>NZ_CP132914.1:0-5034612 GCF_030848765.1 Shewanella oncorhynchi
GTGGCTGTTTCACTTTGGCAACAATGTATCGGACGACTGCAAGATGAGCTTTCTGCTCAGCAGTTCAGTATGTGGATCAGACCGTTACAAGCCGAAATGGATGGAGATACTCTGGTGCTTTATGCGCCCAACCGCTTCGTGCTTGATTGGGTCAGAGATAAGTACATCAATATCATTAATCAGTTCTTTACTGAGCAAATGGGTAGCGACGCGCCTAAATTGCGTTTCGATATAGGTAGTCGTCCTTCGGCGAAAAAGCCTAGTGTTCCAGCACCGATTGCGCCAACTCGTGTAGCGAATACCCAAACTAAAGCGACGGTAGGCACGACGTTTAATGTCCAAGCCGAGCCTATGGCGAACGCGAATCACCGCAGTAACATTAATCCGAGCTACCAGTTTGATAACTTCGTAGAAGGTAAGTCTAACCAATTAGGTAAGGCTGCGGCGTTACAAGTGGCTGAAAATCCGGGTGGTGCTTATAACCCACTATTTTTATATGGCGGAACAGGTCTAGGTAAGACTCACTTGTTGCACGCTGTCGGTAACGGGATCATTAAAAATAATCCTAATGCCAAAGTGGTTTACATGCATTCCGAGCGTTTTGTCCAGGACATGGTTAAAGCGCTGCAAAACAACGCGATCGAAGAATTTAAACGTTATTACCGTAGCGTCGATGCCTTGTTTATCGATGATATTCAATTTTTTGCCAATAAAGACAGATCCCAAGAAGAATTCTTCCATACCTTCAATGCGTTGCTTGAAGGAAATCACCAAATTATTTTGACTTCAGATCGTTATCCAAAAGAGATCGACGGTGTTGAAGACAGATTGAAATCGCGTTTCGGTTGGGGTTTAACTGTGGCAATTGAGCCACCAGAGTTAGAAACCCGCGTAGCGATTTTGATGCGTAAAGCTCAAGAGAGCGGCATTAACTTGCCCGATGAAGTGGCTTTCTTTATTGCTAAGCGTTTACGTTCAAACGTACGCGAGCTAGAAGGGGCATTAAACCGCGTTATCGCCAACGCTAACTTCACGGGTCGGCCAATTACTATTGATTTTGTTCGTGAAGCCTTACGTGACCTCTTGGCACTTCAAGAAAAATTAGTCACTATAGACAATATTCAGAAAACCGTAGCTGAATACTACAAGATCAAGATGGCTGATATGTTGTCTAAGCGTCGTTCACGCAGTGTCGCGCGCCCAAGGCAAGTTGCAATGGCGTTATCCAAAGAATTAACTAACCAAAGCTTGCCGGAAATTGGTGATGCTTTTGGTGGTCGAGATCACACCACAGTGTTGCATGCCTGTCGTAAGATTGCTCAGCTACGGGAAGAGAGCCACGACATTAAAGAAGATTATGCTAATTTGATTAGAACCTTATCTTCTTAAAACAAGGAATTTGGACACGATGAAATTCTCAATTGATAGGGATGCCCTATTAAAGCCGTTGCAATTGGTGTGTGGTGCGGTAGAAAGACGCCATAACTTGCCCATTTTGTCTAACCTCCTTGTAGAAGTAAGTGGTCACTCACTTAAGCTGACTGGTACAGATTTAGAAGTCGAACTCGTGGGCCAAGCAGTGGTTCACGGTGATATCGAAGAAGGTCGTACTACGGTTCCGGCGAAGAAACTGCTCGATATTGTTAAGTCTTTGCCAGAACAAAGCGAACTGAAAGTCGAACAACAAGATAATAAATGGTTGCTGCGTTCAGGTCGTAGCCGTTTTTCCTTAGCGACTTTGCCCGCAGAAGAATACCCCAACGTTGAAGCCTTCCAAGCTGAGATTGAATTTAGCTTGAAGCAGGGCGTGTTGAAGTCAATTATCGACTCGACGCAGTTTTCAATGGCTAACCAAGATGTACGCTATTACCTCAACGGTTTATTGTTTGAAACTGAAGGTAATGTGTTGCGTGCGATAGCGACCGACGGCCATCGTTTAGCCTTAAGTCATCGTACGATTGAAGCACAATTACCGGAAAAACAAGTCATTGTGCCTCGTAAAGGCGTAATTGAAATGGCGCGCTTATTGGAGTCTGACGATCTCGATATCACCATTGCTATTGGTGATAATGCTATTCGTGCCACCACGGCTAACACAGTATTTACCAGTAAATTAGTCGATGGTCGCTTCCCTGATTATCGCCGTGTATTGCCAAAGGGCGGTGATAAAATTGTGATTGCGAGTCGTAATCACCTGAAGCAAGCGCTGACGCGGGCTTCTATTTTATCCAATGAAAAATTCCGTGGTGTGCGTATTCAACTCGAAAATGGTCTGCTCAAGATCACCGCTAATAACCCTGAACAGGAAGAAGCGGAAGAAATCATCGATGTGGAATACAACAATCAGGCCTTAGAAATTGGTTTTAACGTCAGTTACTTACTGGACGTGCTCAACAACCTTAAGTCCGATGATGTGCGTATCACGCTCATTGATGGTAACTCCAGCGCCCTAATCGAAAACCATTTGGAAGAAGATTCCATGTATGTGGTTATGCCGATGCGCTTATAAACCATCGATTTTTACGTTACCCGTGTCTGTACCTCTGTCTTTGATGTCTATGCCGCTTAACGGCGGCACAGTGTTTAATGCACAGCATTGGCCATTCCTTCACTCATTTACTGATAGTCTTAGCCTGTGGCAGCGATTGAGTTGCTCGTTAAGTGCTATGAATCCTTGCCTACGCCGTTTACGCGGCTTAATGAGTAATGCATGAGCCTGACCCGTCTCAATATCGAAGCGTTTCGCAACATTCAGTCCGCACAGTTAATCCCAGCACCTGGGATTAACGTGATTTATGGTCAAAATGGCAGCGGAAAAACCAGTATTTTAGAAGCCATTTATTTCCTCGGTATGGGGCGCTCGTTTCGCAGTCATTTATCCCAACGAGTGATTAATCACGATGACGATAAGTTAACGCTATTTGCGACTTTAAATTTAGCGCGCGGTGACAGTAAAATTGGTTTACGCCGATTTCGCAATGGTGAGACGGAAGTGAAAATCGACGGCGAAAAAGTCAAACGTCTGTCGACCTTAGCCGAAGCTTTACCTATTCAAGTGATCACACCTGAAAGCTTTTCTTTACTGTTTGAAGGCCCAAAATCCCGTCGACAATTTATTGATTGGGGCGCATTTCATGCTGACCCACAGTTTTATGGCGCTTGGACGAATGTTCGTCGCGTTCTTAAGCAAAGAAATCAATTACTTAGGAACAGTTCAGCTTACAGTCATATTCAATTTTGGGACCAAGAGTTTGTGCGCTATGCCGAGCAGGTCACCGAAATACGAAACCATTATGTAGACTCGTTAAATGAGCTACTTAAGGGTATAATCGGGGAGTTTTTACCGAGTGTAGATGTGAAGGTTTCATTTACGCGCGGCTGGGATAGTAAAACGGATTTTGCAGAACTACTCGAAAACCAATATTCCAGAGATTTGGCCACAGGTCATACCGTCAGCGGTCCCCATAAAGCTGACCTTAGACTTCGTGTAGGCACTTTGCCGGCGCAGGATGCCCTGTCCCGTGGTCAATTGAAATTATTAGTCTGTGCACTGCGTATTGCACAGGGAAAGTTGCTCAAACAACAAATAGATAAAAACAGTATTTATCTTGTGGACGATCTTCCGTCCGAGTTGGATGCACAGCATAGGCAGCTATTGCTTAAGCAGTTAACGGATACCGGAGCACAAGTTTTTGTGACCGCCATTGATCCTGCTGCAATAGTCGATTCGTTACACACGCCTCCCAGTAGGATGTTTCATGTGGAACAGGGACGTGTAACGGTAATTGAATAACCATTGAGAGAATAATATGTCAGAGAATAGTTACGATTCTTCGAGTATTAAGGTCCTTAAGGGCCTTGATGCAGTACGTAAGAGACCTGGGATGTATATTGGTGACACCGACGACGGTACGGGTCTACATCATATGGTGTTCGAAGTAGTCGATAACTCTATCGATGAAGCCTTAGCCGGCCACTGTAGCGATATTACGATTACTATCCATGTAGATGGTTCGGTTTCTGTTAAGGATGACGGCCGTGGTATCCCGGTCTCTATCCATGAGGAAGAAGGCGTATCGGCGGCAGAAGTTATTATGACGGTATTGCATGCCGGCGGTAAGTTCGACGATAACTCCTATAAAGTGTCTGGCGGTCTCCACGGCGTGGGTGTATCGGTTGTAAACGCTTTATCTAAAAAGCTGCAAATGACCATTCGTCGTGCTGGCAAAGTATACGAGCAGTTTTATACTCACGGTGTACCTGATGCGCCGATCAAAGAGATTGGTGACGCGACTAAAACTGGTACCGAAATCCGTTTTTGGCCAAGTGAAGATACCTTCAGCGATGTTGAGTTTCACTTTGAAATTCTGGCAAAGCGTGTGCGTGAACTGTCTTTCCTTAACTCAGGCGTGGGTATTCGTCTGGTTGATGAACGCGACAATAAAAATGAATTCTTTAAATACGAAGGCGGTATTAGCGCATTCGTCGATTACCTGAACCGTAACAAAACCCCAGTCAACAAAGATGTATTCCACTTTATGCAAGAGCGTGAAGATGGCATTACCGTTGAAGTGGCTATGCAGTGGAATGACGGTTATCAAGAAAATATTTTCTGTTTTACCAACAACATCCCACAGCGTGATGGTGGTACTCACTTAGTCGGTTTCCGTAGTGCGTTGACACGTAACCTCAACAGCTACATGGAAAACGAAGGCTATAACAAGAAAGGCAAAACCAGCGCGACTGGCGACGATGCCCGCGAAGGCTTGACTGCCGTTATCTCTGTTAAAGTGCCAGATCCTAAGTTCAGCTCGCAAACCAAAGACAAACTGGTTTCTAGTGAAGTGAAAACCGCGGTTGAACAAACCATGGGTGAGAAGCTGAACGATTATCTGCTGGAAAACCCAGCTGATGCGAAGTTGATCGTCGGTAAGATTGTCGATGCGGCCCGTGCCCGTGAAGCGGCGCGTAAAGCTCGTGAAATGACCCGTCGTAAAGGCGCACTCGATTTAGGTGGTTTGCCAGGTAAGCTGGCTGATTGCCAAGAAAAAGATCCTGGTCTTTCAGAAATTTACATAGTGGAAGGTGACTCTGCTGGCGGTAGCGCTAAGCAGGGACGTAACCGTAAGAACCAAGCGATTCTGCCACTGAAAGGTAAAATTCTAAACGTTGAGAAGGCCCGCTTCGATAAGATGTTGTCTTCTCAAGAAGTGGCCACACTGATCACGGCACTTGGCTGTGGTATTGGTCGCGACGAATATAACCCAGATAAAACCCGTTATCACAACATCATCATCATGACGGATGCTGACGTCGACGGCTCGCACATTCGTACTTTGCTGTTGACCTTCTTCTTCCGTCAAATGCCTGAATTGATTGAACGTGGTTATGTGTATATTGCTCAGCCGCCTTTATTTAAAGTGAAAAAGGGCAAGCAAGAACAGTATTTGAAAGATGAGCCAGCATTGACTCAATACCTCACGACTCAAGCATTGGATGGCACTGTTGTGTATCCAACGCAAGGTGCGATTGGTATGTCAGGTGAGCCGTTAGAGCGTTTAGTGACTCAGTATCGTGAAGTGGAAGCCATTGTGGCTCGTTTAGAGCAGCGCTATCCAACGCACATTACTAACCGTATGCTTTACCATCCAATGATCACCAACGAGATGTTGGCCGATGAAGGCAAGATGAAAGAGTGGATCGATGCCTTTATCCATGAGCTGGTGGAAATGGAAAACAGCGGTGTACTGTATTCTGCTGAGCCGATTCTCGATCCTGAGCGTAAAGTGTATCTGCCTAAGATCACCATTCGTAAGCACGGTATCGATACTAACTATCTGTTTACTTATGACTTCTTCCAATCAAGCGATTATCAACGTATCGGTAAGTTAGGTGCGGCGTTAGATGGCATGATTGAAGAAGGCGGCTATGTACAACGCGGCGATCGTGTTAAAGAAGTCGGCAGCTTCCTCGAAGCGCTAGATTGGACGATTTCTGAAGCCAAACGCGGTTTATACATTCAACGTTATAAAGGATTGGGTGAGATGAACCCAGAGCAATTGTGGGAAACTACAATGGATCCTGAATCACGCCGTATGTTGCAAGTCACGATTGATGATGCCGTAGGTGCCGATCAGTTGTTCACTTGTTTGATGGGTGATCAAGTTGAACCTCGTCGTGAGTTCATCGAAGCTAACGCATTGAACGTGGCTAACTTAGACGTTTAATGCTAGATGTATAATATTAGACGTGTAATGCGTGTTAAGTGACACGCGTTAGTACTTGAATGATGAAGGGAAAGCCAAGGCTTTCCCTTTTTTATCTCTATGATTTATCTCTTTATCGATCAATACCCGCTTCATCCGCTGCAACAATTTCAGTCTCTGCTTTAGCCGCATTAATCCACGCCTGCATTTCCGGACAGCTGATCACATGCTGCATATAGGCACGGCTTGCCTGCGAGACTTCAATATCGTAGGTAAGAAAACGCATAACCACAGGGGCAAACATCATGTCGGCAATCGACCATTGGCCAAATAACCAAGTACCTTCGGCATGTGATGGGGCAAACTCGGCCATCTGTGCAGACCAAATCGCATCGATGCGCTCAATGTCTTTGCGGACCGCATCAGTGAGCTCAACATAGCGCCTCGCGCGTATGTTCATTGGTAGAGCGTTACGCACGGCATTAAAGCCTGAATGCATTTCACTGGCAATCGATCTAGCCTTGGCTTTTTGTTTAGTATCTTGCGGCCATGCGCTACCGGCAAGATAGGTGTCATTGAGGTATTCACAAATTGATAGTGAATCCCATACCGTAATGTCACCATCGACTAATGTCGGTACTTTTAACGTCGGCGAAATGGCTTTGAGTTGCTGATAGAAGCTGTCGGTATCGAGTTGCAGTAATACTTCGTTGAACTGCACGCCAGATTTTGCGGCCATTAACCAAGCTCGCAGTGACCAGCTAGAGTAATTTTTATTGCCGATATAAAGATCCATTGTTTGTCCTTGAGTGAAATGCAGTGTTTCTGCAAAGCTACTATATGGACTCATTTCACCTATGACTAATGAATATTTTACCCTTTCTACATCCGCTAATACGCTTCATTTCTCTTGAGCTTACGAGTCACTTTTATTGAATTTAAACGACCCACAGCATTGAGATAATTTAACCATATCTTAATTACTTTGTTCGATGGATTCTGTCGAGATAAAGGCTAATTGGCGAGATAAATGGATGTGGCAGCGAGTGATTTACCCCGTAAGTGCACTGATTTTTATGCTATCGGCGGTGGCAAACGCCGATGAGGCAAATAAGTTATTGAATATGTGTAAGGCCTGTCATGGCGAGTCCGGTGTGAGTCGTTTTGAGCATATTCCTAACATCGGATGGCAAAACTCAGAATACCTATTGAAGCAACTGCGAGCCTTTAAGACGGGGGATCGCCAAGATCCCACTATGACTAAAGTCGCCCAACTCTTGACTGAGGCTGATATGCAGCTGATGGCGGATTACTTTTACCTCGGAAAGGATAAATAATATGGATCTTAATCGTCGGGTTTTTATTAAAGGTGCGGTAGCGACTTCTGTTTTATCTGCCTTACCCGTTAAGTGGGTATTTGCCGATCAGCTTCCCGCAGAGGTCATTCCTCTGGATATATCAGCATTAACTTGGACTAAGGGTGAGGACTTGCCGAGTTATTTCAAAGTGTTAAACACTCATCCACTTAATGCGTTTCCGCCGGAGCATAAGCTCGCTCCAGCTGTGACGCCTGCCGATGCCTCGTTTATCCGTTGGAATGGCATAGTGCCTGACTTTAAGGCGTTAGATGCTAAAACTTGGACTTTTCAAGTGGATGGTGAGTCTGTTATCACCCCAAAAACCTACACAATTGATGAACTTAAGCGCCGTTTTAAGCATTACACATTGCAGTTACTGATTGAATGTGGTGGTAATAGCCGTTCAGGCTTCTTTCCTAGCACTAAAGGCAATCAATGGAATAATGCCGGCGTATTTTGTTCTGAGTGGACAGGTGTCTTAGTGAGTGATGTGCTTAAGGATTGCGGTATTAAAGCTGATGCTGTTTACACAGGCCATCACGGTGTTGATCGGCATTTGAGCGGCAAAGGTGAGGCGATTTCACGCGGCGTACCAATAAAGGCGGCGCTCGAAGAGCTTGGGCTTATTGCATGGTCGATGAATGGTGAGGACATTCCTTATCTACATGGATATCCCTTACGTATTGTGTTTGGTGGACGGCCAGGATCCGTTTCGCAAAAAGCAGCGACGGGGATCAGTGTGCGTAATAAAGTCCATGATGGACATAAAATGGAAGCACCAGCGTATCAACTCCCTAAATATCCGATAGCGCCAGGTGAGTCTGTTGATGATAAAGACTATAAAATCATTGAAGAAATGATAGTGAAGTCATTGATCACTCAACCCCAATCTGGAACCGAATTAGCTGTGGGTCAAAAGATGACTATCGCAGGCCATGCTTGGGCGGGATTACGGGAAGTGGTTAAGGTGGAAGTCAGTTACGATTATGGCACCCGTTGGTTTGCCGCTGAATTAGAAAAACCTAAAAACATAACAGCATGGCAGCAATGGAAGATTGAATTGCAATTACCGTCGCAGGGCTATTATGAAATCTGGGCCAAAGCGACCGATAGTGAAGGTGATAGTCAGCCTGTCGTACAACCGCAATGGAATCCTAAGGGATATATGTTTAACGGCTGCCACCGTATTGCCGTTAGGGTGGTGTGATGAAGTCACATATCAATAAACTGATATTGCTTGGGTTAGTGGCATCCAGTATTTCGCTAGCTGCTGAGTATCCAGTGGACCCTAAATCGGGTTTGATCATGGCTCCTGGCTGGGAGTTAGTGAATTATCAATGTAATGCCTGCCATACCAGTATGATAGTTACCCAAAATCGCGGTGATAAAGCCTTTTGGAAAGAGACTTTGCAGTGGATGATAGACACTCAGGGTTTATGGGACTTGTCGGATACTTGGGAGCCGACCTTGAGTTATCTAAGCACTCATTATGGGCAGGCTGAAATGGATATGACGATCTTCAGACGTCTACCTTTAGAACCGAGCCTGCAGCCTGTGCTAGTTAACCCTTTCCCTAAGGAACCAAAATGAAAGCGATTATCATAAGTTTAATTGCGCTATGTGGCTTATCCACAGAGGTTAATGGAGAGGTTTATCAATCAGATATAGAGCGAGGTCAGGCATTGGCTACGGCACAGTGTGAGTCATGCCATGGCAATGCGGTGATCGCTATGGCCAAGCAATTCCCAAACTTAAAGGGACAAAAATTAGCTTATCTTAATAAACAGCTCGTCGATTTTAAAACCGGTTTACGACTCGATCCTTTGATGCAATCACAAGTCAGCGCGTTAAGCTCTGAGCAATTACAAGATGTGGCGCTGTTTTATAGCCAGCAAGTTACACCGAACCTAAGTGCGAATTAGCGCGAGCATAGTGTGTTATTTGAATTAAACCGATATAGGGTTTAGTAGGGAATACGGGGTGATATTTTGTAGATTTGATTATGTAGTGGTTCGTTAACCTAGGCTACGTTGTAGTCGATAGAAGTAGTCATGCCATTCTGCTTGCGCCGTTGCGGCTTGTTCATCGTCAACCAATTCGAATTTAACTGTCTGCCCAGGGCGAGTTTGCGCGAGTTTCCATAGATCGGCTTCAATAATCACGGCGATTTGAGGATGATTGCTGGTGGTCTTAGCATCGGCAAGTAACACTAAAGGTTGCCCCGAAGCTGACACTTGAATGACTCCGGGCTTGACTGTATGGGATTGAACGGGAAATGGTTTTGCTAAGGTCAATATTTCCCCGTTGAGTATTGCACTTGCACGATTGCTTTCTGCCGAAAGTTGCCACTGTGTTTGCCAGAATGTTTGCTGCGATTTCAACGAGAAGGCTTGGGTGTGCTTTGTTGCGAGTGCGCGAATATGCCCATTCCAGCTTTTTTGAATTGCGCCAACCTGCCTTCTTAGTGGATGAGCTGAACCTAAGGTCAGGTTATCGCCAGCTTCTAATGCGCGACCATGAAATCCACCGATACCTGAGGTTAAATCAGTAGCAGCAGAATCCATCACTAACGGCACTTTAACGCCGCCATCAATCGCAACATAGGCACGCATGCCTTTATTCCCCCCTCTAAGACTGAGTTTTTGTCCTGCCTTAATAAAGTAACGCCAGCCGCAAACTATGGGTTTATTGTCTATGCGGGCATCGAAATCGGCACCGGTTAAGGCAATCCAAGCATCACGTTTAAACAAAAAAATCGATTGGCCGAAGGTCAATTCCAGTACGGGTGTATTGTCTGGATTTGAGAGTAGGCGGTTTGCTAAACACAGTGCAGGTCTATCTAAGGCACCAGCTTGGGTTACGCCTAAATGTCGATATCCCATGCGTCCGATATCTTGAACTGTGGTTAGTGCACCCGCTTTTATTACCTCGATCATCAAATTTTCCGTTGTTAGCTCGCGAGTAGATTGTTAATCAATTAAAGGGAGACAAAATATGTATCCCTTTAGGAATGGTAGGCATATTGTCAGTTAAATGATGCTGAAATGTAAGTTTTTTGAGGTTTCAACTTGTAACCAAGATTGTCTTTGTAAAAGCAGTAATGGTGGGATAGAAGAAGTCCGAAATGAATTGAATATGTTACACTTAAGCTAAGTATTAGCCTGTCTACAATGTCTTAATACACGGCTTGAGCTGATCAAAATGGATTTATGATGGGCAATATTTAACTGACTTTTTAACAATTATTTATAATGACAGGTTGATGCTTCTTGATTAAATCACTTTTTAATAAACTCTTTAATATTCGCGATACGGCGACCGTTGAGAGACCCAAAAGTTTTTCAACGACGGACTTAGGTAAGTCGCTTGAACCTGCGCGAAAGCCAGCTAAACCTCTCGAAGACATTAGCGTGGTATCTGTCGATTTATCTGCACTCTTTTATAGTTTGTTATTTCCGACACGGGTTAAGGACACTGGCGGTGTAGCGAATAATCTTGAACGTAGAGTCATGGCGGAGATAGAGCAGGCCTTAGCATCGCCACAAGTCATCGCCGAAAAAGTGTTAAAGCTGCCGTCAAAGGTATTGGAGTTAGATCGTAAATTGTCCGACCCTCAGTTTGATATTAAGGATCTATTAGCGCTTATTGAGCGAGACCCTTTACTGAGTATTGAGGTGCTTAAGCTGTGTAATTCTCCCGCGTTTAAACGTAGCGATAGGGATATCACCAGTTTACAGCAGGCTTTGGTACAGCTTGGGCGCGAACAGTTGAGAAAATTTGTCACCACTTGTTTAGTGCGTGAAATGTTGGATATCAAACCAATCTATTTTCGTCGTTTTGGGGCTGAAATTTGGCGCCATTCGATGCAGGTTGCTTTTCTTGCCAGTGAGTTAAGCGATGAAGATCAAGATACGGCTTTTTTATTGGGCCTATTACACGATGTCGGCAAGTTGGCCATTTTTAAAATGCTACTCGATGCGTTTGTACAGGCAGAGCCGGGAGAACAGCCTAATTCTGGATTATTTAGACAAGTGATGACGACGAAATCGTTAACCTTGAGTTCATTGCTTGCTAAGCATTGGCAGTTACCCAATACCTTTGAAACAGAATTAGACAAGCTTGCCAGTGTGAACTCGCGCCCGCAAGCGGGGCTCGCCTCAGTGGTATGGCGGGCGAATGTGATTAGCGAGATTTCTATGCTGCATCAAGCAGGGCAATTATCCCCTGAGATACTGGCGAATTTACTGCAGCAAGTTAACTTAGATCAAACTCAATTTGATAGCTTACATCAAAAACTGCTGCAGTTCTGATTGGGCAATTTAATACGTTTGGTATAAGAAATCAGGACAATAAAAAACGCGCTATTGAGCGCGTTTTTTTATAAAGCGATAATTTAAAAAACCTTAGTATCGTTATTGCAGTAGTGATATATCCGCTACGTGCAGGAACTGCTCGCGTAGATTATTCAACAATGCTAAACGATTGTTTTTCAAAGCTTCATCATCCGCCATAACCATTACATCTTCGAAGAACTGATCCACGCTTTCACGTAGGGCAGCTAACAAGGTTAAGGCTTGTTGGTAATCGGCATTGGCAAACAAAGGCGCCAATTGCGGTTGCAGCTCGTTCAATTTGGCCGCCAATGCTTGCTCTGCGGCTTCGGTCAACAAACTTGCATTGATCGTTGTCGGTAAAGCGCCTTCAACCTTAGCCAGAATGTTAGATACACGTTTGTTCGCTGCTGCAAGTGCGCCAGAAGCTTCTAGGCTTCTAAAGTGTGATACCGCATTGATACGACTATCAAAATCAGCTGGGCGTGTTGGGCGACGTGCTAGCACGGCTAAGATCACATCAACACCAATACCTTTATCTTGATACCAAGCGCGGAAGCGAGCCATTAAGAACTCTAACACTTCGTCGCTTGCATTGGCGTTGCTTAAGTTAGTACCGTGGAGCTCCTGAGCTTTAGCAATCAGCGTTACTAAGTCCAGTGGCAGTTTGTTCTCAACGATAATACGCAGCACACCGATGGCGGCACGGCGTAGGGCAAAGGGATCGGCTGCGCCTTTTGGTGCTTGGCCAATACCAAAGATACCGACTAAAGTATCGAGCTTGTCTGCTAATGCGACTGCGCAAGATACACCAGCACTAGGCACTGTATCGCCAGAGAACTTAGGCTTGTATTGCTCTTCCATTGCAACCGCAACGGCTTCGGTTTCACCATCGAGGCGGGCGTAGTGCATGCCCATAGTGCCTTGAGTGTCGGTAAACTCCATCACCATCTTGGTCATCAAATCGGTTTTAGATAACAAACCTGCACGAGCTGCATCAACCGCATTCGCGCCAGTTTGCTCGGCAATAAAGGCGGCTAGGGCAGAAATACGATTCACTTTGTCTTTTAAGGTACCGAGCTGCTGTTGGAACAGGACGGTTTCAAGACTTGGTAAACGCGATTCCAGCGTGTGTTTTTTATCGGTATTAAAAAAGAACTCGGCGTCGGCAAGACGTGGACGAACGACTTTCTCGTTACCAGAGATAATTTGCGCGGGATCTTTAGATTCGATATTGGCCACAAAGATAAAGTTTGGCAGTAACTTGCCTGCATCATCAAAGACTGGGAAGTATTTTTGGTCGCCTTTCATGGTATAGACCAAAGCTTCAGACGGTACGGCTAGAAATTTTTCTTCGAAGCTAGCGGTCAATACCACAGGCCATTCAACCAAAGAGGTGACCTCTTCAAGCAGGCTATCTTCGATATCCGCTGTGCCACCAATCTTAGCCGCGGCTTTTTCGGCATCGGCTTTGATTAACGCTTTACGACTTTCGTAATCGGCGATGACTTTGCCTTTTTCTTTTAGGTCGGCAAGGTAGTGATCAGCATGGGCTAATTCAAACTGCTTTAGGCCCATAAAACGGTGACCGCGAACAGTGCGCGCCGATTTAATACCCAGCAATTCACCTTCAATCAACTCACTGCCTAACAAGATAGTGGCAGTATGAACGGGGCGAATAAATTGGGTTTTATTATTACCCCAACGCATTGGCTTAGGAATGGGCAATTTATCGAGGGCACGTTGCGCCATAGCGGCGATCAAACTTTTGGTTTCGACGCCTTCAACTTTGGCGTTATGGACTAACCATTCGCCTTTATCTGTGACTAAACGTTCGGCTTGCTCAACGGTAATGCCATTACCACGTGCCCAACCTTCAGCGGCTTTAGTCGGTTTGCCTTCAGCATCGAATGCTGAACTCACGGCGGGGCCACGTTTCTCAACCACTTTGTCAGCTTGCGCAAGGGCAAGTTCAGTGACGTTAATTGCCAGACGACGTGGCGCTGCGTACCAAACGGCTGAGCTGAACGCTAAATCGGCTTTGGTGAGTTCTTCAGTAAAGTTAGCTAAAAAGGATTCAGCCAGTTTACGCAGTGACTTAGGGGGTAATTCTTCCGTACCTAACTCTATGAGTAAGTTTTCAAAATTCATGTTTTTACCTCTACTTACACATTGGGAAGCCAAGCGCTTCGCGTGCCTGATAATAAGATTCAGCGACCGCTTTCGCCATAGTACGAACACGTAAGATGTAACGCTGACGTTCAGTCACTGAAATGGCATGGCGGGCATCGAGCAGGTTGAAGGCGTGTGAGGCTTTCATCACTTGCTCGTAGGCGGGCAGAGGTAAAGGTTTTTCTAGCGACAATAAATGCTGACACATTTTTTCGCACTGATCGAACAGGGTGAACATAAAGTCCACATCGGCGTGCTCGAAGTTATAGGTCGATTGCTCGACTTCGTTTTGATGGAACACATCGCCATAGGTGATTAGGCCTAGTGGACCATCGGTCCATACGAGATCATAAACACTATCTACGCCTTGGATATACATGGCCAGACGCTCTAGGCCATAGGTGATTTCACCTGTGACTGGGCTGCATTCGATGCCGCCGACCTGTTGGAAGTAAGTAAACTGAGTCACTTCCATGCCATTAAGCCAGACTTCCCAGCCTAAGCCCCAAGCACCTAGTGTTGGTGATTCCCAGTTATCTTCTACAAAGCGGATATCGTGGATTTGAGTATCAATACCCAGTGCTTGTAGTGAGCCTAAATATAGCTCTTGAATATTGTCAGGTGAAGGCTTCAACACGACTTGGAATTGGTAGTAGTGCTGCAGACGGTTAGGGTTTTCACCGTAACGACCATCCGTAGGGCGGCGCGATGGCTGCACATAGGCACTGCTCATAGGTTCAGGCCCTAAAGAGCGTAGGAAAGTTTGTGGGTGGAATGTACCAGCACCGACTTCCATATCTAGAGGTTGAACTATTGCACAGCCTTGCTGTGCCCAATATTCCTGCAGGGTGAGAATGAAACCCTGAAATGTTTTTACGTCGTGTTTTGTCGTCATGTCTACTTGTCTACTGCCGTCAGCCTGAATAGAAAATGGGTTCGATTATACCTTGTAGATATCTGCTTATGTAGGTTATTTTTTACCTTCTTAATTAAAACAATAAGGTTATATACCATGGAAGAGATCCGCTGTGGCTGGGTAAGTGATGATCCCTTGTATCGTGAGTATCACGACAACGTGTGGGGGCGACCTGTTTATGATCCAAAGGAGCTGTTTGCTAAGTTGTGTTTAGATGGTCAACAGGCCGGATTATCTTGGATAACTATCCTGAAGAAGCAACAAAACTATGAACAGGCCTTTGCTAATTTTGAACCTGAGATTATTGCGACTTTCGATGAGGCGAAGGTAGAGGAGCTCATGTTGAATCCCGGTATAGTGCGCAATCGCTTGAAGGTGAACTCTATCATCAAGAATGCTAAAGGTTATTTAGCCTATACTGCAGATGGGAAGGATTTCTCTGCATTTTTATGGAGCTTTGTGGGCGGAAAACCCATAGTTAATCAGATTACGGCAATGTCGCAGGTTCCTGCACAAACACCAGAATCTGAAGCCATGTCAAAAGCGTTGAAGAAACTCGGATTCAATTTTGTCGGCCCAACCATTTGTTATGCCTTTATGCAGGCGGTGGGTATGGTGAACGATCACCTTGTCGAGTGTATTGCTTATCAGGCCTGTGTCGATTCTTGTGTTGAGCATAGCCACTAGAATCATTAATCGTTGAGCTGACTGATATTAAAGAAAACTCTTGTAGAGTATCCAAATACAAAAAAGCATGTTCCACGTGGAACATGCTTTTTGAGCTTCGCTGGAACTCATCTTGTTAAACTTAAACGGTCTCAACAGGAAAGCTATTCTCCTTAGACTTGAAAGTAGCCCTTAGAGTTTCTCAAAGAAAAACGGCTTACGCTGTGCTTTATCCCCATTAAGTTCATTCATAGTCTCTGCATCAAATAACTTACCATTGACCATAGTATGAGTGACTTTGTCGGTGACACGAATGTTGGCTAATGGATCACCATCAATAACGATCAAGTCTGCGAGCTTACCTTCTTTGATAGAACCGAGTTGCCGCTCCATGCCAAAGGTCGTCGCTGGATTAATGGTGGCCGTTTTCAACACTTCCATATTGCTCATGCCGCCTTGGGCAAACATCCACATTTCCCAGTGTGCTGCTAAACCCTCACGTTGGCCGTGAGCGCCGATATTAGGGTGAACACCTAACTTATTGAGCTCGTTAGCCACCTTAGCAACATTGAAATGATTGTAGTGGCTCTCTGGTGCATGGGGGCGTCGCATTGATCTCGCTTGCAAAATATCGGCTGGCACATACATGGATAGACGTGGATGTGCCCACACATCGGTTTTATCATACCAGTAGTTTTCACCAGAAATACCACCATAGGCAACCACTAAGGTTGGCGTGTAACCAACTTGAGTCTGGCTCCAAAACTGTTTGATATCGTTATAGATTGAACCAACGGGGAGTGAGTGCTCAATCGTAGTATGTCCATCGGCGACCATGCTTAAATTATGTTGCAGCAAGCTGCCACCTTCAGGCACGACCATCATTTCGAGTTCACGTGCTGCGGCTATGACTTGCTGTCTCTGATTGCGGCGCGGTTGGTTATAGCTTTTTACGCTAAAGGCTCCAACTTTTTTCAGGCGTTCAAGATGGAATTTGGCATCATCTAGTGAGTCTATGTGCGATGTGTAGCCAGGCGCATTGGCACCATAAAGTATAGTGCCGGTGGAGAATATTCGTGGGCCAACAATATTACCTGCTTTTTGTTGCTCAGATGCGGCAAAGATTTCTGTGGTGTCATTCGAGGGATCGTGAATCGTGGTGACACCCAAGGATAAGCCTGAATACAGCGCCCAGTTCTGTTGTGGCACGATTTCATCATCCGCTTGCGGTCCATGGGCGTGGGCATCGAATAGTCCTGGCATAATGGATTTGCCTTTGATGTCGATGATCTGCGCATCCTTAGGAATCGCAACATTGGCATCGCCTACGGCGACAATATGATTGTCTTTGACTATGACCACACCATTATCAATCACCTGGTCATTTTCCATCGTAATCACTTTACCACCGACAAACGCGATTGTTCCACGTGGAACATCGGCCTTTTCGGTAAAGCCTAAATCGATAATGCTTGGTTGTGCCTTTTCATTTTTGTCGCGATATTGAGTGTCAACCTTGGCTTGGTACAGCTCGGGGCCAAGAGTCCAATATAGTTGGTCGTTTTTACTGTTCCAACTGATACTTTCGCCCGCACGGGCACTCAATTGGCTTACGGGTAGATTGCTGGCATTGGGGCCAATCTCAACTGTCTCACCGTGTTTTGCAAAAGGTGTTACCCAAACTTTAAAGCGTTCAGCAAAGGCGAGTTGCTCACCATCGGGTGAAACCCTGAATTCAGTTGCATGTTTGCTGCTGTAATGAACCCGTTTATCGAAGCCGTCTAAGTTGATGGATGATAACTGCGGCGTTTCATCTTCGCTGCTATTCATAAAAAAGACGCGATCGGCATTAGCACCGAATTGAGCTTGATAGCCATCGGCACTGATCTTGCTATTTTGTTTACCTTTTATATCGACTTTATATAGCCCAGGTTCCTGCGACCAAGTTCTTGGTGTGAGGTTACCGCCTTGAGTTTTACGATACACTACGAGTTCACCATTGGGTGAAAAGGTGGGTTCGACATACTTTCCTGGATCAGATGTTAGCTGCTTAGGTTTGCCACCTTTGGCGCTAATCATTTGCACTGTGCCTTGGTCTTGGTCATTCCACGTGGTGAAAACAATATTTTTACCATCGCGCGACCATTGGGGATAAAGTTCGGCAATATTTTTGTCTAGCTCAGTCAAGCGTGACATTCTGCCATCGGGTAAGGATTTTAACCAAATCTTACCCAGTGCTTCGAAGGCGACTTTGTTACCATCCGGTGAGACTTGCGCCATACGTAGCATTTTTACATCGAAAACGTCTTTATCGATATCTTGCTTAAAGCGCACCGAGGGCTGTATGGCTAACTCAGTTTTTACGCTGAAGGGGATATCTGTGAGTGTTTTACTGGCAACATTCAGACGATTAATCTTTCCCTTCGCCCAGAAGAAAATATCCTTGTTATCTTGAGTCCACGCCATTGTCGGGTAGACGCCATGAATCGCCCAAGTCTCTTGCATATCACGGTCTAGCTCTCCAAACAGTTTAGTGGTTTCACCAGACTTAAGGTCGAGCAGGTAGAGTGAAGATTGAAAATCATCGCGCTTAATATAGGCGAGCTTAGTGCTGTCTGGGCTCGGCGTTGGCCGAATCGCGCCACCCGTGCCTTCGATTAATACTTCAATCTCACCAGTTTGAGTATCGTAGCGTTTGATTTTGTAGATACCGTTGACCGAATCCTTTGAGTAATGGAATGTTTTACCCGGCGTGTCATCCTGACTAAAGTAGATATAGCGACCATCGGGTGAATACGCGGGTTCACCTAAATCTTTCTCATCATTAGGACGTTCGGTCAATTTAACGCCTTCACCACCCGCAACGTGGTATAGCCACACTTCGCCCGCACCTAAACTGCGGCTGGCGGTAAAGTGCTTACGGGCAACCAGATACTGGGAGTCTGGGCTCCACGCTGGACTGTTTAGTAGCCTGAAGGTTTCTTGGGTGACGGTTCTTGGGTTTTTACCATCGGCATCCATAATCCAAATGTTATCACCTCCATCGCCATCGGACGTAAAAGCAATGTGCTTGCCATCTGGGCTATAGACGGGCTGCATCTGCCAAGCTATGCCTTGGGCCAATGGCTTAGCTTCACCGCCTGTTACTGGAATTTGGTAGATGTCACCGAGTAAGTCGAAGACGATATGCTTACCATCTGGACTGACACTTAAGTTCATCCAAGTGCCTTCATTAACATCAACTTTTACTTGCACTAAGGGAGCATTCGCTGGAGCGTTAACATTCCAAGTCGATTCTTTCGTTTCTGTGGCGTTAACTGCGAGGGTATTCATCCCAAGAGTGAGGGCAATATAAAGCGGGGTAAGTTTAGAGTTAAACATGTCACTTCCTGTTATCGTTCTTATGGGCTACATGATCGGTATTAATCACAAGATAAAGTTTTGTTAATACTTGGTGTAGTTATCGCATAAATAGATAGGAAGGAAAACGTAAATACTGTTTCAATTGATGTTCGAGCTAGAAAGCTGATATTTATATTAGGATTGGGACAACAGAAATAGAACCAAGTTATTTGGTTCATTTATAGAGGAGTATGGAGAACTAGCTGAGATAGGCTGATTGGATTAGCTAGGAAAGAAAATTGCTATCTCATCACCTAGGTGGATCATGGCATCATTTAATACCCTGCATGTAACACCTCCTCGCCAATCTGGGGTGAGTGCGGCTTCTAAACCGACATGTGCAATTTCCATTTTTTTACAGGGATCGGTCTCACCTGTAATTTCAAGTAGTAACTCACCAATCTGTAAATGTTTACCAACATCTGCACTGCTAAATACCAGACCATCAACGAGCAGATTTGCTCTGCGAGTCGTCCAAGGTAATTCTGCCTCGATAGCACGACAGGCTTGTTGCCATTGTAGTTTGGAAAGCACAGTGACTTGGCGTTTGCCAGGACGACCAAATACATCTTTCTCTACACCATTTAACTGGGTGACATTGGCACAGAGAACCTCATTCATTGGGCCGCGCTTTACAGTTTTATAGGCAATTGCCAGCAGTTTTGGCATAGTTCCCCTCACATCCTTTTTTAATGATTAAGTCGCTAAAACGATACGACTTAAAGTCCTTTTTTGATCAAATATTGGTATGGCGTCTGAGCCGTTTCGCTGGCGATAAGGGTGTGATCCATAAACTCACAGAAGCTTGGAATATCGCGTGTCGTTGCAGGGTCATCGGCAATGATCAGCAGTGTCTCGCCTGCAGCCATTTGTCTTACCGTTTTACGCACCATCATTACAGGTTCTGGGCAACGTAAGCCAAGTGCATCGAGTCTATGCTGTGCTGTTGAGAAAGCGTCGTTCATATTACCTCTACTGAACGGTTAAGCAGAATTAGCTAATGTTACTCCAGCCCCCATGATAAACCAAGTTGGCGGTCGCAATTTGTGATGTGGTTTGATTGGTGTGCTTTTTGTCGTTACCAAAGCTAGAGATAAAATGTTCCACGTGGAACAAACTTATGGCTTATGGTAATTAACATTACTCAACGGCTTTATCAGCAGCGCTTTGAGATTGAGAGATTGGATGGATAACAGCTGTACTATTCTCTGGTGCTAAATCATTTGCAGCTGCCATAGTTTGTTGCTGCAATTTGGACGCCCGTTTGTAGCTATACATTTTTTGATCGGCTTTATGAATTAAGCTATTGGCTTCTTCATATTCATAGGGGCCAGTATCTGTAATGCCAAAACTTAAGGAAATATTGTTTAGACTGAGTTTTATTTTTTGATTAAACCGAGTGATGAAATTCTCTCGAGCTTGTTCCTCACGACAGTTAGGCATGATGATACAGAACTCATCTCCACCATATCGAAAACAATGATCTTCAGCACGAGTGGTTTCTTTAATCGCTTTTGCGACGGCACAAAGTACTTCATCACCTGATCTATGGCCTTGAGTGTCATTAAATAATTTAAAATCATCTACATCTAAATAGATGACACATACGGGCTCGGCGCGTCTTTGGGCAGCTCTGAGTATGCGAGTTGCGGTTTCTTGCAAGTGCCTTACATTGAGCAAACCTGTTAAGGGATCGGTTTGCGAGAGTTCTTCTAACTGCTGTGTTCGCTCTTTGACTTTGCTTTCCATGCTTTGGGCATATTTCTCGGCCTTATCTTTAGCGTTCTCAATCTCGGAGACTAAACTGCGAATATAAGTATCGAATACTAGTGTGACATCAAACAGCACCAGTTTATCAATTGCGGCTCGAATACGTTCGGCTTGACGTACATCTTGTACTGAGCCGTTGATCACGGCATAGATCAACTCCTTGAGTGTGTGCACCGCAGACAGGTAAAGTTTGGGCTCAACACCAATGCGTTTATGGACTAACCCAATCCGCAGGCGATTGTTTACGTACTCAAGATCATAAACACCATTAAATAAATCAAGCACATATCTTCTCTGTGCGGTACGTAGGCGGGCAAGGGTGTCTGAGTCTCCAATCAGGAGCGCAATTTCTGACACACTGGTTTGTAAGCCGTAAAAGTCGTCGACGATTTTATCTATGTTTTCTTCAATGATGGGCTTAAAGGATTGCAGTGCCTTTACGTCCGCCCCAGTAAAAGAGAAGAGCGCCTTACGAGACTCGATCTCCAGCTCAGTGATCCGCATTTGTTCGAAAAGGGTCTGTTCCGTTTGTAGCATCTGGCATTCCTCTGGTAAAACAACGAATTGCATCCTTGCACTACACTGCCTAGATTTGGCTGATGATTGCTTGCCTGTTGTCGTCCACAATAGCCAGTAATGCCCTTGTAGTTAAGTCGATAACGGACTGATTTTCAAATGAACAGCAGAAGAAATGAGAAATATTAATATTTATGATGGCAGAAGATTTGGCATAAAAAAGCCGGAACAAGTTCCGGCTTTGATGATTATTTGATTAACGAATTAAACGCGTTCGAACACGGTGGCGATACCTTGGCCTAAACCAATACACATAGTCGCTAAACCTAAGGTCGCGTCTTTGTCTTCCATCAAGTTGATCAGCGTCGTAGAGATACGCGCACCTGAACAACCCAGTGGGTGACCTAGTGCAATCGCGCCGCCGTTGAGGTTGATTTTGTCGTCAACCACATCCGCTAAACCTAAATCTTTCACACAAGGTAAAGACTGAGCAGCAAACGCTTCGTTAAGTTCAATCACATCTAAATCGGCAACTGTGATACCGGCACGAGCCAGCGCTTTTTGCGTGGCAGGAACTGGGCCGTAACCCATGATCGCCGCATCACAACCCGCAACCGCCATAGAGCGAATACGTGCACGAATCGGCAAGCCAAGTGCGCGCGCTTTAGATTCTTCCATGATTAACATGGCTGAAGCGCCATCAGACAGTGCAGAAGAAGTACCCGCAGTGACAGTACCGTTGACTGGATCAAATACCGGACGCAGTGCTGCTAGAGATTCCATAGTCGTTTCTGGGCGGATCACTTCGTCTTGCAGGACTTTAATTAAGGCACCGTTAGCATCGTGACCTTCAATGCCATAGATTTCCTTGGCAAAACGGCCTTCAATCGTCGCAGCATAAGCACGTTGATGAGAACGTACTGCAAAAGCATCTTGCTGTTCACGGGTAATACCGTGCAGTTTACCCAGCATTTCAGCGGTTAAGCCCATCATGCCAGAGGCTTTTGCCACGTTATTAGCAAGACCTGGGTGGAAGTCGACACCATGGCTCATAGGCACATGGCCCATGTGTTCTACGCCACCAATAATAAAGGTGTCGCCCATGCCAGTCATAATCGCACGCGCCGCTTGATGGATAGCATCCATTGACGAACCACATAGGCGGTTAACCGTCACTGCGCCAGCGGTCTTTGGAATGCCGGCTAATAGTGAAGCATTACGGGCAATGTTGAAGCCTTGCTCTAGGGTTTGTTGCACACAACCCCAAATCACGTCTTCAATTAGGTTTGGGTCGAGTTGCGGATTACGCAGCAACAGACCTTTCATCAATTCGGCAGACAGAGTTTCTGCACGTACATTACGAAATACGCCAGCCTTTGAGCGGCCCATCGGAGTACGAATACAGTCTACGATAACAGCTTGTTTCATGATTAAATTCCTTTCCCGCTAATTAGGCTTGGTAGTAGCTACCGTTATTGGCTGCTAATGTACGCATTGCATCTGTGACTTGATACAGACCGCCCAAGTGAGCATATTTGTCTGCTAAGGCTACAAAGTTTGCGACACCCATGGTATCCAAATAACGGAACACGCCGCCTCTGAATGGCGGGAAACCTAAGCCATAAACTAGGCCCATATCCGCTTCGGCTGGTGATGCGACAATACTTTCTTCTAAACAGCGCACGGTTTCGATGATCATAGGGATCATAGTACGAGCAATAATGTCATCGGCTTCAAAGGCTTTTAACTCGCCAAAGGCAGCTTTCAATAGACCGTAGCTTGTTGGATCGACATCTTTCTTCGGCTTGCCACGGCTATCGACGGAATAGACATAGAAACCTTTGCCATTTTTCTGGCCAAGACGTTTGTTCTCAAACATCACATCAATCGCATCAGTGCCTGATTTACCCATTCGATCAGGGAAACCTTCAGCCATAACGGCTTGGGCGTGATGACCTGTGTCTAAACCCACTACGTCGAGCAGGTAAGCAGGGCCCATTGGCCAACCGAATTGTTTTTCCATTACCTTGTCGATTGCAGCAAAGTCGCCACCTTCGGCAAGTAAGCCATTAAAGCCTGCAAAGTAAGGGAAGAGTACGCGGTTAACGAAGAAGCCTGGGCAATCGTTTACCACGATTGGGGTTTTGCCCATTTTGCTGGCGTAAGCCACAACAGAGGCGATGGTTTCTTCAGAACTGTGCTCACCACGGATAACTTCTACCAACGGCATTTTGTGCACTGGGTTGAAGAAATGCATACCGCAGAAACGCTCAGGTTTCTTCATGCTCTTAGCGAGCAAGTTGATTGAAATCGTTGAGGTGTTTGACGCGATAATTGCATCTTCACTCACATAGCCTTCAACTTCGGCTAAAACCTGTGCTTTAATTTTTGGATGTTCAACAACGGCTTCAACGACGACATCACTGTGTTTGAGCGCAGCATAATCTAATGAAGGCGTGATGTTGTTCAGCACTTTGGCCATTTTTTCTGGCGTTGAACGACCACGAGCAACTTGGGCAGACAGCAGTTTGGCGGCTTCATTGAGGCCTAAATCTAATGCTGGCTGGGCAATGTCTTTCATGACAATCGGTGTGCCTTTGCTGGCGCTTTGGTAGGCGATACCGCCGCCCATAATACCAGCACCTAATACGGCAGCGTTTTTCACTTCTTTGGCTAATTTACCCGCTTTTTTCGCTTTGCCTTTAACGAATTGATCATTAAGGAAGATACCGATAAGCGCTTTAGCTACGTCAGTTTTAGCCAGTTTGATAAAGGCTTGATGCTCGATTTGGAGTGCTTCGGTGCGGCCTTTAGTCGATGCTTGCTCAATCACGCTTACTGCGGCCATTGGTGCAGGGTAGTGTTTACCCGCAACAGCAAACACCATGCCTTTAGCTGTGGTGAATGACATCATAGCTTCAAGTTTTGGCAGTGTTAGTGCAGACAGCTTGCGGTTACGACGCGCTTGCCAATCCAACTTTTCAGCAACAGCATCTTTGAGCATTTGAATCGCAGCCGCTTCTAATGCTTCTGGCGCAACCACAGCATCCACAGCACCGACTTTCAGTGCATCTTCAGCGCGTTGGTCGTTACCTGTGGTGATCCATTCAAGTGCGTTATCTGCACCAATCACACGTGGCAGACGAACTGTGCCGCCAAAGCCTGGGATGATGCCGAGTTTAGTTTCAGGTAAACCGATTTTGGCTGTGGTATCTGCGATACGAAAATCCGTTGCCAGAATGGTTTCACAGCCGCCACCTAAGGCAAAGCCTTTGATTGCAGATGCTGTTGGGAAAGGTAAGTCTTCGAGTTTGTTGAAGACAGCGTTGGCTTGTTCAACCCAAGAGAGCAGTACGGCGTCATCTTGTGCGAATAGGCCTAAAAATTCGGTAATGTCGGCACCCACAATAAAGGTATCTTTACTTGAGGTCAGCACTAACGCTTTGATATTGGAATTTTGCTTGATGCTGTCTAATGCGGCATCGAGCGAAGCGAGGGTTTCTCTGTCGAATTTGTTCACCGAACCGGGTGCGTTAAAGCACAGCTTGGCAATATTATCCTCGAGTAACTCAACTTGAATTGTAGGACTTTGGTAGATCATTGCTTGCTTCCTTTTGGCTTAAAAGTGATACCCACCATTATGTGTTGGTGCTAGTACGACTCTCTATCTCACAGCAGCTTCGGCCATCATTTGACCAGTTGTGTGCCAGTGTGCTTCGAAATTCGATAAATTACAACACCCAATTTAAACGACTGTTTAATTTCTTGTCGGCTAGAGTGATTTTTCACCTTTGTGATACACTGCACAGAGTGTAGAACACCTAGAATGCGTTAAATCACTTTGTGGATAAATAGGTCTTTGTGGCTGTTTTCCTTAGACGTTTAAACGCTGTAGCAATGCTAGGGTTGAATAGAATTATTAAAAATAATCATGATGTTATCGCTTTAATGTTCTTTATTGAGCAGCCATGTATTTTAGATTGAGTGACAGTTTAACGTTTTGATTGAATCTGTTGTTCATGATCAGATTAAGATTATGTGGGCAAATTTGGCTCATAATATTAACTTTTATTCATTGCAGGAGATGACAAATGGATCAGTTGGCTCATCACTATTGTGCCCATATTGCCGAGTTAAACCGCCGAGTCGCAGAGATTTTGTCTCGAGAAGCCTTGTCTGGTTTAGTGATCCATTCGGGTCAGCCGCATCGGATGTTTTTGGATGATATCAATTATCCCTTTAAAGCAAACCCGCACTTCAAGGCATGGTTGCCAGTGTTGGATAATCCGAATTGCTGGTTAGTCGTCAATGGTCGCGATAAGCCGCAGCTGATTTTTTATCGTCCTGTGGATTTTTGGCACAAAGTATCCGATGTGCCGGATATGTTCTGGACCGAGCATTTTGATATTAAGCTGTTAACTAAGGCCGATAAGGTCGCTGAGCTGTTACCTAAAGACACAGTTAATTGGGCTTATTTGGGTGAGCATTTAGATGTAGCCGAAGTGCTGGGTTTTACCAGTCGCAATCCCGATGCTGTGATGAGCTATTTGCATTACCACAGAACCACTAAAACTGAATATGAATTGGAGTGTATGCGCCGCGCCAACCAAATTGCGGTGCAGGGACATTTGGCGGCTAAAAATGCGTTTTATAACGGTGCGAGTGAGTTCGAGATCCAACAGCATTATTTATCTGCCGTGGGCCAGAGCGAAAATGAAGTGCCCTACGGCAATATTATCGCTCTTAATCAAAATGCGGCGATTTTGCATTACACCGCGCTTGAGCATCAAAGCCCCGCGAAACGTTTGTCTTTTCTTATCGATGCGGGCGCGAGTTACTTTGGCTATGCGTCTGATATCACTAGAACCTATGCATTCGAGAAGAATCGTTTCGATGAGTTGATCGCTGCGATGAATAAGGCGCAGCTTGAGCTTATCGACATGATGCGCCCCGGCGTGCGTTATCCTGATTTACACTTAGCTACTCACGCTAAAGTCGCGCAAATGCTATTGGATTTTGATTTAGCCACGGGGGATGCCCAAGGTTTGGTTGATCAAGGCATTACCAGTGCTTTCTTCCCCCATGGTTTAGGCCACATGTTAGGTTTACAAGTGCATGACGTGGGTGGCTTCTCCCACGATGAGCGCGGTACCCATATCGCGGCGCCCGAGGCCCACCCATTCTTGCGCTGCACCCGCATTTTAGCGCCAAACCAAGTACTGACTATGGAACCTGGGTTATACATCATAGATACTTTGCTTAATGAGCTTAAACAAGATAGTCGTGGCCTGCAGATCAACTGGCAAACCGTTGATGAGTTAAGGCCTTTTGGCGGTATTCGTATCGAAGATAACGTCATAGTGCATCAAGATAGAAACGAGAATATGACCCGTGAGCTCGGCTTAGCCGATTGATGTTTGAAAATAGATTAGGGCGAATTCGTGCTCGAAAGTTATAACGTTCCCTGTGATGAAATCGTCATTGAAGAAGAGATAAAGCATAGTCGCTTTATCTCTTTTCTCTTTCATTGCGATAGTGTCGATAAATTAAAGTTAGTACTTACTGACATAAAGCGTGACTATCCCGGCGCAAGCCACTATTGCTCAGCTTTTGTTGCTGGCGCACCGGATGATAGCGTCTTGATTGGTTCGAGTGATGACGGTGAGCCCGCTGGCAGTGCAGGCCGCCCTATGTTAGCTGTGTTGCAAGGGGCACATATTGGCGAAGTTGGCGCTGTTGTCGTGCGTTACTATGGCGGTACTAAGCTAGGCGTAGGTGGACTCGTTCGGGCTTATACGTCGGGCTTAAGGCAAGGCTTGATTCAATTACCGACGCGACTCAAACAGTTACGGTATCCCGCCAAGTTGCATTGTGATTATGCGCAGCTGCGCGATGTCGAGCATCTATTACAGCAAGTGGATGCCGTGATCATCGATAAGCAATTTGCCGCAGCGGTCGATATTGTGTTTGAGATAGGGCGAGAGCAACAGGCATGGCTTTGTGAGTCACTGGCGACACTGAGTCAAGGAAGTTTGAGGCCCGAGTTTGAGCTGTGATGCCTGCGTAAATTATGCCAAAATAGCCCAAATGCTGAAAATACCTTTACAGCCAATGGAATAATTGAACTCGCGTAATGCAATATAAAACCATAATTAGAATCATAGGCCTGCTGATTGGTTTATTTTCAATCACTATGCTGCCACCAGCACTGATCGCTGTTTGGTATAACGATGGCGGCGGCACGGCGTTTATGCAGGCATTTTTTGTTAGCCTATTTATTGGTTTTTGGCTCTGGTATCCAAACCGCCACTGCAAAGAAGAATTGCGTACTCGAGAGGGCTTCCTGATTGTCGTGCTGTTCTGGACTGTACTGGGTTCTATTGGTGCCTTGCCGTTTATCTTTTCGAGTCAGCCAGACTTAAGCTGGACAGACAGCTTCTTTGAATCTTTTTCTGCGTTAACTACCACCGGAGCCACTGTCATTGTCGGGCTCGATTTCCTACCTAAGGCCATTTTGTTTTACCGCCATATGCTGCAATGGCTTGGTGGCATGGGGATTATTGTGCTTGCAGTGGCTATTTTACCTGTGCTCGGTGTGGGAGGAATGCAGCTTTATCGCGCTGAAATTCCGGGGCCTGTGAAAGACAGTAAGATGACCCCGCGGATAGCCGAAACTGCTAAAGCACTGTGGTATATCTATTTACTGCTAACGATTTCCTGCGCGACGGCTTATTGGTGGGCGGGCATGAGTATTTTTGACGCTATTTGTCATTCATTTTCGACCATTGCCATCGGAGGTTTTTCGACCCACGATGCCAGCATGGGCTATTTCGATAGTCCTACTATTAACCTTATTTGTGTGTTCTTTTTAATTGTTTCTGCGGTTAACTTTAGCGTGCATTTTGCGGCATTTTCACGACGTGGGATTAACGTTAGAGTCTATTTTAAAGATGCTGAATTTAAGATGCTGGTGGCGATTCAACTTATTCTCACAGCGATTTGTTTCTTCACGCTTTATCGTTCTGGTATTTATGATTCGCCAGAAGAAACCTTAGATCATGCTTTATTTCAGGCAGTTTCAGTTGCCACTACGGCTGGATTTGGCACTGATAGCTTCCATCTGTGGCCATTATTTTTACCCATACTATTAATGTTTTCGAGTTTTATCGGTGGCTGTGGTGGCTCAACGGCGGGTGGGATTAAGGTCATTCGAGTAATTTTACTGCTGTTACAGGGTTCCCGTGAATTGAAACGACTCGTTCACCCTAAGGCAATGTTTTCGATTAGGATTGGCTCTAAAGCCTTGCCCGATCGCGTGGTTGATGCTGTTTGGGGATTCTTTTCTGCCTATGCGCTGGTGTTTGTGATTTGTATGCTTGCACTCATGGCGATGGGATTAGATGATATTACGGCTTTTAGTGCCACGGCGGCATGCTTAAACAACTTAGGCCCAGGTTTAGGTGAGGTAGCGAGCAATTATGCCAGTATTGGTGATGGAGCCAAGTGGGTATTGGTCGTGGCTATGCTGTTTGGTCGCCTCGAAGTATTTACCTTACTGATTTTGTTTACGCCAACTTTTTGGAAGAATTAATCATGCAGACGTTAATAATCTATTCGACGATAGATGGCCAAACATTGGCAATTTGCCAAAAAATGAAGACGATTGCTGAACAGGCGGGAGAGCAGGTTTCGCTCGCCACATTAGAGCAGGCGGAAGCGTTGAGTCTAGTGGATTTTGATAAAGTGCTGATTGGTGCCAGTATTCGTTATGGTAAACATAGACCAGAGCTTTATCAGTATGTGAATCGCCACCATGCAGTGCTAGATACTAAGATTAATGGTTTTTTTACCGTTAACGTAGTGGCGCGCAAATCCTTAAAAAATACGCCTGAAACCAATCCTTATATGCAAAAGTTTCTCAAGCTTTCACTGTGGCAACCCCAGCTGTTAGAAGTGTTTGCAGGCAAGATTGATTACCCTAAATACGGTTTCTTCGATCGGACCATGATACGTTTTATCATGTGGTTGACTAAAGGGCCAACGGATATCACAGGCACTTTTGAGTTTACCGATTGGGCAAAAGTCGATGCCTTCGGTAACCGTTTTAGCCAACATTAAAAACCATTAAGCCCTAATCACTTGCAAGAGGTTAGGGCTTAAATTTAGGCTAATTTTGCAGTGTTAGGCCGCGCAGTAGCGGCTATGCAGAATCGAAATCACTTGGGTGACTTGCTCGTTCTTGAGTTTATAGTAAACAATTTGCGAGCTCTTACGGGTATCCACCAGATCTTCTGCGCGTAATACGGCTAAATGCTGGGATAGGGCCGACTGGCTTAATGGCACTGTGGCGTTGAGCTCGGTTACGCTCAACTCTTTGTCTAGTAATAGACATAAAATCATTAGGCGATAAGGGTTCGCTATGGCCTTGAGCCATTTAGCCGCACTTTCCGCATTAGTTACCATTGCATCTACATCTATATCATTTTGCATAAGGTCACTCACTTTATCGCTTTTGATTAGATAATTCTAATTGAACACATGTGTTTACGCAATCATACTGCTCGGCAATGCAGATCTCAATTTTTGCATCTCAGAATATGAGATACGACTGATTTGTGATCCTATCAGAGGTTTATTTAACGTAGCCTTGCCACAATGGTGGTATTACTCAGTGGATCGGAAATTGCCTATGACACGCGTCCTCGTACTTTATTTTACCCGTGGTGGCCATACGGCCAAGATTGCCAGTGCAATTGCCGAGCAATTAAGATTTCGTGACGCTAAGGTTGACCTCATCGATATCAACAGTGCTGCCGCGACTTGTATTAATTGGCCTGATTATGATGTCGTTGCCTTAGGTGCCTGCGTGCTCTATGGCACCTATGATAAGAGCGTTTTTCAATTTATTGAGCAGCATGCACAGGCTCTGGGCGCATTGCCAAACAGTTTTTTCTGCGTCAATGTTGTGGCGAGAAATCCTGAAAAACGTATCCCTGCAAATAATAAATATCTGCAAAAGTTCATTGCATTATCGCCATGGACGCCTGCTGATCTTAAAATTATTGCGGGCAAAGTGGATTATCCTTCATGGCCTTGGTATGACAGATTGGCGATTCAGTTGATTATGAAGATGACCAAGGGTCCAACTGATCCTAAGTCAGTTATCGATTATACCGACTGGGCTGATGTGAAAGTCTATGCTGATCATCTGTTGGAATTAGCTGACGTTACTGCAACTGCTTAATAAAAAAGGCGCTTAACACGTTAAGCGCCTTTTTAGTATTCAAGCTCTACTGAATTAGTACTTCCAGAAACTCGGGTGGAACAATACCGCCACGGTTAAGATTTCTAAACGACCGAGGAGCATGCCGAGTGACAACGCCCATTTAGCGACATCGGGTAGCGTTGAGAAGTTACCTACAGGTCCAATAATCGGGCCTAAACCAGGGCCCACGTTAGTGACTGCCGTAATCGCGCCCGTGAAACTGGTCATAGGATCGAGACCCGTGAGCACTAAAATCACTGACAAGCCTACAATCACCATCACAAACAGCAGTACGAAAGTGATCAGAGATCGGACGATATCATCACTGATGATGCGGTTGTTGTAACGTTCCCTAAAGATACCGTTTGGATGACATTGCTGTTTCAATTGCTCGCGCATAATGGCCCCAGCAATTTGAAAACGGAAGATCTTAATCCCGCCCGAAGTGGAACCAGAGCAACTACCGACAAACATTAAAAACAGGAAGGCGATATTGGCAAAGGCGCCCCAAGCACCGTAGTCCGTTAAGCCATAACCTGTAGTGGTGACTACCGATACCACGTTAAAGCTGGATAAACGCAGTGCATCTAGAAGCTCAATGTCGCGGGTTTGCCACAGCCAGAAGCCAATAGAACAAGATACAAATGTGAGGAAAAATAAGAAGCCTTTGACCTGAGCATCGTTCCAAATCCGTAGATCCCTTTGCTGTATGGTTTGTACAAACATGAGTAGTGGCAAGCCACCTGCTGCCATAAAGAAAATCCCAACCCAGTGTGCAGAGTTGGAGAACGCCGCCATTGAGCTATCTGAGGTCGAGTAGCCACCAGTCGAGAGGGTGGTCATTGCATGATTGATGGCCTGAAACCAAGTCATTCCCGCCAGATGATAGGCAACACAGCAGATACTCGTTAGTAAAATATATATAAAGAATAAATACTTAGCCATGCTTTGGGTGCGAGGCACTGCTTTATCGCTCCAATCGGATGATTCAGTGCGGAATAGCCGCATCCCGCCAACGTTTAAGAAGGGCAGAATCGCCACCGCCATTACGATAAAACCAATCCCACCTAGCCATTGCAATAAAGAGCGCCAGATTAAGATACTGTGATCCATAGTATCCAACCCTGAGAGTACAGTAGAACCTGTGGTCGTGATGCCGGACATGGTTTCAAAGAAGGCGTCGGTATAACCAATACCGTGATAAAGGGTAAATGGCATGGCCGCGAATAGGCTTACGATCAACCACGTTAGGCTGGTTAGTAGGAACATATCGCGGATATTGAGGTTAATGCTTTTGCTCTGGCCATTGTGTAAACACAGGCTTGAGCTAATGCCTGTGACTAATGCCGACACCATAAAAGAGCCCACGGTTTCCTCACCTTTGTATGCGGCGAGGAGCAGTGGGATCAGCATGAAAGCTGTCAGCATGGACAAAAACAGCCCTAAAATAAACAATAGCGGTCTAAAGTTCAGCATAAGTTGGCTTACTAAGGTTCTTAGAAGAAGAAAGCACTTGGTTGGAAAAGCTTCTCGACTTCGCCGACAAACTTTTTATTCACTAAGAACAAGATCACGTGATCCCCTTGCTCTATCACGGTTTTGTCGTGGGCCATCAGCACTTCATCATTGCGGACAATGGCACCAATCGTTGTCCCCGGTGGCAACTTAATATCACCAATGGCTTTGCCAACGACTTTAGAAGTGCTGGCATCTCCGTGGGCGATGGCTTCAATTGCCTCGGCCGCCCCACGACGTAGAGAGTAAACGTTACAGATATCACCCTGACGAATATGAGTTAATAGTGCTGAAATCGTCGCTTGTTGTGGTGAGATTGCAATATCGATGTTGGCTTCTTGCACTATATCCACATAGGCTTCGCGTTGAATAAGCACCATGACCTTTTTCGCGCCCATACGTTTTGCTAGCAGGGCGGACATAATATTGGCTTCGTCGTCATTGGTGACCGCAATAAATACGTCGGTTTGGTCTATGTGTTCTTCGAGCAGTAATTCTTGATCTGAGGCATCACCGCAGAACACTGTGGTATTTTCCAGCTGCTCCGATAAGGCTTCTGCACGTTCTAATTTATGCTCAATCAGTTTGACCGAGTGGGTGCGCTCAAGGCGTTTTGCTAAACCTAGGCCTATGTTACCGCCACCGGCGATCATAATGTTGCGGTAGGAGTTATCGAGCTTTTGCATTTCGCTCATGACAGCGCGAATATGGCGACTGTCTGCAACGAAGAAGACTTCATCATCGGCTTCGATAATGGTCGTTCCGCGAGGCATAATAGCGCGGCCTTGGCGGAAGATCGCCGCGACCCGGGTATCAATATTGGGCATATGCTCGCGAAGTGCCGCTAATGCATTTCCCACCAGTGGGCCGCCGTAATAGGCTCGAACAGCCACTAGGCTCAAGCGGCCTTCGGCAAATTCAAGCACTTGTAATGCGCCTGGATATTCTACGAGTCGCTGGATGTAAGCGGTCACTAACTGTTCAGGGGCGATTAATTCATCGATTACGAAGCCGCCGCGGGGGCGACCGTCGCTATTTTTGGTTTCACTGTCGATAAAGAGTTTATCGCGCATCGCCAAATACGGTTCTGAGCGGATACGGGCAATTTTAGTCGGCGTACCAAAAAGGGTATAGGCAATCTGGCAGGCAGCCATATTGCATTCATCACTATTGGTTACGGCGATAAGCATGTCGGCATCTTCTGCGCCTGCTTCTCTGAGAACATCAGGGTGAGCGGCATGGCCCGCTACGACGCGAAGGTCATATTTATCTTGCAGGGCGCGTAATCTGGATTTGTCATAATCGACAATGGTGATGTCATTGTTCTCACCCACCAAATTTTCGGCCAAGGTTCCCCCAACTTGACCCGCACCTAATATGATAATTTTCATGGCCTTGCTTACTTCCTAATCAGTCGCTTTCAATAAACGGGCATAATAAAACCCATCCATATTGTCTTGTCCTGGCGTGATTTGCCAACCTATATCCTGTGGCGAATTTTGCTGGACAAGTGTGTCTAGTTTAGCATCTACCGTTCTATCTAAAAACGCACTGATCTGGTCGCGGTTTTCCTGCGGTAAAATCGAACAAGTGGCATAAAGAAGCGTGCCACCGGGTTTTAGCCACTTCCAGCAATGATCGAGAATTTGCTGTTGAAGTTCAGCCAATTCTTCAATGTCATGGTTTTTTCGCAACCATTTAATATCGGGATGGCGGCGGATCACTCCCGTGGCCGAGCAAGGCGCGTCCAGTAAGATACGATCAAATTGTCCGCCTTGCCACCATGAGTCTATGTTGGCCGCATCACCATGGATAAGCTCCGCTTTTAATGATAAGCGGTTAAGGTTCTGTTGCACACGTTCAAGGCGTTTAGCATCAAAATCAACAGCGACTAATTTGATACTCGGCTCAAGTTCGAGTAAGTGACAACTTTTGCCACCGGGTGCCGCGCAGGCATCGAGTATTAATTCATTCGCTTGCGGGGCAAGTAAGGTCGCCGCCCATTGTGCCGCGCCATCTTGCACTGATGCAGCACCTTCATGAAAGTGTGGCAGTGTGGCGACATCCTTTGGATGCGCTAGGATAATGGCATCGGCACTGCTGCCTTCGCTCGCTTCAATGTCGATTTCGGCTAAAGCTGCGAGGTATTCGGCACGGCTCTGGGATAAGCGATTGTTACGCAGCCACATGGGCGGGCGTTCATGGCTTTGTTGAATGATGTCTTGCCACTGCTCGGGATAGGCTTCTTTTAAGCGCTTAATTAACCAAGCGGGTGTGTTATAGCTTAAGGTATCTGTTTCTGTGCTTAGCGGCGATAGCTGGCGCTGAATATTGCGCAGTACACCATTAACCACTTTGACCATGCCTTCAAATTTTAACTGGCGACAGGCTTCGGCGGTTTCTGAAATCGCGGCGTGGCTTGGAATGCGAGTGAAGTAAAGTTGATAGCAACCTATGATCAGCAGCTGGTGGATAATCCTTTGCTTACCTTTGAGTGGTTTCGCTAGGCATTCACTGATGCGTTTCTCTATTTGCGGCAGAGTGCGCATCACGCCGTAACAGAGCTCGGCGAGTAGGGCTTTATCTTTGCCGCTGGCAAGGTGCTTTTGTTGATCGGGCAGTGCCACTGAGAGTGACACGCCTTTTTCTAATACTTCGAAGATGGCTTTCGCAGCTAGCGCGCGCAAGTTCATGATTATTGTGCCTCGTTTGCGAGGCGAGTATTCGGGCTAAACCATTCACCTCGAGCATTGAGAATATCGGCAACATTGAGTGGCTTTTTCCCTGGTAGCTGCATACTCAGCAGGGTTAACACACCATCAGCGGTGGCGACGTCTATGCCTTTTTTGCTGGCGCTGATAATAGTACCTGGAGCGGCTGCGCTGGTGGTTTCGCTGACTTGAGTTTGCCACACTTTTATAGTGTTACCTTGGTGCTCAAAGTAACTCACAGGCCAAGGATTAAAGGCACGGACTTCTTGCCATAACTGTTTAGCGGATTTATTCCAATCGAGTCTGGCTTCTTCTTTGCTGAGTTTTTCTGCGTAGTTTGCTAAGGCTTCATCTTGTTTTTCAGCGGCTAAGGTACCGTTTGCTAAACCCTCGAGGGCTTGCAATAGGGCAACGGGACCTTGTTCTGCCAGTTTCTCGTAAAGGCTGGCTGACGTGTCGTTATCTTCGATCGGCAGATAGGTTTTAAGCAGCATGTCACCAGTATCTAAACCCACATCCATCTGCATAATGGTTACGCCAGTTTCTTTGTCGCCGGCCCAAAGCGCGCGTTGGATCGGTGCGGCACCACGCCAGCGTGGCAAAATAGAACCATGAACGTTAATACAACCTAAACGCGGTGTATCTAATACGACTTTTGGCAAGATCAGGCCGTAGGCGACGACCACCATGATATCGGCGTTGAGTGCGGCAAGTTCTTGTTGCGCGGGTTCTTTACGTAATGAGCCGGGTTGAAACACTGGAATACTATTGGCGATAGCGAGTTCTTTTACTGGGCTGGCGGTCAGTTTCTTGCCGCGGCCAGCGGGTCTATCGGGCTGAGTGTAAACGCCAATCACATTGTGGTGTGAGTTTAAAAGTGCTTGTAAGTGGCGAGCGGCAAAATCCGGTGTTCCGGCAAAGATGATGTTGAGTGGTTTCAAATCTGATCCTATGCTTCTTTGGCGTCCAATCGGGCGGCTTTTTCAAGTTTTTGTTTGATCCGCTGACGTTTTAGCGGCGACAAATAATCGACAAACAATTTGCCTTTGAGGTGATCCATTTCGTGTTGAATACAAATGGCAAATAACTCATCGGCTTCAACTATAAATTCGTTACCGTGCCTGTCTAAGGCTTTTACCGTGACAAATTCGGCGCGATCGACTTTGGCGTAAATCCCCGGAACCGACAGGCAACCTTCTTCATTGCAGAAGTCACCGCTGCTGGCGATAATTTCAGGGTTGATAAACACTTTTGGTCGTTCGACTTCATCCTGTAAGTCCATGACAATAAGTTGTTTATGGTAATCAACTTGGGTCGCGGCCAGACCGATACCTTTTTCTTGGTACATGGTTTCGAACATATCATCAATTTGAGTCTGCAGCTCGGCATTAAACTCTGTGATGGGTGTGGCTTGTGTTCGTAATCTTTCGTCAGGGAATTGTAATACTTTTAATAGTGTCATACATAAACTCTTAACAAGTCTGTCAAATCTCTGCCAGTTAGTTATACTGACTGATGCTAATGAGTTAATTTTAATCTTTAGTGCCTACCAATAACAGTAAAAGCTCAAACTAAGAGTTAAACAACATGGAAATACCCATGAAACGGTTAATTTTACTCGCGTTAATGACATTCAATTGCACGTTTGTTGCCGCAGATACCCTGACGCTTAAGGCGGGGCATCCTGAGTCATATGTAGTGAAAAAGGGCGATACTCTTTGGGATATCTCCGCCGCGTTTCTGAATGACCCATGGAAATGGCCGAGTCTTTGGGATGTAAACCCACAGATAGCTAACCCCCACCTTATTTACCCTGGCGATCAACTCACTCTGGTATTTATTGATGGTCAGCCCCGCCTTGTGCGTAATGGTGCTACTGTCGATAGTGCTAAACCCCATGTAAAAAAGAGTCCCGAGGGACGTGTCATTGCTAAGAGTAATGCTATTCCAGCCGTTGATTTAGCCTTGATTGAACAATATTTAGTGCAGAATCGGGTCGTCGAGACTCACTGGCTTACTGAGCAACCTATGGTGCTGGCAGGTGAAAGTCCATCGCGTCACCATATTGTGGGTGATGTGATTTATATTGATGCTGAACTGCCAATAAACCAAAAATATGGTATTTACGAACGCGGTCGCGAGTTTTTCAATAAAGAGTCAGGCGAAGCGTTAGGACAAGAAGCCATTTTGTCGTCTACTGGGCAAGTGATTGAGTCTGGTAAGGTTTCAAAAATTAAGTTGCTAACGAGCTTTCGCGAAACCAAAGCGGGCTTCAGAGTATTGCCGATGGAAAGTGATTCCTTGATGTCAGCTTACTTTACTCCTAAACCTGCGGAATTAAAGATACCGGCTTTAGTGTTAGCGACAGAATCAAATTTGCGTGAAGCGGGTAAGTTGAATGTCGTGTACTTAGATAAAGGCACTCAGGATGGCGTCGAGCCTGGGGTGGTATTTTCTATTTACCGTGATGGTGAGGTTATTGTTATCAACAATGACGGTATGCCAGTTCCTGCAATTGAACGTACTGCCTATGATAACCTAATGGCGTCAGTCTCTTCGGATCGTGCAGTTAAGATGCCGGATGTTTATCATGGTAAGTTGTTAGTGTTTAAAGTGTTTGATAAGGCGAGCTTAGGTTTGATTGTCTCCACCGAGCGGCCTGTTCGTGTCGACGATAAGTTAATCGCCCCAGAATCTTTAGCCTTAAGAGGTCTATAATCTCTGAAAATTTGGTCGATTGGTTAGTTGTTTGTGCTGTATCTGGGCTAGGACCCGCTCGGATCCAACAATTATTAACGCACATGGAAGTGGACGACCTCAGACAAAGGTTAGAGCATGAGAGACAAGCGCTACCTTTATCTGATCATCTGCTCCATAGCCTTGTTATTGATTATCAAAAAGTGGATGTCGCCCTCGAATGGCAACAGCAAGCCGCCGATCATCATCTGCTTTGTTTCTCTGATCCGCTTTATCCACCATTATTAAAACAACTCTCAGATCCGCCCGCCGTCCTGTTCGTTAAAGGTTGCTTAGAGGCGTTAGCCCTTCCTTATCTTGCTATTGTTGGCAGTCGTAATGCTTCTCCAGGCGGATTGCAGGTCGCTTACCAACTGGCTGCTGAGATGTCCTCAATGGGATTTGGTATCTGTAGCGGCATGGCGATGGGGATTGATGGGGCGGCCCATAAAGCCTGTGTTGACCATCAAGGGCGCACTATTGCCGTACTAGGAACGGGCATAGAGATCATTTATCCACGAAAACATCGACAGCTTTATCATGATATTCAGCGGCAAGGCTGTATACTTAGCGAGTTTTGGCCTGATACTGGTCCCTTTGCGGGTAATTTTCCGAAACGAAATCGCATTATTAGCGGTCTATCTTTAGGTACTCTTGTGGTTGAAGCCTGTCGCAAAAGCGGCTCTTTAATCACTGCTAGGTTGGCGATGGAACAAGGGCGTGAGGTGTTTGCCGTTCCGGGCTCAATCTTAGGTGGTTACCATCAAGGCTGTCATGATTTATTACGTGATGGAGCAAAGCTTGTGGAAACCGCTGCCGATATAGTGGAAGAGTTGGCAAGTTTAACCGCTTTCCACCTTGAAGAATTGAAGTTATGCCACCATATACAGCAAGACGAGATTTGTAATTTGCCATTTTCGTCTCTGTTAGCTAGTGTAGGTTATGAAACTACATCAATTGATGCAGTCGTTGAACATAGTGGAAAAACGATAGATCTGGTGTTAGAACAAATGCTTGAACTTGAGTTGCAAGGTTGGGTAATAGCAGTACCCGGTGGTTACGTCAGAGTAAAGAGGAGCTAGCCATGTTTGATATCCTCATGTATCTATTTGAAAACTATGTTCACAGTGAAGTTGAACTACTAGTTGATGAAGACGAGTTAACCAAGGAACTCACTCGTGCCGGATTTCATCAATCCGAGATTTTAAAAGCGTTAACTTGGTTGGAGCGCTTAGCTGAATTACAAGAAGGGGATAAACCTTATCTTTGTAATCACGATCAGCATTCGTTTCGTATCTATACAAAGGACGAAATGGACAAGCTGGATGTGGAATCCCGCGGTTTCTTGCTGTTTTTAGAGCAAGTTAAAGTGCTGAATGTCGAAACCCGTGAAATGGTGATCGATAGAGTTATGGAGTTGGATGAACCAACCCTGATTTTAGAAGATCTCAAATGGGTTATCTTAATGGTGCTGTTTAATGCTCCTGGCCATGAGTCCGCTTATGAGCAAATGGAAGATTTAATCTTCGAACAGCCCGAAGGCCGACTGCATTCTTAATTGTTGTGAAAGATGAATTATGAGAGAAAGGAGGCTAAGACCTCCTTTTTTGATGCCATAAATTCCTTGATGGCACTGCGCTTGATATCCTAATGCGCTACGACAGGTGGTGAATGATTATGTCTAAGATTGATGAACAATTATTTAGTGCCCACGAACACGCACTGGAAAAAGAATACGAACTTTGTCCCGAATGTGGCAGCGAGTTATCGGTTAAACACAGTAAGCACGGCGGTTTTATTGGCTGTAATAATTACCCTAGCTGTAATTACACTCGACCCTTAGTGCAGCACGAATCTATTGAAACTCAAGTGATTGAAGGTTCTGTATGTCCTGAATGCGGTCACGAACTGGCAGTAAAGTCAGGGCGCTTTGGGATCTTTATTGGGTGTACGCAATATCCTAGCTGCACGCATATTGAAAAACAGGATCAAGCGAGTGATAAGCCTGACATTCCTTGCCCTGAATGCAAAGCGGGTAAGCTTGAGCACAGAACGAGTCGCTTCGGAAAGAGTTTTTATGCCTGCAGTGCTTACCCTAAGTGCAAGTTTATTGTGAATTATCCTCCGGTTGCTGAAGCTTGCCCGAGTTGTGGTTTTGGGATCTTAGTCGAGCGTAAAGGTGCGGCTGGGATGCGTTTAGAATGCCCGCAAAAAAGCTGTAAATACAAAAGACCACTTTAGTTTATTGTGTGACCTGCATCTTAATATTTGGCCGATGAAAGTGGCTTGCGTATAATCCTCGGTTGACCGCTGATGGGGCGGTCAGTATTCGAATTTATCCAATAATTTGATTGTTGAAATCGACAATACTCAAAAGGTGATCCTAAGATGTTGCAGCTGCACCCATCTGACATAAAAGATATTGTGCTTAACGGTGGTGTTATCGCTTATCCAACTGAGGCCGTTTATGGCCTAGGTTGCGACCCCGATAATGACACCGCTATCCAAAAGTTATTGGCGGTAAAACAGCGCCCATGGCAAAAGGGACTGATCTTAGTCGCCAGTGATTTTCAGCAGCTTTTAGCTTATGTTGATGAATCGCAATTAACGGCTGAGCAGCTCGAGTTTGCATTTTCCAAGTGGCCGGGGCCTTTTACCTTTGTAATGCCAATCAAAGCGCAGGTTTCAAAATACCTCTGTGGTGAATTTGACTCTATTGCAGTGCGAGTATCAGCCCATACTGGGGTGCAAGCCCTGTGCCGCGCGCTCAATAAACCTTTAGTGTCGACTAGCGCTAACCTTGCGGGTGAAGATCCTGCATTAACTGCCGATGAAATTCTCGCAGATTTTACAGGTAAAATTGATGCACTCGTATTAGGTGAACTCGGTGAGCAACGTCAGCCCTCGACCATTATCGATGCGCGAAGCGGCAAGATTTTACGAAATGGACAATGAGCAAACCAATAATAAGGATAACAAGATGAGTGTGCCTGATGTTGCAGTGGTAAAAGCGTTTTTAATCGATCTACAAAACCGAATTTGTGCTGGTTTACAGGCGCTGGATGGCCAAGCCACGTTCGCCGCCGATTCATGGACTCGCGCTGAAGGTGGTGGTGGTACTAGCCGAGTATTAACCCAAGGTGCAGTGTTCGAGCAAGCTGGGGTTAACTTTTCCCATGTGACTGGTGCTGCTATGCCTGCGTCGGCTACGGCGCATCGCCCTGAGTTAGCGGGCCGTAGTTTTGAAGCTATGGGCGTTTCTTTAGTGATTCATCCTAATAATCCTTATATCCCAACGACTCATGCCAATGTGCGCTTCTTCATCGCTCAAAAAGAGGATGCCGATCCCGTGTGGTGGTTTGGCGGTGGCTTTGATTTAACGCCTTATTATCCGTTCGAGGAAGATGTGCGCGAGTGGCACCAGACTTCTAAGGATATTTGCGCGCCTTTCGGGGATGAGGTTTATCCCAAGTATAAGAAATGGTGCGATGAGTATTTCTTCCTACCGCATCGTAATGAAACCCGCGGCGTGGGTGGATTGTTTTTCGATGACTTGAATCAAGCAGGATTCGAGCAAAGCTTTAGCTTTATGCAAGCTGTAGGTAATGGCTTCTTAACGGCCTATGCGCCGATTGTCGAGCGTCGTAAAGAGACTGAATTCGGTGAGCGTGAGCGTCAGTTCCAACTCTATCGTCGTGGTCGTTATGTTGAGTTCAACTTAGTCTACGACAGAGGCACTTTGTTTGGCCTACAGACGGGCGGCCGTACCGAGTCTATCTTAATGTCGATGCCGCCATTAGTACGTTGGCAATATGCTTATACACCAGAGGCGGGAAGCCCTGAGGCAGATTTGTACGATAACTACCTCAAACCCCGTGACTGGGTTTAGCCATTAATCTTAAAGAGTGGATGCGATGTCCACTTTATTGATTACGCATATGATCAGCCAGAGTTGAAATCGCCTCAAAGATGGCGGCTCGATGCTCTGGCTTATTAATGTTTTCTTCAATCGCAAATTTCATACAGAACAGCCATTGATCCCGCATCGCCTCATCGACGGCGAAATGCATGTGTCGTGCTCGCAATGCGGGATGACCATATTTCTGCTGGTAGAGCTGTGGCCCGCCGAGCCAACCACTTAAAAATTCGAACAACTTCTGCTCTGATTCCGCAATTGGCGCTCTATGAATGGCAAGCAGTGTTGTCGTTTCTGCGGAGCTTGCCATCTTCTGATAAAAACATTTGGTGATAGCGCGGATCACTTTTTCGCCGCCGATTAAGTCGTAAGCGTTAGATTGGCTCGGATCGCGATCATCCTGCGGTGGAGTGTGTTTGCTAAAAATCTTTTTAAGCCAGTTCATTGGAATAGTCGTTCACTAAAATAGAGAGTATTGAGCCGATGGCGCATTATAGCGTGAAACCCAACGTGAAATTTAGTTGAACATAATTCGTCTTGCCTAGGCTCAAAAGCGCGGTAGACTGCAAAGCCATTGAACCTAAAATTTAATATCGCTATGACAGACAGATACGCAGTGTTTGGCAATCCAATTAGCCACAGTAAATCGCCGTTCATTCATGGACAATTTGCCGCGCCCACCCAAGAGTTATTAACCTATGAAGCCATTCTTGCTCCGGTCGATGGTTTTGAAGACTCACTGACGGCGTTTTTCAATGCGGGCGGCAAGGGCGCGAATGTGACAGTGCCTTTTAAGGAGCAAGCTTTTGCGCTGTGTGACAGTCTCAGCCCAGAGGCCAAGCTTGCTGGCGCGGTAAACACCTTAAGTTTATTGGCCGATGGCACTATTCGCGGTGATAACACCGATGGCTTAGGGCTGGTGGCCGATCTCATCGCTAACTTAGGCAGACTGCAAGATAAGCGCGTGTTACTTATTGGTGCTGGTGGTGCGGCGCGCGGTTGTATTCTGCCGTTATTAAATGCGGGAATTGCGCAGCTGATCATCAGTAATCGCACTCACACTAAGGCACAGCTTCTGGTCGATATCTTTACTTCGGTGGATAACGGTGCTTTCGCAAATAGAGTCACCGCCGTAGAAATGAATGAGCTTGTGGGCGAGTTCGATGTCATCATCAATTCAACCTCGGCCAGTCTTGCGGGCGAGTTGCCAACTTTGCCAGCGCATATCATCACCACCCAAACTGTTTGTTATGACATGATGTATGGCGCCTCGGTCACCGCGTTTAACCAATGGGCGCTATCTCAAGGTGCAGCTAAGGTTATTGATGGGCTCGGCATGTTAGTCGGACAAGCGGCTAAGAGTTTTACCCTATGGCGAGGTATCGAGCCCGACACTCAAGTGGTATTAAATCTTTTGCGGGATAAACTCATGGCCGAGCCTAAGTAGGAAGCATGAATCAAAGTATTCTTTTCCCCGAACTGCAATATTGGGACGACGCCCACAAGCGAGTCTGCTTTATCGCGCAGTCACAGGGGATGAACATCAAGTGCTATATCAGTGTGAATAAGTTAGCCGAGCTGAATGATTTCTCTGAACAGCCGAGTGCCAATGAAGCCGCCGCTATGCTGGCATTGTTTGATGCGGTGAGATTTGATGCCGAAGAAATGGCGGAAGACTTAATTGAAGCCGAAGAGTTTGATGAGTTTGGGGCAGTACACTTAGGCTAAACTTATCGAACTTAGATAGTTTTCTGAATCAGCGAATAGCAAAAGGCGGTAGAGACTCAATGAGTCTCTACCGCCTTTATTATATAGCTATAGTGACACTAAGCGACTAACTATAAGAGATTGGCTATAAGTGATTAGATGTTTTGTAACTCAACTAAGTATTCGTTTTTCAGTCTGACATAGTTGTCGGCAGATTCTGGCAAAAAGGCAATTTCGGCAGTCGTTAATGGGCGAGCCTGCTTAACTGGGCTGCCTACATATAAATAGCCACTCTGTAATACCTTGCCCGGTGGCACTAAAGAACCCGCACCTAAGATCACATCATCTTCTAAAATCGCACCGTCGAGAATAATCGCACCCATGCCCACTAATACTCGGTTACCGACTTTGCAACCGTGAAGCATAGCCTTGTGACCAATAGTCACATCATCACCAATAATCAGTGGATGACCATCGGGACGAGCAGCTGACTTACGCGTTACATGCAATATGCTACCGTCTTGTACGTTCGAGCGTTTACCAATACGAATATGGTTAACATCACCACGCGCCGCCACCATAGGCCAAATACTGGCATCAGTATCTAACGCAATATCGCCAACAAGCACCGAAGCTTCATCTACATATACGTTATTGCCTAATTGAGGATGAATACCTTGGTAAGTTCTGAGTGGCCCTGACATAGAAAAGTCCCTAATTGAGTGGTTTTTAGCATTATAAAGGTTAAAAACTAGCGGGTCAGGTCAAATATCCAACGAACAGTGAGAAAATGACAATTATCTTAAAAATAGGGGTTGCGGACTTTCTCAATCTCCCTATAATGCGCATCCACTGACACGGCAGACAGCGAAAGCCAGCTGACGAGTTAGGTTGAATTGAGTCGCTTTTAAGCGCTTAATTCAAGCGCAGCAAGAAGTTGTAAAAACTCCTTGACGCGAAACGGGAAATGCGTAGAATACGCAGCCCTAGCCAACTGGAAGCGTTCGACGCTCAGTGTGGTACTCAAGTTCTCTTACGAATATTGAGTTGCTCTTTAACAAGATAAAACAAGAAATCTGTGTGGACACTCACAGGTGTTGAGTTAATCGAAACTGCTTAGCCTTCGGGTTGGCAGTCAAAAATTTAAATCAATGTAACAATGAGTGTTCATAGTAATATGTACAGTTTGTTTCTTTAGTTAGAAACAAAAAATCAGAATTCATTGAGCCGCTGAAGTCGTAAGACGGAAGCAACAAAACTTTAATTGAAGAGTTTGATCATGGCTCAGATTGAACGCTGGCGGCAGGCCTAACACATGCAAGTCGAGCGGCAGCGCAAGGGAGTTTACTCCTGAGGCGGCGAGCGGCGGACGGGTGAGTAATGCCTAGGGATCTGCCCAGTCGAGGGGGATAACAGTTGGAAACGACTGCTAATACCGCATACGCCCTACGGGGGAAAGGAGGGGACCTTCGGGCCTTCCGCGATTGGATGAACCTAGGTGGGATTAGCTAGTTGGTGAGGTAATGGCTCACCAAGGCGACGATCCCTAGCTGTTCTGAGAGGATGATCAGCCACACTGGGACTGAGACACGGCCCAGACTCCTACGGGAGGCAGCAGTGGGGAATATTGCACAATGGGGGAAACCCTGATGCAGCCATGCCGCGTGTGTGAAGAAGGCCTTCGGGTTGTAAAGCACTTTCAGTAGGGAGGAAAGGGTGTAGTTTAATACGCTATATCTGTGACGTTACCTACAGAAGAAGGACCGGCTAACTCCGTGCCAGCAGCCGCGGTAATACGGAGGGTCCGAGCGTTAATCGGAATTACTGGGCGTAAAGCGTGCGCAGGCGGTTTGTTAAGCGAGATGTGAAAGCCCTGGGCTCAACCTAGGAATAGCATTTCGAACTGGCGAACTAGAGTCTTGTAGAGGGGGTAGAATTCCAGGTGTAGCGGTGAAATGCGTAGAGATCTGGAGGAATACCGGTGGCGAAGGCGGCCCCCTGGACAAAGACTGACGCTCATGCACGAAAGCGTGGGGAGCAAACAGGATTAGATACCCTGGTAGTCCACGCCGTAAACGATGTCTACTCGGAGTTTGGTGTCTTGAACACTGGGCTCTCAAGCTAACGCATTAAGTAGACCGCCTGGGGAGTACGGCCGCAAGGTTAAAACTCAAATGAATTGACGGGGGCCCGCACAAGCGGTGGAGCATGTGGTTTAATTCGATGCAACGCGAAGAACCTTACCTACTCTTGACATCCACGGAATTCGCTAGAGATAGCTTAGTGCCTTCGGGAACCGTGAGACAGGTGCTGCATGGCTGTCGTCAGCTCGTGTTGTGAAATGTTGGGTTAAGTCCCGCAACGAGCGCAACCCCTATCCTTATTTGCCAGCACGTAATGGTGGGAACTCTAGGGAGACTGCCGGTGATAAACCGGAGGAAGGTGGGGACGACGTCAAGTCATCATGGCCCTTACGAGTAGGGCTACACACGTGCTACAATGGCGAGTACAGAGGGTTGCAAAGCCGCGAGGTGGAGCTAATCTCACAAAGCTCGTCGTAGTCCGGATTGGAGTCTGCAACTCGACTCCATGAAGTCGGAATCGCTAGTAATCGTGGATCAGAATGCCACGGTGAATACGTTCCCGGGCCTTGTACACACCGCCCGTCACACCATGGGAGTGGGCTGCAAAAGAAGTGGGTAGCTTAACCTTCGGGGGGGCGCTCACCACTTTGTGGTTCATGACTGGGGTGAAGTCGTAACAAGGTAGCCCTAGGGGAACCTGGGGCTGGATCACCTCCTTACCTATACGACTAACTTAATGTTTGTTGAGTGTTCACACAGATTGCTTGTTTATCTTCTCTTAGGAGAAGTCAGAGCTAAATGCGCCGCTAGCCGGTACGCATTGTTCTTTAACAATTTGGAAAGCTGATAGTATTTAATTGCATGAGTCTGTCATGTGATTAATTACAAAACGTTTAATGCGCAAGCATTGAACATGAGTTCTCAAACACTTTATTAAGTGTCTTGAATATTCAAAAGTAAATTATTCTTTATTGAATAGTTTACGTCTAAGGCGCGTCCACTTCTTTGGTCAGAAGTGAGACAAGTAAAACCAAGCTGGTCGCAATGCGGCGCAGATGAGTGAAACTCATTTGGGTTGTATGGTTAAGCGACTAAGCGTATACGGTGGATGCCTTGGCAGTCAGAGGCGATGAAGGACGTAGTAACTTGCGAAAAGCGTTGGCGAGCTAGTAACAAGCATTTGAGCTAACGATGTCCGAATGGGGGAACCCAGCAGCATAAGCTGTTATCGCAACATGAATACATAGTGTTGCGAGGCGAACGAGGGGAACTGAAACATCTAAGTACCCTTAGGAAAAGAAATCAACCGAGATTCCCCTAGTAGCGGCGAGCGAACGGGGATTAGCCCTTAAGTCAGTGGGGTGTTAGTGGAATGCGTTGGAAAGCGCAGCGGCACAGGGTGATAGCCCCGTACATGAAAACTAACCATTGATGAAAACGAGTAAGGCGGGACACGTGACATCCTGTTTGAATATGGGGGGACCATCCTCCAAGGCTAAATACTCCTGACTGACCGATAGTGAACCAGTACCGTGAGGGAAAGGCGAAAAGAACCCCTGTGAGGGGAGTGAAATAGAACCTGAAACCGTATACGTACAAGCAGTGGGAGCGGTTCTTGAGACCGTGACTGCGTACCTTTTGTATAATGGGTCAGCGACTTACATTTTGTAGCGAGGTTAAGCGAATAGCGGAGCCGTAGGGAAACCGAGTGTTAACTGCGCGTTTAGTTGCAAGGTGTAGACCCGAAACCCGGTGATCTAGCCATGGGCAGGTTGAAGGTTGAGTAACATCAACTGGAGGACCGAACCGACTAATGTTGAAAAATTAGCGGATGACTTGTGGCTGGGGGTGAAAGGCCAATCAAACCGGGAGATATCTGGTTCTCCTCGAAAGCTATTTAGGTAGCGCCTCGAGCGAATACCATTGGGGGTAGAGCACTGTTAAGGCTAGGGGGTCATCCCGACTTACCAACCCTTTGCAAACTCCGAATACCAATGAGTACTACTCGGGAGACAGACGGCGGGTGCTAACGTCCGTCGTCAAAAGGGAAACAACCCAGACCGTCAGCTAAGGTCCCAAAGTACTAGCTAAGTGGGAAACGATGTGGGAAGGCTTAGACAGCTAGGATGTTGGCTTAGAAGCAGCCATCATTTAAAGAAAGCGTAATAGCTCACTAGTCGAGTCGGCCTGCGCGGAAGATGTAACGGGGCTAAGCTAGTCACCGAAGCTACGGGTGCACAGTTTACTGTGCGCGGTAGAGGAGCGTTCTGTAAGCCGTTGAAGGTGAAGGGGTAACCCACGCTGGAGGTATCAGAAGTGCGAATGCTGACATGAGTAACGATAAAGGGGGTGAAAAACCCCCTCGCCGAAAGACCAAGGGTTCCTGTCCAACGTTAATCGGGGCAGGGTGAGTCGACCCCTAAGGTGAGGCCGAAAGGCGTAATCGATGGGAAACAGATTAATATTTCTGTACTTCCGCTAACTGCGATGGAGAGACGGAGAAGGCTAGGCTAGCGCGGCGTTGGTAGTCCGCGTTTAAGGTGGTAGGTGGTGTTCTTAGGCAAATCCGGGGACACGTACTTAAATGTACACACTGAGAGCTGATGACGAGGTCCTAAGGGACTGAAGTAGTTGATGCCATGCTTCCAGGAAAATCTTCTAAGCTTCAGGTTAGTGGGAATCGTACCCCAAACCGACACAGGTGGTCGGGTAGAGAATACCAAGGCGCTTGAGAGAACTCGGCTGAAGGAACTAGGCAAAATGGTACCGTAACTTCGGGAGAAGGTACGCTCCTGTTGGTGATGAGACTTGCTCTCTAAGCTGACGGGAGTCGCAGATACCAGGTGGCTGCAACTGTTTATCAAAAACACAGCACTGTGCAAACTCGCAAGAGGAAGTATACGGTGTGACGCCTGCCCGGTGCCGGAAGGTTAATTGATTGGGTTATCGCAAGAGAAGCTCATGATCGAAGCCCCGGTAAACGGCGGCCGTAACTATAACGGTCCTAAGGTAGCGAAATTCCTTGTCGGGTAAGTTCCGACCTGCACGAATGGCGTAATGATGGCCACGCTGTCTCCAGCCGAGACTCAGTGAAGTTGAAATTGCGGTGAAGATGCCGTATACCCGCGGCTAGACGGAAAGACCCCGTGAACCTTTACTATAGCTTGGCACTGAACATTGAACCTACATGTGTAGGATAGGTGGGAGACTATGAAGTTGTGACGCTAGTCATGATGGAGTCGTCCTTGAAATACCACCCTTGTAGTTTTGATGTTCTAACCTAGGTCCCTTATCGGGATTAGGGACAGTGCCTGGTGGGTAGTTTGACTGGGGCGGTCTCCTCCCAAAGAGTAACGGAGGAGCACGAAGGTTGGCTAAGTACGGTCGGACATCGTACGGTTAGTGCAATGGCATAAGCCAGCTTAACTGCGAGACATACACGTCGAGCAGGTACGAAAGTAGGTCATAGTGATCCGGTGGTTCTGAATGGAAGGGCCATCGCTCAACGGATAAAAGGTACTCCGGGGATAACAGGCTGATACCGCCCAAGAGTTCATATCGACGGCGGTGTTTGGCACCTCGATGTCGGCTCATCACATCCTGGGGCTGAAGTCGGTCCCAAGGGTATGGCTGTTCGCCATTTAAAGTGGTACGCGAGCTGGGTTCAGAACGTCGTGAGACAGTTCGGTCCCTATCTGCCGTGGGCGTTGGATGATTGAAGGGAGCTGCTCCTAGTACGAGAGGACCGGAGTGGACGAACCGCTGGTGTTCGGGTTGTCATGCCAATGGCATTGCCCGGTAGCTACGTTCGGAATCGATAACCGCTGAAAGCATCTAAGCGGGAAGCGAGCCCTAAGATGAGTCATCCCTAGGAATTTAATTCCTCTAAAGAGCCGTTCGAGACTAGGACGTTGATAGGCATGGTGTGTAAGCGTTGTGAGGCGTTGAGCTAACATGTACTAATGACTCGAGAGGCTTAACCATACAACCCAGATGGGTTTTACTGAAAGCCTTAGACAGAATATCGACACTTAATGAAGTGTGAACTCAAACAAAGCAAATCAGCTTTCCGAATTATTATTAACGTGGTCCAGAGATGGACACGGTAATAAACAGAATTTGCTTGGTGACAATAGCCTTGTGGAACCACCTGATCCCATCCCGAACTCAGAAGTGAAACGCAAACGCGCCGATGGTAGTGTGGGGTCTCCCCATGTGAGAGTAGGTCATCGCCAAGCGCCTAATTTAGGTTAACGTGTAGACGTTAAGCTAAAGGAGCGGTAGTTCAGTTGGTTAGAATACCGGCCTGTCACGCCGGGGGTCGCGGGTTCGAGTCCCGTCCGCTCCGCCAACATTAAGAGATAAGCCTCATCGAAAGATGAGGCTTTTTTCGTTATGGCGTCGTGGATAATCCGTGTCCGTGACGCACATGCTTCGGGCTCGAAGTACATGGTTATCCTCATACTCGGCCATCATGTAGACGAAATCCTTATCAGAATATGAAGCTTTCGCTTCAATGTTAAAAATCAAAACCTACTTTTTTGCCGATCTTTATTCCACTTTATCGATATTGTTTCTTTCACGTTCTGAAAACCTCCTGTGCGCGACTTGGCAGTATTGACCTGTGACACTGATCTCAGACAAATTAAACGGTATAATGCCTTATGTCTTTCATGAGTAACGAAAATGAATTGTCGTCTTGGGTGTGGTGCTTGCTGTATTGCGCCTTCAATAAGCAGCAGTATTCCGGGTATGCCAAAGGGTAAGGCGGCGGGTGAGCGTTGTGTGCAATTGAGCGATGCCAATTTATGTTTGATTTTCGGCTCGCCTGATCGTCCTGCGGTTTGTAGTGATTTCGATGCATCTGAAGATGTTTGTGGTCATTCGAACGAAGAGGCGATTTGGTTGATTACCCAACTCGAATCTCAGACCTCTCATTAAGTTTATCGCTGACAGGTGAAATATGCAGTTAACTCGTTATACCGATTTTGGCGTTCGTACCCTGATGTATTTAGCGGTTCAGCCAGATAGAACAACTTTATTTAGGATTGCTGAAATTACGCAGGTATTTGATCTGTCACCAAATCATGTCTCTAAGATAGTGCATCATTTAGGCAAGATGGGTTACCTTGAAACCATCCGCGGTAAGATGGGCGGTTTCCGTTTGGGCAAGCCTGCGAGTGAGATTAACCTAGGCCAGTTAGTTCGAGTGTTAGAAAATTCACTCGCCCCGATTGATTGCAGCAAACCTTACTGCCGATTTACACCAGCATGTAAGCTTAAAGGCGTGTTAGCCCAGGCTGTTGAAGCTTATTTGAATGTGCTGGATCAATATACTTTGCTGGATATTGTGAGTAACCGTGATGAGTTAGTCGCCTTGCTGCCAGACTTTTCTATTTCAGTACTGCAACTGGATTAGTACCACTTTTAAGTGCAATACCGATGGGGAGCAAACTCGATGCTGGCACTAGATCAATCCCCTCGGTTTTAAGTCTGTGTAGGTTAGCTTCTAAGAAGCGCATAGTTTCTGGATAAGGATGGGCAATCGCCACCAAGCTACCTTGGGTATGTGCCTGACTTATCATTAAGTTAAATTGTCTCTCGAGTGCATTGGCACTAGTATCATTGTCTAGAAACAGTTGGCGTTTTAGTAAAGGAATGCCTAGCTTATCTGCGTTATCCCCTGCCTTAGTGAATCGTGTTGTCATACTATCGACAAAATACAGCTGCTTTTGTTTGAGTGTTTCCATGACCCAGAGCATGGGATCGTCCAGTTGAGTTAATAGACTCCCCATGTGGTTATTGGCACCTTTGGCAAAGGGAACGCTGTTAATCGCATCAATAACACTGGTGCGAATTTGTGCCTCAGTCATCGTATTGGTTAACCCCCCCAGACCTAATGTCTTACCATTAAGCGCCTGCATGGGAAGATGTAGCATAATTTCGTGGCCTTTTTGGTGTCCTGCGTTAGCGAGTTCTTTGCCAAGTGGGGTATGAGGTAATACTGAGAGTGTTACTGTACTGGGCAGTACCAGCACGGCTTTATCTGTATGACGATAACCTATGTCATCAATAATGAGTGCAAGCTGGGCTGCATAGCTTTGAGAAATGCTTAGGGCCAATAGGGCTAAGGAATAAAGTAAGCGCACAATTTCTTCTTATTCATCATGGTGCTGTATCCATGCAATGGCAGAGGTCACTTGATGATCTTGGGCCAGTGATGCATGGGCTGATAGGGCGTCGATTATAGCTAAATTACCAACGCCGGAACCAGTTTCGGCGGCAATTTTTATGTCGGGGATGATCCCAATGTTGTGAATGTTTTCACCTCTAGGAGTATTGTACTGGGCAATTGTGAGTTTAATCGCATTACCATCTTCTAAGATGGGGATCAGGCTTTGTACTGTACCTTTGCCAAAACTGGTCTCACCTAAGAGTTTAGCACGACCATTTTCTTGTAATGCGGCGGCGAGAACTTCGGATGCAGAGGCCGAGCCTTTGTTGATTAACACTAGCATAGGCACGTTAGTCAGCATGGTTTGCGGTGAGGCATAGTAGTCAGAGTTGGCGTCGAAGAAGCGGCCAGAGGTCGAGACTATGCGTCCTTTGGCGAGAAATAGATCCGCAATTTTAACTGCTTGGTCGAGTAGGCCGCCGGGATTATTACGTAGATCTAAGATAAGTCCTGTGAGTGGTTTGTTTTGCCATTGGCTGAGCGAGCGCACCATATCTTCGGTAGAGTTTTCTTGGAAGTTGCTTAATCTGACATAGCCAATATTGCCATCAAGCAGTTGAGTGCTGACCGACTCTATAGTGATATTGCTTGGCTTGAGTGACACTTTAAAGGTGGCATCGTCATTACTGTGTTTTAGCTCTAAGTTAATACTCTGATTATTGAGACTATGTCTTTTTATTTCAGTAAGGATATCGGCTAGATTCGTTTCAGTCGCTAGGGTGTCGTTAAGTTTAATAATAATATCGCCCGCACGTATTCCCGCTTGCTCTGCGGGAGAATGGGCAAAGGGGGCTATGATGCTGATGTGGTCTTTTTGGGCCGCGACTTCGAAACCGAAACCAAAATACTCGCCGCGATTCGAATCTTTAAGATCGAGTAATTCTTGATGATTCAGGAAGCTGGAATAGGGGTCGAGATGTTCAAAAATGCCTTTGATGGCGGCTTGCACTAGCTCTTCTTTGGGAACGGTTTTGATATAGTAAGTTTCAACCGTTTCAAGTACATCTTGTAGTAATGGATAGTCAAAGTTGTCGCGGTAGGATTTAGCATTCTCTTGGCTGGAGAGGCTGATGGATAGGCCTAAAGTGAGACCTAATCCAACGCAACTGATATAGCGGATCATGTATTTCATAACGGTCCCCTGTGATAAGGGGACCGTTATGATTAGCGACAGTATTTCGCTGGATCGACGGCTTGCCCTTTGTGCCTTATTTCAAAGTATAGGCCAGGCTCGCTCTGCCCACCTGAACGTCCGACTAAAGCAATCGCTTCACCACTTTTTACCATCTCACCAGGGCTTTTTAGTAGGGTTTGAGCGTGACCGTAAAGACTCATATAACCTTTACCGTGATCGATGACCATGACAAGACCAAAACCGCGTAACCAGTCGGCATAAATGACTTTACCACCTGAAACGGCTCGAATATTTTGCCCTTCTGGTGCAGACAACATAGTGCCTTTCCACACGACTTGACCGGAACGTTGGCTACCAAAGCTAGCACTCACACGACCTTTTGTCGGCCATTTAAGTTTGCCACTTTGTTTACCAAAGCCTTCCATCGAGGGATTATCTTTCATGGCCCGCAGCGCTTGTTCAACGACGCGCTTTAAGCTGGCCTCTTCAATTTGCAACTGCTCAAGCTCTGCACCCTTAGAATTTAAGGTGCGTTGCAGCTCTTTGATGGTCAGTTGACGCTGATCTTGCTCTTGGCTCAAACGTTTAGCTTGTACTTGTTGTTCGGCCACGAGTTTGGTTAATTGCTTTTGCTTACTCGTTTGCGACACCTTGATCTCATCTAGCTCGGTCAAGGTTTGCTTTAATTCGTTGATCGACTTCATCCGCGCTTTATTGAGGTATTGGTAATAAGCCAACATACGCTCGATAGTGGCGGGACTTTGCTGATTAAGCATCATCTTAGTGTAATCGTGATTACCGGCAAGATAGGCGCTCGATAGCTGTTTCGACAGTGTTTGTTGTTGAGTCACCTTAAGCGTTTCTAACTCATCTTGACGTTGTTTTAGCTCGGCAAGTTTAGTGTCGATTTGCGCTAAGCTATTTTTGGTGCTGTTGACTTTTTTGGCAGCTGACGCAATCGCTTCTTCATCGCTACGCAGCAATGACAGCAGTTTTTCTCTTTGTTTACTGGTGGTTTTTAATGCGCTTTGTTGTTGATTTATTTGCGTTTGGATTGATTTTAACTCGGACTTACGCTTCTCCAAATCAGAAGCGTGTGCCGAGAAAGATAACATCATAAAGCCAGCAATAATGCTGGCTTTAACAAGGAGTCGAGTGCTCACTAGGTAACGGTTACTCTTTTATGTGGATTAAGGGTTTGCCCGTCATCTCAGCTGGAATGGCTTCGCCGATCAAGGTCAAGATGGTAGGTGCAACATCGCTGAGTTTACCACCTTCATCTATGGTCGCATCGCGTCCAACAAAGACGAAAGGCACGAGTTCACTGGTGTGGGCCGTGTGAGCCTGACCTGTGGTTTCGTCGGTCATTTGCTCGGCATTGCCGTGGTCGGCGGTAATAATACATTCTCCGCCCACTTTCGCCAGCGCATCAACCACACGGCCGATACAAGCGTCGACAGCTTCACAAGCTTTAACGGCGGCATCGAAATTACCCGTGTGGCCAACCATGTCACCATTGGGGTAGTTACAGATAATCACGTCGTACTTAGTTGATTCAATTGCTGCGACTAACTTATCAGTCAGCTCAGCTGAACTCATCTCAGGCTGTAGATCGTAAGTTGCCACTTTAGGCGAGTTGATTAGGATGCGATCTTCTCCCTCGAATGGCTCTTCTTTACCGCCGTTAAAGAAGAAAGTCACATGGGCGTATTTCTCAGTTTCAGAGATACGCAGCTGAGTACGACCTTGTTTCTGCAGCACTTCACCTAAGGTATTCACTAAGTTTTCAGATGGATAAGCGATAGGTGCTGTGATGTCGCCAGCATACTCAGTCAAAGTGACGAAGTGCATTTTCGGCATTACAGCGCGTTCGAAACCATCGAAGTCTGGGTGAATAAAGCTACGGGTGATTTGACGGGCGCGGTCAGCACGGAAGTTCATAAAAATCAGGGCATCGCCGTCTTTTAAGGTCGCAACTTGACCGTTGGCATCTGTGATCGCCGATGAAGAAACGAATTCGTCGTTTTCGTTACGTTCGTAAGCCGCTTCTAATGCTGTAACGGCCTTGTCGTATTGGAATTTTGACTTGCCTTGGGTGATTAAATCGTAGGCTTGCGACACGCGATCCCAACGATTATCCCTGTCCATAGCAAAGTAACGACCAATAATCGATGCGATACGGCCATGGCCTAATGTAGTAAACAGATCATCAAAATGGCTCAAGCTGCCCTTAGCGCTGCGCGGTGGCGTATCGCGTCCGTCGAGGAAAGCGTGCAGATAAACCTGAGTTGCACCGCGCGCAACGGCCATACGGCACATAGCTTCGATATGCTCTTCATGGCTGTGGACGCCACCGGGAGAAAGCAAGCCCATAATGTGCACAGCTCCGCCAGCTTTGATGGCTGAGTCTACCGCATCACATAGTGCAGGATTTTTTTCAAACTCATGATCTGCAATGGCTTTACTGATACGAGTGAGTTCTTGATAAACCACACGGCCAGAGCCTAAGTTAATATGGCCAACTTCAGAATTTCCCATCTGGCCATCAGGTAAGCCAACATCTAAGCCAGAACCTGAAATCAAACTATGGGGATATTTAGCGTTGAGACGATCGAGTACCGGAGTCTTGGCGTGGAAAATCGCATTATTATGCGTGTTTTCACGGTAGCCCCAGCCATCGAGGATCAACAACGCGAGCGGACGTTTAGCTGTCGTCATAGTGATACCTTTAAGTTTTATAGAAGCGATAGAAATCTGAAATTGGTCAAATATTACTACGTTAGCGGGGTATGAAAAAGCGCTTTACCCCGATTAAGGTCATCGAATCACTAATTCGCCCGATTCTGTGAATGGCTTGTGACAAGTACAGAGTCAATTGCACTAAAAGTGCGATCTCGAACTGTGACTAAACTGCTGCATTCTGCCAAGGCAATCGGTATACTCTGTGCCCTTATCGAATTTTCGCCATTTATGCGAGCAATCATCATGCAAGAATATATCGAATTTTTTAAAGCTCACTCAATGCTCAGTCTGGCTTGGGTGGGATTATTTGTTGTGCTTGTCGCGAGTATCATCAAATCGAGCATGTCAAAAATCAAAAGTATTTCTCATCAAGAATTAACGATTATGGTGAATAGACAGGATGCTAAAGTGGTTGATGTGCGCTCGAATGACGAGTTCCGCAAGGGCCATATTGTTGATGCACTTAACGTTACGCTCGCCGATATTAAAAATAATCAGATATCAGCCCTTGAAAAGTATAAAGCCAGTCCCATTATATTGGTATGCAATGCTGGCATGACCTCGTCTCAAGCCGCTCAGCTTTTGAGTAAGCAAGGTTTTGAAAACCTGTACAACTTGAAAGGTGGTATGGGTGAATGGCAGGCAGCAAATATGCCTGTTTCAAAAAGCAAAAGATAAGTTGTCGGCGGCAGTTATGATTTAAGCTGCACTCAATCCACAGGATAGTGCAGTAATAAAGTCATCATTGTTTGGCATACTGATCCTACGGTCGCTAAGGGCTTAATGTAAGTTTTTAGACTGGTTCGATCGATACCCGAATATGGGTACAAGTTGGGATGATACCGAGATCTGATATAGGCCTTGAGTAACATAAGCCCCGAGCCAATTTACGTTCATATAGTAATTGGCTTTCAAATAATAATTGGCTTTCAACGAAAAGCCGATACAACATTGATAGGATAGGTAGGAAATTATGGCTGAAGTAGCAAACAACGAACAACAAGCCCCACAATTCAACATCCAACGTGTTTACACTAAAGATGTGTCTTTCGAAACGCCTAACAGCCCAGCGGTATTCCAAAAAGAATGGAACCCAGAAGTTAAGTTAGATTTAGACACGCGCAGCGCTAAATTAGCTGATGATGTGTATGAAGTTGTCCTGTCTTTAACTGTGACTGCACAAAACGGTGGCGATACCGCTTTCTTATGTGAAGTACAACAAGCCGGTATCTTCTCTATCACTGGTTTGACTGAGCCACAATTGGCCCATTCATTAGGTGCATACTGCCCTAACATCCTATTCCCATATGCTCGCGAAACCGTGGGCAGCTTAGTCGGTCGTGGTACTTTCCCACAACTGAACTTAGCACCTGTTAACTTCGACGCGCTGTTTGCCCAATACGTGCAACAACGTCAAGCTGCTGCGACTGCACCAGCTGCCGAAGAAGCTAACGCTTAATTACATGAAAAACTCTGCCGATATCACGGTATTAGGGGCGGGCTCTTATGGCTCCGCCCTTGCCATTTCTTTAGCCAGCAACGGTCATAAGACCTTGTTATGGGGACACGATCCTGTCCACATGCAAACGCTCGCTCAAGACAAGTGCAACCAAGCTTTTTTGCCTGGTATTGCGTTTCCTGATTGTTTACAGATCGAAGCCGATTTAGCCAAAGCCTTAGCCGCCAGCAACAATGTGTTAGTGGTCGTGCCAAGCCATGTGTTTGGTACTGTGCTTGAGCAAGCTAAACCGTTACTCCGTAGCGATGCGCGCATCGTATGGGCAACGAAAGGGCTCGAGCCTGAAACCGGACGTTTGCTGCAAGATGTGGCCCGTGATGTGTTAGGTGAGCAATATCCGCTGGCGGTGTTATCTGGGCCGACCTTCGCGAAAGAATTAGCCATGGGTTTACCTACGGCCATTTCGGTTGCGGGCACTTGTCCTACGTTCACTAACGATCTCGTCGAGCTGTTACATAGCCCTAAACGTTTGCGGGTTTACGCCAATGACGACTTTACCGGACTGCAACTTGGCGGCGCGGTAAAGAACGTGATCGCGATTGGTGCGGGCATGTCCGACGGTATCGGCTTTGGTGCCAATGCCAGAACAGCCCTGATTACCCGTGGTTTAGTTGAATTGACGCGTTTAGGCGAAGCCTTAGGGGCCAATGCGGCCACTTTTATGGGCATGGCGGGGTTAGGCGACTTAGTGTTGACCTGTACCGACAACCAATCCCGTAACCGTCGTTTCGGTTTAGCCTTAGGTAAAGGCTGTGATGTGATGACAGCACAGGCTGAAATCGGCCAAGTGGTTGAAGGTTATCGCAATACCAAAGAAGTGTTTACGCTTGCGAAACGCCTCGGGGTTGAAATGCCAATCACTGAGCAGATTTACCAAGTCTTGTATCAAGGCAAAGCGCCGGTCGATGCTGCTAAAGAGCTGCTCAGCAGAGAGAAGAAATCAGAAACGCCTACGCAATAAACCGCGAGCCGTGATGATGCTGTAATGCCGAATAAAGGAAAGGGTGCTAAAATAGCGCCCTTTTTTATGCCTAGCGTTTGAGCTTATCTTTGCTCCGTTTAGCTGTTGCATGACTTGCTTGCTAAAGGTTCGCGAGTTATCAAATTGCCCGTTGGCAGCCAATACCAATCAATTTATCTGTGTGGAGTAAGAGCGTGAAACGTCATGATGTCATTATTATCGGAGCCGGCGCTGCGGGATTGATGTGTGCAGCGACCGCGGGTTACCGAGGCCGTGATGTACTCGTACTCGACAATGCCAAGCAAGCCGGGCGTAAAATCCTCATCAGCGGCGGCGGGCGTTGTAACTTTACCAACCTTAAAGTCGAGCCCGCTAACTTCCTCTGTGGCAATCCTCACTTTGTTAAATCGGCACTCGCGCGTTATCCGTCGCAGCAGTTTATTGAAATGGTCGAGCGTCACGGCATTGAATACCATGAACGCGATCACGGCCAACTGTTTTGCAATGACTCGGCCAAAGAGATAGTCACTATGCTATTGACCGAGTGTGAATGGGCGGGCGTGACGATTAAGCTGCGCACCGATATTCTGGCAGTTAAAAAGACTGAGGCTGGGCGCTTTGAGCTCAATACCTCTAACGGCGAACTGAGCTGCGACTCACTGGTTATCGCCACGGGCGGCTTATCCATGCCTAAACTCGGCGCCACGCCTTACGGTTATCAACTGGCCGAGCAGTTTGGCCTCAAAGTATTGCCAACTCACGCGGGTCTGGTGCCTTTTACCTGGCATAGTGAAGATAAAATTCGTTTCGAACCCTTGTCGGGTATAGCTGTTCCGAGCCGCATTACCGCCAAAGATGGCACTGCATTTAGCGAAGCGCTGCTATTCACTCACCGCGGCTTATCTGGCCCCGCCATTTTGCAGATATCCAACTACTGGAAAGCGGGCGAAACCATAGAAATCGATCTCTTGCCGAATATGGATTTGGCGCAATTGCTAGAGCAACAGCTAGCGGCGCATCCTAAACAGAGTCTGCGTAATACCTTAAGTCAATGGTTACCGAAACGCTTGGTTGAAGTGCTATTCGATGAAGCCCTGTTGAACAAAGCGTTAAATCAGCTAGTTCACGCCGAGCGCGCAAAACTTGTGGATGATATACACCGCTGGACAATATTGATGAACGGTACTGAAGGTTACCGCACCGCCGAAGTGACCTTAGGTGGTATTGATAGTAATGAATTGTCATCTAAAACCATGGAAGCCAGCAAAGTCGCAGGACTCTACTTTATCGGTGAAGTCATGGACGTAAGTGGTTGGTTAGGCGGGTTTAATTTTCAATGGGCCTGGGCATCCGGCGTCGCCGCAGGGCAAGCTGTATAGTTTAAGTAGGGAATTAGAACGAAGACAAAGTAGATTTACTTAGTTGTAATTCCGCCTATTGATGTTAGAGATATAAACCTACTTATACTAAAAGTCGATTCCTAACGTAAAATTAGTCCGCCGTGGTATACCCCTGCTTTGGTGAATTAGGCTTATGAGGAAACGCCATTTTTAGCAACCCTTCTGAAATCATAGGCTTCAAGTAATTTTGTCGTAAGCTCTGAGGCTTACGATCTAATATCATTTCCAAAACAGAAACAGAGATGTAATGTTCTTGGCAGAGGCCAGAAATCAGTGACTTCATCGTAACTGTATCTAATCGACGCTGTTCTCTTGCAGGAGCAGCTAAAGCGTTAAGTTCTTGTCGAAATGATTTGCTTAGCACATCAAGGCTATCGACAAATGGTTTGTCAATTAAAGAACTGATAAACCTGCCTTTATCATCTCTAGTTTCGTTCGAATCAATAGCATTACTGTTGTTATGCGTTAAGTTACCAATGCTATGCGTTAAGCTTCTGGCGTTATGCGTTAAGTTATTTATAGGAGTTAACGCATTAGAGAAAACTTCCTCTGGGGATGGCAACTCCATTCCTGGTAAGCTGTATGACTTATCTCTTTTCTTTCCACTTGCGACAAGAAAGCCCTTATCGACTAGTCTAGGTAAAGCCAGCGTAACATCACGAGAATGCTTGCTGGTTAGCTGACAAGCTCGTTCGTGGTTTACCCAGCCTTCAATTGCTGCGGTTACAACAATCATCTGCTCAAGTTCGTTGAGTGAATAAAAGGTGGTGTTGCCAAACTTAACCGCTAACAACTGAGTTACTTCTTCTGGAATAAGGCTTGCGGTCGATAACTCTAAGAGAGTTTGCTCTGACGGTTCATATTTTTCGTACAACTTCGGGGTTCGCCACTTTGCCCATTCCCATCCACTATATATTTTGGGAATTCCTGAACCAGCACGCTCTCCCGCACCAATCATCAGAAACATTTGATGCATCCTGCGGTTTCTACAATCGCTTTCACCACCTTTTACTGCTATTTCTGGGGGGACACGCATCAACCCTGGGTTGCGAAAACCAAATAAATCAGGTCGCTTTACGATAAGGATGGAGCTTCGTCCTGTGTAATCTGCATGAACAAGCGTATTCACTAATGCTTCACGAATAGCTTCGTGGGCTTTTGAATCATCCAAGCGAATACCATTTTGAAGTTCAAATGGTACTTTTAAGTCCGTGACCAATTTCCGGTATGTACGACGATAGAAATCAAACACGTTTCCAGACCAAGATCCATCGGGGTACAGGCGGTCCACCCAACGCTCAACACTGGCTTCATCTCGTTCGCGATAGTCAACAAAATAATTCGGAACAGCGTCTTGAATGGCATCCCAAGTACCAAACATCAATACTCCAGCTAACGTTATACCTTCAACGTTCGTCTGACGATCTTTTCTCCATCCACCCAGCTTTTTAAACAGTTCAAAAAGGTCTAATTCCAGCCAAGGATGTTGCGGTTTAGCAACTGAAAATAAGTTCTTGTATGCTTTGAGGCTGTCCATGTCGATATCAGAGAAGTCAAAACCAGTGAGAATTTTATCATCTCGGCTATCTTCTACCTGCTCTGCCATCATACGCTTAACCTGTTCTTCACTACAGCGGTGATCACCTTCGTGTAGACGAGTGTAAGTCTCCTTCATAGGCTGATTTTTCAGATAAATAGGCTTTTGGTCACGACGAGCTGTTGGAATTTCTATAACTAGTAGTGATTTTCCTTCAATGTTCACCGTTTGAACACTATCATTTGTCAGTAAGTTTATGTTTACTTTGGCATTATTCCCTGCGATATCAAACAATTGTTTGTGAACAATCTCTATATCTTCAATCCCAGCTAATGTCAGTTGTCCTTTTTTCTCACGCACACCGAGAACAACATAGCCACCACGAGAATTGGCCATTGCGCTGTAAGTTGGCCAAAAATCATCAGGTAATTTACCTTTACCATCTTGTCCTTGAGCCAATTTAAATTCCAACTCCGCTGACTCTGATAAGGCTTGAAGGTCGACTAAATCCTGTATTTGAAACATATCTATCGCTTACCACCCGACTTTTTAGTTAATAAACATACTTATTAGCTTCAGTTATTGATCAACTCAAAGTTCTTGCTTAATTAGCAACAGTCTTCATTCAAACCTTAGCTTTTCTTATTCTACTAATGGGTTTAACTGCTACAAATAAAAACAAAGCCACTGATAGTATGGAATATAACCTACAGTATCTTTCGTGCTATCACCAAGCGTATTTCTGCTAAGGTCTAAAAGTCGAACTTTGATAGAGCGAAGGTGAGTTTTTTATTCATTGGCAATGAGTTAGCTGGAGTTTGGTCAATGGAATATTATGCAACATCCACTATAGCGGATAAAGGTTGAAGTGGGTAATCAATGGATAGCTTATGCCATCAGATATTTAGATATATGGCGGGAGTGCTTTCGTCGTTTTTCAAGGTGATCACAATGGGTGGCTTAGAAAGAATGACTCAGTTGGGGGAATTCTGAGATAGAGTGCCACTGATATGGTTTTCGATGGCATGAAGCCATCGAATAGCCTATCGGAATAGTTCTTTTAAAAGAAACGGACGGGTGTTATAGCGGTGAACAGACTCGAAGGGCGGCACTGACTTGCAGTGCCTGCCGTCCAACTAATTAATTTACCCAATCGCCAGTTTGGTTTCTGCGTAGCGCAGTTTCTTGGTCCTTGGGCTGGCGAGGAAGTAGGCGAGTACGAGTGGGCCTAGGCGACCCATGAACATTATAAAAATGATGATGACTTGGCCTAGAATCGTTAAGTTGCCTGTCAGACCTCGGGACAAACCGACTGTGCCCAGTGCCGACACTGCCTCAAAGACGATATCAATTAACGGTGCGTTTTCACTTAATACCAGTGCGAAGATGGCTAGCCAAGTGACGCCAATGGAGATCATGGTTAGCGCCAAGGCTTTGCTGACAGTGTCTTTGGGGATTTCCCGTTTAAACACATAAATGGCTTCGTCGCGGCGTAAATAACCATAAGTGGCCAAAATCAGCACCATAAAGGTGACGACTTTAATGCCGCTGGCGGTACTGAGGGACCCACCGCCGATAAACATCAGCACAAGTATGAGCAAGGTACTGGCGTCTTCGAGTTGGTCAATTGCTAGGGTATTAAAGCCTGCGGTGCGCGGGGTTACGGCTTGAAACCATGAGGCTAACCATTTGCCGAGTTCGCTTAAGGGCGCCAAGGTATTGGGGTTGTTGTACTCAATAAAGTAAATCGCAATCACGGCGACGGCGTTGATAATCATAGTGCCTGTGATCATCATGCGGCTGTAAACGCTGAGTTTTGACCAACGCTTGTTCCTACGAAGATCTATCCACACCGAAAATCCGAGGCCACCTATGATGAGCAGGCCCGTGATGGTGAGATTAATGACAGGATCGGCAACATAGGGCATTAGGCTGTCGGCACTGAGGGCAAAACCTGCGTTGTTAAAGGCGCTGATGGTGTAGAAAAAACCGTGGAATAAGCTGGTTTGCCAACCGAGTTCCTGACTCCAGTACACTGAAAGAATGGCCATGCCTACGGCTTCAACCAATAAGGAAAACACTAACACTGATTTTGCCGTTGAGACTAGAGTCGATGTATCTGTTTGATTAAAAGCCTCTTTCGCGACTGTTTGGTGTAAAAAACCAATTCTACCGCCAATGGCGATCAAGGTGACAATGGCGAAGGTCATCAGCCCAAGTCCACCGCATTGAATTAACAGCGCTATGACGATTTGCCCAAAGGGCGTAAAGACTGTGCCAGTATCGACAACAACCAGCCCTGTTACTGTTACCGCCGAGGTGGCCGTGAACAGACTTTGTAGCCAGGTAATAGACGATTCGGTTGCTATGGGCAGTTTGAGTAAGCAAGTGCCTAAGATGATCAACAATGCAAAGCTCACGCTTAGGATAAAGGGCGGTGCGCCTAACAACTTTTTACTCGATTTGGGTTTATGCTCAATCGCCATGATGGAGGGATGCCATTGAACCAAGTTACACCAACCTTGGCGCTAGGTATTTGAGCTCAGTACGGCTACCGCAGAGCAGTAAGGCGTCATTCGTTTGCAGGATAAATTGACTATCAATTTTGCTGAAAACCGTCAGATCTCGCTTAACCATAATGGCGGCGACTTTGCCTTTAGGATTGCGTATCACATTGCTTTTTACATCATCTTTAACATCATCCTGTGCAGCGCCGAGGAGTTGGCTGACAGTGGTTTGATCAAGGTGAGGCTTGATATGGATTTCGACCACATAGAGACCATCACCAATCGGCAGGAAATTGTTCACCATAGGATAGTTGAGTGACTGGGCGACACGTATGCCCATTTCTTCCTCTGGATGTATGATGCGGGCGACGCCGAGTTTAGAGACGATAGTGTGATGGGCTTTAGTGCTGGCCTTGACCCAAATGACTTCTACGCCTAGATTCTTGAGCGCCAAGGTGCACAGCAAACTTGATTGCATATCTTCGCCAATTGCGACCAGAACGGCTTCACTGTTTGCGAGGTCTAGCTCACGAAGTGCGGCTTCGTCGGAACAATCACAAATAACCGCTTCGGTTAAGTCTTCTACGTATTTTTCCACCATTTTAGGGTCACTATCCACGCCAGTGACCGTGTGGCCTAAGTGGATCAATTCTAGGCTAGCGGCGACACCAAATCGCCCTAAGCCAATAACGGTAAAATGTGCCATTAAAATATCCTTTTCTATTTTATAACAAATGCTTATCTATTGTTTGTTAAGCGATAACCTAGGCCCGCTTCTGTCTTAATGAGCTGCTGCTCGCTGCTGTCATTGAGTTTTTTACGTAACTGACTGACTAAGATCCGCAGATAATGACTGTCTTCTTGATGGGTTTTACCCCAAATATCCCGCAGTAATTCAGTTTGTTTAACGAGCTGACCAGGGTGAGATATTAAGGTCTCCATCAGGGCAAACTCCTTTTTGGTTAAGGCGATTTCTTGCTGATCGAGCCAAAGCTGGTGGGTACTTTTTTGCAACTTAAGTGCGCCAAACTGCAGTAAATCACTTAGTGGCGGTTCATCAACTAAGTCGCGGACTAAAACCTTGATGCGAGCGATTAACTCTCTGATCCCAAATGGCTTGCTGAGATAGTCATTGGCGCCAGCTTCCAAAAGACGAATTTTTTCTTCCTCTTGATCGCGGGCGGTTAAGATAAGCACCGGCACTTTGTCACTCTGACGTAAGGTTTGCAGCAAGCTGATGCCATCACCATCGGGTAGGCCAAGATCGAGCACTAACACATGTGGCTGCTGCGCATGATATTGCGCTAGGGCTGACGCAATCGAGGCGGCGCCATGATATTCGAATCCTTCCGCTTCTAACGATATCCGCATAAAAGTGTGGATTTGCGCTTCGTCATCGACAACTAGCACCTTATAAGCCATTTATTCCTCTCCCTTTTTTATTGGCAATGCGATACGAATAAGGCTGCCATGAGAGACAGGTTCGGCGCTGATCTGGCCACCATGGGCGGTAATTATGCCCTTAGCAACAGCAAGCCCAAGGCCCGAGCCGCTATCGGTTGAGGGATGCTGGCGATAAAAGAGTTCAAAAATTGCCTGCGCTTGAGCGGGTTCTATGCCAAGACCCTCATCTTGGATATCTAACAGTAACGCATCGCCCTGCTGATACGCTTTTACTATGACTTGCTTATCAGAAGGCGAATAGCGCAGCGCATTATCCAATACATTGAAAATAGCTTGTTCAATCAATGAGCTGCATATCATCAGTGACGGTAGATCGGCGTCACTCTTGATGATAATGCGCGGCTGCGTGGCTGGAAAACGGGCAATAGCTTGGTGCAATACATTCATTATTGCGTCTTCACTCAAGCTAAACTTGAGTGCGCCGTGTTGTAACTTAGTGGCTTGCAGCAGGTTTTCGATATATTGGTGCAGGCGATGGCTTTCGGCCGCCGCGCTATCAATCAGCTCATCCTTTTGGTCTGGGCTGAGCTTAGGCATGTATTCCTTTAAGGTGGTGAGCGTGCCTATGATAGTGGCGAGTGGGGTGCGTAAATCGTGGGAAACCGACAGCAAAATACTGTTGCGTAACTGAGCTTGTTCGAGAGCATCTTGCTGACGTCGATAGTGTTCGGCTAATTTGCTGGTGGTGAGGGCGACAAGCAGAAACACACTGAGATTGAGAATGTCCTCAAGATTAAACATCTGGAGTGAATAACGTGGTGTGGTAAATAGAAAATTAAAGCTGGTCGCCTCAAACACTGCCGCAAAATAGGCCAAGTTGGCGTTGCATTGTAGGGCTACGGCCACTACGGCCAATTGTAAAATCAGCAGTACGGCGATAGTCGAGTTTGAAAAGTGATCGATAAAGGCGCTGCTGAAAATGGCCGTCACTAGCACTATGAAGGTAAATAAAGTCGGGTGCGAACGCCAGTATTGTGTCATGGGAGCCGCTATGGATGAAGTCATGAATAGAAAGACGCATATAAAGAAAGTGCCTGTACTTTAGCAAAGGCATTTTAAGATAGCGCGTAAAAATGTCGTAAAATTTGTAACCTTGTGAGTGGCTTAGCTTGCACTTAGCTTAGGCAAATCGAGCTTGTTCACATCACACTTTGGGTAAATGATAAGGCTTACCGCATACACTTATGTTGTAAGCCTTAACCCTGGCGCAGGCCCTTACGTATGTTGCCAAAGCGCTTATCCACCACTAACCCTGAATCATTGACTTGCCCGTCATTGAGCTAAGCATCACCAAGGTATTGGTGGGGGCACTAAGCGTTTGCCACTATAGCCAGTAACGGCGGCGAAGCGGGGATCTTCGGCTTCCCAATCGGCCTGTGCTTTGACTATTTCATCTTTGCTATGGCCAACAAAGTTCCACCAAATGCTGACAGGATCAGCCAATGGCGCGCCGCCAATTAGCAGTATGCGACAACCCGCCTCGAGTTTTATGGTGATGGTTTCGCGTAGCATGCCAAGGTAGGCGAGGTGGTTATTATCAAAACTGTCATCCTCGATTTGGAAGCGGCCTTCCAGTGGCATGAGGGCATATTCGAAACTAGGGTCGAGATTCAGAGTGAGTTCAGCGTCATGGGCGGCAAACAGATCTATGGCAACGATAGGTGAGAAGTGTAATGTGGGCGCCTGTTTATGATGCCAACTGCCAATCAGTAGGGTGAATTCGACGCCTGACTCGTGCCAAGCCGGTAGCTCGGGATAGTGATCGAATCTCGGAGTGGTATCTTTGTGCTCTAGTGGTAAGGCTATCCATAGTTGGGCTGCGTGCATAGTGTGATGACCCGCTATCGACTCTTCGGTGTGGGCTATGCCGTGTCCGGCTGTCATCAGGTTAACTTGTTTTGGGCGGATCACTTGAGCACTGCCGAGGCTGTCCCTGTGCATGATTTCGCCTTCGAGCATCCAAGTAAAGGTTTGCAATCCAATGTGTGGATGTTGGCCGACGTTTAACTGCGGGCCGTCGGTGATTGGGCCAATATGGTCGAGAAAGCACCAAGGGCCGATAAGGCGGCGCTCTTTTTGTGGAATAGCCCGTGCGACAGGTATGCCGCCGACATCACTGATTTTTGGGGCAATCCGTTGAGCTTGAATGCGGCCATTTTCAATAGGACATTCCTTAGGGCCACCATAAAACTGTGCTTGTAGTTCACTCATGTTCGCTCCTTATTCCATTACTAGGGCATGCTCAGTTCAGTTTGGCTCGGTTCAGCGCAGCTAAGTGTGAACCTAGAATCTCGCATGGGGGTGATCTCATATTGCATTCGAGCCGAAGGTTTTAGCTTCGGGTATTCCAGTCGATTTTGCAAATTGTGGCAGTGACCTGATAGAGGGCAACTGCACTTTTTAGTGGTTAACTTAACGTGTTTTAGGATCTTCAAATTGCCCTTCGATAGCCTTTGATAGCCTAATTCAAGTACGAATGTGTGACTGAGCCCGCGTGAATGGGACTTTTATCTGTCCTTTACTTTAGCAAGCCTGTATTTATGTGGGCATTAGCGTTTGATGTTTTACTCGAGCCTAAATACGAGTGTTTGACAAGTTTGGGGCTCGGTGGTTTTTATCATCCATGTCTTACGTTGGATCTGCAAAATCGAGTCTATCTTTTATGGGAGCTTGTGTTGGCGGCAAAGCCTGTCTTCACCCTAATCCATTCAGCGTACAGGCTTAACACTCATAAATATATCATTGGTAAATATAACGTTGGGCTGTGATTCAGCGTGATAGATCAAGGAGAAAGCGTGCTCGAAAATCAAATGATGTTACTGGCGGTATTTGAACGGGCGGCCTTGATGCTGATGACCTTGTTCTTTTTAACTCGCACTCGACCGTTTCAGCGTTTATTCCAAAAGCGTAATCATACCCCCGCAGAGTTGGTTTCTGTGGCGGCGATATTTTGCTTATTTGCAGTGTTTAGTACTTATACCGGCATTGAGGTTGAAGGCGCGTTGGTCAACGTGCGTATTATCGCAATTATTTCTGGCGGGATTCTATTTGGCCCTTGGGTTGGTATTCCTGCGGGCGTGCTGTCGGGGCTGCATCGATATCTTATTGATATGGATGGTGATACTTCTATTCCGTGTTTAATCGCTAGCATTATTGCCGGCCTTATGGCGACGTGGATTTATTACAAATGTCCCAAATCTAAGTTGTGGATTTATGGCATTGCGGCGGGCATGTTGTGCGAAACGCTGACCATGTTGTTGATTTGGTTATTGACAGAGCCACACGAGGTGGGCGTTGAGATAGTGAGTCACATTGCCTATCCCATGATTGCGGGCACTGTGTGTATCGGACTGATTATTAAGTTAGTGCAGGACCTCGACGATGAGAAAGAGTTGATTGCCGCTAAGCAGGCCAAGCTCGCGCTGGATATTGCTAATAAAACCTTACCCTTTTTCCGCAAGATTGACCGCCATGCCTTAGAGCAAGTGTGCGCTGTGATCCGTAATGAAATCCATGCCGATGCCGTGGCGATTACCGATACTCGCGATGTATTAGCCTATATGGGCGTTGGTAAAGATTACTACGAGGTCGATGGTCATCAAGCGATTAGCGAAATGACTCAAAGGGCGATAGAGCAAGATCAAAACATTATTAACAATGACTTACGCCAATATCATTTATCGGATTTTCATTCGGTCATAATAATCCCGCTGCGCGAAAACGGCACTGTGAGTGGCACGTTGAAGATTTACTATCGCAATACCTATCGTATCACTAGCTCGTTGCGGGAGATGGCTGTGGGCTTGTCGCAGCTAATTTCGACCCAGATGGAAGTGTCGCGTATCGAGCAACTGCAAGAGATGACCCGCAAGGCGGAGTTTACGGCGTTGCAGAGCAAGATTAATCCACATTTTTTATTTAATGCCCTCAATGCGATTTCTTCTTTGATCCGTATTCGGCCACAGCAGGCGCGACAGTTGATTGCTAATCTGGCCGATTATCTGCGCTATAACTTGGCTAAAGGCGATGAGCTGATTGATATCCAAGAAGAAGTGAAACAAGTCCGTGATTATGTGGCGATTGAGCAGGCGCGCTTTGGCGACAAGCTTGAAGTGATCTTCGATGTCGACGATGTGCATTTTTGTGTACCTTGCCTCTTGTTACAGCCGCTGGTGGAAAACGCGATTTTGCACGGCATTCAGCCGCGTAGTGCACCGGGTAGAGTGACGATAGAAGTGAAAAAACTCGATGCAGGCATTCGCGTCGCCGTGCGCGATACTGGCTATGGGATCCGCCAAGAGGTGATTGATGGTGTAGCTGCTGGCCGTGTAGAAAGCAGCAGTATCGGGCTGATGAATGTGCACCAGAGAGTGAAGTTATTGTACGGCGAAGGTTTGCAGCTTAAACGGCTCGAGCCGGGGACTGAAGTCAGTTTTTACTTACCGGAAAATGAGGCGCAAGTATGTTAAAAGCCATCATAGTTGAAGATGAATATCTTGCCCGTGAGGAGCTAGAGTATTTAGTGAAGAGCCACAGTGAGATAGACATAGTGGCTAGCTTCGAGGATGGCTTAGAGGCCTTTAAATATTTGCAGGATCACGAGGTCGATGTGGTGTTTTTGGATATCCAAATACCGTCCATCGACGGCCTTTTGTTGGCGAAGAATCTGCATAAATCGACCCATCCTCCCCATGTGGTGTTTGTGACTGCCTATAAAGAATTTGCAGTAGAAGCGTTTGAGCTCGAAGCCTTCGATTATATTCTCAAGCCCTACAATGAACCGCGGATCATCAGCTTATTGCAGAAGATTGAACAGGTGGGGCGGCAAGCACCAAAGCCGCAACATGAGGCCGCGAGCAACACTAGTCGAACCGTGAATTTAGTCAAAGGTGAGCGGATTATCGTCACGCCCTGCGAGCAAATTTATTATGCCGAGGCCGATGAAAAACTCACTTATGTGTACACCCGCACCGACCGTTATGTGATGCAGATGACCATCAGTGAGTTTGTCAGCCGCTTGCCCGCCGAGGGCTTTTTCCGCTGTCACCGTTCCTATTGCGTCAATATCAACAAGATCCGCGAAATCGTGCCTTGGTTCAATAGTACTTACCTGATTAGGTTGCATGATTTGTCGTTCGAGGTGCCCGTTAGCCGTAGTAATATTAAGGCTTTTCGACAGCTGATGAGGCTGTAATTGTCATTCATTCCTGCAGATCTGTATTTCATGCCTTAATTGATCGGCGCGAATCGCATCTCTCTTATAGTGGACTCAATTCCTGATCCCCTAAAGCGAGATGCATCATGACTAAAGAGATGAACCGTACTCGGTACCTGACCTTAGTTGGTACTATTATCACCCAGTTTGCACTCGGCTCAGTTTACACTTGGAGCCTGTTCAATGCGCAGTTGGCCGTTAAGCTCGACGAACCCGTCAGCCAAGTGGCATTTGTGTTTGGTTTGCTGAGTTTGTCTTTGGCCATGGCATCTTCCATGGCGGGCAAATTACAGGAACGCTTTGGCGTACGTAATGTCACCTTAGGCGCAGGCCTGTTACTCGGCGTTGGATTCTTACTCACTGCTCAAGCCAGTAACTTGATGATGCTTTACCTGTGCGCAGGGATTTTAGTGGGCTTTGCCGATGGCACTGGCTACTTGATGACCTTGTCTAACTGCGTGAAGTGGTTCCCCGAACGCAAAGGGCTGATTTCGGCGTTAGCGATTGGTGCTTATGGTCTAGGTAGCCTCGGATTTAAATACATTAACGTGCTGTTACTCGAAAACACTGGCCTTGAAACCACCTTCCAACTGTGGGGCCTGATCGCCATGGCGTTGGTCTTGTGTGGCGGTATGTTGATGAAAGATGCGCCTGCACAATCTGCCGCAAGTCAGCAAGCCGAAAGCCGCGACTTCACCCTCGCAGAAGCCATGCGTAAGCCGCAATACTGGATGCTAGCGCTGATGTTCCTGTCTGCCTGTATGAGTGGTTTGTATGTGATTGGTGTGGCTAAAGATATCGGTGAGAAGATGGTCGACTTGCCTGTACTGGTCGCCGCCAATGCTGTTGCTGTGATTGCTATGGCAAACCTCAGTGGTCGTTTAGTGCTGGGTATACTGTCGGACAAAATCCCCCGCATTCGCGTTATTTCACTGGCGCAGATCATCACCTTAGTCGGTATGGTGTTACTGTTGTTCATTCCTTTGAATGCTAACCTGTTCTTCGTTGCGGTTGCCTGCGTTGCCTTTAGTTTTGGCGGTACTATCACTGTTTATCCTTCATTGGTGAGCGACTTCTTCGGCCTGAATAACCTGACTAAAAACTATGGGGTTATCTACTTAGGTTTCGGTATCGGCAGCATTATCGGTTCGATTGTCGCCTCGTTATTTGGTGGCTTTATTGCAACCTTTAATGTGATTTTAGTGTTGCTGGTGGTGGCGTTAGTCATGTCATTAACCATTCGTATGCCAGAGCCCAAAACTCCTGCGTCAGCTAAGAGAGCGACTAAGAGTACGCCTCGCTTAGTGAATATGACGGCCGAATCTGCATAGGCGCAAGCTAAGCTTTTCCTCTTTAGCCAAAAGCTAACATAAAAAATCCGCAGCCAAATGACTGCGGATTTTTTACTTTTTATCCCGTATTTTATGGGCGAGGTTGTTATTCATTTAAGGCTCGCTGACTTATCTATGTGATTGCACTTTTGATGTTAGCTCTGTGCTGCCTCTTTTTTATCACACCAACAACAGGTAACTTGATAACCTTTAAAGCGTTATTCAGGATGTGTTGATGTTAACGGACCCTCTTTTTTGGTTGGTGGCGATACCCGCAGTATTGATTACTGGGATTTCTAAATCCGGTTTTGCGGGTGGCGTGGGCGGCTTAACTGTCCCGCTATTGGCGCTGGCCATTAGCCCTGCTACAGCGGCGGCAGTCATGTTACCACTGCTGATTTATATGGATTTTTTAAGTGTTCGTTCCTGGTGGGGGCAACATAATCCGCGTCATTTATGGATCCTCTTACCCGCGGCGATTGTGGGAATTTTTATCGCTTATCTGTTGTTCGATCGATTAAACGAAGATTACTTACGGGTGATTCTAGGCTGTGTGTCCTTAGGTTTTGGTTTGTATGGTTTGATCCTTGGGGATAAAACTCAAGCATCACCTTCACCTCTGGTTGGGCGCTTGTGTGGCTTAACCGCCGGATTTACGAGTTTTGTTGCCCATGCGGGCGGGCCGCCACTCAACGCTTATTTGTTGCCGTTGCGCTTAGCCAAGGCAGAGTTTTTAGCCACTGCCGTGGTGTTTTTTGCGGTGGTGAATCTGGTTAAACTTGTTCCTTACAGTTTGCTTGGGCAGATCAACCAAGAGAATATTATCGTTTCTCTGTTATTGGTGCCGCTTGCATGGTTAGGGGTAAAGTTAGGTTTGTTCATTCAAGATAAAATTGACGATAGTTTATTTAAACGCATCATCTTGATTTTAATGGTGCTGGTGGGTGTGCGTTTATTGTGGACGGCGTTATAGTTTTAAGCTTTAGGTTATATTAGTCTGCTAGAGTGCGCGGGTGTTGGGGCGTTTTGCTCCCCAGCCGCCCTGAATTTACCTGATAAAAACTCAAAATTACGTTACTGTGAAATCTGCCTGCAATGAGTTTGAAGCTATGAAACGATTATTGATAGTTATCTTAGCCTTAGGCCTTGGCGCTTGTGCTAGCGCGCCAGAACCTAAGCCTGTGGTAAAGCAAGTTGAACCCGCTACGGTTTGGAATGATAGCAATATCTCCGAACTGCATTCTGAATGGCGCGGAGTGCCTTATCGCCTTGGTGGTGGCACTAAGCGTGGCATAGATTGCTCGGCCTTTGTGTCTGTCGCCTATCAGAAGATGTTGGGTATGACCTTACCGCGCACAGTCGAAGAGCAACAAGCCTTAGGTAAACCCGTGCCGAGAAATCAACTGCGCAAGGGGGACTTGGTATTTTTCAAGACGGGCTGGAGCACACACCATGTCGGCATTTATGTAGGAGGCGATAATTTTCTCCACGTTTCCACTAGCCAAGGGGTGAAGATTTCGAGCCTGCACAACAGTTATTGGGCGTCTAAGTATTGGAATGCACGGCGGATTTAACATATCTTCTTTATGCACTTGGGCTTATAAGTTAGCGGAGACAATATGTCCTTAGAGCCTGCGTTATCCCAGAGTGACCCTTTACCTACTTCTGTTTTTCTCGCCATTTTCTCCGCCGTATTCTTGCCCATGTTTTTGGCCGCGGTTGATCAAACCTTACTCGCGACGGCGACGCCTGCCATAGTTGAAGATCTTGGCGGTCTGCGCCAAGCCTCGTGGATCACTATCGGCTATATGCTGGCGATGGCCGCTTCTGTACCGATTTATGGCTGGTTAGGGGATAACTTCGGTCGCGCGAAAATCCTGATGATCGCCTTAGTGGTTTTTGCACTGGGCTCCATCGTTTCGGCGAGTGCGGGTACTATGGACCACATGATCGCTGGACGTATCTTGCAGGGCATGGGCGGTGGCGGCTTGATGAGTTTGTCTCAATCCTTGATTGGCGAGTTAGTTCCCATTCGGCAGCGGGCGCGTTTCCAAGGCTATTTTGCTGCTATGTTTACCCTAGCGAGTGTTGGCGGCCCTGTGATTGGCGGTATTGTGGTGCATGCCTATTCGTGGCATTGGCTGTTTTGGGCGAATATTCCACTGGCTATGCTGGCCGTATGGCGGCTCAATGGCTTACATAAGCGCAGCGTTAAACCCGTTCGCCAAGGCAAGTTTGATTTAGTGGGCGTGGTCTTGTTTCCGGCTATTATCACCGCGCTGTTGTATTGGTTATCTATGGCGGGGCAAGAGTTTGCTTGGCTTTCTGTGACCAGCTTAGGCTTTGCCGTTTTTGTGGTGTTCGGCATTTTAGGCTTGTTATTGTGGGAGCGGCGATTGGCTAGCCCGTTTCTGCCGTTAGATTTACTGGCGAAGAAGGCCGTGTATATGCCACTGTTGACGGCGGCGTTGTTTGCGGCCTGTTTGTTTGCGATGATTTTCTTCCTGCCTATTTATCTGCAGGTGGGCTTACACACTAATCCCGCCAAAACCGGTTTGCTGCTCTTGCCTATGACCTTCGGTATCGTCACTGGCTCGACGATTGCGGGCCGACTGTTAAGCAAAGATGTCGCGCCTAAGTGGTTACCGACCTTTGGCATGAGCTTAGCTTTTATCGGCTTGTTATTGATTAGTTTTGTGCCGCCTAATGCCAATGTGATCGGCGGCTTAGGTGTGTTGGTTGGGATAGGGCTAGGGACTGTGATGCCGAGTGTGCAGCTCGTGGTGCAGAGCGTGTCGGGCAAGGCGCGACTCAGTCAAGTCACGGCCATGGTGTCGCTGTGTCGTTCTATGGGCGCCGCTATCGGCACTGCGTTATTTAGTGTGCTGCTTTATAGTCTGCTACCACTCAAGGGTTCAGAGCTTGGCATCGCCACCATTAAAACTCTGCCGACAGAGGTGGTGCATCACGCCTTCCAATATGGATTTATGGCCGCTGCGGGTGTGGCATTGTGCGCCGCGATAGTTGGTTTTTTATCCCCTGCGACGGCATTAAAAGATCATGATAACGAAACTGCGCAGTAAGCCTAGATTTGCAGGTGCACGACCCATTTAAGCCGTGTACTATTTGCGCTGAGCCGTATTTTTGTGGCCTTATTCGATTCCAGGACATAAGCATGACAATAACAAAACACTGGACCCTAAAGAGCATAGCCAATGAGTTGGGTGTCTCTAATGCCACTGTATCTAACGCGTTTAATCGCCCCGATCAATTATCTGAAAAACGTCGTAATGAAATTTTAGCGGCTTGCACTAAGTTGGGTTATTTCGGACCAAATAAAGCGGCTCAATCCCTACGTAAGGGCAAGTTTGATACTGTTGCCTTGGTGCTGTCGGACAGCGTGGAATACATGGTGTCCGATCCCGTCGCCAGTAAATTTATGAAGGGCGTAGCCTCTGTCTTGGAGCAAGAAAAACTCAATTTGCTGCTGTTTTCGGGCAGCTCAGACAGCGTGAATGCGGTGGCCGACTTTGTGGATGGTTTTATTTGTTATGGTCGCCCGCGCAATGCCCTGTTAGCCGAGCAGTTAAAGCAGGTAAAGAAAAAGGTCGTCACGGTCGATTTTGATATCCACCGCAATGCATCAGTGAGCATAGACAATAAGTTAGCCGCCTATGAAGTGGCAAAACTGGCATTGCAATCGCCCGCAGACAATGTCGCCATTTTAGGGTTACGTTTGCTCGATACCCACTTAACTTGCCGTGTTTATGATTTGAATTTGTTAGAAATCGACACCTCTGTTGCCCATCAAAGATTACAGGGTTACTTGCAAGCGATTGAAGAAGTGGGCGTTGTTCTGGGGCCGGACCGCATTTGGAATATCCCCGAGAGCAATGCCGACTATGCGGCGATAGCGGCAAAAGAAGCGCTGAACTCGACTCCGCGGCCGAATGTATTTTTATGTATGAGTGACTTAATCGCCTTGAGTGTGCTCGGTGAGGCGCAGGCCATGGGGCTGAGTGTTCCCGAAGATGTGCGAGTCGTGGGCTTTGATGGCATAGATGAAGGCACACGTTCAAATCCGCCGTTAACGACCGTCTATCAATACTCTGAGCAGAAGGGCCGAAAAGCGGCGCAAATGTTTGTCAGTGATGCGGTGCATGCGGAAGTTTTGGGCTATGAATTACGCCTCGGTAAGAGCTGCTAATCGCTACATCTTTTAACTAAAAAAGGCGCATTCAATGCGCCTTTTTGCTATCTAAAAACTATGTCGCTTAGCTTGAACTTAAACCTAAGCTCAAGCCCGAACAGGAACGCAAGCTTATGCTTGAGCCAGCAGTCTTGATAACGACACTTGTGTCTCTTTACCTTGCTTATCTAAAAGGATGATTTGGCCATCTTTATTGGCAAAGTCGAGGGTGAGGCTCGCCTGCGAATCGGCCGCTGTCCAAGACAAGGTTAATGTGCGTTCTGCCGATGCCATTGTAAAGCGGCCATCGAAGGCTGAGCTGCTATTGCGCAGTTTAATCAGCTTCGTTAGCGCCTTAACGACAGGTTTGTGCATGGCTTGCTGCACTTTTTCACGATTCAAATAAGGGCGATTAATATCGCGGCCGACGTGAGTCCGGTTAAGCAGCGCCATATCGTTCGGGATTGCCAGCAGACCCGCGTAATACACCTGCGGAATCCCTGGTGCGAAAAACTGAATCGCCCGCGCCATCAAATAATCGAGGTCATTCTGGCCGAGTGCATCGTAATAGGTGCAGTTGATTTGATACAAATCGACGTTGCTGGCGGCCGCGCCTGTGGCCTGTAGACTCTCGCCCTTGCTATTGCCATGTATGGTTTCAACCAAATTATCGATTTGATTTTCGGTCAATAATCCGCGCAAGCCATCCATAGGGCCGACGTCGATAATGCCGATACCGTCGTGGGTGTCGAGTACGGTAATGCAGTTGCGTGGCGCCATTTCCAGCCAATGGGTCAAGGCTTGGCAATCTTGGCTAAACAGCGTGTGCAAGATGAGCGGTGGCAGGGCGAAGTCGTACACCATGTCGACCCGCTTGGCGATCTCGACCTGAGTCATGTGGTGCGAATGAATTTCGGCCAGCGTTGTCATACCTAACGCATTGGCTTGCTGGGCTAACTTATCCACAAACTCGAAGGACTCTTCAATCATAAAGCAGCTAGTGCCGGGCTTTTTAATCGCATAGCCCGCCGCATCTAAGCGGATCAGATTCACTTTACTGTGGTCGAAACGCGCCAGCACTCGGTTTAAATAATCTTTACCTGCGGTGGAATGAACGTCGATATCGATTTGATTGCGGGTAAAGGTGGTCCAAAACTCTTCGGTCGAGCCATCGGCTAAGGTGTAAGTGCTAAAACAACTTCCCGGACGTGGGCGATAGATAGCGGCTTGATCTTGCTCGCTTAATCCATCAGGGAATACCTTGTCTTTGGTTAAAAATAAATCCCAGTAAGCCGATTGCTTACCGTGCTTGAGTACGTCTTTAAATTCGGGTGACTCGGCGGACATATGATTAACGATAAGGTCTGCCATGATGTCGTAATCATCACCAATGCGTTTAACGTCATCCCAATTGCCTAAGCGTGAATCGACTTGTACATGGTCTATCGGATCGAAGCCCGCATCACTGCCGTCAATGGGAAAATAGAAAGGCAAAAGATGCACGCCGCCGAATAGACCTTGCAACTCGTCATCGAGTAGTGCTTTGAGCTCCTTGAGCCCGGCATTGGTAATTCTGTCGACATAGGTGATCAGTTGCACTTGGTTTTTCATACTTTGCCCACGCTTGAGTTGTCTTTTTAGAGTAAAGGTTTATGGCAATCCTTTAATTGATTGCACAACTAAACTTAATCGATTAAGTTGTATATTTAACCAATATGAAACATTATTCAAGTGGTTTGTTGGATTTTTGAGTTAGTCTCAAGTTTTGGGGGAGGCTGGCTCACTGCTGTACACAAAAGCCGAAACCTTTTCAGCATGCTGTCACTGAGCTGCTGAGAGCGAGTAGGTATAATAACGATAAGGTGAAATGGTATGGTAAGTGATTCAAAAGGTTGCGATAACCGCAATCATACCCGTATTCGGGTACTCACATATTTAATGTTTTTCATGTTCGCTATGACCTCTGATGCCGTGGGCGTCATTATTCCTGAGTTGATATCCCAGTTTGGTTTGTCCATGTCGCAGGCCAGTGCCTTCCATTATATGCCGATGATTTTTATCGCGGTGAGTGGACTGTTTTTAGGCTTCTTGGCGGATAAGATAGGGCGTAAGTTAACCATTCTATTGGGGTTATTGTTATTCGCGCTCGCCTGCTTCATGTTCGCGCTGGGGGAATCGTTTTACTATTTCTTGTTCCTACTCGCCTTTGTCGGCACGGCGATTGGCGTCTTTAAAACCGGCGCGCTGGGGCTTATTGGCGATATCTCGACTTCCTCAAAACAGCATTCGAGCACTATGAATACGGTAGAGGGCTACTTTGGTGTCGGTGCCATGATAGGGCCGGCCATCGTTAGTTATTTACTGATCAGCGGCGTCTCTTGGAAGTATCTGTATTTTGGCGCGGGTTGCTTCTGTTTAGTACTGTGTTGGTTAGCTTATCGGGCGGATTATCCGCAAATCAAACGTTCCTCGACGGATGCCATTAACCTTGCCAGCACCTTTAAGATGATGAAAAACCCTTATGCATTAGGGTTCTCGCTTGCGATAGGTTTATACGTTGCCACCGAAGTGGCAATTTACGTGTGGATGCCGACCTTGTTGCAAAGCTATCAAGGCGATTACACCACACTGGCCGCTTATGCCTTGACGATCTTTTTTACCCTGCGTGCGGGTGGGCGCTTTTTAGGTGGTTGGGTGCTCGATCGCTTCCCATGGCAGCAAGTGATGTTCTGGTTTAGCTTCGCGATAAGTGCTTGTTATCTTGGGTCTATGATCTACGGCATTGAAGCGGCCGTCGTCTTGTTGCCCTTGTCTGGGCTGTTTATGTCCATGATGTATCCCACGCTTAATTCTAAGGGGATTAGCTGTTTCCCCGTAGATCAGCATGGCTCTGTGGCTGGGGTGATTCTGTTTTTTACTGCCGTGTCCGCCGCCGTTGGGCCCTTGTTGATGGGGTTAGTGGGCGATATTTTCGGCCATGTTAAATATGGCTTCTACCTCGCCACTGGTTTTGCCATTTTGTTGTGCCTTCTGAGCGGATTTAATCTCGTGAAAGATCCTGCCCGTCATTTGTTAACTTTCGATGCGCACTAATTTGGGCTGTGACAGAAAATATTTTTCTGTCACATTTCTTCAATTAATCAATACTTTGACCTAATTCACCCAGAGTGTGAACCAAAATTGTGCAAAAAACACACTTGCTTTTTGTTGCTAAGTTGCTAACTTGTTAACTTAATCGATTAAGTTGATTTGGGTTAAGTTCAATATGACCTTGAACAATCACTAAGATGGTTCTTCGATTAATCACAATTCGGTAGATGTAGCTATGGGGAGATAGGGCTGCATCTCAAATATGGGTGGGGACATAAAAATGATAAAAAGCACATCACAGAAATTCTTGTTAAGTACATTGGCCGTGTTGGTGAGTTCTCACCTTTGGGCAGCCGACGCACCACAACAGGAAGAAGCTAAGAAAGACGCGTTAGGTTTAGAAAGAATTACCGTGACTGGGGTTGCCCGTGGCACTCGTGTTATGGATTCGAGTGTGTCAGTCAGCAGTGTGTCACTGGCTGAGCTTGAAGTGAGTACGCCGCGTTCATCGGCCGAAGCATTCCGTATTATTCCGGGGATGAAGGTCGAGTCTACTGGCGGTGAAGGTAACGCTAACATAGCTGTGCGTGGTTTACCTGTGGCGTCTGGTGGTGCTAAGTTCCTGCAAATTCAAGAAGATGGTTTGCCAATCCTACAGTTTGGCGATATCGCCTTTGGTAACGCAGACATCTTTTTACGCTTAGATTCAACAGTGCAAACCATTGAATCTATCCGTGGCGGCTCTGCATCGACTGCGGCCAGTAATGCCCCTGGCGGCATTATCAACGTGATCAGTAAAACCGGTACTTCGGATTCGGGCAGTGTGGCTACCACCTTAGGGCTGGATTACGATACCTTCCGTACCGACTTTGAATACGGCACTAGCATCAACGACAGCCTGCGTTTCCATGTGGGTGGTTTTGTGCGTACGGGCGAAGGCCCACGCGATGCTGGCTATAACGCTAACAAAGGCGGCCAGATCAAAGCTAACTTAACCAAAGAATTCGATAAGGGTTATGTTCGTCTGTATTTCAAACATTTAGATGATAAAAGCATTGGTTACTTACCTATGCCTATGTACTCGGATGGCAGTTCAATCCCAGGTTTTGATGCGAAATCCGATGCGATTCAATCCGCGTATTTCCAGTCAACTTTGAGCTTAGGTGCCGATGGCGAACGTCGTCGTGGCGATATGCGCGATGGCATGAATCCAGTGGTTGATTCTGTCGGCTTAGAAGCATCCTTCGATTTAGGTAACGATTGGCAGGTAGAAAACCGTTTCCGTTTCTCCGATGTGAGCGGTAACTTTATCGCGCCATTTCCTGCCGAAGTGGCAAACGGTAGCGATATCGCGACCAGTATTGCTGGCACTGGCGCTAAGTTGATTTACACCAATGGACCTAATTCTGGTAGTCAGATGGACGGTTTAGCCATGCGTATTAATACCTTTGATGTGCAGATGAATGACTTTGGCTCAATCGTAAATGACCTGAAATTGACTAAAACCTTCGACGATACCAGCGTGACCTTAGGTTACTACAATGCGGTGCAAAACATCAGCATGACCTGGATGTGGAACTCTTATTTGATGGAAGTCAAAGGCGATAATGCCGCACTATTAGATGTGGTTGCCGCCGATGGCACGGCGTATTCTGACAATGGGCTCTATGGTTATGGCGTACCTTACTGGGGAAATTGTTGCCAACGTAATTACGATACCGACTACAGCATTAAAGCGCCTTACCTCGCGTTAGCCTCGAGTTTTGGTGACTTGTCACTTGATGCCAGTGTGCGTTATGACAGCGGTGATGCGAGCGGTAACTACGCAGGTAGCGTGCAATCGCAAGTGGATATGAATCTTGATGGAATGATTTCAATCCCTGAGCAGAGCGTGTCTTCCATCGATAATGCGAACCCTCAGCCAGTGAATTACGATTGGAGCTATACGTCTTACTCACTAGGTGCTAACTATCAATTTGCCAGTGACTTAGCCGCCTTCGGTCGCTTGAGTCACGGTGGCCGCGCCAATGCCGACCGTCTGTTATTTGGTAAAGTGCGTGCCGATGGTTCAGTGGCGAAGGAAGATGCGGTTGATATCGTTGATCAGTACGAGTTAGGTGTTAAGTACCGTTACGATGATTTGTCTGTGTTTGCGACGGCGTTCTACTCTGAAACCGAAGAGCAAAACTTTGAAGCCACAAGCCAACGTTTCTTCGACCGTAAGTACAAAGCCAAAGGTATCGAAATCGAGTCGGCCTATTTTATCGGTGACTTCGACTTTAGAGGCAACCTGACCTGGACCGATGCTGAGATTGCTAAAGATGCATTAACGCCAGAAGTGGTGGGTAACACCCCAAGAAGACAGGCTGACTTTATCTACTCTTTGATGGGCCGTTACAACTTTGACCAAGGTTCAGTGGGCGTTAACTTAATCGGTACCACGGATTCTTATGCTCAAGATAATAACGACTTAAGTTTCGACGGCTACAACCAAGTAAATGCCTTTGCGACTTACAATCTGACCGAAGCCATGAGTGTGTCTTTAAACGTCAACAACTTGTTTAATGTCACGGGTATTACTGAAGCGGAAGAAGGCTCAATCCCTGATAACAATATCATCCGTGCCCGTACTATTAATGGCCGCACCACGAGTGCGACGCTTAAATACGAGTTCTAAGCGGATGTTGCGACAAAAATAATGCTAAGCCCAAAACAGCCCATGAAAGTGGGCTTTTTGCCTGATATAGAATGCAGAATATAGAATACAAAGTTGGAGTGGAAATGACGGTATTACTCAGTTTCGGTGAGGTGTTAGTAGACTTGCTGCCAACCGATGCCACAGGCAAACATCATCAGCCTATTGCCGGTGGCGCACCCGCTAATGTGGCCGTAGGTTACGCTAAACTCGGCGGTAAGAGTTATTTTGCCGGTGGCATTAGTGCGGACCATTATGGCGTTATGTTAAAACAAGCCTTAGCGGATCAGGGCGTGGCGACCGATTATCTTGCCGAAGTGCCGGGCGCTGCTACCGCGACTGTGCTGGTCAATTTAGATGAACAGGGTGAACGCACCTTTGAGTTCAATCGAAATGGCACCGCCGATATGCGTTACAGCAATCAGCATTTCGACAGTATTCCATGGCAGGTAATTGATATCTTTCATCTTTGCTCGAATACCTTTACTGAAACCGCCATCTTTAACACTAGCCTTTATGGTGCGCGTTGTGCCAATGCATTCGCGACTTTAGTGAGTTTCGATGTGAACCTGCGTTTATCCCTGTGGCAGGATACGTCCTTGCTGGCCGAGCGGGTTGAGCAGTGTTTTCGTTACACCCAAGTGCTGAAAATGAGCCGCGAAGAAGCGGACTATTTAGCGTTAGCGCGGGATAAGAGTTTTGAAGATTATCTGCAGTTTTGCCTCGCCCAAGGTGTTGAGGTGATTTTGGTCACCGATGGCGCCAATCCAGTGCAATGCATCACAGGGCAGCAAAGGTTTAGCGTACCCGTCCCCAAAATCTCAGCCGTCGATACCACGGCGGCAGGCGACAGTTTTATCTCAGGTTTTCTGTTCGCCTTAGGTTTAGATCTGCAATACGATTTAGGCCATTTAACCTTGAAACAAAGGCTCGAAAGTAAAGAACACTTAGAGGCGGCGGTGGTATTTGCCACTCGCTGCGGCGCGATTACCTGCGGGCAAAAAGGCGCATTTCCCTCCTTACCTACGTTAGCGCAGGTCAGCTAATCCTTACTGTATTAACGATAATATCCAAGGCGAGCCTGTTGAGTTTCCTTGGATTCTTCTCGTGTAGATTTTCTGCCCGCCACCTTTCAATAGCATAGCGCGAACCCCATCACGTTTTAGTCGCCCCCTTTCCTGAGCATTTATGCTATTTTAGCTGCGGCTTAAGGTCGAAGCTGTAGCGGCTTCTTCCATGCTTGATGTCGACAATTTTCACTTCGGCATGTTTCATTTCAACATCATTGGGGATTTCCTATGAGCAAAGCAAAAATCGGTATTGTGACGGTCAGCGATCGCGCCAGCGCGGGAATTTATGAAGATATCTCAGGCAAGGCGATTATCGACACGCTCAACGACTATCTCACCAGCGAGTGGGAGCCGATTTATCAAGTGATCCCCGATGAGCAGGATGTGATTGAAGCGACGCTGATCAAAATGGCCGACGAGCAGGATTGCTGTTTAATTGTCACCACGGGCGGTACTGGTCCAGCGAAACGCGATGTCACCCCAGAAGCGACAGAAGCCGTCTGCGATCGCATGATGCCGGGCTTTGGTGAGTTGATGCGCGCTGAGTCATTAAAATTTGTGCCTACCGCCATTTTGTCTCGTCAAACCGCAGGGTTACGTGGCGATTCATTGATTGTGAATTTGCCCGGCAAACCCAAATCGATTCGCGAATGTTTAGATGCCGTGTTCCCCGCCATTCCTTACTGTATCGACTTGATGGAAGGCCCGTATTTAGAGTGCAATGAGTCGGTTATCAAAGCATTCAGGCCTAAGGCTAAGTAAGCTTCTATCTAGCCTGTAAAAAAATAAAGCCACTGAAAATCCAGTGGCTTTGTTGTTTGAGGAGCTTAGGGTTCATAACTGATTAATCTGCTGCTTTAGCTCGTACTCTGGCTCTGTCACTATTTTTTCAAGTATTTGTATTCGCTCGATTAGTGCTTGGTTTTGTAGGTTGAGTTGAGTCACTTTGTCCTCAAGGTGCCTATCGTCTGCGGTGCCCACTCTAAGTTGGCGCGCCTTTAGATAGTGTTTAAACATTTCAGTGGCGCTGAGGCCAATAATGAAGGTGACCATAATCACCATTAAGACAAATTCGTTTTCCATAACAAACTCCCGTAGCTATTGAGTTTTTCAACTTGGGAGCGACTTAGTTATCGCCCTCAAGTTTGTCGGTTTAAGTTTATCGTCCCCAAGTTTATCAATCGAAGCGCCCTATAAACCGAAGATCACTTTTTCACTCTTGAGTGACCTTTCCATGCCAAAGGCGAGCAATACCGCAATGGCGAGTGTGCCTAAGGTCGAAACCAGTAACTGCAACATGGGCAAGTCTTTACCTTTGATAAAGTCCATTAATGCCTGTTGCTGACCCGAGACGGGCAACCACTGCAGCATATCTGGCGCTATGTTGTAACTGGCGGCCATCGACAGGGCTAAGGGCACAAATAGCACCATAGTCAGATAGGACTGAGCCTCCTTAAAGGTTTTCGCCATAAAAGACACAAACAGTTGCAGACAAGCGGCCATTAACGCGACGGGGATGCCGACCACTAACATCAGTGCCATAAATTCCGTGGTGATGTTGACGCTAAAGCCTAATTCCTGCCATGGCACAAAGGCGTAGGCGATTTTAGACACCAGCAAGATCAGCACTAAACCGAGCAAAGCGAACAGGCTCACCGCAATAATTTTTGACAGTACTAATTGGCGAGTGGTCAGCGGATGGCTCAGTAGCAGGGCCAAGGAGTTACGTTCGCGCTCACCGGCACTGGTGTCGATCGCTAGGTTCATCCCCGAGATAAATACCGAGTAGATCATAGTGAAAATGGCGATACCTAAGATCATCCCACCCTTAGAGTCTGTAGTGGCTTTGTCTTGCACATTCACTTTAAGCGGTTGCACCACGCGCGGGTCAATACCGCGGGCGATTAAACGTAAACTGCCCATTTCAGCGCTGTAGGCCTGCAGTTGTTTCTCGAGTCTGCGAATCGAGTTCTGCAGTTTCTCCTCAGAGTTATCGGCCACGATAGTGATCTCAGCGCTTTTGCCTTGGTTCATTTGCGCGGCATAGTCGGTGCTGATGATCAGTTCTATTGCTTTAAGGTCTTTGGCGTCAGAGCCATCGGCTGCGCCTTGAGTGATGCCTTTATTCGATAAAAACCTTACTAAATCCGGTGCTTTATCGGGATTTTTAATGGTGATTTTCAAATCATCAGGACTGGTTAGCTGGCCAATTAACACCATAAATAGGCCGCACATGATCAGCGGCGTACCGATGGCATAGTAGAGACCCGCCATTACAGAGCGCTTATCGCGGGCGGCATCGATGAGTTCTTTACGAACCATAGCGATTATTGTATTCATGCTGTCATTCCTTTAACCATGTTCTTAAATGCCACGCTTTTACATATCAAGGTCTTAAAGGTTAAAACCAGCGGGTGTAATCTTTGCTGAGCCATCATGCCGCTATCCCTTCATCCGTGCCGATAAGTTGAATAAAGGCTTCTTCGAGCGAGTCTTTGCCCGTTTGAATGCAAAGCTCAGTTGGGCTGCCAATGGCGACGACTCTGCCTTGGGCCATGACGATCACTTGGTCACACAGCGCGGCGACTTCCTGCATCACATGGCTAGAGAACAGCACGCAATGTCCTTGATTTTTAAGGTCGATAAGAATGTCACGCAATAGGCGAGTGCTCATTACATCCAGCCCACGTGTCGGCTCGTCGAGGATAATATTGCTCGGGCTGTGGACGATTGCCTGTGCGAGGGCGGTTTTCATTCTTTGTCCTTGGGAGAAGCCTTTGCAGCGGCGATCGCTAATGTCTTCGAGGCGCAATTTCGCAATCACTTGGCTGGTGGCTTCCTTGGCCTCCTTGGATGATAAGCCGCTTAGCTCGGCAAAATAGCGAATGTATTCCCGTGGTGTTAAGCGTTCATACAGACCAAAAGGGTCGGGGAATAGCCCGAGTTGCTGCTTAGCGCCAATAGGGTCGATGGCGACATCTATGCCTTCGATTTCAGCCTTGCCGTTATCGGGTTTCAGCAGGCCAAAGATAGTGCGTAAACAGGTGGTTTTACCTGCCCCGTTCGGGCCGAGTAGTCCTGTGATTTGGCCATTTTGTGCGACGAAACTTAAGTCATTCAGCGCCTGCACGTCACCGATGCGCTTGGAAAGATGGGATACTTTAATCATGGCTTATTCCTTAGCTCCAGTGCTGGCGTGATCATCTGTTGTCGTGGTTTTTGTGCTGGTCGCATTAAGCGGTTCTACCGAGCTGGCATTTAAATAAAAGCTGCGGCGCACATCTTTGTTCAAACATTTGCCGTTGAGATCGTTGACTGAGCCCGAGCGAACGAGATCGGCAATCAGGTTATTGGCGCAGGATTGATAGGCCACACCGTGGGTCGCATAAGGAGCGACAAAGTGCTTGGCATTGGTGAGTTTTTCCATGGCTAACTCGCCCCAGCTTGGTGGGGTGGCGGGGTCGATTTCGCCGGATAACAACAAGGTCGGAATGTTGCTGTTAATGGGTTCGCTAAAACTGTCATCGACCGCGGGGACTTTCCATACTGAACAAGTCGCCTCTAAGCCTTCGAGCATGGTTCTGCCCATAAAGGATTTTTTGGCCTGCTCGCGCATGGTTGGGGTAATGCGGTGCATATCTTCGCCACAGACCACAGATGCGTGCATGCCCATCGCCATGCCAGCATTGTCGATAGTGAGGGCATATAGGCCGAGTATGGGTTGGAAGTTGTTTTTCGATGCTTGATGAATCGCATGGGGCAAGAGGGCGCGCACATTGGCTTGATAGAGTGCCATACGGATCGAGCCAGAGAATTTATCGCGCGTCATGGTTAACATGGTTTTTTCGCCCGTGACGGGATCGTAAACGTTTTCCATCACAGGGCCTGTGGCGAGCTTAGCGTCGATTCGCTCAAAGTCCGCTTTTAACTCGGGGAATTGACTGTTACAGGCGGCGGTTGCTTGGCAATCCTTAAACAATAAGTCGAAGCCACGATCAATTGCCGAGCCAATTTCTAATACGCTTTGCTGCATGGGCACTATGCCGTCTAAGGTCACTGTGGCTAAGTGCTCTGGATATAAACGCATGTAAAGTTGCGCCATGCGAGTGCCGTAGGAGATGCCGTAAATATGCAGTTTTTTATAGCCTAAGTGCGCACGTACGGCTTCGAAGTCTTTAATCGCATTGAGGCTGCCGTATTGAGTCACGTCGGCATCGATTTTGGCTAAGCATTTTTGCGTTTCGGCTAAGGTATCGACATTATTGTCATCGAAGGACAGCGGAGATTGCGCCCCTTCATCGCAGGCCAGCACATTCGAACGGCCTGTGCCCCTTTGGTCGATCAGTAAAATATCCCGCTGTTGGCGAACTTTGCTCAGCATGGCATCGAAACCCGCCGCGTTCTCTATGGCCGATTGTCCTGGGCCGCCGGCAATCGCCAGTAAGGCTTCTTGATGGTTGGCATTTTTCACCGCGGGCAAAACAACGTAATGCACTTGGATCTGTTTGCCATCGGGTTTGTTAGGGTTTTCTGGCACAGTCACAAAACCGCAGTTTAGACGATCGGATACGCCTTCCACATAACAAGTGTCGGTGTCATTCGCCATGTTCCTAGCTATATCAGCTATCGCTTGTGTCTCTTGGCTTTTAACATCACTCGCCCACGTCGCCGAACTTGCCATTGCCAGTATGAGGGCGCTCATTCTCAAAGTACGCGTGCGCCATGTGGCACTAGTCGCACCATGGCGTGGCTGAGTTGGCACAAGGCGTTGAACTGTGTTGCTTAACTTCCTGTGTGTCATGCTATCTATCATGCGCGCTTTCCTTTTTGCATTTCAGGACGAGTGTGTTAATTTAAATACCAGTGTATCAGTGTATCAATGTATTAATACAGTGTGTAAAGGCTAATGTTAGAACTTTTAAATGTCAACCCCAGCAGTGGTGAACCCATTTACAAACAATTACACGAACAAGTCGTGCGTTTAATTGTGGGCGGTCAACTGCAAGTGGAAGACGTATTACCCTCAGTGCGCCAGATTGCTGAGCATTTAGCGGTGAATCCCATGACAGTTTCCCGCGCCATTCAACAGCTGGTTGACCAAGGTTGGCTCGAACGCCGCCGTGGCCAAGCGACAAAAGTTGCGTTGCGAACTGAGACTATGGCATCGGGTATTAGCCTGCTCGAACCCCAGCTCGATGCCCTGTTGTCGCAGGCAAAGCAGTTAGGTGTCAGTTTGCCTGAGTTGCTGCAATTGCTAAATGAGCGCTGGCAAGATTAGAAAGTAATGTACCGATAAATAGCATAAAAAGGATGAAATTCGATGGACCAAGAGCGCACGCCAATACTTGAATTTAACCGAGTGAATAAAGTCTTTCGCGGTAAAGGCGTGGGCGAAAAGTGGGCGCTTAAGGATTTATCGTTAACTTTGTCGGCGGGTATGGTGGTGGGGTTATTGGGGCAAAATGGGGCGGGTAAATCGACCCTAATGCGCTGTGCCTTAGGTGTGATCACACCGGATTCTGGCAGTATTGTTACCCTAGGCGAAACGCCCGAAAATTTAACCTCAAAGGCAAAGGAGCGTTTAGGTTATGTACCGCAGCAACCTTTTGGTTATGAAGGTTTTACCATTGAACGCGCCCTCGATTTACACCGCAGCTTTTATCCCAATTGGGACATGCAATTAGAGCAAGATTGGTTGGTGCGTTTCGAGTTAGATGTGACCCAACAGGTGCAGCGTTTATCGGTTGGGCAAAGGCAATCGCTAGCCTTGATTATGGCGATGGCCTATCGTCCTGAGTTGTTAATCCTCGATGAACCCGTTGCCAGCCTCGACCCTATAGTCCGGCGCAAATTTATGGTCGATTTGTTCGATCTCGCCCTCGAATCTGGCTCTGCCGTGCTGTTTTCATCCCATATCACCTCAGATCTAGAGCGAGTTGCCAGCCATGTGGCATTGATTAAACAGGGTGAGTTAGTGCTGTTTAAGGAAATCGATGCCCTGCGTGAAGAAGTGCGTTTGTTAACACTCGTGCCCGAAACGGTGTTGCCCGAGTCAATTACAGTGCTGAGCCGTGTTGGCGATTCAGTGCTGGTGGATCTAGGTGAGCACAGCGCGTCAATATCAGGTGTGTTAAAGAATGAGGCCTTAAACTTGGAGCAGCTGTTTATGGAGCTACACAGATGAGTGCGGCGCACCATAAGCAGAGACAAGTCGCGAAGGGCGAAAGAACGAGTCCACGAATGAATCCTTTCAAGGGCATGCTGCGCTTTTGGTGTTTTGATATCGGCAGTGTGAGCTTTTTAGGTACGGCTATACTGGGGGTGATCTTAGCTTGTATCGCCGCAGTTTATGGTAAAAATGACAGTGCTGAACTGTTGTTTTCTATGGGGATTATCTCAAGCTCGGCGGCGGTTGCATGGCAACTCATACGTCTGATGGCGAATGAATGCGCACAGTTAATTCCCCATTATCGTCGCCATATCTACATTCAAAGTGTCACTGTTTTAGCTAGCGTTTTTGGCATAGGAGTCTTGTTCTGTTTGGCTTTAGGTTTGACGGCTAGCCTAGCGAGCTTAGTGCTGGCTTTGGTGATGAGTTTAACTTTTATTTGGTTTTGTTTACTCAGCACTCAGTGGTTTTATGCTTCGTTTTTGCTCTTTGTCTTAATGCCATTTATCCCATTGATTGCAGAGCACATTCCCCTTTGGCTAAGTGCTATTGCCCTGCTGATTTTAGGTATGCTGATTGCGCGTGCATGCCGTGTTTTACCTTGGCGCGCTGAGGCGAGGACGGTATATCTCAATGGTCTCGAAATGGGCTGGTTCTGGCTGCCCAATCTACAATCGATGCGTATCTTGAGTCGCTTTGAGCGTTATTTGCATCCCACCAATTTCTTTATTGGCCCTATGCTCACCATTCTATTGTTATTACTGCCTATATTAGCCTTAGTGCTTGGGCTGTTGTCGCATCAATTTCATTTGAATATCCCAGTATTCTTGTTTTTGGCGCAGTTCAGCGTGATTAGTTGTTCGCTGGTGCATTGGAGCCGAGTGCAACGCTCGCGCTCGACAGAAACCTTATTGTTGATGCCAGGGTTTGATGGTCGAAAAGGACTCATAGCGGCATTTTGCCTTGGACAGCAAAGACTCCTGAATGTGGTCGTCGGCATTATGCTGGCGTGTAGTCTGCTGTTGGGCTGGCTCAATGGTGATCTGAATATGCAGTTAGTGGGTCATCTGGTGCTCAGCACTTACTGGGCCTGCGCTTTGACGTTAGGTTTTGGCTGTATGTGTCGCCGAGTTTTGCATATCACGCTCACTATGATGGTCGTCGCGGGGCATTCCCTGTGGGTGTCTATCAGCCTTACATCTTTACGTGATGGCGGCAATTTAACTAATTGGTTGCTATGGGATCTACTCTTAATACTGCTTGGGCAAGCGGTACTGATTTGGGGCAAGAAAACCCTCTGGAAAGGTGATGTTATGAGGGCATGTTGACGTTTCGAGATTAAATTTTGTTCGCTCTGGCAAGTAAGTGAAACTAAGAGTGGTACGCCGCTAAAGCCTATTTACAGCGTGATTTGGGCGACATTTGCACAACATTAGAGCAAAAACTCTTAGTTTTTATTTGGCCTTCAGGTAGAATGCTGCAAAAGCGGTACACTTGTAAGCTAAAAAGGTGAGTCTCTTATGTCTCTCGATCAATATCATGTTATTCGACTACTACAGCAGCAGAGCGAGTCTTTAAAAGACGCAGTAGCGCTGGAAGGTTTTGAAATGGCCGCTCCTTGGTATCAGGTGAGTTGGCAAGCCTTCGACCAAATCAGCAGTAAAATTGCACAAGTGTTGATCGAACTTGGCGTACAAGTGCAAGACCGTTGCGTTATTCTGGCGCAAAACTGCCCGCAGTGGACTTGTGCCGATGTCGGCACTCTCAAAACTCGCGCCGTTGTAGTGCCAATTTATCCCACCAGTACCGTCGAACAGGCGAGCTTTATCGTTAACGACGCCACTGCTAAAGTGATTTTTGTTGACGATGCTAAGCAATACGCTATGGCGTGTGAGTTGCAAGCCTTATGCCCAAGCCTAGAGCATGTGATTGTATTCGATGCCAGCGTGACACTCGCTGCCGATAAGGCCAATCAGCATTGGCATCTAGATACCCTACTGGCGGGTGACACTCAGTTAAACATTGAGCAAGAAGCCGAGCTTAATCAGCGTTTACAAGCTGCAAATCTCGATGATTTACTGACCTTAATTTATACCTCCGGCACGACGGGCGATCCTAAAGGCGTGATGCTGGATTACCGTAATATGGCGTCTACCATACGCCAGCACGATCAAAAATTGGCCTTCCATTCTGGCGATGTGTCTTTGGCATTTTTGCCATTGAGCCATGTATTTGAGCGCAGTTGGAGTTTCTACGTCTTGTGCCGTGGCGGCCATAACGTCTATCTGCAAAATACCCAAAGAGTGAAAGAGGCGATTAGCGCCGTGCGTCCACATACCTTGTGTGTGGTGCCGCGTTTCCTCGAAAAAGTGTATAGCGCCGTACAAGATAAAGTCGCCAAATCAGCCGACGGTCGTAAGAAGTTGTTTGCTTGGGCGATGCGCGTTGGCCAACGTCAGTTCGAAGTAGGCCAAGGTCGTGCTAAGGGCGGATTGTGGTTGTCGCTGCAATGGCGTTTGGCGCACAAGCTGGTGTATAGCAAGCTGCAAGCCGTGCTCGGTGGCCGTTTGAAGTTTATGCCTTGCGGTGGCGCAGCCTTAGATGTGAATGTCGGTAGTTTCTTCCATGCGATTAATATTCCGGTACTTTGTGGGTACGGTATGACAGAAACTAACGCGACTGTGACCTGCAATACCTTAGGTAATCGAGTGCCAGGTTCCAATGGACAACCTTTGCTGGAAACCGAAATTAAGTTAGGTAAGGACGATGAGATTTTAGTCCGCGGCGCGACTGTGATGCGCGGCTATTACAATCGTCCTGAAGATACCGCCGCTGCGTTTGAGGATGGTTGGTTAAAAACCGGCGATGCAGGGCGTTTCGATGCGAACGGCAATTTATTTATTACCGATCGTATTAAAGAATTGATGAAGACCTCCAACGGTAAATATATCGCGCCGCAAAGGGTTGAAGGCGCCGTGGGCTGTTGTCCTTTTATCGAGCAAGTGGCGATTATTGCCGATGCGCGTAATTATGTGACCGCCTTGATTGTGCCTGCGTTTGAGTCACTGGAAGCGTGGGCGAAGGACAAAGGGCTGAAGTATGAGTCACCTTTAGAATTGCTGCGCCATAGTCATGTGGTTGAGCATTTTGAGCAACGCTTAAAGCAGTTACAGCATGAGTTGGCCGGTTTTGAACAGATTAAAAAGTTCACTCTGTTGCCTGAAGCATTTTCGATGGAAGCGGGTTTAATCACCCCAACGCTCAAGCTGCGCCGCAAGATGATTTACCATAAATACGCCCATGAAATAAATGCTATGTACAACAATTAATTGTTAAGTTGTTGTTGCTAAAGGCCGCAGAAGCGGCCTTTTTTTTATCTACTACTTCCTGAAGTGCTTTTCTTCGCTTAAAATTCGCCCCGTTTACTGGTGCGCATGAGGCGCGAGGCGTCGGTATAAAAGGTGTAGTTAAATGGAACTTTCGATTCGTAGTTTATTCACTGCAGCGAGTGCGGTGTTGTTATCTTCTTTAACTGTCATTCCTGCAGCTGACGCTGAGGATTACGACAAAATCGTCCATGGCCCAGTGGACTTGCCTAACGGGCAATGGCTCAATTTCTATCAAAAAGATCATAAAGTGTGGGGCGAAATGCTCTATGGCGATGCGCCCGGCGTGCGTCTTGATGATTATGGTTCTGCTGAAGTGGTTGCGGTTTTTTACCTCGATTTTGATAAAGGTGGCACCAAAGAAGTGGTTGTCATGCTTAAAGATGCCGATGGTCAGCATTTACGGGGCTATGGTTTTGAAGGAGATGATCTCACAAAACTCCCCCGTCTACAGGTTGTGCTCGATGAAGTGGCACCAACCTTAACCTCGTTTACCGTGGGTAGCGTTCGCAAAGTGTTAAGCCAAATTCCGCCGCAACAATATCGTATGACCTATGATGTTGACGCGATTGAAGATCCCGCCATTAAAGCGATTGTCGATGGTTCTACTAAGCTCAAGCCGACCTTAGTGGGTTATCGTAATTCCGAAGGTTCCCCCGTCGATGTGAAGACAGCCGTCGAATATAAATTACGTTATCCACTCACTCGTAAAGATAAAGATGCCCAAGGTAATGAGCATCAATATAGCCTTGTGACCACCTTTGATCGCAGTGGATATAGTGAAGAAGATGGCAGTTTTGTATTGGTGAGCGTGGCCTTTGAGGCCGATGACTTTGATTGGCTTAAAAGTGGTGGTGCCGTGATCCCTAAAACTGGCCCATCCTACGATTTTATGAGTATGAGCATGGCGAGTACTTGGGCAGGGCTTGCCAGTGAAAGTCATTATGCCCAAGGCGTGCTTGATGGCCCGTATGCGGCCTACGATGGTCGCAATGGTAGCGTGGTTTACTCTGGTAACTACAAACAGGGCAAAAAAGTCGGTAAGTGGATGGAGACAGAGAACCAAGCCATTTATTGGGAAGGCGAATATCTTGACGGTAAAAAGCAAGGTAAATGGATTGCACAGTCGATGTTCGATGAGGCCGATAACTTTGGTTTTGCCCATTACAATCAGGATGTGCTCGACGGCCCCTACGAAGTCTATGAGCCCGATTATGACTCCAGTGCAGAAGGCGATAAGCGATTAGTGGCAAAAGGTATTTATCTTAATGGCGTAAAAGATGGCGAGTGGCTTGAGGCTGATGGCAGCAAAGGCCAATATCAAAAGGGTGTCAAACAAGGTCCTTGGGTCGATAAAGTGACGAGCGGACATTTCCGTGATCAAGTTGGTGAAGGCGCCTATCTTGCCGGAAAACGCACTGGCCTTTGGGTATTTAAAGCCGAAGATGGGACTCGTACCGAAGTGAACTATGTCAATGGCTTACGTCAAGGAGAGTCTAAATCATTCGACAAAAATAATCTGATGTTTAATACCCGTCATTATGAGCAGGGTCGCCTTAATGGTCAGAGTATTTGGTATTCAAGTCCTAATGTCGTGGTGGATATCGCTAATTACCGCCAAGGAGAGTTGGATGGTCAGCAAATGCGCTTTAATCCCCAGAACGGTGAGCTGACTGAACTAACGAGTTATAAATTCAATGAAGCGGTGACGCTTAAGCCTTCGCACGATGAATGTATTATGCGTGAGAATCCCTACTCAGATGATTGTGAAGGGGTGATTAATGGTAAAAATGAAGAAATTTCATCGATAAAACACGGTGAGCAGCGCGAATATCATAGCAGCGGCTCCTTGTATAAATTGGCTTATTACACCAATGGCGCTGTAGATAAAGAATATCAGTTTGATTCCAATGGCCGTTTATTAAATTTAAAAACGTACAAAGCGGGTAAGGAATACGGCCCAAGTATCAGTTATTCCACTGATGGTGGTTACTCACTCTCCCGATATGGTCACCAAGTGAATAACCGTGTCTCTGGCCCCCATTACAGTTTCTATCCTAATGGCCAATTAAGAAGCCTGTGGAACTACTGCCAGCAAGAAGGCGAAACCTGGAACGGTGAACCTTATTTCTGGGATAACGCCATTGCGCGCTGCGGTATACAGCGCGAGTACTTTGATAATGGTGCCGTGAGTTGTATTGAAGACCTCGATAGCAATTATGCCGTGGATAAAGTGTGTTACGACATGAATGGCAAGATAGCGAATGAAATGCTGCGTATCGATGAACAGCATGTGATCCACAAGCGCTACATTAACGGTGTCATCTATTCCGAAGAGCCGGGTTTTGCCGATTACTCACATATCACTAAGGGCCGTAAGATTTATCACTTAGAGAACCCAAAAACTCATGGGGTGTATAAGTCTTATAAAAATGGCAAGTTAGAATACGAGAAAATGTATGATATGGGTAAGGCTGAATGCCTTAAAAAGTACGATGCTAACGGCAAGCAAACCCCAGAAACGGCGAGTTGTCAGTTTTAAAATGCTAGGTTTGGGCTAGTGGCTAGAACCTGTTTGGCTTAGGATAATGAATGAGTTTGGTGGTTGGTTTCATTGCGATAATCACCACGCTCTTCCATTCATAAAATAATAAAAAGGAAGTTTGCATGTCAGCCACAGAATACAGTCTCGAAATCAATCCAAGATTTACAGAAACCGACGGCCTAGGTCATATCAACAACACTGTTATCCCCGTATGGTGCGAAGCGGCGCGCACGCCAATCTTTGAGATTTTTAATCCTGAGCTGGATTTACATCAGTGGAACTTAATCGTAGCGGGGTTTACCGTGGCATTTATCGCGCCGACTTACTATGGCAAGAGTGTCACAGTAAAAACCTATGTCAGCCGTATCGGTAATAGCAGCTTCGAGCTGACCCAAACCTGTTGGCAAGCGGGCAACAAGACCGCCGAAGTAAAAACCACACTCGTACATTACGATTACAGCAGTGAAAAAAGCCGCCCGATTCCTGAAGAAATCCGCGAAATGCTCGCTAATCTGAATGGTGAAAGCGCTTAGTCTGCTTACTCTTTCGGTCAGCGTAATTGCAATTGCGCTGCTGAAGGGTTAATTTGTCGACCCGCTAACTGTGATGCAGATCACTTGTCTGTATCGCTTAATTTTTATCGGTTCGGATTAACCATGAGATTCTATTTTACCCGCATGCGATCGAAGGACATTTGTCCACCAAGACAGCCACTTAAAAAGATTGTGTGGTCATGGGTTGGGGCTTTCTGTGGCATTTACTTGGTCGCGAGTCTCGCAAATTATATGAGTGAAAACCTCGTCGACACTATGTTTGTCATTGGCTCGTTCGGCGCGTCGGCAGTGCTAGTGTACGGTGCACCGCTGGCGGAGTTTTCTCAGCCGCGTAACTTGATTGGTGGCAGTGTGTTATCGGCCTTAATTGGGGTCGCAGTGTACCAAGTGTGTGGCGATTATGTGGTGCTGGCGAGCGCCTTAGCGGTATCCCTGTCTATCGCATTCATGTACCTGACTCGCACTCTTCATCCTCCGGGCGGCGCAACGGCATTGATTGCCGTGATTGGCGGTGAAAACGTGCATCAACTTGGCTTTCTTTACGCGTTAATGCCAGTGTTCCTCGGCTCAGTATTACTCTTACTGGTCGCGCTGGTGGTCAATAACCTCTCCACCGATCCCAAGCGCCATTACCCTGTTTATTGGATTTAGCGAACTTGTTCTTAAATCTGCCTATTTTAAAAACTTCTGTACATACCAGCAGCTGGCTTGGATAGTAAAATCTTGGCCTTTAGCCCACTTTAAGCCGTGGCGCACTAAGCGTTCGGCAAGGCCTTTACCGCGCAGTTCGTTGGGGACAAAGGTGCGGCTAAAATCGATATCCTTGCCTGATAATCGGTATTCCAACACGGCTTCATAGCCATCGACAGGGATAATAAAACGCTGTCTATCCTGTTGATGTTCAATGGCGATCTCGATATTTTCGTTATCTAACATACATGCTTCCCTCAAGGTATGGCCTAAAGTGTGCTGGCAATTCGTTATTGATTTGAATAGCCTAAGCGACTTCGTGTTGTTTGAGAATTGTCAGCAGTTCTGCTGGTAACTCGGCTTTTTTGCCCGTTTTAAAGTTAAACATCACCGCGACTGAAGTACCTAACGTCGTTACTGCCTGCTGCTGTTTACTAAAAGCCTGATAATGCATGGTAAATCTATCGCTGTGAATATCGCTAATACTAACACTTACCAATAAAGTATCGGGGAAAGTCACTGGGCGTTTATAGCGAGCCTGATTTTCGCTGATTACGGGGCCAATACCGGATTTATACAGAGTATCTAGTGGGAAGAGGCGATTAAAAAAGTCGATACGTGCCGTTTCAAAATAGCGGAAATACACCACATTATTCACGTGTTGCAGGGCATCCATTTCGCCCCAAGCGACGGGGATTTCGGTGACTATAGGATGCTGTGCGAGAAACTTTTCCATTGCCTGTTCTTGTACACCTTCTTGCAACTGTTGTTTAAATCCCATGATAAAAATCCCAAGTTAAAACGCTCGTTTAAGCGGCCAGACTAGCAGCATAAGATTGCTGCGACAAGTCTTGGCCTAAGCTGATACTGTGGCTGATAATGGCAAGCAATGCCGATATGAGTAATGTCTTTAAAGGGTTAGGTTGAGCTATGTATATTGGACAAGCGGCAAAGCAAACAGGGCTGTCGATAAAAGCGATTCGCTTGTATGAGGAGTGGGGGCTCATCGACACTCCCGCACGTCAGGGGCGTTATCGTATTTATAGTGCGGCGGATATTAGGCTGTTGTTGCTGATCAAAGAGGCCAAAGCCCTCGGCATTAAGCTTGCCCAACTAAAAGATTTACTCGAACAAGGCGATAAGCATGCTCAGTTAGCCACAGTGCAGACTTTTTTGTTGGGTATTAAAGCGGATTTTTTACGCCAGATAAGTGAGTTAGAACATAAAGTCACTCAGTTAGATGCCTGTATTGATGGGCTCACCTCCTGTGAATCGCAGCTGTTACCTTAGGTCTTGACTCTCCCCTTAGGGGCAGAGTTTATGCTATTTGTCACAGTGACTGTTATGGAGTTTCATCGTGGCAAAAAAGATTTTAGTGATCTGTGGTAATCCTAAGGCGCAGAGTTTTTGTGAGCATCTGGCTGAAACCTATGCCCAAGCGGCGGCAGATAAACACTCAGTGAGAATCGTCAAACTAGCTGAGCTGAATTTTGACCCGAATCTGAGCTATGGTTATCGTCAACCTCAGCCACTCGAAGCCGATTTGCAGACGTTTCAAGCGAATATCCAGTGGGCGGAGCATGTGGTGATTGTCACCCCGATTTGGTGGGGCGGTATTCCTGCTAAGTTTAAAGGCTTAATCGATAGGACATTTTTATCTGGATTTGCATTTCAATATGAGAAAGGAAAATTGATACCCGCTAAGTTGCTGCGCCATAAAACTTCGCGAATTATCATGACCATGGACACGCCGCCTTGGTATTACAAGTGGTTTCAAGGCGCTCCCGCGCTCAAACAGCTTGATACCGCCACCTTAGTATTTAGTGGTTTTAAGCGGGCTAAATCCAATATGTTGGGGCCAGTGATGAGTGCTAAGGAGCCGCAATTGCAACAATGGCGAGCGTTGGTGCAGCGGCTGGGGAATTTAGGTTTATAGAATCTAGCGAAACAAGGAGTGGGGTGTGATTAAACAAGTGGGCAATACTCTTATTCAGCCAAAACACAGAGCGTCCTGCCATTGTGGTGCCGTGGTATTGGAGTTGTCATTGCCTAATGGCATCGAAAATCCACGCCGTTGCGATTGCTCTATCTGTCGCCGTAAGGGCGCAATGGTTGGCTCTGTGCCGCTGGCGGGGATTAAGATCCTCAAGGGGGAGGATGCGCTGAAACTCTATGAATTCAATACCAAAACTGCCAAACACTACTTCTGCTCTATCTGCGGTATTTACACCCATCACCAGCGACGTTCCAATCCCCATGAGTATGGTTACAACATTGGTTGCCTCGAAGGGGTTAACCCATTCGATCTCGAAAATGTGCCCACGAATGATGGCGTTAACCATCCTGCGGATCGTTAGATTATGAATATAGGTCAGTTTGCTGTACTCACAGGACTGTCGGCGCATACGCTCAGATATTACGAGAAAATTGGCCTACTGCAGTCTGTCGTTCGAAATGGCAGCGGGCATCGTGATTATGCGGCGAAAGAAGCGGAATGGATTGGGTTTATCAATCGCTTAAAAGAAACGGGCATGCCGTTAAAGCAGATATTGACCTATGCCGAGTTGCGTGCCCAAGGCGATGCAACCGCTGGCCAGCGACAGCAGTTGCTCGAGCAACATGCAACACAATTGGCTGAGCGTATTCGCCAAGAGCAGGAGCATTTGGCTGCCCTTAAGCAAAAAATTCACTATTACCAAACTCATTTTAGTGGCTAAGCTCAGTCGCTAACATTTGTGGTTAAATGCTAAAAAGCTAATATTATTTACTTTTCTATTTGCTTGCTTGTGTCTCTAGTCGGCGGGCAAAACAGAGGGCCAGTTTTACTGATCCGCATTGCCTGTGTCATCCATCAATGAACCATTGACTTAGAGTTAACTCTAAGGTTTAGGCTGCTTGCTGTGATTTAATCCAACAGGAGCTAAAAATGAGTAATCAAAGATATGTGCAGGGCCTCGCTAAACTGACTGAAATCGACGGTGAGGCGGGGGAGAAAGTCATCCGCAGTCTTGCCGATATTTGCCCTGACTTAGGCAAGTACATTATCGAATATCCTTTTGGGGATATTTATCAGCGTGAAGGGCTCGACCTTAAGACGCGGGAGCTAGTGACAGTTGCCGCACTCACGGCGCTAGGGCATTGCCAGCCACAGTTAAACGTACATATTAATGGCGCATTGAATGTGGGTTGTACGCCGCAGGAAATTGTTGAGGTGATATTGCAAATGTCGGTTTATGCTGGCTTTCCTGCTGCACTTAATGGCATGTTTGCCGCTAAAACCGTATTTTCTGAGCGGGAGTTAAGCGTCGTTTAGTTAGTCCTGAGTCAGGTTTATCGATTTGCAAAAGTGACCATAAGGCCGCTTTAATTTCCTCTCTCAAGTTCATTTTAGTTGGATTTAAACGGGCGATGGGGTGTTGCAGGGCTTTCATTCGACTCTAAACAGAACGTTCGACTTTGGCTAGAGATAGCCAAAGTGACCAATGTACCGATATTGAGTGGCACAGTTGCCATCACTGTGCTTTGCACATTACAGTGGCAAATGTTGCCCGTCTTACTATTTCAATGGAATGTAAAAGAATAATGAATTTAATCGGTTACATTGGTTCGGCTCGCCAATACTTGCGAAAGCTCAGCTTACCATCACTGAGTGAAATCCGTTTAGGTTTGGGCAAGTTCTGGCGCTGTCTTATCCTAGGGGTTGCTAAGTTATCCTTTGCGCAAAAGCTGTATCTTATTGCTTTGATATTGGCTTTTAGTAGTGAGTTAATGGGGTTGGTCGCTGTGATTGCCGTCATCGCTATGGCCATCGAGTTTTGGCCTGTGTTCGAGCGGGTTTGGCACAGTTTGGCGGGCAAAGCTGTGTTGTTGCTGTTTTATGCGATGATTGCCAACTTTGCTTTGGGCTGGTCTGGCGCGATAGTCAACGAAGTGGTTGGGGTCTCAGCAAGCGATCTCAATTACACCCATAACTTAGCGATTTTACTCTATATGCCCGCTTGGTTTTTGATGGTAAGCGCTATCGTGCTGCTGGCATTACAGTTGATTATTCCTATCTATTTAATATTGATCTTTTTGCTTAAACCTTTAGGTGTCAAATCGTTACGGCTTACCTCGCATACTTCATTCCGTAAAACGACTTTTTTGATCCGTATCGTGCTAGCGACTGTGGTTTTGTATCACTTGAGCCTGTTAATTGATTTAGAGACGCGCATTGAAACCTCGTTTGGCAACTTTATTACCTCTCCCCAAGAAGCCGCTAAGCATGCGCCTCGCGAGCCTAAATCGGGACGGTTGCCGGATGCGACCGATGTGCTGACGGTACCGATTGTAGAGCTAACTCAGACTGCTCTTGACTCTGAAAGCGATAAATCGAGCAAGGCTGAGAATAGTAATGATGACAGCGAGCTGGAAGAGGAAGATCGCAAAAAGGCCTACGCCTCAGTGCGAACTCAATATCAGTACTTAGTGCGGCAATGGCTAGCTACGTTCGCATTTTCACTTGAAGCCAATGGCCGCTCGCGTTGTAAAAAGCCTGCCGAGTCGAATGTGATTGAATTAAATGATTACGAGATTTTGTTGATCACACCCGATAAGAATGCGGATTATGGTTATCGTTTTGAGGTGGAAAAATGTATCTCGGCCGCGTTTCCGCTGGCGGTGAAGGGCAATTGAGTCAATTAATAAAAAAGCGACCACAAGGTCGCTTTCGTTTTATAGGCTAAATCAGCCTGAGCTGACTATCGTGCTATTCAACCATCACGTTATTCATCAATCGCATTATTCAATCAGCAGCTCATCGAAGCTGCTGATTTTGCGGAACTCGCCAGTGCGTTGCTTGCTGTCGCGAACCATTTGGCAGGTCATCATACCCGCAGCGTCAGCAGCCTTTAATTCTTCAATAACATCAGACACAAACAGCACTTGTTTGGGGCTTAAGCTGATAGTGTTGAGGATATTGCAGTAAGCCTGCTTATCTAATTTGTTGCCCGTACGGGTGTCGAAATGGCCGTTAAACATTTCAGTTAAATCGCCGCCGTCACTGTGGCCGAACAACAGTTTTTGCGCGTCGACTGAGCCGGATGAAAAGCTGTAAATACGCAGGTTTTGTGCGCTAAAACGTTTCACCGCTTCAATAAAGTCCGGGAAGATATGGCCCTTAAATTCGCCATGGGCATAGCCTTGTTTCCAAATTAACCCTTGTAAGGTTTTAAGTGGCGTGGCTTTACGGTCTTCGTTGACCCACTGTTGCAGGATCTCAGTTACACGCGCTAAGTCAGCCTCAGGCTCTAGGGCGATATCTTTAGTGTCACAAATACAGTTTTCAACCAATACATTGTGTTGGTTCTGTTCTAAAAAGTCTGGCAAGGCTTTGACAGAATAGGGGAATAGTACATCTTGGATAAAGTTTAGGTCTGTCGTGGTGCCTGCTGTGTCTACGACTATGGCTCTGATACCCATAATGTTTTGATACTCCACAATATGTTGGCTAAAAAATGCAACTCCGATCCTAAGCGTTATTGGTGAAATTGGCTAGTCTATTTCACCCAAACACATGGGCAAATTGTGGGTAATATCACTAAGCGATAAGATTGAAATTTGATTAATCTAGTAATTTTAAAAGCTTATCCACTGATTATCTGAGAAAACACTAACTTGTTACTGGATTTCATCTGGTTTATTGCGCACAAGTTTGTGGTAGACATAAGACTATGGTCTTAATAGCTAAGGGAAATTTAGGCTGCTATTGTAGTTAAAGTCTCTTTACTCCTTTATACCTTGCATGCTGTGGTTTTCGGGAGACGAGACAGCATATTTCACCTGTGAATAGAGAGACCTTACATGAAATATTTACCCGCACTTGGCTTTGGTATCCTATTAGCCTTATTGAGTTTTATCAGCTTCTCATTGGTCGCCAGCGCAGGTTATATGTTGGACATGTTGAGTGCGGTGCCTCACATCTCGCATAACAGTGTGGAGTATCTTTTATTGGCGGCTCATGATGCGAGTTTGCTGATATTGCTTGCAGGTTTAGTGCTTTATGCTTACCACAGGACCTTTCCTAAACTTCCCTTCGATTGGTTTACCGCTGTGCTTATCCAAATGCCCCTTGGCTTGGCGGTACTGGTATTAGATGGTTTTACTTTAAACCTTTTTTCATTCAAAGGTTTTGCACTAACGCTGACCACTTTAGCCGCTTCATTTGGGGTGTTAAGCCTTTTTTGGTTGCTCCAACGCAGAGCTAAGCGCTTCGAGGCGAGGTTGAGTAAATAAGCAGAATTTACAGAACATAGCGTAGGCGCAGCGCCGTTTGTTCAACAGGGGATAACGCGAGCCACTGTTCTCGGATTTCCACGGCTTCCTGCGGATAGTCGGTAATGAGCACATCGGCTCCCAGCGCCAACATGCGCAGCATTTGCCGTGGATTATTTACTGTCCATACATGCACTTGCTTATCTCCTTTGTGTGCACGGGCGATAAATTTTTCGTTAGTAATCGATTGATTGACCGCTAAGAATTGTGTATTCGCCTTAATGGGATCGCCAATGGATTGAGTTACGATAAGGCCAGTGTGAATGGAAGGGTCGAGTCGTTGCACTTCTTCAATGGCTCTTGCTTCGAGTGATGTAATGACGACTTGTTGTGTCATTTTCTCTTGTTGCAATAAGGCGACAACGGCCTGTGCCAAGCTGGGATCGGCTTGATTATATTTAAGCTCAATGTTCAAACCGATTTTGTTGCGTGCCTCATTAAGCATCTCTAGTAGTGTTGGTACGGATTCACCTGCAAAGGCGGCACTGTGCCAACTCCCCGCATCAAGTTGTTGTATTTCACTCGCACTGAGGTTGGCAACTCGCCTAGAATCGCCCGCTATGCGCATTAAATCAGCATCGTGCAATACCATTAAGGTGCCATCGGATGCCGTTTGCACATCGATTTCGGCATAATCCGCCTTTTCTGCAATCGCTAAACGCAAAGCCGCAAGGGTATTTTCTGGTGCCCTAGCAGCGCCAGCACGGTGGGCAGTAATCAGGATGTCATCCCTTTGTGGTTCACTATTGAGGGCATATACCCCTAACCCCAACATGATTAAAAAAGTGCCGATCAACACCCCGCTTATCGTATAAATCGACAGTTCAGACGTTCTTTTTACCGTTTGTCGCCCAAGGCGTTCTAACCCTGCGGGTTTTTCTCCCAGTTGGCGGTATAACAGCAAGATGATAAAGGCTTCCCCAAACATTCCGAGTAAGGACCATGCCGCGCTGAGCATAAAAATCAGTGCAGAGACGAGGGCCAATATGGCTAATTCTGTCGAAAGTGTCAGCGTAACCCTATCGAGTAAGCTATCGGTTCCCCAGGAGATCAGCAGTATTAAGGGATACGCCAAAGCACCTATCCTCAACCACCAACCCGCAGCGTGCCACATAATCGGGCGTTCATTGCCTACGCTTAATTGCCAGCTGCGTTTGAGTGCCGTCAAAGCATCGGTCGTTTCACTCACAATAATCGTCAGTGAAAAGGCCGCTTTGGCCCACAGATATAAGGCAACAAGGACATAGATTATCGCTAAGAAGGCCATACTCGTTAAGGCGAGATACCAGTCTATGGGCTTGAAATACAAGTAGTAATTAATATCGTGTCCCTGTAGAAACACGCTGAAAATCAGATATCCTAACCCGATAAAAGGTACGCTGAGCAGCAGTAAGCAAGCTGCATAAATGCTACCAAGGCGAATAAATACGGGTAAGCGCGCTGTCGCGAAAATCAGCGCCCGCACTGGGCCAATGGGAATATCGTATAACCCAGATGCTGCGAGAATCGTGACTCCAGCACGTTGGGTAAAAAACACAGTAAAGCTGCTGAATAGAGTAATGACCATAAACAGCAAGCCATAGGGAGACATGGCGAAGGCGATTAAGTCGTAATTGGTGATGGTGACATTGCCCGTTTTGGCAATCAGATGGCGCAGTAGCCAGCCAAAAGGCGGGACGATAATACCCGCCGACACTAAGGTGAATAACAGTTCAAATTCAATGAGTTTTCTACCGCAGCGACGAATGGCTTTAAGCGTGTCATGCCAGTAACTGTGTTCAGGATTGAGCATGCAGCTTCCTTAATCGTGCGAGTTTAGGACTGTAATTTAGCAGCGTTTCTGGTTGACGGTTAGTCATTCGTGCAATGTTTTAGATATGGGCAAGCCGTTAAAGTCTTCTTCTCAATGATTTTACAGAAGACCTATGGGTACTTGATTACATTCGACAATGATTAACAGTGCTGCGTGATTGTGAGTGGCTAATTAAAGTACAGGCTTAGCTGCATGGACTCAGCCATTACCTTTGCCAATATTTCGTTGATTCATAAAGTGGGCTAATTGTGCCGCATCGGCATTGGAGCTGGCACTTAAGCCGTTGAACACACCCTGTTGATCGCTAATGGATCTATGCTGGCCGAGCTTTTCCTTCGCTTGAATCTCATCAATCACAATCTTAAAACCGACTATAGCTTGGCGCAGCTTTTGCTGATACTCATCCGGTATAATTTGTTTATCTTGTAATAGCTTGGGCTCGTACTTCGCCACTAGCTTGTCCAACATGTCTTGAGTTTCAGCATCACTCAGCAGGCTTGCTACACCATAACAATGCACCGCCGCATAATTCCATGTAGGCACTGCAGGTTTAGCGTCATACCAAGTTGGGGAAATGTAAGCGTGTGCACCACTGAAAACCACTAATACCCGCTGTTTTTCAAGCTCTTGCCAGTGTGAGTTTGCTCGCGAAACATGGCTGTACAACACGCCTTTTTCTCCCACAGTAGCATCGAGTACAAAGGGAATATGGGTCGCATTCAGTGAACTCGAAACCAGTAAACCAAAGCTGTTTTGCGTGATAAAAGCTGTGATGGCCTGCTGATCTGTCATCGCCATATTCTTAGGGGTATACATTGTCATCCTTGGGTTTCAACATGACTGAAGCGTTATATTACAAGGAAAAAGTTGGGAGTCGATAAAGGATTTTAATACGTCAAAATTTAATTATGAACAGACGAATTATTGATGATGTATAACGTATATTTTAAATTAAAGGTTTAATTATCTTGTAAAATGGTTTTGATTTAATAATTTTACCTTCTTGAATTAGTTCGTTAATGATTCTTCGATATGACCGTGTTGTAATTCCTAGTCTCTTTGCGCCTAAAGTAGAAGATATTTTAAACTGCTCTTCGTTAGCTAAGTTTCTCGCTTCTAATATTTGGTTGATAATGCTGACTTTTGTCGATTGTGTTAAGTTACTAATGAGCTCATGCATATTTCGATTATACCTTTTAGTTATTAGGGAGGTAATGTACATAAGCATGCTAGCATTATTATCTACTATTTTTATAAAGTTAGCCTTAGATATCCTGTAAAGCACTCCTGATTTATTTGACCTAATGTTAAATAAAGAATGGTTGTTCTCTTGGAAGAATTCCATTTCGCCTAAAAAACCAGTGTAGTTACTTTCTACTTTAAGAATAAACTCATTTCCACTCGAGTTTAAATAAGATACCGTCAAGCTAGCATCCTCGCAAAATATAAGCTCTAAAACTTGCTTTGATTGCCTAAGTAAGTAGATGTTTTTGTCATACTTAATCTCTGCGATCCCAATAGCTTTAATAATAGCAGCAATATCTTCCATAAGTCGTTGTTATACAGTTAGTCGCAAATCATATTTCTTTATTATACTCTTGCGGTATTTAATGGCAATCTTAGCTTGTATTTTGTAAGTCAAGGATATGTGGCATGCAGGCATATGAAGAGTTAGCTTATTTCAGGACGAGACACTTTATATTTAAGTTGTAGTACTAAATATTGTAGACTGCTGATATTTTTTATTTAGTTTTTAATTTTAAGTTGATAAGTGACTAACCTTTAGTCACTTATCCGTTTTTATTATATTTGAATTGCTGTTTCCAATGCTACCTTTACCATTTCGTGCAGATCGGTTCTGCGTTCATCAGCGGTTAAATATTCATGACGAGTAATATGATCTGTGACTGTGCATAGTGCAAGCGCGCGGCATTGATGTTCAGCAGCAAGAGTATAAAGTGCATTGACTTCCATCTCGACACCTAGCACACCATATTTTGCCATTACAGTGTAATCGTTTTCATTGGGGCGATAAAATAGATCCGATGAAAATACATTACCTACTTTAAATGTAACCGTCGTTGTTTTTAACACTTCATAACACGCTTGTAATAGTTCGAAGTTTGCGATGGCGGCAAGGTCATGATCTAAAAATCGAATTCGATTTGTTTTAGAGTCAGTTGAAGCGCCCATAGCCACAATCAAATCTTTTAAGTGGATATTATCTGATATCGCACCGCAGCTACCGACTCTAATAAAGTTTTTCACGCCAAAGGTTGTCATGAGTTCATGAAAGTAGATAGAGGCAGAAGGAGCCCCCATACCATGACCCATAACAGAAATTGCTTTAGACTTATATTTACCTGTAAAACCTAACATTCCGCGAATATTCGTGACTTCTCTAACGTCTTCTAAATAGGTTTCCACAATGAGCTTTGCTCGCAATGGATCGCCTGACATGATAATGGTTTCTGCAAAATCACCTGGATTTGCATTGATATGTGGAGTCGACATGTTTCACCTCAAAATTTATATTAAAGACACTAGGCCGCCAGCAATCGTGCCGGACATTAAATTAGCTAAAATGGCTGCCAAAAGAACTTTTGGACCAATTTGAGAGATAATTTCTCTTTTATCTGGGCACATAGCAGCGATGCCACCGACGACCATGGCAAGTGAGCCAATATTGGCAAATCCACACAGACTGAACACGACAATTGCCTGTGTTTTATCTGACAGGGTGCTGGAGATTTCTAAAAAATGGATGTAAGCAACAAACTCATTAATGGCAATCTTTTGGCCAATGATTGAACCTGCTTGTATTGCCTCTGACCAAGGAACCCCCATCAAAAATGCCAGTGGTGCAAGGAGATAACCAATGATCATTTCTAGCGTAAGATTATCAATACTGAACAAATGACCAAAACTACCAATGAGTCCGTTTAATAAGGCGATAAGCGCTACAAACGACACTAATAACGCGGTAACAGTGATGACTTGGTTCATCCCCATTAACGAACCATCGGTAATGGCTTCGAGTAAACCTTTAGGCTGCTCTGCCGCATCAATTTCGATTTCATTTTTGACTAAATGTTGTTCTGTTTGCGGACACAGTAACTTGGCAAATAACAGACCCGCTGGCGCGGTCATGAAACAGGCTGTGAGAATATATTTAGGATCAATACCCAGGTTGATGTAGCCCACCATAGTACCACCGGCAACACTGGCTAATCCTCCCGTCATCACGGCAAATAATTCTGAACGTGTCATGTTTTTTACGAGTGGACGCACCATCGAAGGTGCCTCAATCGGACCGACGAAGATATTGGCCGTTGCTGAGAGTGATTCCGCTTTACTGGTTCCTAATACTTTGGCAAGCGCGCCACCAATGATATTGATGACAAACTGCATTACCTTTAAATAGTAGAGAACTGAGATTAACGCAGAGATGAATATCACAACACATAGGACGTTAATCACGAAAACGAAACCCACTTTATAATTGGCTAAGTCGCCAAAAACAAAGCTTAAACCCGCATTGGAGAAAGCGATAACGCTGTTGACGCCACTACTCATGGCTTCAATAATAGTGACACCTACCGGTACAAACATTACAAATGCACCCAGTAGAATTTGCAGTGTTAATGCGCCTCCAACCGTTTTAAATTTTACATGGCGTTTATTCTCAGAGAATAAATAACCAATCAAGATCAGAACAGCAACACCGATACAGCTCATTAGTGTAGACATAGGTTAATCCATCATTTTTTGTAGAAGATCATTTTTGTTGTAGATGAATCATTGAGGATTTTTTTTATAAAAAAACGGACATTTTTCCGATTTAATCATAAAAATGTGCTTATTTGCTGCATATCACATAGGGGTGTGCAAGCTTTGCCTTAAATATTAATCGGCATGTCATCATCTCTATTTTGTTAAATGCCCCTTTATAGTTGATATAGTCAATCAAAATCGATATTGTTGACACAGTCAACTATATCGTGAGCCTTCTATGTCGTCATTGTCACTCAGTGAAACTTTGCACAGATTAGTGCATGCCTACAAAAAGCAATTGCGTAGTGATATTGCTGCACAAGAGATTGATTTACCTGTCACTCATATCCGTGCCTTGAAGGGGGTTTGTCGTAATCCTGAATCGACGGCCCAGTCTATCGCCCTGCGTATGCAGCGGGATAAAGCACAAATTACCCGTGTTCTTAATGAGCTACAGCAGAGCGGGTTGATCACTAAAATCGATAACCCTAAGGATGGCCGCAGCCAGTTACTGCGACCCACGGCTGAGGGGGAAAAGATCATGACTCAGATCAATGCCTCAGAACGTAAAACCGTGGCGCGCATGACGCAGGCGCTCAGTTCAGATGAAGTCGATACTTTTATTAAACTTGCCAATCGGATCAGTAAAAGTGTGGATGATGCCGCTGCCGCTAAAAGTGAAACTGATTGCCTTACTCAAAAAAGACCATCTAGTAAGCCAAAAGATACGGCTGTAAAAGGAGCCATTGAGTTGCGCTTAACGGCAGAAAACGCAATAGGAGAAAATCATAATGAATAAACCTGCACCACGTGAGCTAGAAGTGATCCGCTCGACTTATATTACTCCGCATATGTTACGCATCACCTTAGGCGGTGCGGGATTGGCTGGATTTCCTGCCGATCAAGAGAGTGCCTATATCAAGTTGTTATTCCCACAAGCGGGTGAGCGTCCATTAATGCGAACTTACACTATCCGTCAGCAACGCGATGATGAAATCGATGTGGATTTTGTGCTGCACGATACTGACGGCCCCGCATCGAGTTGGGCGAAAACGGCGCAGGTGGGCGAACTCATTCAAATTGGTGGCCCCGGACTTAAAAAACTGATCAATTTTGAAGCGGATTGGTTTTTACTCGCAGGTGATATGACAGCCTTACCCGCCATTAGCGTGAATCTGGCAAAATTGCCAAACAATGCCGTGGGTTACGCTGTGATAGAAGTGCTAAGTGAAGCAGATATTCAACCTTTAGTGCATCCTGAACATGTCGAGCTGCATTGGGTGATCAATCCTGAAGCCGATCCCGAAGGCCGTCCTTTGGTCGAGCGAATTGCCCAATTACCTAGGCTTGCTGGCGAGCCAGCCGTATGGATTGCCTGTGAATTTAATAGCATGCGCGCGTTAAGAAGGCACTTTAAGCAAGCGCATTCATTGCCTAAAAGTCATTTTTATACCTCGAGCTATTGGAAAATTGGTTGTAATGAGGGCGAGCATAAGCTGGTAAAACAAGAAGATGAACAGTTAGAAAATGGGGCCAGTGCTTAAATCCAGATAAGATCGCCAAGTTTGATTTAGCGACCTTATCTAACCTTTCGCTTATGCCGTTTTTGCTGCTGACGCACCTATTATTGACGCACCTATTATTGATGTACTTAGGCTACTGGTGAACTAACTTGCCATTCTTCACTACATCTTTGCAGGGATTGACGCCGTAGGAATAGGCCAACTGCGCAGGTGTGGCGATATCCCACAGACAAAAATCGGCTTGTTTGCCAACGACTAAGCTGCCAACCGTGTCTTCAATTCCGAGTGCTTTGGCGGCATTTAAGGTGAGTCCTGTTAGGGCTTCTTCTGGCGTTAAACGGAACAAGGTGCAGCCCATATTCAGCATCAACAGGGTTGAGCAAATGGGGGATGAACCTGGGTTGAAATCGCTGGCGAGCACCATAGGTACGCCGTATTGGCGCAGTAAATCGATAGGTGGTTTTTGGGTTTCCCGCAAAAAGTAAAAGGCGCCCGGCAGTAGTACGGCGCAGGTGCCGCTTTCACTTAAGGCTTTTACGCCTGTCTCATCTAAATATTCGATATGATCTACAGACTTAGCACCAAGACGTGCTGCCAGTGCACTGCCACCCATATTAGTTAACTGCTCGGCATGGAGCTTAATCTCTAAGCCCGCCGCTTTGGCTGCGCAGAGTACCCGTTCGGTTTGCTCAAGGTTAAAGGCGATATTCTCGCAGAACACATCTACCGCATCGGCGAGGTTTTCGGCGATCACTGCGGGCAGCATCTTATTGATAATTAAGTCGACGTAGCCGTCGCTATTGTCTTTATATTCTGGCGGAATTGCATGGGCGCCAAGGAATGTGGTCTTCACATCTACGTGGTGATGCTTGCCGAGCTCGCGGGCGACACGCAGGATTTTCAATTCAGTTTCAGTATCTAAGCCGTAACCTGATTTGATCTCAACCGTAGTCACCCCTTCTTTGGCGAGCGCGTTTAAGCGCTGGCGGCCGAGTTCAAATAATTCTGCTTCATCTGCTTCGCGGCAGGCTTTAACGGTCGAAATAATGCCGCCACCTGAGCGGGCAATTTCTTCGTAACTCGCGCCTTGTAGGCGTAACTCAAATTCATTGGCGCGATTACCGGCAAAGATTAAGTGGGTGTGGGCATCAATCAATCCTGGGGTGATCCAGCCGCCTTTGCCTCTGTAAACAGGAATGGACAACACATCGAAGGCGGGCAGTTCGCTGCGGGGGCCAAGCCAAGCAATTTTGCCATCTTTAACTGCGATAGCCGCATTGGTGATCGCGCCATAAGGTGCTGATATGGAAGGGTCCATTGTGGCTAAGTTAACGTCAATCCAAACCTGATCCCAAGACATGTATTCCCCTCGCTGTGCTGGCAGATGTTAACCAAGTGATTAACGGTTTATTAAATTTATGTGAGCTAGCTTGTATTTACTTGTATATACAAGCTAGGATTGTAGCCGCTATTTTCACCGTTTGAAAGTGGCATGACAGACCCGTGTCTTTGTCGCCTTCGTCTGTGCCCCTTTAGCAAGCATGACTTTCGCAAGGGCACAGGAACAAGAAGCTGAATTTAAGAGGATGTGTTTTGGCTATTCCTAAGTTTGCAGAAATTAAGCAATACATTATCTCCTCTATCGAATCTGGCGAGTGGGAAGAAAACGCCCGCGTGCCTTCCGAGAATCAGCTGGCCGACTTGTTTACCTGCAGTCGAATGACGGCGCGACGTGCGTTAACCGAACTGACGGATAGCGGTGTGCTTGAGCGTTCTCAAGGGCTAGGCACCTTTGTCGCAGGGTGTAAATCCCAGTCGTCTATGTTGGCGATCCGCAATATTGCCGATGAGATAAAAGACCGTGGCCACGGCTATAGCGTGCAGCAATGGGTGTTAGAACAAGTCGTGGCGAGTACGAGTGTCGCAATTTCCCTTGGACTTGAGTACGGTGCGACAGTCTTCCATTCGATCTTAGTGCATTGCGAGCAGGGCTTACCATTGCAAGTCGAAGAGCGTTATGTGAATCCCGAGTTGGTGCCCGATTATTTATGGCAGGATTTTACCCAGCAGACACCCCACGAATATTTGTCCCAAGTGGCACCGCTGACCGAGGCGCATCACACGATTGAAGCGATTATCGCCAGTGAAGAATTACGGCAAAGGCTCGAAATCCCCGCCACTGAGCCCTGTCTACAGATTTTACGCCGCACTTGGTCACGCCAAGGCGTCGTGAGTTTCGCAAAATTAGTTCACCCAGGTAGCCGCTTTAAACTCGGCGGCCACTTAACCTTTAGCAAGTAACGCCAGTGGCGTTATTAACAATGTAAATCAGTAACTTTGATAGCTGTACCCTTATAAGTTAAAAGATAAAAACACAATAAAAACAATAGTGCTAACCCGTATTAGCGACTTAGCGAATACGAGTTAGCACCACAGGTTGAAAGAGGAAAATTCAATGGATAAGCGCCACGACCCAAGCCGCCGCATTATTGCACCGCATGGCACACAATTAAGCTGTAAAAGCTGGCTCACAGAAGCGCCAATGCGTATGTTAATGAACAACTTACATCCCGATGTCGCCGAGCGCCCAGAAGACTTAGTCGTCTATGGTGGTATTGGCCGCGCCGCCCGCGATTGGGACTGTTATGACAAAATCATCGAAGTCTTACAACGCCTCGAAGACGACGAAACCTTATTAGTGCAATCGGGCAAACCTGTGGGCGTATTTCGCACCCATGCGGATGCACCGCGCGTGCTGATTGCTAACTCAAACCTAGTGCCACATTGGGCGAACTGGGAACATTTCAACGAGTTAGATAAGTTAGGTTTGGCCATGTACGGCCAGATGACTGCCGGTTCTTGGATCTATATCGGCACTCAAGGCATAGTCCAAGGCACCTACGAGACCTTTGTGTCGGTCGCGAAACAGCACTTTGAGGGTATCTCTAAAGGCAAGTGGATCCTCACCGGCGGGTTAGGCGGTATGGGCGGCGCACAAACGCTGGCGGGGACTATGGCTGGCTTCTCGGTGTTAGCCTGTGAAGTCGACGAGACCCGCATCGATTTCCGTTTGCGTACTCGCTATGTTGACAAAAAAGCCACTTCGCTCGATGAAGCATTAGCCATGATTGAAGCGGCGAACCAAGCTGGCAAGCCAGTATCCGTGGGCTTACTGGCGAACGCCGCCGATGTGTTTGCTGAATTAGTTAAACGCGGCGTTACCCCAGATGTGGTGACCGACCAAACCTCGGCACATGATCCATTAAACGGTTATCTGCCGCAGGGCTGGACTATGGCTGAGGCCGCCGCCATGCGTAAAACCGACGAAGCGGGCGTAGTGAAAGCGGCGAAAGCTTCGATGGCGGTGCAAGTACAAGCCATGCTCGACCTGCAAACCGCCGGCGCAGCCACCCTCGATTACGGTAACAACATTCGCCAAATGGCGTTTGAAATGGGCGTTGAAAATGCCTTCGATTTCCCAGGTTTTGTACCTGCCTACATTCGTCCGCTGTTCTGTGAAGGCATAGGTCCGTTCCGCTGGGTGGCGTTATCTGGCGATCCCGAAGATATCTACAAAACCGACGCTAAAGTCAAAGAACTGATCCCAGATAACCCACACCTGCACAATTGGTTAGACATGGCGCGTGAGCGTATCGCCTTCCAAGGTCTGCCAGCGCGTATTTGCTGGGTTGGCTTAAAAGATCGCGCTCGCTTGGCGTTAGCTTTCAACGAAATGGTCAAAAATGGCGAGTTGTCGGCGCCCGTGGTAATTGGTCGCGACCACTTAGATTCTGGCTCCGTGGCTAGCCCGAACCGCGAAACCGAATCTATGCTGGACGGCTCAGATGCAGTATCCGATTGGCCATTACTGAACGCACTACTCAACACCGCTAGCGGTGCAACTTGGGTATCTTTGCACCACGGCGGCGGCGTCGGCATGGGCTTTAGCCAACATTCGGGAGTGGTCATTGTGTGTGACGGCACAGATGCGGCGGCAAAACGGGTTGGCCGTGTGCTGTGGAATGACCCAGCGACAGGCGTGATGCGACATGCTGATGCGGGCTACGAGATTGCGAAAAACTGCGCCAAGGAGGAGGGCCTCGATTTACCTATGCAAGACTAGCAGATGCTAACGACTCAATAACAATAATAACTAAAAGCTTGGAGCTAAAAATATGAAATCTGTGAATCACTTAGTGTTAACGCCGGGCAGCTTGAGCCTAGCGCAATTGCGCGAAATCAGCCGTCATAAGTTGACACTGGAACTCGCACCAGAGGCCATTACTGATATCAACACCAGTGCGCAAATCGTGCAGAAAGTGTTGGATGAAGGCCGTACCGTTTATGGCATCAACACGGGCTTTGGCTTGTTGGCCAATACCAAGATAGCGCCCGAAGATCTGCAATTGCTGCAACGTTCTATCGTGTTGTCACATGCCGCAGGTACAGGTCAATACATGCAAGATGCCACAGTGCGTTTGATGATGGTTTTAAAAATCAATTCATTAAGTCGTGGTTTTTCAGGCATTCGTTTAGAAGTGATTAACTTCTTAATCAGTTTAGTGAACGCCGAAGTCTATCCCTGCGTGCCAGAAAAAGGCTCTGTTGGCGCCTCGGGTGACTTAGCGCCACTGGCGCACATGTGTTTGCCTATGCTGGGTGAAGGCGAAATGAGCTATCGAGGCGAGTTAATTTCTGCCGCCGAAGGTTTAGAAATCGCTGGCCTTAAGCCAATCGATTTGGCGGCCAAAGAAGGGTTAGCTTTGCTTAACGGCACGCAAGCGTCGACAGCGCTGGCACTGGAAGGGTTATTCCACGCCGAAGACTTGTTTGCGGCGAGTTCAGTGATCGGTGCCATGAGCGTCGAAGCAGCTATGGGCAGCCGTAGCCCGTTTGATCCTCGCATCCATGCGGCGCGTGGTCAGAAAGGTCAAATCGATTCGGCCATGGTCTTCCGTCATCTACTGGGTGAAGAGTCTGAGATAAGCTTAAGTCACGCTAATTGTGAAAAGGTGCAAGATCCTTACTCACTGCGCTGTCAGCCACAGGTGCTGGGGGCTTGCTTGACCCAAATTCGTCACGCGGCCGATGTGTTAGGCACAGAGGCCAATGGCGTAACCGATAACCCACTGGTGTTCCAAGATACAGGCGATATCATTTCTGGCGGTAACTTCCACGCCGAACCCGTGGCTATGGCGGCGGATAATCTGGCGATTGCGATTGCTGAACTGGGCTCCATTGCCGAGCGTCGTATTGCGTTATTGATCGATTCTAGCCTATCTAAACTGCCGCCATTTTTGGTAAAAAACGGCGGGGTGAACTCGGGCTTTATGATCGCCCAAGTGACGGCGGCGGCATTGGCGTCTGAGAACAAGACCTACGCTCATCCGGCATCAGTTGACAGCTTGCCAACATCGGCTAACCAAGAAGACCATGTTTCTATGGCGACTTTTGCTGCCCGCCGCTTGCGCGATATGAGCGAAAATACCCGTGGTGTACTGGCAATTGAATTGTTAGCGGCGGCTCAGGGTTTAGATTTTCGCGCTCCTTTAGCCCCAAGTGCTGCAGTGGCTAAGGCTAAAGCCGAATTGCGTGAAGTCGTCGCTTATTACGATAAAGACAGATACTTCGCGCCAGATATCGAAGCCGCAACAGATTTGTTGTATACAGCGAGCTTTAACACTTATCTGCCAGCAGGAACGCTAGCCAGCTTTTAGGCGTTTGTTTTAGTTTAATGGCTGAACAGGTGTTTACTCCGCGGGAATAGGCTGCACTGAGGCGCTTTTGTTATCGCGCCCAGATTTTGCGCCTCAATGTGCTAAAAATAAGCGTTAAAAGGCAAAATTTAAGGTGCAGGCAGATTGCTTGTGCCTTTTTCTTTGGTTTTTATCTGCTTTTCCTCGATCTTTGTCTTTGCCATTTTGGTGTGTTTAACACCGCAGACTCTGCACTTTTTGCCCTAATCTTTACATTGTCAGTTTTTGTGGCTGTCTATCCATCTAGAAACCGTTACCTTTGTGTTTTTATCCGCCATCATTATGCATATTTGAATGCATATAATCATTTTTAATAACCATAACTCTATGATGTGGGATAATATGGGGTTGTCATGTTGGACAAATTGTCTTTTGTGGTTTATTGGTTTTTAATTCCTTAAATTGTGCTTTTATTATCATTTATTGGTTTTTGGTGCTTTATTTGAAATTTTTTTTGGAGTTAAGTTCTGTGGTTGTTTATTTGAGATCTTGATCTCATGTCATTATTTGTTATCTATTTCTTCTTTGGGGATAATCTTAAATTAAGTGTGGTCTTTAGTAGGACTCACTCAATCGGTTGCCATTTTTACCACAGCAACCACTAGACTCATAACGACAAGAGTGTGAGAGGACGCAATGAACAGACGCCAGTTTTTTAGACTGTGTGCTGCCGGAGCTGCCACCTCAGCAATTTCAGCGTTGGGATTGATGTCCGAAAAGGCCTATGCGGCCGTTCGAGAATTCAAACTCATTAGCGCGAAAGAAACCCGCAATAACTGCTGCTATTGCTCAGTGGGTTGCGGATTGCTGATGTACAGCAAAGGAAGTAACGGCAAAAACGCCGAACAAAGTATTTTCCATATCGAAGGGGATGCAGACCATCCAGTCAACCGCGGGGCCTTGTGTCCTAAGGGTGCTGGTCTAGTGGATTATGTGAATAGCCCTAATCGTCTTAAATATCCTGAGTACCGTGCGCCAGGCAGTAATGAATGGACTCGTATCAGCTGGACTGAAGCTTACCAACGCATCGCCCGTCTGATGAAGAATGACCGTGATGCTAACTTGATTGAAAAGAATTCTGCTGGGATGACGGTTAACCGTTGGCTTAGCACTGGAATGATGACCTCGTCGGCGATGCCGAATGAAGGCGGCTATATCACCCAGAAATTTGCACGGGCACTGGGCCTAGTTGCAATCGATACTATTGCGCGTAACTGACACTCTCCAACGGTAGCAAGTCTTGCTCCGACATTTGGACGTGGTGCCATGACCAACCACTGGATCGATATTAAAAACTCTAATTTGATCATTATTATGGGCGGTAATGCTGCAGAGGCTCACCCTGTCGGATTCGGCTGGGTTACAGAAGCTATGCAACATAACAACGCTAAACTTTTGGTGGTCGATCCTCGCTTCACCCGTAGCGCCGCTGTGGCCGATTACTATGCGCCGATCCGCTCGGGCACAGATATCGCCTTCCTGCTCGGGGTGATCCGCTATCTTATTGAAACTAAACAAGTGAACTACGACTATGTGAAGGCTTATACCAATGCCAGTTACATAGTGCGCGAAGACTTCTCTTTTAGTGAAGGTCTGTTCAGCGGTTTCGATGAAGAAACAGATAGCTACAATAAAGAGTCTTGGTACTACGAGTTAGACGAACAGGGTTACGCGAAAATCGATCCTAGCTTCGAACATCCACGCTGTGTGTGGAACTTAATGAAGCAACATGTAGAACGCTATGACTTTGAAACAGTAAGCAATATTACCGGTACGCCGATTGCGGACTATGAGATCGTTTGCCAACAAATTGGTAGCACTCATACCCACGATAGAGCCGCGACCTTTATGTATGCCTTAGGTTGGACTCACCACAGTAAAGGGGCGCAGAACATTCGCTCTATGGCTATGGTGCAGTTGCTGCTGGGTAACATTGGGGTGTTGGGCGGTGGTGTTAACGCTCTGCGCGGACACTCGAACGTGCAAGGCGCGACCGATATGGGTTTATTGTGTCAAAGCTTGCCCGGTTACCTCAAGTTGCCGAACGAAAAAGACATTAATCTTAAAACCTATCTCCACAACTATACCCCTGTTGCTCTGCGTCCGGGTCAAACCAACTATTGGCAAAATTACCCTAAATTCTTTGTTTCGCAAATGAAGAGCTTTTGGGGCGATAACGCCACGGTTGAAAATGACTTTGGTTATGACTGGTTGCCGAAATGGGACAAGCAGTACGACTTTACTAAACACTTAGATATGGCTTTCCACGGCGAAGTGAATGGCTACATTATCCAAGGTGTTAACGCCATTAACTCTATGCCAAACCGTAATAAGGTACTCAAAGCCTTGAGTAATCTTAAATACATGGTGGTGTTGGATGCCTTGGCAACGGAAACCGCAACCTTCTGGCAAAATGCCGATGGCTTCAATGAAGTCAATCCCGCTGAAATCATGACGGAAGTGTTCCGTTTACCTACGACATGTTTTGCCGAGGAAGAAGGTTCCATCGTCAACTCTGGCCGTTGGATGCAGTGGCATTGGAAGGGAGCTAACCCGCCGGGTGAAGCCAAGCCAGATGCTGAGATTCTCTCTGGCGTCTTAATGGCAATGCGTGAACTGTATAAACAAGAGGGCGGTAAGCTGCCTGAGCCAGTGCACGCGATGAGCTGGAATTACCACAATCCTCACTCACCGCACGCTGAAGAAATCGCTCGCGAGCTTAACGGTAAGGATCTCGTGACTCAACGTCAGCTCAGTAGTTTTGCTGAACTGAAAGCTGATGGTAGTACCGCCAGCGCCTGTTGGATTTATGCGGGTTCTTGGACCGAAGAAGGCAACTTGATGGCTCGCCGTGACAACCATGATCCTTCCGGTAAAGGTGTTACTCCGGGTTGGGCATTTGCTTGGCCAGCAAACCGTCGTGTGCTGTATAACCGCGCTTCTTGCGATATCAACGGCAAACCTTGGGATCCAAAACGCACTATCGTCGAGTGGGTTGACGGTAAGTGGCACGGTATCGATGTGGGCGACTTCAATATGAAGTTAACACCACAGGAATCCGCTGGCCCCTTCATCATGCAACCCGAAGGTGTGGGTCGTTTCTTTGCCCTTAAATTATTGGCCGAAGGTCCGTTCCCTGAGCACTACGAGCCGATGGAGTCGCCTATTGGGTTGAACCCGTTACACAAGGTCACCAGTAACCCTGCGGTACGTATGTTACCGGGTGTGAAGGAAACCTTAGGTTCCCATAAGGACTTCCCTTATGTGGCAACTACTTACTGTGTAACTGAACACTTTAACTTCTGGTCTACGCATGCTCGTTTAGCTGCGATTTCTATGCCTGAAACCTTCGTCGAAATCGATGAGATGTTAGCGGCAGAAAAAGGTATCGCCAATGGGGATTGGGTCACTGTCAGCTCTAAACGCGGCAGCATTGAAACCAAAGCTTTAGTGACTAAACGGCTACAGCCGTTAAAGGTAAATGGCCAGTTAGTCCATACCGTCGGGTTACCCCGTCACGGCAGCCATAATGCACTCACTCGTAAGAGTTACTCCTGTAACGTACTCACCACGGAAGTGGGGGATGCAAATACACAGGTGCCTGAGTTCAAAGCATTTTTGGTTAACATCACTAAAGCGGAGGGGATCTGATTATGGCATCACAAGACATTATCCGCCGCTCCGGTACTTCAGCGGTGACGCCTGCGGCAAAGGGGCGTAATTCGTCAGAAAAGGTCGCTAAGCTGTTCGACGCCACTAAGTGTAATGGCTGTAAAGCCTGCCAAGTGGCGTGTTCTGAGTGGAATGATTTACGGGAAGAGGTGGGTACTTTCCAAGGCAGTTACCAAAACCCTATGTCGCTATCGGGCCAATGTTGGACCCTGATGGAGTTCCATGAGGTGATGGAAAGCAACAAGCTGCGTTGGCAATTTACCCACTCGGCCTGTATGCACTGTGCTGACCCTGCCTGCTTAACGGCCTGTTCGACCTCTGGCGCGATTATCCAGCACGCCAATGGTGTGGTGGACTTCGATTCGGACAAATGTATCGGCTGCGGTTATTGCGCCAGTGCTTGTCCCTTTGATGTGCCCAAAATCGATCCTAAGGATAACAAGGCCTACAAGTGCACTATGTGCTCTGACCGTTTGGCTGTGGGATTGGAACCTTCCTGCGTTAAGTCCTGTACCACAGGGGCGCTGCGTTTTGGCACCCGTGAGGACATGTTGTTCTACTCGCAAAAACGGGTCGAAGAACTGAAGGAAAAGGGCTTTGCTAAGGCAGGACTTTATAACCCTGAGGGCGTAGGTGGTACGGGTATGATGATGATATTGCACGATATCGATCAGCCCGAAAGCTACAACATGCCTGATAACCCGCAGATCCCACTGTCACTCACTCTGTGGCAGGACTGGGTCAAACCTTTAGGCACTATGGGCATTCTTGCCACTGCCGCCGTCGCTTGTCTGCATAAGATCACCGTCGGTCGCAACATAGTCGAAGAAGACCAACCGGGTTATCAACCGCCAGAGGAAGAGGCTAAGCAGGAAGAGGGGGCCGACAAATGAGCAAGCATGATAAGCAAGAAATGATAGTGCGTCACAAGCTGTTCGATCGCATCTGTCATTGGTTCATTGTGGCGGTTGGCCTAGTGACATTTCTCACTGGCTTTTCCTTCTTCTATCCGTCGTTTCAATGGCTTGGGGCGATAGCGGGCACACCGCAATTGGCGAAGTTTATTCATCCCATTGCGGGCTTGATGATGTGCTTACCTTTGATGTTGATGTTGGTGCGTTACTACAAACACAACAAATGGGAAAAGCACGACCTCGCTTGGATGCTCGCCATTAAGGATGTGATGTTCGAGAACGAGGAGAAAATCCCGCCTATCGGCCATTACAACCCTGGGCAAAAGGTATTGTTTCGCGCCTTCGTGCTGACATCTATCACTTTAACGGTGACGGGAATCATCATGTGGCAGCCTTACTTTGCGCCCTATTTCTCCGCCACTGTGGTGGGTTGGGCCATTCTGTTGCACGCCATTTGTGCGCTCATCATGTTGATTTTTGTGATGGTGCATTTCTGGATGGCGACATGGGTGGAAGGGTCGGTTACAGGCATGCTTTACGGCAAAGTCTCTAAGGCTTGGTGCCGCAAACATCACCCTGTGATGTTGGATGAACATTCGGACGTGGAGAAACATTAATGAGTCATACAGCCGAGATACCTCTGGCCCAAGGCAGCGAATCGCCGCTGGAACTTAAACCGTTAAAAGCGGCAGATCCCCAAGCTGTGTATCACAGAAGGGCGCAGCGTTTGCTGTCATTGGCCAAGGACTCGCCGCTGGCTGACTACTTTGAGCTATGTCGCCGTTTGGTCTCTATACAGGCCAGGTTAGCGCAGGAGGCTGACTTCGGTAAGCTTCTCGCTTGGGGGAAAGATGAGGCGACTCCGCTTTCCCTGTTGGGCTCAGAGGCAGATAGCTATTGGCAAGGACTGCTACAGCAACTGTTAAGTGATTTGTTGCCGCAGGTGGATGAATCCATAGCTCGGGTAGTGCGTTTGTTGATGCAGCAATCACCCGAGCAACTGAGTTCGTGGGGGCGTTCACTACGCCAAGGGCATGTCAGTGAAGTGCCTGCCCGTTTTAGCTTATTCATCTGGGCGGCGATGGGCGTTTATTGGTCGCATTGGGCACCTATGGTCATCAAGCGGATGGATCAGCGCAAGGTGGCGCAGCAGAGTATGTGTCCCGTGTGTGGATGTCATCCAGTGGCGAGTGTGATTGTCGATCAGCCCCGAGCTGGTTTGCGCTACCTGCATTGCAGTCTGTGCGAGAGCGAATGGCATTACATTCGTGCCCATTGCACCAGTTGCGGTCAGGACAAAGAGATGACGATTTGGTCGCTAGATGATGCCAAGGCTCAAGTGCGGATCGAAAGCTGCGATGAATGTCATGGCTATACCAAGATGATGTTCGTCGAAAACTCGCCGTCTATGGATGTGGCGGCAGACGATCTCGCAACCTTGATGTTAGACAGTGAGCTAAATGCTAAGGGCTTTGGGGCAACAACACTGAACCCACTGCTACTGGCCCACGAAACCACGTAAGCCACATAGCTTAAACAAATGCGGGAGGGAGTCGGGTTGCTGATCCCTTCCTGCTTTTTATAAACCAATGGCAATAATATAAACAAAATGACACAGATGATGACCCAAGCACCTGAAACACCACAAGTTCTGTACCGAGCTTTGCCTTCAATGGATAGCCTACTTGCAGAGCCTAGTTTTGTGGTATTGCAGCAGTCCTACGGCAAAGCGGCAGTAAAGGCCGCACTGGATACCCAGTTAAAGGCGGCGCGCAGCTTAATCGGCCGCGAGCACCGTTTGCCGACATGGTGTGGCGATCTTGCGCAATTGCACAGATGTTTGGTTGATCAACTGTCTAACGATTACAGCCACAGCTTAAAACCCGTGTGGAATCTCACTGGCACCATATTGCATACCAACCTTGGCCGAGCGCAACAGTCAGAAGCGGCAATTCGAGCCGTGACTTCTGTTATGCGCTACCCCACACCGCTGGAGTTTGAGCTTGCGGCAGGTGAACGTGGTCACAGGGATAATGCGATCAGTGCTTTAATCCAGCGCTTAACGGGTGCCGAGGCTTGTTGTGTCGTGAATAACAATGCCGCAGCTGTGTTGTTGATGCTGTCAGCGGTGGCAGCGGGGAAAGAAGTCATAGTCTCCCGTGGTGAGTTGGTGGAAATTGGCGGCGCGTTTCGCATCCCTGACATTATGCGCCAAGCGGGCTGCACCTTAGTCGAGGTCGGCAGCACCAATCGGACTCACCTTAAGGATTATGAGCAGGCCATTACTGAAAATACCGCTGCGATAATGAAGGTCCACACCAGTAATTATCATATTAGTGGTTTTACTGCCGCAGTGGAGGAGGCAAGGCTGGGTCAGTTATGTCGTGAGCGTGGCATATCACTCATTTCAGATCTTGGCAGCGGTTCACTGACTGATCTGCGCCGCTTTGGTCTAAAGCAAGAACCTACACCCCAAGCCATGCTAGCCGATGGTGTCGATTTAGTCAGTTTTTCCGGCGACAAACTATTGGGTGGCCCTCAGTCTGGTTTGATCGTTGGCAAACAGTCGCTGATTAAGCAGTTACAGAGTCATCCACTAAAGCGCGCCCTGCGTTGCGATAAGCTGATTTTGGCGGCGTTAGAAGCGACATTGATCCACTATCTTAACCCTGAAACCTTAGACATTGAGCTGCCTATTATGGCGAAATTTGCCCGTAGCCAAGAGGCGTTATGGCAGATTGGTCGTCGCTTACAGCAAGCTTTGGTTCCACATTTTGAACCTTGTTATCGCATTGAGTTAGTCGAGTGCCAAACACAGGTCGGCAGTGGCTCGCAGCCAGATACTTTTTTACCCTCAGTGGCGCTGTGTTTTACCGCACTCAATGGCGGCAGTTTAAGCCTACTAGAGCAACATTTTAAGCAGGCGGCACGGCCTATCATAGGTCGCATGAGTCAGGACCAACTCAGATTAGATCTGCGCGGTCTTGATAGTGAAGCCGAACTCCTCGCCGAGTTGAGCACTTTAGGTGTGCAGTTGTGATCATTGTTACTGCGGGTCATGTCGATCATGGCAAGAGTACGCTTATTCGCGCTTTGACGGGGATGAATACCGATCGTCTGCCGGAGGAAAAACGCCGTGGTATGACGATCGATCTTGGCTATGCATTTATGCCACTTCGAGATGGTTCGCGCCTTGCTTTTATTGATGTGCCCGGCCACGAAAAATTTATCAACAACATGCTGGTGGGCGTGAGTCATGCTCGGCATGCCCTGTTAGTGATGGCCTGTGACGATGGCGTAATGCCGCAAACCCGTGAGCATCTGCAAATTCTTGCGCTCTTACCTTTGCACAGTTTGACCTTAGTGCTAACTAAGCGGGATTTAGTTGATAGTGACAAGGCGGCACAGCTTGTCGCCGATGGGCTCACTTTGCTCGCCGAGTATGGCATTGAGGCCAGTGGTGTTTTTGAAGTGTCGGCGAATGGCACCGCCGACTTAACATCTCATGGCGTGGCGGCGCTGAAGGCGCATATTCTTGATTTAGGTGAGCAAGAGTCAAAGCGGGCGGAGGATGCCAGCAGCTTTAGGATGACGCTCGATCGCGCCTTTAGTGTGAAAGGTGCGGGTTGTGTCGTGACTGGCACAGTGATCAGTGGCAGCGTATGTGTGGGGGATAGTCTTTTTAGCTCAGGGCAAAAGGCCAAACTCAGAGTGCGAGGCATACATTGTCAGGGACAAGAAGCCCAAAGGGCTGTCACGGGTACACGCGTAGCACTCAATTTAACGGGTGTCGATAATCATAGGGAGCCAGAGCGTGGCGATTGGCTGAGCAGTTTGCCTCAAGCCGAGCTCTGTAGCCGCCCTGTTGTGCACATTCGAGCCTTCGATTTTTTAGGCTGTGAGTCATTGGTGCATTGGCAAAATGTCCACTGTCACCATGGCGCCGATCATACTTTAGGTCGAGTTTCCCTGTTAAATGAAGCTGATGAAGAAGGCTTCTGTCTGGCGGAGTTAGTACTCGAAAAGCCGCTACTCCTATGTCAGGACGATCGAATTGTCCTGCGACACATTGGGGGTAAACAGACTTTAGGTGCGGGGCGAGTGTTGGCGTTGAAAGTCCCTAATCGTAAGAAACGTACGCCTGAACGAGTCGCGAGATTACTGCAATTAGCACGCTTGGATAATCCTGCCCATGTGGTGGTTTTACTTGGCCAAGCTCAGGCGCTAGAGCTTGATGAAATCGCGTGGCGTTGGCAATTAACCGACGAAGGGCTGGCTATGCTGTTAGCCCAAGCGGGTTTAGTCCGTTTTGGGGCATTTGCTATAGCGACAAGTTTACTTGAGCAAGAAAAACAACAGTTTATTACTTTACTTCACGAGTTCCATCAACAGCATCCTGACCAACTTGGGCTTGGACGTAATCGCCTGCAACGCATGAGCCATAGCGCTTTGCCGCCCGAATTAGCCAATAAAGTGCTCGACACGCTTTGCCAAGAAGGTCGCATGGTGCTGCGTGGTGCCTTGTTGCAATTGGCCGAGCACAAAATAGTGCTAGATGCTGAGGCGCAGCATTGTTGGCAGGCGCTTGCGCCTTGGCTGGCACAGCAAACAGCCCCTGTATGGGTCACCGAAATGGGCGAATACCTTGCGCTAGAACCTGCCAAATTAAGGCTGCTGTGTTTCCAGCTGGTGCAGCAGGGATTTATTACTGCTGTGGTGAAGGACAGATATTTGCTTAGCGAACAAATCTGTTACTACGCCAGCTTAGTGCGTACTCATATTGCAGAACACGGCAAGCTCGAAACGGCAGAATTTAAAGATATGGTTGGGCTTGGGCGTAAGGTGAGTATTCAACTGCTTGAGTTCTTTGACAGAAGTGGTTTTACCCGTAGGAAGTATCGCAGTAATAGCCGAGAAGTTCGGGATGCCGAGTTGTTTTTTCCCATGAGAATTGGCGGAAGAACATAGGAGTCGAACCTACCCAGGACTGCTGGCAGCCCTACCCGGATTTGAAATCCGGACGCCTCACCGGAGACGACGTTCTTCCAATAGAAGACCTAGGGATAGTAGAAAATGCGTAAAGATGATTCAAGGCGATTCTTATTTAGTTTATGGGTTTGTGATACAAGTCTTAAATTGTCATCAAACTAATTGTTTTTATTTGGTTTTATAGTTTTAAAGGGGCGCTATGGAATATCATTCACATGAAGTGGTTACCGAAAGAAACGTGATCTTGTTAGAACATGGGCACGCATCTGAGCTGACAGACTACTTAGCTAATGAAGTGCGGGTCGCACTGGTCTATAACGGCATAGCGCATACCGTGATGTTGGCGAGCCCTCAAGATTTAGAAGCCTTCGCTATTGGTTTTACGTTATCTGAACGTATCGTTTCCCATATCAATGATATCAAAGGGGTGGAGCTCGAGTTCACCAGTGAAGGTGTGTTGATCCAAGTGGAAATCAACCAACGATGCTTTATGGAACTCAAGCAGCAAAGGCGCAATATGGCAGGACGCACAGGTTGTGGATTGTGCGGCGTCGCCCAGCTCGAAGAGGCCGTCAAGCCTGTGATGCGGGTGGACTCAGATGCCAGATTCGATATCGAACACTTACAGGTTGCACTTGGGCAAATTCAAGATAATCAACAACATTTTAAGCTGACGGGCGCCACTCATGCAGCCATGGGGCTTAACCATCAAGGACAGATCATCGCCGCCTATGAGGATATAGGCAGGCATATCGCACTAGACAAGCTAATTGGCGCCTTTTCCGCTCACAATGTGGAACGTCCAGTGGCCGTATTGCTCACCAGTCGCGCGAGTTTTGAGATGGTGCAAAAGGCCGCTAGTGCCAATATCCAAATTCTGTTTGCTATGTCCGCCGTGACTTCACTGGCGTTGGAATTAGCAGAGAAAAGCAATATCACGCTTATCGGTTTTTGCCGTAATGGCAGGGCAACGCTTTACACCCACGGTTATCGCCTGTTGGGGCAGCAGTGTGTCAGCTTAGCTAAAGCCATTTAAGCGTGAGGCCACTTGTGATTGAAGTTGTCGAACGACTTCAATCACTCTGGCACACAGGTTATAAGCGCATTGCGCTTATTTTTTATAGTCTCGTTCATTAGGGTAATGACATGACATGGCAACAATTTAAACAAGAATATTTAGTCCGTTTTTGGGCACCTATGCCAGCGGTTATCGCTGCGGGTATCCTTTCTACTTACTATTTTGGTTTGACCGGAACCTTCTGGGCCGTTACTGGGGAATTCACTCGTTGGGGTGGTCATTTACTGCAGTTTTTAGGTGCAGAACCAGAAACTTGGGGCTATTTCAAAGTGATAGGTCTGCAGGGCTCTCCTCTAGATCGTATCGACGGCATGATGATTATCGGTATGTTTGGTGGTTGTATTGCTGCTGCGCTTTGGGCCAATAACGTCAAACTGCGTATGCCACAGAGCCGTATCCGTATTGCTCAGGCACTGATCGGCGGCATTATTGCTGGCTTTGGTGCCCGTTTAGCTATGGGTTGTAACCTTGCCGCCTTCTTCACGGGTATTCCGCAGTTCTCTTTACATGCTTGGTTCTTTGCTTTGGCGACTGCGGCAGGTTCTTACTTTGGTGCAAGATTTACCTTACTACCTATGTTCCGTATTCCGATAAAACTGAAAAAGGTAAATAAAGCGACTTCAATCAAGCAGGACGAAAACCAAGCTAGACGTCGTTTCCGTATCGGTATGCTGGTGTTTATTGGCATCGTCGGTTGGGGGTTGTTAACTATGTTCAATGCGCCAAAACTCGGCATTGCTATGCTCTGTGGTGTTGGTTTTGGTTTATTAATCGAACGGGCCCAAATCTGTTTTACCTCAGCGTTTCGCGATATGTGGATCACTGGTCGTACTCACATGGCGAAGGCGATTATCTTAGGTATGGCGGTCAGTGCGATAGGTATTTACAGCTATGTGCAACTGGGTGTGCCACCTAAGATCATGTGGGCTGGCCCTAATGCGGTGATCGGCGGCTTACTGTTTGGTTTTGGTATTGTACTGGCTGGTGGTTGTGAAACGGGTTGGATGTATCGTGCAGTCGAAGGCCAAGTACATTTCTGGTGGGTGGGCTTAGGTAACGTGTTGGGTTCAACCTTACTGGCGTATTACTGGGATGATATCGCTCAGCCATTAGCAACGAACTGGGACAAAGTTAATTTACTGACCAGCTTTGGCGATAAAGGCGGATTATTGCTGACCTATGTGCTGCTGGGGCTCTCCTTTGGCGCTATGTTGCTGTGGGAAAAACGTTTCTTTGCCCGTAAGGCGAAGCGTGATGAACAATTGCTAGCGGAGGCGGCGTAATGGCTCAATATATTCCCGATTATCAACTCGATATGGTGGGTGAACCTTGCCCTTATCCCGCAGTGGCTACCCTTGAGGCTATGCCAAAGTTAAAGCCCGGTGAAATTCTCGAGGTGATTAGTGACTGCCCGCAGTCTATTAACAACATTCCCCTCGACGCTAAAAATCATGGTTATAAAGTGCTGGAAATTGAGCAGAATGGTCCGACTATTCGTTATCTGATCCAGCGTTAATCACTGACTTTCGCGATTATGAAAACAAAAAAGCACAAACTTATGTTTGTGCTTTTTACTATTTCCTCAGGAAATACAATTAGCTTCCTCAGTAAAAGTTTCTTTCAGCTAATTGGGCAAATTCAGGATTAACCTTGGCAATCTACTGGCAGATATTCATCCGGAATACCGTTGCTGCTGCAAACCCAAGTGATATTATTTTGCTCATCAACTTGAGGCGATAGATAGACTTCATAGCCTTGATAATCCCCGAGTGCTTCGCTTCCTATAAAACCGACTATGCCATCTGTGTACAGATTAAATGTTGCAATCTGCTCGTCCGTGAGTCCAAGTACATCCAATTCGGTTGGCCAAGCTTTGTTGGTTTGATAGTAACCGACTAAGATGTCAGTGATCGGTGCCAGTGCTTGATGTTGCTGATCGATACTGGCAATGGCCAGTGCCGCATCGGGTACATTCAATGCTGCTGGTGTGGCTTCGGTCGTGGTTGGTGCCTCATAACTCGTGGTGGCACCCATTTTCTCTTGATAGTCCTTATACGCTGGCAACGCAACTGCTGCAGCAATACCAATAATCGCAGCGAAGATTATCAATCCACCGCCCGCTGTGCCTAAACGTGGCATAAAGAAGCTGAGTACATAGGCCCATGCACTGCGTGATGGCGGTGCATATTCCACTCCTTGTGCTTTGGCTTGGACTCTTGCCATGCGCTTGGTCAACCAAGGATAGCTGCCATTAAGCTCGTGCAGCGACATCCAAAAACCACTCGACTCACTGGCTTGGCGGATATATTGATCCACATTCATACGTTTCCATTGCTCGACACCAGCGGCTAACACAGCAACGGCATTTGTGGCTGAACGTAAGCTGTTGCAGCAACGTAATCCGTGGAGATCGCAGGTATATTCACAGGCGCGAGAATAAGCCGCACCGACTAAAGGTAACCAAGTGGCGAAGACTAAGAAGGGCGCTTTACCTATATGATTGCGGCGAATATGGCCTAACTCGTGGCCGATATAGAAGTTGAGCGCATCTTTATCTGACTCAAGCGCATCCACAATCGATGAAAATAGCACTATATAGTTGCGACCGAGGAAGCGTGTCGCCAGTGCGTTTAACATGCCATCAGCTGCCAATAAGTAAGCGCGTGGTGGCTCGCGCATTTCTAAACGTTCGCAACACGCTAAATATTGTTTATGTAATTCAGGAAACTGCTCTGCATTGATTTCGACAGCCGTGCCTTTTAAGTAGCTGATAAAGGCGGAGTGGCTAAAGAGATAAATAATGAAAAACATCAACACATAGAGCAGCGCCATGCCAAAAGTGCCTATGATCAATGCCGCCCAGACGATCCCAGAAATAATAGCTAACAGAGTGAACAGCGATTTTTCCTTCGAATAGACAATATCTGTCATTTGAATGGGATTCTCGTTCCCTGCGGTAATAACTTGTTCCATGTTGATCCTTTTCCTTGTGAAGAGACAAACGGCGTGAAAGTAGTCAATTTTACTCGAAAATTCAACCACTATCGCGTGCAAAGCAAAAAATTAACCGTTTTGTCATTAGTTTAATCAGCTATGCACAAATTGTAGTAGGTCGATTTCGTCAAGATTTTGTGGCTTTTTAGCGCTAAAGAGTCCGATTATGCAGGCGGACACAGGTTGGTAAGTGGCTCTTAGTCTCTGGGCATTTTCCTCGCAGCGCACTAGAATTAGGTGTTTTCGCAGCATATCGGCTGAGGGTTAAGTCTTAAGTTAGAACCGAGATAAAAGTAAATCACATCACTATGAGTGCACTTTAAGGCATGGTTCTTCAAGGCATAGTGCTTTGAGTCAGGCTCGGTTAAGCCTATATAGGGTTAGCTATGGCAAGCGTTGAAACAAACCACAGAAATACAAAGGAATTGAGATGGCTAAGTTAACAAATAAGATGATAAGTAATCGATTGGGTTTCAAATGGTACTGTGCCGCAGGCGTGATGGTTAGCGCGTTAAGTGCGGGAGTAATGGCGGCTAACGCACCTTCTTTTGACTGCACGAAAGTGAATTCTGGCAGTATTGAAGACATGGTCTGTAAGGATGCGGGGCTGAACCAACTTGATAATCAGTTAGCTAAGGTTTATAGCCAAGCGCTTGAAAAAGCGAAGAATGAACAACCTCCTACTTTAAAGGCGATGCAACGTGGTTGGGTGAAAGGCCGTAATGAATGCTGGAAGAGCGACGATAAGCACGCGTGTATTGAATCTAGCTATCAAACCCGCATTGCCGAACTGCAGGCACAATATCGTTTAGTCGATATGACCGGCCCAGTGTTTTATGCCTGTGACGGCAATCCAGCTAACGAAGTGGTCGTGACTTATTTTAAAACCGAACCTGCCACCCTGATTGCTGAACATGGTGATAGTACTTCATTAATGTTTGTGCAACCCAGCGGCAGCGGCGCTAAGTATCAAGGCCGCAATGAAAGCCTATGGGAACATCAAGGCGAAGCTAAAGTGGTTTGGGGCTACGAAGCACCAGAAATGACCTGTAAACTGGTGACTAAATAGGATTGATTTAAGGTCGCCATGAAACAAGCTCTCGTGCATATCGCCTTAGTCGTAAGAGATTACGACGAGGCGATTGATTTTTATGTGAATAAATTAAAATTCGAATTAGTCGAAGACACTTATCAAGCCGAGCAAGATAAGCGCTGGGTCGTTGTTGCCCCACCGGGTTCTAAGGGCGCGTCTATCTTGTTAGCGCGGGCGTCTAAACCTGAGCAGTTCGATTTTATCGGTAATCAGGCGGGTGGGCGGGTGTTTTTATTCTTGAATACCGATGACTTTTGGCGTGATTATCGCCGTATGGTCGCCGATGGCGTGGAGTTTGCGCGCGAGCCGCAAGAACAAGACTATGGCACAGTCGCTGTGTTTAAAGATCTCTACGGTAACTTATGGGATTTACTGCAATTGAATGATGAACATCCTACGGCTCACAGGTTAGCTTATCGGGAATCAGGATTAGAAGTTAACCCCTAATCCTAAGGTGTAGCTGGTATCTCTCGTATTGCCTATCACTGTTTTAGTGTCGTTGAAGTCATATTTAAATGACAAATAAATCCGCTGAGTTAGCAGATATTTAAGTCCTACTGTCGAGTTTGAGATGTAATCAATCGAAGGCATATCTGGGAAGGCAATTTGCAGATCGGCATAGGACTCTAAAATGCCACCAAACCAATATTGCTTATAGTTAAGTGAGGCCGCCCAAGCATTTAGTTCTAGTTTAAAGGACTGTTGTTCAAGCCAAAAATGGTTGTAGGTTACGACGAAGTCTAATTTATCGCGCCCAGCACCCCAAAAACGATAACCAGGACCGAGCGCTGCATAATAGCTATGGCTATCGATGCCGAGTTTATCTTCTTCATAAAAATCTTCCTGACGTAACAGCCAATGCTCATTGAGCAGATAGTCTAATGAATAATGTCCTTCGAGGGTGTTGCGCTTAGTCACGTCATCTTCGGTTTCGTAGCGCACTTCGGTCTTGATATTATGTCGCCATTGCAAGGTTTCCGCTGTGATATCGCCTTTGATATGTAGCTTCTGACTATTTTTCTTGTTTTTGGTGACATCGAGTGTGGTTTCTACACTACCGTTAAAATTCCAATCTGAGTTTGCATAGTGCTGCGAAAATCTCAACTCACTCACGGGAGTGTGTTGGTTATTAATTAATACCATGCCATGTTCATTAGAGGCTTGAATACTTATGTCCTGTATGGAACGACTGACACTCCAAGGTCTAGGATCTGTGACTTCGAGGCTGAGAATGGCACTGCGTTGAATGGTAATTTTAGGGGTATAACTGGTGTTGATGATGAGATTTTGATCGTTAAACTCTTTAATTTCACCGCTAATTTTATCGCCATTGAGCAAAAAAACTGTGTCGGCATAACACAAGGGGCTGACACTACAGAGCGTAGCAACAAGGTACAATGCTGGATTGGATATCAGATTATGCATCTTGCTCGTGGGCTCAAAATAAGGGGAGAGTTAGTGTTGTCATTCTACTCGAACACAGGCTCTACAAAGCAATAACATTTGATAAAAGTGTTGATAAGGGATTGAAAACGGGTTCGCAATCCCTTACTTCTTTGCCATGTTAGCGTGAGTTAATTTCGGTGATTTTGAGGTTAATGAGCTGCTTCTGCCATTGGGCTTTATCTATGCCTTCGACCCAAATGACGCTGCTTTTACGCTGTTCGCCTTTGCGTAGATAGGTCTCAGGCATGCGGAAAATGGCTTCCCACACTTCGAGTTTTTCGGTTTTGAGCAAAGTACCATTATCGGCGAAGAAGCTAGCTTCAACTTCAACTAAGGTAACGTGTTCATTGCTGGTGCTGGCGAGATCGAAGCTGAGTCCGAGTTTGTCGCCTTTCCATTGACCTTCGACAAAGCTGACTTTGATCCCATCTTTTGCCGTTGAGCCTAATTGCTCAGGTTGGGTAATCGCAGTGGCGGTCAATGTGGTGACTGGCGCAGCAACAGTTTGAGTGGTAACTGCGGCACTTGGGACACTGGCAACATTGCTCGATGCACTTGCTACGGCTGCAGCGGCTAGGGCATTGGGCGCGGCTTTGGTTTCAGTGATCACGTATTCCCAGGTAAAGTCGTCTTTGAGTCTGACTTGGGCGCCATTTTCTAGGGTGATATTGGCTACGTCGGCCGCCATAACCGATGATGTTAGCAATAACAATGAGCTAAGTGCGCTAAGGCGTAATGAAGTGTGCATTAATTTTCTGGCTCCGATATCCGTCTGAGTCAATATTCTGCCCTAACATAAACAATTTGCCGCATGTTAGTCACTGTCTAAGTCGTGTTTTGATGAATAAAGTGGATTAATGGCGAGATTTTAACGCTAGTACAGATTGAGCTAGCTGACTGTGGCACTATTAGATAGGTGTACATGAGCGGTATGCTCAATGAATAAAGTAACAGGAGATTAAGATGCAGATGAAACATGGGATTTATGGCTTAGTGATTGGATTGGCATTTAGCACTGTCACTTTGGCTGCTGAAGCACCGAAAGTGGGCTGCGCGGCGAAATTAGATGCTATTAGTGCCGAACTTGCCCAAGCAAAAGCGGCAGGTAATAAGCATAAAGTCGCGGGACTTGAAAAGGCCTATGACGAAGTTTCAACCCATTGCGACGATGATAGCTTATACGCCGAGCGAGTCGCTAAAGTTGAGGCCTTAGAGGAAAAACTCACCGAGCGCCAAAACGAATTGGCCAAAGCCATAGAAGAAGGTCGTTCTATGGATAAAATCAACAAGAAACGCAATAAAGTCGCCGAAGTCGAGGCTGATCTTGCTAAGGCGCGAGCCGAGCTAACGCAATAAATAGTTCAAGCTCAAGCCCAATCGCTAGGAGCTTAGCCCGCGTAACCTATGCTTAAAATAGTGGATTCTGTGCTGGAGTTATAACCGGCACTCAGTATGAAGTGCTCAGTGATTCGATATCTTAGCCCAGCTTCTGCGCCCCAACGGGTCGTTTTATCTTCTTCCCATGTGGGTTTGCCATCGACAATTTTGGGTGAAATGTTATTCGTGTAAGACACTGTGCTGATATAGCCGCTGCCTCCGGCATAAAAGCTTAAATCTGCCGTTAAGCTGTAGCTTAAGCCTAAGCGGAAGAGGCTTTCTTGGCGATAGGACTGCGCGGGTTCTGGCACGATAATATCGGTTTCACGACTGCGGGCATAGCCTAGGTAATAACCCCATTGTTGGTAATTATTATCGAAATGATAGGGGGCGATTGTAATGCCATAGAGATTATCTGTGGCGGGAATATAATCGAGCATGAGAGCGATATAAGGTGCATTGGCAGTTTCGTCTGATTTATCTGGCCTAACTAATTGCTTAGAAGTGCTATATTCGGCCGCTTGAAGCGGTTGGCATAGGCTCAGGAGTCCAAAGCTAAGACAGGCTAGCGTATATGAATGACGACTCATGGGATGGTTTCCTTAGGGATAGGGGAAATATTGTTCATTTTCCTGTGTGCTGGGTCAATTCAAAATGCTAAAATCTCTTTTAAAATAAGTGTTTGTAAATATTTTGTGTTTTGATTTGAGTGTTTTCTAGGGTGATATTTAACCGAGTTCAACTCGGCAGTTACCTTTGTATGGGTTTGTTGCGCTAGCGCCTACGTTGGAGTGAAATTGTGGATCAGGAAATAAGGCTCGAAATTTCGGCATGGTTAGCGGGCTTTGGGATTGATAGCCAACCCTCTGATGGAATATCGACCACAGTTATGGTCATTGCTTGCTTACTGTTAGCGAGCATCGCTTATTTTATTGTCCGACGCGTGGTGATTCGTGCGGTGAATATGGTAATCCTGCGCTCTAAGGCGACGTGGGATGATGTATTCATGCGTTATAAGGTACTTGAAAAGCTGGCCATGCTTGTGCCCGCTATCGTACTTAATCTATTGGTGCCAATCGCGCTGACTGAGCATCCACTGTTAAGCGGGCTAGTCGACCGATTACTGAGTATTTGGTTAGTGGTGCTGATTATCCGCGCTATGTATGCAGGTATGGATGCGGTTGATGAAATTTCAGATGTGAATCTGGTGAGTCGGCGCTTGCCTGTTAAGAGTTTCGTACAGTTAACTAAGCTATTTTTATTCTTTGTTGGGATTATCGTTTCTATCTCAATCTTGGCCGATCAATCACCTGTGTACTTCCTCAGCGGCTTAGGTGTGGCAACGGGTTTTGTGATGTTAGTGTTCCGCGACACTATCTTAGGTTTTGTGGCGGGCATTCAGTTAGCAGCTAACCGTATGGTGAGTAAAGGCGACTGGATCCAGATGGACAAATACGGCGCCGACGGTGCGGTAGAAGAAGTCTCGTTGACCACAGTGAAAGTGCGTAACTGGGACAAAACCATCACTATGATCCCTGCTTATGCCTTAGTGTCGGATGCGTTTCGCAACTGGCGGGGTATGTCTGAGTCGGGCGGTCGCAGGATCAAACGCGCGATCAATATCGATATCAACAGCATAAAGTTTTTGACCGAGGAAGAGCGCGAACGTCTCAGTAAGATCAATTGCTTAAAAGAATATTTCCCCGCAAAAATAAATGAAATTCGTGAGGCGAATGCCAGAGTCTCTGACCTTGATATGAAAGTGAATGGTCGCCATTTGACTAACGTTGGCACCTTCCGCGCTTACCTGCAGGAATACCTACAGCGTCACGATAAGGTGCACAAGGACATGACCCTAATGGTGCGGCAGCTCGCGCCAACCACAGAGGGTCTACCGATCGAGATTTATATCTTCACTAACGACACTCGCTGGGCATTTTATGAAGCGATACAAGCGGATATCTTCGACCATGTTTTTGCAATATTGCCTGAGTTTGGTCTGCAGGCGTTCCAAGCGCCCACCGGCAATGATATTCGCAGTTTAAAGTCGGTTAAGGTCGACTAGTTTGATGACTGTCGATGATTATCGATTTAGTTTCGAGAGACAAGAATCGCGGCTAAGGTAAGAAAAATACCGCCGCTGGTTCTGTCAAACCAATGCAGCTTGTTGCTCGCCTTTAGGCTGGGCGCAAGTACATTGGCCATGCAGGCATAAATCATCACAAAGCTAAAATCCACCACGGCCCAAGTGACTGCAAGAATGGTCAGTTGCGGTAATTGCGGCGCGGCAAGATTGATAAATTGCGGAAACAAGGCGGCAAAAAACAGTAAATCCTTCGGATTACTGATCCCCACTAGAAACGCCTGTTTATAAAGCTGCCAAGGCGTACCTTTGCCCTCTGACGGGCTAACTTCAAGGGCTTGACCTTGGTTTTTCGTCAATAACAGCTTAATACCTAAAAATACTAAATAGGCCGCGCCGCACCATTTGAGCAGAGTAAAACCGTATTCTGAGGCGCTAATAATCGCCCCCAGTCCTGCCGCTGACGCCATCATTAAGATTAAAGCGGCGCTAACACTGCCAAGGCCTGTGGCTATGCTGCGCATCTTGCCGAAGTGGATCCCATGGGACATAGACAACATAGCGATAGGACCTGGTGAAATCCCAATCAATACAATGGCGAAGAGATAGAGTAACCAAGTTTCGGGTTGCATATTTGCTGCTCTAAATGGAATAAATGTTAATGTTTAGCACTCGCTATAAAATCAGGGATCACCTTGGGATGACGGCCTTTAATGGTGCGATAGAAGCTCAAAATCTCTTGCATGTCGGTCACGATATCGTCACTGGGTTGCAGTGGTGTGCGGATAACGACAGTGCGGCGGCTAAAGTCTAAGCCAACGGGAGTGATGGGTACTTGGGCCTTGCTGGCGATATGATAAAAGCCGCACTTCCAACGCGTCACTGGGCCGCGGGTGCCTTCTGGCGCTAGCGCTAACTTGTAATCGGATTTTGATTCAAACAGCTGCACGGCGGCATCGACTAAGTTGTTGTTCTTGCGCCGATCCACCGGACTGCCGCCAATGGCGCGGAAAAACCAGCCCCAAGGCGGGATAAAGAGTTGGTGTTTGCCGAGAAAGTGAATGCGGATACCTAGGGCGCCACGGGCTAAAATGCCGACAATGAAGTCCCAGTTACTAGTGTGCGGCGCAACTATGATGATGTATTTAGCACAGTCGGGCAGTTGGCCTTCTATCTGCCAGCCTGAAGTTTTAAGTAGCCAACGGCAAAGTGGTGTAAACATAGTTCGGTGCCCAGAGTCGAAAAATTAATAATATCATCAGTTTTTTTAGATTTTAAACTGGCTTAAACAAGATAGTCTGTACTTAATTCGCGATATACCCAAACAACCTCAAGATGCAGGATTCAGCGGTTGATGTTCATGGTAAGGTAACGCATTTTAGACAAGGCTATTTACGGACCTTAATAGCCAGCACGGCCTAAAATGCGTTGCCACATGATCAACATCAGCCGCCGGGACGGAGCGCCTAGGGCACCCCACTTCCGTGTTGCATCAATTCAAAAGGTGGTCGACATTCTTTCATTGAAGCGCCTTGAATTGGTGTACCCTAGACGCTCTGAAACTCGTATCTTGAGGTAGCTTGGGTATAATACAGTTTAACCTGATTGATTGTGGGGGAACGATACTATGTTGAAAAATGGACTATTAAACAAGGTTATCTGGCAGCGTGTTTTTGCGGCACTGTTACTCTTGCTGACTTGTCATGTTAATGCGGTGCCGACGGATGAAATTACGCAGATGCTCAAAGGCCAAGAAGACGCCTGGAATCGCGGCGATCTCGATGCTTATATGCAAGGCTATTGGAAGAGTGATCAACTGCGTTTTGTCTCTAATGGTAAGTTTCGTTTTGGCTGGGAAGAAACTCTCGCTGCCTATAAGAAAAATTATCCAAATAAAGAAGCGCTTGGTGAACTGAAGTTCACTATCAAAGAAATCAAAATGCTCAGTAATTACGCCGCTATGGTTGTTGGGCGCTGGGATTTACGGCGGATAAAAGATGCCCCAACGGGCGTGTTTACTCTGTTGATTGAAAAAATCGACGATCGTTGGGTGATCACTATGGACCACAGTTCAGATTAAACCGTGTCCTTTACACTCAGTGCTGCGCAGCAGTTCAAATTAGATTTGCGATAATAAACAGTCTGGTTTGGCGGGCGGCTCGGCGGGCAGAGTTAAATGGAAATCCTGCTGTCCAAGCTGTCTACCTTTGCCATCGTATCTCACTTCGGTGAAATGCATACCGCCCTCAGCATCTTCAAGCAGAATGCTGGTGGAGCGGGTGCCATAGTCGGGGTGACGAATATAAATCGCAGCTAAACGCCGTTCCCACTCGATCCCTACTCCCGTATTAGGCAGCTCATTATCTTGCGGCTGGGAATCGTCTTTCATTAGTTGTAACAGTACTTGCACTTCTATACTGCTGGACTGGCTGATTGCAGCTTCTAACGCTTGCTGTCCCTTCGCCATTTTCGGCCAAATATCATCGAGTGCACCATTGCTAATGGCATGAAATCCATCGGCAAGTTTTACTGTGTCTTTATTGATACTGTTAAAACAATATAAGTCTGTACCTTGGCCGAAAATGAGATTGAACGGCTGATAATTGTCGCTATGTTCAACGAGCCAATTAGGGCACACGAGCGACCCTGAGTTGAGCGTCATAGTAATCAGCTCGCCACGACTACGCATGGCTTCAGGGTTCTTTTGCGGAACGCGCAGATTGGTTACGCCTGCGATTTGTCCTTGTTTATTGATGCCAAACCAAGTGCCACCGGCCTGCAGATCTTTACCCGCGAGTATGTTTTCTTCCGGTGGCCAAAAATGCGCTGGCGCAGTTGGTCTATGATGAAACTCATCGCGGTTGGCACAGATGATTAAGGGATACTTAGGATGGGCATTAATGGCGACAAATAGTATGCACATAGCAGGCTAAATTAATCCAAAGGTAGATTAACTTAGCCTGTCTGCTCACAAATGAACAGCGTTAGTGGTGCGAGTGCTTATCTGTTTTTGCGTGTTCATGTACATGTTTATCGGCACTAGGTGTCACAACAGGTTTCTGCTCGTCTGTGTGCGAAGCGCTAGATTCATGAGTATGTGTATTCTCGTGGGAATGGCTATGGGCGTGACTGTGCGAATGACTATGCGCATGAGCTACCGGTTTGCTGAGCATTAAGCGGCGTAAAAATTTACGTGGACCTAAGCGCAGTAAGCTGGCAGCAAACAACCCTGAGAGGATCAGTAGTGCAATTAAGTTCACGACTTCAGGCAAGGTAAATAAGGAGAACCATAGTGGCAAGCGTAATGCTGCGGCTAAACTCAGCGCAATAATACTCAGTAATATCGCCCTTTGCGTCCATGTCATTAACTTAAGCTGAGCTATGTTGAGCACAGGTGCTGCAATCAGCGGCATCATAATCGCGATAGGATTCCAGCCACTATAAGCCAGTGCAAGAGCGAGTACGGCGGCGCCTAAGTTGCAGAAACGCATAGGTAAAAATACAAGCAATAGCACAACAACCTGTAGCAATGGATTGCTTAAGGGCATTGAAGGGTGGCCAATTAAATTCACTAATACTAGGCTGAGTAAAATCCAAGGTGCGCTGCGATCGACTAAATGAGCAAAGCCGAAACGCAGTGAATTGCTGGGTAATTTAGTGTGTGGATCGGTAATGGTGACGTTAGCATGGCTTAAATATGCACTCAGAATAAACACTACAAGCAATTGGAATAACGCTAACCAAGGACCGAGAAGTAGAGCTGTGATCACTAAGGCTTCAGGCCCAGCTAAGCGTTGGAACCAGCGACGGGCTAAACTGCTATCCTGCGGCGTCAAACCTAATTTAAAGCGTAGCGCAGCCGCACCATAGCTTAGCAGCAACACGGGTGCGAGCTTTAATAGCCAAGTCATTAATTGCTCTGTACTGTGATCATGGTGGGCATGTTCGTGGCCGCCTGAATCCATTAATAGCAATATCACGAGTAAACCGATGCCGAGCAAACTACCTATGCCAGCTTGGTATTCATATTTGCCTTGCGTATCACTTTCATGCTGACCATGGGGTTGATGTAGTACCACATGCAGAATTGTGCCAGTAATAAAGGCTTGTAAGTAGACAGTGTCATCGATATTTAAATAAGGAAGTAGTTGCTCACCGGCGAAATAGCCTATGCCTGTAAATAGCATCTGGGCTGCAAAGATCATAAGTGTCCAACGTGTTCCGAGATGGGGTTTAAGTATCCACCATACTGCAAAACCGACGGGTAATTGGTGGAGTATGACACCAAGAGCTAGCAGAATGGAGTTATCGTCTTGCTGCGCCAAAACCATAGCGGTGCCATCGGTGATGGTATGCAGTAATAAGCCACCAATACCCAAGAAAAGCGTAAAATTATGGGTGACTTCTGAATAACGGTGAAATAGGCGTTCGCTGGCGGTAGGCCCCCAGATGCCGAGGAGTACAAAGACGATCGCAAGCATGCCACCATGCTCGAGTAATTCTGGCAAGATGTGGATCAGCACTAATCCGCCTAATGAGACGAATATAAAACCATCGAGCCCCTTTTGTAAGCCACTACTCGATGAGAAGTAGCGATAAAACAGAGGGCCAATTAAGAGTGCGATACAGCTAGCAAGAAGATAGAGCATGGATTCCACGGAAAATTTGCTGAAAAAACGCCATAGTATACCAGCTGTAAAGCAAAGTGAGCAGTGACTTGCAGGCAATTTACTCAACTGACATTTTATACTGTGTTTTGAAGGGGAGAATTTTATTCACTTTGACCATTCTGCGGAGAAATTTTCAGATCTAACTCGAGAAAAGGTACTATACCCAAGCTACCTGAAGATACGAGTTTCAGAGCGCCTAGGGTGCTTCAATTCAAGGCGCATCAATGACAGAATGTCGGCCACCTTTTGAATTGTTGCAACACGGAAGTGGAGCTCCCTCGGCGCTCCGTTCCGGCGGGTTGTAACGTACTTTATGCCGTGTTGGTTATTTTTAACTTAGCCCACTAGGTCCGCAAATAACCGCCTTGCCTAAAGTGCGTTACATTCCCGCTGAATCCTGCATCTTCAGGTTGTTTGGGTATATAATATGGGCTTATTTGGCTTGGGTGTTGATACGTTAAATGGATATATTTTCTGCTGCGGTAATGTTGTTTCTGATCATGGACCCTTTGGGGAATTTGCCGATTTTCGCGTCGATTCTGCGGCATATCGATCCCAAGAAACGTCGTAAGGTACTGATCCGCGAATTACTTTTCGCCTTAGTGATCATGTTGTCTTTCCTTTATGCGGGTGAGGCTATCTTAAGTTTCTTAAATCTTCGTTCCGAATCTGTGAGTATTGCAGGCGGGATTATTCTGTTTTTGATCGCGATTAAAATGATTTTCCCTCAACCCGGCGGTGTCGTTGGATTAGCCGCGGGAGAAGAGCCTTTTATCGTGCCTATGGCTATTCCCTTGATGGCTGGCCCATCGATTCTTGCAGCCTTGATTTTACTGGCGCATACCGATAGCTCACGTATGGGCGATTGGACCATAGCGTTAGTGTCAGCTTGGGGGGCGAGTGCGGTGATCTTAATGTTTTATAAACTTTTCACCCGTGTGCTGGGGGAAAAGGGGCTCACAGCGGTCGAGCGTTTGATGGGTATGGTGCTGGTCATGATCTCAGTGCAAATGTTCCTCGACGGTATTTCAAACTATCTGAAAACCGCTGGCTAACTTTATCTAGTTTGATCAAAACGAAACCGTATTAACGTTGTTAATGCGGTTTTTTTATGGCTGAGATTTGGCTTGGAATTGAGTCAGCACAGAGGTTTGCTGAATATTTGCTGACAAAAGTGCAAATCTTACCTGCGAACAGGTGTATCAAGTTGTTACTGAGGTGCAGTGCTGCTAATGTCGAAAACTCTGTCTCTATCACTTGAAGACGGATAAACCCTGGGTAGGTTACTCATTAAAGGTAATTTGTCTTAATACAAAGAGACACTAGTCTTAATAAATAGAATGGCGTTGGCTGTTACAGAAGGATGTTAAAAATGCGAAGTACAAAAGGCGTAACAGCGTTTGGACTGATGTTGGCATTGATTAGCGGCGCGAGTATTGCAGCTCCGAATCATACGCCTGCAGATGCGGGTGTGATTAATAAAGATCGAATTTTATATTGGTTGATTAAGCGTGGCGAAGTGGCCGCCGATGCCAGTGATAGTGTAAAGCAGGAGGCGATAGAAGCTTATATTCATCGCGCCACTTTGGCACAACCTAAAGCGCCGCGCATCGAAGTTGAAGCTGAACATGCGCGTCTACAAAGAGCTAAATCATCGCAAATGATGCGCTCACCCGCACAGCGTTTACAGGCCGATGCGGATGTAAAGAAAACCGTTAAAGTGCTCACAGTATTAGTGGATTTTGCTGATCTAAAACATGATAACAATGGCTTAAAAGCGGGGGATACAGACATGTATTACCCGAGTTATCCTGCGTCCCACTACAAGGAATTACTCTTTTCGCCTACGGGCTTCAAAGGTCCACAGGGGCAGACGTTAGATTCGGGGTATCAATATTATCAAGCGGTTTCTGGGCAAACCTTCTCCTTTACTGGGGATGTGAAGGGCTGGTATACCGCCTCGCAAAATGCTGAATACTATGGTGTTAATGATCCAGATACCCGTAGTGATTCACAGGTCGAACAATTGGTAAAAGAAGCCGTATCTCAAGCTGTTGCAAATATGTCTGCAGCTGAGTTGGCGAGTTATGATGTTGAAGACCAAAATGATTTGAACAATAACGGTAATTACGATGAGCCCGATGGCATTATCGACCATGTGATGATTTTCCACTCTAGCGTAGGCGAAGAGGTCGGCGGCGGAAAACTAGGATCGAGTGCGATATGGTCGCATCGATATTATGTCGACCAAGCAACCAATGGTTATGCGCTTCCTGGTACGAACAAAAAAGTGTTCGGTTATACAATCCAGCCTATCGATGCGGCAACGGGCGTGTGTACCCACGAGTTTGGCCATGATCTAGGTCTGCCTGATGAGTACGATACCTCTGAAAATGATAAGAAAGACGGTTCGCCTGTGGGGCTATGGTCTTTAATGTCTGGTGGTAGTTGGGCTGGTGCTATTCCTGGCGCTCAGCCGAGTGGTTTTAGTCCTTATGCTCGATCTTATCTACAGAAAAGATACAAAGGTAAGTGGTTAAATGAACGTGAAATTTCCTTAGATAGCATTCCCAAATCAGGCATGGAAGTGACGTTGAATGAGGCGGTTAATCATCAGGCGGTTAATCAGATCTCTATTCCACTTCCTCCAACGCTAATTCCTTTTAAAACACCTTATCAGGGCAGTTATCAGTACTATTCTGGCCAAGGAAATATGCTGAATAACAGCATGATTTTTAATGTTAAATTACCTGCCGTAACCACAGATAAACTGATTCTGAGTATGAAGGCCAGTTGGAGTATTGAACTTGACTTTGACTACATGCAGGTGAAAGTGGATGGTGCGGCCATTGCGGGTAATTACACTAAGTCGAACAATGGGATAAATAGCGCTCGTCATATCATCACTGGTGAATCGTCTGCGCTTGCTCAGGCGGAAGGTCGTGATGCTTGGGTAACATTAGAATATGATTTATCAGCATATTCTGGAAAATCTGTTGCTGTTGAGTTCAACTATGTCACCGATGATTTAACCTCTAAGTCAGGGATCGCTATTGATAACATCAGCGTTAAACAAAATACCACTGAGTTATATAGTGATAACGCTGAAGTCGCGGATAAAATGACGTTTTACGGCTATAGCCGGATTAAGGATTCTCGTCCGGATCCCAAATCTCAGTCTCGTTATATTATCCAGCTGCGTAGCCATAATGGTGTCGATGCGGGTTTGAAAGCAAAAAGCTTTGATCCCGGAGTTTTACTCTGGTTAGAAAATTTTAGCTACAGTGACAATAACGTTTCAGACCATGCTGGCCATGGCTTGATTGGCGTGATTGATGCTGACCAAAATATGATTGGCACTCGCTCTACCGACGTGCAAATTCGTGATGCGGCCTTTAGTACAGTAAATCAAACCTTCTATTTGGAGGACAATCATCGCGATGCTGTCAGCCTGTTCGATGACAGCTTAGATTACAGCGCGCCACTACAGCCACAGTCAGGTATGGTGTTGCAGCAGCTGGGGTTGACAATGCAGGTACTATCTCAAGCCAGCAATAATGGTACTGCGGTCATTCGTCTTGCGAATGCGAACTCTGATGCTATAGCGCCGTTAACTGTCAGTTTTACTAATACTGTCAACCAATTAGCAGTAAGCTTCACCAGCAACATTGGTGGCGGTATGGGAGTATTAACCTACGCTTGGGATTTTGGTGATGGCACGACAAGCACTGTCACGGCGCCAACCCATACCTATGCGAAGGCGGGCACTTATACTGTGAAGCTTACAGTGACAGATGCGCAAAATACTAAGGCGATTAGCAGTTCGACGGTAACGGTTGTTGCACCTGTTACGCCTCCAGTAACTCCGCCGGCCAGTGAGAGTTCAGGTGGCGGCAGCTTAGGTTGGTTAAGCCTTACCTTCCTTAGCTTATTGACTTGGCGCCGCCAGTTAAATGTGCACTAAGTTGATTGTTTGAAACCCGAACAAAAATGCCTCTGATCTAGAGGCATTTTTTATCTGTCTTGAGGCTAAATTCTGACTAAGCTTTGGGTGAAATCTAAAGTTTACAACTGACGGATAGCTTGCTCGGCCGCTGGCAGAAAGATTTCGCTGACGATCATTTCATGCTCACCGTGATGGAAATAGCGGCGGCGTCCCCAGAGTGCATGTTCGACACTTTGATCTAAACTTTCAGCTAAGTGGCCAAGGCGACTACAGGTTTCGAAACTGGCCACTTCGATTCTACCGGGGATGAAGTTATCTTGGCTAAACAGTAATTCACCTAAGGGGCGAGTACCCAAACTAAGGAAATCCATTTTGCGCTCGGCCATTAATTTTTCAGGGATCAAGGTTCTGGCAAATACCCAAGGTATCGAGTCGAGGCAAAGCAAGACTTCACGGATCCATACAGCACCTTGCTGGGGATATTCGCCCTCTAAGGGAGCATGCAGTCCTTCGCCTAGTATCTTTACTTCAAATTGAGCACAGCAAGTTTTGAGTTTTTGCGTTAGGCTGCCAGTGGCAAGCAACCATTCTTTCAAGGGCGATTTGGGGAGTTTGTCGGCTAGATCGGCTGAAAACCACTGAATAGATTCACCATAGGGAAAGCTTAAGCTAGTCACATTCATTAAATACTCGTTACAATATAAACAAACGTCGGCAGTCTAGCATGTCGCGACGCGAGCATATATACCCAAGCTACTTCCAGATACGGATACTGCATCTTCAGGTTGTTTGGCTATATAGATTGGGAAGTTTCTTCCATTACCATTATTGTTTTAGGGAGCCGTAAGCCGCTATGAAAAAATTACTCTCAGTCTGTCTGATCCTGTTTACCAGTGTTTTCAGTGTTTATGCGGCCGATGAAAAAGAAGCAGCACCTGCTGCAGCAACCCCACCTACGGGTGAGTATGCCTACTATGGTTTCGAACCCGAAATTGTCACTAACTATATTTCTAATCGCAAGAAATTGGGTTTTGTGAAGATTAGCGTTGAGTTAATGGTAAAGAGTCCAGATGATCTAGTGACAATTGAGCTCCATAATCCATTATTGCGAGCCGCAATTGTTGAAGTGTTAGGCAATCAATCGGAAGAGAAGATTAAGTCGCTCACGGGTCGTGAAGAGATTCGTCGTGAGTGCTTTGAAATGGTCAACAACTTGATCACCAAAGAAGCTGGCAAACCCTTGATCGTAAACTTATTGTTTACCTCTTATCTGTACGATTAATTTACTGCCCCATTCCATGGGCTGACTCAGGTCGGCCCATTGCGTTACAAGAGCTATTATGTCAAAACCTGCCGTGAAACCCGTCCAATTAGTGACTGCGAAACGCCTAACGAGTACAGCCAACATTGGTCATGCAAAAACTAAAGCACCAAAGCAGGCTAGAACTGAGGTGAAAGGCAAAGCCAAGTCGGTCAAAAACAGGCCTAGTGCTGAGATTAAAAAAGCTTTACATCCTCGAAATGTACACTTGAACGGCTATGATTTTCCGGCGCTGATGAGTTCATTCCCTAAGCTAAAAGCCTTTGTTCGACCCACGCCTTATGGGGCTTTATCGGTCGATTTTGCCGATCCGTTAGCAGTTAAAATCCTTAATGCGGCGCTACTGAAATATCATTATGGGATTGAGTCTTGGGATATTCCTGATGGAGCGTTATGTCCTCCTATTCCCGGTCGAGTCGATTATTTACATTATTTAGCAGACCTTCTAGCCGAAGGCGATGATGTATTTGCTTTGGATAAAACTAGGGTATTAGATATCGGCACTGGCGCGAACGGTATTTATCCCATATTGGGTTGCCAAGTATACGGTTGGCAATTTGTCGCCTCGGATATTAATGCCGGTTCACTCAGTAATGTGCAGAGTATTATTGAGCAAAACCCATTGCTGCAAGGGCAGATAAGTTTACGATTACAGCCAGATGACAAGGCGGTCTTCAAGGGAATCATTCAAGCCGGAGAACGTTTTGAGTTAACCCTGTGCAATCCGCCATTTCATGCCTCTATGGCTGAGGCGAGCGAAGGTACAAAGCGTAAGGTGAATAATCTGCAGCTCAATCGAGGTGGCTTGGTCAAGTCTTCCCCTAAGCTGAATTTCGGCGGTCAAGCGGCTGAGCTTTGGTGCCAAGGTGGTGAACGACAGTTTCTAGCGACTATGATCCGTGAGAGCCAAATGGTTGCAGATCAATGCTTATGGTTTACCAGTCTAGTGTCGAAGAAGGAAAACCTGAAACCTTGTTATCAAGCCTTAGCGCAGTTGAAAGTCGATACTGTGAAAACGATTGAGATGCAGCAGGGTAATAAAATTACGCGGGTTTTAGCGTGGAGCTTCCAGTCAGCAGCTAAGCGCACAATCTGGCGCGGTGAACACTTAGCCCGTTAAGGCTTTTGGGTATGACCCAATTAAGTACTGTTAACAAAACAGGCGCCAATAGCGCCTGTTTTTATTAAAGGTAAAAATAGCCACTGTTACTGCGGCTTTTCTTCCTTATGCTCGCGACGGAATAACGCCCACTCTTCAATGGCTTCACCGCTGGGTAAGGTGCAGATCCCATGTTCACCTTCGGCTGTTTTCTCAATTGTTAATTTGCCACCAATGGAGACACAATACTCAGAGGCGGGATTGGCTATTTTTACTTGTTCAGTATCACTGCATCCGACTAATACCACACTCGCCAGAAGTGGAGCAGTAACAAGTAGGAATTTGATTTTCATAGACACTCCTTGGTGAGTTATTTTCGCCCTAAAATCCGCAGGATCCGTAGGAACAAGTTGATGATATCCATATACAAAGCGGCGGCGCTATCGATAGCATTATCTATGGTTTTAGGAATTTGATTCGCTCGTCCCCAGTCATAACCAATATAACCGCAGAAAATCAGCACGACGATCCAATCTAAAATGCCGTGGTGAGTATTAAAGATAAACACTTCAATCAGTTCGACGACGATAACGAGCAATAAAGCAATCGTGAGTGCGCCGGAAATTTTTTGGAAAAAGGCGGGGAAGAGTGTGCCTAAACACATCATGGCTATGGTCACTAGCCCTGTGATACGAATGGCTTCGGTCACCAATTCGGGATCGTATTGACTGACCACCATATTGATAATTAAGCCGAAGGGCACGACTACAAAGTTGTAGCCAATAAAACTGACAACGGGATTAGTCGATTTTTGGAACAGATAAATCCCAAAGAAACAGGAGGCGAAATAGCCGATAAAGAAAATCCAAGGATTAACACTGGCAATCGCCTCTGGGTCTATATTGGTGACCATCCAATAGTTAACGGCAAAACCCCAAATTAGCGTGAGGCCGATAACGAGGTTGTAAATACCTGCGCCAACTATGGGGTCGTCTGTGGTCATGCGGTCAAATACACTGTTTTCCGAATCCATATGTTTTCCTTGTGATTTCCTTATGTTAACGGGCCATTAAGCGTCATCAGTGTTGAGCTATATGACGGCAAATTAAGCGGTGGCAATTAAGCTAGTGTAAATAAAGCCGTTTTTCAAGCGAGAACAACCTTAAGCCCCTTTAGTGCCACACACACTGCAGTTGGCTTGTTTCGGTAACTTCATCTCGCGAAACTCCATCGTCATTGCATCGATCATCAAAATGCGTCCTGCTAAGGTTTTACCCATGCCAGTAATCACTTTGATGGCTTCAACCGCCTGCAAACAACCTATCATACCAACCACTGGTGCTAGGATGCCCGATTCAACACAGCTCAGTTGTTGCTCGCCAAATAGGGCGCTAAAGCAATGATAACAAGGCGTTTCGCTGTGATAATCGAACACAGTGACCATGCCTTCCATCCGAATTGCCGCGGCGGACACTAAGGGCACTTTATGCTTAAAACAGCTGAGATTAAGTTGCTCGCGCACACTGACATTATCGGTACAGTCGAGCACTAGGCCATGATCGGCGACTAGGGCGTCAATCTCATGATCATCTAATACTGCATTGATAATGTTGAACTTAATAAAGGGATTGAGCTGCATGAGGCTCTGTTTAGCCGATTCGACTTTAGGCTGGCCGACATTGGCATCTTGATGAAGCACTTGGCGCTGCAAGTTGGATAATTCAACTGTATCAAAATCGACCAGTGTCAGTTCACCAATACCCGCAACCGTGAGGTACTGGCTGGCGGCACAGCCCAAACCGCCAGCGCCTATCATCAGCACTTTGGCTTGTTTTAAGCGTTCTTGACCGTCGATATCCATAGCCTTGATGGATATTTGGCGGCTGTATCTTAAGAGTTCGCTGTTGCTGAGAATATCTTCTGGCACATTCATTGGGATTTTCCTAGCAAAGCACGCTGTTAAATGGCTCGACCGTCACTTGGGTGCCAGCGGGAGTATCACCTTGGAATTGCTCCAATAAAACGAAACAGTTTGCTAAGCTCATCGAAGTCAACATGCCAGAACCTTGGCTACCAGTAATGGCAACTTCAAGTTTACCTTGTGCATTACGGCTTAAAATGCCCCGTTGATATTCGACGCGGCCCGGTTGTTTACGCACAGGCGTGGTGAGCGTAGCGTCTAACATCAAAGGTGCAACTGGGGTTAACCCCTGCATCTTGTTCAGTATTGGCCAAACGAGTTTGTAAAACGTCACCATAGAAGACACGGGATTCCCCGGTAAACCACAGAATATCGCTTTGCCTATTCGGCCCATGGCAAAGGGCTTGCCTGGTTTGATGGCGAGTTTCCAGAAGGTAATTTTGCCTTCCTCATCAAGAATTTGTTTAGTGAAATCCGCTTCACCGACCGACACGCCACCCGAGGTCAATACCATGTCGGCTTGGCTGGCAGCATAGCGAAATGCCTGACGTATGGCTTCAGGATCATCGGCAATCACGCCTAAATCGAGCCATTCCACGTTAGCGCGGCTGAGTAATCCTTGGATCGAGTAACGGTTTGAATCGTAAATTTGTCCTAGGGCTAATTCGCTGCCAACGGGACGCAGTTCATCGCCTGTGGAGAAAAATGCCACTTTAAGCTGACGATAAACTCGCACTTGGCTAACACCAATAGTGGCCAACACCCCGAGTTCGGCAGCACCAATTTGAATGCCAGCACTGAGTACTTTAGTGCCTTGGGTGAGTTCTTCACCGCGGCAACGCACATTGGCGCCTTGCGCCCTAGGATGGCGGATATGAATAATCTCTCCTTCAACCTCGGTTTCTTCCTGCATTTGCACTGTGTCATAACCTGTAGGCACGGGCGCGCCCGTCATGATCCGCACGCAGGTATTAGGTTTGGCTTCACCTTTAAAACCATGGCCAGCGAAGGAACTGCCGATAAGGCGCAATGCGGTCTGATTGGTTTGCGTATTTAAGTCGACAAAACGGAAGGCGTAGCCGTCCATAGAGGAGTTGTTAAAGGGCGGCAGGTCGATGCAGGAAGCTAAATCTTCTGCTAGGACGCGGCCAAGGGCATGGGGAAGCAATACGACTTCGGTGTCTGACACTGGGCTAACTTGCTCGAGCAAAAGGGGAATAGCTTGATCTGGATGCATTAAGCTAGGTTGCGAACAAGGATCGGCTGTTACGGACATTAGGGTCTGCCTTATATGCAATGGGTCGTAATGACGCTGAATGAATTTCCACCTGATTATGACTGGCTATTATGCCACGGTGATCTGGGATGGCTATGATTTGCATGTGAGTTTCTGTGATAGGCCAGTCAGTTTTTTCTGCCACTTTGGGTGATAACCTCGCTAGAAGTTACACAATTTACTGCGCTAATTCGAGGGTTGAACGCGAGTCGATGAACAAATGAAAATCATTTTTATCAATGAATCATTAACTTAGCAAGAAATCCAAAGGTAAATTTTGTTGCTTTTGTCGACCCCCTTGATGACAATGTCCCCCATGATTCAGTTCGAATGCAAAAGAGGATTTACTATGCTGTCTGCAACTATGATCGAAAAGTTGAATGAACAAATTAATATGGAGTTCTTCTCCTCAAATTTATACCTGCAAATGAGTGCGTGGTGTGAAGATCAGGGATTTGAAGGCGCAGCTAAGTTTATGCGTGAGCACGCGGATGAAGAAATGGGCCATATGCGTCGTCTGTTCACGTATGTGAGTGAAACTGGTGGCTTACCTTTGTTAGGTGCGATTGCGGCGCCGCAGTCACAGTTCGATTCTTTACTGGCGTTGTTTGAATTAACCTATGAGCATGAGCAGCTGATTACCCGTCAGATCAATGCCTTGGCCCATGCCGCATTTTCGAATCAAGATTACTCAACCTTTAACTTCTTACAATGGTATGTCGCTGAGCAGCATGAAGAAGAAAAGCTGTTTAAGTCGATTGTCGATAAGATACGTTTAGTGGGCGAAGATGGTAAGGCACTGTTCTTTATAGATAAAGATTTAGCTAAGCTAGCCTCTAAGGGGGGCGAAAGCATAATGAACGGTCAAGGCCAACCACAGGCTTAAACCCGTTTTATTTGCCACAAAAAAGCAGCCTAGGCTGCTTTTTTGCTCTTTATCGTTTTATTTTTTATAAGCTTAGATATTCACGCATTTATCTTGATAGCCATCATTCAACAGTGCTGTGTGCTTGATGCGTAGCAAGGGAGTGATTTCATTGAAGGGGAGCGGCTTGGAGATCAAATACCCTTGAGCGAAGTGACAACCTAAATCTCGTAGGAAGTGCCACTGTGCTTCGGTTTCTATGCCTTCAGCAACTAACTCCATTTCTAGGCTTTGCCCCATCATGACAATCGCTTTGACTAAGTTGGCGTTCGAGTTATTTTCGAGGGCATTTTCCACAAAGCTGCGGTCGATTTTAATCACTGAAATCGGGAATTTTTTCAGATAACTCAGGGAAGAATAACCCGTACCAAAGTCATCGATATAGATTTGCGAGCCTAAATGGCGAATAGACTCGAGCGTGCTCAAGCAATGGCTGGCATCGCCCATCAGCATGCTTTCAGTGATCTCAATATGCACATTTCGTGGGTTAACGTGGTGGCGGTTGAAGCACTCTTGCAACACTTGGTCGAACCCCATGCCGCGTGTATTGATACATTGGCGGCTGGAAACATTAATCGCGACATTAATATTTAAGCCACTTTTCTGCCATTGCCTCAGATCATGCATGGCTTGGTTGAGCACCCATTCGCCCATAGGCTCTATCAATCCGGTCTCTTCGGCTAACGGGATAAATTGATCCGGCGGGATCAACCCAAGCTCGGGGTCTTGCCAGCGGATAAGGGCTTCGACGCTGCAGACACTTCCGGTTTGCATATCCACGATAGGTTGATAATGCAGGGCAAATTCATTTTGTGCCACGGCACGGCGTAGACGTTGTTCTAACTCCATCCGGGCGAACATGGCTTGATTCATACCCGCGGTGAAGTATTTAAAATTGTTCCGTCCCGCATCTTTGGCTTGATACATGGCGGTTTCGGTATTGCGGGTGAGTGAGCCGGTATCTAACCCATCTTCGGGATAGACGCCAATACCAAAGCTGGCCGAAATCTGGATCTCGCGGTCATTTAAGTTAAATGGCATACCTAAGGTTTCAATGATTCGGGTTGCCATGTGTTCGATGGCGAGTTCGTTAGTCAGTCGCGGCAAAATAAGTACAAACTCATCGCCACCGATACGTGCGATAAAATCGGTTTTCCCCGTAATGCCTTCTAAGCGCTTTGCGACATCTTTAAGTAATAAGTCGCCAGTGGCATGGCCTTGTACATCATTGATATATTTGAATTGATCCAAATCAATCAGCAAGATAGCCAGCTTGCGAGAGTCATGCTGCGCCACATGGATTTCGTGCTGCAGTCGTTCATTGAACAACTTACGATTAGGCAGTCCAGTTAATCCATCGAAGTTGGCCTGATACCAAAGATCCTGCTCATATTGCTTTCGCTTACTGATATCCATAAATAAACCAATATGTTGGATTATTTTACCTTGCTCATTTCGCACCACTGTAATCGCTAGATACTCGGGATACACTTGGCCATCTTTGCGTTTATTCCAAACTTCACCCTCCCATTTCCCTTCTTTTTGTAGTGACTCCCACATGGCGGTATAAAAGTGCTTAGGATGACGGCTAGAGCTGAGTAGGGAGGGACTGCGGCCTTTCACTTCTTCCAATGAATAGCCCGTAATGTGGCAAAACGCGGGGTTGACGAGTTCAATATGGTTGTCGGCATCTGTCACCACTATGCCTTCGGCAGAATAGTCAAACACAGCTGCAGCGCGGCTTAGGGCGTGGTTCGCTTTTTGCCGTTCGCTAATCATACGGTTCATGGCGCTGGCCATGCGGGCGAGTTCATCTGTGCCTGAGACTTGGATATTAATATTGAGCTGTGGATCTGCTGCCATTTGCTGCATGTCATTGGCAATCTTAGTGATCTTATCCATAAAATTGCGGATGATCTTTTGTCCAAGCCAAAGTGTGATGGTCGCGGTGAACAAAGCCGAGAACAAGTATAAGCCGAGTAAGATTAAGGTGTGGTTTTGTTGATATTCGCTCTGCTGCGCCATGTTCTTGGTGATATTTTGCGCCAGCAAATGTAGTTGATTGATACGCTGAGTGGTGAGATCCCACCACTCCTGGCTATCAATTGGATGTGGCGGCATTAATAGTTGGCTCATCGCTTGGCTTAATTTGTCCTCGCTGGCAGGGACTTGCGCGATGGCTTTGATCTCCGTCATCGGCAAACCTTGCTGCTTCAGTTGCTGCAACTTGACCATGCTGAACTGGTATTGATTTATGCTGTCCTCAATGGTTTTCAGCGCTGCCTTAAATTCGGGTAGAGAACGAGTCTCGTGACTGAGTTCATCCAAATTAAGCTGAATCGTCGCAAGTGCTGCATTAAATTTTTGCAGTGAAATCTCATCGCCCTTAAGCAAATAGTCCTGAAAACTGCCCATTAAGCCACCGTAACCTAAGTAGGCATTAATATTTTGTGCCAGAGCGCTAATGCGAGTTTGTTGTTCAATTTGCTTGCTGATTTGCAGAATGCGTTGATTTTCTGGCGAATCTTGTAGGTTTTGTAGTAAGGACCTTCTATCGGAAATTGATGCATTACTTGCGTGCATCACGGCTCGCTCATATTCATACATGAAGGAGATTATGGTGCGGTAATCATTAATATTGAGTGATTTGCTGAGCAGTAATTGATTGATGGCACTTCGTTCTTTTACGGCCAACTCCTGCACCATAAGTAGGTTCAATAGATCGGTATAGGCACGGGACTGACTGATTTCGTTGGTTTGTAACTGTAATAACTGAATGAGCTGCAACAGCTGAGTGTGGAATTGATTATAGAGTTCCGTAAACTGACTCAGTGTTTCGTCTGTGTGGTTTTGGTGAACGTTAGCGAGTTTGTTGCCTGTGAGTTTGAGCGCATCCAACAATGCGTTCATTTTGTTTGCTTCAATACTTTTAGGGTCGAGCGCCTCCAGAAGATGCTCTAAAGGCTCACTGTTCAGTAATGCATCGAGTGCTTTTGATCTAGTCGCTTGTTGCTGTAATAGCACTTCATCGGTTGGTCGCTGATTTGTACTTAGACCATATTCGTTTTGCAACTGATAGAGTAGTTCAGTGATTTGTACCGTCGTTTGTACCGCAAGATGATTGTGCTTGGCCGAGTGTGATTCCTTTATCAAGTCATGCATGCGCGTCAGAATGAAAAAGCTCATCATTAATAATGGGACTAACGAAAACAGAATGAGCTTTTGCTTCAAACTGAGATGGTGTAGCGCTGACGGCATTAAAGATCACTCCACTCGTTCGCCTAGGCAGAAAAAGAAAATTCAACGTAATAACGTTGAATCCGAGTTACAAATAGGACTAGGCACAGGGTGAGGATATTTAACATAGGCGGCCAGCCACTGCGACCTTTAGTTTATGGATATCTAATCTAGGTCACGAAATTAAGCAAATTGTTATATATCATGCTAAGAGACTATTTTTATTAACCTATTTTGCACCTATCAAACAAGCATTTGCTTTGTCTGTGATGTGAAGCAGTATTTCATCATTCGAAAGAATGACTTGTTTAACTTTACCTTTTATCGGTTTTTTAGTGCATTAGGTGGAACGCGATTGTTAACGGTAAATCTACTTAAATAAAAAGGACGTTTGCGGCAGCTAAACGTCCTTCTATTTAAATCAATGCCCTAGATTCAGGCGATTGGCATGTCATCTAGCCGACATTGGCCAGCAATGATTTGCGATAAACGACAATATCTTCAATCGTTAACACGGGTATATTGTGCTGAGCACCGAAGGCAATAATTTCGGGCAAACGCGCCATAGTGCCATCGGTGTTAGTGACTTCACACAATACGCCAGCGGCTTTTAAACCCGCGAGTTGCATTAAATCAATCGTGCCTTCAGTGTGACCACGGCGGGTCAATACCCCACCCGGTTGGGCGCGAAGTGGATACACATGGCCAGGACGAGCGAGATCACTTGGCTTAGCGCCATCGGCAATCGCCGCTTTAATGGTGGTCACGCGATCGGCGGCAGAAACCCCTGTAGTCACACCGACTTTAGCTTCAATACTCACAGTAAACGCAGTGCCGTATTGGCTAGAGTTGTTTTCCACCATAGGGGGTAATTCGAGGGCTTTGACTTTTGCATCGGGTAAACACAGGCAAACAATACCGCTACATTCACGGATGAGCATGGCCATTTGCGCGTTAGTCAGCGTCTCGGCAGCGAAAATTAAATCGCCTTCGTTTTCTCTATCTTCGTCATCGACAACTAATACACCTTGGCCTTGACGCAGGGCATTAAGACCCGCTTCAACGCGTTCGATAGCAGTACCAAAAGGAGCAAGTAAAGACTGATTCATGGTTAATATCCTTAAATAAACGACATTGGAATATCCAGAATCAGGGCGTGCAGAAATACAACGTAATCAAACCAAAAGGCTCGATTTTGCTGTAGCAATATCACTTCACTTGGGGTGAAGTTATTGCAAAACATGAGGCTAACACTGTAATACATAAGCGCGTTGCACTTAAATACCGCAAGGTGTTGTCTTACATTCTCTTCCATCCGGACTCAGCACTGTCGCCATTGAAGCAAACAGTCCATTACCGTCGGCTCTGGAATAGTCAGTTTTGCACTAAGCAAAATCTAAGGCACCAGATCTGCTGACCCCGAAAGTGATTTCGGGCGCTCGCGGGCTTTGGGTGTCGCTCAGCAAAATAATCACTTAGTCGTTACCCATTTACCGCCGGTGGGGAGTTTCACCCCGCCCTGAGAATTTGCTTTTGAGCCATTTGCGCTCAAAAACGCGGTTATGTTGCTCTTATTTACCGCGAATGGCAACTTCTCGCGTTCAATGTTTGCGCTAGTGCACACCTGACCACTATCATACTGAACACATAAGCTAATTGACTTGCCGTCGCATTCTTCGACGGTCGTTATGGACGTCACAAGGACGTATAAATGCGCTCTCTGCTACTCACTTTAGGTATTGCTATGTTGTTATCCGCTTGTTCGACCTCCAAAGGGCAAGTACCCGCCCCGGTTGCTGAAAAAATTCCCCATGTGATGACTTTACATGGCGTAACGCGTACCGATGATTACTATTGGCTGCGTGATGATGAGCGCAAAGATCCTAAAGTGTTGGCCTATCTCAACGCTGAGAATCGTTATACCGCTGCTTATTTCAAACCATTAAAGCCATTGCAAGATGGTCTTTATAAAGAGTTAACCGAGCGTTTAGTCGCCGATGAGTCGAGCGTGCCGTACCAATGGCATCAGCACAGCTACTATCACAGATACCAAGAGGGTAGCGAATATCCGCTGATCAGCCGTAAGGGCGCCGATGGTGTTGAGCAAGTGATGCTCGATGTTAACGAGCGAGCTAAGGGCCATGAGTTTTATGGTTTAGGCGGCGCCAGTGTCAGCCCAGATGAAACCATGTTGGCCTTTGGCGAAGACGTCCTCAGCCGCCGTGTATATCACATCTATTTTAAAGACTTGGCTTCGGGCGACATGATCACCGACGTGCTTGAAAATACCGAAGGTCGCGTAGTGTGGGCGAACGACAACAAGCATGTGTTCTATATCGCCAAAGATCTAAAAACCTTGCTGGGCTATCAAGTGTATCGCCACGAGCTGGGCACTAAGCAATCGAGCGATGTCTTAGTGTATGAAGAACAAGACGATTCATTTTATATTTCACTTGGTAAAACCTTAGATGAGTCGCAAATTGTGTTGTTCCAAGAAAGCACCACGACGAGTGAAGTGTCTATTCTCGACGCCAGCGAGCCTTTAGGTTTATTCAAGCCAGTATTAGCGCGGGAAGAAGGTCACGAATACAGTGTGTCTAAGCTGGGTGATACTTATTACATTCTCACCAACTGGCAGGCGACTAACTTCCGTTTGATGAAAGTTGCCATCAAAGATGCGGCGGATAAATCTAAGTGGCAAGAAGTGGTTGCGCATAATCCCAATGCCCGTATCGAAGACGAGTTAGTGCTCAAGGATTATTTGATTATTCAGACCCGTGAAAATGGCCTAACGCGGATTAAAGTGATGCCGCTCAATGGTCAAAAGCCCTTCGAGTTGAGCTTTGATGAGCCTGCTTATGTGATGGGTTTAGAGATTAATTCCCAGCAAGACAGTAATAAGTTACGCATATTTTACTCCAGCCTAACGACGCCAGAAGCCGTATACGAATATTCACTGGTGAATCCCGATAGACGTGATTTATTGAAACAAGATCAAGTCTTAGGCGGCTTCGATGCCAGCCAGTATCGTGCCGAACGGATATTTGTGACGGCCCGCGACGGTGCGAAAGTGCCTGTCTCTTTGGTGTATCGCAAAGATAAATTCAAGAAAGATGGCACTAACCCTCTGTATCAATACGGTTATGGATCTTACGGTTACACAGTTGAACCCGATTTTTCTTCATCCGTTATTAGTCTACTTGACCGCGGTTTTGTGTATGCCATTGCCCATGTACGCGGCTCAGAAATGCTCGGTCGCCCTTGGTATGATAATGGTAAGTTGTTGAATAAGAAGAATACCTTCAATGATTTTATTGACGTAACAACGGCATTAACGGCGCAAGGTTATGGCGACAAAAACAAGGTTGTTGCCTCTGGCGGCAGCGCGGGTGGTTTACTGATGGGCGCGATTGCTAACCAAGCGCCGGACAAGTATTTCGCCCTTGCAGCCCATGTACCTTTTGTTGATGTGGTGACCACTATGCTGGACGAGTCGATTCCGTTGACGACCAATGAGTACGACGAGTGGGGCAATCCGAACGAGAAAACTTACTTTGATTACATGTTGAGTTACTCGCCCTACGACAATGTCACCGAGCAAGAATACCCACACATGTTAGTGACGACTGGTTTGCATGATTCCCAAGTGCAGTATTTTGAACCCGCCAAGTGGGTCGCTAAACTGCGCGATGTACAGAATAAGTGGTACAAGATGGATGATAAGGTGTTGTTATTCAATGTGGATATGGAAGCTGGCCACGGCGGTAAGAGTGGTCGCTATCGCCAATACCAAGACACAGCCCAAGAATATGCCTTCTTCTTGAGTCTGTTAGGTATGGCGAAGTAGGTCATTCGCAAGTGACTGGATCAGCCGTCAACCTAGGCAATACTGACAGAGGCGCTTTACAGCAACATGAGTCACTGGTGGCAGATACACTTGCCCCAGTGGCTAGCGCTGTCGCTACGACAGAAGATGCGCTGAATCCCGTACCATTAAATCCTGTACCTCTGAAGCCTACACCCATAAAATCAGCACCCCTCTGGTATTTGTATCTAGTCCGCTGCGCCAACGGGCATTTATATACAGGCGTCACCACCGACGTAGCGCGACGTTTTAGCGAGCATCAGTCGGGTGGCATTAAATCCGCTAAGTATCTGCGCGGTAAAGGTCCGTTAACGCTGATGTATCAAGAACAAGTCGGCACCCGCAGCGATGCCCTAAAGCGTGAGATTGCAGTTAAAAAGCTAAGCCGCAGTCAAAAGCTGGTATTGATTGAGTCTGGATGTGGAGTACTAGAGCGTTAACGCTGCATCATACTTGTTCTGTGACGAGGAATGATTAAGCACTGTCATTCCAGTGACTCGCAGCAAGTACATCCCTGTATGCTCGATCGTGACATCCATGTCACGGACGGTCACTTCCATGACAGTGCTTAATCCAGTTAACCACAGAGTATTCTGTTAATCATAATTCAAGTATTAATTAATCATTAAAATAATGCATAGATATCAGCATTAATTTATGTCATCTACTGCTCCAAAATAAAAGTGAGCCTCACTCCTTACACTTTCTTTTTCAGAGGCTGTTATCGTCTCTCCTGGAATAAAATCAACATCAAAAGCCAAGAGAACATCGAAAACTCTGATGTTACAATAGGCATTACTTACAGCCCCATCTCTAAACAGCTGATAGAGCAATAACCAGTAATTATCAATCAAGTAGTTATCTCGTGATTTAATAATTTCATTCGCAAAATTAATTATAAGGCTCTTATCGCTAATCATTGAGTTAAGAATAGTCAAACCAACACAGTCCTTACTCTTAACAATCGCCGCAATCGTATTTTCAGTTGGTTTAATGCCTATTTTTTTTCATTATATGGAGAGGCCAGCAAATACCATCCGAACGACGATGCTTACAGTTCTCGATTATTAAAGCATTTAAGTGGCTATCAATATTCTCTCTATCCATACTTGACTTATTAATTAAAGCATCAAGATAAGGGATAAGTATTGGATAATGCCATGACAGGTTTAGAACAGATTTATATACTGTCTCAGGAGCTTGTTCATTCAAAAAATTAACTACTAGCTGAATTGCGTATTTGAGCACACTACCATCAGGCGTTTGTCTGTTAATAATAATTGCATAATTTATGAACGTAATTGCTTCTGATGCAGTAAGTTTAGGCTCATCATTATGAGATTTATTCAATCGGCTAGGTAAATGTCCCAACAATTCTATTATCCAAGAATCTTGGTCAGGGGCAGGTTGTTCTATAATTTTAGTTTTTTGAATGTTTAGTGAAAATTTATATTTAGCTAGCTCCCTACCAAGCAATAATAAAAATTCGTGAGCTTGTTCATTCGTCTCACAGTAGCAACTATAATCGTCAACATACCGATGAACGTTGTAACCTGCATGTCTTAGTTCTTTATCAACCTTACCGAGAATAATTTCGAGGCTAATATTCGAAGTTGCAGAACCAATAGGTATACCTTGTGTTTCATTTCTTTTGCATTTCCTTTGAAATGAATCTACAAGATTGAACCATTCCCCTTTTTTGCGATTATTTTTTGCAAAATCAATTCCAACAAGTCCCCATGCAATGGCATGTGAGTAGACACTATTAAAGCAATTAGAAATATCGGCAGTTACATGAAATCGTTTACCAAAGCTTTCAGTCAACACTCGGGTAGTCTTTTCGATGGGATCTTCATAGTTCATTACCATGATTCTACCATCATCATGCAGTTCCGGTTTGATAATACTTGTTTCGCTAACAGTAAATGGCTCGATTTTATCCCAGTTATCATGCAGATGCTTAGCTAACAGTGAATACGCTTTCGGGTGAATGAGTGACAGTTCACGAAATGCGTTGTTATACCTAGTCGCATTATATATAACCACATCATAACCACTACCCTCACGAGTGTCTGACTCACCCAAAGCAGCCAGAGCCTCACATACCTCTGGCGTAAACTGTCTAGTACTAAGGAGTGGTGGAAGTTCCCCTATAGTCGATTTCTGATCTGGAAAGTAGTTATGACAAGTAAGTGCTCGATAAAGATAGTACTTTTTAGATTCTTCATTTAATTGTGACAAACCAGTGCTTATTAACATAAACAGACCACAGCTTATAAAAATTCTACTTTCTCATATTATTACTCTAATTATCTATTTTTAAATGAAAAACATGGATGGTGCATCTCTGCATTTTACTTTGAAGAGTATTACTTACTGAGATGGTTAGTTCGGTTTAGGAATTACTAACAGAATACGATTTAGCTCGCGGAATTAAGCACTGTCATGGAAGTGACCGTTCGTGGCATGGATGCCACGGTCGAGCCTATAGGGACATATTCACGGCGAGTCACTGGAATGATAGTGCTTAATAGTTTAACGATTAACTTTTATAATAAATCAATTAGTTAAGCTTTGGTCGTCACCAAATACTGGTCTGCATTGGGGGAGAAGTATGAATAGGGCGCTAAAAAAAATGCCACTACAAGGGGTTAGTGGCATAAATGCATAAGTCGGGCACAGCTTAAAAGGGTGGGTAGAAGACTGACATCTTGGCTGGGAACCGTTGCAACATCAGCCTCTACGCCGGGAAGTGGGTAAAACCTTTGGGAGTTGAGGGGTAAAACGGCGCGTTATTGCATGCTCACTGGGCCGTCGATTTTGTTAAATGTCACATCGCCAGAACCTGCCGCAAGAATCGTTAATCCCTTGGTGTTAAAGACATTAATATTGCCTGAGCCGTCTGTGATGGTCACAGCACTTTGCACATTGGCGACCTCTATGTTGCCCGAGCCGTCATCAATTGCGGTATTGCCGCGAATATCGGTCAGCTTGATGGCACCAGCGCCATCTTCAATGGTTAGGCTGCCGTTGATTTGGCTGATTTCAATATCACCTGAGCCATCCTCTATGTTGATATTGTTACCACCGTTGATAGTGAGTTCACCCGAACCGTCTTTGACGTTCATGTCTGACGTCATCTTGCTGATCAAAATAGCCCCTGAGCTGTCATCAATATCCAGTGTAAAGTTCGCAGGGACTTGCAGTTTTAGGTCTATATAGGGCGAGTCATTATTAGAATCTGTTTGCTCAAAGTTGGCCTTGAGCTTGGCTTTATTGGCTTTTTTCTCAAGGGTGAGAATGACTTTGCTGTCATCGTTGCCGTCCTTATTGCTATAGATGTCGGCGATGAGTTTAATTTGGGCTAGGCCTTCGACACCGATAATTTCGAGACTGCCTGCGCCAGTTTCTGCAATCAGGCCTTGTAAGTCTTGGCTATCGAGTGTGAGTTCGCGTTGCTGGTGGTCTAAGTCTGGCATGCCTGCAGCGTTCACATTAAGAATGCAGCCAGTGAGCGATACTCCAGCAGTAAAAAACACTATAAAAGCGAGGGTGAATATAAATGGGCGTAGTGACATGTTAGCTTCCTTGTTTATCTGGCACTCGATTTTTTGGGTGAGTGCTGAGTCGTCTTGCGATGAATAAGACATTGCACAGCCCATGCCAATTTTAAGTTTCATTTATAATCAATTGGTTAAGCTGAAAGTGTCCGAGGTTCACTGTGCGGACATGTCCGCTACATGGGTGATTTACTCATAGATTAGTGAAATTGCTCATTTATTAAGTTAGTTTAAGCTCCGTAAGTCACGCGGAATCAAAAATACAAAAAAGACAAGAAGGGATGCTGATGGATTATTTAACAACAAACAAAACGGCTTGGGATGCGCGCACTCGGGTACATTTAACTTCTGATTTTTATGATGTGGCGGGCTTTCTTAGTGGTAAGACTTCGCTGCGGGAAATTGAGCTAGGTGAACTCGAGGTTGCAGGTAAAAGTTTGCTGCATCTGCAATGTCATTTCGGCTTAGACACCTTGTCGTGGGCGCGAATAGGGGCGAGAGTCACAGGCGTCGATTTGTCAGAAGTCGCGATTGTTGAAGCGCAAAAGCTGGCAGAACGGACACAGTTGTCCGCTGAGTTTATCTGTAGCGATGTTTACAGTGTGGCGAGCAAGGTTGAGCCTCACGATATTGTGTTTACGTCCTATGGTGCCATTGTTTGGCTGCCGGATTTAACTCTGTGGGCGCAGACAGTGGCTGCCTGTTTAACACCCGGCGGACAGTTTTACATGGCCGAGTTCCATCCTGCGCAGCAGCTATTCGATGGCTATAGCTATTTTAATCTGGGTGAGCCAGACATAGAGCAGGAAGGCACATATACCGAAAATACCGGTGATGATCAGCAAACCTTAATGTGCTGGTCGCACAGTTTATCTGAAGTGATCAATGCGTTATTGCAGGCGGGCTTAGTGTTGGAGTTCTTCCACGAGTTTGATTTCAGCCCCTATAACTGCTTTGAAGGGCTCGAAGCGCAAGAAGATGGTCGTTATGTGTTAACACACCAAGGGCAGAAGGTGCCCTTGGTGTATAGCATCAGTGCGCGTAAGCCTGCGTAATCACAACCTTTTGTAATCGCGATGATCAACGACTACGGTAAACCGGATACTTAAGGTATTGGTTATCGTAGTAAGGGCTGCGTTCATAGAACCAGCGTAGGCGTGCCTCAGGATCGGCGGCAAACTCGGCATTGGTCAGTGCTTTGTCGAACTCAGCTTGTAGCTTAGGATCATCTTTTAGCATCTTGGCCGCCAGTGGCTCTACCGCATAATCTTCAATGTATTCAGTGCGAGTGAAGATAGGATTGAAGAAACCCCATTGCAGTAAAGAATCTGGTGATTGCGGCTCAAGCAGTAAAATCGCCAGATCACCTAGCGGTTGATCTGTACTGATTTTAATGGTGCCAGCGGGCAGAGTGGTGCTGACTTTGGTTAACTCTGACTCGGCTTTGACCGTTTGGCGGCCCTCAAAATCCTTAGTGTTAAACACGGGATTGCTGAGGGTATATTGCTGCAATTTTAACTCGGTTGGCTTTTTGAGCGTGGTCATGCGAATGCCATGCACGTTAAGACGATCAATCACTTGAGTCCATTGCGCTGGAATATAGTAAGCACTCGGACGAGTGACCTTAATGTCGGGCACTGTTTCAGCCATCACAGGCAAGTTAGGGTAAAGCTTAGGTTCACCTGTCCAGCGCACAACTTCAGCGCCACTGATGGGGCTCTTTTCAAGTTGATAATTTATGCCTTTAAAATCCCAGCCTTTTTCTAATGGTGCTAATTTCCAAGTAAGGGTGATTAGCGGTGAGGCGCGGTATTTATCTTCTTGAATCGCACTCTTAAGTTTTGTCGCCTGTTCACCCACGGTTTTGAGGGTTTGCGCTAACATCACATAAGTGCCGAGCACCCTTTGCTTAAAGGGCTTTAGGCTGTGGTTTTCAACCAGAATGGTGGGCAAATGGCGAGCATCGCCATAACCGTTAGAGAAGCGCGGACTTGGATTCCACAGCGACATACCTTTGTTAATATCGGCGTTATCCACGGCAAAAATCAGTGCGCCGGGAATATGGCCTTGTTCCGTTAATGCGGCTTCAACCGCAGGTCTGTAGCTGTTTTCGAGCCAGCGGTAGCTCGCAGGGCTTAAGCCTTGGGCAAGGTTATAACCAAAGGTAACATCGTATTGATAGTCGATGCCGTCGGTAACATGGACATCGATATACAGATCCGGTTGCCATACGTTGATTGCGCGCAGCATGTGCTGCATTTCTAAGCTGTCGGCCTTAGCATAATCGCGGTTAAGGTTGAGATTATTAGCCGTGGTGCGCCAGCCCATATTCACAGGGCCACGTTGATTTACACGATTAAATTCGCCGCTGCGCTCATGGGCATCAACACTAAAAATAGGCACAAACAAGAGGTTAGCTTTATCGAGCAGGGCACTTTTATCGCCTTGGATAATGTCACGTAGCAGCATCATGCCGGCATCTTTACCGTCGATTTCTCCCGCATGAATTCCCGCCTGCACTAGCACTGTTGGCTTAGTGTTTTGTTTGAGGCGTGCCGATTCATTAATGCCTTCACTGCTGGCGATATACATCCAAATATCGCGCCCTTGTGGGCTCTTACCTAAGCTCACCTTTTGTAATTTATCTGTTTCGCCCGCGAGTTTGTCGAGCCAAGTGATAGTGGCATCGTAGTTTGGACTTTCAATACCGCCACTTTGCTCAAAGGGAGTCGCCCACTCGCTATCAACACTTAACATGAGCGATTCGCTGGCGCCAGACCAAGTGATGTTCGGCGGTAAAATCGCATCGTTGACAAAGGTGTTGGCTCGTTCAGGAATGGGCGCGGGTTGTGCTTCTGGCGCTGCAACTGTGGTATCGGTCAGTACATTAGTCGCAGTTTCAGTTGCCTGGCTATTCGCTGCTGGACTTGTATCCTGTGACGTTGTGATTACTGGGGAGCCAACTGCCAATGTTTCGGTAGTAGAGGCTTGCGCCATAGTGGCTGCCGGAGTTGTTTGGGTTGTGGTTTTCGCATCATTGGCAAAAGCATTCTCAGGGTAGAGATTGCCCGTAGAGAGACAGGCAATGGCGATAACGGAGAAAGAAAACAAGCGCATGAAAAGAGTCCATATATCGAATTTTTATTAGGACGGTATCTTTTCATTAAACGCCCCGTTAACGCAAGGGCGGCTAAGGGTTATCCGGCATTTCTGACATGGATTTAAGCACTAAGCGGAATGGTAAAATCGACTAAGCCGTTTTGTTGGGCGTTATCTGAGAAGCTGGCCGCTTGTTATAGGCAATGTCGATAATGGCAATGTCTTTATAAAGTGCTTCGACGGCAATCGCGAGCTGATAAATCAGCCAGCTATAACCTGTGAGCGCAAATCCCTGCGGCACTTGGTCGTTTACGGTTGTCACTGGGTCTGCGGTTGATGCTTGAGTGGCTGCGACTAGGGCAAGCTGGAGTCTGTGTTGTAACTCTTGTTCTAAGCATTCTGGCAGTGTCGGCAATTGTTGAGCTTTACCCGCCACAAATTCTGCAAGTTGTTGCAAATAGAAGGCAAGCTCAGAGGCAACCGCATTAATCTGCAGATAGGCGTCTTTGTCTTCTTCCTGCCAGCGGGTTAAGGGTAAGAGTTCGAGTAAGGTGATTAAGCGCACTTGTTTATTGGCTAACTGCGACAGTAGCACTTTGTGTTTTTTGAGGGTTTGACTTTCCCATTCCAAGGAGAAAAACAGTTTCTTTTGAGTGAGTACGGCCTTCATCGCAGCCTCCAGTCTAGCGCGAAAATCGAGCTCATGATTGGCGGGTGCCTTAAGATGCTCGGCTAATACTTCGGCCATATTGTCGATGGCATGGGTGAGTTGGGAGCGCCAATCTTGTTTAGCTTTAATCGGGAAAATGAACAGTGAGACCAAAATAGCAATCACGCAGCCGGAGAGGATGTTGGCCGTGCGCCATAGTGCCTCAGAGGTGTCATGGTTGGCGTCGCCGACCACGATTATGATGGTAAATCCGGCCACTAAATAGGCATAGCTATAACGTCCGGCAGAGATAAAACAAATCAAGCTAACGGCTAAGATCAGCAGGCTCATGATTAGCCAATAACTGTCCACAGTGGCAACTAACATCACCCCATAAGCTGAGCCTAAACAAGTGCCTATCGCCCTTTGTAGCGACTTTTCAATCGCGCCGCCTACTTGAGGTAAGCTCATCATAATGATCACTATCGTGACCATGCTCCAAATAAAATGCGGTGGCGCCCAAATGGCATTAATAGTGACAGCAACGAGTAAGGCTAGCCCGAGCTTTAGGGCTTGAATTGAGCGGAAATGGCGATAGATAAAGTCGGCAAAGGGTGTGGCTGGGGCAAATACAGACATAGGGCAAAATTCCTTTGAGCTAACTTAGCGCTGTTAATCTAGTGGTAGTATCGCAGAAAAACCGTGTCACTTGCGGCCATAGCGCCATAAAGAAATGTAAATTGCGAAATCTAGCAAATTGAGCTTAGTGGATGGCGCGGGAGAGATCACATTAACACTCAGATTAAATAGGCTTAACTGATGCGTGTAGAGGCAGGCCATTATACCGTGCTGCAGAGATAAAAAAGGCTTGAATAAGCGTTGCCTATTCAAGCCGATATTCAAAGTGTTTGAGTTAGCTTAAGCTGCGCTCACTATCCGCTTTAACGTCAACTTCTGTGTATTTATCCATAATCAAGGCACAAGCCGCATCGCCAGTGATATTGAGTGCGGTACGGATCATGTCAAAAACCCTGTCTAACGCAAACAGCAAAGGTAAACCATCGATAGGAATTCCCGCAGCTAACAGCACTGCCACTACTAAGAAGGATGGGCCCGGCACACCTGCTTGACCAATTGCACCTAAGGTTGAGGTGAAAATGATGGCCGCATAGGCTGTCATCGACAGATCAACGTTATACATTTGGGCGAAGAACATGGCCACTAAACCATAATAAATCGCGTTGCCGCTCATATTAATGGTGGCGCCTAACGGCAGTACAAAAGCCGTGGTAGCCTTAGAGACTTTAAGATCTTCCTCGCAGGTTTCCATATTCACTGGCAGAGTCGCCATTGAAGAGGCGGTCGATAATGCCATCACCTGCGGCTTCTTCATTGCCGAAATAAACTGGCGCGCCGACACTCTTGAGAAGAGTTGTACCACTAATGGAAAGAAGATAAAGCCGTAGATCAGAATCGCAGCAACAAACACGGCGAATAACTTAAACACGACTTCTAGTGCATCAAAACCGAAGGTGCCGACAGAATCGGCCATCAAACCAAATACACCGATAGGGGCAATGATCATCACGCAGTTGATCATCCACACAAAGGCATCGACGACTGTGTTGAGTGCGGCCAAAATAGGCTTAGCGCCATCGCCTTTAACTTTAGTCAGTGCGATGCCGAAGAAGATACTAAAGACTAAGATTTGTAATATGTTACCGCCGTTCAGCGACTCGAATACATTGGTTGGGATCATGCCGATAAAGGTATCCATTACCCCGGGTAATGCGCCATGTTCCTTGGTTACTTCCATCAAGTCTGTGCTGCTGTGGGCGGTAAAATCAACGCCTGCACCCGGTTGGAACAGATTACCCATCAAGAGTGCAAGCACAACGGCAAAGCCCGACGTGACAATAAAAAAGCCGAAAGTGCCAATGCCAATCTTACCCGCCGATGGGCTGTCACCTAAGCTCGCCGCGCCGCTGATGATAGAAACCAATACCAGTGGTATCACTAGCATTTTGATTAAATGGATGAAAATGGTTCCGAGTGGTGCAAACACACTTGCACTCTCGCCCATGATAAAACCCACCAGTGCGCCGATAATCATGGCAATAACCACTTGCACACCAATGTTACCTAATAAACTCTTGCTCTTCATTCTTGCGAAACTCCCCAGTTGCCGCAGCATTTTGTGTCATGCACAGACGATTTGAACCTAGATGACTCAAGCTTTAGTGATTAAGGCTTACTCTAGGCTAAAGGTTCACTCTATGTTAAAGGCAAATGCCCGACATTTTTGACCGAGTAAAGTACCACAATTGCATAGCAGGGGATTGTGAAACATCACTAACCTTGGTTTCAAAATAACCAAAGTCTAAATCACGTTAACGTTAAATGAGGAATGCTTAAATTTATGTGCTTAAAAATGAATAAAGCTTATTTAATTGTGGGATTTTAACTGCCGAATTAATGAATTGTGATTTTTACTTTGATGGGCGCAGATATCCTCTCGTATTCTTTGGGCGGCTTGAGTCGTTGGTCACCCATCTTTTACTTGTATGAATCATGAGAGTGGTTAATAGCTAAAAAACCTCCATGACCATTCAACTCTGTGACTCACTCAGTTTTCCCTATGACAACTTCATTTCGAGGACATTATGAACATCACCTCATTTTTCGGCCCGCCCGAATCGTTACAGTGCTGGATAAGAAAGTGCGTCGAACAACCTGGATTAAGTTATTGGCTGGTTTATCAAGATCTTGATGAAAGTGAATCCCTGCAACTGGCCACTCCATTATTCCCGATAGTGAATGATATGAGAGACCTATCGGATGACGAAATCGATGCCTTTGAGGATAGCTTAGGCCGGAGTGACTATGGTTATCTGCTAAACACGGATCAGATTGAGGATGTGATCGATAACCTGATGCAGCAAAAAGCCCTGCCAAGTGAACAGGAACTGCTTGAAGCTATTATCTTTTACTATGAGCGAGATGCGTTTATAGATATTTAAGTGTTTATTTTTATTTTGTTGTTTCTATATAAAATAAAATTACGTGTTGTTAGCGGTAAAATACCGACGGTTAACGTCGGCATTTGCGTTTAAGGCGAGGTAATAAGTTGTGCACCATTTAGTGGTTATTGAGGTATTGAGCGCCTGTTTATTATGAATTCAATTTCGCAAGCACTCTGAATACCTCTTGAACGCCCTAAGGCATTGCGGGGAAGGAGAGCGAGCTGCCAATCCCTAGAGGCAAGCCTAAGGCCCAATATGCCAGTAAGAAACCGCTCCAAAGTAAAAGAAAACTGATTGAAAACGGCAACATCAGCGCCACTAAGGTGCCGATGCCCGATTCCTTAACGTATTTTTGGCAAAACACCACAATTAACGGAAAGTAAGGCATCAACGGGGTGATGATATTAGTGGATGAGTCGCCCACTCGGTAAGCGGCTTGAGTTAAATCCGGTGATACACCTAGTTCCATTAACATGGGCACCATAATGGCACCAATCAATGCCCATTTGGCTGAAGCGGAACCCACTAATAGATTGACGAACGCGGTGAGAAACACAATTCCCACCAAAGTCACGCCCATAGGAAGGGCTAATTCCTTTAACGCCAACGCGCCTTTAATGGCCATTAATGCGCCTAAATTAGATTGACCAAAGGCATAAATAAACTGGGCGCAGAAGAAGGCCATGACGATGTAATAACCCATGCCGCTCATGGATTTGCTCATGCCTTGAATAATGGCTCTGTGATTGTTTGCCGTGCCAGCGACGTAACCATAGACTATGCTGGGCACTAGGAAGAACACAAAAATAATCGCCACAATGGATCGCATTAAGGGGGCCGAGGCACTGGTTAGGGCGCCATCGGTACCACGCCAGGCAGAGTTGTCACCATAGGCGGTAAACACCAGCCCTAAAGCACATAACAACATGGCGGCCATGGCGAATTTGAGTCCGCGGCGCTCATGGGGTTGCAGTTCATCTAGGGTTGGGAGCGTGCTGGGATCGCCATTCACCGCAGTGTTTTTTAGGCGCGGCTCGATAACTTTATCCGTTAAGAACCAGCCAACTAAGATAATTAAAATGGCAGAAGCCGAAGTAAAAAAGATGTTATTCAGTGGGTTAATCGTTAATGTGGCGGCCGCGGGGTCGGCTGATAATCTTGCCGCTGCCTGAGTTAAGCCCGCTAACATAGGATCAAGACTCGATGGCACGCCAACGGTTGCAGAAAAACCACCGGATACACCAGCGAAAGCGGCGGCAATACCGGCTAAGGGATGGCGACCAGCGGCATAAAAGATCACCGCGCCGAGCGGGATAACGAGTACATAACCCGCATCCACCGCGACATGGCTTAGAATACCTACGGCTATCAATACCGGGGTGAGTAACATTTTGGGAGTGACAGATAAAATGGAGCGCAGCCCCGCATTAATAAAGCCGGTATGTTCAGCAACGCCTAGACCCAGCATGGCAACCAGCACCACACCGAGCGGCGGGAAAGTCACAAAGGTGGAGACTATGTTCGAGGTAAATGCAGTCAGTGCGCCGCCTTCGAGCATATTGACGACTTGAATGGGGTTGCCAGTACGAGGGTCGATTTCATCAAAACTGACACCCGATAATCCCCAAGAGATCAACCAGACTAAGCCTAGAAACATCGCAAATAATACTGCGGGGTCGGGCAGTTTATTGCCGATGACTTCGACGCCATTGAGAAATCGCTGGAATCCAGTGACAGGTTTATGATTTTCCATTTGGGTGCCGCTTCCTAAAAATGATGATTGTTATCGGCGATTATAAAAACGCAGCATTAATTTAAGCTTGGTTTAACTAATCGATAAGAAATAAAACACATAAAAATCTATCGCAGTGACTTTCGTGTGGGCCGATTTCATCGTCACTAAATCAATTTAGCCGTAAATAAAAAGCGCGGGTTCATGACTGAACCCGCGCTTTTTTATGAAACGATATTTTGACTCAATAATCTTACCGAACAGGTCCGCTACGCGCTTATGCCTTTGGACCAGCGTTACGGATAGCGTCTGACACTTGATACTTAGCGAAGTTTTTAGTGAAAGCTTCTGCTAGTTTCTGGGCGTATTCGGCGTATAGCGCTTTATCGCCCCAAGTGTTGATTGGGTTGAGTAAATTGCTGTCTACGCCACTTACTGCCACAGGAACGGCGAGGTTCAAGGTGTCTAAGTGGACGGTTTCCACATCTTTTAATTCACCACTGACAATCGCATCGACGATGGCGCGGGTGGTTGGGATGTCAAAACGTTTACCTACACCGTGTGGGCCGCCAGTCCAACCTGTGTTGACTAAGTACACTTGGCTGCCGAAGGACTCAATGCGCTTCATCAACAGTTCTGCGTATACGCCAGCAGGGCGTGGGAAGAAAGGTGCGCCGAAGCACGTTGAGAAGGTGGATTGTATCGCCGAGGTTGAGCCGATTTCAGTCGAACCTACTTTGGCGGTATAGCCAGACAAGAAGTGGTATGCCGCTTGTTCTTTGGTCAGGATAGAAACCGGTGGTAATACGCCAGATACATCGCAGGTTAAGAATACAACCGCATGTGGCTCAGCGCCGCAGTTGTCTTCTTTACGTTGGGCGATGTGCTCCAGCGGATAGGCTGCGCGAGTATTTTCCGTTAGGCTGCTGTCTTTGTAGTTAGGTACGCGGTGTTCGTCCATCACGACGTTTTCAAGCACAGTGCCGAAACGAATCGCATCCCAAATCACGGGCTCATTCTTCTGGCTTAAATCGATACATTTGGCGTAGCAACCGCCTTCAATATTGAATACGCCGCCGGGTGCCCAGCCGTGTTCATCGTCACCAATCAGGAAGCGTTTTGGATCGGCAGAGAGTGTGGTTTTACCTGTGCCAGATAAACCGAAAAATAGCGTAGTGTCGCCATCTTTACCCACGTTGGCCGAGCAGTGCATAGGTAGCACGCCTTGGGCTGGCAGTAGGAAGTTCTGCACTGAGAACATAGACTTTTTCATTTCGCCGGCGTATTTCAGGCCAGCGAGCAGCACTTTACGTTCGGCGAAGTTTAAAATCACGGTCGCATCTGAGTTAGTGCCATCACGTTCTGGTACGCAAACAAAGTCAGGGGCATTGATGATCTGCCACACTGGTTTGTCTTTACGATTAAATTCTTCAGGAATGATAAATAGATTGCGGGCGAACAGTTGGTGCCAAGCGTATTGCGTAGTAACTCGTACTGGTTGGTAATGTTCAGTGTCGGCACCGACTTCGAGATCAGATACAAACAGTTCTTTATCGGCTAGGTAAGCTTCAACCCGTGCCCATAAACCTTCAAAAGCACCTGGATCGAAAGCCTGATTGACTGGGCCCCATTCGATATCAGCTTCTGAACTGGGTTCTCTTACAATGAAACGATCGCCAGGTGAGCGACCGCTGCGAGCGCCTGTTTTAGCAACTAATGCGCCATTGGCTGTCAATTCACCTTCGCCGCGTAGGAGGGCAAATTCGACAAGTTGTGCTGTTGAGGGGTTAAAGTGAACGCGGTTTAATCCATCCGCCATAGTGAGGTCTCCATTTGATTTGTAAGGTTATTTTAATATCGATCGTCTGCCGATTTAATTTTATTTATCGCCTGAGTCGTGCTAGGTGACAAAGTGAGGCGATTGTAGCCTAAGCCGAGTGCAATGTGTGAGGGGATTATAGGTATGAATAAAAAATGGGCGCCAAATAGGGCGCCCATTTTTTAGCTGTAGTAGTTTTACTGCTGGGTTGTTGATGTCTGACCGTTAGCAAATAAGGTTGCTACGTCTATGGCATCAAAGGTGTATTTAGCGTGGCAATATTCGCAACCCATTTCTATCTTGCCATCTTCGGCCAGTATGGCTTCGATTTCTGCTTGATCTAAGGTTTTGATCGCGCTGGCACTGCGCTCATGGGAACAAGTGCATTTAAAGCTCACATCGATAGGATCAAATAAGCGTACTTCTTCCTGATGATAGAGGCGATGTAACACGCTTTCTGCATCAAGAGTAAATAGCTCTTCGGCCTTGATGGTCGACGTCAGTTGGCTCAAGTGTTCGAAGTCGGCGTTGTGATCTTGTTGGCTTGGCAGAATTTGTAGGAACATGCCCGCCGCTTGTTTGCCGTCGGCAAATAACCAAATTCCCGTAGGTAACTGCTCAGATTGATTGAAGTATTCTTCAACACAGGCAGCAAGCGTTGGCTTGTCTAGTGCAACGACACCTTGGTAGCGTTCACCTTCGTCGGGTGTTAAGGTGATGACCATATAGCCTTGGCCGAAGAGTTCTGTGAGGCTAGCATCATCGGCGAGTTCAGCATTCCAGCGAGCCACACCGCGTAACTCTTGTAAATTGTTACCGTTGATCACCGCTAAAGAAACAGGGCCGTTGCCTTGTAACTGTACGCTGATATCACCGCTAAATTTCAATGTAGCGGTTAATAGTGAGGTGGCTGCCATTAATTCACCCAGTAGCACTTGCAGTACGGCTGGGTATTCTTGGGCGCTTATCACTTGTTGATAGCTGTCTTGTAACTGCACCAGTTCACCGCGCACATCGGCATTATCGAACAAGTAGCGGTGTAAAGTATCTTGGTTCATCGTGTATCTCACTGTTAAAGGTCTTTAAAGCGCATGAGCTGGCGTCGTTGCTTTTTATCTGGTTTCTGATCGGGTATCGGGTTATTGAGCATGTGGAGGCGTCGTTGCTCAGCATTAATGGCCCGTTTAGCCAGACTTGTCGCGGTTTCTTCGTACAATTCTTGTGCAATCGCACCACTTTGGCGTAATTGCGATAATTTTTTTATGACGATCTCTTTATCGTCATATCCTTGGCGTATCTTAAGGACGGCGCCTATCTCGGCATTCCTACTAGATTTGGCACGCTGGCCGTTGTAATGTACTTTGCCGCCGTTAATCATTTCTTTGGCGATGGCACGGGTTTTATAAAAACGTGCAGCCCAAAGCCACTTATCGAGTCGAATGTCTGTTTTATCGCTTTGACCTTGAGTCATAGTGTCTCCAGCTAAAAGATCGATGAGTTCACATGCCGAGCAAGAAAATGCGTGAAGAGCATTTCTATTATGTTAAAGGGTGGCGTGCTTCACACCCTTTTATGGCGGGTAAAGTTAGCATAATTGGCCTATTTTCGCCAATTTGAATGCTGTTATGGGCTTGTTGCCAAATGCTGCCTAGGTTAGCATGAGACGGTAATCGCCTAATTATTATAATCAGAACAGAGACCTGTATCGAGGGTCCACATAAAATATGGATTTATTAGATAAAGTTATCGCAAAAGCCATTGGCATGCCCCATAAGCCCTTAAGCCGGATAGTCTTCTGGTTGGGTTTTATTGTGATCATGTTGTTAGCCGCGCAAATTACATGGAAATTAGTGCCTACTAGCTCATCACCCAGTGCTTGGTCACCAACGCCCGTTAACCTGACGGGTAAAAGTGCTGGGCAGGTTGATCTTGCGGGTTTACAGCAGCTTGGTCTCTTTGGTAAGGCAGATGCTAAATCTGAAAAGCCAAAAACTGAGGTTGTTGAGACTGTGACCGACGCGCCTAAGACCACGCTCTCTATTCAGCTCACTGGCGTTGTTGCATCGACTGCTGATCAGAAAGGCTTAGCGATCATTGAGTCAAACGGCAGCCAAGAGACCTACAGCTTAGGCGATAAAATCAAGGGCACTTCGGCATCACTGAAAGAAGTCTATGCCGACCGTATTATCATCACTAACGCTGGCCGTTACGAGACATTAATGCTCGATGGCTTAGTTTACACTAGCCAAAGCCCAGCCAATCAACAGTTACAACAAGCTAAGACTAATAAGACTGGCTCGGCAGTGAGCCGTGTCGATCAACGTAAAAATGCCGAAATCTCCCAAGAACTCGCCGAATCCCGCACCGAATTGTTAGCCGATCCCAGTAAGATCACCGATTATATTGCCATTTCACCTGTCAGACAGGGTGACGCTGTGGCGGGATATCGCTTGAATCCAGGGAAAGACGCCAATTTGTTTAAGCAGGCGGGTTTTAAAGCTAACGATTTAGCCAAATCGATTAATGGATACGACTTGACCGTAATGAGTCAAGCGTTAGAAATGATGAGCCAATTACCCGAGTTAACCGAAGTTTCTATTATGGTTGAGCGGGAAGGACAATTGGTTGAAATCATGTTTAGTTTGCCGCAATAACACGCGTTAGAGGAAAGAAAAAGAATGAATAACAAAAGGATTCGACGCAAGCTGATTGCTGGGGTTGTTGCGGGTGCAGCCATGTTCTCCTCCCAATTCGCTTGGTCTGAACAGTATGCGGCCAACTTTAAAGGCACGGATATTCAAGAATTTATCAATATCGTTGGTAAAAACCTGAATAAGACCATCATAGTTGACCCGACAATTCGCGGCAAAATCAACGTTCGCAGTTATGATCTGTTGAACGATGAACAGTATTACCAGTTTTTCCTCAACGTCTTACAAGTTTACGGTTATGCCATCGTTGAGATGGAAAATAACGTTATTAAAGTCATTAAAGACAAAGATGCCAAAACCGCTGCAATTCGAGTCGCTAACGATAACGACCCCGGCCTTGGTGATGAAATGGTGACGCGTATCGTGGCCTTGTATAACACTGAGGCTAAGCAATTAGCGCCGTTATTGCGTCAACTTAATGATAATGCGGGTGGCGGCAACGTAGTGAACTACGACCCTTCCAATGTCTTGATGTTGTCTGGCCGTGCTGCTGTAGTGAACAAGTTAGTCGAAATTATCCGTCGAGTGGATAAGCAAGGCGATACCTCGGTGCAAGTCGTGCCGTTAGAATTTGCTTCTGCGGGTGAAATGGTACGAATTATCGATACCCTTTATCGTGCTACCGCTAACCAATCCCAATTGCCAGGACAAGCGCCAAAAGTGGTTGCTGACGAACGTATCAATGCCGTGGTCGTGAGCGGTGATGAGAAGAGCCGCCAACGTGTGGTCGAGCTTATCCATCGTCTCGATGCCGAACAAGCCAGCACAGGTAACACAAAAGTCCGTTATCTACGTTATGCCAAAGCAGAAGATTTAGTTGAAGTGCTGACCGGTTTTGCCCAAAAGTTGGAAGGCGAGAAAGATCCGAGCGCTCAGGCTGCGGGTGGTGGTAAACGCCGTAATGAAATTAATATCATGGCGCATACTGAAACCAACGCCTTAGTGATCAGTGCTGAACCCGATCAGATGCGTACTATCGAGAGCGTGATTAATCAACTCGATATCCGCCGTGCTCAGGTACTCGTAGAAGCCATTATTGTGGAAGTCGCCGAAGGCGATAACGTTGGCTTCGGGGTTCAATGGGCCGCGAAAGCGGGTGGTGGTACTCAGTTTAATAACTTAGGCCCAACCATAGGTGAGATTGGCGCTGGTGTATGGCAGGCACAAGGGGAAAAAGGCTCATCAATCACAACGCTTGACCCTGAAGGAAAGCCCGTAGTGACCACCAACCCAGATAAGCGCGGAGATGTGACGCTACTTGCCCAAGCCTTAGGCAAAGTGAACGGTATGGCTTGGGGCGTGGCCATGGGCGACTTTGGCGCCTTAATTCAAGCCGTGTCGAGTGACACTAACTCAAACGTACTGGCAACGCCTTCTATTACCACCTTAGATAACCAAGAAGCCTCGTTTATTGTGGGTGACGAAGTGCCTATCCTGACAGGTTCTACCGCCAGCTCGAGCAACAGTAACCCATTCCAAACCGTTGAGCGTAAAGAGGTTGGGGTTAAACTGAAAGTGGTGCCGCAGATCAACGAAGGCAGCTCAGTTAAGCTGACGATTGAACAGGAAGTCTCTGGGGTTAACGGCAATACAGGCGTGGATATTTCCTTCGCGACTCGTCGCTTAACCACTACCGTTATGGCGGATTCTGGTCAAATTGTGGTACTCGGTGGTTTGATCAACGAAGAAGTACAAGAAAGTATACAAAAAGTACCGTTCTTGGGTGATATCCCCATTCTAGGACATTTGTTTAAATCTTCTTCGAGCAAAAAAACGAAGAAAAACCTCATGATCTTCATCAAGCCAACGATTATACGTGATGGCATCACGATGGAAGGGATTGCTGGACGTAAATATAATTATTTCAGAGCATTACAGCTTGAACAGCAAGAGCGTGGCGTTAACTTAATGCCTGATACTAAAGTGCCTGTACTAGATGAATGGAATCAGTCTGAGTATTTACCACCTGAAGTTAACGAGATTTTAGAGCGTTATAAAGAAGGTAAAGGTTTAGAGACCCAGATGCGTAAAACGGATCCAACGCTCAAAACGCTCGACGAAAACAAAAACAAAGATAAAACCAATGAGTGAAATTCAACTATCCCAAGTCGATGACCTCAGCCAAGTCTCTAATGAGCTAGGCCTTGAAGCTGAAGGTGATGAGGTATTTCGTTCGAGCAGTAAAGAGCGTTTACCTTTTGCCTTCGCACACCGCCACGATGTGGTGCTCGCGCTGGGTGAAACGGGCGAGTTAAGCTTGTTCTATACGAGTAAAACACCCTTAACGGCTATGCTCGAAGCGCGGCGTTATTCGGGTGTTGATTTGCCTTTGGTTAAGCTCGAAGTGGCAAAGTTTGAGGCCAAACTCACTCAAGCATATCAGGCGAACTCGTCTGAAGCGCAGCAGTTGATGGAAGACATAGGCAACGAGATGGATTTATTCACCCTTGCCGAAGAGCTGCCGCAGACCGAAGACTTACTTGAAGGTGATGATGATGCGCCTATCATCAAATTGATTAATGCCTTGTTATCTGAAGCGATTAAAGAAGAAGCGTCGGATATCCATATCGAAACCTACGAGAAACAGCTTGTGGTGCGGTTCCGTATCGATGGTGTGCTCAAGGAAGTCCTCAAGCCAAACCGTAAACTGTCGTCGCTGTTAGTGTCGCGGATTAAGGTTATGGCTCGCCTCGATATCGCCGAAAAACGTGTGCCGCAGGATGGCCGTATTTCGCTGCGTATCGCAGGTCGTGCGGTAGATGTGCGGGTATCGACCATGCCATCGAGCCACGGTGAACGTGTTGTACTGCGTCTGCTGGATAAAAATACTGGCAACCTCGATTTAGAACAATTGGGGATGACAGATAGTATTCGCGTTAAGTTTGAAGATCTTATTCGTCGCCCTCACGGGATCATTTTGGTGACTGGCCCAACGGGCTCGGGTAAAAGTACCACTTTGTATGCGGGTTTGACGGAGATCAACTCCAAAGACACCAACATACTCACAGTAGAAGACCCTATCGAATACGAGTTAGACGGTATCGGTCAGACCCAAGTTAACACTAAGGCCGACATGACCTTCGCCCGTGGTCTGCGCGCTATTTTGCGTCAAGACCCCGATGTCGTGATGATAGGTGAGATCCGTGACCTCGAAACCGCACAAATTGCGGTGCAAGCGTCACTCACTGGTCACATGGTAATTTCAACCCTACATACCAACACAGCCTCTGGCGCGATTACACGTTTGCAAGACATGGGCGTAGAGCCTTTCCTCGTGTCTTCAAGTTTACTCGGCGTGTTGGCTCAACGTTTGATCCGAACCCTTTGTCCTAAATGTAAAATCGAGCATGTGCCCGATGCGCGTGAGCGTGAGTTACTGGGCATAGCTGCCGATGACGACAGACGTATTTTCCGTGCCAATGGCTGTAAATCCTGTGGTAACAATGGCTACCGTGGTCGAACCGGTATTCATGAGCTATTACTGGTTGACGACAATGTGCGTGAATTGATCCATGGCGGCCGCGGAGAGTTAGCCATCGAAAAGTATATTCGTCAGTTTGTACCGAGCATTCGTCACGATGGCATGAGCAAAGTGCTCGCGGGCATCACCACTCTCGAAGAAGTGCTACGTGTGACTCGCGAGGAGTAATTTATGCCAGCATTTGAATATAAGGCACTGGATGCCAAGGGAAAGCAGCTTAAGGGCGTGATTGAGGCGGATACCGCCAGACACGCCCGCAGCCAACTGCGCGATCAGCGCATGATGCCCTTGGAAATACTGCCTGTTACTGAAAAAGAAGCCAAAGCTAAGAGCAGCAGTTTTTCGTTTTTCAAACGTGGCATTTCAGTTGCTGAATTAGCTTTGATCACCCGCCAAATTGCGACCTTAGTGGCCGCGGGTTTACCGATTGAAGAATCCCTTAAAGCCGTTGGTCAGCAGTGCGAGAAAGATCGTCTCGCGAGCATGATTATGGCGGTACGTTCTCGGGTGGTGGAAGGTTATAGTCTGGCCGATTCCTTGGCTGAATTTCCGCATATTTTCGATGATTTATACCGTGCCATGGTGGCCTCGGGTGAAAAGTCCGGTCACTTAGAAGTGGTTCTTAATCGTCTGGCGGATTATACCGAGCGACGCCAACAGCTTAAATCTAAGCTGACCCAAGCCATGATTTATCCCGCGGTTTTGACCACAGTGGCGATAGGGGTGATTTCAATCCTGCTAGCAGCGGTAGTGCCTAAAGTGGTCGGACAGTTTGAGCACATGGGCGCCGAGTTACCCGCTTCGACCCGCTTCTTGATTTCTGCCTCTGACTTTGTGCAAAACTATGGTGTGTTTGTGGTCATCGCCTTAGTGCTGCTGTTTGCACTCTTTCGGCGCATGTTAAAGTCATCTGCGTTTCGGATGAAGTACGATAATTTTTTATTGAGCATGCCAGTTGTTGGCCGCGTGAGTAAGGGATTAAATACGGCGCGTTTTGCGCGGACGTTAAGTATCTTATCTGCCAGTTCAGTGCCTTTGCTCGATGGTATGCGTATCGCGAGTGAAGTGTTGCAGAATATGCGAGTGCGGGCCGCAGTTGACGATGCGACCGCACGCGTGCGGGAAGGAACTAGCTTAGGTGCAGCGTTGACTAATACTAAGTTGTTTCCGGCTATGATGTTATACATGATTGCGTCGGGCGAGAAGAGTGGTCAACTTGAGCAGATGTTAGAGCGGGCCGCCGATAACCAAGACAGGGAATTCGAAGGTAACGTCAACATAGCATTGGGTGTATTCGAGCCTATGCTGGTGGTCAGTATGGCGTGTGTTGTGCTCTTTATTGTGATGGCAATTTTGCAGCCAATTTTAGCCTTGAATAACTTGATTAGCGGTTAATTTTTGAATTTATGGATTATGACCAAGTCGATTGGCATAGGATTTTTTAGGAGAAGTAGTCGATGCAAATGAACAAGAAACATCAAGGTTTTACCTTACTCGAAGTGATGGTTGTTATCGTGATTTTAGGGATTTTAGCCTCTATGGTTGTGCCTAACTTGATGGGTAACAAAGACAAGGCTGACCAACAAAAAGCCGTGTCTGACATAGTTGCACTCGAAAATGCCTTAGATATGTATAAGTTAGATAACGGTGTCTATCCATCGACCGAACAAGGCTTAGAAGCATTAGTGCAAAAGCCTACGATTTCGCCTGAGCCACGTAACTACCGTGAAGATGGTTATGTAAAACGTTTGCCAGAAGATCCATGGCGCAATAACTACCTGTTGTTAAGCCCTGGCGAAAACGGCAAGTTAGATATTTTCAGTGCAGGCCCCGATGGTCAACCAGGTACCGAAGATGACATCGGTAACTGGAATTTACAGAATTTCCAATAAGATGCTAAAGCTGCGTCACGCTGGTTTCACCTTAATGGAGGTGATGCTAGTGATTTTGTTGATGGGGCTCACAGCTGCGGCTGTGACTATGTCTATTGGCAATTCTGGGCCGCAACAGGCCTTAGATAGAACGGCGCGGCAGTTTATTGCGGCCACTGAAATGGTGCTTGATGAAACCGTTTTAAGTGGCCAGTTTATTGGTATTGTGATTGAGAAAACCAGTTATCAGTTTGTTTTTTATAAAGAAGGTAAGTGGGAGCCTTTGGATAAAGACAGACTCTTATCTGAAAAGCAAATGGAGCCAGGGGTTGTACTGAACTTAGTGCTCGATGGTTTACCTTTGGTACAAGAGGATGAGAAAGACGATTCTTGGTTTGAAGAACCGCTGATTGAACCCTCTGCCGATGATAAGAAGAAACACCCTGAGCCACAGGTCATGCTATTCCCGAGCGGTGAAATGAGCGCTTTTGAGCTGACGTTTATCGCTAAAACTAACAAAGGCCAGCAGGCCGAAACGTTAGTGGTCGGTGATGCGCTGGGCAGATTAACCATAGGGCGCCCCGATGAAACGCGTTAAGGGCATGACCCTACTCGAAGTGATTGTGGCCCTTGCCGTATTTTCGATTGCGGCCGTGTCTATCACTAAAAGTTTGGGCGAGCAGATGGCAAACATGCCGATTCTGGAATCGCGCACTTTGGCACAATGGGTGGCTGATAATCAGATGGTCGATGCCAGACTTGATCCACAGTTTCCTGAAATCGGTAAAAAAGAAGGTCAAGTTGAGCTCGCAGGAAAGGATTGGTATTGGCGTAAAGAAGTGGTGAAAACAACGGACGATAATTTTCGTATGATCCGCATAAGTGTGAGTGAAGACGAACGTTATCAGCGTATTGCCGCACAAGTGAGCAGTTATGTCCTTAAAACTAACTAGTGCGCAGCGGGGATTCACCCTGCTGGAAATGCTGATCGCCATCGCGATTTTCGCCATGATAGGTTTGGCTTCTAATGCGGTACTCAGCACAGTGCTGACTAACGATGAAGTGACGCGCGCGTTTTCAACTCGGCTTAAAGCTCTACAGCAAGGTTTTGGTGCGATTGAGCGTGATCTCGCGCAAATGGTGGCGCGCACGCCAAGATTACTCGAAGGGGGTCGAGGTTCGACCGTCTTCCAAACGGGCAATGATATCTTAGATTCGGAATCAGAAGCCTTAGTGTTTTACCGTTTAGGCTGGTTAAATCCCGATGGTTTATTACCGCGAGGCAGCTTACAGTCGGTGGCGTATGTGGTGCATGAAGGGCGGCTGGAACGTTGGTATTTTCCTTATCCTGAGCCTGAATTTGGCGCCGAGCCGATTAAGACAGTGATTATCGACAAAGTGCTGTCGGTGGAATATTCCTTCTTCATGGAAGACAAGTGGGAGCGTAAAGTCGAGGCGACTAAGTTGCCTAAAGCGATCGCCATGGAGATTGAGATTGAAGGTTTAGGCAAGATCCAACGTAAGTTCTTGTTGCCGCTGGGTGCTGTTGCACCAGAAAAGTCTAAGGATGACGATAATAAAGACGAAAATCCGGACGATACGAACAAAGATAAAGACAAAGATGGAGTCGATGATGGCTCGGGGAACGATCCAGGTGACGGTTCTGGTGATCCAGGTGATGGCGACCCTGAAGATGAGGGCCGCGAATGAGAACCCAATCTCGGTCTAAACAGCGTGGTGTCGCACTGATAGTTGTGCTCTTGATAGTTGCCATGGTGGTGATCATCGCGACAAATATCACAGGCCGTAATCAGTTATCCATGCGTCGAACGTTGAACTTGGCCCAGTACGATCAAGCCTATTGGTACGCGATTTCTGCCGAAGAACTGGCGAAGAAGATTTTAAAACAAGATTTAGACGACTCGGAAGGTCGAGTCCACAGGCAACAATATTGGGCCATGGCCGATGTTGTGTTTCCGGCGGAATACGGTGAAATTGCTGGCAAGATCACTGATATGCGCGCCTGTTTTAACTTAAATGCCTTGTCTGTGACTACGAAAGAGGTGGAAAACAGTCAACCTAAGCTGCCGCTGGCGGCGAAGCAATATAAGGCCTTGTTGGTGAGTTTAGGGATGGACGACTTTAGTGCGGACCGTCTGACCCAGACCTTAAAAGATTATATCGACGAAGACACCACTGCTAGCCCTTATGGTGCCGAAGATGCGGAATACGAAGCGCGAAATGTGCCTTACCGTGCGGCCAATACGCTGATGAATCATCGCAGTGAATTACGGGCAGTGATGGGATACACCCAAGATATCTATTTGAAACTCTTGCCCTATGTATGCGTTATCCCTGGCAATGACAGGCAATTACTGAATGTGAATACCTTGGAAGTAGAGCAAGCGGCACTGTTAGCTGGCATGCTCGAAAATCAGATTTCGGTAGGCGAAGCAGAAAGTATCATCAACCAACGCCCCGGTGATGGCTTTGCCAAGATAGATGATTTTTATGAAAGCTCATCCATGGGAACGATCAAGTGGGAGGGTGCCATGAAGTCGAGCTTTGTCATCGATAGCCAATATTTTTTATTGGCCTCAGGGGCGAAGGTTGATAACGCCGTATTTAGAATGGAAAGTGTGCTCAAAAAGAGCGGCGGCAATAAAATGGAAGTGCTCACCCGTCAGTTTGGTGGCCAAAAATAATGGCAGTGCTCACCCGTCAGGGTTTGATGTTGGTGGCCAAAAATAATGGAAGTGCTCACCCGGCAGGGTTTGATGTTGGTGGACAAAAATAATGGCAGTGCTCACCCGTCAGGGTTTGATGTTGGTGGCCAAAATAATGGAAGTGCTCACCCGGCAGAATCTGGTGGACAAAAATAATAGCAACGAGCTCAGTCACGCTTTCTTGACTGGGACTGGTGGAGAAAAACTGTGAGTGAACGGCTATTTATTCGCTTAGGCAGAACAGCAGAGCAAGCGTGCTCTTGGCTCGTTTGGTCGGAGCAAGAACAGGAAATTATCGCCTCTGGCGAGCTCGCCAATGCCCAAGGTTTGTCGACCTTAACTGAGCGTGCGGGCAATCGTCCCGTCGATGTGTTAGTGCCCGCCGCGGCAATGACGCTCACTAGTGTGCATTTGCCCGAAAAAGGTCAACGCCAAGCCTTGAAAGCCTTGCCTTTTATGCTCGAAGAAGCCTTAGCCGATGATGTCGATGCTATGCATTTTACTGTTGGTCCACGTGACGGTGACGCCTTAAGTGTGGTCGCAGTGGCACATGAGCAAATGCAGACTTGGCTGAGTTGTTTGACCGAAGCGGGTTTAAAAGTGAAGCGCATTGTGCCTGATTGTTTAGCCTTGCCATTGCAAGAGTGCCAATGGGCGGCAATGAATTTTGGCAATGAGCTATTGCTGCGTACCGGATTAGCTTCGGGCCAGAGCTTACCTCTGCCTTGGTTGCCAATTGCGTTAGAACAACTTAAGCCTGCACAGGGCGAAGTCTCTGTCGCCAGTTATACCGAGATGCAACTCGAGGGGGTCGAGCTTAAGCCGCAGTCACTCGAGCTACCTATGTTAGTGTTAGCCCGCGGTATTTTGCATGCACCAGTGAATTTACTGAGCGGCGTTTACACACCGAAGCGTGAATACAGCAAACAGTTGATGATGTGGAAAAGTGCGGCCATCGTTATTGCCATCGCGTGCGTGCTGGCCTTAGTGAATAAAGGGCTGACTATACATCAAGTCAATGGTCAGGTTGCCGATCTTAAAGCCCAGAGTGAATCCATTTATCAGCAAGTGATCCCGGGAAATTCGCGTATTGTTAACCTACGTTCGCAGATGGAAAGTCAATTACGTGCATTGCTGGGACAGGGCAGTGGTGCCGAGTTTTTTGCCATGCTCGATGGTTTACAGGATGCCTTTAAGCAAGTGCCTGAACTTAAACCTAATAGCTTAAGATTCGAAAGTGCTCGTAACGAGATCCGCATGCAAGTGAGTGCGAAAAATTACGCGCAGATCGAGAAGTTTAAAGAGATTGTCGGTCGTCGTTTTCAACTCGACGGCGGCACTATGAATAGCGGTGAAGAGCAAGTCACCAGTACCTTAACCTTGAGGAGCAAATAAGATGGATAATTTGCGGACTTGGTGGCAAGGGCTCGCATCGCGCGAGCAGCAGTTAGTGGGCTTTTGCTCGGTATTTTTAGTCATTGGTATTTTTTATTGGGGTGTTTGGACGCCGATTGCCAATGCTGAAGCCGATGCATTACGTAACCTCAATGCACAACAACAGACGTTGAACTATGTAAAACAAACGGCGAATAAAATAGCGAGTCTTAAGCAGAACGGTGCTAAGCCAACGACGTCGGGCAGTTTAAGCTCAGTGGTTAACCAAACTGCAGGCAATTATGGGTTAGTGATTACTCGCATGCAGCCCCAAGGCGATAAAATCCAAGTGTGGATGGACGATGTTCCTTTTGATGCCTTGTTAGGTTATTTGAGTGAGTTAGTACAGAAGAAAGGACTTTCACTCGAAAGTGTTGATTTGGCTGAGGCCGATGTACCTGGCTATGTCAAAGTGAGGCGTATCCAATTAGCGCAATAAATTAAGGTGTAGCTGTGAGTTTGATAAAAAAAGTCATCATAGGCGTACTGATTTATTTAATATTTTTAGTCGTTCTATTCCCCGCTAAGATTGCGATAGCGTTAGCCCCATTGCCCGCGAATATCAGTGTTTCGGGTGTGAGTGGCAGTATTTGGTCTGGCAGCATAGAAACCTTAAGTATGCCGCAGCGCCAGGTAGAGCAAGTGCGTTGGGATCTGAGTCCTTGGGCGCTATTTTTAGGTAAAGTGAAAGTGGATTTTCAAGTGGGCAGCCGCGCAACACCTGTCAGTGCTAAGGGATTAATTTCTTGGTCTATGGGAGGCTTAAGTGCGCAGGGTTTACGTTTCGAAGCGCCGGATAGCTTTTTACTCGGCAATGCAAAACTGCCTTTTAAAACCGAAATATCCGGTGAAGTTAGCCTATTAGTCGAGACGTTAGAGCAAGGTAAGCCTTGGTGCGAGCAGCTGTCTGGTAAGCTGTTTTTGAATCAAACCAATGTTAAAAACCAGTTTGGCAACTATCCACTAGGCAATATCGAACTCGGCCTTAGTTGCGTTGATGGCAAAGCGCAATTGGCCACAGATGAAACCAAGAACCAGCTTGGTATTGTTGGTACCTTACAGTTAGATGAAGGCAATATGGTGAAGGTTGAGGCTAAGATTAAAGAAACGGCAGAGCAACCAGAAGATATGCGTGAGTCGCTGAATATTTTAGGTAAGCGTGGTGCGGATGGTTATTTCCCTGTGGTATATCAGGGGCGGATCCCTGGGTTATAGGCTGTTTTAGATGAGCACTTAAACTTAATGTGAGTGCTCAGATGTGAAGGCCGTAATGCGAGAGTTGCGATTAAACGTTCGATCCTAAAACAACGCGATGAATAGAAACGAAGGCACCTTAGGTGCCTTTTTTATGGCTTTTTTATCGTGTTAGATCAGTCAGTAGTGAGTGATAGTCGGTAATCGCGGGAAAATCGTGAAAGACTTTGATTGGTTTTTTACTGTCTGGGTTAGCAATCCCTAATTGATGACCCACACCGGCAAGTTTAGCGGCCTTGAGTATGGGTTCGCTATCGTCGATAAAGAGACAGCGACTTGGTTCAAGGTTGAATTGCTTAAACAAGGTCAGCCAAAATTGTGGGTGTTCCTTAGGGTAACCTGTCTCGTGGCTAGAAATCATGTCATCGAGCCCTGCTGCCAGCTCGGTATGTTCAAGCTTTAGGGCAAGACTCTTGGGATGCGCATTGGTCACTAAGATGCGCCGTTTACCTGCAGAGGCCAAGGCCGCTAAAAATGGCATGCTGTCTTGGCGCAGTTGAATACGATCCACTAAAAGTGCGGTGCAAGCCCATAATGTCGAGCTGCAGTTGCTCCTGCCAATAATCGAGACAGTACCAATCGAGCGTGCCTACGACTTTCTCATAGGCGTTCACAACTAATTGCTGCGCTTCGTTGTGGCTCACACCTTGTTGTCGACTCAATTCCTGCGGTACTAAATTCAGCCAAAAATGATTGTCGAAGTGCAAATCCAATAGGGTGCCATCCATATCGAGCAGAACCGTATCGATAGTCTTCCAGTTAAACATGGGTATTTCCTATTTTTGCAAAACTGAATCACGCTTAGCATTGATTGTTGCACTGCGTAATACTCAGTGATGACGATGATTCGAGTCACTTGTATGCTTAAATCTTTGTGCTAGTCTTGGATGATTAATTATTTTTAGTCTGAAAATTAAGCGGTTGGATATGGATATCTGTTCTTTTGCCCTATTAGCTCAAGTTTCAAACTCCCTTAGTTTACAGCAAGAGTTGAATGCTTTACTGCAACAAGACTGGTTACCCCATGTAAATCAGCGTGATTATATGGGTGGTTGGGATGTTCTCGTCTTACGCTGTGCAGCAGAGTATCGCGGTGCTCATCCTATCTTGCAAGCCTTCTCAATTTCTACCGGTCAGCACTGGCAAGATTTGCCTCAACTCGAATCGAGCCCTGCGTTATGCCATTTTCTACAATCCTTAGCCTGCCCAGTGAAATCCGTGCGTTTGATGCGCTTACATGCGGGGGCAAAAATCAAACCCCATAGAGATCAAGGACTCTGCCTAGAACAAGGCGAGGCAAGACTGCATTTGCCACTGCAAACGAATGAGCAACTCAACTTTTACGTGGACGATAAACGTGTACCCATGCAGGCCGGAGAGCTTTGGTATATCAATGCCGACCAAGTCCATTGGGTTGAAAATAAAGGGCAGGATGCGCGGATCAATTTAGTGATTGATTGCGAGGTCAATACTTGGTTAAGGGAGTTAATCGATGCTGCAAAGATCAGAGCTTGAATTAGGGCATAGTTTGGATGTAGCTGTATTAACTCAGTTTGCTAATGCGCTACTACTGTCAACCTCAGCAGGGGAGTCTAAACGGCTCATCGATCCCATGCTGAAGCAGTTGTGCCAAATAGCGGCAGTGGAGTTACACCCCGAGTCTTTTTTGGATACTGAGGCGAGCCATACGCCTTTTGGTAAGGCTGTTTCACTCACTACCGCGGCGCAGTGTGCCGAAGATCCCGAGCGGGGCCGAGTCTTCATACAAGGGATTTATCAAGCAATACAAGATCGTCTAAAGGCTCATCCTGGGCAGATTGTGAACATCTTATACGCGGGGACTGGGCCTTTTGCTTGGTTATTATTACCTCTGCTGCCGTTATTTTCTGCGAGTCAAATTCAAGTGACCTTGCTCGACATTCATCAAGCCTCGTTAGATAAAGTCACTAAGCTTATTGAACACTTTGATTTAGCAGATCGTGTGGTGGAGAGTGTCTGTGCTGATGCCACGCTTTGGCAGCCAAATACAGTCGTAAAGTTTGATGTGATTCTTTCCGAAACCATGAAGCACTTGTTGCAACAGGAGCCGCAAGTGCAAATTTTTACCCATTTACAGGCGTATCTTGCAGATGATGGTGTGCTCATCCCGCAAAATATTGAGTTAGACGCTTGGCTTGAGTGTCGTACTGTGCAGGATTTTGTGGAGACGCATTATTTAGGGCCGTTATTCGCGCTCAACCTACAAACAGCACGCTTGCTTGCCAGTGGAGACCGCAGTTTCTTGGCTGGTACATTACTATTGCCCGATTTCAGTCTGAGTGCAGTAACGCTTAAGTTTACTACCAGCATTCAAGTTTATGGTGAATCGAAGTTGAGCGAAAACCAATCTCAACTCACGTTACCTCGATATCGACGTGAACATTGGCTTAAGCCGCTCTCATGCCTTGCTTTTCGATATGAGCAGGGTACTCATCCCGATTTTGTGTTTGATGTTATAGAGCAAAAACCAGTGCTTGTGTCGAGTGACGATCTGAGCTGCTTAGGCATTTATCATTTGCAGCGGCTTTGGCAAAAGATACAGCTACGCAAATGGGAAGTGCCATTCACTGAACTGGCTAATGAATGGCACTTAGATAAAACCTTGCTGGATCTTTGTGGAATAGGGCTAGAGCCGGGTCTAAGAGCTTTATATCAAAACGATCATCAGTCAGCTTTTGTTGCTTACATTCAGCAAATCGCCAAGCTGACAGCCGCGGATATTGCTGGGATTAATCAGCAATTAGGCGCTATTTTCCATGGATTAACGCCATCGGTCACAGTATCAGAAGTCGAAGACTTCAATTCAGCGGAGGTTGAAGACTCAAATCTGGCGGCAGTACTCAGTGAGTCACAACTCAATTTTTGGCAAAGTGAAGGTTATTTAGTGATCCCGCAAGTACTCACGGCAGAGCAATGCGCCGCAACTCGAGATTTTATTTGGCAGCAGTTAGGATCCAATGAACAAGATCCCACCACTTGGTATCAACCTCATGAGTTTATGCAGAAAATCATGCTGCAACTGTTTCGCCATCCGCAACTGGACGCGAATCGACAAGTCCCCAAAATTCGTCAAGTGTTTGAACTTTTGTGGCAGCGAACGGATTTAGTTATGACAACCGATAGAGTCAGCTTTAATCCACCTGAAACGCCAACTTGGCATTTCCCCGGTCCGGATATGCACTGGGATATGCCGCTACAGCTCCCCGTTAAGTTTGCGACGCAAGGGTTAATTTATTTAACCGATACCAGTGCGGAACAAGGCGCATTCTGTTGTGTCCCCGGATTTCATCTCAAGATAGAGGAGTGGCTTCTCGAACAGAACAAGTCTGATATAGAGCTTCAGCAACAGGATTGGCATCGCTGGCAAGTAAAACCTATAGCGGCTAAAGCGGGAGATTTAATCATTTGGCACCATGCCTTGCCCCATGGCGCCAGTCCTAATCGTGGGACGTTACCGCGTATGGTGCAATACATTAACTTTTACCCTATGGCTTCCTAATGGTTGATTTTAAAGAACAACAGCAACGCTATTGGTTGTTAGTTCATAATCCAACCGCCCTGAGGGAGCTTGGCAAGGTTATGACTCTCACCAACTTTTGCCAATATTTGCGGCTTTTTTGGCACTTACCAGACTGTGGCGATGATAGGTTACTGGCCATCTTGCATACTGGTAATCGACAAAGGATAGAGCCTGATTATTCACTCTTCTGCCAGTTTTGGGCGCCAGCAGACTATGACCCTAAACGCAGAGTATTAGAGTGGATGTCCGCCGCAGAAAAACCGATTCATCCTTTCTACTCGGAGCATATTTCTGCCGTGCGGGGTCAGTTATTGTCCGCCTTGATTAAACCCCAAACTGCTCTGTTACCTGCGCCAAATCTTTCTGGGCTAGTAGAACAAGTGCAGCCTGCCGGATTTATATTTCACCTCTCTCGCTGTGGATCTACCTTAGTGTCGCGCAGTTTTGCGGGGTTATCTAAATGCAGGGTGTTATCTGAATCGCCTTTGCTGACTCAAGTGCTATTGGATAGGAACCTATCAGACACTGAAAGACGCGCAGCTTTAATATTTTGCATTAATACCCAAGGTCAGTTGTTTCATCCTGAACAGCATTTGTTGATTAAATGGAATGCGTGGGATTTGCAGTTTTGGCCATTGATCCTATCACTTTATCCTCAAGTTCCCGTGTTATTGCTACTTAGGGACCCTGTCGAGATCTTAGCCTCACAGCAAAAGTCTGCTGGATATCATATGGTGCGACAACCGTCTCGACCTTTATTCCTTGAATTATCAGTACCAGAGGAGGGGGAGTCGATACTGGATTATCAATGTAAGGTATTGCGCTTGTTATTGGGTTATGGGTTAGAGATGAGTCAGCGTAACCAAGTGATGGTCGTGGATTATCAGGAGTTGTTACCCGCGATAGCGAATAAAATCGCAAATTGGTTTTCGTTGGCTCTCTCTAAAGAAGAGTGCAGCCAAGTCGAACAATGTCAGTTAATACACTCTAAAACAGCCACGCAGCCCTTTGTAGCAGATTCACAATCTAAACAAAGTTTTTTTTCGGCTAAGCAAAAAGAACAGATCCACCGTTATTGTAACTGGTCTAATCTTCACCTTTTTGAAACTAAAGGTTAACATAAATCTTGTATTTTTGTGTGATGTGAACTAGCTTTAGCCAACTATCTATATTAAAAAATATCAGCAAGTTAACGTTTTTATTCTAGGGATGGAAAATGCAATCATGTACTTCAAAGTCGTTAGCCTTTTTTATTCTGCGAACGCATTTCCCTGAGTCTCTCTTTAAACCTGTCATTCGATTTGTTGAGTTTTGCCCGTTAACCCCGAGCTGCCACGACGAATTAAAGAACTATAAAGCGCTGTTAGAGTTACTTATTACAGGGAATGTATTTGATGGTAGAAGACATAGTATTACCTAAAGCCTATTCATTGCGTTATGCGTATAAAAATGACGATGCTTTTGTATTTTCACTATTTTGTTCTGCAAGGACGGAACTGTCTCTATTACCACTTTCCCCACAGCAACGAGAGTTGTTAGTGCAACAACAATACCGCTTACAGCAAGCGGGTTACGCAGCCCAATATCCTCAAGCCATGACTCTGATCATTGAATATCAATCAATTTCTATTGGCAAAATCATACTTAATCCCTCTGTTAACGGTGTCCATATCGTTGACTTTGTCATCGCGCCGCAATTTCGTGGCTATGGTTATGGTTCAGTCATTTTGGACTCGGTAAAAGCCTATGCCCAAGCAAAAGAGGCGAGTGTGAGTCTGAGTGTTGATCGACAAAATATGCGTGCGAAACAGTTATATCTTCGTTTGGGTTTCTCACCTTTTGAAATATCACCTACTCAAGAGTGGCTATCGTGGCCATCACCATAGGTAGTGTTGTTTGAGGGAAGAGGAAAGCGTGTGTAATCAAACAGATGATGTATAGATAGGTTTATTTTTATTAAGGAGTCATGGATGTCTGATTTTTTTCTCGGAGAAATTAAGCTTCTCCCATACAACTGGGCACCTAAGTATTGGACTTTGTGTGCAGGGCAATTATTGCCCATCAACACCAACCAAGCGCTTTTTTCACTCTTGGGTACGACCTACGGTGGCGACGGTATCAATACTTTTGCGTTGCCGGATTTACGTGGTCGCGTACCAGTTCACCCTAATGTTAGTGCAGGTTTGCCTCAGGGCAGTAAGGCGGGTGTTGAAAATGTAACCCTAGTACCTAACAACCTGCCTGTACACAATCACCTTGTGATGGCCAGTTCTACGGCGGGCGATACCACGTTGCTTGCAGGCAATAATATTGCCGCCGCCAAAAATACAGCAGGTGAGGTCAATTTGTATGGGTCCGCTGCAAGTTTACAAGCGTTGGACCCTGCAACTGTATCCAGTACCGGCGGCAATCAAGCCCATGAAAATTGTCAGCCTTCACTGGTAATGAATTATTGCATTGCCACTCAAGGCATTTACCCTTCACGTAACTAGAGGAGAATCACTATGGATCCTTATATCGGTGATATCCGTCTTTTTGCGGGTAGTTTTGCACCTAGAGGTTGGATGTTGTGCGCTGGTCAGCTATTAAGTATTAGTGAGCAAAGCACTCTTTTCGCAATTATCGGAACCACTTATGGTGGTGATGGGGTAACAACATTTCAATTGCCGGATTTGCGCGGTCGCCTTCCGGTTGGGCAGGGTAATGGCCCTGGTCTGACTCCCCGTGTTATCGGTCAGCAGTTTGGTGTTGAATCCGTTACCTTATTAACGCCGCAAATACCTTCACACAGCCATAGTTTGTCGGCGAGTACTGCAAGTCCCTCCACATCACCTAGCCCTATGGGTAATGTCTTTGCCCACAGTAATACCGATAATATTTATGCTCCTTTGCCATCTAGCGGTGCCGATCCCCAAGTTATGAATGCACTCAGTGTGCAAGCCTCAGGGGGAACACAACCACACAATAACATCATGCCTACTACAGCGATAAATTACATCATATGTATTGAAGGCATTTTCCCATCGCGTAATTAAGGAGCGAAATTATGGATCCATTTATAGGTGAAATCCGTTTGTTGCCATTCAGCTTCGCTCCCCACAATTGGGCGCTGTGTAATGGCCAAATATTGTCAATCGCAAGTAATACCGCGTTGTTTTCAATTATCGGAATTACTTATGGTGGCAATGGTACAACCACGTTCCAATTGCCTAATTTGCAGGGGCAGACCGTAGTTGGTGTAGGTCAGGGCCCCGGGCTGAGAACCTGGGATTGGGGCGAACAGTTTGGTGAAAATGGGGTGACGCTGATCTCCACTGAAATGCCAGCACACAACCACACGCTGACCGGTTTGAATAATCAGGGGACTTTGCCTTCTCCGGCAGCGAATACCTATCTTGCGAAGGATGGACGTGGTGGTGGCATAGTCAACTATATGCAGGCAGCACCAGGTACATTAAATACCACTATGGCACCACAGACTTTAGGTCTAAATGGTGGTGGTCTACCCCATGAAAACCGTCAGCCATTTATCGCATTGAATTATTGTATTGCCCTTTATGGTGTATTTCCGGCACGCAATTAATTGATGAATGATCCCGGCATGTTTGTCGGGAAGTTTTTAATAAATATTTTTAATTAGTAAGTCACATTAATGCCAAACAAATTACATTTTATTTCAGGTTTACCGCGTGCTGGCTCGACGCTGCTCGCAGGTATACTTCGGCAAAATCCACGCTTTCATGCGGCTATCAGTAGCCCTGTAGCGGGGCTTGTGAATGGTGCCCTCGAACAAATGGGGGCTGGTAGTGAGTCCTATTCATTTTTCGATGAACATAAACGTAAGGTCATTTGTCGGGCATTAATTGATGCTTATTACCAAGATAAAAATCATCCGGTTATTTTCGACACCAACCGTCACTGGACTGCCCGTCTACATCAATTGGTAGAGTTGGTTGATGATTTTAAAGTGATTTGTTGTGTGCGCAATCCGGCTTGGATTATGGATAGTTTTGAAGTGATTTACCGTAAAAACCCTTTTGATTACAGCCGTATGTTCAATGCGGCCTCGCGCCAGACGGTGTATAGCCGCTGCGAGTCATTAATCAATGCTGGTGGTGCGGTTGGAAGTGCATGGACGGCACTCAAGGAAGCCTATTACGGCGAGTTTTCTGATCGCTTACTATTAGTGGATTATGATCTGCTTACCCAGCATCCGGCACGCACGCTGGAGTTAATCTATCGTTTTATTGGCGAACCGCAATTCGATCACGATTTTAATAATGTCGACTATGCTGAAAATGAGTTTGACCACAATCTTGGGGTCAAAGGTTTGCATAGCGTTAAGCGGAAAGTGGAATACAAAAGTAGGCGCAGTATTTTACCGCCTGACTTATTTATGAAGTATCAAGAAATGGACTTCTGGCTGGATAGTACTGGCACTGCAGCCAATATTATTGCAAGTAAAAAACCTGTAGCACCTAACGCAAAAAATGAAGGGAATCACTTATCATGAGACACGCACTGCTTAGTGGGCTTTCCTCGCTGTTATTACCATTTGGACTCTATGGTGCTGGTGCTATTGCAGCGCCGAGTTATCAGCGATCCTATTTGAGTTCATCGATAAGTGCATCGACCGATCTATTATTGCGTTCAGACACCTCTTTACCACAGGATCTAATTGATTTATCTGGCGATCAACTGGATATCCAGAGTGCACATCCGGTGCGTGAGCTGGTGATTGTTGATGGTGCAGTGGCTGAAGCTGATAAATCGGTATTGCGCCGCGCCCTTAAACCTAGTGTTCAATTGGTAGAGTTAGATTCTTCTATCGCTGGATTACCGCAATTAATTAATGTACTTGATGGACACAAAAATCTCGCTGCTATTCATGTGGTCTCCCACGCACAAGCGGGCGCTATTTTGCTCGGTAATTCACGTATTACTCCGGAGACAATCCAGCGTGAAGTGTTGGCATTTGCCGCGTTAAAAGGCGCGGTGCGTGAAGGTGGCGATTTATTATTTTACGGTTGCGATCTGGCCGCGAATGACAGCGGTGAAGAGTTGCTGGATATCATCAGCAATAACACAGGTTTGGATATTGCCGCCTCCAATAATTTAACCGGCAATGCCGAATTACAAGGCGACTGGGATTTAGAAGTTACCCGCGGAAATATTGAATCTACTTTGGCGTTTTCTGAAAAAGCATTAAGGGATTTTTCAGGGGTGTTAGCGCCAATTATAAATGGCACTTATGGTTTTGTAGGTTGGAGTGGGCAGGCAACTGCACAGCTCAGCACAACTCATTTCAGATTAACCGCTAAGGGTGGTGATGGCGTCACTCAAAATCTAGCTAGTAGCATTGGCAATTTTGCTTACATGCATGGTGGTGAGACTAGCACTAACCATTATTTTTATTTGCGCGCAGATGGTACCAATACCACTGCATTTGAGTTAACTGGATTAACGGGAGGCGAGGCTGCTGATCCTGCCTATACAGCTCAATTTACTAATCTGCGTATTGTTGGTTACTTGCAGAATGGCGGAACTGTTACCTCCTCGACTGTTAACGGAAGCGGAGTTAAAGAGACCTTTACCTTTGCACCAGGACAATTGGCGTCTTTTTCGGGCGTTAAGCTAAAAGGCTTTAAATTGTTTTTTGATTGTGCCAGTGCTTGTAATTCTTCAACGGATGGCCCCGAGTTCTTTGAGTTTTATGGTTTCACCGTCGCGAATGCAATAGATACTCCTCCTGCCAACTCTGATGCCACCCTCATCGCAGCTGGTGGCGTTGCTGAGCCTGTCGGGCTTGCGACTACTATTGATTCGGTCGGTGAAGCTGTGGATGTTTTTGACTTTACCATCAGTGACGGTGGAACTTCTGATGGTCTTGCGACTACTGTTTCTCAAATTGTTATCAGCGTTAGTGGCACTAGTACTGATGCCGAGCGCAGCAAAATTACCTGGCGCCTGAACGGACCGGATGCCAGCAATGTGACCGGTACTTACAACGCTGGTGCAGATACTATTACCTTCTCTGGCCTGACTATGTCCGTTGCTGACGGGGGCAATGAAACTTACACGGTTAATGCCCACTACAACGACAATACGACGCTCACAGAAGATCGCACTATTATTTTGAGTGTGGATGGCGATACTAACCTCACGGTCGGCGGCAGCGGCACGCAAATGGTAAGCGGGCAGAGTGCAGTCACCAATGGCAGCGGCACAACCCTTGATGTGGTCGCTAGCCAGCTAGTCTTTACCACCCAGCCTGCGGGTTCTGTTTCCGGCGCGGCATTGACGACCCAACCTGTTATTGTGGCGCGTGATGCGTTTGGCAATACCGATGTGGATTTCGCCGAAACCCTTATCTTGACCGAGTCCAGTGCGGGAAGCTTAACCAACGCTACTCAAGCGGCGACCGCGGGTGTGGCGACATTTAGCAACCTGACTTATACCGCCACCGCCGATCAGCAAGCATTCACTCTGACCGCGAATGATCAGGATGGCGTTGGTTCAAATTTGCCGACTGTTGATGCCAATTCTGTAACCTCAGATGTAGTAGCCAACCAATTGGTATTCGATACTCAACCTGCACCTACTAGCGTCATTAGCGGTCAGAACACTGCTTTCTCTACTGTGCCAATTGTATCGGCACGCGATGCAAACAGCATTGTGGACACGGGTTATGCTACAGGTATTACCTTGGCGGAAGTTAACGGTGCGGGCAGCGCGACGATCACGGGGACGGGAGATACCGATGGTAATGGTGCCACAGTGTCTATCACTCCCAGCAGTGGCGTATCCACTTTTACCAGTATGCAAATTACCTACACCAATTCTGGCGCGGGTAGTGAAACTTTCAATTTGCGTGCATCTTCTGGTGGTTTAACCACGGCAGATAGCAGTCAATTAACGGCGTCAACCACGCCGACAGTAACCGATGGCAATATCAGCATTTCAGGGGGGACAGGGTCAGGGGGAGCCTTCAAAATTGGCGATACCGTCACTGTGACTTGGAATAATACCGCTGGCGGCAATAATAATGCCGGAATCACAGGTGTGACTGTCGATTTCTCGCAATTTGGTGGTGGCGCCGCTGTGGCTGCGACGGATAGCAGCGGAATCTGGACGGCAACTTATACTCTCACTTCTGGTGCGATTGATGCATCCAGTCGTAATGTCAGCGTGACCGCAACCAATGCCCAAGGGGACACTACTACTGCTGACACAACCAATGCCGTTGTGGATAACGTTGTGCCAGTTGTCACAGATAACCGTCTTAGCATCAGCGGTGCCACTGGTACCGGAGGTGCCTATAAAATTGGCGATACAGTAACCGCCAGTTGGAATAATACTGCGGGTGGCGATAACAACACAGACACTATCAGCAGTGCTACTGTGGACTTTTCTGCATTTGGTGGCGGTGCTGCGGTGGCGGCGAGCAATAGTAGCAGTACTTGGACAGCAACCTACACTATTACCTCAGGTGCTATTGATGCCACAAACCGCAATATCAGTCTTACTGCGATTGATAACGCGGGCAACACTACAACAACTGCAGACACCAGCAACGCGACAGTCGATAGTATTGCGCCATTGGTATCCGATGTGTATATCGGCATTTCCGGCGGCACTGGTACTGCGGGCGCTTATATCGCCGGCGATACGGTCACGGCTACCTGGAATAACACCGCTGGTGGTGATAACAACAACGACACCATGAATGCTGTGACTGCTGACTTCTCCCAGTTTGGCGGCGGGGCAGCTGTCACGGCAACCAATAACAGCGGTACTTGGACGGCGACTTATACCTTGGTTGCCGGTGCCATTAATGCCTCGAGTCGTAATGTGTCGATCACGGCGACGGATAATGCGGGCAATAGCAAAACCCAGGCTGATAGCAGTAATGCCACAGTGGATAATGTGGTGCCAGCGGTAACCAGTGTCAGCGTTCCGGCTAATGCGACTTATATTACCGGGCAATCCCTCGATTTTACCGTCAATACCAGCGAAGCTATTACTGTTGGTGGCACGCCGCGTATTGCATTGACGCTCGGTGCATCCACTGTGTATGCCAGTTATCTTGCCGGTACTGGCAGCAGCGCATTGACTTTCCGCTATACAGTGCAAAGTGGCGATCTCGACACCGATGGGATAGCGATCGCGGGATCGATAGAAGCCAATGGTGGCACCTTAAAAGAGAGTTCTGGTAATAGCTTGAGCTCAACCTTAAATGCAGTCGGTAGTACCTCGTCCGTCTTAGTGGATGCGATAGCGCCTACTGTGAGTAGCGTCGCGGTCCCTGCGGGTGATACTTATGTGGTTGGAGAAACCTTGAGTTTTACGGTGAGCAGCACTGAAAATGTGACTGTTAATACGGGCGGTGGTACGCCGCGTATCGCCGTAACCATTGGCGGAACAACCCGTTATGCCACATATATCAGTGGTTCCGGAACCACAAATTTAGTCTTTAGTTATATAGTGCAGTCTGGTGATAACGATACCGATGGTATTGGCTTGGCATCTAGCGTTGATGCCAACGGGGGAACCTTGCTTGACGGTGCGGGTAATGATTTAGTGCTCACGCTGAACTCGGTTGGTTCAACTGTCGCAATTCTCGTGGATACAGCCGCACCGACAGTGCTGAGTTTTAGTCCAGCAGATGGTGATGTAAGTGTGGCTATCGATGCCAACTTTGTGTTGACCATGAATGAGGATATCCAGCTTGGTACTGGCAATATAGTGATCTACGATGCCGATGATCTGGCCGTAGCGACCATTGATGTAGGTTCTCCAGCCGGGCAGCTAATGATAACGGCGGGTGTGTTGACTATTAACCCAACCGCTAATCTAGTTGAAAAAACTAGTTATTATATTCAAATCGCCAATGGAGCTATTACCGACTTAGCGGGTAACATTTACGCCGGCATTAGTAATAAAACCGATTGGAACTTTACCGTTGCCGATGTAACTCCACCAGTTGTTACTGGCGTGGTGGTATCGGGCTCACCCGCGGCGAACGCCGCTAGTCTCGTGTTTAGTGTGAGTTTAGATGAGGTGGCGAGCAATCTCTCTATTGATGATTTTGCTCTTACGGCAACAGGTTCGGCAAGTGGCAGTATTGCCAGTGTTTCTGCTGCATCCGGCACCAGTGTTGATGTGACTGTGAATACTGTGAGTGGCACGGGTAGTCTGAGACTCGATGTCAACGCGAATACTAATATCCAAGATACTGCCGGTAATGGTAATGGCATCAATGGCTATACCGCCGCTTATACCGGTGGCGCAAGCCATGCCGTCGATCGTGATCCACCTTTAGCCCCTTCGGGGCTCGATCTTGCCGCAGGTTCTGATTCGGGGATCAGCAGCACAGATAATGTAACCAACGATACCACTCCGGCATTCACTGGCAGTGCAGAGGCGAATAGTACTGTGACGCTCACGAGCAGCATCGATGGCGCATTGGGGACTACAACTGCAGATGGTGCTGGAAATTGGTCGTTTACCACGCCGCTATTAACCAGTAATTCCGCACAAAATATTACGGCCACTGCGACCGATATTGCGGGCAATACTGGCGCGGTGTCGACGGAACTTGCGCTTACGCTCGATACTCAAACACCCACGATAACCAGTTCGGCCCCCGCTGGTGGTGCCTCAGCTGCGGATGTCAGTGTGATATTCAACCTCGCCTTTAGTGAATCTGTGAATAGCCTGACGACGGATGATTTTGCTCTGGCGAGCACAGGCACAGCATCCGGCTCTATTTCGAATATTTCAGCCAGTTCAGGTGCTGGCGTTGCTGTGACTGTTAATGCTATTTCGGGTACGGGTAGTCTGAAGGTGGGTCATGTATCGAGTGATATCACCGATGATGCGGGTAATGCTCTCGGAGCCTATAGTGCAGGTGCTGCACACTCGGTCGATACGGATGCGCCGACTATTGCCAGCGTCAGTTTTGATCAGGCATCGGTCACCCAGGCAAATCAAGGCATGATTAGCTTGACCTTAGCGAGTGCTGAGGTGGGAACCAGTGCAAATTACACTATTACTGGCAGTACGGGCACGCCTGTCACAGGATCTATTGCAGTCGCAAGTGCGTCACAGCAGATTACTAATATAGATGTGAGCGGTTTAGGGGATGGCACTCTGACCGTGAGCCTGACTCTGACTGATGCGGCGGGTAATGTTTCTAGTCCCGCAGTGACCGATACCATATCGAAGGATGCTGTAATTCCCGCAGTGAATATGGTTAATGTTAACGATGGCCATTATGGGGTCGGCAGTGCTATTGATATCACTCTCACTCTGACCGAGGATGTAACGGTTTCTGGCACACTTTCTACGCTGACGCTCGATATTGATGGTGTGGCTCGTCAAGCGGTATTCGTATCAGCTACCAGCGGTGTGCTGACCTATAGATATACAGTCCAAGCGGGCGATAACACGGGGGCGAGTGGTTTAATTGTCGATGCTAATGGCATAGTGCTTAATGGTGACACCATGCGGGATACGGGCAGCAACGATGCCGATTTAAGCTATAGCCAGTGGGACAGTGTCAATGTAATTGTCGATACGACTGCCCCCGTCGATCCTATTGTTACTACGCCTGCTGGCACTATAAGTACCAATCTGGCAACGACATTGATCAGCGGAACGCACGCTGACGATGGGGTGACAATCAGCCTCTATGCCGATGTGGATAATGACGGTGTTGCCGATAACGCGACTGTGTTGGATGACACTATAGTGGTCGCGGGCACTTGGACTCTGAGTGCCTCATTATCGACGGACAGCGACAATAATTTCGTTGTGATTGCCAGCGATGCAGCGAGCAATGTTTCCGCACCCCAGAATGTCCCTACTATTACTCAAGACGCCACTGTTCCTGTCGCACCTTCTGCGCCTGATCTCGATGCGGCAAGCGATTCAGGTGTGAGTTCAACGGATAATATCACCAAGAATACGACTCTCATACTGACTGGCACGGCAGAGGCCGGCGCCAGCGTTGTCCTTAGCAGCCATCTTGATGGAGTGCTTGGTACAGTCAATGCGGATGGTAGTGGTGACTGGAGTGTCAACGCAACGAGCGTGAGCCCTGGAACCCATAGCATCACAGCGGTAGCGACAGATATTGCAGGAAATAGCAGTGTTGCATCGAGTGCCCTTTCTGTGACTATTGATACGAGTGCACCCACTTCCTCGGCAATTGCTCATCAAAACATTCAACCTGGCGAGAGCTCATCTACGCTCGCATTTACTATTACCGATGATGTAACCGCTGCAACGGATATCCTAGTAACGCCAGCGAGTTCTGATACCTCTGTGGTTCCACTTGCGGATGTTGTATTGGCAGGAAGCGATGCTGATAGAGGTGTGACTGTGACTGCGCTGGGATCGGGCACGAGCACCATCACCCTGACGCTAGTAGATATTGCGGGTAATTCTAGCACTCGGACCTTCGATGTTGTGGTGAATAGTGTACCCACTATTTTAGGGACACCTGCGACCAATGTGGCTCAAGGTACACTTTATAACTTTATGCCCATCGCAGCAGACGCGGACGGTAATAGTTTAGTCTTTGATATTACGAATCGACCTTCGTGGGCGAGCTTTAATACAGCTACGGGGGCATTGAGCGGTACGCCGAGCAATGCAGATGTTGGTACGACGACGGCAATTGTGATCAGTGCGAGTGATGGAGTGCTCAGTGCGAGCCTGCCCGCTTTCAATCTCACTGTGACGAACGTCAACGATGCACCGACGATTAGTTCAATGGCGGTGACGGCAGCAACCCAAGATGCGGCGTACAGCTACAACTTAGTGGCCAGCGACTCTGATACCGGCGACAGCTTAACGCTGAGCGCAGTGACCAAACCGAGCTGGTTGAGTTTCAACGCGGCGACGGGTTTACTCAGTGGCACGCCGAGCAATGCGGATGTGGGCAGTCACGCTGTCACCTTACGAGTGACGGACACGGATGGCTTAACGGCTGAGCAGTCCTTTAGCATCACGGTGACAAACGTCAACGATGCGCCGACGATTAGTTCGACGGCGGTGACGGCGGCAACCCAAGATGCGGCGTACAGCTACAACTTAGTGGCCAGCGACTCTGATACCGGCGACAGCTTAACGCTGAGCGCAGTGACCAAACCGAGCTGGTTGAGTTTCAACGCGGCGACGGGTTTACTCAGTGGCACGCCGAGCAATGCGGATGTGGGCAGTCACGCTGTCACCTTACGAGTGACGGACACGGATGGCTTAACGGCTGAGCAGTCCTTTAGCATCACGGTGACAAACGTCAACGATGCGCCGACGATTAGTTCGACGGCGATGACGGCAGCGACTCAGGATGCTGCGTACAGTTACACCTTGACTGCAACTGACGCCGATACCGGCGACAGCTTAACCTTGAGCGCAGTGACCAAACCGAGCTGGTTGAGTTTCAACGCGGCGACGGGTTTACTCAGTGGCACGCCGAGCAATGCGGATGTGGGCAGTCACGCTGTCACCTTACGAGTGACGGACACGGATGGCTTAACGGCTGAGCAGTCCTTTAGCATCACGGTGACAAACGTCAACGATGCGCCGACGATTAGTTCGACGGCGATGACGGCAGCGACTCAGGATGCTGCGTACAGTTACACCTTGACTGCAACTGACGCCGATACCGGCGACAGCTTAACGCTGAGCGCAGTGACCAAACCGAGCTGGTTGAGTTTCAACGCGGCGACGGGTTTACTCAGTGGCACGCCGAGCAATGCGGATGTGGGCAGTCACGCTGTCACCTTACGAGTGACGGACACGGATGGCTTAACGGCTGAGCAGTCCTTTAGCATTACAGTGACTAACGTCAACGATGCGCCAACGATTAGTTCAATGGCGGTGACGGCGGCAACCCAAGATGCGGCGTACAGTTACAACTTAGTGGCCAGCGACTCCGATACTGGCGACAGCTTAACCTTGAGCGCAGTGACCAAACCGAGCTGGTTGAGTTTCAACGCGGCGACGGGTTTACTCAGTGGCACGCCGAGCAATGCGGATGTGGGCAGTCACGCGGTCACCTTACGAGTGACGGACACGGATGGCTTAACGGCTGAGCAGTCCTTTAGCATTACAGTGACTAACGTCAACGATGCGCCAACGATTAGTTCAATGGCGGTGACGGCAGCAACCCAAGATGCGGCGTACAGCTACAACTTAGTGGCCAGCGACTCTGATACCGGCGACAGCTTAACGCTGAGCGCAGTGACCAAACCGAGCTGGTTGAGTTTCAACGCGGCGACGGGTTTACTCAGTGGCACGCCGAGCAATGCGGATGTGGGCAGTCACGCTGTCACCTTACGAGTGACGGACACGGATGGCTTAACGGCTGAGCAGTCCTTTAGCATCACGGTGACAAACGTCAACGATGCGCCGACGATTAGTTCGACGGCGGTGACGGCGGCAACCCAAGATGCGGCGTACAGTTACAACTTAGTGGCCAGCGACTCTGATACCGGCGACAGCTTAACGCTGAGCGCAGTGACCAAACCGAGCTGGTTGAGTTTCAACGCGGCGACGGGTTTACTCAGTGGCACGCCGAGCAATGCGGATGTGGGCAGTCACGCTGTCACCTTACGAGTGACGGACACGGATGGCTTAACGGCTGAGCAGTCCTTTAGCATTACAGTGACTAACGTCAACGATGCGCCAACGATTAGTTCAATGGCGGTGACGGCGGCAACCCAAGATGCGGCGTACAGTTACAACTTAGTGGCCAGCGACTCCGATACTGGCGACAGCTTAACCTTGAGCGCAGTGACCAAACCGAGCTGGTTGAGTTTCAACGCGGCGACGGGTTTACTCAGTGGCACGCCGAGCAATGCGGATGTGGGCAGTCACGCTGTCACCTTACGAGTGACGGACACGGATGGCTTAACGGCTGAGCAGTCCTTTAGCATCACGGTGACAAACGTCAACGATGCGCCGACGATTAGTTCAATGGCGGTGACGGCGGCAACCCAAGATGCGGCGTACAGTTACAACTTAGTGGCCAGCGACTCCGATACTGGCGACAGCTTAACCTTGAGCGCAGTGACCAAACCGAGCTGGTTGAGTTTCAACGCGGCGACGGGTTTACTCAGTGGCACGCCGAGCAATGCGGATGTGGGCAGTCACGCTGTCACCTTACGAGTGACGGACACGGATGGCTTAACGGCTGAGCAGTCCTTTAGCATTACAGTGACTAACGTCAACGATGCGCCAACGATTAGTTCAATGGCGGTGACGGCAGCAACCCAAGATGCGGCGTACAGCTACAACTTAGTGGCCAGCGACTCTGATACCGGCGACAGCTTAACGCTGAGCGCAGTGACCAAACCGAGCTGGTTGAGTTTCAACGCGGCGACGGGTTTACTCAGTGGCACGCCGAGCAATGCGGATGTGGGCAGTCACGCTGTCACCTTACGAGTGACGGACACGGATGGCTTAACGGCTGAGCAGTCCTTTAGCATCACGGTGACAAACGTCAACGATGCGCCGACGATTAGTTCGACGGCGGTGACGGCGGCAACCCAAGATGCGGCGTACAGCTACAACTTAGTGGCCAGCGACTCTGATACCGGCGACAGCTTAACGCTGAGCGCAGTGACCAAACCGAGCTGGTTGAGTTTCAACGCGGCGACGGGTTTACTCAGTGGCACGCCGAGCAATGCGGATGTGGGCAGTCACGCTGTCACCTTACGAGTGACGGACACGGATGGCTTAACGGCTGAGCAGTCCTTTAGCATCACGGTGACAAACGTCAACGATGCGCCGACGATTAGTTCGACGGCGGTGACGGCGGCAACCCAAGATGCGGCGTACAGCTACAACTTAGTGGCCAGCGACTCTGATACCGGCGACAGCTTAACGCTGAGCGCAGTGACCAAACCGAGCTGGTTGAGTTTCAACGCGGCGACGGGTTTACTCAGTGGCACGCCGAGCAATGCGGATGTGGGCAGTCACGCTGTCACCTTACGAGTGACGGACACGGATGGCTTAACGGCTGAGCAGTCCTTTAGCATTACAGTGACTAACGTCAACGATGCGCCAACGATTAGTTCAATGGCGGTGACGGCGGCAACCCAAGATGCGGCGTACAGTTACAACTTAGTGGCCAGCGACTCCGATACTGGCGACAGCTTAACCTTGAGCGCAGTGACCAAACCGAGCTGGTTGAGTTTCAACGCGGCGACGGGTTTACTCAGTGGCACGCCGAGCAATGCGGATGTGGGCAGTCACGCTGTCACCTTACGAGTGACGGACACGGATGGCTTAACGGCTGAGCAGTCCTTTAGCATCACGGTGACAAACGTCAACGATGCGCCGACGATTAGTTCGACGGCGATGACGGCAGCGACTCAGGATGCTGCGTACAGTTACACCTTGACTGCAACTGACGCCGATACCGGCGACAGCTTAACGCTGAGCGCAGTGACCAAACCGAGCTGGTTGAGTTTCAACTCGGTGACAGGTCTACTCAGTGGTACGCCGAGTAATGCGGATGTGGGCAGTCATGCTGTGTTACTGCGAGTGACGGACGCTGACGGATTAACAGCAGATCAATCGTTTAGTATTACAGTCACTAATAGCAACGACGCACCTACCATCACTTCAACAGCAACTACGGCCGCTGTGCAAGACGCTGTTTACAGCTATACCTTTGCCGCTACAGATGTCGATGTGGACGACGTACTGACATTTAGTGCGGTGACGATACCAAGCTGGTTGAGCTTCAACGCGGCGACGGGTTTACTCAGTGGCACGCCTGGCAATGCTGATGTGGGCAGTCACCCGGTCACCTTACGTGTGACGGACACGGATGGCTTAACGGCTGAGCAGTCCTTTAGCATTACAGTGACGAACGTTAACGATGCGCCTGTTGCGACGAGTGCAAGTGTGACCTTAGAGGAAGATAGCTCTGTAATGATCACGCTTACTGGGGAGGATGCAGATAGTGATCCTCTTACCTATGAAGTGGTGAGCCAACCTGAATCGGGCACTTTGGAGCAGCATGGAACTGTGTGGTTATACACACCGGAGAAAGATTTCAACGGTGCAGATCAGATAAGCTTTATTGCTAAGGATGCTGAACTGAGTTCTGAGCCTGCAACTATCACCATTAATGTCACGCCAGTGAATGATGACCCACAAGCTGTCGATGATAATTACACTCTAGCCAGCACCGCGGATGATAAATACACACTACCTGCGCTAGAGAATGATGTTGATGTGGACGGTGATACTTTGACTATCGATGGCGCGGCGGCAGACATAGGTAGTGTGCAGATTATTGCTGATGGACTCATATTTACTGCCCCTGCAGCTTATGTTGGTCCGGTCGCACTTCGTTATACCATTAGTGATGGTCAGAAAGGGCGCGCAAGTGCAAAAGTCAACTTACTGGTAGAAGGTGGGGAGGCTGACAATTTACCTGTTATTACTGTACCTAGTGATGTTGAGGTTAATGCAACAGGCTTGTTCACTCGGGTGGATCTAGGGTTTGCGAAGGCCGTCGATCGTAATGGTCATCCACTGCCCGTTTCTTTGGTCGATAAGCGTTTATTCTTTGCCCCTGGTAGTTATCTTGCTTACTGGCAAGCCGTAGATCGTGATGGCAACAAAGCGACTAAGGCTCAGAAAGTAAAAGTGCATCCATTAATTTCCTTGAGTAAAGATCAAGTCGTGGGAGAGGGTAATGAGGTTGTTGTTAGTATTCACTTAAACGGTGTAGCGCCTGAGTATCCAATATCAGTTCCTTATACGGTTGCAGGTTCCGCGGACAGCAATGATCATGACTTAGTCGATGCGGTAGTGGAGATTACTTCAGGTACATTGGCCCATATTCACTTTAGAACCATAGAGGATGGGGAAGTTGAGGCTGAAGAAGATGTGTTGATCAGCCTAGATCCAAGTTTGAATTTAGGCAGTAAGAAGCAAACACAAGTGTCGATCACTGAGGCTAACATTGCCCCGAGTGTGACTCTTGAGGTGACTCAAGCGGGTGAACGTCAGTTGATCGTGGCACAAAATGGTGGCGAGGTTCATATTCATGCGCAGATTAGCGATGCTAACATGAACGATACTTTGACATCTGTATGGTCGAGTGGCGCGCTGAACTTGCAGTCCGATGATGAGGGGATGTTCTTCTTGCCAACAGAGATCTTGCCGGGCATTTATCCTGTGAGCTTGACTGTGACGGATAGCGGCTTACCCGCGCTGTCTACCACGGAGAAAGTTTATATTGTTGTGCGCCCATCTCTGCCGGCTCTGACTGGGACTGATACCGACGGTGATTTGATCCCTGATAACCAAGAGGGATTTACCGATACAGACCGCGATGGCATTCCAGATTACTTGGATGCAATCAATGAGTGTAACGTGATGCCTGAAGGTGAGTTGCAGCCTGTGTACTTCTTGGCAGAGGGGCAAGCGGGCGTGTGCTTACGCTTAGGTAATATTGCACTGATGCAAGAGCAAAGTGGTATTCAACTATTACCTAATCTGGTTCCTGAAGACAGTATCGCGGCCAATGTGGGGGGGATTTTTGACTTCATTGCTACAGGACTACCGCAACAAGGGCAGAGTTACAGTCTGGTGATACCACAACGTTCGCCAGTTCCTGCCAATGCAGTATATCGTAAGTATCAAGCCCAAAATGGTTGGAAGGATTTTGTGATTGATGCGCGCAATAGTGTCGCCAGTAGTGAAGGCGAGCGTGGTTTCTGCCCTCCTCCTGGAGATAATCGTTGGACTTCAGGATTAACTGAAGGCCATTGGTGTGTTCAGTTAACCATAGAAGATGGTGGGCCAAACGATGACGATGGCGTCGCTAACCGAACCATTGTCGACCCAAGTGGCGTGTCAGTAATACTCAATGGTAACCATTTACCTGTGGCGAACCCAGATACGGCTTCTTTACCTTGGAATCAGAGTCTCGATGTCGATGTGCTCGCCAATGATACGGATAGCGATGGTGATGCCTTGACTGTAACACAAGTCACCAGCGAGTTCGGAACCGTAGTTATCTTGGCTAATCAGCAGTTAAGTTACACGCCAGCAACCGATTTCATCGGTACAGATGTGCTGGTGTATAGTATTACCGATGGTAAAGGTGGTACTGCGAGTAGTGAGTTGACTGTGATTGTTAATGGCAATATGGCACCTACGACAGTGAACGATAGTGCTGCCATAGATGACAGAACGAGCTTGTTACTCGATGTGTTGAGTAATGACAGCGATCCCGACGGCAATGTTTTAACCTTAGTCAGCGCAACCGCGCAGCAAGGAGCGGTTTCTGTTGAGTCTAATAAACTACGTTATATCCCTAAAACTGGATTTGATGGAGTAGATACTGTGAGTTATCAGATTAGTGATGGATTGGGCGGCGAAGCAACTGGGCAAGCGTTAATCACAGTTAAGGCATACCAAGAAGTGGTGATAGATAACAAGTCTGGTGGAGGCAGTATGTCCTTATGGGCATTAAGTTTGATTCTTACAATGGGTTTAATTCGCCGTAAGGAATTACATAAATTAGTCTTGGGCGCTTTGTTGCTCGCAGGCTCCGTTAATCAAGCAAATGCGGCTGATAACTGGTACGTCGAGGGATTTGTCGGGCAAGCTCAGGTTGATAGCAGCAGGCGAGATCTACAGCCACAAGCGGGGACAGGCTTTGTAACATCGGTTGATGATAAAGATACTGCTTTGGGTGTGAGTATCGGTTATCAATGGACTCCCTTTGTTGCCATCGAATTAGGCTATGCCGACTTTGGTAATGGGACTGCGAGGATTGAGGGCGCAAGTCTCACCCCTGAGCAATATCATGAGCAGGTCAAAGCCGTGACGCCAGTACTGGCCGATGGTGTCATGCTGGGATTACGTTTCACTTTACTCCAACATGAAGCTTGGCGGTTCGAAGTACCCATTGGATTGTTTAGGTGGCAAGCGGATATCAGTAGCACTATGGGCAATAGCCGTTTAACTACAGAGCTTGATGGTACAGATTGGTATGCGGGTGTGCGTTTTAGCTATCAATTTAGTGATTCATGGTCTGTAGGTTTGGGATATCAATATGTGGATATCGAGCCTAATGATTTCCTCAGTTACCAGCTCAATCTACGATATCAATTTTAAGCGTTAGCATATCAAAAGGGGCATTCGCCCCTTTTTACTATCCAATAAAAACATCATATTTGAGAATATTTTGAAGGTGTTCACTTAAGGCTGGGCTGGGTTTGTGATGCATATCGCAAAGGATTTGTGGCTTACCATTAGGAGCATGTAATAAATTCAGGTTGTAGATTAAAGACAGGATAGTAAGATTGTCACTTACCTTATTTAATTTATCGCTTTTTTATCCAGAGGCAGTTATGTCGCAACGGCAGAATAAGCCGGAAATATTGCATACCGAAATTGTCGCGAGAAGCCGATTATTTCAAATTGAGCAAGTGCATCTTAAGTTCTCCAATGGTGTAGAGCGCCAATATGAGCGCATGAAAGGCGGTAGTCGTGGCGCTGTGATGATAGTGCCTATTCATCAAGGGAAAATGCTACTGGCACGCGAATATGCTGCAGGAACTGATAATTACGAACTCGGTTTCCCAAAAGGTTTGATCGATCCTGGTGAGACAGCAATAGAAGCTGCTAACCGTGAATTACAGGAAGAAATTGGCTTTGGATCGAATAAGCTCACCTTACTGAAAGAACTCAGCCTAGCTCCGGGTTATTTCTCTAGTAAGATGCAAATTTTTCTTGCAGAAGATCTGTATGAGAGTCGCCTTGAAGGTGATGAGCCTGAGCCAATTGATGTGGTGCCTTGGGCGCTCGCCGATTGGGAAGCCTTGCTCGATGATGTCAATTTTTCTGAATCCCGTAGTGTGAGCGCGTTGTTTTTGGCGCAAAAATATTTATACCCAAACAACCTGAAGATGCAAGATTCAGCGGGAGTTTAACGCACTTTAGGCAAGGCGGTTATTTGCAGACCTAGCGGGCTAAGTTAAAAATAACCAACACAGCATAAAGTGCGTTAAAACCCGCCGGGACGGAGCGCCTAGGGCACTCCACTTCGGCGTTGCATCAATTTAAAAGGTGGCCGACATTCTGTCATTGATGCGCCTTGAATTGAAGCACCCTAGGCGCTCTGAAACTCGTATCTTCAGGTAGCTTGGGTATATAACTTAAATAATCTTTTTCCTTTTAAGCGTTCAGAGTTTGCACGCTTGCAAAACATTCGCTCAGCAGGCGATTGGAGTTGTTATGAAGCCAGAAGAGTTGATCGACGAAGTTATTGCGATTGCGACCGATGCAGGGATAACTATCCGTGACATTTATCTCAAAGGTAATTTTGAGCGAGAAATGAAGTCTGACAATACCCCTGTCACTTCCGCAGATTTAGCGGCGAACAAGATCATTTGTGACCGATTAACCGCCTTAACGCCTGATATTCCTGTGTTATCTGAAGAAGCCGCCGACATCCCGTTGAGTGTGCGTGAATCTTGGAAGCGCTATTGGTTGGTCGATCCGCTCGATGGTACGGGGGAGTTTATCGCCGGCAGTGGTGATTTTTCAGTCATTATTGCGCTGGTGGAACACAATCGTCCTGTGATGGGCGTGGTTTATGTGCCGATGACGCAAGTGTGTTATTACGCTATTGCTGGTTTAGGGGCGTACAAACGCACGGATAAACAAGAAGTGCGTATTAGCAGTCGCCAAATTGAGCACCGTGAAAAGGTATCCCTAAGATTGGCCGTAAGTCGCCGTCAGGACCCCCAATCTGTGTTGACCCTATTCAACCATCCCAAACACTGCGAGTTAGTCGTGATGGGGGGCGCAGCGTTAAAGAGTTGTCTTGTCGCCGAAGGTCGTGCAGATTGTTATGTACGAGTCGGACCAACGGGTGAGTGGGACACGGGAGCCGCGCAAATTATCGTCGAGGAAGCGGGTGGACAGCTGATGGATACTGAGCTGCAACCGTTAACCTACAATGAGCGTGAGAGCTTAGAGAACCCTAATTTCATCGTAGTTGGTGCACCCAACTTAGAGTGGGATAAGATTTTAATAGGTGAATGATTTTCAAATGCAGTCTATACGTCCGGTATTAAAGTCAGAGTTATTCGCGGTTTATCAGCTCGAACAGGCCATTTTTGGCGAGCACAGCTATCCCGATTTTTTCTTCCGTCAGGGATTTGATTGTTGGCCAGAGCAATTTTTAGTGGCCGTGGATGCAGATAATCAGCTACAAGGCTATTTGCTCAGTGCCCAGAGTAGCGATCCTAACTGCATGTGGATATTATCTGTCGCAGTGAGTGAAAATGCTCGCGGGAAGGGATTCGGCAAACGTTTGATGCAACAATGTTTAGCCGAGTTGCCCGTGTCAGTTGAGCGGGTGTGTTTAACCGTTGATCCGAGTAACCCTGCCCATGGCTTATATCAGCATTTAGGTTTCATTGATTCAACTTTTGAGGCCGATTATTTTGGCGATGGCGCAGATAGGGTTGTGATGACTTATCGCAGGCCTTAAATCGCGCGCTTATCTTTGAACCAAAGATTATCCTCAAATAAAAATCACCTTTGAATTAAGAATGATTTTTAAATCAAAATAATGGACGGTGTGCTGACTGAGCGCGCCGTTTTTTATGCTCTTTTAGGTGATGTCATCCCACGGTTCCAGTTCGGCTTGCTGAGGGAATCTAATTCGAGTGCCTATCTTTATCCATCATCTTCAATAATATCCTTCATTATTTACCCTCTTCTGTACGTAAAACAAACTTATTTTGAACGTTGTTTTTTATTTTAACTGCTGTTAGTCTCTTGCTATTCAACAGGGGATGAGACCTATGGCCAGACGAAAAGAACACAGCCATGATGAAATTCGCGCGATGGCAATACAAGCAGCAACTGAGTTACTGATAGATCAAGGTGCCATAGGGCTCAGCTTACGCAAAGTGGCCAGCCAAATTGGTTATGTCCCTAGTACCTTGATCAATATTTTCGGCAGCTACAACTATTTATTACTGGCGGTTTCTGAGTCAACGCTTAGGACTTTGCACGACCGATTGACGGGTGTTCGTGCGGCCGACAGTTTAGGTAAAATTATTGCAATGGCTTGGGAGTATAGTCAATTCGCCCATGAGCAGCGCCAAGCTTTTAAGCTGGTTTTTGAGCTGCAATTACTCGATTCTGAACCCTTGCCCGAATCGCAAGGACAATTGATTGCGGGGTTATTTACTCTGATTGAGCGTGAATTGGCGCAACTATTTCCCGAGGTTACGCCGGTGCAGCATCTCAGTATGAGCCGGGTATTATGGGGGGGTATTCATGGGCTGACCTCTCTGTCACTCGATAATAAGCTCTTCGCTGAGTCATTATCACTGCGGGATTTACTCAAGAGTCACGTACAAGCTTATTTACAAGGAATGGGTTACCAGAAGGAACTATCATGCTGCTAACAAAACGTTTTTTACCCTATTTTGCGACTCAGTGCTTAGGCGCATTGAATGACAACATCTATAAAAATGTGTTGCTGTTATTAGTGACCTTTAGCCAAGTGAAAGACCTACCCATAAGCGTCGATATGTTTGTGAACTTGGCGGCTGGGGTGTTCATTTTGCCATTTTTCCTCTTTTCGGCCCATGCGGGGGTGGTCGCCGATAATATGGATAAGGCTAAACTCATTCGCCGATTGAAACTACTCGAAGTCATCATCATGTTTAGCGCCGCGATTGCGATTCTGAGCGAGAGCTACATGATGATGTTATTACTATTATTTTTAACGGGTAGCCAGTCAGCATACTTCGGTCCGGTTAAATATTCCTTGTTACCCCAAGCGTTGAAAGAGGACGAGTTAGTCACAGGCAACGCTTGGGTTGAGATGGGCACTTTTCTCTCGATTCTGGTGGGCACTTTGAGTGCGGGGATCTTGGTTTCTGATGAAAACGGTACGCTTTGGTCGGCGATTACTGTTGCTGTATTAGCCTTTGCAGGATATTTATCGAGCCGAGCGATTCCTGCATTACCCCCACAGGGCGTCATCGAGAAAATACGTTTCAGGCCGTTATCGGGCACTTGGCGTAGCATCAAAAAAGCCCGTCAAACGCCTTCAATCTGGATGGCTATCCTCGCTATCAGTTGGTTTTGGTTTTTAGGCGCGACCTATCTGACTCAGTTTCCTAACTTTGCTAAGCTGCATTTGCATTCTGGTGCGACTGTGGTGTCATTATTATTAGGCATGTTTTCTATCGGGATTGCTGTTGGCTCCTTCGTTTGTGAACGTTTCTCCTACGGCCATGTGGAACTCGGTTTGCTGCCGTTTGGGGTATTGGGATTAACTATCTTTGGTGTCGATTTGCTTTGGGCTATTCCACCTGCGCCCGTAGATGCTGGTTTTGTCTATGGATTAAAAGCCTTTATTGGCGAGTCCCAACATTATCGCGTGATGCTAGATTTCTTTATGATTGGCGTTAGCGGTGGCTTGTTTATCGTCCCCCTGTATGCGTTTATTCAATCTCGTTCGCCTAAGGGTGAATGTGCTCAGGCGATTGCAGCCAATAACATTATGAACTCATTGTTTATGGTGGTTTCGGCACTGTTATCTATGCTGTTGCTGGGCGTTGCAGGTTGGACTATTCCACAGTTATTTCTGCTACTCGCCGTGATGAATGCTGTAGTCGCGCTCTATGTTTATTCACAAGTACCAGAATTTACACAACGATTTATCAGTTACTTACTCAGTCATGTCATGTATCGAGTGACAGTCACAGGCCGAGAGAAAATTCCAAAGGAAGGGGCTGGCATCATAGTCTGTAACCATGTGAGTTATGTGGATGCATTGATTATTATGGGAGCGTCGACACGGCCAATCCGCTTTGTGATGGATAAATCCATCAGCGAAATTCCTCTGTTGAAGTATTTGTTCCGCCATGCAGGTGTGATCCCTATCTGTTCGCCTAAGCAAAGTGAAGATACCTATAATCGTGCCTTCGAGGCAATTCATGAAGCGCTCGCCAATGACGAGTTGGTATGTATTTTCCCTGAGGGTCGACTCACACCTGACGGTGAACTTGGCGATTTTCGTCCCGGAATTGATAAGATTTTGGCCAGAGATCCAGTGCCAGTCATTCCTATGGCACTGCACGGATTATGGGGTTCTTACTTTAGCCACAAGGGTGGACATGCCTTAGCTAAAATGCCCAAGCGTTTTTGGTCAAGGGTGTCGGTGGATATTGCGGTTCCTATCGTGGACGTTTCCGCTAATCATGAAAATCTGCGTCAGCAAGTTGCAAACCTACTTGTTAAACGAAATGAAGCCGTGTTGTAATTAGTATGCTCTAACAAATTTACAAAATAATAACTTATATACTCTGGAGTTTGGTCATGGGAAATGGATGTTATGCCAGTGCACTAGTGTTATTGCTTAGTGGATGCGGCGGTTCGAGTGATTCAAGTGGTGGGGATTCTGGTGATTCGGGTACAACAACAGCTAGATTGGTTATGGATGTGCAGAGCGTTGCAAGCAAATGCAATGTAAAAGAAAAAATGGCAGGTGCCGATGTTATTATTCACCGACAAGACGGTCATATTCTCGGCACTTATAAGAGTGATGGGCAGGGACATGTCGATGTACCTTGGACAAACGAAGCATCACATTTAACAGTTGCAGCAAAAGAGTTTCGTAATGGTCAGTCAACTTGGAGTATCCGTACGGATTTAGCCGCTAAAGCTGGCGACTATGGCATTTATGCTTTCACAGATGAAAATTTAAATAGCCAATGTGACTGTAGTGATGCGAATTTTGATCTTAGTGAAATTGAAGCGGTATATAATGACTACCAGCTATATGGTAATAACTCATTTTTGGACTCACAATCTAACAATTCTTCATTACGCCTGTGTAAGCAGGACGATAAGTTTGCACCAGTGAATATGGTGTTGGTTCCTAGCCAGAGTGGTGTTACGGCTTATGCTGCTAGCATAGATATAAATACACTAGATTTATCGCAAGCAGTACCTATATCGAGTAGTGAATTTGAAGGTACTAATCATGAAGGGACTCCGTTAAATGTTGATGTGAATACCAATGATTATTCGCTAAGGAGTTACTCTGAAACTGAATTTGGTCGCCAAAACTGGGTAGAATGGCCTACGAAAGAAGTGCAATTATTTCCCGCGATTTTTGATCGCAATTTAGTTTACGCATCACAGTGGATTGCCCTTGGTGCAAATGAAGCTGGCTACATAAATTATTCGGCAATAACACGTAGGGCTGTTACTGATCCTTCGAAGAGTTTGAGCCTGAATTTACCGTTAAATGAAAACCAAATGCTGGATGAAACGACACGTTTAATCACTACTATTAATAATGGTGGTAGTGCAAATTATGACTACAGTTTCAACAATGCCCATATGCAAGCGATACAAATCACCATAGGACAAGATGGCTATGCGAATTGGGCTATTTCAGCTTCATTAAAGGGGGCAATTCCGGATTTAGATTTGCCCATACACTTACAAACAGCATTTGATGGAATAACAATCCCTATGATGAGTTTATATGTCTGGGGCTATGAAGGAATGACGGGGTTATATGATTTCCGTGCCGAGCTCAGTAAATCGAGTCGTAGCACGGGTAATATTCGCTCGGCTAAATTCGATAATTATAACTATGAAGCCATTACGATTTTTGCAAATTAATTTTTAGCGTACTAGCCGCACAGTTATTGTGCGGCTTTATTATCATTTTTATGGCTATCCAACCACTCATGCATCGCTTGATGTGAGCCTTTAAAAAGAACACGTTCGGACTTTTTCTGTAATTGGTATTGATACATAGGATCGTAATACTTGTGCAATAACAGGTTTATCCAGACTAAGTGCAGCGAAGTGTCATTCTGGTTGATTTGTTGATCGAGGGCTTGTTGCATCAAATCTTGCAGTTCTTGATGTTGTTTTCCGCCTAGACGTTTGCGAATGCTCACTAAACTTTGCAATAGATATTCGCTAAATGCCGCAAAACCTGCTCCCGGCCCTAGGCGCTCACAGAAGCCGCTATACATTTTATGCACATATTCATAGCGTAAGCGTTCGAGCCTCGCATCATCCGACTCTTCTAGCACTAAAACATTAGCGGCTTGCATGGCATTGTAAAATGTCTGCGGCAGTGCCGAGCGCCCAATCAGGAAGCTTTCATCTTCGAGCAGTAAACACGCCGCGCCACTTGTTTGGTGCTGTAGCAAGGCAATGGCGAGTTGATTTTCAAAGTTAATCTGCGTTGGCTGTGGGTCGATATTCTTTCCAAAACTAGAGCCTCTGTGATTGGCGATCCCTTCAAGATCAACCGCTTCTTTACGCTGCAGTAGAAAATCGGTTTTACCGCAGCCCGTCATCCCGCTCAAACTCAATAACGGTTGCTGAGTCGGTGCCGCTTCAATCACGCCAATCAGATATTGGCGCATGGCCTTATAGCCACCTTGAATATAAGGGACTTCGATACCCGCTTCTTTGAGCCATTGTTGAGTGAGTTGCGAGCGCAAGCCGCCGCGAAAGCAATAAAGGTAAGCATTAGGATTGGCTTTAACATAGCTAGCCCAAGCCTCGATTCTCTGTTGCTTGATGGGACCATTCACTAGTGAATGACCTAATGCAATCGCGGCTTGCTGACCAAATTGCTTATAACAAGTACCGACCTTTTCCCTTTCACTATCCAGCATCAAGGGCAAGTTGGTCGAGTTGGAAAACGCGCCCCGAGTAAACTCTATGGGCGCTCGCACATCCATTATGGGATGTTGGTTGAGGAACATTTCCCGATATTGCTCTGCGGCTATAATAGCGCTTGGCATCAGCACAACACCACATTCGCTGCAGTGGTTGGTGTTTCCAGTGACCCAATGCAGATTGGGGCGATGTGGTTCGTATTGAGTAGGGCAATTAATTCCGCTTCAGCTGCGGCCGAGACGGCAACTAACAGGCCACCACTGGTTTGCGGATCACACAGTATCGCTTTTTGATGCTCGCTGAGCTCGGGGAGATGCTCGCCATAACTATCGTAATTACGGTGAGTTCCGCCAGGAACACAACCTAAGGCCAAATAATCTAAGGCGCGTGGTAACAATGGCACTGCATCAAATTTAAGCTTCGCAGTGAGGTTGGCGCCTTGGCACATTTCGAGTAAGTGTCCCGCCAGTCCAAAACCTGTGACATCGGTCAGGGCATTTACACCGCTAATTTTTGCAATGGTCGCGCCTATAGTATTGAGTTGGCACATGGCATTTACCGCAATGAGACTATCTTCATCGCGGAGTTTTTTCTGTTTTTGCGCTGTGGTTAAAATACCAATGCCGATAGGTTTAGTGAGATATAAACGATCGCCGGCTTTAGCGGTATCATTCTGTTTTAAATCACTTAAGGCAATTTGCCCGGTAACCGCGAGACCAAAAATAGGTTCGGGTGCGTCTATGCTATGACCACCGGCTAGCATGATCCCCGCTTCCATGCAGGCTTGTCTGCCGCCATCGACCACTTGCTGTGCGATTTCTGCGGGTAGTTTATTGATTGGCCAACCTAAAATTGCAATCGCCATAATAGGCGTGCCGCCCATGGCATAAATATCGCTGATCGCATTGGTCGCTGCGATACGACCGAAGGTGAATGGATCGTCAACAATTGGCATAAAAAAATCGGTAGTGCTAATGATGCCTATGTCATCATTGAGTTTGTACACTGCAGCATCGTCGCGGCTCTGATTACCAACCAGCAGATTTGGATCGGTAAATACAGGTAATTGCGAGGCTAAGATAGTGCTGAGCACTTTAGGGGATATTTTGCAGCCACAACCTGCGCCATGACTATATTCTGTTAGCTTGATTGATTCTGGGAGTGTAACTGGGGAATCTGACATGATCTCAACAGCCTATTTAAGTGATTAAGGCATCATCATAATCAGATACGGCCACCATGCAAGGTGGCCGTATGACTTTCGGGCAGAATTGTGGCTTAGCTATAAGTTGCGGTCAGGCTGCGCCAATGTTTTTGCTGGACTAAGAAACGCGCCTTTAGCTCTTCAACTTGTTGCAATAGTTGCTGATCGACAAGTTGTTTACGCTTGGCCTCAAGCAAGGTTTTCTGTGCTTGATAGTAATCCATTAAGTGCTGCTTTAATAACTCATACTCTGCTTGGATTTTTTCAATAATTTCATCAGCATTAGGCAGGTTATTAACCTTCCGCTTGGTACGTAATAACTGCATCTGTAAGCGTGCGCTCTCGATACGTTCCTGTGGACTCTTACGCAAATCTTTAGCTAAACCTAATAAAGATAATGATTTAATCAACCATTTGGTCGGATCGTAGTGCCACCATTTAATGCCATTACGATAGTCATTTTCGAAAATATGATGGAAATTATGATAACCCTCACCGTAGGTCAACATGGCCAAGAAGCCATTATCGCGGGCGGTATTCTTATCGGTATAAGGCTGGCTGCCCCACACGTGGGCTAAAGAGTTGATAAAGAAAGTGCAGTGATGCACCACCACTAAACGCAATAAACCCGCCATCAATAACATAGACAGCACGTCACCATTGAGCCAACCAAGCAGTGCAGGCAGTCCAATGTTCATCAGCAACACGAGTGCGAGGTAATGTTTGTGTTGCCACATGACAATACGGTCATTTTGCAGATCACGCACATTTTGATAATCGTGATAGCGTTGCGACTGATACTCTCGCAGCATCCAACCGATATGGCTGTACCAGAATCCCATTTTGGCAGAGTACGGGTCTTTGTCGTTATCATCTACGTGTTTGTGGTGAACTCTGTGATCAGATGCCCAGTGCAATGCACTGTTTTGTAATGCTAAAGCACCACCAAGGGCATATATAAAACGCACCGCTGGATGGGCTTTATAGGCCTTGTGTGACCAGAGTCTGTGATAACCTGCGGTGATTGACAGGCCACTGGCAAAGGCTAAAACAATAAAAGCGATCCATTCACTGGCACCATAGCCGTGAACAATACCGCGCCATGGAACTAAAATTACCGCACTGAGGAAAGTGATGGCAAACAGACTGACATTAAGCCAGATGATAGGGGGTTTTTTCATTATAGGTTTCCAAAATTCGCTTTTGAGCGTACATCTGTAAGCTAATTTAGCTTAGCTATATTGTTTGGTCAAGGACGATGGGGCTGTGTTTAATGCCTAAAAGCGGTATTATCGCGTTATTACATTCAGTTAGCGGATTTAAGAATGGGTATTCGAGCACAGCAAAAAGAGAAAACTCGCAGAGCTTTAGTCGATGCGGCCTTTAATCAGCTAAGTGCTGAGCGCAGTTTCTCAAGTCTGAGTTTGCGAGAGGTTGCTCGGGAAGCTAATATCGCGCCGACATCTTTTTATCGCCATTTTAAAGATATGAACGAACTTGGTCTTACTATGGTGGATGAGGGCGGGTTAACCCTAAGGCAGATGATGCGTAAAGGCCGTCAGCGAGCTGAAGTGGGTGGCAGTGTGATCCGTATTTCCGTTGATACCTTTATGGAAGTGCTTGATTCTAATCCAAACGTATTCCGTATTTTATTGCATGAACGCTCTGGAACCTCGGCAGCATTCCGTGCGGCAGTTGCCCGCGAAATTGAGCATTTTATTTCTGAATTGGCTCATTATACCGAAGCCAAAGCGGGTCGAACCCCCTTGCTAGCCCGTGCACAGGCTGAAGCTTTAGTGACACTGGTGTTTAATGCCGGCGCTTCCGCATTAGATATGAAACGGGCTGACCGTAAAATTCTTGCCGATCAATTAGTCATGCAATTGCGCATGGTCGCCAAAGGCGCCGAGGCTTTGCAGCATAAGGTTGAACACCGCTAATCTGAGTGAGATGCAGATTCACTAAAATAATGGAGCCTAAGGCTCCATTATTTTTTAGCGAATTTACGTTTAAGTGTTCTGCAGTCGAGCTCAGTGTATCTGAAGTGATTAACGACGCTCGAGTAGTACACCCGTTTCCATGTGATCTGTGTAAGGGAACTGATCAAACAAGGCAAAGCGGGTCACCTTATGGGTTTCGTTCAGTTGTTGCAGGTTATCTTTTAAGGTTTCAGGGTTGCAGGAAATATACAAAATCCGCTCATAACCTTGAACTAACGCCAGCGTATCAGGATCAATCCCCGCGCGTGGTGGGTCAACAAAAATGGTGTTGCAAACATAGCTGTCAAGATCGATACCTTCTAAACGTCTAAAGCTGCGTTTCTTCGCCATGGCATCGCTAAAGTCTTCCGCCGACATGCGGATAATTTGCAGATTATCAATGCCGTTGATTTCGATATTGTATTGGGCTGCATCCACTGAAGGCTTGGCCAGTTCTGTGGCCAATACGCGATTAAAGTTTTGCGCCAGTGCGATAGAGAAGTTGCCATTACCACAATACAGCTCGAGTAAATCCCCTTGGCTATTTTGAGTCACATCAATCGCCCATTCCAACATCTTGATCGCTACTTTGGCATTGGGTTGGGTGAAGCTGTTCTCAATTTGTTTATAGTGAAACACTTTGTCGTTTACTTGCAGTGACTCAACAACAAAGTCTTTATCTAAATCGATTTTTTGCTTACGGGCACGGCCGATGATATTGACCTTAAATTGGCTGCTCAATCTGGCTTTAAGAGTGGTCGCTTCGGCGCGCCATTGGTCATCAAGCTGTCTGTGATACAGCAGTGACACTAAAATCTCGCCGCTTAAAGTCGACAAAAAATCCACTTGGAACAATTTGTGCCTTAGACTCGGATTCGGTTTCAGTTCGGCGATTAAGGCCGACATCATTTGATTGATGAGCACGCTAGCTGGTAAGTATTGATCGCAGCGAACCTTATCATTCAATACCTTATCAAACATGTAATAGTATAAGTCGTCACCATCATGCCACATGCGGAATTCGGCGCGCATACGGTAGTTAGCTGGCTCTGAGGCAAAAACTTCAACACTCGGTGTTTCAAATTGGGCAAAGGCTTGTTCTAGCTTGATACGCTTGTGTTCTAACTGCGCATCATAAGTCTGAGGGTCCATTGCTGCTAAGTTCATTGTTTGATTCACCGTTGCTGTAAATTGGGGCGCAAATATTATACTAGGTGACACGAATGTCCAGTATCTTGCTTTTGCTGTTTTCGCAAAGCTATGGGAAAATCCGCGCACTTGAATGTGGTTCTATGGTATTTGGCTGGATTCCGTCGGTAAAGCAGCCATCGAATCGTTAATGCGTCCAATCTGTATAGTTTATCTATATATCCGAAACTGGAGATTCGCTTGTCGCGACCTATATTAGTGTTTGATTCTGGGATTGGTGGCCTATCTGTTCTGGCTGAAATCCGTAAGAGTTTACCCCATAGCGACTATTGCTATCTTTTCGACAATGCTAGGTTGCCCTATGGTGAGTTGGAAGAGCAGGTATTAATTTCTGGCTGTGTCGAATTAGTATGCGATATAGTGGCTCGTACCAATGCAATGATAGTGGTCGTTGCCTGCAATACTGCAAGTACTGTTGTATTACCGGCATTGCGTGCACATCTTTCTGTCCCTGTCGTAGGTGTTGTCCCTGCCATTAAACCCGCCGCTCTAATGTCTAAGAGTAAACGTATTGGACTCTTGGCTACACCAGGCACAGTTAAGCGTCATTATACCCATGAACTCATCAGCCAATTTGCTGATGATTGCCATGTCGAACTCTTTGGTTGTTCTGAATTAGTGATGATGGCAGAACAAAAAGTGGCGACTGGAATGTTGGATATGCATAGATTGGCACAGTTACTCGCACCAGTCGTTGCCGCACAATTGGATGTTCTCGTACTAGGTTGCACTCATTTCCCTATGATCAAAGCTGAATTACAACAAGTGCTCGGTGCGGGCGTAAAACTAATGGATTCTGGCGCTGCGATAGCTAAGCGAGTCGTGACTCTTTTAACGCAACAGAATCTTATTGTGGAGGAGCGCAGAGTAACAAATGAGAGAGAAGCAGTAGGGCAGTCAGTAATGCAGGCGTTCTATACTAAAGCGGAAATCAGTGAAGGCTTAACAACAACATTAATTGATTGTGGCTTTTCAACTATCGAACGAATCACCACAACCAACTAAATTACAAAATAAAGCAAAACAGTTTAAGCGGTAATACTACTCGTCTGTCCCTGTACGGTCGGCAGCTTCCGAATCTTGTGTTTTTGCTTCTCTTACTTTTAAGGTTCTTTCTTGGAAACTATAGTCATTCAGTTTAACCATGGCTTTCTGAGCGCCTGATTCTGACATCTCCACAAAACCAAAACCTTTACGACGACCCGTCTTACGATCTCTGACTAAACGCACAGAGTTTACTGGACCAAATTCGCCAAATAATACTTTTACTTCACCCTCATGAACACGATAAGGCAGGTTACCTACATATAAGGTCATAGTAGGGCCAACATATTGTTCTTCTGAAGCATGAGATGATGAAGTCTCTGGAACAAATTTAAAAACAAGACTTGCAATGATAGCGCCAGCGACAAAAGCAATAGCTGATAATGGCGTTGCGAACTGAGATAGTGCTACTGCGCCAATAATGGCGACAATCAAGACAATAAGAAATGACTTTTGCATAAGAATGCTCTCTGATGAATGGGAAATTGATAAATAACTGTTAACAGCAAGTATATGGTAATGAATTATTTACTTTTACACTAGACCATTGCTGAAATATTGAGCGTGAATTATCAATTATTAGATAAAAAACCTTACTTATCTCCGATAAATAGAGCTTATAAGCTAAAAAATGGTCATAACGTTTAAAATATCGACGTGCGATTCAATGATCGATAAAAAGCCCTTGCGGACTTTCTCAATCTCCCTATAATGCGCATCCACTGACACGGCAGACAGCGAAACGCAAGTTAAGCAAAGAAAGCCAAGCAGTTCATCGGTTAGCAAGCTAAACGATGAGTGTTGAGAAAGTTTAAAAAACTACTTGACGCACTAACGGGAATGCGTAGAATACGCAGCCCTGACCCGCTGAAAACTCAGTGTGTTGTCAACGCTCTTTAACAATTTATCAAGCAAATCTGTGTGGACACTCACAGGTGTTGAGTTAATCGAAACTGCTTAACCTTCGGGTTGGCAGTCAAAAATTTAAATCAATGTAACAATGAGTGTTCATAGTAATATGTACAGTTTGTTTCTTTTAGCTAGAAACAAAAAATCAGAATTCATTGAGCCGTTTGACGAAAGTCAAACAACAAAACTTTAATTGAAGAGTTTGATCATGGCTCAGATTGAACGCTGGCGGCAGGCCTAACACATGCAAGTCGAGCGGCAGCGCAAGGGAGTTTACTCCTGAGGCGGCGAGCGGCGGACGGGTGAGTAATGCCTAGGGATCTGCCCAGTCGAGGGGGATAACAGTTGGAAACGACTGCTAATACCGCATACGCCCTACGGGGGAAAGGAGGGGACCTTCGGGCCTTCCGCGATTGGATGAACCTAGGTGGGATTAGCTAGTTGGTGAGGTAATGGCTCACCAAGGCGACGATCCCTAGCTGTTCTGAGAGGATGATCAGCCACACTGGGACTGAGACACGGCCCAGACTCCTACGGGAGGCAGCAGTGGGGAATATTGCACAATGGGGGAAACCCTGATGCAGCCATGCCGCGTGTGTGAAGAAGGCCTTCGGGTTGTAAAGCACTTTCAGTAGGGAGGAAAGGGTGTAACTTAATACGTTATATCTGTGACGTTACCTACAGAAGAAGGACCGGCTAACTCCGTGCCAGCAGCCGCGGTAATACGGAGGGTCCGAGCGTTAATCGGAATTACTGGGCGTAAAGCGTGCGCAGGCGGTTTGTTAAGCGAGATGTGAAAGCCCTGGGCTCAACCTAGGAATAGCATTTCGAACTGGCGAACTAGAGTCTTGTAGAGGGGGGTAGAATTCCAGGTGTAGCGGTGAAATGCGTAGAGATCTGGAGGAATACCGGTGGCGAAGGCGGCCCCCTGGACAAAGACTGACGCTCATGCACGAAAGCGTGGGGAGCAAACAGGATTAGATACCCTGGTAGTCCACGCCGTAAACGATGTCTACTCGGAGTTTGGTGTCTTGAACACTGGGCTCTCAAGCTAACGCATTAAGTAGACCGCCTGGGGAGTACGGCCGCAAGGTTAAAACTCAAATGAATTGACGGGGGCCCGCACAAGCGGTGGAGCATGTGGTTTAATTCGATGCAACGCGAAGAACCTTACCTACTCTTGACATCCACGGAATTCGCTAGAGATAGCTTAGTGCCTTCGGGAACCGTGAGACAGGTGCTGCATGGCTGTCGTCAGCTCGTGTTGTGAAATGTTGGGTTAAGTCCCGCAACGAGCGCAACCCCTATCCTTATTTGCCAGCACGTAATGGTGGGAACTCTAGGGAGACTGCCGGTGATAAACCGGAGGAAGGTGGGGACGACGTCAAGTCATCATGGCCCTTACGAGTAGGGCTACACACGTGCTACAATGGCGAGTACAGAGGGTTGCAAAGCCGCGAGGTGGAGCTAATCTCACAAAGCTCGTCGTAGTCCGGATTGGAGTCTGCAACTCGACTCCATGAAGTCGGAATCGCTAGTAATCGTGGATCAGAATGCCACGGTGAATACGTTCCCGGGCCTTGTACACACCGCCCGTCACACCATGGGAGTGGGCTGCAAAAGAAGTGGGTAGCTTAACCTTCGGGGGGGCGCTCACCACTTTGTGGTTCATGACTGGGGTGAAGTCGTAACAAGGTAGCCCTAGGGGAACCTGGGGCTGGATCACCTCCTTACCTATACGACTAACTTAATGTTTGTTGAGTGTTCACACAGATTTGCTTGATAGAAGAAAGAGTAAAAGATGGGTCTGTAGCTCAGCTGGTTAGAGCGCACCCCTGATAAGGGTGAGGTCGGTGGTTCAAGTCCACTCTGACCCACCAATCCTTCCTTCTCAGCGTTGGAAAGTGACTCGTTTAGTGAACTAAACGTCGCCACTGTCCGCCTTGATAAGAAATGATTGGCAAACCAATCCTTTTAGAGGTTTGGAACATCTTACTTACTCGCACTGCATGTAAATGGGGCTATAGCTCAGCTGGGAGAGCGCCTGCCTTGCACGCAGGAGGTCTGCGGTTCGATCCCGCATAGCTCCACCATTTACACCTTATTCTGACTTTATTGCAAAGTAATAAGGCATATGCACTATGGATAGAGATGCCAAAGATAAACTTAAAAATTATCTTTGGCTTTTTTAAGCCCGCTCTTTAACAATTTGGAAAGCTGATAGTATTTAATTGCATGAGTCTGTCATGTGATTAATTACAAAACGTTTAATGCGAAAGCATTGAACATGAGTTCTCAAACACTTTATTAAGTGTCTTGAATATTCAATAGTAAATTATGCTTAGTTGCATAGTTTACGTCTAAGGCGCGTCCACTTCTTTGGTCAGAAGTGAGACAAGTAAAACCAAGCTGGTCGCAATGCGGCGCAGGTGAGTGAAACTCATTTGGGTTGTATGGTTAAGCGACTAAGCGTATACGGTGGATGCCTTGGCAGTCAGAGGCGATGAAGGACGTAGTAACTTGCGAAAAGCGTTGGCGAGCTAGTAACAAGCATTTGAGCTAACGATGTCCGAATGGGGGAACCCAGCAGCATAAGCTGTTATCGCAACATGAATACATAGTGTTGCGAGGCGAACGAGGGGAACTGAAACATCTAAGTACCCTTAGGAAAAGAAATCAACCGAGATTCCCCTAGTAGCGGCGAGCGAACGGGGATTAGCCCTTAAGTCAGTGGGGTGTTAGTGGAATGCGTTGGAAAGCGCAGCGGCACAGGGTGATAGCCCCGTACATGAAAACTAACCATTGATGAAAACGAGTAAGGCGGGACACGTGACATCCTGTTTGAATATGGGGGGACCATCCTCCAAGGCTAAATACTCCTGACTGACCGATAGTGAACCAGTACCGTGAGGGAAAGGCGAAAAGAACCCCTGTGAGGGGAGTGAAATAGAACCTGAAACCGTATACGTACAAGCAGTGGGAGCGGTTCTTGAGACCGTGACTGCGTACCTTTTGTATAATGGGTCAGCGACTTACATTTTGTAGCGAGGTTAAGCGAATAGCGGAGCCGTAGGGAAACCGAGTGTTAACTGCGCGTTTAGTTGCAAGGTGTAGACCCGAAACCCGGTGATCTAGCCATGGGCAGGTTGAAGGTTGAGTAACATCAACTGGAGGACCGAACCGACTAATGTTGAAAAATTAGCGGATGACTTGTGGCTGGGGGTGAAAGGCCAATCAAACCGGGAGATATCTGGTTCTCCTCGAAAGCTATTTAGGTAGCGCCTCGAGCGAATACCATTGGGGGTAGAGCACTGTTAAGGCTAGGGGGTCATCCCGACTTACCAACCCTTTGCAAACTCCGAATACCAATGAGTACTACTCGGGAGACAGACGGCGGGTGCTAACGTCCGTCGTCAAAAGGGAAACAACCCAGACCGTCAGCTAAGGTCCCAAAGTACTAGCTAAGTGGGAAACGATGTGGGAAGGCTTAGACAGCTAGGATGTTGGCTTAGAAGCAGCCATCATTTAAAGAAAGCGTAATAGCTCACTAGTCGAGTCGGCCTGCGCGGAAGATGTAACGGGGCTAAGCTAGTCACCGAAGCTACGGGTGCACAGTTTACTGTGCGCGGTAGAGGAGCGTTCTGTAAGCCGTTGAAGGTGAAGGGGTAACCCACGCTGGAGGTATCAGAAGTGCGAATGCTGACATGAGTAACGATAAAGGGGGTGAAAAACCCCCTCGCCGAAAGACCAAGGGTTCCTGTCCAACGTTAATCGGGGCAGGGTGAGTCGACCCCTAAGGTGAGGCCGAAAGGCGTAATCGATGGGAAACAGATTAATATTTCTGTACTTCCGCTAACTGCGATGGAGAGACGGAGAAGGCTAGGCTAGCGCGGCGTTGGTAGTCCGCGTTTAAGGTGGTAGGTGGTGTTCTTAGGCAAATCCGGGGACACGTACTTAAATGTACACACTGAGAGATGATGACGAGGTCCTAAGGGACTGAAGTAGTTGATGCCATGCTTCCAGGAAAATCTTCTAAGCTTCAGGTTAGTGGGAATCGTACCCCAAACCGACACAGGTGGTCGGGTAGAGAATACCAAGGCGCTTGAGAGAACTCGGCTGAAGGAACTAGGCAAAATGGTACCGTAACTTCGGGAGAAGGTACGCTCCTGTTGGTGATGAGACTTGCTCTCTAAGCTGACGGGAGTCGCAGATACCAGGTGGCTGCAACTGTTTATCAAAAACACAGCACTGTGCAAACTCGCAAGAGGAAGTATACGGTGTGACGCCTGCCCGGTGCCGGAAGGTTAATTGATTGGGTTATCGCAAGAGAAGCTCATGATCGAAGCCCCGGTAAACGGCGGCCGTAACTATAACGGTCCTAAGGTAGCGAAATTCCTTGTCGGGTAAGTTCCGACCTGCACGAATGGCGTAATGATGGCCACGCTGTCTCCAGCCGAGACTCAGTGAAGTTGAAATTGCGGTGAAGATGCCGTATACCCGCGGCTAGACGGAAAGACCCCGTGAACCTTTACTATAGCTTGGCACTGAACATTGAACCTACATGTGTAGGATAGGTGGGAGACTATGAAGTTGTGACGCTAGTCATGATGGAGTCGTCCTTGAAATACCACCCTTGTAGTTTTGATGTTCTAACCTAGGTCCCTTATCGGGATTAGGGACAGTGCCTGGTGGGTAGTTTGACTGGGGCGGTCTCCTCCCAAAGAGTAACGGAGGAGCACGAAGGTTGGCTAAGTACGGTCGGACATCGTACGGTTAGTGCAATGGCATAAGCCAGCTTAACTGCGAGACATACACGTCGAGCAGGTACGAAAGTAGGTCATAGTGATCCGGTGGTTCTGAATGGAAGGGCCATCGCTCAACGGATAAAAGGTACTCCGGGGATAACAGGCTGATACCGCCCAAGAGTTCATATCGACGGCGGTGTTTGGCACCTCGATGTCGGCTCATCACATCCTGGGGCTGAAGTCGGTCCCAAGGGTATGGCTGTTCGCCATTTAAAGTGGTACGCGAGCTGGGTTCAGAACGTCGTGAGACAGTTCGGTCCCTATCTGCCGTGGGCGTTGGATGATTGAAGGGAGCTGCTCCTAGTACGAGAGGACCGGAGTGGACGAACCGCTGGTGTTCGGGTTGTCATGCCAATGGCATTGCCCGGTAGCTACGTTCGGAATCGATAACCGCTGAAAGCATCTAAGCGGGAAGCGAGCCCTAAGATGAGTCATCCCTAGGAATTTAATTCCTCTAAAGAGCCGTTCGAGACTAGGACGTTGATAGGCATGGTGTGTAAGCGTTGTGAGGCGTTGAGCTAACATGTACTAATGACTCGAGAGGCTTAACCATACAACCCAGATGGGTTTTACTGAAAATGTTCCAGACATTTTCTAGCACTTCCTCCTTCCATGGAGGTCGTACGAAAAGCCTTAGACAGAATACAGATGCTTGATAAAGTTAAAGACTCAAAGAAAATCAGCTTTCCGAATTATTATTAACGTGGTCCAGAGATGGACACGGTAATAAACAGAATTTGCTTGGTGACAATAGCCTTGTGGAACCACCTGATCCCATCCCGAACTCAGAAGTGAAACGCAAACGCGCCGATGGTAGTGTGGGGTCTCCCCATGTGAGAGTAGGTCATCGCCAAGCGCCTAATTATCTCATTGAGATGTAACCAAGCCAGCTGAATAAGCTGGCTTTTTTGCGTCTGCAATTTGTTAATTGGACTGATTTTCCTGCTTTTCTCTCAGTTCTTCATCCTGCCATCTTCTCTAGCATGAGCTGCAATCCTCGCTTTTAGCAGTTACAATACGTTTTTGTCGTCATTGAACAAACACATGTCTCTATCTCATAGCCTTCAATCATTTAATTCCTTTGGTTTAGCCCAGTCTTGCGCGGATCTTGTTGAGGCGCACTCAAAAGAAGCTGTTAAGGCGATATGTGTGCCACTATGGCAACAGCAATTGCCTATGTTGGTGCTTGGTGGCGGTAGCAATCTGGTCTTTACGGAGGACTTTAACGGCACAGTTGTCAGGATTTTATCGAAAGGAATAAAAGTATCTGAAGACACAGAAGCATTTTATCTCGATGTTGAGGCGGGTGAGAATTGGCACGAGTTAATTCAGTTTACGCTCGAGCATGGCATGTTTGGGCTGGAGAATATGGCATTAATTCCTGGGACGGTTGGCGCAGCACCTATTCAGAATATTGGCGCTTATGGTGTTGAACTATGTGATGTGTGTGATTGGGTTGAGTATCTTGATTTACCCTCAGGTGAGTTTGTGCGCATCAGTACAGTTGAGTGTCAATTTGCTTACCGTGAGTCTATTTTCAAAGACAAATTGCGCAATCTCGCTGTAGTCACTGCTGTTGGACTGCGCTTAGCTAAACGTTGGCAACCGCGTTTGGCCTATGGTCCATTGCAATCGTTTGACCCCGCAACCGTTACAGCGTATGAGATTTTTGAGCGTGTATGCCAAGTACGAAGTGAAAAGCTTCCTGATCCCGCTGTGCTCGGCAATGCAGGCAGTTTCTTTAAAAACCCCATTGTAAGCGCAGCCTGTTATCTAGATTTAGCACAGCGTTTTCCGACGATAGTGGGCTACGCACAAGCGGATGCAACAGTGAAATTGGCGGCAGGCTGGTTGATTGAACAAGCGGGACTGAAAGGTTTTGTGCTCGGCAATGTGGCGGTGCATGACAAGCAAGCCTTAGTGTTAGTGAATCGAGGCGGAGCAACGGGGCATGATATTTGCCGCCTAGCGCTGCATGTTATTGCGCAAGTACGGGATAAATTTGGTGTCGTGCTAGAAGCTGAACCTAGAATCATCGGGGCTAACGGTGAAGGAGATTTGCATGTCTGATCATTGGGGAAGAAAACGCCAGATATTAGCTTTATTATCTAGCGGGCAATTTGTTTCAGGCGAGCAGTTAGCCACTGAACTTGGGATTTCGCGTGCCGCAGTGAATAAGCACATCGATGCGCTAGAAACCTATGGTGTGGCAATTTATAGCGTCAAAGGTCGCGGCTATAAGTTAGCGAATCCTATTTCTTTGATTGATGCTTCACGTTTAGTGCAATCAATTGATAATCGTTGCTTTTACTTTGATGAGATAGCAAGCACCAACGGTTTTTTGCTGGACCATATTACTGAATTGAAGAATGGTGATGTGTGTGTGGCAGAGTATCAATCCGCAGGTCGTGGTCGTCGAGGCAGGACTTGGGTGTCGCCCTATGGGCATCACTTATATTTCTCGCTGTTTTGGACTTTCCCGCAGGGAATGGCGCAGGCAATGGGATTAAGTTTAGTGGTGGCCTGTACATTGGTTGAAGTGCTTAAATCTTTTGGCGTCGAGAATATTGGTGTTAAGTGGCCCAATGACATCTATTTGGATAACAAGAAGCTTGCCGGGATCTTGATTGAGATGTCGGGTCAGGCTGATAGCCAGTGCCAGCTTATCATAGGTGTTGGTGTCAATATGGCTATGTCCGAGGAGCAAGGTAAAGGTATCGATCAGCCTTGGAGTGATTTGTCAGAGTTGGTCGATATGCCTGACAAGACGGCGCTTGTTATTGCATTACAGAAGCAGCTTAAGCGTGATATTCAGCTATTTGAGCGTGAAGGATTAGCTGCATTCAAGACTCGTTGGCAAGCCGCAGACTTATTTTATGGTCGTGAAATACGTTTGCTTATGGGGGAAAAGTCTGTCGAAGGAATTTGTCGAGGCGTTGATGAGCAAGGTGCAGTATTGCTCGAAACCGCCGACGGTGTTCAAGCATTTATCGGCGGTGAAATTAGCTTAAGGGCACGCTAAGTACCCAAGAGTCAATTTTACATAAGGCTATTTGCGCATCAGCACGTGGGACATCAAATGATCCTGACCTTTCTGCAGGATCAAATGGGCCCTCTCACGGGTCGGTTGAATGTTAAGTTGTAGGTTTGGGCCATTGATTGTGTCCCAAATATTGGCGGCAATCGTATTGGCCTCATCATCGGTTAGCGTCGAATAGTGATGAAAATAAGATTTTTTGTCACTGAATGCACCAGAGCGGAACTGCAAAAATCGTTCTTTATACCATTGTTTTAGCAAAGGTTCTTCTGCATCGACATAAATAGAAAAGTCGACAAAATCGGAGACAAAAGGACGACGGGTATCAACGGGTGAGTCGAGTCCAGTCTGCAATACATTCAAGCCTTCTAAAATTAAGATGTCTGGCTGAGAAACGGTTTGATGCTGATTCTTAACGCGGTCATAGGTGACGTGTGAATAGATAGGGGCTTTGACATGTGGCTGACCGGATTTCACGGCGGAGATAAACTCAACCAGCATTTTCATATCGTAACTTTCTGGAAATCCCTTACGCTGTAATAGTCCTTTACGTTTTAAGTCCGCAAGAGGATACAAAAAACCATCTGTTGTCACCAAATCAACTTTTGGGTGTTCAGGCCAGTGTCGTAGTAAAGCTTGCAAAATACGTGCTGTGGTGCTCTTTCCGACGGCGACACTACCAGCAATACTAATGATGTAAGGACTTTTTGATGGTTTTTGACCGAGGAATTCATCAACCACTAAGCCTCGTTGTTGCTTAGCTTTAACGATCAAATTCAGTAGTCGGCTAAGGGGAAGATAAATATCAGTCACTTCCGATAAGGAAATCTTTTCATTTATGCCTCTAAGGTTCTCCAAGTCTTGCTCACTCAGTGTCAACGGCACTGAATCTCGTAACTCAGACCATTGCAGGCGCTCGAAGGCGAGATAGAGTGCTTTTTGAATTGAATTTTTAGAAGTCATTGGCTTTCCTCAGCTTAGGAAAGGCACAGTACACTATGAGATTATTTGGAACAATACTAAATGGGTGATTGCAGTCGTGTTTCCGTTACCGTTTGATGTATTCGCTGTTTAATTGGCCGTCAAAGTTGGATAACGTGTAAAAAAACACCGTTCAAGCGCTTTTTTTACGTAAATAGGCGTTTTTTACTTGCACTTGGGAGCGCATTTACCTAATATCCCGTTCCGAAATGATAATGCCGGCATAGCTCAGTTGGTAGAGCAACTGACTTGTAATCAGTAGGTCCCGAGTTCGACTCTTGGTGCCGGCACCATTTTCTGTGGAGGGGTTCCCGAGTGGCCAAAGGGATCAGACTGTAAATCTGACGGCTCAGCCTTCGAAGGTTCGAATCCTTCTCCCTCCACCACTTTTTTCTAGGTAGTTAGGTAGCCTTAGTTAGGTTGCGCGGACATCGTATAATGGTATTACTCCAGCCTTCCAAGCTGATAACGCGGGTTCGATTCCCGCTGTCCGCTCCAAATTAGTTGCTGATATGGCTCAGTTGGTAGAGCACACCCTTGGTAAGGGTGAGGTCGGCAGTTCGAATCTGCCTATCAGCACCAGCCTCTCTAAATTTAGCTCCTACGCCTAAACATAATCGGTTCGATGTCATTTTAATGCATCGGATTTTTTCTATATGTTAGTTTTCATCACCAAGAATCTTGGACTGAGGCATTACCATGGCTAAAGCTAAATTTGAACGTATTAAGCCCCATGTAAACGTGGGCACCATTGGTCACGTTGACCATGGTAAAACCACACTGACTGCAGCTATCTCTCACGTACTGGCTAAGACCTACGGTGGCGAAGCTAAAGACTTCTCTCAAATCGATAACGCTCCAGAAGAGCGTGAGCGCGGTATTACGATCAATACCTCTCACATCGAATATGACACGCCTTCACGTCACTACGCACACGTAGACTGCCCAGGCCACGCTGACTATGTTAAAAACATGATCACTGGTGCTGCACAGATGGACGGCGCGATTCTAGTAGTTGCCTCTACAGACGGTCCAATGCCACAGACTCGTGAGCACATCCTGCTTTCTCGTCAGGTTGGCGTACCTTTCATCATCGTATTCATGAACAAATGTGACATGGTAGATGACGAAGAGTTACTGGAATTGGTCGAAATGGAAGTGCGTGAACTTCTGTCAGAATACGATTTCCCAGGTGATGATTTACCAGTAATCCAAGGTTCAGCTCTGAAGGCCCTAGAAGGTCAACCAGAGTGGGAAGCTAAGATCCTTGAATTAGCCGCAGCACTGGATTCTTACATTCCAGAACCACAACGTGATATCGATAAGCCGTTCCTACTGCCAATCGAAGACGTATTCTCAATTTCAGGCCGTGGTACAGTAGTTACTGGTCGTGTTGAGCGTGGTATTGTTAAAGTGGGTGACGAAGTTGAAATCGTTGGTGTTCGCACAACGACTAAAACAACGTGTACTGGTGTAGAAATGTTCCGTAAACTGCTTGACGAAGGTCGTGCAGGTGAGAACTGTGGTGTGTTATTACGTGGTACTAAGCGTGATGACGTAGAACGTGGTCAAGTATTGGCTAAACCAGGTTCAATCAACCCACACACCACTTTTGAATCAGAAGTTTATGTTCTGTCAAAAGAAGAAGGCGGACGTCACACTCCATTCTTCAAAGGCTACCGTCCACAGTTCTACTTCCGTACAACTGACGTAACCGGTACTATCGAACTGCCAGAAGGCGTAGAGATGGTAATGCCTGGCGACAACATCAAAATGGTAGTGACTCTGATTTGCCCAATCGCGATGGACGAAGGTTTACGCTTCGCAATCCGTGAAGGTGGTCGTACAGTTGGTGCTGGTGTAGTAGCTAAAATCATCGCTTAATTGCGATAGAAATTAGTTTGAAAAGGAAGCTTCGGCTTCCTTTTTTGTTTAAGTGGATTATTTCATAGGTTTTGTGGTTTGCATGGGATTCGCATCCTTGCTTACAAAGTCGAATAAGAATACAATCTATGGCCGATTTTTGACCCTGAGCTTATGCTATTTTGCGTTTCTAAGGGTGTTCGGAAATGCAGAGTGATGTGGGATTATGCCCGTCAATTAATGTGCTCTAAGCTCAGGCCGTATTGAGTAACGGAAAAACCGATGACAACAAATACTGAAAACCAGAACAATTCTCTGGATATCGTGAAGTGGGGTTTAGTGATTGTATTGCTAGCCGCTGCTGTTATTGGCAATCAAATGTATAGCGAAGCCAGTGCCGTCATACGTGCGCTTAGTGTTATCGTTGCATTCGCTATTGCTGGTTTTATTGCGCTTCAGACTGTAAAAGGTAAAAAAGCGTTAGCTTTTGCCCGTGAAGCGCATATCGAAGTGCGCAAGGTTGTATGGCCGACGCGTCAAGAAGCGCTAAACACCACTTTTATTGTCCTTGCAGCAACAGGTATCTTAGCCCTTATCCTTTGGGGTATGGATGCTGTGTTAATGCGAATTGTCAATTTTATCACTGGCGTATAGGCACCTCGAATGACTGAAGCTAAAGAAGCTAAAAAAAGATGGTATGTAGTGCAGGCATTCTCAGGCTATGAAGGCCGAGTTTGTAAGTCACTGATTGAATATATTAAAATGCATGGCATGGAAGCATACTTCGGTGAAGTATTGGTTCCGACTGAAGAAGTCATCGAAATGCGTGCAGGTCAGCGTCGCAAGAGCGAACGTAAGTTTTTCCCTGGCTATGTGTTAGTCCAGATGGAAATGAACGATGACAGCTGGCATTTAGTCAAAAGCATCCCGCGTGTTTTAGGCTTTATTGGCGGAACGTCTGATCGTCCTGCCCCAATTTCAGATAAAGAAGCTGATGCAATTCTGCGTCGCTTACAAGAAACGACAGCGTCACCGACTCATAGAACCATATTTGAGCCTGGTGAAGTGGTACGTGTGTGTGATGGTCCATTTGCTGATTTTAACGGTACCGTTGAAGAAGTGGATTATGACAAGAGCCGCGTGAAAGTATCAGTGATGATCTTTGGTCGTTCTACGCCTGTTGAACTTGATTTTAGTCAAGTTGAAAAAGGCTGATTAAATAAACTACAAAATCCGTTTGGCAACGGGTGCGAATTTCTATATAATTCGCACCCGTTGTTTTCGGGGGAGCATGTCAGCATGTCGCTGATGCGCGTTTGAACCCAAACTGAGGAAATGTCAGATGGCAAAGAAGATTGATGCTTATATTAAGCTACAAGTAAAATCCGGTTCTGCGAACCCATCACCACCAGTTGGTCCAGCTTTGGGTCAAAAAGGTGTGAACATCATGGAATTCTGTAAAGCGTTTAACGCCCGTACAGAAAAAATGGAAAAAGGCATGCCTATTCCAGTCGTGATCACTGTTTACAGTGACCGTTCATTCACTTTTGAAACTAAGACTTCTCCAGCGTCTTACTTACTGAAGACTGCTGCAGGCCTGAAATCAGGTTCTCCACGTCCAAACACTCAGAAAGTGGGTACTATCGCTCGCGCTAAAGTTCAAGAAATTGCTGAACTGAAAGCTGCCGATATGACTGGTGCTGACATTGAAGCGATGACTCGCTCAATCGAAGGTACTGCGCGTTCAATGGGTTTGGTTGTAGAGGATTAATATAATGGCAAAGCTAACTAAACGCATGCGCGTAATTCGCGAAAAAGTTGACGGTACTAAAAGCTACGATATCAACGAAGCTGTTGCTCTGTTAAAAGAATTAGCAACTGCAAAATTCGTTGAAAGTGTAGACGTAGCAGTTAACCTGGGTATTGACCCACGTAAATCTGACCAAAACGTTCGTGGTGCAACAGTGTTGCCACACGGTACAGGTCGTGACGTTCGCGTTGCAGTATTTACACAAGGTGCAAATGCTGAAGCTGCTAAAGCTGCTGGCGCTGAGCTAGTTGGTATGGATGATCTGGCTGAGAAAATCAAAGCCGGTGAAATGAACTTTGACGTAGTTATCGCATCTCCAGATGCAATGCGCGTTGTTGGTATGTTAGGTCAAATCTTAGGCCCACGTGGTTTAATGCCTAACCCTAAAACAGGTACAGTAACGCCAAACGTTGCTGAAGCTGTTAAGAACGCCAAAGCGGGTCAAGTTCGTTACCGTAACGACAAGAACGGTATTATCCACACTACTATCGGTAAAGTGGATTTCACACCAGTTCAATTGAAAGAAAACTTGGAAGCGTTAGTGTCAGCACTGAAAAAGGCTAAGCCAGCAGTTGCTAAAGGCATTTTCGTGAAAAAGATCAGCATCTCTACCACTATGGGTGCAGGTGTTGCAGTTGATCAAGCTACGCTTGAAACAACTCTATAATTTTACAAAGCGGGTGCATTAGTCTATAATGCGCGCACTTTGTGGGTTGAAGCCTGTTTTATCTCTCGTTTAGGCGGAGTTTAACTCAGGTTTCCGTCCAAGACCGCAGGTGTTTTTTGTAAAAATAACTTAATTTCCTGCGTAGACGGTGTCAGGCCCCAGCTAAAATTTTTTACTGGATAATCTGCACCGTAAGTCACTAAATACATAAGTATTTAGTATGGTAAATACTAGGGAATACCCTAGGTAGAATCCAGGAGTAAAGCCAATGGCATTAAGACTCGAAGACAAAAAAGCGATTGTTGCTGAAGTCAACGAAGCTGCCAAAGGTGCGCTATCTGCAGTTGCCGCTGATTCTCGCGGTGTGACTGTAGGTGCTATGACCGGTCTGCGTAAAAAAGCTCGCGAAGCTGGTGTATATGTACGTGTAGTACGTAACACGCTAGCTCGTCGTGCTGTTGAAGGTACTGCTTTTGAGTGCCTAGCAGAAACGTTCACTGGCCCAACTTTGATTGCTTTTTCTTTAGAGCACCCAGGTGCTGCAGCACGTCTGTTAAAAGACTTTGCTAAAGAACAAGCTAACTTCGAAGTTAAAGGCGCAGCCTTTGAAGGGAATTTCATCCCTGCAGCTGAAATTGATCGTTTGGCGAAACTGCCAACATACGAAGAAGCACTAGCTCAGTTAATGATGACTATGAAAGAAGCATCTGCTGGCAAGTTCGTTCGTACACTGGCCGCCCTGCGCGATCAAAAACAAGAAGCCGCTTAATTTCAAGCTGGCTGCTTAATAAAATTGAATTCAGAACAATAGGAAACATTTGTTATGTCTATCACTAAAGACCAAATCTTAGAAGCCTTTGCAGCTATGTCTGTAATGGAAGTTGTTGAACTGATCGAAGCTATGGAAGAGAAGTTCGGCGTTTCTGCCGCTGCTGCTGTTGTTTCTGGCGGTGCAGAAGCAGTTGTTGTTGAAGAACAAACAGAATTCAACGTAGTTCTGACTGCTCACGGCGACAACAAAGTTGCAGTTATTAAAGCCATCCGTGGCGCAACTGGTTTAGGCCTGAAAGAAGCTAAAGCTATGTCTGAAGCTGCTCCAGTAGCAGTTAAAGAAGGCGTTTCTAAAGAAGAAGCTGAAGCTCTGAAGAAAGAACTTACTGAAGCTGGTGCTTCTGTAGAAATTAAGTAAGCTATTATTTAGCTTGCTCACCCAAGCCACTTGGGTGGAGGCTGGCGGTTTTTTAACCGTCGGCCTTTTTTGCGCTATATGCGCTGGCGATTTTTTTTCACCGTTTGTCGCCAAATTTTGCAGTCCCTAGCAGAGATTACTGGTTAGGTTCTTGCCATCAACGGTGATGGGCAAACGTGCTGAATTCTAATAACTTAAGTTATTTATTCAGTCTTGGTCACATCTCGTAAGCAGAGGAAACCCATGGTTTACTCCTATTCTGAAAAGAAGCGTATTCGCAAAGACTTTGGTAAGCGTCCAAAAGTTTTGGATATCCCTTATTTATTGTCTATCCAGCTAGACTCTTTTAAGAAGTTCACCGATCAAGATCCTACCGGTGAGCGCGGTTTAGAAGCCGCCTTCCGTAGCGTTTTTCCCATCAAGAGCTTTTCTGGTAACTCAGAACTGCAATACGTCAGCTATAAGCTTGGCGAGCCTGTTTTTGATGTGAAAGAGTGTCAGATCCGTGGTGTTACGTATTCAGCTCCACTACGCGTTAAATTACGCATGGTGTTGTATGACCGTGAAGCTGCGGCGGGCACAGTAAAAGATATTAAAGAACAAGAAGTCTACATGGGTGATATCCCATTGATGACGGATAACGGTACTTTTGTTATCAACGGTACTGAGCGTGTAATCGTATCTCAATTACACCGTTCTCCAGGCGTGTTCTTTGATCATGACCGTGGTAAAACCCACTCATCAGGTAAGGTGCTGTATAACGCACGTATTATTCCTTACCGTGGTTCATGGCTTGACTTTGAATTCGATCCTAAAGATGCACTATTTGTGCGTATTGACCGTCGCCGTAAATTGCCTGCGACCATCATGTTACGTGCATTAGAATATTCTACTCAAGAGATCCTCGATCTGTTCTTCGAACGCGTTGAGTTCAAGATCAAGAAAGATACTCTGGTCATGTCTTTGGTGCCTGAACGTCTGCGTGGCGAAACTGCCAGCTATGACATCAAGGATGCTGAAGGTTCTGTACTGGTTGAAGCGGGACGTCGTATTACTGCGCGTCACATTCGTCAGTTAGAAAAGACTAATACCACTGAGCTTGAAGTGCCAGTTGAATATATCGTGGGCAAATATGCTGCTCAAGATTATATCGATCCGGACACGGGTGAAGTTTTAGTCTCTGCCAACAGTGAAATTAGCTTAGAAGATCTGGCTAAACTATCATTGGCCGGTATTAAAGATATCAGCACGTTGTATATCAACGAGCTAGATCATGGTGCTTATATTTCAGATACGCTGCGTATCGATTCAACCACTAACCGCTTAGAAGCGCTGGTTGAGATCTATCGTATGATGCGTCCTGGCGAGCCACCAACCAAAGATGCTGCCGAAGCGCTATTCCAGAACTTGTTCTTCAGTGAAGAGCGTTATGACCTGTCTAAAGTAGGTCGTATGAAGTTCAACCGTCGTCTCAGCATTCCTGATGACGAAGGTAGCGGTGTATTGTCTAAAGAAGACATCGTCGCGGTAATGAAGAACATCATTCATATCCGTAACGGTTTCGACGAAGTCGATGACATCGATCACTTAGGTAACCGTCGTATTCGTAGCGTCGGTGAAATGGCTGAAAACCAATTCCGTGTTGGTTTAGTCCGTGTTGAGCGCGCCGTGCGTGAACGTCTGTCTTTAGGCGATCTGAATGAGCTGATGCCACAAGACTTGATCAACGCTAAGCCAATTTCTGCTGCAGTGAAAGAGTTCTTCGGTTCTTCTCAGCTGTCACAATTCATGGACCAAAACAACCCGCTGTCAGAAGTAACGCATAAGCGTCGTATTTCTGCTCTTGGCCCAGGTGGTTTGACTCGTGAACGTGCAGGCTTCGAAGTCCGCGACGTACATCCAACGCATTATGGTCGTTTATGTCCAATTGAGACCCCTGAAGGTCCAAACATTGGTCTAATCAACTCATTAGCAAGTTTTGCCCGTACTAACTCTTACGGCTTCCTAGAAACGCCATACCGCAAGGTTATCGACGGCGTGATTACTGACGAAGTGGAATACTTGTCAGCAATCGAAGAAGGTCGTTATGTGATTGCACAGGCGAACATCGAAGTTGACGCTAGCGGTCGTATGGCAGAAGAGCAAATTGCTTGTCGTCATAAAGGTGAATCGACCTTTATGCGCGCTGCTGACATCCAGTATATGGACGTTTCGCCACAACAGATTATTTCTGTTGCTGCGTCGCTGATCCCATTCTTAGAACACGACGATGCTAACCGTGCCTTGATGGGTGCGAACATGCAACGTCAAGCCGTACCCACACTGCGCTCTGAAAAGCCGCTAGTAGGTACTGGTATTGAACGTACTTTGGCTGTTGACTCTGGTGTTGTGGTTGTTGCTAAACGTGGTGGTTTTGTAGACTACGTTGATGCGAGCCGCATCGTTGTTAAAGTAAATGAAGATGAGCTGCGTCCAGGCGAAGCCGGTATCGACATTTATAACCTGACTAAATACACCCGTTCTAACCAAAACACTTGTATCAACCAACGCCCTTGTTGTGCTGTTGGTGAGCCAGTCGTTCGTGGTGACGTGTTAGCAGACGGTCCGTCTACTGACTTAGGTGACTTAGCCCTTGGCCAGAACATGCGTATCGCATTCATGCCTTGGAACGGTTACAACTTCGAAGACTCGATCTTAATTTCTGAGCGCGTAGCGCAAGAAGACCGTTTCACCACTATCCACATTCAGGAGCTGTCTTGTATTGCTCGTGATACCAAACTGGGTAGCGAAGAAATCACGGCTGATATTCCAAACGTAGGTGAATCTGCTCTGTCGAAACTCGACGAGTCAGGTATCGTTTACATTGGTGCAGAAGTGAAGGGCGGCGATATTCTGGTTGGTAAAGTGACGCCAAAAGGCGAAACACAGCTAACGCCAGAAGAGAAGTTACTCCGTGCTATCTTCGGTGAGAAAGCGTCTGACGTTAAAGACAGTTCACTGCGTGTACCTAACTCTGTTAAGGGTACTATCATCGACGTTCAGGTATTTACCCGTGACGGCGTTGAAAAAGACAAGCGTGCAGTTGAAATCGAAGAGATGCACATTGCCCAAGCTCGTAAAGACTTAGGTGAAGAGTTCAAGATCCTTGAAGAAGGTGTATTGAGCCGTGCGCGTAACCTGTTAATCGGTGCTGGTTTCACTGAAGCGCAAATTGCTGCGTTGCCACGTAAAGATGTATTGGTTCAAGTCATTGACGATGAAGCAAAACAAACTGAACTTGAGCAATTAGCTGAACAGCATGAAGAGCTGAAAGCTGACTTCGATAAGAAGTTTGAAATCAAACGTCGCAAGATCACCCAAGGTGATGACTTGGCGCCAGGCGTACTCAAAATCGTTAAGGTTTACTTAGCGGTTAAGCGTACTATCCAACCTGGTGACAAGATGGCGGGTCGTCACGGTAACAAGGGTGTTATCTCTAAGATTTGCCCAATCGAAGACATGCCATATGACGAACAAGGTAACCCAGTAGACATCGTATTGAACCCGCTAGGTGTTCCATCACGTATGAACATTGGTCAGGTACTTGAAGTCCATATGGGCGCCGCTGCCAAAGGCATTGGTAACAAGATCACTGCGATGCTTGAAGAACAGCGTGAGCTGGCTGAAGTTCGTGGTTACATCAAGCAAGTTTATGAATTAGGTGACGAAGTGCAGCAGCGCGTCGATATCGATTCATTCACTGATGATGAAGTATTACGTCTTGCGACTAACCTGAAAGGCGGTATCCCGATTGCAACTCCTGCATTCGACGGTGCTAAAGAGAAAGAGATCAAGCAGATGCTTGAACTTGCAGGTTTGCCAACCTCTGGTCAGTTGAAGTTGTTTGATGGTCGTACCGGTAACGAATTTGAGCGTCAAGTAACGGTAGGTTACATGTACATGCTCAAACTGAACCACTTAGTTGATGACAAGATGCACGCCCGTTCTACCGGTTCGTACAGCTTAGTGACTCAACAACCACTGGGCGGTAAAGCTCAGTTTGGTGGTCAGCGTTTCGGTGAGATGGAAGTGTGGGCACTAGAAGCATACGGTGCCGCTTATACGCTTCAAGAAATGCTCACTGTTAAATCGGATGACGTTAACGGTCGTACTCAGATGTATAAGAACATCGTCGACGGTAACCATCAGATGCAACCTGGCATGCCAGAGTCCTTCAACGTGTTACTGAAGGAGATCCGTTCACTCGGTATTAATATCGAGTTGGATCAGGCATAAGCGCAGGCCTTTAGCCGCGTTTGGCAAACAGAATGGTGCTCCGTGCAAGCGGAGCACCCGGTTTAACTCCTTCAGGAGAGAAACGTGAAAGACTTATTAAAGTTTCTGAAACAGCAAAGCAAGACTGAAGAATTTAACGGCATCAAAATTGGTCTGGCATCGCCTGATCTGATCCGTTCTTGGTCTTTTGGTGAAGTTAAGAAGCCAGAAACCATCAACTACCGTACCTTCAAGCCTGAGCGTGAAGGTCTGTTCTGTGCGCGTATCTTTGGCCCAGTCAAAGATTACGAATGTTTGTGCGGTAAGTACAAACGTTTGAAGCACCGTGGTGTTATTTGTGAAAAGTGTGGCGTTGAAGTAACCCAAACGAAAGTACGTCGTGAGCGTATGGGTCACATCGAACTGGCTAGCCCAGTTGCGCACATTTGGTTCTTAAAATCACTGCCGTCACGTATTGGCTTAATGCTGGATATGACGCTGCGTGATATCGAACGCGTACTGTATTTTGAATCATTTGTCGTGATCGAGCCTGGCATGACCAGCCTTGAACGTGGCCAAATGCTGACAGAAGAAACTTATCTGGATGCATTAGAAGAATACGGTGATGAGTTCGAAGCTAAAATGGGTGCCGAAGCAGTACTTGAACTGTTACGTGCTATCGATTTAGCGAAAGAAATCGAACAAATGCGTGAAGAATTGCCTTCAATCAACTCTGAGACTCGTCGCAAGAAAGTGACTAAACGTCTTAAGTTGATGGAAGCATTCTACACTTCAGGCAACAAGCCTGAGTGGATGATCTTAAAAGTACTGCCTGTGTTACCACCTGACTTACGTCCGTTGGTTCCGCTCGATGGCGGCCGCTTCGCGACTTCAGATCTTAACGACCTGTATCGCCGCGTGATCAACCGTAACAACCGTTTGAAGCGTCTGTTAGATTTAGCTGCGCCAGACATTATCGTACGCAACGAAAAGCGTATGTTACAAGAGTCTGTTGATGCGCTATTAGATAACGGTCGTCGTGGTCGTGCTATTACCGGTTCTAACAAGCGTCCTCTGAAATCTTTGGCTGATATGATCAAAGGTAAGCAAGGTCGTTTCCGTCAGAACTTGTTGGGTAAGCGCGTCGACTATTCTGGTCGTTCGGTAATTACCGTAGGTCCTACTCTACGTCTGCACCAATGTGGTCTTCCTAAGAAGATGGCACTGGAACTGTTCAAGCCATTCATCTATGGCAAGCTAGAAGGTCGTGGCTTAGCTACTACCATCAAAGCGGCTAAGAAGATGGTTGAGCGTGAAGTGGCAGAAGTATGGGACGTTCTGGATGAAGTGATCCGCGAACATCCAGTGATGCTCAACCGTGCACCAACACTGCACAGACTGGGTATCCAAGCGTTCGAACCTGTACTGATTGAAGGTAAAGCGATCCAGTTACACCCACTCGTTTGTGCGGCATACAACGCCGACTTCGACGGTGACCAAATGGCGGTACACGTACCGTTAACACTGGAAGCGCAGCTTGAAGCCCGTGCCCTGATGATGTCTACCAACAACATCCTGTCACCAGCCAACGGCGAGCCTGTTATCACCCCGTCTCAAGACGTGGTATTGGGTCTGTACTACACCAGCCGTGAGCGTATTAACGGCCGTGGTGAAGGTATGGCATTTATGTCTGTTGCTGAAGTTGAAAAAGCTTACGCAACTGGCGCTGCTGAACTGCATGCCCGCGTTAAAGTTCGTATCACTGAAACCATTATTGGTGACGATGGTGAGCGCACTGAACAACGCCGTATCGTTGATACGACTGTGGGTCGTGCTTTGCTGTCACTTATTCTGCCAGCAGGTTTGTCATTTGATCTGGTTAACCAGAACATGGGCAAAAAGCAGATCTCTAAACTGTTGAACACCTGTTATCGTCAACTGGGTCTGAAAGATACTGTTATCTTCGCTGACCAATTGATGTATACCGGTTTCCGTTTTGCAACCATCTCTGGTGCCTCTGTAGGTATCGATGACATGGTTATTCCAGACGAGAAATACACCTTAGTTGCTGATGCAGAAGCGGAAGTTCTTGAAATTCAAGAGCAGTTCCAATCTGGTCTAGTCACAGCCGGTGAGCGTTACAACAAAGTTATCGATATCTGGGCTAGTGCCAACGAAAAAGTTTCTAAAGCGATGATGGAAAACCTGTCAACTGAGACAGTGATTAACCGTGATGGTGTTGAAGAGAAACAAGCCTCGTTTAACAGCATCTATATGATGGCTGACTCAGGCGCTCGTGGTAGTGCCGCACAGATCCGTCAGTTGGCGGGTATGCGTGGTCTGATGGCTAAGCCAGACGGCTCAATCATCGAAACGCCAATTACCGCTAACTTCCGTGAAGGTCTAAACGTACTCCAGTACTTTATTTCTACTCACGGTGCGCGTAAAGGTCTAGCCGATACGGCATTGAAGACAGCGAACTCGGGTTACCTGACTCGTCGTCTTGTAGACGTTGCACAAGATTTAGTGGTTATCGAAGACGATTGTGGTACTCACGAAGGTCTAACCATGAAACCGCTGATTGAAGGTGGTGATGTGGTTGAGCCGTTACGTGAACGCGTACTGGGTCGTGTGGTTGCGATTGATGTGTTCTATCCAGGCACTGAAGACGTATTAGCACCACGTAACACGCTACTCGACGAAGCATGGTGTGACAAGTTAGAAGAGCATTCAATCGACGAAGTGATTGTACGTTCTGTTATTTCTTGTGATACCGATTTCGGTGTGTGTGCAGCTTGTTACGGTCGTGACTTGGCTCGTGGTCATATTATTAACCACGGTGAAGCCATCGGTGTTGTGGCAGCACAATCTATCGGTGAACCAGGTACACAGTTAACGATGCGTACGTTCCACATCGGTGGTGCGGCATCTAGAGCGTCTGCAGAAAACAATGTCCAAGTGAAAAACTCGGGTTCATTGAAACTGCATAATGCTAAGCATGTGACTAACAGTGACGGCAAACTGGTTATCGTTTCTCGTTCTTCTGAACTGGCTGTTATTGACGAGCTGGGTCGTGAGAAAGAGCGTTATAAAGTGCCATACGGTACTGTGCTCGAGAAACTAGAAGAAGCGGCTGTTGAAGCGGGCGATGTTATCGCTAACTGGGATCCACATACTCACCCAATCATTTCTGAAGTGGCGGGTAGTATCAAGTTCGTCGACATGATTGATGGTGTCACTATGACACGTCAAACAGACGAACTAACGGGTCTGTCATCAATCGTGATCCTTGACGTTGGTCAGCGTGGTACTGCGGGTAAAGAAATGCGTCCAATGATCCGTCTGCTTGGCGCTAATGGTGCTGACTTGATGATCCCAGGTACTGAAGTACCAGCACAATACTTCTTACCAGGTAGTGCGATCGTTAACTTAGAAGATAACGCGCAAATCAACGTGGGTGACGCATTAGCTCGTATTCCTCAGGAATCGTCCAAAACTCGCGACATCACCGGTGGTCTGCCACGCGTTGCTGACTTGTTCGAAGCGCGTAAGCCAAAAGAGCCTGCTATTCTGGCGGAAATCTCTGGTACCATCTCGTTTGGTAAAGAGACCAAAGGTAAGCGTCGTTTGGTGATTACACCTGCTGATGGCGGCGATCATTATGAAGAGATGATCCCTAAGTGGCGTAACTTAAACGTGTTCGAAGGTGAAAAAGTCGAACGTGGTGAAGTTATCGCTGACGGTCCAGAAGCGGCACACGACATTCTGCGTCTTCGTGGTATCCACAACGTAGCAAACTACATTGTGAACGAAGTACAGGACGTTTACCGTCTGCAAGGCGTGAAGATCAACGATAAGCATATCGAAGTGATCATCCGTCAGATGCTGCGTAAGTGTCTTATCACTTCTGCCGGTGACACTGACTTCCTCGAAGGGGAACAAGCTGAAGTGTCACGCGTGAAGATCGCTAACCGCGAACTGATCGCCCAAGGTAAAGTGCCTGCGACCTTTGAACGTGAACTACTGGGTATTACTAAAGCATCTCTGGCAACAGAATCCTTTATCTCAGCAGCATCGTTCCAAGAAACTACGCGCGTACTGACCGAAGCCGCCGTAGGTGGTAAGAGCGATCAATTACGTGGTCTGAAAGAAAACGTTATCGTTGGCCGACTGATCCCAGCCGGTACTGGTTACGCTTATCACAAGACTCGTAATGAAGCGCGTGCGAAGAAAAACGAACCTGTAGTAGTGAACAAGATCACTGCAAGTGAAGCCGAACAGAACTTGGCCGATCTCTTAAACTTGGCTGGTAGCCAAGATTAAGTAATAAGTTTGTTATAAAAAGGCGCCTATGGCGCCTTTTTTCTTGTAATATGCCGCAAAAGTTGGCTATTTCTTGACAGTCAGGCATTACCTTTCTAAAATTCCGCGTCCCACCATTGTGGGATATAGATTTTTCACACCTTATCGTTGAGTTTGATTCAACTGACTCGGAGCTATACATGGCAACTGTAAACCAGTTGGTACGTAAGCCACGCGCGCCAAAAGTCGACAAGACTAACGTGCCTGCGTTGAATGCGTGCCCGCAAAAACGTGGTGTTTGTACACGTGTGTACACTACTACCCCTAAAAAACCTAACTCTGCACTACGTAAAGTAGCTCGTGTGCGTCTAACTAACGGTTTCGAAGTAACTTCGTACATCGGCGGTGAAGGCCACAACCTGCAGGAACATAGCGTGATCTTAATCCGTGGTGGTCGTGTTAAAGACTTACCAGGTGTGCGTTATCACACTATTCGTGGCGCATTAGACTGTGCAGGCGTGACTTCACGTCGCCAAAGCCGTTCTAAATACGGTGCTAAGCGTCCTAAGTCTTAACTTATCCGTTAAGTAAGGCCAAGCTAGTTTTATTTTGAGAATTCCAGTTTTGGAAATCCCTGAAGCATACGGAGAATTGTTATGCCAAGACGTCGCGTTGTAGGACAACGTAAAATCCTACCAGATCCAAAGTTTCACAGTGAGTTGCTGGCTAAGTTCATCAACGTCATTATGCAAGACGGCAAAAAGTCGACTGCAGAAAAAATTATTTACAAGGCACTAGATGTTGTCGCTGAAAAGAAAAGCGAAAACCATTTAGTTATCCTTGAAGCAGCCCTGGACAACGTTCGCCCATCAGTCGAAGTTAAATCTCGTCGCGTTGGTGGTTCTACGTACCAGGTACCATGTGAAGTTCGTCCTGTGCGTCGTAACGCACTGGCGATGCGCTGGTTAGTTGAAGCTGCTCGTAAGCGTGGTGAAAAATCTATGGCTTTACGTCTGGCAGGTGAAATGCTGGATGCGTCTGAAAACAAAGGTACTGCTGTTAAGAAGCGTGAAGACGTGCATCGCATGGCTGAAGCTAACAAAGCCTTTGCTCATTACCGTTGGTAATATGATGGTGTGGGCTTAGGCCCACACCATAGTTGTTGATATTGCCAAGACTTAGGTCTTGGTGGAGAGGGTATAATCGTGGCTCGTACAACCCCAATTGAGCGTTATCGTAATATCGGTATTTGTGCTCATGTTGACGCAGGTAAAACTACCACAACAGAACGTGTTCTGTTCTATACCGGTTTGTCTCATAAAATCGGTGAGGTGCATGACGGCGCCGCTACCACAGACTGGATGGTTCAAGAGCAAGAGCGTGGTATCACTATCACCTCGGCTGCGGTAACCACATTCTGGCGTGGTATGGATGCTCAATTCACTGAACACCGCATCAATATCATCGATACCCCTGGTCACGTTGACTTTACTATTGAAGTTGAACGGTCTCTGCGCGTCCTCGACGGTGCTGTTGTCGTTTTCTGTGGTTCATCTGGTGTTGAACCTCAGTCAGAAACAGTGTGGCGTCAAGCTGATAAATACCGCGTTCCACGTTTGGTATTTATCAACAAGATGGACCGTGCAGGTGCAGACTTTGAACGTGTAGTGAAGCAAATTAGAACTCGTCTTGGAGCCACTTGTGTGCCTATTCAATTGAATATCGGTGCAGAAGAAAACTTCAAAGGCGTGATCGACTTAATCAAGATGAAAGCAATTAACTGGAATGAATCAGACCAGGGTATGACTTTCACTTATGAGGAGATCCCTGCAGAGTTAGCAGCTAAAGCGGCTGAAATGCATGAGTATCTGGTTGAAGTGGCAGCCGAATCTTCGGATGAACTGATGGATAAGTACCTTGAAGAAGGCACGCTATCAGAAGACGAAATTAAAAAGGCGCTACGTCAGCGTACTATAAATAATGAAATCGTTTTAGCGACTTGTGGTTCTGCATTTAAGAACAAAGGCGTTCAAGCGGTACTTGATGCGGTTATTGAATTCTTGCCAGCGCCAATTGATGTGCCTCCAATTAAGGGCATCGATGAGAACGACCAAGAAGTAGAACGCCCATCAGATGACAATGCGCCTTTTGCTGCATTGGCATTTAAGATTGCTACAGATCCATTCGTAGGAACTTTGACCTTTATTCGCGTGTACTCTGGCGTACTCGAATCAGGTTCGGGCGTTTACAACTCTGTCAAACAGAAGCGTGAACGCGTAGGTCGCATGGTGCAAATGCACGCAAACGATCGTACTGAACTGAAAGAAGTCCGTGCTGGTGATATCGCAGCGGCGATTGGCCTAAAAGAAGTGACTACGGGTGATACGCTTTGTGATAACGATCATAGAGTGATCTTGGAACGTATGGAGTTCCCTGAGCCAGTAATTACCATTGCCGTTGAGCCTAAGTCAAAAGCCGACCAGGACAAAATGGGTATCGCGTTGCAAAAGCTTGCAGCGGAAGATCCATCATTCCGAGTTGAAACTGACGAAGAATCATCACAAACTCTGATTTCGGGTATGGGTGAGTTACACTTAGACATCATCGTCGACCGTATGCGTCGCGAATTCGGTGTTGAATGTAACGTAGGTAAGCCACAAGTGGCCTACCGCGAAACTATCCGAGCTTCAGTAGAAGCTGAAGGTAAATTTGTACGCCAATCAGGTGGTCGTGGACAATTCGGTCACGTTTGGTTAAAACTAGAGCCTAATGAAGAAGGCGCTGGTTACGAATTTGTCAATGCTGTTGTGGGAGGTGTGATTCCTCGTGAATTCATTCCTGCGGTTGATAAAGGTATCCAAGAACAGATGAAGAATGGCGTTCTCGCTGGCTTCCCTGTGTTGGACGTGAAGGTCACTCTGTTCGATGGTTCATATCATGATGTGGACTCGAACGAGATGGCGTTCAAAATTGCAGGTTCTATGGGCTTCAAAAAGGGTGCGCTTGAAGCGAATCCGGCGTTGCTCGAACCTTGCATGAAAGTAGAAGTAACTACCCCTGAAAATTATATGGGTGACGTCGTTGGTGATTTGAACCGTCGTCGTGGCTTGATTGAAGGGATGGATGATGGCTTTGGTGGCATCAAAATAGTCCATGCTGTAGTGCCTCTTTCTGAAATGTTTGGTTATGCAACTGATTTGCGCTCTGCTACACAGGGTCGCGCTTCATACTCTATGGAGTTCTTGAAGTACTCTGATGCACCGCAAAACATTGCAAAAGCGATTATTGAATCTCGTAGCTAATATCCAGTTACGACATAAATGTTATTATGGTCCAGCACTGACTGGACTATTCTGAAAAGAAAGGAATATATCGTGGCAAAAGCTAAATTTGAACGTATTAAGCCTCACGTAAACGTGGGCACCATTGGTCACGTTGACCATGGTAAAACCACACTGACTGCAGCTATCTCTCACGTACTGGCTAAGACCTACGGTGGCGAAGCTAAAGACTTCTCTCAAATCGATAACGCTCCAGAAGAGCGTGAGCGCGGTATTACGATCAATACCTCTCACATCGAATATGACACGCCTTCACGTCACTACGCACACGTAGACTGCCCAGGCCACGCTGACTATGTTAAAAACATGATCACTGGTGCTGCACAGATGGACGGCGCGATTCTAGTAGTTGCCTCTACAGACGGTCCAATGCCACAGACTCGTGAGCACATCCTGCTTTCTCGTCAGGTTGGCGTACCTTTCATCATCGTGTTCATGAACAAATGTGACATGGTAGATGACGAAGAGTTACTGGAATTGGTTGAAATGGAAGTGCGTGAACTTCTGTCAGAATACGATTTCCCAGGTGATGATTTACCAGTAATCCAAGGTTCAGCTCTGAAGGCCCTAGAAGGTCAACCAGAGTGGGAAGCTAAGATCCTTGAATTAGCCGCAGCACTGGATTCTTACATTCCAGAACCACAACGTGACATCGATAAGCCGTTCCTACTGCCAATCGAAGACGTATTCTCAATTTCAGGCCGTGGTACAGTAGTTACTGGTCGTGTTGAGCGTGGTATTGTTAAAGTGGGTGACGAAGTTGAAATCGTTGGTGTTCGCACAACGACTAAAACAACGTGTACTGGTGTAGAAATGTTCCGTAAACTGCTTGACGAAGGTCGTGCAGGCGAGAACTGTGGTGTGTTATTACGTGGTACTAAGCGTGATGACGTAGAACGTGGTCAAGTATTGGCTAAACCAGGTTCAATCAACCCACACACGACTTTTGAATCAGAAGTTTATGTTCTGTCAAAAGAAGAAGGCGGACGTCACACTCCATTCTTCAAAGGCTACCGTCCACAGTTCTACTTCCGTACAACTGACGTAACCGGTACTATCGAACTGCCAGAAGGCGTAGAGATGGTAATGCCTGGCGACAACATCAAAATGGTAGTGACTCTGATTTGCCCAATCGCGATGGACGAAGGTTTACGCTTCGCAATCCGTGAAGGTGGTCGTACAGTTGGTGCTGGTGTAGTAGCTAAAATCATCGCTTAATTGCGATAGAAATTAGTTTGAAAAGGAAGCTTCGGCTTCCTTTTTTATTTAAGGGCTGGTTTTATTTACAAATTTGTGTAAAATGCTCGCCACTCTGAAGTTAAATAGTTATTTGATGACTATTTACACAGCGGGCTTGATATCCGGATTTAGATAGGTATAATGGCCCCCTCGTCGACTTAGGTTGACGAATTAAATGATTAGTCGCTGAAGTTAATCATTATCATAGCGGCTCCGATTGGGAGTCGAACGGTTAAATCATCTCGCTCTGCTTTTCTATATTGAAGAAGCTAGAGGGTGATTTTTTATATGTCCATTTTAGGAGCTCTGGTCAATGCAGAACCAAAGAATCCGTATCCGCTTAAAGGGATTTGATCATCGCTTAATTGATCAGTCTACAGCGGAAATCGTTGAAACTGCTAAGCGTACAGGCGCGCAGGTTCGTGGTCCAATTCCACTACCTACTCGCAAAGAGCGTTATACCATTTTGATCTCTCCGCACGTTAATAAAGATGCTCGTGACCAGTACGAATTACGTACACACAAGCGCCTGGTTGACATCGTAGAGCCAACTGAAAAGACTGTTGACGCGTTAATGCGTTTAGATCTTGCGGCTGGTGTCGACGTACAGATTAGCTTGGGTTAATTGAGATCCTAGTAAGAAGAGGTTTGAGAGATGGCTATCGGTCTTATTGGTCGTAAAGTTGGTATGACTCGCATCTTCACTGAAGATGGTGTTTCAATACCAGTTACTGTAATTGAAGTTGCAGGAAACCGTGTTACTCAAGTGAAAACTTTAGAAACTGACGGCTACCGTGCACTTCAAGTTACAACTGGCACCAAAAAAGCCAATCGCATCACTAAACCAGAAGCAGGTCACTTTGCCAAGAGCGGCGTTGAAGCCGGTCGTGGTTTGTGGGAAATGCGTTTGGTAGACGGTGAAGGCGAGGGCATTGAAGTTGGTGCTGAGCTAAATGTTGATATTTTCGCAGACGTAGCGAAAGTTGATGTTACTGGTCAATCAAAAGGTAAAGGCTTCCAAGGCGGCGTTAAGCGTTGGAACTTCCGTACTCAAGATATGACTCACGGTAACTCTTTGTCGCACCGCTCGAATGGTTCTATCGGTCAGAACCAAACGCCTGGTCGCGTATTCAAAGGCAAAAAAATGTCAGGCCATATGGGTGCCGAGCGTGTTACTACTCAAAATCTAGTTGTTGTTCGTGTAGATGTTGAGCGTAACCTGCTACTAGTCCGTGGCGCTGTTCCTGGCGCTACCAATGGCGACTTGATTATCAAGCCTGCCGTTAAAGCTTAAGGTCTGAGGAGATAGTAATGGAATTGGTATTGAAAGACGCGCAAAGCGCTCTTGAAGTTTCCGAAACTACCTTCGGCCGTGACTTTAACGAGGCACTGGTTCATCAGGTAGTTGTAGCATACGCTGCAAACGCGCGTCAGGGCACTCGTGCTCAAAAGACTCGTGCGGAAGTAACTGGCTCAGGCAAAAAGCCTTGGCGCCAAAAAGGAACTGGCCGTGCTCGTGCTGGTTCTGTTAAAGGCCCAATCTGGCGTGGCGGTGGCGTAACATTCGCTGCTAAAACCCAAGATCACAGCCAAAAAGTTAACAAAAAGATGTACCGCGGCGCGCTGAGAAGCATTCTGTCTGAATTGGTACGTCAAGAGCGTTTGGTTATTGTTGAATCTTTCGGTGTTGAAGCTCCTAAAACTAAAGAGCTGAAAGCTAAATTGAAAGCAATGAACCTTGAAGACGTTCTGATTGTGACTGCAGAAGTTGATGAGAACTTATTCTTAGCAGCTCGTAACCTGTACAAGGTTGACGTTCGTGATGTAGCGGGTCTAGACCCAGTGAGTCTGATCGCCTTCAACACTGTGCTTGTGACTGCTGACGCAGTGAAGCAAATCGAGGAGATGCTAGCATGATGATCCGCGAAGAACGTTTGCTAAAAGTTATTCTCGCTCCACATATCTCTGAAAAGAGCACTGTGAACGCTGAGAAGCACAACACTGTTGTTTTCCGCGTAGCTATCGATGCAACTAAAGCTGAAATTAAAGCTGCTGTTGCTAAGCTATTTGAAGTTGAAGTTGATTCAGTTCGCACTTTAGTGAGCAAAGGCAAAACTAAACGCACTGGTGGCCGTACTGGTCGTCGTAGCGATTGGAAAAAAGCCTATGTGACTCTAGCTGCTGGTGCTGACATCGATTTCGTCGGCGGCGCTGAGTAAGCAAAGGAGAATTATCATGGCAGTTATTAAGTGTAAGCCAACCTCTCCAGGTCGTCGCCACGTAGTTAAAGTGGTGAACACTGACCTGCACAAGGGTAAACCTTTTGCTGGCTTGTTGGCGAAAAAATCTAAAAGTGGTGGCCGTAACAATACTGGCCGTATCACTGTCCGTCACGTAGGTGGTGGTCATAAGCAGCATTATCGTCTAATCGACTTCAAACGCGATAAAGATGGTATCCCTGCAAAGATTGAGCGTCTGGAATACGATCCAAACCGTACTGCTAACATCGCGTTAGTATTGTATGCGGATGGTGAGCGTCGTTATATTCTTGCTGCCAAAGGCATGCAAGCTGGCGATAAGATCCAGTCTGGTGTTGCTGCCGAGATCAAAACCGGTAACGCTATGCCACTGCGCAACATCCCAGTAGGTTCTGTAGTTCACGCAGTTGAAATGAAACCTGGTAAAGGTGCTCAGATCGCTCGTTCTGCAGGTGCTTATGTACAAGTTGTTGCTCGTGATGGCGCATATGCCACTCTACGTCTTCGCTCTGGCGAAATGCGTAAAGTGCCAGTTGATTGCCGCGCGACATTTGGTGAAGTTGGTAATGCCGAACACATGCTACGCCAGTTAGGTAAAGCAGGTGCTAAGCGCTGGAGAGGCATACGTCCTACAGTGCGTGGTGTTGCAATGAACCCAGTAGACCATCCACACGGTGGTGGTGAAGGCCGTACTTCTGGTGGTCGTCACCCAGTGACTCCATGGGGTGTGCCAACTAAGGGTTATAAAACTCGTAGTAACAAGCGCACTGACAAGTACATCGTACGTCGTCGTAATAAATAGTAAGAGGATTCGCCATGCCACGTTCTCTCAAGAAAGGTCCCTTCATTGACCTGCACTTGCTGAAGAAGGTAGAGAAAGCGATGGAAGCCGGTGACAAAAAGCCTATTAAGACTTGGTCACGTCGCTCTATGATCATTCCAAATATGATTGGTTTGACCATCGCTGTCCATAATGGTCGTCAGCACGTTCCTGTGTTCGTAACTGACGAAATGATCGGCCACAAACTTGGTGAATTTTCACCAACTCGCACTTATCGCGGCCATGCTGCAGATAAGAAAGCGAAGAAGCGTTAATACGGGAGGAATAAGATGGAAGTTTTAGCTAAACATCGTTTTGCCCGTACGTCTGCGCAGAAGGCCCGTCTGGTTGCTGATCAAATTCGTGGATTGCCTGTTGCTAAGGCCCTCGAAATTTTGACTTTCAGCCCCAAGAAAGCCGCCGTACTGGTTAAAAAAGTACTTGACTCAGCTATCGCAAACGCCGAACACAACGAAGGCGCGGATATTGATGAGCTTAAAGTCGGAGCCGTCTTCGTAGATGAAGGCCCAACTATGAAGCGTATCATGCCACGTGCTAAAGGCCGCGCTGATCGTATCATGAAGCGTACCAGCCACATTACTGTGGTTGTATCAGATCGCTAGGAGAGAGCAATGGGACAGAAAGTACATCCTAATGGTATCCGTCTGGGTATCACCAAGCCTTGGATCTCTACCTGGTACGCAGATAAATCAGATTACGCAAGTAACCTGAACAGCGACTGGGAAGTGCGTAAGTTTCTTGTAGAGAAATTACAAGCTGCTTCAGTATCTAAGATTGTTATCGAGCGTCCAGCGAAAAGCATCCGCGTTACCATTCACACTGCCCGTCCAGGTGTTGTGATCGGTAAGAAAGGTGAAGACGTTGAAGTATTGCGTGCTGCAGTGTCAAAACTTGCTGGCACTCCTGCTCAAATTAACATCGCTGAGATCCGTAAACCTGAGCTAGATGCCAAGTTAGTTGCTGACTCTATTGCACAGCAATTAGAGCGTCGCGTAATGTTCCGTCGTGCTATGAAGCGCGCAGTTCAAAACGCAATGCGTATTGGTGCTCAAGGTATCAAAGTACAAGTTAGTGGCCGTTTAGGCGGAGCTGAGATTGCGCGCGATGAGTGGTATCGTGAAGGTCGTGTACCTTTACATACTTTGCGTGCTGATATCGACTATTCTACATCTGAAAGTCACACCCAATACGGTGTGATTGGCGTTAAAGTTTGGATCTTCAAAGGTGAAGTTCTAGACGGAATGCTGCCACAGATTGAAGAGCCGAAGCAGCAGCAACCTAAGCGCAAGCCTCGTGGTAAATAGGAGAGCCGGCAATGCTGCAACCTAAACGTATGAAGTTTCGCAAGATGTTCAAAGGCCGCAACCGCGGTCTAGCGAACGGTACCGAAGTTAGCTTTGGTACTTTTGGTCTGAAAGCAGTCGGCCGTGGCCGTTTAACTGCACGTCAGATCGAATCTGCACGTCGTGCCATGACACGTCACATTAAGCGTCAGGGACAAATTTGGATTCGAGTTTTCCCGGACAAGCCGATTACCTCTAAGCCTCTTGAAGTGCGTATGGGTAAAGGTAAAGGTAACGTTGAATACTGGGTATGTCAGATTCAACCTGGTAAGGTTCTTTATGAGATGAATGGTGTTTCTGAAGTGATCGCTCGTGAAGCGTTTGCTTTGGCTGCTGCCAAGCTTCCAATTAAGACTACCTTCGTAACTAAGACGGTGATGTAATGAAAGCGAGCGAACTGAGAGAAAAGAGCGTTGAAGAACTGAACGCTGAACTACTTGGTCTGCTGCGTGAGCAGTTCAACCTGCGTATGCAACACGCCACTGGTCAGTTGACTCAGACTAATCAACTGAAATTGGTGCGCCGTAACATTGCGCGCGTTAAGACCATTATTACTTCTAAGGCGGGTGCATAATGTCTGATAAAATCCGTACTTTGCAGGGTCGTGTAACTAGCAACAAAATGGACAAGTCCATTACTGTTGCTATCGAACGCCAAGTGAAACACCCAATTTATGGGAAATACATTAAGCGTACGACAAAGATCCATGCACATGACGAAACGAATCAGTGCAATGAAGGCGATTTAGTAGCGATTCGCGAATGTCGTCCTTTGTCTAAGACTAAGTCTTGGACCCTGGTTGAAGTAGTATCAAAGGCCTAAGTTAATTAGGTATTTAGGTAAACGGCTCCAGAATGTGGGGCCGTTTGTTTTTTAATACTATACATTCCACTTTTATGGTGTTATATTTGCGCGCCATTTTTGACTAAATTAATAGCAAAAATGAGTGTTTTTATTGTCCCATAGTGGGAATTGTGTAGTAACGATAGCGGAGCACTTAAAATGATCCAAATGCAATCGACTCTTGACGTTGCTTGTAACAGCGGCGCACGCAGAGTTCAGTGTATTAAGGTCTTGGGTGGCTCTCATCGTCGTTATGCCGGTATCGGCGACATCATCAAAGTTTCTGTTAAAGAAGCGATTCCTCGCGCTAAAGCGAAGAAAGGCGATGTGTATAACGCGGTGGTAGTCCGTACTAAGAAAGGCGTACGTCGTCCAGACGGTTCTGTCATTCGCTTCGATCGGAATGCAGCTGTTCTTTTGAACAACAACCTGCAGCCGATTGGTACTCGTATCTTTGGACCAGTGACACGTGAATTGCGTAATGAGCAATTTATGAAAATTGTCTCGCTGGCACCAGAAGTACTGTAAGGAGCTTCAAAATGGCAGCTAAAATACGTCGTGAAGACGAAGTGATTGTATTAGCAGGTAAAGACAAGGGTAAACGTGCAAAAGTTTCTCAAGTCCTTCCTACTGGTAAATTGATTGTTGAAGGCATCAATCTTGTCAAAAAACACCAAAAGCCAAACCCACAATTGGGCGTAGCTGGCGGTATTGTTGAGAAAGAAGCACCGATACAAGCATCAAATGTAGCGATTTTCAACTCTGCCACTGGCAAAGCTGATCGCGTTGGTTTCCGCTTTGAAGACGGCAAAAAAGTTCGTTTCTTCAAATCGAACAGTGAACTCGTTAAGTAATTGGAGTAAACGATGGCGAAACTGCATGATAAATACCAAGAGACTGTTGTCGCTGAACTTGCTAAAAAGTTCGGTTATACCAGTGTCATGCAAGTCCCTCGGATTGAGAAAATCACCCTGAACATGGGTGTTGGCGAAGCTGTTGCAGACAAGAAAATCATGGACCATGCTGTCCGTGATATGACTGCAATCGCTGGTCAAAAGCCAGTTGTGACTGTAGCTCGTAAGTCAGTTGCTGGTTTTAAAATCCGTGAAGGCTACCCTATTGGCTGTAAAGTGACCCTACGCGGTGAGCGTATGTGGGAATTCTTAGAGCGTTTAGTCGATATCGCAATCCCACGTATTCGTGACTTCCGTGGCTTAAGCGCTAAAGCGTTTGACGGCCGTGGTAACTACGCAATGGGCGTGCGTGAGCAGATCATCTTCCCAGAAATCGATTACGATAAAATCGATAAGATTCGTGGTATGGATATTGTTATCACTACTACTGCGAAGAATGATGAAGAAGGTCGTGCTTTGTTAGACGCTTTTAACTTCCCATTCAAGAAATAAGGGTAGCGTAATGGCAAAAACATCAATGAAAGCACGTGAAGCTAAACGTGCACAGCTCGTGGCCAAGTACGCTGAAAAGCGTGCGGCTCTTAAGACTATCATTGCAAGTCCAGCTTCTTCTGACGAAGATCGTTGGGATGCGGTTCTTAAGCTGCAAGCTCTACCACGTGATTCCAGCGCTGCGCGTCAACGCAATCGTTGTAATCAAACTGGTCGCCCTCATGGCTTCTTACGTAAATTCGGCTTAAGCCGTATCAAATTACGTGAAGCAACCATGCGTGGTGAAGTTCCTGGCCTGCGTAAGGCCAGCTGGTAAGCACTTGTCACGGAGTAAGCTAATATGAGCATGCAAGATCCTATTGCGGATATGTTAACCCGTATTCGTAACGGCCAAGCTGCTAACCACGTATCAGTGAAGATGCCTTCAGCTAAGTTGAAAGTCGCAATTGCGAAACTACTTAAAGATGAAGGTTATATTGCTGATTACGCCGTAGCAGATGAAGCCAAGCCTGAACTGGAAGTTACTTTAAAGTATTTCCAAGGCCAACCAGTCGTTGAGACTATCCAGCGTGTAAGTCGCCCTGGTCTTCGTATTTACAAAGGTAAAAACGAACTTCCAAAGGTGATGGGCGGTCTGGGTGTCGCAATTGTGTCCACTTCTAAAGGCTTGATGACTGATCGTGCCGCCCGCCTTGCAGGCATGGGTGGCGAGGTTATCTGCTACGTAGCTTAAGGAGCTAGGAATGTCTCGTGTAGCAAAAGCACCAGTATCTATTCCAGCTGGCGTAGAGGTGACCTTGAACGAACAGACCCTTACCGTCAAAGGCGGAAAAGGTAGTCTGACTCGAGTGATCAACAATGCGGTCAATGTTGTTATTGAAGCCGGCGTAGTTAAGTTCCTCCCTGTTGAAGGCGTTGTTAACGCTTGGGCACAGGCTGGTACAACTCGTGCATTAGTAAACAACATGGTTGTTGGTGTATCTCAAGGTTTTGAGCGTAAGTTAAAGTTAGTTGGCGTTGGTTACCGTGCGAAACTCGTCGGTGCTGATATCGACCTTACTTTAGGTTTCTCTCATCCGTTAGTACACAAACTGCCCGCAGGCGTTACTGCAGAGTGCCCTAGCCAAACTGACATCGTCCTACGTGGCGTTGATAAACAGTTAATTGGCCAAGTCGCTGCTGAGATTCGCGGATACCGTCCACCAGAGCCATACAAAGGCAAAGGTGTTCGCTATGACGACGAAGTAGTACGCCGTAAAGAGGCTAAGAAGAAGTAGGTAACGCGATATGGATAAGAAAACATCTCGCTTACGTCGCGCTACTCGCGCTCGTAAGAAGATCCAAGAGCTGGGCGTGAACCGTCTGGTTGTACATCGTACACCGCGTCACATTTATGCTCAGGTGATCAATCCTGAAGCTCAGGTGTTGGCAGCTGCTTCAACCGTAGAAAAAGCGGTTAAAGAGCTACTGAAGAGTACCGGTAACGTAGACGCAGCGAAAGCAGTAGGTAAATTTGTTGCTGAGCGCGCGATCGAAAAAGGCGTAACTTCAGTTGCGTTCGATCGTTCTGGTTTCAAGTATCACGGTCGTGTAGCTGCTTTAGCAGATGCAGCTCGTGAAGCTGGCCTGAAGTTCTAAGGGGTTATAAAATGGCTAAATTAGAAGCTCAGCAAAAAGACGATCTGCAAGAGAAATTAATTGCAGTTAATCGTGTTTCTAAAGTAGTTAAGGGCGGTCGTATCTTTAGCTTCACAGCACTGACAGTAGTGGGTGACGGTAACGGTAAGATTGGCTATGGCTATGGCAAAGCACGTGAAGTTCCAGCCGCGATTCAAAAAGCGATGGAAAAAGCTCGTCGTAACATTGTGACCGTTGAGTTGAATGCAGGTACTCTGCATCACCCAGTTAAAGGTCGTCATACTGGTTCTCTTGTGTACATGCAACCTGCATCACAAGGTACTGGTATTATTGCCGGTGGCGCAATGCGTGCCGTATTGGAAGTAGCAGGCGTGCATAACGTTCTGTCAAAAGCATACGGTTCTACTAACCCGATCAACATCGTTCGCGCGACTGTCGATGCTTTGGTGCACATGAAGTCACCTTCGCAAATCGCAGCTAAGCGTGGCCTGAATGTTGACGAAATTCGGGGGTAATGCACCATGGCAACTAAAACTGTAAAAGTTACTCAAACTAAAAGCGGTATCGGTCGTTTACCGAAGCACCGTGCAACCCTAACGGGTCTTGGTTTGCGTCGCATTGGTCACACTGTTGAATTAGAAGATACTCCTTCTGTTCGCGGTATGATCAACAAGGTCTACTACATGGTTAAGGTGGAGGATTAATAGATGCGTTTAAATACTCTATCTCCAGCTGCAGGCTCTAAGCATGCACCAAAGCGTGTAGGCCGTGGTATGGGCTCAGGTCTAGGTAAAACAGCGGGTCGTGGTCATAAAGGCCAAAAGTCTCGTTCTGGTGGCGGTGTACGCCCAGGATTCGAAGGTGGTCAAATGCCACTGAAAATCCGTTTACCTAAATTTGGTTTTACCTCGCGTCGCGCTATGGTAACAGCTGAAGTTCGTGTACTCGAACTGGCAAAAGTTAACGGTGATGTTATCGACTTAAACGCTCTGAAAGATGCGAACGTAATAACTCGCAACATCCAGTTTGCGAAAATTGTTCTTTCAGGTACCATTGAGCGCCCTGTGACTGTTAAAGGTCTGAAGGTAACCAAAGGTGCACGTGCAGCTATTGAAGCTGCCGGCGGTAAGATCGAGGAATAATACGTCGATGGCAAAACCAGGACTTGATTTAAAAAGCGCGAAAGGTGGACTTTCAGAATTGAAAGCTCGCCTCCTGTTCGTGATTGGTGCGATTATCGTCTTTAGAGCCGGTTCGTTTGTGCCAATTCCTGGTATTGACGCAGCTGTATTAGCAGAGCTGTTTGCTCAGCAAAGTGGAACCATCCTTGGCATGTTTAACATGTTCTCGGGTGGTGCCCTTGAGCGTGCCTCTATCTTTGCATTAGGTATTATGCCGTACATTTCGGCATCGATTATCATGCAACTGTTGACTGTCGTACATCCTGCACTCGCTGAATTGAAAAAAGAAGGCGAATCAGGACGTAAGAAAATCAGTCAATATACCAGATGGGGTACCTTAGTGCTGGGTACATTCCAGTCGGTCGGTATTGCAACCGGGTTACCAAACTTAGTGCCAGGCCTTGTGGTCAACATTGGATTTGGATTCTACTTTGTTGCGGTTGTGAGCTTAGTGACAGGAACTATGTTCCTTATGTGGCTAGGTGAACAAATTACCGAACGTGGTATAGGTAATGGTATCTCGATTTTGATTTTCGCAGGTATTGTTGCTGGATTACCTTCCGCTATCGGCCAAACGGCTGAGCAGGCGCGTCAAGGTGACTTGAATGTGTTAGTATTGTTGTTGCTCGCGGTAATTGTGTTTGCAGTGACTTATTTTGTAGTGTTTGTGGAACGTGGTCAGCGTCGAATTGTCGTTAACTATGCTAAGCGCCAGCAAGGCCGTAAGGTGTTCGCTGCGCAAAGTACCCATCTACCGCTGAAAATAAACATGGCAGGTGTTATTCCGCCAATTTTTGCGTCAAGCATCATTTTGTTTCCTGGAACACTGGCTCAGTGGTTCGGTCAAAATGAGTCCATGTCATGGTTAAGTGATTTTTCACTGGCTGTGTCACCTGGACAACCGCTTTACTCATTATTATATGCAACAGCGATTATCTTTTTCTGTTTCTTCTATACTGCGTTGGTGTTTAACCCACGTGAAACAGCAGATAACTTGAAGAAGAGTGGTGCATTCATCCCTGGGATCCGTCCTGGAGAACAGACTTCGCGTTACATTGATAAAGTTATGACCCGTTTGACATTGGCAGGCGCGTTATACATAACCTTTATCTGCTTAATTCCGGAGTTCATGTTAATTGCGTGGAAAGTACAGTTCTATTTCGGCGGTACTTCACTACTAATTATGGTAGTCGTAATCATGGACTTCATGGCTCAGGTTCAGACGCATATGATGTCTCATCAGTATGAGTCTGTGATGAAGAAAGCTAACCTAGTTAACAAAGCGAATTTAGATCGCTTTGGTCGCTAAGTAGCTTTACGGAGTGATGAAATGAAAGTTCGAGCTTCCGTGAAGAAGATCTGCCGTAACTGCAAGATCGTCAAGCGTAGTGGCGTTGTACGCGTTATCTGTGTTGAACCAAAACACAAACAGCGTCAAGGCTAAAAAGTAATTTGTTCAGCCCATCAATTGGGCTGAACAAAATTTTGTTTGCAAATCTGTCGACTGTCGAGTATCCTTTCGGGCTTTTCGCAGTTGGCCTTTAACTTTAAGGAGTGCATAGTGGCCCGTATCGCTGGCATTAACATTCCTGATCAAAAGCATACAGTCATCGCATTGACTGCAATTTTCGGCATCGGCCGTACTCGCGCTAGAGCAATCTGCGCGGCTACAGCAATCGCTGAAACTGCTAAGATCAAGGAATTGAGCGAAGCTCAAATAGACACACTACGCGAAGAAGTCGCCAAATACCTAGTAGAAGGTGACTTACGTCGTGAGATTTCAATGAACATCAAGCGTCTTATGGATCTTGGTTGTTATCGTGGTCTCCGCCATCGCCGTAGCCTGCCTCTCCGTGGGCAACGTACTAAGACCAATGCGCGTACGCGTAAAGGTCCACGTAAACCTATTAGAAAGTAACGGGAAGGTAAAGCAATGGCTAAAGTTCCGTCACGTTCTCCGCGTAAGCGCGTACGTAAACAGGTTGCAGATGGCATGGCTCATATCCATGCTTCTTTCAACAACACTATTGTCACCATTACAGATCGTCAAGGTAATGCGTTGTCATGGGCTACTTCAGGTGGTTCAGGTTTCCGTGGTTCACGTAAATCTACTCCATTTGCTGCACAGGTGGCTGCTGAGCGTGCAGGTGCTGCTGCTCAAGACTACGGTTTAAAAAACCTTGAAGTGTTTGTGAAGGGTCCAGGTCCAGGTCGTGAGTCAGCCATTCGTGCGCTGAACGCTGTTGGTTATAAAATTACCAACATTACCGATGTGACGCCGATCCCTCATAATGGTTGTCGTCCTCCTAAAAAGCGTCGTGTATAACGCCGTTTCATTAGGATAGTTGGAGAAAGATCATGGCAAGATACTTGGGTCCCAAGCTCAAGCTCAGCCGCCGAGAAGGTACAGACCTTTTCTTAAAAAGCGGTGTGAGAGCAATCGATTCAAAGTGTAAACTGGAAACTGCACCTGGACAACATGGCGCTCGTAAGCCACGTTTGTCAGAGTACGGTACTCAGTTACGCGAAAAACAAAAAGTTCGTCGTATTTACGGTGTGTTAGAAAAACAATTCCGTAACTATTACAAAGATGCTGCACGTACTAAAGGCAACACAGGTGAAAACCTGCTTCAGCTTTTAGAAACCCGTCTTGATAACGTTGTTTATCGTATGGGCTTCGGTGCAACTCGTGCAGAATCACGTCAGCTAGTAAGCCATAAATCTATTATGGTTAACGGTCGTGTTGTTAACATTCCATCATTCAAAGTGTCTGCGAATGATGTTGTGAGCATCCGCGAGAAGTCACGTACTCAAGCTCGTATTAAAGCGGCTTTAGAAGTGGCAGCTCAACGCGAGAAGCCTACATGGGTTGAAGTCGACAACGCGAAAATGGAAGGTGCTTTCAAGCGCGTTCCAGAACGTAGCGATTTGTCTGCGGAAATTAACGAACAGCTGATCGTCGAGCTTTACTCTAAGTAAGGCTAACAAACAAGAGAGGACACAATGCAGGGTTCTGTTACAGAATTTCTTAAACCGCGTCTCGTTGATATCGAGCAGGTTAACTCAACACGTGCCAAGGTTACATTGGAACCACTTGAGCGTGGTTTCGGCCACACTTTAGGTAACGCGTTGCGTCGCATCCTATTGTCGTCTATGCCCGGCTGCGCGGTTACCGAAGTCGAGATTGACGGTGTACTGCACGAATACAGCAGTAAGGAAGGCGTTCAAGAAGATATCCTTGAGATCTTGTTAAACCTGAAAGGGTTAGCAGTGACCATCGAGGGTAAAGACGAGGCTATGCTTACGTTGAGCAAGTCCGGCGCAGGCCCTGTCATCGCAGCAGATATCACGCATGATGGTGATGTCACTATCGTGAATCCTGATCATATTATCTGTCATCTGACAGGTAACAATGATATCAGCATGCGTATTCGCGTTGAGCGTGGTCGTGGTTATGTACCAGCATCTGCTCGTGCACAGACCGAAGACGATGATCGCCCAATCGGCCGCTTGCTGGTTGATGCTTCTTTCTCGCCAGTTGCACGTATTGCCTACAATGTAGAAGCAGCACGTGTAGAACAGCGTACTGACTTAGATAAACTCGTTATCGATATGACCACAAACGGTACTATCGATCCTGAGGAAGCTATCCGTCGTTCTGCAACTATTCTGGCTGAACAGCTAGATGCGTTTGTAGAGTTACGTGACGTGACTGAGCCAGAGCTGAAAGAAGAGAAACCGGAATTCGATCCGATTCTGCTGCGTCCTGTCGACGATTTAGAGCTAACTGTACGTTCGGCTAACTGCTTGAAAGCCGAAGCGATTCATTACATCGGAGATCTGGTACAGCGCACTGAAGTTGAGTTGCTGAAAACCCCGAACTTAGGTAAGAAATCTCTTACTGAAATTAAGGATGTTTTAGCTTCTCGCGGACTGTCGTTAGGTATGCGTTTGGAAAACTGGCCTCCAGCTAGTTTAGCAGACGACCTATAAGTCTCAGGTTTGTACAGATTTAGGTTATAAGGATTAGGTCATGCGCCATCGTAAGAGTGGTCGTCAACTAAACCGTAACAGCAGTCATCGCCAAGCCATGTTTCGCAACATGGCCGGTTCACTAGTTCGTCATGAGATCATCAAGACAACTGTGGCTAAAGCGAAAGAACTGCGTCGCGTAGTTGAGCCTCTGATAACACTTGCTAAGAGTGACAGCGTTGCAAACCGTCGTTTAGCGTTTGCACGTACTCGCGACGCTGAAGTCGTTGGTAAGTTATTTACTGAGTTGGGTCCACGTTACCAGGAACGTCCTGGTGGCTATACCCGTATCCTTAAGTGCGGTTTACGTGCTGGTGATAAAGCCCCTATGGCTTACATCGAGCTAGTTGGTCGCCCAGAAGCTGCTCAAGCTGTTGATGTTGAAGCTGCTGAGTAATTAAGGTTACACTTTTAAAAAGCCGGGCATTAGCCCGGCTTTTTTATGCCTTTTTTACTATTTTACCCAAAGTGTGGTTTTCTCGATTTCTTTTGGGAGGACGATATTCCATTGAGCTAAGCCTTTCTGGCTAAACATGTATTTTCCAAGATCATCTGTTACTGGGAAAATATTTTCGGGTTTCTCGCCGCCGAGTATTTTTGTCGCCATATTCGCTGCAATCTTGCCATGATGATAGCCATCGAGAACATAGCCACCAATATTGCCTTCAGCAGAGACACTAAATCCCCAAAACCCAAAATTCGGTACCGGAGTATGTTCAGATATCCATTTTAGGAGCTGATCTGCATCTACTGAGCTGTTATCTGCATCTCTAACTGTGTGGTATAGCGCCACGACTATAGCGTTATAACCCTGTTCCTTCGCGGTCAATACATTCCGCTGCCAATCCGTTAGCTGTGACAATTGCACCAAATTGACTTCTATATCGCCTAACATGCTTGAGTGTTGTTTACTGATGTATTCAGCCGCTGAGTCAGAGGTGACTCCTTGGTCGAATAGAACTAAGATTTTTCTATGCACAGTTTGCGGTAGTAAACGTTGAATGAGCAGTAGTGAACGTCGTAGTAGTGGTCTCTCAATGACGCCTGTGAAGCGTTTGTGTTCATTGAGATGATATTCTCTAGGATTCATGTTCACCCCTAAATAGACTACTGGGATTAGGCTGCCATTTAGGCGCTGGTGTAAGAGATTAACCGCATTATCATCGGCGAGAATAACCAATTGAGGTGCTTGTTGTTGAATATATTTCCATGCTAAGTCAGCCCGTTCAGCAAATTGCGCTTGGGGTAAGCGTTTGGTATCCATCTCGAAATAACTAACATCGTGGTGAGGGCTGAGCGTGTCATAAATCGCTTGATAGTATTCTTGGTCCCATTGATAGCTATGATGGTAGCTTTCGATAACAACAACTTTAGCAGCATTGGCTTCCTGAGAGAGGCCTACCAAGCAGATAATTAGGAAGCTTAGAATGTGTTGCAAACTAGAGTTTAGTTGTCTTATTTGAATCATATACAGTCTTAGGTATTGGCGCTGCCTAGAGTATAGTCCACCTTTAATTGTGCATATTGAGATAATAAAAAAGCCTCACTAGTTATTAAGCTAGGAGGCTTAGTTTGTACGCTATTGCTGATCCATCAATAACCTACTTAGTATCAGGTGCCTTTTGCTGGCTATAATCTAACTTTTCGTGCTTTTGGCCCATGGCTTCAGCGACTTCTGGTGGCATGTAGTTTTCATCATGCTTAGCGAGTACTTCAGTTGCTTCTAGTTTGCCATCAGCACCCAGTACACCCTGAGCAACAATGCCTTGTCCTTCACGGAAAAGATCGGGCAATAGGTCGTCATAAGTGACCAGTACTTCGCCGCCGAGGGAGTCATGCACTGCAAATTCGACATGCAAGCTTTTGGGATCTCGCACCATAGAACCTACCGTCACCATTCCGCCGACACGAATACGTTGGCCAATTTCAGGTTTTACGCCAGTGTCTGTCTTGCCGTGGACAATTTCAGACGGAGTATAGAATAAGTTCAAGTTGGAGTTCAGCGCATAGAGCAAAAGCGAAGTAATTGCAGCAACGCCACCGATTAATGCTACAGCTAATGTCAGTCTTTTTTTGCGTCTTGGGTTCACGATTTAGTACTCCTGGTTTCTTTTAGGCGTTCTTCTCTATCCATCTTCTTCGCGATATCAATTAACACCTTACGCTTTTGGCGTGCGCTGGTAATGATGAGCGTAGAGAGGCAGAAGAAGGTCACTCCGTAGGATAGCCATACATAGAATGCATAGCCGCCCATATTAAAAAAATCACTGATTGAATCGAATTGCATCATTTGACCTCCTCCGCTTTAGCTAGTTCACGGACCCAAGGGCGCATGCCATTTCTTGCTAAAATTTCTGCTCTAAAACGAACAATAGTGATGGCGCCAATCATAAGACCGAAGCCCAGTATGTTAATTAACAGTGGATAGAGCATTTCCGTCGACATTGTCGATTTCTCGGTAATGCGTATTGTCGACGGTTGATGTAATGAGCTCCACCATTCAACAGAGTATTTGATGATAGGAATGTTGATCACACCGACGATCGCTAAGATCCCTGCTGCACGAGCTGCGAGCACTTTATCCTCAAATGAGGCATAGAGCGAGATCACACCTAGATATAGGAATAGTAATACCAGCTCAGAAGTTAAGCGTGCATCCCATACCCACCAAGCACCCCACATAGGTTTGCCCCATGCCGCTCCAGTAAAGAGTGCGATAAAGGTTATTACTGCACCAATGGGAGCAATAGATGCTGCAGCCCAGTCGGCAAGTTTTATTTGCCAAACTAGACCGATAAAGGCCGCTGTTGCCATACCCATATAAGCCGCCATTGACATAGACGCGGCAGGAACATGGATAAAGATAATACGGTAGCTATCACCCTGCTGGTAATCCGTCGGCGCGAAGACGAGTCCCCATGTAGTGCCAACAGCAATCAATAGACCGGCTAAGATCGCAAACCATGGAAATAACGTTCCTGATAATTTATATGCGCGTTCAGGATCCGCGTAAGGGTGTAACCATTTCCACATTTTAGTTAGTACTCACTCGCAGAGATGCACCAATTGCAAAAGGTGCTAAGGTTAACGATCCGACCAGCATAGCGCCTATTATAGCGAGCTGACCATCATAGGGTAAATTCATTCCTGCCGCGTCTATGGCACTCGTTGCAAAAATGAGTACTGGGATATATAGGGGCAAAATAAGTAAGCTGAGTAATACGCCGCCTTTCCTTAGACCGACGGTTAATGCCACACCAATAGCACCTAACAGCGACAATACTGGCGTGCCTAGCGCAAGCGTCGAAATTAACGCACCGTAGCTGTTGCCGTCTAGATTGAGTAATACCGCTAACAGTGGTGCGATAATAATCAGTGGCACACCAGTTAAAATCCAGTGGGCTAACACTTTAGCTAATACGAGAATGGCTAATGGCTGTGGACTTAATAGCATTTGTTCTAAGCTACCATCATTAAAGTCGGCTTTGAAAAGCCTTTCAAGTGACAACATTGATGCTAATAATGCGGCGACCCAAATAATCCCCGGTGCCACACGTGCTAACATTTGCGGCTCTGGTCCAATTCCCAGCGGAAACAAGGTAACGACCATAATAAAAAATAGCAGTGGGTTAAAAATGTCGCCGCGGTGGCGAATAGCAATTTTAAGATCTCGCTGCAGCAAGGTGAAAAATGCTTGGGTAAAACTGATGCCTCTTTTCATTGAGCCTGACCTTATATGAAGCGATAATCGAGACGAATTTTACGAAGCCTATCATCTGTGATAATGCCCATATCTTGGTGAGTTGTGAGGATCACACAGCCACCATTATCCGCATGCTGAATAAATAACTGCTCCAGTTCTTCGACGCCTTTTTTATCGATTGCAGTAAAAGGTTCGTCAAGGATCCAAATTTTACAGTTGCTATGCCACAATCTTGATAGCGCTGTTCTGCGATGCTGGCCTGCGGATAAATGCCCCGCGAGAGCTTCTTCAAAGCCCGTTAAATTGACTTTGGCTAAAATCTCTAACGTATCAAAGTCATCATAACCACTGATTCTTAAATTGAAATTAAGGTTTTCTTCGGCAGTCAGCTCGCATTTCACGCCAGCTAAATGGCCTAAATACAAGAGGTCTTCATTGTATTCATCGCGGCAACGGTTTATGTCTTCATTAATGTAAAAAGTTTGTCCGGCATAGGGGCGAGAAAGGCCCGCCAATATGCGTAATAAACTGGTCTTGCCTGCGCCGTTAGGGCCTTCAATCTGAACAATGTCACCGGCATTTATATCAAAACTTAACTCATCAAAAAGGATACGTTCTTCGCGGATACAGGTCAGCTTGCTGGCTGACACTAATGTGGTTTCTTTAGTTATATTTGTCACTGAACCCTCTATCTCAAGCCGGAAGGAAACACAAGTCATTCTAACACAAACGTTATTGGGGGTTTACTCTTGGTTTGCACTAGATGTCAGCAATATGATGTGGTTCCAATAACCGCAATATTTATCGAACTTTTTTACGACTTGCTAATATATTAACGAATTTGTCATCCTTGTCGCCTGATTCATTTTGTGTTGAGATTCTAATCACAAAAAGATGAGATTTCTTGAAGTTTGTAGTAATCTTAGTCGGCTATAATGAGTCTGCCTAAGTAAGGGCGGCGCCGAGCTTTGTACGTATTTGCATTAGGAACATTGAACATGAAAAAACTGTTAGCAATGACTGCTGTCGCTGCTTTGACTATGTCAGTTAACGCTTCAGCTCAAGATGCTGAGGCTATTTATAATAAGGCATGTACCGTATGCCACAGCATGGGTGTTGCTGGTGCTCCAAAAGTGCACAACGCTGCAGAATGGGAACCACGCTTAGCTAAGGGTGTTGACGCTCTAGTGAAGAGTGTGAAAACCGGTCTGAATGCTATGCCACCAGGCGGTATGTGTACTGATTGTACTGATGATGATTACAAAGCTGCTATCAAATTTATGTCTACAGCTAAGTAATTCTTCAGATATAAAAAAACCGGCGAAAGCCGGTTTTTTTATATCTGCAATTAACTGCGATTTATTGCACTTGAGTATCAAGTACTAGGTTCGCTGTATCGCCTACGGCGACTTTACTGATCTTGCCTTGAATATCACCCGTTTGCGGTTTGATATTACCTTGTTTAGACAGCACAGCAATCACTTCCACATTGGCTGCATCGCTTAACTTCACATCACCACCCATACCGCTGCTGTCATCTAATGTCACTGTAATCGGGAAAGACTTAGCACTGACTTTGGTTGCAGCTAATGGGACTTTAGGTCCTTCAGTTGCACGGGCAAAGATGAAAATGGTGTCTTCTGGACTGGCTTTAGCCGCAAGTTCTGCAGAGATAGATATAGTGACATTGACCGATTTAGCACTCGCTTTGACTTGCTTATGTGCATCATCATTTGGCATGCCAGCGGTTTCCGACTGCATGCGTAAGTTAGCGGTTTCGATTGCATTCATAAGAGCTGCACGATCAACGTCGGCACGACCGCTATCTAAAATCGTTTGCCAAGAGGTGATGGCTTTCTTGTAGTCAGCAGTAAAGAAAGCATCCATACCCACGAGCAGTAGCGTTGAAGGATCTTGGGCATCCATAGCTAAGGACTCATCGATAAGAGCTTGGATTTGCGGTGTCATTTGTTGACCCGCTTTGTAATACATCGCCGTTGCTTTTGGACCGAGCAATTCTGCATGCTTTCCGACTAATTCGATTACTTTATCGAAAGCCACAATCGCTTTATCGTATTGGTTTGCTGATACATAAGCATGACCTAAGCTAAACCACAGTTGGCTGTTTTCTGGCTCGGCTTTAACTTGAGCTTCCATCATCTGCACGCGTTGCATCATGATTTGAGCCGTATCCATTCCCGCATGTGGATTTGCAGGTTGTTGAGCACTATCAATATTCTCGAAGGCGCCTAAGTGTTGATAGAGATAGCCTGAGATAACAATCAAACAAACTGACATGATCGACGGCCACAGAATCGTCTTTGGCTTTATTTGGTTGACCAGTGAATCGTCGTTCGCTTGTTTGATGTCTTGGAGTAGACTGATTTCCAGTTCTTTCTTCAATGCATCAAATTCGGCTTGATCGAGTAGCTCTTCACTTAATTCTTTTTCAAGAACGCCTAAGCGCTCATTGAACAATTCAAGGTTCGTTTGTTTACGAACTCCAGCTTCTTCCGTTTTCAGCAATTTTTGCTGTCTGAAGTGCGGGATCCAAATCAGCATCAGGCCGACTAACATAACAAGCGCAATAAAAATCCAAAATGTCGTCATTGTTTCTATATTCACTTTAGTTTGCAGAAAGCGGAGTAACCGCTAGGCTTGGAAGCAAGATTATACGTAAAGATTGTTCATTGAACAGTAATATAAGGTAATCCCAGTGCTGAAAGCTTATAGTTGGGCACTGGTTCACAAATTGATTCTTCTTGTAAATTTTGTATGAAACTTAAGTGTCATTTGTCGGTCACATGCAGAACTGAGCCTCTTCCGTGACTTTCATCGACCTCTAAAATTGAGAATGAGACAAGTAACCCAGTTTTGTACGAAAGAGGCAGACAGGAACAATAGCAAATACTAAAATGAGCAAAATTTCGTGCATTTGCGTGAATAGCATGTTGTGCGTTGAGATAGAGTCTTTCTAAATCAACATATTATTGAAGACTGAGGAAAACCCATGATCCCAGAACTTGGACACTTTGCGTTGATAATAGGGGTGGCTTTTGCCTTCTTATTAATCAGCGTCCCCCTAATAGGTGTTGCCAGAAAAGACCAATACCTTGTTAGGTACGCTTGGCCATTAACGTACGGAATGTTCTTTTTTATTACCTTATCTGTTGTCGTGCTGGCTTATAGTTTTGCCGTCGATGATTTCTCGGTCGCCTATGTGGCACATCATTCAAATTCTCAGTTACCTATCTTCTTTAAGATCTCGGCCGTATGGGGCGGTCATGAAGGGTCACTGTTATTTTGGGTGTTTGCTTTATCAACTTGGGCGGCTGCGGTTGCCTTGTTTAGCAAAGGTTTAGAAGAAGTGTTTACTGCCCGTGTGCTGGCAGTATTGGCTCTTATTGTGATTGGCTTTAGTTTGTTTATGCTACTCACATCTAGCCCATTTGAACGTTTATTCCCGATCCCAGCCGAAGGTCGTGACTTAAATCCAATGCTGCAGGACGTGGGATTAATCTTCCATCCTCCTATGTTGTACTTGGGTTATGTGGGCTTCTCTGTAAGCTTTGCATTTGCGATTGCTGCGCTGATGAGCGGCCGTCTCGATTCTGCATGGGCTCGTTGGACTCGTCCATGGACATTGGCTGCTTGGACCTTCCTTACGGGCGGTATCGCACTAGGATCTTGGTGGGCTTATTATGAATTAGGCTGGGGCGGTTGGTGGTTCTGGGATCCTGTTGAGAACGCCTCTTTTATGCCTTGGTTAGTGGGTACTGCGCTTGTTCACTCTTTAATTGTGACTGAGAAACGCGGCGCCTTCCGTAACTGGACTGTATTACTGTCTATTTTTGCTTTCTCTTTAAGTTTGCTTGGTACCTTTATTGTTCGCTCAGGTGTATTAACCTCAGTGCATTCATTCGCAGCCGATCCAAGCCGCGGTATGTTCATTCTGTTGTTACTTGGTTTAGCGGTTGGCGGTTCATTAACACTGTTTGCTTTACGTGCTAGTGAAATGAGTAGTCCAGCCCGTTTCGAACTTAAGTCTAAAGAAACTATGCTCTTAGTGTGTAATGTGCTACTGACGGTTGCCGCAGGTACGGTACTATTGGGTACATTATATCCATTGCTCATCGACGCGCTTGGCATGGGTAAGATCTCTGTTGGACCCCCATACTTTAATGCGGTGTTCGTGCCTATCGTATTAGTGCTATTTGGCTTTATGGGTATTGGTCCAATTATTCGTTGGAAAAAATCGAAAGCGGGCGAGCTTAAGCGTCAGCTATTGATCCCAGCAATGATTGCTGCTGCTATCGGTATTGTGACTCCTTTTATCGTCGATGGTGCATTCAATATTTGGGTTGCCTTTGGTATTGCTGCCGCGGCTTGGATTATTCTGGCTACCGCAAGAGCGGCCTATAACATGGTCAAGTCGAAAGAAGGTGATATCAGCATCAGCCGCATGGGCCGTAGTCAGCTTGGTATGATCTTTGCGCATCTCGGTATTGCCGTTTCTGTGATTGGTGCCACTATGGTGTCAAATTACTCGATTGAGAAAAGTGTTCGTATGGGACCTGGTGTAAGCCAAGAACTTGCCGGTTATACTTTTAAGTATCTCGAGACCAAAAACGTAGTGGGTCCTAACTACACTGCACAGCAGGGACAGATAGAGATCTACAAGGGCGATGAGCTACTGACATTACTAAAACCAGATCGTCGTCAATATAATGTGCGAACTATGGATATGACAGAAGCCGGTATTGACTGGGGTCTATTCCGTGACTTGTACGTAACTATGGGTGACCCTATTACCAGCACTGAATTTGCGGTTCGTTTAAACTATAAGCCGTTCGTGCGTTGGTTGTGGTTTGGGGCAATTTTCATGATGATAGGTGGATTCTTCGCTGCATCGGATAAACGTTACCGTGCGAAAGTCACTGCAGCCGTCGCGCCTTTGGCCGAAAAGGCAAAATTGGCAACGGCTCAATAATTGGGGAATGTATGAAGAAGTTGGTTCTGTTTATCCCATTGGTCATATTTCTCGCCATGGGGGTGTTTCTCTATAAAGGGTTATTTCTGAATCCGCAGCAATTGGATTCAGCACTGGAAGGGAAGCCTATTCCGGCTTTCCAACTGGAACGACTAGAAACACCGGCTGAGATCATAACGAATGAGCAATTAAAAGGTAAGGTATCATTACTTAACGTATGGGCGACGTGGTGTCCATCTTGTAAATATGAGCATCCTTTCTTAGTGATGCTAAAACGTAAAAATCTTCTGCCAATTTACGGGATCAACTATCGTGATGAGCGTGTTCCTGCGTTAGAAGAGTTAAAACGTCAGGGCGATCCCTACAACGTTAATATTTATGATAAAGATGGGCGTTTAGGATTAGATCTTGGCGTTTATGGTGCTCCAGAGAGTTTTATTGTTGATCACAACGGTATTATCCGTTTCCGTTATGCAGGTCCAATTGACCAACGTGTATGGAGTGAAACCCTTTACCCTATGATCCAACAATTACAAGCTGAAGCAGCGAAGGATGGCGCAGCATGAGAACGCTGATAAAAATCATAGGTGGTCTAGTGCTGATGTTCAGCATGACGACCGCTGTCATGGCAACACCAGTTGATACTTACGAATTCAAGTCACCTGAAAATCAAAAGCGCGGTTTGTCTTTGGCCCATGAACTACGTTGTCCACAGTGTCAAAACCAAAATTTGATTGACTCCAATTCACCCGTTGCTCGAGATCTGCGTCTTGAGGTATTCAAGATGGTTGACGAAGGAAAAGGGGATGATGAGATCATCGAGTTTATGACCAGTCGTTATGGTGAGTTTGTTCTCTATAAACCTAAGATGGAAACCAAGACCTACATTCTCTGGTTAGGTCCTATTGGTTTATTACTTCTGGGTCTAGTGATTGGATTTATCTTCATTCGTAAGCAACGTATTGGCGGTAATGTGCCGAACGAAATTAGCGCAGAAGATCAGCGCGAGTTAGATACCTTGCTAAAGCGCAATACAAAATGAAGCATAAAGTCATAACGGCATTCATGTTGTCATCCATTCTTTCGGTATTTGTTGCTGGGGTCGCGCATGCGTACCCTGGTATGCAGCAAACGGCTAAACCGATGGAATCAACGGTTGATTTGATCAATGTACTGCCAAAGACTTTTCCTATTGAGCCTGTTGCCTTTAATGATGTTGATGGTAAAGCTATCGACTTCAGCCAATTTAAAGGCAAGATCATTATGGTTAACATGTGGGCGACTTGGTGTCCGCCATGTGTTAGAGAGTTGCCTGCAATCGAAAGGTTAGCTACTAAGTTCAAGACTGAAGATTTTGTCGTACTGCCTATCTCTATTGATGCAGAAGGTAAGCAGCAGGTTCAGCCGTTCTTAAGTTCATTGGGTATGGCGAATTTCAACTCTTACTACGATCAACCACAAAGTCTTGGGAACGTTTTTCCGCTCGACACGATTCCTGCGACCTTTATTCTTGATCAACAGGGTCAATTAATTGCCTTTGTTCGATCCTATGTTGATTGGGATGACGTAAAAGCCGTCTCGCTAATCCAAGGTTTTATCGATAAAGGCAGCAAAAAGCCCAATTAATGGGCACTTTGCATGTAAAATAATCGCCATCGTTTAAAAGATCGCCATGCGATCTTTTTTCATTTAAAAAGCCCTTGCACAAAAAGTTTCACTGCCTATAATGCGCATCCACTGACACGGCAGACAGCGAAAGCAGGCTGACGAGTTAGGTTAAATTGAGTCGCTTTTAAGCACTTAATTCAACCGCAGCAAGAAGTTAAAAAAACTCCTTGACGCGAAACGGGAAATGCGTAGAATACGCAGCCCTAGCCAACTGGAAGCGTTCGGCGCTCAGTGTGGTACTCAAGTTCTCTTACGGATATTGAGTTGCTCTTTAACAAGATAAAACAAGAAATCTGTGTGGACACTCACAGGTGTTGAGTTAATCGAAACTGCTTAACCTTCGGGTTGGCAGTCAAAAATTTAAATCAATGTAACAATGAGTGTTCATAGCAATATGTACAGTTTGTTTCTTTAGTTAGAAACAAAAAATCAGAATTCATTGAGCCGTTTGACGAAAGTCAAACAACAAAACTTTAATTGAAGAGTTTGATCATGGCTCAGATTGAACGCTGGCGGCAGGCCTAACACATGCAAGTCGAGCGGCAGCGCAAGGGAGTTTACTCCTGAGGCGGCGAGCGGCGGACGGGTGAGTAATGCCTAGGGATCTGCCCAGTCGAGGGGGATAACAGTTGGAAACGACTGCTAATACCGCATACGCCCTACGGGGGAAAGGAGGGGACCTTCGGGCCTTCCGCGATTGGATGAACCTAGGTGGGATTAGCTAGTTGGTGAGGTAATGGCTCACCAAGGCGACGATCCCTAGCTGTTCTGAGAGGATGATCAGCCACACTGGGACTGAGACACGGCCCAGACTCCTACGGGAGGCAGCAGTGGGGAATATTGCACAATGGGGGAAACCCTGATGCAGCCATGCCGCGTGTGTGAAGAAGGCCTTCGGGTTGTAAAGCACTTTCAGTAGGGAGGAAAGGGTGTAGTTTAATACGCTATATCTGTGACGTTACCTACAGAAGAAGGACCGGCTAACTCCGTGCCAGCAGCCGCGGTAATACGGAGGGTCCGAGCGTTAATCGGAATTACTGGGCGTAAAGCGTGCGCAGGCGGTTTGTTAAGCGAGATGTGAAAGCCCTGGGCTCAACCTAGGAATAGCATTTCGAACTGGCGAACTAGAGTCTTGTAGAGGGGGGTAGAATTCCAGGTGTAGCGGTGAAATGCGTAGAGATCTGGAGGAATACCGGTGGCGAAGGCGGCCCCCTGGACAAAGACTGACGCTCATGCACGAAAGCGTGGGGAGCAAACAGGATTAGATACCCTGGTAGTCCACGCCGTAAACGATGTCTACTCGGAGTTTGGTGTCTTGAACACTGGGCTCTCAAGCTAACGCATTAAGTAGACCGCCTGGGGAGTACGGCCGCAAGGTTAAAACTCAAATGAATTGACGGGGGCCCGCACAAGCGGTGGAGCATGTGGTTTAATTCGATGCAACGCGAAGAACCTTACCTACTCTTGACATCCACGGAATTCGCTAGAGATAGCTTAGTGCCTTCGGGAACCGTGAGACAGGTGCTGCATGGCTGTCGTCAGCTCGTGTTGTGAAATGTTGGGTTAAGTCCCGCAACGAGCGCAACCCCTATCCTTATTTGCCAGCACGTAATGGTGGGAACTCTAGGGAGACTGCCGGTGATAAACCGGAGGAAGGTGGGGACGACGTCAAGTCATCATGGCCCTTACGAGTAGGGCTACACACGTGCTACAATGGCGAGTACAGAGGGTTGCAAAGCCGCGAGGTGGAGCTAATCTCACAAAGCTCGTCGTAGTCCGGATTGGAGTCTGCAACTCGACTCCATGAAGTCGGAATCGCTAGTAATCGTGGATCAGAATGCCACGGTGAATACGTTCCCGGGCCTTGTACACACCGCCCGTCACACCATGGGAGTGGGCTGCAAAAGAAGTGGGTAGCTTAACCTTCGGGGGGGCGCTCACCACTTTGTGGTTCATGACTGGGGTGAAGTCGTAACAAGGTAGCCCTAGGGGAACCTGGGGCTGGATCACCTCCTTACCTATACGACTAACTTAATGTTTGTTGAGTGTTCACACAGATTGCTTGTTTAGCTTCTCTTAGGAGAAGTCAGAGCTAAATGCGCCGCTAGCCGGTACGCATTGTTCTTTAACAATTTGGAAAGCTGATAGTATTTAATTGCATGAGTCTGTCATGTAATTAATTACAAAACGTTTAATGCGAAAGCATTGAACATGAGTTCTCAAACACTTTATTAAGTGTCTTGAATATTCAATAGTAAATTATTCTTTATTGGATAGTTTACGTCTAAGGCGCGTCCACTTCTTTGGTCAGAAGTGAGACAAGTAAAACCAAGCTGGTCGCAATGCGACGCAGATGAGTGAAACTCATTTGGGTTGTATGGTTAAGCGACTAAGCGTATACGGTGGATGCCTTGGCAGTCAGAGGCGATGAAGGACGTAGTAACTTGCGAAAAGCGTTGGCGAGCTAGTAACAAGCATTTGAGCTAACGATGTCCGAATGGGGGAACCCAGCAGCATAAGCTGTTATCGCAACATGAATACATAGTGTTGCGAGGCGAACGAGGGGAACTGAAACATCTAAGTACCCTTAGGAAAAGAAATCAACCGAGATTCCCCTAGTAGCGGCGAGCGAACGGGGATTAGCCCTTAAGTCAGTGGGGTGTTAGTGGAATGCGTTGGAAAGCGCAGCGGCACAGGGTGATAGCCCCGTACATGAAAACTAACCATTGATGAAAACGAGTAAGGCGGGACACGTGACATCCTGTTTGAATATGGGGGGACCATCCTCCAAGGCTAAATACTCCTGACTGACCGATAGTGAACCAGTACCGTGAGGGAAAGGCGAAAAGAACCCCTGTGAGGGGAGTGAAATAGAACCTGAAACCGTATACGTACAAGCAGTGGGAGCGGTTCTTGAGACCGTGACTGCGTACCTTTTGTATAATGGGTCAGCGACTTACATTTTGTAGCGAGGTTAAGCGAATAGCGGAGCCGTAGGGAAACCGAGTGTTAACTGCGCGTTTAGTTGCAAGGTGTAGACCCGAAACCCGGTGATCTAGCCATGGGCAGGTTGAAGGTTGAGTAACATCAACTGGAGGACCGAACCGACTAATGTTGAAAAATTAGCGGATGACTTGTGGCTGGGGGTGAAAGGCCAATCAAACCGGGAGATATCTGGTTCTCCTCGAAAGCTATTTAGGTAGCGCCTCGAGCGAATACCATTGGGGGTAGAGCACTGTTAAGGCTAGGGGGTCATCCCGACTTACCAACCCTTTGCAAACTCCGAATACCAATGAGTACTACTCGGGAGACAGACGGCGGGTGCTAACGTCCGTCGTCAAAAGGGAAACAACCCAGACCGTCAGCTAAGGTCCCAAAGTACTAGCTAAGTGGGAAACGATGTGGGAAGGCTTAGACAGCTAGGATGTTGGCTTAGAAGCAGCCATCATTTAAAGAAAGCGTAATAGCTCACTAGTCGAGTCGGCCTGCGCGGAAGATGTAACGGGGCTAAGCTAGTCACCGAAGCTACGGGTGCACAGTTTACTGTGCGCGGTAGAGGAGCGTTCTGTAAGCCGTTGAAGGTGAAGGGGTAACCCACGCTGGAGGTATCAGAAGTGCGAATGCTGACATGAGTAACGATAAAGGGGGTGAAAAACCCCCTCGCCGAAAGACCAAGGGTTCCTGTCCAACGTTAATCGGGGCAGGGTGAGTCGACCCCTAAGGTGAGGCCGAAAGGCGTAATCGATGGGAAACAGATTAATATTTCTGTACTTCCGCTAACTGCGATGGAGAGACGGAGAAGGCTAGGCTAGCGCGGCGTTGGTAGTCCGCGTTTAAGGTGGTAGGTGGTGTTCTTAGGCAAATCCGGGGACACGTACTTAAATGTACACACTGAGAGCTGATGACGAGGTCCTAAGGGACTGAAGTAGTTGATGCCATGCTTCCAGGAAAATCTTCTAAGCTTCAGGTTAGTGGGAATCGTACCCCAAACCGACACAGGTGGTCGGGTAGAGAATACCAAGGCGCTTGAGAGAACTCGGCTGAAGGAACTAGGCAAAATGGTACCGTAACTTCGGGAGAAGGTACGCTCCTGTTGGTGATGAGACTTGCTCTCTAAGCTGACGGGAGTCGCAGATACCAGGTGGCTGCAACTGTTTATCAAAAACACAGCACTGTGCAAACTCGCAAGAGGAAGTATACGGTGTGACGCCTGCCCGGTGCCGGAAGGTTAATTGATTGGGTTATCGCAAGAGAAGCTCATGATCGAAGCCCCGGTAAACGGCGGCCGTAACTATAACGGTCCTAAGGTAGCGAAATTCCTTGTCGGGTAAGTTCCGACCTGCACGAATGGCGTAATGATGGCCACGCTGTCTCCAGCCGAGACTCAGTGAAGTTGAAATTGCGGTGAAGATGCCGTATACCCGCGGCTAGACGGAAAGACCCCGTGAACCTTTACTATAGCTTGGCACTGAACATTGAACCTACATGTGTAGGATAGGTGGGAGACTATGAAGTTGTGACGCTAGTCATGATGGAGTCGTCCTTGAAATACCACCCTTGTAGTTTTGATGTTCTAACCTAGGTCCCTTATCGGGATTAGGGACAGTGCCTGGTGGGTAGTTTGACTGGGGCGGTCTCCTCCCAAAGAGTAACGGAGGAGCACGAAGGTTGGCTAAGTACGGTCGGACATCGTACGGTTAGTGCAATGGCATAAGCCAGCTTAACTGCGAGACATACACGTCGAGCAGGTACGAAAGTAGGTCATAGTGATCCGGTGGTTCTGAATGGAAGGGCCATCGCTCAACGGATAAAAGGTACTCCGGGGATAACAGGCTGATACCGCCCAAGAGTTCATATCGACGGCGGTGTTTGGCACCTCGATGTCGGCTCATCACATCCTGGGGCTGAAGTCGGTCCCAAGGGTATGGCTGTTCGCCATTTAAAGTGGTACGCGAGCTGGGTTCAGAACGTCGTGAGACAGTTCGGTCCCTATCTGCCGTGGGCGTTGGATGATTGAAGGGAGCTGCTCCTAGTACGAGAGGACCGGAGTGGACGAACCGCTGGTGTTCGGGTTGTCATGCCAATGGCATTGCCCGGTAGCTACGTTCGGAATCGATAACCGCTGAAAGCATCTAAGCGGGAAGCGAGCCCTAAGATGAGTCATCCCTAGGAATTTAATTCCTCTAAAGAGCCGTTCGAGACTAGGACGTTGATAGGCATGGTGTGTAAGCGTTGTGAGGCGTTGAGCTAACATGTACTAATGACTCGAGAGGCTTAACCATACAACCCAGATGGGTTTTACTGAAAATGTTCCAGACATTTTCTAGCACTTCCTCCTTCCATGGAGGTCGTACGAAAAGCCTTAGACAGAATACAGATGCTTGATAAAGTTAAAGACTCAAAGAAAATCAGCTTTCCGAATTATTATTAACGTGGTCCAGAGATGGACACGGTAATAAACAGAATTTGCTTGGTGACAATAGCCTTGTGGAACCACCTGATCCCATCCCGAACTCAGAAGTGAAACGCAAACGCGCCGATGGTAGTGTGGGGTCTCCCCATGTGAGAGTAGGTCATCGCCAAGCGCCTAATTTAGGTTAACGTGTAGACGTTAAGCTAAAGGAGCGGTAGTTCAGTTGGTTAGAATACCGGCCTGTCACGCCGGGGGTCGCGGGTTCGAGTCCCGTCCGCTCCGCCAACATTAAGAGATAAGCCTCATCGAAAGATGGGGCTTTTTTCGTTATGGCGTCGCGGATAATTCATGTCCCGTGACGCACATGCTTCGGGCTCGAAGCATGTGGTTATCGTCATAGCCGGCCATCCCAATTCCTACGAGTGTACGTTATTGTTATTCGGATCAGTCCGAGATAATTTTAATCTCTTGGCTTGTAGCTGACGCTCTATCCCTACTGGTAACGTCTATTTTTTTCTCGTCCTAATTGACTTAATATCGTTTATATTGAAGTATTTATTATTAAGCAGATACTTAAATTCCAAGAATGATTGAAATTGAGTAATTTGCCCCAAGATCGTCTTAAGTGCTGCAGTTTTGTAGCGTCCATCAATGAGGTCTATGCCATGCTTTATGATTTAACGGTTGTACAATTTAGCAAGATGCTGAAAAATTTAAGCGTTATTCTTGAAAAAGGCGAATGCTTCGCAAACCTCAAGAAAGTTGATATGGCGGTTCTTTTAAACTCACGTTTAGCGCCGGATCAATTCAATCTTATTCGCCAAGTTCAAATTGCCTGCGATACTGCCAAAATTGGCGTAGCACGTTTGACTGATAACTTAGATACAGTGCCAAAGCATGATGATAGCGAGACGACGCTGGCTGAGTTGCAAGCGCGTATTAGCTCGGTTTTGGATTATTTAGCAACGTTTAAAGCGGATGATTTTGCTAATGCGGCCACGATCCATGTCTCACAACCACGATGGGAAGGAAAATATCTTACAGGTTATGAGTTTGCCATTGAGCACGCTATTCCGAACATTTACTTCCATGTAACAACAGCCTACGCGATTTTGCGCCACAACGGTGTTGAAATTGGCAAGAAAGATTACCTCGGCGCTATGCCATATAAGTCGTAAATCTAGGCTAGATGTAGTACTGTTGCGTAGCCTAATTGTTGCGCAGCAGCGCTTTGCCGCTCGAGCTTACCAACCTTTCTGCATTACTACCTGTTCTTTCTCTACCTATGTTATGCCGCTTTGTCGCCGTGAAATTTAGGACTCGTTAGGGTTCTGTTGCGTCGATGAAGTCAATCAATACTCAGTTTTTCATTTCGACCTTATGTCTCGATCGTCTTCATCCTATCAGCATGTATTTAATCTTGTTGGCTTAGATGAATGATATGGACCGTAAGTCTATGAGTCGCCAAATTATCTGTTACTTAAATAGTGAATGGCGAATTGACTCATTATAGATGACCTGTTTTTTCGTCTAGAGCAGGGATTTACTGGAAGAGCCTATTTAAGGTTCTAATTAAAGGAGTTAGCTATGTCTATCGAATCTCAAGCCGTCGAGAGTCCTACGGATGCAACGACAACTGATTTACCGATGAAGAGCAAGAAAGCCAAAAAAGCCGCCATTACCAGTGGTTTGCGTCTCAAAGACAAGTTGACCCAAGACACTCGCCGCCGAATTGAAATTCTGCACGAGCAACGCCAACTATCCAATCGTTTCGGTGTGGATATTGAAATTGACTAAAGCCATCGGCTTGTCGCTAAGTATTGGATATCACATTTAGATATTTAGCCCGCATGTACAGCTTCACGACGTCCGTCGTGGAGCTTGCTCACTCTCCTTAAGCATTCACTTCTTAAATTCATATTCCATTATCGTGACCATCTCGCCTTTATAATCTTCCAGTGAAATTATTGACCAACCCAGCGCTCGATAAAAATCGGCTTTATCTGCAGTAAACAAATAGATTTTCTGTAAACCAATCGCTCTAGCATGCTCAATGACGGCATTGACGAGCAACTTACCTAATCCTTTATTTCGATGGTTTGCATTCACATACACATTGGCGAGCCACGGGCTTAAGTCAGTTCGGCTGTCCATATCTGCGATGATTAATGAAGATGATCCCATCACTTGATTTGCCTGTTCGCAGATAAACATCTTGGGGATGGCGGCGTCAGTTAAATACTCGTTCATTTCCTCAATCAATGTAGTGACTGAAGCATCCGCAGAACTCAAATGTGCCCATGCTTGATGATGCCACTCCGCCAATTGTGGAATGTGCTGCGGGGCAGATTTTAGGTCGATAACTTTCATATAAATCTCTAGATTGATTGGTGAAAGGGGTTTGAATGGGCAACTTATACCCTCTATTGGCTTGCATGAACTTAGTGGACACAGGCCGAGTGAGTATACCGCTTAATTCGGGATCGGCAGAAATACGCTGGCGTTAAGTCCGCCTTGTTTAGCGTTGCTAAAGCTGAGCTCGCCTTGATAGCTGTCGACAATATCCTTGCAGATAGACAATCCTAAACCATGGCCCTGGATGCTTTCATCTAGCCGAATGCCGCGCTCAATGATAACGGACAGCGCGGCATCGGAGACACCTTCGCCATCATCACTCACTTCTATCCCATAGCCTGTGGTTGGCACGTCCTGCTGACTAATACGGATCTCAATGTTCTTGCGGCCATGCTTGCAGGCATTATCCAGCAAGTTGCCTAAGAGTTCGAGTAAGTCATCCCGATCAAACGGCATCACTAAGCCGCTCGTGTAATGGCTATGAATAATGCGGTCTGGGTAAATGCGCTGCATCACTTGAATCAGTGGCGCTAGATCGTCATCGAGCACAGTATAACGCCCTGGAGTGGACAGGCCGACAATCTTAGTGCGCTTAAGCTCTCTCTCGATGATGTGGTGCAGGTTTGCGAGCACCTTGCTGCCCTCACTCCGCTGTTCTGGTGGAAGGCTTTCTAGGTAGGACTGCAGCCCTTGTAACGGACGTTTCATTTCGTGGGCTAAGTTACCCAAGGCATTACGGGAGCGTTGTACTCGCTGGCCCAATTGATTGACTAAACGATCTATCTCTTCGATCAGTGGGACTATCTCGCTTGGCACTTGGTCAGGATTGATTTCTTGCCCTTGGGTGCGCATTTGCCGGATAGCTTCTGGCATCTGCTCTAAGGGTTTAAAACCGCGTTTAAGTAATTGATACTGGGTTATTAATAGAATGACAATCGTGAGCAACACGGCTGCGCTGGCAAAGGCTAAAAACTGTACTTGGGTTTGTTCAAGCGAGCTAATATCTTCTGTCACCCACAGAGTAACTAATTGATCATCTTTGATAACGGCCTGACTGAACATCAGCCAATGCTCTTTGCTGACAAACTCAGTGGCTTGGTGTTGCTCACCAGCGGTCAGTTTTGGCATGTTCACGTTATGGTCGAAAAGGGAGCGTGAACGCAGAGTTTGCTCGCCGATTTGAATCGCAAAATAATGCCCAGAATTAACCCTGTGGTACACATTGGGCAAGCGGTCGGTGGTGAGCGCCCATGTGCCATCGGGATTATGATTCAGGGCGGAGATCAGGCTGTCGGCATCGTGTTGTAGACGCGAAGCGACAAAGTCTTGGGTTAATATTTGGATGCCTTGGTATAGAAAATATAATAACAGCACCATGGCAAAGGTGAGCGTGATCAGCAGATTGCGCGTCAGATAACCCTTGAGTGAATACACGCCTTTACTCCTTGAGTCGATAACCTTGGCCGCGGCGGTTTTCGATATAATCCTTGCCTAAGCGCTGGCGCAGGCGGTTGACGTACACTTCGATGACATTGCTGTCTTTGATTTGATCTTCTTCGTAAATGCGTTCACTGAGCTCTGACTTAGAGACGATCTTGCTGGGATTGACCATTAAGTAATGCAGCAGACGATATTCAATCTTAGTCAGTTCTATCACTTCACCATCAACATTGGTGACGGCTTGTTTGTCGACATCGAGGGAGACGCCTGCATGCTGCAACATATTGTCGGCACGGCCAAAGTGGCGGCGGATCAACACTTCGAGCCTTGCGAGTAGTTCTTCAATGTGAAAAGGCTTGCCGAGGTAATCATCCGCACCCGCCTTGAGGCCGTCGACCCGTTCGTGCCACGCATCACGGGCGGTGAGAATAAGCACTGGCATAGCCAAGCCTTTTTGTCGCCATTGGCCAAGGACTTGTAAACCGGGTTTGCCGGGTAAACCGAGATCGAGGATAACGGCTTCGAAGTTTTCTTCTTCGCCTAAAAAGGCACCATCGATACCGTTATCGGCGTGCTCGACGGTATAACCCGCCTTGTTGAGTGCGGGAATCAGGCGCGCGACCAGATCGGTATCATCTTCAATCAATAGCAAACGCATCAGTCGACCTTTTCCTTTAGCCACTCGCCGGTTTTGGCGTCAATTTTGATTTCATACACTATGCCATCATCGCGGAGTATTTCGAGCTCGTAAATGATCCTTCCATGTTTTTGCTCGACTTCGAGATCGAGCAATCGTCCCTTTAGCCGTGATTCATAGCGTTGCATTATGGTGTCGAAGGGCAAAACCTTGCCCTCCTTAACCCACTCGACCACCTTGTTTGAAAGATCATCGTCGTGGGCATTGCAGCTGGGGCTGCTAATCATCCCAACGGCCAAAGCCAGGAATATTAACGGTATCTTCATCGAATATGCCCTTCTCTGCGAGGTTGTGACAATTGCTGCATTGACTGAATGAGCTGACTTTGGGGTTATCTTGCACCATACGTCTGGGGATCTCATCGTGTTTGCGAATAAAAAATGCCTGTTCTGTGATCTTCTGCGGCCCAGAACCTACGAGCAGCGGCGTGCTGTTTTTCATCACCTTACCATTTTGCGCGGCATGTTGGACCAGATATTCCTCAATTTTGGCAGTGACTTGAGGCTCTACGCTGGCGTTGTCACCAAAGTGATTCTCAAGATTTGCGGTAATGGCTCGCCACTTGTCGGCGGGGAGTAAATTGGCTGGATAAGCCATGTGGCAGCTGCCACATTCTGCCGTATATTCCGCATTTTGTGGAACAGCGCGGCTGAGCTCGCGGCCATCGTCCGCATAGCCTGTGCCGGTTAAGGTTAGGCTGACACCGATAACGCCAATGGCCAATGCCGCGGCTGTGAGTGATGAGCCGAGGAGCCTGCTAATAGGGTGTGCTTGTTGAGTCATGACATCTTCCTTTTTGTGCCGTTACCTTCTGTGGAAGGTATTGAAATTAATCGATCTAATTAAATGAGTTATTGAATGAGTAATATGGTCGACATTTGGCGGTTATTGCAGGCTTAACCAGAGTAAGGCATCGCCTTTTTCCTGCGGTGTGCAGTCGCGCTTAAAGGTCCAGTTACAGTTACGGCTAAACCATTTCTCAATTTTGGCTGAGTCGGTTAACCGATCTGCGGTAATCGACGGCGCCATAGGGTCAATGGGTTTGCGGGTATTTTGGTGCATCCCCATGTCGGTGACTTTGGCGGTATGGCAACTGGCGCAGCTGCGGCCGTCCATGTCCTGTAGCCAAAGCTTTTGTCCTGCGGCGGCGGTAAAAGGTCCAGCGCCTTGGGCTTGATAGCTTTGCAGCTGCGTGCCAATACGCTCGGCGCTAAGTGGCAGGCTTTGCACTTTACTGTTGGCGGCGCTAACGCTAAGGCTAGTCAGCAGCAAGGTGGAAATCGCGACAATGGCAAGGCGACTTTTATTCGTATGTCTGGTTAATCTGTTCATAGAGCATTCCTTTTGGGCTGGATGTCTTATTGCTAAGCAAAATGGCTAATGGATTAATCTTTTTGTTCCGCAGGGCGTTGTTTCTTGCCCGTGACCATAGCTCTGACTAAGTTTTCTTTGTGTAACAGGCTGCTGACGATGACGCCGCCAACATGGATGACCACAAGGAACACTGTGAAGTTGGCAAAGAATTCATGGACTTCTTTTATGGCGCCTTCAGGCCAAGTGGCGAAAAAGCTCGTAGCTAATGGGCCGTGCCCGTCGGTTGCGTACAGCGCCATGCCTGAGAATCCCGTGATGGCTATGCTGGCAATCAAGGCCACTATCATCATTGCCCCAGCGGGGTTATGGCCTATGTAGTCTTTGGCTTTGCCCGTGACGAGTCCTTTGAGGTACACCAGCACTTCTTTAGGGCGAGTGATAAAGTTGCTAAAGCGCGCATTGTGGGTACCCATCACGCCCCAGAGCAGGCGAAACACCAGTAAAATTAAGATGCTATAACCTGCGTAACTGTGGATGGTCATCCACTCGTCTTCGCCTTCAGTGAGGTAGGCTAAGGCAAAAAAGCCGACGAGTGACCAATGGAATATGCGGATCAACAGGTCCCAGACTTTGATGGTTTGCAGTGTGTTTGATGACATGATGTGACGCTCCTAAGTGGGTTTAGGTGTAGGCTACTTAACCCAAACTTAAACCTCGCTTAAATTTTGAGGCGCGAACATTTATTCGAATTGATAGGCTTGAGTGGCGCGGTTGCTCGGGTGGTGAGCCTTAAATGTCAACGAAAACTCACTTGTTAACCTATTGGTATTACGGTAGATTCTGCCACCTCAATCGAGTGAAGGGATTAACTTATTTATGTCTACCGCCGTTATTCGCGCTTTTATCAGCCGCAATCCGAGTCGTAAATCCTTTTGTATTTATGCCGTTTTATTATTTTTGACTGAAGTCTTAATCGCTTTATATGCACCTGCGGGTTTTATTCGTGGTTTTGTGGGCGATGTACTAGTAGTGATCTTACTGTTTTGTATGGTGCGGGCTGTCGTTCCGGTTGACAGCCCAGCAGAAAAGTCCCTAGCACAAAACACAGGCGAGGGCATGAAGCGTTTTTTTCAAACTCCTTGGTTGGCGTTTTCGGTATTGCTGTTTGCCTTTGCTATCGAGTTTGGTCAGTATTGGGGTTTAGTCGACAAGCTAGGCTTGGGCGGAAATCGCTTGGCGCGAATAGTGATAGGCAGCCATTTTGATCCACTTGATCTCGTGGCGTATTTTGTCGGTTATTTGATCTTACTGGGCTGTTATTGGAAAAGCCGTCAGTTCTAGTGATTTGAATTTGCAAGAGCCGCGTGATGTGTGTGTTCGCGGGTAGGCGAGATAGGTAGGCGAGATAAGTGGGGTAAGGGATGCAGCCGATAACGGGGTTTTCACTGCTAACAGAGCATGCCGATGGGTTTGAGCCTAATCCACTGAAAATGCCTCTGTATTTCAATGGTCAACCTACTCATACCTTTATTGCTGGCTTAGTGATTGAAGGCCAATATCGCTGCGTTTTATCCAATAAAACCTTGGGGTATTTGGTCATCACTTCTTTCGATTGTCCCTTCGAAGAATCGACCGAGTTTAGTCTGCTTGATGAAGGGTTTAAGCTCATTGCGACAACCTCTTTGGCGCAAATGTACGATTCTTTTCTGCTTTATGCCCATTGGCCTATGACAGATAACCGACTGAGGTTGCACTATTACGGTCAGTTTGTGCTGGATTTAGTGATGACAACGGGCAGTTCTTGGTTACCTTTTCAGCCAAAACTTAAACTGGTTGAAGTTGTCGATCCCCAAAGCGATCCACAAACAGCCTCCTCTCTTGCTGAATTAGCCCAGCGTTTAGCGCGGATTGATAATATAAACTGAGTGAGGTTTGAATTAAATTCAGTTAAAAAAGAAAGGGCTATTCGCCCTTTCATGTTTATCACTTGTATCGATTACTCATGCGGAAAGTTTAATAAGCTTGCTTGCAAAGACGTTTAAAAACCGAAATAAAAGCTTCCTCACATCAGCTTGTTTGAGCCCCAAAAACCTTAGAAGAAACCTAAAGGATTCACATCGTAACTCACCAAGAGATTCTTGGTATTTTGATAGTGGTTGAGCATCATCTTATGGGTTTCGCGGCCGATGCCGGATTTTTTGTATCCACCAAAGGCGGCATGGGCTGGATAGGCGTGATAACAGTTAATCCACACGCGGCCCGCTTGAATGCCACGTCCCATGCGTTGAGCCGTGTTCATGTCCCGTGTCCACACACCAGCGCCTAGGCCGTACTCAGTATCGTTCGCGATCGCTAAGGCTTCGGCTTCATCTTTAAAAGTGGTGACCGAAATGACGGGGCCGAAGATCTCTTCTTGGAAGATACGCATCTTATTGTGGCCTTTCATAATCGTCGGGCTGATATAATAACCTTCGCTTTGACCGCCATCGAGTTGGCAAAGTGTGCCGCCCAATAGTACTTCTGCACCTTCAGCCTTACCTATGGCTAAGTAACTTAAGATTTTATCGAATTGCTCTTTAGAGGCTTGAGCGCCGACTTGAGTGTCGGTATCTAAGGGATCGCCTTGTTTAATGGTTTGCGCGCGGGCGAGCACTTTTTCGATAAAGCGATCGAAAATCGATTCTTGGACTAGCACCCGAGATGGGCAAGTACAGACTTCACCTTGGTTAAAGAAGGCCAGCAACATACCTTCGACGGCTTTATTTAAATATTCGTCCTCATGGTCCATCACATCGGCAAAAAACACGTTAGGCGACTTACCGCCAAGCTCAACGGTCGATGGAATTAAGGATTCGGCGGCGCATTTTAAAATGTGATAGCCAATTTCGGTGGAGCCCGTAAAGGCCAATTTAGCGATGCGTTTGCTGGTGGCCAGTGCTTGTCCCGCTTCGGCACCAAAGCCGTTGACTACGTTAAGAATACCCGCGGGTAATAGGTCTTCAATCAGTTCGAGCAAGACCAGAATCGATACCGGCGTCTGCTCCGCAGGCTTGAGTACTACACAGTTACCCGCCGCTAGCGCAGGGGCGATTTTCCATGCCGCCATCAAGAGTGGGAAGTTCCAAGGAATGATCTGGCCGACCACGCCTAAAGGCTCTGGGAAGTGATAACTGACTGTGTTGCCATCGATATCGGCGGCACTGCCTTCCTGCGCGCGGATACAACCGGCAAAGTAGCGGAAGTGATCGACGAATAAGGGCAAGTCGGCATTTAAGGTTTCACGCACCGCTTTACCGTTTTCCCAGGTTTCGGCAACGGCTAAGTATTCGAGATTTTGCTCGACGCGATCGGCAATGCGCAGTAACAGGTTTGAGCGCTCGGTGACTGAGGTTTTACCCCAAGCGTCTTTGGCTGCGTGGGCAGCATCTAATGCTAATTCAATATCTTGGGCGTCGGAGCGTGGGATTTGGCAAAAATTTTGGCCATTCACGGGTGAGCGATTGTCGAAGTATTTGCCATTGACTGGGGCGACCCATTTTCCGCCGATAAAGTTGGCGTATTTTTCTTTGAAGTTAACGATTGCGCCTGCGGTTCCGGGTTGAGCATAAATCATAGAATCATTCCTTCTTGTGGATGGCATGCTGGGCGTTGGCGATTTTTACGCTCTTGGCTTCAGCAAGGGAGTCTTGTTGATGCATCTCTGCTGGATGCCTTTTTAAATATTTTTCGTTTTGCTTTAAGCCAATCCTATTGATTGGCTTAGTGTTCTCTTATGCAACACCTGAGGCTTGCATACCAAGGGTGCATCGCAAGGAGAGTGCCAAACTGGCAGGAGTTGTACACTTGTTGTGCTAACAGTATGATGAAAAGCTAATTTTGCAGATTTGAATAAGTATGGGCACTCAGGGAGAGAAGTGTGTCCTGTGGTTACTTTGTCATTGAGTGGCACACAGCAATTGTGCCGAAACGGAACACAGCTCGGGGGAGCACGGCTATGGCAGTTAAACCGCATTTACCATCGACACAGGCGTGGTTGGCCGATTCGTGGCAGCGCAGCATTGGCGCTGGCTTGTCAGAATTTCAGTTACCCCAGGAGCTCAGGCTCGATGCCTGCGAACTAAAGCAGAAACATGAGCAATATCAAATGCTCATTGCATTAGTGCAATCCCACGCCTTGCCTTTGTTTAATCAGTTGATGGCGCATTCTAATAGCCGACTCTTGCTCTCCGATGCCGAGGGTTATGTACTTAGGCATTGGGGCGTGAGCCGTTACTCCACAAAACTGGCGGATGTAGCTCTGGATATTGGGGTGAATTGGCTTGAGCAGCATAAGGGCACTAATGCGATAGGGACGGCGCTTACGGCCAAACAAGCGGTATCTGTGGTGGGTGAGCAGCATTTTATTCGCCAGAACCGTTTTATGAGTTGCACTGCTTGCCCGATATTTTCCCCCCAAGGTGAGATGCTCGGGGTGATTGATATCACCAGCGAGCAGCAAAGGCACACCCAGCAGACGCTGATGTTAGTGTCCAGTTTGGCGCAGCAGGTCGAGACCGCGCTTTTGTGCCATCTGCCCGATAGTCATTATCGAATCGATTTAGCGGCGCAGCCAAATCTGTTGAATTCGGGTTGGCAGGGCATAGTGATTGCCGATAGTGATGGTCGCATCGTGGGTTGTAATCCCATGGCGAAACAATTGCTTAATCATGCCAAGGTGGGCGATGCCGTCGAACAGTACTTAGGCGATAATTGGAGCCGTGCGGGTGGCTTTAATCAACATTTAGCTTTGCATTTACAGACTCAATCCTTAAATATTCCCAGCGCTAAGGGTCGAGTTGCGATTAGCAATAAATCGCTCAATCAATTGGGGGTTCGGTTTCGCGATCCTCAACTTGAGCGCGCTTGGCAACATGCCAATAAGGTGATCACCAAGCAAATTCCGCTGCTAGTGCTCGGAGAAACGGGCGTCGGTAAAGAGCAGTTTGTTAAAAAGCTCCATGCCCAGAGTGCACGTCGCACCGAGCCCTTAGTGGCAGTGAACTGCGCCGCATTGCCCGCTGAATTAGTCGAATCTGAACTTTTTGGTTATCAGGCTGGCGCTTTTACTGGGGCAAACCGCACTGGATTTATCGGTAAAATTCGCCAAGCCCACGGCGGCTTTTTGTTTTTAGATGAGATTGGTGAAATGCCGCTGGCGGCCCAGAGTCGTTTACTCAGGGTATTGCAGGAGCGCGAAGTGGTGCCCGTTGGCAGTAATCAAAGTTTTAAAGTCGATATCCAAATCATTGCCGCAACCCATATGGATTTAGAACAACAGGTGACTCAAGGGCTGTTTCGGCAGGATCTGTTCTACCGACTCAATGGCTTGCAAGTGCGCTTGCCTGCGCTGCGGGAGCGGCTGGATATCGAGCGTATTATCCATAAATTGCATCGTAAACATCGTATCGCCGCGCAGGATATCTGCCCAGAACTGTTAGGGAAAATGATGCAATACGACTGGCCGGGGAATTTGCGTGAGCTGGATAACCTCATGCAAGTCGCTTGCTTGATGGCAGAAGGAGACAGTACCCTCAATTGGCAACATTTACCCGATTATCTGGCGGCCAAACTCACATGCGAGCCGTTAAAAGTAGGCCTGTTACAAGCTGAATCTTTATGTGATGAATTTAAGGAGGTAAGTGGTCAACCTTCTGCATCACCGCTGCAAAGTGGTAAGTTCGCTGTGGAGCCGAATGCCACAAAGGTTCAATCGGATTCCCTAAATGAGGCGATTTATAGCAATGTGCTGCAGGCATACCAAGCCTGTAATGGCAATGTGAGCCAATGCGCTAAGCGTTTAGGGATCAGCCGTAATGCCTTGTACCGGCGATTAAAACAGATGGGGCTTAAGGATTAATATTAGCTTATGGCTCTTGTTGTGAAGCTCAATTAATCGCTAAATATCTCTTAATCACCCACGTTTATCCACTTCGCAATAGACTAAAACCGAGAGGTTTTAGTCTACAATCTCTAGCTTCAGTATCTGACAATGTGATTTTTTGTTGTTGCCAATTTATGTCTAATAGGTTTTGTTGATTCATATAATCGATAAAGATCGTTTCTTCTAATTACAAATTCAGAACTATACTGCGGGCAGGCAGAAAAGAGCTTGGCGTTATGCATAGAAGAGGAACTGTTATGCATCTTACTAAAAGCCTTTTAATTATTTCTATGGGTCTGACATTGAATGTACAGGCTCAAACTTTACCAACAAATACCCTGACACGTGACAATGGTGCACCTGTGGGTGATAACCAAAACTCGACCACAGCGGGCAGTAATGGCAGCGTGTTATTGCAAGATGTGCAGCTTATCCAGAAGCTACAACGCTTTGCCCGTGAACGTATTCCTGAGCGTGTCGTCCACGCCAGAGGCACAGGTGTCCATGGTGAGTTTGTGTCGAGTGGCGATTTTAGTAACCTAACCCAAGCGGCACCCTTTGCACAAAAAGGTAAAGTGACACCCGTATTTGTGCGCTTTTCTACCGTGATCCACTCAAAAGGTTCGCCAGAAACGCTGCGTGATCCCCGAGGGTTTGCGACCAAATTTTATTCGGACCAAGGTAACTGGGACTTAGTAGGTAATAACTTACCCGTATTCTTCATTCGCGATGCGATCAAGTTTCCTGACATGGTGCATTCACTCAAACCATCGCCAGTGACCAATATGCAAGATCCGAATCGTTTCTTCGATTTTTTCAGTCACGAAGCGGGTTCAACCCATATGTTGACTCAGGTTTACAGTAACTTAGGTGTACCTGCCAGTTATCGTGAAATGGACGGTTTCGGTGTGCATGCGTACAAATTTGTGAATCGAGATAACCAAGTTAAATACGTGAAATTTAACTGGAAGAGTCTGCAAGGTGTTAAAGGCTTACGTCCCGATGAAGTGGTTAAAGTCCAAGGGCAAAACTTTAACCATTTAACCGATGATCTTTATAGTGAGATCAACAAGGGTAACTATCCTAAGTGGGATCTTTACGTTCAATTACTCGACCCGACTGAGCTTAATAAGTTTGATTACAACCCACTAGACGCCACTAAGGTGTGGCTAGATGTGCCAGAACAAAAAGTGGGCACTATGACGCTGAACCGCATGCCTGCAAACTTCTTCCAAGAGACTGAGCAAGCGGCATTTGCGCCATCGAATTTGATCCCTGGGATTGAGCCTTCGGAAGACAGATTACTGCAAGGCCGTATGTTCTCCTACGCCGATACTCAGCTGTATCGACTCGGCGCGAATTTGTCGCAATTGCCGATTAATAAACCCTTAGTGGCGGTGGCAAACCACAACCAAGAAGGTGCGGGCAATATGGGGCATACCCAGTCCGATGTGAACTATCAACCGAGCGTACATTTAGCCTTGGCCGAAGATAATCGTTATCGTGCGGTAACGACTGCGCTGACGGGGACTGTGCAACAAACGGCTATTAGCAAGCAGGATAACTTTAGCCAAGCGGGCGTCTTTTATCGCAGCTTGAGCAAGCAAGATAGAGCAGATCTGATCACTAACTTGGCCGGAGACTTAGGCAAAGTGAACGATACCAATGTGAAGCATCAGATGCTCAGTCACTTTTATCGTGCAGACCCAGAGTTTGGTGAGCGTTTAACCAAGGCCGTAAAGGGTGATCTGGCTGACGTTAAACAGCGTTCAATCTGATGTTGTTATTTTTAGGACTGTTTTGGTCGAAGAGATTTGCGCGTTAACAGTCCGAACCTAGTAAGTCCCGCAAGACGTAAACAAGCTCTTTTCTGCCCAGTTTAAGAGGGCGTCTTGCGGGCATTTCGTCACGTCTCATTGTTTAAATCTCTATTTTAGCTGTGCTGGGAGCCATTGATGAAACACACTATTGCTATCTTATTATTGATTATTGTGGCCCTGAGTATGTCGGTGGCAATGGGGGCGGGTTCGCTTCAAGCGCCATTGGTTACATCCACAACTGTCAGTCAAACGGACGAGCCCGATACCGCACAAGTACAATTGCTGGTGGACTATTTTTTTGCTGCAGCGCGTACCGGCGATATCACAGTGCTTGAGCATTTTCTCGATGCTGGCTTCCCTATTGACCAGAGAAATAGTCAAACCTATACCGCGCTAATGGTGGCGGCTTATAACGGCCAAGAGGCTGCAACGGATTTATTGCTTGAGCATGGTGCTAATGCTTGTTTGCAAGATAAGCGTGGTAATACGGCAATGATGGGCGCTGTGATTAAGGCCGAATTCACTATCGTAAAGCGGCTATACGCGAAAGAATGCGATGCGAACCTAACGAATAATGCCGGAATGACCTTGACTGAGTTTGCCCGTTACTGGGGTCAAAGTGGCGCTTTACAGCAGGCGAGTTTAAAGCAATAAAGACGCTAGATCTTGCCATCTCTTGCGCTCGATCACTCTGGGTCATTATCTTTAATCTGTTTAGATCTCAGCATTTACTATTAGCAATAAGTCTGCTTGTTAATGATGTCTATGCCTTTTATGGTAACTTTTTGAATATCGTTTAATACGGTTTGGCCTTCGGAGAGCGATTTATGTTTGATGCCTTACTACTGACGCAAGAAGATAAACGTACGTTTGCTCAAGTTTCACAAATCACAGAAGCTGATTTGCCAGAAGGGGAAGTCTTGGTTGATGTCGCCTATTCCTCGCTGAATTATAAAGATGGTTTAGCTGTGACCGGTGCTGGCAAAATCATTCGTCAGTTTCCTATGGTACCAGGCATCGATTTTGCGGGCGTGGTGCGCGAATCGACGGATGCAAGATACCAAGTTGGCGATCAGGTGATTTTGACGGGCTGGGGTGTGGGCGAAAACCACTGGGGTGGTATGGCGCAAAAAGCGCGAGTTAAAGCCGACTGGCTGGTGCCCATGCCGCAAGGTTGTGATGCCGCTAAAGCAATGATGATAGGCACGGCCGGGCTTACGGCGATGTTGTGCGTGCAAGCGCTGCAGCAGGCTGGGATAACACCGCAAAGTGGGGATATTCTTGTCACAGGTGCCAGTGGTGGTGTGGGTTCTGTGGCGGTGACTTTGCTCGCCAATGCAGGCTATCGTGTGGTCGCCTGCAGTGGTCGAGTTGAACAGAATGCGCCTTTATTGAAGGAGCTTGGCGCCGCAGAAGTGATTGATCGCAGTGAACTTGAACAAGATGCTAAGCCGCTTGAGGCGCAGCGCTGGGCGGGTGTGGTCGATACCGTTGGCAACAAGATCCTCGCCAAAGCATTAGCGCAAATGCAATACGGTGGTGCAGCCGCTATCTGTGGTTTAGCGGGCGGTTTTGCATTACCAACAACCGTTATGCCGTTTATTTTACGGGGTGTGAGTTTACTGGGAATCGACTCTGTTTCTTGTCCATTTGAGAAGCGAAAAGCGGCGTGGGAAGCTGTGATTAAAGCACTACCCGAACATTTTTATCAGCAAGCTTGTCAGCAGATATCATTGGCAGAGGTGCCTGATTTCGCGAATAAAATTATCCAAGGTCAAGTCACAGGACGTGTATTAGTTAAGCTGTAATCCCGTTTCCTACGTTTTAACACGATGGCAACACTGAGGTGTTGCCAATTACGACTAAACCATTAGTTGAGCCTCCTGTACTTGTTCTTCATATCGGCTATTTCGGCAGTGTAATCGTCACTTTAAGGCCCGTTGGTATACGGTTCTCGGCTTTAATCTTACCTTTGTGGGCGGTAATCGCCGCTTCAGTGATTGCCAGCCCAAGTCCCCAGCCACCGCTTTCTCTTTGCCGTGCCGAGTCGGGACGGTAGAAAGGTTTAAAAATGGCATCGAGTTCGGCGGCATCTATGCCTGGACCATCGTCTTTTATGGTAATTTGTACTTGATCAGCCGTCGCACTCGCCTGTAGGTGTATGTCGCTTGCGGCATAGCGGATCGCGTTACGCAGCAGATTTTCAATCGCGCGGGAAAGTGATTTAGGAAAATGCGCTAACTCAATTTCTTCATCGATATCGATAGTAATGCTTTTACCTTGCTGTTCTGCTTCAAATTCCGCATCGTCTAAAACTTGGCTCAGGGATTCTGCCAAGCCTAAATGTACTTTAGTTTCGTTAGTACTGAGCTTGACCCGCGAGAGCTCTAACAATTCACTGATAAGCTTTTCGAGTTGCTCAGCTTCATAACCTATGCGTTCCGTTTCGGTGGTCTGCTGACCTTTTTTACGGGCGAGGGCAAGGGATAACTGTAGCCGCGTCAATGGGGTGCGTAGTTCATGGGAAATATCCCCCATGAGCCGCTGCTGATTATTAACCATAGCTTCGATGGAGTCGGCCATGCTATTGAAGGCCTTGGCTAATTGGCCTATTTCATCTTTACGCTGTGTGGTGGACTTATCGACACGGTGACTTAAGTCACCTTCGGCGAGAGCATTCGCACTTTTTTTTAGTGAATTTAATGCTTTACCTAAATGCCACGCGAGCAAGCCACATAATAATCCCGAAAGGAAAATCGCCAGGCTTAAGGTTAATAACTTATTTTCGGCGAAGAAGAAGAACCAAGGCCGTGGATGGTTATCTGGTAGGCGACCATAAAGTGAATAGGTTTCAGCGCCCAGATTGAATTGAAAGGGGCCAAACACCAGCTCATCTTTAAACTGATGGCTAATCGGTTGTTTTTCTTCATCAGCCATCAGCATAAAGCTGCGCACACCGCGACTCACCCTGTGGGTGTTGATCACTTGGCCTTGGCTGTTGACAAGATAGACCCGCAGAGGTTTGCCTTCCATGTCTCTGTGTCTTTCCCAGCGCCGAAGAAAATCGGATTCCAGTAAGGCGGGGTTTTCTTGAATGCGCTTAGCTATCGTCGATAGGACTTTTTCAAGGTGAGGTGGCAGTGGCGCACGGTCGTGATTTTGTTGCAGCAATGGTAACAGACCCACTAAGGCAATGATTAGCGAGCTGCAAAGCCAAAATCCGAGCAATAATTTGATAAATAAACGATTAGGCACAGTCGATACCGCCGTTATGGGAGCCAAATATAACCTTTGCCACGGATGGTTTTCACCCTTGGCCGACCATCGCTACGCTCGGGGAGTTTTTTACGTAGATTCGATAAATGCATGTCTAAGCTGCGATCGAAGGGCATGAGTTTTTTGCCGAGCACTTTCTCGTTTAACTCTTCCTTGTTCATCAACTCTCCAGCGTGCAGTGCTAGGGTGTGCAGCAGAGTGAATTCGGTGCCTGTGAGTATGATTAATTGCTCATTACAGTAAGCTTCTTGGCGCGATGGATCTAAGCGTAGATCGCCAAACTCTTGGGCGGGGGCGGCATGGATTTCTTGGGTTGTTAAGTTTGAACGACGAATAATGGCGCGGATACGGGCAATTAATTCTCTGTCATTAAATGGTTTTGGCAGGTAATCGTCGGCGCCTATCTCAAGCCCAACCACGCGATCGATTTCATCGCCGCGGGCGGTCAACATTAATACTGGGGTTTGTTTATGTTGGCGCAGTGCGCGTAGCACTTCAAAACCGTTTAATTTAGGCAGCATGACATCGAGTAGGATCAGATCGTAATCTGCGGTCAGTGCCAGATCTAAACCTTGTTTACCGTCGTAGGCCAAGGTTAATTGAAACCCTTCTAATTCGAGCAGTTGCCCTAGTAGCTCAGATAACCCCAGATCGTCATCGATTAATAATATCCGACTCATACTGTTCCTTAATCTCTGTAATGTGGCCTCATGTGCCTGTTTATCATAGGCACTTTTAGCGCTTTGGCTGAGTATACCTGTTTTGATGTCAATTGCTGTGTAGCAATGTAAGCCAAAGTAAAGAATAGAGTTATTGCCGCAACTTTACAGTGATTTACTCAGGCAACGCCCTCACTTACATATAGGGGGTTAGACTGGAAGGGTCGAAAGTGACTCGGCTTAAAAGGGTCGTCACTGTGTCTTATTACTTGCCATATTAAAGTTGAACCATCGAGGTTAACACTATGAAAACATTATCACCTTTGAAAGCGAGCCTGTTTGCCATTCTAGCGAGTTCTGCGGTTTTCGCGACGGCAGTTAATGCTGCACCTAAGGATGCTGGCTGCGACTTCTCTAAATCTGAATTCCACAAAGGCGACCGCATGGAACATGGCGGCCGACATATGGGGCACGGTGGCATGCATCGTATGTTTGAAGGGCTCGATTTAACGGATGCCCAGAAAGCTGACGTCAAAAAGTTGTTTGCCGATCAGAAAGCTACGCGCGCTGATAATCGTCCAACAAAAGAGGAACGCTTGGCACATCGCACAGAGATGCAGGCCTTAATTACCGCGCCAAGTTTTGATGAAACACAAGCAAAGGCACTGATGAGTGCGCAGCAAGAGCAGCGTCAAACTCAAGCCATTGAACGTATGAAGCTGCATAATCAAATATTTAATCTGCTGACACCAGAGCAGCAAGCTAAGTTTAAAGCGCGATTTGAAGCACAAGCTGGTAAAGAACCTCGCGGTTAAGCGTCTTAGCTGATATACAATAGGGTCATAGCTTCCCAAGATAGATCCCTTATGACTCAAACTTCCCAATACGATTTTTGGGTCAAACTGGCTAGCCGCGCTTCCGTGGCTACCGCTTTGATCCTTATTCTTATCAAGATGTTCGCTTGGCTTTATTCCGGCTCTGCCAGTATGTTGGCATCTTTGACGGATTCCTTTGCCGATGCTCTCGCTTCTATTATCAATTTTATTGCCATTCGTTACGCGCTTGTGCCGCCGGATCATGACCACAGATATGGTCATGGTAAGGCTGAGCCGTTAGCATCTCTAGCGCAATCCGCCTTTATTATGGGCTCCGCATTTTTATTACTGTTCTATGGTGGCGAGCGTCTATTAACACCTGTTCCGGTTGAAAATGCCACCATAGGTGTAGTTGTTTCTATCATAGCGATTGTGATGACGTTAGCTTTAGTCATGTTGCAGAAACGCGCATTAGCGGCGACAAAAAGTACTGTGGTTGAAGCTGATTCGCTGCACTATAAATCAGATTTATTCCTTAATGGTGCGGTATTGTTGGCATTAGTATTAGCGCAATACGGTTGGTGGTGGGCTGACGGTTTATTTGCGGTAATGATTGCATTTTATATTGGTCATCAAGCCTTTGGCTTAGGTTATCGCTCAATTCAAGCCTTGTTAGACAGAGAGCTAGACGAAGAAACTCGCCAGCAAATCACGCAAATCGCGATGGAAGATCCACGGGTGCAAGGGCTGCATGATTTACGCACTCGTCAAGCAGGCAAAACTGTTTTTATTCAATTTCATTTAGAACTCGATGGTAATTTGAGTTTGAATGAAGCCCACAGTATTGCTGATACAACAGGGATAAGAGTCAAAGCCGCCTTCGAAGATGCTGAGGTGATTATTCACCAAGATCCGGTTAAACCTGATGTAAACGAAACATAAATTAAGGGCAAGCTATGGCATGGATGCAGAAGCAAAGTCACAGATGGGATCATTCCACTCGATTGATATGCCGCTATCATAGGCTATCAACTCGCTTTGAGTTGATAGCCGAATCTGTGGTTTCTGACGTTAGCATTCCTATGAATGCAGAAATCACGCTCCTGATGGAACAGAAATCTTAGATAGTAAATCAAGCAGATAGTACCGTATCTCCTGTGATAGCGGGAGCTTGGAGTCAGTTAGTCCTGCGTAAACATCTTTATTACCTACCGCAGAAAATTGATTTCGAAATATCTAACCAAGCTTATCGAGTCCATATCTGGCCATTATTCCTTTGGTGCACCCGTATTACTTGTGTGGCGACTGGCAGAGTTGTCGTATCCGAATGTTTGGATGTGAGAAGGCGTCGTTTCCTCATCCGTTGGCTATATGCAAGTTTTATAGGATTGTTGCGGGTGCTAAGTTAAAGCCGTTAATGATTTTAGATATAAAAAGATAATGTCTAAAGTGAGTATGATTTCCCTCTATAAATATCAACTATAGCTTTCGTTTTTGACTCAAGCTGAATAAATGCTGTACGGCTAGTGTTTTGCTCATTTAAACGATGACACCCCAGATCTGCTTATTGTAATATCCACGCCGTTTAATACTTTCGTTAAATCATTAGGGAATTATGATGAAAAAATTATCAATTGTTGCCGCTGCTTTATTGTCTGCATTTGTGGCGACTCAAGTCTCTGCTGCAACCGACACTACTGGCTTTTATGTGGGCGGAGCCCTCAATAAAGTGACTGTCGATGTTTTAGATGAATCAGAGTCGGGTACTGGCTTTGGCGTTTACGGTGGTTACAACTTCAATGAGTGGTTTGGTTTAGAAGCCAACCTGTTCGCCACTGGAGATCTTGGCGACAGAGATGTTGATATAGGTGCCGGCGCATTAAGCTTCACGCCTAAATTTACCGCACAAATCAATGATATCTTCTCTGCTTATGCGAAAGTGGGCATCGCTTCTATGGCGCTGGTGATTGATGACGGCTCCGATGATGAAGACTTCACCGGTTTCGGTTGGACCTATGGTGTTGGCGTTAATGCTGCGGTAACAGAGCACTTAAATATCCGCGTAAGCTACGATGTGACTACGGGTGATCTAGAAGCAGATCGTCACAACTCTATAGATATCGATACTGATATTAAACAGTTTGCTGTGGGTCTGCATTATCAGTTCTAATTCTGCTTGGGCTAGTGGTCGTCATGTTAGTTAGCACAATCTAGATATAAAAAAGGGATATGTGAATATCCCTTTTTTGTTGCTTAAGGTTAATGCGTTTGTATAGTTAGCCTTGATGAGAACGTTATTTTATCTACTCAATCCATCGACAGTTCTTTTAATTTCCGCGTTAAGGTATTTCGTCCCCAGCCTAAACGTTTCGCCGCTTCCTGTTTATGGCCTTGAGTATGGCGCAGCGCAGTTTCTAGCAGTATGCGCTCGAATGCGGGCTGCACCTCAGTTAACAGATCGCTGTTGCCTTCCGAGAGTTTTTGGTCTATCCACTCAGTCAGTGCCGATTGCCAATCTTGGCTGCCTTTCGCCGTGTGGGTGACACTCACAGGGTCTTTCAGTAATTCTGGCGGTAAATCTTGGGGTAAAATTTCTTGCCCCGATGCCATTACGGTTAACCAACGACAGGTGTTTTCGAGTTGTCGGACATTACCGGGCCAAGGTAATTGGGAGAGTTTTACCGCAGTCTCCTTGGTCATGATCTTAGTTTCCACGCCAATTTCCTTTGCTGCAGAGGCGAGGAAATGGGTAGCGAGCTGGGGAATGTCTTCTCGTCTTTGTGATAGTGGCGGCAAGTGCACGCGGATCACGTTGAGGCGATGGAACAAGTCCTCTCTAAAGCCACCTTTTTGTACTAATAATTCAAGATCTTGGTGGGTCGCCGCTATGATGCGCACATCCACTTGCACCGCATTATGACCACCGACGCGGTAGAACTGGCCATCGGCAAGTACTCTGAGTAACCGTGTTTGTACATCTAACGGCATATCGCCGATTTCATCTAAAAAGAGCGTGCCACCGTTTGCTTGCTCGAAGCGACCTTGGCGGACATTGGCTGCGCCAGTGAAGGCACCTTTTTCGTGGCCGAATAACTCAGATTCGATCAAATCCTTAGGGATCGCTGCCATGTTCAGCGCGATAAACGGCTTATCTTTACGTGGGCTGTGCTTGTGTAACGCGCCAGCCACCAATTCTTTACCTGTCCCCGATTGACCATTAATCAGCACGCTGATCGACGAGCGTGAAAGCCTGCCTATGGCGCGAAACACTTCCTGCATCGCTGGCGCTTCACCTATGATTTCGGGTGTTTTTACTTGGGCTTCCTGCGCGGGTGCTGGGCTTTGTTCAGTGGCGTGTGTCAGTGCGCGCTCGACCAGAGAGATAGCCTCATCGATATCGAAGGGTTTAGGCAGATACTCAAATGCGCCCGCTTGATAGGCACTGACTGCGCTGTCTAAGTCTGAGTGCGCCGTCATAATGATCACGGGAATATGGGGATAATGCACCTGCAATCGTTCGAGCAGGCTTAACCCGTCTGTGCCGGGCATACGTATGTCCGACACTATCACGTGCGGTTGCGATATTTCTAAGGCTTGCCACAGGGATTCGGCGGCGGCAAAGCTGGCGGTACTGAGCTTGGCACCTTGAAGTGCCTTTTCGAGTACCCAACGTATCGAGCTGTCATCGTCGAGGATCCACACTTGTTCACTAATTCGCATCTTGCTTCCTCATACGGTATGTCGAAATTATTTCGCGCCTAAAATCGGTAATGAAATGATGAATTCGGTGTGCCCAGCGCTGGAGAGGCAATCGATTCTTCCCGAGTGTAAACGGGCAATATTATGGGCAATTGAGAGGCCTAAACCTGAACCTTGCTCACGACCTGTCACCATTGGATAAAATAATGTGTCCATCAGCTCTGGCGGTATGCCGGGGCCGTTGTCGATAATCGATAGGGTTAACACTAGCTTGTGGCGCTGTGAACCTATGGTGACTTGGTGCTGAGTACGAGTGCGGATCAAAATCTCGCCACCCGTATGCTCAAGCGCCTGCACCGCATTTTGTAAAATGTTCAGCACGGCTTGCTGCATTTGGTCAGGATCCATCTCGATATCGGGAATGGATGGATCGTAATCCCGTTTAAGCTGGATGTTAGCGGGCAGCGCCATTTCAACTAACTTATAGACCTTTTGCACCACTTGATGGATGTTGTGCAGACTGTGCTGTGTCGGCCTTTGGGGGCCGAGCAGACGGTCCACTAAATTACGCAGCCGATCGGCCTGCTCTATGATGAGGGTAGTGAATTCCTTCAGCGCCGGATCATCCAGCTCCCGCGATAACAACTGCGCCGCACCACGCAGGCCGCCTAAAGGATTTTTGATTTCATGGGCTAAGTTGCGCACCAAAAATTGCGCCGCTTGTTGCTGGGCATCTTGGCTCAGCTGCTGGTGAATGCGTCTTTGTTGGTCGACTTGGCGCAGTTCGAGCAGGCTGAGTTCAGCCTCATCATCGAGGGGAATAAGCGTTAAATCAACGGTATGGTGCTGACCATCGAGCGTGACTAGGGCCGCTGTATTGACCGTTAAACCTTGGCCAGCCTTTACCGCATCCATCAATAACTGGGCTTCGACACCGAGGATTTGATAATGCTCAGGCAAAGTTTGTTCTACGAGTCTATGGCTACCAACACCTAATAATTGCTCTGCTGCTGCGTTGGCATAACAAGGCTTAAGATCCTTATCGATGACAAGTACAGCGGTAACTAAATGATTGAGCAGTGTCTCTTTATCCATCGACCGTTCCTAGAAATAGGGTTGCACCACTATGGTGCACCAATCTGGTGCAAGCTGCAACTTGTCTTCATCAAACGGTTTAGTCTGGTGCGGTTAATCTAACTCTATGTATTTAAAGTTTTTATACTAACTTTATCTATGCAATGAGTGGCATTAACGCTTAGCTGCTTGATGAAGAAATATCTTTCTTGGTGAACTTGATGCAAAGACTTTGCCGTTTTGAGTCAAAGCGTCAACGACTAAGGTATGTTCACCTCGGTCGATGTTTTTGAGTTTAAAGGTACCACCAATTTGCGGCTGGCCTATGGGGTTGCCATCGAGCTTGAGGGCCATCAAATACTGACTTTTTAGCTCTGGGGTGATAGTCGCAACGACGTCGAAATCGCCATTGTTATCTCTGACGGTTTCCTCTTCGGTCGGAGAGGTAATATTGACTTGATATTTAATAGATTCAATTGCTTGATTTGAGCTGTTTAAGTCTGTTTTGGGCAGAGGAAGGGCAATTTGATTTAAGGTCTTATCTTTTAGCTCAACGACTTGGGCATTTGGCTGCGGCTCATCGGAGTAATGGACTTTGCCATCTTTATCGACCCATTTATAAACAGTCGCTTGCGCTAACATGCTAAATAGCACTAAGCCGATGAGTGTGAGTGAACGCATGCTAAAGTCCCTGTAGCCTTGAGATAGAGTTAATCAAGATTAGTCTCTTTTACATCAAAAATCATGGTGTTTGTTGCGCTAAGTGGTTAAGGACGTCACCACTGAGAAGGTATAAAGTCGACAGAAAATGGGGAGGCAGAAACAGGGGTTAGTTAAAGTGGGTTAAGCTCGGACACTAACATGTGCCCGAATTCGATCCATCAATTACAGGCTTGCATCGAGTTGTTTCTCGATCTCACTCGCTTTGACCCAAGCGGCATGTTGGGATAATTGAGTGGCATAGCGTTCAATGTGTTCAAATTTCGCGAGATCGCCACTGTTAGCCAGTAGCTCCACCACGAAGGACATCATGATATCCGCACCCGTGAGCTTGTCTGCAACAAGATAGGTTTTATCAGCCAACATATCATTGAAGTAATGACTAATCTTACTGACTTCCGTCGCGGCATAACCTTCAAGGAAATTGGTTTTACAACCGTCCTTTTGCACGAACATACGCAGTAACAAAGGCAGCATGGCTGAGCTTTCGGCAAAGTGTAGCCATTGCAGATAACTGACATAGTCTGCGCTGTCTCTGGCGGGGGCTAAGGAATCCGCCGCATATTTTTCAATAAGATATTCGGTGATCGCACCCGATTCGGCTATCACTTGACCGTCCATTTCGATAACGGGTGATTTGCCTAACGGATGAATTTGCTTAAGTTCGGGTGGCGCGAGAAAAGTCTGGCTATCACGTTGATAACTCTTAATTTCATAGGGTTGACCGAGTTCCTCTAGCAACCAGATGATACGTTTAGAGCGTGATTTATTGAGATGGTGCAAGGTGATCATGGGCTTTCCTTTGGACAGTGAGAGTACATTTTAGCTGTCGCACCATTGTGGTGCGACAGCTCTTTTTAACGCATTTAGCACACTTGCGCGCCTGTCTTTGTTCATTTCAAGCTGAGCGTCGCGTATTTATCGCTTAGCCTCTCGCGTTCAATTGCGCAACTATGGTTTCGGCTACGGCTTCGGATGATCCCGGATTTTGGCCTGTGATCAAATGGCCATCTGCGACGACAAAGCTTGTCCAGTCATCACCTTTGACATAATTGCCACCATTTTTCTTCAGCATGTCTTCAACCAAAAATGGCACGACATGAGTGAGTTGCACGGTTTCTTCTTCAGAGTTGCTGAAACCGGTAACACGCTTGCCGCCGACCAATGGCTTGCCATCACTGGTTTTAGGGTGCAGCAATGCAGCAGGCGCATGACATACGAGCCCTAGGGGTTTATTGGCTTGATAAAACTGTTCAATCAAGACGATAGAATGTTTATCTTCGGCAAGATCCCACAGTGGACCGTGGCCGCCCGGATAAAAAATCGCATCATAATCGGCTGCATTGATTTCACTTAAGCGAGTGGTATTCGCTAGCAGTGCTTGAGCCTCAGGATCTTTGCTAAAGCGCGCAGTAGCTTCGGTCTGAAAGTCTGGCTCATCACTTTTTGGATCGAGTGGTGGTTGACCGCCCAGTGGCGAGGCTAAGGTAATGTCAAAACCTTTATCTTTAAAAACATAAAAAGGTGAGGCGAATTCTTCTAGCCAAAAGCCGGTTTTTAAACCCGTATCACCGAGTTTATCGTGTGACGTGATTACCATTAATATATTCATTTTCATACCATTACCTAAGTTGCTCACATCAATATGTGTGAGCTTTGGGTTTAGTTCATTTGACGTTATAGGGCTAAGGTCAAAATGTCACGGCTCATGGTTGGGTCAATATTGCCATGTTCGCCTAGTGCCACCATGCCGTGCAGTTCAAGCTGTTTCACTACAGCATCAACGTGGCTGGCATCGAGATCATAGGCAGATAAATGTGTCGGTATGCCCATGGCTTCGAAGAAAGCCTTGGTTTTTGCGATAGCGGCGTCGATACGCTCGTCATCTGTACCTGTGTTGATGTGCCACACACGGTCGGCGTACTGGAGTAACTTGTCGCGTTTAGCCTCTTTTGTACATTGCAGCAGGGCAGGCAGTATGATTGCCAATGTGCGCGCATGGTCGATATCGTAAAGTGCAGTTAGTTCATGGCCAATCATATGGGTTGCCCAGTCGTGGGGAACGCCGACGCCAATTGTGCCGTTGAGTGCCATAGTGGCAACCCACATTAAGTTCGCGCGAATGTCGTAGTCTTCGGGTTGAACTAGTACCTGTGGACCAAGCTCAATCAAGGTTTGTAACAGACCTTCGGCAAATCTGTCCTGCACGGCGGCGTTAACTGGGTAAGTGAGGTATTGCTCTGTGATATGTACAAAAGCATCGACAACACCGTTGGCCACTTGGCGTTCTGGCAGAGTGAAGGTTTTCGTCGGATCAAGTATTGAGAATTGTGGATAAACCAAATCATTACGGAATGGCAGTTTAGCCTGTAGTGATTTACGGGTCACTACGCTGGCGTTGTTCATTTCGGAACCGGTCGCAGGTAAGGTTAAGACTGAGCCAAAAGGCATAGCTTGAGTCACATTGGCGCCCCAGCTAGTGAGAATGTCCCAAGGTTCACCTTCGAATACCGCTGCAGCGGCAACAAATTTAGTGCCATCGATAACCGAACCACCGCCAACCGCGAGGAGGAAGTCGATATTCTGCTCACGCACTTGGGCGACGGCTTTCATTAAGGTTTCATAGGTTGGGTTTGGCTCAATGCCATCGAACTCGACAACGAAACGATTACCCAATGATTGTTTAACTTCGTCTAACGTGCCTGTTTTTCTAGCACTGCTGCCGCCAAAGAGGATCATCACTTTAACATCGCTCGGTACTAGGGAATCAATTTCGGCGATAGTGTCTTTACCAAAACGGATGCGGGTCGGGTTGTAATAGTTAAAATTTAGCATGGATGATGTTATTCCTATTATTACTTTAAATGAGCAGCGTTAATTGAGCCGCATTTATTAATCGCCCGTTAAATTAGTAGACCAGTCGTCTAATGTTGGGGCGTGAAAATGTATTCTTTAAAAAATCTTTGGCTGATCGATATCAGCCAGTATTAGTTTTGAGTCGGTATTAGGTTAAAGGGCCGTTTTAGGCGTTAAAATGGCTTTAGTCGTTACGAGTGCACGTTCGAGTGCCGCAGGGCTGTGGCCCAACTTGTTCATTAAGCTGGCGCCTAACCACATGTGATACAACATTTCTGCGGTCGATTGCGGATCTTGCTGGGCGATTGATCTATCGGTTATGCCCACTTGAACGCAAGTCGTTAACCTCTCTATGATGCCGGCGGAGCCTTTAAGTAAGGCAACACGCATAGCTTCCGATAAATCGGCCACTTCGGCGCTGAGTTTCACGACCAGACACTTTTGATCTACGCAGCCATCGGCTTGTACGTGCAACCATTGTTGCCAGTATTGCATCAAGCGTTGATGGCCTGTTAGTGTCGAGTCATTGAATAATGCGTCTAAATCTAATTGATATTTTTCAAAATAATCAGTAATAAGCGCTTCGCCAAATTGTTCTTTGGATTTGAAGTAGTGATAAAACGAGCCTTTTGGCACTTCGGCCGCCTGCAGCAGTAGGGATAAGCCGACGCTGGAGAAGCCTTTGCGTACGATCAGCTTGTAGCCGATGTCGAGAATATGCTGGCGAGTGGATTGAGTTTCAATTTTCATGGGGGTTAGGATAAATCAAATTAGACCGGTCGTCTAGTGTTGTTTTTATCGACGATTTCAACATATTCGATTTAGTATGCTTTGCATTGTGACTTTTGCGCTGCCTTGAGCCAAGTTAATAAAATTGCCAAATTGATAAATGTTAGACGGATAAGGCATTCTGATGGTGAAATGGTGAAATGGTGAAATGGTGAAATGGTGAAATGGTGAAATGGTGAAATGGTGAAATGGTGAAATGGTGAAATGGTCGGGTGGACAACATACTCACAGTGCTGAGATAAACCGTCACTGTGAGCATTCGATTCACGATTGATGTGAAATATTAATCGTACTGCCACTCAATCGAGATGATTAGAGGTAGCTACAGCAATATTCGGCAATGGCTGTGTTACGAATTTTAAAGCTAACATTTGCAGCCAGCTCAAACTGAGTTCCTTCGCTAAATTCTTGCCAAGTCGTTGTTTCTGGAAGTAACACCTCAAAACGGCCGCTAGTCACTTCCATGATTTCGCCTTGGGAGGTTGAGAACTCATATTCCCCTGGTAATACAACACCTAAGGTTTGCTTGCTGCCATCGGCAAAAAATACGCTACGGCTAGCCACTTTGCCATCAAAGTAGATGTTGGCTTTTTTAGATACTGACACTTGCTCGAGTAAACTCATTATTAATCCTCTATAAATTGGCTTGATATGAATTTATATGCATATTTAATAAATTTCAATGCATCATTGTCGCATGGATGTGCGCATTCAATATCAGTTGATGCTAACGTTCGGTTTATCGCTTATTTCCCACTATATCATTTTATTTGAAATGGTCGGTATGGCGTGGCTGTCATTTAAAGTTGTTAATCATTTTTTTACTTAAAAATAATGAGTTGTCGGCATTTTAGTGAACTTTTGATGAAAATAGTCGGCACCGCTTTGTTTAGCTGAGATTCTTCTCCTATAGTTTTAAGGCAGGTTTGATTCTGCAAAGATTGAAGGAATGGAATTCGACGCGCGACAAGGAGTCTCACCATGGGTTTTACTCGTAAAATTCAGCTTATCAGTTTATTGATTGTCCTATTACCCCTCATATTTGCCACCGCAATAGTGACTTACATTGCTCGCGATGAATTGTTTGCCGAGGCTCAGTCTCGTTTAGTGGCTGTGCGTGAGATCAAGCAACGGCAGATTGTTGGCATGTTTCAGGACTTTTCCGATAACCTGCAGGCCGTCAGCGCCGTAATTGCCAGCCAAAAAAGCCTCGATACTCTTACTGACATAGATCAAACCTTGCAGTCATTAAATAAATCCCTCGGTTTTTATGACCTATTTATTATTAGTGACGATGGCACCGTTTTATATACAGTGGCGAAGGAGTCTGATTTCGGCACCAATTTGCGTACTGGACCCTTCCATGATTCGGGATTAGCACAGTTATTTAATAAGGCATTGGGATCGGCGGGCACAGTATTACTACAAGATTTTTCCGCATACGCGCCTTCAAATGGTCAACCTGCGGCATTTATTGGCCAGTCGATTCAGTTCAATCAGCAAAGATTGGTGGTGGCGGCTCAAGTATCAATCGATCGCATAAACAGAGTTATGCAAATTCGTGAGGGTATGGGGCAAAGTGGTGAAACTTATCTCATTGGCCCAAATAATCGTATGCGTTCTGATTCTTTTCTCGATCCCATTAATCGAACTGTTACGGCTTCGTTTGCGGGAACGGTAGCTCAGAATGGTGTTGATACGCTGGCTGTAAAGGAGGCGCTGGCTGGTAAATCGGGTGTGATGCAAGTGAATGACTATAACAATAATCCCGTATTATCCGCTTATTCTCCTGTCGTTGAGCTCGGTTTACGTTGGGGTTTGATGGCTGAAATTGATGTGAGTGAAATTGCTGCTCCCGCCTACCGTATGATGTTTATCGGCTTATCTGTTTGTGCAGCCGCCTTAGTGTTGGCATTCGCTGCTGCTAAGTTAGTTACAGGGTTTGTATTAAAGCCGCTCGGCGGTGAGCCTGAGGACATGTGTAATTTGACCAGTATGATCGCCTCTGGCGATTTAACTCATAATTTACCGCATGTTCAAACGGATAATCACCTGATGAGTTGGTTGGCGCGGATGCAAACTAAGCTCAAAGAAATCATCAGTCAGCTGGTGGGCGTTGGGCATGAACTTGAATCTGCCGCCGAACAAAACTCTGCTGCCATGACCCAAGCCGATTGCAGTATTCAGATGCAGGCTAAAGAAACTGATATGTTGGCCACTGCAGTTGAAGAAATGAGTTATGCCGCAGCTGAAATCAGCACGAATACGATGAGATCCTCCGATGAAGTGTCCGCCTGTACCCATTCGAGTGAAATTCTTTCGCAAAACTTGGCTAGTACTCGTAAAAGCTTAAAAGTGACCTTGAGCAGTTTTGCAACTATTCATCAACAGGTGGGCAGTCTTGAGGCGGATAGTCAGAAAATCGGCTCAGTATTAGCTGTGATAAATGCGATTGCGGAACAAACTAATCTCTTGTCTCTTAATGCGGCGATTGAAGCAGCGAGAGCTGGCGAGCATGGTCGTGGATTTGCTGTGGTTGCCGATGAGGTGCGTCAGTTAGCGGTGAAGGTTCAGTTAGCAACTCAGGATATTGGGCAAGTGTTAAAAGGTATTCAGCAACAGTCAGGTGTGCTGGCGTTGCATAGTGTGACTTGTTCCACTGAAGCCTCTAAAACCGCAGAAGATGCGGATGGAATGCAGACCGCGGTGGATGATATTGCTTTGCGCTTAGAAACCTTAAAGGCATTAATGATTCAAACCGCAACCGCTGCGGAAGAACAAACAACGGTTTCGGCGACGATTGCGCAGGGGATTGCGGGCTTAAGCGTGGCGGCGGAGGAAAATAGTGCGGCTATCAGCCAAGTAGCAGCGAGTACGCGGAGTCTGTTGGGGTTAGCAAATCAGCTTGGTTTAACAACGGCACAGTTTAAGGTGTAGATATTTTTCGCTGCATTTACAGTGTTCTCACCTTAGTTGGTGCTGTAAATGTGACTGAGCTGGATGTTACACATCCGCCAGAAATGGATTTCTGGCGGATATTTTTATCAGGACTTCAGTTGGTTATCCCATGAGTGAGCATTAACGTTTACGCCAAATTGTCATTTCTGAGATGGAATGTTGGAATTTACGTTTAGTCTCGCGGATCACGAAGGGAATTTCCTTCACTGCGACCAGCTCAAATTGGCCGATCAAGGTTTCGGTCAAACCATCTAAGGTGGTGAAGTTCTCTCCTTTGACTTTAACGCCACCTAACCATTTATCCTTGGGCGTATAATCTTCAAGCCAAGTGTATGGCGAGGCAATCACAAGGTATCCACCTTGATTAATCCGCTGGGCAATACTGGTTAAAAAGTGCTTAGGCTCGTTTAACCTGTCGATAAGATTTGAGGCATAAACCAAATCATAATCTGTGTAGATGGGCTTTAAATTACAGGCATCACCTTGCATAAAGTTGACCTTTTTAGCCTCAAGTTCATATCCCAGTTTCGCGAGACTCGCGCTCTTAAATTCCTGTAAGTCGCCTTCGGTACGTATGGTGTAACGTTTTTCACCTTGTTCTGTCAGCGCATAGGCCTGTTGAATAAAGCGCGCCGAGAAGTCGATACCATCAACATGATCAAACACTTTTGCCAGTTCGAAACTCGCGCGACCAACGGAGCAGCCGATATCAAGGGCTTTAGCTGTATGAGTCAATTGAATTTCACTCAGCGCTTGCTGCACACCATTGACGCAGAAGTTAGCAACTCCGAAATATTCGGCGCCATAGTGGAATTCAAGGTATTGGGAAATCAGTTCATCCGTTTCGTACACATTGACCTCGGCCATTTGAGCTGGATTTTGGGTGGATTCCACATAGCGAAAGCCCGCGTGTTGATAAAAATGTCGACGAAACGCATAGCGTGATGAAGCTATTGCCTCATTACCCGTAGAGATCCACGAGCCGCCTTTGATGAGATTATGTTTGCCATCGAAGGTTGGGGTGGAGAAATCATCGTAAAGTGGGTGTACGGCGAAGCCGTCAAAACCGTCGATTGCGGTTTCTGTCCATTGCCAAACATTACCGACAATATCGAAAAAGCCATTATGTTCGAAGCGATTCACTGGGCAAGAAGAGGCGTAATAAGCCAAAGCAATATTGCCCGGCACTTCATGCCAATCGGGCGCATCGGCGGGCACATTCTCGCGTAAGATGTACCACTCAGCTTCAGTTAATAGACGTATATTGCTTTGCTTTTGTTCGGCTTTCCAATTACAGAAGGCCTTAGCTTCGAGCTGATTCACTTCAACAGGCCAGTTTAATGGCAGCGGGATTTCTTCCGCTAAGTTACGTTGCCACCATTTATCTTGTCTTAAGCGCCAAAAACGCGGCATTTGTGCTTGGGTATAGGCAAGCCAAGCTTGGCCTTCTTCATTCCAAAATTGGGGTGAGCGATAGCCGCCAGCTTCGACGAATGCTAGATACTCTTGATTCGAGACTAAGAATTTAGCAGCCTTAAAGTCGTTAACGTTAAATATTTTATGGCCGTATTCATTGTCCCAGCCGTAGGTTTGGTCTTGTTCTGTTTTGCCTAAGGTCACTTTTTGCCCTTTTACAGCCAATAAACTGTTGGCCTCGGCAGGGGCGGTGTCTTGGCACGCAGGCCAGAGGTGGTTGGGCGCGACATATTCCAGCGGCAGTTGGCGGATGATCACCGATGAGGTTTCTAAATGAATACGCTCATGTTCAATGCCCATCAAAATGATCCAAGCTGGACTATTTTGAGTGATAGGTAACGCTAGAGGCATTTCATCGATAACACGATTGATGACAGCATTAACTTGTTGGCGATAGCTTCGCACCTCTGCCACATCCGGCCACGGATAATGTTGTTCGTTCAAATCATCCCAAGACATCTCATCGACACCAATGGCGAACATGGATTCGAAGTTGTCGTTTACCCGTTCATCGAGAAATTTACCGAGTTTGAGTTTGTTGATATAGAAAGTGGCCGTATGGCCAAAGTAAAAGATTAACGGATGGCGTAGCGGCTCGGCTTTGAGGTAATAGGCGCTATCTTCTTGGATCAAATCATACAGAGACTCGTATAAAGCCCATGTCTGATTAAAGTATTGCTTAAGCTCTTGACGCTTTCCGGCCTCAGTTTCACCGATGAGCTTAAGGGTTTGAGGGGGTTGCGTTATGGGCTTATCCATAGACAAGTAAACTCCGTATTTATCGGCCTGCGGTGCAAGCATGGGAAGATTAATCTATCGTGTGTGACTCTATACGCGATTACTGAGCTCAGGATCACTTTGTCAGCTTAATGTGTCGGTTTGAGGCAAAGTGTTTTACAAACTAACAGAAAGACCAATTGAGTCCAACATCAGTGCTGGAGCTTAAAGCATCTCAGGTATGACCCTTTGGTTTGGGATTATCTTACAAAGAAAGTGATGCGCTCAATTTAGTGATGCTACTCCTTACAGGAATTAAAATTATTTTATCCCTGAAGAGTATTTTCTCTGTCGGGGTTAAGGCAGAATGATCCCGTCCGTAAAATTATTATGCAGGATATAACGGGATGACAATTAACGCATTATGGATACCCGCCTGGTATGAGCTTGATCCGTCGATCGTAGTGGGTGTGACTGAGGAGTTTGTTTTTCACAAGACTGCCGCAAACGAGGCGTTAAAGTTTTACAGCGGTGCAAAGGAAAACGATGCCGTTAAGGCAACCGGAACTATTTCGGCCATTAAGCACAATGTCTTGGGGGACATTGAAAGTGTCGATGCGCAGGGGCTCGATTATACGCTTGTGTTGCAAGATGGACGGCGTTTGTTAGTCAACGCAGAAGAAAACCCTGGCTTGGTTTATGAGTGGGTTGATGACAGTTGGCAGCCTTCAGATATGGTCATTACAGATTGGACATTAGCAGTACAATTTGCGTCTTTATCACCATTGACGCCAATAAAGTAATTGAAGGTTTATCGTGAGTAACTAGATGGCAAAGTGCAGTTAGCGCTCGGGATCCGAGGTTGACTGCACTTTTACTTGTTCAGCAAGTTGTTGGTATTCTTGTTTGATTTCTGCAATATAAACATCGTGAAAATTCAATTCATTAAATTCATCTATACAGAGCTGATAACGGCGTAGCTGCTCAGATTTTTCTTCGGCGGTATCCCATATTTCCATTAGCATAGCGTTTGATTCCATTCATAAATTTAATATATGTATCCAGCATGCATTTTAACTATGTCTACTGATAATTAATCGAGTCGGCTTCAAAATGGTTACGCTTCATTTTGTCCTGAGACGTTATCTTTTCTATAAATCTATTTTAAACAAAGTGTTAGAGTTAACATCTATGTTATACCGTATGAGTGTATAACTGTTTTCCTCGTCTTCTTCGGGACAAATGCTTACATCAAGGCGCTGCCATATCCTTATAGTGTTTCTATCTCGATGATTGGATTGTGCCTGTGAGCATTTTGCTCTAGATTGATATTTCTTTGTTTTTATCTTCTGGCCTTGATGCTTTTTTGCCCTTTGGAGCCGTGTAATGGCTAATATTCTGTTAGTTGCCAATCTCAACTGTGATCGAATCTTACTGCTTGATAAACCTTTAAAAACGGGTGGACGTTTCCATTATCAAGATGGCGGCCAAAGGCTCGGCGGCGGTGGGGCAAATACCGGATTAGGTTTAGTCTGGGCAGGGCATAGCGTCGCGTTGGTGAGTCAAGTGGGCCGTGATGACATGGGGGATTGGCTCATTGCAGAAGCCAGTACGCAAGGTCTCGATTGTCGTTTAGTGCAGCGCCGCGCCGGCAATACATGCGAAATGCTGCTTGTAATGACGCCAGATGGCGAGCGCACCATTATTCGGCCACAAAGACCCATATTTGAATTATCTGTACCGCCGAAATGGCAGTCATGGGATGCGTTGTATTTTAATACTTCCGCTGAAGGCTCTGTCAGCTGGGCAAAAACAGCTTTAGAACATTGTCTTGTGGTCGCGCAATTAGCCAAGGACGACAGACAGAGACCTTGTCATATTTTATTGGCCTCCATGAGTGATATTCAGGGGCGTTGTGATGGCGCATCTTGGGAATATGGCAAAAGTATTGGCGGCGATTGTCTGCGTTACTTTATTGTCACCGATGGTATCAATGGGGCTAAGGTTTACACGCACGATCAAGTGCAGCATGTTGCCGCTATCCCTGCCACAGTTGTTGATACCACTGGCGCGGGTGATGCCTATGCGTCAGGGTTGATCCACAGTCTCTGCATCGGCCAGTCGATTACTGAGGCCATGGCAGAAGGGGCGATTTGGGCGGCATTTGCGGTGGCAACTGATAGTTCTATTCCGGGTGAGGCACTAAAACAGTATTTAGAGGCGAAGCAAATCGCATGAAAATCTGCGGGCGAGCAGTTTGAGTCATCTTTTTGTCATACGTCCTTGCTAGAGTATGTCTTGTGGCGCATAGCTTGTCCCTTAACGTTTTCTTGTACTTTTCTCCCATTTATTGGTTAGTATGTTTTTGCCTCGTTTCCCCAACGAGGCATTTTTTTTGCTCAAAATAAAGTTATTCCATCGTAGAACGCCAATACGACAGAAATCTTGTGCGGCCATGGCGCAATTGCGTTAACATTTATTCAACTAAAATAGTTATCGTTAAATTAAAATAATAAGCCACTCAAGGTGTTCTGTAGTCTTTGGAGTTGAGAATGGGCAATAACGCTTGGAATGATAAAAATAAATTTATTTGGCTTCTGTCTGTTTTGCTTTTGGTCGCCTTTTTAGTGACCAGCGGTATCAGTTACAAAGTGGCTCATGATTCACTGAGCCAGCAAATAGAGAGCAATACCTTACCGCTCACAAGTGACAATATTTATTCAGAAATTCAACAGGATTTGTTACGACCCATCTTTATTTCATCCTTGATGGCGCAGGATACCTTTGTTCGGGATTGGACCTTAAGTCATGAGCAAGAGCCCGAAAAACTCATTCGTTACCTTAAGGAAATCCAAGAGAAATACGGTACAGTCACTAGCTTTTTTGTGTCTGAGAAAAGTCGAAATTATTACCATTCCACGGGCATTTTAAAACAAATTCAAGATGTAGAGCCTGACGATGCTTGGTATTTTCGAGTGCGCTCTTTACCCGAATCTGAACATTATGAGGTCAATATTGATGCCGATACGGCAGATCGCAGTAAGACAACCGTATTTGTGAATTATAAGGTTTTTGATTTTGAAGGAAAATTTATTGGTGTTACTGGTGTGGGGTTGGCGGTTGAAAAGGTTAAAGCCTTAATTGAGTTATATCAAAAGCGTTATAACCGCCGAGTGTTCTTTACCGATCGGCAAGGTAATGTCACTTTGCATGGCGATCAATATGACGGTACGGATTCGCTGCAAACGAACGTAGGGCTTGATAATTTGGCTACGCGTATTTTAACCAGCCCAAGTGCCGCCTTCAGCTATCAGAAAAACGGGAAAACGGTTTATCTCAATAGTCGCTTAGTTCCTGAGTTTAAGTGGTATTTGATTGTTGAGCAGGAGGATGCGCCACAAGAGCGGGAACTGTTAAATACGTTTTGGGGTAATTTGGCGTTAAGCCTAATGGTGACCCTAGGTATTTTATTCATCTCCAACATGACCTTAGGTCGTTATCAGCGCAAACTAGAAATTATGGCGTCTACCGATAAGCTCACTGGCGCCGCTAACCGTCAGGTATTTGATGAGTACTTTAGGCAGGCGTTAGATAAAGCCAAGCTGACACAATCGCCGATTTCAATACTCTTGCTGGATATCGACCACTTTAAAAAAGTGAACGACAGTTATGGGCATGGGATTGGTGACTTAGTATTAAAAACCATGACTAATATGCTGCGTGGTTTACTACAACAACAGGATATTTTATGTCGCTGGGGCGGTGAGGAGTTTTTAATTTTACTTCCTGAGATGGATTTATCCCGAGCGGCAGAATTGGCAGAACAGATCCGTGACCTCATTTCCCAGCGGGAAATTAAAGTGAATGGATTACACATTTCTATTACTGCCAGTATTGGTGTTGCTGAGCATCAAGTGCAAGAGCCTGCGGAGGACCTTATCAAACGTGCCGATCTGGCCTTGTATCAGGCAAAAGAAGCGGGCCGAAATCAAGTGGTGTTAAATCATTCATAGACTCTACTCGGTTCTTCTTGGCAGCAATGTTTAGCCTACCTTTGTGGGTTATGGCGCGGGTTGATTGTGTTATTGGCGTATCGCGGTTTACACTCTGACAGTAATGCGCGATAGGTCATTGATTTGGAGTTGCAGATGTCAAAGTTGTTGATTAATAAATTGTCTGGATTGTACTTAGGAACCCATCTTCAAGAAATGTCCGGTGTTGCTACGGGGATTGATGGTAAGCAAGCGGCTCAACAACTGTTAGTGCATATCGACCATGTTGAAGGGGACGCGCAGGCCGATCCAAAACACCATGGCGGCCTTGATCGCGTGCTACATCATTTCCCCCGCGAGCACTACGGCCAATATCGTCGTTGGGACTTAATCACCCAGCTCGAAGATGCGCCCAGCATGGGAGAGAACATTAGCACAGTTGGACTGAACGAAACTCAAGTCAATATTGGCGATATCTTGCAAATTGGCGCAGTAAAAGTGCAAGTGACTCAGCCGCGTTCACCTTGTTTTAAATTGAATCTGCAATTTGGTCACAAAGAATTCGCCCTCGCCATGCAGCAAAGCCAATTATGTGGTTGGTTTTATAGAATCTTAACCCCAGGGATTATTCAGTTAAACGATAGGATTGAATTAGTTGAGCGTCGTACTGATATCAGTGTTGCCGAGGCCATGTCACTCTATTTCTCGCCAACGTTTAATACCAGTGCCTATGATCGTTTAGCTTCCTGTGAGGGATTAGCGCTGAGTTGGGTTAATAGCCTACAACGCCGCTTAGCATTACAGACAGTAGAAGATTGGCAAATGCGTTTATATGGGCCGAGTGGAAAATAAGGCTTTATATTCAAAATGATAAAACAGGGATGACCTATGATTGAACCCGTTACAAAAAGTGATAAAGATTTTGGCTTACTGGTATACGCCTCAAGTTTTATTGGATACTTAGTGCCGTTGGGCTCTATTCTTGGTCCTTTGATCATTTGGCTGATGAAGCGTGAAGAGTCCGCATTTGTCGATCAATGTGGCCGTAGTTGTTTGAACTTTAAATTGAGCCTGTTGATTTATGTGATCATCAGTGCCGTATTAGCTTTGGTCGGAATAGGTTTCATCTTTTTAGCCATACTCGGCATATTCGATCTGGTGTGTACTGTGCTGGCGATTATTAAGGCCAGCGAAGGTAAAGTGTATCGCTATCCATTAACGATTAAATTTATTGCTATGGATTAATTGTCTCTGCGAGTTAAAGAAAAACGCCTTAGATGGAAACATCTAAGGCGTTTTTTATGGCGTAAGTTTTAAGGTCTTACACCTTAAACTTGGCCACTAAGGTATCTAAGCGGTGTGACAGTTGATTCAAGGCTAAACTCGCCTGTGCCGCCGCTTGTGCAGTATTGGCAGTACGTTGAGTAATGTCATTGATTTCAGTGACGTTACGGTTGATGTCCTCCACAACTGTAGATTGTTCTTCCGTTGCCGCAGCAACTTGGATGTTCATGTCGCTGATAAGACCAATGCGATCGCTAATGCCAATTAACGATTTGCTGGCTTCATCGACGGCCACAACGCCTTCGTGGGAGCGGGTACGACTCTGGGCCATCGCATTAACCGCGCGGCTGGCTTCCGATTGCAGCTTGTCGATCATGCCTTGCACTTCATTGGTCGATGCTGCTGTGCGTGAGGCTAAGTTACGTACTTCATCGGCCACGACAGCAAATCCGCGTCCAGCTTCGCCGGCACGTGCTGCTTCAATGGCCGCGTTAAGTGCTAACAAGTTAGTCTGCTCAGAGATAGCGCGGATCACATCTAAAATACCACCGATGGATTTAGTGTGGGTTGCGAGGGACTCAATCACTTCACCCACTTGGCCAACGTCTTTCGACAATTGGTTAATGGTATCGCGGGCACGGGTTACCACAACTTGGCCGCTGCTGGCTTCAGTATCTGCATCTCTGGCGGCAACCGCAGCTTGGGCGGCATTACTGGCAATTTCGTTAACCGTCGCGCCCATTTCATTAATGGCCGTTACCACCATCATAGTGCGATCTTTCTGCTCGTGGCTGTCTTCTAAGGTTTGCTGTGCCTGATTCGACACATCCTTAGCCGAGAAACCGAGCTGTTCGCTGGTTTGTGCCACTTCGATGACAGATTCCTGTATCTTACTGATAAAGCTGTTAAATCCCTTAGCGAGCTGTGCAATTTCATCTTCACCATTGACAGGTAGACGTTGGCGTAAGTCACCTTCACCTTCGCCTATGTCGTGGAACATGGCGGCAACTTGGGCGATTGGACGACTCACTGAACCAGCCACCACGATGGCGAGTACAATAAAGCCCGCTGCAATGATTAGCGTCCAGATTAAGATCTGATAAGCCGCTTCGGTTAATAGTGCGAATACTTCGGCCTCTGGCACCTGTGCGACTAAGTACCAATCCATAGATGCGATATAACTACTGGCAACCAGCATGTTTTCGCCATTGATTTTGGTATTGATCAGATTGAAATCACTGCGGTTTAATAATGAGCTTGAACTCGCATCCTTGTATAAGTTGCTTAGGCTGCTCTTACCAATTTGGCTCGTATCTGGGTGGAGTTTTACCTCACCTTTAGCATCCACTAAGTAGACTAAACCGGTTTCTTCAATTTTAAACGAGCTCAGCAAACGCACCATGTCATCGAGTGATTTAGCGAGCCCGACTAAGCCGCGACCATTGGGTTGTTGGTAGTTAATGAAGAGTTTGACTTCGCCGTTGGCCTCAGTAAATACGTTCAACATACGTTCTTGGCCACTGTCTCGGTAACCAAAAAACCAGCCATCCTGCGCAGGAGTGAGCACTCGCAGAAAACCATCCTGAGTGTAGTAGGCGGCAGTTTGTCTATCAGCGTAGGAAGCTTGCGCTAGCTTATACTGACGAGTGATGTCTTTGAGTTGGGCTACGACTTGGGTTTCTTGGGCCTGTGGTCTACCGTCTTCGAGCCATTGCAGTAACATGCGGCTACTGGCCAATTGCTCTGCAGCATTCATCAAAGTGGAAATGTCGAGATCGATCTTATTGCGAATTTGCATCATTAAGCTCGGTAATTCCGAGCCTAACATCCTTTGTTGTACGACATTTTTCGCGCTACGTTGGCTTAATACGCCGACGAGTATGGTCGACAACAGTACTGCAAATGTCACTGTTAACAGAATTTTCTGCTTAATGGTGAGGTTATTAAATATCATAAATATCAATATGCCTGTGTTGGACTATTTTGAGTTATCGGTCAACACACTCTTGTACGGTAAAAGATTATCGGACAGAAATGTTAAAAGTTAACCTTAGTCTAGGCCGGTTGCCGAATAAAACAGCGTATAGAACACTTATTTGGCCTAACCTGTTGGTCTTGCTGTAGATCTAATTATGTAGAGTATAGATGGAAATGAGATGGTGATTGAAAACGAACTCTTTTTTGTGTGGCAATTGTGGCCAATGTCGCGAGTAAGGGCAAGCAAAAAAAGTGAACTATTCGTGTAAAAGGTGAAAAAAAGGCGCTCCATTGAGCGCCATTATTTACATTTATCATCCAAATGTTACATGTTGGGGTAGTTTGGACCACCACCGCCTTCCGGTGTAACCCAAGTGATGTTTTGGCTCGGATCTTTAATGTCGCAGGTTTTGCAATGAATGCAGTTTTGCGCATTGATTACAAACTTGGGTTGACCCGCCTCTTCGACGATTTCATACACGCCGGCTGGGCAGTAACGCTGTGCTGGCTCATTAAACTGAGTCAAGTTAATGCCCAGTGGAATACTGCTGTCCTTGAGACGTAAATGGCAGGGCTGATCTTCCTCATGATAAGTGCTCGACAGATACACTGAGGACAGTTTATCGAAGCTAAGCTTGCCATCGGGTTTTGGATAATCAATCTTGCTGTAAGCGCTCACAGGTGCCATTTGCGCATAGTCTGGGTGCTCATCACGCAGTGTGATAGGGAACTTTCCGCCAAACCAGTTTTGATCTATATAGTTGAATGCGCCGCCTAAATAGGTACCAAATTTGTGCATTGCTGGACCAAAGTTGCGGGATTTATGCAATTCTTCGTATAGCCAGCTTTCTTCAAGGTGGGTTTGGTAACAGTCGAGATCTTTACCGCCTTCAACCCCAGCCATCATGGCTTTACCTAAGGTTTCTGCTGCAACAATTCCGCTCTTCATCGCAGTGTGAGTGCCTTTGATTTTCGCAAAGTTCAACGTACCCGCGTTGCAGCCTATGATAAGACCGCCAGGAAAACTCATCTTAGGTAGCGAGTTTAAGCCGCCTTTAGTAATCGCGCGGGCGCCATAACTAAGGCGTTCGCCACCCGTTAAATACTTAGCAATCACAGGGTGGGTTTTATAGCGCTGGAATTCGTCAAATGGGCTCAGATGCGGATTTTTGTAGTTCAAATCAATAATAAGGCCGACCGCAATTTGGTTATCTTCCATGTGATAAAGGAAGCCGCCACCCGATGCGCCCTCGGTTAATGGCCAGCCACCTGTGTGAACGACTTTGCCTTGTTCGTGTTGCTCGGCGGGGACTTTCCAAATTTCTTTGAAGCCTAAACCGTAATGCTGTGGTGTTTTACCATTATCTAAATGGTATTTTTCGATAAGTTGCTTGCCTAAGTGGCCGCGGCAACCCTCGGAGAAAACGGTATATTTAGCATGCAACTCCATGCCTGGCATAAAGCTGTCTTTGGGTTCGCCATCGGCACCCACTCCCATATCGCCAATCAAAATACCTTTAACGCTGTTATCGGCGTTAAATAGCAGTTCACTGGCGGCAAAGCCGGGGAATATTTCGACACCGAGTTCTTCTGCGCGATTGGCAAGCCAGCGGGACAGATTACCGACGCTGATAATAAAATTGCCGTCGTTGTGCATGGTTTTTGGCACAAAAGCATTAGGCATGACTCGGCCGTCGATGGCTGAGCTGAGTAGGTAGATTTCGTCGTGGGTGACAGCGGTTTTTATTGGGGCATCTTTTTCGCGCCAGTCGCTGAATAGCTCGTCTAGCACTTTTGTCTCGAACACTGCGCCTGACAGAATATGCGCGCCCACTTCTGAGCCTTTTTCTACCACACAGACGGTAATTTCTTTGCCTGAATCCTGTGATATTTGCATTAATCGACATGCCGTGGCCAAGCCAGCTGGACCAGCACCGACGATAACAACATCGAATTCCATTGATTCGCGTTCCATCAGTTCACCTCTTCCTTCACGTTTCCCCGATTTTTATCGAGTGTTGTAGTTTGTAAACGGGCGTTTTATTGCTTGCACCACCTTACCTGAAAATAAGATAAGGTCACAGTGGATTAAGCTGCTGTTTAGTCTAATTCAATACAAATCTTTAGGTGAGGACTGTCACAGATTATTCACGCTAGCGTGATCTAGGTTAATAAATACCTGTTTAGGGGTATAGCTAGTGAGTACTTTCGGCCTATAATCACCGACGACGGTTCTCCGAGCTTGCCTGCCTAAGTCGAAAGATATGGAGGTGTAGCCGTGGTAATAATGCCACCGGGGTGGGATAAGAAATGCTCTCACCTCCCACACTTGGAAAGGTGATCATGTCTCAATTACAAGACAGCTTTGGTCGAAAATTTCACTATTTACGGATGTCAGTCACTGACGTTTGTAACTTCAAATGCAGTTACTGCCTTCCTGATGGTTATCATCCTGAAGGTAAACCAAAATTCTTATCTCTCAATGAGATAGAAAACTTAGTCTCCGCATTTAGCCAAGTCGGCACCCAAAAAATCCGCATTACAGGCGGTGAACCTACCCTGCGTAAAGACTTTACCGACATCATTCGTGTCGTCGCCGATAACCCGCGTATTCATACTATTGCGACGACCACTAATGGATATCGACTCGAAAAGCATGCCAAAGAATGGTTCGATGCTGGCTTGCGTCGTATCAATGTGTCCGTGGATAGTTTAGATCCCAAAATGTTTTACCAGATCACCGGCGAAAATAAGTTTGACGAAGTGATGCGGGGGATTGATGCCGCTTTGTCGGCAGGTTTCGAGCGAGTAAAAATCAACGCCGTACTGCTTAAAGGTTTAAACGATAAAGATTTGCCACGTTTTTTACACTGGATTAAACACACGCCAATCGACCTGCGTTTTATCGAGCTGATGGAAACGGGTCTTGGTCGTGAGTATTTTGAAGCACATCACCTAGCGGGCGCCGACATCAAAGCACAGTTACTGGCAGATGGCTGGCAATTAGATACGCCAAGTGCCTCCGATGGTCCAGCCCAAAATTTCAGCCGCAGCGATTATCAGGGCCGTATCGGCTTGATCATGCCCTATGCCAATAATTTTTGTGCTACCTGTAACCGTTTACGGGTATCTGCTAAGGGTAAATTGCACTTGTGCCTCTTTACGGAATCCGGTGTCGATTTACGTGATCTGCTACAGCATTCTAACCAGCAAGCGGAATTAATTGAGCGTCTGCACGGTCAATTAGCCCAGAAGAAAGAAACCCATTACTTGCATCAAGGCATCACAGGTGTCACTCAGCATCTTGCCTCTATTGGCGGCTAGACCTGATTTTAGGTCTGTTGCCATAGCCAATTTAGCGCGAGTATAAGCTCAATTTCCCTTGTACCCTGTTTTGACCTCAATTAAAGGATCGCTCCGATGAGCAATGTATTTACCCATATTAATGCCGATGGCAATGCCCATATGGTCGATGTAACTGAAAAAGCCGTTACCGAGCGCGAAGCCCGTGCAGAAGCTTTTATCGAGATGGCGAGCACAACACTCGAGATGATCATGAGTGGTAGCCACCACAAGGGTGATGTGTTTGCGACCGCGCGTATTGCGGGCATTCAAGCCGCGAAAAAAACCTCAGACCTTATCCCTCTCTGCCATCCGCTGATGCTAACGAAAGTTGAAGTCGATTTAGAGGCACAACCTGAACATAACCGCGTGCGTATTACTAGCCTGTGCAAGTTATCCGGCAAAACGGGCGTAGAGATGGAAGCGTTAACAGCAGCTTCAGTGGCGGCGTTAACTATCTATGACATGTGCAAGGCCGTGCAAAAAGATATGGTGATCTCCCAAGTCCGTCTGTTGGAAAAGCGTGGCGGCAAGTCGGGACACTTTAAGGTTTAGCGGATCAAAAACGAGATAAGACTATGATTAACGTGTTGTTTTTTGCTCAAGTTCGAGAATTATTGGGCACAGCTAAATTAAGTCTAGAGGCGAGCGAGCAGACTCAAACTGCCGAAGCGTTACGGGCAACGCTGGCGGCAACCGACGACAAATGGGCTAAAGTATTAACCTCTGACAAATTGCTGGTGGCGGTAAATCAGACCATTAGTCAATGGGATACGCCTGTAAACGATGGTGATGAAGTCGCCTTTTTCCCACCGGTTACAGGAGGTTAATATGCGTTTATTACCCGCAGTTCGAGTGCAAGAGGTCGATTTTAGTGTTTCTGACGAATATCGCCAGCTAGCTCAAGATGATAGCGATGGTGCCGTAGTCACTTTTGTCGGCAAAGTGCGTGATTTTAACGATGGGACCGCGGTGACAGACTTAACCTTAGAGCACTATCCGGGTATGACCGAAGCCGTGTTAGAACAAATCGTTGCCGAGGCGCGTAGCCGCTGGCCGCTCAATAAAGTGACGGTTATTCACCGTGTCGGTACTATGGCTCTGGGTGAGCAGATTGTGTTTATCGGCGTAACCAGCGCCCATCGCAAGGCCGCTTTTGCTGCCTGTGAATTCTTAATCGACTTTTTAAAAACCAAAGCGCCATTCTGGAAATTAGAAGCGGGCGAGCAAGGTAAAAGTTGGGTTGAAGCGAAAGATGCCGATGAACAAGCGGCTAAGCTATGGCAACACAAAGACTAGTCGCGTGGCAGAGATACTCGTAGTCGCAACGCAGCTTGCCAGTTTAAGACCCGCGCGAATATTGCACTAAGGTGACCCAATGCAGAGTTTGACCCGTTTCTTCCATACCTGTGTTTTTGCATTACTCTGGTGCTTGGCGGTCGCGCCATCGTTCAGTCGAGCGGCGGATAATACAGCGATTCCCGCAATTGCCGCTGCCTCAGATTTACGTTTTGCCCTCGATGATATTAGCCAAAAATTTACCAATGAAACTGGGCTAAAAGTAAAAATATCCTATGGGTCATCGGGCAATTTTGCTACTCAAATCCAAAACGGTGCGCCCTATGAATTATTTTTATCTGCGGATGAAAAATATATTCAACAATTGCATAGTGCTGGCGTTGCCCGCGATGCTGGTGTGCTTTATGCCCAAGGGCAACTCGCTATTGTTGTACCTAAAACTGGTTGTTTGTCCGTTGATCCTGAACTTAAGGGGTTAGCCGAAGCACTCGCTGCAGGAAAAATTACCCGTTTTGCTATTGCTAATCCTGATCACGCTCCCTATGGCGAAAAGGCCAAAGAAGCATTGCAGTTTGTGCAGTTGTGGGATGTGATTCAACCTAAATTGATCCTTGGGGAAAATGTGTCCCAAGCAGGGCAGTTTGCGATTAGTGGTTCAACCCAGGGCGGGATTATTGCGCTCTCTTTAGCTATGTCTCCTACATTTGCCAAACATAGCGATTACGCCATAGTGCCAGCAAAAATGCATAGTCCACTGTTTCAGCGTATGGCATTAATGACCAAGGCGGGTGAAACAGCTCAGCATTTTTACGATTATTTAAGAGCCGATAGTGCCCGTCGTGTTTTGGCCGATTATGGTTTTTCATTGCCAGAGCAACCATGATGGATTGGCAGGCACTTTGGTTATCGGTCAAGCTGAGTGGCATCACAGTTTTAGTGTTGATTCCTTTAGCTATTTTGGCTGGACGGGCATTAGCCTATCGTCAATTTGTCGGCAAATCTTGGGTCGAGGCGCTGATCATGGTGCCCTTAGTATTACCGCCAACTGTGATTGGTTATTACTTGCTGGTGGGGCTAGGTAGTCAAAGTTGGCTCGGACAATGGATTGAACAAGTCATTGGTCAGCAACTCGTGTTTCACTTTTCTGGTTTGGTTATTGCCTCCGTTTTAGTCAATATTCCCTTCGCTGTGCAGCCGATACAACGCGCCTTCGAAGCTGTGCCGAATGATGTTCGCGACGCAGCCGCTTGTTGCGGCATGAGTCGACTTAAAATTCTACTTAAAATTGAATTGCCTATGGTGTGGCCGGGTGTGCTAACGGCATTAGTTCTGTGCTTCTCCCATGTGCTTGGGGAGTTTGGCGTTGTGCTGATGATGGGCGGCAATATTGCTGGCGAGACCAAGACGATTTCGATTGCAATTTATGACAGTGTGCAATCATTCGATTTTAATGCCGCTGGCACTATGTCATTAGTCTTATTGCTGTTTGCCGTGACGGCGTTAGCACTAACAACCAGTCTATCGCGGCGTTTAGGAGGTCAGCGTGGCGCAAATCATCGCTGATCTGCAGTGTCAGATCCAAAATCATAAACACATTAAACTCAACGCCGATTTTCGCTGTAAAGCGGGTGAAGTACTTGCTGTGGTCGGGCCGTCTGGCGGTGGAAAAACCACGCTGCTACGGATGATCGCTGGGTTGAATCATCCCGATACGGGACAAATCCACTTTGGCGATCGGCCTTGGTTTGATGATAAAGCGCGTATCGCCTTAAGCCCGCAGCAACGCCATATCGGTTATATGCCGCAGCATTTTGGGCTATTTCCGAATCTCACTGCCTTAGAAAATGTAGTCGCTGGGCTTGATCATATTCCCAAGGCGGAACGCATACCGCGCGCGAAAGATTGGCTCGAACGGGTCAATCTACAGGGATTACCCGATCGATTACCGGCGCATTTATCGGGCGGCCAGCGCCAGCGCGTTGCGCTTGCCAGAGCGCTTGCTCGCGAACCGTCGGTTTTGTTGCTGGATGAGCCTTTTTCTGCGGTGGACAGGGAAACTCGCGAGCGTTTATACCTTGAACTTGCGCGCCTCAAAGAGCAGTTACTTTGCCCAGTGATTATGGTCACCCACGACTTAAATGAAGCCTTACTGCTGGCTGATTCGATGATTTTGATCAGCCAAGGCAAGATGCTACAGCAAGGTGCACCTTTCGAGGTGTTATCGCGGCCACGAAATGAAGCTGTGGCTAGGCAGATGGGGCTAAGAAATATTTTTGATGGTGAAGTGGTATTTCAAGACAGCACTAAAAATCTCACTTGGCTTAAATTTGGTGAGCAGCTAATTGCCTGCGACTATGGCAAAGATCGCCCTGTGGGAAGTCGAGTCCGTTGGGTTATCCCCAATCAAGGTATTCGTTTTAATTCGATTTCCAAAGGGCGTTTATGCCGCAGTTTTAATAAATTAGATGTCACGATCGACGCTATGCTGGTGATGGGCGAATCTGTTCGGCTTATCTGCTACGTCACTGGCACCCCATTACAACTTAACACTGAAGTCTCGCTGCATTTTGCCCAAAAGCTTGCTCTTACTAAGGGGATGCAAACTACGGTGGCACTCAAATCCGAACAAATTCATATTTTGGAATAGCTTAGTCCACCATGATAACTCTGAGTAAACCAGCCACCATTTAGGTGCGATTTCGCATTATCGCGTCTAGCTCAGTTATCAATTGGGCTATTGTCGTTTGAAATTGAGCCAATTCCGCTTCAGCATTATTATTTCCCTGTTGCCTCATTTTTTCTTCGAGTATCCAAGCGTGCTCTGCTATTGATGTGAGCCCTAACATACTGATAGTTCCAGCACATCTATGGATCTTATCCGCAAGTTGAGGTGTTTTAAGTTGAATATCCTGAAGTGAGGTTTCGAGCTCAGTTTTAAACATTAATAGCATTTTGCTTAATGTCTCTTCCCGACCAAAGGCATCCTCTAATATTTTTATATCGATAAGTGCTGGTTTTGCAGACGGTAGCCATTTCAAAAGCATTTCATACAGCTCATCTAAGTGCAGTGGTTTTGCTAGTAAGTCATCCATCCCAACTGCGATGCACCTTTGTTTCTGTTCATTTAACACGTTGGCCGTGAGTGCGATGATGGGAATATGTTGCCCCTCGATTTCCTGCGATCTCACTTGTTGGCAAAAAGTGTAGCCATCCATCACTGGCATGCGGCAATCGCATAACACTAAGTCATATTGAGTCTTTTGCATGAGGGCGAGCGCTTGGGCACCGTTATCTGCGATATCGCATGTTAGGCGTAACTGTTTCAGCTGTCGCTGCACCAATATCTGATTAAGTTGATGATCTTCAACTAATAATATTTTGCATTCTGGCCAGTTAAACTTAAATTGAATATCCCTTTGCGGGGTTGAGACAATAGTATCAATCCACCCCATGTTGATGTAACAAACATCCTTCACAGCTTGCGATGTTAAGGGATTTGCATTCAATAAACATTGCTCATTTTGATATCTATAACCCAGTGCTTCATTAAAGTGAGTGCAGAGTATATGTTGCCGATCATCCGAAGCATTATCAGTAAACAACAGGTCTGCATTGGCTTTATTCTCTGTTAATACAATGCCTAATGAAGCTAAATGCCAAGATAAAGTGTGACGTAGTTTTATATCGCCGATGGCGATATATGCTTTTAATTCCTGTAATTGCTCATCAAATTCATTCTGAGCCACCACAGGTAACCGAATGCGTAAACCAATAAATGTGCCTAAATGAGGGGCGCTATTCAGGATGATGTCGCCGCCCATCATTTCGGCGAGTGTATGGCTAATGGCAAGGCCCAAACCTGCACCACCATAGCTACGTGTTGTCGAGACATCAGCTTGCTCAAAAATATTGAATATTCGCGCTTGAGTCTCAGTATTCATACCGATACCCGTATCTTGTACGCCAATGAGCAGTAATTGTTGACCTTCTTGTTCGGCTTCAAGTTTGACTGAGACTTCAATAAACCCGCGTTCAGTGAATTTAATGGCGTTATTTACCCAGTTGAATAGGATTTGCTTTATGCGAAGACTGTCTCCTGTTACCCGTGCTGCTACGCCTTGGTCAACGTGTAAGTAGAGGCTTAAGCCTTTAGTGCGTAAATCATTCATGACCATATTAAGCGTACTATCGAGAACTTCACGCAATAGAATAGGGGTTGATTCTAAGCGCATTTTCCCCATGTCTATTTTAGAGAAATCGAGAATATTATTAATGATTTGGAGGATTTCTTCCGCGCCATTACTAATGATTTGCACCATTTGTTTTTGTTCTATACCAAGAGGGGTAAAGCTGAGTTGCTCTGCCATACCCACGAGTCCATTCATGGGCGTGCGGATCTCATGGCTCATGGCTGCGAGAAATTCAGCTTTTCTTTTAGTGGCTTGCTCGGCGTTTTCTTTTGCGATGGCTAGAGCATTTTCGACGATACGCCGTTTATTGATTTCTTGCCTGAGTTTTAAATAGGCTATGGTTAAGCCGCCAATGAAAAGCAGTAAACCTATCGCAATCGGCAGTAGTGTTTTAAGTAAAGTGTGCCAAGAGATGCCTTCGCTGTAATTTACGGCTAGCCAAGTATTGCGGATCTGCTGTTTTTCTTTCTCACTCATACTGGAGAAAACACGGTTAATTAATGGGATAAGTGGCCAATAAGGTTCACGAACGGCAACAGCGAGTTCATCTTTATAAGGCGTTGGTGCCGCTACTCGTAATTCATCGTCAAATTTGTCGTCGATAAGCATAGTCACAACGGCCAAATTACCTATGTAAGCCGCTGCTTTGCCCTTTGCGACTAAGGTCAGACCTTCGTCAGGATTGGCTGAAACTACAACATCGATATTCGGATAGGCTTTTTTAATGCTTGGCAGCAGTAGATTATCTGTGATGACCACGCGTTGAAAGTTCAGTTCTGACAGCCCCGCGATTCGCGGACTGTTGCGGGCAGTGGCTATAACAATAGGGAAAGACGTAAACACTTCGCTCATGTGCCAGTCTGGATATTGTGCTTTCAATCGTGTTGGAATAATGGCGAGATCAATCTCATGATTAACGAGTGCGCTTTGGATTTCATCCCACGTTCTGGTTTTTTGTGCCGCATAATCAAGCCCTAGTTTTTCTCTGAACTGTTCAAGATAATCAGCAAGTAAACCAACCAAGATGCCTTTATTGTTAACCGAAGAGAATGGCATCCAATGACTTACAAATCCGACTCTGAGTGAAGGTAAACCTGCCAGCCATTCGCGTTCATTGGGTCTAAGTAGAAAATTACTGTGGCCTAAAAAATGAAGATCGCCCATACCTAGCCAAGTCACTTCGAGAGCATTGCGCTCTTCTACACTCAGAGCCATTAAGGCGTTATCGAGTTGTGTTACAAGCAGGCTATTGTTCTTCGTGATCCCTAAATGTAAGTTTTCCATCATCAGGGGGGCTTGGGCAACGATAAGAAGTTCAGGGTGTGCGCTAATGTATTGGTTAGCAACATGAAGATTACCGATATAGGCATCGGTCGTTTTATCAATGACGGAGGAAAGTGCTTGTTCTGTATTAGAAAATGTTACTTCTGTTACGGTTGGATAATGCAATTTGACTAATTTCTCCGTCGAGAATCCTTTTTCAACGGCAATCCGAGCTTGGCCAAATTCACTCACATCGCGAAAAAATCGGCTGTCGTAACGAATAACGACAACAGTAGGGGAGGTGTAGTATGAGCGGCTAAACATAAGGCATTGAGTACGTTCAACAGTGCGAAAAGCGTCAAGCAAGACATCGACTTCCCCATTACAGCCAGCAGAATAGAGGCTCATCCAATTGGGATAAACCTTCCAGTCTATTTGGTAATTAAGATTTTTGGCGAGCAGTTGTATGAGTTCGACACTAAATCCCGTTGTTATCTGGTCATTAATTTGTTGAAAAGGTCCCCAGCCATTGGCGAGTACGCCTACTCTAATTGTTGTGGTTTTGGGCTGTTCGGCATGAGTGATAAAAGTCATGCATAGCAGGGATAAGCAACTGAAGATGCAAAGAAGTTGGTAACGCATTTTTTGAGTAGCACTCATCTCTATGACCAAAGTGTATTAAGTCTCGAAAAAAACACCGATGCCAAGTAGTATAGATAAGGCATCCATAAGTTCACATTATCACGAGGAGTTATATATGGCTTTTAAGATCATCCTTGCCGACGATCACCCTATTATACTCACTGGCGTGCGTAGTTTGATGGCTGAAATGCAGCCAAGTTGTAACATTGTTGCTGAAGCAAATAATGTTTCTGAATTATGGCGTACATTAGAACAACATGAATGTGACTTATTGATCACAGACTTTAGTATGCCTAATGATGACAATGTCGATGGTATGGCCATGATTAAACTGCTAAGACGAAAATATCCAAACTTACCCATAATAGTGTTAACGCAAGTGCATAATTTAGGTGTATTACAAGCGCTGTTACAGATTGGAATACAAGGCTTATTATTAAAAAAATCAGTCATTGCCGAATTAGAAAAAACAGTTAAAAAAGTATTGTTAGGCTCTGTTTACATTGGCGAAACCGTTCGTGAATTATTAAATGAACAAGGTATTAATCAATATGCCATCCCAGTTGAACTTTCACTGAAAGAAATAGAAGTGGTACGTTTACTGGCAAATGGCATGTCGGTTACGCAAGTTGCCAGTTATTTACACCGCAGTGTAAAAACCATTAGCACCCAAAAAACCAGTGCGATGCAAAAGCTCGGGTTAAAGAGTGACAGTGAGTTGTTTCATTATGCACAGCAGCAGGGCTTGTTTTAATTTAAAAATGGAGGAATTTCAGCCTCGAACATAATCGTCACATCCCCTTGGTAAGTGCTTCCTGGATATTTCATCATTTCAGTTAAGTTGGTTTTGCTAATTTCAAATAAAAATTTTCTTGCAACATTGATATATTTTCCATCAGTATTTATAAACTTGTACTTTGTTGTTGATAGAGGTATTGATTTTCCTTCACCATTGATATAACTGATTTCAATATTTGTTTTGTGACTGTTTTTAATATTTTTAAGTTGGCACTGGCCATCGTTTTGATATTGGCAATAACTCAATGATACATAAAATATTGCGCTACTCCAGAGTCTAAATGGCAATTCAGCCTTTAAGTTAGGTGGAGTTTTACCGCTGTTTATCCATGGTGCCCAGCCCTTGGGCGGTTGCAATATCACTTTATTGCTGCCAGCAGGGAATTCTACCTTAAGTTGATGTGTTACTCTTAAGGTAAATTCTATGGTAACTGTCGAGTCTGAATAAGTAGCGTCACCAAAGTCGAGATCTTTATTGCGTCCAAGGTTCAATGTTAAGCTACCCTTATAAGTGCCATTTTCCATTTTTAAAGGGTCTGGTGGTTGCAGTTTATAGCCAATATAAACTCTTCTAAGAGTGATTTTGTCTGAAGAGAAAGATGATTTGAATTTATTGTAATAACACACGCCACCAGATTTTTGATTGGCATTTTTTATGTCGTAGAAATAATCAAATGCCCAAGCACCTGCCCACATTCCTAATCTATAATTACAATCACCTTGCACATTAAATTCAGTCCAGTACGTTCCAGTCGTACCAGCCTCTTTTATTATATTTGGTGTTTGAGCTGCTCCTATTTGCGTTAATTGAAACTTCATTTTATGGACATTGCCACTTCCTACCTTAGTTAATTCAATAGTTTTCTCTCCGGTAAATTTTTGATATGTTATCGCATGTTCTAATTTACCATCATTACTAATGAGTTTTGAGGTGATGTTTGTCGGTATACTGATGGCTTGTTCTTTCTCTAGAGAAGCAGTTCCTTTACACCAAAAATCACCAGTATAATCTTCAGGTACTGAGCAAGGGGTGGTATTAATAAACTTACTACCATTAATATCATAGGGCGCAGGTTTATATTCAGCGGTGACTTGAATGGTAGCCGCTTCTGTTAATTGGCTGAGTAGTAGATATCCCATCAAAGTATATAAAGCGTAACGATAATTCACTTGGCTAGGTTCTCTGTTAATGTTTGTTGTGCCCATGTTTGGGCATTACAAGTGATATTGCCTAATAGCAATAGGTTCTGTTCACGTTTCACTCGGTGTAAATCGAGTTCAAGGTTGCACTCTTGTATACCTTGATACTCCACTTGCAAGCTCGGATGGTGTTCACTCATTTCGACGGCAAAAAAGCCATCGGCCTCACTCAAGCTGCGCCCCGCATGGTTGGCTATGAGCGCGCCTTTAAGCGGCAATCCCTGTTGATTCACTAAGCGGCCAATCACAGTGACAGTCTTCATGACTCTGATTTGTTGGTAACTGACGCCTCCCTTATTGAGGTGGTAATGCAATACGCTCGGTTGGATGACTGAAGGTGTGTCATCAAAGTCCTGTATGGCGAGTTGTACGCTACCACTGCGATAGGCGGTCACTGGCACTAAGTTGCGCCCAGGCTTTAAGGTGACACTGCCACCGTGCTCATCTTCTGCTTGTAAAAGGATGTCTGGGGTATCAGCCATGACATCGATTATCATGCCTGCATCGTGGTTTTGGCTTTGGCCTGAGATGCTGAGTTCACCTTGTTGCCCTAGTGCAACCATACTATCGAGGTTTATGCCGCCTGTGATGCTGCTGTTATAGGACGATGACTGTGCATAGGCATCCCCGCTAACAATATTGTTGCTAAAGCGGCTATTGGCGGTTGCGCCAACACCATAGCTATCCGTGTTTAGTCCCATCCCTATGGTTTCAATGCCACGCCAGTCTAGTTGCTGTTGGTAATCAACATAGGCATGCTGTTCTTGCCCGCCAGAACGTGAAGTTCTGCTGCCTAAGCCACCACCCATTCGACGCGTTTGATCGCCTAAGTTCATACTGAAATAAAGTGCTCCGCCTTGGTCGCGCTGGCCTGAAGTGTTAATGCTGCCGGGACGATCGAACGCATTTAAACTCCAGCTCATTTGGCGTCCCCAGAGTTTGCCGTTGTACTGCCAACCTAAGTCAATACCTTGACCTTGCTCGGATTGATGTGACAAATAGGCGGAAATAGAGTGACCTCTTCCTAAGTTATGTTGCAGAGATGCACTCGTCTTTTTGGGATTAGAGTTCGTAATATCACTGCTTTGCGATTGGCTGAGTTGTTGCTGATGGCTGAGTACAAAACTACCTTGCCTGTAGCTATAAACTGCTTGCAAATCAAAATCGCTGCCCTGTTGTTCATTCATCACCCAATTACCAAAAAAGCGCAGTTGTTGGTTCCAGTCCCAATCAGCCGAAATGCTGTAGTGCCAACCTTTATCCATAAATTGAGCTGCAGCGCCAAGGATGATCGCCGGTGTTAATAAGTAGTTTGCGAGTGCCCCCGTGCTGAGTCCGCGTCTGCTTTCATCATCCCAATTCGTTATTTCTTGTAACTTTTCTCCAGCAAACAAGTTCACCCGAAAGGGCTCTTCAGTGTTTTGCCATTGAATGGGTTTGTTAATGATTTCTCGACGACGTTCAGTGACTTGGCCATCTTCTAGAATCCGAATTTCAACTTCATATATGCCAGATGGTAATACTTTAGTATCAATGGCTTGTAAGCCTGCGTTAATCTGTTGCGAGTTGATCAATTGCCCATTTTGGTAGATTTCTACCACACCTGCACGATTCGGAGTGACATAAATGGGTGTGGCACTGGCATAGGCTTGATCGACCAATAACTGATTAGAGTCACCCAACATCACGCCCATCACTGCTTGTGAGCTGCCGCTATAAATGATGGGCTGACGAATTAAACCTTGGGCATAAGGGGAGAAATACCCGAGTCGATAGAAGCGTCCTTCGTTTTGACGTTCTGTATACAACTGTTGAATAGTCGAGTTGAGTGTCTCTTCATTATTTTGAGTGACTTCACCTTCAAGTAGTGTGGTCCACTGGCCTAAACTTGCTTGGGCTTGCAAATTATAACGGCCTGCGTAATCGCTCTCATTGGATTGACTCCAATTGAGTTGTTGTCGAAATAGCGCGCCGTAGCTTCCCTGTTCAGGCAAGGCATAGTAGTGCGAGCTTGATGGTTGTTTTTCGATATTGGCCGTTAAAATAGATAATTGAGAGTTCTCCAAATTATATTCAATCGCTAATATGCCGCCCTGACAGCCTTTTGGGCACAAACCCAACTTATGTTTTTGGTTTAATTGTGTTACCCATAATTGTTGCTGACGTTCGTCAAGATCGCTTTCGCTCACGTCAATAAGTTTTAATAGTTGTACACTGGTATCGAGTCCTAACACTATTTCACCTTCGCCAAGCAATTTATTATCAATGGTGATTCTTACTGTTAATGGGGCATTGAAAAAATGCTCAGAAAATCCATCAGGCAAGTCTTGATATTGCTTTAGCAGCTTGAGCGAGTCCGATGGCGTGTTATTCGCCAAAGAGCAAGAGCTAAAGATTAGCGTTGCGATCAGAATCGTCAGGATCAAAGATGACAAGTGTGTTGCCTCATATCGAAAAAATGAAAAGCATGAGTCGTTAACTTGAAAATTAATAAAGCTCCCTTCGCGGGAGCTTTTTTGAAATTTAACTTAATAAATCTCTATGGTTTTTTAATTGGCGCTTCCGATTCGAAAATCATATTGACCATGCCTTGGTAGTTACCTGCTACATAGCCGCTTGCTGGCGCAGTAGGAATGATCTCTAGTGCAAGGGTTTTACCCGTTTTAGCATTGTCGACATCGACTAATTCAGTCGCAGATGTCTTCAGTTCAATACCGCCCACTTTAACTGTTAGTGCAATATTATCATTGCCACTGGCGATAATGGCTGGGTTTGATAAGTAACCCGTAATAGCACCAATAGTACTTTTAACTTCTAGTTGCTTATTTAATTGATCTAGCTTTTTTGTATGGGCGTTATATGCTAACTTTTGCTGGCTGTTGATCCAGTTATCATTGCCTGTTGGTTGCACAAAAAAGTTCTCTGACGGAATTTGTGCAATCACAGTGACTTGATGTTCAATCTTTTCAGCCGCAAATGAGTTCATGGCCACTAATAAGGTTATTGGGGCCGCTTTCCATATTTTCATTACAGTCTCCTTTAGGATGCATTAGTTACCAATAACTATGCTTTTGGTTTTATCACCTTCAATCAATTGGAAGTGATAGCTTTCGTTACTATTTTTTACCAGTTGTTTTTTTGAACCGGGTAAAATATGCAATTTTGTCGCAGTGGAACACTCTTTGGTTTTTTTGTTACATGATTCAAAAAAATCTAAAATGATAGTCGTATTCCCGTTATTTTGTATTTCTGCGCTATTTGTGTCTTCCGTTATTTCAGTTGAGTATTTAGGTTCTTCTGGGGTGATAAATAAAAATGCCCCGTAACCTGTTAGTATTTGTATTCCAGCAGTGAGTTCTTCACGCGTTTGTTCAGTTTTTTGCGCATCAAATCCATCATTGTTTTTTGGCTGAACTGGTACAAAGCGAACTCTAAAGTAACGTTCTGTGTCTTTTTTATCTAAGAATAACAATCTCGTTGCTTGTACTCCCTTGGCTGGAATAATTAAGCGAGACGGGCTAGCTATCAAGGCGCGGTTTTCTGTCTCTTGTTCAGGTACTTCGTATGGCAGACCATTTTCATCATATTTTATTTCGTTAATCGATATTTTAATAAATGCGGTTGAATCGCCTATGTTCATTATTTTTTTCAAATAAGTGGTTTTATTGCTAGGCATATAGTCAAATAAGGTTCCTATGCTTATTTCTGCCGCAGCATAAACTTGAGAGCTATAAAAAATAATACCAAAAAGCGCTAAATATAATCGCATTATTATTGAGTTACCTTGTATTGAATTGCCTTGATTTCATTTTGGGTTGATGTTGCTGTTCGATTGGAACAACATTTTAGCTGTATTTTATATGGGTGATTTTTATGCGTTAATAGGAATAGTCCTATAATAAAGTGCAGTGATTTTTTGTTTTTAGGATTTATCTGATAGAAGCGAGTGCCAATTTAGTTAAAAATAAGTCAGATATATTAATATTCTGTAGGTATCTATGCTGTCAGTTAAGCGTAAAAAAGTGAGTGAAGATATTGCAAGCTGCATTATGTCTGATGTGGTTATGCCTTTTTATCAGCCTATTATCGGGGTTGATAAAACCGTTATAGGATATGAAGCACTTGCACGCCGTTGGGATGCCAAGCGTCATGCATATACAGGTATTGATTTTTTATTATTAGATAAAAATGCTGCTTTGCACATTGATATATGGATGTTGAGGTCGATTATCAAAGACTTACCTCGATTGGCCGATCAAGGCGTTGGCATACTGTCCATTAATTTAAATCCCATGCCATACAGTGTGACTTACCAAAATTTATTACAAATGCTGTTGCTTCAAGCAAAAGTGCTGTGCATCAAAATTTGGTTTGAAGTGTTAGAACACACTTTATTAGATGATAAACAGCATGAATTGATTGAAATGTTACGGGCACGAGGAGCCAGCATCGTACTGGATGATTTTGGCACCCAAGAATGTAATTTCTTGCGTATGATGGTATTGCCCTATGATGTCATCAAGTTAGACCGTTCCCTTTTGCTGCAAGCTTGTCGCTCTTCACATTCAATGCGTATGTTGACGAGCTTAGTTGAGTATTTACAGCGATTAGGAATGCAGGTTGTTTGTGAAGGTGTGGAGACTTTGACGCACATTGATGTGGCAACTTTATTGGGATGCGATTATCAACAGGGGTATGCCCATGCTATGCCTGCGCCGATTTCGCACTGGGCTCGTTAGGGCGAATCACGCATTAGCTGCAAATTAACTGAGGCTGTTTATTTCGTTTTTCGCTTACCGAGTAATCCAATCCAAAATGTCCCTTCCAATAGCATACCTAAGATGATGAACACCAATGCACTGGTGGCGCTGCCATAGGCATAAGCGCTTAATGCTGCTATTAATAACAAGCTTAAGCTTATCCATCGTATGACTGGTTTCATTTTCGCTCCGATTTAAAAATACCGTTACCTGACACTAAGTTATCTGACTTTAGTCGAGGGCGATTTATTTGCCAATTCCACTTTTTAATGACACAGATAGACTAAAATAACCACTAAAATTCAATCCTCTTGATTCTAAATGGCGAAATTGAGGGTTATCACTGAAAATGTCATGTTTAAAAATCCTCAGATGATCAAAGCTTAATCTTGTTTCCATCGGTGTTTAAGCTGGTATTAGGTAGACTTAACACATTAGCCACAAAATGATTGAGTGTTTGGCTTATCAGCGATTTAGGTTCTGTTGACGTTGGATTTTAGATCAATTGATGGCCGAACCTGAGTTAACGCTGACACAGTGTGATGCTATATCCAGTGGTAAATTGTGAGGGATTAGCTTGGAATTGCATACAGGCGCAATAGGTCCATCGACTTCTAACTGATTGTCTCATAAGATACAAACTTAGCTGATTTATATGGAGGGGCCATGAGACTATGGTTGCTAGGATTCATGTTGGTATCTGGTGTCGCAACGGCGGCTCAGAGCATGTATTCGATGTTTGCGGGTGGAGACTATGTACCGCCGTTGAGCGTTATGCAGCAGATTGAAAAAGGGTTCTCCGGTGTGATTGCCGAATTTCATATGGAAGAGCAAGAGGGTGAATTAGTCTATCAATTTGAGTTGATTAATCCTTTAGCAAACTCTATAACGCGGTTTGAATATCGTGCCCGTGATGGTAAGTTACTGAAACAAAAGGCGAGTAAAGTAAGCGCCGATGATATGGGTGAGGTTGAGGCAACGCGTATGATCGCGGCAAAAGATCAAACCTTTTCAGGTCTAATCATTAAGGCCACTAAAGATCATAAAGCCTTTTTAACCGAAGCAAAATTAGACCACGACTTAGGTATCAGTTACTTAGAACTTAAGCTGCTAGACGATACGGGTAAGTTTAAGTTGGCCTTTGATGTCGAAAATTTACGACCGTTACCTTTACTCAAGTGGGATTGAAATATCTAAGTCAATCGAGTGCTCACACGAGTGCTTAAGATTGAGGAGCGCAACATACAGATGAAAATACTTTTAGTTGAAGATGATGCGACGACGATTGATTACATCGTCAAAGGATTTCTTGAGCAGGGCCACAATATCGAAACAGCGAGCGATGGTCATCAAGGCCTGTCACTCGCGACGAGTAGTCAGTACGATCTCGTGATCCTCGACCGCATGTTACCTCAGCTCGATGGCTTAAAATTGCTGGCCGCCTTAAGGGCAACGGGTAATCAAACACCAGTACTGATTTTATCCGCTTTAGCGCACGTCGATGAGCGAGTAAAAGGCTTGCGGGCAGGTGGCGACGACTATATGACTAAGCCGTTTGCTTTCTCCGAGTTATTAGTCCGCGCTGAAAAACTGATGCACCGTGGGCAATCTGTGCCTGTGACAACTGATCTCGTTGTTGGTGGTTTGAAGATGGAGTTACTGACCCGTAATGTCACTTTAGACGGGCAGGAGTTGATGCTACAGCCGAAAGAGTTTCAGCTACTTAAGTATCTCATGGAACATGCTAATCAAGTTATTAGCCGCACCTTATTGTTCGAAGCAGTGTGGGATTATCACTTCGACCCGCGCACGAACGTCATCGATGTGCATATCGCAAAATTACGCCGTAAATTTGAAGAGTTAGGCCATGGCGAGCTTATCGAAACCGTGAGGGGAGCGGGTTATCGCTTACGACAAAGGCATTAAGCCTTACCAAAGCAGCGCCTGGCGCATCACAATCGTTTTTTCGACCTTAGTGATAGTGATCATCGGGGCGTTGCTATTTGCCCTCTATCGGCAGTTGATTATTGAGCAGCAGTATCAAGTGACTCAATATTTAGAGTCAGAGACCCAACGTTATCAGCAACTTGCCCTAACGGTTGATCGCCGTAGTTTTGCCGCTCAAATCCGCGCCGCCGATCCACAAACGGCCCTGATCGCTTGGCGTAATAGCTACGATATGGTCGGTGCCTTGAGTTTTATGCCAGAAGGCATGCCTATGCTGCCGCAAACGCGGGATTTTCCTATCTTAACCGGTGGTCCAGATAAGCTGCATATTCTTACCGGCGGTCTGGTGATGACCCGCTACGGCCCAGTGTTGATTGCGACCCGTACCGATAACTTAGCGACGTTAATAGATAAGTTTATCAGTGCCGCCGCGACGGCTGTCATGCTTACCGTAGTGTTGACTTTAGCGCTCGGCTATCTGTTTTCTAAGGCTATTTTGCGGAGGTTAGTGCAATACAACCGTTTGAGTGAACAGATTGAACGTGGTCACTATGACACCCGCTTACCCTTGAGTTGGCGTCAGGATGAGTTCGATATGTTGGCGCTGCAGTTTAATAATGTGCTGGATATTCTCGAAAATAACCTGATGGCAGTGCGTGGTGCGACCGATAATATTGCCCATGATTTACGTACTCCACTGTCACATATCCGTATTGGTATTGAAGAGTTGGCGAGTAAGCCGAGCAATGAGATTAGCGAAGGTTGCGCCATTTTGACCGAGGAGCTCGATCATTGTTTAGCGACGTTTGATGCCATGTTGTCGCTCACGCGTATCGAAGAAGGTCAGCAGACACTCGATTTGCAGGAGCTAAGCCTAGCTCAACTGTGTACCGACTTATTGGATATGGCCGATGCTGTGGCTGAATCTAACGAGCAAACCTTGAGTTTATCGTTACTGACAGATCATAAGGTTTTTGGTGATAAATACTTATTATTCCAAGCTTTATATAATCTTGCCGATAATGCGATGAAGTATTCTGGCCAAGGTGCGCGGATTGAGATTATTCAGTCAGGCCCACAAATTCAGATCCGCGATAATGGACCTGGTATTCCAGATGAGAGTAAAGAAAGAGTATTCGAACGCTTAGTGCGCCTCGACCCTAGCCGACATTTACAGGGCACTGGTTTAGGATTATCTATGGTCAAAGCGATTCTCTCACGGCACAATGCCAAAATTAATCTCACGGATAATCATCCTGGCTTAGTCGTCACTATTCAGTTTTAAGTCGATAATCCGCATTACAACGCCGAGTACTCCATGTATCGAATCATAGCCGATGAAGCTGATTTTATTGTTATTTCCAAATCAGCCAAAGTGCATTTCCACAGTCAGGATGGGACTGCAGGCGTGGTGGCGCAGGCTGAGCAAGATTTAGGGATTAAGCTTTTTGCTGTTCATCGACTCGATACGCCCACGTCCGGTCTGTTGATTCTGGCTAAGAGCGCGGTCGCCGCCAAGCAATTTACTGAGCTGTTTACCGCCCATAAAGTGCAGAAATATTACCTCGCCCTCGCGAAAGGCAAGCCGAAGAAGAAGCAAGGCTGGGTGATTGGTGACATGGCAAAGTCGCGTCGTAGCATGTTTAAGTTACTACGGACTAAAGAGAATCCAGCGATTACGCAGTTTTTCTCCTTGAGTGTTGGTGAGGGATTGCGTTTATATTTGCTTAAACCCCACTCAGGTAAAACCCATCAATTAAGAGTCGCCTTGGCGAGCTTAGGTGTACCCATTTTAGGGGATGATTTATATGGCGGAGAGGCTGCGGATCGGTGTTATCTGCATGCCTATTGTCTGCATTTTCGCTATGGTGATGAAGTGACAGGTTGGCATGATTACGCTTATCGGGATTTGCCGACTCAAGGTGAGCATTTTGGCGCTGAAGGTGTCACTGAGGCGCTAGTTTTATGGCGTGAGCCCGATACTTTGGCTTGGCCAGCGAAAGGGGATTAATCTTTGCAGCGTTATGTTGCAAAAGTCTAGCAAGCTTGGCAAATACGGTCTCGGCCTTCAGATTTTGCGCGGTACATAGCTTGGTCTGCTTGAATGAGTAGTTTGTCAGGTTCGCATCCTTGATAAATCGTGGCGTAACCTAAACTGGCATGGATTTTTATCGTAACACCTTGCCAGATAAATGAATTGTCCTTAAGTACTTGATGCAATTTCTCGGCGACGACTCTGGCCGCGGGAGCATCGGTCGCAGGTAAAATCACCAGAAACTCCTCTCCACCGTGACGACATAGGGCGTCATTTTCTCGCAATACCGATCCAAACAGTCTCGCCGCCGTCAGCAGGGCGAGATCGCCCGCATCGTGCCCGTATTGATCGTTGATATCTTTAAAATGATCAAGATCCAATAAAATCATACTGTAAGGTACTTTATCCCGCAGCCAGCGTTGATGGATATTGTTTAAAAACTTATACATAGCACGGCGATTCCACAGGCCTGTAAGTTGGTCCCGCTCCGCTAACATGCGGATTTTACTGACAAGCCGCGTCATGGCATTACCTATCATCACGATATTGATCAATAGGGCCAGAAAGACATAGAACCAAAGCACAGGTATGGCTTCTTGCGTGTGCATGGCGATAAACATCGGACTTTCTTCGGGAGAGAGTAAGGCGATAAAGATACGAATGATAAAAATACCCACCATGGCGACTAAGGGCATGACCATAGCGATGGCAACTCGATTTCCCGTATCGCGTTTGATGGCAAGATAGTTATCTCGAGTTAACATGGCGAAAATGAGCGCGGCGCAGGCTGAGAATACGATGGCCAAAATGCGTTCGGAGCTGAAATTAGGTGGAACCAAGAGCATCACACCAGCGGTGAGTGCTAAAAGAATAAGATCTGATTTTACGCTGGGCTTGAGTCTGAAAAGCGCCTTCGTTCCCCAACGCGCTAGAATGAAGCCAAATAAAATCGCCATATCCGAGCAGAACCAAAAAAAGTAACTGGAGGCTTCGGTGCGTTGGCTGTTGAGTATGATGCCAAGGAGGACGAACAAGTTCGCCAGAGAAAAGCGCATACTGGCTTGAGTGGCAATTTTTAAAGGTTGTGCAATGAGTCCCCATGCGACGGCAGCCGTGCTAGGGTCTGTTGATCTTTGCTGTACAAATGTTGTTCAGCAATACATCGGCAGCCACATTAACATAAACGCCAGTGACACCATACTGGCGTAATTTCTTGCTAGCTTGTCATATCTTGTTGATATTGCTCGATAGTGCTTAATTCTTCCAAAAGCATTCTCCACTAAATGTCGATACCGATATAAGCACCAATCGACTCTTTCTTGAGGTGTATTCTTATAGCGGCGCCTTGGAATAACAGATTTCCCGCCTTTATTTGCGATAAGTTCACGAAAAGCATCGCTGTCATAACCTTTATCTGCAATGACGGTATCAACCTGCTTCAGGTGCTCAATTAAGCTGGGGGCGTGTGTAATATCGTGTTTTTGGCCTTCTGATAATTCGAAATAAATCGGTAATCCTCCGCTGTCGACGGCTAAGTGAATTTTGGTTGAATTACCGCCTCGACTTTTACCAATACTCTCATTACTTAGCGTCGCGGCACCTGCACTGTGCTGGTGAGCCCGCACTATCGAGCCATCAATAAAGACCCATTCTATATCAGCAAGGTTGGCTAAGGCCTTGAATAAATGTGCTAGAACGCCTTTCTTAGACCATAAATGAAACCGTCTAAAGACCGTGCTCCAATGACCGAACTCTTTAGGTAAATCTCGCCAAGGGATACCTGTTCTAAGGCGGTAAAGAATACCTTCGAATGTTTGTCTATGTTCAGGTTTGTCATAAACACGGCCTGTGCTTTTCATTAAATGAAATAGCTTTTCCCAGCGTGCATCGGTTAGCATAAGTCTTGGCATGGCTTGAGGTTATGGTTACTTTTGGCGAAGCAAATTATAACGTCTTGCCATGCTGTCTAAAAATTACTCTCGAAAGATCAACAGACCCTAGTAAGCAGGCAAATAAACTTGATGAGTAATAAGGCTTGGGGATCAAATATCATTCTTTTACTTCATATTTTTCTTTAACTATAGATGCTTTTAGGGATTTTCGGTTGGAGTTTACTGGATATCTTAGTCTACTCTGGACAGATAATGGGTTGAATATCCTTTTTCATTTTAGGAAATGGTAAGGGCCTTCATTTAGGCTGCGGCTGGGATTATTTACGCCTTGCAAACTAAAAGGTTTGCAAATTCTGAGTCTTCCTGCGAAGTTAGATCTTGTTGATTTGCCTACAATCTCCGTTTTGAGGATGTTCTGTTATGGATACAAATAAACTACTTTTAGTCATTATTGCGATTTTATTGCCCCCAGTTGCTGTATTTTTGAAGGCGGGAGCGGGTAAAGATCTGCTAATAAACATAGTGTTATGTTTACTGTTCTGGTTCCCTGGTTTATTACACGCACTCTGGGTCGTGACCAAGGCATAATTTGCCTTGAAATATAAAAAAGGCTCCTAGGAGCCTTTAAACATCACCACAAATTCCTTACTTTGCTAAACGTTCAACACGCTTAACCCAGCCTTCAGGACCTTTAATATGGCCCTTTTGGATTTCGGTATACAGTTTATAGATGCGCTGAACATGCTCGCCCACTTCACCATTACCGACAGTGACAACATGGCCATCTTCAAAAATGTAGGAGCCCACAGCAGAAACCACGGCCGCCGTCCCAAAACCACCCGCCTCGATAATTTCACCTGATTCAATATCAGCGATAAATTTATCAAGCATGACAGTCTCTTGGCGCACTTCACAACCGAGCATCTCACCCAATTCCATGATGGATTGCGAGGTAATCGACTTAAGAATGGTATCTGTGAAAGTTGGAATAATCACAGTGCCATCTTTTAAGATGTGGAAATGGTTCATCGCGCCCGCTTCTTCAATCTGTTGATTGGTCGAATCGAGATATAACACTTGCGATGCACCAAAGGCTGCCGCCGCTTTACCCGCACGCAACGAAGCCGCATAGTTACCCGCGGCTTTTGAGGCGCCAGTGCCACCCGATACAGCACGATGGAAAGTTTTGCTGATCAGCAAGCGTATGCCTTTGTTCACGCCAGCCGCATAATAAGCGCCACTTGGGCTTAACACGACACAGAAGGTATAACGCGAACTTGGACTCACAGAGAGGCGGTCTTCGGTCGCAAAAATAAAAGGACGAATATACAGACACGCGCCTTCTTGCATCGGGAACCAGAGGCGATCGACATCAATCAACGCATTGATCGCATCCATCTGCATTTGTTCATCGATATTGGGAATACAGACGATATCGGCGGAGCGATTCATCCGCTCGGCATTCTTATTAATGCGGAAAGTATAAATCTCTCCATCTTCGTGCATAAAGGCTTTCGCGCCTTCGAAGATCGACTGGCCATAATGCAACGCCATTGCACCCGGTGCCATTTCAAATGGACCATAAGGAACGATGCGCGGATCGCACCATTGTCCATCATGATAATCCATCAAAAACATATGATCGGTTCTGAGGCTACCAAAGCCCACATTCCCCTCGGGCTTGAATTGCTCAGTACGGCGCTCGGACGCAGGTTTTAAATTGTAAGTTATTTCCATCGCATACCACCTTGATTACTGAACAAGCAGACTAGGGAGCGACAGGAATAAAGTCAAGAGGGGCGCGCATATCTAAAGGTCTAAGCAAATAAAAAAACTCGCTAACACGCTTGGTTCAACTTTTCACACAGCCTCAGAGACAGGATAAAACAATCCACAATAATGCCAATGGCAAGTATTTTTGCCACAATAGGGTCGAACTCCCAATGAGATGATCCAATGTCAGATTATAAAATGATCCCCTGCGCCCACTACGACTATCTCGAACTCGCCTGTCTGCGTGGTTATCAACTCAACATTGAGCTTATTGATGGCACCCAATGCCAAGGTAAAGCTATCACCACGCAGACAAGAGCCGACAAAACTGAGTGGCTTATCATCCAACTGCAACAAACTAAACAATCCCTTAGACTCGACCATATCGCCGCCATCACACCCCTCGAGCCTAATGCTGAATTTAGCCGAGTACTCATTGCGGCCAAGCAACCCTAGCAAAGGATATAACATGGCAACTATGATTTTATCGGTTGAAATCGGTCACTGGATCGGTGGGCATAACGGCCAATACCCTCATCTCATTGAATTTGATATGGCACACCTGGATAGACCCTTTCAGGTCAGCGAAGGTTGGGGGCATGGTTTAGGAGGCTCCGCTTACTCACTCGCACAATTTGTCGAAACGCCTTATTTCCTCAAACTCAAAACCGAGGCTCCTTGGGCGTTTGCCATTATCGAACAAGGCTTAGCCCAACAAGATATTGAGACTATCGCCAGCGCACTCTCAGAACAATATGGGGATCATCCGCCGCTTGTCCCTGCACATTTAATGGAATACTTATTAGGTTTAAGCTAAAGGGTTTTGTTAGAAGAGAGTGGACCTGCTGAACAATACAGGTTTAGTTAACGAGGTGTATTGCGGAAAAGCTTCACCGAGTCATGACACTCGGTGACAGGATTCGAAATAGGGATCGAAACAGGCTTCTAAACGGTACGAAAAATAGCTTAGCGCTTAAACCGCAACCGCCGCAATCACAGAAACTTCAACCAAATATTCTGGCTCGGCAATAGCGGCTTGCACACAAGCGCGGGCTGGCGCATGGCCTTTAGGCACCCAAGCATCCCATACCGCATTCATCGCATCATAATCCCCCATATCTTTCAGATAAATAGTCGCTGACAGTAAATGCTCACGCGAACTTCCCGCCTGCGCTAACAAGGTATCGACCTCCTCAAGCATAGTGACAGTTTGCTCGGTGATGCCTTGATACTTGTCCTTCGCCACTTGGCCACACAGATACACAGTACCTTGGTGGATCACTATACTGCTCATACGGGTACCTACATCTAAACGGGTAATACTCATATTGATAATCTCTTAAATCAGATGCACTTAAATAAATGGCTCAGCAAGAACCGAATCGGCCATTTTAGCGATAAACTGGCTTTATGTCTGCGCCACGAATCTAGGCAAAGGTGAATAAAAACGTGCCATCAAGGCAAATAATCCTAGGCTACAGCTCACCACGGCCAGCCACACTAACGGTGTCACCACGGCTAAATTGACTAATTGAAATCCGACTAAGGCTGCGCATGCCGCGATCAAAGCAAAGGGCAACTGAGTCACCACATGGTCATGGGGAGCGCAACCAGAACTGGTCGCACTGAGCACGCTGGTATCTGAAATGGGCGAGCAGTGGTCGCCAAAAACCGACCCAGCCATCACAGCGCTCAGTACAGGTAACAACAAATGAGGATCCAAGCTATGGGCAATCTCTGCGCCAATAGGGATCATAATTGCAAATGTTCCCCAGCTTGAACCCGTCGCAAAAGCCATTATCGCGCAGAGTAAAAACATTCCCGCTACCAGCAGGTGCGGAGAAAGATAAGCCTTAGCCCAAGCAGCCAACAATTTAGCGACGCCAAGATCTTGGATCACAGCGCCAATCATCCAAGTGCAGAGTAAAATCGCAATGGCGAAGGCGATCATGCGAACTCCGTGGCTCAAATCCCCCACTAATGCCGTTAAACGTCGCCCAGACAAGCCTAACATGGCAAGAGTGACTAAGGTTGCCAACAAACAAGCATCGCGCATAGAAGCGCCAATATCAGCCTTAGCAAGCCAGAGTGACACATCCCAAGAAGAGACCTGCTGAGCCCCAGACCACAAAGTTAATCCCACTGAAGCAGACAGCAGAGTCAGCATAGGGATTGCGAGCAGCCAAGGATTTCCCTTAACCTCGACCGTATTGGAGGATTCCACAGCAGTAACAGCAACAAAAGAGTGAAAACCTACGCCATACCAAGCGACGAGTACGGACAAGCCTAAGGTCACGATGGCGTAAAAGTTAAATAAGGCCACCTCAATAAAGGCTTCCAGCGGCGACACGGGCAAAAAGCTGATCCCCGCGATAAGCGCCATCACATAGGGGCCCCAACTGGAGAAAGGCAATAGCGCGCATAAAGGCGAAGCATTGGAATCAACTAAATAGGCGAGCTGCTCATGGCGAATACCATAACGCTGGCTGAGCGGCTGACACACATGGCCGACAGCAAGACAACTGAAAATCCCATCGATAAACACTAACCAACCAAGAAATACGACCCCAAGACGCGCCTGACGCTCAGTACGAATACGGCTATACAGCCAATCGCCAAACTGACCCACGGCACCGCCACGTGCTAACAATTGCGTCATGCTACCGAGCAATAACATGGCGAACAGCACATTGAGATGCCACGCTTGCCACGCGCCTTGGGCATAAAATTGTTTTGCACCGATATCAAGCAAATACAACCCAGTTTGCAGAGGATCAAATTGGGCGATTAATAGGGCACCAGAGACAATACCTACACCTAACGCCACCAGCGTGCGGCGTAAAAATAGGGCTAAGGTTAAGGTCAACAGTAGCGGGAGTATGGCGAGCAAACTAGGCGACATGGACCATTCCGATAAAAAATAAAACCAAGAATACTAACGAGTTAATAACAAATGCAAAAAAACTTAATTTAGAACCCAGTAATAGGGTGTTTTTTAACCAAACGGCAAGAATCGCTATTCCTTAAGTTCTAGGCACTGCTAGAATCACAGTCCCATCCAGAAACCATAGGACTCTCCAGATGAGCCTTGAATTACTGTCCAAACTGGAAACCAAAATCCAGGCTGCACTCGAAACTATCGAGCTTCTAAAAATGGAGCTTGAAGAAGAGAAGCAAAAAGCGTCTACGCTGAGTGAGCACAATCAACAATTGAATGCGCAAAACCAGCAACTACAAGAAGAACTCACTTCTTGGAACGAAAAAGTGACTGGCCTTGTTGGCTTGTTAAACAGCGAAATCTAAACTGCATTAGTTTGATGATGCTGCGCTTCGATCAGTTCGTTCAATTCTAAAATAGCCTGCTTCACTTTTGGCAGGCTTTTTCTTGGCAGTAAAAACCGTCCCTTCTCAAATTCCAATCGTCCTAAATCTTTAACCCAAATAACACCAGTGAGAAAAATACGCGCGTGCTTAACGATAAGCTTAGGTGCGTAGACAGGAAAAACTCTCATATGACCACCTACAAGCATTCTTGTTGTTATTGATTACAGTTGTTTGACAGAAGCTTTGCCACTTGAGTTTCATCGTTAGAGTGGTATTTTTCATCTTTTATCACCAAAAATACTTAATCGTTTGATTTAGTTAAACTATGAATATGTCACCCTGTGAGCAAAAAAGAAGAGCGCCATAACAATGTCACTTGCCAATTTTTTGACACTCTGCTAAATTATTAGCGTTACTCAGGGTAAAAATGAGTCCTCTGGCTCAAGTCCGTACTTTCTTTTACAAGAAGTACGGTTTTTTTTGCCCATTTTTTGCCTCGTCTTTATTCAATAAGTTCAAACGCCTAGCCTACAGAAGCCCACTCAGTACGTTAAGACCCCTATCAAAGCTTTATTTGCTTTGTTGTTGCCAACCGCCACAATAAAAAAGAGCCCTTAGGCTCTTTTTAAATGCAATTGACCCGTCCTAAATAGCGTTGACACTTTTCAAACTCATTTTGGAGAGTGTGATGACTTCAACAATTAAACGAACTCAACGTGATTATTCCCTCGCTTTTAAATTGGCCGTTGTCGACCAAGTTGAAAAAGGCGAGCTGACCTATAAGCAGGCCCAAGACAAGTACGGTATTCCAGGTTGTTCCACCGTGTTAGTTTGGCTTCGCAAACATGGAAAACTGGATTGCTCCCAAGGGACACCGTCTACATCAATGCGAGGATATTTAATGACTGAGCCCACCACTCTCACTCCCGAGCAAAAGATAAAAGCACTCGAAGCCGAACTTGAGGATACCCGCATGAAAGCCGCGTTCTTCGAAGCCATTGTCGAAAAACTTAGCACTGACTACGGGATTTCTGTCGTAAAAAAGCCACGCGCGAAACGCTCCAAGAAAAAACGGCCATAGGGTATCGCGTCACCCAATGCTGCCGCTACCTCGGGATTAGCGTCAGGCGTATTATCAGCAATGTCAGCGGCAAAAAATATCAGAGCAGAGGGAGCAACATGTATTGCAAACGGTGCAATATGAACGCTTGTTTCAACCTCGAATAGGTACACGCAAGTTACAGTATTTACTGAATAAATCGCATCAAATAGTGATTGGGCGAGACCGGTTATTTAGCAGCCTCAGAGCGCATCGTTTGTTGGTCGCGCCTAAACGGGCGTACCATAAAACGACTCACAGTCATCATCGATTTAGGTGTCATCCCAACTGGCTTAAGCCCAGTGAGCAACAGTGGACATCACTCGCTCAGAACAAGTCTGGGTGGCTGATATTACCTATCTGCCACTGCAAGATAATGAAGCCTACTGAAGCCTGGTGACCGATGCCTGGTCACGAAAAATCGTGGGCTATCATGTTGATGATAATCTCAAAACAGATGGTGTGCTAACAGCGTACAAACAGGCACTGAGGCAGCGGCAAGACAAAGGTAAACCGCTGATACACCACTCAGACCGAGGAATACAATACTGCTCAAACGCTTATCAAGCGGTTCACACTCATCATGGTGTGACATGCTCAATGACAGACGGATATGACTGCTATCAAAATGCGTTAGCAGAGCGAGTAAATGGCATATTGAAGCAGGAGTTTTTAACACATAAGCCAGCAACGCTGAAGGAGGCACGACAGATGGTGGCAGAAGCGGTCGCCATCTATAATCAACGACGGCCCCATTTGGCCTTAAAATACAAAACGCCCGATGAGGTTCATCAGGCGTTTTAGGTGGAAATAAGTGTCAACTTATTTCAGGACTAGACACAAAATGGGCCTTTCACTTAGAAAGGCAAGGTGTAGCCTATTGCTGCAGTACGTCCCATCCCTTTGAAATAACGATCATTTGTACCCATGGTTTGTGAGTAATAATTGAAATAATCCTTATTAAATAGATTTTGCAAACCTAGGCTCAGGGTGCCAGTGTAAAGCGGCATTGAGAAGGAAGCATCGACTGTCGTGTAGCCATCAAACTCTGCATACTTATTGCCCGCCGCGTTTTTAAAATCGCGGTCCATGTAGTAATTGGCTTGAACGCGGGTCGACATTTCATTATCGAAGTTATGGGTCCAGAACAGGTTGATACGGTTTGGTGAAATATTTGCACCATCGAGATCGGTATCGGTATCGGTATCGACTTGGCTATCACCATTTGAATCGTATTCGCCCTGCTGGAAGGCGATATTCATGCCGAGATCATCATTGCTGGTAATGTAGGCGGTGACATTGGCTTCAATACCATCGATCACACTCTTTTCGCGCTTCACGTCGTAGAAACCATCACTATTTAAGGCCAAACGTGAGCCAAAATCAGTAGCGGAACGATAGTAAGCTAGCTTAGCGCTTAAGTATTTACCTTGGTAATCGGCGCCGACTTCAACGTTATCTGTGACGATCGGTGTGAGCGCCAGTGAGCCATCTATGCTGGGATTATCGCCGGGGAAGCTTTTACCATCACGCAGAATTCGGCCGATATCCGGCATGCCAAAACCTTGGTTATAGCTGGTATAAACGCGAATGTCAGGAGTGATTTTATAAGAGATACCGACGTTAAATAAGGTTTCATCGAAGGTGGCTGAACCGCCCGCAATTTGCTTATTGCCTGCACCCCATAGGGTTTTGTAGTCATCGACACTTAACTCGGCATGTTCGTAACGAACACCAGTCGATAAGGTTAAATTTTCAATTAAGTCATAATCTAACTGCAAGTATGGCGCAACGTTGTCATAGGTACTTTCGGGAACCCATGAAAAGCCAGTTTTTACTAAGTCTTGCTCTGTGGTATCGCGGAAAAGGTCGACACCGTAGGCCGCATCAATCCCTGAACCCGCAATATCTTTAGCAATCAATGAGCTTTTTAAACCCCATTTAACTGAAGCATTACGCGATTGCTCGTAGTATAAGCTTTCGCCTTTACTGCCGACACCGCACTGGATCACTTGGTCGCTACCTTCGAAGGATGGATCGTAGAAACTGTCGAAACAGCCGCCACCATAAACCGCTTTAAAATCTTGATTAAAGAGTTGTAGGTTAAGTTGTTGGCCACCAATGTTGGCATGGGTGTAAGTCAAACTTGTGGTGGTCACTTGGTTGTTGGCGGCTTCCCATGGCTGAGTTTCTTTAACTGCACCTGTGGGTACACCATTGGGCTTGTCACCTGCAACGGGCATCCAATCGCCATTGTTGTCTGCATTGTAATGGTTAACCATTAATTCAAGGCGAGACTCATCGAAGTTATGGCCAAGCTTGATGAAGAAGTCTTTGCTTTGACTGTCCATCGACTCGCCTTGAGTCGTGTCGACACCCACTACGTTATGGTTAGCATCGTAATAGACGCCATTATTGCGGTAGCTAACCGAACCTATCATGTCGATAAATTCTGACTCGCCAGAAAACGCATAGCTAGCACCAAAGCTTAAGCCATTGGATTTCATTGAATCAGGCACTGTGACATCGAAACTAGCAACTTGTTCGCTGTCGCCTGTTGGCTTTTTAGTGATGTAGTTGATGATGCCGCCTTGGGCACCGAGACCGTGCATTGCATTGGCGCCGTGAATGATTTCGATGCGCTCAATCATGGCAGGATCTATGGTTTGTCCTTCTCTACCACCACTGCGAAGTGGGTTCGATTGAGGCACGCCGTCGATCATAATCAATGGCGGACGACCACGCAGGGTTTCACCTGTGTTACTCATCTTCTGGCGGCTCGGTGAAAAGCTAGGCGCTAAGTTACCGATAATAGTCGATAAATCTTTAGTGGTGCGGAACTGTTCTTCTAATTGGGCACGGTCAATGATAGTGACAGTATTGGGGATCGAGCTGGGGGATTTATCCATTCGACTTGCGGTGACAGTGATTTTTTCTATGTCTTTATTTTTGTTGTTTGGACTGTTGTCGGTGGCATCTTGGGCCGCAGCGGATTGGGTTAACGCTGCGAATACGGCTAAAGCAACAAACGAGGTTTTGAATGTCATATAACTTCCAGCTAAGGGCGAATGAGTTTGTTACACCGGCTCCCTTGGCATAGGTTAATATTCCATTAAACTGTATTACAAATGATAACGATTTTTATTATTCGCGATTTTAGGGGAGGAATTACAGCTTGTCTAGTCACGCCATACAGGAAATTGCATGATTTGACGACAGTATGAATAAATTGCGACACAGCACTCGGTATAGATAGATTTTACCCTAAAGGCCATGCATATAGTGCGAGTTCATGTCGGTAAGGCATTACCTTGTTTGGCATTTGTCTTTGATTTAGGCTGACCTATGCTTTAGTCGCAGGTTTGATTATTTGATTGGATCACGCGTTTGCCTTAGTGCTTTCGATTGTCTGGCGTGTTGATGGAAGGCTATAATCGCGCCCCTTTATACCGTATCTCGCATTGGTACTCTGATGAACCGTAAAAAGAAGATTAATCAAACCTTGAAGAGCAAGGCAAAAAAGGCCAATGCCAAACTGCAATCTAGCAATAAACCTAAATATATTGCGAAGGCAGAGAGAGAAGCATTAGCTGCGGCAGTTGAGCATAAGACCCCATCAAAAACCGCAGAACCTCAGCTTGATATTGCACTGCCAATAAGCTGATTAAAGTAAGTAGTTAAGCCTATAGTGCAGTTAAATACTCGATAGGGTTTTGATAAAAGGCCTTTTTATAACCTTGGGTTGAAGTATCCATCAGCCAAGGTTTAGGCAATAAGCTCAAAATGGAATAGTGCAAATGGGGCGGTTTACCTTGTGCATTGCCCGTATCGCCGACAGTGCCCAAAGTGTCACCTTGGTAGGTAATCAATCCTGTGGCTGATTCAATTTGGGCTAAATGGGCAAAGTAATGAATTTGCCATTTAGGACCTAAACCAACCACCACATTTCCTCCTTTGAAGAAGTCACCTCGATACAAGATCAGCATAGGCGTTGGCGCAATCACTGCGGTGTTTTTGGCGGCGAAAATATCTATCCCCTTGTGAACGCCCGATGGACCCCAAGGTTCATACCAAAAGGTTTGGCTGTTCCAATCTTTACTGCTGGCACCTTTTACTGGGATCGCGGGTGACTCAGGGATCAGATAACCACCAAGTAGCAGTAACGTCAGTGCTAATCCAACATATTTCAATTTCATTTTTTATCCTGCATTAAGTGTTTGCGTACCTTAAGTTTTAATGAAACTCGCTAAATTCCCGCCAATTTTCAGGATATTGCAAGCGCTCAGTTTCTGAGAGTGATAGCCAATAGGGGCGCCAAAAATAGCTGCACCAAAAGTCGATATTACCTTGAAGACTGCCGAGGGTATCGGGATCGATATTAGGAAAGCTTTCCCATGGATTGGGCGGGGTGGATTTGAATCTGATTAATGCTTCTAGCAAGGGTTTGTCATTGGTCACTAAGGTTATGCACACACCCGCAAAATCGTCATATTGGTTCAGTAATACGCAGGTCGCTTGGGTTGGATGTTCGATAAAACCGTTAAAGTTGACCGTTTGCTCGGGCAATATGTTAAAGCCTGCCTGGCTAAGTAAAGTGTTTAAGGCCTCTTTCCCTTGGTAAGTCAGCAAGCAATGCAATTGATAAGCAAAAATATCTGCTCTGTCCATAGGTACAACGAGTGGATAGGTTTGTATGATTGGCAAGCTGATATTGGGCATCTGGGTTTGATGAAAAACAGTGTGTAACTCAGTTTGTGGCCTAGATTGCTCGAGGCTATCACTATTACGCGCAAGGCGTTGTTTAATCCAAGTTAATACTGACATTATTGTTATTTCTCAGTGAACTTTACTGGTGAATGGCGTATTTGCGGATTCTGCTATCGGGGATGCCGTGATTTCTGGGGCCTGCCATCTTAACCAACCTTTTACTCGAGGCGCATCAATATACCAGAGACCGTTTTGTTGAATTAATGCCAACCGTTCGCGTGATGGGCCAAAGGGGCCGGGATTTTGTTGAGCAATTTCAATACTGCTATCGGTAACTGAGGCAATGATCGCAACGTGACCATAGGGGTTAAATATCCATGGAGAAAACACGAGTAGATCATCCTGCATAGGTTTGGTCTGACTCGCATTAGTGTATTGCCGCATAGCGCGTTTTTCATTCCACATGCCATCGCTTAACTTGTTATCAAAAAAGTCTCTAGCATGGCCTAAAGCGTCAGGCATTTTATGCTGGTAGCGTTGGTAAAAGTAGCGCTTAACAAATTCAACACATTGATATTGAATACCTAAGTTATAACCATCTATAGATAGGTTGCGTCCTGAATGGGTATTAACTCCTCCGTTATAATAGATATTAACCCCGTTTAGAGTGTCGATGACTTCTCCTACTTGATGGTGGGAATTAAAGTTAATCCGAGTTATCAGACTGTAGGCACAGTATACGAGCCCCATCAGTATCGTGAAAAATGCTAATAGAATGGATAAGCGTCTAATCATCTTTAGTACGGCAAGCTAAAAAGAGTTGTTGAGTAAGATACTTATCTCACTTTCGGGCTGCGTATTTTATGTTCTGAAGAACATGGACGTCTAGGGTATGGGTTTTATATTGGCACAGGTTAATACTTTTGGGTGATCTAAGGTTATCTAAAACAAAGGCCGCATCAGCGGCCTTTGTTATTTTGGCGGTTAGAGTAAAGCGGTTGCGAGTAGATAACCGACAGCCGATGCTGTCGCTACACCGATAAAGCCTGGAATGATAAAGCTGTGGTTAATAATGAACTTACCTATTTTAGTCGTACCTGAACGGTCAAAGCCGATACAGGCTAGATCACTTGGATAGGTTGGTAGCACGAAATAACCGTAGCTTGCAGGGAGGAAGGCGATTAAGAGTTTTGGATCGACCCCTAAGGCGAGTCCCATAGGTGCGATTGCAGTGAGTGCTGCCGCTTGGCTATTTACAAGCTTAGAGATGAGAAACAGCACTAAGGCATAGGTCCAAGGCTGGCTTTGTACTACATGGGACAGGTTTTCCTGCAGTACATCCATATGGCTGATGAAGAAAGTATCACTCATCCAAGCCACACCAAATACTGAGAAAATTGCTACCATGCCCGCTTTAAAAACGGGGCCATTAGAGATGTTGGTCGGTTTGACTTTACAGGTCATCAGAATAAAAGCACCTGCAATTAACATCATCATCTGGATCACTAAGTTCATCGAGAGTAAGGTCGACTTACCTTTAACGTCAAAGGCGGGACGCAATTCACTAAATGAACCTAACAGTACCACAGCAGCGATAGCGGTGAAGAAAATCCCCGTTGCCCAGTAAGCTTCCTTCGGATATTTTTGATTTAACAGGGTTTCGCTCTTGTCATAGATAAAGGCTCTTTGGACTGGATCTTTTATGCGTTCTTGAAATTCTTCATCTTTATCTAAATCTTTACCACGACGCAGACTCCAAAGTGCAGCCGCCATGACACCGCAAAGCGATGCTGGCACTGACACCATTAAAATTTCGAGCAGATTGTAAGCGCGGCCTACACCCTGTTGTGATGCCAGAATCGACACCATAGACACCACTGCCACCGATACGGGCGAAGCACAAATCGCCATTTGTGAAGCGACAGATGCCACCGCCATTGGGCGCTCTGGGCGAATATTTTTCTTCAGCGCGATATCGGAAATAATCGGGAACATGGTGTAAACCACATGGCCAGTACCGCAAAGGAAGGTCAGCGTCCACGTGGTCAGCGGCGCTAGAATCGTGATGTATTGTGGATGACGGCGCAGTAAGCGCTCGGCATACTGCATCATCACATCTAATCCACCCGCGGTTTGCAATACGGCTGCACAGCCAATGACTGCAAGTATGGTTAGCATAACTTGCACTGGCGGTTGCCCCGGCGCTAAACCGAAAACAAAAATCAGTAAAAATAAGCCAATACCGCTGATGAGGCCTAGTCCCATGCCGCCGTAGCGGGTACCTAGCAGTAGGCAGCTAAGCACTACTATAAATTCCATTAAAATCATCCGATTTACCTCTGCGGAACTTACCGCTTAGCTATTAGTTGAGTGATGAGTGTCTTCAGGAACATTCTGCGGAGTAAAAGTGTTTGAAAAATTGCGCTGGCGCATGGTGTAAATAAAAAATGGCATTAGTTTTTTCGGAAATTTGACCTAACGCTAGAAACACGTGGCGATAAGTTGCATTCTGGTTACGAGTTTTACGGATTGGGCTAACGCTTTGAGCTCACTCCGTTTAAAAGAACGATAACAATACTCAAGGATAAGCCCGTGAAACCTGCCACCTTTAATACCGAAGCCTTTGATGATTGGATCCGCAGCCGCTTTGTGGAACTCAATTCCGAGCTAGAACAGCTTTACTACCAACAAACAGATCGGGCCAATGTGCTCGATATCGGCGCAGAAGCTAAGTTGGCGCTGGAGAGCGAAGGGCGAGAGTTGATTAAGACCTTGCTCGATGAGGGGAATACTGATGAAGGTTTCGACAGTGCCTTCGATTTACTCGGCAATGTGGGCTTGTATATGGCGGCCTGTCGGCGCCATGAAATTACCGAGCCCTCGCGGGAAACGACATCGCCATTAGCTGAGGCTTCTGCGCTCGCCATGCATATTGGCGCTTCAATAGGCGTCACGCCGCGCTTTGCCACCGCACATTTAACCACGCACAATCGTGCCCACAATGGCATTTATAAGCGCTTTACCGATCTGAGCGCCGAAAAGCTGTTTGTGGATTACAATACTAAAGGCATTTTGGCCTATAAACGCGCCGCCGATGCCCTATTGAAGATCCAGCCTTTGGGCATTTCCCATCCCATCAGCCACGATTTACTGCGAGTCGCTAAACAGGCCTTGCAAGATGTGATTGAGTCGAATACTCAATTATTTAACCGATTAGATACTGACCGTTTCTTTTACTGTGTTCGCCCTTACTACAAACCTTATCGGGTGGGCTCGGTCATTTATCGCGGCGCCAATGCAGGGGATTTTGCTGGGATTAATGTCATCGATTTAACGCTAGGTCTCTGTTTTGCAAACGAAGCTTCTTATTCGCAAATGCTGGTGGACAAGTTTTTATACATGATGCCAGAGGATCAGCAGATATTGCGCGAGTGCATGCGTCGGCCGAATTTGATGGATGACTTCCTGCAGGCAAAAGACTGCTCAACCCAAGATTGGTATCAAGAAAACTTGCGACTCTTCATCGAAGTCTGCGAATTACATGGCGAGACTGCGATTCAGCACCATAATGAGTTAGTGACTAAATATATTGCTGAGCCTTCGACAAGTATGGAGCAGCAGCATTTAGCTAAAGTCACCGCCAGTGGTCCGCCACTGCATGTGCTACTCGGCTCATTGGAGCGACTCAGAGACAGACGCGCCGCCGCTCAGCGCAGCGATATTCGGACTCGTTATTGTGATATTAAAAAACTAAAAGAGAGTTTGAGATAACACTATGTTTGAAGATTTTAAAAAGGACTTTTACCTAGCAGGTCCAGGATATCTATTAAACCATTCCGTTGGCCGGCCATTAAAATCGACCGAGCAGGTCTTTAAAGAAGCCTTTTTTGCGCCTTGGCAGGAGTCGGGGCGTGAACCTTGGGGCCAGTGGCTGGGTGTGATTGATGATTTTACCTTTGCTTTATCTAAACTATTTAACGGCCACCAAAAGGATTTTTGCCCTCAGGTCAATCTTTCCAGTGCGCTGACTAAAATTGTCATGTCCCTCGACAGATTGAACCGCGAACACGCCGTTGTGTTAATGAGTGAGATTGATTTCCCCAGCATGGGTTTTGCCCTTAAAAAAGCGCTGCCTGCCAGTTGCGAAGTACGCTTTATTCCTAAAGGGCTCGATATCACCGACCCTAATGTGTGGGATACGCATATCAGCCGCGATGTGGATCTGGTGTTTGTCAGCCATGCTTACTCGAATACGGGGCAGCAGGCGCCATTAGCCAATATTTTCACTATAGCCCGTGAGCGAGGTTGTTTGAGCTTAGTGGATGTCGCGCAATCGGCGGGGATTATTCCGCTGGATCTCGCGCGCCTACAACCCGATTTTTTAATCGGTTCGAGTGTGAAATGGCTCTGCGGCGGCCCTGGTGCTGCTTATCTTTGGGTTAATCCCGCCATATTGGAGAGTTGTCAGCCTAAAGATGTGGGTTGGTTTAGCCACGAGAATCCGTTCGAATTTGATATCCATGATTTTCGTTACCAGCATTCCGCACTGCGCTTTTGGGGAGGGACACCATCAATCGCGCCTTATGCCATTGCCACCCATAGCATTCATTATCTTGCTGGTTTAGGTACTCCGTTGCTGCGTAAATACAATCAGCAATTGATTGATGCCGTGGCACAAGAGCTCGACCATGAGTTTGTGTCGCCGCGGGATACTGAAAAGCGCAGCGGCACGCTTATTCTGCAGTTTGGTAAACAGCAACATCAAATGATGACGGCATTGGCGAACGCGAATATTAGTGTCGACGCCCGCAGTATGGGGATCCGGATTTCTCCGCATATTTATAACAATATGGCTGATATCAAGTTGTTACTTGATGTGATTAAAGCAAATCGCTAACTTAAATGATTTAAAATGGCTTGCTAGGCTAAGTTGTACCACGTAATTACAGCTAACAAGGCACAACACTCTGGGAGGCAAACCGCGACATGGTCGTTCCCGTATGCCGGCGTTAATTCACCGCCACACGGGCAACTTGAGGTTATTTATTGGGTGCGATCATGCTTAAATCTTATAGTCATAGCGGCAGACCATAGGTCGCGGGGTGTGGAGCTTGGGATCGCTGGGCGTGATCGCTAAATCTGCAGGTAGCATAACAGTATCGATGATCAACGCACTGCTCATATCAACGAGTGTCAGCGGGATGGTAAAGAGCAGCAAGGGTGGGGCCGCTAACGCGGAGATCATCATACACTCCTCGCCATTATCAACAGCCGTTTGCACACTTGAGAAAGAGTGGCCCCAAGTTGAATCTTCTCCCATCCTCGACGTTATCGTTGCGCATCCCGTGAGAGAACAGCACACGACCAACCAAGTCAACCAACGCATAACCACTCCATTGTTTATATGTGAAAAACTGCATTGCTTCGGTATGATCTACTCACTTGATCAACTGAGAGCGTTAGTGATGTGGAACCAGATCAGGTTTCATTTGACGCCAACCTGTTCTGTTTCAACAGCTTGGCATTCTAACTATATGATTATATCTGTCAATTATTCATCAACAGAAACGAGATACAACCAACCTCAATAACCTAGTTGTTAACGGCGACTATTGTTTTGGATTGGTATTAATCATGGAGGTTTGTATGCCGTGCCCTCGCAGAACTCAGATGAGTTTTGAACATACTCTTTAAAATCAGTCTCCACTTCCCTCACTGGCCATCTAGCTACTTTTATTACTTTCCTTAAAACTGCTTCAGTAAATATTCGCTTGAGGGTAGGCCGAGAGCATATTATGTTGCTGATTTAAAATGGATGGCTGGATTTACTGCTTAGCGATGACCACGCTACAAGTAGAGTCTACCGAGAGGTAACAGGATGAACAATAAAGCAGCGCCGCAGCAGTCGGCGTCGACAGAGCAAGACACACAACCGTTGAACGACAGCCGGTATGAAGATCTGCCGCGCAGTGAGTACCTGCAATTACCCCAAGAGGAGCAAGACCGGCTCAATAAGCTACGTCTGCAGCGGGTGCGTGAGGCGCCCACCCTCTATGAGTGGGATATTAGGGTAGCGACCGTGTATGGCATGGGGTGGCTCGTTGTCATTATTCCCTGCGGGATAATGGTGCTGATTGGCTTGGTGGCGTACTGGTATGAGTCTGACCAATGGTATGGTTTTTTTTTCATGGCACTGATTTTTGCGCCATTTATCCGCTACCTCTGGTTGGCCGACAAACAGTACCACTATCGACTCACCACCGAGGGGTTAGTTACCACCTATCATGATGCGATTCCGGATGCAGCCTATGCGGTAGTGCGTGGGTTGGCTTGGTTTGGGGTGGTGGTTTGTATTGTCGGGGTGGCCTTTTTAGGCCCGGCCGCCTTGGTCGGCGCGGGTGGTTTTGCCGTGATGGCATTTTTCTTTACTGGTTTTAAAAATATAGAGACTACTTACGAGAGTCCTATAAAAAATGGGCATCGTCATTTGATTAAGGTAACGCGGAATCGTCCATTTATTGCCTGCCAATCGGATGTACGAACAATGGGCTTACGCGCAAGTATTCGTCTTCATTGCCCATTGGATAAGATACACATTATCTTGTCATTGCTGATGACGCAGTTACCTGATTCTGAAATCCGTGTATTTAAAAATGAGCGCGTGTTAGATGGCGTACCATTTGCGTCATTTGAGTCAGGCGAACCAGTCCAATTGTCAGATTTTACCCCTGATAATACCCAGCCCAGTTAACGTTTTTTCTCGCGCCTGTTACTGGCGCTAATTACGACCATTATCTGGATGCAGGCTAACAGACCTTTAGCGGCGAGGTCGTCAAGGGTGAGAAGACATTAAGTACAAGCCGTGTGGGTAGGTTAAAGATGACCATGCAGTACTGTGGGCACAGCAAAGGAATAGCTATATGAATAAGAGAGCAGCGCCGCAGCAGTTGGCGTCGACAGAGCAAGAGACAAAGCTGTTGGACGACAGTCGGTATGAAGACCTGCCGCGCAGTGAGTACCTGCAATTACCCAAAGAGGAGCAAGACCAGCTCAATAAGCTACGTCAGCAGCGCGTGCGTGAGGCGCCCACCCTTTATGAGTGGGATATTCGGGTGGCGACTGTCTATGGTCTATTTTGGTTAACCTTCCTGATCCCGTGTGGCTGTTTAGCACTTATAGGGAGCTATTTGCTATCTGGCGATACTAGCTTGGGTATAGGGTTAATCATCATGGCTCTAATTATGTGCCTATCTGCTCGTTACCTCTGGTTTGCAGACAAACAGTACCATTATCGGCTCACCACCGAGGGGCTGGTCACCACTTATCATGACGCTATTCCGGATGCCGCCTACGCGGTAGTACGGGGTCTGGCTTGGTTTGGAGTGGTGGTTTGTATTGTCGGGGTGGCCTTTTTAGGCCCGGCCGCCTTGGTCGGTGCAGGAAGTTTTGCCGTGATGGCATTTTTCTTTACTGGTTTTAAAAATGTAGAGACTACTTACGAGAGTCCTATAAAAAATGGGCATCGTCATTTGATTAAGGTAACGCGGAATCGTCCATTTATTGCCTGCCAATCGGATATACGAACAATGGGCTTACGCGCAAGCATTCGTCTTCATTGCCCATTGGATAAGATGCACATTATCTTGTCATTGCTGATGACGCAGTTACCTGATTCTGAAATCCGTGTATTTAAAAATGAGCGCGTGTTAGATGGCGTACCATTTGCGTCATTTGAGTCAGGCAAACCAGCCCAACTATCAGATTTTGCCCCTGACAATACCCAGCCCAGTTAACGTTTTTTCTCGCGCCTGTTATTGGCGCGAGACTCGGTGTCCATCAGTGACAGCTTTGCCACCAAGATGCTAACAGACTTTTTAGCGGCAAGGTCGTCAAGGGTGAGAAAACATTAAGTACGAGCTGTGTGGGTAGGTTAACGATGACCGTGCAGTCCGTGGGTACAGCAAAGGAATAGCTATATGAATAAGAGAGCAGCGCCGCAGCAGTTGGCGTCGACAGAGCAAGAGACACAACCGTTGGACGACAGTCGGTATGAAGACCTGCCGCGCAGTGAGTACCTGCAATTACCCCAAGAGGAGCAAGACCGGCTCAATAAGCTGCGTCAGCAGCGGGTGCGTGAGGCGCCCACCCTCTATGAGTGGGATATTAAGGTAGCGACTGTGTATGGCATTGGGTGGATCATGGTCCTTATTCCGTGCGGGATTACGGCTCTAGTTGGGTTGGTGACATACTGGTATGGATTTGAGCAATGGTATTATTTTCTCATCATAGCGATGATTTTTGGGCCATTTATGCGCTACCTCTGGTTGGCTGACAAACAGTACAATTATCGGCTTACCACCGAGGGGTTAGTTACCACCTATCATGACGTTATACCGGATGCTGCCTACGCGGTAGTGCGGGGGCTGGCTTGGTTTGGGGGGGTGGTTTGTATTGTCGGGGTGGCCTTTTTAGGCCCGGCCGCCTTGGTCGGCGCGGGTGGTTTTGCTGTGATGGCATTTTTCTTCACCGGTTTTAAAAATATAGAGACTACTTACGAGAGTCCTATAAAAAATGGGCATCGTCATTTGATTAAGGTAACGCGGAATCGTCCATTTATTGCCTGCCAATCGGATGTACGAACAATGGGCTTACGCGCAAGCATTCGTCTTCATTGCCCATTGGATAAGATGCACACTATCTTGTCATTGCTAATGACGCAGTTACCTGATTCTGAAATCCGTGTATTTAAAAATGAGCGCGTGTTAGATGGCGTAACATTTGCGTCATTTGAGTCAGGCGAACCTGCCCAACTGGCAGATTTTACCCCTGACAATCCCCAGCCTAGTTGAATAAAGCTTGGACACTTAACAATAATGGCGCGGTAGTTAACTTCCGACTATATGGGTGGTTTTATGCCGCACCCTCGTATAGTTTAAATCGGTTTTTAACCATCTATCTCTATTGTTGCTGCTGTTGCCGCGGTGTCTGGCGTGCCTTCTATGAATGATAAAAGAGTGGTTGGCGATGATGCCTATTTAGAGAACAACGCGATGATTGAATCAGAATCAAAGTTGTATATACCTTCAAAATACAAAAAGCCCCGATAGCGTTGCTATCGAGGCTTTTATATTTTCTGTATCAATTACATAAAGCGAGCCGGTTGTATAGCGCTAGCCATTACAGGCTGTAGTACATTTCAAACTCAAGTGGGTGAGTTGTACGTGCTACGCGCTCAGCTTCTGCTGTTTTCAGTACGATATAAGATTGGATGAAATCTTCACTGAACACGCCGCCTTTTGTCAGGAACTCATGGTCAGCTTGCAGATTTTCAAGGGCGTTTTCTAATGACGTTGCCACTTGTGGGATTTCAGCCGCTTCTTCTGGAGGCAGATCGTACAGATCTTTGTCCATCGCTTCACCTGGGTGGATCTTGTTTTGGATACCGTCAAGACCCGCCATCAGCAGCGCTGCGAAACCTAAGTATGGGTTTGCATGTGGATCAGGGAAGCGTGCTTCGATACGACGGCCTTTAGGGCTTGGTACCACTGGAATACGGATTGATGCAGAGCGGTTACGGGCAGAGTAGGCCAACATAACAGGTGCTTCAAAGTGTGGCACTAAACGCTTGTAAGAGTTAGTGCTTGGGTTAGTGAAAGCGTTCAGCGCGCGAGCGTGCTTGATGATACCACCTATGTAGTACAGAGCCGTTTCACTTAAACCTGCGTATTTGTCGCCAGCGAACAAGTTAACACCGTCTTTCGCCAGAGATTGGTGAACGTGCATGCCGCTACCGTTGTCACCAACGATGGGTTTAGGCATGAAAGTCGCCGTCTTACCGTAAGCGTGTGCCATGTTGTGCACTACGTACTTCAGAATTTGGATTTCATCCGCTTTCTTAGTCAAGGTGTTGAAGCGAGTGGCGATTTCGTTTTGACCTGCAGTCGCCACTTCGTGGTGATGCGCTTCAACCACTTGGCCCATTTCTTCGAGCACTAAACACATAGCGCTACGTAGGTCTTGTGATGAATCAACCGGTGCAACTGGGAAGTAACCGCCTTTAACAAATGGACGGTGACCTGTGTTGCCGCCTTCGTAGCTAGTGCCTGAGTTCCAAGCCGCTTCTTTAGCGTCGATCTTAACGAAACAACCTGACATGTCAGTACCGAAACGGACATCGTCAAATAGGAAGAATTCTGGTTCTGGTCCAATCAATACAGTATCAGCGATACCAGTAGAGATCAGGTAAGCTTCTGCTTTTTTAGCAATTGAGCGTGGGTCACGGTCGTAACCTGTCATAGTACCGGGTTCAAGAATGTCACAACGGATCAGCGCTGTGGTTTCTTCGGTGAAAGGATCCAGTACGAATGTCGTTGGATCTGGCATCAGTACCATGTCTGATTCGTTAATGCCCTTCCAACCTGCGATAGAAGAACCGTCAAACATTTTGCCGTCTTCGAAGAAATCAGCATCTACCTGATGAGAAGGAATAGATACGTGCTGCTCTTTACCTTTAGTGTCGGTAAAACGTAAATCAACGAACTTAACTTCTAATTCTTCAAGTTGCTTTAAAACTGATTCAACTGACATTCTCAAGCCTCCGGTAGGGTAAAGGGATGCCCCTTCTATAATCTTTTAACTCAAGTGATTTATCTTGAGCCAAACTTACGAGCTATAAAGCGATATCCATGCCAATAATTTAACTTACTGATTAACATGGTTTAAAATCTTTGTTGCACTTAATTGGATTCGCGTGTGCACCATAATAGTGCTTTTGTCTGTGGCATTTTGGTGCATTACTCCATTTTGGTGCGCACTGAATTGATTCATGCAAACCTTAAGCTGGGATGCACAGCGATAACATGCACCGCTTATATGGCACTGAGATGGCAATAACGCTTTGGCTTTCACTATCTCAGTAAGTACCGCCTCTGTGAAGCTCACACATACTTGCAGCACTGCACGAGACTATTTATCACCACCATAACCGCCGCATAATTGTCATAAAACCACGCTAGTCTGTCCAACTATGCCACGCATTATCAATCCAATAGTGGTTTATTATCATATTATTAGGAAAGAGTTCGTTCTCATGTGCGAAATGTCTTTGCTGTTCACAGGCCAAGTGAAATCAGTGATGCGTAAAAAGGTATCCCGTGACAATGAAGTGAGTCTTAATGCCATCGGGTGTAAACGCCAACATGAACGTTAGATTAAGTGTGCCGCAGAATTTATTGCAGTGTGTTCACGTGGTAATTTCTCTGTATCTAAGTCGATTTTACTGATGCTTAAATCGACATTAGCAGTGCTAACATTGAATACGAAAAATAGCAAATTCAGCTGCTTAACTCGGATTTTTCCTACGAATATGGCAATTAAACAGAGCGTTAACTCTGGCTATAGAGGATTTCATTCAGTGGATGATTGGCGGAAATTACCCAAGGATTGGCGAATTGTTTTATAAGTGTTCAAAAATAATCCTGTGCGCCAAGGCCGCTCTGGAGTAGAATGGCACGCTTTTTATTGTGGTAGATCGAGCTCGATCACCATAACGAATTACTGAAATATCCCTATTTTTGTTTGATGGTAAGAGGTTTATCCGTGCTAGAGAATTTACGTAACATCGCCATTATTGCACACGTTGACCATGGCAAAACGACCCTGGTAGACAAGTTGCTGTCACAGTCAGGCACCCTTGCAACCCGAGGAGAAGCCACTGAGCGGGTGATGGACTCCAACGATCTTGAAAAGGAACGTGGGATCACGATTCTGGCAAAGAATACTGCCATCAAGTGGAACGACTACCGTATTAACATCGTTGATACCCCAGGCCACGCCGATTTCGGTGGTGAGGTTGAGCGTGTTCTGTCTATGGTTGACTCAGTATTATTGCTAGTTGATGCCGTTGACGGTCCAATGCCACAAACTCGCTTCGTAACGAAGAAAGCGTTTGCTCAAGGCCTAAAGCCAATCGTTGTTATCAACAAAATTGACCGTCCAGGTGCACGCCCAGATTGGGTTATTGACCAAGTATTCGACCTGTTCGATAACTTAGGTGCAACTGACGAGCAGCTAGATTTCCCAATCGTTTACGCTTCTGCGTTAAACGGTTTTGCAACTTTAGATCCGGATGTAGCGAGCGATGATATGACGCCGCTGTTCCAAACTATCGTTGAAAAAGTATCTTTCCCAGATGCTGACGCCGAAGGCGCGTTCCAGATGCAAATTTCGCAAATCGACTACAACTCATACGTGGGTGTTATCGGTATTGGCCGCATCAAGCGTGGTAGCGTTAAAACGAACCAACAAGTGACTATTATTGGCGCTGATGGCAAAACTCGTAACGGTAAAATGGGCCAAGTATTAGGTTACATGGGTCTAGACCGTACTGAAGTTGAAATTGCTAACGCTGGCGACATCGTTGCTATCACTGGTTTAGGCGAGCTGAAAATTTCTGACACTATCTGTGCCGTTGGTGCAGTAGAAGCTATGCCACCTTTGACTGTTGATGAACCTACTCTGACCATGACTTTCCAAGTTAATACTTCACCTTTTGCAGGTAAAGAAGGTAAGTATGTGACTTCACGTAACATTCTGGAGCGTCTGCAAACAGAATTAGTCCACAACGTGGCACTGCGTGTTGAAGAAACAGAAAGTCCAGATCGCTTCCGTGTATCTGGCCGTGGTGAATTGCATTTATCAATCTTGATTGAAAACATGCGTCGTGAAGGTTACGAGTTAGCCGTATCACGTCCAGAAGTTATTCTGAAAACTATCGACGGTGAACTGTGTGAACCATTTGAAACGTTGACTGTTGACGTTGAAGAAGAAGATCAAGGCACAGTAATCGAGAAATTAGGTACCCGTAAAGCTGAAATGAAAGACATGCAGCTTGATGGTAAAGGTCGTGTACGTATCGACTTCATCATCCCAAGCCGTGGTTTAATCGGGTTCCAAACTGAGTTTATGACAGCGACTTCTGGTACTGGTCTAATTTATCACTCATTCGACCATTATGGTCCGCACAAAGGTGGCGATATCGGTCAACGCGCTAACGGCGTATTGATCTCTAACGCAACGGGTAAGGCTCTGACCTTCGCACTGTTCGGTCTGCAAGATCGCGGTCGTCTCTTTATCGGCCACGCCGCTGAAGTATACGAAGGCCAAGTGGTTGGTATTCACGCTCGCTCAAACGATCTGACTGTTAACTGTTTGAAAGGTAAGCAGCTGACCAACATGCGTGCTTCTGGTACTGACGAAGCCCAAGTGTTGACTACGCCAATCACAATGACACTTGAGCAAGCGCTTGAGTTCATCGATGATGATGAATTAGTTGAAGTAACGCCTAAGAACATTCGTGTTCGTAAGAGACACTTGACTGAAAACGATCGTAAGCGCTTTAACCGCGGTTAATGCCACCTGTTAACTCAGGTGACACGCCCTTAAGGTGAGTCAATCGGTTTAAAAAGCCCTGCATAGGAAACTGTGCGGGGCTTTTTGTTGGGATAAATTGAGTAATGGGTATTAGTAGTCCTCATCCATCACCCGTATGCAATTGCGGCCAGCGGATTTTGCGCGGTAGAGCGCGGCGTCCGCTTGGCGAACGAGTTCTAAAGCATTTTGTTTGTTAGAGGGTTGCAGATAGGCGACGCCTGCGCTCACTGTCACAATCCCAAGGTCGGTATTTGCATGCGGAATGGCAATGGCTTGGATCAACTGATGTATATGCTGCGCTGTCTCAAGTACGGTTTGATTATCTACATTAGGTAATAGAATGACAAATTCTTCGCCGCCGTAGCGAGCGACTAATTCGCCCGCTCTGCGACCGGACTGGGATAGTGTACTCGCTAATTGTTTAAGGCAATCATCTCCGGCGAGGTGGCCATAGTGATCGTTAAATTGTTTAAAGTGGTCAATATCGAGCATGATGAGGGCCAGTGAGGAATTACTCCTTTGTCCTCGACTCCACTCTGTTTGTAACATCATGTCAAATAGGCGGCGATTGCCTATATTGGTTAAACCGTCGGTATTGCTGAGTATTTCAAGTTGCCTATTGGCTTCTGCCAGTTCACTGGTTCGAGCTGTGATCATGGATTCAAGTTCGACGTTACGTTCCTCTAATCGCGCGATCGGGTAAATTTCCCCTTTGTGGGCTAAGCCGTAGGGGATGGATATGCCACTGTGGACAATCATCCAGTCGTTGTTTTCTCGGTGAAATATCAACACTAGCCGTGCTGTCTCGCGGGAAAGCATAGGATTAGGGATAGGTAAGTGGATATGGAAAAAGGCAGTCACAACCACGAGGTTGTCGGCAAGATCTTGTAAAGAAAGATCTAACATTTCGATGTGGATTCGCTCAGGCACTTGTGCAAAGTCTTGACGAGTGATTCGCACCCATTCTTCCCTGCTGGTGACAAGCTGGTCACTGCTCCCTGCATAGCCGCTAAAGTTATCACTAAAGCGACGAGTTAGCCTGTCATCACGGGAGGCATACATCTCAATATATTCGTCAAATAACGAATGGATCAATTGCTGTCGGTCGGGTCGCATAGGTTAGCTCCGTTGGGGAACATAAAACCATTTTCCTAATATCCGTATAGGAATATTATCTGCGATAAAGTCTAGCTGTTGCCTGATTGTAATCAATTTTATGACATATATATTAAAAATACTGCAGAGGGTGATGTAAGCCAGTATCTGCAGTATGGTCTGTGAGACAAAATTGTTTTGTATTCACTTAATGTATCATTTAGCCCAAGTATTATTTAACACAGCCTGTTGGGATTATTCAAAATCAGGCAAAGCTTGTTGGTATTGCTTAGCAGGGACTGCTGATGAGAGGTTACTGGATTGCGTTAGCTGAGTGTGTCACTAGGCGGCACGTGAGGTCTTTTCTGGATAGTATTTGGCAGTTGCTTTATTGCTAACGCCTATCTCGCTGTGGTGCGGCCGAGGACGTCGGGATACTCGATAGGACTTAGAGCCCTATCGAGTGAGCGTCAAGCTTATGACTTAGCTTTATCTGCCAATTTTACCGCATTGACACTTTCACCTTTGAAGCTGATAGTCACATTTTTCTGAGCGACTTCATTATCTTTGAGCAAAGTCTTAGTGGTTTCTGCCAGCATTGGAGAAGCTGCATTTAACGCACTAAGATCATAGGCCCAAACTTCTAGATCCGCTTCATTATAAGTGCTAGCAGGCGCACCTAATTTTTCAGTGATTGTTTGCTTGGTTGAGCCTTCTTTAATGCCGAATGTATTTTTAATCGCTTCATTCGTTGCGCTGTCTAACGCATTGGTTGCCGTATCATTCACTGTGTCAGTGACAGATTGAGTTGCTGATTTAACGATTGAATCGAATGGGCCAGCATAAGCAAATAATGGCAGAGCAGTAAGAGCGATCAATAATGATTTTTTCACACAATAATTCCTTTGGTTAATACATTCCTTTATTAAATGCGCGCGAATTAGACCAGTAATTAGATTTTGTGTCAATTAAGCATCTGTTCTATATGATTTTATTTTAATCCTTTCAGATTGCTCCTACTAAGTGGGTCAACCTTTAGTTGTACATAAAGGTTTCCATTTTGAGGTTTTCTAGTCTTATCTGCTGCTGTTTTCCAATTTCGTTAGTGTTTTATTCCATCGCAATTGGATCCCATTATATGTGTCATTTTAGGTGTTCTAGTGATGTCGCGTATTCTAGTGCCCAATTCTATTAATCACTTGGATCAATTCCATGCGGATGTTGTCTGGTGTTTGGCTATGCCAGAACCCCGCTAAGTAAGCGCCCAGCGGTAGGATAAATAATGCAATGAGCACTAATGCGAGCAATCCCTTATGACCGAGTCTATGGCCGGATTTCAGCCCAAGGCCGAGGGCGGCAGATTTAGGGCAAGCCGCGACACAGCGCATGCAGGCTTGGCACTCGTCACTGCGAACCGTGGTTTTAGTGTGCACTATGATGTTTGCTGGGCAAGCGCGGGTACACTTGTCGCATTTCATCCCTTTTGCTTCGATAAGGCAGTGCTGGGTATTGCGGCGGATTTTTAATGGGCTCGCAAAGCTTAAGATCCCAAGCATAGCGCCATAGGGACACAAGTAACGGCAGAATCCCTGACGACGCCATGCAGCTAAAGCGAGGATCAGCGCAAATACCAGTAGCGTGATTAGGCTGGGTGTTAGGAAGAACAATGCCATCTTCAAGTCGGCAATCTTATGATAATTACCTTCAAGATAATGGGGGATGGATTGTGCTGGCATACCAATGACTATGTAGCAAAGTGCTAGGAGTAATAGATATTTCAACATTCGCAGTGGCCAATCTAGCCAAGCGGGTGGTGCAAGCTCTGATTTAATAAAGCGTTTTCTAAAGGAATACAGATATTCCCCTGCCAGACCTAATGGGCAAGCCCAACCGCAAAATGCCCGCTTGCAGAGTAAACCTGTGAGTAATACCGCCGCTAGCATGACTGCTGCCGCAGGATGGGTTTGATCCCACAAATTGAGGCTGATAATGGCCTTAAGCTCAATGCCACCCGCAATCGGTAAAAAGGCATCGACTACGTCTGGGCGCATTAGCCAAGGTGTGATTCCTTGCTTAAGCAGTACGGTATTGATTGTGTATTGTATGGCAACCAGTAAGAGCGATAGCGCTAAGACATGTTGAGTCCCTTCACGAAGGGTATTGATTTTAATTTCACCCTTGAGTGCATCAGGCGCAAATTTATGCCCAAGTAGCATCAGTGGTAGTGCAATAAGAAGCCCGAGAGCCAGTGGCCAATAAAGACTCATTGCCACCGCACCGATACTGAGCAACAGAGTGGCGACAGCGCCCCATTTCTGGCCGCTCCAATAGCTGAGGGAGGCGAGATACATGAGTGCCAACATCAGCGTGAGTGATTCGATAAAAGTCATAGTGATGAATACAGCTAATAAGTTACAAGTACAGGCTCTGAGTGGTGAACTGAGGATAAGTTTTTGAGTAATAAGTGAAATTGTGCGTCAGATCTAAGATTCGCGCTATCAATCAATTAAAGCGCGCCATAGCTCACAAAGCTAAGTGTTTTAGTCTTGCACAAATAAAGTATGGCTTGCAGGGACAGCGTGCGAGGTCACACAAAGAATAAAAAGCCCCAGCAATTTATTTTGCTAGGGCTTAGGCGTTCAGTGGGGCATTTGGATTAATTTTTTGATTTTTCGAGTGCTTCGATAAATTTGCTCGATTCGTTAATCGAGGTGTTCATCTCTTTAATCAGGGCCGAAATATCGGTTTGCAGACTCGCAAATTCGCTTTTAATCGCACCAATGGCTTGGGCGTTCAAGTTATGCTTGAGATACAGCATATTGTCTTTCATAGCGGTGAGTATCGGCGGCATTTTCGACTCGGCACGGCGCATACTTTTAATCAATTGTTCATAGGCGCGGCGCGTTTCTTTGAGTTTAGCTTCACTGTTGCGGCGTAGATTAGCTTTACTGATCTCGCTAATTTCATTTTGCCACTCATCGAATAGGGCTTCGGCTACATCTTCGACTTTATTGATGCGGTTGCTGACGTTATCGGCGGCACTTTGAGCCGATTCGTATTCATCTTTGGCTCTGCTATAGGCTTTTTCTAAGTTGCCATCACTGTAATTGAGCAGTGCTTGCATTTCTTCTAGGGCTGAGCTGAACTCTTTTTGAGCATCCTGTTGGGATTTTTTCGCATCTTTAACTCTGTCGACCATAATATCGCGTTTATGGTAACCGACCTTTTCCATTGCGCCGTAGTAGGCACTCTGGCAACCACTAAGCAGGAGACTTGTGGCAATCAGCCCTGAAGCTATCAGTCTTTTCATTGGGTGTTCCGTCGCTGAATGAAATTAATTAATCGGCTTTAAATCGCGCCGCATCGATAATGCTCCACAGATGAAAGATAGCACCTATTACCGCAGGCACAATCAGCCACCAGAGGGCATAACCCACCACTGTGATAATGAAAAATAACAGTGCGGCCATTATTCGGCCTTGCAATAATTGGCCTAGCCCAGGAAAAAATAGGCTAGCAATAGCGGAAATAACGTTACCTGCAGATCCTTGTTGAGACATCAATTCACTCCTTAGACTTGTAAATTAAGTGTTTATTGTACGAAGATAACGAGTCTATACCAACAGAATCAAGAGAAACCCGTGACTAAGAAGATAGAACTGGCACAAATTCGCGCCTTATTCCTCGGGATCTGGCACTTCCTGCTGCATTTGAGACGGCGTTTAGTTGAAGATCAAATCAATATCCGCGCCGGACATTTAGCCTATGTCACACTGTTGTCACTCGTGCCTATGGTGGCGGTGACTATGTCTATGCTGTCAGCTTTTCCGGTATTTAAGGGGATACGTGGACAGATAGAAGGTTTCGTTTATCAGAATTTTTTACCCGCCGCTGGCGATACTGTGCAAGTGTATATCAATGAGTTTGTGGCCAATGCCTCTAAGGGGACTGCGGTTGGGATTGCGGCCTTAGTTGTGGTTGCCATTTTGCTGATTTCTGCCATTGATAAATCGCTCAATAACATTTGGCGTACTAAAGAGAAGCGTTCAGTGGTGGTGGCTTTTTCTATGTATTGGATGGTCATCACTTTGGGCCCGGTATTGGTGGGGGCCAGTTTGGTTGCCACTTCCTACGTGGTGTCATTGAAGGTTTTTGATGGTCAGTTGTCGGGTGTGGTGCCCGTGTTTCTTGAGCGTTTGCCCATGCTGTTCTCAGTTGCGGCATTCTTGCTGTTGTATATGGTGGTGCCTAATCAAAAAGTGAAGTTTCTACATGCACTATTAGGGGCGATTGTTGCCGCAATCTTGTTTGAGTTAGGTAAAAAAGCCTTTGCTTTGTATGTCACTCAGTTTCCGAGTTATGAAGCGATTTATGGTGCTTTAGCCGTGATCCCCATTATCTTTGTCTGGGTGTATTTATCGTGGATGATAGTATTACTCGGCGCGGAAATTACCGCCGCGATGCCTGAATATTTAGATTATGAGTCGAGCTCAGATGATGACGAAACAGCTCTGAATGCTAAGCCTCTAGAAAATGCCTCCCAAGATAATTCCGCTGCGGTGTTAACTTCGGCTGAGGTGACGGCACTCAAGGCGGTGGCTAAATCTGAATGACCCCATTAGAGGATTATTAATGGCGATGACACTGAATGCCTGAATCCTTCCCATCTTTTATCCGTCGCGACTGGTTTAACGTTGGCAATGGTCAGCAATTGCATCTGGCGCAATACGGTAATCCACAAGGTATCCCACTGCTGTATTTGCACGGCGGTCCGGGAGCGGGTTGTGATATCAGTGATTTAGCTTTATTTAATGGCGCTCAATATTGGATTTTGCTTTTAGATCAACGCGGGTCTGGACAATCTTTACCCTTTGGTGATTTAGCAAATAACCATCTCACGGGTTTGATTAGCGATATTGAGGCGATTCGCCTTGCATTGGGTATTGAGCGTTGGTGTTTAGCAGGCGGCTCTTTTGGGGCCACATTAGGCTTAATTTACAGCGGATTATTCCCAGAGCGGGTGATTGCACAGGTACTGTGGGCGTTATTTATTCCATCCAAAGAAGGTCTCGACTGGCTCTATGGCGCTGACGGCGCTGCAAAATTGCAACCTGCGGCTTATCGACTCTTCAATGACATTTTTCCGGTTCAGTTATCGCTGACTGAACTGCTGGATTCGTACCATCAAGGTTTGGCATCGGCAGATGAATATGTGCGATACCATTTTGCGCGGCGTTGGGTACAGTGGGAGTTGCAGCTTGCGGGGGCGAGGTTAGTGCTACCAAGGCTGTTACCCGAATCCGTATTAGCATTAGCCAATATCGAGTTACACTTTGCTCGACATAATTACTTCAATGCCATGAATGTGTTACAGCGCGTGACGCCTAGAGTGAAGGCGCGTAGTGTGTTATTGCAAGGAATGCAGGATGCGATTTGCCCAGCGACGCTATTACGCGATTTTTTGGCTGGGTTGGAGCATGCTATTACAATTCAATCTGTTGTCGATGGCGGACATATGCTCAATAGTGAGTCTCTATTTTTGGCGGTCACAGCAGAAATCCATGCTATGTGGTCGTGGATACATCAAAGGGAAATACAATGAAAACATTGCTCATCAGTGCCAGTTTACTCGGATTAACCGCCTGTGCCGCTACGGCGCCCTCGCAAACCAGCGCGATTGACCCAGTGGCGACTCAGGAGGTCGTGAGTGCCCCTGTCGCGCCCAAAGTTGTTGAACTCGGTGGGTTGACCAATGAAACTGCCGCTGATCGCTTGTACCAAGCACTGATTAACGCAAATTATCTGGCCACCCAAGTTGCGCCGACTAAAGTTGCTGTGCAGTTTGGCAATAACCAATTCTTGCTTGAGCCGAGTATCAATTCAGCGGGAATTGACCGTATTTTAATGAATCGCTTCTATGCTGTGCACCCGCAATTGCAGGCTAGCCAAGAGTTGCCTGCCGTGATTGGCACCTTGAATCAGAAGCTTAATTTTGCCAAGTTTGTGTTGTTGGACCAAGGCGCAGTGATTCAAGTGCAAGGTACAGTGACCTTTGCCGACCGTATTGAAATAGAAGAATTACGTCGCTTTATGCTGTGGACGAACGGCGGCTTAGCGCAGGTCGTACAATCTTTGCCTGATGGCGTAGAGCAATATATCCGCCCGTTACCGCTAATGCCGCAAATGGTTCCCGTTAAGCCTTAATCTAAAAGGAAAAGTTGTGATTGCTTTAATTCAAAGAGTGAGTCGCGCCAGTGTGGTGGTTGATAACCAAACCCTAGGTGAAATCAATAAAGGCTTGTTGGTTCTGCTCGGTGTCGAGCAAGAAGATACCCGCGAGAAGATGGAAAAGTTGGCGACTAAAGTCATGAGTTATCGCGTTTTTTCCGATGAAAATGGCAAGATGAATCTCAATCTAGAACAAGTCGGCGGGTCTTTATTAGTCGTGTCACAATTTACCTTGGCCGCTGATACAGGCCGAGGCTTGAGGCCGAGTTTTTCAGGGGCGGGTACGCCGGAACAAGCCTTAGGCTTGTATGAAGAGTTTGTCGCATTCTGCCGCGCTAAGGGCGTTCACACAGAAACAGGACAGTTCGGCGCCGATATGCAAGTGTCCTTAGTCAATGATGGCCCAGTGACCTTTAATCTGCAGGTGTAGCTTCCGTGATGTTTATCTAGGGGTCTAGGTGATGGGGGGCTAGGCATAATCAGTGTCGCTTGTACCAAGAGGGAGTATTAAGGGAATGCACATGGATCAATTACTCATTAAATTACGCCAGACTTGGCACAGTACGATCCCCGTTAGCGAGTTTATGCAGATAATGCCACTCGATTACAGCGAGGGAGAATTTCGAGTCACAGCGCCGATGATGCCCAATATTAATCTGCATCAGACCATGTTTGCGGGCAGTATTTATACCTTGATGACCTTAACGGGCTGGGGTGCCGTGTGGCTAAATCAACAGTTAGTGGGCGTGGCGGGTGATATTGTGCTCGCCGATGCCCATATTCGTTATCTTGCTCCTGTGACTTGTGACCCTGTGGTAAAAGTACAATGGCCAGATGTGGATCTCAGCCCGTTACAAAGGGGGCGCAGGGTTAAGGTGAAGCTGGAAGTGCAATTGTATTGTATGGATTCACTGTGTGCGGTTTTTGAAGGCCTGTATGTTAGTACGTCGAAAGTATGAATGCATCGAAAGTGGCTTAGTGTATCTGTACGTCGAAGATGACGTATAACCTTTCTAAAAAATCGAAGCTAATCTCAGATTTTATCCGCTTTATTTCTTTTTTATGGGCTAATACACTAGCGTCATAGAGTTGAGATATTCCATCTGACTCTGAGTCATTTACCTATTTTCGGAGCAGATTATGTCTAAAGTCTTAATTTTAAAATCAAGCATTCTTGGCGGTTATTCACAATCTGCCGTGTTAATTGATCACTTAGCGAGTCACTGGGAAACCCAAGGCGCCGCTATTACAGTGCGTGATTTAGGCGGTAAAGACGTACTGCCTATGGTGGACGGTGAAATCGCTTCTGGGTTACGCGGTGGTGCAGAATTATCGGCACGTCAGCAAGAAATGCTCGCCTTATCAGATACCTTAGTCGCTGAATTAAAAGCGAACGATACGATTGTTATCGCTGCACCTATGTACAACTTTACTATTCCGGTTCAACTTAAAAACTGGATCGATTTTGTCGCCCGTGCCGGTGTGACTTTTACTTATACTGAAACGGGTCCAAAAGGATTAGTGGAAGGTAAACGCGCTGTGTTAGTGACGACCCGTGGCGGCGCTCATAAAGATGGCCCAACAGATCACGTTGTACCTTACTTGAAAACGGTTTTAGGCTTTATGGGTATCACCAATGTTGAAGTGGTTTACGCCGAAGCACTGAATATGGGCCCTGAAGCACACGATAAAGGCATGGGCGAAGCGAAACACAGCATAGATCTGCTGCAGGCTTAATTGTTCCGTTGATTAGCTGAGTCATTTGATTTAGCTGAATAAAAAATGCCAGCCCTTAATAGGCTGGTATTTTTGTATGTCCATTTAAGCTAAGCACGCTTTGCTTAAGTGGCTAGGTTTGAGCAACTAGACTCGAGCGGCTAGGTTTAAGTGGCACGCTAAGCTGTTTATTCGCAAAGGCTGCAGCCTTTGGTGAGGGTGCTAGTCTCAACATAACGCACCTTAGTGCTGGCTTGGTCGCGATTACGACTGATGCTAAAGCGTGTATGGTGTTCAGTTTCAAGCGGCTTTTCAGCAGTGTTACCCTGTGTGGCTTCAAACTGTAACGCTTTGGCATGATTTGTTTTATGCATACACCACCTCGCAGATATTTAAGTCATCACAATGTACAGACTGGCCTGATTAGCGCCGCACAACCAAGGCTTAAATTAGCTCGGCTGGCAGCAGACTAAATCTTTAAGCGAACCGCCATTTACCACGCAGCTAAAGCCATTGGCCTTGAGAATGTCGCAGCCTTTTTGCGCTCGAATACCCGCGCCACAATAGAGCACGAAGGGATGCTGTTTATTGTCGACTTGGTGTAACCATTGGTCGAGTGTTGGCAGCGGCACATTAATGGCTTGGGGCAAATGACCGGAGGCAAATTCCTCTGGTGAACGCACATCAATCACCCGTGCGCCTTGCTCAATCAATTGCCAACATTTTTCGCCCGAGTGGCTGCCGGATAACTTAGCCAGTAAAGATTGAAACATAGCATTGCCCCTACCATTAGAGAATTTTCAATAAGTTTATTCTAATGGATTGGTGAGTGCAAGCACTGCAGATTATCGGCAGTGAATGGTTTTTGGCATTACTGGCACTAGACAAGTAGTTAGAGGCTAGACACATTAGCTCGTTGATAGTGAATGATGTCGTGGAATACCACGGCTTGGTCGTTTAGATTGCGATAGCCATGGGGTTTGTCGGCCGAAAATCGTACTGCTTCACCTTGCTTGAGTGTTTGCCATTCGCCATCAACTAGCACTTCCATAGTACCGCTCAAGACAATGACATGCTCAGTGACACCCGTTTCATGGGGCTCAGAAAGCCGCTCATAGTTTGGCAGCAGGGTGAGTTCAAACATCTCAAAACCGAAGCGCTCTTCAAAGGGGAAGAGTGAGGCGACTAGCATGCCGTCGGTGGCGGGTTGTTGGCGTAACTCGTCGGGCTTACGGAATACTGCGCCTTGGCTCTGGGGCGTGGGTTCGAGAAAGGTCGACAGCGAGATATTGAATCCACTGGCAATTTTCCACAGCGTCGCAATGGTTGGGCTTGATTCACCGCGCTCGATTTGTCCTATCATGGCCTTACTAACGCCCGTCTCTTGAGCGGCTTTATCTAAACTCCATCCCTTTTGGTTGCGAAGTGCTTTAAGCGTGCTGGCGAGATAGCTGTTTATCGTTTGCACAATGGCCCCATCATTTTTATGAAAATTTAGTTTGTACGTTATAACGCACAGGTGTTATCTTGTCCATCTCGTACGTTATAGCGCACAAAAAGCTATCTTGTTCATTTTATAAGTTATAGCGCACAAAGTAATGGCGACATCAATTGCAGAGAAAGGGAGTGGATATGTGGCGAGATGCAGGGAGTTTATCAAAAATATCAGCGGGATTTATTGCGGTATTAGTGGGTTATAGCAGCTCTGCTGTGATCATCTTTCAAGCGGCGGAGGCTGTGGGTGCGACACCGGCACAGATCAGTTCATGGCTGTGGGCTTTAGGTGTGGGCATGGGCGTGACCAGCATAGGGTTATCGCTTTACTACAAGAATCCTATTCTTACGGCTTGGTCGACACCGGGCGCAGCGCTGATGGTGACCAGCCTTGCAGGGTTGAGCGTAAACCAAGCCATAGGCGCGTTTCTGGTTAGTTCGATATTAATTACCCTTTGCGGGGTGGCGGGCTGGATGGATAAGCTTATCCGCATCATGCCGCAGTCAGTCGCTTCAGCCATGTTGGCGGGGATACTGTTGCAATTTGGCCTAGGGCTATTTCAGGCGATGCAAACCCAGCTGAGCCTCATATTGATTATGCTGTTGGTGTTTGTTGTGGTTAAGCCTTTTGCGCCGCGTTACATCATCTTACTGACCTTGTTGGTGGGTATAGGTATGAGTTTTCAATTAGATTTACTCAAGCTAGATGCAGTTCAGTTGCAACTGGCGATGCCCGTGTGGACTACACCTGAGTTTTCGTTGGCGAGTGTGATTGGCGTGGCGCTACCGCTGTTTGTGGTGACTATGGCCTCGCAAAATATGCCGGGCGTTGCTGCGCTGCACGGTAATGGTTACAGGCCACCCATTTCACCTTTGATCACGAGCACAGGGTTAATAGGGGTCATTCTCGCACCCTTTGGCGGTTTTGCCTTTAACTTATCCGCCATCACAGCGGCGATTTGTATGGGTAAAGAAGCTGACCCGAATCCCGCGACTCGCTACTGGGCGGCAGTGTGGGGCGGCGTATTTTACTTTATCACTGGGTTACTCGGCGCCACTGTGGTCGGCCTGTTTTCCGCTTTCCCTAAGGAATTAGTACTAGCCATCGCCGGATTAGCCCTGCTCGGCACTATTGCCAATAGTCTGACCGCTGCATTAGCTAAAACGGAAGATCGCGAAGTAGCAATTATCACTTTCTTGGTCACGGCATCGGGTTTTAGTGTGCTGGGCATCGGCAGCGCATTTTGGGGGTTGTTGCTTGGGTTTATCATCCATTGGTGGAACGGGCACAGAACTGCATCAGTAGTTAAGCGAGCGAATACTTAACTGCAGCAAAGCGCCTTAGAGATGAATTTCAAACACTAAGGCGCATGTGTTTTAGATTTTCTTCGTCATAAACACGCTATTGGGATCGAGTTGGTAGCCGTCGAAGGGGCCGCAGATTTCAAAACCAAATTTGCAGTAGAGCAAGCGAGCGGGATTAAAGAAGTCCATCGAGCCTGTCTCTAGACTCAGGCGTTTGACGCCAGCGCTTTTGGCATCGTTAATTAAGTGCTGCAATATTTTAGACGCTATACCTTGCTGTTTATAGGGCGCGGCGGTGCGCATTGATTTGATCTCGGCGTGCTCGGTATCTAACCATTTTAGTGCACCGCAGCCCGCTAAATTGTTGCCATCCCACAGGGTCCAAAAGCGAATATTGGGCTGACGCAGGCCATCAAGATCTAATGCGTGAACGCTTTCGGGCGGTGAGGTTGCTCGCATATCGTTGAGGTGTTCTGTTAAAAGTGCTGCAATTTCAGGCCCTTTTAGATCATCTAGTATAATTTTCATCGTCTTTCTCAAGATTGAAACTCCCTCTGTTGTTGCTTATCCATCATAGTGTTTGGTCTTTTGGGGGTAAAAACACGGTGGTGGATAAGCAAATGCTAGGCCACCAACGCTTTGCTTTAGCTATAGCTAAAATCAAAGTCGTGGGGCTTCACCCCACACCCGACCAAGGAGGACTGCTCGTCCTATCCTCCTTGGATGCTCCAAGACGCCCCTAACGGAGTTGAAAGCCCCTTGTGCTCATTGACAAATTTGCTATCGCTTCCGAAGGATGCGTCCCTGCACCTGCGAAAGCTAGTCGGTCATCCATGACCGAACTCACGCAATTTGTCTATTCGCCCTGCGGCAACTCCGAGGGGATGGTGTATTCTTTTGACTTTAGAGTTGTCTGATCGTCCTTAAATCATAAAAGAGTTGTTGACCTGTTTCTGTCGTTGTACGCGTTTTAATCTGAACTTAGGGCTGGAATGCAGTAAATCAACGTCATGTATTTACCTAAATTTAGCGCGGAAGAATAGTAAAGCTAAAACAATATCAAGTGATTACGGTCTTGGCAGTATAAAAAACAGCTACCCCAAAAAAGCAAATTCCTATAGCATCATTCATACTCATTTACATGGATGTAGCTGCGGGCATATTTGAGATTGAGCCAACAAGCGATTTATGTCCTGCAAACAGCTCAACGTATAAATACTAATGCGTTAAATTGCTTTTCCGATCTCTGAGTTAAAAAAATGAAAAATACATTGGTAATAATATTGATCATATTTCAGATAGCATGCTCCACCATAATTCAACATAATGGTGCTGAGATAATTGAACAAGATGTTGGATATGGGTCAATAAAAAGTATAAAAAAGCTTGCATCGTATCGTGTGGGGAGTTTGGATGAATATCCAATGTTAAAACTATCTGGAATTTATATACAAGGGAAAATCTCTGATGGATTTTTGAGTGATTGTAAAGGAGAACAATGGAACATAGGTTTCGGTAATGTACTAATATTTAGTCAAGACAATAATGTGAATATAGCTTATGAGGCAAAGTATAAGTGTGAAATAAATAATGAAAGTGTGGTGAAATTTTTGAAATATAAAAATAATACTATCAAAGATGAAATCGAAGAGGAAATAAAAAATAAAAGTGAAGAAGGATTGTATCGACAATCAGATAATTTTGCCAATCGTGTGTTTGAGCAATCTGGATATGATCGAGCTATAAATTTCAGTTGCGCGGAGTTGAAGATGACATCTTCTAAAGCATCACTCAATTATGAAAAAGATATTTTAAAGTATGTGAAGTCACTAACTGGAGATAAATATAGTGAGGATATTATGAAGTTAGCCTTACAGCGTGGGTTGTTGCTTGTATCGCAGGGATTATTAAAGGTTTCAAATGATTATTGTCAGGCGATTGACTTTGGCGGCAGTATGTACAAACGATTCTAGTGAACTGGCCTTGTTATTTAAAAGAACCGTTAAATCTGGAGGAAATTACTATCATATTTTTTAGAAATCTATTTTTATTAAGGATCAAGGAGGTTCAGTGTCTTTTCTCTACAGAGGGGTAAGCGAAGAGTTGTATCTGAAGCTGAATGGGAAATTGAAACCTAAAATTTCAAACCAGCAGTTTGCATCTCATGCTCACTTTGGTGAATCGCCAGCAGTTTTTGGTTCTGGTATCGTGTTCGGTGAATCGAATATAAACTCGGTGGTACGCCATCAATGGGCGCAAGCTGGAATTCCAACATCTGGAGTATCAACAACCCCTTCAATTGAACGAGCACGAATCTATGCACTTAATGAATTTAAGCTGAAGAAAGGATATATCTTCAAATTATCTGTAGAACGACTTTATCAAGCTGGCGTTTCTATCTACAAGGTAAATGAGTTAGTGCCATATCCGGCAATCCCTGAAGATGACGAACATATATTGGTTGCTGATGATTTTGGCAGCATACCAGAAAGTGCCATTATTTCTGTAGAAGTAGTTATTTAAAATTTAACAAGCCACTTATTGTTAAATTTTCTAGATATTTAGTTGTAAATAGCAAATTTTTAAAGTGTCAACCTGACTCTAGTCTTTTAAGTCTACAGATTACGCTAATGCACGAAAGGCCGGCCATGGTGATTGTTGAGACGACCGTCCGCCCCATGGACGGGGCGGTCGAGCATCCAAGGATGGACTTGCTGCGTGTCGTAGAGCCAGTAACATGGTTGGCCTCACCCTGAACAATATCTATGTTTAATAGCCTCTTCGCCTTCGGTAACTCTCGTTTATCAACTTAGAGCCTCTAGGTTCTTTCACAGTGTAGTGAGTGATTAGCCTGTATAGGCAAATATAAAAATGGCCGAGGATAAGCTCGGCCATGATTTACTCGATTAAGCGTAAAACGGGTAGGTTTAGTAGTATTTCTTCAAATAACTCTCGGCGTAGTTTTTGAGTTTTTTGTTTGAGCTCGTGGTTGCCATATTTTCAATCACATCGCGGTAAGCGGTATTCTCCGAACTAGCTAGCGCTTTTGCCATGTTGGCATAGGTATCGATGGCGAGTTTGTCATTGGCCATTAAGCGTGGTGTTTTCAATTCGTTACTGAGCACGGCCAGAATAAAATCATCGTACTGGCGGTCATCCATGATGCGTTTAGCCGCGAGACGCATTAATTCTAAATCATTGCTGCGTAGGGCATTGGCAAAGGCATTATTTTGCTGACTTTGATCGGCAGTATATTGGCTTTTATCCGCAAGAATCGCATTCCATTTTTTATATATTGTTATGTTTTCTAAAGCTTGACCTGCGTATTTTTTGAGTTTTTTAGGATAATCACCATTAACAATCTTGTTGATGGTTTCGCTGTACTTATCATTGCCTGAATAAGCTAAGCCTTTGACTAACCAAGCACTGTAGTCAATGGCATTTTTTTCAGTGGCTTGGGGCAAAGATGCGAGTAGCTTTGCTTCGAGCGCATCAAAAATGGCCGGATCGGTTAAACCAGCGATGGTGAGTGATTCAATGGCTTCTTTTTGCTTGAATTGGTTATCACCCTTGAAAATTTCTTGATAGGTTTCAACAGTGTAATCTTGGGCAAATGTGGGTGAACTGAAAAAGCCGATGCTAAGCAAAATACCTGCAAATAGTGGTTTCATGGTGATGTCCTTATAGGGTTTGTATCTGTTGTTAATCTTTCCAGCGTTTAAAAATCAGCGAGGTATTAATGCCGCCAAAGGCGAAATTATTACTCATGACATAATCTGTATCGATTGGGCGCAGTTCGTTACGGATATAGTCCAAATCGGCACATTGTGGGTCGATACTTTCAAGATTGAGTGTCGGCGCAAACCAGCCCGCATTCATCATCTCAATACTCACCCAAGCTTCTAACGCGCCGCATGCGCCTAAGGTGTGGCCCGTGTAGCTTTTAAGGGATGAAATCGGCATACCAGCACCAAATACTGCGTGGGTCGCGTGGCTTTCGGCGATGTCACCGCGATCCGTTGCCGTGCCGTGGGCGTTCACATAACCTATGGCGCTAGGCTCAAGCTGGGCATCTTTGAGCGCCAACCTGATAGCGATTTCCATGGTCTGCGCGTTTGGTTGGGTAACATGTTGGCCATCTGAATTCGTGCCAAAACCGACTAACTCAGCGTAAATCTTGGCGCCGCGCGCCTTGGCGTGTTCGAGCTCTTCGAGCACCAGCGTACAAGCACCTTCGCCAATCACGAGGCCATCACGGCTCGCATCGAAGGGGCGTGGCGTGAGTTCGGGAGTGCTGTTTTTAGTGCTAGTGGCAAACAGGGTATCGAACACGACGGCCTCAGTGGGGCAGAGTTCTTCGCCGCCGCCCGCCAACATTAAGGTTTGATGACCGTATTTGATGGCTTCATAGGCGTAACCTATGCCTTGGCTCCCCGAGGTACAGGCGCTGCTCGTGGTGTGAATTCGGCCCTTTAAGCCGAAAAATACCCCCACATTCACCGCTGTGGTGTGTGCCATCATGCGGATATAACTCGTGGCGGTGACGCCCGACATATCACCGGTTTTCAACATATCACCAAAGGCGATGATGGCATCGGTACTGCCAGTGGACGAGCCATAGGCGATACCCATTTCACCCGAGAACACGATAGGATCGTCCAATAATCCTGCATCAATAAGAGCAAGCTCGCTGGCGCGGGTCGCCATGATAGAAACCCGACCCATAGAACGAATTTTCTTGCGTGAATAATGGCTTGGCACTTCAAAGTCGCTAATGGGCGCGGCTAAGCGGGTATTGAGGCCATCGTATTTATCCCATTCGCCCATAGTGACAACACAGTTTTTCTGCGCCTTAAGGCTCGCTGCTATCGCCTCCCAATCATGGCCTAGGGCGGTAATGCCGCCAATGCCAGTGACAACCACTCGTTTCCCTAAGCGGATTTGATTTGTCGCTTCGCTCATTTAGATCATGCCTCCATTGACCGATATCACTTGGCGAGTGATATAGGCGGCATCGTCAGACATTAAAAATGCGGCTAAGGCGGCGATTTCACTCGGTTTACCCATGCGGCGCATCGGCACTAATTGCTCGACCATATCCTTAGGAATATCGGCCACCATGTCGGTTTCAATCAAGCCGGGGGCGATACAGTTGACGGTGATTTTGCGTTTTGCCAGCTCTAATGACAATGCCTTAGTCGCACCGATAATACCCGCTTTTGAGGCGCTGTAATTGACTTGGCCACGGTTGCCCGCAATCCCAGAAACTGAGGCTAAGGTGATGATGCGCCCGCCCTTGCGGCCTTGTACCATAGGCATGACGCAGGGGTGGATGACATTATAAAAACCGTCTAAGTTAGTGTGGATGACGCTGTCCCACTCGCTTTCTGTCATGGCGGGAAAGGCGGTGTCGCGGTTGATACCAGCATTGAGGATCACGCCATAATAGGCACCATTGGCCTCGATATCGGCTTCAATGGCGGCTCTGACGGTTGCGCGGTCGGCGACATCAAATTTCAGCAGGCTCACATTCACCCCAAGCGCGCGGATTTGCGCGGCAGTGTCATCGGCAGCTGCTTGGTTACTGTGGTAATGCAGGGCGATATCGAAACCCGCAGCGGCGAGTTTTAGGGCGATGGCTTTACCAATGCCGCGGCTCGAACCGGTAACTAATACTCTGTTATTCATCTGTTTTCTCCACCCCATTTTATCGTTATGTGTCGGTATGGGGTTTCATGTATTTATGGTAAAAAGGTCGCTTGTTAAGGCGCTTTAACGCTTTTTATCTACATCATTGCTTTAGTGCCCAAGGCTTCTATTTGCCGCGTCTTGATTGCCTGCAAGATAGGCTTGTGTGTCCTGAGGCTGGAACACATTTACATTGGCTTGGGCCACTAAGCTCTTTTCTAGCTCAGTGCCGGCTTCGGGCAGCAGATAAATTTGGCAATCGAATACCGCTAATCCCGATTCCTCTTGATAGAGGCGGCTGACTTGGGTGCGATAGGTGCGCCCGAGCTCATATTGCTTTGCATACAAGGTTAATTTGCGCGATCCCAATAGAAAACCGACGCGGATTTTATCATTGCGAAGCTTTGCCTCAACCCCAGCAAGGGCGGCAATACTTTGAGCCATATATTCGATACCCACATAATTGGGTACGGCTTGATATTTATCATCGAAATAAGGGCTCTTGGCCGTGATAGTGACTTCGGTCTCTAGGTTATCGCGCCGATAACCAATGATTTTATCGAGCAAAATCATTGGTGCCCTATGGGGAATAAAATCGGCAATATCCTGTTCGGCAAAGGGTTGGTTAATCTTAAGTAACTGCATGGTACTAGGCCTCGTTACGGCAGAAAATCAGGCTGGCATTACTGCCGCCAAAGGCGAAGGAATTGCTCATCACATAATTAAGCGCGCCCTTAGCGGCGACTTGATGGCGCTCGACCAATGCAATGGGCGGATCCTGTGGATCGACTTGTCCGTCCCATTGATGGGGCGGCAGGGCTTGGCCGTGATTATGTGCTGAAAGTAATAAATAACAGAAGGCGGCTTCAATTGCGCCTGCGGCACCTAAGGTATGACCGACTAAGGGCTTGGTCGAGCTACAGGGCGGTGTGTTAACGCCAAACACTTCAACCAGGGCGCGGCTTTCCATCGCATCATTTTTAGGTGTGGCAGTGCCGTGCAAGTTTATGTAACCAATATCTTTTGCTGCAATGTGTGCATCTTGCAATGCCGCGTGCATGGCTGCGATGGCACCTGCACCTTCGGGGTGTGGCGCCGACATATGGTGCGCATCGCTCGACTCGCCAATACCCGCTAGCATGACCTCTGACTCGCCCAACGTCAGGACGAAAAGCGCCGCGCCTTCGCCGATATTGATACCATCACGGTTGATGCTAAAGGGATTGCAGTGGCCTTTCGAGACAGATTCTAAGGCGTGAAAACCATTGACTGTGAGTTGGCATAAACTGTCGACACCGCCGACGATCACCATATCGCAGAGGTTAGCCTGTAATAGGCGTTTGGCACTGGCAAAGACTTTGGCGCTGGATGAGCAGGCGGTTGAAATCGTGTAGCAAGGACCGTCTAGCTCAAAATATTGGCGTAAAAAGTCGCTGGTGCTGCCGAGCTCTTGCTGGAAATAGTGGTAATCCGCCGGAAAGTATCCGTGTTGATTGCGGTAGCTCAGCGCGGCTTCACCTTTTGAAATCCCTGACGTGCTCGTGCCTAGCACTACACCAATACGGGCATGACCAAAATCCCGTTTCGCTTGTTCAACTGTGGTCGCAATTTGCAGTGCGGCGCACAGCAGTAATTGGTTGTTACGGCAATCGAACTGAATGAGTTTTTCGGGAATGGTTGGTAGTGCTGCCGTCACGGGGGCAACTAAGGTTGGGTGCTCGAACAGGAGAGTGTCACTGCGCAGCATCGCACTGGTATCACCGGCGATCAGGCGGTCTAAAACCTGCTGGGGATCTTGCCCTAGCGGGGTACACAATCCAATCTGTGTAATAGCTACTCTGTTCATCATTGTGTGTCTTTTTACCATGGCACAGTTAAGTGCGGATGCTAACAGATTAAATAGGTTCGATTTCTAGCTCAAATTTAGCTTGTGGCATAGTTAAGCTGATGTGGGCTTGCCAAAGAGCATCGCCGATATTTTGTTGATAACGGATTTGCACCACATGGGTTTGCTGGCCGCTTTTACTGATCAAGGTGTCTTGACCATAGATCTGGCGACAGGGGATTGTATTCACTCGGGTGCCTTCAAGCGTATCGCCCTGATTTCTCTCAACCGTATCGCAAAGGCCTGTGACTAAATGACCACCTTCTAAATGGGCGCGAATACTCTGCTCAGGCCAATAGATCAGTTGCATCATCGCCATTAAATACTCAGCTTTAAAACTGTCCCCTAGCAGCACGCTTTGTTCACTGCTGAGTGTATTACCATCATAAACTAAGGTAAACAAAGCCTGTCCGAGTGGCGCTAAGCCAACGAGCGTCATGCGCTCATCCTCTAACTCTAATTGAGTGAGCAACTCGTGGGACTTATCACCCACTTTAATGCTGACCTTTTGGCTAAAGGACTGGGGTGAGGATACGCCCGTTTTGCTCTCGGTTTGCTGGCTGCTAATGTCGGCGGGTTTGGCCGTCGGTTTAATCAGAGGCTTATCGGCTGCGGGGGCAAAATCATGGGGCAGTGGCGCCAAGCAATAACGCATGTCTTTAGCGAGGCCGACACAGGTTTGCCTGAACAGCAGTTCGCTACATCCCGTCAGCCCTAGACTTATGATCAGTAGCGCGGGGAACACTCGCCATTTCGCGTTAAAGTTGAGCAACATGCGGCTACGCCTCTGCAAATTCAGGAATGGCAACTTGGTTTTGGCACAATTCGACCACCATGTTCAGGCGGCGCTCCGAGTCTTTAACGAAGGGATTATTGATGTCCCAAGCGTAGCCCGCCAGAATCGAGCAAATCATTTGCTTGATGCGTGGATTCGGTTCTTCATAGAAGATCACATCCTGAAAGCGGCCATCATACCAAGCTTGCACATAGGTGCGGAAGGTATTCACCCCCTGCATTAAAGGCGCTGAGTAATCGGCTTGCCAGTCAACCGTTTCGCCATTGAGTTGTTTAGTCACACATTTTGCCGCCATCGATGCCGATTGCATGGCGATAGTGACGCCGGAGGAAAATACCGGATCAAGGAACTCGCCGGCATTACCCAGTAGGGCGAACTTGTCGGTCGCAAGGCGTGACACATTGGCTGAATAGCCCTTGAGCGTGGCGCATTCTTGCACCACCTTAGCGTTTGCCAGTAGGGCTTTTAGTCCTGGTTCTTCATTGACTATGCTCATCAATTGTTGCTCAAGCGAACCTTGTAAACGCGCAAGTAATTGCGGTTCTGCCACTACGCCGAGTGAACAACGGCCATTGCTAAAGGGAATGAGCCAATACCAAATGTCCTTATGCTCAGGGTGGACGCTGATTAAAATCTTATTACGATCGAAACAGGGATCGCTGATGTTATCTTCCACATGGGTGAAGATGGCGCTTCGCGGTGGCAGACAAGAAGGGCTTTCCAAGTCGAGTAAGCGTGGCAACACACGGCCAAAACCACTGGCATCAAGTACATATTGGGCGCTGATTTGATAAAGCTCGCCCTGTTCATTGCGCACCATTAAGCATGGGTTCTCGGTTAAATCTATCGCCTCGACGGTTTCGCCGTAGCGGATTTTGACCCCTTGGCTTTGGGCTGTATCGGCTAACAGTTTATCAAAACTGGCGCGCTGCACTTGGAATGTGGTGCCCGGCCCTGGGGTAAATTTATCGGTAAAATCGAAGGTAGTGTAAGTGCCATTGCGACGAAAGGCGGCGCCATTTTTATGCTGGAATCCGGCGGCATTGAGCGCATCTAGCATGCCAGCTTCTTCGATAAATTGCATGCAGCAGGGCAGTAAACTTTCACCGATGGAAAAACGGGGGAAATGTTGTTTTTCTAACACCAGCACGCGCTTACCTTGTTGGTGTAGCAAGCTGGCGGCGATGGCGCCTGAAGGTCCTGCGCCGATAATAGCCACATCGACGGCAAGTGAATTTGGCATAGCCGATAAATCGTGAGCGGGTGTAGGCATGTAAAGTACGTTCCTTGTCGTTATCAGGACTTTTTAGTCGTTAAAATCAGTGGCGAAAGTAAAAAGGTTAAACCTATACCTAGTGACAGGGTTAAACCAAAATAATGAATCGCTTGGGTCTGGCTAAAGGCGAGTAAACCAAAGGCTAATAGGGTCGAGCAGGCGGACATGAATACCGCCATCATCACTGCCTTGCCGTGGTTTTGAGCAGAGGCAAAGAACAAGCTGTAGTCTATCCCAATCCCGAAAACTAAAATGAGCGCGAGTGCATGGAACAGACTCAGTGGCGAGCCCGTTAAGCCTAAGGTTGCAAGCGTTAGCAAGGCCGCAAGGGCTGGAACGGCAACGACAACCGCGGCTTTTTTAATGCCAAAATTCAGGCTAAACAACAAGAGTGCGATACCGAGTGCGAGCGCTAACAGCTTTAGGGTTAACAGTCGGTAATGGCCCATGACGGCGGAGATATCCGCGACTTTATCGATAAGTTGTACGCTTTGATCATTGGCAAAGCGCGCCTTGATCGCGTCGATCTGTTTAATGCCGCCAAGCAAGACAATTGCACCATACTCAGCGCTCGCCCCATCATTTAGAACGTTATAGTCGGTGGCCTTGCCATTTGGTGCTAGCCACAGCGGTGCGAGTTGCTTGCCTGCCTCTTGCGTAAAGAAATCTGCTGGACTGATATATTGCTCTTTAGCTGCTAAGTAGCTTGCTTGCAGCTCTGGCTTTAAGTTCTCATCCAACCCAAGGCTTGTGAGCACAGTATCTATCTGAGTTTGATAGATTTCACCCTGTAAGCGATAAGCCGTGTCTTGCCTTTGATGGCTGGGAAGATATCGGCTGAGGCTGACGTAGTTGCCTAACTCTTGATTCGCAATAGCGGCATCGAGTAGTGGCGACACTCGCTCAAGCTGTTGTAGTAGTGCTTCTTCATTCGCGGCGCGTACCAGTAAGAATTGATTATCTGTGCCGCCGCTGAGTAGCTGCCTGAGCTTATTTTCAGGTTCAGTCACGCTCGCGGGGCTTTGCTGTAAATGGCGAATATCGTCATCGACGGTTAACTTGGTTACGCCAACCAGACACCACATTACTATCACTAAAGCAAACATGCCCATGCCTAAAGGCGTGGTCAATCTGTTGGATAACTGAGTGAGGTTGGCAAGGTACTTCCCCGCTAACGCTAATGGGCGGGAGCCAGATGGCAAACGACTTCCCGCTAACAGTGGGTAGGCGAGAATGAGGGTGAGATAGGCCCCGAGCAGCCCCGCGGCGCAGAAAATCGCCACTTGCTGCATTCCTGGAAACGGCGCTAAACCTATGCCCACATAAGCTAAGGCACTGGTGATAAAGGCAAGCGTCACTGTGGGAAATATATACGCGACCGTCGCCTTTGCGTTGCGTTCGGTATCGCTTAAGCGCTCGCAGTAAAAATGAAAGCTGTAGTCGATGGCAATGCCAATCAAGCTAGTACCAAACACTAAGGTGAGTAAATGCAGCTCGCCAAACACGCTTAAGGTAAAAGTCACTGCCAGCAACAGCCCGCTGGAAATGGTAACGATTGCCAACAGTAGCGGCATCACTGAGCGAAACGCCAGCCAGACTAGGGCTATTACCCCAAGTAAGGATGCAAGACCGAGGATCGAGATTTCACTCTTAGCCGTTTGGGTCGCCGCAATCGCGTGAAACAGGGCGCCAGCCTTAAGCAAGGTAATATCGGGATAGTTTTTTTCAACGGCATCCAAAGCTACTGTTAATGCCGTCATCTGCGCCAATTGCGCATTGGGATTAAAAGCACTTTCTTGGCCCTTTGCCATAACAACCGCAGCGACATTATCGCCTTGATTAGCCAGCAGAATACCTTGGCTGGCTCTGACTTTTGAACTCGGCGCGAGGGCGAGTAAATTGGCGGGGAATAACAGTAGTGGATCTTGGGCAAGCAAGTTGCTATTGGCGTAACTAAAGGCGTTGTAAAGCTGTGCGGTGGCCGCTTCAATCAGATTTCCAATGTCTTTCGTTGCTAACGCCTCAGCTTGTGGCGCTGTCAGTAATTTAAATCTGTGGGGGAAATAGTATTGCCCCAAGGCTTCACCGAGCCGCATATCGGCGCTGCGAATATCTGTAAGTGCGGCATTTGTTCCAGTAGCAACAAGGTCAGTTTCAAGCTTTTGCATCAACAGCTTAGCTGCAGCGATTGCCGTAGTTTCATCCTTGGCGACGAGCGCAATATAGACTTGATCGGCGAGCGTGGCTTCTACTTGGTTAAGGGCGCGCTCTGTGAGTTTGTCCTGCTGTAAATGGGGCAGCATGGCGAGAATATCGCTCTGCACCCTTGCGCCGTTTTGCCAGAGTTGCAAAGTCCACAGACTGGCAGACAGCATCAATAGCAACCAAATGGCGAGGCGCCATTTAGGGGATGATTGTATTAGCGCTTGATTGGCGCGCGCGGTGAAGTTGGCGGCCATGGTTAAGGTTTATTCGCCTCTATCGCCACAGCATACTGCGTCAATTCGGTTTCGCTGAGTTTACCTTGGGAAAGCGCACTAAAGTCGATGCGGGTCATATCCTGTGGGCTCACACTCGGCGCTGCGCTCAGCAGCACTAAGGATTGCAACACATCGCTCCCCTCTAACACCATATTGGCGATGGCTTTTTTCATTAAGGGATCTTTGGGCGTTAGCCCTAATTGCCATTGGCCGTCTGGGCTTAACCTGTCTGTGATGAGAAAGTGCAGCTCGAAGTTTTCGCTTAAACCGGAAATATCCCCGCCCAGCATAGCGCGCACTAGGCTGGGTAATAAATCGCCCATAGCGGCAGCGCTTGCCGAGGCATCGGCCTTGCTGACCTGCACTCGACCTTGACTATCACGCTGGATCAGTTGCTTATCCTTTAAAATCAGTAGGGATTCGAAGGGTTTTATCTGTTGCCAGATCAGCCCTTGGGTTTGATCGAAGATAAACTGACCTTGGCTGATTAACGGCTTTTTGAGCACCTTTAACTGCCGAGATTGCACAAACTGACCTCTCACCGTTTCGCCCAAGTTAAGTTTTTGGCTTAAGGCGACAAGCTGCGCGGTATCTGCACTTTGGCTAAAGAGTGTTTGATAAGCGTCGGGCGCGGCTAAAGTCTCAGCCTTGAGTGGCAGGCTTATCAAAGCAAAAGCTAAGCAGAGAAATAATGCACACTTTGTCAGCACAGGATTCTTCGTCAGCGCAGAGCTCTTGGCGAGTACTGAGTTCATTAGTCTTCCACCTTAGCGAGCAGGGTGGCGATTTTGTCACGGAACACCTCTGGGGTGACAAAACACAATTCTTGGGTGCACATATCGACCGCCGCTTGAATGGTATAACCCTTAGTGATGCGCGCACCGGTTTCGACATCGCGAATTTGATAATTGATCTTTAAGCGGTTTTCCCACTCGACTAACTCGGCGCGGACTGTGATTTTTTGCTCGAAGGTGCTGGCTTTGACGTATTTAATCTGCAAATCGATAATTGGCCACGCATAGTTAGATGCTTGCATTTGGCGGTAGTTATAGCCCAGCTCATCGAGCAGTTTGCAGCGAGCAATCTCGAAATAACGCAGGTAATTACCATGCCAAGTGATCCCCATGGAATCCACATCGTGGAAGGGGATTTGCATTTCCATATCGATAGTGAGCAATGATTTCATCGGCACACTTCCCATTCGCCTGCTTGGATTTTAGCTATGGTTTGGCGCAGCACGGCTTCAAGCGGTCGGTCTTCGATTAATGTCTCAAAATCGGCGCGTACTTGGGCGAGTGTTTTCGCCAATGAAGGGGTGAGCGAGGCTTCGTCCAGCTCATTTTGGACGATACGCAGACCAATACCTTGAGTCATGGCGAGCAAGGCTGCCGCCGCGACTTGTTCGGTCAATTGCAGCACGCGCATACAGTCGCGGGCGGCAATAGTGCCCATGCTCACCTTGTCTTGGTTGTGGCATTCGGTCGAGCGCGAGAATACGCTGGCGGGCATAGTGTGCTTGAGCGCTTCTGCTGTCCACGCCGATACCCCAATTTGCACCGCTTTAAAGCCATGATTAATCGCGCGGCGCGGGCCGGTTGAGCCGGATAAGTTAGCGGGTAAGCCATTATTAAACTTAGGATCCATTACCAGTGCCATTTGGCGATCGATAAGATCGGCTAAGTTAGCCACAGTATTTTTCAGTGAATCCATCGCAAAGGCGATATGGCCGCCGTAAAAATGGCCACCGTGGAGAATATGCTCGCCTTCGCCGTCGACAATTGGGTTATCGTTGGCGCTGTTGACTTCGGTTTCGATAAACTGACGCATAAACGGCAGCGCATCCTGCAACACGCCGATAATGTGCGGTGCGCAGCGGATGGAATATCTGTCCTGCAGCCTGTCCGAATTGCGCGGATGTTCGTGGTGATTTAAATCTTCCCGTATCCAAGTGGCGATTTGGTTTTGTCCCGGATGCGGTTTGGCGGCAAATAAGATTTCATCAAAATGGTTCGAGTTGCCTTTTAGCGTTAACGAAGCCATAGCGGTAATGCGGCTACTTAAGCGGGCAAGATATTGGGCGCGATCGAAGGCTAAACAGGCCAAGGCCGTCATCACAGCCGTGCCGTTCATCAGGGCTAAGCCTTCTTTGGGGCGCAATACGTGCGGGATAATGTTGAGCTTAGCGTACACAGCTTGAGTCGCTTGGCGCTCACCTTGGTAAATCACTTCGCGCTCGCCGACTAACACGGCGGCCAAATACGACAGCGGCGTTAAATCACCACTGGCGCCGACCGAGCCTTCCTCTGGGATCACTGGCACTATGTTGAGATTCAGCAAGGTTTCGATGCGCTTTAATAGCTCATAGGTCACGCCAGATTTGCCAATGGCTAAGGAGTTTAAACGGCAAGCCATCACAGCGCGGGCCTGCATTATGCTTAAGGTCTCGCCTAAACCGCAGCCGTGGAAGCGGGTTAAATGCAGTGGCAATTCGTGGACCAGATCTAAGCTCACATTGACTGTGCAAGAGTCGCCATAACCAGTTGTTACACCATAAACCACGCCTTCTTCGTGCAGCAGACTATCGATAAAGCGCGCACCTTTTTGGATATATTCTTGATAATCCGCATCATCACAGAGCTTGACTGGTGCGCCCTTGGCGACGGCAACCACTTGTTCTAATGTAAGAAATTGACGGCCGAACTCAACAGTCTTTAAGTCTGATTGATTCTTTGAGTCGTCGGCTTGGGTGTGGCTCATGAATGACTTGTCCTGTCTGTCTTATGATCCTGCTCTGGGATCTGCTGTGATGCTGATTCTGTTGTTACAGTATCTGCTTGTACTGAATTGGTTGATGCGCGTTCTAACTCGCTGTCTTTACGCCAAAAATCGAAGAAGTTAAACCATTGCAAAGGCTCGCGTCTGGCAAAGTATTCTAAGCGCTCGCTGTAGCGATTTACCGCCTGCTGTAATCTGTCCATTCTGCCCGCCCTTGGGCCTTTAAGTGTTTCGGCGAAGTGCTCTAAATGCACCCGATAACGGCCCTGTTCCCGCAGGCAAAACATTAAAAACACAGGGCAATCGAGTAAACCTGCCAAAATAAATGGCCCTTGGGGAAACGCCGCATCTTGCCCCATAAAGGGCGCGTACAGGACGCGACCTTGGGTATTCGGCGAGGTTCTATCGCCCGCGATCACCACCAGTTCACCGTCTTCTATCTTTTGTTGCAACAGCATAGACGTCGCGGGGTTAAGCTCGGTCACTTGAATAAGATTAAGCGTGCTATCAGGGTTTAACTGCTTGAGTACCTTATTGAAATTTTCTGCATGGCTCGTTAACACCATGACATTCACTTTAACTTTGCGTTGGTGGATTGAAATGGCGCGGCAGAGCTCTAAATTGCCAAGGTGCGACACTAATAAGACGGCGCCTTTGCCGCTTTCGAGCTGGTCGGCCAGCACTTGGCGATCGGGGAAATCCACTTGGCTCAATTGGATGCGATCGCACCAGGCATCGATTCTATCGAGTGCGGCATTTCCAAAGGCTAAAAAGTGATTCAGGCTATCGCGCCAGCCTATGGGCTGATTGAGCTTAGGATGTTGCGGCTCAAGCATTTGCACGCGGCGCAGGAAATCTAATGAGGCTTCGCGGGTGACTTTGCCCGTGAGAAAGAAATAGCAAATCACCGGATACATAATGGCGCGGCACAACCAATGGCCGCCAATACGATAGCTCTCGGCTAACAGTTTGATGCCCCAGTAACTGCCGCGCTCCTTCATGCCCGACCAATGGGTGGCTGAAGTTGATGATGTTGCTGAAGTCGATTGTGTTGCTGACGAGCAATGGGAGTTTTGCGCGGCTTGTTGCTGTGATTTACGCTTCAATAGCCAAGGCAGGCGTTTGAGCATGCCGAAAAATAACTTGGTATGCAGTTTAGTGATGCGCACATTGTCGGCCACACCTTGAAAGTGACTAACACCACCTTCGGGATAAATCACCTTAGTCGGCTGGAATAAAATCTCCACCCCTTGCCAGTAGAGTTTGACGAGGATTTCAATATCAAAATCCATTCGTTCCGTTAATGCTTGCTGGCACAGTAATCGCTCGGTGGCGGCGAGGGGATAAACGCGAAAGCCACACATAGAATCTTGAATATCAAAGCTTAAGGTTTCGACCCACACCCAAAAATGGGTGATATAACGGCCATAAAGCCTGCCCTTAGGCACGGATTCATCGTACTCGGGTTTGCCTGAAATCAGTGCATCGGGTTTAGCCTGCGCCCTTGCTACCATAGCTGGAATATCGGCTAGATTGTGTTGACCATCGGCATCGACCTGCAGTGCATGACTATAGCCATCGCGGTAGGCTCGGCGTAGGCCCGTCATCACAGCAGCGCCTTTACCACGGTTGTAAGGATGCAGCAGCAAAGTCACCCAAGGATAGGTTTGGGCTAAGGATTGCAGTAGATAACGGGTTTCGTCATTGCTGCCATCATCAATCAAATAACAGGGCAGATTAAATTGGGCGAGTTCGGCCAAGGTCTGGGCAATTGCGGCACTGTGATTGTAATTGGGGATCACTAAGGCGAGCTTAATGGGCGCCGACTCAACTAAGTCGCTGGGAGGTGTTAGCACTGGCTCGCCCCATCGCTGCTGTTGGTATCAGAAGGCTTGCTGTTAACGGGCGAGATATCGAAGGCGATACGACCTGACGCGTAGCGGTTTTCACCATCGCTATAGGCGAAGGTGAGTTTTCCCTTAGTCGCATTGTTGCTAATGCTTAAGGTGACTTCTTGCCCCGGCAGTATGAGTTGCTGAAACTTAAGCACTTCTAAGTTAGCAACCGCCTCTGAATAACCAAAATATTGGCAGCCTAAACGCACCGCCCAATCTAATTGTGTCACGCCCGGTAGCACGGCTTGCTCGGGAAAATGTCCCTTAAAAGATTCAAGGTCGGCCGCCACTAACAAACGTAATTCAATATTATCCATGCCGATATTGGAATGCAGGATCGGCGGTAAACTCGATTTAATCATGATCAAATAACTCGACTAACTGGGCCGTGACACGCTTACCCTGAGTGTTAAGCGGTAAAATATCGGGATAACGCCAGCGGCGTGGCAGGGTGACTCGCTCAAATTGCGTCAGTAAATGTGCTTTTAACGCATTGTTGATACTGAGTTTTCCCTGCTCTTGATGCACGCTGCGGCCAAGTGCGGATAGGGTCACGACCGCGCCCAGTTGGGATTTAAACTGCGGCAATACCACAAGTGCGGCTTGCTCAACATAGGCATGGCTGCCTAACAGCGTTTCCATTTGTGCCAGTGATAGACGTTTTTCTTCAATCTTAACAATGCGATCGAGTCGGCCCTTGAGTCTAAACTGGCCATTTTTGGTTGGTTCGATTTTATCTTCGCAGCGCAGCCATTCATCGTCGGCCAAATAGGGTGATTTAAGTAGCAAGGCTCCATCGCTAGGATCTTGATCTATCGATATTCTGTCAAACACTTGCCAAGGTTCATCGGCCTCATGCTGACGGCGATAGGCGATGCCGCCCGTTTCTGTGCTACCAAAAATTTCGATGGGCAAGTGACCATAGCATTGGCTGATCCCTTGAGCCGCCGCAAAACTTAAGGGCCCGCCAGAGCTAAACACTAAGCTAGGTGAGCGCAGCTGCCGCTCGTGCTCTAAGGCCTTAGGTAAACGCGATAACTGGGCAGGGCTACTGATCAAACACAGGTTTGGCAGTAAGGCAGTGTAATAGCTTAAGGTTTCTGGGTATTCAATCTGCTCGCTTAAAAACGGCCGACTGGCGGCGAGTGGCCACAAAATCTTGAATAACAGGCCATAGATATGCTGGTGGGAAACCGTTGAAACCACACTGCAATGGGGTAAATGTTCGGCAAAGGTATGTTCGAGCACTGAGACTTCAACGTCTAATTGCTGAAGTGTTTTACGGATCGCCTTAGGTTCGCCACTGCTGCCGGAGGTAAATAGCACAAGTTCACCGATAGCCTCGCTCGCCGGCCAAGGTTTACTCGGCAGGCTTAGTTCTTTTCTCAGTAGAATAAAGGCCTGACTTTCACACAATGGCTTGTCCGACAATATGCCTTCAAACTGGTGGGTTAACTCGCTCAGCGTGCCCGTTTGGGTGTTGGCTGGTAAGATAATTTCCTTGCCTGCTAACAGCGCCGCACATAAACCGACAGCAAACAGATCGCTGGTATCACTCGCGAGCAGCCATTTTTTCTCTGGCGCCGCCAGCAGTTGCTCATAAAAATACGCCACCTGATTGGTAAATAATGCACCTGTGACTATGTCGTGGTGATTAAAGCTGATCAGTTGTTGGGCAAAGGGCCCTTGGGTTAACCAGTTTTTGAGTAGCTGTGTCATGTTTTCTTCAACCAAAAGCTGCGATATAACCACTCCCCACCGAGGAGCAGTCCCATGAGTACGTATGCAATCAAACCGTTATACAAGGTCCAGGTTGCTAAGCTAGTAAAGCCAGCGGTGTAAGCCGCCATAGTGCCATTGAAGATAAATAAGCCGCACCAAAGTAGAGTGACTTTTTTAAGATACCCAGTGGCTTCATCCGGTAAATCGGGTTCTTTCAAACGGGCTAAACGTTCGATCATGCTAGGGCCAGTGTGCAGTGAATAACTGAACAGCGCCAGCATAGTGAGATTTATCACTACTGGGTAATACAGCAGCCAATCACTGCGCTTGGCAAGATAACTGCCTGCCGTGAGCATAATCCCCACCAATAGTGGTAAAACTAATGTCTTAACCTTTTGCTTTTGTAGCATTAGCCGCATTATCAGCAATAAACACAGCACGAGCGCTATGGTGCCAGCAGGTAAGTAATTGAGCCCTAAATACACGGCAACGGGGTAGGCCAGCAAAGTTAGGGCGGTTAAGACCTGTAGCAAGGCTCGCATTAGGTTTTAACTAAACCTTCGATAGCATTAATCACATCATTGATTGTGCGAACTGATTTAAATTCATCGGGTTGGATCTTTTTACCTGTCAGTTGCTGCAGTTTTATCACTAAGTCGACTGCATCAATACTGTCGAGATCGAGCTCTTCATACAGGTTAGCCTCAGGCGTAATCGCCTCGGCATCAATTTCGAATTCGTCCACTAAAATAGTGGTCAGCATAGCGAGGATTTGTTCACGATTTTGCATATTCCTCTCCTATGGACGCTGTGATTCGATAAAGCGAGCTAAGCTGGCAACACTGTGGAAATGGGCCTTAGTGGCATCCGAATTGGCTTCGATTTTGACATCAAATTTTTTCTTGATGGCTAAGCCGAGCTCGAGGGCGTCGATAGAATCTAAGCCTAAACCTTCGCCAAATAGCGGCGCATCGGTTTCAATATCATCAATGCTGACGTCTTCTAGATCGAGACAGTCGATGATTAACTGCTTTATTTCATTGTTTAAGTTCATAATTATTTTCGAGTTGTTGTTTATAGTAATGTTCAAGATCCCGCGTCAGCTGCCGGGCCATTTTTGCATGCTCACCTAAAGCCGCTTGGTACTTCTGGTAAGAAACGATTGTGCCAATTTCAACGGCCATTCCCATGGTTTGCCTTGGGATTTCATACCAAGGTTGCTCCTTTGTCAAACCACGCACATTGGTACGTAGCACCACAGGTAAAATATCCGCTTCGGCCCTTAAGGCGATATTGGCAGCGCCGCGGGCAAAGTTGTTAATGGTCGCACCGACCACCGTACGCGTGCCCTCGGGGAAGATAATTAAATTGGTGCCTCTTGCGAGCACTTCGCGGCAATCCTCTAGCATGAGTTCGGCGCCGCGATTGGGAATATAACCTGCGCAGGACACCACACCACGCAAAAATGGATTCCGCCACAAAGCTTGTTTGACTATACAGCCCGCATTGGGCATGAGACTTATCAATACCACCACATCCACTAAACTGGGGTGATTGGCAATGACGATAACGCCTTTGGCATCATGTAATTTTTGGGCATCGTGGCTGCTGACCTTAATCACACCTGCCCAAGTGAGCATGGCGACAAAGCCTTTGAACATTAAATGCACGGCCTTTTGTACCCGAATAATCCGCGCCTCTGGTGTGCCTGGCCAAAAACGCAGCAAAGGCAAAATGGTCAAGGAGCTTAATAAGCCGCCTAAGCCAAAGGCGATATAACAACTTACACCGCCTAGCCAACGTGGCACATAATTCAGCCCTTCGCGGCGAGTTTCCGGCAAGGTATAAGCGGCATTGAGCATTGAATCTTCATGGCCCTTAGCGGCGTCATGGCTGTGGGCTGCATCAAACATGCTCAAGTCTCCAATGCCATTGGGATAAGCAGCCTGAAATATTTTGCGCCGTCGCTAGGGCGTGGATAAATGCACCATAGGTCAGCGGATTTAAAGCTGTTGCCTTAGAAATGCGGCTCACCGTGAGCTTGGCCGAAGCGGGTGTATCGAAGGGTGCGAGCTGTAGGCCTAGGGCCAAAGGTAATTCAAATTCTTGGGTAAACTCATCGTACACCGGAGGCACTGGGTCATCACCGAACACCAATAGCAATGGTTCTGGCGATTGATGTAATTGGGCGAAGGCTTCGACCATAGCTTGGGACAGGGTTTCTGTGCCCGCCGCAACAGAGGTTGAAGGCGCGGTATTGGCCGCCAATATGCCAAAAATGCCGCTGGCGGTGTTGTGCACCGACTGACTAAAACCTAAGGGCGATAAGGGTTGTTTGGCGATAATGTCTTCGAGTAGGCCAATGGTGCGCTGCAACTCTCCATGGCGCGAGGCAAAAATAGAGCGACAATTTGCAGGCATTTCGCACTGAAAACTCACCTCTAACATCATCTTAGTCAAGCGACTAAAACGGCGGCGCTGCATGGCGGGAATTTGTTTGAGTGCGGGAGCGGTGGTATCCGACTGTGGTGGCGTATCGAGATTGAGCTCAGCCGAACTCTCGCACCAAGTTTGCCAACTTTGATGGTGCTGATATTGGGGGGCCCAAGCGCCCCAAGAGAGAATGCTGAATGTTAGTTGCACTACTTTGCCTCGACACTAAATTTAAGCTGTCTTAGTTATCCCTAACTAAGTTAGAACATTAATGGATTGTCATACCATAGTGAGGAGTATACGCGTTAGAAGAATGACGCTCGAAATGCCCTCTACAGCGTGGTCATTCTACACTATGCCCCTTCTTTTTATGAAGCCATTTGCATTGTGCGGGTTAACGGAATGGGATCAAGTGCTGTGATTTGCAGCGCTTATTTGACATTGAATAACAAATATCGCAGTGGCTATCTGATTGTGCAGACACTTTAACTTACAGGTTAAAATGAAAAAAGGCGCACTGAGCGCCTTTTGGCATGAGCTTGATAACCTATTGCGACAATTGACTCTCGATTTTACGCAGCGCTACTTTCAACTTGCGAGTATTTTCTGGACCCATACGGATCAACAGTTTTTGTGCACTGGGTAGTGCCTCTAAGTTAGGGTCAACGAATTGATAGTTAACGCTAATTGAATTCAGCTCAATCGGATCTTCAATAATAGGTGCTGCGAGTAACATTTTAATTGCTTGCAGCATTCTGTCGTTAAATTTGGCGTTGCTGTAGCCGAGTTCGGTAAAAGCTTCCTCTAGGAGCGGCGTCAGTTGCTTGTAAGTTGTGATTAAGCTCTGTTCGTCCATTTTGGCAATCGAGTCAACATAGGCGTCGTATCTGTGGAACCCCTCAGGATTTAAATACACTTTGTTGGTGATTTCTGAGACTGAGAACAGCTTCTCTGGTCCTTTAAGTGGGCTAACTTTACGGGTTAATTCACCCTGAGCTAGGTTATCCACGAATACCACAAATTGGCGGACGAGATCTTGCTGCACTAACGAAGAACTCAGCACATTGTTATTGATCATGGCGAGAGCTTTTTGTTGCACAAATGCATCACTTTCAGCCAGCACAGGCACAGGTTCTACGACAACTTCAGGCTCTGCCACTGCAGTGGTTTCAGTGCTATTGATGTTCGTTTCTGTAACGGCAGGCGTCGTCTCTGTGGTTTCAGGCTCTGGCGCACTTTCGAGCGTCATAGGTTCAGATGGCGGTGTTTCAGGCAATACAATAGGGGCGTTAGGAATGAGTTTAGGTGAGTCAGAATCACCGCTGTAGTAATAATATCCTCCGGCAGAAAGTAGCACGACGAGCACTATCGCAAAAAGCGCAAAGCGATTGCTGCTAGAAGAAGTCTCTTGAGGTGTTATTCTATCATCTTGATTAACTTGCATTTTACATCCTTCGCTTGAGTGTCAAGGTAACTTGGTGAATACATGCAGCTAACATTAAAGTGCAAGAGCGGGCTATTTGAAGGCCGCAGGTTCATTTTGCAAGTTTCCATGCGCTTGTCTATAGCGCTTAGCTGAACATAAACAATTTATTTCGAGTAAAGGCAGATGTTACGCCTCGTTCTTTACCCTTTAATATTTACGGCTTAAGCCTGCACATAGTGCTGTCTGTGCCCGAGCCAACGTAAAATAATTGCATCGACTTTTTCGGGAGCTTGCGCCATTACATGGCTCGCTAATTTCTGAATGTGTGGGATCAAAGCTTGATCGCGCACCAGATCGGCAATTTTGAGCTCAGCCAGTCCCGTCTGCTTAGTGCCAAGCACTTCACCCGGACCACGAATTTCTAAATCTTTCTGCGCTATGATGAAACCATCATTGCTTTGTCTGAGTACACTCAGTCTTTGGGTGGCGGTATGGCTCAACGGCGCCTTGTAGAGTAACACACAATGGCTTGCGATGGCGCCTCGACCGACTCGTCCGCGCAGTTGATGTAGTTGTGCTAGACCTAAACGTTCAGGGTTTTCAATGATCATCAGGCTGGCATTGGGCACGTCGACGCCCACTTCAATCACGGTTGTCGCTACCAGTAGATGAATAATGCCTGCCTTAAAGTCGGCCATGATTTGCTGTTTCTCGGCGCTCTTTAATCTGCCATGCACTAGGCCAATATTGAGCTCGGGCAGGGCGAGGCGCAGTTCTTCGGCTGTGTCTTCGGCGGCTTGGCATTCGAGCACTTCGGATTCTTCAATCAGAGTACACACCCAATAGGCCTGACGTTGGTCGCTAATGACAGCGTTGCGGACCCGTTCAAGCACTTCGTTACGGCGTAAATCAGCAATCGCCACTGTGGTCACTGGAGTTCGCCCCGGCGGCAGTTCATCGATAATGGACGTGTCGAGATCTGCATAGGCCGTCATCGCCAGCGTGCGGGGAATAGGTGTGGCTGTCATGATCAATTGATGCGGGTGGAAACCTTGGCTCACGCCCTTTTCCCGCAGGCCTAAGCGTTGGTGTACGCCGAATCTGTGTTGCTCATCGATAATAATTAACGCGAGTTTGCTAAAGACCACATGCTGCTGGAAGATGGCATGGGTGCCAATCACCATTTGGGCTGCGCCAGATTCAATATCCGCAAGGGATTGGGTTCTGGCCTTGCCTTTAAGTTTTCCCGCCAGCCAACCGACTTTAAGTCCGAGTGGCTCAAACCAAGCGGCAAAGTTAGTTGCATGTTGCTCGGCCAATAACTCGGTCGGTGCCATCATGGCAACTTGATACCCGTTTTCAATCGCTTGTAATGCCGCCATCGCCGCGACTAAGGTTTTGCCCGAGCCAACATCCCCTTGCACTAAGCGCATCATAGGGTGCGGTTTTTCTAAATCTTTGCCTATATCAGCCACGACTCTTTGCTGGGCGCCAGTCGGCTTAAAGGGCAGAGCCGAGAGGAAGGGATTGAGCAACTGCCCCGTGGCCTGCATGGTGACAGCGGCATCTAAATTACTGCGCTGCCTTAGGCGTAACATACTGAGATTGTGGGCGAGTAATTCTTCCTGCACGAGTCGTTGCTGGGCTGGGTGTTGGCCTAGCTCTAAATCGAACTGAGAGATCCCCGCAGGAGGACGATGTAGCGTCTGCAGCGCTTGTTTAAGGCTGATGTTGTTAGGTTGCAATTGTGGTGGCAGCAGCTCAGTTAAGCCACCCTCTTCCAGCAATACCAAGGCTTGCTCGGTCAGCTTTAGCCAACTCGCCTGTTTTAAGCCCTCAGTCGTGGGATAAATCGGCGTTAGGGTATCACTCAGGTGAACATCTTCACCGGGATACACCACTTTATATTCTGGATGCACTATCTCAGCTTGATGACTACCACGGCGCACTTCACCGTAGGCGCGGATCATCAAACCATTTTGCATGGCATTACGCTGAGCAACGGAAAAGTTAAAGAAGCGCAGGCTTAAGCTGCCCGTATCGTCGCGCACATTGCAGACCAGCATGCGCTTGCGGCCTTGGATGATTTGTGTCGATTGGATTTCAGCTTCTATAGTGCCGTAACCGCCTAGGCTGAGGGCGGCAATGGGATAGATTTGGGTTCTGTCTTCGTAGCGCAGGGGTAAGTGAAACAGCAGATCTTGTACTGTTGTGATGCCGAGCTTTGAGAGTTTCTCCGCGACCTTTTTGGCGACGCCTTTGAGGTCGGTGATCGGAACAAGATCCAATTGCTGCAAGTCGTTAGCACTCAATCACTGTGAATTTATACATATATTAACAGAGAATAAGCGTAAGGCAATCTCAAGGGGAATTAGGGTGTTATCAAATTTTGTTGGAAGCATTGCTAATATCCTTCTGTGGCCTTAAGACCACAAAATTGTTGATAAGATATCGTTAGGCTGAAAGCGTGGTTAACTGTGAGTGTTATTACAACCAGCCTTTTTGCTTGGCAATGCGGGCTGCATCGATTCGATTACTGGCATTGAGTTTGGCTATGGCTTCTGAGAGGTAGTTGCGAACAGTCCCTTCGGCGATAAAAAGAGTTTCGGCGATGTCGGAGGTGGATTTGCCTTCGCTAGCGAGGCGAAGAGCGCGGCGTTCTTTGTCGTTGAGCGGGTCGACATCGCCAATCGCCATCATGGCAAGTTCAGGATCGATCACTCGTTTTCCCGCCATCACTTGTTGAATCGCGTTGACTAAGGTTTCCGAGGGCGCATCTTTAAGCAGAAAGCCGCCCACACCCGCTTCGATGGCACGTTTAATATAGCCCGCACGGCCGAAGGTGGTAATGACCACAACCTTAGTTTGGCTATGTTGCTCCTTTAACCATGTAGCTAGCTCTAAGCCTGTGCGGCCGGGCATTTCGATATCCGTTAGCAAGAGATCAAAGCTTTGCTGTTTGAGTAAGCTTAGAGCTTCGTCGCCGTCACTTGCTTGGGTGATACTAAAACCCCCTGCAAGCGTAAGGAGTGCGGCGAGTGCTCCTCGCACCATAGCTTGATCTTCCGCCAATAAAATCTTCATTAATGTGTTGCTCCCTGCAAAGGTAAACTGACGGTAAAGGTATATCCCTGTTCGAGATTATAGCTCAAGCTGCCGCCTAAACTGTCGAGACGCTCGCGTATACCAGTGAGGCCATTACCCTCTATAAAAGGTTTGGCCGCGGCATTGTCTTTGACTTCGAGCAGCAGGCGGTCTGATTGCTTAGAAAAGTGGATAGAGCATTCACTTGCACCGCTATGGCGAAGAATATTATTAATGAGTTCGGTGAGGATCAAACTCAGTTGGCTTTCTGTGGTTGCACCTAGCTTGGGTAGCTCACCACTGAGCTCGACACTTAAGCCTTTATCCCTTAAGGATTTACAAAGCTGCGTCACGCAACTCTCTAGGCCCTTGTGTTTGTAGTCTGACACTGTGTGGCGGATCTGGCTTAAACTTTCCCTCGCAATTTGTCCTAGTTCAGTCAATTGGGTTGATGCGAGTTCATATTCTTGTTTTGCGATAAGCTTTTCGGCTAGCTCAGCCTTAAGGGCGATGGAAGATAGGCTATGCCCCATAATGTCGTGTAGATCCCGCGCGATACGTTCACGCTCAAGCATAGTGGCCAAGGTGGTAATTTCTTGGGCACTTTGCTGTTCTTTCAATTTATGCCGATAACGTCTGCGTTCGGCGACACCAAACATGCCCACGCCGAGCACTAATCCCGAGCCGTAAAGCGGAAAGTAGTAACTGTTAAAGTGGTAAATCTCATTGAGGGCAAACAACAGGCCGATGAGTGCTGCAATAGCCAACAGACAGGTCCGGAGAGGATAAAAAAAGCCAATGAAGAAGGCGGCAAAGGTAAATAGCGAGATAGAGCCTGGGTTGATTGGTGTGATCGCTATTGCTATGGCCACCATAATGAGAATGGGCAGATAGGCGCTACGGCTATTGCACTTATAGGTCCAAAAATAACTGGCAATAAAAGGGATTAACACGGCAAAACTGAGGGCGATTTTCCAGCTTGGGTAGGGATTAATGGCAAGTGGGATCAGATAAAACACTAAGTTTATCAAATACACCCAAGCAAGTTTTCGTTCGAGCTGAAGGGGAGTGCTTATCATGATGCCTCTGTGTCACTGATTTGGTTGTTGAATGCCCACCGATGGCATCTGTTTTAATTTATTCTTTTTAGGGATTGGCGCTATCGTCAGCGCCATAGATCCCCGTTAACAACTTTGTCTATTTTGCACTTAATTGCTGATTTTGTTGAAGCAAAAATTTTGCCCAACCGTAATCTGCTTGTACTTTGATCGCTTGTTGCCAATCTTCAATCGCGCCTTGGCTATCGCCTAATTCCTGTTTAGCGAGCCCGCGCCACGTGTAGGCTTCGGCTTCACCCCAGCAAATGTTGTCGCAAGGCTGGGCGAATCTTTCTATGGCTGTAGTGGCTAAGGTCTTAGCATTTTGCATGCTGCCGCCAAATATGGCTGGCGTGTTATAGGCGGCGATGGCTTTAACCAGCGCTACCCGTGGATTTTGTGGTTCTAATTGTTCGGCACTGGCAATCGCCTTGGCGGATTTCATGCCGAGCGTTGCACCTTTACTATTATCTAAGGCGACTTGCATGCCATAAACCGACGATAACAGGGCAAGGGATTCTGCATTCGCTTGGCTGGTTTCGAGTGCTTCTAATGTGGTTTGCGCTGTAGTCAGTGCGCTGCTAGCGAGTGTTTTCTGCCCCATTACATTGGCACTGATGGCTAAGCGATAGTTCGCATAGGCTTTATCATAATCTTGAGTGCTACCGCTCAGTTGTTTTAATTGTGTTAGATTCATCGCATTCGAGGCCGCGTCTACATTGGTGATGTTAGTGTTTGATAGCGTTGCTGCAAACGAGTGAGTACTGATAAGCAAAAAGCTGGAGGCGAGGAGTAATGTTTTCATGGTATTTCCTTATTGAGTGAGCTTCCCAATGTTTGGGTACGGGCTCATTATCAGAAATTCGATAGAAGAAGTGCAGACACAAAGGTCATGGCTTTGGCATGACAAATGTCATCAGTTGAGTTATTTGCTTATATTTTTTATGAGGTGTGCTTTAAAGAAAGTGCGTGATGAATAAAGGACAGCAATACCTAGAGAGCAAAACACCGGAGAGGCCCCTAATGCCGATCAGTTAAGACAGATCGCTTGACGATCTCGCTGAAAAGATCAAAATCCGATGACCTCATGTCATCGGATTTTTTTATGCAACTCTCAGAAGCACTCGCCCGTACTCATATTACCCGCCTAACCGAATTCACCTGCTTAGCAGATGTGTTAGAACCTGAGTTAATTCAATCTTGCCTAGACTCTCAGGGCGTTGCGACGTTAAGACGGCGTAAATTGCCGATGGACGCGATGATTTGGGCCGTTATCGGAATGGCTTTGTTCCGAGGGGAATCTGTTCGGTCACTCATCAACAAACTCGACATTGTTTTGCCGCAAGAGATTGATTATGTTGCACGCAGCGCCGTGACTCAGGCGCGTAAACGATTGGGCAGTGAGGTTATTAGAGAAGTATTTAGTCGCAGCGCCAATACCTGGCACGCGAGAGCTGAACATCCTCATTGGTGCGGCCTTAACTTGTATGGTGTTGACGGTGTAGTGTGGCGGACACCCGATAGTGTCCAAAATCAAGCCGCCTTTGCGCGTACCGCAAACGCTTCAGGCGAAGCTGCTTATCCGCAAATTCGCATGGTTTGCTTGATGGAATTAAGCAGCCATTTGTTGGTCAACAGCGCCTTTGATTCGGTTGCCGAAAATGAAATGAACTTAGCATCCCAGCTCATTCCTAGCATTCCCAATTACAGCCTAACCCTATTTGACCGAGGATTTTACTCGCTCGGCCTGTTACAGCTTGGCAGCAAGCGCAACCTGATAGCCACTGGTTGTTGCCATTGAAGAAAGGCACTCAATATGAGGTGGTGCGAACGCTAGGAAAGCATGATCAGTGGGTGAAACTCACCACTACACCTCAGGCCAGAAAGAAATGGCCGCAGCTGCCTGAAACTCTTGAAGCGCGTTTATTGACTAAGACAGTGAAAGGTAAGCCAGTCGCCATTTTGACCTCGTTGACAGACCCGATGCGTTACCCCAGCGAAGACATCGTCGACTTATATGCCCATCGATGGGAAATAGAACTGGGCTACAGAGAGATGAAGCAACATCTACTGGAGAGCCGTTTTACGCTCCGTAGTCAACTACCGGAGCTGGTGACTCAAGAGTTATGGGGCGTGCTACTGGCCTATAATCTCATTAGATATAAGATGTTGCTGATGGCTAAAAGCTTGCCATCGGTCCACCCCAATCAACTGAGTTTTCGAGATGCGGCGAGTTATATCATCTTCAAGTTGACACAACTGTCATCACAAACACCGGGGAATGTCCCGAGAGACGTATTGGATATAGAACGAAATGCACGGCAATTTAAGCTGGATGGTAAACGGGAAAGGGCATATCCACGAGTTCTTAAAATGAGCAAAAACAAGTTCCCGGTTAGACCAAAGAAAAATGCCGTTCACTCTTAAGTGAACGGCATTAGGAGAGGCCCCGGTGTTTTTTTATCGCAAATGATCAGCTAAGTGTTATACCACAGCTTGAGTGCTCGCTTGGTTTATTAGGTAGCCCAAGTAACCTAAGTAGCACAGTAGTAATACTGAACCTTCGCGGCGGCCAATACGAAATCCTGTCCAAGCGAAAGGTAAAATCATGATAGCAAATGCCAACATCACTATGAAATCAAAGGGTTGGAAGCCAAGTGATGATACCGGCTGTACTATTGCAGTAATACCTAAAATACCCAAAATATTGAATATGTTAGAACCGACAACGTTACCTATGGCTATGTCACTCTGACCTTTCAGTGCCGCGAGAACAGAAGTTACTAACTCTGGCATACTGGTACCAATCGCCACGATCGTTAGGCCGATAATGACTTCACTGATACCGAAGGTCTTGGCTAAATCTACTGCGCCGTTGACAAACAAAATACCGCCACCGACTAACATACCAATACCGACTAAGATAAATAGGGCTGAAAGTAGCGGATTATTTGGACCTGCTTCAATCTCTTCCTCTTCATTACCATTTTTCGAGCTGATGTAACTAAAGGCTAAATAACCGAACAGTAGTGACAGCAATATCACACCGTCAATTAGGCTGAGCTCGCCATCTAACAAGAGTGCCCAGAACAACATGGAAGCCAATATCATCAAAGGGATATCACGCTTTACGACTTGAGATTGCACTTGAATAGGGCGGATAAGTGCCGTGATGGCTAAAATCAAACCTATGTTAGCAATGTTAGAGCCAATAACGTTACCTAAGGCGATACCGCTGTTTCCTGCTAGAGCAGATTTTACACTCACAGCCAGTTCTGGTGCGCTAGTACCAAAGGCTACAATAGTTAAGCCTATGATAAGTGGCGTAATACCTAAACGTAGAGCGATTGAACTCGCGCCACGAACTAGGGCTTCTGCGCCTAAGGTTAAAATAATAAAACCGCCAATAATCGATAGTGTAATTAGCATCGTTAGACTCTGTTAAACCTAATATTGAATGGAAAAGTACAAGGGAATTGCCCCTTGGCCGACTGGCGCACATGATACGTGGTTTTATCGGATTTTGACAGAATATGTCATAAAAAAGCACACCCTAGGCGTGCTTAGTTCTAGCTGATGACCATACTCGCCAACTGATTGTTTGGCCTAGTTATTTTTGAGTTAATTCATCTTCCCAGCGGACTTGGGCGCCACGAATGCCGTCAACTCGTTCGCTAAAGGCTTTTTCAAGCACATGGCGTTTGATTTTGAGGGTAGGCGTGAGCGCATCATTTTCAATCGTCCAAGGATCACTGACCACGACAATCGCATCGACATGTTCGTGTGACTCTAAGTGCGGATTAACGCTATCGAGTGTCGCTTTGAGTGAGGTGCGGACTTCTTCGCGGGCTTGTAGATTTGCCCCTTCGGATAACTGCACTAGTGCGACGGGATGTGGCAGACCAGAGCCAATCACACAAATCAGTTCAACATGGGGATCCTGCGCCAATTTACGTTCGATAGGCACGGGCGCTACATATTTGCCCTTGGCGGTTTTAAAGTTGTCTTTTACACGGCCAGTAATAGTGACACAACCATCGGCATCAATTGAGCACAGATCGCCTGTGTGGAAGAAACCATCAGCATCGAATGCCGCTGCAGTAGCTTCAGGCTGCAGATAATAAGCTGTCATTAATCCCGGGCTCTTGAGCAGTAGCTCACCATCCTCGCCTTGGCGGATCTGGCAATCCTCAACTGGGCGGCCAACAGTACCAATTTTACGCGCATCAAAAGGATAGTTGATGATCGAATAGGCACAGTTTTCTGTCATACCCCAAGCTTCGCAGATATTAAGACCAATACTGTGATACCAGTGGATCAGTGATGGCGGAATAGGCGCCGAGCCAGAGCCGAGTAGACGACAATGGTTCAAGCCTAAACCTTTATGGATTTTGTATTTCACAAAGCTGCTAAGCAGTGGGATTTTCAACAATAGATTAAGTTTACTGACCCCAATTTTGTCGATAATGTTTTTCTGAAACAGGCTCCATAACCGTGGTACCGAGAAGAATACCGTTGGTTTTGCCCGTTGAACATCGACAACGAAGGAGTCGAGACTTTCAACGAAAGCCACCACACTACCTGAGTAGAAGGATGATCCTTCAATCGCAACGCGCTCTGTGATGTGGGCTAAGGGTAAATAGGATAAAAGTCTATCGTCGCCATCGGTGCGCAGGTCACGGACTACCGCTTGGCAAGTCCAGCCATAGCTGGCGAAGGTTTGAATCGCGCCCTTAGGTTGGCCAGTCGAGCCAGAGGTATAGATGAGTGTCATCACTTGATCTGGAGTAGGCAGCGGGGCGTTAACTAAGGGATAGCCTAGCTTAAGCAATTGTTCCCATTGATATTGTGCTGGCATCGTATCATAGGGCATGGCAAGGCGTAGTAGCTCGCCGCCGACACCAGCCTCTTGGTCAGCCCAATGGTCAAGCTTGCCGAGAAAAATGGCTTTTGCGCCACTGTGTTGCAGCACATAGCGAATAGTATCTGTGTTGGCGGTAGGGTAAATAGGTACGCTGACATAGCCGCCGTGCATCAACGCGAGGTCGGTGATAAACCATTCGGCACAGTTTTTAGAGAGAACGGCAATTTTATCACCACGCTCTAAGCCTAAGTGATGTAAGGCTCCGGCAAGTTGTTGAACTTTTTCTTGAACTTCAGCCCAAGTAAAATCAAGGAATTGACCCTTGATCGGTTGGCGTAAATAGACTTGGTCCCCCTGAGTATTAGCCCAGTGCGCCAGCATTTCAATTGGCGTCTTAATCGCTGTATCCATTGGCAATTCCCTGTTATTTATTGTTCTTTTGGCTGTACCCAGTATGGCGAGTTTTGTGAGCTCGCGCAAATAGTTTACAAGATTGTAAAATATGAGAATGGAGCGCAAAGCCTACAAGTTGAGTGTTATACCAATCGTATTAAATATCTGTTCATTCAGCGGGAGTTCAACGCGCTTTAGACAAGGCGAAGGCTTGAAGGCATAGTGGTGCTCTGCCGAAAGCCTTAAACGCAGTATAAAGCACGTTGCCATGTAGTGAACATCAGCCGCCCTTCGGGAGCCACACAGGCATCCCACTCCGGTGTTGCATTGACTTAAAAGGGAATGACCATTTCTGCGTCAATGCGCCTTGGATTGAAATGCCTGTGAGGCTCTGAACTGATTAGATATTTAATGTGATTGGTATGAAAGCAAGATGAAGAGAGTGGCAAGTAGGGTGTAGGATTGTGGTGGTAACAAAAAGGCGCCGTAGCGCCTTTTCGTTTATAGAAGGTGAAATGCTAGCGCTTACAGCTCCATCACGCCGTCCATTTCAACTTGAGAATCCTTCGGCAATTGCTTCACGCCGATAGCAGCACGGGCTGGGTATGGCTGGCTGAAGTAACGGCTCATGATTTCATTCACTTTAGCGAAGTGGCTTAAATCAATCAGGAAGATGTTGAGCTTAACGATATCGTTGATTGAACCACCCGCAGCAGTACAAACCGCCGTCAGGTTTTCAAATATTTGCACGACTTGCGCTTCAAAATCATCGCTGACAATTTGCATTGTGCTTGGCACGAGCGGGATCTGGCCAGATAAATACACTGTGCTGCCGACTTTAACCGCTTGTGAATACGTGCCTATGGCCGCTGGGGCGTTTTCGGTTGCTATGATGATTTTTTCTGCCATGACGCTCTCTTTAGTGTTGAGTTAATTAACGATTACGGGATGTGCGCAGTACTTCGGGCAGTACCCTAATTCGGCGCATCACGTTGGCTAAATGGATCCTGTCTTTCACTGAAATCCGCAGGTTGATCAAATACACGCGACCATCACGTTCTTCAGTACTGAGGTTGTGAATGTTTGAACCTTCGGCGGCAATGATCGAGGTGATCTTCGCCAGTGCACCTTGGTGGTTAACAATTTCCACCCGCAGATTGGCTTGGTAATCAACGCCTTCAACATTATCCCATTGTACGGGAATATATTTGTCTGGCTCGCCTTGATAACCACGAATATTGGCGCAGTTTTCCATGTGTACCACTAAGCCCTTACCTTGGCTCACGTGCGCTATCACGGCATCACCTGGGATGGGGCGGCAACAGTTAGCGAAGGTAACGAGCATGCCTTCGGCGCCACGAATTGGCATCATGTGGCCGTCGCGACTTTCTTGATTCTCAAGATTATCGCCAATCAAACGCTGGGCGATAACAATACTCATGGCATTGCCAAGGCCGATGTCGGCGAGCAGCGAATCGAGCGTCGTATGTTTAGTATCGCGGATCACTTTTTCAATCTGCTCAGGCGCAATGCTGTCGAGTTTAGTTTTGCCTAGCGCATGGTTGAGCAGGCGGCGACCGAGTGCAATCGCATCATCACCTTTAAGGCTTTTCAGCACTTGGCGGATTTTAGCGCGAGCTTTACCGGTTACCACAAAGTTCAGCCAAGCGGCATTAGGACGTGCGCCTTTAGCCGTAATGATTTCAACGGTTTGGCCTGAAATTAACGGTTGGCTAAGCGGATACGCTTGGCGGTTAACACGGGCGCCGACGCAAGTATTACCCACGTCCGTATGCACTTCGTAGGCAAAGTCTACCGCGGTGGCATTGACGGGTAATTCCAGAATGCGACCTTCAGGGGTGAACACATAAATCTCTTCAGGGAAGAGTTCAGTCTTCACGTTTTCAACGAATTCGAATGAGGTACTAGCGCTTTGTTGTAACTCCAACAAGCTTTGCATCCACTTACGGGCACGCACTTGAGTCGTCGTGCCTTGGCCTGTTTGCGCACCGCCTTTGTAGGCCCAGTGTGCGGCAACCCCTTTGTCGGCCATCTGGTCCATATCTTCGGTACGAATTTGGATCTCAACGGGCACGCCGTGTGGACCAAATAAAGAGGTATGGAGTGACTGATAACCGTTGGCTTTAGGGATAGCGATATAATCTTTGAAACGACCGGGACGAGGTTTGTACAGTCCGTGCATGGCGCCGAGTACGCGATAACAAGTGTCGATGGAATCGACTATCACCCTAAAGGCGTAAATATCCATCACTTCTTGGAATTGCAGCTCTTTACTCTGCATCTTGTTATAGATGGAGTAGAGGTTTTTCTCGCGACCTTTAACTTTCCCTGGAATACCTGCATCGTTTAAGCGCGTATACACAGCGGCTTCAATGCCTTGGATCAATTCTTTGCGATTGCCACGGGCGGCTTTAACGACTTCTTTAAGCACCCGATATCGCATTGGATAATAAGCTTGGAAACCTAAGTCTTCTAACTCTGTCTTGATGTTATGGATACCGAGACGGTTAGCGATGGGCGCGTAGATTTCTAAGGTTTCGCGGGCGATACGGCGACGTTTGTCGGGACGCAGTGCGCCTAAGGTACGCATGTTGTGGGTTCTATCGGCAAGCTTGATGAGGATAACGCGGATATCCTGCGTCATCGCCATCATCATTTTACGGAAGTTTTCAGCCTGGGCTTCTTTCTTGTCGCGAAATTTAAGCTTATCGAGTTTTGATACGCCTTCGACGAGTTCGGCCACCGCGACACCGAATAGTTCGGCTAAATCGTCTTTGGTGACATGGGTATCTTCGATGGTGTCATGGAGCAGTGCTGCCATCAGCGTCTCATGATCAAGACGCATGTCAGCAAGGATGCGGGCAACCGCAACCGGATGAGTAATATAAGGTTCGCCACTCGTGCGCATTTGCCCTTCGTGGGCATCGCGCGCAATCTGGTACGCCTGCTTGAGCAATTCTACCTGTTCAGGTTCTAAGTAACCGGAAGCAGACTCCTTTAGACCTTCAAACAGATACAAGTGGCAGCTCTCCTTTTACCTAAATAGGTTTTTACTCAAAAACTATAATGAACGACCTTCAGCAATGGCTGCAACCGCTGCAATTTCAGCGGCTTCACGTTCACGTACCGTTTGACGTTCATCGGCATCTAAGGTGTGAGCATTAACTAAACCTAGTTCGATTTCACGCAGGGCGATAACCGTGGGTTTGTCGTTCATCTCTTCAACCATAGGGTCTTTACCCTGCACGGCGATTTGGCGAGCACGACGCGCCGCAACCAAGATCATATCAAAACGGTTGCCGATTTGTTCTACGGCGTCTTCTACAGTTACGCGAGCCATGTGTTGAAACTCCAGTTTATCTAGGGAAAAAATGACGCAAAATTGTACACTATGACAGCTATCCTGCCAACAGATCGTGAAGCATATCATTTTGCGCGTGGATCTGACTAGCACCTGTTAAGCGCTGACTGCGAATGATGGCACGCAAATCGGCTAAGGCAGTGTCAAAATCGTCGTTGACGATAATAAAATCATATTCTTTATAGTGGGACATTTCCGATACGGCTTGTGCCATACGGCTGGCGATAACATCGCTACTGTCTTGTCCGCGACCTGTGAGGCGGCGCTCTAGCTCGGCTTTAGAGGGTGGTAGAATAAACACACCAACGGCTTCTGGCATCACGGCTTTAACTTGTTCGGCACCTTGCCAGTCGATATCGAGGAAAACATCGATACCTTGGGTGAGCGTATGCTCGATCACATGGCGCGAGGTACCATAGTAATTGCCAAACACTTCTGCCCATTCAAAAAAGGCATTTTCAGCAATTAAGGCTTTGAATTGCTCAACATTAACGAAGTGATAGTGTTGACCATCAACTTCACCTGGGCGTGGTGCGCGGGTGGTATGAGATACCGAAACCTGCATGTCGGCTGGCTTGTCTTTAAGCAAGGCTGAAATCAACGAGGATTTACCTGCGCCACTTGGCGCCGACACAATAAATAAATTTCCGCGTGCGGTCATGAGCTAAATATCCAATGGGTTAACGCAAGAAGGGCCCAGAAAGCCGAGTATTATACCGATTTTGACCATAGAAATACTAGGGCTTGTTGGCTGGCAATTTAAGCCTATTTTAGATTTACTTCGATATTATGTGCATTTTTATCCGACTTGGGTCGTAGGCACTGACAATTGCGGGTAAATTGGTTACGCTCGTGCGAATAAGGCAATGAGTGTCTTTTTGTATCTCGTTTTTACAACAATAAAGGAAGGGTCGTGCTGTTAAAATCTCTTTTCTGCCTTCACGGGCGTGATTCTCGTCCCCGTTTTGTCGCAATCAGTGTTGGCGTTTACGTCTGTATTGCATTTGCCGCCGCTGCTTTTGGGGCTAATTTTCTGATGTATTTGCTGGCATTGTTGGGTCTACCTTTATTAGGGCTCACCAGCTTGCGTCGTTTGGCCGATGCCGATAAGTCAAAAGGCTTGATTGGCGTATTTCTATTGCCGTTAATAATTTTCATCGGCCTGTTAGCGGCCGATGTGCATATTGCCTTAATTGGATTGAGTTTAGTGTTAGCCGCGGGACTGACATTTTGGGGCTGGCGCTTTCCTGCACCAACGATAGTGGATTATCGCTACGGTTATTTCGGTCCTGAGCTGGATGCACCAACATCACAGGCAATGCCTAGGCGCCGTGTGGAACCGACTATCGTTCCTAAAACCATTGCACCTAAAACCATAGATCCTAAAATCGTAGATCCTAAAACTATAGACCCTAAAGCCATGGCATCTAAAACTGCCATAGATCCTAACATCATTGACCCTAAACCTATTGTTGCTCAAGACGTTGCCGTAAGACAATCGGCAAAATCTACCTCTCATATTCAAGCACAACCTCAAGCTGAAAGGCATGAACCACATGTTGAGCAGCTTCATGCCCAAACCATTAGTGCTGAGACTGTGTCTGAGCCAGAGGTCGATTTATCGACCCATGTTGAATCTGTTTTAACATCGCCGAGGGTTGAGCCGAGTGTTAGCGCGGCGGAGGCAGAGCGAGAAGCGTTGCGTCAAGATGAGCTGCGCTTTGATGCGTTAACTCGAATGACGCAGAATCCTGCCGATTTTGTGATACCAGACAGCCATGCAGATTTCCGTCCTGCTAATACTAGCCGCGTTGAACAGACCCACATTGAGTTGGTCGATGTCGATGTGGACAATGTTGATTTGAAACATGTCGACTTTACTGCGGCGCAATTAGATCCTGCCGAGCGTAGTGCTGAACCCGGTTGGCGTTTTACCGCCGAAGAAGATGACGAGCCTGACAGCTTTAACGATAGAGATCATGCCGAAGAAGTGCGTCAGCGCCGCGCCGAAGCAAAAGATTCTGGTTCGATGACTGAGCTATTTCGCGGTTTATTTGAGTTTTTGGCGCCACTAAAGCGTTTCTTGGTGTTGCCTAAGATTAAACTGCCGAAAGTGGAACGCCGTTATTGGCGCCCAGCAGGAATTGGCTGTGGTGTGGTGCTCTTGATTGCCTTGGTGTGGGGCCTTTGGCCAAATGGCGACTCTGAGACAGGTGATGGTGCAGAAGTTGTAACAGTTAACGCGATTGCGCCCTATGCGGGTGAGCGGGTGACGCTCGCGTTACCCGACGGTTTTTCTGTGGCGCTGGAGGATGACATCTTGATCATGCGTTGGCTCGGTGAGAAAGGTAAAGCACAAAACCTGTGGTCCTTAGCGACGGCAAAGGGAGATAAAACTTGCAGCGTCTTATCCTTTAACAATGGCACTGACTATCGCCCTGTGACTGTGGATCTGAAAGCGGATTCCGCTTCAGAGGCGCGATTCTCACCACTCGACACTCAGGCCATCATTATTGATCTCGCCCGTCGAGGTAATATTAGCCTGTGTGGTTATAAGTTCAGTCTTAAGGGCAGCCAAGCGATATTGGAACAAAATCGCACCTTTGGCGATTATATTGCTCGTTAAAAAAGTCTGCAGCTAAGTCGATAAAAATTCTGCTTAAATGCTAGTCACAATTAGAGGGGTAGATTACACTTTTGCTCCTCTTTTTCTCAAACCGTACTTTAGGTTGTTTAGGTCGCTGCGGTTTGGGGAAACACCTTTAAATTTGAACTGAATATATCAATCCAGCATGAATACAGAATTGACCTTAGTCATTATGGCTGCGGGGCTAGGTAGTCGTTTCGGCGGCGATAAGCAATTGGCGGCACTCGGCCCCGCGGGTGAACCCATGTTGGTGCTATCAATCATGTCGGCCATTCGCAGTGGTTTTCAGCGTGCTGTGCTGGTGATCCGCCCAGAGTTAGAAAGTGAATTAACTGAGATCCTGACACGATTTTTGCCAGCCGATTTTGAATATCATTTTTGCTATCAAGTCTTAACGGATTTACCCGAAACGGCGCAGTTGGCGGATCTTAGCCACAGGCTTAAACCTTGGGGCACGGCCCATGCACTCTGGAGTGCGCGCCATCTCGTTAAAGGGCCAATGGCCGTTATCAATGCCGATGATTTTTATGGTGATAGTGCTTTTGCTTCCTTAGCCAAAGGCTTAAGCACGAGGCCAACTGAGTGGATGATGGTGGCCTATCCCATAGAACTCACGTTGTCGGAGTACGGTGGCGTTAACCGTGGTTTGTGTCAGGTTGAAAATGGTCTGCTTAAATCGGTCGCCGAATGGCTTAATATCGCCGAGCAAGCAGGCCACTTAATGGGTGATGGCCCGCAGGGTCATGCTAATTTGCCGGCGCAGTCCTTGGTCTCTATGACATGCTGGGGCTTCTCCCCAAACATATTTGATGTTATTAAACGTGAATTAACCGAATTTATCGGGCAACAGGGTCAACAACCTAAGTCTGAATGCTATTTACCCGCCATAGTACAAGCGGGAATTGAGCAAGGTTTGCCTGTGTATGTCGATGTTGCCTGTGAGCCATGGCTTGGCGTGACTTATCCGCAGGACACTGTCTGGGTAAAACAAAAATTAACGGAGTTATTGAGTGATTAAACTCATCAGGCAGTCAGTGTTGCCTCATTTTGGTATTGAATCTGCCGAGGCGAAAATTTCTGCCCTCGGTAATGGCCACATTAATGACACCCTTTTAGTGCGCTGGCCTGCGGGCGAATTGGTATTGCAGCGAATTAACACTGAGGTATTTAAAACACCCAACGCTTTGGTCTGCAATGCCGATAAAATTAGCCATCATTTATGCGCTAAGTCATTGCAGCAACAATACGGCCTTAAAGTTGTTAGCCCATGTTTAACCCAAGAGGGTGAGCTGGCTATCGATTTAGGCGAGCAAGGATTTTGGCGCGCGATCAGTTACTTGCCTCATAGTCTCAGCATTGAAGTGGTTAAGTCGGAACAAGAAGCGGAAATGGCGGCTAAGGCCTTTGGGCATTTTGCCTCAGCCTTGAGTGATTTTGATGCGACAGAGCTTGAAGATGTGATCCCTCAATTTCACCATCTACCGGGACGCATGGCCTTACTAAAGCATGCCGCTGAACTCGATAGTCAACATCGCTTAGCGCTCTGCCGTCATTGGGTTGATTACGCGTTATCTCAGCAGGCTTTGCTGGATGAACTTGCAGAAATATCGCCAAAGCTGCCGCTACGAATTTGTCATAACGACACTAAAATCAATAACATGCTTTTTGATAAACGCGACATGTCCAGCATGGCGATTATCGATTTAGATACCTGCATGAAAGGTCATCTGATGTATGACTTTGGCGACATGGTACGCACTTTCTGCTCGCCAGAGGAGGAAGACTCTACGGCCTTGGATAAAGTCCAAGTGCGCCAAGACATCTTCGCCGCGATTTGCCGTGGCTACTTGAGCGAGTTGGGTGACGTTTTAACGGAAGACGAAAAACGTAGTCTATGGCTCGGCGCGCGGGTGATTTGTTTGATGATAGGCGTGCGTTTTTTAACGGATTATCTTAACGGTGATGTGTATTTCCATATTCACCGCGAAGGCCACAATCTGGACCGCGCCGCCAATCAGTTTACCCTGTACCAAAGCTTGCTCGACCAAGAGACTGTGCTTAAAGCTAATTTCTAATTCAGCGCTTGGATATCTGTGTATTGGTATCTGTGTACTGATCCAATGTTAAAGCGTGTAGTCGAAAAACTTACGGCTTTGTGGGCCTGCGCTATTGGTGTTGACCTTGTTGGGGTGTTTATATTCGCCCCAACTTGCCACGTTGCGGCCCACGTTAAGTTTAGGGAAACTCAGTGGCTCGCTTAAACCTAATGTAACATCGCTATTCTTCGCGTTTGCTTCCATTCCCAAAAATTGCAGTAACTGACTCAAGCTTCCCGCATGGCTAACATCGATTGAAATAAAGTCTTCCCGCCCACTAAAGTAAGCGAACACTTCTTGCTGATGCTTTTGATAACAAGCAATTAAGTGCTCACTGCTGGCAGGTTCCGCCACTTTATCTATGGCGAAAGTATGCCTAAAACTGCGCTTTAATATTGGATGGAAGCGGCCCGTTTTTTCATCCAAATGGGGCGCCATTTTACCAAATAACATCTGCATCGAAGGCAACCAAGTATTGATATCGCGGTCGAGATAGACAAACACAGCCTCGGGAAATAATAAATCCAACTGCTGATAATCGCTGAAACAAGGTGTGTCAGACACTGCATCGGCCAGCATAAATGCCTGTTTAGTAAAGGCCATGTGCGCCACTTTTAGCCCTTGCTCCAATAGCGCCACACTCACACTCGTGGTGCCCGTGCGTGGCAAACCTATGATAAAGACCTTCTGCTTTTTCACCTTTATCTGTTCGTCACTGAGCGCATTCGACTGGGCTGGATGCATTGTATCTGGCGTAGCAATCTGTGAATTACCAGTAGGTTGAACATTGCCGATACGCTGTGCATTAGCAGTACATTGTACGTGAGTAGAGGTTGGTGAATTGTTGGTGTTATCAGGCATAGGTTAGGCTCAGAATGTGTATCAGTGGTGCGGTAAAGCCGTAAGTTATCACCTCGGCGTTTCATATTGGCGTGTCAAATCAGCGGCGGCAGTATATCTCAGCGCGAAGGTTTTGTCGGTGGCTATACATATTTGTCGGTGGCTATACATAAAAGTCACGCGCAACGCCAATGCACCACAGTAAAGGCGCCACTAAGTTGTATGATAGCTGCACTGTAGCTGCACAATAATAGCAAGTGGCTGACCGCAAGGCTTAGAAACAGAGCTCCCGGATTACCAACAAGGCTCATTTTCCTGCATTGGATAGCCATATTGGTATTGATGAGGCGATTATTAGTGCTATTCGACTCATAAAATGAGGCGAATAGGTTTGTTAATCGCCTCATTATGTGAGTAGAATGGGCTTGTTATTCGACTCATGGGGTAGATATGTGGATTTGGCAGCAAGCCGATTGGCCTAAGTTTCATTGGAACACCAGCAGCATTGATGCCTTGCTGCGTCAGGTCTATTTCAATCAGGGCCAGTTGCTTGGCAAGCAAATGCTAAGTCACGACGATAGCTTATTAACTTCAGACGCTGCACTCGACACCTTACTCGCTAACATTATCCATTCCAGTGCCATCGAAGGTGAAACGCTCAATGCGGCTTCGGTGCGCTCATCCTTAGCTAAAAAACTCGGCGTGACTGAAGACAAACCGTATCCGACAACAGCACAAACCGATGGTTTAGCTGACATTATGCTCGATGCCTTAAAAAATTTAGAGACTGAATTAACCCTCGAACGGATATTGGGCTGGCACAAGCAGTTATTTCCGCAGGGTTATACACTGTTTAACCCCGTTATTGGCGGAACACTGCTTGGCGATACACCTATGCAGGTTGTCTCAGGCCGGATTGATAAACCAACGGTACATTTTGAAGTACCCTCTAGAGCGTCATTGGATGCTGAACTCTCGCAGTTTATCGAATGGTTTAATGCATCACGGCAAGAGCTGGGTTTAGATCCGCTTATCCGCGCGGCGATAACTCACCTTTGGTTTGTGACGCTGCATCCGCTTGATGATGGCAATGGGCGCATCACTCGCCTATTGACCGATTTGGCCTTGGCACAAGCGGAGAAACGCTCGATTCGTTTTTACGCTATGTCGGTCAGTATTCTTGCCCGTCGCCAAGCCTACTATGACATTTTAGAGTCCACTCAAAGGGGTGATGTCGATATTACTCCTTGGTTAGTCTGGTTTTTTGAAACCCTCAATGGCTGCTTACTCAATGCGATGGCAGATGTGAGCAGAACACTGTCGAAAACTCAGTATTGGCAAAGTGTCGACCAATCTTTATTGAGTCAGGAGCAAGCTAAAGTGCTCAATCGGATGTTAGATGGCGATTTTGAATTAGGGATTAATAGTAGCCAGTATCAAAAAGTCGCAAAGGTGAGCCGCGCCACCGCCACCCGTCATCTTGCGCAAATGGTCGAGCAAGGCTTTTTAGCTAAAGCCGCCGCTGGCGGCCGCAGTACGAGGTACTTATTGCAGAGTGGAAAATAGAGGCAAGTTTACCTTTGTGGTGGTGCTCAATGATCACTTGCCGAACATCTTTCCCGTGTGTAATGACGGCCTTTATCGTAAGTAATCGATTAGTTTAAAGCCTAGGCTGTATTAACGTACTATCGCAAAGGATAAAGCCATCACACAAATCGCAATTTGAATCAAATTGTTATGTGATATATTCGCTACAACTTTGATTGTTAGTCTTGGGGCATATCTGGCTATGGAACAGGTCGGGATTTATGAAAAGCTTATTACTCAACTCGTTGAGCAGCGCTTAGATAAGGACATATTTTTTGTTGGAGAAAGGAAGCTAGAAGTTGCTGAGGCAAGTATTTGGCTCTCGCGTTTTCTGACTAAAGTAATTGAATATGTGATTAATTCAGTTCCCGCCGATGAAAACCAAATCTTCAATCAAATCAGTTTGGCTAACCGGTTAGTGATGTGGCTCAAAGAGCACATTAACGATGATGATTTTATTAATGAAAATCTTATCGATAGCCAAGGTCGAATACTCAAGGCTCTTTTTAACAAACAAAACCCGATAGCGACTGACTTACCTAAATATACGGCCGCCATATTTCCATTAACGGGGCTGACTCAGAGCGAGCTTTTTTGCGGGAGTAATGCGGGATTATCACTTGAAAGTGAGCTTAAGCGTGAGATCCGCTCTTCGGATAAAATCTATTGGCTGGTGTCATTTATCAAGTGGGCGGGGATTCGCATCTTCAAGCATGAACTTGAGGAATTTACACGCAGTGGTAAAGAGTTACGCATCATCACGACATCTTATATGGGCGCGACTGATGCTAAAGCCGTCGAGTTTCTAGCTGGTTTACCTAATACCCAAGTTAAATTAAGTTACAACACTAAGCGTGAAAGGCTGCATGCAAAGTCCTATTTATTTCTACGAAATACGGGTTTTCATACCGGCTATATCGGTTCTTCAAATTTATCGCATTCGGCATTGACCAGTGGGCTTGAGTGGAACCTTAAGATCACCACCCAAGAAATTCCCCACATCATTGAGAAATCACTCAGTACATTTGAAACTTACTGGGAATCGAACGAATTTGAGCTTTTTAGCGGTGATGCGAACAGTAAAGAAAAGTTAAACAATGCGTTGAAAGAAGCGAAAGGCAGTGGTACTGAATCGAGCTCATTTCATTTTGACATTAAGCCGTTTGCGCATCAGCGAGAAATCCTCGAACAGCTTGCAGTAGAGCGAAGCGTTCATGGCCGTTTTAAAAATCTCATCGTCGCGGCAACAGGCACGGGTAAGACGATTATATCTGCGTTCGATTTCGCGCAGTTTTATAAGCAGTATCCAGAAGCCAATTTTCTATTTGTTGCCCATAGGCAAGAAATTTTACAGCAAGCCCTCAGTGCTTATCGCGGTGTGTTAAAGAATAATCAATTTGGCGAGCTATGGGTGGCAGAGCATCAACCTAATAGTTACAAACACTTATTTGCATCAATCCAAAGCTTGAATCTGCAACTTGATAACCTGCCATTAGCGGCTGATTTTTATGATTATATTGTGATTGATGAAGTCCATCATGTTGCTGCGAGCAGTTATCGTGGGCTATTAGCTCATTTTGAGCCGACTATTTTACTTGGGCTCACGGCAACCCCTGAACGGCATGATGGTGTCGATATTCTGGCTGACTTCTGCGGTGTCATTGCCGCTGAAATACGTTTACCCGAAGCTATTAATCAAAGGCATTTATGTCCATTTCAATATTTTGCGATCGACGATAACACCGACCTTAGCAAGTTAAATTGGAGCCGTGGTCGTTATGACATCGCTGAGCTGAGCAATTTATATACTCACAATGAACAGCGCGTGACGCGCATTATTCGCAGCCTAGCTGAAACCGTAACTGATATAGACAATATCAAGGCGTTAGCCTTTTGTGTAACCAAGGAACACGCCGAATACATGGCGAAGAAGTTCAATTTGGCTGGGATCAGCGCCGATGTGCTGACCAGTGATAATAGCTCTGAACGGCAACAAAAGCGGCAGAGCTTGGTCAGTGGCAAATTATCCATTTTGTGTGTGGTGGATATTTTTAACGAAGGTGTCGACATTCCAGAAGTGGATACCTTGTTGTTTTTACGGCCAACGGAAAGCTTGACCATATTCCTGCAGCAACTTGGCCGTGGCTTGCGTCTCACCGATGATAAGCAGTGCTGCACAATATTAGATTTTGTCGGAAATTCACGTGATGAATATGATTTCTCGCAAAAATTTAGAGCATTAGTCGGTAAAACGAATCAGTCGATAAAAGATGAAATTCTCAATGACTTTCCGCATCTACCGCTAGGGTGTCGAATTGAGCTTGAGGAAAAAGCGCAGTCAATGATTTTGCGTAATATTAGCCGCGCAACGCTCAATGCCAATCGATTAACCAGTCTAATAGCAAGCTTTAAACATCAGACTAACTTGCCGCTCACGCTAGGTAATTTTTTACACCTTAACCCGCAAGTGACCTTGGAAGATGTTTATCGAATAAAGATTAATGGCCAATGTGGATGGACTTTATTAGTCGAGGCTGTTCAGGGTAATCAAATTGCTGAACCTACTGCGCAGTCCGATTTAGCCAAGGCTTATTATCGTGCGATAAACTTTCATTTACTCAGTTGTACTTCACTATCCTATTTAATCTTTATCAAACAGTTATGCCAAAATAATTTTGTATTTGACGGACTAGATCCTATTCAAAATCAGTTTGCTTTGATGTGCCACTACAACTTTTGGGATAAATCAGGTACGGCTTTAAACGTTAAAAGTTTAACAGCTAGCTTGCTGATGCTACGCAACAAGCCATTACAGGAAGAGTTATTGGCTGTATTGGCGATACTGATCAACCGGATACACCATCAAGAAATGGATTTGGAATTACTCCAACCCACAGCGTTGAAAGTGCACTCTCGTTATACCCGTGAGCAAATTTTAGCGGCGATAGGAGCAAGCACATTTACAGCTAAATCGCCTTCTCGGGAGGGTGTGCTTGCGATTAATGAGCAAAACCTTGAGTGTTTATTTGTCACATTAAATAAATCGGAGAAGCAGTTTTCACCGACAACCATGTATCACGACTATGCCATTAGCGAACATCTATTCCACTGGCAATCGCAAAATAGCGCACGGCCAGAACGAGGTAGGGGTTTAAGTTATATTGAGCAACAAAAGCTGGGGAAAACCGTGCTGTTGTTTGTTCGAGAGCAATCAAAAGATGAAAATGGCCGCACTATGGGATTCGTGAATTTTGGCAAAGTGCATTATGTCAGCCATAACGGTTCACAACCCATGAATGTCACATGGCGATTAGAACAGCCAATCCCTGATGTAATGTGGCATGACGCGGCTAAACTGGCAGTGGGCTAGGTACTACTTCCCCAGTCTTTCTGCTAACTGCTCCATCAAAAATTCAATCAATACACTCACCTTAGTCGGCAAATATTTCCGCTGCGGATAAACCGCGTAGATGCCATGTTCTGGGAGGGGATGGTCTGTGAGCAAGGCTTGTAGGCGGCCTGTTTGTAAGTCGGCGTCGATCATGAAACGGGGCAGGTTGGCTATGCCTAAACCATCGAGTGTGGCTTGGTGGATGGCATCACTATTGTTGACTTGATAGTTACCGTTCGGCTGGATACGAGTGGGGCCCTGCGGGCTTAAGAAGGTCCATTCAACACCATCACGAAAGTATGAGTAGAACAAACAGTTATGTTGGCTGAGTTGCTGCGGCGTGTGTGGTGCAGCGTGGCGAGCAAGATATTCGGGTGAGGCGCAAATCACACTTAAACAAGGGGCGATTTTACGGGCAATAAGGCTTGAATCTGGCAGATCGCCGATGCGAATTGCCAGATCAAATCCGCCAGCAATTAAATCGGTTGTCTTATCATCCATCTGCATTTGCAGCTGTATTTTTGGATAGCGGCGCAGAAATTCGGGGATCAAAGGGGCGATATACAGACGACCAAATACCATAGGGACGGCGATACGCAGATTGCCCTGAGGCGCTTGTTGTAGCTCAGAAATGGCGTCTAACCCTTCCTCTGCAAGTTTAACGGCAGGACGAACATAGTCAAAATAGCGGGCGCCCGCTTCGGTAAGACTTAAGCTGCGAGTGGTACGGTGCAAAAGTTGAATACCCAGACTTTGTTCTAATAGGGTAATGCGTTTACTCACCGCCGATTTACTCAGCCCAAACTTTTGACTTGCCAGCGAAAAGCTACCGCATTCCACTACAGTGACAAAGATAGGTAGTGCTGAAAAGTGTTCCATGGTGTCCTTCGATTATTGCGTTCCCCTGCCATTATTGTTGATGATACCTCAACAGTCAGTTTTTATTATCGTGGTTATCATCGCCCTTGATGCAAGGTAGACTAATGCACTTGCTGATTGCGGGTGTCGACTGTGAAGCCTAGTTATTTTCGCGCTCATCGCTCATGTTTATCGCTTATCTTGATTACTGCTAGGCAGTTAGCCACAGTGTTGCCGCAATCGCCGATGTACCATTCTCGATGCCACTGAACGGCATGGGATGGGTCTTAGCTATTTTGTCAGAAAGAGAGTTCCTATGTCCTTGCCTTACCAATGGATTTTGTTCGATGCCGATGAAACCCTATTTTATTTCGATGCCTTAAAAGGGCTTAAGTTGATGTTTAGTGAGTTTGGGGTCGATTTTACCCAAGCCGATTTTGACGAGTATCAGTTAGTTAACAAACCACTTTGGGTTGATTATCAAGATGGCAAGATAACTGCCGCCGAGTTGCAAACCATACGTTTCGAACCTTGGGCTGCCAAATTATCTGTCACGGCCATGACGCTCAATAGTGCCTTTTTATCAGCAATGGCCGAAATTTGTTCGCCGCTACCCGGTGCCCGCGAGTTATTAGCCGCGCTCCAAGGCAAAGCCAAATTAGGTATCATCACTAACGGTTTCACTGAGCTACAAACCGTGCGATTAGAGCGTACAGGATTACAGCATCATTTTGATATTTTAGTGATTTCAGAAAAAGTCGGCATAGCCAAACCTGATGTGGGTATCTTCGAACATGCCTTCGAACTCATGGGCCATCCTGAGCGCGAAACTGTGCTCATGGTCGGTGATAACCCGCATTCAGATATCCAAGGCGGTATCAACGCAGGTATTCATACTTGTTGGTATAACGTCCACGGCCACGATGTGCCCGCCGGTATCGCCCCGCACTATCAAGTGAGCTCGCACCAAGAGCTGCAAAAAATCCTGTTACCGTAAACGGCTTATCACTGAGCCTAGTTCAGCACTTCGCACTCGATATTTTTGGCTAAGAGTGAGTGCTTTAACTGATATTCCCTCAGTGCCATAAAATACAAAAAAGCCCTTACATTAAGGGCTTTTTGGTATCTAAAACGCGTTAACTATCATTACTCAACATTTTGGATCTGCTCACGCATTTGCTCGATTAAGACTTTAAGCTCCACTGCGGCTGAGGTGATTTCAGTGCTGATAGATTTAGAGGCGAGCGTGTTCGATTCGCGGTTAAATTCTTGCATCATAAAATCTAAACGGCGACCTTCGCTGCCGCCTTTTTTGAGGATGCGGCGAGCTTCGGCTACATGGGCTTCGAGTCTGTCCATTTCTTCGGCGACATCTTGTTTCTGAGCCAGAAGCACCATTTCTTGCTCGATGCGGGCAGGGTCGAGTTCACCTTTGATTTCTGCAAGGCGGTTGGTGAGCTTTTCGCGTTGATACAGCATCACAGTTGGCATGTGCTCGCGTACGACGGCGATTTGCTCGCTTACGCCGTCTAAGCGGCTTAACAGCATGTCTTTGATGGCTTCGCCTTCACGGCCACGGGCTTCGATGAATTGATCTATGGCTGAATCGAAGGCTGTCATCAGATCGGCGCCGATCGCATCCATATCTTGTTCGCCGCTCGCTAGTACGCCCGGCCAGCGTAGGATGTCGGTCAGATTGACATCGCCTTGTCCCGCTTCTTGCTTGAGCCAAGTGGCGGCGCCTAATAGTTGTTTTGCTAGCGCTTGATTTAATTGCAGCTCGTTATTGCTGTTGTCTGCCAGTTCGTAGCGCAAATTGACTTCAACTTTGCCGCGGCTTAAGCGTTTACGTAGGCGGTCGCGCAGTACGGGTTCGAAGCTGCGGAATTGCTCGGGTAAACGTAGGTAAGTTTCGAGATAGCGTTGATTGACTGAGCGAATTTCCCAGGAGGCAGTGCCCCATTGTGCTTTGTGCTCGATGCGAGCGTAGGCTGTCATGCTTTGGATCATGGGTTGTCCTAATGGTTTAATCGTCATAATGAGAGGCGATTATAGAGTCAATGGCTTTAGGATTAAAGGCATACCGCCAATAGCGACACGGATTAGGCGTTTGAGTGTGATGAGTTTGCCAGAGAATCACCCTAAGCATGGCATCCTAAGGCTCAAGCCCTTATAATATGCAGCCAAAATCGGTCAATGACTCAGAATACAGGAATCTCGCATGCGTCCAAGTAACAGAACGCCAGCACAAACTCGTCCCATCACTATCACTCGCCAGTTTACGGCCCATGCCGAAGGTTCTGTGTTAGTGGAATTTGGCGAAACGAAAGTGCTTTGTACCGCCAGTTTTACTGAAGGTGTGCCACGTTTCCTTAAAGGTCAGGGTCAAGGCTGGGTGACTGCGGAATACGGCATGTTGCCACGTTCGACCCATAGCCGTATGGATCGTGAAGCCGCTCGCGGTAAGCAATCAGGCCGTACGCAAGAAATTCAACGTCTTATCGGTCGTGCCCTACGCGCCTGTGTGGATATGAAAGCCCTAGGCGAAAACACTATCGTGATCGACTGTGATGTGATCCAAGCTGACGGTGGCACACGCACTGCCTCTATCACTGGCGCCTGTGTGGCCTTAGTGGATGCGTTGAACTGGGCGCGTGGTAAAGGCATCATTAAATCTAACCCGCTGAAATTCCTTATCGCTGCTGTCAGCGTCGGTATTTACAAGGGTGAAGCGATAAGCGATCTAGAATATATCGAAGACAGCGCCGCAGAAACTGACATGAACGTGGTGATGACAGAAACGGGCAAGATCATCGAAATTCAAGGCACCGCCGAAGGCGAGCCATTCAGCCACGAAGAATTACTCGAACTGTTGGCATTGGCGAAGAACAGTATTCGTGAAATCGTCGATGTGCAAAAAGCCGCACTGAACTAATATTGTGGTGATGAAAAGCCCCGTCATGTTATAGAGTGCGGGGCTTTTTATTAACTGCAGCTTTTTATCTGCAGCAAGATGCTAGTGTAGTGCAAGCCTTGTACCGAATAAAAATTCCCCATAATAAAAAACCAATAAAATACAAAGTCGTAAGGAGATATTGTGAAAGCCTATCAACGTGAGTTTATTGAATTTGCCCTAGAACGTCAGGTGTTGCGATTTGGCGAATTTACCCTTAAATCGGGCCGTATCAGTCCTTATTTCTTCAATGCGGGTTTGTTCAATACTGGCCGTGATTTAGCACGTTTAGGCCGTTTTTATGCCGCTGCGTTAGTGGACTCTGGCATTGATTACGACTTACTGTTTGGCCCTGCTTACAAAGGTATTCCGATTGCTACGACTACGGCCGTTGCCCTGTGTGAGCATCACGATATTGACATTCCTTACTGCTTTAATCGTAAAGAGAAAAAAGATCACGGTGAAGGTGGCAGCTTAGTCGGTAGCGAGCTGAAAGGCCGCGTGATGCTCGTCGATGACGTGATCACTGCGGGTACTGCGATTCGTGAGTCGATGGAAATCATCGAAGCCCATAAGGCACAATTAGCGGGTGTGTTGATTGCTTTAGACAGGCAAGAGAAAGGCAAGGGCGAGTTATCGGCCATCCAAGAAGTTGAGCGTGATTTTGGCTGCGGAATAGTAGCAATTATTAAACTCGCCGACCTAATCAGTTATTTGTCTGAAAAACCAGGGATGGAAGTGCAACTTGCCGCCGTGAGCCAGTACCGCGAGCAATACGGGATTTAAGTCTAGTGTTTGGCAGCTTGTATTGAGCAAGCGGCTATTGCTGGCTTGGTGAAATTAGTTAATCAGCCAGCATTGATCTTAGCTAGGTTGAGAAGGGTTTTATTGAGTGGGTATAAAAACAAAAAACGCTGCGATTCTATAGAAGGAATCGCAGCGTTTTTTATTGAGCTGTATTGATTGCTATTGATTTCGACACATTTTAAATAGCGTTAAGTTTCAATACATTTATTTAGACTGGTGCAAAAACTCGGCGCGGGTTGCGGGGTTGGATTTGAAAATACCGCCCAGCGCTGTGGTAGTGGTCGAACTGGTGGAGTCCATCACGCCACGGGATTTTACACAGTAATGCACGGCATCCATTTTAACGGCAACGTCTTTGGTTTCGAGCAAGGTTTGTAGCGCGACTAACACTTGCTGAGTCAAACGCTCTTGCACCTGTGGACGTTGGGCGAAGAAACGTACTATACGGTTAATCTTTGATAAACCAATGATTTTTTTGCGTGGCAGATAAGCTATGGTGGCAGTGCCATCGATCGTCACTAAATGATGTTCGCAGGTGCTGGTAAGGCTAATGTCTTGCACTCGCACCATTTCATCGAAGCCCATCTTATTGTCGATAACCGTGATCTTAGGGAAGTTCGCATAATCTAAGCCGGAGAAGATTTCATCGACGTACATTTTAGCAATGCGGCGCGGCGTATCGGCAAGGCTATCGTCTGACAGATCCAATGACATTAATGTCAGGATTTCTTTCATATGATGTTCAATCTTGTCTTTACGTTCTTCACTGCTGTAAACGCTTGGGAGCATTGGGGTTTCAAGTCCACGTTCTAATAACGCGGCTTGTACTTTTACTGCTGCTTCACTTAATGCCATCTTATCCTCCACTACGTCGTAGCGGCTATAACAGAAAACCTATGCTGATCATCGCGTGGTACTAGGGCTGTTCAGCATCAGATACAAATTATTGTTATTCTCGCTAGGGCAAGAATAGGGGGACGAGGATAGCGCGAATTGCAGACAATTCATACCGAAAAACGCGCATAGGCCACATGAAAAAGCCGATAGTCCTTATCGGATATTGGCTTTAAATCTGCCACTGCCAATCGAGTTTAGCCTAGTAGTGTCGGCAAGTTTGAGTCAATTCTAAAGTTTCAGATTGGTTTTTAGGAAACTGAGCATTTGTTCATAGTATTTCGCTCTATGCTCATCGTTATAAAAACCGTGGCCTTCATTGTCCATCACCAGTTTTTGGTAAGGATAATTGTGAGCTTTTAGGCCTTTTTCGAGGGATTCGAGTTGTTCAATTGGCGCTCGCTCATCTTCACCACCATGCACCAATAGTATGTTTGCTTTGAGTTTATCGACGTTTTCAGAAGGAGACATTGCTTTAAGTACCGCTTTATCTTGGCCAAGCACATCCTTGAGATAGCTAGTACCAGAACGGCTGTTGGCGACATCGCCTTCATTAAACATCAATTCAAGATCATATACGCCAGCTACACCTATGGCGCATTTAAACATATCTGGCGCAAGCACAGCGCTCTGCAAGGCGCTGTACCCACCAAAACTGCCGCCAACAATACAGATGCGTTCCTTATCGGCAAAACCTTGGTCAATAACGTACTGGGTTGCGTCGATAATGTCGTGCTGAATATCTGAGCCCCATTTTTGATAGCCTGCGCGTTCAAATTGATCGCCATATCCACCTGAGCCACGGAAGTTGACCTGTAGAACGGCTATGCCTTGGCTTGCTAGATATTGGTTTTGTGGGTCAAAGCCCCACCAGTCACGGATACCGTGTGGACCACCGTGTGGATTGACGACTAAGGGTAGGTTTTTAGCTTCTTTACCAAAGGGGAGCGTTAGATATCCATGGAGTTGTTTACCATCACGACTGGTGAAACTGATGGGTTTAACATCAGCCATTTGCTCTGGGTCGAGCCATTTTTTAGCGGCGGCTAGATATTCAAGTTTTAGTGTTTTCGTATCAAATATGTAGTAATCGCCAGGGTTTCGATCGTTAAACGCAAGTACGACGAGTTTTGCTGCATCTCGGGTTTCGCTAACAATTCGTACTTGGTGACCTGGGAGAGCACCAAGCAGATCTTTTAGTAATTTAGCGTGCGAATCCTCATTATCGACAAAGGCATAACTTGGGTAACCATTTTCAAACTCGACGGCGTAAAGTTGTTTATTGGTGCCGTTAATCCAAAAGTTGCTAGGGTCAACGTTTTCATCCTGAATGATTTCAGTTTTATCGCCCGTTTCGAGATTAATTTTGTAAACCCCTAAGGTTTCACCTTGGGAGCGACCGGCGGCATAAATCGTATTTTTATCATCGGCAAAGGAGAGTGGTTTAAAATCAGCAAGACCTAGGTTGAGTTTGTCAGTATTTATCCAGTCACCATCTTTGCGGTAGAAGACTTTAGTGATGTTTTTACTGTCCTCACCGGCAACGAAGCGAACCTCTCCATCATGATCTGTCATAAAACGGGCTCTGCCGATAGGTGAGCCTGTGATGCGTTTACGTGTGCCATTGAACAAGTCTACGCGATAGACATCTTGTGATAGTTCAAAGTCAAGATTGATCCTATCATTCCATGGAATAGCATTGACTAACATGTAGCGTTCATCATCTGGCAGAGGATCGAGGATAAAAGCGCTCGCCCGCATAGGGGTGTTTTTCTTGATATTTGAACCTGTTTGTTGCTCACCACTCTCGAAGCCGAATAAATACGCTTTTCGTGAACCATCGGCATTTACCGCCATCAATTCACCGTAGTAGATAGGTGTGTCTTGCCAGCCTTTTAGGTATTCTTTTGCCAGTACCAGTCGCTCACTGTTGGCCCATTCATAGTCGCCGACTTGAGCATTATCGGGAAAACGTATCGCATTGAGGAGTTTTTTGGTTTGGGCATCTAAGACTAAGAGAACGTTTTTACCTTCGACACTTGTGATAGCGCTTAAGTATTTACCAGTAGGCGATATTTTTACATCCGAGTACTCATCACCTTTGCTGAATAACTGTGCTTGCGATAACGCATTCGCGTTGGAGCTATTGGCTGCAAAGGTAGATATTGGAAGTATTGGTAAGCAAAGTGTCGCCAACATGGCTAATCGGAAGAGTTTCATCTGACATCCTTGTAAAATCATTGTGTTTTTTGTTTTTAAAATGTTTTTTGAGGATAAAACAAAAGATGGAGCGAAACAAGGAAGGAATACCGAACATAAAGGACGATAGTTACCGTCCTTTATGTTGAAAAATCATTAGCTTTGTAAAAGTTGGTGCTGGATAAAACGCCACTGTTCATCGAAGTGTGTCGTCGGTTTGAGTTTGAATTCACTTCGTACAAATTGGGCGATGCGGCCTTCGGCAAAGGCTAACAGTAAATTGGCTAATATGGCTTCGTCTAAGTTGAAGCCTTTACCTTCTCGCAGGGTTTTTTCCCGTAAAATTTGCTTTAACTGGGTTTCAATTTTGGCAAATAAGTTACCAATACGGCTTCGCAGGCGTTCATTTTCACCGAGTAGAGCATCACCGTTGAGAACGCGGGAAATTCCTGGGTTACGTTCTGCAAAGATCAGCAGCAGTTGCAGTACCAACTGGCAGCGCTTCATGGTGTCTTTTTCGTCATCCATGATTAAATTGATGCGCGACAATAACGACTCTTCGATAAATTCGATTAAGCCTTCGAACATCCGCGCTTTACTCGGGAAGTGGCGATACAGGGCGGCTTCCGATACACCGACTTCTGAGGCCAGTTTCGCTGTGGTGATCCTTTGTCCTGGGTTGGTTTCTAGCATCTGCGCTAGACATTGCAGAATGTGTTCACGACGATTAATTTTTGGGCTTACAGCCATTGCAGTATCCTTGGCTCAATAACGACTTAGGGGATTATTTAGTGCCTGAATGGCCAAATCCGCCTTCACCACGGTCTGAGCTGTCGAACTCATCAACGAGTTTGAATTGTGCTTGTACCACAGGAACAAACACCAGTTGCGCGAGACGATCGCCCATTTCTAAGGTGAATGGACTGTCACCACGATTCCAACAAGATACCATTAAGGGGCCTTGGTAATCTGAATCTATGAGTCCGACTAGATTCCCCAGTACGATACCGTGTTTATGGCCCAGGCCTGAGCGCGGTAAAATCACCGCTGCAAGTCCTGGGTCGGCCACATGAATGGCAATCCCCGTGGGAATGAGCACAGTTTCACCCGGTGTAATGGTTAAAGCCGTGTCTATCATGGCGCGAAGATCCATGCCTGCACTGCCTGCGGTGGCGTAAGCGGGCAAGGGAAATTCTGAGCCGATACGGGAGTCGAGAATTTTTAATTCAATCGGTGTTTTCATGTATTTGTTTTTTCTTTCACTATCAACGAAAGTAATTGCCGTGCCAACGTGAGTTTGTCAGTAGCAGGCAAATCTTGACTGCCGTGCGGCCAGAAAACACGCAGGGCATTAGCATCGGCATTAAAGCCTAGGCCAGCAATAGAAACGTCGTTTGCGGCGATCATGTTCAAGTTTTTACGTTTGAGCTTATCGCGCGCATAGGCTTCTACATCATGGGTTTCGGCGGCAAATCCCACCACAAAAGGACGGTTAGGTAAGCTCGCAACCGTGGCTAAGATATCAGGATTCCTCACCAGCGCAAGTTGCATTTCTTCGGTCGATTTTTTGATCTTACAGGTAGCAATATCGCTAATGCGGTAGTCTGCAACGGCGGCGCAGCCAATAAAAATATCTTTTTTATCAACGTTATCCATAACAGCATCGAGCATATTTTGCGCCGATTCAACATCAATGCGTGTTACGCCTTCTGGGGTGTTGAGATTTACGGGGCCTGAGACTAAGGTGACTGTTGCCCCCATATCTGCCGCGGCTTTGGCTAGTGCAAAGCCCATTTTTCCAGAACTGTGATTTGAAATGTATCTGACGGGATCAATTGCTTCACGGGTTGGTCCGGCGGTAATCAGCACCGACTGGCCAGCAAGAGGCTGCGCAGAGACTTCTTTTGTTGCAAAAAAATCACTGGCTAGCTCGGCAATTTCTAGCGGTTCGAGCATGCGTCCAGGACCCACTTCACCACAGGCCTGACTGCCACTGGCGGGTCCCCAAAGGGTAAAACCACGTGATGCTAGGCTAGTTAAATTCGCTTGCGTAGCCAGATTACGGTACATCTGCTGATTCATTGCTGGACACAGGGCAATTGGCGCCTCAGTGGCAAGACACGTGGTGGTGATTAGCTCATCGGCCATGCCTGCATTAATCCGCGCCAATAGGTTTGCGGTTGCAGGGGCTATGATGACGAGATCTGCCCAACGAGCAAGTTCTATATGGCCCATGGCTGCTTCTGCTGCGGGGTCGAGCAGGCTAGATGCCACTGGATGTCCAGACAACGCTTGCAGCGTCAGAGGCGTGATAAATTCCATCGCACTTTGGCTCATCACCACGCGCACATCAAAACCACGTTCTTTCAAGCGACGTACTAAATCAGCACTTTTATAGGCCGCAATACCGCCGCCAATGCCCAGCAGGACGTTTTTATTTGTCAGACTCACAGACATCATCCGAGATAGAAATAATGCCGGCAACAATATCACAAAGTGGTGAATTTTAGTGACTATCCCAGTTCAAAAAATCTCGTCCATACTCAGTAAAGTGAAAATATGTGAGATGACAGGGAGGTCACATGGGGATTAAAGATTGGCCTGAGGGTGAAGGTCCCAGAGATAAACTGTTACAAAAAGGAGCTGCGCATCTCTCGGATGCTGAATTACTGGCAGTATTGCTGCGTAACGGTTTAGCTGGATTAAACGCGGTTGACCTTGCTAGGTCGCTTATTTGCGAGTTTGGCGGCCTCAGAAACCTGCTCTGTGCCCCAAGAAATCAGGTGTGTCGACTTCCGGGCGTAGGACCTGTAAAATACGCCCAGCTTCAAGCTGCGGCCGAATTAGCGCGGCGTGTAGCGCAGGAAAATCTGCAAAGAGGTCAGGTTTTGACAAATCCCGATTTAACTCGGGACTATTTAATGCGACAATTGGCCGATCGCTCCTATGAAGTGTTCGCAGTTTTACTGCTGGATAGCCAGCATAGAGTGATTCAATTTGTCGAATTATTCCGCGGCACAATAGACTCAGCCTCAGTGTATCCACGTGAAGTGGTGAGCTTAGTGCTGGAGAAAAAGGCCGCAGCAGTTATAGTTTGTCATAATCATCCGTCTGGTATTGCCGAGCCCAGTCAGGCTGACCGACGAATAACTGAGCGATTAAAAAATGCGTTAGCAACCATAGACGTATCCTTGTTGGACCATATGGTTGTAGGTGATCGAGAGATAGTTTCTTTTGCAGAACGAGGCTGGATTAATTAATCTAACACTTGATCTTCACTCTGTGATCGTGTATAAAATGCGCCCTCTTTGTGCCTCGGGCGACGGCCATACGAGGCACATTAATGCTCGAGCGTTAAAATTGTTTTTGGAGAAGATTGACATGTCAAGAGTATGCCAAGTTACTGGCAAGAAGCCGATGGTTGGTAACAACCGTTCGCATGCAAAAAACGCGACCCGTCGTCGTTTTTTACCTAACCTACAAAACCACCGTTTTTGGTTAGAAGAAGAAAAGCGTTTCGTACAGTTACGTGTATCTACTAAAGGTATCCGTCTGATCGACAAAAAAGGTATCGAAGTTGTTGTTGCTGAACTTCGTGCCCGTGGCGAGAAGGTATAATAGATCATGGCTAAAGCTAAAGGTAATCGTGAGAAGATCAAATTAGTTTCTACAGCTAAGACTGGTCACTTCTACACAACTGAAAAAAACAAGCGTAACATGCCTGAAAAAATGGAAATCAAAAAATTTGATCCAGTTATTCGTCAGCACGTTATCTACAAAGAAGCCAAAATCAAGTAATCCTTGGTTAGTGTTTCGAGAAAAGCCCCTTATTTAAGGGGCTTTTTTTTGCATTTTTTTAGTGGCTAGTCATCAAGTTGAGATAATTGCCTCGCAAACTGATGCCGCTGAATCATCCCCTGTGAAGTTAAAAAAGTGTGAACACTTGCTGAAAATATAAAATAGTGCTGTTCTAAGCACTTTAAATCATCAAATCTGCACTTTAGTGAGAATAAATTCTTTATATGTGAATTAAAATGCAATACCATACGCGAAAGTTAGCGATTCATTCCTGGTGTGTCATAGTGACGCTGCCAGCTCAAAAATGAGGTGTAAATAACGCGTGCGTACCACTGAACTGGTTGATGGATTTCGTCATTCTGCCCCCTATGTTAATGCTCACAGAGGTAAAACTTTTGTGGTCATGCTGGGTGGTGAAGCTTTGGCTCAAAATCAATTCCGCGCCATCTTAAATGATGTCGCCCTGCTGCACAGTTTAGGGATCAAAGTGGTGTTGGTATATGGCGCTAGGCCGCAGATTGATGCTGCATTAGCCGCCAACGGTATTGCGCCTGCCTACCACGACGGTGTGCGTATCACGGATGAAGATTCGCTCAAAGTGATTAAGCAAGTTGCGGGTGCACTGCAATTTGATATCACAGCGCGTTTATCCATGAGTTTAAGTAATACGCCGATGCAAGGTGCGCAAATTAACTTAGTGAGCGGCAACTTTGTGATTGCTCAACCACTGGGTGTGGATAATGGTGTGGACTTTTGTCTGAGTGGCAAAGTGCGTCGTATTGATGTGCAAGGCTTAAAACGTCAGTTAGATAATCACTGTATCGTATTGATGGGGCCGATTGCGGCTTCGGTTACTGGTGAAAGTTTTAATCTCACCGCTGAGGAAATCGCGACTCAAGTGGCAATTAAGCTTAAAGCAGACAAGATGATCGGCTTTAGCTCACAGAACGGTATTCTCGATCGTAATGGCGATGTAATTGCCGAGTTGATGCCAAATGATGCGCAAAACATCATGAACAAGCTGGCCGAGCAAGGTTCTGCTTGTGTTGGCACTATGGCGTTTCTCAAAGCCAGTATCGATGCTTGCCGCAATGGTGTGCCACGTTGTCATTTAGTTAGCTACCTTGAAGATGGTGCTTTACTACAAGAGCTGTTTTCCCGCGAAGGGATTGGTACACAAATCGTCACTGAGAGTGCTGAGCGTTTACGCTGTGCGTCGATCGCCGATATTGGCGGTGTGTTGAACCTTATCCGTCCATTGGAGGAACAAGGCATTCTGGTGCGTCGTAGTCGTGAGCAGCTTGAGATTGAAATCGAACAGTTCATGTTGATTGAGCGCGACGGTTTAGTGATTGGTTGCGCTGCGCTCTATCCTTTTGAAGAGGACAATGCGGGTGAGTTTGCTTGTTTAGTGGTGCATCCCGATTATCGCGATGCCGACAGAGGGAGCTTACTGCTGAAGAACATTATCAATCAGGCTAGAAACCGTGGTTATTCACGCTTGTTTGCATTGACAACTCGGAGCATTCACTGGTTCCTCGAGCATGGTTTTGTGATTGAAGATGTTGAAGCACTGCCACAGAAGAAGAAGCAGTTGTATAACTATCAACGCCGCTCAAAAATTCTCGCGCTCGATCTTTAAGCCGTTCTAAATCAATCCAATCAATGCCAGCCTAGTACTCATATTAGCGCTGGCATTTTTATTGACATAATATGTCTTTGTTGGCAGATTAAGACTTCACTGTACGGGAGATACTGCCAATGAGTCCTCAATTTTTTGAACTCGCCCCTTTAACCCAAACCTCTATCTTCAGTTTTATCGTCTTATTGCTCGGTTTAGCGGGTATCTTGCTGATGTTATGGTTAAAAAATATGCCTAAGATAGCGAAGTCGGCGAGTTTAGGTATATTACTGGTGATGATGGGCGGATTTTCTTGGGTCTTCTATCAATCGAATAGCGCCGAATTAGTGTTAACCGATACAGAGCTCACAGTGGATGTTCCCTTCTATAAAGTGCAGTTATCCCGCGCGGATTTATTGCCCGCCGAGGCACGCATAGTCGATTTGCAACAAGAGGTAGATTTAACGCCGAGCTTTAAAACCAACGGTATAGGCATGCCAGGGTTTCAATTAGGCTGGTTTAAGTTGCAGGGGAAAGGCAGGGCATTTTTGGCGATAACAGATAAATCGCAGTTAGTGTTAGTGCCAACGACTAAAGGCTACAGTTTATTACTGACAGTACCGCAAGGGAGTGAGTTTTTAGCACAGTTACAGAAGTAATCATCATATGTCATCACTTCTGCCACTGTGTTTATCGGCGTGATAATGCTCACGCCGTTTTGCGTTTATAGGCCATATCTAAGGTAAAGACGAGCAGCGCGCTCCAGATAAATCCGAAGGTCACGCCTTTTTCGGCATCGAAGGGCTCATTGAATAGACTCACCGCGAGGATAAACATAATACTCGGGCCAATATATTGGAAAAAGCCGAGCATAGACAATGGAATACGTACCGCTGCCCCTGCAAAACACAGCAAAGGAATGGTAGTCACTATCCCAGCCGCCATTAACATCAGATTCAATTGCCAATCGTTAGTCAGCATGCTCGCCGTGGCTGTGTCTAAGGTTGCGATGAGATAAACCAGTGCAACCGGTAATAGCACTGCAGTTTCGACTAATAAGCCTGCTTTGGCATCTACATTGACCTTTTTTCGCAGCAGTGCATAAAAGCCAAAGGTGCCCGCGAGTGCCAGTGAGACGATGGGAATAGAGCCAAAAGAGATTAACTGGATCAATACGCCAGCGCTGGCGAGTGAAACCGCAAACCATTGCAGTTTACGCAATCTTTCGCCTAGAAATAACATACCGAGTAAGACGTTGAGTAAAGGATTGATGAAGTAACCTAGGCTGGCATCGAGCATGTGATCGTTATTTACCGCCCAGATAAATAGTAGCCAGTTTCCCGCGATCAATATGGAAGTAATGGTGAGAACCATCAACTGTTTAGGCTGTTTAAACAGTAAGCGTAAGCGAGAAAAACCGCCGATAAACTGCATAATGATCAGCATAAACACGAATGACCAAATCACTCGATGGAGCAAAATTTCGGTGGCGGAAACATGGTTGAGTAATTTGAAATATAAAGGCGCAAAACCCCACATACAGTAAGCACTGACGGCAAGTAGGATCCCTTTGCGGTATTCAAGATCTGGCATGAGACATCTTCGAAGAACAACAAGGTGGCGATTGTAGGTGTGTCTGACCGCTGACTCAAGGGCATCGCCGTGTTCTTTTCGTTACAGAATATCTCCGCAAAAGATTGAATGGACAATTAAAGTCAGTAAACATCCTGTTAATCAAGACGTTTACCTTAGTCAGTTTTGAGCCCTAAGGCAGTAATACACATCTAAATTTAACCGCCTAACCCACCATATAAGTCCCTGTTCCAAAAGCGATATGCGTGCCTTGCTCATTATGTAGTTCCATGCGGCATACTGAAACTCTATTACCCGCACGAATGACGCTGCCCGTCCCCGTAAAGGTGAGGCCGCGTCCCGGCCGCAGATAATCGACGCGCATATCAATCGTCCCTAAAGTTTGGAGGCGTTGTTGTAATTCTTCAATCGTCCAATCTTCACGGCTTGCGACCAGTCCTGCAAATGCGGTAAGTCCGCCGACCACATCCAGTACTGTAGCTGTGACACCGCCGTGGAGGATCTGTTGATGAATATTGCCAATAAGTTCTGGTTTCATATTGATGACCACTTCGACACCATCGACATCATAGCGTTTAATATCGAGCCCGAGCAGATTATGAAAAGGGACATGTTGATCAAAGACTTCTGCCACTCGGCTTAATATCTCGGCTTGGATTGGGCTGGTCATTTTGGGGTCCTTGTCACTGAGTGACGGTATTAGGCGTAATTGGATTTGTTATCAACACTGAGATAAACAAAGTGCGGCTTAGAGCAATTAATCTACAGTGAAGCTTACGGCTAATGCAACTCCGTCGCTAAAATGACGACACCGTTTCGGCAGTTTTTAAAGTATTTTACCCCGCGTTCGTTATTTTTGGCTTAGCCCACTAGGGTTAAAATAGCTGCAATCGTGGTGAATTGCCTCGTCTAAAGCGCTTTAAATTACCGTTGAATCCTGCATTTTGAACTAGTTTGGGTATAGAATAGGCCCCCTCACTTTTGACATAGAAGATCCATGGAAAAGCTCGTACTCGACACGCATGATGATCCGCTCTCGCAACGCCTCGCACAGGTGTTTGGTTACCGTGACTTTAGGGACGGTCAGCGGGAGGTGATAGAACGTGTCTGCGGCGGGCAAGATTGCTTAGTGATCATGCCAACGGGCGGCGGTAAGAGTCTGTGCTATCAACTCCCCGCGTTGCTGATGGATGGCATTACGATTGTCGTATCTCCATTGATTTCTTTGATGAAAGATCAAGTCGATAGCTTGTTGCAAACCGGTGTTGCGGCGGCTTATCTCAATTCTTCATTGCCGCGAGAGCAGAGCGCCGAAGTATTAAGGCAGCTGCGCCACGGTGAGTTAAAACTGCTTTATGTGTCACCAGAGCGCTTATTAAGCGCTGATTTTATTGAGCGAATGCAGTCGCTCCAGCTGGCGATGTTTGCCATCGATGAGGCGCATTGTATCAGTCAATGGGGTCATGATTTTCGCCCTGAATATGCGGCGCTCGGCCAGTTAAAGCAACTCTTCCCCTATGTGCCTATGATGGCGCTGACAGCAACGGCGGATCAGGCGACTCGGCAGAGTATTTGCGAGCGACTTGGGATTGACCCGTTCCGTTTACTCTCGAGTTTCGACAGGCCCAATATTCGCTATACAGTCGCCGAAAAGCTTAATGCAGCTAATCAGTTACGACATTTTTTAACACAGCAGAATGGCACTAACGGCATTATTTATTGCAGCAGTCGCCGTCGTGTCGATGAAGTGGCCGACCGTTTATGCCTGCAAGGTTTTAAGGCCAAGGCCTATCATGCGGGAATGACGCAGGAAGACCGTGGTGCAGTGCAGGATAGTTTCCTTAAAGATCAAATTGATATTGTGGTTGCCACTGTGGCTTTTGGTATGGGGATTAATAAGTCGAATGTGCGCTTTGTAGTGCATTACGATATCCCGAAAAGTATCGAAGCCTATTATCAGGAAACGGGCCGAGCAGGACGTGATGGGCTCGATGCAGAAGCTTTTATGTTGTTCGATCCCGCCGATATTGGTCGGGTGCGACATTTGATTGAACAGTCCGAGCCAGGACCGCAGCAACAGGTCGAATTCCACAAACTTAATACTATGGCTGCCTTTGCTGAGGCGCAGACCTGTCGCCGCCAAGTGTTGCTGCATTACTTTGATGAGAGTGCATTAGAGCCCTGTGGTAACTGCGACATTTGCCTCGACCCGCCTAAGCGTTATAACGGCACCGAAGATGCGCAGAAGGTGCTGTCATGTATTTTCCGTTTAGGCCAGCGTTTTGGTATCAATCATTTAATTGAAGTGTTGCGCGGTTCGAAAGGTGCGCCGATAGTCGATCGAGGGCATGACAAACTCACGACTTGGGGGATTGGTAAAGACAAGAGCCATGAATATTGGTTGAGTGTGATCCGTCAACTCATTCATCTGGGACTGGCAAGTCAAGATGTGACTCGCGGTTCATCTATTACCCTAAACCCATCGGCACGGCCTGTGCTCAAAGGGGAAGTGGCGCTAATGCTTGCTGAACCGCGTATTCAGTTAACAACCACAAAACGTAAGGCGAGCCAGTCTAAGGCACCGCTGAACTACGATCGTAAGCTGTTCGCACGACTCAAGTTACTGCGAAGAACCATAGCTGAGCAGCAGGATGTGCCGCCGTATTTAGTCTTTAACGACGCAACCCTCGCAGAAATGGCAGCCATGATGCCAACGAGCGCGGGGGAAATGCTCGCAGTCAACGGAGTGGGCGAGCGTAAACTGAGCCGTTTCGGTGACGCTTTTCTCGATGAAATCGCGGCTTATTTAGCGGGAGAATAATAGTTTGGATTATTCTCATTGACTTTAACCTTGCCCAATTGATTTATGCTGGCTCGCTTAATTAAAGACTCTAAGGTATCAAACTGTTGCATCGCCGCTATACCAATATTGACCTTACTTGAACCCTGCCAAGGCTGAATGCAAGCAACTAACTGACTAACGACTCTTTTAGCACCAGTTGCCGAGGTATGCGGCAGGATAATGACAATTTCATCCATCGAATATCGGATTAACTTATCTTGCTCCCGTAGTCTGTGTTGTAGCTCATCCTGTAAGAGAGGTAGGTCAACTTGACGGATCTGACTCGCATTAAACAATAATAAAGACAGTGGGTAATTACCTTGTTTGGCACTGTTTAATGCTGATGTGACTTGTTGGAGCAGCGTTTCCGCAGGTTCATTACCTTCAATATGTGGGGCACGATTATTCTGTTTATCAATCAAATACCAAATAGCTCCGCCCAATAATGCCATTGCGATTAAGAACAGTGTGCTATAGGCCCAATCGACATTTAGCTCTTGTAGGATTGAATCTTTTTCTAGCGCAGTGCTATTTGGCTCCTGCTGTAGATCTTGTTGATTTAGACGGGCCTTAAACTGCAATATCCGAGCATTATTCATCGCTTGATTGGTGAGCTCGGCCGCTCGATAACGTTTGAGTAAGAAAGAATAGGCCTGTTTAAAATCCCCTTTTTCTAAGTAGTGATCGCTCATGATCCCGTAAAATCCTTTGAGATCAGAATACTGTTTTAGATTTTCAGCTTGCTCAATTGCGTGATTCATGAGAATTAAAGCGGCATCTTCTTGATGCTGAGCAAAACGAATTTGGGCGAGTAGGCGAGTTGAACGCATTGTCGCTAATTGTTGATTTTGTTTTTTAAACGTATTAATCGCGATAGAAATGTACTCTTCGGCATTATCAATGCGGCCTTTATCGAGCGCGATTGAGGCCAAAATGGCATAACTGTAGGCGAGTTCAAGTGGCGAACCGAGCTCAGGTAAAAGCGCTTTAGCTTGTTGTTCGAGTTTATCACTGTAATCAAACTCTTGATTATCAAGCGCTATTCGAGCTGCATTGCGTAAAATAAAGTGTAAAACTTTCCCTTTTGCATCGGCACTTTGTATACCTAAGTTGGTGTAATACATGGCTTGGGGGAAATCATGGGTGGCATAAAGTAAATTTCCCATCGCGGCATACACATAGGCCTGTGGTGGCCAAATCCAATTTTGGGTTTGAGCATGAATATCCGGATAAATATCAATCGCGAGGCGTAAATCTTCGATAGCAGAGGAGAAGTTATCAGTGTCAGTATCGAGTTGGCCACGTAAGCGTAAAGCATCGACTAAGGCTTGTGGTTGCTGGTAACGTCGCGCTAGGTTAATGGCTGAATCAAGCAAAGGTAGGGCATTTTGAACATTGTTATAGCTAAGGTTGGCGTCGGCTTGGCAAATCAAAAAGTAAGGTCGTACTTGATCTAGCTTAAGTTGTTTAGCGTTTGCTTCGCCTAATTGAGCGACGTTGATAGCGGCTTCATTTTCCCCTATTTGTAGTAGGTTTTGGCATTTCAATACACTTAATCTGAGTCGATTGATATCTGAGCTTGCACTGGTCGCAAATTGTTTTTCTAACGCTGTTATTTGAGTGAGTGCTTTACTGGGATATTGGTAGACGAGTTCAGTGAGTTCATCTAATTGGTCTATAGCACTGGCCCCAAAGGGAAACAGCCATAACAACAGGCTCAGTACCAAGACGCGAAAATCCATTTTGTGCTCCATATAAAATGCGTAAGTTCTAATATCCTTAATCACTAAGGCGGGATTATAACTTTTCTTAATCGTTTTTTGCATAAAAAACTATTTTTTTCTAAGGGGAATAAGTTAACACATCCCAGTGATTTCTGAATCCAAACAGCTGGTTAATTCTGTGGAATCGATCACTAATTTGGGGATGAAACTCACCGTTATTAGCCTTAAGACAGGTTGAATGAGTGGAACATGAAAAAATTAGGGTTGACACTATCGGCTAGGCAAGTTAAATATTAACCGTCCTTAATAATTCAAACAGAATAAATATACAGATTAAATGAATATTATTAGCCGCAAACTCGACCTCCTCCTTCTCTCTCTCGCGGTTTATACGCGGAGGTCTTAGTGTTGCACGCTCGATAAAGAGGCAAAGCATTCACAAACCCCGCACCGATGTTGCGGGGTTTTTTGTATCTGAATACGGCAAAAATTAACTAACGAACGGTGACGTTCCATGGAGAAGCGAGATGTCTAACAGAGTCATAATATTTGATACTACCTTGCGTGATGGTGAGCAGGCGTTAGCCGCAAGTTTGTCGGTCAAAGAAAAACTACAGATCGCTATGGCGCTGGAACGTCTCGGTGTGGATGTGATGGAAGTGGGTTTTCCGGTTTCTTCACCCGGTGATTTTGAGTCAGTGCAGACCATAGCGCGTACCATCAAAAATAGCCGTGTTTGTGCCTTATCCCGTGCATTGGAAAAGGACATAGATGCAGCGGCGCAGGCCTTGTCTGTCGCAGATCAATTCCGTATCCATACGTTTATCTCGACCTCAACGATTCACGTTGAGAGCAAGTTGAAGCGCTCCTTCGATCAAGTGTTAGAGATGGCCGTAGGCGCGGTGAAGTATGCCCGCCGTTTTACCGACGATGTGGAGTTTTCCTGTGAGGATGCGGGGCGTACGCCCATCGATAATCTATGTCGTATGGTAGAAGCCGCCATTCGTGCGGGCGCACGCACCATTAATATTCCCGATACGGTCGGTTACACAGTGCCAAGCGAGTTTGGCAATATCATTCAGACTTTGTTTAATCGGGTGCCGAATATAGACCAAGCAGTGATCTCAGTGCATTGCCACGATGACTTAGGTTTATCTGTGGCAAACTCGATTACCGCTGTACAGCACGGAGCGCGTCAAATTGAATGTACGATCAATGGCATAGGTGAGCGTGCGGGTAACTGTTCACTGGAAGAGATCGCTATGATTTTAGCGACGCGTAAGGGCATGTTAGGGCTAGAAACTGGCATTAATGCCAAAGAAATTCACCGTACTTCTAATTTAGTCAGCCAGTTATGCAATATGCCAGTGCAGGCGAACAAGGCGATTGTCGGTGCGAATGCCTTTACCCATTCGTCGGGCATCCATCAGGATGGCATGTTAAAAGCACAAAATACCTATGAAATCATGACGCCAGAAAGCATAGGTTTGAATCGCAACAACTTGAATATGACCTCGCGCTCGGGTCGCCATGTGATCAAGCATCGCATGGAAGAAATGGGCTATAGCGAGCACGATTACAATATGGATACTCTGTATGAAGAGTTTCTAAAATTGGCAGATAAAAAAGGCCAAGTATTTGATTATGATTTAGAAGCCTTAGCCTTTATGGAAGCGCAGGCCGAAGAAGACAATCACTATCAATTGCAGCAATTAGTGGTGCAGTCTGACTCAACTGAAGGCGTTGCTACGGCGACTGTGCGTATCGAAGTGGGCGGCGAAATTAAAACCGAAGCCGCAACGGGTAATGGTCCTGTTGATGCTGCCTATAACGCGATTGCTCGCGCAACCGATCGTCGAATCGATATCATCAGCTACAAGCTAGGCGCTAAGGGCGTAGGTCAAAATGCCTTAGGCCAAGTGGATATTACTGCGGTTTACCACGAGCAAAACTTTCACGGCGTAGGTTTGGCAACCGATGTGGTTGAAGCCTCGGCACGCGCTTTAGTGCATGTGATGAACTTAACGTGTCGCGCAGACAAGGTTGCCGATTACAAACAAAGCATGCAAAAAAATCGAGAGCTAGGCGGCGTCTAGTCGCTAAAAGCATCCAAAGAATAGCAAGGTCGAGCATAAAGCATTTACATTTAAAGGAGTTGGCTGGCGTATGAGTTATCAAATAGCAGTATTAGCAGGGGATGGGATCGGTCCTGAAGTGATGGCTGAGGCGCGTAAAGTGCTGCGTGAGGTTGAAGCACGTTTCGATTTGAATATCGAATACACTGAATTCGATGTTGGCGGTATTGCCATTGATAACCACGGTTGTCCCTTACCCGATGCCACGCTAAAGGGCTGTGAAGCGGCCGATGCGATTCTATTTGGTTCAGTCGGTGGCCCTAAGTGGGAAAAGTTACCGCCAAATGAACAACCTGAGCGCGGTGCGCTATTGCCTCTGCGTGGTCACTTCGAACTGTTTTGTAATCTGCGCCCCGCTAAATTGCACGACGGCCTAGAGCATATGTCACCGCTGCGCAGCGATATTTCCGCCCGTGGCTTTGATGTTTTATGTGTACGCGAGTTAACCGGCGGTATTTATTTTGGTAAGCCAAAGGGTCGCCAAGGTGAAGGCGAGAATGAAGAAGCCTTCGATACTATGCGTTATAGCCGCCGTGAAATTAGCCGTATCGCCCGTATCGCCTTTGAAGCCGCCCGTGGTCGCCGTAAAAAAGTGACCTCAGTGGATAAAGCCAACGTGCTCGCCTGTTCAGTGTTATGGCGCCAAGTGGTCGAAGAAGTGGCGGTGGACTTCCCCGATGTCGAGCTTGAACACATTTATATCGATAATGCGACCATGCAGTTGCTACGTCGTCCCGATGAGTTCGATGTGATGCTATGTTCTAACCTGTTCGGCGACATTTTATCCGACGAAATCGCCATGTTAACGGGCTCTATGGGCTTGTTGTCATCGGCGAGCATGAACAGCACTGGCTTTGGTTTATTTGAACCAGCGGGTGGCAGTGCGCCAGATATCGCGGGCAAAGGCATTGCAAACCCTATCGCCCAAATTCTGTCGGCGGCATTAATGTTGCGTCACAGCTTAAAGCAAGAAGAAGCCGCCTGTGCGATTGAGCGTGCCGTAAGCAAAGCATTAAATTCTGGCTACTTAACTGGTGAGCTATTGAGCAGCGACAAGCGTAGCCAAGCTAAATCAACCGCCGAGATGGGTGACTTTATCGCCAATGCTATAAAGGAAGGTGTGTAATGACGACTGTGCCAAAAAACGCGGTGGCAAAAACGCTGTATCAAAAAGTATGGGATGCCCACGTTGTAGCGACTCCTGAAGGTGAAGCGCCGATCATTTATGTCGACAGACATTTAGTCCATGAAGTGACTTCCCCCCAAGCATTCAGTGGCTTAAAAGTGGCGAGCCGCAAACTGCGTGCACCGGAAAAAACCTTTGCCACTATGGATCACAACACTTCGACCCGTAGCGCCAGCTTGGATGCGCTAAGCCCAATGGCGCGCGCACAGGTTGAAACCCTAGCGCAAAACTGTAAAGACTTTGGCGTGCGTTTATACGACATTCATCATCCTAATCAAGGGATTGTGCATGTAATGGGTCCTGAGTTGGGTATTACCTTACCCTGCACTGTGATTGTCTGTGGTGATTCCCATACCGCGACCCATGGCGCCTTTGGGGCATTGGCGTTTGGCATTGGTACGTCCGAGGTAGAGCACGTTTTAGCGACGCAAACTTTGCGTCAGTTAAAAGCTAAGACCATGAAGATTGAAGTGCGTGGCCATGTCACCGATGGCGTGACCGCTAAAGATATCGTCCTCGCTATTATTGGCAAAATCGGCATGGATGGCGGCACGGGTTACGTGGTGGAGTTCTGCGGAGAGGCGATTGAAGCCCTGTCGATGGAAGGCCGCATGACAGTGTGCAACATGGCGATTGAGATGGGCGCTAAGGCGGGCATGGTCGCGCCGGATCAAACCACTTTCGACTATTTAGCAGGCCGTGAGTTTGCACCCAAGGGCGAAGATTGGGCAGAGGCTGTCGCTTATTGGCAAGCCATAAAAACCGATGATGGCGCCGTGTTTGATGCGACTGTGGTACTCGATGCCGCCGATATCGCACCACAATTGACTTGGGGCACTAACCCAGGCCAAGTCGTAGCAATCGATGGCAAAGTGCCTGATCCTCTTGATGAAGCAAACCCAAGTACCCGAGCTAGTATGGAAAAGGCCCTAGAATACATTGGCCTGAGTGCGGGTACGCCAATGACAGATATCAACATCAACAAAGTATTTATCGGTTCATGTACTAACTCACGGATTGAAGATTTACGCAGCGCCGCAGTACATGCCAAAGGCCGTAAAGTCGCGAGTGGCGTCACCGCGATTGTAGTACCTGGTTCTGGTCAAGTGAAAGCCCAAGCCGAAGCCGAAGGCTTAGATAAAATCTTTATTGAAGCGGGATTTGAGTGGCGTTTACCGGGTTGTTCTATGTGTTTGGCGATGAACGATGACAGATTAGAGGCGGGCGATCGCTGTGCTTCGACCAGTAATCGTAATTTCGAAGGTCGTCAAGGCCGCGGCAGTCGTACCCATTTAGTGAGCCCTGCAATGGCCGCCGCCGCTGCGGTGGCTGGGCATTTTGTCGATATTCGTAAACCTTACTAATTACCGTAAACCCAAGAGGAGAAGTTAATGCAACCTTTTACGACCCATACCGGGCTTGCGGTCATGATCGACAGCACCAATATCGATACGGATCAGATCATTCCGAAACAGTTTTTGTCTAAGGTGACGCGCGATGGTTTTGGGGTGCACTTATTTCATGACTGGCGTTATTTAGATGATGCGGGCGATGTGCCTAATCCTGAGTTTTCATTGAACCAGCCTCGTTATAAAGGCGCTTCAATTCTTTTGTCGCAGGAAAACTTTGGTTGTGGTTCAAGCCGCGAGCATGCGCCTTGGGCGCTGGCGGACTTTGGTTTGCGCGCCATTATAGCGCCGAGTTTTGCCGATATTTTTTACGGCAACTCAATCAATAATGGCCTATTGCCTGTGGCGTTAACCCATGCGCAGGTGCGTCAGTTGATGGACGAAGTGGCGGCAGAAGAAGGCGCGCAAATCACGGTTGATCTCACAAGCTGTAAAGTGATTGCACCGTCAGGTGCTGAGTTTAGTTTTACGCTGGCAGAGTCGGCGAGACATAAGTTACTCAATGGGTTAGATGCTATTGGGCTGACCTTGTCCCATGCTGTGCAAATCAGTCAGTACGAAACTCAAATCCAAGGTTGGCGCCGCTAAACTTTCAGCGCACATTTGTACTCGTGTTGAGTCTATATTTAAGCGCCTAGGTTAATACCTAGGCGTTTTTGTTTTGAATCTCAATACACTCTTAATTTAATCAGTTGTATTTTAAAGCATAAATTTTTATTGTCGTTTTGATACTAGAAAATTTTATTCTCCACAGTGATTTATGCTGAATTTGTCGAGTTTAAATGATTTACAGGTGTTCCAAAGTTTTAATTTTTTATCTTGTTGTTTAATATTGGTATTTGTTGAGTTCTTAATTTAAATCTCACGACTGTCGTGAATGATTTTTGAGTGTTTAAAGGTGGTTTTTTGTTTTAATGGTGATGTATGTCACTAAATCTGTTTTAAAGACTCATTTTTTTAGAGTTTCTGTCTGTTTTATCTCCTTTGGTTGCAAACATCTTCTGCATAAGTAAACTGCTGCGCATTCAATATGGAGTGTTTGCTCTATTTTGCCTGAACGCCGCAGTACTCATCTAAGTAGTACAGATAACAATAATATGATTAGAGAATAACAATGCAAAAACGTCTTCTGACTTTGGCTGTCACTGCAGCCTTGTTAAGTTCAACGACTCAACTCCATGCCGCGGGTTTTCAACTTGCGGAATACTCTGCTACAGGTTTAGGTCGCGCCTTTGCGGGTGAAGCAGCTATGGCGGATAACGCTTCGGCTCAAGGTCGAAATCCTGCAATGCTGACTTATTTAGAAGGACGTCAGTTGTCCGCGGGTGGCATTTACGTTATGCCAAACGTCGATGTGACTGGTGATGTCAGCCTTAGCTCGCCGTTAATTGGCCCAAATCCTAAAGTGATAGCTGGTGATGCACTGGACGTGGCCGATGACGCACTCGTGCCAAACTTTTACTACTCAAATCAGTTAAATGATCAATGGACTTGGGGTCTAGCGGTAAATTCTAACTATGGTCTAGCCACTGAATTACCTGCGACTCACGCTGCGGCTATTTTTGGTAACAAGACTTCGGTTACAACCGTTGAGTTTAATCCAAATATTGCGTACCGCATCAATGATGCAGTTAGCGTAGGTGCTGGTGTACGTATCGTTTATGGTGAAGGCGAAATTGGTGCCTCATTACCAGGTTGGGTTGATGGTATCAAACCTGCTCTGCCGGCTCCTGTGCAGGCTATGTTACCTCCAGGTGGCACTGAGCTGAAAAGCATGAAGGGTGATGATGTGGGTTACGGCTGGCAGTTAGGTGCAAGCTGGCAAATTAATCCTGCTCACCGTTTAGGCTTTGCGTATCACAGCGGCGTGCAGCTGGATTTAGATGGCCATGCCTCAGGTGTGCTGTACACTGGCGGCCAAGATGTGTCTATTGAAGGTTATTTACCGCTTGAATTGCCCGCTTTTGCAGAGATAGCTTCCCATCACCAATTGACCGATAACTGGGCCATGCATGCGAGTGTGAACTGGACCGATTGGAGTGTATTCGATCAACTAGTGGCTTATTTCCCTGGTGAAGTTAAGCCTAAGGGCGGCTTAGAGTCTGATTTAGTTAAAGAAGAGCACTTCGAAGATAACTGGCGCTTCGCGCTAGGGACGACTTATCAAGTGAATAACGACTGGTTAGTGCGTGCCGGTGTTGCTTTAGATAAAACGGCGGCAAATGACGAGTGGCGCACAACCACAATTCCAGACTCTGACCGTCTGTGGTTCTCTGTGGGCGCAGGTTATCAGGCAACTAAGAACCTGAACGTTGATTTTGCTGTGACTTATATTAAAGCGACTGGCGATGCGCCAATCAATGAACAGCAAAACCTATTGAACCTAGCGACTGTTAACTTTAACGGCGAAGCAAGCGGCGATGTATGGCTTGCGGGTATCCAAATGAGCTACAAGATGTAAGTTCAGTATGTTAAAAAAAGCCCTGAATCTTCAGGGCTTTTTTATAGCTATAGCATGGTGGCGTTATCTTGTTTTACGGCTTGCTTGCTGGTCACGGCGGTAAATTCCGAATATATTCACTGCATAAGTCGGTGGATCATGTTAATTCTCCCTAGCATAAAAAGGCGGCGGAGAGTTCAGATAGGATAGTAGCGTGCAGAAAAAATACGTGGTGGCCTTAGATCAAGGCACGACCAGCTCAAGGGCGATAGTGTTCGATCACGACGCAAACATTGTCAGCGTGTCCCAGCGGGAATTTACCCAGTTGTACCCTAATCCGGGTTGGGTCGAGCATGATCCCATGGAGATTTGGGCAAGCCAAAGTTCAGTGTTAATTGAAGTATTGGCGCGTGCGGGTATTCACAGCGATGAAGTGGCCGCCATTGGCATTACCAATCAGCGGGAAACCACTGTTATATGGGAGAAGGCCACAGGTAAACCTATTTATAACGCGATAGTGTGGCAGTGCCGTCGCAGCGCTGAGATTTGTGAGCAACTCAAAGCTCAAGGGTTAGAAGAATATGTGCGTGAGAATACCGGTTTATTACTCGACCCTTATTTTTCAGGCACTAAGATCAAATGGATTCTAGATAATGTGCCCAATGCCCGTGAGCAAGCCGAGCGTGGTGAGTTGTTGTTCGGCACTATCGATACTTGGCTCGTGTGGAAGTTAACCGAGGGCAAGGTGCATGTCACCGATCCCACCAATGCTGCCCGCACTCTACTATTCAATATCCATAGCCTGACTTGGGATAATAAGTTACTCGAAGCCTTAGATATTCCGGCGTCTATGTTGCCAGAAGTTAAACCTTCCTGCAGCGTGTATGGTACAACACGGATTGCTGGCGAAGGCAGTGAAATCCAAGTTGCAGGAATGGCGGGCGATCAACAGGCTGCGCTTTTTGGTCAGTTATGTGTCGAGCCCGGCATGGCGAAGAATACCTACGGTACTGGTTGTTTTTTGTTGATGAATACAGGGACAAAAGCGGTGCGCTCAAACCATGGCTTATTGACCACAGTTGCCGTGGGGCCTAAGGGTGAAGTGAACTATGCCCTCGAAGGTTCAGTCTTTATGGGCGGCGCGACCATTCAATGGCTGCGGGATGAACTGGGGCTTATTCGTGACGCCAGTGATACTGAGTACTTTGCCTCTAAGGTCGCCGATACTAATGGCGTGTATCTGGTGCCCGCTTTTGTGGGATTGGGTGCACCTTATTGGGATCCCAATGCCCGTGGTGCGCTATTTGGTCTGACACGCGGGGCGAATCGTAATCATATTATTCGGGCGGCGTTAGAATCCATCGCTTATCAGAGTAAAGATTTACTTGATGCCATGACCAAAGACAGTGGCGTCAGCCTTAAGCGTTTAAAGGTGGATGGCGGCGCGGTCGCTAATGATTTTTTGATGCAATTTCAAGCCGACATTACCGATGTCGAAGTGTTAAGGCCAAGCGTTTGTGAGACAACCGCTTTGGGTGCGGCATTTTTAGCTGGGTTGGCAGTGGGCTTTTGGGAGAGTGTGATAGAGCTTGAGCACAAAGCCTGTATCGATAAGCATTTTATCCCTAATATCGATGCCCAGACTCGAGTACAGTTATACGCAGGTTGGCAGGACGCGGTGGCCAGAACTCGAACTTAAACAATACGCCTTGAGGCGGCATTGGTTTGAGATAAAACTTAATTTGAGGTATCGCATGATTCGAAATTTGGCCTGATTTCAGGCATGCTCGATAGTGCTGCTAAAAAGAGGCTAATAAAAAGGCGCTAATCCAATGGGATTGCGCCTTTTCCGTTTTATATCAGTACGGATTTATACTTCTACATCAATGATATGTTGGCTCGGTGGCTTCTTGATTTCTGCGGAATCATCGGTCACTTCAAGTACGACACCTTCTTTTAGTTTTAGCGTTTCGGTTTCATCCGATGCACGGCGTTTCTTATTTTTATTGTTATCTGATTCTTTGCGTCTTTCCCTGACTTTAGTATTGCGGCTTTCTAACGCTGGAGGTAACTGCGACTGCGGTGTTTCATGGCTATCGGGGGCATTTGCGCTTGCGCTGCTGACTTGGTCAACAACCCGTTTAGGGTGAAACACGGCTTTTACTGGCTGTGCCAGCATGGCATAAATGCTATCCAATCCACTCATAACGCCTCCTTGTTATTACACCTCTTAATATGATATCGGCTGAAGTAGGTCAATATTTAGACTATACGCCGTTTAACTTGTTAAGGCGAATAAGGCGAGCCATTAGGTAGCTAGTGCGGGTATAAGGTGAATGTATAGGGAGAAAGTGGTTCTTTTGGTGGATTTTACGTGGGACTTTTGATCTTTCTCGCAATCGCGACATTAATATTCAGCCATTAGTAAAAAGATGAACGTCTTTATTTGGAATAAAAATTTAGATTTTTATGCTGATTTCAACTCTTTTTTGACTGTCGAATAAGGATGGACGTAAGTTTGTTTTGTTGCGTTTTTGAGTTTGACGTTATTTCTCGACCCGTAAAATCCCACAAATACAGAAATAATTCCCCATTTTTTTCATCGCAAGCACCTGAAAGCAAAAGGTTGCTGAATATATCGGCGCTATTTATTCCTGTTGTTTCCTCTGTTTAGTCAATCTCTAATGGTTTTTCTTGTCAAAAGTTTGTCGCGAGGTTAAGTGCTCAACATGCGGCTAACCCGCTTGCCGACTGGATTTATAAAAGGATCCCATCCCTTGACAATGCTTGTCGACTGTCCCTAAACTTAGCAGTTGTGGGAAATAGTGGATATTTGTGGATCAAAAATCAAAGGATAGGATGAATTAGCGTGTTTCGTGGAGCCAGTGCTATCAACTTAGATACAAAGGGACGGATCGCTATTCCAGTGCGATACCGCGAACCTTTGCAGCTTGAGCACCAAGGCCGCATCGTGATTACCGTCGATATCCAATCCGCCTGTTTACTCTTGTATCCCATTCACGAATGGGAATTGATCGAAGCTAAGTTGTTGAAGCTTTCAGATACTGATAAAACCCAGAGATCTTTAAAACGCCTGTTACTCGGCTACGCCCACGAAGTGGAGCTCGACGGTAATGGGCGCATATTACTGCCGCCACCGTTAAGGCAATATGCCAATTTAGATAAGCGCATCATGCTGGTGGGGCAATTGAATAAATTTGAGCTGTGGGATGAGCAATCTTGGCTGCAGCAAATTGATGAATGTCAGGAAACGATTCGAAGTGAGGATCTCGTTAATAATGAGCGCCTCGCGGATTTTTCACTTTAACGAGTCGTGATAACTAAATAAGAAGAGAGTAATGAGTCAAGAATTTGCCCATTTATCCGTACTGCTAGCAGAAACGGTTGGCGGTTTAAACATCAAAGACGATGGCATCTATATCGATGGCACGTTTGGCCGCGGTGGTCATTCAAGACAAGTATTACAACAACTCGGTGAACATGGTCGATTGATCGCCATCGATCGTGATCCTCAAGCGATTGAAGCGGCGAAACAATTTAGCGATGATCCACGCTTTCAAATCGTGCATGGTGGTTTTGGCCAATTAGCCGATTATGTCGAAGAGCTTGGGCTTGTGGGCAAAATTGATGGCGTATTACTCGATTTAGGTGTGTCTTCACCCCAGCTCGACGATGCTGAACGCGGTTTTAGTTTTTTGCGCGATGGTCCACTCGATATGCGTATGGATAACAGCCAAGGCCAAACGGCTGCGCAATGGTTGGCTCGTGCCGAAATTGAAGATATGGCTTGGGTATTTAAAACCTACGGTGAAGAGAAAAATGCTCGCCATATTGCCCGTTGTATTGCTGCCGATCGTGAGAAAACGCCGTTTTTACGTACCAAAGATTTAGCCGATTTAATTGCGCGTATCACTAAAAATAAAGAACGCAATAAGCACCCTGCGACTCGGGTGTTTCAAGCGATCCGCATTTATATCAATAGTGAATTAGATCAAATTGATCAGGCACTTGAAGGAGCCGTCAATGTGCTCGCTCCCCAAGGACGTTTGTCGGTCATCAGTTTCCATTCTTTAGAAGATCGTATCGTGAAGCGTTTTATTCGTCGTCATAGCCAAGGCGAAAGTGTACCGCACGGTTTTCCGGTTACTGAAGATCAAATTAACAAGTCGCGTAAGTTACGTGCCGTGGGCAAGGCGATTATGCCATCCGACGAAGAAATCGAACGCAATGCCAGAGCTCGCAGCTCAGTGTTACGCATTGCCGAGCGTTTAGATTACTAAGGGGCGCACTGTGAGTAAGCCCTCGATTAATCTGCCACGGATCGTTTTACATGATTTATGGCTGCACAAATGGATCTTGTTATTAGCCTTGCTTGTGCTGAGTAATGCGGTTGCCGTGGTTTATAGCAGCCATGTTAGCCGTCAACTGACAACCCAGTGGGACCAGTTACTGCAGGAGCGAGATAGATTAGATATTGAGTGGCGCAATTTATTATTAGAAGAGCAATCGCAGACTGAGCACAGTCGTATTACGCGTATTGCCTCTAAGGAACTCAACATGAGTCGTCCGTTACCCAGCGAAGAAGTTGTGGTAAAGGTGCCGTGAGTATAGGGAAGATATGACTAGGCAAGCGAAAATCAAACGGGTAAGCAAACCGCAAAAACCTCAATTGATCCACTGGCGTTTATACGTAGTGGTCGGGTTTGTGTGTGCGTTGTTTTGCAGCCTAGTGGGACGCGCAGCTTACATTCAAATTATCGAGCCCGACAAATTACGTCACGAAAGTGACATGCGAACATTGCGGACCACTAGTCGTGAAGTGCAGCGTGGCTTGATCACTGACCGTAATGGCGACATGCTGGCCGTGAGCGTACCTGTACGAGCCGTCTGGGCTGATCCAAAACAAGTCAATGATAGTAATGGTTTTGCCGATATGCGCCGCTGGCAAGCCTTAGCCGATGTGTTGCATGAGCCCCTCGAAGATTTGTTAGAGCGAGTGCGCAGTAACCCCACCAAACGCTTCACCTACTTGAAACGCCAAATTACCCCTGCGGTTGCGGACTATATTACTCAGCTTAAATTACCCGGTGTATTTCTAAAGTCCGAATCTCGCCGCTATTATCCTGGTGGTGAAATCACAGCTCAATTAATCGGCATCACTAACATAGATGATGTTGGGATTGAAGGTGTTGAAAATGCTTATAATAGTTGGTTAACAGGTACGCCTTCCAAACAAAAAGTGCGTAAGTCACGCGATGGTCATGTCGTCGAGCGTCTCGATATAGTGCAGGAAGGCGAGAGTCCAAATGATCTCGTGCTGAGTATCGATCATAGGATCCAACAATTAGCCTATCGCGAATTAAAACGCACCACTGAGATGAACCAAGCGACTTCGGGTTCGATTGTCGTCCTCGACATTCACACGGGTGAAGTCTTGGCTATGGTGAATACGCCTTCGTATAACCCCAATGCGCGCGACAATCTGCAAACCTTCAGAATGCGTAACCGTGCTATGACAGATACCTTTGAGCCGGGTTCGACCATTAAGCCATTTGTGGTAGCCGCAGCGCTTGAAGCTGGCACAGTTAAATCGACCGATATTATTGCCACTTCACCGGGTTGGATGCGTTTAGGTGGTCGCCAAGTACGTGACCCCGCAAACTACGGCGATATGAGTTTGGCGCGTATTTTGGCTAAATCTAGTAACGTCGGCATCAGTAAATTGGCTTTGTCTATTCCGGTGCAGCAACTGCTCGGTACTTATCAATCCATGGGACTTGGCAGTTTTTCGGGAATTAACCTCACGGGTGAAAGCGCTGGCTTGATTCAAGATCGCCACCGTTGGTCAGACTTTGAACGTGCCACCTTGTCGTTTGGTTACGGCTTAACGGCAACAACACTTCAACTTGCGCGTATGTACGCCACCTTAGGCAATGGCGGTACTTTGTTCCCAGTCTCGATAATGAAACTGAAAAAGCCACCTGTCGGTGAGCGAGTCATTTCTGAAAATGTGGCCCACGATGTGATGCAAATGCTGGTCGGTGTAACGGAAAAAGGTGGCACTGGCACCTTAGCACACATCGACGGTTATCCAGTTGCAGGTAAGTCTGGCACAAGTCGTAAGGCAGTTGCTGGTGGTTATGGTGATGATTATGTTGCTTTATTTGCGGGTGTTGCTCCTGCGAATAATCCTAGATTAGCGATAGTGGTGGTAGTGAATGAGCCTAAGGGGGATCTCTATTATGGTGGTTCAGTGGCGGGGCCTGCATTTGCCAAAGTCATGTCTGGCGCACTGCAAATGTTAAACGTTGAACCCATTACCGATAAAGAACAAGTGCAATTGGCGGGAATCGCCGCTGGGAGAGCAGAATGATGTTATTACGGGATTTGCTAGCGCCTTGGCTACATTATGCTGGCGCGCAGTCCTTCAATGATCTGACCTTAGATAGCCGTGCAATACGTCGCGGCGATGTGTTTTTGGCGCTGCCAGGACATAAGGTCGATGGCAGACAGTTTATTGAAAAAGCCTTAGATTTAGGTGCCGCAGGCGTATTAGTTCACACGGATGATGCTGACCAACATGGCAAAGTGTTGCTGGGTGATGATGCCGAGCACGGTGTGCAGATTTATTTCTTTCAGTTAAGTCGTCAGGTATCGGCAATTGCCGCCCAGCGTTATCCCTTAGCGCACAAGTCTGCCGTTATGCCATCCCTTGGTGTTATCGGTATTACTGGAACTAACGGTAAAACCTCTACGAGTCAACTCATTGCACAACTGGTGACTTCATTGGGGCGCAAAGCCGCCGTCATGGGCACCCTTGGCAATGGTCTCTGGGGCGAGCTTGTTGATAGTGGTAACACCACAGCCGATGCGATTACCTTAATGCGTCAGTTGAATGAGTTTGAAGCCCAAGGCGCGAGTGTCTGCGCCATGGAAGTGTCAAGTCACGGCTTAGTGCAAGGCCGCGTCGACGCAGTACCATTTGATGTTGCCGTGTTCACTAATCTGACACGCGATCACCTCGATTACCACGGCGATATGGAAAGCTATGCCGCCGCTAAACAAAGCCTATTTCGTTTCAGCACTTTAGGTCACGGTTTATTGAATCTCGACGATGCAGTTGGCGCGTCTTGGTTGACTGAGCTTAAGCCTGCGCCTGCGCAGATTTGGGGTTTTAGTATTGAAGGTCATCAAGGTGCGGCTTTTTATACCAAAAATGCCAAGTTTGACGATCAAGGTGTCAGGGCAACCTTAGTGTGGCCCGAGGGTGAGACTCAAATCCACTCGCCACTTCTTGGTGCCTTTAATCTCTCTAATTTACTCGCGGCGTTATCGGCCTTGTATCTGCAAGGTTTTGATATGAAAGCGTTAGCCGAGCAGGTGCAATATTTAACGCCCGTTGCAGGTCGTATGGAGCGTTTCACTACTGCGGATAACATCACCTTAGTGGTCGATTATGCCCATACACCCGATGCGATTGAACAAGCGTTAAACGCGCTACGTCGCCATTGTGCCGGTGATTTATGGTGCGTATTTGGCTGTGGTGGCGACCGTGATAAGGGCAAGCGTCCTTTGATGGGCCAAGCTGCAGAGCAATATGCTGACCGCATTATGGTGACCAGCGACAATGCGCGCAGTGAAGACCCCGCGCAAATTATTACCGATATTATCCAAGGGCTAACCCACCCTCAGCAGGCATTGACTCAGGTTGACCGTATCGCAGCAATTAAAGAGGTTGTGGCATTGGCTAAACCTGGCGATGTGATCTTGCTTGCGGGCAAAGGCCACGAAACTTACCAAGAGGCGGCAGGTGTGCGTCATGACTATGATGAACGCGCCCTGGCACGCCTGTTAGCGGAGCAATCAAGATGATCCCTCTTTCTCTCGGGACCCTAAGTCAACATTATGATGGATGTGTATTGGCACACCGGTCATTGGAGCAATCAAGATGATCCCTCTTTCACTCGAGACTCTAAGTCAACACTATGATGGATGTGTATTGGCACATCGGTCATTGGAGCAATCAAGATGATCCCTCTTTCTCTCGAGACTCTAAGTCAACACTTAGGCGTGCATCGAGTCGGTGACGACGTCACCATCCAAGATTTAAGCAGTGATAGCCGCAAAATCGGCGCTGCAACCCTGTTTGTTGCCTTAAAGGGTGAGCGCTTTGACGGCCATGATTTTGCAGCTACAGCTATTGCGAACGGCGCAGCGGCGTTAATGGTTGAGCGCGAGTTAGCCTTTGATATTCCGCAGCTGATTGTGCCCGATTGCCAAAAAGCTATGGGCGCGATTGGTGCTTATGTTCGTGACCAGATCAATCCGATTTGTGTTGCTTTGACTGGCTCAAACGGCAAAACCAGCGTGAAGGAAATGATCGCGACCATTCTGTCGGCAAAGCATCAAATCCTCTATACCGCTGGCAATTTTAATAATGAGATTGGTGTGCCGCTCACTTTGCTGCGTTTAACGCCAGCGGATGAGTTTGGGATATTCGAGCTCGGCGCTAACCATAAAGGTGAAATCGATTACACCTCGGGACTCGTGCGTCCAAACGTCGCGCTGGTGAATAACGTCGGCAGCGCCCATTTAGAAGGATTTGGATCACAAGCAGGTGTCGCACAGGCGAAGTCAGAGATTTTTAATCATCTGCAGGCCGATGGCACTGCCATCATTAACGCCGATGATGCCTTCGCTGATTTTATGAGCGTTAAGGCAAGACCTTATAAGCAACTGAGCTTCTCCCAGCAAGATGGCGCCGCTAAACGTCATATCGACGTGATAGCGACAGGCCATAAGACTAATGCGGATGGTTGCTATCGTTTTATGCTCAATTATTTAGGTGAATCTTGCCAAGTGGTATTGCCGTTGGCGGGTCGTCATCAAGTGAGTAATGCACTCGCCGCTGCAAGTGTTTGTATTGCTTTGGGATTGAGTTTGACTGAAATATCTGAAGGCTTGAGCCAATTAACGCCAGTGAAAGGACGTATGCAGCCGAGTCAATTGGGACGCGTGCGTCTAATCGACGATAGCTATAACGCAAATCCTGTGTCCGTTGGCGCTGCTATCGCTTGGTTAAAGGAAATTTCTGAAAATCGCTGTCTGGTACTGGGAGATTTAGGAGAATTAGGCGACAATGCGCCCCTTTTACACGCTGAACTAGGGCAACTGGCCAAGCAACAGGGGATTGATGCCTTGTTTTGTACCGGAACTTTAAGTCAGCACACGAGCCAAGCTTTCGGTGCGGAGCACTATGACAGTGTGGCGACGTTAGTAGAAAAACTTATAAAGCATATAAACCAGTTGCCGGGACAGGTAACGGTTCTCGTTAAAGGTTCACGTAGCGCCGCCATGGAGCGGGTCGTGGATGGCCTAACAGTAGCCTTCGGGCGTGGGGAGTTAGTGTAAATGCTGGTATATCTGGCCGAGTATTTAACCCGTTTTCATACCGGGTTTAACGTGTTTTCCTATGTGACATTTCGAGCCATTTTAGGCTTATTGACCGCATTGGTTTTTAGCTTATGGTTTGGCCCTAAACTGATTGAACGTTTGCAATTACTGCAAATTGGTCAGGTTGTGCGTAACGATGGTCCAGAATCACATTTTAGTAAGCGTGGCACGCCGACTATGGGTGGCTTGCTGATATTGGCTGCTATTTTCATCAGCGTGTTGCTGTGGGGCGATCTCGGTAGCCGCTATGTGTGGGTCATGCTGTTTGTGCTCGGCAGTTTCGGTTTGATCGGTTTTATCGACGATTATCGCAAAGTGGTACGTAAAGACACTAAAGGCTTGATCGCGCGCTGGAAGTACATTCTGCAATCTTTGGCTGCGCTGCTTATTGCTTTTTTTCTGTATGCCACGGCGGCCAATCCAGGCGAAACCCAATTAGTGGTGCCTTTCTTTAAAGACGTGATGCCGCAACTCGGCGCCGTATTTATCGTATTGGCGTACTTCACCATTGTGGGTTCGAGCAATGCGGTGAACTTAACCGACGGCCTCGACGGTTTGGCGATTATGCCGACGGTAATGGTCGCGGCGGCGTTTGCGTTGATCGCTTATTTGTCGGGTCACGCTCAGTTTGCGAACTACTTACATATTCCGCATTTACCCGGTTCTGGTGAGCTTGTGATTGTCTGTACCGCCATTGTCGGTGCGGGTCTGGGCTTTTTGTGGTTCAACACTTACCCTGCGCAAGTCTTCATGGGCGATGTGGGTTCACTGTCATTAGGTGCTGCACTTGGCACTATTGCGGTCCTCGTTCGACAAGAAATTTTGTTAGTGATCATGGGCGGCGTGTTTGTGATGGAAACTCTGTCGGTGATCCTGCAGGTGGGTTCGTACAAGTTACGCGGCCAGCGTATTTTCCGCATGGCGCCGATCCACCATCACTATGAGTTAAAAGGCTGGCCTGAACCTCGAGTGATAGTGCGTTTTTGGATTATCTCGATATTCCTCGTCTTACTTGGCTTAGCCACGTTGAAGTTAAGGTAATTGGTTATGCAAAATCAGTATTCACACATAGTGTTAGGTTTGGGGGCCACGGGCTTGTCCGTGGTGCGCTATTTGTGTGGAAAGGGCATTACGCCATTGGTGATGGATAGTCGTCGGCAGCCTCCGGGTGCCGAAACGTTAGCGACGTCTTTTCCTGATGTGAAGCTGATTTCTGGCGGGTTCGATTGCCGTTATCTTGTGCAAGCGACGCAGATCATTATCAGTCCCGGCATTGCTACTTATACCCCAGAGGTGCGTGCCGCTGTGGATATGGGTATCGAAGTGATTGGTGATGTTGAGCTATTTGCCCGTGAGATTGCTGACCGTAAACCTTGTGTGATTGGCATTACTGGCTCTAACGGTAAATCGACAGTCACTACGCTGGTGGGCGAGATGGCAAGGGAAGCGGGTATTGCCGTTGCCGTCGGAGGTAATATCGGTGTACCTGCGCTGGATTTGCTGCATGAAAATGCGGACTTATTTGTGCTTGAGTTGTCGAGTTTTCAATTGGAAACCACCCACAGTCTTAAGTGTGTGGTGGCGACCTGTTTGAATATCAGCGAAGACCACATGGACAGATACAGTGACATTGATGCCTACCGCGAGGCTAAATTACGTTTATACAAACAAACCCGTGCCGTACTCTTTAATCGTGACGATAAACTGACCGTACCGCCAGAACCAATGAACCAAAACAGTTTTGGTTTAGCGGCGCCAGAAGCGGACGAATGGGGCATCAGCGACAGCAAGATTTATCACGGCAGCAGCGAAATAATGCCGATCACTGAAGTGTCGCTGATTGGCAGCCATAACCATGCCAACCTACTTGCGGCGATGGCGCTTGTGGATGTCGTGGGTGTCGATAAGCACGTTATGGCAAAAGTGGCGCGTACTTTTACTGGCTTATCCCATCGCTGTGAAGTGGTTGGTGTTAAGAATGGCGTGACCTATGTCAATGACTCTAAAGCGACAAACGTCGGTGCTACAGTCGCCGCGCTCGATGGCTTGAGTGACCACTTAGGCGATATTATTTTGATTGCTGGCGGTGATGGTAAAGGGGCTGATTTTAAGCCTTTAGCTGTGGCTTTAGCTAAAGTGACGCACCTCATCACCTTAGGCCGCGATGGTAAAAAGATTGCTGCATTGAAAGACGGCTCGATAAGAGTCGACACTATGGCTGCTGCGGTAGCGAAAGCCGCTGAATTGGCAACCTCTGGTGATATCGTTTTATTATCGCCAGCCTGCGCCAGTTTAGATATGTACAGTAACTTCATGGCTCGAGGTGATGATTTTAGAAACCTCGTGGGACAACTTAATGGCGAGTGATGCAAGACAACTTAGCCTATTTGGGCGTTTGCGTTTAGCAATACCCAATTGGCAACGTGATACCGAAGTCCCGGGCGTGCAATTGTACGACCGTGCTTTGCTCGCGGCTGTGTTGTCTTTGATTAGCTTCGGCTTTGTAATGGTGATGTCAGCCTCTATGCCTGAAGCGCAAACGCTCACGGGGAACCCATTTTATTTTATGACTCGCCATGTGGGTTATTTAGTGGGTTGCTTATTCATTGCGGCATTTGTGCTAAGAGTAGAGATGCAGACTTGGCAGCGCTGGAGCCCCATGTTGTTGTTGATTGTGGGTTTGATGTTGTTGGCTGTATTGGTGGTTGGCACTACGGTAAACGGTGCAACGCGTTGGTTATCCATAGGCCCTATTCGCATCCAGGTGGCGGAAGTCGCTAAATTTGCCTTCGCCATCTATATGGCGGGTTACTTAGTGAGGCGTCATCAGGAAGTGCGCGAGAATGCTAAAGGCTTCTATAAGCCGATTGCAGTATTTGCGATTTACGCTGTGCTGATTTTGATGCAGCCCGACTTAGGTACTGTGGTGGTGCTATTTGTGGGAACGGTTGGTCTATTGTTTTTAGCCGGTGCGCGTTTACTCGATTTCTTTGCCTTGATTTTTGCGGGCGTATTGGCGTTTGTGGCCCTAGTGCTATTGGAACCGTATCGTATCCGCCGAGTGACCTCCTTTATGGATCCTTGGCAAGATCCCTTCGGTAGCGGTTACCAGTTGACTCAATCTTTAATGGCCTATGGTCGAGGTGATTGGTTTGGCCAAGGGCTCGGAAATAGTATTCAAAAATTAGAATATTTACCCGAAGCGCACACTGACTTTATCTTTGCCGTGATCGGGGAAGAATTGGGCTTTATCGGCATTATCGCTGTGTTATCTGTGCTGCTATTTGTGGCGCTGAGATCGATTCGTTTAGGTAATTTGTGTTTAGCCATGGATAAGCCATTTGAAGGTTATTTAGGTTATGCCATCGGAATTTGGATTTGTTTCCAGACTGTGGTGAATGTCGGCGCGAGTATCGGCATGTTGCCAACCAAAGGGCTGACATTACCTTTTATCAGTTACGGTGGTAGTAGTTTATGGGTCATGACTGCGGCAGCTATGATGTTGTTGCGCATTGATTACGAGCGGCGCATGACATTAGTTCAGGCCGTGCAAGGGAGATTGAAGTGATGACTCCAATAGGAAAACGTATTTTAGTCATGGCGGGTGGTACGGGAGGACATGTGTTCCCGGCACTGGCGGTGGCTAAGTATTTAGCTCAACAGGGTTGGCAAGTGCGTTGGTTAGGCACGGCAGATCGTATGGAGGCGCGTTTAGTGCCCCAGTATGGATTTGATATTGATTTCATTGATATCAAAGGTGTGCGCGGTAATGGTTTGATCAGAAAACTCGCGGCGCCCTTTAAAGTGGTGCGTTCAATATTGCAGGCTAAGGCCGTGATTGCTGAGTTTAAACCCGATGTGGTCCTTGGCATGGGCGGATTCGCCAGTGGCCCAGGTGGTGTTGCGGCAAGATTAGCCGGTATTCCACTGGTGCTGCATGAACAAAATGCTATCCCAGGGATGACAAACAAGTTGTTGTCGCGGATTGCGACGCAAGTGTTATGCGCTTTTAAAAATACCTTTACCACAGTGAAGGCCAAGGTCGTTGGTAATCCGATTCGCCAAGAACTGATTGCCTTAGGTGCAGAACCTAAGCATGAGGCTGATGAAGCCTTAAAAGTGCTCGTGGTCGGTGGCAGCCTTGGCGCCAAAGTATTTAACGATCTTATGCCAGAAGCTGTCGCGATACTGAGTCAGCAGCAGTCAGTGACGGTTTGGCATCAAGTGGGTAAAGATAATCTTACGGGCGTGAAGGCGGCATATCAGCAACAAGGACAAGATGGTGGCGTGAATATCGCTGAGTTTATCGACGATATGGAAGCCGCCTATCGCTGGGCTGATGTGGTATTGTGCCGAGCTGGCGCCTTGACTGTGTCTGAGTTAGCGGCGGTGGGGCTACCGAGTATTCTGGTACCTTATCCCCATGCAGTGGATGATCATCAAACCCGTAACGCTCAAGTATTGGTTGAGGCTGGCGCAGCTTTCCTATTGCCACAGGCCATCTTGGACGTGAATAAACTGGCGAACAAATTACAGTTGCTCGCCAATGACAGAACAGAATTAGCCCGTATGGGCCAAAGAGCGAGAGACGTTGCGGTACTGGATGCGACTGAACAAGTTGCCGCAGTGTGCATCAGCCTTGCTGAGAAAGGATAAGCATGACTAAGACAGAAAGATACGCACAACTGAGAAGCATGATCCCAGAAATGCGCCGTATTAAGCGTATTCACTTCGTCGGCATTGGCGGCGCGGGCATGGGCGGGATCGCCGAAGTGTTAGTGAACGAAGGCTATCAGGTGAGTGGTTCGGATATTGCGCAAAATGCCGTGACTGACAGATTGTGTTTACTCGGAGCCAAGATCCAAATTGGTCATGCCGCTGAAAACGTGCAGCAAGTGGATGTGGTCGTCATATCAACCGCGATTAATCTGGAAAATCCAGAAATCCTTGCCGCTAAAGAATTACGTATTCCTATTGTGCGTCGTGCTGAGATGTTAGCCGAGTTGATGCGTTATCGACATGGTGTGGCGATTGCGGGCACCCATGGTAAAACCACGACAACGAGCCTTATCGCCAGCGTTTATGGTCAAGCTGGGCGGGACCCAACCTTTGTGATTGGTGGCTTGCTCAACAGTGCCGGTACCAATGCCAGATTAGGCACCAGCCGTTATTTGATTGCCGAAGCCGATGAGAGTGATGCGAGCTTCTTGCATTTGCAGCCTATGGTCAGTGTGGTGACCAACATCGAAGCTGATCATATGGATACTTATGGCGGTGATTTTGAAAAACTGAAATCGACTTTTGTGGATTTTCTGCACAACTTGCCGTTCTACGGTGTGGCTGTGGTGTGTATCGATGATGCCGTCGTGCGTGAGATTCTGCCGCGTATTGGCCGTAAACACGTGACCTATGGTTTCAGTGACGATGCGGACGTGCAAGCACTTAATTTTAGCCAGCAAGGTCATCAGTGCCGTTTTACTGTTAGACGTAAAGCTAAAGAAGATCTCGATCTGGTGTTGAATTTACCGGGCCAACATAATGTGCTCAATGCGTTAGCTGCCATTGCGGTGGCGACTGAAGATGAAATCGACGATAACGCTATTACTCAGGCTTTAGTGGAGTTCCAAGGTATAGGGCGTCGTTTCCAGCATTTAGGCAAATTTGCCACGCCGAAGGGCGAAGTCATGTTAGTGGATGATTATGGTCATCATCCCAGCGAAGTTGCGGCGACCATTAAAGCTGCGCGCGCAGGATGGCCTGATAGACGTTTGGTCATGGCGTATCAGCCGCACAGATACACTCGTACCCGTGATTTGTATGAGGATTTTGTGGAAGTGTTATCACAAGTGGATTGCTTATTGTTACTCGATATTTATAGTGCGGGTGAAGCGCCGATCACAGGTGCGGATGGTCGCGCATTATGTCGTTCAATTCGCTTGCGTGGTCAGCTAGATCCGATCTTTATCGCAAGCCCAGATCTGCTTGCAGAAGTGTTGCCCGATGTATTGCAGGACGGGGATTTATTACTCACCCAAGGTGCGGGTAATATTGGCGCCCTGTCACGACAGTTAGCGTCGTCTGGATTAGGGTTTGCTGTGGTGGAATTACCTGCGCAAGCAAGCTGATCTTTAGCGCTTGATCTGCGAGAAAAAGGAAATTTTGACCAAAGGATTTTGGTCTATATAATGGCCGGTTTTCTGTGGTTTTTAATGGGTGTCGTTAAAGGTGGGATGAAGCGTGTCTTGGAGTGATAAGAGGCGGCACTGGCGGGCAAGAATGTCACGGTTTAATTGGTATCAATGGAGCGGGGCTGGCTTTTTATTTTTCATCGTAGCCAGTTTTGTATTTGGTGGCTATCAGTTACATAAATTTTTGAATGATGCCAGCAACTTGCCGATTGAGGCCGTTGCCATCAAAGGTGAGCGGGTTTACACCACAGATAAAGATATACAAGTAGCACTACAGCATTTAATGCAGCGCAGTTTTTTTAGTGCTGACATTACCTTAGTGCAGCAGGCGTTAGAAGCTTTACCTTGGGTGTATCGCGCATCGGTAAGGCGTGAGTGGCCAGCGAAACTCAGGGTGTATTTGCAAGAGCAACAACCCGCAGCCCATTGGAATGGTGACTTGTGGTTGAACGTGCATGGAGAAGTATTCGAAGCGCCATCGCACCCAGAGCTTGAGCATTTACCGCAGTTATCTGGACCAAATGATATGGGCCTTGAGGTGTTGACTGTCTATGCACAGATCAACTCCCTACTAAAGATTAACGGCTTTACCTTAGCCAGTTTGAATTTAACGCCACGACATGCGTGGCACGCGACCCTTGGAAACGGTATCGTTTTAGATTTGGGTCGAGAAGATAAAATTGCACGGATACAACGATTTATTACTGTTTATCCGGTTTTGGCGAAACAAGAGAAATCCGTTGCCAGAGTAGATTTACGCTACGACACAGGGTTGGCCGTAGGCTGGGGCGATGCACAAACAAGAGAGCCGATAATTAATGATCAAAAACCAAGATAGAAACCTTATCGTCGGATTGGACATAGGAACCTCTAAGGTCGCAGTGATCATAGGCGAAGTTCTGCCCGATGGCGAAATTAGCATAGTCGGCCTTGGTAACCATCCCTCAAGGGGAATGGATAAAGGTGGCGTGAACGATTTAGATTCGATAGTTCGCAGTGTGCAACGTGCGCTCGATCAAGCGGAATTAATGGCGGATTGCCAAGTGTCATCGGTTTACTTGAGTATTTCGGGTAAACACATCGCCTGCCAAAATGAAAACGGCATGGTATCGATCAACGATGAAGAAGTGACACAGGAAGATGTTGATAACGTGATCCATACGGCTCGCTCGGTGAAGATCCCGACCGAACGTCGCATTTTACACGTGCTGCCGCAGGAATATGCAATCGACGTTCAAGACGGTATTCGCAGCCCAATCGGTATGTCCGGTATGCGTATGGAGGCCAAGGTACACATAGTGACCTGCGCCAATGATATGGCGAAGAATATTACTAAGAGCGTTGAGCGTTGTGGCCTTAAGGTCGACGACTTAGTGTTCTCTGGGATTGCTTCAGCCGATGCTGTGTTGACCTTCGATGAGAAAGATTTAGGTGTGTGTATCGTCGATATCGGCGGTGGCACTACGGATATCGCGGTATATACCAATGGCGCCTTGCGTCATTGTGCGGTTGTACCGGTTGCTGGTAACCAAGTGACGAACGACATTGCGAAGATTTTCCGCACGCCGTCGTCACATGCTGAACAAATTAAAGTGCAGTTCGCCTGTGCGCGCAGTTCTATGGTGAGCCGCGAAGACAGTATTGAAGTGCCATCGGTAGGTGGTCGTCCATCGCGTAGCATGTCACGTCACACGCTCGCCGAAGTGGTTGAACCAAGATACCAAGAGCTGTTTGAGCTTGTGCTCAAAGAGTTGAAAGACAGTGGTTTAGAAGATCAAATCGCCGCAGGTATTGTGCTCACAGGTGGCACAGCGTCGATTCAAGGTGTGGTCGATATTGCGGAAGCGACTTTTGGCATGCCAGTTCGCGTAGCGTCACCGCTACCGATCAAAGGTTTATATGAATACGTGGACCAGTCTATTTACTCCACTGGAGTCGGACTGCTTCATTACGGCGCACGACGGGTGATCGAACGTCAGTTCGAACGTCCTGAGCGCCAAGGGGTAACTAGCGCTTGGAATCGGGTCCAAAGCTGGTTTAAGGGCGAATTTTAATTTTCATAACGCAGGCAACACGGAGATCAGACAATGTTTGAGATCATGGATACTCACTCAGACGACGCGGTGATTAAAGTCATCGGCGTTGGCGGCGGCGGCGGTAACGCTGTCGAACATATGGTCAAACACAACATTGAAGGTGTTGAGTTTATCGTTACCAATACAGACGCTCAGGCCCTGAGAAAATCAGGCGCTGGCTCAACAATTCAATTAGGACGCGATGTCACTAAAGGTCTTGGAGCAGGGGCAAACCCAGATGTGGGTCGTGCTGCAGCTGAAGAAGACCGCGAAAACATTCGCGCGGCAATCAAAGGTTCTGACATGATCTTTATCGCTGCCGGTATGGGCGGTGGTACAGGTACAGGTGCTGCACCTGTTGTGGCTCAAATCGCACGTGAAGAAGGTATTCTGACCGTTGCGGTTGTGACTAAGCCTTTCCCATTCGAAGGGAAAAAACGTATGGCTTACGCTGAGCAAGGTATTGCTGAGCTGGCTAAGCACGTGGATTCGTTAATCACGATCCCGAACGAAAAATTATTAAAAGTATTGGGCCGTGGTACTTCTTTACTCGATGCGTTCGCCGCAGCGAATAACGTGTTACTTGGTGCGGTACAAGGTATTGCCGAGCTTATCACTCGTCCTGGTCTGATTAACGTCGACTTCGCCGACGTGAAGACTGTGATGTCTGAAATGGGTAATGCCATGATGGGTACAGGCGTCGCTCGCGGTGAAGACCGTGCTGAAGAAGCGGCCGAAGCTGCTGTTGCCAGCCCATTATTAGAAGACATCGACTTAGCTGGTGCGCGTGGTGTGTTAGTTAACATTACTGCGGGTATGGATATGAGTATCGAAGAATTCGAAACTGTCGGTAATCATGTTAAGGCTTATGCCTCTGACAACGCGACTGTGGTTGTTGGTGCTGTCATCGACCCAGAAATGAGTGATGAGTTGCGTGTAACGGTTGTTGCGACTGGTATTGGTGCTGAAAAGCGTCCAGATATCCAATTGGTTTCTAAACCTGCACCTCGTCCAGAGCCTGTAGTTGTTGAACCAAAAGTCGAAGCCTATGTCGAAGAAGCTGCACATGTGAACTATGCAGCGCCAAAAGGCAACGTGTTGCCAGCGGCTCCGCAGCCAGCTCCTACGCCTGCACCATCGACAAAGCATGAATTGGATTATCTTGATATTCCAGCATTTTTGCGTAAACAAGCCGACTAGCGAGAGCGTTTGAGTCCAGCGTAATATGTGAGGTGTTGTTCGTTTTGGGCAATACCACAACATAGCTGCATTTGTGTGACATAATAAAGTTATGTTATTATGTTGAACCAGTGCGGCTCGATTTGCCGACGCTGAGTGTACAAATATTAGGCTTTATAATTGGCATATAAACGGGTAACTGAATGATATTTCAACGAACTGTTCAGAAAATGGTGAAAACAACTGGTGTCGGATTGCATTCTGGCAACAAGGTCACTTTGAGCATTATGCCCGCGCCCGTTAATTCAGGGATCGTACTCGTGCGCACCGATTTGAGTCCTGCCGTCGCCATTCCAGCGAAGGCGGAGCAAGTTCGTGAAACCACTATGTGTACGGCACTTGTCAATGACGAAGGTATTCGTATCTCGACCATTGAGCATTTATTTGCAGCTCTTGCGGGTTTAGGCATAGATAACGCAGTAATCGAAGTGGACGCGCCTGAAATTCCTATTATGGATGGCAGTGCAAGCCCATTCGTCTTCTTGTTGCAGTCTGCGGGTATTAAAGAGCAGGCCGCGCCTAAGAAGTATTTAAAGATTAAGCGCACTGTGCGCGTTGAAGATGGCGATAAATGGGCCGAGTTAAAACCGTTTAAAGGTTTTAGAGTCAATTTTAAAATTGATTTTGCGCACCCAGAAATCGCTCGTAGCCAACAGCATGTGGTGATGGACTTTTCAACTTCTGCTTTCGTGAAAGATATCAGCCGTGCCCGTACTTTTGGGTTTATGCGTGATATCGAATATTTGCGAGCCAACAACCTAGCGTTGGGCGGCAGCATGGAAAACGCTGTTGTACTTGATGAATATCGCGTCCTTAATCCCGACGGCCTGCGTTATGAGGACGAATTTGTTAAGCACAAAATTCTAGATGCGTTTGGTGATTTATATGTAGCTGGGCACGCTATTTTAGGTGAGTTCACTGCGTATAAAACCGGTCATGCGTTGAACAACCAATTGGTGCGTGCTTTACTCGCGCAACAAGATGCGTGGGAGTTGGTCAGCTTCGAAAAAGAAGCCGATGTCCCCGTCAGCTTTACCGTACCAGGTGGCGCTGTATTTGCTTAAAAAGCGGTAAGATTATTTATTACGGCTGGCCAATGAGGCCAGCCGTTTTAGTTTTTCACCCAGTGAACCGCCAATATTTTCCGCTAATGCTGCAATGTGCTCCGCTGCTGCTGGGCTTAATTCTTTATGTCCCTGTTTAGGCTTTGCGTCATACATTGCTAATCTCGGGTTGACTTTAACTTCAATTGCGGTAAGGATTGGGAGCGTTTCTGCTTGAAGCTGGGTTAATAGCTTCGGCTTTTGGAAATTAATTCGCGCAGCCCAGGCTGCCGAAGTGGTTTCAACCACAAGAACACCCTGGCGGAAATTAGCGACTTTTAGTTGCTCCGCAACAGGACCTGCAATAATCTGCTTCACATGCTGATCCAGATACATAAGTAGTTCCGCTTTCTCAGCAAGGTCGGGTAATTTTCCCGATTGATGCAGTAATTGGCTGAGATCTTGAGGGGGCTTTTTCATATGATAATAAGATGGCTGAATTAGGCTATGAGTGTAACAGTATTTATTCAAGGTCGGAATGGCGTCACACGCTGGCAGCCCAGTAAACGCTGGTTGCTACTTCCAATACTATTGTTGGCCACTGGGTCCGGTATTTATCAACACAACTCCGCTCGATTTCAAGATCAGCAAGCCAGTGTCGATAACGATCGTCTCGTGCGCGAACAGCAAAAGAAACAAGTCTTAGAGCTTAAAAGTGCTACTGAGTCTCAACTGGCTATGCTTGTGACTCATGTTGCACGTATGCAAGCCAAGATCACCCGTCTCGAAGCTTTAGGTCAACAGGTCGCTCAGCAGAATAAGTTGGATGAAGATTTTGATTTTTCATCCGAGGTTGGTGTGGGTGGTTTGAGCGAACTAGGCACTAACATCGAGCTCGGACAGCTTATCGACGATATGGATAAGTTGGCATCTCGAATTGACAATAATAATGTTCAGCTTTCACTACTTGAAACAGTGTCATCTAACCACCATATAGATGATGAACGTTATATATCAGGTATCCCGCTCGATAAAGGTTGGTTGTCGTCGCCCTACGGATTACGTAATGACCCTTTCAACGGTCGCAGGTCTGTGCATAAGGGGATTGATTTTACCGGTCGAGAAGGAGCTAAAGTTGTTGCGACTGCTGCAGGCGTGGTGACTTTTGCTGGAAATATGTTCGGTTATGGCGAATTGGTTGAAATCGACCATGGTAACGGTTTGCATACGCGTTATGGCCATAATAAAGCTTTGTCAGTGACTGTAGGTGATGTGGTCGCAAAAGGCGATGCTATCGCCAGTATGGGAAGCACTGGGCGCTCAACTGGGGCTCATGTGCATTATGAAGTGTTGCGCGGCGGACAGCAGATAGATCCACAAAAGTTTGTCTACCGCAAAGCAAGTTAATTGAAACATTGGCTTCTAGTTTCCATCATGGACTTGGCCTACAGAGAATAAGTGATTCAGATGTTTGGTAAATTACTGACAAAAGTATTTGGTAGTCGCAACGACCGCACCCTTAAAGGGCTTCAAAAGATCGTTATTAGCATTAACGCATTAGAAGCTGATTATGAAAAATTAACCGATGAAGCATTAAAGGCGAAAACCGCAGAGTTTCGTGAGCGTTTAGCTGCTGGAGCTTCATTAGATAGCATCATGGCTGAAGCCTTTGCGACAGTACGCGAAGCGTCTAAGCGTGTATTTGATATGCGTCATTTCGACGTACAGTTACTCGGCGGTATGGTACTCGACAGCAACCGTATTGCTGAAATGCGTACGGGTGAAGGTAAAACCTTAACGGCAACCTTACCCGCCTACTTAAACGCATTGACAGGCAAAGGCGTCCACGTGATTACAGTGAACGATTACTTGGCACGTCGTGATGCCGAGAATAACCGCCCACTGTTTGAGTTCCTTGGTTTAACCGTAGGAATCAACGTCGCAGGCATTGGCCAACATGAGAAGAAATCTGCCTATAACGCCGATATCACTTACGGGACCAACAACGAGTTTGGTTTCGATTATCTGCGCGATAACATGGCGTTTTCACCGCAAGAACGGGTTCAACGTCCGTTGCATTACGCCCTAATCGATGAAGTGGATTCAATCTTAATCGACGAGGCGCGTACGCCGCTTATCATCTCTGGCGCCGCCGAAGATAGCTCTGAGCTATACATCAAGATCAACACCTTGATCCCTAATCTTATCCGTCAAGATAAAGAAGATACGGAAGAGTTTGTGGGTGAGGGCGACTACAGCATCGATGAAAAAGCCAAACAAGTGCATTTCACCGAGCGTGGCCAAGAAAAAGTAGAAAACCTGCTGATCGAGCGCGGCATGTTAGCCGAAGGCGACTCACTCTATTCTGCTGCAAATATTTCCCTATTACACCACGTCAACGCGGCGCTTCGTGCGCACACGCTGTTTGAACGTGATGTGGATTACATAGTACAAGACAACGAAGTCATCATAGTCGATGAACACACGGGTCGTACTATGCCGGGTCGTCGTTGGTCAGAAGGCTTACATCAAGCTGTCGAAGCCAAAGAAGGCGTGCACATTCAAAACGAAAACCAAACATTGGCTTCGATCACTTTCCAGAACTACTTCCGTCAATACGAGAAGCTGGCAGGTATGACAGGTACAGCTGACACTGAAGCGTTTGAATTCCAACACATCTATGGATTAGACACAGTCGTTGTGCCGACTAACCGTCCAATGGTGCGTAAGGATATGGCGGATTTAGTTTATTTGACCGCCGATGAAAAATATCAAGCGATCATTAAAGACATTAAAGATTGCCGTGAACGTGGTCAGCCAGTATTGGTGGGTACAGTATCAATCGAACAGTCTGAACTGTTAGCGCGCTTAATGGTGCAGGAAAAGATCCCGCACGAAGTTTTAAATGCTAAATTCCACGAACGAGAAGCTGAAATCGTCGCGCAAGCTGGCCGTACTGGTTCTGTGACTATTGCGACGAACATGGCAGGTCGTGGTACTGATATCGTGCTTGGCGGCAACTGGAACATGGAAATCGATGAACTCGATAATCCAACAGCAGAGCAAAAAGCTAAGATCAAAGCTGATTGGCAAATTCGTCATGATGAAGTCGTTGCTGCGGGTGGTTTACATATCCTAGGCACAGAACGTCACGAATCACGCCGTATCGATAACCAGTTACGTGGTCGTGCGGGTCGTCAAGGTGACGCGGGCTCATCACGCTTCTACTTGTCGATGGAAGATAGCTTAATGCGTATCTTCGCCTCGGATCGTGTCTCTGGCATGATGAAAAAGCTGGGTATGGAAGAAGGCGAAGCGATCGAGCATCCATGGGTGTCACGCGCAATCGAAAACGCTCAACGTAAAGTTGAAGCCCGTAACTTCGATATCCGTAAGCAATTACTCGAATTTGATGACGTCGCTAACGATCAACGCCAAGTGGTTTACGCCCAGCGCAATGAGTTGATGGATGCGGAAAGTATTGAAGATACTATCCAAAACATCCAAGACGATGTGATTGGCGCAGTAATTGATCAGTATATTCCACCGCAATCAGTAGAAGAGCTGTGGGATATCCCAGGTTTAGAGCAACGTCTACACCAAGAATTTATGCTCAAATTACCTATCCAGGAATGGTTAGATAAAGAAGACGATCTGCATGAAGAGAGTCTACGTGAGCGTATTATTACTGCTTGGGGCGATGCGTATAAGGCAAAAGAAGAAATGGTTGGCGCACAAGTGCTACGCCAGTTTGAAAAAGCCGTTATGCTACAAACGCTCGATGGCCTGTGGAAAGAACACTTAGCGGCGATGGACCATCTGCGTCAAGGTATCCACTTACGTGGTTACGCGCAGAAGAATCCAAAGCAAGAATATAAGCGTGAGTCGTTTGAGTTATTCCAACAACTATTGAACACCTTGAAACACGACGTCATCAGTGTGCTGTCGAAAGTACAAGTGCAAGCTCAGTCAGATGTGGAAGAAATGGAAGCGCGTCGTCGTGAAGAAGATGCCAAGATCCAGCGCGACTATCAACACGCAGCGGCAGAGTCGCTTGTTGGCGGTGGTGATGAGCATGAAGCTGTCACTGCGCAAGCACCGATGATCCGTGATGGTGACAAAGTGGGTCGCAACGATCCTTGTCCTTGTGGCTCTGGTCGTAAGTACAAACAATGTCACGGCAAGTTAAGTTAATCTGCTGACAGATTAAGCCTACTGAATAAGTAGAATAAAACGTACACTAAAGGCAACTTATCTAAGTTGCCTTTTTATTTCTTCATTAATTTAGAATTAAGCCTCACGTTTACTCCCATGTCATCCGGATTACATTCTTACTCTTCTTTATATAGCTAATCGTCGTTATTCCCCATTGAACATCATTTCATTCTTATCGATAGCCATTAAAGCAAAGCCATCGCTGTAGCAAATTTAACCGTTAAAACTCATTTTGTGGATAAGTCTGAGGATAAAGTGGGGGTATTGTGTGACTAACTGAAAGTATTAAAAAAAGATCCATTTTTCTCAAAAAAGCCCTTGCGGACTTTCTCAATCTCCCTATAATGCGCATCCACTGACACGGCAGACAGCGTAACGCAAGTTAAGCCAGACAGCGTAACGCAAGTTAAGCAAAGAAAGCCATGTAGTTCATCGGTTAGCAAGCTAAACGATGAGTGTTGAGAAAGTTGAAAAAACTACTTGACGCACTAACGGGAATGCGTAGAATACGCAGCCCTGACCCGCTGAAAACTCAGTGTGTGGTCAACGCTCTTTAACAATTTATCAAGCAAATCTGTGTGGACACTCACAGGTGTTGAGTTAATCGAAACTGCTTAACCTTCGGGTTGGCAGTCAAAAATTTAAATCAATGTAACAATGAGTGTTCATAGTAATATGTACAGTTTGTTTCTGCTTTTAAGTGGAAACAAAAAATCAGAATTCATTGAGCCGCTGAAGTCGCAAGACGGAAGCAACAAAACTTTAATTGAAGAGTTTGATCATGGCTCAGATTGAACGCTGGCGGCAGGCCTAACACATGCAAGTCGAGCGGCAGCACAAGGGAGTTTACTCCTGAGGTGGCGAGCGGCGGACGGGTGAGTAATGCCTAGGGATCTGCCCAGTCGAGGGGGATAACAGTTGGAAACGACTGCTAATACCGCATACGCCCTACGGGGGAAAGGAGGGGACCTTCGGGCCTTCCGCGATTGGATGAACCTAGGTGGGATTAGCTAGTTGGTGAGGTAATGGCTCACCAAGGCGACGATCCCTAGCTGTTCTGAGAGGATGATCAGCCACACTGGGACTGAGACACGGCCCAGACTCCTACGGGAGGCAGCAGTGGGGAATATTGCACAATGGGGGAAACCCTGATGCAGCCATGCCGCGTGTGTGAAGAAGGCCTTCGGGTTGTAAAGCACTTTCAGTAGGGAGGAAAGGGTGTAGTTTAATACGCTATATCTGTGACGTTACCTACAGAAGAAGGACCGGCTAACTCCGTGCCAGCAGCCGCGGTAATACGGAGGGTCCGAGCGTTAATCGGAATTACTGGGCGTAAAGCGTGCGCAGGCGGTTTGTTAAGCGAGATGTGAAAGCCCTGGGCTCAACCTAGGAATAGCATTTCGAACTGGCGAACTAGAGTCTTGTAGAGGGGGGTAGAATTCCAGGTGTAGCGGTGAAATGCGTAGAGATCTGGAGGAATACCGGTGGCGAAGGCGGCCCCCTGGACAAAGACTGACGCTCATGCACGAAAGCGTGGGGAGCAAACAGGATTAGATACCCTGGTAGTCCACGCCGTAAACGATGTCTACTCGGAGTTTGGTGTCTTGAACACTGGGCTCTCAAGCTAACGCATTAAGTAGACCGCCTGGGGAGTACGGCCGCAAGGTTAAAACTCAAATGAATTGACGGGGGCCCGCACAAGCGGTGGAGCATGTGGTTTAATTCGATGCAACGCGAAGAACCTTACCTACTCTTGACATCCACGGAATTCGCTAGAGATAGCTTAGTGCCTTCGGGAACCGTGAGACAGGTGCTGCATGGCTGTCGTCAGCTCGTGTTGTGAAATGTTGGGTTAAGTCCCGCAACGAGCGCAACCCCTATCCTTATTTGCCAGCACGTAATGGTGGGAACTCTAGGGAGACTGCCGGTGATAAACCGGAGGAAGGTGGGGACGACGTCAAGTCATCATGGCCCTTACGAGTAGGGCTACACACGTGCTACAATGGCGAGTACAGAGGGTTGCAAAGCCGCGAGGTGGAGCTAATCTCACAAAGCTCGTCGTAGTCCGGATTGGAGTCTGCAACTCGACTCCATGAAGTCGGAATCGCTAGTAATCGTGGATCAGAATGCCACGGTGAATACGTTCCCGGGCCTTGTACACACCGCCCGTCACACCATGGGAGTGGGCTGCAAAAGAAGTGGGTAGCTTAACCTTCGGGGGGGCGCTCACCACTTTGTGGTTCATGACTGGGGTGAAGTCGTAACAAGGTAGCCCTAGGGGAACCTGGGGCTGGATCACCTCCTTACCTATACGACTAACTTAATGTTTGTTGAGTGTTCACACAGATTTGCTTGATAGAAGAAAGAGTAAAAGATGGGTCTGTAGCTCAGCTGGTTAGAGCGCACCCCTGATAAGGGTGAGGTCGGTGGTTCAAGTCCACTCTGACCCACCAATCCTTCCTTCTCAGCGTTGGAAAGTGACTCGTTTAGTGAACTAAACGTCGCCACTGTCCGCCTTGATAAGAAATGATTGGCAAACCAATCCTTTTAGAGGTTTGGAACATCTTACTTACTCGCACTGCATGTAAATGGGGCTATAGCTCAGCTGGGAGAGCGCCTGCCTTGCACGCAGGAGGTCTGCGGTTCGATCCCGCATAGCTCCACCATTTACACCTTATTCTGACTTTATTGCAAAGTAATAAGGCATATGCACTATGGATAGAGATGCCAAAGATAAACTTAAAAATTATCTTTGGCTTTTTTAAGCCCGCTCTTTAACAATTTGGAAAGCTGATAGTATTTAATTGCATGAGTCTGTCATGTGATTAATTACAAAACGTTTAATGCGAAAGCATTGAACATGAGTTCAAACACTTTATTAAGTGTCTTGAATATTCAATAGTAAATTATGCTTAGTTGCATAGTTTACGTCTAAGGCGCGTCCACTTCTTTGGTCAGAAGTGAGACAAGTAAAACCAAGCTGGTCGCAATGCGGCGCAGATGAGTGAAACTCATTTGGGTTGTATGGTTAAGCGACTAAGCGTATACGGTGGATGCCTTGGCAGTCAGAGGCGATGAAGGACGTAGTAACTTGCGAAAAGCGTTGGCGAGCTAGTAACAAGCATTTGAGCTAACGATGTCCGAATGGGGGAACCCAGCAGCATAAGCTGTTATCGCAACATGAATACATAGTGTTGCGAGGCGAACGAGGGGAACTGAAACATCTAAGTACCCTTAGGAAAAGAAATCAACCGAGATTCCCCTAGTAGCGGCGAGCGAACGGGGATTAGCCCTTAAGTCAGTGGGGTGTTAGTGGAATGTGTTGGAAAGCACAGCGGCACAGGGTGATAGCCCCGTACATGAAAACTAACCATTGATGAAAACGAGTAAGGCGGGACACGTGACATCCTGTTTGAATATGGGGGGACCATCCTCCAAGGCTAAATACTCCTGACTGACCGATAGTGAACCAGTACCGTGAGGGAAAGGCGAAAAGAACCCCTGTGAGGGGAGTGAAATAGAACCTGAAACCGTATACGTACAAGCAGTGGGAGCGGTTCTTGAGACCGTGACTGCGTACCTTTTGTATAATGGGTCAGCGACTTACATTTTGTAGCGAGGTTAAGCGAATAGCGGAGCCGTAGGGAAACCGAGTGTTAACTGCGCGTTTAGTTGCAAGGTGTAGACCCGAAACCCGGTGATCTAGCCATGGGCAGGTTGAAGGTTGAGTAACATCAACTGGAGGACCGAACCGACTAATGTTGAAAAATTAGCGGATGACTTGTGGCTGGGGGTGAAAGGCCAATCAAACCGGGAGATATCTGGTTCTCCTCGAAAGCTATTTAGGTAGCGCCTCGAGCGAATACCATTGGGGGTAGAGCACTGTTAAGGCTAGGGGGTCATCCCGACTTACCAACCCTTTGCAAACTCCGAATACCAATGAGTACTACTCGGGAGACAGACGGCGGGTGCTAACGTCCGTCGTCAAAAGGGAAACAACCCAGACCGTCAGCTAAGGTCCCAAAGTACTAGCTAAGTGGGAAACGATGTGGGAAGGCTTAGACAGCTAGGATGTTGGCTTAGAAGCAGCCATCATTTAAAGAAAGCGTAATAGCTCACTAGTCGAGTCGGCCTGCGCGGAAGATGTAACGGGGCTAAGCTAGTCACCGAAGCTACGGGTGCACAGTTTACTGTGCGCGGTAGAGGAGCGTTCTGTAAGCCGTTGAAGGTGAAGGGGTAACCCACGCTGGAGGTATCAGAAGTGCGAATGCTGACATGAGTAACGATAAAGGGGGTGAAAAACCCCCTCGCCGAAAGACCAAGGGTTCCTGTCCAACGTTAATCGGGGCAGGGTGAGTCGACCCCTAAGGTGAGGCCGAAAGGCGTAATCGATGGGAAACAGATTAATATTTCTGTACTTCCGCTAACTGCGATGGAGAGACGGAGAAGGCTAGGCTAGCGCGGCGTTGGTAGTCCGCGTTTAAGGTGGTAGGTGGTGTTCTTAGGCAAATCCGGGGACACGTACTTTAATGTACACACTGAGAGCTGATGACGAGGTCCTAAGGGACTGAAGTAGTTGATGCCATGCTTCCAGGAAAATCTTCTAAGCTTCAGGTTAGCGGGAATCGTACCCCAAACCGACACAGGTGGTCGGGTAGAGAATACCAAGGCGCTTGAGAGAACTCGGCTGAAGGAACTAGGCAAAATGGTACCGTAACTTCGGGAGAAGGTACGCTCCTGTTGGTGATGAGACTTGCTCTCTAAGCTGACGGGAGTCGCAGATACCAGGTGGCTGCAACTGTTTATCAAAAACACAGCACTGTGCAAACTCGCAAGAGGAAGTATACGGTGTGACGCCTGCCCGGTGCCGGAAGGAAGGTTAATTGATTGGGTTATCGCAAGAGAAGCTCATGATCGAAGCCCCGGTAAACGGCGGCCGTAACTATAACGGTCCTAAGGTAGCGAAATTCCTTGTCGGGTAAGTTCCGACCTGCACGAATGGCGTAATGATGGCCACGCTGTCTCCAGCCGAGACTCAGTGAAGTTGAAATTGCGGTGAAGATGCCGTATACCCGCGGCTAGACGGAAAGACCCCGTGAACCTTTACTATAGCTTGGCACTGAACATTGAACCTACATGTGTAGGATAGGTGGGAGACTATGAAGTTGTGACGCTAGTCATGATGGAGTCGTCCTTGAAATACCACCCTTGTAGTTTTGATGTTCTAACCTAGGTCCCTTATCGGGATTAGGGACAGTGCCTGGTGGGTAGTTTGACTGGGGCGGTCTCCTCCCAAAGAGTAACGGAGGAGCACGAAGGTTGGCTAAGTACGGTCGGACATCGTACGGTTAGTGCAATGGCATAAGCCAGCTTAACTGCGAGACATACACGTCGAGCAGGTACGAAAGTAGGTCATAGTGATCCGGTGGTTCTGAATGGAAGGGCCATCGCTCAACGGATAAAAGGTACTCCGGGGATAACAGGCTGATACCGCCCAAGAGTTCATATCGACGGCGGTGTTTGGCACCTCGATGTCGGCTCATCACATCCTGGGGCTGAAGTCGGTCCCAAGGGTATGGCTGTTCGCCATTTAAAGTGGTACGCGAGCTGGGTTCAGAACGTCGTGAGACAGTTCGGTCCCTATCTGCCGTGGGCGTTGGATGATTGAAGGGAGCTGCTCCTAGTACGAGAGGACCGGAGTGGACGAACCGCTGGTGTTCGGGTTGTCATGCCAATGGCATTGCCCGGTAGCTACGTTCGGAATCGATAACCGCTGAAAGCATCTAAGCGGGAAGCGAGCCCTAAGATGAGTCATCCCTAGGAATTTAATTCCTCTAAAGAGCCGTTCGAGACTAGGACGTTGATAGGCATGGTGTGTAAGCGTTGTGAGGCGTTGAGCTAACATGTACTAATGACTCGAGAGGCTTAACCATACAACCCAGATGGGTTTTGCTAAGCGAACTTAGACAGAATATCGACACTTGATAAAGTTTGAACTCAAACAAAGCAAATCAGCTTTCCGAATTATTATTAACGTGAGCCAGAGATGGACACGGTAATAAACAGAATTTGCTTGGTGACAATAGCCTTGTGGAACCACCTGATCCCATCCCGAACTCAGAAGTGAAACGCAAACGCGCCGATGGTAGTGTGGGGTCTCCCCATGTGAGAGTAGGTCATCGCCAAGCGCCTAATTTAAATAATCTTAATTGATTAGTATAGAATTGCTGATATGGCTCAGTCGGTAGAGCGCATCCTTGGTAAGGATGAGGTCCCCAGTTCGATTCTGGGTATCAGCACCATTACAATCTAGTGTTTAATCCTAGAATAAAGAATTTGCTTGGTGACAATAGCCTTGTGGAACCACCTGATCCCATCCCGAACTCAGAAGTGAAACGCAAACGCGCCAATGGTAGTGTGGGGTCTCCCCATGTGAGAGTAGGTCATCGCCAAGCGCCTAATTATCTCATTGAGATGCAACGAAGCCAGCTGAATAAGCTGGCTTTTTTGCGTCTGTAATCTGAACATTCTTTGCACTAATAGTAATGCTGCCGACTGTAAGTATTGCTATTAGCTTTGCTGGCGAGTATTTTCTTCCCCTTAATACACAAGCTTTACTTCCAGATTTTTCACTATTAATCGATAAAAAAAGCAGCCAGAAGGCTGCTTTGAGGTGGTACTTTTGCATTAGTTTCGCATTAGGTTGCTTAAGCTTCTTTTTTAAGCCACTGGGCAGCACGTTTAGCGAAGTAAGTTAAAATACCGTCTGCGCCTGCGCGTTTAAAGCAGAGTAGGGACTCCATGACGATGGCCTTTTCGGCTAACCATCCATTTTGGATTGCTGCCATATGCATGGCGTATTCACCACTGACTTGATAGGCGAATGTTGGCACTGCAAGTTCAGTTTTAACGCGATGCACTATATCTAAATACGGCATACCTGGCTTAACCATCACCATATCGGCTCCTTCTTGGATATCGAGTGCGACCTCATGCAAAGCTTCGTCACTGTTCGCTGGATCCATTTGATAGCTATGCTTATTGCCACCTTTGAGGTTACCCGCTGAGCCTACGGCATCACGGAATGGACCGTAGTAGTTTGAAGAGTATTTTGCCGAGTAAGCCATGATTTGGGTGTTGACGTGGCCTGCTGCTTCTAATGCTTGGCGAATCGCGCCAATACGGCCATCCATCATGTCCGATGGTGCAATGATGTCTGCTCCAGCATCGGCGTGTGACAGTGCTTGCTTCACTAAAATCTCGGTGGTGATATCGTTAAGGATATAACCCGTTTCGTCTATGATGCCGTCTTGACCGTGAGTGGTGAAAGGATCTAGTGCCACGTCAGTCATGATGCCTAGCTGTGGAAAGGCTTTTTTGAGCTCGCGCACTGCACGTTGCACTAGGGCATCTGCGTTATAGGCTTCTTCTGCCATTAATGTTTTTTTCTCTGCAGGTGTCACAGGGAAAAGTGCGATCAATGGGATACCTAACTCAACCAGTTCTTCAGCTTCTTTCAGTAGTAAGTCTATCGAGTAGCGCTCAACACCGGGCATAGAGGCTATTTTTTCACTGCGATTAGTGCCTTCTAGAACAAACATTGGGTAAATCAAGTCATTGACCGTTAGATGATTTTCGGCCATGAGGCGACGGCTAAAATCATGTTTACGCATGCGGCGCATTCTACGCTGAGGGAAGGCACTGGTAATGATATTCACATTTGACTCCTAATTAGGTACTGGTCTTGCTTGATCCGACAAATACAAGCTGACTTGATTACGTCCACCGTTTTTTGCTTGGTAGAGGGCTTTATCTGCTTGTTCTAGTAATTTAGTACTGTGTTGATCGTGGGTCACTATATCGGCACTGACTCCGATACTGATAGTCAAAGGTATCGCTTCACCTTCCCATTCAAAATGAATAGAGGCAACAGCGTCTCTTATTGTTTCAGCAACTTGGAGAGCACCTTCTGCAGTTGTATTAGGAAGGATGATAGCAAATTCCTCCCCCCCAAAACGTGACACTAGATCCGTTGGCCGTTTTAAATGGTGCTGTAATGTTTGAGCTATTGTACGTAATGCTTGATCGCCTGCAAGATGACCGAATCTGTCGTTGATCAGCTTGAAGCGATCAATATCAAGCATTAACAGTGCTATGGGTGTTTCTTGTCTGCGACTGATCCGGCTTTCAGCGATCAAACGTTTATCAAAGGCACTGCGGTTTTTGACCCCGGTTAAACTGTCGATAGTGCTTTGTTCTGTGAGCTTTTGATTCACCTCATGCAATTCTCTGAGGGTGATTTCCAGTTCTAAAGTCCGCTCTTGCACCATTTGTTCGAGTTTCTCATTGCTCTCGGCTTCCGCTTTTAGGGCTTCTTCCCGCGCACTACGAATTTTCTGTGCTTGTTTCAAGGCTTCTTGCTGGATACGCAGTTTAGCTTTGCGCTCATCGTTATAACGAATGGCAAGTACCAAAGACATAAAGATGATTTCAAATGTCAGCCCAAGCATCACAGGGGTTTGCGGTTTTAAATTGAGGTCAATCACGCTGAGATATAGCAAGCTACTGATGCAAGCGCCTGTCAGCATACTCACCCAGCCAATAGTGTACATACGTGCCAGTTTATGGCCATTGATAGCCTGAGTAATGGCAAAGACCATCAGGACTAGGCTGAGCACTGCAACTGAAATGATCTCAATATATAACGCTGTACCATATTGGATGAAAGGTGTGGTAAGTCCCACACATAGAATATACACAGCACTATAGCGACAAGTGAGTAACATACGGCGGTTTAAATATTTGAGCTGTAATATTTTTTCAGTAAACATTAACGCAAATGCCATAACGATTGGCAGTAAAAACGGCACCATAACTTGCTGCAATAGCGGCCAGTCTGGCCAGAGGAATCGGAAGGCAAAACCGTTAATCGTGGCAACGAGTAAGGTCATGCTAAGGACATAGCCAGAGTAATAGCTGTAGCTGAATGAGCCCGATGCTATGGCGATAAAAAGGCTAAAAATGCCAATTGCGGCAAGTACACCAAGTTGGAATCCATGCTCAACGGCGGTAGATTCGGCAATTTGAGCTAAGTCATTAGAAGACCATAGGTTTAATGGTACTGCAGCACTACCTTCCGTTTGAATATGCAGATAGAAAGTATGGGAGTCATCTGTGTTGATCTTGAAAGGATATAGGAAAATATTGCTCAAGAATGGTCGATCCTCATAGGGGAATATATCACCCATCAGCACAGTATTCATGAGTTTATTATTGACTAAATGGTAGATAGTTACCTTGTCTAACAAAGGGTTATCTAGCGCTAAAATGCGCGAAAGTGTTTCGTCAGGGCTGGTTAAGCTGAAACTGAGCCAAAAATCATGGCCGCTGAGTTTTTGAATGTCTTTATTGGTAAAGTTATGCCAATCATTTTTTGGCAAAGCTTGTATTTCGGCCAGTTCTTTTGCTGGTGTAGGGTGGCTGACCATTAACCAAGGCGTAAGGTTTAAAGGCGTCGTGGTTGACTCGTCAATACTCAATAGGGTTGCCAAGGCCTGTGTTGGGCATATCCATAGCCACAGCAAGAGTATGAGTGGCATGTTTTTGTTAAGCATGGACTCGATCCAAATTAAAAAACGCTAAGCTATTTTGGTAGCAACGTTTTGCAAACTCATCCGCATTTTCTCCGCGTAGGTTTGCAATATAATTTGCGATATAAGGAAGGTATTCGGGCTTGTTTTTGCTCGATTTAGGCTTGGGCCGCATACTACGGGGAAGTAGGTAAGGGCTATCTGTCTCAATTAAAATGCGATTCTGCGGAATAAAGGGAACGAGTTGCGCTAGTTCTTGGCCGCGTCTTTCATCACAGACCCAACCTGTTATGCCTAAGTGTAAATCTAGGTCAATATAGGCTTCCATCTGTGCGTGAGTGCCTGTGAAACAATGTAAAAGCGCACCATTAAGCTGGGGGCGATATTCACGCAGGATTGCGATAAAGTCTTCGTGGGCATCGCGTTCGTGCATCAGTACGGGCATTTGAAGTTCAATCGCCAATTCCAGTTGCGCAATAAAAGCTTGGCGCTGGATAGGTCTCGGGGAGAAATCACGATTGTAGTCTAAACCACATTCGCCAACGGCAACCACTTGCGGTGCGTGACAGAGTTCAGCTTGTCGAGCGTTTGAGCCATCATGCCAACCACTGGCATGATGGGGATGCACACCAGCAGTGCAGTAAAGTTGATTAGGATATTGCTCGCATACAGCAATGGCTGCCGCACTTTCAGTTAAATCGCTGCCAATAACAATTAACGGCGAAACCCCTTGGTCCGCCGCCGCTTGTATTATCGATACAGTATCTTGTTCGAGTGCGCTGCCAAGTAAATTGACAGCGATATCTATGTATGAGGGCATTATTTTAGGCGTTTTACCCGAACCTTGGCATTGCGATCATCGGTACCCATTAAAAAAGAACCTAAAGCGGCTTTTTCAATATAGACAGTTTCACCTTGCTTAACATTGTACTTACGGCCATCAGTTTGTTTCCATACCTGACCGTTAGTGAAAGTCACTTTAATGTCTCCGTAGGCATCTTCAGCTATAGATTGAATCTCTAAATAAATCTTATCGACAGTATTTTCTTGAACACGCTTGGCTTCCATCCCAAAGTCATCGGCAATTTTTGCCGCTGGTGCTTGGGGGGCGGTTGCCACTATCGCTGCTGCAGTCGTAGGGACTGCAACTGTTGCTACTGTAGCCGGTATCGCTTGAGTGCTAATGGTGTTAGGTGTCATGCCTTTTAGGCTTTCTGCTAGCTTGTCATAGCAAATCAAGCGGTCGAGTTTATCGGCGGTTGCTGCACATTGGGTTAACTGTTGTTCAATGCTGGCATTTGCTTGGACAGATACAAGCATGATCGCTGCCGTGATAAGGGTGAAGCGCATGAGAATGTTCCTTATTATATTATTCCCCTAACGCCTTCGAGGACGTTAGTCGTTTGTTTGTTCAGTATCTTCGTCTGACTCGTCATCTGGTTTGCTGTAGAAACGAGCCGCTAATAAACCGCCTTCGAACAATAACAGCATTGGTACAGCAAGCATAGTCTGGGAAATCACATCTGGTGGGGTTAATAGCATGCCGACGACAAAGGCGCCCACTATGATATAAGGACGTTTTTGCTTGAGATCTTCAGGTGTAGTGACACCTGACCAGCAGAGTAAAACAACGGCAATGGGGATTTCAAAGGATAGACCAAAGGCAAAGAACAGCTTCAGAATAAAGTTAAGGTAACTGGTAATATCTGTCGCAACTTGAACTCCCTCTGGCGCATTGTTAGCAAAAAAACCAAAAACAACAGGGAATACAAGATAATAAGCAAATGCAATGCCGAGATAAAACAATAAGGTACTGCTGAATAGCAGTGGCATCACTAAGCGTTTTTCATGTTTATATAAACCCGGTGCCACGAAGGACCAAATTTGAAATAACACGTAGGGCACTGCCACAAAAAATGATAAAACGAGGGTTAGTTTGAAAGGTGCAAAAAATGGTGCAGCGACATCCGTCGCAATCATGCTGCCACCAAGAGGTAAAGACTGCATTAAAGGTATTGCCATGTAGTGGTAGATATCATTTGCCCAGTACACACTACAAATGAACACTAATAACACACTGGCAATGGATTTTAGCAGCTTGGACCTAAGTTCAAGCAAATGGCTGATAAGTGGCTGCTGTTGCGACATGAATTATCCGTTGGCTTTCGGGTTAGAACTGGTATCCACGCCCTGAGATGGCTCACTTGAAGCAGCGGGAGAGGCCGATGTTGGACTCGCCTCTACAGTGGCTGTTGGATTAGTTTGGCTAGCTTGAACTAGATTCACTTGAGCAGGTGTGTGAATTTGATTCTCAGGCGCAGGGGTGTCTTTTGACGGATCCTGAACCTGATAAGGGCGGTTCACTGACTGTGCCGCTTGCTTTAGTTGCTCAATAGACTCTTTGAGTTCAGGTGAGAGGTTAGATAAACCTTTGCTCTCGGCTTTTTTAAGATCGGCATGTAACTGCTCGATCTTCAGCTCCTGCTCAAGTTCTTCTTTTACCGAGTTCGCCATGCGTTTCATCGCACGGATCCAACTCGTTACCGAACGCACCGCAACCGGTAGACGTTCGGGGCCAAGAACCACTAGCCCCAAAACACCGATCAGCAGCAGCTCCATAAAGCCGATACCGTCAAACATAAAGAGTTACGCCTGTTCTTTGTTAGACTCAGGTTTCTTTTCAGTCGCCTGTTGAGTTGTTTGCGCTGTTTTAGCCGCTTCGGTGTCTTCTAATGCCTTCTTGTCTTCTTCTGAAGACATGGCGTTTTTGAAGCCTTTAACCGCACCACCTAAATCACCACCCAAAGAGCGTAATTTCTTAGTTCCAAACAACAAGACAACGATTAACGCAACGATAAGCAGTTGCCAAATACTAATACCACCCATGAAGGTATCCTCTTAATTGATATCGGTTCTATTATGAACCTCTGATTAATTAGTGCTAGCTAAAATTTGCGATTCTTTGGCCTAGATCGCCATCCTACAAACCACAATATCATGCCTGAAATTAGACAAACATAAGGGGTCCATAGTGTAGCGTCTCTATTAATCAATAACGTGCCACAGATCAATAAAACGGCAGAAGTGATAAGCAAGTAGTTACTCTTGTGTGCCTGCTGCTGGTATTTCAAATACTTATCTAGCATTTGTTGCTGAGAACTCAGCAATTTCCTGCCTAACTTAAGATTATCGTAAATTAGTTCAGGGAATTCAGGTAGTTTATCAGCCCAATATGGCAGTTTTGTGGATACCTTTTTAAACATAGCTTTAGGACCGACTTGGTCAGCCATCCACTGCTCTAAAAAGGGTTTGGCAGTTTGCCATAAATCCAACTGCGGATACAGCTGACGGCCTAAGCCTTCGATGTAGAGTAAGGTTTTTTCCAACAATACCAATTGCGGTTGCACCACGATATCGAAGTGGCGCGCAGTGCGGAATAATTCCAGCAACACATGACCAAAGGAGATCTCGTCGAGCGGCTTGTTGAACATAGGTTCACACACCACTTTGATGGCCTGTTCGAAAGCTTGTAGATCGGTTTTTTCCGATACCCAGCCAGACTCAATATAGAGCTGGGCGATTCTGTGATAATCGCGATTAAAGAAGGCGAGGAAATTTTCGGCGAGATAGCGCTTATCGACTTCGCTGAGTGTGCCCATGATGCCGCAGTCGAGCCCAATGTAGTATGGGTTCTCAGGATGATCGCGGGAAATAAAGATATTGCCCGGATGCATGTCGGCGTGGAAAAAGTTATCGCGGAATACTTGGGTAAAAAATAGTTCAACACCTCGCTCGGCCAATAACTTAAAGTTGGTACCTTGCGCTTTAAGGGCGGCAATATCCGAGACAGAAATACCGTAAATACGTTCCATCACCATCAGGCGTGGATAGCAAAACTCTTCATACACATAAGGCACATAGAGCGCATCTGAGTTGAGGAAGTTGTTGCGTAGCTTGACTGCGTTTAAGGCTTCGAGCTTAAGGTTTAACTCGCCTAAAATGGTCACGCGGTAATCTTCGATCACTTCAGCAGGGCGCAGTCGGTTACCTTCACCGAGGAGGTATTCAATCAGTTTGGCCGTTTGCGACATCAACTGCAGATCGGCTTGAATCTTGGCTTCTACATTCGGGCGTAGCACCTTAAGTACGACGTCTTTGCCGTTAGATTTGAGGGTCGCGGTATGCACCTGAGAAATAGAGGCTGAGGCCAGTGGCGTTTCATTAAAGTCATCGAATAGCGATTCAATCGGCGCTTTTAGCTCAGCTTCAATCGCTTGGCGGGCAAGTGCACCATCAAAGGGCGGCACCTTGTCCTGTAGCATGGCCAATTCACTGGCCCATTCATCGCTGAGTAAATCGCGGCGGGTTGAGAGCATTTGCCCAAGCTTGATATAAACGGGGCCGAGTTCCTGCATCGCCAGTTTTAAGCGTTCGCCACCGGGCTTATTTTTATGCTTATTGCGGATCCAGAATAGGCTGTTACGGGCGAGCTTAAAGTACCAAGGTGTCATCTTTGGCGGCAATACGTCATCTAACCCGTACTGAAGTAAGGTCTTGATGACGTGGTAACCGCGGCGGATACTGGCAAAGGTCATGGCTTAATTTGGTCTCTTAATTGGGCAATCCGTTGTTCAATCGCGCGAGTGTCGGCAACTAAATCATCCATTTGATCGCGAAAGTGCATTAACTCAATTGGGTGCGGTGCGAGGCGATACTCTTCAACTGCGAGTTGCCCTAAGTGGGAGCGGGTTTTACGCAACACTTCGAGTGCAAAGTCTTTTACCAGATGGCTAGAACAGATGAGTTTGTGAGTGGGACCATCACCTAAATAACGGGAAACTGGCTCGGCAAAGTCAAACTCGATACCGCGTAGATATTGGCTAAAGCTTTGTAATAAATTGAGATCGCCCTCAAGCTTGAGTTTATCTTGCTTGATTAGTTCAGTTAGGTTGGCGCCTTCGGACACGCGGTAAAGCGTCGTCGCATCGGCATGTAGACTGACATCAACATCGCCTTCATAGCGGCTCAGTACTTGGATCTCTTTGGCAAACACTAAATAGAATGGCCAGCTGAGCTGCGATAATTGGATACGAAACACTTTGCCATGCAACTGGCGCTGGCGCGAATAATCGTCGCCCGCTTGGGCCTGAAGTTTTTTCAGACCCGTTTCAATTGCGGCGCAGGCAAGCAGCACAACTTCTTGCGGCATCATTAGAATTTATAACCACGGTGCAATGCGACAATGCCGTCGGTCATGTTGGTGTAGTCGACTTGTTCAAAGCCTGCATCAACCATCATTTGTTTTAATGTGTCTTGATCTGGGTGCATGCGGATCGATTCAGCCAGATACTCGTAGCTGTCGGCATCTTTAGTGATGAGCTCGCCCATCTTAGGTAAGACTTTGAAGCTATATAAATCATACACTTTACGCATGATTTCATGCTGAGGCTTAGAGAACTCTAGCACTAATAACTTGCCACCAGGCTTAAGCACGCGATTCATTGAACGCAGCGCCGCATCTTTATCGGTCACGTTACGCAGACCAAAGGCGATGGTAATGATGTCGAAGTGGTTATCGGGAAACGGCAATGCTTCGGCGTTGGCTTGCACATAACTGACATTGTTGACTATGCCCTTGTCGCGCAACTTAGTGCGCCCGACTTTTAACATGGAATCGTTAATGTCAGCTAAAACCACTTCACCTTTATCGCCCACTAAGTGAGAGAATTTTGCGGTTAAGTCACCTGTACCGCCGGCCAAATCGAGCACTTTCATGCCAGGGCGGGCGCCAGAGACTTCAATGGTGTAACGTTTCCAAAAACGGTGAATGCCGAAGGACATCACATCGTTCATTATGTCGTACTTAGCGGCAACAGAATGAAACACGCCGGCAACGAGTTCAGCCTTTTTATCGGCCTCTACGGTTTTGTAACCAAAGTGGGTACTTTTAGATTCGCCCTCAGACATCAATGTGTTCCTATTGTTTTGCAATGTATTAGTTGCGAGTGTAAGCCATCGCCTGCATTTGCTGAATCTTTGATCTATCACTCTGTGATCGAGCTAGTAAACTAACTGCAATGCCTTAGCTTGAGGCGCTCCTGAACAGTCGTAGGATTAAGTGCTTAGCGACCACGTAAAATGGACTGGCATTAGACCACAATATCAGGATTTGGTGAATAGCTTAGCGCCCAGTTGGGTGTAACTGGTGATATTCATTGTGCCAAAAATTGCATGCGAGCCTGCACATAAGCGTAGATAAGCTCGCTTAGGCTTTGGCCAACATCCCTAAATCCGGCTTCAATCCCAGCTTCGTGGCAACTTGGTGCAGCCTCGGCTAAATGCAAATAAGCACATGGACAGTGGCGAGCGATATAACTGACATAATGCGCCGCATCGAGCAATGGCACACCTGCAGCAGTTGAAGCGCTACTGGGCATTTTAGCGATAGCATCGACGTCAAGTTCTAATCCTACGGGTAAACCTGTGTCATTTAGTTTGGCGGCGATTTCAAGTAAAGCTTGGCTAAGGCTGATTTCACGGCGAACCCAAATTTGTTGTAAGCTATGCCAAGTGCCCCCAAATTCACTGAGTTGGCTTAGGTTTGCTTCGCTGTTTTTTAACTCGTGTAAACCCAGTACATGGTAGCAACCTAAGGCGCCGCGATCGGCTGCATAGCTAAAACCATTGCCGCTGTGACGACCTTCGAGCAGGCGAAAATCCGAATGAGGATCGAGATTCACCGCGGCGACTTGGCGTTGGTAGTGGCCGTAGGTTGCCATCAACAAGCCATAGGCATTGTTGTGGCCGCCGCCGATGAGTATGGGTTCTAAACCCGCTTTTAAAATAGCACTGACGATACGGATAACGCGCTCATCGAGTTGTTCCACTGCATCGCGTAATTCATCTAAGGTGACGTCACTGTTAGCTGTTGTATTGCTCGTAGTTTGTTGCTGCAGATCGGCGGTGTTCACTTGGCCTAACACTAGGCATTCGGCGCCAGAAAGAAAACGATTCGATTGTAAATTGAGCCATTGACGCATACTGGTTGTGAACGCATCGGTTGCACCGCCGCGGCCTAAATTGGCACGTGGGCCTATATCTTCGCCAACGCCGATAATGGCAAAGTATGCACCGTGGGCTTTTGCAGTCGCAAGTATGGTCTCTAACGTGTGTTCGTGATTGGCCAGATGGACGCATTGGCCTAGCTTAGTTTCGCCAGTTCTTGGGCTGACGAGTGAGGCGATATCGGTATGGGTAAAGGGGATAAATTCAGGCATAGATTGATATTCTTATTCGGCCAGAGTCGAGCTATTGTGGCCAGAGTAGGGCGAGGATTCAATGGGGAAGCGCTGAAAATAGTGAATAAAAAAGCCAGCTTAGCTGGCTTTCTTGACTGAACAGTGAGATTACTCAATGTCGAGTGGTTCAGGTGATAAAATTACACCTGTGTTATCAGCATAAATGTGATCGCCGGGTAAGAAAGTCACACCGCCAAAATTGACTGGAATTTCCACTTCGCCCACTGAATTGCCATCAGCACCCACTGGAATTGAGGCAAGGGCTTGAATACCAATGTCTAATTCTTCCAATGCATCCACATCGCGTACAGAACCGTAAACGATAATGCCTTCCCAGTTGTTGCTAACCGCAAGTTCTGCGATAGCGCCATCGATCAGCGCACGGCGTAATGAGCCACCGCCATCAATGAGTAAGACTTTACCTTGGCCATCCTCTTGTAGGACTTCGGTAATTAGGCCGTTGTCTTCAAAGCACTTGATGGTGCTAATAGAACCGCCAAAAGAGCTACAACCACCGTAGTTACTGAACATGGGCTCGACTACATCTACGACATCTAAGTACATGTCACATAGTTCTGAGGTGTTGTATTCCATATTTACACTCCTATTGATCCGCGTTGCGTACAGTTTAGCGAGTTTACGCCAGTATAAAAGGGATTATTGAAAAGAAAAGTGTTATCAATCACGGTATTGTTGCCACTTGGCTGTTAACACATCTGTAGTAAATTTTCGTCACACTATAGAATTTATTCGGTAAAACTTGATATTGGTCATTAAATAACGGTTTTTTATTACAACTCTGTTGCGCACTTTGGTATTATATCCCAAGTTTAAATTAACTTACTTAACTTAATTTGCTTTAGGGGCATGGACCCCCCGTTACGCTTATGGACGGTAGAGGGCCTTCGAGAGGTGCCTATGGAAGCTGTAAATACGATTGAAATTATTGGTTATTTTGCCTCTATAATGGTGGCGATCTCTCTAATGATGAAGAATATCATTTGGTTGCGATGGTTGAATTTTGTAGGATGCACCCTGTTTGTGGTTTATGGGGTGTTTATTTCTGCTTGGCCTGTGGCCGGCATGAATGCGTTTGTTGCTTGTATTAATATTTACCATTTGACAAAAATTTACCGTGCTAAGGCAAATACTCCCGCCGCAGCCTAAGTTTTATTGGATTGTGTTGCTCTTGAGATTAACGTTTAGAGCAACACAATATTCTGTCTCAGTCCTATCGCTATTCCTAAATAAATCCCTTAGCCCCAGCATAACGTCCCTAGAATCCTTCTAGATCAAAACCTCAGCCATGCTTCTTGTCATAAAACCTTCGAGCAGATGTCACTTAGCCGTCACAGGTCTTTCTTAGTCTCAAGCTATCTAATAGTGCTTTAGCTAATGTGATTTAGGTTTAACTATTAGCAAACAGTAAATTAGTCGTGAGCAGTCAATAACGAATTCAATCGTGAATAGAGCTTTGGTGAGTCGGTTGGTTGCAGACTAAGCACTCTAAGCGTCGTCGAGAGAATGCACAGATTAACATCGCAGTAAAACTCGCTGGTATGCCAGCAAGGAGCCTGTTTTATGTTGAGTTACGTTGCAGACTTAGATAAGCGAATGTTTTGCCATATCGTGAGCTTCACCCAGCACCATGGTTTATATGCCCATGCAAAGCGGGTATCAGCGAGTGGCGATGGGCATGTGTATTTATATTTGTCTGTGGGTTTGATGCTGACGCACGCTCAAGGACAGGCTCTATTTAATTTGATGTTAGCGAGTTTTTTGGTTGAGTTACCTCTGTATTTACTATTGAAAAATAGTATTCGTCGCACACGGCCATGCCATGCATTAGTGGGATTTGAGAGTGGTTTTGAACCATCGGATCGCTTCAGCTTACCGTCTGGTCATACAGCCGCGGCCTTTGTGATGGCAACGAGCGTGGCGCAAATCTATCCAGCGGCGGCTCCTGTGGCGTATTTATGGGCTTTTAGCATAGGGGGCTCACGTATTGCACTTGGCGTGCATTATCCCTTAGATATTCTGGCGGGAGCCTCATTGGGGATTGGGTCGGTATTGCTGGTTCATCCAGTGATTTAATTCAAATATGCGCCTGTTAATCATTTCATTAGTGGGAATTCTCCTTCACTCATCAGTTTAAGGATACGTAATGCGAATACTCTACGGAGTTCAAGGCACAGGGAATGGCCACTTAAGTCGTGCACGCGTCATGGCTAAAGCATTGATGAAACAAGATATTGAAGTGGACTTTCTATTTTCGGGGCGTAAGCCTGATCAGTTTTTCGATATGGAGTGCTTTGGCGATTATCGCGTTCAAGCGGGAATGACGTTTGCGACGCACTCCGGGCGCGTGAATGTGCCACAAACTGTCCGGCAAAATTTGTCCTTGTCGTTATTTAAAGATATTAAAGCATTAGATCTTAGTTGCTACGATTTAGTACTCAACGACTTTGAACCTGTGTCGGCTTGGGCTGCGCGGCGCCAAGGCGTGCCATCCATTGGGATTAGCCATCAGGCGGCGTTAACTCATCCGGTGCCAAAACTCGGTAGCACTTGGTTTAATGAGATGCTGCTCAATTATTTTGCTCCAGTGGATGTGGCGCTGGGGTGTCATTGGCATCATTTTGGCTTCCCTATTTTGCCGCCTTTTGTCGAAGTGGATGCCAGCCCATTCGAACACACGCATCAGATTTTAGTTTATTTGCCTTTTGAAGATGCGGATATGATTGCTCATTTTCTGTCTCATTTTAGTGATTATCAGTTTTTGGTATATCACAGCCAACAACCTAAAGGCCAAGTTGCTGAGCACATTAAATGGCACGGTTTTAATCGTGAGGGGTTTAAGCAACATCTTGCCAGCTGCGGTGGTGTGATAGGCAATGCGGGCTTTGAGCTTGCCAGCGAAGCATTAACCTTAGGTAAAAAACTCTTAGTCAAACCACTGATTGGCCAGTTTGAGCAGTTATCGAATGTGGCGGCGTTACAACTTTTAGCGGCTGCAGATAGCATGATGAGTCTCGATGTGAACATAGTTAAGCGCTGGCTTAAAACGGCATCACCTAATCCAATTGCATATCCAAAGGTGGGGGATACGCTGGTTAAATGGATTAACGGCGGCGACTGGCACAATAGTCAGCCGTTGTGCCAAGAGTTATGGAGCCAAGTCACGCTTCCCGATACTTGGCGTTAAACAGCATTGCTGTTCAGATGAAAAGCAACTTAGGCACTAGCTGGGTTAATGGCGTTAGCGTATAATTTCGTCAATTTTGCTGTTAGTCCCTTTCAGCACGTCTATTTTGGCCTAGCCTGGCCGTTAATTATGTTGTTATAAATGAGCCTGAAAAAGTTTACTCAGTACAAGTTACTGTTTTTAATGTTGTTATTACTTTGTATCCTACTTCCTTTTATTCCAGATCAGGCTTACCACATCCCCGGCCCTGATATCGCTAAGCAAAATTTTCATGTGATTGAGTTTAATGATAAAGGTCAGCCCCACGACGAAAGGCAATGGCAAGGTTTAGAGACGCGAATTTTACATCCAGAGCCTGCACAGATCCCTGAATTATTGATTTTTGTCCATGGCTGGCATCATAGCGCTGAGCCTAAGGATGAAAACTTTATTGCCTTTGAGCAGTTTTATCAGCAAATGGCCGCGTCCGATACCCAGCGCAACTTGTTGGGTTTGTATATTGGCTGGCGGGGCGATAAATACGATCCTTTTTGGATCGATGGCTCAGATGATGCAAAAAGTTGGATTGAACCCTTAGATTTTCCCACTATTTTACAGCGTAAACGGGTTGCTAAACGTATCGGGCAGTTAGGTCTATCACAGCTGCTGGATAAGCTTGATAGCTTAGTAACACAGCATAAACTGCTGCGGTACACTGTGATTGGCCATAGTCTTGGCGGTGCTGTTGTTTTGCATGCGAGTAAAGATCGCATCAAAGCCGCCATTGATAATCAGCAGGATAATCCTAATTTATTCTTACTGTTAAATCCCGCCGTACCTGCTAAAGAGTATCAGCCATTAGATACGTTGGTGAGCTTAGATAGACAAAAACCGAGTATGGTGGTGTTGCAATCGAAGGGGGATTTTGCAGTAAAAGAAGCCTTCAATTACATCAAGGACGGCGAGCGCGCTGTCGGGAACTCTTGGGCTATTACTCACGATATTGACAAATGCTCTGGTGGCAATTGCACCACGCCAATGAAGATGCCTTCGGCCTTGATGGCGCACGATCAAATCCCTGGCTGTATGATGACACTGCCTCAATCAGGCTGGAAAATTCGTGCTCGCCTGCAGGCTCGTCGTACCGTGCAAACCTGCCCCGATGCCAATATGCAAGCCGTATGGGTACTGGCCGTGTCTGACGAAATCGTCTCTGGGCACAATGGCATTCTCACTCCAGAGCATGGTAAAGCCTTGTCTGAGGTGATGCGTATGATTGATTTATATCGAAATCAATTACCTAAACATGCGGTGGAAAGCCCTGCGAACCAAGATCTCGGCACCTTAGCGCCAGAGTCAGAAGCTGCAACATCTACCGAAGGTGAAACGCCTGTGCCACAAGAGCCAGTGATTATTGTCGAGCCTTTACCTGAAGAGCAGAATTCACCGACACTTAAGGTTAATACATCATTGCAGGAGCCAAACGTATCACAGGAACAAGATAAGCCTGCTGCGACTGAGGCGCCACCCGCGCCAATTAAAGCGCCTGAATCAAAGCCAAACGACGGCGCAGAGCCTCAGCCTAAGATTGAAACTGAAGGCATAAAGTGATCGGTAGCTGTATGGAGTAAGCTATAGATGATATATCTAGTTTTGTATGTCATTGAAAATAGATAATAAGCTGGTGAATAAACTTTATGAGTCAATATGAGAGCTGAGTTAAGAGCAAAAATCATCACTGTTTGTCATAAAAAAATTGAGACTAAAGGCGATAATGTCGGCCTCTCATTTTACGCCTTCTTTGCGAACAAAAATGATGATCCAGAGTTGCTTATGGAAGCGGCGACTTGGTGGATTCAAACTCATCGCTTAGACCATTTTGTTAAGGCTCATAAAGTGATAGAGATGATCCAAAAGGAATCGGAAGAATAGACTCCAAAGCTGTTACTGCGGATTTTTGGTTTGCCACCTGCGCCAAGTAAAAGTGATTAGCACGGCGAGTATCAGGCTGACCATAGCCCATGTGGGGTATTTATGCTGGTGGTAAAACGCCAGCATGGGAGCTATTTCATCGCGGATTAACACTGGGCCTAATCCAAAGAGTGCCACCCAAATGCTGGTGGCGAGAGCATTGCCAATCACAAATTGTTTTAGTGGCATTTTAGCTAGACCGCAGCCGATAAACATAAATTGTTTTAATCCCTCAACAAAACGACTCAGCACTAAAGCGGCGATGCCATATTGACCAATAACGCCATGGATTTTGTCTTCCAATTGCGGTTTTATCCAGCCCTTCTTAAGCAACACATCACCAAAGCGCCAACCGATGAAATATCCCAAACTGTTACCGCATAGTGCAGCGCAAGCAGCGACGATTAACACTAGTGGCAGTGACATTTGCCCTGTAGCGGCTAATAAACTGGCGACAATTAATAAGGATTGTCCTGGCGCCGGAATGCCAAAACCCTCGACAGCAATCGCGAAAAATAGCAGAACATAACCATATTGCTGCAGCCAAGGCGTGAGTTCGGTGATGATATGTTGTAGCGCTTCTGGCATAGATGAAAGTGCTTAAATCAATGGGATGATTGGGCCATCATACTCGCCAATTTCTCTGGCTGGATAGATTTATGAGCAAAGTTTCATGCCAGTTTTAGTTAGTGGCGGTGAATAGGCGTAACGCAGGGGGGGCAGTTTTTACCTGAAATATAAAAAAGGCCGAACTCAGTTCGGCCTTAATACCTGTACTACAGTCGTGACGATAAAGCGACTAGGCGAATGCTGCTTGTAGCTGTGGTACTACTTGTTTCTTACGGCTTAATACGCCGTCTAACCACACTTTGCCATCGACGGTATCTTTACCGTAGGCACGTTGGGTCAGCTCCGCATCGTCAGACACAATCAACAACTCTGAACCTTCTTTCATGATGTCAGTCAGCAGCAATAAAACGCTGTGGCGGTTACCTTCCACTTTGAGCGCTTTGATATCGGCTTCTAGCTCGGCCTTGATATCGTCAAATACTGACAGGTCGATCACTTCTAACTGGCCGATACCGACCAAGTTACCGTTCATGTTGAAGTCTTTAAAGTCACGCATTACTAAGTCACGTGCTGGTGTGCCTTGGACGGCGGATTTCACTTTGAACATTTCCATGCCCAGTTCTTTGAAATCTTCAACGCCGGCGATCTCAGCTAACGCTTCAACGCAGCGAATGTCTGCAGTGGTGCAAGTCGGTGATTTGAAAATCACTGTATCGCTCAAAATAGCGCACATCATGATGCCAGCGATATTTCTAGGGATAGCGACTTGGTAAAAGTCGAACATCATCTTGATCACTGTGTTGCTGCAACCCACTGGGCGGATCCAGCATTCTAGCGGTGTATCTGTGGTGAGATCGCCAAGTTTGTGGTGATCGACAATCCCGACGATAGTCGCTTGGGCGATATCATCCGGTGCTTGAGTCAGTTCTGAATGGTCAACGATATACACTTGCTCGCCAGCGTAGCTGGTTTTGTATTCCGGTGCTTCGAAGCCGAAACGTTCCAAAATAAAAGCAGTTTCGGGTGACAATTCACCTAAACGTGCGGCAATGGCTTCTTCACCGATTTGGTTTTTTAAATAGGCTAACGCGATAGCACCGCAGATTGAATCTGAATCGGGGATCTTGTGACCGACAACGTAAATGGGCATTTCAGGGACTCTCCTTTAAATTTGTGACAATTTTAGCAATATTTGGCTTTAATCGGAAATAGCCAAAGCGCATATCACTGTGCTCTTCAGTTGCTATTTCTCTAAAAATCGAACGCTCAGGTTCGGCAAAGATGGCTTAAGGTTTAGATCTTCACTTTTATCACGACTTTACGCACCGCCGTGGCGATATCGCCTGTGCCGGGCATATGCATGTCACCGGGGAAAAATAACGCAAACATGCCTGCTTTGAGTTTGATATAAGAGGCATTGGCTTGGTTTGCCTCGTAATCAAACTCGGCGTAATCGTGTTTTTCAAAATAGGGTTTCGAGGGTGTTTGCTCCGCTAGTGGCAAGTAACCAAACTCTTCTTCACCGCTGAAAACATATTGCACATCGATATATTTTTGATGTACTTCAAAGGGTTCTGTCGATTTATGCTTAGTGTGGTAGTCGTTGACTATCACAAAAATATTGTCGCCATCGAGGGGATAATTGCCCACGGGCAGCTGACTAAAGTCTGTGGTGGCAAGATGTTCTAATGCTGTGGTAAGCCGAGGGCTTAGGGATTGATAAATATGGCGGTTTGCTAAGGTATCGACGATCATCGGTTACTCGACATGGCGGATGTGAATGAGTGAATTGTAAAGATTATAATCAGATAGTCGCCGTTAGGACATAAGCTTTAGACATAAAAAAACAGGCCGTAGCATGGCCTGTTTTTATATCAAGTGTCACTTTGTTCGCTAAGACGCGCTTAGTAAGTGTATTTAGCTTCTAAGAAGTAATAGCCACCATTAAAACCAAACGGGGTGTTGGTTAATGGGTAGACGAAAATGCCGTTGTTGCTGTTAATCGCGGGTGTTTTTTCGGGATACACATCAAACAGGTTTTGTACTCCAGCGGTGAAACTTAGCGCATCGGTTGCTGCGTATCTCACCGACAGATCCATCACCCATTGATCGCTGTAATTCACATCACCCGTGGCATAGCCAACAGTGTAATCACCAAAGTAGCTGAGGCGAATATTGGTCTTAAAGTCGCCTAGCTCATGGGTCAAGCCCAAGTTACCTGTGTTATGCGGCGTCGCCGAGGTCATGCGAGTTTGTTCTATGCTATCGAATAGCTTTTTGCCTAACCCATCTAAAATTTGTGGGAAATGAATATCTTGGATTTCAGTCTTATTGTAGGCATAGGCTAAGTTAGCCCGTAAATCACCCCAAGAGCCGATATCAAAATCTTGGCTCACCACAAGGTCAACACCACGGGTGCGAGTATCGACAGCGTTGATAAAGAAGCGCGCCGATTCTGCATTGGTGCCCGCTAATGCGGCCGCTACGGCGGGCGAATCATTAGGCGTCACTGAGCTCGACAGAATAATGCGATCATCGATGGAGATTTGATAGGCATCTAATGTCAGTGCTAAGCCCGTGTCATTGGTGTACACCAAGCCTAAGCTAAATGATTGGGATAGTTCGGGATCTAACTCATTAATACCCAGTGCTTTGGTCACTGGCGATAGGGTGTTGAAAGTGCCTGACTCAATAGGCACCAGCTGGCCAGTCACAGGATCGGGATTAAACAGCGTCGAGATATTGCTGAAGTACAGTTGTTGTACGCTCGGCGCTCTAAAGCCAGTGTTGATAGTACCGCGCAGGGCCAAGTTATCGGTGAAGTCGTAACGGCCCGCTAACTTCCAACTGGTGTTGCCACCAAAGTCAGAATAGTTTTCGTAACGCAGCGCCGCCGCCCAGTAAAACTCATTGGTTAACTGGTTTTCGAGTTCCATATAAACGCCAGTGTTATCACGGGTTTCATCCACTTGCGACTCAGGGGTAAAACCGGTGAAACCTTGGCTACCCGCTGCTTTGCCATTATAGCCACCATTGATATACGAATCTTCTTCTCCGGCTTCAATTTCATAGCCGTTTTGGCGCCATGAAACACCGGTCGCAAACAGAATTTCAGAATCGTTTATAAAGGCAAAATAACGGGAAATATCCAAATTGATATTGGCTTCACGGGTCGATAGCGTTCCTGCGTCGAACTCGGTAGGAGTTTCAGGGCCTAAGGAAGCATTTAAGGTATTGACGATATTATAGTTAAATGAATTCTTGCCATATCCCACTGAGGCATCAATATCCCAGTCACTCAGGTTGAATTCATAGCCTAGGGTAAGAGATGAATCGATAATTTTGGGGTTAATTTGCGGTAAAAAACCGTCAGGATACACTTCGGGTAAGTTACGGGCATCGAGAGCTAAACGGTAAAAGGCTCCTGATTTAGTCTCACGTTGACTAATACCGCCAAAGGCATACAGTTTTCCATCAGTAGAGATAGGCTGAGCCGCATTGATAAATAAACCGACATTATCATATTCGGCATCACCAACCTGGTGGCTCTTACGGTTAAATGTCGCTTCGCGCGGATCGTCAGAACCATCTGCTAGTTTAGGGTATTGCTGCCGTGGATCGAGTCCTGCACGGTTTGTGCTGTCTTTGTGATGCGCTTCGAGGGCGATATTCACAAAGCCATCATTGCTTAAACTGATACCATGGTTAACACCTACACGCCATTGCTCACCGTCACCTTGGTAGGTTTGTCCTGCTTGCGCCGAGACGCTACCTCCTTGATCGCTGTCCTTGAGTACCACGTTAATCACGCCCGCAATTGCATCCGAGCCGTATTGCGCTGAGGCTCCATCTCGGAGAATTTCAATGCGTTTTATCGCTGTCATTGGAATCGCGTTTAAATCGACGTTAGACGAGCCTTTTCCCATGGTGCCACTTAAATGTACTAGGGCAGAACCATGGCGACGCTTGCCATTTACGAGCACTAAGGTGTGGTCTGGCGACAGGCCGCGTAAGCTCGCGGGGCGCACCGCATCTGAACCGTCAGTCACCGAGGAGAATGGAAAGCTATAGCTTGGCGCCGCAAATTGCAGCGCTTTCGCGGTTTCCGTCATACCTGTTGATTCGAGTTGTTCGGCTGTGATGATATCGACAGGGGCAACACTGTCGGTTGCCGTGCGTAGTGCTATGCGTGAGCCTATGATCTCGATTTTTTCGAAGCCGGTTTGCTGCTCTTCGGCTTGGATTGCTGGAATAACCAGTGTGGATGACACTGCCAATGCGATAACGGCTAGACGCATAAAAACCTCTCAATGATGTTTGTAACCCAACACTCGAACTTAGGTGTGCAGATTCAAGATAAAATAACAATCTGATGCCGAGAAGGTTATCACTGTAACAATTGTTACATTAAGACGTAAATGTGCTAACTCAGAGCCTAGTGTTCTAAATAATATTTAAAATGCAGTTGAATATATTGATGAAAACCTCACTATCGGTCTGCGTGCTTTTGAGGCTTCATACGGCACAAGACAAGTTGCCGCATGCACAATACGACTGAGTTAAGTCGATGATATGAATTGTTTATTGACGTATACCTTCGTGGTTTACTATTTTATTTTGCTCTAATGGCATTGGTTTTAAGGTACATAGAATTGTCAGCGTTACGATTTCTTGCAGGACCAACTGCATTTAACACCTTGGCAGAACAAGGCCTTAAAGCTGAGCATTTTACCCAGTTGCTTGCCGCCTCTGGTGGACCTAAGTGGCTTGGTATCGCAGGGCTAGATAAGTATTTGTTTGCTGAATTTTTCAAAGATAGGCAAACGCCTTTATATACATTAGGCGCTTCCTCTGGGGCTTGGCGTTTAGCATGTTTGGCGCAGCAAGATCCCCTCATAGCCTATGGCCGCTTAGAGGATTTTTATATTGGTCAGCGTTACGACAATATGCCAACACCGCAGGAAGTCAGTGCGCAAGTTAAAGGCGTAGTGCAGGGCATTTTAGGGGGCAATGGTGGCAGGGAAATCGTTAATAACGCTCATATTCACAGTCATTTCGTCGTGTGCCGTGCTAAACATTTAAATCGTTTAACGGCAAAGCTTCCGCTTGCGGCGGGGCTGGCGATGACGGCGGCGACCAACTTAGTGAGCCGTCGGAGTTTAGGTTGGCATTTTGAGCGTGTGGTCTTTAGCCAACAAGCTGCAGCATCTCCCTTTTTGCAACTCAACGATTTACCCAGTCAGCAGGTCGAATTAACTGAGGCTAATGTCGATGCTGTGATGTTAGCAACGGGGTCTATTCCTTTGTTGCTTGCCCCAGTGTCCCAAATTGAAGGCGTTGCCGATGGGCAGTATTACGATGGCGGCATTACCGACTATCATTTTGATTTGCCTTTATCCCGTGCCAAGGGGCTGACGTTGTATCCGCATTTTTATCCGATCATCAGTCCAGGATGGTTCGACAAATCCTTGAAGTGGCGCCAAGGTCGCGCTAATTATCACAATGCGCTAGTGTTGGCGCCATCGGCCGAATTTGTCGCTTCATTGCCCTTTGGCAAAATCCCCGACCGTGAAGATTTTAAGCAACTGGACACGGCGCAGCGGATGCAATATTGGCGTACGTCTGTGGCTTTGAGTGAACGTCTGGCCGAGGAGTTTGCTGAGGTTGTTGCGAGGGGAAATGTGCTGGATCGGCTAGAACACTTTTAGGTTGAAGTGATTTGGTCTCGAAAACTGGGTTTGACATGACGTGGTTGAAATGCCCTGATTCAAAATAGCGGGGTCGCAAATTTCTTTGTGCGCTCAGCGGCTTCAGGAAGGAAATTCTTTCACCTGCTACACTCTACAATAATAGGAAATACGAATGCATTGAGTTCGTTTCCTTCTATTTGGGGCAGGAGGTTGCTATGCAAACACGAGAAATGGCGTTACTCATGCGCGATGCCTTGTTACTGCCACAGGGACGGGTGGAGGTTCGTGTGGTTGACCCCGGTCATCTGCGCATGGTGGCCGATGTATTCAAGGGAAAGTATGTGCTCGCCTTTGCCACCATTAGACCCAGTGGTAGTCCGCCCTGTTATCCCACTGCCACCCAATGTGACATTATCGATTTTAATCAGCTAGAAGATGATTCACTCAGCATAGTGCTCGAAGGGCGTCAACGCGTCAGCATCCTCTCAGCGGCGCAGGCCAAAGATAAGCTGTGGATGGCGCGTACTTTACCTTGCCGTAACTGGCAAGAAGAGCCGATTAAAGGTGAATTTGAGTTGATAAGCGCCGCATTAGAGCAATTTTATGAAGTGAATCCCGATCTGTTTGAGCTCTATTCTCAAGTGCATTTGGAAGACGCCGCTTGGGTGAGCCAACGCTGGCTCGAGGTTTTGCCTATGTATAACAAAGATAAATTAGTATTAGTGAATCAGCCAGATTGCCACAAAACCTTGGACTTCGTGCTGCAACTCATCAAGTCCCATGTGGACTGAAAAACCACAAAAAGGCTAGAATAGCGGCTTTCTATAGCCGCTTTTTTTGTGATATGACTGCATCTGCCCGCGCCGCCCAACCTTCTTACATAGTGCTTCCTGTGAATGTCACAGATAAACCCACAGTGTTTGCCTTTCTTGCACAACATTTTGCCCGTATAGGTGAAGATGTATGGCGTCAGCGGATCCTCGATGGAAAAGTGCATTGGCGGGATGGCTGTTTGATCGCATTGGACACTGAATATCGCCCTGCGGCGCGGGTGTATTACTACCGTGAAGTGCTGGTCGAAGCGAAAATTCCCTTTGAAGAACAGATCCTATTCCAAGATGACAATGTCATTTTGGCCTATAAGCCACACTTTTTACCTGTGACGCCAAGTGGCAACTATGTGAACGAATGTTTGGTGCATAGACTAAGATTGCGTACTGGCATTGATACTATCGCGCCCGCTCATAGGCTTGATCGTGAAACCGCTGGAGTGATCCTGATGACTGTCGCGCCTGAAACCCGCGCGCTCTATCATCAACTCTTTATTGACGATGCGATTCGTAAAGACTATCAAGCGATTGCCAAGTTGACTCCTGAGATTATTGAACAATATCAACAGGGCTGCTTAACTTTGCCATTGCACTGGACGGTAAAAAACCGCATGCAGCCGAGCGACCCGAGTTTTACCATGAAAATCGTTGAAGGCGAGGCGAATACCCATTCCGAAATCAGTTTGGTGGCCATAAAAGGCGATCTTGGTTTGTTCCACCTGAGCCCGATTACCGGCAAAACCCACCAGTTGCGGGTGCATATGCAAAGCTTAGGTATGCCATTGTTAAACGATAGATTTTATCCAAGCTTATTACCCAAAGGACCGGATAAATTTGAGGCGCCCCTAAAATTGATGGCACAGCGTTTACGTTTTATTGACCCAGTGAGCGGGATGCACCACGACATGCAATGTCAAGGTTTTGAGTTTTAGTCAGCGGAAAGCATTATTTCCAGTCTGTTTAAAGGAAATAATCGGGTGCAATTGTGTGCTTGGCCCTGTGATGGTATGAATACAATCTGCAGTATCTGAGTCTCTGCCATAGGGAGCCATATTACGATTGTTTAAAGGAAGTCCATTATGACCAAATCTGCGATCTTCTCTATCTTGCTTTGCGCTGCAGTATTAGTGGGGGCCATGTATTTTGGTGACTGGACTAAGCAGCCTTATCTGAATGACATTGCCGCCGAGATCCGTAAGGCGAGTGCGGTGATTGAACCGAAGAAACCAAGTTCGTCTGGCACATCGACAGCAGAAGCCGATGCCGAGCGGGATCAAAGCCCTAAGATCATTTGGGATCAAATGGCGCATGAAAAACCGTCGAATAAGTCGCAGCCAGAAGCACTGATTTTCAATCAGGCTCAGCCAAAACCTGCCAAAACCGATGAGGCGTTATCCAAAAATACGCCTTTGATGGATTCTGGCTCTGGTGCCACTCAGCCTGAAACGGTTAAACATAATAAACCCGTTTAATCTGTTATTCCTGTTTGGGTGGTTCGAACAGGGTTTCGCTCATATCGCCATGTAAAACCGCAATTTTTGTTGGTGCACCATCATCAGCTAATTCCAACATACCTATTCCGCTTTTATTCACTAGACGTTTACTCGGCTCACCATTTGGTCGCCTGCCGCGCAGCAACATACGTTTACGTTTTGTCAGCAAGTTAAGTGGTGAAAAGTGGCCATAAAACCAGCCATTGAGTTTATCGAAAATCGGTAACAGCTTCTCGGGGAAGTGATTTTTTATACCGCTGCAGGTGATTTGGTAGATGTTAGGGCTACTGCGTCTAAAACGAATACTGATGTCGTAACTAAAGGAGTAATGCACATCGCCGGAGAGGATCACAAACTCCTCTGGGGTTTTACGGTGCATAAAAATACTCAGCAGTGCATTGGCGGCGCCCGGGTGGGCCATCCAGTTTTCGGCGTCTACTAACAGGGAACCGCCGATCAGAGTGGCTGTGCGCTGCACTGCTTCAATCAACTTGACCCCAAACATGGGCGCAGGTGAGACGATAATGACCTTCGACTGGCCGAGTAGCTCTTGCTGCAAATCCATTAACGCCTCCCAATCCATCAAGCCGGAAGGTTTTGCAAGATTAGATTCACTGCGCCAGCGGCGGGTACGCGTGTCGAGCACGACCAGTTTGGGCGAGGACTCTAAGGTGTAATGCCACTGCTCAAATTTAAGTAATTCGTCGATGAGCAGATCCTGACTTTCGCTTTCTTGTCGCGCAAAAAACGCATCGAGCAGCGGGCGGATATCGGCGGCAAATTTATCAGGCGCGTTGCCAAGTCCTTGGAATAAGGTGTAGCCGATTAAGGCATTGCCAATAATGCGTTTCGAAAATGCGTGTTCGTAGGCCGCTTGTTCCCATTTAGCCGTCAGATTCCAATCATCGGTGACGTCGTGGTCATCAAACATCATATAAACGGGAATGTGCGCCATAAAGCGCCTGACTTGCCCCAGCCCAGCTTTAAAGCCAAGCAAGTGTTGCCACTCATTTTGCCAGCGGGCGGTATTGGCGGGTGATAAGCCATCGACATCCTTTGAGATGTTCACTAATTCCCACAGTTCAGGTGACCAAGTGAGTAAATACAGGGCGATGATTTCATTTAGGCTGACCAAATGATTTACGGCGATGGAGGAGGTAAAAATGGGGTGATTGCGATACCAACGCCACAGCGCGGTTTTGGCCGGATATTGGGTATGAGGCAACAGGTTTTTATGCCGTTGATACAAATATGCGGGCTGATAATGAATGTCTTCACTAGTGGTGATGCTCGCGCCTTCAAATTGCTCATGTTTAAGACTAAGCAAATCGATGACTTGCCCTATGGCGCTTAACATAGGTCCTGCAACATCATCAATATAGACCTGATCACCACTCATTATGATAAGTGCAGGGCGATCATCCTCCGCACCCCTGTTGATTATCTTGGCTAAATGGGTATCTGCGGCGACCAGTGCATCGTCACTGTGGTGATGCGGATTGCGGCAGGAACCGTGGAATACTTGGGTTAATTCAGGGGTAAAACGTACACTTGGCGTTGAGGCATCGCCATAGTTCAGCTGGCTTATCGTGGCAAAAATATCACCATGCTGAGCGGCAGACACTTGGTAAGGTGTGACGATATTGGGTGCGAGCAACTCTGGGCGCGACAGTATTATTAGATATTGATGGGCATGTTGCCCAAGTGGCACATAGTGTAAATCGGCATCCTGCAACAGGTACTCTTGCTCACCAAGACGCAGCTTAAGTTCAGTTAATGGCTCACGACTTACAAACCACAGGGTAAAGTGTGAGGCATCGCAGTGGCGCAGCATGGGGCCAGCTAATATCAGAGGAAGTGTCGTACTCAAATTCTGCCTATGGGTATTTGGGTTAATCTTGCATGAGTTAACCCTAAGTAAGTTTGGTTTAGAAGAGTAAACAAGTGCGTTGAATATGAAAAGCTTTTAGAATTGTTAGCCATAAATATGCGTTGAAACTGAATGGGGCGATATGGCTAAGATTATGGTAACAGGCGCGACAGGGCTACTCGGCCGAGCAGTTGTAAAACAGCTTGAATTAACGGGACATCAGGTTATCGCCACAGGTTTTAGCCGCGCAAGTGAACGAGTGCATAAACTCGATCTTACCGCCCCTTTGGATGTCGAGGTATTTATCGCCCGCGAGCAACCGCAAGTGATAGTGCACTGCGCCGCCGAGCGTCGCCCCGATGTCTCCGAGCAAAATCCGCAGGCGGCATTGGCACTTAACTTAACCGCCAGCCAAGCCTTAGCTATGGCAGCTAAGGCCAATAACGCTTGGCTTATCTATATTTCCACTGACTATGTGTTCGATGGCACTCAACCTAAGTACGCTGAAGATGCAGCAACTCATCCGGTTAATTTTTATGGTGAATCTAAGTTAAAGGGCGAAGAAATCGTGCTAGACACTAGCGCTGATTTTGCCGTGCTACGCTTGCCAATCCTTTACGGCCAAGTAGAAAAGCTGAGTGAATCTGCTGTGCTAGTGCTGGTTAACCAATTGATTGAGCGTCGCGCTCAGGGTGTTGATCATTGGGCGATACGCAGTCCAACCTCGACCGCCGATATTGCCCAAGCCATAGACAAGATGATTGCACAGCATATTGAACATTCTACCGTGCAGGGGATTTATCATTTTAGCGCCGCCGAGACTATGACTAAGTATCAGATGTTGTTGACCTTAGGAGAGATTTTACAACTCAGTACAGCGCACTTAACGCCTGAGTCTACGCCGACAGATAACGCCAAGCGGCCAAGGGATTGCACCTTAAGCTGTGCGCGTTTAGCTGCGCTGGGGATTTGTTCTGAAATTAATTTTGCCACTGGCGTGCGCCAAGCATTAACACAATCGAGTGGTGCACTTGCCATTCTCGGACTCACTCTGTAGGAATTGCCATGGCTAAGATCTTAGGGACCAGTCTACAGGCTGCCGACCAAGTCGCATTACTGCGAACCTTAGGTTTGCTGCTGCAAATAGGCTTAACCACGTTTGCCGCCGATACTTTTGGTCTTAGCCTGCAAATGGAGCCGTTAGTGCATGTGTTAGTGCTGGAGGTGTTATACCTTTCGCTCACATTGGCGCTACGTAAACCCTTATTTGCTAAGGAGCGCGGCCTCTTTATTGCGCTCAGCTTAGACACATTATTTTGGATATCTTGGTTGCACTTTTCCGGCGGCGCGACCAATGCGTTTATCTCGTTATTACTGTTGCCGATTGCACTTGCGGCTGTGACTTTGCCAATCTGGGCGCCTTGGGCACTGACGGCTATTTCAACCTTTGCCTACAGCCTGATGATCTTTACTGTGCCCGAATCCCCCATGCAGCATCACGGTATGGACATGAGTTCCCACTATTTAGGCATGTGGTTCAACTTTGTGATTTCAGCTTTGGTGATGACAACCAGCGTGGCGTTGATCTCTAAGCGTATGCGCCGCCAAGATGCGCAATTAGCCTATATGCGCGAAGGGCAATTGCGTCAGGAGCAACTCTTAGCCCTAGGTACAGTATCGGCGCAGATGGCGCATCAATTGGCCACGCCGCTCTCGAGTCTGAGGTTATTACTCGATGAAGTAAAAGAAGACATGAGCGATACCTCGATAACGATTGTCGAGATGGAAACTGCGTTAGGTCGCTGTGAACATACGCTTGCCGAGCTGAGATTAGCGACGGAGTCGATCCGCGATCGCCGCCAGCGCCCACTAAAGATCATTGAGCTGGTGGACAGTTTAAAGCAAAAAACCTTGTTGTTAATGCCGCAAACTGAACTGAATTGGTTGATCACTTGTATGCCTGAACAACTGGCAGAGCAAAGTATTCTGACTGATATGAGTTTAACGCCAGCCATCATGGCCTTGATTGAAAATGCTGCCCGCGCTAGCGCCGAAACCCTAGGTGCGCCGCAGGTGGATATCAGTGTAGATATAGCGCCAAACGAAGAGCAGATCTACTTGCAGATCCGCGATTATGGCACTGGTATCGCGCCCGATTTATTGCCGCAGTTGGGCACCTTACTCATAGAAAGTCCCAAGGGTTTAGGTGTCGCTTTGCTACTCAGTCATGCCAGTTTAGAGCGTTTGGGTGCAGAGTTGATTTTGGCTAATCATCCCCAAGGTGGCACTGTGGCACAAATTCGTTTCACTATATTAAGGGCGCCGGCGCCGTCTGTATCACACAAGACTAAGGTTAGTGACGAGGTAAGTTCATGAAACGTTTGTTGATTGTAGAGGATGACCTTTCCCTTGCGAGTATTTTAGGGCGCCGATTAACACGCCATGGCTTTGAATGCCGATTAACCCATGATGCCAGTGATGCGCTGCTGGTGGCGCGGGAGTTTCGTCCTAGCCATATTCTTTTAGATATGAAGCTTGCCGAAGCCAATGGCCTAGGGTTAATTGTGCCGCTGCGTCATCTGCTGCCCAAGGTGACTATGGTGTTACTCACAGGTTACGCGAGTATCGCCACTGCGGTGGAAGCGATTCGTCTCGGCGCCGATAATTATTTAGCTAAACCTGTGGATACCCAAACCTTGCTCGCCGCACTGGAAATGGATGGGCATTCCCATACTCTTCAAGAAGATGAAGTCGACGATTCGCCACTTAATCCTAAGCGTTTGGAGTGGGAGCATATTCAGCAAGTGCTCAATGCTAACCAAGGCAATGTGTCCGCCACGGCTCGCCAATTGGGAATGCATCGCCGGACGTTGCAACGTAAATTGCTGAAGAAACCAGTGGGTGAAAGTGGACATTTGAAGTAACGATTCATCCACATGTGGGCAAGGGGCAACAGCTTAAGGCAAACCTTATGAGGTGCTGAGGCTGAGCCGTTTGACTATAAAAAATGCCACTCAAAAGGGCTGAGTGGCATTAACAAGAAAACGAGAAGTGAATCGATGAATTAGCGCTAGGATTTTACGCTAGCGCCATTGCACGATTAGATTATGCGATTAAAAATTAACGGTTTCTTCGTTTGAGCAAGGGCCGTTAGTTTCACACACTTTATAGCTGAAGCTAGTGCCAGCTAGGTCAGTGAAGCGGTCAATAAATGATGAACTGCTTGAAGTACCAACCGCAACACCGTTACGGAAGATAGTATATTCATCAGCGTTGTGACCTTCCCATTCGAGTGCAACACGAATGCTGCCGCGACGAGATTTGTTCGCATTTTTTACTGCCATTTCTAATACGACTTCAGGGACTTCAACCGCAAATTCTGCCGAAGTGCTTGCTGTTGCGCCATCGTTGTCAGTTACAGTCAGTGTGACTGTGTAGCTGCCTGACTGGGCATACTGATGATTGACACTCGCACCTGCGGCATTTGTACCATCACCAAAATCCCAGTTCCATGATGTCAGGTCGCCATCGCTGTCAGTACTGGTGCTTGTGAAGCTGCCGTTACCGTTAGCAAAGCTTGCAGTAAAGCCTGCGGTTGGAGCTTGGTTTGGAGTGTCATCGCCATCATAAGCACCCACTAGGCTCACACCTGTGTAACTGCTATAGCCGCTGACCATCACCCAATAAGTTCCCGTTTGAGCAGGATCAATAGCACAGCTTTCGGCATTACCTGACTTGTATGGACGACAGTCATAGCTGCTAGAGGTCGGCGCTTGACCAAATTTAACATACATGTCCGCATCACCTGTGCCGCCTGACATATTGAAGCTCAGGTTAGTTGCACCGCTAGCGACATCGAGTTTGTAGTATTTTTTGCTACCTGATGCACCCGCTAAACCTGTCACAGCAACACCGTTGGCGAGTTCAGTAGCTTCTGGTGGTGGCGGTGGTGGTGGCGTTTCACAAGGTGTGATACCCACAGCGGCAAACGCAGTAACCACATCGTCAGCACTTAAGCCTAAGTCAGTTGCGGCCGATTTAACACCACAAGCGCCTTGCCAGAATAAGCTGTCCGCCGTCCAATATAATTGGTTAGCGACTACGAATGTTTGGAATGCTTTGCGCGTATCCCAACCTGGTAAGTTAGCTAAAGTGTAGAAAGCTTTATTGAATACACCTGAACTGTGGTGCACGTCGATGCCATCATAGTAATCGTCGATATGACCGATTGAGATACCGTCTAAGGTTGGATCTGCCATGTAGCGCAGTGCACCACTGCCTTTAAAGATATCGGCGCCGACTAACCAGTCGTTTGTGCCGTGCATGTAAAATTCAGCGGCTTCACCCGCCATATCTGAGAAGGCTTCGTTCATGCCGCCAGATTGATCTGCGTAAACCAGCCCTGAGTTTTGTTCAGTGAAACCGTGACTCACTTCGTGTGCCGAGACATCTAAGCTCACTAATGGGTGGAAGGTTGTTGCGCCATCACCGAAGGTCATAGCACTGCCGTCCCAGAAAGCGTTTTCGTAGTTGTTGCTGTAGTGAACTCGCATCGTTAACTGAAAGGTTAACGGTGCAGTGTTGTACCACTCGCTATACATCTTGTAGATCACGTTGCCGAAGTAGTGCGCATCGTTTAATGGCGAGTAAGCACCGTTGATCTCTTTGACTGTATTGCGCGGACAAGTATAAGAGAAGGGTGTGGCGCCTGATGTGGCACCGTTTAGGTTAACGGTTTTCACGTTAGGTGAGTTCATGGTGCAAGTGTCACCGCTCACTTCAACGTCTAAGCTAGAAAAATCAGTACCGTATTCGTATTGGCCAGTCTTAATGTTACCGCCTGGACCTGTGCCGGTTGCAGCATGGTTAATCCCTTCCCAACGCTTAATCACTTCACCTGAGTGCGCGTCAACCATAGTGAATGGGCGGCTTGGCTCATCGCCATATACTACAAATGAAGTCACATAAACGAGGCGAGTTTTAGCGGCATCATCGAGGTAAAGCCATAATTTTGCTTGTTTGTTTTCAGCTTTTAGGCCTGCAACGGCTTTGTCAGACTTGCCACGGATCGCAATATCTAACGCTTTGTTAGCCGTTAGAGTGGGTTTGACAAAATCAGCCGACTTTTCAATATTTTTTAATACGCGGCCAGACATGTCGCTGTAAAAGCCCATGCTCGATTGTGACGTCGCAACAGAGAAACCATAAACAGGTACGCCATGGAAATATTGTTGTAAACGTTGTTTTTGCTTGCCTTGACTTAGGTTGAGTTTTTTCTCTACTTTGAGTTGGCTACCTGCGTCTAAGCTGAACTGAGACACTAAGTTATTGCTTGAAGACGCGCTTCTAAGAGTACCGACATCGACAACATCGGCAGCAAATGCGGATGTGCCTAAAGTGGCCGACACAGCAATGAAGAGTAGCGACAGTTTTTTGTTTAGCATCATGCTTGAAATCCTTTTTCCGTTTTGTAAATAACGTTGGAATGCCATACAGCTTAACTGGCTCGGGCGAGCGTTTTTTATTGTGATTTCTACAGGGTCGTCGGCATCCTACTGCCATGGCCGCATAGAATGAGCTGTTGCTCAGGCGGGAATTCTCAGATTTTTATTCTGTGCAAAGCGTGAATAACCGCATGACTCTAGATGTTATTTAAATGTAAAAGTGTTAACAATCGTACAAAGGAACTATCTTCAACGTTCATTTAGACGCTTTTAAATCTGAATTAGGACTTTTGGGTAATAGCGATTTAGCCAAGCGGAATGGTGATGCACTTGAGTGTTTTAAAATAATTTAATGATTTATTTCAATTGTTTATTTTTCAGTGTTCTTGAAAAGGCTTGATTAAGGATGGGGTGTGCGTTGGGGGCATCATCCTATCAAGGGGTTAAAACCCTCGGCTTTGATTTATTAATTTAGAAAGACTCCATCGGAGTTGCCGCTGCTTGACTTGCTCTTCAGCTTATTTCACCAAGGTAACTCTGTGCCATCGTAGGCAAAAAAACGCCCTGTTTGTGCGGGTGTAGCATTGGCAATGATGGGCAGTAAGCAGTTTGCGACATACTCAGGTGTAAACAATTTGCCTTTGGGGACACTCTGTTGAAATGGCTGAGATAATGGCGTGTCTGTCGTGCCCGGATGCAGAGACAACACCACGCCGTGTTTCATGGTGCGTTGCCACTCAATCGACAGTGTTTTGAGAAACATATTCAGCGCAGCTTTTGAGGCGCGATAGCTGTACCAGCCACCCAATCTATTATCGGTAATGCTGCCGACTCTCGCCGATATCACGGCAAATCTTGCCGAGCTACTTTGTTTTAAGGCATGGCAGAAGTGTTTAGCCAGCATGACACTGGGCAGGGTATTGAGCGTTAAATTGTGCTGGAAAAAGTCGATATCCAGTGACTGTAGGCTTTTTTCTGGCCCTTTATCTTGGTTGTGTAAAATCCCGACACAGTTAATAATCCAATCTAATTCAGTGAGTTGTTCACTTAGCTGTCTAATCTCAGCTTCATTGGTCACATCTAATGCATGCCATTGTATTTTCTCCTGCCTGTCTTGGGGAAGATGATGCCAGTAGGTGGCGTGCACTGTGGCGTCGGGATAGCTTTCTTGAATTTGCTTAACCATGGCTTTGCCAATACCCCCACTCCCGCCGACGATAAGTACTTTCATAGCAAACTCTCCCTATCCAAATATCTATATCAAAATCTTTATATCAAACTCTTTATATCAATGAGTCACGCTTAACATTACTCCGCTACAAACGGTTTAGATGAACGAGGTTGTGCTCGGCCGTGGCTAATATGGCGTGCCTTACGGGCTCGTCCATCTTGTCCCAAGTCTGGTATAGCATGCCGATCCTAGGATTTTGCGATAATCGCGCGCGGTGTTTGTCCATAAAGCGCCAATAAAAGCTATTGAACGGGCAGGCGAGTGTGCCGCTGCGCTCTTTTATCTTGTAATGACAGCCGCTGCAGTAGTCACTCATTTTATTAATGTAAGAGCCGCTGGCGGCGTAGGGTTTAGTGCCGACAATGCCGCCGTCGGCAAACAATGCCATGCCGCGGGTGTTGGGCATTTCAACCCATTCGATGGCATCTACATATACGCCTAAATACCACTCATCGACTTGATTTGGCTCGATTTCGGTTAATAAACAGAAATTGCCGATCACCATTAAGCGCTGAATATGATGGGCGTAGGCAAAATCTAATGATTGGGATAAGGCTTGTCGCATGCAGCTCATCTTAGTGTCGCCATGCCAAAAATAATCGGGCAGTGTTCCATGGGCATCGAGCGCATTAGTACTGGCGTACTGCGGCATATTCGCCCAGTAAATGCCGCGAACGTATTCTCGCCAACCTAATATCTGTCGTACAAACCCTTCAACTTGGGCGATATCAATCTCAGCATTCGTTTGATAACTGTCGATGGCCGCATTGATGACTTCTAACGGGCTGATTAATTTACTGTTAAGGCTGAATGATAGTCGACTATGGTACAAGCTCCACTTGGCGGGATGTTGCGCTGTCATGGCATCTTGAAAACGGCCAAAGGAAGGCAAGCAAACCTGACAAAAATACGTTAATAGTGTGAGGCTTTGCGCACGGTTTATCGGCCACAGCAATGGCGCATCAATACGACCCATGGTCGGAATTTGATGACGTTCAAGACGTGCGAGAATTTCCGTCACATCGAAGCTAAACATCAATGGCGCTGGCAAGTCTTTTATATCCTGAGTTTTAAGTTTTTGACGGTTGCTGGCATCAAAGTTCCACTGCCCGCCGAGTGGTTTCCCATCATGCATCAAGATGCTGTAACGCTTACGCATGCGGCGATAAAAGTGCTCCATCATAATGTGTTTGCCGACGGGGAACTGCGTATCGATTTCGTCAAAGGGCAAGATAAAGTGCTCTGTATCGACACAGTTCACCATGGCTGTGTTGAGCTTAAGTTGGCTCAATTGCTCAAGCAGGCGGTATTCATCTGGCCTTTGGTATTCAAACTTGATCGCGCCAACCTGTGTTACCTGATGTTGAATCAGCGTCAGTAGATCGCTAAAGCCTTGGGTGTTATTGAAGGTGTCATCAAGGGTGAGATAGAGCACTTGATGCCCTTGCGTACGCAGCTCTTGGGCAAATTGCGCCATTGCCGCAAAGAAGGCACATATTTTTTGCACATGATGCGTTACATAAGTGTTTTCTTGGTGCAACTCTGCAATCACATACAGCACTTGCTCATCAACATGGTTAAACCAAGAATGCTGGGCATTGAGTTGATCGCCTAAAATTAACCTGACTGTATGGAATTGCTGTAATTGCATTAAGTGGACTCTGGTGAATGACTTTCGCGGTTAAACATTTCGCGATGGGATATTGCAGGACATTACGAATTGGGTTGCTGTGAGGATCACAAGGCTGGGTATTTGTCGTGATTTCGACAAGGAGGTTTATCTAAACTTGGTTTGATAGCTTTTAAAGCAAAGTCAAAGTCGGCGGCTTCACCCCTTGATTTTCAATCAAGAGTCCTTGCCGAACAACGTCGATGTCTGACTGCCAGTTCGCCATCCTTGGCTCTCGTTCGTACCGCTGTTTTCGCAGCACTCACCCTAGCGAAGTTCCATGCATTAACTCTTTATTTATAAGCAGGGCTTCGTGCTTATTCAAAATCGCTAACGCTTACGGTGGTACATCCCTATTAATTAAATAAAGAATCCGAAAGCTAACTTGGCATCCATGCCTCGCTCACGCGATTTTCTTCAACGCCCTTCGGCAACTTCGCAGGGGAAGGTAAACTTCTGAAGTTTTACGGTTGTTTGTTAGTATTTAAAAAGAGTACTAACACTCCATTTTTAAAATTTAACAATGGGAGTCTAAATAACAAGAGCTAATTCATATAATAAGGCTGGTGGAGCACGTTTTATATTACAAAAATGAGATTGGGTATCCTTAGATATAAAAACATCGGCCTAGACCGATGTTTTGGGGTTGTCTGATGCAATAACATTCACATAAACAGTGAGATAGCTAACCACTAATCCCAATATACTGTATAGACATGATAGCCAGCATACGGCTTAGGGGATAGTTGATGTTCGCCATAGGGCCAGCCTGTCCCCATTCCATCTGCTGCGATTCCTTCAATCCATTCTTCCACTTCCGCCAGAGGCGCACAGGTAAGAATATGAATGTTCTCAGCTGCAGGCCATAGCTCATCATCCTCAAGTGCTTCGGACCATTCATCGTGCATCCCAACATAAACACCTTGCACATCTGACCTATGTTCGATTTCTTTCAAGCAACGATAGATTTCTTTGATGGATGGTCGACCATAACCCCAATTATTGGGTGCGATAGACTCTTCATCTTCGTTTTCTAAAAAGTACTCATTTAATGTCACTACCGGACAGTGCTCTGGATCGGCGGTCGATAAGGCGCTTAATTTATTGAGTAATTCCGTTCTCGTTGTCACTGACAATACTCCATTTCTAAGATTTGTTTCCAGCGAAGGTTTAACTGTTTTATCACATATGCAGGGCTAATAATAAATCTGGCCATCCATTTTAGAGCAACAATATAATGCACTTTCAGGTTGCCTACAAAGAAGCTGTTTTCAAGGCACCCAGCTTAAATGGTGTGGTAGTTAACCTCCGACTATGTTTTGATTAAGCATTAAACAAGGAGGTTTATATGCCGCGTCCTCTCAGAACTTAATAAGCCTTGAAGACATTCCCTATTACCATTGCTATAGCCGCGTTGTGCGGCGTGCTTTTTTATGTGGCGATGATGCCTATTCTGGGAAAAATTATGACCATCGCCGTAGTTGGGTTGAGTCACTACTGTTTGAACTTGAAGCCATTTTTGCTATCGATGTTGCAGCCTTTGCGGTGATGTCGAATTATCTGCATGTGGTGTTGCCAGCCGATATCGACAGTGCCAATCGTTGGACTGACCGCGAAGTACTTGAGCAGTGACATAAGTTGTTTAAAGGCGATGAGTTAACGCAAAAATCTGTTTAAGGAGAGCTAGTTGAGGCGTATGAGGTCAACCGATTAAAGCATTCAATCGCAATTTACCGCAGGCGATTATGCGATATATCATGCCTAAGTTTTCAAAAGAGCACGATGTTTGAATGAATCAATAGCAAGACAAGCAAATCAAGAAGATAACTGTACAGGCCGCTTTTAGCAGGGACGGTTTAAATCACAGGCCTTACTTGATGAAGTTGCTGATTTAAAATGGTAGGCCTGATAATTTTCATTCCATTATCCTTGACCATGTGATCGCGGTGTTCGCGCTTCCTTATGCTGCAAATGGCGCCATCGAGCGCTTAGGGATAACTCATTTTAAAATCAAAGTTGGCGAGTCACTGGCGTAATAGTCTTAATCGTTGGGTATATTGATCAAAAAGTTATTATTTTATAGTATGTTACTCAATTTTAATGCGTCACTTAACGCAGCAGGAGCTTAGTTTGTATGCGGGAATATGATGGGATTGAAAAGCGTTACCAAAGGCCAGATGCCGATTTAGCTAAAAGTTTAATGATTATCGAAAATTTATTGGGTTTTACGCCGCTAGAGGATAGGTTGGAATTTGATTTGTCTTTTTGGGCTGGCGGTTCAGGTGTATTCGATAAGTTGGCGGTTTCATGTTCTGTGACTCCCGAGCAAATGGAACTCGCGCAAGATAAGTTGAGACTCTATTCCCCAGAGGCGGCGATAGCGTTGGATGAATGGCGTGATGATTTTATTTGGTTAGTGGAGGATGAAGACGTTTGTACCGATGTGTTGGTTAGGTCGGCGCATTTTATTAATCAGAATAAAGCGCCATTTCAAGATGTTTGTCTTAAAACGCAATCCATTTATTTCGCTTACATGAGTGATGTGAATGGCTGGACTGCGGTATGGGGTCAGCAAGATAGGCTCAATTATGCTTATTTCTGCCAAGGATAGCCTTTATCTTTAAGTGATTACCGACAATCGCCAGTTAAGTGTTATTTACCAGTCCGTAATCAAGGGCGTAGCTTTTAAGCTTGGCATCGAGATCATCTAGATCTTTATAAAACTCGTCATCGAGCTTATCGAGTACGCTGTACAGGTCTTGGTTATCGGTTGCGGCTAAACGACGATCTCTGTCTATTGGTACTGGCTTTTCGCCAAACACGGCCTGTTTTGCTTGGTGCAATAAGTTTAACGAGTGGCTTGCTCCCATTTGGATAAGTCCACGCTCAGCGAAGGCGTAATGCTCACCTGAAGAGTTGTCGAAATACTGAATAAATCCACCATTATAGACCTCGCCAGATAAGCAGTTCACCGCATAGTAGTTTTGTTCCTCTGGTCTAAGCGTATAAAAACCTTGATCTTTGTTATGTACCTTTACAACAAGATCTCGCCAAAAGGCTCGAAAGGGACAGGTTTTATCGAGTTCACGCTCTTGTTGGTAGTATTCCTTCGCACGCTCGAGGTTTGCACGTATGCCATTTTTGCAGGGCATGCATAAACCCTCATTTTTTTCGGCGGTACTCGGAAGGATTAAGGTGTTACATTCTTGGCAGGGGATTTTTTCCGACATGGTCTTTCCTTTGATACTCAAGTCAGTAAGAGAACTCACAGCTTCACAAGCTACCCATTGTTAAATTCTCTGTTTCTAGAGTTTACATCGCACAATTAAGCGTCTATGCACCTAACGTACTAGTTGTACTTTATATTCATCGCGATCAGCGGTTCGCGTGAGGCTTTTTCGGCGCGTAGGCGGGCGAGGTATTTTTCCCATAGATCCACTTGGTGGGTGGCGAGATCGTAGAGTACTTTCCACGAGAATAGGCCTGTGTCGTGGCCGTCATCGAAGACAATTTTTACTGCGTAGTTGCCGACGGGTTCTATGGCACTGATGTTGACGTTTTTCTTGTGGGTGACCAGCTTTGGATTACCGTGACCATGCACTTCGGCCGAGGGCGAGTAGACTCTGAGCATCTCGCAGCTGAGCTGATATTGCTCACCATTATCGAAACTGATTTCTAGAATGCGCGATTTACGTTTCAGTTTAAGATCGGTGACATTGGGCGTTGCTGTGGTCATAGGTTGGCTACCAAGAAAATGCTAAGGATAGGATAACGACTCATTAAAATAACACCTGACTAATGTAACCACTCGCGGCCAAGGATACAAAGGGTAAGCGAGAGCCTTGGTCAGGCTTTTTCGTTTAAGTCACACTTTTGCATTTGAGTCGTTTACCGCCAAGTCGTTTGAGCTTGGCGGTGAACGGTTTAGTACTAGAGGATAAAGCGGCTGAGATCTTCGTCTTGGACTAAGTTGTCTAAGTGGGCGCTGACATAGTCGGCGTCGATAACAAAGGCGGAGCCCGATTTTTCCGATGCCTCGTAGGAGATATCTTCCATCAGCCTTTCCATCACTGTGTGTAAACGACGGGCGCCGATGTTTTCGGTGCGCTCGTTCACTTGCCATGCGGCTTTCGCAATGCTGTCGATACCCGATTCGCTGAATTCAACTTTCACGCCTTCTGTGCCCATCAGCGCGATATATTGCTCGGTGAGCGAGGCGTGTGGCTCGGTTAGAATGCGTTTAAAATCATTGGCTGATAGCGCATCTAGCTCGACACGGATCGGTAAACGACCCTGTAATTCAGGAATTAAATCCGACGGTTTAGACATCTGGAATGCGCCAGAGGCGATAAACAGTATGTGGTCGGTTTTTACCATGCCGTGTTTTGTGGTGACTGTGCAGCCTTCGATCAGCGGCAGTAAGTCACGTTGTACGCCTTCACGAGAAACGTCTGGGCCTGAGGTTTCGCCGCGCTTACAGATTTTGTCGATTTCGTCGAGGAACACTATGCCGTGTTGCTCAACCATTTCAATGGCTTGTTCTTTTAAATCTTCTTGATTGACCAGTTTTGCCGCTTCTTCTTCGATCAATAGCTTAAAGGCTTCTTTGATCTTCATCTTGCGACGTTTTGCTGGTGCTTGGCCCATGTTTTTAAACAGACTTTGCAGCTGGTTGGTCATTTCTTCCATGCCTGGAGGCGACATGATTTCAACACCAATTTGCGGTTGGGCTACATCGATATCGATTTCTTTATCGTCTAATTGGCCTTCGCGTAGCTTTTTGCGGAAGACTTGACGGGTATTTGAGTTGGAATCGGTTTCAGTGCTTTCCCAGTCGTTTTTCGGCTTAGGCAACAGGGCATCGAGAATGCGCTCTTCGGCATTTTCTTCGGCGCGTTGGCGACATTTGCCCATTTGCTGTTCACGGGTCAGCTTGATGGCGATATCGGTCAAGTCGCGGATGATTTGCTCGACTTCCTTACCGACATAACCCACTTCTGTGTATTTAGTCGCTTCGACCTTGATAAAAGGCGCGTTCGCCAGTTTGGCTAAACGGCGGGCAATTTCAGTTTTACCAACGCCCGTTGGGCCAATCATCAGAATATTTTTTGGGGTGACTTCTTGACGGAAATCCGCGTCAAGTTGCATCCGGCGCCAGCGGTTACGCAGGGCGACAGCAACAGAACGTTTGGCCTTTTGTTGGCCAATAATGTGTGCATCCAGCTCGTGGACAATCTCACGGGGGGTCATTTCAGACATAATATTCCTCACGGGCTGTTTAGTAATTGAGTTCTTCAATCGTTTTGAATTGATTGGTGAATACGCAGATATCCGCAGCAATAGTCAGGGATTTTTCGGCGATTTCTAAGGCTGACAGTTCAGTGTTTTGCAATAGCGCAAGGGCCGCCGCTTGGGCATAGTTGCCGCCCGAACCAATGGCGACTAAGTCGTGTTCTGGCTGAACGACATCACCATTACCTGTGATGATCAGCGAGGTTTCCGCATCGGCCACGACTAACAGGGCTTCGAGTTTACGCAGCATACGGTCGGTACGCCAATCTTTGGCGAGCTCAACGGCCGAGCGCAATAAATGGCCTTGGTGCATTTCGAGTTTGGCTTCGAAACGCTCGAATAGGGTGAAAGCATCGGCGGTGCCGCCTGCAAAACCTGCCAGTACCTTGTTGTGATATAAGCGACGCACTTTTTTGGCGTTACCTTTCATGACGGTATTGCCTAGGGAGACTTGGCCATCGCCGGCGATGACAACTTGATTATTACGGCGTACTGATACGATAGTGGTCACAATGAATCCTCTTCTGGCCCGCAGCAAAAGTTGCGGTGGATGATGGGATATATATGGGGATGGATGACAATAATTCAAGTAATCGCGGCAAATGCCAAAGGAGTTTGCGATCTTTCGCGCTCCTTTAGCAATAAAAATAAGCGCTTATTGGGAAAGGGTGGATCGACCTACAATAGTGCGGCCATCGAAGGGATAGTATTTAAGATCCCAGTTTTCACTGCCGAAGCTGCGATCGTCAGAGACATAGTTGAAAATGCAGTAAGCATTGGGATCGGTAATGTCGACGGCACCATACCAGTAAACAATGTCGACATTGGGAACTGTGCGCCAAGAGTATTGATCGGCAATGACAAATTCATTATTAGCCAAAAGACCTTGCCATAACTGACCACAATAATCGCCCTGCAATTTAGCACCGGCATCAGCGGTTGCAGTCTCTATTCCCAGTGGAAATCCTGTGGTGGTCGAGTCGAGTTTTCCGTCACCATAACAGGCGAGATCTTGGGTATAACCAGAGTGACCGCCCGCAAGCCAGCAACTGTGATAAAGCTTAACACCAGAGGTAAAGGTCGCAAATGCGGTTTGGGCTCTGGCATCGTGGGCATCTTGGCCTAGGTTTAAAAACCGTGGTGCTGCGACGACGGCCAAGATCCCAAGGATGATAATGACCACAACCAGCTCAATTAATGTAAAACCCTTCGATGACTGCAAACGACTCATATTGCTCACCTATTTGTTAGAGGACAATATTCTAACGGAACTTTGATTTGCAATCAGTAAGCTATTGATAATATTTAGTTGTTTAACATTGCTGTTACATGGTTATGCAGCAAGATGGTAAGCCATCACTTCACCCTTCAATGCAATCAGCCGAATGTAAACGGCTTATAAAGCCATTTTGTCTATAACACGATAGCGGGTTTGTACGTAGCCATTGTCGTACTGCTGCGTGTGAATTGGCATTAATTGAATCGCTTGAGCTAAGTCGCCAAAGAGGGGAATACCTTTACCCAGTAAAGTGGGGATACGAGTGAGCGTGAGTTCCTGAATTAGCCCCGCCGCTAAAAAGCCTTGGATTGTTTGGCCGCCATCGATATAGAGATGTTTGAAGCCACGCTCTCTGAGTTGTTTGCTGATATTTACCGCATCGCCATTAAGCACTTGCACGTGCTCACTTAACGCCGCCGGTACTGTTACACCGCTGCGACTTAATACAAACACTGGGATATTCATATAGGGCCAATCACAATCGAAGGAGAGGACTTTTTCAAAGCTTTTTCGTCCCATTACAATCGCATCAATAGTGTCGATAAAGGCATGATAACCAAAGTCTTCATCAGGATTAGTACTGGGGTGCTGATTTAAAAAGTCGATATCCCCATCGGGCGTTGCGATATAACCGTCGAGGGTCGCGGCAATAAAAACGGAGGCTTTCATTCATCTTCCTTAATGCTATTTTCGAGCGTGTTTCTCTAATGATTCTTTCAGTGCTTGTTGTTGAGCGAGGCAGTCTTGTTTTGCTTTGCCCGACATATCGTTACACGTTTGACCTTTATCTGGGCCTTCCAATATGGCTGCTGCAACATAAACAGCGGCATCGGCTGCATTGCATTCTTGTTTGCTGTAGGGGGAATTTGTATCACATTTTGAATTAAGTGGCCCAACGCAGCCACTCATACAGGTTAAGACTAAGGTGCTAAAGCTGAGTAATATTAAAGGTTTGAACATTCGCTCTTCCATGATTCATATTATTTGAGGCGGTTGGAAAGTATATAACTGCTTTGCAGACGGAACTTGAACTGGATCGTTCTATTTCTACTTTAGTTGTTATTTTGGAGGAAGGCATTCGCGGATGGAAGCAAAAAAATCCCCGAGGGTATAGTTACCCTCGGGTGGAGGTTCAAAAAGCAGTGGATTTCTTGAGCGCCTGCGGGGCACAAAGGAAGGAACCTATGGTGTGATTGTGCGGGCTGATACGATATTTCACAAAGCCAAATGCGCAAACTGCGACAGCTTGTCGCAGGTAGGATGAAAACTGTGTAGTTACGGTATCTTGAATGGGCGGGGTAAAAAGGGTTTAACGGTTAAATCCTTATGCGTGGCGAGAAGGCTTAACGATTGTTTAGTGACCACGGGTGATTGACTTATAAGACAGAATGTAGATTGCCTAAGTGTTGCACTAGCTCTGCCATATTGTTCACTTCGAGTTTTTTCATGATTTTTGCGCGGTGTACTTCAATCGTGCGCAGGGATAAAAACATCGCCTCCGATATTTGCTTGTTAGTCATGCCTTGGATCACATGGGCTAACACTTGCTGTTCGCGCTCGGTCAGTTGGTCAAACTTATGCTGCAGACTTTGCTGCTCGAAGGCCGTTTGGCTTTCACGCTGTGCCTTTTCAATCGCTTGTACTAATGCCTTACCCGATACGGGTTTTTGAAAAAAATCGCAGGCCCCCTTACGAAAGGCGCTTAACGCCATAGGTAAATCACCATGGCCAGTGAGAAATATCACGCCTAGCGGGCTGTGGGTTTCCAGTAATTTTTGCTGCACTTCTTGGCCGGTGATTTCTGGCATTCGACTATCTAAAATCACGCAGCCCGCCTGTGATAATGCACAGTGCTCAAGGAAGTCGCGGCCGCTGTTGAAGGTTTGCACTTGATAGCCAAATTGTCCGAGCATAAAGCCCAGTGAATCCAGAATCGCTTCATCGTCATCGACTAGATAGAGTGGCAATTTTATCGACATGGTGTTCCTTGTGGGGCGGTAAGCATGCTATCAGCTTAAGCTGGGTGCAGAGTGGGCTCAATTTTAAGCCTAGGTCTTGGGAGATACATCACTAAATTAGCCAATTCCCTCTGGGCATAAATCAGAGTTTGGCGACATTTCACAGCTTGATTTTTATCTGCGAGCTAAAGTCGTTCCATGACAATGGCATATAAGAGTGGGTAATAGAGACGATGACGATTGACTCTTGGTGTAAAGCGATATTGATGGGATGCTTGTTGAGTATCATTGGGCTTAATCCGTCCTATGCCAACGAAGCGACAGAAGTGAACCATTTTAGAGTCGGAGTGCTGGCAAACCATGGCGTGTTACAGGCTAAGCAGCGTTGGCAACCTATGATGGATTACCTCAGCGAGCAAGTGCCTAATAGTCATTTTGAAGTTGTGCCTGTGGATTTTAATGGCATGCGCAGTCAGTTACTTGAGCATGATTTGCAGTTTATCGTCACTAACCCTGGGCAATATCTGCATCTAAGTAACAACTTCCCGCTGTCTTGGCTTGCGACAATGAAGAGCCGTAAGCATCAAGGTAGCACTTTTACCATAGGCGCGACCATTATTGTTCGCGCCGACAGCACTATCCGTACCTTGCAGGATTTGCGCGGGCGCAATGTGGTCGCCAGTGATCCGCAGGCCTTGGGGGGGTATCAAGCGGCAATGGGGTTACTGCATAAAATGGGTTTTTTACCCGAACAATTTTTTGGGCAAGTGCGCTTCCTCGGGTTCCCGTTAGAACCGCTTATCTATCAAGTCAGAGATGGCAGTGCCGACGCCGCAATAGCGCCTTTTTGTACCTTAGAGGAAATGATCGCAACGGGTCTTGTTAATCAGGTCGATTATCGGGTTATCCATCCTGCAACGCCTGCAGGATATGATTGCGAGGTGAGCACTCAGTTATACCCAAACTGGTCATTCGCTGCGGCGGATACGGTTTCTCCTAAGCTAACGATGGCGATTACCCGCGCCTTATTCGATTTACCCGCCGATCATATTGCAGCAATTACCGCCGATACTTTGGGCTGGACTGCGCCCGTGAGCCAGTTAAAAGTGATTGAGTTATTTAAAGAATTACAACTACAGGGAGCATCACCACCACTTTATCAAACCGTATACAAATGGATGGCAAAAAATAAAGAATGGGGTGGTGCACTGTTGTTAATTTTCATTATTTCCACCATTTATCACCTGTGGCTTGAATATAAGTTTCGCCAGAAAAGTGAGTTTTTAGTTAGCACTGAGCGCCAATTAAAGGACAAGGCACTGCAGCTTGAGCGACTGCAAAGTGCGGCGATTCTTGGGGAAATAGGTGCAGGACTTGCCCATGAACTCAATCAACCCATAGCCGCCATTACCCAATACAGCGAAGGCGCCATGTTGCAACTGGAAAGGCTTGGGCAAGATAATCCTGAACTCTATGATGTACTCGGTAAAATTAATGCGCAGTCGATTCGCGCTGGAGCGGTTGTGCATCGTATTCGCGGTTTACTCAAGCGGCGTCAGGCCAAGACCGAACCTTTAGATATAGTGCCAGTGGTGAAAGAAGCTTTAGCTCTGTTGCGGCGCGAGCTAGACCGCGCGAATGTACAAGTGAATGTGCGAGTGCAGGGTGAGCCCTTTGAACTGATGGGCGATAGCGTTGGTTTAAGCCAAATGTGGGTCAATTTAGTAAAAAATAGCTTAGATGCGTTAGAAACCTGCGGCGATAATCGTGTGCGCCAATTATGGATCGATATCTATTATCATCCAAATGAAATCAAAGTGTTAGTTATTGATAATGGCGAAGGGCTACAGGGGCAGGCGAGTGAGTTGATGGCATCTTTTGCCTCAACCAAAGATGCGGGATTAGGGCTTGGCTTAGCCATCTGTAAGGATGTGGTCACCCGTCATCACGGCAGCATTCAAATCGAAAACTGTCAGCAATCCACGCAAGCGTTACTCCCTTGGCAACAGGGCTGTGTGGTGACAGTCGTGCTTCCCAAGGAATAAATTACCATTAGGGCAGTGGATAGTTTTGGGAGAACTGGCTGAGCTTTTCTACTAAAAACTCTATGGTGCGACGGATCTTATGGCTGGGATAATCGGTTTGTAGGTATACCAATTGCAGTGGGATCGGTGGGGCTATTTTATCGGCTAGCACTAAGTGGAGTCTGCCTTCGGTTACATCTTGCGCCACATCGAGCCAGCTCTTATAGGCAATCCCACGACCAGATAGTGCCCAGTCGCGGATCACTGCGCCATCGTTACAGAAACGTTGGCCCCTGACTTCGATTTCAACGGGTGCGCCGTTATGACTTAACTTCCATTTTTGCCATGGCTCACCGCCGCGATTTAAGATCAGTACTGCGTGTTGGCTAAGTTCATTTAGCGTGCTTGGTGTGCCGTGTTGTGCCAGATAAGCGGGTGAGGCGACCAGTACCCTTGGGGTCATGGCGAGCTGACGCCTTTTAAGGTTTGAGTCGTCAAGTTGACCATAGCGCAAAGCCAAATGGATATTTTGGTCGATTAAGTCTGTCATATGATCGCCAAAATACAGCTGCACTGTCAGTTCTGGGGCGCTGTCCATCAATTCATCGAGCCAAGCACGGATCTGGCTGCGACCAATATCCGAAGGTAACGCGAGGCGTACTTCGCCCTTAAGCTCACCCCTGTGTTCGGCTAAATTGGCGCTGGCGGTTTCGAGAATCGCCAGTGCGGGTTTCGCAGAATCGAGAAAGATCCGCCCTTCTTCTGTGAGCTGTAAGCGCCGCGTCGAGCGAGCAAATAGCTGACATCCTAGCTTTTTCTCTAATCTTTGCAGCGCGGCACTTGCCGCTGCCGGCGTCATGCCTATTTCTTTACTGGCTGCCGAGAGACTCTCTAAGGCTGCGATACGCAGCGCTAATTGCAGATCGTTTAAATGATACATATCAAATTATTTTTGAAAATGATTTTAATAATAGCCTGATTATCAATATAGATTAACTAATGCACAATTGCACCACTGATGTTTCATCTTAATTTCTGGTTCGGAGTGTGTATGAGTCTATTCATGTCTTACAAATTAGCGTCACTGGCATTAAACAATCGCATTGTGATGGCCCCTATGACTCGGGCGCGTACTACGCAGCCAGGCAATATTCCTAATGATCTGATGGCGCAATATTATGCCCAGCGCGCCTCGGCGGGGTTAATCATCACAGAAGCGACACAAATCTCCGATGACAGCCAAGGTTATTCATTTACGCCGGGCGTGTATACCGCTGAGCAAATTGAGGGCTGGAAAAAAGTCACAGCGGCAGTGCATCAGGCTGGTGGTAAAATCTTCAATCAAATTTGGCATGTTGGCCGTGTATCGCACCCGATTTTTCAGCAGGGTAATGCCCCGATTGCGCCATCAGCTATTGCGCCCGTTGGCACTAAAGTATGGATTGTGGATGAAGCGCATCCTGAAGGGCAAATGGTGGATTGCCCAGAACCTAAGGCTATGGTGCAAGCGGATATCGACCGCGTTGTGGCCGATTTTGCACAGGCGGGAGTGAATGCGGTTGCGGCGGGTTTTGATGGCATCGAAATTCACGGCGGCAATGGTTATCTGATTGACCAGTTTTTACGCACCAATTCAAACCACAGAACTGATGCCTACGGCGGTTCTCAGGAAAATCGCATTCGTTTTTTACTCGAAATTGTCCAAGCCGTGAGTGCGAAAATTGGTGCCAATAAAGTCGGGGTTCGCCTCGCCCCTTACGTGACGTTTAAAGATATGGCATGTCCTGAAATTGTAGACACTATTCTGTTAGCGGCTAAGCATTTATCGGCATTGGGCGTGGCATATTTACATCTTTCAGAGGCGGATTGGGATGATGCGCCACAGGTGCCAGAGTCCTTTAGAGTCGAGCTGCGCAGAGTCTTTAAGGGCAGCATTATTGTTGCGGGTCGCTATGATGTGGCGCGTGCCAATGAAGTGATTGATAACGGTTATGCTGACTTAGTTGCCTTCGGTCGACCTTTTATTGCGAATCCTGATTTGCCTTACCGTTTAATGCATCAATTGCCTTTATCTGCATTCGATAAAGGGCCCTTGTTTGGCGGTTGTGCGGCGGGTTATACCGATTATCCTACACACAACGAAGCATTGAGAGCCGTCATCCGATCCGCTGACGATGAGGTGGCATAATGGATCGGGTTAACACTTTGTATGCTCAGCGCTTACCCGCTTGGCTCAGCTTAAGTCTATGGTTTTCAGGCTTTATAGGTATTGCTATTGTGGGTTTTAGCTTAGTAAGTCTGAGCATGGATGCGTTAGCCGCTCAAGGGGCAACAACACAGGATAGTGCTAAAGTGCGAGCGGCGTTAGTGCCAAAAGTGGCGGCAATGGAAACGATTTCTGATGAATCACCGCAGGCACAAGCTATCGCCCGCGCCGCTTTGTTATATGCCAGTTTTTGGCACACGGGCGATGCAAGTTTTGCCCACGGCGCATTGGCGACTGGGTTTATCGACCGTACTCTGCCCGCTGGCCGCGCACAGGGAATCACGGGTCCACTCGAAGCCTCAAAGACATTTAGGGCAGCGGTCCCCGATCTCTCTGTTTCAGTTGAGCATTTGCTAGTCGTTGGCGATCGTGCAGTGGTACGTCTGCGTTTTTATGGCCGCTTCACTGGTGTCTTTGGTGAGCAAAAAGGCCAAGGGCAGAAAATCGATTTTCGTGCTGTTGACATGTATCGAGTACGGGATGGTTTCATCACAGATAACTGGCACCTCGAAGATTATCAAACGCTATTTTCTCAATTAGCTGCAGGGACTCAATCATGAATCAACGTCGACGATTTTTAATGGCAGGTGGCGCCATCGCTGCTGGGTTCGGCCTAAGCCAAACGGCGCTTGCTATTGGTTTACCATCATTAGATACCTTAGAAAATGACTCCAAAAGTTCAGGTGGCAATGGTATGAACAAAATATTTTGGCCAAGTGGTGAGCAGTTAGTGATTTCAATCTCAATGCAGTTTGAAGCAGGTGCTCAAGATAAAAATGCCGAAGGGCCGTTTCCGCCGATGGAAAAGGGCTACCCAGATACCATCACCCCGACTTGGTACGATTACGGTATGAACGAAGGCATTCCAAGGCTGCTGCGCTTGTGGCGTAAGCACAATATCAAGGTGACTTCTCACATGGTTGGGCGCGCCGCCGAGTTACATCCTCAACTTGCCAAACAAGTTGCAGATGAGGGGCATGAGATTTCGGGTCACGGACAAACGTGGACGCCACAATACAGCATGTCGCCAGCAGAGGAACGCGCCTCCTATGTGGCGAGCATTGAGACACTACAAAGGATCACAGGTCAGCGCCCCTTAGGTTTTAATGCCTTTTGGATGCGCCACAGCACTCAAACCCTCAATATTTTGCAGGACTTAGGTTTTATTTATCACATTGATGACCTATCGCGTGACGAGCCTTCAATTATCCCTGTAGGAAATAAGCCCTTTGCGGTTGTGCCTTACACTTTACGTAACAATGATATCGGACGTTTTGGTGGCAACACTGCCATGACGGCCGCGGCCTTTTTGCAGGAACTAAAGGATGAGTTCGATATGCTCTATCAAGAAGGTTCGACGCAGCGACGGATGATGTCGATCAGTGTGCACGACCGTATTGGTGGCGCTCCTGGACTTGTGACCGCTTTAGATAAGTTTATTCAGTACGCTAAAGGTCACACTAACGTAGGCTTTATGCGTAAAGATGCCATTGCTAAATGGGCGCTGGCGCAAAAGGACACACCGACCAATCCTGCAAGAACATTTTAGCCTGCTGTAGCTTTGTTGGAAGAGGTTTTAATGGTTAACAAAAAGCGCGTTGTTTAACGCGCTTTTTGTTTTTGGGAACCCTTATTACTACGAGTCGAAAGTGATTAACGCATGGCCAACATGGCCCAAGTGCGGCGACCTTGCTCCAGAATTATCCCCACGGCAAGTCCCGCAGCGGCGTTGATGGCGAGGCAAGTCACCGCGGTTGATAAAATCACAAAGATACAGAAGGGCTTACCATCGATTAAGCGTTTCGACCACGCCAGTTGCAGCCCCGCAGTGGTCAGTAAACTGCCGAGGATTGCCATAGGAATAAGGCTTAATAGCCAAGCGATATGACTACCCCAGCACAGGGCTATCATTAAGCACGTACTGCCAAAAATTAACGGCGCCAGATAAGTGCGAGCACCAAAATGGTATTGCACCGCAAGTCCGCCCGCACCGTGGCACATTGCCGAGGCACCAAAGGGCGCGAGTAATAAGTTGGCAAGACCAGAGCTTATGGCGAAGTTTTTGGGCGTGAGTTTGGCGGCATCTTCAGGGAATTTCTCCTGTGCCATTACAGACGTGGCAATGACCGCATTGGTTAAAGTTAATGCCAGTTGTGGCAAAACCAACAAAATGGCGGCAGAGGTCCACTCAATAGATGTCGGCCACGCTAATTGAAATGGCGCTGTCATTGCTTGAATATCAAAGTTAGTGGCTAAATTAGTTTGTGTACTTGCTTGCCAAATCATCCCCGCCGCTATGACTAAGGGCATGGCAAGGTAGCGCAGCGGCAAAAATTTACTGATAAATAACAGTACAAATGCCCCCACGCCAATCAGCCAAAACTCACTCATCATCTTAGTGCCCATCCACATCAGTTGCAGACCGATGGCGAGTTGAATGCCAACACTCACAGCTTGGGATAACTGTTTGGCTAACCAAGTGATGGCGCCGCTAAAGGCGAGAATTAACAGGATTATGCCCATCAACATGGCGCTTGCCTGCAACATGCCTGGGGTTAAGCCCTGAGCGATCACCAGTGCAGCGATGACTTTCATCGGTTGTACCGGAATCGGGCGACGGTAAAACAGCGCGCTGAGAATAGCGAATAGACCAAACCCCAAAAATATCCCTTGGGGTGAAAATTGATTGAGGGCAATTAGCCCTAGCACTAAAGGTAAAAAAGTGCCTAAGTCGGCAAAAGCGCCACTGGTTTCACCGAGTAAACGGTTGAACGAAGGATTGGATACTGTTTGGGAAATTTTGCCCGAGGTCATACTGATTGCCGTAATTGAACACGCTATGACTACGCAAAATAAATGCCATAAAAATCAGATGATTTGGGGGGTAAACAGAGTCAAACTACCGAATTGAGTCACTCAATGAGACAAACTGGGGCAAGGCCGAAGAATGGCTGAGTCTAATTGTCTGCACCTGTGTCTATTGCGGCTGCATTGGGTTAATTGTTAACTCAAGCTCATTTGTGAGTCATGATTCAACCGCAACACTGGCGGTCAGTGCCGTGGTTGATATTCTTTATTGTGTAATGTTGCTTGTTAAGGTTGCTGGCGCGTTGGTGCTAGAACGATTTCGCGTACGCACACATTTTGCGGTTGTTGCCATGCAAACAGTGCAGCAGCGGCGACGTTTTCAGGGGCGATAACGCCGCCCATTTCTTCTTTCCAGTCATGGTAACCCGCTTTAATGTCATCGCTGGTGGTATGGCTCAATAACTCGGTTTCTACCGCGCCTGGGGCGATAGTGATAAGGCGTACGTCATCCATGGCGACTTCTTCACGAATGTTTTCTGTTAAGGCGTGCACGGCAAATTTAGTAGCGCAGTAAGCGGCGTGGTTTGGAAAGGTTTTACGCCCCGCCACTGAGCTGACATTAATGATAGTGCCAGTTTTGCGAGCTTTCATGTCGGCTAATACCGCATGAATACCATTAAGCACGCCCATCACATTGATATTGAGCATGCGGCTCCATTCCTTGGGATCTTGCACATCGATTTGGCCTAGTAGCATGATTCCCGCGTTATTGATAAGACAGCCGACCGGGCCAAATTGTGCTTCTGCTTGGGCTATGGCTGTTTTAATAGCTGCGCCGTCGGTGACATCGACGCTGATAGAAAGGCTGTTTGGTAATTCAAGCGCTTGCATTGCTTCAACTCGGCGTGCCAGTAATAGCAGCGGGTGGCCTGCAGCGCTAAAGCTTTTGGCCATAGCGGCGCCAATACCCGATGAAGCGCCCGTGATGACAACCAGTGATTTAGTAACTTGATTCATTAGTATTTCCTATTAATTGGAGCCAATGTAAGCCGTAAACAAACTGTTGTTCGGCGTCTTGAACTTGTTAACCAGTATAGACTGGGGATTTTCAGTCGAAAAATACTTATTCCAGCTGGATATGATAGGCTCAGCCTATGGCACTATTGTTGAAATTTTGTGCTGAACTCGTCGGTTGTCGGAGAAGATTAAATGGTCGATTTGCGTTTGCTGCGTTTCTTTATCGCAATTTTTGAAGAGAACAATATTACCTCGGCGGCTAACCGTTGCTTTGTGAGCCAGCCTTCACTGTCTGCTGGGTTAAAGCAACTCGAAGAAGAGCTTGGTGGTCAGTTATTTGAGCGCAGCAAAAAAGGCGTTAAACCTTTGGACAGCGCGCACTATCTATACCCTTTGGCGGTTAAATTAGTCGAGGAGGCGAGTAAGTTACCAGGCTTGTTTATGGCGAAGGCAAGTCGGCAAAAGCTACGTTTGGCTGTGATGCCAGACTTAAGCCAGCGGCGTTTGGCAGGATTTTTACAACAGGTGAATCAAGCCATTGATAAGCTAGATCTGGAGCTGGTGGATTACCAAAGCCCCGCAGATTGTCGTTTAACTATCGACAGTTTACGCCATGAAGATGAAGTGTTTTTCCCGCTATGGGAAGAAGATTATGTGCTCTGCGTCCCCAAGGATCATACCCTCGCCCAAGTAGATAGCCTACGCCCCGAGCAGCTCAATGGCTTTGACTTTATTGAGTGCCCACCCTGTGAAGCCCATCAGCAAACGATAGGTTTATTGGCGTGCAGCAATATGTCGCTTAATTTGGTCGCTAAGGCTGAGTCAAAATCTCTAGTGATGTCGCTAGTGTTAGCCGGATTTGGCGTGAGTTTTTTACCCGATGGTTTGATTGAAGATGAGCCTAGGCTCAAGCAAGTGAAATTTGATGGTCCGAGAATGTTCCGTCGTATTGGTTTGTGTTATCCCTCCCATCAGGCAGTTGCGCCAACATTGGCGACCTTGTTACGGCATTTAGCCGCTCGACCGAATTAATTCCAAGTTAGTTTTGGGTTATCAGCATTCAGATTAGTGAGTCGCTAAGGGCGATTCAGTGAGATTAAGTGGAGGCTCGACGCCGTAGGATTTAAATAGTTGAGTAATTTCACCTGAGGTACGCATGTCGTCGACTATCTGGTGAACTTGCTTGGCATATTGATGCTGCGGCGACATGAGCGGAATACTAAAATAGCGGCCATTTTTGCTGATATCTACGTATGCCATCTGTTTGAGTTGGGGATCTTTGGCAAAAAATTGCATTTCATGCTGTTCGGAGGTGATGGCTAAATCGATACGCTCAGCCTTCAACATATTGATTAACTGACCGTTATCATTAACAAAAGACACTTTTAGTTGGTTTTGATTGTCATTAAACTGCGGACAGTAAAAAGCGCCTCTAAGTGCGCCAATGATATGAGGTTTTAGTTCATCGAAATGTTTGACTTCAAGTTGTCTATTCGCAAGGGCAAAGTAATAGACGTAGCGCTTGTCGTATCCCAGTAGCATAGGGTCTAGAAAATCGTTGCGCTCTGGTGTCATCGAATGGACAGGGATTAGGTCGACTTGTCCCATTTCTGCCACTTTAATTGTGCGTGCCCAAGGCACATTACTCCAATTTATCTTGTGACCTAGGCGGGCGATGACTTCATTGATGACAGCTGCACCTGGGCCTTTGCACTCACCATTTTCGACATAAATAACAGGATGCCTATCGCGGCAGTGTGCTTGCCAGACAACAGCAGAGGTTTCTGCCCTTGCTTGGGGCAGAAATAAGCATGAAATGACAATGATCAGTATCAGCCTCATACATCTTGCCTATTAAAATGGTCAGTTTTAATTTAGGGCTGGGCAGTTAACCTGACTATTTTTTATTTTTGAGTCGTTTAGCTGCGCAGGTTTGGTCAATAATTGATTGTAGTGCTTATACATCCACTGTGCTTTTTAAGTAATTATAAATTCACTCAATTTTGTAACTAAACGGTTTGGTCTGTTAAATCTGACCAAACCTTTTCTGGGACTCATTCGCTGCTAGGAAACTTACCTATCCGACTCAAGATAGGGCGTTAATTGGGTTTCAATGGCCTCAATTTGAGTTTCGGCGTAGGCAAGTTCGGATTCGGTTAAACATGATTTTGCGGTGTTTTGATGGAGTCGTTGAGCGCTATTCATCCCGTATTTACCAAAATGACGTAGCAATAAACTAGACCAAATAAACATTTGTATAGGTTTATTTAATTGTTCTGCGCCGTAAATATTGACCAGTTCCCGCATAGCAATTTCATGACCTAGCTCTGCCGATTTGACGTACCAAGCTTCTGCCGCTTGTAGAGCCTCTTGAGTGGTTTTTTCACCACTTAAAAATGATGCAGCCTTATAGATATAAAAATATTGTTGTTGCTCAGCGGGGATTGGATGCTGATGCAAGAAACTGTCACGTAGACGCTCAGCCTCTCTTATCTCTAAGGTACCTAGTTGCTGACTGAATCTGGCTAATTCTTTTAGATGATCGGTTCTATTGCTCATGGCCGCGAGCTGGTAATACATTAACGCTTTAATCGGTTGGCGACTCACGCCTAAACCTTGCTCATAAATCTTGCCTAAGCCTAGCAGTGCGTCTTCATTCCACTTAAGTGCGAATTCTTCAAAGTCAATTTTAGCCTGTTGGTAATCACTTTCATTTTGTGGCGCTTTCAGTAAAAGATGAGCAAATTCAATCTTAGCGAAGTCATTACCTCTAGCGACAGATTGGCTTAACCAATGGCGCGCCTTGTCATAGTCGACAGCAAAATCTTCACCGTAGAGGAAACGTTTACCAAGATAATACTGGCGGAAATCATCGTCTGCGGCGCGCTCGCTAAGTAATGCCTCTGCACGCGCTAAATCTTTAGGTCCACCTTGGCCTGCAGCAAGCATATGCCCTAGATCATCTTTTGCTAATTCATAATCAGCGGCTGCGGATTTCTCAAAGTATTCACGTGCTTTGATATAGTCCGAAGTGACGCGCTCATCATGCCAGTAGAGTGTGGCTAAATGGTAATAGGCTCTTTGGTTTTCTTGTGCGGCGGCTTTTTCGAACCAGTAAATTGCTTGGCTAGCATCGGGATCGAGAAAGGGCTGGCTTAGATACAAGTAAGCAAGCTCATATTGAAACTCGGCTTGCCCCGCTTCGGCATTAGGTTTGAGCTGTTCTACCTGTGCGATTAACTCATCGAGTGTTTGCGACTCAGAAGAGAGCAAATTAGGTAGGGTGAGCATGGGTAAATATTGAGGCTCTATTTCGGCAGCTTTTTTATACCAATCGTTAGATGCCTTGGGATCGGCGGGAACTTGTGGGAATCGACCGGAATAAAGTTCGGCCATAGCAATGGCGGCAACGGCTAAGCCTTTATCGACTGCCTGCTGAATATAATCTAGGCCAGAGTTGACTTCACCTTGATTAATCAGTGTTAAACCATGATTGAGTAGCGCAGTAGGATCACCTGCGGCAAGTGCTTTAGCTTGCACTTGTTTTTTTTGATATTTAGCGAAAAAAATAAACAGTACAATAAAAGCAATAATTATGAGTATCAACAACATAGTAGTCCATCACTATCGATATTTGGGAGTATAGTAAACGTAAATTTTTACAAGAATGCAAGTTTACAATTTGGGCTAGGCTGATCGACTAAGCCGATCAATCCCATGGGCATTAGCGTTATTTATCTTGCAGATGGATCTCTCTAATGGGGCAGGCAATCTCGATTCCTGCCTGCTTAAGGGCGTTATAAAGAGCGAGGTTCACCTTATATTTATGCTGAAAATAGCTTTGTGTGGGCACCCAGTAACGAACCCCTATTTCAATTCCATTAGCATTAAAACCATTGATGCCGATATTAGGTGTGGTCTCTTGATAAATATAGGGATTATTGCTCAATAACTCAGTAATCACACTAATGGCTCGTTCGGGATCTGTGTTGTAACTGAGATTGAACTGGGTTTCGACTAGCTTATTGCTGAAGGAGTTGTGCAGAATTTCGCCGACGATATGCTTATTAGGAATGCTGATTTGCTCACCTTCCTCATTGGTCAGTATGGTCATGCCTAAGTGGATACGTTTAACAACGCCGCTTTCCCCTTTAATTTCAATAGTATTGCCTACCACAAAAGGGCGGGTGACGATAATAGTCACGCCTGCGGCATAGTTCGCTAGCATACCTTGTAAGGCTAAACCTGCACCGAGTGAGGCGGCACCAATTGCCGCAACCATAGGGGTAATACTGATGCCGATTTTGCCGAGGGCGATAATCCCGACCATGACTATGATCAGAATGCGGATAAGATTGCTGACAAAATTGCTTAGGGTGATATCGATATTGTGTTTGTCGAATTGCTTAGCGACTAAGCGTGATACTTTACTGGCTACCCATAAACCTAACAAAAAGATCAGCAAAGCACCTACGAGTTGAAAGCTGTAGGTGACTAAAAATTCGGTGATGAGTTGATAAACGCCTTGTAGTTGTTGCAATTCTTGATCGAGTCCAGGTGTTATCATTATGATATCCTTGTAATAAAATTAACTGTGCGATTATAGCGTAGAAATTTCACCAAATACTTTTCGCCCTTCATGTGTGAAGCGTATCATGTAATCGTGGTTGGTTTAATGAGTCGATAGGGGGAGTCAGGTATGCTGTTCGCCTATCCAATAATGGAGTCGAGTGTTTATGAAAACGCTGTTGTTATGTTTGTCTTGTCTGTTAACCCCAATCTGGGCGTATGCTGCGAGTTATGTTGCCGGAGATGCGATTAATCCCATTTCACTTCTCGACCAAAATGATAAAACCATTAATGTGACTGATGAGACTCAAGTGCTGCTCTTTAGTCGCAGCATGAAAGGCGGTGATGTGATTAAGGATGCACTTACGCCCTTGAGCGCGACTCAAATGCCAACGGGTTTAGTTTATGTTGCCGATATCAGTGGTATGCCTTCTTTGATCGCTAAATTTGTGGCTGTGCCACAGATGCAAGATTTACCTTTTGCGATTGGGTTAGATAGGGATGGTGAGATCAGTCGTTTATTACCTGATAACAAAGATATGGCCACTATGATATTGCTCAAGCAGCGTAACATTTTGGACATTGCCTATTTTGATTCCAGTGAAGCCTTGAACCAAGCTCTCGCAAAACTCAATCAGCCGCAGTAACGACTCGATTTAACGGACGTATTTTAAGGCATCCATTAGTCTTCTTTTCGCTGTGTGATTGTTACTTCAAGATAACTGTTTTTAGATGGATATTTTGGCCCCAGCCAGTCTATCCATCTCCCTTCCGATAACGTCGTAAAAAATTCACTTTTTATTCTGATAATGAGCACAAATTTACCTTAGGGTTTGTGTGCATAATTATTTGTTTTATAGCGCCTTTTTTTGATGGTTCAGTTCCTTAAAGAGTTGTGGAATAAAAAGTTATTAATTCAGCATAAAAATTCGTTGCGTAAAGCGAAAAAATATCGTTTACTGCGCACGTTTTTAATACATCACACTTACTGTTATCTATCTGACCCAAAGGAGACTCTGGCCCAATGAGCCAATTTCAATCTATTGATGTTGCTGACTATTATGATATGGACACATTCAAGCGTATTGAAGCGTTTGCCAAAGACAAAGCAACCCCGTTCGTCGTGATCGATACCAGTATCATAGCGAAACAATACGATGACATGGTTAATAGTTTTCCTTACGCCAACGTTTATTATGCAGTTAAGGCAAACCCCGCGGCCGAGATCTTATCTTTACTAAAAGATAAAGGGTCAAACTTTGATATTGCCTCGATTTATGAGCTAGATATGGTCATGAATGTCGGTGTGACAACCGATCGAGTCAGCTATGGTAATACCATTAAAAAGCGCCAAGATGTGCGTGCATTTTATGAGCGTGGCGTGCGTATGTATGCATCTGACTCAGAAGCTGATTTGCGAATGATCGCTGAAGAAGCACCGGGTTCACGTATTTATGTGCGCATTCTGACCGAAGGTACAGATACCGCTGATTGGCCGTTATCCCGTAAATTCGGCTGCCAAAACGAAATGGCCTATGAGCTATTAGTATTGGCACAGGAATTAGGCTTAGAGCCTTTTGGTATTTCTTTCCATGTGGGTTCTCAGCAACGTGACATAGGTGCTTGGGATTCCGCTATTGGTAAAGTGAAAAGTATTTTTGACCGTTTGCGTGATGAGCACAATATCACCTTGAAGATGATCAACATGGGTGGCGGTTTCCCTGCTAACTATATTGATAAAACCAATCAATTGGGTGTGTATGCCGAGCAAATCACCCACTTCTTGAAGGAAGATTTTGGTGATGATTTACCACAAATTATTTTGGAACCAGGTCGTTCGTTGATCTCTAACGCGGGGATTTTAGTGTCTGAAGTGGTACTGATCAGCAAAAAATCTTACACAGCGTTAGAGCGTTGGGTGTTTACCGATGTGGGTAAATTCTCTGGCTTGATTGAAACGATGGACGAGGCGATTAAGTTCCCGATTTATACTGAGCGTCAAGGCGAGCTGGATAAATGCGTGATTGCCGGCCCAACCTGTGACAGTGCAGATATCATGTATGAGCACTATAGCTATGGCTTACCAAATGACTTAGCCATTGGCGACCGTATGTATTGGTTAACCGCAGGGGCTTATACGACGACGTATTCAGCAGTATGCTTTAACGGTTTCCCACCGCTGAAGGATTACTATCTGTAAGCGATTGTGGTGACATTAATAAGGGCGCTTAGGCGCCCTTATTTGTCTTTAGAGTAATAGCGGGATTACTCGTGGGATTTGAGGATCTGATAAATTTCCTCTTTTAAGTGTAACTTTCTGCTTTTGAGTTCTTTCACAGTGGGGTTGAAATCACTGGCGACACGTTTTTCCAGTTGTTTGATTTCCTCGTCTAACTGATTATGCTCATTAAACTTACGTTGAAAATGAGCATCTTGGGTTTTCAGGGTGGAAATTAATTCTCTGTACTCTGGAAACATCGGCATTCTCCTTGTCGTCATTTACTACACTTCAGGTTACGCCTTAACCCTAACCTTATACCAAGTCGTTAAACGTGACTTAGATCACTTTTAGCGGTCACTTAGATTAATACTAATGGATGATTTATTTTAATCTATTTTAAATCAGTATCTTAGGTATTTGTTGCCACAGCCTCTGGCATGAGTTCTGGATCTGGTTCACACTTTGTTTGGTATAAATCAGACTGACATTCGAAATATGGGCAAATTTGCTATCTTGTGAGCAGATGCTGGTGTAGTTGGTAATTTCATTACGACTAAACAATTACTTCTTGCCGATAATTCTGTGATCAAGTTAACCTTCACCGCTTCGATACTAGGTTAAAGTCGATTTTATAAGAATTTAATTATCAAAAATGAAAGGGGTTTTCACAATGGCTGATGTATTTCATTTAGGTTTGACCAAAGCGATGCTCGATGGTGCAACCTTAGCAATCGTTCCTGGTGATCCAGAGCGTGTAAAACGTATTGCCGAACTAATGGACAATGCGACGTTTCTTGCTAGCCACCGCGAGTATACAAGTTATTTAGCGTATGCCGATGGCAAGCCAGTAGTAGTGTGTTCAACCGGTATCGGTGGTCCATCGACTTCTATCGCAGTAGAAGAACTTGCACAATTAGGTGTGAATACCTTCCTGCGTGTAGGGACTACAGGCGCAATCCAACCTCATGTTAATGTGGGTGATGTGATTGTGACTCAAGCTTCTGTGCGTTTAGATGGCGCAAGCTTACATTTTGCACCTATGGAATATCCAGCGGTTGCAAACTTTGAATGTACCACTGCTATGGTTGCGGCGTGTCGTGATGCTGGCGTTGAGCCACATATTGGCGTAACAGCTTCTTCTGATACTTTCTACCCAGGCCAAGAGCGTTATGACACTGTCACAGGCCGTGTAACGCGTCGTTTCGCGGGTTCAATGAAAGAATGGCAAGATATGGGCGTACTGAACTATGAGATGGAGTCTTCCACTTTGTTCACTATGTGTGCCACTCAAGGTTGGCGTGCAGCCTGCGTTGCTGGTGTGATTGTAAACCGCACCCAACAAGAAATTCCTAATGAAGCCACAATGAAGAAAACTGAAGTGAGTGCGGTTTCTATCGTGGTTGCAGCAGCGAAAAAATTGTTAGCTTAATTTTTAGTAAGCTAAGCAACACTCCCCTGCAAAGTGAGTGCTCAGAATAGAAAAGGTGCCAATGGCACCTTTTTTGTTGCTTTAAAACTATGCCGATACCGATTAGAAATGGTATTGAGCAATCACAGAGTAAGTGTCTTGATCGACGCCTTTTACACCGTATTTATTGGTCCACAGATCGTATTCGATACCCACCAATAATTTATTGGCTTGATGATCACCGAACAGGCTCTTACCGAGATCGTATTTTAGCTGTGGGTTGAAATGGAAGTTTTCCTCGTAGCCGTTATCGTCGGTGGCAAATACCCAGTCGATAAAGCCATCGAGTACTATGTTGGCAGATCCAACAGGGATATCGATACGAAATACAGGAGTGAACTGCCAGCCGTCACTATTGTTACCAGTGCTCATACCATCGCGGCGATAGGTATTAAAGTTAAGATAAGTGAAGTATGGTACTGCTACGTCAACCCCTAAACCGTAAAGTAGGCTGTGGACTGGGCCTTCACCTTCTTCATAGGTTAACGCTAGAGACAAGTCTGTTACTGGGCCAAAGGCTATTTTTTCGCCAAGAATTTTACTGGCACTAAAACGTGGCGAAATTTCACCATAGGTAGTGCTTTCCATGCCTGTATCGTTACCTTTGAAATAGATAAAATCTTGGAAGGCAAACCAATCACCGTATTTCCAGCCGCCAGCCGTTTCTAAGGTAATAGTGGCTTGTTTATCTGATGGCGCTAAATCGTAGTCTTCGCCATAGAGGGCTGTTGCACTGAAATCCCACCACTGTACTAAGTCACCCGCAAATGCTTGAGGAGAAAGCATTAGTGCTAGGCATAGGCATGTTTTTTTCATTGTTATTTCCTGTTGTATAGGTCGAAGTTAATTCGTGTCTTACTCAATCCGCTCTCTGACCTATGGCATGGTTTGATGGGTAAGTTCAAACCTAGCGCGAGTGTACGTCAAAGGACTTGCTCAAAAGTGGGGGCAATATATGCAAAAATTTACATTTATTCAAAGTTTTTATCGAATGTTGTTGTCAAAATCACATAATCATTAGTGAAGGATTTTATTTTTAGATAATTGATTTTTAATGTTTTTTATTGTTATTGCGCCGCTTGTGGATTTGGGGCTTGCTATCTTTTTGAATTGATTATGCTTAATTTTAAAACAACCTAACGGCTTTCGTGGGCGGATATGGGAGAATGAGGATTAAGTCATAGGTGATTGAGTGTGCGTTTTGATAGGGTAAATTTTGACATATTATGTCGATTATCCGAAACTCTGCTGTTATAGTGCAGTAAAGGACACTCTCATTTCAGGGGGAAATATGGAGTTTTCAAATCCGATTTTAGTGTGGGCAGTGATTGGTTTAGTGTTAATGCTCGCCGAAATAGTGGTTCCAGGTGGCATAATAGTGTTGCTGGGTGCGGCTTGTTTAGTCGTGGCAGGTGCGTTAGGCATAGGACTGGTCGAAGGTGTCGTGCAGAGCATGACCCTGTGGTTTATCTCTGCCATTGTGTTGTTATTGGCTTTCAGACAAGTCACTCAGAGGCTCGTTGGTGGTGATTCCCATGTGGATAACACGGATGAAGCAATCGAACTATACAATCAAATTGTTCGCGTAAAGCAGACCATAGGTCCTGGGCAAACACCTGGGCGGGTGGAGTTTCAAGGTAGTGAATGGCCAGCGCTTGGCGATGGCAGCATTATCGAGGCGGGTACCGAAGTCAGAATTATTTGTCGTGAAAATATCGCTCTAGTCGTTGAGCCTATTTCAATAGAAGCTTCCAAAAACTAAAGGATGGAATCTATGTTTGTATTTACCTTAGTCATTTTATTTATCTTTTTTATTCTTTATAAGTTGATGTTAATTGTGCCGATGCGTGAAGTGCATGTCATTGAGCGTCTTGGCAAATTCCGCGCAGTATTAAGCCCTGGATTTCATTTTTTGATCCCTTTTTTCGATCGCGTCTCCTACCGTCACGATACCCGTGAGCAAGTATTAGATGTGCCGCCACAGAGTTGTATCTCCAAAGATAACACTCAACTTGAAGTGGACGGCTTGGTCTACCTAAAAGTGATGGATGGCAAATTGGCGAGTTATGGTATTGAAAACTACCGTAAAGCAGCGGTGAATTTAGCCCAGACCACTATGCGATCTGAAATCGGTAAGCTGAGTTTGAGTGAGACTTTCTCTGAGCGTGATAGCTTAAATGAATCAATCGTGCGGGAAATAGATAAGGCTTCCGAGCCATGGGGAATCAAGGTATTGCGCTATGAAATTCGTAATATCACGCCTTCACGCCATGTGATCCACACTCTTGAGAAGCAGATGGAAGCTGAGCGTCGTAAACGTGCCGAAATTACCTTAGCGAATGCCGAAAAAGCCGCGATGATCAATATGTCTGAAGGTGAGCGCCAAGAGGCCATTAACCTGTCAGAAGGTCAAAAACAGAAACGGATTAATGAAGCTAAAGGTACAGGTCAGGAGATCGCTATCATAGCCAAAGCAAAATCCGAAGGTATGGCAATGATCTCGCAAGCATTAGCCGTCAATGGCGGTACAGATGCGATGAATATGCTATTAAAAGAACAGTTTATTGCTCAAGTTGGCAAGATCCTCAATGATGCACAAGTCTCTGTTGTTCCCGCTGAAATGGCAAAACTTGAAGGTTTCTTCGAAGGCATGGAGCAAGTCACTCAGACTATGAGTGGCCAGAATAATCTTGGCAAAGGAGCGCGATAATGAATATTCCAGTAGATACAGATTTGATTGTGATGGCGATTTGGGGCCTGATATTTGCCATTTTTGTGATTAAACTATTTCAATCGATCCGCCTAGTACCCACTAAATCGGCTTTTATTGTTGAGCGTTTAGGTAAGTATCACAGTACGTTAGATGCAGGGTTCCATACCTTGATCCCCTTTGTGGATAAAGTGGCTTTTATTCATGATTTGAAAGAAGAAACCATTGACGTACCACCGCAGGAATGTTTCTCGAGCGACGAAGTAAACGTTGAAGTGGATGGGGTGATTTATATCTCTGTGACTGACCCAGTGAAGGCCAGCTATGGTATTACTGATTATCGTTATGCAGCAATTCAGTTGGCGCAAACGACGACGCGCTCTGTCATAGGGACACTTGATCTTGATCGTACGTTTGAAGAGCGTGATGTGATCTCAGCCAAGGTAGTGCAAGTCTTAGATCAAGCGGGTGCCATGTGGGGAATACGTGTGCATCGTTATGAAATAAAAAATATCACACCACCTGAAACCGTTAAAAATGCCATGGAAATGCAAGTAAATGCCGAGCGGGAGCGCCGTGCATTATTGGCTAAGAGTGAAGGCGACAAACAGAGTAAAATTAACCGTTCTGAAGGGGTTAAAGCTGAAACGGTAAACCGTTCTGAAGGTGAGATGCAGCGCCGGATTAACGAAGCCGAAGGTAAGGCTGAGGAAATTTTAACCATTTCCCGCGCAACGGCAGAATCGATTGAACGTCTCGCCTCTGTTATTGCCGCGCCGGGTGGTCACAATGCCCTGCGGATGCAACTCGGTGAGCAATACTTTAAACAGCTTGATGGCTTAAGCCAGAAGAATAGTCGAGTGGTGTTACCGGGTAATATGGTGGATTTTGATTATTGGATGAATAGCATAGGCTTAACGGAAGAAAAACCGAGCTAAGGCTATGGTTAAAATTTGAAACTAGCTAGATTATTAAGGTCAAATACCCAGGTATTTGGCCTTATTTTTTGGCTGAAATTTGATTCTGTGTGATGGAGAGTGGGTGGGGGTTAGACAGCTTCTGTTGAATGAACCGCCAGAAGCTGCAGTTGGGCATAGATAAATTTTTCATTGAATGGAAGGCTAATAAGCTAGGCGTTCATGAATTTGGGAATGGGCGTGGGTTTCAATGAGCTTGGCAATTTGGTTTTGTTCTAATTGCTGAAGCGCAGAAATTTCGTCATAAATCTTGTCTTGAACATCCAGCGGCATGCGCACATGTTCCATAAACATCCTAATTCCCAGCATGTCGCCACTCTTGAACAGTTGGCTGAATTCGGTGGCTTCTATCTCGATTAATGCATTCATAATACTTCACCCTGAGGTTGGATTTGACACAGATACAGCGGTCTTGCTGTTAATTAAGAGATACGCCTAAGTTTGATCTAGGTCAATTAAACTGCATATTAATCTTTCTTAATAAAGGATTTTGTTGTTTACAAATAATGGGTTATAAATTTAGTAGATCAGCAAATTTGAAATGAGTTGTTGTTTAAAACTGAGTTTTTATGGGCGGGCAGAGTCAATGCGTGAGTCATGTTATACGGACAAAAAAATAGCGACGAGCGATAAAACGCTGGCCGCTATTTATTCTTAATAGTCTATCAGAAGTAGGCTAAAGCCTTATTTAGGAATCGCCAGAATCTGGCAACCATTAATTCCCGCTTTTTGCAGTGTATGACGTTTACGCTCTGCATCACGTTTACGCTCGAAGGGGCCTAAAGCAACCTTGTACCATACGCCAGTCGTACCTTCGACTTGTCTCACTTGCGCCTCTAAACCTTGGAAAGCGATGACGGCTTTCATCTCGTTCGCCTGTGATTCTTGGCGGAAAGAAGCACACTGCAACTGATATTGCATCGGTGTTCTGCTCGCAACAATATCGGGAATATCGACCTCAACATGCTTATTTTCAAGCTCGTTGAGATAGGTCCATTCTTCCTTTGGTTGTGGTGGCAGAGCATTAGGATCCTTCTTTGGCGGAACAATAAGCTCAGCAGTTTCAGTTGTCTCTACTGGGATAACGACCGCTTGGCGTTCAGGTTCTTTGACCTTAGGCGTGAGCACTGCTGTCTCTTGAGGCTTAACTTGTACTTCCGTTTTCTTGGTTGGAGCGGGTATCGGCTTCACTTCTTGCTTAGCATTATCTTTAATGCTTGACAGGAAATAGACGAAACAACCCACTGCGAGTATGACAAAGCCTATCAAGGTCAGCGGCAGCTTCTTACGCGGCGCCGATTTAGATTGTGAAGGCTTTGCTCGAGTTGGGCGAGTCGCGCGGATTGGGCGCGGTTTAGCGCCCGACTGCGGCCTTCTATTGGCATAATCGCGATTACTCATGGCTTACATCCGCTCTAAGGTTTCAATACCGAGTAGATTTAGGCCTTTTTGTAACGTACGAGCCGTCAGTTGCGCAAGTAATAAACGGCTGTTCTTTTGCGCGTCATTATCGGCGGCAAGCACTGGACAAGCTTCGTAGAAGCTAGAGAAAGCACCTGCTAATTCATATAAATAAGCACACAGTACATGCGGCTGACCTTTATCGACAACACGATTGAGGATCTCACCGAACTGCGCCAACTTATTACCGAGATCTTTCTCTTTTTCATGCTCAAGCACGATTTTAGCTTGGCTGAGATCCAGATCGGTTACTCGCTTGAATATGCCCGCAACACGGGTGTAAGCGTACAGCAGGTAAGGTGCGGTATTGCCTTCGAAGCTGAGCATTTGTTCAAAGCTGAAAATGTAATCACTGGTACGGTTTTTCGACAAGTCAGCATATTTAACGGCGCTGATCCCAACGACACGGGCGATTTCAGTCAGCGTGGCCTCATCCATATCAGGATTTTTGCTACGAACGAGTTCTAGCGCGCGCACATTGGCTTCTTCTAACAGGTCAACTAACTTAACGACACCGCCGCTACGGGTTTTGAATGGACGGCCATCTTCGCCGTTCATAGTGCCAAAACCTAAGTGTTCTAATGACATATCTTCACGGACAAACTTAGCCAGTTTCGCTAGGCTAAAGACTTGTTGGAAATGCAGTGCCTGACGTAGGTCAACAAAATACAGGACGCGATCGGCCTTTAACACGTTCGAGCGGTAGCGCATTGCCGCAAGATCTGAGGTGGCATACAAATAGCCTCCATCGGCCTTTTGGATGATAACAGGCAGTGGCTCACCTTCTTTGTTGCGGAAGGCTTCTTGGAATACGACTTTAGCGCCGTTACTTTCGGTTAATAAACCTTGGGCATCTAAATCTTTAACCACTTGCTCGAGATCGGCGTTATAAGCACTTTCGCCGTGTACATCGGCGCGGGTCAGGCTCACACCTAAACGGGCGTAGACTTCATGGCAGTGGCTTAACGAAATGTCGTTAAATTCGCGCCACAGTTTGTTGCAATACTCGTCGCCAGATTGCAGTTCAACCACTAACTGACGAGCGCGGGTTGCGAATTCTGCTGATTCGTCGAAACGCAGTTTAGCGGCACGATAAAAGTTTTCTAAATCAGACAGTTCAAGTTGAGCTTCTTCACCATTTTTGGCGCGCAGCTCTTCCATATAGGCCAGCAACATACCAAATTGTGTGCCCCAGTCGCCCACATGGTTTTGACGGATAACCTTGTGGCCTAAAAACTCCAATGCACGCACAACACTGTCACCAATGATGGTTGAACGCAGATGGCCTACATGCATTTCTTTGGCGAGGTTGGGTGAAGAGTAATCGACAACAACGGTTTGTGGGGTCGGTAATTTAATGCCTAAATGCTCATCGTTGACGGCATTTTGCAGTTGATCTGCTAAGGCGCTGTCGTTGATGAAAAAGTTGATAAAGCCTGGTCCTGCGATTTCAACCTTAGCCACAAAAGCCGAAGCCGGTAAGGTATCTATGATCAGTTGGGCTAATTCGCGTGGATTCTTGCCTGCGACCTTGGTCAGCATCATGGCTAAGTTGGTTGCCAAGTCGCCATGACTCTTATCCTTGGTTCGATCTACCTGAATGCGTGCTTCAAAGTCAGCAGGCACAATACCTTGTTGTTTAAAGGATTCTAGAGTTTGTTCAAGTAATGATTGGATATGTGATTTCATGGGTTCTAATCGGCACTAACTTTAAGAGTGAATACAGGGAATAACCGCATATTTTAGCCGTTTGTGGTTAACAATTGCTATCTTCCCGATGATTTTTTATCAAATGGCGCTTAAATACTTATCAAATACTCGACTCAGAGGAGATCCTGCGGATCTCTGTCTAAGCTCCATCGGCAGCGTTTAGCTTCGATAAGTTGTTCTACAAGCGGATGAATACGTTCAAACTCTTGTTGCAAGCGATTGCGGTTTTTAGCTTGGAATAAGAGTTGGCGGCGGAACTTGCCGGCTTTTTTATCTAAGGGCGCTGGCATAGGACCAATCACCTCAAATTCTTTATCTTGCGGCAAAAGCGCGGCAAAGGCGTTGAGAAAGTTATCGGCATCACTGGCTAAATGCGCTTCGGCGCGCACCAACACCATGTGCCATGCTGGCGGCAGCAGTGCTTGTTGACGTTCTTTGAGCTGGCTGCGAGCAAACTCGCCATAACCGCGGTGCAGCAAATCCCGCAAAATAGGATTGTCGCTCTGGTGAGTTTGCAATAATACCGTGCCGGGTTTACTGGCGCGCCCTGCACGACCTGCAACTTGGGTATAGAGTTGTCCAAAACGTTCGGGCGCGCGGAAGTCGGCGCTAAATAAGGCGCCATCGACATCGAGTAACCCAACAAGCGTCACATCAGGGAAGTGATGGCCCTTAGCTAGCATTTGCGTGCCGACGAGGATTTTATATTCCCCCTTATGAATCGCATTTAAGTGGGTTTCTAATGAACCTTTAAGGCGGGTCGTATCACGGTCGATGCGCACTACTGGATGTTTAGGAAACTCTTGTTGCAGCGCTTCGGCGAGCTGTTCTGTGCCTATGCCTTGACCCATCAACATAGTGCTGCCACATTTGTGACACTGCTTGGGGATGGCGTATTGATTGCCACAATGGTGACAGCAAATTTCGCCAAGGGATTGATGTACAGTGAAAAACGCGTCGCAGCGGTCGCATTCGTGTAAGTGCCCACACTCGTGGCAAAGCAGGGCTGGTGCGAAGCCGCGGCGATTGAGAAACAACAAGACTTGGTTGCCAGCGTCTAAATGCAGGCGGATTTCGTTCAGTAGCGGCACTGACATACCGGCTTTCAGCGGCATATTTTTAATGTCGATAATGCCTTGGCGCACTTTTTTAGCCGCACCTGCGCGCTCACCCAATTGTAAATGATGGTAACGGCCGCTTAAGGCATTTTGTAGACTTTCGAGTGAGGGCGTCGCTGTGCCCAAAATCACCGGAATCGCTTCTAAATGGCCACGCATGACTGCCAAGTCGCGGGCATGATAACCAACGCCTTCCTGTTGTTTGAAGCTACTGTCGTGTTCTTCATCGAGTATGATGATGCCGGGATACGCCATAGGTGTGAACAAGGCTGAGCGGGTGCCGATAATGATTGCAGCCTGACCACAGCGGGCTTGGCGCCATGCTTCGAGTCTCTGATTGTCGGTTAACCCTGAATGTAAAATGGCAACATTGACTTTGAAGCGGCGCTTAAAGCGATTGATTGTCTGGGGTGTTAAGCCGATTTCAGGCACTAAAATTAACGCTTGTTTGCCTTGCTTGAGGATTTCTTCGAGTACAGCAAGATAGACTTCCGTTTTACCCGAACCGGTAATGCCTTCTAATAAAGTACAGTGATATCCTTGTTGCAGATTTAAAGTGGCAACAGCGACGGCTTGTTCTTTATTGAGTTTATGTGGCGTTTCGTCCATTTCGAGTGTGGTGCGCCAGTCGAGGTTAAGCTCGGCAATTTTTTCATGGCGTGCCACCCAGCCTTTATCTTCTAGGGCTTTAAGCGCCGCTTTACTGATGTCTAAGCTGATAACCTCTTCTTGGGTTAAGCTGGCGGTTTTGAGTAACTCGAGTAGTTTTTTCTGTGCGGGTGCGCGTTTAACCGCTTCGGGCGCAATATTTTGGCCTATTTCAGTTAATTGCCAGAATTGGATCTTTTGTGGCGCGGCATCTAGCCCTTTACGCAGGGCCACAGGTAAGGCTTGGGTTAGCATCTGCCCTTGGCTGCAAAAATAGTATCTCGCAGCCCAAAGAGTTAATTTATAAAGTGATTCAGGCAGTAAAGGTTTATCGTCGATAAACTCGAGCACAGACTTAATTTGCTTTGGGGCTAAGCTGCAAGACTCAGTGATACCAGTGACTAACCCGATCAATTGTTGACGACCGAAGGGAACTTTAACGCGCACACCTATTTGCGGTGTACTAGGATAGGATTCGGGTACGCGGTAGCTAAAGGTTTGCCGCATAGGCACTGGTAACGCAACTTCGACAAACAATGACATATGCAGGCAAGTCTTAGACAAGAATGTGGTTTAGTGTACTCAGCGCGGCTGGCTAGGGCTAGCCCTAATGATGGTTTACCAAGGATAGTTGAGAGTAAATAAATGGCTAATATAGTGAAATCATTAGGTCTACTTGCTTTGGTGTGCAGCGCACCTAGCATGGCACAAGTCTCCCATGTGAGTATTAATAGCCGGATGTTTGAATTAGGCGCTTACCCTAAACTCAGGGTGAATGTGATCGCAGACAATCAAGATATGTCGCGCTTAGAGTTTGTTGTGCAGCAAGCTAGCGGCGAAGAAAGGTTAATGGTTGAGGAGATTAATCGCTTTTTAGTTTTACTCACTGGCGTTGAAGATGTGAAGGATAGCAGCGCTAAACTCTTAGTGAGAGAGTATCGCCTTGACCGATGGTATGACGTCAAAAGTATCAATTTATTCGGTGCGGCTAAACCGGCCTCTGCCGCGTTAACGACAAAAGCGGTTTCGGACACTAAAAATACCACCACAGCGGGCGCCCCCAAAAGTGCGGATAAAGTGGGCATTAAGCCTGTAAAAGTGGTGGCAGAATCAAAGCCACTTGTAGAGGTAACGCCCGCAGTGACTGTTGCTACTGCTGCAAATACCCAATCCAAAGTGCCAACGGTAGAAGTGGTGACTGGCTTTAGATTTCCTGAAGCCGCGAATAAACAAAATACGTCGGCTACTGAGATAAACTTCTCTGCTAAAACCTCTGAGACGATTGCTGTTGAAAAAGGGGCTGTTGAAAACGCTGCAACTGAAACTGTGGTTCCAGAAATAGTGAAAACGGCAAATAATGAGCAAAAACAGAATATTGCTGAAACGGCCTCACAGACGCCCGAACATTGCCAGTTAACGTATCTTGCTGGCGAGACGTTGTGGCGTATCGCCAATCGATATGCCAAGGATTGGGATGTGAGTGTATATGGCGCTATGTTGGCGATTTACGAGGCAAATCCTGTGGCTTTCTCGAAGAATAGAATCAATGCACTCAAGAGCAATGCGGTGCTATCTTGTCCTTCGAAAATGATTTTGGATCAGCATTCTGATGCTAAAGAGGCGCGGGCGGTATTTGAGGCTAAAGAAGCGGGAAAATAAGCCGCTTAACTAAAGTCAAAATAGACACAGATTAACCGGCAAACGCTCAGATAATCTACTTGTATCCCTTGTAGGTATGCTGTACCATTCTGCGCCCTAAACATATTGTTATTAACATGCATGTGGTGTCCGACTACGGGTTGGAAGAGCGACATGGCCTTACACTTTTGAGGTAACCCCAATGAAACCAGGTATCCACCCAACATACGCTATCATCACTGCAAACTGTACTTGTGGTAACGTTATCAAAGTAAACTCTACTGCTGGTAAAGATCTGCATTTAGACGTATGTGGTGCTTGTCACCCATTCTACACTGGTACACAAAAAGTTGTTGATACCGGCGGTCGTATCGACAAATTCAACAAGCGCTTTGCAGTGCTTGCAAAGAAATAATTGCAATTGCATTGTTTCTAGAAAAGGCGCCTATGGCGCCTTTTTGCTTTTTGTTATTCGTCGATTTTCTTTATTCCGCTTATTCTACATATCTAGCTGGTACGACTTCACTCAATAAATAGTCAACTTATTCAGTATTGAGAGTTCAAGTGTATAATTCGACTTATTTATAGCAATTAACTATAAGATAAATATGCTAGTCGCCATATATTGTAATTTAACCAACATTTTTGAGATTAGGTCGCTACAACTAGCGCAGTAACTACAAAATATATGTTTGTTTCCTACAAAACATATTAAGAAATGCAGCTTTATTATAGGAGATAAGTTTATAAAACTAAGCTTAGAGTGTCTATTTGGCGGCTAAAGTGAAATTTATGAATCTCTTATTTATAAATTCCCCTTATTGGCGTATCTTACCCCGACCAGCCAGACTATTAACATCACCCTTTGGTGAGACTAGATGTGTGTTGGTAGGTCTTACTCTCATAAATTATAAATGTCGCATTTCAGGATTTTAAAATGTCAGATATTCGTCAACAAGCACTCGATTATCATGAATTTCCCATACCAGGCAAAACCGCAGTTTGCCTTACCAAACCCGCCGAAACGAGTCACGATCTCGCCCTAGCTTATAGCCCCGGTGTGGCTGAGCCAGTACGCGAAATCGCTGCAGATCCTGACAATGCGTATCGTTATACCAATAAAGGTAATACGGTTGCCGTGATTACCAATGGTACGGCTATCTTAGGTTTAGGGAATTTGGGCCCTTTGGCTTCTAAACCTGTAATGGAAGGTAAAGCATTATTGTTCAAGCATTTTGCGAATATCGATTCGACAGATATTGAGATTACGCATAATACGCCTGAGGAATTTATTAATACTGTTGCTGCGATTGCTGACACCTTTGGTGGTATCAATCTTGAAGATATTAAAGCGCCCGAATGCTTTGTTATCGAACGTGAATTGATTGCTCGTTGTAAAGTACCTGTATTCCATGATGATCAACACGGCACCGCAATCGTGACTGCGGCGGGTATGATCAATGCGCTGGAAATTCAAGGCAAGTTGATCAGCGACGCGACTTTTGTGTGTATGGGCGCGGGTGCAGCTGCCATCGCTTGTATGACTATGCTGGTAAAATGCGGTGCGAATCGCGCCAACATTTACATGCTAGATACTAAAGGTGTTATTCATTCTGGCCGTACAGATCTTAATGAATATAAAGCACTATTTGCGAATGATACCGAGAAACGCACGCTTCTTGATGTTATTAAAGGCGCAGACGTATTTTTAGGTCTATCAGGTCCTGACGTCATTGGTGCAGAAGAAGTCGCGCTGATGGCCGATAAGCCAGTGATTTTTGCGTGTTCTAACCCAGATCCTGAAATCAAACCTGCACTTGCTCATGCAACGCGTAGTGATTTGATCATGGGTACGGGTCGTAGCGACTATCCAAACCAAGTCAATAATGTATTGTGTTTCCCATTTATTTTCCGTGGTGCATTGGATGTGCGTGCGTCTTGCATTAATGATGAGATGAAAATTGCGGCAGTTCATGCAATTGCATCACTGGCAAAAGAGTTAGTGCCTGCGAGTGTATTGAAGGCTTACCCTAATGTGACGTCGCTGAGTTTTGGCCCTGAATATGTGCTGCCAAAACCTATGGACCCACGTTTATTGCCTAATGTTGCCCGTGCGGTTGCACAAGCGGCTATCGACTCTGGTGTGGCTGCGATCACCACTTTACCTAAATACGCCGACTAGGCTAAAAGTGGTAAAAACATTAAAAAGAGGCTAATTAGCCTCTTTTTTGTTTTTAAGTGGACATTAAAGTCACAGCGTCTTAGTTGCCTTTTAGGTTATGCTACTGAATAATCAACGGACAACTTTTGTTGAACTTCTGTTAAAATCGCACAAATAATTATAATAATCCTGCAGGATAGCGGATAGATGAAATTCACCCGAATGTTAACTACAAAATTAACCAGCTTTTGGTTAATGTCATTAGCCGCTATCGCCTTCGTATTTTTGCTGAGCGCTATGATGAGTTTCGTGCAGCTGACCTATAAATTTCAGCAGCAAAAAGTCGCTGAACTCGAAACTATGTTAGTCGATCAGTTTCAACACCAACCTGATTGGGAGCTAGAGGCTTGGCTACCGCCCATGCTGCTTGCTTACAATGCCGTTAATTTTCGGTTGACCTTGAAAGATGAAGTATTATTTGCCTATGAAGGCAACCTTTCTACGCAAAATGCGATGGTGTATGACCATATGCTAGAGCCGACATCAGGCTTGCGTATGCAGTTAACCTTGACTCAGCCCTTCGAGCATTACACTTTCAGTTGGTATGAAATTCTGATTTTGTTGGTCGGTATCTTAGCCGTGGCTGCCTTAGTGCGTTTTGGTTATTTATGGTTTTCACAGCAGCTCGATGGCATTGAAGAATTAGCCTTACGCAGTCGATTGATTTTGCAAGGTAAGCATGAGCAAGCACTCGCTACCCCCGGAAATGGTAAACCAAGGCTGATTAACCGTGCTTTGACTAAGTTGTTAGAAGAGTTACAGGACGCACAAAAGGAGCGGGGGCGTTTCGACAAATTCATCCGTTCTAATACCTTTCTTGATGCGGAAACGCGCATTGGTAACCGACTCTTTTTGAATAATCGTCTCGACGCCCTTAGTCATAATCAGGCTATGCTTGCCCACGGGGTGATCTATTTATTAGAAATGGATGATCTGGATTTATTGCAGCAATCCCAAGGTGAAGCTGTGACGAAAGAGCTATTAAACTCGACTGTTAATGCGATAAGTCAATTACTGCAAACTCAAGCTAATAGTATTTTTGCCCGTCGCTCCCATAATCAATTTGCCATAGTCGTGCCGCAAATCTCCTTAATTGAAGCGGATCAATTTGCCAGCAAATTACTCAAGATATGTCTAAGCCAGCCTTTGCCTGATGTTGAGAATAGCGATAACTTTTTCCACCTCGGATGCGCTTATTTTACCGCAGGCGATAATGCGGCTCAGTTAATTGAAGAAGCCGATATGGCTTTGAGGGCGGCACAATTACAGGGGAATAGTAATTGGTTTATGTATGACAAAGGCGCGATTGATGAAGAATTTGCCAAAGGCTCAGTGCGTTGGCGAAGCTTTTTAGAAAACGCATTAGTGCAAAGGCGATTTTTCCCCTTTAGCCAGCCGATAATTGATTCAGATGGTAATGAACACCATAAAGAGATATTTACGCGGGCTCGGGATAATCAGGGGGCGTTAATCCGTGCCACACTGTTTATTCCAATGGCTAATAAATGTGGCTTAATGCCACAGGTTGAACGGCAAATTATTGAGCGGGTATTGTTATTATTGTCGAATGAATTAGCAGACGGCGTATCGAATGCTCAAACAATTAAGAAATCAGCGCCGCAGATATACAGTATTAATCTGAGTTTGGATTCGCTAATGAGCCGAGCCTTCACTCAATGGCTAAAAACGACGCTATTAGAATATCGCCATCTAACCACGCGACTGATTTTCGAAGTGTCTGAAGATATCGTTATTCAACATCAAGAAAAGTTGCAGCCTAAATTAGATATGATCCGTAAAATGGGCGCGAGATTATGTGTCGATCATGTGGGTCAGCAGGTTGTCGGTACTTATTACATTCGCGAATGCCATTTTGATTTAATTAAGTTACACAGATCCATCGTGCGTCATATTCATTTACGACCAGAAAACCAATTATTTATTCGCAGTTTGATTGGCGGTTTATATCGAACGGAAGTACAAGTCTGCGCCGAAGGGGTAGAAGTCTTTGAAGAGTGGCAGACACTGCAAATCCTCGGTGTTGGCGCAGCGCAGGGAATGTATTTCAGTGAACCCATAGAGGCTAAGTAAGGGAAGTTCAGTGTTTGGGTGATTAATATCGTCTTAGAGACAAATAGATCCTATTATTCACGTATTTATCTATAAAATACGAGCATTTGCGGCTAAACTAGCCAGTGCCAAAAATATGACGTTTGCGGTTTTTATTCTGTATCGAGCAGGTCATAGGTCAAGGAGCACTGGAGAGTGGAGTGACAGGAAGTTTGTGCGAAAGAGACTACTCAAGCTTTTAAATTCAGTTGGTTATAGGCATCTTTATGGAAAAAAGTCTTATAGGTCGATTAGCCTTTTGGCAGAAGAGAACAGAACCGACTAGCCTTGGTGTCTATGTCTGCGCCGATAAATTATGGGTGTACGCACCTGCCCAAAAAGAGAATGCTGAGCAGTGGTTACCCTTTGAGCTGAAAGATGAGCACTGGTCATTGGCGTTTGCTGCTGTGGCTAAATCCTTTCCTAATGCACAGTTACAGCTGATTTTGGCTTCAGGCCTTTATCAATTACTGCTGACCGATAAACCGAATGTCGATACTGTCGAGTTATCCCAAGCTTTGCTGTGGTCAATTAAAGACATGGTCACGCTACCTGTACCGCAAATCCATTTGGATTACTTTGAGTCACCCATTCCGAGTAATAAAATCAATGTTGTGGTGGTGGATAAAGCTAAGCTAGTGAGTATGGTGCAGGCCATTCATGAACAAGATTTACAACTTTTCGGTATTAGTATCGAAGAGTTAGCCGTGACTAACCTATTTAATGATGACAACCAAGCGCGTCTGGTGGTAAGCCATAATCCCGGTCAAGAATTGCTACTGACTGTGGTTAAGCAAGGTCAGCTGTATATGCAGCGTCGCGTACGCGGATTTACTCAATTGGATAAGACTCAAGCGGATGAGTTAAGTTATGGCATGGCAGACAATTTAAGCTTAGAAATTCAGCGCTCTATGGATTATTTTGAAAGTCAATTGAGACAGGCTCCGGTATCTTCTATCGAACTCCTCGCCGATGGTGCCGTGGATACTTTAGCTAAGTTAGTCTCGGCAAACTTCAATCAAGCTGTGAATGTCATTGATAAAAGCTGTGTTGGCGCGCGAATGGCGGGATTAGCCTTTGCTGAATTTTATCGAGGTACTGAGTGATTAAATACCGAGTTAATCTTTACACTCCTTCATTATTGCCCCCGAAGCAAAGATTAACCTTTGCGCGTTTAAGTGCTTACGCCTTGGTTTTTGCGATCTTATTTGCGGTTTTAGGTGGTTATAGCTACTGGCAAGTCAGTGAGTTACAACAGGCCCAGCAGTTGGCTGCCCAACAAAAGCAGCAATTCGATACCCAAAAACAGGCATTAGAAGCACAAATTGCTGCGCGTAAACCCGATGCCGATCTTGTTGCGCGAGTCGATTTAGCGGAACAACAGTTAGAGCTTAAGCAATTACTCATGGGAGAATTGAGTCTTAGGACTTCCTTAACCAGCCGTGGTTTTGCGCCAGTTCTTAAAGATTTAGCCGTCGTGTCGGATGCGAGTGTTTGGCTTAGTCATATCGTCATTAATGAGCAAGATTTTATGTTCGAAGGTTTTGCCGACCATCCTCAAAGCATTCCGCAGTGGATTAGCAAACTTAAAACTACGCAGACTTTAAAGGGGCAAGCTTTCTCGTCGATGAGCATGGATCGCGGTGAAGATAAACCTTTGGCCTTTACCTTGAAAAGCGATAACAAGGAGGAAGCCGCGCAATGAAGCAAAAGTTAGCCCAATTAGGACAACAGTTTGATGCGCTAAGTCGCCGTGAGCGAGTGTTGATCTCAGTCGCCATTCTGGCCGTAGTCGGCATGCTGAGTTATTTACCCTTAGAGTCCCTGTGGAAAACCCATGTGGCTGTTTCACAACAGCTAAAAGCTTTAGAGCAGGAAAACGCGATTTCGGCTCAGCAGATTGACTTGTATCAGCAACGTTTAGCGTTAGATCCCAATCAAGATTACCAACAGCGTTTAGTGCTGTTGCAACAACAGAATCAAGCCCTAGATGCCCAGCTCGATGAGCAGATGATGGATATGGTGCCGGCTGACTATATGCCGCAGTTGCTGGGTAATTTACTAGGACAAGTGCAAGGGATTAAATTAATTAAGTTTATGTCGATAGCGCCCATCCCTTTATTACCCGTGGGTGAAGAGAAAAAACTCAATCTTTATAGCCATGGTATTCGCTTGAGTCTTGAGGGCGATTATTTTTCTGTGTTGCGCTTTGTTGAAGCCGTTGAGGCCATGCCAGATAAACTTTATTGGAAGCGTCTCGACTATAAAGTCGCGGAATATCCAAAAGCGACCGTTGAGATTGAACTTTATACCTTGAGTATTAATAAGGACTTTATCAGTGTTTCTAAATAAGTCTTATATTATCAGTGTGTTGTTATTGGTTAGTAGCCCTATGGTATCTGCTGAATCGCTGCGCGACCCGACTTTGCCCGGTAAAGGCTTTGCTGTGCAGGGTCATGCGAGTCAAACGCAGGATCAGGCGCTTGTACTTAACAGCATAGTAAGCTCAGGAAACACGGCTTATGCTGTGATAAATAACAAGATATTGTCTGTTGGCGACAGCGTTCAGGGGCTGAGTATCGTTAAAATTACCCCCACTTATGTATCGCTGTCCGATGGACGGAAATTGACATTGTTTCAAGCAATAACAGAGAGATAGGGAATACACCTCAGATGAAAGCGATTAAATACTTTACACCTCTGCTCTCACTTTGCCTTGTGGCGTGTCAGACCACAAATAGGCCACAGCCGGAGGCGAGTAAGGCGGAATTAGCGGCCTCAATGGCGACGGCAACGGCATCAACGACGCCACCGCCTGCGACTATGCCGGATGCGGTTCAGCGGGAATTGAATTCAGGCGCATTGCTATCAGGTTTGACCCCCACGTTGGAAACTGAGCGTCGTTTCGATGTATCAGCCCACGATGTTGATGCTAAAGTATTTTTTCCAAGCTTAGTCCAAGGTACACCACTGAGTGTCGCCGTACATCCTGACGTGCAAGGTACGATTTCATTATCCCTTAAAGGTGTGACGTTAACTGAAGCAATTCAAGTGGTTGAAGATATCTACGGCTACGAAGTGAGTCGCGAAGGGCGCATCCTAAGAGTGTTTCCTGCTGGGATGCGTACCGAGACGTTTCCGCTGAACTATCTCTATATGGAACGCGATGGCTTATCTGTGACGTCAGTGAGTTCAGGACGGATTTCGGATAGCAATAATTCCAATAGTAATTCGAACAATAACAATTCAAACAATAGCGGCTCGAATAATAACAATAACTCGAACAGCAGTAATGGCAATAACTCGAGTAGTAATGGCGGTAGCGATAGTAGCAACGGTACTTTTATCCGTTCGCGTACTAAGACAGATTTTTGGGGAGAGTTGAAAGAGACATTATCCTCGATAATCGGCGAAACGGGTGGCGGTCGTCAGGTTGTTGTTACGCCGCAGGCGGGTTTAGTGACCATTCGTGCTTTTCCTAGTGAATTACGCCAAGTGCGTACTTTCTTAAATTCCGCAGAAAGTCATTTGCAACGCCAAGTGATTTTAGAAGCGAAGATCCTCGAAGTCACATTATCCGATGGTTATCAGCAAGGTATCCAGTGGGATAATGTGCTGGGACATGTTGGCAATACTAATGTGAATTTTGGTACATCAGCGGGCCCAGGTTTAAGTGATAAAATCACCTCGGCTATGGGTGGTGTCACCTCGTTGAGCATTAAAGGTTCTGACTTTACGACTATGATCAACCTATTAGATACCCAAGGTGATGTAGATGTACTGTCTAGCCCAAGGGTCACTGCATCGAATAACCAAAAAGCCGTAATTAAAGTGGGTTCCGATGAGTACTTTGTCACCGACGTTTCTTCGACCACAGTTGCGGGTACAACACCTGTGACGACTCCGCAAGTCGAGCTTACGCCGTTTTTCTCGGGCATAGCCTTAGACGTTACGCCGCAAATTGATAGTGACGGCAATGTGTTACTGCATGTGCATCCATCTGTTATCGATGTAAAGGAGCAGAGAAAAAATATCAAAGTGAGTAATGAATTGCTGGAATTACCCTTAGCTCAGAGTGAAATTCGTGAGTCTGATACTGTCATCCGCGCGGCTTCCGGTGATGTGGTGGTGATTGGTGGTTTGATGAAGAGTGAAAACATCGAAGTGGTATCACAAGTGCCTTTGTTGGGTGATATTCCCTTCCTAGGTGAATTGTTTAAAAACCGTAGTAAGCAGAAGAAGAAAACCGAGCTTATTATTCTGTTAAAACCTACGATAGTCGGTGTCGATACTTGGAAAACGGAGCTGCAACGTTCTAAGACCTTATTAGATCGTTGGTATCCGGAGACAAAGTAAGCTTCTATGTATCAGAAGCATTTTGGCCTAAGCCAACCTCCATTTTCACTGACACCCAATACCGGATTTTTTTTCGGCCTGTCGCCACACGTGGAAGCCTTGCAAGTGTTGCAAACTGCGCTACAAACGGGCGAAGGCTTTATCAAGGTGACAGGGGAAGTGGGGACTGGCAAAACGTTGATTTGCCGCAAGCTTATCAACGAATTGCCGAGTCAGTTTCATTGCGCATATTTGCCTAATCCTTATCTCACTCCTACTGAATTACGCTGGGCGGTAGCGAGTGAGCTGGGCCTTAAATACACCAGCAATATCGACCAGCAGCAACTCACTGGACTTATTCAACAGCAGCTTTTAGCCTTGAGCGCCCACGGGCACGCCATCGTATTGGTACTCGATGAAGCGCAGGCATTGCCGGACGACAGTCTTGAGGCGCTGCGGTTATTCACTAATCTGGAAACTGAGACACGCAAATTATTACAGGTAGTGTTATTTGGGCAACCCGAGCTCGATGACAGGCTTAAACGCCAAGAATTTAGGCAATTAAGACAGCGTATTACTTTTAGCTACAACCTTCGCCCACTGACATGGGATGAAACCGACGCTTATCTTCGCCACCGATTAGCCATAGCAGGGCGTGCGGGCGAACCACTCTTTACATCACGGGAAACACGTCAGATAGCCTATGCGTCCCGAGGGATCCCCAGATTGATCAATATTCTTGCTCATAAAGCCTTGTTATTGAGTTTCGGCGAAGGTGCTACTCGTGTGCAAACCTCCCACGTTAAAGCCGCAATTCAGGACACCGAAGATGCAAGTGTTCGCCGATTATTATCGTGGAAATGGTTGCCTTTTTTCACTTTGATGACAGTGGCTTTCGGTTTGGGATTACAACACTTTTTCAGGGGTGTTGCATGAGCGTGATCAACAAGATGCTGCAGGATCTCGATAAGCGTCAGCAGGGGCATGAGCTCAGCAACGTGGCTCAGCCACAGGTGCAATATTTAGCTCGCAGGCGGGCTCCGTTTAACGGGCTGCTGCTCTGTGGTGTGTCATTGCTATTCGGTGGCGCTCTGGTTTATGGCTGGCAACTTTTCATGGCAAAGCCTGCTGAAGCGACTATTTCGGCTCAAACAAATGGGCAAAATGAATCTACTCAGACTCAAATCGAGCCTGTGCAGGTAGACAAGATTACTTCGAGGCAGCCTCCAGCAAGCGTCGTTGTCGTCGAAGAACCGCTTAAAGTTGCGACGACGCAGGAGTTTACGACTAAGAGTGAAGAGCTTGAACCCAGTGTCGACGACGTTGTACTTAATCAGCCGCAAGAATTTGAATCAGAACATGATGTTGAACAAGAGTCACAACGGCAACAAGATGAGAGCTCAGCACTCGCAGATGACCTAGTCGATACGTCAAGCGAGCCAAGCCATTCACAGTCAAATCGTGTGACATCGAGTGTGCGAAGCGCCGAGGTCACTGCTGCCACACCCTCTGCATTAATGATGTCAGAACGTGCCAGTGTTGCCGCCGATAATGAACTTAACGCGAGCAATGAGCTTAAAGTACAAGAAGTTAAAGCAGATGCTGGCACTAATCGACTCACGCCCCAACAGCAAGGGCAAATGGCGATTACTGAGGTGAAGTTGACCCCAAAGCAGCTGGCACAGAAGCGGTTTACCTTAGCGAGCGAGGCGGAAAGGGATGGCAAACTCAAAGATGCCATTAGTTATTATGAGCAAACATTAGGCTTTGATCCCAGTATGCATGAAGCGCGCAAGCAGTTAGCTGCGCTGCATTATGGGCAAGGTCAATTAGCCAAAGCCAGTGAAGTGTTACAGCAAGGCATGCTGTTATTCCCACAGCAGTTAGACTTTGCCTTATTGCTTGCTCGGGTTCAGCAAGCCTCTGGTCAGGCTGATCTCGCATTAGTGACGTTAGCCAACATACCTGACACGCATCCGCTGGCGAGACAAAAGTGGATGGCACAATCGGATTTAGCGCAAAAGTTAGGACAGTTTTCGTTGTCAGAACAAGCCTATAGACAATTATTACAACAAGAACCTCAACAGGCTAAATGGTGGATGGGGCTGGCCTATGCGCTCGATTCGCAGCAACAATTTCCCCAAGCACGCCAAGCCTATCGGACGGCTTTAGGCCATAGAGGCTTATCGGCGCAGGCGAGTGCCTTTATCGAACAACGTTTGACTCAGCTAGGAGATAGCCAATGAAACCCAGATTAAAAATGCGTTTGGGCGATCTGTTAGTTCAGGAAACCATTATTACTGAAGCGCAGTTGCAACAGGCGTTGGCAGAGCAGCGCAATACGGGCAAAAAACTGGGCCGAACCCTCATTGATCTGCAATCGATTACCGAACATCAGTTATTGCAGTTCTTGTCGCAACAATTGAATGTGCCTTTGCTGGATATCAGTAAAATGCCTATCCCTGCGGAAGTGGTGCATCTTATTCCTGAGGTGCAAGCACGACGTTTCCGCGCTTTAGCGGTTGAAGACCGGGGCGATAGCGTATTGGTTGCAATGAGCGACCCCGCGGATTTGCAGGCGCTCGATCACCTCGAAATGCTTATCGCACCTAAGCGTTTGAAGTTAGCGGTAGCGCCCGAGCAGCAACTGCTGCAAGCGTTTGATAACTTATATCGCCGTACAGACCAAATTGCTCAGATTGCCGGTAAACTCGAAGAAGAATACGCTGCCGACGAGATGTTCGATTTAGCCAGCCTCACGTCGGGCGACAGTGACAATGAAACCACAGTGGTTAAGTTGCTGCAGTCGATTTTTGAAGATGCGGTGCAAATGCGCGCCTCGGATATCCATATCGAACCCGGTGATAAAGCCTTACGTATTCGCCAGCGTATCGATGGTCAGCTACATGAAACGATTCTGAATGAAGTTAATATTGCCGCGGCTTTAGTATTGCGACTTAAGTTGATGGCGGGTCTCGATATTTCCGAGAAACGTTTGCCGCAGGATGGTCGTTTCCATATGGAAATCAAAGGTCATCATATCGATGTACGTATGTCGACTATGCCGATTTACCACGGCGAATCTGTGGTGATGCGTTTACTCGATCAATCAGCGGGTTTATTGACCTTAAACGAAACCGGTATGCCGCCTGCTATTTTGGCGCGTATTCGTAAACAGATTAAACGTCCCCACGGCATGCTACTGGTCACAGGTCCAACGGGTAGCGGCAAAACGACCACCTTGTACGGTATTTTGAGCGAGCTCAATACCGCCGACCGTAAGATCATCACGGTCGAAGATCCAGTTGAATATCAATTGCCGCGGATCAACCAAGTACAAGTTAACCATAAGATTGGCTTAAACTTTTCAAATGTATTACGCACCACCTTACGTCAAGACCCCGATATCATCATGGTGGGGGAAATGCGTGACCAAGAAACCGTGGAGATTGGTCTTAGGGGCGCATTAACGGGTCACTTTGTGCTATCGACCTTGCATACCAACGATGCGGTCACCAGTGCGCTGCGTTTACTCGATATGGGCGCTGCGAGTTATTTAGTTGCTAGTGCCTTAAGGGTGATTATTGCCCAGCGTTTAGTGCGCCGTGTCTGCCATAACTGTGGGGTAGAGTATCAACCGACACCGCAGGAAAAAGCCTGGCTGAGTAGTGTGAGCCGCAAAGATTTTACCCATGCGAATTTTAGAATTGGCACGGGTTGCCAGAGTTGTAATGGCAGTGGTTATCGTGGCCGTATTGGTATTTTTGAAATCCTCGAGCTAGACGAAAAGATGATCGATGCTATGCGTACTGGTAATCCGCAGGATTTTGCCAGAGCCGCGTTGCAGAGTCCTAACTTCACCCCGCTCGCTGAGTCTGCTTTGCAATATCTGAGCGAAGGCATGACGACGATTGAAGAGGTCGCTAAGTTGGTGGAAGACGTGAGTGAATCTCAGATACCTTTGTCGAAGGATATTATCAGCCAACAAGGCGTTGAGGCGTAATTATGCCAATTTATCAATACCGTGGACGCAGTGGTCAAGGTCAATCCGTTACGGGACAATTGGATGCCGCGTCGGAAAGTGCCGCTGCTGACATGCTATTGGCGCGTGGCATTATCCCCCTTGAAGTCAAAGTCGCCAAAGTGGCTAAGTCGTTCTCACTGACTAAGTTATTTGGTGGCAAAGTCGCGTTAGAAGAATTACAGATTTTTACTCGACAAATGTACTCCTTGACCCGTTCTGGCATTCCTATTTTGCGGGCGATTGCAGGCTTATCTGAAACGGCGCATTCCCAGCGAATGAAAGATGCGCTTAATGATATTTCTGAGCAGCTCACCGCAGGGCGACCCTTGTCATCATCCATGAATCAACATCCCGATGTGTTTGATTCTTTGTTTGTTTCTATGGTGCACGTGGGGGAGAACACGGGTAAGTTAGAAGATGCCTTCATTCAACTTTCAGGTTATATCGAGCGTGAGCAAGAGACGCGGCGACGAATTAAATCGGCCATGCGTTATCCCATGTTTGTATTGATTGCGATTGCGCTCGCTATGGTGATCCTCAATATCATGGTGATCCCTAAGTTTGCCGAGATGTTTTCTCGCTTTGGCGCCGACTTGCCGTGGGCGACAAAAGTGTTGATTGGTACATCAAATCTATTCGTGAATTATTGGGCGCTGATGTTGGTGGCGCTGATTGGCACTATTATTGGCATTCGTTACTGGCACCATACGGAAAAAGGTGAGAAGCAGTGGGATAAGTGGAAGTTACATATTCCCGCCGTAGGGTCGATTATTGAGCGTTCGACGTTAGCCCGTTATTGTCGCAGTTTCTCTATGATGCTCAGTGCGGGCGTACCGATGACGCAGGCCTTAAGTTTAGTGGCCGACGCGGTAGATAATGCCTATATGCACGACAAGATAGTCGGTATGCGCCGTGGCATAGAGTCTGGCGACTCTATGCTGAGGGTATCGAATCAGAGCAAGTTATTTACGCCACTAGTGCTGCAAATGGTGGCTGTGGGCGAAGAAACGGGGCAAATCGATCAATTACTCAATGATGCGGCAGATTTCTATGAGGGCGAAGTAGACTATGATTTAAAGAACCTCACCGCGAAATTGGAGCCAATTTTGATCGGTTTTGTGGCCGTGATTGTCTTAGTGTTGGCCTTGGGGATATATCTGCCAATGTGGGATATGCTCAATGTGGTCAAAGGCGGTAAGTAAGCGATATGGATAATATTTATTTCCTATCTTATACGTGGGACTGAGGTTAAATGCAGACTCAGCAAAAGGCTGAAAGCGATCTATTACGTATCTATGGACGTATGATCGCCATTGGAATTGTATTGGTTATCATGGCGGTGATCGGAGCTAAGTACTTTTTTACGCTACCGCAAATAGCGGCTCGTGGATTGGAAGTGGAACACGCCCGTTTTTTAAATGTGCTGGTGATGGTGCGTTCCCAGTGGTTGTCTTTGGGTAAGCCGGCGCAATTGCAGTTGAACTGGGAGGTATTTGATAATCCCTCCCCAGAAACTGAGTCGAGTGTTGTCGATATCAATGATTTAGGATGGCCACAACCTAAGCACTTAAATGCTCAAGGCTGCCAAGATTTGTGGCAACAGTTAATGGGCGCTGAAACTGATAATTTAGGTCTAGAGGCGGATTATTTGGCTAAGGATAATAGCTGCCACTATCGGTCTAAAAATGGCGATAGTTTAGGCTATCAACTGAACTCTGGCAGGGTCATTTTTTTGACTGCTCCGTAAAATATTGTTAACTCAATGGCTTTTTAAAATTGATTTAACTGTTAGAATAAAATTTCTGAGGTCTGGGGACATATATATGAAAACTAAGCAAACAGGGTTCTCATTAATCGAACTTGTGATTGTGATTGTGATTTTGGGTTTACTCGCCGCAACTGCGATCCCACGATTCTTAAATGTCACCGATGATGCTGAAGATGCCAGTGTTGACGGTGTTGCGGGTGGTTTATCGACTGCAGTTAGCTTTGTGCGTTCTCAGTGGGAAGTTGATGGGCGTCAAAATAGCAGCGTTATCCTCGATGGTAACACAGTAAATGTCGATACACGTTTTGGCTATCCAACGGGAACTTCAGTAACCAGTGCGACAGCTATGACAAATGCCAGTTGCCAAGAAGTGTTTAACACTGTGTTGCAGAGTGCTCCACGTAACGTATTATTTAACCAAGATGCACGTAATCAACGTTATACCGCTCGTGTTATTAACGCCGCAGGCGGCAGTGCTAACTCAATTACTGGCGCAGTCGTCGCAGGTTTAGATTTATGTGTTTATCACCAAGTGGCTTCACTGGTGCTAAATCAAACGAATGGTGTACCCACTCCTGCCCCTGATTTAACAACGGTAGGTGCTAAGGGAATAGTGTATAACCCAGGCACGGGCAGAGTGTTAAGCTTTACCCCACAATCACCATACCCTTAGATACTAAGGTTTCAAGTTAGCTTAGGTTAATAATTTTTATTGAATAGGTAGTTTCGAATGAAAAGACAACAAGGTTTTACCTTAATAGAATTAGTAGTAGTGATCATCATCTTAGGTATTCTTGCTGTCACAGCGGCACCTAAGTTTATCAATCTTCAATCTGATGCATACGCATCCACTTTGAATGGTGTTAAAGCCTCTTTACAAGGTGCTAATTCGCTCGTTTATTCTAAGGCGGCTATTCAGGGAGTGGAGAGCAAGGCGACATCTATTATTATCATCGATGATAAAGGTGATTCTGATGCAACTAACGATGTTAAAGTTAACGGTGTTTATGGATATCTTAAACAAACTGCAGTAGATATGGCTGTTGTACTTGATCTAGATACCACAAATGAGTGGACTATTGATGATGCGCCAGCGGTCACAACGACGCTTACAACTCCAGCAATAATTCATCCTAAAAAGTTGACGCCTTCAGATACGGTTAAATGTTGGGTTGAATATAAACAGGCTGATTCTAGTAATCTTCCTAAATATCATGTTGAGTCATCTGGTTGTTAAGTAAGGATTGTCAATGAAAAAGCAAAGTGGTTTTACATTAATTGAATTAGTGGTTGTTATTATTATTTTAGGCATTTTAGCTGTGACTGCGGCGCCTAAATTTATCAATCTACAATCAGATGCTCGAGCTTCAACTGTTAAAGGTCTAGAAGCAGCAATTAAAGGTGCGGATACGCTTATCAACTCAAAGTCATTAATTGCGGGTAATAATACAGTTGCTTCAACAGCCACAACCCCGCCATCTGTTAGTGTATCTACAGGTAAAACAGTTTTGATTAACTATGGACATGCAACACCTGTATGGACAGATTCCTTGGAAAATGCTTTGGATATTAAGGCCGCAACAGCTGCTAGCGGAACATCAAGTGAGTGGATCTATCTGGAAGATAGTGCAAGTAAGAGCATTTATTTCTATCCTCAAGGACAAGTCAGCCCTAAAGCTACGCCTGCAGGACAGTGTTATGTTCAATACGTAAATGGTTTGACTGCATACGGTCCAATTACAGTGACTTCAGTAGTAACAGGCTGTTAAGTCTATAAATGCTTAAAGGCCTGCCTAGCAGGCCTTTTTTTTAGATAAAATACGGTTCTTACATGATTTTAAATAAATGAGTCCGCCAAGAGTTTTCCGACATTTATTTGCGTTAATCATATCGTTGGCAGAAACTGAACCTAGTACATGAAATCAGCAATTAACGCGAGTGATGCTTAAATTCTCTATGTCAAAACAGGCCGGATTTACTTTAGTAGAATTAGTAACGACCATCATCTTGATTTCAATTCTTGCTGTGGTTGTACTGCCACGCCTGTTTACTCAGTCTTCCTACAGTGCCTATAGTTTACGTAACGAGTTCATTAGCGAGCTGCGTCAAGTACAGCAAAAAGCGCTCAATAATACCGACAGATGTTTTCGTGTAACTGTTTCTGGCACTGGCTATCAAGTGAGTCAATTCTCTGCCCGAAATGGGGCGGTTTGTTCTGGTACTGCATTATCGCCAAACCCGCTTTATACCCAAGTTTTTCAAGGTGGTGCTCAATTAGTGCTAGTGAGCTCTAACAGCAGCAACTTTACCCTTGATTTCGATATCAATGGCCGACTTTTTCCAAGCTGTAATGGTGATTGTATTCGCGTGACCGCAAATGACACTGTGATGATTAATATATCCTCCGAGGGCTATATTTATGCGAAGTAATGCTCTCTCTAAAGGCCATATTCAAGCCCGCCTGTTGGGTTTTACCCTTATCGAATTAGTGATTGGCATGCTGGTGATAGCCATTGCAATAGTGATGCTAACCAGCATGTTATTCCCACAAGCTGATCGTGCGGCCAGTACCTTACATAGAGTACGCAGTGCTGAGCTTGCCCATTCGGTGATGAATGAAATCTGGGGCAAGCGTTATGATCAAAACACTAATGCCAATGGTGGAACGCCGGCCTGTGGTAGTCCGCTAGGGAGTAATTGTTCAACGTTATTAGGCCCTGAGTTCGGTGAGAGTCGTAACAACTTTAACGATGTGGATGATTACAACGGCTTAAATGAAACCGCGACTATGCTCAATTCGACCCAAACCTATGCAAATGCTTATCCTAACTATCGCTTAAGCGTCACCGTTGCTTATGGCGCAGTGTCCAATACTAAGCTAGTGACGATTAATGTGACTACGCCCGACAACGAAGTGATTACTTACAATATGGTGAGGAGTAATTACTGATGGCCTCACCTTTATCTGCGGTTAATAAAAAATCCACACTAGGTTTTACCTTGGTCGAGATGGTCACTGTTATCTTGATTCTGGGGATTCTCGTGGTCGGGGTGAGTAGTTTTATTATTTTTGGTACGCGGATTTTTGTTGAGTCGAGTTCAGTCGATCAAGTGCTCAGTCAGAGCCGTTTTGCTGTTGAGCGAATGACCCGTGAGTTGCGTAGTGCCTTGCCTAATAGCCTGCGAGTTAATACTGATTCGCTAACCTATCAATGTATTGAATTTGTGCCTATCGAAGCCAGCACGACTTATCTAACCATGCCAATTGTGCCTGCTGCTGCCGCGAGCACTGGGATAGTTATTCTAGATAATACGGTGAGTGCGATTCGTGTGAATCAATTCGCTTGGATCTATCCCTTGATTGATGCCGATGTGTATAGCAGCGCGAGACAAAAGCGGGCACAGGTTAAAACGATTGCTACTGCGCCTTCCCCTTTGGATCATCAAGTGACGCTGACTTTTACTGCGCCAACACGTTTTGCAGAAGCATCACCACGACAAAGGATCTATTTTGGTTCGAGTCCAGTGAGCTATTGCTTTGAAAAGGGGCCAAGCGGCAATGAATTACAATTATTGCGTTATGCTGGTTATAGCTTTAATGCCATTCAGCCAAATCCTGCCGCTATGCCTGCCACTATGGGCACGGGCGTGCTAATGGCGCAAAGTGTGGCAAATGTTTTAAATAATGGTGCTGATTTACCGCTGATTTTAACGCCATCTAGCCTAGTGAATAATGCCATGGTGCATTTACAACCGCGGTTTAATGTTAATGGTGAGACGTTCCAATATCGACATCAAGTGCAGGTGATCAATGTCCCTTAATTTATATCGTCAATCGACAGGTCATCACTCGGTAATGCGAATCTTACCCAGAACATCACTAGCAAGGTTGCAACGAACTGCTTTACCTGCGCGTCAACGCGGCAGTGCATTGATTATTGGCGTGTTTGTGATTACCGTGATGTTTCTACTGGCGTCAGTCCTGATCAATATTGTGCAGGATGGGGATACTGGATTAACCCAGGAGGTGTGGGGGACTCGTGCCTTTGCCGCCGCTAACAGTGGCGCCGACGCCGCATTGGCACAATTATTCCCGCTAAATGCAGCTGCGAACGCTACGGCGACATGCACAAGTGTTTCAAGCTCTTGGACGCCGCCCGATGTCGTCGGCTTTCATGCTTGCGCGGTGACTGTGTCTTGCAACGTCTATAAGGTAGGCGCCGTCACTCAATATCTAATCAAAAGTACAGCGGTATGCGAAAGCGGCGAGACCCGTGTTAGCCGACAAGTTGAGGTAGAAGCCCGTGGAGACTAAGCATTTGATGATGAGTTATAATAAAATCTTAGTTAAGTGGCTAGCCCCCATTTTATTTATCGTTTTTTCTATGTTAACTCATACAGTAAAAGCGGATTGGAGTGATACTTTTCCTCAAGGTGTTAATAATTACAGTGCTAATGGCACTATTACATTTAATACTTCGTACCTGTATAACGCTCCGAATAGCGGCTCTTTACCAACGTATAGTTATAACCAACTTGGTAATGGTGCAGATAAGTTATGTGTTCGCTCTAATGGTTCGACTCGGATGTGCCGTACAGGGAATTATATTGCTGATTTACCATCTGGTCGTTTAGATTTTGCTCAATGTGAATCATCGAGCACCGTTAATGTAGGGCCACCAACATACAACAATAAACAAATAGACATTGAAGCTGGAGAGTACAATAACATTTTGTTAGAAGGAGGCTCGGATAAAACGATTCGATTTACTAGTTCTGGTGGCGTATATAAAATTAAGTCACTTAATGCAACCTCAGGACAGATCGTGCTTTCGGCTGGACAGTATTGGATTGAAACTTTAGCTATAAATAATGGAGTAACATTAGTTTTCCCATCTACTGGAACCGTTTCATTTTTTATTAAGAATGATTACAGGCATTATGATTTAAATACCGTAGGTCAAGCTGAAAATTTCCTTATTTATAGTTACTCTAGTTTTACTCTTAATGGTGGAGCATCATTAAAGTCTTATGTGGTTTCAGAAAAAGATGTAGTTCTTGAGGGGAGTTCTTATTTAGATGGCGCTATCACAGCTAAAAACATCAGTTTAAATGGTGGCAGTAGTGTTAGGTTTGATAGTAATGCTTCCAATATAAATGTAGTGCCAGATTGTAGCCCTGTTCCAGTATTGCAATGTTTCAATGATAATTTTTCCCAAAGCACTTTGAGTAATGACTGGGTTGTTTCTAAAAGTAGTGGAGGATTTACTCCTTCTATCCAAGGAGGTCGATTACGCTTAACCGAAGCTAAATCTGACCAATCTACGGCATCTACCTATCAAAGACTCTTTCCTGGAAAAGCTAACTTAGTGGAGATCCAGTTTGATCACTATGCCTATGGTGGCAATGGTGCCGACGGCATTGCGGTAGTGTTATCTGATGCTTCTATAACGCCGCAGCCTGGCGCCTTTGGCGGTCCATTGGGTTACGGTTATAAACCTGGTATTAATGGGTTCGCGGGTGGTTGGCTTGGGTTTGGTATTGATGAGTTCGGTAACTTCTCTGGTGAAGGCGGTAGTTCTAATGTCGGCCAACGACGCCAGTCCGTTGCGGTTCGCGGTTCGGGTGTCGGCACGTCAGGGTATAATTATTTACGCGGCGCTTGTAGTAATGGCACTACTAATACGAACGGTAGTTGCTTATCGCCTGCGGTAGACGGCAATAATGTGTCGCCTGCGCACAGGTATAAAATTACAATTGATTCGCAAGCCGCGAATCAATCTATTGTGAAAATTGAGCGTAATACCGGTTCGGGTTTTGTGACTTTAGTTCCCGCATTTAACGTCGCTGCACAAATTGGTCAGGCTGCCATTCCAAGTGATTTTTTATTGTCTTTAACGGGCTCAACGGGGGGCTCAAATAACAACCACGAAATCGATAACGTGCAAATTTGTGCGTTAAAATCGAATCCTATTGGTGCTCAGATCGATCATTTTGAGTTTGATCATACGGGTCAAGGTCTGACCTGTAATGCTGAGACGGTAACGATTAGAGCCTGTGCAAATGCGAGTTGTAGTCAACCCTTTACTGCACCTCTTAGCGCAACCTTATTACCTGATTCTGCGGCAGATGGCGTATGGGTTGGCGGTAATCAAGTGAGTTTTAGCGGTGGCACAGCGCAACTGCAACTGAGGCGAAATACTCCCGGTGTAGTGACTTTAGGGGTGAAGGGCTCTAATCCCACCACTAAACCCTTAAGCAAAACCCTTTGCCGTATTGGTAATGGTGGCTTGAGTGAGAACAATTGTTCACTCACCTTTGCCGACAGTGGTTTTGTATTCGATGTACCCGATAAGCGTGCGAATCGCCCCGAGCAAGTGTTAGTCAAAGCGGTGAAAAAATCCGATGTGACGAAGCAGTGTGTCCCAAGCTTCCAAAGCCAGACCAAAACGCTGAATTTCTGGAGCAGTTACCAAACGCCAAGCGCGCCTATCTCGCCTAAAGCCGTCACCATCAACAATACGGCAATTGGCACCTCGAGTGCCTTGCCTACGGCGGTGAACCTGCTGTTTGATACCAACGGACAAGCAAGCATTTCAGTCAATTACCCTGATGCAGGTAAATTACAATTAGATGCAAAATATACAGGTACTGGTGATGAACAGGGCTTAGTCATGGCCGGTTCAGACCAATTTGTCAGCATACCCGCGGGATTGTGTGTTAAGCCTGTGGACGTCAGTGCCAGTTGCCAAAGTGCGAATATGACGTGTAATGTTTATCGTAAAGCGGGTCAAACCTTTGGCATGACGGTGCAAGCTATGGCATGGGAAAAAGATGGCGATCTGGACTTTTGTTCGGTCAACTTATCCACGCCTAACTTTAGTGATGCGCAGATGAAGCTTGCCAGCAAAGTCGTTGCGCCAAGCATTGCCAACGGCGGACTTGATGGGACGTTAGGCGTGGCATCCTATAGCCACTCGGCGCAGGCCAATAATCTCAATACCATCAGTAATCAGACCATCAGCGAAGTTGGAGTATTCCAAATTGCAGCGCAGGCGAGCCCAAATTATTTAGGGACGGCAAGCAGCTTAAATATTCCAATTGGATATTCAGCTAATATTGGCCGTTTTGTGCCCGATAGATTTTTAGTCAGTAACGTATCGGTCATACCTGCCTGTGGCGGCTTTAGCTATATGGATCAGCTGTTTCCTATGTCGATGGAGCTCAGCGCTTTAAATATCGCGGGGGATATAACGAAAAACTATTTCCCGCCATTTTCACTCGCCACTGCCAAATTAGTGGGAGAAAACAACAATAATGGTGTCGATTTACAGAGTCGCTTAAGTGCCTTACCTATAAAGGCTGATAGTTGGAATCAAGGTGTGGCGACAGTCGATGCTTCTTACCAAGCTAACTTTAGTCGGGTGACCCCAAATGTGGCGACGAATCTGTATCAGGATGGTCCCTTCGAGCTGCTCGATATTGGCGTGCAATTGATGGATAACGATCCTCGGCCGAATGGGCTTTACAGCTATGTGGCCTCACCAGACATGGATGCGGCATCTACAGGCACTTGCACTAACTGTAATGCTAAGAAAATCAGCACTCAAACCCTTCGTCATGGCCGTGTGGTGATGGATAACACCTATGGTCCTGAGACAGAAATACTGCGTATGCCGACTCGATCCGAATATTGGAATGGCAGCAGCTGGGCCTTAAATACTGCCGATAACTGCACAACGGCAGTGTATGCTTTGGGTTCGCAGGTTGATAATTCCGCTCTGGGTTACAATTTTGATCCCGACTTAGTGGCGGGACAAAGTGTTGTGCGTTCTGGCGGGACTGCAACATTCCAAGCTGGCCAATTTGAGTTGCTCTGGCAAGCCGTTACAACAAGTGGGTTGCCATACCGCGGCCAAGTGACGGCGCCCTTGGATGTGCCGACATGGCTAGAATGGTACTGGAATTGGAATGGCGTATCGCCAACAGCGGTCACTGAACCGCGGGCAAGTGCGTATTTTGGTCGTTATCGAGGGCATGACAAAATAATCTATTGGCGTGAGGTAAACTAATCTGAGTTATTTCTCTCATTAAATTGAACTCAGGCTTTCCCTTGAAATGGGCTGCCATTTTACTTATTAGAAGTCGACGAAAACGCTTGTAACAGATTCTAAATGCAATGCCTTAGTTTGATATTTGTTGCTGAATTGTATGTTTACTCGTTTTTTGTTGCTGATATTTTCGTCAATAAACAGTATTTTCCGCTTAAATACTGTTTTTTACGTGGCGATTTGAAAAAAAATCACTTCATTAGCGATTGTTAACCTCCTCGGTCTTGTGGAATCAGGGTGGCATTGATAAAGTTAGCTGATTTTTCTTTTCTTCTGACTCCACAGAATACAGGCTAGTTACATGTTTAAGAAGCTACGCGGCATTTTTTCTAATGATCTATCGATCGATTTGGGTACAGCTAACACATTAATTTATGTTCGTGGCGAAGGCATAGTCCTCAATGAGCCTTCTGTTGTTGCTATACGTGGTGAGCGTAGTGGCTCCGGTCAGAAATCTGTTGCCGCGGTCGGCACAGAAGCTAAACAAATGCTAGGCAGAACGCCAGGCAATATCCAAGCTATCCGCCCAATGAAGGACGGTGTCATTGCAGATTTTTATGTGACGGAGAAAATGTTGCAGCACTTTATTAAACAAGTGCATAACAATAGCTTTTTTCGTCCAAGTCCACGCGTGCTTGTGTGTGTGCCCGTTGGTGCTACTCAAGTAGAACGCCGTGCTATTCGTGAATCAGCCATGGGCGCTGGTGCTCGCGAAGTGTATTTAATTGAAGAGCCAATGGCAGCTGCGATTGGTGCGGGTTTACCCGTATCTGAAGCGACCGGCTCTATGGTGGTGGATATCGGTGGTGGTACCACTGAAGTCGCGATTATTTCACTTAATGGTGTAGTGTATTCGTCTTCTGTACGTATCGGCGGTGATAAGTTTGATGATGCGATCATCAACTATGTCCGCCGTAATTACGGGAGCTTGATTGGTGAAGCTACGGCTGAGCGTATCAAGCACACTATCGGCACTGCTTATCCTGGCGATGAAGTGCTCGAGATCGAAGTCCGCGGCCGAAATTTGGCAGAAGGTGTACCTCGTAGCTTTACACTGAACAGCAATGAAATTTTAGAAGCCTTACAAGAGCCATTATCTGGCATCGTAAGTGCTGTGATGGTGGCGTTAGAACAATCTCCACCAGAATTAGCTTCAGATATTTCTGAGCGCGGTATGGTGTTAACTGGCGGCGGCGCTTTATTGCGTGATTTAGACCGTTTATTAATGCAAGAAACCGGAATTCCTGTAATGGTGGCGGACGATCCATTGACCTGCGTAGCACGTGGCGGTGGTAAAGCCCTCGAAATGATTGATATGCACGGCGGCGATCTGTTCTCCGAAGAAACCTAATTTAACTTCGGTATGGGGCGGTTAATCACCGCCTTAGCTTTCCTATGAAGCCAATTTTTGTTCGTGGTATTTCAAACCAATTCCGTCTGACACTGGCAATTATTTTGTCGGTGGCTTTGCTCGTTGCTAATCATCGCCTCGATCCTGTACGGCAATCGTTATCCTCTTTTTTTAGTCCATTGCAGTATTTAGCGAGCGTGCCCGGTGTTGCACTTGACTGGTCGTCTGAAAGTTTTGCCACCCGCAATATGTTAGCGTTGCAGAATAAAGAGCTGCTCAGGCAGCAACTGCTGATGAGTGAACGCTTACAGCGTTTCGAACACTTACGCCAAGAAAATGAACGTTTACGCGCACTGTTGGGCTCACCAGCCTACCTTGATTCGCGCAAAATGGTGGCTGAAGTATTGGAGGTTGCTAGCGATCCTTTCCATCACTATGCGGTACTAAACCATGGTTCACGCAGTGGTGTATTTGTTGGGCAGCCTGTGGTCGACGCCCAAGGGGTTGTTGGCCAAGTGGTACAAGTCAGTGAAATGACCAGTAGGGTGCTATTGCTCTCCGATGTATCACACGGATTACCTGTGCGTATCACCCGTAATGATGTGCGCCTTGTTGCCAATGGTACGGGTGAGCTAGATGAAATAGAACTGCGCCATGTGGCCAAGAGTACTGACATTCGTGTCGGCGATTTGCTGGTCACCTCAGGTTTAGGGAATCGTTTCCCGGAAGGTTATCCGGTCGCGCGGGTAATGGAAGTGTTGACTGAAGATGGTCAAAGTTACGCTCGAGTCACCGCCCAGCCTTTAGCGGCTTTAGATCGTATTCGTTATTTATTGTTGATTTGGCCATCTCCCGATTCTGGTGTGACTTTACCGAGTCAGCCTACCGTGCCTGCTGCGGATCATTCATCGAGCGATAATGTATCAAAAGCAGATAGCGCTGTTCCTGCTGGCGGAAGTGTCACGCCAGCAGAGGCTTCTAAACCTGTGACCGCGCCTGCGACCAAACCGTCAACGGAAACCACTCCTCCTGTGGCTGAGGTGCATTAATGAGTTTTCAGGCCGCCAATGGGCGCTTTATTGTTTGGGTGACATTATTTATCGGCGTGATCAGCCAGATCATGCCTTTACCAAGTGCTGTTGATGCTTGGCGTCCAGACTGGCTATTAATGATTGTTCTCTATTGGTCTATCGCATTACCCCACAGATACAACATCTTAACCGCATGGGTTTTAGGCCTAGTATTAGATATTTTATTGGGAGCCACCTTAGGTGTGCGCTCTTTAGCCATGTCTTTGGTTATTTATATTGCTATCTTGCATTGCCAGCGTTTGCGAAACTTCCCTCAATGGCAGCAGTCGTTAGTGATCATGCTACTGATTTGTATTTATCACTTAGTGATTTACTGGGTGGAATTTGTGATGCAAGAGGCTGTTTTCAAAACAGATCTATTTTTACCTGCGATTTCAGGATTAGTGATCTGGCCTTGGATATTTTGGATTTTACGTCGGGTTCGACGTCATTATAAGGTTCGTTAACTGTGGATTTAGTTTTAGCTTCAACTTCGCCACGTCGCAAAGAATTATTGGCACAGATTGGATTCGGTCGTCCTGAGTTTAGTTTCACGCAAGTGGCACCGGATATTGATGAAACTGTGCAACAGGGCGAAGAGCCAAGGGATTATGTTCGACGTTTAGCAGCTGAAAAAGCCCAAGCTGGACTGGCATTATGCGCAGATATGTCACAGCCTGCTGTATTAGGTTCTGATACTATCGTGGTGCTTGAAAATCAAATATTAGGCAAACCGCAGGATGTGGCCGATGCTAAGCAAACGCTCAGTGAACTGTCTGGCCGAACGCATACTGTGATGACGGCTGTGGCACTGACCTACAAAGCAGGCGAGTCTGACTCAACCTTAAAAACTTCAGTGCGCTTAGTCGAAACACAAGTGCGTTTTTGCGCTTTATCGACAGCTGACATTGAGGCTTATGTGGCTTCAAAAGAGCCCATGGATAAGGCGGGCAGTTATGGCATTCAAGGGCTCGGCGGTTGCTTTGTGGCTGCAATTGAAGGCAGTTATTCTGGCGTTGTAGGTTTACCTCTGGTTGAAACGCGTGAGTTGTTAGCCGAAGTTGGCTTTATTTAACTGCTGCTGGTTGCTTATATTGCGATTTTGGCTTGAGGTTAGAATGAACCTTATTGGCGTTTAGGGCTCTGAATCGAGTACTCCAATGACGTTGACCTTGTTCCTTTATTCGGTTTTCATGCTTAGAGAGTTTGTAACTTCGATTAATTAATCTAGTTTCCCGAATGGGGTGAGTCGTGAATACCAGTCGCTTAAATCCAAATAAAATACAGCGCAAGATGGGTTCAGAATTACTGATCAACGTAACTCCATCTGAGGCGCGCGTTGCTTTAGTTGAGCATGGTGTGCTGCAAGAAGTCCATATTGAACGCCGTATGAAACGGGGTTTAGTGGGTAATATTTACAAAGGTAAAATCAGCCGTGTGTTACCCGGTATGCAAGCCGCCTTTGTCGATATTGGCTTAGATAAAGCGGCTTTTTTACATGCGTCCGACATAGTACCGCACACTGAGTGTGTTGCCGATGTTGAGAAAGGTCATTTCGTTGTTCGTGATATCGCCGAGTTAGTCCGTCAAGGGCAAGACATTATGGTGCAAGTGGTTAAAGATCCGCTGGGCACTAAGGGCGCACGCCTAACGACCGATATCACGCTGCCTTCCCGTTATTTAGTCTTTATGCCAGGTTCTAGCCATGTTGGTGTTTCCCAGCGTATTGAACTTGAAGAAGAACGCAGTCGTCTCAAACAAATTACTTTGCCCTATGTTGATGATGACGGTGGTTTTATTATCCGCACCGCCGCCGAAGGCGTAGGGGAAGATGAGTTATCCCAAGATGCGGCATTTTTACGCCGAGTTTGGTCAAAGGTGAGTGAGCGACGTAAACGCAGTGGTGTGTCGCTCCTGTATCAAGATTTAGCTTTACCTGTGCGTATTGTGCGTGATTTTGTCGGTACTGAGCTGGACCGTATTCAAGTGGATTCTCGCCGCACTTTTGCCGAGTTGCAGTCTTTTGCGCAGGAGTTTATGCCAGAGATTGCCGATAAGATTGAGCACTATTCAGGACCTGCGCCTATTTTTGATCTCTACGATGTGGAGAACGAAATTCAACGTGCACTCGGCCGTAAAGTCGAGCTCAAGTCTGGTGGCTATTTGATCATAGATCAAACCGAAGCCATGACGACTGTGGATATCAATACCGGTGCCTTTGTGGGGCACAGGAATCTTGAAGAAACCATTTTTAATACCAACCTCGAAGCGACCCAAGCGATAGCGAGGCAGTTACGTCTGCGTAATCTCGGCGGTATCATTATTATCGATTTTATCGACATGATGACGGCGGATCATAAGGCTCGTGTTCTTAGCAGCTTAACTAGCGCTTTGTCTAAAGACAGGGTGAAAACCAATGTGAGTGGTTTTTCGGGGTTAGGTCTAGTCGAAATGACCCGTAAGCGTACCCGCGAAAGTTTAGAGCATGTCGTCTGCGGCGAGTGTCCGGCCTGTCATGGCACGGGGAGCATGAAGACAGTCGAGACGGTTTCCTATGAGGTCTTTCGCGAAATAATCCGTTTAAACCGTGCCTACGATGCTGATGAGTTCCTGTTGTATTGTTCGCCTGCCGTGTATCAAAGTCTGCATACCGATGATAATCATCTTATTGCTGAACTTGAGGTTTACATAGGTAAGCGCATCCGTTTGCAAAATGAGCCTATGTACTCACAGCACAAATACGATGTGGTGATGATGTAGTGGCTACGCTTTTTACTGCAAAAAAATTTAGCCGTTTTTGTTGGCAATTTCTGGCGCTTATTTTGGTCTTGTTTGCGCTTGCCGTCAGTTTGATCCGTGGTTTATTACCGCAGGTTGATGAAGTTCGCCAGCAACTGGTGAATTACGTAAAAAGCGAATATAAAGTCGATGTGCAAGTGGGGGAGTTATCCGCCCATTGGCAGGCATTTGGTCCTGCACTTAACATCGATGACTTAGTGATCCCGCCACAGGAACAACTGCCTGTGACCTTGATGATCAAGAACGTACAAGTGAAGTTAGATTTTTGGCAATCGCTGCTCACGCTCACCCCGCGAATCGAAGATGTTAATTTTGAGGGTGTCCATGTCGCTTTAGACATGGATAAGCTTACTGAAAACGATCCCGCCACAATTAATAAAGCCCCGCAACTCGATTGGCTCTATGCCCTATTACTCAAACAACTCGATAGATTCTCCTTAACCAATGCCACAGTGCAATTGCTGAGCATGCACCAAGAGTTTCGCCCGATCCATATCCGTCATTTGAACTGGCGCAATCAGGGTGAACGTCACCGCGGTGCGGGAGAGTTGTATCTTGATAGTCATGCCTCTGAGCATGAATCTCTCGGATTACAGTTAGATATCAAGGGCGATGGTGCAAATCCCGACAGTTTGACTGGGCAGATTTATTTGGCGGCTAACTCTTTAGACTTAGGTGAATGGGCTTCACGTCAACCTAATCCCTATGATTCCACTCAAAAGTTACCCTTAGAAGGGGTTGTCAATCTTAAGGCTTGGCTTACGTTTGCCGACCGCAGCATCAGTTCTGCTATGGTTCATTTTGAGCCGAGCTGGCTGCAATGGACATTAAAGCAAGAGCCGCAGAAATTTGAAATTCAAGCGGGCGATATTGTTTGGCAGCCAAAGGCGACGGGTTGGGAAGTACAAAGTTCAGGACTGGATTTTGTCACCAATGGTGAGCATTGGCCGGCATTAACGCTGGCCGCGAAGCGTCAAAATGATGAATTATTTGCCTATGTGAATCAAGTTAATACTCAGAGTCTATTGCCGCTGCTGCCGCTATTCCCTAGAGTCGATAGAGCCGTATTACGTCAATGGCATGCATTAGCTCCCGAGGCTAATATTGGACCAATCCGCCTGTATCAAAAAGCCGACCAGCCTTTGCTCGCCAGTACCGAGGTGAAGCAGTTGCATTGGCAGAAGGTTGACGGTATTCCCAATACTCATCCTGTAGATGTGAACCTGCGCTGGCAAGATAAGACGCTGTATTTCTCTCTACCTGAACAATTGTACACCCTCGATTTTGGTGATGAATTTTCGGCGCCATTAGTGTTCAATGGGGCGCCAATTAATGGTCAATTCGATACTGAACATCTGAGTTTAAATGTGCCTCAGTTGCAGTTTGAAAATGAAGATATCGGTGTTGATGCGGCATTGAATTTGGACTTTAGCGGTGCTGCACACATGGCGCTGGCGGCCAATGTTCGTATTAACAATGTGGCCAATGCCGACAAGTATTTCCCCAATAAGGCGATGGGTGAATCACTGGCCGAGTATTTGGATACTGGGCTTAAAGCGGGTCAGACCCAAGATGCGCAAGTTGTTTGGCGTGGTCCGTTAAGTGGTTTTCCCTTCGACGATAATAGCGGCGTGTTTCAGGCAGCATTTACCTTAACAGATGCCAAATTTCAGTTTCAACCCGACTGGCCAGCGGTCACAGATCTGTCCCTTAACGCTTTGTTTGAAAATACCCGTATGGATCTTTGGTTAAACCAAGGCAAGCTGATGAATGTGGATGCCACAGGTGCCCATGTATTTATTCCCGCCATTGGTGAACAGACGCTGCTAAGGATTGAAGCCGAACTGGCTACTCAAGGCAGTGCGGCGACTAAGGTGTTACAAGCCTCACCTTTGGCGAACTCAGTAGGCAAAACCTTAGATGTCGTGCAAGTACAAGGTGCTGTCACTGGCACTTTAGACATCAGCATTCCACTGTATGAAGGTGAAGCTGAAGATATTCGTGGTCAAATCCGTTTTGATAATACGCCTGTATATATTGCTCAGCCAGGGCTTCAACTTCATGGCGTGACTGGTGTAGTCGACTTTGCGAATGAAGTTGTGACAGGAAAAGGCATCAAAGCGCGCTTGTTCGAACAACCGCTCAGTTTAACTTTCGACACTCAGCCTAAAGGTAAAGATTTTGGCCTTAATCTTTCGCTGAAAAGTCGTTGGGATCTCAGCCGTCTCCCCGATGAATTACACAATCCCTTGAGCGATTTTTATCAGGGAAAAATCAGTTGGGACGGTGCTATGACTATGCTATTTACTGAGCAAGGTTATCAAATCCAAGCCAAAGTGACTTCGGATATGCTGGGGACGCAACTGTTGCTCCCAGGATACTTTGCTAAACCCGAAAATGAACCACGACCTTTAGTCGCTGAGTTTGTTGGTGATCAAGATAATGCGACGCTCGATGTCAAACTTGCCAGTCATGCCGAGTTTATCGGTGGTTTTGATGCCGATAAAGGTGCAAATTTTAGTTATTTTGACTTGTTATTGGGGCGTTTATTTGATGAGGATGAAGCCAGAAATACGGAACAAGGTCATATTCAAATCGATCTCGGTAAGGCCAAATTAGCCGAATGGTTACCTGTGATTAATGCCTTTGTTGGTCAAGAGAAAATACCGAAAACGGGCATTTTAGTTGATGATATTCCACATAAAAGTTTATTTCCCGCGGTGGCGAGTATCGATTCTCATATCGGTCGACTCGATCTTTTAGGGCAAGAACTGACGGAGCTTAGGCTTAATGCTAAGCCTAACGAGACGGGATGGCGTTTTAATACCGTTGCCAACGAATTTGACGGTTGGATCGATTTCTATCCAAATTGGAAAACTCAAGGTCTCAAAGTTGTGGCGAATAAATTCTATTTTTCACCTGAGGTAAAGCCGAACACGAATGCCGATTTTGCCAGTGATCAAGTGCTTACTAACTTGCCGCCCGTGGCAGTGAATGTGGAAGATTTTCGTTTCTTCGATAAATCCTTTGGAAAGCTAGTTTTGCAGGCGAGCCCACAAGCGGCAGGATATAAGATTCAAACATTGTCTTTGACTACGCCCAATGTCAATTTGCAGGGCAGTGGCATTTGGCAGCAACAGGCTGGACAGAATAAAACTGATCTCAGTGTTGAGTTAAATGCCACTCAGTTTAGTTATCTATCTGCTCAATTGGGTATAGAGCCTGGCGTTAATGAAGCCCCCTTGAAGGTGAATGCGGACTTATCTTGGCAAGGTGCTCCCTATGCCTTCTCCCTCGAAACCTTAAATGGCAAGGTGAAATTCAACTTAGGCAAAGGTCACTTATCTCAGGTGAGTGACAAGGGCGCACGGATTTTCTCCCTGTTCAGTTTAGATTCTCTGGTGCGTAAACTGTCGCTGGATTTCACCGATGTCTTCGGTCAGGGCATGTATTTCAACTCTTTCAATGGCAATCTGCAGATTGATAATGGCGTGGTGAAAACCACTGACACTGAAATGGATGCCATCGCGGGTAATATGAAGGTGCGTGGCTATACGGATCTCACCACTGAAAGTTTGAATTACGATATCCGCTTTGTGCCGCAGTTGGCCTCAAGTGTGCCGACTGTCGTATTGCTCAGTACCAGCGCTTGGACACTGGGTCTGGGGGCCTTTGCCCTAACAAAAGTGCTTGAGCCTGTGATTGAAGTGATTTCAGAAATTCGTTTTCGGGTGACAGGGACTATGGCTGAGCCTGTGGTCGAAGAGTTAGAGCGAAAGAGTAAAGAGATTGAAATTCCAGAATCTATTTTACCTGTGGTTGGCGTTGAGCGCCCAGCGGTGCCGACCGAAGCCGCGAGTCATAACGCCGATATCACTCAGCCGGTAGAGACTAAATCGACCGAGGCTCAATTAGCAGAAGCTAAGCCAACTGAAACTAAGTTAACTGAAGCTCAGTCAACTGAAGTCAAACCAAGCAACGCTAAATCTGAGCAACAGCTTCAAGCAACACAACCAGAAGCGCTCGAGCCACAAGACGTTAAGCCTGAAGAGGCCAGATCTGAAGAATCAAAGTCAGAAGAGCTAAAGCCAGCAACAGATCAAATTAAAGCGCCCGATTTAAAGCGGGAGCAACCTCAAGTGACGCCTTCGCCTGAAGCGCCGAACACGCCTGCCACACCAGAGAATCAGCCAGCAGTAGAACCGATTAAGCAAATTCAGGGAGATCAAAATGCATATCAGCCTGTTGCAATGTCAGAGCAGTCGCGACGTCAGCGCCAATCTGCAGTTTATCGCATCGCAGCTTAACGAACTCAAACGGGATGCCGATGCGCCCCATTTAGTCGTGTTACCCGAATGCAGTTTACTGTTTGGTGGCCATGAAAGTCAGCAACTTGCCTATGCGGGCGATGTCCATCAGAGTCCGCTCAAATCGGCGTTAAGTGCACTGGCCGCCAAGTATCGGGTGTTTATGGTCGCGGGGACTATTCCGGCGTTGGCTGAGGATGGTCGTGTCTATAGCCGCAGTTATCTGTTTGATGATAAAGGTGATACTTTAGGGCATTACGATAAACTGCACCTTTTTGATGTGGATGTTGCCGATGGTACAAAACAATATCGCGAGAGCGAAACCTTCTGCCCCGGTGATCACATTAGCGTTATCGATACACCTTTTGGCAAAATTGGCTTAACTATCTGTTATGATTTACGCTTTCCCGACTTGTTTAGGGCGATGCGCCTTGCGGGGGCTGAGATTATTACTGTTCCTTCTGCCTTCACTAAGGTGACGGGGGAAGCCCATTGGCAAGTATTGTTACAGGCCAGAGCGATTGAAACCCAATGTGTGATTCTCGCAGCGGCGCAATGGGGGCAGCATAATGAAGGGAGCCGAGAAACCTGGGGGCAGAGCATGATAGTCGGTCCTTGGGGGAATATTTTGGCTGAACTCAAAACCGGTACAGGTTGGGTACAGGCAGAGGTCGACTTAACCGAAGTGCACAGTATTCGCAGTAAAATGCACGTCATGCAGCATAATCGTTTCCTTGAACCAAACTTGAAATAATGTGCCAGTAGCCAGCAGACGAGTTGAAATGCTGAATTTGCGCTTGAGTCGATACGCAGCATTAACACATAGAATTAGTACACCGAATTTACACTCAGAATATCAAGATCCCTTGGGGTCAAAGAGAGCATAGATGCCATTTTTAGCACAAGTAGAGCAAAGTTTATTGAAGAATGGGTTAGCGTTAGAGGGCCTGCAAACCTATCTAAACACCATACATCAGCACAAAATCGATTATTCCGATCTCTATTTTCAAGGTAGTCGCCACGAATCTTGGGTGCTGGAAGACGGCATCATTAAAGACGGTAGTTTCCATATTGAACGCGGTGTAGGCGTGCGGGCCATCAGCGGTGAGAAAACGGGTTTTGCCTATGCCGACGATATCACTCCTGCCGCCTTAAGCGCTGCAGTACAGGCTGCCCGTGGCATTGCTAGTGCGGGTGAGCAGACTCAGGTACAAGCCTTTAAGCGTCAAAAAGCATTGGCGTTATACGACAGCTTAGATCCGATTGCGGCGATGGAAGAAGTCAAAAAAATCAACCTGCTGAAAGAAGCCGATGCTTTTATTCGCAGTCTAGATAGCCGGATTATTCAAGTGGTGGTTAGCCTTGCTGGTGTGCACGAAGAAATCCTCGTTGCTGCGAGTGATGGCACTCTGGCGGCCGATATCCGTCCTCTGGTGCGTTTTAACTGTAGCGTGATTTTGGAAGAAAACGGTAAACGTGAACGTGGTGGCGCTGGTGGTGGTGGTCGTCATGACTACGGTGTTTTAATGGCAAGCGATGACACAGGTTTACCTATGTGTTTCGCCTTTGCCCGCGAAGCCGTGCGTCAAGCGCAAGTTAACCTTAACGCCATCGATGCACCAGCGGGTGAAATGCCAGTGGTGTTAGGTAATGGCTGGCCCGGTGTATTGCTCCACGAAGCGGTTGGACATGGTTTAGAAGGCGACTTTAACCGTAAGGGCAGCAGTGCCTTTAGCGGCAAGGTTGGTCAGCAAGTTGCGTCTAAGTTAGTGACTGTGGTCGACGATGGCACCTTGCCTAATCGTCGTGGTTCACTCAGCATCGACGATGAAGGTGTACAAACCCAAAGAACCGTATTGATTGAAGACGGTATTTTAAAGGGTTACATCCAAGACAAACTCAATGCTCGCTTAATGGGCGTTGCGCCAACGGGTAACGGTCGCCGCGAATCCTACGCACATTTGCCTATGCCACGTATGACTAATACTTATATGACGGCCGGTGAGTCAGATCCCAGTGAGATTATTAAGTCAGTGAAGAAGGGGATTTACGCCCCTAATTTTGGTGGTGGCCAAGTCGATATCACTTCGGGTAAGTTTGTGTTCTCAGCATCCGAAGCCTATTTGATTGAAAATGGTGAAGTGACTCAAGCCATTAAGGGGGCCACTTTAATCGGTAATGGCCCTGAGGCTATGAGCCAGATTTCTATGGTCGGTAACGATATGGCTTTAGATCAAGGTGTGGGCGTTTGTGGTAAAGATGGTCAAAGTGTGCCTGTGGGTGTGGGTCAACCGACCCTAAAACTCGATAAGCTTACCGTGGGCGGAACAGCATAAAACCTAGAACCTTACGTCTATGGGTTCTAGTCGCTGCCCACCATGAATGTTATCATTCGCAAAGGAAATTAGAGTAACTACTCTAGAGGTGTTAATGAAACTATCACGTGTGGTATGGCTGTGCCTATTATCATTGCCTTCGGCTGGCTATGCCCAGCCGATTAGCTTTACTGATGCTTGGCAGCAAGTGCTGAAGGTGAGCGACAAGTTGCAAGCGCAATCGCAGGAAGTTAACCGCGCTAAGGGTGAACAAGAGGCGGGTGAGAGCTTAAATTTGCCCTCATTAGACATTCGCGGTAACTATATTCATTTGGATAAACCGATTGAGTTTGATCTGAAAGAATTAAATTCTGTGATTTCTATCCCGCCATCGCTTGGCGGCATTATTGCGGGTATTCCGCCGCTGCCCTTAAGTGAACAAGATATTTTTAGCGCCAGCTTACAGGCAATGTGGCCGATTTATACGGGCGGACAAATCACTGCGGCTCAAGGTATACACGCGGCTATGGTGGCCGAGAAGCAACAAGAATTACAATTGGCTACTCGTGATTTATTTACCCTGCTGGTGGATAGATATTACGCTGTCGATGTGACGTTGGCATTGGTGAATACTCAGACTGATCTGGTTGGCTCGTTAGCTAAGCATGTTGATCATGCTTTAGCGCTAGAGCGCGAAGGGCAAATTGCTAAGGTTGAGCGCCTCAATGCGCAGGTCGCCCTAGACAATGCTAAAGTCAATTTAGGCAGTGCTCGTCGGCAACACGAAATGGCAGTGATCGCGTTGGCACGTATGCTACAGCAAAGTCAGGTGAGCACAAATTCTCCCTTATTTGTACTGCCACAGGCTCCTTCATTCGCTCAACTCAGCCAAATTACCCTTAGCCAACATCCGGCGCTCAAATTGCTCGAAGCGAAAGAAACGCAAGCGAACGGTTTAATAGCGTTGGAAAAAGGTAAATACCATCCAACGGTTTTCCTCTTCGGTAACTACACCTTGTATGAAGAAGACACACTCTTGACGAGCATCACACCTGACTGGATGGTTGGGGTTGGGGTCAATGTGCCACTGATCAGCCGCGATGGTCGTAGCGGTAAAGTCGAAGCGGCGAAAAGTGCACTCTTACAAGCTCGTTATACCAAGGCACAAACTAAACAAGACTTGAGCCTGCTGGTGGATCAAAGCTATCGCCAATTATTACAGGCCGAGGAAGAAGTGACGGCGCTCGATACTTCGCTCGAACTTGCTATTGAAAACCTGCGTCTTAGGGAAATCGCCTTTAATCAAGGGCTTTCAACCTCTATCGACAGAGTCGATGCGGAGCTGAAACTAAGCGCGGTGAAAACTCAGCAATTGGCTGCCCGTTATCGTTATGTGCAAGCCTATGCCAGATTAATGGCCATTAGTGGTCAACTAGATGAATTTATCGGTCGTACCACAGCCCCTACCCAAGTGCAGGAGACAAACAATGCGCGCTAACAGAATACTTGCCCTTGTGGCGTTGGTCGCATTAGGCCTTATCTTAGCCTATGGACTCAAGCTCGCTTATAGCCCGCAGCCGAGTTTGTTGCAGGGCCAGATTGAAGCCCGTGAGTACAATGTTTCGTCCAAGGTGCCAGGCCGAGTCGAGCAAGTGCTCGTGCGCCGCGGTGATAGTGTTGCCCAAGGGGATTTATTATTTGCGATCCGCAGTCCTGAGCTAGATGCAAAGTTAATGCAGGCCGAAGGTGGCCGTGATGCCGCTAAGGCGATGCAGCTAGAAGCCAACAACGGTGCTCGCAGTCAAGAAGTGATGGCAGCCAAGGAGCAATGGCTCAAGGCGCAGGCGGCGGCAACGCTCGCTAAAACCACCTATACCCGAGTCGAAAACTTATTTAATGAAGGTGTGGCGGCAAGACAAAAACGCGATGAAGCCTTTACCCAATGGCAAGCGGCAAAATACACAGAACAAGCTGCCTTAGCCATGTATCAAATGGCAGAAGAAGGCGCGCGGACGGAAACCAAAGTGGCTGCTGCAGGTAATGCCCGTAAGGCTGAAGGTGCAGTGAAAGAAGTTAGCGCCATTATGGAAGATAGCCAAATGCGCGCACCTAAATCGGGTGAGATCAGCGACGTGCTGTTACAGGCGGGTGAATTGGCACCCAGTGGTTTTCCGATTGTCAGTTTGATTGATATGCAGGATGCTTGGGCCGTGTTCCAAGTGCGAGAAGACCAACTTAAACGTTTCAAAAAAGGTCAAAAAATTCAATTAACGATTCCGGCACTCGGACAGGATGTAGATTTTACTGTGTCCCATATCAGTGTGATGGGTGAGTTTGCCACTTGGCGTTCGACCGAAAGTGGCCATGATTTTGATATGCGAACCTTTGAAGTGGAATTGCGTCCAAACCAGCCGATTACCGATCTGCGTGTCGGCATGTCTGTGCTGCTGCGCAGTGAGTAAAAGTCGTGACTGAACGTACGCCTCACGCCAACGCGGCGGACAAGATTAAGGGCGAATCACAGCCATCGAGCATAAGCTTTATGGCGTTGCTCACAGCGTTAGTTCGCCGTGAGCTGCGTGCCCTATGGCATGACCCTTGGCAGTTAGCGCTGATAAGTTATATTCCACTACTGGGGATTTTATGCTTATGGTGGTTGTTCAGTGCAGGTTTGCCAAGGCAACTGCCCGTAGCGATTGTTGACCAAGATCATAGTCAATTGAGCCGCATGTTGACCCGTCAGCTTAAGGCAAACCCGGTTACCGATCCGCAAAGTTTTACCGACTTATCCTCGGCGATAAGCGCGATGCAACAGGCGAAAGTCTACGCTATTGTGATTTTTCCCTATGATATGAAAAAGGATTTACTTACAGGCCATAAGCCTACAATTGATGTGCGCTACAACAGTCAATTTTTGCTGGTGGGTAAGTTACTCTCAAGCCAAATTCAGCTGAGTTTAGGCGACGGATTACAGCAAGTGGCGGGTTTAAAGCAGCTCGCTAATGGTACACCGAAATCCCAAGTCGCAGTGAATTTAAGCCCAGTCAAAAGCCAAACAACAGCCCTGTTTAACCGAAATAACAACTACATAGGTTTCTTAGTACCGCCAGTGCTGATTGCGCTGTGGCAGTTGTTATCTATGTTAGTGATGGCAAACAGTTTAAATCGAGAGCTGCATTTAGCGCCTACCACTCAGGCCGATGGCATGTCGAATCTCTTAACTGAACATTTTTGGCCTAAAGTGTGGGCGAAAATGGTGCTGTTTACGCCGATATTGATGCTGCAGGGCGGCTTTATTTTAGCTTGGCTGTATTTGTATCTTGCTCTGCCGATGGCGGGGAGTTTAGCCCTATTATTGCTCGCGCAATTAGTCATGTTATTGGCAGTCTGGAGCTTAGTGTTATTAATATTTGTAGTGATGCGTGACAGTGCGCGGGTCATCAGCTTTTGTACCGCTTTATTTGCGCCAGCGTTTGCTTTTATGGGCATTACTTTTCCGACTCACGAAATGCCGCAATTAGCCCAGTGGTGGCGACTTATCATGCCATCGAGCCATTATATTGAGTCCCATGTTAGTATCGTGAGTTATGGCGCCACTTGGCCAAGTGTAGCGAGCCAAATCACCAGTTATTGGGGCTTTATCTGTTTGATACCTTTGATATATTTTCTGTCGCGTAAATTGCTGCCTACCACAGTTAACACCAATGCTGCGGTGACGGTTTATGACTCGGACGCAGCTATATCTGCGAAGGGGCAATAGGATGAATTTATCCAAGAGCGAACACGCAAACACACCACATCAGCTCAGTCTGTGGCGACTGATCCTCACTGAGTTTAAGGCCATTATTAGCGATAAAGCGATCGCTGTGACCTTATTTGGCGGTGTACTGTTTTATTCGGTTTTGTATCCTTTGCCCTATTTGAATCAAGTGCCGACCGAGCAACAACTGATCGTGGTGGACTTAGATCATTCTTCCCTAAGCCGTCAATTGATCCGTCATGCCGATGCCAGCGCAAAAATTCAAGTCATAGGCCAAGTCGGTTCGATTACTGAGGCGAAGCGTTTTATTGAGACGCGTAAGGCCCACGGCTTACTCGTGATCCCAGAAGGATTCCGCCGCGATTTATTGCTTGGTAAAGGTGTGACGCTAAGCTATGGCGGTGATGCTAGTTACTTTTTGATTTATTCCGCGGTTGTTGAAGGCTTAGTTAGCGCTGGAATGGATGCGGGTAAACAAGTGCAATTGATTGGCATGCTTGCTCAAGGACAAAATCCTAAGCAGGCCCAAGAGAGTTTAAACTCGCTTCATCTTAACAGTGTGCCAGCCTTTAACCAGAGCCTAGGTTATACGCCCTATGTAGTACCTGGACTGTTCTTGCTGATTTTGCACCAAACCTTACTCATAGGTACTGGCATTTTGGGGGCAGGGCAATGGCGGCATAAAGGGTATTGGCAGCAGGTGTCACCGGTGCAATTAGTCTGTGGTCGTATTCTTGCTTTCATGTTGATTTATATCTTCTTTACCAGCTTTTATGTGGGCTATTGTTATCACTGGTATAACGTGAGTATTCAAGCGAGCCTTGGCTTAGTTGCGCTGTGGTTATTGCCGTTTTTACTGGCCACCGCCGCCGCAGGTGTTGCCATGAGCACCTTATTCACCCGCCGCGATTTACCCACCCAAGTGCTATTGCTGATCTCTATGCCTATTCTATTCGTGTCAGGTTTTGTGTGGCCGATAGCGTTGATCCCAGAACCTTTAGTACTCGGCTCACAGTTTATTCCCGCCGTACCCGCGATTATGGGTATGCTAGAACTCAATCAAATGGGTGCAAGTTGGGCGAGTGTGATGCCAAAATGGCTGCAACTCTGGGGCTTATTTGCGGTATTTTTCGGCCTAGCGATGTTGGGGATTAAGCGAAGAACGAAGTTGTTGCTGATTGGTACCCATTAGTTTTTAGCGATACCTTAGATTTATATTTATTGGCGAGTGTTAATCGTTTACTGAGGACGTAATGACGTTTTACCCACCCCCTCATAAAAGTTGCTGTTCATATTATCCAAATCTTGCTCAATCCACTGCATTTAACCCTGTTGTTATTTAACCCACCGTAAAAACTGGGCATCTGAAAGCGCACTCGCTACAATCGCCGCAATTGTGATTATAGGAGTCGACATGAGTACATCTTTACTTAACGTACCAACGGGTTTGCAGGCACGAGTGATTAGCTTGGTTGAGCAAAACTGGTTTGGTCATTTTATTTTGGCATTGATTTTAATCAACGCGGTGCAGTTAGGTATGGAGACCTCAGCCAGCCTGATGGCGCAATACGGTACTTTGTTGATGAGTCTTGATAAGGTGCTGCTGAGTGTATTTGTCGTGGAGTTATTGCTGCGGATTTATGCCTACAGGGGGAAATTTTTTAAAGACCCTTGGAGTGTGTTCGATTTTACCGTGATAGTGATTGCACTGATCCCTGCATCTGGGCCTCTGGCTGTACTGCGTTCGCTACGGGTGTTGCGGGTGCTGAGAGTGTTAACAATTGTGCCATCAATGAAACGGGTCGTGTCAGCTCTGTTGGGTTCACTTCCTGGATTGGCATCGATCGCCACGGTATTACTGTTGATTTATTACGTGTTTGCGGTGATCGCCACCAAAATCTTTGGTGGTACGTTTCCGGAATGGTTTGGTACCATTGCTGATTCGTTTTATACCCTATTTCAAATAATGACGCTTGAAAGTTGGTCTATGGGAATTTCGCGGCCAGTGATGGAAGTTTACCCTTATGCTTGGGTATTTTTCGTGCCATTTATTCTGGTGGCTACTTTCACTATGCTAAATTTGTTTATTGCGATTATCGTCAATACCATGCAAACCTTCAGTGACGAAGAGCATGCATTAGAGCGTGAGCAGGACAAACAAGTCTTGGAGCAGGAACAAAGACAAATGCACGAGGAGTTGAAAGCCATCAGACTCGAGCTACAACAATTACAAACCTTGCTGCGCAGTGCTGCTGGTGATTCTTCTAATGTATCGACAAAGGGAGATATTGGTTCTGATTAAAGCAGATTGAGGATAGTGAGTTGATATCAAGTCTTGTACTTGAATTCTGTCGTTTTTCGCTAAGCCATCACAAATTGCGGATCACTTAATATTTTTATTGGGTTGTCTTCTTGTTGGTTTTGGGGGAGAATGCGCGCCGAAAAAATAACCGAGATACTCAGTATCTCGGTTATTTTTTATTTATGGCGTATGTGTTTTAAAACAATTGAGGCCGGTAAACATCCGGAAATGATATGAGGTTCAGTTGAACCTATTTTGCTGAGGAAAGACCAATGGGGCTGTTGTGTACCGGATTGTCGGTAGTTGTTGTAAATCAAGTTGTTGCGTTAGCCATTAAACCTAGAGTGCAGACGGTTAGCCGCAAGCAAAAACTAATTGCAGATGCGTGCTTAGGTGTTCAACCCTGTACAATGGGGGGGTGCTGATGAGCCAACAAAATCCGGGTTTGAAGCAGACCCTCAACTTATGGCAAGTGGTGGTTATGGGGCTTGCCTATCTCACGCCGATGGCCGTTTTTGACACCTTTGGTATTGTTTCCGAGATCACCTCTGGCCATGTGGCTACGTCTTATCTATTCGCATTGGCGGGGATTTTATTTACCGCGTTTAGTTACGGTCATTTGGTACGTAAATATCCCTATGCGGGTTCAGCCTACACTTATGCTCAAAAAACCTTTAGCCCGAATGTTGGTTTTATGGTGGGTTGGTCATCGCTGCTGGACTATATGTTTATGCCAATGATCAATATGTTGCTCGCAAAAATCTATTTAACCGCCATATTTCCCAGCGTCGAACCTTGGATCTTTATTTTCGCTCTTGTGACCATAATGACCTTGCTTAATCTCAAGGGGATTGATCTAGTCGCGAACTTTAATGGGGTGATAGTGTTTGCACAGATCGCCATTATTGTGGTGTTCATTGGTCTAATGGCCTATAGCATTTCCCTCGGTGAAGGCGAAGGTGTCGTCGCGAGTGTGCGACCATTTTATGCCGATAATATGGCGATGGCGCCATTATTCACAGGGGCGACGATTCTGTGTTTCTCCTTCCTCGGCTTTGACGGGTTAAGTTCACTGACTGAAGAAACTAAAGATGCTCAACGTGTTATTCCTCGCGCGATTGTGTTGACGGCTTTGCTCGGTGGCGTGATTTTTGTTGGCGTGTCTTATTTTTTGCAGCTCTATTTCCCCGATATTTCCCGCTTTCAACAGCTTGATGCGGTATTGCCTGAAATTGCACTCTATGTGGGTGGTAATCTATTCCAGTCCATCGTATTAGTGGCGACCACAGTTGCTGTATTGGCATCCGGTATGGCTGCCCATGCTGGGGTTGCACGGATTTTATATGTGATGGGGCGGGATAATATGTTGCCACGTAAAGGGTTTGCTTATATCCATCCTAGATGGCGAACCCCTGCATTTAATGTCTTGTTGGTGGGGGCGCTTGCGCTGTCTGCCGTCTCATTTGATTTAGAAATGGCGCTAGCCTTAGTGAATTTTGGTGCTTTAGTGGCGTTCACCTTCGTAAATTTATCCGTGATTGTGCAGTTTTATCTAAGGGAGCAGCGTAATAAATCTTTTAGAGACCACTTACAATACTTAGTATTACCCCTGTGTGGCGCCGGCACTATTGGTGTGCTTTGGGTGAACTTAGAGCCACAATCACTAGAGTTAGGGCTCATTTGGGCGGCAGTGGGAGCATTGTATTTGGCTTTACGGAGTTTCCGTTTACGCCGCGCAGTAGAGCTATAAAATTAAGAGTTATAAAATTAGTGAGAGTCATGGCTCATAGATGCACAGCTATAACTAAAGATGTGTAGTAGATCTAAGGACTGTGGGTTGTCATCCTCTAATAAAATATTCCAATAAAAAGACCCGCATTTGCGTAATGCCGATCAGTTAAGACAGATCGCTTGACGATCTCGCTGAAAAGATCAAAATCCGATGACCTCATGTCATCGGATTTTTTTATGCAACTCTCAGAAGCACTCGCCCGTACTCATATTACCCGCCTAACCGAATTCACCTGCTTAGCAGATGTGTTAGAACCTGAGTTAATTCAATCTTGCCTAGACTCTCAGGGCGTTGCGACGTTAAGACGGCGTAAATTGCCGATGGACGCGATGATTTGGGCCGTTATCGGAATGGCTTTGTTCCGAGGGGAATCTGTTCGGTCACTCATCAACAAACTCGACATTGTTTTGCCGCAAGAGATTGATTATGTTGCACGCAGCGCCGTGACTCAGGCGCGTAAACGATTGGGCAGTGAGGTTATTAGAGAAGTATTTAGTCGCAGCGCCAATACCTGGCACGCGAGAGCTGAACATCCTCATTGGTGCGGCCTTAACTTGTATGGTGTTGACGGTGTAGTGTGGCGGACACCCGATAGTGTCCAAAATCAAGCCGCCTTTGCGCGTACCGCAAACGCTTCAGGCGAAGCTGCTTATCCGCAAATTCGCATGGTTTGCTTGATGGAATTAAGCAGCCATTTGTTGGTCAACAGCGCCTTTGATTCGGTTGCCGAAAATGAAATGAACTTAGCATCCCAGCTCATTCCTAGCATTCCCAATTACAGCCTAACCCTATTTGACCGAGGATTTTACTCGCTCGGCCTGTTACACGCTTGGCAGCAAGCGCAACCTGATAGCCACTGGTTGTTGCCATTGAAGAAAGGCACTCAATATGAGGTGGTGCGAACGCTAGGAAAGCATGATCAGTGGGTGAAACTCACCACTACACCTCAGGCCAGAAAGAAATGGCCGCAGCTGCCTGAAACTCTTGAAGCGCGTTTATTGACTAAGACAGTGAAAGGTAAGCCAGTCGCCATTTTGACCTCGTTGACAGACCCGATGCGTTACCCCAGCGAAGACATCGTCGACTTATATGCCCATCGATGGGAAATAGAACTGGGCTACAGAGAGATGAAGCAACATCTACTGGAGAGCCGTTTTACGCTCCGTAGTCAACTACCGGAGCTGGTGACTCAAGAGTTATGGGGCGTGCTACTGGCCTATAATCTCATTAGATATAAGATGTTGCTGATGGCTAAAAGCTTGCCATCGGTCCACCCCAATCAACTGAGTTTTCGAGATGCGGCGAGTTATATCATCTTCAAGTTGACACAACTGTCATCACAAACACCGGGGAATGTCCCGAGAGACGTATTGGATATAGAACGAAATGCACGGCAATTTAAGCTGGATGGTAAACGGGAAAGGGCATATCCACGAGTTCTTAAAATGAGCAAAAACAAGTTCCCGGTTAGACCAAAGAAAAATGCCGTTCACTCTTAAGTGAACGGCATTACGCATTTGCGGGTCTTTTTAGTTTGCTTAATTGAGTTTTAAAGCGCTGGTACTGTGAAACCTAAGTTATCAGTGACCACATTTTTAGGGGTCGTGACTTTCACCGATACGCTGGTGTTGGCCGATGCCGTAAATTTCAGTGGTGAACCTAGACTGCCTTTCGCATACACAGTATTGGGAACCTCGAAGATTTTAGGCGCTCCAGCACAATCCACGCACAATTCGATACTTGTCTGAGCTGGCATGATTTGATTCGCACTGTCGTGGACAAATACTACAAACTCAGAACTAGCACCAACGGCTACAGGTTTGATGTCATTCACACTCGGCAATAACACACCGTCTTGCATTACACTGATATAAGCCTGTGAGCCTGACATGCTCATTACTAAGGCTTTGCGGATATAGGTTTTATTGGCTTGGCCTTTGCCGCAGAGTGCGCTTTCGCATTGTGGACCGTTAAATTTACCATCGGCAAAACTATATTCTTTTGCTTGAGTATTCCAAAATGGTTCGGCTGAATTCCTAATGCCATCTTCATTGTCATCCCTAAACGCATCACCTAGATCACTAAAACCACTAGGAAGATAGGCTTCGATGTCCATACCATTACCTGTGCATTTTTTTGCAACGCCTGAATTCGTTAAACAAGCCAAGTCAGGCACAGGCGTGCCATTGATGTCTTTACTGATATCGGCATCATCAAAGATGTTATTGCCATTGGTATCGAAGAAGGTTTCGTGACCTAAGGCATAAGCGAGAATCGTGATGCGGTGATCGGGTACTCGTGCCGTTTGTGAAGTCCAAACAACGCTACATGTCCCATTTTTAGTTAAACATGATGTTGGGATCTGGCCACCTTCAGTCGTGAAGTTGACAGCAGTATCATCGGGCGCTGGATTGCCAAAACTATCGGAGGCTCGAATGGTGATCGTTGCAGTTTCACCATTAAAGTCACCTGCTTCTGGATTGAATACTGTCGTTGATAGGCTAAATCCAAGCTGTTGCGGTAAGCCGGTATTGACTGTCAGTTGCTCTGACTGGCTAGTGATGACTTCTTTAGTATCAGTATCAACAGCAGTGGCGACTACGCGCACGGGTGTTGGTACTGTGCCTGATCGCACACGTACACTGGCGATACCTTGGGAGTTAGTCAGGCTTTCGGCGTTCGCAGTGCCATTGGCAAAACTTAAACCGCCGACCACTGTATCTAAGGTAAAGCTGACCTTTTGTTGCTTTATAGGCTTTCCATCGGCACTGATGACTTTGAAGCTGACTAAAGAAGATTCATTTGTACCCGTACCGCCCGAACCTTTGATGCGAATTTGTGCTGGCTCTGCTGACTCAAAACTTAAGCTGGCAATGGTTTGGCGTTGCAGTGTGAATGGGAAATTCGCCGTTAACGTCTGATTGCCAGCTACGGTTGTGGCGATGATTTGGTCGCTACGTTCACTGTTGCCACTGCAACTTGTGTCTTGGAAGGTCGAGCTCGCATTACCCGATAAAGTCGTAACTGGGGTATCGAGTGTGGCGCTATTGTTTGTGGTGCAATCTGAGCTAAAGCTGATGGAAGAGGGGGTTTGTACTCGTGTAACCGTGCCGTCATTGGCCTCTAATACTAAACTTGCACTTACACCAAAACTACCGCCTGCGCTGATTTTATATGCGCCATCGGCATCGGCCGTTAAGGTGCTCGTCAGTTTGCCTTCGGTAAAGACTGCGCCATTGAATGAGCCGAGTTTCAGCGTGCCTTCTTGATTGACTGCATCTTTACTCAAGACTTCATACAAACTGCTGGTTTGCAGCGATTGACCTTGATAGTCCACAGTGACCGTTAAGGCATTTGCCCCTAATTCAGTTGCACTTGGCGTATAGGGTACCTGCGCAATACCTTGAGTGTTGGTCAGCGCACTGGCAGGATTGAGCGCCGCTGAACCAGCAGTAAAGGTGACTTTAGCGCCTTCGATACCTTTGCTTTCGCTATCGAGCAATATGGCTTGTAATTGCACCGACTCATCGACTTTAAAGCGAGTGACTAAGGCTGAGCTGCTTAAAATACTGGCGCTGAGTTTAGGTGTTTCAATGGTGTTATCATTACCTGAACCAACGAACTCGTAGTTACGGCTTGCAGTTAATGCGTCTGCATCAGACGGCGTATAGCTCGCCGTTACCGTACCAGCTTCTGCTGTTAATGCAGGGTTAGAAATGATGACTTCAGCAACGCCATCTGCATTGGTGAGTTTTGTTGCTGGCGCAACAGTACCTAAGGTCGCAGCGAAGCTAATCAGTTGGCCGCTAAGTTTACTCGAACCCTTTTTTAAGGTAGCGACGGCACAAAAACTCGTATCGGAGGCAAAGCTTAAATTGGTGGTTGCATCGGCGCACTTGCCGTTAACTACAGTTTTATAGCCCAGCGTTAAGCTGTAGCTGTCTGTTGTTCCGTCAGTGTCGGTGCCATCAGCGGCGCCATTACAACCACTGAGCGCTAATGCGCCCAGTAATGCCCAAGAAAATACCGATAACGTTTTGCTAAGTCGCATAAGCAACATCCTTGTGGGGCTGAAGTTAATTAGTCTTGGATTTCGCTGCGTAGATATTTAAACAGCTCTTTAGATGATTTTGATTCTGGGCTTTTGGCCAGTTCTTTGGTGGCTTGACGCACCAAAGTACGCAGTTTTTGTCTGTCTAATTGCGGATAATGCTCGACGACAGTTTGAATCTCATCATCACCTTGGGTGAGTAAGCGTTCACGCATTTTTTCGAACATTTGTAACTTAGCTGTCTCGTTGTTGTTTTTATTCAACACGATAGCGAGTGAAGCCTTGATTGGCTCAATATCAAAATTACGCATCAATTTGCCGATATACTGCATGTGGCGACGATAAGCCTCAGTATTGACTTTGATTTTGCGTGTTTGCAGGATAGCGTCGTACAAAAACTCATCCAGCTCGATTTTATCTAGCTGAGTCTTGCTCAGTGAAACAAGCTCCATACCGACTTTTTGCACGGCTTCGCTATCACGCTTGTCCGTTGTTTTGCTGCTGACATAATCTTCATCTATGTCGTAGGGCTGTTTAAAATGTTCTGAATCACCAACAATCTTCATATAGATAAAACCTCAAGTAAATAACTGGCTAATAATAACATCTCCAGCCAAAAATCGCCTAGGTGAATGTGTTTATACCCAAGCTACCTGAAGATACGAGTTTCAGAGCGCCTAGGGTGCTTCAATTCAAGGCGCATCAATGACAGAATGTCGGCAACCTTTTGAATTGATGCAACACGGAAGTGGAGTGCCCTAGGCGCTCCGTCCCGGCGCTGATGTTAACCACGGGGTAACGCACTTTATGCTGTGTTGGTTATTTTTAACTTAGCCCGCTAGGTCTGCAAATAACCGCCTTGCCTAAAGTGCGTTAAACTCCCGCTGAATCCTGCATCTTCAGGTTGTTTGGGTATAGGATACGCTCTCAAGCCTAAGTCAGCCGCGAATAATTAATGTGAATGGGATTTGTGTTTGTTATGCTACGGCAATTGCCGACAACGAAAGAGTAGCTTTGTGTCTTTGAACAGAATCGATAGTGAATTGGGCGCGCTGAAAGATGCGGTGGCTGTGGCGCTGGAATATGCCAACAAATTAGGAACGAACGCTGCCGAAGTGGCGATCAGTAAACAACAAGGTTTGTCGGTTTCTACCCGTTTAAAAGAAGTTGAAACCGTTGAATTTAATAAAGATGGTGCCTTAGGGATTACGGTTTACCGCGATGGTTGCAAGGGCAGTTCATCGACGTCGGATTTAAGTCCAGAGGCCATTGCCCTCGCGGTGAAAGCGGCCGACGATATCGCCCGTTATACTTCTCCCGATCCATTCAGTGGCCTTGCCGATAAAGCCTTGATGGCAAATCAGATCCGCGATCTTCAACTGTATTATCCACAAGATATTTCCCCCGATGAGTTAGCGCAACTGGCAATCCGCGCCGAAACTGCGGCGCTCGATGCCGATCCACGTATCAATAATTCCGACGGCGCCAGTGCCAATGCTCACACCGCGGTTAAAGTGTATGGCAACAGCCACGGTTTCTTAAACGGTTATTGCAGCTCGCGTTATAGCTTGAGTTGCAGCGTGATTGGTGAAGATAGCGAAGGCAATATGCAACGGGATTACGATTACACTATCGCCCGTAAATTCAGCGAGATGCTTGCACCTGAAACGGTAGGTTTAAAGACCGCCGAGAAGACAGTAAGCCGCCTCGGTGCGCGCAAGATCGCGACGACGCGTTTACCCATTTTATTAGCGCCAGATATCGCCACAGGGTTAATCGGCCACTTTATCGGAGCGATCAGCGGTGGCAGTTTATACCGTAAATCCAGTTTCTTATTGGATTCGATCAACACCCAAATCTTCCCCGATTGGTTCAATATCGAAGAGCAGCCGCATTTACTGGGCGCACTGGCGAGCGCGAACTATGACAGTGAAGGCGTGGCGACCCAAGACAGACGCATTATTGACCGCGGCATGTTAGAAACCTATTTGCTGACCAGTTACTCGGCGCGCAAGTTAGGCTTAACCAACACGGGCCATGCGGGCGGTATTTATAACTGGACGCTTGGCCACACAGGCCAAACCTTCGACGAATTGGTGAAAGACATGGGCACAGGTTTGATTGTGACCGAAGTCATGGGCCAAGGCGTGAACATGGTAACGGGCGATTATTCCCGTGGTGCGGCGGGTTTCTACGTTGAAAACGGTGAGATCCAATATCCAGTGGAAGAGATCACTATCGCGGGTAACTTAAAAGAGATGTTCCGTGGCGTGCAAGCCGTGAGTAAGGATTTTGATTTGCGCTCATCGATTCGTACCGGCGGTATCTTGTTATCTGAAATGAAGATTGCGGGTAACTAATCCATAGTGTCACTCGTTCAGCCGTGCTGCATAGTGCGCTTAAGTCGTCTCAGTGCTTTAGTGCTAGTATTTTAGTCTTGGTAGCATGAATGTGGTTTGAGCATAAAAAAGGGCAAGCGATTAATCACTTAATCTGCTTGCCCTTTTTGTTTAACGTTCGGATTAGATCTGTTCGACCTAAAAAGCCGTGCAGTTAAAAACCATGTGGTTAAAAACGATGTTGTTAAAAACAGTGCCTTTAAAATCAGTCGTTAAAATGCATAGCTTGCGCTGAGTTCGAACGAGCGACCTGCACCGGCAATTTGGTTAAAGCCATTGGTATTATCGGCCTTAAATTCCGCTACACTTACGCCGCCCAGTGGCAGCTCATAGTAGCTGTCGAACAGGTTATTCACGGCGAAGGTGACAGTCAGATCCTGCCATTTCATACTGCTGTTCAAATTGAGCAAGGAGTAACTGTCGGTTTCATTTTCAAGGCGGCGGTCATCTACGCGATCTTTGGTCGCAACCCATTGCCATGAAAGACTGTTTTCCCATTGACCTAACTGATGTTGCAGTGCCAGCTCAGTTTGCAACGGCTTGATTTGATATAAAGGTTCATCACCTTCATCTCGCTCGCCACGGGTTACATTCACTTTGCCTAACACTTGCCATTTACCTGTGCTGGTTTCGGCAAACTGGTAGAGCGCATTAAAACGTGCGCCATAGAGATTGGCATCTAAGTTAGTGAATTGGAGAATATTGCGTTTGCCATCAGGCGAACTGGTGCGATTGAAGCTACCAATGACTTCGGCATCGACATAGTCAGTCACAGCTGTGTACCAAGCTGTGGTCGAGACTTGCCAGCTATCATCGTTATATTTGTAGGCTGCGCTCAGGGTATGGGCGGTTTCTGGTTTAAGATCCGGATTACCTACGTAACCATTACCATCACCATACCAACCTATCATAGTGGTCGCCATAGTGCCGCGGCCCCAGCTGTAACGTTCGTACAGATTAGGTGCACGATTCTTGCGGGCTAAACCAAACTCAAGTTGTTGATTGGTCGATAATTGATAGCGTGCCAGTAAGGTGGCATCGATCAGATTATCATCACGTTTTCTGTCCATCGCATTAAAGGCTTTTGCCGCTTCTGCGTCGACATTGGGCATGCCCATCATAGGCATGTTGCTATAGGCTTGGACTTCACCTGTATTGGTGGTGACATACTCAAAGCGAACGCCCGCCGATAACCACCAGCTTTGACTTAAATCTTGCTGCCATTCGCCATAAACGGCGGCGCGGCGGCGTTCACCATCGTTGATGTTGATGTAGTCATTGGGCGCCATCATAGTGCCAGGCACCGCAGGCCAAACATCGTCGAGCTGGTAGCTATAGTATTCTTGGCCGACCAGTAAGGTGCTGTCATCACCCATTGGCAAACGCCAGTGTAGTTGATAGCTGTAGTCATCACCTTCAGTGTTCATTGGCATCTTGCCGGTTTTTTCTGGGGTGAAAAAGCCCATCTCGTGTTTCACGCCGTGCCAGTTTACTTGGGCACTGAATTCACCGTCATCGTCGAGTTTGAGTTGATAACGGGCGAGGGCACCGTAACTCTTGTTATCCGTCATATCCATATATTGGTTAGCAAAACCTTGGAATGGAATATTTTGGTGGGTCAATTTGATGGCAACTTCTTGAGTCTCATCGCGCCATGCGGCTGTCAGTGCATGGTTTTGTGCGCGGTATAGAGTATCTATGACTTTATCGCCATTGCCATCTTTATAGCTGTTGGCATCTTCATAGGCGCCTTGATAGCTAAGGCTGACATTTTTGCTGGCAACTGTGGCATTGGTGCCGAGTAGCAAGGTGTCACTCACACTGCGATATCCAGTTGAAATATCGCCACTATTCCACTTGATAGCCTCGCTTTCACCAAATTTAGGGTTAAGGCTGCTAACCTTGATCACACCCGCAATATTGTCGCCACCGGCACTGACTGGCGATACGCCCGCGATAACTTCGGCTGTGGTGATTTGATTGGCGGAGATATAGGACAGCGGGGGATTCATTTGGTTTGCACAGGACGCGGTAATGTCTGCGCCATCAACCAGCACTTTGATGCGATCGCCCATCATGCCATTGAGGATAGGTAGGGCTGATACGCCGCCCGCTTCGGAGAAATCGACTCCTTGCCCTTTCAGTAGATTTTCAGCCGAGCCTAAGGCGTTACGGTTTTCGGTCTGTTGGCCATGGACCTCTAAGCGTTCAATATTGGCTAATTCACTATCGTCAGCCATGGCCTGTGGCGCTAGCGATAAGCCCATGGCGATTGCGAGGGATGAGGAAATTACTGAAGTTTTAAACGGGTGAGATAAATACGCAGAATTTGCAGCCATCTTATTGTCTTCCATTCACTTGGATTAATTGCGCTGCATTATAAAGAGCATCTCAGTGTGGCAGGTGCGGCATATTGTCGCAGAGGGTAACAAAGCGAGTTAAAACATCAGAATATGGCTTGAGCAGAAGACAAGTTTTCCACTTTTTAATCAGTTAGGCATGATTCTCTTAGCTCTTTATTGGTACCTCAATTGATAAGAGGTCCAATAGAACTCTGCGTTAGCGGTACTTTTTGTGATTTAAGCTAGCTAAAATACTTGCTATACAAGCGCTGAGTTTCACCTTGGGAATCCATAGCGGCGAGTGCTTTGGCAAATTCAAAGACTTTAGAATCTGGTGTTAACACAGTGGGACTGTTATCTGGGCTGATGGGGATATCGGCGCGATAGTTGGGGTTGTGTCTACCGCGGTAGTGGCGGCTTTTTTTCGAGAAACCGAGGTACATTTCCTGCGGTAATTCGCTGTAGTGATAGTGGAGTTTAAACTGGCTTTGGTCGCGATTTTTGAGGTAATAATGCAAAGTGGTTTGATCATAAATAAAAAAGTCACCTTGGTTTGAAAGTAAATAATCCAAGGCTTTAGGGACGGTTAGCTCAGGCGGTTTGCGTACCTTAATTTTGTCGGGTAAGCCGCCAAAGTCATAACTGCCGGGGGCGATTAAGAGGGTCATCTCATTATGGGCTAACTGTTCAATGGAGCGAATATCGGCGGCGCCAGCACGGCTAATGCCAATCGCACGTTGTGAAAGTCCATTGGGGATAAAATGCGCGTATTGAGCCCGCTCTTCGGTGAAATTAAGGCCGGGATAAAAATCGATATTGCCGAGTTTGAGATCCCGCAGAATACGTAATTTAGGTGCGCGTACCACATTGAGTTTGCAGCCAATCTTGTTCGCCGCCGCTTGGTAGAGTTCGTGATAAAATCCCGTGTTATTGGACTCGTCTCCGATAAAGGGTAAGCGTTCGCTGGTGCGATACCCCATAGTCATCACGCAGGAGTCTGAACTGGAAAAAGCACTGGCAAGCGGGGCTTGAAGTGTTATCAGTAAGAGCAGTGCGCCGAGCCAAGGTTGAGCGACTAACACGGATGCCAAATTGATCTCCTTATCTGTCGATTACAAAGTGTAACCTGAGTGCCAATAAAGGTTATGGCAAAATCCACTCACTAAACCTATTAATAAAATCTTATTGATTATTAAGCTAATATATTATTTTTATTTAAATAATCTATCATACTTTCCTACTAGTCAAAGTCATTTTTTATGTTGGAGTGCACAAACTCTGTACATCTGATTTGATTGCGTTATAGTTTGCGCTGTTAGGCTATGGGCTTAACTTTCATTAAGCAGTGAGGCATAAAATGACTAAGCAAAAACCGCAAAATATGCCCTTAGAACACGAAAGTGGTCGAGGCACCATTACCGACAACGCACTAAAAGCGTTAGTGACGAGTCCCTTGTTTAGGACCCGCACCGAGAAAGCGAAAAAGGGCAAAGGGTCATACGACCGTAAAGCACAAAACCGAAAGGGGCATCAGCACAAGGGCGATGCCCCTTTTGACTTTCTAGGTCTGCGCTTTTGTTAATCTGCTTTTTACTGTTTTAGTTCGCTGCTTTAGTCTGCTGTGTTAGTGCCTCGTTAATCCTGCCAATTCATGCTCCTCCACCTGCCTTTACGCCAATCTTTACGCTTAAATCAGCCTTATTATTGATACTCCTTGTTGGAGGTTAATTGTACTTTCGCCCTGAGCGAGTATGGTGAACGCTTAGAGCGTTTTAGCGAAGGAGATGCACATGGCACAGCAATATCGAGTTGAACACGACACTATGGGTGAGGTGAAAGTCCCCGCCGATTGTTATTGGGGCGCACAAACCGAGCGTTCGCGGCAGCACTTTCGTATTGGTGCTGAGGCATCTATGCCTGTCGAAGTGATCCACGCTTTTGGCTATTTAAAGAAAGCCGCAGCCATTACCAATCAACAGCTTGGCGTCTTGCTCCAAGATAAAGCTCAACTGATTTCCCAAGTGTGCGATGAGCTGATTGCAGGCGAACTCGATGCGCAATTTCCTTTAGTGATTTGGCAAACGGGCTCGGGCACGCAAACCAATATGAACGTCAATGAGGTGATTGCCTATCGCGGCCATGTGCTCTCGGGTGGGCAACTTATCGATGCGGTTAAATGCTTGCACCCCAATGATGATGTTAACTGCTCGCAATCCTCCAACGATACCTTTCCCACCGCCATGCACATTGCCGCCTATCGCCAAGCCGTTGAGCTCGTTTTGCCCTGCATGAGGTTATTGCAGCAGAGTTTACAGAAGAAGGTCGAGGAGTTTGCGCAAATCGTTAAAATCGGTCGCACGCATTTTATGGATGCAACACCGTTAACCTTAGGCCAAGAGTTTTCGGGTTACGCCGCGCAGTTAAGTCATGCCATCGAAGGCATTGAGCACAGTCTCAAGCGTGTAGCCGAGTTAGCTTTAGGTGCGACCGCCGTGGGCACTGGGCTGAATACACACAAGGATTACGCCGTTAAGGTGGCGGACAATATCGCAAAACTCACGGGCTTGCCCTTTGTGACGGCGCCGAATAAGTTTGCTGCCCTTGCTGCCCACGATGAATTAGTCTCCCTGTCGGCGGCCTATAAAGTGGCGGCGGTTAGTTTAATGAAGATCGCAAATGATATTAGGATGTTAGGTTCTGGCCCGCGCTGTGGCATTGGTGAGTTATTACTGCCTGAAAATGAACCCGGTTCGTCGATCATGCCGGGAAAAGTGAACCCGACTCAGGTCGAGGCTATGACTATGGTGTGCGCGCAAATCATGGGTAATGATGTTGCCGTTGGGATTGGCGGCAGCAATGGTCAGTTTGAGCTCAATGTGTTTAAGCCGATGATTATTGCCAATGTGCTGCAATCGGGGCGCTTATTGGGGGATGCTTGCCAATCGTTTAATGATCATTGCGTGGTCGGCATAGTGGCGAACGAGCCACAAATCGCGCTGCATGTGGAGAACTCACTCATGTTAGTGACGGCGCTTAATCAACATATCGGTTATGAAAAGGCCGCTAAGATAGCCAAAAAAGCCCATAGCGAGCATAAGACACTGCGCCAAGCGGCATTAGAACTTGAGTTTGTCACGGCAGAAGAATTCGAGCTTTGGGTCGATGCCAATAAGATGTTGGGACCCGATGCTTAATGCTTAATTCATAACGTCTCATCCTAGCTGCTGATAAATCAGCGAAATTGAGGCTGGCAATGAATCAATATCGTGGGCCAAGACAGTGTGAAGAAACAGTGGAGTAAGGATGCTGAAGCATTCGCAGTGTTAATGCTTACGAAATGATAAAAACAAAAAGCGAACCAGAGGTTCGCTTTTTGAGTCATAGCCTGTCCTATATCAGAACAGCTTAGTCTTGGGTGTCAGCGTCGACTACTTCAGCCCACAGATCGTGTTCATCTGAATGGGTGATGCGGGCACGAACCAACATACCAGGTTCCAGCTCAGTTTCACCATTGATAAACACCATGCCGTCGATTTCAGGTGCATCGGCGAAGCTGCGGCCAATGGCGCCTTCTTCGTCGACATCGTCAATCAGAATATCTAAAGTACGGCCAACGAAACGGGCTAAACGCTCGGCGCTGATCTCGGCTTGGAGTTCCATAAATCTGTGGTATCTGTCTTCTTTAACCTCTTCGCTGATAAGCTCAGCGATAGTGTTGGCGACAGCGCCATCGACTTCAGAATATTTAAAGCAACCTACGCGGTCGAGACGAGCTTCTTTCAAGAAATCGAGCAGGATTTGGAAATCCTCTTCGGTTTCACCTGGGAAGCCAACGATGAAGGTTGAGCGGATCACTAGATCTGGGCAGATTTCACGCCAGCGTTGAATCGCTTCTAACTGACGGTCAACACGGCCTGGACGCTTCATCATCTTGAGGATGCGCGGGCTAGCATGCTGCATTGGAATATCCAAATATGGCAGGATCAAACCTTCGGCCATCAAGGGGATCAAATCGTCAACCCATGGGTATGGATAGATGTAATGCAGACGCACCCAAGCGCCCATTTTACCCAGTTGGCGCGCTAGGCTAGTAATGTCTTGCTTGACTGGCATACCGTTCCAAAAATCGGTACGACCGCCTTTGTCTTTGCCGTAGGCCGAGGTGTCTTGGCTCACAACTAGAATTTCTTGTACGCCTGATTCCACTAAACGCTTAGCTTCATCTAAGATGCTGCCCGCTGGGCGGCTGTCGAGATCGCCACGTAGCGAAGGGATGATGCAGAAAGTACAACGGTTGTCGCAACCTTCTGAAATCTTTAAATAAGCGTAATGCTTAGGCGTTAACTTAACTCCAGTTTGTGGGATTAACGAGGTGAAAGGGTTGTGCTCTGGCTTAGGTACGTACTTGTGAACATGCTTCAACACCGCTTCGTAGCTGTGTGGGCCAGTGATTTCTAATACATCTGGGTGCACTTCGCGGATTTGGTTTTCTTTGGCGCCAAGGCAGCCAGTGACGATCACTTTGCCGTTTTCTTCTAAGGCTTCACGCACAGCATCCAGAGATTCTTCCACCGCGGCATCGATAAAGCCGCAGGTATTGACGATAACTAAGTCGGCATTGTCGTAGCTGTTAGTGACTTCGTAGCCGTCGATGCGTAACTGAGTCAGAATACGCTCTGAATCCACGAGGTTTTTTGGGCAGCCCAAAGACACGAAACCGATGCGATTCCCAGTGGTAACAGCATTAGTGCTTGCTGCTTCTAATGTTTTGACTGGGATATCAAGCGTGGTCGTTTGCTTGGGTTTAAAAGTTTCAACTGTCATGGTTTCTCGCTGAGGTATAAGCCGCCTTAAAAAAGTTGGCGGATTATACCTGAAGTGATTAAAAGGTACAGTAGCTTTGGCTGAAAAGTGTACAACTGGGGCACTGAATATGCCAGTTAACCCTAAGGCCTATTTTGGGTATGGATATAGGAAGATAAGCCAAAGATCCATGGTCGAACTCATCTGGATAAAAAGCGCTAAAAAATTTTCAGAAAAATTAACCCTTTTTAAAATTGGCCGCGTTTATAGGGGCAAGAGACAATTTCTTGATGCTGTTACATATTGGCACAAGTATTGGCACTTTTTACTGATAGCCTAAGCGCTAAATAAGCGACACAGTCGTTTTAGCCGTCTCGTTTTGAATATGCGTTCTATTTGAAGTGGTTTAGGTATAAGCACATTATTTTGGAGTAAGTTATGAAAAATTCTCTTTTAGCGGTATTGGTGGCGGGTGGTCTTTTTTCTAGCGCGTTTATGGCGCCAGCAGTGATTGCCGCTGAGGTCGATTTCCCGCATATTGAAACCATGGGTGTGAGTCAAATCCAAGTCGAGCCTGATATGGCTGATGTGAATGTGGAAGTGGCCGTGACCGAAAAAACCGCTAAAGCCGCCAAAGATAATTCCGATGCCGCCGTGGCTAAGTTTATCGCCCGTCTCACCGCAGCGGGTGTGACTAAAGATCAGATCCAGAGCGCGAATTTAAATCTTCAACCGCAATATGTGTATGTGCAAGATAAGGCACCTGAGCTGACGGGTTACACCGCCAGTCGCCAAATTACCGTGACGGTAACAGACTTAAGCCGCTTGAATGCAATCTTAGATTCTGCCTTAGAAGAGGGTATGAATCGGGTGAATAACATCGCCCTTAAGTCGAGTAAAGAAGCTGAATACGTCGCCAAAGCACGTCAAGCTGCGATTGTGGATGCCAAACAAAAAGCCGAATCTTTGGCTAAAGGCTTTGGTGAAAATCTAGGTAAGATCTGGCAGATCCGTTATTACGATCAACGCCCTGTGCAACCTGTCATGTTGCGTATGAGCGCTAAAGCCGATGCCATGGGCGCCGCCGAGAGTTATCAATATGGTCAAGTGAGCATAGAAGATAGAGTTGAAGTGATTTATAAACTGAAGTAAATCAGTCTGAGGCATATGGTGATGGATGAAGCTCCTATTGGAATTCATCCATTTTATTTTTTATGCCGTTTACAATCGTTTTATATTTTTGGAAATAGCATTCTTCACTCTAATATGTGATGGATTTTATTAGGATGATGAACAGTAAAAACTGGCAAATTTAAGTATTTATCCTCACACTAGTAAGGTTAATGTTTAGGAGGCCGTTTATGGATTTTCCCGCTCGAATAAAGCAACAAACTTGCATGGATTGCTTAAGTGGTAAGTCATTAGGATTTGAAATTCGAATGGCATTTCAACCTATTATCCATTGGCCTAGTCGTGAGATTAGCGGTTATGAAGCTCTGGTCAGAGGCCCTGATGGTGAAGGGGCTGCGTGGGTGTTTGAGCGGATTAATGAAAATAATAAATACTATTTTGATCAGGCTTGCCGTGTTAAAGCGATAGAAACCGCTTCAAAGCTGGGACTCGATAAGATGCTCAGTATCAACTTTTTACCTAATGCCGTATATAACCCTGAGACCTGTATCCGCGCGACGATTGAAGCCGCCGACATGTATGGGTTTGATATTCACAAAATCATGTTCGAAGTGACTGAGGGTGAGCAAATTGTTGATCGGGCAAAATTAGTCCGTATCTTCGAGAGCTATGCTAAGCGTGGTTTTATCACGGCAATCGATGATTTTGGCAGTGGTTTTGCTGATTTAAGCTGGCTCGAAGCCCTGCGCCCTCAAGTATTAAAACTTGATATGACCTTGATCCGTGATATCGATCTCGATAGAGAAAAGCAGTTAGCCGTGGATGAAATACTGCGTATTTGTTTAGAGCTGAATACAAGAGTTTTGGCCGAAGGCATTGAGACTGAAGCCGAACTTAATTATCTCGCTGGAATAGGGATTGAGTATTTTCAGGGTTATTATTTTGCCAAACCACAACTCGAATATTTGAGTTCCTATGAAGAGCTAAGCTTTCACGCCCCAAAGTAAATGGTTAGGTGGATTGATATCGTTGCACGATTAGAGTGATAACACGTGCAGAGACTCGATGGATAATTCTTTGTTTCTGATATCGGCTAACTGATATATCATGCGCCACCTAAAATTGCCCTTGTTACCTATTCGCTACTATGTCTTCCAACGCGCTCTATACCGATTTATCCGGTTATTACGATTTAATGTGTTCCGATATCAACTACCAGCAACAGAGCGCGAGTATCCATCGTCTGCATCAGTTTCTCGGCAATAATGGTAAGCAACATCTTGATTTAGCCTGTGGCACTGGTCCACATGTGCGGCATTTTATCGACCTTGGTTATCAGTGCAGTGGCCTTGATATTAATCAGCCTATGCTAGACATGGCCATGCGTCGTTGTCCTGAAGCTCAGTTTAACCTCCAAGATATGACGGCTTTTTATTTAGAAGAGCGCGTCGATTTGATTACCTGTTTTTTATATTCCATCCATTACAGTGCTTGCATCGAACGCCTTAAAAGCTGTATCGCCAGTGTGCATAGCGCACTTAATGACGGTGGGCTGTTTTGTTTTAATACTGTCGATAAGCACAGAATCGATAACACAAGTTCGGTTAAGCATTTTGCCGAGTTTGATGGTAGTCATTTCGCCTTCGAATCCGGCTGGCATTACAGTGGGCAAGGTGAGAAACAGTCATTAAAGTTGAGTATTGCCAAAAGCAGTCAGCCGTTTGCTGATGTCTCGCCTTTACCTGTCTCTGATATGAAAGGCTTAGGCTCGCTGGAAGCTGGGTTACACGCCGCAGGTTTGCAAGAAGTGGGCTTACAAGAAGTCCACAGTATTGAGCAATGGCAAGATCAACATGCTATGGTCGCTACCAGTTTCACTGAGCTGCAGGAATTGTTAGCGCCCTATTTTGAAGTGCATGTTTTCGAACACGATTATGAAAAAATTGTCCCGTGGGATTTAGCATCAGGTAATGCGCTGTTTGTTTGCGTGAAAATTTGACCTTCTGTTGAAGGTTGGTAACAGAAGGCCTGCTCATAATGTCAGTGTGACTTGTTAAATCTCGCTTCTCTTTCAGTCTGTTTTTATTTAAAGCCAAATTAAAGTTGTAGGCTTCACTCTTGATTTTTCATCAAGAGTCGACCAAAAGGGGAAAGTACCATTCCCCTTTTGGATATTCCTTGCCAAATAACGTCCATGTTTAACAATCAGCTCGTCATTCATAACTCTTGTTCATAACGCTGCCGTACAGTATTCCCGTTAAAGCTTGCTTTAATAAACTTGCTTTAATAAGTAAGTCGCACAATATAAATGATAATGGAATTAATTAAATGTAATAATTTTGTATGTTTATTTTGTTGCCTATGAAATAGTTACAATTTCACAGGCAATAAATACATTAAGACAGAATTAGCACGGCTTTAGTGTAAGTATGAAAAAAGTTTCATGTGTTTTATAAAAATAGTTAACTCGAATTTAAAATATTAAAATAAATCTATATTGTTGATAAGTAAGGTTATTATTTTCATTGTGTATTGATCTGAGTGTGGTTTTGCGAGGTTGGCATTATTTTTGTAATGTCCTTAGTGTATTTAAATAATTAACTAGGAGTACTTTATGAAAAATCCCATTCTTACTTTAGCTGCCATTATTTCTTTAGCCTCTTTTAGTGCATATTCTCATGCAGATAACATGAGCAACAGTGATGCCGCAGAAAACGGAATCTATGTCGGCGCTAACTACGGTTATTTAAAAGTCGATGGCGATGATGATTTTGATGATAATAGTGATGTAATGCAGGGTCTTGTTGGTTATAAGTTCAATAAATACCTTGCTCTTGAAGGTAGTTACATTAACTTTGGTGATTATGGTAATGGTTTAGCAAATGCCGAAACCGATGGTTATACGGCGGCCCTTAAAGTCATGCTTCCCATTGCTGACCGAGTTGAGCTATATGCTAAAGGTGGTCAGTTATGGTATTCGACAGATTATGACGTCGTCGGTTTTTCTGGCAATGACGATGGCGAAGGTGTATTCGCCGGCGCTGGTGTGGCATTTAAAGTCACAGATCGATTTTTAATTAATGCTGAGTACACTTGGTATGATGCAGATCTTAATGTCGATAGCATCGCCAATGGCGTAAAAACCGATACAGACTTTAATCAAGCCAGTATCGGTGTTGAATATCGCTTCTAATTAGTAATCTCATCAACAATTCATAATTATTAAGGCGTGATACTTTAAGTGTCACGCCTTTTTTACTTTATCTTGATGGTAGATGTTATTGGATTTAATAAGAAGTATTGGCAGCCATTTATAAACAACAATATAATTCACTTTCCATTTTTTGCCTACAATCTGTTATGGCGAAAATTGCTTGAACGAGTACCATTAAAAATGATGGGACGATATATGGGACAAAAGTCAAACTAATTCATTAAAAAAGGCGTTTTTAAACATGCAAACCCCACCGATTTTAGGCATGGGAGGATTGCCTATCGTCATTAGGACGATGACAATCAGTACATTTATATCGAAAGCGCTGTTCTAAAAGAATAAAAACCTGGTATCGTCTTACTATGGTAAAATACAGATAATTCATGGTGATAGTCTCTTACATCTATGGTTAACATAAGTATGCTTTTGAGTAAGCTATGGTTAAAAATAGAACTGATAGATTGAGATTTGCACTCTTGGGCGTTAATCTTGCCTCTATTCTTCGATTAGATTGTCGCACTTCGGAGTTGAATTTGAGTTATCTTAATTATGGTATAGTAAAATGAGTAAAAAAATATTTACAGGAAAAGTAACAGGTCATTATAAAAATGGTCAACTAAGGATTGAGGAAAATTATGAAGATGGAAAGTTAAATGGTATTCGTAATATTTATTATGAAAACGGTCAGTTAGAAAAAGAAGAAAATTATAAAGATGGAACGTTAGATGGTATTTGTAATAGTTATTATAAAGACGGTCAGTTAGAAAAAGAGGGAACTTATAGAAAAGGCAATAGAGAAGGCATTTATAAGCATTATTGGTCTAATGGAAAACTAATGGAGGAAAAGTTTTATGTAAATGGGAAAGAAGATGGTATTTGTAAAAGCTATTATAGAAACGGTCAGTTAGAGTCGGAATTGACTTATGAAAATGGGAATTTAGACGGTGTTTGGAAATATTACAATGAAAATGGTAAGGTAGCAGTACAAATTTTTAAAAATGGGAAAGAAGACGGTTTTTATCGAACTTATCATTGTAATGGTGAACTGGAGAATGAAGCGTTATATATAAATGGAAAGTTAGAAGGTATTGGGAGGTATTATAATGAAAATGGTAGATTAACAGTAGAAAAAACCTTTGTTAATGGGGTTCTGGAAGGTCTGTTTAAATATTATAATGAATGCGGTAAATTAAAGGTGGAAGGCGTTTATAAAAAAGATCAATTAGATGGCCTTTCTAAAGCCTATGATGAGGAAGAAATATTGCAAGTTGAGGAATATTATAAAAACGGAGAGCGAGAGGGGCTTTTTAAGAGTTATCATAAAAATGGTATAATAGAAGTAGAAGGAACTTATAAAAATGGTAAGAAAGACGGTATTTGGAAAAGCTATAGTGAAGATGGTCATTTAATTCAAGAAACGACTTATAATAATGATTAGTTAGATGGAATCTTTAAAAAATTGCAGCAATTGACAATTAGTGTTGGAAGGAATAAATCTTGTCCTCCATTTTGTAGCGGGCTTAGAAAACCATATCGACCTATTTAGCTAAGCAATGTCCATTCGAATAGTGCTTTCTAGTGCTTTCTAGTGCTTTTAGCGCGGAAGTCGCCTATGGCGGCTTGCCGTTACTCTACCCCATATCAAAAGTGCATTATATTATTGTTTTACAATGGGTGGCCTGATTTATTCCTAATTGATTTGGAGATTATAGATAAAGTTACTTACTTACTTACTTACTTACTTACTTACTTACTTACTTACTTACTTACTTACTTACTTACTTACTTACTTACTTACTTACTTACTTACTTACTTACTTACTTACTTACTTACTTACTTACTTACTTTAATGGGCTGGCGACTATTTAATTGAATTATTTCTAACTCTATTTTTCCCATCTCTAACTCAATTTCTTTTTGTCTGGTTGAGTAAGTTTGGTTAGTTATGTTGTTTAATGACTTCCAAAATTGTTCTTGGTTTTTCTCACTTGATGGATTTGAATTTAGACCTAGTACGACACTAAATAAGATTGGATAGTTTTGTGAATTTATTTGATCGAGTTCTGCTGCTAGCATTTTTGCCGCTTTAGAATTATTTATATCGCCTTCTGCATTGGTTTCGACCTTACTTAAAGCAAGTTTTAAGCTTGCTTTTGTTGTTTCATCAACAGCATAAATATTCAGTAACTTATCAACTCGAGTAATGTAAGTATATAATTGTTCTTGCTTTGTTGATGGGTCTTGTATCCGTTCTTGGTTGACGAAACCATCTAATCCAACACATCCGTTTAAGATAGTTAAGCTTGATAATAGTAAAAATACTTTCGGTTTCATGTCTCACGTCCTTGTAAGCAATATTTATTGTTTATTGATTCTAGTTAGACAATGGCGTAATCGCCAGTAACTCTTTTACAAATTTGTTGCTTGAAGTGCTAGCCTGCATGCAGCTGTCTTATTGGCAAGTTAGCAAATCAAAGACTATCAGTAATGATGGTCTTTTTGTGTTTAAAAGGTAGGGGTAAATCGGGTTTCTATAATTATTTTTTGTTTTGCATAACCAGCAGACAACACTGATGCTAAAGGGATTCTCCATCCCCTGCGAAGTTGCCGCAGGGCGTTGGAATAAATTGCGTGAGTCCGGTCATGGATGACCGGCTAGCTTTCGTAGGTACAGGGACGTTGCCTTCGGAAGCGATAGCAATTTATCCATGAGACCAAGGCCAGTCTCTAATGCATGTAACTTCGCTAGGGGCGTCTTGGAGAATCCAAGGAGGATAGGACGAGCAGTCCTCCTTGGTCGGGTGTGGGGTGAAGCCCCACGACTTTGACTTTGATTTTTCTCAGATTTGCATTTCAGAATTGAGTTAAATTGACTCATACAAATAAATCCAAACCCAAGTTTAAAAAACAAAAAGGCGCCGAAGCGCCTTTTTACTCTAGGGGAAAGGGAAAGCTCCCCATCCCACAATGATTTGATTACACAATCAGATCATACTCATCTTTGAGTATCTTAATAATATCTGCCTTAGGATTCGCTGGCAGCGGGATTGGAGCGCCAGTCACCTTCTCGGCAACGCCAGTGTAAGTGCGTGACACTTGCATCATGGCCTCAAGTGGGAGGTCAATGTCGCGGGCGAGGGCTTCACGCTCTGGCATTCTGTCTTTGTTGAGCAGCACATCAGGATCGGGGAAATGATTTAGCAGGAATTGGCGGAAACCCTCTTTGGAGTTTTCCAAAATCTTGCCATCGCGGTAGGCGGCGCCGTCCCAAATGCGTGATGAATCTGGAGTACCGACTTCATCCATATAAATCAGTTTTGAATTGCCATCTTTATCGGTCACATAACCGAACTCAAATTTAGTGTCGACAAACACTTGATCAATGTCGGCCAGTGCTTTTGAAATCACTTTAAAGCCATCTTTTAACAGCTTCTCGTACAGGTCGATATCTTCTAACTTTTCAAAGCCAAAGGCTTGGTAGTTGGCTTCGATATCGCTGCGGCTGATGTTCACGTCATCTTGGGCTGGCACGCCTGGGATGCCGGTTAAAATACCCTTAGTCGATGGGGTGATTAACAGCTCAGGGAGCTTTTGATCTTTCTCTAAGCCTTCTGGCAGTGTGATGCCACAGAATACGCGCTCGCCCTTTGAGTAGGCGCGCCACATTGAGCCTGTGATGTACTGGCGGCAAATGGCTTCGACCTTAATGGGGCGGGCTTTTTGGACTATCCATACGAACGGGTGCGGGATATCCAAAATATGGCTGTCGGCTAGGCCGTTTTCGGCGAACAGTTTAAACCAGTGGTTAGAAATCGCGTTTAATGCCGCGCCTTTACCGGGAATGCCTTTGAGGCCACCTTCACCGTGGAAGATGCAGTCGAAGGCTGAGATACGGTCGCTGATCACCATGATGGCGAGCGGGGTATCTTCGGGGACGTTATAACCCTTGGTTTTGATTAAACGGCGGCTGTCGGCATCGGTTAGCCAGTAAACGCTGCGAACCTTGCCGCTGTGGACTGGGCTGTCGGTGCGGATTGGCAAATCGTTATTTACGGCTAATACGGAATCAGCAAGACTCATGACGAGTATTCCTTAGGATAGAGAGTGTAGGGATAAGGTTTTTATAAGTGTCGGTTTGCAGATGAACTATGGCGTTAGCAACAGCCAGATTTATTGCAACCGCTTTATTATTCGCGCTTGGCTTAGGGCGTAAAGCATTCAGCCAGTTTGCGGGATTTGATGTTAAATCTTGAACAGCAAAAGTGGTATTTTCGGGCGGTGTTTGAAGTGTGTTGGGTGGAGATAATGCAAGGGATGGAACAAACGCAGGGCAAGGTTGGCACCACAGTGAAAGTGGTCTGCGAAAGCGGGCTGGGCCCGTGCCATTTTGCTCGAAAATGCTAACCATTAATCCGAGAGAACCTTGTTCTAGACTGCCGCGAAAAAGTGGCGACATTCTACCTTTTTTGACAAAATTTGCCACGGCTATTTGCATCGCTCTTTGCACAGATCTTTACATAGCTCTTTACACTGCTCTTTATATAGTTCTGTGGCTTGAATCTAGCGGGCATAAGGATTTGCAAGGGAATCACGCGCTAACACTCAGTGCTGAGCATGATGGAGGGCTGGTGTTCTGCGGACGAGCTAATGTTGAAGGGCTGTATTTTAGCGCGCTGATGTGCGAGCTTATGACGTAGCTGCAGCCGACAAGACCATCAAGCCAAATATCCAATGGAGGGAATATGAGCACAAGTCAGCATGTACATAATGATAATCAACGAGAGCTAGTATTAGAGCGGATTATCGATGCGCCGCCAGAAAAACTGTTCCGCGCGTGGACCGAGCCAGAACTCCTCAAAATTTGGTTTACGCCAAGGCCGTGGACTGTGGCTAGCGCGAGCTTAGATGTGCGTGCCGGTGGTTCAAATGTGATCGTGATGCGTAGCCCTGAGGGACAGGATTTCCCGAATCGTGGCGTGTATCTTGAGGTGGTTGAGAATGAGCGCATCGTATTTACTGATGCCTTTACTGAGGCTTGGGTGCCGTCCGATAAAGCTTTTATGACGGCTACTATTACGTTTGAACCTATAGATGGCAAGACCAAGTACACTGCGCGGGTGCTGCATTGGAATAGCGAAGATAGGCAGAATCATGAGGATATGGGGTTTCATCAGGGTTGGTCTAAGGCGACCGATCAGCTTGAGGAACTCGTCGCGAGCATTTAGCTGATGAGTCTCAAGCCTCGTATCAGAGAGTAAACAATAAGTAGTATCTAGCCCAATTGCCCTGCATATTTTATTGCTGGGGATTGGGCAGGATTAGAGGTGTTATGTCGTCACAGAAAGAAGTACCAGTGCTTAAACAATCGGTGCTTGCGCCATCGCAACTCGCGCAAAGCGCTGCTTTGCAGGGCAATAGTTTTTTATCAAAACAGTTCAATGGCTTGTCGGAATTAGCCCAAGATCTACAGGGCATCGAGTTTGAGGATTGTTGCTTTCAAGATTGCCATTTTAGTGAGAGCACTTTCCGTAAGTGCAAGTTTATCGATTGCCGCTTTGTGCGTTGCAACTTAAGTTTAGTGAAAGTGCCCCAGTGTCAGTTCAGCGGGGTGGAGTTTGAAGAGTGTAAGTTAGTCGGTATCGATTGGACCCGCGCCGCGTGGTCACGTTTATCTTTTGCCGCGCCATTTTCCTTTAAGCAATCCATCTTAAATGATTGCTCATTTTTAGGTTTGTCCCTCGATGAAATTATCATCGAAGAGTGTAAGGCCCACGATGTCGATTTTCGCGAGGGCAGTTTTAATCAAGCCAATTTCACCTACACGGATTTTAGTCATAGTCTGTTTGGCCGAACTCAATTATTGGAGGCGGATTTCAGCGAGGCATCCAATTACGATATCGACATTTTTAACAATAAAATCAAAGGCGCTAAGTTTAGCCGCGACGAAGCGATTCGGCTGCTCAACTGTCTTGATATAGAATTAATGGATTAAGGATTGTGGTAGGTTTTTACTCAGCTGTTCACTCAGCATAGTGATGCTCATCCCACGAGTGTTATCGCAATTTACTGAAATATCTGTTTGTTTTTGAAGTCGCCATTTGTCCCATCTGGCGGCTTTTTCTGTCCGTTTTTTAAGACCTATTGATCTTATTCACGTATTTCAAGGTCAGTCCTAGGTTTTAGTTGCGGTAGATCACACCGAGCTTCCCCATGTGGTTTACCACAATACCCACCTACCTCTTTCGGGATAACAATCTCTGTGGATGAGCAGTGTATTCAGCGTATGCCGTGTATTTTGAAGATATGGTGGCGCTGTTTTAACGCTTTATAACTAAAAAAGTAATCAAATCAGTGAGCAAACCTCTGCTCGATGGCGTCCAATGTGGCGACTGACGGGTGGGATGAGCGTGATGGAGGTAACCATGATTGAGCTTAATAGGCGAACCTTTTTAAAGGGAGCAGGAGCGAGCAGCGCCACGTGTGCGCTGGCCAGTCTGCTGCCGGGCAGCTTAGCGGCATTAGAGAATAAGCAGCTAAAGGGCATGGGCAAAGACATTGCCAGTATTTGTGAAATGTGTTCGACTCGCTGCCCGATTTCGGCGCGGGTGATTGAGGGCAAAAACGTCTTCATTAGTGGCAACAAGGCCGCTAAATCCTTTGGCGGTAAAGTGTGTGCCCGTGGCGGCGCAGGCCATAGTTTATTGTACGATCCACAGCGTATCGTTAAACCGTTAAAGCGGGTCGGTGAGCGCGGCGAAGGCAAATGGGCTGAGATCAGTTGGGATGAAGCTTATAAATTAATCGCTGAAAACCTCAATAAAATCAAAAAAGAACATGGCCCAGAAGCCGTGGCATTCTCGTCAAAATCTGGCTCACAAGAAAAGCATTTGTTTCACCTTGCGACCGCCTTTGGTAGTCCAAATACTTTTACCCACGCGTCGACTTGCCCTGGTGGTTATGAAATTGCCGCTAAGGCTATTTTTGGCACTAAGGTCAAACGTGATTTAAGTAATTCTAAATACATCATTAACTTCGGCCATAACCTGTACGAAGGCATTAATATGTCCGAAACCCGCGGCATGATGGCGGCGCAAATGGACAAAGGTGCCAAGCTGGTGGTGTTCGAGCCAAGATTCTCCATTGTGGCCGACAAGGCCGATGAATGGTATGCCATTCGCCCCGGAACCGACGTGGCCGTCGCCTTGGCGTTATGCCATGTATTGATTGAAGATAATCTTTACGACAAGGCATTTGTCGCGCGCTATGTGGAAGGCTTCGAAGCCTTTGCCGCCGAAGTGAAAGCCTATACCCCTGAATGGGCAGAAACTATCTCCGATGTGCCTGCCAAAGACATTCGTCGCATCGCCCACGAATATGCCGCTAAAGCGCCCCATGCTGTGGTCGATTTTGGTCACAGAGCCACCTTTACCACCGAAGAGTTTGAGATGCGCCGCGCCCTTTACGCCGCTAACGTCTTGATTGGTAATATTGAGCGTAAGGGCGGGATTTATATCGGCCAGAAACCCGGTGATTACAACAAGCTTGCCGGTGAAGCGGTTGCGCCCGTATTGGCCAAACCTGGCGTGAAAGACATGCCAAAACCAGCAGCGAAACGTATCGATCAAGTGGAAGAACAGTACGCCATGATGTGGACATCGGGCGGCGTTTACCAAACCATTCTCGATGCCACCTTAAGCGCAGTGCCCTACCAGTTACACGGCTGGGTGATGTCACGCACTAACCCAATGCAAACCATGACAGACAGAGCACGCGTTGTTGAAGCGATGAAAAAGCTCGACTTTATCGCCGTGTGTGATGTTTATATCAGCGAAACCGCCGCCTATGCTGACGTGATTTTACCTGAGTCGACTTATCTTGAACGTGATGAAGAAATTGCTGACAAGTCAGGTAAAAATCCGGCCTATTATGTGCGCCAACGGGTCGTTGAAACCTTAGGTGATACTAAGCCTTCTTGGCAGATCTTTAAGGATGTGGGTGTGGCTATGGGCCTTGGCGAGTTCTATCCATGGGAAAACATGGAAACCCTGCAAATGCTGCAGGTGAACCGCGACACTGACCTGCTGCGCCGGATCAAAGACGAAGGTTTTGTGAGCTTCGGTAAGCCAATTATGTTGTGCGAGCCTAAGATGGTTGCCGAGTTTATTAAGGCATACCCCAATGCGCGACCTGCCGATGAAGACGGCACTTACGCCAGTGCACTGACCTTTAAAACCCCGAGCGGCAAGATTGAACTCACTTCCGCGAAAGTCGAAGCCATGGCACCGGGCCGTGGGGTGATCAAGTTCCGCGAAGTGAATCTTAAAAAAGCAGATGAGCTGTACTTTATCCAAGGCAAAGTGGCGGTGCACACCAATGGTGCAACCCACAATGTGCCTATGCTCGCTAACCTGATGTCGGATAACGCTGTGTGGGTTCACCCCGTCACTGCGGGCAAATTAGGCATCAGCAATGGCGACCCAATCCGCCTCACCAGCAGTGTTGGCACAGAAGAAGGCCATGCCTTAGTCACGCCGGGCATTCGCCAAGATACTGTGTTTGCTTACATGGGCTTTGGTTCTAAAAACAAAGAGTTGGTCAGAGCAACGGGCAAAGGTATCCACTGCGGTAACTTACTGCCGCACGTTACTGCTCCTGTGTGTGGCATGACAGTGCACACCACGGGCGTCACGCTGGCAAAGCGCTAATCGGAGGCTTAAATGAATAAACGATATGTAATGGTGCACGACGAGAATAAGTGCATCGGCTGCCAAGCTTGTAACGTGGCGTGTCGCAGTGAAAATGGCGTACCCGAAGGCGTAACTCGTCTGCAAGTGCGTGTGGAAGGCCCCTTTGGTGAGATGCCCAATCTGCATTTCAAATATCACAGGGTATCTTGCCAGCAATGTGAAGATGCACCCTGCGTTAAAGTGTGCCCAACAGGCGCGGCCTATGTGGGTGAAGATGGCATTATCTCTATCCATACCGAGAAGTGTGTCGGTTGTATGTACTGTGTGGCAGCGTGCCCTTATAAAGTGCGCTTTATGAACCCAGAAACCAAGGCCGCGGATAAGTGTAACTTCTGTAAAGACAGTCGTTTAGCACGGGGCGAAGAGCCAGCGTGTGTGACTGTGTGTCCAACCGATGCCTTAGTGTTTGGTGATGCTAATGATCCAAGCAGTGAAGTGGCCATCATGCTCAACACTAAAATCACTTACCAAGATAAAACCCATTTGGGCACTAAACCTAGGGTATATCGCGTTCCTACCAAAAGAGGGGGGATTTGATTATGAACAATACTTGGGGCGACATGGCGCAATATGATCCTGTCACTTGGCACTGGGTCATCGCCGTTTACCTGTTTATGGCGGGTTTATCCGCGGGCAGTTTACTGATTGGCATTGGTTTGCGCTGGGCGAATAAGGAACTCAGCGCGGGAGCTGAAAGCAGCATTCTTAAGGCGGCAGCGATTATTGGACCTGTGGCAATTAGCTTAGGTTTAGCTTGCTTAGTGTTTGATTTAACCAAACCATTCCACTTTTGGCTGATCTTAATTCACTATAACTTCCAGTCAGTTATGGCAATCGGGGTGCTGGCGCTGCTGGCGTATTCTCCCTTGGCCTTTGCATACGCCATTATTGTGCTGCGGAATGACTTACCAAAATGGGGTTTGGGTTTCCTAACACCTATCGCTAAGTTACTTATGCCATTTCGAAAGCTGATTGAAGTATTGTTGTTTGTCCTCGCCATTGGCGTAGGGGCTTACACTGGCTTCTTAATTTCGGCGATGAATGCCTATCCTATGCTCAACACTGCGGTACTGCCTGCGCTGTTTTTAGTGTCAGGTCTATCGGCGGGCGCTGCGGCAAATGCGGTACTGGCGTTGCTGATGTTTAAGACGGACAGCCACGACAAAACCTTAGTGAAGATGCACGGTTTAGAATTGCCTGTGATGGCGATTGAAATCCTGTTCCTGTTCATGTTGTTCTGCGCCTTGTACTTCAAGGGCGGCGCGGCGGCTGCGGCCTTAGCATCGTTAACTTCTGGGCTATGGGCAAGCGTGTTCTGGATAGGCGTTGTCGGTATAGGTTTTGGTATTCCATTGCTGTTTATGCTGCTACCCGCCGCGACTCGCCACACTAAGGGGGCGATGATCATGGTGGCTTGTGCGAGCTTAACGGGCGTACTCGCCTTAAGACACTTTATTGTGTACGCAGGGCAAAGCTATTTAAGCTGAGTGTAATCTGGCTTTACATATTGATAGATAAAGAAAAAGCACTGGCAATGTCAGTGCTTTTTTATTGTTTGAATCTTGAGAAGGTTTGCCAGTACAAGCAGGACGCTTATTGGGGTAATAACTCGATAACCGACTTCACCGTTAGCACTAAGGCGCTGATACTGCACAGGACTAACGTCGCCATTTTTGTCTTCTCTTTATCGACACGGCCCACTAATCGTCCTGCGACTAAGTAACCTAAAATCACTGAGGGGAGCAGCATCAACGACAGCCACAGATGTTTTAATTCTAATAAGCCAGTGATCGCTAAAATGATCAGTGCAATCATGGAGCTAAAAATGAAGAAGGCCGACAGGGCTGCGCGAAACTGCGAGGCATCTTTGCCTGCCAACAAAATCGCCATCGGTGGGCCACCAATCGCGGCGATATTGCCGAAGATCCCTGAAACCACACCTGCACCGAAGAGGGTTTTCTTATTCACTGGCAGGCTGAATTTATACAGGCTGAGGATCACTGCGACAGTCACAATGGCGGCGATGGATAAACCCAGTATGGGTTGAGGCGCAAACAGCAATAAACTCGCGCCGATAAAACCACCGGGCACGCGGCCTATGAGCGCATATTGCAAGCCATTGAATTCTAAGTGACCGCGTTCACGCACTAAGGTCAGCAGGGCGATGGAGAAACCCATAGCAATAACAGGCGCAGGTACAAGTTGTGGATCGACGATATACAGCAAAGGACTGGCGACAACCGCAAGCCCAAACCCAATCAGACTTTGGGTTAAGGCGCCCAGAAACACGACCAGCGAGGCTAAGGCGAGTGTCTGTGGATCTATCATAGAAAACATAGGATTTCCTATATCCCAAACCACCTCAAGATGGTGAAATTTAAAGTTTGAAGTCGCTTGGGTATAAACAAAAAGGGATCGTTAACGATCCCTATTGATGAGCACTGTGATATGACTTTGAAAGCGACGAGTCGCTATTCCATGTCTTCCCACTCGATTCCCATTTGATCCATCAACAACTTGGCTTCGGCGGGAATGCTGTCTGGGTTATCTTTTGACAGATCTTCATCGTTGGGCAATGGCTGGCCAGTGTAGGCGTGCAAAAATGCCTCACACAACAGCTCGCTGTTGGTGGCGTGACGCAAATTATTGACCTGACGACGAGTACGTTCGTCCGTGAGGACCTTAAGCACTTTGAGCGGAATAGACACAGTAATTTTTTTTACTTGTTCATTCTTCTTGCCATGTTCAGCATAGGGGCTGATGTATTCCCCATTCCATTCAGTCATTGACTCACCTGTTATAACGCTAAATTCGGGGCAGATTTTAAACCCTTACAAAGAACAGTCAAATTATTGCTACTATTTCTTTGTGATTGCAAACAGATTTCTTTATGTTCAGACGTCTAAACGTCTTCACGCCTATTGACGATGGCGTTGGGCTTAGGTACATTTAGACGTCCAGACATCTCTATTAGTCTATCGAATTTAGGAGTCCACCCATGGCAGAGCGTCAATTAGCCACACTGGCAGTGCGTCAGGGTATCGAAAGCGATACTCAATATGGCGCAGTTGTGCCACCGATTTATTTGTCGACTAATTACGCCTTCGATGGTCATAAAAATCCCCGCGAATTCGATTACAGTCGTTCAGGCAACCCAACGCGCTGCATTTTAGGCGAAGCATTAGCGCAATTAGAAAAGGGCGCCACTGGCATAGTGACGTGCACTGGCATGGCGGCCATCACCTTAGTGACTACTTTGCTCGGCCCCGATGACTTATTAGTTGTGCCCCATGATTGCTATGGTGGTTCCTACCGTTTATTTACCAACTTGGCGAAGAAAGGCCAGTTTAAGCTCATTGTGGTCGACCAAACCGACAGCCAAGCGTTAGCCGCCGCCATTGCGCAGAATCCTAAGATGGTGTGGCTCGAAACCCCATCGAACCCGTTATTGCGTGTGGTAGATATCGAAGCCATTGCTAAGGCGAGCCATGAGGTCGGCGCGCTGGTGGTGGTCGATAACACCTTTTTATCGCCGATATTGCAACAACCCCTATTGTTAGGCGCGGATATCGTTATCCACTCCACCACTAAATATATCAATGGTCACAGCGATGTAGTCGGCGGCGCAGTGGTCGCCAAAGACGCGCAAATCGGCGAAAGCTTACATTGGTGGTCGAACACTCTAGGCTTAACGGGGTCAGCCTTTGACAGTTATCTGACCCTGCGCGGCCTGCGTACCTTAGCTGTGCGTATTCGCGAGCATCAAGCCAATGCCCAGCGTATTATTGAGGTATTAACGCAAAGCCCTGTGGTGAGTAAAGTCTATTACCCAGGGCTTGCGGATCACCCAGGCCACGCCATTGCGGCCAAGCAACAACAGGGCTTTGGCGCTATGCTGAGCTTTGAGCTCAAAGGCGGCGAGGCCGAAGTGGTGGCCTTTTTAGGTGCACTCAGCTTATTTAGCGTGGCGGAAAGTTTAGGTGGCGTCGAAAGTTTAGTGGCAGTGCCCGCCACTATGACCCACAGAGCCATGGAGCCGCAGGCGCGCTTCGAGGCTGGTATTAAGGACACCCTATTGCGTCTATCGGTGGGTATTGAAGATGCCGCCGATTTAGTTGCAGATATTCAAGCAGGATTAGCCGCCGTTGCGGCTTGTCAGTAGAGGAATAATAGATGGCACGTTGTCACTTACATAAATTTGGTGGCTCCAGTTTAGCGGATGCCGATTGTTATCGTCGAGTCGCCCATATCCTGTTAACCCACGGTCATAGTGATGATCTCGTGGTGGTCTCTGCGGCGGGTAAAAGCACGAATTTCCTGTATAAATTATTAGCGCTGCGTGATGCGGGTCAGCTATGGCAAGAAGAATTACAAGTGCTGATCAGCTACCAACAGGGGTTGATTGAGCAGTTGTTGTCGAATGAACAAGCCCGCGATCTGCGTGAGCGTTTGGCCACTGATAAAGCGCAACTCATCAGCTTGTTGTCCTTAGATGAGCGCAATGAATACCAAATCAACCATGTGGTGAGCTTTGGCGAACGTTGGTCGGCACGTTTAATGGCGGCGCTACTGCGCGAATCTGGCGTGGCGGCAAGCCATGTGGATGCCTGTTCAATTTTAGTGGCCGATGAAGCCGCTGTGCCACAAATTCGGGTACAAGAATCCCGCGCTAAAGTACAAGCCCTATTAGCCGCGCATCCCAATGAACGCTTAGTGATCACAGGTTTTATCTGCGCTAACGAGCGTGGCGATACCCTGTTACTTGGTCGTAATGGTTCAGATTTTAGCGCCAGCCTGATTGCTAGTCTCGCCGATATCGAGCGCGTGACCATTTGGACCGATGTGGAAGGGGTGTTCAACGCCGATCCTAATAAAATCAACGATGCCAAGTTACTGAAAAGCATGTCACTTGCCGAAGCCGATCGCCTAGCGCGTTTAGGCTCGCCAGTATTACATTCGCGCACTCTGCAGCCTTTGTTTAATACCGAAGTGAGTTTAGCGGTACGCTCAAGTTATGCATCCCACACCGACTTTACCTTGATCGCTCCCCACAGTTCGTCGGCGAGCGCACCTGTGGTGACTAACCTTAATGCTGTTGTCCTGTTCGGCTTTAAACTCACGGGTGAGTTAACCCGTTTATTAGATCTATTGATCGCCGCAGGTTTAACGCCATTGGCCCATTGGACCTCTGCCCATCAAAGGGTTGAACTTGCCTATACCGCTGAGAATCAAAAACAAGTTCAAAGATTACTCGATGCCGAGGCAGAAGCATTAGGGATTAGCGAGCAGCAGATCAACACAGATTTTGGTTTAGTCGCATTAGTGAGTGCCGATGCCGAACATTATCGTCGCAGCTTCGCCCGTTTACTGAGCCGTGATGCTAAACCTTTGTTCAGTGGCGATTTAAGTTTAGTGACGTTAGTGCCCCAGTCACAGGTGAATCTGTTAACCCAAAAAGTTCACCGTCGCTGCGCTGGGCCGCGTAAACGCATTGGCGTCCTTCTGCTCGGTGTGGGTAATATCGGTGAGGCTTGGATCGATCTGTTTAAGTCGGTTTCACCCTCACTAGACCATGAACTCGAAGCCAGTGTTGAGTTAGTCGGTTTAGTCAGTTCGAGTAAAGCCTTGATTAAATCCACTGGGATTAATCTTGCCGCGTGGCAAACAGAGTTTAATACTGAAGCAACGCCTTGGCAGTATGAACATTTATTCGAGCAATTAGAGCAAGTTAACTGCGATGAGCTGGTGGCCTTAGATATCAGTGCTAGCGCCAGTTTGACGCTGCAATATCCAGAATTGTTCGAGCGTGGCATCCATGTGGTGAGCGCGAATAAACTTGCGGGCTCGGGTCCACTGCCTTTCTATCGAGAGTTAAAGCAGCAACTGGGTAATCGTCGATTATTTTGGCGCTATAACGCCAGCTGTGGCGCAGGTTTACCTATCCAACATGCGCTAAATGATCTGCGTAACAGTGGTGATAGCGTTGAAGCGGTGGGCGGGATTTTCTCCGGCACCCTGTGTTGGTTGTTTGAGAAATACGATACTAGCAAGCCATTTTCAGAATTAGTGATTGAAGCCAGAGGCTTAGGTATTACTGAACCCGATCCCCGCGACGATCTCTCCGGCCGTGATATGCAGCGTAAACTGCTTATTTTGGCCCGTGAAATTGGCCTTGAAATCGAGCTCGAAGATATTGAACTGCGCTCACTCGTACCAGCCGCTTTGGCGGATATTCCCTTAGATCAATTTCTCACCCGCATTGCCGAGTTAGATGCCGATCTGTTGCAACAGTATGGTGCGGCGGCGGAGCAAAATAAGGTGCTCAGATATGTGGCATCCTTAGACAACAGCGGCCCAGAGCTCAAGGCCGAAGTGGGTTTACAGTGGATCGATACTCATCACCCTTACGCCAATTTAACCCCTGGTGATAATGTGTTTGTGATCCGCAGTGTCTTCTACCAAGGTAATCCGCTGATCATCCGTGGACCGGGCGCAGGACGCGAAGTGACCGCGGCGGCGGTGCAGTCGGATCTGACCCAGATCTGTCGCGATCTGCTGCAGGAATAACGCGGTATCAAGCTTCTTAAAGGACTCATTCGAGTCCTTTTTTATTGGTTAGAATAAATCTATTGAATTAACCGAGATTAAATGCGGTTTATGGGTATTTTTGGGCTTGACTTACATCTCAGTTTCTCTAGTATATGGACATGTAGACGTCCAAACGTCCATTTGAACGAATTCATACTAGCAAAGAGTAGCGCCAAGGGCGGTTGAGGAAATACACATGGCTTTTCATCACGCACAACATTCACAATCGCTGAACCAGAGCTTGTCTGAGCTTAATGGCGATATTAATGTTTCTTTTGAGTTTTTCCCGCCATCGACCCCCGAAATGGAACAGATCCTGTGGAACTCTATCCGTCGTTTAGAGCCGCTGAATCCTAAGTTTGTGTCTGTGACTTACGGTGCTAACTCAGGTGTTCGCGACCGCACCCATGGCGTGATTGAACGTATCCAACAGGAAACCGACCTCGTTGCCGCGCCGCACTTAACCTTAGTGGATGCCAGCGATGAAGAGCTGTTAGAGCTGGCTAAGCATTATTGGAAATCGGGCATTCGTGACATAGTGGCACTGCGTGGTGATTTGCCCGCAGGCAGCCCCAAGCCAACCCGTTTTGCGGTGGATTTAGTGCGTTTGCTGCGCTCAGTGGCTGACTTTGATATTTCCGTTGCGGCCTATCCAGAAGTGCATCCCGATGCGAGCAATGCACAGGCGGATTTGATCAACCTTAAGCGTAAGATTGATGCGGGCGCTAGCCGTGCCATTACCCAGTTTTTCTTCGATGTGGAATCTTACCTGCGTTTTCGTGATCGCTGCGTTGCCGCCGGTATCGACGTTGAAATTGTGCCGGGCATCTTACCTGTGACTAACTTTACCCAGCTAAAACGTTTCGCGGGTATGACCAATGTGTCGTTACCGAATTGGTTACATAAGCAATTCGACGGCCTAGAAAACGATGCGGGTACACGCCAATTGGTGGGGGCAAACGTGGCCATCGACATGGTGAAAGTGCTGTCCCGCGAAGGTGTGAAGGATTTCCATTTTTACACCTTAAATCGCGCCGAATTGACCTACGCGATTTGCCACACTTTAGGCGTGCGTCCTAAATAAAACCTTATAAAATAAACTAATAAAAACGCCGCAGAGAATGCGGCGTTTTGTTTTGCTTAAATTCTAAATTGAGCTAATAAAGTTGTTAAACGGGCTGCGAGTTGGGCAAGTTCATCGCCAGCGCGTGCAGTTTGTACCGCACTATCTGTCGCATTGGTCGCAATATCATTGATGTTATTAACATTTTTATTAATCTCTGCCGAAACCGCACATTGCTCATTTGCAGCGCTGGCGATCTGGATATTCATCTGGCTAATGGTGGAAACCGCATGGGTAATGGCTTCGAGTGCTTCACCCGCTTGGTGAACTTGGGATACACAGCTTTGGGTGGTGCGGGTGCTGGTTTCCATCGCATTGACTGTAGACTTAGCTTTATGCTGAAGCGCTTCGATCATCTGCTGAATTTCCGTCGTAGATGCTTGAGTGCGGCTCGCCAGAGTGCGTACTTCATCGGCAACGACCGCAAATCCTCGACCTTGTTCTCCCGCCCTTGCGGCTTCAATTGCCGCATTGAGTGCGAGTAAATTAGTTTGGTCGGCAATATTACGGATAACCACAAGCACAGAATCGATTTCAGCGGTATTACGCTCTAATTCATTGATTTCACTCGCTGCTGTGGCTATTTCCTCGGCCAATATGGCGATAGTGGTTACCACTTTTTGTACAACCAATTTGCCTTGTTCGGTTGAGTCATTGGCATGATTGGCGGCATCGGCCGCATCGGTCGCGTTATGGGCAACTTCTTGAACCGTTGCGGCCATTTCATTCATTGCGGTGGCAACTTGCTCGGTTTCGAGGTGCTGACGACTCGCCATCTTCTGGGTTTCCCGCGTAATGCTCGACATTTCTTCAGCAGAGGTGGCGAGCAGGCTTGTTGAGTCGGCGACGTGGGAAACTGTGTTGTGGATTTTTTCTACAAAGCGGTTGAATGCCATCGATAATTCAGCAATTTCATCCTTACCTTTTACCGCGATTCTGCGGGTTAAATCGCCTTCACCTTCAGCGATATCATTCATGGCTTGGGTGGTTTCAGCGATAGGGCGAGTAATCCCTTTGGCAATAAACCAAGCAATGGCAGTTCCAATGACCAGAGCCACTAAACCGATAAGGATCAACTTAAGGCGAATATCCGCTATCGCTTGTTCTGAATGGGTTCTATCCATCGCAATATCGAGTACGCCAAACACGTTTCCTGAGTAATCTTTTATGGCGTTGCGATACAGAGCATAGGTTTTGTTATTTAAGGAAATAGTGCGTATGACTTCATGGCCTTGCATGACGTTATTGAGTTCATCTGTCGCTTGGGTATCAGGCGTGAATGTAGCGCCAAATAACTTATATCCAGAATCATCTGGCAAGATGAGGGCAATTTCTGCTTGATAGGCTTGTTTAAAATTATCAAAAAAGGGTTGACCGAAGGACATGCCAAACTCAACTGAGCCCGTGTGTTGTCCGTTGTAAGTCATTGGAACTAAACCACGAATACCTAATCCTTCCACTCCATATTCCAAGCCATAAAGAGGGCGCTTTTGGCTATTTGTTTCAACTATGGTCTTGCGTATGCTGGTGAGATCATCGCCAAATTTTTCAGGACGATGCAAGCGTAAAAAAGAAGTGGCTGGTGGCCTATGAAATTGGAATTGCTGAACCGCAAAATCGCGCTTAAGTTGGGTAAATATAGGTAAGGTACGCGCGGTGAGTTCATCACGTTCACCTGTTGCAAAGGTGCTTTGAACTTCTGGCGTGAGTGAGATGATGGTTGCCATTGCTTCGGCTAATTTGCCCGATGAGGCTATCTCGGCAACAGCGGTTTCATAGATCTTATGGAGTTCTCTTTGCTCTGATTCTGCAACTTGGCGACTGAATTCAGAGAGAACGAGCGGCATGATAAAGCTCATTACTGTTAACAGTAATAGACAGATCCCAATAACGATCCTCGTACTAATTTTTAGATTTATCAAAACAGCCTCCAATTCATGTGCAAATCAACTCAATTTATCCGTTTGATATTATAGAGATACAACTTGATAAGATTTGAGAGGGCGCGAACCTTTTTACGTTATTTATTCCCTCTTACGCTTGTTTCGTGCCCTTGGACACAGATCTATTTGTGACCTAAATATTTACTTAGCCTGCTAACTAAGTATAATGCTTAGCACGCTAACTAAGTGGGTGAGCAAGATGCAAAAAGAATTAGAGCGACTAAAAGAGTTATCACTGGCGGAGCATTTAGGCCGTCTGCATCGACTGTGGCGTACCGTGGCCGATGTTGAGCTGGCACCTTTAGGATTAACTCATCCCCGTTGGACTGCCCTTTGGAAACTGCTGCGTTTAGGCGACAGCGTGAGCCAGAAAGTATTGGCCGATGCCTTAGAAATTGAATTGGCTTCGCTAATGCGCACCTTAGGGCAATTAGAAGAGCAAGGTCTAGTCGAGCGTCATTGTTGTGACAAAGATAAGCGGGCAAGGATTGTGAGCCTGACGCCAGCGGGATTAGATGTTTTAAAGCAAATGGAAGCGCGGATTATTCAAGTGCGCCGTGAGTTATTAGGCGGGATCAGTGCCGAAGAGTTGAGCGAATTTGAACGCATTATTAGCCTGATCAGCGACAACGCCAGCGCCAAATTAACCAAGGTTACAGACACCCTTTTGTGAGAAAGAAGATGACACCGGATCAACAGTTTGCCCGTTTAGTAAAATTTGCCATGTTTGGCTTTGTGATGGTTTTTGGCTATTTCATGCTGGCCGACACTATGATGCCATTGACGCCTCAAGCCATGGCGACCCGTGTAGTGACGAAAGTGACACCGCAGATCAGCGGTAAAATCCAGACCATAGCCGTGACCAATAACCAAGCGGTTGCCAAGGGTGATTTGTTGTTTCAAGTCGATCCCGCACCCTATGAGTTAGCGGTATCGCAAGCTAAATTGGCCTTAGAGCAAGCCCGTCAAGATAATGCTGAGTTAGATGCTTCGCTACTGGCTGCTAAGGCCGAGGTCAATGCCAATAAAACCACCTCACAACAAAAACGCAGCGAGGCTAAACGTCTCGATGCCCTGTATGCCACCCATGGTGTATCGCAGCAGCAAAAGGAGCTAGCCGATAGCGATGCCGCAGCTGCTGAAGCCAATTTGCTTGCCGCCAATGCGCGTTTAGAAAAACTCAAAGTGAGTCGCGGCAGTTATGGCGAAGAGAATCTTAAAGTGCGTCAGGCGCAAAACCATTTAGCCCAAGCCGAGCTTAATCTGTCTTACACCCAAATACGTGCCGATCAAGATGGGATAGTGACTAACTTGCAATTAGAAGTCGGTAGTTTTGCGACCGTGGGGCAACCTCTGTTGGCCGTGGTATCGGATAAAGTGGATATTATTGCCGATTTTCGCGAGAAGAGCCTGCGTGGCGTGAATGCTTCTTCGACCGCTTTGATTGCGTTCGATGGCGAACCTGGGCGTTTATATCGTGCGACGGTGAGCAGTGTTGATGCGGGCGTGAGTGCAGGGCAATTCGATGCCAATGGCCGTTTAGCCGCGCCGCAGGAATCGGACCGTTGGGTACGTGATGCCCAAAGATTGAGATTACATCTAGTGTTAGATGGTATGGCAATGAACAGCTTACCTGCGGGTGCGCGCGCGACCGTGCAACTGCTGCCCGAGAATAGCCTGTTTAGCTTGCTCGCTAAGGTGCAGATTAAAGCAATCAGCTTGCTGCACTATATTTACTAGCCTATTTACTCGAATGTTTACTAGCGTATTTACCAGCATCTTTACCGGCATATCCATTAGTACTTATCTGTGTTGACGAGCACGAGTGACTCGCGGTTGGTTTGTATTTGCCGCGAGCGGCTTGAGTGAACGCTTCAAAGCAACATAAGTGTGAACGTAGCATAAGCCAGCTAAACATCCTCATTTAATGTATCGATAGAACAAGGCGACGAGCATGTTACTACGCCATAGCCCATTGACGGCCAACGATTTACGCCAGTGTTTACGGATTGCGACTGGCGCGACCTTAGGTTTTACCCTGTGTAAAATTTTTGGTTGGAGCAATGGAGTCTTTTTCACTGTGACACCTATGCTACTACTCGGATTAGTGCCAGTGATGAATGGTCATGCTATGCGCCAATTATTGGCTTCATCTGCCATGGCTGGGTTAGAGGTTGGGTTACTCGGCGGTTTCTTTGGCAGCCATCCCGGCATGATGACTCCCATCGTTTTCCTATTATTTTTATACCGCTTTGCGGCCATGTCCCGCGGCAGTTTGTTTCTCTTTGGTGCCAACGGTGTGCTGAGTCTCAGTATCATGCTGCACTTTGCAAGCTATCCCGGCGTTGACTTAAACGACTTAGTTTTCAGTAATTTTTGGGCGACAGCACTTTCAGTAGTTATCGCCTACGCTATGACGGCACTCTGGCCCGATGTGGAACCAAGAGCGGCTTGCAAACCTGGGCCTAAGGCGCCGCATCGAATGCGCCACGAAGCCTTGCTCGGCGCGACCATAGCGACGGCATCGTTTCTGGTGTTCCAAATATTTGATCTGCGGGATTCGATGTCGGCTCAAGCGACCACTCTTTTGCTATTGTTTCCTATGCATTGGAATGGTGCACTCGACTATGCCCGTAAGCGCGCCATAGGCACCCTGTTGGGGGTGTCGTTTGGGATACTCGTGCAGTTGCTGCTCTATGATTGGTCAGGGCTATTGATGTTAGTTGTGCCCTTGTTGTGGATTGGACTGATGATTTTTAGCCAAGCCCATGTGCGCGAGGCGAATGGCTCAGGTGTCGGTTTTGGTGCTATGACCACGTTAGGGATTTTGTTTGGACAGTATTTGACCCCAGGTAACGACTTAATCTTCAGTGCCTTATACCGAGTGAGCAGTATTTTAATCGCTATCGTTGGCACGTTACTTTTATGCTATTTGATACATAAGTTATTGAATCGTTTCGAATCGACGCGATTTGGTTATTGAGCAGGCCATTAAGTCTTGAAGGCTTGCAGCTTAACCTTGTACAGAGTAAGGTAAATTTATCCCGTTTGAATTGAACAATAAGTGACTCTTAATGAATGTTAAGTCTCATTTATTGGCTGTTTTAAAAATGAGCGGCGGATTTTAAAATGGGTTTAGTGTGTGAGCACAAACATAAATAACAATAACCCCTATGCTTTAGAGCTTAATTCTCTTCAAGGATAGAACATGAAGATTAAAACATTAGTCATAGGCTTAACGCTATGTAGCGGCTATGCCGCTGCCGCCGAGCCTTCTGACAAACAATCGATGAACGTTATTCCACAAGCTGCACAGTTATGTGTGTCTTGCCATGGGGCAGCGGGTGAGGGTATTGAACCACTCGGCCCTCGATTAGCGGGATTATCTAAAGAATATATCTCGACACAATTGCAGCATTTCCAAGCGGGCGTTCGCCAAAATGCGACCATGATGCCGATGGCAATGACGCTCCAAGGTGACGGTATTGAGCAAGTGTCGAGCTATTTTTCAGCTAAGCCTGCCAATGACGTCAAGCCTGTTATCCGCGGTGAACAAGTTGTTTTTAATGACGATACCGCCCGTTTAGCCTATCAAGGTGATTGGTCCCGTGGTTTACCAGCCTGCGTGACCTGCCATGGTCCTTCTGCATTAGGTGGTGGCTTATTTCCTCGCTTAGCAGGTCAACAGGCGAGTTATATCAAAACGCAATTATTGGCATGGCAGTCGGGCACACGTAAAGGTGACGTCGATGGCATGATGGGGAGCGTCGCGAATAAGCTCACTGTCGCCGAGATTGATGCGTTAGCCAACTACTTTGCGAATTTAAAATAAGGAGCCGGCCATGAAATATTCCGCAATGTTATTACTGGCCGCGATGGGGTCGTTAACCGTTCAGGCGCAAGCTGAAACTGAGCCAGTACAAGAACGCCCAGATAAGCAAGCTCCGCTGCCTTCTTTCCCTAAGGTAGCAGATCAAACCTATCTTACCCCTAGACCTTTGAGTGCGATTCCCGAAGGCGCCTTTGGTGACAAAGTGCGTTTAGGTTATCAACTGTTTGTGAATACCCAACAGCTGCGTGATAAGTATGTGGGTAATGAGCTTAACTGTACCAATTGCCATATGGATGCAGGCCGTAAAGCCAATGCATCACCCCTTTGGGGTGCGTATTTTGCTTATCCGGCGTATCGTAAAAAAGACAATAAAGTCAGTAGCTTTGAAGAACGCATCCAAGGTTGTTTTAACTATTCGATGAATGGTAAAGCCCCTGCATCAGGTAGCCCTGAGTTAGTGGCGCTTTCTGCCTACGCCTATTGGTTAGGCATGGGCGGCTTGATGGATGAGGCTAATATCAGCGGCCCTGTTCCTGAGATCAGTGATGCTGAGTTAGTCAAAGGTGCCAAGCGGGATGACTTCCCACTACCAGAGGCATTAGCTAAGGCGATGACAGTTGAGCAACGTGCTAACTTGCCGGGTCGCGCTTATCCTGAGATCCCAAAACCCGAACAAGCCTATTCACCTGAACGAGGTAAAGCCGTGTATGTCGCCCATTGTCAAACTTGCCATGGTGTTGATGGGCAAGGTCAAGCCATTGCGGGTGTTTATGCACTGCCGCCGCTGTGGGGACCTCAAAGTTATAACTGGGGAGCGGGAATGCACAGGGTCAATACTGCCGCATTTTTCATTTATGAAAACATGCCCTTTGGTAAGAGTATGCAGTTGACGAACCAACAGGCTTGGGATGTTGCCGCTTATATCAACTCCCATGAGCGTCCGCAGGACCCACGTAGCAAAAGTGATGTAAAGCAAGCGCAGGAAAAATACCATAATGACAGCGATTACTATGGTCTCACTGTTGATGGCAAAGTGTTAGGCACTGAGTCCTATCCGATTTTTCCTAAGAAGTCATAGTTGAGCCGCTGAGATTAAGTGCTCGTGTGATGTTATAAAGCGAGTGAATAAGTTAGACAGAAAAGCCAGCAAGCATTTAGCTTTGCTGGCTTTTTTATTAATTAGCCCAAGAGTTTAGGCTTGTCATGGCACTTTCTCACCGACACGCAGCTAGTCCATCCGTGGATGCTCGACCGCCCCGTCCATGGGGCGGACGGTCGTCTCGCAAATCACCATGACTCACCTTTCGGACATCAGTGTTAACTGTCGCTTTAAAAGCATACGGAGATTTTCGCTATAAGTGGCTTATTCACTATCTCGAATGTGCAAAACGTATTGAGGGAGTCGAACCCTCTCTACGTTTTCTAAGAAGCTGATTTACGCTGGTTTTTGGTCAAAGGAAACAAACTCTTGTTACACCTTACTGTATTTCCTAAGTAAGAGGAAATACCAAATGATATCCACCTCCTTTTTTAACAAGCCAAAATGCTTCTCGGTTAATAGGGACTCGATTTTTCAGGATGAAAAACGTTGATACCATACTGAGGTTAATGCTAACTTATTAGAATAATTAAATTATTTACTCAGCTAATTCCAATGTTCAACTCTATTCGTTGGTTTCTAGTAGAAGAGCGGGTAATACACTGTTAGGTGTTCTTATGAGTATGATGTCGCAGGTGGCAGCATTCTGCAGAGAGGTGTACAAGACGAAACTGCTTTGGACTATTGAATTTGAAGATGAATCTTTATTGCAGTGGTTTGAAGAAGATGGTTCACAGGTACTTCCATTTTGGTCTTCTGAATCCAGAGTAACAAAAGTGATTGAGCTCCTTAAAGATTTTGATAGCGGAGTACCGACTTCAATAGAACTCGATGAATTTGAAGCTGAATGGGTACTTGATTTGGTTGCGTCAAATATACGTATCGGACCAAATTGGACAGGAGAAAATCTTTCGGGTACTACGTTCGAAGCAAATGAAATGATTCGGCGTATCTATCGACAAGGAAAGCAAACTAGTAAAAACACCTAACGAGCGCATTAAGAGGCGGACATAAAAAGCTTGGCTTGTGTACGTTCCTCTCAAATTATAGCCAAGCATTTTGCCCCGTTTATGCGGGCGTTAGCTATACAGGGAGTTCTATGAGCGATCCGCAAAAAACTTGGGAAGAATATTACGCCCGAATCAAAAACAGAAAAATAGATGAAGCAACTCAATTATGGAATGCTGTTGTAAGCTCTGGAGCAAATGAGGAAACAGTTTTCGCTATAGATTTTTCTCATTTTTGTGACGTTTCATCGAAGTTAAATAAATTAGCCCAACAGCTCAGCGAAAACTATGAAATAGAGCTGAGTGAGGTTGACGAAAAAGGGTATCAATTCTTAACTGGTACAACTCGCCCTTATGGTAATGAATTGAGTGAAGAAGACTTCATAAACTGGGTATCTTTTATGTGTGACGTAGCTCAGTCATACACTTGCGTATTTTCAGAGTTTTCGCTGGAAAGTCCAGAGCTTGGTTTAGTATGGTCAAATACAGAATTTGAATCGGAAAAGTATAGTTAACAAGCACATTAAGTGAAGGGACTGCTAAAAGCTTGCTCGATTTTGCTTCGCTATACATTTTAGCAAGCTATTATCAGCCCCTTGTGCGGGTCCTAAAGGATTCCTCGAAATAAATACTTTATCTATTCAACCTTCGAATTAACAACAAAATGAGTTCACCGTGTATGCATCTGTGAACACACTTGCTATAACACAGGAATGCGGTTCACTGAGCCAAATGAATACACCCAAATATCATTTAAGTTAGATAACTTGATGAATACAACCAATTGAACTTTATTGAAATATCCATAGTTAAATTTAGCGACAGGTATACTCGGGAATTAACGAGATTAAGTACTTGCATGGAAGTGACCGTTGGCGGCAAGGATGCCGCCGTCGAGCCCTCAGGGATGAGTTTATGGCGTGTCACTGGAATACAAGTACTTAATCTTTTAGCAAATCAGAAAGGATACTTTATTGTATCTGACCGATAGTGGCATAGAGAATATCACTATAATGCCTAGGACATTATTAACACTTCTTTTTAAATCATAAGCAGGCGTGTCACTGGGAAAACAATGGCAATTAATGCTGCATAATTCAGCAGCTTTGCTTTGGAGGGAAACAACTCAGCCTGAGTTGCAAAAAAACATTATGATCTCCGCGCTATAACAACTTATCTTGCTATAAGGATTACCGTGTCTCAGCCATTGGAAGAACCTAAGTTAGAAACTGCACAAATTTGCCCTTTGTGCCAAGGCGCGAATCAATGTGCTGTGATTTTAGGTAAGGGTATTGAGGATTGTTGGTGCGCTCTGCAAACATTTCCACCTTTGGCCGCCTTGCAAGCGCAAGCATCAGATTTGCCGCTAGGGGCAATCAACCATATTTTACCGTCTGCTGATTCGTGTATTTGCCAAGCTTGTTTTATCCAACTTAAGCAGGGGTTAAGTCTGGGGCAGATCGCAGAGGAGGATGAAAAAAGCCCATCGAGTGTGAGCGACGGGCTAGGTTATGAGGTGAAATAATCTGTTATAGGTTACTGAAAAATATTAAGATTTATCAACATAGTAATCTATACGCACTGTGGTTTGAGCTGACACTGGTTTGCCATTGTCAAACTTAGGGGCATAACGCCATTCTTCGATCATTTTTAGTGTGGATTTCTCAAATAGCACACCGCCTTTGGATTCGAGCACTTCAGGGTTTTTCACAAATCCCATCTCATCAACAGTGAAGTTAAGGGTTACATAGCCGCTTTTACGTTGTAGGAGGTAGGACTTGGGGTATTTTGGTACCGTACGAAACAGCGGTTGTTGCTCCTGAGTGTCGGCCCAGGGGCTCATCTTGCCGATAGCAATACAGTGAGCGGTGGATTCGTCACGTTTTCCTTGACGCTCATAGAGTTCGACTAAATAAGCGTGGGCACTTAATGCATAGGGATGGCTAAAGTTAAGGGCTTCAAACTGCTTAACGACTTCTAAAAGCAATGGAATCGCCTTGTCATCATGCTTTTCTGCATACTCAACGGCACCCACTACATAGGTAGCTTTGACTCTGTCTAGGGCATTTTCGGGCAGGATCTCTTTGTAAGTTTCATAGGCCTCGAAGGCATACTCCCTTACCTGAGTCGTATACAATCCTGTGTTGGTGAAGCGATCAAAGGTTGCCATCTTTACATCAGCCAACAGCTTTTTATTTGTTGTTTTTTCTGCAATTTTCAGCGTGCTATCTAAAAGTTCCTTAGCCAAAACCAGCTTAGGAGCCGTTTCTGCTGCGCCGAGTAGCGGGTCGATAAGCTCGGCAGCATGCTCGCCGTAATGCTTTTTATAATTGCTTAATGCGAGTTGATATAACTCATAGGCCTTAGCCGTTTTCGCCGCATTATCACCGTCAAAGAGATTAGGCATGGCCATAGTTTTGAGCGCACCAGCCCAGTTCATTGCTAGATTGGCCAGATCGACACTGTCCTTCGCATATTGAGCTTCGCCCAATTCAAAGGCCCTTTTGGCACTGGCTTCTACTTGGGTGTCATTCCCTTGTTTGAGTGCGGCTTGGTAGTCACTGTAGGCTTGGGAAAAGGTGTTTTCCGAGGCGTTTAAGGCAAGTGAGGTGCTTAAGGTTAAGGCCAGTAGACTTGCTAAGGGTAATATTTTTCCATATAACATCTTGTATATCCTTATATTTTATTCTCTTGAATAATACAAATGTTTCACCCTTGATACAAGCTTGTTTTCAGGCTGTTGGTCACTTTGGAGATTTTAGAAGGCAAGCTTTTGCCAACCTTCTCACCTTGCAGATGGGCTTGGCACTGTGTATTTCATAACTCATTTAGCGACAAATTGCAAACCAAACTGCCCAAGCTCGCCGTAGTGGAATTGGCAGTGCTGATTGAGCGGTAGATCTAACACTCCCGCGTAAGAGCCTGTGATCACATATTGCCCTTGAGTTAAGCCAATGCCTTGGGCGGATAAAAAGTTAACTAACCAGTAGAGTCCCGCCTTAGGGAAACCGTTAGGATGAATGGCGGATTTTTGCAGTGTGTCGCTTTGCTGGTGCTCGTCATTGGCAATATCAACGCTGAGTTCAAAACAGCTGGTCTCTAAATCTGCTAGTGGGTTTAGCACTGGCCCTAACCACAGTCCTTGATTGACTAAGCCATCGGCGAGGGCATCAAAATGCGTCGCTTCACTGGGTGTGTGGTAGCGGCTTTTGATCAATTCTAGCGCCAAACGAATGTCACCTAAGGCCTCGTCGATTTCAGCCTCTGTGTAAGGCGTGCTTCTTGGCGGTAAATCGCGAGCAATCTCGAAGGCGAGTTCGGGTTCGACTCGGGCGAGGCCTTTAGTCGATGGATAGAGTGGGCAAGTGGTCGATTGATGATACACATCAGCTTGATAAATCGGCGCTACGACGGTTTTTTCCGCCGTGGGTAATAGGCATTTCCACGCCGCGATAGGATTGTTATCGCTTGCCTTAAATATTTCTGCTACGGCTTGTTGAATAGCGAAGGCCTGTTCGAAGCTGGTTGGCCTTAGTTCTGGGATCAGTAAATCGCCGCTCGTGCCTGCTGCGCGGCGCTCGGCTAATTCTTTGGCTGCGGTATTAATATGCGTTTTAACTTGTTCGATCGTGGCGGTAGATAACATTAACTTTCCTATTTAAAGCGTTAGCTTAAAAAGAAGTGGCCTAGAGAGAGTGTGGCAGAAGCCATTTTTATGGGCCAAATATACTCGGTTATTGGCAACGCGGGAAATGCCAATGTTGGCTTTCGGGGTAAATCTGCTGCAGTTGAATCATGAGTGCGGCCAATATTCCAATTATCGTAAGATGTTGAAACTTGCCTCACATAAGTGTCAGCTAAAGTATCCAATCTAACGCGAATGTTTCCATGCTGATCCGCTAGATATTGTGTTGGCTCAGTGCCAGAATGGCTGTCAATTTTGCGGTTTCTACTGGACTCCTCCGTGAACCTTAGCCATAACGCCCCTCAGGCAAATAATCATGCTCAGCTTGGGCTCCTGTTCATCTCAGTTGCGGTTTTATTTTGGGGCATGTTACCTATAGCATTAAAGCTCTCTGCGGCCTTTATCGATCCCGTGACTCTTACTTGGTTTCGTTTTCTGGTCGCGCTTTTAGTCAGCATAGTGATCCAATGGAGTGCAGGTAGTCTTAAGCAATTTGCAGCACTCGATGCCAAAGTTTGGTTAAGGTTAGTGCTTGCTGGCATCTTCTTGATGCTCAATTATGTGTCTTTTGTTTACTCACTCGATTACCTCGCACCGGGCGCCGCCCAACTGAATTTCCAGACTTCGCCCTTTTTCCTCGCGTTTGGTGGTGTGTTGTTTTTTAAGGAACGGCTTAATGCAGTACAACTCAGCTGTTTTGCAACCTTAGCTTTAGGTATGTTGATGTTTTTCCATCCTAATTTAAATTTTTCTGGGGCTAATAATCATCAGGTTTGGATTGGGGTGATGATCATCCAGTTCTCAGCACTGTCGTGGACTAGCTATGCCTTATTGCAAAAATCCTTACTGAATCGTTTGTCGCCCGCGAACGTGCTCTTAGTGATCTATGGCTTAGGTATTTTCGTAATGGCTCCCTTTAGCGACTTTAGTCAGTTTGTTAGTATGGACAGCTTCGATTGGCAGATAGCACTGTTTTGCGCCGCCAATACCTTGATCGCCTATGGCTGTTTTGGCCAGTCGATGAAGTACTGGCCGACGGCGCAGGTCAGTGCCATGTTGGCCCTAACGCCAGTATTTAGCTTTAGTGCCACGGCGTTAGTGGTGAGCCTTGGCTGGTGGCCAGAAGTATTCCGCGCTGATGAATTAGATGGTTTATCTCTGCTGGGGATTGGCGTGATTATTGTGTCTGTGATGGTGGTGCAATTGCTGCCTATGTACCGTAATCGTCAGGCGAAGCGTTTGCAGGCTGTCTAACGCAGACATTTTATCTATGGGAAAGGCCAGTGATCACTAGACTCAGCGAATTAAAACTTCAGGATATCCGTGGCGTCATCTTCGATCTCGACGGCACCTTAGCGCATTCTAATCCCGATTTTGCTGGGCTGCGGCGTGAGTTGGGGATTCATTCTGGTACAGATATCTTGGCCCATGTCGAGAGTCTTAGTACTGATGAAGAACGGGCTCAGGCGCTGGAAATCGTCCATGAGTACGAAAGACAAAGTTCACTCAATGCCAGTTGGATTGATGGCGCGCGTGAGCTTATCGAATGCCTACGGGCTAAATCGCTGCCCTTGGCTATTTTGACCCGCAATATGCCGGAAGCGGCGCAAATCACTATCGATAAGCTCGGCATAGATATCGCACTAGTATTAACGCGCTATGATGCTGAGCCTAAGCCGCATCCCGAAGGTATTCATCTTATTTGCCAGCAGTGGCAACTCGCGCCCGCAGAGATCCTGTATGTGGGCGATTATCTGTTTGATCTGCAAACCGCGCGCAATGCGGGTAGCCGCTGCGCATTATATTGCCCTGAAACCATTCCCGATTATGCCCACGACGCCGATATGCTCGTTACTTGCTACCATAGCCTGATTAAAGCATGGCCTAAATAATTTATGCTTATGCGGTTAACCTGTTTAGCCGCATATATCTCAATTAACTCCTGTGACTACTTAGGTAATTGCTTACAAAGGTCATCAAATAGTGCAAAACTTTCCGTTAGCACCGTCTGTAATTGATCTTCGTTATAGCACCATGGCTGGCGTTGTGTACGCCAGTCGTTATCCCAGTCAATCTCTTCACCTCGCGCTAACCGCTCTGCAACGGCAATCTGTTGATAGGAGCCGCCACCGATGCGCTTATCTTCACGCCACAAGTCAAAGTTAAAAACTACCCACTGCCGCATCTCCATCATAAGCGTCATATGCGGGTAGGCGAACTTTTTCTCATTTAGCTTGTAATATCCCCCCTCGCTTGTATAAAAACGAATCGGATATGGGAACTGGGCAACCAGCGCCTGTTGACGCTCGGACGGCACCTTAGGATTAAAATCGCCAGGGAGCTTAGGAAAGCGCGCTAACATGGAGGCATAGCGATCGGCAAAATTAACCTCGCGTGCAATGGTAATCACGGGTTGTGATACTTTGTTTAGAATAAATTCACGTTCTTCATTGTCTAACATATCGTCATCCATCTTGACTGTTTATGGTGTTATTACCGCAGCCGTTAAAAGCTAATATCCAATATTTCAATTGATTAAAAATGTTCGGTCAATATCAACGTCGCTTTTATCGCTACGGCCTCGCTAAGAGTCAGAAGATATTTAGCGGTTACTTTATGTATCCAGCTTATCTTGCTTAAGCCCAAGCCGAATACTGTCGACTAATGCCACTAACCAGCAGAGTAAAAAGCCATAGAGCAGCTCATTGGCATTGGCAATTGTGGTCTGGGTTTGTTGCGTGATTTCGGCAGAAATCACGCCGATATCAAGCGGTAAGGTGCCGTTTTGAATATCTAAGGCGATGACTTGCGCCACTTGATAAATTTGCATGAGTAGCAGCACAAGGCTCACGACCGCTAAGCTAAAAAAGACCAGCGCAGTGCGTTTATGTTTTAGGTAAAAATGGCCGCTGCCGGGGGCGACAAAGGCGGATAACAGGCCGGCGTTAAAGGCTTTTTTCATCGAAATACACTAGATGCGTTGTTAAAGTCTACGCCGACACTAATAGAGATGTTGGCTTAAGTGCAAGTTAATTTGCCATTGCGACTAACATTCCAATAAAGCCCGCAAACAGAGTGCAACCGACAAGTACCATGATTAATAACGTTTTATCTTTGTGGCATGACTTAGCGAGTTCGGGCAGTGCCGAGGTAAATGGGGAAGTGATCAGTGCTAAAAAATCCATTTTATATCCTTAAACTAGGCGTTCTTGCACTGACTATATCAGCTTGAAATATCAACTGGTCAGTGTGCTTTGAGCTAGTGCGATGTCAAGACAACAAAAAAGGAGCCTAGGCTCCTTTTTTAGTCTCTAGCTTAAGCTAGATTAGTCTTCACGTGGTTTACGTGGCTTACGCTCACCGGCAGGTTTGTCTGCACGAGGTTTGCGGTCAGCAAATGGCTTATCACCAGTAGACGCAGCGCGAGGTTTACGATCACCCGCTGGGCGGTCACCTGTTGGACGATCGCCACGTGGTTTACGGTCACCAGCAGGACGGTCTGAACGAGCACTACGGCCTGAATCAACAAATACTTGATCGCCAGCTTCGCGGATGTTCAATGGCTTGCCACAAACACGTACTTTACGTAGGTGCTGTAACACGTCTTTTGGCATGCCGTCTGGCAGGTCAACAGTGGTCACTGCATCGTAAAGTTGGATTGCGCCAATGTAACGGCTGTCGATGTTAGCTTCGTTTGCGATAGCGCCAACGATGTTACCCACACCTACACCATTCTCACGACCTACGTCGATCACGTAACGGCACATTTTCAAATCTGGGTTGTCTTTCAACGCTTCAGCTGAGCCTAAGCTTGCTGGCATTGGACGCGGTTCACGGCTTCTGCGTTCACCACGCTCACCACCACGGTCATTACGATCACTTCCGCGGTCGCTACGTTCAGTGCGCTCACTGCGTTCATCACGAACACGTTCTTGAATTGCTGGCAATTGCAAAGGACGTTCTTGCTGAACTTGCTGTAATAATGCAGCGGCTAGCAGATCGGTATCGACTTCTAACTGTTGGCATAATTGAGCAACAGCTTCTTTCATGAAATCTAAATCGCCGTTGATTGTTTCAGCCAATTGCTCACCTAAGCGAGACAGACGACGTTCTGCAACAGTCTCTGGGCTTGGGATTTTCATTGGTGAAATGCGGCTGTTAGTTGAGCGTTCGATAGTGCGCAGCATGCGCATTTCACGGCTCGTTACAAACAGGATCGCCATACCAGTACGGCCAGCACGGCCTGTACGACCAATACGGTGTACATAAGCTTCGGCATCATACGGAATATCGTAGTTCACAACGTGACCGATACGCTCAACGTCAAGACCACGGGCCGCAACGTCAGTCGCGATCAGAATGTCTAACTTGCCACGTTTCAGTTGGTCAACTGCACGCTCACGGGCTTGCTGGTTCATGTCACCGTGTAGTGGTGATGAAGCATAACCGCGGGCTTCTAACTTCTCAGCTAACTCAACACATGAGTTACGAGTACGGACGAATATGATTACACCTTCAGTGTTTTCAACTTCTAATACACGTACTAAGGCTTCAAGTTTGTTGTGTTGTGATACTTGTACGAAACGCTGTTCGATTGACTCAACCGTAGTTTGGCTTGATTCGATACGAACATGTACAGGATTACGTAAGTGCTGGTTAGCTACACGCTTAATTTGCTCTGGCATAGTGGCAGAGAATAACGCCAGTTGGCGCTCGCTTGGCGTGTGCTCAAGGATCCATTCGATATCATCGATGAAGCCCATTTTTAACATTTCATCGGCTTCATCTAGCACTAAGGCTTGTAATGAGTCGAGTTTCAAGGTGCCGCGACGCATATGGTCCATAACACGACCTGGCGTACCAACGATAACTTGTGGGCCGCGTTTCAGGGCATTCAACTGTTGTTGCATGCTTTGGCCGCCGTAAATTGGAAGAACGTGGAAATTCTTCATAAATTTGGCATAGCTACTGAACGCTTCGGCAACCTGCACGGCTAATTCACGTGTTGGTGCTAAGACTAAAATTTGCGGTGTCGTTTGGCTGGTAACTTTGTTTAATAGTGGTAACGCGAAGGCGCCAGTTTTACCTGTACCTGTTTGCGCTTGACCTAAAATATCTTTGCCAGCCATAAGTGGATCGATACTGGCTGATTGGATTGGCGTTGGTTTTTCATAACCTAGCTCGTCAAGAGCACGCAACAAATTCTCGGATAGGCCGAGTTCACGGAAAGTTCTTTCATCGGATGACATTGGGTTGTAGCCTTGTGGATGCGCGCGCGAAATGGCGCTAAAGTTTCACAGACAGAAAATCAACCCCGTGTCGATTTCCCGCGAACGACGGATTATAGCAGCATGGCGGCCACTTTACCAATCAGAGTCACGCTATTTAACCTGTTTTCTGCATTTTTTTCGCTAAAACTGAGCAAGAAACGCGCCACTTCCCATTAATTCTTTAAATATTCAACATTTAATTGAAGTAACTCGAATGCTGACTCTGTCACTGCCGCAAGAAAAGTGATGTCGATTGTCGCGACGGTATCCTCTGGTGTGTGATATTGGGGATGGGTCGGCACACCAAAATACAGCCAAGGGATATTCGCTTTGTGGAAGGGGTAATGATCCGACGCCCGCAGCCAATCGGTACTTTGTATGCTTCGACCAACGGGTTTAGGGTGCGTGAGTTTAATGCAAAGTCGGTTCTGTTGATTCAGTAGGGGTTTAAATTGATTGAACTGAGTGAAGTTTCGACTGCCTTCGAGGTAAATCGCATAGGGCCTGCCGGGGTGACTCACCATATCTAAATTCAACATCAGCTCAAAAGTCGCTTCTGGCAGGCGGGTTTTGAGTTGCTCTACCAAGGCGATACTGCCATAGAGCCCAGGTTCTTCGGCATCGGTTGCCACAAACATCAGGTTTACCTTAGGCAAGGTATTGGGTTGTAGGGCAAATTGCTGTTGCCAATGTTTGGCAATGGCGAGCATAGCGGCGACGCCCGAGGCGTTATCATCGGCGCCGTGGTAAATCTTACTGCCGCTCAACCCTAAGTGATCATAGTGGGCGACGATAATGCGCCATCGATTCGTCGGTTCTGCCGCCATCGCGGTGGCGACCACGTTGGCGCCGGTTTCTTGGGTGAAGAAGGTTTTATATTCAAAGGGCACGATAAAGTCCGCTCCCCAAGGCTGTAAACCTAGCCCCTGAAATTGCTGCTTTATATAGTCACGACTTTTTGCCGCACCTTGGGTTTGGGTTTTGCGGCCTTCAAATTCATCCGAACTTAATACTGTGACTGTCGCTTGTAACTCTGTGGGCTCGGCCCAAGTGAGTTTTAGCTCAGTGCGTGCACAGGTTTCGGTTGAGTTAGCGCAGCCAGTGAGGGTAGTCGCAACAACGCAGGCCAGTGCAAATAAGCCAAGTCTTTGGGATTGATGTCTTATAAGGTGCGTGATCTTGAACTTGGCGAGCAGCTGACCGATACGACTGTGGTTGAATAGAGTCGATGCGCTTAGGTTTATGTCGCTTAGATTTTTACTTAAAAGTGATTGATACTGCCTCGGTAATATAGGGTGAGTCACTGGGGACTGAGTGCTATCACGCATGGACATTCCTTATCGCTGAAGCCTTCGCCAGAAGATGAATATCATCTTTGCCTAAATCCGATTCTAATTCAATGAGATCTATATGTATGCGATAGCTTAAGCATATTGGATTGCTGAGCGAAAAAAAGCGCAGTGCTTAGGGCGACTGCGCTTTTATTATTCAGACCAACGGTGGCGTGAGCTGAATGTTAAGCCTTAGCTTTATTGGCCTTTGCCAGCTCGATATCCCGTTTTAGCAGTGGCTTTAAGAAGCGTGCCGTGTGGGAGGTTGGATGCTCGGCGACTTCTTCCGGCGTGCCTGTGGCTAAAATCATACCACCACCACCGCCACCTTCTGGGCCTAAGTCGATAATCCAGTCTGCGGTTTTGATTACATCCAGATTATGCTCAATCACCACAATCGTGTTGCCGTGGGATTTGAGACGATGCAATACGTCGAGCAGCAATTGAATATCGGCAAAATGTAAGCCCGTGGTCGGTTCATCCAAGATATACAAGGTTTGGCCTGTGTCACGCTTAGACAACTCTTTGGCAAGTTTCACCCTTTGGGCTTCGCCACCCGACAGTGTTGTCGCACTTTGGCCGAGACGCACATAGGACAAACCTACATCCATCAAGGTTTGTAGCTTACGGGCAATGGCAGGTACGGCATCGAAGAACTGACGCGCATCTTCCACTGTCATCTGTAGTACTTCGTGAATATTCTTGCCTTTATAGCGTACTTCTAAGGTTTCGCGGTTGTAGCGCTTACCTTTACAGGAATCGCAGGGCACATACACATCGGGTAGGAAGTGCATTTCGACCTTGATCAAGCCATCGCCTTGGCAGGCCTCACAGCGTCCACCTTTTACGTTAAAGGAGAAACGACCGACTTGATAACCGCGAGTACGTGACTCTTGGGTTCCGGCAAAAATCTCGCGAATTGGGGTGAAGATGCCCGTATAAGTGGCAGGGTTAGAGCGCGGTGTGCGGCCAATTGGGCTTTGGTCGATATCGACCACTTTGTCGCACAGTTCCATCCCTTCGATACGATCATAGGGTGATGGCTCATCCACCGTCGCCCCGTTGAGCATTCTATGGGCGATTTTGAAGAAAGTATCGTTGATTAAGGTCGATTTACCCGAACCCGATACGCCCGTCACACAAGTGAAGAGGCCAATGGGAATGGTTAAATCCACATTACGCAAGTTGTTACCGCGAGCGCCAAATAGCTCAATCACTTGAGTTTTGTCGAACGGAATGCGCGGTGTATCGATATGAATGCTGCGCTTACCGGAAATATATTGGCCGGTGACCGATTCTTCACAGGCGATGATCTTCTCAATTGGACCGTCACAAATCACTTCGCCGCCGTGTACGCCAGCGCCAGGGCCGATATCGATCACGTGATCCGCCATACGGATCGCATCTTCGTCATGCTCAACCACAATCACAGTGTTGCCCAAATCCCGCAGGTGGATCAGGGTTTGCAGCAGACGCTCGTTATCCCTTTGATGCAGGCCGATTGAAGGTTCGTCGAGCACATACATCACGCCGACGAGTCCGGCGCCAATTTGGCTGGCGAGTCGAATACGTTGGGCTTCACCGCCGGAGAGGGTTTCTGCCGAGCGCGATAGGCTCAAATAATTGAGACCCACGTTGACGAGGAAGCCTAAGCGATCGCGGATTTCTTTTAAAATCTTCTCGGCAATCTGCGCCTTTTGGCCGCTAAATTCGACTTTCTCGAAGTAGTCCAAGGCTTCGCCAATCGACCAAGTGGTGAGTTGTGGCAGGTTGATATCACCTAAAAACACGTTACGTGCTTCTTCGCGCAGACGCGAGCCACCACAGCTTTGACAAGCTTGGGTATTGATAAACTTGGCTAATTCGTCACGTACCGAGTTACTTTCGGTTTCGCGATAGCGCCTGTCCATGTTGTTTAGAATGCCTTCGAAGGGGTGATTACGCACCACCACATCACCGCGGTCATTAATGTATTTAAAGGCAATACTTTCTTTACCTGAGCCGTAAAGTACGATTTTGCGGATTTTTTCGCTAAGCTGCTCGTAGGGCACTTCGACATCGAACTTATAGTGTTCGGCGAGTGAGCTAAGCATTTGGAAATAGTAGAAGTTGCGTCTATCCCAGCCGCGAATCGCACCGCCCGCCAGTGAAAGCTCGGTATTGGTGATCACGCGCTCAGGATCGAAAAATTGTTGTACCCCTAAACCATCACAGGTTTGGCACGCGCCGGCTGGATTGTTAAAGGAGAAGATCCTTGGCTCTAATTCCGCCATCGAATAACCGCAGTGCGGGCAGGCGAAGTTGGCCGAGAAGATCAGTTCTTCGCCTTTGGATTTACCAGTACCCGTGTCGTCTTCCATGCTGGCAACGGTCGCTATGCCGCCGGAGAGTTCCAGCGCAGTTTCGAAGGATTCCGCTAAGCGTTGCTTGATATCGTCACGCACTTTAAAACGGTCGACGACCACTTCAATCGTGTGTTTAACGTGTAAGTCTAAGGTTGGCGGATCGGTTAAGTCACACACTTCACCGTCGATACGAGCGCGGATATAACCCTGTGCTGATAGACCTTCGAGTAATTTAACGTGTTCACCCTTACGGGCGTTGACTACAGGTGCGAGCAGCATCAAGCGGCTGTCTTGGGGCATTTCCAACACTTTATCGACCATCTGGCTGACGGTTTGTGCCGCCAAGGGTTGATTATGTGTCGGACAACGCGGCTCACCCACGCGGGCAAACATCAAGCGCAGGTAATCGTAAATTTCGGTAATCGTGCCCACGGTCGAACGTGGGTTATGGGAGGTGGATTTTTGCTCTATGGATATCGCCGGGCTTAAGCCTTCGATATGGTCCACATCGGGCTTTTCCATTAAACTCAAAAATTGGCGAGCATAGGCAGATAGGGACTCGACATAACGTCGCTGGCCCTCGGCATATAAAGTATCGAAAGCGAGGGAGGATTTGCCAGATCCCGATAAGCCCGTGATGACAATCAGTTTATCCCTTGGGATAGTCAGGTTGATATTCTTGAGATTGTGGGTGCGTGCGCCGCGTATTTCAATCTTATCCATCTATCGCTCTAATGCCATATGCTTAAAAAAATGAGCACAAGTATCGCACAGTTCCGCCGCTGAGTTTAGTTGATTCTGTGATCTGCACCAATCCTAGGGCTGGCACTGGCTTTAAGTCGACCTGCTTTGCGGGATGTTGTGGATGGAATGGATTAACTAAGATTAATACTGTTGTTGCGCACTGACTCACAGGACAATTGTGAACATTATGTTAGACTCATTCCCCTGTGCCTGAGCGTTAAAAATAAAGATGTTAACTCAGACACAGTCAATATAGGTCCGTGATAAACGGGATAAAAGCTAAGTGTATAGTCAGTGGTTTAGGCCACTATTTCCTTTTGAGCAAATCCTTTTGGGTGTGGTAACATGCGCCCCTTAAAAGACTTCAATCCAGGGCAAAATCATGGGTAACAACGGACTTTCGGGTACTGAGAAAAAAGTCGCGTTTTCTTTAGCCAGTGTATTTGGTTTGCGCATGATGGGCTTGTTTATGATCATGCCCGTCTTTGCACTTTATGGTCAGCATCTCGAAGGCTTTTCGCCTCTGTGGGTGGGTATTGCTATCGGCGCCTATGGCCTGACTCAAGCCGTGCTGCAAATCCCTATGGGGATTTTATCTGACAAATATGGTCGCAAGCCGATTATTCTTGGTGGCTTAGTGTTGTTTGCTATTGGCAGTGTTATCGCTGCTAACGCAGATACGATTTATGGCGTTGTCTTTGGTCGAGCAGTACAGGGTATGGGCGCGATTGCCGCTGCCGTGCTGGCGCTTGCCGCGGATTTAACCCGCGACGAGCAGCGCACTAAGGTGATGGCGATTATTGGTATGTGTATCGGGTTATCTTTTGCCCTGTCTTTGCTAATGGGACCTATCGTTGCGCAACATCTTGGGTTGACTGGATTGTTTTGGCTAACGGCGGTATTGGCTATTGTCGGTATGCTGTTGATCCAGTTTTTAGTGCCTAATCCCATCACTCAGGCTCCGAAGGGGGACACTCTCGCAACGCCCGCTAAGCTCAAACGTATGTTCCTCGAGCCGCAATTATTTAGGCTTAACGCTGGAATTTTTATCCTGCATTTAGTGCTCACCGCAGTATTTGTGGCACTACCGCTGGATCTGGTGGATGCGGGTCTAGTGAAAGAAAAACATTGGATGCTGTATTTCCCCGCTTTTGTGGGCGCATTTATTTTGATGGTGCCGTTAATCATCATAGGGGTTAAGCGCAAAAATACTAAGGCGATGTTCCAAATTGCCCTCGTGATCATGATAGTGGCATTGCTGGCGATGGCCGCATTTGCGAGCAATCTTTGGGTATTGAGTTTTGCCGTGGTGCTCTTCTTTACAGGGTTTAACTATTTAGAAGCCTCACTGCCAAGTTTGATTGCTAAATTTTGCCCCGTCGGCGAAAAAGGTTCGGCCATGGGCGTGTATTCTACTAGCCAGTTTTTAGGGGCTTTTTGTGGTGGTATGCTCGGTGGTGGTGCTTTCCAGCTCGTGGGCGCAGTCGGGGTATTTGTTGTTGCCGTGATCTTAATGTCTATTTGGTTATTCCTGACATTAGGCATGCAAAATCCTGTGTTGTTAAAGAGTTACACCTTAGAAGCTGAAGTGAAAGACAAGGCGCAAGCGCGCGATATGGCAACCCAGTTATCCCAATTAATGGGCGTTGTTGAAGCCATAGTCGTACTGGACGAGAAAGTGGCTTACTTAAAGGTTGATGAGCATTTCGATTTAAGAGAAGCACGAGCTGTGTTAGGCTCTGCTCAATAATATCTGGTCTGCCGTGTGGTATTTGGGGAAGCTGATTTTCCTCTATGGCGATAAAGATAAACAACATACTGAATTAATAGATTATTTAAAGAATCGCAGGAGATTTCAATGGCCAGTCGTGGTGTTAACAAGGTAATTTTGGTTGGCAATTTGGGACAAGATCCAGAAGTGCGTTATATGCCAAACGGTAATGCAGTCGCAAACATCACAGTAGCGACTAGCGAATCGTGGAAAGACCAACAGGGTCAACAGCAAGAGCGTACTGAATGGCATCGTGTGGTTCTGTTCGGCAAATTAGCTGAAATTACCGGTGAATACCTGCGTAAAGGTTCACAGGTTTACCTTGAAGGTAAACTGCAAACTCGTAAGTGGAAAGACCAAAGTGGTCAAGACCGTTACAGCACTGAAGTGGTTATCGACCAAAGCGGTAGCATGCAAATGCTAGGTAGCCGTGGTCAAGGTGGACAAGCACAAGGCGCGCCAATGGGCGGCATGCCACAAAACGCAGGTTATCAATCTGCACCACAACAAGCCGCGCCTGCGCAAAATCAATATGCGCCAGCGCCTCAAGCAGCACCTGCTTACCAAGCGCCAGCTCAGCAACAATATGCTCCGCCAGCACCTGCCCAGCAGCAAGGTTATGGTCAGCCACAGGCTCAACAACCACAACAAGGTGGTTATGCGCCTAAGCCACAAGCCGCTCCAGCACCAGCTTATCAAGCGCCAGCAGCACCGGCACAGCGTCCTGCGCCACAACCACAGCAAAACTTCACTCCAGATTTGGATGATGGCTGGGATGACGATATTCCGTTTTAATTTGGAACGTATCGAAGCGTAAAGACGGTATCGTCTTAAATAAGCAAAGCCACGCGAGTCGTGGCTTTGTTGTTTCTTGTCTTTATGTTTTGTGCTGTGAGGCCGTAGGCGAGGTTGTTAAACCCTTCACCTCGCTTGCTCACATAACGATACGTTTGAGATAGAAACTTAGAACGTATAATCGAAGTTATAACGCATGCCTAGCATGATCTGGTCATTGGTTTCGCGGTATTCAAAATCTGTTTTTTGATATTCGATGAAGGTGCTGAATTTCGGTGTTTTATGCCATTCCAGCGTAGTGTTATAGGCATTGTATTTCGCAGAGGTGATGTCATTGTCGCCATCGTCATATCTGGACACGCCTAGCTTGATTTTATAGCTGTCAGTGATGGGATAGCTTGCAACTACATCCAGTGTTGAACCATCCAATGTTGTGCCATCGATGTTGTCTTTTTCAATGTTTTGATAGGCTGCGGCGAGGAACAGAGAATTGAAATTTTTTGCTAAGGTTACACCGAATGTATTTTCATCCTTGTTGTCCTCTAACTCTTTATTATAAAAAGCCGCGGCAATGTAGATGAAGTCGGTTTTATAACGGATACCCGTGTTAACGAAGTCACTGCCGCCACTGCCTTTATTGCCGTCGAATTGCGCATCGGCCGAAAATAACAGGTCGCCAAACTCTTTACGATAGGTCACGAGATTATTGAGCCTGAATGGGCTCGCACTGTCATAAGCTAGAGGCGTTCCTGAGCGGTTAAATATATCAACGGGATCGGAAATCATTTCCTGCGTGACGGCTTGTTTACCAATGGCAACGCTACCAAAAAATCCCTTTAATCCGACATAGGCTTTGCGCGCATCGCCAAAGTCACCATCATCTTTGATATCGACCTTAAACTCCCCTTTCGCAAAACCGACTAAGCCATTACCGAGTTGGTGCTCTGCAGCAAAACCAATCCGCGAGTTTGCATCGCCTACATCCCACACATCGTCCGAGTTAGTGTGGGTCAGACCGAAGGTTGGGCGTAAAGAACCATAAAAATTAAACTGGGTATCCGATGGCACTGATGGCTCATTTTCTTGAGCTTCGAGCATGGCGAGTCTCTGCTGAATTTGTTGTAACTCAGTGCGTAATTCGTCATTGGTTTCTGCTGTATTATTGGCTTGAACGGCAAAAATAGGTGTGGCAAAGCTCAGCACAAGTATGGCTGATGTGAGTTTAGACGGTTTCATTTATGTTTCCTTACATAACAACTACACGCGTTACGCTAATGGATTTTGTTGCCGATTGAGCTGTATCGCTAGTAGTAAGGAGCTGCACTTGTGATAGTGCTGGGGAGGCGCCTAACTAAGAAAATTAGGCTTCGTAACTCAGCAGCTGATAGATAAAAGCTGTCAGCTGGTTTTGGAAAGGTGCAATCCTATCCATCCCGCCAAACAGCGGGACGTTAGAGGGAGGATTAGAGTATGGTCGCGGCCATTTTGCGGCGCAGGTAAGCGATTTGCTGCATGTGTGGCAAATCTTTGGGGCAGTTATCTTGGCAGCCGAGTAGCGTCATACAGCCGAAGACGCCGTCTTGATTGCCAATCACATGGTAGAAATCATCCGCGCTGCGGCTGTCTCTGCTATCCATTTCAAAGCGGGCAATTTTCATCATGCCAACCGCGCCGACAAAGGTGTCACGCATTTGTTTGGTGGCGCAGGCCGACACGCAAACGCCACATTCGACGCAGCGTTCTAGCTCATAGATCCGCGCGGCTTCTTCAGGTGCCATTGGATTTTCGAGGCGATGAATGTCCTGATCATCGGGTCTAGGGTGCAGCCACAGTTTTAAGCGTTCGGCTAATTCACGCATAAATTTACCCGTGTTCACCGATAAGTCGCCAATCAGCTCGAAGCCAGGTAGCGGCATGAGGGTGATTTCGCCATTAGGATAATTTGCCGTTAACGTGCGACAGGCAAGCGTGGGGAAACCATTGATCACCATGGCGCAACTGCCACAGATGCCCGCGCGGCAGACAAAGTCGAACTGCAGTGAAGGGTCTTGTAGCTCACGTAGTTGATTTAAGGCGATAAATACTGTCATGCCCGGTGTTTCAGTCAACTGATAACGTTCCATCTTTGGCTTGTCTTGGCCATCTTGCGGATCGTAGCGAAAGATATTAAAGCTGATTTGACGGCTCATAGTGGTTTGTTTCCTACCGGTTGGGCTGGAGTGATCGCTAAGGTATCGCTGAGGCGTTCATTAGGAGCCTGCAGGTGGCTTGGCAGCTCGTATGGCATCAGGGCTCGCTGCAGTGTGTCTCTATCGGGGTCATCACCTAAGCTCGCGAGCACTTGATTGATTTCTTGTACGCGTTTTTCGGTATCAGGATGGGCGATAGTATTGTCGTTACCGTAGCCTCGATATCCCGGTGGTAGCTCCATTTTCATCACATCTAACGCTTCATAACGCAGTACTGGTTCAAGTGATTCGGCATCTGGCCAAGTCGCCAGCGTGCGGTTGAGCCAATCTTTATCGTTGCGTTGTGGGTAATCTTCCCGTGAATGTGCGCCGCGGCTTTCAGTGCGAGCTTCTGCGCCACAGGCGACGGTTAGGGCTACTTTTAACATACGGGTGACGCGCAGCGCTTCGACTAACTCAGGATTGGCGTGACGTTTTTTACATTTAAGGCCAAGATTTTTTGCCCGCAGCAGTAAGTCTTTCAAGCCTTTGATGGCTTTATCTAATTCGGGTCCATTACGGAAGATCCCGACGTAGTTCATCATGATGCGTTGCATTTCTTTCTTTATTTGGAAGGGGTTTTCTGTGCCGTTGCCTTCGATCAGTCCATCGATTTCTTGCTGCAATTTATTAATGAATTTTTGGGTCAGTGCGGTATCAATTTCCAAGTCGTTATTATCACAAAAATCAGCCACATATTTGCCGATGATCATGCCGCCGACCACAGTTTCTGCCACCGAATTACCGCCTAAACGGTTAAAACCATGCATGTCCCAACAGGCCGCTTCTCCGACACTGAACAGCCCTTTGAGTTGTGGACTCTCACCTGTGGCATTGGTGCGCACGCCGCCCATGGAATAATGCTGGGTAGGCCTGACGGGGATCCAGTCTTTACAAGGATCGATACCGAGGAAGTAATCACAAATCTCTTTCACTTCGCGCAGGTTGGTTTCGATATGTTCACGGCCCAGCTGCGTAATATCCAGCCACAGATGCGGGCCATAAGGGCTTTCGACTCCATTGCCTTTACGCATGTGCTCTGTCATGCGGCGGGAAACCACATCGCGGGAGGCGAGTTCTTTTTTCTCTGGCTCGTAATCTGGCATAAAGCGGTGGCCGTCTTTATCGCGCAGAATACCGCCATCACCACGGCACCCTTCAGTGGTAAGGATCCCCGCGGGCACTATGGCGGTAGGGTGAAACTGCACCGCTTCCATATTGCCTAAGGTGGCGACACCAGTATCGAGTGCTAACGCTTGGCCTATGCCTTCGCAGATGGTGGCATTGGTCGATATTTCATAAATCTTGCCATAACCGCCGGTGGCGATGGTGGTGGATTTGGCGACATAAGCGCGCAATTCACCTGTGACTAAACAGCGGGCAATGACCCCATGGCAACGCTTACCGTCATGGATAAGCGACAGGGCTTCAATCCGTTCGTGTACTGGAATGCCCATAGAAATGGCTTGGTTATCGACGGCATACAGCAAAGAGTGGCCAGTGCCGTCGGCGGTGTAACAAGTACGCCATTTTTTAGTGCCACCAAAATCGCGGGCATTGATCAGGCCGTGAGCTTCTTCAGCCTCATTGAGCGTTACCCTTTGCGCGTTCATGATGACTTCACGCGGGCCGGCAGATATTCTCGACCAAGGTACGCCCCAGTTGGTGAGTTCGCGGATCGCTTTCGGTGCAACGTGGGCAAACATGCGTGCGACGTCTTGATCGCAGCCCCAGTCAGAACCTTTGACTGTGTCTTGAAAGTGAATGTCTTCGTTATCGCCCATGCCTTTAACGGTATTGCCTAGGCTGGCTTGCATTCCGCCCTGTGCGGCGGCCGAATGTGAACGTTTTGCGGGAATTAACGATAGCACTAAGGTATCTAGGCCTCGCTCTTTGGTGGCAATCGCGACTCTAAGGCCTGCCAATCCTGCGCCAATGACTAATGAGTCTGTATAAATGATTTTCAAATCAGATCCTTATCTAATAATTTAGATAACATTTCATGGATTTATCATTGCGCTCCTCGGGCATAGATGCGCTGCAACTATGTATCAGAGGAGGATCCGTATGTTGTTTGTCTTGCTATATAGGCTAGGTGCGCCGATAGCGTCATGCCCATTACTGAGGAATAAACGGTTGTACAGGCAAAACTAATTCGATACCAATATTGATATAGGTCACTAGGCTTAATGTGCCTAAACACAATAAATAGACGATCAATACTTGCGCTATAGTGCGGATAAGTGGACGGTTACTACTCACACCCCATTTTAATATCACACGGTATAAACCAACGATGCCGTGGAATAACACGATAGGTAAAAACACCACGTATAAGAGCCAAGCGTTATCGTGGTAAACCCGTTCGGCCGAAAGGTGAGGGCCAATATCAGGGTTTAAAATCATAGTGGCAAGATGGGCTGACACTAAGAAAAACAGTAAGAAACCGGTGATCATCTGCCAGAACCATGCTTGGGTATCTCTATGCTTGATAGTCGACATGAAGCCACGCATCGCTCGCCATTGACCTAATTGCACCGGAAAACGACGTAGTGCAGTGGCTGCATGTACTGCAACAATCACCAGCATAATGACTGAAATGATCTGGGTCACTATGGGGAAGCCATGACCCGTCGAGCTAAACATACTGCCTTCTAAGAATTGCACCATGTGAAAGAAGGTTTCTTTACCAAATAAAATGCTCGCCTCGAAATGCATATGAAATAAGAGGAAAATACCTAATATAAGCCCTGTCACACTTTGTAAGCAGTCTGCTTTAGCCGACCAAGCTTGGCCAAATGGTCCGCCGTTAATGGCGGTAGGAACACGCGTTTTTGCTGACATTAATTCACCTCTTACTCGATTTGCTATGGCGTGAATGTACCTGCATCACGCCAACACAAAGTCTATAGATACAGATTAAAAGAAGAGGGTTAATCCATTTGTAGGCATTAGCCCTGAGAGCACTTAGGGTAAAATTGAGCTACAGCATCATGCCGCCAAACAGGAAGGCCAATGCCACACTGGTGGCAATCGTCACAACGCCAGGGACCAGGAACGGATGGTTAAATACCGCCTTACCAATCCGAGTCGAGCCGGTATCATCCATCTCGACCGCAGCCAGTAGCGTGGGGTAAGTCGGTAATACAAACAGCGCGCTGACGGCGGCGAAAGAGGCCACGGCAGTCAATGGACTTACGCCAATCGCTAAGGCTGCGGGCATTAGCGCTTTTGTTGTCGCGCCTTGGGAGTAGAGCAGCATGGAGGCAAAGAATAAGGTTACCGATAATAACCAAGGCTGACTTTGCAGTAAGGTGCCGGCAAGATCTTTGATTTCCTCGATATGATTCGACACTAAGGTATCGCCTAACCAAGCCACACCTAACACACAAACACAGGCGGACATGCCTGATTTAAAGGTGGCCGCATTGGAGATTTCACTTGCGTCTAACTTACAGAAAATCGTAATAGCGGCAGCTGCCGTGAGCATCAGCACCATAATGGCGGCGTCGCGTGGCAATACAGGGTCAATAATCAAACCGACTTTGTCAGATATCGCAGTGGCATAGGCCATGACAGCCGCAATCGCCAGCAAGAAAATCATCACAGATCGTTTCGCGCCGGCTTTAATTTCGATTTGAGTTGTACCGCGTGTTTTGACTAAACCTTTGGCTAAGCGTTCTTGATAGACAGGATCATCGGCCAGTTCTTTGCCCATTAAGTTGGCAACAACGGCTCCGACCATGCAGGCGAGGAAAGTTGAGGGAATACAAACGGCTAACAGTACTAAATAATCTACGCCAAACGGCTCTAAGATGCCTGAGAAGAACACGACAGCCGCTGAAATCGGTGAGGCGGTAATGGCGACTTGAGATGCGACAACGGCAATAGATAAGGGACGAGAGGGGCGAATGCCTTGCTCTTTTGCGACTTCGGCAATAACAGGTAAGGTGGAGAATGCTGTGTGGCCTGTACCCGCAAAAAGTGTCATGAAATAGGTGACGACAGGGGCCAGAAAGGTGATTTGTTTGGGATGCTTACGTAATAATTTTTCTGCCAGTGAGACTAAATAATCCATCCCTCCAGACACTTGCATGGCCGCAATCGCGGTGATAACTGACATAATGATGAGGATCACGTCAATCGGGATATTGCCCGGTTTGAGTCCCATCCCCGCGGTCAGTATCAGTACCCCGACACCGCCAGCGAAGCCGACTCCCATGCTACCCATCCTTGCACCAAGGTAAATAGCCCCGAGGACGATAATTATCTCTAATATAATCATAGTGTTAACTCTATTTTATTTTTAATTTCAATAGCCTACGCATGTTCACTCTGCGCAGGCTTATTCTTGAATCATCGAGTTGTGGGCTGGGGAAGGCTCCCCAGCCCCACTGAGTTACACTTTGGCTTTGCTGGTATTGCGTTTAGCCTGATATTTAGGATTCATCAGGTTTTCAACTGAGAGAATGTCATCGAGTTCTTCAACCGTTAACAAACCGCGTTCGAGTACCACTTCACGGACATTTTTACCCGTTTGGGCGCAAATCTTGCCTATGATGTCACCCTCATGGTGGCCGATGATTGGGTTAAGGTAGGTCACGATCCCGATAGAGTTCATCACATGAGCCATGCAGATCTCTGGATTTGCTGTGATACCTTCAACGCATTTTTCACGCAGGGAGATACAGGCATTGCCCATCAAACTGAGCGACTCAAACATTGCCTGTCCAATCACAGGTTCCATTACGTTAAGCTGTAATTGACCTGCTTCGGCGGCCATAGTGATAGTGATATCGTTGCCGACAATCTTAAAGGCAACCTGATTGACGACCTCAGGGATCACAGGGTTAACCTTGGCTGGCATGATGGAGGAACCCGCTTGCAGCTCAGGAAGATTAATCTCCTTCAGACCTGTACGTGGACCCGATGAAAGTAAGCGTAGGTCGTTACAAATCTTGGACATTTTAATCGCCATACGCTTAATTGCACTGTGCAGCATAACGTAGGCACCACAATCGGATGTCGCTTCGATTAAATCTTCCGCTGGCACATAGGCGCGGCCAGTAATGTCTGCCAGATACTTAATGGCTAATGCAGAATAACCGACAGGCGTATTGAGCCCTGTACCAATGGCGGTTGCGCCTAAGTTCACTTCTAACAACAACTCTTGGCAACGCTTGATGGACTTAATTTCTTCTCGCAATGTAACAGCAAAGGCATGAAACTCTTGGCCTAAGGTCATAGGCACGGCATCTTGCAATTGAGTGCGGCCCATTTTTAAGATGGTTTTAAACTCTGTGGCTTTAGTGTCGAAAGCGCTGATAAGGTCGGTTAATGCATCTAACAGAATATCGGTACTGTTGATGACCGCAATACGGAAACCTGTTGGATAGGCATCGTTAGTCGATTGGCATTTATTGACATGGTCATTAGGATTGATGACATCGTAACGGCCTTTTTCTAGCCCCATGATCTCCAGTGCAACGTTGGCTAATACCTCATTGGTATTCATGTTGACTGAAGTGCCTGCGCCTCCTTGATAAACATCGACCGGAAATTGATCAACAAATCGACCCGTTGTGAGTATTAGATCGCACGCTTCAATAATTTTGTCAGCGATTTCAGGACTTACAGCGCCTAATTCACTGTTAGCCATGGCAGCGGCTTTTTTTGTTAGCATCATGCCACGGACTAATTCAGGTACATCGGAAATTTTTTGATTACTCAGCTTAAAGTTTTCGATGGCACGTAATGTATGTATGCCATAATAAAACTCATTGGAAACTTCTTTCGTGCCCAATAAATCTTCTTCGATCCGTACGCTATTAGTATCTTTCATTTCGATCCTATTAAATCCAATTAATAGTAAGATATATCTCCGAGTATTGAGTTGTGGATGTGTACAATAAGTATACGTAACACATCAAGAATAACTCATCGAAAACATGAAGGAGAATCGTCTCCTTGACTATCGAAGTAGATCTTAACGCTTTGGCAATAACAGGATTAGGATGGTGATCACTTAACTGTTTGAAATAGTGTATTTCTTTTGTTTCTTAGATAAGTCTCTCAACTCGGATCACTAGTGTGAGCCATTACTTTTTGATGCAAATTAGCTATAGATTTGTTATTCGTTAACCAATCGGCGACATATTTATTCAAGTGTTTTTAAGTTTAAATAAACCATACGATATTTAATTGTCACCGCGTCAATAGCGAATAATCATTGATTAGTTAAATCTACTCAATAATAAATGCATGGTGCTTTCCTTAAAGTTTAAATAATCAATTAGATAACGCTAAATCTGTTATTTCATTTTAGTGAGAGCTATCACAGTGAGGCTTAGACAATAGTGCACACTGTGGGCGTTTATTATTAATCAAAGGATGTAAGCATGAATTTTCCAATGCGTAAGCTTTTGCTCTCGGTCACTTTAGGGTTATTTCTCTCCTCCGCGGCGCAGGCGCTTCCACAGGTACGTATTATTGCCACGGGCGGCACTATTGCGGGAGTCGGACAATCGGCTACTGAGTCTAACTATCAGGCTGGTGAAGTGGGCATTAGTAGCTTAATTGCGGCCGTGCCTGAAATGAAACAACTTGCCGATATTCAAGGTGAGCAACTGGTTAAAATCGGTTCGCAGGATATGAACGATAAAGTTTGGCTAGCCTTAGCCAAGCGCATCAATCTGCTATTGGCTGATAAAGATGTCGACGGTATCGTCATCACCCATGGTACTGATACCTTAGAGGAAACGGCGTATTTTTTAAATCTCACCATCAAGAGCGATAAGCCTGTAGTACTGGTTGGGGCAATGCGTCCATCAACTGCCATGAGTGCCGATGGCCCGATGAATTTGTATAACGCAGTCGCGACCGCCGCTAACCTCGAATCTAAAGGTCGAGGCGTGTTGGTGGTGATGAACGATACCGTATTGAATGCCCGCGATGTGACTAAGACTAACACTACAGGTGTGCATACCTTTGCCGCGCCTAACTTTGGTCCACTGGGCGTTATCCATAACAGCAAGATTGAGTACATGGGTAATACTGAGCGTCAACATACTACGCAAACGCCTTTTGATGTCAGCAAACTCGACAAGTTACCGCAGGTAGGCATAGTGTATAACTACGCCAATGCCAGCGATTTACCTGTCAAAGCTATGGTTGAAGCGGGTTTTGATGGCATAGTCAGCGCTGGTGTAGGTAATGGTAATATTTACCACTCAATATTTGATACCTTAGCTAAGGCGAGTCAAAAAGGCACCTTAGTCGTTCGCTCTAGCCGAGTGCCCACAGGCGCAACCACGCTTGATGCCGAGATAGATGATGCTAAATATGGCTTTATCGCAGCAGGTAACCTTAACCCGCAAAAAGCCCGCATTTTACTGATGCTGTCGTTAACGCAAAGCAAAGATCCACAGCAGATCCAACGTTGGTTTCAACAGTTTTAAGATTCAGCTGCGTGATAAAACAAAAGCCCTGCGAATATTCGTAGGGCTTTTGCATTTTGCATTAATGGCTTACCTGTGAAGTTGTTTTTTCACGAGGCCATGAGCCGAAATATCTAAACAGTGTTGTGATTTTTAAAGCCAAAATTGTGAGGGTTCAACTCAGATTTTCAATCAAGATATTGCTCTGCAATTAGATTGTAAGAAAGGCTTCGCCAATTAAACACTCAATATCTCGCTAATATATGTATACCATTCCACAGTAACCATTAAATCTACAGCTGTTTCAGCTTCCTTCCACGCTCATTATTTTTCGGCATATTCTGACTATATATCAAGGCGATAAACTATTTTTAGTACGGCATAAGGTATTGATTTTGTGACTTAAAGTGCTTTAGGTACTATAGTGAAAGCTTATTTTATCTGAAACATAGGTGAGCGCTTCCTAGGTTTCTTGTTTGATTTTGGGGGCAAAGTGCGAATTTTAATGAACAATTTCAAGGTAATTAGTTTTGTACGTCAGTGGTTACTGCTGGCGCTTTTGAGTATGACGTTGCCACTGCAGGCGAGCGAAGATCTGCTGTGGATGGGAACGACAGGCTTGCCTATGAGTGAGCGGGTCCATACCGGTGAACTTGCCAATGGTATGCGTTATTTATTGGTGAGCAATAAGACGCCGGAGCAGGCGGTCATAGTGCGGATGCGGGTGGATGTAGGCTCTTTGGTCGAGTCTGATGCCGAGCAAGGATTAGTGCACTTTCTTGAGCATATGGCCTTTAATGGGTCGACCGGATTGGCGGCGGGGGAGATGATGCCTACATTGCAGCGCCTTGGCCTGAGTTTTGGCGCCGATACCAATGCTGTGACTGAGTTTCAGCAGACGGTCTATCAATTCAACTTGCCAAGTAATAGCCAAGATAAAATCGATACTGCTTTGTTTTTAATGCGAGAAATTGGCAGTAATTTATTACTCGATCCAGCGCTAATTGAACGTGAAAAAGCGGTGGTGTTGTCTGAGCTGCGTGAACGTAGCGGTGCGGATCTTGAGAATTACCGTAACCAATTACAGTTTTTAATGCCAAACACATTGCTGTCAAAGCGCTTCCCTGTGGGGGAGGCGAACAGTATCAGTAATGCCAATCGCGAGGCGTTGCTGTCTTTATATCAGCGTTTTTATACGCCCTCACGTACTACTTTAATTGTGGTGGGTGATATCGAGGTCGCCGCGGTAGAACAAAAGATAAAACAACAGTTTGCCAGTTGGAAGGCCGCGCCTTTGGCCGCTAAAACCAAGGAACAAGCTATTGGTACTGTCGCAGAGCGCCAAAGTGTCGATGCGGCGGCATTTTTTGATCCAAGTCTGTCAACGTCAGTTTCCCTTGGCATGCTAAAACCCATCTCAGCGATTACCGATAGCCCTGCTGTGCGGGAGCAGGAAATGTTGCTCGAGCTTGCCCACGGCATCTTGTATCGCCGTATGGAGTCGCAATTACTGCATAGCCAAGGTTTATATGGTGTAAACCTGCAGGTTGGACCGCAGTTTGATATTGCCTATGGCACACAGATGAGCCTAGGTACGCAGGAAAATAACTGGCAAGAGGGAATAGCACTCTTGGAGAAAACCCTGCGTCAAGCAAAAGAGTTTGGTTTTAGCCAGCAGGAAATTGACCAGCAAATCAAACGTATGCATAAGGGATATCAGCTAAGTGTCGCGGGTAGCAGTACCATTAACAGTGTGAATATTGCCGAGAGTCTAGTGTATTCGGTGGCGGGCAATCGCGTCCCTGTCGAACCCGATTGGCAGCTCGCATTTTTTGAAAAAATAATGCCAACAGTGACACCGCAAAAGCTAAGCCAAGTGTTTAATCAAACATGGAACGCTACGCCGTATTTGTATCTGACGAGCAATAAGCCCATTGAAAATGCTGAAAAACAGCTTATCGCCAGCTACGAGAAAAGCCGTAAACAAGCGGTGAGCGCACCATCAATCAAGGCGATTGATGAGTTTGCTTATACTCAGTTTGGCGAGCAAGGCAAGTTAGTGGCCGATAGTCGCGATAAGGAAACGGGGATTCGCCAACTGCAATTTGCCAATGGCGTGCGCCTTAATCTTAAGCCTACCAACTTTAACAAAGGCACCACATTGGTCAGCCTAAACATTGGCTTTGGTGAAGTGCCATTCCCTGAGTTGGATGGTTTGTCTTATCTGTTTAACAGTGCGTTTGTGCAGGGTGGGCTCAAGGCCCATGATTATGACAGTCTGCAGGATATTTTTGCGGGACAAGATATTTCCATCAACTTAGGCCTGCGTGAGCAAAGTTTTGGCGGCGAGATTAGCACTAATGCCGCAGAGCTTCGCACGCAGCTTGGCTTAATGACGGCTTATTTAATTGAGCCAGGTATGGATAAGCAGGCTGAGCAATTGTTTCGTGAACAAGTGATTGCCGAGCAACAAAGTATTCATAGCAACCCACAATCTGAGTTTTCTAATCAGTTTGCCCGTATCTCCCATAATGGTGATAAACGCTATGGTTATGGTGAGCCTGAAGAAATTCTCAAACGTCACTTTGGAGAATTAGCGCCGAGTTTCCATTCGGCCGTCGAGCAAGGGGCGATTGAACTCGCTATTGTGGGCGATTTTGATGAAGCGAGTGCCATTGCTGCTGTGGCTGAAACGCTTGGCGCCATTAAGCGTAGCCCTATTGCTAATGCTCAGTCGATAGTACCTGTGTTTCCGAAAGTGCCCGTTCAGAAAACATTAACCCATTATGGTCAACTGGATATGGCGGCACTTGCCATGGTATGGCCTACAACGGACATGACTCACTTGAGTCAACACGCGGGATTGGGTCTGCTGGAGCAAGTGCTAAGCATTCTATTAACGGAAAACGTGAGGGAGAAGGCGGGCGCGAGTTATTCGCCATCGGCCTTTTCTTATAACGATTTCAATGCCAGCGGTTATGGTTACTTAGGTTTGTTTAGCGTGACGACTCAAGCTATGTTGCCAACGGTTGCCGAGTATTTCACCGCCGCAGTTAAGCAAGTTAAAGCGCCTTCGGGGATCAGTGAGGACTTACTTAATCGAGCCCGCCAACCTGTGCTTGAGTGGATGCAAGCTGCGCCGCAAACCAATGGTTTTTGGTTAGATCTCACCTCAACTGCCCAGAGTCATCCTAGTCGTTTTGCTGCCTTTAAACAAAGGCAAGCGTTAGCGCAGCAGATGACAGTTGCAGAACTTAATAAATTGGCGCAGCAATATCTGCAAGACGATAGCAGTTTAATGATCCAAGTCCTTCCTGCACCGCCAGAACCTCAGCAATGAGTGTTGGGCTCATAGAATAGTAGACTGATCATTCACCGACATATCCCCTGTGGTCGCAAACCGCAGGGGATATTTTTCTACCCCTTTCCTTCTTCAGTTCTGTTACCAACTTTTCTTCCTCGTTCGTGGTGTTATGTCCTCCCATAGGTCGTCAATGGAAATACCTGTTGTCGAAAATGCCACTCACAGATCTGCGCGAGTGAAACTAGGCTAGGCGCAACTAATGTGTGAGATGGCTAATGGGGTGAGGTATATGTTTCGATATCTATTGTGCAGTTTTTGTCTAGTGCTTTTGTACCCGACAGGGATAGATATGTACTTGATCGGTTTGCCGCAAATTGCGCAGGATTTAGGGGCGAGTGAGGCGCAGCTGCATATTGCTTTTTCTGTGTATCTTGCGGGCATGGCGACCACTATGCTGTTTGCGGGGAGCTTAGCCGATAGGATTGGGCGTAAACCCATTACCTTGTTTGGCGCATTGTTGTTTGCTATTGCCTCTTACTTTGCCGGTAGTGCGCAAACCAGTGATCTCTTTTTAATGGCACGCTTTGCACAAGGGATAGGTGCTGGTTCTTGCTATGTAGTGGCTTTTGCGATTTTGCGTGATGTATTAGACGATAAGCGCCGAGCAAAAGTGCTCTCTATGGTCAATGGCGTGACTTGCATTATCCCTGTGATAGCGCCTGTGATAGGCCATTTAATTATGCTTAAATTCCCATGGCCTAGCCTATTTAACACTATGGCGGGGATGGGATTAATGGTCTTAACCCTGTGTATTTTTGTATTACGCGAAACCTATCCTAAACCGCAACTTCACACCACAGTTGAGCCAGGTGGGTATAAAGAATCCTTTAAACAGCGGTTTTTTCTCAGTCGTGTGGTGATAACGACTTTAGGTGTGACCACGATTTTAAGCTATGTAAATGTCTCTCCCATGTTGATCATGGGGCAGATGGGGTTTGACCGTGGACAATATTCCAACACTATGGCTATGACAGCATTTGTGAGTATGGTTGCCTCATTTTCGACGCCCTTTTTGCTTAACTTGTTTAAAGAAAAATCGTTAATTTTGTTCTCTCAGACATTATTTGCCGCCGCAGCACTGGTGTTGATTTTGACTCAATTGGGCGGGGTTAGTCAGTCATTCAACCTGCTAGGTTTTAGTTTTGTGTGTTCGGGGTTTGCGATTGGATTTGGGGTCACCATGAGTCAGGCGCTCAGCCCATTTGTGGCTCGGGCTGGAGTTGCCAGCTCTTTACTGGGAATTGCCCAAGTGTGTACTTCAGCTTTATATATTTGGGTGATGGGTCTGCTCGAAGTGAGTGCGATTAATATATTATTAGTGATCCTCGCTGTCGGTGCGCTGGTGAGCATTACACTGATCTTAGCGGTTCCTAAATTGCCGGAAATTGTAATTAATGACCAAATCCCTGAGTCGGCTAGATCTTAACTTATTGTTTATTTTGCAGCTTTTATTACAGGAGCGGAGTGTCTCTAAGACTGCCAAAAAGCTCAATGTCACGCCATCCACTGTGAGTAAGTCGCTGGCCAAATTACGGGATTGGTTTGACGATCCCTTATTTGTCAAAACGCCGCAGGGATTTCAGTTAACGCCATTGGCTCACGGTATGGAGCAGGAGTTATCCGAATGGTTGCAAATGGGTAAGCAACTGATGGCTAAGCGCGGTGACGAGATGACCAAAGGGCTCACCTTCGAGTTGATGCTTGAGTCGCCTTTGTTGCTTATCATGCTTAATGAGCTGACTCAGGCCATTTATACTCAATACCCTGATGCAAAGGTGAAGGTACGAAATTGGGATTACGATTCACTCGAAGCGATTGTGCGTGGTGAAGCTGATATGGGGTTTACCGGCCGAGAAAGTCATCCACGTTCCAAGGAATCCCTTGATTTATTACCCTATTTTATCGATTTTGAGGTTTTATTTACCGATCTTCCTCAGGTGTATTTACGCCGCGATCATCCCGCCTTGCAGGAAGAGTGGAATATAGACACTTTCTTAAAATACTCGCATATCAATATCTTGTGGGAAAAGAGCGAAACCTGGGCCTTAGATGATGTGCTTATTGAGCTTGGTCTGAGTCGTAATATTGTGCTGACCTTGGCCAGTTTTGAGCAGTCACTGTTTGTCGCGGCAGAGCCTCACCACAGCATGATGGCAATTGCGCCACAATATTGCGAACAATATGCCCGCCAATTACACCCTGACTTAGTGAGTCGTCCTATTCCGATAAGTGGCGAATATCTTGATAAACTCGCCATCCCTTTTACCTTGATTTGGCATAAGAGAAACAGCCACAACCCCAAAATCACTTGGTTGCGAAGCAAGATAAAAGCGATTTATCAACAGCATGATTAAGGCTGTTATTTACTGCATTAACTTGTTTGGGTAATACCCAATTGCTGGCAAATATGTTGGATACAAAGTTCTCGCTGTTGGCACCATAACCCGTAGCTGACGGGGATAAGTTTAATGCCCGCGCGCTGTAAGAGTTTATACAGTTCAATATCGAAAAAGTCCGCCCAAGGCCCTGGGTAACCGATTAAATCTATTGCTAAATATTGGTTACCATAGCGACATAAAATATCCAGTTCTAGCCCCGCCAGATGGTAGGCGCGCCAGACTGTTATGCCTTTTGCTTCAATCGCCTGCGCCACCGACTGGCCGAAGCTATCGAGGGCATCGACATAATTGTGCGCCGCTTGAAATTGGCCCGCCGATGCTAAGTAAGTTGCCAGTAAATTATTGTTGGGGAGTTCATGCGCTTGTACCGATAAAAATAGCCACTGCATTTGTTTAGCGCGGGTGATCGCGACATTGAACATATCGGCTCGATTTAAATACACAGCGGCGCGGCTGTCGTTGGCCGTAATGCTAAACGATAGCAGCATAATATCGCGCTCTTCCCCTTGAAAACCAAAGGGCGTGGCAATCCGTAATTGGTGACGCTCGAGTTGTTGTGCGCTAAAGCGCGTGAGGATTTGCTGGGATAAATACTCCGTCTGATTGCGAAAACAGGAGAGTACACCAATGCTGGAAGGCACTAATACATTTTCTTGTTCATCAATCAGTTGAGCTAACTTTTGAATTAATGCTTCCGCTTCTATGGCGTTAATTCCCTTACTGTCACGGCTGCCAGTAACCTGGACTCTGTGTAAGTGTCCCGAACTTGTGCAAGGTCTGTGCTGCATAATCTTCAGCATGCCTTGATAAAACTGCTGATTACTAAATTGGATCAGCTCAGGTTTACTCCGAAAATGCTCATTTAAAAATACCACTTGGGATTGGCTCGCAAGGGATTGTGACGCTAAGTCGAGCATACTGGCATCACGGTAGCTCATTAGGCCGCGACAATCTGGGGCGAGTCCGAGTTGAGTCTGGATTTGGGTTTGTTTTGCGCGGGATAAAAAAGAGAAATGGCGCAGTTGTTTGCTATCGCCCACCACCAGTGCCGCCTTTGCTCGCTGCAAGGCCGGTAAACATGCGGCAATATTAGCTTGAGTAGCTTCATCAATAATGACTAAATCAAACATTTGCTGCTCCATGGGCAGCACTTTATGCAAGCTGGCAAGGCTAGATAACCAAATGGGAAAGGTTTGTTTTAAGGCATCAAAATCCGTCTTGTAGAAGCCGTCGAGTTGCTTAGCAGACTGGCGAGCGCGTAACGCACTGGCAAAACTCACCAGCGTACTGCGCTTATGTTTGAGTAATTGGTTTAATCGATAGTGAGTTGCCAATTGTAAGTATTTGAGGCTTAAGTCTTCTTTTTGCGCGATGAGGGCCGTTAATTTATCGAGTTCATTCCATTGCTGGGCAAACCTTTTGATACCTGCACGGTAAGCACAATTATAAAATCCTAAGCGCCAACGGGATTGTCCTTGTTGTAAGGTCGCCAGTTTTTGGCCGCGACGTATGGCATGGCGGCAATGACGTATAAAGCCCGCTTCCATCTTGACTTGCTGACGAGTCACAGTATTAAGTTGCTGTTTTGCATTGAGTAGCAACCTATCCGAGATGGCTTCATCAGATGCAGGGTGCTGACCATGGAGCATTTCATCAATCTGGTTTTTAAGGATTTTTATAAACTGCGGCGAGCCTGCTCGGATAAGGCTGCTCCCTAGCTGGAATTGTTGTTGCAATTTATCGGCAATCACATCAACAGCTACATCGGTGTGGGCGACGATGAGGACAGATTTACCTCTTAATACCTGCTCTGCTGCCACTGTGGCTATGGTGTAACTCTTACCTGTTCCTGGTGGGCCTGAGATCTGCCCTAAAGTATGATTGGCCGCAATCTTTAAGGCCTGAATTTGCGCGCGGCTTAACAGCCCAGGAAGATAAGCCTCTTGCGTGTCTTCACTGGCGCTGATTGATGTTGTTTGTTGTGTTTCTGCGAATAGCGCTTTAAGCGGTGCTGATGGTTCAGCCGCTGTCATTAGTTTGTCGAGTTCGTGCAAAATGCCCCGACTCGCGATCGAACGTTCTGCCAAAATGATTTGGCTTCGACTGACAAGAAACTGCCCACGTTTACGGCATAAGCTAGTGAATTCAGCCTCATCGATCAGCTTGGGAAAATGCAATAAATGACTGGTATCGACATCGGCTTGGCCCGCCCGCAGCCAAGATATCCAGCCACTGACATCCGTTGGATTATCGCGTAAATCTTGGCTTAGGCTATGTCCTTCAACGACTAATTTTTCTAATAGAGCTTCATTGATAGTGAATGGTCCGCTGCCAGCTAGAGTGTTATTGCTCTCTAGGTAGAGATTATCGCCGTCAGCCTGTAATTGGCATTCGCGATAAAGGAGTGGTGTCACGACTTTTCGTTTTTCGCCATTAAGGTCGACTGTGCCGCAGAAAAACAGACAGCAGTGCAATAATACCTTTTCACGTAAATACAAAGCGCTACGTGCTAGTAATGCACTGGCGGGAGCAAATGGCACTGGCAAGCGGGGTAGGAAGCCACTGCTTAACTCGTCTTCATGTTGGAGTAATAGCTGATCTTGCTCGGCAAGCTTGTGGCTAGACCAGAGATTGATTTCAGCACTATCGTGTTGAAAACATTGTTTGTAGTAGTTGAGAATCCCTTGCAAATCCTATCCATCCCAAAGGCTTAATTGGCGATGCGAGAGTAACCTAATCGCATTAGTCGAACAAGGTTTGTACCGTTTGAGGATAGTTTATCCATAGTCGCTTTAAGCCTAAAAGAGAGGTGTTCGATAGAACAGTCATTTTCCACTGGAGCAGAATTTTTGAGAGGCGAGCAAAAGTATCAGCAGCCGCATTTGTATCAATTAAGGGCCAGAAAAGTGTGGTTTGTATCACTTTTTTGTGTGTTATTGAAATGTTTGTTAAGTGTTTGAGTTTGTAAAATATTTGTTTTTGTTTTTAGTGGAAATTGCCATTGTTGTCATTGTATAACTGCGTAGATTGAACTGAATTTTTGTCTGCTAATGAGGGAAACAATGATAAAAAGTAAGCTAAAGGGATTCGCTGCGGTGGCTGTTGCCTGTTTAGCGGTAACGGCATGTGGCTCAGATGATAATAATGAAGAGGGCACAGATCAAAATGCCACCTATGTGCAATTTTATAATGCTTCAGCTGGAAGCACTGCTACTGCACTCAAAGTTGCCGATAAAACCTATGAAAGTGTGATCTATGGGGACACTATGCCGCGATTTACGTCGACGGCTGGCGTAACTGCGATTGAAGTGATGGCTAAGGATGCCTCTGATAAAGATATCTCTATTTATAAAGAAAATATCGATTTGAAAGTTGCAACGGACCATTTCTTTGTATTACATGGTGATTTTACCGAACCTAAATTACTTAATATCAACTATTCTCGCACTGAACTCGATAAGCTCAACGAAGTGGCTGAAAACAGTAAAATGCAGCTCTTGATTGCCAATACTGCTGTACATGCCCAAGCCTTTGACGCTTATGTTTCTAAGTCGACCCAAACCTTTGCCGATGCCGTGATGTTAGGCAGTGTGGCCTACGGTGAAGTGTCGCAGCCGCAAGTGATGGATACGGGTGAATATAAGGTTTACCTCGCACCAGCGGGAACAACCAATGTTTCTTATACAACTGCGAACATTAAATTCAGTTCTAAGGTGCCTTATAAGCTGATCATCCGCGAAGGTTTTGGTGCTTCGGATTCAAAAATCACCTTGGACAGTGTCGATTCAACTACCAATGTTCGCAATCATGTAGCATTAGAAGCGAGTGTCGATTATCGCGTCTTTAACGGTTTAGGTTCGCACATTATCGATGTGAAAGTGGCTAGCAGTAAGCAAGATACTCTGTTTAGCGAAGTGCCATCTTTTGGGGTGACTAGCTATCAAGGTGCTGAGTTTAATGATTTTGGTGTGAGTGTGTTCGACCACGGTACGCAAAATAAATTGCTCGATAACGTGTTGATCACCCTTAACCAAGATGACATTAAAACCATCTTCATCTATGAGCAAACGACCGAGCAGGGCAGCCAAGTGAAGGCGATGGAGATGAAGCAAACTCAGACGCCAAGTCCCTATAGCTTTAAGTTCGACATTGTGAGTTTTGCCGATAAAAGCAATCTAACCGTGTATTTCTTAAAGGCAAATGACACGATTGAAACGGCTGTAAATAAGATCACCGCAGTCAATCCAGCAAGCCCTCAGTCATTGACTGTGCCAGCTGGCGAATATTCTATTAAGGTTATCGCTGTGGAAAACGGTACTAAAACCGTTGTCTATGCATCCGATTTAATGGATTTCAGCAATGAAGACAATGTGACTATGGTGCTGAATAAAGATCCTTCTACTAGCTTTGGTTATAACTTGATTAAGATCTAACCGCTAAGGTGAGTGAACGGCTCTAATAAAACAGCGCTACTTAGGTAGCGCTTTTTTTGGGCTGTTTTTGTGTGCTCGTTTTAGTGGGCTTAGTAGATTGAGCATTATTGTCTTAGCATTCACTTTTTATTGATTGTGGCTGCGGGGTTAATGTAGGCTGATCGGCAAAAATTAAGCCGAGCATTGCTGTGGTGTGAATAAGCTGTGGTATGAATAACGCGAGCAATATAGGAAAAGGAGTTCACTGTGATGAATAAAGGATTTAAAGACGGTCATTTCCAAATTGGTGAAGGCAGTATTAGCGGTACTATAGCGTGTATGTTAGCGATATTATCGTTTCTGGGTGTATTGGCGTTTCATTTTCCCGAATATCTCACCACTCCCGAATTACGCCAAAGCTATAATGTCGATGTTATTCGCAGCTTAATATTTGTCGCCTTAGTGGTATCGGGCAGTTTAGGTTTATTGAATTTTATTCGAAATAAAAATAAGCGTTTCGGCTTTGTGGCTTGGGTATTTGTGAGTTTAGCGATTGCCTTTGGTGGTCATCAAGTTGAGGTCGAGCCTTTTGCTAATCATAAGGTCTCACTGGGTTTAGATTGGTTTATTTTAGACTTATTAGGCTCAACCTTAATTTTCATTTTTATCGAAAAATGGCTACCCCATAAACCAGAACAAGCAATATTGAGACCCGAGTGGCAAGGGGATTTAAACCATTTTTTGGTGAATCACTTAGCGATTGGATTTGTATTATTGGTGGCAAACCAATTTGTGCAGTCGACCTTTTCTTGGGCTATTTCCAGCACAGTGCAAAGCTTTATCGCGGGTCTTCCCTTTGTGTTGCAACTGTTGTTGATTTTATTGGTCGCCGATTTAATGCAATATGCGGCGCACCGTGCCTACCATGAAATTCCTTTCCTGTGGCGCTTCCATTCGGTGCACCATAGCGCGAAACATTTAGATTGGTTGGCTGGTTCAAGGCAACATATGTTTGAGTTGATTGCTACCCGTTGTTTAGTGCTTACGCCGATTTTTATCTTGGGATTCTCCAAAGACATCATCAGTATTTATGTGATTATCGTTGGCGTGCAGGCGGTCTTTAACCATGCCAATGTGCAGGTTAACTTTGGCTGGCTACGTTACTTAATTGTCAGTCCGCAATTCCACCATTGGCATCATGCTTCCGATAAGGCGGCAATCGACCGTAACTATGCTGCGCATTTTTCTTTTTTAGATTACCTATTTGGGACTGCAGTTCGAGGTCAGAAAGAGTGGCCAGAGCAATATGGTGTCGTGGGCGATTACATGCCTGTTGGCATGTTTAAGCAGCAATTGTATCCCCTTGGTTTAGCGAAGAAAGACACAAAATAATGGCGCTGCAATTGGAGTGGTTTGTTTTGGAATGATTGTCCTGGAGTATTGGTTAGGTCAACTGAGTAGTAACGCTGAGCTGTGGCGGTTAACTCTGATACTGGGATAGAAACAAGCCCAACACAGCGCTTGGGAACCGCGCTTTGTTGGGCTTTTTGCCGTTCAAACTACAATCGTTATTCGGAAATTTTCAGTTCTTGGCCTGGCTTAATAATGCTTTTGCCATTGAGCTGGTTCCACTTCATTAAGTCAGCCAGTTTAACCTTATTCTTACGGGCGATTTTATCTAGCGAATCACCTGATTTCACCTTGTAAGTGGTCGCTTTTACTGCAGGTTTATCGGCCGATGTTGAGGTGGTCGCTTTAGCCTTGGTCGACGACTTATTGCTCACTTTTTTATCTGTCTTCGCCTTGGTTTTAGTGGGTTCAGGCTCATTATCATTGCCCGCCATTGGCGTTAACAGTGTGAGCTCTTGGCCGATTTTTAGGCGGTCAGATGTCAGATTGTTGGCCTGTTTTAATGCTTTCACTGACATATCAAACTTGGCTGCGATTGTGCCTAGGCTGTCACCAGATTTGACGATATAGCTTTGGCTGTCATAGCGTTTTTGAGCGTAGAGCTTGTCTTGATTTTCCTGATAATGACCTATGTTTTCCAGTGGTAAGGCGATTTGATATTTGCCTTTGCTGGGGATTACACCTTGGCGAAAGCCTGGGTTATAGGTTTTAAATTCGGCTTTGCTGAGCCCTGCTGTATTAGCAATCTGGCCGATATCTACGCCATTAGGTGCTGGCACTCTTTCCAAGAAAGGGCGGTTAGCAATAGGGGGGACTTTTAAACCGTAGTGGTTGGGATTTCGAATAATCTGAATAAATGCCAGCCACTTAGGGACTGTTTGTACTCGTTTAGCGGGGATACCCAGTGACCAAAAGTCCGTAGGTTTACCCTTGGCTTTGTTTTTATCAATGGCGGCTTTGATCACTAGCTCACCGGTATTGTAGGCGGCGACGGCGTTAATCCAGTCTTTGTCTAAGGTGTCGTATAGGTGCTGTAGATAGTCGAGCACTGCATCGGTTGAGGCCAGCGCATCTTTACGGCCATCGTAGGCAGAATTCACCGTTAAGCCAAAATTACGTCCAGTAGCAGGGATCATTTGCCACAGTCCTGCGGGGCCGTTAGCTTGTGCTAAAGGGTTATAGCCACTTTCGACTATGGGCAATAACGCCAATTCTAATGGCATGTTACGCGCTTCGAGCTGGCTGACTATGTAATATAAAAATGGCTCGGCGCGATCGCCAACCTGATTCATAAATTTTTGTTTATCATCGAAAAAGTTACGCTGTTTACGTACTTCGGCATCATCATGGACGTCAATGGTATTGGCGTGTTGGATCTTTTCCCATACATCGCTGTACTGCTCAACCACTTCGGGTGGTGTTTGATGCTGTTGTGGCGAGTGGTCGTTATCATTACTGACATCACTTGCTGTGGCATTGAATTCAGTGGTTGATGGGCTTGCTGATGTTGTAGCGCAACCGCTCAGTAGGGCCATTAGCATGGCAAGCATAAGCACTGTAAAAGAGTGCGTTTGGCGAAAAGGTGTCCGCATGATTGTCCTGTGATGAGTTGACTGGGCATTCCATATTGGTGCACATGCTAATCTGTTTTCGAGTTTCTGGATAGCTCCCCCAAGTTTTACCTATCGTATCAAAGTTGTCTTAAGGCCGATTGTGCCGCCCTTTGATTGCAGATCCTGCGTTTAGCTTTGTCGATTTATACGCTACCATAGCCGCGATTTTTCATTAACTTGGGTAGCAAAGTGCAGACGTTAGCGCAGTTAAGGGCAGGGCAGTTACAAGGGATCACACGTTTACAATTGGTTGAGGATTTAACCGAGTTCCCGCGGGAGATTTTTGATTTAGCCGATACCCTCGAAATCCTCGATTTATCGAATAATCAACTGAGCACTTTGCCCGAGGATTTACACCGCTTATCGCATTTAAAGATAATTTTCGCCTCGAATAATCGCTTTGAACATTTGCCTGAGGCATTAGGGCGCTGCACAAATTTAGAGATGATTGGCTTTAAGGCCAATCAAATCAAAACAGTGACTGCTGCGGCATTACCGCTGCAAACCCGCTGGCTCATCCTAACCGATAACCTCATTGAGACATTGCCTGCGGCCATGGGCGATTTACATCGTCTGCAAAAATTAGCTTTAGCGGGTAACCGTTTAACAACCTTGCCCGAGTCGATGGCCAATTGCCGCAACTTAGAGTTAGTGCGTTTATCGGCCAATCAACTCCACGCACTGCCAGCTTGGTTACTCAGTTTGCCCAAACTGACTTGGCTCGCCTTTGCGGGAAATCCATTCAGCCATACCTTAGTCGATCCCCACGCCGATGTGGCCACAGTGGCGAATGTGACTCTGGGTGATATCAAGTTGGCTGAAAAGCTTGGCGAAGGGGCTTCTGGGGTCATTTATCGAGGCGATTGGTTGAATCAAGCCATGATAGCCGCGACGGGGTCGGCGCAGATTGCGGTAAAACTCTTTAAGGGTGAAGTGACGAGCGATGGTTATCCCGCTGACGAGTTAGATTGCTGTCTCACAACGGGTGATCATCCCAGCCTTATTAAGGTCGTGGCGCACATTAGCCAGAAAGATCAATTGGGTTTAGTGATGGAACTTATTCCGCCAGGGTTTAGTAACTTAGGGCTACCACCAAGTCTTGTCACCTGTACTCGCGATACCTTTAAAGACGGTAGTGAATTTCGCCTTGATGAAGTCGCCAAAATCACACACCAGTTGGCCGATGCGATGGCGCACATGCATACCAAACAAGTAAGCCATGGTGATGTCTACGCCCATAATATTATGGTTAATCAACAGATGAGCTTATTGTTTGGGGATTTTGGTGCGGCATCAAACTTACGCAATCTATCGACAGCAGAACGCTTAGCGATAGAAGCTATTGAAGTGCGAGCGCTTGGTTGCTTGATTGAAGATCTGTTGGCCTATGTGGATGCATCTGCCTATGTGAATACCTCGATTGACCCTCTGTACTACACACAGTTGAGTGCGATTAAAGACGAGTGCATGCAGTTAGATGTGGCTCAGCGCCCCTGTTTTGCAGACGTGAAAAAGGCCATCGGAGCACTGTTAAAAGGTAAATAGTGGCTTGCTAATAGGCTGGCTCTACACTTGTTTCAAGTTTGCTGTATTTTATGGTTGTTTGTGTGATTTAAGTGCTCACTATTAAGTTTATCGTTAAGTTATTGTTTTGTTTGGTTGTGTAACCGAGTTTTTACTGGCACTGACTGGGATTAAGCCTATAGGCTGTATACCCAAATAACCTCAAATTGCTGAAACAGGCACTTTGGGGGGACTTGGTATTAGTTTTGGGTTCAATCCGGTTTGCTGTTGTCGGATAGGATGTCCGTTGAATAGTAAGAACGATAGGTTTGCATACTATGTTTACACGAACGCTGTTTATACAAAGAGTAACTGAACGAACACGCAGTGCATGCGATATTTCATTAAAAAGCCATCCCCATTATCTCCCAAAGGCGCCCTTATTCGCGCCTTTGCCGTTTCTACTGGCGAGTATTTTCGCTTTAGCCCCTATGGCCGTGATGTCGGCGGACAAGGTCGACATCATCCCTGTGACGGTCGAGGCCGTTAAAGAAACGTCCTTTGCCGACGTAGTGAATGAAGTCGGTAAAATCAACGCTATCGATTCAGCCACGCTGAACTTTAATGCTAGCGAAAAAATTAGCGCGATTCATTTTAGTAACGGCGACAAAGTGACTAAAGGTCAAGTGATTGCCGAGCAGGACAACATTAAAGCCAAGGCTGATTTAGACAAAGCCAAGAGCACCTTAGCACTGGCTAAAACTAAGCTGGAGCGTATCGAAGACTTACTGATTAAAGAACCCTTTGCGCTTGCTAAGCAAGATGTGGATGAGCTACGGGAAAATGTGAATCTGGCCGATGCGGATTTTCGCCAGAAACAAGCCACCATGAACGATTACCTGATCAAGGCTCCCTTCGATGGTCAGTTGACCAGCTTTAGTCAGTCTATCGGCAGTCAAATTGGTGCTGGTACGGCCTTAGTCACCCTCTATAGTTTAAATCCGGTCGAAGTGCGTTATGCCATCAGTCAGAAGGATTTAGGCAAGGCGCAAAAGGGCCAAAAGGTGAATGTGACTGTTGAGGCCTATGGTAATAAGGTATTCAAAGGGTTAGTTAACTATGTTGCTCCTGCGGTAGATGAAAGCTCAGGACGGGTTGAAGTGCATGCCGCCCTTGAAAACCCTGAGTTTAAGCTTGCTCCTGGCATGTTCGCCAACATTAAGCAGTTCTATAGTCTAGGGATTAAACGTCTGTTAGTGCCGCAAAATTCGATTATTGCCAATAACGATGAACGTTTTGTCTGGCTAGTGCAGGGCGATAGCGTAGTAAAACAAGTAGTTAAACTCGCTCAAAATACGAATGACGGTTATGCCGTCGTGACTGAAGGTTTAGCCGAAGGCGATTTAGTCGTTAAAACGGGTATGCAAAACCTCAAGTCCGATAGCAAGATCAAAGTCGTGCAAGATAGAAACACTGCAGATAAAGCGGCAACATCAAGCGCTGACAAAGGTGCTGATTCAGGCTCAACTCCAAATATTGAGGTGGCTGAATAATGCGTTTACCCGAAGTCTGTATTCGTCATCCTATCTTCGCCTCCGTACTCAGTATTATGGCTGTGTTACTGGGCTTGATTGCCTTTCAAAAACTCGATATCCAATACTTCCCTGAGCATACCACCCACTCGGCATCTGTGAATGCGTCGATTGCAGGGGCGAGCGCCGATTTTATGTCGAGCAACGTGGCCGATAAGTTGATTGCTGCGGCTTCGGGCATAGATAAAGTTGATACTATGTCGACCGACTGTAGCGAGGGGCGTTGCTCATTAACGATTAAATTCAATGATGACACCAGCGATATTGAATACACCAACTTAATGAACAAGTTGCGTAGCAGCGTCGAAGGGATTAACGATTTCCCCCAGAGCATGATAGATAAGCCCACAGTCACTGACGATACTTCGGCCACAGATTCTGCCAGTAATATCATCACCTTTGTGAACGCGGGAGGCATGGAAAAGCAGGCTATGTACGACTACATTAGCCAGCAGTTAGTACCGCAACTCAAACAAGTTCAAGGCGTTGGTGCCGTTTGGGGGCCATATGGTGGCTCACAAAAGGCGGTCAGAGTCTGGCTCAATCCTGAACAAATGAAGGCGCTGAATATTAAAGCTGCCGATGTGGTGGGCACGTTAGGCTCTTACAATGCCAGTTTTACCTCGGGTGCGATCAAAGGTAAGTCGCGGGATTTCTCGATTAACCCTTTGAATCAAGTTGAAACGCTTGAAGACGTGAAGGATCTGGTGATTAAGGTTAGCGAGGGTAAGATCATCCGCGTGTCCGATGTCGCCGATGTGGTGATGGGCGAGGAAAGTCTGTCGCCGAGTATGTTGTCTATCGGTGGACATAGTGCAATGTCATTGCAGATTTTACCGCTGAGCAACGCTAACCCAGTGACAGTGGCTTCGAACATTAAAGCCGAAATTGCACGCATGCAAAAACATTTACCCCAAGGCTTAGAAATGAACTTGGCTTATAACCAAGCTGATTTTATTGAAGCCTCCATCGACGAAGGATTTTCTGCGTTGATTGAAGCGGTGATCTTAGTTTCGCTGATTGTGGTGTTATTTTTGGGTAGCCTGCGGGCGGCATCTATCCCCATTATTACCATTCCCGTGTGCGTGATTGGGGTGTTTGCTGTGATGTCGGCGCTCGGATTTAGTATCAATGTGTTGACTATTCTGGCGATTATTTTGGCCATTGGCCTGGTGGTGGACGATGCCATTGTGGTGGTCGAGAACTGTTATCGCCATATTGAAAACGGTGAAACGCCTTTCAATGCGGCGATTAAAGGCTGTCAGGAGATCATTTTCCCTATCATTGCCATGACGTTAACGCTCGCCGCCGTTTATCTGCCGATCGGATTAATGTCGGGCTTAACCGCCGATCTGTTCCGGCAATTCTCCTTTACCTTAGCTGCGGCCGTGATGATCTCTGGCGTGGTGGCGTTGACTTTGTCGCCTATGATGAGCGCCTATCTTATCAATACCACTGAGCAACATCCTAAATGGTTTAGCCGAGTCGAGAATGCGCTGCAGCAGTTAAATCATCTGTATATCAATGAGCTGAATAAGTGGTTTGTGCGCAAGCGCTTGATGTTTGGTGTGGCTGTGGTTTTGGTGGGTCTTGCGGGTATTGCTTACTGGCAATTACCTAAAATACTCTTGCCTGCGGAGGACTCCGGCTTTATCGATGTGGCATCTAATGGCCCTACCGGTGTCGGTCGGCAGTATCATCTCAATCACAATGCTGAGCTTAATGGCGTGATGGACGAGCATCCCGCGGTTGGGGCTAACTTGTCCTATATCGAGGGAGAGCCAGTGAACCATGTGCTACTCAAACCTTGGGGTGAGCGCAGTGAGGGTATAGATGATGTGATCAGCGACTTGATTACAACATCAAAGGAAAACGTTTCTGCCTATAACATGTCGTTTAGCATTCGCTCAGCGAATAATCTCAATATTGCCAATAATTTGCGTTTAGAGCTGACGACCTTAGATCGGAATAAGGACGAACTCAGCGAAACCGCCGCCAAAGTGCAAAAGTTACTCGAGGATTATCCTGGCCTGAATAACGTAGGCAACTCAGTGCTGAGGGATCAACTACGCTACGATCTGTCTATCGATCGCAACGCCATTATCCTCTCAGGTGTGAGTTATGGTGATGTCACTAATGCACTTTCTACTTTTCTTGGCTCAGTGAAGGCGGCGGACTTACATGCTACCGATGGTTTTACTTATCCTATTCAAGTGCAAGTAAACTTAGACAAACTGAGTGATTTTAAAGTGTTGAATAAGCTGTATGTCACTTCTGAATCTGGGCAAGCACTGCCATTATCGCAATTTGTGTCGATTAAACAGACTACGGCAGAATCTAACATTAAGACGTTTATGGGTCTTGATAGCGCTGAATTGACGGCAGATATTATGCCCGGCTATTCAACTGATGAAATCAAAACCTACTTAGATGAACAATTACCGACATTGCTTAATGATGCCCAAGGCTTTAAATACAATGGTGTGGTGAAGGATCTTATGGATTCGCAGGCGGGCACTCAGTCGCTATTCTTGCTGGCATTGGTGTTTATCTATTTGATTTTGGCTGCGCAGTTCGAAAGTTTTGTCGATCCCTTAATAATCTTACTGACAGTGCCCTTGTGTATTGTTGGTGCGTTATTGACCTTAGCCTTGTTTGGTCAGAGTGTGAATATCTATTCGCAGATTGGTTTATTAACCTTAGTGGGGCTAGTGACTAAGCACGGTATCTTGCTGGTGGAGTTTGCCAATAAGCAACAAGACCAAGGTTTGAGTGCGATTGAGGCGGCGCGAAGCAGTGCCAAATCTCGTTTAAGACCGATTCTAATGACGTCTTTAACCATGATTTTAAGTGCGATTCCTTTAGCCTTGGCATCGGGACCGGGCTCGTTAGGATTAGCTAACATAGGTTTAGTCTTAGTCGGAGGTCTGTTAGCGGGCACTTTCTTCTCGTTATTTGTAGTGCCTGTGGCCTATGTCGCTATGGCGGAATTGAAGGCCAAGGATGTGCTTGCTAGACTGCGAAGTGCTTAAGTTGAGTTTTATGTGCTGGGTTTATCGCCCCTAGGCTGACAGGCATGGGTTCAACTTGCCTGTAAATACGTTATGATTTAAGCCAACGGCTAAACGCGTTGGCTTAATGATCTTTGTTGTATTTAAGCGAGTGTTTAAGTGCGAGTGGATTTGCCTCATCAGCAACGGAGAGCTGGCATTATGAGTTTGTTACATTGCTTTCATAGGGCTTTTTTATATTTGGCTTGCTCGGCTGGATTGATGTTTGCCTCTCCCGTCATGGCCTCTTTTTGGGATTCTTTATTTCGTAGTGAGTTGCCCGTCGATCAAGTGACTGCACCTGTAGACAGTTCGCGTTTCGAGTTCGTTGGTGTATTACCTGCTAATACGCAATTAGAACTTGTCGGTTATTACGTCTCATCTGTTTGTACTCGAAAGGAAATCCGTTTTCCCAGTGGTGATATTGCTAATCCCTACCGCGCGACATTCGAAGAAACCTCAGTGCTGCGGCAAGTGATTAGCAGTGGTAGCAAAGCGAGTGAGTTTTCGCTGCCCTTAGCTTTGAATGGTGGCGGCGATTGTCTGTGGCGGCTTGAGGATTTAATGCTCGATGTGACAATACTGCCGAACCATCCGTTGTGGCAAAGGGCTAAAGCACTTAAACAACAATATCTTGCTAAGTTGCAGCGCACTTCTGTTGTGGATGCGGCACAAGTTGCTAGCCAAACTACGTTGCCGACTCAAGTGTCACCCCACGATGATTTTTATTTAAGTCATGAACTTAATATCGATCCTATTTATGCGGGTAGCGAGGCGGATAATTCGTTGCTTGCGACTACGCCTTTATCTTTAGCGCCAGTTTACTATCCAGTATTTATTCATTCTCCTAAGGAAGACAAACCCTTCGAGGCTAGGCTGAAAAGTAGTTTGCAGCAAATTTCTAGCCTATGGGCTAGTCCTTATACTCAAGCGGTTCGTCGCGGTGATGAGACTGTGATGCGGGTGAATTTTAATCCACAGATTGCCGAACAGTATGAGGTCAATGTTTGGTATCAGCCTGATACGGTTGAGGTGAATTATCCCGATGGTACTCAATATACTTATGCTAACGGTGATGTGAAATTGTATGCCTATGGTAAACCTGAATCACAAATCAATACCTTAGCTCAGAGTTCAAAGGCTGCTGATAAACGATTGTTAGCACGTATCTATGAGCTTGGGCACGCCTTACCCAAGGATAAAATTAAGGCACAGAAATATTACCGTGAAGCCGCTGAAGCTGGCGATATTGAGGCGCTGCATTGGCTGCGAGATCAAGCGGGTTACGCGGGGCGTGCCGATGAAAAGATCTATTGGCTGGAGCGCGCCGCAAGCTTTGGCGATAATGCGGCAAAGCTTGAGTTAATCCGTTTACCTTTATCGGTTATTGAGCGTGGCTTGGTTAATACAGGTGCGGATAAGGTTCGTGAAACGCAGGCATGGCAGCAGTTAAATCAGCTAGTTGACCAAGGGTTGCCTGAGGCAAGAAGTCTGATGGCGTTTTATCAAGTGTTATCTTGTTCGCCCTATTTTAATGCTACAACGGCATTGGAAAATTATCGCCAAAGCGTTAAAGCTCAACCTGATTTAGCGCGAGATGCCGCCGAAACCTATTACTACTTTAAAGAGGACTTTGAGCAGAGCGAGGAGTTTTGGATAATTGCCGCCGAGCGAGATCTTTACGCCGCCGCTGAACTTGCCAATATCCTGTTATTGGAACCCTATCGAGATACGGTTAACGCTAGATACTGGTTAGAAAAAGTGACAACCTTGGGTGCCAAACAAGGCTTGCAAGCGGATATTCTAGGCAATGCTTACTTCCAGTTCGCAACCCTGTTAGATAAAGGCGAGGGTGGACCGGCCGATGCAAAAGCAGCGTTAACGCTTTATCAGCAGAGCATTGAAATGGCAGAGCGGTTTTCAAACGACTATGCAGCAAGGGCCAAGGAGAGAGTGCAATTGCTCGAAGGGATGCGCTAATAACGTATTGCCGCTAAAGACTCTATGACGTCAGTGTCGCTTATTCAGCTTATCTTCAATAAAAATCCCTGCAGAAGCAGGGATTTTGCTATTTATTCAAATGCTTGATTTATGCGTAATGGCTAAAACTGCTTACTTAAGCGATGCAAGTCATCAAACTAGCGTAAATCAACCTGCAGTGCGACTCCCGCACTCTGGGGCTCACTCTGCACTGTGATGTAATACCAACCCACGTTTGGTGCATTGACTGTGATACTTTCCCGCGTGTTGGCGGGTGTCACAGAGGCTGCATCGAAGTGTTGAGCATTCGCCCAAGTCGTCCCCGAAAACAGGCTAACATCACCACTGCCGTGGGCGGAGTTGATGCTTAGCTGATTAGTTCCCTCTGGTACCCAAAGGTAATAATCGTTGCGCCCATCGGCGGTGCAAATGGCTTTGCCAGCACTGAGCTCACCATAACTTAAGGGTGATTGCGTCGCGCAGGCGTTGGCAATGAGCACCGGATCGGGTGTGTTACTCGTGCCTGTGCTTAAGGTCAGTGTTACGCCGCTAAACTCAGTGGCAGTATCAATCGTGATATAACGCCAGCCACGATTGGCGCTGAAGCTAAGCGATTCTTGATTTCCTGCTTGAGAGCTCTTTGCATCGGCATTATCTGCGTCGGCCCACTGACTGGCATTGAAGTAAATATTGGCATCCCCAGAGCCGCCCTTAGTGGTGATAGTGAACTGGGTATCATCTTCCTCAACCCAGAAGTAGAAGCTGTTACGCCCGCCACTGATGCACTCATTTTTGCCTAGGGTGAGCTTACCGTAATCTAAGGTCGCTGCGCCGCAATTGGCTGGTGGCTCAGGATCCACGCCGCCATCCCCCAGATCGGGGTCGATATCAGCAAATAGCTCAGTGGTGCTGACTTGCATATCGACGCCGCCAAAGTCCCCCGATAAGGTAATGTAGTGCCAATACTCGTTAGGGTTTAACTGCACCTTAATCACTTGATAATTACCATTACCGATACCAGCGCCTTGGTTTTGCTCAGGGCTTGCCCAGCCTCTAGAATCGAAATAAATGTCGGCATCCCCCCAACCACCGCCAATCTTGATCCAAAGCTCTTGGGCTGTGCGATCGGTATTGGTGAAGCTGAAACTGGCGCGGCCGAGTTTTGAATCGATACATTCCATCGGCACATCAATTTTCAGGCTGGCCGATTCTGTGTAACGGTAGGCTTCGTTAGTCACTTGGCAAGGCGAGTAATCCTTACTGATAGTGCCTGCTGGTCCTGTCCAGTTGCCTTCGCGGCCACTAGGCTCAGCGTCGACATCACTCGGGCCCTTATCGACTATGCCATCGTCAGCCGTGCTTAAACCACTGGCGAGCCAACCCTGCCATTCGTTATCGTAACGTGTGCCGATATTATCCATAAAGGCTTGATATTCTGCATATTGATCGTTGCGTAGGTAGGCCAGAATCTGTCTCACATCGTCCCTGTGGTGTTCAAACATGAAACGCACCGCCAGATAGCCCCAGCGATAGATGCGGTCTTGGCCAGATTCATAGTTGTTTTTGAAGATGGTCGATAACATAAACTCACCGGTTTCGCCCATGGCAATTGCCGCAGGGTTTGCGTCACGGTAAGAGATGTATTCCGCGAGGCCTTCAATCCACCAAATGGTATTGGCCGAAGTGCCACGACTAAAGTCACCAAACAGGTTATAGCGTCCATCGAGGTAGTGTACGTATTCGTGTTGCAGGTTCCAGACGTGGAAATCCGGCGTGCGCCATTCGGCTTCATAGGCGATGAAACGTGCCTGATTTTTGAGTCCGGCGGGTGAGCCTTCTAAATACATGCCGCCATTGTCGGTACTGATACCAAATATACTGTTGGCTAAGGATTTATACTCAGACGAACTGCCGAAGATCACTAGCTCTAAGTCATCGTTGTTATCCTGCCCCACGGGTTGCATGCCCGTTTCGAGTTTACTGTGGAAATAACTTTCTTGGCTGGTTAGCACATCACAGGCCCACTTGGCTTGATCTTGATAGAGATCTTGGGCGCGGATCTTGAGACTGTCGGAGCATTTCCAATTAAAAGGTAAAGCATCGGCTTCTAACTGCGCCTTAAAACCACAGATATTGTAATCGTTACAATGGCTGCGATCGTAATAGTCTGCCATTTCTGCCGCCGCGTACCAAAGCACTTTGCTCGGTTCGGTTTTGCTGGTGCTGCTGAGGATGTTTTTGACCAGCTGGGTCACTCGCGGGCGCATGGCATCAATGTAATACAGCCTAGATAACTCTTTAACTGAGTTGACCAAAAGGTACTCTGCATTGGTGCCTAACAAGTTGCGATGTTCGAGTTGGAAGTTATTCAGCGCATCTAAAATCCCTTGATCACGCGCGAACAGCGCCTGCATGTCATCATTCCATTGAGCGCGGAATAAGGTGGTAAACACTGAGTTGGCTGCGGCGTTCATGGCGAAGCTGGCTTGCCAATTAGCATCATAGTCCGTAAGCACTTTGATAGTGACATGATTGAAATCGGCTCCGAGCTCGGCTGAGTCAATCAGGATTAAGGCTTCTTTCAACACGCCAGCATTAGCATCGGAGACTGTCCAAATCGCAGCGTTCGCAAATAAAGCGTTGAGGGCTGATTTTAAGCTGGCCTTAGCGGCGCTGCTGTAAGCGGGCACATCATTTGGGCTGTAAAACTGCACATAGAGGGCGGCGCGGACAAAGTAAATATGGGACTCAAGATGCTGAACATCGACCCCAGTGTAGTCCTTGGCTTTAGCGGCAATGGCATTAGCCACACTGATCACATTGGCCTCGCTAAATAGCGCGGTCGCAGCACTGCCTTTGAGGCTATAGAGCTTACCGACGCATTCGGGTGTCGATTGGCTCAGTTCATTGACTAGTGCCTGACCTGATTTCCCAACAAAGTCACTGCAGTCGCTGACTTGCATCGCGGTGCTACGATTCTGCAACTTAAGTGGGGGTTGCTCCGAGACCTCTATCTGACGTTTCTGGCGTGAATGAATCTTAGGCTGCTCTGTCATCGTAGGATCATTAGGGGATGCCATCAATGGCGTCTCCCGTAGCAGTGGTCTATGTGATTCAATTAAGCTAATCGGTGCAGAGGGCGGTGGCGGGACGGGTTGAGCTGGTGAACTGTTGTTGCCTAATGGGGGGCTTGCATGGGTGTTATGGGCAAGAACGGGAGTTGCAATCGCTAAGCTAATTGCTGCGAAGAGTAGTGTGTTTTTCATTGTGTATCCGTAGTTATCTAGTCTGCAAAGCAGATCTTCCTTGGGCGTTATTTGATGCATTTAACACAGACTTGCATCAAACCTCATTGGATTATTTGCGTGATAACAATAGCGCGACAAACATCGCAGCCAGCAAATAATGCCTCAGAATAATGGCTGTAAGTTTTTAATATATCTAGTATTTGTCATAATATTTTTTTGATACATCTTTTCTGTTCAGCTTAGGTTCAGCTTTCAGTTCAAATGGTTAACGTCAGCCGCTTGATTTAGTGCGATGGAATATAGAATGGAATAACTGTGGCTATTTGGCTTGAAATTGCGCTAGCTTAGCCGCATTAAGGTTTAGCAAACGAACCGTTTAAGCATAGCAATCTGCTATTAGGTTGGTGCCATTCTCACAGGAGCTTTTATGTCAGCTTTACCAAGCGAGTACACCCATATTCATGTTGAGCAACCTGGGGCGCCCGAGGTGATGCGGCTATCGCGCTCGCCTTTGCCTGTCCCTGCTGCGGGGCAAGTGTTGATCCGCGTACATGCAGCAGGAGTGAATGGCCCCGATGTTAAACAAAGAGTGGGTGCGTATCCACCGCCACCGGGAGCATCACCGATTATTGGTCTTGAGGTTGCTGGGGATATTTGTGCCCTCGGTGACGGCGTGAGCCAATGGCAAGTTGGCGATAAGGTATGCGCCTTAGTGCCGGGCGGCGGTTATGGCGAGTATGTGCTCACCTATGCTGCCCATTGTTTGCCTATTCCAACGGGCTTTAGTTATGTGCAGGCAGCTGCGCTGCCAGAAACCTTCTTCACCGTATGGGGCAACCTGTTCATGCGTGCGGGACTCAAAGCGGGCGAGACGGTACTGATCCACGGTGGCTCAGGTGGCATTGGTAGTACGGCTATTCAGTTGGCCAGTGCGCTGGGTTCAAAAGTGATAGCGACGACGGGACAGGATGAGAAGCGCGATTATTGCTTGAGCCTTGGCGCCGCTGAAGTCATCAACTATCGTACTCAAAACTTTGTTGAACCTGTGATGGCACTCACTCAAGATAAGGGCGTAAACGTGGTATTTGATATCGCGGGTGGTGATTTTATCAATCTCGACTTACAAGCCTTAGCGATGGACGGGCGTATGGTGTCGGTAGCTATGCAACGGGGGCCTAAAGCCGAGGTCGAGATTTTCCGCCTGATGGCAAAACGTATCATGTGGACAGGGTCGACCCTAAGACCGCAGAGCGTGGAGGCCAAAGCAGCAATTGCCGCTGAATTATTTGAGAAAGTTTGGCCGTTGTTAAACGCCCATAAAATTGTCCCCAATATTTTTGCAACCTTTCCATTAGCACAGGCCGCTAAAGCCCATGCTTTGATGGAGTCGGGTGAGCACAGGGGCAAAGTAATACTGACTGTCATTTGAGCTAGGCATACTGGATTTTGCAGCGACATATTTGCTTTAAGTCGCTGCCATTCGAGTCAATCTAGAAGACATTCTGACATCATAGTGGCTTAGTCATTGTTCGGTAAATATGAGTTTGTAGCGCTGTAATTAAATCCTCATGGATAACCTTGATGGTTAACTTTACAGCAACCTCGAATTGTTAACGTTGATGACTCATCAAACACCATAGATATGATTGCTTTTTCTTGGGAATAAAACTTGCCGCGTCGATTTTTTAGACTAAAGTCGTTAATGATTAAACTTTTTGGGTACTTTGGCAGAAATTAATACGTAATTAGTGAAAATTTCATGGTATGAGGCATTGATTATCGGAAATATTCTGTAAAAATACCCAGTTGAAAACGTCAGAGACTTTCAGGCGCTATTCGTGGATCAAAGCAAGCGATGCTTCGCTTATTCAGGCTAAAAAACTCATGGTGTATGTGTTGATTTAAGGGTATTAGCATATATGTATAACACAGCAAAGAAACAGGTTTGGTATGGTGAGCTGAGAACATCGAAAGGCAACGCGATTGTCGTCCATGACAACCAGCTGCCCGATGCCTCCCCAGGACGTATCTACCTATACAATACCGATCGCGATGCGATCATTGAGTATGTGGAAGATATAGTCAAAGTGAACCTATACGACTTAGATGAGGCTGCGTTAAAAGCTGCTGAGGCTAAGTTTGGTGGTGCATGGAAGGCGGCAAGATCTCAATTTATGAGTAAACATCAAGCTCGCATTGACTTGAACAACGTGAAGGAAACTGCGCCTGTACGTAAGGCGAAGCCTGAAGTTGAACCAGAAGTCGAATCTGATGCCGTTGGCGTGGATTTTGACGATGATTGGGGCGATGATTTTGATGATTAACACAGTGTCGGCCTAAGGGCTAACACTGTGAGTGTAAGGAATAAAGTAGTGTTTATTTTATTCCTTATCGCTTTATTTATTCCCTTCTGCTAAACCGCGCTTTCCTCGTTTTCTCAATTTTTATTGCGAATGGCTACGCATCGGCATCGAACTGATAACGGCTAATGTGGTGATAAACCTTGCCTGGCATTAACCAAACATCATCACCAAAGCGTTCGCCTTGATTCGGTGAGTCTGGCAGCATCTGCGGCTCTAAACACACAGCATGATGTTGATTTAATACCTGTTGATTGCGACCTACTGTGCCATTTAAAAAATTAGCACAGTACAGCTGCACACTCGGTTGATTAGTATAAACCGTCATAGCACGACCGCTAATGGGGCTGCTTAAACAGCCAAAACGGGCGAGTGAGCCATCGGGATTATTCATCATATAACAGTGATCATAACCGCGAGTGCTTGCGAGTTCAGCGGCATGCAGCTTGTCACCTAAGCGTATTGGTTGACTTAAATCGAAAATCGACCCTGTCGTTTGGGCAATACTTGTGGGAACACTGACATCGTTCATGGTCAGATAGCGCTTGGCATCGATTTGCATCAGATGCTCGTGATTGGTCTCTGTGCCATCGAGGTTGAAATAACTGTGTTGGGTGAGGCTTACGGGACAGGCTTTATCGACGGAGGCTAAGATTTCTACGTACAAATTATTGCCTGCGAGGCGGTAATCCAGCTGAACCGTGCAATTACCGGGGAAACCCATGTCGCCATCTGGGCTCATTAAGGTCAAACGCACACCGTCGGGGAGTTGACCTAGTTGCCAGTTTTTACGATTAAAACCCTCACGGCCGCCGTGCAAACAGTTAGTCGCTTGGTTTACATCTAATTGATAATCATGACCTTGATAGTGCATTTTGCCGTTAGCGATGCGATTTGCAAAGCGGCCTGCAATGGCACCTAAATGAGCCGATTGGGTCAAGTAATCTTCGGCGCTATCACAACCTAAGACGATATTGGCACGTTCGCCGTGTTTATCAGGAGTCCACAGAGCGCGGATAATACCGCCTAAGCTGATGACTTCTAATGCGAGTATGCCATTGTCGATCCGAACCCGTTCGATTTCACCGCCGCGGGGATCTATCCAAGGATCCAAAACACTGAAACGTACCATTTAGCTTCCCTCTGTGTTGAATATGCTCACTACTTATTGTGTTAAATGAGTATGTTAACCCTATTATTTGCCATCAACAGCATAAAGATCAGTGATGAATTCGTATGTTATCGACGGTGTAGTCACTCTATTCGGTTTTTTTGATTTAAGTGCGGCTCATTGCCTGTTCTGGCTAGTTATCGATGCGGCCCGCGCCAGCGCTGGCGGAACATAAATACACTGTGGCATCGATGGCGGTTTTTTCGAAGAATTCATGTTCAACGGCGGCAACAACAGCGTCCGTCAGTTCATGGTCGACTAAGGCGACCACGCAGCCGTCGGTCATGCGGATGCCACCACGTTCGCCGATCACTTGGCTAACAATTTCAACTAAAGTATCAAATTCGGGCAGTGTGACTTCAAAATCATCACGCAGAGAAGCATGGGATTCTGCCATTAAACGACTGAATTTTTGGATGTTATTTTGCTCTAGGGCGCGGGCAGCATTTTGAGTTCTTTGGTTCTCAGTGACGACGTGTTTCGCCCGGCGGTATAACACTTCATCTAAATCGGCCTTTGCGCTTTCTAGTTGGCGTAAATCGAGGTGACGCAGAGCATCTAAGCCAAAGTACTCTGCCGCTTGTGCACACTCAGTGCGACGTTGCTCATTGGTCGCGGCTAAGCGTTGTTTCTCGATATGGGCATCTATGATGATAAGGCTTAGGTTTTCTGGAATGGGAATAGCTTCGCTATCGAGATCTAAGCAGTCAATCAGGAGTGCATGGTCTTGCTCACCCATGGCGCTGCACATTTGATCCATGATGCCACAGGCCGACTCAACATACCTGTGTTCGCCGCGCTGTGCGAGTTGCGCCACTGCCATTGGGGATAAATGCAGTTGGCTGGTATCACTAATGGCTGTACCGAAGGCGACAACGAGTGCGCCCGAAGATGAAAGACCTGCGGCAAGTGGCACATCGCCCACAATGGCTAAGTCTAAGCCCTTGGCTAATAAGCCCGTTTGCGCCATAGCCGCGGTAAAACCTTTGAGGTAATTCACCCAGCCATCTTGCGGGTCCATGTCGTTTTCTTGGCCGAAAACCCACTCTTTAATTTGTCCGGGAAACGCATCGGCGACGGCTCGAAACTTAGTGTCGTCACGGCGTTTTACCGCAATGACTGTATGAAAATTAATGGCTGCCGGGAGTACAAAACCGTCGTTGTAATCCGTGTATTCACCGATCAGATTGACGCGCCCTGGGGCTTGATATAAATCGTCGGCTTTAGTGCCAAAGGTTTGGACAAATAACTTAGTGGCGCGCTGCGCAGGGTTTGACATGCTGTAAAAAATTCCAAAAAAGCTGAGCTAATTTCGTTACCGTCATCGATTTATATCACGACTGAGTCAGTGATGTAACTGAGATTTTTTGCTGAAATGGCGATAGGCTGCAATGAGTAAATCGATACTGGGATGAGGAGGCAAAATAGCGTATTGAGTGTTTTATCTAGTTAATTGATTTGTAAAGATTAGTCAGCATTTAGTTGGATGCCGCACAAACTGGCAGAGGATGTTACTGCTCGTTTGTGCGACCTGTTATGGCGTGATTTTAATTTAATGCAGCATTAGCAGGCACTTAACTACGTGGCTCCACATTAAGTTTAGGATCAGGCACTTGTACAGTATCTTCCGCTTGAACTGTGTTTTTCTCCGAGTTTTGCAATAGCTCGTAAATCACATGATCCACAAAACCGGCACCTGCGGCTTCGTACAGGTTGTACACACTGTGTACCCCCGATTCTCGAAGCGCCGCGGCATCATCACTGTACTGCACAATTGCACTGATTTTGCCTTGATAATTCAGTTTTTTGAGTTGCTCAACTGCAAACATATTTCCCGCGTGGTGCGGCATGGCTAGCAGTACCAGTTCAAGATTAGGTGCTCTGTCGAGTTTTTCCCAAAAGTCGGTATCTGAGGCGTCACCTTGCACTACATTGCGACCCTTTGTTTTATGTAAGTCGACTAAGTCTTGCTTGTGTTCTATACCGAGAATTTCCCCATCAAATTGTTCCCTGAGTTCATCATAGGCACCGCTACCAATACGGCCCATGCCTAAGATTAAAAAGCGTGGATTGCCAATGGCGATGGGTCTATCTTCTGGGTGTAACGGGCGTTTTTCTAGCTTGATTAAACGCTGCTGGAATCGCTGGTAGATATTACCGACGGTGGCGTTAAGTGGCGCGGCGAGTAAAAAACTAAAGCTTAATGCCACGGCGATGATCACTAGCCACTCAGGAGGTAACCAACCTTTATAGGTGGCTACTGCGGCGACGATCAAACCGAATTCACTGAAGTTACCTAGGTTAAATGAGCCCAACATAGAAGTACGCGAACGCAGCTTAAAGCGGGTAAGAATGTAAACAAACAGCAGGATTTTAAGTGGCACTAACAGCACTAATAGCGCCGCGAGGACGATATCCGATACCGTAGGTAAGCCGTTGAGCCCTATGGTTAAGAAGAAGGCAACGAGGAAGAGTTCTTTAAAATAGAACAGGGATTTTGCCAGCTCGGAGGACTTTTTGTGGCCCGCCAACAAGATACCGATAATCAGTGCGCCGAGATCGGGTTTTAAGCCAACAGATTCAAATAACCAAGCGCCAACCACAAGTGCCATGACTAGGCCGAAGAGCACTAAGAGTTCACCGTGGCCGACACGGTCGAACGCTTTATAGATGAGCGGTTTAGCCAGTGGCAGTAAGAGTAATGCAAAGGCCCATACCGAAGGTACATCGCCTTTAGAAATAGTTAAAAACAGTACGGCGAAGATATCCTGCATAATCAAGATACCAATAGCGACCCGGCCGTAGAGGGATTGCACGTCTCCTTTATCTTCTAACACTTTGACCGCAAATACGGTGCTGGAGAAGCTTAACGCGAAGGCAATTAACGTCAGTTGTTCTAGGTTCAGACTCGTGAGTTGGCTTAAGCCCAGTAAGCCGAAGAGTTTTAGAATCGGCACAAAAATCACGATCGAGAGCACTAAGTGCACACTCGAACCCGCCCACACTTCGGCCTTGAACAGGCTACGAATATCGAGTTTTAACCCTATGGCAAACAACAGTAAAGTGACGCCTAGGCTGGCGAGTTCTTGCAGTAATGGCAGGCTTTCTTTATCTATTCCGAAGATGAACAGTACAAAGCCTGCCACTAAGTAGCCGATGAGCGGAGGGAGTCCTATACGGCTGACGAGCATGCCGCAGATGAGTGTAATAATGAGGATGCCTGGTTCCATGATGCTCCAATCTAAAAAGTCTAAAATTGTAAGTGATTGTATAAGAAATCTATGACACTTGGATAAAAAAGCGGACTTTTAATGAAAAAAGTCCGCTTTTTATTGGTGTTGCGGTAAATACACTTGGCCGTTAAAACACGCGCGAACTAAATCACTCCGCTGGTCTAAGCCTAAATCATCACTATTTCACGAGATGATCTAAATGGGTGGCAAAATCTTTGGGGCCCATAAAACCAGTCACGCGTAAATCTTCCCTTTGCTCACCTTGTTCGTTAAACATCAACAGCGTAGGCAAACCGAGCACATTGTATTTTTCGAGTAAGGCCACATCGACCTTGTCACTCTTAGTCACATCTGCTTGTAGCAGTACGATTTTATTCATACGGGCTAACACGTCGGCATCTTTAAAGGTGATGGCTTCAAACTCTTTACAGGCAACACACCAATCGGCGTACAGATCGAGCATCACAGGCTTACCTTGGGCGGTAGCGGCTGCAATTTCTTGCTCAAGATCTTCAATGGATTTAATGCGTTTAAAGCCATGGACTTCTTCGGTCGTCGCCGCAGTGCCTACGGAATTGTTATTAAAACCAAAGTGTCCCATCACAGCTTGGAATCCGTAGGAGAAGCTCGCCAGTAGCGCCAGCGTTAATAGCACTGAACGTACAGTTTGTTTCCAGTTAAATTCACTGAGTTTGTTCTGATGCATCAAGTAGCCGGTGAAGCTTACGCCCCACAGTGACCAAAGCACATCGGATACTACGCCTGTCCAAATACGGCCAAGCATCACGATAGATACAGCGATCAGCAGGAATCCGAAGATAGTCTTGATGATGTCCATCCAAGCGCCGGCTCTCGGTAATAATTTACCGCCTGAGGTGCCGATAATCAGTAGAGGTAATCCCATACCCATACTGAGTACATACAGGGCTAAGAAACCTTGGAGTAGGTCGCCGGTTTGGGCCACATAAACGAGTGCACCCGACAGCGGCGCGGTAGTACAAGGTGATGCGACAAGGCCAGAAATCACGCCCATCAAGAACACGCCAACTAAGTTGCCGCCTTTTTGATTGTTCGAGACTGAGTTCATCTTCTCCTGCCAGCTCGATGGCAGTTTCAAATCGTATAGGCCAAACATAGATAAGCTGAGCACAAAGAACAAAATCGCGAGTACGACTAATACGGCAGGATGTTGTAATGCCGCTTGGTATTTTAGTCCCGCCGATGCAACTACTAACCCTAAGATAGAGTAAGTGATTGCCATGCCTTGGACGTAAGCCATGGACAAGGTAAAGGCTTTTGCGGTTGAGAGCTTTTGCCCTTGGCCGACAATAATACCCGACAAAATCGGATACATAGGAAATACGCAGGGCGTTAATGCCAGACCGACACCTAGACCAAAGAAAATCACTAAAGTCCAAATTAAGCTGTCGTTCGACAGCATTTGGCTCAGGGTATCTTGCTGAGTAATGGGTTGCGTATTGGCTTTATCGGTAGTGCTTGGCTCAGTGCTGGTTTGCTCAGTCGTCGTGGTTGATTCGGCGCCTGCAATTAAACCATCGTTGGCTGCAATCGCCTTTAAAACGACTTCATGCTTGGTCGGTGGATAACACAATTTACCTTCGGCACAACCCATAAAGGTCACTGTGAGCGTGGCATTTTCATCGGCCTGTTTTAAACCAACGGGAATATCGACATAGGTATAATAGACTTCTTGCTTACCAAAATACTCATCTTCATGGGGCTTTCCCTTTGGTAGAGCGACCGTGCCTAACTCGGCACCATTGACGCTAAATTTAAGCTTGTCGCGGTACATATAGTAACCGTCGGCAATCACCCAATTGAGTTTGACCTGATTACCTTCTTGCTTGGAATCGAAGACAAATGCTTGATCGACAGGCATCAATTCAGGCTCACCCTTCATGAAGTCGAATTTGTTACCGAAAACCCCTTCACTATGAGCTAAGGGCGCAAGAAGCAATAAGGAAGTGAAAATAAGGCTGAGTAGTTTTTTCATGGCTGAGTGTTGTCTTTTATCCAATCTAAGTAGGCTGGTAGCCCGTGGGTCACAGGCACGGCAATAATTTCGGGTACTTGATAAGGGTGAAGCCTAAGCACAAGTTGTTCTAACTCTGTATATCGACTTTGTAAACATTTAATCTGTAAGCTAAATTCTTGCTCTTCACAGATTTTTCCTTCCCAAGCATAAATTGAACGTATCGGGGCGGAAATCTGAACACAAGCGGCAATACGCGACTCAATTAAAGCTCGAGCCAAAGTATTGGCTTGTACTTCATCGGGGCAGGTTGTGCTAACCACTAAATACTGATGCTGCATGGTGTTAGGTATCGTCTCTTAAGAATCTTAAAGTTCGCTTAAGCCAACTCCGTTAGGCTACTTTACGTGTTTTAATGGTCTCATACATTAGCGGGTTAACAAAAGGGTGAGCTAAATATCAGTGTTTTGATCCCTTACTAGGTCCTAATGGTTATCCTGACTTGAATTAAGACCGGATAACCCCCATTTAGTTTACAGAGATAGTCAGATAAACCTGAGGTCGGTATGTTTTTCATTATATTTTTACTCTTTGTGCTGATCCCAGTAATAGAGCTGTCGGTGCTGATCCGTGTGGGTGAAGTGCTTGGCACTTGGACTACCATAGGTTTAGTGCTGTTTACCGCCGTGCTCGGGGTCTCTCTGGTTCGCAGCCAAGGCTTAAACACCTTAATGCAAGTACAACAAAAACTCGCCCGTGGTGAAGCACCGGGGCAAGAAATTGTCGAGGGCATGATGTTAGCTATGGCGGGCATCTTGCTCGTGATCCCCGGTTTTGTAACCGATGCCATTGGCCTATTATTCTTGACGCCATTAACCCGTCGTCCCATTGCTGCCTTGTTGTTCAAACGCATGCAGTTACGGGTTGTTGCCGGTTTACAGGGCACAATGCACGGTGGCTTTCAAGCGGGCCAAGGCCCCTTTGGGCCTAAGCCACAGGACCCATTTGGCCAAGCGCCATTTGATGATAGTGTGAAAAAGGACGGTAATGTGTTTGAGGGAGACTTTGAACATAAAGTCGATCCAAGTGATATCAAACCCGCTAGCCATCAACTCTCTGATAAAGCGCAGGACAAAGAACAGGACAAAGACCCTAAGCCTTAGTCTTAGTATGAGTCTCGTATTGTCTTAGTCGCTTGTTGCGTTAGTTTGTTATTGGATTAACTCAGTTGATTATCGCGTTTATTCGCTTGAGTTTTCTCCCTAATATGCCTTAGATACCAGTGGCCGACTGAATCAATCTGACCTGTGCCGCTGGTTCACCTCCACCCGTAATAGCCATTTCACTCTTAAAAAACTCCAATACTAATAACCCGCCCACTCAGGTATAAGAGTTAACATGATATTAGAGAAAAGCTTTTTGATCGCATTCATGCGATAAAGTAAGGTATTTTTAAATCATGACTCTGTACCCAAGAGAAAAAGCAATATCAGTGCTGTTGTCCATGTTGAGTAGGTTTTCGACGATAGTGAATTCAATTGCACTGTTATTCAGATAATACCTATAGCCTAGAAATACTTCGTGAGAAGGTTTTGAAAAGTCATTATCTGTTTTGAGTAAACCTTCATAATGATGTAATTCAATAAGCCAACCATGGCGTCCTATTAAATACTCATAACCTAAAGATAAAATTACTGCATGATCTTTATAGTCTATTTCAGATAGACTTTCATCATTTCGTCTAAAGCTTATACCTGTTGTGGAGTAAAAATGATGCATTCCAGATGTATAGCTATAATTCAGCTGTAATGCTTGTTCAAAACGGTTATCTACAAATGGGCCAGAATTAACATGGTTGTAATATAAGCTGCCACCTAGTGATAGACCATAATTATCCTCACTAAGCAATTGATATTCTAAATAGAAATTTAGGGCATTCGTTAGCGTATCGCCAGAAATATCAGGTTGATTGATACCATTCTTTGAAAATATTTGGTTTTTGTCTTTGATTGTATTGTCGCGGCCATTTTGACCCACACCAAATGCATCATGAAACCAGATAGTGACCGAGTCAAGATGGTTATCCCCACTAAAACTCCACTTATAATTAGTATCAAACATCCATTTTTCAGTGAGTTGCCACTTTATTCCGCCATTAAGAGAATTATGATAATAGTCAGCATAGTAATCGTCAGTTTCAGCCCATACACTTGCTACTGTTGCAGATCCGTATATCTCTTTTTTCCCTTCAGGCAGTGCAAATCCTGAACGAAGTAGAGGCGTTAAGCTACCCGCCTGTGTAGGTGATTGGGCATGTACACGAAGTGGCCCATAATGACTATAATTGATATTTTCTGCGAAAGTACTCGGTAAAAATATTACCGTATAAATTAGAGGTGCTCTAATAGTCACAAATAAAATTTTCTTTGCATATTTCATCGAAAACTCTTTTTTAGCTAATCTCTATTAAAAGCAATGTTTTGTAGTGAGGCTGATGTTATGTATAAATGACTTAAATTTTGTCTGTTTGAAGCAATAAAGTTTTTGATTAGACAGATTTCTAATTAATTCTAGAATTAAAAACTACAAAAAACATACCATAATAGTACAAGTGCGAGCCAGAATGACCTACAGATAAACGGGATTGAAGTGAGTATTAGTAAAGTGCTAATAACTGCCAGTAATATTGCCGGTTTACTCATTGTCTGGACGCTATCAAAGCGTAATTTCATGATGTTTCTCAAACATAAATTATTATGCCAACAAAGTAATAACATTTTTTATGTTGTTAGTTATAGGTAGTGGTATTTCAGATGGCATTGTAAATGAATAATCAGCACTAAATATACCGCTGCTATTTACTCGTGTAAATGTGTGTAACTGGTAATTGTCCCGTATTAGCGGTGAAAATATGGAACTGATAGTTCATATTTTTTAATTAATATATTTATTTATCAGTCATATTAGTTATCGTAATTAAAGACCAATCTCAGTTTGCCAAACTTGTTTATCTAATGGATGTGCTTGTTTAAATTGTCCCTCAAACCGCAATAGATCAAAAATGAAATGGCCAGCCAGCCCACTTGCATAGGGACTGACTGGCCGCGCCGGGAAGCGTTTTTGGATAAAATGCGGAGCAGGTTAGCTGGGTGATTGACCTCCTGTTGCCGTCGCTTTGATATTGAATACTAGGCTGTACATCACTGGCAGTACGATGAGCGTCAGCAGAGAAGCGAAGCCTAGACCGAAAATAATCGTAATCGCCATAGAACCGAAAAATGCGTCAGGGATCAGCGGTATCATCCCGAGCATAGTGGTTATCGCGGCCATCATCACTGGACGAACACGGCTGACACAGGAGTCGATTAAGGCAAAATAGGCTGGTTTACCTTCACTGAGCTCGAGGTTGATCTGATCGACCAAGACAATACCGTTTTTAATCACCATGCCCGACAAACTCAGTAATCCGAGTAGTGCCATAAAGCTGAAGGGCGCATCGAACAACAAGAGTCCCGCTGAAACCCCAATCAAGGCCAGTGGCACAGTAAACCAGATCACTAAGGGCTGACGCACTGAGTTGAACAAGAATACGGTAATCAAAAACATCGCCAGATAACCTAAGGGAATTGAGCTAAATACCGACGCTTGTGCTTCACCTGCGGTTTCAAATTCACCGCCCCATTCCAAGCGGTAACCCGCGGGCAGGCTGATCGCTTCGACCTTGTCTTTGATTTTGCGCAGTACAGAATCGGCGGTTTCATTGCTACCAAGCTTAGGATCGGCCATCACAGCGAGCATGCGCATGCGATCGCGGCGCATCACCAGTGGATTTTCCCACTCAGTGTTGAAGCTACTGACTACTTGGGTGGCGGGCACAAAGGTATTGTGTTCGCTGCTCCAAATTTGCAGCTTCCACAGGCTGTCCGCTTGCAAACGTTCTTCGGCGGGCGCTCTGGTGACGATGGGCAGCAAGTGGCTGGTTTCTCGGTATAAACCAATTTGCTTACCGCTAAAGTTAACCAATAGGGCATTGTCGAGGTCTTGCTTGCTGATCCCTGTTTCGCGCGCTTGGGCATTTTCCAGTTGCGGACGGATCAGCGGCACCTGATTACGCCAGTTGTGACGTATGCCATCCATGCTCGGTTCGGCGTGGAAAATGGCCTCGGCTTGGGCACCTAAAGCGCGCAGCACTTCTGGGTTATCACCGTAAAAGCGTGCCTCAATTTTGGCGGCGGGCGAAGGGCCGTTCTCCATGTTTTTTAAACGATATTGTGCCTGCGGGAAACGTTGATTTAACAAGGTTTCTAATTCTGGCATATAGGCTTTAACGGCGGCGAGATCCTGCATTTCTACAATCAACTGGGCAAAGGCGGGATAGCCTTTTTCTGGCTGATAGGGCAGTACGAAACGCTGCGAACCTTGGCCAATAACGGTTGTTAAGTGTTTTAGCCCTACATCTTTTTGCTCGTTCAGCGAGAGCATTAACTTCTCGATATCAGCGGTAAAGCGTTCGGTCGCTTTAATATCTGTCCCTTCTGGCATCCAGATATCCACAAAGAAAATCGGCGTGTTAGAAGCAGGAAAGAACACATTCTTGATATGACCAAAGCCCACTACAGCGCTGAAAAGCATAGCGATAACCAGCAGTATGCTCACCAGCCTAAAGCGCAGTGCCACAATTAAGCTTGTGCGATATAAGCTGAAGAACCAGCCCTTGTAGGGGTCTTGGGCTTCTTCATCGCTCGGCGCATCTTTAAATAACAGATGACAGAAAAACGGCGTGAGTGTGATGGCCGTGATCCAGCTGATAAACAGTGAAATCATCAACACTTGGAATAAAGAACGGCAGAACTCACCGGCGGCATTTTGCGATAAGCCAATGGGGGCAAAGGCAATAATGGCAATCACAGTCGCGCCCAATAGCGGCCACTGGGTTTGGGACACTATCTGTTTGGCCGCTTCCAAACGGGTCTTACCGCGACGGATACCAATTAAAATGCCTTCAGTAACGACAATGGCGTTATCGACCAACATACCAAGGGCAATAATGAGTGCGCCGAGGGAGATGAGCTGTAGCTCAATCCCGAGCACTTTCATCACGATAAAAGTGCCTAGAATCGTCAGCAGTAAGATCAGGCCCATCAATAGACCTGAGCGCAATCCCATAAACAGCAGAAGCACGGCGATCACTATGGCAATGGATTCCATTAGGTTGATTAAGAAGCCGTTAACTGTCTCATCTACCGCCTGACTCTGATTATAAACCGTCGCTAAATTCATGCCGATTGGGCGTTGCGATTCAAGCTCGGCTAAACGATCACTGACCTTTTGCCCGATTTCGACTACATTCACACCGCTAGAGAAAGAAATCCCCAGCGATAACGCAGCTTCACCTTTATTGTGATAAAGCACGTTAGGGGTTTCGTCATAATCCCTTTCAATATTGGCAATGTCGCCAAGGTAAATCAGCTCAGAACTACCCGGAGGGCTGACGATCAAACGCGCGAGATCCTGCACATTGCTAAATTCGCCGGTGGGATGAATGCGGATACGGTTATCGCCAATCACTAGGCTGCCCGCGTTAGAGACGACGTTTTGATTGTTCACTAAACCATAGATATAGCTCTGATCTAACCCCAGTGCCGACAGCTTTTGCTGGGAGATTTCAATCACGACTTGCTCGGTGACGTTGCCAGCAACAGAAACCTTTTTTACTCCAGGTACTAGCACTAGCTCGCGGCGCAGATAGTCGGCGTAATTGCTCAACTCGCGGTTGCTGTAATCAGGTCCCGAAAGGTTAAATAAAATGCCATACACATCGCCAAAGTCGTCCATCACCTGTGGCGTTGCTGTGCCCGGCGGCAAGTTTCCCGCAGCATCATTGACTTTACGACGCACTTCATCCCATACCTGCGGTAGGCTGGTTTTATCGTAGCTTTCTTTAATCTCGATTTGGATTTGTGATAAACCCGCACTATTAATTGAAGTCACATGCTTAATGGCGTCGAGTTGCTGCAGGGCATCTTCGAGCGGTAATGTCACTTCTTCTTCAACTTGCTCAGGCGATGCACCGGGATAAGCCGTGATCACTAAAGCTTCTTTAATGGTAAATTCGGGGAATTCTAGTTGCCCCAAACCGGTAAAACTGACGCTACCACCCACGAGTAGTAGCAACACAAACATCCAACTGATGACTTTGTGGCGTATCGAATACTCTGCAATGTTCATCAATTACACCCCACGCTGCCAGCGTAGTGGTTTGACTTTCATGCCATCGGATAATTGAGACACTCCAGCGCTGACGATGAGATCGCCCTTGTTGACGCCCGTTAAAATCTCAACACCTTGATTACTCACGCGTCCTAGCGTCACCATCGTCGGTTTTACTTCACCCGATTGCGCTTGATAAATCCACACTTGCACTTGGCCATCTTGGTCGCGCTTATCGATAGCGGTCACTGGCACTACCGTTGACGCAAGGGCACTAGGATCTTTGACTAAGGCTAAGGTCAACTCGGCACTCATTCCTGGAAGTAGCTGAATATCTTGAGGTTGAGGTAACGAAAATACCACTTCATAGGCTTGGGTGCCCGGCGTGACTTGAGTCGAATATTCTTTAAATTTGGCATCGAAACTTTGCTCAGGGAAGGCACTAAAACGCACCTTAGCTGTAAAGTGAGCTTGATCGGTATATTGCTTCAAACCCGCCGCCATCGACTCGGGAACTTGAATGATAATATCGAGCAAGTTATTGTTTTGTAATGTTAATACACCTTGATTTGCTTGCACTATTTGGTGGTTATCCACTAAACGTTTGGCGACCGTACCGCTAAAAGGCGCCGTTAAACGGGTGTAACTCAGTTGATCGCGTGCAGCGGCTAAGGCGGCGGTAGCCGATTTGAGTTGCGCTTGAGTGCTATCAAACTCAGATTGTGAAATCAGCTTGCGATTGAGTAGCTCGACTTTACGTTTAAAGTCAGCGGCTAATAGTTCATGCTCCGCCTCGCGGGTCATTAAATTATTGTGGGCGTCCCTGTCATCAAGTTTTGCGAGTAAGCTACCTTGAGTGACTCTTTGCCCTTCAACTAATGCCAATTCTGTTAATTGTCCTGAAATGCGGAACGATAATTCTGCGCGACTATTGGCGGCAACGCGGGCTGGAAATGTTCTGAAATCTCCGTCTTCTACATTGAGTACTTCAAACAGTTTAACCGGACGAATTGTTGCCACTTGCACTGAACTTTCCGCAGGCGAACAACCACTGATCAGGGCTGGAAGCAGCATTGTCAGCGGCAAGAGTCGATATGATTTCATGGTGGAGATTTCCTAGTTAACAAATTGTCAGCATTTCTGGGCGCGAAGATACCAGCTAAATTAGTTGCAATAAACGGGATACTTTGGGATTATCAGTCCCACATAATGAGATTGAACTTAAGGTCAAAATGAAGACAGAGGACTTAGCGTTATTCCACCGAATTGCTGAAACCGGTAGTTTGATTGAAGCGGCGGATTTACTTAACTTACCTAAATCGACTGTGAGTCGGCGTTTGCAAGCCTTGGAAGATGAGCTGAACATTAAATTGTTCCACCGTCAGAGCCGCTCTATGACGCTCACTTCTGCGGGCAGTCATTTTTACCAGCGCTCGCAGAATATTTTGGCTCAGCTCGACGAAACCCTATTCGAAATGACCAATGACGATGCTGAGATCAGCGGGCATTTGCGCATTCAAATGTTCCCCATCCACAGCATGAAAATCTTGATGCAGGCCATTTTCCGCTTTATGGATATGCACCCTAAACTCACCTTAGAAGTCATCAGCAGTTCAGAATCCGTTGATATGGTGAAACATAATCTCGATGTGGCCTTTGTGGTCGAGCCTGCGTTGGATACCTTAGATTTAGTAGTGCGGCCGATTTTTACTACTGACTTACGTTTTTACGCGAGCCCTCAATATTTAGCGGCACACGGTACACCTAAAACACCGAAAGAGATTGAAGCACATAATGTGTCTATGTTCCGTTTATCCAACGGCAAAATCTTTAATGAGTTATTTATCGGTTCAGAACAAGAGGTGAGAGTCAGAGGTAATTTCTGCTCCAATAGTATTGAAGTGGCGGTTGAGTTTGGATTGCAAGGACGCGGCATAGTGTATGCGCCTGCTGAAGTCGTGGATGAATATGTACAAAGCGGTGAGTTAGTGACTTTGTTACCTGAAATCCAACCCCACCAAGGCGAGTGTTTCTTAGCTTATCCATCAAGACGTTACGTGAGTTTAGCCTGTCGACGCTTTATCGACTATATCATGCAAGAGCTAGTGCCAAATGGCGTGCCGATCAACATGAGCGAGCAAGGCCCACGTCGATCGTGCAAAGCCTCTACGGGAGCGTTTTCAGACGACGTGTTGCGCTTTCCCGTTAAAAAATCAAGCTAGTTTACCCCTCGCTAATGGCGTTTGCGGTCGTGATCTTTGTGGGCTCACAGATCCGCTGCGCCAGCCAGTAACAGGCAATTCCCATCAAAATATTGGTCACAGGTAGCGCGAGCAGCAGGCCTTTAACGTCACCTATATACGATCCCAAGGCTGCTAGCGGCAGCATGAGCAGCACTAAGCGGCACAGATTGATGACTAATGAACTCATAGGCCTGTGGTAGGCATTGAGCGAGGTCGCGACAATAATCACTATACCCAAAGGTCCGTAGGCGCAGGGCAGCACTAAGATATAAAAACTCAGCCACTCGATAACCTGCGGATCGGTACTGAATAAATGCGCGATAGGCTCGGCTAAAAAGATCAGGGGGATATAGAGTAAGGTTTGGAAAATAAAAATAAATTTTATCGATAATAGCAGGGCTTCTTTTGCTCTGTGTGGCTGTCCTGCCCCTAAGTTTTGCGCAATAAAGGGCATTAAACTCGACGACAGTGCCATCACTACTATTAATAGTACTGACTCTAATCGAGTACCGGCACCAAAGGCTGCTACGGCGCTGTGATCGATATGCGCCAACATGGCCATAATAATGGCATTGGCTAGTGGATTGATTAAATTCATCAAGGCGGCGGGTTGTGCTATATGGGCTAGTTTGCTCCAGTTCGCGCGCATTCTGTCTATGTCAAAGGCGGCCCATTCGAGCATTTTGCGCCTGACAATCAACAAATATCCCGACAAAGATAAGGCAATCAACCAAGCGAACAGGGTTGCAATCGCGGCGCCTTGGATTTCTAAACGTGGAAATGGCCCAATACCAAAAATCAATAACGGATCGAGGATAAGATTGATGAGCGCCGCCAGCGCCATGATCATCGCCGGCGAGCGGGTGTCGCCAGTGGAACGTAAGCCTTGATTGCCTACCATCAACAATACCAGCAGCGGTGCGCTGACATACCAGTAAATCATATAGTCGTGGATCAGCGGCAAGCTGTCATCGTTTGCCCCGAGTAAGCGAAACAGTGGCGTAATAAAAATGCTACCCAGTGCGGCTAAACTGGCGATCAAGACAAAGGTGAGCAATAAGGCATCATGCAAGAACACTTTGGCCTTGTGGGCATTACCCGAACCGATAAGTCGACCTAAATTGGTCGAGACTCCAGCGCCAATACCAATGGCGATGCTAGAGATCACTAAGGTCACCGGAAAGGTAAAACTGATGGCGGCTAAGGCTTCGGTGCCCAATTGGCTGATAAAAAAAGTGTCAGCGAGGCTGAAACCTAGAATGGTCATAATGCCAATTAAGTTGGGGAGGCTCATGTTGAGCAGTACACGACCAATTGGCGCGGTGAGCAGCCCGTGTCTGTCTTTCATGGAAAAATAGTGCCTTGTTAGCGAGCGGAGGCGAGATTCTAGCAGGATTGTGCGGACTTGAAAAAACCGACATCAAAAAATTGAAGTTTTTTTTCTAAATGCCCTTGGATCTCGACACTGTCAGCCCCATATCTCAGACAGCAAAAGAGCAGACTAAGGTGTCTGTTTTTTTAATCACAAATAGGCTCGATTGTAGGGCATCAAATCATTAGGAGAGTTCATAGATGAATATTCGTCCATTACATGACCGCGTAATCGTTAAGCGTCTAGAAGTTGAATCAACATCAGCGGGTGGCATAGTACTGACCGGTAGCGCCGCTGAAAAATCAACTCGCGGTGAAATCCTTGCTGTGGGCAATGGCCGTATTTTAGAAAATGGCACAGTTAAGCCACTGGATGTCAAAGTGGGTGACGTGGTGATCTTCAACGAAGGTTACGGCGTTAAGAAAGAAAAAATCGACGGTCAAGAAGTCTTGATCCTGTCGGAAGCTGACCTGATGGCAGTAGTGGGTTAATCCTCAGCATCAATTCGACATTCCAATTAATCATTAAAAATTTAAAGGATAATCAAGATGGCAGCTAAAGAAGTTGTATTTGGTAATGACGCTCGCGTAAGAATGCTGGCTGGCGTAAACATTCTCGCAAACGCAGTTAAAGTGACCTTAGGCCCTAAAGGCCGTAACGTGGTATTAGACAAGAGCTTCGGCTCACCACTGATCACTAAAGACGGTGTTTCTGTTGCCAAAGAAATCGAGTTAGAAGACAAATTCGAAAACATGGGCGCGCAAATGGTGAAAGAAGTTGCTTCTAAAGCCAACGACGCCGCCGGTGATGGTACTACTACTGCAACTGTACTGGCTCAAGCCATTGTAGTTGAAGGCTTAAAAGCCGTTGCAGCCGGTATGAACCCAATGGATCTGAAGCGCGGTATCGACAAAGCCGTTATCGCTGCAGTTGCTGAATTAAAAGCCTTATCACAACCTTGTGCAGATTCAAAAGCGATTGCACAAGTTGCGACTATCTCTGCAAACTCTGACGAATCTATCGGCGAAATCATCGCAACAGCGATGGAAAAAGTCGGTAAAGAAGGCGTGATCACAGTTGAAGAAGGCCAAGCGTTAGAAAACGAATTGGACGTAGTAGAAGGTATGCAGTTTGACCGTGGCTACCTATCTCCATACTTCATCAACAAGCCAGAAACGGGCAGCGTTGAATTAGATCACCCATTCGTACTGTTAGTAGACAAGAAAATCTCTAACATTCGCGAACTGTTACCTATCCTTGAAGGTCTGGCAAAAACCGGTAAGCCATTGCTTATCGTTGCTGAAGACGTTGAAGGCGAAGCATTAGCAACTTTAGTTGTGAACAACATGCGCGGTATCGTGAAAGTGGCTGCCGTTAAAGCACCTGGCTTTGGCGATCGTCGTAAGGCAATGCTGCAAGACGTAGCAATCCTGACTGGCGGTACTGTTATTGCTGAAGAAATCGGGCTAGAGCTTGAAAAAGCAACGCTGGAAGATTTAGGTACAGCTAAGCGTGTTGTGATCACTAAAGACAACACCACCATCATCGATGGTAACGGCGAGCAAACACAAATTGCTGCTCGTGTAAGCCAAATCAAACAACAAGTTGAAGAATCAACGTCAGACTACGACAAAGAAAAACTGCAAGAGCGTATGGCTAAACTAGCTGGCGGCGTAGCAGTGATTAAAGTTGGCGCAGCGACTGAAGTTGAAATGAAAGAGAAAAAAGCCCGCGTTGAAGATGCTCTGCATGCAACTCGCGCTGCGGTAGAAGAAGGCGTGGTTCCTGGCGGCGGTGTTGCTCTGGTTCGCGTAGCTTCTAAGATCGCTGACGTTGAAGTATTAAACGAAGACCAAAAACACGGTGTGGTTATCGCACTGCGTGCAATGGAAGCACCACTGCGTCAAATCGCCACTAACGCGGGTGAAGAAGCGTCAGTTGTTGCTAACACAGTGAAGAACGGCAGCGGTAACTTCGGTTACAACGCCGGTAATGACACTTACGGTGACATGTTAGAAATGGGTATCCTTGACCCAACTAAAGTGACCCGTTGTGCATTGCAATTCGCTGCGTCAATCGCAGGTCTGATGATCACTACAGAAGCTATGGTTGCTGAGATCCCACAAAATGCTAGCCAAGATATGGGCGGTATGGGTGGGATGGGCGGAATGGGCGGCATGATGTAATTTTTGCTGGTCTAAAACGTTGATTACGGCGTTGCTGCTCGCTCACATACACACAACGTATGCTACGCTCACAGCGCCTTGTACTGAACGTTTTATGCTGTGCAAAAACGTCAGACCCCTAGGCCTAAGTTCTTAGTCCGCTAAGAGCGACACCTAAAAAAATCCCTGATACTTAATAGTGTCAGGGATTTTTTTGTATCTGAGGGGCTAAGGAAGTGTTGCTTAACCACTCTAGATTGTATTGGGAGCAGAAAGCTAAACGTCGTGGTAAAGCGCCTTGTTCTAACTCGATTTATCCTACGTAAGATACTTTGCTGGTCTGATGCCTAAAAGCCTCAAACCAAAGTTCTTGTAAAAGAAAACCCCGATACTGGTAACAGTTTCGGGGTTTTGTTTTTGGTCAGGTAGCTTGGGCAAGTTTCAGGTGTACTTAGCTACACTTTTTGAGATTTAAGCACTGAAATGGCCATAAAGGTGTAACATTGTACACTTTTGGTTGGCTTGTCATTTTCAACAATCCAAAAGTGTAGTTCTGTACACTTTTATATTGAATGGGGCTGGTTTTAGGGCTAAGGTGTATGAAGTTACACTTTTGGAGATGATGATGGTATCACCGCTAAATCAACAATCCCTCGGCTTGTTAATTAAAGAGCGAAGGAAAAGTGCTGCTCTTACTCAAGACGTGGCAGCCATGCTGTGCGGCGTAACCAAAAAAACGCTGATCCGAGTTGAAAAAGGTGAGGATGTTTATATCTCAACCGTATTCAAAATCCTTGATGGTCTGGGGATTGATATCGTTTCGGCTCAAACCAGCACCACCGAAACTAACGGCTGGTATTAACCTATGAGTACTTCCAAAAAGCTCACGTTAGAGATGCACCTCGGTGATTTAATTATCGGGGAGTTATCCTTTGATGCGACGACCGACACCTTTGCCGTACATTACACCAAAGACTGGCAACAAAGTGGATTCCCACTATCCCCAACAATTCCCTTAGATGGCACAGGAAGTAGCAGTCAGATATCGATGTTTTTGGTTAACTTATTACCAGAAAACAAAGGATTAGATTATCTAATTGAATCCCTTGGCGTCTCCAAGGGGAATACCTTTGCCTTGATCCGCGCCATTGGTCTCGATACCGCAGGTGCTGTCGCTTTTGTTCCTAAAGGGGCTTTGCTGCCTGAAACACAATTACGGCCAATTAAGGCTGCCGAAGTTATTCAGCGCATTGAAGATCCCACAATGTGGCCGATGGAAATCTGGGACGGCAAACCTCGACTATCGGTAGCGGGTGTTCAACCTAAATTAAACCTGTTTTATAACGGTGAAGAATTTGCATTTGCCGAAGGCGCACTGTCATCTACCCATATTGTTAAATTCGAAAAATATCGCCATTTAGTGCTCAATGAATTTATGACGATGCGCCTAGCTAAGGCGATTGGAATGAATGTGGCTAATGTTGATATCGTTCATTTTGGCCATTACAAAGTACTCTGTGTCGAACGCTTTGACCGACGTTATATACCAAATGCGCAAAAGGTATTAAGAAGACATATTGTCGATGGCTGCCAAGCTCTTGGTTTTAGTGTTAGCAAAAAATATGAACGTAATTTTGGTTCAGGGCGTGATGTTAAAGATATTCGTGAAGGGGTAAGTTTTAACAGGCTCTTTAGTCTCGCAGCAAAATGCCGTAATCCAGTGGCCGCTAAGCAGGATATGCTGCAGTGGGCGTTATTCAATTTACTGACTGGCAATGCTGATGCACACGGTAAAAACTACTCGTTTTTTATGACGCCAAGCGGAATGGATCCAACTCCTTGGTACGATTTGGTCAGCGTGGCTATGTATGAGGATTTTGAACAACAGCTTGCGATGGCAATCGATGACGAATTTGATCCAAACAGCATTTACGCTTATCAATTGGCCGCATTTATTGATGGCTTAGGTTTACCAAGAAATTTATTAATCAGTAACTTAACGACAATAGCGCGAAGAATACCGCAGGCAATAGCTGAGGTGGTTTCAATGCTTCCAGCCCTCGATGAGAGTGAAACATCATTTGTGGCTCTTTACAAAGCGCAGTTGCTGGCGAGATGTGATCGTTACCTTAGTTTTGCCGCCGAGGTCAGGGATGTCAAAGTGTAGCTCTAGCTACATCTTATCACCCAGCGGTAATTTCGTAGGGAAGGGGGCACTCCTGTCACCTTCGTTTTATTTGTTAATTTATAGAGTTGGGCATATCCCATAATTCTTGATTGCTTTTAAAGGCAAAATCAAAGTCGTGGGGCTTCACCCCCTGATTTTTAATTAAGAGTCGACCAAAAGGGGAAAAGCGCCTGTTTCCCTTTTGGAAATCCCCCGGCGTCCCTAGCGAAGTTACATGCATTGGTTAGTGGCTTCGTGCTTATTCGAAAATCGCTAACGATTCCGATGGTGCATCCCTTCCCCCCGAAAGCTACGCAGATGTCCTGTCTGCGTCACATGCCATTCTTTCAATAAAGAGTCTTCAACGCCCTTCAGCAACTTCGCAGGGGAGGGTGAACTTCTGTAGTCTCGGTGTCAGTTGTTAGATCCAAAAGAGTTATGCCTACCTATCTTTGATTGGCGGCATAAAACCACGCCGACAGCAATCGCCACAAATGGCAGGTATTTTTTAAGCATGTTCTTCCCCTTGGGATGCACTGCCTCACGGCAGAATTGAGCGCCTCACGGCGGGTTAAGTTGCCCACGCTTCACAGCGTTGGCGGGCTTGCGGTTTATAGGTATACGGAGATTTGAGGAAGGAGAAAAGAGTACCCGTTAACGGGTAACAAATTAAATAACAGCTAGAAAAAATCACCAATAATATCATCAAGGACTTTGTCCATGTTTAAAAGTTTTTCTTTAACAACCAATTGTAACTCTTCAAAAGTAGATTTTGCTTCTTTCGTACCTAGCTCAACTGAATTATAACTAATGATTGGAGAGTAATCCTGCCACTCATAAGGCTCTAATTCCGCGAGACTTTCCGTGTTATGAGCGTTAGGGTAAAAATGAAGAAAAATCTTATCTTGAGAGCGAGTGATAGACCAAATGTATCTCGTTTTATACCTAAAAAAAATCTCAGATGAAGAATTAGCCTCTATAACATCTGTGATTAAGTGACGATTCGTAATCATTACATTAGCGGCTGAAATTATTTTACTCATATTATTTACCTACTATCTCATCAAAATTTTCTACATTTAAATGACGCAACCTTTCTCTAAACTCAGCAACTAAAGATCTTTTTAGAGGTTCTGTTAGTCTATCACGTTCTGAAATCATTCGTTCAAATCTGGTTATAATGACTTTAAAATGCACTTTTAAATGGTCGTTACCATTCATTTGCCCAACTATATCATTAACAATATTAATAATTTGCTCATGATGGATACTATCCTTTGCATTATAGTCACTAAGTTTTTCAAGCTTTTCTTTTAGTTCAGATAATGTCTGTTGATATGCATAATTTTTTAGCATTGTAAAAATAGAGCCAATTGACTCTTTTTTCGTAAAATATAAATATATAGCTATGCTAGATGCCATTATAGTGACTACATTTGCCAATGCAGACAATATATTAAAAATAAGGTCCAATATTGCACACTCACAAAATTATTTTGCTGATAACTTACGGCTATACATCTAAATTGTAAAGAGCGAATTTAACGAGCCATCTATTGTTAAATTTGCAGAGTGTATGCTTATAAAAAGGCATACAGATAACTGGAGAGTTGGTTGAATTAAGCATTGGCATGTAAGTGACCGTTGACGGCATGGATGCCGTCGTCGAGCCCTCATGGATGAGTTTATGGCGTGTCACTGGAATGACAGTGCTTAATAATCAGCTTCCGCTGTTAAGCCGCAAACGAGCAGCAAAAGAATTTAACGAGCCATCCATTGTTAAATTTACAGAGTGTATGCTTGTGAAAAGGCATACAGATAACTGGAGAGTTGGTTGGATTAAGCATTGGCATGTAAGTGACCGTTGACGGCATGGCCGCCGTCGTCGAGCCTTCATGGATACTTCTTGTGAAATAAAAGGGGTGGCGTGTCACTGGAATGACAGTGCTTAATAATCAGCTTCCGCTGTTAAGCAGCAAACGAGCAGTAAAAGAATCTAACGAGCCATCCATTGTTAAATTTGCAGAGTGTATGCTTGTAAAAAGGCATACAGATAACTGGAAAATTGGTTGAATACTAATATATTGGCAGACATTTAAGCTGAACAAAAATAGTGGGTTAAGCTCTTATTCTCAATTACAATGCACTATTTTCATTCGCTAAATGCGGAATTAAACGAGCAGGAAACCCAGTATGAATATCCCAATGATTACCGTGCTTCAGAGTGCTATTACCGAAGCGCTCGAGAGTATACCAACCGCTGAGGCGGAGCAGATCTATGCATTGTCTTTCTATATCAACAACGAATATGACGATCCCCGTCTACCTACGCTGACAGTCGGCTATAACACCGTCGACGAGTGGCATGCCTCGATTCCAAAGGCTTCTAGCTCTGACGAAGCAAAATGGAACTATGCCTTCTGGCTTCAAAACGAACTCCTCATCTTTGGGGATCCTGACTCTCAGACTGCGGATATCTTAGCTCGCTGGGTGGCCGATCTCGGTCTCGGGTACAGTGATGCGGAGGAAGATGTCGATTTTGAGCGCTGCCTTGAGCTTGGTCAGGAGATAACCGAGCAATTTGTTGCCGCAGTATGCGTTGTCGCTTCTACACTCCATTCCAACTTAACCGTTAGTCGCGTTTTTGGTCGTTCGGTACCCATCATAGTTCACGAGCTCGAGTACTATAACGAGATCGCAGATCAGACAGAGGCCTGTAACCCTCCCAGACTCGCCGAAGAGTTCGTTGCTTGGGTGCGCTCAATCTAACGTTAGTAATCAGTTACAGTTGGTAAGGATATAGGGCAGATTGGTTGGCGGCGGTTCAATAAGCCTAATCACAGAGCTTAATCACATAGCTAATCACATAGCTAATCACATAACAAAAAGGATGCATCGATGAACGATGAGCAATACGAGAAGGGGCTTGAGGTGCGTCGTGCTGTGATGGGCGATAGCTATGTGGATAAGGCGCTCAATAGTGCGACCGATTTTACCCAGCCTCTGCAAGATTTAGTCACGGCCAATTGCTGGGGTGAGGTTTGGGTGCGTGATGCCATTTCAAGGCAAACGCGCAGTTTGATTACCATAGCGACGCTGGCGGCATTAAAGGCGCCGACTGAATTAAAGGGCCATGTGCGGGGCGCGCTAAACAATGGCTGCTCGGTTGAAGAGATCCAAGAAGTCTTACTGAATTGCACCGTTTACTGCGGTATGCCTGCGGGGATTGAAGCTTTTCGAGCGGCGAAAGAGGCGATTGAGGAGTGGCAGGCGCAAAACAGTTAGCTTACTTGGTATTGATCATTTTGAGCGTCAATGGCTGTGAGGTTTAGTTGCTGTGAGATTTAGTTACTTTGCGGTTTAGTGGTTTTAACATTCGCTAGGGGAGCTGATTTACGCGCATTCCCCTAGCGCATGATGGCTACAAACTTGGCAGTCTGCGCTTATTTTTGTAGCTGGGCTTTTGCGGCTTCTACTTTTGAGAAATCCAAACCGAGTTCGAGCACGGCTTCTTTGATCAAGGCTGGTTTCTGCATCACTAGCCCCAGCAGTTGTTGTAATTTTTCGGCTGGGATGCCTAATTGACCGAGCGTGCCCATCGCCATTAATGGATTTTCGGTTAATGTTTGAAACAGTTCTTGGATTTTAGCGTCACTGACGTTGTGTTCTTTTAAGATGGCAATAATGGGATTCATTGCATTACCTTGTTGATATGAAAGTTAAACAGGTGCCGATTTTATCACAGTTCTGCCAGAGTGGTTGCCTCACACATGCGTATCCGTTGGATGTTGCCACGCTTTGCCTATGCCATTAAGCGCATTAGATTTTATCCCCAATAAGCTTTACTCTGGTGACGTATTCCCCAAAATCAGCCGATAAAACCTGAGCGACTGTCGTGCATCGTGAGCCGTTGCATTGGATATTGTGGCTTTAGATATTATTGCCTTAGATATCATGGCGCAATGCGATTGGGTAATCGCTGGCTTTTATCATCCCTTAAAAATAGAAAGGAACTGTGGTTATGCTTGATGTTGTCGCGAACCAAGACAAAAGTATTGTGGTTAAACAGTTGCGATACGGGCGTGATAATGATGTGTTAGTCGTCGATGAGTGGCAACTGCACCCTGCTGAACATTGGGCGATTTTCGCGACCGACAGTTATTGTGGTTCCTTGCTCGGGCGAATATTAACGGGTGATATTCTGCCCGATGAAGGGACGATTGCTGGCCTGCCGCAACGTATCGGCTGGGTGTCACTTGGGTTGCAACAAGCGTTGCTGGAGCGCGAATTAGAAAAAGACGAGTTGGATTACGGTTCGAGTGTCGAATCCTTAGTGTTGGAATGCTGCCAAGATGCCAAGCAACTCCCAGCATTATTACAAAAGGTTGGGCTTGAGCCGCTGCGCCTGCGCGGTTTTCGGCAATTATCCACGGGCGAAACGCGCAGAGTCATGCTGGCACGTGCACTGGCAATGTTACCGCAATTGCTGATTTTAGATGACCCTTACGCTGGGCTCGATGCTGAACATCAGGCGAGTTTATCTGAGCTGCTGAGTGAAGTGGCCGAGCATAGCCAGTTGCTGATCATTACCTCTCGCCAAGAAGAATTGCCGCCGTGCATCAGCCATGTGGCGCTGTTTAATGGCGAGATGCTGAAATCGGGGCAGAGTGTGCACAAACTCAGCCCGTCGATGTCGATTGAGCAATGGCACAATCATCCTGTGATGGCGCAGTTGAATGCGTTATCGGCGCAACGTAGCGATGAACTCTTGGCCTTAATGGAGCGGCAAAGGCACAACGCCGAGGCGTTTGATCCCTTGGTCGAGATTAAAAATGGCAAAGTGGAATATGTCAGTGGGCTGATTTTCAGCGGCGTGAATTGGCGCATCGAGGCGGGGCAACATTGGCAAGTTCGTGGCCAAAATGGCTGCGGTAAAAGCACTTTGCTGGGGCTGATTTTAGGCGACCACCCCCAATGTTATAGCAATGACATCACGCTCTTTGGCCGACCTCGCGGAAGCGGCGAGAGTATTTGGCAGATTAAACAACGGATTGGCATAGTATCGTCGGCGCTGCACTTGCAATATCGCGTCAGTTGCTCGGCATTAGATGTGCTGCTTTCGGGCTTTTTTGACTCTATTGGCCTGTACCATAAACCCACTAAGCCTCAGCTAGATTTGGCGAAGGAATGGTTGGCGATTTTGCACATGACAGGGCTGGCGAGCACCAGCTTTAAGAAGCTCGATTATGGTCAGCAGCGGTTACTGCTGATAGGTCGCGCCTTGATTAAACAGCCACTGTTACTGATTTTAGATGAGCCGTATCAGGGCTTAGATTTCATCAATCGCACCTTAGTGATGCGGGCGCTGGAGATGATAGCCGAGCATCATCTGAGCCAATTGCTGTACGTGTCGCACCATAGGGAAGATGCCTTACCTGCGATTAAAAACTTTGTCGATTTTATTAAGCAAGATGACGGCTATTCGGTACAGGTGAACTACTGTGAGTCTGAGGATTTAATCCGTTTAAATCCGTAAATGCCACCTATCACAGCAGCTTAACGGCTGCTTATTTGTTTGCAGAGTTTGTCATTATCCCTCGGCACCCTGATGCAGGTTAAGATTGACCTTACAGGGCGCTAGCCATTGAGTGTGTTAGTCACGCTCAATGGCAATATACCTGTGGCGCGAAAGATTTTCGTATTCCAGTGAAAACTGAGATGCACCACATATCGATAATGATGGTATCGCCCTAGTGTTTAATCCCCCATTCGTCAGACAGCAGTTCTGTTAATTAGTCATGCTTGATATAGGTAACTGTGAGCCGTCTTACAGTTTTGAATGTCGTTGGCGCGAATAATAGTTTCTGGCCTAGGCCGGAAACTCGTGACAGTTTTATGGTTCATCCACTGAACTTATTCATCAAGTCAGTTATCACGCTTGAGAATCCAGAACTATGGACTCCCTTAGCGAGATGAGCCCGAGTGTCACTCGTAGTACCGAAGATGTGAACTAAGACCTAAAACACGATTTCAAGACATATAAGACGACTTAAAGATAAAAACATTTATGCCAAGACCTAAAAAATGCCGTCAATTATCGACCTGTGTGCCCTGTAGCCTATTTAAGCCTAATGGGATCCCTGCGGTTAAATTAACCCATATTCAATTAGAGGCCGATGAGTTTGAGGCCCTCGAACTGGGTGATGTGAAAAGATTAAGCCAGATCGAAGCCGCGGCCTTGATGGGGATCTCTCGGCAAACCTTTGGATACCTTCTCGCCAATGCCCGTAAAAAGGTGGCGACGGCTATCACTCAAGGTCAAGCCTTGAGGCTGCCAACCCAAACAGACAAGGATTTATCATGATTATTGCCATGCCGATGAGCCGCGAACGCCTCGCCAGTCACTTTACGAAAGCCCTACAAATTGGCTTTTATAATGAACAGTTTCAACGAATCAAACTGGTCGATAACCCAGCAATTGAAGGTGACTGTAGTGCTAAAAAAGCCTTACTAGAGCTGATTATCCAACAAGGTACCGACATTGTACTTGTGCAGAATATCGGTGAGCGCATGTTAGGAAAGTTGCTCGATGCGGGGATTAGTGTGAGCAAAGGGAGTGCGAGCCAAACAGTGGCGACTTTGCTTGCACAAACGGCGGATCTTAATCTTAGGTTGACGGATGCATCCCAAGGTCGCGCTTCACTCAAACATGCAGCCAAGGGCGGCTGTTGTCATTCAACAGGTGACGGCTGCGGTTGCAGTGGTAAAGCTAAAGCAGCACCTTGTTCAACACGTCTTATAAGCACGCCAGCAGTACAGGTTAAGCTCGATAAGTCAGTGCATTACGCTGGGTTTAGACCGCTGGTAAACAAATAATCTCACTGTCTAATTTGGATTATTCCGCCACAGTTAAAGCGTAGGGGCGGGCAAGCGCCCCTCGAATATCCGCTAATGAAAACACCTTGGAAAACCGTCCAAAGGTTTTGCCATAAAACACACATTCCACCACAGGCAAGACAAATACATTGCGGCTCGCCGCTATCTCACCTTGGGCTTGGCAATCAATATAGGCCATCCGCATCTGCGGGAACGCTTGCGCCAACATCTCAGCAATTCTCGGTTTGAGCGTTTGACACACACCGCAGTCCGGCGCGCCAAATAACAATAGCACCGCCGCATGCTCAGTTAACATGGACTCCAGTATCTCAGGTGAATCAATGTGCGTGATGATATCAGTGTGCATGCGTTGCCATTTGGAAGTTGTTATGGGTATCAATTCATGGGCTAGTTTGCGTATTTCTAGGGTTAAAGCCAGCCCATTTTTACCACGCTAATACCGATAAATTGACCAAGGTAGAATAAGCCAAGCATGAGAAGCCCGATACAGGCAGCAATCACTCCGATTTGCTGTATGCCTGTCAGGCTATCTCGCCATTGTTTTAGATTATTTATCATTTACTACCTACTACCTACTACCTACTACCTACTACCTACTACCTACTACCTACTACCTACTACCTACTACCTGCTCAGGCTTAAGGTTATACGCGTGACTTTACATATGTCGCATTGCTAACTGCACCACTGACGCTCGCAGGGAATGCCATCATCGTCACCATCCATTTGAGTATTGGGGCAATTTTGGATATAGAAAGTCGCTTCAGCACAGGAACTCATGTGGCTGCAATGGGTTTTACCCGCTTCACATTGGAAACTTGGTGTTGCCGTTGCTTGTGTTCGCGCTTTAGTTTCATACATGGGCATTGGCTGAGTGTCTTCATTCGTGAGGACTGGTACTTCATCGATTGCAGGAGCTTCATTGAATTCTTGGTATTGTTTAAAGCCAAAGATAACTATGGCCACGATTATTAGCAGCGGGATTATCGTATTAAAAGAGGATTTTCGTGGGCTATGGTAATGCGCTTTGTTTTTGTTATTGAAGTTTTCATTGCGTGATTGGATATGAGATTGGGAGCGTGTTGTTGCACTCGCTGCAACGACTGCGACGCCTTCAATCGAGGCGATAACCGCTTTTCTTTTGCCGTCATTTTGCACTTCCGTTTGAAACAGAATGCTGTCGCCCACTATGGGTTTTCTCGCCATCTTTTTCAGCACTGAAATGTGAATAAACACATCTTGGGCTGCGTTTTTTTCAGGCTGAATAAAGCCAAATCCCTTTTCATCGTTCCAGCGTACCAGTACGCCTCTATCCATGAGCATTTTCTATGTCCTTAATTTAACCGCTTAATATTTTTAGTTATTGAATATCAATACTTACTTGAGTCGCTCCGATTTATCTTTTTTAAGGAGCAAACCGTACTTAGGTTGACGAATCGGCTATTCAATGTTGGCAGCTAAGTTACTCAAGCAAAGGAAGTTTTGCAATTTTTTATCTTGAATTTGCTTATGTGTGACTCATTCGCATTGAGTGTATGGCGGTGGGGAAATGTGAGCACTTAGCAGGAACGGTTGGCATTTTTGTAAATTCAATACAAACAATAGATTGCATTAATAATAAATAAAGTGATCAAAAAATGCGCATGAAAACTTGCAATTTTACTGTGTGCTACATAGTATTTGCTGTGTGGCACACAGTGTGTGTGACACAGTGTTAAGGACAGGAATTCGACAATGACAAGTTCACAGCTAGTCAAAATGCGACTCGAGTTGCGCCGTGGGGTATTAGTGTTGGCGGTACTGGGATTATTAAAACAAGCCCACTATGGTTATTCGCTCCGCAAACAGTTGCAGGAAGGTGGTATTGATATTGACGAAGGGACTCTGTATCCCTTAGTGCGCCGCCTAGCCGATCAAGGATTGTTGGATAGTGAGTGGCGACAGGCCGAAGGGCGTGAGCGTCGTTATTACCAATTGTCGTCATTGGGCGCTGAGTTGCTCAGTCAACTTACCGATGAATGGCAGCAACTTAATGGCGCCTTGGCTTTTTTACTGGAGCAAAGCGCTGACACTAATGGCTCTGATATGAAAAGCTCAGACGAGAGTGCAGAGGAGATTTGATATGGAATTAGTCGATCGCTATATCGCCGCGGTGCAGCGAGAATTGCCTGAGAACAAACGTCAGGAAATAGGCCGTGAATTAAAAGCCAATATCTGCGACCAATTGGATGCCCTATCTGAACAAGGTGAATTGACTGAAGCGCAAATTGTCGCGGTATTAAAGCAAATGGGTCATCCCTGTAAGGTCGCGCAGCAATTTGTTCCGGCAGTGCCTATTATTGCCTCTGAGGATATTCCGCTTTTTAAACATACACTTTTCACTGTGCTTGGGGTCTTGTTTGTGCTGCAGGTTGTGGGCGGCACGACTCAATGGTTGGGCTCTGCAGAGGGGGACCTATTAGGATTTATCCACCATATTGCCAAAGGTTTTATCGGCGATGCCTGTCTTGCCTTTACCGCTATCCTGTTGGCCTTTTGGAGTTTCTCGGCTCAGGGGAAACCCCTATCTGGCAGCAATTGCCAAAAATGGCAGCCGCAGAATTTGCCTAAGGTTGGGCCCGGTTGGCAGCATATTAGTTTAAGCGATGTGTTTACCGATCTGGCGACATATCTTTTTCTCTTGCTTGTGATCTGGTGTTCTGTGTGGATGAGTAGCGAGCAATTAGCCGCGCGGACTGTGATTTTCAGCGCCAATGCTCAGCAATTGTTGCAATGGTTTAGCCCTATTATTTTACTGTCTATGGCGAATAGTCTCTGGCAACTACGCCGCCGAGTGTGGACTACTGAATTGTTACTGACGAATATGGGGATCAATCTTGCTTATGCCTCGTTCTTAGTCTTTCTGGCCTTTGGTTCGCCACTATTACAAAACCAAGTACAAAACCAAGGCGCTGAATTAAATGGGGAATTTACGTTATTACAGTTAGAACATTGGCTAAGTTATAGTCTAGTGATTGCCGCTATGTTCCCTGGCTATGAGGTGATTCGCGATGGGTTGCGTTGGCGTAAACTCGCAAGCAAGTAAGGTTTAACCTAGGTTTTATAGGTGAGCTTTATGCGCTTTTTTATCGAATACATGGCCTGATCAATATGATTGAACAGGCTTTTTACATTAGTGCCATCTTCTGTGGAGAAAAGTAAGCCACGACTTTTACAGTCGATGCTGATTTATTCTGGGGTATCGCCATGATTCATTTCATTATTAAGCGATTTTTGGGCCTGTTGTTTGTAGGTGTCAAATATGCCTTCTTGCTTCATCTGTTTTCGCTCCCGGGCAAGATTAACGGCGAGTGTTGCGTGACGTTTATTTAAGTAACCATAGCTGGTGAGTTCTTCTAGGGTGGCAATCGCGATTATTTTGCTGCCTTGAAACTCAGGCGTTTGTAATAGATCCAATGAGCTTGCCTCCGTATCAATATAGATATCGATTCGGTCGCGGAGCATTTTACGAAAGGAGCTCGCGGGGGACGAAGATTCAGTCAGACGCTCCTTAGGAATGAGTCCCTTTAGCTTTTGTTCTGCGAGGAACACGCCTCGATAGTATTCGATCTTGTATCGACTCTTTTGCAGTGCTTGCCAGTTAGGTATTTTGATTTCGGGATTGTGCGCGAAGGCAATTAAATGGGTATCGATAACCGGTTCTTCAATTCGAATGAGGTTGGTAAACTTTTCGCCATAATGAGATACACGCCCCGGCTCGCCATCCACTTTACCTGAGTCCGCCATCATACTGGCGCGGGCTGCGGGAACCACTTGATAGGAGAAGTCATATCCTAAGCGTTCAAAGGCTTGGGCGTAAATCAGTTCAGCCCATTTAAAGTAGAAGTTATGTTTGGGGTCCTCATAAAACGCCATCGTAATGATAGGTTTATCAGCAATCATCGCTGTGGTTTCTGCAGTTGATTTGCTGGTGGCATGAACCGAGACACAAAAGAAAAGGCCTACCCACACACTCCAAATGTGCATATTGCTCCATCGTTGCATAGCGTGTCTCTAAAAGTGTTGAGTTATTTAGAGTATAGCTAGCCTGATAAATGGTTCATTTTTATTCAAGCAAGATTATTTTATTTCCATGATTTCGCACTAACACACGGTTGAAATGTGATCTGCTGGCGGACATTTTGTCCTTTTGGGTTTAAAAATGTGCGATACGGCACATAGAAATGATATTTGCCTGTATTTTGCTGGTTTTTTATTCATCAGAGTTTGAGCTTGATCGGTTTTTTGCTTGTAAATAAGGCGTTAAATCCTTGCCGTCTATCACCTGTAGTAGGAAAGAAAGGATGAAATCGGGACTGGGATTATCAGGAATGCGGTTATCAAAGCTTTGGTTATCAATGACGTGGTTATTACCTCTTTGTTGTTTATCGAGTGCCGTAGTGGCAGAGGCGGCAACGGACAATATCGAACGCCTTGAGGTGCGCGGTAGGCAAATTAATACCTTAGGCCATAGTACTTCGGCATCTGAGGGAATAGTCGGCGCGGCAGAAATCGAGAGTCGACCCCTATTACGAACCGGCGAAATCCTCGAATTTGTTCCTGGGATGATAGTCACTCAGCACAGTGGTTCGGGTAAGGCGAATCAGTATTTCTTACGCGGCTTTAATTTGGATCATGGCACAGACTTTAATACTCGAGTCGATGGTATGCCTGTGAATATGCGAACCCATGGGCATGGCCAGGGTTATACGGATCTTAACTTTTTGATCCCTGAACTTATAGGCGAGATCCGTTATGCCAAAGGCGCTTATTATCCTGAGGTGGCCGATTTTTCTGGCGCGGGTGCTGCCCAATTACTGCTGGCTGATCAACTCCCCCATAACCAAGTTGGGGTGACGTTGGGTGAATATGGTTACCAGCGACTCGTGGCGACTCAGGAGCTAAACACTGACATAGGTCGTTTTATTTGGGGTGGTGAGGCGCAAACCTATGATGGCCCGTGGACGGATATTGATGAGGATGTGAGTAAGATCAGTGTCGTCGGGCGTTATTTAACTCGGCTCGGCGAGGGTGACTTGAGCGTCACTATGATGGCCTACGACAACAGTTGGAATTCGGCGGATCAGATCCCCGCCCGTGCGATGGATTCTGGATTAATTGATTTTTATGGATCTTTAGATAAAGACGTCGGCGGTGAATCTAACCGTTATAGCGTTTCAGCTAATTACGATGCGGGTGATTGGCAGGGAAATGTCTACGCCATTCGCTCGACTATGAATTTATTCTCTAATTTTACCTATTTCTTAAACGATCCCATCAATGGTGATGAGTTTGAACAAGTCGATGAACGCACGATTTGGGGCGGCGATCTTAAGCGTGATTGGCAAACTTCACTTGGTGGCTCTCAACTGAATTACAGTGTGGGCGGCGATGTGCGTTATGACGATATTGGCGCAGTGGGTTTGTATAACACTCAGGCGCGACAACGGCTGAATACGGTAAGGCTTGATGAAGTGCAAGAGTTGTCGAGTGGCATCTTTGGCAAAGTTGAGTGGCTGCCAGCTGAGCAATGGCGTTTTAATCTTGGGCTGCGTTACGATTATTTTGATGTGCAGGTCGACAGTGATAATCCGCTTAACAGTGGCGATGCGTCCGATGGTATGTTCAGCCTCAAAGCCGGTGCTTCTTATTTGTGGAGCGATAATCTTGAGTTATATGTTAATGCAGGCCAAGGGCTACATTCGAACGATGCCCGCGGTGCGACGATTAAGGTTGACCCTGTGAGTGGCGATGAGGTCGAAAAAGTCGATCTGCTCGTGCGCTCAAATGGCGGCGAATTTGGGGTGAAATACTATGACAGGGACTTTATTAATTTCTCTGCTGCGATCTGGTATCTGCAGCTAGATTCAGAATTAGTATTTGTGGGCGATGCGGGGAACACTGAGCCGAGTCGTGCATCTGAACGTTATGGTGCTGAATTAACGGCTTATTATTGGCTGAATGAGGCAATCAGTATCGATATGGAATTAGCGTGGACTAACGCCAGATTTACTGAAAATGAATTTGAAGAGGGCAAGTATATCGATGGCGCGGTTCCCTTTGTTGCCAGTGCGGGCATCACCTATCGACCCGACGGCGATGGCCTGTATTCGAGTGTACGCGTGCGGCACCTTGGCGAGCGGGTGCTCGACAGCTTTAATGACCACAAGGCTGATGCGACCACATTAGTTAACCTCGCATTAGGATACGAGTTCCGCCGCTTCGATACTAAGCTTGAGCTGCTCAATGTGTTTGATAGTAAAGATCACGACATAGATTATTTTTATGCCTCTCGTTTGCCCGGCGAAGCAGCCGAAGGCGTTGAAGATCAGCATTATCATCCTGTTGAGCCACGAATGGTGAGAGTCAGCGTGAGTTATCATTTCTAGTGGTATTCATCGGTTAAGGCGATATCGAAGGTTATTACGTATGTCGCCGAGCAAAAATGTATCTCAATTAAGCGTCCAGATAGTTGGGCGCTTTTTTCTGCTGCACTCATTTAAGCGCTAATTTAAGCACTAATCTAAGTCCAAATCGCTTCAAACTATGTGGCTGCAATAATTTACTATTCCCGCGCTGACAATGGAGGCTAGAATGATGACGAGTTGATCTGAGTTTTCCCCTGTTTTACAGCTGATGCTATAGGTAATCGCCGCGAGTTATGAGTACTGCAACACCCATTGAAAACATTAATTATTGGCGTCATCCTAGCTTATCAGGCATAGAACTGAGTCAGGCGGAATTTACGCATTTCAGTTTTGATAAACATGTGCATCTGGATTACCACTTAGGTGTCGTCACTCAAGGTGCACAGCAGTTTGTGAATAAGGGCAGCAGTTATCAGCTTGGTCAGCATAGTTTATCGACCTTAAATCCCGATGAAACCCACGATGGCCAGAGCCGCGATGCCGACGGTTATCGGGTGAAAGTGATGTCGATCCCTGTGGAATACATGAATGAAGTCAGCCAAGAACTGGGTTTGAAGGAGCACTTTTTTAGCGCGCCTATGGTGGATGACCCGACGCTTTATCAATATTTTATTCAGCTACACGAGCTATTAATCCAAGGCCAATGCAGTGCACTAGCGGGTGAGTCCCACTTACTGAATTTTATTCATCTGCTGCTGGAGCGTTACCCAAGCGGTATTTCATCTTGCCTATCTAAGCCGAGTGAACAACTCGGGTTATCTAAGTTGCAGGTGAGCTTAGTGAAACAGCGAATTCACGATGAGCCTTGGCATAATACTCAACTTGAAACCTTAGCCAATGAAGTTAATTTAAGTAAGTTTCAGTTTTTGCGGCAATTTAAACAGGCAACAGGGATGACTCCCCATGCGTACCTTAAACGGGTGCGTTTAGAGTTGGCGAAAAAGTCCTTAAGTCATGGCGCTTTAGTGGCGGATGTGGCGCAGCAGTTCGGATTTTTCGATCAAAGTCATTTAAACAAAGCTTTTAAGCAGGCATTCCTATTATCGCCAGTGCAATTTCAGCGGCGTATGCTCTAATTTCCCCCCGTCGTTCGACGCCGCTGGTTTTTAAAAAACACTGAATAGTGCAATTTATTACAATTCAGCGCTGCGACAAATTGCCATACTGGCTGCCTCAGTTATCGTTATTAACCTTTTTTGCGGAGCCGCATATCTATGGATTTATCTTTATTACTCACCTTGGCTGTAATCCATGCCGTTGCTTTAATCAGTCCCGGACCCGATTTTGCTATTATGGTGAAGATTGCGACTCAGCAGTCCAGAAGCACTGCGGTTGCCGCCGCTGTGGGGATTTCAATAGCCATTTTAGCTCATACGATTTTGAGTCTGACCGGTGTGAGTCTACTCATTAAGAGTTCGCACACTCTGTATCTCTTAGTGCAAATTGTGGGCGCTTCTTACCTCGCTTGGATGGGTTTTGGTGCCCTGCGTGCCGGTCTTGCGATACTCGCTAAACGTAAAATGAGTGCCAGAGTCCATGCAGGGACAAATGATGATGCTGTTATTAGCGCTGGTGACGTTGAAGGTGTGGCGTCTGTTGCTGGTGGCTTAGGTGGCGCTATGTCGCGCAGGCAAGGTTTTTTGACTGGGTTTTATACCAATATATTGAATCCAAAAGCATTAGTGTTTTTCTTAACCCTGTTTTCGGCCTTGATTACCCCAAGTGTTACAACGAGCACTAAAATCGCTTCCGCTATTTTGTTGTTGTCTTTGTCATTGGCATGGTTTGGCTTTTTAGCGGTAATGTTGTCAAAGGCGCAGGTGCAACTTAAATTGCAGCGACTAACACCGGTTATCGATGCGGTTATTGGTGTCATCTTTATGTCAGTAGCCTTGGCGATTTACTCAAACCTATTATTAACCGCTTAGTCAGGCGCAGTGTAAATCACCTTAGGTTTTAGTCTGAGGCACTTATGGTATTCTTGGCCTTTAGTCTCAGCAGAGACATTTGGAGTAAGGGATAAAGATGCCATTCGCCTCACGACTTAAGGGAAGCAAATTAGCTGTTTTCAGCCAAGTTAAACTGATGAATATCGCGTTTTCAGCGGCGTTAATATTCAGCGTTATGGGTTTAAGTATCAATGCAAACGCCGCTGATGAAGCCATGCCACAGGAATATATTCCTCTGGTGCAGGGGCTTATCGACGCCGCCAAGGCCAATGATCCTGAAGCGATTGCTAAGCGTGTGGCTTACCCGCTTAAACGTGAATATCCGATCCCAGCGATTCAAAATACGCAGGAAATGATCGCACGTTTCGATCAGGTTTTTGATCCTAAGCTGCTTGAGCAGATCGCCCATTCTAAGATTGAAGCCGATTGGCAGACGATGGGCTGGCGCGGCATTATGCTCGGTAGCGGTGTTGTGTGGCTGGATTTTGATGGCAAGATCATCGCCATTAACTATCAAACACCGGTAGAGGCAAAACTGAAAGCAGAGCTTATTGCTAAGCAACAAACGGCATTACATCCGAGTGTGAGTGAGTTTGTCAGCCCAGCGTTATCTTGGGAGACCGCCAAGTTTACCATTCGTGTCGATGATATGGGGAACAGCCAATACCGCTATGCCGCATGGGCAAAGGGTAAGGCATTGAGTGAAAAGCCAGATTTAGTGCTGAATAAAGGCAAACTCGTTTTTGATGGCAGTGGAGGGAATCATTCATACCAATTTCGCAGCGGCCCATACCAGTATTATTGTTATGTCACCGTCTTAGGCGGCAGCGATAGTCCTCTAGGCGAGCTAGTGGTGTTTAAGAATGACCAAGAAATACTGACACAAGCCGTTATTAAAGCAGACTAGTCTCGTTTCCATATCCCTATGAGTGAGATTTAAAGCCGCGACTATCCGTTGATGGTCGCCGCTTTAGTCATCCATGTTTTAGAAGGTCACTGTTGCAATAGTGCTAATCTTAACTAACCCTGTCGCTGTTCGTTTAGCTAAAAAGCTATTGCCCCAAAGTTATCTTACTTTGTCTTCAGTTGTGCAGCATGAATTGTCATTATTTCCTCAGTGACTCGCCGTAAATATATCCCTATAGGCTCGACGGCGATATCCATGCCGCCAACGGTCACTGTTGCAACAATGCCAATCTCAGCCAACCTTTTCACTGTTAGCTTAGCTAAACCAATTCCGTGTTTTGAGCACCTAGACAGGCTAAATGAAACGTATAGTCGTTGACCAAACTTTAGTAATGTTACAAAGTGTCTGCAGGAACTCGTTCAGATCACTTAACAAACCACTAAAGCAGGACTCGTCATCGTTAGCTCGGTCTCGCTTGGCTATAGATTTTTAACCAACAATTATTCACCCCTTCGTAGGGTGCTATTAGTCATTGAGGCTTCCATTGAGTAATCGAACTTTTGAAAGAAATTACTTTCTAATTATATTTATACCTGTACTGATGCCCGGTCTTATTCTTTATAGCCTTATTCAGGGGAGTAATGATAAAGCACTTATATCATTAGGTATTTTTTGTTTTGCTATCTATTGTCATTCTCTAAGTTCAAAAGTTATAAAATCAGTAGCCGGTTTTACTACAAGGATGGTGTCGTGCAGCATTGCTTTAACAGTAGCTTTGGCTATTGTTGCGGTTTCACCTGAAGCAAAAAATGCTTTTGCTGGAGCAGTTCTATTTTTGTATATTCCAAATTTACTTATTAGTATTGTTGTTCTCAACAATAGTCAGCTCGCCAAAGAGCTAAAGGAAAAACTGAAAAAAATTTATAACAAGTGCTAACTAAAAATGCTTGTCTTTAGTTCATACTGGAATGGCCTGTATTTGACTGTCAACCTGATACCCCAAAGCTTGCTTCGCTTTATCAAACTAGCTCTGCCAGTTACAGACATATTGACCAAGTTTCAGTAATGTTAGAAAGTGTTCACAATTACTGGAACGTTTCAATGCGACAAAGGTTAGCTTTGATGAATAATCAGATTATTACTTATGGACTAGCTCTTTTTTTACTGTATGCAGGAAGCACTGATGCACGCTTTATTCGTCAAGATTTAGCACAGGCAGTGTTGTCAGCTGAAAACATCGTTGACGTAACTGTTATTTCATCGGAAATGATTGAGTGGACACATACACCCAAATGGAAAGTAAGTTTAGGCGACAAATCGCTTTGCGGATACAAGAATAAAGTTAGGGTAAATGAAAGTTTGTCTAAACCCAATTCAGACCAGTTGACCCTGGGCTCTAAAGAAGAACTTATACCAGGGCGACGATACCTTCTTTTTATTGAAGAACGTGGTGGTTTTGCTAACGATGTTATTTATAAACGTGAAGGAGATGAAAGAACTAGATTCGAGGATTGCTTGTCACGAGTTCCGAAACTTAAAAGTAACTGGCTCACTACATCCTACTTTAGCGGCGATTCAGAATCTAAAGTGACCTTAAGTTATTGGCTGATCCCGCCTAATGATTTACCTCATAATACTTTTTATATATCCGAAGTAAGGCAAAATGGAAAATTAGTTCCATTAACGGAATCTGCTGTAGATGTGAAGATCAAGGACGAATTAGTGCTGCCAAGAGATATCGTTTTATGGAAGGATTTAAGATCATGGATGATAGATTTAACTAATCCTTCAACAAAGTAATATTAAATAGTTATTTGTAGTGGCATATTAATTTTCTGGCAAATTCAAAGGAAAAAATAGCTGTTTATTACACTTCTTTGCAGTGTTTGACAGCTATTTTATTGCCTCTGATAGGGGCATTAACATATAGAGATTTTAATCCGAAAATTACAGGTTAGAGTGTTGGAACTAACACGTTTAAGTCTAAAAGCGTGCAGCGTAAGGCTTTTAAATCTACAGATTACGCTAATGCCAAAAAGGTGCGCCATGGTGATTAGCGAGACGACCGTCCGCCCCATGGACGGGGTGGTCGAGCATCCAAGGACGGACTGGCTGCGAGTCGACGAGCAAATACCATGGTAAACCTATATGAGTGGATATCAGCAGACGCTAAACTGCTAACGACTAAAATTACTGGTCCCAAACATTAGTCTTCAACACATATCTATCCCAATGTAATTTATAACATTCTGTGGAAATGACAATTCACGCAGCATTATTCAGTCGGTTTTAATTCGCGAAATAAAAGAGCATTAAGGATGAACTTAATGCTCTTTTTTATGGATAAATGCCTGCTCAAACTGTGTTGCGGTAATGGGTTTACCGTAGAGGTAGCCTTGGCCTAAGTCGCATTCCTCGTGGCGAATAAAGGCATCTTGTTCTAGGGTTTCTACGCCTTCGGCGATCACTTCCAAGTCCAGTTTCTTACCAATGGCAATAATTGCCTTTGTTAACTCTCTATTTTGTTCGTTTTCTTCGAGTTTACTAATAAAGCAGCGATCGATTTTTAAGGTGTCGAAAGAGTATTTTTGTAGATAACTTAAGGATGAGTAGCCTGTGCCAAAATCATCTAGGGAGATGCGGATACCGAGTTCTTGTAGTTTTTGGATGGCATTGTGGGCAATATGTTCATCCTGCATCAGCATGCCTTCGGTAATTTCAAGTTCTAAGGCGGTGGGTGGCAATTGATAGAGGGTGAGTAAGTCGGCTATGTGTTCGCTAAAGCGGGGATTGCGCATTTGCAAAGGGGAAATATTGATGGCGATTTTAAACTCTTGGCCTACCTCGCGACACCATTTTGCCGCCTGAGACAGCGCGGTATGCAATACAAAATTGCCAATATCAATAATCTGGCCATTACGTTCAGCTAAGGCGATGAATCTGTCTGGGGCGACATTGCCAAGGATGGGATTATGCCAGCGCAGCAGGGCTTCGGCACCAATCACTTGCTTCGTCTTTAAGTTAATAAAGGGTTGGTAATGCAGGCTTAACTCGTTCTTGTTCAGTGCATCGACCAAGTGGGATTCCAGTTGATAGCGTAGGTTTAAAGCGGCTTGCGTATCTTGATTAAAGAAGCTGTGAGTTGAGCCATCAGCCTTGCTGATCGTCATGGCCGCTCCGGCTTTTTGCAGCAGGATGGCGGCATCGATACCATCCATAGGCGCTTGTGCTATGCCCATGCTCGAGGGAATCGTGATTACAAAATCAGCCACACCAAAGGGCGTGTTACAGCAGTTAAGCACTTTATTGATGAGTTTATTGGTTTCGTTATTCGAAGGTTTGTGGGCTTGAATAATCACAAATTCGGCGCCAGCGATGCGGGCGATAAAGGTGTTTTCATCGGTATAGTGCTGTAAACGTTGGCTGAGAATAGTGAGAATTTTATCGCCAATCAGGTAACCATAACTGTCGTTGATGGATTTGAAATTGCGCAGCCCAAGATAGAGTACTGAAATCTTTTCTTTGCGATTCACTTTTTCGAGCATGATAGACAGACTATTAATCAAATTGATGCGATTGGGTAATCCCGTCAGTGGATCATAGCTTTTATGGTATTCCAGTGAGGTTTCGGTGGAGGTGCGGTTTTCGATTTCTTTGATGAGCTTGCCGCTAAGTTCGGCGAGTTCATGGGTGCGCTGTTGTACTTTTTGCTCTAGCTGCTGATTGTGCAGTTGTAGCTTAGCCTGTTGATAAAGGGTGACTAGGTTAGCTTCGATACCATTTTGAAACCGAGCGAGTAAGCTGCGAAAAGATTGGGGGTAATTATGCTCTTGGCTATCGAGCATGCAGATAGTGCCAAAGGCACTGCTATCTGGCCAACGTAAAGGTAAACCACAGTATGCGATCATGCCGAGTTTAATGTCAGGATTTTTGTCCCAGTTTTTATCCTTTAGGGCGTTAGGAATGTGGAGTTCCTTACCTTCTTTGATCACTGTTTCGCAGTAAAGCCCGTGGCCTAAACTGTCTTTATCATGTTTTTTATAGGGATTACCTTGGGTGCGGCTCGAGGTAAAGACCTCAATATCGGTTTGATGGACACGCATGATCAAAGCGGCGGGGGTGTCGACTAATTCAGAGAGCAAATCTAAGGTTTGTTGCCAGTTATCAACCATTTCTTGGGGAACAACGATTTTGTCTGTGTCGATAGCAATGTCGGCAAATAAACGATCTTTTTGAGACTGGTTAATGGCGAGGTTGTATGGCATGAATGCTCAGTCCTAGAGGCGCGATACTATTCATAAACTATAGTCTTTTTACTCATGATGTGAGTCTTTTCGGTAAATTTAGTTACTGCAAAATCTCGGTTCTATCTTAAATGCTGCGCTGTTAGATCTCTTAAGTGTTAGGTAAGAATTCAACGGTACTCTAACACTAAATGTTCTGATTTTTGGATTTATTAGTGAATAACTATCTGAAATATAAAGTTATGATGACATTTATGGATTTTGCTAAGGGGCATTTAATTACGCCGCTTTTAGTGTTTGCAGTGATCATAGTGGGGCTTGAATGGACTCACGCTGATATGAAAGTCGCGACTTTGTTATTTCATTGGCAAGGGGGTATCGACTCTTGGCCATTGAGAGGATATTGGTTGACCGAAGATTTACTGCATGTCACTGGGCGTAACTTTGTCATCTTGCTGGCGGTGAGTGTCGTAGTCGGCATTGCCTTTAGTTTTCGAAGTGACAGGGTAAAACCGTACCGTAAGGGCCTGATTTACCTATTTAGTAGCGTATTGGCGAGTGTGTTGCTGGTCCGAATAGGCAAGAGCGTTACTCACATGACCTGCCCGTGGGATGTGATTGAGTTTGGCGGCCAGATGATACATTCATCCTTGTTTTCTCGTTTACCTAAAAGTGCTGAGTTTGGTCAATGTTTCCCTGGTGGCCATGCCAGCGGCGGGTTTGCTTGGGTTGCCTTGTATTACGTGCTGCATGAGTATCGCCCGCATTTAGCTAAGTTTGGATTAATCTTTGGTTTGAGTTTAGGCCTAGTATTTGGCATTGGCCAAGAGTTACGCGGCGCCCACTTCTTGAGTCATGATTTATGGAGTTTAGCCATAGCATGGACGTCCGCTAGCCTACTTTACTATGTGTTTTTTCTGCGCTCGCCTGCGTTTAGAAAGTCTAAATTGGTCGCTTTGGGTCAAATGTTCAAGGTTACAAGTAGTGGAATACCGCAAAAATAACGAGCTGCGAAGCTAACGCCCTGAGTCCTTATTGGGTTCAGTATTTTTTTATGGCTTAAAATCTAAATTCGAAGCGCATATCAGGTCTGCGTAGGCGAGATCTTTCATCTAACAGTTGGTTTTTTTCGTTGAGTAGGCTGTTTTTCTGTTTCAATAAGTCAGCCTTGTCGGTGAGATTATTGATCTTGCCATCAAGACTGCTTATTTCTCTCTCTATGGTATTTAAGCGATCGGCAATCTCAGTTAAACGTTTGTTGGTCAGGTATTGTTGATGGCCTTGGTTATAGCGCTCAACAAACTGGTTATTACTGCAAACCCCATAATAACTTTCTCCCGCTAAGCCTACGCGGTAGCCATTTTCTGGCACGCAGTAACTGGCTAACCCTTGCTGGTATCCTTGTTTCCATTGCGCTGTATCGACACTGAGATTAAATTCACGACAATCTTTTTGATATTGATTTAATTGCCCAGAACTTGTCCCACGGTTGCCATCGGCAAGCCCAAGGGCAAACCAATCACTATTGGCGCATTCTTCAATCGATAAGCTGCTGCATTGAGTCAGGGATAGGACTGAAAGTGCGAGGAAAATGCTGGGATAGTGCATGGATAAGTTCTCTATATGTTGTGGCGTTTAGGATAAAGGCTCTTATGGGGGAGATCTAGCTATATATACCGCTATTTATACTGTAATAGATGCGTTTTGTTGGGCAAAATCCATCACAGTTTAGCGGATGAATGCATGATAACCAGCTGATATTGTGTTAGTTTGCGGTTAACACTTTAAATGTCTGCTTTGGTGCTCGCTATGATTTCACTTATTTCATCTGCGTATTCAGCTTCATTACCAGCAGTTAAGTCGGCTCATCAATCCCTTGATACCGCCGAGCCAAGCGGACTTAAATCCTTTACCTATGGTGCATTAGGGCTGGCGGCTCCCAAAGCTGAGGTCAGTTTTGATGGCAATGCAAGGAGTAAAATACCTGAGCCTAGTGCGGATGATGTAGATGACGTTAAGAGTTCAAACGACACTTATTACAGTGCAGGCCAAATATTGAAAGCGGCGGCGACCGTGGGCAGTGTGATTGCCTTGTTTGTTTGAGTTAAGTTCCTGCACCAATTTAGCTATGGGTATTATTTCAACTGGCTTGGATTGGCATATTCGGCGCGGAATATGGCTTGTCGTTTTGAGTCTGGTTTTACTGGGGTGAGCATAAAAGAATATTCTTTTAGTTAAAGCGGTATTTTCAGTCTCTTTCTTTGCCAACGCGCTGAGTAAATCTGGTATTGTGTTTAACACGCAAGTGCATTAGTTTTTACTTAAAATTCGTTTAATAATCCTAAACTATATTCATCAAACTTCCGCTGGAGACCGCTTTTGTATGAAGATTTGCCCGCAGTATTCCATATCATGCCTAAGTAAGGTATAAGGGCGCTATGAAAACTCCGAAACGAATCCAACCCCTGGTTGATGAAGGACTGGTCGATGAGGTCATTAGCCAGTTAATGAGCGGTAAAGAAGCGACTGTGTACGTTGTACGCAGTGGTGATGATATCCGCTGTGCCAAAGTCTATAAAGAAGCGGACAAGCGCAGTTTTAAGCAAGCTGTGTTATATCAAGAAGGCCGAAAAGTCCGTAACAGTCGTCGTGCGCGCGCGATGGAAAAAGGGTCTAAATTTGGCCGCGATCAGCAGGAAGAAGCTTGGCAAAATGCTGAAGTTGAAGCACTTTACCGTTTAGCGAATGCAGGTGTGCGGGTGCCAACACCTTACGGCTGTTTTGATGGCGTGTTGCTGATGGAGTTAGTGACGGATGCCGAGGGCAATGTCGCGCCGAGATTAAACGATGTCAGTATGTCGGCAGAAAAAGCCTTGAAGGATCATGCGTTGGTGATGACCTATGTTAAACGTATGCTCTGTGCGGGGTTAGTGCACGGTGACTTGTCTGAGTTTAATGTGTTAGTTGATAGTGAAGGGCCAGTGATTATCGACTTACCTCAGGCCGTCGATGCCGCGGCGAATAACCATGCTAAATGGATGTTAGCGCGTGATGTGAATAACATGACTCAATACTATGGTTTGTATGCTCCTGAGCTGCTAAAAACACAATACGCCAAAGAAATTTGGGCCTTGTTTGAAGCCGGTGAATTGAAGCCTGAAACGCCATTAACGGGTGAGTTTACCGAAGTGCTGGTTGAAGCCGATGTTAGTGCGGTCTTGGAAGAAATCCAAGCAGCCTTTGAAGAGGCACAAGAGCGTAAGCAGCGGATCCAAGAGGCAAACGAAGAAGACTATTAATCGTCAGTCGTTGTTTTTCACCCATAAAAAAGACGCTCAAAGTAGCGTCTTTTTTATGCTAAAAATTAAGTGAAATTATTATTTTTGTTATTGATTTTATTATTGTTATTTAATTTTTGGCGTTAGCCAATCCTTGGCTTAATCCCCGATGGAAGCTGGGGCCATCCTTGTTGCTACAAACAAGCTAGCAATCATCGAACAGTGTGATAAAAGGACAAGAGTTGAGAGAAATATGTTCATGACTTGGGGGAGCACAATTCACATATTTAATCTTTGGGGAAGATAACTCCCTCAATTCTTGCCGAAACCTTGGTCACTCTTCAGTCAATCTATGTAATACCAATCACGGCCTTCCTTGGCGCACTACACTCATTGCAGTGCTGGATCATCATTGATCCTGTGAATAAAATGACAAGGCCAGAGAGAGAAATATGTTCATGACTTGGGGGAGCACAATTCACATATTTGATCTTAGGGGAGATAACTCCCTCCCTAGTCTTGCCGAAACTTTTGCATTGTCCCTATCCGTTTGTTGCTGTTAATACTATTTCCCAATCTTCGCTGGGTTCATCAATTTGGACGACAAGGCCGGACTAAAAAGGGCGCTGTTATTATTGTTGTTAGCACATCTTTTACATCGTTAGCGTTATCAGCAGGGCGATATGCAATCTCGTCCGGCCTTGTCTATTCGGGCACGTTTAGCTTGTTGTACAGGCTAACCTATCGTGCGTAGCTCTTGATTGAGCTGTTTAATTTTTTTCTGTAGCTGGGCAATCTCACTCATTAATGCGCATTCTCTTTGCTGGGGTTGCAGATCGCTTTCTCGCACCCATTGGTAGACTGCCTTGGCAGATAAACCGTATTGACGTGCAACATCCGACAGTAAGCGACCTTGTACTTTAACCTCGGTGATAACATGTAGCTTGAGACTATTTTCTGCGATTCCCATGAGCGTTCCCTCTTTTACTGCCTTCTAACCAAAATATGACCGTTTGCGTTGCCTTTTATTGATGATAGTGACGCTGTTCTAAATCCCACTGGCTCAGACCTAGATGGCGCAGACAAATCCATTCGTGGCGACATAGTGCGATAAAGTTCATGACCGTTTTCATACTTCCTCCTTTATGACCCTAAATACTCGAGCCCATTTTCTGTCTCGATAGGTCCATTTAATTTGGATTAATCCAGTTGAAGTCGACTCTAGTTTTTCGGCGATGTTTACCGCGTCTGACTGTCTACTCACTTAGTAGTATGTAAAATTCGTGCCAATATTCTAATTTTCATTTTAACCTTTTAAATCATTGCATTGCGCCTTCGATTAAAACGGCGTTATTTTTTAGTGCTGCCAATAAAGGTGCAAGGTGCACTATTTCGGTGCCATAGACTTGATATGAAATTGGGCGGTACAAGCCATGATTGAAGCCCGAAATCTGTATCTTTGCTGACTAAAATCTGGATTAGCATAATTGAAGATGGATAAAGGATTGTCTCCAACGCAATTGCTTATATACTGCCTGCTTTGTGGCAATCCCTAGGTCATTCGTATTACCTAATGGACGTGATATTTCTTGCCCTTTTGAGCGGTATTCACAGTCATCAATCATATAAAGAGGTTATAAATGATGAAGTGTTTTCAGGCAGTGCAATCTAAACCATCCCTGTTAGCCATAGTGGTATTGACGACCGCGCTAGTTGCATCGGGTTGTACAACAATCAATCCCTATTCAAACGAAGAACAAACCGCTAAAGCGACCAGTGGCGCATTGATTGGTGCCGTCGCGGGTGCCGCAATTGGAGTGGTATCTTCGAGCAAGAGCGACCGCGGTAAAGGTGCCTTAATTGGTGCTGCATCGGGCGCTGCAGTCGGTGGTGGTATTGGTTATTACATGGATGTGCAAGAGACCAAATTACGCCAACAATTAGCCTCAACGGGCGTGAGTGTGACCCGTAACGGCGATAACATCATTTTGAATATGCCTAATGAAGTGACCTTCGGCGTAGATCAAACCGAGTTAAGTGACGGTGCTAAACGCGTGCTGAATTCAGTGGCGGTTGTGGCCAAGGAATACAGCAAAACGCAGCTTAACGTATTAGGTTATACGGACAGCAGTGGTTCAGACTCTTACAATTTACGTCTGTCACAGGTCCGTGCTAGCGAAGTGGGTAATTACTTGATGAGTAAAGGCGTTGCCTCTGCCCGTGTAAAATCAAAAGGTATGGGTGAAGCGAGTCCTATTGCATCAAATGCCAATGCAAATGGCCGAGCACAAAACCGCCGCGTTCAGATCGTACTAATACCAACGGGTAAATAGTCTGGTCTAAGCACAAAGTTCTCGCTGAAAAAGTCGCCTGGGGCGACTTTTTTGTTTTCAGTGGTGGGCTAATTGAGTGATTAGCTTGCCGTGTTTCAATTAGACAATTTGTCCTTTATGAAGCGCACCTTGAGTGACCTGCACCACAAACATATCACTGCTCATTACCTTGGGATGACTTCAGTTTGATCCCTTTATCGATTTCACGTTCTGTATGGGGATAAGTCACAAGAATGACTTTTAGTGCCTAAAGGAGAATATGACTATGATAAGCAAAAATGTGTTAGTAGCCTTGAGTTTAAGTCCTGTCATCATGGTGACAGCTGTACAAGGAGTGCCGATGAAAGCCGAACTGACCACAGGAGTCGCGCCGATAGAACTGCGCGCCGCAGGCAGTTTAAAGGCTGCGATGAATGATATTATTGCTGCTTATCAAGCACAGTCGCAAATGAGTGTTGTAGCGCAATATGCGCCCTCAGGTTTATTGTTAAAACGTATTCAAGAGGGCGAGAAAGTCGATATCTTTGCCTCGGCGAATATGAAACATCCACAGGCATTAGTGGATTCAGGTCAGGGCGAAGCAGTGCAAATGTTTGCCCGTAATCAACTCTGCGCCATTGCTCAAGACACAGTTCAGGTGACGAGTGCGACCTTACTCGATACCTTGTTAGATCCTAAGATTAAAGTCGGCACCTCAACCCCGAAAGCTGACCCCGCGGGTGATTATGCCTGGGCCATTTTTGCTAAGGCCGAAGTGGTAAAACCTAATGCGAAAGCCGCGTTAGAGACCAAGGCATTACAACTGACGGGCGGCCCTGAGAGCGTTAAACCGCCTAAAGATCGCAACCCCTATGGCTGGGTGATGGAAAACAAGCAAGCGGATATCTTTTTAACCTATTGCACTAATGCTGTGCTGGCTAAAAAAGAAGTGCCGAGTTTACAAATCATCGACTTACCGCAGGAACTCGCCGTGGGTGCCGACTATGGTTTACTGGTTTTACAAGGCGCTAATACTGCCGCTAAGCCGTTAGCTGAGTTTATTCTATCGACCAAAGGCCAAGCGATTTTGAGCAGTTATGGTTTCCAACCTCCGGCAAAATAGCCTTCTTTAGTTTTCCTGCGGGATAAAAAACGGCACCTTTGAGGTGCCGTTTTTGTTATTAGCTCAAACTGTTAAAGCGTTAGTTCATCAGGTATAGCGTCGCTAACCCGAGGAATGCGAACAGGCCAACCACGTCAGTGACTGTGGTGAGCACCATACCGCCAGCGAGGGCAGGATCGATTTTAAGTCGTTTTAAAATCAATGGAATACTCGCACCTGCAAGCCCTGCTACTGTCATATTGATCAGCATAGCGCTACCAATTAAGCCCGCCAGTGCCATATCATCCTTCCATAGCCACACGGCGATAAAGACTAAAATTGACCACATCAAGCCATTGAGAAAACCAATAGATAGCTCTTTACCGATAAGCCAGCGGGCGTTGCTTTGGCCGATATGGCCTAAAGCAATACCACGGATCACAAGCGCTAAGGTCTGATTACCGGCAACACCGCCCATGCTAGGGACAATCGTCATTAGGATGGCGATAGTGGCAAATTGCTCAATAGTGCCTTCAAACATATTGCTGACCGACGAGGCGAGCAGGGCGGCGAATAAGTTTATAGTGAGCCAGAGCGAGCGACGTAGGGTACTTTTTAGCACAGGACCAAAGGTATCTTCATCTCCATCCATCCCCGCCATCCCCATCATGGAATGTTCAGCATCTTCGCGGATAACATCGACTACGTCATCGATTGTGATACGCCCGAGCAGTTTACCATCACTGTCGACGACAGGTGCCGATACCCAGTCATTGCGTTCGAATTTCTGCGCGACTTCGCTGTCGGACATGCTCACCGGAATACTTTGAATATTGGGATCCATGATATTGCGAATTGTGGTGCTTGGCGCGCAAGTCAGCAGATCTGCCAGCCTAACCCCGCCAAGGACTTTGTCCTGTTTGTCGACCACATATAAGGTATCTGTGGTGTCGGGTAGGTTGCCCCTTTGCCGAAGATAGCGCAGCACCACATCGATATTCACATCGGGTCTTAAGGTGACTGTATCTGTGTTCATCAAGCTGCCGGCGGTCTCATCTGGATAAGATAGGGCTTGTTCTACCCTCAGGCGATTTTGTTCCGTCATCGACTGCAGCACTTGTTTGTAAACTGCGTCGGGTAGACTTCGCAGAATATAGGCGAGATCGTCGGTGTCCATGCTTGCTGTCGCTTTCGCGACTCGCTCAGGGCTCATGCTGCGGATAAGTGGGTCTTTGAGTTCTTCACTCAACTCATCGAGTATGTCGCCTATTTGTTCCTGATCGATGAGCTGCCACAATACTTGTCTGGCACTTGGCGGTGATGATTCTAAGATCAGCGCGATATCTGAGGCGGCCATTTTTTGCAGCATATTACGCACGTGTACGAACATGCCGCTGCTAAGCGCTTGGTTTAACTGGTCAAGACTATGTCCGGTGTGATCGTTTTCTGCATTATCTACGGGCATTTGTCCTCCATGGTGCGGCAAATTGGTTTGAGATCTTGGTGTTGGGCTATGATTTAGCGGTGACTAAGCGTCAGTCGATGACACAGATTAAGGCGGCTAAGGTAAGGTTAAGGCCAGCGCAATGACCGCTAGTGTAATCGCCTGTAGCTTGTATCGTCGAGCGACAAATGTTTTGCCATGTCTGAATGGCAAGTTTTTTAAACTAGACATGAAGTGAAACTAACGATGAAGTGCTTAGTGTGAAGTGAAACTAACAGGCTTCGTCAAACTTAGCGTCGATTAAGGCACAAATAGCATCGAGAGCCGGCTCTGCATCTGGGCCTTCGGCGATAAGCTTAATGGTTTTACCCATACCAGTTTCAAGCATCAGTAAGCCAAGTACACTGGCGGCCGATGCTTGTTTATCGCCTTGGATTAAGGTGATGGTCGCATCAAACTCGGAAGCCAGTACCACCAACTTAGTGGCGGCACGGGCATGTAAACCGAGCTTATTACAGATGGTTATCTGACGTTCAAGCTTTGGCATTATTGAGCTCTCGATGACGGGCATACACTTTATGTTTACCGTTACTAAAGCGTTTGGCCAATTGCTCTGCGACGTAAACCGATCTGTGCTGTCCACCTGTGCAGCCAATGGCCACAGTTAAATAACTGCGATTGTTACGCTCGAGGTGCGGCAGCCAAGTCTCCAGTAAATTTTCGATTTGCCAGATGAACTTATTAACCAGTGGTTGACGATTTAAGAACTCAGCTACGGGTTCATCTAAGCCAGTCAATGGCCGCAGCGCCAGCTCCCAGTGGGGATTGGGCAGGAAGCGCACATCGAACATAAAGTCGGCTTCGGTGGGCATTCCGTGCTTAAAGCCAAAGGACTCGAAGTTGATCACGAGTTCTTTATCGACACTACCAAGGAGAATTTGTCGGACTTGGTCGCTTAAATCATAGATATTCAAATTCGACGTATCTATGTAGTGATCGACCAGTTTTGACATAGGCTCAAGCAGTTTCCCCTCCAGCTTTATCGCTTCTTGCAAAGAGACTCGGCTCTTCGACAAAGGATGCAAACGGCGGGTTTCGCTGTAACGCTTGAGCAGAATTTTATCGCTGGAGTTAAGGAAGAAGCTCGTTAACTCAGTATCTGGAGGTAGGCTAGCGAGTTGTTTCACTAAGACCTTATCCTGCTCAGGCATGTTACGCACGTCGACACTGATGGCGACGAGATCGTTACTGCCTTTGAGTTGCTCAAGCAAACTGCCAATCAATGGCAAGGGAAGGTTATCGACACAATAATAGCCGAGATCTTCGAGTACCCTAAGGGCGACAGATTTGCCTGAGCCTGAGCGGCCCGACACTATGACCAGTTTCATCCAGTGATTACCTGATAGAGTTCCGTTTCATCATGCGTCTTGCGTAATTGCTTTAATATTTGCTTGTCGCTCAGCTTTTCGGCCATGCAAGACAAAGTACTTAAGTGCTGCTGACATTGGTCTGCAGGCACCAGTAGTGCAAATAAAATATCAACAGGTTGCTTATCGATAGCATCAAATGCTATCGGCTCTTCACACTTAATTAGTATGGCAATGGGCTGATCTATATCGGCTAGTCGACCATGTGGAATGGCGATGCCGTTACCTATACCTGTGCTCCCCATCTTTTCGCGCGCCACTAGGCTTTCGAATATCTCTTGAGATGAGAGGGTCGGGTACTGGGCAGCGACTAAGTCGCTGATGAGTTCCAGTACCTTTTTCTTGCTGCCCGGAGTGGCGCAGGTAGTGCACTCCGGCCGCAGTATGGTACAAAGTTCCATTATTAGTGTTTTGTTAACTTCTCTTTGTGTTTAATAACCTGACGGTCAAGCTTGTCAATCAGGGCGTCTATAGCGGCATACATGTCAGCATGCTCTGAAGTAGCAAAAACTTCACCACCTATGAGGTTTATTCTCGCTTCAGCAATTTGTTGCATTTTCTCAACATTGAGCACAACGTGCACATTATTGATCTGTTCGAAATGGCGTTCAAGTTTTGAAAACTTTTCTTCTACATATGCACGTAACGATTCGGTAATTTCGACATGGTGTCCACTTAGGTTTATTTGCATAGAAACGTCCTCCGATATCCACTGTAGGTTATAAACTTTTACGCTGATTAGAAGGTGGAATAAGCATAGCCTCTCGGTACTTCGCAATGGTTCTGCGGGCTACGTTGATCCCTTGTTCTGCCAGAAGTTGTGCCATCTTGCTATCGCTTAATGGTTTTTTCTGGTTTTCCGCTGCCACCAGTTTCTTTATAAAGGCTCTGATTGCTGTGGATGAGCACTCACCACCATCGTCAGTACCGACGTGGCTAGAGAAGAAGTATTTTAGTTCAAAAAGTCCCTTAGGGGTATGCATGTATTTTTGAGTTGTGACCCGTGAGATGGTGGACTCATGCATTTCTACCGCTTCGGCAATATCGTTAAGCACCATAGGCTTCATGGCTTCTTCACCGTACTCAAAGAAACCTTGCTGATATTGCACTATGCAATTAGCAACTTTAAGCAAAGTGTCGTTACGGCTTTCTAGACTCTTAATAAACCATTTAGCCTCTTGCAGATGGCCGCGAATAAATTGGCTATCGGCTTGGTTTTTTGTGCTGCGTGCCATAGAAGCATAATGTTGATTTACATTGATTTTGGGCATGCAGTCAGGATTAAGCTCAACGACCCAGCGGCCATTTTTCTTCGACACAGACACATCTGGGATAACGTATTCGTCATTATTGGGCGTGATCAACAAACCTGGGCGAGGATTGAGGGTTTGGATGAGTGCTATACCATCCCTTAATTCATCTTCTTTTAATTTAGTCTTACGCATCAATAACCTAAAATCACGGGCGGCGATCAGATCTAAATGATCTTTGATCAGCATGCGGGCGTTTTCTAGGTTGGGAGTATCAGCGGCGAAATGCGACAGTTGGATCAGCAGGCATTCACTTAAATCGCGTGCAGCAACGCCTATGGGATCAAAATGCTGAATGCGCTTGAGTACGGCTTCGACTTCGTCAAGCTCAACTTCAGGATTGCCCATGGCTTCGAGAATTTCTTCAGTGCTTTGGGTGAGATAGCCCTGATCGTCGATGGCATCAATAATGGCGGTGGCAATGGCTAAATCGGTTTCAGAAAACGGCGTGAGGTTTTTTTGCCATTCTAAGTGTTCGTACAAACCTTCACTGGTCTCACCTTGGAAGGGCATATCGTCTTCACGACTGCCGCCGGGGCCTGAGTTTGGGGAGGCGGTAAACACTTCATCCCATGTGGTGTCCATGGGGAGCTCATCGGGCATGGATTCTTTGGTTAGCGACTCTGCCGTGTCTATGGTGGAGCTGTCTTTTTCTGGTGGCAGAGTGCTAGATTCACTGAAATCCGTATCGGATAGCGTTTGGTTTACAGGGGTTTTAGTGGCGTCGAATTGATCCTCTTCCAGCTCGAGAAGGGGATTAGAATCTAATGCTTGCTGGATCTCTTGCTGCAGTTCTAATGACGACAGTTGCAACAGACGTATAGCCTGTTGTAATTGTGGCGTCATGGTTAACTGTTGACCCAGTTTGAGCTGGAGTGACGCTTTCATGTTACCGCTGATCCCTACGTTATTATTGTTGGATGAGGTCGCTTATTATCATTTTGAGTGAAGCCCAATGGCGGTATAAATTGCCTCCATTGGCTTCGCTCGATTAACTATAGCCTGAATTGTTCACCTAAGTACACAGCCCTAACTTGCTGATTGTCTAAGATCTCTGCTGGAGTTCCTTCGGCAATCAGGTTTCCGTGACTCACAATATAAGCATGTTCACATACATCTAATGTCTCGCGGACATTATGGTCTGTGATCAGTACGCCAAGGCCGCGACTTTTGAGTTGTTCGATAATCTTCTTGATGTCGATAACCGAAATAGGATCGACGCCAGCAAACGGTTCATCGAGCAAAATGAACTTAGGATTAGCGGCTAAAGCCCGCGCAATTTCGACGCGACGACGTTCGCCACCCGACAATGACATGCCTTGGCTGTCACGGATGTGGGTGATATGAAACTCTTCGAGCAGATGTTCTAGTTCTTCTTCTCGTTCTTCATTTTTAAGTTCTTTACGAGTTTGCAGTACGGCCATGATGTTGTCATGAACAGTTAGCTTACGAAAGATACTGGCTTCTTGCGGTAAGTAACCTATGCCTTTGCGGGCACGCAGATGCATAGGATCTGCGGTTAAATCATCATCGTCGATAAAGATATGTCCCTTATCGCTCTTCACTAGCCCGACAACCATGTAAAAGGTCGTGGTTTTACCTGCACCGTTTGGACCGAGTAGGCCAACGACTTGACCGGTTTTTACCGTCAGACTGACGTCTTTAACCACTTGGCGACTCTTGTAACTTTTCGCCAGATTTTGTGCTCTTAAGGTGATTTGGGTCATTTAGAGTCCTGCTTTTTTACAGGTTTATCCGCCGGAGCGTCTGATTTAGCATCATCTTGATAGTTTTCAGGCTGAATAATAGTGATCACGCGATCGTCACCACTGCCAGTACTCTCGGCCATCAATTTCTGTTGAATCATGTTATAGCGGATTAAATTGCCTGTAACTTGGCTACCCGCTTGATCTAATGACGCCATACCTTTCAGTGTTAAGGTGCGGCTTGCCATATCGTAACGAATTTCTTTCGCGCTAGCCGATGCAGGACGGCCATCGTCTAATATTTGGCTATACGTAGCAGGGTTACCTGTGGCGACCAAAGTTTTGCTATTTTCACCTTCAGCGGAAAATGCACGCAGTTCATTTGCTTGGATTTTTATTGAGCCTTGGGTAACTTCAACCGGACCAAAGAAAATGATCTGGTTGTTTTTGATATCCGCAGTTTGGCTCACAGCTTTAATTTTGACTTCTTGCTTTAAGTCGCCGACTTTCGCGAAAGCACTCATGCTCATAATTAGCATTAGGCTGGCAAGTAATACGTTATTTTGCTTCATATGTTCCTACTACCTGACTGGTCAATTGCACTTCTTGCGCGTTGAGGTCGGCATAAAGGCCTTGGCCTTGAATATTAAAATCTTTCCCTGTGACGTAAATGGTACGGTCAGAGGTCATTATCATAGTGTTGAGATCGAGTTCCAGATAACTGGTGGACAAGGTCTGAATCGGTTCTTCTGGGCTAATGGCATCGATAATAACATTATTTTCTAATACAACCTTGCCAGTTTCCTTGTTTAGCTTGCCCTGATCTGCCCTGAGTTGCCATTGTGCTTTACCTTGGTCTGGATAAACAAGATAAACAGGTTGAGTAAAGAAAGTTTGATTCGTTGAATCATAATGTTCCATGTGTTTCGCCGTCACACGGCTATTCACTAGTCCTTGCTCATTGAACTCAACACTGCGCAGATCTTCAACGATGAAATCTGGGGTATTTTGATCTTTTACTCTGTTATCGGAATCACCGCTGTGTTTGTTCTGGACCTGCCAGTAAAGCGCTAGTGCAGTTCCAAAAAAAGCGATAATCGCGAGTGTCACACGACTCATATACTCATTCCATGGGCCGAAGTGAATTTATTTTGACTTAGGAGTAACAGATCTGTGAGTTCACGCAGTGCACCGTGGCCACCATTGAGCGTAGTCACAAAATGGGCGTGTTGGCGTACATAGGGGTGGCCGTCAGCAACACTGACCGCTAAACCGACGACATTCATCACGGGGAGATCGACAATATCATCACCGATATAAGCCACTTCTTCTGGGGTGACACCATAAAGTGCGAGCAATGCTTCATAGGGCTCGAACTTATTGTCTACGCCTTGGTAAATATGGGTAACACCAAGGGCTGTCATACGGTTTTCAACGATTTTGGATTGACGTCCTGTGATCACGGCGAGGTTGAAACCGCTGGTGAGTAGTGAGCGCACGCCATAACCGTCACGGGTATGGAAGGCTTTGAGCTCTTCGCCACTATTGCTCAAGTAAATACGGCCGTCGGAAAACACCCCATCGACGTCACAAATCAACAGTTTAATCTTTTGCGCGCGTTGCCACACATCATCACTGATTGGGCCGTAAAATCCTTGCTGTGGCATTAAATGACTCCTGCTTTAACCATGTCTAGCATGTTAAGAGCGCCGATAGGATGGCGGTCTTTATCAATAACAATTAATCCGTTGATGTTTTTTGAGTCCATCACTTGCAGCGCTTGGGCGGCCAATACATTATCCGTGATCGTCACGCAGTTACGGGTCATCACATCGGCAATGGGCGTCGTGCGTAAATTCACTTCGGCATCAATAACGCGGCGTAAATCACCGTCGGTGAAGATACCAACCAGCTTGCGCTGATCATCAATAATCGCCGTCATGCCTAAGCCTTTCTTGGAGATTTCGTACAGAGCTTCTGTGATGCAAATATCGTGGTTAACGAGCGGTAAGTCATCACCGCTGTGCATGACATCGCAGACTTTTAACAATAACTTGCGTCCTAAAGCTCCGCCAGGATGGGACATAGCAAAATCATCACGGGTAAAGCCTTTCGCTTGTAGTAGCGCAATGGCGATGGCATCGCCCATCACTAAGGTCGCGGTAGTGCTCGACGTTGGGGCAAGTCCAAGTGGGCAAGCCTCTTCTGGGACTTCGATACATAAATGCACTTTAGATAATCGCGCCATATTCGATTCGGGTTTACCCGTTACCGCAATAACAGGCACGCCCATACGTTGGATGACCGGCATTAAGGTGAGGATTTCGCTCGACTCACCAGAATTAGAAATCGCTAAAATCACATCGTTATCGGCTAGTACACCGAGATCGCCGTGGCTGGCTTCACCCGGATGCACAAAAAAGGCGGGCGTTCCTGTGCTGGCGAGGGTGGCAGAAATCTTATTACCGATATGGCCCGATTTGCCCATGCCCATGACAATCACTTTGCCTGTGCAGTTAAGGATCAACTCGCAAGCTTCTGCAAATTCAGCCGAATCAACATATTGATAAAGATTGTCTAGGGCTGACTTTTCAATGTCGATAACTTTACAGCCCCATTGGCGCAGTTGTGATTTGTCTACCATGTCTATCTCTCTTTTTGCATTGTCTTTGTCGCCCCATTGATGGGATTGGAATAGCACAATTTGGTACGCGATAAAGATGATATGTAATAGGCTTTCTGCCAAGTTTTAGTTTGTTTTCAGACGATTTAGCTTATGTCTTGTTGTGGTGAATTCCCTAAAACAACAAAACAATTGCGGCAGGCTAGAGCGATTGATCCGACTCGTCAAGTTCAGCTGCGGCAGCTATTCATGCACAATAACCTGTTTAGCGGTCGAAGGTCTTGAGCAATATCATCGTCTTTGTCGTTTATTTCAATGGATTTATCCCGTATCGCGGCGGGTATTACCGCACGGGATGCCTCTATTTCACACTCGTATATCGACGCATCGCACCTAAAAGTGGACGAAGAGCGAGCTAAGTGCGAACGAATTAGCCAATATCGCCAATTCTGCAACTAGGTTGAAAACATTAAGTAACATTTTACCTGTGCAGAGTGAAAACTTAGGGCGCATTTTCGCTGTAAATGAGGCAAATTGAAAGTATCGCAGGGCGATAGTGTCGATTCGGTTGTAGGTTAAAGCGCAATTACGTACAATTTGCGGCTCTTCGATTGGTCAGTCTAGGAAGACTAGGATCACCTCTTTTGCAAATGTCGGAATCAAGCATGACTCAAGAACAAACGCCGTTGGTTGAGATCCGTAATTTGGGGTTTAGCCGCGGTCAGCGTGTGATATATGAAGATATTAGCCTGTCCATTCCAAGGGGCAAGGTGACGGCGATCATGGGGCCGAGCGGCATAGGCAAAACGACCCTGTTAAAGTTGATCGGCGGCCAATTAACGCCTGACCACGGACAAGTGCTATTTGATGGCCACGATATCCATGGCGTGAGTCGCAATGAATTATTTAGTCTGCGTAAGCGGATGAGCATGCTGTTTCAGAGTGGCGCGCTATTTACCGACATTAATGTGTTCGATAACGTGGCGTTTGCGCTGCGCGAACATTCTGGTCTGCCAGAAGACATTATTCGCACTATCGTGCTGATGAAGCTTGAAGCCGTAGGCTTGCGTGGCGCCGCCCAGATGATGCCAAGTGAGTTGTCCGGTGGTATGCAACGCCGCGCTGCATTGGCTAGAGCCATAGCGCTTGAACCTGAAATGGTGATGTACGATGAGCCTTTTGCAGGGCAAGACCCAATATCGATGGGTGTGTTAGTAAAGCTTATTCGTGAGTTATCCGATGCGCTGAATCTGACTTCAATTGTAGTGTCCCACGATGTGGATGAAGTGCTTGGCATTGCCGATTATGTGTATGTGGTGGCTGACAAAAAAGTCATCGCCCACGGTACCCCTGAAGAATTAAAGTACGCTGATAATCCGCAGCTGAAACAGTTTATTCAAGGTGCTCCGGACGGCCCCGTGCCGTTCCATTATCCGGCAAATGATTACCAGCAAGAATTAATGGCAAAAGGAGTTGGCAAGTGAAGTTAATCGACAGTATTGCCGACTTAGGCCGCAGCGCGATTGAGCTAGTGCTCGGCTTTGGCCGTGCAGGCCTTATGCTGTGGGGCGCGATTTTTCGCTGGCCACGCGTGCGTAAAGGTTTTCCATTATTAGTGCGCCAGATTTATGTGGTCGGTGTGCAATCCATGGTGATTATTTTAGTCTCAGGACTCTTTATCGGCATGGTGCTCGCACTACAAGGCTACAACATCTTAGTTGGTTTTGGCACTGAAGAAAGCTTAGGTCCTATGGTGGCGCTCAGTTTACTGCGTGAGTTAGGGCCAGTTGTTACCGCGTTATTGTTTGCGGGACGGGCGGGTTCAGCATTAACCGCTGAAATTGGTTTAATGAAAAGCACTGAGCAGCTTTCCAGTTTAGAAATGATGGCGATTGACCCATTAAGGCAGATTATTGCACCGCGCTTTTGGGCTGGAGTGATCAGTATGCCATTGCTGGCGTTGATGTTTACCGCTGTAGGTATTTATGGCGGGCACCTTGTTGGCGTGGAATGGAAAGGGATCGACAGTGGTGCGTTTTGGTCGATTCTGCAGGCGTCTGTCGAATGGCGTCAGGACATAGTTAACTGCTTGATCAAAAGTGGTGTGTTTGCCGTAGTGGTCACTTGGATTGCGTTATATCGCGGTTATCAAGTGATCCCAAATCCGGAAGGCATCAGCCGTGCAACGACCCAGACTGTCGTTCAGTCGAGCCTCGCTGTATTGGCATTGGATTTTTTACTGACAGCCCTGATGTTTGGCCGCTAACGGAACACTGCGGATTTCGACACAGGTTAGATGGATTAACAGAGTGGTAGCTGAACATGTTGACACGAAAAATTGAATTATTAGTGGGTGTGTTTCTTTTAACAGGATTGGCCGCTTTTTTGGTCTTAGTCTTTAACGTCGCCAATATTGAAGTGAAAAGCAGCGATAGCACTTATACCATACAAGCCAATTTTACCAACATTGGTGGTTTGAAGGTGCGTTCGCCAGTCAAGGTTGGCGGTGTTGTCGTTGGCCGAGTGAGCAGCATAGATTTAGACCCAGTTAAGTTAGTGGCTGTGGTTACATTAGTAATGGACAAGCGTTACGATAAATTCCCTGAAACCAGTAGTTTAGCTATTTTGACTTCGGGTTTGTTGGGCGAGCAATTCTTAGGGTTAACACCGGGTTTTGTCGACGATGATGTCAGTATGCTGAAAGACGGCGATAAGATTGACGACACCCGCTCGGCATTAGTGTTGGAGGAGCTGATTGGTCAGTTCTTATATAGTATGGGTTCGAAGGATAAATAGGGGTTACCGCTATGTTTAAAAACTTATCTCGTTTTTTATTGCCGTTAGTGATGGTTTTAGGGACAACGAGCGCTGTCGCCGCCGATGTGGTTGTCGATACGACAGATCCGTATGCCATGGTGAAAGCCGTTGCCAATAAAACCTTCGATCGTTTTCACAAAGATAAAGCATTAATCGATGCAAATTCAGACCATTTAAAGGTGATTGTTCGTGAAGAACTCATGCCTTATGTCGATTATAAATACGCTTCTTATAAGGTATTAGGCCAATATCTTAAGGATTCAACCGAAGAGCAACGCAATCGTTTCGTCAATGCTTTTGAAGGTTATTTAATCTCTACTTATGCCCAAGCCTTTACTGAATATACTAATCAAAAAGTGGAATTCTCACCTGGGATTGATTTCAGCAAAGAGAAAATGGTCGATGTAAACGTGCAGATCATCGAAGCTGGTCGCCCGCCGATTAAACTGCTGTTTAAGGCGCGCCGTTTAAAGGATGACTCGTGGAAGGCATTTGATTTAGTTGCCGAAGGTGTGAGCTTACTGTCTTCTAAGCAGTCGGAAATCTCTAATCTAATTCGCCAACAGGGTATCGATCCCGTGATTAAGATGCTCGAAGATCGCACAAAAGAGAAAGTGGTCATGAAGGCTAAGTCAGGGAAGTCACAGTCGTGATTGAATTTGTGCAACAGGGGACAGTTTGTCATCTCAAAGGGCGCATAACCCAAGCCGATGTCATTACACTTTGGCCACAGCGACAACAACTGCTAAATGAGTCAACCCAGATATTGTCTCTGTCTGGGCTCGAATACAGTGATAGCGCTGGCATGGCATTTTTGCTGGCGTTAGTGCGTGAACATCGCAGCCAACTTGTATTGAGTTCTGCTTCACCACAACTTAAAAAACTAATTGATTTATATGATTTAGATGCCTTCTTTACCGAAGAAGCGCATTGAGAATAGGGTAATAGATTTCATGGAATGCAGCTTAATCGAACAGATTTTACGTGATGCGTTAGGGCTTGAAGAAGTTCACGCTAGCTCGGATGGTAGCCATTATAAAGTGATCGCCGTAGGTGAATGCTTCGATGGTATGAGCCGAGTCAAACAGCAACAAGCCATTTATGCACCGTTGACGGCACACATTGCCAGCGGTGAATTACATGCATTAACGATCAAAACTTTCACGCCGACTCAATGGAAACGCGAAAAAGTTTTCAACATGCCTAGCTAGTGAGGAAAAGTGGATAAACTAACAATTCAGGCAAGCCCCCCGCTTGCCGGTGATGTGATTATTTCGGGTGCTAAAAATGCAGCTTTGCCTATTCTGATGGCGGGTGTATTGGCTGAAACCGATTTTGTGGTTTCTAACGTGCCCAATCTACGTGATGTGAGTACGAGCTGTAAGTTATTACGCTGTCTCGGCGCTGAAGTGACTGAACTCGGTGACGGACAGATCCGCATTTCTACCACTAATCTGAATGAGTTTTGCGCTCCCTATGATCTCGTGAAAACCATGCGTGCTTCTATCTTGATCTTAGGGCCGTTATTGGCTCGTTATGGTACGGCTGATGTGTCATTGCCTGGCGGCTGTGCCATTGGCGCAAGACCAGTGAACTTGCACTTACATGGCCTCGAAATGATGGGCGCCAAGATTGAAGTGAAAGAAGGTTATATCAAGGCCCGTGTTGATGGTCGTCTTAAAGGCGCACATATCTTTATGGACATGGTGAGTGTTGGAGCCACTGAAAACTTACTGATGGCCGCAGCATTAGCCGATGGCGAAACCGTGATTGAAAACGCGGCCCGTGAACCTGAAGTGATCGATCTCGCTAATTGCTTAATTGCCATGGGTGCAAAAATCACTGGTGTAGGCAGTGCGACACTGCGTATCCAAGGGGTTGAGCGTTTACAGGGCTGCAATTACCGAGTTATGCCAGATCGTATCGAAACCGGTTCCTTCCTCGTTGCTGCCGCGGTGACCCGTGGTCGTATTCGTTGTTTAAAAGCCGATCCTGCTTCACTGGAGTCGGTTATCGCAAAACTTGAAGATGCAGGCGCGACGATTACTACGGGCGAAGATTGGATTGATCTCGATATGCAGGGTAAACGTCCGAAGGCGGTGAATATCAAGACGGCACCTTATCCTGGTTTCCCAACCGATATGCAGGCGCAGTTTTGTGTGCTCAATGCCTTAGCACAAGGTACGGCAACCATAACTGAGACTATCTTCGAAAATCGTTTTATGCATGTGCCTGAACTTATCCGTATGGGCGCTACCATGGAGCTTGAAGGCAACACCTGCATCATTCAAGGGATTGAATCTTTAAGTGGTGCTCAGGTAATGGCGACGGATTTACGTGCGTCAGCGAGTCTAGTGATTGCTGGCTTAGTGGCCGATGGTAAGACGATTGTCGATCGTATCTATCACTTAGATCGTGGCTATGAGCATATTGAGAATAAGTTTCAAGGTTTAGGCGCACAGGTTGTGCGTATTCAGTGATCTGTTACTGATTTAAGCTAATTTTGAATCATTAAAAAACCAGCTAAATGCTGGTTTTTTGTTTTCTGCCTTTGAGCGCGTAATGCTGAGTGACGCTCTAGTTATCGATCACAACCTTCTCATCGATAATCACAGGTAACTCTTGTTGTTTACCTTGGCGTATCACAGTCATCATCACTTTCTTACCCGGTGTAGTTTCAGCGATACGGTCCATTAGCATTTCAACGCCTGGCACATCTTCACCATCGTATTTAATAATCACATCCCTTGGCATTAGCAGGGCACGGGCCGCAGGGCCATTAGGATCGACACCCGTAACGAGCACACCTTTTAGATCGGGTAGATTAAGGATTTGTGCCACTACAGGATTAATCGGCTCGCCTGAAATTCCTAAAGCGCCACGGATCACTCGACCATTTTTAATCAACTTACCCATAATGCTGTGGGCTAATTTAATCGGGATAGCGAAGTTAATCCCGTGGCCGCCGCCTTCTTCACCCACTTGGAATGCTGCGGTATTAATACCGATAAGGCTGCCGTTAGTGTCAATGAGTGCGCCACCCGAGTTACCCGCATTAATCGCTGCATCGGTTTGTAGGAAGTCTAAGTAACCTGAACTTAAGCCGTTACGCCCCGTGGCACTGATGATGCCTTGGGTAATGGTCTGGCCTAAATTGTAGGGATTACCAATAGCGAGTACGACATCACCGACTTGAGGCGGACTGTCGAGATTAACGGGGACAATTGGTAAGTTATCGCCTTCAATTTTGAGTACCGATAAATCGGTTTCAGGATCGAAACCAACCACTTCAGAGGTAAATTTGCGTCCATCTTGCAGGGCGACAACAATCTCATCGGCTTTCTTAATGACATGATAATTAGTGAGAATATAACCTTCTTTACTCATTATCACCCCAGAACCTAGACCTTGAAGTGAGCCTGAATTAAGCGGCCGATTCTGATCTATGCTGAGGCTATAAATATTGACAACAGCAGGAGCTGCACGGCGTACCGCCTTGGCAAAGGATAGCTCGACTGTGTTGTTGGCACGGGTTTGTAGCAGACTACTACCGAGGGATTGGTTATCGAAATAACGTGTCACCAATAAAAACATGGCCGCCATGATAAGGCCGAAAAGGGTGGCTTTACCGAGATATAACAGAGTGTCTTTTATAGTCATGGCAGGATGGATCTAGAAAAAGGTGAGTTAGATTAACATGTTTAATCGATGTAAGCATAGGGAACCTAAGCTCCCTATGCTTATCTATGGCAGAAAAAATGGCCTATTTTGTCGATTAACGTAGGACTAAATACAACATGCTCTTATCACGCATTATCTTCAGTGCAACGGCACCTTCTTGATCTTTAAGTTGTGCTTTAAGTGTCTTAAGATCTTTAATCGCAGTACGGTTAATACCGACAATCACATCTCCTTTTTGTAAGCCACTCATGGCCGCGGGTGAGCCTTGTGCTACATCGGTAATTTCAATGCCCTTAGATGAGTTTTCTAAGGACGCACCTTGCAGCATAGGATGCACGGCACCAGCCGCTGTTTCACTGGTTTGGCTCGCTTCACCTAAGGTCACTTTAACTGTTTTCTTATCACCGTCACGGATGAGTCCTAACTCAACGTTAGCACCTGCACCCATAGTGGCGACTTTAGCCCGCAGTTCTTGGAATGACTTAATACCACGGCCATCAACGCTGATGATAATATCACCTGCTTTTATACCGGCCTTCTCTGCGGCACTGCCCTTGGCTACTTCATTCACGAAGCCACCGTGTTGAGTGTCTAAACCGAAACCTTGGGCTAGTTGGCTATCGAGATCACGTCCCGAAATACCTAATACACCGCGGCGTACTTCTCCGTGTTCGGCAATTTGTGCCACGAGGTTTTTCACCATATTAGCAGGGATGGCAAAGCCAATACCGACGTTACCGCCGCCCGGTGCTACGATTGCGGTGTTAATCCCAATTAACTCGCCGTTAAGATTGACGAGTGCGCCACCCGAGTTACCACTGTTAATCGCGGCATCGGTTTGAATAAAGTTTTCCAGCATTTCAATGCCTAAGCCGCTACGGCCTAAAGCACTAACAATGCCCGAGGTGACGGTTTGACCTAAACCGAAGGGATTACCAATGGCAACGGCAAAGTCACCTACGCGTAAATCATCGGAATCAGAGGATTTGATTGCGATGAGATTTTTCGCTTCAATTTGCAATAATGCGATATCTGACTCTGAGTCAGTACCAATCAGTTTTGCTTTTACTTCACGGCCATCGTGAAGACCAACTTGAATATCATCAGCACCGTCAATCACATGGTTGTTCGTGACGATATAGCCTTTTTCTGCGTCAATAATCACGCCTGAGCCTAAGCCTCTAAAAGGACGTTCTTGCACTTGCTCTTGTGGCGCATTAGGGCCGAAAAAGTAACGGAAAACATCAGGTACTCTTTGCTTAGAAACATGAGTCCCCGTTACCGCTACTGATACGACTGCGGGCGTCGTACGCTCAAGCATAGGCGCAAGACTTGGAATGGATTGTCCCTCAACCGTCTGTGGAATGGCGGCCTGTGAGACGACAGGCATTATAGTCAGGGTAGCGGCTAACATTGCGGCTGAAAGTACAGATAATTTTGTTTTCATCTATTCATAACTCCAAATAAGGGTTGAAAGATCTGGATGTAATGCATCAGCAATCGTGCGAGTGCCAGATCAAATCTGTATCGGTACCGGCTATTTGCCTAGGTAATCACTCAGACTCGCACCTTATTGAAAAAGTTCATTATATTAATAAATGTTAATTTTTTTAGCCTATTTTATCGGCTGTTTCATACTTGTTTCCGAACAGAAATCTGTGGGCGATATTAGGATTTTTCAAGCCCTAATATCAGCAGATTTTGCTGATTAAAATGACCTACAGCATAGATGGTTATTAGACGTTTGTATGCAGTTTAGCGTTAAGGTAAAAGTCGTATTCTGCATTAATATATCCTGCGTCATATTGGCCGTGCTAATATCGTCACAGTTTTAATAAAGGACATAAGAGAATTTAAACGTGCCTCAGTTAAGCCCTTGGCAGTATTATCAAAAAGATCTTACCCGCGACGGTTTTTCCCATGATCCGGCTCAAGAAATTGCCGTTAAGGCGTTACAACGCGTCTATGAAGACTTAACTACGGCAGAAGAGCCGAGTTCTATTGTAGGGAAATTGTTTAGCGCATTAGGCTTAAAATCGGCACCAGCATCACCTAAAGGTCTGTATCTTTGGGGCGGAGTTGGGCGCGGTAAAACCTACCTGATGGATACTTTTTTTGATGCCTTGCCTGGTGAACAAAAATTGCGGGCTCACTTCCATCGCTTTATGCATCAATTGCATTTAGATTTGGATGAGTTAAAAGGCGTTCGCGATCCTTTGTTGGTGATTGCGAAAAAGATGGCTGCGAAATATCGCGTTATCTGTTTCGATGAATTCTTTGTCTCTGATATTACCGATGCCATGTTATTAGGTACGCTGTTTCAAGCGTTATTTAAAGAAGGCGTTGTGCTGGTTGCAACCTCGAATATTATCCCCGACGACTTATATAAAAATGGCTTACAGCGCGCACGTTTCTTACCTGCGATAGCCCTAATTAATCAACATTGTGAAGTGCTCAATGTGGATTCTGGCATTGACTATCGATTGCGTACCCTTGAGCAAGCAGAGATTTATCATCATCCATTAGATGCACAAGCTGATGCCAATCTTATACGTTATTTTAGTCAGTTAGCGCCTGAGTCTGAGGTGCTTACTGCTGACATCGAAATAGAAGGCCGCAGTATTAGTATTCGGCAGCAGGCGCAGGGCGTATTGTTGGCCGATTTTAGAGCGCTCTGTGATGGTCCACGAAGCCAGCGTGATTACATGGAACTTGCGCGGATTTATCACACTGTCCTCGTGAGTGGCATAGAACAAATGGGCGCCTTTTTGACTGGCGATGACATCGCCAGACGTTTTTTAGCTATGGTCGACGAATTTTACGAGCGCAATGTAAAGCTGATTGTATCGGCTCAAGTGCCACTCGAAGATATTTATGCCGATGGTTTGCTTAACTTCGAATTTAGGCGTTGCCGTTCGCGCTTAATTGAGATGCAATCCCACGATTATTTAAAAACCGAACACCTGCCGTAACCCAGTAGTGTAAGAGTTTTGCATTAGCTGCGGCCTTAAATCACCAGAGGCTTGTTAATCCTTAGGATGACAAGTCCGATTGGTCGATATTTTATAATTTTTATCAAAATATCAGGTGATTTTTAACTCAGCTTTGTCTATACTCCGCCACCTGCCCACGTTACTCCGCCAATTGGGCGGAAGTTGTAAGCCGAAGTCGGTGCTCGAAGGGGTACTAAAAGGCAATTTTGTGTTGTTTGCAAATGCAGACAGCATGTGAGACAGAAAATTAACTTTGGGTTTTTGTAATAATGAAGACTTTTACTGCTACACCAGAAACTGTAACTCGTGACTGGTTCGTCGTCGACGCAGACGGCAAAACTTTAGGTCGTATCGCTACTGAAATCGCTGTCCGTTTACGCGGTAAGCATAAGCCAGAATACACTCCACACGTTGATACCGGTGATTACATCATCGTTGTTAATGCTGAAAAAGTGACTGTTACTGGTAACAAAGCGAAAGGCAAAACGTACTACTCGCATTCAGGCTTCCCTGGTGGCATTAAGCAAATCAGCTTTGAAAAGCTGCAAGCGCAAAAGCCAGAAATGATCATCGAGAAAGCAGTTAAGGGTATGTTACCAAAAGGTCCTCTGGGCCGTGCCATGTTCCGTAAACTGAAAGTTTACGCTGGCGCAGAACATAACCACACTGCACAACAACCTCAAGTTCTTGATATCTAAACGGGATTAAGCAAATGGCTGCAACTCAGTACTACGGCACTGGCCGTCGCAAAACCTCTACAGCTCGCGTTTTCGCTAAAGCAGGTAGTGGCAACATCGTTGTAAATCAACGTCCTTTGGATCAGTATTTTGGTCGTGAAACTGCTCGTATGGTTGTTCGTCAACCTTTAGAGTTAGTTGAAATGACTGACAAGCTGGACATCTATGTAACTGTTAAAGGCGGTGGTATCACTGGCCAAGCAGGCGCAATCCGTCACGGTATTACCCGTGCTCTGATGCAATTAGATGAAGCACTGCGTCCATCACTACGTTCTGCTGGTTTCGTTACCCGTGACGCTCGTAAAGTTGAGCGTAAGAAAGTGGGTCTACGTAAAGCACGTCGTAAGCCACAATTCTCTAAGCGTTAATTCGTTTTTGGAATATCAAAAAACCCAGCCTATGCTGGGTTTTTTATTGGCTAAAAATTGACGGTATAAGAAAACTCTTTGGTTGGAGTATGCTGATATACAATAAATTTATATTAAGCGAGTGAGTTTGAGGTAAGCATGACTTTTCAGATTTTTATGCTAGCAGTGGCACTTGTGTTGGTTTTGGAAGGCCTTGGGCCATTATTATTCCCAAATAAATGGCGTCGTTATTTAAATGAACTCTCCCATCAAAATCAGCAAGTTATCCAGCGACTTGGTGGGGCATTAGTCACGGCTGGAGTCGTTATTTGGGTTATTTTTGCGTAAAAAACAGCCTGCTTGCCCTTATTAACTAAGATCTGTTAAAATTCTTTTTTAACCGCAACCTTGCAGCAAATAATGGGCAAAAACGTAGTTGTTCTCGGCACCCAATGGGGTGACGAAGGAAAAGGTAAGATTGTCGACCTTCTAACAGAACAGGCAAAATATGTAGTTCGCTATCAAGGCGGCCACAATGCTGGTCATACCTTGGTTATCGACGGTGAAAAAACCGTTCTTCATCTGATCCCATCGGGTATCCTGCGCGATAATGTGAAATGCATTATTGGCAACGGTGTGGTGCTTGCACCTGACGCCCTGATGAAAGAGATCAACATGCTGAAAGATCGTGGAGTTCCTGTTGAGGAACGTCTGTTGATCTCTGAAGCGTGTCCGCTGATCCTTCCCTTCCATTGTGCCCTTGATATTGCCCGTGAAAAAGCGCGCGGTAATAAAGCTATTGGTACGACTGGCCGTGGTATTGGACCTGCGTATGAAGACAAGATCTCTCGTCGCGGTCTGCGAGTAGGCGACCTGTTCAATGCTGAACTGTTTGCTGAAAAGCTGAAAGAAGTTATGAAATATCATAACTTTATGCTGACAGAGTACTATCAAGTCGAAGCGGTTGATTACGAGCAAACGCTAGCAGATGCTTTGGCTATGGCCGATTATCTGAAGAGCATGTGTGTTGATGTGACTGAACTATTGGATACTGCGCGTAAAGCCGGTGAGCCAATTCTGTTCGAAGGCGCTCAAGGTACATTACTCGATATCGACCACGGAACATACCCATTTGTAACCTCTTCAAATACCACTGCCGGTGGTGTTGCGACGGGTTCAGGTTTTGGTCCGCGTCACTTAGACTATGTCTTAGGTATCATGAAGGCTTACACCACTCGCGTAGGTGCAGGTCCATTCCCAACTGAACTATTATGTGAAGTCGGTGATCATTTAGGTACTAAAGGTCATGAGTTTGGTGCAACAACGGGTCGTAAGCGTCGTCCAGGTTGGTTGGATGCTGTGGCAATGCGCCGCGCAGTTCAAATCAACAGTGTTAGCGGCTTCTGCTTGACTAAGTTAGATGTACTTGATGGTCTGAAAGAAGTGAAGATTTGTGTCGGTTATCAGAATCCTGATGGCACTATCTCTAAAGTCACTCCGCTGGCCGCTGAAGGTTATGAACTGGTTACGCCGGTTTATGAAACTATGCCGGGTTGGAGCGAGTCGACTTTTGGCGCGACATCAATTGAGCAACTGCCTCAAGCAGCGATCAATTATATCAAGCGTCTTGAAGAGTTATTAGAAACACCAATCGACATTATCTCTACGGGTCCTGATCGTAACGAAACCATGATTTTGGTTAATCCGTTCAATTAAGATCTGTTAAGGCCGTGTTTCACGGCCTTTTTCTCTGCTTCTTTATGCCTTTCTCTGTTTTATTCTGCGGTTAGAAATTCAGCTCAAGCTCAAGAAATAGGTTATACTGCCGATGCAAGTATTCATCCTACTGTCATTGAGAGTCGTTATGCTACGTACAGCACTCGTTGCGCTACTGCCTTTAGTATCTTCAATGTGCTTTGCTGAAACGCAGGCGGTGGATATTTATAGTCAAGATCAATTGCTTGATTTGATCCGTAGCAATCAATACTTAGCGAAAGTGAAACGTGATGATTGCCAGTTAGTCCAAGACATTGAGGCGCGAGCCCAAGTCTTAAAACAGCCTTTATATCAATTTCTTTGGGGCGAAATGCTCAATCATGGAACGTGTGTAAAGGCTAACCCTGTGAAGGGTATTGCTTTGTTACGTGACTCGGCCGAACAAGGTAGCTCAGAAGCGATGTTAAAGCTTGCCGAGTATTATCAGAGTGGGAAATTTGTCATCCGCAATAAAGACAGAGCAGTGCATTATTTACTGCCTGCGGCTGCAAGTGGCAGTTTATCCGCTCGTATGATGTTAGTTCGTTTATTCGGTGAAGGTTATGGTAGTCCTAGGGATTACGAGATGGCCTATCATTGGTTATATAACGATGTATTTGCGGACGAGGCGACTAAGAATAAAGCCTTGTCTTTACTGCAGGTGTTAGCAGCTAAAATGCCCCCCAGTGCAGTGGCGCGGGCCCAGCAAGAACAGTTGCGAACCCGTTAAGTGGTCTCTTAATCTAGAGACACATTATTTGGATATTGAATGATCAAAGACCCTCATTTTGAGCGTGAACAGGATAAGTACGAAAACCCTATCCCAAGCCGTGAGTATATTCTCGATTACTTACGTTCTCAAAAATCACCTATCACCCGTGACAGCATTGCTGCGGCGTTAAACATCCAAGAGGAAGAACAACTTGAGGCCTTGCGCCGTCGCCTACGTGCGATGGAACGCGATGGCGAACTGGTGTTCACCCGTGGGCAAAGCTATGGCTTACCCGAGAAAATGGATCTGATCCCCGGCACTGTGCTCGGACACAGAGAAGGCTTCGGCTTTTTCAAACCCGATGAAGGCGGTGATGACTTATTTATTTCGAACCGCGACATGCTGATGTATTTCCACGGTGATAAAGTGCTGGCGCAAAAAGCGGGCACAGATCGTCGTGGCCGTCGCGAAGCGCGTTTGGTTCGTCTGATCCAGCCGCGAAGTGCCGCGATTGTTGGCCGTTATCATGTCGATAGCGGTATGGCATTTGTCATTGCCGATGATAAGCGTATTACCCAAGAAATTTTAGTCGCGAATGAAGATCGCAATGGCGCCCGTCAAGGTGATGTGGTTGTGGTTGAATTAACGCGTCGCCCAGGCCGTTTTGTTAAGGCTGCGGGTAAAGTGACTGAAGTGCTCGGTAAGCAAATGGCGCCGGGTATGGAAATCGAAATTGCCCTGCGTAATTATGATTTACCCCATACTTGGTCACCAGTGATCGAGAAGAAACTGCGCCGTATTCCCGATGAAGTAACCGACGCCGATAAAGTCGGTCGTGTGGATTTACGTCATCTGCCATTAGTGACTATCGACGGTGAAGACGCCCGCGATTTTGACGATGCTGTGTACGCGGAGAAAAAAGCCGGTGGCGGCTGGCGTTTATGGGTTGCGATTGCGGACGTTAGTTACTATGTGCGCACCGATTCCGCCTTAGATACCGAAGCGCGTGCCCGTGGTAACTCAGTGTATTTCCCGTCGCAAGTGATCCCTATGCTGCCGGAGAAAATCTCTAACGGCCTATGTTCGCTTAATCCCCACGTCGACCGTTTATGTATGGTCGCCGAGATGACCGTATCTGCTAAAGGTAAGTTATCAGGTTATAAGTTTTATCCGGCTGTGATGTATTCCCATGCCCGTTTCACTTATACCCAAGTGGCAGCAATGTTAGAAGGCGGCCCCATTGCGCCTGAGCATGAGGCTTTGTTCCCGCATTTGCAGTGTTTACAGTCATTGTATTTAGCGCTCGATGAGCAAAGAGCCGAGCGTGGTGCGATTGCGTTTGAAACCATGGAAACGCAGTTCATTTTCAATGAGCAGCGCAAGATTGATAAAATCGTGCCGCGTGGCCGTAATCAAGCCCATAAAATCATTGAAGAATGTATGATTTTAGCCAACGTTTCTGCAGCTAAGTTTGTGAAGAAACACAAAGGCGAAGTCTTGTATCGTGTGCATGAAGCGCCATCCGAGCAAAAATTGGCGAACTTTAAAGAGTTCCTTGCTGAGCGTGGTTTGACTATGCCTGGCGGACTTGAGCCAACGCCGTCAGATTATCAGAATGTGATGTTGCAAATTGCCGACCGCCCTGATGCTGAACTTATCCAAGTGATGTTACTGCGCTCTATGCGTCAGGCAATTTACACTCCGGATAACGAAGGTCACTTCGGTTTAGCCTTAGAAGAATATGCGCATTTTACTTCGCCCATTCGCCGCTATCCGGATTTAGTGTTACATCGTGTGATCCGTTATTTACTCGCGAAGGAAAGAGGCGAAACCACTGAGAAGTGGACGCAGGATGGTGGCTACCATTATCAACTCGATGAACTCGATCAATTAGGCGAAGAGTGTTCGACCACAGAACGTCGTGCCGATGAAGCAACTCGCGATGTCAGCGATTGGCTCAAGTGCGAGTTTATGCAAGATCACGTCGGCGATACCTTCGAAGCTGTGATTGCTTCAGTAACCAGTTTTGGTTTGTTTGTGCGTTTAAATGAGCTATTTATCGATGGCTTAGTGCATATCTCAAGCCTAGGTAGCGATTACTACCAGTTCGATCCAATGCGTCAACGTCTTATCGGCGAGCACACAGGCCAAGTTTATCAAGTGGGTGATCCTGTGACAGTTAAGGTCGCTGCAGTCAACTTAGATGACAGACAGATTGATTTGGTTATGCTGGGTGATGACGGCAAAGGTGGTAAACGTAAAGCATCTGCCAGCCGTGATAAGCCGATGACAGCCCGTGAGCGCGTTAATCGTGAAGGCGCTAAGCAAGGTAAAGCAGGCAAAACCGCGGTATCTAGCGCCAAGGCTGAAACAGGCAAAACCAAACCTAAGGCCAAAGCTGGCACTAAAGCTAAAAAAGCAGCAGTAAAAGATCCGGCTAAAAAGCCAAAAGCCGCTAAGCGGAGCACGAGAAAGAAATAAATGAAAAAACAAGATATTATTTTTGGGATCCACGCAGTTGAAGCCCTGTTAAAACACAGCCCTGAGCGCATTATTGAGTTGTGGCTGTTACAAGGTCGTGACGATGAGCGCTTAACTGTGCTGGCCGATCAGGCCAAAGCCTTTGGCACGACGATTCAAGTCGCTTCTCGTAAAGCCTTAGATGACAAAGCGGAAAGCAGCCAACATCAAGGCATAGTCGCGCGCGTTAAAGCGGCGAAAGTATTGAATGAGCAAGATTTAGATGTGCTGCTTGCTAACACTGAGCAAGCATTCCTGTTGATCTTGGATGGTGTGACGGATCCCCATAACTTAGGCGCTTGCCTACGTAATGCCGATGCGGCTGGCGTACAAGGTATTATCGTGCCTAAAGACAATTCAGTTGGCTTAACGGCGACTGTGAGTAAAGTAGCATGTGGCGCTGCGGAAACAGTGCCTTTATTCCAAGTGACTAATCTTGCGCGCACTATGCGTCACCTGCAGGATAAAGGTGTGTGGATTGTGGGCACTGCGGGCGAGGCAGATTGCGAGCTTTATCAAGCCGATCTCAAGGGATCATTGGCGATTGCCATGGGTGCGGAAGATAAAGGTTTACGCCGATTAAGCCGTGAGTCTTGCGATTCACTGATCTCTATCCCTATGGCCGGTAGTGTTTCTAGCTTGAACGTATCGGTTGCAACGGGTATTTGCTTGTTTGAAGCAGTGCGTCAGCGTCGTAGCTAATATGCTTACGTTTGCCTGATCTCACATATGCAGTATCAGGCTTGAAGTAACAACCTGCAGTAACAACTGGTCGTAATAAAAAGGCGGATTAACGATATAAAGTTAATCCGTTTTTTATTGGCCTTTTTTACGTCATCGCTTTGTCTAGGTTAACCTGATTGCTATCAGTTTCATCTATTTGAGCGGCTTCAGGCTCTGCTTGCTCAATATCGAAACTGAAGGCGAGTTGCTCCTCATCACTGTCATTATCATCGATAATATCGTCATCGACACCATCAGCCCCTAAATCATATTCCGCTTCATCTAGGTTAGCACTGGGTGTCATATGTTCTTGAATCGATTCGACATCAACTCGTGGATCCAGCGCTGCCGCCAGTGGTGAAGAGACTAAGTCGCCCGTCGCCATTATGTAGTCTTGGGTGACATTAGTTTCGACTTTTTGCTGTGAATGTACATAACGTAAACGCACAAAGAGTATTAAGGTACAGGCTGACATAAAGCCATATAACATGTTATTGCCAAACCATTGCATTAATGTCGATGCGATAAGCGGACCGATACTTGCGCCTAAGCCGAAGGTTAATAATATTGTTGCTGATAAGCCTACCCGCTCATTTTGCTCTACTCGAGAGTTGGCAAGCGCTGTGGCGAGCGGATAGAAAGTGAAACCTAAAATACCAAATAGGAAAGTCATCACCAGTGAAATCACCGGATGATAGGGTGTTAAGGCGATAGCTAAGGCTAAGATACCGAGCAATATACAGTTGATACGGATAAGGCGACTGCGGGACATAATGTCGGACAATTTTCCCATTGGCCATTGTGCCAGTAATCCCGCTAAAATCGTTGCCGTCATATACGTGGCGACTTTTTCAGGCGGTAAACCTAAGTTACTGGCGTAGGCGGGAGCGAGACCATAAAACGAACCCACTATCATGCTACCAATCGCGATTGTCGTGAGTGCTTGTGGCGCTTTTTTCCAGTAATAGGCAATTTTGAGTGGTGCTGGCACTAAGGGCGCAGGGTGAAGACGACGCGTGAGTGAGATCGGTACGATACAGAGTGAAAAACAAATTGCGATAAGCAGTAGTGGCTCTAGTCCTAAGTCGGGGAAAATACTGATCGCACCTTGGCCCAAGATTAAGCCGAAGTAAGATACGATCATATAACTCGCAAACACTGTGCCCCTTTGATTACTTTCAGCTTGTTCGTTAAGCCAACTTTCTAACACCATGTATTGGCACATCATCCCCATGCCGACCACGAGTCTGAGGAGCAGCCAAACCGCTAGCTCATCCACGAGAGCATGGCCTAATGCCGATGCCGCGACTATGCCTGCACTGGCGACAAAGGCACGGATATGGCCCACTTGAGCGATAAGTCGATGACCAATCTTAGAGCCTGCCACTAGGCCAACATAGTAGGCCGACATCATGCCGCCAATCCATATTTGTGGCACATTCATCACTGAGAGCCTGAGCCCAAGATAGGTGGTAAGCAAGCCGCCGGCTAATACCATTAATAACGTGGTGCTATATAAAGAGGCGAAAGTGCGCAGCGGATTAGTCATATACAACTCCGAAAACACAAACTAGATTGATAATGAGGAGTGAGTATATCAGGGGTTAGTGTTTATGTTGTGTTGCAAATTGTTGGTAAATCTTGATTAATTGCGCATTTCTGCTCAAAAAATCACTGAATTATGTCGGGACAACTCAAGGGGATGCTTGTAAAGCATTCACATAGACGCCAGCAGAGTAGGCTGTTAGCGTCATGTTAGTCTATGTATTTCGTCGTATTTTTTAAAAGGAGTTATCTAAAAGTGTAAAGCAAGTTGAAGGTGGTGATGGTATCCATGGGTTGGCTTCCTTCTGGTACCACTTCAGTGTATTTGATGTTCATACCGATCTTAAATGCCCAATCTTGGAACACCAGATTTTTATAGTTCATATCTAAGGTGAGGGTGTTGTTGTTCTCGCCCACTTCCGCGGTGAGATCGGCATTGAGACTGCTGTATTCCTGTAGTTTTTGAGAGAATTTGGCAGCGGTACGAAGAATGACATCTTTTTCGGCATCAGGGTTGGGAATGGTTACCGACTCTGCAGGTAAGTTATATCGATAACCTGGGCCGAACTCGAGACTGAGTTTTGTTTTATAACTACTGATAGCATTGAAACCGTAACCACTCGAAAGAGTCGATATTTGTGTGTAACTACCGAATTGATCCCAAGTAAAATCACCACGTCCGAAGACATAACCCTTAGTCAGTTTATAGTTCGATTGTAACTGTAGCTCATATTTTTCGGAGGTTGTTTGACTTTTTTCTGAGGCAAAATAGGCTTTTAGTGTGGCTTCTTGCTTGGTTTGCTTTGTATCGTAAATCAGTTGGGTTCGACCATTAAAACTGCTGGATTCGGTATTGCCTGTGTTCAGTTGCAAGCCAGCTTCGATTTCCGCGGTAAAATCGCTGGGCGGTTCCTGATAATCAGGTGGAACAAGCGCAAGCGCTGGAAATGAAAGGAAAAACAAACTGATTGGCGCAATAACTTTTAGCATTATGTTTTATTCTTGGTTAGCTGATTTCAGACGTCCGAATGTAGGCGAACCGCCATCATACCTGTATTGATTGGCGAGGCAAAGTTATTGCTTGAGTTTCTGGCTTGCTTTCTGTACTATCTCGCGCTCAAATCAGTCACTATTTTTCGTTCCTTGCCTCCATTTGGTTTGACTGAGCCAATACCGAGGCTACATAACCGTAAGGAGCAATAAATGCGTCATTACGAAATCGTATTTATGGTTCACCCAGATCAAAGTGAACAAGTACCAGGTATGATTGAGCGTTACACAGGTGTTATCACCGAAGCTAACGGCACAATCCACCGTTTAGAAGATTGGGGCCGTCGTCAACTGGCTTACCCAATCCTTGACCTGCATAAAGCTCACTACGTTCTGATGAACGTTGAAGCTAAAGCAGAGACGATCGAAGAGCTAGAAACAGCTTTCCGTTTCAACGACGCAGTTCTGCGTAACATGGTAATGCGTACTAAAGTTGCCGTTACTGAAGCATCTCCAATGGCTAGAGCTAGAGATGAGCGCGATTCACGTCGTGGCCCAGCTGGCGAACGCTCATATGATGAAGCTCACGCTGAAGAAATCGCTGAGTAAGGTAATCTGTGACCACCAATAACTTGGTGTTGTCAGGAACGATAACTCGTTCAAGACGCTTTAAAAGCCCAGCAGGTATTGCACACAGTGTAATTATGTTGGAACACAAATCGCAGCGTTATGAAGCCGAAATGCTCCGCAACGTCTACGTACAAATTCAAGTGATATTGAGTGGCCCACGCTTTGAAAGCGTCGCAGAAGATCTGAAAGCAGGTGTGGAAGTACAAGTGCAAGGCTTTATGACGCTTCAACAGGGGCGTAATGGTCAGAACCGCTTAGTCATCCATGCCGAAAATGTCGAATTGAAAACTTAGGAGACTGTCAACATGGCACGTTATTTCCGTCGTCGCAAGTTCTGCCGTTTCACCGCTGAAGGTGTTGCAGAAATTGATTACAAAGATATCGTTACTTTAAAGAACTACATCACTGAAAGCGGCAAGATTGTTCCTAGCCGTATCACTGGTACTAGTGCTAAATATCAGCGCCAACTAGCTCGCGCTATCAAGCGTGCTCGTTATCTTTCTCTACTGCCATACACTGATTTACATCAGTAATTGCAGTATTCCTAATCGAATATAGAGGATTTGATAATGAACGTTATTCTGCTTGATAAAATCGCTAACCTAGGCAACTTGGGTGACCAAGTTACTGTTAAAGCTGGTTACGCTCGTAACTACCTTTTGCCACAAGGTAAAGCTGTTGTTGCTAACGAAAGCAACGTTAAAGTATTTGAAGCTCGTCGCGCTGAATTAGAAGCTAAATTAGCTGCTGAATTAGCTGCTGCTAACCTACGTGCTGAGAAAATCACTGCACTGGAAGCTGTTGTTATTGCTTCTAAAGCGGGTGATGAAGGCAAACTGTTTGGTTCAGTTGGCAACCGTGACATCGCTGATGCAGTGACTGCTGCTGGTGTTGAGCTGGCTAAATCAGAAGTTCGTTTACCATTAGGCGCTCTGCGTACTACTGGCGACTTCGAAGTTGAAGTTCAGTTACACACTGAAGTTAAAGCTGTTGTTAAAGTTTCTATCGTTGCAGAAGCTTAATTACTCCTTGCTTTAATCTTAAGAGAAACACCGCTTCGGCGGTGTTTTTTTATGGCTGAAATTTAGGATTTGAGTGTATTTAGGTTTTGATATCGGCTCTGCGATGGATTTAAGCGATAGGTGATACGCGCCTACTCATTCAATCTCATCATCCCAAAGTGTATTCGCTGCTAAAAATACGAGCCCAAATAAAAGCCGCTTACTGCATAACAGTGAGCGGCTTTTTGTTTAGAGCAACGGATTTAGCTCAAGGTATTAATTTCTCACTAAATCCAATTCTTGGATTAAGTTATCGGCATGATCCACTTCATCCATCATCCACAGGATATAGCGAATATCCACGTGCACTGCACGGGTGATGGTTGGGTTGAAGAACCAATCTTTAGTGATAGCTTCATAGGTTGAGTCGAAGTTAAGGCCCACTAACTCACCTTTTCCGTTGAAGACTGGTGAGCCGGAGTTACCACCTGTGGTATCCACACTCGATAAGAAGTTAACAGGTACTGAGTTAAATTCTTCTGGTTTATCTAAACAAGAGAAGAGTCTGCAAATCCAGCCGCGGGGATCTTGATAAACCGACTTCACCAGATGATCACCAAAACGTTGTTCGCTAATCGCATCGAGGAGTTTTTTCGGCGCATTATAGGGCTCAACGCCTGTGTGTTTTGCGACTATGCCATCAAGACGAGTAAACGGCTGTTTATAGAGCGCATCACGTGATTGATAACCATCAACCATGCCATAGCTGATCCGTAGCGTACCGTTGGCGTCAGGATAGACTGGCCAGTTGTTTGCTTTGTAGTATTCGATTACGGCCGCCATATAATCAGGGCGAGCACTAGACAGCTTGCCGTCTAAGATTTTTTCTGACTTTTCCTGTGCCATATTCGTGTCGTAAAGTGCTACGGCTAAACGAATAAAGGGATCGGCACTGGTTTCGAAAGCGCTAGCATCGGCATTCATCCACGCGAGGCGCTTAGCTTGGTCTGTGAGCGTAGTGAGTGAGTACAAACCATCGAGTTTAGCTGCTAGATCGGCATCTTTCGTGTTCACACTTAGCATTTCATCGAGTGTTGCTACGCGATTTGATTGGCTAAGGTAAGCATTTAAATCTTGTAGCCACAAAGTCTTATCAACAGTGACATCAAAACTTGAATCGATACGTTTAAGACGTGAGCTTAGCATTGCAATATCACGTTCTTGGTAGCCTTGCTCACGCTCGGCATCGGGCTTTTGTTTTTCTTTAGCAAGACGGTAGAGGCTGTTTGCTGCGGTTAACAATGTGCTAGATTGGGCATTGGTAAAGTAGTAATTACTTTGGAACGCTTGTTGTTGCTCTGCGAGTAACACTTCTAACTCAGCAATGAGATTTTGATTTAGCTTAGGGTTTTGTTTAAGCCAAGCTAAAAAATTATCTTCACGGCTTTGCTTAATGCCAATGATATCCGTTGCTTTAAAACCCGCTAATAGGCCGTTGAGTTTCTTCATCCGGTTGGCCATTGAGGCCATATTACCTGCGTACTTAATGGCGATATCGGCATCTTTTTGTCCCATAGCCTCGATAGTATCAATCTGTAATTGATAGCGCTTAGCTTGGGTTGGGTACAACCAATCACTGGCAAATTTAAGTTCACTGGTCAGGTTGTAACGGCTAGTCGTGCCAGGGTAACCCGCCACAAACACGCCGTCACCGGCTTTTACGCCATCGGCATTGACCTTAAGGTAGCTCTTTGGCTGGTAAGGAATATTATCGTCGCTATAAGCGGCAGGTTTGCCATCTTTACCCACATAAGCCCGTAGGAAGGCAAAATCACCCGAATGGCGTGGATATTCATAGTTATCAATATCGCCACCATAGCCCCCTACACTTTCAGGTGGTGCGTAGACTAAGCGCACATCGCGGATCATCAATTGCTTGATTAAGTAGTATTCTAAGCCGTTATGGAAACTGCGCACATTACAACGATAGTTAGCATCGGCTTCACAGCTTTTGATGAGCGCTTTACTGTGATTTTGAATGTCTTCGTAACGACTTAGCGGGTCTTGGCTGAGGTCTTTATTGATTTGCTCGGTGACATTGGTCACTGCTTCTGTGATGTATAAACGTTCGTTAGGACCGGCAGAGGGTTCCTTGTCCATCGATGTTGCTAAAAAGCCTTGTTCTAGGTAGTTATGCTCTTGCTTAGTGTTATATTGTATCGCCTTGTAGGCACAATGGTGGTTTGTCACAACTAGCCCTTGGGGGGAGACAAAACTGGCGGTACAATAGCCTAGCCCAACCACGGCGTTCATTGGATAACTTGTCAGATCGGCCAGTTTTTCTGCCGGAATATCGATTCCGCGTTCACTGAGTTTGTCTGCAATTGAAGGCATTTGATAAGGTTGCCATTGTCCTTCGTCGGCAGTTGCTATGCCGGATGTCAGTACTAAGGCCGCAACCAATGCAATACGCATGTTCTTTCCTTATTGATTGTTAGAGTGTCCGTTGGAATGAAATAACAGGCGAGTGTAAACATCCTGTTTGCTTGACGCGGGTTTTATATCATATTTTGTTAAGTTGTTGGAAATCGGGAGCGTTAATGTCACAACAAGGTGCTTTTAAGCCTAAAAGTAAGCCAAGAGATTTGCAACTTGATGGACTCAAGCTGCCACCGCATTCAATTGAGGCTGAACAATCGGTATTAGGCGGCTTGATGTTAGATGCCGAAGCGTGGGACAGGGTCGCTGAGGCTGTCGTAAAAGAGGATTTTTACTCTCGCTCACATAAGATGATCTTTTCTGCCATGCACAGATTGGTTGATTTAGGGCAACCGATCGATTTGATCACTGTTTCTGAACAGTTAGAAGTTGAGAACCAATTAGAAGATGCCGGTGGTTTTGCCTATTTAGGTGAGATTGCGAAAAATACCCCAAGTGCGGGTAATATTTTATCTTACGCTGAAATCGTCCGTGAACGTGCTGTCGTTCGTGACATGATCCGCGTCGCGCATGAGATTGCCGATGCGGGCTATAACCCAGAAGGTCGGGACTCGGGTGAATTACTCGACCTGGCTGAGAGTAAAGTATTTAAGATCGCCGAGATGCGAACCAATGCTAATGAAGGTCCCGAAGGCATTAAAACCATTCTGGAAAAAACCGTCGATAAGATTGAGCAGCTTTATAACAACCCCCATAACGGTGTGACTGGAGTATCGAGCGGTTTTAACGATCTGGATAAAATGACCGCAGGGTTTCAGTCTGGCGACTTAATTATTGTTGCGGCGCGTCCTTCTATGGGTAAAACCACCTTTGCGATGAACTTGTGCGAACAGGCCGCAATGAATGAAGATAAACCCGTACTTATCTTCAGTCTCGAGATGCCGTCAGAACAGATTATGATGCGTATGCTGGCCTCCTTGGGCCGCGTTGATCAAACCAAAATCCGTACTGGTCAGCTCGATGATGAAGATTGGGCGCGGGTTTCATCGACCATGGGGATCATGCTCGAACAAGGTAAAATGTATATTGATGATGGTTCGGGATTAACCCCGACAGAAGTTCGCAGCCGCGCGCGTCGTATCGCCCGTGAGTACGGTGGTTTATCTATGATCATGATAGATTACCTGCAGTTAATGCAGGTGCCCGCCTTAAAAGATAACCGTACCTTAGAAATTTCTGAAATTTCACGCTCGCTGAAAGCATTAGCCAAAGAGTTGGAAATCCCGATTATTGCCCTGTCGCAGCTTAACCGCTCGCTCGAACAAAGGGCCGATAAACGTCCTGTTAACTCGGATTTACGTGAATCAGGCGCTATCGAGCAAGATGCGGATCTCATCATGTTTATTTATCGCGATGAAGTGTATAACAACGATTCTCAAGATAAAGGCACGGCAGAAATCATCATTGGTAAGCAACGTAACGGCCCCATTGGTCGGGTGCGGCTCACTTTCCAAGGGCAATTTTCGCGTTTCGATAATTATGCTGGGCCGCAGTTTGAAGAAGATTAATTGACGTTTAAAAACAGTCAGTTTGCGTTTGCAGAAGATGAGCTGTATTGATGTATTTTTTATATCCGTGACTTTTTATTTCCTGAGTAAACAAGGTAAATTTTGAACCCTTTTCCCCGTGCAGAAATTAGCAGTAGTGCACTGCAAACCAATCTCGCTGCGTTGCGTCAACAGGCACCAGCGAGTCGTGTGATGGCCGTCGTTAAAGCGAACGGTTATGGTCATGGATTATTGAATGTCGCTAATTGTTTAGTCAATGCCGATGGCTTTGGCCTAGCACGATTGGATGAGGCCTTAGAATTACGAGCGGGCGGCGTGACAGCGCGTTTGTTATTACTAGAAGGTTTTTTCCGTGCCACCGATCTTCCGTTACTCGTCGGGCATGATATCGACACTGTAGTGCACCACAGCTCTCAGCTTGAAATGTTAGAGCAAACTGTGTTGTCAAAACCTGTCACTGTCTGGCTTAAAGTGGATTCAGGCATGCATCGTTTAGGTTTTACGCCCGAACAATTTTCAACGGTTTACGCAAGGTTAATGGCCTGTCCCAATGTGGCAAAACCGATCCATTTGATGACACATTTTGCCTGTGCGGACGAGCCTGAAAACACCTATACCTCAGTACAGATGGCGGCTTTTAATACGTTAACGGCAGGCTTGCCCGGATTTAGAACCTTAGCAAACTCTGCTGGTGCTTTGTATTGGCCTCAGAGCCAAGGCGACTGGATCCGTCCTGGTATTGCACTCTATGGCGTATCTCCTGTTACTGGTGATTGCGGTGCGAATCACGGGCTAGTTCCTGCGATGGAATTAGTATCACAGTTGATTGCGGTACGGAATCATAAAGCCAATCAGCCCGTCGGCTATGGTTGTTTCTGGACCGCGAAGCAAGATACCCGTTTAGGTGTCGTGGCGATTGGTTATGGTGATGGTTATCCTCGCAATGCACCGGAAGGCACACCCGTGTGGGTCAATGGTCGCCGCGTACCCATAGTCGGCCGTGTTTCTATGGACATGTTGACTGTTGACTTAGGTCAAGGTGCGCAAGATAAAGTTGGGGATAGTGCATTGCTGTGGGGTAAGGCATTACCCGTGGAGGAAGTCGCTGAACATATCGGCACTATCGCTTATGAATTAGTTACTAAGCTTACGCCAAGGGTTGCTGTTTGCTTAGCTTAACCCTGACAAATGGAAGTATTCTGGGACACTTTTTAGCAAGAAAACGGTGATTAAACACCGTTTTCTTTTATGTAAAGTGTCAGGATGAATAATTGCCTCTACACGAATGGTTACTGCAAATAACACTATGAATTATAGTTATTTGTTAGCGGGAGAAGTGTCGAACCTGTAGGGCTGAGATAAGAGAAATAGTGGTTTGCAGTTCACCGTTGGCGACGCAATATGTTTTGGAACTGAGGATGAAGCTGTGCTGAACTGGTGTTAGGCGGCAAAATGGACGATAAAAATACCTCAATTCAGGCTACGGTAAACCAGCCGTTCTGATCTTTGTTATCTGGCTTTAAATAAGCGAATGAAACATAAGATCCAGAGCGACAGGATATTTAATGTATTTTGAGCTGACTGGCTTGATGCATTTAAGCTATTAGTTTTCAAAACATATTTCAATATAAGCAGTACCATGCGGGCTTGTAAATGGCATGATAATCTTAGTGCCATTAGCTTTATGGGAAATAGTATGGCCTTTTCCTGATACGACCATAGGAGTGGCCATTTCAAATTCATAGCCTTTTTGACCCAAAAGATTTTTTGCGCCACCAGTCACCATATTCGTAATTTCGCCTACTAAATCAGTCACTTCCTCGTTAATTTTACCCGGATTTTCGCCCAGCATATTCTGCATTATCTGCAAAACAAGCTTTTGTTCGAAGGTAATCGACAGTGATCCTTTTGTTTGGGGTCCTACAAGACCGATTAGGCCGGATACATCACCCTTTGCTAAGTTATCTACTTTGATTTGGGGTTTGCCCGGCGTCAAATCCATGCTCGCCATCGTAGATATGACATTGAGCAAAGATTGGAGGAAAGGATTAATAAAATTAACGTTCATGCCTAAGTTTGTCCTCTTTTGAGCCTAAACCATGGAGTAATGGCATTGCTTAAGGCTATTAGAAAAGTTGCTTATCGACAGCAATCTTGATCACACTCTATCAGCTTAGATGAGACAGCTATAAATGTGAGGCTAATTTAAAGATATTCTTATCATTTATCTGAGTTATAGGCAGTTAAAGCTCCATATAACCGTGTCCTTTATTGTTTAGACCGTTTTGTATGATGGTTCATAAGTTTGCTTGGAAGACGCTTATCGTCAAATAGCGTTGTTTTACGTCTCATACATACAAAAAATGGCAATATATCGGCTGCATTAGCCCCATTCATAGTGGCTCATGAGTGCCGATGCTGCAAAGTTTTTTAGCCTTTTTATGGAGTCACTCGACTTTTATTTGCACTTGAACTTGTGAGAAGGCGTTGCTACTCAACTCTCTATCCCATCGCGTCTTACGTAATCCCATTTTATATGGCTATTTTCGGCATTGTGGAGTGCTATCAAAAAGGTGTCTTGGCCTTGAGTGTCTTAGCTGACTTTGTAAAAGTACGATGTTCGCTGTAAACTGTCTCACTTTTTTGCTTCACCCTAACGACGCATTTGTAGTGTGTTGTTCAGTACGTGTTTTCAGGTCAATTACTGGGAACACCATCTTGAGCGCTCAATCTTATAATTTGGGATACCTCACAGGATGCCCGGCAATTAGACAAATGCACAAATGTGTAAAAACAGCTTAAAATGTGAGTGTAATGATTCAATCTAAAATGAGTAAACCCCCTGTTATATCAGCTATTCCAATCGATAGGACATTTTCCATTGCGCCCATGTTGGATAGGTAAGATTTTAATTTAACCATTTGATTTATATGAGGTGGTTAAAAGTGTGGTTCACTATAGGATCACCGATTTTAAAAAGTTGTTTCATGGTTCCCCGCTGGTGATATGATTGCTCAATAAACATTGAGGTGATCTATGGATAGAAAATCTTTAATAATACTCGCGCTGATATTAACGGTCGGTCCTACTTTTTCGGCTAATGCTGAAGTCTATAAATGTGCTGATGGAAAGTATCAAGCAGATCCCTGCGATGAAAATAGCCGGCCAGTTGATTTAAGTGGAATCGGTAGCTTTATTAAAAGCAGTGACAGCATTTCTCAATCAAGCGTGAGTTCAAACGCGACTTCTGATAAGAAAAAAGAAATCAGTACCTATATCGAAAAACAACGCATTGCCCGAGAGATCACTCGGCTTGAGGGTGATCGCAAGCGGGTGATTGCGGCGCGTGATCAGCGCTTACGTAATCTGCGTGAAAGTCGACAGTATGCGAATAACAACTTAGCCGGTGCAACGTGGCAGCAAAGCTTAGCTCAGGAACAAGTCGCTGCAGCGCAAGAGGCCGACACGCTGGTGTCATCTATCGATCGGCAGATTGAGCAGCTTAAAGACGAGTTAAAATAGTGCATGTACGTTTTTCCTGATTGTGTATTTGGTAAAGTACTGATAAATTTCATGTATTACAGTTGATTAGCTGTATCGCGTTTTTTACTGGCTAATGAGGTTAACGCGCATGCGCACTAAGACGTTATGTTTCCAAGGAAATTGTGTGCCATATATGCTTTTCAAAAAATGTGTATTTATAATTTCTCTTTCAATAATATCTGTCTCGTGTGCGCCTGTAGTTAGAGATTACTACAAGCCAATATATAGCGAAGGAGTTACACACAGTAGTGGCTGCGGAAGCTCTGGCCCTGCGGATGAAATATCAATACAGCTTAGTGGGGGAGTTGAGCTCGAAGTATCTAGTTCTAGTTCTGCAAAAAATGATAGGTTTAATAATTTTCATTTTACAGCTTCAATTCTTGCACCATCTGGAACATATTTTAAATTTGAGAGCGACGAAATTGTCATTACTGACAATACAACAAACAAAATATGGAATGTAAAAATTACTGAATTAATCACACGGACAGAGAATATTTCAAATGCTAATTCTGGTGAATCAGCTAATAAGGATGAATATCTCCGTGTTAATCCAACATCAAAGATAAGCGGTAATACCTTTTTTGGCTATAACACACTATTCGGTAAAAAGTATTTTAATTCTGGTGCGTCAATAAGTATTTTTTCAAGAGATATTGAGTATAAATTGGAAAACTACTCTATCCAGTTACCATCCATTATTATAAATGGTAAAAAATATATTATTGAACCTATAGGATTTTTACATGTGCGAAGCATAGGCATAGACCCTCTAAATTGTTAACATAACATATTATTCCAGCATCGCTCCGGCACTTCGTGCCCGAGCTGGACAGTTTTAACTCGCAGTTTTATGGTTTTGCTGCGCAAAAGTGTTCCATAAAACCACAACTTAAAAACTGCCGCTGAACTCGGCGTTAGTTTTCGTAGAGATGGAGCTTTGTATATGTTTAAGACGTTTATTTTTTCGTTAGTTATGATTGTGTCTCTTACTAGTTGTAGTGCAACAGGTCCCAAATTTACTCAAACTGAAGCGCCTGAGGTAAATAAAGCTAAAGTGTATTTTTATCGTCCTTGGGCCATGCTGGATGGCGCCGCAGCTCCTACGGTACAGATAAATGGAGTAGATAGTTTTGAAATCAGTAATGGCGGCTTCTATGTATTGGATCTTAATCCAGGTAATACCATAATCGCAGTCAAAGAGGGTGGCATTATGTCCAACTGGCGCGCTGGACCATTGCAAATCTCCCTCGATGTTCAAGCCAATAACACTTATTTTGTTCGTTTAACTGCTGAGCTTGGTAACGCTGCTTATCTTGGGGGGGTAGCCAGTATTTCTGGTAATTACTCTCTTGGATTGGTTAATCCAGAAACGGCAACGCAAGAGTTGCGTGAAACTAAGAAAAACTAACAAGGCAAGCCAGCTCGCACCTTCGGTGCTGGACTCGCTTGCAGCGTTAGAACTACTAATCAGGGATGGGTGTATATGTTACTAAAAGTGTTGTTCTCTCTCAGTTTGCTATTGAATTTTTACCTCATTTTTTGGTTCATTAAGAATAGTTACACCATCGAAGCTCACCCTAAATTAAAGCGTGATAATTTTGTTTTATCCCAATTTGTGAACAGCTCACTTACTAAAGACGAGCTTTTAATGATTGCAAAATCCAAATTAGGTATTGAGAAAGTAAAAGAACAATATAATCACCAATCATGGGACGATAAAAAATTTGCATCGTCTGTAATAATCGAGGGCATTAGCTTCTTTTTCAACGAAAAAGATGAATTAATGCAAGTAGACCACTCGTACAAAGCGTGTTCACCTTTATGGGTAAGGGAGTTTTAATAAACAAATTGTGGTCTAAACGTAAACAACACGCTGCATATTCGAAGCATTAGCCTCCACAAATCTAAAAATCGGATCCGTACTGTGTCCGTACACGTTGCGCTGCGGTTGTTTAAACTTTATACTCCAACCCATTACGGATTAACTCCGTACGATAGGAGGTTTTATGGCAACGGCAAGACTTGATATCCGTTTGGATGAAGAGATCAAAGCTAAGGCTGAGAAAGCATCGGCTTTGCTCGGGTTAAAAAGCTTAACTGAATACGTTGTTCGCTTAATGGACGAAGATTCAACTCAGGTGATTGCTGAGCATGAAAGCATTACTGTTAAAGCTGATGTATTCGACCAATTCATAATGGCTTGTGATAAGGCTAAGGCCCCGAACAAGGCATTACGTGAAGCGGCTGCATTTACTAAACGTGGTGAGTTTAAGTGAGTTACTCCAAGACTTTTAAAGAATTGGATAAATCACAACACGATAGAGCATCATTTGACTGTGGCGAAGCAGAGTTAAACGATTTTATCCAAACTCAAGCAGCGAAACACATGCAAGCAGGTATTAGCCGAACAATGGTTTTACCTGCTGCTACGCCATTACCCAATCAAAAATACCCAATTTGTTCATTTTATACTATCGCACCAAGTTCAATTTGCCGTGATACCTTGCCGCAAGCCATGGGTAAAAAGTTACCACGCTATCCCGTTCCGGTCTTTCTGCTTGCTCAACTTGCGGTCCATAAAGAGTTTCATGGTAGTGGGTTAGGTAAAGCTAGCTTAATCAAAGCACTAGAATATCTTTGGGAAATTAACGCTCACATGCGAGCTTATGCCATTGTTGTCGATTGTTTAACTGGCCAAGCTGAATCATTCTACGCCAAGTATGGTTTCGAGGTGCTTTGTGAAATCAACGGTCGTGTCAGAATGTTTATTCCAATGAAAACAGTCGGTCAGTTGTTCACTTAGCTACTAGCTCCCCGCCTTACCTGTCGTGCTGCCTATTCCTCACATTCGTGCATAGAAACTGTTTTTTGTATTCATAACAACTCAGTCTTAGATGCTGTTATGTATACAGTATTATTCGATTTGATCACATTTCACGGATTATAACCAAATATAGTTGTGCGCACTTATAGGGCTGATTCCAGTTTATACTATTTTTAATCAATGACTTATTGAAACGCGGCTTGAGATAATAGGTTTAGAACTCGCGCAACAGTGTTTTTCTGCATGGTTTCTTTGTTAAAGAACTGATAACTTTCTTTTATTACAAGTAATTAACTATGCGCGTTTTTACTGGTCTAATAGGTAAACGCGTGTGAGCACTTTTAAGACGTTATGTTTCACTGGAGCACGCATGAATTATTCATTTCCAGTAGCAGCCTTGGTTGCAGTATTTCTTGGGGCCTGTGCCAATCCGATCAACCGCGCTACTTTCGACAATTACTCAGAAACATGCGCAGTTGCCGAAAGTAACGGCCGCCTCGATGTTGCTGAGGAGGCTTGCTACCGAGCACTGGTAAATACCGATTGGGGCAACCTCGGCCCAGAGCTAAAATCTCAGGCGCTTTACAACCTCGGCCGTATCAAGCGGGGTCTATCCAAGTTCGGAGAGGCCGAACAACTGTTCAAGGAATCGTTGGCAATAGAAGATAAGTTGCCTGTTCCTTCCGAACAAAAGATCGGTCGTCGTCTTCTTGAGTTATCTGTTAGCCTCGCCGCCCAAGACAAGTGGTCCGATGGCGCCCGTTATCTTGAGCGTGTGCTCCCATTGACCGAAAAGTTTTCCCCGCGTGAACAGGCTTACGCCAGCGAGGTATTGTCCCAATATGGTAGGCACTTAGCTGCTGGTGCCACCGATAGTGATCTTGCTGCTCGCTTTGAAGCCAAGGCAAAGGCGCTCCGGTGAACGTGAAACATAATCTTGCAGTCGAGCGGACCTGCGCGAAAAGCCGCGCAGGCCGCTCACTTCCATGTTAGGTGTATCTAGAGTGTGGCGAATATCATTACTTTCTTTTGTTTTAATTGGCTGTTCATCAACTCCACCAAAAGGGTGTGAGTTTGATCTTAACGGTTGGAATAAGGTGATAGACATTCCAGTGTCATTGCAATCAAAAAATAAAAAAAACATTACGCATTGGTATGTAAATCACGACGGGGATTATTTCTTCTGTGAAAATTTTGTAGATAGTAATGTTTGTGGTCAAAACTTTGAAATACATTATAAAACACAACATGGTAGTTATAGTTCGGATTCTATAATGTGCATGCAATAATACACCTAACAAGAGACTATGGCGTCAATAACTAATTTATCGCTTTTGGCGCTTCCCATAGGGCACCGTCTCTCAACATCGAATTTAACGTCACCACCATCTTCCTAATACAGGCAATGATAGCCACTTTTTTAGGTTTCCCTGTGGCAACTAATCGCTGATAGGTGCTCTTAAAAACCGGGTTAGATTGTATGGCTGACATCATTGCCATATATAAAACCGTTCTCACTTGATGCCTTCCTCCTTGTATTTTTCGCATGCCTTTAAAGCGCCCGCTTTCTTTATTCATCGGTGCCACACCGACCAATGCGCTTGCTTCCTTGTTACTGATATAACCCAATTCTGGTAAGTTACTGATGATGGAAGCTGCGGCGATTTTACCGATACCTTTCATACTCTGAAGCAGTATATTTTTCGCTTGATAATCAGGGTTTGACTCAATGAGTTTAACGATTTTTATTTCAATCTTTTCAATCTGATTTTTGAACGCCGTTAAAATAGGTTTAATGGTCATTTCAAGTTCTTTTGGCAATATTTGAAGGCGGTTTTTTTCCATCGTCTGCATCACCAATAGTTGATTTCGTCTTGCGACTAAATCACTCATAGCACGCATTAAATCAGGTTTTAAAGTTGATAAGGTCGGCTTAATCGCTTCGCTGTAATGCGCTATAAGTTGCGCATCAAGCTTGTCAGTTTTTGCCCGTTGACCAATGGCACCAGCAAAGCGTTTTATGTGAACAGGGTTTGCGATGACAAAAGGTAAGTTTGCCTCAGCGCAGGCCATAATGAAGGGCATTTCAAGACGACCTGTCGCTTCGATAACGATGCGCTCAGGAGTGTATTTTTTAATAGTTTTGACGGCCTCTTTAATCCCTTTTTCATCGTTCGATACAGTGAAATAGATATTGAGAGGGCGGATATAAATGTCGAGTTGAAACTTGCCAGTATCAACACCTACGTTAATGTTTTGATTAGAAGTTGTTTTCATAATAAGCTAACTCTTGCTTGCAAATGCGGGTTCGAGACCCAGTAGACTATTCGAGTATTTTGCTTGGAGTCCTTTGTCGCGTTCTTTCTTGTTATCGGTCTCTCAATAGAGGAGCCAGCGTTCAATCGAACTACGACAAGGAAAGCTTTAGTTGCAGCTAAAGCCTGGGTCTCACATTACCCGAAACTGGAAATTATTTGTAATCAGGTGAGTTTATTATCCATACAAGCCAATTAAGTGCGGGACTGCTAAAGCTTGGCTCAGTTTCGCTCCGCTTCACAGTTTAGCCAAGCATTATCAGCCCCTTATTGGGGCGTTAAATGCCCCAAGGAATCAGAGTGTTTGCCAAGAGATTCTTAGATGAAAATTATGATTGCGCTGAGTACTTATCAAGGTACGAGGGTGGCCATTATGATGAGCAGTCTTTCTTGCAGTTAGTGCTTCCGTTAACTGATGTCACTATAAGCAATGAACATCAGCACTTGGTTATTGGTCATGCCGGTGCTGATGGTATTGAGTTTTGTTACCGTATCCATAAGCCTGGGGTTTGGGCTTTCTATCCAATTGAGGGTAGGTTTCAAAAGGTTGCAACCAATATTGGCCAGCTAGTAGAGGGGTGGTCCAATGGCACCATCAAAGTATAAGCATTTAACAAGCAAAGGCAGCATCGCCCCTGTGGGGCAGGACCTCGCAGGGGAGATGCTTTGGACGTCACGCCACCTCTCTGTCCTTCGGTGCAAAAAATAGCGCGACGGGGCCATCTTCTGTGTCGTGAATACTCAGCAGGAATGATCCGGCCTTGTCGCAAACGGGGTGCCAGTCACTGATATCGGTGTCGCCCTCGTCAAAGTAGCGCTCGATCAGATTTTCAGGCGCATCGAGTTCAAACCAAATCGCTACAAACTCGCCGCCTTGGCGCGCCGCCCATGCTTCACACTCCACACGGGTCACACCTTCATCCCACTCGGGCATATCTGGATGGGTCCAATAACCTTCTTCACGTTCAACTGTTGCTGCTTGTATCGGGTTCATGTTGCTTCTCCTTGGCGCTGTGCTTGATATGTTTGCCATGCGGGCAAATCAGTGTTTGATACTCGCCAATCAAGCTCGCCAGCCTTGTCATAGGCCACTGAGCCGCCATATTGAGCACCTTCAAAAGTAAATGTCGCAGTGCAATACAGTTGTGGATATGCACCGTTAAACGCCGTGAAGGTCAGATCAGGGCGCAGTGATAACAGCTGTTGCTTAAAGGCTTCGGCCTTAGCATTGTGTTCCCTGATGTCAGCTTGCTTATGTGAATGGCACGCCGCGTTGCAATAAAACGCCTCGCCGATGCAGATCACCGCTTCAATGTCCGTCGCATTGCCTTCATCGTCTTCGGCTTTAATTGGGTTGCCGCAGTGGTAACAGGTAAAACACCAACCATCAGCCAGTAACACTTGATAAGGCACGTTGCCTTGCTCAGCGTATTGGTCATATTCAGGGCAGCGAGTAACTGACATATCATCTTCAAACGTCAGATTGAGTTCGCCCGCACCTATGCGGCGAGCGGCGGCAGCATGTTGATGAAACACAATGCACGCTGCGCCCTCGCAATGTTCTTGTACTTGAAACGCTTTAATCTTGGGTGTGCTCATGCTGCTTCTCCTTTTATCCTGAGTTTTGATTCTGCGTTGAGTGCGAATACTTCGGCGTCGGCTTGGCCGAAGTCGCTGCACTCGATGGCGTTAAAAGACTTACAAATGCCCCAACCGTGATAGTTGTTTGGGGTGTACTTCACTTCGATTTGTTGTTGATCGCACATCAAGGTGAAGTAGGGCTTAGATAACGTGAAATCAAGCTCCATGCGTTCGCTATATTGATCAGCACAGCTATAGGCTTCGTAAGGATTTAATCCCCAAGTAATGCAGCCACAATGTGGGCAATTGCCACGCGTTTTACCTGTGGTGCGGCGGGTGCGTGGTCGCTTGGGTTTACGAATGCCAGCAGCAGTGATCATGCTGCGCTCGTTGATATTTGCGGCTTGGAAAGTGCGGCGCGCGATGGCGTCTATGTCGGTTTTTGCATAGATAGTGGCAACGATACCTTGTGTCTTGAGTTCGTTTACTCTGACTAGCGCAACTTGGTATGCAAATACGGCAGATGCCTTGTAACTTACAGAGCTAAAATCGACTGTTAGCCAATAAACATCATTGCCATCAGTGCGATCCCCAATGCGAATAACGTATTCCTCACAGCCTGACTTTTCACCCTCATCGCCAAGATACTGGTGATCAACGCGCACGGTTGATTGCTCATCGACAAGCTCCTTGCTAAGTGGAATGTCAGTGTGACGGCTATTAAATTGGCGCTGTGCTTCTTCAAGGGTAAACACCTCAGCTAGTTCTAAGTTGCTGGTATAGCCGCCACGGTCTGCCCAAAACATGCAAGTGCTGCCAACATTGCCGCGCGAATCGCGTAGGTAGAATAATGGGTTCATGCTGCCACCTCAGGGAAAAACGTTCTTTCAACGCTGGAGCGAACTGGGTCGAGTTTTTGCTGCATCGTTTTAAGAATGAGGTTTGATGTCAGTGTCACGGCATCGGCGTTTGCGAGTAACTTGCCTGTTTTGGGGCAAATGCAGCGGCCTGTAAAGTCTTGGCTGTTGCGACTCCAAACGAGGTTTTGGTAAGCGTGGCGCCAGTGGCGTTGGCCGATGGACTCAGCCTCGCTTGCGGCGCTCGCCAGTGCTTTAAGCATTACTGTCGTGGTAAATAAGCTGGTTTCGCGCTCTTTACTGCCAAGGGATTGGAGCTCCATGGCTGCGCCCATGGTGTTCCAAAAGTCATAGGCAAGGGTGGCGTGGTAGGGCTCAACGTTTTTCTTGGTACCCAGCATGATGGCCGTGGCGTCTTTAATTTGTTTAAAGGACCAATAAAATTCGCTCTGTGCAGTCGGTTTGTTTGTCGCAAAATCAACACGGCCTTGCATCCAGTCGATTTGTTTCACTAAATCCATGGTGAGCTTTGATAGCTCATCCCTATGGTTGTAGGTATCTGACAAACCTTGAGGCGGCTTGCTGGCATTTTGGTTGATATCGGTAAACGCTTGCTGGCGTTCTTGCAGCGATAAATTCATGTACAGGGTGATAGAGATTGAGTCTTGGGCAATCTCCGGTGATTTTTCCAATGCCTTTGCGATACCTGTGGCGCGGTGCTGGCCATCGAACAACTTGATAATCGAATCAAGGCCAACTTTTAATACACCAACCACGCCACTAATTTCGGACGCTTCGAACTTTGGCGCATCGCCGCCTGTTGGCACTTCAACCACGCCGATAATGCCTGGCAGAAAATACCCCGTTGGATTCGTTACCATGTAATTGCCAATGGATTTAGCACGGGCAGGGTTAACTTTGCGCTGGCTGCGGTCGAGCACACTGCCGGCATCGTCAATGCGTAACATACGAACCAGCACACGCATCGACATGATCACGGTGTAAAACACTTTACCGCCTTGTACGCCCATCACAGCGGGCATTGAATAGCACATTTCCATCATGCTTCTCCCTGTTCTAGTTCGTTTTCTTTGAGTTCTGCAACACATCTTGGGCAGACACATGGAAAGAACTCATTGTCGTTGATAGCCTTTTGCCAATCAGATTGGCTTAGGCTTTCGGTGATATCTGTTATTACATTGCGGTGCTTACGCTGGATAAATAACGTATTGGTGCAGCTGCTACAGGTAAGTTGGTAGCCGGACACCAGTTCGATTTCATCAAAATCAGCGGGGGATAACGTCAGCATATTGATTTCCTTATCTTCTAACCAAGAAACGGTGCAGACCTTTGGCGGCACGAATGGCGACAGTGCGGTCGGTGGTAAACTTGCCACCGGGCAACATCCAACCTTCCTTAAACGCGACGATATGGCCAACGCCGATTTTGATATCGCTGTGTAGTGGTTTGTCATCAGTTAACATGCTGCTCTCCTTCTCTCGTCATCACACACCGCAGTTCTAAGCTGCGGCTTCGCCGTTAAACACCACCAGATTGATGATGGGTTTCTTGGTTTTGGGGTTCACCTTGTCCGAGAGCTTGTGATAGCGAATATGCACATCGCGGTGGGCTTCTTGGGTCATGGCTAACACGATATATTGCTGGCACAGCGCGGGCGTCGATAACGAATGCGACAGGCGTTGTGGCTTCATGGTTTCAAACAAGTGCTGCGCCATATCATCCAACTTAGCTTGGTACTCGTCGGGGCTCAGTTGACGGCGGTTAGGGTGCGCACCTACTGAGGTGCAGCACTTTTTGGCCGCTTGATTTTTCGCTAAGGTCATGGACACGCCGTAAACAAAAAACATAGATACCTCCCCACTGAGCCGCTGATTACGCTAAGTTGATTTGATCTTGCTTGGCGGCGTCGCGTTGCTTGTCGAGGTATTCGGCAAGGTCGGTGACATTGACCATCCAAGGCGCTTTGTTGCTGTTACTGGTGCGAAAGGCGGCTAAGGGCAAGCGGCCGGCTTTGGCATAGTTGGCCGCGGTACGCGGTTCGAGGCCAAAATACTCTTTGCTGATTTGATCCAGTGGCACTATTACTTTGTTGAACTGGGCCATAAGCAAAAACGCGGTGTTGATGCCGCTCATGTTGGTTGCTCCGCTTGGGTGAGTTGCAGCGGATGCACGTTAGTGGCCGCCTGTTCGTTACGCCACACCATCACCTTGCCGTACAAACCTTGTTGGGGTTCGGTAAAGCGCAGGCTGAAGTTGAGCCCGAGTTCGCCCGTGTGGCGAATAAACTGGCGGTAAAACGCAGGGCTTGGGTGGTGATAGGCAAAATGCTTGATCAGCTCGGCGCATCGGGCTTGCACCCGTAGGCAATCCATCGGGTCGGTATGGCCCTTGGCCAGCGCCATCAAGCAGGCAAAACGTATTGCAACCAGTAGCCGAAACTCATCGCGTTGCTTAGGTGTGGTGTGAACTTTCGCTAGAATCATTTCCCTGTCCTTTGTAGTTTGTTTAAGTTTTCTTAAATACAACTTAGGAAAACCTAAGTTAAAGGTCAAGTTAAAACTTAGGAAAACTTAAAATTTTTTTGGTTATTTTTGATTTGGCTGTTTTTTGAACGAGTACAGATATGGAGTAAGCGATTGAACTAAGAGGGTTTATGGTGATATTAGATAAGGCTATTTTTTATGTGTAAGACAGATTGCTCTTTTATGCCCCAAAAGTGTTTTGGCTCGTTAGAACAATCGAAAATTCCCTCACCTGTAACTCTACAAATTCTCATCTATTTGGCTAATGTTTGGCCCTACCGTAAAGCGACTAGCAATGTATGGGAATACAGTCGTATTTAAATTTAGATACTTTTGAGTGTTTTTTAACTCATGTTTTACGCGTTTTTCCAGCCTAAAATTAATAAACCATTTAAAATCATGTGGATATACTTACCCAAAATTGGTTAATAGGTTTGGAAAACGCGCATGCGCGTTTTTCCGGATGGTTTATTGGATAAAAAGATGATAAGTTCTTTGCATACAGATAGTTAACTGTGCGCGTTTTCACTGGTCTAATGAGATAAACACGCATGCGCACTAATAAAATTTTATACAAAATTTAAAGTATGCATTAGAGGTTAGATTTATTGATGAGTATTAGAGAGCATCTAACAGCATTAGTTATTGAATTGAAATATATTCATTCCGAAGCATTTTCTTGGGGGAAAGAACAAGGCTTTCCTTGTTTTGTTACAGATGAAACTCATGGATATCAAATAAACTTCACACCTAAAGCTAATGATTATCTTAGAAAGCTTGCAACAGTTATATTCGAGAATCGTGATAAGCGTTTACCAAAGATCGAATTTGGAGGTTACATTAAAGTCACACAGCAGGTTGTCGCAAATATGTTTGCAGTGGGTGATTTTGACGAAAATGATATGGCTGGTGATAAGGTAGCAATTAAAACTCTTAAGCAACAGATTGAGCGAGTTATTTCTGAAAGTGTTAAATCTTTTACACATTACTTCCCCGCTTGGACTTTAGGTGTCGAGTCTGAAACTCCATTTCGATTGGGGCCAGTACTGTTTATCAGTCGAGAAAACTGGATCGATACAGTCGATTTTCCTCAATCAGGTAAAGATAATTATTTAGGTGAAATCGAAGCTAATAATAACTGGAAAAAATTGCTCAAAGATGCGTTAAGTAGCACTAACCATCAAAAAGAAATTCTAGGCTTGGCTTCTGATGTTTACCATGCAGTAAAAGATTGCCCAGCATTGATAAAAGTTACTGTTAATGGTTTTGAACGAGACTATTCTCGCAAACTTGCTCGAATAGTTGCAAAAAGTGCTCTTGATTCGCTGTCATTACTTTTGGGTGGTCGATCTTCTTTTTTACGACAAGCTATTCATGAAGAGAGGTTAGGTCCTACTCACACACATCGTCTAATTGAAACAAACGGCAATCTTTGGTTTCCGGGATCAGGGCTAAGTGACAGGGTGAATATGATTTCCAAACATAGGCTTGAGGAAGCCATGACGACTATTGAATCATGGATTCCTTCTATCGCTTTCGTTTTAGATGGATTACTAAATCCGGAACGGCACTCTTATCCTAAGCTAGTTATGCGTTGGGCTACAGGTTTAGATTGGTATGCTGAAGCATGTCGAGAGTCAAGTGATTCAGTAGCTATTGCAAAGCTAGGTACGAGTTTAGACGTCCTTTCTAATGGTGGGAAGTATGTTGGAATTTCAGGTATGGTTTCAAGTCTCCTTGGAGCTAACGGGAGTGATATCGTTGTTAAAGGAGATAAACCTAAAACTCTTGAGCAGTTAATTAAGCAAATCTATGACGACGGACGCTCAAAGGTCTTACATGGTACTTATTACGACAGATTAGAGTCACTAGAGTCAGAAAGGAAATTGGCTGAAGAGTTAGCTCGAATGGCACTGATATCTGCTGCTTTATGTTTGTTTAAATATAAAGGCGATGACGATGATAAAGCGTTTAGAGATATGCAACCATAAGTGGTGCTGCGACCATTTTGTATAACAAAAAATTTAAGAGTGATTCAGCACGTTTGGTAGTTTTGATTTGAGTTTAGTTCAGTGGTTACGGTGTTCAAATTGAGTGTTGTGGTTGCGTGCTTCACACCTTAATTTGGCGTTAGAAATTTTATAGCGAGAGATCATGTCCATGTTGAAAGATTTATTAGCATCTGTATCAGGAAACATAAAGGAGCGAGCATCAAGTCCTATTCTAGGTTCGTACTCAATAGCGGCAATAATATGCAACTGGAAGCCGTTAGTCGTTCTATTTACATCTAAGAACTCAGGGACTGCACTTATTAATGAGGTCTTATCCGTGCAGCCTGAACTCCAGCAAGGGCTAATTTACCCCTTGATATTTTCTTTGGCATTCTCAGTTATATACCCATCCATTAAGGCGCTAATATTGTCATTCAATTCGATGGCAAAAATTATAGAACTAAAGTCTGAGTATCGAATTGAGGAATTGAAAGAGAGTATCGCCATCAAAAGAGATGATGTCGAGACAATTATTCAAGCGCTTAATAATGCATATGAGAAAATTGGCTATCACGACCTAAAAAGAATTAAAGAAGCGCTTCCAGATGAAAACGATCTGCTTATCAATTCGGAAAAAAAATCAGCTGATAGTGGTGGTGATAAGTAATGCTACGCAAAGTTGCATCAGCTATTTATTTTCAAGGCATTTACACGCTTACCACATAAGCCTTAATATTCTTATGCGGATCATTTGCTTCTAACAACTGGTTCAAGATCATTCGCTGCGCTCACTGGGACGGGCTAAAGCCCGCCCCTTAACAAACGTTAGCTATTACAAGGAAACTCATGATTACAATGTTAGATAAATTAATGGACTATTTAATACCTGTAATTTTAACAATGTTGCTAATTATTGCTTTAGGTGCAAAACCTTTTGCTAATTTTATTCAAAGTTATAAAGTTAACAAGGAGACTGTAGTAAAACTATCTACTCAATTAGAAGATATAAAAAATCAACTAAATCTATATACAACAGCGGTTGAAACTCTTTCAGGTAAAGATAAAGTTCACTTTATTGCTGAGCTTGAAAAGGTTTCAAACATCACTGATAAAAATACAGAGTTAGTATCAGATTTAAGTAAACTTGTTATAAAAGATCCTGAAAAGGTATTGGCTTTAAAACAGCTCAATATGGAAGTTGAAGTTATTAAAAATAACATTATTGATATAGATAATAGAGTCAAAAAAAATGATGAGCGTATTTTTAGTGGCCTATCATTTTGGGTCACGTTATTGCTCTTTGCTTTATCAATTATTATTGGTGTTAAAGTTTCAATTACACGCGCTCAGTAATAGCTAACAAGTCGTTTAAAAGGACAAAAAACAGTCGGCTTTTGCTCCTTCGTCGCTAATTTTAGCCAACATTTTTTGTCTCTTAACGAGGCGTTACATACTTTAGTTGCAAATAGAATAGTTAAGCTGAATCTGGCTAATAAGCGTAATTGTTTAACAGGATTATACTAAAATACGTTGGAAAAGCTATTTTCGAGTTGCAAATGCTTTACAACAGAACGGAATACCAAAACACTTTGCCAATCACTTTAATGTTTTTAAGTTGTTCGTTATTGATGTGCTCGTCTGGCCACTCATCGGTGTTGTAGCTGCGTAGACGCAGACCACCACCGGGGAGTTTGTAGAGCATTTTGACGCGCATCATGCCATCGTGGTTAATGGCGTACATTTTACCGTCGATGATCTCGGTGGCCGAGGTATCGACACCCACCGTTGAGCCGTGGGGTAATACTGGCTCCATACTGTTGCCATTCACTTTGACACAGGCCGCATGATCTGTGTTTACGCCTTGGCGCTTAAGGCTACTTTTAGCAAAGCGGAGCTTGGGGCCTTTATACTCAACACCTTCTGCAATGCCTTCACCCGCTGACAGTTCGATATCCACGTAAAAGGGGATTTCGACTTCATCCTCACTTAGTGGACTATCGTTGTCCCATAGATCAAAACCGCCTGCCCATTCAGCATTCGATTCTGGTTTTTTCGTGTTTTTACTATCACCAAACATCAACCAGTCGGGTGAGCACTGAAGTGCTTGAGCCAACTTGTAGAGGTTTTCACCTTTTGGAGATGTATCACCTGATTCCCATTGTGAAATGGTAACACTTGAAACTCCGACTTTTTTACTAAGTTGGAGTTGAGTCAGGTTGATTATCTTTCTTCGCTCTTTAGAGCGTTCACCGAGTGTTTTCATATAAGTTATCTTAAATCAATTTGACTTAGGTTTTATTTATACTGATACTTAGGAAAACTTAAGTTTAGGGTGGTTAAAAATGAAAACTCAGCTTGCCGTCGAATACTTCAAAGGGAAATCGAAACTAGCGAATGCACTAGGTATTAATCCAGCTTCCGTTTCTCAGTGGGGCGATGACGTTCCCGAACTCCGCGCTTATCAAATTGAGCGCCTAACTGATGGTGCACTCAAAGTTAACCCCGTCGTTGTTTTAGATAACCCTGAGCCCGCGAGTGTGGCTTAGATTCACTTTAGGTTGAAGGAGGACAGTACACATGAAAATCAATTCACGTAAAAGAGAAAGCCGTCTGAATTTGTTGATGAAAACGATTCATCGGGTGTTGGAGTTACCCAAGATGACACGCTTTGCACTGGCGATAGATTTTGTTGCGGCAGTTGAACGTCTCGGGCTAAGCGAGGTGTTGGCGGCGGAGGGCATTAGCTTTGCGAGTACTCAAGACGTGCACAACGATGCGCGGATCAATGCCCAAAAGCTGTTCCGTTGGCTTGGCCAGTACGAGGGCCAACACCCGCAGGTTGATCGCTTGTTTCATGTTGAGCAAGCACTGGTGGCGGCATTGCCCGAGCAATTGCGAGTGCAGTATCTCAACGATGTGTTTGGTTGCACTGGGGTGACGGTCATTGCGGACCGCATGAATGACGGCCATGTGTTGCATGTGGCCGATATGGCAGCGTCGCTCACCAAAGAGAACGCCGAGGCGCAAGTGGCGGTGATCCATTTGGGTGAGGAGCCCAAGCGCGAGCAGTTAGTGGCGGCGCACCGCGAGTTAAAAGAGTCGGCGGCGACCACGCAAGCGAGCATGGCGGCATTAGAGCTGGCGTACCCGTATTTAGCGAGTCATGGCGGTAAGGCGGGTTGTTGATGACGGTACACGAACACGCATCGATTACTTATCGAGAATAAGAAAGCCCGCTGAAGTTTGGCGACTGAGCGCGGGCTTAATACCTATGTGAGGCGATTACATGTTACGAAAGCATGGGGGTTGCGTCAATTCGGCTTTGTGGGTTACTCCGTTTGGGGGGGGTTTATGAGTATGGAATTGATGGTAAAAGCGATGAAGGCCAAGGTGGGTAATCCACTGCGTAAGCTGGTGTTAATTAAGCTGGCCGACAACGCGAACGATAATGGTGAATGTTGGCCGAGCCATCAGCATATTGCAGATCAGTGCGAGATTGGTCATAGCACAGTGAGAAAGCATATTGCGGCCTTGGTTGATATGGGTTTTGTGACGATTAAAAATCGTAAGGGACCTAAGGGAAATTTAACCAATATTTACACGATTTCAATCTGCTACGAGGTAGCACCCCCTGTGCTACCAGATAGCACCGAAGGGGTGCCACCAGATAGCATAGGTATGCCACCAGATAGCACACCCCCTGTGCCACCAGATAGCACCGGAATCTATCACTCTTTTGAACCTATCAAGGAATCTTTAAAAGATAGTTGTCCAGCTACGAGTGCTAAGTCGGTTTTCAATGCGTTTTTCAAAGCGTATCCCGCCCATCGCAAAGGCGGGTCGGATTCGGCTGCGTGGAAAGCGTGGAAGGGTGAAAAGCTGACCGACGCCGATTGTGTGTTGGCGGTGACGTGGTTGAAGGAGGCTGCGGCGCTGGATGCCAGTTGGGGCTTTAGTGCGAACGGCCAGTTTGTGTTGGGTATTACCAAGTTTATCCGCGAACGCCATTGGCTAACGCCGTTGCCAAGACCGATAGCAACTGCCGTTGGGCAAGTGGATTGGCGCCATGCGGTGTACGACCCAGAGGACCCTTTGATATGACTGCCAAGCAAAATACGAGCATGAAATCACTGCAGACCTTGATACGCCAGCCGCTGGTTGGGCAGGGCGCGCGGGTGGCGCAACCCGAGCCGACGGCAATGGATATGGCGATTGTGGACAGCGTGTTTAGCAAGTTGCGGGTGTTGTTTCCGGTGAGTGCGCCACGGCCTGAGGACGAAGCGACCCACAAAGGTGAGTGGCTTAAAACCTTGGCCGCGCAGGGCATTGCGAGCCGCGAGCAAGTGCAAGCGGGGCTGAATCGCGCTAGACGCGAGCAGGGCGACAGGCAGTTTTGGCCGACACCACGCCAGTTTGCGCTGTGGTGCCAACCCACGGCTTGTGATTTGGGGCTGCCCAAGTTGGAGGCGGCGTTTAAGGAGGCTGCGCGCCATTACCATCACCCCGACAAGCATACGTGGAGCCATGATGTGGTGCGCTTAGCGGTGCGCGAGACGGGCAGTTGGATGTTTGCAACTGGGCTTGAAAAGGACGTGTTAATGACCTTTGAGCGCAATTACAAAGTGTTATGCAGGCGCTTTAGCCGTGGCGAGTTGACCGATGTTGAGTTGCCAAAGGCATTACCTGAAACGGTGACGCGGCCCACTGAGGCGGCCAAGGCGAAATCGATTATTGCCAATTTACGGGCAAACCTAGGGCTTAAGGGGGCAAACGATGGCTGCTAGCGGGGTTGAGGTAGGTAAGTTGAACGATGCTGCGCTGCGCCGTTGGTTACGTGGCGGTTTGACGCGGGATTTTAGGGACCCGCAGTTTCCTGAGCTGCGTTTACGGGCGACGGCGGATAGGACGAAGGCGAGTGTGCATTTGGTGATTAATGAGGCCGATAAGACGGTTTGGAAGAAGCAAGGCGTGTGGCCGAGCATGTGCATTAAGACGTTTTTAGCGGATTTACCTGTGATGCTGGCTAAGCGCAGTGCGGGCGCGGACGTGTTGCGCGGTGAGTTTGCGACTGTGACTGATTTGCTGTTGTGGTATGGGGATTATTTGGATGGTAATACGACCTTAAGCCTGAGTTGGCGCGATAACTGTAGGTCGATTATGCGTAAGCAGTTGTTGCCTAAGTTGGGTGATGTGGCCTTGGCTGAGTTGTCGTTTTTGGTGGTGGATAGTGCGTTGGTGAAGCTGATGCTGAATGAGGGTTATGCGCCGCATTACATTCGTTTGAGTGTGAATGTGCTTAAGCGGGCGTTGAGTTTGGCGGCGGATTTTAGGTTGTTATTACTTAATCCTCTGATGGGTTATCGAGTGACGATGAGTTTAACCTTATCACCTAAGCCTGATACGCGCTTGATGGAGTCGGACCTCGGGCCGTTGTTTGTGGCGTTGCGTGATGCGCTGATGCCTGTTGCGATGCTGTTTATGCTGATGCTGATGTTCGGCACGCGCATTGGTGAAACCCGTTTGGCACGATGGGAGCATTTTGCGGGTGAGTTTTGGTTTATTCCTGCGGCGAACGCGAAGAACCGCCAAGAGCACCGGCTACCGTTAACGCCTACGGCTAAGGCGTTGATCCAGCATTATTTGCAGTGGCAGCTTAAAAATGTGGGTAAGCGGGCGTTTTTGTTTGCGGGTGATGTTGGCGCTATTAGCCAGCGCACTGCGCATTATTGGAGTGAGACGATTCGGTTTAAGGAGTTTACCTCGCATGATTTGCGCAAGCTTTGCCGCACGATTATCCAAGATATGGGTGTTGATACTATGGTCGGTGAGCGGTTGCTTAATCATGCCTTGCCTGTGCTTTTGCGTACCTATGTTCATTCGACGTTGGATAAGGGCATGTTGAGTGCGCTTGATGCGTATCACGCGCATTTAATTTCGCTCGGTTTTAGTGAGGTTGCGCCCGAGATAATCCCTAGATCGTCTGCGAATGTTGGGAGTGCTCAAACCCTTGGTGTGAGTGGGTGGCTGTGATGATCGTTGCATCAGCCTTACAAGAGTATGCAATGGCACTAAATAAGGTGGTTTTATGAGTCATCCAGCTGCAAAAATTCTAAAAACAGGCAGGGCGATCAAGGGGCTTTCTCAGGACGAAGTGGCGGCGTTTTACGGGATAAGCCGCCGAACGTATCAGCGATGGGAGAATGGCAAGAGTAACGTGCCTTATAACCACCTGCGCTCAATAGTGGATGATGTATTCCATTTATCGATAGACCAGATCACGGAGGTGGCTAATGCGAGTATGTGATGCGCAAGAGCAGGTTATTAACATGAAAGCCCTTCGTGCTGGGCTCAATGCCTGGGGGCGTTATTGGGCGTTCCAAGAACTCGGTAAAGGTTTCACTAATCGCAGTGCTTGCGATAAGTTAGGTGAGGTGCAAGTTTATGGATGTGCGTTGGTTAGGGAGTTGAGCGTTCCTAAGCAGGTGGTCCAGTTCGATAGGATGATTGAGTGCTTATCGCCAAACTGTATTCGGGCGATTCGCACCTGTTACGTGTGCAAAGGCCAGTGGGCATTGATGGGGTTCGACAGTAAGAAGTCGTATGTGTATTGGTTGAGAAGGGCAGAGATTCAATTAGCAAAGTGAGGTGGGTGATGGAGCAATTCTTTTTGTTTGGTGATTTAGAAACGGGTGGGCTGAACGGCCGCTTAGACAATGGGATGCTGGGTATGGAGTATTACCCTATCTTTGAGCTGGCCTTTATCGTGACTGATAGTGAGCTAAACCAAGTGGGTGAAGCGCTGCACATTGTTGTGCATCAAGACGATGAACACATTGCAAGGTCACATGAGTGGGCGATAGATGTGCATACCAAGAGTGGGTTGTTAGCTGCTGTTCGTGCCTCATCAGTATCGTTAGCACAGGCTGAGCAGATGGTACTCGAACACCTGAAAGCACTGGGAATACCTAAGCATGACCGTAAAGCTAAGACTGGTGTGGTGTTTGCGGGTAACTCAATCATGTTTGATCGTTCGTTTATCATGTGCCAAATGCCTGAGCTTCATGAGTACATGCATTACAGGCAGCTAGACATATCAGCACTAGGGCTCGCAGCTAGAGCTTGGGCGCCTGAGGTTGAGCGTAATGCGATTAAGGCTAAGCAGTATCAGCATGAAGCCTTAGCCGATATTCGGGAGTCGATAGCGAAACTCAAGTACTATCGCGACGAGTTGTTTGGTTGTGAAATATCATCTTTGTCAATAGGTTAGGCGCGGTCTGTTCAAATGAGAATGGCTATCATCAGAGCTAGATGCGACCTATTATCATCACGGGTCCTTCCGGCTCGATTCACTGCGGGGGCGGTGACGCGCAATGCTTCACTACATATGAGAATTTTGGGGAGGTTGGTTGTTGTTTTATGAGCATTGATTAATGCTAAAAAAAAGCTCTCTTAATTTAGATTGTTATTTACTGATTTTAAAGGATTAACCTGCAATGTAGTTGGTAAGGATTTAGCGCTTCGATCTATGATCGAATACCACAACTTTTAGATCTTTTGAGGTGGACTAGATCGTAGTTCAGTAAGATTTGATTGGTGAGAGATGTAGTTACTGAACTATCACTAATCACCAGAGTTAGAGATTAGCTTTGAGGTCAATATGATCTGTTCATCCGCAGGCTTGGCAAATGACAATTCACATCCAGATTTCAATCTGTATAAGACTCTAGTACCGCCTTTATCTGTCGTCTCTTCATGCATATCGAATATCTCAGTTGCAAGGATGAGACTCTTTAACGATTTATGTCCATAGTTTTCTTTCAATACCGCAACCTCTTCAGGTAGATGTTGCTTTAGTAGTTGTCCTGCAGTATTTATCAATGTCCAACCATCTGCTCTCTGCCTTTGAACGGCAATCTTCCCTAACATTATGACTAAGGGAGTATTTATTAAATAAGAATATTCCATGATTTTTTTGCCTTCCTCTGAATTGAGAAAGCTTACAAGAAGATTTTTAGCCCTATCTAAGGCACTCACATTGGCTTTTAAGTCTTCAATTTCTTCCCGTATTTCTTTACTCTGCTCGTCAAGTTCATCTCCAATAATCCGACAACTGTCTACAGAATTACTATCAAATCTCGGTAGTAAATGATGGACCAGCTTATTTCTATTTGAAACTAAATTGGCTAAGCGTACTTTTTTTGCTTCATAGTTTGTAGCGTCGCATTCTAAGTGAAAACGAAAAGATAAATATGCGTCATCGATAACTTCGGGTTCTGATGAGATAGCTTCGCTATCAAGGTTGGTATTTTCAATATACTGTCCAACCAACGTCCCCATCGTTTGCTTGCTGATATTCTTAACCCGTGCTGCTTTTATCTTCTCTAAATCTCTTGAAAATCCTGATAACTCTCCATTTGCAACAATAAACTTTAATAAATGTTCAAGTTCTTGGAAGAGCATTATATTTCTTCCTATTTTCCTTAATACTTCGTCTACAGAGTCCTTTAATGACATACCTTTTCCATGTTGTTTTGGTCGGCGGCTTAAACAATTTGGCCACATAATAAAAAGTTTGTCAGCATCTAAAGTAGATCATTACCAGTTGAAATAATCTTTGATTGGTAGTTGTTTATCACTTAAGTGATAAGTAAAACAATAAATCCTCTGTGATTAAGTTTTCACGTATCACATATTTACAAATTCCGAAACGACACTTTTTTCGCTTTTAGCGACACTTTTGGCGCTTTCAAGGCCCTTAAAATCGAGTACATTTGTATACGCTTGCTAAGGTTACATTTATTCAGTCGCACGTTATTTGTCTGCCAAGGGCTCCTTTTAGGGGCCCTTTTTATTTGGCGCTATTTCTTGTTCGCAAACATCCAAATAGCTGTTCGTTAGCTAACCCCCCGCTGAAAAAAAGCGGCCGCTGCAATGGTGGTCGTGGTGGGTATGTGTTGCAGTGGTGTTTGACATGATCGCTACGGACGTTGAAAGACACTAAAAACATCAGCTGTTAGAGGCGGCTTACCTCACCGTTGACCTAACCGTTGGCCGCGCTAAGGCTAACCTCATTTTAAAGGAGACTGACTCATGTCATTAAAGCAAAAGCTCATGGCACTGGGACTTTCTTCTGCTGTCGCGCTGGCGGGGGCTAATTTGATTGCCCCCGCCGAAGCGCCGAACGGCGAGCCCATTTTGCACACCTATCTGGATCCGGTGGATATTATCACCGCTTGCTTTGGGCACACTGGTCCTGAGCTTGAGCTCAACCAGTTTTTTAGCGAGCAGCAATGCATTGAAATGTTCGCCAAGGATTTAGGTAAAGCCGATCGGCAGCTACGGCGGCTAACGTATCCGGTGCAACTTACTGAAGGTGAACACGCTGCTTACCTCAGTCTGATTTACAACTTTGGTGCGGGTAACTTTCAAACCTCCACCTTGCGCAAGCTGTTACTGCGCGGAGAAAGGGTAGCCGCTTGTCACCAGCTCACCGATGCATGCGGTAAACACGGCTGTAATGGTTTTGTCTATGCCGCTGATATCAAGTTGCCAGGCTTAGTCGAACGCCGCAAAAAAGAACGTAAAATCTGCTTAAAGGATTTATATGTGGAACAAAATCATTAATGCCACTGGCTCGCTGCACCTGTATTTAATCGCAGCGCTCATCATAGTGATAACGCTACTTGGCCTTAGCCTCACCGCCGTTAAAGCTGACCTCGCGTTAAAAAACTCGCAGATTGAAACCGCCGCCGTTAACCAACGCATGCTGCAAGATGATCTCACGGTTGTCACCGATGAACTGCAAGCGCAGGCCAAAGAACGTGACAGGCTCGCTAAGGATTACGCCTTTGCTTTAGCACTCAATGAAAAAGCCGCCAAAGCCAAGGCCGAGATTGATCGCCAGCTTGCTGATCAGCGAGAAGCCATTAAAAAACTAAGGACCTCAGCCAATGAACAAACCCGAAGTTGGGCTAATACTGCTGTGCCTGATGATGTTAAGCGGCTGCTCAAGCACGCCGCCTATTGCGCGCACCGTAGTCACCAAGCAGACCCAATATGTACTACCGCCGCAATCATTAATGAGCCAGTGCCTGCCAGCCGAATGTAGTTCAGATGCCAATGCCGATCTGCCCGATTGCATCATTCAACTCTTAGCCGTGATCACCAAATGCGATACCGATTTGCATAACATCGAAACATGGCGAACGGAAAAACAGCATGAACAATCCATACATTAATGATGTGACCACTCAAAAATCGCTGACGTTTAGCGCTTATGTATCGTCGCTCATGAGCACAATTGGAGGTGCGTTTACGTTGAATGAAATCGCCATTTTGCTCGGGATATTCTTCGCGCTCGTCACCCTATTAGCCAACGTTTTTTATCAGGAGTTGCGCCGCCGCCGTGAGCAACGTCAAACAGATAAGGACGAACTACGCGCCCAAGAGTTACACCGAGCTGAGATGCAGCTGAAAGCAGCACTGTTAAAACAGGTAGATGAACACCATGGCACGCATTCAACCATCACCACCCGAGCCTGTTCTACTGAGTAAAACCGACCTATGCAAAAGCCTTGAGATCAGCACCCAAGCATTTGATAAGTGGGACGTGCCAGTGCACAGCAAGCGCGGCCGCGTGAGTTTATACAAAATGGCCGATGTGGTGGGTAACAGACTTGCCAACGAGCGCAAAAAAAACATCACTAAACCTGATGAAGATGATCCCGATAAGCCAGATATCGACTTCGAACGCTGGCGCTTAACTCGGGCACAAGCAATTGGGCAAGAGATTAAAAACGAAAAAGACCTCAAAGAAGTGGTCGAAGTTAGTTTTGCCACCTTTGTGCTAAATCGCATTGCTGCGCAAATTGCCCCAGTGCTTGATCAAATACACATACGGGTAAAACGCAAATTCCCCGACATTCCAGAACGCACAATCGACGCTATCAAAGCGGAGGTGATTAAAAGCCAAAACACCGCCGCCGATCTTGCGGAGGGCATAGAGGGTTTATTAGATGAGTATATCGGCAGCGCAGATTAAAAATCTGAAAGCCGCCGTTGCTGCTGGGCTGCGTTCGTTCTATCGGCCACCCATGCTTACCTGTTCTGAATATGCCGACGAGCACTTTTACATGTCGTCGGAGTCCTCTTACACCGAGGGCAAGTGGGAAAGTTTACCGTTTCAAATTGGCATTCTTAATGCCATGGGTAACGACCAAATCAGCACGCTTAACTTAATGAAGTCAGCGCGTGTCGGTTACACCAAAATGCTGATGGCTAACGCTGCTTACAAGATTGAACACAAAAAGCGCAACGTGTTGATCTATCAACCTCGTGATGGTCAAGCCAAAACCTTCATGAAAAAGCACGTTGAAACGGCGATTCGTGACATCCCTGTTTGGCGCGCGCTTGCACCTTGGATGGGCCGTAAGCATAAAGACAGCACGCTAGAAGATAAGATTTTCACCAACGGTAAAACGTTGATGGTGCGCGGTGGTACCGCTGCAGCTAACTATCGCGAAATCTCCACCGATGATGTGATCTACGATGAGCTAGCGGGTTTTGATGAATCCATCGAGCACGAAGGTAACGCCACATCGCTCGGTGATACTCGTATCGAACTGTCGATGTTTCCTAAGTCGATCCGCGGTTCAACGCCTAAAGTGCTCGGTACCTGCCAGATTGAAAAGGCCTGCAGCGAATCACCGCACTATTTTAGGTTCAACTTACCGTGCCCACACTGCGACGAACTGCAGGATTTAAAGTGGGGCGGCCCCGAAGAACCCTTTGGTATTAAGTGGCATAAAAATGCCAAGGGCGAGCATGACCCAAGCACAGCATATTACCTATGCGAGCACTGTGGTTGCTGCATCGAAAACAATCAGCTCGACGATATGGAGCTGCACCCAAGCGCGATTTGGATATGCGAAAACACCGGCATCCGCACTAAAGACTTTTTAGATTTTTATGATGCCGACGGAAACGACATCACCACGCCGCCCAATATCTCGATTCATATCTGGTCGGCCTATAACTCGCTCAACAGCTGGGCGAAACTGGTTACTGAGTTCTTTAAAGCCAAAGGTGATAAAGAAAAGCTGCAGACTTTCGTCAACACTAAGTTAGGCCAGCCATGGGATAACGACAACGGCGAACGCTTAGAGTGGGAAGAATTAGCGAAGCGCCGCGAAATGTACCCGAGTGGCAAAGTACCTAACTGGGTGGTGTATTTAACGGCAGGTATCGACACCCAAGATAACCGTTACGAAGGCCGTGTTTGGGGCTGGGGTGCGGGTAAAGAGGCGGCGCTAATTGACCGCTTTATTCTCCATGGTGATCCCGCTGATCAAGTTCTTAAAGACAAAGTGGCTGAGCGTATTGCGCAAAGCTATGCCCGTGCCGATGGTGTTGTGCTCAATATTGGCGTAGTGGGTTGGGACTCAGGCGGCCACTATACCGATGACGTTTACGCCATGAGTAAAAAGCTTGGGCTAATGCGGGTGATACCCATTAGAGGTGCCAACGTTTACGGCAAGCCGATCGCCAACTTCCCCCGTAAGCGAACCGCCAAAGGCGTGTACTTAACGGAGGTCGGCACCGACAACGCCAAAGAGCTATTAATGTCGATGTTGCGAATTGCCCCTGATGTTGATGTGCGCAAGCCTGGTGCGATTCACTTCCCGCTAAATGAAGCGGTATGTGATGACGTTGAGCTGCAACAGCTCACCAGTGAACGCAAGGTGCCGGTGCGCCAAAACGGGCGGATCATCTATAAATGGGACAACCAAAAACGCCGCAACGAGGCGCTAGACTGTTTCGTTTACGCCTTGGCCGCGCTGTATATCGCGATAGAGAAATTCGGCATCAACCTCGACAAGCTTTCAAAAGTTACCCCGATCGCCATATCAAGCGACCAACCCAAAGAACCTAAACCCAAAGCCGCAAAACAGACCAATGCGAATGCTGCTTACCTAAACGGTGGCGGTGGTGGCAGTTCTGGCGGTTGGCTGTAGTTAATGCCAATAAAGCCAAGGATAACAGCATGACCAAAACCCAATGCCAACAGATGATCGATGCGTACTTTCAGGCTGAGCTTGATGTGTTGGCAGGCAAGCAAACCACGATCAACGGCAAAACAATGACCACTGAGGACCTAGGCGAAATTCGCAAAGGTCGCCTCGAATGGGAGCGCCGTTTAAATGCCTTTAGCCGCCCACAGGGTGGCGTCAAGTTAGCCAGTTTTAACTAATCAAGCCGCATGAATAGGGCACTTCTAAAAATATAAGTCGGAGCAACACATGAGCATTATCAATGATGCGCTGGCGATATTTGCCCCGCGTTTAGCATTACAGCGTGAAGCAGCCGCAATGAGCTACCGCAACCTGAAAGGGTATGAAGCCGCCAGCCCAAGCCGCACGCATCGCGCTAAAAAGGAAAGTCGCGGAGCTAACCAAGCGGTATTTGCAGCAGGTAAAAGCCTGCGTGAGCAAGCGCGCTGGTTAGACGAAAATCATGATCTCAGCATTGGCATTCTCGACCGCATGGAAGAAAGGGTGATCGGTGCCCAAGGCATTGTGGTTGAACCGCAGCCGCGCAGTATTAGCGGTGAAATCCTAGATGACTTAGCCAACGATATTCAACGCCGTTTCGGTGCATGGTCGCTTAAGTGTGATGTGACGGGCCGCTTTAGTCGCCCTGAATTAGAACGCTTGGTGTTACGTAGCGCCCTGCGTGATGGTGATGTGTTCGGCCAGCATGTGATGGGTAAAGTGTCGAAGTTCGGCCACCCAAATGAGCAAGGCACTCAATACAGTATTGAAGCCTTAGAAGCCGACTTTATCCCCTACGAGTTAAACGAACCAGCAAAGCGGGTACGCCAAGGGCTTGAGGTTAACGGCTGGGGCCAAGTGGTTAACTATCACGTATTGCTCGATCACCCTGCGGATCAAGTCGGCTTTCGCTACAAAACCAAAGTGATACCCGCATCGAGCATGATGCACTTAGGCTTATTTAAACGCTTGCACCAACTGCGCGGCGCTTCGTTATTCCACGGCATTTTAACCCGCCTTGGCGATATTAAAGACTATGAGGAATCTGAGCGCGTAGCGGCTCGGATTGCGGCCGCGCTGGCGTTCTACATCAAGCGCGGCGATGCCGCCATGTTTGTTCCTGACTCAAGTGGTGAATCGTCAAGCCGCGAAATCCCCATTGCACCTGGCATGACCTTCGATGATCTCAAGCCCGGTGAAGATGTGGGCATGATTGAATCCAATCGGCCTAATGTGCACTTAGTTGATTTTCGTAATGGCCAATTAAAAGCCGCCGCAGCTGGTACCCGTGGCAGCTATTCCAGCATTGCCCGTGACTACAAAGGCAGTTATTCAAGCCAGCGCCAAGAGCTGGTTGAGCAAGACGAATCCAACCGCATTATGCAGCAGTGGTTTTGTGCTAACTGGTCGCGGCCTGTATTCCGCAATTTTCTCAAAATGGAAATGCACAACAAGCAGGACCCATTAGTGCTACCGCCTGATCTCGACATGCGCACCTTATTTGATGCCGTGTACTACGGGCCCACCATGCCATGGATTGACCCACGCAAAGAGGCCGAAGGCTGGGAAATGATGATCGCTGCCAACGTCGCAACCGAGGCCGATTGGACTCGCGCCCGTGGCCGTAATCCTGCAGAAGTAAAACGCCAGCGTAAGCGTGAGGTGGATTACAACCGCGAAAACAACATGGTCACGGCCAATGACCCCGACCCCTCGCTAGGAGATCCTAACAGTGAAAAAGACCCCAATAGCATCAGCAATGCTAAGCGCAATGCTGCCAAGCGGAGCGCTGAGCGTGCCCGTCGCAACGCTGAACCAGAGTAATAAACCCGCCAATAGCTGGTATAGCCTCAAAGCCCAAAACGGTAATGCCGAGTTAATGATCTATGACGAGATTGGCGGCTGGGGCATTAGTGCGCAACAGTTCGCCCGTGATCTACAGGCCCTAGGCAAAGTTGGCACCATTACCGCCCGTATTCATTCGCCAGGTGGCGATGTATTCGAAGGTATGGCGATTTACAACATGATCAAAGGCCATCCAGCACACAAAGTTTGCTACATCGATGGCCTTGCTGCTTCGATGGCCAGTGTGATTGCCATGGCTTTTGATGAAGTCATCATGCCTGAAAACGCCATGATGATGGTGCACAAGCCTTGGGGCGGAACTCTCGGTGATGCCGAAGATATGCGCAAATACGCCGACTTGCTCGATAAGGTTGAAGGCAATTTAGTGGGCGCCTACCAACACAAAACAGGCTTGTCAGAAGATGAACTCCACGCCCTGTTAGCGGCTGAAACTTGGCTAACTGGGCGCGAAGCAGTGGAAAAAGGTTTTGCCAACACCCTCACCGATCCGCTGCAAATGGCGGCATCACTTAATTCAAAACGTCTTAAGGATTTTACTAATATGCCTGAAGCTCTCAAAAACCTGTTTGCACCGCAGGGTAACAGTGCTCCCAACCCACTCGTGCCAGCACCAGCAGCACCTAATGCTCAGTTGCCTGCGCCTGCAGCAACACAACCTGATACCTCTGCTATTCAAGCGGCTGCGATTGCGTTTAATACTGAGCGTATGAACGGTATCAATGCGGCATTTACTTTCTTTCCTGAGTTAGCCGAGTTACGTAATCAGTGTATTGCCGATGCCAACATCAATGCTGATAAAGCCAAAGACATGATCTTGGCAAAGCTGGGTGAGAACACTACGCCGTGCGCCGTGCAGCCTAAAAGTGTCATTATTCATGCCAGCAACGGTAACATCGTGGGTGATTCAATTCGTGCTCACTTAATGGCTCGCGCTGGTTATGAGAAAGCAGAAGCGTCAAACGGCTATACCAGCTATAACTTGAAAGAGTTAGCTCGAGCTTCACTGGGTGATCGCGGTATCGGCATGGCTGGGCTTAATCAAATGCAAATGGTCGCATTAGCGTTTACTCATAGCTCAAGTGATTTTGGCAATATCTTGTTAGATGTGGCTAATAAGTCAGTGTTAAAAGGTTGGACTGCTGCGCAAGAAAGTTTTGAGCGCTTTACCCGTAAAGGCCAGCTTAGTGACTTTAAAGTCTCTAAACGTGTTGGTTTGGAAGAATTTGGCAGCTTACGAAAAGTCCGTGAAGGTGCTGAATATAAATATATTACCCTTGGTGATACAGGTGCAGATATTGCACTAGCGACCTACGGTGAAATTTTCTCTATCACCCGCCAATGTATCATTAATGATGATATGACAGTGTTGACTACCATCCCTGAAAAAATGGGTGCTGCAGCGAAAGCAACGATTGGCGATTTAGTGTTTGCTATCTTAACTGGCAACCCGCTGATGGCTGACGGGAAAAACCTGTTCCATGCAGACCATAAAAACTTAGGTTCAGGCGTACCCAGTGCGGAAAGCTTAGCGGTATTGGCTGAGCTGATGGAAAGCCAAACCACGGGTGGTAAAACGCCAAGGGCACTAAACATCATGCCTGAGTTTGTTTTATGTCCACCTAATCTTAAACGTACGCTGACTCAGATCATTAAATCGAGCTCAGTAAAAGGTGCTGATATCAACGCAGGTATTGCTAATCCTATGCAAGATTTTGCGGAAGTGATTTCAGAGTCTCGTCTGAAATTAGTTAGCGATAAGGCTTACTACTTAGCCGCTGGCCAAGGTAATGACACCATCGAAGTAGCTTATCTCGATGGTATCGATACCCCATACATCGAACAGCAACAAGGATTTACCGTTGACGGCGTAGCCACCAAAGTGCGTATCGACGCGGGTGTTGCACCGCTTGATTATCGTGGCTTGGTGAAATCAACAGGCGTGTAAACAGCGCTAAATCGACATAAATGGGCTATCAAACGATAGCCCTTTTTTATTCAGTTTTGTTTTTAAGCAGGAACACTCTCATGAAAAATTATGTGCAAGATGGCAAGACCATCAGCTTTACGCCCACAGCCGCGGTTGCCAGTGGTGAAGCGGTATTACTGGCCACATTGTTAGTTGTGGCGATTGGCGCCATTGCTGCAGATACCGAAGGTACAGGTGTAACTGAAGGCGTGTTTGAACTCCCTAAAAAGTCCACAGATGTGCTCGCAGTTGGCGCAGCCGTGTATTGGGACGATACCGCTAACGAAATCACATCACTCGCCACGGGCAATACCTTAGCTGGCAAAGTATGGGCTGCTGCGGCAAATCCATCTACCAGCGTTTGGGTGAAGATCAATGCCTAACGTTGGCAACCACTTTGCCGAACGCGTGCGGGGTAAAATGGTACGGCTGTTTCAGCGTTTGGCTGATCCGTGCCTTTTTACCCCAAGCGATGGCTCCGCGCCATTTACTCGCCTGGTGAGTTTGGATGATAACGGCGTTGAAATTGCGGCCTCGTCTAATGAATATGTTCCCGAGCTAATCAGTCGTGCCGAGTTTTTACAGTCTGAAGGGGCGGTAAATTCTGGTGATGAGTTTGCGATAGGTGAGGGCATTAGCGTCCAGCAAGGACGGCTCACCCAAAGGGTAAGCATGGATTCAGTCAGCGTAACCTTTATCTATATTCCGCTTGAGGCCTAGTCAATGGCACGCATAAAGATTGAAGGCATGGAGGCGGTAACAAAGGAACTTAACCGCATTCGTGATGCACAAGCGCCAGCGATTAAACGGGCGATTGAGGATACGGTAAAGTTTGGTGAAAAGGCGGCAGTCGATGCCATATTTGCTCGTTATGGTTTCCGTTCCCGCAGTTACATTGAACAGCATTTGTCTGTCAGTTTTGACCCACGCAGTTTAAAAGGTTTTATCACCGCTCGTTATCGTGCCAGCACTTTAACCCGTTATGCCAGAGCGTTAACCCGAACCGGAAAGAACGGCGGCTCTCGGCCTGACGGTCACATGATCAGTGCGCTGCGCAATCAACCTACATGGTTTAAAGGCACCTTTACCCTGATTGGCCGCAATGGCAATCAAATCATGTTCCAACGCCAGAAAGGCGATAACAGTTGGCGCAAGCTTAAAGGACAAAAAGCGATGTACGGCCCTTCAGTGGCAGGCAGTTTTAGCAAGATCCGCGACGATATTGAGCCGCCGATTATTGCTCATCTGCGAAATAAATACGGCCAGTACGCTAATCGTTAATGCCTAAAGGATAAATACCGAAAGGACAGCCCCATGATCCAAGCAATTTTAGACCGCCTCGCGCTGGTTGACGGCGCCACTGTGCGCGAAGGTTTTTATGTGCAATCAGTCGCATCTGAAAAGAAGTTTATCTTTTTGCAGCCATTTACTGATGAAGCTCGTTCGGTAAATGGTCGCGATAATTACCGTGATGATTTGGTGCTGCAAGTGGTAGCGGGTATCAATCTAACCAAGTCAACCAACCCGACAGCCGATCTCATTAACTTGGTTCGCGCCATTCGCAGTACGTTTTATAAAGATGAACGTAATACCGAGAAACCCAGTTGGTTGCCCTCGGTGATCAGCTTTAAGGAGTCTGAGCCCTGCAAGTACATCATGCCCGAAGCCCATGAAAAACATGGCTTAGCGGTTATCACCCTATCCCTTGTTAATACCGTTAAATTTGGAGACTCACTATGAGTGAAATAGTAACCGAAAGTTACATCGGCTCAGCGATCGTCTATATCGATGGCCGTGACTGTGGCAACGTGAGCGGCGTAAAGCTCGCTATCGAACAAGAAACCAAATCCTTGCCCAACTACCGTGGTGGCGGTGGTTATGCCGATGAAGTCACGTTGATTAAATCCGTAAAATTAAGTGCGACCTTTTACGATTTTAACAACGAGAACTTAGCGCTAGCTATGCGCGGTAAGATTGATGTATTAACTGCAACACCCGTTGCAGATGAAGAAATTATCGCTGTGCTCGATGGCTTAGCGCAAACCGCAAAAATGATTGATACCAGTATCGCCCCTGTTGTTAAAAATGAAGCGGGTGATGTGACTTATGTACTTGATGAAGATTATGTTGTCAGTGCCGCAGGTATCCGCGCGTTATCGACTGGCGCCATTACAGCAGGCCAAACATTAACCATTGGCTACACCAGCCAAGCGGGTAATGCGTTGCAGGCATTAACGGAATCAGGCAAAACGGTCAGTGTGGTTGTTGACGGTATTAACGACTCAACCGGTAAACCGTGGATGCTGAAGTTTTATAAGTGGAAGCCCACACCCACATCAGGCTTAGACTTGATCGGTACCGATTACGGTAGCTTCGATATTGAAGGTGCTGTACTCGCTGACAGCTCAATCGTTGCCACGGGTAAGTCTAAGTTCTTCGTCCGTAGCGCAGCATAAGTCTAAAGATTGTTCCCAATAGCCCACAGCATGTGATCCATGTGCTGTGGGCTTTTATTTTGGTTTGTTAATTCCTATCAATCGGTGATGCCATGAGTTTTAAAGATCAAGAAGTGAATTTAATTATTCAAGGCAAAGATCTGTTTTCTGCTGAGGCCAAAAAGTCTGAGCAAGCGTTGCAGGAGTTGGGGCGCGAAAGCGAAAAGCTCAATGAGCAACTTGATGATTTAAAACGCCAGCAAGAGGCTATTAAGGCGATTGATTCGCTTACTGAGTCTATCAATAAAGGTGAACGCGCCTATGTTGATAACGCCCAAGCGCTCGATAAGTTAAAGCAAGAGCAGAAGCAGGCTAATACAGAGGCAAAAAACCTTGAGAAATCGCAGCAAGATGCGGCTGCCTCAACGGCTAAGCTTGAAACTGAATACAGCCAAACTGCGGCGCAGTTGGCTAGCTATGATAGCCAACTTGCCTCCGCTCGCGCCGAAGTTGAGCGTTTAACCACGACTCAAAATAAAGGTGCACAGGCCAGCCAAGCACAAGCAAAGGCATTATCCGCGGCTAAAACCGATTTGCAGCAGCTTGAAGCGGCCCAAAAAAATACCGCCACCAGTGCGACCAAGTTGGCAAACGAGCTTGAGCAAGAACGTAGCGAATTAACGCGCTTAGGTACCGAAGTTGAAAAGGCTGGCCGTAATAAAGCCGAATATGCACTTAAAGTTAAAACGGCCAGCAATGAGCTAACTAACCTTGGCAGAAGCCTTGGCAGCAATAAAGCGCAATTAGATAAACAGCAAGCTGTGCTGAATAAAGCCGGCATTGATATGGGTAAGCTGGCCGATGCCAGCCAAGAATTAAAAACCAAACAAGCTGGCGCAGAAGCCGCGCTTAAAGGGGTTAACGATAAATTAGCGCAGCACGATAGGTTATTGGTTGAGTCTAAAAACTCGGCCAAGGTCGCCAACGCGCAAACTGACCTCACCACCAAGGCGGTGAGCACGCTGGCTAAGGCTTATGCGGTATTGCTGTCGGCACAGCAGGCGGTGCAAACGGTAAAAAGTGGTGTTGAAAACTACGGTGAGTTAGAAGCCGCTATTACTAAGGTTGAAAAAACCACCAACCTTGCCCGTGATACTGTGGTGAAAATGGCCGATGAGCTTAAAAACCTCAGCGAAAACGTCACCCCTACCAGCACGAATGAGCTGCTGCGCATGGCGGAAGTGGCGGGCCAGTTAGGCACTAAATCGACTGAAGATATTCTCAGCTTGGTGGCTGCGGCTGATGCGTTGGGGTTATCAACCAACTTAGCCGGCGATGAAGCGGCAACCATGCTGGCCAGAATTTTAGGGATGACTCAAGAAGGTATCCCTGAGATTCATAATTTATCCTCGGCTGTTGTAGCGCTTGGTAACGACTTTGCGATTACCGAAGCTGATATTGTGCAGATGACCAAGGAGATTGTTTCTGGTACCCGTGAAATTAACTTGGGTTCTGCTGCGGCTGCGGCGTTTGGTACTACGCTGGCAGAGTTAGGCCAACCAGCTGAACGTTCGCGAACGGCTATGCAACGCCTTGGCGCTGAGATTAACGAAGCGAGCAAAAAAGGCGGCGATTCACTTGAGCGATTAACTAAGATTACTGGGCTAACTGCTAAGCAGATTGAGCAAGATCTCGGTGATGCGCCTGAAAAGGTATTGGTTAAATTCCTTGAGGGCTTACAAAAGGTTAAGGCCGAAGGCGGATTAGTCTCTGATGCCCTTAAATCGATGGGCATTGATGGCACTGAGGCGACAGGCGTTCTCAGTGTATTAGCGGATGGTACAGATCGTCTAAAAGTTGCATTAGAGCTAAGTAATAAAGCCTATGCTGCTGGCGATTACCATATGAAGGAAGCGATTAAAGCTTATGCTGATCAAGAGTCAGCAATCGGTCGCTTACAAAACAAATTCCACGGTTTAACCACTGAAATAGGTGAGACTTTTTCTGCCGAAGTTGATAGCTCTATCCGAGGAACGGGTCGTGCTATTGATAGTGTTCGTGAGTATGTTGTTAAGTTGGCAGAATATTTACCTGAACTGATAGGTGGTTTTAGGGATGTATTAGAGGCGGCTAATAATTTTACCAGTTTATTCACGGACGGTGCGTTTGATGTTGTCCTGCGTAAAATTGATGAAATGTCATTAAATGCTAATTATCTTACCTCTGTTTTTAATACTCTCACTTTGGGTTTGCAAGGGACTACTTATGCAGCCTTATCTCTGGCTGAAAATATCGAATCTTTGGCTGGGGTTGACACTACAAATTTGCAGAAAAAAATCGCCGATATTGGCGTGCAAATGTCGAAAACTAAGGAATCAATTAGCAAAGATGTTAAGGACATTGAGGAAACCAATAAGCGCTTAGCGGGCGAGTCATCCATTGCCTATAAAAGCTTTAATGACACTATGGATAAGTATGGGTTTGCGATGAGCAGGCTTAGTGCTGAACAGCAAAAGCAAATCCGCAGCATCATTGAGGCCAATAAATACAACGCTGAACAAGAAGACTTATATCGTAAATTAACCAATGCGATAGTTCGTGCTAATAACGAACTTGAGGTCGAAGCTAGCCTTAAAGTTACCTCAGCGAATGCCAGTAATAATAAAGCAGAAGCTGACAAGAAGGCGGCTGAGGCTGCTAGTGCGCTTGCCGTTAGTCAGTCAAAGGTGAATACCTCTACAGAACAGTATTCTGTCACAGTAAAAGAGGCAATGGCTCGGCAAGCTGAACTAAATCAGCTACATGATAAAGGGCTTATTTCAACAGAAACATTGAATAACATGACCAAACTGCTCAATGCATCGGTCAAGGATTACAACGTAGAGGTTGATAAAAGTAATACTAAAACCCTCACTCAAACTGATTTAACTAATGCATTTCTTATTCAGCGCAAAGCGCTACAAGCGCAGTACGAAAAGGGTTTGCTGACTGAAAAAGAACTGAATATTTCACTGCAAGAGTTAGCGGCATCACATACTAAAGTCGTTGAACAGTCGAATAAATCCATTGCCGCGACAGGGTTGTTGTCTGATGCACAGTTAGACTTGCAAGAAAAAATATTAAGGACCGAGAAAGAGGTTCGTGATCTTGAAGCGGCTTTAAAAGATGAGAACAAAGCCACGGCTGAACTCACCCTTATAAAAGCTAAGTTGGCAAAGGAAGAAGCCAACCTTGCTGATCTGAAGCGCGAGTCTGTTGAGCTATCCAAGATAGAGAACGCGACCTATGTTGAACTGTTGATATTGCAGCGTGACTATGAAGCGCAGCTTGAAGCATTGGATCGAAATTTCAGGGCGGGTTTATTAACTAAGCAAGAGTACGATGCTCAGTCACAAATACTCAAAGGGACGTTGAGTGAAGTCAATAAAGTGGTGGGTGAAAGTAGTAAAAAGACAGATGAAAATACCGAGGCCACTAAGGAAAACACTAAGGCCACAAAGGATAATACTGCCGCTGGTATTGAAAATGCTAAAGTTATCGCGGAACAATTAAGTACGATCGATGACTTTAGGGGAAGTGCTGCCGCCACTCGTGATGTGATTGTTTCGCTGAATACCGAATACGATTACTCAAATGCCACTATCCAAGCAATGACCGAAAGGTTAGCGCAACTGGATAATCAAATCGCGGGTGCTGACCAAAAACGCGAAAGGCGAGAAATCAATAATGCTATTCGGATGCGTGATTGGGTAACTCAAATCGAGAGTGGATCACTCAGCTTGCAAGAGCTAGGTGAACTTGCTGATCTCGCTAATAACTCTGTTGTAAGGCTTTCTGACAATCAGCTTGTTCCGCTCAACAAAGCGATCGATGAAGCCCGTTCACGCTTTAGAGAATTGGCCGATGAAATCAATAAAACCACAATGGATATTCAAGATCGGCTCGATACCGCTTTGGGTAACCAGAAGGATATTGCTGAGCGTAAGTTTGCTAGTGAGCTAAAGGAAGTGAACGATTTAATCACCACAGCTCAAGCATACGGTGATAGTCAGCTCATCAATAAACTGCAAAAAAGTCTTAGTGATCTTAAGCAGGCACAAGACTTAGAACGTAAGGCCCTGCAGGCCCAGCAAACAACCGATAAGCAAAGCGCTGCCGAGTCGAAGAAGCAAGCCGAAGCCAGTGCTGCAACTGCTAAGGCCGCGGCTCAAACCCAAGCAACCGCTACCGTTAACACGCAAGTCAACACTCAAACCAGCACGCAATCTGTGGCTAACAGTTCAGATATGCAAGTGCTGCAACTGCAGGTTGGCAATAGCACTTTTAACGCTCAAATGAAGCGCAGCCTCGTCACTGAATTGATAAACGAGATCAAACGTCTGCAATCTGTTGGCGGTTAGCCAATCCTGTTATTCGTCCCATTTAATTAAAGGTCCCTATGACAACCATCGATAGCATCGATATCGCGGTGGATTTGCTGTGGCTAAATCGCGACAACACGCCACGCGTGGCGGCCAACATGAAGCGCGCCTTAAACGGTGCGCCATTGGTGCAGCAAACCATTATCCCAGCCGGTATTGCCATGGAGTTAGGCACCAAATCGGGATGGATGCTGCGCCCTGAGTTTGAACAATTAAAAGCCCATGCCGCCATTACGTTAACCGCCTTCACGTTGGCCTATGAAGGCACCAGTTATAACGTGGTTTGGGATAACACTGCAGGCTCGCCCATAACGGGCGAGGATTTATTTGACGAAGTTGGCGGGTTTGAAAAGCTCACTAACGTGGTTCTTAAGTTTCTGACTTTATAGGCCGTTTATGACTATTTCCCGTTTAGATTTAAAAGTATTTAAACCTGAGCAATTAGGCTCAAGCGACGATGCAGGTGGGCAACGTACCAAGCTGGCGGTTGAGTCTGGTAAGCTTAACGAATTGTTTCGCGCTATTTCTGACATAGATCACGCGCAATCAGCGGTTGATATTGTGAAGTGTTATCCCGCACTCAATACCCCTGATACATCGATTTTGCTCGATGGTCATGTGTTTATCAGCCAAAAGCCCACCGATGATCTGGTCAGTTTATTGATCGCCGAAGCCGCTACGCTTGATGATGCCGACCGCATGACCGATATGGTTGAGATTCTGGAATCATCCGTTCGTGCTGGCCAGTTGATCCGCAATCGCTTAATTGGTTTTCTGGAAGGGCAAGATTCCTTTCCTAAGTCGTATCTGCAATCTAGTTATCTATTTAATGGTACTGAGTATTGGTCGAACGTCACATTACTGCAGGGACAAACCGTTGTTATTTCTGTTGAGTATCCTGGCGCCGAAAGTGCACTTTACCCACGGTTTGAGCATTTCTGCCAAATTCAAGAAACGGTTACTGGTGGCCCCACAGGCATAGTGAAGTTTAAACCCGCCATTCCGTTTATCACACCTAACTACGATATAACAATCAACGGTGAGTCAGGCTGCACCAAGTTACGCTACACCAGTGATAATGACGGGATTAAATATCATGGCGTAACCAAACTCACTGCCGCCTCAGCAACCAATACTTTAGCTGTTGAATCGACTCAAACGGAATTGCTGCCAAAAGTAAAAACGGTTAATCCACTGACAGGTAAAAGTATTGTTGAGGGCGGCAGTGGTGATGTGCCAAGTACCGTTATCAAAAATAACGTTTCACAGCCTTATATCTATGGTCAATTTACCTATATTTTTGAAGTATCTGATATTTTAAATAATGACTTTGTTAATGAGGTACTGGGTTTTAAGCCGCGCCTGACGGCCTCAAACTTTTCCTATTGGAATATCAGCGTCACAGGCACAACTATCACAGCGAATACCTCTAGCCTTATACCTGGTTTAGACACGCTGACAATTGAATACGTCTCCGCTGCAAAATATGGCTTATATAGCAGTGCCACCACATTCCCTGATTTTAAAAAGATATCACTCGGTACCACTAAAATGGTGCTGACATTTTTAAATACTGCCCATGGCAGTGTCAGCATGACAGAAACATCTAGCGGCAACTTTGTCAGCGGTGGTGTGCGTTTGGCACAGCTTGATTACCATACTGGCGCAGTCACTAAGTTCCTTGATGCCCGTGGTGACTTCACTGTGCATTATGACTGTCTGATTGAGGAATCGACTTCATCAGCCAATACCGTCAGCTTTGCGCTCGCCACCGACAGCCCAATTTATGACACCTTTTATGTCACCATTAGCAACGCTGCAGGTGACACCCTGCTATCGGGCTCAAGTGATAACGCTGGCGTGATCACCGGCTTAGGTATTAGCGGCAATATCACGGATGCAAATGTGCAGTTAACCTTTGCACAAGCCGTGGACTTAACCACGCTGCGCTATGACATTAGTGAGACTGTCACACTTTCACCGCCACCCGAACTATACGGCCTTAATCCATTGCGGATTAAGAACGGCGGGGTGGTGAATGCATTCACAGCATGGAACACGATTTCGGTGCAACAGACTGAAATACAAGTGTTGAGCAGTCCAGCGCCAGCCCAAACCTACAACGCTCGCGCTAATGCGCGCTTTGTCGATATTACCGATGCTGAGGGTAAATCACTTTGGACGCTGACTAATACCCATTACACATGGGTTAAAGCAACAGGTGTTGTCACTATCAATAGCGATTTTACGGGCTTTACTGCGCCATTCATTCTCACCGATACCATTGGCGAAATTGCGCTAGTGACAGATGTACAAGCACAGGCATTAATACTGGCATCGCCATTAAGCCAAACATATCCAATCGGTGCCAATGTATCGAGTGTGCAAAATTTGGGAGACTTACAGGCCCGTATCGGCACGGTGCGGGATATGACGGCATGGGCTAATAATTGGGATCTCGATGGTTCACCCGCAACAGGCAACATGAATACTGTCGATTTTCCCATCGAGGTCCGTAACGACGCTGCAGTAAATGAGGACTGGGTATTGATCTTCACCAGTGCAACCGCATTCCGTTGCGTTGGTCGCCGCCTCGGTCAAATTGCCACGGGCGACACGCTTAATGACTTTGCACCTGTAAACCCGCTAACCCTGCAGCCTTACTTCATTATTCGTTCTGGCGCATTTGGTGGTGGCTGGCAAGCGGGCGAGGCCATTCGTTTTATGAGTTATGCCGCGAGTAAACCCGTCATGTTATTGCGCACAGTGCAAAGCGGTCACAGTCAAATCACCACCGACCGCGCCGTGCTCGCGTTCCGTGGCAACGAATCTTAATAGGGGTATGCAATGGGATTACCAGTAACTGTTTATCGTTATACCGATGCGGGTGCACCGCAATTAACTAATGGCACACCATCGGAATGGATTAATATTTTAAAAAAAGTGTTGGTTGAGGGTTATGGTTCTAAATCACCACTCGGTTGGACATTAGAATTCGAAAATGCAGGTGTGTACAGTGCTGTATTTCGTAATTCAATCACTGATGGTGGTAGTGGTGGCTATGTAAAATTCTATTCACTAGACGGTAGCAATGTTGCATATAAAACAATAATGATGAAGTGTGCCCTGTCGATGACATCCATTGACACTTTTGTAAAACCATTGTGGACTAGGGGGTTACTATCTGCATCAAGCACAAAGGGTTGGGAAGTCATAGGGACCAGCCGGGGATTTTATCTAATACAGCATTATACAGCTAATCTTTTAAACGGTTTACAAGGGTATGGTTATGACACTCAAGCTTATTTTATAGGTGATATCGAATCATCGGTTGCAAATGATGCTGGTGTTTTTACGATTGTATCGGGTGAATCTGTAAGTGCCGATGCTACTAATAGTAACGGGGTAACTACTAATAGTGGTGCATTGGGTGCACAGTTATATAACACCGACGGTAGCAATTCTAATATCATGTATAGTTTTACAAAATCAACTTTTTATAAAAACTCACCTGCGCCAAATGGTGATGCAGAACTTTTGGGTATCAATCATGTAATGTCACCGATACCTATCATTGGTGCACTTGCACAAAATGCAAGTGTTGAATCACCGGTTGGCCGAGGGCATGTTCCCGGTTTATACACATCATCATTTGCAGGTTATCGGACTGTGAACTGGCCTAAAGAGATTACACAATCTGGTGTGGTATGGGTTCTATTGAGATCGTATAACTCACCCCAACAGTGGGTTAAAACAGGTACATGGTATGATTAAACAACTTGTAAATATTGTTGTTAAAGCACCTGTTGCTATGCAAGCAAGGGTTACTATAGACACTGACATAGATGCTGAAAGGGTGGTATTGATGCATCGAAATACAGGTGATTTATACTACATGTTTAAAGTGGTCAGCCCTGTTACATCATTTACTGTACCGTATAGCCATGCGGTGAACGATACATTGCTAGTTGGTATTTTGGACGACAACCATGTGTACAATTGCAAATTTGTCGATGGTGTACGTGCTGAAAATATTAATGCGAACGCGATATGACAGCAATAACGCTTCGGTTTGACACACCTTGGTTAAATGCGGTCAGCCCAATAACAATCAGGTTTATTGACACACCAGTTGTTGTTGATAATTCATTTGGTATCGAGTGTGGATTCAGTTGGTTTACGCTCGATGCTGTTGAACAATCATTATTGTTGGCTGAGTTTTCAAGTGATATTGAATCTAAAATTGAATCACCGTGGGATAATTACAACGCCGATGAGATTAAATTTGATGCAGTATGGTTATCCAATATTGCAAACGATTCAGTATTATCAATCAATTGGTTATTCAATCTAGATACCCAAACAAACACTAGCATTAATTGGTCGCTGCCAATTGATCACCAAATTACATTAAGCGTTAACTGGGTTGTGCCAGATGAGTATCAAATACAATTCTCAATCAACTGGCTGGATATTGCCGCGCACCAGTTACACACGGCAGTCGCATGGATAGATGGTCAAGAACAAGAAAGCGCGTTGATTATTCAGTACCGTGGCACTGTGGTCGATGATGAAAAGTCGATTAAATGGGGCTTCCACGAACCGCGCTGGGTTTGCTCTACCAAGTACCGCCCTCCCGTTGGTAAGGTCACGCTTCGATTTAATGAGCCATTATCTACACAACCAAACCCTATTGTTTTACGGTTCACGGCCTCACCGAACGTTTGCTACTGGGACGATGGCGGCGGCCTCATTGATGCTAACCCACCATTACCCAATATCGATTTTAAAATCCCGATTGAACCACAAATCCGCAGGTACTACTTAATGCAGCCAACGATCACATGCGTGCGAGTATCAGACAGTTTACCGATTGTGATCACCAGTGTGAGCATTAGCCAAAGCCGTGGGCAGTGGGCGAGGTCGGTTAGCCTTGAGTTCTCAAGCCGTATCGATGCGCAGCGTGCCCACAATGAGCTATTGCTGATCACCATCAACGGTTATGAGTTTTATGCCATTGCCGAGCAGCCAAGCGCCAGCAAAGCCTTTGGGATTGAAACCCACAGCAGCACAGGCCGATCACGCGCAGCAGAGCTGTCATCACCTTACCTTTTGCCAATCAGCTACACCAACACCGTCTTGCTCAGCCTTGGCGGTATTATCGGTGATTTGCTGCAAACCACAGGTTGGACAGTAGAGTTAAGCGGCATCCCTGATTTTACAATTCCAGCGGGGGCGTTTAGCGTGGGCAATAAAACGCCTATCGAAGCAGTAGCCGAGGCGGTAGGGCAATTGGGCAGCATGATCTTAACCGATGATGCGGCCAAAAAGCTGACTATCGTCCCGCGCTGGCCTACTGCACCGTGGGAAATGGCAACTGCAGTGCCAGATCTGGCATTGCACGATGCGGTGATCACTAGCTATAGCGATTCAGTTAGCCGCAATCCATTGTGTAACGTGGTGTGGCTGCGTGGCGAACAGCAGGGCATTGATGCAAAAGTAAAACGCGCTGGCAGTGCTGGTAATATTCCCGCCGCTGATATCATTGCCCAACTGATTGTCGATAACCAAGCCGCCCGCGTAGCCGGCACTAATGCACTGGCCGAAACTGGCGATAAGTTGAGCGTGAATATCTCGATGCCAGTGATGGCCGACTTACCACCTGCCACACCTGGTATGTTGATTGGCGTCACCATCAACAGCGAAGTGTTTAAAGGCGTGTGCGATAGTTGGATTATCCGAGCCAGCATCAGCGACCGTGGTGATATTGATATCGAGCAAAGCATCACACTGATCAGCCCGTTAGAAAGTTAGATCTAGGTTCTACTCCCTATGGCCTAGGCTTTATCCCTCTTAACTTCTGTCGAGAAAATCATGCTCAAACAACTTCAATCTGCTTTGGTGCTGCCACGGCAGATCATGCTTGTGTCTGCGGTTAATGCGGATGGCACTGTCACCGCCAGCAGTGCCAGCGGCCACACTATCCGCGCTATTGGCTCAGGAACGGTAGGCGATCATATCTATGTACAAGACGGCAGGGTGCTAGGGACTGCACCAGATTTGCCATTTGTAGAGATAGAGGTTTAAGGCACTCCACCTATCTGACCTCAAAAACGACAATACAGAAGTATAAATACCTCTGTATTGTCGTTGTGTTGCTTACGTCACTAAAGTTTTTTAGTAGTCAGGCTGTTGACCACTTCCCCAATTCCATGTGCATTTTTGGGTAGTATCACGTTTGATTCTCAAGAAATGTTTTCCTGAAAGATGGACTTCTGCAATGTTGTTAGACCAAGTAACATTACTGGGTTCAAAGCAGCGATATGGCATAGGTTCAGGCGTTAAGGATTGTTGATACAACGTCACTTCAATATACTGTTTATCCAGCAACCCTGAGAGTGACTCTTTGATAAATTGTCCTACATCAATGTTGTTTACGATGTATTTATTAGGCTGGACAATCTGATCCAGTCCTAAAATTTTAGTATCACTATTCTGAACAGATAATAATGTCTGTGTAATGACTTTAGTTACACCAATTGAGATTATATATTCTGCTATATTATCAATAGTCAACATTTCTAATGGTCCAAGGAATGGGCCAAAGTTGCTATCAACATCAACAGATTTAGTGGCAGAAAACTGCGGGTTGTCAATTACACCAGTAATCAAATTATAATCACCAGACACAACGATATTACTCATGTTAAGTTTTGCTTTTACATCCAGATACCAACTCTTTTCTGCCTTGGCGACAATATTGAGATTTGGGATGGTGACTTTTACTTCTATACCACCATTACTTTTACCAGTCAGCTTGAATTTAATTGGGGCTGAATAAGTTGCCTGAACACTTCTTAAATGAATGCTAGCTTTTTCAACTATTTTGCTTATTTCAGGTATTAATCTAGTTGTGGTTTCTTGCTGAAGTTTGAGATAGATATTGTTTATGTCGAAGTGCGTGATGTTTAATTTGTTACTCACGACACTGCCATTGATAACGATGGGAGATGTATAGTTTGCATTTCCTGCAATACTCAGATCATAATTTTTTGAAATTATTTCAGCATCCCATTTGTATTCTTCAGAATTAACAGAAAAAGTACTTAGACATAGTGAAGCTATTAAAACCGATAAACTTTTTTTCATAATTACACCTTCTAATATCCATATTATTGACGTAAGCGAAATGAGCGTACTACACAAGCATTGTTTGTACAATGATGCTTTTATGTGAATTTATTAATTCACCTTAGTTGAACTCTAGACTTATTTTACCGTTGTTAGTTCTAATTGGTGGATGTATCTAATTAAATTCAATAAATTACGGATGTAAAAATTTTGATGGTTATCCCACGTCTTTGACTTTCATGGTTGTCATTCAAAAGTTGTAATTTAACACGTATAAAAAGATGTCTTTATAAATGTAAGAACAAGATAAGATTTATCAAAAAATCAGGAACTATATAATACCGTTAGCTCTCTGTATCCGTTAGAGATATGGATATTCACATGTAACCATGTTTCGTGTACATCATCAGGTTAATCAGTATTTAGAACTAAAGGTTGAAATTTCATTTTAACTTTTTAGTTTTAATTTAGTTTATTAAAATTCTTCCTAATTAAAACTAGTTCAAGTCCTTATCATGCAACCGCTTAGGGAATAGCTCGGTATACACCTGCCACAGAGTATTAACATTCCTATGCCCTGTCACCTGCGCCACTTCATCAATGCTATAGCCCTTCTCAAACAACCGGCTTGCACCTTCACGCCTTAGGTCGTGATAGCGTAAATCTTCAATTCCCAATTCGTTACGCACCCGCTGAAACCCTGCAGTAACACTGCGCTCGTTGTAGGGGAAAACCCGCGCATCATTCCTCGGCTGCTTTTGCAGTATCTCCCAGGCACCACCTAACAGCGGTACCAACATGTGGTTGCCTGCTTTTTTACGCGGGTCCTTACGGTCACGAACAATCACGGCCTTTTGTGCCTCATCTACATCGTCCCATGTTATCCGGCACACTTCACCAATACGCATGCAACTCAGTATCGAGAAATCCAGCAAATCAATATAAGGGATGTGTGCAGCCCGTTGATCTGCTCTTGCAGCTAATCCAACTTTTAACCTCTCAATCTCATCCGTAGTCGGTCTGCGCGAACGCTTCCCCGATTTAGCGATCAAGTCTTGGCTATACAGTGCATCGTAAGCCTCAATAACCGAAATTTGTGAAACCTCATGCCCAAAATTTGATTTAGCGATTCGTAGCAGCCATCGGATCACGCTTACATCAACTGCAATAGTAGATGGCCCAGTGCCTGCGCTGCGTCGCAATTTACAGTGATCGATGATGTGGTGCGGCTTAATATCAGTCAGATTCAATTTAGCAATATCGCAATCAGATAACAGCCTTAAACAAAAACGCTTCGAACGACCAATGCTGCTGTCGATATTTTCATCTGTCAGGGCTTTGTTGATGATGCTGCCCAATGTAACAGGAGCCGTATCCTCAGTAGCAAACCCGTTTGACTCAATATCAATCACCCGATCTTTACCCCATGCCTCGGCAGCGGCATATTTGGTAAAGGTACGTTGCTCCGTGTATAATATTTTGCCGTTTTTCTTTACACGAACTAGGCAGCGATGCCGCACAGTGCCGTCGGCTTTTTCGCGTTTTTGAATGCTATATGATGCCATGTTTTTGGTTCCCCGAACCCTTCAGTCCAATCCATTGTGGATCACTATAGGTTCCCCGAGCAATGCAAAACATGCAAAAACGTACAAAAATTAGCAAAAATATTAACTTTTCGGATTGTAATGAATTTAGATAAAACCCATCAGCACCAAGGTTTAGCGCCTAAAACCCTCGATAGAACATTTTCCATTGCGCCCATGTTGGATTGGACGGACCGTCATTATCGTTATTTTGCACGTTTGATGTCGGCTAATGCTTTGTTGTATACGGAGATGGTGACAACAGGAGCGATATTGCATGGTCGCGGTGATTACTTGGCGTATAACCAAGAAGAACATCCTTTGGCGTTGCAGTTAGGTGGCTCTAATCCCTTAGATTTGGCTCGTTGCGCTAAACTCGCTGCTGAGCGAGGCTACGATGAAGTTAACCTCAATGTGGGTTGTCCTTCCGATCGAGTGCAGAATGGTCGCTTTGGCGCGTGTTTGATGGCGGAACCTGAGTTAGTGGCTGAGTGTGTTGACGCCATGAAACAAGTCGTTGATATTCCTGTGACTGTGAAAACGCGTATCGGAATTGATGAACAAGATAGTTATGCGTTTTTAACCCAGTTTATTGATGTGGTCAGTGCAAAAGGGTGTACGGATTTTACTATCCATGCGCGTAAGGCGTGGCTTCAAGGGTTAAGCCCAAAAGAGAATCGCGAGATCCCGCCGCTCGATTATGAGCGTGTGTATCAACTTAAGCGTGATTATCCTGCACTTAATATTGGTATTAATGGCGGCGTAACAACTCTCGAGCAAGCACAAGTTCATTTAGTGCAGCTCGATGGAGTAATGATGGGGCGCGAGGCTTATCAGAATCCTTATATTCTGGCGCAGGTGGATCAAATATTGTGTGGCAGTCAAAAAGCAGTGATCAGCCGCGAGGCTGTGATTGAGGCTATGTTGCCTTATATCGAAGCACATTTGCAGTCGGGTGGGCGACTTAATCATATTACTCGCCATATGATCGGGTTATTCCAAGGCTTACCGGGTGCCCGTGCGTGGCGCCGTTATTTGAGCGAAAATGCCCATAAAAACGGCGCTGGGATAGAAGTGGTAAAGCAGGCTTTTCAGAATATTCAGGCTGAAGTTGTAGAGTAATTCCACTCGACTTAAAAGATGGTGAAATTTACTAATTTGAGTAGTATTTTTCACCACTTGTTATTTTTCAATCCATCCCTATATCTCATTTTGTCCACATAAATTTTTTAAAATGATTAAAATCATAATCTTAAAAATATCTTTATAAGTTGGCACGCAGTTTGTAATAGTCCCTTCGTCAAGTTAATTAATCGAAAGGGATGCCATCATGTTTACGTTAACCATTAAAAAATCAGTACAAATGAGTGTGTTATTAGGCGCGTTAGTCGGTAGCGTTGCAGCACACGCAGAAGCCGCACCAATATCAGATGTTGTGGGAACTATTGAGCAAACATTAACTGCGCAGACACAAGAGTTGTTCGTCAGTGTAAAGCGTGAATTTGTGATGTCATTGCAAACACAACTGGCTGAAAGTATTTATGACTTCAACAGTCAACTTAGCTTAAACGCTGAAAATAAAGGTGAATCGGCAGGTGCCGATGAATATAGCGCTAAGTAAAGGATCTGCTTATGTGGTTTGTAGCACCTTTGATGACATTGCTACTGTTACCTGTAATTAGTCTTGCGTTGTTTTCAGGCATTATTTGCTGGTTTCAGTGGCATAGTGTTAGTGATAAATAAGTTAGCGATGAACTGAGCCGAGGTTTTAGATGAAACGATTAAAAGTGCGTATGGAGAGTCCAGAGCGGTTAGTGTGTGGTGTTGCTGCAGGCATGGCGTGGAAATTTGATTGGTCTTGTTTTTGGACTCGTGCGGTGTGGGCTGGTGCAGTTGTATTTATGCCGGGTGTAAGTTTGCTAATTTACTTTGTTTTAGCATTGTTAGTTGACCAATGGAAAAAACCAGCCTAAGCATGCCGTGATGGCTGGCGTTCGATGAGCTCATAAGTGGCTTGTTGTGATTTAAAATGATGCAGTTAAACCTATCAACAAGAGGGGACTTTGACCCTCATGCGAAAATGTATATGCATACTGCCTTGCAGACTACTTTTTCAAAAAAGCCTGAAATCTGCTTTTGGCTTCATCACTTTTTAGCCTAGCGCTAAATTGTTCAAGTTCTTGGTGCATTTGGTGTTGTACACGATTTTTATGCGGACGCATTAATTGACGTGTGATTTGTAGTGCTTGTGGCGGTTGATTGGCCAATTTTTTTGCCTGAGATAATGCATAACTGAGTAAATCTTCATGGGCCACAATTTCGTTGATCATATTGAGTCTATGGGCCGTCTCGGCATTAAAACTTTCACCAAGTAGCAGTAACTCAGCCGCTTTTTGATAACCAATGAGTTCTGGTAAGAGTAGGCTAGCCCCCGCTTCCGGCACGAGAGCCAAGTTGACGAAGGGAAGTTGAAATTTCGCCGTGTTGTCAGCGTATACCAGATCGCAATGTAGCAGTACGGTTGTACCTATACCGACGGCGGCACCAGAAACAGCAGCCACCAGAGGTTTTTTGAGTTCGAGCAGACAAAATAAGAAACGTACTGCGGGATGATTTGGCCCTAAGTCACTATTTTTCAAAAAGTCAGCAACATCATTGCCTGAGGTGAAACAATTATCTTGGCCATGGAGCATAAAGGCACGAATGTCGTTGTCTGCTTCACCTTCGATCAGGTATTCTGTCAGTTGTTTATACATATTAAGATCAAGTGCATTGCGTTTATCAGGGCGATTAAAGCTAATAATACGCACTCCCTGATCATCCTGAACCTGTATATGACTCATGGGTTGTTTCCTTTACGACGACATTGGGTAGACATGGAGTTTAAGACATTGAAACCAATATTCAAACAGCTGTTTAATTGTCTAGTTTTATCTTGTGCATCATTTTCAGCGTTGGCGAACGTAGTCATGACTGAAGGTCATATACGCGCCATGCCTGAGACAGTACCAAATACTGCCGCTTACTTTACGCTTGAAAACCACACAGATAAAGCGATTCGTCTTATCGGTGTCAGTTCGACTGTGGCAAAGGATGCCCAATTACACACGATTATCGAAGACCAAGGCATGGTGAAGATGCGCCATGTTGAAGGTTTTGACATCCCCTCCCATGGCACATTAACGTTAACGCCGTCAGGGGATCACGTCATGTTGCTTGGCTTAAAAGCGCCATTGGTGTTAGAGCAACAAGTTGAACTGCAATTAGAGTTTGACGGTGGCGAGAAAATGGCAATTACCCTGCCTGTTAGTAAAGCAGCAGAAAACGCCGCAGAGCAAGAGCATCATCACCATCATTAAGGAGTCGCTTGATGCAAATTACATGGAAAAAAGTTACCGGGGTCGGTTTATTTTTAGTATTAATCGGTTATGGCGTGAGTGTATGGTGGAGTATCGAACCGGATCCAATTAGCCCTCAACAATTAACAGCATCCAATAAGAATATTGTTGGGTACGCTACTACTACATCGCTAATCCTCACAGTCGAAAATTTACTCGATAAGCAAGGTGGTTGGCTATCAAACGATGTGATGCCACCTTCCATCTTCATGGATAACATGCCCGCATTTGAATATGGTGCTTTGGAGCAAGCCCGTGATTTAGCCTTGATTATGCGTAAAGAGTTTAGCCGCTCACAGTCACAATCTGCGGCGGACAAAGATTTAGGCGAAGCCCAATCTAAGCTCAATATTGACCACACAAGCTGGTTAGTACCGAGTGCCGAAAGCGAATATCGCGATGCAATCAAATTGCTGAAGCTTTATCGTGCCCGCATGATGGACCCAAATAATCAAGATGCACAGTTTTATGCCCGTGCTGACAACCTTAATGAATGGTTGAAAGAAGTGCAGAAACGTCTGGGCAGTATGTCGCAGCGTTTATCTGCCAGCGTTGGCCAAGAGCGCTTAAATACAGACCTAGCTGGTGACAATTCGGCGCGTCAATCAACTCCAAATTTGACCAGCCATCAGGTAAAAACCAGTTGGTGGAAAATTGATGATGTCTTCTATGAGAGCCGTGGTGCTTCATGGGCGTTGTTGAACTTTATGCGCGCAGTTGAAGTTGACTTTGCTGACGTATTGAAGAAGAAAAATGCTGAAGTGAGCCTAAGACAGATCATTCGTGAGCTGGAGGCGACTCAGCAAACTGTCTGGAGCCCTGTTGTGCTGAATGGCAGCGGTTTTGGCTTAGTCGCTAATCATTCATTGGTTATGGCTAACTATGTATCCCGTGCGAATGCCGCGGTGATTGATTTAACGAACTTGCTATCTCAAGGTTAATTATGAAAAAAACTCTCCTCGCCAGTGCGGTATTAGGATTCTGTATGGCCACATCTGCCCAAGCGGCCACTGTGGTTGGTTTTACGATTGGTGGTGATTACTGGCGCGCCGATACTAGCGGTACTTTTGCTGATAAAGGTCAACCACAACAAACATTTGATTACAGTTCATCTGCTCAAGGCAGTTATTGGATTGCAGTTGAGCACCCATTGCCATTTGTCCCTAACATTAAAATCCGTGAAAATAGCCTAGATCAGAAAGGCGGCATGTCGGATGCTGATTTCAACTTCAATGGGCATGATTTTAAAGGTAATGTTACTGCTTATACTGATTTGAGTAACACAGACTTCGTGCTGTACTACGAAATATTGGACAACGACATAGTGTCGTTGGATCTCGGTGCAGCATACAAGTTAATGAATGGTTCACTGCGTGTTCAAGATCCTGGCCATCCAGAAGAGAAAGATGTCGATAGCGGTATTGTGATGGGTTACGCCAGTACGCATGTAGGTATGCCTGGCTTAGGCTTGTACGGTTTTGCTGATTTGATGCAGGGCGTCAATGAGTCAAGCGTGCACGACTATGCAATTGGTTTAGGTTGGCAATTTGATGGTTTGGCCGTCGATACGCGTGTACGTGTAGGCTACCGTGAATTTTTATTCGATGTGAGTAATTTCTCGGGTGTGAGTGCTGATACTAAATTTAAAGGTTATTTTGCGGGTGTTGAAATCAACTTCTAATTTTGTTGATTTTAACTTCTAAGCATAAAAAAACCGCCAAATGGCGGTTTTTTATATTTAATGACTGAGAGCGTTGTTACTGTGCAATCAAGCCATTATTGATGGCGATAACATCATCTTCATTCAATGTACCCGCAGCTTGCTTTAGTGCAACAACTGAGTTGATGTAGCTATAGCGCGCATCGGATAATTTACGTTTTGAGTCGTATAAGTCACGGGTACGGTTCAAAACATCAACGATAGTACGAGTACCCACTTCAAAACCCGCTTGAGTGGCTTTTAGGGCACTTTCTGATGAAATTACCGATTGCTCATAAGCTTTGATTGAGCTGATAGAAGCGCCTACGTTGTTGTAGTTATTACGAACGTTTTTCACTACACCACGGTAAATTTGCTCAAGCTTTTCACTTGCTTCAACATACTGGAATTGTGCTTCATTAACTTGTGAGCTGACTTTGAAACCTTCAAAAATCGGAATGCTTAAGTTGACACCAACGCTGACATTATCAAAATCAGGTTCGTTGAGATTACCCATTTTTTGCTCAAGACCTTTGTTGTAACCGGCATTTAAGCTTAAAGACGGCATGTGGCCTGCTTGATAAAGCTTAATGGTCTCTTGGGCAATATCTTTACCAATACGTTGAGTCATTAAATCAACACTATTGGTTTCAGCAATTTTTAACCATTCGCTAGATGACGTTGGCGCTGGCGTAACGGCTGAGAAACGGTTGGTATCTAGCACATTAATCGTCTTGTGATCGATGCCGGTGATTTCACGTAAGGCTTCATAACTATTGGCGAGCGTGTTTTCGGCTAAAATTTCAGTGGCTGAGGCTAAGTCATATTGCGCTTGAGCTTCATGCACATCGGTAATCGCGGTTAAACCCACTGCGAAACGTTGTTTAGTTTGTTCAAGTTGACGCTCGATGGCGCGTTTTTCTGCACCTTGGAACTCGTAGTTGTCTTTCGCCGTTAATACATCGAAATAGGCTTTAGTGATACGAGTAATCAAGTTTTGTAATGCGGAAGCATAAGCGGAATCAGCTTGAGAAGCGGCTTTCTCAGCAAGACTTAAACCAACCCAAGCACTGTGATCATAGATGACTTGATTTAATTTCAGGCTACCTACTAGACCACTTGCATCATCCTTCGGATCATTCCAAGCTTTGTCATAACCGACGTTTGCACTAATGGTTGGCAACAGCGGAGCGCGGTTTTGCTCGATTTTCTCAAACAAACCATTACGCTGGGCTTGGGCTTGCAATACGAGCGGGTCGCTGGTCAGTGCTTGCTGATAAATTTGCAACAAATCATCTGCTTGCACCGCTGAAGCGGAAGCCGCAAGTGTTAATGCTGCGCATAAATTATGGATCTTAAATTTCATTTGCTGTCCTTATTAGACAAAATCCCCCCACGGAGGAATATTTTAACTTCGTTTAGACTAAGTAATGCCTTTACCAAGGCGGTTTGCGCTTCCCGACGCTTCCCGATACAGCTAAAACTTAATGACCTAGAGTCTAAGAACTCTGACACTTTCAAGTCAAATTCGAAGTGTAACAGATTTTATTTTAAAAATGTGCTCAAATTGCCTTGATTGTAGGCGCAAATTTAACTTTTAAGGATAGAGTATGAAACCCCCTGTTTTTTCGCAAACGGATATTGAGATCTTAGGAAAAAAATCCCTTTATCAAGGTTTTTTCTCAATGGACGAATACACTTTCAAGCATAAATTATTCGCTGGTGGTTGGAGTAAGCCTGTCACTCGCGAAGTGTTTGAACGGGGTCATGCTGTGGTCGTTCTGCCCTATGATGCCAAGCAAGATAAAGTCGTACTCATCGAACAGGTACGCTTTCCTGCATTAGCAACCGCTAAATCTCCTTGGCTTCTTGAGTTCGTCGCGGGTATGATTGCGCCCGCAGAAACGCCTCTGGATGTTGCACACCGAGAATTAATGGAAGAAACTGGCTTAATGGCTAAGCAAATACACAGTGTAAATAGCTATTTAGCGAGCCCAGGTGGTAGTACAGAACGTTTCTATTTCTATTGGGCTGATGTCGATTCAAACGACGCCCGTGGATTGCATGGATTAGCTGAAGAGCACGAAGATATTCGATTGCATGTCATGAGCCGCGAGCAAGCTTATGAGCGAGTGGTTGCGGGCGAGATTGATAATGCGTCGACCGTTATTGGATTACAATGGTTACAATTAAACTATCAGCAACTGGTTTAAATTGGGATGAATTTGGCTACTTCGAGTCTAAAACGGCGCTATAAACCCAACGTCAGTGATTTTTTAGCACTGTGCGGGCGTAATTATGGCTATATGTTGAAATGGTTACCGTTAGAGATAGCTATCGGTGAGTCATGGCGACTCGAAGGTGAGTTTGGTATATTAGTAGTGCGAATTTTAGAAAATACCAAATATACTCAGCTAGTTGAGATATCTCGTCCCATCGAAATCAAGGAGTTTATCAATACTCCCAAGGTGTTAGTGAGAATTTATCACGATGCTAAATTAGCAGAAGTGTTAACTGGCCAACAGATTTACCAATTACGCCCAGTGTATGATTATCCCAATGTACGCATGTATCAAAGTGATGAAAAGTACCAGGTGAATGCATTCCTGGAAGAGTTATTAAAGATTGGTTACCAACACAGTGTCGTGTGCCAGTCTTAGAATTGGGTATTCAATGTGCTGAAAGAGGCTGTCTCTTACTCCATAGCTGAAGGGGAAAGCGTGCGTATCGTGCAAGTCACAGATCCGCATCTTTTTGCCGATCCTGAAGCTCAGCTATTAGGAGTTAATACTAGCAAAAGTTTTGCTGCCGTATTAAATACGATTAGAGCTGTGGACTATCCTGCTCACTTGATGCTCGCCACGGGCGATTTGAGTCAAGACTATTCGGCTGAGTCCTATCAGCAATTTGTGAAAGCAGTCACCCCCGTTGGCTTACCTTGCCATTATCTTCCTGGAAATCATGACGATCCACGGATCATGTATCTGCACATGCAGGGTGAACAGATTTTTGGGCAGCAGCGTATTCTGGCGGGAAACTGGCAAATCCTCATGTTGGATTCAACCGTGCGGGGAAAGCCTGGCGGCAATATGGCCGAGACTCAGTTCGAATTAATTGATGAAGCCATTGCCGCACATCCTGAATGCCATACTTTACTGGTGATGCATCACAATCCCATCGTTGTGAATTGTACTTGGTTGGATCAGCACTGCATGGACAATGGCGCCGAGTTTATCGCGCGAGTGGCAAAGTATCCGCAGGTCAAAGGATTGCTCTGGGGACATGTGCACCAATGTATTGATACCCATCATAATGGGCCCCATGGCACGTTGCAGTTGATGGCGACACCTTCCACTTGTATTCAATTTAAGCCGTTATCGCCTTATTTTGCCTTGGATGGCGTTCAACCGGGTTATCGTTTGCTGGAGTTGAAAGCCGATGGTAGCATCAACACTAAAGTGTATCGCGTACCGGGTAACCATTTTTCCCCCGACAACAACTCTAGCGGTTATTAACGCGAATAGCCGCAGCCTGAGGAAATATGCTGCTTTATATTCACGGTTTTAATAGTTCTCCATTTTCAGATAAAGCTGTGATGACGGCTAAGTACATGACGCTGCATCATCCTAGTGTGGTCTTCCATCAGCCCCAATTACCCAATACACCTAAGGCTGCGATGGTGCTCTTAACCGCTTATGTTGAGGCGGCGATTGATGCCAACGAGCCATTAACTTATATAGGCTCATCTTTAGGCGGGTATTTCGCCAGCTATTTAGCCGAAACCTACGGTGGCAAAGCGGTGTTAGTTAATCCAGCGGTAAAACCCTTTGAGTTATTCGATGAGTTTATGGGGCCGCAATTCAATCCTTACACTGAACAGCATTATCTTGTCTTACCTGAGCATAAGTCTGAAGTCGCTGAATTTAATACGGCTGTGATCCGCAATCCGGATCGTTTTTTGGTATTATTGCAGACAGGTGATGATGTGCTGGATTATCGCGAAGCGGTCAATAAGTATCATCACTGTCAATTGCGAGTTGAAGCGGGTGGTGATCACAGCTTTGTTGGTTATGAGTCGCATCTGCAAACTGTAAGCCAATTTTTACACTTACCTTGACAAACTGACATGCCGAGCCGCAACATGGCCGGATATAACAACCTATAGCGTGCCCTATGACAAATCAATACACCTCTGACGCCATTGAAGTTCTCAACGGACTCGATCCTGTTAAACGCCGTCCAGGTATGTATACCGACACCTCCAGACCTAACCATTTGGGCCAAGAGGTCATAGATAACAGTGTCGATGAGGCATTGGCAGGTCACGCGACAAAAATTGAAGTTGTTCTACATACAGATAACTCCCTCGAAGTCACTGATGATGGCCGTGGTATGCCGGTGGATATCCACCCAGAAGAAGGCATTCCTGGGGTTGAGTTAATTCTGACCAAATTGCATGCTGGCGGTAAATTTTCGAATAAAAACTACCAGTTCTCCGGTGGTTTACACGGTGTCGGTATTTCGGTGGTTAACGCTTTGTCGCGCCGTGTCGAAGTCACGGTTCGCCGTGATGGCCAAGTGTATGACATCGCTTTTGAAAATGGCTTTAAGGTTGAAGATTTACGCCCAACAGGGACCTGTGGTCGTCGTAATACGGGGACTCGAGTGCATTTTTGGCCCGATGCGAGCTATTTTGATTCAGCTAACTTCTCAAATTCAAAACTGATTTATTTGCTTCGTGCTAAAGCGGTACTGTGCCCAGGTTTACGGATCAAATTCACCAATAAACAGACAAATGAAGTCCATGAATGGTTCTATGAAAGCGGCCTAACTGATTATTTAAAGGCGGCTATCGGTGACAATTTAAGATTGCCAGAAGAGCCGTTTGTGGGTTGCTTTAAAGGCCAACTAGAAGCCGCAGATTGGGCCATTACTTGGTTGCCTGAAGGCGGCGAATCTATTGGCGAGAGTTATGTTAACTTAATTCCGACTCCGCTCGGTGGTACCCATGTGAATGGTTTCCGCCAAGGTTTATTGGAATCTATGCGGGAGTTCTGTGAGTTCAGAAATTTAATTCCCCGTGGTATTAAACTTTCACCCGAAGACATTTGGGATCGCGCCGCGTTTATATTGTCGGTGAAGATGCAAGAACCGCAATTCGCTGGTCAAACAAAAGAAAAGCTTTCTAGTCGCCAATGCGCTGCTTTTGTGTCTGGCGTTGTGCGTGACGCATTCTCACTCTGGTTGAACTCAAATACCGAGTTAGCTGAATCCTTAGCCGAAATGTGCATTAATAATGCCCAGAGCCGCTTAAAGGCCGCTAAAAAAGTGGCCCGCAAAAAGGTGACTTCGGGACCTGCACTGCCGGGTAAGCTAACAGACTGTAGTGGCCAAGATCCGATGCGCGGAGAGTTATTCCTCGTGGAAGGGGATTCTGCGGGTGGTAGTGCTAAACAAGCTCGCGATCGTGAGTTTCAAGCCATCATGCCGCTGCGTGGCAAAATCTTGAATACCTGGGAAGTCGATGCTTCGCAGGTATTAGCTTCACAGGAAGTTCATGATATTTCGGTCGCGATTGGTTGCGATCCCGATAGCAGTGATATCTCTGAATTACGTTATGGCAAGATTTGTATCCTTGCGGATGCCGACTCAGACGGACTGCACATTGCTACCTTGTTATGCGCGCTATTTTTGAAGCATTACCGTATCTTAGTTGAGCAGGGTCATGTGTATATTGCTATGCCGCCGTTGTTCCGTATTGATATTGGCAAAGAGGTGTATTACGCCTTAGATGAGGCAGAAAGAGCGGGTATTTTAGACCGTATTGCCGCTGAGAATAAAAAGGGTAAGGTACAAGTCACCCGCTTTAAAGGTTTGGGTGAGATGAATCCTTTACAACTTCGTGAAACAACGATGGATCCAAACACCCGTCGTTTAGTACAGTTGACGATAGATGACATCGAAGAAACGGATGCTTTGATGGATATGTTGCTCGCTAAGAAGCGTTCGCCGGACCGTAAAAACTGGCTTGAAGATAAGGGTGACATGGCTTTACTTTAATGTTGTGCACTATTGCCGATAACAATAAAACATAGGCATAAAGAAAATTACAATGTTGTATATTAAAACTAATAATTATAATTGCTTAAAGGTGTTTTCTGCCGGTTTTACGCTCTTAGCGAGTGTGACGTTATTGCTCTGCAATAGCGCCTTTGCGGGTTCCCAATCGATCATGATTACCGTCGCTAAGGGGTTTGGTTTATCGCTTTATGCCTCGGATATTGGCGATGCTAAGCAGATGGCGATGGGGGCTAATGGCACTTTATTTGTCGGTTCCAATAAGAGCGGCACTATCCATGCTCTCGTTGATAGTAATCAAGATGGTCGTGTCGATAAGCGCTATGTGATAGCCAAAGGGCTTGAATCACCCGATGCGATTGCATTCCACAATGGTGACTTGTTTGTCGCCACTGAAAATCAAATAGTACGCTTTGTTGATATTGAGCAAAGATTGCGCCGCCCGAGTCGACCCAAAGAGATTTACAGTGACTTGCCTTACTCAGAGAAGAAAAGTTCTCGGGCAATTAATTTTGGCCCAGATGGCCGTTTATATGTGTCTATTGGTGCGCCCTGTAACGTCTGTGAAGCGCCAGTGCCTTACAGTAGTATCATAGCGATCAATGTTGATACAGGCGCGAGTGAGCAGATTGCGGCTGGTGTGCGTGATGCAAGTGGATTTGATTGGTCGCCAATAGACAAAAAATTATGGTTTGCCGATCAAGGCCGTGATTGGATGGGGGACAACTTGCCACCCGATGAGATTAACCGCATCGATGTGATAGGGAGTCATTATGGCTTCCCTTATTTACATGCCAGTAGTGTTGTCGAACCTGCCTATGAAAAACCGAAAAATTTAAAAATCACTCTGCCAATGTATGAGTTGCCAGCCCATGTTGCACCCACGGGACTTGCATTTTATCGCGGCAGTCAATTTCCCGATATTTACCATAATCAGTTGTTTGTCGCCGAAAATGGCTCGTGGAATCGTTCGAGTAAAGTTGGCTATCAAGTGGTGATGTTGAAGATTGAAGATCAAAAAGTGGTGAGTCGTGAAACGGTTGTTAGTTTCCTTGACGGTGAATTTCCCGTTGCTCGACCCTTTGCGCTGTTATCGGCATCCGATGGTGCTATGTACATCTCCGATGATTTAAAAGGTAACGTGTATCGCTTGTTTTATAAGGGCGATAGTACTGAAGAAACACAGGAACTAGAAGAAAATGAGTGACGCTATCAAGTTAAGTCTCGATGGGGTAGAGCAAATGCCATTGCGGCGCTTTACCGAAGAGGCTTATCTGAACTATTCCATGTACGTCATTATGGACCGAGCCCTGCCACACATTGGTGATGGACTTAAACCGGTACAGCGTCGAATTATCTATGCGATGAGTGAGTTAGGTTTATCGGCTCAATCTAAGCATAAAAAGTCGGCTCGTACGGTTGGTGACGTATTAGGTAAATACCATCCTCACGGCGATAGTGCCTGTTATGAGGCTATGGTATTGATGGCGCAGCCATTTTCATATCGCTACCCGTTAGTCGATGGCCAAGGTAACTGGGGTGCCCCCGATGATCCTAAGTCATTTGCGGCTATGCGTTATACCGAAGCACGTCTCTCTAAATTCTCTGAAGTGTTACTCAGTGAACTGGGACAAGGTACGGTCGAGTGGGGTGCTAACTTCGACGGTACTTTGAAGGAACCTAAAGTACTGCCTGCACGTTTACCGCATATCTTACTCAATGGTATTACTGGTATTGCCGTAGGTATGGCGACGGATATTCCGCCGCATAACGTGAGAGAATTAGTCTCCGCCTGCGTAGCATTGCTCGATGATCCTAAGCTTGAACTCGAGCAATTGATGGCCTTTGTACCAGGTCCTGATTATCCAACTGAAGCCGAGATTATTACCCCGTCTGCCGATATTGCAAAAATTTATGAGTCGGGCCGTGGGTCATTAAGAGCACGTGCGGTTTACACTGTCGATGGCGGTGAAATCATCATCACGGCGCTGCCGCATCAAGCCAGTAGCGGTAAAATCTTAGAGCAAATCGCCGGTCAAATGCAGGCGAAGAAATTGCCTATGGTGGCCGACTTACGCGATGAGTCGGATCATGAAAACCCAGTGCGTCTTGTGGTGGTGCCTCGCTCCAATCGCGTCGATTGCGATCAACTGATGGCGCATTTGTTTGCCACCACAGATTTAGAAAAGAGCTTTAGAGTTAACTTAAATGTGCTGGGTCTCGATGGGCGTCCGCGAGTTAAAGGGTTGAAAACCTTATTAACTGAGTGGTTAGAGTTCCGCGTTGATACGGTTAAACGTCGTTTAGAATATCGTTTAGACAAGGTGGTATCGCGGTTACATATACTCGAAGCCCTAATGATCGCTTTCCTCAACATTGATGAAGTGATCGAGATTATTCGTTTTCACGATGATCCTAAAGCTGAGTTGATGGCCCGTTTTTCACTCAGTGATAAACAAGCCGAATCGATCCTCGAGTTAAAGTTACGGCATTTAGCTAAGTTAGAAGAATTTAAGATCACGGCCGAACAAAATGAGCTTGAAGCCGAACGCGAAAAACTGGAGCAGTTATTGGGCTCAGAGCGTCGCTTGAAGACGTTGATCAAGAAAGAATTAATTCAAGATGCCGAAACCTATGGCGATAATCGTCGCTCGCCAATCGTATTGCGTAATGAGTCCAAAGCATTAACTGAACAAGAGTTAACGCCGACAGAAGCCGTGACTGTTGTCTTATCTGAAAAAGGTTGGGTGCGTTGTGCTAAGGGCCACGATATCGATCCTTTGTCGCTCTCCTATAAGTCTGGCGACCAATATCTATGTAGCGCGATGGGACGTAGCAATCAGGCCGCAGTGTTTATTGATTCGTCTGGGCGGGCTTTTGCGACGGATAGCCATACTCTGCCATCGGCCCGTAGCCAAGGTGAGCCTATTACGACTCGCTTCAATATGGCTCCTGGCGAAACCATGCAGCATGTGTTGATGGGTGAAGAAGACCAATGTTACTTGTTAGCAACGGATGCGGGTTACGGTTTTATTTGTTCATACAACGATATGGTGTCGCGCAATAAGGCGGGTAAAGCCTTGCTGAGTCTACCAACAAACGCTAAATCATTAACGCCTAAGTTGATCGACCGCACTAAAGAAATGTCACTGCTAGCGATTACAAACGAAGGGCGGATGTTACTGTTTTCGCTAGAAGCGTTACCGCAATTATCCAAGGGTAAAGGTAATAAAATTATTGGCATACCAACCGAAAGGGCCAAGAATCGCGATGAACTTATGACGCATTTACAATTAGTGCCGAGTGATACGCCGGTTACCTTGTGGGCAGGTAAGCGCAAACTCACACTGAAGCCAAGCGATCTTGAGCATTATCGAGGTGAACGTGGTCGTCGTGGTGCAAAATTGCCTAGAGGATTACAACGTGTCGATAGCGTTGAATTAGGTGACGGCGGTGATGCTTTAGCGAGCATCTAATGCTTTGTAATGGTTTCAATGCTGTAAAGAATTAAATGGGTTAACTAAAACCACCTTAGTTTGGCTTAGGTGGTTTTTTATTTTTGGCGCTTTTGGATTAGATTTGAGCCATAAAAAAACCTACTGTATTACTACAATAGGTTTTTATTATCTCTTAGGTAAGAGATTAGAAGTCGTAACGTACGCCTACAGAGAATACGTTGTCATCTTGTAGATCTGTTTTAGCATTAGCAACAGTAAAATCACCACGGTACATAGCGTATTGACCATAGATCATAGTTGATTTCGCTAAGCGATAATCAGCACCAATGTTGAAGTTTTGGAAATTGATGTCATCAGCACCTTTTACGCCGCCCAGTTTAGTGTAAGCGCCACCTAAACCAGCTTCATCAATGCCGTATTCAGCCTTCAGGTTTACACCGTTCAGATCATAAGAAACGTTAACAAAGTAAGTGTTACCTTCGATGTCATTGTTCACAACATCTTCAGAGTTTTGGAATAAACCACCAACTTTGAATTGACCGAATTTTGCTTGGCCAACTAAACGGTATGCATCAACACCCGCGATGCCTTTGTTATAGGCTACTGCAGCATAGTAATTCTGCTCTTTAAACTTGCTGTCACCTAGAGTTGCGCTTAATGCATATAGGCTTTCAGAAGTCTTAGCTGTAGTGTCGTTATCATCAAATTGATAGTTAGCGTTTAATGTCACTAAGCCTGCAATTTTTGGTGAATAGTACCAAGCACCATCGGCAGTACGAGTTTGGGCACTGACTAAACGGTCGATATCGGCGTTAGTGTTACCGAAAATATCCACAGCACCTTCGGCTTGTTTGAATACTGAGTCATTACGACCCACTAACACAGTACCAGCGTTAGTTTTTAAACCTAAGAAAGTGTTACGTGCTTTGAAAACATCACCTGCACCAGAAGTGTTTTCAACTTGGAATTCCATTTGGTAGATAACGTCAAAGCCATCAGCGATTTTTTCTGAACCTTTAACACCTAATAGAGAGAAGTTGTTTTCTAAATAAGTACCTGCGTTATTCTCATCGGCATAGTTTGCTTCTAAGCCGTTAGTACCTGATTGTAGAGTGGCACCTGTGTCAGTATGGGTTAGAGCAAGCTCTAAACGACCATAGAAGCTTGGGCCTTCGGCTAGCGCACCGAATGAAGCCAATGCCAATACTGATGCAACTGATGCAGAGATGAATGTCTTTTTCATGTTTTGTGCTCCCTCGAACCTAAGTTCTTATCCATTTTTCATGGTTTTTGTGTGGTTTAACGCATTTGCTACCTGAGTCGGTAACAAAGTTGCCGCCGATTTTTACAGTTTTACGACTCGCAGGCTGTGGCGCAGATCATGTTTTTGGCTCTCCTTGCCTATATTCGGGCCATTTCTGGGATCTTTCCTTATATCTTGACTGCAAATTTACCTGAAAGGGGTAAAACTCTATTTTTCACTTACTACTTAAGTGGTAGGTAAGGCGGATTGCCTTAGATAGTGCGTCGGCGAGGGTAACTGTAGCATATACTAATGCTGTAGCAAGTCTGTCATATTGGTTATAGATTTGTGTTTGGGGGCGATATCTAAGCAGAAAAAGCGGCCGAAGCCGCTTTTTTATCAATAAATAACCTTGGGGTTAGTTGATTAATCTATTTAAAAATCAACGCGTAAACCGACAGTAAAGATGTTGTCATTCAGGTCTTGCTTTACATCGGCCAACATAAGATCACCATCGAAGCGTGTGTAGTGACCATAGACCATAGTCTTAGTGCTCAGGCGGTAATCAGCTCCCACACTGAACTGTTGTAGGTCAACATCGCTGACTTGTTCTAAACCGCTGTTGCCTTGGTCACCAACATAACGGCTCACGTACTTGCCTAGACCTGAGTCATCTTTGCCGTACATCATCTTTAGTTTTAAGTCGCCAATTAAGTAGGCTGCGTTGACAAAATAGGTATCGCCTGAGAGATTGGCAAACTTATCATCTACATGCTCACTGTGTTGATATAAGGCACCTAAGATTACGTCACCGAATTTAGCTTGGGCCACACCACGATAGGCTTCAACGTTATCAATACCATCACTATAGGCGGCAGCGACATAGTAGTTTTGTGCTTTAAAGGCTTTATCCCCTAAGGTGGCGCTCAGAGCATACATTTGATCTTTGCTATACACGTCGTTGCCATTGCTATCCACTTGGTCATAGTTATCACTCATCAGATAAGTGGCATTAAGCGTCACGAGATCGGCAATTTTAGGTGAATAGTAAGAAATGCCATCGGCGGAGCGTGTTTGGCCTGCAACCAGTAAGTCGATATCAGCATTGGTATTACCGAAAAGATCGAAGCTTCCTTCAGCTGCTTTAAATACGGTATCGTTACGACCCACTAAAGCCGTACCTGCGGCACTTCTGATACCTAGGAATGTATTACGGGCATTGAAGGTTTTATTTGAGTTATCAAAGTTTTCGACACCAAATTCCATTTGATAAATGATGTCAAAGTAAGGGCTTACAGCTTCAGAACCTTTTACGCCTAACCAAGAGAAGTTGTTTTCAAGAACAGTGCCCTCCTTTTGGTTTTGAGTTGCATAACCTGTGTCTGAATTGGTAATGGCAAGATCAGCATGACCATAGAATTCAGGGCCATCGGCGAGTGCTGTGAATGAATAGAGTGTGAGGCTAGAAATAATAGCCGTCGTCAGTAGATTCTTTTTCATCTTCATTTTCCTGTGCTTATCGCTGTTATATGCATTGATAACTTCAGTATCTATGCATGCTGTTGAGCTTTTATGCGGCAAAGTCTGCACAGACTTGAAATGATAAAGTGTGATCTTGATCAAGTTTCATATAAAGGATGGCTTATTCAACATATTGTTTTACAAGTGAAATACATGTTTTTATTAAGTCGATTACCAAATGACTCGGTGGTAAATGATGGGCCTTTGCTTTTATTACACTCATTTAGTATTCGTATCCCTTTGCATCTAGTGTTTGGTGGCTGAGGATCTGATTTCGGTTTATGTCGATATCGTTTAGAATCCACGGCACATTTCTGGTGTTGCTATTAAGTTGCCCCTGTTGGCATCCATTCGATGCTAGGGCAAGCGCTCCTGCTGTTATTGGGTAATATAAGGTAAGTATTTATGACTGAGGCCTATCTAAATCGATTTGGCGGAATTGGCCGTTTGTATGGACAAAAGGCTCTGGCTAAATTTGCCACATCCCATGTGATGGTGATTGGCATTGGTGGCGTCGGTACTTGGGCGGCTGAAGCCTTAGCGCGGAGCGGCATAGGGCAGATAAGCTTGATGGATTTAGATGATATCTGTGTCACTAATACTAACCGACAAATACATGCTCTTAGCTCCACCATCGGCGGTTCTAAAGTTGCTGTGATGGCACAACGGATCCGTGAAATTAATCCTGATTGCCAAGTGAATGAAATTGAAGATTTTATTACATTGGATAATCTAGGCGAGTATTTGCTTGGAGCTAAAGAGGGTGGCAATATTGATTATGTTATTGATTGTATTGATGCCGTTAAGCAGAAGGCTGCGTTAATTGCTTGGTGTAAACGTCAAAAAATTAAGATAGTGACAGTGGGCGGTGCGGGTGGACAGACAGATCCGACGCAAATTCAGTTAACTGATCTCGCTAAAACCTACCAAGATCCTTTGCTAGCTAAAGTGCGTAATATTTTGCGCCGCGAGTATAACTTCTCTAAAAACGTGCAACGCCGGTTTGCTATCGATGCTGTTTTTTCCAGTGAGCAGTTAGTGTATCCCCAAGCCGATGGCTCAGTGTGCGGTACTAAAGCGGCGGCTGATGGCAGCATGAGGATGGATTGTGCTTCTGGTTTTGGGGCTGTGACTATGGTAACTGGGACATTTGGTTTTGTAGCGGCAAGTCGCGTGTTAGCGCGATTGGCACTGCAGGCTCAAGAGGCGGTTTAAACTCTTAACCTAGATTCAGTCAAGATATCACCGCTTTCAAGGGCGGTGATACCCCTTCAATATTATGTATTTTCATTGGTTATACCTAGATATAAAAATCTTGTTGATTATTGACTGGTTCACATTGAGTGTATGGAAATTTAATATCAAATTGCGGGCCGCCTAGTTTTGAGTCTGCGCTATAACTCATAGTGCCTTTCAACAGTGTTGCGGCATTAAAGGCCGCTGATAATCCTAAGCCAGTACCACCTTTATTACGATTTGTAGTAAAGAAGGGTTCGAACATGTGCTCAGCAACATCGGCTGGAATGGCTAAGCCATTATTTTGAATGCTGATTTGAATTGATTCTTCATCCAAAGTCGCACTAATGTGGATAAGATTGTCTTCATGTCCTTGGAATGCATGGGTAAAGGCGTTCGAGAGAATATTACTAACAATTTGATTTAACAAACTGATATTGGTTTTGATATTGAGTGTAGGCTCCACGTTGATCTCCGTTGAGGCGTTAACATTGGGATGCATAATTAATGTCGACTCTAGGATTTCATGTAGCTGCTGGTTTAGATTACAGCATTGGTGTTCTTCATGACTGCGATCGATGGCGATCGTTTTAAATTTTTGAATTAAACTACTGGCTTTAGTGATATTACGGACAATGAGTTCACAGCTTTCTTGGTACTCATTAAGTATTTCATTTATCTCATCTAATGTAGCTTGATCGCTGTGGATCAGATCGATCAGTTCTTCAATATGGCTGAGCTGCGCACTCGCCGCCGTCAAACAAATGCCAATTGGGGTGTTTATCTCATGTGCAACCCCTGACACGAGTCCACCCAAGGCCGCCATTTTTTCTTGCTCAACTAAAACCTGTTGTGCTCGTTTTAGTGCGCTAAGGGATTGTTCTAACTCTAGTGTTCTTTCTTTGACTTGTCTTGCGAGCTCTTCTTTATAGCTACGTTCGAGCTTGAGTAGCCGCTCTCTATCTTCTAAGGCTATTTGCAGTTCCGTCTTAGAATTCTTTAAGGCGCTAAATGAGCTTCTAAGTTGTACTTGCATGCTATTGATGGAATCGGCGACTTGTTTGAATTCATCAATTTTTTCATGACGGTCAAATTGTAGTGGCTCATATTCATGGTCTATGTCGATATTTTTGCAGTATTGGCTGAGTTTATCTAAGTGTTTAGTAATGTTGAACCACACTAAAAATAGAATAAACCCAGCCACTAAGAAGGTTTTAATGGCATTAGAAAGCAGAATGATAATGGCCTTATCATACAAGCGTTGATAGATAGCATCGACATCGACTTGTATTTCGAGTGTGCCGACATTGATGTTTTCAGTCGGTGATTTATAGACTAAAGGAAAGGTTTTATCTAAGGAGTGTTCTTGTTTCTGCTCGCCTGCATTCCATGCTTGGCCGCTGTCATCTTTAATCGAAATATAGTTAATATCGGGCAGCTGAATTAGCCCATTGAGCTGAGTGTTAATGAGCCGCTCGTCAATAACCCAAATACTGGCGGCGAGCACATCTAAGTTCACCTTTTCCATGTTGGAAAATACTCTATCGATACGCACGACATCATTGCGATAATCACTGATCAACTGATACGCAGTGGTGATTAAGGTGATAACAGAACTAAAAAGTACAATAGACAGGGTAAGGTGCCTGCCTATGGGGCTTTTGATAAGTTGGCTAAAGAATGTCAGCATCTTAAATTTTCTTTATGCAATAGCGGCTTGAGATGCTTATAAGCATAGACCTACAGATCCAGAAAGTGCATTTTCTCGCAGATAAAATCAACGAAATATGTCTTCATTTGTGGCATTAAATTTGCTTATTAGCCGATAAGTTCAATTTTTTGTCACTGGGATAGCACTATGTTTAAACTCAAGCTGGATTCAGTTAAGTTTTTTAGCCCGAAGAAAATGATGTTTAGAGTCATGCTGTGGCTTATGGTGAGTTGTTCTGTCTTACTTCTTATTCCTCCTAATGTGCTGGCAGTGCTGGCGCTCGATAAATTTGTGCCAGAACATGCACAGTTTGTTGGATTAGGTCTAATCGTTTCTATCGCTTATTTTTTGAGTCAATTAATTAACTTAGGCTTAGATGAGTCTATCCGTCATTTAAGTGATAAGCGCGTTATTGAGACGATTGAAGCTAAAGTGAATCTACTTGATCCCGCTGAGCGAGCTTTAGTGAGGGAATTCTTTCTTCAAGGCGCCACGATTTTGACTCTGCCGCAAAATGAACCCGCTGTAAAAAGTCTAGTGAATGCCTGTATCTTAGAAAAGCTCGGTAACGAGCGCCATTATGCGATTCAGGGACCGACCGCTGACTATAAGATTGCCATGAAAGCGCGTATGTACCTCAACCGTGATGTGCTGCGTTTACCTGCCGGTGAGCCGAGCCAAGAAGAAATGCAGTCGTTGATTAAGGCGCGCCCGCAATTTTTGAATGGATTAGTACAAAACAGAAAACACGCAGCATAGGCGTGTTCTACCTCACTCGGATGAGTGCTAGCTATGGTTTAGTTAGCATTTTTAACATGCGAGACAACAAAAAATGGGGGTGATAAAACCCCCTAGATTTTGCATTTATACAAGAAACATGAAGAACAACTGGAGCAAAAACTATGGTTTCGGTGCCGACTTCACAATGAACATCCAAGTGATATAAGACACTATCCCTATTGTGCTAAAGATAACGATCATTGAAAGTAAGCCTATGGGGTTACCAAACATTAGATCTAACCAAAATGCCATGACTGAAATCCTCTTTCCTGTGAAGTCCTCGCTAAATTAGCGGTATTCGATAGCTAAAATACTGATCTCGATCAATAAAAAATCGACATAGGAATACAAAGTCATAACCCTTAGTTAACTCTGTGATCTTGGTCAAATTTAAGGATGTGCTTAACAGCGACGAGTTCAAATAATTTAGCTTTGTTTCTTCTTCCGTTAGCGTCTAGGATTAACCTATTCAACTCGATCGATATTCAGTTAACGCGCTATTCCATTTATTCGTTCTTGTTTTTATATGAAGGCGCGATATCAGTTTTTTAAAGGAGTAAAAAATGGATTCTAAAAAAAGTCACAAGGATTCAATGGGATATAATTCTATCTTTGCGCCACTATTGTTGCTGATTTATCCCCTCTATTGTTTGGTGATCACAGGGCACTTTGTTGCCATTTTGTGTTTAAGCGTGCTCGCCGCCATTTTAATGTTCAACATCAATAAATTAATTCGTAATTTGAGACAACTTGAGCGTGCAGCACACCACTTAGGCGAGGGAGATTTGAGTTATCAATTGGAAGAGAAAGATGCGGGTGTGTTCATTAAGGTAGTACATAACATTAATCGCATGGGCGAAGATGTCAGCCGTACGATTTTGTCTTTATCTGATACCTGTGAAGGGATGAAAAAAGTCGCCTCGGATATCAAGGTTATTAGTGAACAGGCAAAGCAAGGCGTGTTAGAGCAAGAGCATCAAACTGAACTGGCAGCCAGTGCAATGACACAGATGGTTTCAAGTGTACAAGCCGTATCGCAAAATGCGGTGAGTGCTGCGCAGGCAGCTGATATTGCCCAAAGTTCTGCTAAGCGCGGCGATCAAATCATGAATGGCATAGTCACTAAAATTGGCGCTATGTCGCAACAGATCCATGATACTCGAACCGTGATCGAGCACTTGGCCGCCGACAGCAACAATATCAGTAGCATTATTGAAACCATTTCGCAGGTGGCCGAACAGACCAATTTACTCGCCTTAAATGCTGCCATTGAAAGTGCGAGAGCGGGTGAACATGGCCGCGGTTTTGCTGTAGTTGCCGATGAAGTGCGTAATCTCGCTAAACGAACATCCGAAGCCACGGTTGAGATCCAGCAGCAAATCGCCGCATTACAAAAAGGCGCACAACATGGTGTTGAAGTCATGTTGAAAAACGTGGCGATTGCCGACGAAACGGCTGATATGGTTGATCAAGCTCACAGTGCACTCGGGCAGATTGTCGCTCAGGTGGAGACCATTACCGATATGTCCCACCAAATCGCCACGGCATCGGGACAACAACATACAGTAGCAGAGGAAATTAATAAAAATATCAGTGTGATGGCTGAGCTAGCCCTGAGTAATGCCTCCCACACCAACAACACTAACTTATCGAGTTTGAAAGTGTATAACATGTCGCAGGAAATCGGCTCCTTGCTGCATCGATTCCATGTGAATGCGGCATTCTTTAATTCGAGTCAGGCGCAAAATAAACTCTTTGTGAAATGGGGGCCTGAGTTAGACATAGGAATGCCTGAGATCAATCGTCAACATCAGCGCTTAGTCTCATTGATCAATGAATTACACCGCACATTAAATGAAGAGTATGGACTCGAAGCCATCAAACGTATCGTGCAAGGATTAGTGGATTACACCGCCAATCACTTTGCCTATGAAGAGGAACTCTTTGCGCGTTTTGGTTACCCTCAAACTGACAGCCACAAGGAAAAACACGGCAAGTTAGTTGGGCAAGTACTTGATTTTCAAAAGCGGGTTGTTAGAGGTGAAGATGTTGCCGACGAATTAATGGCTTTCTTGAAAGCTTGGTTGGTAAACCATATTCAAAAAAGTGATAAAGAATATACCGCTTTTTTATTATCACATGGCGCAGAATAACCTCAAGAGCATGATTTTTGAGCGGTTAAATGCAATTTGTATTAAAGTCGCGGCAAAAGACTTGCCATTGTCATAAGCAAAGGTATAATTCCCAGCACTTAGAGACAGCCAGTTGTTTTGATTGCTTCTAAGTGCATATTTGATATGCCAGTGTGGTGAAATCGGTAGACACAGGGGATTCAAAATCCCCCGCCCTTAAAAGCGTGCCAGTTCGAGTCTGGCCACTGGTACCAAATCCTTCTGATGAAGGAACTAAAACCGACTTAGAGTCGGTTTTTTTGTGCCTGAAATTTGGTTTTCGAACGGTGCTCTAGGTTGAGCTAGTGGGATTCAGCGATATCCATTTGCGTCATAGTCACGCCTTTGATTTGTGCATAAATCGCTTTGCCATGAGTGAGTTGCAGTTCGTCGCAGGCCCAAGGGGTGATGTTGGCCCAAAGTTCATCACGGCCTAGGGCGATTTTTAATTGGATTTGCTCGCCGTTATCACTGGGGTATAACTCTTTAATTTCTCCCTTTAGCAGGTTACGTATACTTGAGCCTTTGGGGAGCTCAGTGCAAACCGAGACATGATTTGCCTGAATACGCACTTTGAGTTTCTTTGCCGTTTCAGCCAGATAGCCACTTACCCACAAATAGTTTCCATCATCCATCACGAGTCGCGTCATGGGGTAGTCGGGATGTCTGTCGGCGACCTTTGCACTGAGGAGTGAGCTGAGTTCCTGCAATGGCACCCAAGGGCGCATTTGCTCGCTATTCCACACTTCACTTAAGGCGCCTTGGGCAATCAATTTTCCCTGATGCAGCACTAGCATATAATCCGCCAGTTGTAAGATCTCATCTAGGCTGTGGCTCACATACACTATCGGCAGTTTTAGTTCCTGCGATAAGGTTTGCAAGTAAGGTAGTAACTCGCGTTTACGGGGTAAATCGAGCGATGCCAACGGCTCATCCATCAACAGCATATCGGGCGATGTCAGCAGGGCACGGCCAATGGCAACCCGTTGTTTTTCACCGCCCGATAGCGTGCTGGGATAGCGACTGAGGAGTTTTTCAATTCCCAGTAACTGCACAATTCTATCGAACAAGACTGGGTTAGCTTTACGCACACCATAGTTGAGATTGCCCTTTACGCTATAGTGCGGGAACAGTCGTGCTTCTTGAAATACATAGCCAATTTGGCGCTTCTCTGGGGGAAGGTTCACTTTGCCTTGTTGATAAAGCAGTTTGTCGCCGAGGCGGATTTCACCGCTATCTGGGGTCGAAAGCCCGCCAAGTAGGTTCACGAGCGAGGTCTTACCCGCACCCGAGCGGCCAAAAACGGCTGTCACGCCTTGCAATGGCAATTGGGTATCGACTTTCAGTTGCAGTTGTCCGAGTCGTTTTTCAATATTGATTGTTAACATACGCTTGCCGTCCTCTGCAGGGCTTTTTTACTCAGCCATTGGGAGGCGAGTAAAGACGCGAGCGCGATAACGATCGAGATAATGCACAGGCGCATGGCCTGATATTCTGCCCCTGGGGTTTCAATAAAAGAGTACATGGCGAGCGGAATTGTACGAGTTTCACCGGGAATATTAGAAACGAAGGTAATGGTCGATCCAAATTCCCCTAGGCTGCGGGCAAAGGCGATAATCATGCCCGACACTATCCCTGGAGAGGTAAGCGGCAGTGTGATGGTGAGAAATACCCGCCATCGACTGCTACCTAAAGTGCGTGCGGCCTGCTCGAGTCGAATATCAACGGTTTCAAAGGATTGGCGTATGGCTCTGACCATCAGAGGGAATGACACTATCGCCGCCGCGAGTGCCGCACCGCGCCAACTAAAGCTAAAACTGATGCCAAACCAATTAAATAACCATTGGCCGATAAAGCCTTGGCGGCCCATGCTGATCAGCAAGAGGTAACCCACTACCACGGGCGGTAACACCAGTGGTAGATGGAGCACACTGTCGAATATAGCCTTGCCAGGAAACTCGACTCTGGCCAGCACCCAAGCGCATAAAATACCCAAGGGTAAACTGGCGATAACGGCAACGGATGACACCTTTAAACTGAGTAGTAGTGCGGCAATTTCATAGTCGCTTAAAAGAGAGCCACTTAGCATAGAGCCGCTTAAAAATGAGCCGCTTAACAAAGAACCACTCAGCACCCTAATTCACTCCAAAGCCATATTTCTCAAACACATTTTTTGCGCTTGGGCCCTGCAGATACTCATTGAACGCTTTGGCGCTTGCGGTCGATTCTTGTTTGACTAAGGCGATAGGGTATTCAATTGGGCTGTAACTCGTTTCTGGGAAGGTGCCAACGATTTTGATCTTTTGGGCGACTTTCGCATCGGTTGAATACACTATGCCAAGCGGTGCTTCACCCTGTTCAACCAAAGCTAGGGCGGCACGGACATTGTTAGCACGGGCGAGTAAGGGCTCAGCAGCTTGCCACAGCTTGAGGTTTTCGAGGGCTTGCTTGGCATATTGTCCAGCGGGTACATGATCTGGATCGCCAACAGCCATACGACTGCCTTTTAATGCGGTTTTAATATCCCAATCGCCATTGAGCACGACTTCTGTGATGGGACTATTTTTCTCGGCAATCAAGACTAAGGTATTTTTTAACAAGGTTTTTCGGCTGTTAACATCGACCGCTTTAGCATCGACCAGATAATCCATCCACTTTTGATTCGCCGAGACAAACAGATCGGCGGGCGCACCATTGGCGACTTGTTTTGCCAGTGTTGAGGAAGAGGCGAAGGAGAATATCACCTTAGTATTGTGTTCCTTTTCATATTGCTGGCCGATTTCGTTAAGTGCATTGGTGAGCGATGCCGCTGCAAAAACAGTCACTTGCTCATTGTCTGCCGCAAAAATTGGGCTAGATGTCAGTACCATTGTGAATAACGAAGCCGTGGTAAAACGCAGTAATTGCTTAAGGTGAATGGATTTCATTGTGTTCCTCCGTGATAAAAAGTTATCGTTATATATCAATCTATATATCGATCATTCAAGCCCTAAGCAATCAATTAGTGATCTGTGTGCGGTTTCTTGCGGATTAATGGCATTCATCCGCTGAAATATCTCGGCAATCTTATTGGTATCCTCAAGACGATGAAGGACAATAGGACTTAAGTCAGACTTGGGTGTTGGATAGACGATGGATTTACATGCATTACTTACGCTTTCCCTCGGGGATAAGCCCTTCGCCAATCCTAGGCGGATAAGCCTGCTTGAGCAGGTTGCCAACACAGGCTCGATTAGCCAAGGCGCCAAGCTTGCGGGGATCAGTTATAAAGCGGCGTGGGACGCGATCAATGAGATGAACACCGTCATGCCGGAACCCGTAGTGTGTAGCGAAAAGGGCGGCAAAGGCGGTGGCGGCGCTAAACTCACCAAATTTGGCGAACGGTTGCTTAAGGTGTATTCCATCACCTCCCAAGTACAAGAAATGGCTTTGGCTGCCTTGCTCGATGAGTCCGTCGATATGCACAGTTTATTGGATGTGATGGCGCATTTCTCCCTCAACACCAGCGCCCGCAATCAGTTAACGGGGCGTATCAATAGCATTGATTCATTTGGATTAAATGACAAAATCAGCGTGACCTTAGCGGGCGGACAACAGATTCAGATTTCAGTGACCCATTCGAGCCGCGAACGCTTGCAGTTAGCCCTGGATAAATCTGTGTTGTTACTGTTTAAAGCCCCCGCTGTACTGGCGACGACTTATGCCTGTGAAGTGGATGGGCAAAATTGCTTAAGCGGTCGTTTGCTGAGCGTGACTGAACTTGGCGATAAGGCCGAATTAGCCATAGATATTGATGGCAAAGACATCATCTATTCGGTGATGCCACTCATCCAAATGCAGAGTTTGGCTGTCGGCGAATCATGTTTCGCCTGTTTTGATGCCACACAGGTGATCCTCGCCAGCATGAATTAGTCGAATTGAGTGATTAATTCGATTAATCATTGGGGATGGCCCGTGACTTGGCGTTTTTTTCACAGTGGGTTGGTGGGGAATCTAATGGTTTCTTTTGTTTGCGCACATGATTTGGATTTTTCATTCTTTTAGAGAAGATCAACGTCGTGGGGCTTCACCCCACGACGTTGATTTTTCTTGAAAAAGAATCAAATGAAGTCTGTATCTAGATTCGTTTGAATGGCTGAACTACCACAAGTGGCACAGTCATAGAATGTAGACCCCAACAATTTATCACCTGACGATTTGGTCGCACTAAATTGGCATGGCAGTCTAAGCACCACTCAATCGTGCTTTCTTTGTCAATTTCTACACAGATATTTGCAAATCTTTACCTGTTAACGACACTTCCTTCGTCTACTGTCTTTGGCTAACTCTATATACTGTTGGAACAATTTCAGTTCCTTAGCAAGATGAATGCTTGCTGTCTTTAGCATTGATGGACACGACAATACCGATGAAAAAATCCTCAAAGCGTAAATTGCTGCTCGCGTTAAGCGGCTTAATACTCCTTAGTGGCGGTGCTTATTTTATGTGGCATAAGCCTGAAACGGCACCTACCTATGTGACTGAAGCGGTGCGCCGTGGCGATATCGAAAACTCAGTGCTGGCCAATGGCATGTTGCAGGCATCCAAACTGGTGAGTGTGGGCGCACAGGTATCGGGGCAAATCTTAAGTTTGCCGCTGGCACTGGGTGATGAAGTAAAGAAAGGCGATTTGATTGCTCAGATTGATAGCCTAGCGCAGCAGAATAATTTGAAGGATGCCCTCGCATCACTCAAGAGTATCAATGCTCAGTTCCGTGCTAAACAGGCGCAGATCCGCCAAGCTAAATTGGAATTTAGCCGCCAGCAGCAAATGCTTGCCGATAAGGCCAGTTCTCGCGCCGATTATGAAGTGGCCGATGCTAATCTAACGGTTTATCAAGCCGAGCTTGAGCAATTAGAAGCGCAAAAACAACAGGCTGAGATTAACGTCGACAGTGCCAGAATCGATTTAGGTTATACCAAAATTACCGCGCCGATGGATGGCACTGTGGTGTATTCCGCGGTAGAAGTGGGGCAAACCGTTAACGCCAATCAAACGACACCGACCATAGTTGAAATGGCGCAGCTGGATACCATGACAGTTAAAGCGCAGATTTCCGAAGCCGATGTTGTCAATGTCCATCCGGGTCAAGCCGTGTATTTCACGGTTCTTGGAAAACCGAATCATCCCTACCGTGGCGTTTTGAGGGCGATTGAGCCTGGGCCGATTTCGATGGATGGCGACGATAGCAATATGAGCTCTAGCGACTCAGACGCCATTTATTACCATGGTCTGTTTGATGTAGAAAACCCTGACCGCACCTTGCGTATCGGCATGACGGCGCAGGTGTCTATAGTGTTAGCTAAGGCCGATGATGCGCTATTAGTGCCTGCGCAGATATTGCGTATAAAGCCGAGGGAGAAATCCGCGGCGCCAGAGGCTAGGTCTGTCGAGCGTAAAGCCCGCAGCGGCCCGCAATATCAAGTGCCTGTATTAGTTGATAACCAAGTGCAATATGTGGATGTCACTGTGGGGATTAACAACAAAATCAATGCTGAAATCACCGCGGGTTTGAAGGAAGGCGATCAGGTTGTGCTTGGCATGCCGTCTTCCGATGATGGCAGCAGTAAATTACGTCGCCCACCTAGCGTGAGGTTTTAACAGTGACAACGGCATTACTTGAAATTTCAGGTTGTTATCGCACTTTTCAGGCGGGTGAGCAGCAACTCACTGTGCTGAAAGATGTGAACTTGTCGATTGGCCGTGGCGAGATGGTGGCGATAGTTGGTGCTTCTGGCTCGGGTAAATCGACCCTAATGAACATTCTTGGTTGTTTAGATAAGCCGTCAAAGGGCGCGTATTTTATCAACGGCCAAGATACCTCGACTATGGACGTTGATGAGTTAGCACAGCTGCGCCGCGAGCACTTTGGTTTTATCTTTCAGCGTTATCATTTACTGGGCGATTTGACCGCCATAGGCAACGTCGAAGTGCCTGCTGTGTATGCGGGTAAAGAACGCACGGTTCGTAAAGACAGGGCCGAGCATTTGTTAACGCGTTTAGGCCTTGGCGACAGGCTTGACCATAAACCCAATCAGCTCAGTGGCGGACAGCAGCAGCGGGTCAGTGTGGCGCGCGCTTTAATGAATGGCGGCGATGTGATCCTTGCGGATGAACCAACAGGTGCACTTGACAGTCACAGCGGCGAAGAAATGATGCAGTTGTTGCAGGAGCTGCACAGCGACGGTCATACCATCATTATCGTGACCCACGATATGCACGTGGCCCAATATGCCGACCGCATTATCGAAATCAAAGACGGCGTGATCATCAGCGATGAGCGCAGTCAGGATAAACAAACGGCTAAGCCACAAAGCTCGACGTCACAAACTTCGACGTCGCAAAGCTCAACGTTACAAAATATGGCGCCACAAAATCCTAGCGGTGCAGTGGCAGCAAAAGACAGCTCGCGTGCGCGGGTGGCTTCGTTGGACAGATATGTCGAAGCACTTAAAATGGCGCTGGTGGCGATGTCGACCCACAGGTTACGTACCTTCTTGACTATGCTCGGCATTATCATAGGTATCGCCTCAGTGGTTTCTGTGGTGGCCTTAGGTGAAGGCTCGCAGCAGGCCATTCTCAAAAGTATCAGTTCGATGGGAACCAACACGATTGATATTCGCCCCGGTTCAGGTTTTGGCGATCGACGCTCGGCGCGGGTGCGCACCTTAACCGCAACGGACGCCAATGCCCTTAAAAATCTGCCCTATGTTGATAGCGTGACGCCAAGCATTGGCTCTACTGCAACGGTTCGTTTTGGTAATAAAGCGGTATCGGCATCGGTGAATGGTGTGGGACCTGAGTTTTTCCGTGTAAGAGGGTACGAGTTAGCGCAGGGCCAATTTTGGGATGATGCCAGTGTCGCATCGCTCGCCCAAGATGCGGTGATTGATGACAACACCCGTAAGGAGCTTTTCCCTAACAGCGCTGCCGACAATAACTCGGCGATAGGGCAAGTGATTTTCCTTGGAGATTTACCCGTACGTATCATAGGTGTGACTCAACCCAAAGAAAGTGCTTTTGGTAACAGCGATGCGCTTAATGTATGGGTGCCTTACACCACAGTTTCTGGCCGTATGGTGGGTAAAAATTATTTGGATGGTATTACAGTTCGACTCGATGAAACTGTGCCGAGTAACGCGGCGGAGCAGGGCATTATCGCGCTGCTTAAAATGCGCCACGGCACGCAAGATTTCTTCACTATCAATACCGATACCATTAGGCAGAACATCGAAAAAACCACTGCGACCATGACCTTACTAATCTCGGCTATCGCGGTGATTTCCCTTGTCGTTGGCGGAATTGGGGTGATGAACATTATGTTAGTGTCTGTGACTGAGCGAACCCGTGAAATCGGTGTTCGTATGGCCGTGGGTGCGCGCCAGAACGATATTTTGCGCCAGTTCCTTATCGAAGCCATTTTAGTGTGTTTGTGTGGTGGCACCTTAGGCATCGCCTTGTCCTACTTAATTGGCGTGGTGTTTGCTCAAACGGGGGGCAGTTTCCAAATGATTTATTCCACCACCTCCATCGTTGCTGCCTTTGCCTGCTCGACCTTAATTGGTGTGCTATTTGGTTTCTTACCCGCCCGCAATGCGGCGCAGTTAGATCCCGTTGATGCACTAGCCAGAGAGTAATAACACCATGAATAATAAACTATTTAATCGAATTTTTTCGCCTCGTAGCTGTGCTATTGCTGTTTGCACGGCTTTGGGATCAGCTCTGTGCATAGCACTACTGAGTGGTTGTGGCAGTGTTATGCGTTCAGACTTTGAACCGCCTGCATTAGCTATTCCCGAACAGTGGCAAAACACCACAGTGAACGAGCAAGTGAGAGTTGATCCTTGGTGGCAGCAGTTTCATCAGCCCGAGCTCGATAAGCTGGTCAGCCAAGTATTGAGCACTAACAATGACTTAACCCTAGCGACCTTAACGCTGCGTAAGGCACGCTTGCAGGCAGGACTAACGCGGGATGATCTATACCCACAGTTATCGGCAAACCTTGACGCTTCCCGTAATCAGCCACTTGAGGGTGGCGATGCGACTAAGAGTTATCAAGCGAAATTGTCCGTGAGTTATGAGGTGGACTTGTGGGGCAAAGTGTCGGCCAATATCGACCAAGCTCAATGGGCTGCGCTGGCGAGCGCCGAAGATAGAGAAAGTACCACCCAAAGCCTAGTGGCGACCACCGCATCCTTGTATTGGCAGATAGGTTATTTAAATCAACGGATTGATTTAAGCCAAAAGAGTATCGAGTACAGTCAGCAAACGTTGGCATTAACCCAAAGGCAGTATGATTCTGGGGCCGTGACGCAAGTGAATGTGCTTGAAGCTCAGCGCAGTATGGCGGGACAAGAGGCCGCCCATAGCCAGCTTATTCAGCAATTAACTGTGGCTAAAAACGCCCTCGCGATATTACTCAATCAAGCGCCAGCCGCTGATCCAGTGCAGAGTTTAGCCTCTGGGGAGACTTGGGTTGAGATTAAGCAACTCCCCGACGTAGCAGTACCTGATGTTAGCGTGGGTGTACCCGCAGATTTGTTAGTGAGACGCCCAGATGTGAAGGCCTCCTTGTATCAACTGCGCTCCGCCTTGGCGAGTAAAGATGCGACCTATGCGAGTTATTTCCCAAGCCTGAGTTTAACCGGCGGTGTTGGGGAGTCGACCTCTGAGTTAAAAGAGTTGTTACGCAATCCCGTTGGCAGTTTAGGCGCAGGGCTAGTCTTGCCCTTTTTGCAGTGGAATCAAATGCAAATCAATAATGACATTGCCGATATCGATTATCAAACCGCAGTGGTGAATTATCGCAAGACGCTTTATTCCGCCTTTGAAGATGTCGATAACGCGATTTCGGCTAAGCAGCAATATCGCTATCAAGGGGAGAAGTTGGCGCAGCAATTCAGTGCAGCGGCGGCCGTTGAAGCCATTTATGAGAGCCAGTACCGCAATGGCGCTATCGGTATTCAGAATTGGATTGATGCCCAAGAGAATCGTCGCAGCGCCGAGGCGGCTTTACTCGAGAATCGCTATAACCAACTCACCGCCCAAGCGACGCTTTATCAAGCCCTTGGCGGCAGCGATATCGCTCCGCCTTTGGCAAAGGAATAGCGCATTTTTGTAAAAGCATCACAGCGCGACAGAAAAATAAAAAACCGCTATTAATAGCGGTTTTTTGTATTGCATCACTCTGGACAAGTGCAAGTGTAAGCACTCGTGCTAGTGCCTTTGCGCTGCGTTTAGCCGTTAAGCAGAATTAGCTGCGTAATATTTGCAGCGGCAGACTGAGCATATCATCGCCGGTTCCGGCTAAGTGCCAGATGATGCCGACTAAGGCACCAACCGTGAGCAAGTACCAAATAACCGAGAAGATTTGCCCGTATCTGTCTAATGGCAGCAGGTGGCTTTGATGGCGAGTGCGCCACTCGAAGATGATTTCTAAGCTACCGATCAAGAGCAAGAAGCCCAATAGCGCTAAGCCTAAGGTGTAGCTGATATACACACCAAAAGCGGCACCAGCGGCGCAGGCGACCAAGCCCATAATGCTGTTCATCGAAAAGCTGATGCTCTTTAAAATATGGCCGCCATCGAGTGGCAGAATAGGCAATAAATTAAATAGGTTAAGCAGCGCATTAAAGGCGGCAAGGCCAGCAAAAAACACATTGCCCGTTGCGTGGTAAGCAATCAAGGAAGCGATGGACATCAAGAGCCCAAAGGTCGGTCCCATGATAGAAATCACCACATCTTGCCAACGCGTATTAATTTTCTCATCGGAGAGCGCGAGTCCGCCCATAAAGGGAATAAGGTAAATCCCTTTGGTCTTCATCCCAAAATATTTCATTGCGCGAATATGGCCATATTCGTGAAATACCAAACAGGCGATAAGTGCGAGGGCGAATTGGAAGGAGAATAGCCAAGAGTAAGCGGCAACACTGGCGCCCGCTAACACTACCTTTATGACTTTAGCGCTTTTTAACAGCTTAAAGCCGAGGGAGGCGAGTCCTATCATGCTGATTTTTTGCTGTTTAACGATGGGCGTTTCTGGTGTTTGGCGTTCGATATCTTTCTCTGTCCGTCGCCCTTGGTCGATAATCTTGTCATCCATCAGCAAGCAGTAATCGAGGCGGAAAGGCTGCCAAACGAGATCGGTTTCGAGGCGAACTTGGATTTTAGCTTCTGTTATGGCGATGGCTTGCTCACCACTTTCTGTCACCAATGGGCTGCTGTGGTGGGTGAGCTCAAAGACATGGACTTTAAGGCCGCCATTATCGACGGAAGCTTCTTTTTGTGAGACTAAGGTGTTGTCCCAGTAGAGTTGTTGCCAGCCCGCGAGCGAGCCTTCTAAGCGCAGTTGTTTGCCTAAGCAGTCAATCTTAAGTAGTTCCAATTTCGGTTCCATCTGTTTGTATATTTAGTGCCAACTTAAACGTCATCCCTTGAGTCGACGCAGAAAACGGTTATTTTGGAGTGCATCTTAAGCGCTTTACCGTCTGGCTTAGCGCTGTTACACCGTGGCAAATTATGCCTGTGAATTGATTATGAGGATATTAGCTTTTAAGGTCATGTTGTTTTTATTGATTAACTGAGTCATTGATAGCCATTTATTATGGCTTATCATGTGTTTGCTGTTTATTCATCGAGGGTACGAACAATTTCGATTCCTTGGGCAATTGTCGTGAAAGCCAGTTTAGCAACACAACATTGTCCTAGTGCTTGGGCATGATTTTGAACCCATTTGATAAATTCATTGAGTGGCAAATCCTGTTTTTGGCGCAGTAATCGAGGTAATTCGCCAACAGGATCTTCATGGATTTTTTGTGGACAGGCACTGATAAGGTATCGCTGCCCTTTGGAGTCTAATAATTGATCGGTTTCGATGAAGTGATGCTGATAGAGACAGGCCAGTTCGAGCCAATCTCTTTGATGTTCTAGGTAAAGTAATTCGTCATTTTGAGTCAGTTTTACAATCGCTGGCCATTCAATACTCGACATCTTAACGCTAGTCATTTCAGATCCTTAGGAAGTTTAAAATGGGCTCTGAGGTATTCTCTGAGATCAATCGGCGGCAGTAGACAAGGATTAGGATTTAGCAAGAAGGTGACTTGGCATACTGCTGCGTGCGTTTATCTGAGAGCAGTATGCCACGCTTGGAGAAGATAGATAGAGGCCAGAACGAGTTCAGAGGTTTGGCTGCCGAGCGAAAGCCGCCTCAGCACTGGCGTTAAGGACCCTAGTGAACCTTATATGCTCGGTGCAGCTTTGGCTTTGGCGTTATAGTCAAAGTTAATCTCTTGATTAACATTGGCAATACAACAAGTGCCGTGTTCACGTGCCGTACGGTGATTTGCTGGACCTATATGCAGCTCAACGTTAAGGAATACGTGTTTAAGCACTTCGATGCGGTATTTTTCGTAGTAGCCTTCGACTTCTTGTTTAAAGGTATCGAATTCAAGCTCTTCACGGGTACGTTCGTCCATGATGCGATTTTTTTCATCAAGCATCATCTTTATTTGCTCAATCATAACCGCGTCAGCTTGCCATTCTGACTTGGGGGGCAGTTTATTGAGGCGAGCCTCGATATCTAAACTGGCGACGACCATAGCTTTAACGCTCTCATCGAGTAGCTTGAGATCTTGCTTGAGTTCAGCCTGTCCCATTGCGCAGTAAACGTCAGTTTTAGTCCCTGCCGTTGCACCTATGACAACCGCCGTGATGCCTTTTTCAGCGTGTGCGACTCCACCAACCAGATCGCCACGACGACCGCTAGGATCGCTGACCGTTAAACTGCCGGCGGTTTTGGTATTACTGTGCAGTAACTGTTTAGTGACTAAGATATTTCCTTTGGCAACTAATTGAGAATATTGCACAAATTGGGCGCTGATCTGCCCTTGAGAATAGATATTGGTAGAGTATTCATTGGCTTTAATCTGGCGGCCAATGATGCCTTTACTCACAGTGACATCGCCTTCTGCTTCAAGGGTGGCGGAGTCCACAAACCCCATCACGGTAATATCGCCTGAGCTTTTAACTATCATGCCCTCGTGGACATCACCTGTGATTAAAATACTGCCCTTGAAGGTAACATGGCCTGTGCTGATGTCGACATCTTTAAGTTGCAGTACATCATCGACATTCATACCTGTACGGGTTTCGACGGGTTGCCCCGGCACTGTGGCGATCAGCTTATTGGGATCTTTGGGATGAAAAGCTGTGCCTGTTCCCACTTGAAGCACGGCATCCTTACCTGGTTTTTGTTTAAGGACTTCGCCCTTGATGTTGTAGCCCGGAGTGCCTTCGGTGGCTAAATGTTTAACCATCAAGAGATCATTGGCTTTAACAACGATCATTGCGCCTAAATTGCGCATATCGACACTGCCATCTTCGCGCTCTTGTGGCTGAAGCAAGCGCTCCCGCGCAAGGAATACTTTGCGTTCTAATACCGCATTGAGTCCATTTACAGGGGCTTTGCCTTGGGCTATTTCACTTTGGCAGATTTCCCCTGGCTTGAGTGTGCTGAGTTGCTTTAGTAGAGCTTGAATTTTGAGTTTGCTTAGCCCCATGCAGACGTTGTTTTTTTTGAGATGAGTGAGGATCTCTGGCAAATCTATCTGTTTACCACCCCATGCTGCGGTAAGTTTAAGACTGGCTTGCATTTTATCGGGACTAATCTCGATAGCTATGCTGCCATCGCGACGTTCGGCCAAAGTAGTATAGAGCTCAAATTTTCCATCGTCTTGATTACAAAGAGAGTTGATTTTAGCGACGGTTTTAGTAATGGCTGGTTCTAGCGGAAACAGGGCGGCGAATTCAGGTAAAGACAACAGGCGCATTATGTCTTCATGGGTGACTGGACCATGGACATTAGGGATCAGGCGCAATTCAGCTTTTGTCTTATCGCTGTTTAGCTCTATGAGTTCAGGGTCCAGCATAGGGGCATTCCTAGTAATTGCGTTTTATTCTTGTTAAGAAGCTGTTTTGAGTATAACAGTAGAAACTTAGGGTAAAGAAGCCTTTTTGGCTGCAAAATCAGCAAATGTTGTCATTTTGTTGTTAATGGTCTATGAGTGAATTTTAAAATAGTTTTTTATAAAAAATTGAGTCTTATAATCAGTGTTATCTCTGGTTTTATAACAAAAATTACTGAATAAACCACAACTTATATTGATTTTAGGTTTAACCATTATTTTGATGTTTTAAATCGAATCCCTATGTTAGGAACGGCTGTTGAGTGACTATAAGTGGGGGATTGTCAGAATTGCGGGCATGCGGCAGATCACAATATTGAATTTTGTAACAAAATGAAAGGGAGGTTTTATCTGAAAACAAACAGGGATTGGGATAAGAGTGAGTGGCTGGGTTGCCAATAACGCGCTTCAGCGAAAGCATCTGCGCGTTATTAATCAAACATCTATTTGTGCTGGAAGTAATACAACTTGTACTTGTTGTTATCGGCAACCACTTTCAATTGGCCAAATTCGGCGGCGATAATATCGGAATAGGGCAGGTGGCGATTGGCGACTATTTGCCAAATACCATTATGTTGTAATTGCTTAGCACTATCGGTGACAAAGTTCTGCGCTATGCTGGTGGTGCTGGCGAGGCCATCATGAAACGGCGGATTAGAGATAATGCCGTTAAATTTTCCTGTGGTTTGCGTGAGCCCATCGGATGGATACACTTTGGCTGTCATGCCATTGGCCGCGAGGGTGAGTTCGCAAGAAGCTAACGCCATGGCATTAATATCAACGCATTCTAGGGATAGACTCGGTTGTGCTTTTAGTAGGGCTGCGGTGATCACGCCAGCGCCGCAACCAAAATCGAGCACTCGACCCGAGAGTGTTGGTAGGTGTGACAATAATAATTCAGTGCCGAGATCTAACCGTTTTTCGCTAAATACCCCGACTAAATTACAGATACTGATCTCGCCTTGCGGCGTTGTGAGTTGATACTGACTGACCCAGTCGCTAAGTTTCATTGCCGGGGCGCTGCCCTCTAAATGGCTACCAAACAGCAGGCAGTGGCGGGCGTTATCGAGCTTCATCCCCGTCGCAAAATACTCAGGCAAGAGTTTAACTAAAGACTTAATGCCGCCTTTGTTTTCCCCAACCACTAATAGTTGGCCGTTAGGCACAAGATGGCTGGCGGCGAGGTTAAACAGATAAGGTGCGAGGGGTTTAGCCTTGGGGAAATAAACGATAACCGTATCGTACTTTTCTGGTTTAATTGGGTCTTGATGTGGCAGTTCGTGGCCGAAGTAGCAACGCAGTTTTGAATTCGCGTGCGGCGCTAAGTGTAAATAATGGTGATAATCCAAGGCGAGGGCATCGACCGAGGCCGCGACATCGAGCAGGGCTTTTGGCAGTAGATCGGCTTCATGATTGAGCACTAACACCTTATGTTGGCTTAGGCTGTCTTGATTACGAATAATGACTTGCGATGGATTAGTTAACACAGTTACAGGCACCTATAAACTTAAGTGTGGGCATTATACCCGTTATTCACGCCCGAGCCAGTTTGCATCGAATCACTGCGCTAAGACCTAATAAAATCCCTAATAAAAAGACCCAATAAAAAAGGCAACTGCATTATGCGGTTGCCTTATGTGATTGCCTTTAATGAAAGGAATCGATTAACGCTTAGCTCTTAGGTTTCTTCGGTTTTGGCAATAAGCTGAAAATCTTATTGGCGATATCAGTATTGTCTTGATGGCCGTTAAACAGCTCAGATGCGGGACCTGCGGCAAACACTTGTACGTCTGTGCCTGTATGGCCGTCGGTTGTCCAACCCGTATCAGTTCGCTTATCAATAACATGGCGAATTGCAACCGCGATGGTTTCTAACCCCTGCATTCTGGCGACCGTTAATGTTGCGATTTCTTCTTCGTTGAGCTCAAAACCTAAACCGCGGGCAAGATCGGCCTGCCATTGTTCACCGCTGATGGCGGCTAAGGCTAATGTGTCGGTACTGGCTGAAATGTTACGTAGGATTTCAGGGTTCCAGTTGTAGTTTCCATCGACGCCAATCGATAGGCCACCGGTGTTATGGTCGGCGGTGATCACCATCAGGGTATCAGGATGTTCACGCACGAATTGCTCAACCACTTCAATGGCATTGGAGAATTCATCCATTTCACCCATGGCTGTGGCAATGTCGTTATTGTGACCCGCCCAGTCGATGAGGCTTCCTTCGACTAACAGTACAAAACCTTGGTCATTCTGCGACAGTAAACTGAGCGCTTTTTGGGTTAAAGTGCTGAGTTTTTTCGCATCTTTTTCATCAATCGCCCAAGGTAATTGGACTTCGGCAAACAAGCCTAGCACTTTAGGTTGGGTGATGCTGGCGAGGTCTTCAAAACGAGTAATATGTTGATAACCCTTGGCTTTAAATTGCGCTAATAGTTCAGGGGTAAAGTATTTTTGACCACCGCCTAAGAATACATCGGCGTTGGTTTCTAGATAGCTGAGTGCTAAGGCGTCGTAGTTTTTACGGCTCTCATTGTGGGCTAAAAAGGCTGCAGGAGTGGCGTGGTTTATCTGGGATGTAACAGCCACACCTGTGCTGAGGCCAAGGGATTTGGCTTTTTCGAGTATCGTCGGCAGCGGTTGCTTTTGGATATCGACCGAGATCGCCCCATTGTAAGATTTAACGCCAGTGGCGAGCGCTGTTGCTGCCGCGGCAGAGTCGGTAACATAACCACTGACACTGGCGGGATAAGTGCTCGCCATCCCTACAAGTAAACGGTCGAATACGGTTTGTTCGACTTCCTCTGTGTCAGGATTATCTTTGTAGTAACGGTAAGCGCTAGTGTAAGACGGTCCCATACCATCACCTATCATGATGACAATGTTTTTGGGACGCGACGGTGCTTTCGTTGGACCTGTTTCTATGTTGGCCCAAGTCGGAGTCGATAGTAATAAACCTATGCCGAGTAACAAGAATGGCGCTTTGGTGAAACTCATATCACATCCCTAGAAAGTGGCTAGGCGCTTGTGATGTCAAAGCGCCTTAAATCAACAAACTCGTTGGTAAATTTTTATGCTTTGGTGTTAATGCGTGCTTCAATAGCATCCATTAACATGCCGGTGATGTCGACATTAAATGCTGCTTGGATCTCACGGATACAAGTTGGACTAGTTACGTTGATCTCAGTCAGCTTGTCACCAATGACATCGAGGCCGACAAAAATCAGTCCACGCTTTTTAAGTTCTGGACCAATGGCGCGGGCAATTGCCCAATCGCTGTCGGATAAAGGTTGAGCCACACCGCTTCCGCCTGCCGCTAAGTTACCACGGGTTTCGCCTTTCATTGGGATACGCGCCAAGGCGTAGGGCACAGGCTCACCATCGACCACTAAAATGCGTTTATCGCCTTTGGTTATCTCAGGGATAAAGGCTTGCGCCATGGCATATTGTTGGCCATAGCTGGTCAAGGTTTCTATGATGACCCCAAGGTTTGGGTCGTCCTGCTTCACGCGGAAAATCGAGGTGCCGCCCATACCATCAAGTGGCTTAAGAATAATATCGCCCTTCGCTTGGTGGAAAGCGCGGATACGTTTGGCATCACGGGTTACGATCGTTTCTGGCGTGAATTCGCTAAACCATGCGGTAAACAGTTTCTCGTTAGCATCACGTAAGCTTTGCGGCTTGTTAACGATCAACACGCCTTGTTCTTCGGCGCGTTCAAGCATGTAAGTTGCGTAGATAAACTCAGTATCGAATGGCGGGTCCTTACGCATTAAGATCACGTCGAGTTCGCTCATCGGCGTGTCTGTAGCTTCGCCGAGTTCAAACCATTTGCTCGCATCATTGAAAACAGTTAACGGACGCATATTGGCCATAGCCACACCGTTGACCATAGCAAGATCGGCCATTTCCATATAAAACAGCTGATAACCTCTTTCCTGCGCGGCCATTAACATGGCAAAACTGGAGTCTTTCTTAATGTTGATCTCACTGATGGGGTCCATCACTATGCCGAGTTTTATCATTAATCTGTTCCTTATTTGTCGCCGTTTGCAGGCAAAAAAGCATTTATTGGATAATGGGGTGCCATACCACCGCTGTGTGCGGTTGTGGACGGTCTAGCCTAAATCACCAAATCTGAGTTGCAGTGCCGTAATGGCGGTGAGCGAGGCGGTTTCGGTGCGTAGCACTCTGGGGCCAAGCAACACATCGGTAAACTGATAGGTTTCTGTCATGGCGATTTCTTCCGCCGACAAACCGCCTTCTGGGCCAATTAATAGTCGCACGCGGGTATGGGCTAAATCTAAGCCATTGATACCGTGTGCGGCACGTGGATGCAAATTGAGTTTAAGCGCCGAGGTCGGCTCACTGCACCAATCGTGCAAGTCCATCGCTGGGCGAACCATGGGCACTTGGCTGCGTCCCGATTGCTCACAGGCGCTCACGACGATCTTCTGCCATTGCTGAATTTTTTTCTCTAGGCGTTCACCGTTGAGTTTCACACCGCAGCGATCTGAAAACAGCGGCGTAATCGTATTTACGCCAAGCTCGACCGATTTTTGAATGGTGAACTCCATTCTATCGCCACGGGAAATCACTTGGCCTAAGTGCAAGTTGAGTGGTGACTCAGATAAATTGGCCTCACAGGAGAGCAGTTTTACTGTGACATGCTTCTTACCTGCGTCAACAATTTCAGCAAGATAATCATTGCCATCGCCATTAAATAGACTGATATGTTCGCCGTTGCCCATGCGTAGCACCTTGCCGATATGGGCCGCGCCATCTTCGTCTAAGTTCAACTGTTGATTGATGGCTAATGGCTGAGGTTGATAAATTCTTGGGACTCTCATTGTCGACCTTATTCGGCTAATTGTTGACGCTGTGGTGGCGCATTACAGGCATTCTGCACAAAGGGGTTATGGTTACCTTGGGTTTGCGCTATGGCGTTATCACGTTTGCACTCAATAGTATCAACTGGATAGGTTTTATCCCATGCCTTAAACAATTTTAATTGGCTTGAGGCGATTTTAAGACCATAGGTCTGCTGCATATAGAGGTAGGTTCTGGCTATCTTACCGCGGGTATTCGCGGGAGGTTGTGCTTGACGATTCTTAAAGTCGACTACCATAGCACATTGGCCATATTGGTCGGCCTTACCGTTCCATTGGCTAAATCGGAAGTTGCTGCGATCGCCATTGACCTCACCAATTGCGGGCACCAAATTATGCATGTCCGATTCCATCTTATTAAATTCATTACTGTTATCGGCACAGTTTTTACGGCCACCCTTTTGCCAGCATTGGAGTTGATGGCCAAATTCCCAGGCGGGGACTATGTGTTCCCACTCGATACGGTTGGCGCGGGTTTCCTGTTTACGGACTTGATAACCACAGCTGGCGAGATCGGGTTTCCACGATTTACCTTTGATCTGAATTTCACAGCCACAGTAAAAGCTGACTGCGGGCAGAGTACCTTGGCGACTGCCTGCGTAGAGCGCCTGTGACTTGGTTTTCGCTTGGCTGAAACTGCTGGGATGTGACACTGAGGCACTTGCGGGCACAGATAAGGTCGCCGCCCAAGTGATTAGGCACAACAAAAGTCGCCGTGAATTAACGGTTAAAGAAGCTTTGTTCAAAATTTATCCCAAAATAACAAACACTACGCGAGCCTTTGGCTCATCTTTTATGGCGTGATGGTAAGGGAAATATCGCTGTTTATGCAAATTGAGTCGTACTTAGGTGGGAGTTTTGTTTGCTGAAAGTCGCTAGATCGCAGTTAAATGGGTCTTACAGCGTTTACAGATATAACGACTTTCACCACGCAGCACCTTGTTATGGCGGCGAATACTCAGTCGAATCGGTCCACAGGCGCAGCGATACTCAACATCGCGACTCGTAACTGAAGTGGTATTAAAGCTATGTGTGGTACTCGGATTGACCTTAAATACCGTTAACATCAAAGATTGCCATTCTTTACCGTGGGGCTTGGTTTTGCCAAAAAGCTGAAAACACAGTAAATGACAAATTTCGTGGGGGACGACCTCAGTCAGAAATGCCTCGCTGTTTTCGCGTAGCAATACAGGATTGAATCGCAAGCGATTCTGTTGCAGATGAGCCGTACCCGCACTCTTACCCCTTAGACTAAATTGAGTGACTGGGCGTGGGAAAGTGCGCTTAAGCGATATCTCGGCCTCTTGATAACAGGCTTCAATTCGCTCTAGTACTTGAATTTGTAGTGATGAGAGTGGGCGTGACGAACCAGTGAAAATATGCGCCTGAGCCGGATTGGGTGCTGGTGAACTCGTTATCACCTGCGACTTATCTTGGCTTTGGCCTAAGGCTGCGTACGTCGACCTTGACAGTGGTGCAAGTGCTTCACTGCTGCGACGGCGTAAGGCATTGAGTAAGTCAGCGGGTTTCAGCATAGGGTTAGCGTTGGATCTCGTCGGTTAAAGATAAAATTGAGTGCTTAAAACTTATCGGTGATTAAGCTTGCCTAAGCGTTTACATCATAAGCGTTCGCATCATAGCGAACGCTATCTGACAATACTAGTTTCAGCCTGTTTCAGGAAATGTGACTTGGCTATAAACTCGCTGCCGCCTGCATCACCATAGTGCGTACTTGTTCGACTATGGCTTGCTCAGTATCTGCGTCATAGCCTTTGACTCTTGGTGTGTGAATGTGGCCGATCTTGGTATGGCTATTAAACTTTTGCTGCAAGACTATGGCGCGATAGGAGATTTCATTAGAGAGATAACCGCCGCCTGAACCTTCGACTGAGGTTTCGTTTTGCAGTTCGTTTAATGATGTTGCACTAAATTCGCCGCGGGCAAGGGTAGTGACAGTATGGTTATCATTGACTTTCCATTGACCATCTTTGACTTGCATAGCCGAAACAGGCAGTGAAAATTCCACAAATTCGGGGCCGATAAAATCTTTACCATTAAGCTTTGGGGCAACGGGCGCGGTTTTAGTGCCGCCAGTGAGTACGTTTTGGTTATCGGGCGCCGCTGCGCTGCGATTTCGCCCAGGGAAACGTTCGATATCAAAATCAGTTCGGCCCATGCTAACGGTGAACACAAATTGTGTTTTAAGATCGCGATAAATCGGGCTCAATAGCGACTCGATAAGTCCTTGATCAAAATCTGCAAAACGTACTGGCACCATAGCGGTTTCTATTTGCGCCGTTTTACCATTAATTTCAAAGCGAAAACCATCCAAGGCGAGGGCGACTAGACCGGAAGGATTACTCTGGGTGATATCTTTGTCGAGGAAGAAAGGATCGAAACCCGTGAGGAATATTTTGATTTGGACATCATCACTATATTGAATATCGCTAAAACCCCGTGAGGCTTTTTCAACCGCACTCATTAATATGTCTTGTTGCCAATCGGCCATTTTAAAGTTGGCACTGGTGGTTTTTAGACTATTAAGCATGGCAAGGCGAGCCCAGTATAAAGGTCGGTCGTCAAAATGCCCTGACTGCACATCGCGGACAGCTTGTTGCCACAATCTGTGTCCTTGGCGCGCCGCTAATTGGGTGGCGTCAACTTCGTTTTTCTTTGAGCTCAGCTGAGCCAGACCATCGTCAAGAGCTTGATAGCGAGTGGCTACGTCGCCTATGGTTTTTTCGGCTGTTGGTAGGCGGGAAACTTCAACATCACCAAATAACTGCACGGCACTGGCTGTAGTCATTAAGCTGGTGGTGAGGATGAGTGTTAACACTGGCTTTAACATGTTTGGCTTCCCTGTAGTGATTAGACGTTATTCATTGGAAATAATGATTATTTTTTCGTACGGATAGGCTTTTATGCCAAAAAGTATGCACTACAAGCTGAGGGTAATAAAGTTAAGCTCAGTGATCTTCGTCATCTTATGCCAATATCTTCTATCACAAATCATATGGCGCTAGCATTAATCCATCTGCAACAGTGCAATAGGGTCTAGTTTGCCTCTTTTTTGCCACAATTGGTCAGCAGTTTGCTAGGGCTTGCCAAAACCCTAAGTGATAGCCTTAATCACTTTTTTAGTTCATTGGATTGTTTGTTTTTCTACAAGGAGACTTTATGCGTTTGTTCACCATATCGGCTGTGCTGGTGATGTCGTCTATTTTAGTGTCGTCAAGCTTAGTGGCGCCGACTTTTGCATCTACTACAGCTGAGGAGTGGCAAGAAACCCGCAGTTGGGATGCTAGTTTTACTCAGCACCAAACTAAAGGCGTAGTGGTGTTATGGAATGAAAACAAGCAACAGGGATTCACTAATAATCTTAAACGTGCCAATCAAGGTTTTTTACCTGCATCGACGTTTAAAATTCCTAACAGTTTGATCGCGCTAGAGCTTGGCGTGGTAAAGGATGAGCATCAAGTCTTTAAGTGGGATGGTAAAAGTCGAGATATCGCAACTTGGAATCGTGATCATAATCTTATTACTGCAATGAAGTATTCGGTTGTGCCTGTCTACCAAGAGTTTGCTCGCCAAATTGGTGAGGCGCGTATGTCGAAGATGATCGCCTCGTTTGATTATGGTAATGAGGATATTTCGGGAAATTTGGATAGCTTTTGGTTAGATGGTGGCATACGAATTTCGGCTACGGAGCAAATCGATTTCCTGCGTAAGCTTTATCACAACAAGATACACGCTTCTGAGCGCAGTTTACGTATTGTTAAGCAAGCCATGCTGACTGAAGCGAATTCTGACTATATTATCCGTGCGAAAACCGGTTATGCAGTCAGAGCAGAACCAAGCATTGGCTGGTGGGTAGGTTGGGTTGAACTCGATGATAATGTATGGTTTTTTGCGATGAATATGGATATTCCCGACGCCGCAGGTTTACCATTGCGTCAAGCCATTACTAAGGAAATCTTAAAACGGGAACGCGTTATTCCTTAGCCTATGCTAGGTCGCGTAAGCATAGCGTATCTAAACCTTGCGAGAATTGTGTATGAAGCTGCCTACTTAGCTGACATCAATCGTGATACTGAAAGCCTAGACTCAGATCTAGGCTTTTTTATTGGGTTTTCTTGAAACAGGCTTCCTTGATGCGACGGGAAACGTTAACCCATTAGGGATTGCAGGCTTTCTTGGCTGCTGAAGCGTTTTACAAAGAAATCTAAGAAGACACTGATGTTGGTGGCCAGTTGGCGTCTGCTCGAATAAACCCCATAAACCTTAAAAGGTTCAATCGGCCATTCCTGTAAAATCGGTACTAGCTGTCCATTAGCAAGTTCGGTTTTACAGGCTGAATTGGATAACATGGCGATGCCAAAATCATCTATGGCTAATTGCTTCACCATTATCGGGCTGTTGACCCTCACTTTACGCTGAAAGTTCGCCATGGTTTTACGCGAACCTTTACCCAATGGCCAAATTGGTGCTGAGCGAGAAGTCCCCAATAAAATCCCACTGTGCAGGCTGAGTTCCTTTGGGGTCGCGGGTGTGCCTTTGAGTTTTAAGTATGCAGGGCTTGCCACTAAAATTGGCTGGCGTTCAAACAGTAATCTTGCGACTAAGTCCGACGATTGAAGTGGACCATATTTGATGGCTATGTCATATCCTTCACCGACTAAACCAATATCGTTGTCGGTAAACTGGACATCCAATTCAACATTGGGATATAAACGCATAAATCCGCTACAGAGGTTAGCGATAAGTTCTTGGCTAAATGACACTGGGATTGCAATGCGTAATGATCCTGACACATCATCGTGAGTATTCTCGATAACTGCCTTGGCCGCTTCTACCTCATTGCGAATCGAATCACAGTGTTGATAAAAGAGTGCCCCGATTTGGGTCAAACTCAAATTACGGGTGTCGCGCTGTAGTAATCGCACGCCAAGTTGTTCTTCTAGCTGCGCGATTTTGCGACTTATGGTGGATTTTGGGTGGCCGGTTTCACGTGCAGCTTGGGAGAATCCCTTCGCTCTAACTACGGCTGCAAATAGCATCATACCGTTTAAATCTGGCATGTTATTCCCACTGTCTCATATTTGGAACAAAGCGTCCTATGCAGTTTAATGGCATTTGACGGGATAACAAAGTTATATTTATTGGCTAAAAATTTTCAGAGGCTAAGCAGAGGATCTTTTGATGACCAGCAATAATCAGCCCAAACACATGACTCAAGCCCAAACGCCCGATCCGCTTTTTTTACAGGCCGAGCATTTGGCAAAAGATTTTTCTCTGTTTCCTAAGCACAGTAAACAGAGTTTATCGGAAGAAATTAAAGGTCTTTTAAATGAGGATGCTATTCAAGCAAACTTAAAAGACTTGGCATCTTTAGATGTCGACGGTTACGTTGCTAAAGTGATCCAGCCGACCCAAGATAAAGGTCGTCCTGGTGCAAAACGTATTATTGCCGATCTTAAAGGTCGTTTGATTACGGAAACTCACTTGGGCTCTTTTTACAGTGCTGAGGTCGAGCTGAACTTTGGTTCACGCACTCGTCGTATTGGCTTTATTGCCCAAGAACGCACTACCGCTAACGGTGCTTGGATGCCTGAGCATCATTACGCCGCTTGTAAAGCAATTCGTCATTTCGCCGAATTGTCTATGCCTATTATCTATTTAATTGATACCCCAGGGGCGGATGCTGGCGAAATCGCTAACAGCCAAAACCAAGCGCATTCAATTTCTAAAGCCATCGCAGAAAGTGCCAACGTTGACGTACCGACAGTCGGTATCGTAATTGGTGCTGGTTATTCTGGTGGCGCAATTCCATTAGCGGCGGCGAACATTCTGTTGTCGTTGCGTGACGGTATTTTCAACACGATCCAGCCACAAGGTCTGCAAAGTATTGCCCGTAAGTACAACTTATCTTGGCAAGAATGTGCGAAATCTGTGGGTGTATCACCAGAAGAGCTTTATACCTCAGGTTGTATCGACGGTATCATCGACTTTTCACCAGGCGATCGCGACGAGCGTCAGCACAATCTGCGCCGCGCTATTATTAGCAGCGTAGAAGCGGTTGAGCGTGCAGCGATGAATTTTGTGCGTGAATCTAAAGATTTACGTGAGCATTATGATCGCAGTTTAACTCGTTTCCTTAATCCATCTAAAAACTTGATGGCTTTGGAACTGAATGCAGAATTGGCTGTGGCAACGAGCCCGACCAGTCACCATAACTTGTTCGGTAGCGCCTATCGCTATTTGCGTTATTTAACGCTACGTAGCCGTATCCATTCTATTTCTCAAGAGCAATATGGTCGTCTGTCACGTGCTAGCGTGCCAGAAGGTGATCTGTTGGCACGTATTCAACAGGAACAAGACCGTGTGTTCCAAGCTTGGTTGTCTAACCCTGACAAGCTAGTTTATGACGAAGATTTGAATAAATTATGGACCAACTTTGTCGCTAAACGTGACGAAGTCTCGACCGAGCGTAACATGCTGACACGTTTGATTTTGGGTGAGCCAAAAGAGAACTATAAAAAAGCACGTAAGGCGCTGTTATTCAACATCAGTTGGTCTTTGTATCATCGCTGGAAGAGCAATGCGGCTAATAACTTCAAAGGGCTCATTCAGCACTTAGAAAGTTTACCAAAGTCTGTGACTCAAGCTAAATGGCCTGAGCTGAATCAGCTGACTGTGCTTGATGTGGTGGTAAATGAAGAACTGCGTGAAGACTTTATTTGGCAATGCCATAACATTCTGATCTTCAATGCCTTGTATGACAACGTTGTGGGCAGCTTAGCGTCAATCGCTAAAGAAGCCATGATGTCGAAGAGTTTGTCACGTAACTCAGTGAACAACCTGTTGCACAAGTCAATTGACCATGCATTGTCGACGCAAGATACCTCGAACGACAAAGCTAAGTTCTATAAGTGGCTCAAGTATTTTATGGGTCAATCGAACCGCGCCGATTTGTTGGTGCGAGTAGAGCAGTGGAAGAGTGTGGGTTTCCCACAACTTAACGACAGTCTATTCGTGGTACTGACTTACTTCTTCGAGCGTTTACTGCCTGAGTATTTCGATAGTGAAAGCGATACCAGCAAGTACACTGGCGCGATCAACCCTGTGCGTATCGGTCGTCGTAAGGACTTCTGGAACCGCTTGACCATGGGTTATCAGGATCTATTAATCCAAAAAGTGCTGCGTGACGAAAAACGTAAAGGCAACATGACTTGGGAAAATGTGGTGAAGCAGTTCTTTACCCATTTCGAAGAGATCAACGGCGACAAAATGTCGGCTAACTTGCTCAACTTCCCAGGCTTCCGTTTATCGATTGAAGACGCATTAGATAAAGGCATTCGCCCATGTGGTTTGATCACAGGTATTGCTGACTTTAAAGAAAAAGGTCAAAAAGTGCGTGTGGGTGTGGCTGTGTCTAACACCGCATTCCAAGCGGGTGCATTCGATATGGCCAGTGCTGAGAAATTCTCTGCACTATTAATCGAGTGTGCTAAGCGTAAATTACCCGTTGTGTGCTTTATCAGTTCAGGCGGTATGCAGACTAAAGAAGGCGCCGCGGCGCTATTCTCTATGGCTGTGGTGAACGACCGTATCACGCGGTTTATTCGTGATAACGAATTGCCAGTACTGATGTTTGGTTTTGGTGATTGTACCGGTGGTGCGCAGGCGAGTTTTGTGACTCACCCATTGGTGCAAACTTACTATCTGTCTGGTACTAACATGCCATTCGCAGGTCAAATGGTGGTGCCAGCTTACTTACCATCAACGGCAACGCTTTCTAACTACTTGTCAAAAGTACCTGGCGCAATGGCGGGCTTAGTCCATAACCCATTCAGCGACAATTTAGACTCTCAGTTAGCAGGTATCGATCCTCTGATGCCAATGCCTTCGGCAAAAATTAACGATGTGATCATCAATGCACTGTCGACCTTAGTGGTTGAAGCTACTGTTGAAGAAGAAGTGATCGTGCAGAACGATCCACGTAAGTTAATGAAGCCAATTAACAAAGTATTGGTTCACGCCCGTGGTTGTACAGCAGTAAAACTTATTCGTAAGGCGCATGACAATAATATCAATGTGGTATTAGTGGCGTCTGATCCAGATATGACGTCAGTCCCCGCGGATATGCTTAAAGAAACTGACAAGTTAGTTTGTCTTGGTGGTAACACCTCGGACGAAAGTTACTTGAACGCATACTCAGTGCTGAAAGTGGCCGAATATGAACAGGTTGATGCATTGCATCCTGGTATTGGTTTCCTATCAGAAAGCCCGCAGTTTGCTGCATTGTGTGTGAATAACGGTGTTAACTTCGTCGGTCCTAGCGTGCATTCAATGACGACTATGGGTAACAAGTCGAACGCAATTAAGACATCGCAAGCGCAAAACGTACCTGTTGTGCCTGGTTCGCACGGTATTCTGACCAATGCTGAACAAGCCGTAAACGTGGCGAGCGAAATTGGCTATCCAGTATTGCTTAAAGCGGTACAAGGTGGTGGCGGTAAAGGTATTCAGGTTGTAAAACGTCCTGAAGACATGATTGGTTTATTCCAAAAAACTGCAACCGAAGCAGCTGCAGCCTTTGGTAACGGTGACTTGTACTTAGAGAAATATGTGACATCACTGCGTCACATCGAAGTGCAGTTACTGCGTGATAAGTTCGGCAACGCGAAAGTATTAGGTTTGCGTGACTGTTCGGTTCAACGTAATAACCAAAAAGTGGTCGAAGAATCTGGCTCAACTATGTTGCCGGATGAGCTGAAGCGACAAGTGCTGGCTTATACCCGTGCCTTAGGCGACGCGACCGATTACATGGGCGCAGGTACCGTTGAGTTCATCTATAACTTAGATGCAAACGAAGTCTACTTCATGGAAATGAACACGCGTCTGCAGGTTGAGCATCCTGTTACGGAAGCGACTTCAGGTATTGATATCGTTAGTGCGCAGTTTGATATTGCCGCTGGCCGTTCAATTGCAGCGTTAGAGCCTAAAGAAATTGGTTATGCGATGGAAGTACGTGTGACGGCTGAGAAAGCGGCGCTCGATAGCCATGGCATACTGCAGCTGATTCCTAATCCGGGCAAGATCACTGAGTGTGTGTTCCCAGATCATCCCGATGTGGAAATCATTTCGATTGCTGCGCCAGGTAAAGAAGTATCGCCATACTACGATAGCTTGATTGCGCAAATCATCATGCGCGGTGAAAACCGTGAGGATGTGATTGCCAAACTGTACGAATACTTAGACAGTGTAGTGCTGAAAGGCATCGCGACTAACATTCCGTTGCTCAAGCTGATCTTGAAAGATGGTACTTTCAACGAAGGTGTTTACGATACTAACTATCTGCCACGCTTAATGGCCGAGCTCGATATTCCTGCGTTGATCGCAGAAATGGAAGCTGCCGCTGAAACTGTGGAAGTAGACACTGAATCACTGCGTGTTGGCGAAAGTAACGAACTGAAAGTGTTAGCCCAAGGCGCAGGTATCTTCTATACCTCTTCTGCACCGGGTGAAGCGGACTTCGTGAAAGAAGGTGACATAGTCACCGTTGATCAAACACTAGCACTAACAGAAGCGATGAAGATGTTCTCGCAAGTGACCTTAGCTGGCTTTAACCGCCAGAGTGCGATTCTGTACCCTGAAGATAAGAAGTATCGTATAGAGCGCATCCTGAACAGCAATGGTCAGCAAGTGTCTCAAGGCGACTTACTGTTCGTGGTCTCGCCTGTTGAAGAATAAGCTCAGCGTTTAGCGCCATAGCTGAATGAGACAATACCCGCCATTGGCGGGTATTTTTTGCTTCTAAATTATTGCCACTAAATTTCCTGTCACTAAATATAGGTAAGCAAACATGCCACTCTTAATGTGCATGACGTCTTTGATAAATCAACTTAGCTTTAATAGATAAGCATATCGCTAACAAGTGGCCAATCTCAGCTCTGTGCAATACGACCTGTATCTCTGATTAAGTCGGCAAAGAGTCTCTTTAATCTATCGTTTGCCCATTTATTAGAACAAGCTGCATCAAGAATCCACCTCTGGCCTCGAGAATCAACGGAATCTCCATGCTTTATTCGTAGTATATAGAGGCTCATCAAACCTCATTTTAAGTTGAAACTGAGTCTAAAATGAGCTGTGTGTGGATAACTTTGGGGGTAAGTGGTGGGTATGATGTGACTAGATTAGATAATTAGAATTAACTGCAAATTTCCTTAAAATAGGGGTTGCACAAAATCTCCTGCTGCCTATAATGCGCATCCACTGACACGGCAGACAGCGTTAAGCAGCCTGATGTGACGGTTCATCGATGAGTTTACTGATTGATGAGTGTTGAGAAAGTTTGCAAAACTCCTTGACGCGAAACGGGAAATGCGTAGAATACGCAGCCCTAGCCAACTGGAAGCGTTCGACGCTCAGTGTGGTACTCAAGTTCTCTTACGAATATTGAGTTGCTCTTTAACAAGATAAAACAAGAAATCTGTGTGGGCACTCACAGGTGTTGAGTTAATCGAAACTGCTTAGCCTTCGGGTTGGCAGTCAAAATTTAAATCAATGTAACAATGAGTGTTCATAGTAATATGTACAGTTTGTTTCTGCTTTTAAGTGGAAACAAAAAATCAGAATTCATTGAGCCGCTGAAGTCGCAAGACGGAAGCAACAAAACTTTAATTGAAGAGTTTGATCATGGCTCAGATTGAACGCTGGCGGCAGGCCTAACACATGCAAGTCGAGCGGCAGCACAAGGGAGTTTACTCCTGAGGTGGCGAGCGGCGGACGGGTGAGTAATGCCTAGGGATCTGCCCAGTCGAGGGGGATAACAGTTGGAAACGACTGCTAATACCGCATACGCCCTACGGGGGAAAGGAGGGGACCTTCGGGCCTTCCGCGATTGGATGAACCTAGGTGGGATTAGCTAGTTGGTGAGGTAATGGCTCACCAAGGCGACGATCCCTAGCTGTTCTGAGAGGATGATCAGCCACACTGGGACTGAGACACGGCCCAGACTCCTACGGGAGGCAGCAGTGGGGAATATTGCACAATGGGGGAAACCCTGATGCAGCCATGCCGCGTGTGTGAAGAAGGCCTTCGGGTTGTAAAGCACTTTCAGTAGGGAGGAAAGGGTGTAGTTTAATACGCTATATCTGTGACGTTACCTACAGAAGAAGGACCGGCTAACTCCGTGCCAGCAGCCGCGGTAATACGGAGGGTCCGAGCGTTAATCGGAATTACTGGGCGTAAAGCGTGCGCAGGCGGTTTGTTAAGCGAGATGTGAAAGCCCTGGGCTCAACCTAGGAATAGCATTTCGAACTGGCGAACTAGAGTCTTGTAGAGGGGGGTAGAATTCCAGGTGTAGCGGTGAAATGCGTAGAGATCTGGAGGAATACCGGTGGCGAAGGCGGCCCCCTGGACAAAGACTGACGCTCATGCACGAAAGCGTGGGGAGCAAACAGGATTAGATACCCTGGTAGTCCACGCCGTAAACGATGTCTACTCGGAGTTTGGTGTCTTGAACACTGGGCTCTCAAGCTAACGCATTAAGTAGACCGCCTGGGGAGTACGGCCGCAAGGTTAAAACTCAAATGAATTGACGGGGGCCCGCACAAGCGGTGGAGCATGTGGTTTAATTCGATGCAACGCGAAGAACCTTACCTACTCTTGACATCCACGGAATTCGCTAGAGATAGCTTAGTGCCTTCGGGAACCGTGAGACAGGTGCTGCATGGCTGTCGTCAGCTCGTGTTGTGAAATGTTGGGTTAAGTCCCGCAACGAGCGCAACCCCTATCCTTATTTGCCAGCACGTAATGGTGGGAACTCTAGGGAGACTGCCGGTGATAAACCGGAGGAAGGTGGGGACGACGTCAAGTCATCATGGCCCTTACGAGTAGGGCTACACACGTGCTACAATGGCGAGTACAGAGGGTTGCAAAGCCGCGAGGTGGAGCTAATCTCACAAAGCTCGTCGTAGTCCGGATTGGAGTCTGCAACTCGACTCCATGAAGTCGGAATCGCTAGTAATCGTGGATCAGAATGCCACGGTGAATACGTTCCCGGGCCTTGTACACACCGCCCGTCACACCATGGGAGTGGGCTGCAAAAGAAGTGGGTAGCTTAACCTTCGGGGCGGCGCTCACCACTTTGTGGTTCATGACTGGGGTGAAGTCGTAACAAGGTAGCCCTAGGGGAACCTGGGGCTGGATCACCTCCTTACCTATACGACTAACTTAATGTTTGTTGAGTGTTCACACAGATTGCTTGTTTATCTTCTCTTAGGAGAAGTCAGAGCTAAATGCGCCGCTAGCCGGTACGCATTGTTCTTTAACAATTTGGAAAGCTGATAGTATTTAATTGCATGAGTCTGTCATGTGATTAATTACAAAACGTTTAATGCGAAAGCATTGAACATGAGTTCTCAAACACTTTATTAAGTGTCTTGAATATTCAATAGTAAATTATTCTTTGCTGAATAGTTTACGTCTAAGGCGCGTCCACTTCTTTGGTCAGAAGTGAGACAAGTAAAACCAAGCTGGTCGCAATGCGACGCAGATGAGTGAAACTCATTTGGGTTGTATGGTTAAGCGACTAAGCGTATACGGTGGATGCCTTGGCAGTCAGAGGCGATGAAGGACGTAGTAACTTGCGAAAAGCGTTGGCGAGCTAGTAACAAGCATTTGAGCTAACGATGTCCGAATGGGGGAACCCAGCAGCATAAGCTGTTATCGCAACATGAATACATAGTGTTGCGAGGCGAACGAGGGGAACTGAAACATCTAAGTACCCTTAGGAAAAGAAATCAACCGAGATTCCCCTAGTAGCGGCGAGCGAACGGGGATTAGCCCTTAAGTCAGTGGGGTGTTAGTGGAATGCGTTGAAAGCGCAGCGGCACAGGGTGATAGCCCCGTACATGAAAACTAACCATTGATGAAAACGAGTAAGGCGGGACACGTGACATCCTGTTTGAATATGGGGGGACCATCCTCCAAGGCTAAATACTCCTGACTGACCGATAGTGAACCAGTACCGTGAGGGAAAGGCGAAAAGAACCCCTGTGAGGGGAGTGAAATAGAACCTGAAACCGTATACGTACAAGCAGTGGGAGCGGTTCTTGAGACCGTGACTGCGTACCTTTTGTATAATGGGTCAGCGACTTACATTTTGTAGCGAGGTTAAGCGAATAGCGGAGCCGTAGGGAAACCGAGTGTTAACTGCGCGTTTAGTTGCAAGGTGTAGACCCGAAACCCGGTGATCTAGCCATGGGCAGGTTGAAGGTTGAGTAACATCAACTGGAGGACCGAACCGACTAATGTTGAAAAATTAGCGGATGACTTGTGGCTGGGGGTGAAAGGCCAATCAAACCGGGAGATATCTGGTTCTCCTCGAAAGCTATTTAGGTAGCGCCTCGAGCGAATACCATTGGGGGTAGAGCACTGTTAAGGCTAGGGGGTCATCCCGACTTACCAACCCTTTGCAAACTCCGAATACCAATGAGTACTACTCGGGAGACAGACGGCGGGTGCTAACGTCCGTCGTCAAAAGGGAAACAACCCAGACCGTCAGCTAAGGTCCCAAAGTACTAGCTAAGTGGGAAACGATGTGGGAAGGCTTAGACAGCTAGGATGTTGGCTTAGAAGCAGCCATCATTTAAAGAAAGCGTAATAGCTCACTAGTCGAGTCGGCCTGCGCGGAAGATGTAACGGGGCTAAGCTAGTCACCGAAGCTACGGGTGCACAGTTTACTGTGCGCGGTAGAGGAGCGTTCTGTAAGCCGTTGAAGGTGAAGGGGTAACCCACGCTGGAGGTATCAGAAGTGCGAATGCTGACATGAGTAACGATAAAGGGGGTGAAAAACCCCCTCGCCGAAAGACCAAGGGTTCCTGTCCAACGTTAATCGGGGCAGGGTGAGTCGACCCCTAAGGTGAGGCCGAAAGGCGTAATCGATGGGAAACAGATTAATATTTCTGTACTTCCGCTAACTGCGATGGAGAGACGGAGAAGGCTAGGCTAGCGCGGCGTTGGTAGTCCGCGTTTAAGGTGGTAGGTGGTGTTCTTAGGCAAATCCGGGGACACGTACTTTAATGTACACACTGAGAGCTGATGACGAGGTCCTAAGGGACTGAAGTAGTTGATGCCATGCTTCCAGGAAAATCTTCTAAGCTTCAGGTTAGCGGGAATCGTACCCCAAACCGACACAGGTGGTCGGGTAGAGAATACCAAGGCGCTTGAGAGAACTCGGCTGAAGGAACTAGGCAAAATGGTACCGTAACTTCGGGAGAAGGTACGCTCCTGTTGGTGATGAGACTTGCTCTCTAAGCTGACGGGAGTCGCAGATACCAGGTGGCTGCAACTGTTTATCAAAAACACAGCACTGTGCAAACTCGCAAGAGGAAGTATACGGTGTGACGCCTGCCCGGTGCCGGAAGGTTAATTGATTGGGTTATCGCAAGAGAAGCTCATGATCGAAGCCCCGGTAAACGGCGGCCGTAACTATAACGGTCCTAAGGTAGCGAAATTCCTTGTCGGGTAAGTTCCGACCTGCACGAATGGCGTAATGATGGCCACGCTGTCTCCAGCCGAGACTCAGTGAAGTTGAAATTGCGGTGAAGATGCCGTATACCCGCGGCTAGACGGAAAGACCCCGTGAACCTTTACTATAGCTTGGCACTGAACATTGAACCTACATGTGTAGGATAGGTGGGAGACTATGAAGTTGTGACGCTAGTCATGATGGAGTCGTCCTTGAAATACCACCCTTGTAGTTTTGATGTTCTAACCTAGGTCCCTTATCGGGATTAGGGACAGTGCCTGGTGGGTAGTTTGACTGGGGCGGTCTCCTCCCAAAGAGTAACGGAGGAGCACGAAGGTTGGCTAAGTACGGTCGGACATCGTACGGTTAGTGCAATGGCATAAGCCAGCTTAACTGCGAGACATACACGTCGAGCAGGTACGAAAGTAGGTCATAGTGATCCGGTGGTTCTGAATGGAAGGGCCATCGCTCAACGGATAAAAGGTACTCCGGGGATAACAGGCTGATACCGCCCAAGAGTTCATATCGACGGCGGTGTTTGGCACCTCGATGTCGGCTCATCACATCCTGGGGCTGAAGTCGGTCCCAAGGGTATGGCTGTTCGCCATTTAAAGTGGTACGCGAGCTGGGTTCAGAACGTCGTGAGACAGTTCGGTCCCTATCTGCCGTGGGCGTTGGATGATTGAAGGGAGCTGCTCCTAGTACGAGAGGACCGGAGTGGACGAACCGCTGGTGTTCGGGTTGTCATGCCAATGGCATTGCCCGGTAGCTACGTTCGGAATCGATAACCGCTGAAAGCATCTAAGCGGGAAGCGAGCCCTAAGATGAGTCATCCCTAGGAATTTAATTCCTCTAAAGAGCCGTTCGAGACTAGGACGTTGATAGGCATGGTGTGTAAGCGTTGTGAGGCGTTGAGCTAACATGTACTAATGACTCGAGAGGCTTAACCATACAACCCAGATGGGTTTTACTGAAAATGTTCCAGACATTTTCTAGCACTTCCTCCTTCCATGGAGGTCGTACGAAAAGCCTTAGACAGAATATCGACACTTAATGAAGTGTGAACTCAAACAAAGCAAATCAGCTTTCCGAATTATTATTAACGTGGTCCAGAGATGGACACGGTAATAAACAGAATTTGCTTGGTGACAATAGCCTTGTGGAACCACCTGATCCCATCCCGAACTCAGAAGTGAAACGCAAACGCGCCGATGGTAGTGTGGGGTCTCCCCATGTGAGAGTAGGTCATCGCCAAGCATCCAAATAAACACCAAAGCCCTAGCCTAAACCGCTAGGGCTTTGGTGTTTATACGCTTCGCAAAAACTTATCTCGATGTCGGTCAATAAATATTCCTCCAATATTGACACTTCCACCATCCATGGCGGTCGCCCGCCGCTAAGCGGACTCCCCGGCTACGAAGACAAGCTTCTTCGCGTTCAATCATGGCTAAATACTCCGTATTTATAGCGCCATGATTTCACCCCCATGTGAGAGTAGGTCATCGCCAAGCGCCTAATTATCTCATTGAGATGCAAAAAAGCCAGCTGAATAAGCTGGCTTTTTTGCATTCGCAATTTGTTAAATCCAGCCTAGTGTCTATTCAATTAGTCTGTTTTCCTCCTATTTTTCTCTCGATAATCCCTTTTTACCTTCCACGACACCAATAATTGCACCATTTGGCTTTATATCAATTCTATTAATATCCGCTACAACTGTTCTATCAGATTCAGTTCCGGAGAATAAGGCGGCAGCTTTATCTCAGATTATAAAATCTTCTGCCATCTTTGCTTGATGCCCCCGCACAGTCCATCATGATCACGGTATAGCGGCCAAAGAACGTAGCTGTAGAAGTTAATGTGAGGTGCCGCTCCATATAATCGCAGTTTGCAAAAGGCACTATGATGGCTTTGGATGGCGAGTAAGGTTGGTTATTTAGGATAGCCCTGATGATGAAGCAATAAATATTGGCTTTTTTAAATGTGATACCAAATTCAGACTGAGTGAACTTAGGACTGAGTGAACTTAGCAACGTTCTTTCCCATCAACTGATTACCTTATGGAGATAAGTTTTGCTGATGTACGAAGGCGTTAAGACACAATGGGCAAACGAGCGTTTCGTATAAGCAATGATGGGAATTGGTATTGTGTGGTTTTCACGTATACACTTTTTACATTCCCCATCTAGCATCAGCTTTTAGGTTGAAATTTCAATGGAATTGCGTGGCTTATTGAGGTTATTGTCGCTATTGCTGTGTATGCCATTACTGGTGAATGCTGATCGTTTCATGGTGTCTAGTACTAAACTTGCGGATCAAGATGTTAGCGCCAAGTCTGCTGTGATAGTCCGTTATTGCGTTGATCCTGATTGGTTGCCCTATGAAGGAATACGAGAAGGTAAGCATCTGGGGATTTCATCGGACTATATTCGTCATGTTGAGTCACATTCTTCCCTTAAGTTTCAGCTAGTGCCGACATCTTCTTGGACCGAAACTCTATCTTTTTTGCAAAGTGGTCAGTGCGATTTAACCCCTATGTTGAATAAAACGCTAATACGCGAGACTTATCTGCACTTCAGTGATGTCTATTTCCGCTCACCCAATGTGCTCGTTTCACTTAAAGAACAGCCTTTTCTGCAAGGATTGGAGAATATCAATACGCGTATTTTAGCCGTGCCCAAAGGTTATCGTTTAGCCGAGTATATTCAGCATTATTATCCTCAGATAGAGATGCTTACTGTTGCCAGTGAACCTGCGGGATTGCAGTCGGTTCTGGATAAACGTGCAGATCTGTTTGTTGGATCAATGTTTTCGGTTAACGCTTACATTCAACAAATGGGATTTGATCATTTAAAAATTGCGGGTTGGGGCGGGCCGGAAGATGAGTTACGGATGGGGGTCGCTTATGGTCAAGAGTCCTTGCTACCTGTGATAAATAAAGCCTTAAACACTGTGAGTGAGCAAGAGCGGATCACGATTTATCAGAAGTGGAATAATGTGACTGTGATAGATGAGACTAACTATTCGCTTGTGTATCAAATTATCTGCGCGACGTGTCTGTTGCTCCTAATGTTGGGGGCGAGAACTTACTTTATGAGTCAATATAATCGAAGATTAACCGATAAGAATAAGCAGTTGGAAACTTTACGCGAACAGCTTGAAGCGTCAAATGCCGAACTCGAATTTTTATCTACCCACGACCCCTTAACTAAATTGTATAACCGACATTACTTTAATCGCTTTTTTATTAATAACGAGCAGCATGATATATCTGTTGGGGCAGGCATGTGCCTTGTAATGATTGATATCGACTACTTTAAAGAGATTAATGATACGCTAGGGCATAACGTCGGCGATCGCATTCTTGAGCAAGTGTCACAGGTATTACAGCACTGTGTGCGTGATTCTGATGTGGTCGCACGTTGGGGTGGCGAAGAATTTGTGATCCTCTGCCAACAGTCATCATTGCCATTAGTTGAAAGCTTGTGTGTGCGGATTGCGCAGAGGATTAACAATTATCAATTTACTGACAATGTTCACTTAACTTGTAGTTTTGGTATCGCTAAGCTCGCAGAAAACGAACCTATACAATTGTGTTTTGAGCGGGCAGATCGAGCCCTTTATCGTGCTAAAGCACAAGGGCGTAATCAAATGTGCATCGACACGTAAGGGTTTACTCAAGACTGATTTGTGGTTATTTGGCTAAAAGACTGCGATTGAAGTGAGTCGCGGATGTCATCTCTATTTTGGAGATAGGTATAACATGATTGTTCTAGCATCCATGCTTGCAGGTTAATGTTTGATGTTTGTACTGACGATATGATAGAAATCCCTTAAAAATCGCCTTATCCCATTAAAATGAGGTTTATTTAACGGTTTTTATTGATTGAGTGAAAAATAAGCTAAAGTGTTTTACTTATCTGTTTTAGTTCGTGTTTATGGCTATTTATCTAAATTATTACGCGACTTTATCGTGAAAAAGTACTCTAGCCATTTGCGCCGAGCAGGGTTCCAATTTACAATATGCGCCTAAAATAATCTGATGTGCGGTGTGTCGGTGTTTGTCGCATACTCCGTCTACTTCTTAAACTACTCATTAAAGTTGAATCATGACCGAATTATCCAAATACAGAAACATTGGTATCTTCGCTCACGTTGACGCGGGTAAAACCACGACCACCGAGCGTATCCTTAAGCTAACCGGTAAAATCCATAAAATCGGTGAAGTTCACGATGGTGAATCTACCACTGACTTCATGGTACAGGAAGCTGAGCGCGGTATTACTATTCAGTCCGCTGCTGTAAGTTGCTTCTGGAAAGATCACCGTTTCAACGTTATCGACACCCCAGGACACGTTGACTTCACCGTTGAAGTTTATCGTTCTCTGAAAGTGCTTGATGGCGGTATCGGTGTATTCTGTGGTTCAGGCGGTGTTGAGCCTCAATCAGAAACTAACTGGCGCTATGCGAACGAATCTGAAGTTGCGCGTATTATCTTCGTAAACAAGTTAGACCGTATGGGTGCTGACTTCTTACGCGTTGTTAAGCAAACTAAAGACGTATTAGCTGCAACTCCACTGGTTATGGTTCTGCCAATCGGTGTTGAAGACGAATTCACTGGTGTTGTTGACCTATTAACTCGTAAAGCATACGTGTGGGATGATTCTGGTATTCCAGAAAACTTCGAAGTATTAGACGTTCCTGCTGATATGGTTGACATGGTTGAAGAATACCGTGAAATGCTGATCGAAACTGCAGTAGAACAAGACGATGCAGTGATGGAAGCGTACATGGAAGGCGAAGAGCCATCTATCGAAGACATCAAGCGTTGTATTCGTACTGGTACTCGCAAACTGGCATTCTTCCCAACATACTGTGGTTCTGCGTTTAAGAACAAAGGTATGCAACTGGTTCTTGATGCTGTTGTTGATTATTTACCAGCACCAGACGAAGTTGATCCACAACCATTGACTGACGAAGAAGGCAACGAAACTGGCGAATTCGCTATCGTTTCTGCTGATGAGCCATTAAAAGCGTTAGCGTTCAAAATCATGGATGACCGTTTCGGTGCCCTGACTTTCGTACGTATCTACTCAGGCCGTCTGAAGAAGGGTGATACCATCCTGAACAGCGCGACTGGCAAAACTGAACGTATCGGCCGTATGTGTGAAATGTACGCTGATGACCGTATTGAAATTGAATCAGCTCAAGCTGGCGACATTATCGCTATCGTGGGTATGAAGAACGTTCAAACTGGTCACACTTTATGTGACGTGAAACACCCAGTTACCTTAGAAGCTATGGTGTTCCCTGAGCCAGTTATCTCTATCGCAGTAGCGCCAAAAGATAAAGGCGGTTCTGAGAAAATGGGTATCGCTATCGGTAAGATGATCGCTGAAGATCCATCATTCCGCGTAGAAACTGACGAAGATTCAGGTGAAACCATCCTTAAAGGTATGGGCGAACTTCACTTAGATATCAAAGTAGACATTCTGAAGCGTACTTATGGTGTTGAATTGATCGTAGGTGAGCCACAAGTTGCTTACCGTGAAACCATTACTCAAATGGTTGAAGATCAATACACTCACAAGAAACAATCAGGTGGTTCTGGTCAATTCGGTAAGATCGAATATATCATCCGCCCAGGTGAGCCAAACACTGGTTTCGTGTTCAAATCTTCAGTTGTTGGTGGTAGCGTTCCGAAGGAATTCTGGCCAGCAGTTGAGAAAGGTTTCGCGAGCATGATGAACACAGGTACTATCGCTGGCTTCCCAGTGTTAGACGTTGAGTTCGAATTAACTGACGGTGCATTCCACGCAGTTGACTCATCAGCAATCGCGTTCGAAATCGCTGCTAAAGGCGCTTTCCGTCAGTCTATCGCTAAAGCTAAACCACAACTTCTTGAGCCAATCATGAAAGTTGACGTGTTCAGCCCAGATGACAACGTGGGTGATGTGATCGGTGACTTAAACCGTCGTCGCGGCATGATCAAAGACCAAGTTGCTGGTGTAACAGGTGTTCGCGTTAAAGCTGACGTACCGTTATCAGAAATGTTCGGTTATATCGGTACTTTACGTACAATGACTTCTGGTCGTGGTCAGTTCTCTATGGAGTTCTCACACTACAGCCAATGTCCAGCTAGCGTAGCTGAGAAAGTTGTTGCTCAAGTTAAAGAACGTAAGGCTGCTGAAGCTAAGAAGTAATTCTTAACTTATTTTGGCTAATATTTAGTTAGCTAATAAAAACCGCTGTCGGCCTCTAGGCTCGCAGCGGTTTTTTTATGCGCGAGATCCAACTGTAATTACCCGCTACGGCTGACGAAGTTTCGTATCTCTTTGTTTAAAGTCAGTATCCCGTTGTTTAAAAAATGTCAGTTCTCGCTTTATTTTCTCAGCGTTCAGTTTTTTGTTTACTCAATTCGAGCAAGGCCTTGGCCGCCGGTGTTAAAGGTAAACTTTGGCGCCAAATAAGCGCCAGATCCCATGTCATTGCGGGCTGCATAGGTTTAAAGACCAGTTTACTGGTGCTTAATCGATTGCAGATAGGCTCAGGTAAAATAGCGACGCCCATATCGGCTTCGACCATGGCGGCAAGGAAATCCCACTGGCCGCTGCGAAAGGCTATATTGAGTTGAACACCTGCTTTGCGACTGAGGCGATTAATCAGTTTAGCGAGGGAGAAGTCTTCGTTATAGAGGATAAAAGGATAGGGCTGGAAGTCCTGCCATTTTAAGTGGTCTTTCTCGGCTAGGGGATGTCCCTCGGGCAGGCATGCGAGTAAAGGGTACTTAGTCAGGGGTTGGTTGACGAGTTCTGTCTCATGGGTCGTGGGTAGCGCGGTAAAGGCGATATCGAGACTGTTATTGAGCAATGCTTGTTCGCAGCCGAATCCACCGTACTCATACATGTGTAGTTCAACTCCCGGATAACGCTTACGATAGCTAGTGAGCAAACCAATAATAAGACTGCTCATCATAGGACATACACCCAGTCGCAACCGCCCCGATTTGAGACCGCTAAGGTTACTCATGTCCTCCTGCAGTCTATGCCATTGGCCGAGGATTTCCCGTGCACTGTGCTCAAAGAGCTGACCAGCTTGAGTTAACTCAACCTTTTGGTTATTCCGGATCAGCAAGGTTTCACCAAGGCTTTCTTCAAGTCTCTGGATTATTTTGCTTAGTGTCGGCTGGGTGATAAAACATTTCTGCGCGGCGCGGGTAAAGTTTTCAGTTTCCACTAAGGTCAGAAAACACTGTAAGGTCTTGATTGGGATGTTCATGCTCAAATGGAATCCATATTATGGAATTTATTCATTTTACTAATGATAGCCTAAGTATTACTTTGACCTTGTTAACAAAACAGGGGAATACCGATGAAATCAAGTTCAAGTCTGTGGGTAGGTGCTTTGTGGCAGGCGGCTATGCCTGTGGCAAAAGATGTGCAAAACGCTAAAGCGGCGCAAGTAACTAAAACGGCTCCAGCGGGTGATTTGCATAAAGCAAAACAACAAGTAAACCCAGCCTAGGCTGGGTTTTTACTTTTCTGTGTTTTAGATTCTGCTCTTATTTTTATTTCCCTCGATTCTCACTTTGCCTTTTTAACTTCTGCTCAATCCCTTCCTTGGTGAAAGCACTGTTCAGCAACGGACGCTGAACCAGCGATAGACGTTTAGTCTTATATTTACTTGAATACTCATTACTGGCTCTAAGCTAACTCATTAGGATAGGACGCTTAAATAGCAAAAAGCCACCCTAATCAATTCGGGTGGCTTGGCTTTGCAGGGGATGGAGATTTACTTGCCGGAGAACTGATTCTCGACGAGTGGTTGCTTGTTTTCGGCCTGAGCGACATGGCATTGAGTACAGGCATAGTTATGTCCGTTAACTGTGCCTTTATCATCAATCACGTGGGACTTAGCTACTGGTGTGGCTTTCATGCGTTTTGCCTTGTCCCAACTATGGCAGCTTAAACAGCCATTTTTATCTAAGGTGATCTTGTAATCGTCCTTATGTGGGATGAGCGGTGGTTGCTCGCTAAAACTGCGCTCAATGGCGGTGCCGCGATTAGGATAAATCGCCATGGCATCGGCTGGGCGAATGTCGGTGATCGCCATGTTTCCTGCGAGGGATTGAATATTAACTGGTGCTACATTGGTGTCGGTTTGCTGACCTGAACAGCCGGTAATGGCGACGAGTAACGCAGTTAAGGTGAGTATTTTTCTCATTGGTTATTCTCCGCCTTGAAGACTTTCACTGGGCATTTTTTAAAGTCAGTTTCTTTTGACAGGGGATCGGTCGCATCCAATATCAGTTTGTTGACTAACTGGCGCGCATCGAAGAAAGGCATAAATACTACGCCGCGTGGCGGTTTGTTACGGCCTTTGGTTTCAACTCGGGTTTTCACTTCTCCGCGCGGTGAGGCCACTATGACTTCGTCACCACGTTGTACGCCGCGAGCTTTCGCATCTTCTGGATGCATGAAAATCTGCGCGTCGGGGTAGGCACGGTAAAGTTCGGGTACGCGGGCTGTCATCGAGCCCGTGTGCCAATGCTCCAGCACGCGGCCAGTCGACATCCACAAATCGTATTCTTCATTCGGCTCTTCGGCGGCGGGCTCATAGGGCAGGGCGAAAATCACCGCTTTGCCATCTGGCTTGCCATAGAATTTAAAGCCTTCACCCGCTTTGACATAAGGATCGCTCCCCTCAACGAAACGACGCAGCGTTTCTTTGCCATTAACGACTGGCCAGCGTAGGCCGCGGGTTTCGTGGTAACGGTCAAAGTCGGCTAAATCATGGCCATGGCCACGACCGAAAGCTGCATATTCTTCGAAAATACCTTTTTGCAGGTAGAAACCGAAGTGTTCGCTCTCATCGTTTAATTCGGCTTTGCAATCGGAAGTTGGGAACTTGTCGATCACGCCATTGGCAAATAGCACTTCATATAAGGTTTTATCCGCGTATTCCGGTTGTTTGGCTATCAGTTCGGCTGGCCAAACTTCGGAGACTTTGAATCGTTTCGAAAATTCGACTAGTTGCCACAGATCTGAGGTTGCTCCTTCTGGAGCTTTTACTTGTTGATGCCACATATGAGTACGGCGCTCGGCGTTGCCGTAAGCTCCTTCTTTTTCAACCCACATTGCCGTTGGCAAAATTAAATCTGCCGCCATAGCTGTGATGGTTGGGTAGGGATCTGAAACTACGATAAAGTTTTCTGGATTACGGAAACCTGGATAGATTTCATCGTTGATGTTGGGGCCTGCCTGCATATTATTGGTACACATGGTCCAGTAACAGTTGAGCTTGCCATCTTTGAGCATACGGCTCTGGAGTACGGCATGGTAGCCAGGTTTGGCGGGAATGGTCCCTTCAGGCACTTGCCATAGCTTTTCGGTAATGGCGCGGTGTTTGTCGTTAGTGACTTCCATATCGGCGGGTAAACGATGGGCGAAAGTACCGACTTCACGTGCAGTACCGCAAGCCGAAGGTTGACCTGTTAATGAGAAAGGACTGTTACCCGGTGTGGCAATTTTTCCCGTGAGCAAATGGATGTTGTAAAGCATGTTGTTCGCCCACACGCCGCGAACGTGTTGGTTAATGCCCATGGTCCACAGACTCATGACTTTAACGTTAGGGTCGGCATAGGCTTTGGCTAAAATCTCCAGCTTCTCTGGCTCGACGCCACTCATCTTGGCGGCATATTCCAGCGTATAAGTGCTGACAAACTTGGCATACTCGTCAAAGCTAATGGGCGTGGATTTACCATTGCCTGGATTTTTGGCTTTTTTCTCTAATGGATGTTCTGGACGCAGGCCATAGCCGATATCATCTACCCCAAGGGCAAACTTAGTGTGTTTGGTAACAAAGTCGGTATTAACGGCTTTATTTTCAATAATGTAATTGGCGATATAGTTGAGGATCACTAAGTCCGACTGTGGGCGGAACACCATAGGGTTATCGGCCAAATCGAAGCTGCGATTCTCAAAGGTCGACAGCACATGCACTCGGCACGTTGGACTGCTTAAACGTCTATCGGATATTCTTGCCCACAGAATTGGGTGCATCTCAGCCATGTTTGCGCCCCAGAGCACAAACTGATCGGCGGCTTCTAAATCGTCATAACAACCCATGGGCTCATCGATACCGAAGGTGCGCATAAAGCCGCCTACGGCTGAGGCCATGCAGTGGCGCGCATTGGGATCTATGTTGTTGGTAAGGAAACCTGCTTTATGAAGTTTAGAGGCGGCATAACCTTCCCAAATAGTCCATTGACCGGAGCCAAACATACCCACTGACGTCGGACCTTTGGTGGCGAGACTGTGTTTCCATTTCGCGGCCATAGTATCGAAAGCCACATCCCAGCTGACTGGGGTGAACTCACCTTCTTTATGGTATTTGCCGTCTTTCATCCGCAGCAATGGCGTGGTTAATCTGTCCTTGCCGTACATGATTTTTGATAGGAAATAACCTTTAATACAGTTAAGGCCACGGTTGACTGGACTTTCAGGATCGCCCTTAGTGGCGACCACTTTGCCCGCTTGGGTGCCCACTAATACGCTACACCCCACACCGCAGAAACGGCAGGGAGCTTTATCCCACTTGATACTGTCAGCTTGTTCAGCGGCTTCGACCATCTTAATGGGAAGTGTGACGCCAACGGCCGTTGCAGCGGCAACCGCTGCGTTGGCCTTGAGAAACTCGCGGCGGCTTATGCTCATAATATTTCCTCACTCTCTTGTACTAAGGGTTCTACTTGGTGGTAAATCAAGCTGGCAGATAACACGCCGGACAGGGCATTGATGGCTTCAATATTGTCAAGAATCGCTCTTTGGCTACTCCCTTCTAGGGTAACGACCAATTTTCCTTCGGGTGTAATTGCATGAATATCGGTACCCACTAATGCGAGGATATTGGCTTCAACCTGCTGTAAGGCTTTAGGCGTGGCATGCACCACAAGGCTGGTGACGTGGTATTCCTGACTCATATGGGATGACCTGTAGTGGCGTAAACTCGGTTGCCTAAGATTAAAAAGGAGGGTAACCGAGTGCTGATACTGGCGAGTCTAGACCTGAAAAAAAATGTGGGTATACCTCACAAGAGGTATTGCAAGCGATAGTAGATCCGGATCAAAGTTTTGCGAGTGATCTAACTCTCAGTTTGAAATTTAAGCGGTGAGTTTATTGCTTAGTCGGGATGATAGAACGCGAATGAGGTAATGACAGTACTGTTAAATAATAGCCCAAATGAGATGGGCTTTTAAGATGCATCTATACCGTCTAAGCGGAACTCAATAGCCCGTAAGTTCCATATAACCTGTACCAATATGGCTGCCAGAGAGTTGCACTGGGCCTTCCCAGTAGGGCGTCGATAATGGCATGGCGCTATTAGGATTGAGCGGGGTGATGGTGAGATCGATATTCTCGCTGGGGATTTTTACCTGCCAGCTAACGGGATAGTCGCCATTGACAGTGTGTTGCCATTTAAGTGGCGTCATCTGAATGTCATTGGGATTGTCGGTGGAATTGATATTGTGCCCTGTGCCATCGGTAAACATTCTTCTGGCGCTATAAAATGCCGAGATAGGCGCATTTTTTGCGGACTCTGCTGGAGACTGATCCCGTAGCTGAAACAACATCAGCGTCGAGCCATCGTTTAACCTGAGCGCGAACCAATCCCAACCCTGTTGCGTTTTAGTGAGAAATTGCGAGCTCCATTCCCTGTCGAGCCAGCCTTGACCTGTGACTTGCTCCACTTTGCCATTACGGTTGATTTCACCTGAGATTTCAATAAAGGGTTGACTGTAATAGTAAGAGGCCACTTGGCCATCGCGACTTTTAAGGCTATAACCGTTCGCGCCTTGGTATTGCAGTGGCGCTTGGCTGTTAAGCTTAAGTTGGTAACTAAAATCAGTATTCTCCACCGTTAATGTGGCGGGAAAGAGTGCATTGGTTTCGCTCTGCCAATGCCAGTTGTCGAGGCGGATTTGATAGGGATCTAATTTTACTTCGGCAAACTCGCTATGACGGCGTGACCATTTTTCGTGGGCGAGGTGAGCATTACTCGAGGTTAATGCGCTATGGGCTAAGTAAAGCTGCTGAGTCGCCCAAGTGGATTCACTTTTGGGCATTGCATCTGTTACTTGCGGAACTGTTGTTTGCAGAGTTGTTTTTTGTGGAGCAGGGGGTTTAAGGGCGACTCTAAACTGCGTCCACTGGGCGCCGAGTTGCTCACCTGTTTCTGTAGTTAAATTGGCGGTCAGATACCACCATTCCTGGCGAAAGTTATTGTGCGCCAAGTGATCTCGCGGAAATTCAAATCTATAGCCGGGAACGACAGGGGTAAAGGCCAAATCATCTTGATTAGTAGAGGTTTTCCCCACCACATTAGCCATCGATTTGGATTGAGTGCTTTGCGTCGATGGCGTTTTATCGCAGCCGCCGATCAGCATTAACCCAACCACTGCCCATACAATACTGAGTGTTTTCATCATAGGGTCTCCTGCTGCAGACTGGCGACCAGTGGTTTGCGAGTTTGCCAATACAGCGGCAAGAGCACGGCTAAGGTGCAGGTGGTTAAGGCAATCAGTATTGCATGGCCGTAAGCTTGCCAATCCCAAATCATTTTTATCGTCCAGCCAAAGGCTTGCAAGGTGATCTTATTAATAAGCAGGTAACCTAACAGCGCGCCCGTTGGCATAGCGAGCAGGCAAGTGATCAGCACCACAATCAGCATTTGCATAAACACCATGCCGCGCAGTGCATTACGACTGACGCCGAGGGAATACAGCCGTGCCAGTGGCGCTTGCCTTGCCTGAGTCAACATTAAGCAGGCACTAAAGAGGCCAATCGCGGCGACAATCAAGGTTAAACTATTCAGCACTAAGGTAATGGAAAAAGTGCGTTTAAACATAGCGATAGCTTGGGTTTTAATCTTAGTTTGGCTGTAGATTTGCGCTTGGGATAAACCTAACTCAGTCGCCAGTTGGACTTGTAGTTGATCAAGCTGCGCTTCACTTATCCTACTGCCTTGCTCTTTACCGTAAAAATTCGCCGCCAAACTGATTGGCAGTACAGGTAATTGTGCCTTTTGCCAGAGTGGCTGGCTGATAATCACCTCATTTCGGGTATTGCCGTGGTCATAATAAATGCCGCCAATAATGGCTTTGCTGCTACCTGTTTTCTCGAGCACATCCAATGACACAGTATCACCAAGGTGTAATTGGTATTTGATGGCAAGAGGTTCGCTCACCAATATAACGGGTGCATTAAAGTAGGATTGCCACAATGTGGGCAGGCTTTCTTTAAGCGCACTGGTGTGCCGAGTCGAAAATTCATCGCGGCTGAGTAGGCTCACCGGAATCGTCTGCTCGCTCGGATTATCCGCCGAAACTGGCAGTGAAAGCTGGGCTTCAATCTGCCACTGCTGATAAAGACCGCTGACTCTAGGATCGTGCATCAATTGGGTTTGAATCGTGTCGATACGCTGGCTCGGTGGGCGGATATAGAGATCGGCATGCAAGCGAGTTTCTAGCCAAGTTCGCAGGGTTTGCTCGAAGCTTCCCACGAGGGTGTTCATTGACACATTGGCACTGAGCGCCAGTAAGATCGCCATCATAGCAAGGGACAGCGGTGCGATAAGCTCACGGGTTTCGGCGAGCAGATATTGCCATAATCCAGGACGTGCCAAGGGCATTAACGCACTGACGCCCCAATGCAATAATTGCGGCAACAATAAGGGAATAGCGATAGCGACGATACCGAGTAACACTAAGCTGATGTTATAGCTTTGGCTGAAGGGAAACAGCAACGCCGCTAAGGTCAATAAGCCACAGGCTAAGGCAAATTGAATGCTATGGGTTTTGCGGTGTGCCTGCATTTGCTGATAACGATTCGCCCCTTGTGCAAGTGCTTGGCGCGTAAGATCTAAATACAAGGGCAAGCAAGCGGCGAGCGCGGCAATTAAGGTGAGGGCAATTGCCTCAAAAAGCCAAGTCCATTGCCAAATACCGGGGAGCAAGTGGGCGCCATACATTTGCTCTAAGGTCATGGCGACCATAGGTTGCAGCCAGTGGCTGAGTTGCAAACCACTGATAAAGCCCAGACTTGAACCTATGACTACTAACAAAATTAATTCGAACATCAGTGCCGTCATCAAGGCGCGGCGCTCGATTCCCTGTTGCAATAATTGCACTAACAGTTTTTGCCGTTTCATTAGGCTGTAGCGCACACCGTTATAGGCGATAAAGAGGCCGACAACGAAGGCTAACATGCTCATAGCATTAAGATTAAGGTGAAAACTGCGGGTCAATGCTATCAGTGCTTGGCCTTGATCCTGTTGGCTAAAGCTGGCCTTCTGGGGCGTAATCCCTAAAGCGTCGAGTTGGGATTTTAGTTTAGGTAGGTTTTCTCGCTCACTGAACATGGCGATATAGCTCAATCTGCCTTGCATGTTTAGTAATCGCTGGGCAAGGGACATATCGGCCAAGATGGCGCTGCCGAGACCAAAACTGTCATCAATTGCAATGACATCTAAGGTGCTATTTTCTAAAACAAGTTTACCGTCGGGTGCCACTTTGGCAGTTAGGCTGCGGCTCATTATTACTGTGGCTGCGCCGCTGAGGAGATCGGCAAGCGGTAAGCCATTCATCTGTGGCGAGGTGGCTGATTGTGTGTCGGTCGAGGCGTTACTTCTCGATTTTTGTAGTGTTAATGCAGCGATCAAATCGCTGCCTTCCAGTTGCCAGAACTGACCGTTTTTACTGGAGATTTTGCCACTTACGACGGCGAGACTCTGACTTAATCCGGCTCGTCTCAAGGCGAAATAGACAGATTCATCTAAAGTGTTTTGTCCAAGGGGCGGCGTGAGTAGCACATCGGCGCGTTGGCTCAAAAGCTCAGTCGCCTCGCTATAGCTGCGCACGGCATTGTCGTTGGTTGCCTTGACTCCAATGAGCAGAGTCACAGCTAAGGCGATACCGAGCAGAATGGCACCTGCTTGTATGGGCGCATGGCGATAATGGGCGATAAAAACCTTTAGGCTGAGCCACGTCAGCCTAAGCCCCGAGGGCGTCGCCTTAGTGAGCAGTTTATTGTTCATAGATAGCGACTGCACCTTGGGATAAATGCCAACGTTTTTGCATGAAGGCGGCGCATTCTTCGCTGTGGGTGACCATCAAGATACTAGTTTGGCTTTCCCGTGCCAGTTCACACAGTAGTGCCATCACTTGTTTGCCTGACACATCATCTAAGTTACCCGTAGGTTCGTCGGCCAGTAGCAAGGTCGGTTTATGGGCTAAGGCGCGGGCGATGGCGACACGCTGTTGTTGACCGCCTGAAAGTGCTTCAACTTGCCGATGAAGTAGTGGCATCAGCCCAAGTTTTTCAACCAGATAGTCACACCAAGGCGACCATGGCTGCGCGGTTAAACTTAAGGAGAAGGCGATATTGTCTTTCACGTTGAGTGGCGTGAGTAAGTTAAATTGCTGAAACACGACACCTAAGGAATTACGTCTGAAACGGCTCCAATCTTTGTCTTGCCAAGTTGAGGTGGACGCTTGTTCTAGCAAGATTTCACCCGAGTCTGGCGTTTCAAAGCCGGCGATCAGGTTGAGTAAGGTGCTTTTGCCGCTGCCGCTGTGACCTGTAAGCGCCACGGTTTCACCTCTGTGGATCTGTAGATTAACCGCTTGCAGTACTTGATGATATTGCTCACCATCGCGAAAGCCTTTGGTGACTTGGTTAAGCTTAGCGACGTCGGCCATTGAGCAACTCCTTTATATCCATTGGCGGCGGGTGTGGTAAGCAGTGTTTCAAATTGCGGCGGCAACTTACTTAGTGGCCGCAATTTAGCATTGCCATTCTATGTTCAAGATAAAGCATTTTCTATTCAGATAGATACTGATTTTTCTTGTAATAGGATCATCCACGGAGTAACAAAACATAAATCGTCATTTGGTGTAAAAATAGTCAACTGGATTAAATCCTCCGCGAACTGTGAGCAAACGGCTTGAGCTGACGCTGCATTTGTTGCATTCTGTGCGTCCTGTTAGCTTGGGAGTAAATCTCAATCTAGCAATCCGTTCGGATGAAGGTAGCAGGAGAGTGGGGAATTGACCCCACACCGACGAGGCAACTTTGGTTTTACAGAAGCGAGTCTTCTTATAAAAACAAAGCACTCTTTCAGGTGCCGATAGGCGTGGACTGTTACTGGACGAGCCTCTGGAGAGACTACCAGTTGCACTCATTGTGCAATCAGGTGGCGCCGAAGGCGAAAGTGTCGTGGTGTTATTGTATAACCTGCGACGCGAAACGCTCAGGCAAAAGGACAGAGGAGAGGATGACTGCACAGTCCCTGTCGTTTGTCGTCGTGGGCTATTTTTACTCTTTTGCTTGAGATGGAGCACTTTTGCTCTTATTGAAAGCACTCGTGTAGAGCTCTCGCTTGCTACGCTTTTAGCGTTCAGCTTAGGCGATTCTCGGCCGAGATTAGGTCAAAATAGTTCGCTATAGCGTCCGACTGCGGCGCGTCACAGCCATTTCTTTTCCTCCTCCGTTTATTAATTTTGTTGTTTAATATTCGAGGAATATCATGAGTTTTCAAGCTTTACTTGCCAGTATTAATGGCATCGTCTGGGGCCCAATTACCCTTTGTTTGCTGGTGGGTACAGGGGTTTACCTCACTGTGCGTCTCAAGCTTATCCAAGTATTTCGTCTGCCGATGGCGATGGGATTGTTGTTTAAACCCGCCAAAGGTCATGGGGATTTATCTTCCTTTGCCGCGCTTTGTACGGCGCTGTCCGCCACTATCGGTACCGGTAATATTGTCGGCGTGGCGACGGCAATAAAAATGGGCGGGCCAGGGGCGTTATTTTGGATGTGGTTGGCGGCATTTTTCGGCATGGCGACTAAATATGCTGAATGTATGTTGGCGGTAAAGTACCGTACCACCGATGCTCGTGGGCAGATTGCGGGTGGCCCTATGTATTATATCGAGCACGGCCTTGGTCTACCTTGGATGGCGAAATTGTTTGCTCTCTTTGGGGTTGGTGTGGCCTTTTTCGGTATCGGTACTTTTGCACAGGTTAACGCCATCAGCGATGCACTGACTATTGCCTTTGAGGTGCCGACTTGGTTGACCGCGACCGTGTTGACTGTGTTAGTTGCTGCAGTCACTTTGGGTGGCGTAAAGCGCATTTCAAATGTGGCGCAAAAACTTGTGCCTGCGATGTCGATTGGTTATGTGCTGGCCTGCGTGTGGATCTTAGTCGGATTTTCTGAGCAGATTTTACCCGCCTTAGCTTTAGTGATTGAATCTGCCTTTACGCCACTCTCGGCAGCGGGAGGATTTTTAGGGGCAACAGTCGCACAGGCTATTCAAATCGGTATTGCCCGAGGTGTGTTCTCGAACGAATCTGGCCTTGGTAGTGCACCCATTGCCGCCGCTGCCGCTAAGACCAATGAACCCGTTGAGCAAGGTCTCGTCAGCATGACGGGTACTTTCTTCGATACCATCATCATTTGCACTATGACGGGGTTAGTGCTGATCATCACTGGGGTATGGAGTGGTGAGACGGCGGGTGCCGCGATGACGAGTGCTGCTTTTGCTCTGGGAGGTTCAGCGCTTGTGGGTCAGTATTTGGTGACGATTGCGCTAGTGTGTTTTGCGTTTACCACGATTTTGGGCTGGCATTATTATGGTGAACGCTGTTGGTATTACTTAGTCGGTGAGCGCGGGCTACGCATGTATCAAGTGGTGTTTTTGGTGCTGATTGCCGGTGGTGCTTTTATCAAACTGGATGTGATTTGGTTGTTGGCCGATACGGTTAATGGTTTGATGGCGATCCCTAACTTGATCGCCATTGTGGGCTTGAGGCATATCATTATCGCCGAAACCCAAAGTTATTTTGCTCGTATCTTACCTAATCAAACCTTAGAGACGGCTTCTTAGAGACGGCTTATTAGTATTGTTAAAACAATAAATTACTTCACATTATTTTAACTTTGACATTGTCGCCACTAAATTCTTCGTTTACTTTATAAGTGCTATTTTTAAATGCAGTGCTTATAAAATCGGGGGCTTTAGGGCGACACCATGGAAAAAAGTAAACTTCGTACTTTTCGCAGTAGGATTTTATCCCACATAGCCTTGCCTCTCATTTTAATTATGGCGAGTGTCTATGGTGTAAACGCTTGGTTTAGTTATATCTCCTCAGAGAATCGGCTTTACCATAGCCTGACACAAGAGGCGAGTCATTCGGCTTCTCGTCTGCAGTTTCTGCTCGAGCATGCGGAGGCCAACACCCAAGGTCTTGCTGATTTTATTGGTTTTTTGTCAAGTAAAGAAGACATGAATGACACTGAGAGTGTTAAAAGTGTCTTGATGAATCGAGTCAAACGTAATCCTGATTTTTTTGGCTCCGCAGTCGCATTTAAACCGAACACCTTTCCTAATCGCAAGCTCTTTTCTCCCTATGTTTACCGCGACACCAGTGGCAGCGACGATCTCCATTATCTCGATATTGGCGCTGAAGGCTACGACTATACCGATGGCACTTGGGATTGGTGGAGCAAGGCTATCAATCAAGCGAACGGTTATTGGTCAAAGGCATACTTTGATGAGGGGGCGGGGAATATTCTGATGGTGACCTATTCGGCTCCTTTTGGTGCGGTAGGTAATTATTTTGGGGTTGCGACGGTTGATTTAGCCTTAGATGGATTGCCAAAACAATTGGGGATTGCACCAAATCGTCTGGTGGTTTTAGACGATCAAGGGCGGCTGATTTATCATATAGATAAAGAAAAAGTACTGGCAACGACTTCAGCCCAGTGGCTCGATAAGAATAAAGATAAAAATGCCGATTTTTGGACGCTACAGGATAAAAGGCTTGATGGTCAAGCAAGGTTTGTCGATAACCAAGATGTTGTTTATCTTGCGAGTATTGCGACTGTACCGCATTTAAAGTGGCGTGTGATTGTATTAGCGCCAGAACAAGATTTATTCAACTCTCTGCTTGATGATCTGGCATCTATCATCCTCAATTTAAGCTTATTAACCCTCTTATTATTGCTGACTTGTTATCTGGCGGCGAAACGGTTAACTCGGCCGTTAGAGCTACTCGAGTCGGGTATCTTGTCCTTTGGACAGGGTAAAACTCAGCAGCTTATTGTACCTAAAGGTGCCGTAAGTGAGATTGTGACGCTGAGTAATACCTTCAATCAAATGGCGGAATTACTTGCAGAACGTGAACAAGCCATTCTTGATTCCCGCGGTAATCGCTTTGCGCGCCTAATTGATGGTATGAGTGATAAATCTTTCTATTGTTCCCTCGAACCTAATGGCCAACTCGCCCAGGTTAGTGAGGGGGTAACTAAGGTGCTGGGGATCTCCCCTGATTTGCTCAAGCGTAAATATCAAAGGCTCTTCTCGGCTAATCCCCTCAATGAGAAGAACTGGGAATATACCGATTTAGCCTTAAAGGGCCAGAATGTGCCTTCGCATCAAGTGGAAATGCTGGATGAAAAAGGGTATTTAAGAAGGCTCGATGTCTTTATGCAGCCATTATTATCAGATACAGGTGAGTTAATGTCGGTGGAAATGTTATTTACCGATGTTACTGAGCAGTTTTCGGCGGCGGCTTGGTCAAATGCCGTGCTTGAGGCTGCGCCTGAGGCCATGTTGATTGTCGACCAACAGGGGTTAATCGTTTTTACTAACAGTCGTTGCCAGCAGCTTTTTGGATTTGATACAGGGGCTATGTTGGGTTTGCAAGTTGAGCAGTTACTGCCACAAGAATTGGGAACCCGACATGTTCTTGAGCGACAACAATTCCTTCGCGAAGGCCGCGATAGAGGCATGGCAAATGCGCGTCATGTTCGGGCGTTAAAAGCCGATGGTAATGAATTTATTGCTGAAATTGCGCTGAGTATGCTCCCTGCGGATGCGGATGGACAAAAGCAAGTTGCAGCTTCGATTCGCGATATGACGGATAAAATTGCGGTTGAACTTAAAATTCGGGAGAGTGAGGAGCGTTTTCGTGGATTGGTCTCCAATATCCCTAGCGCCGTATATCGTTTACGTATTGGCGATATTTGGGTAATGGAATATATCAGTGACAATATTGGTGAAATTACGGGATATGCCGCAAGCCAATTTATCAATAATCAGAATCGTACTTATATCTCTTTGATCATCGAGGAAGATCGGGACTTCTGCCTGCAGGAAATGGATAAAGCACTCGCGCAGCAAGAAACCTTTGAAGTGGAATATCGTATCCGCCATCGCGATGGCAGTGTGCGCTGGGTGCATGAGAAAGGTAAGGCAAGTTATACCGAAGAGGGCGTTCCACTTTGGTTCGACGGCAGTATTGATGACATCACAGAGAGTAAGCTTGCTATAGGGCAGTTGGAGGCTTCGCGCCTGCAATTGACCAATATTACAGAGTCTATTCCTTGTACCGTATACCAATTGTTATGGCACTCGCCTACTGATCGTAGATTTACCTTTCTCTCTGGTGCGGCAATGAAAATGCTGGGGCTACATCGTGATGATCTTATTAGTAATTTTGACACCATAGCTGAGCGGATTTTTGATGACGAAAGGCCGGACGTCGTGCGGGCACTTTCAGGTAAGAGTGAAGATAGGTTTCAATGGATCCGCGAGTTTCGTTATCGCCATCCCAATGGCAGCATACGTTGGATGGAGGCGGGTGCGAGCGGCCATGTAGAAGAAGATGGCGCCATTACTTGGAATGGGTATGTAATGGACATTACCCAACGCAAAAGCATAGAACAAGAGTTAGCCCTAAGTGAAGCGCACTTTAAGGCTCTGTTCGATGGTGCGACCATTGGTATCGTCAATGTGGATGTTAAAGGCGTTATCTTAGATTGTAATGACCAATTCTGTGCTGATATGGCGCGGTCTCGGGAGAGTTTACGCAATACCGCAATTTTTGAGGTCCTTAGCGCGCAAGATAAGCTTATTGCCAAGGAGCAATTTAAGGAATTGGTCGGTGGCAAAATTGACCATTATCGTGGCGAGAGAAGCTTTATTCGTCCTTCTGGTGCGCCTTTATGGATGACGGTCAATGTGTCGGCACTGTTAGATGCCCAAGGACAATTTGAATCGGCTGTGATCAGCATGGTCGATATGACAGAGCTTAAATTGCTTTCCGATGAACTGTTACTTGCCAAAGAGCAAGCCGATGCTGCCAGTAAAGCCAAGGGTGACTTCTTGGCGAATATGTCCCACGAAATACGCACCCCAATGAATGCCATTATCGGCATGTCGCAGCTGTGCTTGCAGACTCAGCTTGATCAAAAACAGAAAAATTATGTAGAGAAGATTGAGCGGGCATCGCAGTCTCTACTATCAATTATCAATGATATTCTGGATTTCTCTAAGATTGAAGCGGGTAAGCTCGACATCGAATCTGTGCCATTTCAGCTCGACACTATGCTGGAAGATCTTAGCGATATGTTTTCTGAAAAAGCCGCACATAAGCAGCTGGAATTGTTATTTGCGGTCGCCCCTAACGTGCCACGTTACTTATATGGTGATTCGCTGCGATTAGGGCAAGTGTTGATTAATCTGATGAATAACGCCATTAAGTTCACCGAGCGGGGTGAAGTATTACTGTCGTTAAATCTTGTTGAACAGCAAGATGATGATGTCGTGCTGCGTTTTAGCGTGCGTGACAGCGGCATAGGCTTAACTGAGCAGCAGCAAGCAAAATTATTTAAATCCTTTACCCAAGCGGATACTTCAACCACCCGTAAATACGGTGGTACAGGCTTAGGCTTGGCTATTTGTAAGCAACTCGTTGAACTCATGGGGGGCAATATTGGTGTCGAAAGTCAATTTGGTCATGGCAGCACCTTCTATTTCACTGTGAAGTTACAAATTTCCGAGGGCCAAAAATTAGTGCTTGAGCAAGAGCTTGAGGGCATGTCTGTGCTGGTGGTAGATGATAACGCGACCGCTAGGGACATAATGCGTACAACGCTCGAAAGTATGGGCTTTAGAGTCGATACGGTTCGTTCAGGTGAAGAAGCAATAAGCCGCTGCTTACTGCAGACCTATGAAGTGGCATTAATCGATTGGAAAATGCCCAATATGGACGGGTTAGAAACCGCCCGTCAGATCCAACTACAGGCTAAGTCTCAGCCTAAGATCTTGATGGTATCCGCCCATGCGAATCATGAATTTATCACTCAAATTGAGCAATTAGCACTGGCGGGGTACATAAGTAAACCCATCAGCGCCTCACGCATGCTCGATGGCATAATGAATGCGATTGGCCGTGAAGGCATATTGCCAGTAAGACGCCGCACTGAAGAGCTGGCTCCGCAGTTATTATTACCACTTCAAGGGAAGCGTATCTTATTAGTGGAAGATAACGAGATGAACCTTGAAGTCGCCAGCGAGTTTTTAGAGCAAGTGGGGATTATTTTATCCATAGCGACCAATGGCCAAATTGCCTTAGATAAGCTATCCCAACAGCATTTCGATCTAGTGTTAATGGACTGTCAAATGCCGGTGATGGATGGTTATCAAGCCACTAAAGCGATAAGGAAAAGGCCTGAGTTGGCAAATTTACCTGTCGTCGCTATGACTGCGAATGCGATGGCTGGTGATAGAGATATGTGTCTTCGGGCTGGGATGAATGACCATATTGCCAAGCCCATAGAAGTGAATGTGCTCTATCAAACCCTATTGAAATACCTCGGATCTTCTTCTGGAATTTCTGCTGCGATAAGGGCGGAAGCCTCAACTCGGTTAACTTCGTCCAGCGCACAGGGTGAAGTCAGCAATGGCGCTGATCAAACGGTATTGCTCAAGTGGCCAGAACACCCTGAGTTGGATATCGATAGAGGTTTGCAACTGGTACAGCATTCGACGCGTCTTTATCAACGAATCTTTGATCGTTTCGTGAGCAGTCAACGTAATGTCGTGGAGCAGGTTCGCAAAGCCATAGCGGCGAATCAAGTCGAAGATGCCGTGCGTATCGCCCACACCCTTAAAGGCTTAGCGGGCAATTTAAGTTCGGCAAAATTGGTGGAATTAGCGCGTTTGCTTGAGTTGCATTTAACCGAGAAAGCGCCCTATGAAGATGAATTAGTTCAAATTCAACCGCTAGTGGCCTCTATTTGCGATGCGATTGAACAGGCTAAGCCTGTGATAGTGAATCAAGCCGAGCCCCAAGCGGTGGACTTGCTATCAGATGAGGACTTGAGAGCCGCATTACGGGTCTTACGTCAGAATCTAGATGAAGCCGATGCCAGCGCTGTGGCAAAAATTGATGCGTTAAAGCCGAAGGTGAGCAGTGCAATGTGGCAAGCGTTAAGCCCTGCCTTGTCTATGATTAATCAGTACCAGTTTGATGAGGCAATCGACTTAATTGACGATGTGATTACACAGTTAGGATAGAAAGCGGTAGCGCGAATTTATAATGCGTGACATTGAGTGGAGTTGTTAATGGAAAAAGCAACAATATTAGTCGTCGATGACACACCTGAGAATATTGATATTTTGATTGGTATTCTAGGTGATGATTACAAAGTCAAAGTGGCGATCGATGGGCCAAGGGCATTAGCGTTAGTGACAAAATCGCGGCCTGACTTGATTCTGCTCGATGTCATGATGCCAGGTATGAATGGCTATGAAGTCTGCAAGCTGCTAAAGCAAGAGCCGCTGACCAGCCATATTCCGGTGATCTTCGTGACCGCCTTATCTGAAATTGCTGATGAAGCCCAAGGTTTTGCATTGGGCGCGGTGGATTACATTACTAAGCCTGTCAGTGCGCCTGTCGTTAAAGCGCGGGTTAAAACGCATCTTGCGCTCTATGATCAAAAACGTCTACTTGAACAACAAGTTAAAGTTCGTACCCACGAATTAGAAGAAACCCGTTTCGAGATTATCCGTCGTCTTGGCCGTGCCGCTGAATACAAGGACAACGAGACGGGTCTACATGTTGTGCGTATGAGCCATTACGCCCGCATATTAGCGATAAAGCTCGGCTTACCGACGACCTTTTGTGACTTGATTTTTAATGCGGCGCCTATGCACGATATTGGTAAAATCGGTACGCCCGATGCTGTGCTGAAAAAGCCTGGGAAACTTGATGCGCAGGAATGGGAAATTATGCAGCAGCACGCTGCCATAGGTGCAGAGATTATTGGTGAACATAGCGATCCGTTATTGCAAATGGCCCGTCGTATCGCCTTAACTCACCATGAGAAGTGGGATGGTTCAGGTTACCCCAATGGCTTGGTTGGCGAAGAAATCCCCCTTGAAGGGCGTATCACCGCGATTGCGGATGTGTTCGATGCGCTGACTTCGCAACGGCCTTACAAGCAGGCTTGGACGATTGAAGCAACTATGGAGCTATTTGAAAATCAAGCGGGAAAACATTTCGATCCTAAGCTGGTGGAGGAGTTCAAGCAAATCCTGCCAGAAGCAATTGCCATTCGAGATACTTATTTAGAAAATTGATGCTCGAAGTGCATTGACTAAGATAAAGGCGCCATTGGCGCCTTTATTCTGCTTCAATATTTTATACTCATCATATTAAATCAAAGCATTACGCTTCATCTAATGAGTAGGGCAGAGCTTGGATCGTTAAATGTGATTGTTCATCGTCGGCAAAACGTAGCTGAGTATCATTAGCCGTGTCATTAGGAAGTACGGCGGTTAACAAGACTTGATTGCCACGCTGCACAAACTCAATGATTTGACCGCCACGGCGAAAACTGTCTTCCATCGCGATTTCAAGGCCTGATGCTAGGTTGATTTGAAGATTGGTGTGACCGCGCAAAATATACAGGGCGCGTTTATTACCACCGCGATATTTCATTCGCGCTATGGTTTCTTGCCCCATGTAACAGCCCTTATTGAAGCTGATACCGTTAACCGCTTGTAGATTACACATCTGCGGTACGTACTGGCTGGCATGGCTGGTGGCAAGGTTGGGGTAACCTGCTGCAATCTCTAACGCTTGCCATGCGCTGGCGTCAAATACACTCAGTTCCGATTGCGCAACTAAAGCTGCTGCGGCATCTGGTGTTAATACTAAAATAAAACGTTCAGCGTCTTTTAAAATCGCACCATTTTCAATGAGTGTGAGCTCTTGCTGAATGTCACCAAAATGTTTGTTCACGAATTGGCTTGCCTGTTCACCGGCAACCCCGAGCAGAGTCCATTCAGCGGATGCATTGCTTAGGGTGGCTTTACTAAACACGGCATATTTTTGTAACTGGGGTAAATCGACTTCGATGGCATCCTTTGGCATCAACATAAAGAGCGCATCTTGAATGGCAAAGGTTCTGAAACTTGCCAGCATTTTACCTTTAGGATCGCAATGGGCGCCCCAGCGCCATTGATCCGTGGCCAATGAGCTGATATCTGTGGTCACTTGGCCATGGATAAAACTGCGGCCTTGTTCTCCAACGACTTTGATGAGGCCCAAATGAGATAAGTTGGCAAGCATAAGTGGAGGCAAGGTAGCGTCCAGATCCCAATGGGGCGTAGAAACTGAAATAGTCATAGCGAGATCCTGAAAATGAAGACGATGTGAGAGGCTAGATTGTAACGGAATTCCAGTTGGCTCAAAAGCATAAGGCGCACATATCTGTGAATGATCTGTGCGCCTTATTATGTGTGCTTTAGTCGATAGGCTTAAAGCGAGTGGAGTTTAAAGTTTAAAACAGCACGCGAGTACGCAATGTACCTTCAATGGCTTTGAGTTCAACTAAGGCTTCTTCCGCTTGAGTTGTGTCTACTTCCATCACGACATAACCAATTTCTGTGGTGGTCTGCAAATATTGGGCGGCGATGTTGATGCCTTTTTCCGAGAAGGCTTGGTTGATCTTGATCAACACGCCCGGACGGTTTTGGTGAATATGCAGCAAGCGCGAGGTGCCTTTATGTGTTGGTAATGACACTTCAGGGAAGTTAACCGCAGAAACGGTTGAGCCGTTGTCTGAGTATTTAGCGAGCTTACCCGCGACTTCGATACCAATGTTTTCTTGGGCTTCGGCCGTGCTACCGCCGACGTGCGGCGTGAGGAGAACATTGTCTAAACCGCGTAGAGGACTGATAAATTCATCGTCATTCGATTGTGGTTCAACGGGGAATACATCGATTGCGGCACCTGCGAGGTGACGTTCTTTTAACGCAACGGTTAAAGCTTCAATATCGACTACAGTACCGCGTGATGCGTTGATAAAGATGCTGCCCTTTTTCATTGCTGCAAACTCGGCAGCGCCTATCATGTCTTTTGTTTGTGGAGTTTCAGGGACATGTAAGCTTACTACATCAGCTTGTGCTAATAGGAGTTCCAACGAATGGACTTGTTGTGCGTTACCTAGTGGCAGTTTGTCTTCGATATCGAAGAACACGACGCGCATACCTAAGGTTTCCGCCAGAATGCCAAGTTGAGTACCAATATGGCCGTAACCAATCACACCTAAGGTTTTACCACGCACTTCATAGCTGCCCGCTGCGGTTTTCATCCAGCCGCCACGGTGAGCGATAGCGTTGCGTTCAGGGATACCCCGCATCAACATAATGATTTCGCCAATCACGAGTTCTGCAACACTGCGAGTGTTTGAGAAGGGAGCGTTAAATACTGGGATACCAAGGGATTCGGCGGTGGCAAGGTCAACTTGGTTGGTTCCAATACAGAAACATCCTATCGCGATTAACTTCTCGGCACGTTTCAGCACCTCTGCAGTTAATTGGGTACGCGAACGAAGTCCCACAAAATGCGCATCTTTAATGGACTCAAGTAAGGCTTCATCGCTTAAGGAAGCTTTGTGGTATTCGATATTGGTGTATCCCGCACGTTCAAATACATCGACCGCAGATTGGTGGACGCCTTCCAACAGCAGGATCTTGATCTTATCCTTGTCCAGCGAATGTTTCGCCATGATATGGGTACCCTCTAATTAATAGAAATGTTTCTTATGATATGCTCACAACCTTCACCCACCAAAGTAGCACTTTTTTTGCTCAGTGTGGAGGGCTAGATGGCTAAAGTTAATATTCTAAATTTAGAACAATATCGCATAAGAGGAAGAAACATTGAATAACAAAATCGCATGGTGCGGTATTTACCTCTCAGTTTTGGTGTGGTCGGCGATAAAACCCGCAGATCCTTTCACATGGTGGCTCGAAGCCTTGCCTGCATTGATTGCTGTACCGATTTTATTCTTTACTCGTAAACGTTTTCCACTGACACCTTTAGTATATTTTCTCGTCTTAATACACTGCTGTGTGTTGTTTGTAGGCGCTCATTATACTTACGCTGAAGTGCCGTTATTCGACACGATTGCCGATTGGATGGGTTCAGAACGTAATAATTACGATAAAGTGGGTCATTTTGCGCAAGGTTTTATCCCAGCCATGCTCGCCCGTGAAATTATGTTGCGTAATCAAGCTGTCAAACCTGGGGCTTGGTGCGCGTTTCTTGCTACTTGTTTTGTGCTCGCATTTTCGGCGTTTTATGAACTGATCGAATGGTGGGTTGCCGTGACAACCGGCGAAGGGGCTGAAGCCTTTTTAGGGACTCAAGGCTATGTATGGGATACCCAATCCGACATGTTTCTTGCCCTAATTGGCGCAATTGTCGCTTTAGCTTTACTGTCTCGTTTTCAAGATAAACAAATCGCGAGACTCAAGCAGAGGATTTAGCGGCTAAAAGTGGGTGATGCTCTCTGTTTGAGTTGTAAGACTTTCTTCCCTGAAATATATGGTGTGAGTGTGATGACATTGAGTTGTCATACTTTAGTGTTGTTATTGTGTTTTCTTTGTGTTGCAACTTTGGATTGATAACGTCATAGTTAGAAAGTATTAGGTGCTGGGCGTTGGCCAAGTAAAACGGTATTTTTGACTGTTATTCCATTTTATTGTGGTGAGTTAGTCGAACCTACTAGCATTAAACAGGGAATAGTACATTTGGGTGATGTTTTTCAATCGTTAACTAGTCAGAATTAACTAGGTTAATGGAATGTTGAGAAATCTAACTAAAAAGACGAGTCAAACATACCATTTTGTAATCGAGAATACTTTTCAGGGAGGAGAGTCATTGAGCACAATTAATGAATTGGTTTTTTTACACCAAATGGCCGCGCCATGTCATTTAGCGTTACTCGCTGAATCCATAGGTTTGAAAACGCGTATAGTAAAGCATGCGGCTGAACTGGATTTAGACAAGAGTCGCCGTAGTTTTTATCTGATCACCCAAAAAGGTTCAGCATTAGATAACAAAGGGATACCTCTGTTAGCTTCGCGATTAGTGTCACATTTTCCTGTGGCGCTGTATCAAGTTGAGCGTGACTCCTTAGACCAAGAATCTGCAATGTTACTCGGCATTCGAGGTATTTTATTTGCCGATCAACGTATGGATCTGATGTTAACGGGTTTACGTAAAATGGTGGCAGAGGAACTTTGGTACGATAGAACTTTACTAAGCAAAATGTTCCGCCGTGTTGTACAAAAGTTAGAAGGTAATAATGAAATGCCCTCTGATACTGTAGCTATGCTGCAGATGCTGACATCCCGTGAACGCACTATCATTCAATTCGTATCGAGTGGTGCGAGAAATAAAGAAATCGCTCATAGGTTATGTATCAGCGAACATACAGTGAAGGCACATATTTCTTCTATTTTCCGCAAGACCCAGTCTCGTAATCGGGTTGAGCTTTTACGTTGGGCGCAAACCTATCAAACTCACTTTGAGCTGTGCAGTTAGTCAGTTAAAGATATTGGTCGTTAGCTTTTCGCTGTGAGTGGTTAATGTTAATGATTACTAGCATATCAACATAGAAAAGCGGGAATGTTTATTTAAACATTCCCGCTTTTTGTTTAACACCCTTTTTATAAACCACCAAAGAGTTTAGCTGTGGTGGTTTAACAGTATTGACTAGTATTGCACTACAGTGGCAACGTTCATATTGCCTGATTGGTTCACGTTGATGCTGTTGTTAGTGCCCGCTTGAGAACCTAACACTAAGTTGTCATTACCCGTTTGAGTGATTGACAGGCTGTTATTGTCACCGCTAACGCCAAATGAATTTGAAGCAAATGAAGTGTCGCTATCGCCGCCTACCCAGTTACCGTTACCTGATTGAGTAATTTGCGCGGTGTTTTCATCACCTTCAATAATCAGGTCAATAACGTTAAGATCGCCACTTTGAAGTGCGCTGACATCGGCATTGTTGTTGCCAGCAACAGAAATCAATGTTTCGTTCTCAGCGCCATCTTGCTCAACATCAACTTCGTTATCGCTACCCACGGCATCTACATAAGCAAAGTTCTCATCGCCTTCTTGGCTAACTTCAATACTGTTATCTTCACCATCAGCGAAGGCAATGATTTCATTGTTATCGCCTTTAGAAGATAAATCGAAGTCGTTATCTGTGCCGTATGCACCAAAGGTCGCGAAGTTCGCATCGCCTTTTTGTTTCAAGTCAACATCGTTGCTATCGCCCCATACTTGGAACTCCGCACCGTTGACATCGCCTTTTTGAGTGATAGTAATATCGTTATCATCACCTTGGATATCTGCCACTAAAGTATCACCGATAGTGTTGCCGCTGCCATTTTGGGTAATATCGACACTGTTGTCATCACCCGTAGTCATCGCAAGATAAGCCGTGTTGCCGTTACCTTTTTGATCCATTGAAATATCGTTGTCGCTGCCGGCCAGTGCGTAAACGAAGCCAACATGGTTATCACCTTTTTGGACCATGTCTACTGTGTTGTCATTACCTGCAATACCTTTCGCTGCGCCAAAGTTATTGTTACCCGCTTGATTAACAGAAACGTCGTTGTTGTTACCCACGTTAGCGGTTAAGTCGAGAGCGATTAAACCTGCTTGGTTGTTGTCACCGATTTGTGTGATTTTACCGTCGTTGTTGCTGCCTTCAACGCGAAAAACTGCAAAGTTTGCGTCGCCTTCTTGCTCAACAAACACGCTGTTTTCAGCGCCAGAGATTTCAACTTGGCTTTCGTTGACTTCGCCTAATTGGTTAACGAATACCGTGTTATCGTTGCCAGTAACATCGCTACTGCTTTGGTTAAAGAAACCATCTTGCGACACATTTACATTGTTGTTGTCACCTACAACATTTGCACTTGCCACATGCCAGTCAACTTGTTGCGTTATTTGGACCTTGTTATCATCACCCGTTGAATTAATAGCCGCTTCATGCCACACACCGTCTTGGATGACAGTTGCGGTTTGATCTGTACCTGTTTGCACAACCGCAGCAGCGTTAAGGCCACCCGTTTGTGAGACTAAAGTGTCTTGGGCTTGGCCTGACTGTACTACGCTAATTTCGCTCACTGTACTGGCAGCAAAAGCTTGACCGCTTAAACCTGTTGCAATGGCCAAAGCAATAAGTGATTTTTTAGCTTGTGATTTCATGTGACGCTCCCTGTTTAATATTGAGTTATTGAGATTGCAGCACCGTCCGCAATCTGTTGAATCGAAAAGTTGCCGCTTCCTAGTTGGTTCAGTTGCACGAGATTGTCATTGCCAATTTGTGTCACTGAAGCCGTATTTTGACTGCCGACTTGCAGTAGTTGGACTTCATTGTTTGAACCAATCTGTGTGATTAGCGCATCGTTATCATTGCCCACTTGTGTTACATCGGCCTTGTTATCGCTGCCAGACTGGAACAGTAATCCTTGGTTGGCAGTGCCTTGTTGAACCAGCTCGATAAGGTTATCGCGACCGGAACGTTCCAGTAATGCCTGAAGGGTTACGGGTAACTCGTTGACATTCAGCTCTTGTGCTGAAGTCATACAACTACAGAGCAAGATCAGCGGCACCAAAAAGCGTATAGAGGTATTTGGCACGGGTGACTCCTTGCATCAAATATCTTGGGCTGCTTAAAGCAACTTGCATCCCAAATTCAGACCTGAAGATACGAGTCCCGTTAATATGTCGCAATTGGCCAAACGGGTATTTATTCTAGAAAGGATTAACGGAAGGTAAATGATAGCTGTATTTATATCGTATTGATTAAATAGATTTTATATGTTTATTGACGTGTTTTTATTTAAGGGGTCTAGTCTAGTTGTCCTAGTAGTTAAGTCGTATTTGTTGTGAAGCGAGTATTTGATTTTTAAACAATGCAATAACAAGTGAAGGGAAATACATCGACTATCGCGTTTGCATTTTCTTGATAAAAAAGCACGCGTTTGTGCCAGTGAGAAACTGCTGTGGAGTTTAATTAACTGTAGCAACCTATGTCATTTACCCTGTGTGCAACAACAGGCTTCTTGTCCTTGCAGTAATGAATTCTAGGTTAAACAAAGGGACATTACTGTGAGCGGAAGAGTAATCATTATTATGATTAAATTCCTTAATGGGGTAGAGAGAAGATTAATACTACTGTTTTATGCGAGATCAGTGCTTTTCTGGTTCTTTTAACTCTTCATGGAATGCTTCGGTACTGATTTGGCTTTTACGGTCTTCTAGTTGCTGCATCGCACTGTTATTACTCACAGTTAACGCATTGAAGCGAGTATTGATATCGTCCATTTCGTTAATGTATTCAGGATCGGTTTTCTCTTTATTTTGCCAATAACGCTTACGTTCTAATTTCTGCAATTCACTGGCGCGCAGAATTTCAAAATAGCTATTTTCCTGCTTAAGACGATATATCTCGCCGTCGAGTAACTGCAATAATTTTTCTTTAGAAATGGTTCGACTATTCAGTAGAGTGTGTAAGGGATCGACAGGAATGTCCCTTTTATCAGAGTCTACTTCAGTCGTTATCCCTAACTGGTATTCGATTTTATGTTGGCTAAATTCCTGCGGACAAGCGGTTTGGCTAAAGACAATTTTGTCATCTTTACGGCATTTATAAATGGTATTTGCCTGTATTGCAGTGGGCAAAATAACACAAATTAGGGTGAGTATCAGTCTTGCCATGAGGCCACAAATCCTTTGTACACTTGCATAGCTATTATGATTTAATTGTTTGATTAAGCATGATAAATAGTGATTATGATGTTTATATTATTATGCCTTTTTAACCGTTTATTGTTAGGTCGACGGGCTGTTAAGCCCAATAAATTAAAGGATTAGCCATACATCATTATAAGGTCAAATTCACTCGTCAATGTCTGCCGCTAATCATTTACCTTAAATTAACATATGCATCATACTATGGCGTAAATTTAGGGATAAAACCAGTTTTTTGACGCTTCAAATTTTTGGCGCTTGGATTGATTCTAAAGAAGAAAATAGCTTCTGGTCGAGCATTGGGTAAATAAAAAGGAGCGAGTGCTCCTTTTTATTTATTGATAACGCTTAAGAGATTAGCGATCGAACCTTAAGTTGTCGATAAGTCGCGCTTTACCTATATAGGCGGCGGCCAAAATGACTAAGGTTTGGTCTTGGCTCTGCGCTTTCTCAAGCGTGTGGGCATGACGAATTTCCAGATAATCCGGCGTAAAGCCCGCAGCCACTAAACTGATTTTCGCTTGCTCGGTGACAGCATCAACACTCTGACCTTGTTTGATCCCTGCAGCCATAGCATCTATCGCCTGTTTTAATGCTGGTGCAGCGGCTTTTTCTGCGGCGGTGAGATAACCATTGCGCGAACTCATGGCTAAACCTGAGTCCTCACGTATGGTATCAACACCGATAATCTCAATCGGTAATGACAAGTCTTCAACCATAGTTTCAATGACTAATAGCTGTTGATAGTCTTTATTGCCAAAGAGTGCCACATCGGGCTGTACTATGTTGAATAGTTTACAGACGATAGTCGCAACGCCTCGAAAATGCCCCGGACGGCTAGCGCCGCAGAGCAGCCCTGAAATACCTGGCACTTCAACATAGGTTTGTTGCGCTAAGCCCTTGGGATACATCACGGCTGGTGTTGGGGTAAACAGCAACTCAGCGCCAGCGGCGGTGAGGGCTTCACTGTCGGCGGCAAGTGTGCGTGGGTAGGCATCGAGATCTTCATTCTGGCCAAATTGCATTGGATTGACGAAAATCGATACCACCACATGATCACAACGTTTAGCCGCTTCTTTCACTAAGGTGATGTGTCCCCGATGGAGATTGCCCATGGTCGGCACGAAGGCGACAGTTTCGCCCTTGGCACGCCATGCACGCACTTGAGTGCGAATATCATCAATATGGGCGCTAGTGATCATTGAGCCTTACCTTGCATAAATCTGTTATTTGTTAAAAGTGTGTTCTTCGCCAGGAAAAGTTCCTTGGGCAACTTCGTCGATATAAGCACGTACCGCAGAACGAATTTCACCCGTTTGTTTTAGGTAGTTTTTCGAGAAACGTGGAATGTAACCACTTGAAATACCTAACACATCATGCATCACCAAGATTTGACCGTCGGTCGATGCGCCTGCGCCAATTCCAATGACAGGAATCGTTAAGGCTTGAGTGATCGCCGCAGCGAGAGGCGCAGGGATACATTCTACGACTAATAGTTGAGCACCCGCGGCTTCTAAAGCCTTAGCTTCGTCGAGGATGCGCTGGGCATTTTCGGCATCGCGGCCTTGCACTTTAAAACCACCAAACACATGAACCGACTGAGGCGTCAAGCCTAAGTGGGCACACACAGGAATACCGCGTTCGGTAAGCTTAGTGACGGTTTCGAGTAACCAGTGGCCGCCTTCGACCTTGACCATGTTCGCGCCAGCTTGCATTAACTCAGTGGCGTTGACCATAGCTTGTTCTGGCGTGGCGTAACTCATAAAGGGCATGTCGGCGATCAGCAGGGCACGTTCGATACCGCGACGGACACAGCGAGTATGGTAAGCGATTTCCGCTGTAGTGACGGGCAGGGTATCGTCATGGCCTTGGAGAACCATTCCCAAAGAATCGCCGACCAGCAGCACATCGACACCTTCGCTATCGAACGCGCTGGCAAAACTGGCATCATAGGCTGTCAGTGCCGTGAATTTTCTACCTTCCTGTTTGTATTTCAACAGGGTTGAGCTAGTAATTTTAGACATATGGATGATCTTCAAACCAAATAGAAGTGGTGTTATAAGCTAACTGAGGACGGACTTCAATGATCAATGCCCAGTTGTTGTAACTCGGCCAACATTTTTGTATTGATAAGACTGTCGATGGCAGTGTTGCAGGGCAGAATCAGATCCGGTGCAATTGCGGCTAAAGGCACGAGCACAAAGCTGCGCGTTTTCATGCCGTAGTGGGGCACTTTGAGTCTAGGAGTGTCAATGTTCTCATTACCATACAAGAGTATATCGAGATCTAAGGTTCTAGGTCCCCAACGCTCTAGGCGGACTCGTCCTTGGGTGTTTTCAATATGCTGCAGTGCATCGAGTAAGGCTAATGGCGCAAGATCAGTATCGAAACTCGCTACCGCATTCACATAATCGGGTTGCACGACATCGCCCATGGGCATCGAATGGTAATAGGGAGAAACGACGAGACTATTCGCTAAGGCTAAGGCGGACAATGCCGTCACGGCATTGTCCAATTGCGCCTTGGGATCTTCAAGATTTGCGCCTAATGCGACGTAGACGCGGGGCATTATTCAGCCGTTTTAACTTTAGGTGTGCCACTCGCTTTAGGTGCGCTCGTCGGCGCTGAACCATCGGCATTCGGTGCACGAGGACGGCGACGACGTTGGGTGGCATTACGGTTGCGGTTTGGCGATTTACTGCCGCTACGCGCTATGGCTAAACGTTCTGTTTCATCGGCTTCGACAAATTGTTGCCACCAAGCGGCACTTTTAGCGACATTACCCGCTTCGACTTCGCCCCTGAGTAAGAGTAAATCGTATGCGGCTCTAAACTTAGGGTGTTCCATTAGTTTAAAGGCGCGGGTGCCTTGGCTACGATCAAAGCGTAACTGTAACTGCCAAATGTCTTTTGCCGGCGTGCTAAAACGGCGCGGAATGCTAATGGTTTGGCATTGTTGCTCCATCACATCGCCCATGGCGGCAAAGAAGGCATCATATAACGTCAGGCCACTTTCAACGGCAATATCTTCGGCGCGTTGACGCAGTGGATACCAGAGAAGCGCAGCATAGAAGAATGAAGGTGTCACCGGCTTATCTTCGTTAACTCTTTGATCTGTGCTCTTCATGATGGCTTGCACCATTTTCATGGTCGTGCCTTTAGGATCATCTTTTAGCAGAGCGGCCACTTGCGGAAACAGCGGCGCGAATAGCTTGTATTCTTGCATCAGTTCGAAGTTGGCTAAGGCTTTGCCTGCAAAGAAGAGTTTTAACACTTCTTCGTACATGCGTGCTGCCGGAATATCTTTGAGCAGTGGCGCTAATTGTTTAATCGGCGCAGCTGTTACTGTTTCGATACCCATGTTGAGTTTAGTGGCGAAACGCACCGCCCTTAACATACGCACAGGATCTTCACGGTAACGGGTTTCAGGATCGCCGATTAATCTTAGGGTGCCCGCTTTTAGATCGGCCATACCGCCGCCATAGCTGCGAATCGAGTAATCGCTGATATCGTAATAGAGGGCATTGACAGTAAAGTCGCGGCGCTCGGCATCTTCATCGATTTCGCCATAGACGTTATCGCGCAGCAAACGCCCTTCGGCATTGGCTTTAGAGACTTTCTCATTACTCTCGCCGTGGTGACCGCGGAAGGTGGCGACTTCAATCACATCGCGGCCGAAAACAATGTGCGCTAAGCGGAAACGGCGACCGACAACACGGCAATTACGGAATAATTTTTTGATTTCTTCCGGTGTTGCATTGGTCACTATGTCGAAATCTTTCGGTTCAATCCCTAAGAGTAAATCGCGTACACCGCCGCCGACTAAATAGGCTTTAAAGCCAGATTTATTCAGTCTGTATAATACCTTAAGGGCATTCTCGCTGATTTGTTTGCGCGAGATGGTATGGGCATCTCTTGGTACTAACTCTAAACTCAAAGCACCGGAATTTTGTTCTGGCGTTGTTGGTTCAATCTGAGCTGGAGTCGGAGCGGTCGTTTTAGGCGCGTCTTCAAATAGCTGTTTGCAGAATTGGCTGATACGGCGAAAAATGGGACACCTCGAAATATGATCTGTTATTTGATTAAAAATCTGGCGGCTATCATATACCAAATGCGGCCTAATGAGTATATCAGGGCTCGATCAGTATCTCAGATTGTTGCGGTATAGTGGATAATTGAAACTGATCCACGGCTTGAGCGAGCATTTGTGCCACAGAGCCGCGGGTTTCGACGGGTGTTTGGCCTAAAAATGCCAGTGCCGCATTAAGGCTCGACTGTGGATTAAGCGTATCAATTGCCTGTGCATGATTCTGTTTTGAGAGCTTAAAGCCTTTACTTATGCAGGCGAGCGGCAAGTGCAGCCATTGCGGTGCGGCTAAACCAAAGCTTTGATACAAACTCAGTTGGCGACAACTGGCCTCGATTAAGTCGCAGCCTCGAACCACTTCGGTGACCCCTTGATAAGCATCGTCGAGTACCACGGCTAGTTGATAGGCGTACAGACCATCACTGCGTTTGATAATGAAATCCTCTGCGGCAAAATGGCTATCTACGCAAATATGGCCCATTAGATTGTCATCAAATTCTTGCACTTGCGCCGTGTTGACGATTCGCACCGCACCCGACCTAACAAGATTTGCAGACTGGGTTTGTGGCAATCGGTGGCAGCGGCCATCGTAGACGCCGCCCATGGCTTGAATTTGCTTGCGACTACATTGGCAGAAATAGGCTTTATCTTGGGCGAGCAGCAAGTCAATTTGCGCTTGATAAGCCGCTGTGCGCTGGCTTTGATACAGAGGCATATCATCCCACTCAAATCCATAGGCTTCTAAGGTGCGTAAGATATCATCGGCGGCGCCTTTGACTTCCCGCGGTGGGTCTATATCTTCGATGCGAATTAGCCATTTACCCTTTAGCGAGCGGGCGCGCAGATAGCTGCCAAGGGCGGCGATAAGCGAGCCAAAGTGCAAGGCACCCGAAGGCGAAGGCGCAAAGCGGCCGACATAGGGCTGGCTGGATAAATCGGAATGTAATGGCTTTGACATAACAACTAGATGGCGTTTTAAAGTCGCGACGGTAAAAGTGGATGTATTTTAGAGGGATGCTAAGAGAAAAGCGAATCGGGGTAAATTGGAGTGAGCTTGGCTTAAGCTCGTCGAGTTTACGAGTTGCTAGAAACAAATAGGCGGGGAAATCCCCGCCCAGTATGCATGATTAACCAGCCATTTGTTTCTCTTTGATCTCTGCAAGCGTTTTACAGTCGATGCATTGATCGGCTGTTGGACGCGCTTCGAGACGGCGGATGCCGATTTCGATACCGCAAGAATCACAGAAGCCGAAATCGTCTTCTTCAATTTTTTGCAGTGTTTTTTCGATTTTTTTGATCAGCTTACGTTCTCTATCGCGAGCACGAAGTTCGAGGCTGAACTCTTCTTCTTGTGCTGCACGGTCAACAGGATCGGGAAAGTTTGCGGCTTCGTCCTGCATGTGGCTAAGAGTACGGTCGACCTCTTCACGCAACTGATTGCGCCAAGCTTCAAGAATTGTCTTGAAGTGACCCAGTTGCTTAGCGTTCATATACTCCTCACCCGGCTTTTCCTGGTAAGGATTTACACCTGCGATAGCGAGTACGCCAAGTTTTTTGGTGCCTTCAGGCATAACGCATCTCCTGTAATCATTTGCGTTTGTAGGGCGTCCTTAAGAACGGCCGCTATCTATAGCAGAATCTTCACATCGAGGCAAACTTTTCATTCTGCTTTGATTGAATTTTTTGACTATGTTCGCTAATTCAAATGAAATCAAATTTAACTCAGCCTTAACATCATACTCGTACATCGCAGGCTTGGGCTAGGTGAATCTCTGTAGGGGAGATTTTACAGCGATAGGCTAGCACTTCAACGCCGGATAATACAGCCATTTTCAGTAACTTAGCATATTCAGGGTCGATATGTGCTGCGGGGGCAACACTGAATATTTCACTGTGCTGCACCACAAATAGCAATACGGCTCTATGGCCTTGGCTCACCATGTGCATCAATTCACGTAAATGTTTTTGACCGCGTAGGCTCACAGCATCGGGAAAATAACCTTGGCCATCTTCGAGCAAAGTACAACTTTTGACTTCTATATAACAGGCGGGTTTTTGAGCACCCTGTAGCAGGATATCGATGCGACTATTTTCATCACCGTATTTAACTTCACGGCTGAGGCTGTCATAACCCGTGAGCTCCTTGATGATACCTTTATTGATGGCTTCTTCGGCTAAGGTGTTCGCCTGACCCGAGTGGATACCGATTAAGCCTGCATCTGGCGTGGTCATCAGTTCCCACGTATGGGCATATTTACGTTTAGGGTTATCAGAGGTAGAAAACCACACTGTTTCACCGGGATACAGGCAATTACGCATAGAACCCGTATTGGGGCAATGCAGAGTGATCTCACTGCCGTCGCTTAACTGCACATCGGCCAGAAAACGTTTATAGCGGCGCAGTAAAATGCCCTGTTGTAGTGGCGGAGTAAATTCCATAGGTAGACCTATCTCGGCTGTTCTAGGTCGCAAAGCCTAGCAAATTTCGCAAATGTTTACAGATTTTACCTGAGTAACTTCAGCCAATCGCTTTGCGTCATCGCCTGCTAGCAGTAAACTGCCGCCATAAAGTTTGTTCTGATTGCTGATTGATTGTTCTAAAACGAATCGAAAAATAAGGATCCCTAATGAGTGAACTAAAAGTAACTGAATTGATGAAAGTGCAATTAACTAAAGAAGCACCCGCCGCGCACTGGGGCAAGGCTGATGTGACTTATATTGCCGATGGTGCGCAAATTCATTTAGCGGGTGGCGATGAGCTGCGTCAAATTCAAATGGCGGCCCGTAAACTGCGCAGTCAAGGTATTAGCAGTGTGGAATTAGCTGGGCAGTTTTGGGATCTCAATAGCCAATGGGTGTTTGCCCAAGGTTTCGCGACGGCAAAACCTGGTTATCAAATCCATTGGTGTGGTGATGAAGCTGTGCAAGCAGAATTGCAACGTCGACTCGATGTGGCAACCTTTGCCCGTCAACTGATCAACGATACGCCTGAAAACCTGTCGCCAGTGAAGCTTGCCCAACAAGCAGCAAAATGGTTGGCTGACGTTGGTGGCGACAAGGTAAGTTATCGGATTATCGAAGGCGAAGCGCTGCTTGAAGAACAGTGGATTGGTATCCATGCCGTCGGTCGCGGCAGTGAGCGTCCACCGGCAATGTTAGAGTTAGACTTCAACCCATTAGCCGCCGATGCACCCGTGTCTGTGGCGCTTGTGGGTAAAGGGATTACCTTTGATTCTGGCGGTTACAGCATCAAGGCTTCTGAAGGCATGTTAGGCATGAAATGCGATATGGGCGGCGCGGCGACTGTGACTGCAGCACTTGGTTTAGCGATCAAATCTGGCCTCAACAAACGCGTTAAACTCTTCTTATGTTGTGCTGAAAACTTGATCAGCGGCCGCGCCTATAAGTTAGGTGATATTCTGACCTACAAAAATGGTGTAACAGTTGAAGTGGTGAACACAGATGCGGAAGGGCGTTTAGTGTTGGCCGATGGCCTACAAGCCGCTTCTGCTACAGGCGCACCTTTTATTATCGATGCAGCGACCCTTACAGGCGCCGCTGTGATGGCGGTGGGTTCTAACTACAACGCGATTTTCTCGCCACAGGCGGATGTGTTGCAACTGGCCCAGCAAAAAGCCACTAGCGTTGCCGAGCGCGTATGGCCGCTGCCGCTGGATCCTTGGCACAAAGAAATGTGTCCATCTGCCTATGCTGACACAGCCAACAGCCGCGCAATGAAAGGCGGCGGTGCAGGTGGTGCTTCTAATGCAGCTGGTTTCTTATGGCGTTTCGTGTCACCCGAAGCTAAATGGTTACACGTGGATTTAGCAGGCGCTTTTGAAGATTCAGCTTCTGCCATGTGGGGCGCGGGTGCAACGACCCATGGCGTATTGACTATTAGTGAATTGATTAAAGGCTAAGCCTAGCTAGTGAATTGGTTAAAGGCTAAGCCTAGCGCTAAGACTAAGTCAGATATGTTAGCTAAGATCCATTAAGGTTCTGTAGCTTTGATTAAACCGCCTACGGGCGGTTTTTTATTGGTTGAAAGATTAGAACACTCGTTTACTTGGCGTTTTAGCGGCTTCATGGCATGTTATGGCTGAGCATTTTTAATCGGGAAACATGATGATAACGATACGAAAAGCGACGAAAGCGGATGCTCAGGCCTGCTGGGATATCCGCAATGCGGCCATCAATAAAGGTTGCGCCGGATTTTATGATGCGGGCGATCTGGTGATTTGGACCGAGGGCGAACTGACCGAGCAATTTAGTCGTATCGTCGATGCACATTTTTATGTGGCAGAGTTGTCCTCTAACGAGTCGCAGCTTAAGACTGTGGTCGGCACTGCCATGTTGGATGAACCCTATGCCCAGTTAGAAGCCTTGTTTGTTTCCCCCGATGCTATGGGGTTAGGAGTTGGTAAAGTGCTGCTGCAATTTATTGAAACTATGGCTTTTAATCAGGGGATTGCCCAGCTCAGATTAGAATCAACTTTAAATGCGGTGGATTTCTATCGCCACTGTGGTTTTGGTGGTGAGGGTTTAGAGGAGGAATCTATCTACTGTTCGCCCAGAGGAATAGCCTTAGAGTGCATGGTGATGTATAAAAATCTAGGGCGGTCTTTGGCCTGCTAGGGCGCAGCAAAAAACGCTGCTGCTAGAATCTAGGGCGTTGCTTTGCAGCTGCTAGAACGCCGCGTTGCGGCTACGGATAACGGCACGCAGCAAACTGCTACAGAACGTCACTTTTTGACTTACGATTTATGCAACGGACTTTGCTCTTACGGTGAGCGCAGCGTTCTGTGAGTTTACGAACGTTCTGTTTTCCTAGAATCTAAAGCCTAGAACCTATTTTCTGAGAGGTTGTTGACATACTCAAGGAAATCGACAGAGCAAGTATGAATGTGGAATTAACTCTGAGATTTAGAGTTTAAGCTAAGGTTGCTGACATATTCGAGGGAATCAACAGATCAAGCATAGATGTGGAATTCATTCTTCATAAAAGGTTGCTGACATACTCAAGGAAATCAACAGATCAAGTATGGATGTGGAATTAACTCTGAAGACTTAAAGTTACGTTAAAAGGTTGCTGACATACTCAAGGAAATCAACAGATCAAGTATGGATGTGGAATTAACTCTGAAGACTTAAAGTTACGTTAAAAGGTTGCTGACATACTCAAGGAAATCAACAGATCAAGATGGGGGAATTAACTCCCAAGAGTATGCCAACTATCGTTCTTTCGCCTGAAATCCCGATGCCGACAAGATTAGCGCTAGTGGCTTAAATAAAACTTAATCCATTGCCAAAAAAGACTTTATTTCCTTAGCCTTTAGTCAAACTTGCCCACAAATCCTCAAGGTTTCAGTTCGCTTCTGGGGTATTAAGTTGTTGACGTTTTTCCATCAAATCTTTAATCAAAGGCGTGAGGATCAGCTCCATCGCCAGCGACATTTTGCCGCCGGGGACGACGAGTGTGTTGACCCGTGACATAAATGAACCTTGGATCATATTGAGGTAATAGGGGAAGTCGACATTATTGATACCGCGGAAGCGGATCACCACAAAGCTCTCGTCTAAGCTCGGAATATCTTTGGCACTAAATGGGTTAGAGGTATCGACCGTCGGTACTCGCTGAAAGTTAATGTGAGTACGGGAGAACTGTGGCGTCATGTGCTTAATATAGTCGTCCATACTGCGCACAATTGATCCCATGACTTTTTCACGGCTGTGGCCACGTTCCGAAGTATCGCGGATAATTTTTTGGATCCATTCTAAGTTGACTATGGGCACCATGCCGATCAGCAAGTCCACATGCTGGGCGACATTGGCATCACCAGTAACCACACCGCCATGTAAGCCTTCGTAGTAGAGCATATCGGTATTTTCAGGTAGTGGTCGCCATTGGGTAAAAGTGCCAGGCATCTGGTTAAAAGGCACTGCCTCATCGAAGGTGTGTAAATAGCTGCGGGTCTCACCTTGGCCTGTGGTGCTGTAATCGCGAAAACATTGCTCTAAACGAGCAAAGTTATTAGCCTCTGGGCCAAAATAGCTAAGATTGCGGTTTTCAGCTTGGGATTTGCGGATCATGACTTCCATTTCGGCGCGGGTAAAATGATGAAAACTGTCGCCTTCGACAAAGGCGGCGTTGATCCCGAGTTGGCGAAAAATATGGCTAAAGGCAGTCGTCGTGGTGGTGGTTCCCGCGCCTGATGAGCCTGTAACTGCAATAATGGGATGTTTTGCTGACATTTTTTCTACCTAGCTAGGAACCAAAAGAGCCGCTTATGGGGAAGCGATAAAAATGCGAGTACTATTTATACGGTACAGAGGTAGGACTGGTCAATCTTGCTGCTGTGCTATTTGTTCCGCTGAACGTATGGCGAAGGATTCATCGTCTTCACTGTACTCTAATTTCAGCTTACCTTGCTTAAGTGCTTGTTGACATTGGACTATCGCCTGAGCAAGCTCCTGTTCATCGAGACTGGCAAAGCTGCCATCCTCCACTTGACCGAAGAGATATTCGCGGATCACATTGGCGAGCGTTTCCTTGGGGAGTTGTAACAGGGTTTCATAGGGAATGAGCATCGGTGCTTCCTTGGGGAATATTGTCGCTGTTGATGGGGTCTACGCTAAGTTTGCCAACACTTTGATCGCCGAGTAAAAAGTGTAAAATCCGTCGCTCAAGATAAAAGCGCGGTTTCCAAGGTGTACCGCCCTCGATAAAGCCAACATGACCGCCATAGGGATGCAGTTCGTATTCTACATAACCCGATAATTGGTTTGTCTGGGGGATCACTTCATCGGTCATAAAGGGATCGTCCTTGGCATGGATGATAAGCGTCGGTTTAGTAATGCGGCTGACAAAGGGTAAGCCACTGGCACGCGTATAGTAATCGTCGACGCCGTCAAAGCCGTGCAATGGCGCTGTGACTTTATCGTCAAAATCATAGAAGGTATTTAAACGGTCGACCTGCAACTGGCTCAGCGGCATAGAGATGGCTAAGTCGGGATCGTTCAGCTTATGGCTGATTTTTTGCTGCAACTGTTTGATTAAATAGCTTTGATATACCTTCGAAAAACCATTTTCTAAACGTTTTGCGCAGGCGGACAATTGCAGCGGCGCCGAGACAACCACTGCGCGAGCTAATAAACTGTCATCCTGATATTCGCCCTGATACTTAGTCAGTACATTGCCGCCTAAACTGTAACCTACGGCTAATAAGGGCGATTGCGGATACGCGCTTTTCAGTGTCGATAGACTAAACTGTAAATCGTCCGTGTCACCACTGTGATAACTGCGCGCGAGGCGATTGGCCTCACCCGAACAACTTCTGTGATGGTGCACGACGGCTGCGAGTTGCTGTTCTTTACAGGCTTGCAGTATCCGCCTCGCATAATGGGACTGAGCACTCCCTTCTAAACCGTGGATGATCACCATGATCGGTTTGCCAGACTGTGGAACATCCTGCCAATCTAAATCGATAAAATCGCCATCGGGTAACTCTAAGCTCTGCCGCTGTAATGCTGGTTTGGCCACTTTAGTGAATACGGGTAAAATCGTTTGTATATGGGGACTCTTGGCCCACCAAGGTGGCATAAAGGAATTTGGCATAGATGTTTATCTTGGTATCGGCTATTGCTGAAAATTAAAACGTGTGTTTAATTTATACCCAAACCAACTCAAAATGCTGAAATTCGTATTTTGAGGTCGCTTGGGTATAAACTCGCGGCCATTGTAGCACAATTGTTTTTTATGCTGATATTTAGGCCGACATTTAGGTTGATAATTAGGAGATAGAGATGAAGCGACGAACCTTTATAATGGGTGCGTTTGCCGGTACGGCGGCGTTAGCCTTAGGGGTTAATCTCTATTCTCCTGAGTTTAGTTTGCCCGAGGATAGCGAAGGCAAAGATTATCGTTTGTTGTTTAGCGTGCTTTTGCCTGTGATGCTCGACGGCGCCTTGCCTGATGTGGCCATCCATAAGTTGGCGGCGCAAAACCGCACTTTAGATGCCATCAAACAGTCGATTGCTGTGTTACCCGATGAGCAGCAAACCGAGTTATTTGAACTGCTCGATATGCTCGAAAATCGTCTTGGTTTACTGGTACTCACCTCGAGCATGACGCCGCTATTGATGCGCTCTCCCGCCGAGTTAACTGATATGTTAGAAACCTGGCGCCACAGTTATTTTGCTTTGTTACAAACGGCTTATCTTGGATTGCGGGAATTAGTGATGGCAAGTTACTACGCTTGTCCTGAGCACTGGAGCCGCCTGCATTATGCCAAGCCTGAACTGTTCAAATAGCGAGTCCATTTTTAACCTAATCAAACGCCGAATAATAAGCATCTTACCCGCGACAGTGGAGCACTCAAGTTGGCAATCATAGATCCTATAGTGAATGGTTTAAACTCTGGTTGGTTGCACACTGATGCGAGCCAATTGCAAGAAAACCAGCAGTTTGAAGCTGATGTGATTATTGTCGGCACAGGTGCTGGCGGCGGTGTGGCGGCTGAAATCCTCACCCAAGCTGGGTTGAGCGTGATCATGATTGAGGCGGGACCGCTAAAATCCTCCAGCGATTTTAATATGGAAGAGCGGGTCGCTTACCCCAACTTGTATCAACAAGCTGCGGCGATGAAAACCGCCGATAAGGCGATCGGGATTTTTCAAGGCCGCGCAGTCGGTGGCTCAACCACAGTTAACTGGACCACTTCTATTCGCACTCCGACCGAGGCGTTAGCTTTTTGGGCGCAACATAAGTCGGTTGCTGGGCTTAATCGCGAGAGTTTAGATCCTTGGTTTGAGCAAATGGAACAACGGCTCAACATTCATGAATGGAATTATGAGCCTAATCGCAATAATGCCGCCCTGAAGCAAGGTTGTATCAATCTTGGCTGGGAATACACTGTGATTAAACGCAATGTGGCGGGTTGCTGGAATACCGGCTATTGCGGAATGGGTTGTCCGGTCAATGCGAAGCAATCTATGTTAGTCACTACGATTCCCGCGGCACTTGAGAAAGGCGCGCAGCTGATCAGTCGCGCTAAAGTGACTAAGATTGAGCACCATAATGGTCAAGTGTTTGCGTTAAAGGCGCAGGCGCTGGATGTGAATTTACGACCCACTGACGTTGAGCTGTTATTTAAGGCTAAACATTATATTTTGAGTGCGGGTGCTATCCATACACCGACGATTTTGATGCGTTCGCAAGTGCCCGATCCCCACCAACTTTTGGGTAAACGCACCTTTTTACATCCTACTTTGTTATCCGGCGGCGTATTTGCCGATTCGATCAATGGCCATAGCGGTGCGCCGCAATCTATCTATTCCGATGAATTTGTGTGGAACAATGGCGCCGATGGTGAGCTGGGTTATAAACTCGAAGTGCCGCCGGTGCATCCGATTTTAATTGCCTCTAAAACCTTAGGATATGGTACAAGTCATGCTGAGTTAATGTCACAATTCAATCAGTTGCAAGTGACTATCGCTTTGATCCGCGATGGCTATCATCCCGACAGTCAAGGCGGTGAAGTACACTTAACGGATAAGGGTTTTGCTTTAGATTATCCGCTGACCGATGCCTTTTGGCGGGCCGCGAGACGCGCTTTTGCCAGTATGGCGGAGTTACAATTCTCGGCGGGCGCCTTAAAAGTGTTGCCGATCAGCGATGGTATGCCTTACTTGTCCTCGTGGAAAGACGCCAAAGAGAGCATTGCGCAGATGTCACTCGCGCCACTGCGCACTATCGTCGCATCGGCGCACGTAATGGGTGGTTGTCCCTTCGGCGAAGATGAAAAGCTTTCTATGGTCAACAGTTATGGTCAGTCGCACTATTTAGAGAATTTATCTGTAATGGATGGCTCTATCTTCCCGACCAGCCTTGGCGCTAACCCGCAGCTGTCAATTTATGGCATCACGGCACGTAATGCTACCGCACTCGCACAGAAGCTCACTGACGGTAAAGCCTGATGTTATCTTATCAAAATGCAGCTTAGCTTGATAAAGCTTGATGGGGTGTGAATGTCTGAAAACATATTACGGGAAGGTGGTTGCTTATGCGGCGCGATTCGTTATCAGATTGAAGGTGAACCCTTTGATGCGGATTATTGCCACTGCCGTTCATGCCAAAAAAGCACGGGATCTGCATTTGGGGCTTGGATGGATTTTAAACTCAGCCAAGTGATTTGGCTTAAAGGTCAGGTGACTGAGTTTGCATCGTCCGAGTTTATTCGCCGTGGATTTTGTGACCAATGCGGTACATCGTTAACTTACCGACATACTCAATATCCCGATTATTTGACCTTGAGCATAGCGAGTCTGGACGATGCTAACCAAGTTCAGCCTAAGTACCATATTTATACTGAGAGTCAGCTGAACTGGTTGGTGATCAAGGATGACTGTGAACGCTATCCGCAAGGCCGCAGCCGTTAGCGGCTCAGATGATCATAGCGTTAATTTGATTGAGTTTGAGCTAACATGGTTGAGCTTGTTTTAACTTGATTAACTTAGATCAGGGCGCAATGAGGCCGATTTCGTTGGCGTCAATGTCACTGAGTCCAAACAGGCTTAAGTAGCTCACTAGATTTGTCGCTTGGCCGCTTGGGCTGAGTTCATTGAGTTTATTCAAGATGGTTCGCTGCGCTTTACGTTCCATCATCAGCTCAACGGCGAGCATCTGCTGATACTCTTGCTCATTCAGGCTGGACTTAGCCAGTTTGCGTAATTTGCGGTAGGGCATGAGAAACCTTTCATCCCATTCACCCACAGCAGTCATCAGTGTTTGCCATTGGTCCGTGCTGTATTGCTGCGGCCCAGACACATCCATAGTGATATCTAAATATTGTGCCAGTAGCAGTAGATTGACGTTCACCTGACAGCTATTTTGCAATTCGAGACAGAGCGCTTTGTTTTGCGCATAGCTCATATCACACCATTGCCAGAGTTGACTGTCGAACTGGGTTAAAACCGCCATACTATTTCCTTGTATTGCCGCTGCTACTGACTTTTATGTAAAAGAACGCTGGAGTTATTGTTGCTCCATGACCTCTTGCTCCATTGCATCTATCTCTTCTTGCAACTCGAGCCATTGCATTTCACTGTCTTCTAAGGTTTGCGTCAAGCTCGTTCGCTCGGTTAATACCGAGGTTAGCTTGGCTTTGTTATCTTGATCATACAATTCGCTATCGGCCAGCAAGTGTTCTAGCTCGGCGAGGCGTTCGCTCAGCTTTTGTTGCTCGGTTTCTAACTTAGTTTGTTTGCGCTTGAGCGGCGATACCTTTTGGCGGATTTCGGCCTCGAGGCGTTTTTGCTGTTTTTTATCGGCGGCAGGTTTGATCTCGTCGCTGGTGCTGTTTTGATTCGAGTTGGCTTTCGCCGCATCGAGCAACCATTGGTGATAATCGTCTAAGTCACCGTCGAAGGCGCGCACTTCACCTTGATCGACCAGATAGTAATCGCTACAGGTTAAACGCAGTAAATGCCTATCGTGCGAGACGACAACCATAGCACCTTCAAAGGTTTGCAGTGCCATTGTTAGGGCGTGGCGCATCTCTAAGTCTAAATGGTTGGTGGGTTCATCGAGCAGCAATAGGTTTGGGCGTTGCCAAACTAATAGTGCTAACACTAAACGGGCTTTCTCGCCGCCAGAAAAGGGGCGTACAGGTGAGAGCGCCATATCGCCGTTAAAACCAAAACCGCCTAAGAAGTTGCGCAACTCTTGCTCTCTGGCATTGGGTGCAAGACGCACTAAATGCTGCATCGGCGTATCGTCGAGGCGCAAAAATTCGATTTGATGCTGGGCAAAGTAACCGATATTGACGCCAGGGTTAGGTTCATACAAACCTGTCATTGGCGATAATTGACCCGATAACAGCTTGATTAATGTCGATTTACCCGCGCCGTTACGGCCAAGCAAACCAATACGCGCACCCGGTACTAAGTTTAAATGCACCTTGCTCAGGATTGGCTTATCGCTATAACCGATAGCGACTTGCTCCATCTTAATCAGCGGATTGGGTAGGGCTTCTGGAGCACGAAACTCCATATAAAAGGGGCTATCGGCTTGAGACGGCAACAACTCAGTCATGCGCTCTAGCGCCTTTAAGCGGCTCTGCGCTTGTTTGGCTTTACTCGCCTTATAACGGAAACGGTCAACGAAGGACTGCATGTGCGCACGTTCTTTTTGTTGGCGTTCGAAGGCAACCTGTTGTTGCGACATACGTTCGGCACGAATGCGCTCAAAGGCACTGTAATTGCCTTTGTAGAAATTGAGTTTTTGATTTTCAACGTGGACGATTTCATCAACGATTTCATCGATAAAGTCCCTATCATGGCTGATTAAAATCAGCGTGCCTTGATAGGACTTAATCCAACCTTCGAGCCAGTACATGGTATCTAAGTCCAAGTGGTTGGTTGGTTCGTCGAGGAGCAATAAGTCAGAGCGGCACAGCAGCGCTTGGGCTAAGTTGAGGCGCATACGCCAACCACCCGAAAAGCTTTTTACTGGATTGCTTTGCTCGGCTTCACTAAAGCCCAGACCCGCTAACAATGAACCCGCGCGCGAATGAATCGCATAACCGCCGATAGCGTCGATTTTGCCGTGTAACAGCGCGATGGCATTGCCGTCGTTCTCTTCTTGGGCCTTGTGTAATAGGGCTTCTAATTGGCGATATTCGCTATCGCCATCGATCACATATTCCAGTGCCGAGACGTCGAGCGCAGGGGTTTCTTGGGCCACAGTGGCAATTTGCCAGCCAGAAGGCAGACTAAATTCACCTTTATCTAGGCTTAAGTGACCTAAAATTAATGCGAGCAGTGAGGATTTGCCTGTGCCGTTAGCACCGACTAAACCGACCTTATGGCCGGGATAAATCGTGAGAGAGGTCTCATCTAGCAGGGTTTTGCTACCACGGATTAATTGCGCTTGGTTGATGCTGATCATTGACTACAACTTGGTTAGAACGTGAATTCGTCAGGGCACAGATAATAGCGTACAACCCAGTTTCAAACCACAGCCTGACCCGATAACTCGGACAATTATTCGACTTTTCAGGACGATCTTGAGCGAATCGCATCACATTGGCTTAAGGCCTCATACTTTCAGGTAACACTGGCATTCAATCATCAGTGTGGCAAAATAGCGGCAATTTCTTCGGCCGAGTCCCTTGGCCCTGCTATCTGGTCCTTTATCTATTATGACAAACACTAAAATCAAAAAGCGTTTCGTAGCCGGTGCTAAGTGCCCAAAATGCAGCGCCAAAGACAGCATTTTACTCTACAAGGAAAACGGCATCGAAACCGTTGAATGCACAGAGTGTGACTACCGTGAACAGCAAACCGATGAAAAGGTCACTGAAAAAGCCACCGGCGCAGTGATCGGCGTGTTTAAACCGGATTAGGTTGAAGATTTAATTCATCAAAGTTAGTTTCGTAAAAGATTCACAACATGTGCAGTGTCGATTGGCAATATTGCTCCAGTGACATGCCGCCTATTGTTTTTAAAATAAGCTTCCCTGAGGGCTCAACGGTGGCATTCATGCCACCTACGGTCACTTCCGTAATAATGCCAATCCTAACCAACCCTCTCGCTGCCCGTTCTGCGAAAAAGCTATGGCCCCAAAGCAAGATAACTTTGTTGTCAGTTTGCAGCATAAATTGTCATTGTTTCCCCTGTGACTCGCCATAAACTCGTCCCTGAGGGCTCGACGACGGCATCCATGCCGCCAACGGTCACAGTTTCAACAATGCCAATCTTAATTAACACTTCTGCTGTTCGATTAGCTAAAAAGCTATTGCCCCAAAGCTTGCTAGCATTTATTTAGTGAAGCGAAAACTGACGAATGAATTGCCCTACAAAATCTCATCCATTTACCTAGTGTTTGGCCCTACCGTAAAGCGACTAACAATGTATGGGTGTACAGTCGTATTTAAATTTAGATGCTTTTGAGTGTTTTTAAACTCATAAGTTTGCGCGTTTATCCATCCTAAAATTAATAAAACCCTTTAAAATCATTTGCATATACTTTTCCAAAATTAGTTAATAGGTTTGAAAAACGCGCATGCGCGTTTTTCCGGATAGTGTATTTGATAAAAAGCTGATAAATTCTTTGTATACAGGTAGTTAACTGTGCGCGTTTCACTGGTCTAATGAGGTAAACGCGCATGCGCACTAATAAAATATTAGGCACCAAGGATAGTACGTGGAAATAATCAGAAATATCGAGTCGGGTGAGTTTGGAATAGAGGGCGAGGTCTTCTTTCGTCGCTTCGATAAATTTATTGCGTTATCAATTGAAGATGACAATATCGATTTTGCCGAAAAGTGTGCAAATTACTTGAATGAGCTATCGGATGATGTCGTTGATAGTGTATGTGAGGCTTCTATCAGGTATTGCAATAGTTTCCTTGAAGCAATTGGTGAATTACCAAAAGCCTTTGATAAACCATCAGATGTCCTGGGTTTAATTTATCCAAGTGTTTTGTTGGTGCCATACCCGGAAAATGAGAGTGAGCCCGTAATTCATATGGAACTAAATTGTGAGTGGGAGCCAGAGCATGGCATGGAATGGGTTATTCGAGGTAATAAAGTGCTTTATGTAGGTGCTTTCAATGGCGAAGATCCGTGGTCTGACTTTAGTCAAAAGGAAACTTGGAACTATGCCTAACAAATCAAAGCACGCGGACTTGGTAAAGCTGTCACCTTTTTTGTTCCAAAAAAGTCGCCAACTTCACCAAGCCGGTGTTTGAGGCGTTAGGTGAATCTTATAGTTCTGCTGATATTGGATAATTATGATAGAAGAATTTTTAGAGCGAATTGAAGAAGTTGGCTTTAGCGTTACAAGGCGCAATAAAAATCAAATTTTCATAGGGTTAGATTGTTGTCCTCAATGGAGAATATTCCTTGAGGATATTGATGATGAAAAACTGTTTCCAGTTTTCTACTATCGACAGCAACGAATAGAAGAAGTTACTGATCTACATGCAATTGTGCCAACAGTCTTTACCGCTATTGCAAAATCTAGAGGACTGAGTTCATTTCGATTTCTAGGTGAACATAATGATTTCAGTGAAATCGAAGACGAATTATATGGGATGTATTGGTTTCCAGCTCAACCTTTAAATGAACGAATCAGAAAAAACAGTAAACAAGACTTTGAGTGTTTCTTCAATATCTTAATGGCTCTCTATATGTTCCATATGTATCAAGGAAATATCTTGGGTGCTGTTAGCTATTGCCCAGATGATTTCTCTTTTGACTCTCCTGAACTCAGTGTTTGGGTAGACAAAATAAGAGATTTTATTGGTGAGGATGAATCTTACGTAGCCAATATCCGTATGAATCCTGACTGGCTATTTTTTCGCAGCTTTTCTGGCGAGTTTTCAGTGTTTAAAAGTACACATATATCTGGATTACTTAAGGAGATTGCTGCTAAAAATGATACTGCGGAGACGATAATCGGAGTTACCTCAAATGTTGAAATCATAAATGACATACGCACAACCATTTCATTTAAAGATGAGGAATTTGCTAAAGATCTTCTTGTAGAGTTAGGGGATGTATCAGATTTAAAGGTTATATCACAAGAAAATCAGCTTCTGTTTATTAGCAACCATCATGTGGTAATTAAGTACACTAACTGTGGTTTAGAGTCTGTCGCAGAAGAAAAAGAATTGATTAGACTTCGTCAACAAAAAGAGATTTCTCTACTATTTGGTGACCAAAAGTTTGAATGGAACATTATTGATCGGCAAGCCAGTGGAGAATTTGAGGATCTAATTCTTGAACTTCTAGATCGTGAACCATGGGTCTTTTCTGTTAAGAAAGTAGCCCCCACGAATCAGGGTGACAATGGTCGAGATTTGATTTGTGAATACAATATGCTCCACCATGAAAATCGAGTTTCTAAAGGAGCTGAATCTATCAAACTCGGAAAAATGATTATTCAGTGTAAAACAAATTTAAAACACTCTAAGACTACTTCAATTGGTAAATCTGGTGTAGACATGCCAAGTACGTTATTTGATTATCGACCTGATGGTTATATGTTGGTTGTAAATACCCAAACTACACGTGATTTAACAGAAATGTTAGAACGTCAAAGAGATAGAAAAGAGCAGAATGCAATACTTTGGTGGAATGCTTTTGATGTTGAAGATCGGTTACGCAAATATCCGGATATTTTAGCTCGTTACCGTCATATAGTAGGTTATGCGTAATTCACCTAGCAAGCACTTTAAACTAAAAAAAACAGTTGGTTACGTTTCGCTCCACATTGTAGCCAACAATTTTTGTCCGCTTAAGTGGGCGTTACCCATAGAAATCTTAATCCGAAACTGACGAGTTAAAATTAAGTTTTTAACTCGGAAATGTCCAAAAGTGTGTTGCGTATATCTTTTAAATCTACAGGTTAGGCTAATGCCAAAAAGTGAGTCATGGTGATTAGCGAGACGACCGTCCGCCCCATGGGCGGACTGGCTGCGAGTCGACGAGTAAATGCCATGGCAAACCTGTGTGAGTGGATATCAACAGCCTACCGTTCTATTTTTTCGAATGTTTAGGCCGTGATTTCGCGTTATTCTTTTGTAAACTTCCTTGTTATTCTGCTTCCATCAGCAAAGCGTTTGCGTCTTGTGTTAGCCGCAGTATTTTGGCGTTTCACGCACCGCTTTGCTCAACCGATAGGAGAGCGCAATGAAAGTATTAAGTCAGTTTTCCGCCAAAGCCGCGATGGATGGCGATGGGGTCAATATTCGCCGTGTCGACGATTTTGTGACGACTAAATTTGATCCTTTCTTGATGATCGACGAAATAAAATCTGATGATGAACAAGATTTTATCGGCGGCTTCCCTGCACATCCCCATCGCGGGATGGAGACCTTCACTTATATTCGTAAGGGCGGTTTTGAGCATCGTGACCAAATGGGTAATGTAAAGGCGATTCGTGCCGGCGATGTGCAGTGGATGAGTACAGGGTTCGGGGTAGTGCACTCTGAAATGCCGCTGGCCGATGCGGTTGATGGTCTGCATGGATTCCAAATTTGGGTCAATATGCCCGCCAAAGACAAGCTGCGTCCAGCTAAGTATCAAGATACTGCGGGTAGCGCGAGCGTTGAAGTGGCCAATGACACGGGTGCTAGCTTAAAAGCCTTAGCGGGTGATTGGGGCTTTGAAGATCAACCGCTTATTAGTGCAGCTATTCAAGGGTTAGCGGGCGAAGCAGCCATTGCTGATTTAAGTCTATCGCCAAATGCTGAGGCCACGCTTGATTTGTCTCAACATGAGTTTGTCGCCTTGTACTTGTACCAAGGTGACTTATATAAAAGCGATTCGAGTAAAGGCGAAGATTCACAGTGGTCATCTGCTTCAAATCAACATCATCAGGGCGAGTTTTTAGTGCTCGATAGCCAAAGTGTGCTTAAGTTTAAAGCCGATGAGCGCGGCGCTGGGATGTTACTGTTTGCGGGTAAACCTATCCGTGAAAAAATCGTCCAGATGGGTCCCTTTGTGATGAACACCCAAGCGGAGATTCAGCAGGCGATTCGCGATTACCAAGAAGGGCGTTTCGGCCAGATCGCGTAATTTGTTAAATCTGTCGCACTGAGCTAATTCTAAATCCAAGCCAATTTAAGTTTAAGCCCTGTATTCCTACAGGGCTTTTTTGTTGCTGTTCACGCAAGCTATGTCTATTGCTTAAGGACTTGAGGCAAAAGCCGCGCTTTGTTGCTACAATAGCCGTGCTTTTGGGTTGAGCGAGCCTAGAGCTTAAATCTAAACTCAAGCTAGCCCAAAGCTAACCTGAATCTTGATAGACCAGTTAAATCGATAAGTAACGCAATTTCAGTAACCTAGCAGCCGCTTCGTTACCCACCACAGGATATTCACCTTGAGCAACTCTGATACTAAGCCTAATCCATCAATGGCTTTTTCGACTCTTAAGCTAAAACCCGAACTGCTTGAGAACCTTTCTTCTATGGGCTACAACGAGATGACGCCAATTCAGGCGCAAAGTTTGCCACCCATTTTAGCGGGGCAGGATGTGATAGGTCAGGGTAAAACTGGCTCGGGTAAAACGGCCGCCTTCGGCTTAGGATTACTGAACAAGTTAGACGTTAAACGCTTTCGCATTCAAACCTTAGTGTTATGCCCAACCCGCGAGCTGGCCGACCAAGTGGCGCAGGAAATCCGTACTCTTGCCCGTGGTATTCATAACGTTAAAGTATTGACACTTTGCGGCGGCGTGCCTATGGGGCCACAGGTTGGCTCGCTGGAACACGGCGCGCACATTATTGTGGGTACGCCGGGTCGTATCGTCGATCACTTAGATCGCAATCGCTTAGATTTAAGCAATCTCAACATGTTAGTGCTCGATGAAGCCGATCGCATGTTAGAAATGGGCTTCCAACCCGCCCTCGATGCGATTATCGAACAAGCGCCACGTGAGCGTCAGACGTTGCTATTCAGCGCGACGTTCCCTGAGCAAATTCAATCGATTGCTAAGCAAATCATGTATGACCCAAGCATGGTTAAAGTTGAAGGTAATCACGACAGTTTAAGCATAGCCCAGCATTTTTATCACTTAGACGATGATAAGGCGCGTATGCAAGCGCTGCAATTATTGTTGTTAGAACATAAGCCTGAAAGCGCAGTGGTGTTCTGTAACACTAAACGCGAAACTCAAAAAGTGGCCGATGAGCTCGAAGGTTTAGGCTTTAGCGTATTGGCTTTGCACGGTGATTTAGAGCAAAGAGACAGGGACGAAACCCTGCTGCAATTTGCTAATAAGAGTGCCTGTGTATTAGTGGCGACTGACGTTGCCGCCCGTGGTTTAGATATCGATGCGCTGGATGCCGTGTTTAACTATCACGTTGCCTACGACACCGAAGTCCACATTCACCGTATCGGTCGTACTGGCCGTGCGGGCAGTAAAGGCGCCGCTTATACCTTCTATAACGACCAAGACGGTTACAAGATTGCCTTGTTAGAAGAGTATTTAGAGCGCGAAATTACCAGCGAATCACTGCCATCTGAAAGCCTGCTCGGCAACACGCCTGCAGCGCCAACCATGATCACTTTGCAGATCGATGGCGGTAAGAAGGAGAAACTGCGTCCAGGGGATATCTTAGGCGCGCTGACGGGCGAAAACGGTATCGAAGGCTCACAGGTGGGTAAAATCCAAGTGACCGATTACCGCGCCTATGTGGCCGTTAATCGTAAGGTTGCCAAGAAAGCACTGAACAAAATTACTGGCGGCCGGATCAAAGGAAAATCTTACCGCGCTTGGCCAATGAAGTAAGTTTGGCCTAGCTTGAGTTGAATCGTACCTCGATTTAATTCGCTCTATTTTTAAAGGGAATAAACTCAGGTTTATTCCCTTTTTTGTTGGGTTTTATAGCGGTAGTCACTACACCTTTGTGTCTACTTCACCGCGAATCTTATTGGGCGATTAAGTAACACTTTGTATTTGTCTGCTTAATTGATATGCCCCTCAGCTTGCCTGTGTTAGAAGTGATTCTGAGTAAAAAATAAATGAGCGGATTAACGGCTTTGTCAGGTGATAGGGCTGCATCGGTTTGGAGTATTTATGTTTCGATGGACTATTTTACTAAGCATCTTTTTGAGCGCAGCGAGCGCTGCATCAATTCTGCCAGAGCCGCAACCTGAGTCTAAGTCAGAGCCGCAACCGTTACAGCACTTTATCTACATTAACCATCGTGAGGCTAACGGAGAAAACATTCGTGCCGACAAGGCGCTGCGCGATCCCCGTTTTGGCGGTGCGCAGATTGTTTATACTTGGCGCTGTTTAGAGCCTAAGCAGGGCGAATATGATTTCAGTGCGATTAGGGCCGATATTGCGTATCTCGATTCGATAGGCAAAAAATTGTGGATCCAGCTGCAAGAGAAATCCTTTACGCCCAGAGTCAATGTGCCGCGTTATTTGCTCGATGATCCGATTTATCAAGGCGGTGTGTTGAAGCAAAGCATGTTGAGTGCACCAGAGCGTGATCCCAATAAACCGGTGACGGATGATGAGTATGGCTGGTCAGCCAAAATGTGGGAGCCCTCAGTGCGTGCGCGTTATCAACAATTGGTGCGTCAGCTTGGCCAAGAGTTTGATGGGAAAATTGCGGGCATTAACTTTAGTGAAAGCTCAATTGATGTGGGGACTGAAAACGCCGATGGAACGACCACCTTCCCCAGTGATTTTAATCCTAAAGCCTATATCGATGCGATTGGCGAGAATATGCAGGTATTAGCTGAGTCATTTCAGCATTCAACCGCTATGGTGTATTTGAACTTTTTGCCAGACGAATGGCTGCCATGGAATGACAAAGGCTATATGCGAGGCTTATTTGCGCAAGCCAAATCGCTCAACATAGGTGTGGGTGGCCCAGATCTGATGCCTTACCGTAAAAGTCATATGGCACAAAGTTATGCCTTTATTAAAGAGTACCCAGCGACACTGGTGAAAGGTATGGCGGTGCAAGACGGTAATTTGCGGCAGATTAATCCTAAAACGGGTAAAAAGAATACTGTGCCTGAGCTGCTGGATTTTGCGCAAAATTACCTAGGCTTAGACTACATTTTTTGGGTTGAAGATGAACCTTATTTTACGGATGAAGTCCTGCAGCAGTTGCCAGATACAAAGGCGAATTAACTTAGGTTGCCGTTTTAGGCTGTTTTTAAGGCAGTGATTGTTCAAGCCGATTATTGTTCAAAGCGTAGATAACGAGCTAAGCATCGATAAAGACAAACTAAGACAAACAAAAACGCCCAATTCCATACGGAGTTGGGCGTTTCTGTTTAGGACTTAATACGACTAAATCGCTAAGCAAGTTCGCTTAGCTTTTGCATTAATCCTGTGAATGTCTTGGACGACTCGCACCGTTATTTGGGCGACGGGTGTTTTTCTTTGGGCCATTGGCGTAAGGATTCTCACCCGCTTGGCCACGATTCTCGCCAGCACCTGAACGGCTTTCAGTTGGACGACTAGCGCCTGCGCTATTGGCTCGGCCATCGTTTGAACGTGGTGGACGAGGCTTGGCATCACTGCGGGGTGCGCTACTGGCTTCGCCGCTGTGTCTTGGATTCTTGTCGTTTGGCTTGTGACCGCGCGCGACGTCACCGCTGCGTTGACCATCTTTATGCTCGGCGCTTCTTGGGGCACCATCGCGTGAGCTAGGTTGGTTTGAGCTGCGGGTATTTCTACGGCTTGGTACTGATTTACCGCTACTTTTCCCGCCGCCACCCAAACGTGATTCTGGCAATTCATGGTTAAAGCCTTCAACCATTTCTCGGTCTAATACGCGATTGATTAAACGCTCGATATCGTTCAGCAGTTTGATTTCTTCGTTACTTACCAGTGACACGGCTTGACCCGATGCGCCAGCGCGGCCAGTACGGCCGATACGATGCACATAATCTTCTGGCACGTTCGGTAAGTCGAAGTTAACCACTTGTGGTAATTGGTCTATGTCTAAACCGCGGGCGGCGATATCGGTCGCAACCAGTACGCGAGCTTGACCATTTTTAAAGTCGGCTAAGGCTTTAGTACGGGCGGTTTGGCTCTTGTTACCGTGGATAGCGGCGGCTTTGATACCTGCCTCTTCAAGGCTTTTCGCCAGACGGTTAGCGCCATGTTTAGTGCGCGAGAATACCAATACTTGTTGCCAATCGTTTTGCTTGATGAGTTGGATCAAGAGTGCCGATTTTTGGCTCTTATCAACTGGGCAAACCCATTGTTTTACTGTGGTCGCCGCCGCGTTACGTGGCGTGACCGAAATTTCGACTGGATCATTGACTAGGCCTTTGGCCAGCTCACGAATTTCATCGGAGAAGGTGGCTGAGAACATCAGGTTTTGACGTTGCTTAGGTAAAATGGCCAAAATTTTACGGATATCGCGGATAAAGCCCATGTCGAGCATACGGTCGGCTTCATCTAACACTAAGATCTCAAGCTGGCTGAATTTCACCGCTTTTTGATTATATAGATCCATCAATCGACCAGGCGTGGCGACTAATACGTCGACACCGTGGCGCAATTTAGCAATTTGTGGATTGATAGGCACGCCACCAAATATCACCGCTGAGCGCAGTGGCAAATTCTTACCATAGGTTTCAACACTTTCTGCAACCTGAGCTGCCAATTCGCGTGTCGGAGTTAACACTAATGCGCGCACTTGGCCTGCTTGGGCACGGTTACCTTTACTCAGGAGTTCGAGCATAGGTAGGGTGAAACCTGCTGTTTTACCTGTTCCTGTTTGGGCGGCCGCCATCACATCTTTGCCTTGAAGCACAGCGGGAATTGCTTGAGCTTGGATTGGCGAAGGTGTGTCGTAGCCTTGTTCGGCAACGGCTTTAAGTATCGGGGCCGATAAGCCCAGGGAGGTAAAACTCATAGATTGGTCTCTTGTGGCAACACTGTGCTGCATTTATGGTCAATAGCCAGGTCTGCTGGCGGGCGTGCAGCTTACAGGATCAGGGCTTTAAGTGCCATCTAATAAAGGTTTTTGGGCTGGGTTTCATTCATATTGGCACATAAATCGCTTGTCGGCGGCTTTCACTCGGCCTCGCTTATCTTTTAGGCGCAAGTTTAGATGGCAGAGTTTGAGGTTATGGAAGTTAATTGATTTCAAGGAATAAGATGACTATTAGGCTTATTTCATAATATCAATTGAAGTCATAGGCATTTTTTATCTAGAGTTAGAATGAGTTAGCGGTAGATCACGCTACAATAATGAGAGTGGTATAAACTAAAGTCGATTGGAGTAGAATTGATCAATGACGCAATTGGTTTAGCTATCTGTTCAGTTCGTGATTGATGTTATTCGCTGAATTTTTAACAATGAACCGAGCGAAAGAATTATTGAGTGTTTTCACGGTCACGTTTAACTGAGTCATTCATGTTTAACTTAGTCATTTAGATGGAGTGGCTTAAGAGCAGTTCTCTGCATGCTTGCGATTTATCTCACGTTTATTTTAGGATGAGGCATTGTGGGAACGGTTAAACGCCTCTCATTTATAGGTGGATTATGACAGCGATACAGCATATTGAACGCCTTGCACGAGGACGCAGTGAACAAGCCGTTGCTGTGATTAAAAATGTGCAGCAGATGTCAAATATCCCCATGCATGAGATGCAACTCGCGCTTAAACAATTGCTCAACTGTGGCCGAATTGCGCTGCATTTTCATCCCGATAGAATTGATAGCCGTGGTATGACGGTTGCCGAAGGTTTACTGCGCGATGGTCAATACCGCAGCCAGTTTGAGACCCATATTTCTAATGGTCAGTTGTCACCTGAGTTAGGTGGCCCACGGGATCATTGGGAAAATCAGCTTTTTGGGGATGTATACAAGGGCACTAAATCTCGACCTAAATACGGTGCACTCGATCTGGGGATGTGGCAGGACGGTCCCGCCCCACGTTTTGGAAGCTGTTATTTTTTGACTCATACGAGTGCGATGGCGCGCTCAACCTTTAGTTATCTCGACTCGTATCGTAATCCGAAAGAGAAGGGCACACTGTCATGTTTCGATGATATTTTAGCGGCGCTGTTGACTGAGAGTTTTGAGCGTCACTATGCCTTAGGTAAATCCGACTTTAAGCCGCTGAATGTGATCCATTATTTTGGGCATCAGCTCAATGCTTCCTTGCTGTCACGTTTCGAGCGGCCGCTATCGAATAATCTTGACCATTATATAGAGGCGCAGATCCATGGCGATGTTTCCCTCGATGAAGATATCGCCATGCTGGTGGCGGACCCCAGTTTTAAGGGGACTGATATTGGCGCAAGCTTAAGTAAAATTTGCGATAAATATGATATTGAGCTGCAATATCATGGTGGCTTTAGCCTGCATACGGCGCAGATCCCCAGTGATTTCCGTGGGCCAACTATGCCATCGCTGGCTAATCGGATTGCCATAGAAGACAGAGTTGATGCCTATGCCATAGGCGTGGCGGCGCGGGATTTATACCATTCCCCCCAGCATTGGCGTGAGCGCGGTAATCGTGCGCAAGTCGCCCATGAACTTAAGTTGCTCTGGCATGTGCTAGTGAAATACGGTGGAGTGCAATAAGCGCGAACTCTTTAAAAATGCTTAATTGTAAACGTAAGCATTAACAACAAAATGAGTTTAGGGCGTAAATAAAACAGCGAGATAACATCAGGTTAACTCGCTGTTTTTCTATAGATATTTTATCGTTAAGGTCGCCTAGCAACCAGTGTCGACTTTTTTATAAGTGGGGACGCCCGTTGTCTCCCATTTATAGTCGATATAACAATTTGTCGCTTCGACTTGCGCTTCTGTGGGCGTGGCAAGGTTCAGTTTTTGCTTTGGTGTGGCGATAACTTCATAGGTGCCGTTGGTGGTGTAAATTCGATAGGACCACTCATTCACATTTAGCCCTGCCGCTTTAAAAATTTCTGGCGGAGTCGTGTAAGCCGTACTTGGCGTTATACCGCTGGTGCTGGCAGCCCAAGGCTGATAGTTTTCGCCACGGATTTCGTCGTAAACGACTCTATTCGTGGTGCCGCTGTTAGTAATTTCCGACTTTGATTTGAATAAAGTGACGGCGGATTTCATCGAAGCCAGTGCACCTGATAGCTGACTCTTATAGGCATCTGATTGTAAATTAATGAATTTAGGCGCAGCTACTACGGCTAATACGCCAAGAATAATAATAACCACAACGAGTTCAATCAGGGTGAAACCAGCATTTTTATTTGGCATAGATAGAGGACATTTAATACAAAGAGCTTCATGCTACCTAAGTTTTTAAAATCAGGCTAGTACTAGGTAAAGTTCCGTTAACTCCTAGATTTATTTATCTTTAGCTCGTTTTTGTGAGTCCGCTAGCAAAAGTCTGTGATAGGGTTTCATCTGTTGTAGATGCCTGCGATACTGCGTCCCTATCGGAACTTTTTAGCTGTTGCAAGCCCCTTAAACTGAGTTGTTATCGATAGTCGATCCCCGCTACGAGTCGCTTAATTGTTTTCTTGTTGGAGCACCATGGATAAGTCGTTAGAAAAATCCCTTCTCGTTTGGCTTAAAGCCCAGAAGAAAGCCTGTGGCCTGTTCCTTAAATTGTCGTTATGGCTTGGGATGATAAGCGCCGTCGCTATGGTGGCACAGGCTTATATTATTGCAATGATTCTGGATGGAGTGATCATAGGGCAGCAAGTCGTACCGCTAACTGACAATGCCCAAACGATCAGTTCCAGCGTGAGTATTGATACCTATATTTCTCATTTTATTGCGTTAATTGCCTTGATGTTACTGCGTGCCTTGCTGGCTTATGGGCGTGAGCGCGCCAGTTTTGAGGCGGGTAAGCGTCTACGTGGCCATATTCGCGCGGCAGTGATGGACAAGTTGACTAAGCTAGGTCCTGCATTTATTAAAGGTAAACCCGCAGGGAGTTGGGCCAGCATAGTCTTAGAGCAAGTCGAAGATTTACAAGATTTTTATGCCAGATACCTTCCGCAAATCAGCCTTGCTGGTTTTATTCCCATCCTCATTTTAGCGGCGGTATTCCCGATTAACTGGGCGGCAGGCTTAATCCTGTTACTCACAGCGCCATTAATCCCTATGTTTATGATCTTAGTTGGCATGGGCGCTGCCGATGCGAATCGCAAGAACTTCAGTGCGCTTGCAAGATTGAGCGGCCATTTTATGGATAGATTAAAAGGCTTAAGCACGTTGAAACTTTTTCACCGTGGTGATGCCGAGCTTAAGGTGATCGCGAGTGCTTCAGAAGAGTTTCGTAGCCGCACTATGTCGGTGCTACGCATGGCATTTTTAAGCTCGGCAGTCTTAGAGTTTTTTGCCGCGGTATCGATTGCAGTATTGGCGGTTTACTTTGGTTTCAGTTATTTAGGCCATTTGGATTTTGGCTACTATGGTGCCCATGCCAATATTAGCTCGAGTATAGTGCCTGAGGTGGGCGGTATTCCTTTCAGCTTATTTACTGGGCTATTTATTCTGATTTTAGCTCCTGAGTTTTATCAACCGCTGCGCGACATGGGGACTCATTACCATGCCAAGGCGCAGGCTATAGGCGCGGCAGAAGCTTTGATTACCTTGCTCGAACATCCGGAACCTGAATTTGCCGGCCACGTCCGTATCAATAGCATAGAGACGCTGAGTGCCGACAATCTTGAGGTGTTCAGTGTCGATGGAACGCGTTTACTTGGCCCGCTGAGTTTTGAGTTAAAAGAGGGTGAACGCTTAGCCTTAGTTGGCCCGAGTGGGGCGGGTAAAACCAGTTTACTCAACGCCTTATTAGGATTTTTACCCTACAAGGGCCATTTGTTGATTAATGGCCATGAGTTATCCGCATTAGACTTAGCCCATTGGCGACAGCACTTAGCTTGGCTTGGACAGGAACCGCAGTTATTTCATGGCACAGTGCGGGATAACGTGGCCTTAGCCGACCCCACTCTGCCCGACGATACGCTGTGGCACTTACTGGCTGAGGCCAATATCAGCGACTTCGTTAAGGCGCAGCCATTGGGTTTAGATGCCCCAGTCGGTGAACAATCCTCCGGTTTATCCGTTGGCCAAGCTCAACGTATTGCTTTAGCAAGGGCGCTTGGGCAGCAGGCGAGTTTGTTTGTCCTTGATGAACCCACAGCCAGTTTAGATAGCCAGAGTGAGCAGGCGGTGAGTTCTGCGCTGAATCGCGCCATGGCGGGTAAGATGTGCATTATGGTGACCCACAGATTAGATCAGTTAGATCAAATGGATACTATTCTTGTGCTCGATAAAGGCTTGATAGTGCAGCGGGGCGATTACACCACTTTGTCTGACACAAACGGCTTATTCCAAACCTTACTGCGTGAAAATGTTGAGTCCGTGGCGGATATTGAACTTGTACCGTTATCGGCAAGCGCAAGTGAGACGCAGCTTGATAGTGACGCTCCACTCGACATTGCCGCCGAGTCTACTAAAGGAGATGCCCAATGAAAGTGCTGATCCCCTTTATTCGATTGTTCTCGCGCCAGTGGCTAATGATGTCCGTGGGCTTGCTGCTGACCATTATTACTTTGATGGCTGGCATAGGTTTACTGTCACTTTCGGGCTGGTTTCTTTCCGCTACCGCGGTCGCGGGTTTGACAATAGTCACGGCGCAGTCCTTTAACTTTTTCACTCCCGCTGGCGGGGTACGTTTCTTATCAATTGCCCGAACCGCTAGTCGTTATGGCGAGCGTTTAGCGACCCATGAGGCGACCTTTAAGTTGCTGACTGAACTTCGTGTTTGGGCGTGGCGTAAACTCTTGCCGCTCAGTGCTAAAAATCTGCAAGGTCTGCGCCGTGGCGACATGCTCAATCGCTTAGTGGCCGATATCGATACCCTAGATCATCTTTACCTGCGACTGCTCACGCCTATGGCAGCATCCCTTCTGATGACGGGGCTCTTGTATCTGTTTCTTGCTTGGTTCGATGCCAAACTTGCACTGAGTCTTTGCTTATTCTTAGTCGCTGTTTGGCTGGTGATGCCACTGCTATTTTATCGCCTTGGACACGCGCCAAGCCGAACTATGCTCGAGACCAAGCGTCATTATCGGGTGCAGTTGTTGGATATGTTGCAAGGCCAAGCCGAACTTAGCCTATTTGGCGCGAACGACAGATTCAGGCAAAAACTGAATGATGCTGAAGTTGCACTTTTTCGCAGCCAAAGCGCGATGGCCAATATCACTGCTCTCAGCCAAGCCATGTTGATCCTCTCCACGGGCTCAGCCTTGATCATGATGCTTTATTTAGCCGCTCAAGGTGTGGGTGATGCCGTGCCGCCGGGCCCCATGTTTGCGCTTATGGTGTTTGCCACTATGGCCTGCGTTGAGATGATGATGCCGATCGCGGGCGCGTTTCAGCATTTGTCAGGCTGCGTATTGGCCGCAACGCGAATTAATGAAATCACCGAACAAAAGGCCGATATTCAATTTGCTGTCGATACTGGCTTGAGGGCAAAGTCTGGCGCATTACAGATTGAAGATATCCACTTTGGTTATCGAGGCGATCAAAACGTGCTGCAAGGTTTGTCCCTTGAGATAAAAGCCGGGCAAAAAGTCGCGTTACTTGGGCCAACGGGTTGCGGTAAGTCGAGCTTATTGACGCTGATTACCCGAGAATGGCAAGCACAGCAAGGGCACATCAAGCTCGATGGTCATGCACTTTCAGAGTACAGCGAGCGCGGTCTTAGGGATGCGATTACTGTAATTAGTCAACGCATCTATTTGTTTGCGGGTACTTTGCGGGAAAACTTAGTATTAGCCTTACCTGTCACTGAGGGCGAGAAACGCACGGCCCACGACGCACGCTTGATTGATGTGTTACAGCGAGTTGGACTTGGCGCTTTACTCACGGGTGATAAGCCGCTGGATATGTGGATAGGTGAAGGTGGACGTCAGCTTTCGGGTGGCGAGCAGCGCCGTATTGGTGTAGCAAGAGCACTGCTGCGTGATGCGCCGCTGCTATTGCTCGATGAGCCAACAGAAGGGCTAGATAAACGCACTGAGCGGGAAATTTTAAGTTTACTATTTGAGTTTGCTCAGGATAAAACCTTGCTGATGATTAGCCATCGTTTAACTGCTATGGCGAAGATGGATCAAATTCATTTACTCGGTCAGGGGAAGATTATTGCGTCTGGTACTCACCAGAGCTTAATTGAAGACAGTGCAGAGTATCAGGCCTTGTACCAAAGACTCACTTAAGGTTTTGGATTTAATCTTTTAGAATTAAGATGTTGGCGCTCAATATTATAAATAGCGATATATTTTACCCATTAAAAGCGGATATGAATCTATGAACCCTGCGATGCCGGAAGCATTAGCCCCACAAATTAATGCCCATTTTAATGGTAAGTTTGAGGTCGAGCTTAAATACCACTTACTGGATCGCCACGCTTTTTTCGTTGCCTTACAAATGAGAAATCCCGAGGTCATGCTCGAAGATAACCTTGAGCATGACTGTTACTTTGATCTGCCATCACAGTCACTTAAAGGTGAGCACAAGAGCTTGTGTATCCGTGAGATGCAGCCATCGGGGATAATGCTGTGGATAGTGAAAGGGCCAGAAAAAGACCGCTGTGAAGCCGTGAATATCACTGAAGCAACAAAAGCAAAAAGTATGCTGCAGACCTTAGGTTATGAGTGCGTACTGGAAATTAAAAAGCGACGCAGTATCTATTTTCTGGGTGAATTTCATCTAACAATTGACCATATCGAAGGTTTAGGGGATTTTGCTGAACTCGCGATTATGACCAATGATGAAACCCTGTTGCCTAAGTATGAAGTTCAATTGCAACAACTCGCCGCTGACTTAGGCCTAAGTGAAGTGCAGCGAGAGTGGTTATCCTATCGGCAGTTGCAGCAGGCTTTAAATAATAAGTAATGGTTCAATCTTTTGGATTAACAGCTTGAGGCTTAATAGCTTAAAGTTTCATCGCTTAAGTTTTATGGTTTACACCGCTAGATTTTGCCTAACCAATCCTTCGCAACAAACCGCTATGGCTAAGTTCAAATCCCTTTGAGCTTCACTGTCCATATCGCATTCACCGTTTGTTTTAACTCGCTATCGACGACTTAAACTTAAGCAGCGTACTTGAATTCGAGTATCACATTTCAATTCAAACCACCTTTACAAATTCAAACGGCTTACATACTGATTATTCAGTTTTATTTGCCGTTAGTTACTTGATGCGTTTTAGCCTAAGCGTTGCGAAAAGGCGAGGTAGCGTTTAACTTCCGCTTCGGGGAATTTTAATTCGTCACCATCTTGAACACTTGAGAGTAAATTCTCCCGAGCGAAGCGTTTGATGGTCGCAGGTGTTTTATCTAGCATTTTGCACACTTCATCTAAGGTTAATAAGTTATCGCTCATGGCACTCTCCCAGTAATTCAATAGAAACACGACCCAAAGAGTATAGAACAATAATTCCAATCAAGATGACGCCAGCGGCCTAAACCGCCAAGGCTATGATTCTATTTTGTGGTTGCGGGCGGTTTCCCGCACTTGGCTCTCTATTTGGAGATGGCCTTTCGCTGCCGTGATCGCCAGAACGGCACGGGACTTGAATTCGCGGCGATATAAGGTTGCGACCACAAATAAGCTGGCCGAGATAAAGAGTATAGGGTGTACAAACCAGCACAATACCGCCATTGAAAAGTAATAGGCACGTAAACCATAGTTATAGGAGTGTGCCGCTTGATCTTGCACTGTCGCCATTTGTCTTGCATAGGCTTTGAGATTGTCATTTGAGCCATCGGTGTCCAGAGGGCCCGCGCCTATCATCACGTTCACAAAGCCGTATTGGCGCATTGACCAAGTAAACTGGAAGAAGGCCATCACAAAAATGCCGACTAGTAGAGCTAACTTGACTTGCACCAGCGCATGATTCGGTGGCGTAGCAAAGGGAATCGTCGCAATAACACTTTCTAGTCGTTCAACTTGCGCAAATAAGGTCAGTACACCCGCAAGCACAAACAGCGTGGTCGATGCAAAAAAGGCAATATTGCGTTCTAAGTTGGCCAGTAGTGCCGCATCACCCACGCGCACACCGCGGGTCATCACCTCAAGCATCCAGTAAATTCTATGCTTATGCAGACCACGGGCAATACAGTCGGTATCTCTCGCCTTGCTACGGGCAAAGGCGGTGTAGCCAGCCCAAGAAACGATAAACCACACCAATGCAGAAATATCTAACAACGAAAATGTCATAGCCACCTTAGTAAAATGTAATATGGGGAGAAAGAGAGAGATTAGTCATGTGCAGATTATGAGGTCTATGAAAGATTTGGTGCAACTGAGAAACGATTCCCAGTAATGATTTTTTTGCATAGTGATTGTGACTTCACATTAGGATAAAACTGTTTTATGACAACTCCTGTGTCAGTCGCTTAAATATCTTCGATATAAAGTTGCTCACAAATTTCAGCCTTAATTAATATTTTGGTTACATCAGTATCAACTTTAGATTGACTTTTTAGGGCTAATTCCTTCTAATCCTTAACTTAATTTATTGCATCTAAAATTCAATTTTGAATTTTTAAAAAGTTAGGGATGACTATGAAGTCAAATTTGAAATCCATATCGCTCGCAGTTGCTGGCGTATTAGCGCTTAGCAGTTGTGCCATCACTCAATCTGTTGAAGATAATAAAGAAACTGTTATTGGTTGTGCTATTGGTACTGGTTTAGGTGTATTGATTGGGAATTATTTAGGTGGCAATGAAGGTATGCTTTATGGCGGTGCTGCTGGTGCTGCGATTGGTTGTACCGTTGGTTATGATTTTCAGCAAAAACGCGAAGCATTAGAACAGTTAGCGAAAACAGAAAATCTTGATATTCAATTTACTTCAATCAGCGCTTCAAAAGCATCAGATGAACAACAAAGTAGCTTACTGATCAGTTCAACCGAACAAACCATGTCGAAGGAAGATTCAGAAAAGTACGCTAATTATCAAGTTGTGGGTATGGCTGCGACAGTTTCGAGTAATAGTGAAGTGATGTTTGCTTCTGGAGCTTCAGAGGCGACGCCACAAGCTAAACAAAAATTTCAAAAACTCGCCGCTATCTATAAAGACTCTAAACAAAACATTTTGATTACAGGTCATACAGATGCCAGTGGTGCTGAATCGTTAAATCAAGAGCTTAGCGAAGCGAGAGCGCGTTATGTGGCAACCCTCTTTAATCAAGCTGGCATTCCGACTGAGCGATTATTCTTCCAAGGAGCAGGGGAGTCACAGCCTGTTGCAGCTAATAGTGATGACGCTGGCAAAGCAAAAAATCGTCGAGTAGAAATTATTGAAATTGACGGTAAACCGGATCAATTACTGGCTTATTCATACAAACAGAAGGCAAATTTGAGTTATTTATCCCGCCGATCGCAGGATAAAGTGGCAGCAGCCAAGCCTACTAATCAAGTGGAAAAGCAGCCTACAACTCAGCCAACTAAACCGAGCACTTCTCGCCTTGAACCAGCTCAAATACAAATGACGGAGTCGGAAATCGTCAAGTTACTTGAGCCAGTGAAACTGCAAAAAGCCTTGGTAGATTTTGGTGGTAAGAAAATGCTCGACCCATCGACAAACTTTATCCAGTTAGTGGGTGCTAAAAAAGAGAGCGGTTTTGCATTATTTAGCAAGGCGTATGCATCTGAAGTCTCTAGCCTAAATTGCGCCGTTGAGGGACCGAGAGTCACGGGGGACGTGAAGAGTTTAGCCACAGGTGAGAGTTATAATCGTAAGGATTACAACACAGCAGATTATTTACCGGGTATGAATGGTACTGCTTGGGGTTATAAAGTGAATGGCCATTATATTGGTTTGACCCCTGTTGCTGTAATTAAGGACAGTGGCACGGCTGTTTCTGCGCCTAAAGTGAATATTTGGAAGAATTACAAAGGTTCAAGTAAAGATGATCCAAATTATCAGCTTACGAGCCATGTAGAGACTTATTATGGTGATAAAGGCTTGTTATATCGTGTTTTTACAACGGAAAAAGACTCTCCTGTGCGCTGTATGGATGTGGTGATGCCAATCGATCGTTCAGCGACCGCGATTGCTGGCAAGTTGTACTACGAGAAGAATAAAACGGTTTATGAAGCCGATTTTGAACCCAAATTGTTATAAGCAATGTGCTTAGGAGCGGTAAATGGATTTTGTGTCTATGTTATTTAATGAGTATCGCACGTTAGTGTCGCTGTTACTTTCGTTGATGGTATTAGTGGTCATTATTACGGTTTGGTGGGATAAGGTCAGTTTCTGGTGGCTTAATACATGGTATGCCTTTCCGGTAATCGGTAAGGAGAGTCGCTTAGCGAAAGATTATGAAACCCAAGTTAAGATTTACGATAAGGATTGGTTGAATACTGAAGTCGCACTGTGTACTGATTTTGCCGCTCATTATGAGAAAGTGAATAAGGACGAGGAGCTTTTCAGTAAAAGCCAAGACTATTTAGGTAAAGTGACTGAAAATGGTCGTAACAACTTACATATTTTGGGGTGGATATTGATTGCCGCCTTAGTGTTTGTTGAAGCAATGGGATTTAGTTACGTTCTTTCAGGTTTCACGATTCCCGGAGCATCGGAAAAACTACAGCAGCAAGGTGCTGTGGGTATCGCCTTCATCATCTCGGTTTTACTGGTAGGTTTAACTCACTTTACTGGACATGAGCTGCATGCTAACTCGCTCATTAAAAAGGCCAAGGTCTGGTGGAAAAATGCTAAAAACCGCGACAAATCGACGCCAGAACTGGCACCTAATACTCGCATTAATTTAGATAAAACCTTTGAGGATGATAATGAGCCTCAATATAAGCAACTCATTAATCGGATCTCTACTAACGCAGAGGTTAAGCCCCGTTATTTCATCACCACGGTTACAGCTATTGCGATCCTAGTGATTGCAGTATTGGCAACCTATGTGCGTGGTCAAGTGCTTGAAAAAATGCACATTGATGAAGTCAATATTCAGCAAACGAGTGGATTGTATCAAGAACAAGACCCCTATGCTGAAGCACCTCCAGCACTCTTACTGGATGAGTCTAAAAGTGCAGGTGATAAAGCAAAGGATGACGTGTGGGATCGTGAACAGAAAGGCGGTTGGGGAACTTTTATTTTTCTTGCTTTCTTATTCATCCTATTACAGATTTTCGGTATTTTAATTGGTTTTAAAACCGGATTTGCTGGCAAACATTCTAAAGATGCGCGCAAAGAAATTGGCAACTTTAAAAGTGAGCGTGAGTTTAAGACGCATTATTCTCGTTTAAAGCAGCAAGTCGCGCGCGTAGCCCAGAAGCGCCTAACTAACTTGCAGCAAAGAATGAATCAAAAAGCCGAAACTAATTGCCAAGATCCTAAGGTGCTAGAGGTGTTAGAGGCATGTGGTGAGCGTTCATTCTTGACGTATATGGAAGATTTAGGTAATGCCGAAAATCGATATGATCAATCGGTACGTTTACGTGAGCATCAAACATTAGCCAGCCATCAGGCGATGAAAAGTGCCGCTGTGGTGGCAACGTCTCATGTTGTTGAGGTAGAAACTTCCGAAGCACCAGAGTCGATGGAAGCAAGATTGAAAGCCGAGCTTGTTGCTGAAACGAATGCTAAAAAGGCTGCAGAGGCCGAAACGCCAGAACAAGCTGAACAACGTATTCGACAAGAGCTGCTTGCTGAAATAACTCAGCAAAAAAAGGTTGTTGAAACGGAAGAGCAGATGCGCGATCGTTTACGCAAAGAGATACTTGGAGAGTTAAGTTCATGACAGGAATGACAAAGCTTGCTAAGTTGGTGGTTACTGGCTTGTTTGGCACTTTAGCTATTTCTATGTGTTTGCCTGCGATGGCCGCTGAGAGAAATGATATTAAAAGTTGCTACGAGTTTGCCAAAATTGCTCCACTAACGGCAAAGACAGTTTCTGGCCGACATTTGTTTGTGGCGATCGATGGTACTTTTTCTCCGGACATAAATATTAAACAGTTAGTTCATGAGAAAGTGCATCTCTTCCTACAAGCTGGGGATAAAATTACTATCATTAGCTTTAGTGCTTATGTAAAAGATTTTTATACCGATGTTTTGTTTAGTGGCAGGCTGGATACTGATATTGCTGACAGGGATGACGTATCGAAGAAAAATCTAATGGCTTTTGATAATTGCATGAACAAGCAAGCTCAGTTCGTTAGAAGTAAAATTGATGCCCATATAAAACATGCTTTTAAACCTAATGATGTGGATTTGCCCAAAACTGAAATCCTCAGTAATTTATCTCAGGTTATTGCGCCGCAAGTGGCTGCCGATACCGAAGGACGCCGAGTATTGTTACTTGTGTCCGATATGGTTGAAAATTCAGATGTGACCAGCTTTTACAGTAAAAACACCTTAAAAGTTATCGAACCTGAGCAAGAAATGCTAAAAATACAAAAAGCGAACATGCTGAGTGATTTTAAGCAGGCAGATATTTACGTATTAGGTGCGGGTTGGGTTCCTGCTACATCAAAAGGATTTAGAGGCGGTCAAGTAATGTTGCCGTTGAAACAGTTTTGGCAGCAGTATTTTGAGTCCTCCCACGCTGAACTTAAAGGTTTTGGTCAACCCGTATTAATGACGGATATGTAATGACTGGGATTTTAATTAAGTTGTTACGTCATAGATAAGTACCGTTTTAGACTCTAATAAAAAAGCCAGACTCAGTCTGGCTTTTTTATTGTTATCGCGATGGCTAAAGATGCATCGCGATATTCTAAAGCAAGTTCAGTGTACTTATTCTTCGCTATCACCGAGTGACAGTAGGGTCGCATTACCACCAATAGCTGTGATGTTGTTGGTGCGAGTCTTTTCAGTCACAAAACGGGTTAAGTAGTGTGGGCCACCGGCTTTAGGACCTGTGCCTGACAGACCTTGACCGCCGAAAGGCTGTACGCCCACCACAGCACCGATTTGGTTACGGTTAATGTAGACGTTACCCACGTTCACTTTGTCGGCAACTTCCAAGGCATGGCCTTCGTTACGGCTGTGGATACCTAAGGTTAAACCAAAGCCTGTGCTGTTGATCTCATCGATCACTTTGCCAAGATCCGCTGCTTTATAACGGATCACGTGCAGGATTGGGCCAAAGTGTTCTTTTTCGAGCACTTTGATTGAGTCAATTTCCACTGCAGTTGGCGACACGAAGTGACCGTTCTCAGTGCCAGCAGGCAGCGGCATTTGCTTGATAAGCTTACCGACTTGCTTGATATGATCGATGTGCGCATCTAAGTTGGCTTTGGCGGTCGCATCGATAACTGGGCCTACGTCGGTTTTTACTGAGCTTGGGTTGCCAATCACTAACTCATCCATCGCGCCTTGCAGGACTTCGATCACGCGATCTGCGATGTCTTCCTGTAGGAAGAGTACACGCAGCGCCGAGCAGCGTTGGCCTGCACTGGTGAATGACGATGAAACCACATCGTTAACCACTTGCTCAGGTTGAGAGGTTGAGTCCACTACCATGGCATTTTGACCGCCTGTTTCGGCGATTAATGGAATAATCGCGCCATCACGGTTGGCGAGTGTGCGGTTAATCAGTTTTGCTGTGCCAGTTGAACCGGTAAAGCACACGCCACCGATACGTTCATCGGCCGTAATTGCGCTACCCACAGTCGCACCAGTACCTGGTAGGAATTGCAGCACTTCGACAGGAATACCTGCTTGATGAGCGAGTTGAACCGCACGGTAACCAATAATTGAGGTTTGCTCCGCGGGTTTTGCGATGACGGTATTACCCGCCGCTAATGCCGCAGACACTTGACCGAGGAAGATGGCCAATGGGAAGTTCCATGGGCTGATACACACGAATACGCCGCGGCCTTGGAGGAACAGTTCGTTCAGCTCTCCCGTTGGGCCAGGAAGCAGTTCAGGTTTTGCCATCATCTTCTTGGCTTGTACTGCGTAGTAACGACAGAAATCAACGGCTTCACGTACTTCGTCGATACCGTCTTGAATGCTCTTGCCCGCTTCACGGGTGCACAGGGCGATCAATTCTTCGCGGTTTTCTTCTAATAAATCGGCCAATTTTTGCAGTGCAGATGCACGGGTTTCCACTGGTGTGCGTGCCCAAGAGGAAAATGCTGCTTCAGCAGACGCGACTGCTGCTTCGATTGCAGCTTTGTCGGTGAAGGCGACTTGACCTACGGTTTGGGTAGTGTCGTATGGGCTAACAACCGTTTTATGTTCGCCAGTTAAGGTTTTACCGTTAACCAGAGGACCCGCTTGCCATTGGGTATTTTTAAACTGTTCTAGTGCCGCGAAAAATGGCTCAGATTCGGAAATGATGTTCATATTGAGTCCCTTGGAATTTTTGCGCTCGCTACCGAAAATATCGGCAGGTAAAACGATTCTGTTGTTAGCCAGGGTTTTGTAACCCGTCAGTGTTGTTAGCGGATGTACCACTAATGACTCGATGGGGGTTTTAGGATCGACCAGTTTGTGGACGAACGAAGTATTCGCGCCATTTTCCAGCAGGCGACGAACTAAGTAGGGCAGTAGATCTTTATGCGCACCGATAGGCGCATAAATACGTACCGCTTTAGCACCAGCTTCAGCCAGAATCGTGTCGTACAGCTCTTGTCCCATGCCGTGTAAGCGTTGGAACTCATGGTTACGATCGCCCGCCATATCGGAAATTGCCGCCACGGTTTGCGCATTGTGGCTAGCAAATTGTGGATAGATAGCACCGCGAGTCGCATCCGATAATAAGTAACGGGCGCAGGCGAGGTAAGAAACGTCAGTACCGGCTTTGCGAGTGTAGAGTGGATAAGCGGCTTCGCCAGCTTGTTGCGCCCACTTAAGTTCGCTATCCCAATAGGCACCTTTTACCAGACGCACTGGGATTTCATCCCCTTGATCTTTCGCTAGACGCGTTAACCAAACCAGTACGGGCAGGGCACGCTTAGAGTAGGCTTGTACGACTATGCCGAGTAATCCCCAGCCTTTAGTTGCTTCAGCATTAAACAGTTTTTGGAACAGTTTTAGTGATAACTCGAGGCGATCGACTTCTTCGGCATCGATAGATATACCGATATTTAAACCACGTGCCAGCTTAATCAGGCGAATCACTGTGTCGTACAGTTCAGTCAAGACGCGGTCTTCATTGGCCACTTCGTAACGTGGGTGCAATGCCGACAGCTTGATGGAGATTGTTGGGCGCGGTGATTCATTTTCGTTATAGCTTTGAGCACCGAGCTCGGTTATCGCATTGGCGTAATCGGTATAGTATTTCTCGGCATCTTTGCGAGTTAACGCCGCTTCGCCCAGCATGTCGTAGGAATGGGTATAACCTAACTTACGTTTGTCTTCGCTGTTCTTTAGGGCTTCTTTCATGTTGCGGCCCAGTACGAACTGCTTACCCATGATCTTCATCGCAGCCATCATGGCTTGACGGATCACAGGTTCACCCAGACGATTCACTAAGCGGCTCAACAAGTTGCTTGGAGTACCATCGAGTTTTTTATCGAGTTTAACGATTTTACCTGTGAGCATTAAGCCCCAGGTCGATGCGTTAACCAGCACTGAGTCACTCTTGCTCATGTGCTCATCCCACTTAGCGCCTGAAAGCTTATCTTCAATTAGCGCATCGGCAGTGGCCGCATCGGGAATTCGCAGTAAAGCTTCGGCTAAACACATCAGGATAATGCCTTCCTGTGTTTCTAAGCTGTACTGTTGCAGGAAGGCATCTATGCCGACCATCAAGCCTTTTTTATCGAATTGACGAACCTTATTGACCAGTTCGTGGGCACGACGAGTGACGCGCTCTATGGCTTCATCACTGGAGGGCACTAGTTTGATCAGCTCTGACAAGTATTGTTCTTCATCGACAATGTAGTTGTCGCTGACTGCTTTGAACAGTTCGTCGAGATTGGCAGAATCGTAGCGGCCTGCCAGCACTTCACTCGCTTTGAACATAGTTATCGCTTCCATCTTGGCCGTTATTGGGGCGCTATTGTTGAAACAAATTGGGAGGCGCCAAACGCATTTGATATTTTGTATACAATATGAAGGTTTGCGCGCGCAGATTATACAACCAAAATGTGACGGACAACACTATAGCGTGAAAGATTGTGAAGCTTGTTTGATTAGCTTGTTAATAAGTCGATGTAACGCTTGATTGACAAAAAAGCCAGTGTTTGAAAACACTGGCTTTTGGAAGGTAAATTAAGACTTGTTGTGTGTCAGACTCACATCCAACGTTTTTTATTGCGACGTTGTGGTCTAGGTAAATACACTAAAATAATGCCTAGGATTAAGCCCATGCCAGCGATTAAGCCACCTTGGCGCCAAAGTTCAAAACGTTCGTCTTGAGCGGTGCGATCTACCGCATTTTTCAGTTGATCACGTTCTTGAGTCGTTTTAGCTAGGGTGGTTTCTAACTCGCTTAGTTTAGCCTTTAATTCGAGCAGTTCGCCGGCATGATTATCCGTTGAACTTGATACTTCTGCTAACTTAGCTTTGGCCTGTGCGAGTTCAGTTGTTAACGCAGGGACTTGCTCACGGAAACTTTGAGTCGAACTGATCAAGTTGGTTTGTACCCAACCTTCACGGCCTTTATGGTCGATTATTTTGGAGTAATCACCTTGAGTTTCGTTGAGCAGTGTCACAGGTTGACCCGCTTCAATTGATCCAACAATTCGAAACTCAGTACCAGGGCCACCTAAAAGATACAGAAACACGTTATCCGAGATGTAGCGGGATTGGCCTTCGGCCAGCAGGTTGGAAGACAGCAAGATCATTCCTACCAGAGTCAGGAGTCTAAACACTTTTGTATTCTCATCAACGAAATAGTCTGCACATGCTAGGGATTTGAGGCCTGTAATGCAAGAGGGAAGTCATAGACTTCCCTCAACTTTACGGCATCCATGCTATGACCATTCCAATTTAATTCAATCTTTCCTACGACCTTCTAGTCCTAGGCGCTAATACTGCTTAATGTCAGCAACACATTTAGCGAGACTTCTTAATTAAAAATACCTTTAATCATATAGAAGAAGATGATTGATAGGCCAGCACCTGCTGGTAAGGTCACAACCCAAGATACGACTATATTACGTACCACACCAATGTTAATCGCTGCGATACCACGGGCCATACCTACACCTAATACCGCACCCACTAAGGTTTGTGTGGTAGAAATAGGTAAACCAGTGCTAGAAGCAATAACTACAGTCGTTGCCGCGGCTAATTCTGCCGCAAAACCACGACTTGGCGTCAAGTGAGTGATGTTTTTTCCGATAGTTTGCATAACGCGCTGACCAAAAATCGCCAGACCCATCACAATACCTACGGCACCCAAAGGTAAAATCCACCAGACTAGAGGTGATTTCGCTGCAATCTCACCACCGCTATTGACGACTGAAACAACCGCCGCTAATGGACCAATCGCATTTGCTACATCGTTTGAACCATGGGCAAAAGCCATACAACAAGCTGTCAGAACCATCAGGATCGCAAACACTTTTTCAACGTTTTTGAACTGGGTTTGACGATCTGCTTTATCACTCATTTGTAAGCGTGAAATGGCGATTTTACCTAAGATACCAACTACAGCGGCAACAGCACTTGCGAGTAGGTAAGACTCGGTAACTGAGAAATGCAGACCAACATGGGATAAGCCTTTCATAATCGTCATTAATGACATGATGAAACCAGCAAATGCCATATAGAAAGGTACGAAACGCTTAGCATTACTCAATGGATCGTCAGTGTTGAAAATGAGTTTTTGAGTGCTTTGGAAGAGGATGAATGCCATAAAGCCCGAAATAGCAGGGGTTACGATCCAAGAGCCTACAATCCCGCCCACTTTATCCCATGAGACTGAATCTGCACCAACACCCACGGCGGCGAAACCAATAATCGCACCGACGATGGAGTGAGTCGTTGATACCGGCCAGCCAAGAGCAGATGCGACGACAAGCCAAATACCTGCTGCCAACAATGATCCTATCATGCCGTAAACCAGCAATTCAGGAGTCGCAGTGAAATAGCTAGAATCAATAATACCGCTACGAATGGTATTGGTAACTTCGCCCCCAGCTAAAAATGCACCGGAAAACTCAAAGATCATTGCGATAATAATCGCTTGTTTAATTGTAATTGCGTTTGAACCTACAGAGGTTCCCATCGCATTGGCGACGTCATTCGCCCCAATACCCCATGCCATGAGAAAACCAAATGCAGCCGCAATGGCAATAAGCCACGGGCCATTGGTGACTAAGACGTTAGCCACCTCAATACCTGCATCAACCATATTGATACCTTGATAACCTTAATTTGTTAAACGCGAGCCAGCATAAGCTCAAGACGCGAACCGACGCGTTCGGCAAGATCTGCAAGACCACCGACCCATTCAATCGTTTTGTAGAGGAACATCACATCGACAGGATTCAATTCAGATTCCATAGCGAATAACTGACGGCGTAACTGAATTTGTAGATCGTCAGTATCTTCTTCGATGATATCGAGTTCGTTGATCATTTTTGCCACTAAGTCGACTTCACGGCCACGGAAACCTGTTTCTAACAGATCTTCGAGTTCATTAATGACTTGTTTTGCTAGTGCTACCGCATCGATACAGCGTTGTAGATAAGCAATAAATGGGACTTGCATGACCTGAGGGATTAACAGCTGACGGCCGATAACACGACCGGAAATATCTTTGGCTTTGTTGGCTATCTTGTCTTGTTGAGTTAAAAGTTCCAATAAATCTGTACGTTCTACTGGCATAAATAAACCGCTTGGCAGAGTAAGGCGGATTTCACGCTTCAGTGAATCTGCTTGCTTCTCGGCTAAACTAATTTGCTTACGTAATTGAACTGCACTGTCCCAGTTACCTGTGATAGTGGCTTCGAAAAAGGGGACGAGTAACGATGCGCAATCGTGTACTTTGTCCATGTGCTCTTGAAGAGGCTTAATTGGCGATTTTGCAAACACGCCCAAAATAGAGTTTACTGGCATTGCCGTTTACCTATTTAGATTGTTCCATTATTGGAAAAAGCGGGCGCATGTTAACCTATGCGTCCGCGTATTGAAACTGTGTTTTTTCAGAAAAAACGACAGGTTTATTCTAACGGGTTATATACCAACTGCAAAACCAAATCCTACGGGATTTTTATGACACATTTGTGACATTATGAACTAAAGATGACGCATCGATGAATATTTGATGACAAAGTGAGCGGTTACGCAATGAATGCTGAGATTGAATTAAAACTGTTTTTCCTGCCGATATATCAAGAATCCCTGATAAATAAGTTAGATAGTCTCGATAATGCCGTACCTCAAGGTCAACGTCGTTTGGCGAATGGTTACTTCGACACCCCTGACTTGCAATTACGTCAGTGGGACATGGGATTGCGGGTGCGCGGTTACGATGCGCACCGAGAGCAGACCATAAAAACCGCAGGACAAGTCGTGGGCGGCATTCATTCGCGGCCCGAATACAATGTGACTATCCAATCCGATAGCCCAGATTTAAGTCTATTTCCTACCAGCATTTGGCCCACTGATGCCGATTTAGCGGCAACTCAAGCTCAGTTAACTTGTATATTTCACACCGATTTTCATCGTCGCGCTTGGCATGTTCAGATTGATAACAGCGTGGTCGAAGTTGCGTTAGACATAGGTGAAATCACCGCCAATGGTCAGCAAGAAGCCCTGTGTGAGCTCGAGTTTGAACTCCTCAGTGGCGATACTGAGGCGCTACTTAAGCTGGCGATGCAGGTGGCGAGTGTTGTGCCCGTGCGTTTAGGTAAGGCCAGTAAAGCGCAGCGGGGCTATCGATTGGCGGGCAAGGCTAAGCCGCTCGATTTAAAAGCATTGGAATTTCTGCCACTGGCCGAGTCACACGATTCTTCACAGGATTTAAGTGCAAACTGCCAAATCCTGCTTGAAACCGCCCTTGAGCGCTGGCAATTATTAGAGAGCATGATTGCAGAGGAAAGCGACCCTGAAGCCTGTGTGGCACTATGGTGGCGGATGCGCGCCTGTATTCGTTTGCTGCGGATGACCTTAAATCAGTTCGAATTATTGAATGTGACACTGTCTAGCCAATTTATGCTGATTGAGAAGCAGCTCGATTTTATTGAGCAGGCACAGGCGTTGACCGCCTTGCTTGGTAGCCAAAGAGGCTTATTTGCTAAACTTGGCCAACATGCCCAAGTTAAGGCGCGACTTCTGGCGCAACTGACAGAGATTAATCTGACGGAACGCTTACTCTCTCTATGGCAACAGACCGAATATGGTCAATTACAGCTGGCTATTGTTGAACTGTTGCTAAAGATCAGTGCTGGTGAAGTGGACATCCCCCATCAGCCTAGCTTACGCCAGCATGCCGATCGTGCTCAGCAAGCTTCTTGGATGGCGATAATTGAGGTCATGCCACTCAATAGCGTCATGACAGCGGCAAATTATCTACAAGTGGCCACAGTGTTGGATGCGAGCATTCTTGTGGGTCATGCCTACGGCAGTTTATATGAGGCGAAATCACGGGACGCATTTCGTGCACCTTGGCAAGATCTCGCGCTTGGGATTAAAACTTTGGCTTGTTATCGCGCCTTACAGGATGCGAGTCGGGAGTTAGATATCAATTTAGCTGAGTGGCTGGAAGACAAGCAGCAGAGTTTGTTGTTTGCTATGGAATCGACACGCCGTAACGCGATGCAACAGCAGGTCTACTGGTAGTATTACTTTTTATCGCTGATAAACGGGAAAGGCTCAATCTAATATAGATTGAGCCTTTCCATTAGTCCGTTTTCGCAACAAAGTCAGCTATTTTTTGTTTCGATAGCCTGCTTAAGTTCCGCAATTTGAGCCAGCATTTGCGCTTGATTTTGTTCTATTTTTTGTTGGTTCTCTTCCATTCTTGCTAAGGCTAATTCAAGCTCTGATTTGATTTCGGCTTTATGCGCATCTTGACGTTCTTGGCGTTCAGATTCATCTGGCGCGACAAATACCGACGCCATATAGCCTGAAATCACACCAAAAAAACTCACACCGCTGACAATGACCACGCCACCTATGATGTGGCCTGCTGTGCTTACAGGATAATAATCGCCGTAGCCGACGGTAGAGATAGTGACTAATGCCCACCAAATCGCTTGCTCAGCGGTCTGGATATTGGCGCCTTCGGTGCCGCTTTCGACGATGAGCATAATGACGGAAGCTAATGTCAGAATCGTCACCATAGCAACCAGTAGACTGGCTAAGGTGGCTTGTTTACGTTGTTTTACCAGTGGGAGCAGCAGTGAGCGACTCATGCGGATCAGGCGTATTACCCGTAGGATTTGAAAAAGCCGTGCCATGCGTAGGGCTTCAATCGCCGGAATACTGGCAATAAAATCAATCCAATGGTGTTTAATGAAAAAGCGTTTATCGCGAGCACGGATCAACCCAACAAAGAAGTTGATCATAAAAATCATACAAATACTGGTATCGACAAAGAAGAGCAAGCGGTAGGTTTCGCTATCTAGGCGGCCGAAGGTCATGACAAGTACTATGATCACCGACAGCAAGGACAATAGCATCATCGCCATTTCGAATGGAGAAGGAGTGCCAAGGGTGCGAAGCGACCATGGGGTTTTATCTGTCATGCCAAACATGATCCCTGTTAAGTGCGGCGAATATCACTACTAAAGTAAAAGACTTTAGGCTGTGAGTAAATTGACTGAGTTAATAAAAGGGCTATAAATCGATTAATCGCGCCAGCCAATGGTAAGAAGGGTTGGCGCTTGAGATCAGCGTTGCTTTAGGTTTCATCAACAAAGTGGACTAAATCGTCGAGTACACGACGTTTAATTTCTAGCTGTGAATCGGCACTTAAACCATATTTCTCTGCCAGTTGCACATAGTCATCTGCATTGAGTGACACGGTAAGACGCGGACGCGTTGGCCGTTTCGATACGCTAAGACCTAAAATAGTGCGAATTTGATCAGAAGGGCTAACGCCTGCATCTAACGCGGCTTTACGAATAGAGTATTGAAATTTTTCATCGAGATCGAAGGCAACCTGTGTCGCCTTAGCGGCTTGTTGGTTCTTTAACCATTGCTCGGGCAGAGGGTGTTTGGTTTTACTCATGGCGTATTACCTATTGCTATCAACCGTTTCTAGCGCTTATCTGTGAGATTGTATTGGGATTATTGATAAAGTGCGAGCACGCACTTTATCTTATTTTCGTGTTATTTCGCCGGCCAGTATTCCCGAATATCCGTTAGCGGGCGATATAGGGTCAAAACGACATCGGTATCACCCCCTTCGTAGACTTCCACTTCGACGGCGCAGCTTTCATTGTCATCAAGTAATAAATAGTACTCAAAGGGCTCACCTGTGGCGCCATTGGCATCCTGTGGCGGCTTTTGGCCACGATAATCCTGACGATGGAAATAGCCAAAAGCGGCAAAAGTCACTTGGTGGTATTGTTTTCCAAGCCATTGTTCAAGTTGTTCAGCTAAGTCGGCCGATAATACTTGCGTAGTTAACTCGGCATGACCCGGTTCCTCGAACAGGGCGCTGAATTGCTCGAGATCGAATAATTGCTCCACTTGGGCGCGGGAAACCTTAATCGAAAAGGCGAGATAGGTTTCGTCGTCTTCTTCAATGCTCAAAAAGAGAGTATCACTACCATGTCCCTTGAGTAACCACTCGGAGTGTTGTTTACGTTCAGACTCGTAAGTATGTACGGCTTCGACTCTTAATTGTTGACCACGGAGTTGTGGTGGCAGGGCAAAACTATCATCAATTGAGATCATGTCGCCGACATTGAGCTGGGACGGGTGATTGAGCTCGCGCTGTGGCGGGGCTTTCTTACCAAAAATACTATTGAAAAATCCCATAGTGACTCCTGCTGACTATGCTCGCGTGCGGCCTCATATTGATTGGCTGCGGATATTCACGGGCAATAGTGGTCATTTTTATTTAATGAGGATGAAACAAAAAAATGCCGAGGTCAGTAGGGGGTGATGATCCCACTGAGACTCGGCATTCGGTCAATCATTGCTTAGCTTTTACGTGCTTTGATTCGATCTAGCACTGCATTTGCGTTTGACTTTTGCTCACCAATACCTGCTTCGGCTAGTTTGGCTTGCAACGACTTATCACTGTTTTCATCGGCTAAGGTTTCAGCCGCTTTTAAACGGTCGTCAAATTGTTGCTGACGTGCCTTGATACGTTCTAGTGAATCTTTAGCGTTCAGCAGCTTAGAGTTGCTAGACGCGAACGAGTCAGTAATGGTTGCCGTCGCTTTTTGGACGCTTTCGGTGGTTTTAACCATGCTCAACTGACGTTGATAATCAGACAATTGGCGTTCGGTTTTCTTCACTAAGTCTTTCAAGCGTGCAGCATGGGCGCTAAAGCTGTCGTTGGCGCTTTGTTGCTCAGACAACTCTTGGTCTAACTGAGCAATCTTTTCAGCAATTTCAATCGCTAAGGCTTCATTACCTTTGTCCAATGCTTGAGTCGCATAACCTTCGTGTTCTGCAATCGAACGTTTCAGACGGTCAATTTCACGGCTGGCTTGCATTTCTTTTGCCATGACATCGGTCAGTTCACGTTTAGCATTGGTTAAATGCTTTTCTGCATCACGGATTTCCTGTTCGAAAATACGGGTTGAGTTTGCGTCAACGATGCTTTGGCCAACTTCGGTGGCACCACCGCGAAACGCTGTTAAAATTTTATTCAGAATGCCCATTTTGTGGCTCCTTATTTCAGATAGTCGACCAATTCATCAATAACTTCTAAACAGTTATCAGATAAAACTGCTAATTCTTGCTCGATTTCGAGCATGCTAGATTGTAGTGATAGCGCACCGTAAACCACGTATTTGTCATCAATTTTTGCAAAAGCTGACAAGGGCATTGGAATGTTGAGCTCTAGCATGGTTTCAAACATTTCACTGCGACGTTCTTGATTTACTTCGTTCTCGCCCCACAGGTAGCTGATGCAAAGTACTTGGTTGTCCGTTACCGATACAAATACCGGGATTTCTTCACGGCCGACCACATTCACTTGCAACACTTCGACTTCACCATCGATTGGATAACAATCAAATTGAAAGCCAGTTTGGCTGTTGTTGCCAAGACTGTTGAGGTGATTGGCAATGGTATGGATATTCATATTTGTCCTTATTGACATATTATGTCTGTGTTCAAAGATAGCACCGAGACATAATATGTCAAGTACTATCTCATCCTATTAAAAAAGATCCAGTCCTTGATTCTCGGACCAATCTTGCAAATGGTAGTGATACAGCTGCAATGAACCCAATTCATTGGGTTTTATGTTGGCGGCATCTTGATAAAAATTGGCTGGAAACTCAAAGGCGCCATCCACTAAACCTAAAGTGAGCCAGTCATCTTTGATGGGCAACTCAGTTAACTTCGCTAATCTGTGTTGTGCATCGAGTCCGCCTAATGTTGCAATACTCCAGCCCCATTCGCCAAAACTGGGCACATTATGATGGTACTGCTTGACGTCAAATCCCGCCAATGCCAAGGTTTTTGCTACCGAAATAAAGGCCTTAGGGGCATGGTAAGGCGATGTTGACTGTACAGTCAGAGCGCCATCACTGCTTATAAGTTCCTTTAATTTACGGTAGAAATAGTCCGAATAGAGCTTATTAAGATCGGGATGGCTCGGATCAGGCAAGTCTACGATAATCGCATCGTATTTCACGCCTGTGGCAATCAGTTTATCGACACCATTAAATGCATCGTCGTTGATCACTGTGACACGGGGATCGTTCAGTGCGTTGCCATTGAGCGCCAACATAGCGCGACTGAGACTATCGGGCATATCTGTATCGGGCGATTTAAATAATTGCACTAGGCCCACATCGAGATCGAGCAGCGTGACTTGTTCAGGTTCCCAGCGCAGTACTTGTTTGAGACCGAGTCCATCACCGCCGCCAATGATCAGCACCTTGTTGTGACGGGCACTGGCCGCGAGCGTAGGATGAACGAGAAACGTATGGTAGATGTGCTCGTCTATGCTAGAAAATTGTAAGCGACCATTGATGTATAAAGCATAAACGGGCGGTAGACCGTTACCGCGCAACCGCTCGGTGAAGGTCAGCTGTTGGAAACGTGTCGCCTTGGCGTAAACCACTTTGTCTTTATAGAGCAAATTATTGAATTCTTGCTCCCAGCGTGGGCCGTGGATTGCTAATACGAGTAAGACGCCAGTCACGATAAAATGCCCACTCAAAAGCAGTTTAGGGCGGCGGATTTTAGGCCAGAATCGCCAGATAAACACAAAACCTGCCAATAGATTGAAACTGGCGGTTAAGGCGGCGGCGAGTTGGATATCGATGGCGAGCATAAAGCCAACCCAAATTGCGGCACCTATGCCTGCGCCTATGTAATCAGCTCCGTAAATGGTGCCCGCGTTATGCAGTAAATGCTCGTCGGAAAGGGATTGGCGAACCCTAGCAATCAGCGGGATTTCCATACCAATCATCAGGCCCAATAACACACCCCACACATAGGGTAAGTATTCGCTGAGTTTTTGCAGCGAGCCTATCATGCCACCTTCGGGCAGTTGATCTGGCGGTAAACCTAAGGTATTAGCAATGATCAATGGCAGTTGTTGACCAAAACCAATCACCGCTGCTGTGATTAAAATGGCGAGTGAGCCACAGAGTGCAACTGTGAGTTCTAAAATCACAAAACCGGTAAAGGCATCACGGATCTTACGCGCGGCGAAGGCACCTAGCCCCATGGAGACAATCATTAAGCCTATCATGGTGTAAATGGCGGCTTCTAATGCGCCTAAAATGCGGCCCGCATAGTGGGATAAAAGATATTCGTAGATCAGGCCGCAACCTGCTAATACGGCCATAATGCCCAATAAGAGAACATCGTCGAACCAACCTAGGCGGCTAGGTTTAGCCGCCGAGGGAGTTAAGCTAATTTCTTGCATTCGATTAAGCCATCAGTGCCGTAAGAATAAGTGCGATAGCGATACTGATCGCCATTTCTACTGCGGCGATACCGATATTGTGTTGTCTTTCCACTTCATCGGCTAAATCGATACGGGCCAATACCAGTTTCTTCACGACGAACAGCAGTAAGGAGAGCGCGATCAGCATAATGACTGAGAACACTAACCAACCGATCACGTTAGTCACATAAGCCGTTGGATTATAAATAATAAAGTGACTGGCGGCATTAAAGCTCAGTGCCATAGCAATCATATAACCCGCATGGCGTAGCGCTAACGCTGTATGACCTTGGGCTAAGGCTTGCTGCATAGATGAGTCTTGGTTGCGGCTTGCGAAACGGTTTTCACGCCAGCGCGTGAGTAGCACTAACATCAACTGCGAAATCGCAAAGGCGCTGAAGATGGCAATGAAGGTATCGACCGTTAAATCTTCTGCCCACAGCAAGACGGAGCGAATGATAATGGCGGTAGCAATAGCAACGCTAGCATCGACGATAGCGACGGACACATTACCTTTGATGATTTGCTCGTTCTTATCAAACTCATTTAGCGCTATTTTATCGTGGAGAAAACGTCCGAGTTTAATCAGTACTAAACCGAATAAACCATAGCAGCTCATGCCAATCGCTTCGGTAAGATAAGAGTGTGCCGCAGCGCCTGTGATAGCGCCTGTAAGCACTATGCCTAGGGCGGCAACTGCGCCAGCGGTACTTATGCCAAAGGCAAAGTTATCCCGCTCTGCCAGCTCCTTACTGCTATTGACCTTTACACTCCAACCTTGCAAATAACGCATTAGCGTTAGCAAAATCACGGCTATGGTGAGATCGATAGCCAGAATGATGGCTAGCTCTGGTGTGATACCGAAATCCTGAAATAATGTCATTGGAAATCCTTAGTTACTTGCCCCGGCGCACACTGCGGGTCGTGCGATTGCTGGAATTGCGGAAACTGCTGTCTTTAGCATAGTTAGATCGAAACTTACTGTTCGAACTCTTGCTCGCACTTGTCGTGCTGGCCTTAGGTGCGCTGGTACTTTCACGGGATAACGCCGTGCCACCAGTTCGCGGCTTAGCATAAGGGCTGTCAAAGCGCTTGCCTTGTGAGTCGAAACGTTTTTTCGTTTGTTCGAAGGTCTTATTTTGCGCATCCGCTTGTTTGGGTGAGGTATAGCGATAACGACCTACGTCATTGTAATAGCTATAACCTCGGTTACCCGACCAACGATCGTAGGAAACTGGGCGATTGAAAACATTCGAAAACATCGAATACATGCCATACCAAGCCCAAAACGAAGTGCCGCTTGAGTCGGTTTGCCAGTTGCCGTAAGAGGGATTACCAACTAATTGACTGCCTGGACCAAAATCTTCACCGCCATTGGCTAATGTTGCGGCCTCACGGCTAATCGCATTTACGCGAGCCAGTTTGCCGTCGGACATATCGGCGACCACGTTGACGGGATCAGACAACATATCGTTAAACAGGCTGGGATCTGCAGCTTGATAAAGATTTTCTGCTTCGGCCAGCTGTTGATCGAGATCAGCAAAGTTACTTGCCACTTTTGATTCATCTAAACGACGTTTTAGCGAGGTATACATGGGACCTTGGGTACCAGAATCCTTTGCTAATTCATCGAGTAAGGGCGCTAAATCGGGTTTCTGTTGCTTTAGCAGTGTCGTGTATTGTTTTAAGAGGTTAGCGTTACGCAACTGCCCGTCATCGATCATCGTCGTGAGCGTAGCGAGACGTTGCTGTGTGAGTTGTTGATACTTCGCGATTTTATCCGGTCTGTCATCGCCACAACCCGTCAGCGATAGCGAAACGGCTAAAAAAAGTATCGATGTGAGAACACGGGTTAGCATTCCTGCCATGTTTTCTCCAAAAGGTAATGAAATAAAACTCAAATACTTGCAGGCAATAATAATCCGCTTGCCCAATATGCCTGCCGCGCAGGTTATAGTACCCTTAAATACCATAGATAAAAGTGTAAACCTTTATTTGTGTGTTACATCAGGTAGCTGCAAGTCTCGTCGAACATAACATGATGTGGCGTCAATCTATATCATTTACGACATAATATGTCGATAGCTAAATTTGTTAGGGATTATTATGACCATGCAAAAAGACAGTAATAAGTCATTGTCTATTCTTATTAATCAAACCGCTGAACGCAATTGGCTGCGATTAGAGGAAGCATGGTCCGAAGGACTTGCGCAATTAACGCCTGCTCAGCAGCAAGAACTCAAAACGGTTTTGGGACTCAGTGATTATGTGGCGGCTCAACTATGCCGACATCCCGAGTGGATCGCTATGCTGTTTGCGGGCGATTTAAGCCTGATTGATCGTAAAAACTTTGATATTGATTTACATGAAGAGCTGGCTAGCGCGACCACAGAGGAGATGGCTAAAACCACCCTGCGACGGTTTCGTAACTATCAAATGGTGCGTTTAGCTTGGCGTGACTTTTTAGACTATGCCAGTTTAGAGGAATCCTTGCTTGATCTGTCGGCGCTCGCCGAAGCGTTAGTGATCTGCGCCCGCGATTGGCTCTATAAAGATATGTGCGCTCAATACGGCACGCCGATGGACAAAGAAGGGAATCCGCAACCGCTACTGATTTTAGGCATGGGTAAGTTAGGCGGCCGCGAGCTTAATTTCTCCTCCGATATCGATTTGATTTTCACGTTTCCTGAGCATGGCGAAACCGTCGGCGGTCGTCGCAGTTTAGATAATCAACAATTCTTTATCCGCATGGGGCAAAGGCTAGTGAACTTGCTCGATCAAGTCACAGTCGATGGTTTCGTGTTCCGCGTGGATATGCGTTTGCGCCCCTACGGTGAAAGTGGCCCCTTGGTGGTGAGTTTTAGTGGTCTTGAGGATTATTACCAAGAACAAGGGCGAGATTGGGAGCGTTATGCCATGGTCAAGGCGCGTGCGCTCGGGCCTTGGAACCATTTCTCCGATGAACTACACAGCCTCCTGAGACCCTTTGTATATCGCCGTTATATCGACTTTTCGGCAATTGAATCCCTGCGGAAAATGAAGCAACTCATCGCGCAAGAAGTGCGGCGCCGTCATTTGACCGACAATATTAAACTCGGTGCAGGCGGTATTCGTGAGGTCGAGTTCGTGGTGCAAAGTTTTCAATTAATTCGTGGTGGCCGCGAGCCCGCGCTGCGCCAGCAAAGTTTATTCGGTGCTATCGATACCCTTTACAGCTTAGGGCAGTTCGAATATTTGGCGGTGGATGAGCTTAAACACAGTTATTTACTGCTGCGCCGAGTCGAGAATCTGCTGCAAGCCATAGACGATAAACAAACCCAAACCTTACCGAATAATCCGCTGGATTGGGCACGATTGTGCCATGTACTCGATATGGCTAATGAGGTTGATTTACGCACTCATATTGAAGCGGCAATGAGCAAAATCCATCGTCATTTTAAAGCCACAGTGGGCGGCGAAGAAGGCGAAGAAAAAGCTGAACATTGGACGACGCAGTTGTGGAACATGCAAGACCTTGATGATGGCATCGCGTTGTTGGCCGAACAGCAAATTGATGATGACAAGCTGTGCCCTATGCTTAGCAGCTGGCGTGAAACAGTGACTAAGCGTTCCATTGGGCCACGCGGGCGGGAAACCTTAGATAAATTAATGCCAAGATTATTGGAAGAATTGATTAATCAACAGAGTCCATCGTCAGCTTTTGAGCCTGTGTCTAAGGTGCTGGAGCAGATTTTAACTCGCACCACTTACCTTGAGCTTTTGTGTGAAAACCCAGGTGCACGGCAGCAGTTAGTGAGCTTGTGTTGCGCCAGTCCTTGGATTGCCGCGCAGTTGGCTAAATTTCCCATGTTGCTCGATGAGCTTATCGATCCGTCGCAGCTCTATGACACGACCTCCATTGACGATTATCCGAGCGAGCTGCGTCAGTACATGATGCGCGTGCCCGAGGATGATATGGAGCAGCAAATGGAAGCGCTGCGACAATTTAAGCTTTCACAACAACTTAAAATCGCCGCCGCCGATGTCACGGGTGTTTTACCCGTGATGCAAGTGAGCGATCACTTAACTTTTTTAGCCGAAGCTATTATCGAACAAGTGGTGATGCAGGCGTGGCAACAGGTTTCAGTGCGCCATGGCGTGCCAGCATACCTTGAGGGTAGTGACACAGGCTTTGCCGTTGTCGGTTATGGCAAGCTCGGCGGGATAGAGTTGGGTTACGGCTCCGATCTCGATTTAGTCTTCCTGTGTGAAAATAAAACAGAAAACGGCCTGACCAATGGTGATCGCCCGATTGAAGTTGGTCATTTTTACCTCAAACTCGCCCAGCGTATTCTACATTTGTTCTCGACTCGTACCACTTCGGGTGAGTTGTATGAAGTGGATATGCGTCTGCGCCCATCAGGCGCCTCGGGTTTGATGGTCAGTGAGATTGAGCGTTTTGGCGAATACCAAGCTAATGAGGCGTGGACTTGGGAACATCAAGCTTTAGTTCGCTCGCGTTTTGTTTTTGGCGGCAATAGTTTAGCGGTTAAATTCAGTCATATTCGCGCTTCAGTATTGGAAAAGCCCCGTGATAAAGCTGAGCTGCAAAAAGCGGTACGTGAGATGCGTCAGAAGATGCGCGATCACTTGCTTAAAGTCAGTGATGGCATGTTTGATTTAAAGCAGAGTCCAGGCGGGATTGCCGATATTGAGTTTATTGCCCAGTACTTAGTGCTGGCTAATGCCCACGAGTATCCAGAGCTAACGATTTGGTCCGACAATGTGCGGATTTTTGGTGTGTTAGCTGAGCTTGAACTTTTGCCAATGATGAGTGCCCAGCATTTAACTCAGACCTATTGCTTACTACGGGATGAAAATCATCGACTGACTCTGCAACAAAAGGCGGGGCAGTTAACAGTGTCAGAGGTAGAAGACCATGCGGAGCGGGTGTTAAACATTTATCGTGCTGTGCTTGAATAGTGCAGTCTTTAAGGGGATTAAGGCTGATACGAATTTCAGCCTTAACACCGCAAGAATACACCATTTAGGCTAGAGTTTAATGAGAGCAGTTAGCTGAGAGTGCCATGCAATTACCTACAATTCCTGAAAACGAGCTGCAACGCTTGGCCACGTTACGGGCACTTAATGTGCTCGACACCGATGCTGAGGAACGTTTCGATCGTATTACTCGGCTTACGCGCAGAATTTTCTCCTTGCCCATCTGTGTTGTGACCTTAGTAGATGCCGATCGGCAATGGTTTAAATCCCGTCAAGGATTGGAGGTGACTGAAACACCTCGGGAAATTTCATTTTGTGGACATGCGATCAATCATGACGGCATTTTCATCGTGAACGACGCCCTCAAAGATCCCCGCTTTAGTGACAATCCTCTGGTGACTGAGCAGCCGCATATTCGCTTTTACGCCGGCTATCCCCTCACCATTCACGAGCAATATCGGGTGGGTACTTTGTGTTTAATCGGTACTGAACCGCGGGATTTTACGGCTGAAGACATTGAAACCTTAACGGATTTAGGACAAATGGTAGAGGCTGAATTACTCTCTATCGCGCAAAATACCTTAGATCCCTTGACGGCTATTTCGAATCGACGTGGTTTTGAATTACTGGCCCATCAGTCACTGGCGAGTTGTCGACGTACCGAATCTGAGGCGGCCTTAGTATTCTTCGATCTCGACTTTTTTAAGGAAGTGAATGACAGCTTTGGTCATCGCAAGGGCGATCAGGTGTTATATGATTTTGCCCATATCTTAATGACTGCTTTTAGGGAGTCGGATGTGATCGCAAGGCTTGGCGGCGATGAGTTTGTGGTGCTGTTAAGTTTTGTGCATAGAGATACAGTCAATCGGGTCATCGAGCGTTTTAAGCAGTTACTTGAGCAATATAATCAACAGCATCCTAAGCAACATAGATTGGCGACCAGCATAGGTATCGCCCATTGGACACCGGATTCAGATATGAGCTTAGAGGATCTGTTAGATTCCGCCGATAAAGCCATGTATCAGGATAAAGCCACACATCACAGTGATGCATCTTAAATTGTTTACGCTTATGCCAATGAAAAGGGAGACAATAATGTCTCCCTTTTCATTGGACTTTATTCGGCGAAGAAGTACTAAGCTGTAATGAGCGTTACCCAATGTTGATATAAGGGTAAGCCAATTAGCACGTTAACCGGAAATGTGATCCCGAGTGAGGCTAGCATAGCCAGACCTATATTGGCTTCGGGGATTGCGGCTCGAATGGCCGCAGGCGCTGCGATATAAGATGCGCTGGCACTTAATGCTGCTAACACTAAAATGCTGCCAGAAGGTAAGTCCAACCATAATCCTACAGCAATACCGCACCAAGCTAATACAAAGGGCGTTACGGCGGCAAACGCTAATAAGCGCCATTGTTTAAGTGGTAGCGGCAAACACACTTTGGCCGTTACTAAGCCCATTTCCAGTAAAAATAATGCCAGTAAAGTTTTGAACCCGCCTAGTAGCACAGGTGTAAGCGGCGCAAGTCCCGTTGGGCCATAAAGCCAACCTATCACCACACCGCCAAGGAGTAAGACAACGCCGCGGCTGGTTAAGGCTTCGTGCAACACGCTTGATTGATTTTCATTTTTGGGTGATGTTTCAATTGCTTTTTTGGCACTTAAGTATCTGTGTAACCAGAGCATTACGACAATAGCAGGTAGTTCCAGCAGCACGAGATATAGGGTCGTTTCTGGCCTTAAGATCAGCCCAGATTTTTCAACCATAGCCATCACCACCGCAAAGGTTCCCGCACTGACGGAGCCGTAATGGGCGGCAATACTAATGGCATCGGTATGGCCAATGCGAACCAGCCGAGTTAGTACAGGGTATAAGGCCAAGGGGATAATCAAACCTAAGGCAACAACCGCTAATAGCTCAGTGATCACTAAGTTTTGAGTGTGACCGTGGAGCGCCATTCCGCCCTTTAAACCTAAGGTAAGCATTAACAGTATGGATAGGGTTTCGTAGATCGCGGGGGGGACTTTAAGATCTGATTTCACTAGGCCAGCTAACAGGCCTAAGGCGAAAAATGCAATGACAATATCGGGCATAAGTATCTCATTAAGTTTGACTTTTAAGCGGTTCAAAACGCGCTTGTTTGTCGAGTGATCCTGATGGCTGGTGATTTTGGACCTAATTAGTTATATTGAAAAATAAATTGTTTACCACCTAGGTATAGATAATTGTCTATGGATAAGCGTTCGTCATCGACTCAGCTTAAATTGCGGCATTTGAGTTTTCGGTTACTGCAGGTGTATGTGCAAGTGGTGCGGTTAGGTAATATTTCCGCAGCGGCGAGGGCATTGCATTTAACTCAGCCCACAGTGTCATTACAGCTTAAAAAATTGGCCGATGTGTTGGGCGAGCCATTACTCGAGAGTCGTGATGGCCGCATTTTACCGACATTGATTGGTAATGAGTTGTACCGCGCAGCCTGCGATACCTTGAGTCGTTTTGAGGATTTCGATGCTTTTATGCAGCAGGCTAAAGGTGGCAGTGTCGGTCACATTAATATCGGTATTGTCACTACCGCAAAATACGTGTTACCACGGATTTTAGGGGCATTTTATCGGCAGTTTCCACAGGTTAAAGTGACCTTAAACATTGGTAACCGTGCCCATGTATTAGGCAGATTTGAACGTCAAGAAGATGATTTATACCTGTTCAGTCATCCTCCAAGTGGCGATAACGTGTTATCTGCACGCATCATTAAAAATCCGCTGCAACTGATTGCACCAAAGGAGCATTGGGCAGTGGGTCGTGAACAAGTGAATTTTAACGAGCTTAAGAATGAGCGTTTTATCGTGCGCGAACCGGGGTCAGCCACCCGCTTAATGTTCGAGTCTTGGTGCAGCGGACAAGGCATCACGCTCGGTGACACTATGCAAATCGAGAGTAATGAGGCGATACGCTTGAGCGTCGCGTCGGGCTTAGGTTTGTCGGTGATTTCGGCGCATACCTTGCAAGAAGGGCGCGAAAAACCTGCAATTCTAACTGTTACGGGGTTTCCGCTCGAAAGTAACTGGTATCTAGTTGGCCGTAAAGATCGCCGTTTGCCCTATGCCGCCATGCAACTGGTGGACTTTATGGCGGCGCATTTGGTCGAGTGTATCGAGCCAGAATGGGTTGCCACTGATATCAGTGAATTGGCTATGCACTTTAATCATGCACCGCAAGCTCGATCCTAGCATTCTTGAGTCTCGCTTGTATTATGGAAGCTTTATTAAACTAGATCATAGCGTTATGCATTGAGGGTAACGGTTTAACACATCTTGCGCCATTACCCTCAGATTCCATTATAAAGTGATACTCTAGACTTTAAATCGCGTCAGTAGATTGTTCAGTTCAACGGCGAGTCTTGAGAGTTCATGTGCCGAGGCACTGGTTTGCTGTGCCCCCGCAGCACTTTGGCTGGCAAGATCACTAATATTCACAATGTTTTTATCGACCTCACGTGCGACTTTCGCTTGCTCTTCGGCGGCGCTTGCGATGACCATGTTGCTGTTATTCATCGTACTGATTTGGCGATTAATCGTGTTTAATGCATCCCCTGCCAATCTTGCGACTGAGAGTGCCTGTTCAGCCTTTTGGCTGCTGTGCTGCATCGATTGCACAGCCGTTTCGGTGCCGTGCTGGATTTTGTTAATCATGTCTTCAATTTCACGGGTCGAGGACTGAGTGCGATGGGCTAGGGCGCGAACTTCATCAGCAACAACCGCAAAACCACGGCCTGTATCGCCCGCTCGCGCCGCTTCAATGGCTGCGTTTAAGGCCAGTAAATTTGTTTGCTCAGCAATGGCGCGGATCACATCGAGAACTTTACCTATATCCCTCGCTTGAATCGCTAAGGTTTGAACAACCTGTGAACTTTGTGTCACATCCTGATTCATGTCGATAATGGCTGCGACTGTCTGATCTACCTGTTTTTTACCTAATTCGGTACTGCGGGCGGTTTCTTCAGAGGCTTCTGAAGCGAGCACCGCCGTATTGGCTACTTCATCCACTGCCGAACTCATTTCGGTAATCGCTGTTGCCGCTTGCTGTATTTCATCATTTTGTTGCTGTATGCCGCGGGAAGCATCTTCAGTGACTGAATTGAGTTCTTCGGCTGCGGAGGCGAGCTGGCTAGAGGAGTTTGCTATATGGGATAAAGTGTCGCGCAGGTTTTGCTGCATTTCAGCTAATGATTGCATCAGTTGACTGGTTTCATCTTTACCCTCTGTGCTGATTTTCTGCGTTAAATCCCCTTTTGCGACTGCCACTGAAATGCCTACAGCTTCCTTCATTGGCTGCACGATACTGCGAGTTAAAAATATTGCCACCATAAATGCAGCGATTAAGGAGCCCACTATCATAATGCTGTTTAGCCATTTACTCTCGTCGTAGGCTTGTGCAGTTATTTGATCTTGTTCCTTTGCATATTCAGTATTCAAGCTGCCAATGCTAATGAGCGTCTTTGTCATTTTTTCGGCTTGCACTATCATGACATCATCCATGATCCGTTTAGCTTCGGCTGCATCATTCGCCTGTAGCTTGCTGATCATCTCATCTTGATGCTTTAAATACAGATCAAGGCTGCCACTAAATTCTTGATAGAGCTCCTGCTCACCTGGCAGGCTAATTAAAGGCTCATAGTTTTTTTGATCCGTTTTAATACTCTGGCGGATTTGCCTTAATGTATCGAGTCCTTTATTAAGTTCAGCAGTCGAATTTGCTAATAACAGGCGAAATGTAAACACCCTAGCGCGCATCACATTGAGGTTGATGCTCGACAGACTGACTAGCGAAGGTAGGGTATTATCTTCAATTTCTATAGCAGTGGAGCGCATGGATGACATTGTCTGTAATGACATGATTCCTTGAAGTAGCAACACAAGAGCAAGTAATCCAAACGCAGCAATTAATCGTGAGCCAATCTTAAATTGTCGTAACCACATAAGTTAATCGTCCCTGTATTTAAAAGAGTTCCGTTTAAGGCTGTTCTTAATATTTTCTAGCGAATACTTCGAACTAAGTGTCATGGCGCTTAGTCAGAATCATGAGTCTTTAGTTGATTGCATAAACTATAGATTATATTTTTGAGCTTTTATGTTGCAGGTTGTAAATTTGATCGATTTAAACTTATAGGCTGTAAATTAGAACAATTGAAACTAAGTTACACCGTACCTTAAAACTCAAGGTTAGCAACAGCTAGAAGCAAATTGAACGTAATGAGTCATTTAGTTGTGTGGATTGAATCGATTATGGAGGATGGGTTTTATATTTTATGTATTTGATTTTTAATTATTATAATGTTTTTGCTGTACTAGTTTATCTATGATTGCAGATTTTCAATTTAGGTACTTATTCATCTTTCTAGGCTTGTATCTGCAAATAGCGTATTTGGCTTGTTATATTCTGAATGCATGAATTATCTTGTCACTAATTGTTCCTCGAATTTTTATCGTGATGGCTAACTTCTCGCTTATCAATATTAGGCTTTTGGTCTAACTCAACAGAGCGATAAATCGCTAATGTTTTACGGCCATTCACTTCGACTCATTTCTATTAATCGACTGTAGGTGCGGCGGAATTCAAAACTGAGTGCGCCACCTTGATAGAGTTCACTCAGTGGCACGTCGCAGCTGAGATATAAGCTGACATTTTGATCGTATAACTCATCAATCAAGCTAATAAAGCGCCGTGCTGGGTCGTCGTTGGCCGCATAGGAGAGTTTGCGCTCGCCCGTGGCTGCGGCTTGGTTATCACCTGTACCGTCCTCTGTGCCGCGGGCACGGATCCAGCTTTTTACTTCGCCGCCTAATTTGGGAACGCCGCTCATCATTAAGATCTTAAATCGACTGGCTATTTCGATATAATCGAGCTGGGATCTCGGGCCGTCACATAGGGCATAAAAGTCGAACCAAGCGACTGAGTTGCCTGTTGGCGCTATAGCGGCGCGGATCACAGGGATTTCACGGTTGCAGATGGTGAGGCTAGCATTACTCATTCTGCTATCACTAATGCCAATAGCGCTCATACTGAGTGTATTTGGCGTTAACTCATTCACTAGCTTGTCAAAAATCTGCTCAAAATCGAGTGTTCCGGTAATGCCTATATTGCGGGAAATCGAGGAATTAACTTCAGCGCTATCAATGCAAATCTCGTTGTTTAATGAAGGATTGCTGGCGTGCATCCTATGGTCTTGGTTGCCATTGAGATGCAGCATTTGAGTGTGTGTTTGCAGCAGTTGGATGCAAGGTAAAAATCTGTGCCTAGCTAGGCCGTTCTCATATAAGCGCTCAATAGGAATATTTGAGGTGGCGACCAGCACCACACCTTGTTTGAATAGGCATTCAAAGAGCCCAGCGAGTATCATGGCATCGCCAATGTCCGAGACAAAAAACTCATCGAAACACAGCACCTTGCACTCTTTTACGAGATTTTTAGCTATGAGAGTTAACGGATCTCGTTTACCCGAATGTTCGCGTAATGCTTGGTGTATCCGCGCCATAAATCGGTGAAAATGCAGTCTTAACTTGCCTTCACTCGGCAAGCAATCGAAAAACAAATCCATCAGAAACGTTTTGCCCCGACCCACATCGCCCCACAGATACAGACCTTTGATTGCTTGTTTGTTGATAAGGGAAAACTGTGCTGAATGTGGCTGTAGCATCAACTGCTTAAATAGCACATCGAGCGCCAACACCGCCTGTTGCTGCGCGGGATCGTCAATGAGATCTATGCTTACCATGGCGCGATACGCTTCAAGTGGTGTCACGATTGGGGCTATCGATTGCGAGCTAGCGGAGTTTGAATGTGCCATGTCGGGGTCTCGTTGGCGGTTTGTTTTCGGTGTTTGCTGCTAGTGTGTTCTTTAGCTTTGTTTTAGTGCGATATCAGTACTCACCTTTTTGAGGCATCCTGTTACTCATATTCAGGTACTCGGGAGCCATATGGCAAGATGCTCAGGGTAACATAGTCGCTGGCGTGACTTAAGTCCCGCTCTGGGGCTTAGGTCAAATACTAAGCGAAACCAGTGCTTTATTCTCGAGGACTTTTACCATAACATCTTTGTCACAAAAATAATGATATGGAATGAATCCTATGGCGAGTAAGGGCAATGGCATTACGGTTATCAGTGCACAAACCTTGATTGAGGGCGACATTCAATTAGAGATCGCGGCATTCATTGCGGGTAAATTGCAGGGCAAGATTAGATCTGCAGGACAAATTAAGATCGAACTTGGCGGCGAGATCTCTGGTGAAGTCAGTTGTCATGAGCTGCGGGTTTGTGGCGTATTTCGCGGAAGAGTCTGTTGTAATAAGTTGATTATTAACAGTTCTGGTGTGGTTGACGGTGAAGTCGCCAGTCATCAGATGGAGATTTACGAAGGCGGGCAGTTTATTGGTCAGCGTATTAAAGGTCCTGAACTCGATGCCTTGCCGGACATGCTACAAGCACTCGCGCCAATAGCTCAACGCTCGGATGCGCATTTATATGCCAGTGAAAGCACTTTACTAAGAGGTGATCATCTGGCGATTCGCCCTTGGCTGTATGTTGCTGTGGCAACTGTCGTCATAGCGTTAGGTTTTAGTTTTGGACCCGAGCAATTGCGTGAGTGGTTACCGAATCTTAGTAACAGCCCGCTGAAAACTGAGGCGTCTCCGGCAATCGAGGGGCTTAAGGCAGTAAATGGTATGGCTCCTGATCAACCTGCTACGCTAAATAGCGCGAATGCTGACAATATGGCGGTATTATCGGCAGATGATCCTGATCCGCAGATCATGCAGCAGGATTCGGCGATGGAAGATTTACAACAAATGGAACAAGGCCATGAACAGATGACGCTGGGTGATAATGGCGCACCGCCAGCCAGCGACAGTGCGACCAATAAGCTCTAATCTGTCGATCGCGCATTTGAATCTTTTAGAAGGATTATTTGGCTTTAGTTGTCAGTTAGGCCAACCTTGACCCTTTCAAACTGCCACTCTGGTAGCTTGGTTTTTAAGTCAGGAAGAATTCGATCAACATCGCCCCGCAAAATAATCAATGGATTACCACTAAAAGCCGCGTTTGCTAACTGTTGTAGCCTTTCGGGCGTTAGAGCCTGTAATCCTGCATTTAGCTGCTGAACTTCAATTTGAGTTAATCCTGTCGCGACTTGGTGGATATATTGGTTTTCACGTTGAATGCTGTTGTCTTGGCTGAGCAAATCTTCACCGATCAAATAGGTTTTAAGTGCATCGATTTCACCTTGGCTAGCACCTTGCGTCTTAACCAGTGCGAGGTGATCGAGTATACCCACCACAAACGCGCCCGTATGTTCTATGGCTGTACTGCCGTAAAATTTGATGCTGCTGGACAGCGGTGCATTGGCGCACTGGCCGTAGATGCCATAGGTGAGGCCGCGTTTTTCCCGTAAATCATAGTAGAGTCTGCCCGAAAAACTGCGGCCCATGAGTGCGGATAAACTGCGACAGCTTAAGGCGACTTCCTGTGGGTTCAGTTGCTGCTGAGTTGATGCATCACTTAGGACATGATCTATGGCATAACCTAGGCGGACTTGGGTTTGCACGCTGCCCGGCGCATCAATAAGGTAAATCCTCTTGATTTGCTGAGGCTTTACTGTCTCTAGTTTATCCACTTTCGGCACTGAATTAGGCAATATTGGCCACAGTTTAAGGCTAGCCTGAAGGTCAAATTTAGCATTATTTGCCAAAAAGTTGGGTAGAAAAAGATGCCACTGTGCTTGTGTTACCGCCTGTTGTTGGATTTGTTGCAGTTGCCTTAGGCTGAGCGAATCGAACAATGCATTATTATTGATCACTCTATTGTAGGGATGTTCAGGGCCGAGCAGTTTTTCGCGCCACTCTTTATCTATCTCGGCGCCACTAAAGGCGTTTAAGTGTTTATTGAGCTTGAGTTGACGGCGAATATTGTCGACATCGACGGGGGCGGTTGTCGCATCAACAAAGGCATCTGGCTGCCAAAATTGCAGTAGTAAGCCGTAGATATGGTTAACATCGTCGGGGCAAGTGAGGCTTAAATTAATGCTGTGCAAGCTGACACGCATATTGAAAGTCTCAAGACAGGGATCTGCGCGGCTAATGGCAAGTGCGCGGGCCTTTTCTTGAAAGGCAATCTGTAAAATATCGGGATTATTGAAGGGAACTTGCGGGCTCACAGCCGCTAAACTGACCCTGTTGCTCACACTGTTATTCATTTGAACTGAGGCAAGGCGATGTAACTGATAGGGTAAATCCAATTCGGTATGGACTTCATCGGTAAAAATTTCATCCGTTACGGGGATAATGACGCTGCTTTTGGGTAAATGATTGTTCAAAGAGCTAGGCAAAGAATGGGCTAAAGAGTTTGGCGTTTCAAAATGGGCCAAACTCGGCGGTTCGCTCGGCGTGAAGACGATTTGCGTCTGCTGGCAGGCGTTTAGTGATAAAGCCACAGCGCAGAACATTAAGCCTTGTAGCTGCTTTGACATTGTCTGAGTCGTCATAATACCGCATCCTCTAAACTGTCACTCATATCGTTAGGCAGCCATTCCAGTAGCGTTTTACCCCAGCGAATATACCAAGGTGGCAGTAGGTCGACTCGGACATAATCTTGGTTAAAATACCGTTTTGCGACGCTTTGGATATCGTCGGCCGTGACTGCGTTGATCCGTTGCCACTGGGCAGTGAAGGGATGGTCTTTATCTTGAGCCGACGTTGCGGAAAGCTTGATGGCTAAGGCCTGCGTGTCATCCAGTTGTTGTAATTGATTGTTTAACCACACTTGTTTAAGTGTGCAAAGACTTGCTTCATCCAGAGCATCTTGCTGCGTTTGTGCCACAAGTCCCAACACTTTTTGCACTAAGGCATCGAGTGAGGTCCGTGCCCGTGGAACCAAGACGATATTCGCTATGCCATGATTTTCTAACTCAAAGGGCAGGGAGTAGCTGAGCATTTGTTCGGGATTATGCAGACTGAGTTTAGCAAGTGCACTGGTGGTGTTTTGAAATAAATAGCCTTCTAGCAGCCGAATTGCGGCAGCATCGGGGTGATCTTTACCTACTGTATGCCAAGCGAGCAGTAATCCGGGCCAAGATCCGCGCTCATCCACTAACTCAGCATGTACTTGTTTAGGCTGGATTGTTAACTCAGAAAATTCAGGTTCAGCAATCGTTGGCCTAGACCAAGCCGCAAAATTTTGCTCAATCCATTGTCGGGTTTGTGGGCTTAGTTTGCCGACAAGGGAAAGCTGCATCGCATCGGGACGATAATAAGCACGGTGAAAGGCCGTTAGGTTTTCTGGTGTGGCTTGCAAGATATCTTCGCGACTGCCAATAATACCGTGACCGTAGGGAGTGCCTTTTACTTGCTCGAGTAAAAACGCCATCGCGCTGCGGATATAGGGCTGATTATCTATGGTTTGTGCCATTTCCTGCAGTACGGTTTCCTGCTGATTTTTAACCGTAGTGGCGTTAAGGCTAGGGCGGATAAAGCGATCGGCTTCGAGATATAAGCCCAGTTCTAATGCTTGGTTTGGCAGCGTCACATAGTAGTTGGTGTAGTCAAAATGCGTGCTGGCATTAAAACGTGCACCTAAAGCACTGAACTGCTGAGCATAGGTATCGCTGGGGGCATTTTCACTCCCTTTAAACAACATGTGCTCAAACAGATGGGCGTAACCGCTCTGACCTTGGGCTTCGTTGCGGGCGCCTAAATTAAATTGGCTGGCGACTGTGACTGTTTGTTTATCTGCCATGGGCAGTAATCGCACTGTTAGGCCATTTTGTAGCGTATAGGTCTCTATATTCGCTTCGAGCGCATATAAGGCTTGCGCATCTTGCTCGGTGCGGCATTGGGCCTGTAGCGTATGACTGAAAACACTGGCCGAAATGGCGATAAAAAAGGTGATTTGAGTGTTCATAAGTGCGTCCTGCCGAGCTTATTTTTTAATTCGTTAAATGTCTTACTCAAGCTGGATACCATTAACGACAGGCAATTGATACATTCGCAGGTATCGATACAGATTGCACCACTGTCGACGACTGCTCGGATTTCATCGAAATCAGTTGAATAGCATTCAGTTTTTGAAAAGAACTGCTATGATGGCACAGTTCTTTTTCTGGCATAAGTACAAGATATGGTAAGCAGATCTCCGTTCGAATCCTTTCAGTGGAAAAGCGATATTTTTAACTGTGAAAGCACTGATATTGATAATTTCTATCTGCTGCTTGAGCAGGAAATGACCCGTTTGGGCATGGTTGAGAAAACATTGGGTGAAGTGGGTAAATACGATGTTAGCTTGTATCAGTCACCGGCCGCTAAGTCAGGCTTACCTTCTTTATTGATCAGCACAGGATTTCATGGCGAAGAATCTGCAGGCCCATGGGGTTTGTTGCATTTTTTGAGTGAAGCTTCAGCAGACCTATTTGAACGGGTGAACTTGAGTTTATTGCCTCTCGTCAATCCTACTGGATTCAGTCGTGGTCATAGATTTAATAAATACGGCGAAAACCCAAATCGTGGTTTTGTATTTGAGAACGGTAAACCTAAAGCGAATGAACATACATCGGTTGAAGGTAAGCTATTGTTAGAGCACGCACAGTTACTGCTTGCTGCGAGTCGAGACGGTATTTTAACTTGCCATGAAGATGTCTTGAGTCGTGAAGCCTATGTGTATTCTTTTGAGCCAAGCCAAGTACCTGGACGTTTTAGTCTCGATCTGCGCGATACTTTAGGTGGTTATTTCCCGATTGCGGTAGACGGTGAGATTGATGGGTGTCCTGTAAAAGATGGTTTGATCTTCAATCATTTTGATACGTCTTTTGAAGCTTGTTTAGTGCGAAGTGGTGCTCGTGTCGGTGCTTGTACTGAAACGCCTGCGTTGCAAAACTTCGATCAACGCGTATTAGCAAACAGTGCTGCTATGACTCACTTCTTGGCCCTGTGTGCACCTTTATGTGATTGATATGTTAGTCTATTACGTTAGTGAGTAGCCTGACATGACAAAAAATACCCGCAGATTGCGGGTATTTTTTTAGGTGATATTCGCCAGTGAATTATTGATTAATTCGCATTGGCACACCAGTACGTTCATCGAGTAGCTTCTTGATCACAGAAGAATCAGTGTCAGCTTTAGCGATAAACTTAGCGATCTCTTTTGGCAGTGATATCGCAACGGGCTCATTTGATTCAAACTCCGCCACAGTGCGAGACAATGGTTGATGCACGGCTAAGTAGCGTTTACCGTCTGGCTCTTCGGTTGCTTTAATCGGCTGGTTCACAAATTGTACCCGGGTTCCCACTGGTACAGTCTTGAATAGATGCTCGATATCTTCATGGCGTAAACGCACACAACCTTGACTGACACGCAAACCAATACCGAAACTTGCGTTAGTACCGTGAATCGCATACAAGTTGCCGATATACAGCGCATACAGTCCCATAGGGTTATCTGGACCGGCTGGCCATACCGCTGGCAGGATTTCACCTTTAGCAGCATATTCTTTACGAATGCGCGGTGTGGGTGTCCAAGTTGGATTCGCACGCTTGCGTTGTACAGTGGTCACCCAGTTTTCAGGTGTGTCTTTACCGATTTGGCCAATACCAATAGGCAACACTTCAACAGTCTTTTTGCCTTTTGGATAGTAATACAACCGCATTTCAGCCACGTTGATCACTATGCCTTCACGGGGAGCGTTTGGCAGGATCAATTGCAATGGAATGATCAGTTGGCTACCTGGTTTTGGCAGAAATGGATCCACACCTGGGTTAGCTTCGAGTAAGTTACTGAGACCAAGCTGGTATTTGGCTGCGATATCTTCGAGAGTGTGTTTACCCTCTGGAACCGTATAATACTGGTTCTCGCCAATTAGCCTGCTTTGGGCGGCTGGTAAAGGATATTCCGTTGCTAAAGCGGACAGACTAGGGAAAACCAAAGTCAATAATAAAGCTGTGGTGCGAAGCATACTCATAAGCGGATACTACGATTCCTGTTAATAAAAAAGCGTGTTTAACGCAGCTTTCTCTCTTAAAACGAGAGCGGCAATTTGACGAGCAAAATGCACTGGCGCGCGAAGCTCGCATCCTTCCTTATTTTGGACATTATTTCAACTGAAATATGATCAGTACGGCGTATTTATCGCTTAATTTTTTGTTTTAACGGTTTTCCTTGGCGGCGTCAATTGTCAGTATTTAGTCTTGTCGTTAAAACCTGCTGTACTCAATTGTCTTGTGTATGCCTTCCTGCTTGATGATAAATATTTGCAGTGTTAACCAATCTAAAACGTGTCTGTTTGAATGGCGAGCATGTATGGCGTTACTGGAACTGAATTGATTTGTTTTGGGAAAACAGTGTGTGGTCATTTTCTGACAAGGCTATTGCTCATCGGATAAAGTGAGTTTAAATCATCTCATTGGCAAATAAATGGAGTTAAAACAATTAGCTTAAGGATAATGTTCAAATATTCACTCTTTACACGACATTATTTTATCTGACACTAAATTGGTCATGATACCGTTAGTTTATACAGGTTTGTGAGCTGAGTTTTGCTTGAATGATTTGAGTTTACGTTCAGTTTGTTATTTTTAACTATTTGATATTTATTTCTTTTAATTCTTATTAAGTCATGTGGAGATGTTCTGCTATCCTTTAGGTTTTACGTTAGCCTTTATCTAAAGGTTAATAGAAAGTTGTTTTTATGACATTTTTTATGTAGATGATTGAAATTTAATATTTAACGCTCCAATAATTCGATATTTTTGTGCTAATATAAAATCATAAAATTGTGAGTTGAGTCATTTTTAACCTCGGTGATTTGTCTATCGTTTAACTAAACAACCTGTATTAAGGAGGCGTTTGTGGATGCAGATTCCATCAATAGTTTTTTTCTGATTGGCGCCTTGCTTACAGCAGTGAGTGTTTTACTTAGTCCTATGTCTTCCCGTTTGGGCATCCCTATTTTATTGATTTTCCTCGCTGTGGGTATTTTGGCTGGCGAAGATGGCCTTGGTGGAATCCAGTTTGATGATTATTCAACTTCCTATTTAGTCAGTAACTTAGCCTTAGCGATTATTTTACTCGATGGCGGTATGCGCACCCGCGTTGCCAGTTTTAGGGTGGCGCTATGGCCTGCATTATCGTTGGCGACCTTTGGCGTTGCCATTACGACCAGTATCACCGGCATGATGGCAGCATGGTTGTTCGATTTGCATTGGTTGCAAGGTTTGCTGGTGGGCGCGATTGTGGGCTCGACCGATGCCGCCGCGGTATTTTCCCTGCTTAAAGGGCGTAGCCTTAACGAGCGGGTTGGTGCGACCTTAGAAATTGAGTCCGGCAGTAACGATCCCATGGCGGTATTCTTAACCGTAACTTTGATTGCCATTCTTGCCAATGTCGACAGTGAGTTGTCCTTCAGCTTTATGCTTATTAGCTTTATTAAGCAATTTGGTCTGGGGATCTGTTTAGGTTTGGGCGGCGGCTGGATGCTGTGGAAGCTCGTCAATTTAAGCAAGTTAGCTGATGGTCTGTACTCTATTTTAGTTTTAAGCGGTGGTCTGATTATTTATGCTGCGTCCAACAAACTGGGTGGTAGCGGTATTTTGTCGATTTACTTAGTGGGTCTGTTCCTCGGCAATAAGCCAACCCGTGGCCGTCATGCGATTTTGAACGTACTGGATGGTATGACTTGGGTCAGTCAAATCGGCATGTTCCTCGTATTAGGGTTATTGCTTACCCCTTCAGATTTAGTCGATATCATGATCCCAGGTTTTGCTCTGGCATTCGGAATGATTTTATTTGCTCGCCCTGTCGCCGTGTGGATCAGTCTATTGCCATTTAAGAGCTTTAGCAGTCGCGACCGCTGGTTTATTTCTTGGGTGGGGTTACGCGGCGCTGTGCCTATCATCTTAGCTGTATTCCCTATGATGGCGGGCTTACCGGGTGCTCAGTTGTACTTCAACTTAGCCTTCTTCGTTGTATTAGTGTCGTTGCTGGTTCAAGGTGCATCTTTGACCACAGCAGCGCGTTTAGCTAAGGTGGAACTGCCCCCAAAGCCGTTACCCGTTTCGCGCTCGGGAGTTGAAATTTACCCGAGCAGCGAATGGGAAGTGTTTGTCTATCGTTTGAGTGAAAGTAAGTGGTGTATTGGTGAGCCGCTAAAGCGCTTAGCTATGCCAGATGGGACACGGATTGCGGCGGTATTTAGGGATGACACTTTGTTGCATCCATCGGGTAGCACTCGCCTCGAAGCGGGCGATATACTCTGTGTGCTGGGTCAGGAGAAAAGTTTAGAAGCCTTGAGTAACCTTTTTAGCCAAGCGCCAGAAAATAAAGAAGTACAACGATTCTTCGGTGATTTCTTTATTGAAACAGACGTTAAGCTTGCGGATCTCGCGCCTATTTATGGTTTGAGTTTAGATAATCTCGCTGATGATATGACAGTCGCAGACCTTGTTGTATCTCAGCTTGGCGCCAATCCTGTACTTGGGGATCAGTTCCACTGGCAGTCGTTGCATTGGGTGGTGGCGGGGCTGTATGAAGGTAAAGTCACTAACGTAGGTATTCGTTTACCGACTGAGAATGCGCTCTAATCCTATGTGCTAGATGGTCCTTACTATCGAAAGTCACCATAAAAAATGCCAGCTTATTTGCTGGCATTTTTGTATTCAAAGCTGATTGAGTTACTGATATAAAGATTTGTCCGTTGGGTCGGGACGGGTCTTAAAGCGGCGATGTAACCACATATATTGGGCGCGGTTTTTATCTATGATGGATTCAATAATCTTGTTACCGCGAATCGCGTCGGCTAATTCATCTTCGCCGGGGAAATTATCCAGCGGTGGCATCACTTCAATTCGATAGCCTTTATCATCTGTAGTACGTTCCACAAAAAAAGGCAGGACTTTGGCTTTGCCGAGTTTAGCTAACGTGGTGGCACCGGTAATCGTTGCCGCATCTGGCATGGCATAAAATGGGATAAATACCGCACTGGAACGGCCAAAGTCTTGATCGGCCGTGTACCAAATCACATCGGGATTGCGTAGGCAGCGTATCATTTGGCGCAAGTCGCGTTTAGAAACGAGACCTTTATTCGAGCGTAAACGGCCTTTGACCTGCAGGTATTCCATCACAGGATTATTGTGTGGGCGATAAACCCCCACGCCGGGTTGGAATTGGCCGAAGATACGTGCGCCCATTTCTAGCGGCAAACAATGCACGGCAAAGAGGATAACTCCGTGGCCAGCATTTAACGTGTCTTGTACGTGTTCTTCGCCTTTGATACTCATGTGCTGCTGCACTTTTTCATCGGGCCACCACCATGCATTGATGGTATCGAAAATGGCTTTGCCCGTTTCTTCAAAGTTACGCGTGAGTAAATCTTCTCGCTGTGCTTCCGTCATTTCAGGGAAACAGAGGGTCAAGTTACGGCGCGCTGTGTGGGTGCGGCCAGCTGCGAATTTCATCACTAAGCGACCCAATCCCTTACCCAGCGTCATCTGCCAAGGAAGCGGTAGAAGTTGAGTTAAACGCATCAAAAATACGCCAAACCACATGGGCCAATGCTTAGGATGATATAAAGAAGATGAAAACTCGGCTTTCTCGACCACAAAAATACTCACTACTTTTGAAAATTACTGCTCATTCTAACTCAATTTTTGCTGAAAATTAGGTACAATCACGGTTTAATTTCTGCATAAAGATAAGAGCACTATGAAGGTTTCTCTGCCAGCATTTGAAAAAGCCAGAGTGTTAGTCGTCGGCGATGTGATGTTAGACCGCTATTGGGTTGGCCCTACGGGACGTATCTCCCCTGAAGCCCCCGTACCTGTGGTGAAGATTAATCAAGTCGAAGACAGACCCGGCGGCGCGGCCAACGTGGCGCTCAATATCGCGACCTTAGGAGGGCAAGTCCAACTTGCCGGGCTCGTCGGCCAAGATGATACTGCCCATGCCCTAACGCTCGGTGTGCAAACTTTAGGGGTTGAACCCCAATGGTTAAGTATTGCTGATAAACCAACCATCACTAAGCTGAGGGTGTTATCACGTAATCAGCAGCTTATCCGCCTCGATTTTGAAGAAGCCTTCGACAAGGCCGATAGCGTGCGTTTACTGAAACAATCTGAGGCTTTACTCGATTCTGTTGATGTCGTGGTGTTGTCCGACTATGCAAAGGGCGCTATCGATCAGCCGCGAGATTTTATTGCCTTAGCGCGTTCGAAAGGTGTGATGGTATTAGTCGATCCTAAGGGCAGTGACTTTGGTCGTTATCATGGCGCGTCACTCATTACCCCAAATATGAGCGAGTTTGAAGCTGTTGTTGGCACTGTGACCTCTGAAGCCGACCTGTTGGAAAAAGCCCGTGGTTTACTCAAGCAACATCATTTTGATGCCATTTTAGTCACCCGCTCTGAAAAGGGCATGACCTTAGTGACCGCTAATGCGCCTGAGTTGCACATTCCTACCGTTGCCCGTGAAGTCTATGATGTGACGGGTGCTGGCGATACTGTGATTTCAGCCTTAGCAACCTCATTAGCCGCGGGCGCCGATTTACCGCAGGCTTGCGCAATTGCGAACACCGCCGCAGGCGTTGTGGTCGGTAAACTTGGCACTTCTACCGTGAGCCGCATTGAGCTTATTGAAGCTTTAGCTTTGCACCATGGAGAATCGGGTTTTGGGGTGGTGAGTGAAGATCAACTGGCCTACGCCTTAGAGCAAGCCAAACTACGCGGTGAACGTGTGGTGATGACTAATGGTTGCTTTGATATTTTACATGCGGGCCACGTGAGCTATCTTAAACAGGCGAAAGCTTTGGGCGATCGTTTGATCGTCGCGGTAAATGATGATGCCTCGGTTAAACGCCTCAAGGGTGAAGGCCGTCCAGTTAATCAGGTTGATCGTCGTATGGCTGTGCTCGCTGGCTTAGCTTCTGTCGATTGGGTTGTGCCTTTTAGTGAAGATACGCCGCAGCGCATCATTACTCGATTGCTGCCAAATCTGCTGGTCAAAGGTGGTGATTATAAGCTTGAGGATATTGCTGGTGGCGCTGAAGTGATTGCCGCCGGTGGCCAAGTGCAAGTGCTGGGCTTTGAGGATGGTATTTCAACCACGGCGATTATTCAAAATATCATGGCGAATCAGTGAGCTTAGTCGCTCTGGCATTCGCATCTAGCCTGACTTGGACGCCCATTGCCGATAAGCAGGCTTTGATTTGCCCTTTACCAGAGCTTGGCACTTGCTTGGCATTATTGCCAGAGCAAGTGTTGGCGCAGCTGCCCGCCACGCTAGATCAATTTAAGCGCGATTTAGGCCGCAGAAGTGCCATGGTCATGCCCGTTGATGACAATAAGATTGCGGGCCTAGTCTTAGTGAATGAGCAGCTGACACCGCAAGTACAGTTAGCCAGTGTCGATATGGTGACCTACCAATTACCTTTGCTTGAACAGCCGCAATTAACCCTATGGCATGAGCTCGGTCATTTGGAGAACCTTGCTCTGCAAGGCTCTGTGTTACCTACTCACTTGAGTGCATATCAACATGAATGGCTAGCTGACATTTATTTGGTTTGGCGTATCGCACGGGAGAAAAATGATTTTGCCTTGGCGTGGCAGCAATACCACAGACGCAACCTTGATGCATTAACAAGCCCGCAACATTTGTCGCATTGGAGTTCGCCAATGTTGATACAAGTGTTGCATCGATACGATGTTGCTCAAGTGGCTAAATTTGCCGAGTATCGGGACTTTTTAACGAATTTTTACCCTAAAGCCGAGCAATTAGAGCCGAGATTATTAGGTGAGTATTCGAGCTTAATGCAACGCACTTTTGGCGCGAGTGTATTGCAACCCCTTCCTGAATATCTATTTTGGCGAAAAGCTGATCTTGGACACTATCTCCAACCGACGTTCGTTTTACTCATGGGCGAAGAAAAAGCACATAACTGGTTGGTACAAAATTCAATGTTATGAATGTGTTAATTAAATCTGTGGTGAAGCCTGTTTTAAACTGAACCCTAGCTGAACAAAAGTGAAATACGCTGGTTACGGCCCAGTGAACAGCAGTAATCCCTGAGCGGCTTTGGTAAGCTTTCCCCCTAAAAATAAGAGGGGAGACTTTACTATGGCTAAGCGCTCGCGAGTACAAACTGAGCAAACCATAAATCAAATTATGGATGAAGCGTTAAGACAAATTTTGACTATCGGCTTTGAGACTATGTCTTATACTACGTTATCTGAAGCAACGGGTATTAGTCGCACAGGTATTAGTCACCATTTTCCACGCAAAAGCGATTTTCTTGTTCGTTTGGATAGTCGTATCGGCAATCTATTTGTTGCTGCGCTGGATTTTTCTAGCCAAGAGGCATTGGAAACATCCTGGATGCAGGCAATGCAGGAAGAGCATTACCGCGCAGTATTAAGACTGTTCTTTAGTCTTTGTGGTGGTGCAAATAATGAAATTACCCTCTTTAGAGCGGTGAGTACAGCGCGTCAGCAAGCGATTGCTGAGTTAGGCTTAGCGGGCGATCGCACGATCAACCATTTATTAGGCCGTACAGCTGTGATGTTGCTATCCAATTTTGATGTGGCAAAAGCAGCATAATAGACTGACCAATGAATATAAAAATGGAGCCAGATGGCTCCTTTTTTGTGGGTAAAAATCGTGATTTGTACTGAGGTAAGTCATACCCCAATAGTGTAGGATGACCACTCAATAATGATTTAAGTTAGTGATATTGCCTTGTACTTTTGATTTGACAGGATAAAACATATGGACATGACCCCCATCTCTAATGAGGCAGATATGCCTAAACGCACCATTAAGCTTGATAACACTGAGCTTATCAAAACCAGTTTTTGGGTGAGTCAGATTTTTATAATCATTGCGACTGTTGTTGGCGTGTATTTAGCCGCGCAAGAAGGGTTGTCACAGGCAATTAAATTTGATGCCCTGAGCAATATGCAGAATAACTATCATCTGCGTCATGCCCTATATGACGAAGTGAGTGACAATGTTGAAATCTTGAGTCATTACGCTGACACAGTTGAGACTGTGAGTAGTAATAGTTTAGTGAAAATGCATCCACAGATGGGATTATTTGTCTGGGATAACATGCGCTATTCTGCCAATGCGCTAGAAACACCGAGTGATATTTTGTCTGATATTCGTCGTTTGTATTTAGAGTCTGAGAAGATCATTAGTAATATTGAAACCCGTCACTATAGCGTTTCTTACGGTAAGGATCAGTTGCAAAATGTATTGAGTAAAATCAAAGAAGATACTTTGCCAAAACTCAAAACGAATTATGAAACCCTGTCAAAAGAGCTTAAAGATAACGATATTGCCGTCGACTAACGTATCTTGGCTTAACTCCCACCAAACATCAGGGGCCATTCTTATCCCTGATGTTTGAATCCATTGATGAATTCAGTGTTGCTGACAACACTTCTACATGGTCTGCTTTAGTCCCCCCCATTATTTATGGCACTTAAGCTAATGATGAATTTACCCAGCTTTTATTCGTCTGCATTTGTCATCAAAACCTTGTTGAGTTAGCTTAATTTCTGTCGATAGGCTTGAGTTAATTTTTGCTGTTGTAGATAGATGCGAATCGCCAAGAAGGTTAATGCAGCAGCAATCACGGCACTGATTGCGTGGTGTAAGACTAAGTGACTTATCAGGAATGTGGGCAAGTCTTCAAAGCTGTCGATAAGGAAAAGCTTAGTGATTAAGCCGATATAGACGAGAAGATGCAGAGCCGCACCAGTGATAAAGAGTCGTTTAAATTTATCAATCAGTTTGATATCTAAATTGATATTAAACCATCGACAAAACAGGTACCCACTCAGGCCGATGGTAATCGATATCCAGCCAAGCCCGAGTAATGAGGTTTTGATTAACACGGCAGACAGGATAAACAGCCCAAGCAACATTTATTATTTCCTTAAACCAGCTTTAGATTTAACTTACTGTTTTAGCTTACATTAAGCATATCAGCATTGTGGGCAGATAAGCCTCGCATCATATTGGCGCAGAGACTAGCTTAATAGGCTTAAAAAAATGTGAAAAGAAAGGGAGCCAGTGGCTCCCTTCATTTCTTTAGAATAGTGTTTATCGCCTAAGCGATTTCTACTCTGTTGATATTAAATTAAACTCAAAGTGCCTTTAAAATGGCTTCAACACTGGCCTTAGCATCCCCAAACAGCATTTGGGTATTTTCTTTGAAGAACAGCGGGTTTTGCACGCCGGCATAACCTGTGTTCATCGAACGTTTAAAGCCAATCACGTTTTGTGCTTTCCACACTTCCAGCACTGGCATACCTGCGATTGGACTGCCTGGATCTTCCATTGCCGCAGGGTTAACCGTGTCGTTGGCGCCGATAACGAGCACGACATCTGTGTCTTTAAAGTCTTCGTTGATTTCGTCCATTTCGAGCACGATATCGTAGGGGACTTTCGCTTCAGCGAGCAGTACGTTCATATGGCCTGGTAATCGACCAGCAACTGGATGGATACCAAAACGCACTTTCACGCCGCGATCACGTAGTTTTTGAGTGATTTCCGCAACAGGATATTGCGCCTGCGCCACTGCCATACCGTAACCCGGAGTGATGATGACTGAAGTGGCATTTTTCAGCATATCCGCCACATCTTCGGCGTTGGTTTCACGGTATTCACCCATTTCTTCATCGGCAGTCGAGGCCACACCATCTGTGCCAAAGCCGCCAGCGATAACTGAAATAAATGAGCGATTCATGGCCTTACACATGATGTAAGACAGAATAGCACCCGATGAACCTACTAATGCGCCGACCACAATCAAGAGGTCGTTCGACAACATAAAGCCTGCCGCTGCCGCTGCCCAACCTGAGTAGGAGTTCAGCATAGACACAACCACTGGCATATCCGCGCCGCCAATGGATGCGACTAAATGCCAGCCGAAGGCGAAGGCAATCAAGGTCATCAACAGCAATGCTGGCATAGTGCCGCCTGTCTGTACGAAGTATACCAACAGGGCGAAAGACACTAGCACTGCGACTAGGTTCAGCTTGTGGCGATGTGGCAGCATCAGAGGTTTAGATGAAATCAGTCCGCGTAACTTACAAAAGGCAACGATAGAACCCGTAAAGGTCACCGCACCGATGAAGATCCCGAGGAAGACTTCGACTAAGTGAATGTTAAGCATAGCGCCAGTGAGGTGCTCTTTGCTGGCGGTCTTCACCGCTTCACTTAGCGCATCTTGTACTGCGGCGAGGGTCGTATTGATATCACCACCGACAGCCACCACGACTTGTGAGACTTCCTGTGGGTGTAAGTCGATAAAGCTGTTAAAGCCAACCAATACCGCGGCCATACCCACAAAGCTGTGCAAGATGGCAACCAGTTCAGGCATTTCAGTCATTTCGACTTTTAGTGCTAAACGGATACCAATCGCGCCGCCAATCACCATAGCGATTAAGATCCACGCAATTCCGTTAGTATCGGGGTTGAAAATGGTAGCCAGTAGGGCGATTGCCATACCTAAGATACCGAATAAATTGCCGTGTTTTGCCGTCTCTTGCTTCGACAGTCCCGCGAGACTGAAGATGAAGAGAATGGCGGCAATAATGTAAGCTGCTGTTACCAGTCCTTGAGACACGTTAAACCCCCTTAATCCTTACGGAACATCTTCAGCATGCGCTGAGTGACGGTAAAGCCACCGAAGATGTTAATACTGGCGATCAGCACGGCGATAAACGCCAGTACAGTGACCAAAGTTGAACCCTGACCGATTTGCAGTAGGGCGCCGACCACGATAATGCCCGAAATCGCGTTAGTGACTGACATTAAAGGCGTATGCAGTGAGTGGGATACGTTCCATACCACGTAATAGCCAACAACGCAGGACAGCAAGAATACTGTGAAATGCGACAGGAACTCTGGTGGTGCTACCGATGCCACGGCAGCAAATCCTGCAACGCCTAAGGCGGCGAGCACGTATTTGAGCTTAGATGGCGCCTTTGGGGTGGTATTTTTAGGCTCGATTTTCGCCGCTGGTTTTGCTGGCGCCGCAGAAACCGAAATCGGTGGCGGCGGGAAGGTCACTTCACCTTCTTTAATCACTGTCATATTGCGCATGACTACATCATCAAAGTTGATGCTGGCTGTGCCGTCTTTTTCTTTACACATTAACTTCATCAGGTTGACTAAGTTGGTGCCGTAAAGCTGTGACGATTGCGCCGGTAGACGACCGGGAAGGTCGGTATAACCAATCACTTTTACGCCGTTAGGGGTAACAAACAGCTCACCCGATTGCGTGTATTCGCAGTTACCACCCGTCGCAGCGGCTAAATCGACGATCACTGAGCCGCTCTTCATGCTATCAACCATGGCTTTGGTGATGAGCTTAGGCGCTGGACGACCAGGGATTAGCGCTGTGGTGATGATGATATCGACTTCTTTGGCTTGTTCGGCAAACAGCGCCATTTCGGCGGCAATAAATTCATCCGACATGGTTTTAGCATAACCGTCCGATGAACCACCTTCCTCGTTACCAAAATCCAGTTTAAGGAATTGGCCGCCCATAGATTCGATTTGCTCGGCCACTTCTAAGCGGGTATCGAAGGCGCGCACTATGGCGCCAAGCGATCCTGCTGTACCAATGGCGGCAAGGCCAGCTACACCAGCACCAATGACTAACACTTTGGCGGGCGGTACTTTACCAGCAGCGGTAATTTGGCCAGTAAAGAAACGGCCAAATTGATGTGCGGCTTCAACAACTGCGCGATATCCACCAATGTTTGCCATAGAGGAGAGGGCATCAAGTGACTGGGCACGGGAGATGCGTGGCACCATGTCCATTGCCATCACGTTGATCTTACGTTTAGATAACTTCGCAACCAGCTCAGGGTTTTGTGCGGGCCAAATAAAGCTGACGATAGTCGCCCCGTCTTTGATTTGTTCAATTTCGGCGTCGCTTGGCGCATTGACCTTAAAGATCAGATCGGCTTGCCAAACGTTTGTTGTCACCTTCGCGCCCGCAGCTTCAAAGGCTGCATCATCGAAACTTGACAGTTGACCCGCATTGGCCTCAATAACAACTTCAAAGCCGAGTTTTTTAAGCTGCTCAACGGTGGCTGGGGTCGCGGCGACCCTAGTTTCACCGGCGAGACTTTCTCTCGGTATTCCAATCTGCATGACTACTCCCTGATGGTTTATATAATCGTTCCGCCTGCTGTTCTTCCTTCATCGTACTCAACTGCAAAATCTGTCGTCACCAGCGTTTATTCGGCGGGTGATTCGAGTCAGTTAGGGCATTCAATCTAGGATGGACACTTTTTGTTTTTAAAACAAACTATTCTGTGGGCAACAGAAATTATTGTTCGACAGGCTCATGACCATTGTGGCAATACTTTAGCTTGGCACAAGTGCATATTTCTCAAGCAGGCCGTTTCTTCACTGGTCGGATCAAAAACTTTTAACCAGTGCACACTTTTGTAGCTTAAATTTTGCACTTTGTATATTCCAAAATGGAATTAAAAATCCTATTTTATTCTTTTTTGCTTTTCTTAAACCGCGATAAGCTTGTGGACATTACACTGTCATAGGGCCGTCTCATGTTGTTAAAAGAACTTTCATCGCTGGCTTCGCCATTGTCTCAAGGACAAGTCGAGAAGCTAAAACAACTCACTTCTGAGTTAAGTGCTGTGCAATTGGCCTGGGTGAGTGGCTATCTTGCTGCCACAGCCAATGCGGGCCAATTAGCGCCCGTCGCGCAAACGCAAACGGCTCAAACTGTGACTATCCTCTATGGCAGCCAAACGGGTAATGGCCGTGGTGTCGCTAAAGCGCTCGCCGATAAGGCACTGGCGCAAGGTTATGCGGTCAATCTGGCTTCAATGGGCGAATACAATGTTCGCCAATTAAAGCAAGAAGCTGTGCTTTTATTGGTGGTCAGCACCCATGGTGAAGGTGAAGCGCCGGATGATGCGATTGAATTACACAAGTTTTTAGCATCGAAACGTGCCCCTAAGTTAGACAATCTACATTACTCTGTGCTTGCGCTGGGGGATTCTAGCTATGAATTTTTCTGCCAAACTGGTAAAGACTTCGATGCCCGCCTAGCTGCACTCGGTGCTAAATCACTGTTACCTTTAATTGAATGTGATGTGGATTATGAAGCTGCCGCGGGCCAGTGGCACGCCGATGTATTAGAGGCCGTTAAGCCGCTAATTGAAACCTCGTCCGCCAGTGTGGTATCCATCGGCACTGCTAAAGCGATTGGCGAAAGTGAATTTACTAAGCAAAACCCCTATAGCGCCGAAGTGCTTGTGAGCCAGAAAATTACCGGCCGTGGATCAGACCGAGATGTGCGCCATGTTGAAATCGACTTAGGCGACTCAGGGTTAACCTATCAAGCGGGTGATGCCCTTGGTGTGTGGTTTAGTAATAACGAAGTGTTAGTCGATGAAGTCTTAGCAGGCCTGTCATTGGTCGCTGATGAGTTAGTAACCCTAGGCACAGAATCCTTGTCCCTTAAGCAAGCTTTGGTTGATAAGAAAGAACTGACCCAGTTATACCCTGGATTAGTCAAAGCCTGGGCCGAATTGAGCGGCAGCGCTGAACTGCTGGCATTGAGCGAAGATAAAGAACAAGTGCGCCACTTTATCCTTAAGCATCAATTTGCCGATTTAGTCACTCAGTATCCGTTATCAAATAACTCAGTAACCTTAAATGCAGCAAAACTGCTTGAGCTACTGCGTCCATTAACGCCAAGACTTTACTCTATCGCCTCAAGTCAAAGCGAAGTCGAAACAGAAGTCCACTTAACTGTGGCCTTAGTGGAAGATGAGCGCCACGGCTCAGCACGTTTTGGCGGTGCGTCACACTTCTTAGCATCTGCGCAGGAAGGCACGCAAGTTAAGGTTTATGTTGAGTCGAACAAGCATTTCCGTTTGCCTGAAAATCCAGAAACACCGGTTATTATGGTTGGGCCTGGTACCGGTGTTGCACCCTTCCGTGCCTTTATGCAGGAGCGCGTTGCTCAAGGAATTAAAGGTGATAGCTGGTTATTCTTCGGCAATCCTCACTTTGAGCAGGATTTCTTGTATCAAACTGAGTGGCAACAGTATTTGAAAAATGGCGATCTCAGCCGTATCGACGTGGCGTTCTCACGCGATCAAGCCCATAAGATTTATGTGCAGCACCGCATTAAAGAACAAGGCCAAGCCCTGTGGCAATGGTTGCAAAATGGCGCGCATCTTTATATTTGTGGTGATGCTGAACGTATGGCCAAAGATGTTCACCAAGCCTTGATTGAGGTGGCAGTCGAAGTCGGTGGTTTGAATACCGAAGCTGCCGAAGCCTATTTTGAAACCCTGCGCAGCGATAAACGTTACCAAAAAGACGTGTATTAATCTCAACCGTTGCGCAGATAAGAAACGCATAAGAATAGCCAAAGCTGCACACGTGATGACCTGTGCAGCCAGCGAACCCAATTTTAAGAGGCAGTTGCCATGAGTGAGCAAAAGTTAGCGTTAAACGAATACCTAAAGACCGACAGTGATTACCTGCGCGGGACCATCAAAGAAGGTTTAGATTCTTCTGTGACTGGCAGTTTCAGTGACGGCGATCAGCAGCTGATCAAATTCCATGGCTTCTATCAGCAGGATGACCGCGATTTACGTAACGAACGTAAAGAGCAAAAACTCGAACCTTTATATAGTTTTATGTTACGCGCCCGTGTACCTGGCGGTATTTGTTCTCCACAGCAATGGTTAGGCGTGGACAAAATTGCCTCGACGCTCACCAGCTCGAACAGTATTCGTTTGACGACCCGCCAAACCTTCCAATACCACGGTATTCCTAAGCGTAACTTGAAGACCATTATTCAAGACTTAGATCGTGAAGCGCTGGATTCGATTGCCGCTTGTGGTGACGTTAACCGTAACGTGATGTGTAACCCCAATCCGGTGGAATCGAAACTGCACGAGCAAGCCTATGCGGTGGCGAAACAACTGTCTGATCATCTATTACCACATACTCGCGCCTACGCCGAAATCTGGTTAGATGAAGAAAAGTTACTTTCGACCGAAGATGAAATCGTCGAACCTGTGTATGGCAAAACCTATCTGCCACGTAAGTTCAAAATGGCGGTTGCGGTTCCTCCCGATAACGATGTTGACGTTTACACTAACGATTTAGGCTTTATTGCTGTTGCCGAAAATGGCGAGTTGGTTGGCTTTAACTTAACCGCGGGCGGCGGCATGGGCTCGACCCACGGCGAAGTAGAAACCTTTCCCCGCCTAGCGGACGACTTTGGTTTTATCAAAACTGAAGACGTGATGAAGTTTGCCGAAGCTGTGATGACAGTGCAACGCGACTGGGGTAATCGCTCTAATCGTAAACGCTCGCGCCTTAAATACACAATCGTTGACCACGGCTATGAGAAATTTAAAGCCGAAGTTGAAGTACGTGCTGGGGTGAAATTTGAACCTAAACGTGATGTAGTGATTGGCGATCGCGGCGATCGTTATGGTTGGGTCGAAGGCGTTGACGGTAAGTGGCATTTAACCTTATTTATCGAAAGCGGTCGTATTAAAGATTTACCAGGCCAAACCCTGCAAACGGGGCTGCGTGAAATTGCTAAGATCCACAAGGGCGATTTCCGCATGACCTCGAATCAAAACATGATCATCGCAGGCGTCGCAGCTGAAGATAAAGCTACCATTGAAGGTTTAGCCCGTAAACATGGTCTGCTGGGCCAAGTGTTGACGCAAACCCGCGGTCACTCGATTGCCTGTGTGGCGTTGCCGACATGCCCATTAGCGATGGCGGAAGCCGAGCGTTATTTCCCTGAGTTTATCGATCATATCGATGCGCTGCAGGCAAAACACGGCATTAGCGAGCAAGCGATTGTCGTGCGTATGACGGGTTGTCCTAACGGTTGTGCTCGCCCATTTGCCGCTGAAATTGGCCTTGTGGGTAAAGCGCCGGGCCGTTATAACTTGTACTTAGGTGCAAGTTTTGAAGGGACTCGTTTGAACAAAATGCACAGAGAAAATATCCAAGAGGCGGACATTCTCGCCGAATTGGATACCCTGTTTGGCCGCTACGCCGTAGAGCGTGATGCAGGCGAAACCTTTGGTAACTTCACAGTCCGCGTGGGTGTAGTGAAGGCGGTGATCGATGCCGCTAAGGATTTTCATGGCTGATCTTGAGCAAAAAACCAGTGATAAAGTGCCGACTGTGGTCAGCGCTGCCGAACTCAAGGCATTATTGAGTGCGCCTAAGGCAGAGCAAGTGATAGAGCTTGAGCGCATAAATCAGTTCTTAGCCGGATTGAGCGCGCAAGAGCGAGTGCTATGGGGCTTAACTTATTTGCCCGGTAATCATGCGCTGTCCTCAAGCTTTGGGATCCAAGCCGCTGTAATGCTGCATATGGTGAGTCAGGCACAGGCGAATATTCCGGTTATTCTCACGGATACGGGTTATTTATTCCCTGAGACTTATCAGTTTATCGACGAGCTGACAGAGCGTTTATCACTGAATTTAAAAGTGTACCAAGCAGTGATGACATCGGCATGGCAAGAGGCGCGCTTTGGCCAGTTGTGGGAGCAAGGGGTAAACGGACTAGAGCAATACAACCGGTTAAACAAAGTTGAGCCTATGCAACGCGCTTTAGCCGAGCTTGAGGTAGGCACTTGGTTTGCAGGGCTGAGACGTAGCCAAGCCAGTACCCGTGAGGCGTTGCCGATACTGGCTATTCATGGCACGCGCTTTAAGTTACTGCCGATTATTGAGTGGTCGAATAAAGATGTGCACCTCTATCTGACTCAATTTGACTTGCCGTACCATCCACTTTGGGACCAAGGATATGTTTCTCTGGGAGATACCCATTCGAGTAAACCACTCGAATTAGGCATGACAGAGGAAGAAACTCGCTTTAATGGCCTACAACGTGAGTGTGGTTTGCACTACGATATCTAGTCATTTTATTGATTTTAAATATTAAACGCCTCAACTTAGTTTGGGGCGTTTTTTTTATCATTTTAAGGTAGGTGGGGTTTGGGGTGAATTTAATACTCTGGATTGCCGAGGAAGTTAAGTGACGTCATTTAAGCGTCATTTAACTAAGATAGATTGATATTCATATAGTTAGTTTGCATTCATTTTTAAATGCTAAAAATGTTGTACATTTTTACTCACAGAGTTATGCACATTGGTTAAGCCTGCGCTATATTTTGAAGTTCCCGTAGATGGTTTTGAAGCGTTTTACTGCGTTAATTGACATGATTCATGTCTTTTATGAGGTTAAGTTGTTGTATATCGGTATTTATGGGCTGGGTTTGCTGTGTATCGATATGGCTTAATTGGATGCAGTGAAAGCGTTGAAAACCTGACTCGCACCTGCGAGTATCAAGCAGTTTGATTGACTTGCTAGCTCTCGTTAATCAGCCATCATTACCTCGGTCAGCTGTCGTCAAAGCTGCCGAGGTCAAGTTAAGTCGACCTCGGTCAATCTCCAATAGTGATTTGTTCTTGTTATGGTTATTTCTCAACCTATCTTTGATTATCGAGTAAGATATCCTTGGTGTTTCCTCTATTCTCGTAGCATGATCAGCTTGCAACTCGCGTAAAGCTTTAGAATATTTTCTGTAAGCCTAGGTTGCCCCAAAGAATTCTTGCAATGGGATGGCTTGACTGGATAGATGAGAAACAAGAAATGAGAGTGTGTGGATGAGATGGTATAAATGACGGCCCCTTTATATGCGATGCGAGATCATGTCAGGCGTCCAAGTGTTAATAAGTCGAGTGACCCAGCACCTCAGAGACGAAAGCGTGGTTTTCGTCGTTTATTGTCTTGGTTATTTAAGGGATTAGTTTGGGCATTTATTTGCTCAATTTTATTAGTGATCCTACTACGATTCGTCGATCCTCCTATGTGGACTTGGCGTATCGAGCGTGCCTTATTTCCACCTGCACCTATCGGTGAGATCAGGCATCAATGGCGCGATTTAGCGCAAATTTCTCCCGAATTACAATTGGCTGTGATTGCTGCGGAAGATCAACGTTTTGTTGAGCATACTGGATTCGATTTAGCCGCGATAAGTTCGGCACTGAAATACAACCAAAAAGGCACCAAAGTCCGCGGGGCAAGTACCTTAAGTCAGCAGGCGGCGAAAAACCTTTTTATGTGGTCGAGTCGTAGTTTCTTTCGTAAGGGATTGGAAGCTTGGTTTACGTTATTGATGGAGTTGACTTGGGATAAGTCGCGTATTCTTGAAGTGTATTTAAATATTGTAGAATTTGGCCCAGGCATTTACGGCGCCGAAGCGGCATCAAAGCATTATTTTGGAAAGTCAGCGGCAAAACTTACCCAATACGAGGCCTCATTACTCGCAGCCATTTTACCCAATCCTTGGCGCTATAAGGTGTCTCCACCGTCATCCTATGTGCAGCAGCGCTCAGCTTGGATCCGTAAGCAAATGCGCCAGCTAGGTGACGTCACGCTTAAAAAAGTCCACGAAGCACGATGATGCTCTGGTGAGTTAGTTTGAGTGAGATGAGCTTAATTTGTCATTGGGTTCTTTGCTTAATCGTCGATGACTTTGAGATGTTTTATTACCGAATTGAAATAAGATTGGAATCATGTTGAATAAACGTTAGTTCTAATACGTTTTTAATGCTGCGAACTCCTATCCTGTTCGCTTCTGTGTCGGTTTAATGTTAAATTATCGGGAATATTTTATACCTTAGTTTCGCTTAGCCTAAGCATTTTAAACTGGGTTTGTATTGCGTAGGGCTGAGTCGTTGCGTTTTCTGATTTTGCATTATCTGCATAAGGGATATGTAAGAGCGGATAAATATTTAAATACCTAAGGTGAGTTCTTTAGGTATTGTTTTCATAAAATTGAATGTCATTAAATGGAGTTTCTTAAATGAAAAAGATTGTGATTGCCGCGGCAATTATTGCAGCAGGTGCTGGTGGTTATTGGTATATGCAGAATGGTGCGGGTTCTAGTGCCTCTGCTAATCCTTTGCTCGACTATGTGCCTGCCGATACGCCGATATTTTCGGGCCAGTTAAAACCCTTCCCGTTAAAAGCGTATTTACAGTCTATTTCTGGAAATTATCAGCAATATCCAAGTAATACGCTTGATGAACTCGGTGTGCAGGATAGCCCTATGGGCAAGTTCTTCGTTAGCATTTATCAGCAGTATATGGATGGGATGAAAGATCCTGCCTTACTGTTAAAAACCTTCGGTTTCCCCGATGAAGTTAAACCTTATATTTATACTTTAGGTGCTTTGCCAGTATTAAAGATTGATGTTAATCAGGCCGAAGCATTTTGGGCTGTATTAGATAAAGCCGAAAAAGACAGTGGTGTAACCCACGAAATGCGTAAAGTGGGCGATGTTGATTATCGCGCTTATGCACTATCGGATGAAAGCTCAGCAGAGAAAGCTGAACTGCTATTTGCCCAGAAAGATGGCATATTAACGATGACTTTCAGCACCTCTATTACCGAGCCTGAGTTATTAGAAATGGCATTTGGTATTAAGAAGGCGCCGCAGTCATTAGCCGCTTCTGGCATATTAGAAGATATTATTAAGACCCATGGTTTTAAAGATGACAGCATTAGCTTTATTAACCATGTGGAAATTGTAAAGGCATTGACCTCTGCAGATAGCAATATGCTAGCTAAGCAACTGACTCAATTTTTTGCTGATGAAAGTGCGGGTGAAGATCCATTAGCTCAAATCAGAACACCAGAATGTCGTACCGAACTGACTGCGATTGCCGCTAACTGGCCGCGTACAGTTGCTGGTTTAACGGCGTTTTCTGTGACTGAAAAAGAAAGCCATATGGCGGCTTCATTTGTTGTCGAAACGAAGAATCAACCTATTCTTGCGGCAATGCAAAAGATGCGTGGTTTTATTCCATCGCATCTGGCGGATATCGACAGCACTATCTTCTCCATGGGAATAGGCTTAGATATCAATGAAATTACCCCTTCATTAACGGCTATTTGGGATGATCTGCAAAAGCCGCAACTGACCTGTGCACCATTGGCAGAGTTGCAGGCTGAGTTGAGCCAACAGAGCCCAGCTATGCTAGGCATGTTCACTGGTATGGCTAACGGTGTGAAAGGCATGAGCGTTTCATTGCTCGACTTTAAAATGAGCACACAAGATCAAGAGCCTAAGTTAGAAAGTTTAGATGCTTTAGTCAGCCTCAGCGCCGAAAACCCATCCATGTTGTTTAATATGGTGAAACCTTTCGCCCCTATGCTGGCTGAAGTGCAATTAGCCGATAACGGCGATGCTACTGATTTATCTCCAATATTGATGTTGCCTCCAGAGTTAGGTGTTAAGCCAATGCTGGCGATTAAAGGCCAACATTTAGTGGTGTATAGCGGTGATAAAGGCTTGGCTTTAGCCAACAAATTAGCAGGCGAGAAACTGTCAGCTAATGGCATGTACAGCTTGTCTGCTGATTACGGCAAGATGTTTACACCAGTGCTTACACTGTTAGAAATGAGCGGTGAGCCGATCCCTGAAGAAATGCAAATGCTTAAAGATTACAACATGCGAGTTCAAATGAGCTTTGATGTGAATAAGCAAGGCTTGGTCATAGGTTCAGTCGCCAATTCTAAAGCGACTGAAAAGAAGTAATGCGTTAGTAAACTCATATTTGTTTGAAATGAGCCAGCAGATTGCTGGCTCTTTTTTTGGCTTAATTTAGCTTAGCTTGAGCCAACTTAGTGTGCTGTGCTGGCAGAACAAGTTGCGCTTTGGGCTTGGCGGAGCGCATTAAACTAACGAGCCCTTGCCATTGAATATCACTGTTCTGAGGGAGCAAAATATCCGGTTCAGTCCCAATACCGGACAGGAGTCTCCCCTGTGCATCATAGGTTAACGAACTGCTGAATCTTATGTTTAATCCACTGTTTGGCAGTTTGAAATGATACTGACGTGCAAAGTCGCCTGAGGTTTTTTCACCAATCAAATTTGCCCTAGACCAAGATTTAGTACGATAGGCAATCCACTCGCATTCTTGGCGACAATGGGGACTCACGAGTAGCGCTAAGCGATTTCGCCCTTCAGGAGCCACCGCAGGCTTAGTACGAACATACCAAGGGCTGAATTTCTCTTTATCGACAGAGGGTAAGTTACGGGTGAGAGATTTGAGCCTAGGAGGACTGTACTCTAACGCATCCAGAGGCATAAAATTGAGCGGCTGTAGATAATCATTTCTCAGCTCTGGTGAGCGGCGATAGTGCGCAAATCCCATCACATTAGGTGCTAAAGTGTTATTTAAATCCGCATCTTGATATCGCGACAGCATAGTCAATAATTTTGGACTAAAGCCACTGGCATCACGTAAATCAATGATCAGTAAGGGATGTGTCATGCCTTTGAGCAGTTCTTGCTGTTGTTCTTTATCTAATTCAAAGGCGTAGAGATCGCTGATCTTAAGTTTGACCGTCGTATTGTTGACCGTCTCTAATTGATTTGGCATGTCTTGAAATTCGGTGCGCTCAAATTGAGATAATTGGTTAATAAATTCGAGCACATTAATATCTTGAGTCTCGTCTTTTTCACTGATAGTTGCTAATTGAACTTGCGGTTTATGGCTTGGCAGGGCGAGAGTCACCTGCTGGCTTTGCAGATCATCATTAATTAGCGTAATGACTACATAGGGCTTTATGCTGAGTCCTAAGTCTTCGCGCAGTAGGTTAAGTTTTTTCAGCCAAGGTAACTGCATTTCTTGACTCTGTTTTGCCGGCTCAGGTAAGTAGGCTTGGCTGGCCGCTACCCATTTGCTCATAGGTAAACCATCAATATGAGTGATAAAGGGGAAGTCGTTGTTGACTGGATTATTACCGTTATCCAAGGCTAACCATTGGTCGTTGACTGGCCTTAGCGTTAACGGGAGATCGCCGCTTTGATCATCGAAGTTATGCACTTGAGCGCCTGGATCTTTGAGGGTATTGAGTAATTTAGTGACTTCAGCAGCAAAGCGATCATTGGGAGTAATATCTTGATACTGTTCAACAATAAGGCTAGCCATAAATTTAAGCTGCGGGTTGGCTTTGTCGGCCGTTAAGGCATAAAACGCTGAGTGTTGCTCGATTTGATCCAATAAGGCATAGAGATCCTGGCGTACTTCTTGTGCATTCAGCACTGGTGCAGCGCTATCTTTTGGCACAGCGAAAAACGCGAGCTTAAGTAAGCTCGCGAAAATAATGACACTGAGTAGCATGACTATGCTGCGGTAGCTAAAACTCATATTCCTCCATGATGTTAAGGCGCGGCTTCAGGGCACAAAAAGGTGTGCGACTATCGGCTTAAATGCCATTCGGATCAATGTAAATCGTCCCGCTGAGCCATAAACTCAGGTCCATCTGAGCAATTTAGCAGCAGGTTTGGTAGATTAGCAGCAAATTATGGTCGATTTTTGTACTTAGTCACTTTATATACCCAAACAATCTTAAATAGCGGGATCAAGTGGGTATATCTTTCTTAAAGAATATCGTTGAGTGAAATTCCGATACCAATACGTTGATTGTGATAGTTATAATCGATTAGGCTTTCGCCATAACCATTAAAGTATTGAGTATAAAAGCGTAAGTTGCCGACGATAGGATGACTCCAAGTCAGTTCTGCTGAGCCTCTGTCGATATCTTCTAGATTCGTTTTAACGGTTAAAGTGAATCTATGTTCATCGATACCATAAACGCCAATAAACTCTGCTTTACCTATATAGTCATCAATATTAGGGTTATCGTCGCCGCTGGCTTTATATGGATCTGTCTTTTCATCTTCAGGAATACGCCACCACACTTTGGTGGAGAAGGCGAGTGGGCCTGCATCAAAAATCATAGTGGCATAGAGGCGATTCCAGCTGCGGGAAAGTGGCCCTGCTTTACCATTCGATTGATGTACGGCACCAAATCCCCAAAAGGAATTGGTCACACTGCCAATTTTCCAATCGTTATTAAACAGCATAAAGACTTCAGGCTCGTGATTGGTTTCCCTAAAAGGCGATGAAGTGTCTTTGTTATAAACCTGCCAATAGGATTGATTGGTGTAAGCAAAAAATAAATGGCCATTATCACCAAACACATTGTACCAAATAGGAAATTTAAAACTGATTTGGAACTTAGCCTCAAACTCATCTAATGAATAGGGGTTGAGTATTGCATCTTCGGTGAAAGGTGCCATGTTGGGATCTGGGCTGTAGGTGACTGGTAAAAGGTAATTCACTTTATGTGGCGTAATCACAAAAGGTAGATCCGCCGTGGCAAGTTCATCTTTTACTCTTCCTTTGACTAATGATTCTTCGGCATTTATGTCCGTACAGGCTAATAGCCCTGCCAATGCAATACCTGAGTAAAGTGGTTTCATCTGCCCTCCTTGATGTGTTTATTTATTTGTCAGTCGTACTCAACAAAGATAGTTATTTCCAGCTTAACATTAGAAAGTGAATTTATGGTTATGGAAAAATCCTGTGTCACTTAATGACAAATCTTGTAGTCAGCCATTTTTAGTCCCATAGAGACATGTTTAGGTAGAATTTTTGGCAATAACATAGTGCCAAAATCATGCACTTAGCGGACAGAAATTAATTTGATGCAATTCGCTTAATCTTATTAAGTCATTTTATTTCAATTGGTTAACCTGGATTTGGGGCATTTTTGATTTTGAAACCTAAGGTTTTCCCCACTTTAAGTGAGTGGTCACTTATTCTTTTATATCTAAATGATATAAAAACTAATAATTATCTATTTATTATGGAATATAAGACGCGCTATATTTCTACAGACTAAAGTGATCTTGGGGATTCTGATGGAAATTTTCTCTTTACCGGGCCAAGCGGCCAAAGGCAAAGTCTGGCTGGTGGGTGCAGGTCCCGGCGACGTTGAGCTATTGACGTTAAAGGCATGGCGCATCCTTAAAACTGCTGATGCAGTGCTATACGACGCTTTAGTCAGCCAAGATATCCTCGATCTTATTCCCAAAGACGCTGAGAAGATTGCCGTAGGTAAACGTGCGGGCAAGCATAGCGCCGCACAGGACGAGATTAATCAGTTACTTGTCACTAAAGCCTACACCCGTAAAAATGTGGTGCGCCTTAAAGGTGGCGATCCTTTTATTTTCGGCCGCGGGGGCGAAGAGTTACAAACTTTAGTCGAAGCTGGGGTTGAGTTTGAAGTCGTTCCCGGCATTACTGCTGCCAGCGGCACGTCAGCCTATGCGGGAATTCCCCTAACCCACAGAGACCATGCCCAAGGCGTCACTTTTATCACTGGCCATTGTCAGTTAGAGAGTCGCCCTATGGATTGGCAAGGTTATGCTAATCCTAACAATACCTTAGTCGTGTATATGGGGATTCTGAACGCAGGCATTATTCGCCAAGGTCTAGTCGATGCGGGCCGAAGCCCTGAAACACCCGTGGCGATAGTGTCAAAGGCAACCACTAAAGAGCAACGTCGTTTTATCGGCCGTTTAGGTGAGCTTGAACAGCTTGCCGCCGATCCAGAATTACAAATGCCAGCTTTGATGATCATAGGTGAAGTCGTCACGCTGAGTGACGCCTTGCATTGGTTCAAACCTGAAGCGATTGAATCGACTCAGGTCAGTGATGAACAGACTCAATCGGTTAGAGTCTCGGCCGTCGCGTCGATAAGCTAAGCTGCAAACAGTTAAAGTTATTAAGCAGTTAAAAATATTAAGCTAATCCATGCTGTGGTAACACGGCGAATTTAAGGTAACGGAGAATAATATGGCCGGGCGTGAACTAAGCCACTTACAACAACTGGAAGCTGAGAGCATCCAGATCATTCGTGAAGTTGCAGCCGAATTCGATAATCCTGTGATGTTGTATTCCATCGGGAAAGATTCTTCCGTTATGTTGCATTTAGCACGTAAAGCCTTTTATCCAGGCAAGATCCCATTCCCGCTACTGCATGTCGATACAGGTTGGAAATTCAAAGAGATGATCGCGTTCCGTGATGCGCAGGCAAAGAAATTTGGCTTCGAGTTACTGACGCACATTAACCCAGAAGGGTTGGCGCAGGGGATTAACCCCTTCGACCATGGCAGTGCGAAACACACTGACATAATGAAAACCCAAGGTTTAAAGCAAGCACTTAACCAATATGGTTTCGATGCGGCTTTCGGTGGGGCTCGCCGTGATGAAGAAAAATCGCGCGCCAAAGAGCGTGTGTATTCCTTCCGCGACCGCCACCACAGATGGGACCCTAAAAATCAACGTCCAGAATTATGGCGCACCTATAACGGCGCAGTGAACAAGGGCGAAAGTATTCGTGTGTTCCCATTATCTAACTGGACTGAGCTGGATATTTGGCAATATATTTATCAAGAAAACATTGAGTTAGTGCCTTTGTACTTTGCTGCTAAACGTCAAGTGGTTGAGCGCGGTGGTCAGTTAATCATGGCCGATGACGAGCGGATGAAGTTAGCCGAGGGCGAGCAGATTAAAGAAGAAGTGGTGCGTTTTAGAACCTTAGGTTGCTACCCACTCACGGCCGCCATGTATTCTGAGGCCGACAGTCTAGAAAAGATTATTGAAGAAATGCTGTTAACCCGTTCGAGCGAACGTCAGGGCCGATTGATCGACTCAGATCAAAGTGCCTCTATGGAGCAGAAGAAGCGTCAAGGCTACTTCTAATCTCTACAGGGTTAATCCTATTTCGCGAAGGTGGCGCTAATCAGCGCGACCTTCAGCCAAGCAGATCAAGAGTGAGAATATGATGGACAAAGCGGTCAATAAAACCAATCTCATGGCGGCAGAAATTACCCTCCATGGTGTGAAAGAATATCTAGCCCTGCAGCAGCACAAAGGCTTACTGCGCTTTTTAACCTGTGGCAGTGTCGACGATGGTAAAAGTACCTTAATCGGCCGTCTGTTACACGATAGCGCGCAGATCTATGAAGATCAATTAGCGAGCCTCAAGAGCGACAGCGCCAAGATGGGCACCACAGGTGAAGCCATTGACTTAGCCTTACTGGTGGATGGTCTGCAAGCTGAGCGCGAGCAGGGCATCACTATCGATGTGGCTTATCGTTATTTTTCAAGTGATAAGCGCAAGTTCATCATCGCCGATACGCCAGGGCATGAGCAGTACACTCGCAACATGGCAACGGGTGCATCAACCTGTGATTTAGCGGTGATTTTAGTCGATGCCCGCTACGGCGTGCAGACTCAGACTAAGCGCCATGCGTTTATCGCGTCATTACTGGGTATTCGTCACTTTGTTGTGGCCGTGAATAAGATGGATTTGCTTGGGTTTGACGAGCAAGTATTCAACCGTATTCGTGCCGATTTTACTGATTTCGTTAAAGATTTCGGCAACCTCGATATCCACTTTGTGCCGTTATCGGCGCTTAATGGTGACAACGTGGTTGAGCGCAGCACCCAAAGCCCATGGTATCAAGGCGGTACACTGCTTGAACTGCTAGAAACCATTGATACTCAGCGTGAACTCAGCTCATTGCCTGTGCGTTTTCCTGTGCAATATGTGTCGCGTCCTAACTTAGATTTTCGCGGTTTTGCAGGCACGTTAGCCTCTGGCATTATCAATGTCGGTGACGAGTTAGTCGCTTTGCCATCGGGCAAACGCAGTAAGGTTGAACGTATTGTGACCTTCGATGGTGACATACAAGAAGCGGTTGCAGGCCAAGCTGTGACTATCACGCTGGAAGATGAAATTGATATTTCCCGTGGCGATTTACTGGCAAAACCCGATTCTGCGCCAGCCGTCGCTAACGTGATCAGCGCTGATATAGTGTGGATGGATGAAAAGCCATTACAACTCGGTCAGTTATACGACATCAAAGTGGCTGGTAAGAAGACGCAAGCTTCTGTGACTGCTATCGATTATGTGGTTGACGTTAATACCTTAGCACGCAGTGCGACGGACACTCTTGTGTTAAACGCCATTGCGCGTGTGACCTTAGAACTGACCGAAGACATAGTGTTTGATGCATATTCGTTAGTGCGTGATACGGGCGGAATGATCTTAATCGACCGCCTGAGTAATGCGACGGTTGCTGCAGTGATGGTGGTGTCGGGTCAATATGTTAACAAGCAAACAGCGTCACAATTTAGTGCCTTTGAAGTCGAGTTTAATGCCTTAGTGCGTAAACACTTCCCCCATTGGCAAGCGATAGATATCACTAAGCTTGGAGCTTAATTTGTGAGTGACTTGTGGCTATTAGCGATTATTTTGTTAGGGCTTGTGGCTGGCTTAATTAGTGGCCGTATCAATCCAGCGGTATTGTTTTTATTTGCATTTTTGCTCTGTTATTTGCTTGGCATGGTTGCGCTCGATACCGCATTAACAAGCTTTACCAATATTGGCTTAGTCACGCTGGTCCTGTTGGTGTTGGCCGCGACGGCGTTAGAAAAAACGTCCCTGCTGGGAAAGTTGAGTCAAGTCATAGGTAATAATTCTTTGCCTATGACAATGGCAAAGCTCGGTTTTTCGACGGCTTTGCTGTCGTCATTTACCAATAACACTGCGGTCGTGGCATCACTGATTGGTGTTGTGCGCCGCAATCAGGCTCACGCGCCGGCTAAGTTATTATTGCCGTTAAATTATGCGGCAATTTTAGGTGGCACACTGACCCTGATTGGTACCTCGACTAACTTGATTGTGAACTCCTTTGTAGAAAACGCCGGCTTACCCGCCTTAGGGTTCTTCGAGTTTACGCCAGTTGCAGTGGTGATCGTTGTCGCGGGTATATTGTTACTGACCTTACTGGCGAACATTCTGCCCGACAGACGGGAAGAATCAGGTGAAGAAGCGCTGCCATATTTGCTCGAAGCCCATGTGGCAAAAGGCTCGTCCTTAGTGGGTCGCAGTGTGGTGGATAACAAACTTAGGGCGCTGAAGAAGTTATATCTGGTTGAATTAGAACGCAGCGGCATTTGTATTTGTCCTGTTCCGCCCCAGTTAGTGCTGCAAGCGGACGACGTGCTGCGTTTTAGTGGCGCGGTGGAATCGGTTGAGCTATTACATCAATTCGATGGTTTAGATTGGTTTGGTAAGCATCAAGCTAAGGGACAAAATTTAGTTGAAGCTGTACTCGCGCCATCATCCCGTTTAGTCGGCAGTTCGTTGAAAGCATCGCGTTTTCGTGAGCAATTCGATGCGGCCGTGATGGCAATCCGCCGCGGCAATCATCCGCTGAAGGGCGGACTCGGTGACATTATTCTGCAACCCGGTGATGTGTTGTTATTGACGCCAGGTGATGGTTTTAGCAATAGCGCAAAGCTGAGTTCAGAGTTTGCAGCGATCAGTGGCTTAGATTTGAATGTGCGTCTAGACAGTCGTCGTGGTCGTTGGGTATTGCTGGGCTTTGCGGCAACGATCATCCTGAGTGTCACTGGCATATTACCCTTGGCTAAGGGCTTAGTGATATTGCTGCTCAGTTATTTTGCCATAGGCGCAGTCACACTGGCTGAGCTTAAACGCCGTTTCCCATTGGAATTAGTGGTGATCGTGGGGAGTGCATTAGGGCTTGCCAACTTGATGATGAGTACAGGCCTTGCGAACAGTTTAGCCCAAGGATTACTCTCAGTTATTAACGGTTATGGGGTATTTGGCGCTTTTGTCGGCGTGTATTTAATGACTTTATTGCTGACTGAACTGGTGACCAATAACGCAGCGGCGGCGTTGGCGTTCCCTATCGCTTACGCGATTGCACTTAATTACGGTGTCGATGCAAGGCCCTTTATTATGGCCGTTGTCTTTGGTGCCAGTGCGAGCTTTATTTCACCCTACGGCTATCAGACCAATTTGATGGTATTTAATGCGGGTAATTATCGCTTCAGTGACTTCGTCCGCCTAGGATTGCCGTTATCTGTGCTGTATTCCCTGATAGTGATATTTATGGTGCCGATCATCTTTCCTTTTTAGTGATTAGCTTGAGTTTATTGCCCTTATGTTAGCCGTTTAACAGCATGGGGATTGAGGAGTTTTTATGACAAATATCGTGTGGCATCAACATCCTGTAGATCAAGTCGCCAGAGCCGAGCAGAAAGGCCAAAATCCCGTATTACTCTGGTTTACCGGACTGTCTGGCGCGGGCAAGTCGACACTGGCGGGTGCATTAGAGCGGGCGTTATTTGAGGCGGGATTCCACACTTATTTGCTTGATGGTGATAATGTGCGCCATGGCCTGTGTAAAGACTTAGGGTTTACGGTTGAAGACCGTGACGAGAACCTGCGCCGTGTCGGCGAAGTGGCCAAATTGATGGTGGATGCTGGGCTTGTGGTGTTATCGGCCTTTATTTCCCCGACCCGTGAAGAACGTGATGGTATTCGTGCCCGTTTTCCTGCGGGGCAGTTTATTGAAGTGCATGTAGCTACGCCTTTGAGTGTGTGCGAGCAGCGTGACCCTAAGGGGTTATATGTGAAAGCGCGCAGTGGCGAAATTAGCAATTTCACTGGTATTTCATCACCTTATGAAGCGCCATTAGCCGCCGAATTAACCATAGATACCAGCAAAGGCGATTTAGTGACTCAAGTGCGTGCATTAATCGATTATTTAACGGCGATCAATGTCATTAATGCCGATAAGGCAAAAGCGCTAGCTTAACATTTAGCCCTTATCTTGCTTAAAAGGAGCCTTTAAGCTCCTTTGTTATTTCTGGGTTTTACTGCTTATACCATTGACTCATAATCTATTTTTATGGCGTGATCATTATTCTATTTTAAAGTCTTTAGCAAACAAGAGCTGTAGAGCCTTCAAGTATTCTTGATCTGGCTTAGGCTGTACTAGTTGGGCGAGTTCATCGCCAATCGGTGTTAAGCGATAATAGCTAAAAAGCAGATTACCGCTCTTGGGCGTAAGCTTCATTTGTATGCCTTGCAGGGCAAATTGAATCGGTGTTTTGTTATTAAGTAGGCCGGTTTCGAACTCACTGCTGTGAAGTATTCCCGCATCGACTAAGGTCAAAATACTGGAATAAGGTAGCCCAAACTGGGATAAGCCTAAATTGACTGAGGTGGTTTTACGGAAATACTGGCCAATCCCACCTGACAAGCGGTAGCCACTGATGAGTTTTAGGCGCTGCTCGTTATTTACCTTAGCCGCCATGCCAAGGGCTTTTTCAAGAATTTGTGCTTCCCTGTGAGTCAGTTGCTTGAGCAGCGCTAGGGTACGTAGACTGAAGTTTCCCGGATTCACTATTTCGCTCGATAATATCCGAGCCCACAAATCTTGCATCTTACGGTTATGGATTTGTTCCGCCATCAAGAAAAATTGATGGCTCCAATCGGGATCAAGATCGACCCCAGTGACATCTGAGTGGGTATAACTGAGGGCTAAGGCAAAAATGGTTTCCACATTGGCCTGATATTCGCTCGATAACTTGCGTGCTCTATGTTGAGCTCGCTCGGCTATTGAGGCGTTCGCAGGGCGATATTCTTGCTCACTGGCGAGCCCTAATTGGCGACCAAGTAGCAGGGCTTTTTTGCGAGCGGATACCTCGGATGCTGACTCGCCTTCTTCTGCCAACAGTAAAATATCTGAATCCTTCATCGCGTTATTAATCCTTGAGCCTGCACTGTGGTTGAGGTGAGGGTTTAGTGAACTCTTACATTCGGTTGTAGCTTACTTTAGATGATCATCTCTTTAGTTTGAGCATCTCGTTAAGCCAATTCTTTGGTTCGTTATTATGCCGTTTTATTTAACGACTTTAGCGATTGATTTCGCACTTTTAGTTGGCCAAGACCATAAGGTTTCATTACCCGGTTCAGGATGGCGCGGAACATTCAGCGCTAGTATTAACGAACATACTGCAAAGCCCGCCCCTATGTAAAATACAAAGGCGGGATCGGTTAACCATAATAAGCCCAAAAGCACAGGAATAATCACAGCCGCTATGTGGTTTATGGTGAAACTGACTGACATAGTGGCGGCAATATCTTTGCTGTCGGCGATTTTTTGAAAATAGGTTTTCATCGCAATTGCCATCGCAAAAAGTAAATGATCGATAACGTAGAGTGCTGCCGCCATATTGGCTTGTTCGACTAGGGCATAGCTGATAAAGACTAAGATGAGTCCGATATATTCCACAGTAAGCGCATTACGCTCACCAATACGTCCAATCAAACGACCAATAGCAGGCGCAAAAAGTAGATTAACGGCATAGTTGATTAAGAACAGCGCAGTGATTTCACTGACGCTATAACCAAACTTTTCAACCATCATAAAGCCCGCAAATACCATAAAGATTTGCCGCCTTGCACCTGAAAAAAAGGTGAGTAGGTAATAGAGCCAATAGCGTTTACGCAGTATGATTTTTTTGTGTTGTATTTCCGTTGTCTCAAACTTGGGGTAATACCATGTTATGGTTAGCACAATGATGAGACCTAATACGCCTATAATCAAATACATATGCAGGTAGTCTAGCTTCAACCAAGTTATTACTAGCCAAATGCTGGCATAACCGACTAAAGCGGCCGCCGAACGCCACGCCAGTGCTTTACCCATAAAACCCGCCGCGTCTTTTTTATCGACCCATTGCAGCGTTAGCGATTGGTTGATGGTTTCAAAATAGTGAAATCCGACAGACATCAACACAGTCGTTAGATATAGGCCTATGACCTGAGGAAAGAAACCTGTTACCGCTACGCCGATACATAAAATGGCGAGCGAGAGCAGGGCGAAGGCTTGTTCTCGAATGAGCAGCAGCACAAAAATCGCCGTAAAAGCCAAGAAGCCGGGGATTTCGCGCAGGCTTTGTAACATGCCGATTTCAGCACCAGTGAATTGGGCTTTCTCAATCACGAAGTTGTTGAGCAATGCCTGCCAAACGGCAAACACGAGCGACATAACAAAGGTCATCCACAGCAAGAGTGCTTTAGGATCTTTTGCTTGAATAGCTTTCATGGATAAGGGACTCAGGCGATAAGTGTTCAAATGCTAATGCTTTTTTCTTAGGTTGGCTATATAAGGTGTGACTTATCCCTTTCAATTTTGTAACAATGTTTAGGCGAATTAACTCCTTAGGTTACAAAGACGCTAAAGCGAGAATATACCTAAGGCGTTATTTTTGTGAGGCAGTTAAAACTACCGCATATACTTGGGGTGTTTGGCGCTAAGCCCGTGATCTATTTCATGTAAATTGGCGGGTAAATCACCTAGTATGAAATATCTTAATTGTCATTTTACTTTTGCATACCAAGTTAAATTCCACTGGAATGCCAATGACTCTGAGTGTCCATTGCTACTTTTAGCGCATTTAGTCTGAGCGTTGTGATGTCATTTGATATGCCAAACGGGCATAGAGAGTCGAAATTAAGTCGCCTGCACCGTCTTTTCTAGGCCGCTTATTGTTATTTTGCTTGGGATTAATCGAGGCTAAATTGAAAAGAATTCTTATCATTTACTCTAGTGTTCACGGCCAGACCCAAAAGATTGCTAAAAAGCTCGCACAGCAGTTAATGGCTTTGGGTAATGAAGTGGTTACTGCCGATATCCAGGCCGCTCCAGTGCTCACAGAGTTCGACAAAATCATCATAGGTGCCAGTATTCGCCATGGTAAACATAACCCAAGTTTGTACGAGTTTATTGAAAAGCATCAAGCCGTATTGACGGATAAGGTCAGTGGTTTTTTCTCTGTCAGCTTAGTGGCACGTAAACCCGAGAAAAACACCCCAGAGACCAATCCTTACATGCAGGCATTTTTAAGTAAAACCACTTGGCGGCCACAATTGCTGCGCGTTTTTGGGGGTAACTTGAATTACCAAGGCTATAACGCTTTAGATAGAAATATTATCCGTTTCATCATGTGGTTAACGAAAGGACCTACGGACCCTGTTACTAATGTTGAATATACGGATTGGCAGAAAGTGACTGAGTTTGGTGAGCAGATCCACAGCGCTTAAGCTTGATATCAAATTTCGGTGCTTCATTTAGCCCTATTCTATTCGCGCCCTGAAAGCGGTATGTATGCCTTAGTCACAAGGGCAAAGGAGCATTAAATATGATCAGTATGATGACTAAACTTCGCTCCTTATCCCGAGTCATTATGGCGCAACTGCATGTGTGGATTGTCGTGTCGACTATTTTACTCGTGTGTTCCAGTCCGTGGATTTTTATGGGCCGACGGATACCCGATAACGCCAGTTTTTGGGATTATTTGCATGTATATTTAGGTTTAGCGTGCACTGTGCTTGGGATTCTTTTTTTACTCAGCAATACCTTGCGTGGCAAGTGGCACCAATACTTTGGCTGGTTGGCGGGCGATTGGGCACAGTTAAAGCAAGATATTGTTGGACTTGCTAAAGGCAAATTCCCCGTCGCTGGTGGTAAAGGGCTGTTTAGTGCCATAGAAGGTATTGGCATGCTGTTGCTGGTGGCTACAGGGGTTACGGGCCTAGTTTGGTTTGTTGTTCAAGGGACGCCAACAGCACTGGCATGGCGTGGTTATCATCAAGTCTTTGCGCAGGCTTTTATTGGTTTCTTGATCCTACATCTCGTCTTGGCAGCGAGCCATATTCTTGATTTTATTCGGCAATAAACTTCATAACCCATATTGAGCGCTTATATCGATAGCTTGGATTGAACACGCATAAAAATGGCCTCCTAATTTGGAGGCCATTTTTTATTTCAACGATTGTTTTAAATTAGCTAAGACGTTGCTGACGGGTCACACCAATTGCGGCGGCGAAGACTAGAAATAACCAGCCTAGACTGCCACCCGATGAGGTTTTAGCGGGGGCGGCATCTTTCTCAACAGCAAGGTAGTTAATTAACCCAATTAACTCATCTAAGGTTTTGATGCTGTTTAAATTTACCGCATATTTATCGTTCACGATAAAGGCGGGTACGCTGTCGATTTTGAATTCATTCTGCTGGGTGCGCCACAGGGAAAGCTTTTCATTAGTGCTTTTGCTATCGGCTAATTCATCGTATTTAGCAGCATCGACACCAAATTGGGCGAAGACTTTTTTGATGTCATCACGGCTGTTAATTTGCGGCTCATGCTGATGGCCAGGTGCACTGTGATCGTGGCCGTTTGCGCCCTCAGCACCTTGGATTGCGGTAAACATGGCATGGGTTAAGGCGTCTTTGTTATCAACGCTTTGGATCACGGCTAATGAACGCATCACTTCGGTGCCAATGTCGCTATTCATAAAGTCGACATGCTTATTGTCGAAACTTATCTGTTTGTTGAGGTTTGCCTTGATATCAGGCAAATAGTTGGTTTCCATATTGAAGCAGTTATGGCAATAAAATGAATAGAATTCAGTGAGTTTTGGTTCGCTGCTAGGCGCTTTGGTCGAGATTTGAGTGTAATGTGTGCCTTCAACAAAATTGGCGGCAAAGGTGCTCAATGGTGCAATCGCTAAGGTTACAGCCAAGGCTAATTGTTTAATCATAGTTTCCTCAAATTCGGTGGGATTGAATTCACAATGTCAGTCGTTGTTATCGTTGGTATTCAACGGTCAACATAAGAGATAGAGTGAGCTTCAACCTAGGATTTAAGCTAGCCAAAATGGCAGCGTTGACACATAGGTTCAGGTTAAATGGAAAGGCTTAATTATGACTGAATTGGCATGAAGCTAGTAGGCTAAATCTGTGATCTCAATGGAAGTTTTACCTTAGATTTGGCAGGACTGTAGACAGGATCGCATCGCTAAGTCGGTGCATGTTGATTAAAGCCCCGTTCTGCATCACCACTGGCTAAATTCTTACGCAATATCCCTAAGCGACTGCCAAGCTTCGCACACCTCGCGAAAACGCGCCGCATCGCCATCGGGTCTGTCTGGGTGCCATTTGAGCGCTAAACGACGCCATTGCTTGCGGATATCACGGGCGGTAGCACTCTCGTCTAATTCGAAAACTCGCAGCGCGTTACCTTTGTTCATCAGATTGATATTTAAGCCTATATAGCTCTTATAATTGCTCCAGAATGCTTCAAGTAATTCTCGTACTACGTTTTCGCTGGTGTCGTAGTTATTCCAATCGAGGTAATACTCACGCAGGGAAGTATCTTGCATTATCAGCAGGTTAACGTTTGATGGTACTAAGCGGAAGATTTGAATTTCCATGGCTTTGACTTGTAGCCATTGCTTGGGCAGTAATATTTCTTGCAGCTCAAACAGGGCGTTCATCAGTAGGAAGTTACGTTTGAATAAATCGTTACCCGGATTTTCATCAAGCTGGTGGATCAGCCCTTGGGTTTGTAATTCAGTGGCTAAGTGATGGATTTTCCAACTTTGATTTGAGGCTTGTAAAACCGTAAGCAACGGCCAAATCAGTGGGTTATCGCCCTTAGTGTTTGCAACTCGAATCGATTGAGGTTCTTCAGTGAGTGAGGGTTTGGCAAATAACATACTGACTGTCCCATCCTAAATTGTGAGTGTTACCAATGCGCCGATAAAACCGCTGGGCTGCAACAAAGATGACTCGAAAGGCGACGATAAATGATCATTCACTAAGTTGAGCCGCAAACTATGCCACAGAGCCAAAGTGTAGGCAAAGATGAATTTTAGAGCAATACCGTGATGGTTTACTCCTACTTTAGATGGTTTCTCGGCGTAAATAAGCCGTTAACAGCAGTTAGGTTTTAGGGGTAGGTAGTTAAGAGAGGGCTAGTTTTAGACATGATGCCCTTGTTTATATCACATAAAATCAAGGGCATGATTATTTTCACATAGAGTGAAGGACTAGATCTCGGTGAAGATCACTTCTTGATCTAAGCGAGACTTAGGCAATTTAGCGTTGAAATCATTTTCTGAGTGATAACCCAAGGCTACAACCACGCAGGCACCTAGACCTTGCTCTCTTAAGCCTAGGACTTGATTCATTTTAGTGGCATCAAAACCTTCGATCGGACACGCATCAATATCTAATACACTTGCACCGAGCATTAAAGTGCCAAGTGCTAAGTAGACTTGTTTTTCCATCCAATGCTGGGCATCTTTCAGCTCAAATTTATGCATATTCGCGAAGAAAGAACGGCCATTATGTTGGCCTTGCTTGGCTTCTTCATTAGCAAAACGGCCATCCTTCGCTTCTTGCTCGAGTACTTGCAGTAAGTGTGCTTCATCTAATTGAGCACGAGCACAGAGTACGAGTACATGGGAAGCATCGAGAATTTTTTGGGTATTAAACGCATAGTTTTCGGTCGCTTGGGCAACTAACGCTTTACCTTCCGCCGTACTTGCTAACACAAAATGCCAAGGCTGTGAGTTAGTCGATGATGGGCTGTACTGCAATAAGGTTTTGATTTCTGCTATTTTATCCGCAGGAATAGTCTTAGTTGGATCAAAGGCCTTAGTGGTGTAGCGCTTTTTGGCGAAGAAACTTAAATCACTCATGTAACGGCTCCAAATCATTAAGGAATACAAATTCAATGGCAGCATTTTAAGCAGGTTTAAGTAAAAAACAATGTGATCAAGGCAGGTATTAGTTTCAAAAAAAATTTGAAACTGGGTGTTTATGCGCACTAGACAAAGCTTATGTGTGATGGAGTAGATGGCATGAAGTTTCAGACAATCCCAATTATGCGGATCTTTGATGAAGATAAAGCCAAAGAGTTTTACCTTGGCTTTCTGGGTATGGAATTAGATTGGGAACATCGCTTTGAGGATGGCTACCCGATTTATATACAAGTTTCACTTGGCAATTTTGTTTTGCACTTGAGTGAACATTCAGGCGACTGTAGTCCTGGCTGTAAGGTTTTTGTGAATGTGAGTGAACTTGATCAATTATTTGCTCATGTGACTTCTAAGCCATATAAATACAACAAAACTAGTATTGAAGATGCGCCTTGGGGCGATCGTTGCTTTACTGTAACAGATCCGTTTTCAAACAGGATTTTGTTTAATGAAGCAGCAGACACATAACAGAGTGAGGCATTCGAGGCCTGCGGCATTTACAAGTTTACGCGCATGGGCACTGTGTTATGCTTTCAGGAGAAAAAATGAGTTCAGTTGAATTGTGGAAAAGCTTTGTTGACGAGTTTGCTCAGTTACATGATGGAGTATTTGAAAAATGGGTCTTGCAAGAAGGGAGCTATCCAAACAGGCAGGAAAATTCAGAAATAAATGAGTTCTTAAAGTCACTAACTGTCCAGCAAAGAGAGATTCTCGTCAAGATGCTTATTAATGCTAGACGTGGTGGTATTCATGATGCCTTAGTACGACTTAATGACAGAATGGACTGCGAAAATGGTCAGTATTACGAAAACGGCATTGAGATGGAATTTCAGCCCTTTGGTTCCACCCTTTACTATGACTATGTTTGTCGCCGAGAAGGGGATAATTGGGAGCAAGAATAGGTATTATCGGAATATCTCGCTTCTAGCGAACACCTTGCATCGCTGAATGATTTCAGTTACTTAACAAAGTCATCGCTGGTTGAAGGCAAACCAAAAGTGCATTATGTTGTTGGTTTAAAATGGATGGCTTGATTTATTATTCGCTAACGCGGATCCGCTTATCCCCAACGTTATGTGTAAGGGAATCTTAATGATCGAAAGACCCAAAGTAATAAACCTCACAGAAGCCAGAACGATTCGCAAAGTCCATTGCGGAGAGTGTAACTGGGAGCAGGAAATAGCTGCTATCACTGAGGCTGAGATAAAATGTTGCCCTTGGTGCGGCTGGAGCGATCTGGAAATAAGTACTTTAAAAGCAGAAGGTGGCTTCCAAGAAATAGAATGTCAAAAGCACGGTAGAGTTACGGTTCTACTACCTAGCTCCAATATTGATCCACTAGACTTCATGAACAACTTATTTTGTCCATTCTGTGAGTAACACATAACAATGCAAACCAGCCTGATGGCTTTTTCGTTCCTTGTTTTGCTACGCTATCGCAAAATAATCCACTACAAAGCAGCGGCTGTTTGCGGCTTATGCGTGAAGAGAGATCGGATATATAAATGGAAAAAGCATTAATAGATATTAGGTATTACGCTAGCGACTCCCTATATGAGACAGGTAAGAGTCTACCTTCGAGTTGTTCTAGCTTTTTCAAATTTCCTAAGCTGCTTCATTACTGGGGTACTCGTATAGCCACAATACTTGGTGCAAATGGATTATCCCTCGGAGAATTCGATCACCTATATGTAAACTACACAAATGCTATTCCAGAAGGCACGATGGTTTTTTCCGATAGAACACCAGAAAAGTGGCTTAGGTATATAGACTGCGGTGTAAATTTTGAGAAATTAAAATCATTAAATGAGTCCGAACTTGAACAATTTGTAATTCGCAGTACCTTTGAGTGTCTTGAGCACCTTTGTAAGTTGAGCATAGAAAAAACCGAAAAAATCAAGCTTGCTTCAAACGAGGTGGAAAGATTTGGTTCTGCGGTCGAGCTTCCAGTTAAGGCAAAACATACTAAGTCATATTCGGTTCTGGTTTCATATAAATTGCGCCCAAATGGCGAAGCATCTCATGGGCTTGTAAAATACATTAACCACAAAACAGGTGCTACTTTCACTAAAAGGTTTGTTGATCTTAAGGGGCCATCGGATATATTTCCTCTGGTCGGTACAATTTCAGTAAAAGATGGAAAAGTCCTGATCACGCCGAGGGCATCATTTAAAGCTAGCCTTTACACAAATTCATATCAGATTCCAATGGAGATTGATTTAAGTGAAGCGGCAAGCGTATAACAAGGCGCTGCTAGGGACAAATCTGCGCTGCGCTTCGGTTTGTCCTAGAGCGCGGCGTTAATCCATAGAAAATTTAATCCGAAAATCATAGATTAGAGCAAGAATTCTAACCCATTTATGTCTACTAGCTTTTTACGTATATATAGCAAAACTGGTAGTTTAAATTGGCATTGGGGCACCAGTGACCGTTGGCGACATGGATGTCGCCGTCGAGCCTATAAGGACATATTCATGGCGTGTCGCTGGAGACACAATGACAATAAACTCCCTGAACAGATAAACGGCTATTTAGCTTTTGTTCAATACCTATTAATTCAAAGGCATAATTTTTATGGTGTTGTGAAAGATGATTGTATCCTGACTTGTCTAATTTAGTCTTTGTCATAAACGTTGAATGTTGGGATCCTAATTTGAATCCTTCGCTCACTGCACGTACTTATAAAGGTCATGACAGTGAGCATGAGGGACAGGACTTAAGCCGCTTAAGCTAGCGTAATACTTTGCTTAAAAATGCTTGGGTACGGGCTTCTTTCGGGTGGCTAAATAGTTCATCGGGAGGGCTTGATTCGACTACATAACCGCCGTCCATAAAGATCACTCGATCGGATACATCGCGCGCAAAGCCCATTTCGTGGGTGACAATGACCATGGTCATGCCCTTTAGCGCTAAATCTTTCATCACGTCTAATACATCCCCGACCATTTCGGGATCGAGTGCCGATGTTGGCTCATCGAACAGCATCAAGTCTGGTTCCATGGCCAATGCGCGGGCAATGGCGACCCTTTGCTTCTGGCCGCCCGATAAACTGGCGGGGTAGGCATTGGCTTTGTCACTTAAACCAACCTGTGCCAGTAGGTCGAGGGCTTTGGTCTCGGCTTGAGCTGGCGTCATCAGTTTTAGACTAATAGGCGCTAAGGTGATGTTTTGGATGACGGTTTTATGGGGGAACAAGTTAAAGTTTTGAAACACCATGCCCACTTTTTGCCGCAGTTTATCTACGCAGGCGTTTGGCGCTGTGATCAATTGACCTTCAATCTCGATATCGCCTTGGCTTGGCTGCTCTAACAGATTGATACAGCGCAAAAAGGTACTCTTGCCACTGCCGCTTGGGCCGATCACACTCACCACTTCGCCCTGACGAATATGCTCGCTAATGCCCTTGAGCACTTGGTTATCGCCAAAGTTTTTATGCAGGTTGGTTATTTTAATCACTTTGTTTCAACCTCTTTTCAAATTTCGACAGCACAAACGTGAAGCTGTAGGTCAGGAATAGGTAGATGAGGGCGCAGGTAAATAAGGGCACACTGTCCTCGAAGGTACGGCTACGGATGATTTCACCGGCGCGCATAAGGTCAACACCACCGATAAAGCCAATGACGGCGGTTTCCTTGAGGAGCACGATAAATTCATTACCAAGTGCGGGCAGAATATTCTTGACTGCTTGGGGCAAAATAATCGATTTCATGGTCATTGCTTGGGACAAGCCAAGTGAACGGGCCGCTTCGGTTTGACCTTTATCAACGGCTTGAATCCCTGCGCGGATTATCTCAGAAATATACGCGCCGCTATTGAGACCAAAAGCGATAATGGCGGCAGTGATTTTATCGACATCTAAGGCAGAAAGCACGATGAAGTAAAGGATCACTAATTGCACAACTACTGGGGTGCCACGGATCACACCGACATAAAGATTGGCGGGGAAGCGGATATACCACTTAGACGACATCTTCATAAAGGTAGTGCCAATGCCTAACACTGCGCCTAATAACATGGCGAAGAAAGTGACGATTAACGTCACTTTCAAACCATTTAATATCAGCAGTATGCCTATCATGCCATCTTCGCCAATCGGGCTAAACAGCGAGGTATTAATTGCGTCTATCATGCTGATATCACTTTATATGGGCAGAAACGAGCGTCTGATATTGGCCGTCAGCTTTCATATTAGCCAGTGTTTTATTGATGCTCGCCAGCAGTTCAGGCTGCTCTTTTGACACGGCGAAACCATAAAACTCAGCAGGAAAATCCAGTTTAATCATCTTTAATTCAGGATTTTTAGCCAGATAGTTAGCGGCAGGTTCGCTGTCGAATAACACTAAATCCACCTTGGCATTTTTAAGCTCCATAATGGCTTCGAAACCCGTATTAAAGGCGGTGATATTTTGGGTGTATTTCTTTGACATGATGTCAGCGGTTGTGCCTAACTGCACCGCAAAGTGTTTGCCTTTAATATCTTCAAGCGTATGAATACTATTGTTATCTTTATTAACCAGTACCACTTGGGTCGCTTCGTAGTAAGGCTCAGAGAAGTTTACGTTGGCTTGACGTTCAGCGGTTATCGTCATACCTGAGGCGATAAAATCAATCTTGCCTGAGTTGAGTGCGACGATCAGTGAATCGAATTTCATGTTTTCGACTTTCAGTGTCTTGCCCGCATCTTTAGCGATTTGCTTGGCCAGATCGATATCAAAGCCTTTGATTTCATCGCCACTTTGGCCGCCAACATATTCAAAAGGAGGGAAGGCGGCATTGGTGCCAACGACTAACACGTCATCGCTTTTTCCGCATCCAGCTAACAACAAGGTGGCAGTTAAGGTCAGGCCGCCTAATAACATGGATTTTTTCATTTAAGACTCTCTTGTTCGATTTCACTATCAGTGTGGCGACTATAGGCAGATGAGCATTAAGTGTCAATAATTATGCTTTTAATTTGATTAAAAATTCATTTCTATTTTGCGGTTTTCAGTCGCAAGATTGAGGCCCGCTGCTTTCCTGTACAAATTTGTGTGTAAGTTGTTTTTTCTGGGTTGAATTATTGTGCCTTGGTCTGTAACTATTGTTACTGTTAGGTTTTTGGCTATCTATACTTCTGTGGTGTTTATTAGCGGCTTCTCAATGAGAGTGTCATAATTTGAACTATCGCCTATTATTCTTTGATTAAATTGGCTAGTTTAGCCGCTCTTTAACGGCAACCTTAGTTGGTGTTATTCCTATTTTATGCAGTTTAATCCTCTGGCTGATTTGATTATCAAGCTAGAAACGATGTTTCAGGAGTCAAAAGTGAACTATCTCAACTCAGCATTAGTGTGCTTAGCCCTGTGCTTATCGAGTGCACTGCAGGCCGAAGAGCAAACTCAGTGGCATTACAGCTTAGGCAGCCATGATTTTGTGGTCGAGGATTCTCACACCTTAGGGGTGAATGCGAGTCTATTGTTAGAACATAAAACCCAAAGCGATATTTTGCTGACGGCGGCGCTGGATGCCTATTTAGACGTAGATGTCGATAAACTGGATCCTGACCATATCCCTGTGTGGTTTAAGTCTGCCTATGCCGCGAGCGGTGAACTTTATCGTGTTAATCCCGCGTTTTCATTCGGTTGGCAGTTCGATTTACAGGGAAAGCGTAATACCGTTAGCTCGGTTGAGAAACAAGCTAAGGTATTTCCTGGGCTGACAGCTAACTTTGACGGACAACAATTACAGGCCCAGTTCAAGGCGGGTGCGGGTTATTACTATCTCGAAATCGATGATGATGTGCCTAGAACTCGAGGTTACGATCGTGGCGATTTTGGGAATGGTACGTTTGCTTATACCTTTATGGGAAGTGTAGGGGCTAATGTGACGCCTAAGCTACATATGCAAGTGGCCGCACAAACCTGGCAAGACGAGGATAAATGGTTAGAGAATCAATATCGCTTTGAGCTGAGTTACCAAACCGATTTTTGGCGGCCTGACAGCCTGCTCGTGCTGAGCGCCGAACACACGCAATACAATTTAGACCACTATGCCAAAGTCGATGTTAACTCGGCTGAGTATTTGCCTATTCTGCCATGGGATAGCGATACGCTAGTGCGTTTAAGCTTAGTGGTTCCTTGGTAAGAATAGGGTTATTTATGGGTTAAGTGCTTCTCGACTAAGGCGATCATGGCTTGAGCCGCGAAGGATAAGACTTGGTCTTTGCGCCAAAAGAGCGATAGCTCCCAGCGCAGCTCGTCACTCGCCAGTGGGATATTTACGACGCCGGGCACGCTGTAGCGCCGCGCGATGGAGCGCGGCAATACCATAACCCCTGTGCCCGCGGCGACTAAGGCAATCCCGAAATCGGCTTGGCTAACGCGGGTGATGTTTTTAGGGACAAATCCTGCCTGTCGGCAGGCATTGAGCACTAATTGATAGAGAGTGTATTCGGTTTCGAACATCACCTGAGGGTCGGCACTGAGATCGCTAAATGATAATATCTGTCGGGTGGATAACGGATTTTCCTTAGGCAGTACCACTACCATAGGATCGCTAAACACGCGTATGCCGTCATAACCCTCATCAAAATCAATAATCCCAGTGGCCAGTTCAATTTCGCCCTTTTGGATTGCCGCGGTTTGCTCTACACCGCCACGGACGAGTAAGTGCATCTCTATCTGCGGATATTGCTGGCGATATTTGGCAATAATAGGAGCAAAAATCTCGGCACTGCCTAGAGGAGCCAATCCGAGGTTGAGTTCGCCCGCGGTTAAGCTGCGTTGGGCCGTGAGTTCAGCGAGCATGCGTTGTCGGCCAGCGAGTAACTCTTTGCCATGTCGATAAACAACTTCGCCCGCGGGCGTGAGTTTGACTTGGGTGCCGCGTTTACCGCGTTCGAGTAAGATGAGGTCTAGCTCCTCTTCCAATTGGCGTACGGCCTTTGATAGTGCTGGTTGGGTGAGATGGACTTTTTCGCTGGCTTTACCGAAGCCTCCAGCATCGACGATTTCGATAAAATAGCGGATAACTTTGAGGTCCATTAAGGTTCACCTTTAAATGTATTCTTAAAATTCATGCATTACATTCTTAATATTCATTTTTTTTATCAAATAGGCAAGCCTAGAATAGCCCTATAGAAAACTTTGTTCTAACCGAGAAAATCATGTCATTCCCACAAGCCGCAATACGTCAGTGTCGACATTGGGCTTTGTTATTAAGCCAAATCGGTCTCTTCTGTTTACTGTCCTTCGCATGTCACTGGTTCGCCACTTGGGCACATTCTCCTATTCCAGGGAGTGTGATTGGCTTAGGCATACTCTTATTTTTATTAGGTTTTAAACTCATTCCTGAAAATGCAGTACAACTGGGTGCCGCTTGGTTGATTGGTGAGTTATTGCTGTTTTTCATCCCGCCAGTGATATCCGTTATTAAGTACGAAGGTTTGTTTGAGCAATACGGCACCAATATATTGTTCACTTTAGTGATGGGCAGTGTGTGTGTGATGTTTGGTACAGGCTTTGTGGTCGATAGAGTGTTTCGTTTTGAGCGCCAACTGAACATCAAAAAGCAAGCCCGTCGCCACGCTAAGGCGGCTTAATGATGACTGACTCAAAAGTGGTGGATTTTGTGTTGTCGCAGACGGGATTAGCCTTATTCAGCTTATTGCTGACCATATTCTGTTACTTCGGCGCCAAGCGTCTCTATAAGTACCATAGAGTCTGGTGGTTAGCGCCCATAGTGTTAGCGCCAATAGTGATTACCTTATTGGTGTTTAATCTTAAGATCCCGCTGCCAACCTATTTTGAGTACACCCATTGGTTGATGGCCATGTTAGCGCCAGCGACTATCGCCTTTGCTTTGCCGATTTATCGTGAGCGTAACTTGATCCGCCAGTATCCGCTGACGATAGGGTTAGGTGTAACGGCCGGATTGTTTCTGGGGATGATGTCTTCTTGGCTGCTGGTGAAGTTTGTGCCTCTGCCGGTGGAGTTGTCTAAGAGTTTGCTGGTACGTTCGGTGTCGACTCCCTTTGCGATGGAGGCGACTAGTGCCTTTGGCGGCGTGCCTGAGTTGACGGCCATGATGGTGTTAATTACAGGCGTCATTGGCATCTTGGTATGCGATCCCTTATTTAAATTTATGCGTATTCGTACTTCGTTAGGTAAAGGTGTTGCTCTAGGGGCATCTGCCCATGGTGCTGGCGCCGCAAAAGCCAATGAAATCGGCAAGCAAGAGGGCGTTATCGCCAGTTTGACTATGATTTTTATTGGTATCGCTATGGTATTAGGCGCACCCGTTTTTGCATTGATTTTTATCTAGGCTTTGAATGCTATCGTGTGAGTTTTATGGCTTGAATTTACACAACTCAATTTCGGCAAATTTGCCTCTTCGAGCGCTAACTCCTTCTCGGTTATGCGCTTTTTTTTGAGCTTACCTTCATAAAATGTGACATGCTGTACCAAGTTGAAATACATAGTATTAATGGTGATACCTATGTCTAGTAAGTCAGACAAACAACCAAACACGCAATACAGTGTGAGTTTACGCCCGATTATTGAAAGTGATCTTGAAGCTATTTTTGTGCATCAAAGCGATCCCATTGCTAACCAGCTTGCTCAATTTCCTCCTCGGGATCGAGAAGCGTTTTTTAAACATTGGCATCAAAATATTCTCGGACAAGTGAATGTATTACCAAGGGCGATAGTGGTCGATGGCAAGTTTGTGGGCAATATTGGGCATTGGCAAAGTGATGGACAAGCGCTGATAGGGTATTGGATTGACCGTGAATATTGGGGCAAAGGTATCGCGACACAGACCTTAGCGCAATTTTTGCCTTTAGTCAGTTTAAGACCCCTCTTTGCCCATGTGGCTAAACATAATTTAGCTTCACAGCGAGTGCTGCTCAGACACGGTTTTGTGCTGACAGACCAACTGATACAAGAGAGCGAAGATACTGAAGCCTTACTCGAATTTGTCTTACGCTAGCGGATAAGATGCTATAACGCGACATTTTAGGGCGTATGTTAACGCTTTCATTCGCCTAAAATGACGTATTTAGATGCTTGAAATCACTGTTGTACAGGGACTTTTGTTAAAAGTGCAAAAAGTCGCCCATTATTTTCATTTCAAATTATTATACTGAAAAAAATCTCTTTCTAAGATTTTGTCTCTACTACAATTGAAAGGTCTAGAGCTAGATGCTTTATTGCTCTGGATTGGTGACAGGTTAAGCTGGTTTTATATAAAAAAATTGAGAAGAAAGTGCTGATCTTACTGATAAAAGTCTAATTGCATTCTATTTCTTTCACTGTAGAACTCCTATACTTAGCCAAAACCTGTGCCATAGCACAATCGATCCCTTATCTATTCAGTGAAATCTATATGAAGATCCGTTTTCTGCTCAGTAGTTTTATTCTTGCGTGCAGCAGTCTCACCGTTGCCACGACAGCGCATTCAGCCGATTCGGCCTCTGTCGCATATAAAAGCACCAAAACTCAATCGACAGCAAAAACGAAGCAAGCACCATTAAAGCAAGAAATTGCAGGACGTAGTGCGATAGTCGTGGACTTAAAAACCAATGAAGTGCTTTATTCCAATAATCCTAATGCAGTAATGTCAATTGCATCTGTCACTAAGTTGATGACAGCTATGGTGGTGCTGGATGCAAAGTTACCTATGGAGCAAAAGCTTGCGGTAAACATCCGTGATACCAAAGAAATGAAAGGTGTTTATTCTCGAGTTCGTATCGGCAGTGAAATCAGCCGTAAAGAAATGTTATTGCTGACCTTAATGTCATCAGAAAACCGTGCAGCTGCAAGTCTTGCACATCATTATCCCGGTGGTCATAAAGCTTTTATTAAGGCGATGAATGCCAAAGCAAAAGCGCTGGGAATGAAAAATACCCGCTATGTTGAACCTACAGGTTTATCCTATAAAAACGTTTCGAGTGCCAGTGATCTGATTGTATTACTTAAGGCCAGTGAAAAGTACCCTATGCTAGGCCAGCTGAGTTCGACCGAGAAGAAGACGGTAACCTTTGCCAACCCAAGATACAGTTTAGATTTTCGTAATACCAATCGTTTGGTTTATAAAGATAACTGGGATATTCATCTAACCAAAACAGGCTTTACGAATGCAGCAGGGCATTGCCTTGTGATGCGTACTGAAATGGCAAAACGCCAAGTGGCATTTGTCGTGCTCGATGCTTACGGCAAATATACGCATATTGCGGATGCTAACCGTTTACGTAACTGGTTAGAGACTGGCAAAGTCACTCCTATTCCTGCTGAAGCTAAGCAATACAAGAAACAACGTAGCCAGCAGCAATTAGCTAAGTTGAGTGAGACCTAGTTTCTCGGTTGCAGCTTTATAAAAGTACAAACATAAAGGCCAGATGAGCAATCAATCTGGCCTTTATGTTTTAACGCTTTGAGTTTCTACTCAATTTTGGTAAATTTATGATGGATTTGAGCGTACCATAGTCGTTATTTTATGTTCTCAAGGATGACATTCGTGTGGATGTATTTTTAAAAAAAATTCAACTTATCTATTTTCCCTTCTTATTTCTCAGCCTGTTATTTGTTTCTGGTTACAGTTTTGTCCATTGGCTGTTGTTGGTTAACCTTGAGTTTTTTAGCTTAGATGAAGATATCGTTAATTTGTGGCTGCCGCAGATACTGTCTTGGCTATTATCGATCATTTATATCCGACCTAGGCTAAAACGACTCAAGTTTGTTAAAGATAATTCGCGCTTTTTCTATTTATTGATCGCGGTGCAATTAATGGCTGTTCCTTGCATCGTTGCGCAGGAATATCTCAAGACTACCACGGGCAAGTTAACGCAATTAGCTTCGATACAAGAATTATATCTCCATGAAAATACTCAGTATTATCAGTTGCAGCAATCTTATATTGATAAGACGCAAATTGGTTTGCAGCGAAGCCTAGAGGTTACAGGTAAACATAGTAGTCACTTAAATATGGCGCTGTATATCGCTATGCCGATTTTTGCAGAGCGTGCAGACAGTTGGCATGCTAATGCCCTCGCTTGGTATGGTAAAGTTTATCAGCAGGAGATCAGTAATCGACTTGAACCCAATGAGAAAGAAGCGCAATTCAAAGCGTTTTTGGCTAAATCCCTAAATGAGTTCAATGAGTTGGATCCCCAGAGTTTTGTTTACCTTGAACGATTAGCCCCATCCTCACTTCGTTCAGAGTTGCTCAGCGCCGCACAAAAAAGTCCGCTTTATCAAGCTGAACATCAAACGATTTTTATGCCCAAATTTGAACCATTTGAGGCTCGTAATGGCCATAAGTTAGTGTGGATTTTTATCTGGTTTGTTGTTGGCGCTTTAGTCTGGTTTGTACTCTTACTGCGGGTCAATCTGGATGAGAAAAGCGTAAAGCCGAGACGCAAATAAATCACGCTCGGCCTTGGATTTAATAAAGTTTAGGCATGTTCAAACATTAAGAACAAGTAAACGATAAACAAGACTATATGAGTCGCGCCGTGCAGTGCATTGGTGCGACCGCTGCTAAAGCTTACCTTACAGACCATTAAACTGGTGATTAACAGCACCATGTCGGCGGGTGACAGGCCTAAATGGACTTCTTGATCTATCACGCTGCCAATAATTAATACCGCGGGGACTGTGAGTGCAATCGTCGCGAGCACTGAGCCAAAATACAGATTCATCGCCCGCTGTAATTGATTGTTTAACGCGGCCTTAAAGCCTCCCACAGCTTCGGGGGATAAAATCAAGCAGGCCACAATAAAGCCCCCTAATGCCTGTGGAGCACCTAGGGTTGCTACGCTGTAATTGATGGGCATAGCTAAGGTTTTTGCCAGCAAAATGACCACAAGTAAGTAGCCAATTAATAGAATCGTATGGTAAGCATTACTGCGCAGTATGCCGTGGTGTTCCTCATGGTCTTCATGATCGGCATCGACAAAGAAATGGCTGTGGCTCTTCGTCTGTACCACTAAAAAGACGCCATAGAGCAGTATCGAAATAATGATCAGCATCCAAGACATGGCTTTAGACATGCCGCCAATAGTGCCACCTTCGGTAAAATTGGGCAGTACTAAACAGAGTAGGGCGAGGGGAATAATCGCCACGAGATAGGATTTTACGCCATCTAAATTGAAATGCTGGGTATGGTAACGCCAGCCGCCAAGTAATAATGTAAAGCCCACTAAGCCATTGATGATCAACATGACTACGGCGAACATAGTGTCGCGCGCCATGACAGGGTTAGGTTCTCCGGTCAGCATCACGGAGGAGATCATCACCACTTCGAGTGAAATGACCGATAAAGTTAAGATTAAGGTGCCATAGGGATCGCCAAGCTTAATCGCTAGTGCATCTGAGTGGCGTACCACAGAGAAAATGGCCCAAGTCACTACACCCAATAGGGCGAGTGAAACGGGAATATAGGTCGAGAGGGCGGTGCCATCGGCGAGTAAGCTATCGCCACCGGTTTTAAAGAATACTAAGGTCAGTATTCCCAGTAGCAGGGCTAACTCGTCTTTCATAAATGTCTTCATAGGCAATTTGTCCTAAACGAAAAAAAAGGCCGTTAGTATAGACACTGGTTATGGCACACTTTGCATGAAACTTCCTTTAGATTTGGAGTTAAGGATAAATGTTTGAACTAGATCGCTTTTTAATCTAAAACCCCATTTTTAAGCTAGTCATGGTGTTCTGTTTTAATCAGCTTGCCGAGTTGATCATAATGATTCCAATCCCCTGATTCTCGATCGCTGAGATAACTGCCTTCAGTGCGTTTTTCACCATTAGGCCAAAAACTTTGCCATAGGCCTTCCTTGCGATCCCTAAGATAAGTGCCTTGTTCGGCTAACTTGCCATTGTTGTGGTAATAGCTGGCATCGCCTTCTTTTTGGCCTTTCACCCAGGTTTCAACGAGTTCTGGCTTACCGTTCTGGTGATATTGCTTAACTTGACCATCAAGCGACCCTTTAGCATAAATTGCCTCTAATTTGAGTTGGCCGTTGCTGTAGTATTCTTTCGTTTTCCCATGGTTTTGACCGTCTAAAAACTCAGTACTGGCCGCTTGCATTCCATCCTCAAACCAGCTTTCCCACAGTCCAGTTTGATTACCTTTATCCATAGCCCCGCTAAGTTTTAGCTGGCCATTGTTGGGATAGTACTCGGCATACGGGCCTGTTTTGTCATTTTTATCATAGGTTTCTGAGCGGTAAACCACTTGCTTAAAGCTGTAAAACTCTCGAATTCCATGGCGCTTGTTTTCTTGCCAATGGCTTTTTTGCTGGATATTCCCTTCGGGAATTGTGCCATAGGTAGGGTCTTTCTCTTCGTAGCGATAATCCGTCCACAGACCGGTTTTTTGGTCGTCCAGATACTCCCCTGTCACACGGCGGCGTCCGTGGTAATACTCTGCATAGTTACCATTAAGTTTGCCATTGGCGAAGGTTTGCTCCCGTTGTTTCAGGCCTTCGCTGTACTGTATCCATAGGCCTTCTTTATTGCCGTTTTGATATGTGCCTTCTTCATTGGGATCACCATTGGCATACCAGCGGGCGAAATGGCCATCAAGAGGGTAACGACTGGCATTGTCTTTTTTATCCCGTGCGTAGTGAGATACTTCCCGAGGTTTACCATTATCGTAAAATGACTCATATTTTCCGACCCATTGGCCATCGATACGTTCGCCGCGCTCACTCACTGTGCCGTCGTCAAAATAGGTTTCTGATTTCCCTGTTGGTTTACCTTCAACGTATTGATCTAGCGTCCGCAGCTTGCCATTGTTGTGGTAACGGCGTGATTCACCGTGATGCTGCCCTTGTCGCCATTGCTCGGAGGATTGCAGCTTGCCAGCGTGATAGCGCTCAAATTGGCCATCCTTAATTCCCATGTCGTAGTGGCTTTTTTCGAGCAGATGACCTTCGGCATCATAACGCTCCGATGGTCCATGAAGCGGGTATTGGCCATTGTCAGCCTGCTTTGAGTCTTGGTAGTTACGTAATTCTTTAAGTTGGCCGTTGTTGTGGAAATACTTTTGCGTACCGGCGAGTTGATCCTGTTTATAGTTGAGAGCACTGGTGAGCATGCCCTCGGCATTAAAATATTGCTGTGGCCCGTCTAATGCACCATTAACATACTGTTCTTCAACTTGTAATTTACCTGCATCATTAAATTGCTGGCATTTCCCTTGGCGTTGCCCAGCGCTATATTGACAGCGGCTGGCGAGTTCACCATTGGGGTAAAATGTCCGTTCTTCACCCTCGAGCAGATTGAGATTAAACTGGCTGCTGCTCGATTTAGTCCCGTCATCGAAAAAGGTTTCCCATGCTCCTTGGCGACGGCCTTCGGCATCGAAGCGGCCCGTCACTGTGGCTTGTCCATTGGGATTTTGTTCTAAATAAGAACCTGAGAGTTGGTTGTTCGCATAGCTCTGGCTTTGGGACAAGGTGCCGTTTTCATAGAAACTTTCCCATTTCCCGTGGCGCAGATTATCGAGGTAGCTTTCTTGGGCTTGCAGTTTGCCACTGGCATAGAAACGTTTTACTTGCTCCTTTTTACCGTCTTTATAGCGCGTCGTTTGGCTGAGATGGCCGCTGCTGTTGTATTCCTTCCATTCGCCCGTGGGCACGCCTTTGGCTAATTGCTGTTCCTCAGTAACGGTGCCGCTCAAATCGAACATATGCCAAGTGCCATCTTGATAACCCTGCTGATAGTTTCCTTCGACTAGCTTGCTGTTATTGGTATGAAATACTTGCCATTTACCATTAGGGATCCCCTCGGAAAACTGCCCTAAGGTATAACCTTGGTTATCGCGCACTATGGCGATATCGCCATTTAAGGGCATGCCAGTGGCGAGATTGTAATAGCTGGGAATTCCGTCCTGTTGGCGAATTTCGACCATCATGGAGGAGAGATTTTGCGCTGCTTGTACATGGACACTGGTTAAGCTGGCTCCCGCAATCGCGAGGCTGATAAAGCGAAATGGCGTATTGAACATGCTGATTCCTTGCTCTGTTCTGGGTCTTAAGGCCGCGCGGTTTGCAGCCTATACAAGAATCCTAATTTTTTGCTGTTAAGTTTATTTATCGGGCTGTGCACTTATATAGAGTGCACAGCGCCAAGGGTTAAGTTAATCGATTAAGCGAATATGCTTAGGCTAAAAAATAGGGAAAACATGGTCCGAGGTAATCACCGGCGGCGGTATTTCCCGATTTAAAAACTCGCCATGATGGAAGCTATTGATCACTTCTATCCAGCCATTATCCCTAAATTCGTATTGTTTACCATGAAGCCTGCCCTGCTCGTCATAATTCGCTATTTCAAGCACATAGTCTTCGGTATTACGCAGTTCCCAGTGGCCGACTTGTTTACCTTGGTCGAAGCGTCCGTACCAATAGTGTCTCTCAGGATTTGGCATTGGGTTGAAACCGAACTCACCATGGGTGTACACCCAGTCGCCATCCTGTTGCCCATTGCGGTATTCGCCCTTTTCATACAATTGGCCGTCAGTGGCGTAGCGTTGTACTAATCCTTCGGGTTTGCCATGGTTAAAGTTTATTAATTCAAGCAATTGCCCAGAACTTGTCTCATTACGGAACTCACCATCGAGCTCGCCTTGGGTATCATAGCTAAAGGTGAGGGTGGCATCTTCTTGTTGTTTCTTCCAAGCGCCAACGGGCTTGTCATTGGCATATTGGCCGCGCTCGGCCACCCACTGCTCCCCTGTCTCATGGTTAATTTTCAGCATCTCGTAGGGGCCTTCGCGCTTACCTTCTTTAAAATACTCGCGGGTAATCACTTTTACGCTTTGGGTACGATTCAGGGTTTGCAGATATAAACCTGTCAATTGGTTATCGATATGCTCGCTGCGGCTAATTAACTCACCTTGCTCAAATATTTCGTTGAGGACCCATTTTTTAAGCTTGTCCTCCTCTGTGTTAGAGGTAAGTTGACCGTCATTAAAGCGTTGATGCTTACGGTAAACCCAGTTGTTGTTTTGGTGTTTTTCTTCGATTGAACTGAGCATTTCGCCCTTTTCATTGTATTTAACCGATAAGGTCACATTCCATGGCGCTTCTATGATTTCCTTTTGCGCTATCTGGCCATTTTCATAGTAATCTAGCTGTTCACCGACTTTATAGTCATTGTGATAGCGGTAGTGGCGCTTAATCTTGCCATCGTCAAAATATTCGAAGTAATCCCCGTGTTTCTTACCTTTGACATAAGCTTGGGTCGAGATGATTTTACCAAACGCCCAGTTTGTTTCGTTGCCATGTGTGAGCCCGTCCACCATTGGTGTTTCGAGGTGCAAGTTGCCATTATCATAGTACTGGGTAACACAAGTGCCGCTATTACAGACCTTGCCCCTAAGCTTGCCCTCGCGATCAAAAAGCTCGCTTATACCGACCTCTTTACCATCTTTATAGGTCGTTTTGTAACGGATCTTCCCACCTTCCCAGTAACCCGTTTCGAGGCCTTGTTTCACACCATTTTCATAGTGGGATTCAACATACAATTGGCCGGTGGCAATGTATTTTTTAAGTAAACCATGAAGTTGGCCTTGCCCATTGCGAAAGCCTTGTTCATAGGGTTTGCCATCCTCAAAGTAACATTGATAAGCACCGCGGAATTGTTCACTGGTGAGGGTTTTGCCAATTTTGTTATCGGCGAGGGCACTGGCGCAGAAAAGCATATCGTTATTTTTGTAATAAACCTCAGCCTTATAATTGCCGTCGATAACTTCGGTCGATTGTTTTAGATAGTATTGAGCCTGTTTTTCATCTTTGACAACCTTCCAATGGGCATCGAGTAACACCTTTTGTGCATTGGCATTCGCATTGGCACTGAGAGTGATACAGATAAGTACCAGTGCTCCAAGGAGCCGTTTTACTGTAAATAGACGCATAACCGCTCCTTATGGCAAAGGTTTAAAGGTGAATTCATAGGGGATATCTACGGGGTCTTTAGAGAGCGTCATATAACTCACCTTCGCGGCAGGGCCCGCCACACTCAAATAGCGGCCATCGACCAGCGCCTCTTTAATCCGCAGTTCGGTGGTTTCGGGCAGTCGAATCGTTAGGGATTTGCCTTGGGCATCCTCGACTTTAAAGTAGTTCTTAAGATCTTTACTCGGCTCGTCACCATAACCGGTTTTTGTTAGCCAAGCTTGTAAATCGATTAACCAAGGACGTGGGTTAGCTGCCTGCTCTAAGGGTTGCCAACTGATATCACCTTGGCAATGGATTTTTCCTTGGATGTGTTTATCGTAGAAAAACTGCCGCTCGCGGTCGGGTGTCATCAGGGTATAGGCTGGTCCGTTTGGGGCATTGTGCTCAAACAGCCAAGTGACTTCGTGTTTTCCCTCTTTAAAACCTTGTTCTATTTCAGGTTTACAGGCACTCGCTAATGCGGCTGACATAGGAATATACAGATTATGGCCATTTTCAGTCTCAGGTTTTATCCCTTGGATCGCACTGATTTCGGCGTTTGATGGCTCAAGATCTTGATAGAGGAAGTTATTGAGGCTCGAATCGCCAAACTCGCTTAGGGGATTGGCCAGATTTTGGTTGTAGTCGGTAAAGGTCACAAAGCGGATGTTCTTGGTTTGGCTTAACTCCGGCTGTGGCTGGCTCTCCAGTATTACAACGGTTTTAGGGATTTCATCTAGCTTAAGTAGCAGGGCGCGGGTGCTAAGGTGATGAGGATCATCGACACCGATTAATTCCCCCAGTAGTTCCTTATCCGTCACCGTTAACCATTTAGGATAATCACCATCGCGACGGGCTTCGGCCATCTTTCCTTTAAATTGCTGAAAAGGAAGGTTAATGTTTTTAGTCTTACTCTGCTTTGTCACGACTTTAAATAGCTTTGCCTCGGCGTCGAGCACCTGAATCGTGAGGCTCGCATCGCCAAAAGTATAGGGAGTGGCGACCAGTTCATCCCACGATTTTTCGACTATCTTATTGCTTTCGGGGATAAGGGTCAGCTTGGCGGTGATATGGTCTATCTGTTTGAGTTTATTGGCGGTGTTGTCCCAGCCTGTGGCGATAAGATCCACCGAAGACTCAATCGAGCGGTTGAAATTCATCGCCACACCTTTGCTGTGCTGCCAGAAGTGAATATCTATCGGATTTCCGCTGGCATCAAAGGCGGCTAAGTCTTCATAATTCACATTAGCAACCACATATCGCGGGCTCATATTATGCACAAAGCGCAATTGCAGCACTTCTGGCGTGTCAGCGCCCCATGGGCCAATATTATCAAGAATACCTTGCTGATCAGCTAATAAGGATTTTATAAAGTCCTTATCATGGGCTTTATATTCCCGCGGAACATCGCTAATCGGGTAGAGCTCTTTTTGCAGATCATCTATATCACGCTCCGCATCGTAGCGAGCGTCGGCATGCCAAAGCATGCTCATAATATAAGGGCTATCCTTGGGCGCCATGGCGATGCGGCGGGTGAGAGTACTGCCTTGCTGCACTTCTTGTTGAAAAAACGCCATGCTCTCTAACCAACCGGTTTTGCGGTTAAGCTCGAACTTGCCATAGGCCTTAAAGTTGTCTTTCTCACCTTGTACTACTGCAAATAACTTATCTTCGGTCACTCCCTCAACCGTCCAAGTTAGGCGTGCGTCCATGGGGGCGCTAATGCTATAACCGACCTTAGGCTCAAGTGCTACAGGCAAGGTTGGAGCTTGTTTAAACAAGCTATTAAGATTCACCCAGTGGTCAAATAATTCCTTGATATCTTTTTGATCCATCTTGGCAATGGGAGTCAGTTGGCGGACTTCACCATTGTTAAATTCCACATTAAAGCCATCTTTAACCAACTGAAAGATTTCATTAGAGTTACCTTTAGGGTCGATATTACTCACCGGAATCGGCATGCCATAATCGCTAATTTGCAGCATATTAGGTTGGATAAAAAAACGGGCGTTATGGGTTAACGGCGTTGTTAAGCTGGTCGCCTTACCCTCTGCATTCTGTAATTGGTAATCCAGCAGCAGTCGTGCCTGCAGCACTTTGCGGGTTTCAAAGCCATCATTGAGGTTTATGGTGGAGATAATCTGATATTCACGCTCTGTGGGTATGTTGGTATTAACTGAATTGGAGGGTGACGTTGAGTTATCGCAGGCGGTTAACAAGAGTGTTATACCTGCCATTGTAAGTGTGATTGCGGCGTTAACTGCCTTGTATTTCACTATGGCCATTCGTACTCCTTTGGCTACGCATGTTATTGAAATGTAAACTCATTAATCTTTTTCTGGCGACATTATACACAAAAAATATCTGAGGCATAAAAGAAAACCCAAACCAAGCTTGCTTGATTTGGGTTTGTGTTGATCGCGGTTTTGCTGCGCGCGAGTGGCTAACTCAATGGTGAGATGAGTGCCTAAAAAAGCCCAAGCTGATGGATTACAGCGAGAGGATCACGCTGGCAATTGCCGCACTCATGAGGTTGGCAAATACACCAGCGGCAATGGCGCGAAAACCATTACGGGCGATAAATTCGCGGCGCTCTGGCACCATGCTACCTAGTCCACCGATCAAAATTGCCATAGTGGAAATATTAGCGAAACCACACAGGGCGAAAGTCACAACGGCCTGAGAATGGGCGCTCAGTTGGTCTTCGACTTTCATTAACTGAATAAAGGCCACAAACTCATTGACCACGATTTTTTGGCCGATTAGTGAGCCCGCAGTAATGGCTTCATGCCAAGGAATACCCAGCAGCCACGCCATAGGCGCGAACAGATAACCGAGTAAAAATTCGAAGCTTAACTGGTAACCGAACCATTCACCCACAGCGCCTAACATGCCATTCAGTAGGGCGATAACACTGACAAAGGCCAGTAGAGTGGCACCAATCCCGACAGAAATCCGCATGCCAGACATAGCGCCATCGGCTAAGGCTTCAACCACATTGGTGGCGCGTGGCAGTTCGACTGAGGTGATTTCATCGGCACTATTTTTGTCATTGTCGCTAGGCGGCATGAGGATTTTTGCCATCAACAGACCCGCAGGTGCCGACATAAAGGCGGCGGCGATCAAATAGTTAAGATCGACACCTAAAGCGGCATATCCCACTAAGGTGCCGCCCGCGACTGAGGCTAAACCACAGCTCATGACCGCGAAGAATTGCGAATCGCTCATGTGCTTTAAATAAGGTTTGATCACCAGCGGCGCTTCAATCATGCCGACAAAGATGTTCGCCGTGGCAGATAAAGACTCGGCGCGGCCCGTGCCCAGTAAACGCTGCAGACCGCCACCAATAATGTTGATCACCTTAGGCATTAGACCAATATGGTACAGGGCTGAAATCAGCGCCGAGAAGAAGATGATGATACCTAACACATTGATTGCAAATACGAAGCCGACTTTACCCGTGGCGAGATCGCCAAACAGGAAACCAATCCCTTCGTTGCCATAGGCTATCACGCTCGACACGCCCGCAGTAACGGATTGCAATACGGCCTTACCCGCGGGGACGTAGAGCACTAACAGGGCAAATATAATTTGTAAGCCTAGGGCTAAAATCACAGTGCGGTAGGGAATATTCTTGCGGTTCACTGACAGTAACCAAGCAAAAAACAAGATACTAATCATGCCTAATATCGCGGTCATAAGGGGTTATTCTTTTGAGTTAAGGAAGAAGCCGCGCATTGTAGGCCGAGTCGCAGTAAGGGCAAGTCGAGGGCGTTACTGGGCTGTTACGATAAAATAGTCGAAAATAGCAACAGTTTAAGTTGCTGTTTATGCAGGAGAATAAAAGCTATTTTAGCTACTGTTGCCCAGAGGAAATAATATTTGTGCCTGTGGCAATAATCGAAATCACGCCACAGACGACTTTAGGCTGGTGTCGTAGTCAGTGCTGGTTTGAAATGTAGCTTAAGTGGCTGCAGTTTAAGTGACTGTCTTACCTAACCAAGGTTTGAGCTTTTTATCCCAGTAGGGCGGGTGGCCGATATGGGACTTTAAACACTCGATTATCACCTTGTACTTAGTCGGTAAATGGCGCCGCCTTGGGTAAACCACATAGACGGGCATCTGTTGTAGTGGTTTCCAATCGGGTAAGAGTTGGATCAGTTTTCCGCTTTGAAACTCATCACTGAGTAAATACGTGGCCACATAGCCTATGCCGCGCCCGGCAATCACCGCATTACGCACGGCTTCGGCTAAGTCGACACGGTAATTTCCCGCCACATGCACGGTTTGTTCTAGGTCATCCTTAGCAAAACTCCAGCGATCATAATTACGGCTCTTGCTTTGATAGATAACGCAATTGTGTTGCGCTAACGCCTGTGGATGGTGTGGCACGCCGTGCTTGAGTAAATAATCGGGAGAGGCGACCACCACAAAGTTAGTCTCGGCGAGGTGCTGGGCGATATAACCTTCGTTCAGCTGTTCATGGTTAGTGATCCACAGATCTAGGCCTTCTTCTAGCATGTCGGCTTTATGGTCGAACAGGCTTAGCTCAAATCGCAATTCGGGGTATTTTTGCTGCAACACTTCCAGTGCGGGGATGATGTGTAAGGTGCCGAAGGACTGGGAGGAACCGAGACGAATCGTACCGCTAATGTCATCGCGGGCATCTAGCATAATCGCATCGGCATTTTGCGTCGCTTCAAACACTTGCTCACAGTAATGGGCAAACTGTTGGCCCGCGTCGGTTAGCACTAAGGTGCGAGTGGTCCGCTGGACTAACAGCAAGTTCAGCTCGGCTTCCAGTGCGCCAAGCTGCTTGCTGACATAGGAAGTCGAGGTTTTTAACTTGGCCGCCGCTTGGGTAAAACTACCACTGGTCACCAGAGTGTGGAATATCACCATCTGGCTAGCTCTATGTTGTATCACGCTAGGCCCTCTAGAATCTAAATCGCTATTTTAAGCTAGCCTTGCCCTAACCGACAGCCGTTTGTGCCGATCGTGTGCTATTTCAAAACAAACTTACCAAACGGCAAACGTTAAAGTCAGTTGCCCTAAGTGCGATTCTTACTTTACTCTTGAGTTAAATCTTAACACCCACAAGCTAGGGAAGACGTGTTACCTGTGGTTAGCTTGTTCAATGGAGGAATAACGATGACACAACAAGACAAGCAAGCCTTAGCAGAAACAAGTCAGATACATGCCCAGAAAGTACAACCGATACCGCAGGAAGCCTTTGACTGGTATGACGAATATGCCCATGGCATTATCGATCGCCGTGAGTTTATGGGGCGGCTCGCAGGGCTGGTGGCGCTAGGTTTCACCATGACGATGCTCACGGGCGCACTCTTGCCGAACTATGCCCTCGCCGAGCAAGTCTCCTTTAACGATCCCAGTATTCAAGCCAGCTATGTTAAGTTTCCCTCGCCAAATGGTTACGGTGAAGGGCGCGGCTACTTAGTCATGCCCGATGAGTTATTGCTCGCGGGCAGTGCCGCAGGTGAGCCGAAAACCTTAGATCTCAGTAAAAAAGCCGCTGTGGTATTAGTGGTGCACGAAAATCGTGGCCTTAATCCCTATATCGAAGATGTGGCTCGCCGATTAGCCGCGCAGGGGTATATCGCCTTCGCCCCCGATGCGCTTTATTCCCTCGGTGGTTATCCGGGTAATGATGATGCGGGCCGCGCCATGCAAAGCAGTTTAGACAGAGCCAAAATCGAGCAAGACTTTATTGCCGCTGCGCAGTTTTTAAAATCCCATCCTCAAAGCAATGGCAAACTCGGTGCCGTAGGTTTTTGCTTTGGCGGCTATATCGTCAATATGCTGGCCGCCACGATTCCCGATGAGCTTAATGCTGGCGTACCTTTCTATGGCACGCCAGCCGCTGCAGAGCTGCGTAGCCGAGTAAAGGGGCCACTTATGTTGCAATTTGCTGGGCTCGATCAGCGGGTGAACGACACTTGGGCCGAGTATGAAACCCAGCTAAAAACCAATAAAGCCGATTATGTCGCTTATCTTTACCCGAATGTGAATCACGGTTTCCATAACGACTCTACAGGACGATACGATAAAGCCACCGCCGAACTCGCTTGGGCGCGCAGCTTAGCCTTCTTCGATACTCGACTGCGTGGCTAAGTGAAAGTGAAGCTCCGCTTACTCTGATCCCGCTTATTCTGATTCAGCTTACTTTGATTAAGTTGATGAGTGACCGATTCTCGCGCTCTATATTAATCAACCTGAGCTCGGGATAAGCAGAGCCGCTGAATAGGCATCTTTTCGGGCCTCTCTGCGTTGCTCTGTCTAACCATAGCTCGCTATGGTGTACGACAGAGCGCCTTGATATGCGCAAAAATCTGCGCATTCAGTCAGAAAATAGATTTTTCGTTTCAAACTAATCATTTATAGCATTGATTTGGTTTGTTAAATTTAGATTTTTCGACACTCGTTATCCCGAGTTCAGGTTAATCAAGCAAAAGCCGACGCTAGAGTCGGCTTTTATCTTAAATCTCCCACATAACTATGCGGGTTATTCGTGCTCGAGGATCACTTCTTTTAAGCTTTGGATGGTCTTCACATCGAGATTACCAGCTTGTGTGCTCCAGGTGAGCCTTAGGTAATTGGCTAAGTCTTTAATCTGCTCGTCGCTTAACTCATCAGCATATCCCGGCATGGCATAAAAGCTGGTGGTAGCGTTGTAATGCTGGCTTTGAATACCTTTTAGCATCACGGCGACGATATTGTGCGGACTCGCTTTATCTAAGGTGGCGTTACCTGCCATCGCGGGGGCGACGTTGGGGCGACCTTCACCATTTTGACCATGACAACCGGCGCAGTAACCTTTGTAGAGCGTATAACCTGGCAGTTCAGGTTTATGGCCGTTAAAGGTGAGCGGATCCGGTTTAAGATCATCGTCGTTATCGAGCAGATAACTGCTCACCGCGCGCATATCATCATCGGTCAAGTGGCTAAAGCTGTGATACACCACGGGATACATGCCGCCAAAGACGGTGCCTTTACGGGAGTAGCCTTCGGTAAACAGCGACTTAAGATCCTCATGGGTCCAGTTCTGCCTGTTAAGCTCAGCGGGGCGAATGTCCGATGCCTCTAGCCCTTCGATAATCGCGCCCTCAAAGTGCTTGTCCTGCTCCATGGCAAACAGCGTGTCTCTTGGGGTGTGACATTCACCGCAGTGCCCTAGGGCATTGACTAAGTAATTGCCGCGGTTCCAATGTTCGCTTTTTTCCTTGCTCGGGGTAAATTCCTTGGCATCGTGGGCGACTAAGTTCCAAGCTTTTAGGCCAAAACGCAGGTTAAACGGAAAGTAAACATCATTGTCGCGATTGGCTTGTTTGATGGGTTTAGTACTCATCAGATAGGCATAAATCGCCTGAGTGTCTGCGTCCGTGAGCAAACTGTAGGAAGTGTAAGGCATAGCAGGATAGAGGTTGCCGTTGACGCCAACACCGTGGTGCATGGCGTCAAAAAACTCCTCGTAACTGTATTTGCCAATCCCGGTTTCTTTATCTGAGGTGATATTGGTTGAGTACACAGCACCAAAGGGCGTTTCGAACGGCAAACCGCCCGCGAGTTCGCGCCCACCCACCGCAGTATGGCAGGCCACGCAGTCACCTATCTTCATCAGATACGCGCCGCGTGCGATGTCGTTATTCGTATTGCCGCCTTCATCGGCAACGCTGCTGGAACAGGCGAGCAAACCTAGCCCTAAACTCAGGAGTAGATTGTGACTCAACAGATTTTTTATCCTACTAATGTGCGGGAAATAGCGCGAGAAATGGCGCAGATTGGCTGATGTCATCACAGGGTTAGCCCCTTAGTTTTGAGGATCAGATCTTTGACCGCCGCATAGTATTTTACGTAGCCAGTACAGCGGCATACGTGTTCACTCAAGGCATCTTCAACGACTTTTTCAACTTGATCTTTAGCGATAGGTTGTCGCTCTAATCGCTCAAGCAGTGCAGTCGATTCGTTGACAAAGCCCGAGGTACACCAGCCACATTGAAACGAGAAGTGCTCTAAAAAAGCTTCTTGCACTGGGCTCAGGGCGGTGATTTCGCCAAGGGAGTTTTGTCTAGCATGACCTTCGACAGTGCGGACGCGTTTACCATTAAAACGCTCTACACCATTGATGCAGGTACGCACCACTTCGCTCATGCCTTGCTCGTCGTCGACGATCACTGTACAGGCGTGGCATACGCCTGCGCCACAACCAAACTTAGTGCCTGTGAGGTTCAAGTATTCATGTAGAAACTCAATCATCATCACACCATCGGCGACTTCAATCGGGCCTACGGCTTGGTTATTAATGGTCAGTTTAATAGACTGGCTCATGCCATGGCCTCCTTAATTTTTTTCGCTGTCATAGGTAAATCGTAAAAGCGGACATGGGTTGCTTGATACACGGCTTCAATCAGCGCCGCGACCACAGGGATCATCACCACTTCGGCGATACCACGGCTGGGATCGTTATCAGATAACTGCGGCAATATGGTATGACGTTGATCCCACACGCCCACATGCCGCGCTAACGGCACCTGATAGCGATTGAGGTTCCACGTACCATTGCCGGCGCCTGCTTCAAATGGCGGTAAGCCTTCATGCAGTGCATGGCCAATCCCCATCGCAAGGCCACCTTGAATTTGCCCTTCGACTAGTTCTTTAACAATCACTTTGCCCGCCTCTAACCAAGTATGAGAACTCAGTAGCGTGACTTCACCATTGCCTTCGTTTACGGCCACTTCAACCAAAGTGGCGCAGGGGGCGTAGTAAGTCACCATGGCATTGTTCAGTTCGGCCTTGGGATAACTCATGGCTTGACGATCGATCAAGTGATAGCCATTAGACTTCATGCTGGCTTGGCGCGCTTTGATACTCATAGTCGTGTCGGAAGTGGCCGCAAATGTCGCGTTGCCTTCGCCGTATTGCAGCGCCAGCGCATCGAGTGCTAAACGCTCTTTAGTGCCAAGAATGTCGAAATCGGCTTCAGCCCAAGCCCAGCGATTAAAGGCATGGCCCATCACGCCGACCACTAAGCCCATGTCGTGGGCACGTTTAGCGAGAATATCTAGCGACAATGGCGGAAAGCCCAAGGCGGTTAGCTTGCCATCGACCCAGCGACCATCCCGTGAGTTATGCAAATTAGTCGAGCCCATTGGCGTGTTAAAATACAACTCGTTCCAAATCGATACCGCCGCAGGCCACAGGCCGTGGCGATAGATAATATCGGCGGCGATGCGGCTGACATGGCTTTGGTAATAGGCCGACATAGACGCCGACGATGCCATGGCTTTAACGGGCGTCCAGCGTGGATTGGCCGCCATTTCATCTTGGCGTTGCTGCGAAATAATATAAGGATTATCGGTTTGCACTAATTGCATCGCATCCCAAATATCCACTTCGGCGAGTTTTACTTCATCGGCAAAGTTGCCAAGGGCATCGCTGACCACCACGGCTTGGGAGGTTTGCGTGCCAGTGCCCATTTCGATAAAGCCGATTTCTAGGGTGATTTTTCCGTCTTTAGCTAGGCGAACCGCCGCACTTGGCGCTGCTGCGCCCGTACCATAATCTTTGGTGGCGATACCAAAACCTACGCCGTAACGCATCCCCGGATGTTTGGCCTCATAGTCCTTTTTATTCACCGCGCGGTTTTGCCACACGGGAGCTTGCTCTGCCATGTCGAGCATTTCGCGGTAACGTAAAGTGCCGTTAGGAATCGCACCTTGAGTATTACGCTGGCCAGACTCCATCACGTTGGCGGCGCGCAGTTTAAAGGGATCAACCTTTAGCTCGTCGGCGATCTCGTGGATCATGCATTCCATCGCTGTCATCGATTGCAGCGTGCCATAACCGCGCATCGAACCCGCATCTGGGTTACGTGACGCATAGGCGATGGCGATAATATCGTTGCGCGGCGTGTAATAAATGCTTTGCATCGCTGTCGCACCAACCGAGGTCACAGACGGAGTAAAGTTGACTCGTCCGCCGCCATCGACTGTCATCTGCGAAGTTAAGGCTTGGATTTTTAAGGTTGATTTATCCACCGCTAAGCGGCTTTTCATGATGAACGGATGACGCTTAAGGCCAGACTGGAATTGTTCGAATCTGTCATTGGCGAGTCGGATTGGTCCCTTGGCATAAACGGCCGCGATCACGCCGTAATAAGGAAATATCGAATGGTCTTTCGCGCCAAATCCACCGCCGATATAAGGCGAGTGCACCACAAGATGTTTTACCTTGCCTGCTAGTGGGCTAGATAACAGCATGTGCACTGCCATCTCTTGAAAGTCCTGCGGCGACTGCGAGGTAATCACAGTATGAAAGGTTTGGCTAGCCGCATCATACCAGCCGTTAAAGGCTTCGGGTTCCATCATCATAGGATCGATGATCTGGGTGCGATATTCCCGCTCTAGCACTTGCCATTGTTGATTGGCTTGGGCGCTAGCAATCTGCTTATCTATCTCGCCCGCATAATAAAGCCCGCGCTCAGACACAGTCCCTTTGGCATTCGGATTGCCTAACCATTCTGGCTTGCGATCTTTTACGCTAGGGAAAAATAGCCCATCGTGGAGCGGGCTATATAAATCTTCCCGTGCGCCATTTTCACCTTCAACTCGAATAAGGCGCCAGCTGGCGTAAGGGTCTTTCGAGTCCGACACAAACGGCGTTTGCTCACCAAAGCGCAGTAAGGTCTGGTCAAATTGCAGCAAGGACTTAGCTTGCTTAAAGGCGGGGAAACTGTCGAACAACAATATAGCCACCGCATGACCTAAGTAGTCAGCGGTTTGCCCCTCGGCCAGTAACATGTTGTCACCGTAAAAATCGGGCAGCTTGATTTTATCACGGGCCAGATCGGCCGCAGTGATCACTTTATAGGGCTTAGCCGACGCGGGCAGGTGGTCGAGTGAAAAGCCTTGATAAACATGGGAGGCATCGGCGGCGCGAAGTATAAAAGCGTAACCTTGCTGCTTGGGCCAACCTTCCATGTCCATAGCGCGGTAATCACGGCCATAGACCTTTTGGCCTGTGACTTTCGCTATGCCGTCGTTACGAAACTTAGGTTTGGATTGACCATTAACCTGAGTTTGCCATTGGGCTGCCAGTTCAGGTGAGACAATCGCCGCATTAGCGCGACTCATTTCCCACAACAAAGGGGCCGAATATACGGCAACCCCGCCAATCACACATTGCTTAATAAAGGTCCGGCGTGACGTATTAGATGGTTCCATATCTCAACCTCAGTTGTGCTTCCGTGTAATATCAGCCGCGCTGCATGGTATCGCCCGATATAAGCTTGTTGTCGATCGACTTTTTATTGATTGTTGCGACATAGCTTTGATAAACACTGAATGTAAATTTACATTAGCCACGTTAGCATGTAGGGCCGAAAATGCAAATTTAGGCGGTTAATCGTTGCAGTTTTGACCAAGCTAAATCAGAGTGTAAAGCCCGTGTTATCAGGCTTCTACAGTGATGTTCGTACTGTGATTCAACTCAGTTACGTTATGCCTGAATTTTGCTCAGTGCTCTTTGCGCAGAGCCCTTGAGCAATGCACTCAATTGGGGCTTATTTGCATGTCGAAATATGACCATTTGCCAAAACAAGACCGCCTCACACAGCGAGACTTCATGCCACTGCAAAATCAAGAGATAGTGTTATTTGATGGCGATTGGTTTAGTCACATGCATTCATATCAACATTGTTAAATCAGTGCTTGCTTAATTACTTGATTTGTAATGCTAAAGTTATAGACAAGTGTACGCTATGTCGCTATCTTAGGTTTTTAACAAGGATGAGCTTTAATCGCGTACCCGCGATTCGAGTCACTTGCATCAGGACGATGTGTCTTCATTTCGCTAGAAATGCTTCCTGAACAATATGCGATAAGTCTCTGGGCGCTAGAACCTAGAACCTAGAACCTAGAACCTAGAACCTAGGGCCTAGGGCCTAGGGCCTAGGGCCTAGAATCTATAAAAGCATTACTGCAGTGCAATCCCTTGGCTAACGGCTGTTGGCCAAGTGCGGTAGCCATGGCGGGGCTTTTTGTCTAACGACAAAGTTGAAACGTTTTGATAGTGCTGGTTTGTATGTCAGCGCTGAATGTGGATTAATTTTTGACGTTAGTATTGGCTTTGAGGATCTAATGATTGTCGAGTTTACCCGTTGGAATTGATGATTTTTACGTGAGTATGTTGATTAACTGATAATTATACTGATGTTAGGAGAAGTATCTGTATGTATAGATGTTTATTAGTGATTTTATCCATAGTTTCATCATCGCTAATGGCGGTTGAAAATCCTTATATAATTGATAAAACGTATGATAGCAACTTGCCTAAATCATTCCTGCAGGTAGCTTTCTCTAAGGCTAAAGGCGAAATTTTAATATCTGGTACTGTTAGTGATGATTTTTCTTCCGATACAAGAATTTACTTATGGAAGTATAATGCTGTAGATAATGGGATGAATTATATTAACTCAACAAGTTTTGGTATAGCATCAGATCTTGTTGGTTATATTAATGTTGAACCATTAGGTGAATATAATCAAAACTATTATGCCTTATCTCAGTCAAATTATGATGGAACTACAAAATTAGTTAGATTTACTCTTGCAGGTAATGAGTTGTCATTGTCTCAAGAGGTTGAGTTTCTACCTAGTTCAGGACGTTATGGTTCATTTATTGAACAGATTCAATTTGTAAATAATGATACCATTGTTGCTTTGCACCCTAATTATGATGATACTCATACAGGAAAAACCAGTTACGATTACAGTGTTTGTAAGTTAAGTGTAAATGGTGAGATAGATTCTTGCGAACGAAAAAAAATCTTAGCTGATAAATCGCTCATATCAAATAGTACCTACAAGCTATATCGATTAGAGGGCCGTGATGAAGTAATTTTCTCTCCAGAAAGGGTAGGGATTAATGAAACAAAGGTAGAGCCTAAGTTATATGTTTTGAAATGGCAATCTGATATTAATGACTTTGTAGTTTTTCAAGAAATTGTTATCCCTGAAAGAGTCGATTCATCTAGATTTAGTGGTGTTGAAGCTATATATACAATTAATGATGGGAAAGAGCTTATAGTGGGTAGTGATATGTTGTTGTATTATCAATACTCATCAGAAGAGAATAAGTTTTTTCTATCAAAAATGAAGAATAGTGTTAGTTATCCAAAAGAAGCTATTTATTTAAAGAGTGAAAATTATTTTATTGAACGCTCTGGAAGAAATTCTTATGTGTTTGATGATGAAGAGAAGTATTTTTATAAGTCTTCCCAGGTGTATGCTATTGCAAATGGTTGGTTTCAGCTCACTGATGACAAGAAAGGTTTTTTCGTTAACTTAATGTCACCTAATATTACAACATTTACTCTGTCTAACCCTAACCCTCTTATATATAAAGGTGGTTTACCTAAAGACTCTGTTCCTGCTGTTCAAGATGTTCCTTTGGCGATAAATATTAAGAAGAATTTTCTAAATGGAAACAACCTTGTGGTTACCGGTTTTCATACTGAAAATATAGATGAAAGATTGATTTGGGATGGTGAATACATTCGTGGGACTTTTACTAACGAAGATATGTTCGCCTCTAGAAATTTAAATGATCCAACACCAGCCAGTCCTATTCAAGTGAGAGTAAATATTCCTCCATTATCTATAGAGCTCTTTTATATTACACCGACTAATGTTAACGATGCTCCTATTTTAACTGCGGAGATTGGTATTCAGTATCTTGAGAAAGATCAAGAATATTACGGTGGACTTCCTGGAATTGTCATTGATCCTGATAGAGAGCCTGTGACTTATACATATAAGAATGTACCGAGTGGATTAATGGCAAGAGAGGATGGAATATTCCAAGGTGCTGTTAAGACTAAAGGCCAATATCTAATGACTGTCAACGCAACTGATCCGTTGGGCGCACAATTGACATTTGATGTGACATTTATCGTTAATGATACTGGTGAACCTGAGAAATCATCCAAAGGCGGTGGTGGGACTATGGATTTCACATTGTTGATGCTATTGATTACGTTGTTTTTTAGGCGTTTAAAGCATAATTAAATACTTAACAATTGAAGTTGATGCTTTTTGACTTGATGAATTATGGGTTGATTACGGCCTGGCGACCTAGCTGGGGCAAGGATGTGGGACTTCCCCTGATTTTTAATCAAAAGTCGATCAAGGAGGATGGCTCGTTCTATCCTCCTTTTGGAAATCCCTTGCCGAACAACGTCCATGTCTAACTGCCAGTTCGCCATCTTTGGCTCTCGTTCGAAACGCTGCTACGCAGCACTCACCCTAGCAAAATCTAGCTAGCAAAATCAAGCTAGCAAAATCAAGCTAGCAAAATCAAGCTAGCAAAATCAAGCTAGCAAAATCAAGCTAGCAAAATCAAGCTAGCAAAATCAAGCTAGCAAAATCAAGCTAGCAAAATCAAGCTAGCAAAATCAAGCTAGCAAAATCAAGCCACCCATTACAAATCGCGTTATTTAGGCTCCTCTACTAGACTCAGTAAAAGTGTTTATGTGGAGGAGTTGCTATGCCGAGGCCTAGAAGAACTCAGATTAGTGTTGAAGACACACCCTTCTATCATTGTTGTAGTCGCGTTGTTCGGCGTGCATTTTTATGCGGTGATGATAGTTACTCGGGTAAAAACTATGACCATCGCCGCGCTTGGGTAGAATCGCTACTGTTTGAACTTGAGGCGGTTTTTGCTATTGATGTAGCGGCCTTTGCGGTGATGTCGAATCATTTGCATGTGGTGTTACGGGTGGATATCGACTGTGCTAATCGTTGGACTGATCGCGAAGTGCTTGAGCAGTGGCATAAGCTATTTAAAGGTGATGAATTAACGCAAAAATTCGCTAAAGGTGAGTTGGTTGAACCTCACCAAGTCCTCAGGCTAAAGCATGCCATAGCAATTTACCGTAGCCGTTTATGTGATATCAGTTGGTTCATGCGTTGCTTAAACGAACCGATAGCAAGACAAGCAAATCAAGAAGATAACTGTAGTGGTCGTTTCTGGGAAGGTCGCTTTAAGTCACAGGCTCTACTTGATGAAGCTGCTGTTTTAGCCTGTATGACCTATGTTGATTTGAATCCCATCAGAGCCAAAATGGCTGACACGCCAGAACAATCAGATCATACCAGCATTCAGCTACGCATTCGGGCAGCATTGAAAGGTGAACAGCCTAACAATCTACTGCCTTTCATTGGTAATGAACGCGATAACCAACCTAATGGAATCGCGTTTACACTCAAGGATTATCTTGAGTTAGTTGAGGATACAGGGCGGATCATCCGCAACGACAAGCGTGGTGCAATAAGTGAAAATAGCGCCAACTTACTGACAAGATTAAATATATCCCATGAAAATTGGTTAAAACTGACCACTGAGTTTGGCAAGCTCTTTCGTGGTCCAGTGGGGACGCTGCAAGAACTGACCGATTACTGCGAGCATTTAGAGAAGCGACGACGGCACTTTGCTAAATGCTGTCGGTACCTTAACGCTGGCTGATTTCAAGCCTGTTTCATTGCTCGTTCCTTCAAGACCTCCAACGAGGCAATGGGTTGGGCTTTTTTTACTAAAAATATCGTTTTTTCAGCCAAATAGGTCAATTTAGTTAGTCATCATCCTTTGGAACCCTACCTCGCTAGCCTTTTAACGGCTAAGTGACTTTTCGTCACTTGAATGCTAACAGAAAGTGCATTATGTTCTTGTTTTATCTTGGGTGGCCCGATTTATTTTAGACAGGACGTCTGCGTAGCTTTCGGGGGGAAGGGACGCCCCATCGGAAGCGTTAGCTATTTTCGAATAAGCACGAAGCCACTAATCAATGCATGTGACTTCGCTAGGGGCGTCTTGGCTACTGGTGAAAACAATAGCAAGGAGGATGGGACGAGCAGTCCTCCTTGGTCGACTCTTGATAAAAAAATCAGGGGGTGAAGCCCCACGACCTTGATGTAGATTTTTAATTTGAAATTGAGGCCAGTGTAACTCTGAATAGAGTGCATTCCATTGGAGGTAAATTGAAGTTTTTAGTGATTATCTTCGGCATAGCTGTGTCGATATTTATGCATGGAAGTGGGTTGTCTGTCGATAATAAATGGTGGTGGGATTTACTGCTATTTTTCAATGTGAAAGCGTTAAGTGAGAACTTGGGGATAGCTGTATTTTGTTTTTGGATACATCTTCCACTTATGATCATATTTTCTTTAGCATGTGCTTTGATTATTAATCGAGTTAGGTATCCAAGGTATTTTATTTACTCTGTGTTAGGTACTTCATTTTTTACATTTATTGTACTGCCATCACTGCCTGTTTTCGATGTGTTATTAGCTGGCGGGATGAGTCCATTACGTTTTATCGATATCTTTGTAAAAACACTCATGTTTCTGACCTTGTTCTTTGTTTTTAATATACTTATGAAAAAGTATAATAGGTTGAATTTATTTGGTTAATTTTTACTTTCAAGATGTTTCGCTGACTGTGTTTATTGATTTGTTTTAGGGGTGATTTAAGAGTTTTATGAAAAAAATTAGTTTTTTGGGTATGAGCATAGTGCTTGCTTTGACACTTGTTATCGGCCTTGCAGTTGATTTGATGGTTGAATTTAAGTCTGAATCGATTTTTATGCAGATGAGTTTATTTAGCTTTAAATTATTGTTTTCTTTACTTAGCATGCTCTGTGTGCAGATTGCTATTGCATTCACTTTTAATTTGAAACTGTTACCTATGCTTATAGGCAAAGATTATCCGTCAAATTACTTTAGGTGGTCTAAATTTCGATATCTAGAAGTTTTCTTTTTATTTAACCTATGGTCTATGGGTGATCTGCAATATTTCACCGTCGTAATAGTTAACTTTGCTTTGGTTGAGTTGACTCACTTATATTTAGTTTATAGAAGTATCAATAATAAGCTTGAGTCTACTATATAAATTGGTAAGTTGAGGATAATAAGTCTTGTGGCGTTGGCATAATTCTTTCAATGCGAAAAGTTAACTCTAATCTTACAGAAGTTCACCGATCCCCTGCGAAGTTGTCGAAATACGCAGATAAAAATGCCGTGGCGACATCATGGATGATGGCGCAGGCTCGGGGGCACATGGATGTGCCATCTGAGCCGTTAGGCGATTTTTATTGGAGTATGAGACAGGTAACTAATGCATGTAACTTCGCTAGGGGCGGCAAGGGGAGATGCAAGAGGGGGATTGCTGTTGATCCCCTTCTTGCCCTGGTGTGGAATGGAATTCCACGACTTTGATTTTTATTTTGATTTTAAAGTTAGACATTAAAACCAAAATTAAGGGGCGATGATTCAGCCCCTTAATTTTACGTTTTGCCTAATTCCCCAAGTGAAACTTGGGCATTAACGAGTACCAATGACTACTCTGGGATCACTCCCTACTCTGGATCATAATCCAACACTGGCGCCAGCCACTTCTCCGTTTCCGCAATGCTCATCCCTTTACGCTTGGCATAATCTTCCACTTGATCGCGGCCTATGTTACTCACGCCAAAGTAGCGGGATTTCGGGTGGGCGAAATACCAGCCCGATACTGCCGCTGTGGGGAACATGGCGTAGCTTTCGGTGATGTTCAAGTCGATAGTCTCATCGGGCTTGAGCAAGTCCCATAACAAGCCTTTTTCTGTGTGGTCTGGGCAAGCTGGGTAGCCCGGTGCGGGGCGTATGCCTTTGTATTTCTCGCGGATTAAGGCTTCGTTGCTTAACTGCTCGTCGGCCGCATAACCCCAAAACTCTTTACGTACCCGTTCGTGCATCCGCTCGGCAAAGGCTTCGGCCAAACGGTCGGCTAAGCATTTGAGCATGATGGCGTTGTAGTCGTCATGGTTGGCTTCAAAACGCGCCACATGTTCGTCTATGCCGTGGCCTGTGGTCACAGCAAAGCCGCCCATGTAATCGGCGACGCCTGAGTCTTTTGGTGCAACAAAATCGGATAGGCAGAAGTTGTCATTACCGACACGCTCAAGCTGCATCCGCAGGTGATGCGTGGTCATTTCAACTGTGGTACGCGACTCATCTGTGTAGAGCTCAATGTCGTCGTAATTGACGGTATTGGCTGGGAATAAGCCGATAACCGCTTTTGCCGTGAGCCACTTTTCTTCGATGATTTGTTTGAGCATGGCCTGACCATCGGCGAACAGTTTTTGCGCTTCTTCACCGACCACTTTATCGGTGAGGATTTCAGGGTAGTGGCCGTGCAGTTCCCACGAGCGGAAAAACGGTGTCCAGTCGATACGCTCGACTAAGTCTTCTAACGGATAATGATCAAATACTTGGCGACCGAGCACGTTTGGCGTAAACGGGGTGTAGTTGGCCCAATCGTGTTGGCAGCGGTTTTCACGGGCCGCTTCGAGTGACACTATCTCTTTGCGCTTGGCTTGGGATAAACGCTTAGTGCGCATGTCGTCGTATTCAGCATAGGTTTCGTCTATGGTCGCTTGGCGGGTCTCGTTGTTGATGAGCTTACTCACCATAGGCACGGCGCGGGACGCATCGGCGATATAAATGGCGCCATGGGGATAATGGGGTGCAATCTTCACCGCTGTGTGGATTTTAGAGCAAGTCGCGCCGCCGATAATTGCTGGAATCGTTAAGCCTTCGCGGTGGAAGGTTTTCACGTTATGCACCATCTCGTCCAGACTCGGAGTGATGAGGCCCGACATGCCGATGATATCGATATTGTGTTCTTTCACCGCGTCGAGAATTCGCTCCACCGACACCATCACACCTAAATCGAATACCTCAAAACCGTTACAGGCGAGCACTACGCCGACGATATTCTTGCCGATATCGTGCACGTCACCTTTTACTGTCACCATCAAAATCTTGCCATTAGATTGGCCTTCGACCTTTTCTAGCTCGATATAGGGGTTTAAGTAAGCCACGGCTTTTTTCATCACCCGCGCCGATTTTACCACCTGCGGCAGGAACATTTTGCCCGAGCCGAACAAGTCGCCGACCACGTTCATGCCGTCCATCAAGGCGCCTTCAATCACATCCAGCGGACGTTTCGCTTCTTGGCGAGCGGCTTCGGTATCTTCATCGATAAATTCGGTAATGCCTTTGACGAGCGCATGGGATAAGCGTTGGCTCACCGGCCAGCTGCGCCATTCTAAATCTTCTTTCTTACCGACCTGCGCGCCATCACCGCGGAATTTCTCCGCGATTTCAAGTAACTGCTCGGTATTGCTTGAGCCTTCAATTGGGCAGGGCAAGTTAAGCACTACGTTTTCGACCCGCACTTTAAGCTCAGGATCGATATCGTCGTAAATGGCTAACTGGCCCGCGTTGACAATCCCCATGTCCATGCCGACTTTGATGGCGTGGTACAGGAAAACGGCGTGAATCGCTTCGCGCACTGGGTTGTTACCGCGGAACGAGAACGACACGTTCGACACGCCGCCCGAAATCATCGCGTGGGGCAGGGTGGTTTTAATCGCTTTAATGGCATCAATAAAATCGACGGCATAGTTGTCGTGTTCATCAATACCGGTGGCGATGGCGAAAATATTCGGGTCGAAGATGATGTCTTCTGGCGGAAAGCCGACCTTGTCGACCAGCACCCGATAGGCGCGGGTACAGATTTCGATTTTACGCGCCTTAGTGTCGGCCTGACCTTGCTCGTCGAACGCCATGATAATGGCCGCCGCGCCGTAGCGTTTCACTAAGGTGGCTTGCTCGATAAACTTGGCTTCGCCTTCTTTGAGGGAAATAGAGTTAACTATGCCCTTGCCTTGAATACATTTGAGGCCAGCTTCGATCACTTCCCATTTGGATGAGTCGATCATAATAGGTACGCGGCTGATGTCGGGCTCAGAGGCTATCAAGTTTAAAAACTTGTGCATGATCTCGGCGCCATCGAGCATGCCTTCGTCCATGTTGATGTCGATGATCTGCGCGCCGCTTTCGACCTGCTCGCGGGCGACATCGAGCGCCTGCTCAAACTTGCCTTCTTTGATCAGCTTTAAAAACTTGGCCGAACCTGTAACGTTGGTGCGCTCACCCACGTTAACGAACAGGGATTGGGCGTCGATAGTCAGTGGTTCCAAACCTGCCAAGCGGCAAGCGACCGGAATGTCCGGCAAAATACGTGGATCGTGACGGCTCACCGCTTCGCGGATCACGCGGATATGTTCAGGCGTACTACCACAACAACCCCCGATAATATTAAGCATGCCTTCGCGCGCCCAATCTTCGATCACGTTCGCCATGTCTTCTGGGGTTTCATCGTAACCGCCAAACTCGTTCGGCAGGCCTGCATTCGGATGCGCCGACACATAACACTCACTGATGCGGGATAATTCTTCCACATAGGGGCGCAATTCTTTTGGCCCAAGTGCACAGTTAAGACCGATAGATAAGGGCTTGATATGGCGAAGGGAATTGTAAAAGGCTTCGGTCGTTTGGCCTGTCAGTGTGCGGCCAGAGGCATCGGTAATGGTGCCCGAAATCATGATCGGCAATCTGTCTTTAGAATGCTGACCGAATAAGTCATCGAATACGGATTCAATCGCAAACAGCGCGGCTTTGGCGTTTAAGGTATCGAATATGGTCTCGACCATAATGATATCCGCGCCACCCTCAATCAGCGCCTTAGTGGATTCTTTGTAAGCAGTCACTAACTCATCGAAGCTGACGTTGCGATAGCCTGGGTCGTTCACATCAGGGCTAATCGAACACGTACGGTTAGTGGGGCCTAACACACCGGCGACATAGCGTGGAATGCCTGTGGCAGCAAAGGCTTCATCACAGGCTTCACGGGCGAGTCGCGCGCCGGCTAAGTTAATTTCGGCGGACAGCGACTGCATGTCGTAGTCGGCCATGGCGATGGTGGTGGCGTTAAAGGTGTTGGTTTCAATGATGTCGGCACCGGCGTTTAAGTAGTCGGTGTGAATTTGTTTGATGATGTGGGGTTGCGATAAGACCAAGAGGTCGTTGTTACCTTTGACATCCGTATGCCAATCTTTAAAGCGTTCGCCGCGATAGTCCTCTTCTTCCAGCTTGTAGCCTTGGATCATAGTGCCCATGGCACCGTCTAAGATCAGAATGCGCTCTGCAAGCTGTTTGCGAATGTCTGCTAATATTTGGCTGGCTTTGGTTGAGGGTATCGTCATAAATAATTACCTTAAATACAGCTAAGTTAAGTCCAAAAATCGGCCATTGTTATGCTAAGTGCATTTTATTGTCGTCAGCCGACATTTTTTTGAATACTTGCTCTTAAAAATTTGTTTTGGACATTTAAACGTATAGACGTCCATAATACGCGACTTATGATTGTCAGGGCAAGATGAAAGTCAAAGGCATTAGGAGCGAGAATCGAGAATCTAGAATTTAGGCCCTCGGCTTGAGTTTCTAGCATCTAGTCCCTAACTAAAAAGGCATATATGAAACAAGTTCGATTGTTATTGTTACGCCACGGTGAGTGTGAAGGCGGCGCGATCTTGCGGGGTCGTGTGGATGTGCCTTTAAGCAAAAAGGGTTGGCAACAAATGTCGGCAGCAGTTGAGTCACAGGCCAGCGTGTGTAGCGCGATTTATAGCTCGACTTCACGCCGCTGCGCCGATTTTTCCCACGCTTTTGCCGCCGAGCTGCATTCGACGGCGGCACTGATATCTGAGTCAAGGCCATTGCAGGCGCAGTGTTTGTCGGGTTTACAGGAAATTGATTTTGGTGATTGGGACGGTTGTCGGCTCGATGAACTGTATCAACAAGAGGGCGAACACTTAGCGGCGTATTGGCAAAACCCTTGGCAAACTCCGCCGCCTAATGGTGAAACTATGGCAAGTTTTGAGTCGCGGGTGAATGGGACGATTGACCAGATACTCGCCGCCGAGTTTGAACGATTGACCCTTGACTCACATAAAATGGGTAATGAAAACAGTGCCATTAATGAAACCACTGACAATATGCCAGCCACTCAAGTGTGGGTCGTGACCCACGGCGGGGTGATCCGTCACTTAATGGCGCGTGCCTTAGGGGTTGAACGGGCGGTGGGGTTTTATAGTCAACTCGATTTAACCGTGGCGGCCGTGGTGAGCATTAATGTGCTGCAAGATGAACAGGGTGCCTGCTATTGGCGTTTAGATTGGCCGAGTGGGCGCAGGTGTTGAGGCCTTATTTCACGACCTAGGAGTTATGATGTAGGCGTGATCGTTTGGCGAGAATAAGCTGACATGAAAATATTCTGATTTAAACAGCATTGCCTAATGGGATAGATGTAGGATAATGCTTTTCCCTGACGTTTGAACGAGATAGCGTATTACATGCGCAATGAGTGATAACGTCGCAGAAATAGGTGTTGGGAATAGACTCTCTTTGTTCGAATCGCTCCGTTGTTTTAATTCAAGTGGCGTTGTTAACAAAGAGCATATCAACCCAAACATAATAGGGAATCGGGGAGCTGCTCGTCAGTCAGCCCGAACTGTGCCCGCAACTGTGAGTAGTGAAAAAGATCTCGAATCTTCTTCCCTACGAGTCAGGAGACCTGCCTATTTCTGTTATCGCTGCGTGCAGCCTTAGTTCTCGAGCGGGTGACTCGAGGGAGCAGATGACAATATGCACAACCTTTTTTTATACAGGTTTGGACTCGATAGGAGCGCCGCTTAGGTGAAACTTTCCGCAATCCAAACTAACAGCCCCGTGAATGACAGTGACACTAACCCGTCATTGAGCCCGTCAGTCGCGCTCAATGTGAGCCAGTTGAGCTGGTGTATCGATGGCAAAACCATTCTTTCCAATATTAACTTCACGCTGCCAACGGGGCAGATGCTGGGGCTGATTGGCCCTAACGGTGCGGGCAAGTCCAGTTTACTGCGCTGTTTGTATCGGTTTGTTCGCCCAACTCAGGGCAACATTACTCTTTTTGATCAAGATATTGAGCGCTTGTCGCCCAAGGCGTTTGCCTGTCGCGTTGCCGTAGTGCAGCAGGATACACCGCACTATTTTGACCTCACCACAGAGCAATTGGTCAGCATGGGCTTAACGCCCCACAAGGGCATGTTCGATACCAATTCGAGCTGTGATACTGAGCGTATTGCTAAGGCTTTAGAGAAAGTTGGCTTGAGCCATAAGATGCACCAACAATATGAGCACTTATCCGGCGGTGAAAAGCAACGCGCCTTGATTGCCCGCGCCATAGTGCAGCAGCCACAGCTTTTAATCCTTGATGAGCCAACGAATCACCTCGATGTGCGCTATCAAATTCAAATCCTCGAATTGGTGCGTAGTCTTGGGATTAGCGTGATTGCCTCTATTCATGATCTTAATTTAGCCAGTGCCCTGTGCGACAGTTTGTTGTTGATCCATAACGGGGAAATCAGCGCTATGGGGACGCCAACCGAAGTATTAACCGAGGCGCGAATTGGCGATGTGTTTGGCGTGTGTGCTCAGGTATCGCCCCATCCACAACATAAAAAGCCCTTAATCAGCTATTTTTATGGTTACCACCATGTAGATCATGGCCTGAACGAGCGAGGCGAGGGTGGATGACTCAGGGGAGTAAACAATATTTCATCTCATATTTGGGGCGTATCGTGACACCGTTGACGAGACAACAACTGATGCTGCTCGTATTAGGTATCATCACTTTGATAACGCCTATTGCCGCGACGAGTTTTGGTGCGGCGAACATCAGTTTTACGGATGTTATTCAAGTATTTATCAATAAAGCGACGAACCTCACTCAAGCCAATGGCATTACTGAGCGCATTGTGATGGAGCTCAGGTTGCCGCGCATTTTACTGGCTTTTGTGGCGGGAGCGGGTTTGTCACTGGCGGGCAGTGTGTTGCAAACCGTGACTCGCAATCCGCTCGCCGATCCCTATTTGTTTGGCATTAGCTCTGGCGCGTCCTTTGGCGCTGTGGTGATGTTGACCTTATTCACTGGCTCTGGATTTTTTGATAATGCGGGCATGGCGGCACATTCTGGGCTTTTTAGCGGTTCGGGTGCCTTGTCTGGATTACTTTGGTTTAGCTTGCCCTTGGGCGCTTTTATTGGCGCGAGTTTGTCGGTGTTGATAGTGCTTGCTTTGTCTGGGCTTGGGCTCAATAGCCAAGTGGAGCGCATGTTGCTCTCTGGTGTGGCGACCTCCTTTATGTTCGGCGCATTAACGAGTCTGCTGCTGTATTTCGCCAGTCCACAGGCGACAGCCTCTGTGCTGTTTTGGAGTTTAGGCAGTTTCGCTAAGGCCAGTTGGTCCTTGTTAGTACTGCCGACACTGGTGATTGGCGCGAGTTTATTCATTATTTTAGGCATGAAACGGCAGATCATGGCGTTGCAGGCGGGGGATGAAACGGCGCATACCTTAGGAGTGAATGTGCCTAAGCTGCGGCTCAATATGTTGCTGCTCTGCTCCTTGATTACCGCTATTTTGGTGGCTACCTGTGGCGGTATCGGTTTTGTCGGGTTAATGATCCCCCACACAGTACGCATGCTGTTTCCCGGTCGTCAGCCGATATTATTAACGGCGCTGGTGGGCGGATTATTTATGGTGTGGATTGATGTATTAGCGCGCTGTTTATTGGGTAATCAAGAGTTGCCCGTGGGCATTATCACGGCCGCCATAGGTAGCATGTTCTTTTTGCTGATTTTACGTAAGCGTAGAGTCATGCCGTAAATACAAGGTCATGCCGTAGTCACCTAGTCAGGACGTAAACCCAGAGTTAAGTCGTCATCTTTGAGTCATGCCGTAAGTGCAGACTGACGGGATAATCAGTATTTCTGTTGATATCCCACCCGCGATTGGAAATGCACAATTGGACATGTTCGTCATAGACGCGGGATGCGTTGTGGTTATTTAATGTAGATTACAAAGTGGAGTGTGGATGTCTCAGTCAGCCGTGTCTTTTCAAATAAGCCCTGTGAGTAAAGCGCAGGATCTGGTGATTCTGCAGAAAATTGATCTTAAGACTAAGCCGCCCGGCGCCTTAGGTCAGCTCGAATCCTTAGCCTTGCAGATTGCCCGCGTGCAAGCGACTGATTTGCAACAAACGGAGCAGCCGCAAACGGATGTGCTCAAAATAGTCCATCCAACCATGTTAGTGTTTGCGGGGGATCATGGCATTGCCGCAGAAGGCGTGTCGATTGCCCCTAGCGAAGTGACTCACCAAATGGTGCAAAACTTTGCCCATGGCGGCGCGGCGATTAACGTTTTTTGTCGGCAGGTGGGCTTTAAGCTCGAAGTGATCGATTGCGGTATGTTAACGCCAGTTGAAGGGGTTGAAGGTATTATCGATCAACGTCTTGGCGCTGGAACGGGTGCAATCCATTTAGAGCCCGCAATGGCGCTTGAAACCGTCGATAAAGGCTTTGCTATGGCGCGCGATTTGATTGAACGTCACCATCAAGCGGGTTGTAACTTAGTCGCCTTTGGTGAAATGGGCATAGGCAATACCTCCTCTGCTGCGGCCATTATGGCGGCGATCATGCAGCTGGATGTGATTGATTGTGTCGGCCGTGGTACGGGCATTAATAGCGAAACCTTAGAACGTAAACTGATGCTGATTGAGCTCGCGTTATTGCTGCATCAAAGCGCCTTAACTGGACCTAAGTCAGTGTTAGCTTGCCTAGGAGGCTTTGAAATTGTGCAGATGACGGGGGCTATGTTAGCTGCCGCTGAACGTAAAATGCTGGTGGTCGTGGACGGTTTTATCGCGACAGCGGCAGCATTAGTCGCAGTGCAAATCGCCCCCAATGTGCGTGATTATTTGATTTTTGCCCATCAATCCGATGAGCAAGGTCATCTGCGAATGTTAGAATTTTTGCAGGCTAAACCTTTATTATCCCTAGGGCTGAGATTAGGCGAAGGTACGGGGGCGGCCTTGGCATTGCCGCTTATTCAAGCCTCAGTAAATTTTTACAATCAAATGGCGAGTTTTAGTGATGCGGGGATTGAGGCTGTTGTATGATGTGCTCTGCTAAGTCGCTTATTTTACTTATTTAAAATAATAGCCTTTAGCCAACCGTTTTAATTTTAAACCTTGCAGCAAGTGTGAATTCACTAAGGATGCTTTATGTCAGAACGCGAAAGCTGGCACAAAGAGATAGATTTATTTTTAGTTGCCATGGGCTATTTTACCCGCATTCCTATGCCTAAGTGGGTCGAAGTCGATAGCGATAAGTTGAATAAGGCCAGCCGTTATTTCGGTCTCGTCGGTCTTCTGGTCGGTTTGTTAAGCGCCATAGTGTTTTGGCTGACGCAGAACTGGCTCCCCGCTGGCGTTTCTGTTCTTTTAGCTATGTTGGTTGGCGTCTTGCTCACGGGCGGATTCCATGAGGATGGCCTCGCCGATACCTTCGACGGTTTTGGCGGGGGTTGGACGGCTGAAGACAAGCTGCGGATCATGAAAGACTCGCGCCTTGGCAGTTATGGCGCACTGGCACTGATGTTGGCCCTGCTGCTGAAATGGCAGTTGTTAGTCGAGTTGGCTCTGTACGATCCTGTCGTGGCGGGTTCAGCACTTATCGTCGCGCACACTGTGAGTCGTGTGGTATCAGCCAGTATCATCTTTAGTGAAAAATATGTCCGCGATGACGAGACCAGTAAGTCTAAGCCGCTATCGCAACATCAAGGTATTAATGAGCTGCTTATCCTGATCGCCAGCGGCGTATTAGTGCTGTTATTCCTCAAGGGATTAGCGGCATTGTCATTGCTATTGGTGATGATAGGATTGCGCCGTTTGATCATAGTGATCTTTAGACGCCAGATTGGCGGTTACACGGGTGATACCTTAGGCGCGGCGCAACAAATATCTGAAATCGTGTGTTATTTTGTATTGCTCGTTGTGGGTAACATACTGTGATCCACCTCGTCCTAGGCGGCGCCCGTAGCGGTAAGAGTCGTTACGGCGAAGCCTTAGTGCGTCAGTACACTGCGCTTGGCTTCGATGCTTGCTATGTGGCGACGGCGCAGGCGCTAGATGATGAAATGGCGACACGTATCGCCAAGCATCAAGCGGGACGATCGGACGATGGTATCGAATGGCAATTGTTTGAAGAGTCGCTCGCCCTCACTGCACTGCTAAAACGGTTAGCAAAACCTGGGCGAGTGATTTTAGTAGACTGTTTAACCCTTTGGTTAACGAATCAATTACTTGCATCGAACGTTAACATCGATGATGAACCCGCGCCGACTGAGTGGAATGCGACTGACTTTGCCGTTTCAACCTCTGCCACTTCCACCTTTGGCAATTCAATCTCTGACGATAAAGCTCATGCGAGTTGGCAGGCCGAGAAAACCGCTTTTGTGGATTCCCTCGTCGAGCTTGAGGGAGTGGTGGTGTTGATCAGTAACGAAGTCGGTTCTGGCATAGTGCCCTTAGGTGAGTTGAGCCGACAATTTGTCGATGAAGCGGGCTGGTTAAACCAAGCCGTGGCCGCATTGGCTGACAATGTCACCTTAGTGGTAGCTGGTTTACCCTTAGCACTCAAACCACTTTAATCTACTAAGTTAAGTGATGTTGAGACTGAGCTTTATCTTTATCCCTGCAAACTAGAATAAGTTTTTTAGCCCTATGCCCTCTCCAAACACAGACAACACAGCCTGTGCTAATGCACTCGATACCGCTGACACTCTTGCAGTTAATACGCCCACAATTAATACGCTTGCGGTTAATTCACCTCGGCGCGCGGCAGTCTTGATGGTGCAGGGCACAACATCGGATGCGGGCAAGAGCACCTTAGTCGCAGGTATTTGTCGTTTGCTCGCTCGTCAGGGGATTAAGGTTGCGCCCTTTAAGCCGCAAAATATGGCGCTCAATAGCGCTGTCACTATTGATGGCGGCGAGATCGGCCGCGCACAGGCCTTGCAAGCCGTAGCCTGTTATCTTGAGCCCCATACCGATTTTAATCCCATACTGCTTAAACCTAGCTCGGACACGGGCGCGCAAATTATTGTTCATGGCAAAGCCCTGACAACACTCGAAGCCTCGGCCTTTTTTGGACCTAAATCTAAGGATTACAAGGCAATGGCGCTCGGTGCTGTGCTGGAATCCTTTGAGCGATTGACGGGCCAGTATCAAACCATAGTGGTTGAAGGCGCGGGTAGTCCGGCGGAGATCAATTTGCGCGAGGGCGATATTGCCAACATGGGATTTGCCGAAGCCGTAGATTGTCCTGTGATTATCATTGCCGATATCGATAAAGGTGGCGTATTTGCCCATTTGGTCGGGACCTTGGCCTTGTTATCCGAGTCTGAACAGGCGCGGGTAAAGGGCTTTGTGATCAACCGTTTTCGCGGCGATATTAGCCTGTTGCAATCAGGGCTCGATTGGCTTGAAACTTATACTCAAAAGCCTGTTTTAGGTGTGTTGCCTTATCTGCATGATTTACATCTTGATGCCGAAGATGCGCTGATTGATTCGCCCACTAAGCAGGCGAAGAGTCGTTTTAAGGTGCGGGTACTCGTATATCCGCGAACCAGTAATCATACGGATTTTGATCCGCTGCGGCTGCATCCCGATATCGATTTTGACTATGTGTCATTGCAAACCCAAGCTGCGAGTCACGCCACTCATTTGCCCGCCGCCGATGTATTGATCTTGCCCGGCAGTAAGAATGTGCGCGCCGATTTGGCCTTTTTACGCCAGCAAGGCTGGGATAAAGATATTGCCACTCACTTGCGTTACGGAGGCAAAGTGCTTGGTATTTGCGGCGGTTACCAAATGTTAGGTCAAAGCATTGCCGATCCCTTAGGTATTGAAGACAGTGCGGGTGATACCGCAGGACTTGGCTACCTGCCGCTGAGCACAGAACTCAAAGCCGAAAAACAGTTACGGCGAGTGAGCGGTGAGCTAACGTTACTTGGGCAAAAGGTTGCAGTGAAGGGCTATGAAATCCACTGCGGTGAATCAAGCTATCTTATCCCTAGGCTTGAACAAACGAATGCGCCCTTGCAGTTAATCCCTGAATCCACATCTGTGAGCTTTGCCGATGGCCTGCAAAGCGATGACGGGCAAATCTTAGGTACTTATTTACATGGGCTGTTTGATAGCCCAGATGCGTGTCAGTTGATTTTGCGCTGGGCAGGATTAAACGATGCTAAGGCGATAGATATCAATCAAATACGTGAGCAGCAACTCGATCGTTTAGCCGATGTGTTAGCCGAGCATTTAGACATGCAAAAATTACAGCCAATTTTAGAAGCATAAGTTTTAGAAACATAAGTTTTAAAAGCAGACATTTTTAGCAGCAGAGTGAAGAGAAGACCATGACAGCACAGAACGACAACGAACAAGCGCAAATCAAGGCCGAACGCCACAAGGCTCGCCAACAGAAAGTGAAAGCCGGTGTGGATGCTAAAATTGCCGCCGCCCAAGAAGAGAAGGGCATTTTGCTGGTATTAACCGGTAACGGTAAAGGCAAATCGACCTCAGGTTTTGGCACTGTTGCCCGCGCCGTCGGTCACGGTAAAAAAGCCGCGGTAGTGCAATTTATCAAAGGCACTTGGGAGTGCGGTGAGCGCAATTTACTCGAAGGTGCAGGGGTTGAGTTTCATGTGATGGGCACAGGTTTTACCTGGGAAACCCAAGATAAAGAAAAAGATACCGCCGCCGCTGTACTCGCTTGGGAAGCCGCCGAAAAGCTGCTGCAAGATGAGTCGATTGACTGCTTGATGCTGGATGAGCTGACCTACATGGTGAGCTATCACTATTTAGATGTGGAACGTGTGCTTAGCGCACTTAAAAATCGCCCACCTATGCAGCATGTGATTATCACTGGCCGGGCTTGTCATCGCGCCATTATTGAACTTGCCGATACGGTCAGCGAAGTGCAGCCGATTAAACATGCCTTCGAAGCGGGTATCAAGGCACAGCAAGGTTTTGATTACTAATCGAACCTTAAATGTCGGCGCATAAGTGACGCAGCATTGTTGGTTGCAATGTTAAGTAAGACGCGCGAATGGCTTTAGCACAGGCATAAAATGCGCTAAGTTTGAGGACTAGTAACTGCCTATTAGTGACTAGCAACTAGCGACAATTTGTTGTTAGCGACTATGGGTTAGCCTCTAGCCGTTCAGTGTTCAAAGCGTTCTCAAGGATGATCCTATGAATAAGCGTATCGTGATTTGTGCCGATGGGACTTGGAATCGGCCTGAGAAAGATCTTAAGGTCGATTTCCCCACCAATGTGCTGCGCCTCGCGCGGGCGATTAGCCCGATAGCGGCCGATGGTAAACCCCAGCAGGTATTTTATGATTGGGGCGTGGGTTCCTATTACGATCAAACCATCGGTGGTGCGACAGGGCGCGGTTTACATAAAAACATCATGGATGGGTATCGCTATATAGTGCAAAACTATTCCCCTGGCGATGAGATTTATCTCTTTGGTTTTAGCCGCGGTGCTTACACTGTGCGTTGCTTGTGTGGTTTGATTAATAACTGCGGCATACTTAAACGCCCCGATGCGGCGTTGATTCAACAAGCTTTCGACCACTATAAAAAAAGCAGTGCGCCCTTTGCGCCTGATGGTGAAAAATCCCTCGAATTTAGAGCGAGATACAGTCATGAATCTCGGGAAATCAAGTTTGTTGGCGTGTGGGATACCGTTGGTGCTATGGGGATCCCTATTTCATTTTTAGGCTTGTTCGAAGATAAAGACGAGTTTTACGATACTAAAATTGGCCGCAATGTGCGCGTTGCCCGCCATGCGTTAGCCATAGATGAACATCGCAGTGATTTTGAGCCGACCATTTGGCAACTGCGTGACAATATGGACATGCAGCAAGTGTGGTTTGCCGGTGCCCATAGCAATATTGGCGGCAGTTATAAACCCGATAAAGACGGTTCATTGTTGTCGGACAATGCGCTGCTGTGGATGATATCTGAGGCGCAGAAATTTAATTTAAGCCTAGAGCCACACTTAGCCGCGAGTGTGCATCCAAATCCGCTCGCGACTTTACATGACTCGAGACGCAGTTTTTATCGGATAAAACAGGAATATTTGCGACCACTCGACCCTGAGCAAGTCCCAGTACTTTTGCATCATTCGGTGAAGGCCCGCTGGGATCAAGATCCTCAGTATCGCCCGAAGAATCTACAAACTTATATCGAACACTATGGCTGGCCAGAGCAGCTAGTTTAACTCTATAACCCCAAGTGACCTGAAGAGACTACGCCTGCATCTTCAGGCGGTTTGGGGATAAATACTAAGGCATATCATGATTAAGCGACACTTAGCTGGACTCGTTTTTGGGCTCAGTCTGTTTCTCCCTCATAGCGTATTGGCCGAGCCCGCTAAACGCATTATTGCGCTCTCGCCCCATGCGGTGGAAATGCTTTACGCCATAGGTGCGGGCGATACGATTGTGGCCGCAACCGATTATGCGGATTATCCCGAGGCGGCAAAAAATATCCCGCGTATTGGGGGTTACTACGGCATTCAAATGGAGCGGGTGATGGAGCTTAATCCCGATCTGATTGTGGTGTGGGATTCGGGTAATAAAGCCGAAGATATCAACCAGCTTAGGACGTTAGGATTTAACCTTTATGGCAGCGATCCTAAAACCTTAGAAGGCGTCGCCAAGGAGCTTGAAGAGTTAGGCCAACTTACGGGGCATGTTGAAGAAGCAAGCAAGGCTGCGGCCGCTTATCGCGCTGAGCTTATCCGATTGCGGGTTGAAAATGCTAAAAAATCAGAACCTAAGGTATTTTATCAACTCTGGTCGACCCCCTTGATGACAGTCTCTAAAAACAGTTGGATCCAACAGATCATCAGTGTGTGCCATGGACAAAATGTGTTTTACGATGCCGCCAGTGATTATCCGCAAGTCAGTTTAGAAAACGTCTTGCTGACCTTGCCTGAGGTGATTTTGCAGAGTGAAGAAGAAGGTAATGTGAAAGGGGTTGATTGGCGCCAATGGCCAGAAATTCCTGCCGTGAAGAAACAGCATATTTATCAACTCAATGCCGATTTATTACACCGCGCGACGCCCAGAGCTTTGCTTGGCGTTCAAGCCTTATGTGATGCCTTGGATAAAGCACGTTAAATAAAACGCCTGACAGATTATTCCGTCAGGCGTTTAGTCAGATGTTGCTATTTTCTAAGCGTTTAGAAAGGCGCGTTGATGTCGACCACATTAATCAGCTTGTGGTTTACAAACTCTTTCAATCCTAAATCAATCAACTCGCGGCCATAACCTGAGCGACGCACGCCACCAAAGGGTAAGTCGGCCTTGACCATAGTTGGATGATTAACAAACATCATGCCTGTGGAAACCTGCTTAGCGACCGCCAGCCCGCGCTGGGTATCGGCGGTAAACACTGAGCCACCCAATCCAAAGGGCGAGTCATTGGCGATGGCAATCGCCGCTTGCTCATCTTTCACCCTGTGGATACTGGACACTGGACCGAAGAATTCCCAATAGTAGGCTGGGTTATCTGGCGTCAAGTTTGTTAGTATTGTTGGCTGCACAAAGGCGCCTTGCTGCGGCACTTTAGGCCCCACTTCGGTCGCGGTTGCGCCGTGTTTTACGGCATCACGGATCTTCTGCTTCAACTCATCGGCCGCGCCTTGGGAAGACAGCGGTGCCAGCGTAGTGGCCGAGTCCATAGGATCGCCCGCTTTTAGCGCTTCGATCCCCTTGATATAACCCTTCATAAATTCATCGTAAATGGCTTCAACTAAGATCATCCGCTTAGATGATGTACAGACCTGTCCCGCGTTCCAGTGACGGCCAAACACAGCCCAGTCGATAGTTTTAGGCAGATCGGCATCTTCAAGTACGATAAAGGCATCTGCACCACCCAGTTCTAGGGTGGACTTTTTCAGTGCCTTACCCGCCAGAGCGGCAATGATCGATCCCGCATCTTCTGATCCCGTGAGCGCAACACCATGCACTTTGGGCGAATTGATGATCTGTTCTATCTGCTCTCGGGTGGCATACAGATTTTGGAATGCACCTGAGGGCAGCCCGGCATCGCGCATTAAGCCTTCAAAGGCCGCTGCGCACTGGGGCACGTTGGATGCATGTTTGAGTAGTAAGGTATTTCCGGCTGCAAGCTGCGGCGCTAAGATGCGCGCAATTTGGTAGTAGGGAAAGTTCCAAGGTTCGATAGCCAATAATACGCCCAGCGGTTCGTTAACCAGTATTGCTTCACCTTCGGCGGGATCGGCAACCGGCAGTTTTTGCGGTGCCAGCAGTCGCTCGGCATGTTCGGCGTAGTATTCGAAAATTTGCGCCGACAGTTCGACTTCAGCTTCGGCTTCTGCTGTGACCTTGCCCATTTCTAAGGTCAGTAGATTGGCGTATTTGGACTTGTTGTCTCTGAGGATCTTCGCCGCCTTAGACAGTATTGCGGCCTTGTCGGCAAAGGGAGTGGTTCGCCAGCTTAAAAATGCCTGATGGGCGGATTCTATCGCTTGTGTGACTTCGGTATCTGTTGCATTTGGAAATTCTTTAATGAGCTTTCCCGTAAAGGGATTGGTTGTTGCATAAGCCATATGTGCCTCCAAGCGTTTAACAAATAGAGCGTAAATGCCAGCTTTGGCATCGAGGGTGGAAATGTCTTGTTTGTTGTGGACTTCCTTGCCATTGATTATGTGGCAAGGAACCCTAGGATGAACGGTAAACTCGCGTGGCAGTAGGAACTATCTAGGAGTAATTAATCAATTAAATCAAATTTATAGTTGATCCATGCCTACGGTATACACGTCATGTTGTTACGGTTAACAAGCTTCAGCTGTTTTATAGCGTTCAGCCATGGCATTGGCGGCTATCATGGCTTGATAGACATCATCTGCGGTTAATTTCATCGGCATATTGCCCATAGTATCGCCCTCAGCACAGGCTATCTCAGCCACTTTGCGCCATTCGGTCTCGATAAAGGTTTTCAGCCCTAAATCTGCGAGAGTGAGCGGTAGTCCCGCTGTTTTGATGATGCGGATAACGTTATCGATTTCGGCTTTGGGGGCATTTTCGAGCACGAGCTGAGTTAGCAGCCCAAAGACGACTTTCTCGCCGTGCTGAGCTTTATGTAAGTCTGCCACCGCTGACATACCATTGTTTACGGCATGGGCGGCGGCTAACCCGCCTGCTTCTGCACCAACACCACTGAGATAGATGGTGGCTTCAATGGTTTGCTCTAGCGCAGGTGTGACTATTTTGTTTTTAACGGCGTCCATAGCAGCTTCAACATTTTCAGTCAGTAACTGATAGCAAAGTTGGGCCAATCCCAGCCCTGTGCGGGAAGGCTTTTTCAGGACTAGGTTGACGCCATCCGATTGATAGCAGGCACGAGCTTCAAAATAGGTTGCCAGTGCATCGCCTATGCCTGCCGCAAAAAATCGGGCCGGAGCCGCGGCAATAATGGCAGTGTCGGCAACGACAGCATCTGGGTTCTGTGGCAGAAACAGATAGCGTTCAAACTCACCTGTTTCGGAGTAGATCACTGCAAGTGCAGTACAAGGCGCATCGGTTGAGGCAATTGTGGGGTACAAGATGACAGGCCGTTTTTGATAGAAGGCGACGGCTTTTGCGGCATCTAAGGTTTTTCCACCGCCAACTCCAACAATAACGTTGGTATGATGCTGTTCTGCCAGCGCGCCTAAGCGCTTTATCTCGGCTTCGCTGCACTCATAGTTGAATTTTTCGAGGTGGCTGCTGATCCCATTTTGATCTAGCCCAGCGACCGCTTCATTCTTCACGCGGCTGAGGATAAATTCATCGCAGATGATAAAAGCATTGTCACCAAAGTCCTTAACATAATCATGCATTTGAGCTAATAGGCCCTTGCCGATAATGAATTTTTTAGGGGAAGTGACGGTACGTGGAACGACAGTGCTCATAGAGCCTCCTTTGCACTTATGACGGTTATCCTTTCATTCTTACCCTAGCATACGCCTAAATTAATGTCATAGCATGAATGGTGGTAATGTTTTTGTTACTAAGCGTAAATTACTACTTTAGTGCTTAATTGTTAGATTAATAATGTGGTTTATTGTTTTATTGTTCGAGTTAAATGCTTTAGTTTCTCCCTGATTTAAGGCAAGGATAGGGCTCAGAGAGCGAGGCGATCTAAGCGGGCGAAGAGATGTCAGATCTCAAAAAAAGCTAACGGTGGAATGCGTGAATAGCGGTAAACGTCTGCTGTCTAAACACAGGATAGTCATTAATGTAATGGGATTTTATTACCTTAAACTCGTCCCAAGTCTTGCTCGGTGTTCATGCTTTATGTGATGCTCTGTACTGTCGTTCATTGGTGTCATAGCGAGTGAAATCGTCGGCTGAGATAAAAGACCAGTAATCAAGGAGTGAAGATGACACAGCAGAATGCGTTAGGACAATTGGTCAGTAAAGGTACGTTAATATTCTTTTGTGGCAAAATGGGCGCAGGTAAATCAACCTTATCGCGACAACTTGCTGAGGCCGAAAACTGTATTTTAATCTCGGAAGACGCATGGCTGGCGGCGCTATATCCCGATGAAATTAAAGATTTTGATACTTACTTGAGCTATTCCGCTCGCCTTAAGCCTTTGCTTAAAAAGCATGTGCAGGAACTGCTCTGTTCGGGTGTTTCTGTGGTCATGGACTTTCCCGCGAATACTATCAATCAGCGCCTGTGGTTTCGAAGCATTTTTACTGATTGCGCCGCCCATAAACTTATTTATCTTAATCACAGCGATGCGCTTTGTTTGAGCCAACTCGATAAACGCAGACAAAGCCACCCTGAGCGCGCTATGTTCGATACTGAGGCGATGTTCTGGCATGTGAGCGGTTATTTTCAGCCGCCGACTCTGGATGAAGGCTTTGAGCTTGAGGTGATAGAAAGATAAGTTCGTGAATAAAAACAATAGGAAATATCATGTACCAAGTACTTGAAGGCGTTGTGTCTGCCAATGATTTTGTTCGCTTACGACAGATTTCAGGCTTAAGCCTTAGACCATTGGAGGGCGCCATTAAGGCCTTGCCAAGGAGTTTATATGGCGTGCAAATAAAGCTCGCTGAGCAGACTGTGGGTATGGGGCGTGTGGTTGGTGACGGCGCGCTCAACTTCGAAATTGTTGATATTGCAGTGGATCCTGAGCATCAAGGTAAGGGATTAGGGCGGCTTATTATGCAACACATCATGGCTTATTTAGATCGTGAGGCTTTTGAGGGCGCGTATATTACCCTGATGGCGGATGTGCCTGAACTCTATGAAAAGTTTGGCTTTAAATTTAGTCGTCCCGCAAGTGAAGGCATGTATATGGTGAAATAACGCCGCTAACCAATACACTTGTAACTTAGGCACTTATAGCTGTAGAACTCAAACAGTAGAGCTCAAAACAACAATCAAAGGAAGATTACCCCATGAATACCTTACTTATTTGCTTATTTGTCGCCATGTTATTGCCATATCTTGCGAAAGGTCCAGTGGCTTGGGCGATGGCAAAGGCGGGTGGTTACGATAATAATCATCCCCGTGCTCAGCAAGCACAGCTAACCGGTTTTGGCGCTCGCGCTTTAGCGGGACATCAAAATGCCTTTGAATCATTGCTGGTGTTTGGCCTAGCCGTATTAGTGGTTATCGCCACGGGCAAAGTGAATCCCACCACTGAGTGGCTCGCCATCGTCCATGTCGGCGCCCGCTTTGTGTATCACATCCTCTATCTTGCCAACAAAGGCACCTTAAGATCCCTCACATGGTTTGTTGCCATCTTCAGTGCTTTCGGGATTTTCTTTCAGGCTTTTTAAGCTTGGATATTAAAGGATCTGCGCCAGTTTTTTGATACTTTCCCGCAGCTCATCAGGCGTATGAGCGGCATAGCCCAGTAAGATAGCTTGCCTTGGATAGGGGGCTTGGCAATATCGAGACAAAGGCTGTGCACCTAAACTGAGTTGGCGGCATTTGTTGATCACTTCCTCTTCGGTCAAGTCACCCTTCAACCAACACACGAGGTGAATGCCTGAGTCTGAGGTTTGAACTGACCATTTGTCGGGCAGATACTGCTCAATTGCCGTGATTAGCGCCGTTTGGCGTGCTAAGCAGGCTTTTCGCACTCGGCGAACATGCCGCGCATAATGTCCTTCGGCGATAAACAACGCTAATGTTGCTTGCTCTAGGTGAGCCGTGTGCGTATCTGCATAATATTTTGCCAACTGGAAAGCCTGTACCAGTTTAGGGGGCACCACTAAAAAGCCGAGTCGCAATTCGGGCAGCAGCATCTTGGAAAAGGTGCCAGCGTAGATCACCCTTTGATGTTTATCGAGCCCCTGTAATGCCTGTATCGGACGGGCGCTATAACGAAACTCACTGTTATAGTCATCCTCTAAAATCCATTTACTCTGCTCAGCGGCCCAATCGAGTAAGGCCAATCGTCGTGGCAGACTTAGTGTTCCGCCGAGGGGGAATTGGTGTGAGGGCGCGGTAAAAGCCAGTTTCACTGAGGGCCACCGCTGGATCGCATCGGCAATATTTGTGCCCTCATCATCAACACTCACAGGACGAACTCGCATATTTTGCGAGAGAAAAGCACCTAAAGCCCCGTCATACCCAGGTTCATCAAGCCAGACTTCATCTCCCTGTTGGAGTAGTACCTGCGCTGTGAGGTTAATGGCCTGCTGAGTTCCATTGACTATGATGATCTGCTCAGGTGTGCAATTGAGGCCGCGTGTCGAACGCGCATAGTCACTTATCGCCTCACGCAACGGCAAATACCCTGCGCTATGGTTTGATTTACCTAAGGTTTTACGCGATTGCCGCCAAACTCGGCCTAACAGCCGCCCCCAAAGTTGGTGCGGGAAAAGATCGACACATCCGACGCCAATATTAAACATGCTATGGCTGTTGTCCGTATTCCCCTTCGCTTTCAGTCGCGCCATTTCTATTAACTGTGGATTAATTTCTAAATCGGAATCAAAGGCTTGAGCGCTTTCTCCTGCACGGTTTGGAATATCGATCAATTCATCGGGAATGGTATCTGACACATAAGTGCCCGATCCCGGTTTAGTCAGCAGATAGCCTTCATCAATCAGGCGCTCAAACCCTTGCAGTACTGAGTTACGTGAAATCTGCATGGTTTCCGACAAGGCTCTGCTGGATGGAAGTTTCATTCGCGGGTGTAAACGTCCATCAAGAATGGCCTCTCTAAACGCATGATAAAGCTGATCTTTGAGGATGCCATCTTTGAGTTGCAAGTGAGGGAAATTGGATTGAGGTTTTTTCATTTGCTAACTGGTACTGTAAAAAATACAAAAAGTGTACCTTATGCGGTACCACAATTGAATCTAGAATCTTGCTTCAGTAAAACTGAGACCATTTACTTAATTTCAAGGAGTGCGCTAATGTCCAGCCAATCACTAACAGTGACCATTGATATGGTTAAAGAAACGGACTATTCACTCTGGTTACCACACTGGCGTGATTACCAGACTTTTTACAAAGTGGCGTTATCGGAAGCGATCAGCCAAGCCACGTGGCGCCGATTTTTCGATGACCAAGAACCCATTTATTGCGCCGTCGCAAGAGAGGGCCAAAACTTACTCGGTTTTGTGCACTATGTTTTTCATCGTTCTACTTGGGCCGAAACGGATTATTGTTATCTTGAAGACTTGTTTGTTGCCCCAACGGCAAGGGGTCAACATGTTGGAAAACAATTGATTGAGTATGTAAAGCAAGCGGCCATTGAACACAAGTGTGCGCGCCTGTACTGGCATACACAGGAAACTAATTTAACCGCGCAAAAACTCTATAACTGGATTGGTGAAAAACCGGGAGTCATTGAGTACAGAATGCCGTTGTAAGGGGCCTTTAATAAATGCATTAACTGGCTAGCTTATTAATGCATTTATTATCAGCGGTTTGATAGTCTAAAATCCTTTCAACCCTAATGCTAAAGGGCTTTTAGCATTAGGTTTTGATGCACGTTTTAATTGCGACTAATCGCAGCGATCACCGCATCGGTCAGCTCCCAAGTATTTGCCGTTCCGCCCATATCGCGGGTTAAAGACTGCTTATCTTTCAATACGTTTTCTATCGCGCTGAGTATCAGGTCGTGTATTGCACCATAACCTAAATGTTGCATCATCATAGCGCCTGCCCAAATTGTGCCTAGAGGATTGGCAATACCTTGGCCTGCAATATCCGGCGCCGACCCATGAACCGGCTCAAACATCGACGGAAATTCCTTGCTTGGATTGATGTTCGCCGAAGGGGCAATGGCGATAGTGCCGGTGCACGCAGGGCCAAGATCAGACAGGATATCGCCAAACAAATTTGAGCCAACAACCACGTCAAAATGCTCTGGTTTCAGCACGAAATTGGCCGTCAGAATATCGATATGATATTGGTCGACTTTAACATTTGGATACTGTTTTGCCATTTCCATGACACGACTATCCCAATAGGGCATAGAGTGAAATATGCCATTGGATTTGGTCGCTGAGGTTAAGTGCTTTGCTTTGCGGCTTTGGGCTAAATCGAAGGCATATTTTAAGATGCGATCTGTGCCACGACGGGTAAAAATGCTCTGCTGGGAGACAATCTCATGTTCAGTGCCTTCATATTGAATGCCGCCGACGGCGGAATATTCGCCTTCCACGTTTTCACGTACTACATAAAAATCGATATCGCCGGGCTTTTTACCCGCGAGTGGGCAGGGCACGCCTTCAAATAACCGAATAGGCCTAAGGTTCACGTATTGCTCAAAGGCTCTGCGGATCGGTAGTAGCAATCCCCAGAGTGAAATATGGTCGGGAACTCCTGGAAATCCAACAGCGCCTAAGTAGATGGCATCAAAGGATTTTAGTTGCTCAAGTCCATCCTCTGGCATCATGCGACCGGTTTTATGGTAGGTTTCACAGGACCAGTCGAAGTAGGTCCACTCAAACGTCACACCTAAGATTTTTCCTGTGGCTTCGAGTGTGCGTATCCCTTCGGGGATCACTTCTGTACCTATGCCATCTCCGGCAATTACGGCGATTTTTACCTTAGACATCTTCGACTCCAATAGGGGATTCTGCGTTTTTAGTATGTTATTCCATATTCGTATCGTGTATGAATAGGCTAAATGTTTTGTTAAGGATTACGAATCGTGAGCCAACTGCCGCCACTTGAAGATTTACGGGTCTTTGTTATCGCCGCTACAAGCGGGGGATTTACAGCCGCTGCGGAGCAATTATCTTTTTCTCCAGCGTATGTGAGTAAACGCATTGGCCTATTAGAAAAAGCGCTCGGAGTGCGCTTGTTTCTGCGTTCTGCCAGAAGTGTCAGCCTCACCTTAGAGGGCAAGATTGCCTTGGAATGGTCCGAACGTTTGCTCGATACCATGGAGCAAATGAGCCTTGAAATTAGCTTAGAGCAGCAAGTGCCACGGGGGCGATTACGTATCGCAACTAGCACAGGATTTGGCAGCTACTGTATTGCGCCGATTATTTCAGACCTCGTGTTCCACTATCCCGAATTAGAAGTTGATTTAGAGTTGCTCGACCGCCCAGTTGATCTGGTCTCTGAAGGTTTTGATCTTGAGATCCGTGTCGGTGGCGAATTGCCACCGCAAATGATAGCTAAGCGTCTTGCGAGTAATTATCGGGTATTGGCGGCATCGCCGACCTATATCGACACGCATGGCATGCCAAACAATCTCGCGGCATTAGCCGAGCATAAGTGCATAGGGATCCGCGAGCGCGATCAAAACCATAGAGTGTGGCGACTGGAAAGTACGGCTGGCATAGCCTCGGTTGATTTAGCGGCTTCCTTGATGACCAATAATGGCACAGTCGCTAAGCAGTGGTGCCTTAAAGGCCACGGTATTATGTTGCGCTCCATCTGGGATTTACAGCAAGATTTCTTAAGTGGCAGATTAGTCAGAGTACTCCCCGAGTATCATCAATCCGCTGAAATTCATGTAATTTATGCTTCACGATTAGAAACGTCTGCCAAACTTCGCACCTGCGTTGCCTATCTTGAAGAGACATTACCTCGTTTTGCTGGCACTGGAATAAGTTGATTTTATTTCGCCAAGCTCTATTGGCGAGTGAACGCTCGCTATTTTCATATTGAGTTTAAATAAATCAAGGTGTTGGATTTAATTTCTGACATTGGGTCAAGAGGCGGCCAAGAAGGCGTTCGTCCTATTCTCCTTAATAAAATGATCGTAATAGGTCATTTTGTATATCTATTAAGCAAACTGTCAGGTTTTTACTGTTACCTTACGCCCCCGATGTATTGGCTAATCCCATTGCTACCGTTTTACCTCAGTTAAAGAGATACCATGTTTATAAAGTTTAAGCTTCCCGTTGCTATGCTCGCACTCATTGCTTTGTCTGTTTTATGCTCTTCGGTGTATGTGCAAGAAACGCTAGCGACTAAGCTGATTTCGAATAGGCTGCCAGTTGATACTCTTGGTTTTCAGTCACAGACGGCTTCCAATCCTTTAGTTGCCAGTCAGAGTGCTCAGCATCATATGCAGAGTTTGCCAAAACTGATGACGACTTCCCTGGTGCAAGCGAATCAAGGTGCTGTTGCCAATCCAACGGTTGCTGAACATTTCTCATCCCCCAAAATACTTGAGCAGTCATCCTTCGACAATCCAGAGTCTAAACAACTGAGCCTGAATATCAGTTCTCTCGATGAACTCATGGGCTTGTTTGACTCGCTTGATTACACGCCAGAAAGTTTTCGTGATGGTAATAAATCGGTCCCTAGATTGACCTTTGATGCCGTGGGAGAGGGCTGGAGTTCAGTGTCAAGCCAACTCCCGGTGAAGCAAAAGAAAATGGTGTTTCTTAGGATGATTGCCCCTTTAGTCTTATTGGCGAATGAGAAAATTTTACAAGAAAGACAGGTCATTATGTCTGCCTCCCTCGATGATATTGCGTTATTAGCCTTAGGGGTAAAGTACAAAGTAATAAGCAGTGAAGATAAACCGCTGTTAGAAGCCCAAAGACAAATGCTACTTGAAAGGGTGGATATCCTGCCACCATCGTTAGTGTTAGCTCAAGCGGCAAAAGAAAGCGGTTGGGGCACATCGCGATTTGCCCGTGAAGGTAATGCATTATTTGGGCAGTGGGATTTCAAGGGTAATGGTATGGAACCTAGGCAGAAGCGCCAAGGTTTAGGCAATTATGGTTTAGCACGATTCGATACACCATTTGCTTCGGTGGAAGGGTATTTGTTGAATTTGAATACCCATAATGCTTATCAGAAGATGCGAGATTTTCGTGCCCAATCAAGACAAGCTAATCAAGCTGTGACAGGCTCTGCACTCGCAGGGACGTTAGACCGATATTCGGAGCGTGGTCACGCCTATGTTGAGGCGATTCGTCAGATGATCCGTACTAATAAGCTATATCTGGTGGATGATATTTATTTAAGTGATGACGCGCCATTACATCTATTAACAAGAACAAACTAAGTGATTGGTAAAATAACCATTTTTACTTAGCCTGAATAAAGCGCACTTTAATTAGGCTCATATAGGTCAATTTAATCAAGGGCATCTGCATTACCCTATATCCCAACTTTAAACTTTGCCTTTTTGATGGTAATTGTCTTCAAGGTCTTGAGTTAACCATTAGGATAAAAGGATAAGCAGTGCCTGATGTTCGATATTAATGTTTACCTTTCTGTAATCGCATAACTGCCATCTGTGTTATAGCGGATGGTAAACCCCTTTTTCTCACCATCGTGGTAATACTTCAGGGACAGTAAACGATCCTTATTATCGATTTCATATGTCCAGCCACGTTGCTCATTGTCGCTGTAATTGGACAGTGAATAACCGCCATCCTTCTTGTAGCGGATGCTGATTTGACTGTCTTGCCCCTGTTCATTATTTTGCAGCTTTTGGACATGCCCCTCTTCATCGAATTCATATTCTTTGATGAGGTTGCCATGATGGTAGTCAGAAAATTTGTATAATTTTCCTTTACTATCATAATAATATTGTTGCCCATGCTTAATTGACTGTGTATTTCTAAAGGGGGGATTCAGTATGTCCTTACAGTCATTGCTATAGGGATTTTCTCGCATTATGCACTCGTCCTGAGAGGGCTTGAATGGCAGGGTTTCGTCATATTCATAATGACTTAACTCCATAAGCCGGTGATTATGGTTAGGATCAAATATCGCCTGCATTCCATGGTATTCACCTTTGCGATAGTGCCTAATGCCGTTGGCAACATCCTGTGCTGAGTACCAAATACTCTGACCATCGAGCAGGCCCTGCTTATAATGCTTATTGGCAAAGAGCACATTTTCATCGCTGATTAGTTTTTCTTCACCTTCGCGTAATCCATTGAGATAAGTCACTTCGAACCGTGATTTCTTGTCAGTTTTAAATACCCAAGGGCCAGTGCGCTTGCCATCAAGGTAAGCCCCATTACCTACATAGTTGCGGTATTCGCCAAGCGAGACTTTATCTACCCAAGGGCCTTGTTTAATGCCGTTTTGATAGTGGCCTTTATTGCCATTGCTCTCAAGCCATTCACCGTCTTTGACGCCGTTGTGATAAATGCCTTTTTCAGACAATCGCTTATCACCTGTGTCTCCGCCATATTCGGGCTCATAGATTTCATAGGGGCCATCGAGCACTCCTTGATTGTAATGGGCAAAACCGTAGTTATCTGCCTCATCGAACATGGACTGTGCAATCCATTTACCTTGCTTTTTACCGTCAAGATACTCACCTTCCCAATAGCTTGCTTGGCCGTCAGCCTCCATCCATTTACCGACTTTTTTGCCTTGTTTGTACTGACCATTCAACATGATATTGGCATTACGGTTATCGTAGGCGATATAGGGGCCATCGAGCACACCTTGGGCATAATGACTTTCAAGCGCAAGTCCAGCCCAAGAACCACCGAGATTCATATAATCATAAGCTGGGCCCGTTTTTGGGATCTCACCCTCACCGCTGTTTAGCCAGTCCACATCATCGGCTTCAAAGACAACGCTCACCAACACAAAACTGCCCTGTTGTTCGCGATAATCATTGCGATAAAAGTGGGTCACTAAACTGTATTGATGCTCGCGGCCTTGGGCATCTTTATCTTTGCGGGTGAGGGGGTAACGTAATTTATATTCGTCCGCGGTTTTCACATCGGCGGGTAAACCTTTAGCATTGCGATAGTCGATTAAGGTTGGTTTGAGTTTGCTTGATCCATCGATAATCGATTTAATGGCAGGATCTTCAATCGCCTCAACATCATAGGTCATGCGATATTGCTGCGGCGGAATTTGGTTTAACACTTTGCGGGTGTCGCTGACGGTAAATGATGATAACGTCGGGGCGACTTCATCCAGCACAACTTGAAGGCGTGGTAGCTTAGTGAGCTTTGAATCCTCAAAACCATAACCCCGTAAATGCTGACCATCAGCATCTTTAAGCATGACCACGACTTCTTTGTCGCCACCCTTATCAAAGTCATAGTAAAAAACGGCCACAATTTCAGCCGCACCATAATCATCAAGATGTACGCCGGGCGCATCGCCGTCGGACATTTCGCTCCACACTTGATTGTCTTTTTGGTGAAAATTAAGCCATTGGCCATTCGGTAAATCGACAGTGGGATGGACTGTTTTGACCGCAGCGCTTGCCGCAGGAATAACCATTAAAGAGGATAACAACACCATGCCCGCTGCAGTGAATAAACTGCGAATCGAAAGTTCCATTTAACTACACCTTTAACACCGATAACTTGCGCCTCATGCGCACCAGTAAACGGGCCGAATTTTATGCGAAGACAAGCACTTCAGGAAGTGGCTGATACAAAAAAGGCCGCAATAGCGGCCTGTTAAGCTCCAACATTTAACAATAAGCGATGCGATATAGCATTTATTTCGCGGGTGTCTTTTAGGGTAATCATTTAGATTTCTTTGAAAACGGGTTTTAAAAGAAAATGAGCTAAAAATATTACAATAACAGCTGCTTAAATTTAATGGAGCACTGAAGCAGTACTTCAATTTTGCTTTGTTTCGCTTGTTCTGAATCTACATTCCCAGTGGTGTAAAACGTTATTTCTGGATCGAGTATCGGGCTACACGTTTGGTGCTCGATTTTTAACAATGAGTGCGTTCGATTAGCAATGGCTAATCCAGAATCAATGACGGTAACGTGGTGGGGAAGGGCATTTTTGATTTCTGCATGGATAAGTGGAAAGTGAGTACAAGCTAGCACTAATACATCGGTATCAAACGCATCGTGTTTATTAAAAATACGCTGAATTTCCTGGGTTACAATGTCGGGATCAAACCCATTGCCGAGAAGTTTTTGCTCTGAGGCGAGAACCAGCACTTCAGAGTCTTCTACTAAAACCTTACATTCTATGGCGAAATTCGTGATCAGCATCTTAACATAAGCTGAGTTTACCGTGGTGTGAGTGCCAAGTACCATCACTACCTTTGATTTTGATAACGAAGCGGCAGGTTTTATCGCAGGGACAACGCCGACAATAGGTATATTGAGTTCAGCACGAAGTAAGTCTAGCGCAATGGTACTCGCTGTATTGCAGGCGATAACGATGATATCGGGTTGAGTCAGTGAGCTTGCTTTGGATATAACGTCTAAAATTCGCTTTTTAAGTATATCGTGTGGTTTTTTTCCGTACGGGAAAAAGCCAGCGTCAGAGACGTAACTCAGCCGTATGTTGGGGATTCTCTTTTTTATTTCGGCCGCGACAGTCAGTCCACCTGAACCTGAATCAAAAACTAATATTGAGCTATCCATTGCGCCTACCTTTACATAATCAACACATTTAATTTTGCCATAGACACAGGAGCGTTAGTCGAATTGGCATACGGCTTCAAGAGGCGCATTTTGCTCTTTCAGCCTATTTTGATCAATGAGATATGTTTGGTTAAGACTTTTTCGTAAACAAAAAATCTTTTGGTGAGTTAATGCAATTTACCGCAGGGTGAGATCATGAATACTCAGTTTTGTCAGCAGTTTAGTTGGGATGCCAACTTAATCCTTCGTGTGTTTGTAAATATTGCTGGAGCTTTAATTCCGCATATCCATTAAGCACTATCATTCCAGTGACACGCAGCAAGTCCGTCCCTTGATGCTCGAGCATGGAATCTGCTGTATTAGGACATAATAATGTCGCGATCACATGGATGTGAATAAGCGCCCATGCCACGGATGGTCACTTCCATGATGGTGCTTAATTTGGGTTAATCCCTGTGTATGTCAGATGGTTGATTCTTAAAAAATTCATGGCTGTCCGCTTTTTTTTACTGCCATGCGTGGTAATACGTAGTTCAAGGCCGATCTGAGTTGGGCAATAGAATTTATTACCCGCAGCAAGCAGTCAAAAACAAAGCACGACAATAGCTTAGAGGTGATATGGGCACATTTAGATGCTTAAGGTACAGGCTATGAACAATGGATGTCTTGATAATATTGATAATAAAGCAGAAAAAGAGTTATGGGAGTCCTGACTTTCGCTTATATGCTCAATGCCTAGCCGAGCAAGTCGAGTCTAGTGACCAAAAGAAATCGAGCTTGGATGAAAACCGCATTTCTTGAAAAGATATTAATGGCTGGGCTTGCCAAGGCGGACAAAATATGAACATTCACGTGATTACCCTGGGAACCAGACGAGATAAGTCTGGTTCAGTGAATTGCAGATTTAAATTTTATTTATTTTTTACCATGATTAATTGACCATCTTTATAAATCTCTTCAGATGCTAATTGCCCATCGTCACAATAGCTTTTAAGGACTCCTTCTAATAAGTCATTTTTATAAGTCCCTTCCTCCATCAATTGACCACTTTCATAATATCTATTATAAGGACCATCTTCTAATCCATTATTATAATTCCCTACAAGCCTTACAGCGCCATTTTTATAAAATATCTTGTAAGGGCCTTCTTCTAATCCATTTCTATAACTTCCTTCCTTCTCCACTCCGCCATTTTCATAATATTTTTTGTAAGGGCCTTTTTCCAACCCATTTTTATAAGATCCTTCGAACAATAGCAAACCATCTTCATCATATGTTTTAAAAGGACCGTCTTCTAGACCATTTCTATAAGTTATTTCCCTATATCCGTCACAATCATCACTTTCATAATACCTTTTACTTTTCCCAGTAAAAGGTATTTGTGTATCTATTTCATAATAGATCCCATTTATATTTTGCAATTGATTAAAATCTATTTCCTTCATCGATAACTCCTTTTTTATCTATAATTCTCAATGCTCTCACACCTACCATCGGTGTTTTTCAAGGTAGTAGGCACTCCTTGCTCAAATATTATGCTTCAAGCTGAGCTTGCACTAAGGCCTCGGGTGTCGCTATTTTTGCGGTTAAATTGCTCAAAGATGATTCCTTACTGAAATGAATTAGCTCGAAATGGATTGCTGTGTAGGGAGGGAAAGAGCGCTTGTCGTCGCGCTACTCTCATCGCGCTCATTATCATCGCCATGACTGCTTTCTTTCCCTCTAATATTTTCTCAGTTAAGTACACTATTCCAATAGCTTAAGCTGTGTCTGTCCCCATTGCGTGGCATAGGGCATGGCTTCTTGCGGGCTGAGGATAAACTCATTTTCACAGCCATCGCCGCGGGGCGTTTCCCAGAATTTGATCCCCTTTGGCTCAAGGGTGAGCTGGTAATATCCCGAGCCGTCTGATGTGGGGCATTCTGCGTCCGGTGCTTTGCCAGTAAACAATTTGTCTCTTAATGCTGGGGGTAAAGGATGACTCATACCCACGAGCATACTTTGTGGTTGCGTATCGGCGAGAAACCACTGCCACGGGTGGAAAGGTTTGCCGTCGGTAAGGGAGAAACTCACAAATTCTTGGCTGATACCATTGGCGCCATAACCTGCCGCCCAGCGGTATAGGCGCACACTGAGCCAATGTTGATTAATAAAAATCGGTTCGGCAAAGGTTTCGTCAGTTACAAAACTGCCCATTTGTGCCAGCATTCTGCGGCGAGTGTCAAAGGTTTGTGCTAGTTGGGCTTCATCGGTGAGCTTATGTTCAAGCCATTGATTAATTACCAAGATACCCGTTTGTGGGCCTTTAAATTCGATACCTACATCTGTGCCAAACGTCAGCGGGCGATACTCAATATTTTCGTAGCTTTGCCATTTACCTCGGCTGAGTTTTGGCGTGGTTTCTAGCGGTAGATTGTAAGCATCGGCACCGCAATCCTCGACCTTATCTGGGCTGATTTCTCGCTCAAGTTGCACTGGTAATGATTTACTCGCGGTATCTTTAAACCAATGGCCGCTCAGTTTTTGTGGCGTGACACTATCAAACTGCCAATTTCCGGTATTGCCTTCTTCTTTCCACAGTTCATCTTGCTGCTCGAGTCTTATCGGCGTTAAGTAGCGTTGATAGTAATAACTGCCTGTTCCATATTGATTAAAACAAATTCTGACCTTGCTTTTACCTAACTGTCCCTGCCAGATCCCTGTGAGTTCATTGGCCGCAAAGGTCGGCAAAGAGATCGCGGCGGTCAGCAACAGGCTTGAAGATAAAACGGAGAATAACATCCTTGTGGGCATACTGATTTTCTCTTAAAAGGTGATAAGTAAGGGCCGTATTCTAAGCGCAGGATACTGACCGATTGTGGATTAAAAATCAAAATCTGATAAAAAAGTCGCCCGTAGGCGACTTGATGTTAAAGACTTAAGGCTTATTTAACTTGCCAATCAATGGCTTCTCCAGCACGGATTGGCACTACGTTAGTATCGCCAAGCGGATAAGTGGCAGGGACATCCCATGACTTTTTGACCAGCGTAATGGTATCGGTATTATGTGGCAGATGGTAAAAGTCTGGGCCGTTAAAGCTTGCGAACGCTTCGAGTTTATCCAGCGCATTGACCGACTCGAAGGCTTCGGCATACAGCTCTATGGCAGCATGAGCCGTGTAGGAGCCCGCGCAGCCACAGGCCGCTTCTTTCTTATCCTTGGCGTGTGGCGCCGAATCTGTACCGAGGAAAAACTTCTTGCTGCCGCTTGCCGCGGCACCTAACAACGCCTGTTGGTGGGTATTGCGTTTTAAAATCGGCAGGCAGTAAAAATGCGGACGAATACCGCCTGCCAGCATGTGGTTGCGGTTATACAGTAAATGGTGGGCTGTGATAGTCGCGGCTACATTGTCTGAGGCTTGAGTGACAAAATCGACTGCATCTTTGGTGGTGATATGCTCAAGCACGATTTTAAGCGCAGGGAAATCGGCGACAATTTTACTAAGGATATTTTCAATAAAGACACGCTCGCGGTCGAAAATATCAATAGCTGAATCTGTGACTTCACCGTGGACTAAAAACAGCATACCGACTTCTTGCATGGCTTGGAGTACGGGATAGATGTTTTTAACATCGGTCACGCCGGAATCAGAGTTAGTCGTCGCACCCGCTGGGTAGAGTTTAGCGGCCACAATTTTACCAGAGGCTTTGGCCTTGCGGATTTCATCTGGGCTGGTTTTGTCGGTTAAATACAACACCATCAAAGGTTCGAATTGTGAGCCCGCGGGCACCTGCGCTTTAATGCGATCGTAATAGGCCAGTGCGGTTTCAGTATCGATAGCGGGGGGCACTAAGTTTGGCATGACTATGGCGCGGCCCATATAGCGGCTGATATCGCGCACTGTATCTTTAAGCTGGGCGCCGTCTCTTAAATGAATATGCCAGTCGTCTGGGCGAGTGATTGTTATTGTAGTCATAGGGTTTGGTCTTTTGATCGTTTTTGCTGCGAGGGTGGCGGGATCTTATGTGGCAAGGATTTTACTGTAAAGGGAAACTCGGCTGTTTTGGTTAATAAATCTTGATTCTAGACCCTAGAATCTAGGAACTGCTTTTTTTCAATCGGACACTTTTCATTTCACTGCTGCGGACACTTTTAAATAAAAGCCCCAGTGTCCGCGGACACTTTTATCTGCGATTTTTTATTAAAGTTATGAAAGTAAATGATTTTACTTGTTTGGCATAGGCTTTGCTAACTCTAGGGTAGAGATTTCCAATAGTGTCCGTTGATGCGTTCCGGCACTGATGATTACAACAGGGAAGCGAGTAAAGCCATGATTAAAGATACTAGCGGCCAAGATACAGTACTTGTGCCATCGACCTCTAAACGTCTTAAGTTACCGCTGATCATTGGCGGTTGCGCCTTATTAGTCAGCGCCTTAGTTTGGGCGAGCTTGGGCACTGATAGCGTGAGCAAATCCCTTAGCCGCAGCGACATCACTACCGCAAAACTCTTTGTTGGAACGTTAACCCGCGATGTGGCGACCACAGGTAAAATCGTGGCGGCCAATGCGCCTATTTTGTATAGCACTGAGGAAGGTACAGTCACTCTGCTGAGTAATCCTGGCGATACTGTTAATAAGGGCGATGTGGTCGCCAAACTCGATAGTCCAAGACTCACTAATCAGCTAGCGCAAGCCAAGTCCGTATTAGCGGGCATGGAGAGTGCATTAGAGCGCGCTAAGTTGGATGCAAGACGCGATCAATTACAAGCTTATCAAACCTTAGATATTGCAACGGTCGATCTTGAAGCGGCGGATAGGGAAAGCCGACGCGGAGAGGAGCTGATTCAAAGTCAGCTTATTGGCCAGATTGATTATGAAAAGGGCAAAGATGATTTACACAAAGCCAAGCTGAAGTTTAAGCATGCAGAGCAAGAAGTGGCGTTAACGAAAGATACGTTAACCTTTGAAATTAAAAACAAAGCCCTAGAAGTTGAGCGTCAAACTCTCGCGGTGCGTGAATTAGAACGCCAAGTCGATGCCTTGAATATTATTGCACCTGTTAACGGCATTATCGGTAACTGGATTACCGAGCAGAAAACCCGTCTTAGCGCTAACCAACCGATTTTAACTGTTGTGGATTTAAGCGCCTATGAGGCTGAGTTAGCCGTGCCTGAATCCTATGCGGACGATCTGGGTTTAGGCATGGAAGTCGAGTTGAGTTTTGGCAGTATTAAGTTAATGGGCAAGTTATCGTCGATTTCCCCTGAAGTGCGTAACCGTGAAGTGACCGCTAGGGTGCAATTTGACCAAAGCGACAGCCTAACACTGCGCCAGAATCAACGCATCTCGGCCCGAGTGTTATTAGAGCACAGACCCAATGTTCTTATGGTAAAACGCGGCGCCTTTATGACCAGCGGTGGGGGTAATGTGGCTTATCAAATCGAGGGCGATTTAGCCAGTCGTCGTGAGGTTAAGCTCGGCAGTACTAGCCTGAGCCAAGTCGAAGTGCTTGATGGTGGCAAAGCCGGAGATGAGTGGGTTATTTCAAGTGTCGATCCCTTTAATCACGCCGAACAGGTCAGAATTCATTGATGACCGATATTCGTAAATTATTAAACAACCAATCTGATGAATTTAACAGCGCAGTAATCAAGGTGAATGACGAAACCTGCTGCGACATGGATGAGAATAGGAGCCGGATATGCGTGATAAACAATTTGATATCAGCGTGTTGATGTCATCCAAAATGTTTGGAGTACTAGCCTTATTATTACTGGTGGTTGCGGTGGAACTAAGTATCGGTGAGGCCAATAGCTGGTTTTTCCTCGGACTCAATTTGTTGGAATGGAGCAATCCTTTGGATGAGTTTCGCCAAGTGGGTGAGGTTTCAACCGAAACTGCCAACCTTATGCTGGGCGCTTTTATGTGGTTTTTAGAGTGTGTCGTTGAGCCATTCTTTGGCTGATAAAGGTGTGCTGATTACGGTCGTACATGAGTCGATGCCTAAGGTGTTGACGCAGAGTCTAGGCGCAAAAATAGATTTGATTTTTTAAAGGAAATTAACATGTTATCAATGAAGAATGTGAGCAAGGTTTTTAAAACGGATTTAGTAGAAACCCACGCCCTGCGCGATTTTAACCTCGAAGTGAATGAAGGCGAGTTTGTCGCTGTCACAGGTCCTTCTGGCTCAGGTAAAACGACTTTTTTAAATATCGCGGGTTTGCTCGAAGGTTTTACCCACGGTGACTATTTTCTCGATGGGATTAACGTGTCTAACTTGAGCGATAACAAGAGCGCCACTATCCGGAATGAAAAAATTGGCTTTATTTTCCAAGGTTTTAACTTAATTCCCGATCTTAACTTAGCTGAGAATATTGAAGTGCCGCTGCGCTATCGTGGTTTTAATGCCAAGGAGCGTCAACGTCGTGTACAAGAGGCATTAGAGCAAGTGGGCTTAGCTTCACGACTTAAACATTTACCTACTCAGTTGTCGGGTGGACAACAACAAAGGGTGGCGATTGCTCGTGCTTTAGCGGGTGAGCCACGTTTCCTACTCGCCGACGAACCTACGGGAAACCTCGACAGCCTAATGGCACGTCAAGTGATGGAATTACTCGAAAATATCAATCAAGCGGGCACGACCATTATCATGGTGACGCACGATCCTGAACTCGCTCGCCGCGCCCAACGCAACATTCAAATTGTCGATGGTCAAGTGTGTGACTTTACTATGTATCATCAAGGTCATCGCCATGTCAGTGATATCACTGCTGCGACTGATATCGACAAACTTGTCGCCAACGCCGACCGTTAAGGATATGCATTATGTTCTTTTATTATGTTGATTTAGCTTGGCGTAGCATTAAGAAAACCCCAGTGCTGTCGCTGTTGATGGTGTTGGCGATTTCGATTGGCATTGGTATCACGATTACTACGTTAAACGTGTACAAGATGATGTCATTTAATCCTGCGGGTGAACGCTCTGATGAGTTAAATGCGGTACAGCTTTGGAGCCAAGGTCCTGATTCTTGGGATGAGTTAAACTCGTTAGTGACTTACCAAGACGCGATGAATCTGCGCAACAATACCTTACCTAAACGCCAAGCTGCGATGTTTCGCACTGGGATGGCAGTGCAAACGGAGGATGCCAATTTTGCGCCTATTTTAGAAAGCATTCGAGTGACGGACAGTGACTTTTTTAAGCTGTTTGACGTGCCATTTTTGTACGGTAATGCGTGGGATAAATCCGTCGACACTGAACCTGCTTATCAAGTGGTGATTAACGATAAACTCAATCAAAAGTTGTTTGCGGGTCAAAACAGTGTTGGCAAAGTTATCTATCTTAATCGTAAACCTTATCAAGTGGTTGGGGTGATTGATGCTTGGGATCCTAAGCCTAAATATTATGATCCCACTAACGGTGCCTTTAACGACACGGAACAAATTTTTGTACCGTTTTCGCTGACACCTATCGAAGAGTTTGATGTATGGGGTAACACGTCGGGTTGGAAGTTTGAGACGATGAATAGTTACAGTGATCGCCTTAACTCTGAAAAAGTGTGGCTGCTGTATTGGGTTGAGTTACCAAATAAAGACGCAGTCGCCAGTTACCGTTCTTGGCTCAGCAATTATGTGGCGGAGCAAAAAGCTCTAGGCCGTTTTACGGATAATAAATCTGCCGCTGACTCAGTCAAAGTATCCGATGTGGTAACTTGGCTTGAATACAATCATGTGGTGCCCGAAGACAATAAAATCTTGGTTGGCTTGAGTGCGCTGTTTTTAAGTGTTTGTTTAGTCAATATATTAGGTTTAATGCTGACAAAGTTCCTCAAGCGAGCTCCCGAGGTGGGAGTGCGCCGCGCTATTGGTGCTAGCCGTGGTCAAATCTTCGCTCAATACATGGTGGAAGTGGGCATGATTGGCTTATTCGGTGGTTTGCTGGGACTCGCTTGGGCCTACGTTTCGCTTTATGGGTTATCGGCCCAGTTTGAGGTCGCGAAGGGTTTAACCCATTTATCGGCGAGTATGTGGATTATCACCCCAAGTATTGCTGTAGGCACAGCCTTGTTGGCTGGCTTGTATCCCGCATGGGTGGTGTGTCGCACTAAACCTAGTGTTTATCTGAAAAGCCAGTAAGGGACTCATTATGTTGCATATTAAACCTATTCTCAGCAGTTTATTGCGCAGTAAAAGCGGTCCAGTCTTACTGCTTATTCAGATTATCTTGTCTGTGGCGATTGTGGCGAATGCGAGCTTTATTATTCAAGAGCGTTTAGCCCTGATGCAGCGTGATTCGGGGATTAAAGAGTCAGAAGTCTTGACCTTTAGCTTGTTCAACTTTGATCCATTGATTGATAAAACCGCGCAAAACAAAATTGATCAGCAAATTTTGCGGGGGCTACCCAATGTGATTGATGCGACCTCAACCAATATGTTGCCGTTAAGCGGTGGCGGCTGGTCGAGCACGTTAAATCTGGGCCCCGACCCAGATAGCGCTAAATCGACACCGCAATTTGCCATGTATTTAGGGACAGATCACACCATTGAGACCTTAGGCCTTAAGCTGATTGAGGGACGTAACTTTTACCCCCATGAACTTAAGGATAACCTCGATAGCCCTAGCCGATTAGCGATCATCTCCAGTGTGTTAGCCAAAGCCATTTGGCCTGATGAATCCGCACTTGGTAAAGTGTTGTACGAGGGCAAGGATGCACAGATCACTGTGATTGGCGTAGTCGAAAAACTGCAAGGCGCGTGGATTGACAGTTCTAGCCTTGAAAATAGCGTGATTCAAAATGTGGATTATGGCAGCAGTTCTTACATGGTACGGGCCAAACCTGAGTTTCACGCCGAGCTTAAAGACGCGATAAAAAAAGCGCTGCTGGCAGAGAATCCAAACCGAGTACTCGATGGATTTAAGTCAATCGAGGCCTTAAAAGATAGCTCATACCGAGATCATAAATTGATGATTACTGTGTTAACTATGATGGTGGTGTTGTTATTGCTTATCACCTCGCTCGGTTTAACGGGCATGGTGATGTTTAATATCCAGCGCCGCACTAAGCAGATAGGTACCCGCCGTGCATTGGGGGCTAAAAAACGCGATATTATCAGTTACTTCCTGGTGGAAAACTATTTGATTTGCTTAGCGGGAGGCGTGTTGGGCGGCTTGTTAGCGATACAGTTAGGCCAACAGTTAATGAAAATCTATAGCTTGCCTATGTTGGACTTAAGCTACCCACTAATTACTGTGGCAGGTTTATTTATTGTCACCACGTTAGCGGTTTACTTACCGGCGCGTAAGGCGGCAAATATTTCGCCAGCAACCGCAACTCGCAGCGTATAGCGGAATATTTGATGTTACTCAAGGTACGATAAAAGCTCGACAAAAGTGCGATAACAATAGGATGTTATTGCACTTTTTGTTACTTTACGGTTAACAGTTTTACTTAGGACAACACTCACACTTATGGATACTATCCTTATCGTCGATGACAATCATGCCATCTGCCAAGCCCTAGGTTTGATGCTAGAACTCAATGATTATCGGGTGCTGATTTGCCATAGCCCAGAGGACGCCCTTGGGTTATTGACGACGCAAGATGTGGATTTAGTGATCCAAGATATGAACTTTACCCGAGATACCACCTCGGGTGAGGAAGGTCGGCAGCTGTTTTACGCCCTGCGCGAACGCCAAGGGGATTTGCCGATTATTTTGATGACGGCGTGGACGCAACTCGAAACGGCAGTTGAATTAGTCAAAGCGGGCGCTGCCGATTATATGGGCAAACCTTGGGATGACGCTAAGCTACTCAATAGCATCACTAATCTGATTGCGCTTTATAAACTCTCCCGTGCTAACCACCGCTTGGAGCGAGTGAATCATCAACGCCAAGTGGCGATCGCCGATGCGGATCTCTGCGGTATTGTCTTTGGCAGCGGTGCTATGCAGCGTTGCATTGATTTAGCCTTGCAACTGGCGCGCTCCGATGTGTCGGTCTTGATCACTGGCCCCAATGGCGCGGGTAAAGACAAGCTTGCCGATATTCTCCACGCCAATTCACCCTTAAAAATCAAACCTTTTATTAAGGTCAATGTCGGCGCCTTGCCGATGGACTTATTAGAGGCCGAGCTGTTTGGTGCCGAGGCGGGCGCTTTTACGGGCGCAACTAAAGCACGTATTGGCCGTTTTGAAGCGGCCGACGGCGGCACGCTGTTTTTAGATGAAATTGGCAATTTACCTTTGTCTGGTCAAGTGAAATTATTGCGGGTGCTACAAACCGGCGAATTTGAACGCTTAGGAAGCCATAAAACCCAGAAAGTAAAAGTGCGGGTGATCAGTGCGACCAATGCGGATCTGGCCCAAGATATCGCTGAAGGGCGATTCCGTGAGGATTTGTTTTACCGCTTAAACGTGATTGAACTGGCATTGCCACCGCTGAATCAACGCATCGATGATATTTTACCTTTAGTGCAGCATTTTATCGGCAGCGATTTTAGCTTGAGTAAACCTGCGTTGCAGGCGTTATTACAGCACCGCTGGCCAGGAAATGTGCGCGAGCTTGAAAACGCCTGTAAGCGGGCCGTATTGTTGGCGCAAAGCCATGTGTTGACTGAAGCTGACTTTGGTTTGGCACCTGTTGCGAGTGTTATAAAATCTGCTTCCAGTGTTTCGGCTGTATCTGAGCTGCGGCTATCTGGCTTGAGACAGTCTGATCCTCTGCCTGTTTATTCGCCCGCTTCCATCCCCGTAAATACCGCGTTTTATCATGAGTCTGTTCGTGCCCAAGTGTCGGATGCCAATGAGGCGATAGACGTGAGTCGAGAAGATATCGAAGCGGCGTTAAAACAGTATCATGGCGTAATTGCTCGGGTAGCAAAAGCGCTTGGACTCAGTCGCCAAGCGCTGTATCGGCGGATGGACAAGTTTGGTTTAGATAAGTCATAGGCTAAGTGCAGATGCTAGGGTAAAGGCTATCGATTAAGGAATCTGAGTGTTAATTCGAACTAAACTTATCATTTTTTCAATGGCTTGCTGCGCCTTTGGCGTCTTGCTGAGTTTTGCCTTGGTGAAGTATATCTCACCCTATGCTTCGTCTGTTGCCACGTCTAACACGATTGAAATCCCTGATGTGAATGTGCAACTCGATTTTGCGGAGCTTGAGAAAACGGTCGCCTCCATCGAACTCGCCCTTAACAATAGTGAGCAATTGCAGGAGGCTGCGGCGATGCAAGCGCACCAGAGGGCCGAGCAGATTAAGGCTGAGCTGCAAAAGCTTGAACAACTTAAACAAGAGCAGTTACAAATAAAACTCTTCAAGTTAGAACAACTTAAAGAAGGGCTGTTTAATTCTATTCCTCATGTGGTTGAGCCTTTACGTGTAGAACCGCTATCCATTTTACCGCCCAAAGCACCTGTATCTCCTGCGATATCCGCTGAGATAGCTAAGGGAGAGCGTGTCTCGAGTTTGACCTTAGGTGAAGGTTTGATCGTGTTGCTTCTCGCTTGTGCTGTCTGTGGTTTAGGTATTGCTTGGTTGACTCGACATCTCGGCCGCAGTTTAGATTCCCTTGAAGTCGGCTTGCTAAATTTTAGTGATAATGACTTTAGTGTGAGTATTCCTGAACATGGCGAAGGTCAGCTCAAAACCTTAGCGCAGTTATTTAACCATAGCGCTGCTAAATTACGCCAAGAAAGGCAGTACATTTACCAGCGGGAGTTATTACTGGATAAGGTTATTCAAAGTTCTCCCAATGTGATGTTGTTACTGGACGATCATCAGCGGCTCATTTACGCCAATGATGCGGCGCGTCACCTATTCCATAAAAAGGGCAGAATGGAAGGCTTGAGCTTAGATGAATTGCTGGTGGATTTGCCCGAAGTATTGGCCTTAGCGCTTAAACATGAAAAGAACGGACTCTTCGCCATGGGTGAAGATGATGTGGAAACTTGGTATTTAAGTCGTGGTCATTTTTTATTGAATAACCAACAGCATAACTTGATTTTGCTCAAGCAGATGACCCGCGAGCTCAATCGTCAAGAGGTGGCAGTGTGGAAGAAAGTGATCCGCATTATTAGCCATGAACTCAATAACTCAGTGGCGCCCATCGCCTCTATGGTGAACTCGGGGCGGTTACTGACTAAAGATCTGGATAATCCAAAACTTAAGCTGATTTTCGATACTATCGAGAATCGCACCAGTCATCTAAGCCAGTTTATCTTTAACTATGCCCGTTTTGCTAAGTTGCCGCTCCCGCAACGGCGTCAGGTGAATTGGACGCAATTTACTGCCCAGTTAACTCAGCATTATCCCTTTAAACTCACTCATGAGTTACCTGAGGTTGATGGTTTTTTCGATCAAGGACAGATGGAGCAAGTGCTCCTTAATTTACTTAAAAACGCCCATGAATCTGGCTCAAACCCCGAGGAGGTCACCCTGTCGATTCGGTATCAAACCTTAGTGGATGGTGCAGGTTTTAGTATTGTGATTGAGGATCGCGGCGCAGGTATGTCTGGTGAAGTATTAGAGCAGGCGCTACTGCCGTTTTACTCAACAAAACAATCGGGTACAGGCTTAGGTTTACCTTTGTGCCGTGAAATTATCGAAGCCCACGATGGCAGTATTAGCATGCATAATCGCAGTGACGGTGGCCTGTTGGTTCGACTATGGTTACCACAATAATGCTCGCGTTTTGAATCAACACCGTAATGCGACTCTTAAGTCGTATTTTTATTGCTTATCTTATCCGCTTGTTTAAAGCATAACTCCTATCCTCAACTGCCTCTTGGCGTATTAGCCAAATGGGCTATTTTTGCATTTTTACCTTAGCTCTTCGGGCTAATTTGCCCCCCAGCGTAATGACGGGAGATCTTTAACCCTGTTAACCTGTTTTATCGAAAATTTGCGTTAAAACTCACCTTGTTCTAACAGAGGTTAGCGCGGTTTTTAAGGTTCGATTAAAAAGGTTAAGGAGGGATAAGTGAAACAGTTAAAACAGCGTCTGCTTACTTACGTTTTATGTCCATTCCTGCTGCTGGCTTCCCCTATTACTCTTGCCGATAACGACATTGAAATTAGTGGCTTAGTAATAGATAGAACCTTGACTCGGTTTGGTAAGGACTTTGGCTTTTACTACTCAAGCTATTGGCGCGAACTGCCCTTTACCCAAGGCTTTAACGTCACTCTATATGAGACAGTGTTTCCACAGGCTGGAACCGTTTTAACCTTAGAGGTAAACGGGACTCGGATTTACACCACCCATTTTGGTCGTCGTGCAAATCCGATTAAAGAGAGCGCAGAGCTGGCGATTTTGCTTACGATTGATTATTTAGCGCAAGTCAGAGCCAATGCAATAACAGGTGATTTTTCAGGAACATCGGACGACTTTTAGGATAATAATAATGACATACAGGACGTTACTTGCTCTTGTCACGCTATGTGTGGCAAGCAGTGGCCAAGCCACTGAATTGATTTATACGCCAGTGAATCCCAGCTTTGGCGGCAATCCACAAAATGGGGCTTTTCTATTAAATAAAGCCCAAGCGCAGAATGACAATAAATCCAACTCGTCCGAGAAGGACTTTATTACTCGCTTTAAAGAATCCCTAGAGCGTAATCTTATCAATTCTATTACCCGAGGGATTGCTGATGGTGAAATCACCGACGGTGACTATAATACTGGCGATTTTCGTATAGAAATTAACTCTATAGGGGATAAAGTTATACTGACTATCACTAATATTGCTACGAATGAAGTGACAATAATTGAAATGTCAGCATTTGGAGGTGGCAACTAATGGCCCGTCTAGTGTTAGTGAGTTTATTACTGTTAAGTGTGTCGGCCTGTAGCCTGATCTCCAAACCCGATTTAAATATCACGGCTGCCGAGGTTAACCCCTTGAGTGAGGTGATGCGTGGGTTGCAAACTCAGCCTGGACCTAAGTTTCCTATCCCAGTGGCCGTGTATTCCTTTCGCGATCAAACTGGCCAATATAAGCCGCAGGCTAACGTGAGTTCGTTTTCGACCGCGGTTACTCAGGGCGCAACATCGATGTTGATGCAGACTTTGCTCGACTCCAAATGGTTTACACCCGTTGAGCGTGAAGGGCTACAAAATTTGCTTACCGAGCGTAAGATCAGCAACAAACAGAGCGGTACTAAGGGCGATGAAGTGCCCGTATTATCCACCGCCAGATTGTTACTCGAAGGTGGAGTGATTAGTTATGAGACCAACACTAGCACAGGCGGTAGCGGGGTCGAATATTATGGTATTGGCGCCTCTGAAATGTACCGTGAAGATCTGGTGACCATTTATCTACGCGCCGTGGATGTACACACAGGTAAAGTCATGATGTCGGTCTCAACCAGCAAACGAGTCTTGTCCCAAGAAATGCGTGCGGGTTTGTTCCGTTACACGAGTTTAAATCGATTAGCCGAGGCTGAAGTCGGTTTTACTACCAATGAGCCAGTGCAATTTTGCGTGTTACAAGCCATTGAATTGGCGGTCGCTGAGCTGATTGATAAGGGTATCAAACAAGGTTACTGGAGCCCAACTCAAGTGGCGCAGCCAGCAGAAAAAGCCCAAGAGTTGAGTCAGGGATAGGTGCTTGAAAGTCGGTATTAGATGCTAGAGCAAAGCAGGCTTCTGCTTGAGCACTTAGTCGCGATAGCGTAAAAGAAAACCGAGCCAGTTAAGCTGACTCGGTTTTTTATTGCAGTTATTGCAGCAGTCAGTTGATATTTGGCTATTTTAGTCCGCTTGCATGGCCTTCCAAAACAGTTCAAAACTGGCATCGCGGTATGTTCTATCTGTCCCCAAGTGCGGGTTATCGATAAAGAAACGCGTCGCTGCTAGATATTGGCCGTGGCAGTTTTCTAGCATCAATTCCACTGGATAATGGGCGATTAGCCCCATCATTTGTCCCTGCTTAATGAGTTCGCTAATAAAGCCTAAGATGCTATTCATCGCTTGATCGCGCACCTTAGCAGCAATCATGGGCGACATTGAATATTGCTGAAAAAACAGTTGTTTGACAGGGTTATCCAGCGACCAATCTATCGCACTTTGCCATAGTTGTAGGGCATTGTGTTTAAGATCGCTGCCCTTATGGGTGTTTAACAGTAAGGCATCGGCAAATTCTTGTTTTATGTTAAGAAACAAAGATTCCATCAAGGCTTCCTTAGAAGGGAAGTGATGGAACAAGGTGCCCGTTGCTACACCTGCTTGTTTCGCAATCGAGGCGGTAGACGTGCCATGAAATCCTTGGCTGACAAAGAGCGCTAAAGCAGTATCGAGAATAGCTTGGCGTTTATCAGTCATGGTTTTAATGGGTTGTGCTGTTGATGGTTTATTCAAGATTTATCCCCCAATGACTAGCGCAAAAATAGCTTCATTAAGATGCGCTGGATAAAAGTGCCGTAGGGCGGGTGAACAAATTTGCCTGTGTTGAATCGGCCACGGCTGAGTACCGTTTTAGCGTGGCTGAAGGTCAAAAAGCCTTCCTTGCCATGGTAATGCCCCATGCCCGACGGGCCTATTCCGCCGAAGGGCGCATCGTCGGCGGCGACATGAAACACGGTTTCATTGATACAAACACCGCCAGAATGGGTCTGCTGGAGGATCTTTTGCTGAGTTGGCTCATCGAAACTCATCACATAAATCGCTAAGGGTCTGGCTCTGTGGTTGATGTACTGAATCGCTTCATCTAAGGAGTCGTAGCCAATGATCGGCAGTAATGGACCAAAGATTTCCTCTTGCATCAATAGCATGTCTTCACTGGTGTGAGTTATCAACTGAGTTGCGAGTTTACGATGTTGGCTATCTATGGCTTCGTCAGTTGCTGAAATAACACGGGCACCTTTTACTTTGGCGTCTTCGAGCACTGTCATCAAGCGGTCAAACTGACGTGTATTAATGATGCTGCCATAGTCCTTATTGTGGTTAATGGTGCCGTACATGGCCTTAAACTTAGCTTGGTAGGCGGCGATAAAGTCATCCACCTTGGCTTTAGGGCAAAGCACATAATCAGGGGCGACGCAGATTTGTCCGGCATTCAAACACTTACCGTAAATCATTCGTTCTACTGCTATCTCAAGCGGCATATCGGGGGCGATAATCACAGGCGATTTCCCGCCTAATTCGAGTGTTACTGGGGTGAGATTATTCGCTGCGGCGCGCATCACATGGCGGCCGACTGTGGTCGAGCCTGTAAAGAGTAAATGATCGAAGGGCAGGGCAGAAAATTGGGCAGCAATATCCGCCTCACCTTCAACAACTGCCACGTGGAATTCATCGAAGACTTGTGCCAATAACTGTTTGATCACTTGGTTGGTCGCTGGGGTAAATTCAGACATTTTGAGCATGGCATGATTACCCGCGGCAATGGCAGTCACTAGCGGGCTAATTGACAGCATGACGGGGAAATTCCACGGCACGATAATGCCGATCACCCCCAAAGGTTGATAATGTACTGTGACTTTGGCGGGGGCGAGTAAGATGCCCGCATGGCGAGCGCTGGGCTTGAGCCATTTTTTGAGGTTTTTCAAGCTGTAATTGATGTTGTTGATGACAGGCATAATGTCTGAGATCAGGCTGTCATCAATCGATCTATGGCCGTAGTCTTGGCTTAGGGCTTCGACTAAGGGTGTTTGAAATTGCAGTATGGCCGCCTTAAGTCGAGTTAATTGCTCCACTCGCGTAGCGTAATTAGGATTCGGCGCCGCTAAATAACTGCTGCGTTGGCGTTGGAGCAACTGAGTCAGTGGCGAAGTATTAAGGTGTTCGGTGGCCATATTCATAGTGGTTGCTCCAAGGGAAATGGTAGGCTGAGTCTTATTCGGTACTTTATTTAAGTAATCGTCTCGATTGAGTCTTTTATTAAATCAGTACCGACTGATTAGTCGGTTTATCCTAGCTTGCTTAGTGAGATGGTGCAAGGTATCTGGTGTATTTTTGAGCAAGATCACGGCTTGTTGTGGCGTTAGCTTTTACACTAAATCAAGGGTTGTTACATAAGGAGTATGTATGGCATTGTTAAAGCACGGAATTTCGATTGGTATTGAGCGTTATGGTGATGATGATTTTTTCGTTACCTTTAAAGCTATCGGTACCTTAACTCATCAAGACTACGAAATGATGGTGCCTGTGTTGGAGTCAGCATTAGCTGGGGTAAAAGATCCTGATATCTTCGCCTTGGTAGATGTCACCGAGTTGGAAGGCTTGGAACTACAGGCCGCTTGGGACGATCTCAAACTTGGGGTTAAGCATATTCGTCATTTCGAGAAAATAGCCATCGTCGGTAAGACGACTTTGCAGGAAGTGTTGGCTAAATTGGCAAACTGGTTTACGCCTGCTGAGGTAAGGTTTTTTGTTGATAATGGTGATGCTGTTGCTTGGCTGAGAGACTAAGGTTGTGAGATGAAGTTTGTGGTCTGCCAATGCGCTAAATCGGGCGTTATAGCAGCACCGTATAGATTCACCCAGCAATCCATTCGCGCTATAGAAGGAGTACAAATTATGCGTACAGGTCAAATACTCTGGCCCACAGATTTTTCGGAAACTGCGGCCCATGCACTGAGCTATGCCATTGAAATGGCTAATCTATACCATGTAGGGCTAAAAATCTTACATGTGGTTGAACAGCCGATCGGTGATGAAAACTTTATGATTCTATCTATTACCCCTGAAGAGCTTGCTAAAAGCATGGAGGAAGCGGCGGCAACTAAAATGCGAGCACTATTGGATGGATTGAATACTGAGCTTCCCATCACGACCTTGATCCGCCGTGGCGATCCTGTCTATCAAATTTTAGAAGAGGCCAACAGTAAAGACATTGGCATGGTAGTAATTGCTAGCCATGGCCGAACTGGGATTTCGCATTTTTTACACACCAATGTCTCAGAAGCGGTGGCGAATGGTGCATCTTGTCCTGTGCTTGTGGTTAAGTAACTGGCTTTAACTCAATAAATTCAAAGGACGCTTATAGCGTCCTTTCTTTTTGATTGATAAAGAATAATTAATTGAAATGGGTACGCAAGAAGCATAGCAAACTGCTATAAAATAGTGGTATTTTGGCCTTAATAATTAGCTTAATTAAAAACTCAAATGATGGATAAGCTTATGCGTACTCAAGAAGTGTTATGCCCTACGGATTTTTCATCCACTGCGGCCCATGCGTTGAAATATGCGGTTGAAATGGCAAATGTTTATCAAGTCGATATTCGGTTGTTGCATGTGACTAGCCCTGCCCGTGGCGCCCATTGTTATGGTATTGCGGTCGATATTCCCGCTACATTGGAAAATGAACTCAAAGCTTTCGTTGATGCAAAAATGCACAGTTTGCAGCAGGAAATGCAGCAGAACCTTACCGAAGGGCTCAATATTAAGTTAGTCGTGCGCCATGGTGATGCTATTGATGAGATTTTAGCGGAAGCCGTTGATGTGGGCATGGTGGTTATCGCTAGTCATGGTAGCAGCGGTTTAGCTGACTTTTTAAAACCCCACGTTACACAGGATATTGTTAAGTATGCTAAGTGCCCTGTGTTGGTGGTGAAATAACACTATGGGATAAGTTTAGTAGGAATCATTTTTGATCATTTTAGGTTCTGTTAACTTAGTCGACGCCTCTGCTTCATTGTCAAATGACATCAGGCGTCGATACTTTTCCTGCAGAGCCACTAAGCTACCATCTTGGGTAATTTGTTTGAGTCCCGCATTAAAATCATCCCGAATTTGTTCACTGAGAAACGCGAACTTGTATTCTGTAGGTGGGAATATTTGGTGGCAAATCGCCTGTTGTTTTAAGTCTTTCTCAGTCAGTTTGCCCTCAAGATAGGCCTGCTTTAAGTAGTATTTGAAAATATTTTTATCCATCACAACGACATCGGCCCTGCGCTTCATCAGCATATAAACCTGCTGCACTTGCCTCGCTTGTTCTTGGTAGCCACTATTGGTCTTAACCATGTTGGCAAACTCTTCCCCCAGTAACGATGATGCACGTTGAAAGGCGACGACTTGTTTGTTGTTTAAATCGTTTATGCTATTGATGTTAAATTGATTGCTTTCTAGGCTAATGGCGCAGTTTTGGTAGGTTATCGCAACGTTTGAATAAAAAACGTTGTTAATCATTCCTTCTTTGATGTTGATGATGCCATCGAGTTTACCCTCCCTGAGTTCATGGAAAGTGCGCGCCAGTGGTAAGTAGTGGATAGAAGCAGTATGGCCTTTAACTGCGAGGGCTTGGTTAAGTAATTCGAGTTCGATCCCGCTATTTGTTGCTTGGATGACATAGGGTGGGATAGACAGGCTGACGCCTATCTTAATTTCAGCCGCTTGGCCGAGCTGAGCGCCGCATAGGATGAGTAACCCCATCAATTTATAGCGGTTACGACGAGCCACTGAGCTATTTGGCTTATTTAGTTTATGCGCCATAAGTTACCAACACCTCCGCGGTATACACTTGTAACTGTGTTTGATACTCGCCAAGTCATTCCATGACTTTCTTGAGTAAGTGTAGTGTGTCTGTGAACTCAGCACGGCTTTATTTATCAAATACACATTAACGTTTTAACCTATTACAGGCTCAAAAAGATGAGCCCGGCTCAGTTAGAAAAGCAATTTCCTCCGCAGTAGACTCCCTGCCTAAGATAATATTTCTATGTGGATAGCGGCCAAACCTGTCGATAATCGCTTTATGGCGCAGTTCAAACGTTAGGTTTGTTATCGCAGCTTCGCGATTAAATAGTTTTACTGCTACTTGGTGAATGGCTGCCGATTCGCTGTGCATATAGGGCATAAATAGAAAAGGGACTTGTTTGGATTTTAGTGCTGTATCGACCCGTTGGGCAACGGCCTCTTGGGCGAGCATTAGGGCTATTGCATCGGCTTCGAATGCGGCAGGCGTATCGCGGTAAATATTACGGGAGAATTGATCGAGCACTATGATCTCAGCTAATCGACCTTGAGGCGTGATTCGCCAATGTGAAAGTTCCCCCTGTTTGGCTTGAAGTAGTACACCTTCGAAGCGCTGTTTGATCTGGGTATCAAATTCAACATCTTTAATCCACCAAAGCTTTGGGTCAATGTCTTCAAACCAAAATGTCAGTATTTGGTCTGCTGTGATTGTCTGGCTCATTTTAGCCTTTCTTCATAGGTGTTGAGTGATATTAGAAATAACAGTTGTTGGGGGAGGATGACAAGTCGTTTTGTTTGATTTAAGTGCAGATTTGTTATCTGATGATCTTGTCGCGAACCGTAAGTATTTAGTATTGGCTATTGCCTTATTGACTGAATATAAAGTAGTTTTGATGATAATTACTTTTGTTTCCAGACAGGTCATCCTATGTCACTTTCAATGCCAGCATCCCAACAGGTTTCAAAGCAAAATAAGGCGTTTCTGCGTAAGTTATATTTGGCGCATTTAATGGATGATGACCGCCATAATCTATTATCACTCAATAAGTTAACCGGAATGCCTCGCCGAACTTTACAGGATGCTATCGCAGCTTTTGAGGATATAGGTATTCGAGTCGAGTTTGTGCAGGAAGGCAGCCGTAACAATTCAGGTTATTACCGCATAGTCACCTGGGGGCCGATCAGCAGCGCTTGGGTCGATACCCATCTAAGCGAAATCGCTGAGCTGATAGGGTTTTACGAGAAGTCAATTTAAACGCTGTTTGTTACCAAGGACGAATTTGAGAACTCTTCAACTGTTAGGTTTTATTCTTGCCATCGCAGGCGTCATTTTGGGATATATAACGCTAGCATCTATTGACGGTCAAACATCTGAAGCTTCTGCTGGGGCTGCGGGTTTAGGCATGATTTTTATGGTATTACCAGCCTTTGGCTGTTCTGCGTTAATGTTGGTACCTTCTTCTTTAACATTATGCAAATCAGAAGTAAGGCTACGTACCTATTTTAAAGGGAGTTTTTGGTTGAGTCTGTGGAAATTGAATTTAGTTATTTCTGCTGTATATATTCTTGTTACTCTTTATGTAGGCTATTTATGGCTATAAATCAGCATTGGTCGCTAACGAGTGAATCATCTTGTTCATAATATGTTCATTTTTTAGGCTTAACCTTCAACGCGAGTCTCACCCGAGGATATTGCATTCGTTTGCATAGATATTTGAGCATTTTCTCTTCGTTACTCCTTTGCCAATTTTCTGGCCTGACCAGCCTAAACTCCCTATAATCGGCTGCAAATGTCATCACGTTACATAGTGTTCACATCTAAATACTCTACATACTTAAAATAAAAAGGAACCTTGTTCCATGTTAGAAAAACTGTTCAAACTGAAACAAAATCAAACGAGCCTCAAGCAGGAAGCGGTCGCAGGTTTGACAACATTTATGACGATGGCCTACATCATTTTTGTGAACCCAATGATGTTAGCCGATGCGGGCATGGACCATGGAGCTGTATTTGTAGCGACCTGTTTGGCTGCGGCTGTCGGCTGTTTGGTTATGGGGCTGATGGCGAATTATCCCATTGCGCTTGCTCCAGGTATGGGACTTAATGCCTTTTTTACCTACACAGTCGTGGGTGAAATGGGTTACAGCTGGGAGACTGCGTTAGGCGCGGTATTCCTGTCGGGAATTTGCTTTTTAATCTTGTCCTTAGTGCGTATTCGAGAATGGATTGTAAATAGTATTCCCATGTCGTTACGTATCGGTATTGCTGCAGGTATTGGTTTGTTCCTTGCACTGATTGGCCTTAAGAGCGCCGGTATTGTGGTGGCAAGTCCTGCTACGCTAGTGACACTGGGCGATATCACGGCATTTCCGGCGGTTATGGCTGTGCTGGGCTTTTTCCTCATTATTGCTATGGTGCAGCGGGGAATGAAGTCGGCGGTGATTGCTAGCATTCTGATTATCACTGGCCTAGGACTAGTGTTTGGTGATGTGCAGTACCAGGGCATTGTATCAATGCCACCTTCAATCGCACCTACATTTATGAAGATGGATTTATCCCAAGTATTTGAAGTAACTATGCTATCAGTCGTTTTTGCCTTCTTATTTGTGGATCTCTTCGATACCTCTGGCACCTTAGTGGCGGTTGCACAGCGTGGTGGTTTTCTCGATGATAAAGGCCGTTTACCACGTCTGAATCGTGCCTTAACCGCTGATAGTTTAGCAACGATTGCAGGGGCGGCTTTTGGCACTTCCACCACGACAAGTTATATCGAAAGCACCGCGGGTGTGAGCGCAGGTGGTCGTACTGGTTTGACGGCCGTTGTGGTGGGATTACTCTTTATTGCTGCGTTATTTTTATCGCCATTGGCGGGGATGATCCCGGCTTATGCGACTGCGGGCACACTGTTTTATGTAGCGATTTTGATGATGTCGGGACTGGTGCATGTCGAATGGGAAGATTTGACTGAAGCCGCGCCTGTGGTGGTGGTGTGTATATTAATGCCGCTAACGTTTTCTATCGCGACGGGCATTGCCTTTGGGATCATCTCATATGCAGCAATCAAATTACTCACAGGTCGCTTTAGCGATCTTAATGTGGGCATTTTAGTATTAGCCGCATTGTTTGTAGCTAAGTTTGTCTATGGTTGATGCTGTCGATTAATTCACCTGCACAGTAAAAACTCGCAACGTAGATTGTTTACATTTTTTGAGGGCCATCTAATCGATGGCCCTTTTTAATGCGCGATTCTAAGCAAAAACGAAAATTTATCTCGAGTTAATAACTCCTTGCTACCAATTACTCAGCGGATTAGGTATAAGGATTGTTCGGTTATTTTGTTACAAATGAATAATGAACTTAAGTGAGATTGCGTATCGCCGCGTGGTAGTGAAGTTAGGGACGAGTGTGCTGACCTCTGGCAGTAAACAGCTAGATAAAGCCCACATGGTTGAGCTTGCTCGTCAAATGGCCGCACTGATGAAGTCAGGGGTCGAAGTCGTATTATGTACCTCAGGAGCAATTGCCGCTGGGCGTGAACATCTCCAATACCCGACACTGCCCGACACTATGGCCAATAAGCAATTGTTAGCCGCTGTCGGGCAAAGTCAGTTGATCCTCGCTTGGGCACAACTCTTTAGTATTTATGGGCTGCATGTGGGCCAATTGCTGCTGACCCGTGCCGACTTGCAGGATAGGGAGCGTTACCTTAACGCCCGCGACACGCTCAATGCCTTGTTGGCCAATAATATTGTGCCGATCATCAATGAAAACGATGCTGTTGCTACCAATGAGATTAAAGTGGGCGATAACGACAATTTATCGGCGCGCGCAGCACTCTTATGCGATGCTGACTTATTGATTTTATTGACGGATCAAAAGGGCTTATTCGATGCCGATCCGCGCACTAACCCGAACGCTAAGTTAATTTCACAAGTGGTGAAGATTGACGATAGTCTGCGTATGCTGGCGGGCGGTTCTGTATCGGGTTTAGGCACAGGTGGTATGTCGACTAAATTGGAAGCGGCGGATATTGCTCGCCGTGCTGGTATCGAAGTGGTTATCGCCTCTGGCCATCACCCTGATGTGATCAAAAAAGTGGTCGCCAAAGAGTCTGTCGGTACTCACTTTAGTGCCATCGAAAACCCGCTCGAAAGCCGCAAACAGTGGATTCTAGCGGGACCTGCGACTCAAGGTTCTTTAGTGCTTGATGCGGGCGCGGTCAAAGCCGTGACTGACAAGGGCCGCAGTTTATTGTCTAAAGGTATCGTAGGCGTTAAAGGTCAGTTTGAACGTGGTGCGACGCTACAATTAGTTGATCAACAAGGTAAAGTGATTGCTAAAGGGATGACACGATACTGTGGCCAAGCCCTGAGTTTGATTGCAGGTAAGCATTCCGACGAGATCGAGTCTGTACTCGGTTACGATTATGGTGACGCAATAGTGCACCGCAACGACATGGTTGTCTTATAAGCGAGGTCTATTTTGAGTCAAATGAATCAAGATCAGTATTTACAGCAACTTGGCCAAAATGCCAAACAGGCCAGTTATGCTTTAGCCAACTTAACGGCGAGCCAAAAGGCTGACTTACTCGAAGCTATTGCCGATGCGCTGACTGCAAACTCCGCCGCCATTTTAGCGGCTAATGCTAAAGACGTTGCCGCCGCTAAGAACGATGGATTAACTGAGGCGATGATCGACAGACTGTTGCTCGATGATGCGCGTTTAGCGGGCATTATCGGTGATATCAGCGATGTGATCCGCCTTGCTGATCCCGTGGGCGAAGAGTTTGGCAGCAAGTTATTAGATAACGGTTTAAGGTTGACTCGTCGCCGCGTACCGCTGGGCGTGATTGGGGTTATCTACGAGGCGCGCCCGAATGTGACTGTTGATATCGCGGTACTCGCCCTTAAAACGGGTAATGCGGTGATCCTCCGTGGCGGTAAAGAAACCCTTGAATCGAATAAGCTTATCAGCGAAGTGATCCGCGGCGCGATTGTCGCCCAAGGTTTGCCCATAGATGCGGTGCAATTTATTGATTCTTCAGACAGAGCCCTAGTGACAGGTTTACTTAAGCTCGATCAATATGTCGACATGATAGTGCCGCGTGGCGGTCAAGCGCTGCAACGCTTATGTGCCGAGCAAGCGACGATTCCAGTGATTTTAGGCGGCATTGGTATTTGCCACTTGTATGTCGATAAAAATGCCGACCTTGAGCGTGCCTTAGGCGTAATCGCTAATGCCAAAGTGCAGCGTCCAACTGTGTGCAATGCCCTTGATACCTTGCTGGTGGATGAGCGCGTGGCTAGCAGTTTTGTACCGCAAATTGCCGAATATCTGCATCGTCTAGGCGTGCGTTTTTCAGTTTGTGACACAAGTTTTAGTCTGCTGGATGGTTTAGGGTTCGATGTGACGCTTGCTAAGTCTGAGGATTTTGGCATTGAATGGCTGTCATTAACCTTAGGTATCAAAGTCGTGGGCGATATCAATGCCGCTGTTAGCCATATTCGCCAGTATTCTAGCGGCCATTCGGAAGCCATTTTGACCGATGATATTCATGCAGCGGCGCACTTTATGAATGAAGTGAACTCAGCCGCCGTGTATGTGAATGCCAGTACTCGTTTTACCGATGGCGGTCAGTTTGGTCTTGGCGCTGAAGTGGCGGTGAGCACGCAAAAACTGCACGCCCGCGGTCCAATGGGGCTTGAGGCATTAACCACATATAAGTGGTTAGCTTGGGGTGATTACACCAGTCGTGTTTAGCGGTAAATACTGATAAACCCAAAGCCGTTAACGCATTGAGTTGACGGCTTTTTTGTTTGCGGTATCCAACTGAATAGCGACATCAATATGTTTGGCTAACGAGTTTAGCTGCTTATGGTGAGCGGGGTATAAGTAACAAGTAACCAGATACAGAAAAATATCGTCGACATAACGACAGTGAATTTACGAAAGGCCTTGATGTATTCCAAGGTATAAATAAAGTACTTTTCTTGTACTCTGCGAGTGAGTAAAACCGAAGGCAGCATAAAACTGCAATAGAGCATGACTACCATAGTGGTAAAACTGTTTCCCCAGAAATGCTCATAAATAAATAAGGCGATGCAGAGTAGCATGGCGCACCAACTGATAGGGCTGATGCTATTTTCTGGATTCCATTGGGTTGATTTTTCCATCTGACTATCCTTAGTCGATTTGTACCTCAGTACAATTTATAGACGGATATCACGGCTTTATCAAACGCTTTCCACTGTTAGACTCAGTACGCTGGCCAGTTTGTTGCCGTTTGAGCCTTGTTCACCATTTATCTAACATGAGTGCGTACAACTTAAAGTGGAGTGAATTACTTACTTAACGTCGAATGACTTGTGCTTAATGTGGCCTGGATAGCTTAAAGTGTCTTGATATCGGCAAATTCGCCTTTGCAAAGCTGAGCTAAGTCTGTGGCCGCTAAGCTTATCTCTAAACCGCGTCTGCCCGCGCTGACATAAATCCTGTCGAAGCCTTGAGCGCTGGCATCAATCAAGGTTGGCAATTGTTTCTTTTGCGCTAAGGGACTAATACCGCCAACCAGATAGCCTGAGGATTTTTGTGCTAGGTCGGCATCGGCCATTTGTAGTTTCTTTTGTCTTAAGCATTTAGCTACGGCTTTTAGATTAAGCTGATGATCGACGGGCACGAGCGCGACGGCAATCGGCGCATGAGCTTTGTCGATGGCAACTAAAAGGGTTTTAAATACTTGCGCGGGTTCAAGCCCTAGGGTGTTAGCGGCTTCTTCGCCGTAGGCGGCGCAGTGTGGATCATGACTGTACTCTAGGATATCAAACGCAATTTTGGCTTTTTTCGCCAATCGGACGGCCGGGGTCATTTTATACTCCTTCACAAAATGGGGGATATTAGCGTTTAATCTTGGCTTAAAATGTTAGCCAGCTCTTTTAATTGGCTCATTGCCGTGAGCTAACATTATTTAAGGCTGTTACTCAACGATTATTCCGCTAGCTTTGTGCTTATCTTGTTTTTACGCTCTAAATAACGGGGCAGAAGTTGCTGCAACATCATCCCCGATAAAATAAAGGCTAGGCCGAGATAGGTTGCCATCGCAATCGTTTCTTGCAAAATCCACGCGATAAAACCAATCGACATCACAGGGGATAAAAACACCATAGTGCTGATGTTCGCGGTGCGAGTGGCGGTTTTCAGCGCCATTAACCAGAGCACGAAGGTAATGCCCATCTCAAATAAGCCCACATACATACCTGCAAATATCGCCTTAAGACTAAAACTGGGCAGGGTATCTGTCAGCAATAAGGTGACGGCAATAAAAGGTAAGCCGATAAGAAAACTCAATAATAAACTCACCACGGGATCGCCTTGATCTTTGGTGTTGACGATCCAATATAGGCACCAGAGTAAGGTGCTGGTGAGGGCAAGGCCGATACCGAGCGGGCTATCAAAACTAAAGCCGCTGATATCGCCGCCGGTGGCAATGATAAACACGCCTGTATAGGCAATCAGCGCGGCAGCTATGTCGCTCTTACGCAAATGTTGCTTTAACAAAGGCGCGGCCAGTAACGGCAGTAATACCGCCCAAGTGTAATTAAGTGACAAAGCTTGCTGCGCAGGCAGTAAGGAATACGCTTTAAATAGCACGACATAGTAAAGGAAGGGATTGATGAGTCCAGTCACCAGATAAAACATGGGGCGGCGTAAAAACTGTTGCTTGAGTAAGGAAAGCTTTTTTTGCCAAGCAAGGATTCCGGCAAGGGCAATAATCGAAGTGAGTACGGCAACAAACACCAGCTGCAGCGGTGTGTAGTAACTCAAGGCAATCTTAAAGGCCGTGGCCACTGTAGACCAGAGAAAGACCGCCGCCATGCCATACACGTACGCTAAATTCGAAGACTTCACTCTGCTACCTTACTAGGATAAACATCCGCCAAATGTGGGCAGATTGAATAACAGCTTTGGTTGATAAGCAAGACTATTTTATGTGATTGGATATTTTATCCCGCTGTAGATGCGAGAAAGATAAATCAGAAAATTTTTTTGTTCGCCCTTGTAATTAAATTCCCTGTCCCAATATAGGTATCAAGGCAGAGAAGGTGGCCAACGATGGACTTGATATTTAAACCGTCTAGCCCCATATCAAAACCAACTAAACAAATTTAGATTGAATGAAATTTTTCGGAGGACCTCATGGGTAAAATTATTGGTATCGACTTAGGCACAACAAACTCTTGTGTAGCTGTCCTCGATGGTGGCAAAGCACGTGTGTTAGAAAACGCTGAAGGCGATCGCACAACCCCGTCAATCATCGCTTATACAGATGATGAAACCATTGTCGGTTCGCCAGCAAAACGTCAAGCTGTGACTAACCCGACTAACACATTCTTCGCGATTAAGCGTTTGATTGGTCGTCGCTTTAAAGATGACGAAGTCCAACGTGACGTGAACATCATGCCATTCAAAATCATTGCAGCCGACAACGGTGATGCATGGGTTGAATCGCGTGGCAACAAGATGGCTCCACCACAAGTTTCTGCAGAAATCTTGAAAAAGATGAAGAAAACCGCAGAAGACTTTTTAGGTGAAGAAGTAACAGAAGCGGTTATTACTGTTCCTGCTTACTTTAATGATTCACAACGTCAAGCGACTAAAGATGCGGGTCGTATCGCAGGTCTTGATGTTAAACGTATTATCAACGAACCAACGGCTGCTGCATTAGCCTACGGTATCGATAAGAAACAAGGCGACAACATTGTTGCAGTATACGATTTAGGTGGTGGTACATTCGATATCTCTATCATCGAAATCGACAGCAACGATGGCGACCAAACATTTGAAGTGTTGGCAACCAACGGTGACACCCACTTAGGTGGTGAAGACTTTGACAACCGTTTGATCAACTACTTAGCTGACGAATTCAAGAAAGAGCAAGGCTTAGATCTGCGTAAAGATCCATTAGCAATGCAACGTCTGAAAGAAGCAGCAGAAAAAGCGAAAATTGAACTTTCAAGCACCAACCACACTGAAGTGAACCTGCCATACATCACGGCAGACGCAACAGGTCCTAAGCATTTAGTGATTAAAATCACTCGTGCTAAATTGGAATCACTGGTTGAAGACTTGATTATCCGTACATTAGAGCCACTAAAAGTTGCCCTGGCTGATGCAGATTTATCTGTAACAGACATCAACGAAGTGATTCTAGTGGGTGGTCAAACACGTATGCCTAAGGTTCAAGAAGCAGTGACAAACTTCTTCGGCAAAGAACCTCGTAAAGACGTGAACCCTGACGAAGCGGTAGCCGTAGGTGCTGCAATTCAAGCGGGCGTACTGTCAGGCGACGTGAAAGACGTATTACTGTTAGACGTAACACCACTGTCTCTGGGTATCGAAACCATGGGCAGCGTGATGACTAAGTTGATTGAAAAGAACACTACTATTCCTACTAAGGCGCAGCAAGTGTTCTCAACAGCCGATGACAACCAAAACGCAGTGACGATTCACGTACTGCAAGGTGAGCGTAAGCAAGCGAGCGCGAACAAGTCATTAGGCCAGTTCAACTTAGACGGTATTGAGCCAGCTCCACGTGGCCAGCCACAAATTGAAGTGATGTTCGACATCGATGCCGACGGTATTCTGCATGTGTCTGCGACAGACAAGAAAACCGGCAAGAAACAAAACATCACCATCAAAGCCTCTTCTGGCTTAAGCGAAGAAGAAGTGGCGCAAATGGTACGTGATGCCGAAGCTCACGCAGATGAAGACAAGAAGTTTGAAGAGTTAGTGCAAGCACGCAACCAAGCTGACGGCTTAGTCCACGCGACTAAGAAACAAGTGGAAGAAGCGGGTGATGCATTGCCAAGCGAAGATAAAGAGAAAATCCAAGCTGCTATGGCCGCTGTTGACACTGCCAGCAAAGGCAATGACAAAGAAGCCATTGAAAAGGCAACTCAAAACTTGATCGAAGCATCTGCTAAGCTGATGGAAATCGCTCAAGCTAAGTCTCAAGCTCAAGGCGGCGACAATGCCGACGCGGGCAAACAGGCTAACGCTGCTGCCGATGACGTTGTCGATGCTGAATTCGAAGAAGTGAAAGACGACAAGAAATAATGACTTGTTTTCAATCAAATAGATTGATTTCAAAGCGTTAATTTCTAGGCGGGCGTTACGGGGCAACCCTAACGCCCGTTTGTTCAACACCAGCTGAGAAGCATGAGATTATGTCAAAGCGAGATTATTACGAAGTATTAGGTGTCAGTCGTGACACCAGCGAACGTGAAATTAAAAAGGCCTACAAACGTCTGGCCATGAAATTTCACCCAGATCGCAACCCAGGCGACAAAACCGCAGAAGCTAACTTTAAAGAAATTAAAGAAGCCTACGAGATCCTAACCGACGCCGACAAAAAAGCGGCCTATGACCAATTTGGTCATGCGGGTGTGGATCCTAATCGCGGTGGCGGTGGTTACGGTGGTGGTCAAGGCGATTTCGGTGATATTTTCGGTGATGTCTTTGGCGATATTTTCGGCGGTGGACGTCGTGGTGGCGGTCAACGCCAAGCGGCCCGCGGCTCAGATTTACGTTACAACCTAGAATTATCACTGGAAGAAGCCGTTAAAGGCTTAACCAAAGAACTGCGTATCCCAACACTGGCGACTTGCGATCTATGTGAAGGCAGCGGCGCTAAAAAAGGCACCTCTGCAACCACTTGTGGCACCTGTCATGGTCAAGGCCAAGTCCAAATGCGCCAAGGTTTCTTTGCGGTGCAACAGCCTTGTCCAACCTGTCATGGCCGCGGCAAGATCATCAAAGATCCTTGCACTAAGTGTCATGGCGATGGCCGTGTTGAAAAGAGCAAAACCTTATCAGTTAAAATCCCAGCTGGCGTCGATACGGGCGACCGTATTCGTTTAGCGGGTGAAGGCGAAGCGGGTGAGTTTGGTGCGCCTCCAGGGGATTTATACGTTCAGGTCAGCGTGCGTGAGCATGCGATTTTCGTCCGTGATGGCAACAACCTTTACTGCGAAGTGCCGATATCCTTCAGTAAAGCAGCCCTAGGCGGTGAGATTGAAGTGCCAACACTGGATGGTAAAGTGAGCCTTAAGATCCCAGCCGAAACGCAAACGGGCCGTATGTTCCGTTTACGTGGCAAAGGCGTCAAGTCGGTTCGCAGCCATGCGGTAGGCGACTTGCTCTGCAAAGTGGTTATGGAAACCCCAGTTAACTTAAACGATCGTCAAAAAGAACTGTTACGCGAATTTGAAGCCACCTTAACTGGTGAGTCGAAAAAACACAGCCCAAAGGCTGAGGGCTTTTTCGATGGCGTGAAAAAGTTCTTTCAAGATCTGAATAGCTAACTTGGTCTAGTGGCGCAGCGGCTAGCTGCGCATTAGAAGAAAAAAGCCCTGCAATGGTTAACCTTGCAGGGCTTTTTTATGTCACAAATCTAGTGTGAGATTTCGATTCTTTTTAAAAGAAAAGTCAAAGTCGTGGGGCTTCACCCCACACCCGACCAAAAGGGGAAAAGCGCCTGTTCCCCTTTTGGATATCCCCCGGCGTCCCCAACGGAGTTGAAAGCCCCTTGTACTCATTGCCAAATTTGCTATCGCTTCCGAAGGATGCGTCCCTGCACCTGCGAAAGCTAGCTCGCCATCCATGGCGAGACTCACGCAATTTGTCTATTCGCCCTGCGGCAACTCCGAGGGGGGCACTTCTGTGGTCTCGGTGTTGGCTGTAAATCCTGAAAGAGTTGTGCATCTCCCATCTTTTTTGATGGTTTTGTTAACTTGATAGCCATTGTAAAAAAGTTACAACTTGACTGAGACCTATAGCGAACATACTTAAAAGGAATTTTAGGGAGTGCTTTAGTCCAAATATAGCTTCTATCACTGTAATTATTGTTAGCATTAAAATTAAATTATTGGTTCGAGTCTGAAGTAATTGCTGCTGACTTTGGCAATAGTAGTCGTGCCACCATTCGTTTTCATTTCTATACGGTTCATCAATATTGTGATCTTTATGATGTTGATAAGTTTTAATTACTTCACCTTCTTTATCTGGAATCAAAAAACATCGTGTACCTATAGAGCCATCATGCCAAAGTGTATATCTATCAAAAAACAGTTCAAACTCTTCATTTGGGTTTAATGCTTTAATTTTCGGTTTAGAAAGAGCATGTTGTACAAAACCATCAAACGAACTACCTGTTCTGATCTCAAAGTCAGATATTGTCGCTCCAGAAAATGGCTCTGTTCCAATGTTTTTTATTCTTAGGCCATACTCAAAGGGTTCATTTTGTATCAAAAATGGATATTGCCTTGCATACCATCGTTTTTTAATAGGGCGATGAATAAACTGCAGCCTAAGATCCACTTGCTTCTTTGGAAGTAGCTCCAACTGTTCTTCTAGTTTTCCTTCCATCAATTGCTTCTCTTAACTTTTAATACTGATTATAAAAAATAAGATAATTTTATTTCAGCTTGTGCTCAAGCGAATAATTACTTAGAAAGCAAGGACTGCCACATCTTTTTCTATCCTTCTAGGATGCTCCATGACGCCCCCAACGGAGTTGAAAGCCCCTTATGCTCATTGCCAAATTTGCTATCGCTTCCGAAGTCCTCGCTTTACATCCATATAAAGCACTCCAGTTTGGCAATTCCTGCCTCTCGCTCATAAGCGCGAAAATCACTGATTTTCATTCGCCTTGCGGCAACTCCGAGGGGATGGTGTCTTCTTTAGACTCTGATGTTATAGGTAAATTATTTAGGAATTAAAGTTATGCCTGCCCGAATTTTAGCGCGACTATTAAAAATAGAGTTACTGCTTCTTTTATCTGCCACTTAGCAACTTCTATTTTATCAATTAAGATAAGTTGCATGGTGCTCCTTAAAGCTAACGTTTGGTTAAGGGGCGTTTTTTGCCCGTCCGAGTGAGTTTAGCTAACGGTTTTAACCGATTGTTAGGCTTCTTTCCGAGCACTCAGGTGCTCCTCTATCTGAGAAACAAGATGCGTGCACTGTTTTACTAATTCGATGATCTCATTCGACTCAATCTGATGCTGATTTCCATCTTTATCGAAGCCATTCCTATGTATGCAATCATGTCTGATGAGGATTGCTTTGAAAAGCCACGCGATATTACCAAAATCAATGTCGAGTACAGAAAAGTACATCGGCTTTATTTTCTTTAAATCGTGAAAGATAAGATCCTTAAGGTAGCGTGCAACTAGGAATTTCAAGTCTTCCCACTGTGTGAAAATTTCCTTTAATGAAAACTGTCTCTTTGCAAGCTCAGGATCCGTTTCCACCAACCTTCTGATTAGTAAGTCAGAATTCACAACTGTTGAGATAAAGCTGCTTGCGAGATAGGCCTCAATTGCAGTTACTACTTGTGCGAAAAGTATGTTATTGAGCGTTGCTTTATGCTCTTGGTGATGTTGATAGCGAAGTAGTGCAATAACGTCAGTAGAAACCTTTCTATAGATATCAAGTTGTTGCGTACTTTCAATTTCTGCTGTGACTTCTTCTTGTCCAAAATGGTCGAGAATATCAAATGTTAAATCAATAATATTAGGGATAAAAATATCTGTTTCTGACATTCTGGATACTATATGAGCATCATATTCTTGGCCACAACCATCACAAATAAATGTTTTCCAATACTCGCGAAGACTTTCTTCGTCTGTAGCTGCTGAAATATCTGGGCCATCGCAATACACAACTTCATCAAGAAACGCACTGCATTTGCAGGAAAAGGTTATATCTAATTCCATATGTGAGCCTAACAGCTTATTGAACGGCAAGCTCGATAAAGTCTGCCGTTTAAGTTATTGATTAATATCATCCTATATTTTATTTCTCTTTGATGTAAAGCAAATTGATTATTTTTAAACGCCAAATCAAACCGAGGTTGTGTGTTAAACAGAAAGTTGGGAAATACTTGTTTTAAATTCTTTCATGCGACAGTCCATGTTGAAGTGGCCGGAATACACCTATTCCCTGCGAAGTTGTCGAGATGCGGAGATAAAAATGCCGTGGCGACATCATGGATGATGGCTCAGGCTCGGGGGCACATGGATGTGCCATCTGAGCCGTTAGGCGATTTTTGTTGGAGTATGAGACCTTGCTGTTATTAATGAATGAGCAATGCATGTAACTTCGCTAGGGTGAGTGCTGCGTAGCAGCGTTTCGAACGAGAGTCTGGAATGGTGAACAGGCAGTTAGACATGGAGGTTCTTCGTCATGGAGCATCCAAGGAGGATATAACGAGCAGTCCTCCTTGGTCGATTTCTTAATAAAAAATCAGGGGTGAAGCGCCACGACGTTGATGTAGATTTTGACTTTGATTCGAAAATCCAAACGAAGTTTGGAAACCTAAGAGGTTACTCTTCTGAAACAGTAAATGCGGCTTCGGCTTTCTCTAACTCTTGCTCGGTTTTCAGCTGAAACGCTTGTTGCTTTTTAAGTTTGGCTTCTTCTTCAAGTGCGGCTTCTCTTTGTTTAAATTCGTGTCTCTCTGGTTTAGTCAGAAACTTAAACGCGAGCTTGTTGCCTAGTACGTAGGCGACCACGTCTTCACCTTTTGTACGGCGTTCATCGACGCGTTGTGAAAAACGGGCGTTATCGCGGGCTTTACGTTCTTCGGCATTTAACTTACTCATAATCTGTTCTCCTCATTTAGTTAATCACGGTAGTGTTCCACTACGTTCAGTTAAACAAATGAGTTGTGTTGCACATTCATAAAGCTGATTGGGCGGGATTCTACCATAAGCGCTCACGAAAGCTGTGGGATTAAAATCTACCATCCCATCACCTGCGTTAACTTTGCGCACATAAGAAAGATGCGGCTAGAGTCACTTTTAAGATAAACCACGAACACCGAAGCGACAGCTTGCGTAAAAGCCGAAACAACATTGGTATTCAAAGGCAACTCTCAGTAAACTTTCGCTCCCATGTTTTGATCCGGTGTTGTGATGACCTTTCCCGAGCTTTCTTCTTCCCCTGAGTCGTTAACTTTTGCTGAGCTTGGCTTAAATTCGGCGCTACTTAAGGCCTTGCCTGCAAGTCTTAAACATCCGACAAAGGTGCAGCAATTGGCGATTCCGGCCATTCTTGCAGGACGGGATTTGTTAGCCTTAGCACAAACCGGTAGCGGGAAAACCTTAGCTTTTGGTTTGCCACTCCTACAACAAATTTTGTTGCAACAGCAAACACAGTTGCAGGGCACAAAGTCTGTACAGCCTCCAAATGCACTGGCGTTAGTGCTGGTGCCTACACGGGAATTAGCGCTGCAAGTGACTGAGGCGCTGCAAACCGTGGCTGGTCAATTATCGACTCCGTTGAACATTCAGCTTCTGTGTGGCGGGGTCGCATTGGAAGACCAATTGGCCGAACTCACTGCCAAGCCGCAGGTGTTAGTGGCAACCCCTGGGCGTTTACTGGATTTATGTAAACAATCTCACATCAGCCTCGATTCGATAAAACATCTCGTGCTTGATGAAGCTGACCGCCTGCTGGAAATGGGGTTTTGGCCTGATGTGCAAAAGCTGATGGCGTTTATGCCTAAGCTTAAGCAAACCTCGTTGTTTTCTGCCACCTTGCCCGAGGCTTTGGATACATTAACCGAAAAACTGCTGGTGAATGAGCCGCTGCGGGTCGAAGCCCACAAAGTGAATTCTGTAGCTGGTGAAATCGAAGAACAGCTTTATTTAGTCAACAAGGGCAGTAAAGCGCCGGTATTGATTGCGCTGTTAAAACAATATCAATGGCCGCAGGTGCTTGTGTTTATCAGCGCCCGTGATGATGCCGATGCCGTCGCTAAACGGCTCGCCAAAGCGGGGATGAAAGTCGCCGCGCTACACGGTGAAAAAGAGCAAACCGTTCGCAGCCAAACCTTGGCCGACTTTAAAGCCAATCGGATCCAAGTATTAGTGGCGACAGATTTGATGGCGCGCGGCATTCATGTTGATGCCTTGCCTGTGGTCATTAATTTGGATTTGCCCATGAGCGCGCCTGTGTATGTGCACCGCATTGGCCGCACCGCCCGCGCTGGCGAAAAAGGGCTGGCGATTTCCCTCGTGTGCCACGGTGAAATGGCAACTTTAACGGCGATCCGCAGTTTAACCGCGCGGGAGTTACCGCTGGCATTATTGGCTGAGTTTCCGGTAACGGATAAGCCGAGTGAAAAAATCACTGATGGCGCCACTGAGATCCAAGTTGAGCGTAAGCGACCACCACGGGATAAGCAGGCGAATCGCCGTAGCATCAATAAGCACAGCGCCAAAGAGTTTAAAGGTAAGCGCTGAGCTTGAAGCTATTCATAGCGTTCAAGTTTGGCGTGCCACAATCACTAAACAGATAACAGAATAAAGCGCATTGGCCGCTGTTATCACTTTCGCTCTGGGTGTAACTTAGTGACTTATTTACATTAAGGAGCTAAGTCATGGGATCGACATTGGCGTTAAGCAAAGCACTTCATAAAGTGGTGAATAACGGTTTAACGACCGAGCACTTTGTACTTAGGCCATTCCAGCGAGCGGATCTTGAGGCTTTTACCGCCTATCGAGCCGACCCTAAGGTCGCCAAATATCAAAGCTGGACAGATTACAGCTATAGCGATGCACTCGCGTTGTTCGAGAAGATGGATTATGCACAATTTGGTGCGGTTGATACTTGGTTTCAGCTTGCGATTGTCAGTGGCGCGTCGGGAACTACACCAACCCAATTAGTTGGCGATCTGGCGCTGCACTTTATTGATGAGCAGCAGGTAGAAATTGGCTTTACGATTGCGCCTGAACATCAAGGTAAACATATTGCTTTTGAGGCCGTCAGCGCATTGCTGGATTACCTCTTTATTGAATTGCATAAGCATAGAGTTATTGCCCTCACCGATGCACAAAATCTTGCCTGCTGTCGCTTACTCGAAAAACTCCGCTTTAGGCGCGAAGCCCATTATGTGAAAAACATCTTCTTTAAAGGCGCGTGGGGCGATGAGTTCGTCTATGCCTTGTTAAAGGAGGAGTATTAATTCCTTTTAGGTGCAAAGTATCGCTAACGCGCGCCGCCAGTGTTTCTCTATTTGGCTTATCTTGTCTATCTCAGTAAAATCTTTCCATTAGTTGAGCCCGTGTTGGCTCAAAGATCTTCACGCCCGTCATAGGATTTAAGGAGTGCCACATGAAATCAATGCGTTTAGGCTTAGTGGGGATGGCGGTCGCGCTCGGATTATCGGCCTGTGCGACCACGCAATCGCCAACGGGGCGAGGGCAGACCTTGTTGTATTCAGCGGCGCAAATGCAGCAGATGGGCGATTCCTCCTTCGAGGAAATGAAAAAACAGCAAAAAGTGAGTAGTGATAAAAAGCTGACACAATACGTCAATTGTGTCGCTAATCGTATTACCGCAGTGCTGCCGGACCAAACCCAGCGCTGGGATGTGGTTTTGTTTGACTCTGAACAAGTTAACGCTTTTGCTCTGCCGGGTGGGCATATTGGGGTTTATACCGGATTGCTTAAGGTCGCTAAGGGGCCAGATCAGCTTGCTACTGTGCTCGGTCACGAAGTCGCGCATGTGTTGGCGCAACATGGTAACGAGCAGGTTTCCCGTGGACAGTTAACGGGCGTTGGAATGCAGATTGCCGATGCAGCGCTAGGGGCGAGTGGTGTGTCGAATCGCGACTTATATATGTCGGCATTGGGACTCGGTGCTCAGGTAGGGGTTATTCTGCCCTTTGGCCGCGCACAAGAGAGCGAAGCCGATATTATGGGCGTAGAGCTAATGGCTCGAGCGGGTTTCAATCCGGCTCAGAGTGTTGAGTTATGGCAGAATATGTCGAAGGTGGGCGGTAGCCAAGGGCCGGAATTATTATCGACCCATCCATCGAACAGTAATCGTATCGCTCAGCTACAACAATTGCAGGCACAGATGCAGCCACTTTATGCCAGTGCTAAAGCGCAGGTGAAGAATCAATGTGTGGCGCCGAAATAAGCTGAAGTCTATTTAAGATCTAAGTGCCCGTTTGGTGAGTGTTCGCTGTCGTTTGCGCAGAGATACGTGTCCTTAACCTATTTATGCTTTTGGATAAATACGCAATAAGTGTGTAAAAAAGCCTCCTTAGTTAAATAAGCAGTCAGTTTATCAGCATAGCTCGCTGAACTATGGTAAACTGGCGCGCAAAATTCCACTGATAATTGAGAGTCGTTAATTATGTCTGATAAATTCAGTACTGTTGAACAGCAAGCAAGCTACGGTGTAGGCCGTCAAATGGGTGAGCAACTGGCCGCCAATTCTTTTGATGGTGTGGATATTCCAGCCGTTCAAGCGGGTTTAGCCGATGCGTTTGCCGGTTTAGAAAGTGCTGTGTCTATGCAAGATCTGCAAGTTGCTTTCACTGAAATTAGCGGTCGTATTCAAGCTGCTCAAGAGCAAGCTGCTGCTGCTGCGTCTGCTGAAGGCGATGCCTTTTTAGCTGAAAATGCTAAGCGTGATGGCGTGACTGTGACTGACTCTGGTCTGCAGTTCGAAGTATTAGTCCAAGGTGACGGTGCTACTCCAACTTACGAAGATACTGTTCGTACTCACTACCATGGTTCTTTCATCAATGGTGATGTGTTTGACAGCTCTGTAGTTCGTGGCCAACCTGCTGAGTTTCCAGTTTCTGGCGTTATCGCTGGCTGGACTGAAGCACTGCAACTGATGCCAGTAGGCACTAAGTTGAAATTATTTGTGCCACATCACTTAGCTTACGGTGAGCGCGGCGCGGGGGCATCGATTCCTCCTTATTCAACTTTGGTATTCGAAGTTGAATTATTAGATATCATCTAATATTGAAAAAACGCCTAAGCCTGTCTTAGGCGTTTTCTTATGGAATACAAAGAAAGATTGAGGAGATTGAAATGAGTGGACAAGTGAGAGTGGCAATCGTCGGTGCCGGTGGTCGTATGGGACGCACTCTTATTGAAGCGGCCTACAATCACGACCATATTTTACTGGGTGCCGCCATTGAGCGTGCAGGCTCAAGTTTAGTGGGTGTGGATGCGGGTGAGTTAGCTGGTGTGGGTAAATTAAACGTCATGATCATGGATTCGCTCGATTATGCGACCGATGATTTTGATGTGTTGATCGATTTTACCGCGCCAGATGCCAGTATTGTCCATTTAGATTGGTGTGTTCGCCATAAGAAAGCCATGGTGATTGGCACAACGGGTTTCAATCATGCTCAAAAAGAACAGATCAATGCCTTTGCCGAGCAAACGCCGGTCGTGATGGCGCCGAATATGTCTGTGGGTGTCAATTTGATGTGGAAATTACTCGAACTGGCTGCCGAAGTCATGGGTGATTACACGGATATCGAAATTATCGAAGGCCACCACAGACACAAAAAAGATGCACCGTCGGGTACAGCCCTGAAAATGGGTGAAGTGATTGCTAAGACCTTAGGTCGCGATCTTGAAAAATGTGCCGTATATGGCCGCGAAGGGATCACGGGTGAACGTGACCGTGAAACTATCGGTTTTGCGACTATTCGTGCCGGTGATCTCGTTGGTGAACATACGGCCATGTTTGCCGATATCGGTGAGCGTTTAGAGATCACCCATAAAGCTTCGAGTCGTATGACCTTTGCTAATGGTGCTATGCGTGCCGCTCACTGGCTCGTGGAGCAAAAGCCGGGCTTGTATGATATGCAGCAGGTTTTAGGTTTGCATTAATATTAAAAACGCCGATATGGCGTTTTTTTTTGCACCCAGTTACCAGTGGGTGGACGGTTTCGCGTTTTTACTGTAAACTCGCTGGAATTTGTCAAAATTTCGTAAATTAGCGGAAATTGGTATCTTAACATAACATAAAAACATTATATTTCAGTGGCTTGGCTCTTTATGGAGGTCGCGTTGACAAAGTCTGCCTTACTCGTACTCGAAGATGGAACTGTATTCTCTGGCACAGCAATTGGTGCCGATGGTCTCTCTGTTGGTGAAGTTGTTTTTAACACTTCCATGACAGGATACCAAGAAATTTTAACTGATCCATCCTACTCACGCCAGATTGTAACATTAACCTACCCACACATAGGCAACACTGGTACCAATGATGAAGATATTGAATCCGATGGGGTTCACGCTTGTGGTCTTATCATTCGTGATCTTCCGCTCATCGCAAGTAGTTTCCGTAATCAACAAAGCTTAAGTGATTATCTCAAAGCGAACAATGTCGTTGGCATAGCAGATATCGATACCCGCAAGTTAACTCGTATTCTCCGTGAAAAAGGTGCTCAAGCCGGTTGTATTATGGCAGGTGCAGACTTAGACGAAGCAAAAGCGCTCGCCGCTGCCAAAGCTTTTCCCGGTTTAAAAGGCATGGATCTCGCTAAAGAAGTCACGACTAAAACTGCCTATCCATGGCGTAAAGGTAGCTGGCGTTTAGTGGGCGGCTTACCAGAAGATACGCCAGCAAATGAGCTTAAATACAAAGTAGTAGCCTACGACTACGGCGTTAAGCAAAACATTCTGCGTATGTTAGTGGACCGCGGTTGCGACGTCACCGTAGTGCCTGCTAAAACTTCAGCTGCCGAAGTGTTAGCGATGAATCCCGATGGTGTGTTCCTTTCGAACGGCCCCGGCGATCCAGAGCCATGCGATTACGCGATTGAAGCGATTCAACAAATTCTGAAAACCGACACGCCGATTTTCGGTATCTGTTTAGGTCATCAGCTACTCGCGCTGGCCTCAGGTGCAAAAACCTTGAAGATGAAGTTTGGTCACCATGGTGCAAACCACCCAGTGAGCAATATCGAGAAAGGTAATGTGATGATCACCAGCCAAAACCATGGTTTTGCTGCCGATGAAACGACCTTACCTTCCAACATTAAGGTGACGCATAAGTCGCTGTTTGATGGTTCACTCCAAGGTATCCATCTCACGGACAAGCCCGCGTTCAGCTTCCAAGGTCACCCTGAAGCGAGCCCAGGCCCTAACGATGCCGCCCCGTTGTTCGATCACTTTATCGAGCTAATCGACATATACCGTCAGAACGCCAAGTAGTACGCTAGCTAGGAGAAGAGAGAAGCAATGCCAAAACGTACAGATATAAAGAGTATTCTTATCCTAGGCGCCGGCCCAATCGTGATTGGTCAGGCATGTGAATTTGACTATTCTGGCGCACAAGCGTGTAAAGCGCTGCGTGAAGAAGGCTACCGTGTCATTCTGGTGAACTCTAACCCTGCCACCATTATGACTGATCCAGAAATGGCCGATGCTACTTATATCGAGCCGATTCACTGGGAAGTGGTCCGTAACATTATTGCTAAAGAACGCCCAGATGCGATTCTGCCAACCATGGGCGGCCAAACCGCACTGAACTGCGCATTAGAACTTGAAGCCAAAGGCGTACTGAAAGAATTTAACGTCGAGATGATTGGCGCGACTGCTGATGCTATCGATAAAGCTGAAGACCGAAGCCGCTTTGATAAAGCGATGAAAAGTATTGGTCTTGACTGTCCACGCGCGGGCATTGCCCACAATATGGAAGAAGCTTATGGCGTGCTCGATCAAGTGGGTTTCCCTTGCATTATCCGCCCATCCTTTACTATGGGTGGCTCAGGCGGCGGTATCGCTTACAACAGGGAAGAGTTCGAAGAGATCTGTTCACAGGGCTTAGAGTTATCGCCAACGAGTGAACTGCTGATCGACGAATCACTGATCGGTTGGAAAGAATACGAGATGGAAGTAGTCCGTGACCGCAACGATAACTGCATTATCGTCTGCGCCATCGAAAACTTCGATCCTATGGGTGTGCACACGGGCGACTCTATCACAGTTGCGCCAGCACAAACCCTGACTGATAAAGAATACCAAATCATGCGTAACGCCTCTATGGCCGTACTGCGTGAGATTGGTGTTGAGACGGGTGGTTCGAACGTACAGTTTGGTATCAATCCGAAAGATGGCCGTATGGTTATCATCGAGATGAACCCACGTGTATCGCGCTCTTCAGCATTAGCATCAAAAGCAACGGGTTTCCCGATTGCGAAAATCGCCGCTAAGTTAGCAGTTGGTTTCACCCTTGATGAGCTGATGAACGACATTACTGGCGGTCGCACGCCAGCGTCATTCGAGCCTGCTATCGATTACGTTGTGACTAAAGTGCCACGCTTTAACTTTGAAAAGTTTGCCGGCGCCAATGATCGCTTAACTACACAGATGAAATCTGTGGGTGAAGTGATGGCGATTGGCCGTACTTTCCAAGAGTCACTACAAAAAGCCTTACGTGGTTTAGAGGTTAGCCGTAACGGTCTAGATCCTGTCACAGACATGTCTAAACCTGAGGCGATGTCGCGTATTCGCCACGAGCTGAAAGAGCCTGGTTGCGACCGTATTTGGTACATAGCCGATGCGATGCGTGCGGGGCTGAGCTTAGATGAAATCTTTAAACTGACCAATATCGACCCTTGGTTCCTCGTGCAAATCGAAGAGCTGGTTCAGCTCGAAGGCGTTGTTGCTGAAGCGGGTCTGGCGGGTCTGGATATCGACTTACTGCGTAAGCTGAAACGTAAAGGTTTTGCCGATGCGCGTCTGGCCGATGTATTAGGCGTGAACGAAGCCGAAGTGCGTAAGCTGCGTGATAAGTTCGACCTGCACCCAGTCTATAAGCGTGTGGATACCTGTGCGGCAGAGTTTGCGACAGACACGGCTTACATGTACTCAACGTATGAAGAAGAATGTGAAGCTAACCCATCGACCCGTGACAAAATCATGGTGTTAGGTGGCGGGCCAAACCGTATCGGTCAAGGTATCGAGTTCGATTATTGCTGTGTACACGCGGCGTTAGCGCTACGTGAAGACGGTTATGAAACCATTATGGTGAACTGTAACCCTGAAACCGTTTCAACCGACTACGACACTTCAGACCGTTTGTACTTCGAACCCGTCACACTGGAAGACGTACTCGAAATCGTCCGTATCGAGAAGCCAAAAGGCGTTATCGTGCAGTACGGTGGTCAAACACCATTGAAATTGGCCCGTGCCTTAGAAGCCGCTGGCGTACCTGTCATTGGTACTAGCCCAGATGCAATCGACCGCGCCGAAGACCGTGAGCGTTTCCAGCAAGCGATTCAACGCTTAGAGATGAAGCAGCCTGAAAACGATACCGTGACTACGGTTGAAGGTGCTGTGATTGCCGCTGAGCGTATCGGTTATCCGCTAGTTGTGCGCCCATCCTATGTACTGGGCGGCCGCGCGATGGAAATCGTCTACGACAAGCAAGATTTGCTGCGTTACTTCAACGAAGCCGTGAGCGTATCGAACGCGTCACCAGTATTGCTCGATCGTTTCTTAGATGATGCGATTGAAGTGGATATCGATGCAGTATGTGACGGTGAAATCGTGGTGATTGGCGCGATTATGGAGCATATCGAACAAGCGGGTGTTCACTCAGGTGACTCAGGTTGTTCTTTACCTCCCTACACGCTAAGCCAAGAAATCCAAGATCGCATGCGCGTTCAAGTCGGCAAGTTGGCGATGGAACTCGGCGTTGTCGGTCTGATGAACGTACAGTTCGCCGTGAAAGATAACGAAATCTATATGATTGAAGTTAACCCACGTGCTGCCCGTACAGTGCCATTTGTGTCCAAAGCAACGGGTGTGCCTTTAGCTAAGATCGCCGCGCGTGTGATGGCGGGTCAAAGCTTAACATCGCAAAACTTCACTAAAGAAGTGATCCCACCTTTCTACTCAGTAAAAGAGGTGGTGTTGCCCTTTAACAAGTTCCCGGGTGTTGACCCACTGTTAGGCCCAGAAATGCGCTCTACTGGTGAAGTCATGGGCGTGGGCGATACGTTCGCCGAAGCCTATGCTAAGGCGCAGTTAGGTGCGACTTCTGAGGTGCCTAAGTCGGGTCGTGCATTATTGTCTGTGCGTAACAGCGATAAGAAACGCGTTGCCGATTTAGCGGCTAAGTTAATTGAGCTCGGTTACCAAATCGATGCGACTCATGGTACTGCGGTTATCCTAGGCGAAGCGGGTATCAATCCACGTTTAGTGAACAAGGTGCACGAAGGGCGTCCACACATTCTCGATCGCATTAAGAATGGTGAATACACTTATATCGTGAACACTACCGAAGGTCGCCAAGCGATTGAAGATTCTCGTCAATTGCGCCGCGGTGCACTGCGTTACAAAGTTAACTACACGACGACCATGAATGCTGCATTCGCCACTTGTATGGCCCATGCCGCCGATGACCGTACTAACGTGACGTCAGTACAAGAACTGCATCTGCGCGTACTGGCTAAATAAGCCATAGCGTTAATGCTGTTAATGTCGTTAATTAGAGGGCCGCATAACTTAGGTTATGCGGCCTTATTATTTCGTCAATTTTGAGCGCTTCGTTCATTTTATCTTCTACTTATGTTGCCTGAGAAAATTATGTCAGCGCCAGCCGATAGCCTTGCCAAAGTCGATACTTTTATTGCGCCGCCTTGCCTCGGGCAAATACGCGTGCTCTATCAAGATAGCGATATTCTACTGATTGATAAGCCGAGCGGATTATTGAGTTTGTCGGGAAAGAATCCGCTGAATCTCGACTCGGTGCATTATCGTTTAGTGCAGGATTTTCCGACGGCCACTTTGCTGCACAGGCTCGATTTTGGCACTTCCGGTATCATGCTGGTGGCGCTGAATAAAAGCGTGAATGGTTTGCTGACAAAACAGTTTCAGGCGCGCACGGTTGAAAAGTGTTATACCGCCTTGCTGCACGGGCATTTAGCCGCTGACAGCGGGGTGATTAATCTGCCGATCGCTAAAGATGTTGAGCATTTCCCACTGCAGAAGATCTGCCATAGCACAGGCAAAGTTGCGATCAGTGAATATCAGGTGCTGGAACGATTAACCGAACCTTTCGCCACGCGGGTCGAATTTATCCCTGTTTCTGGCCGAACCCATCAACTGCGGATCCACAGTCAGCAATTGGGTCACTCAATACTGGGGTGCGATCTCTACGGCGGCGTGGGTGAGTGCGTGACTGATAAGGCTGATGCAGATGAAGCTGATATCACTAATACGACGAGCAGCAGATTAATGCTGCATGCGACCTGCTTAGCGTTTAATCATCCTATCACGGGTGAGCGTATTGACTGGGTTTGTGAGTGTCCTTTCTAAGTGCTTTCTTAATAGTCATAAAACTCAGCATTCAGCACTCATCACTTAGCACGTAGAATTTAGAGCAATGGGTTTAGTTGCTAAACCCGATACGTTCGGTCTTCATTGGCGGCGCATCGTTGGGGAGCCAAGTATGGTAAATCGTTGCGAAGGTGCCATCTGCTTTTATCGCTTCTAGGCTGTTTTTCCACTGTTCGATCACATCATTGGGTGTGCCTTGTGAGAAGGCAATGTAAAGATGATTAGCACTAATCGTGAAGAGCGACTCTACATCATCAATGCTCGCGCCCGCATCCGACAGAATACTCGGCGCGGTGAGATTGGCATTACACCAAAGATCGACACGTTGCTTCATCAATTGTTTGGCACTCAATAAGGGCTCGGATGAGGCCGCAACATTCGTAAATCCCAGTTCGAGCAATAGGCGTTCTTCCACCGAGGCACGATAGACACCAATTGCCTTAGCTGTCTTTGCATCATTTATAGTGGTTATTTTTATACCGCTATTTTTTAAGGCATAAAAATTAGTCGTGCCGACAGCAACAGGCCCAATCATAGTAAACATTTGCTCCCTTTCTGCTGTGCGCGTCATAGTAAACAACACAGTATTAGGTTGCTCGGTCAGCATTTTCCAGCCGCGAGCCCAAGGTACGACCTTGATTGGATCTGGGTTCTTTATGCGCTTTTGAATTTCTTGTACTACCTGTACAGCTAAACCATCGGGTTTGCCATTGACAGAAAAGCTGATTGGTGACCATTCTTCGGTATAGATGTTGAGCGGCTGCGCGCGAAGAGAAACTGCGCTGCTAAGGGTGAGTGATAACAATAAACTTGTGACTAATTTCATTAATAACCCTAAAAATTAGAATGTTATAATTGAGTCTCACTGCTTGCTCTTGAAACGATTAAAGATGAAGGCTGTGTTTAAATCAAGTATAGCTAGGGGTTCATTTTCTAAGATTAAATTTACTATACCGTTTTGAACGATAAAAAAAGAGCGCGAGTATGGCGCTCTTAGGTAGGCTTATTTATGGGCGATAGCTTATCTTTCTGTGCCTGTATATCACGCTCGATATACATCTCGCATAAGGTTATCAATGCAATGCACAACACGCATACTGGCGTCTTCCATTGAGTGCAGTTGTTTGACCATCTCAGGCAAATTACCTTTTTGTCTCGCATTGAGCGCCGCTTTTCCTGCCTCGTGTACCGCTTTATGTGGTGCATCTAATGCTTTGAAATTACTTAAATGCTGATAATTCTCTGCACCAAATCCTTTGAAATACCATTGCCCTAGGCGGCACTCAGTGTGTGAGTTCACATTGTGGTTATGCTGTGGTTTTTCAATTAATTGATAAACACTACTTTTCCAGACTGCGTGGTCGAGCTTAGTGGTATTCAAGAATGACGCTGTGGCTGCGTTATGGATAACGTGCTGCATTTGTTTTGAGCGTTGCAGGACATCTTCAACGACTTGACCAATTTGGGTTGAGGAGGTGGCTACATCAACGGCACTGCTTTGATTGTTATGAACAATTTCTTTAATCTCAGCCGCTTGCGCGACGATTTGTTTCACGAGCTTTTCAATATGGCTACTGGCTTCATGGGCTTTGCTTGCAAGCTGGCGCACTTCATCGGCCACCACGGCAAACCCCCGTCCCGCTTCGCCTGCACGGGCGGCTTCAATGGCGGCATTCAATGCTAATAAGTTTGTTTGTTCTGAAATTCCTTGAATTGCCGCGACAAATTGATTGATTGAAGAGGTCGTAGCATCGAGTTCTGTGACAGCTTTCATGCTGTTCGATGCTTGATCATTAATATAAGTCGCTCTAGTGCCTAAATTGGCAATGGCCACACGGGTTTGATCAAAAACGTGATTGAGTTCAGACAGTGATTCTTTTTCCGCAGAGAGTAATTCGGCACTGCTGGCTAAGCCTTCGCGCACGGCATTAAGCATATCTCCGCCTAGGTTTTGGCAGGCGATCACTTCAGTGTAGTGGTCTGCATTTTGGCGCGACTGTTGCTGCATAGTCTCATTTTCACGGATCATGCCACGCAGTTCATCTACTTCATTTTGGTGTTGGCGTTCTAGTTGGATGAGTCGCTCTTTAAGCGCCTGGTTTTCAGCTTTGAGCTGGGAATTAAACCACATATAAAACCTCTCAAGTCGCTAGGACTATCACTATTGCTTATCGACTTACTGTGACTGGGCTCAGCGGTAAATACTGCAATGTTAATAAAAAGTAAAACGATTCAGGTATGGAAATATTAACTGATCTTTAAGCTTTATTCTTAATTTTTTTAAGGTTATTGAAGCTTTTATGCTTTGTCATAAATGGGTTAGTACTATCGAATGATAAGTGAACCACGCTAAGGTTAACTTAGCTTGGTTCACTTTGAGGTCTTAGGTCTTAGGTCTTAGGCCTATGGCATAGGTAAGTCGAGCACCACTGTGGCTATGCTGAAATACACGAGTACACCTATGATATCAGCGATGGAGGTGATGAGTGGCGCACTCGCGGCTGCAGGGTCCATCTTTAACTTGCTCAGCAAGAAGGGTAATGACATACCAATCAAGCTGCCAATAATCACCACAATTTGCATTGTGAGTGCCACAACTAGCGCGATTTCAGGTCCGCCGCGCCAAAATCCTAGCAAGGACACTGCAGCTGCCATGCTGGCTCCTAATAATCCGGCGACAAATAACTCGCGCCCTAGCATAGATAACCAATCCTTGAGAACCACTTCCCCTGTGGCTAGGCCGCGTACCATTAAGGTCGCCGATTGTGAGCCCGCATTGCCGCCGCTATCGATCAGCAGAGGTAGGAAGAAGACTAAAGAGACATAACTGGCAATGGTGTCTTCGAAGAAGGCGATCCCCGCTCCCGAGAAAATATTACCAAAAACCAAGATTACCAGCCAAACCACGCGCTTACGGTAAAGTAAGCCTATGCTGGCAGTCTTGAGGTTATGGTCAATATTGCCGATGGCCGCAGTTTTTGTGAACTCAAGATCCGCCTGTGAGCTGGCGATATCCATAGCATCATCATAGGTGACGATACCGACGAGCTGGCCTTTGCCATTGACTACTGGCAGCGCCATTAAGTCGTAATGGGCGATCATCTGCACCGCTTCTTCGCGAAAGGCATTGGCATCGAGCGCGACAGGGTCGGGTTTCATAAAGTCGACCACTCGCTCGTGCGGCTGCGCCAGCAATAACTGCCTTAAAGATACAGTTCCTATTAAGCGGCCTAACATATCCACCACATAGGTTTGATAAATCGTTTCTTTATCTGCCGCTTCAGTACGCAAAGTATCGATGGCTTCTGCCGCAGTATGGCGGCTATTCAGTAATGTGTAATCCGAGGTCATGACCGCGCCGACTTTAGCTTTATCATAGGCGGCGAGGGTGCGCATATCTTCCCGTTTGGCCAATGCTAGCGCAGGTAAAATGGCCGCTTGCTGGGTTTCATCGAGCAGATTATAGAGGTCGGCACGTTCATCTGCTGCCATGTGAACCAGCAGCGCAGATAGCGTAGTTTTATCTAATTGCTGTACTAAGCTGGCTTGCAATTCATCGGTCAGATAGCGAAACAAATTGGCGCAAACCTTAGGTGAGGCCAGTTGCAATAATAGGACTTGTTGAGCTTGATTAAAGACGTTAAATACGGCAGCAATATCGGCAGGGTGGCGTTTTTCGGCTAATTCAGCCATGGCGCTGGCACTGCGTTGCTCGATAATCATTTGCAGGTTATGGATGATTTTTTTAGTGTTGTTTGTGCTGTTATTCATGTTCATAGTTCATTCTCTCAACGATCTAGTGACCAAAGTAAAAGGTGATGTCTGCGCCAAGTTGCAGCGCGTTGCCACGAAGGGCATTGCCTAAGCTCAATTCGAGCTGTAGCTGTTGTTGTGGCGTGTGTTGATAAGCGAACTGATAGGTAGTCTCGCTCAATTCTTTTTGATAAATCTCGGCTATCACGCGATGGTGACTACTGAGTTCATACGCTGCCGCGATACCCACAAGTAATTGGGTTGATTGATTAAATTCATGGGTAAAACCTACATTGGTATAGAGACTGACATCAGAATCGCCTAAGGTTTTGCCAAAAATGCCGAAGACTTCGGTGGCTAATTCGTTACTGGCATCGAGGTTTTTCTGCAAGTTGATTACCAGTGTGCTGTGCCAATCATCCTGTTGCTGCTCTGAATCTGAGTGGGAGTTTACGTTGAGCGGTAGCTTAATGCCGACCTCTGCTTGCTCCTCACGAATATCGTCATTGGCATTGGACGCTAATCCTAAATGCCATTCCCATTGATTGCGGCTGCAAGTCGTGGCCGCGTTTAATTGTGGGCGAGCATGATCCGACCTAGGTTGTTGCCAGCCCATTTCTAATTCACAGCGCTCTGCGAGGACAGGATCATCCACTTCGAGATGGGATGCCGCCGCACTCATGCTGTAGTACAAGCTGATACTTGCACAGGATAAAGATCGCAAAATTGATGTGTTGTTTATGTAAGCCATATTTAGGCTCCTCAGATGTAAACCCATAGATGTAAATCCATAGGGAAAACGAAGTCCACTGAGGCAAAAAACTTGCTTTGAGATGCAATAAATACACATAACTGAACCCCAGCAAAATGCTGGAATTGCTAAAGCGCAGCCATAGGCTCAGGCTTATTGTCTGTGATTGATATTTTGGGGGAGGCTGAGTGAAGAATGGTTCACACTACTACCCTGCTTAGCAGGTAGCAGCAAATATTGCGGGCTAGTGCTAGGCGTTAAATCCTGTCTTTTGGACAGGGCATCTACTGTCGCTTATGTGTGTGCCCACAGTGGGTCTCCGCAATGATTAAAGTCGCCACATTCTAAGGGACTGAAATGTAAAGTCAACCGCACATGTTATTACATATGTTTTTGTTTGAATTTACACTTTAAGTAAAAGTTAATTTTATGATCATTCCTGGGCTTGCGTGATTTTGTTGGGGATGCTGGTGGTTTTGCGTGCTAATCATTGTTGTTTGATTGTTTATTTTTTGGCTGGTAGCGGTTGATTTTTGTTGTCGGATTTAACTCTGATATTGAATTGTGGTTTTTAACGGTATGACTTATCTCAGTAAGCTGTGTTTGAGTCGCCAGAGATGAGTTAACACTTTATCCATTGGGGGATTTGGCATTAGTGCACTTCGGGTATACCCTTGTCGTGCCTGCGGTGAGTCATTGTGCTCATTCAGATTAAGTCAGATTAAGTCAGATTAAGTCAGATTAAGATAGATTGCTGTATTCAGATTTTGGGGGATTAAGCTGTGGCACACAATATTGATGAGTTGGAATCAATGGCTGCACCTATCGATCATAAGTGCACCGCGAATATCAAGATCGCCAGTATCAATCTGTTTAACTTTATTGAGCCGCCTTTGGCTTACTATGATTTTGAAAATATCTATAGCCATGGGCAATGGCAGAAAAAGTGTCAGTGGTTGAGTGAGTTTCTCGCACATCGCCAGCCCGATATTGTGGGATTTCAAGAAGTGTTTAGCCCTGAACCGCTCAAACGAATCGCTCGCGAGCAAGGTCTAGGGTATTTTGCGGTCGTTGATGAGCCAACTCTTATCAGTGATTACATTTATCGCAGCCCTGTGGTCGCGCTTGCCTCCCGGTATCCCATAGTGGAAATCAGCAGTGTCGAACCTGATACGCGTTTAGTGGCAGCCATGGGATTATCGAGTGAATTTGCCTTTAGCCGTAAGGTGCTGCGCGCAACCGTTGAAGTGCCACATATCGGCAAGTGTGACTATTATGTGGTGCACTTTAAGTCAAAACGCGCCGGATTAGCACTTGAACCTAAGCTATTTGAACATCAGTCCCTTGAACATCAACCTCTCGAACATCAGCCACTTAGTTTAGATAATTTAGCGCCCGCAGCGAGCATGAAACTGCATTCAGAAACCCAATTACTCACAGAGCAAGCCTTAGGCCGCTGGGCATCTACCATGCAGCGCGGCGCAGAAGCAGCATTATTATTCAATGGCATATTGGTACGCAGGCAAGAATCTAAACATCCCGTTATCGTGATGGGGGACTTTAATGACAGTCTGACAATGGGCGCCTTAGATGCGTTAATGATACAGGGCGAGAGTATCCACAGTAATGACATTAAAGCCGCTGGCCTTGGGCATTTATCGGATGCGGCGTTAGCGGCGGTGTTTGCTCAGTATCAACTTAAGGATGCCTATGAGTTATTTATTGAAGCGAACTTGAGGGACAGTTTGACGGGTAATACCGCTTACCATAGGGAACACAGAGCGGCGACCCATTACTATGGCCCTAAAGGTTCAGTGCTGGATTATATTTTGCTTTCGAGTGAGTTTGATGCGAGCCATGGCCGCAGTTTAGCGCAAGTCGTAGATTATCAGACCTGCGATAGACACTTAATCAGACCTGAATATGAACGCGACGCCTACAGTACTGACCATGCGCCCGTCATTGTTGAGTTAGCGCTACGTAGCTAAGTTCTCGTGTTTACTGATTAATTCGTCTTATTTCAAATCATGTCAGTTGTCTTTACGGTTTTGTTAGCGTTGTTTCATTAACTATTCCAACATCATTTCGCATGAATATCATTCAGAATTAACCGTTAAAATAAGGTATGATCGGCCACCCGTGGATGATGATAAATAAGCGCTTCGGCGTGTTCGGTACTCGCACTTAGGTGGCATTGGGTATATCATCCGTTTCCCATTTTTAGACAGCAGCCCTTTTTTAGTGGCGGCCCTATTTTTAAAGGCAACTATGGCTATCAGAATCAAACTTAAACCCGGCCGCGAGAAGTCACTTGAGCGTCGCCATCCTTGGGTATTTTCCAATGCTATTCATAACATTAAGGGAAAACCTGAAGCGGGTGAGACAGTCGATGTGGTCGCGCATGATGGTCATTGGTTAGGTCGTGGTGCTTGGTCGCCTGAGTCGCAAATTCAAGTGCGGATTTGGACTTTCGATCGCGAAGAGGAAATTGATCGCGCGTTTTTTGCCAGACGTTTACAGCGGGCGCAAATCGGCCGTAACGATTTAATCCGCGAGCAAGGCTTAACAGGTTACCGTTTAGTGGCTGCTGAGTCCGATGGTTTACCTGGGATCACCATCGACAGATATGCCAATGTGCTGGTGTGCCAGTTACTGAGCACAGGTGCTGATTTATGGCGCGATACCTTAGTTGAGCTATTGGCTGAGCAATATCCTGATTGCGCTATTTATGAGCGTTCTGATGTGGATTCCCGTAAGAAAGAAGGCCTGCTGCCTGTTACGGGTTTACTGCACGGCACTCTGCCAGAAATGCCGGTGATTATCGAAGAGAACGGCATCAAGATCGCTGTCGATGTGATTAAAGGCCATAAAACAGGTTTCTATCTCGATCAACGTGATAACCGCGCCATTGCCGCCCGTTTTGTCAAAGATAAATCGGTATTGAACTGTTTTTGCTACACGGGGACTTTTGGTCTGTACGCTGCGAAAGCAGGTGCTGCCAGTATTGAAAACGTCGATGTGTCTTCTCTAGCCTTGGCGACAGCGCGCCTCAATATGCAAGTGAACGGTTTTAGTGATGACAATGTGCATTACAACGAAGCCGATGTGTTCAAGTTGTTGCGCCAGTACCGTGATGAAGGCAAAACCTTTGATGTGATTGTGCTCGACCCACCTAAGTTTGCCGATAACAAAGCGCAGTTAAACGGGGCTTGCCGTGGTTATAAAGACATCAACATGATTGCATTGCAGTTATTGAATCCAGGCGGCGTTTTATTGACCTTCTCTTGCTCAGGATTAATGCCTGCGGATCTGTTCCAAAAAATCGTGGCCGATGCCGCGCTCGATGCGAAACGTGAAATCCAGTTTATTGAACGCTTAAGCCAAGCGAGCGATCACCCTATCGGTAGCGCCTTCCCTGAAGGATTCTACTTAAAAGGTCTAGTCGCCAGAGCTTGGTAAGCCAAGCGTTTGATATCAGCTGTCTGCGATGGGCTGCTGAGTCAGATAACATTGAACCCTAAATAGAACCATAAAAAATGCCAGCCACTTTGAATAAAGTGGCTGGCATTTTTACAGCGTATTTTTTACTGTGCATTTTTACAATCAGCAGCCTTGTGACTGCGATGGATTCTTTAAACGCAGAACTTATTTGGCGGTAAAGGTTTTTACGCCATCAGGGGTGCCAACGAGTAACACATCCGCCCCGCGTTTGGCAAACAAACCGTTAGTCACTACACCGACTATCTCATTGATCTGACTTTCTAATTCTTTTGGATTAAGGATCTTAAGATTGTACACATCGAGGATCATGTTGCCGTTATCGGTAACAACGCCTTCACGGTACACAGGATCGCCGCCAAGTTTAACGAGTTGACGCGCCACATAAGAGCGTGCCATCGGAATGACTTCTACGGGTAGTGGAAATTCGCCTAGTATGTCGACTTGCTTAGTGTTATCCACGATACAGATAAACTTCTCAGCCACAGCCGCGACAATTTTCTCGCGAGTTAATGCCGCGCCGCCGCCTTTGATCATATCCATACGGTCGTTGATTTCATCGGCTCCGTCCACATAGACAGATAAACGATCGACGCTGTTTAAGTCATAAACGGGAATACCCAGCGCTTTCATTTTCTGAGTTGATGCCTCAGAGCTAGAGACTGCGCCTTCGATATCGGCTTTCATGGTCGCCAGTGCATCGATAAAGTGATTCACAGTCGAACCCGTACCAACACCAACAATGCTGTCTTTTTCAACGTACTTAAGTGCGGCCCAACCGGCAGCTTTTTTCATTTCATCTTGAGTCATGTTGACATCCTGTAACGGCAAATGAGTAAAAAATTCTGGGCTTAGTATACTCTTTTCCGATAAATAATGTGGCGCAATTCCACCGTGGGTGTGATCTAGATTGCTGGCATTTTCACATTAGCAAGCAGTCCCAATAACGTAAGTAACTTAAGCAGTTAAGTTGGAAAGCATTTCGCTATACGCAACTAATCTAACTAAGCTACTATGGCAAAAGCAGAATGGTTTATAGATGATTTGTAGAGGGATTTAGCATGGCAGGCGCGAGTTTATTAACCTTACTCGACGATATCGCATCGATTTTGGATGACGTAGCGGTAATGAGTAAAGTGGCGGCAAAGAAAACCGCGGGTGTATTGGGGGATGATTTAGCCCTCAATGCCCAGCAAGTGACGGGCGTAAGCGCCGATCGTGAATTACCTGTAGTGTGGGCGGTGGCCAAGGGATCATTCCGTAATAAGTTGATTTTAGTGCCAGCAGCAATGCTTATCAGTGCTTTTATTCCCTGGGCTGTCACCCCTTTATTAATGTTTGGTGGACTGTTTTTATGCTACGAAGGGTTTGAAAAACTGCATCACAGCTATAGCCATAGAAAAGGCCAGCAACAACACGAAACCCAAGTAGAGAATGAGTTACCTGAGATTAAAGATTTCGCCGCCTACGAGGCCGAAAAAGTCAAAGGGGCGATTCGTACCGACTTTGTGTTATCGGCGGAAATTATTGCCATTACCCTTGGTATCGTGGCGGACAAATCCCTATCGACACAGTTTTTTACGTTAGCTGTCATAGGGATCGTCATGACCATAGGCGTGTATGGCTTAGTGGCGGCGATTGTGAAAATGGATGATGCGGGTTTGTACTTGAGTCAACGTGAAGGTGCCTCTGTATTAACTCAAATGAACCGTAAATTAGGTTTTGGTTTATTGAGCGCAGCTCCCGTATTAATGAAAAGTTTAACGATTATTGGCACGGCAGCCATGTTTATGGTGGGTGGTGGGATTTTAACTCATGGCCTACACCTAGTCGGCGAGCAAATCCACCATGCTGAACAAGCGGTTGCTGCCATTAGTGTTGTTGGGCCTGTGTTTGCTGTGCTGACGCCAAGTATTCTTAATGGCTTATTTGGTGTCGTTGCTGGCGCTGTTGCACTTATTGCGATGACAGGAATACAGAAATTGCGTAGTTAACTAGCTGCGCGCATCAACCATCAAGGATGAGCACAATGAAGTTAATGAAGTACTGTGTCTCCCCGAGTAAGCTGGCTTGGTTACGTAAAGAGTTTGGCAAAGATGCCGATGGGTTAATGGCGGCAATGGATGCTGCTGGCACGGCTTATCTTGATAACCTCAATGCCTTGACCGAGCTGCAGAAAAGTGAGCGGGTATCGGCCGAGGCTGAAAATGCGATTAAAGCTAAAACTCAGCTTCAAGCGCAGCGTCAGTGGGCATATTTGTGGCTGCAGCAACGTATCGCTTTGACTACACGTATTGATGATATTGAACTTGCAGCGTTAGCTGTTTTTGAATTTCAACATGTCCGCATCGAGGTAGTTGAGCCGTCGGAGTTTAATACAGTATTAGCACTATTACAGGCTGAGCAAGTCTTAGGTTTTGATACTGAAACCCGTGCAAGCTTTGAGCGCGGCGTGCAACACCCCTTGAGTCTTATCCAAATCGCGACAGCGAATACCTGTTATTTATTTCAGCATGCCATTTTGGGAGAGCAATTCATCCAGTTAAAAGCCTTATTAGAAGATGAAACCATACTCAAAGTCGGGGTTGGTTTACGCAGTGATGCACACGCTCTCAGGCGGCAATGGGGCATTAATGTCGCCTCAACATTAGATTTAAATTGGGCACTGGCTCAACTTGGAGCGGAGAAGGAAATGGGGACGCGCCAATTAGTTGCGGCGCTTTTGGGTGCTCGTATCGACAAACCTAAAAAAGTCACCTTATCGAATTGGCAGCTCGTGCCTTTATCCAGTGCGCAAATTCATTATGCCGCAGCCGATGCCTTGGCCGCACTCAAATGCTTCAACGCGTTAATCACTCAACTGACACCCTTTTATCATGCATCAAGTGCCGTAAAAGCCGCATTATTAATTCCTTCAAGTTTGATAATGCCATTGGCGAAATATTTTAAGGATGCAGAATGAAACACAAAACCCAAGATGCCGCAAAAGTTAAAATCATGCCATTACATTCGGATGCGAGCTCGCAAGGCACCAGTACTTTAGGTTTGATTTATCGCGTACTTGGCATCTTGCTTCTGTTAAGTGTTATCACTTTTGGGATTAATGCTTGGGCATAGATAGCGGTATTGCCAGCAGTTGAAAATAAAGGAGAACACTATGTTAGATGCTATTTGTGAACTCGAAACAGAGGATCATTTAATTGCGAGAACGACTTATAGTGTTTTTAAGTTTCAACAATTACCCGATGAGGATATCGAGCGTTTGCGGCAATGGTTAATTTGCCCTGCCTGCGGTGGTAAAGCATATTTCCGTAAAGCCTCAAAAGACGGTAAAGCCGCTTGTTTTGGCTCGCGATATCACCAAGCCGATTGCATTGAATTTAAACCTTCGGCACAAAAGTCCCGTGAGGAGCAAGATGCCATTGAAGTGCAGCAACAGCTGGTGGACGCCGATGCTTTAATGATCGATTTTAGCCGTAAACCTCGTCGCCATACGCCTGCAAACAAAGTTTCGACAACACAGGCATTAAGCAGCAAGACTGAGCCAACGCCTAAATTGTCCTCTATGCCTGAGTCATCGAAAGCGTCTGTTGCATCGTCAGTGGATGATCGGATACAAGAGTCGAAAACAGGCTACCAAGTTAACACCGCTGAACATACCACTGAAAAACGAGTGCCCAGCCAAGGGCTCGAAAAGTTACTCCACAGTTTATTGCGCGGTACAGATTTGGCGAAATCGGATCTCTGGGTATACACAGACGCTGAGCGAAAATACCGTTGGCGGGCGAAGAACCTGTTTGTCAATTTTGCCGATGCGGACCCAAGCGACAATAAACCCCACATGTATTGGGGCACGATATCCCACACTGACCCGTCGATGAGTTGGCTTAACCCCGCCGACAGCAAAGATATCGGCATTCCTATCGATGGGATAAAACAGCCATTATTAGCGCAATTTGAAATAGAAGATAAACGCTGCTTTGAAGGTGCTGGTTTGATTTTATTTGGTAAATGTTTTTGGAATAAAGAAAAGACCCGCAAAATTATTCAGCTATGGAATAACGATTTGCAGCGGATTTTTATCTCAAAGTTGGAAGATTAATTGGCTTTGGGGGAGAGAAACTAAAAAGAGGGGAGAAAAGGGGCGATTCCCGACGCACAAAAGCGTTACAGCAAAAGTCCCTATCTATATCACGCTGATGAAAGCGCTTACTTGCCGCAGCACTTCTTGAATTTTTGACCGCTACCACACACGCAAGGCTCGTTACGATTCGGTTTTTTCTCGAAAGTCGTGGTCTTAGGCTTATTTAATAAACCTTCTAATTCAACAATATCTTCAGCGACGTCGGCATTGACTTCGATATTGGCGAACAGCTGGTGTTCGGCAACAATCGCGGCAACTTCGAGTTTACGCGCTTCGTCGGCAACAATTAATTGTAATGGTAATGCTTCTGTACCCGGTTTAGCAGCACGCTTAGTGTTGTAGCCATAGCTTTCGTGCTTCGGCTTAGGGGTTTTACGACCCTTGAAGAAAAATTTGTCAGACATGAGTGGTTCCGTCGAGCAGTGTATGAAATTGACGATGCTTATACTATAAAACGCCGATTTTATAAATCGAACTCAGATCTTTTTTCGATAAATGCGCGTCTTTAACCCTTAAGCACCTCAAAATGGCCGAAACGGCACACTTATTTGGTCTCATCAAACTGATTTGTTGTGGGATCATTTAGTCGAGTTACTATTAACCTATGGGCTCTAAACTAAGTATCTACTACGTCATATCGCTAATATGCGATGGCTTTTTAATCTCAGCGGCAGTTAAATCAACTGCAATAGCCTAACTTGTTTGAAAAACCTTCAGTTAATGAGTTTTGCCATAAAAAGTACTTTACCTTTGGAAGTGCTTTTAGCATAATGCCCCACGTCAACAGGGGTGTAGTTCCAATTGGTAGAACAGCGGTCTCCAAAACCGATGGTTGCGGGTTCGAGTCCTGCCACCCCTGCCAAATAAAACAACGGCTTGCATAGAAATATGCGAGCCGTTTTCTTTTGCGTAGAATAAAACGTAGAAAATGATTTTACTCGGATTGAATAACTCGCCATTTTTTAACGCTACCAATTGCTGGTACTATTTCCATTTTTCTGTCGTAACCCTCCAACATAACTGCGGCTTGTAGGCTATTTACTGTCAATGCTTGTTCATCAAATAGGTTGTTGGCGAAGCCACTAATCCGTCAGTTTTTAGCCTGATAATCGACGCTAAAGCGAGTTACCACATAATCATCTGCAACTGTTATCGCCGTTATAAATCGAGCTGCCTGTGCTATCAAAGTCTTGGCTATGTTCGAAATAAGATAGGCCAATAAAGCCACGGTTATTTAAATCAAAACGGTATTTCTCCCATCTAAAATTTACCAATGTGTGACTGTTTGTGCCGTTACCTGTGTAAAAGTTTGCATTGAACCTTTGTCCGTCATGAACCCGCAGTACATTGATTAAGCCTATTAGCCGTCAGAAATGATTATTCCACGACACTTTATTTTTTGTTCATCTTTGGGATCTTAGTTCCAAAATCTAAGATTTAGTTTGAATTGAAGGTCATAACAGTACAATATAAGGACTATATTGAATGCATCTTAAGTGTGTTCATCATCGTTCTGCAACTCGGCTAACAACTATGCTAAATATTGATGATCCTACACAAACCGAATGTACTCACGCATTATGGCGCTTAGGCTTTAGACCTTTTTTCCTTGGGGGAGCCATATTAGCTGCGCTATATATCCCTTTGTGGCTATTAACTTGGTTTACTCCCCAATATAGCTTTTTCCCTTCATCCTTTTGGAGCAAGATATTGCCGCTATGGTGGCATCCACATGAAATGCTGTTCGGTTTCGCTATGGCAATTGTGTGTGGATTTTTGCTGACTGCCGTTCAAAATTGGACCAACCAACCCACATTAAAGGGATGGCCACTCGCATTGACCTTTAGCTGCTGGTTACTGGCACGATTATTACTCTTACTCCCAATACAAGTTCCGCTCATTTTGCCCGCCTTGTTTGATTCATTGTTCCTTGGTATGGCAAGCCTTACCCTATGGCGCTGCATTTATAAGGTGAAGCAATGGCGCAATATTGGTTTTCCGATCATGTTGTTTGCCGCACTCGTGATTAACAATGTCAGCTATTACGCTTTATTTGAACGCGATTTTATCCTTGCCAACCAGATCTGGCAGGCGATGTTATGGTGGTTAGCCTTACTTATCACCATAGTCGGTGGGCGTGTCATTCCATTCTTTACCGCGATGCGCATTAAGGCCACTAAAGCAGATCCCTTAACTTGGATTGAATACCCGCTGATCCTGACGATGATCTTGCTCGTCATTCAATCACTCATCCACCTTATACCTCTGGAAGTCGAGCGAGGCTTACTGCTCATTGCGGGGCTCTTGCAGCTGGTCCGATTTGCACGCTGGTTACCCCATAAAACACTGAAAGAACCTATGCTGTGGTCCTTGCATCTTGCCTATTTAATGTTGCCTCTTTGCCTGTTAGCCATGAGTTGGTATCTCGATAATGAATATGCCTATCGCAGTCTGCTTCACCTATTTGCTATTGGTTGTATGGCTACCCTGTGTCTTTCGATGATTTCCAGAGTGTCACTCGGGCACACAAGTCGAAATATTTATGAGGGCCCTAAGATGATCTTGGCATTTATTTGCCTACCGTTAGCGGCACTGCTCAGGGCGCTAATGCCCATCTGGTTTCCGGCCCACACCCAAGTCTGGTTATGGTTGGCTGGCAGTTGCTGGTTTATCGCATTTGCACTGTTTGTATGGCATTACTTGCCGATACTTTCTCGCCCCCGTATTGATGGGCGCCCAGGTTAATATTGATGTTAGGACAAAAGGATACAAAGTGAAAACTTATTTTAAAATAGTCACATTGCTAAAAATGATTTGCTTGCTCGCCATAACTATATGTACATCTGTAGCGGCTTCCGATACTAGCAATCAACAAAAATATCCTAACCAATATCAATCTTGGCAAGCCACCTCTGAACAAGTTGAACGCGAAGATATGCTCGCCAATTATCCCGCCAGCATCATACTCTGGGCAGGATCTTCCTATGCCAAAGAGTACCATAGCCCACGTGGGCACCATTTTGCCGTTGCTGATGTGACGCATACTTTACGTACAGGTGTCCCCCCTAAAGCAGGAGAGAAAGGATTATCCGCCAGTTGTTGGACCTGCAAGACACCGGATGCCCCTAGATTGATTGAACAACTAGGATTTGAAGGATACTCCGCTAAAAACTTTACTGATCTGGGCAAAGAGATCCAAAGCGTAGTGTATTGCAGTGATTGCCATGAATCTGGCACTAATAAGTTAACTTTACCTCGCCCCCATGCCCAAGAGGCTATGGCTAAAATTCACCTGCCATTCGATAAACAAGATACTAATATGCAAGGTGCGCAGGTATGTGGTCAGTGTCATGTCACTTACTATTTCCGTCCGGAAAAAAGTAATGTTGTTAATATTCCCTGGATTTTTGGCAGCACAGCCGACGATATTGAAAAATATTATGACACTCGCCGCTTCTTCGAATGGATCCATCCTCTTTCGAAAACGCCCATACTCAAAGCACGTCATCCTGAGTTTGAACACTGGAGTCGCAGTAAACATGCCGAAGTCGGTGTCACTTGCATTACCTGCCATATGCCTACCCAGCAGGATGCAAAAGGTGTTGAATTTACTAGCCATAAAGTTGATAAAGCCTTACCGCATTTTGATAACAGTTGCAGTGGCTGCCATAGCAGTAAAACCAAAATTGAAACCAAGCTAGCGGCCAATAAATTAACGATTGAGACCAAAGCTCGCGAAGTTGAAGCTCTGCTCGTCAAAGCCCACTATGAAGCCAAAGCGGCATGGGATGCAGGTGCTAAATGGGAGAATATGAATGAGCCAATTATGGCGATACGACACAGTCAGTGGCGCTGGGACTTTGCCATGTCCTCACATGGTTTGTATGCACATAATCCACAAGAAGGTAAGCAGCTTTTAGATAAAGCCATCGAACAAGCGAACGAAGCACGTCATCTGCTCGCTGGAATATTGAAGCAACTTAACGTGACTCAAGTTACTTATCCAGATATCAGTACTAAGGAAAAGGCCCATCAAGCGATAGGGTTAGTTGAATCGGATTTAATCAAAGAAAAACAAAAGTTTATTGAAGAGGATGTTAATAAAAACTGGCACCCTGTCGCAAAATATGGTTACTAGTTTATTAACGGGTAGCTGATAATTTGAGGGATTTTAAAGCTCAAAAGCGAGAGGAAGCTCGAGTATTTATGCTTTGATTCAGTGAGCGTTATGCCAACAAGGCTTGGTCGGTTCTACAGTAATGCTCATCTTCTTTGCACGAGCAATAACTGCAGTCGAAATGATTCATGTCATTTCGGCTGCAGTACATAACTCATTGAGATATTGGTCTGTAACGACAAATTAATCACTATAATCTGTGTCAGACATCTGTAATTCAGTTTTTTAATGCATAGAAATCCGATCTTACTTTGAGGCAAGTGATTGATGAAATTCTATTATCTTGGTTGGCTGCCAAACTGATTGGTTTCGGTGCGAAACTAAAACCAGTGTACAACTCTGTTCGCAAATAGCCTTGGCTACACGCTTTTCTGTCTCTTCATCCAATGCCGAGGTGGCCTCATCCATTATCAGAATCGGCGCATTTTTGATAAGCGCGCGTGCTAAGGCAAGCCTTTGGCGTTCCCCTCCCGATAACCCTGCGCCTTGCAAGCCGACTTCTTGGTAAATGCCCTGTTCTGATCTATCTAATACTTCATCCAGTGCCACTTGACGTGCCGCTTTATCTACGGCTTGATCGTCGGCATCAGGGTTACCAATACGAATGTTACTGGCAATGGTGCCGGTAAAGATGAGTGGATCCTGCGGCACATAGGCGAAAAAGCGGGCAAGTTCAGCAGCGGGGACTGACGTGAGTGGCACCTTGCCCAAAGTGATCAAGCCTAGGGTGGGATCATCAAAGCGCATCAATAACTTAAGTAAGCTGGTTTTACCTGAACCGCTCGGGCCGCCAATCAGCACGCGTTCACCTGATTCGATAGTGGCATTGATATTTTGCACCGCAGGGGGAAATGTTACGTTATTCAATTCGATTGTATGATTGTTCGGTGTCTTTTGCTGCGCTTGGCTTGGCTCTTTGAGCGTTGGCGCATGAGTCGCTTGTCGATAGTGTTTAATAGCCGCTAGCTGATCATTAATGCTTATTGCCGCCACGGCGAGAGTCTCAAGTGGCGCCGCCGCGCGCATGGTCAACATCAAAACAGCGAGCAGCATTGTCGTATTGTTTATACCGGATAGCACCAGATAGAGTGCCATGCCTGCAATAGGTAAAAAGCTGGCGATAGCCGACAGTAATGTTGCTATAGCAGCGGCGCGATTAGTTCGTTCTAATGCGATTTCTTGTGTTTGCCAGTTTTGCTCTAACCGTGTTGTTGCGCCGCTATATCCTGCTGCTGTACGCAGTAACTCTAAGTGGTCGATCAGTTCAAGGGTTGACTGATCTGCTGCCAATTCAGTGTTGTTTCGGTCCATATCTGCGCGGGCAAGGGCTCGTTGCGCCATACTCTGAATCACAAATGACACGAGCAACAAGCTAGCCAACATCAGTACCAGTGGTATGCCACCGATCAATCCTATGCCAAAGGTAATGCAGAGCGGAATAAGCGGTGCATGAATAAATACCTGAAATTGATGTGCCGGAATACTCATAAAGCCAGGAATACTCCGAGAGACAGTTTCTATGAGTAGTGTCCTGACACTCGGTGTAAACCAAGATAGTTTAGCTTGTTGCATGGTCGTGCCTAATGCACTGTAGAGCGCATTGGCCAGCCTTGCGCCAGCCCAAAAACCTGAACGCGAAGCCAGTATTGTGGTGAGTATGGTTATTGTGGCAATCGATAGCACTTTTTGCGGTGATTGCTGCTCAATAATGGCTAAAGCCAGTTGAATGTAGCATGCCGCTTCCAATATGGCCGTCACAGCCCAACCGCAGGCAACAGGTATTAAGTGCTTTATGGCTGCGTAATCTTGGGGACGATTTATCATTGGCCTTCTCCTTCCCTGTGATGATGCTTGAGTGTGAGTTTGTCATCCGCCAGCTCGGCAAGCGTTAAGTCATGGGTGACCATCACAATCGTTTTGTGGTTTGTTTTTGCGTGATGGCGTAGCGCTGTGAACACGTTAAATGCCGTTTCGCTGTCTAGGGCCGATGTGGGTTCATCAAGCAATATCACCCTAGCGGGTGAAAGAAACACACGGGCAAGATTAACCCGTTGTATTTCACCGCCAGAGAGCGCGCTTGCATGAGTATTTAAGGGTTTATCCAATTGCGCGCAGTGTAATGCTGCTAAGTAATCTTCATCCGTGGCATCAGGTGCGGTGAGCGCGAGATTGTCGGCGATGGAGGTTGCCAGTAGTCCCGCACTTTGTGGTAATAGCATGATCGCGCGATTAATCGAGGCTTCATCCATCTCTTTGAGTGCCATACCAGCGAGTCGAATATCTCCGGCATTTAGCTGCTCCATGCCAGCTAATAAGCGCAGTAATGTGGATTTGCCAACACCACTGATCCCTGTAACTGCCGTGACTCTGCCAGATCTAAATTGATAGTTAATGGGCACTGTTTTACTGCTTGTAGACATTGAAGGCACGACATCGGTGAGAGTGAGCGGCATAGGTGTATTAAGCTCAATATTGCCGTTACCAACAGGAACTCTCGATTGCTCAAGAAAATCCGTTAGCCGCTGAGCGGCAGCGCGGCCCGTGGCGAGATAATCAAGCCCATGCCCGAGCTTTAGGGCTGGCGTGACTATGGCCAGACTGAAGAACAAGGCGGCAGCAAGGTTTTCTGGGGGCCATTCATACCCGATGGCATAGACAATGGCAAAAGTACAGACAGCCTGCAGTAGTGATGTGGCCACGGCGACTGAAGTGGATACCTTGCTTACCCGCTCAAGAATATCCCCAATAAAATGTGTCGTTGCCTTTTGGTAATCGGCCATAGTACCAGTTTGTACGCCATAAATGCGAAATACAGGCGCACCACGGGCGTAGTCATCTACTGCTGCAGTGATATTTCCCATCACATTGACTCGTGCTTCCCCCTGTTTTGCTGCAAGCCTTGGGATCACCACCAAATAGAAAAGTGCGGCGGCTAGGCCTGGGATAAGGGCAAGTAATGCCACTAAGCCCGCGCTTAAGATCAGCAAACCGATAGTGATGGCAGGGACAATGATAAAGGTCGCTAGCTCAGAGGGTAAATGCGCGATCATATGATGCAATGACGCTATGTCATCGACCATTAATCGCTTTAACTTTTCGCCCTTATATTTTACCAAGGTGCTTGGTGGCAACCTAACAAGATGCGCTGCAATATGACGCCTTAATCTTCCAGAAAATTGCGCCTCAGCATTGTGGTTAACCCAAGATGCGCCAGCTGATAGCAGCGCTGACACGACCCCAAATATGAGCGCCCCCGCTAACCATAGCGAATGATGGCCTGCAATAAGTTGAATCATGCACCAGAGTGCACCTAGTGTCGTCACGCCAGCACCTGCCGCTAGCAGCATTCCGAAAGTGAGTGCGGGAATCGCCGGACGTAGGGTAAAGGCTAATGTTGAAGTGGGACTGAAAAGTCGCTGCATTTTAATGCTCACCTAAAAAATCGAAGTGGAACAGGCTGGGCTTCGGTCTGGAAAGTGTGATTAACACAAGGCCAATGAAGCGATGAAGTCTTGATATTGCAGAGTAAAAAATAGTCTGAGTGCCAGAGTTTATGGGTAAATGAACATCCACGAGCCAAATTCCTTGTTTCATAAAAATTGAACCGCCATGAGATGGCGACCATATTAAGCGGTCACTTTTATTTATCAACACAGTGTTGATAAATGTTTTGAACGGCGATAATATAATTGATAACTATTCTCATTGGCAACAAATCTTTCGTATAAGGAGTTATTACATATGCCCCGATTTGGTAAGTTTTACCCACAATCAAAGTGGGTTATCGGTTCTCTTGCGCTGGGGCTTAGCGCTATTTCCGGCTCAACTATTGCTGACAGTGGAACTGCTCCAGATAAGCAATCCAAGCAACAAGATGCAGCGGGAAATATTGAAGTCATCACAGTTTACGGTCAGAAAATCGAGCGCACGCTGAAAGAAACGGCTAGCTCAGTGACAGTGATCACTGAAGAACAGTTGAGGAAAAATGCCGACCAATCAACGATTTCTGAAATTCTCGGCGGTACGCCAAACTTAATTTATGCCGGAAATACCGATGCGCCCATTATCCGCGGTACGGATACTAAAGGGCCTGTTGCAGCGGGTAATGCCTACTTATCTAAGCCTGTGCCGGGTGCAACTATCAGTGTGGATGGTAAATATCTGAGCCCCGCAGAACTGGATTTAGGCGCCGCAGGCGTGTGGGATGTGTCGTCTATTGAAGTCTACCGTGGTCCGCAAACGACCAGTCAAGGAGCCAACAGTATTGCTGGCGCTGTAGTTATCCATACCCATAACCCCACTTATACGCCAGAATTTGCAGCGCAAGCACTTTATGGCAGTCGGGATAAGAAGCGCTTTTCGGTCATGGCGTCCGGTGCGCTAAGTAGTGACTTTGCCGCAAGAATTAGCGCAGATTACAGCGCTAGAGATACCTTTGTTGATTACGTTAACCCAGAATTTACTGCCCATGATTTGGATTTTGAGTTTAAAAACCAAAATCTACGGGCGAAGTTACTATGGGAACCCGAAAAATTCAGTAACTTTTCCACCATGCTGACTTATTCCTCCACTGAGGCTAAACGTCCCAGAAACGAGGTGGTATCAGAACCCTATGATGACTTAGAAAATCGTTCAATTTTTCAGGACAATCAAGAAGTCAGCAATCATGTTGGAATTTTTGATCTTGAATATGTGTTCGACAATGGGATGAAGTTGCATAACCAACTGCAGTATTCAGAAGGGCAGTTTGATTATCGCTTCGCAGCACCTTATCAAGGGATTGCAAAACGAGATAATGAAAACTTTTCGAATGATATAAGGCTGAACTTTGGTGACAAGAGTTCAGAGTTTAGTGGGGTTGCCGGTGTCTTCTACTGGGATGATAAAACCAACAACAAGCTGAACAACGTATTTGGTAATGCCGACGCAGACCTGAGACATACCAGTTTTGCCCCCTACGGTGAAGTCATATGGCGCTTCTCACCCAAGTGGGCATTCACCAGCGCTCTTCGTTATCAGTCTGATGAAATTAGCCACGATGGTATTGCCAGCTACATCCCAGGTGTGCGCCATCAATATGAAGAGACGTTTACGGCTTTGTTACCTAAGGTTGCCCTGTCCTATGATCTGACAGATAACGTCTTAATCGGCGCTATGATCAGTGAAGGTAACATTCCTGGGGGCACAGGTATTAACTTCCGCGGCGGCGAATATTATACCTTTGATGCCGAATCGGCATGGAACTATGAACTTTTTACCCGTATCGATCTGCTTGAACAACGCTTAATCATAAATAGCAATCTCTTCTACACCCGCTTTAAGGATTCACAACGTTCAGTTACTGACTACCTCGATGGACGTCCCTTTGGTTCTGTCATTATTAATGCCGATGAAGCGCAAAGCTATGGGATTGAATTAGATTGGAACTTTAAAGTTGCCGATAGTTTTAGCCTATATGGTGGGCTGGGTTTACTTGAAACTGAGATAAGTGAATTTAATGACTACCGTGGCGAGGAGTTTGTTGGCAACGAGTTTAGTAAAGCGCCGGGATATATGTTCAATATAGGGTTTGACTATTCAATTACAGACACTATCAAACTGAGCGGTGATGTGCGCCATACAGATGGATACTTTTCAACGGATACCAATGAGCCAGAGTTAAGAGTGGGATCTTACACTACGGTAAACCTGAATTCTTCCTATCAAATCAACCAATATTTTGAAGCCTTTGTTTATGCACGCAATTTGCTGGATGAACGTGCACCTGTGGCAAAAATGGCTGACAGAAGTACCGGAGGCGTGGATGCATATTTACTTGAACCTCGAGAAATAGGTGTAGGCGTCAGGGCGAAGTTTTAGCGGCTAGCTTCTACCCGCGGTATTGGCTATTGCCATGCAGCGGGTAGCAAGAGCGGTTAGAATGGCTTTTTTGCCTTGGAAACCTTATCGATATGACACAAGTACCGGATCAACCCACTCAAAAACGCCAGCGTGGTAGACCTAGCCGTATTTCCCGTGAGGCTATCGCCAGAGCTGCGTTGGAGATTGGGGTTGATCAAGCGACCATCCCAGCTATAGCGGCGCATTTAAAGGTCGATCATTCTTCCCTCTACCATCACGTAGCAGGTCGGAATGATGTTATCTCCATTGCCGCTGAGCTTGCAATTAATGAGCTGGACTGGCGAGCGCCAGTGGCCACAGATTGGCGGAGCGAATTGATCATATTGACCGATGCCATTTGGGCACTCTATGAGCGTCATCCTGGCCTCGCTGAGTCTATCCATCAGGCCAGTGTTACGCCGTCATCGGGTATACGTTCTTTTGCTGAATCGGTCGAAAAGCTGCAACAAAAAGGCTTCTCCCTCGATGAAGCAGTGCTGGCCGTTGATATCTTAGTTGACATGGTGGGGGAGTGCTTTTTGGGATGGTGGTCAACCACTAAACCAGAAGCCGATGGTCGGACACGTAAAGAGCGAATTATCGCAATTTGGGAAGATGAAGCCACCAAGCTCCCTGATAAAGCTGAGCAGATAAATGCGATGGTAGACATTATGAAGGTGGGCGCCCGCAAATGGTGGGAGCGAAAACGTGACTTAGTGTTAGCGGGTATTGCCGTTACCCATGCCCAAAAGGCAGGGGGATCTGATAAGGCTCAAACATAGCGCGTCGATATGAAAACCTCATAGCGGCTGCAGATTAGTACAAGATTTATTGCGTATAGGAAGTATCAGTTTGTGAAGGTGGTTTATGCACTGACGTGCTTTTTTGTGCTTTGTTTTGCCTCATTGCTGCTAGGCGCAAAGTATGCATCTGTGGCGCAGATGCTGACGTTCTCGGATGATGTCTGGTTGGTGTTATCTGCGAGTCGTCTGCCGCGGCTCTTTGCCTTGATTTGCTCAGGTGTAGGGCTTGCAGTCTGTGGCGTGATATTGCAGCAGATTGTGCAAAACAAGTTTGTTGAACCTGCTACTTGTGGCGGGCTTGATGCCGCCAAACTAGGCATATTAATTTCAATTATTCATGCCCCAAGTATGGGGGTTACCGCCAGAATGTTGGGGGCTTTGGTTTTTTGCCTGCTTGCGAGTTTAGCCTTTATTCTGATTATTCGTGGTATTCGGTATAAGAGTCCGGTGCTCATTCCAATTATTGGGATTATGTTTGGCAGTGTACTCAGTGCGATAGCGGAACTTTATGCTTATCAAAACAATATGATGCAGAGTATGCAGGGATGGATGCTGGGTGATTTTTCAAAAATCGTGCAGGGTAACTACGAAATCATCTATCTGATCCTTCCCGTAGTCATACTGACCTACCTTTATGCACAGCGCTTTACCATTGTAGGAATGGGCGAAGGCTTAGCTACCACACTAGGCCTGAGTTATTTCAACCTAGTTATCTTAGGGTTAGTGCTGGTTTCCCTGACCATAGCGACCACAGTTATCACAGTCGGGAGCATTCCATTTATTGGTTTGATTATTCCTAATCTTGTCGCTATGCGTTACGGCGATAATTTAAAACGTACCTTGCCTATTATCGCCTTTGCTGGCGCAACACTACTGATTATCTGCGACTTACTTGGTCGGCTTGTTTTGTATCCCTTTGAAATTCCTATAGGTCTAACGGCAAGCTGTTTAGGTGGACTCATATTTTTAGTTATCGTTTGGAAAATCAAATGAAAGACAGTGCATGGCGTTTTTTGAGCTGGGGGCTGCCTATTATGTTGGCAGTCACATTTTTATTGATGGGCTCAGGCTTTGATTTTGACTATGTCATACCGAATCGATTGGTGCGTTTGGGCACTATTTGCCTTGGTGGTGTCTGTATTGCGTTTTCTTCGATACTGTTTCAGACCTTAGCCGGAAATCGCATTTTAACGCCATCTATCATGGGGTATGAAGGGGTTTACTTGATTTTGCAGGCTCTGTTGATCCTTATCTTAGGGACGGGCAGCAGTATTCTGATCACCGCTAACAGCAATTTCTTTGTCTCAGTCGTGGTGATGTTGCTTTACTCAACGGCGATTCACCGCTGGCTATTTAGTGGAGATCGACATGATGTGTTCTTCCTACTGCTTGTGGGCTTAGTGCTCACTGTGGTGTTAGGCAGTTTTACTCAGTTAATCCAATATTCTATCAGTCCCGGTGAGTTTTCTATTTTCCAGAGCTATAGCTTAGCGTCGTTCAACCGCGCTCAACCAGAGCAATTGCTTATCTCTCTAGTGCTTGTCAGTGCCGTGTGTATTGCCGCTTGGAGAGTGCGCGCTGTACTTGATGTATTACTGATGGGGCGGGAGCAAGCTATCTCTCTTGGTATTGATTATCAAAAAGTGGTGCGCCTGCTATTGGGTCTTATCGCGGTATTGGTCGCAATATCAACCAGTTTAGTGGGGCCGACTGCTTTTATGGGGATATTTGTCGCGAACATGGCCTATGCACTGGCAAGGCATCCGTCGCACTCATTTACTTTGATAACAGGATACGCCGTTGCTATCTCGGTTTTTCTGATCGCGCAAATGCTCGTTGAGCATCTGTTTAATTATCAAACCAGTGTTGGGCTGTTAATTAATCTATTTTGTGGCGCCTATTTCTTTGTCTTAATTCTTAAACCTCGGAGCGCAGTGTGATAACCGTCAATAACTTATATCAGTCTTATGGCGCGAAACCTGTGCTAAAAAATGTCACTGCACAATTTCCCGAACATCAGATGACTTCTCTCATCGGCCCTAACGGTGCCGGCAAAAGTACCTTACTGATGTCGATTGGTCGGTTACTGAATATCCAGCAGGGCGAGGTATTACTCAAAGGTACTGCTATCCACAATATTCCCTTGAAGGATTATGCCAAGCAAGTGGCAACCATGCGTCAGTTTAACAGCCTCAATTTACGCCTGACGGTCAGGGAGTTAGTGGCATTTGGTCGTTTTCCCTATAGCCAAGGGGCACTCACAAAGGAAGATCATTGCGCCATTGATGAAGCGCTGTCGTTTTTAGCTTTACAGTCATTAGCCAATGTATTTATTGATGAACTTAGTGGCGGACAACGCCAAATGGCTTTTCTGGCAATGGCGATTGCGCAGCAAACGGATTATTTATTGTTAGATGAACCGCTCAATAATTTGGATATGAAACATGCCGTTAGCATAATGCGGGCGCTTCGTCATCTGTGTGACGATTACAAACGAACGGTAGTGTTAGTGGTTCACGATATCAATTTTGCGGCTAACTACTCCGACTATATTGTCGGTATGAAGCAAGGCGTTGTGCACTGCGCTGGACCCGTTGAAGAGGTCGTCACAGCACAAAGGTTAAAAGCACTGTACGAACTGGATCTTGAGGTGCTGAAAACGAGTCAAGGAACTGTATGTAATTATTTCAACTTCAACTTACAAGGAGAATACAAGTGACGTCGAAATGTAGAAGTGGGACTAAAGTGGTAGCGATTCTGTTATTTAGCTCGGCTTTTTTGCTGGCCTGCGACAATAAAACCGAGTCATTACAGCCTGCATCATCGGATACGAGTGCTTCAACGGTTGAGTTGGAGTTTGCCCCGATAGAGGTAGAGCATAAGTTGGGCACTACTGTTATTACAAAACGGCCAGTACGCGTTGCGGCCCTAGATATGAATGAAGTCGACTATCTCGAACAGTTGGGTGTTCCGATTGTCGGTATGCCAAAGGATTTTGTTCCTTACTACCTGAAAGACTACAGCAACAATAGTGATATCGTTGATTTAGGTGCTATCGTTCAACCCAATATGGAACGTATTTATGCACTTAAACCCGATTTGGTGCTGATGTCATCCGTTCAAGCTAGTCATTATCAAGCGCTTTCCAATTTGGCACCAACCATTCATTTGGATATTGATTATCAAGACAGCAGCAGCGATTACTTTGATATAGTCACAAAACACTTATTGATGCTGGGTAAATTATTCGATAAGCAAACCTTGGCAAAACATAAAGTGGATGAACTGGAAACTAAGATCCAAGCCGCCAGAATGGTGATTAAGGACAGGCCTGAAAAAGCCTTGGTGGTGCTACATAATAACGGCGCTTTTCGATTTTTAGGTATTCGTTCTCGCTATGGGTTTATTTACAGCGCGCTAGGGGTGAAACCCGCTAGCCTTTCAGAGCAGATGGGATTGCACGGTCAACCTGTATCAAGCGAGTTTATTCTTGAAAACAATCCCGACATCATTTACGTGGTTGACAGAACCGCAGTGATGGAGCGAAGCCCCGTATTGGATAAACAATCTATTGATAATCCTCTTTTGCGTGAAACTAACGCTTGGAAGACGGGGAACATTATTTTTGTGGATCCCGAGGCTTGGTATATAACTGGGGCGGGCATAACATCCCTTAATATTATGATTGATGATGTGTTAAAGGGTTATGTAAAGTAGATGGCTGCAAATAGTCTATGGACGGCATAGCTAATGACTCATGAGATAAGTTACCTCTTGTAACATTTAAGCCCTACGGCTTAGGTAAATCGGTTTGCAACTTTAGTAGTGCTTAACATACAATCGCCTGCCAAATTATCTGAGGAAGTAGGGTTTGAATAGTGTGATACAAACAAGACGCACCCTAGCGATATGGCTTGCTGCCATATTGGTGCTATTGTCTGTTGCCATTGCTGTTCACAGTGTTTCCCATGCTAGTGAAGACTCTAAGGCCAATTGTTCGCTGTGCTTACATCAGCACCAGTTGCAACATGCGCTAACCAGTACCCCCTTTCATTTTCAACTCGCTCAGCAGGGTTATATCTCGGTTGAGTTTCAGGCCGTTTCCTTTAAGCGACCTTTTAGTCGTTTCTTCAATAGTCGTGCTCCGCCCATAACAGCATAAGTTACTGTTTATTCAATTTATCTTAATTAACTTTGAGCGCCTTGGCTTAGCTAAGGCGCCGATGCTGTTTATTTTCGGAGTGAAAATGACTTCTTTTTATGTCCCTAAGCGCACTGCGCTGTTGCTGGGCGCCTTGTTTGTGCTCAATCCTATTTCAATGTTGTTGGCCGCAGAAAGCAGTCAATCGAGTTCACAAGCTATTGATACTGTGAGTGACGCAGTGCTTGACACTGACATTGAACGTTTAAGTATCCACTATCGCCAAGCCTATCGTGGCAATGTGTCCTCAACTGAACTTCCCCAAGCGATCAGTGTGTTAGACGAGCAATTGATAAAAGATGCGGGGCTGACGCGGTTTCAAGATGTACTGGACTATTCCGCGAGTGTGGCGCGGCAAAACAATGGCGGCGGTTTATGGGATAGTTTTTCCCTACGCGGCTTTCCGGGCAACGAAAACATGCCATCGGGGTATTTAATCAATGGCTTTAATGGTGGCCGAGGTTTTAGTGGTCATAGAGATTTATCAAACGTTGCCTATGTCGAGATTTTAAAAGGCCCAGGTTCGGCACTTTATGGCCGCTCGGAGCCCGGTGGCACAGTTAATATCGTCACTAAGAAACCCCAATATGAAACCAGTGGTTATTTAAAAGCATCGGCTGGGAGTTTCGACCAATATCGGTTAGAAGGTGATGTGACCTCAGGTTTAACCGATAACTTGGCATTTCGGATTAATGGCGCTTGGCAGGAACACGATAGTTTTCGTGATTATGTGTTTAGCGATAAAAAAATCGTTACGCCGTCTGTGCGTTGGCAGATTTCCGAAAAAGCTTCCTTGCTGTATGAAATGGAATACCTCAAGCAGGAACAGCTATTCGATCGCGGCATTATTGTGCTCAATAACGATATTAATACCGTACCCCGCTCGCGTTATTTAGGTGAGCCTAATGATGGCGCAACGGAGGTGAATGCCACAGGGCATCAGCTGACCTATGACTATGAATTAAATGATGATTGGTCATTAACTGCTGGCTATAACTACCGAGACTCTAGCTTGAAGGGGTATTCGTCTGATGCCGAGTTAGCAAAGGGTCGACAATCGCTATTTGATGATGGTCGCACGCTTACCCGGCAGCACAGATACCGAGATTATGCCTCCGAGGATAATTCACTGCGCCTAGAGTTAAGTGGTCATGTGGATACGGGTTTTATTCGCCACAATTTGCTGCTCGGTGCTGACGCCTATCACTACAGTTTAAAGACAGGATTGTATCGCTATCGCGGCAAAAAGGGCGAATATGCCATTGATATTTATGAGCCTCAATATGGTGGGCCTCAGCCTGAGGTGAGTTTGTTGTATGAGAATAACGAAACCCAAAAGGCGTGGGGCACATACCTGCAAGATCAAATGGATCTCACTGAAAAGTGGAAGCTGCATCTTGGGTTGAGGTTCGATAGTTATCAGCAAGATATCAGTGAAGTCGCGAAAGATACTCTGTCAGAGCAAACCGATAGTCGAGTCAGCCCCAAGGTGGGTCTGGTGTATTTATGGTCCGATGCCTTAAGTTTCTATAGCTCTTATTCTGAAGGCTTTTTACCGCTTTCTGGAACCGACTTTGCGGGTAAGCCCTTCGAAGCGGAAGAGAGTCAGTCGGTTGAACTGGGGATGAAGTTTAATGGTACTTGGTTAAACGATCTTCCTATAAACGGTAGTTTAGCCGTGTTCGATGCCCAAAAGAGCAATATCTTGACCTCAGATCCTATCAATGTTGGTTTTTCTGCCACCTTAGGTAAAGCTAAAAGTAGCGGGGTTGAACTCGATTTAGCCGCCGAACTGACGGAGGATTTACAAGCAAAATTATCCTATGCCTATCTTAATACCCGTACCGCCAATGACAGTTTGAATCCTGATTGGGGCGTGCTCATTCCTGCAGGCAGTCCACTGGTTAATGTGCCAAAGCATACCGCGAGCGTGATTCTGAAACAGGATTTGAATAGGCTTTCTATTGATGGTCATCTAGGGCTTAGCTGGCGTTATGTGGATTCGCGCCTCGGTGATTCTGCCGATCCGAGTTTTCAATTGCCTTCTTATCAGTTAGTTGGGTTGTTTATGAACACCCACTTAAGCGACAACTTAAGCCTTGGAGTGAATCTGGATAACTTACTGGATGAACATTACATCGCGAGTAGCTATTCCGCTCTTTGGGCCGTGCCGGGTGAACCACGTAGCATTAAAGTGAGTGTCAGCTATGAATTCTAATATCAGTGCTAACCCAGCGTTATCTTCAGGTTTTGCCGAGCAAGAACTGGGTCGTTCTATTGGCCGCACCCGGATCAATAGTATCGATATGATGCGCGGCGCCGTGATGCTTATCATGTTACTCGACCATGTGCGGGAGCGGTTTTTCTTTCACATGCAGGTGAGCGATCCTATGGATTTGAGTTCGACCTCTTGGGGGCTTTTTGTGAGTCGCTTTGCCGCCCATTTTTGTGCGCCAGTCTTTGTGTTTTTAACTGGGGTTTCTGCATGGCTTTATGCCAATCGTAGCCATGGCGAGCCACGTTCAGCACGTATGTTTTTGATTAAACGCGGGCTGTTTTTAATCGCGCTGGAAATTTTAGTGATTAACTTCTCTAACCTCTCTTGGATGGTCAGCTATTACACCCTCTGGTTACAGGTGATTTGGGTGATTGGCCTGAGTATGTTAGCGCTCGCTGCGATGATAAACCTGCCTAGACCTTGGATGGCCCTTTTAGGATTTGCGATTGTTTTTGGCCATAATCTGTTGACGCCAATTGGTTTTCAGCCCAGTGAGTGGGCTTACGGTCTGTGGACCATATTGCACGACCGCGGTTATCTCGTCAGCGAAGGTGCGCTTAGGGTTAAGGTGAGTTATCCCGTGCTGCCTTGGATTGGGGTGATTTTACTGGGTTATGCTGTAGGGCCACTTTTTAGTAATAAGCCGAACGGAAGCCATCTTGATACATCGGCTCGCCAGCAAAAGCTGTTGTTTTTAGGGATCAGCTGTTGGGTACTTTTTGCGGTGCTACGTGGGTTTAACCTTTATGGCGAAACCTTGCCTTGGCTGTCGGGGGCACATTTGGGTGAAACCTTGATGTCGGTATTCAATTTAACGAAATACCCGCCATCACTAAGCTTTTTACTGGTGACCTTAGGCGGCATGTTCTTTTGCTTAGTGGCCTTTGAGCGGTATTTTGCATCAAGTGGGAAAGTGGGTGGGAGATTCGCGCGAGTGGGCCATGGGTTGTCTGTGTTTGGCTCAGTCCCTATGTTCTTCTATATCTTACATTTGTACGTGCTGTTACTGCTTTATACTTTAGCGAAATTCATCTTTGGCGCAAACCATGGTGAGTACTTTGGCGTGAGCAATATAGGATGGGTTTGGTTCATTGCGGGCGTGTTAGCCATCGCGTTGTATTATCCCGTTAAGCGATTTAGCGAGTATAAAAAACACAGCACTCAGGCTTGGATTAAGTACCTCTAATCTATTTTGCGTGATCAAGCTTTAAAGGCAAAAAGTCGCCAAGTGTTTACTTGGCGACTTTTTGTTTTGGTTAGAGCAATCATCTATTTAGCGATTATTCTGCGAGTAAGCTGCGTAGCATCCAGGCATTTTTCTCATGCAGTTGGATGCGCTGGGTGAGCAAGTCCGCAGTTGCCTCATCATTCGCTTGATTCACCAGCGGATACAAGGCTCTGGCATTGCGGATCACCAGTTCCTGATCGCTTAATAGTTCGCGGATCATGGTTTCGGCTTGAGTGACACCTTGATCTTCTTTTATCTCGGTCAGCGCGGCATAGGCTGAATATGAGCCGAGTGCTCTGGCGCCTAATGCACGTACACGCTCTGCGATAAGGTCGACCGCAAGGGCAAGTTCGGTATACTGCTGTTCAAATAGCAAGTGTAAGCTAGTGAACATTGGGCCAGTAACGTTCCAGTGAAAGCTATGGGTCTTAAGGTAAAGACTGTAGCTGTCAGCCAATAGTTGGTTTAGCCCTGCGGCGATTTCTTCTCTGTGAGCTTGATTGATACCTATGTTAATCATGGCGTTTTCCTTCTATTGTCTTACTGAGTGTGTTTAGTCTAATCTTCTGATATTAAATGTAAAATGAGTAAATTAGATTTTGTAAATCTATAAATCCGATTGAACTTTCGAGTGTTAAATCTCGTAAGCGATAAAGCCAGATATCATCTCCTTTCGCCGTGCTGCAGTAACAATGCCATGGCAGAACTGCTATCCTAGCGGCATATTGTGAGTCGATACTTTAATTGAATAAAACTGACCCTAATGAATAAATCAGCCTATTTAACCGCCATGAATGTGACAACTTGGCGAGTGCGCGACACTAAGGTGAAACCTTATTTAGTGATTTGGGATGAAAACGGTGAGTTACCAGAAGCAGAGCCGCTTATCGACGCTGTGCTAACGCTTATCGACATAAAGCGGGATGAATGTGATTTTGACTGTGAGCCCCATACAGGTAAACAGATCGTTTGGGATCTGCGACGTCACAAAGTCAGGCCACGTACCGCATGGTTAGTGTCTGAGCCGTTGGCTGATTTATTGGTGGGTTGGCAGGCTAAAAGCGCGCTCTGGCAGCAGATTTACCAATGGCGCGACCAAGTTAGCGGCCAAGCGCCAAGCAAGTCTTAAGCTTTACTCGTAAATACATTAATAACCAATACTTTGGAATACCGACGTTGAACATCCTACCAGTAGATAGTCTATTCACAACACAATTTGCAGCACAATTGACAGCAGGTTTGCCTGTTGAGCTTGTGCCCCTCACACTTGAAGATGTTCCCCAAATGGTGCAGCTTGAATCCTTGGCCCATAGCCATCCCATGAGTGAGGGGAATCTTGCCGATTGTTTTGGTCACTTGTACCGTGTCCTAGGTTTAAAGCTGAGTACTCACTTAGAGATGGATGCAAATACTGAGGCAAATATTGACGTCGTTTCGGATTCAGATACTTATCACATCGAAGGACTCTTAGGGTTTGCGATAGTGCAGCAAATTATCGATGAAGTGACTTTATTGGATATTTGCCTATTACCGAGTCAGCAGGGCAAAGGTTACGGTAAGTTATTACTCAAGGCTGTGATGGCATCGGCCAAGGTATCGGGCGCTGTGGTGCTTATGTTAGAAGTGCGAGAGTCCAATTTTGCCGCCCGTGCTTTATATCAACAGGCTGGCTTTATTGAGTCGGGACGTCGTAAAGGTTACTACCCGATAGAGGGCGGTAAAGAAGATGCTATCTTGATGGATTTAGCGATAACCCAAGAATAAGAGCATTAGCGTTCATGTCGTATAACGACAGCTATACGAACCACTCTTCATAAACAACAGTCATAAAAACAGTCATAAAAACAGCCAATAAAAAACAGCGCCTAAGCGCTGTTTTTCTATTTTAATAACCTTGAAATCTACATCACCTAAGCTCTGCATCTAAGCAAGAAGGTTATTTCACTTCTTTACCTTGGGCTTGCAGGTCCGCATGGTAGCTTGAGCGCACTAATGGACCACAGGCTGCATGGGTAAAACCTAATTCATCGGCTAAGGCTTTAAGCTCATCAAACTCGGCTGGTGGCACATAACGTTCAACCGGCAAATGGAACTTAGACGGCTGTAGGTATTGGCCTAAGGTCAGCATTTCAACCTTATGTTCTCGCAGATCACGCAGTACTTGAGCGATCTCTTCGTTGGTTTCACCCAGTCCCATCATCAGGCCTGATTTAGTGGGCACATTTGGATGACGTTCTTTAAAACGTTTTAGCAGATCGAGCGACCATTGGTAATTCGCACCTGGGCGCGCTTTACGATAATGCATGGGCGCCGTTTCTAAGTTGTGGTTAAACACATCAGGCGGCTCAGTCGATAAAATATCTAAGGCTGCATCGATACGACCACGGAAATCAGGCACTAAGGTTTCGATCTTGATGTCCGGATTTAGTTTGCGAATTTCGCGAATACAATCGGCAAAATGCTGGGCGCCACCATCTCGTAAATCGTCACGATCTACAGAGGTAATCACCACATATTTCAGCTTCATATCGCGGATAGTTTGCGCCAATTTAACTGGCTCTTCAGCATCAGGTTTAAGCGGACGACCATGGGCCACGTCGCAGAACGGGCAACGACGAGTACAAATCGCACCCAAAATCATAAAGGTTGCTGTACCGTGGTTGAAGCATTCAGCGAGGTTAGGGCAAGAGGCTTCTTCACAGACAGAGTGCAGGCCATTTTTACGCAGCGCTTGCTTGATGTCTAAAATGCGTTGATTCGATGCCGGCAGTTTAACCCGTAACCAATCGGGTTTACGCAACATAGTGTCGCGCTCTGATGGGACGATTTTGACCGGAATACGAGACACTTTATCGGCATCTCTTAGTTTTACTCCGGGTTGTAAACGTTCAGGCCTATTCATGACGCTGCTAATCCTTGATGATGAACTAGGTGTTGATAGCCCAGTAATTGGCTAAAAGTAATAGTAAGTTGCTCGCCCGCTTCAATCACGGTTTGTGGTCCGCCAAGTGCTTTGCATTGCACCATTTCAAGACCGGCATAACCACAAGGGTTGATGCGGCGAAATGGTGCTAAATCCATATCGACATTAAGGGCTAATCCATGGAATGAACAGCCTTTACGGATGCGTAATCCGAGGGAGGCAATTTTACGTTCGTCCACATATACGCCCGGCGCATCGGCCTTGGCATAAGCGTTAATTTCGTACTTGGCGAGCATATCGACAATGCTTTGCTCTATATGAGTAACGAGTTGACGCACGCCGACTTTACTACGTTTTATGTCGAGAAGAGGATATACCACTAGTTGTCCAGGGCCGTGGTAAGTGACTTGGCCACCACGGTCCACTTGGATCACAGGAATATCGCCAGCATTCAAAATATGCTCGCTTTTACCAGCTTGGCCTTGGGTAAACACGGGTGGGTGTTCTACTATCCACAGCTCATCTGGGCTCTCACTATTACGCGTGTCAGTGTAGTGCTGCATAGCATGCCACACTGATTCGTAATCTTGTTTTCCAAGATGCCGAATGTGCAAAGTCGTGTCTTGCAAGGGCAACCTCTCCCCTTAGAATTGAGTGGCGCTATTATACGCCTCTTGACCATAAATGTAAGACAGATCACATTTCATGGCCTTGAGGAATATTTATAGTACGCGGCGTACGCCTTCGATGGCGGCAAGTTCAGTGTACAAAATTTCGATATGGTCTTTGCTGGTCACTGTCACGCGGATAGTAATGGAGTGATAGCTACCTTTGCTCGACGTTTTTGTCGAAGGTGAATAATCACCCGGTGCATGTTTTTGTACCACAGCCACGACTTTGTCAGTTAGCGTTTCGTGGGCTTCACCGACGACCTTAAAAGGAAATGCGCAAGGGAAATCCATCAGTTCATCAAATTTAGTGTCTAACATACTCAGTACTCTTAGCGGCTATATTGGGATATATATGGTGGCGATTATACCCGATTCAAGGGCGATGCACTCCCCAAAAAAATAAAGCCACCCGAAGGTGGCTTTATTTATGGGACTTAGCTTAGCTAAACCATCCAGAAAACATCTGCTTAAAGTAATCGACTAATTTACTAAACCAGCTACCTTCGTTGACTTCTTGCAACGTCACCAGTGGGAACTGGGCAATGTCTTTACCATCAAGTTGGAAGAATAGACGGCCTACAGTTTCACCTTTTTTCAACGGTGCATCTAATGGCTTAGTCAATTCGAAGTTTGCTTTCAAGTCTTTACCGCGGCCACGGCTGATCGTAATAGGTGTATCAGTTGCGACGCCTAAATCAACAGTGCTCTTGTCACCGTACCATATTTGTTGGGTTGTGAAACTATCACCCGCTTTGTAAGGCGTGACAGTTTCAAAGAAACGGAAGCCATAGGTCAGTAACTTTTTACTTTCAGCTTTACGGGCTGATTCACTTTGAGTACCCAGAACCACAGAAATCAAACGCATGCCGTCTTTGGTTGCAGATGCGACTAAGTTGTAACCTGCACCAGAGGTGTGGCCTGTCTTGATACCGTCCACGCTCATGCTGTTATCCCACAACAAACCATTACGGTTATATTGTTTGATACCGTTGAAGGTATAAAATTTTTCGCTATAGATGCGGTATTCTTCTGGAACGTCGCGGATTAAGGCTGCACCTAACAATGCCATATCATAGGCAGTTGTTTTGTGGTTTTCTGAGTCTAAGCCATGGGAGTTTTCGAAGTAGCTATCACGCATACCCAGCTGTTTTGTCCATGAGTTCATCATGTCAACGAAGGCGCCTTCGGTGCCAGCGATATGCTCTGCCATAGCCACACACGCATCGTTACCCGATTGGATGATGATACCGCGGTTTAAATCCCCGACTTTAACGGTAGTTCCGACTTCAATGAACATCTTAGAGGAGTCAGAGAAGTTTTTAGACCAGGCATTTTTACTGATAGTCACATCATCATCGACCGAGACATTGCCCGCTTTGATTTCTTGACCTATGACATAGCTGGTCATCATTTTAGTTAGGCTGGCTGGGTTAAGGCTTTCATAAGCGTTACTCTCAGCGATAATCTGGCCCGAATTATAATCCATCAAGACGAAAGCCTTGGCGGCCACTGCTGGTGCATCAGGTGTAATAATAGGCTGCGCAGCATAAACGGGGAGAGACACACTGGAAATTAGCAGCAATGTTTTAATGGGACTTTTTACAAAATTCATCATTAACTTGGCACGTCTTTTGGTTGTATTAAATGGAAAGGATTCGAGAAGATCTCCAACAGTGTACCACTTTCTGACTGTGGGTTTTAGTGAAGGTTCCTTCATCTCTATTTTTAAATCAATTCTGGTCCGAGCAAACAGTCATTACTCATGGACTATATAGCCCTCAGGAAAGCCATTTTGCTGGACGTTATTGAGCAGTTTGTCTGCTAACTCAGGTTGGCCTATGGGGCCCAGCTGTAGTCTAAACATATTGTTTGCGGCTTGTACACGGGTCTTGACCTGATATTTTCGCTCCAGATTTTTCGCCATGGTATTGAGTTTGGCTTTATCTTTCGATGCGACTAACTGAATGTAATGATTACCTGTATCTTGCGCGCTGGCAATAGCCGAATTAGTGGCCGCGACACTGCCGACATACACCACATCGAGTTTGATCCGCGCGGTTCCTTTGCCGAGCATGCCGAGTTTATAGGCGGCGGCGTAGGAGACGTCGAGAATGCGGTCTGAGTGGAATGGCCCGCGATCGTTGATACGAATGATCACTTGCTTATTGTTATCTAAGTTAGTGATCCGAGCATAACTTGGCAGTGGCAGCGTTTTATGGGCACCTGACATGGAATACATGTCATAGGGTTCGCCATTGGATGTCTCATAGCCATGAAATTTTTCACCGTACCATGAGGCACGGCCCGTTTCACTAAAACCTTGGCCTGTGTTCATCACAGTGTAAGACTCGCCGTAAACCGTATAGGGCTTGTTACCGCGGCGACTATAGGGCTCGTACTTAGGCGTGGCATTTGGCACATGGTCCACATTGGGTGGATTGAGTGGCAACTTGTCATTCTTTAGCGAATAGCGCCCCTTGTTGGGGTCCATATTTTTTTTGTTTGTGCTGGAGCTAGCTTGGTTTGGGCTCGAAGAACACGCAACAAGTGTGAAGCACGCAACCAAAGCGACAAGCTGTAAAAGATTATTTTTTAGCGGCATGCTGTTCCTTTAATTGTTGGCTAAATTGATAAACGGCCATTGAATACAAAGGACTGCGATTATAGCGAGTGATTACATAAAAATTGTTTAAGCCAAGCCAATAATCATCGTGATCGGCTTGTTCCAGTTTAATGAGTAAGGCTTTTTGCGAGACATCCAAGTCCCTCGCATCAGCCAAGGACAAGGTTGGCGTTAGAATATTGGCGACTTTATAATTGAGCTTTTCGCCTGCCCATACTTTCGCTTTTGGCGCTGTTTGGCTGCTATTGACCAGCGGCAAAGCAACGGGTGCATTGGCTTGCCAACCGTGTTCATGGAAATAATTGGCAACACTGCCAATCGCATCCTCTGGGCTTTGCAATAAATCGCGGTTACCACTGTTATCGAAATCGACGGCGTAATGGCGGTAACTTGAGGGAATAAACTGCCCATAACCCATGGCACCCGCATAGGAGCCTTTGAGGGTATTGATATCTAAGTGCTCTTCTTTGACTAATTTCATCAACTCACCAAATTCCTTGCGGAAAAAGGTGGCGCGAGGCGGATAGTGAAAACCTAAGGTATAGAGGGAATCAATTACAGGGTAATTACCTGTGAACTGGCCGTAGAAGGTTTCAATCCCAATAATGGCAACGATAATCTGTGGGTCGACTTGGTACTTAGCCGCCGCTTTAGCAATGGTTTTCTCGTGTTTTTTCCAAAAAGCGAGCCCAGCATCAAGACGTTTTTCTGTTAAAAAAATCGGGTAATACACATGCCAAGGTTTTGCTTCCCATGGACGGGTCATCGCATCGATAACCCCTTGGTTGTATTTTGCTTTGTCTAGAAAAGCGAGCACTTCTGTCCGAGTAAAACCTTGTTTTACTTGAGCTTGGATAAACTCTTCTTTGAGCTCAGCGGGAGTGGTGGGTACTAGTACTTTATCCACTGCGGGAGCCACTGGGGTGCTTGAAGCGGGTGCCTGCGCGGGTGTCGGTTCATTTGCCGTGGTGCATGCGACTAAGCATGAACTTAAACACAGTAAACCGAGTGGAGCCAAATAAGCTCGGAGAGTAGGCATAAAAAGTCCCTAAAATTATCTATCTACGAAACGTCTATGGGTATGAATGCTCATAAGAATGCCAAACCCTGTCATCAATGTCAGCATGGAGGTTCCACCATAACTGACAAGGGGCAGTGGTACACCTACCACGGGCAGGATACCTGAAACCATGCCAATATTCACAAAAACATAAACGAAAAACGTCAGCGTGATACTGCCAGCCAGTAGACGAGCGAAACTGGTTTGTGCGCGGGAGGCGATGACTAACCCACGGCCTATGATGTAAAGGTACATAATTAACAGTAAGATACTGCCAATTAAACCAAATTCTTCACCGATCACGGCAAAGATAAAATCGGTATGGCGCTCGGGAATAAACTCAAGCTGTGATTGAGTGCCTTCGAGCCAACCTTTGCCCCAAAGTCCACCTGAGCCGATGGCGATTTTCGACTGGATAATGTGATAACCCGCGCCGAGGGGATCTTGCTCTGGATCGAGCAAGGTTAATACCCGCGTTCTTTGGTAATCGTGCATCAAGAAATACCAAAGGATAGGCAGGAAGGCGAGTACTGCTGCGATAAAGCTGCCAACAATAATCCAGCTCATGCCCGATAAAAACAGCACGAAAATCCCCGATGCAGCCACCAAAATTGAGGTGCCTAAGTCGGGTTGTTTAGCGATCAATAGGGTTGGTACGAGTAAAATCACTCCTGCGCCAGCGAGGTAACGTTTCTTGGGGGGAAGAGGGAACTTACTGATATACCAAGCCATTGTGATGGGGAAGGCGAGTTTAATAAGCTCTGAGGGTTGGAACTCCATAAAGCCTAAGTTCAACCAGCGCTGCGCGCCTTTATTGATTTCACCGAAAAAGTGTACCCCAAGCAGCAAGACAACCCCCGCAAGATAAATGGGTAATGCCCAACGTTTAAGCGCTTCAGGATTGATTTGTGCCATGGTAAACATGATGCCTAGCGACAACACCATACGGAATAGTTGTCGTTCCATCATCTCTAAATCTGCACCGCTGGCAGAATAGATGACAAACAGGCCAAAGCCCATCACAGCTAATAGTCCGAGCAATAAAGGCAAGTCTATGTGCAAGCGTTGCCAGATGTTTTGATATTGGCTATGGGTACTCATGGTATGGGTTTCCAAGTATCTCTAAGCATATATTCATCGAGCATAGCTCGAGCGACTGGGCCAGCATTTGCGCCGCCCCAACCTGCGTTTTCCATCACGACGGCGAGGACGATTTTAGGATCCTCGAAGGGCGCATAGGCCACAACTAAGGCATTATCGCGGAAATGTTCGGCAATTTTACTGGCATCGTATTTAGTATTTTCCGCAACGCCGATGACCTGTGCAGTACCGGTTTTCATTGCGGCAGTGTAAGTGGCATCGGTAAAGCGTGACTTATTTGCAGTTTGGCGCATAGCTTCGTTGATGATGTTCCAGTTACGGGGATTTTTAAGTTCAATTGGTGGTAACTCATTAATCGGTGAGTCAATTTTGGCGGTATTGTCTTTAATGGATCTCAGCAGATGTGGCGGGAGACGGCGGCCTTTGTTGGCCATAATCCCAACGGCATTAGCGAGTTGTAATGGCGTTGCCGTCCAATAACCTTGTCCAATACCTACGGAAATGGTGTCGCCTATATACCAAGCTTGATTGTACTTTAAGCGTTTCCATTCCTTGGATGGCATGTTGCCAGCCGATTCTTCAAAGATATCAATCCCTGTATTTTGACCAAAGCCAAATTGCTCCATAAAGCGGGCGATATGATCGACACCGACCTTATAGGCTAACTCATAGAAAAAGGTATCGCAGGATTCTACAATCGCGCTATAAACGTTGACCCAGCCATGCCCCCAGCGTTTCCAGTCGCGGTATTTACGTTCAACACCAGGTATTTGCCAAAAACCGGGATCCCACACTCGGGTACTCTCGCTAATGGCTTTCTCATCAAGGCCTAACAGTGCGAGGTGAGGCTTGATGGTAGACGCAGGTGCATATTGACCTTGAGTCGCGCGGTTGATCAAGGGGCGGGATTTATCATTGAGTAACGCACTGTAATCTTTGCTATTAATGCCTTGTACAAACTGGTTTGGATCATAGCTTGGGCTCGATACCATAGCTAATACTCCACCGTCACGGGGATCGATGGCAACAATAGAACCACGCAGACCTGTGAGTAGTTCCACCGCTTTTTGTTGCAGCTTGAGATCTAAGGTGAGGTAAATATCTTGCCCCGGCTCTGGCGGAACAATTTTTAAGGTGCGAATGGCGCGGCCGCGGTTGTTCACTTCTTCTTCTAAGTGTCCGGGTTTACCATGCAGCAAAGATTCATAAAATTTTTCAATGCCTTGCTTACCAATGTCTTTGGTCGCCGCATAGTTTTTCCACAGATCGCTGCGTTCAAGTTGGGCGCGATCTCGCGTGTTAATTTTGCCTACATAGCCCAGCACATGAGTGATTTGCGCGCCGTAGGGATAGTTACGTTTAAGACCCGCTTCGACCGAAATACCCGGAAATCTGTGTTGGTTAACACTGAAAATGGCCACTTGTTCTTCGGTGAGCTGGTTTTTCAGTGTTAGCGGTTTGAAACGGCGATGAAATCTCAGGGCGTCAGTAAAGGTTTCGCGCTCGTCATCGCTGATCTCAATTAACTTGCCGAGTTCATCTAAGGTCTCTGACATGTTACTGATTTTTTCGGGCACGAGATCGAGGGAATAAAAGGGTAAATTTTCAGCTAAAAGTATGCCGTTGCGATCGTAAATGAGACCACGACTAGGGGCAATTGGAACAACACGGATGCGATTATCATTTGAGCGAGTTGCATAATCTTTATAGGATTCAACCTGTAAATGATAAAGGTTGGTGACTAGTACGCTAAATAGAGCGAAAACGCAAAAAAAAGTGAAAAGTGCCCTGCGCTTAAAAAGAGACGCCTCGGCGGCGTGATCATGCATTGTTATCCGCTTTTTTGGCGACACTTATGCTATCTCCAGCTGATCCCATGACGGGTGGTTGACACTCGTTAACATCAAGATCCCGCTATTCTCTATGGTAGGGGTGATTCGTGTTCACGCTCCACGCGCGGTACAAACTTTCGGCAACCACCACCCGTACGAGTGGGTGAGGTAAGGTTAATGCCGAAAGACACCAACTTTGGTTTGTCGCTTCTTTGCAAGCTGGCGCTAATCCTTCAGGTCCACCAATCAGTAAACTGACGTCGCGACCATCGAGTTGCCATTTAGTCAGCGCGGTTGCTAGCTCGGGGGTCGTCCAGTTTTTGCCGGGGAGATCTAAGCTAACAATATGATTGCCTTTGGGAATGGCCGCCAACATTTGTTCGCCTTCTTTTTGAAGTATCCGGACAATGTCGGCATTTTTCCCCCGCTTTCCAGCGGGTATTTCGATAAGCTCCAGCGCCATATCACGGGGAAAACGGCGCTGGTATTCTTCGAAACCACGGGTAACCCAATCGGGCATCCGTGTTCCTACTGCGATGAGCTGTAACTTCATCAGTCTTGCTTTTCTGACCAGAGCTTTTCAAGCTGGTAGAAATCACGGGTTTGATCTTGCATAACGTGCAGGATCACATCGCCCATGTCCACAAGAACCCATTCGCTGCTTTCGCGGCCTTCAACACCTAAAGGTGGAATACCGGCTTTTTTCGCTTCAACCACAAGGTTTTCAGCGATAGCTTTAACGTGAGTCTTTGATGTACCTGAACATATGACCATGTAGTCAGTGATGTTAGATTGCTTGCTGACATCCAGAACAACAACGTCTCTGGCTTTCAAGTCGTCGATCTTGTCGACAACAAACTGTTTTAATTCCGCGCTCTGCACGCTGGCGTACCTCATTAATTTTAAATAGCGCGGTAGTATACCAGTGTTGCTGCTGGGAATACATTGTCATTGGCAGTTGAGTTGGCGATATCTGCTTACGGTTCGAGCTAAGGTAAGTAAAGTCGTTGATTTTGGATGTAATCTAGCGTGACGGGCATGAGTAAATCGGTGGGAATTTCGCCTTTTGCCAGTTGTTCGCGGATTTGAGTTGAGGAAATATCCTGTGGCGTAATTGTCACAGGGAAAATCTGCCCACAGTTTTTATAGACACTGCTAGCACGACCTTTCACTGTCCCTTGGGGCGCTTGACTGCGGGCCGTCAATATCTGCTGCATAGGATGTTCTGCATCGAGCTGCCAACCCGGGCGCTGGCAGACAACGAGATGGGTAAAGTCGAACAGGCGTTGCCACTCATACCAGCTTTTTAATTGAATGAAAGAGTCCATCCCCATGATAAAAAACAGCTCGTCTTCCGGATGTAAGGCTTTCAGTTGCTCAAGCGTGACAACTGTGTACGAAGGCGTGTCGCGTTTAGCTTCGATGTCGCACAGTGCAAATCCGTCGAGTTGCTGACAGACATCGGCTACCATTTTGAGGCGCTGTGTTGTGGTTAAGTTCGGCTGCTGTTTATGGGGCGGAATATGGTTCGGCATCAGTAGGATTTTATCCAAGGCTAATGCTTGTTTCACTTCAATCGCGGGACGGATATGACCATAGTGTATCGGGTCGAAGGTGCCGCCTAAAATACCAATACGCATATCAAGCCTTTGGTTAACCTATGATTAGTCTATGGCTATATGTGCCAGATGCCGATGGGCTCTAGGATCAAATAACAGACACAGGTGGCTCAGACCAGTCCAATCCTCTTTCCCCTGTTGCTTTAAGTTGAGCTCAAGTTTCGAGGCGAGGGCGAGCATATGTTCGAGTTGTTCAAGGCTGAGTCGTTGCAGCGCCGCTTGATACAGTGGTTTACGTTTATCCCAAATTCGATGTTTACCCCAGAGTGCACTTAGCGCAACGCCTTGGGCTTGCTCGCATTTCAAATTGAATAACAAACCGAGTTCTTTAAACAAGGCCCACAGCAGGATAGGTAAGGCAGTGCCTTCGCTATTGAGCTGGGCTAGCATGTGCTGCGCGCTATCCTGTTTATTATTCAGCAATGCATCCGTGAGTTGGAATACGGTGAAGCGCGACTGATCTTCAAAATAGTGGCCCAGTTCGTCGGCACTGACGGGTTTTGTTGGGCTCAGGAGTTGCAGCAACTGCATGGCTTGATCGGCAGCTAGTAAATTCCCTTCATACAGAGAATACAGCATAGCACGGGCATCAGGCTGCAGATTGAGCTTAAAGTGCTTGATGCGGCCATCGAGCCAGCGCATAAACTGCTCGCCCTCTGGCGTAGCGCAGGGCAGATACATGCCATGGGCATCTAAGGTCTTAAACCATTTACTGTTGGTTTGCTCTGTGGCGAGCTTTGGCCCTTCGATAATCAACAGCATATCGGGATTGGGCGTCTGCAATAGGGCTTGCAGTGTGTTTGAGCCTTCGGCACCGGGCTTAGCTTGGGGAAGGGTTAGCTCAATCAAGCGTTTACTGGAAAACAGGCTCATGGCCTGCCATTCCTGAGTCAGATCGTTCCAATTAAAGCCCGTCTCTTGAATGAGTTGGACTTTTTCATCGAATCCCTGACGCTTGGCGAATTGGCGGATCTGATCTTTGGTGGTTTCAATCAACCAAGGATCATCCCCAAAAATCAGATAACAAGGAAATAACTGGTTAAGGTGGCGGGAGAGTTGGTCTGGATAGACTCTCATTTAATGATAGCCCCGCATTAATTCACCTCAGTACTGGCCATTGCTTGCAGAATACGATCGGCAGCTTGGATACGCATTTCCTTCGTCAGCAATTCCATTTCACGGCTCTTTGCCAATGCGGTACGTGGATCGTCTAAGTAGTCGCGGCGAATTTCAACCTTGAAAGGCTGCGCTTCTTTGCCCGGCAATGCCACAGCAAATTCGACTAAATAAATCAGCTCATACTCGGCGACGTTACCTGTGGGGTACAAAGATAAGGTCGAGCGTTCAAGGGAGTCGGTGATTAATCTTAATACTGGAACATTATCTGCGGCGTCGACAACTTGGATATTGTTCAAGCGCAGGCGTTCACGCACCAAACGAGTGAGTTCACTGTATTCATCCACACTGCTCAAACTCAAATGATTGAGGGCATCAGGGATCTGATAACTGCGTTGAAGCTTAAAACCGCAACCAGCGCTGGTCATAATGACTAGTGCCATGATTGCGAAGCATATGCGTTTGATTAGCATAGATTTCGCGGTTTCCTATTCGTGGTATACCCTGCTGACTTGAAGTTGCAGCTATGCTGCAACTTCATTGGCTTTGAGTATAGCGAGTTATTAGCAGCCGTTAATTGGCCACTATGCTGAGCAGTTTGCCCGGCACATAGATCACTTTACGTACTGTCAGGCCGTCTAGGTATTTGATCACGTGTTCATCACTCATGCCTAAGGCTTCTACTGATTCTTTATCAGCGTCGGCGGCTACTGTGATTTTTGCGCGAACTTTACCGTTAACTTGCACAACGATGAGCTTGCTGTCTTCAACTAGCGCAGCTTCATCAACGACTGGCCATTGGCTATCTTCGATGTTGCTAGCATTGCCTAACTCGTTCCACAGGTTAAAGCTCACATGCGGAATGATAGGGTACAGCAAACGTACGATGGCGGATAAGGCTTCGCCGATAATGGCGTTGTCTTGACCTGTCGTTTGTGGTGCTTTTTGCAGATGGTTCATCAGTTCCATCACGGCGGCAACCGCAGTGTTGAACATCTGACGGCGGCCGATATCGTCGGTTACTTTGGCGATCGTCTTGTGGACTTCACGGCGCAGCGCTTTTTGGTCGCTTGTTAACTTGCTGACATCTAAGGCTTCGCTATTGTCTTGGGCGATATACTCGCTTGCAAGCTTCCACAGACGTTTAATGAAGCGGTGTGCGCCTTCAACGCCAGACTCTTGCCATTCCAGAGTTAATTCTGGTGGTGAGGCGAACATCATAAATAGGCGAACCGTATCTGCGCCGTATTTTTCGACCATGACTTGAGGATCGATACCATTGTTTTTCGACTTAGACATCTTGCACATGCCGGTATAAACCAGCTCGTTGCCGTCTTTGTCGATAGCCTTAGTAATACGGCCCTTGTCGTCTTTTTCTGTGGTCGCTACATCTAAAGGAGAAACCCATACACGGGCGCCTTTTTCGTTGATGTAGTAGAAAGCATCGGCCAACACCATGCCTTGGGTCAGCAGTTGTTTGGCTGGCTCGTTAGAGTTAACCAGACCCGCATCCCGCAGCAACTTATGGAAGAAGCGGAAATATAACAAATGCATACAAGCGTGTTCGATACCGCCAATGTATTGATCCACAGGTAGCCAGTAGTTGGCTTTAGCGGGGTCTAACATTTCGTCTGCATGCGGGCTGCAGTAACGGGCGTAATACCAAGAGGATTCCATAAAGGTATCGAAGGTATCGGTTTCGCGCAGCGCATCTTGGCCATTAACTTGGGTTTTCGCCCATTCTTTATCGGCCTTGATTGGGCTTTGAATACCGTCCATCACGACATCTTCTGGCAGTAATACTGGCAGTTGATCTGCTGGCGTTGGGATCACAGTGCCGTCGGCTAAGGTCACCATAGGGATTGGTGCACCCCAGTAACGCTGACGTGAAACACCCCAATCGCGCAGGCGATAGTTGACTTGGCGCTTGCCTTTACCTTCGGCAACTAACTTGTTGGCTATGGCATTAAAGCCCGCTTCAAAGTCTAAACCGTCAAACTCTCCCGAGTTAAACAGTATGCCTTTTTCGGTATAAGCGGCTTCGCTAATGTCCACTTCGCCATCAACAGGCTTGATCACAGCCTCAATCGCCAGGCCGTATTTTTTCGCAAATTCGAAGTCACGTTGATCGTGGCCTGGAACTGACATCACAGCGCCTGTGCCATAGTTCATCAACACAAAGTTAGCTGCCCAAATTGGGACTTGCTTACCAGTAATAGGATGAATGGCGAAAAGCCCTGTAGCGACACCGCGTTTTTCCATGGTCGCGAGTTCGGCTTCTGATGTTGTGCTGTTTTTGCATTCATCGATAAAGGCGGCAAGCTCAGGATTGGTTTGCGCGGCGACTTCAGCTAATGGATGACCTGCGGCAATCGCCACATAGGTTACGCCCATTAAGGTATCTGGACGCGTGGTATAGATATCGAAGCTTTTATCGTGACCTGCGACGCCGAAGGTCATTTCCACACCTTCGCTGCGACCAATCCAGTTGCGCTGCATGGTCTTAACCTGTTCAGGCCAGCCATCTAAGGTATCGATATCGTTTAACAATTCTTCTGCATAGGCAGTGATCTTAATAAACCACTGTGGAATTTCTTTTTGTTCCACAGGGGTATCACAGCGCCAGCAGCAACCGTCTTGAACTTGCTCGTTCGCCAGTACGGTTTCATCGTTTGGACACCAGTTGACTGAAGCTGTCTTTTTATAGACTAGGCCTTTCTCGTACAACTTAGTGAAGAACCATTGTTCCCAGCGATAATATTCAGGGGTACAAGTGGCGATTTCACGGCTCCAATCGTAACCAAAACCCAGCAATTTCAGCTGGTTCTTCATGTATTCTATGTTTTCATAGGTCCATGGCGCAGGCGCAGTCTTGTTGTTAATCGCGGCATTTTCTGCGGGCAAACCAAAGGAGTCCCAACCAATAGGCTGGAGCACGTTTTTGCCTTGAAGACGTTGAAAGCGTGCAACTACGTCACCTATGGTATAGTTGCGTACGTGTCCCATGTGGAGTCTGCCAGAAGGGTACGGAAACATCGAAAGGCAATAAAACTTTTCTTTGTTTGCGTCTTCAGTGACTTCGAAGGTTTTGTTGTCATGCCAGTGCTTTTGCACTAAGGCTTCAATTTCTGAGGGATTATATTGCTCTTGCATCACTCTATTTCCGGCAGTGCCGCCTATTATTGGATCTAACGCCATATCAGCGCGAGTAAGATCTGCATAGAATAAACTAGAAGCGATGCATTAAAAAGGTTCGTATGAAGGAGTATTGGTTATGAATGATAGAAGTAACGCGTTACTAGGACTGTATCAAGCCTTAATTACCGAAGTGAAATCTCAATTTGCAGAAGATAACACTATGACTGTAAAGAACTTATTTAATTCTGTCACTCAAGGTAAGGAGTATTTACGTCTTAAAGAACAGGCAGGGGAAGATGAACTCGCTTTAGTCGAACAATTCTTAAAGCGTGATATTACGAGTTTTCTCCGTGAGCAGAACGCGGATAGTTTGAGTCATAGCCCAACCGTGATTACTTTAGAGAATACGCTTTGGCATTGGCTCAGTGAAATCACCGACCGCAGCCAAGTCGAATGGCATGAGTTAACGCAAGATTTTAAGCACCAAGGCTACTACAAGAGTGGTGATATTGTGAATCAGGGCATCATGGTGTGCACTAACTGTGGTAATGAAATGAGTATTGAGTTTCCAAGTCCCATCCCAGACTGTCCTGAATGTGACCATGAAGAATTTACCCGCGAGCCGCTTACGCCTTAATCAAGGTGATGATGTTATGCAGCTAAAACGACGCCTCAGCGTCGTTTTTTTTGAGTTCTATTAGACTAGACCTAAATGGCTCATATCTGCATTAATTAGGCTGTATCAACTGTTGGTACGAGAGTAGTTGAGGATTTGACCGCCAAAGGGCGCCAATAAGAATTCAGTGTGAATGGGTTTATGTTGCGTGTGTTCGTAACCTAAGGTGACCATACGTTTACTGAATTTTGCATGATTACCACGGCCTGGATCGACTAAGACTACATCACAAATTGGTTTAGCATGTTGCTCAATAAATTGTGATAAGAGATCGGCATGTTCTTGTTCGTACAAGAGATCGCTGCCGATAATGAGATCAAATAAACCTAAATTAGTTTGTGCATCTGCCCACCCAGTTCGAACAAATGGAATCGCACGACCATGATTTAAATCGACATTCTGCTTAAGGAAATTCTCTGACTCGGGGTGATAGTCGGTTGCTGTGATGTCGGCATGTCTGTGGTTTAGCACTAGACTTGCCAGCCCTATACCGCAGCCAACTTCAAGAATGCGTTTATTATCAATTTGATAATCGGCCATATGATGGGATAGCACTTGGCTAGACGGCCAAACTATGCCAAATAATGGCCAAGTTGCGGAGGAAATACCGAGCTTTTCAGCTTCGCCATCTAGATCTTCAAATTCTTGGTTATTTCTTAGGGTTCTGACATGAATGTCGAGATCCCCAAATTCGTGGGTTTGGTAGCGCACGCGAAGCTGTGCCATAGAGTTGCCTTGACTATGTACCTTGGTTAAGGAACGAGGTAATGGTACCAATCATATTGGCTATGCAGACACAGTCACTGTGATTGGTATAAGGCCACGTCTAATCGTTCACCTTAACGTGGAACGCGCAATCAGCCTAATGTATTCGCAGACAATTGCGGGATAACACAGGTTAACTGAGTGTCAGCCTAACAACCTTGGGTGTTGATATCATATTGCGGCGCAGTGCTGGCATCGCTGGCTTGGGTGTAGCGGAAATAGCATTGGTCATCATTCACTAAGGAATTGTTGTTAAGATCGTAGCCTATATAAGTGATATCAATGCCTTGATATTGGATGATAAGTTTATCATCTGAGGTGATCCATTTTTCCACATCAGTATTATCGAGGTAACCCCATTTTAATCGCGTATCTGGAGTGCCATCACCATTGAGATCGATATCAATAATATCATCGCGCCCAGCTACCGCTTGGCTCAGTAGGCTAGGCATTTGGGTTTTTGAGTAAGCTAGCATATTGGCTGTTTTAACGCTGGTCTGTACTTGGCTTAAGGTTTGTACCCGCGCTTCTTTACTTAAACCGATAAATTTAGGCGCGGCGATCACAGCCAAGATCCCAAGCACAATAATCACAACGACAAGTTCAATTAAGGTAAAACCTGCCACATCTTGTTTATTGACTTGGTAATGCATGGCCTCAATCCTATTGCGTTTTAAAACGTCGGGCAAGACCGAGTAGAACGATTAAACCACAGAGTATCAGTAGGGGCATTTGGCCTAATTTTGCAAACCAAGTTTGCCCTGTGACTAATGGAATGGTTGCACTTAGCACACCTATTTCAAACTGTGGTAATGACGCTGTGATATTGCCATGCTCATCGACTATGGCTGTCACGCCATTATTGGTTGCGCGTAATAGAGGCCGACCCAATTCAACCGCGCGCATTTGAGCGATCTCCATATGCTGTAATGGCCCATTTGAGCTACCAAACCATGCATCGTTAGAGACAGTTAATAGTATATCTGTCCCTTGATTAACGTTGTCGCGCAACTGTTCGGGAAAGGCTATTTCATAACAAATTGCTGGCGCGATTTTATGGCCTAGTGCGCTGAGATTAGGCTGTTGATATTCGCCTCGCGTAAAGGACGACATGGGCAAATTAAAGAAAGGTGCTATCGGGCGCAGCAGCGCTTCAAAGGGGACAAACTCGCCAATTGGCAACAGATGGTGTTTCTTAAATTGATTGCTACCATCGCCCTCATAGTCTGGGCCTGCTTGTTGTTTCTGATTATGATTACCAAGCACAATCAATGAATTATAGAACTCATTGTTTTGATGGCTAATAATGCCTGTGATAATTGAGGTATGGTTTAGATTGGCGACTTTATTGGCGTTATCTAAAAAGTCCTGCACCATAGATTCTGGCGCTGGAATTGCTGCTTCTGGCCAAATAATGATATCGGCATCCAGATGTTCGCGGGATAAATCCATGTATTTTAACAGCGTCGGCCACAGGGCATCGGGTTCCCACTTCATGCTTTGGGGAATATTGCCTTGTACCAGTGCCACTTTAACATTTTCACCCGTAGGATGAATGTCCCAAAGTTTAGGCGCAGCCCACACGGCCAGAATACTGAGCGGCAATAAAAGCAGTAAGCTCTTATAACGCTTAGTAAAAAAAAGCGCTAATGCACCAGCGAACATGGCCAATACAAAACTTATTCCCAGTGTGCCTATGATACTGGCAAGGGGTTTTAGCGGCCCTTGAGTTTGCGAGTAACCCGCCCATAACCAAGGGAAGCCTGTCATTACCCAGCCACGAGCCCATTCGGTCAAGGTCCATAACGCGGGGAATAGGGCGAGATTACGCCAAAGACCAAATCGAGTTTTACCATCATGGCTCAGCGTTTTAGTTAACCAAACCAGCGCTAAACCAGTTAGAGCGGGATACAAGGCTAAATACAAGGCTAACAAGGCCATTAACCCAACGGAGGCAATGAGCGGCATACCACCAAAGGTATCCATGCTCACGTGAACCCAGCTGATCCCTACGGCAAAACAGCCAAATCCAAAGCTTAACCAATAGTAAAAGCTTGCCTTAGCGCTCAGCGTTCGGCTGTGCCAGAGGGCAATCGCCATGGCAAACGGATAGATTATCCAAATGGAATAGGGCGCAAATGAAAGCGCCGTACTGGCGCCAAGGGCAAATGCCAGTACGAGTCTCACAGCACTAGGTTGGGACTGTTGTTGGGCAAAAGCCCGGATTTTTTTTAGCACGAGTGATTATTCTACGTCTTCGCCAGTATTAGGATCGGGGAGTTTAACTCTGAGTTGGATTAAACGCCTAGTGTCAGCATTGATGACTTTAAATTCTATGCCTTCAATGATGATGCTCTCGTTACGTTCTGGCAGATGGCCAAAGGCGTGTGAGACTAAGCCGCCGACGGTATCAAACTCTTCATCGCTGAATTCAGTGTTGAATTCTTCGTTGAAATCTTCGATTGGCGTCAAGGCTTTAACCATATAAACCGTGTTACCAACTTTGCGGATCTCGGTTTCTTCAGTGCTATCGTGGTCGAATTCGTCTTCAATCTCGCCGACAATTTCTTCAAGAATATCTTCGATAGTCACGAGTCCCGATACACCGCCGTACTCGTCAACCACAATCGCCATATGGTAGCGTTGAGAGCGGAATTCTTTTAGCAGAACATCGACGCGTTTGCTTTCGGGCACAACCACGGCGGGACGGATCACGCGATCCAGTGAGAAGGGCTCATCACTGTTGGAGAAACCGTAAGGGATCAAATCTTTGGCAAGCAATATGCCTTCGATATGGTCTTTATCTTCGTTAACAACGGGGAAGCGCGAGTGACCTGAACCAATCACAGTCGCAAGTAACTCTTCGACCGAGTTGTCTATCTGGAGGGCGACAATTTGAGCTCTTGGGATCATGATATCCCGAACACGCATATCAGAAACGTCTAATACACCTTTTATCATCTCGCGGGTGTCTTGGGTGATCAAATCGCGCTGCTCGGCACCATCAATCACATCGACTAGATCTTCGCGATTTTGAGGTTCGCCCTGAAATAGCTGACTTACTCTATCAAACCAACCTTTCTTGTGGGCGTTCGTACTAGGGGGGATATCGTCACTCATAGTTTTCTCATTAGCTTTTGATAGGGATTATCTTAGCTAATTATTGTTCCTTATATGGGTCAGTAAAACCTAAGCTTTCAATGAGTTGAGTCTCTAATGACTCCATCTCTTCGGCTTCTTCATCGTCGATGTGATCATACCCTAGCAGATGCAAGCAACCATGTACAACCATGTGTGCCCAGTGCGCTTCTAGTGGTTTTTGTTGTTCACGGGCTTCATTTTCAACGACTGCCGCGCAAATGACAAGATCTCCGAGTAAAGGAAGTTCAATTTCTGGTGGTGCTTCAAAGGGAAATGACAGCACATTGGTCGGTTTGTCTTTACCGCGATAGGTATTGTTGAGCATTTGGCTCTCGCGGCTATCGACGATACGTATGGTTAATTCAGCTTCATCCATGCTATTGCCAATTGCGGTAGTGACCCAAAGGGCGAATTGTTCGTCCGTTGGTAGCCACTCACTGGTGCTGGCATGTTGAATATCTAAGGCTAACTCAAGACTCATGTGTTGCGGCTTCCTGCTGTTGCTTTTGGTACTGGCTTTCTTTTTTGGCTTTTAAGGTTTGCTCTTTTAACTCGAAGGCTTCATAGGCTTCAACGATACGGGCAACCACAGGATGGCGCACTACATCTTGGGAGACAAAAAAGTTAAAGCTGATTTCTTCGACTTGGCTTAACACTTCAATCGCGTGACGTAGCCCTGACTTTTGATGTTTAGGTAAGTCGGTTTGAGTGATGTCGCCTGTGATCACCGCACGGGAATTGAAACCGATACGGGTAAGGAACATCTTCATCTGCTCGATTGTGGTGTTTTGGCTTTCATCGAGAATAATAAAGGCATCGTTCAGGGTACGACCGCGCATATAGGCAAGCGGCGCCACTTCTATTACATTTTTCTCGATTAAGCGTTCCACTTTTTCAAAGCCAAGCATTTCGAACAGGGCATCGTAGAGGGGGCGTAGATAAGGGTCGACCTTTTGACTTAAGTCACCGGGTAAGAAACCGAGTTTTTCACCCGCTTCCACCGCAGGGCGAGTCAGCAGAATGCGGCGCACTTCTTGGCGCTCTAACGCATCTACTGCCGCTGCTACGGCAAGGTAGGTTTTGCCCGTTCCTGCAGGACCAATACCGAAGGTAATATCGTGACGCGTAATATTGGCCACATACAAGCTTTGATTCGGATTGCGTGGCTTAATGACACCGCGGCGGGTTTTGATATTAATACCGCTGTCGTCGTTAGCGTCTGCTTGCTCTAGGGCAATGGCCGCTTGAATGGCGATATGGACTTGCTCAGGCTCAAGATCGGGCGTGCTGCCTTTAACCGTTTGGGTCTCGATGTAGAGTTCTTTTAGTAAGTTGTTGGCGCTTAAACAATTGCGTGGCAGTCCGGTGATCTGGAAATGATTGTTCTTACGGACGATTTCAACGCCAACGCGACGTTCTATCTGCTTGATATTGTCATCGAATGGACCGCACAGTGAAGCCAAACGGCGTGTTTCTGCGGGTTCGAGATACAGATTCATGGTAGTTAATTTACTGGACAAATAGCACTCCCAATAGCGAATAAGAAAGCAGGGTACGAGGTTGGTTAACCATCGCAAGATAATTTTAGTTTACGAGCCATAGCCGATAATTGCTAACGGAAAATAGCAATTGCCTCGGTAGACTTAAATAAAAGTGCGTTAAAGCAAAAGGGCGACTAAGTCGCCCTTCTTTATATAGGTACTGATATCGGTACTGTTTAAGCCGATTTAACGCTTATGGCTTAAATTGAGTCACACCCAGTTCATCATCTTGCTTGCGCTTGGCCAGAATTTCTGCCGGACGCAGGCTACGACGTAGATCCATTTCATCTTCGCCGCGGATAAAGACACCGCGCAGTGAGTTAGTGTAAACGTCGACAATTTCTACATCCACGAAAGTACCAATGTGTTTTGGTTGACCTTCGAAGTTCACCACTCGGTTGTTCTCAGTACGGCCGCGCAGTTCCATAGGATTTTTCACCGATGGCCCTTCAACCAGAATACGTTGCACTGTGCCCATCATGTGGCGACTGTAGCGCATGGCTTGCTGGGTGATGCGATCTTGCAGAATCGCCAGACGTTGTTTTTTCTCTTCCATATCGACGTTATCGGGTAAATCCGCCGCTGGCGTGCCCGGACGTGCGCTATAGATAAAGCTGAAGCTGTGGTCGAAACCTATGTCTTCAATCAACTTCATGGTATCAGCGAAGTCTTCTTTGGTTTCGCCTGGGAAGCCAATGATAAAGTCTGAGCTGATTTGAATGCCTTCACGGGCTTTACGCAGGCGGCGGATGATTGACTTATATTCAATCGCCATATGGCCGCGTTTCATCGCTGTGAGAATACGGTCAGAACCCGATTGCACTGGCAAGTGCAAGAAGCTTACAAGCTCAGGGGTATCTTCGTAAACGTCGATGATATCTTGTGTAAATTCAATCGGGTGACTGGTCGTGAAGCGGATACGGTCGATACCGTCGATGGCTGCCACGAAGCGCAGTAATTCCGCAAAAGTACAAATTGCGCCATCGTGAGTTGCGCCGCGATAGGCATTCACGTTTTGACCTAGTAGGTTTACTTCGCGCACACCTTGCTCCGCCAATTGGGCGATTTCAAGGATAATATCGTCCGATGGACGGCTGACTTCTTCGCCGCGAGTATAAGGTACAACACAGAACGAGCAGTATTTGCTGCAACCTTCCATGATAGACACAAACGCGGTTGGGCCTTCGGCGCGTGGCTCTGGCAGACGGTCGAATTTTTCGATTTCAGGGAAGCTGATATCGATAACCGCTTTGTCGCCACGACGCACTTGCTCGATCATCTCGGGCAGACGGTGCAAGGTTTGTGGTCCGAAAATAATGTCGACACATTGGGCTCTGTCTTTAATGGCTTTGCCTTCTTGTGAGGCAACGCAGCCGCCCACGCCAATAATCAAATTGGGATTTTTATCTTTAAGCGTCTTCCAGCGTCCTAGCTGATGGAACACTTTTTCTTGCGCTTTTTCGCGGATAGAACAAGTGTTGAGCAGGAGAATGTCTGCCTCAGACGCTTCTTCAGTCAAGGTATAACCTTGGTATTCGCCTAACAGATCAGCCATCTTGGATGAGTCATACTCATTCATTTGACAGCCCCAAGTCTTGATATGGAGTTTCTTACTCATCAGTTGTGTCGCCCTAAGATGACCAATAAAAATAGCGCGACATTTTACCTGCTGTTACGGCTGCTGACCAGCTTTGTCCACACTTTTAGCTGTTGGCTTTTGCCAAGGGCGATACCCTCACAAATGCTAGGTTTTTATTGTTCGGCTGCATTTTGGCAAGATTAATATTGTTAACAGGTTGAGCTTTCGTTATTTCCAGCAAACTATTCGGGCTTGAATGCCTATGTCTTCACGGATTTCGAATCGAAATGCGCTCAACATTTCCGTGGTATCTTGATATAAGGCATAATCAAGCGGGTTTGTGAAAAGTCGCTTAGGCAGAAATACAGAAGGGCTTAAAGGTGCTAACTAAGGTGGTAAGTAGGATGAGCCAGATTGAAGAGACACATGCACAGATGATATCCGACACCACAGATTCTAACGTGACTCATGCTGACGTCACTCATGCAGAAGGCACTCATGCTGAAAGTACTGAGTTCGATGTCATTCTTGTCGGCGGCGGTATGGTCGGTGCGGCGACGGCAATTGGATTAGCCCAACAGGGTTTGCAAGTGGCGGTGATTGAATCTTTTGCGCCAGAAGCTTATCAAGCCGAACAGCCATTAGATGTGCGAGTCTCGGCCATCAGTGTGGCTTCTGAAACGCTGCTTGAACGTCTTGGCGCCTTGGACTCATTGCTCAAGATGCGTAATGTGCCTTATTTGGGCTTAGAAACTTGGGAGCTCGATGGCTGCATCACCCAATTCCACTGTTCACAAATTGGCGCCAGCCATTTAGGTCATATAGTCGAAAACCGTTTAATCCAACTTGCCCTGTGGCAACAGATGACACAATTGGCTGGCATCACCTTATATTGTCCCGATAAAGTGGTGGCATTTGCCCGCGATAGCGACGGTGTGAGCGTGCACTTACAGTCAAATAGTAAACTGACCGCTAAGTTGTTGGTTGGCGCCGATGGTGCTCACTCGCAGGTACGCCAATGGGCGGGAATTGGCATTTCGGGTTGGGATTACGCTCAATCGGCCATGTTGATTAATATCAACACCGCACAGGGGCAACAGGATGTGACTTGGCAGCAGTTTACGCCCAAAGGACCGCGTTCATTATTACCTTTACCTGGCAATAACGCTTCGCTGGTGTGGTACGACGATGCCAATCGAATTAAGCAGTTAATGCAGCTTAATAATAAACAGCTTGCAGATCAGATAAGAGTGCATTTTCCAGCACGTTTGGACGCTGATTTTACCGTTGAGAATAAAGGCAGTTTTGGCCTCACTCGTCGGCATGCCCAGCGCTACTATAGTCAGAACGTGGTGATTTTAGGCGATGCCGCCCACACCATTAATCCCCTCGCTGGCCAAGGGGTGAACCTTGGGTTTAAGGATGTCGAAGCGTTTTTGGCGGTAATAAAAGAGGCATTAACTCAAAATAATCTCTGGTGGTCGAATGAAGTGCTTGCCCAATATCAGCGCAAGCGTTATCGCGATAATCAATTGATGATGACGGCGATGGATTTGTTTTACGCCGGTTTTAGCAACGATATTCTGCCGCTAAAGCTGCTGCGTAATGGCGCGTTAAAGTTGGCAAACATCAATTCCCCGCTCAAAAAGACAGTCCTTAAATATGCTATGGGACTTAATTAACGCTGAGTTGTTCTGTGTTCTGACCTTGTGTTCTGCTCCTGTGCGATGACGTGGCATTTGTTGACTTGGGGTTTGAGTGCTAAAATGCCGCGTTTTTAGCAGGTATGGTCAGTTCAGTCGGCACTTTGCGCGGCTGTCATCGACGAAATAACGATATTGAGTGTCATGAGCGAAATAAAATTAATAGTTGGTCTGGCTAATCCAGGTGCTGAATATGCACACACTCGCCATAATGCGGGGGCTTGGTACGTACTTGAGTTAGCGAGAATTTGCGGCGTGACTTTAGTGGCCGATAGTAAGTATTTTGGTTTGACCGCCAGAGCCGTATTGCACGGTAAAGATGTCCGCTTATTGATCCCGACGACTTATATGAATTTAAGCGGTAAAGCGGTTGGCGCTTTGGCGAATTTTTTTCGTATCACGCCGGAAGAGATTCTGGTCGCTCACGATGAACTCGATCTGCCGCCCGGTGTGGCTAAGTTTAAGCTCGGTGGCGGTCATGGCGGCCACAATGGTCTGAAAGATATTATTGCTAAACTGGCTAACGATAAAAACTTCTACCGTTTACGCTTAGGTATCGGTCATCCCGGTGATAAAAATCAAGTGAGTGGTTACGTACTGGGAAAAGCACCTGCTAAAGAGCAAGAGCTTATCGAGGCGGCGATAGATGAAGCCGTGCGTTCTACCGAAATTTTGTTTAAACAAGACATGGTGAAAGCCATGAACAGATTACACTCCTTTAAAGCGGAGTAGGTTTTGCCTTTGGCGAGACTTAAGTGTTAAGTGATTCAAGTGATTTAATTATTCAGTAATGTGCTGCCATAGGGCAGGACGACTAAACCTCGCTGATGAGTGTGACTTGTCAGCCAATAATCGAGAGAAAGGTAAGCATATGGGTTTTAAATGCGGCATTGTTGGTCTTCCTAACGTAGGTAAATCAACGCTTTTTAATGCGTTAACTAAGGCTGGCATCGAAGCGGCTAACTTCCCGTTTTGTACCATTGAACCTAACACTGGTGTTGTACCTGTGCCGGATCCACGTCTGGATGCGTTAGCTGCGATTGTGAATCCACAACGTGTGTTACCTACCACCATGGAATTCGTGGATATTGCGGGTCTTGTGGCTGGCGCATCTAAAGGCGAAGGCTTAGGTAACAAGTTCCTCGCTAACATCCGTGAAACCGATGCTATTGGTCATGTAGTACGTTGTTTTGATGATGACAACATTGTTCACGTTGCTAACAAGGTTGACCCTGCTGGCGATATTGAAGTCATCAACACTGAATTAGCCTTAGCTGACTTAGACAGTTTAGAGCGTGCTGTTCAGCGTCAGCAGAAACGTGCTAAAGGTGGCGATAAAGACGCTAAGTTTGAAGTGGAAGTATTAGAAAAAATGCGCCCCATTTTAGACGAAGCTAAAATGTTGCGTTCTATGGATTTATCGAAAGAAGAGCTGGAAGCGGTGGCTTACCTGAACTTCTTAACCTTAAAACCGACCATGTATATTGCTAACGTTGCGGAAGATGGTTTTGAAAATAACCCGCACTTAGATGCCGTTCGCGCCATTGCTGCGACTGAAAACGCTATCGTTGTTGCCGTATGTGCGGCGATTGAATCTGAACTGGCCGAGATGGAAATCGAGGAGCGCGATGAGTTCATGGCGGATCTGGGTATCGAAGAACCAGGTTTAGATCGTGTGATCCGCGCAGGTTATGAATTACTGAATCTGCAAACCTATTTCACCGCAGGCGTGAAAGAAGTGCGTGCTTGGACTGTGCCAGTGGGTGCGAGTGCTCCGCAAGCGGCAGGCGTTATCCATACCGATTTTGAACGCGGTTTTATCCGTGCCCAAGTGATGGCATTTGACGACTTTATTGCCCACAAAGGTGAAGCTGGCGCGAAAGAAGCCGGTAAGTTACGGGTGGAAGGTAAAACCTATATTGTTAAAGATGGCGATGTGATGCATTTCCTGTTTAACGTATAACAAAGCTTATTCACGCTGTAAGTCTCGATAAATTAAGCTAAGTATGGGCAACAAGGTGTTATTTAGCACATCTGTTGCTCAGTTTGGTGAAGTAATAGCCGAACAGCTTAACCTAAGGGAAATAGCGAAAAAAAGCTGTTGACCTAGATACCTCGAATAAGCATAATACGCCCCGTTCCTCGCTGAGAGGGGCGCGTAATATCGATGTGGCAATGTAGCTCAGCTGGTTAGAGCACAGCACTCATAATGCTGGGGTCGCAGGTTCAAGTCCCGCCATTGCTACCATTTTATTTAAGATAAATTTCTTATATAAAATGAATCACGATTTTACTCTAGCATTGATTGCTAGCATCTCTTCACGATGTAAACATGAAGCTGTGCGGGAATGGTGAAATTGGTAGACACGCCAGATTTAGGTTCTGGTGCCGCAAGGTGTGAGAGTTCAAGTCTCTCTTCCCGTACCATTTTTTAGATATATGAATTTAGAAACATCGGCGATAGCGGATGTTTGAAACAGAGTTAGTTGGGGTATCGCCAAGTGGTAAGGCACCGGGTTTTGATCTCGGCATTCCAAGGTTCGAATCCTTGTACCCCAGCCATTTTTTCTCAGTTTCCAAGTTGATTGGGGTATCGCCAAGTGGTAAGGCACCGGGTTTTGATCTCGGCATTCCAAGGTTCGAATCCTTGTACCCCAGCCATTGGCAATGTAGCTCAGCTGGTTAGAGCACAGCACTCATAATGCTGGGGTCGCAGGTTCAAGTCCCGCCATTGCTACCATATTTAACTCTGTTAAAGTGATTTATCAGAGAAAAATCCAAAAATGTTGAATAGGCAATTTTGGTACATTTTGATGCGGGAATGGTGAAATTGGTAGACACGCCAGATTTAGGTTCTGGTGCCGCGAGGTGTGAGAGTTCAAGTCTCTCTTCCCGTACCATCAAAATGCAATCTTCTATAGAAGATTAAACAAGTTTATTGGGGTATCGCCAAGTGGTAAGGCACCGGGTTTTGATCTCGGCATCCCAAGGTTCGAATCCTTGTACCCCAGCCAAAAAGTTAAAAAGCCTGTCTTCGGACAGGCTTTTTGCTTTCTGACTTTTAACTATTTTCAGCTTAGCGTTATTTTGCTTTCAGTTTCCCTTCAATTAGCCCGTCCAGCCTTTCCCTTGTCTCTATAATTCCCGTTGGTTGTGGCAATTCAGCTATTTTCAAAGTTAATCCACAGTGCCATTTGAGCTGGCACTGTGGTGATCCGTTTTATTGCTTTTTGACTTCAGGAGCAACGGGTGGCGATTTTATTTCTGCTGGAGCCGCTGGAACGGCGACTTTTGCAGCCGCTTCAGTGATATTGATTGGCATTGCAGCATTCTTAATGACGGCATTCTGTGTGACCGCACTATCAATAACGGCACCTTGGGCCGCTTTAACATCACCTGTTGCAACGGCTTTGACTGCATCAGGTATTGCTAACTGTTGCTGTACTTGATTTGCCCCCGCTTCTAAGGCTTTTTGTTGTAACTTCTGTGGATCGGTATAGTCGGCTAATTCCTTCGGCCAACTAGGGACCCGTTTTTCTGCCTGATTACTGAATTGCTCAGAAATCACTAAGGGTGCACCGCCTTTCATCAGCATGACTGCCATTTGGTTGGTGTCTGAGTTCCAAACTAGACCCGCTTTTTCGGCCATTTCGGGGACAGGGGTGTAAGTCGACACTAAGTAGATGAGTGGACCTTCCTGTTGGATCTTGTCGGCCGTTTTGAGCAGGGATAGGGTGGTATCGTAATTTTTACCCAGCAATTCCTGCATACGGTTTTTGATGAGCGGTTGTTCGAATAATCCGACATCGTTCGGATCTAAACCGACAAGGGGTTTAAGCAGGGCCCACATGAGCTGGCCTTGAGGTGACATTAATAATAGTGGTGCAACGCAGGCGTTGAGCATTAATGCGAGCCACACAATATGCAGGCAGCGCATTTTTTTGAGCAGAGATGTACTCAAGATGATATTTCCTTGGAAGTACCAGCAAGTCGCCGGCGGCGGATTGTAGCTGATTGGCATAAGGTAAACGAGAGGGTGGCAAAGTAAATTTTAAGCAAAAAAATTAACCCAAATGTTGGATTTTATCCTTATGAATTTGAAAGGTATTTACAGGTGATACAATAAATTATTTGCTGCTAATTTAATCGAAGGTAATGGTTTTTGAGTGCTAAAAACAGATTTACCCCTAAGTGCTTTATTTTTAGCACTTATTTTTCTTCTTACTTTTTAATTTCTTTTTCAGTATTGAATATGTAAAGTTTGTAAACTTTGTTCTGTTTGATAATCGATCTCATTTAATCTCGGCGCATTAAATTAGTTTAATGCAGCTCATTTCTCTCTTTAGCTGCATAGGGAAAGCAGACTCTGGAGGTATTTCTCTTTGGTTTGTTTTTGAGAGTGCATCATTGAAATTAAGAGTCAGTAAGTCATCTTTGTCCTTTGCCCGCATTATTCATGTTTATGTGTCTATGGCTTTATTGTTGCTGATGCTGTTTTTTGCGGTGACAGGTATAACGTTAAATCATCCTAATTGGTTTTCTCAAGCTGATCAGGAACCTAAGCGGGAACAAGTGCCAATCCCTGCCTATTTGTTACCCGTTAATGCCCAAGACTCACAATGGCGTCTGGCTGCGGGTCATTGGTTGAAAAGTGAATGGGCTATGGATATGGCGAGCGCCGATATCGATGAAGATGAAATTAGTTTAGTCAGCAAAGGACCTGGTACTTACCGCAGCCTGACTTTGGACTTACTCGACGGGCAAGCCTATGTCGAAACCTTAGATTACGGTGTCGTTGCCGTAGTGAATGATTTGCATAAGGGCCGTAACACAGGCACAGCTTGGGCTTGGATACTCGATCTCAGCGCTGTGCTTATCATTTTATTTTCGCTCACTGGGGCTTATTTGTTGTTGCCTCAAACCAAGCGCCTCAAAAAGTCATTGTTATACATGGTACTCGTCAGCAGTAGTTGCGGGCTTGTGTATGTTTATTTTGTTCCATAAGGAGTATAGGCCGAGTATGCGTCATCTTATTCGCACCATTGCGGTGAGTGCTTTGTTTGTCAGTTCTGTGGCGTTTGCGACGCCTAAAATGACAGTCGATTTAACCTTGCCTGAAATTACCGAAGGGCAATATCACAGACCCTATGTGGCCGTATGGGTTGAGGATGCCAAGGGGCAAACGGTTAAAACCTTAAGCCTTTGGGTATGGGATGAAGGCCATAAATGGTTGAAAGATATCCGTCGTTGGTGGCGTAAAGCCGGACGCGAAGATATGAGCTTTGTTGACGGTATTGCATCTGCGACACGTCCCGCGGGTCATTACAAAATCGATTGGGATTTAAAAGATGAGGCGGGAAAAGTGCTTGAACCTGCCACTTACACTGTATTTATTGAAGTGGTGCGTGAACACGGTGGTCGCGATCTTGTACGACAAAATATCGATTTAGCTGCGGGAGATTTCTCTGTGCAGTTGCCCGCTACGACAGAAACTGGCGTTATCGACTTACGCTTAAGCGGCATGGCTCGTTGAGTCAATCCATTAAATATTTAGCCCGTATATTAATTGTTAAACTTAAGGAAAAGGCATGAAATTACGTCTTATTGCATTACTTAGCACACTTTGCATTAGCCCATTGGCAAGTAGCCACGACAGATGGATTTTACCTAGCCACTTCAACGTTTCGGCTGAAAGTGAAGAAATTGTGTGGATTACTTCAGATGTGTCTGCCAGCAATCAAGTGTTTATGATGGATAAACCTTTTAGTGCCAGTGATGTGCGTGTGTTACAGCCAAATGGAAAACCAACGTCTCCAAGCTCAAGTTACACGGGCGGACGTAAGTCGGTGTTTGATGTGCAACTGATGCAAGATGGCACTTATAAGTTTGAAAAAGAAGTTTCACCTCGTTATTTTTCTCAATATAAAGTTAAAGGAAAAGAAGGGGTTGTACGCAGCCGTATGGATAAAAAAGCCACAACTGCTGCTATGCCAAAGGGAGCCTATGAACTTGAAAGTTCTTTAAATGTGTCGCGGGTTGAAACCTATGTCACACGTAATAAGCCAACTGAGGAAGTGTTAAAGCCTAAGGGGGAATATTTAGAACTAGTGCCTGTGACTCATCCTGCTGATATTGTTGAGAACGAAGCTGCTACCCTGCAATTTGTTTTCGATGGTAAGCCCGTTGAAGGCGTTAAAGTCGCCATTATGAAAGACGGTAGCTTATATCGTAACAAACCAGAGGAAATCGAATTTACCTCAGATAAAGACGGTAAAGTTTCAATGATCTTACCTTCAGCAGGACGTTATCTCTTACATGCGGCAATTGAGCGCCCTAATTCAGATAAATCCCTTGCTGATAAAACGGTTAGCGAAATATTTTTGACCTTTGAGGCTGGGCTTGAATAAGTGAGTTAACCTCTAATTTGAGGTTTTTGCTTTGAGTCTTTATGCCCACGGTCTAAATGGCGAGTGGGCATTTTTGTATTCATTTCGTACTAAAACGTGTGCGAAATTTCCTTAGGTATACAGATTTGAATTTGATTACTGGTAACTCTGCTTAAGGTTGGGTAAGCTGCGTCAATGCATAGTTCTTGGTGCATCAAAAGCGCATAACGATTAGAATAGCGCAATTCCACCCTCATTTGACTGTGTTGACCTTAGCGTTGGCACGGGTTGCTTTTGTTTTAAAGGAGACGAAAGAAGTTATGACTAAGGTTCCTATGACAGTTGTCGGTGCAGAGCAGCTGCGTAAAGAGTTAGATATTCTCAAGTTTGACCGTCGCCCTAAAATCACTGAAGCAATTGCTTCAGCGAGAGAGTTAGGTGACTTGAAAGAAAACGCGGAATACCATGCGGCTCGTGAGGAACAAGGTATTTGTGAAGCACGTATCCGTGATATTGAGGGGAAGTTATCTAACGCGCAAATTATCGACGTCACTAAGATGGTGAATAACGGTCGTATCATTTTTGGCGCCACTGTGACTATTTTAAATCTCGATACCGATGTTGAAGTGACTTATCGCATAGTCGGCGATGACGAAGCGAATATTAAAGAAAACCTGATTTCAGTGAATTCACCAATAGCCCGCGGTTTAGTCGGCAAAAATGAAGGTGATGAAGTGTCTATTACTACGCCAGGTGGTATGACAGATTACGAAATCATCTCAGTACAGTATTTATAATCTGCTTATAATACTTTACTTATAGTGTCGTGAGCGTGACTCATGCGATATCGCTAAAACCGTCCTAGGGCGGTTTTTTGTTATTCGCGAATTAAGTTTGTTTACGGCTTGAATTTAGGGCTCGAATTTAGGGCTTTAGCCAAGGATATCGACCGCGCTTCAGCGTTGAATTCGGGGTAAGATGGACAAAGTTTAATTTGTCTCTTTGTAGGTTTTTACCTAAGCTGCCATCCTAGCAAAATCAACATTGGCGAAATGTGTATGTTGTTTTTTTGCGCGAGTTTCACTTTATGGACCCACAGTTAAGCATCAAAAGCGAACAGTGAATAGGTTCATCTTTAGTTTGATAATGTTTTATAAGAGGGCACGCTTTGGTCAAACATTGGCGTACAGGATTGATGTTAGTTTGCGTGGCGATCATGTTGATTGCGCACTCGGCTAGCTATGCGCCAAAACCCTCAGTACAGCGCAGTGATGCAACTCGCCATTATGTTCAGATGCATATGGGTCAGAAACACACTACTCTGAAACAAACGGCTCAGATGCATACTGTGAGTCTTGATAGCTCGACTCCCCATACAAAACTAAGCGCTGAGCCTCAAAGCTTGCCCAATGCCGATGTTATCGCCCAATCTGATGCGCAAACCGTTGAAAGCTGCGGCTCGCCGAATAGTCATGATACCGATCTAGTCAGTGCAGACTCAGAATCACAGCCAGCACCTTGTCCGAGCTCTGACTATCTAAGTCATTCTGATGACTTAGATTTTGCCCCGATAAATTCGCCGCGATTTATCAGTCTTGCCCAGCACGATGTGCGTGAGGTCAAGCCAGTATATGTACTCGCTGTAGACTTTACTGCCGAACCGACATCCAATGTCGTTGAACCCACTGATCTTGATATCACATCAGATTGGACGCTTTCTGCTGTTTCTTCCCCCGCCCGAATTTCGGGTTGGAAAGTCTCAAATCTTCAATATCGATTTAGCCAACAAGCCGCTTAGCTCGCCTATTTAGGCATGACGTTGATAGGAGCCTACTCTTATCGATTTTTCATGCTGTTGCCTTTTTGTACTCACCGAAACTTTTTATAGCTGCTTAAGTAAGCAGTGATGATTTGAGCCTTACGAGCTTAGCCGCTGGGACTCAATTACGTGTTTCGGACTGATATCAATATGTTCGCTTAGCGATTTGATTCAAATGCTGAGCGTTAAATAGCGAGTTAATCCCATGGAAAGAAAACCCAATCAACGGCTGCTAAATCACTATTCAGCTTGGAAATACTTAGTGCTTATTGTCACTATTATAGTGATGCTATTCAGTGCTTTGCCGACATTTTACGGTGAGGATGCTGCGGTGCAGGTGGGCGCGAAGGCGGGGTTAACGCTCACACCTATTGCCCTTCGAGATAAGCTACAAGCTGAAGGCGTGACGGTAAAACGTATCGACCAAAAAAATGGTGAAACCTTAATTGTCCTCGATGCGGATAACCAACAAACCTTAGTCAAAACTTTAGTCTCTTCTATGGTCGCAGAGCCAAAAGAATTGACTTTATCCCTTGCCAGTGCGGCGCCAAGTTGGTTACAAAACTTAGGCTTTCAGCCGATTAAACTCGGGCTCGACTTGCGCGGTGGCGTACAGTTCTTACTCGATGTTGATATTGATCCTGTTTATCAAACTCAGGCCGAGACGCTTGTTGATTCGCTACGTCAATTCATCCGTGAGCAGAAAATTCGTGGTGCCAGCGTGCATTTGGACCAAAGTCATCAGTTAAACATGACGTTGCCCGATAATGACGCCCGTGCTGCTGTGCGTCAAATGATGAAAGAGTCCTATCCTAATTGGCAGCTATCCAATGCAGATGGCGCGGGTTTACTGATTAAGTTGAGCCAAGAAGAGCAAACGAAACTGCGTAATTTGACAGTGCAGCAAAACTTACAAGTGATGCGCAGCCGTATTGAAGAACTCGGTATCACTGAAGCTTTAGTGCAGCGTCAAGGGGAGCATCGAATTCGGATTGAATTGCCTGGAGTACAAGATCCTGCAGCCGCTAAAAACGTTATCGGTGCTACGGCGAGTCTGGCCTTTTTCGAGGTTAAAGAGTCTGGCTCCGTTAATGCTATGGTGCTCAATGACAAGTCTGGTAAGCCTATTTATGTGAGCCGCACACCAGTGCTGGGTGGCGATCATATTGTCGATGCGAGGGCGAGTTTAGGTGAGATGGGCATGGCGGAGGTGAACATTAACCTTGACCGTGTGGGCGGGCAGAAAATGTCTGAGTTTTCCCGTACCAATATCGGCAAACCTATGGCGACGTCTTACAGCGAATACAGCCGTGATGAGCAAGGTAAGGCAAAGCAAACACAAGAGATTATCAGTGTTGCGACTATTCAATCCCAACTTGGAGACCGTTTTCGCATTACGGGTGCAGGCTCCTATCAAGAAGCACAACAATTAGCTCTGTTACTGCGAGCTGGCTCTATGACGGCGCCAGTGACTATTGTTGAAGAGCGCACTATTGGCCCGACGCTGGGTGCTGAAAACATTGAAAACGGTTTTGCGGCCCTTGGTTTAGGGATGGGGATTACCTTGCTGTTTATGGCGCTTTGGTATCGCCGTCTCGGCTGGGTGGCGAATATAGCGCTGATCTCCAATATGGTGATCCTGTTTGGTTTACTGGCGCTTATCCCTGGCGCTGTGTTGACCTTACCTGGTATTGCGGGTTTGGTGTTAACAGTCGGTATGGCTGTCGATACCAATGTGCTGATTTTCGAGCGAATAAAAGATAAGTTAAAGGAAGGTCGCAGTTTTGCGCTGGCAATTGATACGGGTTTTGATAGCGCGTTTTCTACTATTTTTGACGCTAACTTCACCACTATGATCACTGCAGTGGTGCTTTACTCCATAGGTAATGGTCCAATTCAAGGTTTTGCCTTGACCTTAGGTCTAGGTCTATTGACCAGCATGTTTACCGGTATCTTTGCTTCAAGGGCCTTGATCAACTTAGTTTATGGACGTGATGCTAGCCGTCATGTGAAGGTATAATCATGAAAAATATTAATCTAACTAAATGGCGTTATGTTTCGAGTGCTATCTCAATTTTGTTGATGCTAGTGTCATTAACCATCATCGGCGTGAAAGGTTTTAACTGGGGCTTAGATTTTACTGGCGGTGTCGTCACCGAAGTGCAGATCGATAGAAAAATTACCAGCAGTGAATTGCAACCTTTACTTAATGCCGCTTATCAGCAAGAGGTGAGTGTAGTCTCCGCCAGTGAGCCGGGACGTTGGGTGTTGCGCTATTCCGATATAAAGAGTGCCGATACAGAGCAAGGTAATATCGATATTCAGCAGGTATTAGCGCCGCTTAACTCTGAAGTGCAAGTGCTTAACAGCAGTGTTGTCGGGCCGCAGATTGGTCAAGAATTGGCTGAGCAGGGCGGTTTGGCGTTGTTAGTCGCTATGCTGGCGATATTAGGTTATTTAAGTTACCGCTTCGAATGGCGACTCGCATCGGGTGCCCTATTCGCGTTAGTGCATGACGTAGTGTTCGTGTTGGCATTTTTCGCGTTGACTCAGATGGAGTTTAATTTAACGATACTTGCGGCTGTGCTGGCGATTTTAGGTTATTCCTTAAACGATTCGATCATTATCGCTGACCGTATTCGTGAATTATTGATTGCTAAGCCAAAGCTTGCGATTCAAGACATTAACAACCAAGCAATTGTGGCGACGTTTTCTCGCACTATGGTGACATCAGGGACAACCTTAATGACGGTCGGTGCGCTGTGGATCATGGGCGGTGGACCGCTGGAAGGATTTTCGATTGCAATGTTTATCGGTATATTAACTGGCACATTCTCTTCGATTTCGGTTGGTACCTCATTGCCTGAGTTATTAGGCTTAACGCCTGAGCATTATAAGGAACAAGTGATTTCTGAAACACCTTAGGGCTATGCTAATCGCTTAAATTAACAGCGAAAACAAAAAGGCCACTCGATTGAATGGCCTTTTTGTTAACACGATAAAATCAAGAAAAATTACTTTGCCTTTGGCAAAGCAATTTTCATTTCTGGTGATTGACGATAAATCACCAGAATATGACCAATAAGTTGCACTTTTGCGGATTGAGTTTCACGTACTATGGCATCAACGATGGCATTTTTTAGCTCTCTGTCGGCAGAGGCTACTTTCACTTTAATCAGTTCATGATAAGCGAGTGCGCTTTCAATTTCAGCGAGTACACCTTCAGTCAATCCATTGGCACCAAGCAGCACCACTGGCTTTAGCGGATGCGCTAGACCTTTTAAATGCTGTTTTTGTTTGGTTGTTAAGTTCATTTCTACCAACTTTTGCTGAGTTACTGTTGAAAAACGGCTATTCTACCCTTATATAGCCTTTGTGTAACTCTCAATTGTTGCGGATTTTAAATGTCAGGTATAAAACGTACGGCCAGTTCTAATCGCTGGATGCTAGAACACTTTGATGATCACTATGTCAAACTCGCCCAAAAAATGGGCTTGCGATCTCGCGCTGCGTTTAAGCTTGAGGAGATCCAGCAAAAGGATCAACTAATTCGCCCAGGCATGACTGTGGTTGATCTCGGTGCTGCTCCGGGAGGTTGGTCTCAAGTGGCAGTTAAATTAGCGGGAGATAGAGGTAAAGTCATCGCCTGTGACATTTTGCCTATGGATCCCATCGTCGGCGTCGATTTTTTGCAAGGGGATTTTCGTGAAGATAAAGTCCTTCAAGCATTACTTACTCGCGTCGGTGATGCTAAAGTTGACGTTGTGTTGTCTGATATGGCACCCAACATGAGTGGTTCAGATAGTGTTGATCAACCCCGTGCCATGTATTTAGTGGAATTGGCGTTAGATATGTGCCATCAAGTATTGGCTCCTAATGGCTGTTTTGCGGTAAAAGTCTTTCAGGGGGAGGGCTTTGACGAATACATGAAAGCGGTAAAAGCAGTGTTTAAAGTCGTTAAAACACGTAAACCAGACTCTTCACGGGCTCGTTCCCGCGAAGTCTATCTTGTGGCGACAGGGTACAAGTTGTAGTAACCTAGCGTTAATAATCGCAAGACTTAATGAGGTCTAGTAATTTGAGTGACATGGCAAAAAATCTAATACTCTGGGTTGTCATCGCCGTTGTGCTGATGTCAGTGTTTCAGGGTTACTCCCCCTCTTCTTCGTCATCGCAGAAGATGGATTATTCTACCTTCTTAGATAATGTCCGTGATGGACAGGTCGCAACTGTTGAAGTTAAGAGCGACCAACGTACTATTGAAGGTGCTAAACGAACTGGTGAAAAATTCACTACTATCATGCCGTTATATGACCAAGATTTAATTAATGATCTTGATCGTAAAGGCATCACTATGAAGGGCCAAGAAGCCGAAGAGTCAGGGTTCCTTACCCAAATCTTCATCTCTTGGTTCCCGATGTTATTGCTTATCGGGGTATGGATTTTCTTCATGCGCCAGATGCAAGGCGGCGGTGGCAAAGGCGCTATGTCCTTTGGTAAGAGCAAAGCCAAGCTGATGAGCGAAGATCAGATTAAAACTACTTTTGCCGATGTTGCTGGTTGTGATGAAGCAAAAGAAGAAGTGAAAGAGCTGGTTGATTACCTGCGTGACCCAACTAAATTCCAAAAATTGGGCGGCCGAATTCCAACGGGCGTACTGATGGTGGGTCCTCCAGGTACAGGTAAAACCTTGCTGGCGAAAGCCATTGCGGGCGAATCTAAAGTACCTTTCTTCACTATTTCAGGTTCTGATTTCGTGGAAATGTTTGTTGGTGTCGGTGCATCCCGTGTGCGTGACATGTTTGAACAAGCGAAAAAGTCGGCACCTTGTATTATCTTCATCGATGAAATCGATGCGGTCGGTCGTCAACGTGGCGCGGGTTTAGGTGGTGGTCATGATGAACGTGAGCAAACACTGAACCAAATGCTGGTTGAGATGGACGGCTTCGAAGGTAATGAAGGCGTTATTGTTATCGCGGCAACTAACCGTCCAGACGTACTCGATTCTGCGTTATTACGTCCGGGTCGTTTTGACCGTCAAGTGGTCGTTGGTTTACCAGACGTGCGTGGTCGTGAGCAGATTTTGAAAGTGCATATGCGTAAAGTGCCGCTTTCTGAAGATGTGAAGGCGAGTGTGATTGCCCGTGGTACGCCAGGTTTCTCGGGTGCTGATTTAGCTAACTTAGTGAACGAAGCTGCCCTGTTTGCGGCTCGCGGAAATCGCCGAGTTGTAGGCATGGAAGAATTTGAGCGTGCAAAAGATAAAATCATGATGGGTGCTGAGCGCCGCTCTATGGTGATGTCTGAAGCAGAAAAAGAAATGACTGCTTACCATGAAGCGGGCCATGCGATTGTGGGTTGTTTAGTGCCAGAGCACGATCCCGTGCACAAGGTCACTATCATTCCTCGCGGCCGTGCGCTGGGTGTCACTTTCTTCTTACCCGAAGCTGACTCAGTGAGCCAGAGCCGTCGTAAGTTAGAAAGCCAAATTTCGGTCGCCTACGGTGGTCGTTTAGCAGAAGAGCTTATCTACGGTACTGAGAAAGTGTCGACTGGCGCATCACAGGACATCAAATACGCGACATCTATTGCGCGTAACATGGTGACTCAGTGGGGCTTCTCGGATAAGTTAGGTCCATTGCTGTATGCAGAAGAAGATGGTGAAGTCTTCTTAGGTCGCAGCATGGGTAAAGCTAAAGCGATGTCCGATGAAACTGCAACCATTATCGATGCTGAAGTAAAAGTCTTTATCGACAAAAACTACGCGAGAGCGAGACAGATATTGACGGATAACCTCGATATTCTGCACTCAATGAAAGAAGCCTTAATGAAGTATGAAACCATTGATTCACTTCAAATTGACGATTTAATGAAACGCCGTGAAGTGCGTCAGCCTGCTGATTGGCAAGTGGATGACAATGGTTCTAACGATAAAGGCAATGGTCATGGTGAACCAGCAGCGAAAGCTGAAGACAGTGTGACTGCACCTGCTGAGCCAGAACTGAAAGATCCTGATGAATCTCCAGCTAAGTAATGTGTTGTGAAACCAAAGAAAACCCCGTAAAGGGGTTTTCTTGTTTTACCTTGTTAGCAATTTGACTGCGCTGTCATTGATACTCTCTGCCACCATTGATATTTATCTTCTGACAGTTAGTCATTTCGGATAGAAAATGAAGGCTTGAAATTAATGACGCAAGTTATGCCAGTGAGTAAAATCGTAAGTGTTCGTATTACAGGAGTAAATGCGTGTTTGAACTGATTGCTGGCACTAAACGCCTCGCGTTATCTTCACCCATTGTGATGGGGATTCTTAATGTCACTCCCGATTCTTTTTCCGACGGTGGTCAATATTCTTCCTATGAGCTTGCCTGTCAGCATGCAGATGACATGGTGGCTCAAGGCGCGGGAATGATAGACATTGGCGGTGAGTCGACAAGACCTGGCGCTGCCGAGGTGAGCTTAGCCGATGAACTTGCGCGGGTGATCCCGTTAGTGAAATATGTTGCGGCGCACCATGATGTGTGGATTTCGGTTGATACCAGTAAGCCTGAAGTCATGCGTCAAGCTGTTGCTGCGGGCGCGCATTTGATTAACGATGTGCGCGCCCTGATGGAACCCGGTGCGCTTGAAGCTGCTGCAGAGTTGCAAGTCCCCATATGCTTAATGCATATGCAAGGTGAACCCAAAAGCATGCAATTTGCACCGACTTACCATAATGTTATTGAAGAAGTTTCTGCCTTTTTAACTGAGCGGATTGAAGCTTGCTTGCGAGCAGGGATCCCCCGTGAATTATTAATACTCGATCCGGGATTTGGTTTTGGTAAAAGCTTAGAGCATAACTATGAATTACTGGCGAAGCTCGACTGTTTTGCCCAGTTTGATTTACCGATATTGATAGGATTGTCTCGTAAGAGCATGATAGGAAACCTCTTAGCAAAACCGACCTCAGAACGTCTTGCTGGGAGCCTTGCTGGCGCTATGATAGCGGCCCAAAAGGGCGCTCATATCATTCGTGTGCATGATGTTACTGAAACTGTGGATATGCTCAAGGTGTTACAAGCGACACAAGCGTATTTTTAAGCATCGTTATGCTCTCGTTAAGCATTTAATTAATATTATGATCCCAAATCATTGGGACACATTTGAGTTTGTGGAGCGATATGAAAGAACGTAAATTTTTTGGAACTGACGGTATTCGGGGAAAGGTCGGTTCAGGTCAAATGACGCCTGAGCTTGCGCTTAAGTTAGGTTGGGCGGCGGGGCGCGTGTTATCCCGCAGTGGTACCAAAAAGGTGATTATAGGGAAAGATACCCGTATTTCGGGCTATATGTTTGAGTCAGCATTAGAAGCTGGCCTTTCTGCTGCAGGCCTTAATGTGATGTTAATGGGACCTATGCCAACGCCAGCAGTAGCCTATTTGACGCGCACGTTTCGCGCCGAAGCTGGGGTGGTGATCAGCGCGTCACACAATCCGTATTATGATAACGGTATTAAGTTTTTCTCCACCGACGGCAGTAAGTTAGACGATAACCTAGAGCTAGAAATTGAAGCAGAGCTTGAGAAGCCCCTCGTTTGTGTTGAGTCACATCTATTGGGGAAGGTATCGCGTATTGAAGATGCCCGTGGCCGTTATATTGAGTATTGCAAAGGTAATTTTCCTGCAGAACACACGTTAACTGGGCTAAAAATTGTGGTTGATTGTGCCCATGGCGCAACTTATCACATAGCGCCAGCTGTGTTTCGTGAGTTAGGTGCCGAGGTGATTGCTATAGGTGATAAACCCAACGGGATGAACATCAATGATAAAGTGGGCGCGACGTCCATGGGTAAAATTTGTGAAACCGTTCTAGCCGAAAGTGCCGATTTAGGTATTGCACTCGACGGTGACGGTGACCGTATTATGATGGTCAACAGCAAAGGCGAAGTGATCGACGGCGATCAAATTTTATATATTCTGGCCTGTGATGCGAAATCCCGTGGCGTATTACGCGGTGGTGTAGTTGGTACGTTAATGTCAAACCTTGGGCTTGATCTCGCCTTGCAAGCATTAGACATCCCCTTTGCGCGTTCGAAAGTGGGCGACCGTTATGTGATGGAACTACTTAAAGAACTCGATTGGCGCATTGGCGGTGAAAATTCAGGGCATATCCTCAATCTTGATCACGGCACAACTGGTGATGGCATAGTTGCGGGGATTTTAGTGTTAGCGGCTATGCGTCGTCAGGATGCCACGCTAGAAGAACTGACTTCTGCGATGGAAATGTTGCCGCAGGTGTTAGTCAATGTGCGCTTTGAAGGCGAACATGACCCTCTTAAGTCAGATAAAGTTAAAGCGGCGCAGGCACAGGTTGAATCTCAACTGGGCGTGCGTGGCCGAGTATTATTACGTAAGTCAGGTACTGAACCTTTGATCCGTGTCATGGTTGAAGGTGACGATCATAGTGCAGTATTGGCGCACGCAAATTTGATTGCGGATGCGGTAAAATCGGCAAGCTAATATTTGCTAATTTTGTAATGAGTGCGGCTGATACCAATTTAAAATTAAGGTGTTAGCTGCACAAATGAACAGAAAACAGCTTTGGCGTGTAAAAAATAAGCATTCCAACCTGATATCTGAAAAAATTCGAATTTAGCTATTGTAACTTAATAAGTGGTTCGCTATTATTCACGCCGCTTTCAGAGGAGACAGTGATGGCACTCAGACGTCCTATGGTAGCTGGCAATTGGAAGATGAACGGCAGTGCGGCATTAGCCCAAGAGTTGTTCAAAAAATTTGCCTCTAAGCTCCAAAATGATTCAGCTGAAGTGGTTTTATGCCCGCCTTCTATCTATCTAGAGAGCGTTAGGCAACTGCTAGAAGCAAACAAGGAAGCGTTAGACGGTTCACTTGTTAGGATGGGCGCACAAAACCTAAGTCAACATGACTTTGGCGCTTATACCGGAGAAGTTTCAGGTCAGATGCTCAAAGATTCAGGATGCCGATATGTAATTATCGGGCATTCAGAACGTCGCCGTATGTACGGAGAGACGAGTAATATCGTAGCGGAGAAATTCGCCGCTGCACAAAAGCATGGCTTAACCCCAATTTTATGTGTGGGTGAGTCAGGTCCGGCACGTGAAGCAAGACGCACCTTTGAGGTGATTGCTGAAGAGTTGGATATAGTGATCCAGAAAAATGGCACTATGGCTTTTGATAACGCTATTATCGCCTACGAGCCGCTTTGGGCTGTAGGAACAGGTAAAAGTGCTACACCAGAGCAGGCACAAGAAGTTCATGCGTTTATTCGCAAACGCCTCTCTGAAGTGTCTCCGTTTATCGGAGAAAATATCAGGATTCTCTACGGTGGTAGTGTGACACCGAGTAATGCTGCAGATTTATTTGCCCAACCTGATGTTGATGGTGGACTGATTGGCGGTGCTAGCTTAAACTCTAGCGAGTTTTTAAGTCTGTGTACCATAGCGATGAGCGCATAATATGTATGAAGTTCTAGTAGTTATTTACTTGTTGGTTGCATTAGGTCTAATAGGCTTAGTATTAATTCAGCAAGGTAAGGGAGCTGACATGGGGGCCTCTTTTGGCGCCGGTGCATCAGGTACTCTTTTTGGTTCAAGCGGTTCAGGTAATTTCCTGACACGCAGTACGGCGATTCTTGCCATTGCGTTTTTCACTTTAAGTCTGCTTATTGGTAACTTAAGTGCAAATCACGCAAAAAATGAAGATTCATGGAAAGATTTAGGTTCAGACACTGAACAGGTTACCCAACCTGTTGAGCAAGGAACCCAAAAGTCAGAAACGAAAATTCCTGACTAGTAAAAGGTGTCGCCGAGGTGGCGAAATTGGTAGACGCGCAGCCTTGAGGTGGCTGTGACCTAACGGTCGTGCGGGTTCAAGTCCCGCTCTCGGCACCAAATATAACTAAGATAGACGAGATAAGTTCTCTCTTAGTTATTGCAAGAAATGACGATAGTCAATATACTTGCACACAGTTGACGCGGGGTGGAGCAGCATGGTAGCTCGTCGGGCTCATAACCCGAAGGTCGTCGGTTCAAATCCGGCCCCCGCAACCAGCTCCTAGTAACGAATAGTGTTTGAATTCGTTATGGTTTACAGGTTCTTGAAATTAATGACCTCGTGATTACGGGGTTTTTTGTTATCTGGGACTTTTAAATTTGTCGCATGCTTCGTATGTGGCGTTGTACTAGGGCTATTAAGCCCTTTTTTGTTTTTTCGGGGGTCAATCTTGGCAACGTTAGAATTCAGACTGGCAGAAATGCTCAAAGTACCTGTGGAAGCATTAGGCTTTCAGCTGTGGGGCATTGAATATGTTCAAGCGGGTAAGCATTCCACACTGCGAGTGTTCATTGATGGTGAGAATGGTATCAATATTGAAGATTGTGCCAATGCAAGTCGCCAAGTCAGTGCTGTACTCGATGTTGAAGATCCTATTTCTACAGAATATACCCTAGAGGTTTCTTCGCCAGGCGTAGATAGACCCTTATTTACTGCTGAGCAGTACGCGGGCTATGTAGGCGAGGATGTAAAGCTTCAATTGACTATGCCGGTTGACGGCAGTCGTAATTTAAAAGGCGCCATCACTGCGGTCGACGGGCAAATGCTCTCGCTGAAAGTGAATGGTAAAGAGTTAGTTGTCGCATTGGATAATATCCGCAAAGGCAACTTAATCGCTAAGTTTTGATGGTTTCAAGGTGAACGAGGCAAGACGAGATGAATAAAGAGATTCTGCTAGTCGCTGAGGCGGTTTCAAATGAAAAGGCCGTTCCACGCGAGAAAATTTTTGAAGCGCTAGAGATTGCTCTGGCCACAGCAACCAAGAAAAAGTACGAAGGTGATATTGACGTTCGTGTTGCTATCGACCGTAAAACCGGTGGTTATGATACTTTCCGTCGTTGGATGGTAGTTGATGATCACGGTGAAGCGTTAGAAAACCCTTATCGTGAAATCACGTTAGAAGCGGCACGTTACGAAAATCCGGACATCCAGCCTGGTGAGTTTATCGAAGACGATATCGAGTCAGTGGTGTTTGACCGTATTACCACTCAAACCGCTAAGCAAGTAATCGTACAGAAAGTACGTGAAGCTGAACGTGCGCAAGTGGTTGAGCAGTTCCAAGATCAAGAAGGTGAGTTAATCACTGGTGTGGTCAAAAAAGCGACTCGCGAGAGCGTAGTGGTTGACTTAGGTAATAACGCTGACGGCGTATTGTTCCGTGAAGACTTAATTTCACGCGAATCTTTCCGTCCTGGTGACCGTGTGCGTGCATTATTGTACTCAGTACGTCCAGAAGCTCGTGGTGCACAGTTATTCTTAAGCCGTACTAAACCTGAAATGCTGATCGAGCTTTTCCGTGTTGAAGTGCCTGAAATCGCTGACGAACTGATTGAAATTATGGGCGCTGCTCGTGATCCAGGCGCTCGCGCTAAGATCGCCGTTAAGTCGAATGATCGCCGTATCGATCCTATCGGTGCGTGTGTGGGTATGCGCGGTGCGCGTGTACAAGCCGTTTCGAATGAACTGGGTGGCGAACGTGTTGATATCGTGTTGTGGGATGATAATCCAGCACAATACGTGATCAATGCCATGGCGCCAGCCGATGTTGCCTCTATCATAGTCGACGAAGATAACCATTCTATGGATATCGCTGTTGAAGCCGATAGTTTGGCACAAGCCATTGGACGTAATGGCCAGAACGTACGTTTAGCAACACAACTGACTGGTTGGGTTCTGAACGTTATGACAGTGGAAGATATGAATAAGAAACATCAGGCAGAAAGTGCCAAGGTGGTTGATTTATTTGTTAACTCACTGGATGTCGATGAAGATTTTGCACAAGTACTGGCAGATGAGGGCTTTACGTCGCTCGAAGAAGTTGCCTATGTGCCTGTGTCTGAACTATTGGCGATTGACGGTTTTGACGAAGATCTCGTCGAAGCTTTACGTGAACGTGCAAAAGCGGCGATCTCAACTCGAGCTCTCGCTACTGAAGAAGCACTGGATGGTGTGGAGCCAAGTGAAGAGTTGCTAGCACTTGAAGGTGTTGAAAGACACTTAGCCTATGTTTTCGCTAGCAAAGGTATTGTGACTCTAGAAGACTTGGCTGAACAAGGCATTGATGATTTGATCGAAATTGAAGAATTGACAGAAGAAAAAGCAGGTGAGCTCATCATGGCAGCCCGCAATATCTGTTGGTTTGGCGAAGAAGCATAAGTCGATCAACAGGGGGATTTAACTGATGGCAGATACTACCGTAGAGAAATTGGCCACGGAAGTGGGTAAAAGTGTTGAACGTCTGATTGAGCAATTCTCTCAGGCTGGAATTAAGAAAGGCCAAGCTGATAAAGTGACTGAAGCTGAAAAGCAGCAGTTACTGGATTATCTGAAAAAGCAGCACGGTGGCGAAAATGCGCCAACGAAAATGACGCTGCAGCGTAAAACAGTATCGACCCTAAGTGTGGCCGGTAATGGTGGTCAATCTAAAGATGTTAAAGTTGAAGTTCGTAAAACACGAACTTTCGTTAAGCGTGATGCTAATGAGGCTACTCTGAAGGCTGAAGAAGAAGCGAAAGCCGAAGCAGAAGCTTTGGCAAAAGCAAAGGCCGAAGCAGAAGCTGCTGCGGCAGCAAAAGTGAAAGCTGAAGCAGATGCTAAGGCAAAAGTAGAAGCAGAAGCCAAGGCGAAAGCTAAAGCAGCAGCCGAAGTGAAAGTGGTTAAAGATATGTCACCAGAAGCAGAAGCGGCTCGTCTAGAAGCTGAACGTTTGAAAGCGGCGCAAGAAGCGGCAACTAAACGTAAGCAAGACGAAGAAGCGGCTAAAGCGGCAGAAACTGCTCGCTTACTCGCTGAAGAACATTCTAAGCGCTGGGCCGAAGAAGAGCGCCAACGTTTAGAAGCTGAGAAAAATGGTGATCATCACATCACGACATCTAAAGTAGCTCGTGCTGCTGAAGATACTTCTGATCTGGATGAAGAAAAACGCGGACGTCGTGCTCGTAACAAGAGCAACGCGAAAAAACGTGGCGGCAAAGATGCCCGTGACGGCCGTGAAAAACACATGCGTAACCGCAGTACTGCACCTGAGTCTATGGCGCATGGCTTCAATAAGCCTGTGGCAGCCGTGAGCCGTGATGTGCGTATCGGTGAAACTGTTACTGTTTCTGAACTTGCGCATTTAATGGCAGTGAAAGCGACTGAAATCATCAAACAGATGATGAAAATGGGTTCTATGGTCACGATCAACCAAGTGTTAGATCAAGAGACTGCCCAGCTAGTTGCTGAAGAAATGGGTCACAAAGTTGTGCTTATCCGTGAAAACGAGCTTGAGCACCAAGTGCTACAAGACCGTGATGATGAAGATGGCATTAAGCTAGAATCTCGTGCACCAGTTGTGACTATCATGGGTCACGTTGACCACGGTAAGACTTCGTTACTCGACTACATTCGCCGCGCTAAAGTGGCTGCTGGCGAAGCCGGTGGTATTACTCAGCATATCGGTGCATACCATGTTGAAACTGAAAATGGCATGATCACTTTCCTTGATACTCCTGGTCACGCCGCGTTTACCGCAATGCGTGCCCGTGGTGCCAAGGCAACGGATATTGTTGTGCTAGTTGTTGCTGCCGATGACGGTGTAATGCCGCAAACAATCGAAGCTATTCAACATGCTAAAGCCGGTAACGTGCCATTAATCGTGGCTGTGAACAAGATGGATAAACCGGAAGCGGATATCGATCGCGTTAAGAGCGAATTGTCACAACACGGTGTTATGTCTGAAGATTGGGGTGGAGACAACATGTTTGCCTTCGTTTCAGCTAAGACAGGTGAAGGCGTTGATGAACTGTTAGAAGGTATCTTACTGCAAGCTGAAGTTCTCGAACTGAAAGCGGTACGTGATGGTATGGCTGCCGGTGTGGTCATTGAATCACAATTGGACAAAGGTCGCGGCCCTGTGGCTACGATTCTGGTTCAAGAAGGTACGCTGCGCCAAGGTGATATCGTTCTGTGTGGTCTTGAGTACGGTAAAATTCGTGCAATGAAAGACGAAAACGGTCGTTCAATCACTGAAGCGGGTCCATCTATTCCTGTTGAAATTCTAGGTCTGTCAGGCGTTCCGTCTGCAGGTGATGAAGCAACAGTCGTACGTGACGAACGTAAAGCTCGCGAAGTTGCCCTGTATCGTCAAGGTAAGTTCCGTGATGTGAAACTGGCACGTCAGCAAAAATCTAAGCTAGAAAATATGTTTGCGAACATGACTGACGGCGAAGTGAAAGAACTGAACATCGTTCTTAAAGCAGACGTACAAGGTTCACTGGAAGCGATTACTGATTCGTTAACAGGTTTGTCTACCGACGAAGTGAAAGTGAACATCATCGCTCGCGGTGTGGGTGCACTGACTGAAACGGATGCAACCTTAGCGGCTGCCTCTAACGCTATCATGGTTGGCTTTAACGTACGTGCCGATGCACAAGCCCGTAAGACTATCGAAAGTGAAAGTGTTGATTTACGTTACTACAGCGTTATCTATAATTTGATTGATGAAGTTCGTGCAGCAATGACAGGTATGCTGTCTCCTGTGTTCAAACAACAAATTATCGGTCTGGCTGAAGTTCGTGATGTGTTCAAGTCACCTAAGCTGGGCGCAATTGCTGGCTGTATGGTGACCGAAGGTACCATCAAGCGTAGCGCGCCAATTCGCGTACTACGTGATAACGTTGTTATCTACGAAGGTGAACTCGAATCGCTACGTCGCTTTAAAGACGACGTTGCTGAAGTTCGCAATGGTATGGAATGTGGTATTGGCGTTAAGAACTACAACGATGTTCGCGTAGGCGACCAAATCGAAGTATTCGAAACCGTCGAGATTGCTCGTACTCTGTAACGATAATAAGGGCGGCTTTAGCCGCCCTTATCAATTTAAGCTATGGTAAGAAATATTATGGCAAAAGAATTCAGTCGTACTCGTCGAATCGCTCAGCAGCTTCAGCAAGAACTTGCTCAAGTGCTACAGCGCGACATGAAAGATCCTCGTATTGGCTTTGTGACTGTGAATGACGTCGACGTCTCTCGCGATCTCAGCTATGCCAAAGTGTTTGTGACTTTTTTTGAAGAAGACAAAGCTGTCGTTCAAGAAAAGCTAAACGCTTTGATCAGCGCAGCTCCTTATATCCGCACTTTAGTGGCGGGTCGTATGAAGCTGCGTGTCATGCCTGAACTGCGTTTTATCTACGATAGCTCGCTGGTTGAAGGTATGCGCATGTCTAACTTAGTTAGCCAAGTGATCAACCAAGACAAAGCGAAGCAACAGCAATTTGGCAGCGAAGACGCATCGGTTGAAGATGAAGTCTTAGGTGATGATATTGCTGATGACGCAGATGAAACGGAAGGTAAAGATTAATGGCTCGTCGTCCAAAAGGTCGTTTTATCGATGGGATAGTGCTGCTGGATAAATCCACTGGCATGAGTTCTAACTTTGCATTGCAAAGGGTAAAGCGCTTTTTTAATGCGAATAAAGCTGGGCATACGGGCGCACTCGATCCGTTAGCGACAGGTATGTTACCTGTATGCTTAGGCGAAGGGACTAAGTTTTCTCAGCATCTATTGGATGCCGATAAACGCTATTTAGTCACTGCAAAGCTTGGCGAACGGACAGATACCAGTGATTCCGATGGTGAAGTGGTGCAAACCCGCGCCATTGATTTTACCGAGGCGCAGTTATTAACCGCGCTTGATTTCTTCCGTGGTGAAACTCAGCAAGTGCCTTCTATGTATTCCGCGCTGAAATATCAGGGTCAGCCCCTGTATAAATATGCCCGTGAAGGCATAGAAGTGCCGCGTGAATCTCGCCCTATTACGGTATTTGAGCTAAATTTCATCGGTCTTGAAGGCGATGAGCTGACCTTAGACATTCATTGTTCTAAGGGCACTTATATTCGCACTATCATAGACGATCTCGGTGAGATGCTCGGTTGTGGCGCCCATGTGATTATGCTGCGCCGCACCCAAGTTGCGCAGTATCCCTATGCCAGAATGGTCACTTTAGAACAACTTGAAGCGCTAGTTGCTCAAGCACATGAACAACAGATAGATCCGAGCGTATTACTCGACCCTCTGTTATTGCCTATGGACACGGCCGTGGCCGATTTCCCAGAGGTGAATGTGCCGGATGCGATAGCTCCTTACTTAATGCAAGGTCAAGCAGTTCGGGTACCGGTTAATGCAGATTTGAAAACCGATGAGTTGGTACGTATCACTTTAGGTGACATTCGCCGATTTGTGGGGATTGGCACAATGAACGAAGATGGCTTATTAGCGCCGAAACGACTCATTGTTATCCATGACGAACCTGCAGAAACGCATTAGCCCGTTATCCATCGACAAATGATTAAATTAGTTGATGCATTAGTCCCCGCCTTTTATTGCGCTAGAGTGGGTTTATGGGTAAAATAGCGCGCCCTCTGGCTGAGTTAGTGATCGGCTAGAGATTCATATTATTTATTTGGAGATATACATGTCACTAAGTTCTGAAGCAAAAGCAAAAATTTTGGCTGATTTTGGCCGTTGTGAAAACGACACTGGTTCAACTGAAGTTCAAGTTGCTTTGTTAACTGCGCAAATCAACCATTTGCAAGATCACTTCAAAGAGCACATTCATGATCACCACTCACGTCGTGGTCTGTTACGTATGGTTAGCTCACGTCGTAAGTTAACTGCTTACCTGAAACGTACTGATTTAGCACGTTACACTGCTCTGATCCAAAAGTTAGGTCTACGTCGTTAATTTCGCGTCGACTAACGTGAAAAAGGAGGCTTAGCCTCCTTTTTTATTGCCTAAAATTCAACAGAATATTTATTGTGTAAACGAGAGATATAAAGAAGTTACAGTCAAAATCAGTCTAATGTTTAGGTCCGTTATGCTGAGCTTGATGTGATTAAGCATCGAATCGATACTTAAGTGCCAATGTAAGTATCCTAAGCCCCACGTAAACCATCAAGACTGCTTATTGTTGCTGTTTGTGTTGCTATATACAGGGCTTCAAATTCTGCTTGGGGTAGAGGCTGACTAAAATAGAAACCTTGGCCGACTTGGCACTGATTTTCTTTCAACCAATCCAATTGCTGCTCGTTTTCAATGCCTTCGGCCACAATGGTCAAATTAAGCTGCTTTCCCAACATTAAAATGGTCGATGCAATTGCGCTATCCCCTGGTAGATCGGAAACGAAACAACGATCGATTTTCATGGTAGTGATAGGCAAATGGCGCAGGTAAGAGAGTGAAGAATACCCTGTGCCAAAGTCATCGACTGCAATGCCAAATCCGGCTGATTTCAATTGTTCAAGCTTAGCGATAGCGAGTTCAATGTCGTTCATCAAAGAGGTTTCAGTGATTTCAATTTCCAGCAACTCAGGTTGGATTTGATAGCGTAATGCCATCTGTTTGATATCGGGAACTAAACTAGCATCGGCAAATTGCTGTGAGGCAACATTAATTGCAATTGGGATGGCATAGTTATATTTTTTCTGCCATTCCCTAAGTACTTTACAGCTTTGCTCTATCACCCAACGACCTATAGGAATGATGATACCGGTTTCTTCCGCGACGGGAATAAAGGAAATGGGGCTGATGAGTCGTCCGTCTTTTTGCCAACGGATCAAGGCTTCACAGGCGATGACTTTGCCTGTTTGCAGATCAAGTTTCGGTTGGAAATACAGTAAAAATTCATTGTTTTTTAACGCATCATGTAAAGATGCTTCAGTGCGTAAGCGAACTGCTGCTCGCTCAGTCATCTGTTGTTTGAAGAAGGCCCATTGATTCGAGCCTGCAGCTTTCGCGCTGTACATGGCAATGTCAGCGTGACGGATCAAATCTTCAGCGCTGTTACCGTCTTCGGGATAAATAGAAATCCCAATCGATGCCGCAGGATGAATTGCATGTTCATTTAATTGAATCGGGACATTGAGCTGGATCAGTAGCTTATCTACAAAATCTGCCGCTTGGTCTGGGGTGTGAACTGTATCGGCCAGAATAACGAATTCATCTCCACCTAAGCGGGAAACAGTGCCTTTATCACCAACGAAGCGTTCGAGAATGCGGGCGATACGAGCGAGGAATTGATCGCCTAATGCGTGGCCAAGGGAATCGTTGATATTCTTAAAACGGTCTAAGTCGATAAACATCAATGCAAAGCTGCGTTTGTGTACTCGCGAGCGTTGGATAGTGACTGCGATGGTTTCAAGCAATAATGTACGGTTCGGTAAGCCTGTTAGCGGATCTCGGGTCGCCATTTTGCGCAGTTTGGACTGGGTTTGGCTAAATTGAATAAGAATTTGGTTGAATTTTGAGGTTACTAAGCCGAGTTCATCATCCTTGTGTGCGTTGGACATAGGTAAGAGATTTTCATCTGGAGAGTCGGGTTCGATCTTATCGATGGCCTCACTGATGCGTGCGATAGGCTGAGTCAGGAAGCGATGGAATACCACTGACAGCACTAAGGTGAGTAAGAGTGCACGAGCGAGAGTAGCAAAAAAACTAAATCTTAACTGCGAGAAGAGGGTGTTTGTTAGTTCTTGGGTATCGTAGAAAACCGTTAATGTACCAATGAGTTGCTGTTGTTGGGTACCTTCAAAATAAAAAGGTCTATACAAAGGGCGAGAAATTTCTTTGAGATCATCAAATAATTTATTACTTAAACTGATAAAAGTCTGTGAGTTATTCTGCTTATTATTACTGACAGAAACAAACATTGAGCCATCGTCCAGCTCAATCACCGCCGAGCCAACATGTTCGACTTTGATGGCACCCTCTAAAGTTTGACGGGCTAAATTATCATCTAATGCCCATACGGCATTTGCTGCAGGTTGTTCAACTGAATCAAGGAGTTCTTGCTGAGTGGTCGTGAGTTGTTGTTTGGTTGATACGACGACTAAAGCGATTTCAACAATAAAAATGGCAATGGCAAAAAATAGGGCAGTAAATACGACTAGGTTAGTTTGTTTCCACGTCAGTGACTTAAAACGGCCTGTCATCGGGCGCATCCTTCATGATAATTATTCACCATCGGCGAGATTTTCCGTATCAATATAAACTGCAACTCTTTGTTGATTTAACCACTTTAGTGAAAAGTTACGTATTTGTCATCATTATCTGCTCTTTATCTATTGATCCGAATTGCAGTATACTTACGCGCGTAATTCAAGGTCATTAATTAAGGAATGGGTCACGTGAATCCTATTGTAAAGAGTTTTGAGTATGGTCAACATACAGTCACCCTGGAAACAGGTGTTATAGCGCGTCAAGCTGATGCAGCCGTTTTAGCGAGTATGGGTGACACGACAGTGTTAGTCACTGTTGTCGGTAAAAAAGATGCAGATGCAGGCCGTGACTTTTTCCCTCTGACTGTTAACTATCAAGAAAAAACCTACGCAGCGGGTAAAATTCCTGGTGGTTTCTTTAAGCGTGAAGGCCGTCCTTCAGAAGATGAGACATTAATCGCTCGTCTGATCGACCGTCCAATTCGCCCTCTTTTCCCTAATGGTTTCAAAAACGAAGTTCAAGTTATCATTACCGTAGTATCTGTCGATCCACAAATCGAGCCAGATATCATCTCCATGATCGGTACTTCTGCGGCACTGGCTATTTCTGGTATTCCATTCAGCGGTCCTTTAGGTGCTGCACGTGTGGGTTACATTGATGGCGAATACGTGTTGAACCCAAGTGTTGCACAACTTGCAACCAGCCAACTGAACTTAGTGGTTGCTGGTACTGCTGGTGCAGTATTAATGGTGGAATCAGAAGCCCAAGCATTACCAGAAGAAGTGATGTTAGGTTCTGTAGTTTACGGTCACGATCAACAACAAGTGGTTATCAAGGCGATTGCTGAATTTAAAGCAGAAGCCGGTAAACCAACTTGGGATTGGACTGCACCAACGCAAGATGCCGATTTAGTCGCCCAAATCAAAGAGCTTGCTGAAGCTGGTTTAGGTGATGCGTATAAAATCCAAGTTAAACAAGATCGTTATGCTCAAGTTTCTGTTGTTAAAGCAGCAGCAAAAGAAGCCTTGTTAGCGAGCAATCCAAGCGTTGATTTACGTGAAGTTGACAACTTACTGGGTAGCTTAGAGAAGAAAGTGGTTCGTGGTCGCATCATCCGTGGCGAGCCACGTATTGATGGTCGTGAACCAGACATGATCCGTGCCTTAAGTGTGTTAGCGGGCGTATTGCCACGTACTCACGGTAGCGCATTGTTCACTCGTGGCGAAACTCAAGCGTTGGTAACTTGTACTTTAGGTACTGAACGTGATGCACAGAAGATCGACAGCATCATGGGCGAGCGCACTAACCGTTTCATGCTGCACTATAACTTCCCTCCATACTCTGTTGGTGAAACAGGCATGGTGGGATCACCTAAGCGCCGCGAAATCGGTCATGGTAAGTTAGCTTGGCGCGGTATTAACGCTGTTATGCCTTCAGCGGCTGAATTCCCATACAGCGTACGCGTTGTATCTGAAATCACTGAATCTAACGGTTCAAGCTCTATGGCGTCAGTATGTGGTACTTCTCTCGCGCTGATGGATGCCGGTGTACCTATCAAGACTTCTGTAGCGGGTATCGCTATGGGTCTAGTGAAAGAAGGCGATGATTTCGTTGTTCTTTCTGACATTTTAGGTGATGAAGATCATTTAGGTGACATGGACTTTAAAGTTGCTGGTACGCGTGATGGTATTACTGCACTGCAGATGGATATCAAGATCGAAGGTATCACTAAAGAAATCATGGATATCGCACTGCAACAAGCCTATGGTGCACGTGTACATATTCTAAACGTGATGGATCAAGCGATTGGTTCACACCGTGATGATATTTCTGATCACGCTCCACGTATCACAGTTATCAAGATCAACCCAGAAAAAATCCGTGACGTTATCGGTAAAGGTGGCGCAGTTATCCGTGCTCTGACCGAAGAAACGGGCACTACGATTGAACTGGAAGATGATGGTACTGTGAAGATCGCTTCTTCAAACGGCGAAGCAACTAAAGAAGCTATCCGTCGTATCGAAGAAATCACATCAGAAGTTGAAGTGGGTCGTATCTACAATGGTAAGGTTATCCGTATCGTTGATTTCGGCGCGTTCGTGAACATTCTGCCGGGCAAAGACGGTTTAGTACACATTTCACAAATCAGTGATGAACGTGTTGCTAACGTGTCTGATCACCTTGAGCTGAACCAAGAAGTTGCCGTTAAGGTGATGGAAGTGGATCGTCAAGGCCGCGTCCGTCTGTCAATTAAAGAAGCACAAACGAAAGAAGCTGCTGCTGAATAATGAGTCTTTGACTTATTTATAGGCACACACTTTTTAAGTGATTGCATCAAAAGGAGATCAAATGATCTCCTTTTTTGTTTTGGTATTAAGAAAGTCAGTATTAATCTTAATTCCCTAATAGCGGTCCTGTGGTGGGATTGCTATCATGAAGATTCTTCTGCGTATGTTGGGAATCTAAAAAGGTAGAAATGGATGAGTCTTAAAATTAGAACCGCTGTCGTTGCTGTGCTGGCGAGTGCCAGTCTGTTGTTAGCCGGATGCGCAACCACCCAGTCTCCTTTAGATAACCATAATGATGTTGAAGGTAAATTGGTTGTTGCGCCGGTTATGCCTGATTATAAAGTCGAAGTGACATTGGCAAAACTCAACGAGATTTTGGCTACGGTCGAACTGACGAATGAACAGAGAGCCAGATTTCATTACGATCGTGGTGTGATTTACGACAGTGTGGGCTTAAGACTGCTCGCACGGATTGATTTTATGCAAGCGTTAAAACTTCAGCCTGATCTCGCTGATGCCTATAATTTCCTTGGAATTTATTACACCCAAGAAGGTGAATACGACAGCGCCTATGAAGCCTTCGATGGCGTATTAGAGTTAGCACCTAATTATGATTATGCCTATTTGAATCGTGGTATTGCTTTGTACTATGGCGACCGTATTGATTTAGCGACTAAAGATATGCAGGCGTTTTATGCTGGCGATAATAAAGACGGTTATCGGGCATTATGGCTGTATTTGATTGATTTGAAAGCTGACTCCGTTGAAGCTAAAAAACAGTTAGCGCAGCATCGTCAGAATTTAGAAAATGATGCTTGGGCTACCGTTATCGTCGATTATTATTTAGGTAAAAAAAGCCGTGATGAGGTGTTTTCTGCCGCTAAAGTAGGCTTAACATATCCGAAAGAATATGCTGAACGTTTATGCGAAGCTTATTTTTACCTTGCAAAAATGGCGATAGAAACTAAGCAATATCAAGATGCTGCAAACTATTTTCGCTTAGCATTGGCAACCAATATCTATGATTTTGTCGAACATAGATATGCGCGTATTGAACTCGCCAAAGTCAAAGGTTTGCTCGAAGCCACAAAATAACCTCTCTCAGCCCGAGTTCATCTCGGGCTTTGCCTAGCCAAGCTCGAACTGAGGCGCTATAATTTGCGCCTTTTTAGCGATACAAGTGCATAGGTTAACATGTCAGGCAATAAAGTAGAGGTCGATAAACGTCGCACCTTCGCGATCATATCGCACCCAAAAGATGCCCCTACTGACTCGATATGACAAACAGTTAATTTTTATTAAATTTAGCTATAATTATCAATAGTTAAGAATATTCACGCTAGACACCTCATGACGTCCTCCCTTCTCTATAGACACCAAAAACTTGTACAAATTTGCGTACAAATTTAGACTGTACACACTCGGTTTAAAAAATTTGTACACAGTGAGTTTAAAATGTCCTTATCTGACACATGGTTAAAGGCTAATTTATCTAAAAGTTACCCCAAGTCTTTTGAACGCGCAGACCGTGATGGCCTGAGTGTTAGGGTGTCTCCGAAAGGTAAGATTACTTTCCAAATCAGATACCGCTATGTTGGAAAAGCCTGCCGAGTTGACTTAGGCTCTTACCCACTTATGTCACTTAAGGATGCAAGAACTGAATGCGTTAGATTGCGTGCAGAGCTTGAGCAAGGCAATAACCCGAAGACCGTAAAGGAACTTGAGCACAAAGCCGTTTCTACAGCGCTAACAATGTCTGAGTTGTTCATGCAGTGGTATGAGAGTTATTGTGTGGCAAATAAAACCAGTCACGCTGAAATTTTAAGATCCTTCAAATTACACGTTCTGCCAAAGATAGGTCACTTGCCTGCAGATAAAGTCTCGCTACATATTTGGCTTGATGTTATCGAGACCAAAGCAAAAACCTCACCTTCAATTGCCGATAGATTACTCACAAATGGAAAGCAATTACTCAAGTGGGGCGTCAAGCGGCAATTACTTAAGTCAAACGTATTGGTTGATATCAGCGCCAAGAGCGACCTACAAATAACTAAGAATGTGGGTGATCGCTCACTTAACAATGATGAAATTCGGTTGTTTTGGTTAGCGATAGAAGGATCCAGAATTGCACAAAAAAATAAAATCTTTCTCAAGCTCAATCTTATCTATGGCTGCCGTAATGGTGAATTGAGGTTAAGCAAAAAATCAGATTTTGACTTCAACACTATGGTGTGGACTGTACCTCCTGAAAATCATAAAACAGGTAAGGTAACAAAAAAACCATTGCTAAGGCCAATCATTCCAGAGACAAAGGAGTTGATTGAAGAAGCCGTGCTTTTGAGTGGTGACGGTGAGTTTTTATTTAATAATGAAGGCACAGATCAGCCAATGGGGCGTTCTTCATCGCTTTCTCTGCCATACAATATTATCCAATGGCTTAAGAAGAACATGAGCTATGAAATGGAACACTGGTCAATACACGATTTGCGTAAAACGGCGCGGACAAACTTTTCAACTTTAACCGAGCCGCATGTCGCCGAGATCATGTTGGGCCATAAACTGCCAGGGCAATGGCAAGTTTATGACCACTATGAATATCTAGAAGAACAAGCTAACGCATATAGTGGATGGGTAGAAAGACTACGTAAAATCACGGCCTAGCATTAGGCTGCATGCTGTGATGTATCGACTCCGGCTGCTTCCCATTCCTCTACATCATCAATTGCCCATCGGTTATAACTTCCAATGGCTAATATTCTGGGTAGTGGGAAAGGATGTTTTTCTCGCTGCATCCACCGAACAATTGTGCGACTTGAACATCTATAGCGCGCAGTTAAATCCTTAGTGGTCCAATAGCCTTTAATTACGGGTTTAGCAGTAGACTTAATCATCATTTACCTTCCTTTGCCAATTCCTCGGCGAGTCGTTTTAAAAATTGTTGGCAGCTGCCGGCTTGTTTGCGGGGCAGTGTATACCACTGGCGTAAAGCGTCTTTGATCACTGCAGATTGCTTCATGCTGCTTCCTTATCCTTCGGCGCGAAGAACAGCGCGACGGGGCCATCTTCGGTATCGTGAATACTCAGTAAGAATGAGCCGGCTTTGTCGCAAACGGGGTTCCAATCGCTGATATCGTTATCGCCCTCGTCAAAGTAGCGCTCGATCTGATGTTCAGTGGCATCTAGTTCAAACCAAATCGCTACAAACTCGCCGCCTTGGCGTGCTGCCCATGCTTCACACTCCACACGGGTCACACCTTCATCCCACTCGGGCATATCGGGATGGGTCCAATAACCTTCTTCACGTTCTACTGTTGCTGCTTGTATCGACTTCATGCTACTTCTCCTTGGCGCGGGGCTTGATATGTTTGCCATGCGGGCAAATCAGTGTTTGATACTCGCCAATCAAGCTCGCCAGCCTTGTCATAGGCCACTGAGCCGCCATATTGAGCACCCTCAAAAGTAAATGTCGCAGTGCAATACAGTTGTGGATATGCACCGTTAAACGCCGTGAAGGTCAGATCAGGGCACAGTGATAACAGTCGTTGCTTAAAGGCTTCTGCCTTAGCATTGTGCTGCGTAATGTCAGCTTGTTTTTGTGAATAGCACGCCGCGTTGCAATAAAACGCCTCGCCGATGCAGATCACCGTTTCAATGTCCGTTGCATTGCCTTCATCGTCTTCGGCTTTAATTGGGTTGCCGCAGTGGTAACAGGTAAAACACCAACCATCCGCCAGTAACACTTGATAAGGAACGTTGCCTTGCTCAGCGTATTGGTCATATTCAGGGCAGCGAGTCACTGACATATCATCTTCAAACGTCAGATTGAGTTCGCCCGCACCTATGCGGCGAGCGGCGGCAGCATGTTGATGAAACACAATGCACGCGGCGCCCTCGCAATGTTCTTGTACTTGAAACGCTTTAATCTTGGGTGTGCTCATGCTGCTTCTCCTTTTATCCTGAGTTTTGATTCTGCGTTGAGTGCGAATACTTCGGCGTCGGCTTGGCCGAAGTCGCTGCACTCGATGGCGTTAAAAGACTTACAAATACCCCAACCGTGATAGTTGTTTGGGGTGTACTTCACTTCGATTTGTTGCTGATCGCACATCAAGGTGGAGTAGGGCTTAGATAACGTGACCACGCCATCTTTGGTGCTAAACGTATTCATGCCGCCTCCTTGTTTTGGTTGTCGCTTGCTTGGCTGACAGGCGAATGGCAGGGCAGACGCATAGGGTGATATCGGTACGAATACACTATGGTGCGGCTAATGCCCTTGGCGAGGTTGGTTAAACCGTTGCCCAATGCTTGCCAGTAGAGGCAATCTAACGCGCCGAGTGCCAGCGCGATTTTGATGCTGTCGCCCGTTTTGGCCTTGAGTAACAGGCTTAACTTATGGCTGCGATAATGATTTAGCAGATGGCGAAACGCCGCTGATTGAGTCATTTAGGCCACCTGCTTCGGTTGCAAAGAGCTTGATTGCAAATGAGTTAATTGCAGCTTGGCCCAGTCGATGGCCTTAATGGCCTCAACCGTGGCGGCGATTTGCTCTAGCTTCTTTTGCCCGCGCATAAAGTTCGACAGTTCAATGCCGTGGCGAGCGGCCGCACGTTCGGCGGGCAGGGCGCTGGTGTAATGCAGCGTTAATGCGGCAATCACCTCGGGCGAACTAATGCGGGTGAGTGACAGCAATAACGCAACGCGCTCTTGTGATTCAAAGCCTGGGAGTAAGTGGTTCATGCAGCACCGCCTGTGGTACTGATCACCTTAAACTCGATCACCCACACCCACGGGTTGGCATCCCAATTTTCATAGATTGAGTTCCATAGGGATTTAAAAGCATGCTGTGGGTTTTTATACCAACGCCAATGAGGCGAGTGAGGTTTATGGCTTGAATGCTTTTCAACGCCACCCCACTTTTGGTAAAGGGCGTGATATTGCAAACCTTCTGCTTTTGCATCTTGCTCGCTAATATCATTTAGCCTTTCTACCCGAACGGCAGTGACTTCAAGCAGAATACGAGCGCAAGAACGAGGCATATGGATAGATGGTTTCCATTTGCTTTCGCCACTATCACCCGTTGCTTTGAATAGAACCGTTCCGTTAGCCGGACATGAGCAAGGCGATTCACTGCAACCACATTCATCAGATGAATTGAACTGTCGCCAAGTCTCACGAACATAAAGCTGATCACCAACCAAGCCAAATGGACTACTTACTTCATCAGAACACCAAAACTTGAATATTCCTTTTGATGTTTCTAGCGGAAGTCTTTCGCTTTGAACTTGAGCAGGATTAACAGTTCTCCGCGTTTGTGTTTTACGGCCATCAAGAATGGCACGCACCATTTCGGTGTTGAAGATAATAGGGCGTTGTTTCATGCTGCCACCTCATCACATGGGTATTGCTTCCTTACATTGTTAATCGCGTCTTCCATTGTGGGGTGACGCTCATTCATTCGGCCCTCACGTTGATGGCGTTTATGTGCAACGAGCTTCAACATGCGTGGGCCCGATGGCTCGATTTGAAAGCGGATCATGCGGTCATGTGCAAGAACGACGGCAGTTGTGAGGGCGCTATAGTCGAAGGTAGACATGTAATGCGCGCTAGTACTGTTGATTGATAACCCCAGCTCACCACAGGCTTGGATTTTTCCAAACATGTGATTGCCGCCGTTGTGAATGTCACAAAGGAAATCAAAACACTCACGTTGATCTGCATTGAGCCAAGGGTAATGTTTGGCATAAAAATCATGTTCGTTGCTCATGCTGCCTCCTTGCTTTGGGTCGCTTCGTCGTATTGGCGGATGGCAAAAACGATGGCGTAACAGCACCAGATAAAGCGATAGGTGAAGGGGTCTTTCCAGCCATCCCAAAAATCATCCAATGTCATGCCACCCGCATCTCCTTCATCCCAGTTATTGAGGCGATAAACCACATCCCACTCGGCGTTCTCGCGGTTTTGGGTAAACTCCTTAACGGCATTGGTCGCGCTGTTAATCGCCTCTGCCTCTTCTTCATTCGTTGGATCCTGCCCTTCAATAAACCACTGCAAAAACTGCTCAAGGCGTTGATCGGCTTCCTTGGCATCAAACTCGCGAGTGCCGTCGGTTTTACACTCAGCCAGTACCTTTTCTTCCCAGTAACTCGCATTCACACCCCAGTCATCACCGCTTTGGCGAAAGAAGCTAAACATGTCCTGCACCCGAGAAAATACGTAACAGCCCATATCGCCACTGATGCACAGATGCTGCGGCCATGTGGTGATCTCAAAGCGATGCTCAAAGCTGCCTTGGCTGAGTACCATGTGACGGAACACTCCATCATCTTTAAGAATGGTGAGTTGATGTTCGGCCACATCGTTTAAAAATGATGTTCTCGTTGGGTGGTTCATACGCTATTCCTTCCTTTTGAATTAGCAGGGCTAGGCTGCGGCTTCGCCGTTAAACACCACCAGATTGATGATGGGTTTCTTGGTTTTTGGGTTCACCTTGTCCGACAGCTTGTGATAGCGAATATGCACATCGCGGTGGGCTTCTTGGGTCATGGCTAAAACGATATATTGCTGGCACAGCGCGGGCGTCGATAACGAATGCGACAGACGTTGTGGCTTCATGGTTTCAAACAAGTGCTGCGCCATATCATCCAACTTGGCTTGGTACTCATCGGGGCTCAGTTGACGGCGGTTAGGATGCACGCCTACAGAGGTGCTGCATTTTTTGGCCGCTTGATTTTTCGCTAAGGTCATGGACACGCCGTAAACAAAAAACATAAATGCCTCCAACAAGGTGAAACTGTCGCCGTAATCGTTACAGGGATATGGACCATCACCCCTTGGTTGCTTTGCCTAGATAGCCTAAATCGTGAATGTTCGCGGCGGCTTAGCGGCTCTGCTGCTTAGCGGCCGACGGGCGCGGCTGGCGTCATCGTGTGCAGCGGATGCAGCGGATGCACATTAGTGACGGCTTGCGAATCGTTGCGCCACACCATCACCTTGCCGTACAAGCCTTGTTGGGGCTCAGTGAAGCGCAGGCAGAAATTGAGCCCGAGTTCGCCCGTGTGGCGGATGAACTGGCGATAAAACGCAGCGCTAGGGTGGTGATAGGCAAAATGCTTGACTAGCTCGGCGCAACGGACTTGCACCCGTGGGCAATCCATCGGGTCGGTGTGGCCCTTGGCTAGCGCCATCAAGCAGGCAAAACGTATTGCAACCAGTAGACGAAACTCATCGCGTTGCTTAGGTGTGGTGTGAACTTTCGCTAGAATCATTTCCTTGTCCTCGGCTGTCGAATTTTAAGTTGTGTTGATCTAGATTAGTTTTAGCTATACCAATCATTCGGTTAGCTTTGTGTTCAAGCAAAATTTGACAAATGGCAGTGTTAAAACAGTTCCCGTCAATGCCGTCAGAACGGAGCATGGTTGAACGTATTACTGATCACTTGCACAGTTAAGCCACTTTTGGTTCTGATTGGTTAAATCTTATTGGTAATCTCCATAATAATATAGCTAAAGCTATTCGAGGTGTAAATGCCTAAAGCAATAAATATTGCTTTGGGTATTATCGTTTGTCCTAAAAAGTGATTTATTTTTCGTTTGGTAATGAATTTTATGGAAGAGGTGGTGGTGAGTTGATGTCAGTTTTACGATTTAAAAAATTAGGCCGTAAAACACAGCAGGGGGATGTATAAAAACCGCCATAGAGGTTTTTATACATATTACGTTTATGCAGCAGTGCTTAAAATGATGCTCGCAGCTTCTTCTATAGAGTAAACGGGTTGAATTTTTACATCATAAGTATCAGCTAAATCTTGAAGTGTTAAAAAAGCACTGTGTATTGTCTGAATATTCTTATCACTGTATGCCGGGTCATCATCCGTCGGGCGGAAAATTAGCATCTCATGACTGTCGCGCTCAAAAAAGTTCCCATGTTTTTTTATGAGTGATAAATCGCTAATTTTTGCCTTACTATCAATAACTAAAGTGTTTAAATTCTGGGGGAAAAGCTTCCCTGTATTAATAGCCGCCGTATCACTTAGGTAGAAGATTTTGGCAGGTCGATGTCCATCTTCAAAACTATAGTTTTGATTGAAAAAAATCTGCCTTCTGGGGTCTTTACTAAGTACTGCATCAATTAGCTGGGTAGACCATTTATCTTTTCCAATGTCTGATTTTAGTGCGATGCTCTCAGCTTCATCATGTAATGATGACAAGCTTGATGATAATGATACAGCTTGGCGTAAGATGCCTGCTGTTGTAGCTGAGGCTGCTGCTCTTTCGATACCAAGTGTTATACCAGAAACTGGAGCAACCCAACTATGAAATTCTCCAGTTCTTTTTAAGTGCTGTTCAAGGCTATTAGCTATCATCTCGACCATCTTATTAAATGATGGAGCTTTAGCATCATACATGGCATCAACAACTTCTTTCCTGATAGCAGGCTTTACTAATACATTGCCAGTGGAAGTTATTGTTGCAACGATAATAGTCAAACGTTCGCCTGAACCCAAGATAGGCTCTAAATATATAGATACCCACTTTGCTTTGATGGAAGGCAATGGAGGTACGTTTTTAAGAATAAAATCAATGTTTAGCATGGGAAATTCATCTGTGTCTGCATTGGTTTTATCTGCTGATAGAGCAAATGACTTATAACTCCGATTCGTAATGCTAAGAAGTTTAGCATCTGATGTTGTGTCTTGGCGTCGATTAATGAATCGGGAATTTGATCTTTTAGCCCATCGACTACAATATGCTTTTTGGCATCAGCCCAATCTCTAGAATGCTTAACTGTAGCTTGCAGAGCAATTTCATTGTGTGGATCAATGTTTGATTTAACAACATCTAACAATTGATTTAAATAGTAATCTACCCCCCATTGGTCAAAGCCTAGCCCAGGTGGAATAGCATTTTCATGGTCGATCAATATGAAGTCTTCACCATTAAAGAGTAAATTACCATCGTGCCTGTCACCCATTGCGATTAACTCATCAAAAAGAGCCGCGTCTCTTAAAATCGGCCAATTGGTAAGTTTTTCCATTACAGTGCTATCTGTTGAGTCAATAACGTATTGGGCTAGACTGGGATAAGCTGCATCAACACTAGCAAAGAAAAGCTTGTTGTTTTCATCAAAAAGTACAACTGGCTCAGGTATTGGGATTGACAGTGCACGGCCTAAAGCTGCACATATTACTTCAGTAGAAATTTCACGGGAGGATAATTCTTTTGCAAATACGACTACTTCTTCATAATCACCATTAGAAGTCATTAATGATGCAAACCCTTTTAGAGCTTGGTGTTGACCTTCACGAATCTTTTGGCAACCGGGGAGAAGCCTTCCTATTCTTATCACGTAAAAATCCTTTTAAATTTGATAAACTAAAAATACTTACTTTTTATAAATGCTGATATGTCTAAATTCACATCATGAGCGTTCGATTATAAAAAGTAAACGTTTACCATTTGCTATACATTAACCACCACTGCCACAGTGCTGTTTTTCTTGAATAGTTCTTAATGATGCAACTGATTGTCGAAGAAGTAGAACCAATATCAGCCAGTTCAATTTGATCACACAATAACTGAATACCAGAAAACTCTACCGATTATTTCTACTGATTCAGCAGGCTTGTCCTCGGGCTCATATTCATCACTATTAAAACTCAAAATATTTAGCTTATCTGGTGAAGAACGGCGAAGTACTTTAATGCGTTTCCATCCATTCTCATTGATGGCATAAATTTTCCCATCAACAATCTTTTTATCGTTTGTATTTACAGCAACAGTTGTTCCATCAGGTATGTATGGCTCCATGCTGTTTCCTCTGGCAGGGAAACAAATCACTCCAGAACCATCCGTATTAGCTCCAACTTTACGTAGAGTTGATTTAGAGAACCTTAGCTTGAAGCCATTGTAATCCTCATCATTAAAGGTTCCATCACCACAGGCAAATTCAACGTCTCGTAAGAATGGCACTTCAACTTCGTCACTATTAATTGGGGTTGAATCATCCCAAGCTTCAAGGGTACCCCATTCTGATTTATCAGGAATCTGTTGTTGTTTGTTTGAGAGTTCACCCAACCTCATGGGTTCGTGCCCATTGAGAAGCCATTCAGGACTCACTCTCAAAACTTTCGCAATTTCATAAAGCTTTCTGGTGTTTTTAGTTTTACCTGTTGTTAGTTTCCAGACGCTTGGTTGCGCCATGCCTATAGCCTCACCTAGTGATGCTTGAGTGTAACCAGCCTCATCCATGGCCGTTCTTAATCTATCCGCAAAAGATTCATTTTTATTCATAAGTGAAATTTATAGCCATAGTTATATCTCGTCAAATATCTAAAGCTATTTACATTGGTAATACCTTTGGCTATTATTTGGTTAATTTAAATGAGTGGAGGTATTTTATGGCTGTAAAAGCTATTGCGCAGGCTATAAATGTATTAGGAAGTCAGCAGAAACTTGCTGATGCCTGCAACGTAAAGCAGCCATCAGTTTGTGCATGGCTTCATGGCCGGAAAAAAGTTTCAGCAGAAAATGCGAAACGAATTGAAAAGGCAACTCATGGAGCCGTTCCTGCATACAAGATCCGCCCTGACTTGGTCGATTTATTTCCACATCCAAATGAAGCTGCGTAATCACTTCATGCTTAATAGTGGTAACTATATGAAAATATTTACCTTTATTCATCAAATACTCTCAGTTATTCGTCAGTTTTATGCTGATGTGCGAAAGCATGAAGTAGGTATGCATTCAGGAACCATGTCTAAACAGATCTTTGCACTCTTTAGCAAAGTTAAATCTGAAAATGACAATGGTTGCTTACAGCTACGTGATGCAACTTATTTTGTTCACACCATAGGCAACCACTTGAATTTAAAAGCGACTCTATCAGACCGTCAATACTACCAATCCAAACTCATTTGTACTTCCTACAACTGTAAATTAACAGAGAGAGGCTTATTAGCATGAAAACCCATTCACGAAAAAAAGATAGCCGTTTGAATTTGTTGATGAAAACGATTCATCGGGTGTTGGAGTTACCCAAGATGACGCGCTTTGCGCTGGCGATTGATTTTGTTGCGGCGGTTGAGCGCCTTGGGCTAAGCGAGGTATTAGCGGCGGAGGGCATTAGCTTTGCGAGCACGCAAGACGTGCACAACGATGCGCGAATTAATGCCCAAAAGCTGTTCCGTTGGCTTGGCCAGTACGAGGGCCAACATCCGCAGGCGGATCGCTTGTTTCATGTTGAGCAAGCACTGGTGGCGGCATTGCCCGAGCATTTGCGGGTGCAGTATCTCAACGATGTGTTTGGTTGCACTGGGGTGACGGTCATTGCCGACCGCATGAATGATGGCCATGTGCTGCATGTGGCCGATATGGCGGCATCGCTCACCAAAGAGAACGCCGAGGCGCAAGTGGCGGTGATCCATTTGGGCGAGGAGCCCAAGCGCGAGCAGTTAGTGGCGGCGCACCGCGAGTTAAAAGAGTCGGCGGCGACCACGCAAGCGAGCATGGCGGCGCTAGAGCTGGCGTACCCATATTTAGCGAGTCATGGCGGTAAGGCGGCGCAATTCGCGGCCGAGAAGTGATCGCGATGCCGCAATCGAACCTTAACATCAATGTTATCGCCAGTGCTAAGACCGAGTTGCACCAGCAGTTGATCCGCTTGGGCGACATGATCGGTGACGGTTTGCACTTAGAACCCGATGGCAAATGGATTGCGAAAGAGTATGTAAAAGTGGCGCGGGCGTTAGGTTATCGGCCTAAACGCGCTAATCACAGCGCACAGATTAATGCGGTGATGCTTAAGCGGGTGGCTGATGTGCCGTGTGGCCAGTGCGGTTTGGCTTTAAAGCAAACCAAGTCGGGCTCAAAACGCGCCGTGTGTGCCAATGGGCATAAGTGGCAGTTGTTGAAATGAGTTGTTGAAATGACTTGTTGGAATAAAAGAAGGAGTGAATGTCATGTTCACAAATCAGTTAAGTGATAACTGGGCGCGTAAAAAACGCAGTTATCAAATTGCCCGCCAAAGTTTGGCGACGAATGCGGGCTTGATACCTAAGTGGCAGTGAGGAGGATAAACGATGTTTGATCCTGAATGTTTAATTTGTTGTTTGGAGGGCGGCGCCGCGTGTTCGGTGCATGGGCAAGTTAGCCGTGCTGATGGGCCCGCCGTGGCCGCGCTTACCGAGATGGAAACCGCACAAGTGACGTTACTCATGATGCAAGCAAAGCAGTTAATGCTTAAGGCGATGGCGCTTAAATCTAAGTCGAACATGCCTAATAGCACTGAGCCTAACGCCAAAGATCCTAGCGCGGCAACCTCTGAACGGGCAGCGTTAAGTGGCGTGAACATGGGCAAAGACATTGCCTGTTTTCATGGGCATACCACGGCGGAGTTGTTTAGGCGAACGCAGGTGGGCCGAATGGTTGAGGTGTTAAGGAACTGCGATGAATTGCAGCATAGTCGCCCCGAGCGTTGGGCGGTTATCGCGACCGACATAGTGGATAAGGCGTTGCTGGGCAGTAGTAAGCAGTTGTTGCTGCCAACGGTGAGCATTGATTGGATTATGAATTATCTGTTGATGGAAGAACAACGCGCGGAACGTTCTATTGCGCTATTGGCGGAGGATGTAGGCGCGGCTGATGCGAGTGCGGTTGATATGAGTGCAATAGCGAAAAGCCGCAACGTGCACATTCAACGGCGTGATTTTTTTAGCCAGTTGCGCAGTAACTTGGCGCACAAGGTTTACTTGCTTGGCAGTGAAGGCGAGCGAGCGGAGGGCAACGGGGCGCATTGCAGTTGACCCGTTGCTGTAGACATAAGAAAGCCCGCTAAAGTTTGGCGACTAGGTGCGGGCTTAATACCTAAGTGAGGCTATTACATGTTACGTATACATGATGGTTTCGTCAATTTTGCGCAGTGGGTTGCTCTGTTTGGGGGTGACTTATGAGTATGGAATTGATGGTAAAAGCGATGAAGGCCAAAGTGGGTAATCCACTGCGCAAGCTGGTGTTGATCAAGCTTGCCGATAACGCGAACGATAATGGTGAGTGTTGGCCGAGCCATCAGCATATCGCAGATCAGTGTGAGATTGGTCATAGCACAGTGAGAAAGCATATTGCGGCCTTGGTTGATATGGGTTTTGTCACGGTTAAATATCGTAAGGGGCCTAAGGGGAATTTAACCAATATTTATACAATTTCAATCTGCTACGAGGTAGCACCCCCTGTGCTACCAGATAGCATAGGGGTGCTACCAGATAGCAGACCCCCTCTGCCACGAGATAGCATAGGGGTGCCACCAGATAGCAGACCCCCTCTGCCACCAGATAGCACCGGAATCTGTCACTCTTTTGAACCTATCAATGAATCTTTAAAAGACTCTTGTCCAGCAACTAGTGCTAAGTCGGTTTTCAATGCGTTTTTCAAAGCGTATCCGGCCCATCGCAAAGGCGGCTCGGATTCGGCTGCGTGGAAAGCGTGGAAGGGTGAAAAGCTGACTGATGCCGATTGTGTGTTGGCGGTGACGTGGTTGAAGGAGGCTGCGGCGCTGGATACGAGTTGGGGCTTTAGCGCTAACGGCCAGTTTGTGCTCGGCATTACCAAGTTTATCCGCGAACGCCACTGGCTAACGCCGTTGCCAAGACCGATGGCCGCCGCCGTTGGGCAAGTGGATTGGAGTTACGCGGTGTATGACCCTGAGGACCCCTTGATATGACGGCTAATCAAAATGCGAGCATGAAATCACTACAGACCTTAATCCGCCAACCGCTGGTTGGGCAGGGGCGTGTGAGCCAACCCGAACCCACGGCAATGGACATGGCGATTGTGGACAGCGTGTTTAGCAAGTTGCGAGTGTTGTTTCCGGTGAGTGCACCGCGGCCTGAGGACGAAGCAACCCACAAAGCCGAGTGGCTTAAAACCTTGGCGGCGCAGGGGATTACAAGCCGCGAGCAAGTGCAAGCGGGGCTAAATCGCGCCAGACGCGAGCAGGGCGATAGGCAGTTTTGGCCGACACCACGCCAGTTTGCGCTGTGGTGCCAACCCACGGCCTGTGATTTGGGATTGCCCAAGTTAGAGGCGGCGTTTAAGGAGGCAACCCGCCATTACCATCACCCTGATAAGCATACGTGGAGCCATGATGTGGTGCGCTTAGCGGTACGTGAAACGGGCAGTTGGATGTTTGCCACAGGGCTTGAAAAGGACGTGTTGATGACGTTTGAGCGTAATTACAAAGTCTTATGCAGGCGCTTTAGCCGCGGCGAGTTGACCGATGTGGAATTGCCTAAGGCACTACCCGAAACCGTGACGCGGCCGACTGAGGCGGCCAAGGCGAAATCAATTATTGCCAATTTACGAACCAACCTTGGGCTTAAGGGGGCAAACGATGGCGACTAAACCACTGACACAGCGCGAACGCTTGATGCGCATCATCACAGGCAAACGGTTTTGGACCCTGTTTGAAATCCAGCAAGAGAGCTTTAACCGCTTTGGGGTTCACGACAGCGAGACAGCGTTAAGTGCGCGGTTTCGGGATATGCCGATTAACCAGCGGGTAAAACGCATACGCTCGGGTACCCATCACACCTTTGAATATCGGTTGGAGGGCTAGATGGCGCAAGTGATGACAGCAACAGGCGTAGAGCAGGGCAAGTTAAACGATGCAGTATTGCGCCGTTGGTTGCGGGCAGGGATAACGCGGGACTTTCGGGACACGCAGTTTCCGGCGGTGCGGTTACGGGCCTCGACCGATAGACGCCAAGCCTCGGTGTATTTAGTGATGAACGAAGCGGGCAAAACCGTGTGGCAAAAGCAGGGTGTGTGGCCAGTGATGTGCTTAAAGACCTTTTTAACCGAGTTACCCAGTTTGCTCGCCAAACGCAGCATGGGCCAAGCGGTCATCAGCAACGAGTTTGCCACAGTAGCGCAATTACTGGCGTGGTTTGTCACCCATGTGGAATGCAACCGCACCTTAAGCAACAGCTGGCGCAGTAACTGTAAATCGTTAGTGAGTAAACATCTCAGTGGCTGCTTTGGTGAGTTACCACTCAATGAGCTGAACTTTATCGCGGTGGACAGTTACTTAATCAAACCCATGTTAGCGCAAGGCTACTCGGCCAATTACATCAAAGCCGCGGTGAAGGTGTTAAAGCGGGCGTTATCGGTTGCGGCCGATTTACGGGTGTTAGACAGCAATAGCTTGGCGGGGTATCGGGTGCAAATGAGTTTGAAGATGCCCCCTTTGGTGGGCACACAGTTAAGCGAGTCGGACGTGGGCCCGTTATTCAGCGCATTGCGAAATGCAGCAAGACCGGTGGCCATGTTGTTTGTGTTAATGCTGATGTTCGGTACCCGCATAGGGGAAACTCGTTTAGCCAGATGGGACCACTTTGCCGGCGATTACTGGTTTATTCCCGCCGAGAATGCCAAGAACCGCCAAGAGCACCGCCTGCCTATGACGCCCACAGCCAAGAAGCTGATAACCCATTATGCCCACTGGCAATACACCCATGTGGGCAAGCGGGCGTTTTTGTTCCCAGGCGAGGTAGGGCCGGTGAGCATTCGCACTGCGCAATATTGGAGTGAAACGATTCGGTTTAAGGCGTTTACATCGCATGCACTGCGCAAACTGTGCCGCACCATTATTGCCGACATGGGGGTAGATACCATGGTGGGTGAGCGGATATTGAATCACACCTTGCCGTTGCTGCTGCGCACGTACGTTAACAGCACCTTAGATAAGGGCATGTTGATGGCGTTAGATGCCTACCATGCGCACTTAATCACGCTGGGGTTTGATGATGTGGCGCCCGAGATTATGCGCCAATCGACCACTGAGCCGAGCGAGCCAGACGAGCCAATGTTAGTGGGGTGGTTATGACAATGACAATAACAATTAGAAATAAAACGAGTGAGTTATGGACTTCACGCAGGAGGATTTATGGCTAATCGTGCCGCGGATGTATTGAAAGTAGGCCGCCGTTTACGGGGCATGACCCAAGACGAAGTGGCTGAGATTTACGGCATTAGCCGCAACACTTACCAACGTTGGGAAAATGGCCGTACTACTGCGCCCTATGACGATGTGACATCGATATGCCTTGATGTGTTTAAGCTTTCCATCGAGAAGATAAATGAGGTGGCCAATGGGCTTTAGTGATGAACCCGAGCAGAGGATGAACATTAAGGCGTTGCGGTTAGGGCTGTATCGCTGGGGCCGTTATTGGGTGTATCAAGAATTGGGCAAGGGTTTTTCGAACCGCAGCGCCTGCGACCGTTTAGGCGAAGCGCTGGGCGGCGGCAACTTAAAGCACGAACTCAACGTGCCTGCCCACGTCGCCCATTTTGACCACCTCGTTGAGCAGTTATCCATTAACTGTAAACGCGCCATCCGCGCCCATTACCTCTGCAAAGAGCAGTGGGCCTTAATGGGATTTGACAGTAAAAAATCTTACATCTTCTGGCTAAGAAAAGCCGAAATGGCACTGCTGGATAGGATGAATTAAATGAAACGCCCTCTTACGAGGGCTGGCGGGTTAGACGGTTGTCCACCAAGACTGCTAACCCGTTGATTGGATTTTATCAAAGGTTTAGCCCGCTATCTCGGTAAATATGCCGATTCCACTTTTCATTGCAATGGGAATAACCTTGTCAATCTAGGTTGTTTCCACTGCCTGTTGATCTAAAGTTCGTGGTTAACGACTCTGCTTCCTATCCTTTACAGCGACTAATACCGTAAACCCTAACTAATTTGAAATTGAAGTCTAATTTAGCAGTCTATTAACCATCTGAAATGTAATATTAATCATTAAAGTTACATGTATTCATATTGTAAATTGGATGTTATATTGCTTTCCTAACAAGGACGAGCTCAAAGTGCACCTTCGATGAATACCTCATCACAGCACTGCGATGACAAATACTTGCATCAGGGACGAACTGTCAATATGTGTTAAATCACAACTCTTGATATCTATCACTAATCACTCCCTGTTTAAACGTATAATCTCCTTGTTTTTATTATAATTTAGCGCATCTATAGCCAAGATGAACGCAGTACTTACTGTGATGGAATGCTTTGATTATTGCGCTTATAAAACCAGTGTAAAACAGATGAAATGTGCATTATGGTAGTGACAGCCTCGTACGGTAACCTGCCTGATTTTTGAGATGTGAGTGAAAACCTTGAAATAGTAACAATTCTTATTAAGTGGCATAAATTTAGTGTGCAACTACACAGGATAGCTAATTTAAAAATTCAACGCAGGAGTAGGAAATTGATTATGAATGAAATTACTTTAAATCGAAGTATTGAAGTGGATGAAAGTGTTTCTAAAGTGTCTCTTTTTGAAACCGAAATTCGCAAAGTTGATGAAGGTGTTCATTCAAGCGCTAGTTACGACGAGGCTCGTAATGCATTAGTTAAATTTATCACTGAAGAGTGCCATATCCAAGGACTCCACACAGGATCTAATCTTGAAAGAGTGCTTGGGAAAGTTGAAACTGCAACTTGCGGGCAGAGAAACGTTGCTATTCTTTTAATCCGTTGTATGGCGATCGATGGTTTATTCCTGTTAGATGACGAACATAGCCTAGTAAATAGAAAGTTAATTTCTGTTATCGAACATAATGCCCCTGATTTGATGAAGTTGTGTCATGTTAAAGATAAACAACAAAATTTTGAAAAAATAAAACAAATAAAAAATCTACACAGTATAGTATGCACTCATTACTCTATATTGAGCCAAATGTCAGGAACGCTTAACGAAATTTCGACTCACAAAAATGCTATTTCTAAGTGCTTACGACACACGGGCTACAAAGCCTACCTTCAGCCTTTTAACTTTATAGCTATTAGTACAAAGCTTGAAGCACTTGTGGGTGTACTTGATGCTTTAGTGAATAGTAGTGGAGCAGATTATAAACTTAGTTTAGATGAGCTAGAACAGATCTTGAACGAAGGCTTTTTATTAGTAAATACTTCCCCATCCTTTTTTACTGAACAATTCGCGCTTCCGTTTCTAGTGGCTGTAAAAGAAGCTATAACTTTAGTCAAAACTACTTCATCTGAAAGATTATCATCCGTTATCGAGCCTTTAAGGAAACCGCCAAGAGCAGCAGCAAAGCGCTATCCACTTCACCAAGTGGATCGATATATAAATATTATCTTACCTCTTGTGAACAAAGGACCAAGTACTGCAGTCGATGTCGTTGTTGAAATCGATTGCGGCAGTGAATCCAGTATAATCATAGAAAATGATCAGCTGCGTTGTGGTGATGTTACTCCTGGCAAGTTTGCAGTATCCATAAGAGCATTCGTTATAGAACCTTCTAAAAAAATTGAGATGACGGTAGAAATAAGTTGGAGGGAAGTTTTTGGTACACAACAGAGCGAAATATTTGACTTAATCGTTGAAGGGCAAAATGAGCATGTAGATTGGTGTTCTCTAGAAACTCTTGAGCCGTATAGTTTAGAAGTGGCTGAAGGTGATATGTTCGTGGGAAGAAGTGCGAAAGTGAAAGCAATCGCAAATAAACTACTAAAATATCCAATGACATCAACTTATGTTACCGGGCAAAAGCGAATAGGAAAAACATCTCTTGCTAAAGCAGTAGTTAATTATCTGGAACGCGAACATTCAAATTTCCATAGTTTATATTTGGAGTATGGAGAATATTGCTCCACAACCCCACAAGGTACATTGAAGGCTCTTGGTGAAAATATTCACAGTTTTTTATCGGAATATATGAATGCGAAGGATGTAAAACCTGCTGATTTTAGTGAATCCCTATCTCATCTCAATCTAATTGCAAAGTCTCTAGAACAAACTCATTCAGACAAAAAATTTATTATTATATTGGATGAGTTTGATGAAATTCACCCTGAGATGTATCGAGCTGGTCCAATTGCTGAAACATTTTTTGCAAACCTAAGGACACTTGCAGCAAGAAAGAATCTAGCGTTCATATTGGTTGGTGGTGAGAAAATGCCTTTCATTATTGGAGCTCAAGGTGATCAACTCAATAAATTTTCTAGAGAAACACTGGACTACTTCTCTCGAAGTACAGAGTGGGCTGAATACTTAGAACTAATAACTAAGCCTGTAGAAGAGAAATTAAATTGGGATGATGAAGCTATAAATGATATTTTCAACTTAACACATGGGCATCCCTACTATACAAAACTGTTGTGCTCGAAAATTGTTAATGCAGCAATTACTGTACGTGACACTGAAATTATTGTTTCAGATGTCGCAAACAGTTTACCCATGGTTTTATCCGAATTAGATACGAATGCATTTGCACATTTGTGGAAAGATGGTATCAGTTTCGAACGTGAATATGCCGAAGTTACTGAGCTCAAGCGACAAAGACTTTTAGTTGGGATCGCTAGATCGCTTCGCGAGCAGAAGCGAAAAGAAGATGAAGTGAAGTTGAGATGTGTTAGTCCGCATCTACCAGAGCACGAGATAACGCCGCTAGTTTCAGATTTCCAACGCAGAGAGATTTTATATGAGCGAGGCGGTGAATTGTATTTCACGGTACCTTTATTCGAACATTGGCTCACAGAATATGGGTTGACCAAGTTAATTACGAGCACTCTTGGTGACGAATTGGAAGAAGGTATAAAAGCTGCAGAGGACAAGGCCCACGTAACTGCGAAAGAAATTCAAGAATTAGTATCCCAGTGGCCACTATATCGTTCACAAAAAGTTGATAGCGAACGAGTTAGAGCTTGGCTTGACCAAGTTCCTGAAGTACTGAACCAACGACTGTTATTTACGATACTTAAACAAACTCGATTCATTAACCCACTTGAGATTGAAGAGCATCTAAAAAAAGCACACGATAAAATTATTCGATCAGAGATCGGAATTTCAACAATTACTCGTCGTACCGATCGTCGCAATGATGTCCTAATTACATTTGTAGATGGCGTAGGAAAAAGCGGCCTCCAATATGCTAGGAATTACGCTAAAATAAACTTGATGTCAACAACATGTATCCTGGAAAGCAATTCGCTCATAAAACGACTAACTAGCCAGAAAGCTGATGAACTTTGTAAAGCGATTATAGTCGTGGACGATGTTATTGGTAGTGGCGATACATTATCAAAAGGGATGTCTGACCTACTAGAGAAGCTTGCTCCTCACATTAAGAAATTGGACGTTCCAATCTTGGTAATTGCGTTGATAGGAACTGAAGAGGGGGAGAGTAAAGTCAAATCTACACTTGAAAGGTATGGAGTTAGATACAACGTATATGTTTGCGAAATATTATCCACGGCCTCTTATGCTTTTCCTTCTGAAGGACAAGCATTTTGGGAGAGCGAAGAACAGCTGCATAACGCTAAAGCACTTTGCCTACAATTAGGTTCAAAACTATACAAACATCCATTAGGCTATAAGAATCAGGGGCTACTTTTAGTTCTTCCAGAGACATGTCCTAATAATTCATTACCAATACTACATTGCTCCAAAGTCGGCTCTATATCTTGGGTTCCGCTTTTTTGTCGGCCTACAACCTGAATAATCTGAATGACTTGGCTATAGTGGTTTGTTATGGTCCGATTTCATCGGACACATAATTTTGAAACAGTATGGTTGAATCACACTACCCCAGACTGATTCACACCAACCGCTAAAACCCGCCCTAGTCCCCCATTTGCGGCTCTTCTGGGGCGGAATTTTCCCTTAAGATGAATCAAATCTCTAGATAATTAATTCACACCTATACCCCGATGTTGCCACCGAAATCAATATTGTTATTAGGGCCTGACATCATTAGCTAGCAGAGGATTTTAAAGTCGTTATGTAGTTTGGCCCAGTGTGCTTTTAATATCGCTTTATGCTCTTCATGCATTGGGAGTTCAGCAAGTGCCTCTGGCCAAAGAGTACGGGCTTTTTGCATGGCATCTAGTAAATGAACCTTTATCGCGGGCCATGGTATGCCTGTTCTCGTTGCCCATGCTTGGAAGGTAGTGATATCAATGGCGTACCATAGCTTTTGTTTATTCATGTTGAGTGCAATGGCGGTTTCGCCTTCTATGTAGGGTAAGGTGCTCACAATATCGTAAGCGGGCGAGAGTATCGCATTTTGGGTATCTGGGTAGATAACACTCCAATTTTTTAAGTGGGCATCACCGTTGGCGAGCAAGATATTGGCCAGCAATCGCCTTGCCATTTGCTGCACGTCTTTTAGTCCATTGTAGCTGCTCATATATAGAGCTTTAGCTATGGCTTCGTAGTTGTATTTACCGTATTTATCATGAGCGTAAACTTCGAATATTTGGGCAAAGTCCTCTGCATGAATGCGGCCCGTATCACTGCGGTCAAAGCGCTTAATTGCATAAGCCGTTGGCTCATCTGGTAGTTTGATGTTGGGTAGATTATCCAATGCATTAAGCGAGATGAGCTCAATTTCAGGGATATTGACTCCGATTATTTGTGCCAATTTCATTGCAGTGTATTCATTTTGTGGGACATTGCGGTGTACTGTTGAAGGCGTCTTGATAATCCAACTATCTTGGCCTTCTTGATTGGCATTTATGTTGAATCGTCCATCGTTTCTGCTTGTCGAGAATTTCATTTGAACACCAGCAAGTGAGAACTTATTACTGGTGTGGGTGATGTCGATTACGATAGCTTCTGTTCTTTCCCGTGGTGATAGTGCCCAGGCTGGGATATCTTCTTTTGCTATGGCTGATGCGATTAAGCCGCCGGGAAGATTGTTTCCTGCCCATGCCAATATGGGAAATTCGTTGTTCTCATGTACTTTTAGCGCGGCAGACATCCAATGCCGCAATGCGCCCTCGGGGAGCAAGTTGGACAGCACCGGTGATAATCTTTGTGTTCTGACTTGTATTTTATCGATGTAGTGGGGGTCTAGCAGCTGGGTGAGCGTTAATGTTGGTCGAAGTGCTTTTGGCATCGCGATATATTCAGGGTCAAATTTCAGAATGTTTTTACCACCAGAATAATGGGTGAGTATCGCAATCCGTTGATGATTTAAATAAAGCGCGAGGGCCTCTACTGATTCAGCCGGTTTCATAGGTTATCTTCTTTATCATCAACTGAATGTAGGACCTTATCCCAAGATGTGCCCGTCTCTGTCGTTAAGTTGTTAGGCGAGTGACGGTCAATTTCTGGTTCTAAAGTTGCTTGGTTAATGAGTGTTTTTACTGCACTTATGTGCTGTTTAGGAACGATCATCATTTCAAGATTTAATCCTTCCAAGACTCTCAGTAATGTCGATAAGCGAGTATCACTGCCACTTTCTATTCGTTGGTATTGTTGCTGTGACATACCAATGTTCAGCAGCATGTCTTTCTGACTTAGTGCTAGTTGTTCTCGGTAGTGCTTGAGTTCTACGGCTAATTCACTGAGGTGCTTCATGGTGTTGGCTCGGTTATCTTTTACTCATAAACATCATATTAGTTGTTATTTGCTATTAATTACAACTAATACGATGTTAATTTGTATGAATACAATCAATTTGTTGTTTATACGGATAGATACAACATATTCGTTGTATATGTGCCTTTGATGTCGTATTGGATTTTGTCATAGTTGAGGAGGTTGTCGTGGGGTACGATATGGCCGCGCTGGGGTGTGTGATTAGGCCGGCTTGATTGTGTAGACATTGAAGAGTCGTTATTGAACATCTGCAATGTTATTAATTTGCTAGTTTTAGATGGTGATATTTATAGTGGGTCAATTTAGCCTGCTTACACTTCGATGCGGCCTAGATCCCCTCAAAAAGTTGGGAGTACTCAACCTCATGCAGCAGTGGGGCACAGTTGAGTCATTGCATCAACCCTACAGGAGGATGCAATGACTCGCTTTTGTTGGCCTTATGTTAATTTTATCAGGTTAAAAAGATCAGGGGAATTGCGAGGTTTTGAGTAGTCTTGCGTGAGCTCCAAGCGCTCAATCTCCACTCGACATCACACTTTTGGGACAAAAACGTGATAGACCCTTTGCTCTAACTCGTCAGTTTCAGATTAAAATTTCTATGAATTTATGCTGACATAAACGGCGCGAGCTTGCGAGCGCCAGGTGACTAAAGTGAGCGTATAAAATGGCCTTGTTAGACATTTTATAGTGAGTATTTTACTGCCTGAATGGTAACTAGTAGTCTTTGCAACTTTTCATAGTAATATTTTTGAGCCATTTTTTCAGTAGCCTCCTTACTAGTTGTAGCGCCAATGCTTAAAAATTTGGGGGTAGACTCTAATCTTTCATTGTGCAGATTATAAAACAGCTTTTTATAAATCCATGTTAAATCATAACTTTCTCTTGATGAATAATTTTCTTTTCTCATGTTTTGGTTATATATAGAGTCTTCTATTATATCGACTTCTTTTTCTAGTATAGATAATTCATACTCCGATAAACTATCTATTCTTTTTCTAACAATTTTTTCTAAAGGATCTAGCACTTCATCATTGTTAATGGCTTTCATCAACATTTCATGTGACCTTCTCAGTGATTGTCGCAAATCATCACCAACAGAAGTGTCTAAAATTTTAGGCTTCAAAATTGTTTGATGATAAATATGATTTTCTTCTTGATGGTAATCATGATTAAGGATTACATAATTCTGAAAAGTACTATATAGCTCAATATAGCAGTACAACACATACCTTCCGTTGCTTTTCTCTTCAGTGAAAAGTATTAAGGTGTGAGTAGGATAGTTAGGCTCCATCAATGGCTTGAACTCTTCATAAATAGCTTCTATCAATGAATTAGGAAAGTATGGGAATATATTATTAGAAAAAATTATTTTTCCATAACCATCTATATCAATTTTAATAGTTCTGTTTAAATTCTCTCTTTTAATACCACTATATAAGGCGAACTCTGAAGCAATTTTATTATAACCTAGCTTAATATTTTCATCTAAGTTATCAATATTCAAGCCGATATAAGGCACAAATAACGAATCTTTATATGTTTCAATATTTATATATTCGAAATAGTTTTGGTTATATCCATTCCCCTCTATTTCATCTGTTACTCTTTTCTTGTAATTTGTAATAATTGAGCTACTGGCAAATATTTCAGCTATTCTATTTTCATAGTCTATTGAATGACTTGGTCTTGATGGGGAAATAGTACCGTCTTTGTAGTTAACATCGAAATCAGATAACCTTCCATTAAATAGTTTGCCGAGTATCGTTGTTGAAGAAGCAGAACCATGATCCTTTTTCCTCATGTAATCTTTAAATAATTCATTTATGGGGGAGAAAAATTTAACAAATTCAATGTCTATCTCGTCATTAAGTTTATTTCCACATTGTTTGCATAAAATATTTTGTGACTTTAGCTTTCCTCTAAGAGCATTATGTAAAATATGTTCACAGTGCTTCTCACATTCATTTTTTTGTTCAATGTTATCAACCAGTAGTTTGTTGCAGATAAAACAATTCATAGGATAGAAGTTCCTTTTATGTCTAACGTCTTAGTATTTATGTGCATGCGCGTTTACCTCATTAGACCAGTAAAAACGCGTATAGTTAATTACTTGTAATAAAAGGAACTTATCAGATTTTCCTCAAATATGCCATCCGGACAAACGCGCACAAGTACAGGGTAAAAATAGTTCAAAATTATTATGCTTTGAATACGACTGTGTTCTTATCCTGCTTTTTGATGGGGGATTAGTGAATTACATCACACGGGGTGTAACGATGAAAATTTTTAGCCTAGAAAGTCCGCTCATTACTTTACCACTGACAACCTGTTAACTCGTTTTGGGGCACGAACGTGTCAACTGCATTCCTCTGACAAGTACCTGGACAAAAGCGTGTTAGAACATTGAATCTAACTAACCTACCGTTGATTATAAAAAGTAGGTTAGTTTATTCGAAAGGACAGACTGTTTTATTTATTATTGTCTTTGCTATCACCTGTTAACATATACCAGATTATAGTACAACTGAAGTATGACCTACAGTTTCTAAAGATTATATACGTCATCAACATCTTCTTCTGTCTTATTAGAAATTTTATCAAGCTTTCTATCTAATTCAGTCTCAGCATCACTCAGTTCTTCTTCTAACGCCCTACAAACCTTTTGAATAAAACTATCATCGGAATAGTATAATTCGACAATTTTTTTTGCTGGATACATATTCAATTGGCGATGGGTAGTATGAGAGGGAACTAGTTTCTCATTTATGATAGACAAGTCGTTTTTGCACAACAATATATCAATCTGTTCAGAAATTTCATCTATAACATCCTCACCAAGCAATAATATGTAGATAAAAAGGTTAGAGTATGACGTTTCAATCATCCTACCTTCAAGGGCTACACTTTTGGACTCAATAATTATTTCAACTAGGTGAGTGAAATTAATCTCCCTTAATGAAAAGATGTCGAGATGCTTGTACGGTGCTATACATTTGTTCTGCAGTAAGTATGGTACAATATAAAATTCATACATATATACTTCATCAATTTCACAAAGAAATTTAATCACTTCTCTCATTCTAAGACCGAAGCTGTTGTCACTTAAACATTTAGAATAGAAGACCTTCTTTTTACTATGATGCAATGAAGTAATATACTTTGCAGCGTAAAACTCTTGAAAACTGCGATGGATATATTTATATTCATCGAAACCATCTTTAACTAGGATATTGCAAGCACTCTTTAGGCATTTAAAAATTGCGTCTAATTCGCTTGATTCGAAAGATTGGTTCTTTAGCGACTTTAAACACACATCATCAAAATCAAACTTTGTAAAGTTATACTTCTCATCTATTGTCAAGTAATAGGACAGATTGTTAACAACGCTTAGTATTTGAACATCTTCAAGATTTGTTTTTATTTCTCGACGAATTTGCTTACCGGATTTAGTGTTATCGTGAATAGAAAGTAAAGTGTTAAATACACGATTATAAAACTCCGACATTGTTTTAGGGATACTCTTCCATCTTTTGTATGTAAGAGAGACAAGAACAGCTAAAATTGGAGTTTTAATTGCACCAGAGGCAAAACTGCTAGAGAAGATGGCACTAGTCGCATTTATTGCGTCCGCTTTTGATTCACATACTTGTTCCAATATTTTTGTCACCTGCATTCTATCCAGATCAACCATCTGGTAATGATTTCCCAAAGAATTTCGTGAAATCTGCAAGTTTGGCCTTGTTGTAACAATTAGGTTTATGTTTTCATAATTTTGGCAAAACTGAACAATTCTCTGCTCGCAAATATCCATAAGATCTGATGGCAATTCGTCAAAAGCATCAAGCAATACTGTAAATCGTCCCTCTCTAAGCAACTTGGTTACAAAGCTAATATCGACTTGCAGTCCGCACTGATTAAGCCATTCGCATAATTGGATTTCAATCCTATCATCCTTAAAGTACTTTAATTCGAAGAAAATTGGGATTTGTTCGGATAATTCATCAACAATGAGAGTTCTCATTAAGTGACGCAGGAAGGTTGATTTTCCATGTCCAGCTACACCTGAAACCGCACTGAAACCACGCCCCCGACTTAGAAGAGACTCTACTTTGAATTTATTTCCTTGCGCAGTTTCTATATTTATAGGTACATATATATCATCAATATATGTTTTTTGGTCTGGATTATTAATTGTAAAGAAATATAGATATCCAATTATCTTGCTCTGATATTTTATTAGTTCTCTCTCACCTACATGCTCCTGCCACTTATTAGTAATTTTTTTCTTTAGGAAGTTTGTTAATGCTTCGGCCTCTTTACCTGCTACATTCTTAATTGCCGCTACTGTTGCAGTCTCAATGCTATCCATATAATTTCTTTCCTATGACTATTGCGGTCAACAATATAATGGTTTGTGATAAAATAACTGAAATTTTATTAACATTTTAGTTTTTGTACCATTCGCTAAATTCATTACAAAATCTGAGTTAAAGTTAGTTAGTATTCTTCACGTCATTGGATTTTATTTCTTTGACACAGCCTCTGAGCTGTAGAGCTTTTTTGAAAAAATAATATTGCGTGGTTTCTACGTATTTCATTGAAAATCCTTTGTCATCGTTGTAATCCTTCATATTTTTTTAAGTTTAGCTGATTTAATGAGGATAATATACTCAACTGAGCCTCTTTTGGGCTACGCGCAGCGGCTTAGTTCTACGTTTGGTTAAGGGGCGGGCTTTAAGCCCGTCCCAATGAGCGAAGCGAATGGTTTGAACCAGTTGTTACAGCATACTGCCCCGGACCTGAAAGATATTGCCTTCGGGATCATGAGCATCACAGACTTTATTGCCTTGAAACCCCACTCGTGTTCTGGGCTATTCAGCTCGCCACCTAAGACGGGATGCTTAGCTTACACCAACGTCTGAGCACGCTTAATAAAGACACATCTAACACTCAACATCCTCCCTACCAGTAGTCCGCAGGATTTCATTAAGTTTGTGGATCTGTTTTGGATGCAAATTAGGGGGGGAAGTGGAACAATTTTGGGTGCAATTTAACATCCAGAGAGAATAACCGCTGTGTCAAAAGCCTTATCACAAGAGCTTCACTGGGGTGACTTCCGGTAAAAGGTTGTCCTTTAAAGGTCAGGCAATGAAATACTCTTGGTTAGAGTGAGTCACCAGTGAGAAGTTAAAATATTTTTTTGGCATCCCTTGAAACCTGATTTCACACCCTCATCTACTAAAGTGAGGATATTCCCTCATTAAAAATAAGGTTAACTATTATGGCTCTTAAACCAGGTCCAAAACCGATTGCTGATTCTACTGGTAAAGTTGATCAACGCAGACGTGACAATAAAAACACCCCCGGCAACAACCCCGATTTAAAACCTAGCAAGTCTTCGAAAAAATGATATGTAACACTGCCGATATAGGCTGCTTTCGAGTAGCCTATATTTTCCAGACTCTATGTTGTTAGCGTTTAAGTACACCTTTCTAAATCCTCAAAATACAGCCTCTCATACTCTGCTGGCGCCAGAATCGCCACAGTCAAAGTAGCCACTGTAGCATTACAAAAATTTGGTCATCAATCATGACTCGAGAGCTGTCAGCGAACTACGCCGAAACAAGGAATGGGCAGAAGTGAGCTAAAGCTACCTGTCGGATCTAATTGCATCGTGCGTTCTGTTTGACCTGTTCTTAGACCACTTTCTTCACCTGCAGACGTGTCACCCGAGCACCTTACGCGTCATGCCTAGTCGTCAGCTTTATCCAATCCCAAAGCGCATCATGAGCGCTGAACAGTAATTCGCTAATGCCGGTGGTCGATGATGGTGGGTACCTAAGCATGTTGTTCCGCTGGTTCTATGATCCTGCCGTGTTTACCTGCAGCTGTGTCCGCTGATCTCACGCTGGCTAATTGCTTGTTGGGATAAGGGGATGGATAGGGCTGATACCAAGCATTAAGGTGCATGCTTCCGTTCGTTAGCTGCTTAATACCTGCAGATGTATTAGTCGTTCAGGCATTTACATCATGTCTGTGGGTGAAGTCGGTAATGTTAGGGCGGATATAGGCGTGTTATGCGACGATGACGAGTGAGAATATCGCACGTTTTCTTAGTTGTAGTTGTTGCTTATATGTTATACGGCGATAGGGGGATTACGCCATTCGAGTTCAACAGTACTTCGATGCGGCCTAGATAATCCCTAGATCCCCTTAAAAAGTTGGGAGCACTCAAACCCATGCAGCAGTAAGGCTACAGGCGAGTCGTTGCATCAACCCTAGAGGAGGATGCAACGGCTCGCTTTTGTTGCTTTTGTGTTAACGCTTGAAGGGCGTAAAGGGTAGGGCAAAAGGTGAGTTTTTTGGCAGTTCTGGGTGAATTGATGGCGCCCAAATGGATCCTTCTATTCGGCTCACGGTTTCGGTCGTTGCCTCATCCTGCTTGGGTGCTATCCGCTCGCCGTTTTTGGTCATTAAAAGCAGGCAAAGTGGGATGATCTGCACACTGTTTCTGAGTGATTGAACGCGTTTTTAGGCTCATGCTGCCTTAGTTTGAATTGTTACTGATATGTTTCTATTCAATGGGTGTTGTTCAGTGTGTTGCACCAATATGGTTCAACCGTTTTTCGATGCGGCCTAGATAATCCCTAGATAGCCTCAAAAAGTTGGGAGCACTCTAGCCCATGCAGCAGTAAGGCTACAGACGAGTCATTGCATCAACCCTAGTGGAGGATGCAACAGCGTGCATTTGTTGCTTTGGTGTTAAATATTGGCAATAGGGTGAAGAGGGTAAAAGCCAAGGTTTTAAACGGTTTTAGACGGTTTTAGGTGAATTGCTTCTGTCTAGGACTAGGCTCATTTTAACCGAGTGCCAGAGTCGTTATCTTTACCTATATTAGTCATCCTGCATGGATAGGAATGGAGCGATGATCATGTGCAATTATGAGGAATTTTGATTTTCAGATGGGCGGATTTTGTGTCTCGCCGATGCTCACGGTTTGATTGAAACCGAACGCGACACTTTATGATGATGAGAATCGCTCTCAACTCGATGTAGATGCGAACCATTATCATCACGGGTCCTTCCGGCTCGGTTGATTGCGGGGGCAGTGACGCGCAGTGCTTCACTACATATGAGGATTTTAGAGGGCTTGGTTGTTGTTTTATTAGCGGGCTTTTAAGGGGCGTTCATAATTTTGAACGCTATCTATAGTGTTGATTATAAATAATTATTCTCCTTACTTTCTCAGAAGCTCAAAAAATAGGTGTGCTCGGATATACCAACTTCAATAGATCGATTTTGTGATCCTTTGATCCTTTCTTAATTATTGACTTTGGTTCTGACAATGTATGTTTTTCGTGAGGTTGTTGCTGATATGTGAGCGATGTATCGATTGTTGCATAGGGAATCAAATGGTTCTAAGTTACTATTGCTTGAATTAGGACGATAGCTTTGATTTGTTGAAGCTTTTCATTCCACATGGAGGTATTTATGGACGATCTTTCTCCCTCGGATTTAAAAACGATACTTCATTCTAAACGAGCTAATGTTTATTACCTCGAATACTGTCGAGTGATGCAGAAAGACGGTCGTGTGCTTTACTTAACCGAAGCAAAAAACGAAAACCAATATTTCAATATCCCCATCGCCAATACCACAGTTTTGTTATTGGGCAATGGCACGTCCGTCACCCAAGCTGCCATGCGAATGCTGGCGCAGGCAGGTGTATTAGTCGGCTTTTGTGGCGGTGGCGGCACGCCACTTTATATGACCTGCGAAGTGGAATGGCTGACGCCCCAGAGTGAATACCGGCCCACTGAATATTTGCACGGTTGGATGCAATTTTGGTTCGATGATGAAAAACGATTACTCGCCGCGAAAACCTTTCAGCAAGCCCGCATCCAATTTATCGAGCAAGTGTGGCAGAGGGATCGCGAACTCAAAACGGAAGGCTTTATTTTTAAGGATCCGGCAATCCAAGCCGCGCTTGAGACTTTTCATACCCGCACAAAGGTGGCAACCAAACAGTCCGACCTGCTATTGACCGAAGCTCAGTTAACGAAAGTGCTATACAAGCACGCCGCCAATAATACCCAACTCAAAGATTTTACCCGTCAACACCAAAGCACAGATATCGCTAATGACTTTTTAAACCACGGCAATTATTTAGCCTATGGACTTGCAGCTAGTTGCCTCTGGGTACTGGGCATTCCCCACGGTTTTGCGGTGATGCATGGCAAGACTCGCCGCGGGGCCTTAGTGTTCGACGTCGCGGATCTCATCAAAGATGCCATAGTGTTGCCATGGGCTTTTGTTTGCGCCAAAGAGAACGCCACTGAGCAAGAATTTCGTCAGCAAGTATTGCAGGCATTTACCGATCATAAAGCATTAGATTTTATGTTTAATACGGTTAAAGCCGTTGCACTCCAAGACTACAGTGCTGAGCAAATTGCAGCCCAAGGCTTATAAGGTACAGCAGCTATGATGGTGACTTTTATCAGTCAGTGCGAGAAAAATGCCCTGAAAAAGACCCGCCGCGTGCTTGATGCTTTCGCCAATCGCATAGGTGATAACACTTGGCAAACTCTGATCACCGAAGATGGGCTATTAACTGTTAAAAAAATGCTGCGCCAAACCGCCAGTAAAAGCACCGCCGTGAGTTGCCACTGGATCCGCTCACGTTCAAGAACTCAGCTGTTGTGGGTGGTGGGTAACAGGTCGAAATTTAATGCCCAGGGCATAGTGCCGGTTAATAATACAGTGAAAGAGGTTTTTATGGATGTTGTAACAGACAAACCCAAGCAAGGTGTGTTGTATGCCAACACCCAACTACAGCCGCTGAGTGAGCATTTATTTGCGGTCGGCTTTGTAGCCGAGCTACTGCACCGTCAGTTATTTCCAGACAATACACAGTTTTCAATTGCGAATTTTATTGCAGGTTGTTTGCATGACTTAGGAAAAATTGACCCCAAGTTTCAAGAGTGGGTGACTAATCCCAAAAAGAGGGGCTTAATTGCCGAAGATGGACAACACATTGATGATGCTAAATTTAGCTTTGATAAACATCCAAGGCATAATGAAGTGTCACTGCTACTCTATCAATTGCTTGATAGTGCAGAACTTAAATTACTAAACCCAAGTAATAAACGCTCAGTAAAGCATGCGGTGTACTGGCATCATGCTAAGCCATTTCGTAAAGAAAAGAATGGTTTTGATACCTATAAAGACATCAGCAAAAAGCTAGTGGCAAATCAAAAAGAGATAGGTCTATCTGATATTGTCGCTCAAGCTCAAACACTGCTTAGGCAGGTTATCGGAATCGATAAAAAGTATCGTGAGTTAACGAATAGCCTTCTTGAAAAAGCCTTCTTAACTGAAGTTGAACAAGATCTAGTGGCGAATCTGCCCGATGCACCAGCCTTACCCAGTTACAAAGAATATGAATTTGAAGAGTCGGTATTGGCCAATAGCACCAATGTTAAACTCAATGCGCTAAACAACATAGTACGTGCTTGTTTGATCTCAGCTGATCGTACTGTATCGGCATTGAGCGCGGCAGAGTTACATACTGCCATTTTTGAGCGCCAGTTAGATGAAATAGTTACCGAGCTATTTGAAGTGGAAACGACACTTAGTTCTGATATTGACACTTGCCTAAACGCCTTTTTTCCTACGAGTGAGCGCAGTCAAAAACAAAGGGATATTGCCAAGCAGCTAACCACCGCCGAAGATGTCGCTGTGCTCGCGGGGGCTGCAGGCTGTGGTAAAACCAAAATCGCCTTAGAGTGGGCCAAATTGCAGGGGGCAAAACGGATTATTTGGGTTTGCCCTCGCGTACAAGTCTGCCAAGGATTATTTTATGAGCTGACCTCAGAGCAATACCTTCCCAATAGCACCATTGAAATTAATACAGGTGAATTTAAATTCCACAATCAATGGGATAACCCTATTCCTGATGATGAAAACTTTTCCGGTGATATAGTGATCACCACCATAGACCAAATTCTTGGCTCAGTGATCAGTCACACGAAAGCTAATACGCTTATTGATTTTTTAAATGTGCATGTAGTGTTTGATGAGTTCCATGAATACGTCAACATGCCAGCTTTTAATTTGCTGTTTGCTGAACTCATAGCAGCAAAAAAAATGCAAAAAGATCAAGCTAAGACCTTATTAGTGTCGGCAACACCTCATTATGTCTTTGTAGAAGATTTACTCGGTATTCACCCTGACGATATTAAAGTCATGCCATCATTTAACCCAAGCCAGTATCAACTCGATTTTAAAATCTTTGATGATACTAATCTAAGCAATATAAACCCGCTATTTGCACAACAGAGTGGCTGTACTTTTGTTATCAGTAACATGGCGCTGACGGCGCAAAACAGTTTTATTAAAAATCAGCACAACGAGAATGCGGTGTTATTGCATTCCAAATTTATTAAAAGTGATAAACGTAAATGGTTTGGTGAAGTGTACGAGGCTTACAAGCGCGATGGCACTCGCAAATATGAAGTGCTACGCAGTGGTCCGATTGTACAAGCGTCGCTTAATATCAGTTGTGATTATATGGTGGCCGAAATCACCAGTGCTGAAGATTGTTTACAGCGTTTGGGTCGTTTAGATCGTTTTGGTGAAAATAGTCAGGTGAATACCTATACCTTAGCTGTGCCTGAAACAATCGCCAATGGCAAAGGTAAGGGGCCAGCAGCGGGCTTTCTATCAAAAATGTATACATTGAGTTCTGTTCGGGCTTGGTATCAGTTTTTACATAGTGAATTGGTAGACAATACCTTTACTTTGCCAGAGATTTATCAACTTTATTTCACCTTTCATCACACCGAGCGTAATCGGGGGGTTATTGCAAGTGACTTAGTGGCCGCCCTCAAAAATAGTGTGCAACAAATCAAAGCGAAAATTGTTGATCCCATTACTGCTTCACCAAAGAACAACAAAGATAAAAAACGCACCAAGATCAGCAAAGGATCACTGCGCGGTGATAATCGCTTTGTACAATTAGCTGTGGTGGATTTAAGTCAAGCTGAGCCGAAATATATTGAAGCCTACGCTTATTCGATTCCAGTGGATGATGACAGTAATATCGACAATCTCACATACGCCATCAAAGCTATTTGTGGTTATGATCAAAGCGATAAAGATTTACTATCCCACATGTTTAAAAAACATCACAACATTATGGGCGGCACGGGTAAGGCGTTCACTGATAAGATTTTACTCAACGAAGCACGCGACCCAGAGTCACCGATTTATTTGAGTTATACCACTAATGATTTACTGCAAGTGGGTGGCGAAAGTGCTCGTCATCCTCATGCCATTTATTACGCCGTGTGCGACAAACAAGCCATCGGTGCTATGTCCATTAAACAAATTAATCAAACCACTGAAGATGAGGAATAAATCATGCAAAAAGTAACGGGAATTAAAAGTGTTGATTTTAAAATTAAAGCATTAGGTCATGGCGTAGTGAATTGGAATGGGCCTACAACCTTAACCGGCGATGATGGTAAAACGGTTGATAATCATACCTTGCCAAAATTGCGTGGTTACACAAACTTGACCGGTAAAGTGAAAGATGAAACGGGCTATAAATATAAAAAACAAGCAACTGACATTAATTTTAAAGAAACGCCACTGTATATAAGTCAAAATTGCATTCGCCATCATTTATTTCGTGAACAAGCATTCGATTTACATTATGCCAGTGACAAAAACCTCAAAAATGTCCTAGCTTCAATTACGGGGTTGATCCGTGGTTACGTAGTGCCATCAAGTCAATGTAAGCGCACCAGTCCGCTATTGTTGGAAGATTTTGTTGATCAATTGGGCAACGGCAATTTTGAACAATATGGGCAGGCAGGAGCAAGAGATAGTACATCATTTTTTTCAAAAACCACTTTTGGGGATACAGAATACATTTCCTATGGCTCTATTAGTATTGAACAGCTGCAGTTTATATCGTTGGATAAGAAGTTTGATCGTGCTGCAATGGTTATCAAAGAAGGAGAGGGGGAGGTTATTGCCGCTGAACTACAGAATTATATTCAGTCACTTAACCCCAGCTTAAATCCACAAGCCATTTTTCATTCAAACTACGTCAGAAGAGGCACTATATTCGAAGAGGGAGAATGCGGCATTTTACTTAATGATGATGCAGTAAAAGCCTTGATTGCTGAAACATTAGAACGCTTAGCTAATTTGTCTATTCGCCAAGCTAAAGGTTATATGTACGTGGATGACATCACGGTGGATTACAACGACAGCCATAAAATGATGCGTATCAAGCGTGATGAGTCAGAAATCATCAATGAGCAGCATGCACCATTTGCACAGTATTTTTATGCAAAATAGGAGGTTGCATGAAAATAATCATAGAATATGACTCTTGCTGGCGTAATGCCTTTTTAGGTGGTTCAAATAATGAACCTGTACCGAAAAAAGGCCGCGAATTTTTAGGCTCAATGACGAGCTTAAAAAAAGAAGGCAATTTTAAGGTGTGTGAAAATACCTTAGATACCGTAATGGGAGTACTAAATCGTTTAATTGGCGACCAACGAAAGCTTTATCAGGCGCGCAGTAAAATGTACGAATCCGCTTATTACTTCGAAGCACTGGAAGATAAAGTCAGCTTTATAGATAAGCCGCAGTTGACCAATGAAATATCATTTATTCGTAATATGAATGGCAGTACGGATCAGAATGCATTTACTGGAATGATCAAAGTGTCTGATCCTGTTTTTACCTCTGAATATTCACAGCAATTTTGGGGCGTTTTGGATCTCGATTTCACTCAGCTCTGTGATTTTATTATTAAGCAATCACAAGTTGTAGGATCTATTGAGTTAAACCCGTTAAGTATTATCAATCGCTTGGAGAGCCTTAATCAGGAAAAAGCACTAGAAAATAGTGATGATTTAGCCCAAGTATTAAAGGTACTAAATGAATACTTTCCTGATATTGAATATTTAAATAATAAAGGTTTGATCACACCTATCAGCATTTATTGCTCGGCGCTTTACCTTCAGCTTGCCCGCTTAGAAACTAGCTTTAATATGACCACAGCTAAAACGAAAGCAGGGGGGATTAGTGGAATTTCCAAACGAGGTTTCACTAAAAAAGACTTCATGGACCGATATACAACGGGACCCAAAAAAACAATCTGGGGTAATCCTTTTATCAAAAAAGAAAAGATAAAAGGGCAAGGTGAAGTGACTTCCATGATGACCAAAGCCAGTGGTCAATTGGAAATTAGTATCGATGTGGATCGAAACAAAGCCCAAGAAATCAAAAGCTTGATTGAAAATGCTGGCGTATCAAGCTTTTACCTTGGGAAAAAAGGGCTGGCTTATGTATCAAACATTCGAATTTAGGAGGAATTATGAACTCATATATTGATATACGGCTTAAGCCAGATGCCGAAATGCGGGAGGCTGAGCTCAGTAGTAAAGTATTTACTAAATTTCACAAAGCGTTAGTGACGCTCAATAGCCATAAAATTGGCATTAGCTTTCCGCAAATGAAATTAAGCTTAGGGCAGTTATTTCGCATTCATGGTGATGCGAGTTTATTGCATGATTTACAAGGCCTGGATTGGTTAGGCCCTTTGGCAGGATATTGTCAGGTTACTGCTGTTTCTGCCGTGCCTGATCACGTGCAATATCGTATTGTTTCCGTTAAACGCAGTAATTTAAGTAAAGCAAAATTGAAGCGTTTAATTGCCAGAGGCAGCATAGATAAAGACGGAGAGAAACGGTACAAGGTAAAAATGCTCGGCCAAGGATTTGATAATCCATATCTTGATCTGTTTAGTAGTTCCACAGGGCAGGTATATCGTAAATTCTTTGAGTTTAGCGACATTCAAGCTCACCCCCTTGATGGTGAGTTTGATAGTTATGGTCTTAGCAAAACCGCAACAGTACCTTGGTTTTAACCCTTTATTTTTGCTCTTTAAAAAATTGATTGTAAAACAATTACTTATTTCAGGTGGTTATTCAATAGGTAAAAAAGTGAATTTTACCTATCCGCCTGTTGTAGCTTATTTTTTTGAAGATTTTCTACTGTTCACCGCCGTACAGGCGGCTTAGAAAGTTACAACATCAGTTGCCACAGGTTCCGCAAAGTTCACCGCCGTACAGGCGGCTTAGAAAAGTTGCTCCAGTTGCCCCATTAAGGCCATTAGGTTCACCGCCGTACAGGCGGCTTAGAAATTTTTAATCGGAAAACTATTTCTGCTTTTGATGTTCACCGCCGTACAGGCGGCTTAGAAATATTGACCCTTCCAATCCAGATAGTGCAAAAGGTTCACCGCCGTACAGGCGGCTTAGAAAACGTAAGAAGCTCATTATTGGCATGTTCATAAGTTCACCGCCGTACAGGCGGCTTAGAAAGAGGGGAACTCGCATCAGCTTAGTCTGTTCAGGTTCACCGCCGTACAGGCGGCTTAGAAATTCGATGTTAACTGTCATTGTGGTTTTTGGCGGTTCACCGCCGTACAGGCGGCTTAGAAATTGTGACATTTAACGACATAAACGGCGCGCCCGTTCACCGCCGTACAGGCGGCTTAGAAATTCAATAACTCTAACGTGCGCGATATTACATCGTTCACCGCCGTACAGGCGGCTTAGAAAAGACTCCAAAAGGTCAGGCTTAGCAGATGCTAGTTCACCGCCGTACAGGCGGCTTAGAAATGCGTATTGCCCTACTCGTTGCTTTCTGTCCAGTTCACCGCCGTACAGGCGGCTTAGAAATAAGGCGGCATCATGTGGCGAATAAACACAGCGTTCACCGCCGTACAGGCGGCTTAGAAATGTGATGTTGAAGTTGCTAACCCATAAATAAAGTTCACCGCCGTACAGGCGGCTTAGAAACTTACGCCATAGTGTCAGAGTTTGAGTATATGGTTCACCGCCGTACAGGCGGCTTAGAAATGAGTGTTTGAAAGATTGGCATCCTTTTGAAAGTTCACCGCCGTACAGGCGGCTTAGAAATGACGGAGCGTTAACAGTTAAGTTTGTCTGTAGTTCACCGCCGTACAGGCGGCTTAGAAAATACGTTTTTTCAATAAACGTCATCGGTTCTAGTTCACCGCCGTACAGGCGGCTTAGAAATTATGCTCGCAAAACCACGGCTTCCGCTACTCGTTCACCGCCGTACAGGCGGCTTAGAAAATGGAAGGCTAACCATGGTTTCCCGTGGTTAGGTTCACCGCCGTACAGGCGGCTTAGAAATGGCAGACCAAGACCGAAGGGGACGAATTAGTGTTCACCGCCGTACAGGCGGCTTAGAAATGCACAATGCGCGCGAGCTTGCTATCAAACGCGTTCACCGCCGTACAGGCGGCTTAGAAAATTATGGCCAACATGGCTAACAACCCCCTGCGGTTCACCGCCGTACAGGCGGCTTAGAAACGAAACCAAACAGTATTTAAGGCCATGCATAAGTTCACCGCCGTACAGGCGGCTTAGAAATTGGAAGCGCTCGATTGTCGCTATCTCGGAAAGTTCACCGCCGTACAGGCGGCTTAGAAATTAAAGCTGAAGTTATGCGAGTCGGTAGTGAAGTTCACCGCCGTACAGGCGGCTTAGAAATTTTGAAATGCAGAGTGAAGCTGAATTGCGCTGTTCACCGCCGTACAGGCGGCTTAGAAAAGTTTGATAGCCCATTAACTGAGTCATTGGCGGTTCACCGCCGTACAGGCGGCTTAGAAATTGTTGAAATAGATCGTTGTCTCATAGTCACCGTTCACCGCCGTACAGGCGGCTTAGAAAAGTAACAGCTGCAGGTAAGGGGCTTTTTGTTGGTTCACCGCCGTACAGGCGGCTTAGAAATAATGACGTAGCCATGGGAACAGGCAAGGTTGGTTCACCGCCGTACAGGCGGCTTAGAAAGTTAGCCATTGAGCAAAGACCAAGCATCTTATGTTCACCGCCGTACAGGCGGCTTAGAAATCAACCCGATCATTCTGCATATCGAGCCCGGCGTTCACCGCCGTACAGGCGGCTTAGAAAATTATGTACCAAACGTGGGCTATGACTGGGCAGTTCACCGCCGTACAGGCGGCTTAGAAATATAGGTCCTAGGTCGAACCGTTCAAATGAGAGTTCACCGCCGTACAGGCGGCTTAGAAACTGTCGAGTATTCAGTGATTAGATACATTGTAGTTCACCGCCGTACAGGCGGCTTAGAAAATTCGCTTTTTGTATGTAGAAGAGCTGACCCAGTTCACCGCCGTACAGGCGGCTTAGAAACACCGCGCACGGTATTTTGTAATTTGAATAGTGTTCACCGCCGTACAGGCGGCTTAGAAAGCATCCCCTATCGCATTGAAAAACTCATCACAGTTCACCGCCGTACAGGCGGCTTAGAAATGTATCGATATACGGATATTTGCTTGGGTTATGTTCACCGCCGTACAGGCGGCTTAGAAATAAATCATATAATGCTTACAATCTTCCAGATAGTTCACCGCCGTACAGGCGGCTTAGAAATTATTCACTGTCCGGGTAGTCGCCGCATGTGCGTTCACCGCCGTACAGGCGGCTTAGAAAGTACGTAACAAAAGGGATTTAGGTTCGCTAATGTTCACCGCCGTACAGGCGGCTTAGAAAGACTACTGTAGCACCCGCACCGACTACTGTAGGTTCACCGCCGTACAGGCGGCTTAGAAATGATTGTTTTTCTTCTTCTGGCTCTGCGGCCAGTTCACCGCCGTACAGGCGGCTTAGAAAGAACGCCATGCAAAGCGGGTATTGCGCTTAGTGTTCACCGCCGTACAGGCGGCTTAGAAATAACATTTCGCGACGTAAACCAATCGACACGCGTTCACCGCCGTACAGGCGGCTTAGAAAAAGAAATGGGCAGACTTCGTTAAATTCTTTACGTTCACCGCCGTACAGGCGGCTTAGAAATGTAGAATTCGTTTTTATTGCAGATGACTGACGTTCACCGCCGTACAGGCGGCTTAGAAATAATATTAGAGAGAGTGACATGCTCGTAAGCTGTTCACCGCCGTACAGGCGGCTTAGAAAATTTGGCCAGTGTCGAGTCAGCTCGCATGGGTGTTCACCGCCGTACAGGCGGCTTAGAAATCGTAGTTAACCAGCTCGCGGCATTCGCCTGGGTTCACCGCCGTACAGGCGGCTTAGAAATGGCGCCAATCGAATATCAGCGAGTGGCTAGTGTTCACCGCCGTACAGGCGGCTTAGAAATGTCAGTAACGCAACTATTATTTTATTCAGTTGTTCACCGCCGTACAGGCGGCTTAGAAAGTGACAAAGATTGGAGGACAGATAGATTTAACGTTCACCGCCGTACAGGCGGCTTAGAAATTGCGCTTAAGACTCAGGCCGCGATCACTTAGGTTCACCGCCGTACAGGCGGCTTAGAAAGTTGTTATTAACTAGCGTAAATGGCTCGCTGGGTTCACCGCCGTACAGGCGGCTTAGAAATATTTACAGAATTTGCAAGCTCAAGCGGCTTCGTTCACCGCCGTACAGGCGGCTTAGAAAGTTCACAGGTGTTGAGTGTACGACCGTTGACGGTTCACCGCCGTACAGGCGGCTTAGAAATATTTATTTAAACACCAAGAGGCAGGTTAGTAGTTCACCGCCGTACAGGCGGCTTAGAAAATCAACCGGAGTATTTCACAAGCACTTATAGGGTTCACCGCCGTACAGGCGGCTTAGAAAAAAAGTGACCTAATTATACGCGCTATGCATTGATTCACCGCCGTACAGGCGGCTTAGAAATGTAGGTAGCATGTATTCAGCCCAAGGCAGATGTTCACCGCCGTACAGGCGGCTTAGAAAATGTATACCAAGGGCTGTAAGCGGTCCAAATAGTTCACCGCCGTACAGGCGGCTTAGAAATAACAAAAAGGGCTTAAAACCCCTTAATTTTAGTTCACCGCCGTACAGGCGGCTTAGAAATGAGGGCGCAAGATCAGGCAGTAAAGTTCTAAGTTCACCGCCGTACAGGCGGCTTAGAAATGTGGTAATAATGCCCGCCAGCCGTAGCAACTGTTCACCGCCGTACAGGCGGCTTAGAAAGTAACAGACCCGACTATGGGCGGAGATTGGCAGTTCACCGCCGTACAGGCGGCTTAGAAATCGAAGCTATGGCAACGGCCGATATTACCGAAGTTCACCGCCGTACAGGCGGCTTAGAAACGTAGAGCCGCCTGAGGTCTGCAAAGTGCGATGTTCACCGCCGTACAGGCGGCTTAGAAAGTTTATATGTTTGTAGAAGGTTTCAGCACAGGGTTCACCGCCGTACAGGCGGCTTAGAAATCTTTCACTTTATCCATGACGGCCGTACCGAGGTTCACCGCCGTACAGGCGGCTTAGAAATTTGTAACTAAGGCTAAGGCACAAGGTATCAGGTTCACCGCCGTACAGGCGGCTTAGAAATAAAACCGAAAAGACTATGATGGTTAGGGTTCGTTCACCGCCGTACAGGCGGCTTAGAAATTCAAAAGTGCGTGTTTGTAATTGGCAGTTTTGTTCACCGCCGTACAGGCGGCTTAGAAATACAGAATGAACTAGAAACTAAGTCAAGTAGAGTTCACCGCCGTACAGGCGGCTTACAAATTCCCACCAACCGTCTTGGCGCTCAAAGTCTGGTTCACCGCCGTACAGGCGGCTTAGAAAGAACGCATGGAGGTATCCCCGCATGCTGACCAGTTCACCGCCGTACAGGCGGCTTAGAAAGCTAATTGTTGTTCGATTGTTTGCATTTTATAGTTCACCGCCGTACAGGCGGCTTAGAAATGCTATAAACAAAGCGACTTCATACGCAGTCAGTTCACCGCCGTACAGGCGGCTTAGAAAAACTACGATCATCACAGCACCTAGAATCGTTTGTTCACCGCCGTACAGGCGGCTTAGAAATCACGAACTAACCTGGCGCACATCGTTGTTATGTTCACCGCCGTACAGGCGGCTTAGAAAATTCCAGCAACATGAGTAAGCTATGTCGCACCGTTCACCGCCGTACAGGCGGCTTAGAAAATTAGAGCAAGCCGCTTATGTTTTTAGCGACCGTTCACCGCCGTACAGGCGGCTTAGAAAATATTGTGTCCTTTTCTGCTGTCGATGTTGTTGTTCACCGCCGTATAGGCGGCTTAGAAAGATAGAATGACGTTTTAACCAGCAACAAAGGAGTTCACCGCCGTACAGGCGGCTTAGAAATAGCGGGGTGTTTGTTTGCTGAGTCACTTTCCGTTCACCGCCGTACAGGCGGCTTAGAAACATCAGGTATCTGTGTCCAATCTGTTTGAGTAGTTCACCGCCGTACAGGCGGCTTAGAAATTTTCTCCTGGGTTAAGCGCGACACGAGGGAAGTTCACCGCCGTACAGGCGGCTTAGAAATTCGACTATGAGTTTTGTATCGCTAAATGACTGTTCACCGCCGTACAGGCGGCTTAGAAATTATCTGTCGTAAGCGCAAAAGAAAATCTTCCGTTCACCGCCGCACAGGCGGCTTAGAAAGTCAATCGGTTTACCCGTGGCGAGGTAGCGGAGTTCACCGCCGCACAGGCGGCTTAGAAACCAATCTCAACCGCCAAATCCTGAATCTTGTTGTTCACCGCCGCACAGGCGGCTTAGAAAATGTATCAGCCCTCGATTATGATAGCTAAGTTGTTCACCGCCGCACAGGCGGCTTAGAAATCTATTTGTAAACCAATAATTTCGCAATGACTGTTCACCGCCGCACAGGCGGCTTAAAAAACTATTAGAGTGTGTGGTTTATCTAACCCACCGTTCACCGCCGCACAGGCGGCTCGGAAATTGTGTATGATTAAACTGACGGTTTAAAATTCGTTCACCGCCGAATAGGTGGCTTAGAAATTTCGCCCTACTTCCGTCAATGAAGTGTTACTGTTTACTACCGCACAGGTAGCCTAGATATTCTTTATATTTAAGTTTCAAAATATATGATTGTTCACAGTCGTAAAGGCTGTACATAAAATCTATGACAAGCCGATTTTTGAGCGCGATTTTAATTGAATGATTCTGCTATACTCCGCGCCAAGATATCAAATGACAAATCATTATTTTAGTTTTGTGTACAAACATGTGTACAAACTGACTGAACAACGAGTAAGACCTAATAAATATGTCTATAGAAATCAATAAACGACGCACTTTTGCTATTATATCGCACCCCGACGCGGGTAAAACAACCATTACCGAAAAAGTGCTGTTATTCGGAAACGCTTTGCAGAAAGCGGGTACGGTTAAAGGCAAAAAATCGGGTCAGCATGCTAAGTCTGACTGGATGGAAATGGAGAAAGACCGTGGTATTTCTATTACTACGTCTGTCATGCAATTTCCCTATGGTGGTGCCCTTGTTAACCTACTCGATACGCCTGGTCACGAAGACTTCTCTGAAGATACTTATCGTACTCTGACGGCCGTTGATTCCTGTCTAATGGTTATCGACTCTGCTAAGGGTGTTGAAGACCGTACGATCAAGTTGATGGAAGTGACACGTCTGCGTGATACGCCGATTGTGACCTTTATGAACAAACTCGACCGCGATATCCGTGATCCTATTGATCTGATGGATGAAGTCGAAAGCGTGCTGAATATTGCCTGTGCACCTATTACTTGGCCTATTGGCAGCGGTAAAGAGTTCAAAGGTATTTACCACATACTGCGTGATGAAGTGGTCTTGTATCAAGGAGGTATGGGACACACGATCCAAGAGCGTCGTGTAATTAAAGGCATTAATAATCCTGATCTTGAGAAAGCGATTGGCAGTTATGCCGCTGATTTGCGCAATGAGATGGAATTAGTGCGCGGCGCGTCGCATGAATTTGACCATGCAGCTTTCTTGAAAGGCGAGTTGACGCCAGTGTTCTTCGGTACTGCGCTAGGTAACTTTGGTGTGGACCATATTCTTGACGGCATCGTCGAGTGGGCACCTAAGCCATTACCGCGCGAAAGCGATACACGCGTTATCATGCCTGATGAAGAAAAATTCACCGGTTTTGTGTTCAAGATCCAAGCAAACATGGATCCAAAACACCGTGACCGTGTCGCCTTTATGCGTGTGTGTTCTGGCCGTTACGAGCAAGGCATGAAAATGCACCATGTGCGTATTGGTAAAGATGTTAACGTTAGCGATGCATTGACCTTTATGGCAGGCGATCGTGAGCGTGCTGAAGAAGCTTACCCAGGCGATATCATCGGTTTACATAACCATGGCACTATCCGTATTGGCGATACGTTTACCCAAGGTGAAAAATTTCGTTTCACTGGCGTACCTAACTTCGCCCCTGAAATGTTCCGCCGTATTCGTTTGCGCGATCCGCTTAAACAGAAGCAACTCTTAAAAGGCTTAGTACAGTTATCTGAAGAAGGTGCTGTACAAGTATTCCGCCCAATTGATACTAACGATTTGATTGTTGGCGCTGTGGGTGTACTGCAGTTTGAAGTGGTTGTTGGTCGTCTGAAGAGTGAATATAACGTCGAAGCTATTTACGAAGGTATTAGCGTGTCGACAGCTCGTTGGGTTTATTGTAAGGATGAGCGTAAGCTTGAAGAGTTCCGCCGTAAGTGTAGCCAAAACTTGGCTCTCGATGGTGGCGATAACTTAACCTATATTGCACCAACTATGGTTAACCTTAATCTTTCGATGGAAAGATATCCTGATATTGAGTTTGCGAAAACCCGCGAACACTAATAGGGTTCGGTTTAGAATAGTGGTTGAAATGGCGGTGAATTCACCGCCATTTTTGTATCTAACGAAAACTAAAAATCGGTTCTGGATGTGAATGATGGCGAATTGGATCACAAAAACATGGCAGGCTTATATTCATTGGTGCGACCGAATGGGGCTGACACCTGAAAATCGTCGCTGTTGCATGCCACGCCTTGAAGATCCTCCATTAGCGGTAAAATGCGCCAAAGCTTTGGTGGTTGACGAAACGGTATCATCACCTGAACCTCATTCAATTGGTAAATCGACCGCAGAGTGAGGCATTTACTGTGATTGATACCCACGCCCATTTGGATTTTGCCGAGTTTGATGTTGACCGTGACGATGTGGTGTTGCGAATGCACAGTGTTGGCGTAGATAATCTGATTATTCCTGGTGTGTCCCCGCTGCACTGGCACAAACAGCTCGCCGTTGCCGAACAATACCAAACTTATTTTGCCCTTGGTATTCATCCTTGGTTTTGTCCAGAGGATGTTGATGCTGGGATCTTAGCATTAACATCTCAAGTTTCGGCGTTACTAGAATGTCCTCGCTTTGTTGCTATTGGTGAATGTGGCTTAGATAAGCTCTATTCCTCAACGTGGCCTCAGCAGCTCGCATTTTTTGAGGCACAATTAGCTTTAGCTAAGTCCGTTAATCTGCCAGTTATTATTCATAGCGTAAAAGCACATTTAGAGGTTTTAGGGTGTTTGAAAAAGTATCAATTGCCTAGAGGCGGTGTGATACATGCTTTTTCTGGCAGTACTGAAATTGCACTGGAATATATCAAATTAGGTTTTAAGCTGGGAATTGGTGGTTTGATTATGAACCCTAATGCCAAAAAATTGCTTAAAACTGTCAGCGAATTACCACTTCAGCACTTCATACTTGAGACTGACTCTCCTGCAATGACGCCGATAAATGTTACTGAAAAACGTAACCAGCCCGCTAACCTTGTTCTTTTTATAGACAAAATTGCCAATTTGCAAAAAAAATCAAGTGTTCTAATATCAGAACACTTGGTGTCGAATGCAATGCAACTGTTTGACCTTTAGCTGTTTTTAAATAAACAGGTGTAGGTCGCACTAGCATTCTGCACTAAGCGATTGAAATTAAACTCCAAAAATATGATCAAAACGACGATTTTCGACTTTGCCTCGGGTATAATCTGACTCGGAAATAGGTTGATTAACAACATAATTAAAAAGTGTTAACAATAGGGTGATGGTTAATGGATATATTAATGAGTTTAGTAGGGGTGGTCACCCTACTTGCGATAGGTTTCCTCCTATCGAATAACAAAAAAGCAATTAATTTACGTACAGTGGGCGGCGCGTTAGCTATCCAAGCTGCCTTCGGTGGTTTTGTACTGTATATTCCTGTTGGTAAAGACATTCTGAAAGGGATGTCTGATGCGGTTTCTAGCGTTATTGGTTACGCACAAAACGGTATCGGTTTCCTGTTTGGTGATTTAGCTAACTTCAAACTTGGCTTTATCTTCGCAGTTAACGTGTTACCCGTTATTGTGTTCTTCTCTTCTCTGATTGCGGTTCTATATTACTTAGGCGTTATGCAGTGGATCATCCGTATCATCGGTGGTGGTTTACAAAAAGCATTGGGCACAAGCCGTACTGAATCTATGTCAGCAACTGCTAACATCTTCGTTGGTCAGACTGAAGCCCCATTAGTGGTTCGCCCATTCATTCCAACTATGACGCAGTCTGAACTGTTTGCGATCATGGTGGGTGGTTTGGCATCAATCGCGGGTTCAGTATTGGCTGGTTACGCGCAGATGGGTGTACCTATCGAATACTTAGTTGCCGCTTCATTCATGGCAGCACCAGGTGGTCTATTAATGGCTAAACTGATGCACCCTGAAACTGAAGCTGCTAAAAATGACATGAGCGATTTACCAGAAGATCCTGACAAACCAGCTAACGTGTTAGACGCCGCTGCTGCAGGTGCTTCATCTGGTATGCATTTAGCCTTAAACGTAGGCGCTATGTTGTTAGCCTTCGTTGGTTTGATCGCTATGGTCAACGGCATTATTGGTGGTGTGGGTGGTTGGTTTGGTGTTGAAGGTTTAACACTTGAACTGATCCTTGGCTATGTGTTTATGCCATTAGCATTCCTTATCGGTGTGCCTTGGAATGAAGCATTAGTAGCAGGTTCTTTCATCGGTCAAAAGATCATTGTTAACGAATTCGTTGCTTACTTAAACTTTGCTCCATATATCTCTGATGCTGCCACTACTTGTACAGCGGTTGCTGCTGAAGTTGTTAAAGGCCTGCCGTTATGCGTTGCTGAAACTCAAGCTGTGATGACTCATAGAACACAAGCGATTATTTCGTTTGCTCTGTGTGGTTTCGCTAACTTGTCTTCAATCGCGATTTTGCTTGGTGGTTTAGGTGCTATGGCTCCTAACCGTCGTCATGATTTAGCTACAATGGGTATTCGTGCGGTTATCGCCGGCTCTTTAGCTAACTTAATGAGCGCAACACTTGCTGGTTTGTTCTTAGCTATCTAAGTAACAACAGCAGGGGGAAACCCCACTAACTGGGTCCTGACCATGCGGGGCAGGGCCTAAGTTAATTCAACCATTTTCCAGTAGTGATTCCAGTAGTGAATAGTTTCTCCAATTGAAAGACACAGAATGCAACTGAAGTGTAGCTGTCATTCTGTCTTAAATGTCGTGAGTCTACGGTTACGTTAATTAATCGTAATGCAGAAGTCGCGACTTTGTTCACAATTAAGAATTTTGTGTTTGTGATTTTACGCTAGATTATTGAGATTTTTTTTAATCTAGGTAGAATGCGAACGCCACAAAAAGAACGCTACCCTCGATGGTAGCAAACAAGATAAATGGGGTTGATGATGAAAAACGTTAAAACTTTAGCTTTAGCCGCTACTGCAGTAGCAGCAATCTCTGGCAACGCATTTGCTGCTGATCGTACAGACCTTCACGGTTCTGATTACAAGTGGATGCAGTTCAACGCTATGTACTCTATCGGTGAAAAGCCAGAGAACCCAGCGGCTGGCGATCAACACAACTACTTAGAAATGGAATTCGGCGGTCGTTCTGGCGTATTCGATCTATACGGTTATGTTGACGTATTCAACTTGGCAAACGAAACATCAAGCAATGGTGACAAGAATCCAGGTACAGGTAAAAGTAAGCTGTTTATGAAGTTTGCTCCACGTGTATCTATCGATGCGCTGACTGGTAAAGACTTGTCTTTTGGACCAATCCAAGAAGTTTACTTCTCTACTCTGTTCAACTGGGATGGATTAGTTAACGATGGTGATGGTTCTGGCGTTAACTCTACATTTTGGGGTGTCGGTGCTGATGTAAACGTGCCTTGGTTAGGCAAAACAGGCATGAACCTGTACGGTTACTATGACATGAACGCTAAAGAGTGGAATGGGTATCAGTTCTCTGCTAACTGGTTCAAACCTTTCTACTTCTTCGATAACAAAAGCTTCCTGTCATTCCAAGGTTACATCGATTATCAATTTGGTGCTGACGAAGCATATTGGCCTGCTGTTGAGAATGGTCCTTTAGTTAAGGGCAAATCAACTAACGGCGGTAACGTATTCTTCGGTCTATACTGGCATTCAGATCGTTATGCTCTGGGTTATGGCTTGAAAGGCTTCAAAGATGTTTACTTGCTAACTGATGATGGTGCTACTGGCCTAGAATCAACAGGTTGGTCACACTACCTGTCAGCAACTTACAAGTTCTAATCTCTTGTAATCATTGCTTGTTGGAGCCGCATTATGCGGCTCCATCTTTAGTTTTACCATGAGTCTTTATCTAAGCCTATTAGGCTAATAAGTGGGTTTATATAAAGGTTTGTGTTTTTCTCGCGCTAAAATGGATTTTTCGCGGAAAAGTAGGAGCAAGATTTTATTCGTATCCTCTCTTCCGGTCTTCAAGGATTCAAGTCGTGGTCACTTATAAGTTATTTTAAGTGTCAGGATGCCTATTGTTCTTTATGACTTAGGCAAGATTGAATACCTACAACAAGGTAGTTTGTAATAAGCAAATTACTCGGCACCGCCTGAAGGCCCGGCCATAAAAATAATCAAAATAATGCCACCTCTTAAGCGTTGCTTTTATGCGACTGATTTCTATTCATTTAATTTTTATTTTGGAGAGCTATTATGACTGATTTAAAAAAAGCAGCACAACGCGCCATCGAGTTAATGGACTTAACGACTTTGAATGATGACGACACAGATCAAAAAGTGATCGACCTGTGCCACAAAGCGAAAACGGCTGTGGGCAATACTGCCGCTATCTGCATTTATCCTCGCTTCATCCCAATTGCACGTAAGACACTCGATGAAATCGGTGCTGAAGATATCCAAATCGCCACTGTGACTAACTTCCCCCATGGCAACGATGACATTGCCATTGCCGTACTAGAAACTCGCGCCGCTGTTGCCTATGGTGCCGACGAAGTTGACGTGGTATTCCCATACCGTGCGCTGATGGAAGGCAATGAAACGATTGGTTTTGAATTAGTCAAAGCCTGTAAAGAAGCCTGTGGTGAAGTCTTGTTAAAAGTCATCATCGAATCTGGCGTGTTAGCTGATCCTGCACTTATCCGCCGTGCATCAGAGCTTTCAATCGATGCAGGTGCTGACTTTATTAAAACCTCTACTGGTAAAGTGCCTGTAAACGCCACACTTGAAGCAGCTGAAATCATGTTAACTGTGATCAGTGAGAAGAATACCCAAGTAGGCTTCAAGCCTGCCGGTGGTGTGCGTGATGCTGCGCAAGCGGCTGAATTCCTCGGTGTTGCTGAGCGTATTTTAGGTGCTGATTGGGTTTCACCACGTACCTTTAGATTTGGTGCTTCAAGTTTACTAAACAGTTTGTTACACACACTAGAATTAGCTGATGCGCCTAAGCCGACTCAAGGCTATTAATTGCATACTATCGCTGATTAATACTATCAGCGTATAGCGAGCCTAATTAAGTGTGACCTAAATCTATTTGGCAAACTCAAAACTTCGATAGTATGAACTTGTAATATTGCTACAGTTTTGATGTTTCATTGCAAAGATAAGCACTAGCGACAGGGTTGTTAGTGCCTATCTTGGAGGCAGTATCATGTTTCTAGCTCAAGAGATTATTCGTAAAAAACGTAATGGTTTAGCGCTAAGTTCCGCAGAAATACAGTTTTTTGTTCAAGGTATCACTACTAACGCAGTGTCCGAAGGTCAGATTGCCGCATTAGGCATGGCTGTGTACTTTAATGACATGAATATGGATGAAAGAATCGCTTTAACGACAGCGATGCGTGATTCTGGCACTGTACTTAATTGGCAATCATTGGGACTCAATGGCCCTGTTATCGACAAACACAGCACTGGCGGTGTGGGTGATGTGATTAGCCTTATGCTTGGTCCTATGGCTGCGGCTTGTGGTGGTTATGTGCCAATGATTTCTGGGCGTGGCCTAGGTCATACGGGCGGCACGCTCGATAAGTTTGATGCCATTCCGGGTTATCAAACTGAGCCATCAAGTGAATTATTCCGCAAAGTGGTTAAAGAAGTCGGTGTGGCGATTATTGGTCAAACAGGCGATCTCGTTCCTGCCGACAAACGTTTCTATTCTATCCGCGATAATACCGCCACCGTTGAATCCATTTCCCTCATTACAGCGTCGATTCTGTCTAAGAAATTAGCCTGTAATTTAGATGCGCTAGCGATGGATGTGAAAGTTGGTAGTGGTGCTTTTATGCCAACCTATGAGGCATCTGAAGAATTAGCTCGCAGTATTGCAGCTGTTGCTAATGGCGCGGGCACTAAAACGACAGCTTTGCTTACCGATATGAATCAAGTGCTTGCATCTTGTGCCGGTAACGCGGTTGAAGTGAAAGAAGCCATCGACTTTTTAACGGGTGCTTACCGTAACCCGCGTTTATATGAAGTCACTATGGGTCTTTGCGCTGAGATGTTGCTTCTGGGCGGTCTTGCAAGCAATGAAGCCGATGCTCGCGCTAAACTGAATCGTGTGCTCGATAATGGTCGCGCTGCAGAACTCTTTGGCAAGATGGTGTCGGGTCTTGGTGGTCCAGTCGATTTTGTTGAAAACTACAGTAAATACCTACCGCAGTCACAAATTATTCGCCCAGTTTTTGCCGATATGCAAGGTTATGCCTATAGCATGGATACACGTGAATTAGGTTTAGCGGTTGTGACCTTAGGTGGCGGCCGCCGTAAGCCCGGTGATGCACTAGACTATAGTGTTGGCTTAACTCAAGTGTGTGCTTTAGGCGATAAAGTAGATTCATCGACTCCGATTGCCGTTATCCATGCACAGTCTGAAGCCGCCTTCGCGGAAGCTGAACTCGCGGTGAAAAAAGCGATTCACATTGGTGAAACCGCTCCAGAAAAAACACCTGAGATCTATGCCTATATTCGTGCATCGGACCTTTAAGGAAGAATTATGAAACGTACCATTATTATGATGTTGGACTCCTTTGGAGTCGGTGCTTCTGCTGATGCAGCAAGCTTTGGTGATGTCGGTTCCGATACCTTTGGTCATATTGCTAAAGCATGCGCCGAAGGCAAAGCCGATATTGGCCGTGAAGGCCCGCTGAAATTACCTAACTTAGCGCGCTTAGGTTTAGGCCATGCAGCGATGGAAAGTACTGGCGCCTTTGCCTCCGGTTTTGGCGATAATGTTGAGCTGATTGGTGCTTATGGTCATGCACAAGAGTTAAGTTCGGGTAAAGATACGCCGAGCGGTCACTGGGAGATGGCGGGCGTGCCCGTACTATTCGAGTGGGGTTATTTCAGCGAGCATCAAAATTCTTTTCCTAAAGAACTGACGGATAAGATCTTAGCCCGTGCAGGTCTGGATGGATTCTTAGGTAATTGCCATGCCTCAGGTACAACCATTTTAGAAGAGTTAGGCGAAGAGCACATGCGCTCTGGCAAGCCTATTTTCTACACCTCTGCTGATTCAGTATTCCAAATCGCTTGTCATGAAGAAACCTTCGGTTTAGACAATCTCTATCGTCTTTGCGAAATAACCCGTGAAGAGTTAGAGCCTTACAACATAGGTCGCGTCATTGCCCGTCCATTTGATGGTACTGGTCCAAGTGATTTTGCCCGTACCGGCAATCGTAAGGATTATTCACTCGCACCACCTGCAAAAACTGTACTCGATAAGCTGAAAGAGGCTGGCGGTGAAGTAGTGAGTGTGGGCAAGATTGCCGACATTTATGCTTACTGTGGTATCACTAAAAAAGTGAAGGCGAACGGCTTAGAAGCACTTTTCGATGCGACCTTAGCCGAAGTGAAATCTGCGGGTGATAACACTATCGTGTTTACTAACTTCGTTGATTTCGACTCTCACTACGGTCATCGCCGTGATGTTGCTGGCTACGCGAAAGGGCTGGAATATTTCGATGCCCGTTTGCCTGAAATGCTCGCATTATTAGGCGAAGACGATCTGCTGATTTTAACGGCGGATCACGGTTGCGATCCAACATGGCAAGGCACGGATCATACCCGTGAATATGTGCCAGTATTAGCCTTTGGCGCTGGATTGAAAGCGGGATCGCTGGGTCGTCGTAATAGCTTTGCCGATATTGGCCAATCTATTGCGAGCCACTTTAAGCTTGAACCTATGGCCTATGGCGAATCGTTCCTTTAGGCAAATTAGCATTTATTTCGATTTGGCGGCTGACATTTGCCGTCAGTAAACAAAGACTTAAGTCTTAATAAAATAAACAGGGGTTATTTCGATGGCAACACCACACATTAATGCTGTAGAGGGCGCATTCGCTGAGACAATGCTGTTTCCAGGCGATCCATTACGTGCAAAATATATTGCTGAAACATTCTTAGAAAATGTTGAGCAAGTGACTGATGTTCGAAACATGCTAGGTTTTACTGGTACTTACAAAGGTAAGCGTATTTCAGTAATGGGTTCTGGCATGGGTATTCCTTCATGCTCTATCTATGCAACTGAATTAATTCGTGATTACGGCGTTAAGAACCTGATCCGTGTGGGTACTTGTGGTGCGATCAGCACTGACGTTAAAGTACGTGACGTGATCATCGGTATGGGTGCATGTACTGACTCAGCGGTTAACCGTTTACGTTTTAAAGGCCAAGATTTTGCCGCTATCGCTAACTATGAGCTGATGAATGCGGTTATCGAATCTGCGAAAGTTCGTGGCACTAAAGTTCGCGTAGGTAACATTTTCTCTGCGGACCTGTTCTACACTCCTGATCCACAAATGTTTGACGTGATGGAGAAGATGGGCGTATTAGGCGTAGAAATGGAAGCGGCTGGTTTGTACGGCGTTGCCCATGAGTTTGGTGCGCGTGCCCTGTGCGTTGTGACTGTATCTGATCATATCCGCACCGGTGAAAAGACTTCTGCAGAAGAACGTCAAACCACATTCAATGACATGATCATCATGACATTAGAAGCGGCGATTACACTGTAACTGTTACGTTGTAAGAGTGTGCTACTGAAAAAGGGTTCGCAATGCGAACCCTTTTTTATGCCAATTTTTAGCGGCTGTTCTATTCGACTTTGTTATTAATGGTTTGGTTATTCGAAATTGCTTGTTCATGGCTTTTCTAGAGCTTAGCTATCAATAGATTAGTGATTTGCCTTATCTATCGAAATAGAGATTAACCTGTTGAATCTGTGTCGAGATCACTTGGTTCACTGGGTGTTTTTGGCGTCGAGGTTTCGGCTGCTGCTGTTGCTGTTGATTTAGTCGCGTGTTTTACCCGACGGACACTTTTCACTTTAGGTTTAACCTTAACAGGTGCCGCTTGTTCCGCATCGTTTGCCGCGTTTTCAACTGCTGTATTATCCTGTAATTCCAATGATTTTTCTGACGTTTTTTCGGCCTTAGTTTGCACGCTGGTCTGAGTGAGCTTATCGGTATTTGCCTCTGTCACTGCTTTTGGTGCCTTAGTGGGCTTAGTCACTTTCTCTTGTGGGTTATCAGTGGTTGCCACCGGTTGCTCTTCGGTTAGCACTTGCGCCAAACCATTATTAACACTTTCTGATGGCTCTTCAGCTATGGATCGTTTCTTAGGTTTTTTCGGCGCTTGACGCAACTTAACCCGAAAGCGACGGCGGTCGAAGTCGGCACGTTTGAAAGACAAAGAGCGCGAAAGCAACATACCAATCAAGCCTGCAACCAACAGCATGATTTGTTGTTGCTCCATGTTTAAATTATGGGCTTCTTTGATTTCGTTGAAAAATAACTTGGTATCAAGCCTAACTTCGACATAACCTAGATTTTTCCCTTCTTGGATCACGGGCTCTACATAGGGAGGATATTTGCTTAGCAGCAAATTCATATCTTCAGAGTCAGGATCAACTACATCCTTAGTGATGCTTTGAGCGAAGGATAGCCGCATGCCTTGGTCACTGAAGATGGCGGCGGACATCACCTTAGGATCTTCCACTAAAGCGCTGGCGAGCCATTGCAACTGCTCGTCATTTTGCAGTTGTAGCGCGGGTGCGGCACCATAAGCGGTTTGCTGTACCAGTAATCTGGCCATCTTTTGAGTTTGGGACTTTAGAAGCAGCTGACCTTGTAGTAGGCTTGTTTGCCACAATTGCACTAAGCCGAATATTAAGGCGAATGCGGCGGCAATTTGGATCAGTCTACTGATTTTATGGCTTTTCTTTAGCCCTTTAAGATATAACACTTTGACCCTTAAAATGTAGAGCGCTTGCCTAATCATAATTGATTCTGAGTGAGCCCGATAGTTGGAGAATTTAAGTCCGATGGAAAGCTTGAACCAAGATGCGCTTTTTTTGTGGTTAGTCTCTGACCATTCCCCAAGGTTTGAACGCCAAGGGCAAGTGTTTGAACGTTATCAAGAGTCAGCAAACCCCGCAGGTGTTTCACGTGTGCGAATTATTTATCAAGATGCCGTGGTAGAGGCGACAATATCGGCATGGATAGCGCAATTACCTCAGTCTAACGTTATCGGTATCGCCCATATCGAACGACAAGTTGGTTTACATTGTATCGAGTTGGCACTGGTAAATTTGCCTTCTCAGGCGCAGTTAGCGGCATTCCCTCAGTCTTTAGCTGAATTGCATGTCATTCATGCTGATTTGCCTCGCTTGAATCATCCCGGCTTATTAGTGATGGACATGGATTCCACGGCGATTCAGATTGAATGTATTGATGAATTAGCGGCCATGGCAGGCGTGGGTGAGCGCGTGGCGGCGATTACTGAACGTGCTATGCAAGGTGAGCTAGATTTTGAGCAGAGTCTGCGTCAGCGTGTGGCACAGCTTAAGGGCGCCGATGCCAGTATTATCAGGACCTTGTGCGACAACTTGCCTTTGATGCCTGGGCTTGAGCTTATGCTTTTAGAGCTTAAATCCCATGGCTGGCGTTTAGTGGTTGCATCTGGCGGCTTTACGCCTTTTGTTGGCCATTTAAGGCAGCTTCTAAACTTAGATGCGGCCTTTGCTAATGAGTTAGTGATCACTGACGGTAAACTTGCGGGTGAAGTAACAGGTAAAGTTGTGGATGCGCAGTTTAAAGCGGATGTGGTTGAGCGTTGCAGTGAGCAGTGGCAAATTCCAAAAGGCCAAAGAGTCGCTATCGGCGATGGCGCGAATGATATTCCTATGGTGATGGCTGCGGATTTTGGTATCGCTTTCCATGCCAAACCTAAGCTGGCAGCGGCGGCGGATGCCAATATTCGTCACCTCGACCTGCGAGTTCTACCTTACCTGCTACAAATCTAGGTTATTCATTTATTTAAATATAAGTCGAGATGAAAGCCTAAGTAAGGACTGAGTTAGAGCAATGACTCTTGTCTTTTATTGATGAGCTGGTAGTTTAGGGATATTGATAAACTACCAGTGACTTATTTTGACTCAGCTCGCCCAAGGCTCAATTTCGACTATTTCACAGTCTTCAATCTACCTGCCGTACCGCGATGGTCAACTGCATCTACGCCAGTTATTACCGGCTGCGCCTGATTTTTCTAAAACGCCTATCCTCATGCTCCATGGTGCTATGTCTAACGGTCGGGTGTTTTATAGCCAGAGTGGCCGTGGTCTTGGTTGTTATTTAGCGAAGGTGGGATTTGTGGTGTATGTGCTGGATACTGCAGGAAGAGGGCTCAGCTTGCCTAAAATCGATCGTGATTTTACCTTAGGGCAGGGGGAAGTGATCCGCGAGCAGTTACCTTTAGTGCAGCAGGCGATTCTCGATTTACATCAAAAAATCTGCCAAGAGCAGACGACTCGTAAAGCCGTGGCGCCTTCGCAGGTGCATTGGTGTGCCCATTCATGGGGCGGCGTGTTGATGGCGAGTAGTTTGGCCCGATATCCTGATTTGCAGCAAAGCGTTCGTTCACTGCTTACTTTCGGTAGCAAACGGACAATTCGGGTTAAGTCCTTCAAAAAGTGGTTAATGGTTGATGTTTTTTGGAATCGTTTAGCGCCAGGTTTAGCGATGGGCCAAGGTTACCTCGCCGCCGATAAGCTGCGTATTGGTATGGACAATGAGAGCCGCGCCTCATTAGTTCAAAGTATCGATTGGGTACGGGGCGATTGGATCGATCACGATGATGGGTTTGATTATGCTAAAGCTGCAAAGTGCGCTCATTGGCCACCGGCTTGGTTTATCTCAGGGCAAAACGATACTGTGTTGGGGCATCCAGAAGATGTGGCGGACATGGTCGTAGAGTGTGGCTTTAAACGGGTTAAATCGACGCTTCTCGCTAAGGAGAATGGCTTTAAGCATGACTATGGCCATGCAGATATGCTGACGCATTTAGATGCCACCAGTGATCATTTTCCTAAGATAAGGGATTGGTATTTAAGTTTTGATCTGGCGGTATTGAACAATTAAGACTGCTTTTTATGAAGTACTGGGTATCTTAATTCGACTTCTTGGGTAATATCTAACAGTTCGCCGACACCAATCACACGCCATAACTGTTCTTCTAACTGTTTAGCTTTATGGTTTGCATGAATATTAATGTATTCCAATTCACGGCGTAGGTAGTTCATGTCAGGCTTCTCTGTCGCGCCGCGATAAATCCGTAGGGCGAGGAATCTGCCTAATGCTTTGCTCTGATTGATAAAGGTTATCTGTGCTTCGACATCACCGATTTCAGTTGCAAGAGTGCACTTTAAAAAGATTTTTCCGCGAGATTGGCGAATTAACTGAATAAACACTTCAATAAAATCCATGTCCTGTTGGGGTTTCATTTGACGGATAGGTTCGAGAATATCTCGCTTAAAAAAACCGTCTTTTAGCAGCGGCGCTAAATTATATTGCAGGGTATCTGAGGTGCCCGCGGCAAAAATATCGCTGATCTCATCTTGTTGTGTGCCAACGCCTAAACAAGCGACTTGGGCAGATTTTGTCGTTTTTTCAACAAAATAGGGCACAGAATGTAAATCATGCATCAAAATATTTTTTAAACCATCGGCAAGTTCTTTGATTTCACTATTGTTTTCGGTGAGTTGCTCTAATTTTTCTTTGTTATGGGCAATAAGTTTATTTAAAAATTCGACCCCAACATGGGGCGTATGGCCCATAACGGCGGTTAAATGCAAGGTTACACCATTCTTGCGGGTACGCACTAAGCGGTAGGGGAGGTTATCTAGCTGTGTTTTGCCTGCAATGGTTTGGAGCTTTGGGAAGCTTAACAGTAGTGGTTTATTTGATGAAAAATCGGCAGGGTTATCCAAGGTTAATTGCATGCCTCGGCTAGAAATATCTAAAGTAATGCCCGTGGCTTTGTGCTTGTCTTGAGTCACATTGACTAAGGTTTTAAAGGCGAAACGCGCTTCTTGGCGTCGCTCGCTAAACTGCATGGAAACTAACTTAATTTGATTGGTGGTCAGTCGTTGTTGACCAAAGGTTTTTAGGGCGTTGGCATTACTGTCGTCTTGCCAAGCTTTGTAATGGCCTCTGGTATCTTCGTTACTGATTTCGATGAGCTGAAGCAAATGACTAAATTGTGATAATTGTTGTTCGACCAATGGGCTAAATTTTGCTTCATCTCCGGGGAGGGTCGCACGTCGATAACCCTTATCATGATAAATTTTATCTTGGGTGACTTTGAAGATCCGCCAGCTGGGCTTGGTCGATGCAAAGCCTAAAAATAAAGGCATCATGCCCTTAGCTTTAAGCTCTGCTAAGGTGGCAGAGTAAAAATATAAGCAACCTTGGGCATTATAGGTAAAGCTAAAAAATAGCCCATGGTCGGGATTTTCAGGGTGATTAAGTAGCTCAGATAAACGGCTTGGTGTCAGCATAGCTGGTAACTGACTCACATCATTTTCATCTTGAAAATAATGCACTATCTGCTGGTTATCTCGGCTGAGTAGCATGTGGCTCAAACCTTGAGTTTGAGTATTGAAATATAAAGGTAAGTGCGGCAAATGGGGTAAATAATGACGCTCAAATCCAAGCCCTGTTGCTGTGACTATCACATCATTCACATCTACTTTGTAACGCAGTTTGTAGCCGCGGATTAAATTGCCAAGCATTTCACTTAAGGCTTCGCTGCCCCCAATACGCTTGAGTCTTAACCAAATATATTCGCCATTGGTTTGGCTATCGACAACCTCATAGTCAACACCGAGCTGGAGATCGGGATAGTAAAACTCTTCACTGAGTTCCAGTAACTTTATTTTTAGAGGATGGTCGAGATCGAAGGGATGGTTAGCTACAAGGCGAATACGGGCACCACCTACGGATAAATCTGCAGTTATCCCTTGTACTTCACCACGGCCGGTTTGCGATGCTGCGATGCGAATACTGTAATTCATCCGCTCTTCTGTGCGGTTGAAATAACTGCCTAATACCACGCCGGGCACCATAAAAGGCTCTGATTCTGGGGCCTCTACCTGCGTGACACCTTGGCGCAACTTTAACCGACGTTGTTGGTGAGCATTGAGCACATACTCGTATACTCCCAAGGTATATTGGTTGCGAAACAGTGACATGGCCTCATGCATACTGTTTTTGGCGGGTTCATCTAAAAAATGTCGCTGTTGACCTAACATCACTTCAACACAAGGAAGCTCAGATTTATCCCTGAGATCGATAATTCGCGTGCATGGTGAAGCCAAACGACTGAGTTCCATTTTCACTAGAAAACGGGTCGAATTGGTTTCATCTATCGTCAGCTGCTGGAAAATCTCTTGGAAGTTAGGTTCCATGAGCAATGGCTTGAGCTGTTCGATGAGTGCACTATGGTTATCTAGACTCATGTAGGGTTCTTTTTAATGCTTATTTTGTATTGGGCTGTTAGTCTTATGTCGGCAGTATTCGCAGTTACTTAAATTGATTTTATACAGATTTTAATGAGTTATGGCAAAGAATAAAACGGCGTACGTATGTAATGAGTGTGGACAAGACTTTCCCCGTTGGCAAGGGCAGTGTAGCGCTTGTCAGGAATGGAATACGATCACTGAGGTGAGGCTCGGTGCAGCTTCGCCTGGGCGCAGCACTAAGTTTGTCGGTTATGCCGGAGCAAGCAGCAATGAAGTGAAGACATTAGATCAAATCGATCTCAATGCCTTACCGCGGATCTTGAGTCATTTTGGCGAATTAGATCGAGTGCTCGGTGGTGGGATTGTACCAGGTTCTGCCATTTTGATAGGCGGACATCCAGGCGCAGGTAAGAGTACGCTTTTATTGCAAACTCTGTGTCATCTGGCCGAGCAAATGCCTGCACTGTATGTCACGGGTGAAGAATCGTTGCAGCAGGTAGCGATGCGCGCCCATCGCCTTGGTTTACCAACCAATAAATTGCGGATGTTGTCTGAAACCAGCGTCGAGCAAATTTGCGAAGTTGCCCTTAAAGAATTGCCTAAAGTCATCGTTGTTGACTCGATTCAAGTGATGCACATGAGTGATGTGGCATCGAGCCCTGGCAGTGTGTCGCAGGTGCGTGAATCCGCTTCTTACTTAACCCGTTTTGCGAAAGAAAATGGCATTGCCGTGATCATGGTCGGCCATGTGACCAAAGATGGCAGTTTGGCTGGGCCCAAGGTATTGGAACATTGTATCGACTGCTCTGTGATGTTCGAAGGGGATAGCGATAGTCGTTACCGCACCTTGCGCTCCCATAAAAATCGTTTTGGCGCGATCAATGAATTAGGCGTATTTGCCATGACAGAGCGCGGCTTAAAGGAAGTCGCCAATCCTTCGGCAATCTTCCTCTCTCGTGGTGAAGAAGAATCATCTGGCTCGCTTGTTATGGTGGTTTGGGAAGGAACGCGACCCTTGTTGGTGGAGCTGCAAGTGCTGGTGGATAACTCGGCCATGTCTAACCCGCGCCGCGTGGCTGTGGGTATGGATGCAAACCGTTTGGCCATGTTGCTTGCCGTAATGCACCGCCATGGTGGTTTGCAGATGTCGGATCAGGACGTGTTTGTTAACGTGGTGGGTGGCGTGAAAGTGACTGAAACCAGTGCCGACTTAACCTTGCTGCTTGCTATGGTATCGAGTTTTCGCGGTGACATTTTACCTAGCGATTTAGTTGCCTTTGGTGAGGTCGGGCTGTCCGGCGAAATTCGTCCTGTGCCCAATGGGCAAGAGCGATTAATCGAAGCCGCTAAGCATGGTTTTAAGCGAGCAATAGTGCCCAAGGCCAATGTGCCGAAAAAGCCTCCAGCTGGGATGGAAGTGGTGGGTGTTTCTAAGTTATCCGAAGCGCTAGAAGCGATTTAGCATCAAATGCTCGCGAGTGAGATTAACACCAGCAAGCAAAACAGCGCCATTAGGCGCTGTTTGTATTTGTGAGCGAGTGTCTTAATCTGTGATATTGTGTTTTTCGATAAACAACATGAGTTCACGATTTAGCAAAGAAGCATCACCTAGGTTCAGTTCCACCATACGTTTTAGGTGGCTGATACTATCAACATCGATAAAGTTACACTTCAAACCTAATTGGGCATTTTTTTGATGGACCAACTCAGTTTCCATACGGATCTCAATGTCAGATTCTGGTAAGGCAAAACTGAGGGTAATAGCATCACCCGAATTAATAAAATTTTGCGGTTCTTCAACCAAGGCGCCATTTAGACTCAAATCGAGAATGGTCGTCTCCCACTGTGCACCACCTTGTTGTAGATGTGCGCTCGTGGCAAATAGAATCCGCGAAAACTTACGCCTTTCGTCCATACCCAATCCTTTTTCTTTCATAGTCAGCTAAGTGTAGTCCCATCAGTGCCTCTAAGCATAAGTCATATTGATGTGACTGTAAAAGCAGAGTAATTTTTTGTTCAATAAAGCTACCAAGATCGCATATTTACGCAGGCGGTGTGAATGAAGAGGTGTTCGTTACATAAAGCGTAAGTGTGGCTCCTTGTACAACAACCCCTGAAACGTTAATACGCCAAGTATCAATACACAGTATCAAGGCTTGGTTGACTTGCCATATTCTAATATTGGGAGATGAAGGAGGGGGGAAGTTAGCGTACGTTTACGCGGCACTGGCAGACTCTTATCGTGATTAATGTGATATTAAGTAGCAGTTATTACATAGGTTTAGGCAGTTTTTTGAACAACTGATTTCGGCTTTTGCCGCTAATTTTTTATCGAAGTGCAGGTGATGTCTTAGCTATCTTTGGGAGATTCCAGTATCATCCGCGGCCAACAACGGCTGCGTCTACATGATTAATGGCTTTTTAATCATCGCGAAGCATCACTGCTTGCAGATCATGGATTTTTCCCACAGTAGGAAAATGATGTGGATCTCTCACCCAAGTCCGATGGATTTGGGGCTCTAATCTGCCGCAGCCAGCGTCGCCAATTGCGTTTTAGGGTAATTGGTATCGACCCCATTTTAAGAGATCACAAGGTATAACAACATTATGTCTGAGCAATTGAGTTCAACAGCCGTACCCTCTGGTTCGTTTCTGGACCGTTATTTTTCTATTCAACAACGTGGCAGCACAGTTCGCCAAGAAGTGATTGCGGGATTAACAACTTTCCTCGCTATGGTCTACTCAGTGATTGTGGTGCCTAACATGTTAGGCCAAGCGGGATTTGATCCTGGTGCCGTGTTTATCGCCACCTGTTTAATTGCATCATTTGGTTCTTTGCTCATGGGTTTATGGGCAAATTTACCTATGGCGATTGGCTGCGCGATTTCGCTCACCGCCTTTACGGCCTTTAGCTTAGTGCTAGGTCAGGGCATGTCGATTCCGGTTACCTTAGGCGCGATTTTCCTAATGGGCGTGACCTTCACGCTTGTGAGTGTGACGGGTATTCGTCAGTGGGTGCTGGCTAATTTACCTAAGGGTATTGCCCACGGTACTGGCATAGGTATCGGCTTGTTTTTACTATTGATTGCGACTAACAGCGTGCAATTGATTGTGGCCAATAGCGCAGGCTTGCCGGTGAAGTTGGGCGACATTAACAGCTTACCTGTTATCGCGACTATTCTAGGTTTAGCGGCAACTATTGGTTTAGAGCGCCGTGGTGTACCTGGCGGTATTCTGTTGGTGATTATCGCGTTATCGGTATTTGGTTTAGTGTTCGATCCGAGCGTGAAATACCAAGGTTTGTTTGCCTTGCCTGATTTAACCTCAGAGCATTCACTGATTGGTCAGCTCGATATCATGGGCGCCTTTAATCCTGTGGTATTGCCTATCGTATTAGCGTTAGTGATGACGGCAATTTTCGATGCGACCGGCACTATCCGTGCTGTGGCTGGCCAAGCGAATTTGCTCGATAAAGACGACAATATTGTCGGCGGCGGCAGAGCCTTAACCTCAGACTCCGTTAGCAGCATGGTGGCGGGTTTAGTGGGCGGCGCACCAGCGGCTGTGTATATCGAGTCGGCGGCGGGTACTGCAGCGGGCGGTAAGACAGGTTTAACGGCTACCATAGTTGGCGTACTGTTTTTATTGATGATGTTTTTAGCACCATTAAGCTATTTAGTGCCTGCCTATGCGACAGCGCCTGCTTTGATGTATGTGGGTTTGTTGATGCTGAGTAATGTGGCGAAACTCGACTTTGACGATAAAGTTGATGCCATGTCGGGCTTAACCTGCGCTGTGTTTATCATCTTAAGCTGTAATATCGTTACCGGTATTATGCTGGGTTTTGTGACACTGGTGGTAGGCCGTATTTGCAGTGGCGAATGGCGTAAACTGAAGTTAGGCGTGCTTGCCATCACCTTAGGTTTAGTGGTGTTTTATATGGGTGGTTGGGCGATTTAAGTTAGGCAAACTGAGTGATTTTAACTGAGTTATTGAGAACAGAAGCGAGTGCAGTCTTAGGATTAGCACTCGCTTTGATTTTGTGCTCTGTACTCACAATAGGCACGTAATAAGTCTTTCCAAGTAACAATTCCAACCAATTTACCGTCCTCTAACACGGGTAAACAGCCTATATTGTTATCTAATAACATGCGGGTGGCCGTGTCTAAATTGATGTGGGGTGCGACGGTAACCGGATTACGCGTCATCACTTGATGCACACGTTTTTGTAGGGTTTCTAAGTCTCTTGCGGTTTCGGCGCTACTGCCCAAGTTCGGGCTAATCGCGCGCAATAGATCCCGCTCCGATAACACGCCTTCAAGTTGGTACTCATCGACGACCAACAAGTGATGAAAGCTCGCTTGGTCGAAGATTTCCTTCGCCACAGTTAATCGATCGTCCATTTCAACCGTGACGACTCGGGTACTCATAATATCGGCGATAATGATCGGCATGATGATCCCCTGATAAGCTTGCGCATCCTAGGATGCGCTCTGTTAATGCGCTGCATTACAGTTACTTATAACAGAGTGGTGCAAGTTTAGCCAACACCCATTACAAAGTTTTAACTCAAAGATCTTGGACCTCTGGCTCATCATCCGCTGTGATTGGCATCCGCTCCGATTCGGGCAAGTGTGCGCCTATGTAGCGTTGATACTTTTTGCCTTTCAGTTTGTGGGTGTCCACCAGCACTAAGCCATCGATACAATCGCCAAAGTCGGCGTCGATACCAAAGGCGAGAAACTTAACCCCATCCGCTTTACACAGCTCACCATATTGCTTGTAGAGGGTAGGCACTGCAGCGCCCATACTCGCGAGCACTTGTTTGAGTTGTTTGAAATTACTCTGATAATCCTCGGAGAAATACAAATCATCTAACTTGGCTTTTTGGGATTTGGATAAACCAAAGGGCGACATGGAAACCGCCATCTGCTGCGCAGGCGCAAATTCCCGCGCATAAAAGTGCACTAGCATTTCCCTAGCACTTCCAGGCAGTTGATTACTGATGGACACAGGGCCAAATAGATAACGATATTCAGGATGCTTGGCGAGATAAGCCCCAATGCCAAACCACAGATAATCTAAACTGCGTTTACCCCAATATTTAGGCTGCACAAAGCTGCGACCGAGTTCTAACCCTTGCTTCACAAAGGGCATAAAGCTGTCGGCGTATTGGAATAGGGATTGGCTGTAGAGTGCGTTGTCGCCATATTTTGCTAAGACTTGCTCACCACTGGCAAAACGATAGGCGCCGATAATTTCAAACTGCTCTTTATCCCACAACACTAAGTGTTGGTAGTAGGAATCGTATTTATCGATATCGCGGCGCTTGCCAGAACCTTCGCCTACGGCGCGAAAGGCGATTTCCCTCAGGCGGCCAATTTCCCGCATGATGGGATTACTGTCGTGGTGTTGGTAGAGATAAATCAACTTGTTATCTTGCGTTTCCCCTAGAAGTTCACATTGTTGCAGTGCCGCTTGCAGTTCACGGCGCGATTCGGGGTGGGCGATAGCGCTCTGGGTGATAAACAGTGGATCTTTATCTTTGCCGATACGATACAAGTGATTTTTAAGCAGTTTTATCTTTGTCTTGAGTGGAAAGTCCATTGAGCGTACGGCTTCATTGGGAATGAGCTCGCCAATGCGGATCGGCATATTACGTTTAGCCTGCTTGAACATTTCCTTCACTAGCAGCAGTGTCGCAAGTGGCTTGTAAATCATAGATGCGCCGTAGAAAGTGGCAGAGTTTTTGGCATCTAAAAATATTGGCAGTAGGGGCGCATTGCAGGAAATCGCCATCTTTAAAAAGCCTGAGTGCCATTGGGTATCACGCACGCCGTTAGGGCGCAGACGCGAGACTTCGCCCGACGGAAAAATCAGCACTGCGCCTTCGTTACGCAGGTGCTGGTGGATTTTTTCTAAATGTTGTTTCGGTGTGCCACCAGTCATATTGCGCACCGGCAGTAGGATTGAGTGCAGCGGTTCCAGCGCCATCAAGAGTTCATTCGCGACGACTTTAATATCAGGGCGAACTTCACTGATGAGTTTGATGAGCGCTAATGCATCGAGTGAACCTATAGGATGGTTCGCGAATATGACCACTCGGCCTTCACAGGGAATATTTTCTATTTCGTTGGCGGGCACGGTAAAACTAAAGTCAAAACTCGCCAGCATTTGTTCGACAAAGTCTACGCCCTGTAAATAGGTATATTGACTGGCGATATCGTTGCACTGTTTTTCATTGAGCAGGTAACGCAGCATGGCCTTGGCAGGTTTAGCGAGCCAAGGTTTGTCATTGATCGCTGGTAGATTTTGTTCAACCACATTATCAACGGTAAAAATCATGTTATTCGCCTTAAACGGCACAGTATGCTTGTTATGGCTAAGGTTGCTGTTTAGCGTTTTTTCATTGTATTCCATAGCGTTATGTAATTGATTCATAGTGTTAGGCAACATCCCTTGGGCGAGTTTCGCCGGTATTTGTGTTTGGCATTTGCTGCGCTGCCGTTTTTTGTTGCTTGTCTTTGTGCGTCTCAGACGGCTGTTGTACCAGCGCTATACTGTTGAGAATATCGAGCTTGAGCGTTTGCTCGTTCCAGCGGCAAAGTTGTAATTCGCCGCTTAAGGTTTCTGTGATTAAACTGCAGTTTTCGACCCAGTCACCGTCGTTGGCGTAGATGATCTGCCTCTGCTCAGGCGTACTTTGGGGCGTGCAGTATTGTGCTGCTCTGGGGTGAGTTGAGAGTTCTGGCTGATGGATATGGCCGCAGATCACGCCGTCAACATCGAAATGCTGGGCATAGTTGAGCACCGCTTGGCGATAATGTCCGATAGCGGCTTGAGCCTTACCCACTTTGGATTTGATGTAACTTGCCAGTGACCAATAGGGATAACCTAAACGTTCCCGCAGACTGTGGAGATTGCGATTAAGGAACAGTAATAAGTCATATAAATGGTCGCCCAATATGGCGTAGAAACGGCCTACACACACATCGGCATCAAACTGATCCCCGTGGAGCATCAACAATTTATGGCCGCCAATTCCGTGGTGAATATGTTGGCGGGCAATTTTGATATTCCACAGGCTTAGTTCGGCATAGGGTTTGATCAGTTCGTCGTGGTTGCCCGGCAGATAAATCACTTGGGTGCCGTTTTGTGCCAGTTCAATGAATTTTTGTAGCACCTTATTGTGGCTATCGGGCCAATGCAGCTTACGTTTCAGCGCCCATAAATCGACTATGTCACCGACCAGATACAAGTGCTGACAATGCACGGTTTCAAGCAAACTGAGCAGGTAGTCGGCCTTGCAATCTTTACAGCCTAAATGGATATCTGACAACCAGAGGGAGTTAACTGTGATGCTTGCTGTATGGGCTGAAGTTAATGCGGATGGGGTAATAGCGGCACAATTGAATTGATTTGAGGATGTTGGTGCTAATGTTGGCGTTTGTGTTGAGCGATTAAAGATGGGAGGAGAAAGGCTGGGGTCATTTATCTCTTCCCGCGTAGACCTCTCAAGTTTCCTGAAATTAAATCCTGTCATCTCGTATTCACCCCATTAGGCTGTTAACGAATATGAGCTTAGTGGGGGGCTTTGACCGAATGATGAAGTTTAGATGACATGCAGATGACAAAAGGTGGATTAGCCTGGACTGAACCTGCAAGATTCACATCAGGATGCAATTAGATCCGATAGGTTGGTTTAACTTACTTCTGCCCCAAAGTGTGTTTCGTAGTTTGAATGCTTTAATCAAAATCAAAGTCGTGGGGCTTCACCCCACACCCGACCAAGGAGGACTGCTCGTCCTATCCTCCTTGGATGCTCCAAGACGCCCCCAACGGAGTTGAAAGCCCCTTGTGCTCATTGCCAAATTTGCTATCGCTTCCGAAGGATGCGTCCCTGCACCTGCGAAAGCTAGTCGGTCATCCATGACCGAACTCACGCAATTTGTCTATTCGCCCTGCGGCAACTCCGAGGGTAGGTGTATTCCTTGGAGTTTTGAGTCGTTAGATAGCGATTGATCAGCAAAAAATAAGCGCGAAAAATGAGAAAGCTAAAATGATATCAAGTGATTATTCATCAAACTGTATAAAAAACCGCTACCGCAAAAAAGCAAGTTCCTATAGCATCATTTATACCAATTGACATGGATGTGGCAGCTGCCAAGTCCAACAAGCGATTTATGCCCTGCAAACAGCGCAGCGCATAAATACTAAGACGTTAGCCTTAGTCAAAGTATGGAGAATAGATGAAGTATTATTATGCTTATCATGGGCCGAAAAATGAAAGTGATTTTGATTGGAGGTTTGGCTACGGGCTGACGAGTAAAGTTAAGAGAGATAAAGTTCCTGTACGTTCACAAGTCATTGTTATTCAAAAACCAGATAAAGATTTGGAGTTCCGTTTGTGTGGTGTGTTCAAGGTCACTAAGCACTATGATGATATGACAAATGGTTTTCCATATCGTTTTGCGTTGGAAAATGTATCAAAATTGACTGAGTATGTTGTTTTAAATGATGTTGAACTAAGTGATGAACTTCCTGCTATAACTGGTGGCAACAAAGGTTGGAGTAATTTTCAGAAACACTTCTGTGCTCAAGGTATAACTTTTCAAAAATACCTAGAACCTGAGGTCGCTGAGCTATTGCTAGCTCAAATAGGTTTTCACGGTATATCTTATGAAAGTGTTATAGATAATTTCAGAAAGAAAGTTATAAGCTCCTCAAGAACGCCCCCAGAAGAGCGACGTAAACGTCTAAAATCAGCAATACTCAAACCGAATAAAAAATCTGTAATTACAATAATTTATGAGCGAAATCCTGATGTTGTTGCTGAAGTTCTTTATAGAGCAAAAGGCAATTGTGAAAAGTGTTTTAGGTTAGCCCCATTTAATCGTAAGTCAGATGGCAGCCCGTTTTTGGAAGTTCATCATAAAGTACCCTTATCTCAAGATGGTGATGACACAGTGGAGAACGCAATTGCTCTATGCCCAAATTGCCATAGAGAAGCGCACTACGGCTAACAAGCCGCACCATTACGGCGCCGCAAGCGTCGGCGGGACGCTCGTAAACTCGCGCCCATGTGCGGAGCGTTAACCATAGAAATTTTAATTCTAAACTCACTCATTCGAGCTAAAAGTCTAACTCGGAAATGTCCCAAAGTGAGTTGTGTGGTGTCGAGTGGAGATTGTACGCTTAAGCCACACTAAATAATCAAAACTACTTGTTCGTGTATGAGCGCGTGTATGAGTTAGTACAAAAAGGGGAGTCAGTTAATCTGACTCCCCTTTTTTGGAACGCTTGTTGGACTTACATTAAAACCTACGTTAGGCCCAAACTAGCGTAATGTTAGAATAATAAATGTGCTACGCCTGCGATAACAGGCAGTGTCACTAAGGTGCGTAGAATAAATACTACGAAAAGCTCAACGAAGTTGACGGGAATTTTACTGCCGATAAGCAGCGCACCGACTTCACTCATATAGATCAACTGAGTTACAGATAAGGCTGCAATTACAAAGCGGGTCATATCTGATTCAATTGAGCTGGCAAGGATTGACGGAATAAACATATCCGCAAAACCGACCACGATTGTTTTAGAGGCTTCAGTGGCTTCTGGAATATGCAGTAATTCGAGTAATGGAATAAACGGCATACCCAGATAGTTAAAGATGGGCGTGTGCTCGGCAATAATCAGTGCCAGCGTACCAATGGCCATTACCACAGGGATAATGCCAAATACCATATCGACAACGTTTTTAATGCCTTCATTTAAGACCGCTTTTATGCCACCGGCACTGGCGGCTTTTTCTAAGGCTTTATCAAAGCCCCAAGATAAGGCGCCGTGTCCAGCAGGGATCAGCTCATCATCTGGCATGCGTGGTGTGTCATCTATGTAGTTGTCTTTCTTCCACGATAATGGTGGCAACTTAGGCACAATCACAGCGGCGGCAAAACCCGCGAGGCACACAGTCAAATAAAAGGGCACAAACATATGCTCTAACTTAACTTGTGAAATCACCACTAAGCTGAAGGTAATCGATACCGCCGAGAAGGTTGTACCAATAACTGCGGCTTCTCTCTGGGTATAAAAACGGGCTTCGTATTGTTTGCTGGTCAGCAAAATGCCGACACTGCCATCACCTAACCATGAGGCCATACAATCGATAGCACTACGACCCGGTAGATTGAACACGGGACGCATGACTTTCGTTAAGAGTGTGCCAAAGAGCTCGAGTAGGCCGAAGTTCAGCAGCAGCGGCAGTAACATACCCGCAAAGATAAATACTGAGAACAACACAGGTAATAAGTCGTTTAAGACTAATGCGCCAGTGCTCGAGGAGTTGATGATCTCTGGACCTAAACCTAAGTAAGTCAGTACGATAAACACTGCACCTAAGATCCGAGTCGTCAACCACATAGGGCTGACATTCAATAAACCATTAAGGAAGTGATTTTGCGTAACGAATGTGGGCTTAAACACTTTTGACAGCAAAGAGGCCAGCGCCGTAGTCACAACAATAATAGTCACTATGAGGGTTAGCACACCGCTCAATGCGCCTTGCAGTGCTTTAGATATGATAGCTATAGGAATCGTGATCGCATCGTTGTAGCTGATAGGAGTCATAAATAACAACAGACCAATCAGCGAAGGGACGATAAAGGTGAGTATCGTCTTAATGTTTCGGTTTTTATTTTCAGTAGCCAATGTTGTACACCTTAAAGTACGAGTCGTACATGGTAAATTTGAATAAATAGCCGCACGTAACAAGCTGTCGACGCTAATTAAGGTGCATTTAAATTCAACTCAAAAACGAGAATGGGGAAGATTACTCGCTTAGCTTCTCTATGTAAAACGATTCGCTAGTTAGTTTGATATAAGCAGCAAAACAGCATAGTTATTTTACTTCAGTTGTCGATAAATTAAGAGTGGTTATATTGGATTGTATTACTGTAAAAGAATTATTAAACATGGACTTACCATAGCCTACCTTAGGTGGGTTAACGACTGGTTAATTACTTGTTTGCTGATGTGTGTGAAACTATCCAGATGTTATTTCTGCACAAAAAAACATCAGCAACTTTAGCGCTACCACCATGTTGGCTGGTTTTCTGTTCGATTTTAAAGTGCAATAGAGATAACTCTGGCTATATAGCGTTGACGAGAACCTCTTGTGCATATCGCGGTAATGTTAAGGAGCCTTGGGCACTAGGATACATTTTTATGCGATAAGCCTTTAAATCGACCTATCTCTAAAAGTGACCTTCTCCATTATCTTGATGCTTTTGTGATTGACTAAAAAGTCGCAAATAACGATGAAAGTAAAAATATTATTCATAAAGCGGATACCCGCCGCTTTAAATCTTCTCATTTCCATGTAAGTTAGTATTACTCCCATCCAGCTCTAGTATTCATGATCGCAAAAGTACAGAAGGTTACGATTAAAGGCGGCTCAACACTGGCCATTAAGTTTGGTTTTTTGGGGATCTTTGGGCTTTTAATTGGCATTGTTATTACTGTTTTGGGGTTCGATGATTCTGAATTCCATCGCTTCAATTTTTTGAATCACACCCTAAGTGAATTAGGGACTTATGGTCATTCGTCTTTCGCTGTCATTCTCAACGGTGGATTGTTTTTTGGCAGTTTAAGCCTCGTTTTCTATTGTTTGTCTTCTTTGCAGCAGGTAACTTCTTGCTGGGGATACCCTTTCTTTATCAGTTTGGCTCTCACTTTTCTGGCTTTAGCGAGCGTGGGATTATTTCCGGTGAACGTGTATCACTTGCATGTTCTTGGGCTGAAATGGTTTTTCTATCTGGGGAGTTTGAGTGCGATCTTCTATTTAGCCTTGGTCTGTTTCGGCAAGTCTAACTTTGGCCGTTGGACTGGGTTGTTGGCGTTAATAGTCTTATGTAGCATGTTGACGTTTCTGTATGCGCCACAGCTCAATTTAGGTTTGACCGAAGGCGATAGACCGTTTTATCAGGAGATGGTATTGCAACTGCCGCGTCCTACTTTGTGGTGGCCAGCCCTACTAGAATGGATTGGACTGGGAAGTTTATTGTGCTGGACAAGTGTGCTGCTTTTTAGCCAGTTAAGCTTCAGCCAAGATCCCAAAATCATTGGCTGAGTTATCTTTAAATTTAGACTTATCTTCAGCTTTAGGCTATGGATTCACATGCACAGCAAGGCCCGCTTCACCAAACCAATAACCGTTGCACTGGGTTATATCAAGGTTGCTATTCATCGAAAAATCCTGAACATTTTTAGTCGCTTGAATCGTATCGACCAAAGCATTGGCTTTAATGATGCAGTCAAGACTACTGGGTGATACTCGAAACACATCGACCCCCATTTGTGTCATTACCGCTATTTCACTGCGTAAATCTAAACAGCTAGCGGATTGGGTTTGAATTCCATTGAGCCTGAGTAAAGGCTGCTGCTCTTGGGTTTGCGCGAGTAGTCCTTTACTGTATTCACGGCACACCGTTTCGCAATGATCTTTCGTGAGCTGTTTGTGTCTAGCGGTAAAGCAGCGCGCTGAATGGGCGAGTGGTAAATAGCCGTGGCCGAGCACTTCCACCTCAAATGATGGCTGCTCTTGAATCACTTGTTGTAACCAAGCCTTAGATAGCTCCACTGGCATCACAAATCTTTGCATTCCAAACCGCTGCAAAATGTCTAAACTGGCGCGATTGTAGTTATTGATACTCGCGCCGCAGACAAAGGGCAACTTACGCTCTTTAGCAAGATACACTGCCGCCATATCGTTTGCTTCGACGATAAATTCACCGTTATCGACCTGGCGTTTGAGCTCAGTATATTCAGATGGCGCTTCGATTAAGGCCAGCGTCGAAAGCACGACTTCTTTACCCGCCTGCTTGAGCATTTGCGCCAGCTCTAGATAATCGCCCCACTTGAGTTCGCGTCTGCGGCTACAAACCGCCTCACCTAAATACACTAAGGGAATTTGACTGGCGGCGACTTGCTGGTAAAAGTCAGCGACTTGCTGTTTCTGCCAGCAATACAACAGTGGTCCTAGGGAAATCTTCATAAGGTGTCCTTTGTCAATCTTGCTCTCTATTTACCTTTTATTGCCAATCGCGCTCGTAGGCGCCAAGCGTAGTGATCTGACCCTCGGATACTTTCGCTAGGGCTTGTTCCCAATGGGGTTGATTTTGGCTTTGTGAGTACAGCGCTGGATTATTTAGATAGGTGTCTATGGCTTGACGCCATACTCGAGTGACTTGTTCAACATAGGCGGGGCTGCGTTGACGTCCTTCGATTTTCAGCGACACTATGCCAGCCTTGGCTAGTTCTGGAATTAAGCTTAAGGTATTCAAACTGGTTGGTGATTCGAGTAAATATTGCGGCGAGTCTTGATCTGCTGTGATGTAACGGCCTTTGCATACCACGGGATAACCCATTTGTTCGTCGAGGGCCGATTTATCAATTAACACATCGTTGAGCCGGGTTAATCTGTTCTGTCCTTCTTCTTGCCAGCGTACGTGTTTTGCCGGTGAACAAGATCCACCTGTGTTGGGCGATTGGCCCGTTACATAGGATGACAGCTGGCAACGCCCTTCGGCCATAATGCACAGACTACCAAAGGCGAATACTTCCAAATCCACTGGGCTGACTTTAGCAAGATCCCGTACTTGTTTCATGGATAACACCCGTGGCAATACTACTCGGGCGATGTTAAAGGCTTCCTTATAAAAGCTCAGCGCACCCAGATTGGTTGCACTGGCCTGCACCGATAAATGCAGTGGCAGGTTTGGATAGTGCCTATGGGCATAATCGAGTAAAGAAAGATCGGCGACAATTAATGCATCCATACCCAGTTTTGCCGCTAAATCGATAGCCTGATACCAACGATGCTCTTCACCGGGCTTTGGAAAAGTATTTAAGGTCAAAAAGATTTTCTTGCCGTGCTTTTGCGTCAGCTCAGTGGCTTCTTGCAATTTTGCGGGGGTGAAGTTTAATCCTGCAAACGAGCGCGCGTTGGTGTCGTCTTTTAACCCTAGATACACAGCGTCGGCTCCGGCATGTAATGCCGACTTTAGCGAGGCCAGATTTCCTGCTGGACACAACAGCTCCATAGTGATGCTCCCGATAAAATGATAGCCGCTGAGTGTAGGTAAGATTGAATGGCGATGAATTGATTTAAAACAGGTTTAAGATCATAAAATCCCGATAAACTGGGATATATCATGTTTTATTCTTGTAGGGTTCCCACCATGTCCGCTGTTTTTTTCGCAAAATTTGCTCAGCAACTTTTAGAGTTCACCCCAAAAGCCATCGGCTTTCCCCTTGCTAAGATGCCGTTTAGCCTCAAAGCAAAAGCCATCAGCCAATTGCTTGAACTCTTACTTGCCGAGCAAGCTGCTGACGATGAGCTTGGATTTTTGACGGATAAATGGGTCGCAATTCGAGTGGAAGATATAAACTTAGCCTTCGAAGTCAGTTTTAATGGAAAATGGCAAGTCAGAGAGCTCACGGATGCGCAGGTGACCTTCAGTGCCAACTCTGCTGAGCTAGTGTTAGTGGCGGCGGCGAAGGAAGATCCCGACACGCTATTCTTCCAGCGTAAGCTGAGTATTCAAGGTGATACTGAATTAGGACTTGAAGTGAAAAACCTGCTGTTAAGTATCGAATTTGCCAGTATGCCAGCCCCAATTCGTCTTAGTGTTGAAAAGCTTGCCGCTGTGATTGAGCGTCTGCAAATTGAAGCGAAACCGACAATTATTCTCGCCAAATCCCCAAGCTTTTAACGTTATTTAGTGAGACTACACACTGCTAACTCCATAAAGAAGCCCGCTAAGTTGTTATCTTAGTGGGCTTATTTTTATTTAAACTTTATTGTATGGTTTGGTCAATGAGTTAGTAGCTTGCACTCAGTTGTAGTCCCGAGTAGCTCGAATAAGCGCGTAACATCACATGGTAAGTTCCCGCTTGAGTCACGGAAATTGAACAGCTTTCATTGTTCCCGTTTTTATAGGGACGGCAATCATAGCTGGTGGTCGTTGGGGTAGTACCTGCTTTGACATACAGGTCTACATCTCCAGTTCCGCCACTGGTGGCAATGTTGAGTTGGCTATTGGCTGGAACCACTATCTTATACAGTTTCTCTGTTGCCGTTGCCCCGCTTAAATTCGTGACAGGTACGCCATTGGTTAAGCAGTTTGCATCGGTGCAGCTTCCGCCGCCATTCAGGTTATAGCTGGCTGTCAGTTGGGCATTGGCGTAATTATTATAGCCTTGCACCATCACATACCACCGACCCGCCGTAGGTGTGGTGAAATTACAGCTCTCGTTGTTGCCATTTTGATAGGGGCGGCATTGGTAGCTTGTTGTCGTCGGTTTTTGCCCTTGGCTGACATAAATATCCGCATCACCAGAACCACCCGCTAGATTGATCCCTAAACTTGCCGCATTGACTGGGACATCGATGTAGTAATACGTCGCAGAACCTGTGGCACCACTGATTGCGACACCCACATTATTTTGCAGCGGTGTTTCATCGACGGGGCAATTATTGCCACAGCCACCATCATCGCCTGCGAGTGAAAAGAGTAATTTATTGGGTGAACCTGTTTTAGCGTCTGTAACTTTATTTGACGTGGCGCGTGTCGTAAGTAAGTTTGTCACCTGTGTGGGAGAGAGATTTGGATTTTCATCTAAGTATAATGCGGCAACGCCTGCCACATGTGGGGCTGCCATTGAGGTACCACTTATGGTATTAGTCGCTGAATTCGAGTTATACCAAGCGGACGTAATGCTCGAACCAGGCGCATAGATATCAAGGCAAGTCCCGAAGTTAGAAAAACTCGAGCGGGAATCGTTACTGGTGGTTGAACCAACTGTGATGGCGTTTACCGCACGGGCGGGTGAGTAGTTACAAGCGCTGCTGTTGTCGTTACCCGCCGCCACTACGAAAGTGACCCCTGCGGCAACTGCGGCATTGACTGCATCATCAGTTGCTTGGGAGGCTCCTCCTCCTAAACTCATGTTTGCGACGGCGGGGCCGGAAGCATTGTTTTTCACCCAGTTTATCCCTGCAATCACGCCAGAGTTACTACCTGAACCTGAACAGTTGAGTACTCTGACTCCCACAAGATTGACATTTTTAGCCACACCGTAGGTAGCGCCACCAACAGTTCCTGCCACATGGGTACCATGGCCGTTACAGTCAGTCGCATCGTAATCATTATCCACAAAATCATAGCCACTGCTGGCGCGACCACCAAACTCATTGTGAGTATTAAGCACGCCAGTATCGATCACAAAGGCGGTTACACCAGAGCCGTCGAAATCCGTGTGATAGTTACTATCCAATGGCAAGTTTCGTTGATCGATTCTGTCTATGCCCCAAGTCGGACTCGGTTGATTGGCATTGGCTTCAACCATAGGCGTTACTGACATGATTTGATCTTGTTCTATGTATTTCACATTTGGATCTTTACGCAGTGCTTTAATCTGTTGGGCGCTGGCCTTGATGAGTACACCATTGAGCACATTGCCAAAGTTTTTCATCACAGTGACATCATATTGGTTGACTAAACTCTCGGCTTGTTTCGTCGCGAATTCAGCTATGGTGTTGTTATTACTTAGATTAAGAACGCTTGGGGTATTGAATACAACAATGTAAGTATCTTTGATGGCTTTAGATTGTGGGACACTTACCATACTCGCTTGGTATTCATTAGCGTTAACAGGGAAGTAAGCAAGTCCAGTTGCGACCGCGACTGCAATTAAATGTTTCTTATGCATGTTGAACTCCATTTTCTTTTTATGTCTCCACGGACTTCGAGACATAATTCAATGTAGAAGGTATTTTCAACCTGCCCAGTTCGATGCTTAAGGTATATCTAATTTACAAGGTTAAAATGTAACACTTGATTTACAATTTGACCGCAAGTGACTTTTTACTTAGCTAAAGAGTGAGGTGTACAAATAAGCGTCAAAATAATAACTATTAGTCTATTAAAACAACCTAGTCTATAAAAGTGGTGATTTATCAAGCGACATTTTGTCCGAATCACAAACTGTGAAGCAGCGATAAATTCCGTCTGCTACTTTTTTGACATTCACCGCTGAAAAGAAGTCAGTCTAAAGTAGTGTTTTGACTAATACTGAAATAAAGGCTTGGATTTAAGCGATTTAAAGGTTTTCCATACCGTTAAATGCATCTTTATTGTGATTTTTTATGCGGATTGTTTTGCGCAGGTTATGGCAGGTATTAGAGCAGATTTGACCGAGAGGCATTATAGCCACTCGGTCAGGTGACGTGATTAAGCTTTTTGCGTTAACACGGCAAATTTCACTAACAATTCGTCGTTAGATTCGACACGGTTTGGATCTGGGTCGATGCAATCAATGGGGCAGACAGACACGCAAGTCGGTTTGTCGTAGTGACCCACACATTCGGTGCAACGGTCTGGATCGATTTCATAGATCTCTTCGCCCATAGTGATGGCCTGATTAGGACATTCAGGTTCACACATGTCGCAATTGATGCAGCTATCGTCGATCAGTAGTGCCATGATCTTAACCTAGTTCATGTGGGTTGCGAGTATCTTGACCTTGGGGCAAGTTACGCAGCAAAATACCGTGGCTCAAATCGACTTCTTTCGGCACGGGTAGATACACAGTGTGCCCAGAACCTAAGCCTGCTTCAACTGCTTCAGCTTTGCGATTTTCGAGTTGTTCAATCGTCAAACTGATATTGCCTTGCGGTGTCATCAGTTCAACACTGTCGCCAACGGAGAACTTGTTTTTTACTTCAATTTCGGCCAATCCTGCAAGATTACGTTTGCCCGTCAGTTCACCTACAAATTGTTGGGTGTCACTAACTGAGTAGCCATAGTCATAATTTTGGTATTCATCATGCACATGGCGACGTAAAAAGCCTTCGGTATAACCACGGTGGGCTAGGCCTTCTAATTGATTCATTAGACTGCGGTCGAAATCTTTACCCGATGAAGCATCTTCAATCGCGCGGCGATACAGTTGTGCGGTACGGGCAACGTAATAGAAGGACTTAGTGCGACCTTCAATTTTGAGCGAGTCTATGCCCATTTTAGTCAGGCGCTCAACGTGCTGAATGGCCCGTAAGTCTTTAGAGTTCATGATATAAGTGCCGTGCTCATCTTCGAAGGCGGGCATGTATTCGCCGGGGCGATTGGCTTCCTGTAGTAGGTAAATTTGATCTGTGGGGGCGCCTGCGCCTAAGGTCGTTGGCGTTTCAATTTGCACCGCATTTGGCATGGCAATGATGTCACCGCTGTCATTTTGCTGCGCTTCGTGTACATCGTATTTCCAGCGACAAGCATTAGTGCAGGTACCTTGGTTAGGATCGCGTTTATTGATATAACCTGAGAGTAAACAACGGCCTGAATACGCCATACACAGGGCGCCGTGCACAAACACTTCAAGCTCGATATCGGGGCAGCGCTGACGAATTTCTTCGATTTCATCTAAAGACAATTCGCGTGACAGGATCACGCGTTTGATGCCTTGGGTTTGCCAAAACTTTACCGAGGCCCAGTTGATGGCATTCGCTTGCACGGATAAATGTACCACTTGATCAGGAAACGCTTCACGCACCATCATAATTAAACCGGGATCGGACATGATCAGTGCGTCAGGTTTCATCGCCACTACGGGTTCCATGTCCTTGATATAGGTTTTTAGCTTGGCATTGTGGGGTGCGATATTGCTCACCACATACAGCTTTTTACCGAGTGCATGGGCTTCTTCAATCCCAGTGGCAAGGTTTTCCATTTTAAAGTCATTGTTACGTACCCTTAGACTATATCTTGGCTGACCGGCATACACTGCATCTGCACCATAGGCAAAGGCGTAGCGCATGTTCTTTAAGGTTCCAGCTGGAGACAGCAGCTCAGGTTTAAACATAATCACTCTCAAATGGGTTAATAAATGACGCGGTGCGCGGGGGCGGCATTTTACACAATGAAAGTAGGGGTATGCAAATTGCCTTAGCTAACTTTAGCAGTACTTCACATTTTACGAATATAGTGAGTTTGGCTTAGATCGACTGGAGCGGAATATTTCAACTTGAGTGATGATTGAGGTCGATGATCAAGACAGATAAGTAAGGCAAAATTGATAACGCAATCATACAAATTATTAACGTCTGCTGTTTTTTCTACGCATCTAATGACAGCCAACTGATATACTCCAACAATCCAATGTTGATGTTTACAGATTGATGGGAGTTAAGATGTCTACCGAACATCTACTGTTAGTCAGTTTATTAAAAAAACTAAAAGACGATGCCTTAGTACTACCGACCTTGCCTGAAGTGGCGATGCGGGTGCAAGAAGTGGTTGGACGCTCCGATGCGAGCCTTAAACAAGTGGCTGAAGTGATCGGTCAAGATGCAGCGATTTCTGCGCGTATTATTAAGGTCGCCAACAGCGCGCTATATAGCCGAGGCGTGCCAGCTGAAAGTATCAACAGTGCGGTTTCTCGTATTGGTTTAATCCAGATTAAAAGCATTGCCACTTCGGTGGCGATGGAGCAATTGTTCATTTCCACCAATGAAATGGTGTGGGAAGTCATGGACGAAGTGTGGCGTACCTCAATCGATGTAACTGCTGCGTCTTGTGCCATGCTGCAGATGTACAATAAGCGCCATTCAACCAGCCGGTTAAATTTTGATACCTTAACCTTAGCTGGACTCGTGCATAACATTGGCGCCTTACCTGTATTAACAGAAGCGGAGGCGCATCCCCATTTATTCACTAGCATTGATCAATTACGCGCGCTCGTACGTAAAATGCAAGGGCCTTTGGGTCGTGCTGTTTTGAAAAGTTGGGATTTCTCTACCGAAGTGATGGAAGTGGTTGAGCGTTGGGCTGATTTACCTTATCTACCCGATCACGTCACCTATCTCGACTTTATCCGTGCAGCGGCCTTTTATACCGGTGAATTGCGAGCGGGCACTGAACTAGAGCAACGTCTCGGTGTGTTTGTCGCCCGTGGATTACCTGTGACGACCGATGATTTAGCCAGTGATGAGTTTATGGAAAAATTCCATTCAATTAGAGAAAGTTACCAATAATCGTTAGGCCTAAATGGAATTCAAATGGCGCTGATATCTTTTATCGTGTCATTTGAGAAAAAGCTTACGTGGTATGGCAGAGGCCAAGGTATGTTCGTAATCGGGTTAGTTGTCGCTTCTCTCGCTTTATTGATATTTTCATTGTATATCCTGCAGGCAAAATACAGATCTTTACGGTCGCAGCAAAAATTCTTAGTACAGCTTTGTACCCAGCTAGAGCAGCAAAAGGTTGAACGCCAAGCTTTAGACATTGGCATCGTCCCCCAAGCGTTTGCTCCTCTCTACCATACTTTAAATGAATTATTAAAGGCGTTACCGGCAAGTGTGGGTAAGGATAAGCTAACAGGACTTGTTAATCGTGTCGGCTTGAAACGTACTCTTACTGGCATGATGCCGCTGACTCAAGGGACATTAGTGCTAATTGATATTTATCGATTTCGCTATGTGAATGATCTCTTTGGTTTTGTGTTTGGCGATATCCTGCTGAAGCAATTTTCTGAACGCTTAAACAGCTTAAGTTTATCCCCGAGATTAATCGCACGCCTCAATGGTGATGAATTTTGTTTATATTACGAGCAAGCGTTGACTGAGGAGCAATTAGTCCACTTAAGAGGGCGGTTGCAAGTGCCTTTTAGCATTAAGAACACACCCGTCAGCGTTAAGCTTCAAATCGGCTGTCTGCATTTACAAGAACACCATGCCGACACGAGTCAGATGCTACGTCGAGTCGATTTGGCGCTGAAGAAAGCCCGCCATTCTCGTAGTGCGATTGCTTACTATGCCCAAAATGATGATATTCGTCAGTTAAGGGAACTGAAAATTATCGATAGTTTGCCTAAAGGTTTGCAACGTAATCAAGTATATATGGTGTATCAAGCTAAACAGGATATTGCCACGGGTCGATGTTTTCAGGTTGAAGCCTTGATGCGTTGGGAGCATGACGAACTCGGGATTATTTCTCCGGGAGAATTTATTCCCTTAGCTGAATATGCTGGCATGATTGATTTAGTCAGCCAATGGGCACTCGATCAGGTTTTAGCACAGCAGGCAAAATGGCGCGCGGCGGGGATACAATTGTGTGTTGCAGTTAACCTGTCGACACGGGATCTTGACAGTGAAACCTTACCCCAAGAAATTGCTGCAAGATTAGCCTATTACCAGCTCCCACCCGAATCCTTGATGATCGAAATTACTGAAAGCACTTTAATGGCGGATTTAACTAAGGCGGTCGAGACGTTAGGAAAGATACGTGCCTTAGGGGTTAGACTTGCAATTGATGATTTTGGTACGGGTCATTCTTCCTTAGCTTATTTAAAGCATTTACCCGTTAATGAAGTCAAAATTGATAAAGCCTTTTTAAAGGATCTAGAGCAGGATAAACCGTCGGAATACATCCTCGAAGCCAGTATTAATATTGCCAAAAAACTCGGCTATGAGGTAACTGTTGAAGGAATTGAAACGCTTGAGATTAGAGATAGGTTAGTGGCTATGGGGGTTGATACTATACAAGGTATGTATTACGCGAAGCCCATGAGTGCCGCCGAACTCGAAATGAACTGGGCCCAACTACATAATACAATCTAAACCTTGTGCTCATTAAAGTAAGCGCTCGTTAAATCAAATGCTCGTTAAATCAAGAGTACTAAGGCTTGCAGTCGAGCCTTAATACTGTCCAGTTATCGCTATTTGAGTTGTACTTCTTTGAGTGATTTTTGTTGCCTTTGCTTATGTCGAAATAAGCTCAGGAAATCGCGCGCGTACTTGTATGTAAGAGTATTAGCTTTGTTCGCTTGATGTGAAACCAAGACTTAATATGGCGATTAACTCTGCCGGCATAGGCGCTAATTGACGGGCTTGATTCATACACACCATTTCAATGGTTGCCGTGACCGCTGGCTTTTTACCTTGTGGACGCCAAATCTCCTGCTGCCACACAGTGCGGTACTTACTCTCAAAGTAAAACTTAGTGCGAACATCGATAATATCGGCAAATTCCACCCCCTCATGGCACAACATATCGCTACGATACACAGCAAAACCCAGTTGGTTTTGTTGCCATAATGCACTTAAACGCTCAGCACCAATCACATGCTCACGGGCTCGCTCGAAGTATTTCAAAAAGTTGGGGTGATACACCACGCCAGAAAAATCAGTATCTTCATAGTAGATTTGCACTGGGAAAGAAAAGGTCGGGCTAAATTGCGGCATGGGGCTACAGCTATTCTAGATAGTTTTTATTGCGCAATAGTTTAGCGGCTTATCTCTTAAAACAAAACCTCTAATGCGGAGAGACAAAAGCGCTGTTAAGGGAAATGTGCAGGCTACTTTAGGTCGGCAACGGCGATGCTTAATCTGGACATGATTGACAATGTGACGACTGAAATCGTCATTAGATTCGATTATGGGACGCTTTTCTGCTTATAGATAAAATGCTTGTTACCCAAAAAATATCACGCTAATCAGGCAGTAAAATCACACTATCGTGCCTAATTCATTAATCCCTTCCTATACTGATAACTGCAATCCCTTTCTTACGTTGATTTGCTAGGTTGAGAGCTTTATATGAGCGAAATTAAAAAATCAGAAATATTGACTGAGAGTGGCACAAATGAACTCGAAATTATTGAGTTTCATCTACATAAGACACTTCCTAACGGTGGCCATAAAGTGTGCCATTACGGTATTAATGTCGCCAAAGTGAGAGAAGTGATTAGGGTGCCAGAAACGTCAGATTATCCCAATGCCCAGCGGCACATGGTTGGGGTGTTCTCGCTGCGAGAAAAGTTGATCCCTTTGGTCGATCTTGCCGGTTGGCTCGGAATATCGACACCAGAGGATTTAACCCACAAAGTGGTCATAGTGACTGATTTTAATAAGATGATTAATGGGTTCTTAATCGATAGTGTTCGTAGCATCCATAGAGTGTCGTGGGAGCAAGTTGAATCGCCGAGTCAATTTTTAGAAGCGGGTGAAAATGATTGTGTCGTTGCCGTAGTGCGCCGTGATGGCATGCTCATTATGATATTGGATTTTGAGAAAATTATTGCTGACATTAATCCTGAACTGAGTATGGATAAGTACGATGTCACGCTCGATAGAAGTGTACTGATCAATGATAAAATGCTGGCGAAACGTGAAGCGAAAACGATTTTAATTGTCGATGATTCCGCTTTTATTCGTAAGATGATCGAAAATACCCTTCGCAGCGCAGGTTACAACATTATCACAGCCAAAGATGGTGGTGATGCCCTTGAAATGCTAATGGAATTTGAGAATCTTGCTGACCAAGATAATGCTTCTATTTCTGATTTTGTCAGCGCCATTATTACAGATGTTGAGATGCCTCGCATGGATGGCATGCATTTGGTGAAACGCTTAAGAGAATCCAAGGCGTATCGACAAATGCCAATTGTGATGTTTTCCTCTTTAATGAGTGAAGATAACCGCACAAAGGCGATGGCATTAGGTGCTAACGATACCATTACTAAACCAGAAATTGGTCGTATGGTCGGTATGATAGATAAATACGTATTCGAAGAGTAATGCCATTTCATTTAGTGGCGATATTTGAATATGGGGTATTCGAGTCATCGCTATCAACGTCTTGAGTGATTCTTCAATGACAAACCATATCAAAGTAAAAAGCCATATTCACCGAGGCGAATATGGCTTTTTTGTAGGGTAAACGTTGTTTACTAGCGAATGATCATTTGATCGCGCTCTGGTCCAACAGAAACCATGCTAACGCGTACACCCATTAAGTCTTCAATGCGTTCAACATATTGTTGTGCGGCGACTGGCAGGCTTTCGAAGGTGCGACAACCAGTAATATCTTCGCTCCAGCTTGGCATTTGCTCATACACTGGGCTTAACGCAGCAGTTTGTGGCCAAATTGGGTTCTCAGTGTGTTCACCAGCATAGGCAACACAGATTTTCAGATCTTTCATGCCAGAAAGACAATCAATCTTAGTCAGGGCAATTTCGGTTGCTGCTTGTAGCTCAACACCATTACGGGTGGCAACAGCATCAAAATATCCCATGTCACGTGGACGGCCTGTCGTTGCACCAAACTCGTTGGCATTTTCGCGGAAGGCGTCTTGCTCTTCCATTGCGGTCACTAACGTGCCTGTGCCGACTGATGAGCTAAAGGCTTTCGCGACAGCAATTACGCGCTCTGGACGCAGGGCAGGTAAACCGCTGCCGATACCCGCGTAAGCCGCAGTCACGTTTGAAGATGTGGTATAAGGATATTCGCCGTAGACTAAGTCGCGGCCAGCACCTAATTGCGCTTCAAACAGCAAGCTAGCATCTTGTTTTTGTAATGCTTTTAATGGCTCTGTCACGTTACAAATAAATGGACGCCAAGGTGCCGTCACTTCTAATAACCATGCGGTCATTTCGGCGGCGGTTTGATTAAAATCGCAACTTGGATAAAGTGCTTTTAACTGTGGTAATTTCCAGTCGAGCATAAATTGAATGCGCTCTTGCAGTACTTCAGGTTGGTTTAACCAGCCGACTAAAATGCCTTTTTTCATCACGCGATCGCCATAGGCTGGTGCAATCCCTTGACGGGTTGAACCATAGGCGAGGTCGCCAAGACGTTGTTCTTCTAAGGTATCTTCTAATGCATGTAGAGGTAAGCACAGGGTAGCACGGTCAGAAATGCATAATTTGACTTCAATGCCAGCCGCTTGCACTTCAGCAATTTCTACACTGAGTTTTTCAGGGCTGATCACCATGCCAGGGCCTAAAACTGCAACGCAGTTAGGGTTGAAAATGCCACTCGGTAATTGGTGTAATTTAAAGGTGCCATAGTCGTTGACGACGGTATGGCCAGCGTTGTTACCACCTTGAAAGCGAATACTGGCAGCGGCATCCGCGGCTAAATAATCTACGATGCGGCCTTTGCCTTCATCACCCCAATTTGCACCCACAACCACGATCGACGGCATAACAACATCTCCTCATTGATTAAGACGCTATGCTAGACCCATCATTTGAATAAGAGAAATTAATTATGGTTATCATCCCAATAAGAATTTCATATATCATTGGCTATCATTAACTCTAATACTTTGCAAAAGGTGACGTGATGCTCGATATCCATTGGTTAAAGACCTTCGTGACTTTGGCTGAATACAAGCATTTTGGGAAAGCGGCCACAGCGCTGCACATGACGCAGCCCAATGTTAGCTTGCATATTAAGCAGTTAGAGCAAAGCACTCGAGTCAAGTTGATTGACCGTAATCCCTTTCGATTAACGCAAGCGGGATTTCGCCTGTTAGAGAGCAGTCAGAAGACGTTAATGGAGCTGCAAATTTGTCAGGCGGATCTCAATGCGATTAATGACCTTAGCCAAGGCACCTTGACCATTGCCGCCAGCGACATTATCTCGCGGTTATTGTTGATCCAGCCGTTTCAGCTCTTTAAGGCGGAGTTTCCGGGAATAGATTTCTCACTGCTCAACACAACCTCATCACAAGCCTCTGAATTGGTGAAAAATGCCGAGGCCGATTTAGGGTTTGTGATTGCGCAGAAGGAAAGTCAGCCACTGCATTTTACTGAGCTACAACAGATTAAATGGTGTGCAATCGGAGATAACTTACAACAATGGCAGCAGGCAAAACCCTCTGTGGATACGCCCTTAGCCGAGCAACCGACGTTGATTTTATTAGGACACGATACGCGAACCCGCGAATTGTTAGATCCTGCATTGCCGTCGCTGAACTTATCGAATTACAGAATAATGGAAGTCGGCAGTGTTGACGCGCAAATCGATTGGGCTGAGGCGGGATTTGGTGTGGCTATCGTACCGGAGTTTTCGGTTTACACTAAGGCGAATATCACCACTAAAGTCACTCCTCTACCGCAATTCCCTACTACGAGTTTAGGTTATATTGTGCGCCAGAATCAGATCCTGTCGAAGGCTATTAAGCAGCTGTTATATTGGGTGAATCAAGAGATCATTCGCTCGCAGCGGTAATCTATCATTCGCTTGTAGCGATAGTGGATTAGTCAGCGACTAAGAGCAGTTTGTCGTATTGGCCTGTGGCTTTTAGCTGTGATAAGCCAGCGTCGAGTTGGCTTGCTAAGGTTTGTGCTTGTGGATTTCCTTTCGAGAAGGCCAAAAAAATATCGCTGCTGTGGTTAGCAAATGCAGGAATAATCTCATCATCTACCCCCATTTTTTTCAGGTTTTCCTTGGCGACTAAGTCGAACATCAAGGCGGCATCTATGCGACCAATCAATAATAAATTGATGAGCTGTTGTTGGTTGGCGACGGTGACGATATTGAGCTGTTGCTGTTTAACTAATTTGGGAAACTCATCGCCATATTCATAGCTTTTAATCACGCCGATAACGGTGCCTTTAGGTAGCGCCCATTTATTGTCTGCCAGAATAGGTTTTTGTTTCTTTTGATAAAAAGATGCCGTGGCGATAAATAATGGGGTGTTTCCAAAGATGAAGCGTTGCTCAGTACTGTTCTCGCGGGTGACGTTAAACACCCCATCAACTGCACCTTTTTCCGCCATCATTAAGGCACGGGAGTAGGGTACAACTAAGCTATTCACTTCAATATGCGACTGTTTAAATGCGGCTTGGATTAAACGATGGGAAATACCTTGACCAAACTGATTGGCGAAAGGTGGCCAACTGTCTTCTGCGGCTAAGGTTATGGCTTGAGGTTGCGATTCTGCTGGTATTGCATTGCTTTCTTTAGCGAGTGCCATGTTACAAATAATGGATACGAGCAATAAAACGATGCTAAGTATCAATGCTGACGGCAAATTTAATGCCTGCTGCATCCTGAGCCTCATTCTGTTCCCTGCACGCATTTTGCTTCCATCTCCCCGCTTAATATATGGCTTTTATAGCATAAAGAATTATATCTAGACTAATGATTTGAATATTAATTACTGATAGTTAGTCCTTTTGTGATGTTTATAGGATATTTCAACAACCTCAGTTTACTGTGTGCGGGTTTATTATTTTTATGTACTGTGTTTAAGGGGAATTTTACGTTGGGCAACACATGAACTGGCTTAGCTTTCTTGCTAAGTAGAAGAAATTGAAATGGATAATCTGCCATCAAACGAATCGCTAAATTGTTTAGTGAGGTTCGTTTGATGGTGATGTGTGTTGATCTTAGCTGCGCTATTTGACCTTAGTGGCTTGCATAGTAATCCAAGTCTTATAGGGCTGATACTTGTCATAACACCAATGGAATAGGGTGCTGTAGAAGAAGAAAAAGATCAAAAAAACCGCTTCTAAGCCCATGGCTGCCAACCAACCTATCTGTAGAAACCAGGCGATGGTCGGTATGCTAATGAAAATAAGTCCCCCTTCAAATCCAAAGGTATGCAGTATTCTGGTTTTCAAAGTACGTTGCTCTCGATTTGCCCCAAATACCCAGTCGAATCCTAGGTTGTAGAAGTAGTTCCATACCACGGTATAAAGACTCAAAGCGATACCTACTATGACAAGTTCACTGGTTCCCTTGCCTGATATAAGGGCAGAAACGGGGATAATAATAGCGAGTGCAATCGCTTCAAAGAGTAAGGCGTTAAAGATACGTTCTGTCGTTTTCATGGCTATTTCCCATTCATTTAATGTGACTATGGCCATAATTTTATCTAGTATAGGGATAAGTTATAGTTAGATAGTATCGGTAAAAACGATATGTTTAGTCTCGAACAACTCGAAGCCTTTATGGAAACCGTAGAGTCTGGTTCATTTTCGAATGCTGCAAGGCAACTTAAGAAAGCACAATCCGTGATTAGCCAGCATGTGATGAATCTTGAAATTGACTGTGGGGTTGAGTTATTTGACCGTTCGGGTCGTTATCCGGTATTAACGGCCGAAGGCAGTAAATTACTGCCCTACGCAAGAGCGACGATTCTTCAACATCGTAGGCTCAAACATACCGCCTTATCGCTCTTCAGTAGTCAATCTTCAGAAGTGTGCCTTGCGATGGATGAAGGCATTCCGATACAGAGAATATCTGAAATTATTCGGTTGTTAGAAGGTGATTTTCCTAATATCGAACTCGAGTTTCTCAGTGCCTCAAGCATAGATATTATCGACATGGTGCATTCGGGAAGAGCATCTACAGGATTGATTTTTAGTGAATTATCTATGCCAAGTAGTATAGATTTTGAGAGTATTGGGGTGATTCAATTCGATCTTTATGTGGCGAGTTCGCATCCCTTAGCAAAATCAGTTGCACCGAACATGGACTCATTGCGACTGTATCGACAATTACTCATCCGCTCACGGAATACTAAAACCAGTAGTTTTCAGCAGGCGTTCAGTCCTGATGTTTGGTATGCCGATAACTATTACGTGTTATTGGAGCTCGCATTACAGGGCCATGGTTGGTGTCTGTTACCCGAGCACATGGCGTCCAATTCAGTTTTATCGGGTAACTTAACTCGCGTCCCCATAGAATTTGAGCAGATAGGCTGGTATGCAAACGTCGATGTGATCCAGCATCAAGATAAAAGCAGCCTGCCATTATTGAAACGACTCAGACAACTGTTTAGAGAACTCTTGGTTGGACAGAAATAAATGGTTGGACAGAAATAAAGCAAAGCATAAATAAAACCCCAGTTAAGTGAGTACTCTACTGGGGTTTAGTTTTTGTGGATCAGGATTTGTGAATCAGGATTAATCATTACGCGGAAAGTTAGCCAGCACTAGTTCGGCCACTTTGCGCAGTTCATTCGGGCAAATCCCACTGGTCGCTTGTACGGCCATGCCTTGCAATACTGTGCCGACATAACGGGCAAGCAGTAATGGCTCGGCATCTGCGGGCAAATCTCCTTCATCTTTGGCGCGTTGCAGTCGTTCGCACAGAGCGATTTCACCGTCGCGGCGACGATTAATCAAAGTGTCTTTAATCGCTTGCCCTGCTTCACTGCAGGTTAATGCCCCTTGAACAATCAAACATCCCTGCGGATGGCTTTTATCCACAAAAGAGCTCGCGGCCCCGAGCAGCATCGACTCGACCACCAGATAGGCGGTTTTCTGCTCAAGTGCGGGATAGAAAAACGCACAGGGGCGTTGTTCATATAATTCTATCGCTTTGAGAAATAACTGTTCTTTATTGCCGAAGGCGGCATAAAGGCTTGGCTTATTAATGCCCATAGCTTGGGTTAAATCGGTTAACGATGTACCTTCAAAACCTTTGAGCCAGAAGACTTCTAAGGCTTTTGCTAATGCATCGTCAGTGTCAAAAGCTCGTGGGCGACCAACACAGGGCGTCTGGGTGACGGTTGACATCATTAGGCTCCTCAATTCTCAATTGCCCCTAGGATAGACATGGGTTTAGTCCCTGTCCAGCCACACTTGCCACTGATGACGGACTTAGGGGGGTTAGGGGGATATGTCTACTTAGTCATTCAAGGTGTCACCTAAGTTCAGCATGTTATCTGCGTTAGTCAGTGTTTGCTTCAATATTCATCAAAATGCTTTGCCGTTCAAACTTGTAGCCTTTTGCCTCTGGACGCATTGCATGCCTAGGGTAAGTGCACACTTTTAATTAAATACCATTCGGTACATAAATTTGTTGACAGCATCATTTTACGCTATATATTACCGTCCAGTACAGAATATTTTTTACCAGTCGGTATTTAATTGGTTTGTAACACAGCTGCATGTGTGTGGTTCGAACAGCGTGAAATGCCCGCCACTTTGAGGATAGTAATATGATGAGTAACAAACCTTTACGAATAATGATGTTAACGGCTGTGGCTGCTTTCGTCCTTTCAGCTTGTGGTGAGCAAACTGCGCAGCAGGGACCTGCACCGAGTGCGCCTAAGGTGGATGTCGCTCAGGTATTGCATGAGCGAGTCACCGAATGGGATGAGTTTACCGGTCGTTTACAGGCGCCAGAAAGTGTCACCCTTATCCCGCGGGTGTCGGGTTATATCGACTCAGTAAATTTTAAAGAAGGCGCCTTAGTGAAAAAAGGCGAGGTGTTATTTCGCATCGATCCAAGCGTGTTTGAAGTGGAAGTGGCCCGGTTAAAAGCAGACCTTGCTAGCGCACTCTCTGCAGAGCAACTGGCCACTAATGACTTTGAACGGGCATATAAATTATTTGACCAAAAGGCGGTCTCGGCCGAATTACTCGATACCCGTGAGTCGAATAAACGTCAGACTGCAGCCGCAGTCGCTTCGGTGAAAGCAGCACTCATGCGCGCCGAGCTTGATTTAGCTTATACCCAAGTACAAGCGCCGATTGATGGCCGAGTATCCTACGCCAACGTCACTGCGGGTAACTATGTCACCGCAGGGCAGAGTGTGCTGACCAGCTTAGTCTCTACCGCCAGCATGTATGCCTATTTTGATGTGGACGAGCAAACCTACCTTAAATACGTGAAGTTAACTGCGCAGAACAAACGTAACGATCCCCGTGCTGGCGATAATCCTGTTTACATGGCTTTAGCCAATGAGCGCGATTATCACCATATTGGCATGGTCGACTTTGTGGATAATGCGATGGATAAGCAGACGGGTACTATTCGAGTGCGTGCGACTTTTAACAATGAAGACAATAACCTATTGCCAGGCTTGTTTGCGCGTCTTCGTACTGCGGGCAGTGGCGCCTATGAGGGGATCTTGATTGACGATAAAGCGGTTGGCACAGATCTCAATAATAAGTTTGTGCTGGTCGTCGGTCATGATGGCACGGTCGAATATCGCGGTGTGACCTTAGGCGAAAAAGTCCAAGGACTGCGCATTGTAACCCAAGGCTTGATGGCCGAAGACAAGATCGTCGTCAACGGTATGCAACGCGTTCGTCCTAAGATGCAAATTGAGCCAAACATAGTGGACATGGTCGACAGCGACAAGCTCGAGGCGCTACGCCAAGCCCAGTTAATACTCGATAAAAACCAAGAGCATTTGACGGCGCAAGCGGTTGAAACGGCGAGCCGCGGTTAAGGAATAACACACTATGTTGTCGCAATTTTTCATTAAAAGACCGATATTTGCAGCCGTGCTGTCATTGCTGTTTCTTATCACGGGGGCGATTGCTGTTTGGCAGTTGCCTATTACCGAATATCCAGAGGTAGTGCCACCTACGGTAGTGGTCACTGCTAATTATCCTGGCGCAAATCCTAAAGTGATTGCCGAAACTGTGGCTTCACCGTTGGAGCAGGAAATTAACGGCGTCGAAGACATGTTGTACATGTCATCGCAGGCGACGTCCGATGGACGTATGACCTTGACCATCACCTTTGCGATTGGCACGGATGTGGATAAGGCACAAACCCAAGTGCAGAGCCGAGTGGATCGCGCTATGCCCCGTCTGCCGCAGGAAGTACAGCGCTTAGGTATAGTCACCGAAAAATCATCGCCAGACTTGACCATGGTGGTGCATTTGTTATCGCCGGATAACCGTTACGACATGTTGTATCTGTCTAACTATGCGGCGCTAAACGTCAAAGACGAGTTAGCGCGGATTAACGGTGTCGGCGCTGTACGTTTGTTTGGCGCCGGCGAATACAGCCTGCGGATTTGGCTTGATCCCAATAAAGTCTCGGCGCTGGGTTTATCGCCAGCGGACATTATTGCCGCCGTACGTGAGCAAAACCAACAGGCAGCAGCGGGCAGTTTAGGCGCGCAGCCCAGTGGCAGTGCTGACTTTCAACTTTTAATTAACGTGAAAGGCCGTTTAACTGAACTGTCTGAATTTGAAGATATCATCATCAAAGTTGGTCAGAATGCTGAGGTGATCCGCCTTAAAGATGTCGCGCGGGTGGAACTCGGGGCAACGAGTTATGCGCTGCGCTCTTTACTCGATAATAAGGATGCGGTGGCTATTCCTGTATTTCAAGCATCGGGCTCTAACGCGATTCAGATTTCCGACGATGTGCGCGCCAAAATGGCAGAGCTGTCTAAAGGATTCCCTGAAGGACTCGAATACGAAATCGTTTACGACCCAACAGTGTTCGTGCGTGGCTCGATTGAAGCTGTGGTAAAAACCCTGCTCGAAGCCGTGTTACTGGTGGTGTTAGTGGTGGTACTGTTCCTGCAAACTTGGCGCGCATCGATTATTCCGCTGGTGGCCGTGCCTGTGTCTTTGGTCGGTACCTTTGCCTTTATGCATTTGCTCGGTTTCTCGTTAAATGCCTTGTCGCTATTCGGGCTGGTGCTCGCCATCGGGATTGTGGTTGACGATGCCATCGTCGTGGTCGAAAACGTCGAGCGTAATATTGCCGCAGGATTAAGCCCAGTTGCGGCAACACAAAAGGCGATGAAGGAAGTGACAGGCCCGATTGTGGCAACCACCTTAGTGCTGGCGGCGGTGTTTATTCCAACGGCCTTTATGAGCGGTTTAACTGGGCAGTTCTATAAACAGTTTGCCTTGACTATTACTATCTCGACCTTTATCTCGGCGATTAACTCACTGACCTTAAGTCCGGCATTATCGGCGCTGTTACTCAAGAGTCATGATGCACCTAAGGACGGCTTAACCCGTCTAATGGATAAGTTGTTTGGTGCTTGGTTATTTGTGCCTTTTAATCGTTTATTTAACCGTGCATCCGATGGTTATGGCTGGTTAGTGCGTAAGGTGATCCGTTTTGGCGGCATTATTGGCCTAGTGTATTTAGGCATGGTGGCGTTAACGGGTGTGCAATTTGCCAATACACCAACGGGTTATGTACCCGGCCAAGATAAACAGTATTTAGTGGCCTTTGCTCAGTTGCCCGATGCGGCATCCCTTGAACGTACGGATAGTGTGATCAAGAAGATGTCTGAGATTGCGCTAAATCACCCCGGAGTCGCGCACTCGATTGCCTTCCCTGGCCTTAGCATCAACGGTTTTACCAATAGTCCTAACTCAGGCGTGGTATTTGTCGCGCTCGATGATTTTGACTCGCGTACCAGTCCTGAACTGTCGGCGAATGCCATTGCAGGACAATTGAATCAGCAATTTGCTGCTATTCAAGACGCGTTTATTGCCATCTTCCCGCCGCCACCTGTGCAAGGCCTCGGCACTATAGGAGGGGTCCGTCTGCAAATTCAAGACAGAGCCAACCTTGGTTATGAGGCCTTGTATCAGGTGACCCAACAAGTGATGTACAAGGCGTGGGCCGATCCTCAGTTAGCCGGAGTTTTCTCTAGCTATCAAGTGAACGTGCCGCAACTTGAACTGGATATCGATCGGACTAAAGCGAAACAGCAGGCAGTGTCGCTCGATCAGATTTTCCAGACATTACAAACCTATATGGGCTCGACCTATGTCAACGACTTCAATCGTTTCGGTCGAACCTATCAGGTGAATATGCAAGCCGACGAGGCGTTCCGTCAAAGCCCGCAGCAGATAAGTCAGCTAAAGGTGCCGAATCTGAATGGTGATATGATCCCGCTGGGTTCGTTCATCAACGTCAGCCAAAGCTCAGGCCCAGACAGAGTGATGCACTATAACGGTTTCACAACCGCTGAAATCAACGGTGGCCCAGCACTCGGAGTGAGTACAGGTCAAGCGCAGGCGGCGATTGAGAAAATTTTGGCTGAAACCTTACCTAATGGAATGACTTATGAGTGGACCGAGCTGACCTATCAGCAAATCCTAGCGGGCAATACGGGTCTTTTGGTTTTCCCGCTGGTGATCATCTTAGTGTTTATGGTGCTAGCCGCCCAGTACGAGAGCTTAAGCTTGCCATTGGCGATTATTTTAATCATCCCAATGACCTTACTTTCAGCCCTCAGTGGTGTGCTGATTTACGGTGGCGATAATAATATCTTCACCCAAATTGGCCTGATAGTGCTGGTGGGGCTGGCGACTAAAAACGCTATCTTGATTGTCGAGTTTGCAAAGGAGAAACAAGACCATGGTATGGCACCTATGGAGGCGATATTAGAGGCAGCAAGATTACGTTTACGTCCTATCTTGATGACATCTATCGCCTTTATCATGGGAGTGGTACCTATGGTGTTCTCCACTGGCGCGGGCGCCGAGATGCGCCAAGCCATGGGCGTGGCAGTATTCGCTGGTATGATTGGGGTGACTGTATTTGGTCTTATCCTAACGCCGCTGTTTTACTATGCCTTAGCAAAGAGAGGCGGTAAAAAAGCCGATGAGCATAAAGAGATAACAGTCGGTTAAGCTTGTTTTCTAGTTGAAAAATACATGAAAGGTCTACATTGAGTAGGCCTTTTTTGTTTATTCACGGCGAGAGCGATTAGATTTGACTATCTTTAGCTGGGGTTAAATAACATTAGGTCAATTGATGCTTAGTGATGGTATTGCTCACTAGGTTAAAACTAAAACCAGAAATGAGGAATATCGTTGGTATTTTCTGGATCATCAATAAGAAACAATGAATAACTATTACCAGACCATTCTGTTAGCTTATAACTTATTGCCACTTGAGCGCGTCATTATCACAGAATGAGTAGAATGGTTACTGTTTTACGACTTTTCTATATAATTTGATGATTATTCAATATATTAGTAATGTACAATGCTAGATGAATCTAGATCGTTTTTTTACGCAGAACTCAGCTAAGGTACTTGTTGGCCTTGCATCACTATGCCCGAGGTAACGGATGATCCTATATCGCGTTTTATATGCGTTAGTACTTTGCGTTTTGATCTATTTCACGCCTCAAGTCATGGCTGCTGAACTCAATATTAATTTAGTAGATCTGCAACAACAGGCCATTGCCGATGCTGTTGTGGAGCTAATCCCTGCAGTGATGCCCGATAATGCAATACCTGTCGAGCATTATGAAATGTCGCAAAAAAATCGAACCTTTATCCCCTTTGTGCTGGCGGTGCCTAAAGGTGCAAAGGTGGATTTTCCCAACTTAGATCGTACTCGCCACCATGTGTATTCTTTTTCAGAAGCTAAACCTTTCGAACTTAAATTGTATGTGGGTCAGGCCGAAGCGCCGATTCAGTTCGATAAACCCGGTTTGGTCGCGCTTGGCTGTAATATTCACGATTATATGCAGGCATTTATCTATGTGGCAGATAGCCCTATTGTCGCTGTGACGGACGAGAAAGGTGAGATCCAGTTTAAGGGACTTACCGTCGGTCAATATAAAGTTAAGCGCTGGCATCCATGGCAGAAGGCGGCATCAGAGCCAACGGATTTACTGATAGTTAATGGTCCTAATCAACTCAGTCTGTCCTTAGACATTGAGCGTCAAGCTAAACCGTCGGCTCCGCCGTCGGGATTTGGTCACTACGATTCTGAAGGTAAGCCATTACATGCTAAATAGTTTTCGCGCTCGGCTGATTTTAGTTTTCTTTATTGTGCTGACGTTGGTGCAATTTGCCACGGCTTTTTCCGTGTTGACAGCGACCGAAAAAGATAACTTTTTACAGCAACAGAAAAGCCTCGATATTGGCGCGAATGTGTTTCTCGAAGTGTTATCGAATCGCGGTATTCAGCTTAGTCAAAGTTTGTCCGTACTCAGTGCCGATTTTGGTTTTAAGCGCGCGATTGCTACTGGTGAGCAAGAAACCATTGAATCAGTGTTATCTAATCACGGCTCTCGTATTGGTGCCGACGCCGCTGTATTGCTATCACCTAAAGGGGAGCTCTTGACCTCGAGTTTGCCCGGACTCACTCAGGATGATATTCAATCCTTATTTAATATGACCACCAGCAATCATAATGCGTTAGCTATCCTTAATTTTGATCATGCTAGCTATCAGTTTGTGCTGCAGCCGGTGAAGGCGCCGACCTTAATCGCTTGGGTTGGCATGGGTTTTTTATTGGATGAGAAGGTCGCCCAACAAGCTAAAGCTATTACGGGCATTGATGTGAGTTTTGTCAATCAGGCAACGGGCCGCACTGAAATAGCTTCAACCTTATCAGATAATGAAAAGTTAAGTGTAATTGAGCAGGCGAGCTTATTGCCTAGCTTGCTGAAAATGCCTAGTGAAAGTATTCCCGTAGATCATCTGTCTATGGGCATCAAACTTTATGATCACAACGGCAGCCAATTAGCGCTACTACATCAATCAAACCTCAAGTGGCAGCAAAGTTATCAGCAACTACGCAATAATATGCTGCTGATTTTTGCTTTGACCTTAGCACTGGCGATTGCGATTGCGATTTGGTTGTCGGGCAGTTTGACTGAACCCGTGCATCAACTTGTGAATTATGCCCGTAAAATCGGTCAAGGTAAGCAGCCTGCCAATATTCAAGGTGCGCCAGCAGAGCTGAGGGTGTTGGCTAAGAGTTTATCCTTAATGCGCGATGATATTGAAGCGCGGGAAAAGGATTTAGTCTACCAGTCTCGCCACGATAGCTTGACAGGTTTACTCAATCGTTTTGCGGCAAAACAGCATTTAGCGGATCTTAAACATGAGCTATCCGGCGCTATGGTATTGCTGGATATTAAACATTTTCGCCATATCAACGACATTATCGGTTTTGCTAACGCCGATACTTTGTTGCTGCTTTTTGCCCGTCGCTTAGAGCAATTAGCCCCCACTCCAGATTTACTCGCGCGATTAGACGGCGACTCATTTTTACTCCTGTATAGCCAAGGTATTCGTCCCGAGCACTTGCTGAAATCATTGGATATGTTGGAGTCGCCATTTCCAATCCAAGGCTCAAATATCTCTCTTACCGTGCGGGCGGGATTACTGGAAATCGATGGCAACGGTGCCGATATCGATGTGTTAGTGCGCCGCGCCGAAATTGCCCTCAATCAAGCCTGTCTCGAGGAGCAACGCATTGTCAGTTATCGTCAGGGCGCCGATGAGAAATACCAGCGTGAGCTGACTATTATCCGCGATTTGCCCATAGGTTTGGCGCAAAACCAACTCTATCTCGTGTTTCAACCTAAGGTGGATTTACACTTAAATCAGTGTACTGGCGCCGAGGCACTGATCCGTTGGCAGCATCCAACCTTAGGGTTTATTCCGCCCGATGAGTTTATTCAACTCGCAGAAAACTCTGGCAACATTGATATTGTTAGCCAGTGGGTATTGAAGCAGGCAATTCAGCAATTAGTGACATGGCAGCGGCGGGGTATGGTGCTAAAACTGGCTATTAACCTGTCGGCCCATGATTTAGTCGATACTCGCTTACCGAATCAAATCGCCATTTTACTGAAAGACAATAATCTGCCAAGCGGTGCACTCTGTATCGAAGTCACTGAAGGCGCCGTGATGAAAGATGCACAGACAGTGGTGAGTGTATTACAGCGATTCCGTGACATGGGCGTGTCTGTTGCCATTGATGATTTTGGCACAGGTCATTCATCATTAGCCTATTTGAAAATTTTACCCGTTAATGAAGTGAAAATTGATCGCAGCTTTATCAAAGACATGCTCACGGATAGCCAAGATGTGATGATAGTCGATACGAGTATTAAATTGATCCATGGCTTAGGTTTTACCGTAGTAGCCGAAGGGGTTGAAGAACAAGAAGGTGTTGAGATATTGCGCAATCTTGATTGCGATATCATTCAAGGTTACGTGTTTTCGAAACCCTTAAAAGCGGCTGAATTTGATCTGTGGTTCGAGGCGTTTAACCATCCAAATACCTCTGATGCATAAGCGCGTTTACTCAAGTCAATATGCAAAGACGTTAGACTAACGATTCATCGTCGACAGAATTAGAGCGGAGCATCAAGTGAACATTTCCATAAATGCATTGAAGTTGAATTCATTAACTTGGACTTATGTTAAGGCTTTGTTTTGCCTATTTTTACTATTGGGCACTGTTCCTACGTTTGCTGAAGGTAGCCGTGTGGTCACGACTAGCGGCGGGACGATGATTGAAGGCAGTGCTGGCGGTGGCATAGTGCCATGGGCTGTGATCAACGGTTATGGTAGTAGCGGTGAATGGTCCGCTACGGCGATGGCGACAGGCGTTTATGTCGATGACTTTACGCTGAAAGTGATTGGCGCTTCCTTGAGTTTTGATAATCGATTCGAGCTCAGTGTTGCTCGGCAAACCTTTGATTTGGATACTATGGGCGGCGAGTTAGGCCAAGATATCTTTGGGGTAAAATACAAGCTTGCCGGAGAGTTACTTTATACGGCTATGCCGCAAATTGCCTTAGGTGCCCAGTATAAAAGAGTCGATGACTTTGCGATTCCTCAGGCGGTTGGGGCGCGGGATGATTGGGGTTTAGATATGTATGTTGCTGCCAGCAAAGTATTTTTTGATGCGATAGCGGGACGAAATGTATTACTCAATGGTACCGTGCGCGCGACTAAGGCGAATCAAACAGGTTTATTGGGTTTTGGTACTCAAGCCAATCATGATTACCAGTTTGTGCTCGAAGCCTCTGCCGCGGTATTGCTGACGGATAATGTGGCGCTGGGTATCGAATATCGCCAGAAACCCGATGAGTTAGCTTTTGCCCGTGAGGATGATTGGCAAGATGTGTTTTTAGCGTGGTTTATCAATAAGCATCTTTCCGTGGTTACGGCCTATGCGAATTTGGGCAGCATAGCGGGGTTTGAAGAGCAACGGGGTTGGTACCTATCGGTGGAGGGGGCGTTATGAGGCGTTTACGGGTGAAGTTAATACCTTTCGTCGTAGTGTTTTTTTTCACTGGCTGTGCGGTGCAAACGACCGAAACCTCTGCATCACAAACTCACTCGAGTCATCAAACCGCAAGCCAGCAAACCTTATATCAAGATTTAGGTGGTAACGCAGGCGTATCGGCGATAGTCGATGGTTTGCTGGCACGTATTGCCACAGATCCACGCATAGTGCATCACTTTCAAGAGACTGATATTGCGTTATTTCGTGAGCGTGCCATTGAACATTTCTGTCTGGTTGCCGATGGCGGCTGCGTGTATCACGGCGAAAGTATGCAGCACAGTCATAGAGGCTTGAATATTACTCAAGCGGATTTCGATGCCTTAGTCGGCCATTTGATTGAATCGATGAGAGAGCAACATATTCCGCTATCTACCCGTAATGCCTTTCTAAAACGTCTCGCCCCTATGTATACGGACATTACCTATCAGTGACTTGCTTCATCTTTAAAGTAGAAGCTCTACATAGTGTCTCGACATTGTGGGGCGAAAGAGTGAATGAGTCAGATACGGTTAGTGTGATGAATCGCCTCATTTTTGTCTTGTGACTAGAGCAATAACGCCTCATCGATAGGGTGAAATTGAGAGGCTGCATCCCTTAAGGATTTAGCCGTCAGGGTAGGGACGCCATACACTTGGGTTTCAACGCCATATTTTTGATGAATTTTTTGCAGCAATAAATCGAAATCGCCATCACCAGACAATAAGATCACTGTATCCACTTCACTCGCCGCTTCCATAATATCTATGGTGATCCCCACGTCCCAATCGCCTTTGGCTGAGCCATCGCTGCGCTGAATAAACGGTTTTAACTTCACCTCAAAACCTATGTGCTTTAGTGCGTCTTGGAATTTCAATTGCCCATCGTCGCCCTTATGGATGGCATAAGCCACGGCCAACGCTATATCACCTTCATAACCTAAGTGTTGCCACAGTTTACGATAATTAAATTGGCGACCATAGGCTTCGCGGCAGGTGTAATAGATGTTTTGTACATCGACAAATAAAGCGATTTTCTTCAAGGCGTTTTCCAGCGGTTAGGGGAGTAAGGGCACTATAGCATATCGAGGCAATGGGGTTTTCAAGGATGTTAGAGTGTTGGGTTCAGCCGTCGAGATGGTGAACCCAAAGCGTATGTTAGCTTCTATGGTATTTTTGATATTCGCCCGGTGACATGCCGCTGAGTTTTTTAAAGTAACGCCCCATATGACTTTGATTGGCAAAGCCATTATTGAGGGCGATCTCAGTCAATGATTGCGTTGAATGACTCAAGCTTTGTTTGACCTTTTCAATGCGCACTTGCAGCAAATACTCCTGCGGCGTCATCGCAAATTGGCATTTAAACATGCGACAAAAATGGTACTCGCTAAGTTGGGCAAGCTCGGCCAACTCAGACAAGTAAATTTGCCGATGGGAATGGCAATGAATAAACTCTTTGATCGCTTTGGCCACTTTAGGTGCGAGTCCGCCCTTAATTGGCCCCACCGACAAATTAAAGCCTGAGCTTTGCAGCAAAGTCACCAGCACAGTGTCGGTTACTTGTTCCATCATCAGATGGTGATCCCTCGTCTGCCAATCGAGCCCCGCAACTTGGTGCCGAAACAGCGCCTCCAATCTCGGATTATCGACAAAGGTCAACTCAGGTAAACGCACTTGGCGTGGATCTTTATCAAAGACTCGCACCGCCAATTTTTTAAGATGTTCATCGCTAAAATACAAATGCATAAACTGCTGCGGTTGTCCCAGTTGCCAACGACTCTCGCTACCTTGGGGCATAAGACAAAACTTACTGGGCGCACCATAGTCGGCCTTGATATCGGTTCTGTGGGTTTCGTAGCCGCCATCCAGATACATGCTCAGCGTATGTTGTGCATCGTTTTGGTAATACAGACGCTCGCTCGCATTTTGATAATGAGCCCAAGATAAATCCTCCGTAATCGCTTGTTTACGAATACAGGTTTTGGCGGATTTATCAAAACTGATGTATTTGGGCTCCATGGGTTCCTAGTGATCTCACTGGCTAAGCATTTTGTCTTTCCAAATTATCGCACTTATGGGCGTGGCTCAACGTCCGCTCGCGATTAAAACCGCAATATCGTGTTATGGCCAACAAGATGGTGACATAAGGACGAAAGCCATCGCTGTATAGTTTGCCTCATTAAGCATTTTATGAAGGTGTAGGGGACTCATTATGGCTGCTGTGATGTATTTGCTGATGATTTTTGTGTGGGGTTTTTCGTGGATTGCCATTAAGTGGCAGCACGGTGAGGTGGCGACGGAAGTCTCGATTTTCTATCGGTTTGCGATTGCGAGTCTCTTGATGTTCACCATTGGCTTTGCCTTTAACAAGCTGCAAGCGGTAAAGCTTAGGCAGCATCCTTGGTTTGCGCTACAAGGCGTGTGTCTATTTTGTTTGAACTTTATCGCGTTTTATACCGCAACCCATTATATCGCCAGCGGTTTAACGGCGGTGATTATGGCCACTGCCCCCATTTTTAATGCGATACATGGCCGCATTTTTTACGGTACGCCAACTAGTCGTAATTTTTGGTTAGGAGTCGGTGTCGGTCTGGGGGGCATTAGCTTACTCTTTGGTGCCGATTTGCTCGCGACTCAGTGGTCACAAAATTTAGTGTGGGGCTTATTGTTTTCGCTGTTAGGTACGTGGTTTTTCTCGATTGGTAACATGATCAGTATGCGCAACTCGCGCGATAATGTGTCGCCCTTTACCTCAACAGCCTATGCCATGTGCTATGGCAGTGCGGCGTTACTGCTGATCATCTGGTTTAAAGATTTAAGCTTTAGTTTACCGCTGACAACCAGCTATCTTGGCAGCTTGTTTTACTTAGCCGTTATCGCCTCTGTGATTGGCTTTACCGCTTATTTGATCTTGGTTGAGCGAATTGGCGCTAATGCCGCTGCATATCTGTTGGTGATTACCCCTGTGGTGGCGTTAAGTGTATCGAGTGTGTTTGAGGATTATCAGTGGACTTGGTATTCAAGCGTGGGACTCTTGCTGGTCGCGCTCGGAAACATGTTAACGCGCCGTCAAAAACCGCTTGCTTGGTTTAAGTCTTCTGCCACGCCAGCTTTTAAAGCCTAACGTCGCAGCTAGCGTCATGAAAGTGCATATGAGGCAAGGCTCGATTCGACGATTGTAAGTCAGTCGAGCCAGTACTTATTTGAAATATTGTGCCGGAGTAGTGCCGGTATATTGCTTAAAAAAGCTGATAAAGGCACTGTCGCTGGAAAATTGTAAATTAAAGCCCACCTGCGCCACCGAGGTTCCCGTTGTTAATTGTTCTATGGCCGCAAGTAATCGCCATTGCTGGCGCCAGGCTTGATAAGCCATTCCCGTTTGTGCGCTAAAAATGCGGCTAATTGTGCGTTCACTGGCTCCGATTTCTACTGCCATATCCTTAAGATTGGCTGGCGGTTTCTGATGTTGCTGTAGTTGCGCAAGCCAGGTTGTTAAACGTTTATCCTGTGGGAGGGGTAAAGCCAGATTTTCTTCCGTGGCATTGCCCAATTCTTCGCAGAGCAGCAAAAAGGCATTGTGTTGACTGCTTCTTGGTTTGTCCCAAGGCCAAAACGACATAGTGTCGATTAAGGCTTTGAGTAGTGGGTTTACATGGAAAATAGTGACCTTATCGGGCAATGAGCTGACGGTTTCTGGCTCAAAGTAGAGTGAGCGATAGGCGACGACATTATGCATTCTGACACTGTGCTCGACACCTGCTGGCAGCCAAGCGGCTCGCGTCGGCGGTAATACCACTTGAGCCTGGGTTAGGGTGAATGTCATGCATCCTGCTGGAGCATAAAGCAGTTGTGCCTTCCTGTGGTAATGCATTCCCGAATCGTGTTCGCCCATATCGGCGGCAATGCCAATAACCAGATTATCCAGCAGATCTGGATTAAATAGTTGTTCGGGTAGAATAAAGGCCATCTTGTCCTATTTTTGATGTTTTTTGTCTAAGTGTTGTTAATTGTTACATTTGGATTTTATCTATACTGCGCTATCTTTGACAAGTATGGAGTGACATTTCGGTAAACCAACTCATTTGTTGGAGTGCTGAAATGGACTAAAAATCATGAATATAAAACCCCCTTTAGGGCTCGCTGTGCTGCTAATGATGTTTCCGCAAATAATGGAAACTATCTATAGCCCAGCGTTGCCTAATATTGCAGAACACTTTGCGGTGTCGATTGCTGGCGCATCGCAAACCTTATCTGTGTACTTTATTGCCTTTGCTATCGGCGTATTTTGCTGGGGCCGCTTAGCCGACATTATTGGTCGCCGGAAAGCTATGCTCGCGGGATTAGTATGTTATGCCATTGGCTCAGCGTTAGCCTTGATGGTGAGCGATTTTAGCCTGTTGTTGCTGGCCCGCGTATTGTCGGCTTTTGGCGCGGCAGTGGGTTCTGTGATTACCCAAACTATGATGCGTGACAGTTATAGCGGCGAAGAATTAGCCAAAGTCTTTTCTGTGATGGGAATGTCACTTGGGATAAGCCCTGTCATCGGATTGCTATTGGGCAGTATCCTCAGTGCGTATTGGGGATGTCAAGGTGTGTTTGCCGCACTCATGGTCTCTGCAATTGTGCTGCTGTTTTTGTCGGTAAAATCCTTAACCGAAACGAAACCCGCACATACCCAGAAAATCGCGATAGGCGAGTTAGCGATTAAGATGCTTACCGACAGCGAGATTATTAAGAGCAGCTTGTTGGTGGCGGCGTTTAACCTAATGTGGTTTAGCTACTTTTCACTGGCGCCATTTATGTTTGAGGCGCAAGGCTTATCGACGCTTGCCTTTGGTACTAGTGGCTTACTGTTAGGCTTTGGTGCTTTCCTTGGTAGTTATGTTAATAAAATAATGCTGGGTCGAGGCCACACCAGCGCACAACTCGTTCGCTTAGCCAGTGCTATTGCACTTGTCGGTGGGCTGGGTATTTGGCTGATCCAATCGACCTTTATAGGGCTGGATAATGTTTACTTTTTAGCCCCTATGCTATTGATTGTGATGGCTTACGGTATCGCAATTCCGAACATACTCAGCTCGGCTCTGGCAAGCTACCACACCTATGCGGGCTCTGCTGGCGCACTCTTTGGACTATTTTATTATATTCTGTTGGGATTAGGTTTAGGCGGCGCGGGAATCATCCACCATTTAGGTATTGTGATTACGTTAAGTGCACTGCTTTGCGTTGGCTTAGGTTTACTTTTAGGCTTAGCCAATAAAGCAAAAAACGCTTAAGACGCAAATAAAAAAGCCAAGATAGTAAGTACCTTGGCTTTTTTTATGTAATTTCTACATTTTGTGTAGACGTGAAAAGCTAGGCTTTAGGTGCGAGTTCCTGCTGCTTTGCCGCCTCTTGTGCCGCTAACTCTTGTGCTTTAATCGCCGCTTCGAGCTTAGCTTCAACATAACCAGGAGAGTGCGTTGTGGCCGAGATTAATCGATACATGGCGGGGATCACCAGTAAGGTCACAAAGGTAGCAAACGCCATTCCGAAGAACACTACAGTACCTACAGCGATACGGCTTTCTGAGCCCGCGCCCGTTGAGAAAATTAACGGTACAGCACCCACTAAGGTGGTGAAGGCTGTCATTAGGATTGGCCGTAAACGACGGGATGACGCATCGATAATGGCTTTATCGAGTTCAAAGCCGCGGTCGCGCAATTGGTTGGCAAATTCCACGATGAGGATACCGTTTTTAGTCACCATACCAATTAACATGATCATGCCTATCTGGCTGTAGATGTTGATCCCTTGGCTCGTGATCAGTAGTCCTAAGAAACCACCGAATACACCCATAGGCACAGTAAACATCACCACTAACGGGTTGATAAAGCTCTCAAACTGTGCGGCTAATACTAAGTAGGCAACCAGTAAAGCTAAACCAAATACGATAAAGATACTGCTTTGGTTTTCTTTAAAATCTTTGGATTCGCCCGTGTAACCAATCGAAATATCCTTAGGTAATAATTCAATGGCTTTAGCGTCAAGGAACTTTAAGCCTTCACCTAAGGTGTAACCTTCACTGACGTTAGCCTTGAGGGTGATCGATTTTTGTTTATTGGTGTGGCTTAATCTTTGTGCAGAGGCAATTTCTTCTATATGAGTGACAGTATCGAGAGTGACTAATTCGCCCTTAGCTGACCGCATGTAGATTTGGCTCAGGTCACCGACATTATTGAAACTGTTTTCATCACCGCGTAAATACACATCGTATTCTTCGCCTCGATCAACAAAGGTCGTTTCGGTACGGCCACCCAGCATGACTTCTAAGGTTTCCGATACTTGGTCGACACTGATCCCCAGTTCTGCGGCGCGCTCTTTATCGACAGTAACAATGAGTTCTGGCGTTGTTTCTGCGTAGTCTAAGTCAGCCCCTTCCATCATAGGGCTAGCGTTAGCCTCTTCTTTCAATATCTGCGCCCACTTAAACAGTTCGGCATAGTCCGAACCACCAAGTACAAATTGCACGGGTTCGCTCGATTGCCCTCTAAAGCCTGGCATCATAGGGCGAACCATTACATCTGGAATATCCTTTAAGGCATTGCTAATAATTCCAAGGGCTTGTTGCGCAGTCACATCGCGGTGTTCCCAATCTTCTAGCTGCATGATGACAAAGCCAGTTTGATCGCCAGCACGGCCACCAAAGGCGGGAGCTTGTACGCTGAAGGATCGCAGCACACCTTTACCGAGCAAGGGCATGAGTCTGTCTTCGACTATGTCCATGTTGGCTGTCATACGGTTATAACTGGTGCCTTCGGCGCCTTTAATAAAGGCGAACAACACGCCGCGGTCTTCCTGCGGCGCGAGTTGTGACGGTACTTGTTGCATTAACCAAGCGCTGCCGCCGATACAAGCGAGGATAACTAAGGGCGCGAGTAAACGGAGTTTAATCGCTCGAGTCACGGCGACGCGATAAACGCTTTCCATGCGAGCAAAGCCGCTGTCGACCCAACGATTAAAGCGATTCGGTTTGACGTTGGCTTTGAGTAATTTACTGCTCAGTACAGGCGTAAGTGTGAGTGCCACTAAGGAGGAGAACAGCACTGACACCGCCAGCATCACGGAGAACTCGGTAAATAGTAGCCCGACCATGCCCTCCATAAAGGAAATAGGGAGGAATACCATCACCAGTACCGCCGTAGTGGCGATAACGGCAAAGCCCACTTCGCGAGTACCTTTATAGGCGGCGAGTAAGGGCTCTTCACCTTTTTCGATATGGTGGAAAATGTTCTCGACCACCACAATCGCATCATCCACCACCAGACCGATGGAGAGGATTAATGCCATCAATGTCAGTAGATTAATCGAATAACCTAGCATGTTGGCGGCGATAAATGCCGAGATCAAAGATACTGGAACCGTCACCGCTGGGATTAACGTTGCTCGCGCTTGTCCAATGAAGATATACAGCACGAGTACGACCAAGGCGCCCGTGACATAAAGTGTGCTATACACTTCGTTAATTGAGCGGTCGATAAATACGGTCGAGTCGAAGTCGACCACTAGGCTAGTGCCTTCGGGCAGGAAGTCTTGTACGCGATCAACTTCTTTATGCACTTCTTTGGCAACGAGCAGGGGGTTGGCATCGGACTGGGCAATAATGCCTAAACTGATGTTAACTATGCCGTCACTTTTGAAGGTCGAGTTTTCGTTTTGTGCGCCAACAGCCACATCTGCCACATCTTTTAAGTAGATAGCCGTGCCATCGCTGGCGGTACGCACCACAAGATAGTCGAAATCCTTCGGCGTGTAGTACAAGCGTTTGGTACGCACCGACATCACAGTGGTGTCGTTGCGCACTTGGCCGCCGGGCGTTTCTATATTCTCTTTACGCAGGGCGTTGATAATATCCGTTGCGGTAACATTACGCCCTGCCATTTGTTCGGGTCTTAGCTTGACGTACATGACCTTATACAAGCCGCCGGAAATGCTGATAGAACTCACGCCGCTGATTAAGCTGAATTTGTCCTCGAGTACTCGCTGGGCGTAGTCCGTTAATTGAGTGCGGTCCATCACACTCGAGCTTAAATTCACATAGACAGAGGGTTCGCCGGAGCCGTTGTCTTTTGAGACGACGGGGTCTTTTGCATCTTCTGGGAGTCTGCGTTGGGCGCGGGCCACAGCATCACGCACATCGCTGACCCCTTCGGTTAAGTTCCAACCGAGGAGGAATTTAACTGTGATACGCGAGCTACCGTTACGTGTGGTCGAGGTGATTTCGTCAATACCACTGATCCCTGTTAGCTCATCTTCTAAAGTCTTAGTGATCTGGCTTTCCATAATCGCCGCCGATGCACCCGAGTAACTGGTGCTGATGGTGACCACAGGGCTTTCGACGTCGGGCATTTCCCGTATCGACAGTTTAGTGAACGACACTATGCCAAATACACACAGCAGTAAGCTTAAAACGATGGCAACGACAGGGCGTTTAACCGAAACATCGGATAACCACATTATTTCGTCTCCGTTGCTTTAGGACCTGAAAGCTCTGTCGCACGGGCTGAGGCTTTACCATCGAGCGTGACTTCATTGATTTGCAGGCCATCGCGCATATTGACTAAGCCCTGTACCACGACTTTGTCACCTATGTTTAAACCGCTTTCGATTAAGACTTGGTTATCGATACGTGCCCCTAGTGTCACTTCTGTGCGGTGGGCAATGTGGTCGGCGCTAACTACGTATACGTAACGTTTAGTTCCTGAATACTCAAGAGCTTGTACTGGCACCATAGGTGCTGAAATCGCTGGGAAGGTGATGGTTGACGACATCATCATGCCCGGTTTCAAGCGTTTCTTCGGATTATCGAATAGCACCCGTACTTTGAGGTTTAAGGTTTCCTCATTGACGCGGGGATCGATAGCCACCATTTTGCCAGTAAAGATTTCATTCGGCCAAGCGCGACTGGTGGCTGACACTTGCATGCCAATACTCAGTTGCGATAGGAAATGCTCAGGCACTTGTAAGTCGAGGCGCATGCTGGACAAATCATCTAGCGACATCAACTCAGTGCCCATGCTGACCATCTTGCCTTCGCTGAAATTAATCAGGCCAGTATTACCCGCAAACGGCGCTATCAGCGAGTGGTAATGTAAATCTGCTTGGGCGGAGGATAAGCGTGCTTGGGCGATATCAACACTGGCTTTTTGTGCGTCAATCTCGGTTTGGGTAATGGCGTTACGGCTGATCAGTTTTTCAAACTCTTTGAGTTTACGTTTTTCATCATTGAGGAAAGCATTAGCCTCGGCGACGGCGGCTTGGGCTTTCATATCATCGAGTTCGATCAGTAACTGGCCTTTTTTTACCGCTTGGTTTGAGGTCACTGCGACTTGTTTAATCTTACCTGTGACTTGCGGTGCAATGATCACTGCACGTTCAGCCGCGAGTTTGCCGATAAGAGAGATAGATTGCGCTAATGGATATTCAATCACTTCACCCGTGACCACAGGAACGGTACGCATAAGATGTGGTGCGTTCTCGGGTTTAGCCGCTTGAAGGACATCACTAAAACTCACCGCTGTGGCGATAATCGCAAGCAGGGCAATGGCAATAATGGTTTTTTTCATTGTAATTATTATCTCGCGCAAAGGCAGTTTAAAAAGGTAATCGCTCTAATGGCGCTATTCTAGTGAATAACGTACGCCAGTTGGGTAAAAGTTTGTAAAGGTAAGCGAACGAAAATGAAAGAAATTGTGTTTTTTGAGCATTGAGCACAATTCAACGAGAGTTTTGCTGTTTTTTTGTGCTGTTATTGCTTTTTAAAAGCTGGACGGACTTTAGGGATGGACTTCAGTTCGCGTTTTTTCAATCGGCGCTTGAGTCGTTTCAACCTGAGGATATTGGCTTAAAATTGCCGCTAATCGTCCATCGCGGCGCATACTCTCTAAACCTTGATTAAAATCCGTCACTAACTGCGGATGATCCGCCACAGCCAAAGAGATCCCTAAATGAAATACCTCAGTCGCTATGGGGTGGCCGACTTGCTCAAAGGCACCCTCATATTCACTTGGTCCTTTTTTAATTAAATACCTCGCTAAGTTATGGCCAATCAAGACTAAGTCAATACGCTTTAAAAACAGCTTTTTGAGATTCATCTCATCCGAATTTCCTTCCTCTGTGGTGAGTCCCGCGGCGAAGATTTCTGGTGGATTAGCGTAACCGCGACCTATACCGATAGTGAAAGGTTTAAGATCTGAAAGTTGACTGAAACTCAGCGGTGAATCTTTACGTTTATAAAATACAATTTGTACGGGTTGGATAGGCGCAGAATATTGGGCCCATTGCTCGCGCTCTTTACGATACCAGAGCCCAATGATGCCATCAGCTTGGCCTGTTTTAACGAGTAAAGCTGCGCGGGCGAAGGGATAAAACTTGAGACTTGCAGTGTAACCTTGGCGTTTAAAAGCTTCTTTGACGACTTGCGCAACGCCGCCCTGTTCAGGTAAGGCATCGGCATAAAAAGGAGGATAGTTAGTGGCGACTAATTGGAGTTCTCTGCCCGCAAATGCTGGGGGATAGAAGCTGAATAGAAACAAGCAAAAGCTAGATAATCTGAGTAATTTCTTCCCCATTTCTACTCCAGTACTTAGGTGAGTCGCACTTGGCTTGAGTATAGTCAGAGTTAATTAAAACTGGCGAACTTATGGATATTAAGATGAGCGTATATTGAGAGCATACGATTGAGTGTTATGCCGATTTAGATCCATGGCGGGCGCCCGTTTTACCCTTGCTTATTCATGCCTTATTGCCCCAGCGCATTCGTGGATTAAGGCGCTAGCTCATGCACGTATTGGGGCAAAAGATATTAGTGAGGCAGGTTATAGCGAAACCTGCTCACCCTGATACAAACCTCGGCGGAGTTTTCCAGCGTCGATAAGTAACAGCTCACCTGATTTACCATTCTTAATGCTGCTATCTATCGCAATGATTTTATTATGATAAAGCCCAATAACTTGTTCCTGCGATGTGTGCCCTACGACGATATGATCGACCTTGAAATAGCTCAGTATGCTATCGATATCTGACTCTTTCAGTTCATCTTTAAAGTAGCCGCGATACCAAGTTGGACCATTGGTAAAAAACAAAAAGTTGAGTAAATCATTTTGCTTTAAATCGGATTTTTTATCATCTAAATGCTGCCGAAATAATTGGTTAGCATCGTTGATATTTAATTTACGCTCGACCCATTCAGGGCTGATGCCGCCGTGCATAAACAAGATATTATTGATTTTGACTAAAGTATGTTTGCTGCGAAGCCATTGGCCTATTTCGGTGTCTTTGTTGTAGAGCGCATCGTAGCTGCGTTTGAGTAAATCTGCCGAGACTTGGTAGCGTTCGTTGACGTAGCGTAAGTCGCCGCGAAACACCATTTGCTCGTGATTGCCCATGAGTAGATGTAAGCGTCCGCCCGCAGCTTGGGCTTCTTGGTCTAAGGAATATAAAAACCACAATACTTCATTGACTTGATGACCACGGTCAAACATGTCGCCCGTCATCACCATATGACCGTCACCAAAGGCCCAGTGGTTATCTTTGTCGATAATCTGATGGGCTTTTAGCAAGTTAATCATTACATCAAACTGGCCGTGTACATCGCTAAGGGCGACAATTTTGCTGACATGGGTGAAGGTATCTGGCTCAACCGTGACAGCTTGTGTGTGAAGGTGTGGTTGGGGTAATTCACCGCAACTGGCAGGGCGAGTTAACTGCGCCTTCGCAATCGGTGTTTGTTTTAGTTCACTATGGCAAATCCAATAGGCTGTGTCTTTTTGAGCATCATCTAAAAACACATAAGGGCCATCGGTGATGCTGCTTTCTTGAATTTTTAACTCTGTATCAGTTTCACTTGCATTGGCCGCCAGTGAGATAAACGCAAGTGAGGTAAAGGGGAGTGCGGTGACAAGCCATAACAGGGGCGTGAATTTTCTCTGTTGCTTGAGTATCCATTGGCTGGCTCGGCTAAGTCGCGTCATAGATAGCATGATTGGGTGAGCCCCGACTGGCATCGAATTGATTTGCATTAGACCGCATCCTTGTTCTTGTTTTAGTTATTTATTTTGTCATTTTAGACACTTGAGTTGATGAGTCTTCGAACGTGCAGCTTGACGAATTCAATTTCAAGCGCTTAATCGCAAGTGCTTAATCTTAAGTACTTAATGTCAAGTGCTCAACCTATTGAAAACACTAAATCATACGGATAAGGCTTAACATCGGCAAGTCGTGAGGCGGGCTAAATTAAACTTGTTCGCCTCGTGATTCAGTTATTCCATCATTGCATGTCTAATAAGTGCATGACTGTCGTTACATGGTATTGGCAGTTACATGGCATTGACGACGGTATAACTATCAACAAACTGCTCGAAACTGACGATTTTGCCGCTGTGTATCTTCCATAAATGGGCGACTCGAGCGGTAAAATGTTTGCCCGTTTTGACATAAGTACCTGAATAAGTACCGAAGGCAAAAACCTTATCGCCCTGTGCCACATAGTCTTCGATATCGACGCGATAGTTATCCCATTCTTTTTCGAGGCGGGCGAACACATTGGCGGCTATCGCACTAAAACCTATGTAAGTGCCCGTATAGGGAAAACCTGCCGCCTCTGTCCAGCGTGCGTCATTTGCCAGTGCATGCTCAAGATTTTTAGCATTTTCGGCTGAGCTATGTCCCTCGTAAGTACTTTTGACAAGTGCAAGATTCGCATCAGTTTGCCTTGCTGTTTCGATAAGATTTAACTGAGCAGGCTCACTCACTAAAGAGCTTGTTGGAACACTATTAAGCGTTGGCATGATTACGACTCAAACTGTGCTTCAAGATGGCTTAACCACTGGGCGGGTTGGCCATAAAAGCGGTTGATATTAATGGCGGTGATGTTGCCGTCATCATCCTCTATAGCCATTGAAGGGAAACCTTGGGCACCCATCAGATTCAGTAATGCTCTGGATTCAACAATATGCTCATATAGCTTGTCTTCACCTTGGGCATAATGCTGCGCAAAGCCTATAGGGTCGAGCCCAAGTTCAGCGGCTAACCTTGCGAGATTACCTTCATCACTGGCGCTGTGACCATCACGGTAATGGGCCAGTTGTACTGAGTGTAGATAGGCCAAACTGTCGCCACCCATGGCCTCGACTGCGAGCATGGCTTTAATCGGAGGCGCCGAGTCGAGTACGATTGCGGTATCGCGCAGTAGACCATCAAAATAGTTTTTCCCAAAAGGTTGTCCGGTTAGCTCGGCAATACGCAGATCGTGGGGCATAACATAGTCGCGCCAGTTAGCATCGATTTGTTTACGTCTTGGGCCCGTGAGCATACCGCCGCCGTGGAGCTTAATGGTAAAGCCTGCTTTTGCAGCGGCATCGAGTAAAGGCGCTGCCGCATAACACCAGCCACATAAAGGGTCGATAATGGCGTGCAGAGTGCGCTCTTTGGCCGTTGCTGTGCTGCTGGTTTTGCTAGTTGGATGAGTTGTTGGCTGAGTCATAGTGTTAAACCTTTTGGCTTAAGTTCGTCGCGACATTAGCGACTTAAGCCCTTTGAGATTATTGATTAAAATAGTTAGATTGGTACCGTTATTTAGGTGCAGTCATTTAGCTAAAAAATGGCACGCAATCGCTCACGTGCCCGTCTTTAACTGTTTTCACTTAAATGCTTGTACCTAATCGCCTAGATAGATATGGCTGGGCTTACATAGGCCAGGTCATTTCGCCCATGTAAACTTTGGCGCTGATCTCAAGCCCTGCATCAGCTGGCATTTGTGGGTATAGCGCCAGCATCTTTTGGATTAATTCGGCTGAATCTTTCGAGGCTTTTGCAGCGATTTCAAAGGCTTTTACATATTCACGAGTAAAACCGATGGCGTGGGTATTAAATCGCGCTTTGCCTAAATAGTGCCCTGGGATCACTGTGGTCGGCAGCAGTTTTTCCATTGCATCTAAATGGGTTAACCATTCCTGACGCTCAGAGGCAGTTTGAGTGTCAGCCATCCAAACATGCGTGTTATCAAACACTTCAACGCCACCTGTAATGGTTTTTGCCGATGGCACCCACAGGAAAGTGTGTTTAGGGTGTTTATCATTAAAACCTTTGATAATCACTTGCTCACCGTCGATAGTAAAAGTGTCACTGTGAATCGCCTTAGGTAACACTAATTCGCTTGGCGCATTATCTTTTAAAATCGGTCCCCAGTAGGCGAGTTTGCCTTCCATTGAGGCTTTAATGGCATCGACTGTGGTTTGAGTCGCGACGATTTGAGCATCGGGAAAATGCTTTTTAATCACGGCTAAACCGAAATAAAAGTCAGGGTCGCTATGACTGATATACACCTGAGTCAGCTTTTTACCGCTGGCCTTGATGGTATCAACCAAGGTTTGGGCATCGTTATTTTGAAATTGCGCATCGACTAACATCATTTCGTGTTCGCCGCTGATAAAGCTTGATGACACGGCAAAGATGCTGTTTTCGCCGGGATTAAAATGGCTCACTTGCAATGGCGCAGCATTGACCGCGCTAAGCCCTGCCAGCAACAAGGTGGCGGCTAGGCTGATTTTAGACGAGGCCTTCAATGTGGCGTTAACTGTGTTGCGTATAGCATAGGTCGATGTGTTCATTTTGGGCTCACTTATAGTCACAGGATGAAAGAGTAAAAAGGTTCGATTTAGCATTCATTGATTTGCAGCTGCTGCAAAAAGTGAGTTAAGTATAGGTTGCAATAATCAATAGATAAATGCGAGTATCTGCCCATGTTTGTTGCATTAATCGGACGAATAGCTGTATGCACTCTGGCACTCTTAATTATTAGCTATTAGCTATGTGGATACGCGAGTATGTGAGTGGGCCTTCGAGTGATTGAAAGTTAGTGATTGAATGTGAGTGGAGATAAATCATGGATAGACTTGAAGCGGCTAAGGTGTTTGTGACTATTGTTGAGCGCGGCAGCATGATCAGCGCCGCCAATGCCTTAGATATGTCGCGTTCTATGGTGACCCGTTACTTGAGCGAAATGGAAGAATGGTCTGGTGCTAGGTTGCTGCATCGTTCGACGCGTAGCCTCAGCTTAACGCCCGCGGGTGAGCAAGTGCTGGACTATTGCCATCGGCTGCTCGAACTGGCTAACGAAGTGCCTGCGGTAAGCCACGCCGCTGTGGCGATTCCGCGGGGATTACTCCGTATTAGTTGCTCCCAGTTTTTGGCGCATCAGATTTTAGCGCCCGTGGTACAGCAATATTTAGCCAGTTATCCGCAGGCGAGCGTGAATTTCCACGTGAGCAGCCAAACCGTCGATTTAGTCGCCGAGCGGATTGATCTGGCTATTCGCATTACCAATGAACTCGATCCCAATCTTATCGCTAGGCGCTTAGGGGAGTGTGAGTCTGTGGTGTGTGCCGCACCGAGTTATCTTGCCGCGCGCGCCGCCGTGCTGCATCCCGAGGATTTAACTCAGCACAACTGCTTAACCTATTCCTATTTTGGCGATGTGATGTGGTGCTTTTATAAAACCGATGTAGGGGCGAAACAGGCTCAAGCGCTGAACTCCGATCCTAAGGTAAACCAAGGTCAGGCGTTTAATGTGCCTGTGAATGGCAATTTTAGCGCCAATGATTCCATGGTGGTGCTCAATGCTACACTGGCAGGCGAGGGGATTGCTATGCAGCCTGTTTGGGCGGCGAAACCCTATTTAGACTCGGGTCAGTTAGTGCCTTTGTTAACTGAGTTTAAGCCTCAGTCCCTCGGTGTGTATGGCGTGTATCAATCCCGCAAACATATGCAGCCTGCACTTAGGGTGATGATGGACATGCTGGTGGCCTATTTTGGCAGTTTGAAATAGTGCCAGTTTGAAATAGCACCTTTGAAATAGCGCCAAAGTCTACGGCACTCATAGCGTAACTGGATGCCATAAAAAAGGAGCTTAACTCTTTCGAGCTAAACTCCTCAGATTTACACTTGCCTAGATTCTAGATTCTAGATTTACTTTATCATGCGCTTGTATTTCAAGCGGTGTGGCTCAACCACATCGGCGCCATAGGTGTTCTTCAACCATGCCGAGTATTCTGTGTAGTTACCTTCGTAGAAGTTCACTTGACCTTCGTCGCGATAATCCAGAATGTGGGTCGCGATACGGTCGAGGAACCAACGGTCATGCGAAATCACCATAGCGCAACCTGGGAATTCCAGAATCGCTTCTTCCAGTGCGCGCAGGGTTTCAACGTCTAAGTCGTTGGTGGGTTCGTCGAGGAGTAATACGTTACCGCCCGCTTGCAGCAGTTTGGCTAAATGCACGCGGTTACGTTCACCACCAGATAAAGTACCGATGACTTTTTGCTGATCGCCACCACGGAAGTTGAAGCGGCCTACATAGGCGCGGCTCGGAATTTCCATGTTGTTGATACGCATGATGTCTTGACCACCGGAAATTTCTTCCCAAATGGTGTTCTTATCATTCATCGAATCGCGGAACTGCTCAACCGAGGCCAGTTGCACTGTATCACCCAGCTCAATGCTGCCGCTGTCTGGCTTTTCAGCGCCGGATAACATGCGGAACAGGGTCGATTTACCCGCGCCGTTGGCACCGATAATGCCGACGATCGCGCCCTTAGGCACAGAGAACGACAGGTTGTCGATCAATACGCGGTCACCGTAAGATTTGGTCAGGTTATTCACTTCAATAACCTTGTCACCTAAACGTGGTCCTGGCGGAATAAACAGCTCGTTGGTTTCGTTACGTTTTTGGTAATCGTTAGTGTTCAGTTCTTCAAAGCGTGCCATACGGGCTTTGCCTTTAGACTGGCGGCCTTTCGCGCCTTGACGTACCCATTCCAATTCTTTGGCAATGGTCTTTTGGCGAGCGCTTTCGGTAGCCGATTCTTGCTTTAGACGGGCATCTTTCTGCTCAAGCCATGAAGAATAGTTACCTTCCCACGGAATACCTTCACCGCGGTCGAGTTCTAAAATCCAGCCAGCGGCATTGTCGAGGAAGTACCTGTCATGGGTAATCGCGACCACAGTACCAGCATATTCCTGCAGGAAGTGCTCAAGCCAAGCCACAGATTCAGCATCCAAGTGGTTGGTTGGTTCGTCCAGTAACAGCATTTCTGGTTTTTCAAGCAGCAAGCGACAAATCGCCACGCGGCGACGTTCACCACCGGATAATACTTCGATTTTCTCATCCCAATCTGGCAGACGCAGGGCGTTGGCGGCGCGCTCAAGGACGTACTCTAAGTTATGGGCATCTTGGGCTTGAATAATGGCTTCGAGTTCGCCTTGCTCTTTTGCAAGGGCGTCGAAATCGGCATCCGGCTCGGCGTAGGCTGCGTAAACGGCATCGAGGCGAGTCAGGGCATTTTTTGCCTCTGCTACCGCTTCTTCAATCGCTTCACGTACGGTTTGATTCGGATCGAGTTTAGGTTCCTGCGGCAGGTAACCGATTTTCAATCCCGGCATTGGGCGCGCTTCGCCTTCAATTTCGGTGTCGATACCCGCCATAATGCGCAGTAGTGTCGACTTACCTGAACCGTTGAGGCCGAGTACGCCAATTTTGGCGCCGGGGAAAAAGCTTAAAGAAATATCTTTAAGGATCTGCTTCTTAGGCGGAACAATTTTACCCACCCGCAGCATGCTGTAAACAAACTGAGCCATTTTTCTCTATCTTAAGTGACTAATGATGCGGCTAATTCTACTCGATTGCGCGCCGAACTCAACTCGACAATGAGCCAAGTTCAAGCACTCTCTGCAGGAATTTCATGTTTCAAATACTGGGATTGTGACCGCGTTCCGAGTAGAATACCGCGCAACCCTACCTATAAGAATTGGCAGCTGGAGTAAGCAATGCTGAAAAAAGATATGAATATCGCAGATTATGATCCGGAACTGTTTAACGCAATTCAGAATGAAACTCTGCGTCAAGAAGAGCATATTGAGCTGATTGCTTCTGAAAACTACACCAGTCCACGCGTGATGGAAGCGCAAGGTTCACAGTTAACCAATAAGTACGCTGAAGGCTATCCAGGCAAGCGTTACTACGGTGGTTGTGAGTATGTGGACGTAGTTGAAACCTTAGCGATTGAACGTGCTAAACAACTGTTTGGCGCAACTTACGCTAACGTACAACCTCATTCAGGTTCACAGGCAAACAGCGCGGTTTACATGGCATTGTTAAAGCCTGGCGATACCGTACTGGGCATGAGCTTAGCTCATGGTGGTCACTTGACCCACGGTTCACCGGTTAACTTCTCTGGCAAACTGTACAACATCATTCCTTATGGTATCGACGAGTCTGGCAAAATTGACTACGACGAGATGGAACGTATTGCCTTAGAACACAAGCCTAAGATGATGATCGGCGGTTTCTCTGCCTACTCAGGTATCGTTGATTGGGCAAAAATGCGTGAAATCGCAGACAAAATCGGTGCTTATTTATTTGTCGATATGGCACACGTTGCCGGTCTTATTGCTGCGGGCGTTTATCCAAACCCAGTTCCACACGCACATGTTGTGACATCTACGACCCACAAAACCTTAGCGGGTCCTCGTGGTGGCGTGATCCTGTCAGCTGCTGACGATGAAGACTTGTATAAGAAGTTGAACTCTGCGGTATTCCCTGGTGGTCAAGGTGGTCCATTGATGCACGTTATCGCCGGTAAAGCGGTGGCGTTCAAAGAAGCCCTAGAGCCAGAATTTAAAGTTTACCAACAGCAAGTGGTTAACAACGCTAAAGCTATGGTTGAAGTGTTCCTTGAGCGCGGTTACAAAATCGTCTCTGGCGGAACCAGCAACCACTTAATGCTAGTTGACCTGATTGGTCGTGACTTAACGGGTAAAGAAGCCGATGCCGCCTTAGGTAGCGCTAACATTACTGTGAACAAAAACTCAGTGCCAAACGACCCACGTTCACCCTTTGTGACCTCAGGTGTGCGTATCGGTACGCCAGCCATTACGCGCCGCGGCTTTAAAGAAGCGGAATCGAAAGAGCTGACTGGCTGGATTTGTGACATCCTTGATGATGCAAGCAATCCTGCTGTGATTGAGCGTGTTAAAGGCCAAGTATTGGCACTTTGCGCACGTTTCCCTGTTTACGGCTAATTTGCCTATGCATCTACGTTTAGTAGATGAATGGCCGAGATTGACCGCCGACTGACTTGATACCTGTCACATCAGGTACTTAGCATCAGGCACTTAACATTAGGTTGTTAAGCTCAGGTAGTTAACCTCAGCCCATAAATAGGATAAAATCCCATGGCCGCATCTTGCGGCCATTTTTATTGGTAAAATCTTAGGCTTAAATCCATTGCGTTTGACTGAGATTTAACAGGTAAACCCATTAACGCTTTACGACCATTCACTGGCAGGAGGCTCAATGCATTGTCCATTTTGTAGCGCGACAGATACTAAAGTCATCGATTCCCGATTAGTGGCAGAAGGCCACCAAGTGCGCCGTCGCCGAGAATGCACCGAATGTCATGAAAGATTTACCACCTTCGAAGGCGCTGAATTAGTCATGCCTAGGGTGATTAAGCGTGATGGTTCACGCCAACCCTTCGATGAAGAAAAACTCCAAGGTGGCATGTTGCGCGCCGTTGAAAAACGCCCCGTGTCTATGGATGAAATCGAGCAAGCGCTTAGCAAAATCAAGTCAACCCTGCGCGCCACTGGCGAGCGGGAAGTGCCGTCAGAAATGGTAGGTAACTTAATGATGGAGCAATTGATGAGCCTAGATAAAGTCGCCTACATACGTTTCGCTTCCGTGTACCGTGCCTTTGAAGACGTGTCTGAATTTGGCGAAGCCATCGCCAAACTGCAAAAGTAGTCATTGAGTTTTGTCGCCGACAAGGCAGACGTGTACGAGCGATTGGCGTGAAAGCACAAATTTAAAAGACAGGTTTGTAAGACTGGTGAAAGCCGAAACCTTTAACAACAGGGTTGAACATGAGCTTGAACATAAGTTGGTCCGTACTCGATACCCAAATGATGAGCCGCGCGATTCAATTGGCGCGCAAAGGCTTTTACACCACAAGACCCAATCCTAGTGTGGGCTGCGTTATCGTTAAAGATAACCAAATTATTGGTGAAGGTTATCATCAAAAAGCGGGTGAGCCCCACGCCGAAGTGCACGCACTACGTATGGCTGGCGAACACGCCCGCGGCGCAACCGCCTATGTCACCTTAGAGCCCTGCAGTCATTATGGCCGCACGCCGCCCTGTGCCTTGGCGCTGATCAATATTGGCGTTAAACGTGTAGTTGTGGCGGTGGAAGATCCTAATCCGCAAGTGGCTGGTCGCGGTATTCAAATGCTGCGCGACGCTGGTATTGAAGTGGATGTGGGATTACATCGCGATGAAGCCTATGCCTTGAATGTAGGCTTTATGAAGCGCATGGAATCGGGTTTACCCAGAGTTACAGTAAAATTGGCTGCGAGTCTCGATGGTAAAACCGCGCTGTCTAACGGTGTGTCTAAATGGATAACCGGTCCAGAATCTCGCCGCGACGTGCAGCGATTACGTTTACGTTCTTGTGCACTGGTCACGGGAATTGAAACCATACTGGCGGACGATCCCTCACTCAATGTGCGTTATCAGGAACTTGGCAGCTTAAAAGACAGTGTAACCGAGGCGCAATTACTGCAGCCATTAAGAGTCATACTCGACAGCCGCGTCCGTTTGCCGTTATCGGCCGCCTGCTTGACTATCGTATCGCCGATACTCTTGGTCTCGACCGTGGCTTATCCCGCAGAGTTTCAAGCACAATTGCCCTCCCATGTGAGTTGCCTCGTGTTACCTGCAATTGCAGGTCGCGTCTCATTGCCTGAACTATTAAGCTATTTAGGCCAAAGCTGTAATCACGTGTTGGTGGAAGCGGGTGCAACCTTAGCGGGCGCATTTTTAGCGGAGGGGCTGGCCGATGAGTTAGTGCTATATCAAGCGATGAAAATCCTCGGTGGGCATGGGCGAAATCTGCTGCAATTGCCCGATTATCAAACCATGGCACACATTCCTGCACTAATTTTGGTAGATGAGCGCAAATTAGGGCCAGATACCCGTTTAACTTTGAGCGTTATGCTTGATACCTCTTTATCTAAATCGAATTGGAGCAAGATAACCGTTTAACCTTGAGTCTTATGCCTTATTACTTCTTTATTTAATTAAGTGAGTTAACCATGTTTACTGGGATTATTGAAGCCGTTGGCACCCTGCGCAAACTGGAGCGTAAAGGCGATGATATTCGTCTTACCGTGGCGAGCGGCAAACTGGATTTAAACGATGTGCGTTTAGGCGACAGTATTGCTACCAACGGTGTGTGCTTAACGGTTGTGCAGCAATTAGCAGACGGTTATGTGGCTGATGTTTCAGCCGAAACAGTGAGTCTAACCGGGTTTGCCAACTATAAAGTGGGCACTAAGGTGAATCTTGAAAAGGCCGTTACCCCAACCACACGCTTAGGCGGCCATATGGTTAGCGGCCATGTTGACGGTATTGCAACGGTTGAGCAACGCTTAGTGCGTGGTCAAGCCATTGAATTTTGGTTAGCCGCACCCGTAGAGCTTGGGCGTTACATTGCCCATAAAGGTTCCATCACCATTGATGGCGTGAGTTTGACGGTTAACGAAGTGGACGGCAGTCGATTCCGCTTGACCATAGTGCCGCATACCGCAGGTGAAACCACGTTAATCGACCTGCAAGCGGGCGATAAGGTGAATATCGAAGTGGATTTAATCGCCCGTTATCTTGAACGCTTGATGAATTATTATAGCAAAGACAGCAAGAGCGGTGGCGTCACCATGGAAATGTTAGCCCGTGCCGGCTTTGTGCGTTAGTGCACAGGAGCAGATTATTTAACTTAAGCTTATCGGCAGCTTAGGTTATTTAGGTATAGAATTTCATAATAACAGCAAAATCATAAGGTCCTACAATGGCGCTGCACAGTATAGAAGAGATCATCGAAGATATTCGTCAAGGCAAAATGGTTATTTTGATGGATGACGAAGACAGAGAAAACGAAGGTGATTTGATCATGGCGGCCGAAATGGTCACGCCAGAAGCGATTAACTTTATGGCGAAATATGGCCGTGGGCTCATTTGCCAGACCATGACTAAAGCCCGTTGCCAGCAGTTAAATCTACCCTTAATGGTGACGAATAATAACGCCCAGTTCTCGACTAACTTTACGGTTTCTATTGAAGCGGCGGAGGGTGTGACTACCGGTATTTCGGCCCACGATCGCGCTGTAACGGTGAAAGCGGCTGTGGCTAAAGAGGCTAAAGCGTCTGATTTAGTGCAACCAGGGCACATCTTCCCGTTAATGGCACAGGACGGCGGCGTATTAACCCGCGCAGGCCACACTGAAGCTGGCTGTGATTTAGCCCGTCTTGCGGGACTTGAGCCATCGGGCGTTATCGTTGAGATTTTGAACGAAGACGGCACTATGGCACGTCGCCCAGATTTGGAGATTTTCTCCGAGTTGCATGGCATCAAAATCGGCACTATCGCGGCTTTAATCGAGTATCGCAATACCAAAGAAACCACGGTTGTGCGTGAAGCTAAATGCAAATTACCGACCCGTTTTGGTGAGTTCGACATGGTGACCTTCAGAGACACTATCGACAATCAACTGCACTTTGCCTTAGTCAAAGGTGAGGTGAAAGAAGATTGTTTGGTGCGCGTGCATTTGCAAAATACCTTCAACGATTTACTCCACTCAGAGCGCGATCAGCAACGCAGCTGGCCACTCGAAAAGGCGATGGAGCGTATTTCTGCAGAAGGTGGTGTATTGGTTTTACTCGGGAATCAAGAACATCCCTGTGAAATCCTCTCTAAGGTGAAAGCCTTTGAAGCTGAAGATCAAGGCCAAGCGCCTGCATCTGCAAAATGGCAGGGGACGTCGCGTCGTGTGGGTGTGGGTTCGCAAATTCTCGCTAGCCTTGGCGTGACTAAGATGCGTCTGCTCAGCTCGCCTAAACGCTACCATTCACTTTCAGGCTTTGGCCTTGAAGTGATTGAGTATGTGGCGGACTGAAGCCCAAAGTTACACTGAAGTAAAATTAACAATTTCTGATAATTTGCATAGGGCTCTGGGCAATTGGCTGTGATATCATGTCGCCACTTTTCGCCCCGAGCTGGGTGCTTTAGCTAAATTAGGTAAGATAATGAACGTAGTTCAAGGTAATATCGAAGCGAAAAATGCCAAAGTTGCGATTGTAATTTCGCGTTTCAACAGCTTTTTAGTTGAGAGCTTGCTTGAAGGTGCACTTGACACGCTGAAACGTTTTGGCCAAGTCAGCGACGACAATATCACTGTTGTCCGTGTACCAGGTGCGGTTGAGTTGCCGCTAGCTGCGCGTCGCGTAGCTGCCAGTGGTAAATTCGACGGTATTATCGCATTAGGTGCGGTGATCCGTGGTGGTACTCCTCATTTTGATTTTGTTGCAGGCGAATGTAATAAAGGTCTAGCTCAAGTTGCTTTAGAATTTGATCTGCCTGTTGCTTTCGGTGTTTTGACCACTGATACCATTGAACAAGCGATTGAACGTTCAGGTACCAAAGCGGGTAACAAAGGCGGCGAAGCTGCTCTAAGCCTGCTTGAAATGGTCAATGTTCTGCAAGAACTTGAACAACAGTTGTTATAGTAGGAAAAATAATGAAGCCTTCTGAGCGCCGCAAGGCCCGCCGTTTAGCCGTTCAAGCCATCTATTCATGGCAACTAAGCGGGAATAATATTGCCGATGTCGAGCATGAGTTTTTAACTGAACAAAGTCTCGACGGTGTTGATGTAGCTTATTTTCGTGAGCTATTTTCAGGCGTTGCAACGAAGAAAACCCAATTGGATGAGCTGATCATCCCGCATCTGGAACGCCCGATTGATGAAGTGTCTCCAGTAGAGAAAGCCATAGTTCGTTTAGCGACCTATGAGCTGACTTTCCGTAAAGATGTGCCATACAAGGTCGCGATTAACGAAGCGATTGAGTTGGCAAAAGCTTTCGGTGCGGACGAGAGTCATAAGTTTGTGAACGGACTGCTCGACAAACTGGTTGCACGCAAGTAATAAAGACAAACGGTATCTTAGGATACCGTTTTTCATTGCTAACAAAGGTGGCCGATGTAAGTCGTGCCAAACTGTACAGTGAAAGAATTCCAATTAATTGAATGTTATTTTAGCAACCGCGGCCCCACTCGCCGTGATGTGAAGCTTGGCATCGGTGACGATTGCGCTTTAGTGCAACCTGCAGAAAACAAGTCGATCGCTATCTCCTGTGACACCTTAGTTGAAAATGTCCATTTCTTCCCCGATATGCCTCCTGCTGCCTTAGGTTACAAAGCCTTAGCGGTAAATTTATCTGATCTGGCTGCCATGGGCGCTGAACCCGCGTGGATGACGCTTGCCTTAACGCTACCCGAAGTCGATGAGACTTGGCTAAGTGGCTTTAGTGAAGGCTTGTTTGAAGCGGCCGATTACTATGGCATCGCCTTAATTGGCGGCGATACGACTCGTGGTCCACGGGCGATTAACATCACAGTGCACGGCCAAGTCCCACCGGGCAAGGCACTCACGCGCCATGGTGCTAAAGCGGGTGATTGGATTTATGTCACGGGCACGCTCGGAGATTCGGCCTTAGGTCTGGATATCATTCGAGGCGCGCAGCAGGCCAGAGCCGAGCATAAAGAATTCCTGATTAATCGACATTATCGTCCAACACCAAGAGTCTTAGCGGGCCAAGCTTTGCGTTCGCTTGCCTCCAGTGCAATCGACCTTTCCGACGGGTTTATCTCGGATATCGGTCATGTGCTTAAGGCTTCGGCAGTTGGTGCTGTGGTGGACGTTAATTGCATCCCGCTTTCACGCGCGATGCAAGATACCGTCAGCGAGGAGCATGCCTTAGGTTATGCGCTTACGGGGGGCGAAGATTATGAACTGCTGTTCACCGTTCCTGAAGCGCAAAAAGGTGCGCTTGAGACAGCGTTGAGCCATGCTGGAGCAAAGTTTGTTCGCGTTGGACAAATTTGTGCAGGCAGTAAGCTCAAGTTGCAACTCAATGGTGAGCCGTTTACACCGCCGTATCACGGTTTCGAGCACTTTTAAGCGAAGAGCATGTTAATGAAATGGTTGTCAAAGGATCAGGTGCTAACGCGCCTGTCATTAAAAAATCCTGTCCACTTTTTGGCACTCGGTTTTGGTAGTGGACTCGCCGCTAAAGCGCCTGGTACTTTCGGTACCTTAGCAGCCATTCCCCTCTATTTATTGATGGCGCCATTACCGCTCACTTGGTATATCGGCTTAACCTTATTGAGCGCATTTGCGGGATTTTATATCTGCGGTAAAGCCGCTCAAGATATGGGGGTACACGATCACGGTGCGATTGTGTGGGATGAAGTGGTTGGGCTACTGATCACTATGATAGCGGCACCAGCAGGTTGGGGTTGGTTGTTAGTCGGCTTTGGTCTATTTCGCTTTTTCGACATCATCAAGCCTTGGCCTATTCGATGGCTCGATGCCAAAGTTCATGGTGGCTTTGGCATTATGATTGACGATGTCTTAGCGGGCGTGTTTTCGTTTATTTGTCTGCAAGGGCTAGTCTGGTTTTTTAGCTAACATTATCGCTAACCTAACATGATAGTTAACCCGGCATGTTAGTTAGCATAGTCAACAACTAACCCTTAGTTTTTGATATAGCCCCTTAGCTTGTGATATACAGTGTGTAGATTCAAGCGTTTAGCGACCTCATTCGTTATTTGATCCATACTACTATTGCAGCAGTTCCCTTGCGTTTGCTAGGGTATTGCTGGTGATAGTATCGCCACCTAACAGTCTTGCAAGCTCTTGGATACGCTGCTCACGATCGAGCGATTTCATTGTGGTCTCAGTACTGCCTGCCTTATTAAATTTATCGACGAACATGTGTTGATGACCATTGCCCGCAACTTGCGGCAAGTGAGTCACGCACAGTACTTGGGTCGATTCCCCTAAGCTGCGTAACATGCGGCCTACTACTGCGGCGGTGGGACCGGAAATCCCGACATCCACCTCATCGAAAATCAATGTCGGCGTGGCAACTTTCTTCGCGGTAATGACTTGGATCCCTAAGCCTATCCGTGAAAGTTCACCGCCAGATGCGACTTTCGAAATCGGTTGTAAAGGTTGGCCAGGGTTAGTGGTGACCATAAATTCGATATTATCACTGCCGTTGGCTGACATTTGCTCTGGGTGGAAATTGACTTCGATAGTAAATTTACCCTTTGGCATATTCAGTTCGTGGATTGACTGAGTCACGAGTTTGTCGAGTTCTTTGGCATATCTAGCCCGGCTTTGGCTGAGTTTTTGTGCGTTGCTAAGGTAAGCGGCTCTGCTAGCATCGACCTGTAGTTGAATTTCTTCAAGTTTACTTTCGTCACTGTCTAAGGTGCTCAGCTCTGCCTTTAATGCCAAATGATGTTCGGCTAGTTTATTTGGGCTGACATGGTGTTTACGCGCCAGTTGCATGGCTTTTGATAGCCGTTCTTCTAAATAGGCAAAGTGGGTTGGATCGAGTTCAAGCTTACTCAAATAGTGCTGTAATTCGCCTGCACTTTCTTGCACTTGGATTAAGGCATCATTGAGCATAGTGTTGATATTGCTTAATGCAGGATCGTAGCTTTGCAGATCTTCGGCGAGGGAAACGACTCGATTAAGCAGCGACTCTATATTGTTCTCTTCGCCTTCAGTGAGTATATCTAAGCTCGCCTGACAGGTATCAATCAACTCAGTGCCATTGGCCAGACGTTTGTGCTCTTGCTCAATTTCATCGAACTCATCGACTTTAAGATCAAACTCATCGAGTTCTTCTACTTGATATTGCACTAATTGCTTACGGGCAATACGTTCATGTTGGGAGGCTTCGAGGTGCTTTAGATCGGCCTCAATTTGTTTGCAGCGTTGAAAACTGGCGGCAACCGTATCGATAAGCAATCTGTGGTTGGCATAACTGTCGAGCAAGGTAAGTTGGTGTTCACTCTTCAACATCGCATGGTGCGCATGTTGACCGTGAATACCGATAAGCAACTGACCCAGTAATTTGAGCTGCGTCAGCGGCACTGGATTACCATTGATGTAGGCGCGTGAACGGCCATCGCTACCAATAGTTCGACGTAGGATACACTCATCATCGAGTTCAAGATCGTTATCTTCTAACCAACGTTTTGCCAGTGGAATATCGTCCAAGGAAAAGCGGGCGCTGACTTCGGTTTTATTGGCTCCTGGGCGAACACTGCTGGCATCGGCGCGATTGCCTAGGCACAGGCCTAGCGCATCGATGGCGATCGATTTACCCGCACCGGTTTCACCTGTGATGCTGGTCATACCGGGGCGAAAATCCAGCTCTAAAAAACGGACGATTGCGAAGTTATTAATGCTGAGTTGGCAAAGCATAGTGAATTCCTGTCGAAAAACATACCAAACCACTGTATTGATAAACAGTATATACTGATTTTATATACAGTAAAGTGGCTTGGGTAAATAATCGGCATTATCGGCAGTAAATATTTTTAATTGACTGATTATGCATGGGTTCTTACTAAGCTTTCTAAGATAGGCAAACTAAAAAAAGTAACTAAGGTGCCAAATAGAATGCCCTGAGCACTGGTAGAAGCCTGAGTATTATAGCGCTGGGCGAGCAAGTACACGCTCGCCGCAGTGGGCAGTGCGCTTAAGATCACGCCCATGATCAGGTAGTCGCCGCTCACACCAAAACGGCTAAGCATAAAGTAGACGAGTGCCGGTTGGACAACTAGCTTGAAGAGGTTGATAAGGCTCAGTTCGATAAAATTCTTGGGGCTAAATACGCTGCTATCTTTCTGGTAGCGCATCGCTTTGGCGAGCACCATACCGATGGCAAACAGCGCGCACGGGCTTGAGGTATTGCCAATTTGCTGGATCATGAGCGCCAGCCCTGAGGGCAGTTTTATCTCTAGCGCCGAAATGCCGACACCAATTAAGCTACCAATAACGATAGGGTTTTTACCGACCGCCATCGCCATTATGACTAAGGCGTGGTGTTGTCTTTGGGTGTTTGTGGCCAATTCCATCGAGACTAAGGCGACGGCAAACATCAGCACGTATAATAAGCTGGCAATCGCAGCGGCGACTAAGGCGCTTTGCTGCTGCGGAAAGAGGATGATGAGTAGTGGAATACCAATAAATGCGGTATTACCAAAGGTGGCATTGAGGGCTCGAATAGCGGCAACCGCATGCTGTTTAGGGTTAGCAAGCAGCGAGAGCCCAAGGCAGACAAGATAAGTGATCACCATAGCCGTGCTGTAGCCCGCAATAAATCCCCATTGCAAAATCTCACCAATCGGCTGCTGCGCGAGGGCGATAAGCATGATCGCGGGGAATGCAATATAGTACACATATTGGTTTAGCACTTGGTCCGTATCGACGGGCAAGAGTTTTAATTTTTGCACTAGTGTGCCGAGCAACATGATCCCGAAGACGGCAAACAGAGGGGTTAAAATGGTCATTTCCCTCACTCATCCTTACGATTAAATTTGAATAAACTCAGCCACCACCGTCATTTCTACTATCGCTATGATTTTAGGTGGGCGCTTGCCTTTTTTATGTCACTTTAGAACCAGAACTAGCGCCAGCGCAGTAAAACTCGCCACAAAATAACATACCATTTCAATCTAAGGCTATTGCGCTATGGTCGTATAAGTGAATAATTCAATGTTTAAAACACAATCACTTAGTGAATTTAGCGTTTTAACGTCAATACCCAATATGTGAAATTAGGATATGCAATGAGTGATGATTTAGGCGCTGAACTACAACTTGTCTATCTTTTTGTGCATTTAGTCAATGCGGGCAGTTTTTCGCAGGCGGCGAAGGAGCTCGATATGCCCATCGCCACTGTGAGCCGCAAGTTAGCGAAGTTGGAAGAGAAGCTCGATAAACAGCTCTTTATGCGCAGTACCCGCAAGTTACGATTGACGGAGGAAGGGCTGGCGCTCTTTCAACGCTACCAGAGTGTGGTTGCTCAATTTGATGAACTAAGTGGTTTAGGCAGTGATAAACCCGAGGGAACCCTGCGCATCGCCGCACCGATTTCGATTATTTCCATTGTGTTTATTCAGGCATTGAATGAGTTTGGCCGTTTGTATCCTGATATCCGTTTGCACATTTCCCAGAGTAATGAGTTAGTCGATTTGATCGATAAAGGCATAGATGTGGCGATTGTTGGCGGGGCTCAGCCTGATTCTTCTTGGGTGTCGAGTACCTTAGGCGAGCTCGACTATTGCCTGTTTGCCACGCCAGAATACTTGGCTCAGGCACCTAAACTTGAGCATCCCGATGATCTTGAAGCCCATCAACTGATAAAAGTCTGGCCGCTGTTTAATTGGCATTTAAAGCATCCAAGCGGCGAGTCTTTTTATTTTAATGGCCCGACTAAGCTCACCCTCACGGACTTACACGGAGCGATTCAGGCTACTTTAGGCCATGGCGGGATCTTGTATGGTCCTGAACTATTTGTAAAACAGCAGATTAAAGAGGGAAAACTTAAAGTATTACTGCCTGAATGGATTGGCGAACAGAGGCGAATTTCGATTTTATATCATCAGCGCAGCCAGCAGCCGCTAAAGGTAAGAGTCTTTATTGAGTTTATGCAGTCAAAGGCGCCAGAGTTATTTTCTATGCGTTGATTTATTGAGGAGAACTGATTTTTAGCGTCTTTTAGGTTTTACGGTGTTTTTGCTCATGGTGTTTTGCGTTTGTTTTGCATCTTGCAGGCTGGAGCGTGTCGCGGGCAGTATGCCGAGTTCCAAGAAGTACCCCACTAAACGCCGCAGTTCAAATAAAGAACCGATACGCTGTTGATCTTTGATGGTCAGTTTCCAACTGTCGGTTCGTCCTTCGCTATTGGTTAAGACAAATCCTTGATAAACAATCTTTTTCATTGGAATAACTCAATATTGGCTGATGGAACTTGCTAGCCTTGGTCTTACTCGTTTTGTGGCTTGCATGAAAGTGATTGCAGTCGAGACTAGAGGCTTATTGTTTAGAAACATTGTTTAGATATAAGGGTGCTTGAGTAACCCCAAGCACCTCATCAGTTAAGCGACGCTGATACCGATATTTGATACGCCAGCTTCGATAATGTCTTTGCGTAAGCCTTTGACCAGTTCTGCGGTGATCTTCGGATTTTCTTCAATAATTTCCAGCAGAGAATTTTGTAATTCTTTCTCTTCCTCCATGACTTCATGGGCGAAAACGAAATCATCTAATGCTTCATCCACCAAATCGACATCGCTGATCGCTTCGATGTAGTTAGCCACTGTGCTGGATGATAATTTGCTGATATTGACTATGTCTTCTTCAATTTTGCCTTGAATCGCACCCAGTAAGGTCGATATGGCGACCACTGCATCCATAGCAGGGTAGACGCCATAGGCTTCAAAATCAGCAGGATCTGGGGTGTTATCTTCCAGGCGTTGCAGATGCACATCGACATTGAATTTGAGCTTGGAGTCGTACTGGGATTGCCACAATAGTTCTAATGCGGTACTCAACACAGTAGGATCGCCAAACTCACAGACTTCGGAAAACAGTTGATAGTTGGGCAACATACGTTGGCAAAGTGCAGTGGCAAAGAGTTGTTTTTGTGGCAGTGTTAACGCCTTGAGACGTTTAAAGAAGCCCGTTTTTTTGGTCATCTGTTATTTCCGCTGATAGCTGTGATATCACTTGATTTGCCGCAGATTCTACCTTAGTTAACTCATCAAGTAACTCTAGTATTTCGGGTTCGAGATCTTCAACCGATGTTTCACGTTTTAGTGCCGATTCAATTTCTTGGCATAACCTTTGTGTGGTGGGCACGCCGCAGTAGCAGCTAGCACCATGCAGCTTATGGATAGTACTGAGCATGACTGGGTGATCGTTTTGACTTAGCGCCGTTTGAATCGTCGCCACGGTTTGCGGCAATGAGTCGAGCAACATTCTAAGCATATCTAAGGCGAGATCGGCCTTGTGGTTGGCTTGGGTTAAGCATAAATCCCAGTTCAGCGTATGCAGGTCAAAATGGGTGAACTTAGGTCGAGTGATCCAGCGATGAATAATATCTTTGAGCGCCGCTTCATCAATAGGTTTAGGCAAATATCCGTCCATACCACTGCCTAAAATCAGTTCGCGTTCTTCTGCAATGGCATGGGCTGTCACGGCAATTATCGGCGTGTTGCGGTTCATCGAGCCTTGGCGAATTTGCTTCGTGGCACTAATGCCATCTGTGCCAGGCATTTGAATATCCATAAAGATCAAGTCGAAGGTGCGAATCTTCGCCTGTTTAACTGCCTCATCACCGCTGTTGACGGCAACCACAGTCGTCACTAATTCGCTGAGTAAAGTATCAATCAGTTTTAAGTTGGCAAAGTTATCATCTACCGCTAGCACGGTTAAGGATTGGCGAGCTACCGGTGTGGATATTGTCGCAGGGGCTATGATGTCGTACTCCATCGGTGGATAGAGTAAGTTGCGCGCAAGCTGATGCTCACTAACTGGCAGAGACAACACCACATCGGCATTCGGGCGAATAAATTGGGTTAAGGCATCTTGTTCTTGGCAATCGTATAGCACGATAAGGCAATCTGTTTTGGTCTTCGCTAAGTTTAGTGTACTTACCAGTTGTGCTGAATCGCTAAACCCATGGCAACTCAGGAGAACATAGTCGTATGGCGCTTCAGCCGTGGTGAGCGTAGTCAACAAGCTTGGGATATGCTGGTGATGGGTGACTTTTGTATCCCATTGATTCAATTGGCGGCTCAAGACAGCATGAGTCAGCACTCGCGGTTCGTAAAACAGTATAGTTTTGTCTTTGAGTTTTTCGAGCGGCAGTGAGTCACCGATTTGGAATTGACCTAAGCCGAGCGGCAAACTGAACCAGAAGTTTGAGCCTTTTTCTGGGGATGAAGTAAAGCCGATTTGGCCGCCCATTTGATTCACTAAACGTTTAGTGATCACTAAACCTAAGCCGGTGCCACCAAAGCGACGCGAAATCGACGAGTCTGCTTGGCCAAAGGCTTGGAATAAAAAGTCCTGCTGGCTTTCATCTATACCAATACCAGTGTCGACCACATCACAGCGCAGTACTACTTGTTCATCCGACTGGCTCTGCAGTTCGATTTTGACCATCACGCTGCCAGAGTCAGTGAATTTAATCGCGTTACCAACCAAGTTATTGATGATTTGGCATACGCGCATGGCATCGCCATTGACATTGTCGGGCACGTTGGGGGCGATATCGACGACGAGTTCTAGGCCTTTGGCCTGTGCGCTGCCCGAGATCAAGGTAATCGTATCGCTTATGGTTTCCCTAAGGCCGAAGGGCATGTTTTCTAACACCATTTTACCGGCTTCGAGTTTAGAAAAATCGAGAATGTCGTTGATGATACCCAGCAGGTTAGTGGCGCTGCGTTCTATGGTCTTGATGTAATCGACTTGGCTCGAATGCAATGGTGTTTTGACTAATTGCCGAGCAAAACCGATAACGCCATTGAGCGGTGTACGTAACTCGTGAGACATATTCGCTAAGAATTCAGATTTAATTCGGCTGGCTTCTAGGGCGCGTTTTTTAGCTAAATCCAGCTCGACGTTTTGGATTTCAATCTGCTCTAAGGTTTCCCGCAGATCCGACGTCGCTTGGTCGATATTTTGCTGCATCTCATCATGGTATTCTGACAACGAACCTGCCATGGCATTGATGCCGCGTTTGAGTAAGTCCAGCTCACCAATCAAGTTGCCATCTAAGCGGGCGTCCAATTTACCTTCACGGATTTTAGCGACGACGCGCACCATTTCAGTAATGGGCTGAGTGACGTTTTTCACTAGCCGGAAAGTAAATAGCAGGTTTAACTGCACGCCGATCAACACGATAATAAAGGCGGCGACTGCGGCTCTATGTTGCTCTAACAAGGCGCGTTCTTTATTGATTATTATCGAGATATAGCCTAAAAGATGACCATCGTCTGTCTGGATATCGTAATTAGCGGGAGCAGCAATGGGGCCTGTGGCAAAAATGGGCGTCCGTAAAATGAGGCTGTCGTCCACATGTTCAATTTCGGTTTTATGCAGCGTGTTGAGGGCTTCTTTGTAGCGCATAATCTCAAAGTCTTTGTGATAGTGGGAGGTCACAAAGAGTTGATTATTGGCATCGAAAATCGCGATGGATTTTACTAAGGTGGATTTGTTGAGCTGTGCCGCCGCGAGTAAGCGTTTGGTCGCCTCGCGATCATTCGCCACTAAGCCGATTTCACTGGCAATCGACAGGGGCTCTATAATATTGCTGCCCTGTTCGACGAGCGTATCTTCGAGCTCATAAAAACGGTTTATGGTAAAGTAGCTGCCCAGAAGGATACCGACCAAGATTGTTGGCGCGAGCGCCAGCACAAGAACCCAAGAACGTAGGCTGTATTTGGTCATGTTGTTGACAGGGTTCATAGCAGCGGCGGTGTTTCCTGTGACAGAGACTAAGATAATTTTATAAGACTGCCAGAAAGAGGGCGGTCTTTGCCAGTATTTTATTGATTTAGAGGCCGAAATGGCGCAATTTTTTAAAGCAAAACCAAATAGTTCCAAACAGTTGTCGGCTAAGTTATCGCTGAGCGTAGAACAGCTCGATCACTTAGGTGCTGGTATAGCACAACATCAAGGTAAAGTCGTGTTTATCCCTGGAGCTTTGCCCGATGAAACCGTGACGGTACAGCTCACCGAGCAAAAGAAAAATTATGCCCGTGCCAAGTTGATTAAAGTCGATTCATCAAGTCCTGAGCGCGTCGAGCCCGAGTGTCCACACTACCACACCTGCGGCGGCTGCGACTTACAGCATATGTCATTATCGGGTCAGCGTGAGCATAAAGAAGCCGCGTTGCTGGATATTATGGCTAAGTTTGCTGGCACTGAAGGCGGTGCTTTATCGCCCGCACTCACGGGGGAAGGTTGGCATTATCGTCGCCGCGCCCGTCTTGCAACTTTATTTGATAAAAATACCAAGCACTTAAGTTTAGGCTTTCGCGCCGCCAGTAGCAGCAATGTGGTGCCAATCAGCCAGTGTCTGGTGTTAGCTAAGCCGTTATCGGACTTGATCGTCCCCTTTGCTAAGTTGCTGAACCAATTGTCAGCTAAAGCCAGCTTAGGCCATCTTGAGTTGATTGCCGCTGATAATGGTCACTTCGCTGTGCTGCGTATCACTAAGGCGCTAAACGATAAAGATCTCGCTAAGCTGTCAGCCTTTGCTGAGCAGCATCAGATCCATATTTGTCTGCAGGATAATGAAGGCCAATTCCAAGGCGTTGGCGCTGAGTTAGTGTTACCGGTTTATCAACTGTTAGATGAAAATGCGCAGTCGGATGCGGTGAGTTTAAGTTTCACCCCAGGTAACTTTGTGCAAGTGAATGGACAAATTAACAAGGCCATGGTCGCTCAAGCGATGGATTGGTTAGCGCCAGCGCTAGATGAGCGCATTTTGGATTTGTTCTGCGGCATGGGCAATTTCAGTTTGCCCTTAGCGAAAATGGGCGCTGATGTGATTGGCGTCGAAGGGGTTGCCGAAATGGTGACTCAGGCACGGGTGAACGCGAAAGCTAACAATCTTGATAAACTGACCTTTTACCACGGCGACTTGAGTGCGGATTTATCCCTTGAGCCTTGGATGGGCAAGATTGATAAATTACTGCTCGATCCTGCCCGCGCTGGGGCATTTGAAAGCTTGCAATGGCTAAAGAAAATGAAGCCGCGCAAAGTCGTGTATGTATCTTGTAATCCTGCGAGTTTGGCTCGCGATAGCGCAGTACTGTTGGAGCGCGGTTACCGATTACAGCAATTGGGACTTATCGACATGTTCCCACAAACACACCATATCGAAGCCATGGCACTGTTTGAATTAACCAAGTAATTTGCGCTGGCAAAGTAAGCAAAGCGTTTGAATAACGTAAAAAATGTGATTATTACGTCGGTTGGGTTTGACAAGTTCGCGCCAATGCTGAAGATAGGAGAGCTGAAGTGGTGCCCACTTTCTCTCTGAGCACGGATAAGGAAATAAATTAGATGGTCTCTGTTCGCGAAGCGCACTTTAATGATCCCGATTTTCACTTAGAAGATTGGGTAGCTCGCTATGTTGGTCATGCCGATGAAGCGCAGATGCTGCTCTCTTTGATAGGGCAGATTGACGCCTTACCAGCCAAGAGTCCTGCGGCGAAGAGAGAACTGCTCGAACGTGCTCGAGAGATGATTGAAATCCTCGCACCGCTAAACATGGACATTGAAACCCTGCAGGCGGCAATTTTGTTTGTGGTGCTCGATGCTGGGTTACTGACCGAAGAAGCCATCCAAGAGAAATTTGGTGAGCCGCTGGCGCGTTTAGTGGCGAGTGTCGTGACCATGAACGCCATCGGCGCCTTGAAAATCAATCCAAATAGTCGTTCAACCGAGCCGCAAATCGATAACATTCGCCGCATGTTACTGGCTATGGTTGAAGATGTGCGCGCCGTGGTGATTAAGCTTGCCGAGCGTGTGTGTTTGCTACGGGCGGTGAAAAATGCCGACGAAGAAACTCGCGTGCTGCTGGCCCGTGAAATTGCCGATATTTACGCGCCGTTGGCTAACCGTTTGGGTATTGGTCAATTAAAGTGGGAGCTGGAAGATATTTCGTTTCGCTATCTACATCCAGATACTTATAAAGACATCGCTAAGCAATTAGATGGTAAACGACTGGATCGTGAAGTCTTTATCGACAAGTTTGTCAGTCAGTTGCAACAAAGATTAGATGAAGATCAAATTCGCGCTAAGGTCTACGGCCGGCCGAAACATATCTACAGTATTTGGCGCAAGATGAAGGGTAAGCACCTCAAATTTGATGAGTTGTTTGACGTGCGCGCCGTGCGTATCGTGACTGAGCGTTTGCAGGATTGTTATGGTGCATTAGGTGTTGTGCATACGCTTTGGCACCATATTCCACGGGAATTTGACGACTATGTCGCTAACCCTAAGCCTAACGGTTATCAATCGATTCATACCGTTGTGGTGGGGCCTGAGGGCAAAACCGTTGAAATTCAAATTCGTACCCAAGACATGCATGAAGATGCAGAACTCGGTGTGGCCGCGCACTGGAAATACAAAGAAGGCAATCATTCCGGTAAGCAAAGCGGTTACGAAGAAAAAATTAACTGGCTGCGTAAAATTCTGCAATGGCAGGAAGACGTGGTCGAAAGTGGCAACTTGGTCGAAGAAGTCCGCAGCCAAGTGTTTGAAGATAGAGTCTATGTGTTCACCCCAAGCGGTGAAGTTGTCGACTTGCCACTGGGCTCAACCGTGCTCGACTTTGCCTATTACATTCACTCCCAAGTGGGACATAAATGTATTGGTGCTAAGGTCGATGGCCGTATTGTGCCGTTCACCTATCAGGTTGAAACGGGCGAGCGTATCGAGATCATCACCTCGAAACAGCCCAACCCCAAGCGCGATTGGCTTAACCCTAACTTAGGTTATATCCGTACTTCACGGGCGCGTTCAAAAATCCAGCATTGGTTTAAGCAGCAGGACAGAGACAAGAATATTGTCGCCGGCAAAGAAATGCTCGAATCTGAACTGGCGCGGGTGAGCCTTAAAATTAAAGACGCGGCCATTGCAGTCGAGCGCTTTAATATGGCGAGCATGGATGACTTACTGGCGGCCATTGGCGGCGGTGATGTGCGTCTGCATCAAGTGGTTAACCATATTCAAAGCCGTCTGCGACTCGACGAAGTGTCAGAAGAAGATGCCGTCGAAGAGTTAGTTAAGAAAGGCCAACATAAGCCGACCTCCAGTGGCCGTGGTCAGGTTGAAGTTAACGGTGTGGGTAACTTGCTTAACCATATCGCCCGTTGTTGTCAGCCCGTTCCCGGTGATGAGATCTTAGGTTTTATCACTAAAGGCCGTGGTATTTCGGTGCATCGCGCTGATTGTGAACAAGTTAAAGAGTTAATGCGGGTTCACCCAGAGCGTGGTGTCGATGTGGTCTGGGGCGAAAATTACTCCGGCGGTTATCGCATGCGTCTGCGGGTATTAGCCCACGATCGCAGTGGTTTATTGCGCGACTTAACCTCAGTGCTGGCTGCTGAAAAATCCAATGTACTGGCCATGAGTTCGTCATCGGACACTAAAAATCAGACCGCCGCGATTGAGTTGGAACTGGAGCTTTATAACCTCGATGGTTTATCGCGAGTGTTATCTAAACTGACCCAAGTCGATAGTGTGATCGAGGCAAGACGACTTTAAGGCTAGCAACGCCTTTCGAAGCAGTAAGTATCTAGAAACCATCTAGAAGCTAGAAAGAAAGTAATCAAGGATTAGGGCGGCAGGGTGAATTTCACCTGCCGCCTTTTCATTTGGCTTATTTTTTATGGAAATTGAGCTGCATGACTTGTTAGTTCAGCTGCGATGTTCTTAGTGTTAGCCTGATATCACCAATACAGGTGTGCCATGGCATTCACTCTCCGACACTGTGGATAGAAGCCTAGGGATTCTAAGCTTATGAACGAGCTATGGAGGGCGAATATTTCGAGTGAACTAAAGTAATTAAAAAAGGGACTCCTTGCACCCACTTGATCTTGGAGATGACGTATAGATCGCCATGTCCACAAGCAGAAAAAGGTGATGACGATGGCCGCAATCAACGTCAGGAATCGCTGTTGGGCAATTCACTTTGACCTTGTCAGCCAGCATTATCCTCATGGTCATTCATACACCCTGCGTTATTTGTCTTTTACATAAGCAAGGCTTTATCCGCCAATGCCAAAGGCGATGGCGCTCACAGATAACAAAACTATTAATACCAAGCCAACATCCAACACGTTAGGCAGTTTGAAGTAATAAAGCACATCATCCACTTTCCCAAGGATGTTCAACACCAGAAAGTTCGACTGTGGAATGACCTTGAGTTGCGGCTCAAAGACCTTTACCGCAAGCTTGCCACTCTCGACCGCGGCCTCAATGCTCCACACATCCGCCGTCGTTTGGGTGTGAGCGCCTGCCAGAACCAGGTTGGATATTGATGTCTTTTGCTGTGGCATAAATTGTTGGGTGTGGGTCGAATTCACCCATTTGGGCTGCGCCGATGTTATGCCTTCGGGAGAAAACGCCCATTCATGCCAAACTTTGATTTTTACGATGGAAAAATCTTGCCAGCTTTTACCGCCGTTAGCCTTTTTGACCAATTCATCGAGGGCATGACTCTGTTTTAATTGAAATAACACTTCATCAAGGAATTGCTCCTCAGTGCATTGCTCCAAACAAAGGCCATGGACTGGGCCAGGGACTTTTGAAACACAAGCGGTGACAGTCCACAGTGATTGAATGTCGTCCCCCAGATAACTCGACTCTCCCCACGCTTGTTCCTGAGCAAAAAGTGTCAGATTAAAAGCGGAGTCTGAAATAACCAGCGCGCATCGCTTTCGCGGCCAAGACATTTTTTCTTTGAAGCCAATTCTAAAGGACACTTGGGTATGCGGCCCCTGTTGTACCAAGGATTTAAAAAGATTGAGTTGCGGTTGATTTTGAAGAAGCGGGGTTCTGTCTAGAATATCTGCCGCAGAAAAGGGATTCAGTGCGAGGACATAGATATCGGCCTGAACGGTTTCGCCATTGTCCAGTTCTGCTGCTGTTATGCGGTTATTTTCAAAACTCAAACGATGAAGTGGGGTCTGCCAATAAAACTCAACCTGCTTTTGCTTCAGGTCATCGACCCACTTATCAAACCAAACCTCACTGCTGGGCCCGTTCAGAAGCAGCCATCCCGTACGGGCCTTGTGTTCCCATGGCCCGCCTTCACTGTCTGCTTGATGACGATAGCAATACTTAGTGACCAATTGCTTACGGAAAAAATGCGCCACATGATGGAAAGAAACATGACACCAGTCAGAGCCCACCCAAGGGCCAAAAGTGGAACTCCAGGTACTCAGTGTTGAAGCGGCTAAATAAGGTCGCCAAGCTTCTTTAGCGTTGATGTTGCTGTACTTTTGGCTACTTCGGGTATTTGAACACCATGCTTTTCCCATCAGCCAACACCAAAGCCATTTTTCTTTGGTCGTCATACTAAACAGGTTCTCCAAATCGACATTGCTGGAGTGAGAGTCACCAAAGTGAGCCGAACCTGAGTTAGGCGCCAAGCCGAATACGACTGGCCGAGAAAGAATGTTGTCATAGAGACTGGAATGCTCATCAAAGGGGATCTCCTTGATGAGTTCGAAAAAATTGTTATACCAAGGGCCCATTCCATGCCAAGAGTATTCAGAAGGCATACCCTGATCTTCTTTTCTTCTGGCACTTCTAAAAAAACCACCTGCATCCGCATTCGCCTCGAATATCTTCACTTTATACCCAAGTTTTGCAAATTCATGCGCTGCCGTTAGTCCGGCAATACCACTACCAAAAATAGCGACACTTTTCGCTTCTGTAGATGATTCTGTGGATTTAGAGATAGCTTCAACTAACATTTAGCACCTCTTAACATGATCGTCGTTTGTGTCTAACGTGCTTTTAGGGGGGATTTTATGCTTTCATGTTTCTTGTCATCCGGCCAATAACTGGGGCGACCATAATGATGGTAAATATGCATTTCTGTCTTACGGTCCACTGGCACCGTTGGGTTATACGGCGGAGCGTCTTTCACTGCCTGTCGTGTCAGATTGACAGACGCCTTGGCATCGGGCCAACTCACATCTTCGATCCAATCAGCAGGAATCAGCACTTGATGACCTAGCCACCAGTTACTCGTATTCACTATCAGGTATCGAATGGCCCAAGTTTCTTCATCGATAAGCAGGTCCTGTATGTGGCCAATGTCACCATCGGTCGCATGAATGCGGTAGTCGATTACCGCCTGACAACTACGCAGATGAATGTCGTCATCTTGGTGCTGCTTGGCTTTAGTTTGTACATTAGTCTTAGCCATTTCTGGATGTTCGACATCAGGTGGAGACGCTAAGCCGACGTAGCCCGTTAACATCATATTCGGATACACACCCCCGCCCCACATCCCGTCACCGCCCCAATAATAGGGATAGCCGTAGTACTCAAGTAAGCGAATTTCTTGCTGTCGAGAGACAGGTTTTTGGGTGCTGATATCGGGGCTGTTCTCGACTTGAACTTTTGTGATAGAGACGGGCAACAGCTTGTCCGCCCAGTTAGCTTGGCCTATCGAGATAGGCGAAATCAGTACTTTTCTACTGGAAAGCCAAGTGCCAGTGTCAACAACGAGATAGCGAATGCACCAAGTTTCGTCATCGAAATAGACATCTTTAACATGACCAATGTTGCCATCTGTAGCGCTGATGACATAGTCCTCCATATTCTTAACTGTGCGTAACATAAGCACTGTCTCCTTCGAATGTTTGTTTTCCTAGAGGGTCGATATACCTATGTAGTATGCAAAAGCGGCGACGCTGTCCGTACGCTATCTAACGTAAGTATCATTTTGTGGAAGTGACGAACTGCCAGATGCCTAAGTCGCCGAGTTCGCAGCCAAATCCAAACTATTAATGGGTGCGTGAATGCACTGACACCAGACCGCTGGTCATTCACCATAGAAAAGACAATCGGTAATGTTTTAAGGGCTGTGGGAAACATTTTTAGTGGGCGATATGAACACACCAATTAAAAAATGAATTTTAGCGGCAGATCTGGCGGCTAGTGTTAGTACAGCTTAGCCACATAGCGCTGGCTGATACCGTGTCTCAGGAGATGAGTTATTTCAGTGTCGCTTGCAGGGTAATCTCTTCAACACCAGCAAGGGCCTTCGATACCGGACAGTCACACTTTGCCGCAGCCGCAATCTCTTGGAATTTCGCTTCGTCGATGCCCGCAACCTCTGCGCTCATCGTCAACGCGATGCGGTCTATAACAAAACCTTCGCCTTGTTTAGCTAGACGCACACTTGCCTTGGTATCGATATTGGCGGTGATAAACCCTGCCTTGTCGCAGGCGAATGAAAACGCCATCGTAAAACACGCGGCATGGGCGGCAGCTAGTATCTCTTCAGGGTTCGTGCCACGATGGTCATCCTCGAAGCGGCTACCGAAGCCGTAAGGATATTGCTTCAGTGCACCGGTCTCGGTACTTATTTTACCTTGGCCTTTCTTACCTTGACCTTGCCATTGGATAGTTGCGATTTTTTCAATCATGGTGTGTCTCCTAAATATCAAAATTGCTCAAGAAGGGTTTCATTTTCGACGCTAATGATTGGGCAAATTGAGACGACTTATATTGCCAACCTATGCCAGTCTGGACTTGACCATAGGTATCCGTCTGTACGGTATGCAACAGATATGATAGCTGCGAAGGCGCTAATGTGATTGCGCTGGGCGTTGAAGATCCCCACCTACCAATCGAAGATATGCTTCTCAAGATCGCCTTTGTACGCTTTCATTTCAGAGGATTAACGGGCCATATATGGCCTGTTATCCGATAGATGAGACTGACAAGTGCCTATTAAGCAGAGAAAATCAGGCCATATATGGCCTGATTTATTGGTTGCCTGATTTATTGATTGATATTTTCAACCGCTCATTCTCACAAACCAACACATTTTTATCACACTGAATCTGCGCTAACTTCGCCATCCGTTCTGCCGCCTGAGCTGTCGCGCGCTGAAAACCCAATAAGCCCAAAGCAGCTGATGCTGCGTCCGTTACGCTGATAGCGTGGGCGTCTTGCACTGTCAGCAATAAGGCGTTTGTGAGCTCGGCATCACAGACGTTTTCCAGCTTACGGGTGGCTGTGTCGACGCTGTTCCAGTTTCTTAACTTGACTGTATTGCGGCCATGCGGCCATAACACTTCATCGCTATCTAACTGGATTAATCCTTTGGCAACAGCGCCTGTAATGGCTTGGTCTACAGTGCGTTTAATTTTGGCGCCAACCCTTGTCAGGCCGGCAGCGTTGGCTAAACGAGTTGCAACTAGGCTGGTGAATATTGGGTATTCGGTTTCAACAATACGTTCAACCGCATACACCAACATACTTAAAGGGATGGCGCTGAAATCATCGACATGTGGAATATTGAGCTTAGACACATCGGCTTTTTTATAGGGTGTAGTACAGGCTTCAAATTCTGGTTGTTCTTCTTCAACCCGCATTATTGGCGTTGCAATGGTCTCTGGCGCAGCAACTTTGTGTTTCACTTGTCTGGTGCTAGTGGCTTGTGCAGCCATTGTTACCATCAGTTCGTCATGTTGGGTTATGGCTTTGTCTATGAGTACTTTCAGGCGATGTAACTCTGCCTCTGGATCTCGAAACCAGTCAGTAGACCAAATGCGTTCAAAGCTCCAGCCAAGACCTTCCAGTACACTTTGCCGCAACCTTTCGCGGTCTCGTGCCGAAGTAGCTCCATAATAGCCTGCGCCGTCATATTCCAGCGCCAATACAAATTTACTTGGGTCTTCAGGATGCTTGATGGCTAAGTCGATGTAATAACCCTGACTGCCGACTCGGGTGGCTACCTGATACCCCAAACGCTGTATTGCCTGATGCAGCAGGGCGCCAAAAGCAAAGTTTTGTTCCTGCTGTTTTTCATAGGCTTTGTTCAACTGGCCAGATTCGGCAAACTGCAAAAAGATTTGCAGTGAACGCACACCAAAAGGGCTGTCTGCGCCAACTTTCAGTTCATCACCTTTGAAGTTGGCAAACACTTCCATTGCCAATCGTGCACGTGAAATCAATACGTTTAATCGCCGTTCGCCGCCTGGTTTGTTCAGAAGGCCAAAATTCTGGCTCAGCTGGCCTGTGCTGGTTTTTCCGTAACAAATGCTGATCAAAATAACGTCGCGCTCGTCGCCTTGCACGTTCTCCAGGTTCTTTACAAAAAACTCATCGCCACCTGCATGGCGTGCAAAGAATTCGTCAGTTTCTGGCTGTAAGCGGCGCACTTTTTCCAGCTCAAGCAAGATAGCATCTCGCTGCGAAAGGCTAAACGCAACAACGCCTAACGATAGGTGAGGTTTAGTTAAAGCGTGATTCAGTACTGCTGCTACAACAGCTTTTACTTCGCCAGTATTAGTGCGAGAGCTGCCTTTGTCGTAATGTGTTTCAGGTAAATAATGAAACTTCAGTCCTGTTGCATCGGGGTGAAAGCCTGGGCTTGGAAAGGCCACTAACTTGTTTTTATAAAACTGGTCGTTGGACACTGCGATCAGTGAATCGTGGCGAGAACGGTAGTGCCAGCGCAGCATTTTACTTGCCGCACCACGGGCTTCCATTAATGCCAGAATACTTTCCATTTCTGCGGTGGCGCTGTTTTCCAGTTCTTCCTCTTCCAGTTCAACAGCTTTACCAAATAGGTTGCTTGGTGGCATTTGCTTACTGTCACCTACCACAATCACTTGCCGCCCGCGCAGCATTGCGCCTAAGGCATCGGGTGCTGGAATTTGACTTGCTTCGTCAAAAATCACCAGGTCAAAATCTAACGCACCTTGTTTTAGGTAGGTGGCGATGGACATAGGGCTCATCATAAAAATAGGTTTTACTTGCTGGATCACGTTACCTGCTTCAGCCAGCAATTTCCTAATAGGAATATGGCGTTTTTTCTTACCTAACTCACGCAGTACTAATTCCATTTCACCTTTAGCTGTTTTCTTTGGCAAGCGCTCGTACAGGCTGTTTACTAAAAACTCTTGAGCGAAAAACAAACTGTTACCATCAATACGTTTAAAGTCGCGTAGGCTTTGTTCATGTTTATTGCGGTCAAAGTGCCGTATTGCTTCTGAGCTGTCATAGGCATAGTTAACCAGACCAGAATAATAGCTAAGTTCGAATACCGTCATTAGCAAGTCTGGGGCTGCATGCCATGAGTAAGCATGTTTAGTGAAGTCCTTGATGTTATAAGGCTCAAACGCCTTAATAATCTGGTTGTAGCGTGCAAAATCGTAAAGTAGGGCAGAGTTTTTCCAGCCTTCTAACCAGACATTTAGTTGCGTAAATTGCATTGCTGCTAAGTCATGGTTTGGATTGCTGTCGGGGATTTGTATCAGCTCTTGCAGCGTTTGTGCCTGCACTGCAATAGCGTTACAAAGCGCTGTCAGTGAGTTCGTCTGGTCACGCAGCAGCTTTTTATCAAGGCCCGTATCAATCAGTTCAGCCAATGACTGCGACAATTCAACACGGTTTACCTTTGCATAAAAGGTGTTTATCCAGCTGTGAATTTGCGTTAATTCATTGTGCTCCGAAAATTCGCCTTGCCACTGCGCGCCAAAAGCTTCAGATAACAGGGGGTGGTAGCTAGTTAGCTCTTTTTTCGTGCTTTGGTAAGTTAAAGCAGTATCTAATGCAGTAAGCCAGTCGGTAGACGAAGCGGGCAGAGCGCCAAGCCAAAGCCCTGCTAGCTGTGCTTTGGCTTGGCGATAGCTGGACGACAGGAAACGCCACCATTTATCTGTTTTGCCAATCAAGCCTTGGCGGATACTCAGTAAATCGGCATCCAGCGCCTGCGTGATAAAGTGCTGTTCGCAGCTGGCTTTGAGTGATAAGAAATTAGCTAGGCAGGTCAGGCCGTTATCGATCCGCTTTTTTTCTAAAGCCCATATGGGGTTATTTACTTTAACGCTTTTAAGATCTGGCACTTCGGATAGCCAGCTCGTTGTTGAAATCAGCGGTGCGACTTGTTGCAAGCTTTGTGGTTTATCAAGCTGCAGAAAAACACTGACGGTTTGAGTTTGCGTATCAAGTTGGCTAAGCAACTGGCTTATTTCTACCAAAGTAGAGGTTAATGCCTGCTGCAATGCAGGTGAAAAGTCAGTGCGACCAGACATCGCAAATGGATGCGCTGCAGGTATGCCAATGCGTGCTAGTTGCTGTACTAATTCCGTAACCAGTTTCCTCGCATTACTGTACTCCTCAGCTGTCCATTGTTCGAAGTAGCTAAAGGGGAGGGCTGGTAAGGAGTTGTCGGGATCCTTTGTCTTCAATTGTAGCAATGAGCCCAACGCTTCAATGTAATTGATACCGCTACGCAGAATAGGGGCTCGGATGGCATGCACATAAGCATCCAGCGAGGCTTTTGATTCCGCTAAATCTGAAAACTCTTGCTCCCGGTTTGCTGTTTGTGGCCGACCTTGCTCAAGTGACTCAGCAATAGAACCAAGCACAGATTTCTTGGTACTTTTGTGACTATGTAGTTCGAGTACGGCGTAGCCCATATGAGTTTCATCAAGGCGTTTTTTCACCACCTCAAGTGCTGCCATTTTTTGTGCAACAAACAGCACCTTTTTACCCAGCGCAACCGCTTCGGCAATAATGTTGGTGATAGTTTGGGATTTACCTGTACCTGGCGGCCCTTGAATGATCAGGTCCGCGCCAGATTTCATCGCTAAGATTGCTTCAATCTGGCTAGAATCGGCGTCTTTTACCAAGTGGAGTTTTTCTGGATGATTCAGATCTGCAGGATTGATCTCTGCATCGTGGGGAAAGCCATCACGAAATAAGCGGCCAATTAAAGGTAACTGTGATGGTTTTTTTCCTTCCGGCCAGCCTGTAGGGTCCAAGTCCATGTACATTTGAAACTTGCCAAAAGAGAACAGCCCTAAACCAATTTTGTCCTGATGCACTCGCCATGAAGGTTGCACAGTAATCGCATCTGATACCGCCTGATAATAATCTGTGATGACCATCTCATCAGAATAAGCGGGAAGCATTAACTTAAATTCAGTCCTTAGTTTTGCAGCTAAGGTCAGGTTTGAACCCAGCTCTTCGCCGGTGTAGCGCAATTTGAAGCTATCTCTGGCTGATGATCGCATTAGTTGAACTGGGATCAGAATTAAAGGTGCATATCTTGAAACAGATGAGTTTGTTGGCTCATTCCACTGTAAAAAACCAAGTGCTAAATACAGAACCTCAACACCTTGTTCTTGCAGCATTGTATGGGCTTCGGTTTCCAGTTTCAGCAGGGCTTTATCCAGCTTGGCGGGCACTAATCCGGTTTGTAGGTATTTGTCGGTGAAGCGGGCCACTCCCTTTTTCTGTTCGAGGTATAAATCAAGAGGTGGCAATTCCAAATCATCGTCGGTCTGAAAGAATGATCCTTCATCTTCACTGTCGGCAATTTTTTGCTGATAAGCTTCTGGCAGTGGTAAAAAGCTGAGTGTGTTTTCTTGCTCAACGAGCATTTCAAATATCTTGGCAGATTGCTCATCAATAATGTCGAGGGCTTTACTACCACTTCGGTAATTCAGCTGAGGGTTGGATCGAAGACCCATATCAAGTAATTCCAGACGCGCACGTTCCAGTTGCTGCTCAACAACCATAAAAATCCATCTCCGAGATATGCTGAACAGCAATAGTTTTCACTAGGTTTTGCTGGTGGCGTTGTTTAAAAATCTACCATATCAACGGTTGTTTCTAAAAGCAATCTTGCGAATTATTAGAATGATAAGAACAAGTCGTGCAGAAAGTGAGTTGGCGTATATTGCTTTTATTGGTCGTTAATAAATTTAACGAAATTAGCTAAAGTTGATGGTGCTATTCGCCATGAGATTACTGCTCAACTTATGACTAATTAGGAAAAATGTGCTCCAGCAATTCTGGGTATTCCCTTTTGCAAGCAAATTATCTAATCGGCCAGCCTCCGAGGAGTTATTACGCGCTACGGAATGATTTAACCAACAACGCTATGCTAATTGATCATGAATATGGCTCATGTTCTATGTGAAATAAAACCGTTTTTGTTCATGTGCCGAACCACGTATAAATGACTCCAAGCGAAATATTAGACAAGCTTGAAGTTGCACACTAGCTAAACCATCAGGACTTAAGTCATCGGCACTTAAGTTAAATAGAACCTCAGACAGAACACTAATAATGTCTATCAGAGTCGGGTCGAGAAGCTAGAAGCGCAGGGCATAAACTCAGGTTTGAAATCAGACAATGGGATACTGGATCACTATGAATAAGCATTTTACATTTACGATTAACAGCATTTGTCTTGATGAAAATTATCATCCTTCAGACAAGACGCGTATCACGACCAACTTTGCTAATTTGGCCAGAGGCAGTCATCGCCAAGCGAACTTACGCAACGCGTTAAAGATGATTGATAACAGTTTTAATGCCTTAGCGCATTGGGATAACCCTAAAGGCGATCGTTATAGCGTCGAGTTGGAAATCATCTCCGTTAATTTGGATATTGACGGCAGTGGCCAAACCTTCCCATCGATTGAAGTATTGAAAACCAATATTATTGATCATAAAACCAATAAACGTATTGAAGGCATTGTCGGTAATAACTTTTCATCTTACGTACGCGATTATGACTTTAGCGTATTACTGGCAGAGCATAATAAGGGCCAAGCCAAATTTAGTATTCCAGATGATTTTGGTGGTCTACATGGAAAGCTATTTCAGTCTTTTGTTCATTCTGATACTTACAAACAGAATTTTAATAAGCCACCGGTTATCTGCCTCAGTGTGTCGGATAATAAAACCTATCATAGAATTGAGAATCAACATCCCGTATTAGGGGTTGAATATCAGCCAAATGAATCGTCTTTAACTGAGCAATATTTCAAAAAAATGGGCTTACAGGTGCGCTATTTTATGCCACCAAATAGCGTGGCGCCTTTAGCTTTTTATTTCGTTGGTGATTTACTCAATGATTACACCCATCTTGAGTTGATAAGCACCATCAGCACTATGGGAACTTTTCAAAAAATCTATCGCCCTGAGATTTATAATGCCAATGCTGTTGCCGGAAAATGCTATCAACCTAATTTGAAAAACTTGGATCATTCACTGACTCAAATTGTTTATGATCGAGCTGAACGTAGCCAATTGGCGAATGAGCAAGGCAAATTTGCAGCGGAGCACTTTATCAAACCCTATCAAACGTTTTTTGAACAATGGTCTGCTAATTACGATTAGTCGCTCTGAGCCTAATCGTCACGCTCAATAATTAACCCAATACGGCATCATTATTATGACAACACGACTTAATAAAACCCTGATTAACAACAGACTGTTACCGACTTCAACTGCGGGCAGTTTACCTAAACCTTTATGGCTTGCAGAGCCTGAAACGCTGTGGTCTCCATGGAAATTGCAAGGAGAGGAATTAATTACCGGTAAACACGATGCACTGCGTTTGTCATTACAAGATCAACAGCAAACAGGGATTGATATTGTCAGTGATGGCGAGCAAACGCGGCAACATTTTGTCACTACCTTTATTGAGCACCTCAATGGCGTTGATTTTTCAAAACGTAAAATCGTTAAAATTCGTGATCGCTATGATGCGAGCGTGCCTACGGTTGTCGGCCCAGTGAGCCGCCAAAAGTCGGTGTTTGTTGAAGATGCCAAATTTTTACGCAAGCAAACTACGCAACCGATTAAATGGGCCCTACCTGGCCCTATGACCATGATAGATACGCTTTATGATGACCATTATAAAAGTCGCGAAAAGCTTGCTTGGGAATTTGCCAAAATTCTTAATGAGGAAGCCAAAGAATTAGAAGCGGCGGGTGTTGATATTATCCAATTTGATGAGCCGGCTTTTAATGTGTTTTTCGATGAGGTAAACGATTGGGGTATCGCGTGTTTAGAAAGAGCCATTGAAGGGCTAAAATGCGAAACGGCGGTGCATATTTGTTATGGTTATGGCATCAAAGCCAATACAGATTGGAAAAAAACCTTGGGCTCAGAGTGGCGCCAATATGAAGAAGTGTTTCCTAAACTGCAAAAATCGAATATCGATATTATCTCGCTAGAATGTCACAACTCCCATGTGCCAATGGAGCTACTTGAACTCATTCGCGGTAAGAAAGTCATGGTCGGCGCGATTGATGTTGCCACCGACACGATTGAAACCGCAGAGGAAGTCGCTGACACCCTACGAAAAGCCCTTAAATTTGTCGATGCCGACAAGCTTTATCCTTGTACCAACTGTGGTATGACGCCTTTATCTCATCAAATCGCAAGAGGCAAACTCAACGCCTTAAGTGCAGGCGCAGAGATCGTCAGAAAAGAACTCTTGGCATTAAGATAAGACGTGTTAAGTGTTGCTGTCTTTTTTACAGCAGCATGTTTTATAGCAGCATGAATCCAGCTTTGTTGAAAGGGTATCGACGTCGGTATTAAAAAAAACGGGATTGGCAAATTGATGCCAATCCCGTTTTCATTTTTAAGCTCATACATTTAGTGCTTAGGTTTATGCATTGTCTTAGCGCTTATTGGCCAAGCTTTGGTGTACGTGGCGGGATCATGCGCCTGTCACCTGTTGACTCAAATGCACCTGCAAATTTAAGCAGGTTATTATCGTCATAGGCGCGACCGGCGAAGGTCAAACCGACTGGCATGCCAATATCGGCCATCACGCCCATAGGCACAGTCACAGTCGGTACCCCTAAGTGACGAATCGCTAGGTTGCCGTTTGCCACCCACACTCCGTTGCTCCAAGCGATATCGGCGGAAGCCGGATTCACATGCGCATCGGCAGGGCCGACATCTGCCACGGTGGGGAACAGCACGGCATCGAGCTTAAGCTCGTCCATCCAGTCTTCGAGATCTAGCTTACGAGTCTTCTCTAAGCCACGCAGACCATCGGGAATGCTGTCGATCTGGTCATAGGATTTAAGACCGCGTTTGGCCATGTTGACGTACTCATCCATGCCCGCGGCGAGGTCGCCCTCACGATTCGGCAAGGTGCCTAAATCGTGGGGGAAAATCAGATAGCCGTTAACATCTTCAAGCTTGTTGAGTTTAGGGTCATTGTTAGCACGCAGGAATTCATCGAACGCCCAACCGGAGAGTTCCCATAGCTCATCATGGAGGAACTGAGGCGTGACTATGCCGCGGTTGAAGACAGTCGGCGCACCTGGGCGATCACCTTCGCAATTTGATACCAGCGGAAAGTCCACTTCAATCACTTCGGCGCCGACAGCTTCCAAGGCTTTGCGTGCCGCTTCCCACAAATCGATAACCGATTGGCGAGTATGGATACGTTGGCCCGTTGGGCCACCGATACCTGGGTTTTCGCTGGTGCCCGCTAATTCATCCTTATTGATGAACATGCGCGGTACCCCGAAACGCTTACCTTTAAGGGTGTCGGCTGAAGCGGCAAGCGCCAGATAAGATGCTGGACGGACTGTGGAGGCTTTAGGGATCTCAACCCAAGGTTGTAGACGCCATAGGTCACCACGGGTGATAGGGTCATCCGCAACAATCACATCCAGCACTTCGAGCATGTCTGCCATAGTACGAGTATAAGGCACGACGACATCCATGGTCGGTGTCAACGGCCAGTTGCCACGCACAGAAATCACGCCCCGCGACGGGGTATAGGCGCACAAACCATTATTCGATGCTGGCCCACGGCCGCTCGACCAAGTTTCTTCAGCAAGACCAAAAGCAGAGTAACTTGCCGCCGTGCCTGTGCCCGCCCCATTAGAAGAGCCCGAGGCGAACGGTGCTGTGAGGTAGTTAGCATTGTATGGACTTTCGGCGCGGCCATAGTGACCACGCTGCATGCCGCCATTGGCCATGGGTGGCATATTGGTTTTGCCTAAGCAAATGGCACCCGCGGCGCGTAGGCGCTCAACGGCAAAGGCATCGTATTGGGCAACCAAATTCTTAAACGCTGGACTGCCAGACGCCGCCGTCAGTCCCTTAACCAGATAGCTGTCTTTGGCAGTGTAAGGAATACCATCGAGTGGGCTTAAGGTTTCACCTCTAGCGCGGCGCGCATCTGACGCCTCAGCTTCTTTAAGCGCATCGGGATTGTGTACCACTAATGCATTGAGCTTAGTCTGGGTCGCTGGGCCGTCATACGCCTCAACCCGCGCGAGATACGACTTCACCAACTCAATCGCGGTGGTGCGGCCAGATTCGAGTGCTGCACGCAGCTCGGCAATGGAAACTTCAGTAACTTCAAACATCTTACGCCCTCCCGCTGAAAGCCAATGGTGTTACAACAACAGTGACATCAATCGTCATTATGTTCTCCTTGGGGTTACTTTCCAGAGGGGATCTGTTGGGTAATACAATGGATATTGCCGCCACCTAATAAAATCTCACGGGCTGGCACACCCACAATCTCATGCTCTGGGAAGATTTCCTGCAGTTTTTGGGCGGCGATATCATCGGTTGCAGGATCAAGCAGTGGGAACACGATGCGATGATTGGTGATTAAAAAGTTCACATAAGAACCGGCTAAACGCTCACCCGCCGTGCGTGGCACGCCAGTGCCTTCGGTCACACCTTTTGATTCTTCTTCGGTGCAATATAGCGGCCCAGGTTGTGGCAACAGATGGATTTTTAACTTACGGCCTTTGGCATCCACGGTATTTTGCAGCACATCGAGCGCCGCTTTTGAGCGAGGATACTGGGGATCGGTCTCATCATCAGTCCAGTGCAGAATGACTTCACCAGGACGGGCAAAACAGCACATATTGTCGATATGGCCATCGGTCTCATCCATATACACGCCATCTTGCAACCAGATAAACTGCTTAACATTCAAATATTCACGCAGTAAGTCTTCAATCTGTTCTTTCGTCAGATCTGGGTTGCGGTTGGCGTTGAGTAAACATTCGGCACTCGTCATACATGTGCCTTCACCGTCAACATGGATAGAACCCCCTTCGAGGATCAGCGGCGCGCTGTAACGGGCAAACCCATGTTGCTTAAGCATTTGCTGTGCAACTTGTTCGTCCTTATCCCATGGGAAGTACAAACCACCGTTATGGCCGCCCCAAGCGTTAAAGCCCCAGTCAACGCCACGGCATTCGCCATTATCATTCACAACTACGGTTGGCCCTGTATCGCGAGCCCAGCAATCGTTACTGTCCATTTCAACCAAGGTGACGTGCGATGGCATCACTTTTTGAGCTTCAGCTAAAAAGGCTTTAGGTACACCCATATACACGGGCGTTGCACCACCAATGGCATCGGCCACTTTAGCAAAGGTTGCTTGAGCATAAGCCCCAGCAGAGCGCCAATTATCGGGACGATATGGCCAAATCATCCATACGGCTTGCTGCGCCGCCCATTCGGCGGGCATATAAAAACCATCTTGTGATGGCTTAGTCGTTAACGGCGTGGCATCCACATTCGCGTTTGTCATGAATTTTGTCTCCAGTAATGCTCAAATCTATAAGGGAGTACGCCCCATTTTGGGCGACAGAATAGAAATACACCTAACATAATCAAATAAATCGAATGACCGTATTTATCACGCTGCGCTCATTACGAGCATTTATCACATGCATTCATCACATGTATAGTTAGGCCGAAATTGTTAGGTCTTCACTCAGTGAGTTTTAGCTTCATTGAAATATTGCTGCGTATCTTATCATTTAAGATGGCTTGCGCTAAATACTTGTATGCAGGACATAGATGAGAATTTATTGGGTCGTTAAATCGTCGATTTATTGCTCTTTGGGTGAATTTCACCACTACATGGCGCGAATGCACTTTTAGTTAAAATAAGACCTATTAAATAAGAACCCTAAGATCTGATCTCAGCATCAAAATAGCGCTTTTATTTTACCTCGCTTATCATCGCGTTATTATAGCCTTTTACTAACAAGCACTGCTGAGGCGTATTCTTTTTGTTCATCCTCAGTATTTAGCCTGTTTTAGCATTTATCTTTAAAGGAGGTAAGCATGACTTCCCAAACTGCGCCATTAACTTCATTTTCAACCACGGAACCTTCTACAACGGGATTTTCTATAACAGATGTTGAGCCGCTGCTTAACATTATGGAAAAACTGCGTGATCCGCACACGGGTTGCCCGTGGGATAAAGCACAAACCTTTCAAACCATAGTGCCTTTTACTTTAGAGGAAGCCTATGAAGTTGCCGATACCATAGAGCGTTTAGCCTGGGATGAGTTGCCCGATGAACTTGGGGATTTATTATTTCAAATCGTATTTTATTGTCAGCTCGGTAAAGAGCAGGGGCTGTTTGATTTTGCCACAGTGATTGAGAAAATCAGCGACAAGTTGACCCGCCGTCATCCCCATGTGTTTGGCGAACAAAATCCGCAAATAGGCGATAGCGCCCAAGCGATGAAAGCCAATTGGGAAGCAATTAAAGCGATTGAGCGTGAACAAAAGGCCCTGCAAGTGGCGGGTGAAACCCAAGCAGATACTGTGGTTTCTGCGTTAGACAATATTCCGCGTACCCAACCTGCGCTGTCGCGCTCAATCAAAATTCAGCAAAGGGTGGCGCGAGTCGGGTTTGATTGGGCCGAACTTGAACCTGTGGTCGCTAAAATCCATGAAGAAATCGATGAAGTCTTGCATGAAGTGAATCAAGACGAGCAAGACCAAGCTAAAGTGCAGTCCGAAATGGGCGACTTGCTGTTTGCCGTGGTGAATTTAGCTCGCCATCTTAAGGTCGATCCAGAACAAGCGTTGCGCCAAGCTAACCTTAAATTTGAACGCCGTTTTCGCGGTGTAGAACAGTTGGCGAGTGACAGCGGTAAAAGCATGGAAGAGCACACATTAATGGAGCTCGATGCCTATTGGGACCAAGTAAAAGCGATGGAGACGAGATAAACGGCAAATTATCCCGATTGGTGTTTGTCGAATCGCGCCGCCTTTGGTATACTACTGCCCCGTCCTAGTGCTTTCTTACAAGCACGTATTTTCAAACTCATTTTCTCAGGTTCAGCATGACTACAAGGTATATCTTCGTTACTGGTGGCGTTGTTTCATCACTAGGTAAAGGCATTGCAGCAGCATCATTAGCTGCAATTTTAGAGGCCCGCGGTCTCAATGTAACCATCATGAAACTGGACCCTTACATTAACGTTGATCCGGGTACCATGAGCCCAACCCAACATGGCGAAGTATTTGTTACTGAAGACGGTGCAGAAACAGATCTCGACTTGGGTCACTACGAGCGTTTCATTCGTACTAAGATGAATCGTCGTAACAACTTCACTACCGGTCGTATTTACGAAGAAGTATTACGTAAAGAACGTCGTGGCGATTATTTGGGCGCAACCATTCAGGTTATCCCACACATCACTAATGCGATTAAAGAAAAAGTATTAGCCGGTGGCGAAGGCCATGATGTCGCTATCGTCGAAATCGGCGGTACTGTGGGTGATATCGAATCCTTGCCGTTCCTAGAGTCTATCCGTCAGCTCGGTGTTGAGCTGGGTCGTGATCGTACTCTTTTCATGCATTTAACCTTAGTGCCTTTCTTAGGTGCTGCTGGCGAAGTGAAAACTAAGCCAACTCAACACTCAGTGAAAGAGCTGCGTTCTATCGGTATTGCACCAGATGTGTTGGTTTGCCGTGGTGACCGTGCGATTCCTGCTAATGAAAAAGCCAAAATCTCGCTGTTCTGTAACGTCGAAGAGCGTGCGGTTATTTCATTAAAAGATGTTGATAGTATTTATAAAATCCCAGCTTTGTTACGTTCACAAGGTTTGGATGACTTAGTGGTTAAGCGTTTCGGTTTAGAATGCCGTGAAGCGGATCTGTCTGAGTGGGAAAATGTGATTTATCAAGAAGCTAATCCAAACGGCGAAGTCGTTATTGGTATGGTGGGTAAATACATTGAACTGCCAGATGCCTATAAGTCAGTTAACGAAGCATTAAAACACGCTGGCCTTAAAAACCGCGTATCTGTGACCATCAAGTACATTGATTCACAAACCGTAGAAGCTAAAGGCGAAGAAGTCTTACAAGGCTTAGACGGTATCTTAGTACCAGGCGGTTTTGGTGAGCGTGGTGTTGAAGGTAAGATACTGGCGGCAAAATTTGCCCGTGAAAACAATTTACCGTATTTCGGTATTTGTTTAGGTATGCAAGTAGCACTGATTGAATTTGCGCGTAATGTTGCAGGTATGGCTGATGCACATTCAACTGAATTTAATAAAGAAACACCGTTCCCAGTGGTGGGTTTGATCACTGAATGGATTGACGAAGAAGGTAATATTGAGCAGCGCCATGAGGCGTCTGACTTAGGTGGCACTATGCGTTTAGGCGCTCAATTGTGTCATTTACTCGAGGGTTCAAAAGCGGCTCAAGCCTACAAAGGCAATAGCTGTGTAGAACGTCACCGTCACCGTTACGAAGTGAACAACAAATACAGAGAGCGTTTAGAGCAAGCTGGCATGATCTTCAGCGGTCTGTCTTCTGATCGCAAGCTGGTGGAAATGATCGAATTAAAAGATCACCCATGGTTTGTTGCAGGTCAATTCCATCCTGAGTTCACCTCAACTCCGCGCGATGGTCACCCATTGTTCGAAGGGTTTATTGCTGCGGCAAGTGCGCATCAAAAACGTGATCTGAAGTAAGAATATTTGAGGCCGGACCCGCGACAGTGGGGCCGGCCTTTTGTTACACTCATCAGACTTGAAACATAAGAACTTAATACCTCTGGGTATAAACAGCATGCGTACTAGTTGCATCTGTATGGACGCAAACCGTAAATGGAATTTTGTTATTTTCTGCGGTATGTGACTTCCATTTATTTCCATAGGTATTGGTTTTTTCTTTTATCTTTAAACTTAAATCGAGGGTGTTATGGCTAAGATTATTAACGTGATTGGTCGCGAGATTATGGATTCTCGTGGTAACCCAACTGTTGAAGCCGAAGTGCATTTAGAAGGTGGTTTTGTGGGTATGGCTGCGGCGCCTTCTGGTGCATCAACCGGTAGCCGTGAAGCGTTAGAATTACGTGATGGCGATAAGAGCCGTTATTTAGGCAAAGGCGTATTAACAGCTGTTGCTAACGTAAACGGTGTCATCCGCGCTGCATTATTAGGCAAAGATGCGACTGCACAAGCTGAGCTTGATCAAATCATGATCGACCTAGATGGCACAGAAAACAAAGACAAGTTAGGCGCAAACGCGATTCTGGCTGTGTCTTTAGCGGCTGCTAAAGCAGCAGCAGCATCTAAAGGTATTCCTTTATACGCGCATATCGCTGAATTAAACGGTACACCAGGCCAATATTCTATGCCTGTGCCTATGATGAACATCTTAAACGGTGGCGAGCACGCGGATAACAACGTTGATATTCAAGAATTCATGGTGCAACCTGTTGGCGCGAAAACCTTCCGTGAAGCACTGCGCATGGGCGCTGAAATCTTCCATACGTTGAAAAAAGTATTGCACGACAAAGGCCTAAGCACTTCTGTGGGTGACGAAGGTGGTTTTGCACCTAACTTAGCGTCAAACGCTGATGCGTTAGCCATTATCAAAGAAGCGGTTGAACTGGCTGGCTACAAGTTAGGTACTGATGTCACGTTAGCGCTGGATTGCGCTGCATCTGAATTCTACAAAGACGGCAAATACGATTTAGCGGGCGAAGGCAAAGTCTTCGACTCGAACGGTTTCTCTGATTTCTTAAAATCATTGGCTGACCAATACCCAATCGTGTCTATCGAAGATGGCTTAGACGAATCAGATTGGGATGGTTGGGCTTACCAAACTCAAATCATGGGCGACAAGATCCAATTAGTGGGCGACGATTTATTCGTTACTAACACTAAAATCTTAACCCGTGGTATTGAAAACGGTATTGCTAACTCAATCCTTATCAAGTTTAACCAAATTGGTTCATTGACTGAGACTTTAGCGGCCATTCGTATGGCGAAAGAAGCGGGTTATACCGCCGTGATTTCACATCGTAGTGGTGAGACTGAAGATTCAACCATTGCTGACTTAGCCGTGGGTACTGCTGCTGGTCAAATCAAAACCGGTTCACTGTGTCGTTCTGACCGTGTCGCTAAATACAACCAATTGCTGCGCATCGAAGAGCAATTAGGTGAAAAAGCCCCATACCGTGGTTTGAAAGAGATCAAAGGTCAGGCGTAATTTAATATTTGATGTAAAAAGGCCACCACTTGGTGGCCTTTTTTGTTGTACTATCTGCTGTATATTTTTTTAATCCAAGATACTGACGCTAATTCCTCCATGAAATTTTTTGTCATTGCACTCATAGTGCTACTCGGTGTACTGCAATTCCGTCTTTGGTCGGGAGGTAATAGTCTTCCTGAATATTTCGTTCTGCAAAAACAAATTGCCGCCCAGCAAGAAGGTAACGCCAAACTCAATGAGCGTAACCAAGTGCTGAAGGAAGAAATCATCGATCTGAAAAGTGGTACAGAAGCCATCGAAGAGCGCGCACGTAACGAACTTGGCATGGTTAAAGAAGGCGAGACCTTCTATCGCGTCGTGGGTGGTGAGCGCTCGGTATCGAGTCCATCTCAGTAATATGGAGTTAGGATGACAGAGCTAGGACATTTAGATCTTGGATTAAATGAACAATCCAATCCCGATAGCCAATCTGATCTGGTAACACAAATTGAATTGCAGCGCCAAGCTGAGCATGTCACTCAAGCTGTGGTTGCCATCGTTCCAGCTGCGGGCATAGGTAGCCGTATGGGCGCCGACAGACCTAAGCAATATCTTGAGGTGTGCGGCCAGAGTATTCTTGCTCATACCTTAGATAAGCTCTTGTCCCATCCGCACATTTCTCAAGTGATCGTCGCCTTACATTCGAACGATACTATCTTCGATACCTTGCCACAGGCCGTGCACCCCAAATTGATTACAGTATTAGGTGGCGGTGAGCGCGCTGATTCTGTGTTGGCGGCGCTGCAAATTGCGCCCGAGCACAGTTGGGCCTTAGTGCATGATGCGGCAAGACCTTGTTTAACCGCGACAGATATCGACAAGTTACTCGCATCCAGAGTGCAATTTCCCCAAGGTGCTATTTTGGCAATGCCTGTACGCGATACCATGAAGCGCGCGAATAAACAGGGTGAAATCAGTGCCACTGTGTGTCGCGATAATTTATGGCATGCATTGACGCCGCAGTTATTTCCAGCGCAGCAATTAAAAAATTACCTCAATGCGGCTCTGGCTGCAGGTGCGGTAGTCACAGATGAGGCTTCGGCGATGGAATGGGCGGGGATATCACCCGGACTCGTTTCGGGCCGTGCTGATAATATAAAAGTAACGCATCCCGACGATTTAGGGCTAGCCGAACTGTTTTTGATGCGTGCCGTTAAATAGTCATAATCAAAGTAAAATAATACGTTAGGAATATTAAATGAAAATCCGTATCGGCCATGGTTTCGATGTGCATAAATTTGGTGCGGCGCGGCCATTGATCCTTTGTGGCGTGGAAGTACCCTATGAAACAGGCCTAGTCGCACATTCAGATGGTGATGTGGTACTGCATGCGATTTCCGATGCCATCCTCGGTGCTTTAGCGCTCGGTGACATAGGCAAACATTTCCCCGATACCGATGCCGCCTATAAGGGGGCCGATAGCCGCGTATTGCTGCGTCATTGCTATGCTTTAGCGAGAGCGAAAGGCTTTGTGCTCGGCAATCTTGACGTCACTATCATAGCCCAAGCTCCTAAAATGGCACCGCACATAGAGGCAATGCGCCAGATATTAGCCGCCGATTTAACCGCGGAACTTGACGATATTAATGTCAAAGCGACCACGACTGAACAGCTTGGATTTACCGGGCGTAAAGAAGGTATTGCGGTAGAAGCCGTGGTACTTATGGCACGCAAACACGATTAACTTAAGAGTAAAAAAGTCCCATGAGCGAATTACATTATCTGTATGGTAAGCCTTTAGGTACAGCAGATCTAAGAACCCAAAATAGCGATTTTATCGTGAAAGAGATTTTGCCTTTTAGCCCGACGGGTGAAGGTGAACATCATATGCTGCATGTACGCAAAGAAGGGCTAAATACAGTACAAGTCGCTGAAATGATCGCTAAGTTCGCTAAGGTGCATCCAAAGGAAGTCACCTACGCTGGGCAAAAAGATAAAAATGCCATCACAGAACAGTGGTTCGGGGTGCGTATTCCAGGTAAAGAAACGCCTACTTGGAAGGAGCTCAATAGCGATCGTTTGACCATATTGTCGAGCAGCCGCCACAGCAAGAAACTGCGAATTGGTGCCTTAGTCGGTAACCGCTTTATTCTTACCCTGAGAAATGTCACCCAAGTGGAAGACATTATCAGTCGTATCGAAAAGGTCGCTCAAGTGGGCGTGCCCAATTACTTTGGTGAGCAGCGCTTTGGTCACGATGGCAAAAACTTAGTGTTTGGTCGCCAAATGATGGCGGGTAAAAAAGTGAAAGACAGAAATAAGCGCAGCATGTATTTGTCTGCCGTGCGCTCAAATCTGTTTAACACTGTAGTGTCGTACCGATTAGCCAACCATGGCACTAAGCCTTTAGCGGGTGATTGTGTGATGTTAGCGGGCAGCAAAAGCTTCTTTGTTACGCCTGAATGGGATCTCATCGTATTGAAGCGTCTGATTGAAAAAGACATTCAACTTTCTGCACCATTGTGGGGGCGCGGCATGATGTTACCCCAAGGTGAAGCTGCTGCGGTGGAAACCTTAGCCATGAGTGAGTTAGCTGACGATTGCTATGGTTTAGAGCACGCCGGATTAGAGCAAGAACGCCGTCCGTTACTGCTTGAGCCCCAAGGCCTTAAATACGAACAAACCGCCGATGGCTTAGTGCTGGAGTTTGTGTTGCCTGCGGGCAGTTTTGCAACATCGTTATTGAGAGAGTTGGTTAATTATCAAGATGTTAAAGAGCAGCAATGGCAAGCGACATTGGTGCAGGAGCCTGCGCCTGAGGTAATTAACGCTAACGTAGTGGCTAACATTGATACTGTTAAGACTGAAGCAGAGTCATGATCCGTATCCTTGTTAGCAATGACGATGGGATTAATGCTCCAGGTATCAAAGCCTTATCTGAGGCTTTGGCTGAAATTGCGACTGTGCTGACTGTGGGGCCGGATCGAAATTGCTCTGGTGCGAGCAACTCATTAACCTTGACTAATCCATTAAGAATTAATAGGTTAGATAATGGTTATATTTCCGTTCACGGTACACCGACAGATTGCGTTCATTTGGCTATCCGAGAATTATGTGATGGCGAACCTGATATGGTGGTGTCTGGCATCAATGCGGGGGCAAATATGGGTGATGACACCTTATATTCGGGGACGGTTGCCGCCGCGATGGAAGGACGCTTTTTAGGTTTTCCTGCAATAGCGATTTCGCTTAATGGCCGTAAATTCGAACATTATCAATCGGCTGCTGTTTATGCTCGGCGGATAGTTCAAGGTTTGTTGGCCCAGCCTTTGGCAAAAGATCAGATCTTAAATGTGAATGTGCCTGACTTGCCACTTGATCAAATTAAAGGCATCAAAGTGACTCGCCTCGGCGCTCGTCATAAGGCCGAAGGCATAGTGCGAACGCAAGATCCTGCCGGACGTGAAATCTTCTGGCTTGGTCCACCGGGACAAGAGCAGGATGCCACAGAGGGCACTGATTTTCATGCTATCGCCAATGGCTATGTTTCAATTACGCCCTTGACGGTTGATTTAACCGCCTACGGACAACTAACGGCATTGCAAAATTGGGTAGATAAAATATGACTCGAGTTGCCTTAACATCGGCGGTGAATTTAGCTAAAAAGCTTCAAGATGCGGGGATCCGTAATCAAGCCGTGTTAAAGGCGATATCGCATACGCCGCGAGAAATGTTTCTCGATAATGCGCTAGCCCATAAAGCCTATGAAAATACGGCTTTGCCAATTGGACAAGGGCAAACCATTTCGCAGCCTTATATTGTTGCCCGTATGAGCGAACTCTTACTGCACAAGATGCCACTGCGAGTGTTAGAAGTGGGGACGGGATCGGGCTATCAGGCAGCCATTTTGGCTCAATTGGTGCCTCAGCTTTGTACTATCGAACGGATCAAAGGTTTACAAATTCAAGCAAGACAGCGTTTAAAACGATTAGATTTGCATAATGTGTCGTTCAAATATGGTGATGGTTGGTTGGGATGGGCTAATCGTAGTCCGTTCGATGCCATTATGGTGACTGCGGCGGCGGCGACTATACCAGAAGCTTTATTGTCTCAGTTGGCTGATGGAGGGGTGTTAGTCTTACCTGTGGGAGAGGATACTCAACAATTGATGCGTATTACGCGCACTGCTGACCGCTTTAGTTCTGAAACCATTGAAACGGTTAAATTTGTACCTTTAATTAATGGAGAGTTAGCTTAACCTTGTGTTGTGCTACTGTGTTAAGCGAAGTGCTTGTTTTGCACAGAAGGCGTCATTTTCTCATCATAAACAGTAATACAACCTTACCAAGGAGTTTTTATTGTTGAATGCGGGTTTACTCTTAAACCTTTGCTTTATATTTCTGCTTGTAGGCTGTAGCTTTCAGGCCAGCAGACCCGCACCCGTCGAAAATATTTCTCATAGCTACTCTAAAAATAGCAAAGGCCACATTAAATCGAATTCATATAAAGTTAAAAAAGGTGACACTCTCTACTCTATTTCTTGGGCTGCAGGGAAAGACTTTTCTGAAATAGCTAAACTTAATCAATTAGATAACCCTTATACAATTTACCCTGGACAGATTTTATATTTAACTAATGCTAAATCTAGTAACCAATCAAAATCTACGACTTTAGATGGAAATATAACGGGTAATTCAGATGCTAACTCAAGTAAAAGTGATAAAAAACAATTAGATGATAAGGTTTATCAGTCTAATGCTAAGTCAAGTGACGATCTGAAAAAAACACTTGATCAGAAAGCTAAGCCCGCGTACCTTGTAACAAGTTACCAACAAAATGTTAACCAACTAATGGTTCCACCCACCTCAACACTGCCAGCCAGTGTGAGTCAGTGGCAGTGGCCAGTAAGAGGGAAGTTAATCGGAACTTATTCTGCCAATGAGCAGGGAAATAAAGGTATTAAGATCGCGGGAAATCGGGGAGATATCATCAAAGCTGCTGCAGATGGGCGGGTGGTATACGCAGGAAGTGCTCTTAGGGGTTACGGTAATTTAGTGATTATTAAACATAGTGACGATTACCTTAGTGCTTATGCTCATACGGACAAGATCTTAGTCAAAGAAAAGCAACATGTCCTCGCAGGGCAGACTGTTGCAAAAATGGGCAATACAGGTGCCAATCGGGTAATGTTACATTTTGAAATTCGTTACCATGGACAGTCTGTAAACCCACTTACTTATTTACCTAAACAATGATTGTTTGGGGCCTTGTTGGCAAATGGAGGATAGGAAATTGCACTAATTCAGCAGTTTAATTAGGTTTGGGAGATTTGATCATGAGCCGCATAAATAGCACTGCCGCAGAAGCACTAGTAGATTTTTCCGTAGAAACCGTAGACTTTGATCTTGAAAAAGAAGAAGTTGCCACCGATCTAGTCCAAGAGCTAGGAATAGAACAACAGGTCCAAGATGACCTGCAAAAAAATCTTGATGCCACTCAACTTTATCTAGGTGAGATTGGTTTTTCCCCACTGCTTAGCGCAGAAGAAGAAGTTTACTTTTCCCGTAAGGCCTTAAAAGGTTGTGCAAAATCCCGTAATCGCATGATCGAAAGTAATTTACGTCTCGTCGTAAAAATTGCACGTCGTTACAATAACCGCGGCTTAGCACTGCTCGATCTTATCGAAGAGGGTAATTTAGGTCTAATTCGTGCCGTAGAAAAGTTTGACCCAGAAAGAGGTTTTCGTTTTTCAACCTATGCGACTTGGTGGATCAGACAGACGATTGAACGCGCTATCATGAATCAAACTCGTACTATTCGTTTGCCGATTCATGTTGTTAAAGAACTCAACGTATACTTGCGCACAGCCCGCGAATTAGCACAAAAACTGGATCATGAACCTACAGCGGAAGAAATTGCTGAAAAACTGCAAGTTTCTAGCTCTGATGTGAGCCGCATGCTTAAGCTGAATGAAAAAATTACCTCTGTTGATACGCCTTTGGGGGGCGATAACGAGAAAGCATTATTAGATGTACTGGCCGATGATGATAGTGTTGGCCCTGACTATAAAGTGCAAGATGAAGACATCTCTAACTCGGTGGTGAAATGGCTTAACGAGTTGAACACAAAACAAAGAGAAGTATTAGCCCGTCGTTTTGGTTTGTTAGGTTATGAACCTTCTACGCTTGAAGATGTGGGGGCTGAAATTGGTTTAACCCGTGAACGTGTTCGTCAAATCCAAGTGGAAGCATTAAAACGCTTACGTGATTTATTGGGTTCTCAAGGTTTATCTGTTGAAGCTTTATTTAGAAACTAATATCGGTCTTCTGGTGCCTTTCAGAGAAGCTATCCAGAAAATGTACTTAGTGTGAGATCACGTCATAAAGTAAAACGCCCACTATAGAGTGGGCGTTGTTATTTTTAGGCTTTTATTTAGATCACCTGATGTCTAGCTCAAGCGTTTCAGTTCATAGAGCAAATCAAGCGCCTGTTTTGGCGTTAAGTTATCGGGATTAATGCTACTTAATTTAGTCAAAGCTGGATTTTCAACCGGTTCAGGTAAAGCGAGTAAGCTTTGAATGGGCGTCCTCGTTCCTTCTGGTTGGTGATCGCGACTCTCCAATTGCTGCAATTTATGTTTCGCTGCTTTAATCACTTTGTTTGGCACGCCGGCAAGCGCCGCAACTTGTAAGCCGTAGCTTTTACTGGCGGCGCCTTCTTGTACTGCATGCATAAAGGCGATGGTATCATCGTGCTCTATGGCATCAAGGTGCACATTGTAAACACCTGCCATTAAGTCAGGTAATTGAGTTAGCTCAAAATAATGGGTGGCGAATAGGGTCATAGCCCCGACTTGCTGGGCTAAATACTCTGCTGCCGACCAAGCTAGCGATAAACCATCATAGGTGGATGTTCCACGGCCGATTTCATCCATTAACACTAAACTACTGGCAGTGGCATTGTGCAGAATGTTGGCAGTTTCAGTCATTTCTACCATAAAGGTTGAGCGGCCAGAGGCCAGATCGTCTGATGCGCCAATACGGGTAAATATACGATCAATCGGGCCAATCAGGGCGCGATCTGCTGGCACAAAACAACCAATATGGGCCATCAGCGTAATCAAGGCGACTTGACGCATATAGGTCGATTTACCGCCCATGTTAGGTCCAGTCACAATCAACATACGTCTTTGATTGTGCAAGGTCACTGGGTTAGCGATAAACGGCGTTTGGCTAACACGCTCCACCACTGGATGGCGACCTGCGTCTATTTGTACGCCGATATCTTGGCTCAGCTCTGGACAAGTGTAGCCTAAGGTTTCGGCACGCTCGGCAAAGTTACTCAGTACATCAAGCTCAGCCGCTGCTCTAGCAAAAGCCTGTAATTCATGTAATTTCGGCAGAATAAGATCGAATAACTGTTCCCATAACTGCTTTTCGAGTGCCAGCGCTTTACCTTGGCTCGAGAGGACTTTTTCTTCGTATTCCTTAAGTTCGGGCGTGATATAACGCTCCATATTCTTAAGTGTTTGGCGTCGTTGATAATTGAGCGGTACTTGTGAGGATTGCAGGCGGCTTACTTCGATGTAATAGCCGTGTACGCGGTTATAGCCGACTTTAAGTGTATTGATGCCAGTACGTTCTTTTTCTCTGGCTTCAAGTTGTACTAAGTAATCACTCGCTCCTTCGCTCAGACCGCGCCATTCATCTAGTTCGCTGTTGTAGCCTTCACGGATCACCCCGCCATCGCGGATAAGCATAGGTGGATTATCGACTATCGCGCGCTCAAGTAGGGCTTGCTCAGCGGGGAACTCGCCTAAGTGTTGACGCAATTGAGTCGTGTGCGGCGCGCTCAGTGTACTTAAACTCTGTTGTAATTCAGGCAATAAGCCCAGAGCTTGACGTAAACGTGCAAAGTCCCTTGGACGGGCAGTGCGCAGGGCTAACCTTGCCATGATACGTTCGATATCGCCAAGTGCCTTTAACTGCTCATGCAAACCTTCGTGGGCTGCGGTATCGAGGAGTTCAGTCACCGCCTGTTGGCGCGCCTTAATTTGCTTAGGATCTCGCAGAGGCTGATGGATCCAGCGTTGTAACATACGACTGCCCATAGGCGTTGCCGTGTTATCTAATACTGCGGCTAAGGTATTATCGCGGCCACCGGCAAGGTTTTGAGTGAGTTCTAGATTTCGGCGAGTTGCCGCATCGAGTACTATGCTATCGGTTTGATTGAAGCGGATAATGGCATTGATATGGGGCAGTGCCGTGCGCTGTGTGTCTTTGACATATTGCATCAAGCAACCCGCAGCTTGCAGTGATAAACGTGCATCTGCGATACCAAAACCATGTAAGTCTTTAGTGCCGAACTGGGCCAGTAGTAACTTGATACTCGTATCGTAATCAAATTCCCATTCAGGGCGACGACGTTTACCTTTAAAACCGTTAAGTAGACCTAGTTCGCCAAAGTCTTCACTGTAGAGGATTTCAACGGGATTAGTGCGTTGCAATTCCGCTTCTAATGACTCTCGCGTGTCGAGCTCTGCAATCACAAAACGTCCGGATGAAACATCTAATGTGGCATAACCAAAACCGACTTTACCTTGATAAACCGCGGCTAACAGATTGTCTTGGCGTTCTTGTAGCAACGCTTCGTCGGTTAAGGTGCCTGGTGTGACAATTCGCACCACTTTACGTTCTACGGGCCCTTTAGATGTAGCGGGATCGCCAATCTGTTCGCAAATCGCAACTGATTGACCAATTTGAACTAATTTTGCAAGATAGCCTTCCACAGCATGGTAAGGAAGTCCCGCCATCGGAATAGGATCGCCACCACTTTTACCGCGCGCAGTGAGTGAAATGCCTAATAGCTCAGAAGCGCGTTTAGCATCGTCATAAAACAACTCGTAGAAGTCACCCATGCGATAAAACAGCAACATATCGTGATGTTCTGCTTTCATCGTCAAGTACTGACGCATCATAGGAGTATGTTTTTCTAAATCATCGGTATCAATTACATTCATTAAATCGTTATCGTCCGTTGTGACTGCCTAAAGGCGATACAGTTTGTGTGGTTAAGGGTGATTAAGCGCTATGGAAGCGGAAGACTGCTGTACAATTTTCAGCTAAAAAGACCACGCAAAATTTGTTGCGCCAATCTTAGCAATAATTTAGCGAAAATTGAGCCCTTAACGATGGATATTGATCAAAGGGAGCTATTATCTGATTTGATATTCGCTAAAACCTTGGTCATATTAAAAATCCTATCAGCTAAAAATAATTCAGTCACAGGTCTTGATACTGTATGATTGTACAGTATACTAGTCAGCAGAATTAAGACAAAAAGCGCGGCTTTTTGAATTACCCGTTTGTAAATTGAATATCACTTTTGACAGCTTAATGCTTGTCTTGATGAGGGAACAGGAATGAAGGTCGATCCAAATAAAGAGAAAGCACTTGCTGCGGTATTGATCCAAATTGAGAAACAATTTGGTAAAGGCTCCATCATGAAGCTGGGCGAAGATCGCTCTATGGATGTTGAGACCATTTCTACCGGTTCTCTGTCTCTGGACGTTGCTTTAGGTGCTGGCGGTTTGCCAATGGGTCGTATCGTTGAGATCTATGGTCCTGAATCATCAGGTAAAACAACACTGACTTTAGAAGTGATTGCGGCAGCGCAACGTGAAGGCAAAACCTGTGCCTTTATCGATGCAGAGCATGCACTAGACCCTATTTATGCTAAAAAATTGGGCGTAGATATTGATAACCTGCTGTGTTCACAACCGGATACCGGCGAGCAAGCGCTTGAGATTTGTGATGCTTTAACTCGTTCAGGCGCTGTTGACGTTATCGTAGTCGACTCCGTGGCGGCATTAACACCTAAAGCTGAAATCGAAGGCGAAATTGGTGATTCTCACATGGGCCTAGCGGCGCGTATGATGAGCCAAGCCATGCGTAAACTTGCGGGTAACTTAAAGCAATCTAACACCTTACTTATCTTCATCAACCAAATCCGGATGAAGATTGGTGTGATGTTCGGTAACCCAGAAACTACAACCGGTGGTAACGCGCTGAAGTTTTATGCTTCTGTTCGTTTAGACATTCGCCGCACTGGTGCCATTAAAGACGGCGATGAAGTGGTCGGTAACGAAACTCGCGTTAAAGTGGTGAAAAACAAGGTTGCAGCGCCGTTTAAGCAGGCTGAGTTCCAAATCCTTTATGGCCAAGGTATTAACCGTACTGGTGAGTTAGTAGACTTAGGCGTAGCCCATAAGTTGATTGAAAAAGCGGGCGCTTGGTACAGCTATAAAGGTGATAAAATCGGCCAAGGTCGTGCTAATGCTGGCAAATATCTGACTGAAAACCCAGCTATTGCTGCTGAAATTGACAAGACGCTACGTGAGTTGCTTTTGAGCAATCCTAGTGCCTTGGCTGCCAAAGCTGATGATAGCATTGAGGATAATATTGATTTAGAGACAGGCGAAGTATTCTGAGTCAGTCAGCCCATCAAATTGCGGTCGCGCTGTTAGCGCGCCGCGATTATTCCCGTTTACAAATCCGCGATAAATTGCTCGAAAAAGGTTTCGAACTTAACGATATCGAACCTGTACTCGATGCTTGCGAATCCTCCGGTTTTATTAATGATGCTCGCTATGCCGAACTATTGGTGCGTAGCCACATCAGTCGAGGCCACGGTGCAATACGCATCCGCCAAGCAATCGCACAGAAAGGCTTATCTAAAGACTGTATTGAAGCCGCTTTGGTTAATTGTGATTGTGACTGGTTTGAGCTAGCAAAAGATAAAGCCACCAAGAAATACGGTGTACCTCGCGTAACAGAAGTGAAGGGCTCTAAAGCTCGGGATCTCATCGCAAAGGAAAAGGCCAAACGAGTGCGTTTTTTAATGGGCCAAGGCTTTAGCTACGATCAAATCACTTACGCACTAGATTCAGATCCCAATGATCTCGATGAAGATTATTAAATTTGAAGCTAATACTGTAAAAGCTCATTTAAATATCATCAATGGGTATTGTCAATTTCATACTTCACATTAGACTCACTTGCCTAAATATTGTCCGTGCCGCGATAAACTTACGCCGTCTTTATTTGTGCTTTATCCTGTCGTTTTGCTTCTAGTGACTCTGGTGTGGGCGATTCACGCTAAAATATTAAATTCCTGATGTGTATATCACCAATCAAGACTGGTCGTCCTTCCTTAGTCTGCTTATAATGCTGGGCAAATAGAAATACGGCTAGCCTAAGGCGTAGCTGGTAATGCTTACCCAATTCAGGATGATTTCATGTATCAAACTACAGCAGAGCTCAGAAGCGCTTTCCTCGAATTTTTCCGCAGCAATGGTCATCAAGTTGTGGACAGTAGTTCATTAGTGCCAGGCAACGATCCCACACTTTTATTTACCAATGCAGGCATGAACCAGTTCAAGGACGTGTTTCTTGGCATGGACAAACGCAATTATACGCGTGCGACCACTGCTCAACGTTGTGTACGCGCAGGTGGTAAACATAACGATTTGGATAACGTTGGCTACACAGCACGTCATCACACCTTTTTCGAAATGCTAGGTAACTTCAGTTTTGGAGATTATTTCAAAGAAGAAGCGATTCGTTTGGGCTGGACTTTTTTAACTGAAACGTTAAAGCTGCCGAAGGAACGTCTGTGCGTCACTATTTATCAGACAGATGATGAAGCCTTTGAAATCTGGAATAAAAAAATTGGTGTCGCTGCCGAGAACATCATACGTATCGGTGACAATAAAGGTGCTGCCTTTGCGTCAGATAACTTCTGGCAAATGGGTGATACCGGTCCTTGTGGTCCATGTACTGAGATTTTTTATGACCATGGTGATCATATTTGGGGCGGACGTCCAGGCAGTCCTGAAGAAGATGGCGACCGTTTCATCGAAATCTGGAACATCGTTTTCATGCAGTACAACCGTCAAGCATCGGGTGAAATGTTACCTTTGCCTAAGCCCTCGGTTGATACAGGCATGGGGATTGAGCGTATTGCTGCGATTATGCAGGGCGTACATTCTAACTACGAAATCGATATTTTCCGTACTTTGATTGCTAAAGCCGCAGAGGTCATTGGTGTTAGTGACTTATCTGAAAAGTCGCTGCGAGTCATTGCCGATCATATCCGTTCATGTGCATTTTTAATTGCCGATGGCGTTATGCCGTCGAACGAAGGCCGTGGTTATGTGCTGCGCCGTATTATTCGCCGCGCAGTTCGCCATGGTAACAAGTTAGGTGCGACCGAAGCTTTCTTCTACAAGCTGGTTCCGTCTTTGATTGCGGTGATGGGCGATGCAGCAAAAGGGTTAGCTGAGACTCAAGCGATTGTTGAAAAAGCACTGAAAGCGGAAGAAGAGCAATTTGCTCGTACGCTTGAACGTGGTTTAGGCATTTTAGATACTGCCTTAAACGAGTTGAAAGGTGACACCTTAGACGGTGAAACCGTATTTAAGCTGTATGACACCTATGGCTTCCCAATGGATTTGACCGCTGATGTCTGCCGTGAGCGCAACATCATTGTCGATGAAGCAGGTTTTGAAGTCGCCATGGCTGAGCAACGTAGCCGCGCACAAGCTGCCGGTAACTTTGGTGCAGATTATAACGCTGCGCTGAAAATTGATGCTGAAACTGCATTTAGTGGTTACACCGAATTAGCGGGTCAAGCTAAGGTCACCGCGATTTATCAAAATGGTGAGTCAGTGACGGCGATCAAAGCGGGTGATGAAGCCGTTGTCGTGCTCGATGTAACCCCTTTCTACGCGGAATCTGGCGGTCAAGTAGGCGATAAGGGCCAATTGGTTGCGAACGGTATTGAGTTTACGGTAAACGATACGCAAAAGTATGGTCAAGCAACGGGCCATCAAGGTGTTTTGGCTACTGGTAGCTTGAGTGTTGGCCAAGTTGTTGAAGCGAAAGTGGACAAAAAACTGCGTCACCGTACTCAGTTAAACCATTCTGTTACGCATTTACTGCATGCCGCACTGCGTCAAGTGCTCGGTACTCATGTTTCGCAAAAAGGTTCTTTGGTTGATCCTGAGCGTTTACGTTTTGACTTCTCCCATTTCGAAGGTGTAAAAGCTGCTGAATTAAAAGAAGTTGAAGAATTAGTTAACACTCAAATTCGTCGTAACCATGAGCTAAAAACCGCTGAAATGGGCATAGATGAAGCTAAAGAGAAAGGCGCTATGGCACTCTTTGGTGAGAAATATGATTCACAAGTGCGTGTTGTGACTATGGGCGATTTCTCTATCGAATTGTGTGGCGGTACACATGTGGGCCGCACTGGCGACATCGGCTTATTTAAGATCACCTCAGAAGCGGGTATTGCTGCAGGTGTACGTCGTATCGAAGCCGTGACTGGTGCTGCCGCTATGGCTTTTGTGGCGCAGCAACAAGCTGAACTGGAAGAAGCTGCAGCCTTATTGAAAGGTGATGCCAACTCAGTGGTGGCTAAGTTAAAAGTGCAGCTCGATAAGATGAAGCAACTCGAAAAAGAAATGGCGCAGCTGAAAGATAAGCTAGCGGCCGCAGCGAGTGCAGACTTAGTGGGCGATGCCGTTATAGTTAATGGCGTTAACGTACTGATCAAAAAATTAGACGGCGTTGAGGCAAGTTCATTACGCGGCTTGCAAGATGAATTAAAACAGAAATTGAAATCGGCCATTATCGTGCTTGGTACAGCGCAGGAAGGGAAAGTTAACCTGATCGCGGGTGTGAGTAACGATCTGATCGGTAAAGTCAAAGCGGGTGAGCTCGTCGCTATGGTCGCTGCACAAGTGGGCGGTAAAGGCGGTGGTCGTCCTGATATGGCTCAAGCGGGCGGTAGCCAGCCAGAAAATCTGGATGCGGCATTGGCTCAAGTATTACCTTGGATTACTGAGCGTCTAGCTTAAGAGGTTGCTGTGCCCCAAAAACGAAAGCTTAGTGGTAGCAAGCTTTTTGTGAAAAAGTTCGGCGGCACTTCGGTGGGTTCTATTGAACGTATCGAAGCGGTCGCTGAGCAGATTACAAAGTCAGCTCACAATGGTGAGCAGCAAGTCTTAGTTTTATCCGCGATGGCGGGTGAGACGAATCGCCTGTTTGCACTTGCAGCACAAATTAATCCGCGCGCCTCGGCGCGCGAGTTAGACATGCTAGTATCGACGGGTGAGCAAGTGAGTATTGCTTTGATGTCGATGGCGCTACAACGTCGCGGCATAAAAGCAAAATCCCTTACGGGCGATCAAGTGCAAATTCATACAAATAGTCAATTTGGCCGCGCCAGCATTGAGCGAGTTGATACTGAATATTTGCAGTCTTTGCTTGCCGATGGTGTTGTGCCGATCGTTGCAGGGTTTCAGGGCATCGATCCTCAAGGCGAAGTGACCACCTTAGGACGCGGTGGTTCAGATACCACTGCAGTAGCCTTAGCGGCAGCGTTAGAAGCCGATGAATGCCAGATTTTTACCGATGTGGCTGGGGTATTTACCACAGATCCGAATATTGATAGCAGTGCACGTCGCCTCGATGTGATTGGGTTTGATGTGATGCTCGAAATGGCAAAGCTCGGCGCTAAAGTATTGCATCCCGATTCTGTTGAATACGCCGAGCGTTTTCGCGTACCGCTGCGAGTATTGTCGAGCTTTGAAGCTGGGCAGGGGACGTTAATCCAGTTTGGCGACGAGTCGGAATTAACGATTGCCTCGTTAGTGCAAGGTATCGCGATTAATAAGGCACTGGCAACGCTGACGATTGAAGGGCTGTTTACCACCAGTGAACGCTATCAAGCGTTGTTAGGCTGCTTAACTCGATTGGAAATCGATGTGGAATTTATTTCTCCATTGAGGATCCATGAGGATGATCCTTCGGGTCGCGTCAGTTTTATGCTCGCTGAGGCTAAGGTCGATACTCTACTTAATGAGCTCGAAGGCTTAAGTGAAAGCCTCGCACTCGGGCCATTGATTATCGAACGTCAACGTGCAAAAGTATCTTTAGTTGGCAAAGGTTTACAGGCAAAAATGGGATTATTGACTAAGATGTTAGAAGTCTTGGGTAATGAAACTATTCATGCTAAGTTACTCACGACGTCAGAGAGTAAATTATCAACCGTTATCGATGAAAGGGACTTACACAAGGCGGTTCGGGCGTTACATCACGCTTTCGAGCTAAATAAGGTGTAATTAAATAACCGTTTGAGTATTGAATACTATTAATTTGTACTAAGCTGACCTTATAATAAGCCCATCTACCGGATGAGTGCCGTGTGTAAGCTGAATTAAGAAATAAAGGAGCTATCGAATGCTGATTTTGACTCGTCGTGTTGGCGAAACACTGATGATTGGTGATGAAGTCACAGTTACAGTGCTAGGGGTAAAAGGCAATCAAGTGCGTATTGGTGTGAATGCACCAAAAGAGGTTTCTGTTCATCGCGAAGAAATCTACCAACGCATTCAATCTGAAAAATCAGGTACACCATCGGAAGGTGGTAACTTTTAGTACCTTGTTTTGGCAAGCGTACTACGGCAACAGAAGAGTCAGTTTTTTAACTGGCTTTTTTATTTTTCAGACCGAAAGATTGGCGTAAATCAATACATTGGCTTGATATAACAGCAATGTGATTAAAAACAGTTCAAATGGAATCTGTTTCGGAAAAAGGGTTTGACTTATTTTCGTCAAACAGTAATATGTGCGCCAAGAAAACGGAGAGGTGGCCGAGTGGCCGAAGGCGCTCCCCTGCTAAGGGAGTATGGGCTTTAACTCCCATCGAGGGTTCGAATCCCTCCTTCTCCGCCATTTCTTAAAGATAGAAAACAGTGCGCGTGTAGCTCAGCTGGATAGAGTACCTGGCTACGAACCAGGCGGTCGGAGGTTCGACTCCTTCCACGCGCACCATTTTTTATTAGTGTTTGATGTAAAAGTAAATTTAGATACAAGTCGCGCGTGTAGCTCAGCTGGATAGAGTACCTGGCTACGAACCAGGCGGTCGGAGGTTCGACTCCTTCCACGCGCACCATCTCTGCATTAGTTAATCTTTAACTCATCAGTTTTGAATTTCATAAGAAATTTTGTAGATAATTGCTTATAGCAAAGAGTTAAAATGCGCGTGTAGCTCAGCTGGATAGAGTACCTGGCTACGAACCAGGCGGTCGGAGGTTCGACTCCTTCCACGCGCACCAATTTAAATTAATATGATTTAAATCGTATTAATGTTTTACCGTTTAACATGCGCGTGTAGCTCAGCTGGATAGAGTACCTGGCTACGAACCAGGCGGTCGGAGGTTCGACTCCTTCCACGCGCACCAATTTAAATTAATATGATTTAAATCGTATTAATGTTTTACCGTTTAACATGCGCGTGTAGCTCAGCTGGATAGAGTACCTGGCTACGAACCAGGCGGTCGGAGGTTCGACTCCTTCCACGCGCACCAATATAGTTAACGAGATACGTCTTGTTGATTTAAAGCGTTAAACGCGGAGAGGTGGCCGAGTGGCCGAAGGCGCTCCCCTGCTAAGGGAGTATGGGCTTTAACTCCCATCGAGGGTTCGAATCTCAACAGCACCCTTTTTCTCCTCCCAAACCCCATCAAAAACCCCCTGTATGCAAGAATGTATGCACCATGAATACACAATGCATACACACCCTTTCCTAATCTCTTGTGTAGCCTTCTGGAAGTAATTTCACAAACTTCAAATCACCGTCATAACCTGCTAACTCTTCAGGTGTTGGTTCAACCAAATAACGCTCATAATCAATTTTGTAGTCCAACCCTTGGGCTGCCATGAAATCTTTAAATGCTTGCGTCTTAGGACGTTTGAGAGTCTTTAAACCAGTTCTATGAGTAACACCATTTGCATCGGTGAATTGAATAACACCTACTTCCGCTTCAATCTTCTTACCTGCTAAAGAACTGGATCTTTTCACTGATGGTTGTGTAGTACCGCCCACTAATTCATTAAACTGCTCTACGGTAATACCTGCGAGTGCTAGGAACTGTTTAGCCTCTTCTACCTTTTTGAGAAGGTTTGCATCTTTGACTTCCTCAACACATTTTGTGAGGAGGTTAATCATTGTCTCAACTTTACTAATGTCATCAAAAGATTCTACGAAAGCTTTAACTGATGCTTTGTTTCTTAATACAAAACTTGCTCTACCGTGGTCTGAACTAAGCTCTGTATTGGCTAGGTTTGTTTGTAAAGCTTCTGTTAGCTCTGCTGCTGTGGTCATGAATAAGACTCCTTGTTAGTTGTTGGAGAAGATAATAGTAAACCTTTTATTACCTTTGCAAGTAATTTCTTTGTAAGCTTTTAAAAATGTTGAGTAGGTAGGTTTTGGGGAAGGTTGATTTGACTTACAAAATAGACTAAAGAACAATGAACCTCAACAATCTATGGAGGTTTTGTTTTGAAGAAAAAGTTACTATTAGTAGGTTTACTGGTTGCTACTCCTTTTTCAGTTATTGCTGATAAACAAAAAGATACAATCAATAAGTACGCTACTTGGGCTGAGGTTTGTAGGCAAAAGGGTTACATCACTGAAGAAACATTCTTGATCTCGAAAGCCTATCTAATCGGTAGAGCCTCTGCTATTCAATCTGGTGTTAAGTGGGATTTTACAGAGGGTAGAAAAGAGAGATACATTGATTTCTTGAAGAGTTCAGAGGAGGAGATAAAAGAGATCTGTGGTTATCACACTGAAAGTATGAACATCATTAAAGAGTGGATTTTAGAATAAACTAAACCAACAACCTAAATGCACGTATAGACGTTTTTACCAAATTTTGAGTATGCAGTATTGAACAGTTAATTCTAATTATGCAATATTGCATATTTAAAACACGGTCAGAGTGAAGGTTGTTGGTGAAAATAGTTTGGTTTGATGTAAGCTTTCGAGAGAAATTTTTGTAACTATACTATGTAGCAATTAAAAATTGACGTAATACTTCTAGTCTCGCTGACCTATGCTACTAAGTCACGCGGAAGCATACTAATCTTTTGGAGGCGTTAGGCCAAGGGTTAGGTTAGTATGTTATGACTACTACTGAGGAAGACAGTAGGGTTAAGTATTATTCTATTTATTATTTACTATTTATTAATTATTACTTATTCTTTAGAAGTGTTTCTAAGGAAGGTTTAATCGTATTTATAGATTAAAAGCACACTGTAAAGATGACCTATACCTAGAAAAGGATATAGTTGTATTTAATTAGGAAGACCTATACCCCAGACGGGGTAAAGGCTATACCCTAAAAAGGGTAAAGGGTATACCCCAAACGGGGTAACTAACAAACTATTTAACAAACTATTTAACAAACTATTATTTATTATAACTATAAATAAGAATATATACCCATCTAGGAAACTCCCATGAAGGACTTCCTTAACAGTGAACCTCCTTTCTCCGTGTAAAAACCCAGTGCCCTAACCTAGTCGGGGGCGTAGCTCACTTTAAATACTTACCCATATATGGAAGAGGTTATACCTTTTAAACGCTCTGTAACTCACCCTAATCAACGTTCTCAATTTCTTTGATAAACTACCTTATTAATCTTAACGTTTAACCTGATGTGTTTTAGGCCGCTTCCTGAACATCTAAAATTTATTTTTATTTTTTGTAAGTTTTTGGGGGTCTCCCGCTGTAAATAGTATTTATAAATTAAAACGCAACCACGAGGCGCACGCTATGACACTCTTCGACAAACTCCAAACACTCACCATCCACACCGACACAGCCCCTGTTGTAAAATCACATAGCCGCTGCACAGGCGTTACTCTGCCTAATCTTTTCCAAATTGAAATCGACGTAACCATCGAAGGCGACACTTGCACCCTGACTGGCTCTTTCTCTGAAGTCTCTTTCACGTTGACTCGTTCACGCTCAGGCTCTCTTTACGCCCATTGGATTCGCCTAAACAAAGCCCTAATCCTCCTAAGCAAGCGTGACGCAGCTATGGCCGTCCTTGAGTCTAATGTATTCGTTGCTACAGATGACGAGTTCGTCACAGAAGTCCAAATGGCTCGTATCTCTGGTATGGAGATTCCTGCTGTCACTGCTCATTCAAGTTTGGCTCAAGCCTTCAATTGGCTATCACACTTCGGTCTAACTCACCCTAGACTGATGCAATCCTTCTACAACCAATTACCTGATACTCACACGCATTCAGCCGACCTAGTCCAAAGCTGCGAGTTTATCGCTCGCCTATACGCACAATACGAAGCCTCTTAACAGGGGCTTGCCCAATCGCAGCATACTAGCGAAGGCAAACCACAAGGAACAACTAATATGAAAACAACAAACTATTCCATTAATTACACACAACCCAAACCTTTTAAACTATTGGTATGCGATAACGAAGGGTGTTCTAAGCATAAACACGGTGGGTATTACGTTACAGAGCGTGAAATCAAATGCCCCAAGTGCAAACAACCTTTTTCCCTAGTACCTAACTCACAACAAGAGGAATCTAAACTATGACTGACTTAACTGATTATGAATTTGATGTAGTATACAAATTTATCCACGATGAAATTGATGATTTTACTAACACTGATTGGGCAATCCTAGAAAACCTATCTGATGATAACGTTGATTACATTGTAGAAATGAAACAAGCGAGTTGGTATGAAAACCCCTGCTGATATGGTTGAGGGTACTATTCATAAAACCAAGAAGTGCGGCAATCTTAAAATAGTCAAATATCACAACTCTAGATTAGCAACAATATCCTTTCTTAACACTGGTTATACTCGATACGCAAACCCCCACATTATTCGAAAAGGTGAAACCAAAGATCCTTACCACCCTTCAGTGTTTGGTATTGGTTTTATGGGTGAGGGTAAGCATAGATCTACAATCCGAGGTAAACGAACTAAAACTTATTCACTTTGGATTGGTATTTTAAATCGTTGCTATTCTGGAAGATACCCATCCTATAAAGATTGTTCTGTTGATCCACGTTGGCACAACTATCAAAACTTTGCTAATGATCTACCAACACTAAAAGGTTATGAACAGTATCTATCACACCTATCTATTGGTTCACGCAATCCTATTGAACTGGACAAAGACACTTTGATAAGTGGGAATAAACTGTACAGTAAAGAAACTTGCTGTTTTATAAGTGGTAGTGAAAACATGATTGAATCTAACAAAAGAAGAAACGCAGTACACTAGCGTAGAGGAGTAATTCACCTCTGTTCTAATGAAAGCTTTAATCAGGCCAAATCAAAGAAGAGGGGATTAATCAACCCCTTTCTTTTAATCAAATAGAATCGCAGCACACTAGCGAAGGGGAGTAGTCACCCCTATACCCTATACAGAATTTTAAGATAAATCTTCACCTAATAGAATCGCAGTACACTAGCGAAGAGGGAGGGTCTATCTTCATTAGATTAAAGCGTGATGAACTTTAATTTATATTCCTTGTTGTTTTAGAAGCTGTTTTAAGTAGCAGCTTCTTTTTACTAATTAGGAGCAAACAATCAATACATCATCAAACATCACAAACGATAAGGAAATCATCAAATGGACTATTCACAAATCAAAGAATTCGCTTTAAACATCAACGATATTGCTACTATCAACAAGATGATTACAACATTACAACAAAGCATCATTTAAACGCAGTGAGAAGCATTCTCAGGCACGTTCGTAAGCAATACAAGCAAACACCTTACCTACTATTAAAACCTCTTAGAATGCGTCTGAGAGCGTTTAAACACTATCTAACTTTATTTTCAAATCTTGTAAGTATTCGAAAAATCCAACTGTAAATAATACTTATACGAAACACAAGAACCTACCATTTTTAGGAGAACAAACAATGAAAACTTTAACTATTACTTTTGCTAACAAAGAAACCACCCTGAACGCTGTTGAAATCAATGGTGTTGAGTTCTACAACATGAACGACATTTTCAACGCTTCTTCTGAACTCAAACCAAGCAAGCGCCCCTCTCGTTGGAATAACAAACTTTCTAAGCGTTATGAAGATGAAGGTAAGATGGTTGTACTAACTGGTGAAAATAACCGCCCACCAAAAATGGCTTCCGGTGTCGAAAAACCGACACTGGTGAAAATGGCTCATGGTGGAGCTATTAAAGAGGAGGCTAGGCACGGCACACAAGAAGCTGTTGTTGCTTATTCACAATGGATTCAAACAGATTTCGCCTACGCAGTTAACGCAGCGTTTAGCGCATTGATTGACGGTGATGTAGACACAGCCCTAGCCATAGCTCAAAGCGTAGCAAAGGTTCAGCGTGAAGTTGCAAAGAAAAGCTACCGAGCAATGACAGACGCTATTCAAGCTGTATCTGATAACAAGTTCGCTTATTCTAACTTTGCTAAACTAGCTTTCCGTGTTGCTACTGGTTATGAACTGAAAGATATTCAAGGTGAGAAGCTGAAAGGGGAAGATAACAGAGACTTCCTAGTTCGTATGGGTGATATTCAATCTGTTTCTAACCTAGATAAAGTACAAATCCAGATCCAAACCCTTCTATCTATTGGTATGACTTTCACCCAAATTAAAGAACACTTATTACCTAACTAAGAATACTGTCAGGAACGCCCCAAAAGAACTATCTGTGGGGCTTTCTCCTCTAATTTATCCAACCATACATTAAAACAATAAAACCTATTAGAATGCTTCCTATGGCGTTTAAAAGGTATCATCAAAAGGAATTGATTAAATGAGAACACTAGAAGAATTAACTAAAACCTACCTATGTACATCTTCTAACTTTTACAAAAGAGTTAATCCTGAACCCTTCCTATACAAGAAGCGGATGCTAAACCATCTTATGACAGATGAATTAACACTAGAAGAGTTTGATATTCTAACCAAACACTACCAACAACTTAAAAAAGATTGGATGGAATCTAAAAAGAACTTTAAAGCTTGTCTTATGGGAATGAGTCCACATGAACTAAGCAACACAACTATTTCACAACGAGGGTAATAACTATGTCAAGAAATACGCCACGATTCACCACCAACACAGACTTCACTGAAATTACAATCCCTGTGTCAGTCCTTCAAGATCAAAACCTAACAATGGCTCAAAAGATTCTATACACGTTTATTGCCTCTGGTTTCATCGGTTCACAAAAAGACCTAGCCAAATTATCAGGAATGGATCGCAGAACAGTGTGTGATCGTCTACTTGAACTAATCGACAAGGGATACCTTACAGTCCAACGTATTGGATTATACAACATCTATTCAGTAGCGGAGTAATTAACAATGAATAAATACCTACTATCAGTAATCCTGTTCTTAATGCCATTCGCTACGCTTGCTGATGAACTAGAAGCAGCACATCAAAAGAATATAGAATCTTTAACAGCTTTAAACAATAAAGTATCTGAAAGGTTAGTATACCTTCAAAAACAATACCCAAAGGAATACAACAAAGTAATAGGACAAATCGAAAAGGAATCGAGCAATGACACAGAAAGGAAGCTTAACTGAAAACCAAATTAACCTAAACAACACAATGTTCAACAATCCAACTATCTTCAACAAAGAGAACAACTGCTTCTTACAAGGAGTTAGGGGGATTGCTGAAACATTGGACATATCTTCTCACACAACCATTACAAGACAGTTCGACAAACTCAAGAAGTTAGGACTACTTAAAATGGTTAAAGTAGGTAAGGGACATACAAGAGGTATGATCAACCCTCTCTACTATTGGGAAGGTGAAGATACAACTAAACATTTCGCTAAAGCCCTCTATCATTTTGGAACTATCAAACAAGCACTAGCCTTTGATCTACTCCAACGTGATTTCGGTTATTACTTAAACCCCTTCAATGCAAACATAGTTGATAAGTACGACTACACAGCAACAAGGGACAAACTAGCAACAGTTTTTGAAGGAGATAGGATTACTCCTGATTTAGTTCGAACCAAAATAAAGGAAATCGAACAACTTTAAAAAGAATCTTATGGATGAGTTAAAACCCTTATGAAACATCAACGCTAAGGCCTCTCAGAAGCTCTGTGTGGCCTTTACTTCCAAAGTAGGTAATACCCTACGTGAAAAGTACAAACCTTCTCAAAATGCTTCCTATTGCGTTTAAACACTACCTACATTTATTTTCTTTGAGTGTAAGTTTTTGGGGGTCTGCCGTTGTAAATAATAAGTATACAACAACGAAATTCATCCACAAGGTAAAACATCATGTCTTTATATTTTAATGGCCCTTATGCATCACATCATTTAATCGGAACTGAGATTGATACACAACACGGTAAAGCTACAATTACTGAGTTTTATGATAAGCGTGAAGTTTGGATTAAGTTCCACAATACAGGTTATGAAACTACTACTACCATTTATCGTGTTAACGCTGGCACTGCCTCAGATCCAACACACCCTACTGTTTGTGGTGTAGGTTTCATGGGAGAAGGTGAATACAACTCTGCAACTCATGAACGTGAGTACCACATGTGGAACAATATGATCCGTCGTTGCTACCAAGTAGCTAACCGCCCTAAAGAGTTCAAATCCTACGAAGGTGTTACTGTTGCTACTGATTGGCATAACTTCCAAAACTTCTGTGAAGACATCCAATGGTTAATTGGTTATGACGATTGGTTAGAAAACGAAGAGCGTTATGAGATTGACAAAGACCTTATGTGTGCTGCTTTGAAACTACCTAAGAAGGTTTACAGCAAAGAAACATGCTGCTTCTTAACAGCGTCAGAGAACTCTTCTATAGCTCGCAAGTAAATAGTTTAGGGGTGAAACTCCCCTATCTAAGATACCCTCACTTAGTAAAAACCTACTTATTTTTAACTATTTTCAATTTATTTTCAATATATCGTAAAAAACTCCTCATTATTTTGAAAGTTTTTTGAAAATCGGTTGTAAATCATATACGAGAAACAAAACAACGGAGAACAGACTATGGAACAACAAGAAACCAAAGTATACAAAGGTCAACCTTATGTAACTATCAAGCTGAAAGGTGAAGCAATGGAGAACCTAATTGCCAAGGCAGAAGCAGAAGGCCAGACAATCACCAAATATCTAGTTGAGCTTTTAACTCAAGATTAACCCTCACTAATAACCAACAAGCCCATTAGCGGCTAAGGATACTAAACTATGAAAACCCAGTTCGATATTACTAAAACTATTATAGGAACCCCAGCTAAAGCTTTGAACCTTACCCAGCGTGAAAAGAATTTGTTTATCTATCTATCACACTTCTTTGGTTTAAGTGAAGGACAATGGAAGTGTTACCCATCACTAGCAACTTTAAGCGAGTTAAGCGGAACTAAGAAATCTGACATATCTACAATCACTAACAAGCTAGTATCTTTGGGCTACATAGAAAAAGAATCTAGATATGATAACTCTGTGATCTACACTTTTAAATCTTTAACTATCCAAGAACAAGAAGAAGTGGAAGTTACTGTTGTAATACCTCTAGAAACCCCTGAGAACGATTCTGAGACATTTTCTACTGAAGTTGATACAAACACCTTACCTGAACCTGAAGATGTTATACAGGACATTGTAGTAGAAACACTTAACCAAGATTTTAGAAGCTGGAACGAATCACAACCTCAAATAGATTACGCAGCAATAGCACAAACCAGATTAAACGATAGGTATGACAGAAGACCACAAACACAAACTATTTCATCATTTTCTAACTTACCATACTAACAACAAGGAAACATCATCATGACTGCACTATTAAAACAAGAATTACGTATCAACCCTAACACTCTTACTTGTACTCTTACTGAACTCCAACAACAAATCGAACAAGAGAACAAAGAAAAAGCCTATAACAAGTTCATGGCTAACCTAGGTAAAGGTCAAACAGATTCCAAACCTTCTTACAATAACCTACTTAACAAAACCTTTATCACTGCTCGTGATTTCTGGGAAGAATCTTATACACAAGGTATCACCACCAAAGCAAAGAAGAAAGCGATCTGGAACAACTTGATTGCCCCTGTTAACAAAGCTTACAACGATATTGTTGAACAGAACCCTAACGCAGTTAACTACACCACTGAACCTTATGAACTTGTTCCGTTCTTAGCTGCTAATGAAATCGTAACTGTTCTATTCTCTGGTAAACCTATTTCAATCTTAAACATAACTAAAGAATTGGAAAAGGCAATCACAAAAACTTACAGAATGGATAAGGTTGATTATGAAGATAAAAGCACTTTGTTTATTGGTGCATTAGAGTTTGTTAGATCTGTTGCTGAACTATCCCCACTGTTAAACGTGGAAGAAGCAGCAAACGTAGAAGAAGTTTATGTTGATGACTTACCTCGTGGTAATGTTCTTATGTTCTCAAGTGAAGTAGCTCAGAACATTGTTGATAAGTATGATGAACAAGTTGCAAGCAATCAAAATACTTTTGAACCTATGGTAGTTAAACCTATTAAGCATAAGAACTTACTTGATAAGAATGGTGGATACCTTACAGTGGATTCAGAGTTGCATAAAAGGTTCTATGGTTCTAATACTTCCCCTGTTGTTTTCAACTCTATTTCTAATCCTTCTTACTTTCAAGTAAAGAATAGTATTCAAGAAACAGGTTATAGTGTCAACACTAACTTACTTACTTTCCTTGATTGTTTAAACTTTGAAGAACCTGAACTACTGAAAGATTATCTCTTTCACGATATTCAAAAAGAGAAGGTTAAACTAAGTGCTGCTTTTGAATCTATTAAAGATGAATTGATTGCTTTGAAAGAGGTTGAAAAGGAAGCTTGGAAAGATTACTACACACTTAGAGACCAATATGAAAAGGGTGATGTTTCAGAAGAACTAAGTAAGGAAATTAGAGAAGCGTTAACCAAAGCAGATTCTGTAGAGAAGAAGATTGAAAAACTTAAAGCTCCTGTAACAGATGCACAATCTCGCGTATCTAAAGCACAAGCTAACAGACGCACATTAGATATTGCTGTTAAGTATCAAGATTTCAAATCAATCTACTTACCTATCTTTGTCGGTGCTAATGATCGTGTTTATTACTACACTTCTGATTTTCACCCACAAGGAAACAATCTTTGTAAAGCATTAGTTAGTTTCGATGAAGCTGAACGTATGAGTGAACAAGGTTTTGAAAACTTCAAATACTGTTTCGGAACTATGTTCGATGGTTACTCCAAGAAATTAAAATCTGAACGTATTAAAGTTATCAACGATAATCAATCACTAATCTTTGATTTTGTATTGCGCAAATCAAACAAGTTCTTAGAGTTATTGGATAAAGATGAAATCTTCACTGGTATTTCCTTTGCTATTGAATACTTCAACCATCTTACCAACCCTAACTATAAAAGTAAAGTAATTGCTTATTATGATGCTTGTAGTAGTGCAATTGCTATCCAAGGTTTATTACAACACTGTGAACAGTCAATGATGTTAACCTCAATTATTAACCCTACTAAAGGTTGTTTAGAAGATGCCTATATGTTAACTGCTAATGCAATGAAAGATAATGCCAACCAAGCAGTAACACTGACAGATAAGGATTTACTTGATTTAATAGATAGTATTTAAGATTTAGGAGTTATTATGGATTTAAAAGATTTCGGTGAATACACCAAAGTAGAGAAAGAAGATTATGAAGGTTACAAATTCATAGGGTTCACACGTAGACCACAAACTAGAACCTTGCAGTATATAGTGTATTGTGAAACTTGTTCTAAAGATTCTGAAATGTTTGGAGAAGGTTATTTCAACACTACACTTGGTAATCTACAAAACGGATACAAACCTTGTGGGTGCTCTAAAGCTCCACGATGGACAGAAGAACAATACAAAGTTTTAGTTAAGAGGGTTTGTGAAGAAAATGGGCTAACTTTTAATGGCTGGGCTGAACCTTATAAAAAGAAGACTACTAAATGTTCTGTTACTTGCAACAAACATAATTTACTTTGGGAAACAGCAACAATTGATTCTTTCTTAAACAAAAAAATAACAAACTGCCCAAGCTGCCATAGAGAGTCAGTTGGGAATCACTCGAGAGCAGATATACACAAAAAGGTTGAAGAAGTTGTTAAAGCTACAAAAGATATGAATTTTGATTTGCTTGGTTTTGCAGAACATATAAGAAAAGATAAGACAGATAGGACAAAATTAATTGCATCCTGCCCTATACATGGAACATGGGAAGCAAGTATGAGTAATCTTATCGGTGGAAGAGGTTGTCCTAATTGTAAACAAAATGGCTATGATAAAAACAAAGCTGGTCATTTCTACATAGTTGAATGGACAGACGGAAACCAAACATTCTTAAAGTTCGGAGTAACTAACAGGGATCGAGTAGAACAGAGAGTTTATACACAATCAACTAAAACACGATTCAAACCAACTCTTGTTACTTCTTCTAGGTTCAACAATGGTGAATACCCTCTACTACTTGAAAAATTCGCTTTTGAAACCTTTGATACTTGTGTTGTTGCTAAAGAAGATTTTCCAGACGGTTACACAGAAACGATAAACGTATCAACAAAATCTATCAACACACTGACCAACAAAATAAGAGAGTATTTAAAACTAGATGCCCAATAAAGACTTGCTGCTAGTTCAGCTATTCAAATCCAAGGCTTACTACAACATTGCGAACAATCATTAAAGCTTACATCTGTTATCAACCCAACAGAAGATAAACTTGAAGATGCTTACATGATTACTGCTAACGCTATGAAGAAAAATGCAGAAGAAGCAGCACTACTTACAGACCAAGATTTGCTTGATCTAATCGACTCTATCTAATCAACAAAGGGCTAGGGAAACCTAGTCCTAAAATCTACAACAAGGAAACATCATCATGAATCAAAACGAATTATTAAAAACTTTAGTTAAAGCACTCAAAGCAGCCAAACAAAACAGAGAAGAAATCTTTGATAAACTTCAAACAGCCCAATCAGCACTAGCTAAGGCTACTAAATACCCAGAAGCATTTTCACGTAAAGTGTTTAAATCTCCAAGTATGTTAGTTGCGAATTATGGAGCCAAGTTAAGAACAACATCTGATTCAGTGAAAGAAACTTTATTAGAAGTTGCACCTGAATTACTTAACGAGTTCACCAAAGAAGAAGAGAATATGTTCTATCGTTTAGTTCACTTACAAGTTGGTATTACTTTCCCTGCTTCTAACAACTACCTTAACTGGTCAAACAAACTGTTCAACCTAGTTGCTAAGAAAAGAGATGGTATTGCTTATAACAACCCTCTTACTGGTTTCCCTGTTAATGTGAGAGAATACAAAACAGAACAAGTTAAAGTAAACTACAGAGTGTTTGGGAAGGTTACAGCTACTAAACTTAAACTAAGAACTAAAGAGATTAACGCTCAATCTACTTCAACAACTGCTACCCCCATTTGCATTCACTCACTTGATGCAGCCGTACTACATAATACCAAGTTAAGATTAAACAAGCCTATGGCATTGGTTCATGATAGTTTTGGAGTTAAACCTAATGATCTGGATGATCTAACTTCTTCTGTTAACCTCACCTTACTTGAAGTGGCAGAAGCAGACGTACTAACTAACATCACTAACCAACTAACTGTAGGTTGTGAAGAAGAGATAAAAGATTATCGTAAACGTACGGGTATTAACTTACTAAACATTCCATACCAAGGAACAGTTGCTAAGGACAACCTAGCTAAGGTAATTCTCAACTCTGAATACGCCTTCAGTTAAAACAAGATTAGAGAGAGAGGTTTCATTACCTCTTTCTTTTTACCTATTCAATAACAAGGGTATCCTCATTCTCACACGTATAAATTTTTTAGAAGAGCTTCTATTATTTTTCTATTCCCTAACAAAGGGTATCCTTACTTTTACGTGTATAGCAAAATTTTTATCTATGTTCACAAACTATCTATGGGTATCCTCACTTACCTCTATTATGTAAAAAATTTTTCACCTGTACACATTTAGCTTTTCTCGCTCAATAGCCGTTAGGACACGTGTCAGAATGAGCAACAGCGAGCAGTAGTTATCCCCAGAACATTTTCACTAGGAACAAACCTTATACAAAAGAAACACTGAAAAGATAAAAGAAAAGAGAGAAAAGAAAACAACTCTCTACGAACCACACCATCAGCCACTGACGGCGCAAAGGACGGCAATAAATTGCCTGTGCGCCTCTGACCCCGATTATGACAACCCACCTAGGACTATTGAACAACGGAATACTTATCAGCACGATTCCGCAATAAGGTGTTGACCTTCCACATCAGCTATACAGTTTTCTGTTAAAGCACCTGCATCGAATGTGGTCTGTCGACCACTTAAATAGAGGCGCAAGCGCCTTAGACGGCAACTTGTTGCCTGCTCTTTAAAACTAAATACATTAAAAGGAAGTAATACAAATGAATAAAAGACGAAATGCTACAAGCATAAATACCGGCTCACGCCGAATCAAACGAAATGGAGATTCATACAAACCAAACCAAACCTTATCACAGCGACTATCTACGTTAAGGTTTAAAGTTGTAATGGATAGATTAAAGGAGAAATACCCACATGGAAACATACCCGATAATGAGTTAATAAAAGAACTACGATCAAGTAAAGCTTAGCTACCAAAGGTGAACACAAGCACTGATAAGAACATACACTGAAGATGGTTTCCCACATGGGTTGCCACATGGTTACAATCTTATCAGTGCTATTCCTTTCAATGAGGATACCTTACCATACCCTACAAACTGTTATTTATTTTTCACACATTGACTTCCTATGAGTCGCCTACATCCCCTTTTACACACCCTCAGACATAGGTGCTGCGATTGATTAATCTTCAAATTGGTACGGGGGGAGGTTTTTTCTATCTGGACACATAATCACATAACCACCGTCAAGTCATTTTCACACCAAATCTGAATAAATTATTTTTTTCTGAAATGTAGATTTTTCTATCTGGGCACAGGCCATAGGCCGATAAAGGTTGAATAACCTCACTGTTCACGTTCCTGTTCACATAAATCTATGACCTCCCAAGGTGAAGTATGTATCTCTTCTCTTTCTCTTTTCAGTGTTCTTTTTGCTTTTGATCTTCTATTAAGGAATATTCCTTAGCAGTATTGATAAAGGGACACTGTCTAAGCATTGTTGATAAAGGTGTAATGTCTAAATGACCTCGCATGTAGGAACGTTTTCTTCAGTGTAAATCTTCTTCTTTATCAGTGGAGATACCTTCATTTTCATCATAATTACACACTAAAATTTTCTCAAAATAGTAAATTGGAGAAACGCAGTACAATAGTGTAGGGGATACACAGATTTCCTTTAAAAGGGGGTTTGGGGGTTTCTTATTTATAAGAATAGATAAGTAATAAAATAATAATAAGAAATACTTCTTAGGAGATTTTACTATGATAGCTAAGATGTGCTCTCACTCTGGTTGCCGAACTATCGTAAGGGATGGTAATCACCGATGTACTCTACATAGATTTACACCAAGACGTAAACAAACACTAGAACGATCCAAATTCTATAATCGTGCCTCTTGGGTTCGGTTATCAAAATCACACAGGCAACAATATCCTGTATGTGAAATCTGCAACAAAGAACTATCCGTTGATTGTGATCACATGGTCGAGTTAGTTCTAACTGATGAACATTCTCTTAACCCTGATAACCTTATTGCTGTTTGTTGTAGTTGTCATCATACAAAGTCTATGAAAATGCGACAACTTATAAGGTGGGATAATAAACAAGAAATTTATTTGTGGCTTACAAATCATTGGAGTCCACGATCTGAAAACAAGAACTTACTAAATAGGTGGATTACTGATGTTAAACAAATTCAAAACCAAGGTGAAACACCTACTTAAAACTATATCTGATTGGAACTATAAGCGTAAGTGTCGTTCTTTCAAATACATTATCAACCCTCATGAAATCATAGAACGTTACGTTATCTACCAAGGTTTAATGTATCGAGTTAAATTTACTAATGAAGGTGTTTCCCTTCTAGACCAAGATTCTAACTTTGTAGATTGTCAACTAACACGTCTGCGAGTTCTTAAACAACTATCATAGGAGGCTAACCAATGATTGAAAACGTTATCGTACAAAATGATAGAGTTATTGTTAAATCTACTAATGGTAGCGTCCTCTACCTCACAATAGAAACAGCACAAGAATTAAAGAAATACATTGAGGAGCTTCTATGATGAAATTCGCTATTGAACTAACTTCAAGAGAGTTAGAAATCTTCAATCACTACAAAACAATTATTGAAAAAGAACGAGAAGTAAAACCTTCTGAAAATGAAGTTATTGCTATGCTTGCCTCTTGTGTAGCTATGTATGAAGTAGCACGTAAATCAATTCAAGAGGATGGTGTTTTGATTCGTAATGAAAACAGTTACGGAATATCAAATAAAGCAAACCCCGCTAACACTATTGCTGAGAAAGCCCAAACAACTATTAAGGCTTATTTAGGTGAGTTACTTTTAACCCCTAAAGCCAAAGCACAACTAAGCAAAGCGATTATGGAAAAAGATTCCGAGGATGATCCTCTTGCTATGGCTCTCAAGAAGAGGGCAGAAAAACGTTAGACTAAAAGGAGTTAATCAAAATGGACAAGGAATGTCATTACCGCACGTATCTATCTCTTATCTCACACCCAACAAAAGGCACACTTGTTTATGGTGGCCTACACAAATCCACTTACGAAAACCCTAACGAAGATCCTTATAAAGGTTCTGGTTTATACATACTACGTTTTATGAAGAAGTATGGCAAAGATTTAGTAAGTATGCGTTGGGTGGGTGAACACAACTCTGTAGAAGAAATGGTTGAAGCTGAAATTGAACTAATCGCAAACCTTAGAAAAACCTATGGTGATAAATGCGTAAACATCAAATCTGGTGGACAGTTCCACATACAACCAAGCACAACGGAAGAGATAAGCAAGAAGATTAGCGATTCTCTCAAAGAATATAATAAAAACCTATGCTCATTAAAGAAAGAACAGCTTAGGTTAAAAACATCCATTATAGGACGTCGTAGAGCGCACTGGAATCAATACAGCAAGCTTTATCAGTTATGGGTAAGTGAAGGTATGCCAAAAGCAGGAAGGTTCCGTAGAATCGCTTCTGAAGCTTCCTACCCAGATGTTAACTACGTCCGTATGGTTGATTGTTTTATTAAGGATGCAGGTACTAATTATAAACCTGTTCCTTACGATTTTAAATGTAGAGCTAACAGAACCCAAAAGGGTGAGCACTGGCTTTACTATGAACCACTTTACGAAGTTTGGGTTAAGAACAACAAACCCAAATATCCCACTTTTAAACACATAGCCACTTATCTAGGCTATCCGTCTGCTTACTATCGAACAATGGTAGAACATTTCAAGACTAACTAACTTAACCTATTCATTGAGGGAGGACTTTCTTATGAATACTCCCTATCAATGGCGGTATTACGATTTAACAGGTATAGACCTAGAACAATACAACTACCGTAAACATTCACCCGATTTAGAAGATGATCATGGGTTTTCTATACAAGGTGAGTATTGCCAACGAGTAGAAAGCGCTTATCAATACGCTTATGACGTTCTTGCAGGTAACATCCCTGCTTCATCTGATTTGATTGGCGCAGTTGAACGTTTCATCTTTGATTTGAATCGAGAAGATTTAGAAATGGATGAAGATGAAGTAGCTTTGGTTGTTCTAATTGCAAACTCTCTTAGACACCCAAAAGGCGCTATTGCGGGGACACAATATTTTCTGCTCCCATGGAATATTTTCTTCTTTGCTAACGTGTTTGGCTTCTTCTATTCGGACAAAGCAAGGGAAACCTTAAGAGGTGATAGGCGTTTTATAAAAAGTTGTACTTTCGTAGCACGCGGTAACAGTAAAACCTGTTTAGCTGCTGTTATGTCGATTGCTAACATGCTCACCAATGACAACGGTAGCCCTGTTGGTGTTTGTGCTGCTTCTGTTGCCAAACAAGCAAAGCTCGCTTTTGATGACATTGCCAGAATGATTAAAAGCGCATCCCCAACTATTAGAAAACGTTTTGAAGTCCTACGTAATGAAATACGTTGCCCCAATGGAGGCAGTATTATAGTAGCTTCTCGCGAATCTGAGTCTCTGGATGGTATCCGTGGTTCAGGGTTACAACTGTGTGATGAAATTCATGCTCACCCTAGCAGTGCTGTTGTAGATGTTCTATCAACTGGTATGCAGTCAAGCAAGAACCCCCAAATGCTGCTTATCTCTACCGCTGGTGTAAACACTCAAGGTTATGGTAAGGAGATGTTTGATTATGCCTCTGAGGTATCAAGAAACATAATTAATAATGATAGGTTCTTCAGTTTAGTTTATGCAGTTGATAAGGAAGATTATGACAACTGGGAAGATGAATCTGTCTTTGCTAAAGCTAATCCATCACTACACCACGCTGTATCCTTAGAAGGTCTTAAAGCTGCTTGTGAAGAAGCAAAACGTAACGCTAAAGCTCGTGCTAACTTCCTAACAAAACATCTAAATATCTGGGTTGATTTCGATGAAGACAACTTAGTTGATTATTCAGATTTAGTCAGTTGTAAAGAGAACACATTAAACATTGAAGATTTCAAAGGTAAAAATTGCTATCTAGGTTTAGACCTAGCTGGTGTATCAGACCTTAGCTCTTTGGTGTACCTGTTTCCTACTGATGATGGTGGAGTTACTGTTTTTCAGAAATCCTATTTACCTGAATCAGTGCTACAAGGTTTAAAACCTGCAATGGTTGATCGTTACTACGAAGCCCATAAGAAAGGTGAATTAATCTTTACCCCCTCTGAAATCACAGACACACAATATATTCAAAATGACATTGTTAACGCTGACAAAGATTTCAACGTTCTTGGGTTATCTATTGATGCTGCTGCGGGTGGTACTAAGTTTTCTTGGGATTTACAAGAATCAGAAGGTATTGAAGCTGTAGCTATTAAGCAAGGTTTTGGTTTGTCTGAATCAGCAATTCTATTCCAAACATTAGTTAAATCTAAGAAGCTTAAATACAACTCAGATCTATTTGAATGGTGCGTTACTAACGCTTTGGTTCAAACAGGTTCTCAAGGTGATGTACGTATTATTAGAAGCAAATCCGACCATAGTAAGAAGATTGACATAGCCATTGCTACTGTAATTGGCCTATCTCAGACAATCCTTAAAGAATCTAAAGAATCCGTGTATGAACATAGGGACTTTAGAACGTTATAACAACAAAGCTCCACAGGAGAAGTTTATTGATACCTTTAGACATGCTCAGTGGAGCTATACACAAAACAAAATACGGAAACCTTGAAGTAATAGAATACATAAACAAAAACTCTGTTCTTATCCGCTTCCAAAATACCAACTACACAACTACAGCACGTTCTTCAAACATTAGAAGGGATAAGGTTAAAGATCCTTATTCACCTTCTGTTCACGGTGTTGGTTATCTTGGTGTTGGTGAAGCTATTGCAGATACAAGAGAATACAAACTATGGGCAAACATGCTCAGACGTTGTTATTGTCCTATTACCCATTCTTATAGTCCTACTTATAAAGATTGTACAGTTTCCGAAGAATGGCACAACTTCCAAAACTTCTATAAAGATTTACCCAAAATCCCAAACTATGAACTTTGGTTAAACAATAGAAACTACCAATTAGACAAAGATATTAAGGTTGAGGGTAATAAAAACTACTCCCTCGATTCTTGCTTATTTGTAACCTCTAACGAGAACGTTTTAAACGGCATTATGAAGAGGGCAACTATTAAACATTAAAACAGGAGTCCTACTTATGTTCGTAAAACAAAAAAGTGACCCCTTCGTTAGCCCATTTATGAAATCCTTTATAAGCGGTTCAGGCGAAGAAGTCACTTATGAAACAGCACTACAAGATCCTACCGTTAATGCTTGTATTCGAATTATCTCCAATACCATTAGCACACTTCCTTTAAAGCTTTATAAACAGCAACAAGGTTCACTGGGTAAAGAGTGGCAAGAAGATTTAGCCTCACAAATGGCTTACATCTTAACTTGTCGTCCTAATCCTAGACAAACCTCAACCGAGTTCATTGAACAAATGGTTGCTCAGTTGTGTTTATACTCCGAGTTCTACGCAATGGTTGATTATACCAATGCTGGTAAAGTTCTAAGGATTACTCCTTTCAACTCACCTAAACAAGTGAGCGTAATAGAGCACGGTGATGGTTTACGCTATGACTGTATTACAAATGAAGGTAAGGGTGTTGTCCTTAATGAAGACCAAATCTTTGTTGTACGTGATTTAACACTAAACACTTTCAAAGCACTAGATAAAATCTTATTAGCTAAATCTACTATTGGCTTGTCTTTATCTGCAACACACAACGCTGAATCTTATTACAAGGTTGGTTCACGTTCAGGTGGTTTCATTAAAGTAGATGGTGTCTTATCAGATGAATCTTACGCACGTTTAGCACGTCAAGTTAATGATGCTTATGCTGGTAAAGATAATGCTCATAAGATTGGCATCTTAGAAGGTAATTCTTCTTACGTAGAAAATACCTATTCACTGAAAGACGCACAGGTTCTTGAAAGCCGTAATGCTTCCATCCGTGAAATCGCTACACTATTCGGTGTTCCTATTCCTCTTCTTGGAATACCTGATAACAACTTTAAAGATGTTGAATCTATCAACAGCTTCTTCTACAAGTCCCGATTACAATCGCTTATTACTAAGATTGAAGCACGTTTCCGATTAATCCTACCTTCTGGTTATGCCCTTAAATTCGATACCTCCGATTACCTCCGTGGTGATGCTAAGACAAATGCTGAAGTAGCAGAACTCTTATTTACCCGTGGTGTTATTGGACGTAATGAAACACGTAAACGTTTAGGTATGCAAGCTGATACCTCAGAAGATCTGTACGTTGTGGCTAGTAATAACCTTGTATTTGGAACTATCTCCGACTTCACAAAAACAATAGGAGAAGTAACAAATGAAGAGTGAAAACTTAGAGTTCAAGATTAAATCTTTTGAACCAAATGATGAACAAGGTGTATTCGTTGGACTAGCAAACAAACGTTGGGTTAAAGACCGCGTTGGTGATGTTACCACTGATACTACTTTCACTGAATCTATCCAAAGACACAAAGAAGCAGGGACTATGCCTAAGCTTCTACTCCAACATGACCATGAAAAAGTTATTGGTGTAATCCTAGACATGTGGGAAGACCAAGAAGGTTTATGGGTTAAAGGAAAGCTTTGTTTAGAAACTGTTTTAGGTAGAGAGACCTATTCTTTACTAAAAATGGATGCGCTGTGTGATTTATCGGTGGGTTACGTAACCATTGATGAAAAGTATGAGCGTACAAGCGCGACAAATTACCTAACTAACATACATGTGTTCGAGGTTTCCATTGTTACCTTTCCTGCAAACACAGAATCGAACATCACATCTGTTAAATCTCTTTCTCTTGAAGAAGTTGAAAACACTATCGAAGAAGTTAACACCGTAGCTATCGAAGAAGAACAACCTATTCAAACAGAACCCTCAGATCTTGAGGAAACAATCACAGCGAACGCAGAAGAAGAACTAACTGAAAGTTCTAAGGAACCTGACGAAGTAGCTGAACAAAACAATCAAAACAATCTCCCTCAATCTGAGGAAATTAATAATAAGGTGAATAACACTATGAATACTTTAGAAACCCAATTAACTGCACAAGCTTCTTTAATCGCTGACTTACAAGATGCTGTTGCTTCTATGAAATCTGCTCCTGTTGAAGTAAAAGCTGCTCCTGTTGATTACAAAGCTAAGTTCTACGATGAAGTTAAGAACTTCAAAGGTGACATGGAATTAGTTAAAAATGGTCAAATCAAATCTGCTTCTTTCAACACTGTTGAAGCTGGTTCTGCTACAGAAGGTGTACTAACCGAGGTTAACCGTACTATCGTTCAATCAGTCGTTGAAGAGTCTGCTCTTGTTCGTTTGTTTGGCCGTGAAGTTGCTAGCTCTCCTCGCTATGAAAAGCGTAAGCAAATCGGTTCAAGTGGTGCTCGTTGGGAAGGTGAAAACTATGAAGGTGTAAACGGTGAACACACAGGTAGCCCACGTTTCACTGTCTTGAAAGCCAAGTTTGGTAAAGCTATTGCTAAACCTATCATCCCTCAAGAAACTTTAAGTGATCCTTTCTTCAATGCAGAAGCTTTCTTAATGGCTGATGTTCGCAAGCAAATTGGACGCTTAGTGTCTGATGGTCTTATCAATGGTGCTGGTGAAAACCAACCTGAAGGTTTCGCAACTCTATTTACTACCGATGCTGCAAAAGTTGAAGCTGGTACTCACTTCAAACAACTTCCTGCTGTTTCTGGTGATGATGCTGCTCTATTAGCTGCTTTACAAGGTATGCAGTTTGAACTGAAAACTGGCTACCTAAGTGGTGCTAAGTACGTTATGGCTCGTGACGTGTTCCAACGTGTTGCAGGTCTGAAAGACACTACAGGCCGTCCTTTGATGCAAACTTCTTTAGAAGCTGGCGTTGCTGGTACTATCTTTGGTTTTGACGTTGTTGTAGATCCTCTGCTGTTAGGCGTTGTCTACTTTGGTCAATACGCTGAAGCTTTCCGTGTAGTAGAAATCCCTACTTCTATGGAACTGTTACGCAACCCTTACAAAATTGACTTCTGTGTAGAATTTAACGTAGCTACTCGTATTGGTTCAATTGTTAACGACAATGAAGCAGTAGTAGGTTTGCCTGTTACTAAAGCTGCAACTCGTTCAGCTAAGTAAATAGTAATTGAAGATAAGGGGTTAGTCAAGCACTAATCCCTTTCTTTTATCTTATTTTCAAAGGAGGAGCTTTTATGCACTTCAATGTTTTATCCAAAGATCCACAATTAGAAGAACAGTTACTTCCTCTTGAAACTATACAAGATCATCTACGTGTTTACGATAGCTCTGAAAACGATTTATTAACGTTGTACCGTTCTGCTGCTTTTGATTTTGCCTCTGCATACATGAATAGAATTCTAGGCAGGGCAACACTTATCACAACCTTTGAAGATTTCAAACCTGTTATGTTTTTACCAATGGGTAAAGCGTCTGAGGTTTTATCTGTTCAAGGTATGTTTGGAGACCACCTAATCAACGTTGATGATTATCACCTTAATCCTATTGCGGGTATGTTGGTACTCAAGGACAAATGGAAGCCTTTAAAACACTTCACCGTTACTTACACTGTAAATGAAGAAGTTCCTAAAGTTGTCTTACTTGGCATTTTAAAACTAATTGCCCACTTCTACGAAGTCCGTGAAGAAGTTGCTATGGGTGTTTCTGTAACACAGATTCCAACTAATCACCGTGCTTGTTTTGATCTATACCGTCTTAAAGTAGCGGGGTAACCCCTATGATGATTTCACAGTTAAAATATAAAGCTGAGATTTGGGAGGCAGTCCCTAGCGTAGATAAATATGGTGTACCTTCCAGTAGCCAAACCCTTCTTATTAAAGCTCCTGTAGCAATGAAAGAAGTAGAATCAACCGTTGAAGGTAATACAACTAAATCTGTTAACCACACTGTACAAATCACTATGAGGCACAACAGAAAGTTAAAACCTTTAACTACGTCAATGTACCTTCTTATCAATGATGTTGAATACGACATTGTAACACCTCCAAGTAACCCTTGGGGTTTAAACAAATACACTACTTTTAATGCTGTAGTAAGGACTAAGTAATGTCCAGACAAATGAAGCATGTAAAAGGGTTAGATTCTGTTGATAAACTACTAGATAGTCTCACTGATCCTAAATTTAGAAAAGCTGCGTTAAGAAGTGCTGCTAGGAAAGCAATGGCTCCTGTTAAGGAAGCTCTGCAATCTAACATAAGGTCAAGTGTTTCTAACAGTGATACTAGCTCTTATGAGCATTACACATCGTCTAAAGGTAAGCAGGGCTATTCTTCTGGTGATTTAGAGAAAGGTGTAAAACTAAGTATAAGTGTAAACACTGATAAGAATATCAAAATCAAATCTAATGGGTTTGCTACTGATAAACAATCTGGTGAACTCTTTGCAAATGTAACCTTTGATAATCACACAGCCAAGCTTGCCGCCATTCTTGAAAATGGTAGAACCAAACGTGTAGCAACTACACGCAACGGTAAAGTGTTTCACTATTTTGGTAATCCTACTGACCTTGTACAAAGAGACATATCCACTACCTCTGGTAAGCATTTTGTTTCTAACACATTTGCTGAACAAGAACATCTTATGGTTGACCGTTTCAAGAAAGAGCTAATAACTGCTATTGCCACACAAACTAAGAAAATGGAGAAAGCTACTAAATGATCGAAGAGAACTTTATAAGGTTCTTATCGAGTGCGTTCCCTTCTGTCCCTGTCTACTCCTTCTTTATTCCCGAAGATGCTCCTAGTCCTGCTTTCTGTATAGAAAACGCTGGTTATGGTGTAGCTGTAGCGAGATACAACAATAAGAACGTATCGAACAGAACAATAAAACTAACAGTATCGTCTAAGAATGTCAGTGACATTTATAACGATTTAGATCTCCGTAAATACATCGAGAATACAAACACTGTTGGTGAACTAACTGTACTAGGTATGAAAATAAATACCTTCTCAGACAACTTCGTTCCAGAACTAAAAATCTATGAACGTACCTATAACGTCAGTGTAAAGCTGACAGAAACACAAACTAATTTAGGAGACTAATACTATGTCAGGTCTTAACGATATTACACTGTCTAATTACATGGACATTCTAATCAATGATACACCTATCACCAACATTGAATCTTTCTCAGGTCTATCTGAAGAAACCTCTATTGTTGAAGTAAAACATTTCAATGTTAAATCAGCACGTAAACTACCAGCTTCAAGCACTGTTGCCGCTGTTGAGCTAACTACTTCTTTCGTTACTGATGAAAGCTATCAAGCTTTGCTTGCTGCACGTCAAGCTGAAACTCTTTGTGATTTCAAAGTAATCTATTACAAAGATCCAGCCAAGGTAGAAAAAGAAGTTCGTAGCTTCAAAGGTTATGTAACAAGCTACAGCGAAGTAGGCGAATTAGATAGCCAACGTCAATGTAATTGGAGCGTAGCGGTTGATGGAGGTATTACCTACGGTGAAGGTGCTGTTCTAGTTAGTGCTAAAGCTAAGTAATTAAATAAGGGGGTAAGGGTTTATTTACCTTTGCTCCCTTTTTATTCGAGGTATTAAAATGAAAAACTTACTATTGAAAAACTATAAAAAAGATAAGGTTAAGTTCACAACCTTACCAGAAGAAATCTATATTCGTGAACTCTCATACCGTGGTTATTTAGAAGTAATGCGAGCTAATACACCTGCTGATAAATTTGTTGCTGCTATTATCTTTGGTGTTTGTAATGAAGATGGTTCTTTATGTTTTACTTCTGATGATTGTGATGAAATCTCTAACAGTATGCCTTTTGAAACTATCATTGAAGTTGGTAATGCTATCCTTGATCTATCTAACAAAGGTTTCGACACGGTAAAGTAGCCCGCCACTTGCTTGTAGATGATAACGAAAGATTCATCCTTGAGTTAAGCCTAAAATTAGGTATCCCCGCTTTTGAGTTAGAAGAATGGCCTTCGTCTGAAATCAATAGGTATAAAGCATTAAACGTTATCTCTCCTTTCACTGATAAAGCGCAAGCTGTTCGTGATGGTTTATTAATGTCCCTTATCCGTAACCAGAACGTTACTAAGAAGAGTCAAGCTGTAACGCCAAGCCAATTACTACCTTATTTAGAAGAATTCCCAAGTTACTTAGAACACAAAGATGTTACTAAGGCACAAAGCTTACTCAAGAACGCTACTCAAGATTGGCAAGTGGCAGACATTAAGAAACACATACAGGAAGCTATTGAAGCTGAACAAGCTAAAGCTGATCCTGATACCTATTTAATCTCAAGATTTAAGGAGATGGTGAAATGAGTAACATTTCAATAAACCTTTCAGCTAATACAGCTTCTTATACAAAACGGTTAAGACAAGCTAAAACAGATACAGATCGAAATCTGATTCAAATGGAAAAGAAGTTTGAACAGTTTGGTAAAACAACAAGTGATTCCTTGGGTTCTATCAATGGTTCACTTAATACAATGACTAGCGCTTTATCTGGTTTGAAAGGTGGTGGTTATGCTGTTGGTATGGTTGTAATAGGGGCTGCTGTAGCGGGTTTAGCAACTTCAGCATACCAAGCATCTGTTAACGCTGAAAAGATGGATAAGCAAATAAAAGCTGCTGCAAGTACAGCAGGTATGTCTGTTCAAGAATTTGTTAAAATGCAACACGCTGTTGAGGCTTTGACTGTTGTTACTGGTGATCAGTTAACTGACATGTTTAAAGATTTCAAAGATAAGATTGGTGATTTTATAACTACTGGTGCTGGGCCTTTTGTAGACTTCTTTGATGTTGTAGGTGCTAAATCTAAAATAACAGCAACTGAACTACAAAACATGTCAGGTAAAGAGGGTTTACAAACAGTTGTTAAGGAAATGGAAAATGCAGGTGCTTCTACTGCCCAAATGGTTTTTGTTTTAGAAAGCCTTGGTAATGATGCCTCTAAACTATTACCTATCCTCAGAAGTAATTCTAAAGCACTGAAAGAGTGGGAAAGTATAGTAGATCGTATTAGTTCAAAATCCTTATTAAGCCCTAAAACAGCAGAAGAAATCAAATTAGCTAACATTGCTACTGATGAAATGAATAAATCAGTAGGGGTTCTTGTAGCTACTTTGTCGAAACCTTTTATTATTGGTTGGTCTAACTTCTCTTCAGGTGTTACTAAAAAAGTTGATGAATTTATTAGTGAACTCACAAAAGATGAACGTAAAAAGTTTCATTTAGATGTAATCTCAAGCAATGTTGATTTTAAATCAATGTCCACGAATGACATTGAAAATGCTTTGTTTGAGCTAAGACAAGAAAGGGCTTTATTAGAAGAAAAAGCTAATAAACCTTGGGTTCCCGGTGGTGACATGCTTGGAGGTCATAACCCCAAACATTACCAAGCACTACTAGACAGCAGTCAAGAACGGTTTGAAACTACAGAGAAAATCCTAGAGGCTGAGAAGAAGATTAAACAACTTCAAGAATCCAGCCTAGGTAGTAAGAGTTTGGAGTATACAAAGAATAATACAGGTCTAGACACCAGTGAAATTGACAATAAAATCAAAAATGAAAAAGATTTGATAGACAAGATCACTGCACTAAATAAAGGTTTGTATAAAGAGAAAGAATCTATTGCTATGAAAGCTAGTGAAGCTGTTTCTTTGACTGAGAAGAATACTAATTACAGGCTGTTAGAACAAACTCAAAAAAACATTGATGAAAACGTTAAACTACAAGAACTTGCTATTAAAAAAGAAGAGGATTTACAAAGACAGAAAACAGCTATTGTCTTAGGTTATGAATCTAAACGACAACAAGAACTTGCCGATTTGATGAAACGTGGTACTGCCAAAGAGTTAGCTGACCATGATGCTAAATTGAATGCTTTAAAGGCTCAGAAAGCATCTGATAACCTATCTAACCACCATTACAATCTTCTAAAAGAGAAGTTAGAGGAAGAGCATCAAGACAGGTTGAAAGTTATTGAGTTGGAAAACCAAGCTTCTAGCTTAGCAGGTAAAGAGCTAGCAGCAAAAACAGAGTTAGATAAACTTAAACTTAAACATGATAAGCAAAAAGTTTTGTTAGAGAAGAGTATTGCTGAAGGTCAGTATCTAGAACAAGATGAAGACATTGCTAGAAAATCTTTGTTAAGTACGCAACAAGAAGAAATGTTTAGATACCACCAAAACCATTATACTTCTGTGTTGGAACTAGCCAAAACTCATACTATGGATCGTTTATCAACACTAGGTTTAGGTCACACTATTGAATTGGAACAACTTAAAACTAAGTTTGGTGCTGAATACGAAACTAATGAAGAGTATGGTATTGCTTTGCAAATACTAGCTAATAACCAAGCCCGTGAGAAGTTGGAACTTGAAAGAACTATTGCTCAAGAACGTTTAGAATGGAAAGCTGAACATACTTCTGATGAACAAGAGCAAATCAATGTTCAGCACGAGCTTGAAATGAAAGAACTTGACCAGCAATTAGAAGACAAACTTATTAAAGAGTCTGAGTACATTTTAAGAGGTTTGGATCTTAAGCGAGCAAAATTAGATGCTGAAAGAGATCTAGCAACTGAACGTTTAGATTTACTTGGTGATGAATTAGTATCTTTGCAAAACAATCTAGAAGAAGGTTCTAAAGCCCGTAAGATTGCATTTGCTGCTGAAAAGGCTGCTGCTATTGCTTCTGTAGGTATCAACATGTATGACACTGCTGAGGCTGTTAAGAAAGCTGCTTCACCTGCTGGTGCTATCCCTGCTGAGATTGCTTATCACGCATCACTAGCTAATTCAATGGTATCTATGGGTAAGATGGCTGCTACTGCTATTGGTCAATTTCACAGTGGTACAGATGAAGTAGATCAAACAGGTTCATACATTCTTAAACAGGGTGAACGTGTTGTTCAACAAGCAGCAAACAAAGACCTAACTAACTTCCTTAACTCCAATGCTTCTAAAGAAGGTGGTGGTACTACTATCCAATCTGATTTAGTTATCCAAGGAGATAAGAAGTTAACTGATGCTGAGTTTGAAGGTTATCTTGCTAAACACCGTGAATCTTTAACTAAGTTTATGAAACTTGCCCAAAGGGAAAATCCTTCTCTACGTTAAAACCCTTCTGAGAGCCTCTAAGAGCATTCTGCGAGGTTCTAATCTTACCTACCTATTGGTATTACTTTTCTATTTAAACTCAATACAGGCGCTCCTAGGCGCTCTCAGGAGACTATTTTATGATTACTTTAAAAGACACAGACTACATCTTATCTGATGTAAGTGTTAAACAAATTACACCTAATTTTTATACTGAATCCGTTAACTACATTGGTAATTCTAAATCACGTGGATTACACCGTTTAGAAATGGAGTTCACTGTCACGTTAGAAAACTCTATTGATGTAAAACGCTTCAATGCTTTTATGCTTAAAGTTCGTGGTAGATTAAACCCTTTCCAATTAGTTCTATCACCAGAAGAATACTACAATCCTTTATACACACCTATTAAAACTTGCAAGTTAGTTAACCGTGTAGACATTGGAAACAATACTATTACCCTTACTGGTTTCTCTGGTGTCATACCTGCTGGTTCTATGTTCCAGTTCCCCAACGATACTAAAATCTACACAGTGTTAGATGATGTACGTTCTAATAGTTCTGTAGAAATCTTTCCCGCTTGTAGGTTTACACAACCTGAGAATGGAAATCTTAATTTCAACCCTTCTCCTATGCTTCGTTTAGTTGAAGATTCTTTCAAAGTTAAATACGAGAAAGCTACTGAATACAAACTATCTACAATGGAGGTGATCTAATGAGTGGTTTCTTTTGTTCTACTATAGAGATTGACCTTACTACTATCACAGGTGAGCACTTACGCTTAACAGATGCCCCTTACGATATAACACTTAATGGTCATTTATACCGTGCTTTTGGTTCCCTTCTAGCAATCGACAAGATTACAACCGAGAACACATTAGCAAGTAAAGAACTAACAGTTACTTTAACTGGTATCGCTGTAGATTTCCAAGAAAGTGTTAATAACAACATGTTCCGTAGAAAGTCTATCATCATCCGTAAATGCTTTGTTCCTGAAGGTGGTAATGAAATCACTGATAATAAAATCTATTACCGTGGTTATACAAGTACCCCTGAAACTGATGTTAACTACACAGAAGGCTACATGGCTTTAAAGGTTAGTTGTAAGTCTGTATTCGATCTAGACCAATCACCCGACCTTATGAGAAGCAACAACGCTACACATCAAGCTTACCACAATGGTGATACCTTCTTCAAATACGCTAACGTAGAAATGAAGGACGACATTCTATGGAAGAAGTAATAAGTAAATACAAAGATAAGAAGCTTGAATACGGGTTTCTAGATTGTCATTTACTTGTTCTTGATTTCATTAAATACGACACAACCAACCTAATAGGTAAATACAGTGATTATAAGACAGGGGCTAAGTTAGCCCTTGCTCTTACTGGTTGCCGTTCTTTAGTAGAGTTCTTGGAAAGTAGGGGTTATCAAAAGGTAAACCCTTACCTAGTTTCTGATGGTTGTATTGTTATGAGTGGTGTTTCTTGTTCTATCTATTGGGACGGTAAGTTATTTGGTATTTGGGATGATGTATTTCAATTTAGGAGGGTTAAACCTTCAGAACTTAAAGATTTAGGAGTGTATGAGTATGGCTAGTTTTTCAGCAGTAGCCGCTTGGGCTTCTGTTATTTCCTCAGTTGTATCTTTAGCAATTTCGCTAACAATGGATACAAAAGGTAAACAGAAAGATAGTGGTAATAACATTGATCGTAAGGGTTCAGATAACCCTAAGATTGTACCTTTTGGTAAATGCGTAGTTCCTGCTGTTCGGGTGTGGAACAACGTTAATAATAATAATTCAAAATACCTTGCTCAAAGTTATTCTTTGGGTGTAGGTCAGTTAAAAGACATTAAAGAAGTTTTCATTGATGGTGTCCCTTGTTTTGATGGTGATCATCTAGGTTTTGATGTTTGGTATACACCGAACAAGGAAGTAGGGGAAGAGGGTTCCACCTCTTACCACTTTAAAGAGTTCCCTAATCTTGCTATGGGTTTCCGTGCTGGTAAGAACACTGAACAACCTTGGAAACATTTGATTGAAAATGGTGATGGTGAGTACACCGACACTAGCCGTGGTGATCGTACAGGTTCTATTGGAATGTTGATTGAACGTAGATTACCAGAAGGTAAAGATAATGATGTTCGTATCATGTCTGACAACATTCGTGTTGAAGCTTTGATTGAAGGCAATCCTGTTATTGATTTCCGTTATGATACAACGTTAGAAGGTATCACTGATAACACAAAACGCACTTGGGTTAATGGTAATAGTGCTTCCTTCCGTAATCCTTCTTGTGTTGTTTTCACTTATCTTGTTGATGGTTACTATGGTGTTGGTATCCCTGTAGATGCTATTGATTTAGATTCATTCATCGAACTAGCAAACTATTGTGAGCAAAGCAATTTATCGTTTGATGGTTACGTAGATCAAAACCAAGATTTCGGTCAAATCCTTTTAGACATGGTTACAAGTTTTGATGGTGTTTTATTCGTTGAAGATGGTTTGATTAAAGTTAGACCTGATAGAGCTTCATTCCCTGTTTGCCACATTACAGAAGATGATCTAGTAGGTTCTTTCAAGTTATCTAATGCTAATGATAGCAATTACTACAACGTTATTAACGCTGAGTTCGTCAACATTGATAGTAATTATTCTGGTGATAAATACGTTCTACCTTCTAATATTTATGAAGATGAACAAATCAAGATTGATGGTTTTGAGAAAAGTAAAACTTTCAAATATCCTTATACTTGTGATGATTCTAACCACACTATCATTAAAATCTTAGCTAACAAAGCACTTAAACAGGCAAGGTTCCAAAAGACTATTGAATTTGATTTAGATAACTCTAAACAAGAAGTTCAGATTAACGATGTGATTGAAGTTTCTAATGATGCTTACAAATTAGATAGAATCAAATTCCGAGTGAATAAGATTGCTACCACTTTGGATGATAAAACTATGGTCTCCAAAATCACAGCAACTGAGTATAGTGATACTGTTTATGATGAAACTAGCTACGAAGATGGTATTACTTCTGGCAAACCTTCTACACCTTCTGTGATAGTTCCAACACCTGCAAACCTAACCTTTGAACAACAAGGGTTTGGTAAAACTGGTAAGGGTGTTCTGTCGTGGACTACACGTTATAACCGTGAATGTAGAACCATTGTTGAATGTAAACTTAGCTCTGCCTCTGCTTGGAAACGTTTAGGGGAAGTTAAAGCTGATTCTTATGATTTAGATGGTTTACGTTCTGATGCTTATGATTTCCGAGTGTTAACTGTTTCTTACCTTGGTAGCACTTCAGAGTGGGTTGTATTAAGCAATGTTCAAGTGGTTGGTGCTAACGCATTACCTCCTGTGAATAATCTAACAGCGAGTTTTACAGGCCGTGATTGCTTGGTTAATTGGTCTTATGATAAATCTCTAGAACTGGAAGTTGATACTGTTGGTGATTTATTTTCACACTATGAAGTAGCTGTTTATAAAGGTGGTGTTTACTCTGAAACAGTAGCCACTTCTAACCCCTCTCTAAACTATACGTTTGAAGATAACATTAAGACGGGTGTCAATCGTAATCTAAGATTTGATGTTAAGGTTGTGTCTATTCATAACCTAGGCTCTTCTGTTGTATCTGTTATTGCTACAAACTCACAAATCACACAACCTAGTGGTGTTGTTGTTAGTGGTAAACTTGTCCAACTTACTGTTAAGTGGGATGATCCTGCTGAATCTGTTTCTGATTATTCAGGTACTGAAATCCACATTTCAAGCAATGGTAATTTTACACCTAACTCTAACACACTGATTGCTATCTCTAAATCTCCTGTTGTTCAAATTACTGAGGATTATAAAACTACTCACTATGTACGTGTAGGTCATTATGACCTGTTTGGTCGTGATGGTATTAGTTATTCAAGCCCTGTTGCTTTTGATACTTTGGACATTGATGATCTATTGACTGATTCACCTGCTTGGGGCAGTGTTAATGTAAATTTAGAGCAGTTGGATAAAGTAGTAGCTCAGTTAGATAGAGATGTAATCCAGATTGATAAGGACATAGATAAAGCTGAAGCTGACATTAGAACTAACGCTACTAAGATTAATCAACTGAATACTACAGTAGGTTCTCAAGGTGCTTTGATTAGTTCTAACGCTGAAGCAATTGAATCTACTAATGGCAATCTTGCTACTTATAAAACACAAGTTGCTTCTGAGTTCCAAGGTGTTAAGACAAACATTTCTACAAACACTTCAGCAATCTCTACAACTGATAAAGCTTTAACAGCTTACAAAACTGAAGTTACTGGTAAGTTTGCTGATTCTGAATCTAAGATTACTACTGCACAGAATACAGCTAATACAGCTAATAGCGCCCTTGCTTCTTATAAAACAGAAGTTGCTAACTCTTTCAAGGACTCTAATAGCAAAATCACCACAGCCCAAAATACAGCTAATACAGCGAACCAAGCAGTAGCAGCTTTAGATAGTAAGTTAACTGCTGAACTCAACACAGCCAAAGCAGGGATTAGTTCTAACCAAACTGCTATAGCAAATACTAACAGTGCTTTAGCTTCTTATAAAACAGAAGTTGCCAGTGCTTTTAAGGATGCCAATAGTAAGATAACTACTGCCCAAAACACTGCTAATACAGCCACAAGTTCTATAGCTTCTTTAGATACTCGCTTATCTGCTGAAATCGGTGGGGTGAAAGGTTCTATTAGTTCTACCAATTCTGTAGTAGCTGGTGTTGATGGTAAAGTAAACGCACTGAATCAAACAATGATAGAAGTGAATGGTAAAACCTCTGGTTTGATTATGGGCAATAACGGGGTTACGTCTACCACTGATGTTATTGCTGATAGGTTCCGTGTTAGTTCTGCTGCTGGTTCACAAGCTGTATTTGAAGTGAATAGTGCTTCTGGTGAAGTTCTGATGAAGAATGCTCTAATCAAGAACCTAACAGCTACTAACATTTCTGCTGGTGCTATTACTGGTTCCCACATTGCTTCTAACACAAAAGTTATTGCTGGTTCTGGAACTAAATCCGCTACGTTAGATGGTGCTGATCCTACTTGGGGTTTATACGCTGGTCATTCGGACGGTAATCACGCTCCTTTCAGAGTATCAAAGTCAGGTCAAGCTTTTATGACTAACGCTGAGATAAGCGGGAAGATTACTGCTTCAAGTGGTTCTATTGGTTCTGTTCAAATTGGTTCAAGTGGTAGTTTACAAACAGGTGTATTCATCGAAGGTGATACTATCATTGTTAAAGAGAACGGAGCTATCCGAGTAAAGATTGGGAGATTACATTAACAAAATAAACAAGTGCCTCGTTAAGGGGCGCTAAGGATTCTTTTTATGTCAAGATACGGTATTAGTGCTTGGACACCTTTTGGTCAAGAGGTTATTCAAGAAGCACAACCAACAACAATTATTAAAGCAGTTCATTTAAAAGGTAATCCTCGTAATGTAGGAAACCAAACAAACCCACCTTGGAAAGTTACTATTACCTTGCCTGAACACAACAAAGAAAACATGTCTTATTTCTTCACTACAAAAGACATGAACGTTTATGATGAAGTTTTAGATTTAGGTGGCTATCAAGGTAAGACAGTTGTTTCAGTGGAAGTTGCCCCTGATGGTTTAAGTGCTGTTGTGACTATGGACTTACCTTATAACGTTATAGGCACAGGTACAAGTGCTGGTGATGATGTTTACCTATCAGTATACGGGAGGCGTGGCTAATGTCTTTCGGTATTGAATTTTTAAACAAAGATAACATAAGCTTCTTAGGTGTCTCTGAACAAAGTTTCCTTTACTGGGGAAGGATAATTCAGAAATCAGGAAGTGAACCTACCTTTAGACCTTTCGGATTACCTTATTCAATAGACTTCCTAGTGTATTCACACGATGATGGTAATCAACTGTTTGAGTATGTTTTTGTAAGAGCTAAGAACGTCCCTTGTCCTACTTATGGTGCTGCAACTTATAACCTTCAAGGTGAAATAAATTGGCACAGTGGTTCTTATCCTATGTGTGTTGCTGGTGTTTCTACTGTTATCGTTAAAATTAGAGCAACCAATAAGGCTACACCTGTTAATGGAAAGGTTGCCTACCTAACAGATCTTTATGGTACTTGGGCTGAAAAAATGGGTGGTGATAAGTGGGATTGGTATGAGTGTAAAACTGTAGCTAATCAAGTAAACACTACCCAAACACAACTCAGTTGTATAAACCCCAGAATAGGTAGGGAAGATTCCCCGCCTGCTGGTTTCTTTCATGGTGGTGGTATTCAAAACATACCTTACATCGACTGTACCAAATACGACACACTTCCTAACCTCCCTAATTGGGTTGGTTAATTCTATTTTTCTATTACTATTTTTAAGGAGTAGCTATGTCTATTCAAAGAGCAACTTATAACATTGAAATTTACCGTGGTGATACTCCAAAGTTTAGCTACCAATTGATTTCAGTAGATCAAGAAACAGGTGAAGAAGTCCCTGTTGACATTACACGACACATTTTAACAGGTCAAGTAAGACGTAATTCTGAAACTGATACTGTTTGGTATGAGTTTCCACTTGTTAAAAGTGATCCTACACAAGGTAAGTTCTATTGGCAAATCACTAAAGCTGATTCTGAAAACCTATTACCTACCAATTCAAAAGAAAGCGACAACGCAGTTTATGACATTCAAATTGAGTTTGAAGAGAACGTATTCACCTTTGTAAAAGGTTCATTCAAAATCACTCGTGACATTACTAGGAGATAACATGCTAAGAATAAGAACTCCCAACCCTAAACCAGTACAACCTAAAACAGCAAAAGTAATCAAAGTTCTTATCAACAAAGAGGTTGTTATTGACGACAAGATTACCAATACTGGTTTTGAGGGTGATGTTTATACAATGGACAATGAAGGTAAAGCTTCTAAATCACTGAAAGTTTTAATTAAGAAAGAAGTTCCATTAGATGAATCTTTCTCAACAACAGAAATGCAAGCTTCTAGCCAAACAGTAGCGGTACTACCTAACGTCAACATTGGTGATTCTATTGCTGAACATTTACATAGTCAAATGGAAGGTGTTTTAGACCAAGTTAAGGAAGTTGAAGAAACAATCCTTGAAAGTGCTTCTAAGGTTGAAGCTAGTGTAGAAGAAGTTAAAGTAATTGCTAATGATGTAGAGAAAGCACGTATTGAAGTTGCTACTAATAAAAATTTAGTTGCTGCTGATAAAGTTATTGTTGAGTCTACACGTTTAGAAGTTTCTGATAAAGCTAAAACTGTTGAACAAGCTAGGAAAGAAGTTGAGCTTAACCGGGATTTAGTTGCTAGTGATAAAACCCTTGTACAAGCTAATAAAAATGATGTAGTTGCTAAACATTCAGAAGTGGTTTCTAAACACACAGAGGTTGTTTCTAAGCATGTTGACGTTGTTAACAAACACTCTGATGTGGTTGTAAAGCATAGTGAGGTTTCTTCTAATGCTACTAATGTTGCTGCTAACTTAAATACCACTTTATCTTATAAACAACATGCAGAAGCTTCTGCTAAAACTGCTGGTGAACATAAAGATGTTGCTATCGCTCAAGCCAACATCGCTACAACAAAAGCTAACCAAGCCTCGTCTAGTGCTGGTTCAGCCTCTAATGCACAATCCAGTGCTTTAGCTAGTGCTTTACAAGCTGAGGAGTTTGCTAGACGTGCTGAAAGTGCTACTGCTGCTTTATCTGGTGCTTTGCTTGAAGCTGGTAATGTTGATTTAAGTTCTGGCCAAGCTCCTAAACCTTTAACTGATGTTAATGGCAATAAACGTGCTTGCTTCTGGAAAGTTACTGTAGCTGGTGTTGTTGGTGGTGTAGATTACGGGGTAGGTGATTCTATTGTTTACTCTGCTGAAACAAACTCTTACTACAAAATTGACAACACTGAATCTGTAACCTCAGTGAATGGTAAGAGTGGTGTTATTACATTAAACGCTAATGATGTTGGCGCTTATACTAAAGTTGAAACAGACGCTAAGGATAATTTAAAACTGCCTCTTACAGGTGGGGCTATTACTGGTGATTTAAAAGTTGGTTCTTCTAAGTTTTACGTTGAAGGTGTTAATGTTGTTGGTGCTAGTCCTACTGTCACTCGATTTGGTGATGGTGATTTCAAAAGAGAGTTGAACCTCAACGCTGTAGGTGAGAAGATTTTTGTCCAATCTACAGAAGGTCAACGTAAGAGAGTTTATCACGAAGGTTTTAAACCAACTGCTGCTGAGGTTGGTGCTTACACTAAAGCTGAAGTTGATGCTAAAGATAACCTAAAGTTTGATAAAACAGGTGGTACACTGTCAAACCCTAGTAATACTATTTTAAACTTAGCTATTACTGACCAAAGCACACAACCTGATAGTAATCCACGTATTAACTTTACAAGAGGTGATTCACAGGATGTCAGAATCAGGTTTAACTCTCATGATTCCGAAAGAGTACCGTTTGGTTTGGTTATTGAAAGAGGTACAGTAAACACTTCAACATCTCTTAAATCTTATTTACAAGTCGAAGGTGAGATTTATGCAGATGGTAATTCTAGAGTCTACCACACTGGTAATAAACCTACTTCTGCTGATGTTGGGGCTTTGCCTCTTACTGGAGGTACTTTAACTGGTGATGTAGTTTACAAAAGAACAAGAATAGAAGGTAGTAACATTGTCTACCGTGATACTGCACCTTCTTGTGCTAGTGGTTTAATCTTCAAAGGTTCTGATTCAGATAATCCTATTGTTGGTTTTGGTTCTCACTGGGATGGTTCTAAAAAGGCTATAACTAAAGCTTTTGTTGTTGGTTCTGGTTCTGCTTGGTACAACGGTGATCTCTTAAGCCTCAGTGCTTCTGGTGAGTTGGCTACTAAAACTCAGGGTGTAATCTATGGGACTTCTAAAAAACCTACTCCTGCTGAGATTGGAGCTGCTGCTTCTGTTGATGTGTGGCATAAAAATTCTACCTACTCTAAAATCGAAGCAGATGGTTTATTAAACGGAAAGCTATCCACTTCTGGTGGTACGTTAACTAATGCATTAACCATTAAAAGCAACAACAACTCTTTCATGGGTATGAACATTGAGAATGCTGGTTCTGGTTGGTGTTACTTACAACTTAAATCAGGTGGTTCAGTTTCTCACATTGCACATAATAGTACTGCTGTTGAAGGTGCTGCTGCTGATAGTCTTCATCTACGTCCTAAAGGTGTTGCTGCTGGTTCTTTAGCGTTACAACACAATAGTACAATGATGCACCAGACTACTCATGGTTGGCTTAAAATGGGATCTTTAAACGCTACTCATGCTCATTTCCAAACTGATAGACCTTCTTATCATTTTGACAAGGAAGTTAAAGTCCAAGGGGAAATTTATGCAGGTGGTAATTACAATCAACGTGTTTACCATCAAGGTTTTAAACCTACACCTGCTGAGATTGGGACAGTGCCTATCAGTGGGGATCAAACCGCTCAGAATGGTTTCTTAAACTTTATTGCCACTAACTACGCCCTTGGTAATTGTATGTACAGGGACATTGACTTTGCCTCTGGAAACAACAGTGTAACTGTTTACAACAATACAGGTGGTTCTGGTGTTACACATAATTGGGAAACTAATTCATTAGCCCCTAACGTGTCTAAAAAGGTTATTAAGATAGTGCATACACCTTCTGCTGGCACATCCCCGGGGTTTGGTGGATTTATCACTAATATGTCCTCTGCTGCTAACAAAATCTTTGTTCAAGTCTTTGTTGCAAAATTAGATTCAGGAAGGGAGTGGGTTACTGCTGAGAATTCTATGGGTGTTAACAGTAAAACCTATTGGGCTACTTCTAACAAAGGCACTGGTAAATGGGAACGTTATGTTCGTGTAACTATGTGTGGTGACAGTGGTTCATTCAGCGGAGGTGGTCATACTTACGTCTCAGGGGGTAGTTCTTCTACTTTCACTACGTATTTGGCTGAAGCTACTGTTTACGACATTACTAATATTGCTGCCCCTTATAACAAGAACAACAAGCCCACTGCTGGTGAAATAGGTGCTGTCCCTATCTCTGGTGGGACTATGTCTGGTGCTTTATCTGTACCGACTGGTTTTATTGTTGGTGGTGCTAACGTTATTGGTGTTTCTGGAGGTCTTGCTCGTTTTGGGGATGCTGCTCATACGATGAACTTGAATGTTAAAGATGGTTTATTGCAAGTTAATAACAATGGAACCCACCAAAGAGTTTACCATCAAGGTTTCAAACCAACTGCTTCTGAGATTGGAGCTGCTAATTCTTCACACAGCCATGATGCTTTAGTAACTACCAGTATCACTGATTGGAACTCTAGAACAATTCCTAGCTGTTTTGTTCAATCATCTGGTGGTGCTAACGCCCCTGAAGGTGGTTGGGTGTGGGGTTTTAATATGCAACACGGGGATGGTTATGGATTACAAGTGGCAGGTGGTAATCGTACAAATAGATATTACATGCGAAGCAGAGATACAGCAGGAACTGGCCCGTGGCATGAACTTTATCATACTGGTAAGAAACCAACTGTTGCTGAGATTGGTGCTTTACCTATTAGTGGTGGTAACTCTTCTGGTGTAATTGGTGCTGCTGGTCTTGCTGTTACACAGACCAATGGTCAAGGGCAAGGTTTAGCTCTTTATGGTACGAACTCTGTTGATCCTGAATATGGTTTAATGTTTGCTCAAACTAATAAGTTTGGTGGACATGGTTATTTAAACGGTGATTGGGCTACTTACTTCAACATGACTGGTGCTAACACTCGTGGTTGGATCTTCCGTAATAAAGGGGTTGCTAACGTAGCTTCTATCAGTTCTGAAGGTTCTGCTTACTTTAACGCACAAGTTAGGTGTGGAGGTTGGTTCAGAACTACTGGTAATCAAGGTTGGTTCAACGAAACCTATTCTGGTGGTATACACATGGAAGACACTACTTGGGTTCGTGTTTACAACGGTAAGAAGTTTCACGTAGCTAATACAAGTTCTGATTCTATTCACACAACTGGTGGGGTTATGGCAGGTGGTGACGTTACTGCATTCTCTGATAGACGCGTTAAAGATAACATTAAGAACATTCCTGACGCACTTGCTAAAGTAATGAAGCTTAATGGTGTTACTTACACTCGTACTGATACTGCGGACAAAGAGAAACTTCATACTGGTGTTATTGCTCAAGAAGTAGAAGCTGTCTTGCCTGAAGCTGTTATTACAACTGAAAAGGGTGAGATCAAAGATTTCAAAGCAGTTGCTTATGGTAACTTAGTTGGTCTTTTGATTGAAGCTATTAAAGAGCAGCAAACACAGATAGAGGAGTTAAAGAATGGCATTACCAAGTAATACAACTATTACGGCAGGTATGATCAATTTAGAATTGAAGAGGGCTGAAAATGCCCCCTTTAACCTTAATGATCCTGAAGTCCGTAAGCTTGCAGGGAAACCTTCTGGTGCTATTTCATTCAGTGATTTTTGGGGTAAATCTTCTTATACACCTCCTAACGTGGTGATGAGAGATTCTATTGTAGAGATGGATGATCCTTGGGGTGGTTTCGATGTTAAACTTTACCTAACCAAGAACCACATAGCCATTTGGTCTTTAGGTGGTTTTGAATTGAAAGGCACAACTTGGTATTCTGGTGCTGCTCCAAGAGCAGGTGATTTTGAATACTGTATCGTTAGTAAGAACAGTGTTGTTTCTTCGACAATCCCTGCTGTAGGGGTTTGGACTACCTTGTCAGGTGATGCAATATTTAATGTAGAATACGCATCCAGTTACGGCACTGGTGTTATTAATGTTTCTATCAGGCAGAAAACTAACCACTCTAACGTAGATACTATTCAATTCTCTTGTAATGAAGATGTTCGCATTACAAAAGACAAAATTTAGGAAGTAAACGGACAAAAAGATAAACCCTTCTTCTTCATTCAATCAAACTAACGAATGGAGATTCATCTATGATTTTAAACATCTTAAAAACATCACTTATCAAAGTAGTTATGTCTTTCTTTGGTGAGAAGATTATTATCAAAGCTTGTTTTGGTTTACTTAAAACCTTAGCAGCTAAAACAACAAACACACTTGACGATCAGTTAGTAAAAGATGCGGAGGACAGCTACTATGGACATAAAGAAAGTTAGTCTTCCCAACATCTTTCTTATTGGTAGTTTTATTATTGCTTTGATTACTGGTTGGAATGAACTACAAGCACTTAAACCAGTGAATGAAAAGCTTAGAGTTGTTGAACTTCAAATCAAAACTTGTGAAAACAAAGTATCCAGTTTAGAGAAAGGAGAAGAACGATTCAATGAAACCCTTAAATCTATCAACACAACATTAATCGAACTTAATGGGACTGTTAGAGAGTTGAAAGGTATTGTAGGTAAATAAAGAAGAAAGCCCTTTTAGGAACTTAACCGTTCTTATGAGGGCTTTTTATTGATTATTGTAGTCTATACGTTGATTCTAAGGCACCTACAGCACATTCTAACGCATTTTTTAACTTACTTGGACTAACGCCCTTACTATACAATCCATACGTCATTGTATGTTTCCTATGGCCTACAATAGTTGCAGCTACACCTTCATTAATCTCTGCCTCTTCCATTGCTGTAATAAACATCACCCTTAACGAGTGGAAGCATAAACGCTTATCTTCTGAGATTAGTCTCAGTTTTAACCGTGAGAACCATAACGCTATGTTTCCACTTCTATTAGACGGGTAAGTAACTACCTCTTCAAATAAGAATTCATTCATAGAAGTTTCTTTCAATACTAACACTCTATTCAAAATACAATCGGGTATAGGGACTCTACGTATAGAAGCTTCTGTTTTACCTTTGCGAATGTTAAACATCCATACACCTTCAGAATCTTGATACACATCTTTAGTTAGGAGGTTAGCTATTTCGTTAATCCTCATTCCAGTGTATAAACCGATCTGTACAAACAAAAACCTTGTTTTATCTCTTTTCAACTCTTTGGTTAGTAAATTCCATTGTTCAGGTGTGAAGGGTAGTTTAGAAGCTACACCAAAACCCCTAGGCGCTACCGTATGCCCTTGAAATGGTGAGGCAGTATGAACGTAGCCTTTATCATAAGAATGGCACCAGATGCGATTTAGGCAGCTTGTAAGCGTCCTTATTGATTTTGGTTTTAACTTGGTTGATAGGTGTTTGAGGAAACCACTAACAACAGGTCTAGTTATTTCAGACAGATCAGGCGAACACCCCATGTAGCTTCTCAAATACTTAACAGCTCTGTTTGTTGCCCTTACTGAAGTGTTCCCCAAATACTCACCCATGTCTGTAAGGTACACACGGGAGGCTTTAAGAATTGTGTGTGATGATTTATCTTCTGGGTGTAATGTGGCTAAGAATTGGTCTCTTTGAGCTACAGCCTCTTTCAGTGAATCCGTTTTGAGAGATTTCATAATGTTGGTCTTACCAAGCACTGAAACCAGATCTTTAGGGACACGATAATTTAGGTAGTAAGTCCCATTACGTAACGTTAGATGTTTAGTTTTAGACATAATGTGTCCTCAATGTATGCGTGAATGTATGCACTGTTCAATAAATACGCGAATAAACACACAGGGATTGACTTCAGATTTTGGCGGTGTAGTATGCACCGCACTTACGGAGAGGTGGCCGAGTGGCCGAAGGCGCTCCCCTGCTAAGGGAGTATGGGCTTTATCTCCCATCGAGGGTTCGAATCCCTCCTTCTCCGCCATTCTATTCTTTTAGTCGAGAAGAATAGAATAAATTTGCGAGATAAAAGTGCTTATCCTAGACTCAATCTTAATTGAATCTTAGAAGTACAAAAACGAGTTTGCGCGTGTAGCTCAGCTGGATAGAGTACCTGGCTACGAACCAGGCGGTCGGAGGTTCGACTCCTTCCACGCGCACCATATAGATAAGCCCTGCAAGCAATTGCAGGGCTTTTTTATTTTTTAATCTGTAATGGTTTAACTCATTATATTTTTACCCGCTTAGGTTTAACCTTAACTTTGCATCATCATCTTTTGCCTTACCTTAGTATCTTCGGTATCGCTATCTTTAGCCATTTCGCTTTAAACACTTCTCTTTCTTAGGTTCAACTCACTGAAGAATCTGCTTTTGCCTGTGTTGAGAGTCTATGACGACATTGGATATCTATGTCAGCACTCAATGTCAGTCTCTCAGAGCTGTCTCGGGAGGTATTAGCTGTTCTTTAGTCTATATGTGTGGTGTTTACGTATGTCGGCAGTGATGGGCTACGTGTGAGCTCATGAGCGATAGGCCACGGGGAGTGATGAGGGTGTATGGTGAGGTGGTTTCAATACAGTGCAGTAGGTTGCAGTGTTTAGAGTTGGCTCGGGTTAAAGGCGGCATCTGGCTCAAGAACGTAGATTAAGGCTCATAATTGCTCATAGATTGCAGCGATATAGATACAAGGAGGGCAGCCAAGTGGCTGCCCTTCATTCAGTTAGAACCAATCATAACAAGTGAATCAGAGTAAATGAGAAGTTTAAGCTTCTAACTTAGCGAACTCAGATTTTTGTTCATTGAGTTTGTCCATATCTCGCTTGAGATCGGCCATCTTGGCGCGCTCTTTGTCGATAACGTCGGCAGGGGCTTTTGCCACGAAGCCTTGGTTCGACAATTTTCCTTCGATGCGAGCTATCTCTTGGCCGAGCTTTTCAAGCTGTTTGTCGATACGGGCCATTTCGGCGGCGACATCGATTAAGCCTGCCATAGGGATCAGCAGCTCCATTTCGCCAATCAAACCTGTGGTCGACATAGGCGCAGTTTCGCCATCGGCTAAAATGGTCATGCTTTCTAAGCGGGCAAGCGTAGTGAAGAAGGTTTGGTTCGCTTCTACACGGGCTTTATCCTGCGCGCTAACACCACGAAGTAGGGCATTTAGCGGTTTAGATGGGGCAATGTTCAGTTCGGCGCGAATGTTACGCACCGCTACGATCACTTGCTTAACCCATTCTAAATCGGCCATTGCTGCGCTATCGACTTTAGCGGCATCAAATGTTGGGAATGGCGCAAGCATAATGGTATCACCTGCGACACCGGCTAACGGTTTAACGCGCTGCCAAATGGTTTCAGTGATATACGGCATCATAGGGTGCATCAGGCGTTGCATCGCTTCAAGCACTGTCACTAAGGTGTGACGGGTGCCGCGCATTTGCGTTTCGCTGCCGTTTTGCAATACCGGTTTGGTTAACTCTAAGTACCAGTCACAGAACTGGTTCCAAGTGAACTCATACAGGGTATTGGCCGCTAAGTCGAAACGATAGTTCGTCATGTGATCGTCAAAGGTCTTAACGGTTTGATTGAACAAGCCAATAATCCAGCGATCGGCTAACGACAGCTCCATCTCGCCACCTTTGTACTCTGGTGAGCCAGGGCCGCAATCTTGATCTTCTGTGTTCATCAGCACGTAGCGTGAGGCGTTCCATAACTTGTTACAGAAGCTACGGTAACCGTCTAAGCGCTTCATATCCCAGTTGATGTCACGACCCGTTGATGCCATTGCCGCAAGCGTAAAGCGCAGTGCATCAGTGCCGTGTGCTTCTATACCGTCAGCAAACTCTTTGCGAGTGCTCTTTTCAATCTTGGCGGCCAGTTGTGGCTGCATCATATTACCGGTACGTTTTTCAACGAGATCTTCAAGGCCGATACCGTCTATCATGTCTAATGGATCGAGTACGTTGCCCTTAGATTTTGACATCTTGTTACCCGCTTCATCGCGGATAAGACCGGTTACGTAGACGGTTTTGAACGGGACTTGTGGTTTACCGTCTTCATCTTTGATGAAGTGCATGGTCATCATGATCATACGGGCAACCCAGAAGAAGATGATGTCAAAACCTGTCACCAACACGTCGGTTGGGTGGAAGGTTTTTAAATCTTCTAAATTGTCAGGCCAACCTAAGGTCGAGAAAGTCCACAGGGCTGAGCTGAACCAAGTGTCCAGTACGTCTTCGTCTTGGCGTAATGTCATTGAGTCGGCAATATTGTGCTTAGCACGTACCTCGGCTTCGTTGCGGCCGACATAGACTTTGCCGTTTTCGTCGTACCAAGCTGGGATGCGGTGACCCCACCACAATTGACGCGAAATACACCAGTCTTGAATGTCGCGCATCCACGAGAAGTACATGTTCTCGTATTGCTGCGGCACAAATTTAATGCTGCCATTTTCAACGGCTTCGATAGCGGTTTTCGCCATTGGCGCAACAGCTACATACCATTGGTCGGTCAGCATCGGCTCGATAACCACACCGGAGCGATCGCCGTAAGGCACTTTCAAGGCGTGAGGCGCGATTTTTTCGAGCAGCCCTAAAGTGTCAAATTCAGCGACGATAGCATCGCGGGCTTTAAAACGATCAAGTCCGGCAAAGCGTTCAGGCAGGCTGCCATCGAGCGTTTTGTTAAAGGTACCGTCAGAGTTCACCACTTCGGCGCTCACGCGAATGGCGGCATCTAAGGTCAGCACGTTGAACATGGGTAGGTTGTGACGTTTACCGACTTCATAGTCGTTAAAGTCATGGGCCGGGGTGATCTTCACGCAACCTGTACCAAAGGCCATGTCGACGTAATCGTCGGCCACGATAGGAATGCGGCGGTTAACAATCGGCAACAGAATAAACTTACCGACCAGCGCTTGATAGCGTTCATCATCGGGATGCACTGCAACCGCACTGTCGCCGAGCATGGTTTCTGGGCGCGTGGTAGCGACTTCTAAATAGTCTTTACCATCGGCTGTCAGTTCACCGTCGGCCAGTGGATAACGCAGATGCCACATGTGGCCCTGTTTTTCTTTGCTTTCCACTTCTAAATCAGAGATAGCTGTGTGCAGCTTTGGATCCCAGTTGACCAAACGCTTACCGCGATAAATCAACTCGTCTTCGTACAGACGCACAAACACTTCTTGCACGGCCTTGGACAAGCCTTCGTCCATAGTGAAACGCTCGCGGTCCCAATCTACAGAAGCGCCCATACGACGTAGCTGCTTAGTGATAGTGCCGCCCGATTGCGCTTTCCATTCCCACACTTTATCCATAAAGGCATCGCGACCTAGGTCATGGCGATTTTTGCCTTCTTCGGCTTCAAGCTTACGCTCAACCAACATTTGGGTGGCGATACCCGCATGGTCAGTACCGACTTGCCATAGGGTATTTTTGCCTTTCATCCGTTGGTAACGGGTTAAGGTATCCATAATGGTGTCTTGGAAGGCGTGGCCCATGTGCAAGCTGCCCGTCACGTTAGGTGGCGGGATCATAATGCAATAATTGCCTTTGGATTCATCGCCGTGTGGCTTGAAGTAACCTTGCTCTTCCCAATTTTGGTAAAGCGTTTGCTCGATGGACTGCGGATCGTATGTTTTTTCCATGGGAACGTGTCTGTCTCAAACTAATTAAGTGGATGTGTTGCTAAGTCTTGGGTCTGTAAATTGACCCCTAAGCCGCGATACTGTCGATAACGTTCGCGAGCGACCGCTTTATGCTGATCGTCATTGGCAACAAAATCGATAATGTGGCCAAAGTTTACCGCAAATGGGGGCGCTTGGTCTGCAAGATTAATCAGAACTTGGCGACTTTTGTTGGCGCCGAGGCGATCAAAACCAATTTCTACCGGCGATCCCGTCATCGGGCCTTCACCTTTGAGGTTATGAGGTACAAAGGCACTTGGCTCAAACTGCCATAAAAGTTCATCAATTGCATGGGCTTGCTGTTTATCTTGGCAATGGATATAGACCCATTGTTGCTTCACAAAAGCCTGTTGCGCCAGTTGGCATGCCAGAAGATGCATCTCGCAAAGTGCAGGGTTCGCATTCGCGGTTTCAACAGGTGAATCAGCCTTGGCTTTGGCAGGCGATGCCACTGGCGGCATAAGATAAAACAGCACTTGAGTCATGATTTCAATGCCTTGCTTCACTTGTTTTAGTGGCGAACGAGAGCTGCAGTTTACACTAAAAGTCAGTATGGGTTAATGCTTAGGGCAAACCTTACGGTGAGGTTTTATCTATCACTGTCAGGCTGGACTTAATGGGATGCTTTCAAACCGTTGGAGATGAAGAGGGTAGAGCTATAACTCTTTGAAAAATTATTCTAAAACCATTAGTTGTTCAGTTTTTTATTCAAGTTCTTATTCAGGAAATCGATTTTCTGATTAAATTAAGAAAATAAAAAAGGCGAAGATGAAAATCTTCGCCTTTCATTTATCGAGCCTTTAACACACTAAGGCCGGATAGTTGGTTATTCGCCGAGTTCAACACCAGCACGATTGATCAGGAACTGAGTCAATAGTGGCACTGGACGACCCGTAGAACCTTTGTTAGCACCGCTATTCCAAGCTGTGCCTGCAACGTCTAAGTGAGCCCAGTTGTACTTTTTAGCAAAGCGAGAAAGGAAACATGCTGCTGTGATAGCTCCTGCTGGACGGCCACCTAAGTTGGTCATGTCAGCAAACGGGCTGTCGAGCATATCTTGATACTCATCCCACAATGGCATGCGCCATGCGCGGTCACCACTTTGCTCACCGGCACTTAATAGCTCGTGTGCCAGAGGGTTATGCGATGAGAACAGACCCGATGCGTGTTTACCAAGGGCAATCACACACGCGCCAGTCAGGGTTGCAGTATCGATAACTAATTCAGGATCGAAACGCTCAACATAGGTTAATACGTCACATAGGACTAGACGGCCTTCCGCATCGGTATTTAACACTTCAACGGTTTGACCTGACATAGTGGTCAGAATGTCACCTGGACGGTAAGCATTACCCGATGGCATGTTTTCACAGCCAGCCAGAATACCCACAACGTTGATAGGTAACTTCATATCACAGATGGCTTTCATTGTGCCGATAACACCCGCTGCGCCACCCATGTCATACTTCATTTCGTCCATGGCTTCGCCAGGCTTCAATGAAATACCACCCGAGTCGAAGGTTAACCCTTTACCGACTAATACGATTGGTTTTTCTGTGCTATCGACAGCGCCCTTGTATTCCATCACAGTCATGATGGATTCATTGGCACTGGCGCGACCGACTGCAAGGTATGAGTTCATGCCCAGTTTGGCCATTTGCTCTTCACCGATAGTGGTGACATGCAGAGTGTCGTGTATTTCAGCCATTTGGCGTGCTTGAGAAGCTAAATAGGCTGGATTACAGATGTTCGGTGGCATGTTGGCTACATCGCGACATAAATGCATGCCAGCAGATACTGCCATACCATGCTCGATGGCGCGCTCACCTAAGGTTAATTCACGGCGAGTCGGGACATTGAACACTAATTTACGCAGTGGACGGCGAGTTTCACCTTTGCGGGTCTTCAGGGCATCAAAGCTATAAAGACTGCTATTAGTGGTTTCAACCGCTTGACGTACTTTCCAATAAGTATCTCGTCCTTTCACGTGCAGTTCAGTTAAGAAGCAAACGGCTTCCATTGAACCCGTTTCGTTAAGGGTGTTGATTGTTTTAGTGATGATTTGCTTGTATTGGCGTTCGTCTAGTTCTCGTTCTTTGCCACAACCCACTAATAATACACGTTCACTCAATACGTTAGGAACATGGTGCAGCAATAACATCTGGCCAGGTTTACCTTCCAGATCGCCGCGACGCAGTAGGTTACTGATATAACCTTCGCTAATTTTATCTAATTGCTCCGCGATACCCGACAGACGACGGGGTTCATAAACACCGACCACGATACAGGCTGAGCGTTGTTTTTCGGGGCTACCGCTCTTTACGCTAAACTCCATGAGCACTCCTAGATTCTTAAAGACAAATTTTTATATTTATTGGATAATGTCTGCTTGTCCCGAAAAGGGCCTAAGTTATTACTCCAAAGGTGATTTATTCTCGGCGCTTGAGTCACGCATTTCGTGACGTTAAGTTTACCTAGAACCCCTGAAGCTGGTCAGAAAACTATCAAAAGTAAACAGTTTACATGAAAGTTAGTCTGTTACCAGCAAAAAGATAAGTTTAGAGACCGGATCCTGCCTGTGATTGTATTTAAATACCTTATTCGAGAAGTTTTAAAGGCACAAATTGCGGTACTTTTAGTGCTGTTAACTATTTTTATTAGCCAGCATTTCGTGCGTATACTGGCCGATGCCTCCGACGGCGATTTTCCCGCCTCTTTAATCATGACTCTGATTGGGCTTAACTTGCCTTATCTGGTGATCTTAGTGCTGCCGTTAAGTTTGTTCTTGGGTATTTTACTGGCCCACGGCCGTATGTATTCCGAAAATGAAATGGTCATTCTCCACGGTGTTGGGGTCAGTGAGTGGTATGTCACCCGCGTAACGCTGATCCTCGCCGTGATCAATATGCTGTTTACTGGCTATTTATCCCTTTATGTTGCTCCTTGGGCAGAAGAACAGCAAAACCAAGTGCTCGAAAAAGCCCAGTCTGAAGCGGGTCTTGCCGCCTTAATCCAAGGGCGTTTTCAGGCGAGTCCCAATGGTCGCGCGGTATTATTTGTTGAGCGTATTGGTAAAGATAACGAGTTAGATAAAGTGTTTGTAGCCCAGTTGCCAGATCCTGATGATGAAACTGGCGTGACCAATGTCGTGGTGGCTAAAGGTGGACGAGTACAGGAAGATAGTTCAGGTGCTCAACAATTGAACTTGAATGACGGCGTGCGTTATCAAGGCAGCCCGAAGGCGAAGGACTACCAAATGATCGAATTTGGTGGTTATAAAATGCAAATTAAAGAGCAGCAAGTTGATGAGCGTCGCCGTAAGTTATCTGCATTGCCCGTTGATGAACTCGTGAAAATTGAAGGTGCTGAAGCCGCTGCTGAATTCCACTGGCGTCTTGCTATCCCGCTCGCGATTCCAATTATGACACTAATTGCTGTGCCGTTGGCGCGGGTGAATGTGCGCCAAGGTAAGTTTGCTAAGATGTTCCCAGCAGTACTTTTATATCTTGGCTATTTTGGGCTAATGGTCGCGGGACGTAAGGCATTGCAAGATGGGATTATTCCACTGTATTTAGGTATGTGGTGGATCCATGTTTCTGCGCTCTTGATGGGGTTATTCTTGCTCGGCAAAGATAGGCCTATTTTCAGTCGTATATCGTCCTTGTTTGCCTATAAGAAGGTGGCAGCATGAAGATATTAGACCTTTATATCGCCAGAATATTGTTAAGCACTTCAGCGCTTTGTTTGCTGGTGTTGACTGGTTTGTCGGGCATCATCAAATGGGTTGATCAGCTGCGTTTAGTTGGCCGTGGCACCTACAGCATGATGGATGCTGGCATCTATGTTTTATTTTTAGTGCCACGGGATATTGAAATGTTTTTCCCTATGGCCGTCTTGCTAGGCGCTTTGATTGGTATGGGAATGTTGGCATCGAATTCCGAACTTGTGGTGATGCAAGCTTCTGGCATGTCACGTTTGCAGATCACTATGTCGGCGATGAAAACTGCTGTGCCTTTGATGTTATTGGTGATGGTTTTAGGAGAGTGGGGCGCACCGATTGCTGAGCAAAAAGCCAATGAGTTGCAAGCTGTTAAACTCTCTGGTGGGAGTTTAATTAAGTCCCATCGTGGAATTTGGGCAAAGGATGGTGATTTGTTCGTTAATATTGGTGAAGTTGAAAACATCAATAAACTCAGCAATATCACGCTTTATAAATTCAATAGCGAACTTAAGCTCACCAATGTAGTTCACGCAGACCGAGCGGTCTTTTCCCAAGATCGCTGGCGTTTATTTGACGTTAAACGTACCGATTTAAGCTATGAAAAAGTCGTGCTTGAGTATCTTGAAGAAGACCAATGGCAATCAAGTTTAACGCCAGATAAGCTCAGCGTAGTGTCGATTAAACCCGAGGCGTTATCTATACGTGGTCTGGTCGGTTATCTTGATTACCTTAAAACTAACAGTCAAGATCCCAGCCGTTATGAGCTTGCTTTATGGCGCAAGGTGATGCAGCCCGTGACGGTCGCAGTGATGATGTTAGTGGCACTGTCGTTTGTATTTGGTCCGCTGCGGACAGTGACTATGGGCGCGCGCGTATTACTTGGGGTCGTAGCAGGTTTTAGCTTTTATATCAGTAATGAGATTTTTGGCCCAATGAGTATAGTGTATGAGCTACCCGCTTATGTGGGGGCTGTTGCGCCAAGCTTGTTGTTTACTGGCGTTGCCTTCTACTTTATCCGGCGATGATACGCAGCTTATTACTTCTTACTCCGGATTTTGTCAATTAAGAATAGTCCATAAAAATAGTCCATAAAAAACGACGCTTTTGCGTCGTTTTTTGTATTTCGGATTTACTTAAGAATAAACTTATGCCCCATGCCAGTTACGCATTTGGTTGGCTTCTTTAGACAGCACGACAACTTCTGAGCGAGTCATCATATCCTGCAGTGCGCGCTTATCATCATTGATTAAAATCCATAAATTGCCAATGCCGAGCAGTGACCAAATGATGCGAGCGTAGGCAGTGATTAGACTTAAGTTTTGGCCATTAGGATGTTGAATTTTAAGCCGCCAAGCGCGCATCCCTAAGGTTTGACCGCCCTTACTCCAGAATAATGCGTAGAAAGTGCCGACACACAAGGCAAGCCAGAGTTGATAAATTCCCTGATAAACCGGCGTGCCATTGAGTGCATCTGAGACATGTTCAAAGCCATTCATGCCAGCCAGTCCTGAAGCGGTGAGGCCGTAGAAAATCCCAAAGCCCATTGCGCCCGCAACCATATAGACGGCCACGGCTAACATCGAATCGTAAATTGCAGCGCCTAGGCGGCGGAAGAATCCTGCGCGGGGGAAATTAGCATGTTCGGTATTGAGCATTACAGTGTCCTGTTATTGAAGTGCTTAAAGCTAATACAAAAAACAATTAATACATTAGCCTAGGCTTCAGGTTCTTCATCTCTGACAAAGTGGATATTGCTAAAACCAAAGCGGGCAAACTCTACTTTCCTGAATTCTTTTTCAGCCTTGGCACCTTTACGAGATGTCATGGCGACTTGTTGTTCCATAGCCAAAAATTTGGTCAGATCTATGCCTTCGGCTTCGGCCACAGCTTCATATAAATCATGGTGTTTGTCGTAGCTAAAGGCGATAGTTTTCGTCTTACCTTTGAAGGTATAAGTGACTTGACGGGCCATGGGGGGGAGCTCTCCTGAAATAAGTCTGAAATTAATTAAATTCACTTCTAAAAATAAAATACACAGCACCTAAGATGCACAGTCCTGCCCACAGATAATCGAGCTTCAATGGTTCTTTCATATAGAAATAGGCAAAGGGGACAAACAAACTTAAGGTGATGACTTCTTGTAAAATTTTTAACTGGCCGACATTCATTACTGTGTAGCCGATACGGTTAGCAGGCACTTGCAGCAAGTATTCAAATAGGGCGATACCCCAGCTCACTAAGGCCGCAATAATCCAAGGTTTTGAGCCTAGCGTTTTCAAATGCCCGTACCAAGCAAAGGTCATAAAAATATTACTTAAGCAAAGTAAACCGATAGTGGTTAGGGTTGGATTCATTTTTCATCTCTATGATTAAATTTATAAATCATATACATAGCATCGTCAGTATAGCTGCCAAGGCATTTATCGATTGCCTTAGGTTTAAAACCCATTTTAAGCCAATAGCTGTCGGCACCTTGTACGGCTACGAGGGATAAGGAATTGAGATTATAGCGATCCGCCAATAGTGTTAGGCGGGTCAGCGCCTTAGCGCCGGCGCCTAAACCTTGGGCTTTGGCCGAAATCGCAATATCGTGTAGGTATAAGGTATCAGCCTTGGGTAAATGTGTGATGGGCTGATATAGCGCGGGCGGCATATTGGCGGTCCAAGGGTGAGCCAAGCAATAACCGACAACCGACTTATCCACTTCGAACACAAAACAGGACTGAGGTGATACCTGCCATTTACTTTGCAGTACGTGCAGTGGCTCAGGATCCAGTTGTGAGTAACACTCGTCTTGGATCGCTAAAATGGCATCCCAATCCTCTGGGGTGATTGCACGCAGTAACATGGCCGACATTTATCCTGTTTCAAGAGTTCTGTTGAAGGAACTCCGTGGAAAGAGTCCTGATTCAAATAAGCTCGGCATTATAACCTCAAGCAGCGTTAAAATGCAGGCTCCAGCGGCAATATAAAGCGCTTTAAAACCCGTATAAACTGAGCTTTCAGCGCTTTTAAGCATTAGCAGCGGTTAAATGCCCAGATATCGTTGGCGCAGGTGACGCTCAAGATATTGACCATTTAGGGTTTCGCCCGTTGCTTGGCGTATCAGTTCATCGGTTGTGAGCAAAGATCCCTTAGACCAAATGTGTTCACTCAGCCATTGGAATACCGAGTTCAACTTGCCTGTATCGATTAGGGTTTCAATTGGCCCTAAGGCTTTTTCCATCGCAAAACGGCATTGGGCGGCATACATGGCGCCTAAGGTGTAACTTGGGAAATACCCTAGTTCACCAACGGCCCAATGAATATCCTGCATGCAACCGTCTAGGTAGTTGCCATCGGTATTAATCCCCAGTAGTTGTTGCATCTGCGTCGACCAAAAATCAGGCAAATCCTCTACGGTTAAGCTGCCGTCGATAAAGGCTTTTTCTGCCTCAAAGCGCAGTAAAATGTGGCAAGGATAGGTGACTTCATCGGCATCGACGCGGATCAGTCCGGGCGCTACGCGGGTGTAATGCTGTGCTAATTCTTGGGCGCTAAAATGACAATGAAGATGTTGCGCAATTTTAGGCTGCAATTGGCGTAAAAATGCCGGATTTGCCCCGAGTTGCATTTCGCAGAATAGACTCTGGCTCTCGTGGATACCCATAGAACGCGCCAGTCCCGCAGGTTGTCCGCGCCACGCTTGAGGTAAACCTTGCTCGTATCTGGCATGGCCTGTTTCATGAACTATGCCCATGATAGCACTGCTAAAATCGGCCTCATTGTAGCGGGTCGTTATCCGCACATCGCTTGGCACGCCGCCACAAAATGGATGGCTGCTGATATCCAGCCTACCGTGGTTAAAGTCAAACCCCAGAAAATCCATTACGTCTCGGCCAAGGGCTTGCTGCGCGCTAACATCGAAGGGACCATTTAGCGTTAACTTAGGCTCGTTTGCCTGTTTAGCCAGCACTTCTTGGATAAGTGTCGGTAGCCAATCTTTCAGTCCGCCAAAGGTTTGCTCCAGCTTTGCCGAGGTCATTCCCGGCTCAAATTTATTGAGCAGGGCATCATAGGGGGAAATATTCTGGGCTTCGCCGCGGATCTGCGCTTCTTCCTTAGCAAGTGCAATTACGGCTTTAAGGTTTGGTTTAAAGCCTTGCCAGTCATTATTTTTACGTTGTTCACGCCACGCATTCTCACATTGATAGGCCATTTTAGTTTTGGCTTGCACGAGATCGCCGGGCACTAAATTTGCTTGTTGATATTGGTATTGCATTTCCCGCAGGTTGGCTTGTTGTTCCGTTGTGAGAGATTCGTCCGTCGCGCCGTGTAAGTGTTCAGCTAATACGGTTGAGGTTTTGAGTGTGTGGATATGTCGCGCCAGTTCAGCCATTGCATCGCCGCGATCGCTATTACCGCCCATAGGCATCATGGCTGCTTGATCCCAGTCACCTAGAGCGCTGAAATGTTCAAAGTGAGAAATTTTTTGAAAATGTGCTGTCAGTTTATCGTAACTTGGTGTTGGTACTTTGCTCTTGGGTGAGTCCATGGAATTTCCCTTCTGGCGCATCAAATCCTGCGCGAATAAATAACAATAACAGGATGATAATACAATGACGTCAACAGTATACTCAACAACCTAAAGATGCAGGACTCAGTGGGCTGACCTTAACGCTATAGTAACGCACTTGAGGTAAGGCCATTTATTGCTCCTGAAGAAATGGCATCTACGCCATGTATGGTGATTGCGGCTATTTGCAGCGCTAGCGCGCTAAGTTAAAAGGGGCGTTGAAGTGTTAAAGTGGTTTTCGATAGGGTACTAGCAGCGAAGATGGCCACGCGATTTTGGCGCAGCAGAGTAATAGTCAAATCTGTTTTAGGGACAATTTTTAGTTTGGAAATTGTGCTTGCCTTGCTATTCTGTTGTGGTTAAGTCGATAATTACAGTGAAATAAATGGAATGCTGTATTGTTCAAGGAGATGACTATGTGGGCGTTTTTAGTTGAACAGCCTAATTTACCTTACACCATAGCTTTTGCCTGTGTACTGGCCCTTGGTGTGTTTGAAGTCTTCGCATTATTCATAGGTTTAAGCATGTTAAGTGCGTTAGACCAATGGGTGCCTGCTGATGTGGAATATGATGCTGATGTGGGCGCGGGTGGACTCACGGGCATTGCCGGTTGGCTGTGTCTAAATAGACTCCCATTACTTATTTGGTTTGTGCTTGCGCTGACCAGTTTTGCGATTGCGGGTTATATCGTCAATTTTATCAGTGTTAGTGTTGCCGGTTTTTTACTGCCGCAACTGTTCACTTTACCCATTGCTATTGTCGCCAGTGCATTTTCTTGCCGTTATTTTGGCCGAGTACTTGCTGATCATTTGCCTAAAAATGAATCGAGTGCGATCTCGCTAGATGATCTTAGCGGCTATGTCGGCACTATCACCTTAGGTTGCGCAATTAAAGGCATGCCCTCTGAAGCTGTCGTTCGCGATAAACATCAACAAAAACATTACGTTTTAGTCGAGCCCGAAACTTCGGATATCGAGTTTGCCTCAGGCACTCAAGTCGTGCTGCTTAAGCGCGAAGGCCGAGTCTGGTCTGCTACGCGTTTTGATAATTAATCTTCCCAAGCCATAAATCAATTGAAAGGAAATCAAATGGATGTGTTAACAAACATAGGTTCATCCGGTAGTTTTATTTTGCTCGTTGCGGGTATGGTGCTACTCGGCCTCATTGTGATCGGGTTAATTTTCGCCAAGTTATATAAACGTGCAACCAAAGAAATGGCCTTTGTGCGTACCGGCTTTGGTGGTGAGAAAATCATTAAAGATGGCGGCGCTATTGTGTTGCCTGTATTACATGAAACCATCTCGGTAAACATGAACACTCTGCGTATCGAAGTGGAGAAAACCCAGAAAGATGCGCTGATCACTAAGGACAGAATGCGTGTCGATGTGAAGGCCGATTTCTACTTGCGTGTAGCCCCACATTCCGATGGTATTTCAATGGCAGCGCAAACCTTAGGCACGCGTACAAACCGTGTTGAAGAGCTTAAAAAGCTGATGGAGTCCAAGTTTGTCGACGTGCTGCGTGCCGTGGCCGCCGAAATGACCATGACAGAGATGCATGAGCAGCGTGCCGATTTTGTGCAACGGGTGCAAAATAACGTCGCCAACGATCTGGAGAAAAACGGTCTCGAACTCGAATCGGTTTCATTAACGGGGTTCGATCAAACTGATTTGCAGTTTTTTAATGAAAACAACGCATTTGACGCCGAAGGTCGTGCGCGTCTGGCGAAGATTATCGAAGAGAAACGCAAAGAAACTAACGATATTCAGCAGGAAAACCGCATTAAGATCGAGCAGCGTAACCTCGAAGCTGAAAAGGAATCCCTAGAGATTGAAAAGTCGGAAGAAGAAGCGCGCCTGATCCAGCAACAGTCGTTAGAATTTAAACGCGCCGATCAAAAAGCGGAGATTATTAAGCAGAAAGAAAACAAGGCTCGTGAAGAACGCGAAGCCGAGATTGCCAAAGAGCGCGCCATTGAAACCGCTGAAATCGAAAAGACCAAAGATATCGAAACCCGTGAGATTGAAAAGTATAAGTCGATTGAGCAATCGCGCATTCAACAGCAAAGGGATATTGAAGTTTCTGAGCAGGAAAAACGCATTGCGGTTGCGGCCAAATCTGAAGAAGAATCAGCAGCTCGTGCCCGTGCAGCTGAAGCCGAAAAACTGAAAGTTGAAAAAGAAGAAGCGGTAATCACAGCGCGCCAAGTGGCAGAAGCTAATCGTCGCAAAGAGATTGAAGTGATTGATGCCCGTAAGGAAGCTGAGCGTGATGCAGTCGGCGTAACAGTGCAGGCCGAAGCTGAGAAACGTGCCGCTGAAGACAGATCGAGTGCGATTCTGATTGAAGCGCGCGCCAGTGCCGATGCGAAAAAACTGCAGGCTGAAGCGGATGAAAAAGTCTATGCCGTTGAAGCTGCAGGTAAACAAGCACTTTATGAAGCAGAAAACGTCTTGAGTGATGAGCAGATCGCCCTGCAAAAATCCCTCGCCATTTTGAAGGCTTTGCCTGAAATTGTGGCCCAAGCCGTTAAGCCGTTAGAAAACATCGAAGGTATTAAGATTCTTCAAGGTTATGGTGCAGGTCATCAATTTGCTGTGGGTGGCGAAGGTGCTCACCATCAAGGTGGCATCGCAGAGCAAGTGACCAGTGCAGCGTTAAACTATCGCGCCAATGCGCCTGTTATCGATGCCATGCTCAGGGAGTTAGGGTTAGTGAATGGCGACTCTGGAACCTTGAATGATTTATTGAACGGTAATAACACCTTAACCGCCGAAGCCTTAAGTGGTGTGACCTTGTCGAACTCTAGACCTAAGGACTATAGCCAAACGCAGGTAGTAGAGAGCCAAAGTGTGCTCAAGCCTTAATCTCAACGACATTAAACTAAGTCAAATCAAGTAAAGCACTCGCCGTTGCTCTTTTGAGCCTTGTGCGGATAAAAGATTGATCAATAGGACGAATGAAATAAAACCGCTCACCATTATGGTGAGCGGTTTTTTTTGGGGCATTAAATCAAATCTAACGGCTTATTTGTGTACCTTGTCGACCCCCGATGAGCGACCTTCGGCATGACAGGTTGCGCATGACTCCTGTCCTGATTGGTAAATTCGACCACCGCTGGCATCGCTTTGGTAAACCCCGCCAAAGCTGCGTGCATGGACGACTAAACTATCGATAAGCGTGTGACAAGCCGTGCAGGTTGCTAAGGTTGGTGAGTACTCGGCAATTTGCCCTATGTTGGCGGCATCGGGTGTCGCAACTAACAGGGATTGTTGTGCACTTAGCCCCTCGAGACTGAGCTGTCCTGCGCTATGGCAAACACTGCAGTTATTTTTTGCATTAGGGTAAGTGAGTTCGGGACGTGGATTATCAAAACCCACTACAGTGCGGGTTCCCGCATGCAGTGAATGCACCATTTCCCTGTAGCTCAAAGTATTGTTGATGGTGCGATAGGGCTTGATTTGGCTGGCCCCAGGAGTATGCATCACATTGGCATTGAGATACATAATCGCATCATTACTGTGGCAACTTTGACATTGCCCATCGGTCAGTGCGGTTGCCGTTTGCGGCGCATGACAGGTGCCACAGCTGCTATTGGGTTCAAAAACTCCTTTCATTTGATGCGCTGACAGAACTCTATCTTCTAATCCTTGATCATGACATTGGCGGCAGGCCTGTTCATCGACCTTAGCTTTTGCCGTAACAGCTTGACCTTGCAGGCTTAGCGAATTAATGGCACTGAGACTCACCTCTTGATTTGCGATATTACAGTTAACGGCAAAGCCGGTATTTTTATCGGCACAGAGCACCAGTTTACTGTAGAGTTTTGACTGACTCAGATCGCCAAAATCGGCTGCCGACAGGTTAGATATAGTGACGGTTAGCTGATTGGGCGCGGTAATTTTTAAGGCGACGTCGCTCGTGTTTGCTAATAAATCCCACACTTTACGCTGGCCGTTATTGATTGGCATGTTCGCGCTATTTGTTTCACCTGTGGCAATCAACCAGAAGGATTTTATCATAGGTTGACTGGCGGGCAGTTGCTCCATTTGCTGCACTTGCAATGTCACTGCAAGGGTCTTAGCTTCAACGCTTAGCTGCGAACTCAGTAACTTAACTTGGTAATCGCTCACCAGCTTAGTGGCTGTTTTCACGGCGGCATTGTGGAAAAGCCCGACACCTTCAGGATTAGTGCTATCAGGGTGGCAGCCGCTACAGCCCAGTGCCCATGGGTTGGCAAAAATTTCCCTATTGTGGAATAACCCCGCTACAGTGCCATTCCAATCTGCTGGAATTTGCGCTTTGTGACAGTCAAGACACGCGGTTTTACTGGGGATATTACTATTGCCACTTTGCGCCGTTGCGCCGGGAATATGGCATTGCTGACATTGGGCCATATCACCGGGAAAGGTCACATTGGCGTAGTCATATAGCTGTCCCTTGTAACCTACAATTTGATATTTGGCTTGGTGGATCTGGTGTGTCAATGTCGCCATATCAAGGCTATTACCCGTTTCAGGATCGCCAGAGTAAGTCGTGTGACAGACAACGCAGCCCTCAAAGGCAAAACGTTTATTGCCGTGCATCAAAAGGCGAGTATCGGTATTGGCTAAGTCTGGGTTATGGCATCGAAAACAGGCTTGTTCCGGCGCGATCACTTTACGGCCCATATCCGCAGCGACGGTCTGTCCTGTGGCGGGCACAAAATCGTACACGCTGTTGATCAACTGAGTGTCGATTGGGCTGTTTGCTAACGGTTTTAACTCTAGGTAAATCCTGTGGGTGAGCTCAGGTGAGTACTGGGTATCTATCCCCGTAAATTGTGAGTAACCCGTGAGTGGTTTACTCAAAGTGTAACGGTATTGGCCCGCGCCTAAGGAGGTTAGACAAGCCGTTTTACAGTTGCTTTCAATGCCTGCTTGCCACTGAGTCTGTGCATTCGCTTGGGCATTTGTGGCAGGTTCTACTTGATTATTGATGTAACTGGTCCATTGCAACGCAGCATCTGTCGCGCTTGCTGCAGAGTTAGTGACTTCAGCGCCAGTTGTTGCCATAGCATTCGCCGCGGCTTGGGTGATTTGATAGTGCTCCTGCGGCGGTGCTAATTTGGCAATACCGACACCTAAGGTATCTAGCTCCTTCAGGTTTTCTAGTCCTGTGACCGCAATACCATTGGCATTGCTGAGGAAGAAATCGACCTGAACATGGGTTTGCGCATCGATAACCACATTTTCTATTGTCGCTTTGAGTGTATCCGCTTGTTCAATGCTGATACTCACAATCCCTGGTGGACCTTCTTTCCCATCGTCACCATCGGAACAGGCTGTCATCAGACAGACTGCGACTGCCATTGGCGTAAAGATTTTCCATTGAGAACGGGTATTCGTTTTCATCATTTTCCATTCCTTTTTAATTAGATTCTGTCGGGACTCTAATCGGAATGTATGCGGTATAGATATTAACTTAGTTATAAGTCTAGTTGCACTTAATTAACAAAATTTAAAAGTTATTTGTTAATTATATTAAGGTTATTTGAAGTGAGGCAATATTTAAATTTGCTAGATGTTGAATTGTTAATTCTTGAAAACGTTACTCTGACGCATGTCGTGTAACTTGATCTAATAATGCCCCAATATGGGTAATTGTGACGCAGGTTAAAAATCAAAGACATAATTACTTTAGCATAAATTGTCGGGAATCAAAGTGTATGCATATTTTAATTATATTGCTTTGACTAATAAAGGATCAAATATGATTACCAGAAGAGGAATGCTTAAAGGCGGTATGGGCGTTGCTGTCGGTACAGTTTATAGCGGAACATTAATAAGTTTTCTGACCGGTTGTGGCAGTGACAGTAATAGCCAAGAGATAGTAGAGGTCATGCCTGGTGGACTCATGGTGGTGAACCCTACGGTTTGCGTTAGCTGTAGACGCTGTGAAATTGCCTGTGGTTGGAACCATGAAGGGGATAGCAGTCCGACACTTGCCCGCGTTAAAGTAGAAAGAAATATGAACTATGGCCCACACGGTGTGCAATTTGACTATGAAATACAACGAGGAGAATGCGGCGATAAAACCGTTGTTCCTTCCACTTGTCGCCACTGCGAAGTTTGCACTGAAGTTTGTCCACAGCAAGCTATTTCAACGAACGAACAAACTGGCGCCAAAGTGATTGATGAAGAACGTTGTGTCGGATGTGGTTATTGTGCAGATAAGTGTCCTCAGCAAGTCATTAAAGTTGTTCGCAGTAAAATGAAAGCCGTCAAATGTGATTTATGTAACGGTAAACCTGCCTGCGCGCAAGTTTGTCCTACAGGTGCAATTAAATTTTATAACTGGGAAGAGGCTGAAGCTGCATTAGAACAATATGAAAAATATACCGGCTTAGTTTCTTAAATTCAGGAGAAATAATATGAGTGATAAAATAGGTGGTTGGGCGGGTAAAGTCCTCAGAGTTAATTTAACAACTAATCATATATGGTATGAGCCAATCAATAAATATTATGACTATATCGGTGGCATGGGTATTGGTTATAAAATATTGTGGGATGATCATAAGGATAATATTACAGCAATCGACCCAGATAATATTATTGTCTTTTCTGCCGGACCATTAACGGGTTCAGGCGTTATTTGTACTGGACGAACAACCATTACTTCCCGTAGTCCCGTAATTGAAAAACATCTGATTGCCGATGGTCACTTTGGTGGGCATTTTTCACCCGCAATGAAATTTGCGGGTTTCGATGCGATAGCAATAGAAGGCAAAGCGAGCAGCCCTGTGTGGCTTAAAATTGTGGATGATAAGGTCACGATTGAACCTGCCGATGCCCTATGGGGTAAAGGTATATTTGATACCCACGCTATGATCGCGCAAATGATGGGACCCAATGCACAAGTCGCTGCGATTGGCCAAGCGGGTGAAAACCAAGTGCCTCTTTCTGTCATTATGACTCAGGGCGGGCACTCAGCAGGTGGTCATGGCTCGGTAATGGGGTCAAAAAATTGTAAAGGGATCGGCATTATCGGCACTGGCGCCGTTAAAATCGCCGCCAATAATGAAAAGATGCGTGCCTTAGATGACCATATTTTAGGTATTATCGGTGCCAACAATAATGGTGTCGTTCCTTCAACGCCGCAATCTTGGGCTGAGTACTCAGCACCCATCAGCCGCTGGAAATCTCGGCCCGGTTTGAAGTGGGGCGCTGCCGATCAAGAAATCGATTTAGGCGAAGTGCCATGGAATGAACGCAATCGTATTGGGTTTCGAACTTCAATGGCAGAAAGCTACATAGGTGTGGAATACGCCAATAAGTGGATGAAGCGTACGGGAGGCTGTCATTCATGCCCAATACGTTGCTTCTGCGAGCTAAAAGTCCCTGAATTGAAAAGCAAATACGGTCGTAAAACCGAACATATATCTAACGTCTGTATGGGATTCCTCGTACCACAGTATTTAATGGGCACCAAAAATGGTACAGAAGCACATGCGATGGCGGGCGCTTTAGGGGCTCATATTCTCGATGACTATGGTATTTGGTGTAACTATGGCTCCATTTCTCATCTATTTAAATTCCTAAAAACAAAGGATATGTTTAAGCATTTATTACCTGAAGATGAATTTAACAGTATTCCTTGGGCGCTCTGGGATAACCAAGATCCCGCTTTCTTACTTGATTTTTATCGCCGAGTGGCGTTTAAAGAAGGTGAAATCTCCCATATGGCCGACGGCTTATATGATTTGATCAAGCGTTGGGGGTTAGATGGAACCAATCCCAAGTTAGGTAATTGGGATATTCACAAAGAAAGTGCCACTAAGGTATTCAACAAGAAAACCAATGCTGCCGTGCACCATGCCAGTGAAACCGCGGGTCAGGTGGGTACGTTAATCAACGTCGTCTTTAACCGTGATGCTCAGTGCCATTCCCACATCAACATAGTTAACAGTGGTTTGCCACACGATATGACAGTGGCGATTGCCGAGAAAAAATGGGGTGAAGGTGCATTCGATAAGGTGAATTGGTATACCCCAATCAATGCGGCTAAGATCCGTTTTGCAAAATGGTCGCTGGTGAAAAACGTATTACATGACTCTCTGACACTGTGTAACTGGATGTTCCCATTGTTGGCATCACCGGATAAAAATCGCAACTATGAAGGCGATAGCACTATTGAATCGCAGATGTTCAGTTTAGTGACTGGGATTGAAACCACAGAAACGGAATTGGACTTTAAGGCGGAAAGAGTGCTGCATTTACACCGTGCCTTAACCGTATTGCAAATGAATGAAAGCAATATGCGCGAAGAGCATGATGTGCTCAGTGACTGGGTTTATGATTTGAATCCAGATAAAAACTTCGGTCAAGAGGGCACCATCAAGATGGACCGCGCAGACATGCAAACGGCGCTGGACATGTTCTATGAAGCCTTTGGTTGGGATATTCAAACCGGTGCGCCAACTCGGGCCACGCTCGACAAGTTTAGCCTAGGTTTTGTTGCCGATAGATTGGCGGCGCGAGGCCTGTTACCCAGTTGAACACTATAGTTGGACACTATGATTGAACTTGTCGGTTATATCAGGGTATTTAGCCAACACGGACGCTTAGTCACGGCGGAGCAAATCGCCGCCGTGGCAGGGCTCGAGTGGGATAGTGAGCAAACGGTTAACAGTTATATTCGCCTAATCCTCAATGAGGCTTACAAGGATGTGCAGATGCGTTTGTCGGATAAGCGGTATTTCTTCTATTCCGACAGAAGCATAGTTGAACGTTACGCTGAGCAATGGTTAGCATTGGAGCGGGGTGAAGCGTTTGAGGCCATTATTGCCCAGATCCGTCGCAATAGCTGCCGCCATACTGAGGTCTATCTGGAGAGTGTACTGACGTTTGCCCCCTATCTTTATGATGAGCCTACATTAGCCAATGTGCGTGAGCAATTGCCGCAACAGCTTGGGGCCGAGGATATCCATTATGCAGTGGACAATCAGGGGAAAGGTTATTACTACTCGACTCTGGGATTGAGTCACAGTTATGCGGCCGTACTCGCTAATTATGATCCTTGTGAATGGTCAAACTGAGATTCTGCTACCTTATTGATATTGATTAAGCGCCTTCGGGCGCTTTTTTATCGCAAATATCTCATATAGCTAGCGTGAAATTAGCTTGCCAGCGTTTGAGTGTACTTTTTGATGATTTCGTCAATTTTACCATTGGCCTTCAGTGTCGCTATGGCTTGATTGATGGCAGGAAGCAAATCGGCATGTTCTTTTCGCAACCTAAACACTAAGTCACCATCAGAATGCACTGCCGCCAGTGCGACAGGGATCCGCAACTGAGTCGACCAATACAAGGCTGGGTAATTACCAGCAATAACAGCATTGACTCTGTGTTTATCTAAGGCTTTGATCAGCTCCTGCTCTGAGGTAAAGTCTGCACGGATAAAATCTTTATCGTCGTGATATAAATAACCGCGCACTGTACCTATTTCTTGCCCTTTTATCTGGCTGATATCTTTATATTTACTGACATTCTCTGGCAATGTGACCACATATTCAGTGATTTGCATTATGGGGGCCGATTTGACAAACAGCGGCCCTAAATCCTGCTTTTCAAACCAACTGGGGCTGACGATATCAAAGTCGAGTTGACCAGTTTCTAGCGCATTATTGGTGCGCTTTGGCGGCAGGGCGAGGATTTCACCTTTGATTTCAGCCATAGATAAAATCATCGGAATAAGCTCAGTGATCATCCCCGGCGCCTCGGCTTGATCACCGATAAAATACGGATACCAAGAATAGGAGCCAGTGATATTGTATTTGAGCTGTTCCGCAAAGGCGTGCTGTTGAGTCAAGCAAAGGGTGAACAAGGCAAATCGAACTAAGTGTTTATACTGCAAACATCGCTTAACCATATTGCTTTTATCCTTGTTATCTCTGCTTTAGCCAAGACCTATCCGATGGTCATTCTATCTAAACTGTGTGAATGAATTGTTTATAGGATCACAATCAGTCACATCCGCCATATTTAAGCTATTTTCAACTTTTCGCTATTACACCTTAAGCCAATAGCTGACACAAAGCTGGTTGCTGATTATTAGGGAAAATTTGATAGGTTTTATGGTGCTTAATCAAACTGGTTTTCTTGTTGCCTTGGCTGAGCAATAACCCATGGGACAGGGCGATACGCGTTAGTGTCTGTTCATCGGCGCGGACATATAAGTTGATTGGCTTGATCAGCTGATTGTCTTTAATATGTTGATTAAATTCTTTGGCATCAATCACTAAGCTAGATTGACCATCACCATCGAGTTTCAGCTTGGCACTGATTTCAGTGTCAGTAAAGACTAACCAATCGGCTTGTTTTAAGGTTTCTATCATGGCATTTAATGCCGTGCCTAAAGCGGGCTCAGATGTCTCAATTGATTGATATTGATACACTATCCTTTCTAGTAAACGCTTGAGTTCGGCGCCCGCACCTTGGCTGCGAGCCAAACGTATCCAAGCCGTGAGATCGTCGGCTACCAGTTTAGAAAAGCGTTTTTCCTTTAAGGACTCGACCATCCAATTACACAAAAAATGACTTTCCTGCGCAGAGGTGCGCTGGGCTTTCTTGGTCTGTGCTGAAGCGGTTAAATCGGCAAGACCCGCAAGGGCGAGTTCGAGCACAGCTTGGTTATAGGTTTGAGAATTCATTATGACTCCGCCGCGGGCTGAAGTGATGTTATCTATTTGAACTTGGACGATATTGATTGCGGCGGAGCTAGTTTAGCAAAGCGGTCGTTAAACCGATATTTATTCTTGCGATCCCACCAAACTCGCGGCGGTTAAAATCAGCTTTGGCGCGGGCCTCACTTTGTAGTTAGGGTTGATATATTGAAAATGAATTAATCCCTTGTCGTCGCTGATATAAATGGCGGGTACAGGTAAGACTAAACGTTTGGCACCTTCTGGGGTGATCCATAAAGGATTCTCGAGATTAAGGCGTGCGGTATAGGTTTCAGTCACCTTTTCGCTAGTGTAAAAAGCTAAACCAAAGGCTTGGGATGCCAGCATTTTTTCATCGGAAAGCAGCAGATATTTAAGTTCATTTTTTGCCGCCGAAGCCTTAAGTTGAGCTGGCGTATCGGGTGAAATTCCCACTAACTGAAAGCCCATTTTTAATAACTCAGGCTCAATCGCTTTTAGTTGCCCCATTTGATTGTTACAAAATGGGCACCAGCCACCACGGTAAAAGAAGAAAATGGTTGGTTTTTTCTGGGTTAATTCTGCTAAATCGACCGTTTTGTCATTGATATCTTGCAAGTTTACCTTAGGGATTTGCTGACCATTAAGTAGCGGACTGATGGAAAATTCATCCTTAGCAATGGGTTGCGCAATAGCCGTTAGACTTGTTAGTAGTAAGATGGTTGTGCAGTAAAACCTGTGTAACATCGAAGCGGTTTGCATATAAAGTCCTTAATTTGGTTTTGTTTTCTTCGTTTTTTAAGTCGTTGTTGTTAATATTTCCCTCGTTTTAGAAAAAGAGATATTGCGTAAATCTGTATTTGTTATGTCTAACTTGCTTAAGAGTGGTTCGAGTTAGCACTAAACGGGTATGAGCATTAAAAGAGCGGCAATTGCCGAACATTCTTACAAGCCAATGCAGATGATTGCACCAATGTGATACTGATGGGGTTGGTTGGTGAGGTATTTATAACGGTAACCATTTGGATTTTATCGCGATTACAGCGTAGTGTTGGAGTGGTTAAAACGAGTGAACGACAAGCTGATGGGGCAAGCCTTAATTGATGCAGTGGTAAAACACGATATCATTACCGTAAAACAGTTGATCAAACAGGGTGTTGATGTCGAATATATCGACTCACAAAATATGACGGCTTTATTGCATTGCTGCCAACTGCAATTACTCGATATTCTCATGTTACTGGTTGAAGCTGGGGCCGATGTCCATCATGCCAATAACTTAGGTCACCTTCCTGTTGAGCTGGCCCATTGGCATGGCGAGTTTCATATGGGTAGTTATACCGCCACGAGTCAAAAAATGGTGAAGTATTTGGAGCGCTATGGTGGCGTTCAACGTGGTCATCGATAAATTGTATTGCACTTCAATATTCAATCACGGGAGCTGTAAATGGATAAGGGATTATTTAAAATATTAAAGAAAATCTATTTTAAAAAGTCTTATATCAAAGACGAAAATGGATATATGCAAAGAATAGATAATGGAGACCAGTTTGATTGCGAGTCTGGGACTACACACTATTCTAATGACTGTTTATCTAATGCAGAAATACTAACAATTGAACAGAGTGGTTATCCTGTTAATCAGATAATCAAATATAGTCATGATGAATGTATTAACGCTTATAAAACGTTGCTTGAGCATCCTCACTTATCGATTGAGAATTTGATTTCGGCATATATATGTGGCTTTTCAAGTTTTCCAAGAGGAAGACAACCCATATTAAGTTATTTGTTCGCTCAAGCGGTTCCCGAACATAAAATAGTCAGCGAAGGGGATGTTTGTCCCGTTTGCTCAATAAGAAGAAATGTTTGGATAGAAAAAGGACATAAAATATTCAGTTGCTATGCCGGGAGTGTATGGAATGAAAGGTGGTGTGGTAATCTCGTTGAATTAGAGGAGTTTACTGCCATTCCCCCTTGTGCTCCTACACCAGAGGATATCAGTATATTGACATCGTTAATCGATATGATCCGTCAAGCTCCTCAAGATGAAACACCCGGAAAATTAGAACAGCGCATCAAGAAAACTAAAATTATTCCTAACTATGAGAAATATAGTTTTCGCGGACAATTAATGGTATTGGCTGAATTGGGAATTATGCCAAATCCGTATGTAAAACCTTTATATGATGGATTCACCCATTTTACCGATATCTGTAGTGTGAAATACCCTGGAAGTACTCGATCGGATATTATGCTTCCTCTCGCAGGGTGGCGAGGCGAAAATAGTATAAATGAAACAAGGCTTCAAGCGTTATTGGGTAACATAATACGGTGAGATAAAGGTTACCAAGGTTATTATTGAGTAAGTATAAAAAAGCGTCCGGTTATGGACGCTTTAAAATCGCTGTTTTATCAATATTGGCAAACACTGATAATATCAATTAACGGATAATTACTTAAGTTTTTTTGCCTTGCTCGGTGCTTGACCAACTTTCATTTTTACGCGGCGGCCCTGCATGTTTTTCTCAGCAGCAACTTGAGCGCCGACGTTGTCGGTTCTTTGTTGCTTCTTGGCAAAGCTACGGCGGGTTTGCAATTGCTTTAATAGCAATTCGCGGCTGCCAACTTCATAACCTGGCACAGTGACGCGGCGAATCTGTTGGCCAATCAATTTTTCGATATCGGCTAAGGTGCGCTCTTCTTCGCGGCTCACAAATGAAATGGCTACGCCTGTTTTACCCGCACGGCCTGTACGACCGATACGGTGTACATAGTCTTCTGCGAGGAAAGGTAAGTCATAGTTGACTACGTATTCAAGGCTTGGGATGTCTAGACCACGGGCGGCAACTTCGGTGGCAACCAGTACGCGCACATCACCCGCCACAAACTCACGCAGGGCGCGGCGACGACTGCCTTGGCCTTTTTCACCGTGGACCACTTCAGATGGGATACCATCTAAGTTTAATTCTTTGACTAGCGTATCGGCGGCTTCACGGGTCGCAGTAAATACCAATACCTGTTGCCAGTTTTTCTTGCCGATAAGCTCAGAAAGCAGTTCGCGTTTACGGCGTTGTTCAACCGGATAAACTACTTGGCTGACGGTGTCGGCTGTAGTGTTTTGTTTATCAACGCTGATCACTTGCGGTTTAACCATCATGTCGTTGGCGAGTTTTTTCACCGCACTTGAGAAAGTGGCCGAGAACAACAGGTTTTGACGCTTCTTATTTACCGCTTGAAGGATTTTTTGGATATCGGCGCTAAAGCCCATGTCGAGCATTCGATCAGCTTCGTCTAGCACTAAAAAGTCGACGTTCGACAGGCTTAAGTTACAGGCGGTAAGGTGTTCAAGTAAGCGACCAGGGGTGGCAACAATCACATCGGCGCCGCGTTTCAGCTTTTGCGCTTGAGTCTCAATCTTTACGCCGCCGTAAATGGTTAAGACACTGAAGTTTAAGTATTTGCAGTAAGCCGTAACGTTGTCAGCCACTTGAGCTGCAAGCTCACGGGTCGGCGTAAGGATCAATACGCGGGCATTCGACTTTAGCGTTTCGCTTGGCTTTTCAACCATCTTTTGCAGGATCGGCAGCGCGAAAGCGGCGGTTTTACCCGTACCGGTTTGGGCACTGGCTAAGACATCTTGGCCGCGGCGGATAGCAGGTATCGCTTGCTGCTGAATAGGCGTCATTTGTTGATAACCGCAATCTGAGATAGCGCGCAAAATCTCGGGGGAAAAACTAAAAGATTCAAATCTCATTTTGGATTCCTATCGTTCACTTATTCAAACATTCAAGCGCCACTAGCCTCTTTATCACTCGTCTAAAGGAGAGAGGTGTACCGGCTGGCTCATTCTTCCACACAGATTTTATAAGAAAAATGGCGGGCGCGGAGTATAGCAAAAATTTCGGTTAAAACCTGTACTTTTTAGTGTTTTGGCATTTTATCTGCATCATTTCATCAGGAGGGGATAAAAGGCTTGGTACTGGTTCAGGTGGGCTAGGTCTTATTGATCTATACAAGGGTTGAGTAAAATATGGACTCAACAATACGGATTAAAGCTCGCTATATTAGAAAATACCGCAACCTAGGCTGCGGTATTTTGGATCTTGTATTTATGTTTAACCGAAGGTGCGCCTCAGACCGAGGGCTTTTTCGGCATTGTGTTTAAGAAGATGGGCTGCATCACCAATCAGATGGGTTGCGGCTAAGTTCTCGGCGCTGGCATGGGTGATGGAGTGAATATTACTGGCGATCTCATTGACCACTTGACGCTGTTGATCGGCTGCCACTGCATTTTGTTGGGCAAAGGTGTGGATGTCACTCACTTCTTGGTAAATGGTGTTTACATTGTCGGCGGACAGCTGAATATCGCTGGCACAACGCTCCGCATGTTGACGGCTTTGTTCCATTTCTTTGGCCCATGCGTTGAGCATAGTGAACATCTTATCGACACTCTTAGAAATACTGTTGGTCGATAGCTGGGTTCTGCTCGATAGGGCGCGTACTTCATCGGCGACCACGGCAAACCCACGGCCTTGTTCACCCGCACGGGCAGCTTCAATCGCGGCATTGAGGGCGAGGAGATTAGTTTGCTCGGCAATAGAGTCAATTTCGCCCATCGCATTAGCGACTTGCTCGGCTTCTTTATTTAATTGATGGGCATTGTTGGTGGCATCGGCAACAGACTTTGCCAGTTGCTCCATTTTTTGAGTGTTGGCCTTCATGTTGGCACTGCTTTTAAGGCAGAGATCATAGGCGGTATTGATGCTGGTAGAGGTGAGATGGGTATTCTGCGCCACTTCTGTGATGGTTGAACTCATTTCTTCCATCGCGCCAGAGAGCTGTTCTAGCTGACTTTTCTCCTGATCTAGGCTGACATAGGTTTGCTCGGTCGCGACCACTAATTGATCGGCAATTGCATGTAATTGATTGGCTTGATCTTGGGTGCGCCCAAGTACGCCATTCATTTTGGCCTGTAGCATGATGAGCTGGAAATCGAGGATAGAAGAGGTATCTGCACCCGAGTAAATGTAACGACTGATAGAGTCATATTTGGTTTGCATTTCAATCAGTTTAGCGGGGATACGAAAAGCCTCATCGTAGAAAATGGCGAGGTTTAAACTCATCAGAATCGCCCCTGCGATAATTACGCCCCAGCCCCAAAAGTAGCCAGCGATCAGTAAACCTGTGGAGGCTACAACCGCAGATACGATACGTTTTTGCATTAAACTTAAGGGTTTAGGAATGGATTTGTCTAATTTGAGTCTTTGGTAAATCTCATTAGCTTTCGTGACGTAGGCGGCTTGAGGCTGAATGCGCACCGATTGGTAACCGATAATAGTGCCGTTTTCAAACAAGGGCGAAACAAAGGCATCGACCCAATAGAAGCCACCATTTTTACAGCGGTTCTTGACTATGCCGCGCCAAGATTGGCCTGACTTAAGTTTTCCCCACATTTCTTTAAAGGCGACACTCGGCATATCCGGATGGCGCACCATATTGTGGGCACTGCCAATTAATTCTTGATCGCTATAGCCTGAGACTTCGGCAAAACGGGCATTAACGTAAGTGATGATACCGCGAGTATCAGTGGTGGAAATGAGTTCATCCTGTGGTGTTAAGCGGATTTCTTGATCTGATCTCTGTGTATTAACTATTTTATTCGCTGAGGCGTTACTCTGGCTCATTTAGTGTGTCCATTCAGGGCCGATGTGGTTCATTAGGGTTCAGGGCGCGGTATTAGGCGCGAATTTTATTGTGCTGACTCTCATTGGAGTAAGCTTGTTATGTGATAAGAGTATCATTTTTGTGTGGGTATAGGAGAGCGGTTTCTCATGGCTGACAGGTGAAAATCAATCGTTCGTCGTATTTATAAGCTATTGCAATATATAAAGTTTTTAAGTAGTGAGAATATGGTGTTAAACGAGCGTTTATCCTGTTAAATCGTTAATTCTAGTATTTTGTATAGGGTTATTCTTTTATGTCTTGAGTGGGTATTTGTCTTTCATCTTAAATATAAATTATGTTCGATGATATTGGGCTAATGTCCTTGATTCGGCTTGATATCGCAGTATCCATGGAGCGCTTTATTGGCCTTAGTCTATTCTTTAATGGGCAACAAAAGATGGCTTATTTTTCCTTGCTTCAGTGGTGTATCTTGATTTTGCTCTTCTAGTTTATTAGCTCACAGCGGGAATGCTACATAAGAGGAACTTCCCATGGCGATATCACTTAGGCGTGGTGTAACTAAATTAGCCACAGCGTCCTTGGGAACAGCGGCGGCACTGCCACATTGGCGACGTTTGATCTTTGAACGTTTATTTGGCTTTCTAGCGATTCTCTGCGTGCCTGTATACATCACTAGTGTGTATTTATGCGTCATCGCCGATCTCTGGTTTATGGTGGTATTTGATACGCTGGCTTATCTGTTTTTACTGCTTTTACTGTATTTTCCTAAGCTTGCTGATAGTACGCGTTTTGGCTGTGGCTGCTTGCTGGGTTTTGCAATTGGCATCGGTTTTTTAATTGCGATTGGCCCTTCGGGAGCTGGTTTTTTCTGGTTATTTATTTTCCCGCCGTTAGTCGGTATTTTTTTAGGCAATCGAGCCAGCTTATATGCCCAGTGTTTGAATGGGCTAAGTTTGGTATTGATTGGTTTTGCCTATCATTTTAATTGGCTCAATTGGCCTGAAACCCAAGGTTATAGTGTCGGTATTTGGGCCGTTGTCGTGGTCAATTTTATCGTGACCAATGCCATGTTGACGTTAACTATCACTTATTTATTAGGTAAGTTGGCTGACGCACTCGATTCAACCTTAGCATCACGCCAAGCTACCGTATTAGGCTTAGCTAAACTCGCCGAATACAGAGATAACGAAACGGGCGCGCATTTGCTACGTATGCGGCAGTATTCGAAAATGCTCGCGTCGCAGCGACTACTGGCCGCCAATCCTCCTGCAGAATTGAACGAAGATTATATTCAAGACATTAGTTTGTCGGCCATTTTGCACGATATAGGTAAAGTCGGTATTGCCGATGCGATTTTGCTTAAACCGGGTAAATTAACGCCGCAGGAGTTTGAGCAAATTAAAGCTCATCCTGTGATCGGGGGACAAGTGCTACGCAGTTTGTTGGAATATGCGCCCCAATGTACTTTTATTCAGATGGGCCGCGATATTGCCTCGGGTCACCATGAAAAGTGGGATGGTAGTGGTTATCCCCTTGGTTTGAAAGGTGAAGATATTCCGCTTTCGGCGAGGATAGTGGCCCTAGTTGATGTTTATGACGCGCTGACTTCTCCCCGATGTTATAAGCGGCCCTTTAGCCACCAAGAGGCTATCGACTTAATTATTGAAGGCAAAGGTCAGCATTTCGACCCTGAATTAGTCGATTGTTTTATTGAAATTCATCAAGAGTTTGAAGTGCTATCTAAGGCATCGCTGGATGATGCTTATCAGCCGATGGCACAACCTACTATGGTTTAGCGACTCATGTTTTTAAGTCGTGTTTTGAAATCATGGTTTTGAAATAAGACGTGGGTTTTAAAACACACTGATAGCGCTAAAAAAAAGCCCAATGCTAATTGCCTTGGGCGTTCTATTTTATAGCGCGTAAGTGACTAAAATAACGACTTAAATTGCTACTTATCAGCGGAGTGCTAAATTGCTTTAGTCACTTGAGTTAACCAAGCCAATTCATCCCCTGACATCAACGGAGAAAGTGTATTGAATACTTGCTGATGATAGGCATTAAACCAGTCTATTTCCCCTTGCGTTAACAGGCTCTTATCAATAAGGCGCGCATCCATAGGGATCATAGTCAACGCATCGAATTCATACATTTCACGCTCAGCCCCTTTAAGTGCTTCACAGTGTTGCACTACGACGAGGTTTTCTAGGCGAATACCGAAGTCGTCGGCGCGGTAGTAACCCGGCTCGTTGGAAAGCACCATGCCGGGCATCAATGCGATACCGTTGACATTTTTACCTATGCGCTGCGGACCTTCGTGCACACTTAAAAAATGACCCACACCATGGCCTGTACCGTGATCGTAATCAAAACCATGTTGCCATAAATATTGGCGGGCGAATGCATCGAGCTGCTGGCCTGAGGTGCCTTTCGGGAAGCGAGCTTGGTCGAGGGCAATATGACCTTTTAGCACCAGCGTAACCATTTTTTTATGCTCATCGGTCACTTCACCTATCGCAATGGTACGGGTCACATCTGTCGTGCCATCAATATACTGAGCGCCAGAATCCACTAAGTAGATGCTGTCCATTGTCATCATGGCTGGTGTGCCATTGTTGTGATTGTAATGGCACATAGCGGCATTAGGACCGGCAGCTGAAATCGTGTCGAAACTTGGCTCGCGGTAACGCTCATCATCTAGGCGAAAGCTTTCCAATTTATCCGCAAGGGTGCCTTCATCGTGCATACGATTGGCTGCCACTTCGGCATCGAGCCATGCAAGGAATCGACTCACTGCGACGCCATCGCGGATATGACAGGCACGCATGCCGGCCAGTTCTGAGGCGTTTTTCTGCGCTTTAGGTAAAGCGACAGGATCGATTCCAGCAATTAATTTTGCTCCTGCCTCACGGGCAATGTTTTGTGCCCAAGCGTTTGCAGAATTCGGATCGGCAAGTAGTTTTACATCCTGCATGCTGGCGAGTGTATCGGCAAGAGATGCCTCGTCCTTAAAGCTTACGCCAGCACCAACATGCTCCTCAATGCCCTCTGGGAGTTTGCTTAAATCGGTGAAAAGCTGCATATCACCATTGGCGTGGAGCAGGGCACAGCCGAGTACAACGGGCAGGCGCGGTACATCATTGCCGCGAATGTTGAGTAGCCAGCAGAAAGAATCTAAGGCGGCGATTAAGGCAACATCACCACCGGCTTTTTTTACTAATGCACCAATTTCAATGCGTTTTTGCAGGCTGGTTTTACCAGCACTCTCGTTGCTAAACAAAGTGATAGGCGCGTTCGACTGTGCTGGGCGATTCTGCCAATGCAAATCGATGGGGTTTTGTTCAACTGCAACTAATTCGATTTGGGATTTATTTAAGGTTACTTTGGCATTTTCATACCAAGCTAAGGTGTGTAAGCGCGCATCGAAGCCAACGCGAGATCCTGCTGGTAGCGTGTCACATAACCACTCAATTTGTGGTGTATCGGTTAGGCTTTCATAACTGAAAAGTGTGGCATCGACTTGCAAACGAACTTGAACCGTATAGCGGCCATCGGTAAATATTGCGGCTTTATCTTTCAATACGATAGCCATACCCGCCGAACCGGTAAAGTTGGTTGCCCAGTACAAACGTTCGTTATGTGCTGGCACATATTCGCCCAGATATTCGTCGGCACGGGGAATAATAAAAGCATCGAGATTAGCAGATGTTAATTCGTTACGAATAGCACCGAGACGGTTAGCGATTGATTGTGACATAAGGGCTCCAATTAAGACTGGCATGCTATGCGAGTCGGTAGGCGAAGATCGCCTAAGGATGAATGGTTTATACCCAAACAACCTGAAGATGCAGGATTCAGCGGTAATTTAACGCACTTTAGGCAAGGCCATTAATTGCTCCTGCATTAATGGCATTCACGCCATCCATGGCGATTGCGGTTATTTGCAGACCTAGTGGGCTAAGTTAAAAATAACCAACGCAGTATAAAGTGCGTTAAAAACCGCCGGGACGGAGCGTCTAGGGCACTTCACTTCCGTGTTGCATCAATTCAAAAGGTAGCCGACATTCTGTCATTGATACGCCTTGAATTGAAGCACCCTAGGCGCTCTGAAACTCGTATCTTCAGGTAGCTTGGGTATATGTTGATTTGAGTTTTAACCGGCTCGGATTATCGCAAGTCTAGCGCGCTAGATGCAAGGGTAGCGAATAAAGGATTTTGTATACAATCGTGAATTTGTGCAGGTAAGACGCTTGAGGTTATGGGGTTTGTTGTTAATTTATTTATGTGATTTTGAGCATGAAAAGTGAATTAAATAAAAGGTTGGTCATGTTTTAATTAGGACTTGTTCCTTAAAAATTAGCAACTTAAGTTTTATTCAATCGCTAACATTTGGACCCTATGCTAACATTTGCCATCTCTACTCGGGGTCAGAGTGGGGCACATGTATCAGTGGAGTAAGCGATGCAAATACTAACAATAGATGTGGGCGGTACCAAAGCCCTGTTCGAACTTCAGCTCGCGGGACATACAGAACAATATAAAATCCCCACAGGTGAAGGTTTTAAAATTGAAGAGTTAAATAATCAAATTGCGGCGTTTGAACGTGATTATGATTTACAGCATTACCAACTAGCGATTGCCGTACCTGGACTGGTACAAAATAATCGTTTGGTTTCTTGTAAATCTTTACCTGGACTCAATGGATTGAGCTTCGATACAGTCAAAACCCAGGGTGAGCTTAAGTTTATCTGCAACGATATCGATGCGGGTATGCAAGCGACTTGTGATGCCAAATATGCCTGTGAGTTATTGGTCATGTGCGGCACTGGGATCGGTATGTCTATTGCCTTTAATGGACAAGTCTTTACGGGAGCGACGGGCGTGGCGGGGGAGTTGGGGCCTTGTCGCGTGATGACAGAATCTGGTGAGTTTAGTTTAGAGCAACTGGCCAGTGGCGATTCAGTGCGCAGCCGCAAAATCTCCACTCAGGATGATTTATATCGCGCGGGCAGTTATCTTGGCATGGGATTAGCATGGGCGGTTAATTTGTTTAATCCCAATCGAATTTGGCTTGCTGGCGGTATGATGAATAGCGCTCCTTACTACAAAGGCTGTCTCGAAAGCTTAAAGCAAATGGCATTGAGCGCGCCCTTAGCTGAGATGAAAATCAATCGTGTCGATGATATGGAAACCTTGGTTTGCCGCGGTTTATCTGTGATGCTCGCAAGGGACTACCCCCGCGCATAAGAATAATAAATGCCCCGCGCATAAGGATCATAATGTTGCTCGACAATGGTTTGCGCCATGAATGTTTAGTGATTGAGTTTTAGCTGCATAAGCGACATAAATTGTGAAATATAAAGCAGGACTTATGATGCCTTTGGCATATCGAGTCCTGTTTTTTTTATTCTTAAAGTATTCAGATAATCCTCATTACCCAAAGTAAATATTAGCGATAGTTTAATTTGCATAATTCCTTTCTTATCAGATGACTAGTTCTATTTACGATTTTAGCCAATAACGCAGTTGATAATATTTTGTTGCAATTTTATTGCGCTTACGCTTATGCTGATATTTGCAATGACAACGTTGTCATTGTGTGTAAAAGGCAAACCAGTTGAAAAACTGGGACGCAAAGCCTCCGGTCTAAGGGTTCGTCTGTACCTATGATAGCGGGGATACCACAGGTTTTTCTTCGTGCAGTTGTCAGTCGTTTTGCATGGTTTTAAGAGAGTGCTGTTTCCTGTCTACGCTTTGTTTGCCTTATTGATTCATATAAAAATTCAATAGGGATATCTCATGTTCAAGACTCAAATTTCAACATCAGCCTTGCTAGTGGCATCAGCGCTGGCATCTACCATCAGTGCCAGCGTTTTTGCAGCTGCACCCGGTAAACCGACTTTAGGTTGGGGCGAAACTAAGTTCGCTATTATTGAAGTGAATCAAGCGGCTACCGCTTACAATCAATTAGTTACTGTGAAAGATGCCGCCGATGTCTCCGTCAGTTGGAACCTTTGGAGTGGCGATGTGGGCAATAGAGCCCAAGTGTTGCTCAACGGCAATGTGGTTTGGGAAGGCCCATCTGGCGCGTCGGGAACCGCTAACTTTAAGGTGAACAAGGGCGGCCGTTATCAGATGCAAGTACAACTGTGTAACAGCGATGGCTGTACGGCGAGTGATGCTAAACAAATCCTCGTGGCTGATACCGACGGCAGCCATTTAGTGCCACTCAATGCTCCCCTAAAAGAAAACAACCGTCCCTATGCGAATAAATCAGGCAAAGTGGTGGGAGGTTACTTTGTCGAATGGGGCGTATACGGTCGTAAATTCCCGGTCGATAAGATACCTGCGCAAAACTTAACCCATATTTTATATGGCTTTACCCCAATTTGTGGTGGTGATGGAATCAATGATAGCTTGAAAGAAATCGAAGGCAGTTTCGAAGCGTTGCAACGTGCCTGTAGTGGTCGTGGTGATTTTAAAGTTGCGATTCACGATCCTTGGGCGGCGATTCAAATACCGCAGGCGGGAGTGAGTGAGCATTCAGATCCTTACAAAGGTAACTTTGGTCAATTGATGGCACTTAAGCAAGCACATCCAGATTTGAAGATTTTACCTTCGGTCGGTGGTTGGACCCTCTCGGATCCCTTCTTTTTCTTCGGTGATAAAACCAAGCGCGATATCTTTGTCGCTTCGGTGAAAGAGTTTCTACAGACATGGAAATTCTTCGATGGCGTGGATATCGACTGGGAATTTCCAGGGGGGAATGGCGCTAACCCAAATTTAGGTAATGCCAATGACGGTGAAACCTATGTGACTCTGATGCGTGAACTGCGGACGATGCTTGATGAACTAAGCGCCGAAACGGGTCGTACCTATGAGCTGACCTCTGCTATTAGCGCAGGTGACGATAAAATTCAAAAAGTCGATTATCAGGCTGCTCAGCAGTACATGGATTACATCTTCTTGATGAGTTACGACTTTAATGGTGGTTGGACTAATACTGAACTCGGCCATCAAACCAATCTGTATGAAGCGAGTTGGGATCCTAATACTCGTTACACCACCGCTAATGGCGTTAATGCGCTGTTAGGCCAAGGTGTGACCCCAGGGAAAATTGTGGTCGGTGCCGCTATGTATGGCCGCGGCTGGACAGGTGTGAATGGCTACAGTGGTAATAATCCTTTCACGGGGACGGCAACGGGCAAAGTAAAAGGTACTTGGGAAGCTGGTGTGGTGGATTATCGTCAGATAGCGAACGATTACATGGGAAGTGGTTGGACTTACAGCTATGACGAAACGGCCGAGGCGCCATCTTTGTTCAAGGCATCTACGGGCGATTTAATCACTTTCGATGATGCGCGTTCCGTTAAAGCCAAGGGCCAATATGTGCTTGCCAATCAGCTAGGTGGTTTATTTGCATGGGAAATTGATGCCGATAACGGCGATATTCTAAATGCGATGCACGAAGGTTTAGGTCATGGCGAAGGAACTACGCCACCGGTGAATAAAGCGCCGATTGCCAATGCGGGTGCGGATGTGAATGTCACAGGTCCCGCCGATGTGGTGCTCAATGGTAGCGGATCGCGCGATCCTGAAAATGAGGCGCTGACGTATCTTTGGACTCAAGTGTCTGGCCCAACGATTGCCATCGCAAACGCCGATATGGCGAATGCGGCGATTCAATTGGCTGCAACGCAAACTGATGTTGCCTATAGTTTTAGCCTCAAAGTGATTGATCCTGAAGGGCTATCTGCCACAGATTCAGTGACAGTGACCAATAAGGCGGATACTCCGAACCAAGCTCCCGTGGTGAGTGTAGCTGCCACTGCCACAGTGGAAGCGGGTAAAACTGTTAGCATAGTGGCGAGTGCCTCTGATGCCGACGGTGATGCCTTAACTTACGCTTGGACTGTGCCCGCTGGCGTGTCGGTAACCGGACAAAATAGTGCCACCTTAGTGGTCACTGGGCCTAATGTCACCGAAGCGACCAGCTATGGTTTGAGCGTGCTGGTTTCCGATGGTGCCTTGGATGCGAGCGCATCGACGAATCTCACCGTGACGCCAAAAGTAATCGGTGGTGGTTGTGATGCAACCGATCCTAATGCCGGTAACTATCCTGCTTGGCAAACCAGTGTGGTGTACAACACGGGCGATACTGTGAGCCACAGTCAGTTGGTATGGAAAGCGAAGTACTGGACGCAGGGCAATACGCCATCTCGCACTGCTGATCAATGGCAGTTACTCAGCCAAGTTGATCTCGGTTGGGATGCTAGTGTGGTGTATAACGGCGGTCAAACTACTCGCTATAACGGTCGTGTATGGAAGGCGAGCTACTGGACTAAAGGTGATGTACCGGGTGTTGCAGCAGTATGGGTTGATATTGGCGCGGCAACCTGCCAGTAATTATCCCAAATTTTGATGTTATTGGTTAAAAAATAAAGCCCTGCGAAGTTTCAGGGCTTTTTTCTTTATTAAGCGTTAGGTTTTTTTATGAATACAGCCGAATGCGTTAAGACAGACTCATTGAAGACTGATTTAATCAATCTTAAGCAGTTCCACATCAAATATTAACACAGAACCACCACCAATCTTGCCCGTGCTACGGTTACCGTAGGCGAGTTCACTGGGAATAAAAAACCGCATTTTATCGCCAACAACCATAAGCTGTACGCCCTCGGTCCAACCTTTAATCACCCGATTAAGCGGAAATGCGATGGGTTCGCCGCGATCAACCGAACTGTCAAACACAGTACCGTCAATCAAAGTGCCATGGTAATGGACTGTCACTGTATCGCTGGCTTTAGGATGAACTGTGCCATCGCCCTGAGTTAATACTTGATATTGCAAACCTGAAGCTGTGGTGATCACACCTTCTTTGGTTTTGTTTTGTGTTAAAAACTCATTGCCTAAACGGATATTTTCTTGGGCGGCTTTTTGGCCGTTCATCGAGGTAAAGAAGTAAAAAATCACCCCAGCAATCACCACAACGGCAAGTAACATTTTCATATAAAGAGCACCTTAGTTAATTTTTGCCATATTATCAGTTTTTTAGCATCAGATGCTATCGGCACTCGCGTGTGCGTTGAGCTGGATATCTGGTGCTACCAGTTCAAACCGTTAAAAACTCCCTCAAGACTTTATCCTGCTTTAGAGATCGCTTAATCTGTGGGCTTAAGACTCAATAAAAATTCAATAAAAACAAATAAGAACTAGGGCGTGTTGACGTTTTAGTTCAGATAATAAACAAGGAAAGTCTATGTTAAACAAAGCGGCAAAACCTTTGGTCAAACTCGTCGACCGATATCTACCCGATCCCTATATTTTCGTGCTTTTACTTACCTTAGTCGTATTAATTGCTGCTGTGGTCGCCGAACATAAAACCCCGCTGGAAGTCATCAATTATTGGGGTGATGGCTTTTGGACGCTGTTAAGTTTTTCGATGCAGATGCTGTTAGTGCTGGTGGCAGGATTTATGTTGGCAAGCTCCCCGCCGATTAAAAAGCTGCTCGATGCCATTGCTGGATTGGCTAAGTCGGCACCACAAGCCATTATTTTAGTGACTTTGGTGTCACTGGCCGCCAGTTGGATTAACTGGGGTTTTGGGCTAGTGGTGGGCGCGTTATTTGCCAAAGCCTTAGCTCGCAAAGTGAAAGTGGATTATCGGCTGCTGGTCGCCAGCGCCTATTCCGGCTTTGTGGTTTGGCATGGTGGGCTTGCGGGTTCGATCCCATTAACCATAGCGACGGTGGGGCATTTCTCTGAATCGCAAATCGGTATCATCCCCACCAGTGACACCATTTTCGCGAGTTATAATTTATTGTTAGTGGCAATTCTGTTTGTGGTCATGCCCTTAGTGAATCGCTTTATGTTGCCTGAAGATAAGGACAGTGTTTATGTTGACCCAAGCGCCCTTGATGACAAAGACGCCGAACTTGATTCTTCGGCGTTAGAGCTTAACCCTGCAAATATGAGCGAGCGTCAGCCTGAAAGCCGTCCTGCGGATAAGTTAGAAAATAGTCGTTTACTCGGCTGGAGCGTCGGTGGCGCTGGGCTTGTATATTTAGGTTATTACTTTTGGGTGAAGGGCGGCAGCTTAAACCTCAATTTAGTGAACTTCTTATTTTTATTCCTCGCCATACTGTTACATCAAACACCACGCAGTTTATTAACCAGCTTGAATGAGGCCATTAAGGGCGGCGCAGGGATTGTTATCCAATTTCCCTTTTATGCGGGCATTATGGCTGTGATGGTGCAATCGGGTTTAGCCCAAAGTATTTCGGAAGGTTTTGTGGCCATCGCTAGCGCCGAGAGCCTGCCATTTTGGAGCTTTATCAGTGCAGGAATTGTGAATATTTTTGTGCCATCGGGAGGTGGCCAATGGGCGGTACAGGCACCGATTATGTTACCCGCCGCACAGGCTTTAGGTGCAGATGTCGCTCGGGTCGCAATGGCCGTTGCTTGGGGAGATGCGTGGACTAATTTGATTCAACCTTTCTGGGCACTGCCCGTGCTGGCGATTGCAGGCTTAAAAGCGCGGGATATTATGGGCTTTTGTTTAATGCAATTGATGATCACAGGCGTGATTATCAGTATCGCGTTGAGTTGGTTCTAAAGGCAAAGTGACAGCCAATTTTGTATTTTAGAGAAAGTGTAGGGCAATTTAAAATTGCCCTTTTTTATTGGCGATGAATGATTAAAACCACTTTTGTGGGTATTGCCGGCGGCAAACTAAGTTGTGATACAGCCAACCAAAAGCCAGAATGAGCGCAACACCACTGGCGACGGGCATATACAGAAAATCCCAGTGCTGCGCCGTGAGCATAACGACCAGAGGATTCGCTCCCGCGGGTGGATGCACAGTATGGGTTAGCATCATAACCGCTATGCCTAATCCGACCGCAAGCCCTAAGGCTAGCGGGGAGACTCCTAAAGTATTTAGAATGATCAGTCCAACCAAACTCGTGAGTAAGTGGCCGCAGAGAATGTTTCTCGGTTGAGCGAGTGGACTTTCTGGCAAGGCAAACAACAACACCATAGTGGCACCAAAGGGGGCCATCAACCAAATGGTTTGCGGTGTTAGCTGTTCAAGCGCCGCTAAACTACTGATACACAACATGGCTCCACACCCAGCGAGCAAGGCCATCTTTAGATTCTGTGGATTGATTCTTTGCATCTTTTCTCCCATTAATGGCTTGTGTTAAGCCCTTATTTTGATCATGAATTGTGGACGTGAATGCTCAGGCAAACCATCGCCGCTAACATGCTGTGGTGTTCCGTGTTCACTCTTGATTTCACTATTAACTTAATTCAGCTATCGAAGTAGACAGATTTGTCTACCGATGTGAATGTTCTCACGAGTAGACTGACTTGTCTACTCATGAGAAGATAGGACTCATATTTGTTAGCTAAGATTTGCTAACGAATGTTTACCAAAGAAGAGGAATGAGTTGATGCAGGGCACTGAGATTCAGGCAGGTACGCCATCGGATAAACGGCAGCAATTGGTCACTACCGCATTTAAACTGTTTTATTTTCAAAGTGTGCATGGGGTGGGGATTAACCAGATTTTGCAGGAATCGGCGATCGCCAAAAAGACCCTGTACCACCACTTTGCCAGTAAAGATGAGTTAGTTGAAGCCGTGGTTCGCTATCGTGATGAGGTATTTTATCAATGGCTTAGCGAGCGAGTGAACGCATTGCCAGCGGGACGGGAGGGCATTGGTGGGTTATTTATCGCGCTCGATGATTGGTTTAATCAAAGAGTGCCGCAACTGTGTGAGTTTCGCGGCTGTTTTTTTATCAATGTCAGCGCCGAATTTACTGAGCCGAGTCATCCAGTGCACCAACTCTGCGCCCTGCATAAACTGCGAGTGGCGAGTTTAATTGAACAGCAAGTATCGGCATTGGGCTTGCCAGAAGCCAAGACCCAATTTCTCGTTGCGGCAATAGGTTTACTCAAAGAGGGTGCGATAGTGTCGGCGCAATTAAAAGGTGACACTCAGTCTGCACTGCTGGCGTTGTCTGTGGTTGATCAACTGATCGATACCGCGACTCATGCTGCTTAGACTGCCACTCTCAGATAGCGATTCTTAGATAAGGCGCCTCATATAAAAGCCTTTGTATAAAAGCCCTTAAATAAGAGCATTAGATAAACATATCTACGGCGCCGGTTTTTATGCCATAACCCAGCACGGCTAAGTTAGCGACAACGGTGAGCCAAAAGACGTTTCTAAATGAGGCTTTAACGGACTTGTGTCTTAACAGGTTTTGGGCAAATAGAGCGCCGGGCCAACCGCCCATGAGGGCGAGCAGATGTAATGTGCTTTCTTTAGTGCGCCATTTATTACGTTTAGCGGCGGATTTATCGATGGCATAGGCGATAAAGGTGAGCAGGCTTAGTGTGAGGTACATGCCCGCAATCCCGACTGGCAGCATATGTTGCTGCGCTGCGCCGATTAAGCCAGCAAGAAAAATCACCACCAATAACAGCGGCATAAGGCTTGAGCCTGAAGCGGCTGTATTGGATTTTTGAGCGCGACCGCTTTGTGCTCGATTCTTTTGCGGGTGATTGGTTTGAGGTGAAGCGCTGTTGCCCGTTTTGGTAGGTTTTTTGTTTGTCATTATCTGGTATCAATCTCGTGTCAGTGTTTTTAAGCTTGCTTGTGTTCTTGTGATGCCGTGTATTTTTTAAATGTGAGGTGGCGCCACAGTTTCTCCAGCGGCCCTTGCTTGAAATAGCGTAAGTACACGCTGGCTAACAGTAATTGCACTACTGAATAAACCAGCGCCATGGCCATGTATCCCCATCTATCTAAGCTCAATAGCAATTCGGGAGCTAAGTGTCTAAACACTAACACGCCAACGATGGATTGCAGAATATAGAGACTAAATGCGAGTTTGCCAACATTTTGCAGCGGAGTCAGTATATTAGGATTATTCTGGCAAACCTTAACTATAATATGGATGTAAATCAGCGCCATAGGAATAGCACTTAGCATGATTAATACATCTGAAAACGCAACGAGAATAGTATTTTTCGTTAAACCTAAGATGGTATCAAGCAGTGATAGCGTTACGCTTGCTAGCACTAACTTTACCAGTACCGATTTGCTAAACCCCCGCTCAAAAGTCCCCTGTTGATACAAGGCCATGCCGAGCAACATCAAGCCAGCCGTAAACCACATTATGGTAAAAGGGATCACCAGTGCCATATAGCCAACTTGCATCAATTGCAGTAACAGTTGGTCGGCATAGCCAGAGGTCCATGCACTGTATTGCTCTGCAAATAGACTCGATTCTCGAGTGAAAGGTTCATCGCTGCCCGTAAGGCTAACCAGCGTAATGATAACTAAGGCGCTTAAAATAAAAATATTCGCTTTGCGCTTAAGGGCTTCAATACTTAAATCTTTGTAACACAAAGCTAAAAATCCGCTGATGCCATAGGTGAACAAAATATCACCTGACCAAATAAAAATGCCGTGGAGTAGGCCAAATACAATTAACCATTTTAAACGTGTTCGCAGTAGGGGATAAGCTTCTAGGCCTTTGGCGCTAAATCGCTGATATTGAATAAAAAGCCCGACACCAAACAGGATGGAAAATAGACTGATAAAGCGTGCCTCGATGAAAAAGTTACTGAACACTTTGATAATGTGATCCGACAGCGGCTGTGTTTCATGGGGCGCATAGCCAAAAAAAGTAATGCCCATAAAATAGATATTCATAAAAAATATCCCCAACACAGCTAAGCCGCGAATAGCATCGAGGTTGGCATTACGCTGTGCGGGTATAGTCATTACAACAGGCTGCGTGGAGTCTGATCTTGACCAAGGGTCTTTAGGTAAGTTGGCTGACACGTTAGCTGAGTTCCTTTCGCTAGTAGACATGTTCCACTTTTCACTGGAATTTGGGAGGGCTAGCCTAGCAGGCGCTAGCCCCCAATGAAATACAGTCAACACAAAAAGTAAAATACAGGAAAGGTAGAAAGTGAACTAGCGCCAACGTAAAAAGTGAAATACAAAAAAGCAAAAACGGATTGAGAAGACTGTCGAACCATTACTCGCCGATATCTTCGTTCCAAAGTGTTGGATTACTAGCGATAAAGTCCTGCATCAATTGTTTGCACTCGGCATTATCGACCACAGTGACATCCACACCGCGGGATTTTACATAGGCTTCAGGCCCTTGGAAGGTAGCGTTTTCACCCACGATGACTTTTGGTATGCCATAAAGTAATACTGCGCCGCTGCACATATCGCAGGGCGATAGGGTGGAATACAAGGTCGCCCTTTGGTACTCGGCGGCGCTAAATCGGCCGGCATTTTCGAGACAATCCATTTCTGCATGCAGTACTGAACTGCCTTTTTGTACCCGTTTATTGTGGCCGCGCCCGACGATTTTGCCATCGATCACTAATACCGAACCAATGGGGATGCCGCCCTCGGCGAGTCCTTGTTTGGCTTCTTCAATGGCTGCCGCTAAAAATTCATCCATCTTGATATCCTTAAAATATGAACCCTGAGTATTGCACTCAGCATAGCACTCGTTTGGGAGACAATCTAAATGGTTTTAATTTGTTGCTTCAATAAGTTCCTCAGGCTGTCGATAATTGGCAGCGAAGCCATTTCTGGCCGATAAATCAGGCAGATATCGGCGGGGATGGTTTGTTTTAATGTAATAAACTTTACCCTAGGCCAAGGCTGTGATGCATAACTTTGTGGCACTATGGATACCCTGTTATCGCCAGCGATGATGGCCATCAAGCTATTGGGCTCGACCATTTCCTGTACTAATTGCGGCATAAATCCTGCGGCCTGACAGCTGGCGATAATCAAATCGCTAGAGGCGGAATTGGCACGGCTGAGTAAGGTAAAAGGCTCATCTTTGAGTTCACTCAAGTCGATGCTTTTACGTCTGGCTAAGGGATGCTTACTTGCCAGTGCTAACACCATAGGTTCGCTGGTGATGGTTTCGGCGAGAAGGTGCGGCAAATTTAAGGTGTCGGCGTAGCGCACTAGGCCAAAATCGATTTCTTGATGTGCTAAGGCGACTTTTTGAGTTTCAGGTGATAACTCTTGAAATATCAGCTCATTATCAGGGCATTGCTTACGAAAGCTTTTCAGTATGTCACCAAATCCCATCCAAAACAGCGAGCTCATGATGCCAATCCGAATATGGTTTCTATCGAGTCGCCCAAGCTGAGCCACTTGTTCCAATGAGGTATTCACCAGCTCGAATATTTGTTCGCACTTCTCTCTTAACAATTGGCCATAGGGCGTGAGTTCGACCTGACGAGTGCTGCGGGTGAACAGCTCAACGCCAAGGAGCGATTCTAACTCTTTGATTTGTGCGCTCAGCGGAGATTTCGATAAATGCAGTTGCTCGGCGGCAGCGGTAAAGTTTTTCACTTCAGCCACTCGATGGAAATACCGCAACATCTTCAAGGTGACGAGTTCAGGTGCGTTTATCTTGCTCATCTTAGGTTCACCATTGTCTAGTTATTGTCATTTTTATCAGCACAATAGTGCGATTAATCGCGATTATTTGCAACCCTAAGCCCGCTTATACTGAGGGTCGCTTACTCTTTCATTCCCTTGCTATGAGGTACCTTGTATGAGCCATGATCCCGTTATTAATGCCCTTGCGACGATTCGAGCCCGTAAACCGAATTTCTCACCCCGTGCTGCTATGATTTTGGGCTCAGGGCTTGGCGCGTTTGCCGATAATTTAGATAATAAAGTGGTGATCCCCTATGAAGAGTTAGACGGTTTTCCTGTGAGTACCGTCGTCGGCCACTCGGGAGAGCTCGTGCTCGGCAGCTTACATGGCATCGATATCGTGTGCATGAAAGGCCGCGGGCATTTTTACGAGCATCAAAGCATGAAGGTGATGACGACGCCTGTGCGTACTTTCAAACGTTTAGGGTGTGAATTGTTACTCGTGACTAACGCTGCGGGGTCATTACGGCCAGAGCGGATCGGCGTGGGATCATTAGTGATTTTCAGCGATCACATCAATACTATGCCGGGTACGCCCATGACGGGCGCAAATGATGATAACTACGGCCCACGCTTTTTTAGCCTAGCCAATGCTTATGATAAAGATCTGAGAGTAGAAGCCTTAAGTGTCGCAAAAGCCGCAGGCATTGAAGTGAATCAAGGGGTCTTTGTGTCTTACTCTGGCCCGTGTTTTGAAACCGCGGCTGAAATCCGCATGATGCAAATTATCGGTGGCGATGTAGTGGGAATGTCCGTGGTGCCAGAGGTGATTTCGGCGGCGCATTGTGGTTTGCCCGTGTTGGCTGTGTGCGCTATTACCAATATGGCAGAAGGATTGGGGGACGTGCAGTTATCCCATGAACAAACCTTAAAATGTGCCAAGCTTGCTGAAGCCGACTTTATCCGTTTAATTGAGCGTTTTACCGCAAGTCATTTTGCTTAATATTTTGCATCACTGTGCATCACTGTGCAGCTCTATTGCGATAGGCTGCGATTTTAAAAGCTCGTATCTGACAGTTCGTACTTAAACGTGAGTGAGCAAGGCGCCGCACAATTCAGTTAACTGAATGTTTTTGCGAAATACGGCGGGAGGTTAAAAAGTAAAGGGAGCAAAGCTCTAATGCCGATCAGTTAAGACAGATCGCTTGACGATCTCGCTGAAAAGATCAAAATCCGATGACCTCATGTCATCGGATTTTTTTATGCAACTCTCAGAAGCACTCGCCCGTACTCATATTACCCGCCTAACCGAATTCACCTGCTTAGCAGATGTGTTAGAACCTGAGTTAATTCAATCTTGCCTAGACTCTCAGGGCGTTGCGACGTTAAGACGGCGTAAATTGCCGATGGACGCGATGATTTGGGCCGTTATCGGAATGGCTTTGTTCCGAGGGGAATCTGTTCGGTCACTCATCAACAAACTCGACATTGTTTTGCCGCAAGAGATTGATTATGTTGCACGCAGCGCCGTGACTCAGGCGCGTAAACGATTGGGCAGTGAGGTTATTAGAGAAGTATTTAGTCGCAGCGCCAATACCTGGCACGCGAGAGCTGAACATCCTCATTGGTGCGGCCTTAACTTGTATGGTGTTGACGGTGTAGTGTGGCGGACACCCGATAGTGTCCAAAATCAAGCCGCCTTTGCGCGTACCGCAAACGCTTCAGGCGAAGCTGCTTATCCGCAAATTCGCATGGTTTGCTTGATGGAATTAAGCAGCCATTTGTTGGTCAACAGCGCCTTTGATTCGGTTGCCGAAAATGAAATGAACTTAGCATCCCAGCTCATTCCTAGCATTCCCAATTACAGCCTAACCCTATTTGACCGAGGATTTTACTCGCTCGGCCTGTTACACGCTTGGCAGCAAGCGCAACCTGATAGCCACTGGTTGTTGCCATTGAAGAAAGGCACTCAATATGAGGTGGTGCGAACGCTAGGAAAGCATGATCAGTGGGTGAAACTCACCACTACACCTCAGGCCAGAAAGAAATGGCCGCAGCTGCCTGAAACTCTTGAAGCGCGTTTATTGACTAAGACAGTGAAAGGTAAGCCAGTCGCCATTTTGACCTCGTTGACAGACCCGATGCGTTACCCCAGCGAAGACATCGTCGACTTATATGCCCATCGATGGGAAATAGAACTGGGCTACAGAGAGATGAAGCAACATCTACTGGAGAGCCGTTTTACGCTCCGCAGTCAACTACCGGAGCTGGTGACTCAAGAGTTATGGGGCGTGCTACTGGCCTATAATCTCATTAGATATAAGATGTTGCTGATGGCTAAAAGCTTGCCATCGGTCCACCCCAATCAACTGAGTTTTCGAGATGCGGCGAGTTATATCATCTTCAAGTTGACACAACTGTCATCACAAACACCGGGGAATATCCCGAGAGACGTATTGGATATAGAACGAAATGCACGGCAATTTAAGCTGGATGGTAAACGGGAAAGGGCATATCCACGAGTTCTTAAAATGAGCAAAAACAAGTTCCCGGTTAGACCAAAGAAAAATGCCGTTCACTCTTAAGTGAACGGCATTAGAGCAAAGCTCCCTTTTTAAATGCTGACATTAAGTGTAAGTCTTGATTCAAAGCGTTTATTTTTGCGGTTTTTCTGAAATCCACAATTTGATATGTCCTTTCACCACAACCACTCCTTGGGTGTCGTAGGCGGTGACGGGGACCAGCATATCGCCGGGAGTCCATTGCTCTGGTGTCACTTCGGCGACACATAAAATATCGCTGCCTGCTTTAGCCGTATAATCCAAACTCATGCCCTTAGGGATCCAACGTAAATGTTTTGGAATAGAGGCTTCGGCCATCACGCCCATGGCCATTTCTAGACCATTACAAATCGCAATCACATGCACTGTTTTTATATGATTATGAACGGCATGGCGTTTTTTAATTAAACAGGCGCAATGATTAAGGCGTAATTCAGTGATCAGTGGTTTGATGGTGCCGAAATAGGGCGCCATGCGTGAAACCATGATTGAAAACAGTTTTTGGCCGAAGGGATAACGGCGAGTTTTGTGGTAGAGCGCGAGCACTTTATTAGGTTTTTGTTCTGCAGTGCTAGAAGAGTCTGTCTGGCTCATGGTTATCCTTAATAATGGTGCAAAGGGGTGTTGTTATTTTGAGCCTGTTCCAAGTTGAGCTTGGGTTGCTCTGGTCGGATGAGTTTAACATTAGGATAACAACAAATACCAGTCGGCTTAATTAAGTAAACTTCATTTCGCGGTTTTAAGTGTAACACCGTATAATTGCGGCCAATTTGTCGTGTAGCGGCAATGGCATGTTGATTTAACTACAAGGACTCACAGTGAAATATTTGCTGACGTATTTTAAGGGAATGGCCATGGGCGCTGCTGATGTTGTGCCTGGCGTTTCGGGCGGCACCATAGCGTTTATTACGGGTATTCTCGATACTTTGCTCGATAGTGTAAAACGCATTAATCCTTCCCTTTGGGGCGTAATCAAGTCGCAGGGCATAAAAGGGGCATTTGCCCATATTAATGGTGGCTTTTTAGTGAGTCTGCTGGCGGGGATCCTGACCAGTATTTTTACCTTTGCTAAGCTGATTTCTTGGTTGTTGGCGGTACATCCCATCCCGATCTGGTCGTTCTTTTTTGGGCTTATTCTTATCTCTGTCGTGCATATGCTTAAGCAAGTGAGTGGTTTCACTGTGGCACGTTTAGGGTTATTTGCGCTTGGTGTGCTGGCTGCATGGGCGATTACTGTACTGAATCCGGTCGCGGTAGAAGCCAGTTACATGAATATCTTTTTCGGCGGCGCGATTGCGATTTGCGCTATGGTATTGCCGGGAATTTCAGGCAGTTTCATCTTATTATTGTTGGGGTTATATCCTGTGGTCCTCGCAGCCGCTAAAAATATTCAGCTGGATATTTTGGCCTGTTTTGCTGCTGGTGCCGTGATGGGATTACTGACGTTCAGCCATTTATTGTCGGCGCTGCTGCGTAAATACCATGATGCCACTATCGTGTTTCTAACCGGATTAATGTTAGGTACCTTAGGTAAAATTTGGCCATGGAAAGAAATTTTAACTTGGCGGACCAACTCTCACGGCGAACAAGTACCTTTACTGGAGCAAAATATTTCCCCGCTTAATTTTGAGCAAGTAACGGGTCAGCCTTCACAACTGCTGTTCGCCATTGTGTGTATGTTAGCGGCGATTGCACTGGTTTGGGGGGTAGAGAAAGTGGGCAAAAGAGATTAGCCCTTTGTTACCTCAACATCATATCCAATAAAAGCAGCGAGATACGCTGCTTTTATTTTTTGCTCATATGCTCATCTTACTTGAATCAGGCCAGCTTTCGACTTTAGGGCAATGTCATTTTAGCCCTGTTTTGGTTACAATCACAGTTCACATTTAGCGTACTCAGTCGACGTTATGTTCTAGTTTAAACTCAGTGAGAGTTTGCAGTTACGATAAGGATATACTTGTGGATAAAAAACAGGTCTCGTGGGGCGGTGTGGCGCTGGCGATTTTTGCTTTGGGTCATGTGGTTAACTTACTCATAGATAAACAGGATTCTGATATATCGCCCGAATTAAAACAGCAAATTTCTGACACCATCTTGGCTCACAGATCACCATCCACCGCGAATAATGCATTAACGTCCATCCCGAGCAATCTTGAGGTGGCCGACGATTCTACCAAAATCCCTATGCCCGCCCAGTTAGCCCAAGTGAGTCAAATCTACAGTAATCTCAGTGCATTTGCAGCACTCAAGCAAGACGGTACTGTGGTGGCATGGGGCGATGCTGAATGTGGTGGCGATATCAATAATGCCGCAGAGCCTCTGGTCAATGTAAAAGAGTTATACGCGGCGGAGAATACCTGTGGTTTTGCGGCCTTAACCCGTGATGACAAACTTATCCCTTGGGGGATGGGGATGAAGCAAGTGCTGACAGGCGTTCGTTCTTTTGTGTTGGCAGAAGGGCTTTATGCGGCCATCAAACAAGATGGTAGTGTAGTCAGTTGGTCTAATCTGGATTCAACACCAGCCGAACTGCTCTCGGGTCAATATGCTGCGCCTGCGATGACCAATATTGATTTTGTGTTGATTAATAAAGGTGCCTTTGCTGCCTTAAAGCTGGGGGGAGCAGTAGTGACTTGGGGCGATGCCGCTTATGGTGGTGATAGTCGCCACGTGGCCTCTGAGCTTAACCATGTCGATCTGCTCTATGCCAACAATAATGCTTTTACCGCGAGGACTGCGACGGGGAAATTAGTGTCTTGGGGCGGGGTCAGCGATGATCAAAAAGGCCGCGAACAACTGGCAAAACTCAGCCAATTAGCGCCTGCCGTGAAAGTTGTCAACACGGATCATGGGTTTGCGGCGCTGCTGGCGGATGGCAGCGTATATACCTGGGGTGAGGGCGAATTGACTGAGTATCATGTCGCGTTTCCAGCGCGTTTATCTACTACAAAACGCGCCAATAAAGTGATTGATATTTATGCAAATCGTGGCGCGTTTGCCGCCTTAACCATCAGTCGTCAACTGCACGTATGGGGCAGTAAATTCAATGGTGCCGATACATCAGTCCTACAGGATAAGTTGCAAAAAGTGCACAAGGTTTATCCCTTTGAGGAGGGTTTTGTCGCGCTACGCAAGGATAATACGGCCATTGCTTGGGAAGGTTGGGACTTGGTAGACAAGCAGCCACGTTATCAAGAAGTCACTCAGGTGAGCAAAGTGGTGACCTATGAGCGGGAGTTTGCCTTTTTAAAACAGGATGGCACTGTGGTTGATGGCCACTCTGGACCCAAAACTGAAATCACCCAAGCAAAGGATATTTTCCCGACAGGCTTAGGGTTTACGGTTAAACGTCAAGATGGTTCGATTGCGGTGTGGATGGGAGGCGAGGCTGCGTTAACATTAGATAAACAAGCCGTTGATTTGAGCCAAATGCGCGACATTCGTAGTAATTTGCTCGATGCCATTGCTTTAATGGCCGATGGCACAGTGCAGGCATGGAATATGATGGGCTTTAGCGGACGAGCTGCGCAATAACAAGCGCAATCACAAGTGCAAAAATAATAAAACGAAAGGGCTAAGGTTATTTACACCTTAGCCCTTTCTATTTAGGCGAGTTTTTTCTCGCTTTAAGCTTGATTGGCTTTGATTTCCCGCAGATAGCGATAAATCGAATGCACTGAAATCCCCAATCGAGTGGCCGCGACTTGGGCACTGTCCTTGAGTTCGAAAATCCCTAACTCATGCAATTGATTGACGATTTCGCGACTCTTTTGTGAAGGTGAAATCGCGGGATTCGCGCGAACCTCATGGTTCACACTGTCGATAGTGCTATGGAGCGCTTCATCGATATTGCGGGCAAACACCTCGGGCGAGCTGGTCAGTTCGCTGCCAAGGAGTTGCTCTGGCATCATAGTGCGCAGTACTGATTGCAGTGGTGCATCCATGTCGCTGTTAATACACAGTAACCCTATGGGTTGATTTTTACTGTTACGGATCACCGTCGTAATTGATCTTAGCGTCTTACCATTGGCACATTTAGTCAGGTAAGAGTTGGAAATATCCTGACCGGTTTTGAGCTTGAGCAAGGCAAGGTTGGTTATTGGAGCTCCGACTTCACGGCCTGTGACATGGCCATTGGCAATTTTGACCACAGACGGATGTTTCGCATCTAGGCTGTGCAATACCACTTCTGTGTGTTGACCATACATGGCAGCGATGCCATCGACGATATTTTCGATGGATTTCAGAATATCCAGATCACTTTGCGTTAAATCTTGCAGTTTCACAATTTCAACCTTTAGTTATTAACCCGCCAATATTCAGCGGGTTAAAATCATCATGCCGACATAATATCGATAATAGTGACATCTGTGGATGACATGCCATTGAGGATCATTTTGCCAATGTTTTTAATGGTTTTCTCTACATCGGTAGCAATAATACCTTGGCCTGAGACATTGTGACTACTGAGCGCCATCAAAAATGAGCGCACGGCCGCACTGGATGAAGTGCTAACCTTCATGGCGCAGGACGCTTTAGCGCCGTCACATACCATACCAGAGCTGTCGCTGATCACGTTTTGAATCGCGAAACAGGATTGTTCGAACGAGCCACCAGCTAAATATACCATGGCCATAGAAGCGGCTGCGCTGGTGACGGTATTGCCACAAAATGCCGACAGTGGTGGATAATGGGACTTGATATAAATCGCCCCTAGATGACTCATAATCAAGGCGCGGGCGAGTTTTTCTTCTGAAACCTTATAGCATTGTGCCGTCAATACCACAGGGATAGTTGCCGCTATGCCTTGATTACCACTGCCAAGATTACTCATGGCGGGCAAGTTTGCCCCGCCCATGCGAGCATCGGATGCTGCAGCAGTTAACATGACGATTTTGTTCAGTAAGTCTTCACCGATAATGCCTGCGGCTATGCCGCTTTTCATGGTGCGGCCGACTTCCAGCCCATAGGGATTCGCCATGCCTTCATCGGATAATTTGCCGTTTAGCTCAGAGGCTTCGAGGATGAATTTGATCTCTTCGAAGGGGACTTCTTCGGCGAAGCGATAAATGGACTCGATAGTGATATCTACCCCTTCACAAATAGAACCTGTTGCGGTGGCTTTCGCACTATCGACACTAAAGACGGATTCGCCGTTGAGGCGCTTTTCGGCAATAAGCGTATGGCCGCCGCAGATTTTCACTAGGGCTTCGCGGTCGCCTTTTTTCGCGATGACACAACAATAGATAAATTCTGCTGTTTCGGTGCGCTCAACCGTTACTTTGCCCGCATCGATAAGGGCCTGTGCTCTGGCGACTTGTTCTGGTGTGATCACGGCCAATACTTCTAAGCCCGCATCAGGATTACCTGCAATGGCGCCTGCTGCAGCGGCAATTGCCAGACCGATTTTGCCAGTGCCAGGTACAAACACGCCCATAGAGTTTTTATAAAGATTGTCAGACACTTGTACTGCAATTGAATCGGGTTCAACACCCAGCAAGGCGCGGGCGACGGCGGCGGCGTAAGCGGCGGCGATGGGCTCCGTGCAGCCTAATGCGGGCTTAACCACTTGTTTAATGATTTGAATATACTGCTGCCATTGGGGTTTCATGAGCTTACAACCTTATGTTAATGCTTAGATTTTAACGTGTGCTATCGCTTCAACTTCTACTTTAACGCCCAGCGGAAGGTCCTTCACTGCAAAACAGCTACGAGCTGGGCAGTCGGTTTTAAAATAGGTTTTATACACTTCGTTAAAGGCGGCAAAGTCATTGATCTCTGCAAGATAACAAGTGGTTTTAAGAATCGTTTCTAAGCTGCCACCACCCGCTTCGAGTACGTATTTGAGATTCTCTAATGATTGAATCGATTGCTCAGTAATCCCACCGTCAACTACGCTGCCTTTCTTTTTACAAACTGGGAGTTGGCCAGAGGTAAAAATGAGGTTGCCATAGGCTGTGCCATGGGAATAAGGGCCAATGGCCGCGGGTGCACGTTCTGCGTGAATAATGGTTTTCATAGTCTCTCCAACTTGCAAATAAAATTGAATGCCTAGGTCGGCATATGTGCAACATTATTTGTATTTTTATGTTTTATTGCAATTATTTTTTAATGAATTTCATTTGTCACAGCAGTTTGTGCGCTATTTATCTCGTTTTCAGTCAAGTTGTGAGCTTTAACTCTTTGTTCAACAAAAGTTGAGTATTTTGATTGCTGAGTTTGTTTTGTTCAAATATATTTGCACAAAATAATGCCAACTAGGTAAAGGTGAAATGATGGATGCAACAATTACTGCTGCACAGTGGAAAGCAGATACCCGCTTCGATAGTACGGATTGGGGCTGGATTATCATGAGTATCGGAATGGCGATTGGCGCGGGGATCGTATTCTTGCCTGTGCAGGTCGGTTTGATGGGGTTATGGGTTTTCTTACTGTCTGGCATTATTGGCTATCCTGCCATGTATATGTTCCAACGGTTGTTTATCAATACCTTAGCGGAATCTCCAGAATGTAAGGATTACCCGAGTGTGATTTCGGGTTACTTAGGTAAAAACTGGGGTATGTTGTTGGGTGGTTTGTATTTCATCATGCTGGTCATTTGGGTGTTCGTTTATTCAACGGCCATTACAAACGACAGCGCCTCATTTTTGCAAAGTTTTGGGGTCACCAAAGCGTTATTGTCAGAAAATCCTTTCTATGGTTTAGCCTTGATCTGCGGTCTTGTTGCTTTAGCCTCCCGCGGTGAGAATCTTTTGTTTAAGATCTCTACTTTTATGGTACTGACTAAGTTGGGCGTTGTCGCAGTGCTAGGGTTATTGATGGTGGATAAATGGGATATCAATAATATCGGCGCTATCCCAGCAACGGGAGATTGGTTGAAAGATGCGGTCGTTATGCTGCCCTTTACGCTAACATCGATTCTGTTTATTCAAAGTTTAAGCCCTATGGTGATTTCATACCGTTCGCGGGAAAAATCCCTTGCGGTAGCGCGCTTTAAAGCGATGCGCGCTATGAATATTGCCTTTGGCGTCTTGTTTGTCGTGGTGTTCTTTTATGCCGTGTCATTCACCCTAGCAATGGGACATGATCAGGCCGTGCGTGCATCGGAAGAAAATATCTCGGCTCTTGCTATGGTTGCCCAAGGTATGCAGGGACAAACACTGAAATTGCTGAGTTTAACCTTGAATATTTTTGCGGTGATGACGGCTTACTTTGGCGTATATCTTGGTTTTAGGGAAGCTTGCCAAGGATTGACCATGAACATGCTGCGCCGTTATATGCCTGAAGATCGTATCAACAAAAAGCTTGTGGGTTACGGCATCATGATTTTTACCATTCTATTATCTTGGGGCGCGATTGTGTTGAATGCGCCAGTGCTGAGCTTTACGTCGATTTGTAGTCCAATTTTTGGTTTAGTCGGTTGTTTGATACCCGCTTATTTAGTGTACCAAGTACCTGCATTACATAAGTACAAGGGCGTGTCGCTGTATATCATTATTATCACAGGCTTATTGCTGTGCGTATCCCCCTTCTTAGCGTTTAGTTAACACGGATAAAGTGGTACAAAAAGATAAGCTTTAAGGAATTAAAAAACCGGTATTAAGTGTAAACTCAATACCGGTTTTCTATGTTGGGCAATCATCTCGATAATGCTCTATGGTCAAAGTTTGAATTGAGATGTGGCGTTTTTCAGTTCATCGGCAAAATCGACTAATCCCTCAGAAACATTGCGAACCTGCGACAGAATTTGCAATGTCTGTTCAAATGAAGCATTCATATTGACGACGTTATCGACCACTTGAGAAGCAACCGAGGCTTGCTCCTCCGTTGCTGAGGCGATGTGAGTATTCATACTATTGATACTGACAATTTGTTGTTGAATTGATTTCAGTGCACTCCCTGTATTTTGAGCATTGGTTTCATTTTCAGATGACTTCGACATCGCCACATTCATGGTATTGACCGAGGAAATGGCCGCCGTTTTAAGGTTTTGTAACACATGGCGAATTTCAGTGGTTGCATCGGCTGTTTTAGAGGCGAGAGCGCGGACCTCATCAGCGACTACGGCAAAGCCTCGTCCCTGCTCACCCGCGCGGGCGGCTTCGATGGCGGCATTAAGTGCCAACAGGTTGGTTTGCTCGGCAATAGAGGTAATCACATTTAAGATAGAAGTGACATTTTCAGTATCTCTGGCGAGCTCGTTGATCGAGTTAGAAGCCGCCTGAATTCCTGTATTTAATTGCTGTGAAATATCAATTGTGCGCTGAACGACTGTCATACCTTGCATCGCTTCTTTCTCCGCGACCTGTGCTGCACTGGCGGCTTGGCGGGCATTTTGCGAGATTTCGATGACAGAGTGACGCATATCTTCCATTGAGACTTGTACTGCGCTGGCATCATGGCTTTGCCGCTGGGTGGCATGCGTCGCATCTTCCATGCGCTGTTTCAGTGAGCGCGAGCTATCAAGTAAGGGATCGGTAACATTCACCACCCTTCGAATAGAATCTCCGAGCAAGCGAAGAAATCGATTGAAGTTACTTGATACTTGGCCGAGTTCATCACTACCAGATACTTTGAGCTGATGACTAAGATCGCCTTTTCCATCGGCCAGCTCACTCAGTGACTGGGCGACATTACGCGCAGATGAGCTGATAGCGCGTGCTATGGCAATAGTGACAATCAACATCACGATCAGCAAAGCGATGCCTATGGAGAGGGTGAGCCACAAACTCTGCGCAGATCTGTCGCCAGCTTCTTTTATCGATTGTTTAAATTCGAGTACTTTGCTTTGTTTGTAATCTTGTATTTCATTAAGTACAGCTTCATAGGCTTGGGATTTTTCTTGGCTGATCTGACCAATGTTTGCCATATCAATCGTACCCGCCAACATGCCTTTAGCCAGCTTAATCGTCATGTCGTTATAGCGGGTTAATTTAGCGGATAGATTGCTGAGTTTATTGGCTTGTGAGGGATCGACACTATCTAATTGTTGTAGGTTTTTACGTAAAGATTCATACATAGTACCTGCATTTGTTAACAGGTCTTCGTCGGCAAAAGAAACCGATTGAGTGTAAAGTTCATCGAGTCGTTGGATAAAAAACACGTTTTGATTGGCGAGTTCAACTCTTTGGTAAACTTGCTGCTCCATATAATTAAGTGTGGTGCGATTTTTATTTATGGAGATGACACTAATGCTTAAGTTTAAAGCGAAAATGATGACAGCTAAAATAAATATCGCGATAACTTTTTTAAAAATAGAAATATCATTAAAGAAATTCATCCCTTGCCCCCAAGTTGTGCCGAGCTTGAGCTCGGCACTCCAATCTAAAACTCGGCAATAACTTTTACCGAATCATTGGCCTCACTACTATCAATATAGCCAATAATATTGGGGTTCGATGCAACTAATTTTATCATCTCCGCCCCACTAGTGACTTCCTTGGGTGGCGTTCCTTTGCCTGTAAATACTTTTTGTGACCAATATGACTTAAGTTGGCTGGATGACTTGCCCAGCACTTTAGTATCAAAGGTTTCCCTTAAGGGCATTGCACTGTCAAGATTGACCGGCACGGCCTGCGCTCCATCAGGAAAAGTCTTTGTTTTCCCTAGAAAAATATTTTCAATAACCTTTTGGTCGACAGTGTCTGCATTACTGGGATGAACGATGACAACCACACCAGCAAATAGTGGCATTGAGACTAAGCTGAGTAGGATTAAGCAAAGTAACTTATTCATTTCTCTCTCCTAAAATACTAAGTCAATGCCAAGACTGATGGATTTCGAATCCCCTGCGACTTTCATCCCTGGGCCACCGTCATCTTTAACGTCATCATACTGAATTTTAAAGGCCGCCGAAGGATGGAAATCCCAACGTATACCTGCAGAACTTGTATGGTGAACTTCACCGCCGTCACCATCATTGAAGTCCGAATAGGAAATGTAAGGCATCACTGAATCGATACGATAGCCGAACGAGAGAAGATAAGTATCTAGATTACTCCCATCGAGATCTAAGCGGTTAAGCTCAGATAAAAAAAGGAAATTCTCATAATCTATATTAACGGATAGGCCATAAAACTTACCCGTACGTTGGTTGCTACCATTCCATTCCTGCTGAATACCACCAATATAACGTTCGTTAGTATATTGCATATGCGTGAGGCGAATATCTAACCAATCTTTATTGAATTGAACAACAATACCGCCTATATCCTTCCATACTTCTCGGGTATTTTCGAGGAAGAAAAAATCAGATAAAAGCTTATTAGGTTCGCTATCTTCGCTACCGTAATAAACTTGTCCAGACATAGTCCAGTCGCCAATTAAATAGTTATATAAGGCGCTGACACCTGTGTAGTTAAATATTTGCCATGTGTAATTATCTGCGGGTGGACGTACCCAAGGATAAGCATATCCAACATCAAAAAAGTCACTGTAATAGTAGAGCGGTAAGCGTTTTTTACCTCCTTGTACTGTCCAATGCTCATTGATCTCATAGGACAGATAAGCCCATTCGAAACTTGCCGAAAAGTCATCAGCCCCCCGGGAAACAACCTGTGCAGTGGCAGATAAACCTTCGAGCAAATCCGCTGAGAATTGAATACCAAATAAGGTATCGGGTTTGAAACTAATATCTTCATCATAGGCGCCAACGAGTGGATAGTCGGCGAGAAAGGTGGGGCCTAAATCAAACTCTGCAACGCCCGAACCTTCGAGAACTTGACCAGCAACAACTGAGGCAAAACCTGAAATGTTGACTTCTGCATAGGCGGTGGAGCTGAGCAAAAGTGAGCAAAGACCTAATGAAAGCTTATGTTTCATAAAAAAGCCCTTTAAGTGAGTATATTCGTTTTTAAGCCTAGAACAGGCACAAACATACGCAAACTTTAATTAAACATTTTTGCAACATGGTGGTCTGGCTCCCATTTTGAAAGATAAGTTTGATATTTTATGAGTAAAAAGCGTTAGGTAATTCGAGCTAACTTAAGTCAAAACTGTAAGTTCAATATTCTAAATTTGGAATGATTACTCAGCCATACCATTAAACTGTTCAGGTGAGACTGTGATCTCCCTGAAAACTGTTTCGAAAATTTGCCAAAGAATATTACTGATTTTGCTAAATGAGAGACTCAAAGCTTGAGTGAAAAGTGGTGAGATAATTATCTTTATTAACAACATTAGCCAAAGCTAAATATGGTTGTTATTTAGCCTTTAGATTATAAAAATAACGTAATTGATACTTTTTTATTAAACTAAAATTGTTTTTTTACATAAAAATGCTCTAAATCTATCATTGATTATGCTTGTATGGATAATAAACTCACCTGATTACAAATAATTTCCAGTTTCGGGTAATGTGAGACCCAGGCTTTAGCTGCAACTAAAGCTTTCCTTGTCGTAGTTCGATTGAACGCTGGCTCCTCTATTGAGAGACCGATAACAAGAAAGAACGCGACAAAGGACTCCAAGCAAAATACTCGAATAGTCTACAGGGTCTCGAACCCGCATTTGCAAGCAAGAGTTAGCTTATTATGAAAACAACTTCTAATCAAAACATTAATGTAGGTGTTGATACTGGCAAGTTTCAACTCGACATTTATATCCGCCCTCTCAATATCTATTTCACTGTATCGAACGATGAAAAAGGGATTAAAGAGGCCGTCAAAACTATTAAAAAATACACTCCTGAGCGCATCGTTATCGAAGCGACAGGTCGTCTTGAAATGCCCTTCATTATGGCCTGCGCTGAGGCAAACTTACCTTTTGTCATCGCAAACCCTGTTCACATAAAACGCTTTGCTGGTGCCATTGGTCAACGGGCAAAAACTGACAAGCTTGATGCGCAACTTATAGCGCATTACAGCGAAGCGATTAAGCCGATCTTATCAACTTTAAAACCTGATGTAATGCGTGCTATGAGTGATTTAGTCGCAAGACGAAATCAACTATTGGTGATGCAGACGATGGAAAAAAACCGCCTTCAAATATTGCCAAAAGAACTTGAAATGACCATTAAACCTATTTTAACGGCGTTCAAAAATCAGATTGAAAAGATTGAAATAAAAATCGTTAAACTCATTGAGTCAAACCCTGATTATCAAGCGAAAAATATACTGCTTCAGAGTATGAAAGGTATCGGTAAAATCGCCGCAGCTTCCATCATCAGTAACTTACCAGAATTGGGTTATATCAGTAACAAGGAAGCAAGCGCATTGGTCGGTGTGGCACCGATGAATAAAGAAAGCGGGCGCTTTAAAGGCATGCGAAAAATACAAGGAGGAAGGCATCAAGTGAGAACGGTTTTATTGTCATCCCAAAACCACCGCCTCTGGCGGTGGTGATTGTTCCTTGAGGCTATAGCCTGAATTACGCCCATGCTAAAAGAGACTTCTTATTCACCACAAGTAAGAGGAAACGAAAAGCATGGGCGATTATAGAAGTTCATCACATGTTTATTGGCGTTGCAAATATCATATTGTTTGGACTCCGAAGTACCGTTTTAAAATATTAAAAGGAAACCTTGGTAAGGAGTTATACAGGTCAATTTATATCCTTTGCAATATGAAGGGTTGTGAGGTTTTAGAATTAAACGTTCAGATAGATCACGTTCACTTGGTAGTCATAATCCCGCCGAAGCTGTCAGTATCAACGCTGATGGGAGTATTGAAAGGAAGAAGTGCGATAAGGCTATTCAATAAATTCCCTCATGTACGTAAAAAGCTATGGGGCAATAGCTTTTGGGCCAGAGGTTATTTTGTAGATACAGTAGGTGTTAATGAAGAAATCATTAGACGATATGTGCGCCATCAAGATAAACAAGATCAGGAAGATGAGGCTCAATTGTCGTTGCAGATGATGTAGGTTCTTGGAATAGCCCCTTCCAGGGGCAAGTCAAAGCCGCCTTCTAAGAAGGCGGATTCTTTACATATGGCAATGATGTCAGCCATACAATCTAACCCGGTTTTTAAGAGCACCTATCAGCGATTAGTTGCCACAGGGAAACCTAAAAAAGTGGCTATCATTGCCTGTATTAGGAAGATGGTGGTGACGTTAAATTCGATGTTGAGAGACGGTGCCCTATGGGAAGCGCCAAAAGCGATAAATTAGTTATTGACGCCATAGTCTCTTGTTAAGTCAACGTCGATATTTATTCCATTTTCATAAGTATGCCAGCGCTGTAGCATATTTTACTGAGTCTTTTTCTCCGATGTAGTGGTTTTATACTGTATGGTTAGCGGCTTGATTGCTGCACAGTGCTATAGCACCTATAATCTTGCTCTCTTATGTTGAGTTTCTCTTCTTCCTAAACATGATCCAATAAAAGGAATGTCATAATGCAAAGACGCAATTTTTTAAAAAGTGCGGCTATTTTGTCGACTGCGGGTTTTATCACGCCAGTACTGGCATCTTCCTCTAAATCGAGTGTCGTTGAACATAGCTCAAGCGATGGACGCCGCCGTTTTATCTTAACCAACACTTACCATCTTGTTGCCCCAGAAGGGTCTGAGGGTGTGGTTAAGTTGTGGATCCCTTTGCCCGAAGACACGCAATTCCAATTGGTGAGTCAGCTGAATTTTACGGGTAGTTTTAAAGACGCCTATATCAGCTCAAACAACAGTTATGGCGCCAAAACCCTGTTTGCGACTTGGCCCGATGCCAAAGCGAACATGACAATAACGGTTGAGCTTGATATTGAAACGATAGATTGGGAACCCGTTAAAAGCGGCGCCTTAACCCATTACCGCACCCCAGAGCAGATACGTTATCCTGCAGATGTTGAACGTTATTTGCTGCCGACTAAACACATGCCTATTAATGGTATTGTGAAGCAAACAGCAGATAAGATCGTTGGCAGCGAGACTGAACCACTGAAGCAAGCACGACTGATTTATCTTTGGGTTAGCGCTAATATGTTTCGTGATAATAGCGTGATTGGCTGTGGTACGGGTGATGTAGCAAGTATCCTCGAAAGTGGCAAGTTAGGCGGTAAGTGTACCGATATTAACTCAGTATTTGTGGCGCTAATGCGCGCAGTGGGGATCCCTGCCCGTGAGATGTTTGGGATTCGCTTAGGTCAGGCGATCAAGATGGGCGAATACTCTAAAAAGGCCTTTGGTAGTGCTGATGACAAAGGGGTTGCCGATGTCAGTGGTGGTCAACATTGTCGCGCTATGTTCTATTTAGCGGGTTATGGTTGGTTGCCAGCCGATCCTGCTGATGTGACAAAAATGCGTTTGACGGAGAAAAAGGAACACAGCGATCCCGCAGTTCAGGCCGTGAATGATTACCTCTTTGGCAATTGGGAAATGAACTGGGTTGGCTTTAACTATGGCCGTGACTTTGATTTATTCCCTACAGCCGAACAGACACCACTGAATAATTTTGGCTACCCGTATGCGGAAGTTGATGGCGATCCCGTGAACTATTATGAGCCTAAAGTGTTTGCCTATGACTACCAGTCAACCGAACAACGCTAAGGGCCTCTTTGCGACTATGGCCGCCGCAGTGGTTGCTGCGGTTGCTTCAAGCCTATGCTGTATTGCACCGCTTATTTATCTGGTGTTCGGGGTGTCGGCCGCAAGTCTGTCGGGGATTGAGCAACTGAGCTGGCTGCAAGTGCCCATGTTGATACTGTCGACTGGGCTGATTCTGATGGGATTTTGGCGGCTCTATTTTGCTAAAAAGCCACTGTGTACAGCGACGTTGAGTCGTACTCAGATGCTGTGGCTGTACTGGTTAACTGTACCTGTTGTGCTGGCATTTCAGTCATATCCTTTTGTATTACCTTGGTTATTAGAGGTGCTTGAATGAAGTTAGTGTTATTTCTCGCCTTAAGTCTGTGTTCAGCGTCGAGCTGGGCGGCAAACGTGTTGGTCACCTTAGATGTTAAGGGCATGACTTGTCCGCTGTGTGTCACTGTCGTGAATAAAGCGCTGCGTAAAACCGATGGGGTGATTAAGGCCAAGGCTTCGTTAAAAACAGAGCAAGCCTTAGTGACAGTGCCAGAGGATTTTAATCTAGATAGTTTGCTTAAGGCCGTCGACGAAACTGGGTATAAGGGCAGTATTAATAAGGTAGAAAAACAATCCTAAGCGTTGGTGTCTTTAGTAACGGATTGAGCGACATTATAAAATATCAGTCTAGCTTCAAATGATTAGACTGATATTTCACCGAGAAAATACACTCTGTATCCCACCTGTTACTTCCTTCATTGCCTATTTTTTCCTTTGCGGGTCATTTCTTCGTTAGCTGTAATACACCTCGGGCTCGATACGACGTTGCCGCTCTTCATTTTTCTCCGATGATTCCTTAATCAGATCCAATTTTTGCGCTTGCAGTAATTCTAGTTGCTTGGCTTTTTGTTCTTCAGATAGATTTTCATCGGCGGCAACCTTCGCCATTTCTTCATCTATCTTATTAATTTTATCCCTATCGACTCCTGTACGGTTATCTAAAATAGCCTGCATGGCTTTGTCCAACCTGTTGATGTTTTTGTCTGGTTCAGGTGTGCCTGCAATGGCTTGCACATTACCCGTGTAGCCTTGTTTGGCGTTAGGGGCCAGATGGCTATAGGTATCGGCAGTCGTTACCGATGCTGCAGAGGAGAGCATTACAGTATCTTGGCTTATTGATGACGTTAGATTCGCCGCCGTCATTGAATTTGCAAGAGTTCCTAGGCCATTTGTGCTCGGCTCGACTTGCTTGAGTGGCACATTGGCATAACTTTTCGCAAAGGTATTGGTATAACTATTGGGGTTAATTGTGCTCATATTCGACTCCTTTATGTATGAATCTGTCCCTTGGCCACCTGCGGTTTAAAATGTTGAGCGGTTAACTAATGGGTGTTGCTGGACGTTTCAATATTATCTGATGACAACTTTGCAATTTGAATTAGCAAGTTATAGGCCAAGTTAGGTTTATTTGTGGTTGATTTATCAGGAGTCGCTGTTAAACGATACTTTTAAAAAATATTTATACAAAAACTTGATCCTTGTACAACTATGGTCCGTAATTAAAGACATAGTGATACAAGGAGTCGACTTATGTACAAGTTTAACCCGCAGCGAATTCAGATTGGGATCAGCGCTTGCTTATTAGGGGAGAAGGTTCGTTTTGATGGCGGACATAAAAATTCGACCTATTGTAATCAAGAAATTAAGCAATTTTTCGATTATGTGCCCATCTGTCCTGAAATGGCGATTGGCTTAGGTGCCCCCCGGAAAAGTATCCGACTAGTCCGTGATGGGGAAACCATCTTAGTTCAGAGTGGTGACGGTAGCTTAGATGTGACCGATAAGCTCAATGAATACAGCGAAAACAAGGTTGAAGAGCTCGATTTCCTCGGAGGATACTTACTTTGCGCTAAGTCGCCAACCTGCGGCATGGAGCGGGTAACAGAGTATAAAATTGGCACTAACAATGGTTCTAAGTCTGGCATTGGTGTATTTGCTCGCAAGTTGATGGAACGATATCCACTATTGCCCGTGGAGGAAGAAGGCCGCTTGCATGACATGGTGCTGCGGGAGAACTTTTTCACCCGCGTTTATGCCTATCACGATTGGCACCTGATGAAACATGAAGGGCTGACTAAGCATAAGTTAGTGAAGTTTCATTCCCGCTATAAATACCTATTAATGGCACACAGCCCGACATGGTATCGCGAGCTTGGTCCGATAGTGGCCAATATTGAGGATCTTGAGCAAAGCGCGACCCGCTACTTTGAAGGCTTTATGACGGCGCTGAAAATTAATGCGACCCGTAAAAATCATACTAGTACGCTGCAGCATATTCAGGGTTACTTTAAAAAGCATTTGAGCAAAGAGCAAAAGATAGAACTGTCTGAAACGATTATGAAATATCGCCAAGGTCTATTGCCGTTATTAGTACCTATCACGCTCATTAACCATTATTTACGCGAATTTCCAACACTTTATATTGAAGAGCAAGTGTACTTAAATCCTCATCCTGAGGCGTTAAAGCTGCGCTATGCCTATTAATCTTTACCTAATCGCATTCAGTTGATTTTAGCTTTTGATTTAGTGAGTTATTACTGAAATATGAAACAAACTATAGAGAACACGGCCCACACAGAACCCAATGGTGAGATATTACTCCCCATCGGTGAAGTGTCGGCCTTAACGGGCGTGAATGCCGTGACCTTAAGGGCATGGCAGCGCCGTTTTGGTTTAGTGATCCCTGCACGTACACCCAAGGGACACAGATTATATACGAGCGAAAATATCCAAGAAATCCATGAGATTAATGCATGGCTAGCTAAAGGTGTTGCGATCAGTAAGGTTAAACCTTTGCTGATGAGTGCTGCTAAATCTTCATTTACAGAAATAGTTCAAACTCAAGCCATTGATTTATGGTGCGAGCAAGTCACTGCGCTCAATACGGCATTATTCGATTTCAATCAGCACAAATTACAGCAGATATTAGATGATGCATTTGGCTTATATCCTTTCCAATTGGTGAAAGAAAAGTTGCTACAACCTTGGCTTAATCAACTCGAGGACTTAGTGAATGAGCGGCTTGATGCCGAGTTAATTATTGCTTGGTTAAAGAGCGAGTTACTTAACCGAGTGGGTGGACGTCATGCCTTTAATGGGCAGGCCGTGACGGCGAGAATCGCTGTGGTGAGTCTATCCCGTGGGGCGCATACCTCGCTTAATTCCACCCGCACTAACATTTTGTTTTCTCTACTTCTATCGCTCGAGTTAGCGTCGCTGCGGGTATCGGTTATTGATCTTGGCGAGCAAGCCATGGGCAGTTTACCTTTGCTGCGAGGCAGGCTTAACGTCGATGCACTTTTGCTTATTCCCGACTCAAATCATTCGGGTTCTGAACAGACTGAAATGCTGACTGTATTGGAACAAATGACTTTCCCATGCTGGTTTATGGGGCCTTTTGCGCCAACGTTAAGCTTTTTATCTGCTTTTTTGGCGTCTTCGACGACGGACTTGATTGGGAAAATACCATCTCGTTTAGCGGGGAAGGTGAATAGAAGTCGTAAGCACAGTGGAAAGATGAATACCGTGAATCAAAGCGAGCAGATAAATAGCGAGAAAAACAATGACATTAGCTAACGATTCAATGCAAATAGATTCAATTCCAATAAAAGTGCAGGGCAATAATGCACTGATGTGGTTTCGCCAAGATTTACGCCTTGCCGATAATCAGGCATTAACCGCCGCTTGCGATTGGGCGCGGGAGAATGGCGTGGCACTTAAGGCCATTTACATTGCTACGCCAACCCAGTGGCAGCGCCATGACGTTGCATCAATTCAGTTGGATTTTATCGAACGTCATATCAATCTACTTGCCCAAGGGCTGGCGAGTCTTGGTATTGGATTCGAGTTAATTCAGTTAGATACCTTTGCTGATGTACCTGAGTTTATCGGTCACTATTGCCAGCAACAGGGGATTGGTCGAGTGTTTGCTGGTCGCGAGCCTGAGATTAACGAGCAACTGCGAGACCAAGCCTGTATTCAGGCGGGTATTCCTCTAGTGTTAACCGAAGAACACTGTTTGCTTAAGCCGGGCACTGTGCTGAATTTATCCGGCGACATGTACAAGGTTTTCACTCCTTTTAGCCGTAAGTGGCGAGAAATTGCCGCCCGCCATGCCATTTTGCCGCTTCCTGTTCCGGCGCCACTTGGGCCTGTGTTGGCCGAGCCAAAGCCGCTTTTGTTTAACAATGTCACTAAAGTGTCGAGTGAACTTTGGGCTGCGGGAGAAGGGCAGGCGAAGCGTTTGCTCTCGGCATTTATTCAGCAGAAAGTGCAGGATTATAAGCAAGATAGGGATTTCCCCGCCATTGATGGTACTAGCTCAATTTCACCCTATCTGGCCATTGGTGTGGTTAGCCCAAGACAATGCGTTGCCGCGCTGTTGCATCACTTCCCTGAGGTGATTGTCGACGACACTAGCCCTGCTCGTACTTGGTTAAATGAGCTTACTTGGCGTGAGTTTTACCGTCATTTGCTGGTGGCATTTCCCGATTTATCTAAGAATCACAATTTCAATCGTCAAGCCGACCATGTGCAGTGGCGCAATAACCCGCAGGAGTTTGCTGCTTGGTGTGAAGGTCGTACTGGCTATCCGATTGTGGATGCGGCTATGCGCCAACTCAATCAAACGGGTTGGATGCACAATCGGCTGCGTATGGTGGTGGCGAGTTTCCTGACTAAACATCTGCTGATTGACTGGCGCTGGGGCGAGCGCTATTTCCGCCAAAAACTGATTGATGGTGACTTAGCCGCGAATAATGGCGGCTGGCAGTGGTCTGCGGGTTGTGGCTGCGATGCTCAACCTTATTTCCGTATTTTTAATCCTATAAGCCAGAGTGAAAAGTTTGATCCAGATGGCAGCTTTATCCGTAAGTATTTACCAGAGCTCGCATCTTGGGGAATTAAGCAATTACATCAACCCAGTACAGCGCAGACACCGTCCTTGTTTGAACAGCCGTTATTCAACACTAAAATGGCTTATCCAAGTGCGATTGTCGAGCACAGTGCAGCAAGAGCAAGGGCATTAACCGTATTAGGCGTATTGAAAAAGGCCGCGGCCCAATAAATAGGATCAGGAGCAATAACCAGATGACAAACCAAGCGACGGCTGAGACTAATACGCTTGTTGATGATTTTATTCAGCTTTATCAAGCTTTGAATAAAGATAATTTGCACCTGTTAGCTCAGGTTTACGACGACAATATTAGTTTTACCGATCCTATGCATCAAATCACAGGGCTAGAGGCGTTAACTCAGTACTTCGCGAAGTTATATAAGAATGTTAAGCATATTCAGTTTGAGATCAAAGAAGTGCAGCAGGATGCGAATCAAGCCGCGCTGTTTTGGCAGATGGAATATAGCCACCCTAAGTTGAATAAAGGCGGACTTATCCGTGTTGATGGCATGAGCCAACTTAAATTTAACGACAAGATTTATTTTCACAGGGATTACTTCGACTTAGGGCAAATGTTGTATGAGCATTTACCTTGCATGGGCGGCCTTATCCGCTTACTCAAAGACAGGGCGGCAAAGTAATGGACGTTGTTAAGCCGATGAAAATAAATACAGTGCTGATTACAGGTGCAAGCTCAGGCATTGGATTGCAACTGGCGCAAGACTATTTAGCTTTAGGTTGGCATGTCATTGCCTGTGGCCGCTCCCAAGAAAGGTTAGATACGTTAGCCTTGAATGAACTAGTAGGTGTCACGCTGTTAATTTTTGATATATCCCAGCGCGACCAAGTTCAACAAGCTGGCCAAAATGTAGCTGAGCTATTGGTGAAAACCGATTCTCAGCTCGATTTGGTCATTTTGAATGCGGGCAGTTGTGAATATATTGATGATGCTAAGGCTTTCGATGATGTGTTGTTCGAGCGCGTTATCCATACCAATCTAATTGCAATGGGATATTGCCTCGGGGCATTTTTACCTTTAATGCCAAGGGGTTCACGTATTGGCTTAATGAGCTCCAGCGCTATTTATTTACCTTTCCCTCGCGCTGAAGCTTACGGCGCCTCTAAAGCCGGCGTGCAGTATTTAGCCTCGAGTCTCGCGCTCGATCTTGCCAAGAACGACATAGGCGTGAGCTTGATTTGCCCGGGTTTTGTGGCGACACCACTGACCGCAAAAAATGATTTTTCTATGCCAATGCAAGTGAGTGTACAAACCGCTTCTAAGGCGATACGTAATGGGCTGAAAGGTGGCAAGCGCGAGATCCATTTTCCGCGACGCTTTACTTATCTATTGAAGTTGATGTCGTTTTTACCTGCCTTTGTGTGGCAAAAAATGATTGCAAACGATACTCAAGCCAAGCCGCTAAAGGACAAGAGTTTATGAAAAATATCGCCATCGTCGGCACCGGCATTTCTGGATTAACCTGTGGCCATCTATTAAGTGAGTCGCACAGGGTCACAGTGTTTGAGGCCAATGACTATATCGGCGGCCACACGGCGACAGTCGATGTGGAGCATCAAGGGCAAACCTACGCTATAGACACAGGTTTCATCGTGTTTAATGACAGAACGTATCCACGATTTGAACGTTTATTGGCTCGCCTTAATGTCACCATATTACCGACTGAGATGAGTTTTAGCGTGCACAATGCTCTGACTGGGCTTGAATACAACGGCCACAATTTAGGCAGTTTGTTTGCCCAAAAGCGTAACCTCCTGAATCCACGCTTTTGGGCCTTTTTAAAAGAAATATTGCGCTTCAATAAAGGCTGTAAGGCACTCTATCAACAGGATATTTATCCCGAAGGTAACTTAGGTGATTATTTAGACAATGAACACTTCTCACCATTTTTCGCTGAACATTACATTTTGCCCATGGGTGCGGCGATTTGGTCTTCGAGCATAGAAGATATGCGCGCGTTTTCGTTGAAGTTTTTTATTCGTTTCTTCCAGCACCATGGTTTATTAAATGTCAGTGATAGACCCCAGTGGTATGTGCTAAAGGGTGGCTCGCGTAGTTATATTCCTGATCTTATTGCGCCCTTTAAAGACAATATCCGCCTTAACTCACCTGTGACAGGTATTGAACGCCATGGCAATGGGGTGAAGTTACAAGTTCACGGTGAATGGTTGGAATTCGATGAGGTGATTTTAGCCTGTCATAGCGACCAAGCACTGCGGATGTTAAACGATCCTACGCCAACAGAACGCGCCATTTTAGGCGACCTCAGCTACCAGAATAACGATGTGGTGCTGCACATGGATACGCGTATTTTACCGAAGCGAAAAGCCGCTTGGGCGAGTTGGAACTATCGATTAGATGGTAACCTAAAACGTCCAGCGTCAGTGACTTACAACATGAACATACTGCAACAGTTGCCAGCCAATGCGCCGACCTTTTGTGTCACCTTGAATCAGTCAGAGTTGATTGATGAGTCGAAAGTGATACGCCGCTTCAATTATGCCCACCCAGTGTTTAACGAAGCCAGTCTTAAGGCTCAGGGCCGCCGTGAGGAAATATCCGGGCAAAATCATACCCATTTTGCTGGCGCCTATTGGCACAATGGTTTCCATGAAGATGGCGTTCGCAGTGCACTTGATGTGTGTGCCCATTTTGGTGTCAGCCTATGACAGGTTTAAATGTGACAGGTCTAAATATGACAGAGCTCAATAGCGGTATTTATTACGGCACTGTATCCCACAGCCGTTTTACGCCGATTAAACATAGCTTTAGTTATGCCATGGCGCTGTTGGCGATTGATTTAGATGAAGTCGATAAGATCAGTGCCATGGGGAGAGTTTTTGCCAGCCAGCATCGCGCTTTATTGAGATTCAATCCTAAAGACTATTTAACTTCTTTTACGACTAAATCCAATGACAGCGGTGAAGTGGCTGTTGTCGATCCGAGCGCAGCTGCACTTAAGAGTCGCGTATTGACTCAAGTGGCAGCGTTAGGCGCAGATAAACTGTGCGATCGAGTTTTGTTTGTGGGTCAGATCCGCCATTTTGGCGTGTATTTTAGCCCAGTAAATTTCTACTTTTGTTATCAAGATCAAACGCCTTTATACATGTTGGCCGAGGTGAGTAACACGCCTTGGGATCAGCGCCATTGCTATTTAGTCGATTTAGCCGCGCCCAAACCTTCTGACAAAGTGTTTCACGTGTCTCCCTTTATGACTCTCGATATGCGTTATCTCTGGCATGTGTCTGCGCCGAGTGAAGACTTAAACATTGGTATTGAAAACAAGTCGATGCAAGAGAATGGCAAAAAACTGTTTAATGCCAATTTAGTGATGAAACGTCAACCAATCACGGCGGCCAATTTACGGACACTTTTGTTTCGCTTCCCTTTCATGACTCTCAAGATCTTCTTCGGGATTTATTGGCAAGCGCTAAAACTCTTTTTTAAACGTGTGCCCTTTGTGCCGCATCCAGCTCAGATGGAGAAATAACATGGAAAATACGGCTTCGCAAACCTCAGTCACCACAGGGAAACTGCCCGACAGTATTGCGCGTAAAGTCTTGCTTAAGGCGCTTGAAAGTCTCCCACATGGCTGCTTGACCTTGGTTGAGGGCGACAAGAGTTATCGTTTTGGTGAGAGTCATACCGACTTGCACGCCACGCTTGTGGTTAAACACCCGAGTTTTTATCGTCAAATCATGCTTTCAGGCTCCATTGGCGCGGGTGAAGGTTATATTCAAGGCCATTGGACGAGCCCTGATCTCACCAAAGTCGTACAACTGTTTGCCCGTAATTTAGCCTTACTCGATAAGATTGAAGCCAAATTCTCTTGGTTAACTGGCACGATAAACCGTGTGAAGCATGTGCTGAATCGCAATTCTCAAGAGGGCTCCAAGCGGAATATTCTTGCCCACTATGATTTGGGTAATGCTATGTATGAGCAATTCCTCGACCGTGAAATGTTGTATTCGAGCGCGCTTTATCCCCATGAGGAAGCCAGTTTGCAGGAAGCGCAGTTGTTTAAGCTGATAACTATTTGCGAGCGGCTCGATTTACAGCCGGGTCAAACCTTGCTTGAGATTGGTACTGGCTGGGGCGCGCTGGCTATTTATGCTGCTAAGCATTATGGCGTGCACGTGACAACAACAACGATTTCAGATGCGCAATACGCCTATACCAAAGCCCGTGTCGAACGCGAAGGGCTAAGCGATAAAGTGACGCTGCTGACAGAGGACTATCGCAATCTCACTGGGGAATACGACAGGGTTGTTTCTATCGAGATGATTGAAGCGGTAGGGCATGAGTATTTGCCAGGCTTCTTTAAAAAGCTGGAAACATTGTTAAAACCCAATGGGCGCATGCTGCTACAGGCGATAACGATTGCCGATCAACGTTATGACAGCTATCGCAAAAGTGTGGATTTTATTCAGCGTTATATTTTCCCCGGAGGCTGCTTACCCTCAGTGAGCCAAATGGTCGGTCACATTGCCAAACAGACGGACATGGTGGTCTGGTCGCTCAATGATATGGGGCTCGATTACGCTAAAACCTTAAAACATTGGCATGAGAATTTTGATCATGCGATAGGCGAAATCCAAGCTTTAGGTTATGGCGATGATTTTATTCGGATGTGGAAATTTTACCTAAGTTATTGTGAAGGTGGATTTTTAGAACGTACCACAAGCACAGTGCATTTAGTGGCTGTGCGTCCGGACTATCGCATTGCTAGCCATCATCTCCCAAGCCATAGCCCTAATGCGACGTAATTTGTTTTGATTAAGCAGTCACTTTAGTGGAAATAACCATTTTCGTTGGAATGAGCCGCTTTGTTTGCAGCAAGATAAAAGTGAGGCAAAGATGAAGTCTATGTTAGCTAACTCTCGGGTTCCTTTTAAACATCAGGGCTTTATTCTCTATAACGCCTTGAGTTTTCAGGCTGTGTGGTGGTCTAGCGTACTTTGGCTTAACACCTCACTGTTGTTAACTATCCCTTTGTTATTATTTCACTTTATCCTGCTAGCTTCATTAGGTAAGCACGAGTATCGCAAAGTGGATTTGCTATTGATGCTAAAGGTTGCAGCCTTAGGAATAGGCGTAGATACCGTACTCTCTGTTTTAGCGGTGTTTGAGTTTGCTCTTTTCCCTTGGTGGCTTGGTTGCCTGTGGCTGCATTTTGCTTTGACTCTGAATCATAGTTTGGCCTTTATGCGACCTTTACCGCTGATATTTCAGGCGTTACTCGGGGGCGTATTTGGTGGGTTAAGCTATTTGGCTGGCGCACAATTTAATGCCGTGAGTTTGCCCTATGGCAATGTTATTTCTGCTGTGGTGTTATTTTTGGTTTGGCTAGTCTTACTGCCATTTTTAATCCAACTTGCTAATCCCTATGGATTTAATCGAAGCACTAAAGCGCGTTCTTTTACTGTGTTTGGGCGTTAATTATGGAGTTGTAGGAATTGATCGCGGTTAAGTCATTATGCCGTTTTTAGTTAAGTACCTGTTGTAAGACATCATGCAGTAAAAGGGGGATCCCATGTCGTCAGTTCGTAATCGTAGCCCAAATCTTGGTTTTTCATTTTTGAATTCAAGCTGCTTAAGTCTATTGGCCCTTAGTTTATTGGCCGCACCTTTAAAAGCGTTAGAGGCGAAAACGCCTGATTTTGAAAACATTACTATCGAACTGAATGATGCCGCCGATGTGACGCAGACTTTTCAGGAAGTGGGCCGCGGAGAAATGGATTGGCTGTGGTTTAGTTTGTATAAGGCGAGACTGATGACGGTAAATGGTAGTTATCAACAGGGGCAATATCCTCTGCTGTTAGATATTGAATATTATCGAGATATAGAGTCAGAGGATTTACTCGAAGCGACAAAAGATCAATGGAAGCATCTAGCGTTTGCCGAAAATGATATCCAACGTTGGTTGGGTTTATTAAATGCGACTTGGCCCGATGTGAAGCAGGGCGACCATTTAAGTTTTAAGGTGATAGATGGACAAACGAGTCAGTTTTTCTTTAATCATCAACCACTCGACATTATCAATGATGCTAATTTTACTGAGGCATTTTTAGCTATTTGGTTATCGAAAGCCACTAGTCGTCCTAGTTTGCGGGCGCAATTACTCGGAGAAAAACCATGCGATTGTTGAAACGGCTTGTCGGCCGAAAGTTATTTTTAGGTTTAATAATGATAGGGCTGTTGTCGAGTTGTTCATCGGTGGAAGTGACTGATTATAAAGATACTCATCCGACATTGGTTTTGGAGTCATTTTTTAATGGGCCATTAAAAGCCTCTGGGGTCGTACAAGATTTTAGTGGCAAAGTAATCCGCAAATTCAATGTCATTATGGAAGCCAGTTGGCAGGGAAGTGAGGGAGTCATTAATGAATGGTTTGTGTATGATGATGGTGAAACTCAAACTCGTGTGTGGCGCATCAAGGCACTAGGGGAAGGGCGATACTCAGGAACTGCAGGTGACATTATCGGGACTGCCGATGGCCAATCTAGTGGCAGTGCGCTACGTTGGAAATACGATATGTTATTGCCTGTGGATGGTGAGGAATATCAAGTTCATTTCGACGATTGGATGTTCTTAGTGAATGATAATACCATTATAAATCAGAGTGATATTATTAAGTTTGGCATCACAGTTGCTAAAGTCACTTTAGTTATTCAAAAATAGTTTCAGCAATTTTTAGTTAAGTTGGCTTACCCCAGCTTGTCTTGGATTAACTCTGTTGATTAAGACTTAAATTGGCTTAAACAGTATAGCTTGGCTAATAACCCCCTTTTTTCTGCATTAAAGTGTTGAAGTCAAACCAAAGTTGCAGCTAGGCATTTTTGCTAGTGGTATAAGCTATATATGGGGGTAAGGTTATTGCAACCCATTGTTTAAATTTAATTAATCTGAGCTTAAGTCTAAATGGATAGGGGTAGTCGATGAATAAACACGTTATTTTATGGGGAGTATTTTTTAGTCTGTCGTTAACTGCTTGTTCATCTTTTGACTTTAAGTTTGAGGATCATTCTGAGAAACAAGTCGATCCTCATCAACCCGCAAGCGATCCTATGGTGCAAGATAATGAACGTCGTATTCGAGATGCTAGAAAAGACGGGCAGTTAGAATCCGATTTTCTAAAACCTAGGTATCCAGTTAAGTTTAAATAAGAAGATGCCTTAGGAACTCACTTCAACCTCAATACTTAACTATCAATAGCAAGTATTAAGGTTGCTAGGGGAGAGGCGAAGAACTAACCCGCTTGACGACTGTTATCTATCGATTTTTTGTCATAATATTCAAACGGAAACAGATTACGAATCCTTTGCTTTACATTGTCACTCACGTTGGCAGAAATATGTAAGCGTACATCTCCTGATTTTTCAGCCCTAACAGTACAAGTCAGTTTTTCGGTTTTAGCGATTTGGCGGCATTCCCGTTCGAATCGTTCGGGGATCTTGCCCTTATGCTGAGTCATACGGCCATCTTTAAAATGCATTTCAAAAATAGTCAGACCTTTCTTGCCACCAAATATCAGTTTGTAAACGAGAAATATACCAATAGCGACAAAAATGAGTTTGAAAATATCGGCTGTCATAACGCCTCCTATTTTATGTTTGTAGAACCAAGATACTCCCGAGTTAGTTGTTTTAACAGTGCGCTAACGCGCAATTTTGAATTGGCAATAAAATGATTCCAGCCTAGACTTAACTGGCTAAGGAAAAGTAACCCCTCAGTTAAGGAAAACGCCATGTACTTATCAAATGCAGATCGTTGGTCATTATTGTGTAAGAAGCAAATTGATGTTATCGAAAAACTTGCTACACATTTCCCCGAGAGAAAAGCACATCTAAGTGAGCTCACTCAAGGGTGGCGCCATGTTCAACATCAAGTTCAAGCAGGTGATAGGCCTATGCCACTCGAGCTCATCAAATAAGCACGATTGAGTCATTTGGAACTAGATAGTTTGTATAAGAACGCAAAGCCACTCAATAATGAGTGGCTTTTTTATGTGGCGAATATAAAACTATCATTTATAGGGGTAAAGGATTAAGTGATTGTCTGTTGCGTGATGTCAATAAATTATCTTATACGCTCAATTTGAGCGTTTATTGTGCCAGTATTGAGGGCGCTATCGTTATTATTGAGGAAAGTCAGTTGCGCTTTGTACTGAACACTTCAAATTTCAGATACAAAAAAGCCACTCATTGAGTGGCTTTTTTGTTTATATGGTGCCGGCACCAAGAGTCGAACTCGGGACCTACTGATTACAAGTCAGTTGCTCTACCAACTGAGCTATGCCGGCGTAAAGCACGGTAATAAACCCAATCGAATTCATTACCTTAAAAGTGGTGCCCGAACCCGGAATCGAACCAGGGACACGAGGATTTTCAATCCTCTGCTCTACCGACTGAGCTATTCGGGCAACTAAACTAAGCGTTAGTTAACTACTTTGAACTAAGTCGTGAAGACCTTGTTCGTTCGAAGTGCGCGTATAATATAGTGCTCGCTTTAGCTGTGCAAGCCCTTTTTAAGTGACTGATTAACTATTAAACAAAATGCGCTTATTTATTTGATTCTTTCGTTTTACCCTTATTTTACCGCTGAAAGTTTCAGCACTTTAACGCCTATGGGTGTTCCTTTTGGCTGTTTATCCTAACTTCCTCATTTATTTATCTTCTATTTTGGAGAGAACAATTAAGGTTTAAGCTCATTTGTTGCAAGCAAGGAGCTGTGGAGCGCAGTGGGTATTGTTGAGCTTTGATTGATGGAAGCGGAGCAACTAAGAGTAAGCGAGTGGCTTCATTGTTTTATATAGTGCCGGCGGCACCAAGAGTCGAACTCGGGACCTACTGATATTATCAAGAGTAAGTCAGTTGCGATTGACCACAGACTTTATTAGTTATTATTCAAATTTCAGATACAAAAAAGCCACTCATTGAGTGGCTTCATTGTTTTATATGGTGCCGGCACCAAGAGTCGAACTCGGGACCTACTGATTACAAGTCAGTTGCTCTACCAACTGAGCTATGCCGGCTTAAATCTTTACTGCAATTTTTACTACAGAATAATGGTGCCCGAACCCGGAATCGAACCAGGGACACGAGGATTTTCAATCCTCTGCTCTACCGACTGAGCTATTCGGGCAACTAAACTAAGCGTTAGTTAACTACTTTGAACTCGTTGGCTAAGCCGTATCGTTCGAAGTGCGGCTATATTAGCTAGGGTGTTTGACCTCTGCAAGTGCTTTTTCCCGATAAATTACTCGTTCGGCTGTTTAATGCACATCTTGAGTGTTTTTTATCTCTTATTTTGCGAATTCAGTTCAATTTCATTCGTTGGCTGTATTTTTCAAGTCAGAGGGATACTGATGTTTACTATAGCGTTGTGCTCACAGATCATGATTTTTGGCTTACTTTCTAAAATTTAGAAAGATATAAGCGATTTTTACTGATTTTAGTTTTTAAATTTAGATTTATGATAATGAATATTATTTCATGGATAGCATGAAGAAAACGCGAGTACGGAGTCGCAGTATGTTTCGAAATAGTCAGTTTGCTTATGGAATTACCGCCATTGTGACCCATTGGTTGAGTGCGTTCGTCGTGATTGGGTTATTTGCAGTCGGTGTGTGGATGGTGGAGTTAACCTACTACAGTACTTGGTACAAGACTGCGCCGCATCTACATAAAAGTATTGGGATTCTGTTATTGGCTGCGACAATATTTCGTTTGGTATGGCGCTTAGTTAATCCCAAGCCTGTACCTGAGGCGAGTCATAAACCGTGGGAAAAGACGGCCGCACATTTGGCGCATTTTATTATTTATGTCTTGCTCTTTGTCATTATGACTGCTGGCATTTTGATCTCAACCGCAGATGGCCGTGGTATCTGGGTGTTTGATTGGTTTGAACTACCAGGATTGGGACTTTTGTTTGAAAACCAAGCTGATATCGCGGGTGATATTCACCAGTATGCGGCTTACAGCTTGATCGCGCTGGTCGTTATTCACGCGGCGGGCGCATTAAAACATCACTTTATCGATAAAGACACTACCCTACTTAGAATGATTAAATTTAAACGAGGATAATACAATGAAAAAGCAACTGTTAAGCGCACTGATTGGTGTATCTCTATTGGCTCCTGTGGCGGCTTCAGCTGCTGACTATGTGATTGATCATGAAGGCGCTCACGCTTCTATTACATTTAAAGTTAATCACTTAGGTTATAGCTATGTGGTGGGGCGTTTTAATGATTTTAGCGGCGATTTTAGCTACGATGCGGCTAAACCAACTGCGATGAAAGTGAATGTCACTGTGAATACATTAAGTGTCGATTCAAACCATGCTGAGCGTGACAAACATATTCGCGGTGAAGATTTCCTTAATACTGGCAAATTCGCTAAAGCGACCTTTGCATCTACTTCGGTGGAAGATAAAGGAAATGGCGATTTAGTGATTAACGGTAACTTAACTTTAAATGGTGTGACTAAACCCTTAGCGATCAAGGCCCATGCTGTGGGTGAAGGTCAGGATCCTTGGGGTGGCTACCGTGCCGGTTTTACTGGCACAACTACCTTTGCGATGAAAGACTTCGGTATCAAGATGGATTTAGGTCCAGCATCTAGCCATGTTGAATTAGATCTAGTGGTTGAAGGCGTGCGTAAGTAACTCTTTATTCTGCCATTTAGATAAACAAAAAGCGCCGAAGGGCGCTTTTTTGTAAGCTTTATACTTAGAGCCGACTAACGACCAGAATTAATCTTGGTCTTTTTCTGGTACAAAACCTTCAATTTCAACATCTTTACCTTCAAATAGGAAAGAGGTCATTTGTTCTTCAAGAAATTTACGATCATCAACATTCATCATGTTGAGTTTTTTCTCGTTGATCAGCATGGTTTGCTTTTTTTGCCATAGGCCCCAAGCTTCTTTGCTGATGTTATCAAAAATGCGCTTACCTAAATCACCTGGATACAGTTGAAAGTCTAGGCCGTCGGCTTCTTTATTTAAATATACGCAATTGACTGTACGCGCCATGATTATTCCTTACTGACTGCGGAGTGAACGAGTGATCCCAAATTGGCTAGCACGCGCTCGGTGGCGGCGGCGAGTCCCACTTTGGAAGGATGACTTATGTTATACCAGAGAGACTGGTTTTGTTCCATGACAGCACCCACGCTCTGTTTATCGCCGTGAGTTTTATCTAAGTTAAGCATCATGGGCTGAATATCTAAATGAAAGTGGCTAAATGTGTGCCTAAAGCCAGTTAACCATTCGAGTGGTTGCGCAGCAAACCCTTGCTCTTCAAGATGAGTTTCAAGTGCATTTTGGGTAGCAAACTCAGGGAAACACCAGAGCCCGCCCCAAATTCCCGCTGGCGGACGTTTAGCTAGAAAGACTTGATTGTCTTGCATCATCACTAACATCCACGCCGCTTTGGTCGGTATGGTTTTTTTAGGCTTCTTGCCGGGGAAATCGGTTTGTCTGCCAATCAGCTGAGCTTTGCAATCAATCGCTACAGGGCAAGCGGCACAGTTAGGTTTGCTACGAGTGCAAATACTGGCGCCGATATCCATCATGGCTTGATTATATTTCTGAATATCTTGCTGCGGTGTGAAGGCATCCGTCAGTTGCCAAAGTTGCTCTTCAACCGTCTTTTGCCCTGGCCAACCTGCGATTGCCCCATGTCTTGCTAATACACGTTTTACGTTGCCATCGAGAATGGGGTGATGTTGCCCAAGTGACAATGACAATACTGCGCCTGCCGTCGAGCGGCCGATGCCGGGTAGGGCGAGCACTTGTTCAAAATGTGTTGGAAATAATCCCTGATAATCATCGCGGATTATTTTGGCTGCTTTATGCAGATTACGCGCCCTAGCGTAATAGCCAAGACCGGTCCAATGATGTAATACCTCATCGTCTGGCGCGTTAGCAAGTGCTAACACATCGGGGAAACGCGCCATAAATTTAAGATAATAGGGAATAACAGTCGCAACCTGAGTTTGTTGCAGCATAATTTCAGAAACCCATACGCGATATGGGGTTTTATCTTGCTGCCAAGGGAGGGTTTTACGACCGTGATTGTCGTACCAAGAGACGATACGTGTAGCGAAGGAGGCTGTAGATTTCATCGGCGCAGTGTAGCGGCAGTTATCTTCTTAGACAAGCGTCAAAGATAAGTTGGCAAGGGATCTAAAGCTAAAAATCGCTGCTAAATTCGCACTCTTAAATAATCTTGGTATACTTTCGCCCCATTAGTGCTTGCACTGTATGTTGAACTTTGGATAATGCCCTTCTTTTATGATGGTGTTGTCCACTAGACGAGGCAAAAATGAGCGAAGTCACTACCGCTGAATTTAATGAAGAAGGCAAGTATCTGCGCAAGATCAGAAGCTTTGTCCTGAGAGAAGGTCGCCTAACCAAAGGCCAAGCACACGCTATTGAAAGCCAGTGGCCAACAATGGGTTTAGATTACAGCCCAGTGCCATTGGTACTAAGCGACGTTTTTGGTCGTGAAGCTGATACTGTGCTGGAAATTGGCTTTGGCATGGGCGCCTCTTTAGTACAAATGGCTAAAGATGCACCAGAGCAAAATTTCATTGGTATTGAAGTACATAAACCGGGTGTAGGCTCTTGCCTCAGTGATGCCGCCATTGCTGGTGTGACTAATTTACGTGTGTATCATCACGATGCCATGGAAGTATTAGAACATGCGATTGCTGACGGTTCATTAGCCCGAGTGCAATTGTTCTTCCCAGATCCTTGGCATAAAAAACGTCACCATAAACGCCGCATCGTGCAAGCTGAATTTGCCGAACTGATTCGTCGCAAGCTAAAAATTGGCGGTGTGTTCCATATGGCCACTGACTGGGAAGAGTACAGCGAGCATATGTTAGAGGTGATGCAAGCCGCTCCGGGTTATCAAAATCAGTCGGCCGACGGCAGTGTGGTGCCGCGTCCTGATCATCGTCCATTGACAAAGTTTGAAGCCCGCGGCCATAGATTGGGTCACGGTGTATGGGATCTGATGTTTGAGCGTATCGCTTAATCACGAACTCAATTTTAGCTAATTTTAAACACAAAAGGGAAAATCACTATGGCAACTAATCGTAGCCGTCGTTTACGTAAGAAAATGCGCGTTGATGAATTCCAAGAGTTAGGTTTCGATATGGCTTGGACTTTTGATGCATCAGTATCTGAAGCCGATATCGATGCAACTGTAGATAAATTCATCGATGAAGTGATCGAAACCCGTAAATTAGGTTTCCATGGCGGCGGCCACATCGAATGGGAAGGCATTATCGCCACCCAAACGATTGGTAAATGTACCGAAGAAGATATTGCTGCAGTTAAGGCATTCTGGGCGACCCAAAAAGTGTCTCAGGTTGAAGTTAGCGAACTGTACGACATTTGGTGGGGTTAATGCCCGAGTTGGCATTACTTGAGGAAGTGGTCGAGAAAGTTCGACCCTTGCTCGGCCAAGGAAAGGTTGCAAATTATATCCCCGCACTGGCCAGCGTTGATGCTGGCAAATTAGGCATTGCCGTCACGACTGTTGACGGTGAAACTTTAGGTGCGGGTGATTACCTTGAGCCGTTTTCGATTCAAAGTATCTCCAAAGTTTTCAGCTTAACCTTAGCGTTAACTTTATATGAAGAAGCCGAAATTTGGAGCCGAGTTGGCAAAGAACCTTCGGGTCATTCATTCAACTCTTTAGTACAAGTCGAGTTAGAACGTGGCAAGCCGCGTAATCCCTTTATCAATGCTGGCGCGTTAGTGATTGCTGACTTATTGCAGAGTCGTTTAGGCGCACCTAAACACAGAATGCTTGAGTTAGTCAGGCAACTAAGCCAAAACGATAAAGTGTGTTTCGATAAACAAGTAGCAGATTCAGAATATCAGCATAGTGCGCGCAATGCGGCTATCGCTTATTTGATGAAGTCATTTGGTAATTTTCAAGGTGATGTTGATACTGTGCTGCGCACCTATTTTCATTATTGCGCCTTGAAGATGAATTGTGCTGACTTGTCTAAGGCCATGTTGTATTTGGCTAATCGCGGTAAAAGTATCACAGGGACTGAGCTTATCTCTCAAGTGCAAACTCGGCAACTTAACGCTCTGTTGGCAACCTCGGGCTTATACGATGGTGCGGGTGAGTTTGCTTATCGTGTTGGTATGCCAGGTAAAAGTGGCGTCGGCGGCGGTATTATTGCCGTGATCCCTGGAGAACTGTCGATTTGTGTATGGTCGCCAGAACTCGATAATAATGGCAACTCACTTGCGGGCACTGCGATGCTTGAGCATCTCAGTCAGCGTCTCGGTCGTTCTATTTTCTAGTCTTATCTCTCGTTTTTTATTAGCACTATCAGACTAAATGTTAGCGAATTTCGCTAATGACCTTTTAGTGCTAACTTTCAAAATTAAACATAATCAAATCGTTATAAAGTTGGCACGTCTCCTGCTATAAGCTATTCAGTAGTTTAGGTTTATCGAATTATTCAGATTAAAGGACGAACAAAAATGAAATTAAATAAGTTATTAACTGGATTTGCATTATCTGGCGTGATTTTAGGGGCATCTAGCGTACAGCTGGCGCAAGCACAAATAGAGCCAAAAATAGATGAGCGCTGTGAAGTCTCCTTAAATTATGACGTTATGGTTGAGCCTAAAAAATTAGTTATGAGCGAGAAGGGCACAGAAAAGTATCGTATCGAAGTTGACAAGTTATTTGTGGAAGGTAAGCAAGTTAACTTAACCGACAAGCAGAAAAAATTGGTTACTCAATATGCCGATGAAGTTTCGACTCAAGTGCCAGAAGTGATTGAACTGGTGAATGAGGCAGTATCTCTTGCTTCCAAAGCGGTTGGTATGGCCTTAACACCTTTAATGGGTGATGCCGCTGGTGCAAAATTTGATGAAATGATGGCTGGCGTTCAAAAACGGGTTGATTCAGTGGCTTACAAGAATGGTGATAGCTTCTATTTAGGGGCGACTGAAGACTCGATGCAAAGTACATTTAACGATGAATTCGAGCAGGAAATGGAACAAATTGTCCAGAATTCAATTGGCGCCATTATGATGAACTTAGGTGGCCAAATCATGTCTGGTGGCGGTGAAAATTTTGAAGCCAAGATGGATACCTTCTCCAAAAAAATGGACAATTTAGGCCAAGATATTGAGCAACAAGTTGAGAGCCAATCTAAGGGATTAGAAGCTAAGGCTGACCGTTTGTGCGACCGATTTGAACATCTGTTAGTGCTTGAAAATCAATTGCGCCAAGAAGTGCCAGAACTAGCACCTTATGTGTTGACACAAAACTCAACCAAGGAACTGCGTGAATAGTTCTTGCAAATAGTTCTTGTAAATAGTTCTTGCGAATCGCCCTTAGTTTTAACTGCAATAACTTCTATCTCCTTGTGCATGAGTCAAACTTGAATGCTACGCCCCTAGTCAATTTATCGACTAGGGGCTTTTTTATTGGCTACGGTTTAATCGTGGTGACAACCCTTATGGCTAAGTTGATGTGGCTTATAGGCTAGGCTTGCAGCGATTTAGTTCGGAATGTTACAGTCTAGAGACGAATATTTGGTATACTCTTAAAATATAATTAAAAGCTGGCATATCAGTCAGATATAACCCCCTACTTTAGTGGACTTTTTCGGTCTAAATCTCTGCGTTATATCATTTTGATGCGAGATATCAATGCTATGGTTATTTTTAAGCGATGATTACGCTAACCATAGCTGCTCACCGAAAGTTAATATCATTGTCGTAAACAGCTTAAGGCGACTTCCATGTTAGAACTGTTAGAACCTATTGCGATTTTTACTCATGTGGCCAGAGCAGGTAGTTTTAGTGCCGCCGCAAGAAGGCTTGGGATCTCTAAGTCTAAGGTCAGTACACAAGTCGCCGATCTTGAACATAGACTTGGTGTTCAATTAATTCAACGTACCACCCGCAGCTTAAGTCTGACTGAAGCAGGGCATTTGCTGTATCTGCAAGGTGAAGAACTGCTGCGTGACGCTGAACAAGCGATAGCCAGCGTGCATAACTTAAATGATGCGACCCGCGGCGTGCTTAAGGTGGGGATTTCCCAATCCTTTGGAGTGATGCATATCATTCCTGCGTTGCCATCTTTTATGGCAAAACATCCTGAGCTTGAGCTACAAGTGAGCTTACTGGACCATAAAGTGGATGTCGTGAGCGAAGGCTTAGACTTACTGTTAACTATGTCTGAGCAATTACCGCTTGGCATGGTTGCTAGACCTCTGATGAAGTGTCAATTCCTGTTAGTTGCTTCGCCTGGCTATATTGCTCAACATGGCGAGCCAACTCGACCTGAGCAGCTAGTTGACCACAACTGTTTGGTCTATCAAGGCGAGTGGCACGAGCACAGCATGTGGCAATTTAAGAAGGGTGATGACTACTGTGAAATTGGCGTATCGGGTAATTTCAGGGTGGATAATGCGCCTGCATTAAAATCTGCTGCAATCAGTGGTCTTGGGGTTGTGTATCTTGCGAGTTATCTGATGGAAGATGAAATTGCCAAAGGGACATTAGTGCCTTTACTGAAGGATTGGCAATTGACCCACCATCTGCCATTGCAGGCGGTTTATCCCCGTCGTAAGCACTTAGCACCTAAGGTCAGTTCTTTTATCGAATTCATCAAAGATCACATAGGAACGCCACCGTATTGGGATGCTCCCTATGTCGAATTATTCAGTAAACGTCAGTAAAATAGGAAACATTGTTCTCAAAAGCAGTCTTATGTGGTTTTAAATTGAGCGCGCACTTTTATGGTTATTTAAAATCAATACTTTAGATTGGGTTGGTGAGTACATTTGCTGATGGTTTTTTAGGGGTTTCTAAAGCACTTTTTATAACATCCTTGAACTCTGTTCTTAATTGAATACAATGGTAACAGTTGATTCGGAATGATCTGAGTCCTATACGTTTATTGGAAATGACCCCTTTCAATTTTTGTATACAGGTCGGCGTTAATGCAGTTTTGGATCACAGCCAACAGAAGTTTGAGAACTAAAACAATGTTGGCTCTTTAAACCATCATCCTAGTTTTTGGTTTACCTCAGCTTTATCGCTGAGGTAATTTTTTTATTGATGGTTTGCAGCCTTGAGCACAAGTTTTGTCTCCCTGTACCCTAAAGTCGCAACTGTGTGTTAAATGATGTGAAGGCGAGTGCTAAAGCATATATTAATGCAACAAATATAGTGACCCACAGTGAGAAGGGTTCTGTTATCTAACGGGATAATGGTACCAATAAAAAAGCCACTTTCGAGTGGCTTTTTTATTGGCTGCAGCTTAAGACTTTCACTTATGTCGCTTTAGTCGTGAAGCAAGTTAACAGTGCTTCACGGTTCAGCATTAAGGCATTAGGCCTGCTTCTTACTGGCTATCCAGAGATCGACTTGTTGCTCTAACACATCTAGTGGCAATGCGCCATTAGCAAGTACTAGCGTATGGAAGTCGCGGATATCAAATTGACTGCCAAGCTGTTGCTCTGCTTTATGTCTGAGTTCCAGCAGCTTAATCATGCCCACTTTATAGGCTGTCGCTTGCGATGGCATAACGATATGGCGTTCAACCATTTTCACCGCATCTGATTTAGCATTTGGCGTATTGTCCACGTAATAGGTTATGCCTTGCTCGCGGGTCCACTTTTTAGCGTGGATACCAGTATCAACGACTAAGCGACATGCACGCCACAGTTCCATTGCTAGGCGACCAAAGTCAGAATAGGGATCGGCGTAGAGTCCCATTTCTTTCGGGAAAGATTCGCTATATAAGCCCCAGCCCTCAATATACGCGGTATAGCCCCCAAACTTACGGAACTTAGGAATATTTTGCAGTTCTTGGGAAATGGCGATCTGCATATGGTGACCCGGAATACCTTCGTGGTAGGCCAGCGCTTCCATTTGGTATTTTGGCATGGCTTTCATGTCATATAGGTTTGCATAGTAGCTACCTGGACGCGAACCATCCGGTGCCGGTTGTTCATAGAAGGCTTTACCCGCGGATTTTTCCCTAAAGGCTTCAACCTGCTTCACGACCATGGCGGCCTTAGGTTTTACTTTGAACACTTCATCCAAGCGCGACTTCATATTGTCGATGAACTTAGTCGCCTCAGCTAAATAGGCGGCTTTGCCTTCGGCGGTATTGGGGTAGTAGAACTGGGGATCGTCACGCATAAAGCTAAAGAATTGCTGTAAATCGCCTTTAAAGTTGACCTTCGTCATGATGGCGCGCATTTCATTGTGAATACGTTCCACTTCAGAAAGCCCTAAGTCATGGATTTGATCGGCGGTCATGTTTGTCGTAGTAGTACGAGCTAAGGCATTGTTGTAGAAGGCTGCGCCATTAGGGAGTTTCCACGCACCATCACGGTCGTCAGCTTTGGTCGCTAAAGTTTTTATATAATCAATGAGCTTGTTGTAGGCGGGCTCGACTTGAGTCACTAGTGCTTGCTCAGCTTGCTTTATTAACGCTTGTTTCTCTGTTTCTTGAATCGCTAATGCGTTAACTTTACGGCGAAAATCTGCGAGTAACGCGCTGTCGTCGCCTTTATCAAAAGGCGCACCTTTGATGATGTTTTGGCTGTCTGAAATCACATAAGTGAATACGAACTTAGGCGCGATAATGCCTTTATCTGCGCGAACGGCTAATACTGTCTGTAATTGACTTAAGCGTTTGGGAACGCCATTCAAGCGACTGATATAGGCCTTGGCATCGCTGACATCTGTGATTTGATGTTGGTTAATTAAGAAGGAGGCGATCATAGAGTGGCCACCATACATCTGATTCACAGGGTAATTATGATAGCGCCATTGGTCATCTTCGATGTCATTTTGCAGATTTTGCTTCAGTAACGTGAGGCTAAGATTAGTTTGTGGATCGAGTTTGGTCGCATCAATCTGATTGACCCGCGCCACTTGTTTTTTTGTGCGATCTAGGGTTTTATCATCGGCGGCATCACCTAGTTCATCCCATTTATCATAGTCTTGCTTGATCCCCATATAGGTCTGCGAAATGGGACTTGCCATAATGTTTTCCATGAAGATGGTTTCGAACAGGGCATTGGCTTTTTCTGATTCGGTTTGCGCTACTGCATTCACAGGTTCGCTTGCACTGTGTAAGGCTGGCGCAGTTGATGCTGCATACGCGGGAATGGTCAGCAGAGCTGAAAGGGTCAGTGCGACTAAGCTGATTTTAGTTTTTATTGGCATGATCAGGCTTCCTAGATTGATTTGCATCAATACTAAAGAAGCGGAACAAGAATGTATGGATATTAGTGTTAGAAAATGTGTTAGCAGTAATAGTATTAAACTGCACTATTGAAAGCTAACACATTATTTATAGAGCTATTTTAACGGCAGGCTTAGCAGAATTGTGTCAGTAAATCATTAACAAACATATGACCTTTACTGGTTAATTGCCAATGTTCAGCGGATTCTGTGAGTAAACCGCGTTGTTTGGCTTTTTCCATTCCTTCGGTCAATGTGTCTCTGTGTTGTCCTGTGCGCAGTTCAAATTCTTGCTTAGGAATAGGTGTCATCAGACGCAGGCGATTCATTAAATATTCGAGCGCGCGGTCTTCCTCTGCAACTTCAATCGATTCGAAGGTGTAGTTGTGTGCACTCAGATATCCCTTGGGATGTTTAATTTTTACCGTGCGTATGATGCGGTTTTCTTCTGGCAGCGTCACTTTGCCGTGGGCGCCACAGCCTATGCCTAGATAATCACCAAACTGCCAGTAGTTGAGATTGTGCCTACATTGGTAACCAGGTTTTGCGTAGGCAGATATTTCGTATTGCTCATACCCTAATGCGGCCAGCTTTTGTTGACCTTGCTCATAGATATGCCAGAGCGCTTCGTCATCGGGCAGCTGCGGCGGTTTTGAGTGGAATAGGGTGTTGGGCTCAATTGTTAACTGATACCAAGATAGGTGTGGCGGGTTAAGCGCCGCTGCCGTGTCGATATCGGCCATAGCTTCAGCAAAACTTTGGTTGGGTAATCCATGCATTAAATCGAGGTTAAAACTCAAGTATCCCGCTTGGCTGGCTTTTTGAGCGGCGACTTGTGCCTCGTTTTGATCGTGAATACGTCCGAGTAAGTTGAGTTTATCCTTAGAAAAGCTCTGCACCCCGATAGATAAACGAGTGACGCCCGCTGCACGATAGGCACTAAAGTCATCGTGCTCTAAAGTACCAGGATTGGCTTCCATAGTGATTTCGATATTGTCACTAAAGGGAATTAGCGCATTGGCACCATCGAGTATGCGTTTGATTTGTTTAGCATCGAATAATGATGGCGTGCCGCCACCGATAAAGATGGTATGGATCTGTCGCCCTTGGACGAGATGTAAATCTTGGCGTAAGTCTTCCAATAGCGCATCAACATAAGCCTCTTGTGGCAGTTCGCCATTTTGGCCATGGGAATTAAAGTCACAATAGGGACACTTTTGTACGCACCAGGGAATATGGATATACAGACTGAGTGGTGGCAGTTCGAGCTTCATCGTAGTAGTCACGGCAGTTGACGACATTATTGTGCATTCCCGCCTGTTAATACGCCTTGGGCTTGCATGGCAGCGATGAGTTGCACTAGAGCTTTACCACGATGACTTAAGGCATTTTTCTCGTTGCTGCTCAGCTCTGCCGCGCTACATTGATAATTTTCAGGGATAAAAATCGGATCGTAACCATGGCCATTAGCGCCGCGTTGGCTAAAGTCGATTTGGCCTTCCCATGAGGCTTGACAAATAATCGGGGTAGGGTCTTTCGCATGGCGCATATATACCAGTACGCATTGGAATCTTGCCCCGCGAGGTGCTGGCTGGTCTTTTAACGTCTCAAGTAGTTTCAATACGTTGTCTTGATCTTTGGCATTTTCGCCCGCGTAACGTGCTGAATAAATGCCTGGAGCGCCTTGGAGTAAATCCACTTCTAAACCCGAATCATCGGCAATGGCCGCAAGTCCGGTGATTTCGGCGGCATGCCTTGCTTTGATAATGGCATTCTCTACAAAAGTGGTACCCGTTTCTGCTACTTCGCTGACATTAAACTGGCTCTGCGGCAGTACAGTGACACCGTAGCTTGCGAGCATTTGATCGAATTCGGCGAGTTTGCCTTTATTACCGCTGGCGAGGACGATTTGTTGCATGGAATACCTATCATAAATGGGGCGACGTGCGTTGGCACTATGATACCCAAGCTCAATAGTAAAGGACAGGGAAAGGGGTTGGCGCTACAGGAAAGCAACGCCAACAAAGGTATAAAATAGGTTTATTCAACGTAGAATTTTTGCTTGAACTGTAAGTTCGTGTTCAGTTGATTGCCATATTTAATTGCGATATTGAAGTTGATTTCCTGATCATCGCGGTAGGGCACTTCGGCAATGTAATAAATCGCATCACCTTCGCGGATCTCTTTAAACGTTAGATTGATTCGCGCATCTAACAAATTATTAGCAACTCCAGTAATTTCAACGGGTACTGCGGGCTTATTCGCTTCGCTAATATCTAATACGGCAATATTGATGATGCCAGTGTAGTTACTGCGCTTAATGCCATAGGATTTGGCTATGCTAGGCGTTAAAAATGTACTGCCAAGTGCCATGTAATGAATATCAAAATTGCCGACAGTTTCTTTTTGCTCGGCATTTGCAACACCGCAAAGGCTGGCCGTGAGGGCTAATACAGCGAGAAGATTACGGAACATGATGGGATACCTCATATTAGGGAATGTTGGATTATAGGGCCGCTGTGACTATTTTTTCTAATAAATTAATAGCATTCAAAGGATTAATTCGTTTTCAGTTGTACGATTCTTTAACTGAGTGACCTTTCAACTGAATTACCTTTCACTATCTTGCCCCATCAGTTCAGTAATGACACTTGGGATGATCTTAGGGTCAATAATGCGGATTTGTTTATGTCGGCCAAGTTCACCTTTTAATATGTGAATATCGCTCTTTGGCACTTTAAAAGCTTTTGCTAAGTACTTGCTTAAATGGGCATTCGCTTTGCCATCAATAGGCGGCGCAGTGATGGCTACTTTTAGCTCATCACCGTGCAATCCTACAATTTGATCTCGGCTGGCCTTAGGCTGAATGTAGAGATTGAGCAGCAAGTCACCCTGCTGCAAAGTCACTGCACTCATTAGATCACTGCCCAATAAGGGATATATTGAGCAAGTAACATATTGAGGAAATTCATACCAATAATGACCAGCATTACGGATAAATCTAAACCACCAATTGGCGGTATGATACGACGTATTGGTACTAATAGGGGTTCAGTTAACTGACCCATAATCATTACAATTGGATTATAGCCTTGGTTAAACCAGCTTAAGATTGCGCGTATTAATAGCATCCAAAATAGCAGTACCCCTGCTTTTTTGACCACAGATACAACGGCAAACAGCAAAAATAACAGTATGTCTATGCCACCGCCCGCAATGAGGCTAATTAATAGCAGCTTGGCTATCACAACCAATAATGCGAGGACGAAAGATGCGGTATCAAATCGCCCTAAGGAAGGCAAAATACGGCGCATTGGTGCGATGAGCGGGTGAGTTGCTTTAACAATAAATTGGCTAAAAGGATTGTAAAAATCAGCCCTTGCCAGTTGTAACCAAATCCGCAAAATCACCACCATCAAATAGAGATCGAATAGAGTGGTGATTAAAAAGGTAAATGCATTCATCGAGATTTCTACCTATTAAAGTTCGATATAAAAACGTGTTAGTGGATCAAAATGTTTTAGCCATTTCTTCTGCACGATTAATACAGTTTTCCATGGCTTTTTTTACTAAGCCGCGCATATCCGCAGCTTCAAATGTCGCCAGCGCTTGTGCGGTGGTGCCGCCCTTTGAAGTAACATTCTCCCTTAAATTACCTAAGGTCAGTTGTGGGTTTTGCTTTGCCATCATAGCAGCGCCAAGCGCAGCTTGCTGCACTAAACTTCTGGCTTTTGTTTCATCCATTCCCATTTCTTTGCCTGCATCTATCATAGACTCCATTAGCAAAAAGAAATAAGCCGGTGAACTGCCCGATAGTGCAATCACTTGATCTAAATCTGACTCTTCATTTACCCACACTATTTCGCCGCCGCTTGACATCAAACGATCGCAAATGGCTTTCTGATCGGTAGTAATGCTTTGAGGCGCATAGAGGCCAGTCATACCCACACTAATTTGCATCGGCGTATTTGGCATGGCGCGGATAAGCTTGATGTCTTGTGCCAGATAGTCGGTATATCGCTTTGCTTTAATGCCCGCAGCGATAGTGATGACTAACTTATTCGACAGCTCGACTGTCTGTAATGCTTCACAAACTTGTTGCATCAATTGTGGTTTTACTGAAAGTACTATGACATCGGCAGCTTGCGCCGCTGCCAAATTATCCTGAGAAACCAAAATCCCAAAATCGTCTTTTAGTGCATCGAGTTTACCTTGGCTGGGATTAGTCGCTTGGATGAGTTGAGCTGGATAGCCGCTATTGATTAAGCCACTGATGATGCTGCGCGTCATATTGCCGGCACCGATAAAGCAGATTTTCTGTTGATCCATTTGATTCTCTTCAGTGTGTTAACCGTTAACTTGTAACATCTTCACCTTAAATTAAGATGATAAAACGGTTAGTCATTTGAATGACTGAGCCTGATTATCGACTCTCGCTAATTGCTCTTAAATCGTTAATGTTCGGTGTTCTTAAATACAGTATTTGGGCATAAAGTGCTAAAAACAAGGTTAAACTGACCTCTAACTAAATGCCTAAAGTGGATTTTACGCAGCGTAATTGCGCTCACCAAAAATGGCACTGCCAATACGTACCATAGTTGAACCGCAGCTAATCGCTGTATCTAGGTCATTACTCATCCCCATTGAAAGCGTATCTACAGCGGGATAATGCGTTTTAAGTTCTTGAAATAGATTGTTTAACATGGAAAACTCTTTAAGCTGTAACTCTGTATCTGCGGTAGCAGTTGGAATTGCCATTAGGCCCCTCAGTGCTAAGTTAGGTAGCTGAGCTATCAGTTCGGCCAGTGGCAGCATTTGAGCCGCATCTATGCCAGATTTTGTGTCTTCAGCACTGATATTAATTTGAATACAGACGTTTAATGGCGCCAATTCGGCCGGACGTTGCTCATTGAGACGTAGGGCAATTTTGTCGCGTGAGAGGGTATGCATCCAATCGAAATGCTGGGCGACTATGCTGGTTTTATTGGATTGGAGTGGGCCGATAAAATGCCATTCTATGTCCGGGAAATCCCCCTTGAGCGCAGTAATTTTTTCAGCGCCTTCTTGGACATAGTTTTCGCCAAAGCAACGCTGACCCGCTTGGTAGGCTGCTATAATGTCTTCAATAGGTTTAGTCTTGCTGACGGCAAGTAAGCGAATACTGCTGGGGTGGCGGGCACTTTTTTGCGCTGCTTGTGTGATCCTGCGCTGTGCGATTGCGAGTCTGTCTGCTATTGTTGTCATGATGTAATTATCTAGTTGCAAGGATATCCCAAACGATGGAAATCACTGAGTTATTGGCATTTAGTGTAAAACACAAAGCCTCGGATCTACACCTTTCTGCAGGGATATCTCCCATGATCCGTGTTGACGGTGAAGTGAGAAAAATTAACCTGCCCGCGCTCGATCATCAAGGTGTACACAGTTTAGTGTACGACATAATGAATGATAAGCAGCGTAAGGACTACGAAGAACATTTAGAAATAGATTTCTCGTTTGAAGTCCCTAATCTTGCACGCTTTCGTGTTAACGCATTCAATCAATCCCGTGGTGCAGCGGCTGTGTTTCGTACCATTCCAAGTGACATTTTGTCACTTGAGCAATTAGGTGCGCCGGAAATTTTTAAAAAAATTGCCAGTTTCCCTCGCGGATTGGTGCTAGTGACTGGACCTACGGGGTCAGGTAAGAGTACCACACTTGCCGCCATGGTGGATTACGTGAATGAAAATCGACATGATCATATCTTAACCATTGAAGATCCTATCGAATTCGTTCACCAAAATAAGCAATGTTTGATTAACCAACGTGAAGTTCACCGCCATACCCACAGCTTTAATGCGGCGCTTAGAAGCGCACTACGTGAAGACCCAGACGTGATTTTAGTCGGTGAGATGCGTGACCTTGAGACCATCCGTTTGGCTATGACCGCCGCTGAAACAGGCCACTTAGTGTTTGGTACCTTGCATACTACTTCTGCCGCGAAAACGATTGACCGTGTGGTCGACGTATTCCCCGCCGGTGAAAAAGACATGGTGCGCACTATGTTGTCTGAATCGCTGCAAGCCGTTATTTCGCAAACCCTGATTAAAAAGGTGGGAGGAGGCCGTGTCGCCGCCCATGAAATCATGATGGGCACGCCCGCTATCCGCAACTTAATTCGTGAAGACAAAGTGGCGCAGATGTATTCGGCAATTCAAACAGGTATGGCCCATGGAATGCAGACCTTAGAGCAATGTTTACAGAACTTAGTCAATCGCGGTCTTATCACTCGTGAAGATGCAATGGCGAAAAGTTCGAATAAACAAGCGACATTTTAAGGATTTATGATGGATGTTCGTCCGTTTTTAAAAGTGATAGTGGAACGCAAAGCCTCCGACTTGTTCATCACTGCGGGTTTTCCGCCGAGTGCCAAGATTGACGGTGAATTGCGTCCCTTGGCAGAAAGTGCGTTTACACCAGCACAATCACTGGATTTTGTTGAATCCTTAATGACCGAAGCGCAGAAGCAAGAGTTTCATTCGACTCGTGAGTGTAACTTCGCTTTTGCGGCAAAGGATTTAGGTCGTTTTCGGGTGAGCGCCTTTTGGCAGCGTGAATCGCCAGGCTGTGTGATGCGCCGTATCGAAACTAAAATCCCTGACGTCGATGATTTAAAACTGCCACCCATTCTGAAAGATCTGGTGATGAGCAAACGGGGTCTCATTATTATGGTGGGCGGAACGGGTACAGGTAAGTCGACATCCCTAGCTGCCTTGGTGGGATATCGTAATGGTCATGCTCGTGGTCATATTCTTACTATCGAAGACCCAGTCGAATTTGTTCACGACCACAGAAAAAGCATTATCACCCAGCGTGAAGTGGGCATAGATACTGAATCTTTCGATGCAGCGCTAAAAAGTTCGCTTCGCCAAGCACCCGATGTGATCTTGATTGGTGAAATTCGTACCCAAGAGACGATGGAGTTCGCCCTGTCGTTTGCTGAAACAGGCCACCTCTGTATGGCAACCTTGCATGCCAACAACGCCAACCAAGCATTAGACCGCATTATGCACCTCGTGCCTGAGAGTAAACATCAACAGTTATTGTTCGATTTGTCATTGAATTTACGCGGGATTGTGGCGCAGCAATTGATCCCTAAAGTCGATGGCACTGGGCGTCGCGCCGCGATTGAAGTATTGATTAACACCCCAAGGGTGGCGAGTTTAATTGCGAAGAACGAGCTGCATTTACTCAAAGAAACCATGGCAAAATCCAACGAGCAGGGCATGCAGACGTTCGATCAGGCCTTGCTGAAACTTTATGTCGATGGCGAGATTAGTTACGCCGATGCGCTGCACCATGCTGATTCACCAAACGATTTACGTTTGATGATTAAATTGCAGAATAAAGAATCCACGGGCTCAGGTTTTATGGAAGGTGTCACCTTAGACATGGACTAACGCGATAGTCAGGTTCTGGGTTAGGCAGCTCTTTATGGGCTGCTTTTTGTTGGTGTAGTTAGATTTTCGTTCAGCTCAATCGGTTTTACTTCATCGCTATGCAGTCGTTAACCATAGCTTTTATTTTTTAATTCAATATGATCTTTACCTTGTGCGTTTGCGTAATGTACTGGTAAAGGAGAAAGCAATGAAAAAATTACCCATGATATTCGCTATGACAGCGAGCTTGATGAGTGTTGGCGCTATGGCGGCCACTTGTCCCGAGTATCTGAACCTTGAAGTACGAAAATTACATTCTGAAGAGACAGTTAATCTGTGTGAATTGACTCAGGGAAAACCAGTGTTGATTGTTAACACGGCCAGTAACTGTGGTTACACCCCGCAGTTTAAAGCGCTCGAAAAATTGCATGAAAACTACAAAGATAAAGGCTTAGTGGTCATTGGTTTCCCATCGGATGATTTTTTCCAAGAAGAAAATGATGAGAAAGATACGGCTAAGGTGTGTTACATCAATTACGGTGTCACCTTTACTATGCTGTCGACATCGCCAGTACGTGGTAGTGACGCTAATAGTGTCTTCAAATACTTAGCCGAAAAAACCGGTGCGCCTAAGTGGAATTTTTATAAGTATGTCGTCAGCGGTGATGGTGCGGTTGTGCAACAGTTCAATTCTAAAGTGAAGCCAGATAGTGAAGAGCTTAAGCAAGCGATAGAATCTGTACTTTAATCTTACGAATATTTATTAATTAAGAGGCTGTTTTGGCTAAATTTTCAGGCTTATCCAAAGAAGTTGGACACGGGCAGCGCGGCAAAGTAGGCGTGTTGTTGTTGAATTTAGGTACTCCAGATGAACCCACAGCATCTGCTGTTAGACGTTATCTTGCAGAGTTTTTAGCGGATCCCCGAGTCGTCGAAATTCCTAAGTTAGTGTGGATGTTGATTTTACACGGGATTATTTTGCGGGTACGGCCAGCAAAATCGGCAGCATTATACCAAAAGGTATGGACTGCGGCAGGTTCACCGTTAATGGACATTAGTTTGCGTCAAACGGCAAAGTTAGCGGATAAGCTTAACGCTGATAACCATGATGTTTCTGTGCATTTAGCCATGCGTTATGGCAGTCCATCGGTCGCCAGTACATTGCAAACTATGCATCAAAATGGCATTGATAAAATCGTGGTGTTACCTCTGTATCCCCAATATGCGGCGCCAACTACGGGTTCTGCTTTTGATGCGATTGCGGCTGAGTTGTCCAAGTGGCGCTATATTCCAGCACTGCATTTTATTAATACTTATCATGACAATGCTGACTTTATTAATGCTTTAGCCAATTCGATCACGGCTGATTTTGAAGCCCATGGTAAACCGCAAAAATTGGTGTTGTCATACCATGGAATGCCTGAACGTAATTTGCATTTAGGTGATCCGTATTACTGCTTCTGCATGAAAACGACTCGACTTGTCACCGAAAAGCTTGGGTTAGGTAAAGATGAGTTTGTCATGACTTTCCAATCGCGTTTCGGTAAAGCCAAATGGCTACAACCTTATACCGATGCGACTTTGAAAGCGTTGCCGCAACAAGGCGTGCGTGATATTGCTATCGTCTGCCCAGCTTTTAGCGCTGATTGTTTAGAAACGCTGGAAGAAATTGTTGGTGAGAATGGTCATCTCTTTGCCGAGGCGGGCGGTGAGAAGTTCCGCTACATTGCTGCACTAAACGATGATGATGCACACATTACTATGATGGCAAACTTAGTGAAGCCACATTTTTGATCTGGTAATTTATCGGGTTAAACATCAAACTAAAAGGATAAGGCAACTTATCCTTTTATTTTTATTGTAGTTTTATTTATTGTGGCATTACTTGCTGAAGTTATTTTCGAAGTAGCTTTCGATGATAAGGACGGCCGACACCGCATCGACTTGACCTTTGGTCAGCGCCTTAAACCCGCCCAATTCGAATAATCTTGCCTTTGCATCGGTAGTGGTTAATCGCTCATCTTGAGTGGCTATTTTGACTTTGAATTTTGCATTGATGCGATTAGCAAATTTACGCGCCCTGTGGGTCATATCTTGCTCTGTGCCATCCATGTTTAAGGGCAGACCAACGACGACTAAGTCAGGTTGCCACTCTTTGATTAAGTCGCCTATCTGATCCCAATTTGGGATACCATCGACGGCCTTGAGTGATAATAATGGTGTGGCGCTGGCGGTGATCTCTTGGCCTATAGCCACACCAATGCTCTTAGTGCCAAAATCAAAGCCTAATACGGTTTTCGAATTCATAGTGTGCGGACTTATATTAATAAATAGGCTTAAGCGTGACCCGCTTGAGCTGAAACTTGCCAAGCATCAAATCCGAGAGCACGGCTGGCCTGTGGCCAACGGTCTTCGTGTTTAATGTCAAACAAGAGCGCATTCGTTGCTGGAATTGTGAGCCAAGAATTATCGGCAAGCTCTTGTTCGAGCTGATCTTTACTCCACCCAGCATAACCTAAGGCGACGAGAAACTTCTCGGGCGATCTGTTGCTTCCAATCGCGGTTAACACATCACGGGAAGTGGTTAGCATTAAACCACAACCCAGATCTGTGCTATTGGCCCAATAGGGCTGAGAGGTATGCAGCACAAAGCCGCGATCTTGGGAGACGGGGCCGCCCATCATGACATTGGCATTGAGCACTAAATCCGCGGAGACTTGCTCTGCCGGCAAATCCATTTGTTCTAATAGCGAATTAACTTCGATACCGAGCGGTTTATTGATCACCAGCCCCATGGCGCCTTTGGCATCATGTTCACAGATATAAATGACTGAGCGTTCAAAAAACGTACCGTGTAGTGAGGGCATAGCAATTAAGAAATGGTTCTGCAAACTCTCCATTAAACTACTCCGTTTGATGTGGCTAAGTTGATCTAGCTTGCTGCTATATTGCTAAGTCGGGCGAGATTAACCGCCAGCTAATTTAACTTTGTAGTTTTGTTTCTCAAGTAATAGCTTTAATTGCTCGCGGTTGTCTGTTTGGACCTCAATAGTGAAATCTTTAACCGTACCACCACAACCACATTGTTTCTTAAGGGTTTGTGCCATTGCTTTTAACGCTGCTTCATCGAGACCTAACCCAGAGATAATCGAAACGCCTTTACCTTTGCGGCCTTTACTGTCTCTATGGATCCTGACTATGCCATCGGATTCCGGAATCGCTTTAGTGATGGGCTCAGCATTTATACGGCCTTTATCGGTACTGTATACTAAGGATACATTAGGATCTGCTTTCATTGGTTTTATTCATTGATATTAGAAGGTGACTTATACCGACTCAGTTTATCAAATTTGCAGGGGTTCTGGGAGGTAAAAAAAGACCACTTGAGGATTCTCCTTAAGTGGCCAATACAAAATGCTAACTCTTTGCAGGGAAGTAAGCATATTTTTGAAAAGTAAGCTTAAAGCTCAGGATTAATTCATTCGCATGAATACCATGGCTATCAGCGCCACAGCGGTGAGTAATGCACTGGGCATAATAAATTTATGTAACTTAGGTAACGCAATTAAGCAGGCTGTTGTAACAAAACCAAATGCAGCGACTGTGGCATAGTTAGTGCCATTAGCAATGGTATCAATAACCAACCAGCCAAGCACTAGGAGGGGTAATATCAGTAAACTAGTAGGCAAATGACGTTTTATTTTGGCGTTATTCGCCTCGAGAGAAATTTTTTCTGGTGCAAGGAAAAAAATGGCAGATGCAACCATAAACGCGCTAATAAACCAGTACATTTCAACACCCCCTTTAAATCTTAATTGATAATCATTATCATCTTTGATTTTGCTGAAGTCAAGCTGAATGAGATGCTGCTTTTTAATCAATTGAGTTGTAGATTAGGCTATTGCTCTGTAAGCTAAATTCATATCTCTGATACTTGTCTTTGTTCGGGTCGAACATCTGAGGAAATTAAGATGAAAAATATTTTTGTAGCATTAGCTGTGTTGGCACTCAGTGCCTGTAGTTCGATGAAGTCAGGTTGGGATTTTGATCCTAGCGCAAATTTTACCCAATATAAAACCTATGCTTGGGTTGCTCAGAAAACGGATTCTGCCGGATATCATCTAGATGGCTTGATGGATCAACGGGTCAGAGAAGCGGTGAATAGCCAGTTAGCGAGTAAGGGGATGACATTAGTTGATGCAAAAGATGCTGATGTACTTGTTAATTATCTGACCAAAGTTGATAAGAAGATTAATGTTGATACCTTCAATAGTAATTTTGGCTACAACCCATACTATGGTCCAGGATGGGGTTGGGGCGGCAATATGCAGACCCAAACCACAGTAAGAGAATATGAAGTTGGCACCCTGATTATTGATTTGGTTGATAATAAAACCACTAAACTGATCTGGCGTGGTTCTGTTGCCGATACCATTCGCGACAAAAATACCCCAGAAGAAAGAGCACAGATCATCAATCAAGCTGTGGGCAGTGTAATGGCAAATTATCCACCTAAGCCTGACACTAAGTAGTTCTGATTCAGTTTGAATGAACATTAAGCGGCCTAAGGGCCGCTTTTTTGTGGTTGATTTTTATGCTTTTTGTCTAAGGTATTAGATGATCTGCAGTTATTTATCATCTGATTGGATTTACGTTATTAATACTAATTAAAAATTCTATTTTCATAGATGACAATGTGAAAGTAACATTTTTATAACTGACTATTTTGTATAATATTTATCCTATAACTTAATAAGGTTGTAGGAACCTGCATCAGATTATTGATAAGATGATGAATTAATTTTTCTAATGATGAATTCAAAATAAAATCATTATAGAACTGAGAGGTTATCAGGCAGAATCAATTCTTTGAGTTGTTGGTAGTAGCAAAGATGCATGAGACGCAGATTATTGGATTACTTTGGCTGATTGGGATTATTGCTGAGGCGATGACGGGCGCTCTGGCGGCTGGCCGCAAGCAGATGGATTTGTTTGGTGTGGTGATCATTGGCTGCGCAACGGCAATTGGTGGCGGCACACTAAGGGATATGATGCTCGGAAATTACCCCTTAATTTGGGTTGAGCATGTGCATTACCTTATTGCGATTGCATTCGCTTCTTTGCTCACTGTCGCTATCGCCCCTGTGATGCGTTATCTGTCTAAGTTATTTTTGGCTATTGATGCCTTAGGTTTAGCCGTATTCTCCATCGTGGGCGCACAAAAGACGTTAATGCTGGGATTTAGCCCAACAATAGCCGTAGTTATGGGATTGGTCACAGGTGTCTTTGGTGGCGTTATCCGCGATATTCTGTGTAACCAAGTGCCTTTGATTTTTAAGAAAGAACTCTATGCGGTGATTTCACTACTGACGGCAGGCTTGTATATCGTCTTAAAAGCCTATCAGTTAACGGAATGGATTAATCTGGTTATTTGTTTAAGCGTTGGTTTTAGCTTACGGATGTTGGCGCTGCGATATCATTGGTCTATGCCAACCTTTGACTACCAATCCAGTGGCGATCAGCATACACATTAAATCGTAAAACCAAATCGTAGAAATAGAACCGTTAAATAAAAGGGCAGCTAAGGCTGCCCTGTTTTTAGCGGTAAATTACTGCTGGGCTTGAAGGGTTTTCAGCGCTTCAAGTGCGGCATCATAGTTAGGATGCTCTGTGATGTTTGGTACTAACTCTTGATATTGGAGCTTACCTTCTGCATCTATGATGAAAATGGCTCTAGCCAGCAAGCCGTAATCTTGAATTAACAAACCATACTTTTCACCAAAATCACGCCAAACGCTATCTGATAGCACTTTGATTTTATCTACGTTTTCCACTTTACAGAAACGCTTCTGTGCGAAGGGTAAATCGGTACTGATCGTTAGCATGATGACGTCATCGGAAAAATGGCCAACTTCGCTGTTGAAGCGCTTCGTCTGCAGTGCGCAAACACCTGTATCTAGGCTTGGCACGGCACTTATCAGTACAGTTTTACCCTTAAAATCACTTAGCATCACTGGCGTGAAATGCTCATCAACGACTTTAAACCCCGGCGCCATTTGCGACAATTTTGGTCTTTTCCCTTCTAAGGTGACTGTTTTTTCACCCATTAAAACCTGTGTTTTCTCACTGGCGAGTGTATTGGGACTCATCAGAACTAGGCTATAAATACAGCTTGCGGCTAAAAATGAAACATATTTTTGCATTGGATTTCCTCACACATGAATATCTGTGCCTTCGCTAATATCTGTCCATTAAGGTACGCTAAAATGATGCGTAGAACCATAAAAAAAGGTCGGTAATTACCGACCTTTTTTATCCACTAATTGTTATTTGCTTAGTGGTAATTCTTTGACATGGATATCCATTTGTGGGAATGGAATACCTATATCTGCAGCGTCTAATGCATTTTTTATTTGCTCAAGCAGTTGGAAACGTGCAGTCCAATAATCAGATGTTTTTACCCAAGGACGAACCACGAAATTGATTGAAGAGCTAGCCAATTCAGAAAGTCCAACTGTATATGCTGGATCTTTTAACACATACTGGTTGTTATCTAAAATATCGGTCAATACTTTTTTAGTGAGTGCGATATCGGCGGAATAAGATACGCCAATCACTAAATCGATACGACGACTATCCATCGCTGAGTAGTTAGTGATAGTGCCATTCATGATAGATGAGTTTGGCGCTACGATAACTTTATTATCAGGAGTACGAAGCTTGGTTGAGAATATGGTTATTTCATCAACAGTGCCGGCGATACCTGCAGCTTCAATATAGTCACCTACGCGGCAAGGGCGGAATAACACCATTAACACACCCGATGCAAAATTAGACAGAGACCCTTGTAGCGCTAAGCCTATTGCTAAACCTGCAGCACCGATAACGGCTACCAGTGATGCGGTTTGTACGCCAATTTGGCCTAACGTAGCAATAACCGCGAAAACAAATACCACTGCCCAAGCGAGGTTTGCGACAAATGAAACGACTGTCGGATCAACTTTACGGCTGTTAAGTAATTTACGAACAAGCTTCTGTGCTACGCCCGCAAAGTATTTACCAACAAAGAAGATGATAATGGCGAATAATGTTTTTAAGCCATAAGTCACAATCAGATCTGGTGCTTGTTTTAATAAACCTTCGAGGTTTTCCATTGAATAACTCCCTAAATATACGCTAACAAAAACTATTTATTATTGACGATAAATTCTACTCGTCGATTTAAACTGCGCCCTTCGCTAGAACGGTTGTCCGCTACAGGTTCAGATATACCTTTACCTATTACGGTAAAGCGATTTGGATTAAAGCCATAGTCTTCAACCAAAATACGTTTTACATTTTGAGCCCGTTGAAGTGATAGTTGATAATTAAACTCTGGTGTACCAACGATATCTGTGTGACCTACTAAGGTTAATTCAACATCATTTTTTTCTAAGAATGCTTTTACTAAGGCTAAAGTTTTCCATTGAGAAAAGTCAACCTCAGCAATGGCAAATTCAAAATACACCATAGCTGCAGAAATATTATGACAATCTGTGTTTAACTCAGCATTTGAATGACTCATATCGCAAACTGGTGATGCAGTCATTTCCACAGCGGCTTCTTCCACACAACCATTAGCCATAACAGGTGTATTTGGCTCTGTGTTAGGACAGGCATCTTTGATATCTGGCACTCCATCTCGGTCAGTGTCAGACCAAGCAAATACCTGTGATGTTAGGCTTAAACTTAATAGCAAAAGCGCTAGCTGAATCCATCGAGATTGGGAGTTTTTCACTACAAATCACCTATTGAACGATAAGTATTAGTCAAAATTACTAAAGCGATCGCATTGTTGTAGCATGACCATCTTAGTGTGGCATTCTAACGAGTAAGACTCTTTTCGCCAAGCTAAACGCGTACAAGCGTTCATACATCGACAGATAGATATCGGCAAGATCTTGAGTATATTTATGTTTTTATTAGTAGATGTCAGTATGTCAATACTTGCTTCAAGCATGAGCGAGGTTTTACATCGGTAAATTTGTCGACAAGTATGACGATAAACTATACAAAATAAGCCTTTAGCGCTAGAGTCTTGAGCCCATTATGCGCCAACCAAACTTTAAGTTGAGGACAAGATGATAGATTTACGCAGTGATACTGTTACCCAGCCAACAGCAGCCATGCGGTTAGCCATGTCCAGAGCCGAAGTGGGTGATGATGTTTACGGTGATGACCCTACGGTAAATAGTTTGCAGGATATGGCTGCGGAGATGTTTGGCTTTGAAAGTGCATTATTTACCTGTTCGGGTACTCAAGCAAATTTATTGGCTTTGATGGCCCATTGTGATCGTGGTGATGAGTACCTGTGCGGTCAGCAGGCTCACAATTATAAGTTCGAGGGCGGCGGCGCTGCTGTCCTAGGCAGCATTCAACCTCAACCTTTAATTAATCAATTAGATGGCACTATTGCATTAGCTGACATTGAAGCCGCAATTAAGCCTGATGATATCCATTTTGCTCGTACTCGTTTGCTTAGTTTAGAGAATACGATTGGCGGTAAGGTTCTCCCGCAAAGCTATTTGGCGGATGCGCAGGCATTAGCCTTTAATCGCGGATTAAAAATTCATTTAGACGGTGCGCGAGTAGCCAATGCTGCGGTGGCGCAGAATATCGCGATAAGTGATATCACGGCGCACTTTGATTCAGTGTCGATTTGTTTATCCAAAGGATTATGTGCGCCAGTCGGCTCATTACTCTTAGGTGATGAACGCTTGATTAAGAAAGCCATTCGTTGGCGTAAAATGCTTGGTGGTGGCATGCGTCAAGCTGGGATACTTGCCGCTGCGGGTAAGCTTGCTTTAACTGAGCAAGTACAACGGCTGAGTGAAGATCATGACAATGCGGCGTACTTAGCTCGGCAGTTGGCAGAATTCAGTGAGTTCGACGTCAATTTAGCCGCAGTACAAACAAATATGTTATTTGTTACATTAGCACCCCATATTGATGCGAACTTATTGGCTAAACACTGTCGAGCGGAAGGCATCCTGATAAGCCCAGGGAGTACACTTCGGCTTGTGACTCATAAAGATATCAGCCGTCAGGATATAGATAAAGTGTTGCGTGTTGTTAAGCAGTACCTCAAAGCCTAAGTGTGGATTGATTTCCTGTTTTACTGAAATGCCCGAGCTTTGTCTTGGGCATTTTTATAGGCAGGCATTGCTTAATGTTGAATTATTAAGCAATTAATGAATGATTTGCTAAAACAAGCTTTAGACAACAGGCGAAATGTTTGCGTTTATCTATACTAAAAACAACAAGATTATATCGCTAAGGTAACTTTAGGTTGAAGCCTAATAACAATACTAATAAAGGGGTCGATTATTGGACAAATCGGATCAGTGAATTGGAAATGCCAGCACTGTGTTCGACTGTTAAATCGCTAGAAAAGCTCGCCAAGGATGACGTTTCCTCTCTCGCATTACTCGGGCGTAGCGTGATGCACGATAACGCCTTAACCTCTCGTATTCTTCGAGTTGCTAATAGCGCTATTTACCATAAAGGTAGTAGCCAAATCTCTACTGTCAGCCGAGCGGCTATAGTGCTTGGTTTTGATGCGGTGCGAAATATCTGTATCACAGCCAAGTTACTCTCAAGCTTGTTAGAGAGTAAAAATTTGGCACCTAACGTATATCAAAGATTAATAAAGTTGATGGCTAAAGCATTTCAAGCCGCCATGATTGCACGGATGATGTTGAGCCATTATGACGAAGAAATGCAGGAGGAAGCTTTTATAGCCTCTTTACTGTATCACATAGGTGAGAGTGCTTTTTGGAGTATTGGTGGTGAGTTCACCGAAGAGTTAGATCTAAAACTGCGTGAATGTGTAACGCCAGCAGAGGAACGAAGTATAACCCGCGAAGCCCTCGGCACTTCTTTTTCACTATTAACTCAAAGTATTGCCCGCAATTGGGGATTGGGAGAACTGTTGGTCCATGCAGTTAATAATCCTGAAGACCAAAGACCTGAAATTCGGTCTATTTTTATTGCGGATAAGCTCTGCGATATTTTATCTCAGCCTAATCTTGATAAGCAGGAATTAGGGAAACGTATCACGCAAGCGGCGAGTTTTACTGGACTAGAAGAAAATGAGTTTATGGTGCGGATGCAACGCTGCGCGAATGCGACCCATAAGTTAGCTGAAGTATATGGTGCTAAGGTGTTGCTAGACTATCTACCAGATCCTAAGCGTATGGTCACAGCTAAACCTGTTCCACTTCCCATTCCATTAGATATGCCTGTTTATCAAGTTAATTTGAATATTCAGTTAGCTAAGCTACGAGAACTTACAGGCTTCGCCATTAATAAAGCCGATTTTAACCAAATCATGCAAACGGTTCTCGAAGGTATACTTGAGGGCGTTGGTGTTGACCGGTGCGGCGTGCTGTTATTGTCACCAAGCCGTAAACAACTTCAACCTAGAGTGATATTAGGTCGTGATGCCGATGCCATTAAGCAAGAGTTTATTATCGATTTGAGCGATAGACGGGGATTATTTTACCAAGCGATGGAGCATAAGTTACCGCTTTGGGTAGATGATCCTAGCTCTAAGAAATGGCAAGAGCAGTGTAAAGAATTACAAGCGCGACATGTGTCACGTCAAGGCTTTTTATTGGCGCCATTATTAGTCGATAGTAAAGTGATCGGGTTTTATTACGCGGATAGGGGCCCTTCGGAAAGGGCATTTGAAGACGTGGATTTTCAAAGTTTCATCCACTTCTCCCAATTAGCTAATGTGTGTTTTACTGTGTCTCTGAGATAGTGGTATAACTTAATAAATTGTTTTTTTTAATAATTTAATTTCAAGCTGTATTCTTTCGAAATTGCACTCTTTCAAACCGTATTTTGGGGAGTGCTGCGCTATTGTTTGTTTACGGCTTTAATCTCGGCAGTTATTTGCTTAGCTACCTCATTAGGAATGGGAAAGCTTAAATGGTATTGCGCTATTTCCCAGTTGCCATTGGTTTTGATTAAAGTGCCTGTTCCTCGACTGACGCCATAGGCTGGACTATTTAATAACTCGTCAAACAATATGACATTGCCGTGTTGGATTAAATGCCGCTCAGTTAAATCATAGCGCCAACCTTTTGTGGGGCGGGAGTAACGTTCAAATTCCGCCATTCCCCAGCGCTCACTCGCATCCGTGCCAATAAAAATGCCGTCTTTTCGGTACAGGGCAAAGTATTTATCCCAATTGGCATCGCTTGAATATTGGTTGAGTAAATCTAATACGTGAGCCGCCGCTTGTTGATCAGGATTCGAAGTCGTTTGAGTGCTTTGTGTTGGCGAGTCCTGTGCCTGTACGCTTACATTAAGGCCGCCAAGCATTAACGCGCTGAGCAGTAACCCCAAGGTAGCGCGATTAATATTGGAACCTTTAACTGAGAATGCATGAGTGTCTTTGAGCATTTGCGTGCCTCTACTTTTATGGGTTAATGCCAGTTTATCGGATCGAGTTGATAAAAGCGGCTCAGTTCCCGATACAAGTCTGGGTGTTGTTGGTAAAAATCCTCTGGTTTCTCAAAAAAGACTTCGGTGATGACGGCAAAAAACTCAGCGGGATTAGTCGCACCATAATAATTAAATAATGAGGGCATGCCAAAATTTGCACTGTGTTGTAATTGGGTAAATTCCCTACTTAGCACTTCAGACCAAGTGCTGTAGTCGGCAAAATGCTGCATAATGGGTGCGCCATTGGCTTGGCCATCTTCTTGATCGAGCTGATGGGCAAACTCATGGATTACGACATTATTACCATCATGGGGATCGGCGGCGCCGTCTAGAGTATTTCTCCATGAGAGCACAACTTTACCGTATTCCCATGATTCCCCTGCTAGCACATTGCGTTGTTCCCACACGATACCGCTAATGTCTTTATGTTGATTATTGACGATAAAGGCATCGGGATAGACCAAAATCTGTTTCAGTTTGGGGTAAAAGTCGGTTTTACGATTGAGTAGCAGTAGACAGGCTTGGGCCGCGATTGTGACTCTTACTTCATCCGTAATCTCAAAATTATCGCAGCCGATAAAGACTTTCTCATCGATGAAAATTTGGATATGCCGTTTGAGTTGCAGTTGTAGATCTGCGGGTAGAGCATGGAAGTAAGGCAGTCTTTTTTTGAGAATGCTGCGCCATTCTTTTGGAAAAGGTTTCATCGTGACTCGTCGACGATGTAAGGTCTTGCGCCAACGACTCGACAGTAGCCAGGTAATTGCGCCAATTCCTAGGATAAGCGTGATAACAATAGCGAGCATACTTCCCTGACTTTATCCTGATTAACTTAGTATTAGCTAATGGGGGTGAAGTTAGCTTAACTCAATCCTCTGGTGAAAAAAGAAACTGAACCGTCGCCGCATTTTTATGGTTAGGAATAGCGAACAGGTTGGTTTAGTCGTGTCTCTGTACGATTGCGACCTGTTAGTTTGGCGTGATAGAGAGCCTCATCAGCTTGATTAATTAAGCTATTCGTATCCATAGGTTGTGATCGCTCCCAGCAAGTAATACCAGCGCTGATGGTCAGTATGCCGTCATGGGGGGAGTCTTCATGTGGTATTTTTAAATTGATGATTTTATTGCGTAATATTTCAGCAAAATGATATGCCTCCTCGAGATTGCTCGATGGCAGTACTATCATGAACTCCTCTCCGCCATAGCGGGCAAGCATGTAAGTGGGTTGTTTCAAGATCGATTTGGCGGCATTCACGATTTTCTTAAGACATTGATCGCCTGCGACATGACCATACCTATCGTTAAATTGTTTAAAATTATCAATATCAAACAGAATTATACCTAGGGGCATGTTGTGGTCCCTTGCATACTCTAATTCTTTTTGGAGTTGTAAATCTAAATAGCGGCGATTATAGCAGCCAGTTAATCCGTCGGTTTCGGCCATGCCTTTAACCTGAGCTGCGTAGCTTTTTAATGTCTCTAAGGAGCTCACCATTTGCTGGAGCTCTAAGTTATCAGTGACAGGCATTCTGGCGTCGAGTTTTTCATTGGCAATGGCATTCATTGCATCTCGAGTCGCCATGACAGGCTTGATGATTCCCTTAGTGATAAAGTGCCAACTGGTGAGCCAGATGAAGAAGCAATATAAGATGCCACTGCAGAAAATTAATACGATAAATGCGGTGCTATCGTTTTTAAGTTCGCGGCCTGTTTGCTGAATTTCATTTTCAACTTGGTTAACGAGATCCTGCGTATAGGTCGCAACGATTTGTGCGGCATCAGCTTGGTATTCTAAATGCGCATTGGCGATATGAGTGCTTCTAATTGCTTTGCGAGAAAGTTCAAAGAGGTTGTCTTCACCGACCATGGTCTGTTTTATTTGTGATAACAAATTAAAATATAAGTTTTTATCGCCACCGATACTATCAAGCATAGCCTCCATGCTTAACAGCAGTCGCATAGCATCTCTTTGGGTTTGGTTTAGTTCAACTAGATTGTCGATGATATTCACTTGAGTTAACTGGGTAAATAAGTGTTCTCCTAGATGACTAAATAAAGATAGCTGCTGATTTGTATTGATATTTAAAGCAATCTGGTCAACGTTTCTCAGCTTAAGCTGACGTTCAGAGTCCGTATTAATACGCTGAAATTGGGTTTGCATTTCATCGCTAAATCCCGACGCCATTGACGTTAAGTTGGCTTGAATATTGGAAGCCTGTGAATTGGCTTGTAAGGCAGTATCGGTTAACGTGTTGAGTAATGGCAGTTGTTGTAAGTAATACAGTTGAGTATCTAAGGCGTAATTTAATTCTTGCTTATTGACAGTAGAAGTTTCTATTGAGGCCAGTAGTCGTGAGTCATTGATGAGTAATTCCCATTGTGCAGAAAGTTCGTCTAATAGGCTAGTTCTTTGTTTTTCATCATAATAATTATTCAATCGTGCAGTAATGATTTGTAGTTTTTCACTGTTTTTTGCCAGTTGCAGCGCAGTGGTGACTTTTACCACATCGACCCCTACTAAGTGTTCAATTTCTGATTTGAGTTGCTGTGACAGTAGTATGGCGACAACACCATTTAATAGCGCCATGCCCACTATGATATAGAAGGCTGAGGTTATTTTTTGTTTCAAACTTTTCAGTGGTTTAGTGCTTGGCATTATTTTCTTTGTCAATAGCAGGTACCTCTCCATAGGTATTTTGGAGGTGTTTTATCTCTGCACTTAATTTAATGAAAATATCTTCACTGTTAGCGGGTCTGCGGCTTGCGCTAAAACAGGCGTGGCTGAGTTCAGGGTAAATTTGTCCCATGGCAGTACTGGTGAAATGCCCAAAGGATAAGACCTTAGTAGACCAAAACATATTGGCTATGTGGCTTGCCTCAAATGCGCCAGCTATGCCTCTTAAAGATTCATCTTTAAATTCTGGGGCTGTTACTACATCCATACGACAGGGATTACCACCCCCCATAGCATAGGCATGTTGTGCCTCATAGGTGCCCATATATTTGAGCAGCCAATAGGCAGCTTGAGGGTTTTTGCTGTCGTAGCTAACGGCAAAGGCATAAGCGCCATTGTAGGGATAACCGCCAGGCACTTGGCTTACGGCTAGACGCGCGCCGAGAATGTTCTGTTCAACTTTAAAGGATTTATACCACAGATTATTGTAGGCAAAAGGCCACATTGCTGCTTGACCTGTTGCAATAGCATTAGCTGCTTCATTGAAAGCAAACTGCTCGTTAGCGGGAACGGCATAGGGCATTAATTCGCGATATTGCTTGGCCGCTTCAATTGCTTCATGGTTGATGGTAGGCACTTCAAAATGGGAGATCTGTTTCTGGCTGTTATAGACGGGCTGCATCCAAGTGCCACCTAAGCTCCAAATCATGCTAGAGAATTCATCGTTAATATGGGGCTTATCACCCGACATTAGCGCTAGACCGTAAAAGTCATGAGTCAGTATTTTATCCGCCAATGTAGTGCCTGCTTTACGAGTGAAGAACTGAGCTTGATCTCGTAACTCTGTTAAGGTTTTTGCTGGTGCGAGTGGATAGCCAAACTGACGCAGAAAGTGAGCTTTTTCAGTTTTATTATCAAAGAGATCTGCTCGATAATGATTCCCCATAACATAATTGTTATAGGGAATAGCATGGATTTCACCTTGATAGGACAAGATGTTAAGTAGCGATGGGTAATAGGGTTCTAGGTATTTCTCCATGGCCTTTTCGCCATCGGGATCGTAAAGTTTAGCGAGTTCAATTAAGGGCACTGTATAACCATTGGCAGCCCATTCTTTAGCCCAGCCCGCTTCCATTGTGAGTAAATCGTATTTGCCTGAACCTTGAAGTAAATTCTGGGTCTGTAAGTTAAACATATCCTCTAATTCAGTACTGACCACCTGCACTTTTACGCCGGTTTTAGCGGTGAATTTAGGTAACATTTCTTGGGTTAAATAGTCGGTCCAAAATCCTTTTTCAGCGACCAAAGTAATGGGGGTTTTGTTTGTTAGCGGCGGGATTTGTGCCAATGAAAATTCTGCGTAACAGGGCATCATTATCGCTGCGGTTAAACAAAGAAAAATAAATCTGATCTGGTTTAACAAAAATAACACCTTAATGTTACGTGTTGACTCTGAGTTAATATCATTAATTCAGCATTATGTATATTTAAGGATAGGTGGGATCAGAACTTATGCCGCGATTTTATGATGATTTTTATTGTGTTTTTTACTTTTTGAGCAAAAAGCCGGTAACTCGATCTTAGCTAAGTTACCGGAAAAGGGTGGGAGTAGTGTGAATCGTTAACGGTGTTGGCGTTGTTGTTCTCGTAATTGCCTCAAAGCAATAGGTAGATCGAAGTGTTGTTCAATCAAGAGTCGGAGCAGCTTTGATTTGGATATACTGCTTTCTTCTGCCAGTGTAGCAAGATGGGTTATAGCCGCTTCACTGAGGGAAAATGTTGCTTTGCGATAGTGTGTTTTAGTTTCTACTTTTGCCGGGAATAATACGTCTGTTTCTAGGCTTTGTTTGTGCAAGCTCAACACATTGGAATGGCTCCGCGCCATGTCTGTGGTTTTTGTGACAGTTGCATCTGCTTTATGATCTAGATTGCTTTTTATCTTATTCAGACTTTGTCCCATTGCGTACAAGTTTGCCGCTTCAATAAACTCATCTAACGAAAGCGAGTGCTGTAAGCTGCTAGATGACATAGCGTTTTTCTTGAGATCGCTGAGTCCCATTTTGCCCCCTTCGTTGAGTAGTCGTGTGAGTGGATTGAGTTTGATGAGTCAAATGATGATGCATTTGACTCACCCCCTGAGCGTGTATTGCAGGATGTAGGAGATTGGCTAAGCTGGCAGCACAATCGACTTGGAATAGTTCACAGGCGATAGTGCGAATTTCTTCGGCTGCTTTTCCTGCGGGCTCGATTTCAATTACCGATAATCCTGATTCTTCACTGTCATCATAAACATTGCGACAGTAAGTTATCGCGTCAAGGACATGGATATCATAGGTTTTACAGACTTCTTTGGCCTCTAAAATTCGGTTAGCTTGATTGGGTAGACTTGGACATTGGGTGATCACAAAAGAAGCCCGTAACTTGGGATTAATCATCTTACACGTCGCGACGATATCGTCCATGTGACACACAGTTTTTAAATCGCGGCGCTTAGGTCTTAAGGGCATTAAAATGTAAGCGGCGACTGACATGGTTGCTCGTAGCGCTAGGTTATCTTGACCACCGCAGTCGACGAGAACGACATCATAGTGTTGCTCAAGACTGAGTAAGTCATTACGGATCTTACCGTAAAGCTGCACGCAATTGATGCTGGCAAGTTGCGGATTGTTATTTCTTGCATGGATCCAGTCAGAGGTGGTGCGCTGGGGATCGCAGTCCACCATAATGACCGAGGCGCTACATTCTGTGGTTAGAAATACAGCTATATTTTGGGCCAAGCAACTTTTACCGCTGCCGCCTTTTTCTCCACCGATTAAGACTATCATGACGCATTCCTTAATTCTTTTGATGACCCTTGTGCAGCGAGTTGATGTGTTTGGAGCTATCCGCATTGATGTCCGAAATCGAATGTAAACCTAATGTTAATCTCGGTCAATTGGCTGATTTTTGACGTTTTTTAATTAAATTGTCGTAGGCGTTTTTCTGTCAGTATCTGGTCATATGCCGTTAATTTGACAAAAAAGATGAAACGAGGGATTTATGAAATTTTTTTGTTATCTTATTGGTTTTACATTGTTTTATCTGTTATCCGTCTGCTAAAAGGTTTGTTTGTGGTGATCGGTAACTGTGCATAGGATTTAGGGTGTAGTTTTTTATTTCTTCCTTGGTAAAAATGTTAATTTTATATTTCTAAATGTTATTAACTGATCTGAGTAAATTATCAGCTTCTCAGTCGAAAGTGGTCTTGTTTGGTGAGGCACTTGTCATCAAACTGCCAAATGCTGGCTTTATCATCTCTATAGACTGACGTCTAAATCGCTTGAAATTTCAACCATGGAGAAGGGATGCCAAATGGATATCAAAACTATTATGCCTATTAAGTTTGAACTCGTTGAAACTGCACCGTTATTTCATGAACTACTTAATCTGCGGGCCACTGTTGGCCTCCCTTCTATTGGCGTTGAACTTGCGGATGTACAGGCATTGTTCTGGGTCTCTATTCGATTAAGTGACAAGACTGAATTGGAGCATGCCGGCGCTGGGGCCGCTAAATCTAATCTATTGGCAACGGCATGTGTTTATGACAACAAGCCTGGGCATTTGATGATTGAAGATTTTATTGTCTTACCCGAATACCAATCCTATGGGCTAGCAAAGATAATACTTGAGCGGGTGATGGCCTTTGTTGATGACCATGCGAGTGCGGGAACTTGTGTCAGTATGACCGCCCATGGTGAGCATGAGCGCTTATGTAGTGAATATGGTTTTCAGTATGCTCCCTGCGCTAATTTAGGGCCTAATCTGTTAAAAATTATCGCTTAATATTCGTGTGAGAATGCCTTTTAGGTGTTAGCTAGCGCGTATTTTAGCCCTTGGGTATATAGTCACTTTTGCGTGAGTTAACGGCGACATTCGTTCGCTTATGTTGTAGCATCCGTAGGATTATCGTGACGTTCTGTATGAGATAACAACCTATGGATCAGCAACTCCTTATTGATGCTGTTAATCAAAAAATGCCCTTTGGTAAGTACGCTGGACGTAAGTTGCTCGAATTACCCGAACCTTATCTGGTGTGGTTTCATAAGCAAGGTTTTCCTCAAGGGAAACTTGGTGAGCAATTAGCCCTAATGTACGAAATCAAACTTAATGGCTTAGAAGGCATGCTAAAACCGCTGTTGAAATGAGTTCCCTTCTTTTAAGAAAAATACTGCTTTTGCGATAAGTGTTGTATTTCGTGATAGAGATTAGCGATTTATTGTTTTTAGCGTGCTTTAATGCAGCATATTAGCAAAACAAAAGGAACGCAGGCATGATGGCAAAATGGGTAAAATTAGCGGCAGTAGCGACTTTAGCGTTAGGCATGTCAAGTGCTTGGGCTCAGGGTGTCACCCACGAAGGTACTGTTGTTGATACGATGAACGGTGGTGGTTACACCTACGTACAGATTAAAGAAGCTGATACCACTTTTTGGGCCGCGGGTCCTCAAACTGAAGTGAGCAAAGGCGATAAAGTGGCTGTGGTTGAGCAAATGTGGATGAACGAATTCACCAGCAAAACCTTGAACCGCACCTTTGATAAACTGTTATTTGTTGGCCAAATCGATAAGAAATAGTCAGCAGTATCGAGTGCGCTAACCTGAGCGCCTCTGTAATTCAACGGCTTCGATACTTTCGAGGCCGTTTTTGTTTTTAGCGTTCAATGCCGCTAAATCTGAGTTTGTGACTATCTCGATGGGGACAAAGGCGGCAAAATAGCGGCTATTTTTCTAGCCGTTATTACTCAGCAGGGGATCACTAAGTTATGGCGTTTGAACAGTTCGAGATCCAGCCTTATCAGTCATGTTATGCACGTGAAGTGAGTGAGTTATTTCATCTTTGCGTGCACAGCATTACCCATGTTCGTTATGCGCAGGCGCAGCTTATGGCTTGGTCTGCGGCGCCAAGATCGGCTAAACATTGGGATTTACGGTTACGTCGCTCGAAGGCGTGGGTGGTTTTAACCATAGATGAAGCTACTGCTTCTTCAGTTTGTTGCGGTTTTATCAATGTCGAAACTCATTTCCCCCGTCAAGGTTACTTAGATAGCTTATATATACATCCAGATTATCAAGGTCAAGGATTAGGTGAGCGCGCTTATCTTGTTTTAGAAGCTTGGGCTAAGGCACAAGGCTATGTGCGCTTGAGCTTGGACGCATCTTATCTCTCTAAAGGGTTGTTTACTCGGATGGGATTTATTCAAATACAGCGCAGTTATCAGCAAAAACTTGGACAAGTGATCCCCGGTTTCTATATGGAAAAGAATATAGGAAAGAATATTTAACGCGCGTTTATTATGGTTTCAGCTAGAAAGTGATGTAAGGTATTCTACAGTAAAACATTAGCTTAACGCCGTTTAGTGACACTATTTAACTAAATAAGCACTGTTTAGCTTAAATTAGAATTCGGTTAATCTAAGTCAATTAATGATTCAAGATGGAGGGCAGAGAATGAAGATTCGACTATTTACGCCATCGGATGTCTCGCAGCTGGCGGCAATATTTGAGGCGAGTGTAATGCAAGGCTCTGGCGAGTTTTACTCCTTCGCCGAACGCTCTGCATGGGCTTATATCGAAGGTGAAACCCGCAGCGAGAGTTATTGGCTTGAACGCTTACAGGGAACCACTATTTGGGTTGCCGAAACCGATAATATGCTGGTTGGTTTTATCAATCTTAAGATAGGCGCCGACAGCGATGTTGAAGCCGCTGCCGAAGTGGAATGCTTGTTTGTTCATCCAGAATATGCCCGTTCTGGGGTGGCTACCTCTTTGTATTTTGCGTTGTTTGAAGAAGTTAAAATCTTAGCGCTGAAACGATTAACGGTTGAAGCATCCTATCTCGCGCGACCTTTTTTTGAGAAACAGGGATTTCGCAGTATTCGTCGTAATGAACATAAGCGTTTTTTGAATGCGACGGATAAAGCACAGGGCCAAGCTCAAGTATTGGTTAACTTCAGCATGACGCTCGCCCTCTAACTCAGCTTATCAAGGGCTGTTCTGGTAGCTAAACGAAGCCGTTAGCACTGCTTTATAACATCGCCATAGAAGCGCCAATAAAAAACACTGCCAAAGATGACTTGTGGCAGTGCTTCTCGGTGAGTGCTTATCAAGCTGGCATCTAATCACTTACTCAATCGTTTGCTTGGTAGTTTGCTAATCACTAATAAATAGTGAAGCCGCATTATTTAATCGCTTTGTTAAATCATTTGTATTACGCGTTAGGCGACAAGTCGAACACTAATGCGGTAACTGGGCCGCTTGTTGCAGTAAAGTCGACACTCGCGAGTTGTGTCAGATGCGCGCCATCCCCAGCCGTGAGTGTTGTGCCATTGATATCCAACGTACCTTCAATCAATTGAACATACAGATGACGATTTGCTTGAGCGGCGCTTCTGTCCATCGTTACTTTTTCGCCTTCACTCAACACTAAACGATATAGGGTCGCATCTTGTTGCACTTTGAGCGTGCCATTTTCACCGTTTGGCGTCACCACGGCTGTCAGTGGCGAGCTTTGCTCAAATGCTTTTTGCTGATAACCCGCATCTATGCCTAAAGTATCTGGGCGGATCCAAATCTGTAAAAAGTGCAGCGGCTCGGTTTTAGAGGCATTAAACTCGCTGTGGTAAATGCCTTTACCTGCAGACATCAATTGAAACTCTCCTGCGGGTAAGGTTTTGATATTGCCGAAGCTATCCTTGTGAGCGATAGTGCCGGATATCACGTAACTGATGATCTCCATGTCTTTATGACCATGGGTATCAAAACCTGCGCCGGGTGCCACTCTGTCATCGTTGATGACTCTTAGGGATGATATCCCCATGTGCTCTGGGTCATAGTAGCTAGAGAAAGAGAAGGTATGTTGACTCTTTAGCCAGCCTAAGTCTGCTTGACCGCGATCTTGTGCTTTTCTTAATGTGATCATCTTGCTTTCCCCTTTATTTGATGCGGTTAGCGAATAGGTTATCTACAGCGAATTTACCAGCACCAGATACCGTCAATGAGACTGTGGCTGCTAATAGGGCGAGACCAAATTCGTAACCGTTATTGGCAAGGAACAGACCGTTGCCTATATGTGCCGAGAAAATCGCCACAACCATAGTGAATGACAAGACGAGGGCCGTTGGGCGAGTCAGCAGGCCGAGCAATAGGAACAGGCCGCCGAAGAATTCACTTGAACCTGCCATCAATGCCATTAAGTAACCTGGCGTCAAACCAATGGATGCCATCCATTGTCCAGTGCCTTCTAAGCCGTAACCGCCAAACCAGCCAAACAGTTTTTGTGAACCATGGGCGATTAAGATGATCCCGATAGGAATGCGCAGTGCCAGTGGGGCAAAACTCGGGGCTGATTTCAGTGTTTTTGTGATCAGTGCTTTCATGGGATATTCCTCATTTCAAATTATTTAACGAATAGTTAAGTGTATTGTTCACTCAGTCTTAAGTCAGTTTGGCTGCAGTTCCGCAGAACCTCTCCATTGCTAAGCAGTGTAGACTTGACCTTTGGCAAAGAAAATCGGAACATTTTCAATGTCTACTTCAAATAATTTGAATGTGAGGTTTATATGTTGCCATCTATTAGTCTCGATGGATTAATCGTGCTCGATGCTATTGATAAGAAAGGCAGTTTTTCCGCTGCTGCCGAGTCTTTGTTTCGGGTGCCGTCGGCACTGACCTACACAGTGCAGAAACTGGAAAGCGATTTAGGTACAAAATTATTTGAACGTAAGGGCCAGCGCGCCGAGCTGACCTTAGTCGGTCAACTTGTGCTGCGCCAAGGCAGAGAAATCCTTGCGGCAACATCAAGGCTCGAAGAGGCGGTGCGTCAACTTGAGACAGGCTGGGAGTCTTCATTGACCTTAGCCATAGATACAGTGGTGCCGGATTTACCCCTGCTGCAGTTGATTGGTGAGTTTACTGAGCTGGGTAAGCAAGTGACTGTGAATATCAGCGAAGAGTCCTTAGGTGGCGGGTGGGATGCGCTCTATTCTGGCCGTGCCGATATCGCCATCGGCGTAACAGGGGAGTTGCCCAAAGGCCAATATCATGTGGTTGAAATTGGGGAGTTGGAGTTTGTATTTGCTTTAAATCCTGCGCACCCATTGGCGCAACATGCAGGTCCAATTCCGACCGAGGCATTGCTGCAATTTCCTTCTATTGTGGTAGCAGATAGTTCGACTGCCCTAGCACAGCGATCAAGTGGTTTATTTGATAGTCGCCAAGTGATCCGTGTGCCGAATATGCAGACCAAAATTAAGGCGCAGCAATTGGGATTAGGTGTGGGTTACATTCCAAAGCACTTGATCTTAGATGCGTTGGCGGCGGGAAGCCTAGTGGCTTGTCATGTGGAAATGCCGCGCCCAACGCAAGCTGTGTTTATGGCATGGCGTAAATATGCTGAAGGCAAGGCGCAGGATTGGTTTACTGCGCGTTTACCGCAATGTGATTGGCAATTTTAAGCTCAGGTTTGTTTAGTGCTTTGTAAGTTGCCACTCACTTTGCACCTCACAGCATTAATGTTTACGCCATGAGGAGCATAGCGCCTAACCTATACGTTGGCTGTGGCTGGTGTAATGCACATGCTGTGACAATAAATCAGACAGATTCGGTGAGCGATTCAAGAATCGAATAAAGGCCTGTGGCAAAGTCAGTGACTCCATCGACTCCTGCCAGCGGGCTTGCAGCAATGGAGAATAACCTTCTTTACCAGCGGCGGTATAAGATGTTGAAACTCCTACGTAAAGTGACTCAGGTTCAACGGGATACCATAGTGATTGGCTGTCCTGCTGCATCATCTCCAATCTAAATAAACGCTCACCCAGTGGGCGTCGCCCATCGTAGTAATACCGTAGGCCGTAAGTGTAGGGGAAGCTTCCAGCACCTGTACCACGGACACTGTTGTTGGTTGCCGCGTTAATCGCCGATTCGAGCGCTTGATAGAGGAACTGGCCTTGAATTTCATATTTAACTAATGGCAATTCGAAGGGCAGCAACTGCCCCATCACATCCGCTAGCGTCAACTGACCTTGGGCCACTGACTGGCGTACACCGCCGGCATTATGCAGAGCAAAGTTCACCCTAGGGTCGACCAGTTTGGCTTCTTGGAACATGCTGCGACTCACCCAAGGTGCTATTTCACTGCCGTGGGGCAGGGCTTTAGAGGGTAAGCGGGTATGGACTAAGTTCTTCGGCACCAGTGCTAACACTTTGTTTTCCATCTCTGCGATAGCGGGTTTGTAGATATCTCGGATCACGCCATCGATATCGGCATCGGCATCATCCCAAAAGATATTCGGATGCTGACTGAGCTGTTGGCGCACCGCTTGGTAATCTTGGTTATCGACGGCCGTGTTAGCACTTAAGATAAAGTGTTGATCCAGCATGAAATAGTTGCCGCCCTTTAAATTCAGCACTTTCCCATCAGCGTCAAACGTTATCTCGGCTAAGCCGACGACTTCGGCATATTTACCCGCATGCACTATGGGTGTGTTATTAATAACTTCACCGTAGGGCAGGTTGCTCAAACCTAAGGCGCGAAAATCCCCCTGTAGCGTATGCGTGTGACCGCCGACGATAAGGCTAATACCATCGACTTCAGCCGCGAGGCGTTTATCCTGATCTAAGCCTAAGTGACTGAGCACGATAATATGCTTAATACCTTGATTTTTAAGGTGCTCAATCGTGTGCGCGGTAGTGGCGATAGCATCGACAAAATGGGTGTCAGGATCGGGACGAGCGATCTCTTTCATCTGATCTAAGGTAATACCGACAATGGCTAATGTCTTATCGTGGAAGGGCTTAAGCAGGTATTTCGCGCGTTTTTGCTCATGATCATAATCCAAGATATTAGGCAAACCCCGCAGACAACCGGGTTTGTTGAGATCCTCTTGGCTTAAATCCATGTTGCCTGCAAGTAATGGGAAATCAATTTGCTTGGCAAACTCGGCAAGTCTGGCGTTACCTTCATCGATATCGTGGTTGCCAATGACCATAGCATCAGGTGCCAACAGATTGAGTAAGTGGGCGTTTGCCTTACCTTTAAAATGGCTGAAGTACAGCGTGCCCTGGAAGCTGTCACCACCATGCAGGAAAATAAAAGGCGTATTGGTTTGTTCAGCGGTGTGACGCGCTTTTGTGATGTGATGGCCGATGCGGGCATAACCACCGCTATGGCTGGTCACATCTAGCTTATGTTGGCCTATGTTAAGGCTAAATTGGACGCGGCAGGGTTCAAAATTCGAATGGGTGTCATTAATGTGCGCGAGTGAGAGTGTGTAGCTCTGTGTCATAACTTACCTCTATTACGGCGGGTGAGTATATACCCAAGCAACCTGAAAATGCGAGTTTCAGAGGGTTCTGAGTCATCCGCATTCTAAAAGAATAAAGGGAGCTAGGCTCCCTTTATATTAACAAGCACTAAACTTGGTTAGCCTTCAGCCGGATTTGGCTTCGTCATCATCGGATGCGGCTTCAAAATCACCGTCATCGGATAGGCGAATGCCTTTTTGCTTCATGCGCTTAGTCCAAAGTTTACGTGCCAATTGCTGCATATCGGTCGCGGGGTCGTTTAGATCGACAATCTCTAATCCTAACATAGATTCGATGATATCTTCTTGAGTTACGATACCTTGGCTACTGCCGTACTCGTCGACCACCATCGCAATTTGGGTGTTACGTTTAATCATACGCTCAAAAAGTGGCAGAATTTTTGCAGTTTCAGGCACCACAAATAAACTCCGTTTAAGTTCACCAATCGGTGCTTCTGGCGTGTAACGCTCTGCTAGCAATACATCGGTGCGGGTAATGTAACCAATCACATCATCATGATCTTGGTCGTAAACTGGAATTCGGGTAAAAGGCTTGTCGCGGTATTGGCGCACAAACTCATTTTGGGTGAGATCTATGGGCAAAGAAAACATAACAGTGCGCGGCGTCATGATCGCCGTAACTGGCATATCTCGCACCTTCAGCATTTGCGTCAAAATTTTTGACTCTTGCTCATCAAGCTCACCGGATTCATGGCCAATTTTGGCCATAGCACTCATCTCTTGGCGTATGTAGTGGCCTTCATCACCTTTGCCCATTAGGCGAGTGACTTGCTGTGACATCCAGATCAGCGGTTTAGTGGTACGCTTCATCCACAGCACGGCAACAGAAACACTTGGTGCGAGGCGACGCCAATGGTTTGCACCCAATGATTTAGGAATGATTTCTGAGAAAAACAGGATAATAAAGGTTAATACGCCCGAGAAAACACCTAACATATCGTCACCAAATACTTTAGCCGCTTGCGCACCTGCAACGGCGGCACCGACGGTATGAGCGATAGTATTTAGGGTAAGGATTGACACCAAAGGGGCTTCGACATTCTCTTTCAATCTACGCAAGCGCGCGGCTGCGGCACTGTCAGTTTGTTCGAGTGATGCGATATAACTTGGGGTAACCGATAACAGAACAGCTTCGAACACACTGCACAGAAAAGAAACAGCGACAGCGACAAGCACTATAATGATGAGGGTTAACATATAGGTGGAATTACAACTCCGTATTTTAGGCCAATATTAGCCCTTGGAGATTCTATCATAGGTGAATTGAGTTACTGGCTAAAATTTATTTGCGTCTGTATAATTCGCCGCCCTGTTACAGGATCCGGTTTTTGGTGTTGAGGTTAGCTATATGAGTGAAAAGAAGATCAATTTATTAGACCTTGATCGTAAGGCGATGCGCGCATTATTTGCGGAAATGGGTGAAAAACCCTTTCGTGCCGATCAGCTCATGAAATGGCTATATCATTTCGGTGTCAGTGACTTCGAAGAGATGACCAACATCAACAAAGTGTTACGTCAAAAGTTGGCGGCCCGCTGCGAGATCGTTGCACCAGAAATTTCGAGTTTCCAAAAATCGACCGATGGTACGATAAAATTTGCAATTAATGTTGGCCAAGGCCAAGAAGTGGAAACGGTTTATATTCCTGAGGATGATCGTGCGACCTTGTGTGTATCTTCACAGGTTGGCTGTGCGCTGGAATGTACTTTCTGCTCGACGGGTCAGCAAGGTTTTAACCGTAACTTAACGGTTTCTGAAATCGTCGGCCAAATCTGGCGCGTGTCGCACTTTTTAGGATTTGCAAAAGACACGGGCGAGCGTCCGATCACTAACGTCGTGATGATGGGCATGGGTGAGCCATTACTCAATTTAGCCAATGTGATCCCTGCGATGGACATCATGCTCGATGATTTTGGTTTTAGTTTATCAAAGCGCCGCGTGACTTTATCAACCTCAGGCGTAGTGCCAGCGTTAGATAAACTGGGCGATGCCATCGATGTGGCACTTGCTGTCAGTATTCATGCACCCAATGATGAGTTGCGTGACATTCTGGTCCCGATCAATAAAAAGTATCCGCTGGATGAGTTTTTAGCGGGTATTCGTCGCTATATTGCTAAATCAAATGCTAACCGCGGCCGCGTGACAGTTGAATATGTGATGCTAGATCATATCAACGACAGCACAGATCAAGCCCATGAGTTAGCTAAGTTAATGAAAGATACACCTTGTAAGGTGAATCTGATCCCATTTAATCCGTATCCTGGCTCGCCTTATGGCCGCTCATCTAATTCACGTATCGACCGTTTTTCTAAGGTTCTTATGGAATACGGTTTTACTGTCATCGTACGTAAAACCCGTGGAGATGACATTGATGCCGCTTGCGGTCAGTTAGCTGGTGATATTCGCGACAGAACGAAACGTTTAGCGAAAAAACGCATGCAAGAAAACCAGATTTCAGTCACAATGAATTAACTCTTTGTTTGCACAGATTTATAGGCTTGCCCATGAAGCATGGATTGCCAAGGTTTTCATTGATTTTAAGCCTGTCATTATTGATGACAGGATGCGTCACTGAGCGTACTTATACTGGGACAGATATTCCTGTTTCGGAACGAAAGTTAGACAAAGTCGCCGCCGCAAGGGAGCGGATGCAGCTCGGTTTAACCTATTTAAATCGAGGTAGCACGGAACAAGCCAAATACAATCTTGATAAAGCATTAGAATATGCTCCAGAGCTCGAAGATGTGCATACCGCTCTGGCTTATTACTATCAAACCGTGGGCGATTTAGTGCGTACCGAAGAGTCGTACATGAATGCCATTAGTACTAAGGACGCCTCTGGCGATTCCATGAATAATTTCGGGGTGTTTTTGTGCCAACAAAAGCAATACAACAAAGCTGAAAAAATGTTTTTGGCCGCAATTGAAATGCCCAAATATACGCGCACTGCTTCAAGCTATGAGAACTTAGGTCTTTGTAGTCGCGAAGCAGGACAAGCAGAAAAGGCACGACAGTATTTTCAGATGGCGTTAAAGTATGACCCGAGACGCTCGGTGTCATTACTGGAGTTGGCAGAGTTAGAAGTCGATCAAGGTGATTTTATTCAGGCGCGAAACCAATTAGCGCGCTATCACCAAGTGGCTGAGCAAACTCCAGAAAGTTTAGCGCTCGGGATCAAAATAGAGCAGGCAGTGAATGATGATGCCGCTGTGAAGAGATTTGGTATTTTATTGCTTGCCAAATTCCCAGCATCACCTCAGGCCAAGCAATACAGAGTTAATTTGCATCAATGAAAGATCATGAAACCAATGCGCCAGTTGAGTCGGTAGCACCGCAATCAGTCGCGCTAGATGTCACGCTTGGTACTTTATTAAAAGCCGCCCGCGAAAAAATGGGCCTTAGTATTCAAGATGCCGCTGTAAAGCTGCATCTACGTCCTCGTATTATTGAAGATATTGAAGCTGACAATTTTACGAATATAGCCTCATCGACTTATGTACGTGGCTATGTGAAAAACTACGCGCGTATGGTCAGTGCCGATGCGGCTTTGATTGAAGCTTGTCTTGTGCAGCAAGTGCCAGTTGTGACTGAGCCTGCAATGCAAAGTTTTTCACGCAAAACCACATATCAAGCTCGCGATACACGTTTAACTTGGCTGAGTATTTTTATCGTCATAGTGTTACTCGGTTCGTTAGTCGTCTGGTGGATGCAAAAAACCACCTTGCTAAGCACTATTGATGTGTCGCAACCCACGGCTGAAGAGGTCGCAGCAGCTAATCAGACGCTGCCAGGTGATGTGTTATTGACCGAAACGGATGCCAGTCCTCGTTTGACTGAGATTGCCGCAAACGGCTCAATGTCTATCGATGGTCCAATTAAAGATACTGATGCAAGCACTATTGATGTCAGCACAGGACCAACGGACAATAATTATCCTCAGACCGTTGATACGAGTAATGAAGATGGCGGTTCAGCAATCGCAGCCACTACGACAACGCCATCGGTTCCGCAAACGACAGCTCCTGTAGTCCAACAGCCTGTTAGTGCAACGCCTTCACCGACCACAACATCAACGACCACTGCCACTGCAGCAAGTACTTTGGTTGCTGTTGCAGGACAATCGATTATAGATGTCCAGTTGACGGGTGATTGCTGGATAAACATTGTTGATGCTAAAGGTAAAGCGTTAGTCGATGGTGTTAAAGGCGCTGGCGCAACAGTGCAAGTGAGCGGTGTGCCACCGTTTAAAGTCATTTTAGGTGCACCCCATGTAGCGACCTTAAGCTTAGATGGTCAAATTGTTAGCCTAGCGGATTTCCCCAAGGGACGAGTCGCGCGTTTAACCTTGCCTAAAGCCTAACGACCGCGTAATGATCTGCAGCACGTACCGAAATAGAGCGTATTAAGCATGTATAATGAAACTCCCATAAAAAGACGTCCTTCCACCCGCATTTATGTGGGTAATGTACCGATTGGTGATGGGGCGCCGATTGCTGTTCAGTCAATGACTAATACTAAGACCACAGATGTTGAAGCGACAATTGCTCAAATTCGTGCCTTAGAGAAAGTCGGTGCCGATATAGTGCGTATCTCTGTACCTACTATGGATGCGGCTGAAGCCTTTAAGCTCATTAAGCAAGCGGTCAATGTTCCTTTAGTGGCCGACATTCATTTTGATTATCGCATTGCTCTAAAAGTTGCCGAGTACGGTGTCGATTGCCTTCGAATCAATCCGGGCAATATAGGCAATGAAGAGCGTATTCGTAGCGTGGTGGAATGTGCCCGTGATCATAATATTCCCATCCGTATTGGTGTGAATGGTGGTTCATTAGAGAAAGATCTAATGGACAAGTACAAAGAACCCACACCTGAAGCCTTGCTTGAATCAGCCATGCGCCATGTGGATATTCTGGACAGATTGAACTTTGACCAGTTTAAGGTCAGCGTTAAAGCCTCCGATGTATTTTTAGCGGTCGAATCTTACCGTTTATTAGCAAAACAAATTCGTCAACCCCTGCATTTAGGCATTACCGAAGCCGGTGGCGCGCGCGCGGGTTCAGTGAAATCGGCCGTAGGCTTAGGTATGTTATTGGCCGAAGGCATAGGTGATACCCTACGTATTTCCTTGGCCGCTGATCCGGTCGAAGAAATCAAAGTCGGTTTTGACATTTTAAAGTCGCTGCGTATTCGTAGCCGTGGCATTAACTTCATTGCCTGTCCATCTTGTTCTCGTCAAGAGTTCGATGTGATCAGTACAGTCAATGAGTTAGAGCGTCGCCTCGAAGACGTGACTACCGCCATGGATGTGTCTATTATCGGCTGCGTAGTTAACGGCCCAGGTGAAGCCTTAGTGTCGCACATCGGTTTAACCGGTGGGCACAATAAGAGCGGTTACTATGATGAGGGTGAACGTCAAAAAGAACGTTTTGACAACGACAACATTGTCGATTCCCTTGAAGCGAAAATTCGCGCAAAAGCCAGTCAAATGGCGAACCGTATTCAAATAAAAGACACAACTGAGTAATATGTACCCGCATTTGGCATAGATTACGCCTAATGATGTTGAGCTAGGCCCCGAAACCGACGGGGTCGTTTTACGTTTTACGCTCAAAAGCCTATAATGCGTGACATTTTTATTAATTTAGCGAAATCGGACGAGTCGATACAGTGGCAAAACAGATCCAAGCGATTCGCGGAATGAATGACATTCTGCCAACTCAAAGTCCTCTATGGCAAAAAGTGGAAGCGGTACTACGTTCGAGCGTCAGTGCTTACGGTTACAGCGAAATCCGCACTCCAATAGTGGAAAATACCGATCTTTTTAAACGCTCTATCGGTGAAGTGACTGATATTGTTGAAAAAGAAATGTATACCTTCGCAGATAATAACGGTGACAGCTTAACGCTACGCCCTGAAGGTACCGCGTCGACAGTGCGTGCAGGTAACGAAAACGGTCTGCTATATAACCAAGAGCAACGTCTTTGGTATATGGGTCCTATGTTCCGCCACGAACGTCCACAAAAAGGCCGTTATCGTCAGTTTAACCAATTTGGCGTTGAAGTGTATGGCATTGGCTCGGCTGATATTGATGCTGAAGTCTTGATGCTATCGGCACGCCTGTGGGAAAAACTCGGTATTAGCGAGCACGTCTCGCTAGAGCTAAATACCTTAGGTGATCCTGCTGAGCGAGCTGTTTATCGTGATGCCTTGATTGCGTTTTTAGAGCAGCATAAAGATGCGCTCGATGAAGACAGTAAGCGTCGCATGTACAGCAATCCGCTGCGAGTATTGGATTCAAAAGATCAAAATGTCCAAGCCATATTGGTTGATGCACCTGAGTTAATGGATTTTCTCGGTGAAGAATCGAAGACACATTTTTCACAATTGCGTGAACTACTTGATGCTGTGGGTATCAAATACACCATTAATCCGCGTCTAGTACGTGGTTTAGATTACTATAATCGTACTGTATTTGAATGGGTTACATCTAGTTTAGGCTCACAAGGTACTGTACTTGCGGGTGGTCGCTACGATGGTTTAGTCGCCCAGTTAGGTGGTAAAGATACTCCAGCGGTCGGTTTTGCTATGGGCTTAGAGCGCATTGTCTTGCTGCTTGAAACCTTAGAGCTGACCAAAGATATTCCGCCAGAAGTGGATGTGTATGTCACGGCCATGGGTGATAGCTGTCTGGTTGAAGCCATCAAGGTCGCGCAGGAATTACGTAACGCACTGCCAAACCTTAAAGTGATGAGTCACTGTGGCGGCGGTAACGTGAAGAAACAAATGAAGCGTGCCGACAAAAGCGGTGCGAGTGTGGCACTACTGATAGGTGAAGATGAACTTGCCGAAGGTATGGTTACGGTTAAACATTTACGCAATGACATCGAACAACAACGGGTAGCTCGAAGTGCCTTAGGCGCATTTTTGGCTGAACTGATCAAATAAAGGGGACGTGCGCGTGGAAATTTATAGCACAGAAGAACAACAAGTTGATGCTATCAAGCAGTTCTGGAAAGATTACGGAAATTCAATTTTAATCGGTGCCGTAGTGGGTTTAGGCGGCCTATATGCGTGGAATTATTATTCTGACGTTAAAGTGGCGCAAGCGGAAGAAGCTTCAAAAGCGTTCCAAAATTTGACCACTAAATCTGCCGATGAAGCCGCTATGCTTGCGGGTGTCGCCGAGTTTTCTAAAAATCACGATCAAAAGGGCTATCAAGCCTTGTTAGAATTGATCGTGGCCAAAACTGCGGTAGAAGCGAAGGATTATCCAAAAGCGATTGATGCTTTGAACAAGGTGATTGCGGCTAAACCTGGTGCTGGTTTAGATGTGATTGCGACTTTGCGTGTAGCACGAGTACAAGCAGAGCAAGGTCAAATTGATGCAGCTCTAGCGACCTTAGATCAAGTAACAGATAAAGCTTTCTTTGCTCAGCGCGATGAGTTGAAAGGTGATTTCTTAGTACGTCAAGGTGAAGTTGAGAAGGCAAAAACAGCTTATCAAGCTGCCATGGACAATGGTGGTGTGGTGACAAGCCCTGCGCTTAAAATCAAACTTGATAGCCTAAATCAGGCATAAGGGATCCCTTGATGAAGTCTTGGTGCAAAAACCTGCTAGCCGCTGGATTAAGTCTGGCCATGTTATCCGCCTGTTCGTCGAGCGATGTCGAAGAAGAACCGGTAAGTGAGTTAACTGCCATTCAGGCGACAGTGTTTCCTGAAGTGAGTTGGAGCGCCTCTGTCGGTAATGGTGTTGGTGATTATTATTCTCGCCTCGCCCCCGCCGTTAGTTACGGAAAAATTTTTGCCGCCGACCGTTATGGTGAAGTGGTTGCCTTCGATGAGGCCACTGGCGAGCGCGTTTGGACTAAAGATTTCAGCGAAGAGTTTCGTGATAACGCTTTAGCGAAAAATAAAGGTGCGCGTATTGCTGCTGGTGTGACTGCTGCGCGTAATAAAGTCTTTTTAGGTGGCGAAAGTGGGCTGCTTGCTGCATTGAACGCTGAAGATGGTCAAGTGTTATGGCATGTCGTTGCTGGCGGTGAATTACTGTCTGCTCCCACTGTGGCCGATGACGTCGTGGTGGTCAGTACCAGTTCTGGTTCACTCGAAGCGTTTAACGTCGATACTGGCGCTAAGCTGTGGGTGTATGAAATGCAATTGCCGAATCTGACCCTGCGCGGTACAGGTTCTGCAGCTTACGAAGCGGGTGGTTTCTTCATAGGTACCGCCGATGGCAAAGTGGCTGTTGTGATTAAAAACAATGGTCAAGCTGCGTGGGAACAGGCGATTTACAATCCAACGGGTGGTAACGAGTTTACGCGTATGGCCGACGTGGATATGACGCCCTTGATCCTTGGCGACAACTTATATGCAGTGAGCTACAACGGTAACTTAGTGTCGATGGAACTGCGCACGGGTCGAGTTGTGTGGACACGTAAGTATTCTAGCTTTAACGAGTTAGCATCAGCGGGCCTAAGCTTGTACTTAGTTGACGATCACAGCCGTATCTACTCAGTTGATAAACGTAACGGTTTGGAACTGTGGAGTAATTCTGAGTTAGCTAACCGCACTCTGACATCTCCGGCTGTATATAAAGACTATTTAGTTGTGGGTGATTTCGAAGGTTATTTACACTTCATCGATCGCAGTACAGGGACGATTGTGGGTCGTGTCCAAGTGGACAGCTCAGGATTATACAGCCAGCCGTTAGTGGTGGATGATAAAATCTATGTTCAAGGTCGCAGCGGAAAGTTGGCTGTTGTAACACTTCCATAGTTAAAAGTGTTATCCTTGCTGAGCCCCTGGAAGTGTGTTCCGGGGGCTTTTTATTGAAAAGTTTTTTAGAGGCAAAATCATGATCCCTGTAGTGGCCCTTGTTGGTCGGCCGAACGTCGGTAAATCCACCCTATTTAATCGTCTTACGCGCACGCGTGATGCGCTGGTTGCTGACTTTCCTGGCCTAACACGTGACCGTAAATATGGTCGAGCATTCTTATCCGGCTATGAGTTCATTGTGGTCGATACCGGCGGTATCGATGGCACTGAAGAAGGGATCGAGACGAAAATGGCTGAGCAATCCCTTGCTGCCATTGAAGAAGCCGATGTCGTTCTATTTATGACCGATGCGCGCGCGGGTTTAACCGCTGCGGATCTGTCGATTGCACAGCACTTACGTAGCCGTCAAAAAACCACCTTTGTGGTTGCTAACAAAGTTGACGGTATTGATGCCGATTCAGCTTGTGCCGAGTTTTGGTCTTTAGGTCTAGGTGAAGTTTACCAAATGGCGGCGTCTCAAGGACGCGGCGTGACTAATATGATCGAATACGCGCTGACCCCTTATGCCGAAGCGATGGGCATTGTGCGTCAAGGTGAAGACGAAGTTACTGAAGAGCGTGAATATACCGAAGAAGAAGCCGAAGCTGAGCAAAAGCGTCTGCAAGATTTACCTATCAAGCTGGCGATCATCGGTAAACCTAACGTCGGTAAGTCAACCCTGACTAACCGTATTCTAGGTGAAGAGCGTGTCGTGGTATTTGATGAACCCGGTACGACCCGTGACAGTATTTACATTCCAATGGAACGCGAAGGTCGCGAGTACGTGATTATCGATACTGCGGGTGTTCGTCGCCGCAGTAAAGTACATCAAGTCATTGAGAAATTCTCAGTGATCAAGACCTTGAAAGCGGTTGAAGATGCTAACGTGGTGTTGCTTATCATCGATGCCCGTGAAGGGATTGCCGAACAAGATTTAGGTCTGTTGGGTTTCGCACTCAATGCGGGTCGCGCTTTGGTTATTGCCGTCAACAAGTGGGATGGTATCGACCAAGGGATTAAAGATCGTGTGAAAAGCGAGCTTGACCGTCGTCTTGGTTTTATCGACTTTGCCCGTATTCACTTTATTTCGGCGCTGCACGGTACTGGTGTTGGCCATTTATTTGAATCGATTGAAGAAGCTTACGACAGTGCCACACGCCGCGTCAGCACTTCTATGTTGACTCGTATTATGCAAATGTCGCAGGACGATCACCAGCCGCCATTAGTGAATGGTCGCCGTGTGAAGCTTAAATACGCTCACGCCGGTGGTTACAATCCGCCAATCGTGGTCATTCACGGTAACCAAGTGAGTAGACTGCCTGACTCGTACAAGCGTTACATGATGAACTACTTCCGTCGTTCGTTGAAAGTGGTGGGTACGCCAATCCAGCTACGTTTCCAAGAGGGTGATAACCCATTTGAAAACAAGACTGAGAAGTTAACTATGAGCCAAGAGCGCCGTCGCAAACGCGCACAAAGCCATATCAAAGACAGAAAAACCAAATAGTGTTTTTTACCAGACACATTTGAAACAAAAGGAACCTTAGGGTTCCTTTTGTGTTTTAAGACTATTTCAGCGTCATGTAGATTTATTCGAGCGGCTTTATCTGAGTGACGGTTGAAATCACTTGTCCATGGCGCAAGCGGGTCTGCAAACTATCACCTATGGCCAGTTTATCAGCAGAGTCGACCACTTGATTGTGGATGTCAGTGGTAATGCTGTAACCACGGCTTAAAGTGGCAAGCGGACTGACGGTTTCGAGTTGATGGGCCGCGTATTTTATCCGCTGTTCACTTTGGCTGAGTTTGTCCTGCAATGCATCCTGTAAGCGGCTCGCAAGATAACTTAAGCGGTTACCCTCAATGGCGAGTTTATGCTTGGGAGATTGCTGTTCAAGGCGGCTTGCGAGCAACTGCTGACGGCGGCTGAGCAGATGCAAGCGATTCGACAGCGCGGACTCTAGTCGTAATTGCATCTCATCGAATCTTTGTTCGAACTGCTGCAAAGTCCGTTTAGGGTCTTGGCGTTGCAGTCTGTGCTCTAGCAAACTAAGTCGTCTTTCTTGTTTAAGCTGATAATGTTTCGCGCTTTGTTGCAGGCGCGATAAGGCTGTGGCGAGTTTTTGCGCCTTATTATCACTGTCTTGTGATAATAGCTCCGCGCCCGCAGAGGGTGTTGGGGCGCGGATATCAGCAACATAATCACTGATAGTCGTATCAACCTCGTGGCCGACGGCGCTGACAATGGGCAGGGCGCTGTTATAAATCGTGTGGGCGAGGGCTTCGCTGTTAAAACACCACAAATCCTCAAGCGAACCGCCGCCGCGGGTGAGCAGTAATACATCGACTTCTAAACGTTGGTTGGCGATATTGATTGCCTGACAAATACTCTGCGCCGCGGTTTCGCCCTGAACTTGGGTCGGATAGATAATGACTTCAATCGAAGGATCGCGCCTTGCCAATACATGTAAAACATCACGGATCGCCGCACCCGTAGGTGACGTAATAACGCCAATGCGTTGAATATTTTTGGGTAGCAATCTTTTGGTGTCGGCGGCGAATAAGCCTTCGGCTGCGAGCTTCATCTTGAGTGCATCGAACTGCTGGGCGAGTAATCCATCCCCAGCGGGCAGCATGGACTCAATTAATAATTGATAGTCGCCTCTGGGTTCATAAACGCTGATCGCGCCTTTGACCAGCACTTGCTGACCATTGATGGGCTTAAAGCTGACCGTTTGGTTACGGCCCTTAAACATGGCGCAACGGATCTGCGAAGAGTGGTCTTTTAAGGTGAGATACCAATGCCCTGAGCTGGGGGAGGAAAAGTTGGATATTTCGCCATTGAGCCAGATTTTACCCAGTTGCCCCTCGAGGATTTGCCTGACTTCACCATTGAGCCGCGAGACAGTATAAATGTTGTTTTTGGTGCCTTGCATCGAATAACTCAATAAAATGGGGATATTTACTATTTTCCATTTACCAGTGGCGATATGCAAGGTATAATCCCGCCGCAATATTTCACCTCTAAATCCTACTCAACTGGGGAGATGTTGCATATGCTACGTTTAATTAAAGAAGCGCTTACTTTTGACGATGTGTTGCTTGTTCCTGCGCATTCGACTGTACTCCCAAATACCGCCATTCTAAAAACTCGCCTGACCAATACCATTGAATTGAATATCCCACTAGTGTCTGCCGCTATGGACACAGTTACCGAAGCTCGTCTTGCGATCGCGATGGCGCAGGAAGGCGGCTTAGGCTTTATTCATAAAAACATGAGCATTGAAAAACAAGCCGAAGAAGTTCGTAAAGTAAAAATTTACGAAGCGGGCGTGGTTCAACAACCTGTAACTGTGACGCCATCAACGACCTTAGCCGATCTGAAAGTGTTAACACTGAAGAATGGTTTTGCGGGTTATCCCGTGGTCAACGAAGCCAACGAGCTGGTTGGTATCATCACTGGCCGTGACGTACGTTTCGTGACAGATTGGAGCAAAACGGTAGAAGAAGTGATGACGCCTAAAGCGCGTTTAGTCACTGTTGCCGAAGGCACTAAATTAGATGAAGTGCAAAAATTGATGCACTCACATCGTATCGAAAAAGTTCTTGTGGTTGATGATAACTATAAGCTGAAAGGCCTCATTACAGTTAAAGACTTCGAAAAAGCCGAACGTAAACCGAATGCCTGTAAAGATGAGTTAGGCCGTTTACGTGTTGGTGCCGCCGTAGGTGCGGGCGCTGGTAATGAAGAGCGTGTTGACGCTCTGGTTAAAGCCGGTGTTGACGTTTTACTTATCGATTCTTCCCATGGCCATTCCGAAGGCGTTTTACAACGCATTCGTGAAACTCGCGCTAAACATCCTGATTTGCAAATCATTGGCGGTAACGTTGCCACGGCTGAAGGTGCATTAGCCTTAGTCGAAGCGGGTGTTAACGCAGTTAAAGTGGGTATTGGCCCTGGTTCTATCTGTACGACTCGTATCGTGACTGGCGTGGGCGTACCACAAATTACCGCGGTATCCGATGCCGCTGCAGCCATGAAGAGCCTAGGTATTCCTGTGATTGCCGACGGCGGCATTCGTTTCTCTGGCGATTTAGCCAAAGCATTAGCCGCGGGTGCATCTTGCATCATGGCGGGTTCAATGTTTGCGGGAACTGAGGAAGCACCGGGTGAAACTGAGTTATATCAAGGTCGTGCGTATAAATCCTACCGTGGTATGGGTTCATTAGGCGCTATGTCTCAAGGCTCTTCTGACCGCTATTTCCAATCGGATAATGCTGCAGACAAGTTAGTTCCCGAAGGTGTGGAAGCGCGCGTGCCTTACAAAGGCAAGTTGAAGGAAATCATCCATCAACATATGGGCGGTTTACGTTCATGCATGGGCTTGACTGGCTGCGCCACCATTCTAGAGCTGAATGAAAAAGCCCAATTTGTGAAAGTAACTTCAGCGGGCATGGGCGAGTCCCACGTACACGATGTGACTATCACGAAAGAAGCGCCGAACTACCGTTCAGGTTCTTAATCGTTTGATAAGAGGGGCGGCGTAAGCCGCCTCTTTGTAAAACGTATGATCCAATACTTAAAGCTGGCAGTCGCTGCTTTGAGCAATGTTAAAACAATAGATGAGATAAAGGTTACCCATGAGCGATATTCATGAGCACAAGATACTGATCCTCGATTTTGGATCCCAGTACACTCAACTGATTGCCCGTCGTATCCGTGAAATCGGCGTTTACTGTGAATTATGGGCTTGGGATGTCACCGAAGCCCAAATCCGCGAATTTGCCCCGAATGGCATTATTCTTGCGGGCGGACCAGAAAGTGTCACGGCTGAAAACTCGCCCCGTGCGCCTGAATACGTCTTTACCGCAGGTGTGCCAGTACTGGGCATTTGCTACGGCATGCAGACTATGTCTGAGCAGCTGGGTGGTAAAGTGATCCAAGGTGTGGGCGAAGGTGAATTCGGCTACGCTCAAATTGAAATGCTGACGGATTCTTTACTATTCAAAGGCATCGAAGATGCGGTTAGCAGTGACGGCAAACCCTTACTCGACGTATGGATGAGCCACGGCGATAAAGTGTCGGCTATTCCTGAAGGGTTTGTGGCGGTCGCTAAAACGGACACTTGTCCATTTGCCGCTATGGCAAACGAAGAAAAGCAATTCTTCGGCGTACAGTTCCACCCAGAAGTGACCCACACTCGCCAAGGTATGCGCATGTTATCGCACTTTGCCTTAGACATTTGTGGCTGTGCAGCCAACTGGAAACCCTCCTCTATCATCGAAGATGCGATTGAGCGCTTGAAGAAGCAAATCGGTGATGATGAAGTGATTTTAGGATTATCGGGCGGTGTCGATTCTTCGGTTGTGGCTATGCTGCTACACCGCGCTATCGGCAAAAAACTGACCTGCGTATTCGTTGATAACGGTTTATTACGTTTGAACGAAGCCGAGCAAGTAATGGAAATGTTTGGCGATCATTTCGGCCTGAATATCATCCACGTTGATGCGGAAAACCGTTTCCTCGATGCGATGAAAGGCGAAGCCGATCCAGAAGCTAAGCGTAAGATCATTGGCCGCGTATTCGTGGAAATTTTCGATGAAGAATCGAAAAAATGCGCCAATGCCAAATGGTTAGCGCAAGGCACGATTTATCCAGACGTGATTGAATCTGCTGGTAGTGCCACAGGCAAAGCACATGTGATTAAATCTCACCATAACGTGGGCGGTTTGCCAGCCGATATGGCGCTTGGTTTAGTCGAGCCTCTGCGTGAACTGTTCAAAGATGAAGTGCGTAAAATTGGTCTTGAGTTAGGCCTGCCATACAACATGCTTTATCGTCACCCGTTCCCAGGACCAGGTCTTGGTGTGCGCGTATTAGGTGAAGTGAAGAAAGAATACTGTGATTTGCTGCGCCGCGCCGATGCCATCTTCATCGAAGAACTGCATAAAGCCGATTTATACAATAAAGTCAGTCAAGCCTTTACTGTGTTCTTACCTGTACGCTCAGTCGGCGTGATGGGCGATGGCCGTAAATATGACTGGGTTGTATCACTGCGCGCCGTGGAAACAATCGATTTTATGACGGCCCATTGGGCTCATCTGCCGTATGATTTCTTAGGCCGCGTATCAAACCGCATCATTAACGAAGTCGATGGCATTTCCCGTGTGGTTTACGATATCTCTGGCAAGCCGCCAGCGACTATCGAATGGGAATAAGTTAATTATTTGAATTAACGATTAAAAGGCGCCGAGTGCGCCTTTTTTGTTGTTTGATGGATTAACTTGGGCTGAATGACTCTGCCGTGAAATATCTGTGCGTGACTGATATAATCCGGCATTATTTTTGGGCGAATCGATTGAGGGCATGAGTGGACCAAATGCAGCAAGACGAACAATCTCAGCAAGACGAACATTGGATGCAAGTCGCGATGCTGATGGCTGACAAAGCCGAGGCCGAGGGCGAAGTGCCTGTGGGTGCGGTATTGGTCAAAGACGGTCAGCAGATTGCGACGGGTTACAATTTATCCATTAGCCAGCACGATCCTAGCGCCCATGCGGAAATTTTATGTTTGCGGGAAGCGGGGCGTTTGGTCGAAAACTATCGTCTTTTAGATGCGACTTTATATGTCACGCTTGAACCTTGCGCTATGTGTGCGGGCGCTATGGTGCATAGCAGAATTGCTCGAGTGGTTTTTGGGGCGAGCGATGAAAAAACGGGTGCAGCGGGTACAGTGGTGAATTTATTGCAACATCCGGCGTTTAATCATCAAGTTGAAGTCACATCTGGGGTGTTGGCCGATGCTTGTAGCGCGCAATTGAGTCGTTTTTTTAAACGTCGCAGGGAAGAGAAAAAAGCCCTGAAACAGGCTCAAAAGGCGCAGCAAGCTATTGGGTAAGTGACGATTAACGTGACAGAATTAATCCTGAGACTGAATAAAAGTAAAGAAGAGTTTTTGACGATTTAAAATACGGCGATGACGAATTTTTAGCAAAGTACGACGACGCGCAACGGTATTGTTGATGGTTTTTCTTCTCATATTGACCCCATTAATTGTTATTATCGATGCCCTACAGAGATGTATCTTAGGTCATAACCCAAGACAGTAGCAGTTGCACAGGAGTGCAGCAATAGCACTGGTCAGATAAGCTGAACTAAGCGATGTTTTTCATCGCAAATTTGAGTTAGGTTGATAAACCTTAATTCAGCTTGCCTGTTGCTTAGTATCTGACCTTGTTGAAGACATCTACGTACATCTTGAGTTTTTATGTTGTTGTTCTTGTTACGTAAAACTCTGTACTTGATATATAAGAAGTGAGTTGTTGGATTGTCGTTTGGCCCATGCACCTGAGCGCTAACGAGTTAAGCTATTTAGGTTGATCAGGACTTAACGTTCCTGCTGGAAGTACGGGTTCTTCCGCAGTAAGGTCGCTCGAGTCATCATCGGGGGCGGGTTGTTTCGACTGATTATCCACCCAGACTAGCGTGTCATAGTAGCGACGGATGCTGTCGACGTAATGAACGGCTTCACTGCCTCGGGCGTAACCATAACGTGTTTTTTGATAATATTTACGCTTTTGCAGTAGCGGTAGTACCTTTTTTAAATCTCGCCAAGCATTGGGATTTAACTCCATCGATTCCGCAAGCTTACGTGCATCTTCAATATGGGCATATCCTATGTTGTAAGAGGCCAGCGCAAACCACATGCGTTGACTCTCGGGGATCGATTCTGGCAGGCGATTGATCATATCGTTCAAATACGCCGCGCCGCCGCGAATACTTTCTTCGGCATCGAGTCGGTTGGTGATCCCAATCTCTTTGGCGGTTGGCTGAGTCAACATCATCATGCCACGCACTCCTGTGGCCGAGCGGGCATTAGGATTCCAATGTGATTCTTGATAGCTGGTTGCTGCCAGTTTACGCCAATCTAAATTGCCTGCATGGGTTTCAAATAATTGTCGATAACGCGGCAATACTGTCTCAATGGCACGGATAAATGCGCGAGTATCGATATAATCGAAGCGTTTTACATGACCAAAGTATTTCTCGTTGAGATGATCCAGCGTACCGGCAAGCTTCTCTTGGTGCCAAAAGGCCAGCAATTTACTCATAAGTTCATCACTGTGAGTGGGAGGTAACAGCCAGATCACATCGAGTTTTTCTTCTAGCACAGGGCCTGAGCGTAGGTCGGGCAAGTAGCGACGGTTGATCTGTACGCTGCTGGAGTCGGCGATAGTGTAGTCAATTTCTTTGTTGGCAATCATAGCCAACAACTCTTCACTGTCTTTGTCGGTAATTTGATCCCACACCAGCGTTGGATAATGCTTTTGCAACTGGGTCAAGGTCTCGACGAAGGAAGAGTCGGCGATAACGGTGATCTTGCCTTTTAAGTCGCTGATGTCTTTTGGGGTTGGCATGCCTTCGCGATACACCAACACTTGATTCACCCGGTATAGCGGTGGACCTAAGCGGAACTGTTCTCGCCTTGTGGGCGTTTCTGTCATGCCTGCAGCAATAATATCGATTTCATTCTTTTTGAGGGCTTCGTACAGCTCGATACGGTTTGTGTAGGGCACCATTTTTAAGGGCACATTTAAGTATTCGGCAAACAATACCGCCATATCGTAATCGAAACCGCTATCACCTTGGCCCGAGGTCATATAAATCTGTGGGCCGTAAAGTGTACCGACTCTTAGCTCAGTTAATTTTTTTGGCACGAATTCTGTTTCGTCCACGGTCACCTGCTGACAGGCAGTCAGTAGGAAACCTAAGATAAGAGCGAACAGAAATCGAGTCATTAAATGTACTTATAGTAAATAAAATCAATATTATAGATAGCGAGTTAACAGTGGGGCATTAGTGGTGAACTGGCTGACATTGGTGGGATTATATCCGTTTGTCTGCGATTTCGAAAAAAAATCATTCTGGGGGAAAGTACAGCCGACACAATACTGGGCTTTTTATATCACAGGAAACACTGTTTTGCGTAAGGTCGCAGGTGATTTGTGACAGACATTTCCTTATAATAGCGCCACCTCTGACCCCTGCAATAATAAATAATAAGGTGAATAGACGTGATGGAGATCATCCGCGGAGCCCCTGCACTCTCGACGTTTAGGGTGCAAAAGCTGATGGAGGCCTGCGAAAACGCGGCGCTTCCGGTACGCCAAATCTATGCTGAGTATGTCCATTTAGCGGATTTGAGCGAGTTGCTCGACACAAATGAACGCCAGCAACTTGAAAAAATTCTCACCTATGGACCTGCGATAGAAGCTCATATCCCCCAAGGTTCACTCCTGTTTGTCACTCCTCGCCCCGGTACTATTTCTCCTTGGTCTTCAAAAGCCACTGACATCGCGCACAATTGTGGCCTTGGTAAAGTGAAGCGTTTGGAGCGAGGCGTTGCGTATTATGTCGAGTCAGATGCACTGACAGCGCTTCAGCAACAAGCCTTAAATGCGTTGCTGCACGATCGTATGGTTGAAATTATCCTTGATGATTTTGCTAAAGCCGATGTGCTGTTCAAACGCACTGAGCCTGCGCCGTTTAAGAGCGTCAATATTCTTGCCGAAGGTCGCCGTGCACTTGAAGTGGCCAACACTGAATTGGGGCTAGCCTTAGCCGAAGATGAAATCGACTATTTAGTCGAGAACTTCGTCCGTTTAGGCCGCAATCCCCATGACATCGAATTGATGATGTTTGCTCAGGCGAACTCTGAGCATTGTCGTCATAAGATTTTTAACGCAGATTGGACCATTGACGGTGAAGTTCAGCCTAAGTCACTGTTCAAGATGATCAAGAACACCTTTGAAACCACGCCTGATCACGTGTTATCTGCCTACAAAGATAACGCTGCTGTGATGGAAGGTTCGGTTGCGGGTCGTTTCTTCCCCGATCCTGATGGGGTATATAACTACCACACTGAACCTATGCACATCCTGATGAAAGTGGAAACCCACAACCATCCAACCGCCATCAGCCCATATCCTGGCGCTGCAACCGGTTCGGGTGGTGAAATCCGTGATGAAGGCGCGACAGGCCGTGGTTCTAAACCTAAAGCGGGTTTAACAGGCTTTAGTGTATCCAATTTAAAAATCCCGGGTTTTGTTCAACCATGGGAAGGTAACTATGGCAAGCCAGAACGTATCGTGAGCGCGCTGGACATCATGACCGAAGGACCACTCGGCGGCGCGGCATTTAACAACGAGTTTGGTCGTCCGGCATTGGTCGGTTATTTCCGTACCTATGAGCAGGAAGTCAGCAGCCACAACGGTGTTGAAGTCCGTGGTTACCACAAGCCCATTATGTTGGCCGGTGGTTTAGGTAACATTCGTGAAGAACACGTACAAAAGGGCGAAATCACCGTTGGCGCTAAGCTGATTGTGCTCGGTGGCCCTGCGATGAACATTGGTTTGGGCGGCGGCGCTGCTTCGTCTATGGCATCGGGTCAATCGAGTGAAGATCTCGACTTTGCTTCTGTGCAACGTGAAAACCCAGAAATGGAACGTCGTTGTCAGGAGGTGATTGACCGCTGTTGGCAGCTTGGCGATAAAAACCCTATCCAATTTATCCACGATGTGGGCGCGGGCGGTTTGTCGAACGCTTTCCCTGAGCTCGTGAATGACGGTGAGCGCGGTGGTTTGTTTAATCTGCGTAATGTGCCTTCGGATGAGCCTGGCATGAGCCCGCTGGAAATCTGGTGTAACGAATCACAAGAACGTTATGTGATGTCAGTTGCCCCTGAAAACCTCGCGCTATTTACTGCCATCTGTGAGCGTGAGCGCGCACCGTTTGCGGTTGTGGGTGAAGCGACAGCGGAGAAACACCTGACGCTTAGCGATAGCCATTTCGACAATAATCCTATCGATTTACCGCTCGAAGTCTTATTAGGCAAAGCGCCTAAGATGAGCCGCGATGTGGTATCGGCCAAAGCCGTATCGCCAGCGCTCGAACAAAACAAGATTGATGTTAAAGAAGCGGTTAAACGCGTACTGAGCTTGCCTACAGTCGCAGATAAAACCTTCCTTATCACTATTGGCGACCGCACAGTTACAGGTTTAGTTAACCGTGACCAAATGGTTGGTCCATGGCAAGTGCCTGTGGCCGATTGCGCTGTGACTGCGGCAAGCTTTGATACCTACGCCGGTGAAGCTATGTCACTGGGTGAACGTACACCGCTAGCGCTACTAGACTTTGGCGCCTCTGCCCGTATGGCTGTGGCTGAGTCAATCATGAACATCGCTGGTGCCGATATCGGTTCATTTAAGCGTATTAAGCTTTCTGCCAACTGGATGTCTGCCGCGGGTCACCCTGGTGAAGATGCGGGTCTTTATGAAGCGGTGAAAGCCGTAGGTGAAGAATTGTGTCCAGAGCTGAGCCTGACCATTCCGGTCGGTAAAGACTCTATGTCGATGAAGACTGCATGGCAGCAAGATGGCGCGGATAAAACCGTGACGTCGCCTATGTCATTGGTCATTACCGCCTTTGGTGTGGTGCAAGATATTCGCAATACAGTGACGCCAGAGCTACGCACAGATAAAGGCGAAACGTCTTTACTGTTAGTGGATTTAGGTGCGGGCAAAAATCGTTTAGGCGGTTCTTGTTTAGCCCAAGTGTTTGGTGAGCTGGGTGATATTGCGCCGGATCTTGACGATGCTGCACTGCTGCGCGGTTTCTTCGAAACGATGCAAAATCTGGTGGCTAAGAAGTCGGTTATCGCTTACCACGACCGTAGCGACGGTGGTTTATTCACTACCTTAGTGGAAATGGCTTTTGCCGGTAATACAGGTTTAGACATAGATGTAGAAGACTTGCAGGGCACTGATTTAGAACGACTCTTTAATGAGGAGCTCGGCGCTGTGCTGCAAGTGAGCCGTGACAATGCTGCGAAAATTGCCGCTCAGTTCGCTATCGCTGGCGTGCCTTGCCATGTGATCGGAACTCTAGCCGACGATCAACGCATCACCATTAAAGATGGCGCGCGTGAAATCTTCAGTGATACCCGTGTAGCGCTGCGTACTGTGTGGTCAGAAACCACATATCGTATGCAAGCTCTGCGTGATAACCCAGCGTGCGCGCTTGAAGAGTTCAAACTTAAGCAAGACGAAACCGATTTAGGCTTAACCGTTAACTTAAGTTTTGATCCAAGCACTGATGTTGCCGCGCCTTATATTCTTAAGGGCGCTGCGCCTAAGATGGCGATTTTGCGTGAGCAGGGCGTTAACTCCCACGTAGAAATGGCCGCTGCTTTTGATCGTGCCGGATTTGAAAGCCGCGACGTACACATGTCGGATATTTTATCTGGCCGTATCAGCCTAGGTGAGTTCCAAGGCCTAGTGGCCTGTGGTGGCTTCTCCTACGGTGATGTATTAGGCGCAGGTGAGGGTTGGGCTAAGTCGATTCTGTTTAATGAGCGAGCTCGCGATGAGTTTTCTCGTTTCTTTGAACGTGACTCAAGCTTTGCCCTTGGCGTGTGTAATGGCTGTCAAATGCTGTCAAACCTGAAAGAAATCATTCCAGGAAGCGAGCATTGGCCACGTTTTGTGCGTAACCGCTCAGAGCGTTTTGAAGCGCGTTTCAGCTTAGTTGAAGTGCAACAGAGCCCGTCGTTATTCTTCCAAGGTATGGCAGGTTCACGTATGCCCATTGCTGTATCCCACGGTGAAGGTTTGGCTGAGTTTGCTAGCCCTGAAGCGCTGGCGATTGCCGAAGCGTCAGGCACGATTGCGCTGCGTTTTGTCAATGGTAAGGGGGATATTGCGACTCAGTATCCACAAAACCCGAACGGCTCGCCAAATGGCTTGACTGGGATTTGTACCACAGATGGCCGCGTAACCTTGATGATGCCGCACCCCGAACGTGTGTTCAGAACAGTGGCTAACTCTTGGCATCCAGATGCTTGGGGTGAAGATAGCCCTTGGATGCGTATGTTCCGTAATGCACGAGTGACCTTAGGTTAAGCGTTTAAAGTCAACGGCTTTTGCCTTTGTTGAGGGGTAAAAGCAGGTTAATGAAAGCGTAAAAAAGGAGCGATAATTTCGCTCCTTTTTTTATATATAAAATGCATTTTATGGAAGTGATTGTATTTCAAATTATTAACGCTTATTGCAAATAATCTAATGGACTAAAGTGGCAAAATAGCCACTTTAATCGGTAAATACCTATTAATAGGTATGTTGCGCATTTGATACGGGGCGTGGTGTTTTATGGGGTTCTGGAGTTGTTGGGGGATGCTAGGGTCTTAATATAGAAAAAGCCCCCAATCTCAGGGAGATGGGGGCCCGTTTTGCGCTAACAAAACTTCACATAAATGCAATCAATTTCACGAGTAATTCTGGGGATTATTTCAGCTCATTAGCTGTATAAAGTTCAACAAAAACACGCTTGTAGCTGTTAACCAGACGTTCAAATAATTTAGTCATATCGATATCTCCACACCAAAAGTTAGTACCTATGTGCGCGAAGTTGGTCTTGGCTGGGCTACGACACCAGTTCTACCAAATTGTCTCCTTAACACAGGACATATATTAAACAACTTAGGTTAGCTTCTCAAACGAGAAAAAATACAAATATTCATTATTAAAACTAATGTATTTTAGAGTGTGTTATTGTGATTTTTTATATTTATATGTATTTATATTTGATTTTAAAGGTTTTAAATCATGGATCACTTGAATTTGTGACAATATTTTTTAGTTAATTTGTTGCAGTATTATTTATTTATTGGTTTTTTGATGATTAGAGCTGATTTTTGCTTCCTAGTTAGTGAAAGTATAACTTTATATCAATTAATGGTTGCTCACTACTCTTGTTTTTATCGATTGTCAATCCTCTCTGGTGGGGAAGTGTGTGCCTCACCGCAAAACCCACCTAAACCCCTGAGTTTGATTGATTTGCATCAAAGCGAGGTGGTATAAAATAGCCACAAATGAAAATGAATAAATATCTTAACTATCTGATATTTATATCGATGAAATCATTTGATTGAGTGAGTGGTAGGGTGTCGGTCTCAGTTACTTGCGATAGTGTGACTCGCGTCTCAATATGCAACAGATATTGGTACTTTTTAGCCCTTGCTGCTTCGAACTAATGCAAAAGATTAAATTTAACGGTTTATACTGTTGTCGCAGATATAAACACAAAATGAAAACTCACTATCCTACAAAGGCACTTGCTGTGATTGACGCGGGTTATGTCATAGCAATTGGACGCACCAAGTAAGGAGTCACCGATGATTGTTGAAGAGGTTGTTGAGCTATCGCGGTTGCAGTTTGCGCTGACAGCCATGTATCACTTCCTATTTGTTCCCTTGACTTTGGGGTTGGCATTTTTGCTGGCTATCATGGAATCACTGTATGTGATGACTGATAAACAAATTTATAAAGATATGACTAAGTTCTGGGGTAAGTTATTTGGTATTAACTTTGCCTTGGGGGTTACCACAGGTTTGGCAATGGAATTCCAGTTTGGTACTAACTGGTCTTACTATTCGCATTACGTAGGGGACATCTTTGGTGCGCCTCTGGCTATTGAAGGTTTAATGGCCTTCTTCCTTGAATCTACCTTCGTGGGTATGTTCTTCTTCGGTTGGGATCGTTTCACTAAGCGTCAGCATTTAGTCGTGACTTGGTTAGTGGCCTTTGGTTCTAACATGTCGGCATTGTGGATCCTAGTGGCAAACGGTTGGATGCAAAACCCTGTGGGTTCAGTGTTCAACTACGAAACCATGCGTATGGAAATGACCAGCTTCGCTGAAGTTGTGTTTAACCCTGTCGCGCAGGTTAAGTTTGTTCACACCGTCGCTTCGGGTTATGTGGCGGGTGCCATGTTTGTACTGGCGATCAGTGCTTATTACATCCTCAAGAAACGTGACTTACCTTTTGCTCGTCGCTCATTCGCGATTGCGGCAAGCTTTGGTATGGCGGCGATTCTGTCGGTTATCGTGTTAGGTGACGAATCTGGCTATAAAGTGGGTGAAGCACAGCGCGTTAAGTTAGCAGCGATTGAAGCTGAGTGGCATACAGAGCCTGCTCCAGCGGCCTTTACTGCTGTCGGTTTTCCGAATCAAGAAACCATGAAAACAGATTTTGCAGTCAAAATTCCTTATGCGATGGGTATAGTGGCAACACGCTCGTTGGATGAAGAAGTGACTGGTATTCATGACTTGATTGCTGAGCATGAAGTGCGTATCCGTAACGGTATGAAAGCCTATGCCATGCTAGTGAAACTGCGTGCGGGTGAAGAAACGCCTGAACTACGTGCTGCTTTTGAAGAAGCGAAAGTCGACTTAGGCTACGGTTTCTTACTGAAACGCTACACAGACAAAGTGGTCGATGCGACTGAAGAGCAAATTAAAGCAGCAGCTAAAGATTCTATCCCGAACGTAGCACCGATTTTCTGGAGCTTCCGTGTGATGGTAGGTCTAGGCTTTATCATGTTGTTCGTATTTGCTGCGGCATTCTGGCAAAGCACACGTCATCAAATCGCCGAGAAAAAATGGGTACTTAAAGCTGCACTTTATAGCTTGCCATTGCCTTGGATCGCGATTGAGTGTGGTTGGTTTGTGGCTGAGTATGGTCGTCAACCTTGGACGATTTCTGAGGTACTACCGACCTTTATGTCTGCGTCAAGCTTAACGACTGGCGACTTATGGTTCAGTATCCTTTCTATCACCTTGTTCTACACTGTACTGCTGGTGATTGAGATGTTCTTGATGTTTAAGTTTGCCCGCATTGGTCCGAGCAGTTTGAAAACTGGTCGTTATCATTTCGAGAACCTAGAAGCCTAAGCAGAGGATTTCATTATGTTTGATTATGAAATATTAAGAGTTATCTGGTGGGCTCTGATCGGCGTACTGTTCATCGGATTTGCGGTTACTGATGGTTTTGACATGGGTGTCGGTGCGTTACTGCCAATTATAGGCAAAGACGATACTGAGCGCCGTATCATGGTTAACACTATTGCTCCCCATTGGGACGGCAACCAAGTGTGGTTAATCACAGCAGGCGGTGCGTTATTTGCCGCTTGGCCTATGGTGTATGCAGTGTCTTTCTCTGGCTTCTATGTCGCCATGATGTTAGTGCTGTTTGCCCTCTACATGCGTCCAGTCGGATTCGATTATCGTTCTAAAATCGAAAATCCAAAGTGGCGTAAGTCATGGGATTGGGCCTTGTTTGCCGGTGGTTTTGTGCCACCGCTGATCATAGGCGTGGCCTTTGGTAACTTGTTGCAAGGTGTGCCTTTTGAATTCGACGAGTTCCTACGTGCGACTTATCACGGTGGTCTGTTCGGCCTGTTGAATCCTTTCGGTTTGCTGGCAGGTCTTGTGAGCGTGAGCATGTTTATGATGCAAGGCGCTTCTTGGCTACAAATGAAGACTGACAGTGAGCTGCGTGTTCGTGCTGCGAAAGCCACGCAATTCTTCGCATTGTTAGTGGCTGTGTTGTTTGCTGCTGCGGGTGTGTGGTTAGCCAATGGTATTGATGGTTATGTAGTGACTTCAGTACTGGACCATAATGCGGTTTCTAACCCAGCCATGAAAACCGTCGCAATTGAAGCGGGTGCTTGGCTTGCCAACTATGACAAATACCCCATCACTATGCTGTTCCCTATCTTAGGTGTGGCATTGCCTCTACTAGTGATTTTGGTTAGCCGCTTTAACCGTTCAGGTTTTGCGTTCCTATTTAGCTCACTCACTGTGGCTATGGTGATTTTGACTTGCGGTGCAGCAATGTTCCCATTCGTCATGCCATCATCACTTAACCCTAACGTCAGTTTGACTATGTGGGATGCAACAGCCAGTAAAATGACCTTAGGTGTTATGACTGCTGCTGCCGCGATTTTCGTACCTATAGTGTTGAGCTACACTGTCTGGACTTACTACAAGATGTTTGGTCGTATCGGCCGTAAGCATATTGAAGATAACAAAGCCTCACTCTATTAGGCATTAAGGAGCATCTGCTATGTGGTATTTTACGTGGATATTAGGGGTTTTGTTGGCCTGTTCTTTCGGGATTATCAATGCCCTGTGGCTTGAGAATACAGAGAACATGGACAGATCGGCAGAAGATGCCGAGTAACGTCTAAACTCGATTTAAAAACCTCGCATCAGCGGGGTTTTTTATTGGGATTTTTTGATGGCTGAGGTTATTTTAGTTTGAAGTAGAGCGGCGTTATCGTATTAGGCCACGCAGTTAACTTCGCTGCAGAGTGGTGATGTAACTGCAGCGAATAGGCCTGATGTCATCGCTTTTTGATTGTCTGCAGATGCTTAGTCTGCATGGTTTTAGATATTTTCTCCATTATTCCTTCACGTCAGGCTCCTAAATAAAAGTCCCAAATCCCATTTCTTAAATGTGGCTCCTATCGTTTTGATGTAGTGCTGTTATAAAAATGCCGCCCTGTTAGGGCGGCATTTAACGTTTGATAAAGCACTAACTCTGTATCTAACCTGAACTCGGGATAACGAGTGTCGAAAAATCTAAATTTAACAAATAAAATCAATGGTATAAAATTATTCGTTTAAAGCGAAAAATCTATTTCCTGACTGAATGCGCAGATTTTTGCGCATATCAAGGCGCTCTGTCGTACGCCATAGCGAGCTATGGTTAGACAGAGCAACGCAGAGAGGCCCGAAAAGATGCCTATTCAGCGGCTCTGCTTATCCCGAGCTCAGGTTATCTAAGTCCGTATTTGAGTTAGGCCTTAAACTGGCTTATTTGGCGTTTTAAGGCGGCGGCTAAGGAAGACAGTTCATTGGCAGAATGCACTGTTTCAGTGGCACGGTGCTCGCCTTCGTTAGCGAGTTCGCTGATCTGATGCAAATTGTGGGTTATCTCTTGTGCAACACTGCTTTGCTGCTCAGTAGCCGAGGCTATATTGCGTGAGCTAATCGCGAGTTCGCCAATCCTACGGGTGATTTCCTTCAGTTGTTCACCCGTTGCTTCACCCTGTGTTGCAGATTCCATTCCTAATTGATGACTTTGGCTCATTTGTTCTGTGGTGCTTTTCACTTGAGTTTGCAGCTTTTCAATCGTTTGGCCAATTTCTACAATGGATGACTGGGTCCGCTGGGCGAGAGTTCTCACCTCATCGGCAACGACAGCAAAGCCTCGACCTTGATCGCCTGCGCGCGCCGCTTCAATCGCTGCATTTAATGCGAGTAAATTAGTTTGTTCGGCAATGCTGTTAATGACTTCGGTCACCTTGCTGATCGCTTCACTTTCATGGCTGACTTTTTCAACCGATTGATGACTGTTACTGAGTTGCTGACTGAGTTTGAGTAAATCCTGCACCACTTTCGTCTGTTGGTTTTGACCTTCTTTGGCTGCGGCATCCACTTGCTGGCTTTGAACTGCGCCATCTTGGGCATGATTAGCCACATCACGGATCGAGGTCGACATTTCTTCGATGGCAGTTGCGATTTGATCCGTTTGTAGCATTAGGGCTTGAGCTTCTTCACCATTTTGCTTCGCGATGCTCTGTGCCTTGGAGGCTTGTTGCTCTAGACTCATGACTGAATCCTGCAATGCAATAATCAATTGCCTGAGCTCTGAGGACATAGTTGATACGCTGGTCGTAATTCGATCCACTTCGTTTTGACTCTGTGGTTCTGATGGCGCTAAGTGATGGCTAAAATCGCCACTGCCTAAATTTTCCATATGCACTTGGAGGGAATGCAAAGGTTTGAGTGCGCGAATTAAGACAACTGATAATAGCGCTGTGATCAGCGCGATCCCTGTGATAGCAACGATGGCGTTGATGGTGAGCAATTGCATACTTTCTTCATTAAGCTCACTTGCCTTGACTTGACCCACTAGCACCCAATTCCAGCCCGTCACGGTTTGGCTATAGGCAAACATAGGCTCATTTTTACTATTGCTGTAATGGGATTCCGCATCATTTTGGGTGGCATACGCAACACTTAAGCCATCAAGCATACTTTCGGTGATGATGTCACCTGCGTTGAACTTAGGATGGGCGACTAACACATTGTCTGCTTTGCGTACTAATAGAAAATGGCCACTTTCTTCTAAGGTGATTCTGTTAACTGCTTCTTGTAATTGTTTTAAGGAACTGGTGATGTCGAAACCAATATATAAGATACCAATGACTTTGCCCTGTGTGTCTTTCACTGGACGATAGACTGTCATGTAGTCTTTGCCGAAAAGTTTGGCATAACCTTCGTATTCATTACCGCTGAGCAGCACTTGATAGCCTGGATGTGTTTTGCCAAGGGAAGTACCTAGTGCACGGCTGCCATCGGCTTTTTTGAGCGAAGTCGAAACTCGCATAAAGTCATCGCCATCACGCACAAATACTGTAGCGGTACCGCCAGTTAGATTAGCAAAACGATCGACTTTACTTTTTGATGAGTTCACTTGTTCTTGTTCATGCATTAGGGCTGGAGAGCCTACTCCCATCACATTGACAGTTTTATTTTGCAGACTAAATTGTCCAGGATACATTTCCTTAAAAACATCGGCGTTGCGTCTCGCAAGCTGCAGAAGACTATCGTACTGCAGCTCTAACATGTCTGAAACTGCACGCATTTCAGATTTCATGGCACTGATACCTTTATCTTCTAATACATTTGAAGCGGCTTTATAGGAGACGGTACTCAATACGCCAAAGATGAGAAGAGTAAGAATAAACGCGAGGGCGCCAATTTGTTTTGCAATAGGCCAATTTTTATAATTCATCGTAAGATCCTATAGGTAACGGTTACATCAATGTAGCCTAAGTTTTACTTTGTAGTCTTGATGTGGGTCTAAAACTTCTGCAATTTTAAACTCATTTCGTTGATATTTTTGCAGTTTTAGACTTGGACTCATCAGCTTATTTTGCAGAAATGTTAGCAGATAACATGCCCAAGTACTGGCTGTATTCTGAAGGTATAGACTAAGCTGCTTAAGGTGAATGGAGTTCATAGTGTTAGAACCACATTATAGGAGAAGTGAATATGCTAGGTGAGAATCATGCGTTGGTTTATGAGTTTCCTGATTTTGTCGATCAAATTAAGCATTTAAAAGTCAATAATACTGCCTTTGCGACCATGGCTAGTCGTTACCATGAGCTCGATAATAAAATTAGGGCGCTGGAGTTAACAAAAGTGCCCACCGCCGATGAGCACTTTTTAGCGTTAAAATTAGAGCGATTAAACCTTAAAGATAAACTGTACCAATATCTAGTTCATGATGCGATTTGAGCTTGAATCGCGGATGGGGTGTTTGCCGTACGGGTTTTCATCAGCAGCAAATACATCGTTGGAACCCATACCAGAGAAAGTAAAGTCGTCAGCAGGGTACCGCCCGCGATAGCAATGGCAAAGGGAGGCCAAAACCCGCCGCCAGCAATGATGAGCGGAATAAAACCGCCCACGGTGGTAATAGTCGTTGAGCTGATATGACGGCCACAGCTGCTGACGGTAGACACTATGGTTTCCATATCGCCGAGCCGAGCGCTCGGCATATCTTCTAGTTCGGCCAAGATCACAATCGCAGCGTTAATGGCAAGTCCCATTAATCCAAGCAGTCCTATGATGACCGGGAATCCAAAGGGATAACCAAATACAAACACGGCTAATAGGCCAAGTCCAGCCGATTGTATCGCGCTCAATAGAATAATCGCTGTGAGCCGAAAGGAGTTGAACGACAGCACTACAGTGGCTAATAACAAGGTGACGACCAACATCATATTGGACAGTAAATTACCGACTGCTTCGTTACGCTTAGCACTTTCACCACCGATTTCAATGCGATAACCCGATGGCAACGATAATTGAGCCACTTTATCTTTAACATCATTAAGTACTTGGGCAGGTAATACCCCACTGACGATGTAGGCTTCTATGGTATTAACCCTTTGGCCGTTACGCCTTGGAATGGCGCCGCGGCTCACTTGTACTTCATTGTGGGCGAGGGCGGATAATGCAACAGACTCACCCGAAGGTGTCATTAATTGAATTTCAGAAAGGCGGCTCACCTGCTCGCGACTGTCATCAGCAAGGCGAACTCGTACGGGTAAGGATTCTGTTTGCTCAAGCACGCTACCACCGATAACGCCTGTGGTTGACATTTGGATCTGTTTGGCAATGTCCGTCAGGCTTAACCCACTCATTAGACTGGCATCTTCATTTACCTGTAGCCACAGCTTAGGTGCACCGGCACTTAAGGTTGCACGTGTGTGAAGTACGTCCGGCGTTTGCGCGAGAATATTACGAACTTCGTCGCCCAATGATCGCAAAGTATCTAGATTCGGGCCGAAGATCATTAACTCTACTGGTGCATTAAAGGGCGGGCCTTGCTCGAGTTTTCGTACTAGTACTTGCGCTTCGGGAAAAGCGTTATCAAATTGCTGTTGTAATTCGGGGATTAACTCATTGGCACGCTCAAAGTCAGTCACTTTTACCATGGCCTGTGCATAGTTAGTCGCCCCTTGTTGACGCTGCGTCAGGTTGTAATAAAATGAGGGCGTATTACCGCCGACCACCCAATCGACTTGAGTGATCCCTGTGACTGCGTGGAGTTTTTTATCCATCAACTGCACTTGGTTCAAGGTGTTTTCTAAACTCACATGGGGCGCAAGATAGATTTCAATTTGGAACATGTCCCTGTCCGATGGTGGAAAGAATTGCTCTGTCATCTTACCCGAGGCGAAAAACCCTAATACTGGTGTAATGCCGATAAGCAGCGCGCTGACGATAGGGCGTTTAAGGGCAATTCTCAGGCTCGCTTGAAAATATTGGCTCACTAGCGGGAGGTTGATCCCGTGTTGATACCAGACATCCTGTTTACCTTCATGACTAAAACGTCCCGCGAGCCCTGCAATTAACGTATGGGAAATCACGTAAGAGCCCAGCAGCGCAAACATCACTGACATGGCAATGCCACCGACGAATTCCCCCGCAGCACCGGGCATGAGTACTATGGGCGCAAAAGCCAAAATAGTGGTGATAGTCGATCCCGCTAAGGGCAGCCAAAGGTGGTGTAAGGTTTCGCTCACTGCGGCTAAACGGCTCATTCCTTGCTGACGCCTTTGTGATATGGCATCGACAATCACTATCGCATTGTCCACCATGATCCCAAGGGCGACAACGAGTCCTGTCACCGACATTTGATGTATCGGCAGCCCGATATATTTCATGCACGCCAAGGTAAATAGCGCTGTGAGCGGCAATGAAATCGCCACTATGATGGCGTTTCTTAAGCCTAGGGTGAGGAGTAATACCAGCAAGATGATGACAAATCCTTGCAGCAGGTTAACCACTAGCCCGCCAAGTCGTTCACTGGTGTAACTGTTTTGCTCAAATAGCCATTGGATCTGGATATTGGCGGGGACTTCGCGATTGAGTTCGTCAACGACGTTATTGACTTGTGCTTGCCAAAGATCAACACGGGTATTATCGATCATTCGCACTGCAACCATTACGCCTTGTTCACCATCGACTAACGCTATGCTATCCGCTGGGGTTTGAGCTTGGCGAGTCACAGTGGCTATGTCGCCGAGGCGAATAATTTGCCCTTGGCTATCAATTTTAAGCGGCACTTGGCGAATACGGGTTAAAGAATCAAGCTCGCCGGAGACTTCAACTAAGGCTCGAAATTCACGGTTGTTGATTTCACCGGCAGCAATTTTACTGTCGGCGCCGCTGAGAATATGGGCGATGGACGCAGGAGAGAGCTGTAACTGGCTCATCTTGTTACCATCAAGCTGCACTAGCATTTCTTCGGTCGGTGCGCCGTAAAGTTTGACAAAATCCGTGCCCGATAACAGCCTGAGCCGACTCTGTAATTCTTTTGCGTAGCGGTTTAGCATGTCGACTTGTACGGGCGTATTACTATTCCACACTAAACTTAAGATGGCGGTGTAGGCATAACCAATTTGATCATCGAGTGTGGGAGATTGTATGCCCTCAGGTAAATTAATTTTCGCATCGGCCAATAAATCCCGCGCTCGAGACCATACGGGAGCCGTTTCTTTAACTGTGTCTTTCAATTCTAACTGTATAACTGAAATCCCTGGTCGAGAGGTCGATTGGATCAACTTAATTTCTTCCAAACGCCTGAGCTGGTTTTCAATGACTTCAGTCACTAAGGCTTCTACCCGCTCGGCTGAGGCGCCAGGATAAGGGGTTATCACAGAGGCGAAACGGTTAGTTATGTGGGGATCTTCAGTACGCGGTAGGCTCGATATCGCACCAAAGCCTGCGACAAGTAATAGCGCAATAACGAGGCTGACTAAGCGGCCGTTTTCAACAAAGGCTTTAATCATAATTACCTCGTGGCTGCAGCAATGGGAGATACAGTTTGGCCTACGACCAGCTTATGCAGCCCTTGGCTGACATAGATTTCATTAGGCTGAATCGCGCCTTGAATGTAGGCCATGTCTTGGGTGGTGTAGAGGATTTCCACATCGCGGCGCTCTATGATGGATTGCTGTTCATAGTTTGCGATGACATAGAGATTCCATAATCCGCGAATACTATCCGTCAGTGCGGAAATGGGTACCCAATAGCCCGGTTGCGGGATTTGCTGTTGTTGATGCAGATACGCAATTTCACCGTTAATCACACGGGCATCTCGGGGCAGGCTTATTCTCAGTTGTAGGGTACGACTGATGGGATTGACTTCAGCGCTAATACCGGCAATTTCAGCAGTAAAGGTTTGATCTCGTACACTAACTTGCACTTGCTGTTTGGTGTGAAATTGTTCTGCTAGCGCAACAGGAACACCAATATAAGCTTCAGGATTGATGTTACCCACTAAGGTGAAAATGGGGCTACCCGCGGCAACCACTTCGCCTAAGTTATGTAGCCTTTGGCTTATGGTACCTTCGAAGGGAGCCACTAAAATGGATTTGTCGAGCTTAAGTTGGTTGGCATGCTGCGAGGCAAGTAGACGGTTTTTCGCTGCGGCTAAGCTATTTAATTGTGAGCGGTTTTCATCTAATAGCTGCTCAGAGACATAGCCCGATTTTTTCAATTCTTGATTACGTTTTAGAGTGCTGGTGGCCAGATCAACATCGGCTTGGGTTTGTGCCAGACTTGCTTGGATCTCTTGACGCTCGGCTTCGAGTAGCCGGGTATCTAGAACTGCAAGTATTTGTCCTTGCTTAACTTTACTCCCAGAATCGACCTGTAAATTGTTCAACTTCCCTGCTAGTTCAAAGCCTACACCTGTGGTGTTACCTGCACGTATGGTGCCAGTGAAGGTCTGAAAGTGTTCATAACTTGGGGTCTGGATCAACGCTTGGCTTGTGACTGTGGGTAGCGTGGCTGTCGTAGCGTGTTCAGTCACTTCCTTTTGACAAGCTGTTAATGTTGCTAAAACAAACACGCAGACGCTAAGAGTGCGCCAAGAAAGTCGGGCAGTTCGATCCATTTTAAAGGCTTCCGCTGTAAGTTAAACGTTAATACTATGTAACTAGACTTGCTAGTCTAGTTGCACGAAACTAGACTGTCTAGTCTATTTTGTGCTTAACTAATGCCAATTAATTATGTCTATCCATTTGAGAGTTGATATGACGCATTCCTCTGAGACGCAATTACCTTTGAGCCGTAGTGAACAAAAACGTCAGCAAGTCCTTGTGGCAGCTATTGATTTGTTTTGTCGTCAAGGTTTCCCTCATACCAGTATGGATGAGGTTGCAAAGCTTGCGGGCGTGTCGAAACAAACCGTATATTCCCATTACGGCAGTAAAGATGAATTATTTGTTGCGGCAATTGAATCTAAGTGTGTTGGCCATAATCTTAACGATGATTTGTTAAGTGATCCCACTAAACCAGAATCGGCATTAACCCAATTTGCCTTGCAATTTGGGGAGATGATTGTCAGTCCTGAAGCTATTACCGTATTCAAAGCCTGTGTGGCGCAATCCGAAAGTCATCCTGAAGTGTCGCGATTGTTCTTTGACGCGGGCCCTAAACACATAGTGGGCTTATTGGCGGATTATTTAGTCGCTGTAGAGGCGTTAGGGCAATATCGATTTGGTAATGCTCACCATAGTGCAGTGCGTTTATGTTTAATGTTGTTTGGTGAGCTAAAACTCAAATTAGAATTGGGGTTAGCGGCCGATGAGCTTTTTGACGACAGGAATCATTATATATTGGGTTGTGCTGACATGTTTTTGAGGGCGCATCGGGTAGAGTAAAGGCTTGTTTGTTTCAAAGGTATTAGTTTGTATCTTCATTTTGAAAGTGTGAACCTTTTTATTCAATAGCGCGTATTATGCACAAAAATTTATCCATTATTTTAAATGCAAGGAGCTAGCGTGGCTAATCGAGAACTCGCACCATTAAGCGTAAAACAGCGGTTGCTGAAAGGCAGTTTGTTATTGTTACCGTTAATGAGCTGTGCCGCTATTGCAGCGGATAAACCTTCGCAGGAATACAAACCTTTTAGATTAAGTGTCACACAGATCAGCACCCAAAGCGCCGAGGTAGCTAATGGCAATACTGAGCTACAAAGGGACAGCTTATTACTGAATGCTGGGATGAATGTATCACTGGATAAGCAATGGTCGCTAGGTTTTCGTGTGGGCTATGACCGACTTGATTATGACTGGCGTAACATCACGCTTACTGGCGCAAACAATGTCGCACCGCTGTTTGGCACCGACGGACAGAATTGGGATCATATTAATCGTTACCGTGCCGGAGTGTCGTTAAATTATCGCATGGATAAACATTGGGCCTTCTTTTTAGCGCCGCAGATCCAATATGCCTACGCCGATACTGCATCGGCTAGCCAAGCTCAGAGTTACGGTATTGTGGCATCGGCCATGTATGCATTTGATTCGGGAAACATGATTGGCTTTGGCGTCGCGTATCTTAATGATATCGATGAAGTTCGCACAGTGCCTTATCTTGCCATGCGTTGGCAGATAGATGAACATTGGACACTGGCTAATCCATTCCAAGCTGGTTTTAGTGGTCCAGCAGGACTAGAGCTTAGTTATCAATTCAATCCTGATTGGAATATTGGTTTGGGTAGTTCACGTCGTACTGAGCGATTCCTTATTGAGGATGATGATATTGCTGTAGAAACGAACGAATGGGTGAGTTATCTGCGTGGCGGTTGGCGAGCAACGCCTGCTTTAACCGTAAATCTCTATGCTGGTTATTACTTTGATGGTGAGTTAGAAGTGACAAATCAAGCCGCGCTTGAAATGGATAACCAAGGCGCAGCGGCCTTGGATATCGAATTCAAATTCTAACGTTAATGTCAGTTATTTACCCAGCATGGCCTCTTTGAGGCTTTTCTGGGCTGGCTTATCACCTAGCCAAATTTTTAACAGTGCTTGACGGAACATTTCACCTTCGATGGTGGCTTGTTCCTGACCATTTTTATAGGCCGTCACGCCGCGGGCTTTATTGGCGACTAAGGTAAATTGGTCACCTTCTTTAATTTCTTCCTTAAACAGCGCCATAAAGGTATCTATCTGCGGTTGAATATCGGCGGTGTTTTCTGCCGTCGCTTGCTCAAAACCTTCAGTGATCGCATCGCGCATTTTTTCTGAGGTGATCATGCCTGAGGTAATGTTAAGGCGTATCGCTGCAACTGGTGCATCAATAACCGCTGCAGTGCTACTTAATGCTGCTGGCAAATACAAACTGCCTACATATAAATCCATAAAGAACTTACTGCGAACGCCCGCGCCATTGAGCAGTAATGTTTGGCTATCTAATGTCACTGTCTCGGCGACTTGCACTCCTGAGACTTCTTTGGCCATTAATGTGTGGGGTAATAACAGCGCGCTTGCTAGGGTAAGAGTGGAGAGTAACTTCATAATACACCTCATTTTTCTATTTTAATTATTGGGTTTTAAGCAGATTTTTATGAGTATTTACAGCAAAAAGTTGACCCCAACTTCTCAAATACTCGGCACCGAAAATGGATGTTAATCTAAAGAAGAGGGGAGAGATAGGCTAATTGTGCTTAAGTATCTTTCGAGTATGGCATACTCATCATTAAGTATGAGCATGCCAACAAGATGACTCCTCGCGCTAAACTATTGCGTAAAAGTGTTGGCGTAAAGCTATCGATGGGAAATCATCAGCGTTAAGCGCCCTGTATAAATTATCCGCGAGTGCCTAGCTTGTATTGACCACTCTGTTCGAACATCACCGCTTGTTTCTGTTTTGGCGAGATCAAAATGGGACCGTCGTCAAAGAAAAGAAAACACTTCCAATTGCGGACGAACACATCCCAACGAGTTTCAATAATCTGATATTTTTCATAGCAAAAATACACCGGCGTCTCATCGGGCCATTGTATAAACTCAGCTAACATGGTGGGTAAACTGCTATCTTCACTATCCCAAGCGCTCTGCCAATGATCTGTTTCCACCCAAGCATCAGCCTTCGCCGCCCAGTCTCCCTTAGTAAATTGCTCCGCACGACTACTCTTGTTGCTGATCCATTGGTTCCAGATTTCCATCGCACTTTTATCTGTTAACGGCAGGATGTGCGCCTTGTCCTCGTCGGTGACAGGCAAGTCTTTGTGGTTGAAAATCCACTTACGGCGGTAAGTTTCTAAAGGTATATAGGTATGAGCCAAACAAAATCTCCTAGGATATGCAGATGAGCAATGCTGAAACGAGGCTAATTATACGGTCTAGCGAGGTAATAGTGAAATCACCGAACACGAATATGCGAGTTCGGTGATCTTGAGCCTGTTATTGTGAGACGTTCATTAGTCTTGTGAGTTCAGATAAGTAATCACGTGCCACTTGATTATCGGGATCGGCATTAATTGCATTAGAAAATGCAGTATGCGAAGCTTCTATTTGATTGATTTCAAACATGAATAATCCAAGTTTTATCCATGTTTGTGTATCTGATGGATACTTCTCTAGGTAATCTAGGTAGACATTAACTGAGTCTTGAATCTTGCCTTGGAGTTTTAAAATATGCGCATACTGAGGCATGTACTCATCACTATAAGCCAAAATTTTGACTAGAGTTGCTGTTGCAAGCTCAAGGTTACTTAGTTTGAGCGCCAGTAAAATAATATGCTTTAACTCCATCTCAGTACAAAGTTCTTCAGGCAGAGCAAGTAAAGCATCTAATGCCTGCTGCGGCTGCTGTTCAAGGCTGAGTTGGAATGATAAGGCGAGGTGGTACAGCCTTTTAGCTTCATTGTCAGATTCAATTAAGGGGAATAAGTTTTGGACTGTAAGTGATAATCCATAACTATTTTCATTCGAGTTTAGTCCCATAATTTTTTTATAGACGCGTTCCATTCCAGAGGCTTTATTTAGCGTATCGATATAAGCTTTTCGTACTTGAGTGATATCTTCTTCAAATTTATCTTTTAATTGTGAAAAAATAAAATTTTCATGCGAGTCAGATAATGCAACTTTATGGTTTTTGCACCATAAGAAAACTCTACCAGGTTGATGATTTTCTAGCCAGACAGGGGCGAGTGGAGCTAATGAGCTAGAATCAATTTCTAATATTCTAAAAACTATTTTTTTGTAAGATTTTATTACTAGTTTAAGAATGTTATGGCAGGTCGTATTAAATGCATCATAGTAATTTATAGTCATTTTATTAATGTGTGATTGAGTCCAATTTTCTGTTTCTCTTGTAGTTAGAAACTTTGAAAACTCAAGATATCCATAGGTTTTAATTAATCTTGTTAGCTCTGGGTACTTTGAGTTTATACTTTTTTCAATCTTATTGACTTCATCAAGTATGACATCAGAGTTCAATGAGTTTAAATTGAGTTTTTTAGATAGCGCTAACGCTTTCTTTGTTAGCTTTAGTAGCTTGGTGAGATCGTCTTTAGCTTTTTTACATTCATCTAATGTTTGTTCTAAGTCAATTTTTTTATTTTGGGTGTCGCACTTTTCTAGGCAAGAAATTATTTTACTACCAAGTTCATCAAGAATAATATTTTTAGTAGAAATATGAGAAATGCCTTCGATTTTTGCAGCATTTTTTGACAAATTTATAAAGTCAACATTAGGATATTTTTTAGCCTCAGATGCTAGTGACTCCATCGCATGGACAAGCTGTATTGGAGTTTCAGCTTGGTAGCCTGCATAGGTTTCGACCCATTTATTATTATGTCCTAAATTAGGGCCTAGATTAGCTTCAACTGTTCCGTTTGCATGAGTGTATCCAGATCTTGAGTAACAATAATCAACACCACTTAATAGTATTTTTTTGAACCCCATCTCAACAGCTAGGCGAATCGAACTATTAGTAACTGTCGGCCCGACAGTAATGATGTTGTCGTGATCCTTTTTGCCACTCCATGGATATCGTTGACCTAGATATATACTTTGTCCTTGCCATTGTGAAAGTACTTTTGGACTAACGTGGTAAGAGTTTACTAGAAGTGTGTTTTCACTTAATGCAAAAATTTCTCGACTAACATCAAAGCTAAACTCTTGTGGATCAACGCAAGTGATAATATCAACTGAAATAGAGTGTTTAGCTAGCTTACCTGCAATACGCGACACTGCAATAATGAAAAGATTGTCACTGTTCTTTATTATCCAATCAATATGCTCATCAAGTGAGGGGCCGCCAGCAACGACCAAGCAAGTCTTCCCTTCAAATTTGTTTCTAAGAAGCTTTGCAGGTGTGTGATTGTCTGGGATATTCTCTAGTTGAGTCTGAAAGAATATTTTTTGGGTGAATAAAACCCTATGATTAAAATATTCATCTTGGACTTTGTTTTCTATTCTGCTAAATAGTGAGTTATAGGCTTCTAGGTGTTGGGATGTGACACCAAGAGAAGCATAAATCTCATACTCTCCTTTAGCGAGATATATTTTTATATCCTCTTGTTCTAACTGCTCTAGAAAATCAGTTTCATTTACTATCTTAAAGTTTTTTTGCTTAGCTGACGGGATATCTATAATTAATAATGGTAGCACTTCATCCAATTCGATAAATATAAATTTAGACCCTAAAGCGATTTCCTGTTCTAATGCATAACTTGCTAGCAGTCCTGAGTCCATTCCAATAATAATATTAAGCTTATCTTTAATCGAAAATGCCTTTTTAAACTTATTGTTATAAATTGTTTTTGAGTCAAGATTTTCAAAAGTATGGCGATTTATGCTAGGTAAATAGTATTCATTAAATCGACTTATTGCGAAACTATTCAATATTTTGTTCATTAGTTATACATTCCTATTGGTCGGCAAGTAAGTCAATACGAGCTCTTATCTTATATGCCAAGGCAAAAAATTGCTCAGATAGAAAACAGCAATAAATGCGCCATGTTATTTTTTTGACAGTTTATATTGACATTTAGCCCTCAGGTGTTGATTGACTAGTTAGAAAGGGCTGACTTGATGCAATAAAGTCGAAATTAGCCTATAAAATCATGTAAATTTTACGAGTAACTACCTATACTAATAGAGCTTTATAGGTGAGTAAACTACGTTCTAGTAATGATTTTATGCCATGTTGGCTTGTTTTTTGCTTTGATTTAATTGCTTTAGCAGTAAATCGTCAATTGTATAGGTTGCTACGGTTACATTATCAAGATGGAAAACTAAATTGAGCCACTGGGGAGGCCCTATGTTTGATAACAAAACAATTTTAATTACAGGTGGCACTGGGTCATTTGGGCAGAAATACACAAAAACAATTTTAGAAAGGTATAAGCCCAAACGGTTGATCATTTTTTCCAGAGATGAATTGAAGCAGTTTGAAATGCAGCAGATATTTAATGCTCCCTGTATGCGTTATTTCATTGGAGATGTGCGTGATGCCGACCGCTTAATGCAAGCATTGCAAGATGTCGATTATGTTATCCATGCAGCAGCATTAAAACAGGTACCTGCTGCAGAGTATAATCCTATGGAATGTATCAAGACAAACATTTATGGTGCAGAGAATGTTATTAAGGCCGCTATTGCTAATAAAGTAAAAAAGGTGATCGCCTTATCGACAGATAAAGCTGCGAGTCCAATTAATCTTTATGGTGCGACAAAGTTGGCTTCTGATAAGTTATTTGTTGCAGCCAATAACATCGTAGGTCCTGGGAAAACACGCTTTGCTGCCGTCAGATATGGAAATGTCGTAGGTTCTCGTGGTTCCGTCGTTCCTTATTTTAAGCAGTTGATTGCTAATGGTGCTTCATCTCTTCCTATTACCCATCCCGATATGACACGCTTTTGGATTACACTCCAAGATGGTGTTGATTTTGTTCTTAAAAATTTCTCTAGAATGCAAGGTGGAGAAATTTTTGTACCTAAGATCCCTTCAATACGAATTTCCGATTTAGCGGATGCTTATGGTAATGGATTACCACATGAGATCGTAGGTATTCGTCCTGGTGAAAAAATGCATGAAGTTATGTGTCCAGGTGATGATTCTCATCATACGATAGAATTCTATGATCATTTTGTTATCACACCATCAATTAAATTTTTTGGTCGTGAAAGTGATTTTACAGTTAATGCTTTAAATGAAGTTGGCACTTTAGTTAATTCTGGCTTCGAATATAACTCTGGTAGTAATGTTCATTTTTTAACAGTCGAAGAAATATTAAAACTAGATGAGGAGTCATGTTCATGATTCCATATGGAAGGCATGATATTGTTACCGATGATATTGCTGCCGTTGTTGAAGTATTACAATCCGATTTTTTAACTCAAGGTCCTAAAGTTCCTGAGTTTGAAAAGGCCATTTGTGGTTACACGGGAGCCGCATTCTCTGTTGTCGTTAATAGTGCAACTTCTGCTCTACATATTGCTTGCCTTGCCTTGGGTGTTGGTCCTGGAGATCTAGTATGGACATCGCCGATTACCTTTGTAGCATCGGCAAATTGCGCTTTGTATTGCGGTGCTGAAATTGACTTCGTCGATGTTGACTCAGAAACAGGTAACATGTGTCCTGTTGCCCTTGCCAATAAATTACGTAATGCTGAGCGTTTGCCTAAAGTTATTATTCCTGTTCATTTAGCAGGCCATAGCTGCGATATGCAAGCAATTGGCGATTTAGCTAAGCAGTATGCTGTGAGTGTTTTAGAGGATGCTTCCCATGCTATAGGAGGAAGCTATCAAGACCAGAAGATAGGCGCATGTCAGAATTCCGATATTTGTGTATTTAGTTTTCATCCGGTAAAAATAATCACGAGTGCAGAGGGAGGAGTTGTGACTACTCAACAATCCGACTTAGCTAAACGTATGGTTCAACTTCGTAGCCATGGGATTGTTAGAGATCATACTGTTATGCTTAGGCCGAATGAAGGTGACTGGTATTATGAACAGCATGAGTTGGGGTTTAACTATCGCATGACCGAGTTACAGGCAGCGCTCGGCGTGTCGCAAATGAAGCGACTCGATGCCTTTGTTTTGAAAAGAAATGAATTAGCAGCACTGTATCGTAAACAACTCATAGGCCTACCTTTTAGTTGGGTAGAGCCTTTACCTAATACTCAAAGTGCTAGACATCTACAAATTATCCGCCTACATGATACCTCTGCAAGAAAGCAGATATTCAATGATATGCGAGCTGCAGGTATACAAGTACATGTGCACTATTTTCCTGTACACCTTCAGCCATTTTATCTTCAAAAAGGTTTCCAACGAGGAGATTTTCCATCTGCGGAGCACTTTTATGAGCAGATTTTGAGCTTGCCCTTATACCCTGGACTAGAACTCGATGAACTGAACTTAGTGATAACCCAACTCAAGCTTCAGTTATCAAAGCAATGATAGTTTTTTATTTACGTGCAGTTAACCAGTAATAAGACTCGATTCTGCCATCAGTAAAGTTTTCATCAGTGACTTTCCCGATGGATTGAATGGTTAATCCTACACGCTCAATTAACTGACGTATCTCATTATCATCGTAATAGCTCTTCACTGTATCAACAGTTTTTCTGCGCTCTTCTTTTGCATTGAAAGAAATGATTAGACTTGCACCTGACTTAAGAACATGGCTAATTGCCTGAAGAGTAAATTCAGGTTGCTTCAAATAATGCATCAGCCCCCAACAAAGAATCATATCAAAGTGTTGGGCCGAGAAGGGGGTTAACACATCCGGTACCGAACCACATAAAAGTTGTTGTTGCGGTAATTGATAGCGAGATTTAACTATTTCAAGTGCTGCCTCACTTTGATCGGCGCCATACACTTGCCGAAATCCCAGCTCCAACAATGCTCTGATGTTACGTCCTTCGCCACATCCAAGATCTAAAAGTCGTGCATCTGGTTTTAGGTCCAGTCTAGAAACCTGTCTTATGACATTAATATCCGGCCAAACCAAAGGTTTTTTTGCTCTGACTTCCCGATAATGTGTTTCCCAGCTCATTCTTAAGCTCCTGTATTAAATGAGAATGCTCTTCCAGTTGTGTTTGATAAAAATGCATTTAATTGCCATTGATACGTGAATGAGAGTATCAAGCAGCCGTCGATCTCTGCACATTCTTGGTATCCCGAATCTGGTAATTTGATGTTGTATTGTTCAAGTTTTTGCTTAAATAGCAGTAGCATGGGAACTGTTTGTTTTATCGACTCTGGGGATTTTCCGAGAGCGAGATGAATGTTGTTTTCAAATACATCATAGCCATTGCTCATCATTGGAATGAAGATGTCATTGACTTTGTCGCCACCAATTTCCGCATGAACTTCATAGATTTTACATTGTTCGTCAATCGGATTGAATTTCATTGCCGTTTGAAAAAAACCATGTTGAATTGCCAAAGCATTTCTCATACATGAAAACTGGCTTTGTGCCACTTCGTTTAAGTTTTGTGAGACGGTATACCAACCTATTCCGTCAAAGCTAGGCGGTCCGTTTGATATTTCGCCTATGGTACATAGGTGCAATATCTGACTGTTATAAACGAAGTCTATTGAGACAATGTCCTGACCAAGCAAGTACTCTTCAATATTTACCGAGCCATCTAAGGATACTGAGACCGCATTTGAGTAAGCTTGCTCTAAATCTATGCTTGAATTACATAAACTCATTGCTGCGTGAGATTTTACAGTATTGGCAGGTTTTACAAAGACAGGGTAATCAATAGGATTATGAATATCGAATATTCTTGGTGCAGCAATATCATGTAGTCTGAGCGCGTGTAATAATTTTTGTTTGTGGGTGAAAATTTCACTATTGTCTATATCTAGTCCAGGGAGTTTAAAATATTTAGCAATCATTGCGCAGCTAACCACTGGCTTGCCTGTTGATCTCGTTAGCACTGCGATTAATTTGATATTTTCTGCAATAATGGCGTCAATGATCTGTGTCGCGTCATAGGTACTGACATTGATAAACAGATCTGAAATCATCTTTCCTGGCGCTTGAGCATTGGCATCACAAGATACGACTTTCCAGCCCATTTCTTTAATTTTTAGGATCAGAGGAACTTGATTCTGCCCAGCTCCAACGCTGAGAATATATCCATCACAGCTTGACATGAGCATCCTCGATTAAACGGCTAACTAACTGACACAACTTGTTTCCCCCCTCTATTTCAAGGGAGTGCTGGTCAGCATTATTTAGACATCGCTCTCGAAACATTTGGCTTTCCGATGTAAATAGCGCTTGAATACCTTGGGTTATGGTTTCTCGTGAGCGACTAATGAGACAACATTCTGCTTTCTCTAGCGCATCAAGTTCTTGTGGCTCGCAGAGTGAGTCGGTTGGGAGTAGCAGTGTGAGTGATCCAGATGCAATCGCCTCAAACAGAGAAATGCCATAGCAGCAAATAACAATTTCTGACTTTGACATTAGCTCGGGTAAGTTTTCAGGGTTAATGACATGAGCCCATCTTTCTTGGTTAGGTAGTTTCGGGTTGTCTGCATAGGGCCCCTGTACCCAAGTTATTTTATAAGTGGTTGGGACCTGTGTTTCTATTATTGCCGGTAACCAAGAGCCATATTGCAATGCATCGCTGCCGCCAGTGGTGATCAGGACCTGCTTTTCCTTGGGCACTATTTTCTGCGGTGTGAACAGGTAATGCGACCAGCCGTATGTTGTTTTATCTGAAGCTGACTGACAAAAAAATGCAGGTACAAATATGGCATCCACTAAGAAATTGATATCAGCATCGGTTTTGTCGATGGCTAGCAGTTTAGTGTTTGCTGATTTTGCCTTGGTAAGGGCTGAATTTAAAAGAACCTTGTCTATGTAATGTGGATGAATGTCTACTATCCAGAGTGCGGTGCTATTTTCCAGCATTTGGGAAAGCGCCGATTGTTCGTTTTTGTACCATATTGCAGTACTTTGCAGCCAAGTTAAGTCGGTGCGTTTGTCACCAACTATATGTAGAGTGACTCCTAACGATAAATGTTCTTGCAGTAAGTTAGCGATAAAAGCACTTCTTTTGAGATGTCCCATACCGATATCTTTCCCAGCATGACAGAGTATATGTGCCTTTTTATAGTGCGTATCTGGACGTTTTTGTTGTACGTGATTATTCAGAGCTCGAAGTTCAGGATCCGCCAGAAGCTGCGACTGAACCCATTTCAAGTTCACAATAGAATCGCTAGTATTCTCTTGGAACCAACGCTGGTATATTTTCTCCATGAAAAGGTAGTCGGCATGGGTATCGACTGAGATCCTATGTTTTATCGCTGAAAAATCATCACTGTCGGTGATGTTGAGTTTTTCTAATACGGGTATCAGTTTATCAGCATAACCAACATGTTCACGAGACATGTCACTTTGACTCGCCACTAACAGTTTCTTCCAGCCCGTGAAGCTGTAAAATGCCATACCTTCGTGAATACTCATTATTCCCTCAGTAAGAACAATACTGTCTTTGATTGGATGGCGTTTTAATTCTTTGATCGCATGATCGATAAAATCTGGATCGACTAGGGGGCAATCGCCGCAGATGTAGACAATATATTGAGGTTGAAATGTATTTATGACTGCATCTAAGCGCCCCATGAGATCATTGACATCACCTTCGAAAGTAAAACAGTTTACATTTTGATCTTGCGACCAATTCACCAGTGGGCGGTTGTAATCATCTGCCGTGGTAGCAAGTATGATGTCATCGATTTCCTTGCAGCGGGTTAACCTACACCATAGCCGCTCAATCATAGGCTTACCGGCTAGGTGCAACAGATGCTTTCCTGGTAGACGGCTAGAATTTAATCGAGCACCAACTATGGCAATGGTCTTCATTTGTGGGTCTCACATTGGAGTGAACATGGACTTATACTGTATTCAAAACTTGGCAAGTAACCATCTTCCTTAAGCGTTTCATCGGCTTCAATGAGTGAAAACCATAACCTATTAAGGTAGTTGTCATTAATTTTTTGGCTAGAAATCATAGGTAATGCTGCACAGTGTGCGGGATCCCATTTAAGTTTTACGCCAGAAGGCCCTGAACCGAAACGCACTTCTCCAGCCGTAGCGCCAAGTGCACTGGTAGCAGAGACAATTGATGATACTGGATTACCATGATTAAAATCATTTTTGGCCTGAAAGGTTTCCAAGGTATCGCTACCTAAGTGAGTTTGGTACCAGTTTCTTTGGCTGCAATCGAGTAATGTGACATACCCAAGCCGCAGTGATGCTTCAGGCCGAGTATGGTTATCAAAAGTGAAACCACAGGTTAGGTTTTCGCCACTTAATCTATACCATTTGCTTAATCCACCTGAGCGTAATGATTGATGACTGAGTATAAGTAAGTCATTGGCAGTATTTAAAATCTGATACTCAACTTTATTGAGGTCCGTAACTCTGTCTCTATGTCTGAATCTTTCCATTAATAAGTGGTTACTAAAAAAATCAACGCCATAGCTGATGTGGTCAAAGTAGCCATGTGAGAGTGTGCCTAAAATGGGTGTGAATCCCTGTGATATAAAACTCAACTTTTCTATGCACAATCCTCTGTTTGCGTTGAGTATTAGATGGATTTCTGGTGTTTGTATGCTGAGTTTTCGTCTTGCTTCGTCAAATTCAATTTGGACATTATCTGGGATGATATTTGTCTGCTGTGTATTTTGGCTGATTAAAGTCGATGGTTTAAATATTGGCTTTTGAACTGCCAACGCCTCAAATCGTTTTTGGGTTAAATGAGTTCGCAGATCGCTGGCCCATCGTCGGCACAACTGCCGCCATTGATGATCGGTTGCTGTGTCTTTATTCAGTTTTTGGAAGTCAGCAAAACATTCACTGTTGAGTTGTAAGTCATTGCGCCCACTTAATGCCCAACGATTAATGTTATATTTTGCTTGTTTCTTTACTGAGACGGGATGTTCGGCATTCGTCAGTGTTAACGCAGGAGATGGACGCCATAATGTCATTACGTCACATGGAGGGCTCCATAAAAATCTTGCATCGCTATTTAATGTTTTAAATAGTAGGTCAATTCGTTGCCACTCTTTATCTGCTTGAACTGCTTCTGTGTTGTAACGTCCTGGGCGGTAATCGAACACTTCCGCATCACTGCCATAGAGAGGAAAAGCAAGGCATCCAGGTTGTATAACTTTATTGAGGTATTGCAGATAGTCTTCGAGTAATAATTCCCCATGTACATAGCGCTGAAACTTTTGGAAGGCGATTGCATGGTTCCAGATAACCTTAATTTCGTTACCTAATGCGGTAACTAGGGACTGGGGACGTTTCAATAAATCAGTATGCCAATTAGGATTATGTGAATAGGGGTTATCCCATTCCACAACAACAGCATCAAAGCCAACTTCAAGGTAAATATCCAGTAGCCCTGCAGAAACAGCTTGTTCATTAAGATAAGCGATTGTTGGTTTGTAACCTAGAATACGGTTGTAGGATACTTGCCCAAGTCGAAGATTATGACGATTAACATCGGCAGGTACTAGTGGGCCTATGATCTGGCTGTCGCCACTCGCAATAAGTTCACAACGATTTTCATTCAGTAACGTTTTGAAGCACTTAATCCAATCGGGGTCTACAGATTGAATTGCTTCAAGCGTGTATGCTGTCATCTCCAATCCGAGCGGAATCCCATTTTCGATCAGTTGCAGCAAAGGCCAATAGCATCGCTGTACTACTTCAAGATGTGATTCTTTCTCTATGGATGAGAATGCCAGATTCATATGAAAAATAGCGTAAATTTTTACTGGCGTCATGCCGATATCCTATTCATACGTCACTTTGACAAGTGATAGTGCAGCTTGAGCTAGCTCAATGGCCTCATGCTTGCTGGTTGCTGTGGTAATGACAAAACCGCTTCGTTGAGTATGATTTGACAGCGGAGCTATGATGGAACCCGGAGTAATGAATATTTTGAGTAACTGAACTCCAGGTGCTTTAGAAGCAACATCATGATTGAAAATAGATTTGACTTTACCTTCAGGAAGATCCAAATAACGTATGGCTACCGCCTGTTGTTTCGAGGGTGTGACTTCTTCAACCGATAGACTTTGTCCAAGAGCGAGTTTGATGGCTTTTTCGACAAAGTTTACCCCACACGCTAGTGGAATTTGAGTGGTTGAAAAATAGCCACCTGAGAGGCGGCCAGCTATCTCGATCACCTTAGGACCAGTATCGGTAAATACCATGTCGCCTTTTGCGACTCCGGAACAGATCCCCAAGGCTAACGCTGCTTGCTCGACACATGAAATGACTGCAGAGCGAACACTTTCATTTGATGCTGTTGGAGCATCGCCACCATTTTCTATGATGAATGGCTTAGTGCGTTCAAGCCACTCATAGTTACGGTCGGCAAAGCCTAAGGTATAAAATTGGCTATTGTCGACTAGGGTTTCGGTACTAAATTGAGGACCTTCGAGATATTCTTCAAGCATCACACGGCCAGTTGGTGATTCATGATGGGCGAGTGTCCATGCTGCATCAAGTTGTGATGTCTGCTCAATGAGTTGCACTCCTCGAGCGCCTCGACTGTCTACGGGTTTGATCACCAAAGGGAAGCCAATCTCATTGGCGCATACATGAAGTGTGGCTTTATTTACCACTGCGCAAAAACGAGGAATAGGGATGCCCATTTTTTGTAGTTGTTGTTTCATCGCGAGCTTGTCCGAGACCCAGAATGCGGACTCGAGTGATAATCCCGCTAGTCCTAGAGCATTACAGACGGTTGCTACGCTTAACGGTACATCGGCACACATAGCTATAACGCCATCCACTCGAACACCAGAAGTTATCAGTGCCAGAGTCTTAGTCAGTATGGCATTTCCATCATAGGTGCTTGCAATAATGGCCCAATCTGCCATAGCTAAACCTGGTGCAGCCGGATTACCGTCGGCAATAATGAGCTTAAGACCCATAGTTTTGGCAATTTTTATGCCTTCACAGGCTTCAATGCCTGCCCCTATGATAAGCAGGTGTTTATCTTTATTTGGCATTAGCGTGCTCTTTATTGTCAATGCTATGCAGCTTTAAGGTTTCGACACCTTTATCCCTAAGCCACGACAAGGCATTAAAAATTTCCTTTTCTGATGCATAGGAGGAAATCAAAACAGTGTCCCCTTCCTGCCAATTGATATTTACAGGGTCTTGGCAGATCCACTCACCTTGTTTGATCCCCCATTTTAGGGATGAAGTATCTGTCAGACCGTCGATTTGACAATGTTGGAGTAGGTTAGTATTGGCTACCAGTTGACAGGTGTGGATCCCTGCGCCCCAAAGAAATATGCGTTTGTATTGCTGCAATTTGTCCAGCACTTTGTCTAAGCAGCCTTGCCAATAGTTGACTTCTTTTTGACGGTAGTTAATGAGCCGTTGACGATTAACTTCAACATCTGCATGGAAATCAACATAGTGATGTTGCTCTTTTGTACTGGCGAGTACTCCAATGATAGGTGACAAGTTACTATTAAAATGCTCCACAACGGAGATTGGTGAGTATCCAGCTAGCCGTAGGCTCTGTATTAGGTTTTCTTTAGTGTAATAATTGATGTGTTCAAAGGAAAAAAATCCTGGGCACAGGCTCGTGTGATTAGCCATTAGAGGTACTTCAACGTAGATAAATTTTTCGCCCTCAGAGTCCTGAATTTTACGGCATTTCTTCAATGTGTTCTGTGGATGGTAAAGGTGCTCGAGTACATGGGTAAGGATAATCAGCTCGAAAGATTCTTCTGTTTCAAAACTTTCAGCACTACCATGAATACAGTCAATATTGTAAAGTCGATTTGCAAGTGAAACAGAGGCAGTCCCAGGTTCTACGCCCAAAACTCGCGTTACACCAGCATCTCTAAATTGCGACAAAGTGTAGCCGTCTGAGCTGCCAATTTGCATTGCTGATTTTGGCAATTCACCGATGCCTCGTTTTATAAAGCGGATCTGTTCATCAACATCTCTGATTTTCGACTCACTTGGGCGTTCTTTACGACCTGGATTGGTGTATACCGCTATTGAACTATAAAAGGTCATCATTTCGTCAAAAGAAACCGATGGACTCTGGCTAACCGATCCGCAATCTGGACAAATAGAAAAACCGATTTTTGTTGTTCCAAGGCCTGGTAATACCCAATCTGAGCTGAAAATGTTTTCTGTATCAGCGCCGCATAAAAAACAGTTTCTGATCATCGTCTATCCTAATATCAACTAGCTAAAATACATGCCGCCATTAGCATTGAGCGTTTGCCCGCAAAGATAACTGCTGTCATCGGAAGCAAGAAATAATGCGATAGCGTTTATATCGCTAGTATGGCCCAGTCGTTTAGCCGGAATTGCTGCCACTTTTTGTTTACCCAGTTCAGATGCTAACTCATTACGTGTCATTTCTGTTTCAACTAGGCCGATTGATATAGCATTACAATTTATGCCGTCGGCGGAATATATTTTAGCAATAGACTTAGTTAAGTTGAGTAAACCGGCTTTTGCCGCAGCATAATGAACTTGGTTAAATCCTCCCCATTGTCCGCCAATAGAACTAATGTTGATGATCTTTCCCCATGTATTTGCTTGCATTGCTGGAATACAGGCTTGAGTTAGCAGAAATGGTCCACGTAAATTAGTATTGAGCATCGCTTCAAAATCGTTAGCTGTGATTTCTAAGTAAGGCTTTTCCTGCGCAATAGCCCCATTATTTATAAGAATATCAATAGTACGCGAAAAATGATGTTCAATTGCGTTAACACAGGTACTTATACTGTCAGGAATAGACTGATCTAGATAAAATGCATACACATTTGGACCTAGTTCCTCTGCTAACTTAGTTGCTGCATTTGCATTATGGCAATATGTCATTGCGACTAAATAATCATTGGCGGCAAAACTACGCGCTAATTCAGCACCGATACCACGACTCCCACCTGTTATGAGCACGAGCTTAGTCATGGTTCTGGCCCCTTGGCTTGCCTTGAGCATCAAAATATGGCCACATCTTATCTGTGGCTTGTCCACCAAGTAGCATAGGTAAAATATCGTGTTGAGGATTTATCTCTACATGGAGTAAAACCGCCCCTTTGGCTTCGATAAATGCGGTGAGCGCTTGTTCTAGTTCAGCTTCTTCGGAGCAATGGATAGCTTGAATACCGTAACCTTGGGCTATGAGGGCAAAATTGGGCGAATGTTTATTGCCGCATGCAGTATCGGTTTCCCAATTCATCAGTTGAAACTGGGAAACAAGTCCTAATCTATGGTTATCGACAACAAGAATTTTAATATTAAGTCCTAATTCACTGATGACGTCTAACTCTTGGATATTCATCTGAAACGAACCATCCCCAGCAATGCAGAGAATTGTAGACTCAGGAGCGTGAATAGCTGCACCGATAGCAGTAGGGAGATCATACCCCATAGTGCCATGTCCTGCAGAAGTCAAAAGTTTGCGCTGCGGTAGTGCAAATCTGAAGTGTCTAGCAACCCAGTGTTGGTGTGCACCTACTCCAGTTGTGACTAAAGTACTTTCGGGTAACTTGTCACTGAGTTTTTTGAGTAGTTTATCTGGTGCAATACCTGGATATTCTGGATATGGCCAACTAAATTGGTCACGCCATTGCGTGATAGTGTTATTCCATTCAGAAAGTTCTGGAACTGATAATTTGTGTTGATTCTTTAATAAAGTATCGAAAAACTCAGTAAGTCCAGAATGAACTGCTGCATGGTGTGTAATGCGGCTGTGGGCTAATTCACCTTCATCAATATCAACTCTGAAAATTTTTGCATTTGCTGCAAAATCCGCTTTAAGCGTACCCGTTTGGCGGACATCCAATCGAGATCCTAAAACCAGTAATAAATCGGATTCTGCAATGGCTTTGCCTGCAATTTGGCTACCGGTATGACCATGAAAGCCTAAACAGCCATTATCATCAGTGGGTAGAACTCCGATACCCAAAAGACTATGACTGATAGCCGCTGGCCAATGGATTCTCAGTTTATGCAATGCTTCTACTAATGCAGGAGTCGTCATGCCATTACCGCAAATAATGACTGGCCTTTGCGAAGTATTTATTGCTTCAATTAGGGTATCAACAAATACATCAAGTTCTGCTGTATTGGTTTTCGCTAATGCAGCTGTAATCAGCTTGATTGGCTCTGTAACTGCGGTGCGTTGCACATCCATTGGTAAATCAATGGAAACGGGGCCTTTTCTGCCTTCTAAAGCGAGAGCCCATGCCTGTGGAAGGATTTCGTATAATTCCACAATATTTTGGGGTTGAAACTGTGCTTTAGTGATCGGCTTCATTAGGGCTGGGGTATCGACCTCTTGGAATCCTGATTGACGAACAGACTTGCTTCCGGTGAGATCTCCCGTACCGACTTGTCCGGTGAACACCAGCATAGGTATGCCATCAAAATAGGCATCAGCGACAGGGGTTAGCACATTCGTTACGCCTGGCCCCGATGTCACTGCAACAATACCGGGTAACTGCGTTAATTTCCCCTGAGCTAAAGCTGCGTAACCTGCTCCTTGTTCATTACGAGATGTATAAACGGCAACACCAAATCGTTTGCATGCATCGAGGAGGGGAGCGATTGTTCCTCCTGGATAGTTATGGAGTGCATAAATACCCTGATGTGCCAAAAATTCGATAACAGCATCTGCTGCCACTGTGATGGGGGACAAACTCATTATTCTGATACTCCAAATTTCTCTCTTTGATGCCGCAATGGACGTAATCCATCAAGGGGATCCGCTCGCCATTCTCTATCTGAGGCTTCACTAGCAACAAATTGTTTTTCTGGTTTGCCATCAATCACATTGGCTAATTTTATACCTTGGATTACGGGTGCTATCTGTTGTGGCAGCCAACAATGTCCTGAAGCATATTCATCGCCTTTTTCATCTAAATCTAAATGAAACTCTATGACATCGGCTCGCCATTTGTGTACAGCTCGGTTAAGTACCGCACTAGAGACAGTATGATCAGACCAGCCAACGTTAACTTGATAGCGGTTTCTAAAGCTTTCTAATACCGCAAGATTACATTCATTCTCAGGAGTTGGGTATGCCGATACACAATGAAGCAAGGTGATGTCTTTCGCGCCATTTTCTTTTAGCGTGAGTACCGCTTGATCTATCTCTTCTAAAGTAGCCATGCCAGTTGAAAGAACAACAGGTAATCCCGTTTTTGCACAGGCTACTAGTAGATCCGTCCATAACAATTCGTAGGAGGCAATCTTATAAAAATCGACATAGGGTTCAAGTTCTGCCACTGCATCTAAGTAGAATGGTGTACAAGAAAACTGAATGCCATATTTATCACAACTTTGTTTTAATTCAGGCAAAAAACTGACTGGGAGCTCCCAATCTTTGCGCTTTCGATGTGTTTCACTTTTAGCCAGAATCTCGGGAGCGAAAAGTTGCTCTATTTGGAAAAGCTGAAACTTTACGGCATCGCAACCAATGTCTGCAGCAGTTTTGATAAACTCAATGCAGCGCTGTAAATCTCTATGATGGTTGCTGGAGACTTCAGCGATAAAAATAGGTGAATGTGTAGTCATAGTTACTCGCAAATGGCTCGGTATAGTCTATTAACGGCAAGTCTCTGGGAAGCTTGATGCCTGATGCTCTTGCTTTATCAGACTAGTTCTATTAGTTCATACTCTAAATAATCGGCAAGGCTTAACCAATCGTGTTGCTCTTGTGCCTGAAGCATAGCAGGCAATATTTGCTGAAAAGTCGAATTAAGGACAAGTTCTGGGCAGTTTTTTTCTATTTTATCAAGACATAACCGTAACTCTACTGAAGCCTTTGCTTCTTGACCGAGTCTAAATAAACCTGCCGTTTGCCGCAGTGAATCTTGTAGACTTAAGCTCATAATATGAGGTCCTTATACTGAGAACCGCGAATTTTAGCGCCTGATAAACTCGCTTGGTAAAACTTTACTTCTGGATGTTTAGCGATATAGCGTTCCAAGTGTCTGAGATATGCTCTTAGGTTTAGATCCGTGGCTATCCGCTGACCTTTGCCATTGATCAACCAGTGTTTCGCTTCCTTCACTTTCTGAATAACCGCATTAACCCATATTTGTTCTTTTATATCGTTTTGACCAAATTTGTGATCATTCCAGAACGCATGACTCTTGTTATTGCAATAACAAAAATCACACCCTAATAGGGTAATTTCTTTTGCCTTTAATTTGATCGCTAAATCAATTGCCGGATGAATGACGCTTCCACTCGTGAACAGTCTTAGTTTGGGATATCGAGAGGCGAGCTTGTCATATATTTTACTGCCTCCATAGGCAATAAATCTTTGGCCTAACCAAGCATTAAGTACCATTGGATCAACTCGGGGAAAATAAACAAGATTGATGTTATGAGTCGAGGCTAGCGGTAAATGGTATTCGCCTATTAACCCGTCAATGCAGATCACAATATCTGGTTTTATATTATTGTGAAGTAAACCACGTAATGCAGTATCGGCCGCAATGATCAGTGGTCTATGGGAACTTGAACTAATTTGTTGCAGATAATCATAATGCTCTTCTAAAGAAGGACCCGAGCCAATTACGATAGCCTTATAACTACTATGACTATTTATTAAGCTCGCGGCATCAGGATCGTGAGTAATATAGAGTTGGTTATCCTCGAAGCGTTTTAATATTGCAGGATCATCAGATTGATGTCGCTGATTAGAGAACTCACGATTGAGCTCCATGACTAATAAGTCTCTGAGAGTCGCATTTTCATCACTGACAAGGGTGAGATCTGGTGTAATTGCAATATTTGGAAAATTTAACTTTGCGCTTGGAAGCGCAGTCAAATTAATGTTCGGATGCTTTAACCATTCGCTTTGATCTGTGTAACTGATGAGGAGGGCAAAAACGCTGAGGTTTAAAATGCAAACATCAATTGAAAGATACTGTGGATTATCGATAAGTAAACTTGGTACATCTCCCATACCGACACCGTAGACGGTTACGTGAGTTGCATCTGCAGGTAATGTACTGATAAAGAGCCGTGCTTCGGCGATGCGGTCATGACGACTACTGAGCTGAATACCATTAACACTAATAGTTTGATTACGACCGTTGATAAGGTGAGCATCTAATTCATTGATGGTTTGGTTTTTAATCGCAGCAGCTACGATAGGCCAACGCTTAACGATAATATTGAGATTAGACGCAAATAGCTCGGTCATTCCGCTTCTCCGGAAGATTTCTAGGAGTTTGATATCACCAAGGTCACTATCTGGTCTCTCCACAGGGACTCGAACCCCGATCGGCCGCTTAGGAGGCGGCTGCTCTATCCTGTTGAGCTATGAAGAGACGACAGTGATTATACTGGTTTTATCTTTGATTAAAAGGCTTATGATTTAGTTGCTTAAATCTTAAGCGCTATGTCGTTTATCTGTACATTGTAGGCGGCATTTTGGTCTACAAGTACTGCGGTGGCGCTTTCTTCGCTTACTTGCTCAATTTTTACCGTTGCACGACTTTTGGTCGCGACGGCGCGCATTTCATTGAGTCTATCGGGTAAGTTTTGTTGTAATACTACTTGGAATTTATCACCGACACGAATGCCATGTTTGCGGCCTAGATTTAATATAATCCTGTCTGCTTGTCGGCTAACGACTTGGCCAAGTAATGGCCTGCAATTAAGTGTGCTGTCTAAATCTCGGGTAGCTTGCAATATTAATTGAGTAATACTTTTTCCATAGGAGGAACGCCAGAATCTATTACTGTTGGGAGCAATGATAGCCTGTTCTTCAAATTCCCATGGGGCCGATGTGCTGTAGCTTTTGCTCCAGACCTCTTCGCCACTGATCCCATGATAGAGGCTGAGTTTGAATTGAAATTGCCTTAGCGGAGCTTCATCCCAAAATCCTAAGAAGGTGGGTTGTACAGGCTCTATCGATATATCAATGATCTGCGGTTGAAGAATATATTGGCTGTCGGTAATTTCACTGAGCCAGCTTGGGAGTCGATAACCGCGAATATCCACTAGGTCTTGTTCAATATCGAGTCGCTCGTTAGCATGGATGTGACTAAAGCCAGTTGAAGAGTAATCTTCTATAGTGTTCCCTAACGCCTCTGAAATGACCTCTTCAAAGCCTGAAAGTTGTCCATATCTAAGCTGAGAACGATCTTTTATTTGTGTTTGAGGTATTAAAATAGCGGCCTTTAATTGGCCATTAGGACACTGTTGTGTTGGATCATCATTTAGATCGAGGCGTAGGGATACATATATTTTATTTCCCTGAATTTGCTCGCTTACGAGTTGGATGTTTATGGCTTGGGCGTTGCGATTTATCGCAAAGTTATTTTGTGTGAGGTTACCATTAGAGGTTTGTTGCTCGCTGGATATTTGAATACCTGTGCTTAAAGTCGCATAGCTAACAGCTTGATTAATTGCTTCTTCCCTTGCTTGAGCTGTATTACCATTGATAATAGTTGCTTCTCCGCTGGCTTCTATCCATTCGGCTCTGGTGGGCAAAGAAAGTAGTAAAAGGCTCAAAATGATGAGCGAAGCTGAACCTGGTATGTGCATCAATTCAATCCTTATCGCTAAGCTAATGGCGATATTACCAATCGAGCCAGTTTTCTGACTCTTAATCTAATATGTCAATAAAGCAAATTTCGTGCCTGAGTATGAGAACTTTTGATAAAGTTTCCATTGTTACAGTCGATATACTGCGTAATAGAAGAATATTGTCGGACTGAGGTTAATATTGGTCCAAAGATTGCTGGTTTTTGTTACTCATTAAAAATTTGAAGCTTAGAAAGTGAGTCACTTGACTGCCAATGCACCCATAGATGAGGTAAATCCAATGCTAAAGCGTGTGATTATTCCCTTAACATTGATAATGTTAGGTGGATGTGTAGCTAAACCGGTTACACCGCCCAAACCGAGTTTAGTGGATGGCAATGGGTTGCCGCCAACGGCAGTGATTAACCATTTAGCACAGCGAATAGTGACTGAGCTCGTTAAGCAAAATGATGCTCTGCGTTCTGATCAACCTATCGTAGTTGCAACACCTGTATTAGTGGGTGATTTGAATGGCACTAATGCGTTAGCGCAACAGTTACAGCAAGGATTAATGACATCGCTCCATAGCTTTCAGTTTAATGTGGTGGATTTAAACTTAGCTGATGGCTTGAGAGTCACATCTGACGGGGATTTTATTTTGACGCGAGATTGGCAAAAATTGTCGAAAGATCTTCCTGTTGAGCATCTTGTCGTTTCGACTATGAGCGTAGTAACCAATGGTATGGCGATCAATACTCGGATTGTGAACATTAGTAACAATCGCGTGGTATCGGCATCTCAAACTTTTGTGACTCAAAAAGAGTTGGCAAACTACATGCAGCCTTCGGAGCAAATTGTGTCACAAAATGGCATCTTATATCGTCAGGCGAGTCCAGGTATGAATGAAGTGCGTGTTTTAGGAGATGGAAAATGAAACGCTACCTTTTAGTTATTGTGGCGCTAATGCTAACTGGCTGCGCTGCTAAAGATAGATATGTGCAATGGGAAGATGTGCCGCCGCCGAGTTTTCCTAAGTTAACGGCTATAGGATATGCGCCGTTAGCGACTCAACCGGCTAAAGAGCAATCACAAAGAGTGTTGATGGCTATGCAGGCATCAAAAATTGTGGCTTATCGTGAATTAGCGGAACAAGTTTATGGGCAGAAAATAACGGCAAACAGCAGTGTCAGTGATTGGATGTTGACGGACGATAATGTCAAAGCGTCAGTTTCTGGTGTGATCCGCGGTGCACGAGTCGTTAAGAGTTATCCAGCAGGCGAGCATTATGTCACTGAGTTAGAACTTGATTTTTCACAGGTTTGGGCGCTTTATCAACAACAGAGCCGTCCACAACGAGTGAAGGAAGTGACGTATTTCTAGCGTTATTGAATGTATGTTCAACAGCATGTATTGAGCCGCGTATTTACGCGGCTTTTCTTTTTGTACAAGACATTAATATCTAATCAGAGCTTAGAAAAGGGAATGCTAAGTGGGAGTGATGCGCTTGTTAGGCCTTTAAATCATTGCCTAAACTTGAGATAGTCGAGGTCTTGCCTTTATCGTTATAGGTGAGGCTGGAGGCGTTTCTGCTGGCTTGTAAAGCTTGAGCAAAGCGATTTAAACTCGCTAAATTCATCTCAATTAAACTGGCATTTTGTTCGTTTAATTCTTTGCATTCAGTCAATGCGTCTTTGATCTCGGCCATTTTATGCACGAGTTCGACTTGCTGAGTGAGTAGCGATTTATCACTGTGTTTTGCCAGAATATCATCATTAGTCTTTAGTTCTTTCAGACATTGCGATTTTTCGTTAGCAAGGGAAAGCAGTAAATCGGCGTTTTGGTCAACCAAAGCGCCTTTTTCCTTGAGTATGATTTGCTTAAGAACAGCCAAATGGGCGTGTTGTAGATCTACCAGTTTAGCTATTTCAGTCATAGTTACTCTTTATTTAAGTCATTAAGTTCGGCTTCAAAACTTGCAATATTGGCAGCCAACTTTTCAGGGTCAATTTTATAGCGACCTTCGGCAATAGCTTGTTTGATTTCTGCTACTTTCTTTTGATCAACTTCAGGAAGGCTAGCCATTTTAGTCTGAGCTCCTTGAAGTTGTTGTGCCTGAGCCGTAATGACCACTGAGTCGCTTCTCTGTGGTGTTGTTGATTTTGTTGCAACTTGAGCAGATTGATCGCTGCTCGTTTTCGTTGCGCCTGAACGAACTTGCGCAGTCGTTGCAGTGTTGAGTTTGCTAATATCAATTGCCATTTTAGGCTCCAGCGTCGTGTGTACGGGATTTCTTAACTGGGGTATCGGCAGCTTACAAAAAAGCTTTAGATTATTTTACATTCTTACTTCAACTTCGCCAATGCCTGTGACTATAGCATCTAGTTCTTTGTTTGAACTGCTATTTTTGACTCTGATCCGATCACCTTTATTGCCATCTTGTAGGGCTTCGCCCACTGTTTTGAGCTCGAATGAGCCAGAACGAACGTAGATAGATACCGAATCATTTTTACAAACGAAGCATAAGTTGTTGCTTAATATGGGATTATCTTTTGCTACTCGTCGTTTTACTCGCACGCCAGCCAATTTACTCGGATCATCGAATTCGGCACCTCTCAAGCTATTTTGTTCAATGTAACGGACTTCTACTTGACTAGGAGAGATGAGTTCGCCTGGTGCTAAGATTTCGGTTGAGACAACAACGGGGAATAAGATATCCACCCGAACCGAGATATAGATTTGCCAAGGGTAAGCTAAGTCTTGCGTATCACAGCTGACTTTTAAGGTGTTATTACGGCTAATTTCCCTATCGCTAGCCAGTTCAACTTTCATTGGAGACGAACATTGTGACGGCAGCATTCTTGCGTCAACCATCTGTGGCGAAATATTTACTTTGGCATTTTCTGGAACAGATATTTTTTCTGAAATAAGCGCTTTAGCTAATTCTGAGATTGCCGATACGGTGGGGACAATAGGCTCTGCACTCGCAAAAGCGGGCATGAAGAGGGTGAAAAGACTAAAAAAACAGACTAAATTTACTTTCATAATGAAGAGACTAGCTTGTAACGCCAGAATGCACCTATACTTTTATTAAGTTCGAAGCTGACCACTGTAATAATAATTTGCATCACTGTCAGAAGATTGACTCAGTTTCGACTATGTTTATCGATAGATAAGACGTAAGCAATTAATATGCCTATACTCAACTGAGTTATAGGGCCGAACATAAACAGAACAACAAGGCAGAGTTATGTCGAGTATTCTTGATTCAGTCAACAAACGAACCCAGCTCGTTGGACAAAACCGTTTAGAATTGCTGCTTTTTAAATTAAACGGTCGTCAACGGTTTGGGATTAACGTGTTTAAGGTGAAAGAAGTACTGCAGTGTCCACCACTGACCACTTTGCCTAAACTTAATCCTTATGTGAAGGGTGTTGCTCATATTCGTGGAACAACCATTTCAGTGATTGATTTGAGTGCGGCAACAGGGGGAAAACCTTTAGCGAGCACTGAAAACTGTTTCATCATTATTTCTGAATATAACCGCAGCGTTCAAGGCTTCTTGGTCAGTTCTGTTGAGCGGATCATCAACATGAATTGGGAAGCGATTATGCCTCCGCCGCAAGGTGCTGGCCGTTATTCTTATCTGACAGCTGTGACTGAAATTGAAGGTGAATTAGTTGAAATTCTCGATGTGGAAAAAATCTTAGATGAGATTTCACCGGTTAAAACAGCTATCAGTGAAGAAGCCAATGAAAAACTGACCCTCGACAGAACTCAGCATTATCATATTATGGTTATTGATGATTCTGCCGTGGCGCGTAAACAAATTATTCGTTCACTCGAGTCATTGAATTTACAAATTGATACCGCAAAAGATGGTCGCGAAGCATTAGACAAGCTTAAAGAGATCGCCAAAGAGATGGATAATGTGGCCGATGAGATCCCCCTCATTATCTCTGATATTGAGATGCCTGAAATGGATGGCTACACCCTGACCGCTGAAATCCGAGATGATCCTAAGCTTAAGCATATTAAAGTGGTACTGCACACATCGTTAAGTGGTGTATTCAATCAGGCAATGGTTCAAAAAGTGGGGGCTAATGACTTTATCGCTAAGTTTAATCCCGACGAATTGGCCGCTGCTGTGAATAAGCATTTAAGTTTGTAATTGCTGTAGGTTAGTACCTAGATACGCTTTACGCTATAATCTCGACTTTATAACATGATGGTTTCGCACTGATTTTGGTGCTTGCTATAGGATTTAGGATGTGAATGTGCCAAATAAATCACTCGCTGAGGCTGAATATAATCAATTTAGGTTGTTCTTAGAGCAACACAGCGGCATCGTACTGGGTGAAAATAAGCAATATCTTGTGCGCAGTCGTCTTGCTCCTTTGATGGGCAAATATAACCTGCCATCCTTATCTGATGTGGTTAAGCATTCGATGAAGCCTACTGAGCGTGCGCTCAGAGCTGAAGTGATCGATGCTATGACGACCAATGAAACCCTTTGGTTCCGTGATCGTTATCCATTTGAGTTGTTGAATAATGTCCTACTACCAGAATACAGTCGTCTGGGGCGTCCGCTTAAAATTTGGTCTGCGGCTTGCTCGTCAGGCCAAGAGCCATACTCATTGGCTATGACTATTCTTGAGTATCAACAGAAGAAGCCTGGTGCCTTGGCTGGTAGTGCTTCGATTCAAGCAACGGATTTATCTCCTTCCATGTTGGAACGCTGTAAAAATGCCGAGTACGATAGTTTGGCATTAGCGCGTGGTTTATCTGAAGAACGTAAGCGTCAGTTTTTTGATGCATTACCTTCTGGCAATATGAAGTTAAAGGATAATGTGAAGCGGTTGGTGAACTTTAGAGCGCATAATTTGCTTGAGAGTTATAGTCTGCTTGGCAAGTTCGACATTATCTTTTGCCGCAATGTGCTGATTTATTTTGCACCAGAGGCAAAGGCAAAAATTTTGCGGCAATTCGCTGCCGCTCTCAATCCCAAAGGGATTTTATTTCTCGGTGCATCAGAATCTATCGCTGGTTTAACGGACGAGTTTGATATGGTTCGTTGTAACCCTGGCATTTATTACCAGAAAAAGACTTAACTCAGCCGCTCTAAAGAAAATTACCGACAATTGTCGGTAATTTTTTACCCATCACTTGCTCATCCTTGTTGTTATTCTCAAAATTTTCCTGATGTTGGCACATGAATTGCTTTATTTTCGTGAGAACACGAGGAGGCAATTTTATGGCGATCAATTTTGATAATGCACTGGGTGTGCATCAATACACTCTTGGTATTAGAGCGCAGCGGGCTGAAGTCATTTCAAGCAATATCGCTAACGCAGATACGCCACATTACAAAGCCCGCGATGTTGATTTTTCTGCGGCAATGCAGGCCGCTCGAGGCCAACAGCAGCGAAATAGTCTTGAAATGCAAGAGCCAGATAAGCATTTTGGGCTTGCGGAGTTGACTGGGCAATTTGTTAAGTTCCGTGTGCCAAATCAACCCGATACCGGTGATGGTAATACTGTTGATATCCAACAGGAACAATCGGCATTCATGCAAAATGCACTTGAATATCAAATGTCGCTAGGTTTTTTAGACAGTAAGTTTAGTGGCATGAAGAAAGCGTTGAGAGGGGATTAATCATGAGTTTATTTAGCATATTTGATGTTGCTGGCTCGGGAATGTCTGCTCAATCGGTCAGGCTAAACACCACCGCGAGCAACATAGCCAACGCGGATTCCGTCTCGAGTAGTGTAGATAAGACCTATCGTTCTCGTCATCCCATTTTTGAAGCCGAAATGGCTAAAGCCCAAAGTCAGCAACAAGCTTCTCAAGGCGTTGCAGTAAAAGGCATTGTAGAAAGTGATAAACCACTACTGAAAGAATATTCGCCCGATCATCCAATGGCGGATGCGGACGGCTTTATTTATAAACCGAATGTTAATGTCATGGAAGAAATGGCAGATATGATTTCTGCTTCGCGCTCATATCAAATGAATGTTCAAGTCGCTGAAGCAGCTAAGTCTATGCTGCAACAAACACTTGGGATGGGTAAATAACATGTGTTACTTAGGAGGTAAGCTGTGAGCCTCATTAATCAAATTAACCAAGCGTCGGCGCAGACGGCTCAAAATAAGAGTCAGTCAAATGCCGTTACGACGAATTCATCAACCAGCTCAACGGGTAATCCGTTTCTTGACGGTATCCGTCTGCCAAAAGATTCGATAGTACCGGAAGCAAAAAGCCAGCAGTTAACTCAAGATGACTTTTTCTCGTTATTAAGCCAACAGTTATCGATGCAAGATCCCTTTAAGCCCGTCGACAACGACCAAATGATTGCGCAGATGGCATCATTCTCGACGGTTGATGGTATTACTAAGTTGAATAAGGAAATCGTTAATTTAAACGGTGTTATGACATCAAGCCAAGCATTACAGGCATCAGGACTTGTTGGTCGCAAGGTGTTGATCCCAACTGATACAGGTAACATTTCAGCTGAAAGCCCAACAATAAAAGGTGTGATTAGCACGCCAGCTAAAATTCCTGAAGTTACTGTACGTGTTGAGGATGAGAAAGGCCAAGTTGTGACCACCTTTAAAGTTGATGGCAGTAAGGGGGGCAATGTCGATGTTAACTGGGATGGCCTCGATAAAGATGGAAACCCTGTAACCGCAGGTAACTATACGATCAAGGCGAGTGGTTTAATGGATGGGAAATCCCAAGAATTGCCAGTCTCGACCTATGCTCATGTGACCAGCGTTTCTCTCGGTACGGCCAGTACTGGCGCGATTCTTAACTTGAGAGGCGGTATGGGCATCAAGTTAACCGATGTGTTAGCTGTGTCTGAAACCTAAGTTTGCATAAAAGAATTTTTGCAGCATCCGAATTGGGCGTAAGTCGCTCATAAATGAATTGAGTCAAGTGTAGAGGTGAATTATGTCGTTTAACATTGCATTGAGTGGCATTTCTGCCGCGCAGAAAGATTTAAACACTACGGCGAATAACATTGCTAATGCGAACACCATTGGCTTTAAAGAGTCCCGTGCTGAATTTGCGGATGTTTACGCTAATTCTATTTTTTCAAATGCTAAAACTGCTGTCGGTGGTGGTGTTGCTACGAGTCAAGTGGCACAGCAATTCCATCAAGGTAGCTTACAGTTGACGAATAACTCCCTTGATATGGCGATTAAAGGTGGTGGCTTTTTCGTTACTGCCTCTGAACTGGGTACATTAGACCACTCGTTTACCCGTGCTGGAGCATTTAAGGTAGATAAAAATAATTACATGGTTGATTCTGCTGGTAATTATTTGCAAACTTTCCCAGTGGATAAAGATGGGAACTCGACATCAGTGAGTTTAACGACGGCTAAGCCGGTACAAATACCAGACACTGCAGGTAGCCCTGTAAAGACTGAGAATGTTACTTTACAAATGAACTTAAATGCTAAGGAAAGTGCACTCGACCCCGCGGCATTCGATCCTCTAGATGCAAAAACCTACAATAACGTTACATCAATGACAATTTATGACTCACTCGGTGAGCCACATATTATGACCACTTATTTTGTTAAGCCCAAAGATGGTTCGTACAATGGTGAGAACAATTGGGTGGCTTACTATGCTGTTGATGGAAAACAAGTCGATCTAGCCGGTCCTGCTGGTACTTATCAAACAGATACCACTGGCGATGGTACACCTGATGCAACGGGCACAGCTCAAACTGCTGGTGGTTGGAAAGGCTCTGTACTCAAGTTCAATTCAGTTGGTGTCTACACAGGTAGCGATCCTGCTATAGTCAAGACTGAGGCTTTAGGCGTCAGTGGTGCGGGTGTTTTAGGGGCTGGGGCCGATGGTACTCAAGATTTGACTGTGAAGTTTAATGCCCCAACGCAATATGCGGCTCCTTTTGGTGCAACTGAGTTGACGCAAGATGGTACGACTGTAGGCCGCTTAACTAACGTTGAAATCGGCGAAGATGGTTTAGTGACCGCGAGTTATTCTAATGGCTCAACCGTGCCTTTAGCACGGGTTGCTTTAGTTCGTTTTGCTAACGAACAAGGTTTAACGCAAGTGGGTAATACGTCGTGGAAAGCTAGTTTGAACTCAGGTCCAGCGTTAGCGGGTGAGGCAAATAGTGGAACTTTTGGTAGCATCAGTTCATCGGCGTTAGAGCAATCGAACATCGATTTAACTACTGAACTGGTCGATTTAATTTCGGCGCAGCGTAACTTCCAAGCGAACTCCCGTACCCTTGAAGTGAATAACACGCTGCAACAAACCGTATTACAAATCCGCTAATCATTACTTTATTTAACTAAGTGTTGCCGCCAATGGCAACACTTAGCCTTTATCCTGCTGTCAACTCACTTCATTTCCTTATTCTTCAATTTTATCAGTAAATTAAAATTAATTTTTATTGGCACGATGCTTGCTTTGATATCGTCATGTAGAAAATTTGACGGAGCAGTCTGTGGACAAATTCCTTTATGTCGCCATGAGTGGCGCTAAGCAAAATATGAATGAGCTGGCACTCCGTGCGAACAACTTAGCCAATGCTAATACCGATGGTTTTAAATCAGATATGGCGCAGGCCAGATCGATGCAAGCCTTCGGTGAAGGGTTGCCTTCAAGGGTGTTTGCGATGACAGAATCTCCGTCAGCTAATTTTCGCTCTGGTCCGATAAAAACCACTGGACGGGATCTCGATGTTGCCATTAAAGGCGATGGCTGGTTTGCCGTTCAGGCGAAAGATGGCAGTGAAGCTTATACCCGTTCAGGTAGTCTCAGTTTCGATGCGACGGGCATGTTGTATAACGACAGAGGCAATCCCGTGATGGGGGATGCTGGCCCGATAGTGCTGCCATTACCTATTGATAAAGTGTCAATTTCACAGGATGGCATAGTGTCTGTTCGCCCTCAAGGGGCGACTGCTGAAGTGATAGAAGAAGTGGCGAGATTGAAGTTAGTTAATCCCGGCAATGCGCAGATGATGCGTGGTGAAGATGGATTATTTCGACAAATGTCAGGTGAACCAGCACCAGCTGACCCTTTCGTCGCAGTTGAAAGTGGTGCCGTAGAGGGCAGTAACGTTAACCCTGTTGATGAAATGGTGTCTTTGATTGATCTTCAGCGCCAGTTTGAATTGCAAGTCAAGATGATGAAAACCGCGGAAGAGAATGATCGCGCTTCATCTTCATTAATGCGTATTAGTTAGGAGATAGATTATGCATCCGGCGTTATGGATTAGTAAAACTGGCTTAGACGCACAGCAAACTGATATTTCAGTGATTTCAAACAACGTAGCGAACGCTAGCACTGTGGGCTACAAAAAAAGCCGCGCAGTATTTGAAGATTTACTCTATCAAACAGTTAACCAAGCGGGTGGTGTTAGTGCTTCTAACACTAAGTTACCCAACGGATTAAACATAGGTGCGGGTACGAAAGTCGTCGCCACTCAAAAAATGTTTACTCAGGGTAACATGCTGACGACGGATAACTCGCTGGATCTTATGATTGAAGGTCCTGGATTTTTTGAAATCCAGCTCCCTGATGGAACCACTGCTTATACTCGAAATGGTCAGTTTACCTTAGACGATACGGGTCAGATTGTGACGCCAGGTTCTGGCTATTTGCTACAACCCGCGATCACTATTCCTGATAATGCGACCAGTATTACCGTTTCCGCGGAGGGCGAAGTTTCAGTAAAAACCCCAGGTACCGCTGAGAACCAAGTCGTGGGTCAGTTGACTATGACGGATTTTATTAATCCATCGGGTCTAGATCCTATGGGACAAAACTTATATACGGAAACTGGTGCGAGCGGCACGCCAATTCAAGGTACCGCTTCGTTAGATGGCATGGGTGCTATTCGTCAAGGCGCCTTAGAAACCTCTAATGTGAACGTGACCGAGGAACTGGTGAACCTTATCGAAAGTCAGCGCATTTACGAGATGAACTCAAAAGTGATTTCAGCGGTAGATCAGATGCTGTCTTATGTGACTCAGAATTTATAGAGGCAAACATCATGGCTAGATATCTTGTGTTGGCCGTCGCGTTATTGCTTGCAGCTTGTAGCTCGACGCAAAAGAAACCCCTTGCGGATGATCCCTTTTACGCGCCGGTATACCCAGAGGCACCGCCGACAAAAATTGCCGCAACTGGCTCTATTTATCAAGACAGCCAAGCATCTAGCTTGTATTCGGATATACGCGCCCACAAAGTCGGTGACATTATCACTATCGTATTGAAGGAATCGACTCAAGCTAAGAAGAGTGCAGGCAATCAGATCAAAAAAGGTTCAGACATGAGCTTAGATCCCATCTTTGCAGGTGGTAGTAATGTGTCCATTGGCGGAGTGCCAATTGATTTGCGTTACAAAGATAGCATGAACACTAAGCGTGAATCGGATGCGGATCAGAGCAATAGTCTAGATGGCAGCATCTCGGCAAACGTGATGCAAGTGCTAAACAACGGCAGCTTAGTGATCCGTGGTGAAAAATGGATTTCAATCAATAATGGTGATGAGTTTATTCGTGTCACTGGTCTCGTTCGTTCGCAGGACATTAAACCCGATAACACTGTCGATTCAACGCGAATGGCTAATGCCCGTATCCAATACAGTGGCACAGGCACTTTCGCAGATGCTCAAAAAGTGGGCTGGTTAAGCCAGTTCTTTATGAGCGACTGGTGGCCCTTCTAAGGAGTCGTATCATGAAATATAAACTGGTGTTAGCCGTTGCCATGCTAGTGTTTTCTCTACCTAGTCAGGCTGAACGAATTAAAGATATTGCCAATGTGCAAGGTGTGCGTAGTAACCAGTTGATTGGTTATGGCTTAGTGGTCGGTTTACCGGGAACGGGGGAAAAAACCAGTTATACCGAGCAGACCTTTATGACTATGCTCAAAAACTTTGGGATTAATCTTCCTGACAACGTCAAACCGAAAATTAAAAACGTTGCAGTGGTAGCCGTACACGCGGATATGCCTGCCTTTATCAAACCTGGTCAAGATCTTGACGTGACGGTATCTAGCTTAGGCGAAGCCAAAAGCTTACGCGGTGGCACCTTATTACAGACCTTTTTGAAAGGGGTAGACGGTAATGTGTATGCGATCGCCCAAGGTAGTTTAGTGGTGAGTGGTTTTAGTGCCGATGGTTTAGATGGTTCAAAGGTGATTCAAAATACGCCAACTGTAGGTCGTATACCGAATGGCGCAATTGTTGAGCGTAGTGTAGCTACCCCATTTTCAACTGGCGATTATTTGACGTTTAACCTACGTCGTTCGGATTTCTCTACTGCGCAGCGAATGGCCGATGCGATCAATGATCTATTAGGTCCTGATATGGCGCGTCCTTTAGATGCGACGTCTGTTCAGGTAACTGCTCCACGTGATGTATCACAACGGGTCTCCTTTTTAGCAACGCTTGAAAACCTTGATGTTGTTCCCGCAGAGGAATCTGCCAAAGTGATCGTTAATTCACGTACTGGAACCATAGTGGTTGGGCAAAACGTACGCTTACTCCCTGCGGCGATTACCCATGGCGGCATGACTGTCACGATTGCGGAGGCGACACAGGTTTCGCAGCCTAACGCGTTGGCAAATGGTCAAACAACCGTCACGAGTAATAGTACGATCACAGCGACAGAAAGTGACCGCCGTATGTTTATGTTTAATCCAGGCACTACGCTGGATGAGCTGGTTAGAGCGGTTAACTTAGTCGGCGCAGCCCCTTCAGATGTGTTAGCAATACTTGAAGCATTAAAAGTGGCAGGAGCTTTGCATGGTGAACTTATCATCATCTAATTTCTGTCGGGAAAATCATGGAAAAGCTTTCAAGTTCATCACATTTTCTTGACCTGGGCGGGCTAGATTCACTCCGCGCCCAGGCTCAGAAAGATGAGAAGGGCGCCTTGAAAAAGGTCGCCCAACAATTTGAAGGTATTTTCGTGCAAATGCTGATGAAAAGTATGCGCGATGCCAATGCGGTTTTTCAGTCTGATAGTCCACTCAATAGCCAATACACTCAGTTTTACGAGCAGATGCGCGATCAGCAGTTATCGGTCGATTTATCTGACAAAGGTGTATTGGGCCTTGCCGATATGATGGTGCAGCAACTCTCTCCCGAAACAAGTCATTTCACGCCTGCATCGGTATTGCGTGACGATGGTGGCATGAAAATGCTCCACGACGATAAAGCGCTTAATGTGCCTATGCAGAGTTCAGCCGCTCCTGTGGTTGAACCCACAGTTGTAAATCATGGTGTGCCGGCTGCTATCGCTCGGCCTGTATTTGAACCGGATAGAGCTGAAGATGCAAATTCATCAATGGACATTGATGCGCCTAATCGTTCACTGGCTATCGATACGCCTAAGCCGAGCTGGAGTGAACAATCACTTTCAGTGGTAGAACCTGTGATTAGCGGCCAAGTTTTGCCGACGGCAGCATTTAGGGAAACCCAAAAGATTGTCAGGTTTGGTAGTCGAGAAGAATTTTTAGCGACCTTATATCCACATGCTGAAAAAGCCGCAAAAACATTAGGTACTCAACCAGAAGTATTGTTGGCGCAATCGGCACTGGAAACTGGCTGGGGACAAAAAATCGTCCGCGGCAATAACGGTGCGCCGAGTCATAACCTATTCAACATTAAAGCTGATCGTCGTTGGTTAGGTGATAAGGCTAACGTCAGTACCTTAGAATTTGAGCACGGTGTTGCTGTTCAGCAAAAAGCTGACTTCCGAGTTTATAGTGATTTCGAGCATAGCTTTAACGATTTTGTGTCCTTCATTGCCGAAGGTGAACGTTATCAAGATGCGAAAAAAGTGGCCGCTTCCCCTACTCAATTCATCCGAGCTTTGCAGGATGCGGGTTATGCCACTGATCCTCGATACGCTGAAAAAGTGATTAAAGTGATGCAGTCGATCAGTGAAGAACTGAAATCAATTCTGCCAGGAGAAGACAAATGATGAATCTTACAACCCTGTTTGTTCATAGGAGTGTCAACTAATGGCCGTTGATCTACTGAATATAGCGCGAACTGGGGTGCTTGCCTCCCAGTCGCAACTGGGTGTTACCAGTAATAATATAGCTAACGCCAATACCGCTGGTTACCACAGACAAGTAGCAACGCAGTCGACTCTTGAATCGCAGCGTTTTGGTAGTAGCTTTTATGGCACTGGAACTTACGTTAATGACGTTAAGCGTATCTACAATGACTATGCTGCAAGAGAGTTACGCATTGGTCAAACAACGTTAAGCGCCGCCGAAGCCAGCTACGGTAAATTGAGTGAGCTAGATCAGCTGTTTTCACAGGTAGGTAAAGTTGTGCCACAAAGCTTGAATGACCTGTTTTCGGGGCTGAATAGTGTGGCTGATTTGCCTGCAGATTTGGGTATTCGGAGTTCGACCATAACAAACGCACAGCAAGTTGCCAGCAGTCTTAATCAGATGCAGTCGTATTTGAATGGCCAGCTTAATCAGACCAATGACCAGATCACAGGTATGACTAAGCGTATCAATGAGATCAGTACAGAACTGGCAAATTTAAACCTAGAGTTAATGAAGTCGCCGAATCAGGATGCGCAGTTGCTTGATAAGCAAGATGCACTGGTTCAAGAGTTAAGCCAGTATGCTCAAGTGAACGTTATTCCATTAGAAAATGGTGCTAAGAGCGTAATGCTCGGTGGTTCAGTGATGTTGGTCTCTGGCGAAATTGCTATGACGATGGGAGTCCAAGCGGGTGATCCATTTCCGAATGAGCTTCAATTGACTTCAAGTATTGGTTCGCAAAGTGTCACTGTTGATCCGAGTAAACTTGGCGGTCAGTTAGGGGCCATTTTTGATTATCGTGATCAAACGTTAATTCCCGCGGGTCATGAGCTCGATCAATTAGCCTTGGGCGTGGCTGATAACTTCAATAAAATGCAAGCACAAGGTATTGACCTCAATGGACAAGTTGGTGCCAATATCTTCAAAGATATCAACGATCCTATGATGTCTTTGGGCCGTGCAGCAGGTTTTTCTGGTAATACAGGTAATGCAACGTTAGGCGTCACCATAGATGACACCAGTTTATTAACTGGTGGTGCCTACGAACTGTCATTTACCGCGCCTGCAACTTATGAGCTGAGAGATTCGAAAACGGGGGCAATTACGCCACTGACGTTAACTGGCTCGACTTTATCGGGTGGATCTGGATTTTCAATTGATATAAAAGCGGGCGCTATGGCGTCTGGCGATCGTTTTGCCATTCGCCCGACAGCGGGTGCTTCAAATGGCATTGAAGTGGTCATGAAAGACCCTAAAGGCATTGCCGCCGCATCACCAAAGATTACTGCAGATGCCGCTAACTCGGGCAATACCCAAGTGAAGTTGACTCAAATTAGCAATCGTAATGCCGCAAATTTCCCTGTAACGGGCAGTGAGTTGACGATAAAGCTCGATACCACAGTTGTGCCTCCAACCTATGAAGCATTCGACGCCGCGGGAACATCCCTTGGGGCTGCAGCCCCTTATACGCCTCCGAGTATTAGCGCTTTTGGTTTTACCTTTGAAGTTGAAAGCAAAGCGGCTGCAGGCAATGACAGATTTACCTTCGATTTATCCTTCGCAGCGGGGGATAACTCTAATGCTGTCGCTATGGCTAAGTTGAGCGAAAGTAAGGTGATGAATGGGGGAAAGTCGACCCTAGCTGATGTGTTCGAGAACACTAAGCTCGAGGTAGGCAGTAAAACGAAAGCGGCTGAAGTGCGTGTTGGTTCGGCAGAGGCGGTGTATCAACAAGCTTATGCGCGAGTAGAGAGTGAGTCGGGCGTGAACTTAGATGAAGAAGCAGCAAATTTAATGCGTTTTCAGCAAGCCTATCAAGCCTCTGCGCGGATCATGACGACTGCACAGCAGATTTTTGACACCTTATTATCCTCAGTGCGTTAGGAGATTTAACTATGCGATTATCATCCGCGCAGATTTTTAATCAAAGCATTACCAGTGTGCTGCAAAAGCAAACGGCGACCAGCAAAATTCTTGACCAATTGAGCAGTGGTAAGAAAGTCAATACTGCTGGTGATGATCCTGTGGCGTCACAGGGTATTGATAATCTGAATCAGAAAAATGCACTCGTCGATCAGTTTATGAAAAATATTGACTATGCGAAAAATCGTCTTGCTGTGGCAGAAAGCAAACTCGGTAGTGCTGAAGATTTAACTGGCTCTATGCGTGAGCAAGTTATGCGAGCGATAAACGGCACACTCTCAGGAACTGAGCGGCAAATGATTGCCGAAGAGATGAAAGGCAGCTTAGAAGAATTGCTCTCTATTGCGAATAGTAAGGATGAATCTGGCAATTATATGTTCTCTGGTTTCAGTACCGATAAAGAACCTTTTGCTTTTGATAACTCGACACCGCCTAAAATAGTGTATAGCGGCGATTCTGGCGTCAAAAATAGTTTAGTACAAACGGGTGTTGCCATGGGGACAAACATCCCTGGCGATAGCGCGTTTATGAAAGCACCCAATGGACTTGGTGATTATAGCGTCAATTATTTGGCCAGCCAGCAGGGGGAGTTTAGCGTTAAAACAGCAAAAATTGCTGATGCTGCAACTTATGTTGCTGATACATATACATTTAACTTCACTGATAATGGTGCCGGCGGTACTAACTTGCAAGTGCTCGATTCTGCAAGTAATCCTGTCGCAAACGTAGCTAACTTCGATGCCACTAATCCCGTTAGTTTTAATGGTATAGAAGTTAAAATTGATGGAAAACCCAGCGCTGGCGATAGTTTCACCATGGAGCCGCAGGCCGAAGTCAGTATTTTCGATACGATCAGCAGTGCGATTGCATTAATTGAAGACCCTAATTCTGCCAACACTCCCCAAGGGCGAGCTCAGTTGGCACAGATATTGAATAACATCGGTAGTGGCGTCAATCAAATTAGTTCTGCCAGAAGTGTGGCGGGGAATAATCTGAAAGTTGTCGAAAGTTACAAAGAGACTCATACCGAGGAGAAAGTGGTGAACTCATCAGCGCTATCACTCTTGGAAGATCTCGATTATGCATCAGCGATTACGGAATTTGAAAAGCAACAGCTTGCATTGAACGCAGTCTCTAGCGTGTTTAGTAAGGTGGGTTCTGTTTCCCTGTTCGACTTTATTTAACAGAAAGCAAGTACCTATCCATCTGTAAGATAAATTGTTAAAAATTTAGCCAAGCTCCAAGCCTTGGCGGTATAACTAGGAAGAGGAACTCAACATGGCTATTACAGTAAATACCAACGTGACTTCAATGAAGGCACAAAAGAATTTAAATACTTCCAGTAGCGGTTTAGCGACCTCAATGGAACGTTTATCCAGTGGTCTACGCATTAACAGTGCAAAAGACGATGCCGCTGGTCTAGCCATTTCTAACCGCTTGAATAGTCAAGTGCGCGGTCTAGAAGTGGGCATGCGAAATGCTAATGATGCGATTTCAATTGCTCAAATCGCCGAAGGTGCGATGCAAGAGCAAACCAATATGTTGCAGCGTATGCGTGATTTGACCGTTCAAGCGGAAAACGGTGCGAATAGCACTGATGACTTAGCAGCATTACAAAAAGAGATGGATCAATTAGCAGAGGAAATTACTGCTATAGGTGATAGTACGGCGTTTGGTAACACCAAATTAATGACTGGTGGCTTTTCTGCGGGTAAAACCTTCCAAGTAGGGCACCAAGAAGCTGAGGATGTCACTATTTCGGTAGGGACAACCAATGCTGCAAGTTTATCTGTCAATTCATTATCCGTAGCGACTTCAGCTGGTCGTTCAACTGCACTTGCGAATATTGATGCTGCCATTAAAACAATTGACAATCAACGAGCCAATTTAGGTGCGAAGCAAAACCGTTTGGCCTATAACATTAGTAACAGTGCTAATACTCAAGCCAACGTTGCTGATGCTAAGAGTCGTATCGTGGATGTCGATTTTGCGAAGGAAACTTCAGTTATGACTAAGAACCAAGTGTTACAACAAACGGGTTCTGCAATGCTTGCACAGGCAAACCAGTTACCTCAAGTTGCATTATCTCTTCTGGGTTAATGTTACTTTACTTGCTTGATGTTATATGAAGTGCTTTTGCCTACTTGTTCTAGAATCATCTAGAAACGTAGGCAAAGTTTTATAAGAACTGATATTTATGTTTATGATAATTAGAGTTATTTTTTAAAATCAGGATATTTTAAAAAATAACTCTAAAGTTAAAAAAGATGCTGCCGTTAAATATACTGTAACCACTAAGACCCGCCTGGCTTAAGTAGACAGGCAAGTTCACAAGCCAGGTATAAAGAGGAAACGATCATGGCCATTACAGTAAACACAAACGTCACTTCATTAAAAGCTCAAAAGAATTTAAATACTTCCGCAGGCGGTTTGGCCACATCTATGGAACGTTTATCCAGTGGTCTGCGTATTAACAGTGCCAAAGATGACGCTGCTGGTTTAGCGATATCTAACCGACTAAACAGCCAAGTGCGTGGCCTTGATGTTGGTATGCGCAATGCTAACGATGCCATTTCAATCGCCCAGATTTCTGAAGGTGCGATGCAAGAACAGACTAACATGCTTCAACGTATGCGTGATTTGACAGTACAAGCAGAGAACGGTTCTAACAGTACTGACGATTTGACAGCATTGCAAAGCGAAATTGATGAACTGGCATTAGAAATTACAGCAATCGGTGATACAACCGCATTTGGTAGCACAAAATTACTGAATGGTGATTTCTCCGCAGGTAAGACCTTCCAAGTCGGACACCAAGAAGGCGAAGACATTACGATTTCAGTAAAAGCAACGAATGCTGGTGCGTTATCTGTTAATAGTTTGTCTGTTGCAAGTTCAGCTGGCCGTTCAACTGCACTCGCTGCGATTGATGCTGCCATTAAAACGATTGATAGTCAGCGTGCTAACTTAGGTGCTAAACAAAACCGCCTAGCATACAACATCAGTAACAGTGCTAATACTCAAGCAAACGTTGCTGATGCGAAGAGCCGAATTGTGGATGTGGATTTTGCGAAAGAAACATCACAAATGACCAAGAACCAAGTGTTGCAACAAACGGGTTCTGCAATGCTGGCCCAAGCCAACCAGTTACCTCAAGTGGCCTTGTCACTGCTGTAGTTTAAAGCAGAATAGTGAGAAAGTGATAAGGGAGGTTCGGTGACGGATCTCCCTTTGCCACTTTAAAGGTTAATGTAGTTTTATAGGGTAATTTTAATGTAACCATTTAAAGTTATTACTAAATTTGCTGAGGTATGGCTATGGATATCAATATAGCAAGTTCACCTTCTATGCTTCACAGTAAGGTTGATTTAGCTCAAACGCCGCTAAAAGCATCTGCTCCAGATGCTGAATTAAAGCGAAATACGGCTATTGAACAAGCTGCGGAACAAGATGTGACGAAAAATGAACAGAATCCAAGTAAGCTAGCTCAAGTTGCCACAGAGTTGTCTGATATGATGTCTATGATGCGTAAAGGTTTAGCATTTAAGGTTGATGAGAACTCTGGACAAGCTGTTGTGACTGTACTTGACCGAGATACTGGTGATGTCATTAGACAAATGCCGAGTGAAGAAGCATTAGCCTTGGCAGAAAAACTATCAGAAGTCACAGGGCTTTTGATGAAAACAGAAGCATAAATATTTGTAAGTACGTTTGATTGAGAGGTCTATATGGCATTAACAGCGACAGGCATGGGATCTGGCCTTAAAATTAGTGAAATTGTGCAAGTTTTAGTTGATGCCGAAAAAACACCGAAAGAAGCGATGTTTAATAAAACAGAAGACAGCATCAAAGCAAAAGTTTCTGCCATGGGAACCTTAAAAAGTGCGTTGTCTACGTTTCAAGATGCCTTAAAAAAACTTCAAACTGGTGATGCCCTCAATTTGCGTAAGGTTTCTGTTAGTAATCAAACTTATTTGTCAGCAACAACAGACAAAACGGCACAAGCGGGTAGCTATGGTATTAAAGTTGAGCAACTTGCGGTAAATCATAAAATTGCTGGAAAAAATGTTGCAGATCCTGCATTACCTGTAGGTGAAGGGAGCCTTGATTTTGGTATCAATGGTAAGAATTTCTCCATTGATGTTTCGGCTACCGATTCACTTGCTGCGATTGCTAAAAAAGTTAATGAATCCCCAGATAATGCGGGCGTAACTGCAACTGTTATTACCAGTGATGCAGGCAGTCGATTGGTTTTTAGTTCAGATAAGTCAGGTGAAGACAATCAAATTAGTATTACAGCTAATGACACGACTGGAACTGGACTAAATGATATGTTCGGTGCTGGTAATATCTCCACGCTTCAAGATGCTAAAAATGCAGTTGTTTATATCGATAATCAGAAAGTTACCTCGCAAACTAATGAAGTTAAAAATGCTATTGCAGGGGTGACGTTAAACTTAACTGATGCTGATGTTTCTAAGACGACTACGTTAAAAATTGAACAAGATGATGATGCAGTAAAGACAAATGTGAAAGCTTTTGTCGATGCCTACAATAGTTTAGCGACTGCAGTTGATAAAATGTCGTCTTATGATAAAGAGAAAAAAACAGCAGCTGCATTACAGGGCGACTCTATGATCCGTTCTATAGAATCGCAACTCCGAAGTATATCGAGTGAAAGAGTGCCAACTGATAGTGGCAGTTCGATAGCATTATATGATATTGGTATAAAAACAGATAGATATGGTAAGTTGTCTGTCGATGACACTAAACTTAATAAAGTCATCTCTGAAGATATGGCCAGTGTTGAGGCATTATTCTCGACACCAGATAAAGGGCTTGCTAATCGCTTTAATGATCTTGCTGATAGTTATGTCAAGTCTCGAGGATTAATTGCCTCACGTCAAACCGGATATACTAATCAACAAAGCCAGCTTACTGATAGAAGAGAAGCTTTCACGCTTAAGATGGATCAACTAACAGCCCGTTTAACAAAGCAATTTAATGCAATGGATCTAGTCGTTGGAAAACTAAATCAGCAGAGCAGTGGTCTTGTTGATCGTTTGAATTCGCTTCCTGGAGCTGTTAAAAAACGATAGTGAAATTATAAATGAGTAAGGGGAGTATAAGTGAAACAACTCGATGAGCTTAATGTCCTTTTGAGTGAAATTTTAAATAAACTGACTCAGCTTCCTGCTGAAGAGCCTCAATCTGACGAGTTGGTGTCGAACTTGCAAGTACTGGTTGGAGAGCGTCAAATTTTACTTAATGTATTAGTGGCTGATGCTAATATGACAGATGTTGATTATCTTCAACATCAGCTTGAACTTACTCAAGAGTACACAGGTAAAGCAAGTGTTGTTATGGCAGATAGACAAGCATTATTACATGCAGGTAATAAGAATAAGCGCCAGATTAGTGTTTATGAGACTATAGATTTAAACAGGTAGGTGTTTATGAGAGGATCACTGCAATCGTATCGTAAGGTGTCTTTAGAGAGTGAAATCACTGTTGCGTCACCACATCGTATTATTCAGCTTATGTTTGCGGGGGCACTGCAACGTTTAGCACAAAGTCGTCTAGCGATTGAACAAAATGACTTGTCTAATAAAGGTATGTACATTGGCAAAGCTATTGGAATTATTACTGGTTTAAACAATAGCCTAGATATGGATGCTGGTGGCCAGATAGCTAGAAATTTGAGTGATTTATATGATTTTATGTTGCGTAGAATTTCTGAAGCTAACCTAAATAATGATGTGAAAGCGATTGATGATGTATGTGATATTTTACGTACTATCAAAGAAGGTTGGGATGCAATTCCTGCAGATAAACATAATATTTCTGCGCATTCTGAAGCGGGTTAATATCTTATTTCGTGATTAAAAATAGACGCACTGGTTGCGTCTTTTTTTTGGCTAAAAGTCAAAGTATTGACGTTTTAGACTAGAATCATGATGTAAATGAACTAAAATCAATTCAGTTTGGCATAAACCTCATCTGAGGCTTGCTTCTCGTCTGCTGATAATACAATATTCATCACAAGTAGTGATGGTGGCACAGATTGTTACATTGAATTTGTTAAGCTTTTACAGCAACTAATCATAAATAATTAATGCGAATTAATACATATTAGAGCTTTACGGCCTACTGAATGATGCAAACAGATCAACGAATTTTACTTATCGGCCCTCCATCAGAGCGATTAAATCGCCTGTGTTGCATTTTGGATTTTTTAGGTGAGCAATTTGTACAAATTGACACCGAAAAATTAAGTGCTAGCCTCCAAGATACCCGTTTTCGAGCTTTAGTTATCCTAACTGATGTTATGGATGCTGAGGGGCTTAAAAACATCGCAGGTCAACATCCATGGCAACCTATGCTGTTGCTTGGCAATGTTGACGATCTGCAAGTATCTAATATTCTTGGACATATAGAAGAACCTTTAACGTATCCTCAGCTCACTGAATTATTACACTTTTGCCAAGTATTCGGTCAAGTTAAACGGCCTCAAGTCCCTACTAGTGCGAATCAAACAAAGTTATTCCGAAGCTTAGTGGGACGCAGTGATGGTATTGCGAATGTGAGGCACTTGATAAATCAAGTAGCAACATCTGAGGCAACCGTGCTTGTTCTGGGTCAATCAGGTACAGGTAAAGAAGTGGTCGCCCGTAATATCCATTATTTGTCTGAGCGCCGTGACGGTCCATTTATCCCTGTTAACTGTGGTGCTATACCGCCTGAGTTATTAGAGAGTGAGCTATTTGGTCATGAAAAGGGGTCATTTACGGGGGCAATCTGTTCTCGTAAAGGCCGTTTTGAATTAGCTGAAGGTGGTACACTATTTCTCGATGAAATAGGAGACATGCCACTACAAATGCAAGTTAAATTACTCCGTGTGCTGCAAGAGCGGGTATTTGAGCGCGTTGGTGGTACTAAGACTATTAATGCTGATGTACGCGTAGTTGCTGCGACACATAGAGATTTAGAAACCATGATCAGCGTTAATGAGTTCCGTGAGGATCTTTATTATCGCTTAAACGTATTCCCGATTGAAATGCCTGCGTTGTGTGATCGCAAGGACGATGTGCCTTTGCTATTACAAGAGTTAGTTAGCCGAGTCTATAACGAAGGACGTGGTAAGGTGCGTTTTACGCAGCGTGCGATAGAGTCGCTGAAAGAACATGCTTGGTCGGGCAACGTGCGCGAGCTGTCTAATTTAGTCGAACGCCTCACCATTTTATATCCGGGTGGATTGGTCGATGTTAACGATTTACCTGTCAAATATCGCCATATCGATGTGCCCGAATATTGTGTAGAGATGAGTGAAGAGCAACAGGAACGTGATGCTTTAGCTTCTATCTTTAGCGATGAAGAGCCGGTTGAAATCCCTGAAACGCGTTTCCCTAGTGAGCTGCCGCCTGAAGGTGTGAACCTTAAGGATTTGTTAGCAGAACTAGAAATAGACATGATACGTCAGGCGCTAGAGCTACAAGATAATGTCGTAGCTCGCGCTGCTGAAATGCTTGGAATACGCCGTACAACGCTTGTAGAAAAAATGCGTAAGTACGGAATGACAAAAGATTAGTTTTCTATTTTATTGTTATATAAGTTGTTTTAACATCTAAAGTTCAATTTCCAATTTGGCATAGATACTGCAGTCACCCCGTCATAAGCAATTTTTTGACGGAGTGACTATGTCAGCCAACCCACTAGCGCAAATTGAGTCATTCAAGCACACTAGCAAACAATGGAACCAATTGCGTGAGGCCGCGAATATGTCCAATCGAATGGAGCATATTTTACAGGCTATGCCATCCGGCGTGGTGATTATCAATGGCGACGGTATAGTCACGGATGCCAATCCGGTAGCAGTTGAATTACTTGAGCGCTCCTTATGTGGCGTTCGCTGGATTGATGTGATCCACAGTGCCTTTGCGCCGCAGGACGATGATGGCCACGAAGTGTCACTGCGTAATGGCCGCCGCGTTAAATTAGCGATTACGCCATTGACGCCAGAGCCTGGTCAATTAATTGTGCTAACTGATCTGACTGAAACTCGGTTATTACAGAAAAATATCTCCCATTTACAACGTTTATCTGCACTGGGCAAGATGGTAGCAACTTTGGCTCATCAGGTGCGCACGCCTTTATCAGCCGCTTTGTTATATGCTTCAAATCTTGCTAGTCCTAAGTTATCCGATGCCGCTAAAGCGAAATTCCAGCAAAAACTTGTTGATAGACTCAATGAACTCGAGCGGCAGGTTAACGACATGCTATTGATGGCGAAAGGCCGTCAGGATGAACTTGGAGATCTAATCTCATTGGCTGAGGTTATCGACAATGTTTTGGCAAATTGTGAGCCGATAGCGGCAAAGCAAGGCTGTGACTTGTCATTTTATGATGCATCAAGCAGCTCGATGTTAGCTAATTCTAATGCGTTAAGCTCGGCGATCAATAATTTAGTCATAAACAGCATAGAAGCCGGAGCCACTGAAATTCGTATTCAAGCGAAGGAAGAGGGCGAACGGTTGTTATTGGATGTAATCGATAATGGCAAAGGCTTAGACGCCACTATGCAGCAGAAGGTATTTGAACCTTTCTTTACGACTAAGTCGCAGGGAACTGGGCTTGGGTTAGCCGTTGTGCAATCTGTGGTGCGCAATCATGGAGGACAACTGCAACTCAGTTGTTTACCGAATAAAGGCTGTACTGTGTCTTTAGTATTCCCACGGGCTAAATCCGCGGTGATATTACCTTTGGAGATTACCCATGTCTGAAGCAAAGTTATTGCTCGTTGAGGATGATGCTTCATTACGTGAAGCCTTGTTGGATACTTTAATGCTGGCTCAGTATGAGTGTGTTGATGTTGCCTCCGGTGAAGACGCTATTTTAGCCTTGAAACAACATCAGTTTGATTTAGTTATTAGCGATGTGCAGATGCAAGGTATTGGTGGTTTAGGTTTATTGAACTACCTGCAGCAGCATCATCCTAAGTTGCCAGTGCTGTTGATGACGGCCTACGCGACTATTGGTAGCGCGGTGAACGCTATAAAATTAGGCGCTGTTGATTATTTAGCCAAACCTTTTGCACCAGAAGTGTTACTCAATCAAGTCTCACGCTATTTGCCATTAAAACAAAATGTGGATCAGCCCGTCGTCGCTGATGAAAAAAGTTTAGCCTTATTAGCACTTGCTCAACGGGTTGCCGCCTCCGATGCCTCTGTCATGATCTTAGGTCCTAGCGGTTCGGGTAAAGAGGTTTTGGCCCGTTATATTCATCAACACAGTAGCCGTGCTAATCAAGCCTTTGTGGCCATTAACTGTGCCGCGATTCCCGAGAACATGCTCGAAGCTACCCTTTTTGGTTATGAAAAGGGTGCATTTACGGGGGCTTATCAAGCGTGTCCGGGGAAATTTGAGCAGGCTCAAGGTGGCACTTTGCTGCTCGATGAAATCTCTGAGATGGATTTAGGCTTACAAGCTAAGTTGTTGCGGGTTTTGCAAGAGCGTGAAGTTGAGCGTTTAGGTGGCCGTAAAACTATTAAATTGGATGTGCGCGTGCTTGCTACATCCAATCGTGATTTAAAGGCAGTGGTCGCCGCAGGGGGATTTAGGGAAGATCTCTACTATCGAATTAACGTATTTCCTTTAGCTTGGCCTGCGTTAAGTCAACGTCCTGCAGATATTTTACCTCTTGCGCGTCATTTACTGGCTAAACATGCTAAGGCATTGAATGTTGCCGATGTGCCTGAGTTGGATGAGAATGCGCGTCGACGTTTATTGAGTCATCGCTGGCCTGGGAACGTACGTGAACTCGACAATGTGATCCAGCGTGCTTTGATATTAAGAGCTGGTCAATTGATCACTGCCAATGACATTATTATCGATGCGCAGGATGTGATTTTAAGCGGTGAAGATCTAGCCCCATTTTCTTCTGAGCCAGACGGTTTAGGTGAAGAGCTTAAAGCTCAAGAACATGTGATTATTTTAGAGACCCTTAATCAATGCCAAGGAAGTCGTAAGTTAGTCGCCGAAAAGCTAGGAATTAGCGCACGAACCCTAAGATACAAGATGGCAAGGATGCGTGATATGGGGATCCAACTGCCAAATTAGTCTATAAATTCAAGTTATCATCACGCAGCCTCCACATTGAGTGTGAGGCTGTATTTATTAAAACACACAACCGCAAAAGTGGCTCATTTCATCCAAAATCCTTAGATATTGATATCTTCTTATCCCGTCAATTTATTATCAATCACGACCATCTGAAAACTTGGCCGTTATTTTGCATTGTCCCGTTATCGGTATTTTGATCGTCAAGAACTCGACGACTGGGAGCTCAGCATGCAAATAGGCGCAAATTCATTCCTGCAGGAAATGCAGAAACTCCAAGGCGAAATAACGCCGTCGTTTGGCGTTCAGCCAAATATCATGCAGCAAGTGAATAACACCAGTGGTGCAGACTTCGGTCAGTTGCTATCGCAAGCCGTCGGCAATGTCAGCGGCTTACAGTCCGCCTCGTCAAACCTCGCGACACGTTTAGAGATGGGTGATACTACCGTTTCTTTATCGGACACTGTGATTGCCCGTGAGAAAGCAAGTGTCGCTTTCGAGGCGACAGTGCAAGTGCGTAATAAGCTTGTCGAAGCCTACAAAGAAATAATGAGCATGCCTGTCTAGGCCAGTGAATAACCCAATTAGCAGGTACGAATCGTGAGTACAGAAATGATTGTCGGATCCAATTCCGGTTTAGCTGACCAAGGTGTCCAGCAAGAACATAAGTCAGGAATGATGGGAAATCTTGGCGGTGTCGATATGATGCGCCAGGTGACTATGATTTTAGCCTTAGCGATTTGTTTAGCCTTGGCGGTATTTGTCATGCTGTGGGCACAGGAGCCAGAGTATCGTCCATTGGGTAAAATGGAAACTCAGGAAATGGTTCAGGTGCTAGATGTACTTGATAAAAATAAAGTTAAGTATCAAATTGACGTGGACGTTATTAAAGTTCCTGAAGATAAATATCAAGAAGTCAAAATGATGTTGAGCCGTGCAGGTATCGACAGTCCTGCAGCCAACCAAGATTTTTTGAATAAAGACAGTGGTTTTGGTGTCAGCCAACGTATGGAACAAGCTCGTCTTAAGCATAGCCAAGAAGAAAACCTCGCCCGTGCGATAGAGCAACTACAAAGTGTCAGTCGTGCCAAAGTCATTCTTGCGTTACCTAAAGAAAACGTCTTCGCCCGCAATGCCTCTAAACCGAGTGCAACTGTGGTGATCAATACCCGTCGCGGTGGATTAGGCCAAGGTGAAGTTGATGCTATCGTCGATATTGTTGCTTCTGCAGTACAAGGTTTAGAACCATCAAGGGTGACGGTAACTGACTCTAACGGCCGTTTATTGAACTCTGGCAGCCAAGATGGCGCGTCTGCGACGGCTCGCCGTGAACTTGAATTAGTACAGCAAAAAGAAGCTGAATATCGCACTAAGATTGAATCGATTCTGGTGCCAATTTTAGGTCCTGATAATTTTACCTCTCAAGTCGACGTCAGTATGGATTTTACTGCTGTTGAGCAAACATCAAAGCGTTTTAACCCTGATTTACCGGCACTGCGCAGTGAAATGACCGTTGAAAATAACACCACTGGCGGCTCTTCTGGTGGGATCCCTGGCGCGTTATCCAATCAACCGCCAATGGAGTCTAATATTCCAGAAGATGCAACAAAAGCGGCAGAGTCAGCAACGGCAGCAGCAGGTAATTCGCACCGCGAAGCGACCCGTAACTTTGAATTAGATACCACCATTAGCCATACCCGCCAGCAAGTTGGTGCAGTGCGCCGCATTAGTGTGTCAGTCGCGGTGGACTTTAAACCTGGTGCCGCTGGAGAAAATGGTCAAGTAGCCCGTGTTGCCCGTACAGAACAAGAACTGACCAATATCCGTCGTTTGCTTGAAGGCGCGGTTGGTTTTAGCTCACAACGGGGGGATGTGCTGGAAGTGGTAACCGTTCCCTTTATGGATCAATTGGTTGAAGATTTACCCGCACCAGAGCTTTGGGAGCAACCTTGGTTTTGGCGTGCGATTAAGCTTGGGATTGGTGCGCTAGTGATTTTGGTGCTGATTTTAGCTGTGGTACGTCCTATGCTGAAACGCTTAATCTATCCTGACAGTGTGAATATGCCTGAGGATGGCAGATTAGGTAATGAATTAGCCGAAATTGAGGACCAATATGCGGCTGATACGCTAGGGATGCTTAATACTCAAGAGGCGGAATACAGTTATGCTGACGATGGCTCAATTCATATCCCTAATCTTCACAAAGATGATGATATGATTAAAGCTATCCGTGCGCTCGTGGCGAATGAGCCTGAGCTCTCTACTCAAGTCGTGAAAAACTGGTTACAAGACAATGGCTGAGAATAAAACGAAAGAAGTGGCTACTGCGGCCGCACCTGCCTTTAATATCAAAGATATTAGTGGCGTTGAAAAGACCGCTATCTTACTCCTCAGTTTGAGTGAGGCTGATGCTGCATCCATTTTAAAACACTTAGAGCCGAAGCAAGTGCAAAAAGTGGGTATGGCCATGGCGGCAATGGATGAGTTTGGTCAGGAAAAAGTTATCGGAGTACATAAGCTGTTTCTTGATGATATTCAAAAGTATTCTTCAATTGGTTTCAACAGTGAAGAGTTCGTCCGTAAAGCCTTAACCGCTGCGCTGGGTGAAGATAAAGCGGGTAATCTGATTGAACAGATTATCATGGGCAGTGGTGCTAAAGGTTTGGACTCGTTGAAGTGGATGGATGCGCGCCAAGTGGCGACCATTATTCAAAACGAACATCCACAGATCCAAACCATTGTGCTGTCTTATTTAGAACCCGATCAAGCGGCGGAAATTTTTGGTCAATTCCCTGAGAATACCCGCTTAGACTTGATGATGCGTATTGCAAATCTTGAAGAAGTGCAGCCTGCTGCACTGCAAGAGTTGAACGACATCATGGAGAAACAGTTTGCCGGTCAAGGTGGCGCCCAGGCCGCGAAAATGGGTGGCTTAAAAGCGGCCGCCAACATAATGAACTACTTAGACACGGGTATCGAAAGCCAGTTGATGGAAACCATGCGCGAGTCTGATGAAGAAATGGCGCAGCAAATCCAAGATTTGATGTTTGTATTTGAAAACTTAATCGATGTCGATGACCGCGGTATTCAAGCCCTGTTGCGTGAAGTGCAGCAAGATGTACTGATGAAGGCGCTCAAAGGCACAGATGATCAGCTGAAAGAAAAAATATTGGGTAACATGTCAAAACGTGCCGCTGAATTGTTGCGTGATGATCTTGAAGCCATGGGCCCAATCCGCATCAGTGAAGTGGAAGTCGCCCAAAAAGAAATCCTGTCTATTGCTCGTCGCTTAAGTGACAGCGGCGAAATCATGTTAGGCGGCGGTGGTGGCGATGAGTTCCTCTAATCCGAGCGACAATAAATTGTTGAATAAGGTCTTGAGCGAAGGAGATGTCGAATTTAGTCACTGGGCACTGCCAGATGTGACTGAAGCCGATGATGATTCTATCTCAAATCTGTTTGGCCATTCAAATCATCAAGCCGCTAAGTCGACTACAGTGGAAAGTGTTTCTCCACCGACGATGGCTGAGATTGAAGACATTCGCGCCCAAGCCGAAGAAGAAGGCTTTAGCGAAGGTAAGCAGCAAGGGTATGAGCAAGGGCTAGAAAAAGGGCGTTTAGAAGGGTTAGAGCAGGGCCATACTGAAGGGCTCGCCCAAGGGCATGAGCAAGGATTAGAAACCGGTTTAGCCCAAGCAAAAATATTGCTCTCGCGTTTTGAAACCTTATTAGCCCAATTTGAAAAACCATTGCAATTGCTCGATGGCGATATTGAACTTTCGCTACTGAACCTGAGTATGACATTAGCGAAATCTGTCATTGGCCACGAATTAAAAACTCATCCAGAACAAGTGCTTTCGGCATTGCGCTTAGGTATAGAATCACTGCCGATAAAAGAACAAACGGTCACAATCCGCTTGCATCCTGACGATGTTATTTTAGTCGAACAACTTTATTCCACCGCCCAACTGACCCGCAGTAAGTGGGAACTTGAAGTTGACCCTTCCTTAAGCCCTGGTGACTGTATTCTCAGTAGTCATCGTTCTTTAGTCGATTTGACCCTCGCATCGCGCATCGATGCTGTGTTTGAGTCCTTACGGAACCAACATGCTCACTTAAGTGATAAGCAGCGTCAACTGCAAGAGGCGATAGAGGTTGAAGATACCGCAAAACATGTTGCGGCTTCTGAGGCTGTGGGATCAGAGCTTGATGATCAGGTTGTCGATACGGTTTCTCAACATGCTGAGGATATACAATCTGCCTCAAACACAGGTGAGCAATTAGAGGCAAAATCAGATGCAAAATCGCCAACATCAACTGCTGAATAGGCTTAATCATCATCAGGGTAAGGTGCCGCCATTTCGCGCAGTGGCCAGTGGTCAACTGGTGCGTGTTGTCGGCTTAACCTTAGAAGCAAGCGGTTGCCGTGCGCCTGTGGGCAGTTTATGTTCGATCGAAACCATGGCGGGCGAGTTAATCGCCGAGGTGGTCGGGTTTGATGGCGAACTCCTTTATTTAATGCCTATCGAAGAATTACGTGGTGTATTGCCCGGTGCGCGGGTTGTTCCTTTGGGGGAACAAACTGGACTTAATGTTGGTTTATCCTTGCTAGGACGCGTACTCGATGGTAACGGCGTGCCTTTAGATGGTTTAGGCGCGTTGCAAACCGACCAACAAGCGCCAAGACATAGCGCTGTCATTAATCCCTTATCCCGCCGTGCTATTACTGAACCGCTGGACGTTGGCGTTCGCGCTATCAACGCTATGCTGACCGTGGGCAAAGGCCAACGTATGGGCTTGTTTGCGGGCTCAGGTGTCGGTAAGAGTGTGCTCTTAGGTATGATGACTCGCGGTACTACCGCCGACATTATTGTGGTTGGGCTAGTGGGTGAGCGTGGCCGAGAAGTGAAAGAGTTTATTGAGGAAATTCTTGGTGAGAAAGGTCGAGCGCGTTCGGTCGTTGTTGCTGCGCCTGCGGATACATCGCCTCTGATGCGCCTTCGCGCCTGTGAAACCTCGACTCGTATTGCCGAATACTTCCGCGATTTAGGCTATAACGTTTTATTGCTTATGGACAGTTTAACGCGCTACGCCCAAGCGCAGCGGGAAATTGCTTTGGCTGTGGGTGAACCGCCTGCGACTAAAGGTTATCCGCCTTCTGTGTTTGCAAAATTGCCACGTTTAGTTGAGCGCGCCGGAAACGGTGGCCCTGGGCAAGGTTCAATTACGGCATTTTATACTGTGTTGACGGAAGGAGACGATCAACAGGATCCCATTGCCGATGCTTCGCGGGCGATCCTTGATGGTCACATTGTCTTGTCACGTTCGCTTGCGGATTCGGGGCACTATCCTGCAATTGATATTGAAGCTTCTATTAGCCGAGTCGCGCCTATGGTGATCTCCAATGAACATTTGGAGGCGATGCGCCGCGTGAAACAAACCTATTCTTTGTATCAGCAAAATCGAGATTTGATTTCTATTGGGGCCTATGCCCAAGGAAGCGATCCTCGCATTGATAATGCGATACGACTGCAGCCAGCAATGAATGCTTTTTTGCGACAAACCATGCGTGATGCATTTAGCTTTGCCGATAGCCAAGTCATGCTTGGGCAACTTGCTGCACAGTGCAAATAATGGCGTCATCGAATTAATCGAGGTCTAGTATGGCTAACGCCGATCCCTTGTTGTTAGTGTTAAAGCTTGCCAATGATGCCGAAGAACAAGCGGCGTTATTGTTAAAATCTGCGCAATTAGAGTGTCAAAAACGGTTGAATCAACTCAGTGCTCTGAATAACTATCGCTTAGAATACATGAAGCAAATGCAATCCCAGCAAGGTCAAGCCATCAGTGCTAGCCACTATCACCAGTTTCACCGTTTTATTCGTCAGATCGATGACGCTATTATCCAGCAAAATCGTGTCGTAGCCGACGGTGAAAAGCAAAAAGAATATCGACAACAATATTGGTTGGAAAAGCAAAAAAAACGTAAGGCAGTAGAATTACTCTTAGCCAGTAAAGAGAAGAAGCGTCAAGTGGTTGAACAAAAAAGGGAGCAAAAAATGACCGATGAATTTGCTTCCCAGCAATTTTATCGCCGTCATCAACGTTAGTGAAATGATAGGCATCTTTACTGCTCGCGAGCCGGATAGGCTCTTTAGTTTTTTTGTATTGATGGCATAAGCATCAATTCGGCCCCTCTCAGTGTTAATTCTTTTCGATATGCTGTCGTAAAATCTGATGTTTTGGCATCTTATTTGCTTTGATTTAGTCCATGACCCTGCAACCGCAGTGTTTAATTGACGTTTCTACCTAGCCATTTCTTTTTTTGCTGGGTGATGTTTGGGAGCACTTATGCAACAAATGACCAATATCCTGTTAAGTAAAACAGGCAACTCTGCGGCCAATTCCGCTAAGACATCTTCCCAAGAGTCTAATAATGAAGACTTTTCATCTACACTTGCGTCAGTCACCGCTAGCTCATTTTCTATTTCTGCGTCTAAAAAAACCATTGCTAACACTGATGATACTGTGCAGGTTACCTCTGCTGATAAAGTAAAAGATGACGATATATCAACTGATGACGCCGACGTAAATCTCATTTTTGCCCAAATTAGCATGGCAAATGATATGAAGAAAACGGCATCTGATGGAGATAGTTTGCCGCTAGCATTTTTAAATGCTGAAGAAGATATAACTGGTGAAGAAAATATTGATACTTCATCAGCGTTATTAACCGGCTCAGCATTGGCATCTACTGTTTCTGATAATTCAACATTGGCATCTACTATTTCTGCTGATTTAGCATTGGCCTCTACTGTTTCTGCCGATTCAGCATTGGCCTCTACTATTTCTGCTGATTCAGCATTGGCACCTACTGTTTCTGATAATTCAACATTGGCACCTACTATTTCTGCTGATTCAGCATTGGCACCTACTGTTTCTGATAATTCAACATTGGCACCTACTATTTCTGCTGATTTAGCATTGGCATCTACTGTTTCTACTGTTTCTACTGTTTCTACTGTTTCTACTGTTTCTACTGTTTCTACTGTTTTTGCTGAGATTGAACTGGCATCAGATATAGATGAAGCTGGTTTTTCTGCTGAATTACAAAAGTTAGTTTCTACTAGCCCAGATATGGCAGCAATTTCATTCGCAGATGACGTGAAACCATCTTCTTTGACTGATAAGTCACTCGTACATATTCTTCCCATAGACCCAAATATACTTGAAGCGTCAGCGGATAGTGATGCTGTGATTGATCCAAATTTGACCGATGACGCTTCAGAATTACCTTTAGAAGACACTGAGCTTGTCTCTGCCACTGAAGTCGGGGTGAGTATAGATGAGTCTTTAGTTGAGAATGAGGTCACACTTAATGCTGTGATTAATCAAGCGGGCTTAGCGAACAGTGCAACGATAAAGTCGGCAACCAACACTGCGGCAAAAGCAACGACTAGCAGCTCGACAGTGAATAGTCCCAATACGGGTAATATCGCTACCTCGGGAAATACTTTCGACCTGAATACCTTAGGCTCTTCAATTTCATCTGAACCATTAGGTACAACATCTGTAACAGAAAGTGATCTTGATGGGAGTCCCAATTCCGATTTGGCTGCTAACCTATTACTGAAAGATGCTAAATTAACGGTTGCGATGGATATTCCCAGAGACGAAAGTTTTATGGATGATAGTAATACTTTCTCAGAACTTAAGTCGACATCATCCATACAGACACTCTCGATGTCACAATTAAATCGCCAAGAAACCATGCAAGTTCAGCTGTCATTGCGTCAAGGAGTAGAACAGCAAAACCAAATGCAGGAGATGATCCAACGATTTTCACCTGTGATGAAGCAGCAATTGATTACTATGGTGAGTCAAGGCATCCAACATGCGGAAATCCGGCTCGATCCACCTGAACTTGGGCATATGTTGGTAAAGATCCAAGTGCATGGCGACCAAACCCAAGTACAGTTTCATGTTACTCAGCCGCAAACGCGCGATCTGGTTGAACAAGCTATGCCAAGATTACGTGAGTTATTGCAAGAGCAAGGGATGCAGTTGGCTGACAGCCATGTTTCTCAAGGCGATCAAGGTGAGCGTCGGGAAGGTAGTTTCGGTGATGGCGGCAGTTCAAATGCGGCTGATATGGATGAAATCTCGGCAGAAGAGTTACATTTAGGTTTAAATCAAGCGATTAGTGTAACTTCAGGTATAGATTATTACGCTTAAGCAGGTAACCTATAGCAATGACTGACATAATTACGTTTCAAATAAAACTGTAATGAGTTTCCGCCTAAATTAAAGAGAATAGTGATGGCTAAGGAAGAATCGTTAGAACTTGAAAGTACTGAAGGGCCTAAGAGTAAGAAGAAACTATTTATTTTTGCTGGTCTAGGCGTTTTAGTCGCGCTGTTAATCGGTGGCGGCGTCTGGTTCTTTATAGGAAGCGGTACCGAAGAGGTTCCCGCCGTAGCTGCCGATGGTGCAGTTCAGGCTGAAGTTCCAGCATCAGGAGCAGTGGCTACCGCATCATACGTGCCTATGCCGCGTCCTTTTTTATTCAACTTACCTGGGCCTGATAGGGCTCGTTTAGTTGAGATTAAAGTGCAGCTTATGGTGCGTGGTACCGATGATGATGTGCTAACACAAAAACATATTCCGCTGATTGAAGATGCGCTTTTAACGACCTTTAGTGGTGCAGATGTGCAAAAGCTCAGCACGCAAGCGGGGAAGGATGAGTTACGGCAGTTAGCACTTCTGAGTGTGCAAAATACTCTACAGTCAGTAACTGGGCGTAAAGTTGTCGAGAAAGTACTATTTACCGGTTTTGTAATGCAATAACCCTTTAACTTCAGCACCAAAAGAGGCGAAGGCAATATAGTGAGTGATTTATTAAGCCAAGACGAAATTGATGCGCTATTGCACGGGGTTGATGACGTCGATGATGACGAAATTGACGCTGTTGGAGAAGATGCCCGTTCCTACGATTTCTCTTCCCAAGATCGAATAGTTCGTGGGCGTATGCCGACGCTGGAAATCGTGAATGAGCGTTTTGCGCGGCATTTACGCATCAGCATGTTTAATATGATGCGCCGAGCGGCCGAAGTGTCGATCAACGGTGTACAGATGCTCAAGTTTGGTGAGTACGTACATACGCTTTTTGTTCCTACTAGCTTGAATATGGTGCGTTTTAGCCCACTCAAAGGCACTGCATTGATCACCATGGAAGCGCGACTGGTATTTATCCTAGTGGATAACTTCTTTGGTGGCGATGGGCGTTTCCATGCCAAGATTGAAGGGCGAGAATTTACGCCGACAGAAAGACGAATCGTACAGTTACTGCTTAAGATTATATTTGAAGATTATAAAGATGCTTGGGCGCCCGTAATGGATGTTGAGTTTGATTATTTGGACTCTGAAGTCAACCCCGCCATGGCGAACATTGTTAGTCCTACCGAAGTTGTGGTGATTAATTCCTTCCATATTGAAGTCGATGGAGGCGGTGGTGATTTTCACATCACTATGCCTTACTCCATGATTGAACCTATCCGAGAGTTACTCGATGCGGGTGTGCAAAGTGACAAGCAAGATACTGATATGCGTTGGTCACAGGCATTGCACGATGAAATCATGGATGTGAAGGTTGGGTTCGATGCCAATATTGTTGAACATGAATTAACGCTCAAAGAGGTCATGAATTTTAAAGCGGGCGATATTATTCCGATTGAGTTACCCGAGTTTATCATGATGAAAATCGAGGATTTACCGACATATCGTTGTAAAATGGGCCGTTCTAGAGATAACCTAGCACTTAAAATATGTGAGAAAATCCCTCGGCCAGAGACAGTTAAATCTGAGCTGCAATTGGTGACGCGTAAGGGTAAATCTCGTGATATATCAGAATTATAAGGTGAAGTAAGATGAGCACAGACGATACGGATGATTGGGCTGCAGCAATGGCAGAACAAGCGTTAGAAGAAGCCAACGCAATTGAACTCGATGAGCTGGTTGATGATTCAAGACCTATTTCTAAGGCTGAAGCGGCTAAGTTAGATACAATTTTAGATATTCCTGTCACCATTTCGATGGAAGTGGGCCGTAGCTATATTAGTATTCGAAACTTATTACAACTTAACCAAGGTTCTGTGGTTGAGTTAGATAGAGTCGCAGGTGAACCGTTAGATGTGATGGTCAATGGCACGCTTATCGCTCACGGTGAAGTGGTGGTGGTAAACGATAAATTCGGTATTCGCTTAACGGATGTGATCAGTCAAACTGAGCGAATTAAAAAGCTTAAATAATACGAGATGTAAAAGTCGTTGGAACTTTAAATGAGCACATCGGTAATACAGAGTTTAGTGGTAGCGGTTCAAGCGAGCGCAGATAGCCTCGGTGGGGAAGGCGCAGCGAATATTGCTTCAATAGCGCCTGCTGCTACAAAAATGGCAGAACCTTCTCAAGTTGCGACCTTAGCAAGTATGTTAGGTGGCTTGATTCTGGTTTTATTATTAATTTTCGCGTTAGCTTATTTACTGAGAAGGTTTAATTTGGTCCCCACGACCAATGGCGTACTAAAGACCATTGCTGTGACTTCCCTCGGTCAAAAAGAGCGTTTAGTCTTGGTTCAGGTGGGCGAACAGCAATATTTGCTTGGGGTTAGCTCGCAGCAGGTGAGTTTGATTGATAAGTTAGCGGAACCTATCCATCTAGAAGCTGATTCGTTTGCGAGTCGATTACGTCAGGCGAAATTAAAACAATGACAACACGTATCCTCGCGTTAGTTGGGTTAGTTATGCTGTTATTGATGCCGTCAGCATGGGCCGCAGATGGTGTCTTACCTGCTGTAACAGTAACAACGGCGCCAGACGGCTCAACGGAATATTCGGTCACAATGCAGATTTTACTGCTGATGACATCGCTGAGTTTTTTACCTGCGATGCTCATCATGTTGACCTCTTTCACGCGGATTATCATTGTCCTGTCGATATTACGCCAAGCCATTGGATTACAACAGACTCCATCTAATCAAGTCTTAATTGGCATGAGTTTGTTCATGACTTTTTTTATCATGGCACCGGTATTCGACCGGATTTATGATGAAGGGGTGAAGCCTTATATCGATGAGCAATTAACCTTGCAGCAAGCGTTTGATAAAGGGAAAGAGCCGCTGAGAGGCTTTATGTTGGGCCAAGTAAGAACGACGGATTTAAAGACCTTTATTGAGATTTCTGGCTATAAGGATATTAAGTCTCCCGAAGAAGCACCTATGAGTGTGTTAGTGCCCGCTTTCATTACCAGTGAGTTAAAAACCGCATTTCAGATTGGCTTTATGCTATTTGTGCCTTTTTTAGTACTCGATTTAGTGGTGGCGAGTATCTTGATGGCTATGGGTATGATGATGTTATCTCCCATGATAGTGTCGCTGCCGTTTAAGATCATGTTGTTTGTGCTCGTAGATGGTTGGAGCTTAGTCCTCGGGACATTAGCGAATAGTTTCGGATAGCCAAGGGAGAGTAAACACATGAGTCCTGAGGCGCTAATTGATATTTTTCGTGAAGCTCTCGCTGTTATCGTCATGATGGTGTCTGCTATTGTGTTGCCAGGGCTGGGAATTGGGCTAATCGTTGCTGTGTTTCAAGCGGCGACTTCTATTAACGAGCAGACCTTAAGTTTCCTTCCGCGTTTGTTAGTGACACTTTTTGGCCTAATGTTTATGGGGCACTGGTTAGTTGAAACCCTGATGGACTTTTTCATCGAGATGGTGAATCGCATTCCTCAAGTGATAGGCTAACGCGATGGAGCTGCTGCTCGATACCTTAATGCAAACCATTGCCGCTTATATTTGGCCATTGTTCCGCGTCGCGAGCATGTTGATGGTCATGGTGGTATTTGGGGCGGCAACGACACCAACTCGAGTGCGTTTATTATTGGCGATGGCAATTACCTTTGCGATAGCACCCGTTCTTCCTCCAACTCAAAATGTGGATTTATTTTCGTTAAGCGCAGTATTCATCACGGCGCAGCAAATTATTATCGGTGTTGCCATGGGGTTTGTGACTCAAATGGTGATGCAAGTCTTTGTGCTCACTGGACAGATCATTGGTATGCAGACCAGTTTAGGCTTTGCCTCTATGGTTGATCCCGGTTCTGGCCAACAAACACCCGTTATTGGTAACTTTTTCCTTTTATTGGCGACATTGATTTTCTTAGCTGTGGATGGCCATCTTTTGATGATCCGTATGCTAGTGGCAAGCTTTGAAACTTTGCCGATTTCTAATCAAGGCTTAACACTGACAAGTTATCGATCGCTGGCTGATTGGGGGTCGTATATGTTTGGTGCGGCACTCACTATGTCGATATCTGCGATTATCGCCTTGTTATTAGTCAACTTGTCCTTCGGGGTCATGACCCGCGCCGCGCCACAATTGAATATTTTCTCTATTGGTTTTCCGATCACTATGATTGGTGGACTGTTTATTCTGTGGTTAACCCTAACACCGGTAATGGCACACTTCGATGAAGTATGGTCGACGGCTCAAGTGCTGCTTTGCGATATGTTAGCGCTCCAATGTAACGCTGATGGCTTGATATGATGGGATTAGGAGAAGCCCATGGCTGAAGAATCAAGTGATGAACGTACAGAGGAACCCACGGGGAGGCGTCTAGAACAGGCGCGAACAAAAGGACAGATTGCACGTTCGAAAGAACTTGGAACTGCAGCGGTATTAATTTCGGCAGCATGTGGGTTTTATATGCTAGGCCCAAGTTTGGCCATTAGCCTAACTCGGGTGTTTGAAATTGTATTTACCATGGATAGGGCGCAAATTTTTGATACGAATGAAATGTTCAAAGTGTGGGGCGTTGTTGCGAGTGAAATAGCCTGGCCCATGGCTAAAATTATGCTACTGATTGTGGTTGTTGCGTTTATCGGTAACGTCTCTCTTGGAGGGATCAATTTTTCGACCCAAGCTATGATGCCAAAAGCCAGTAAAATGAGTCCCCTTGCTGGTTTTAAACGCATGTTTGGCGTACAGGCTCTGGTTGAACTCACCAAAGGCATTGCAAAATTTTCGGTAGTAGCGTTTTCTGCTTATTTTTTATTAAGCTTCTATTTCAATGACATCATGTTGCTGTCTAGCGACCATCTTCCAGGTAATGTTTACCATGCATTAGATTTGTTGGTTTGGATGTTTATCCTGTTATGTTCCTCGATTTTGTTTATTGTCGTCATCGATGTGCCGTTCCAAATTTGGAATCACAACAAGCAACTTAAGATGACCAAACAAGAAGTAAAAGATGAATATAAAGATACTGAGGGTAAACCTGAGGTGAAAGGGCATATACGGCAGATGCAACGTGAACTAGCACAAAGGCGTATGATGGCTGAAGTGCCAAATGCCGATGTGATTGTCGTTAACCCTGAGCATTTTGCTGTTGCGATTAAATACGATGTGCAGCGCTCTGCGGCTCCCTTTGTGATAGCGAAAGGTGTTGATGATGTGGCTTTTAAAATACGTGAGATTGCCCGCGCGCACAATATTGCGATTGTCTCGGCCCCACCACTTGCAAGGGCTATTTATCATACGACTAAGTTAGACCAGCAGATCCCTGAAGGTTTGTTTACTGCTGTCGCACAGATTTTGGCTTATGTATTCCAGCTGCGCCAATATCAAAAAGGACGCGGTCGTAAACCTATTCCTGTCCCACTCAATCAACCTATACCAGATGAATTGAAATATTGAACCACTAGTCTCAGATGGTAGTCATTGGTAAAGCTGATGATGTCGAGTTCATTTGTTTTTTATGGTTAATTTTATGTATATCAATCAGTCACAGTGCATATTTTTCCTTCATTAATGGCTTTAATCTTGTTGGCGCGTTTTTTGCTTTATGCTATTACACGTCAAAGTTTAGGTTATAGCGAATGGATGTTAAAGCGACTCTTGGTCAAGTAAAACAAATTAGGCTCAGCACTTTTAAAGGCATTGGCACGCCGGTGGTTGTGCTTGCTGCATTGGCCATGATTGTTTTACCTATCCCTCCATTTCTATTAGACATACTCTTTTCATTCAACATTGCGTTAGCTCTCATCGTATTACTGGTGGCTATTTATACTGATAGACCCTTAGATTTTGCTGCCTTCCCAACTGTGTTACTGGTGGCGACGTTATTACGTCTTGCGCTCAACGTTGCCTCTACTCGTGTGGTTTTACTTGAGGGTCATAATGGCGGTGATGCCGCGGGTAAGGTGATTGAAGCCTTCGGTTCTGTGGTGATCGGTGGTAACTATGCCGTTGGTCTAGTGGTATTTATCATTTTGATTATCATCAACTTTGCGGTGGTGACTAAAGGTGCAGGTCGTATCGCAGAAGTTAGCGCCCGTTTTACCTTGGATGCTATGCCTGGTAAGCAAATGGCAATCGATGCCGATTTAAATGCCGGAACCTTAAACCAAGACCAAGCGAGATTACGCCGTGCTGAAGTGACCCGTGAAGCCGATTTCTATGGTGCGATGGACGGTGCGTCCAAATTCGTTAAAGGGGATGCGATTGCCGGTATCATGATCTTAGTGATCAACATCGTAGGTGGTTTCATCATAGGGATTGTGCAGCATGGCTTAAGTTTCTCTGAAGCGGTTGAAATTTATACCTTACTGACTATCGGTGATGGTTTAGTGGCGCAGATCCCTGGTCTATTATTGTCAATTGCCGCGGCCTTGATGGTGACTCGTCAAAACGAGTCGGGTGATATGGGCCAAATGATGATGAGTCAGATGTTTGACAGTCATAAGTCATTGGGTATCGCCGCCGGAGTCCTGTTTGTAATGGGTATTGTTCCTGGTATGCCGCACATGGCGTTTTTAAGCTTTGCCTTTATGACTGCTGGTGCAGCTTATTTTGTTTATAAACGAAATGAAAACAAACGTCTTAAAGCGCTAGAACAAGTGAAATCGGGTCCAATAGAAAGACAAGATAAAGAGCCTAAAGAGCTAGGTTGGGACGATGTACATCATGTTGATACTATTGGTCTTGAGGTTGGATATCGTTTGATCCCTCTGGTAGACAAGGGCCAAGGTGGCGAGTTACTAAGCCGCATTAAAGGCGTGCGTAAAAAGTTGTCTCAGGAACTAGGCTTCTTAGTGCCCGCGGTGCATATTCGCGATAACTTAGATTTATCGCCTAATGCGTATCGCATTTCATTAATGGGCGTCGTCGTCGGAGAGGCAGATATTCGTCATGATTGCGAATTGGCGATCAACCCTGGTCAAGTCTATGGCAAACTCGATGGTATCGAAACGCGCGATCCCGCTTTTGGCCTGGAAGCGGTATGGATCGCTCCTGAGTTACGTGAGCACGCACAAACATTAGGTTATACCGTCGTCGATGCCGCCACTGTTGTTGCAACTCATATTAGTCAATTACTCACAAATAATGCCGCTAAGTTGTTAGGCTACGAAGAAGTGCAACAACTGATGGATATGCTTGCGAAACACTCACCTAAGCTGGTTGATGGCTTTATTCCAGATATCATGCCACTAGGACATGTCGTAAAAGTGATGCAGAACCTATTAAATGAAGGGGTTTCAGTTAGAGACTTGCGTACTATAGTGCAAACTTTGTTAGAATATGGCACTAAGAGCAATGACACTGAAGTCTTGACTGCCGCTGTACGTATCGCTTTGAAACGTATGATAGTTCAGGAAATCTCAGGCCCAGAGCTCGAAATCCCCGTCATTACTTTGGCGCCAGAGTTGGAACAGATGTTGCATCAGTCAATGCAAGCAACCGGTGGCGATGGTCCTAATATTGAACCCGGTCTTGCAGAACGCATGCAGCAGTCCCTTGCCGATGCGGCTCAAAAGCAAGAAATGGTCGGACAACCCGCCATATTGTTGACGTCAGGTATGTTACGCGCGACGCTGTCACGCTTTGTTAAACATACTATTCCTAATCTCAGAGTCATTTCATATCAAGAAATACCTGATGAGAAGCAAATACGTATCGTATCTGCAGTCGGCCAGTAGAGGACGCATAAGTGAAGATTAAACGATTTTTTGCCAAAGACATGCGCGCCGCACTGGCCCAAGTGAAAGAAACACTCGGCTCAGATGCCGTCATTATGTCAAATAAAAAAGTGAACGGTGGCATCGAAATTGTCGCTGCCGTTGACTATGACGAACCTAAATCGAAAACTGCAGCCACTGCGCCAGCACCGACCTTTATGGACGTGAGCGACGATCTCGTGTCCCTAGGTGCTAAGCAGCCAGTCCGTGTAGAAACTCGCGCTAAGCCAGCCGCACCAGCAGACTCATTACAAGCCTTACTTGAGAAGCAGCAAAGCCGTTTGAATCAACAAATGTCACATCAGCAAGTTGATGCCGAGTTACCAGCATGGGCTAAGGGCTTACAAGCCCCTACTGCTGTGAAACCAGAACGTCGTGAAGCACCTTCCTCGTTTGATAAAAAGCCACAAACATCACAGAAACAAAGTGCTGATATTGAGGCTATGCGGGATGAATTAGCATCACTGCGTAATTTACTGACACATCAAGTATCCTCCTTGATGACGGAACATAAAAAACGCATCGATCCCGTCGGTGCTATGCTCGAAGCCAAATTGCTTGAGGCTGAATTCTCCCCTGCGGTTGCGAATAAATTAGCCGCGCTGAGCCAGCATTATACGCCAGCTGAATTAGTCAGAGCATTACCACAAAGTCTTGCGAATATGCTTGATAATCAGGGCGATGACATTGTTAAGCAGGGCGGAGTGGTTGCATTAGTTGGTCCTACTGGGGTTGGTAAAACAACGTCATTAGCTAAACTTGCTGCCCGTTTTGCGGCACATCATGGTGCTGAACATGTTGCTTTAATTACCACAGATCATTATCGCATCGGAGCCTATGAGCAATTAGCAACTTATGGCAAAATAATGGGCTGCCCAGTAAAGCAAGCTCATGATCTAAATGAATTAGAGCAAATTCTCTATCAGTTTAGGAATCGCAAGCTAGTATTGATAGATACGGCTGGCATGGGACAGCGAGATATGCGCCTTTACCAGCAACTTGATAATTTAACTGCAAATAGCAGGATACCTATCCGCAGTTATCTGGTACTGTCTGCGACAGGGCAGCGCCGTGTGCTGCAAGATGCAGTCAATCATTTTAAACGCATTCCCCTATCTGGTGTCGTTCTCACAAAACTCGATGAATCTGTGTCGTTAGCAGGGGCATTAAGTGTGTTGATCCAAAACGGATTACCATTAAGTTATATTACTGATGGACAAAGAGTTCCTGAAGATATGAAAGTTGCGGATACCCTAGATTTAGCCCAGCAGGCACTCGCAGCGTTAGATAGTACAGAACAACAATCATTACAAGACACAGCGTGGTCAGATAATATGGCCTGTGCATTTGAGTAGATTTATGACCCTGGATCAAGCAAGTGGTTTACGTATGATGAATCAACCCTATAACGAAAAAGTGAAAGTAATCGCGGTCACTGGTGGCAAAGGAGGCGTGGGTAAAACCAGCGTTTCTATTAATACTGCTGTGGCATTAGCCGAAAAAGGCAAGCGTGTCTTGGTACTTGACGCTGACCTTGGCTTAGCAAACGTCGACGTCATGCTGGGTATTCGTGCCGAGCGTAACCTCTCTCATGTTCTCTCTGGTGATGCAGAGCTTGACGATATTATCGTTCGTGGTCCTAAGGGGATAGGCATAGTACCAGCCACCTCAGGAACACAGGGGATGGTGGAATTAAGCCCTGCGCAACATGCTGGATTAATCCGTGCATTTAGTGAGATGCGGACTCAGTTTGATATTCTAGTCGTAGATACTGCTGCTGGGATCTCAGATATGGTGCTCAGTTTCTCACGTGCTTCGCAGGATGTGCTAGTCGTTGTTTGTGATGAACCCACTTCGATTACCGATGCCTACGCCCTGATTAAAATTCTCAGCCGTGAGCATGGCGTGTTCCGTTTTAAAATAGTTGCCAATATGGTGCGTAGTTTACGCGAAGGTATGGAATTATTTGCTAAACTCAGTAAAGTGACCGACAGATTTTTAGATGTTGCACTTGAATTAGTCGCCACGATTCCATTTGACGAAAACTTACGTAAATCAGTTCGTAAACAAAAATTGGTGGTTGAAGCTTATCCTAAATCACCAGCGGCGATTGCGTATCAAGGATTGGCAAATAAAATTTTGAGCTGGCCTGTGCCGCAGCAACCTGGTGGGCATTTGGAGTTTTTCGTTGAGCGTTTAGTACAACGACCAGATTTTCAAGAGGAAAAAACGAGTGAATAAAGCCGCTGCGTATACTTGTTTAGACAATAAATCGTCGATCGTTGAACAGTATGCTCCGTTGGTTAAAAGAATTGCGCATCATTTACTCGCCAGACTACCTGCATCTGTGCAGTTAGATGATTTACTCCAAGCTGGGATGATGGGGTTACTAGAAGCATCATCCAAGTTTGATGGTGGCAAGGGTGCGAAATTTGAAACCTTCGCCGGCATACGCATACGTGGAGCCATGTTAGATGAAATTCGTCGTGGCGACTGGGTCCCTCGTTCCGTTCATCGTAACAATCGTAAGGTTGCACACGCTATTGATGAGTTAGAGCAAGAACTGGGCCGTGATGCACGCGACACAGAAATTGCAGAAAAACTTGATATGACGCTCGATGAGTACCATCATATTCTTAACGATGTTTCTGTCGGAAAAATCATAGGGATAGAAGATTTAGGCGTATCTCAGGATATACTTACAGTGAGTGATCGGTCCGATGATGATTCATTTGAAGCATTAGCTGAGAACCAATTTCATTCTGCTCTGGTTGAGGCAATTAAATTATTGCCTGAAAGAGATGCATTAGTGTTATCCCTGTACTACGATGAAGCATTGAATTTAAAAGAGATTGGCGCCATTCTTGAAGTCAGTGAATCGCGGGTTAGCCAGATATTAAGTCAGGCAATGTTGCGATTGAAAGCTAAACTCAAGCACTGGACATAAGTATAATTATTAATCGAGCACAGAATGTCAGCTCACCGGAGGAAACCTTGGACAAGAATATGAAGATTCTCATTGTTGACGATTTTTCGACAATGAGGCGTATCATCAAGAACTTGTTGCGAGACTTGGGGTTTAATAACACCCAAGAAGCAGACGATGGCTCAACAGCCCTGCCGATGTTGCAAAAGGGGGATTTTGATTTTGTTGTTACAGATTGGAATATGCCTGGTATGCAAGGAATCGATCTGTTAAAAGCAATTCGCGCTGATGATTCGCTAAAGCATTTACCCGTATTAATGGTAACTGCTGAAGCAAAACGTGAACAGATTATTGCTGCCGCTCAAGCGGGAGTGAATGGTTATGTGGTTAAGCCTTTTACCGCTGCAACGCTGAAAGAGAAGTTAGATAAAATATTCGAACGACTCGCTTGAGCAAGGATGAGCTATGAAGTCACAAACATCAGGGCTCATCACGCTCGAGCAAGCTCAGCATTTAGTTGAATTATTAAGTGCAGGTGAGCAAAGTCAGGCAGATGATTTATTTCGGGAGCTTGCTGCTCCACTGCAACGAGAATTATTCGAAGAAGTAGGTAAATTAACTCGGCAACTTCATAGTGCGCTGATGGATTTTCAAGTTGATAATCGTCTTGCTGAATTAGCCAATACAGAGATCCCCGATGCCAAGCAACGTTTAAATTACGTTATTGACATGACCGAACAAGCTGCAAATAAAACCATGGATGCGGTTGAAGAATGTTTACCTTTGGCTAATGCCGTGACCGTAAATATTCAAAATGTCATGCCATCTTGGGACAGATTAATGCGACGCGAGATAGCGCTGACTGAATTTAAGGGCCTTTGTCACGATGTACAAGACCTTATGTCTCGTAGTGCAAATGACTCGACTCGATTACGTGAATTGCTTAATCAAATTTTGATGGCGCAAGATTTTCAAGACTTAACAGGACAAATAATACGTCGTGTTATTGATCTAGTAATGGAAGTAGAAAGTAATCTGGTTTCTATGCTGACGGTATTTGGTGAGCAACCTATGATTGAAAGTCAGATTGCTCAGAAAAATAATATTGAAGCAGAAGGCCCGATAATGAATGCCGAGCTTCGTCAAGATGTGGTAACGGGTCAAGACGAAGTGGATGATCTTCTATCGAGTCTGGGTTTCTAACTGGGAGTCAATTTGATGGCCTTTGATGTAGATGAAGAGATACTCCAGGACTTTTTAATCGAAGCCGGTGAAATTTTAGAGCTTCTGCAAGAGCAACTCGTTGCGCTTGAAAATAATCCTGATGATACTAACTTGCTGAACGCCATTTTCCGAGGTTTTCATACCGTTAAAGGTGGTGCTGGCTTTCTTAGCTTAACTCCCATGGTTGATGTTTGTCATGAGGCTGAGAATACCTTCGATTTATTGCGGACAGGCAAGCGTAGCGTTAACGCAGAGTTGATGGATATTATTTTGCAGGCTGTTGATGCAATTAATACCATGTTTGCGCAAACCCAGCAGGGCGAGCAACAAGATCCCGCCGATTCAGGTTTGTTAGCGAGACTTAAAATGCTCAGTTCAGGTGTGCCTTTGCCATCTGAAGTCGCTTCTGCCAAGGTTGTAGAGCCAGAACATGTTGTTGAAGTCATTATTGATACTCCTACCCTTCAAGAAATCCCTGCTGACATAAGTGATAACTCATCTTCCATTGAAAATACGTCTTCAAGTATCGATGATATCAATGATGCTGAATTTGAAGCTTTATTGGATGCGCTTCATGGTTCAGGAAAGGGACCTGCGGTCGCTGCTACCACATTTGTATCTGAGCCAGTTGCTGCAAAGCCTGCTGCACCAATTAAAACGCCTTCAACATCAGGTGATGATATCACTGATGATGAGTTCGAGGCGTTACTGGATGAACTTCATGGCTCAGGTAAATTTAAAGCTGAGGCTGAAGTGCCTGTTAAGCCTAAGGTTGTGGCAACACCTGCACCTCAACCGATTGTAGATGCTGATGAAATTACCGATGATGAGTTTGAGCGATTACTCGATGAACTCCATGGGAAAGGCGGAGCACCTGCGAAAGCTGAAGTAAAAGCGCCTACGCCCCCTGTTTCGACTGTAGCACCTACTGCTGCACCACATGCTCCTGCGCCAGTAAAAGCCGCAGTACTAGCTCCTGCCCCAGTCGTTGCTGCAAAACCTAAGGTGGAAATTGCGGTTGTCGATAAAGCACCTGCTAAGGCTAGCTCTGCGAATGTGCCTCAGGGTGAAACAACGGTACGTGTAGATACTGCACGACTCGACCAGATCATGAATATGGTGGGTGAGTTAGTGTTAGTGCGTAATCGATTGGTGAGCTTAGGCATCAGTCGTGATGATGAGGAGATGTCGAAAGCTCTCGCGAACTTAGATCTCGTTACTGCCGATTTGCAAGGCGCTGTGATGAAAACCCGTATGCAACCGATCAAGAAAGTGTTTGGTCGTTTCCCTCGGGTGGTACGTGATCTTGCTCGTACACTAAACAAAGAAATTGATTTGATCATGGTCGGTGAAGAAACTGACTTAGATAAAAACCTCGTTGAAGCGCTTGCCGATCCACTCGTCCACTTAGTGCGTAACTCTGTGGACCATGGTATCGAGATGCCAAACGAGCGTGAAGCTAGTGGTAAGCCAAGAACGGGAACGATTACCTTATCTGCAAGTCAGGAAGGCGACCATATACTGCTGAAAATCGAAGACGATGGCGCAGGCATGGATCCTGAAAAACTCAAAAAAATCGCCATAAATCGTGGTGTGCTCGATGAAGATTCTGCTTCGCGGATGACAGATAGCGAAGCCTATAATTTGATTTTTGCACCAGGTTTTTCAACTAAAGTTGAGATTTCAGATATTTCAGGCCGTGGTGTTGGGATGGACGTGGTAAAAACTCGTATCACTCAGCTGAATGGCACTGTACATATTGATTCCATGAAAGGTAAGGGAACGATACTTGAGATTAAAGTACCGCTAACACTGGCGATTATGCCAACCTTAATGGTCGATGTCGCTAAACAAGTGTTCGCATTACCTCTATCTAGCGTGAATGAGATTTTCCATCTCGATCTCACAAAAACCAATATTGTTGATGGGCAACTGACTGTCATAGTGCGTAATAAGGCCGTACCTTTGTTCTATTTGGAACACTGGCTACATAGAAACAAAACGACCTTTAAACATGGCGATAAAAAGCATGGTCATGTGGTTATCGTGCAATTAGGCATGATGCAAATTGGTTTTGTAGTGGATGCCTTAATAGGACAAGAAGAGGTTGTTATTAAACCTCTTGGCGCTATGTTACATGGCACTCCTGGGATGGCTGGTGCGACAATTACATCGGATGGTGGTATTGCACTGATCTTAGATGTTCCTGGATTGCTAAAGCATTATGCGAAAAGTAAGAATTAGTTTCCAAGCTAAGGAATGGAATGGCCATTAAAGTATTAGTCGTTGATGACTCAAGTTTTTTCAGACGACGTGTTAGTGAAATAGTCAATCAAGATCCTGAACTGGAAGTTATCGCGACGGCCTCAAATGGGGCCGAAGCGGTGAAGTTGGCTGCTGAACTTAATCCCCAAGTTATCACTATGGATATTGAGATGCCTGTCATGGATGGTATTACTGCTGTACGTGAAATCATGGCTAAGTGTCCGACTCCGATCTTGATGTTTTCTTCTTTAACCCATGATGGCGCTAAAGCAACGTTAGACGCTTTAGATGCTGGTGCATTAGATTTTCTACCTAAACGTTTTGAAGATATTGCGACCAACAAAGATGATGCCATTTTATTGTTGCAACAAAGAGTTAAGGCATTGGGACGACGCAGAATGTTTCGTCCGATTGCACGTCCTGTGGTCGCGCCAACACCTAGCGTGCGTCCAACTGGTAGCGTTTTAGGTACAACGAGTATATCGGCTCATACGCCTGTCGCAGCTCCTGTTAGAACCTCAACGGCAACGACGATTCGTGCAAGTGGTAAGCAGTATAAATTATTGCTGATCGGTACATCTACTGGTGGTCCGGTTGCGCTGCAAAAAATACTCACGCAGTTTCCGGCAAACTATCCGCATCCCATTTTATTAATCCAGCATATGCCTGCTGCCTTTACCCCTGCATTTGCGAGTCGTTTAAATGGCTTATGTAAGATTGAAGTAAAAGAGGCCGCTAATGGCGATCTTCTTAAACCGGGTTGTGCATATTTAGCGCCGGGTGGTATGCAAATGATGGTTGAACGTACTGGAGCAAGTGGCCGATTAAAAGTTATCGCAGGCAGTGCTGATATGAATTATAAGCCCTGTGTGGATATCACCTTTGCTTCTGCTTCTAAAGCCTTTAGTGGTGATGTGCTTGCTGTTGTATTAACTGGCATGGGGGCGGATGGCAGAGAAGGCGCACGTATGTTGAAAGCTGTAGGCGCTACCATTTGGGCGCAAGATGAAGCCAGTTGTGTGGTTTATGGTATGCCACAAGCCGTTGCGAGTGCAGGGATTGCCACCCAGTCGATAGCCTTAGACAACATGGCCGAATGTATTTTAAAAGAGTCTGTTCGTGTCTAAAAATCAATATCCGATGAGCACAAATAGTGTGCTCATCATCTTGTTGATGGGCATAGCCATTTTGGTTCTTGGTGCCTTAAGCCTTGATTACAAGCGTAAGAATAGTTTACTGCAGGCGGATGTAAAACGTTTGGAATCGACTCAGGTGCTGTTAATGGTACCTGACGAACAGGCTGAGGCCATTGCAACTTGGTTAGCGTCTCATCCCGATCAGACTAAAGCAATGTTGCAATTAGCGGCTCCTGGTGAGCAGAAGGCTGTAGCGATTGGTCCTGAGCCGGTACAAAATAGCATTCCGCCTTTGCTGGGCAAACCAGATACTGAAATAGATACGGCGAAGGAAAAAACTAATCTGGAATCCTCTATTCCTAAACAGCTTCAAGCGCCAGAAAAAGAGGTTAAAGCTGTTTCTCAGACAATTGCCCCCCAAAATGCAGAGATGCTGCCAGTGGTGATATCTGAGAATGCCGATGGTGTCAAAGTGATTAGTTTGCCCAATGGCGGCATTCGAGTCACGACCAGAAAAGAGCAGTAATTTTAGAATTTGTGAACTCACAATTTTCTAGTTCATTAGCATATTAACCAGTATAGGTAGGGGTCACTTCTTGAAAGTCTGGACCATAGCGAATCAAAAAGGTGGCGTAGGTAAAACCACGACGGTAGCGAGTTTAGCGGGAACATTAGCTAAGCGTGGCAAGCGTGTTCTTATGATAGATACCGATCCACATGCTTCGTTAGGTTATTACTTAGGTATTGATTCTGAAGAGGTTCCAGGCTCGTTGTTTGATGTTTTTCTTGCCCATAAAAACCTTTCTAAGGAACTCGTTTTATCCCATGTAGTGCCAACCTTAGTCGATGGTTTGGATTTATTACCTGCAACTATGGCATTGGCTACCTTAGACAGAGCCTTAGGTCATCAAGAGGGAATGGGATTAGTACTACGTAATTTATTAGCACTGGTTGCTGATGATTATGATGTTGCTATCGTTGATTGCCCACCCGTACTCGGGGTATTAATGGTCAATGCGCTTGCGGCAAGTCAGCATATCATTATTCCTGTGCAGACGGAGTTTCTTGCCATTAAAGGGCTAGAGCGGATGATTAAAACAATGGAGTTAATGGGGCGATCTAAGAAGACGCGCTACAGTTACACTGTTGTGCCTACCATGTATGATAAACGCACCAAAGCATCACCTGCGGCTTTGCAAGTTCTTGGTGCCGAATACAGTGATACTTTGTGGAAAGACGTTATTCCAGTAGACACTAAGTTTAGAGATGCCAGTTTGGCACATTTACCAGCATCGCATTATGCGAGTGGTTGCCGCGGCGTTAAAGCCTATGAAAGATTATTAGATTTCTTATTAGTTGGGGAGTTTGGCCATGTCAAAATCGGTTGATGAAACTGTTTTTGATTTTTTCGCATTATTGCTGCAGGAAGACGACAGTCCAAACCAGATTGTTTCCCCTCAAAGCATTGTAAAAGCAGACTCAAATCAAAATGTTGCCGTTAATCAAACGGAGGCAGCATTGCTCGATGCGGCAATTTTGGCTGAAAATGGTCGCACTGCCGCACCGCAGAATGTAGAGAAGGCCATAACGCCTACTGCGCAGTTGCAGCCAAAAGCGGCGCCAAGACAACATGAGTTTGTTGCTCCGGTAAGCCAGGTTGTAGCTCAAGTGAATAAGCAAGCGTTAGAGAAATTACTAGCGCCAGTACTAAAGACTGCAAGGTTAGAACCGATACCACCTTCAGTAGAGATAGCGCCACCTATTGATGTTCAACCTGTTGTGGTAGAAGTACCACAAGCTCAGCCTGTTGTTAATGAAACCGTTGTTGATGAAATCGTTGAGCCAGTGGTTGTGCCAGAAACACAAGTTGGCATTACGCCTCCTAGTGTGACAAAAGATTTGCAAGAAGTGCTCGATGATGAGTTTCAGGTACTATTCTTTAAAGTAGCAGGGCTGACATTGGCTGTGCCTTTGGTGAGTTTAGGCGGAATAGTAAAAGTTGAGCGGATAAACCACATCTTTGGTCGACCCGCATGGTTTCTTGGTGTACAGACGCATAGGGAGGAGCAATTGAACATTGTTGATACTTGTGCGTGGGTTATGCCAGAAAAATACACAGATAAACTGGCGCAATCAGTAAATTATCAATATCTTGTATTATTAGAAGGCAGTAACTGGGGATTGACTTGTGAGTCCTTGGTCAATGCGGTAAAAATTAATAAATCGCAAGTCAACTGGCGTAGTCAAGCGGGTAAACGCCCTTGGTTAGCGGGTGTAGTGAAAGAACAGATGTGTGGCATTTTGCACGTACAAGCCTTAGTTGAAATGCTTAATGCGGGTTTAGGTTGTCAGGACTCAATTGGTTGAGGTAAACATGAAAGATACAAGAAATGTAGCAGCAGTCGCTGCAAGTAAAGATGATGCAGTATTACAATGGGTTACCTTTAAGTTGGACCATGAAACTTACGGTATCAACGTAATGCAAGTGCAGGAAGTGCTGCGTTATACTGAAATTGCCCCCGTACCTGGTGCCCCCTATTATGTTCTAGGCATCATTAACTTACGTGGTAATGTTGTCACTGTAATTGATACCCGCTCACGTTTTGGATTGCAGTCTGCTGAAGTTGATGATTCAACCCGAATCGTTATCATCGAAGCTGAAAAGCAGGTCATTGGTATCTTAGTTGATAGTGTTGCAGAAGTGGTTTATTTGCGCCGCTCTGAAATTGACAATGCGCCTAATGTTGGAACGGAAGAGAGTGCTAAGTTTATTCAAGGCGTGAGCAATCGCGACAATGAATTACTTATCTTAGTTGATCTCGACAAATTATTGTCCGATGAAGAATGGGCTGAGTTGACTCAGATCTAATCAATGAGTGTGATAAGGCTGAATGATTAGAATTCATTCAGCCATTTTGTTTATTTGCGAATAAATCGATGATGTTGAGTATTTACGATTTATGGATAGACGAAGTCTTTTTATTATAGCTTGAACAATGGCCAATTATATTGGTGACGTTAAGTGAGCACTTTGGAATAGATAACTCAATTGTAAGCCAGCTCCTAATCTATGGCTTTGAGTGAGTATAAGGATTTTTGATGGGCGATGAATTTTTGATCGCAGCGTTAGTCTATGTCATCGCATGCTTAGGGTTAGTACTCTTTTTACAAAAGCAATTGAGTAAATTAAGAAGCAAAGTTGAGGCATTGACTGTGTTAGTTAAAGAGGGCGATCGGCAGCGAGAGTCTTTTAAACGCGAATTGCAAGAATTACGCAGTGGCACAATCGGTGTAGGCCGTCGTGTTATTGAATTAGAAAAACGCATACTGCAACAGTCTGAACGGATTGAAGAGACGACTCAACAGGATCCACAGGCAAAACTTTATACTCGAGCCATGAAGATGGTCGCGCTTGGTGCTGGCGTCGACGAATTGATTAAGGAATGCGAATTACCTAAAGCTGAAGCCGAGCTGTTGATCCGTCTGCATCGTAAGTAATCAGTAGCCAATTGAACACTAAAAGCTAATTTTTCTGAATTAGCTTTTTTATTTTATGCCTTCTCGACAATTTTTTTATGCATATTATTCCATTGCTCAGGAAATTTACCGTCGAGCATATACACAAATGCAATCAGTTCGGCGATAAGCAGGTAAAGCTCCTTGGGAATTTCCTCTCCTAACTCTAGCAATTGCAAAAAATGGCTCAGATGGGGATCTTGATGGATATAAACGCCGTTAGCCTTAGCTAAGGCAATAATTTCTTCTGCGATAAGCCCTTCACCAGTCGCGACTATTTTAGGAGCGTTACGGCCATCGTAGCTCAGTGCGACAGCTTGTTTAGGTTCACTCTCTTCGTTCATATCGTTATTTCCAATGTTTTGTATAATGAACTCAATATTAGTGTTGGAACATTGTCACTCATTAAGCTTTTGTCTTTACGAGGAAATGATCACCAGGTAATAAGGTTGCTGGTACTTGCGCTATTTGAGTTGATAGTTCTCCAGGCGTAAAACCCAGTTGTGATAGTTTTTGGCTTAAGGGCGTTAAAAAGTTATTAACCTTATTAAGTAGTATCTGACTATTGCCTTTAAACTGGATATCTAATTGTTGATTGTGGTTTTGGGCTGAAATCAGCAGAGGTCCTTGTGCTAGATTAAACTTCAGTTGTAAACGCCATCCCATTTTTTTATCTGGGTCATCAGGATCGGCTTCTTGCTCAAATTTCCCTTCCAGTTGCTCCTGTCGTTGGTTAATGCCATAGGGCAGGGCGAAGAACCACACTAAATTGCCTGCGCTCTCATTACTTGCCTGTTGGTATAAATGCAGGTTAGAGGCTAATAGTCCCATGCTATCAAGGCCTCCTGCTTTGCTCAGTTGCCCAAGTAGTTTAGTGGAGAAGCCCACTTTAGCTTGTAACTGCTCAAGGTAGTCGGCAAGCTTTTTGCTAACGGAATTCGAATTGTTATTGGTTTTAAAGCCAAGTAGCAGCTGAAAAAGTGAGGTAATTGCACTCCCATTCATGAGCATAGAGGCTTGATTTGATTGAGGCGTAGCAAGATTTAGACTCGCTAGACCGAGAATATTGGCTTTGAGCTCATCAATATCATTTAATTGGCTCAGTGGTGGTAGCCCTAAATGCGGTAGGAGTTTCAATAACTCAGATGCTAAATTCGAGTTGCTATTAGAACGAGATAGCTCAATAGGAAGTGCCCCCGCTTTATTGAACGCTTTTTGTAAGACATCAGCTACGTTTATCGAAGTGTCAGTCTTAGCATCATTGCCTTGTTGTTCACTCTTTTGGTTACTGGATCCTAAAATATTCTTAAGTTTGTTTATGTCTGTAGGACTCACACTTAGGATTTCTTGTGACGTTTTTGAGCTTTGAGGTAACCCGTTTTTGCTATTTACGTTTTCACCCATTTGTGATGCCGGCGATTGACCCACAAGCCGATTTTCAAGGGCTGAGTTTTGGGTGCTGATCTGACCTAGATCTTTAGTTGTTGGCGTTATGACTTGCGCGTTAGAGATATTCTGTGAGCCAGTCGCAGTAGGCGCTGATGGAACATCTACTTTACTTTGAAGCTGCATTATATCGACTTTGGCCGTGACAATTTGTTTTGTGGGCTCAGGTAGAAAGTTGATATTTTCGAGTTTTTTTAGAAAGGACGCAATGATCTGGGCTGGTTCAATTTTCGCGATCACAAGATCAGAAGATGGTTTATTTGTGGGAACCTGAGTTTCATTTACTGGCGTCCCAATTATGATTTCGAGTTTGCTCTGTATTGGGGTGAGTAATAAAATAGGGCGCCCTTGTTGAAAGGCTATTTTCGCGATGAATTCACCTTGATTCAGCTGGGGTCCAGGATCTTGTGCTACAACGGTACCATTAGCAAATTGAAACTCCTTGTTAACTATAGTGACGTTGGGTAATGGATAGCCCTGTGTGCGAGCCGCGAGCGTTGAAAGCTGCGTCTGAGAGATGCCATTTTGTTGCGCAAGATTGATCACTGCCTCAGGAATTTTCAGTACGAGAGGTGTAGCTAATGCAAGCAGTTGGCTAGTTGAGTTTTGCACTATCGTAGTTGGAGTTGAGCTGTTCTGCACATTGGGCGTGACTAAAAAGCTATTAGCAGTCAACAATATTTGCCGCTGTTGAGCATTAACTAGCTTTAAATTATATTCTGTACCGTTTAGAATAATAATATCTCCCTCAGGTGATGTTTGTACCTGAGCTAGAATGGGACGTGGAGTAGCATTGAGGGCATCAGTGTTAGCCATCGCAGTGTGTAACTGCGAATTTTGACTGCTGACAAGTGGAATAGACTCCATTTAATGACCTTATATAGTTTATCCTGCGATACATTCGTTTAGTAAAATTAACAATTGACCAATTTTTTTTGCCAAGTATGCTTATGCGCCTTGTGACAAAGGAACTGTCATACTGGATAGTATGCCACTAAGACGAATTATCTTTATATCGTCATTTTTGTATTGTCACTTTAGCGAAAATTTGATGTCTAAACTGTACATTTATATTAAGAGAGCGATATGAAGTTAAAATGGATGGGATTATCTTTGGGGTTAATGCTGTTGCCTAAAGTGCAATCGGCTGAAGTATCCCTATCAGATACCATTCAGCAGGAAACACCTGCTAAGGTACAAATTACCTATGATGATCCCCGCGACCCGTTCGAAGGCTTTAACCGAGCTATGTGGGACTTCAACTATCTCTACCTAGATAGATATTTATATCGTCCTGTAGCCCATGGTTATAACGATTATATTCCTACACCTGCTAAAACAGGTATCAATAACTTTGTGCAGAATTTAGAGGAACCTAGCAGCTTAGTAAACAATGTGCTGCAGGGCAAGTGGGGCTGGGCGGCTAATGCTGGTGGACGCTTTACAATCAATTCTACTGTCGGCTTATTAGGTGTCATTGATGTTGCTGACATGATGGGTATGAGCCGCAAGCAAGATGAGTTTAATGAAGTGCTGGGTTATTATGGGGTGCCTAATGGACCTTACTTCATGGCGCCATTTGCGGGTCCTTATGTTATGCGAGAACTCGCGTCTGATTGGGTTGATGGTCTATACTTCCCATTGTCTGAGTTAACAATGTGGCAATCCATTGTTAAATGGGGACTTAAAAACCTTCATTCTAGAGCATCAGCGATCGATCAAGAGCGACTTGTTGATAATGCACTCGATCCCTATGCCTTTGTCAAAGATGCATATTTACAGCACATGGACTATAAAGTCTATGATGGTAATGTCCCTCAAAAGCAAGATGATGATGAGTTGCTCGATCAGTATATGCAGGAGCTTGAGTAACCCAATTGGCCGTACTTGACAGCATTTGTCTTTAGTCATCAAATGCTAGCCTTGTTAAATTTTGTTATTGGCATATTCACTTGAGTAATGGCTATGCGATGAACTTTATTCGGGAACCTTTATGGCGTTAAATGGTGTTGCGGTTCTTTTAGTTGAAGATGACCCCGTGTTTAGACAGATTGTTGCAAGCTTTCTCGATAGCAGAGGCGCGCAAGTCACACAAGCCTGTGATGGTGAACAAGGATTGTCAGTTTTTAAATCGCAGCGCTTCGATATTGTTCTTGCAGACTTGAGTATGCCTAAGCTCGGTGGGCTCGATATGCTTAAGGAAATGACAAGGTTAGCGCCTTTAGTGCCTTCTATTGTGATCTCGGGTAATAATGTCATGGCTGACGTCGTAGAAGCCTTACGCATTGGCGCAAGTGATTATCTCGTTAAGCCAGTATCTGATTTATTTATTATTGAACAAGCCATTAAACAAAGCCTTCATAGTTCCTACATTGATGATACTCAAGCCGCAGATTTTGACGCGCTATCCCACCAAGAATTAAGTGATAATCTAGCATTGCTTGAGCAAAGTGTTGCTGCGGCAAAACAAGTTCAGCAACAACTCTTTCCCGCTTCAAATATTAGTTATCCGGCAGCCAAGGTTGACTATAGCCTTTATAAAAATAGCGATATAAGCAGTTATTTCATTGATTCAACTATGGTTGGCAGTGATCACCTGATTATGTACATGGCCCATTTGTATCCTGAGGATAATCGAGCCGCGTTTGCCTGCGTTCTGCTTAGAAGTTTTGTTAATCAGAAGCTTAAAGATTTTAGGAATGGTCAGAGTCAAAGCATTATTGAACCCTTTAACATGATGAGCTATTTGAACGAGCGTTTAGTGAAATCTGGTCTCGATATTAAAGCCGATATGATTTATGTTGCCATTGAGCTAACTAAGCACCGTGCTGCTATTGCACAGGCGGGTAAGGGGTTGCGTTGTTATCTGCGTAATGACGAGGGATTAAGCCCGTTAGCACTGTCTGAGAGTCTGCAGCTTGGTGTGCTAGATTGGGGTAAACCGAGCATTCAGTTTCGCAGTATTTTACCGCAAGAACAGTTGTGTATTGCGACAAGTGAGCCTGAGCATAAACAAGCTTTACTTGATAACAAGTTTAAGGGCTTAGTCTATGATGCAACGCTACCCGCAGGTGGTTTTCTACAGTTAAGCCTTTAGTTTTTTGACGCTTTGGCGAAATTGAGTATATAACCGAATAGCTGACTTAACAAAAACGCCTTACTCTTGCGAGTAAGGCGTTTTGTTTTAACAGTCAAAAACAGTTGAACAGGATAATTAACGTTTTATAGCTTCATGTTCAGCCGTCACTGCAATTTCACTTTCTAAGGCTTCGGCTTCAGTATGATGCTTGGTTTCTGCGCCATGCATCCAATCGACTAATTTGTCAGCCATAAAATACAGGATCACGCCAGACAGAGCCGCTGTAATCGCGATACCGGCAAAAATTGACATAGCATTAGCAAGTTGCTCCTCTTTGCCACCACCGTGACCAATCAAAGAACCTACGACCCCAGCAACCTTGTTCGCCATCGCAATAAACAGGAACCAAGCGCCCATCATCAAAGAGGCAATACGCAGTGGTGCTAGCTTAGTTACCATAGACAAGCCAATAGGTGACAAACATAATTCACCCATAGTATGGAAGAAATAAGCACCCACTAACCACCACATGCTTGATTTAGCAGTAGGATCGCTACCCATCTCAACCACAGCGCCAATCATGAACAAGAAGCCAATCGCCAATAAGAACAAACCTAAGGCAAATTTCACTGGCGAGTTAGGTTCATTTTTACCTAAACGGATCCATATTGAAGCAATTACAGGGGCAAATAACACAATAAAAATAGCGTTTAGCGATTGGAAATAAGTCGTGGGCACTTCCCAAGTTCCTATGTAACGGTCAGTAAACTCATTGGTAAATAAGTTCATTAACCCGCCCGCTTGTTCAAACCCCGCCCAGAAAATAATAGTGAACAAACCCAGCACCATAATTACCTTGAGACGATCACGCTCAATTTTAGTAAGTGGTTCTTTACGGGTATTGCCTAGCTTAGCCTGGCGTTCACGTTCTAGCTTGGCCGCTGGCACGGTACCAATGTTACCTAACAGTTTTTGAGCAAATAAAAATTGAATCACCAGCGACAGCAGCATACCAATACCAGCACAGAAGAAACCTGCCTGCCAGTTATTAACAAAAACCTCTTGGCCATTAACCATTTCAGTGTGGCCAAAGCTAGTATAAGCCCAAGCAACAATAAAGCCGGATAATGCCGCACCTAAATTGATTCCCATATAGAAAATAGTAAATGCACCATCGCGACGGTGATCACCTTCCTCGTAGAGATCGCCCACCATTGTGGAAATGTTCGGCTTAAACAAACCATTACCCAGAATGAGTGTACCTAGACCGATATAAAAAATGGTCGTTTCAATACCAGGAAACCAAGCATGAGGCGCAGCTAGCATAAATTGGCCAGCCGCCATTAACGCACCACCAAAATAAATGGCTTTGCGCTGACCCAGAAAATTATCAGCTAACCAACCACCAATCAGCGGCGTTAAATACACTAACGCAGTAAAAGTACCATATAAGGATAAAGCGTCAGCTTGGCTAAATCCTAAGCCGCCACCGCCTTGTTTACCCACCTGATCAACTAAATACAGCACCAAAATGGCACGCATTGCATAATAACTAAATCGTTCCCAAAGTTCTGTTGTAAACAGCAAGAACAATCCCTTGGGATGCCCAAGCATCGTTCCTTGTGGTTTTGCTACGCTCATGAAGTCTTCCACCTTAAGCTCGTGATTGCCTGTGGGCCCCTGAAACAGGATGATGTCACCACAGAAAAATGGTTGTTGCTCGTCCCAATATCGCCTGCAGGTTTAATCAACCATTAATTTCCGCTATAGCATTCATTAATTGTTGATTAACCGCTAGTTACGTATGGGTTATTGTTACGTTCTTATAATAAAAGTAATGTGTTTAGCAGTAAAATGAGTATTTTCGCTAAAATCCCACCTTATATACCCCTTAAAAGCAACCAAAGTCAATTTTGGTAAGCTAAGTGGTGACATTATCAGCAGTATAGTGTTGTGATTTTAATTATGAATTAGTTAATGTGAGCGTCATTGTATGCATACCGAGCGAGAGACTGGAATAGTCGAAAAATTACTTCCACCGACTTGAGCATCTTTGCTATGATTGCGACCCGTGAATGGACATCACTTATTTATAGGGTAGTGAGATTAGCTTATGAAGGCATGGTACCTTTTGTATTGTAAACCTCGTAGTGAAGCGAGAGCACAACAAAACTTAGCACTTCAAAATTTAGAGACGTATTTGCCTATGGTCTCTGAAGAGAAATCTCAGCGCGGGCGCAAACAAGTTTGTCGTGTACCACTATTTCCAAATTATTTATTCATCAATTTTGACCCAAGCCAGACAAGTGTCAGGCAGGTCCATTCTACTCGTGGTGTGAATCGAATCGTTAATTGTCAAGAGAAAATGACGCCCATTGACGACAGAATTATCCATGCCATTCGCATGAAAGAACTAACGCCTTCCCAAACAGTATTAGACGAAGAATTAGAGCTAAAAACGGGGGAAAAAATTCGTTTTACAGATGGGCCCTTTGTTGATCTCGAAGGCATTTTTCAAGAAAAATGCCCAAATAAACGTTGCCATGTTCTTTTTAACATTATGGGGCAGATAAAGACGGTTACTGTACCTGAGCAAACGGTTGAAAGAGTTTGTAGTTAACTAATTGACACAAGTTTCATTGTAAGAATTAAGATGAAATATTTGTAGGAAATTGACTATTCTTATTATTAAGGCTTTTTGCCAGAGATGGATAACGTTTTGTTAAGTTATTAAATAATAAGGTTTTTATGGATTTTTACAAAATTCAAATCATTAAGATTTTAATTTATCTCTAAAATTTGAAACATTGACTTGCAATTGCTTGTTAATTAACCAGTCAAGCTTTCGGGTTTGAAGTAAACTTATGTAACCAGACTTTAAGATTGTCGTTTATCCTTCTTAACGTCATTGGTATGTTGTTAAAAATGAATCTTTAGTTGATGCGCAAACTTAGCTGCTTAAGGCCTGCATTAACGTTTAGGTGACTATTGGGTTTAGGCTGCGATAGTCTTGTTCTAATTAATAATTTGGCGTGTTTTTCCCACAAGAGTGGTGATATCACTCGCTAGAAATTCAAATGGATTGGAGCCTTGTAATTCTTTTTATAAAGAATGATGAGGTTTTATTACATGAAAAATATGAGTTTTCGCGTCGCGAAGGGCAATATAGAAGCCGCAATCTATGGGCGGTAGCGTGTCTGAAAGGCATCGAATGAAAAGTTTCATTCGTTAAGCGGACGCCGAAGGCCTCGGGCCGCCACGCGGATCGGTAGCGTGTCTGAAAGGTGAGAAACCGCAGGTTGATCCCTCGAACGAGAGGTATGGATACGGAACGGGCAGGTATATAGGGATATTTATCGAAAAACAGTTTCTTCATTTACTTTATTAAATGGGTAATGCAGGGAGCCTCAATAGCTATTAATATGCCCAATTTTACCTTTATTCAGCCATGATATGATTAACCGTAGCTGCTTGATGATGTAAACAATCCAACATTTACCCCAAATAATCGTTAGTTTTTTGTACACTCTAAATGGCGTTTGATTGCCGAGTGTTTGAATGTGAAACTCAGGTTTTACCTCTAAAAATCCAATAATAAGCTTTGACTCATTTTTATAAACGGAGATATCTGGTGCTACGACAAGTCAAAAAATTCATCATACTAGGCATAAGTGCCGCGATTTTGATGGGCGCGCAGGCTAATGCCATTACGCCATCTCCACAGATGATCGAGCAGTTCAAAGCTTTACCTAAGTCAGAACAAGAAAGGCTAGCACGTCAATATGGCGTTGACCCTTCAATGATTACTGGTGGTTCAGCTGCTCAACCAGTAGTTGAAAATCCAACTGTGGTGACCCCACGTGCTGCCAATAATGATGTAGTTGACCAGTCTGATAATGACCAGCTAAATCAGGCCACTAAATCGGCGGACAAGGTTGAAGCTATTGAAGACAAAAAAGAAAATCAATTAAAGCGTTTTGGTTACGATCTCTTTGCGGGTTCGCCAAGCACTTTTGCACCAGTTAGCGATGTGCCAGTGCCTGCTGAGTACATGATTGGTCCCGGTGATAGCTTAAATGTTCAGTTGTTTGGTAAAGAGAATAACCAATACACGCTAACCGTTGGTCGTGATGGAGCAATTCAATTTCCGGGTTTAGGGCCAATATCGCTTGTTGGTTTGAGTTTTTCTGAAGTACGCGAATTGTTACAGCAAAAAATTAGCCAAAGTATGATTGGCATAGAGTCAAATATAACAATGGGCGAATTACGGTCAATTCGTATCTTTGTTGCTGGTGATGCTTTTCAACCAGGCTCCTACACTGTTTCTAGTTTATCGACGATCACTCAAGCATTATTTATTTCCGGTGGTGTGAATCAAATTGGTAGCTTGCGTGACATACAAATTAAACGAGCAGGTAAAACAGTAGGTCGCCTAGATCTCTATGATTTACTTCTGCGTGGTGATGCATCAGGTGATATTCGCTTGCAATCAGGTGATGTGGTTTTTATTCCATCATCAGGTGGTTCAGTTAGCGTGATTGGTGAAGTTCGTCGTCCTGCTATATATGAACTTAAAAATAATGAAACCATGGCTGATGTTATTCGCATGGCCAGTGGTTTAAATCCGGGCGCTTATCCAAAAGCCAGCACAGTCGAACGTTATAGTAACGAATCAGTTAAAACTGTAGTAAGTGTTGATTTAACAGAAAATGGTGGTTTAAACACCTTAGTTAAAAATGGCGACCTACTAAACGTCAGGTCAGCCTCTAGCCGTATTGATAATGCGATTACTTTGGCTGGTGCTGTTGTTCGTCCAGGCAAATATCAATGGACTAAAGGTTTAACTGTTGCCGATTTACTCCCTTCAGTTTGGGGGGATCTAACCATATCCGCTGATTTGGATTATTCCTTACTTGTCCGTGAAATAAATCAACGCGGTGATATTCAAGTGGAACGTATTGCGCTTGGGCGAGCGATAGCAGAACCTAAATCACATTATAATCCTAAGCTAAATCCGCGTGATTCAATCATTGTTTTTGATTACGCAGACCGTGAAGAGTTATTAAAACCTATAGTTAAAAAACTGAGAGAGCAGAGTCGTTTCGGCGATGCCGCTAAGTTAGTCAGCATCAATGGAAATGTGCGTTTTCCTGGGCAATACCCCATTACTATTAATGGCGATGTTAAAGAATTACTCATTGCGGCTGGTGGTTTAGAAGAAGGTGCCTACACACTTTCGGCTGAATTGACTCGTCAAAATGTTTCTGAGCAAAACGGTGTATCGGTTGAACATATGCAGTTAAGCTTAGATCAGGTTATGCAAAATGTACCAACTGCAAATGTTATACTTCAAAGCCGTGACACCCTAACTGTTCGCACGCTTCCTGATTGGCAGGAGACTCGCTGGGTGACTATCAAGGGTGAAGTTAAGTTTCCTGGTACTTACAGTATTCAGCGTAGCGAAAGCTTGAAAGATGTGATATCTCGCGCAGGTGGTTTGACGAGCGATGCAGCTCCTCGCAGTGCTGTATTTTTACGTAAGTCAGTAAAAGATAAAGAGCAGCTTGAGTTATCAAAACTTGCTGATGAATTACGCCGTGAAATTGCCGCTAAAGCGTTGACAAAAGATACACCAACCATTGGCTATAACGATGCGCAGCTGATGTTAAATCAGCTTGAAAATGTTAAAACTGTCGGTCGATTAGTTGTTGATATCAATGCAATCCAACTGGGTATCGATAGTGCTAACCTTACGCTTGAAGATGAGGATGCGTTGTATATTCCTGCGACTAATCAAACTGTGTCAGTCATGGGCCAAGTACAGCACCCAAGCACACATAGATATAAACAAGGTTTAACATTCGACCAATATTTAGCATTATCTGGTGGCGCACGTAAACGTGCCGATGAATCCCGCTCATATATTTTAAGGGCTGATGGCTCGGTCGAAATGCCAACCACATCCTTCTGGTTTAATGGTGGCAGTGCTATAGAACCTGGCGATACCATAGTTGTGCCATTAGATACTGAATATAAAGACAACTTAACGCTTTGGAGCCAAGTCACTGGCATTATCTACAATACTGCTGTTGCAGTGTCTGTAATCTCAGGGCTCTAGGCGCTAGAATCTAGCAGAGCGTAGCCGGCTCTGCTTTTAGCCTTTGCCCTTATAGAAGTGCAGCGCTCTCGCCGCGTACTAGAATCTAGAATCTGAAGAACTAATGAACACACAAATTACTCAAAATCCAAATACATACCAATCCGACGCAAGATTTCCTCAAGTGCAAGATGACGAAATTGATCTTCGTGAACTTTTTTCGGTTATATGGCAAGGCAAATGGTTAATCATTGCCATTACGGCTGTATTCGCGATTGGTTCTGTGGTGTTTGCGATAATGCAACCCAATATCTATAAGTCTGAGGCATTACTGGCCCCTGCAGCAGAAGAGCAAGGTGGTGGGTTAAGTGCCTTAGCCTCTCAATTTGGCGGCTTAGCCAGTCTTGCTGGTGTTAATTTAGGTGCTAAGGGTGGTACAGATAAAACCCAGCTTGCCATTGAGGTATTAAAATCCCGTCAATTTACCAGTGATTTCATTCAAAAGCATAATATTCTTGCTGATTTAATGGCAGCAAAAAAGTGGGATCGAGATTTAGATGTAATCGTATACGATGCGGATCTTTATGATGATAAATCAAATCATTGGGTACGCGAAGTTGACCCTCCACTCAAACCAGAACCTTCAATGCAGGAAGCCTATAAAGTTTTCAGCAAAATATTAGCTATTAATACGGATAAAGAAACTGGAATGGTTACTCTAGCTGTTGAGCATGTATCCCCAAGCTTTGCAAAACAATGGGTTACTTGGTTAATCGAAGATATTAATAAAGTGATGAAGGATCGCGATGTAGCAGAAGCTAATCGCAGCAGTGAGTTTTTAAATAGACAAATTGCCCTAACTAATGTCGCCGATATTAAAACGATTCTTTATAAGTTGGTGGAAGAACAAGCTAAAACCATTATGTTCGCTGAAGTACGAGATGAATACGTATTTAAAACTATAGATCCAGCATTGGTACCTGAAGAAAAGGCAAAACCCAAACGCGCATTAATTTGCGTATTAGGCACTATGCTTGGCGGTATGTTAGGTGTGATGTTTGTTTTAATAAGGCACTTTGCCCGTAAACAGAGTGTATAGAATATCAACGTAGGGTTTCCGCATTTGATTTTAAAGTCATATAGCTGTGCTCTGCATACCATAGTCCATCCTAATGGTTAACAAATTAGGTCTTTGTATGAATTTACGAGTCAATGAAATAGTAGATACCGAAGAGTTTCAACCAATTAAAACAGTAATTAAACGTTTTAAGTCAAAACGACAGGTGCTAACTCAGGAGGTTATTTATGTCTATTGCCCTAAAGATAGGGAGTTAGAGATAGGTGAGATTGTCGATGATTACTCATTCGATATGGTCGTTAATGACTACAGCATTACAGACCTAAGTTGCAAAGTAATTTGCCACTTTGAAAGTGCGCGTTTAACTAAAGAACAACGGCAATTTTTGGTTAAAGCTACTGAGTTGGGCGCTTGGGTTGAGCCGTTAGTGAGTTATCTTGATGAACGGCTAGGTTATACTGAGGTTCGTTTGCTTCATAGCGGTTACTTTTTACACCAAAAAGCATTCTCTATTTTATCAACCAAACGTACTCAATTAGCTAAACGTGTTATAGACTTATTTGCAGCCTTTTTGCTTTGCTCTATTGCTATACCTATTGGCTTGATAACTGCCTTAGCAATCAAATTAGAAAGTCCAGGGCCCGTGTTTTATAAGCAACGACGTACTGGACAATATAATGATGAATTTGAAGTTATAAAATTCCGTTCTATGCGCAGTGATGCTGAAAAAGCCGGAGCACAATGGGCAGCACAAAATGATGTTCGAGTAACTAAAGTGGGTAATTTTATCCGCAAGACTCGAATCGATGAGTTACCGCAAATTATTAATATTCTAAAAGGCGAAATGTCAATAGTCGGCCCTAGACCCGAGCGTGAAGTCTTTATCGCCGAGTTAGAAAAAGAAATTCCTTATTATCGCTTTCGCCATGCGGTTAAACCGGGAGTTACAGGATTAGCACAAGTCAGTTATCCCTATGGCGCCTCAGTTGAGGATGCGATTTGGAAACATAAATATGATATTTACTATATTAAACATCACAGTACCTTGTTAGATATTAAAATTCTGCTAAAGACTGTTAAAGTCGTTTTGTTTGGTATGGGTAGGTAACCCTCTTTATATTTTAGGTTTTATTAAATGAAGATTTTAGTTACTGGTGGTGCAGGTTTTATTGGTTCTGCAGTGGTAAGAAACATCATCGAAAATACCAATGATAGTGTTATTAACGTAGACAAACTGACCTATGCAGGCAATTTAGAGTCACTGACCAGCGTTGCTGACAATGCTCGCTACACATTTGAAAAAGTCGATATTTGTGACAGAGCTGAACTCGATAGGACTTTTGTACTGTATCAGCCAGATGCTGTTATGCATCTAGCTGCAGAGTCTCATGTTGACCGCTCAATTACTGGTCCTTCAGATTTTATTCAGACCAATATTTTTGGAACTTACACTTTATTAGAAGCTGCACGCCATTATTGGATGCAACTCGATGCTGAGCGTAAATCAGCATTTCGCTTTCACCATATTTCAACTGATGAAGTGTATGGCGATTTACCTCATCCCGATGAGCAAGAAGGACAAGCAGTAAATCAAGAGCTACCTTTATTTACTGAATCGACTTCCTATGCGCCAAGTAGCCCCTATTCTGCATCTAAAGCTTCTAGTGACCATCTAGTGCGTGCATGGTTACGTACCTATGGCTTACCTACCATAGTGACTAATTGCTCCAACAATTATGGTCCTTATCACTTCCCTGAAAAGCTGATCCCGCTAGTGATCCTTAATGCACTCGAAGGCAAGCCATTGCCTATTTACGGTAAAGGTGATCAGATCCGCGATTGGCTTTTCGTAGAAGATCATGCCCGTGCGCTATATAAAGTAGTCACAGAGGGGAAGATTGGCGAAACCTATAATATCGGTGGTCATAACGAAAAACAAAATCTTGAAGTGGTACAAGCTATTTGTAATATTTTAGATACTCTGGTTCCAAAAGAAACTCCTTACGCCGATCAAATCATCTATGTGACCGACAGGCTAGGTCATGACCGCCGCTATGCTATTGATTCTTCTAAAATGAGCCGTGAGCTAAATTGGAAACCACAAGAAACTTTTGAAACAGGCCTACATAAAACGGTTAAGTGGTATTTAGCGAATCAAGAGTGGTGTCAACATGTTCAAGATGGCACTTATCAACGAGAGCGTTTAGGCATTTAATCTCTTTTATTATTTTGTTTTATGTCCTAGTTTTTCTTTAAACCTAGGATCTCTTTATCTAGGAACTGATTTTACTATGAAAGGAATTATTCTCGCTGGAGGTTCTGGCACGCGCCTTTATCCTATTACTAAAGGCGTATCAAAACAATTATTGCCTGTCTATGATAAGCCAATGATTTACTATCCTATTTCAGTGCTTATGCTGGCAGGTATTCGTGATATTTTAATTATTACTACGCCAGAGGATCAATCTTCTTTTCAACGCCTTCTTGGTGACGGCAGCGAATTTGGTATCAGTTTGCAGTATGCAGTTCAAGCAACACCTGATGGGCTAGCACAAGCATTTATAGTTGGCGAAGAGTTTATCGGCATTGATAATGTGTGTTTAGCACTTGGAGATAATATCTTTTGGGGCCAAGGTTTTTCACCAATACTAAAAAAAGCCGCCGCAAGACCAACTGGTGCAACAGTATTTGGTTATCAAGTTAAAGATCCCGAGCGTTTTGGTGTGGTTGAATTCGATCAAGATCAAAAAGCTATTTCAATCGAAGAAAAACCCCTAGAACCTAAATCTAATTTTGCTGTTACAGGCCTTTATTTTTACGATAACCGAGTTGTTAATATCGCCAAAAATGTCAAACCTTCAGAACGTGGTGAGTTAGAAATCACCAGTATTAATCAAGCCTATCTTGAAATGGGTGAATTAAATGTAGAACTACTCGGTCGTGGTTTTGCTTGGTTAGATACGGGGACGTATGAAAGTTTATTAGAAGCAGCTTCATTTGTTGAAACAATTGAAAAACGTCAAGGTTATAAAATAGCCTGTCTAGAAGAAATAGCATGGCGTAATAAATGGCTGACTAATGAACAGATAATCGCAGCAGCAAATCAGATGGCCAAGAATAGCTATGGACAATACTTGTTTGATTTATTAGATAAAAAAAAGGAATAGCATGAGTTTGATTAATCTATTTGATTTTCCAGTGCTAGGGGATGATCGTGGCGCTTTAGTCGCGCTAGAAGCAAATCGCCACATTCCATTTGATATTAAGCGGGTTTATTACATTTATGGTACTGCACAAGGTGTAGCCCGTGGATTTCATGCTCATAAAGCGCTTAAGCAAGTCGCTATATGTTTGAAAGGGTCCTGCCGTTTTGTAATGGATGACGGGAAAAATAAGCAAGACGTGATCTTGGCAACTCCAGATAAAGGCTTGTTAATCGATGCGATGCAATGGCATGAAATGCACGATTTTTCAGAAGATTGCCTGTTGATGGTGCTTGCAGACCAGGTTTATGATGAGTCGGATTATATTCGCGAATATTCAATATTTATTGAGGCGGTAAATACTCATGTTTATTCATCCGCTAAGTGATGTACAGAGCAGCAAAATAGGCGAAGGTACTCGCGTGTGGCAGTTTGCCGTTGTGCTAAAAGAGGCCACAATTGGACGAGATTGTAATATTTGTGCCCATACAATGATTGAAAACGATGTCGTGCTAGGGGATAACGTAACAGTCAAATCTGGCGTCTATATTTGGGATGGTACGAACATTGGAAATAATGTCTTTATAGGCCCTTGTGCGACCTTTACCAATGATAAAATGCCCCGTTCTAAAGTTTACCCTGATACATTTTCTAGAATAACTATAGAAGACCATGCCTCTATTGGTGCAAATGCCACCTTATTACCCGGCATAACGATTGGCAAACATGCAATGGTTGGTGCGGGTTCTGTGGTAACTAAAGATGTGCCTGCTTATGCTGTGGTAGTTGGTAATCCAGCCAAAATTATTAAATATATAGAGCAGTAATATGATTAACTTTCTTGATTTAAAAGCTATCAACAACCAATACCAGCAAGAACTGAAAGAAGCTTGTGCTCGGGTTATCGATTCTGGCTGGTATATTATGGGCAACGAGCTCACCCAATTTGAAGCCGAATTTGCGGCGTATTGCGGAACTAAACATGCAATAGGTGTTGCCAATGGTTTAGATGCATTAATTATCACTTTACGTGCTTGGAAAGAATTAGGCAAACTCAAAGCTGGTGATGAAGTCATAGTTCAAGCCAATACTTATATCGCATCTGTACTTGCTATTACTGAGAATGATTTGGTTCCTGTATTGGTTGAACCTAATTCAGCCACGTTTAATTTAGACTTTTCTACTGTACGAGCAGCGATTACATCTAAAACAAAAGCCATTTTACCTGTGCATTTATATGGTCAAATTTCACCTATGCCTGAAATTATGACACTTGCAGAAGAGTATGACCTATTAGTACTGGAAGATTGCGCCCAATCACACGGTGCTGAAGTTAACGGTAAACGCGCCGGAAACTGGGGGAATGCGGCAGGATTTAGCTTTTACCCCGGTAAAAATTTGGGGGCACTGGGGGATGCCGGTGCTATTACTACCAATGACGATGATCTAGCACAAACTCTTAAGGCAATTCGTAATTATGGTTCACATAAAAAGTATGAGAACCTCTATCAGGGCGTAAATAGCCGCCTTGATGAAATTCAAGCAGCAATGTTGCGGGTGAAGTTGCGCCATTTAGAGGCTGAAACCGCTCGTCGTCAGGATATTGCCCAAACTTATCGCGCTCACATCAGTAACCCACTAATTACGCTGCCGCAAGTGGATGAAGAGCTCACACATGTTTGGCACTTATTTGTTGTTCGCTGTGAATTACGTGAAGCCTTGCAACAGCATTTAGTTGCCAAAGGTATTCAAACCTTAATTCATTATCCTATTCCCCCTCATAAGCAGCAGGCTTATAGTCATTATGCTGATATACAGTTGCCGCTGACTGAGTTAATCCATCAGCAGGTGCTTTCTATTCCGCTAGATCCAACCATGAGCGATGAAGCCATTGCTAAAGTTATTGAAGCGATGAATGAGTTTGCTGGATGAAGCGTTTACTTAAAGTCACCGCCATGACAGGGCTACTAACCTTGTTAAAAATGGCGATGGGGTTTGTGATTGCAAAAGTGGTGGCTATTTATACTGGTCCAACTGGTTTGGCGATGCTTGGACAAGTGCAAAGCTTGGTGGGCAGTTTAAACGGTATTATTAATGCGCCAGCAGGAAGCGGTGTGGTGCGTTATACAGCAGAAAATAGAGAACAAGGGTTTGACGCTTGCGCACCTTGGTGGCGCGCAGCAACGCAATGGGTGCTGATAATCTCGGCTATTGCTATTCCTGTTGGGGTATTATTAGCCAAGCCGATTGCCAGTAGCTTATTTAAAGATGTGAGCTTAGCTTGGGTGGTGGCGGCTACCGTGTGCGTGCTGCCCTTTGCTGCGATAGGCACCTTGTGTAATTCGGTGATCAACGGTCAACAGCTATATCGCCGTTATGTTGGCCTTGGCATGGTCTCAGCGCTAATTTCTGGTGGCGTAATGCTGGCGATGATTGTTCTGTACAATATTGAGGGCGCACTATTAGCGGCTGCGGTACAAGCGGCCTTGATCGGTCTGGTGATGTTAATTGCCAACCTGCGTCAGCCTTGGTTTAAGCTGCGCTATTGGTGGGGCGCGGTGGAGCCTAAGGTGCGCAAACAAATTGGTGGTTATATGTTGATGGCGATCACCACTGCGTTAACTTTGCCTATATCGTTAATCCTGGTGCGCAATATTTTAATTGACCAAGTTGGCTGGGATGCAACCGGCCAATGGCAAGCGGTATATAAAATCTCTGAAGTCTATTTAGGGGTGATTACCATGGCACTGGGCACCTATTATCTGCCGCGCTTGGCATCATTAACCTGTGTTGATGCCATCATTAGTGAAATTCATAAAACCGCACGGGTGATTATCCCTATTGTAGCTACTATGGCTTTGGGTGTTTATTTGCTGCGTGATGTTGCTATATCACTGCTATTCACTGAAGAATTTCGTAGTGCTCGTGAATTATTTGCGGTTCAATTAACCGGAGATGTGATTAAAATCGCTAGCTGGTTGTACGCTTATCCTATGTTATCTCGTGGTGCTACTAAATGGTTTATGGTTACTGAAATATTATTCTCGCTTTCATTTGTAGTCTTGAGTTATCTATTTATATTAAATATGGGATTGCAAGGTGCGACTGTTGCTTATTTGGTCAATTATTCAGTATATTTTTTAATTATCTCATCAAATGTAAAAAGATTTACCAGTTAATTGCTGAAGAATATCGATTTTTTAAGTTAATATAAAATTCCGATGTTCCTAAACGTATTTTTCTATGAATAAATGCAGAATCTATATCCATTCAATATCTGCTGCAAGGAAATTTTGTATTAAATGGTAGTAGTGTTGTAAGTTTTTTTCAATTTTATTTAGGTGAGTTATATCTAGAAGCTAAAAATGTAGTGTACAGATAATTTTTTCAAGCGATTCTTGATTAAAAATGCAATCACAATCGCTGACGAAACCTCTATTTATATTGAGAATGATACCTTGATTGGTTTAATTCTATTTACTTTGATACCCCCCTCACTTGCTTGAATTTTAAAGGCGATTAACTAGTGGGCACTATTGCAAATTCGTTAAATTTGGCAGCAATGTATATACTAGCATAAATATTGCATTTTATAATGTTACAAGGGTGTACTATTAGGGGGGGGTAGCGATATAGACTCAGGCGCAGTGACTAGTCATGATATTTCTGTGATTTTGATATTAGTGCACGTGTTGGCATTTTTCATTTTAAATGAGATTTAAAGTTAACGATATGAAAATATTAATCTATGGCGAATTTAGTGGTTATGGTAAATCCTTAGCGATGGGGTTTCGCGAACTAGGCCATGAGGCTGCGGTATTCTCTCCGGATGGTGATGGTTGGAAAAAACTTAGCTCAGATTATAGTTTTTCAGCCAAAACCAAGTTAGGAAAATTAAGAGAGCTTTTTAAACTTATCCCTGTATTTTTAAAGTTTGACGCTGCTTATATCATGAACCCTAGTTTCTTAAGCTTCAAACTATTAGGGCCTTTGATGTTACTGCTGTTTAAAGTTAAAGGTATTAAGTTATTCTTATTATGTTGTGGCGATGATGTCGAGTACATTAAGGCGGGGGAGTCTGGTATTATCAGTAAATTTGTTTTTGCTGGGGTTGATTATCCTACAATTAAGTATTTTAAAACAATACCAGAAAAAATTATAAATTATTTATGTGCTAAGACCGCAGATAAAATAATCCCGACTATGTATGATTATCAAGCACCTTGGCGTGCCAGTCGTTTTAATCATAAACTAACGGAAGTAGTCCCATTAGCTTGTTATGTGCAAAATACACCAAAAATTAAACATACAAATATAACAGCAATTAAAATCATGCACGGTATTAACCGTCGTGATGTTAAAGGCACCGATGTTATCCTAGCTGCATTAAAACGTATTGAGAATGAATTTTCTAACGTGGAGATTTTTACTCCAGAAAAATTAAGCCAACCAGAATACCTTAAATTATTTGCCGAGGTTGATATTTCAATTGATCAGTGCAAATGTCACAGCTATGGCATGAATGCAATTTATGCTATGTTGCACGGGCATGTTGTATTAGCTCCAGCGGATGAAAAGCATTGTGCATCTATTAACATTACCACATTGCCTGTTGTTTCTATCAGTAATGATGAAGAAGATATTTATCAAAAATTGAAAAAATTAATTTTATCTGCTGAGTATTTGGATAAACTCAAAAAAGAAACGGTAGATTATGCTGTTAGATATCATAAGCCTGAAATTGTTTGTAAAAATTTGATAAAAAAAATTAATCCATAAGCTGCTAAATATTTATACAATATTAAGCATTGTTTAGCTCTTAGGCTTTTTTAAAATATAGGTCATGTCTTGTGTGCAAAAACAATTTCGAAAATGATTTGTTTTTTATACTTTTAGCATATATGTTTTGTTCTTTATTTATTCTTGTTAGTTATTATTATGCTCTCAACTTTGAATTTAAAGGTGATACTCAAGAGTATTTTTATGCTTTTAATAAAATAATATCAAATCCCTTCCCATGGGGGAGGGAGTTTGTCACATCTTGCATTATGTGGTTAATTCATTCAATTGGAGGCGATTTCAGATTTTTTTTGTTTATTTGTCTATTAATGTGGAGTCCAGTAGTTTTTTACTTAGCGTTCTCTGCAAAAAAAAATGTTTTTTTATTTTTTGCTTGTCTTTTTTTTCTTTTGCCACTTTTTATGGGTAATGTTCTTTTTCTTATCAGGCAATTCAATGCAGCTTTGTTTTTTTTGATTTTTGTCTATTACTATAATAAAAAAAATTCTAAATTAATTTCACTTTTATTTATTATTCTTTCAATTGGGTCTCATATTTCAGCTGTTATGTGGTTTATTTTCTTTAATAAAAAAGTAAAGTTGTATTGTACTAAGCCAATAGTTATTTTTTCAATTACATTTATTTCTTTCCTTATTTTTGCAATGCAAGTCGATGTTTTATCAATGCTAGTAAATAGCTTTGTTGAACTCTCTAATGTGCTAGGTGTTACAGAGGTAGAAAGAAAGTTATTATTTTATATATCCAATGAAAGTATGGACGCTGCCTCTGTTAGATATCCATTTATAGTGTTGTCATTTATCGTTGCCTTTTTAAGTATTTTTTTACTGGTTAAAAGTAAGACTGATAATTCATTGTTTCTTCTTGCTTTAATTCAATCGCTATTGCTGCTTACTCTAAGTCATAATGTCGTCGCTGCAAATAGATTTGGATTTTTCGCATTTTATTTTTGTATACCATTAGTTTTAATCCTTTTTTCTTTTTGTTTTAAAAAAAATAGAGTCAAATTTTAATGAAAAATACTATCTATGTAGTATCTCTTGCTGATGAAATTGCAAGAAGGGCTAATTTTAATAATCAGGCGAAAAGCAGTGGTTTTGAGTTTGAATATATAGATGCAGTTGATTTTAGGTATATTGATACCGATGATTTGGTAAATTTCACGTCATCAACACAACAAGGAACAATTAAAAGGGTTCTCACCAAGGGTGAGGTTGGTTGCGCCTTAAGTCATTTTAAATGCTATCAAAAATTATTAGCTGATGATGCTAACTGGGCTTGGATCATTGAAGATGATGCTGACCTAGGAAGATTAAAACCTGATAGCATAGAAAATATAATATCTTTGGTTGAGGAGATAAATGTCGATGTGATTATATTAGGGCATTCAAAACTTGCAAAAGATGACGAATCATTGTTCTATCTTTTTGAGCCATTGAAGAACATAGCTAATGGAAGTAATTTTGCTTTAGGTAAACCATGGAAAAATTGGACTTGTGGGACAGTTTCTTATTTGATTAGTCAAGCTGGTGCAAAAAAAATGCTCGATTTCTTTGCGGATAGAAAAGTCGTTACTGTAGCAGATGATTGGCGTTTTTTCGAAGAAAAAGTTGGACTTAATATCGCACATTATCGGCCATTACTTGTGTTTGAAGATTTTTTGAACTTTCAAAGTGCTTTAGAATCAGATCGAGCGCAGGTTTCAAAAAGAAGAATTGATTTTTTAGATCCCGTAAGAGTATTAAGAGGTTATCTTCGCATGTTATTGATGAGACTTATGCCATGAACATAACCTTAATCATCACCGGCCTTGGCATGGGTGGGGCGGAGCGGCAAGTGTGTGACTTGGCCGATCAATTTGCCGATAAAGGCCATCAGGTATTATTAATGTCCATGACTGGCGAGGCGGTTAATAGCCCGCAATCAGCCAATATTGAGATTGCCGAACTCTATATGGCCAAAACTCCCATGGGATTTATTAAAGCCTATTGGCAGGCTCGGCGGTTAATTAACCAATTTAAACCCGAAGTGGTGCACAGCCATATGGTGCATGCTAACCTTTTTGCCCGCTTGCTGCGTTTAAGCACCAATATACCAAAACTAATTTGTACTGCTCACAGTTCTAACGAGGGTAGTGGTGGCCGTATGCTGGCGTACCGCATAACTGATGCATTGTGTGATCTCAGCACTAACGTCAGCCACGAGGCTGTGGATATTTCGGTAAAGCGTGGCGCCGCGCCTGCGAGTCGTATTATTGCAATGCACAACGGCATTGATATCGTGCGCTTTACCTTTAATTCAGCCAGCCGTACTTTCTTGCGGGCGCAATTACAACTGGCTGATAACACCCCTCTCATCTTGGCAGTAGGGCGCTTTACAGAGGCCAAGGACTATCCCAACTTATTAACTGCTTTTAGCCAACTGCCCAGTGAGTTAAGCCACACGAAATTGGCGATCATTGGCACCGGTGAGGCGCAAACCAGCATTTTAGAACTAGTCGCGCAATTAGGCTTAACTGAACGGGTACATTTTTTAGGGCTGCAACGCAATGTCAATGAGTGGATGAGCGCCGCGGACCTGTTTGTGTTGTCATCTGCTTGGGAAGGTTTCGGTTTAGTGGTTGCTGAGGCCATGGCCTGCGAGCGGCTTGTGGTGGCTACTGATTGTGGTGGTGTAAAGGAGGTACTGGGTGATTGCGGTATCTTGGTACCGACTAAAGATAGTACCGCTCTGTCGAGAGGTTTGGTACAAGGTCTTACGGTAACCCCTGAGGCTGCAAAAATACAAGGTCAATTAGCACGAGAACGGGTTGTACAGAAGTATTCATTAGAGGTGGCCACGGACAAATGGCTGCAATTATATAATGCGTAACATGTATAATATTTATAACGTCAGATTTTAAGAGTTTACTTTGAAAAAAATTGTTATTTCCTCTAACACTAGTTGGAGTATATTTAATTTCCGTCTTGAGTTAGTTCGTTTCTTAGCTAAAAGCTATCAGGTGGAAATCATTGCGCCCAAAGACCAATACAGTGATAAGCTGCGAGAGTTAGGTTTTGTTGTGCACGATATCAATATGGCTCCTAGCTCCATTGCGCCATTGCAAGATATCGCTACTCTGTTGGCGTATTGTAAACTGCTGAAAAAAATCAAACCCGATTACTATTTAGGTTTTACTGCCAAACCGAATATCTATGGTGGTTTTATTGCAGGTCTACTTGGTTGTAAAGTCATTAACAATATTGCTGGTCTTGGTCGCACCTTTTCCAGTTCAGGTTTACTGCAAAGCTTAATGCAACTGCTGTATCGTGTCGGTTTACGCCATAGTAAACATGTGTTTTTTCAAAACAGAGATGATCAAATATTATTTGTGGAAAATGGTTTGCTTAAAAAAGCAACTCACAGTGTTTTACCGGGCTCTGGAGTTAACACCAAGCGCTTCACTTGCAAAGTTGACAAGTTAGTGGATCACAGTAGCGCGGACTCAACCCAATTTGTGTTTTTATTCTCCGCTCGCTTGCTGCTCGAAAAGGGCATTCGTGAATACATTAGCGCAGCTAGTCAATTAAAAACTATTTATCCACACTGTACCTTTCAAGTGCTTGGCAAACATAGTGGCTCTGCGGCCGAATTGCCTAAAGCCGAACTTGACGAAGCTTACCAAAATGGCACTATCAAGTATTTAGGTACCACTGATAACGTGGTAGCAGTACTGCATAACGCCGATTTTTTTGTTTTGCCAAGCTATTATCGCGAAGGCGTGCCGCGCTCATTATTAGAGGCAGGTAGCTGCGGTTTGCCTTTGATCACCACTGATTCGGTGGGTTGCCGCGAAACTGTGATTCATGGTCAAAACGGCTATTTAATTGCACCGCGCGACAGCCATGCACTCTTTATCGCAATGAAGAGTATGGTTGAGTTAAGCATTGAACAACGTAATTCCATGGGATTGGCCAGCCGCGATTATATGGTCAACAACTTCAGCGAAAGTTTGGTGTTACAACAATATCAGCAAGTCTTATCGGAGCAGTAATATGAAATATTTGGTCACCGGCGCCGCCGGTTTTATTGGCAGCGCCGTTGCTAAACGTTTATGTAACCAAGGCCACCAAGTAGTCGGCCTTGATAACCTTAATGACTATTATGATGTAAGCCTTAAACACGCGCGTCTCGCCCAATTGGCCGCTCAAAAGCTATTTAGCTTTAAACAACTCGATTTGTCCGACCGCGATGCCATTACTGAATTATTTAAAGCGGAGCAGTTCGATCGGGTGATTCACTTAGCCGCCCAAGCTGGCGTACGTTATTCAATTGAAAACCCTCACGCATATGCAGATTCTAATTTAGTAGGACATCTCAATATTCTTGAGGGATGTCGTCAGACCAAAGTCAAACATTTAATCTACGCATCTTCTAGTTCTGTCTATGGTTTGAATAGTAAAACGCCATTTGCTACCAGTGACACAGTTGACCATCCTGTATCACTTTACGCTGCGACCAAAAAAGCCAATGAGTTGATGGCACATAGCTATTCGCACCTTTACGATATGCCAACCACCGGCCTGCGTTTTTTTACTGTATATGGTAGTTGGGGCCGCCCCGATATGGCGCCATTTATCTTTACTAAAAAGATTTTAGAGGGTGAAACCATTGATATTAATAACAATGGTGATATGTGGCGCGATTTTACCCATGTAGACGATATTGTTGAAGGGGTGATTCGTATTGCTGATGTTATTCCCACACGAAATGATGTCTGGACTGTAGAAACGGGAACACCAGCAAGTAGCTCCGCACCTTATGCGGTTTATAACATCGGCCATGGTTCGCCAATTAATTTAATGGACTTTGTTAAAGCTATTGAAGATGAATTAGGTATTGTAGCGAAAAAGAACTTTCGCGAGATGCAGCCTGGTGATGTTTATCAAACTTATGCGGATACCCAAGACTTATTTGCTGTTACAGGATATCAACCTAAAGTTGGCGTAAAAGAAGGCGTGGCTGAGTTTGTTGCATGGTATCGCAATTATCACCGGATTTAAGTTTGTTAAAAATGTCATTTTAATTATTTAAACCATTTAAATTGCAAGACGAAACTTATAACGCGCTTTGCGTATGTAGAATGTCTTGTTTTGCCTCCATTCGTGATGGTAGTAATTCGCCAGATGGTTTGTATTTTCTCTGCATGATTATAACTCTTAGCTATTTGTCATAGATTTCAGCCTGCGCAGGAATGACGACATATTGAGTGATATTTTTCGTGAGCAGATTAGATATTGCTTACACATATTAGGACATAAGTAATGAAAATCGCTATTGCTGGTACTGGCTATGTTGGTCTTTCTAATGCCATTTTATTAGCCCAGAACCACCAAGTTGTTGCTGTTGATGTGATTCCTGAAAAAGTTGAATTGATTAATAGTAAACAGTCGCCAATTCTGGATACTGAAATTGAATATTTTTTAGCTCATCATAAACTCGATTTAATCGCTACCTTAGATAAAACCTTAGCTTATCAAAACGCTGAATTTGTCATTATTGCTACGCCAACCGATTACGATCCTAAAACCAATTATTTTAATACATCTTCTGTTGAAGCCGTTATTCAAGATGTATTGGCTATTAATCCTAGTGCGGTAATGGTGATTAAATCAACTGTACCGGTGGGTTTTACTGCCAAGGTTAAAGAAAAATATAATTGTGATAATATTTTATTCTCACCAGAATTTTTGCGCGAAGGCAAGGCACTCTATGACAACTTGCATCCATCACGGATTATTGTGGGGGAGCGTAGCGAACGTGCAGAAGTCTTTGCTAATTTATTAGTGCAAGGAGCGATAAAAAAAGATATTCAGGTATTATTTACATATTCGACTGAAGCTGAAGCGGTAAAATTATTCTCAAATACCTACCTTGCTATGCGAGTTGCCTATTTTAATGAACTTGATACTTATTCAGAGACTCATGGCTTAAATTCGAAGCAAATTATTGAGGGAGTGTGTTTGGATCCGCGTATCGGCGACCATTACAATAATCCTTCTTTTGGTTATGGTGGCTATTGTCTACCTAAAGATACAAAACAATTACGTGCTAATTATGCGGATGTACCTAATAGTATTATCGGGGCGATTGTTGATTCTAATACGACACGTAAAGACTTTATCGCTGACTCCATTTTAAGTCGCGATCCTAAAGTAGTGGGTATTTACCGTCTTATCATGAAGTCGGGTTCTGATAATTTCCGTGCTTCGAGTATTCAAGGGATTATGAAGCGCTTAAAGGCTAAGGGCATTGAGGTTATTGTTTATGAACCTGTATTAAAAGAGGCTGAATTTTACCACTCCCGTGTGGTGACAGATCTCGCTGAATTTAAAGTCAAGGCTGATGTGATTGTGTCGAATCGCATGGCAGCAGAGCTCTCCGATGTTATTGACAAGGTTTATACCCGGGATCTATTCGGTAGCGATTGATTTTATTGGGTAAGTGCTGAATTTAGGATGCAAAATGAAATATTTAGTAACAGGTGCGGCAGGCTTTATTGGAGCGAAGGTTTGTTAAAGGTTGTTGGCTTGTGGTCATACTGTTACTGGTGTTGATAATTTAAATGACTATTATGATGTGTCTTTGAAATTAGCTCGGTTAGCACTTATCGTGAGTGATACTTCATTTACATTTATTAAGTTGGATATAGCGGACCGTGACCTTGTTTCGCGTTTATTTATTAATGAGCGTTTTGATCGGGTTATACATTTAGCGGCGCAGGCTGGTGTTCGTTATTCAATTGAAAATCCAATGGCCTATGCTGATAGTAACTTAGTGGGCCATCTTAATATTTTAGAAGGGTGCCGACATACAAAAGTACAGCATTTGATTTATGCTTCATCCAGCTCTGTTTACGGCCTAAATGAAAAAACGCCATTTTCAACCTCTGATTCTGTTGATCATCCTGTATCCTTATATGCGGCGACTAAAAAGTCTAATGAGTTGATGGCACATAGTTATTCGCACTTATACAATATGCCTACCACTGGCTTGCGATTTTTTACTGTGTATGGTCCTTGGGGGCGACCTGATATGGCACCCTTTATTTTCACTAAGAAAATACTAGAAGGTCAACCAATTGATATGAATAATAACGGTGATATGTGGCGTGATTTTAGCCATGTTGATGATATTGTTGAAGGGGTTATGCGTATCGCGGATGTGATACCTAGGCGTAATGAACATTGGAAGGTTGAAACTTGCACGCCCGCTGGCAGCTCTGCCCCTTATAAAGTGTATAATATCGGCCATGGAAGCCCGATTAATTTGATAGATTTTATCCAAGAGATTGAAAGGGCATTAGGTAGGGAAGCTATTAAAAATTTTAGGGAAATGCAGGCCGGTGATGTTTATAAAACCTATGCTGATACGGCGGACCTGTTCATTGCAACTGGCTATAAAGCTAAAGTTAGCGTTCGAGAAGGCGTTCAGAGTGTCGTTGATTGGTATCGTACTTACTACAAAGTGAGTTAACTTTGTTAGAGCTAATATAGATGTACACGTTTTTATGATAGCCGAATTTTTTAGATTCGGCTTTTTGTTTTGCTAACCTTTTACTTTTTTGGGTTAGCGATAAGCTAATACTCATTATCGGTGGAGCCAGCTTTATTGGTTCTGCCTTGGTCCTTATGCTGATTGGGCAAACGACGTTACAGACAGACCTGGGCATGATGTGCGTTATGCTATTGATGCGAGTAAAATCCAGCGAGAACTTGGTTGGCAACCATTAGAGTCCTTCGATTCTGGGCTCAGAAAAACTGTCGAGTGGATAGTGGCTAGGTATTCTAACGCGCCAATTGAGTAATATTGGAGATTAACCTGTAAATACTGTTATAGGGGACTGGCAGTAATAGATACTTTAAGTAGTCGACTTGGTTTTGTTGTTTTTAACCTTATACCATCGCCATGTTGGAAAACGAGAATATCATAGGGCATGATCTTGATAAGCTTTCCATTGTGCTCCCATGTCATGGTATCTAAGCAGCAAAGTATTTGGATGATAGGGACGTAAGCTTCAGTTTTTTGCAGTTCATTTGGATAGTTGTTTGAGTTTGCAATCTGTTCTTCGATAAATGTGTCATCAAAGCTAAGCATTTGCGTATGCGCTTTAAATGCGCCGCGTTTGGTCATGACATTGAAATCAATAACATCACTGCCTAATAATTGGCTTGTTATTGAGGTTTCACCAGCAAAGCAGAATGGGCTATCTGTGGGTGTGAGTCGCTTATATTCAGTTGTATCTGTATTTCCTGATATCTTTTCTTCTGCTCCAAGGCCATTTATCTGTTTTGTCCCTTCATGACTATTGATGCTGAGTTCAACACCATCACCTTCCAGAATGACCAGTTGCCTGTCTATGCCAATAAATGATGAAAAAGGTCCGTTGCTGCTAATACTTGCAATGCTGATCCGATAATCAAATTCAGTAAGTTCGGCATTGATGGGGGAAATGAGTAGCTGTTTTGTGCTTCCACCACCATTTTTCCATGGCGTTGATGGGCAATCTTGATAGCGGATCAGTTGTATGCTGTTATTCAAAATCACCTCTTTATTGGTTAAGAAGGTTTGATTCGCCTTTCTTAGCTTCACAACTTCTAAAGCATGGCTTTGCGATTGCAGAACATTTCTGTGTGACTTATGGATAACGGTACGGAGGCTTTGCTCTTACGTTAAGTACAAAGCCGCCGTTATTCATAATCTAATACCGCAGCTGAGTGCTAGCTGCCAGCTCTGCTTTTATAGACCTTTCTTTTTCAACACATAATTTGCAGCAAGTTCGCCGGTGATCCGTTTGCCTTCAGTGTCTAACATGATCAACTGATTTTCACCGACCAAATATTGTGTACCATCTTCTAGAGTGATTTTCTGGCCCAGTTCGTCCCATGTCACTTTACCCATCAGTTTTAAAATCTTTTCATCTTTACCTAAATAAATCGTTTCTTGAACAAAGCTATTATCAGCTTGCAAAGTGATTAGGGTTTGCATTCCTTCACAACTGGCGCAAGGCAATACGCCTTCATAACTACCTGCCCAATCGAGCGAGTTCTGGCTGGTATCACCTACTGGGACGGATTTTGCCGCTTCTGTTTGAGCTTGGGCTGTATTGACTGCCGTTTCTTCTTTTGGGGCTTCTGAGCAAGCCGTGGTGAATAAAGCCAGTAGTGCGATGTAACATAGTGATTTTTTCATAGTAGCTCCAATAAGAAATTTTGGGAATTATGCATTAAGTGCACTCATCATACCCGCCAAGACTAGGTTAGGCTAACTTTTGCTATTTCTATTTTTATAACAATAACTTAAGTTGTTTTTGTGTGGATTTTAAGTGGCCAGTATGTTAGTTGTTAGTCCTAAGCGGTAATCAACGGGATGATAATTTATCCTTTGAAACTAGGGTCTGTTGATCTTTGCTGTACAAATGTTGTTCAGCAATACATCGGCAGCCACATTAACATAAACGCCAGTGACACCATACTGGCGTAATTTCTTGCTAGCTTGTCATATCTTGTTGATATTGCTCGATAGTGCTTAATTCTTCCAAAAGCATTCTCCACTAAATGTCGATACCGATATAAGCACCAATCGACTCTTTCTTGAGGTGTATTCTTATAGCGGCGCCTTGGAATAACAGATTTCCCGCCTTTATTTGCGATAAGTTCACGAAAAGCATCGCTGTCATAACCTTTATCTGCAATGACGGTATCAACCTGCTTCAGGTGCTCAATTAAGCTGGGGGCGTGTGTAATATCGTGTTTTTGGCCTTCTGATAATTCGAAATAAATCGGTAATCCTCCGCTGTCGACGGCTAAGTGAATTTTGGTTGAATTACCGCCTCGACTTTTACCAATACTCTCATTACTTAGCGTCGCTGCACCTGCACTGTGCTGGTGAGCCCGCACTATCGAGCCATCAATAAAGACCCATTCTATATCAGCAAGGTTGGCTAAGGCCTTGAATAAATGTGCTAGAACGCCTTTCTTAGACCATAAATGAAACCGTCTAAAGACCGTGCTCCAATGACCGAACTCTTTAGGTAAATCTCGCCAAGGGATACCTGTTCTAAGGCGGTAAAGAATACCTTCGAATGTTTGTCTATGTTCAGGTTTGTCATAAACACGGCCTGTGCTTTTCATTAAATGAAATAGCTTTTCCCAGCGTGCATCGGTTAGCATAAGTCTTGGCATGGCTTGAGGTTATGGTTACTTTTGGCGAAGCAAATTATAACGTCTTGCCATGCTGTCTAAAAATTACTCTCGAAAGATCAACAGACCCTAGTCACTTTCAAGATTGAATCTATACTAAAACGTAACTATTCATCGTAAACGGTGGTTTTGTGGCGTTATTTAAGAAAAGTGCTGATGTTATCGAAGATACATCCCATAAGCCTAAACAAGGCATTTGGAAGGTGGCCATTATTGATGATGAACCTGGGATCCATGATGTCACTCGATTTGCGTTAAAAAATCTGACCCTAGATAATCGAGTCTTGCAGTTCTATTCCTGTTATAGCGCTGCGGAAGGCTTAGTGTTACTTCAAACCGAAACAGATATCGCTTTGGCCTTTATTGATGTCGTCATGGAAACCGATCATGCAGGTTTAGAGCTAGTACAAAAAATTCGCACTGAATTAAATAACCACAGTACCCGCATTATTTTGCGTACGGGTCAGCCGGGGCAAGCACCTGAAGAGCAAGTCATTCGGGATTTTGACATTAACGATTATAAAGCTAAAACAGAGCTCACCGCGGCTCGGCTTAAGTCTTGTGTGTACACCTCATTGCGTTCCTATCGCGATATAAAAATTATCGAGCAAAGCCAAAAGGGGATGGAGAAAGTGATTGCAGCTTCCACCTCTGTACTTAAGAGCCATACATTGCATAACTTTGGTAGTGCAGTGCTCGAACAGACCTTGCAGCTGCTCAATCTTGAAAGCTCGGCTCTTTATCTCACGAGTTATCATCAAGACCTTTACCTCGATACTCAAATGAATCTGCTGGCCGCCACGGGAGATATGATCAGTTACTTTGAAGGTGGCAGCGTTGAGACTCTGCCAGGGGATGTGCGTGAACATATTATTGAAGCGATAGCGCTAAAAACGTCGCTGATCCGTGACAATATTTATGTTGGATTTTATGAGCTTAGTGGTCATGTTACCAGTATTCTCTATTTACAACACAACACTAAGTTAACGGATTTTCAAGTCAGCATTCTTGAGCTATTTGCGGCAAATGTGAGCTTAACCTTTGAGAACTTATCGGGCCGCGAAAATGTGCAGCAGACGCAAAGGGAGCTAATTTTAATCATTGGAGATGCTATTGAGCAGCGCAGTAAGGAGACGGGAGCCCATGTGCGCCGCGTAGCGCGCATGACAGAAATGCTCGCGATTGCCATTGGTATGAAGGCAGACTTTATCGAAACTATTCGTTATGCGGCGCCTCTTCATGATGTAGGCAAAATCGGTATCCCTGAGAGTATTTTGCATAAGCCCGGTAAACTCGATGCCGAGGAATGGGCGATTATGCAAACCCACGCAGAGAAGGGTTATAACCTGTTGGTTGGTTCAAATCGTATCATTGCCAAAATGGGCGCTAGAATTGCTTATACTCACCATGAACGTTGGGACGGGCAAGGTTATCCCCGTGGGCTATCGCAGGAAGACATTCCTATTGAAGGCCGCCTCATGGCGATTGTTGATGTCATTGATGCTTTGCTTTCCAAACGAAGTTACAAAGAGGCTTGGTCAGTTGAGGCGGTGCGCGAGTACATCTTAGCGCAATCGGGTAAACAGTTTGATCCCGTCTTATGTGAAGCCAGCCTTGATTTGTTAGATGTGTTTGCCTCCCTACATATTCATATTCCGGACGAGCCGCTATGACCCGAATGCTTGATCGAATTTTATTTGATGTCAGTAAGTCTCAGGTTATTGATGAGGGTGATCTCATTCAAGCATCACAACTTATCGTGAGCTCAATTTGTAAGGGATTACAGATCTCTCGGGCGGGTATTTGGTTGTTGAGTCCGGATAATCAGAGCATCACTTGTTATTATTCACTCGACAATCAGCAGCCACAAGAAGCGTTAGTGCTCAGTCGCGCGCAGTTTCCCCATTACTTTAGCCTGCTCGACAATGAGCGCACAATTGTCGCCAATAAGGCGCAAACGGATCCCGCCACTAAAGAATTTGTCGAAACCTATCTGAAACCGAATCAGATTAGCTCTTTGTTGGATAGTCCTATTCGTCACCACGGAAAAATGGTGGGGATTATTTGTTCTGAACATCAGGGCGAGGCGAGGGAATGGACTCGGGATGAGAAGGCCTTTGCATCTGCACTGGCCGACCTTTTTGGTCGAGCCATGAGTGCTAAAGAGATCATTGAATATCAGCAACAGCTTAAGCTCATTAATACCGATCTTGAGCATAAAGTTGAGCTGCGTACCGCAGAGCTTGAAACGGCATTATCGACTTTAAAATCAACCCAAAAGCACTTAATTGAAAATGAAAAAATGGCGGCCTTAGGCAGCTTAGTCGCCGGTGTTGCCCATGAAGTGAACACCCCCCTTGGCATAGCTGTCACATCCGTGACCCATTGTTTGGATGAGTTATCCCTATTGAAAGGACTCTTTGAGAAAAACGAGCTTGATGAGGATAAATTTGTCAGCTTTATCAATACAATGCAGGATGGTTTATGCTTAATTGAGCGTAACCTTTCCCGCGCTGCAGAACTGGTGCATAACTTTAAGCGCACTGCAGCAGACCAATCGATACTGGAACGCGAGCGCTTTAATCTGAAGAATTATATTTTTCAAATATTTAGTTCATTAAAACCCTTGATGCGTAAGAAAAATATCACTTTAAAAGTCGAACTTGACGATAATATTTTTATTGATTCTTACCCCGGTGCGATCGCACAAATTTTCACTAACTTAGTCGCGAACAGTTTTCGCCATGCTTTTCCCGATGATTTTGTCGGTGATAAGCAAATTGTGATAGTAGTTGAAAAAATGGCTTCGCAGATCAAGATGATTTATGAAGATAATGGCGTAGGCATGTCCGATGAAGTGAAAGCCAAAGCATTCGAGCCCTTTTTTACCACCGCAAGGCAGAGTGGTGGAACAGGTTTGGGGATGTCGATTATTTATAATCTGATCACACAAAAGCTGAACGGTAATGTGTCACTCTTCTCAGCGCCTAATCAGGGGTTACGTATTGAGATGCTGATCCCTGAAAGTAGTAAGGGTTGAGATAGGTTAGTGTCTTCTTATATGTTACATAAAGTAAAAGACGAATTTAAATCTTACTGAGCCAAAATGGTATTTAGCTTTTGCGGTTTAATATTCTGTAGTGTTGTTTTTCTTGCATTAACAGCCAACAGCCCTGTTATCCATTCTTCCTGCTCGCGACATTTTGTATGCTACAATCTTGGCACTTCAACATGGCTTATCAATCCTAGATATTTCAATGAGAAAAGGCATTTTACTGGCGGGCGGTACTGGCTCGCGTCTTTATCCTATGACGCAGGTTGTCTGTAAGCAATTACTGCCCATTTATGATAAACCAATGATTTATTACCCTTTGGTCACTCTTATGCAAGCTGAGATTCGGGATATATTGATCCTTTTTATACCCTACTATTTCGCTGTTTCGCGAATGACTCTATAAGCAGGTATTGGATGAAATATAGCGAAACAGAATTAGCCGAAGTATTGGTGTTTGAACCTCAAGTATTTGGTGATGAGCGTGGTTTTTTTAAGGAAACGTTCAGGCAATCCTATTTTGATGCTTGTTTTACTGCAAGAGGACTTGAGCCTCCCGTATTTGTGCAGGAAAACCAGAGTCGTTCGCAACACAATGTTCTGCGAGGCTTGCATTTTCAACGGCGAAAACCGCAGGGTAAATTGGTGCGGGTCTGTGCAGGGAGCATTTTTGATGTTGCCGTCGATATTCGGGCTGACTCGGCCACCTATGGAAAATGGGTTGGGCGAGTGCTATCGGCAGAGAATCATCTGCAAATGTGGATCCCGCCGGGCTTTGCTCACGGTTTTTATGTTCTCAGTGATTATGCTGATGTTATTTATCAATGTACCCAATATTATGATCCTGAAGATGAAAGCGTTTTAGCTTGGAACTGTGCTGAGTTTGCCATTGATTGGCCATTAATTGCCGCACCGATTTTATCCACCAGAGATAGCATCGCCAGTACACCCTCATAAAGCCAATCACTGCTTGTATTAAAAGGAATGACAATGAGTTTATTATTTTCGCCTTTAACCTTAGGTCAACTCGAGTTAGCTAACCGCATTATCATCGCGCCTATGTGTCAGTATTCGGCAGAAAACGGCCAAGCAACCGATTGGCATACGATTCATTTAGGGAGCATGGCGTTATCGGGTGCGGGAATGCTCATTTTAGAGGCTACCGCTGTTCTGCCCAATGGCCGAATTTCCTATGCAGATTTAGGCCTATGGGATGACAAAACGGAGGCTGCTTTAGATAAAACCCTCAAATCTATTCGCAAGTATTCAAGTATGCCAATGGCGATACAACTCGCCCATGCGGGGCGTAAAGCATCAACTCGAAAACCTTGGGAAGGTGGCGGTACTATTGCACCCGATGAACATAATGGTTGGCAGACGATAGCGCCTTCCGCGCAGGCTTTTAACGAAGGCACAGCATTACCGAGTGCGATGACATTGGATGAAATTGATGAGCTTATATTGGCATTTGTCAGTTCGGCGCAACGTGCCGAACGATTAGGGCTTGATGCGATTGAACTCCATGCTGCTCATGGTTATTTACTTCATCAATTTTTATCCCCATTATCGAATCAACGCATTGACCAATATGGTGGCAGTTTAGAAAATCGTTTGAGTTTATTATTGGCCGTGTTCGATGCAATTAAAGCAGTGATATCGCCTAAGATGGCACTCGGTGTGCGGATATCAGCGACTGATTGGGTCTATGGCGGTTGGGATTTAGCTCAAAGCCTAGTATTGGCAAAAGCATTAGAGGCCCGAGGCTGTGATTTTATCCATGTGAGTACAGGTGGATTAAGTCCATTACAACAAATTCCTGTTGCAGAACACTTTCAAGTGCCTTTTGCCGAAGCCATTAAAGCTGAGGTAAACACACCTGTGATTGCCGTGGGATTAATTACGGATGCCAATAAAGCAGAAACGATTCTGGCACACGGGCAGGCTGATGCTATTGCACTTGCTCGCACTATGCTCTATGACCCACATTGGCCTTGGCATGCGGCAGTAATATTAGGTGCAACTGTGAAAGCGCCGCCACAGTACTTACGTTCATCGCCACATGGGATTAAATCGCCAATAAAGTAGTGAGCTTATTTGGCTGTGCAGATTTTACTATTGTAAGTTAGTCCTAATGGCAGAAAACAAAACGGGCAAGAATTATCTTGCCCGTTTTGAGGTTTTACTGCGTACTAATTATTTAATGGGGTCAACACTGGGTCTGGTATACCAAGGCGCACGTGCATCAGTCACATCGAACAAGTTGTACTTACGGCCAAGCATTTGACCGCCATCACGGGTCAACGGCATCCATGATAGGAAAGCACGACTATGGGTAGACTTAACCGTCATTAGATCGAATGGGATTGAAATATAGAATCCCTTGGTAAAGCTTCCCTCACCGTATTCATCTGCCGATAGATTAGTTTTAGTCGCAAATGCGCCGACGATAACACCACTATCAAACTGTTTAGAGAAATCAACCGTCACGCCTTTATCCTCGGTGAGATATTGTCCAGCACTGACTCTGAGTAAGGTGTTAGGAAACCACTCCGGTTGGTAATAAGCCGTTGCATGTCCAGTCACTACGCCAGTCTGAACTCGATAGGCACGATTGGTGAGAGGGTCAAATTGATTTTCATCCTTAAAGAACCCAAACATGCTATCGGGATCTCGCTGCTTAGCATAGTTAACATCGAACCCAAAGGCCCACTGACTATTAAGTGGGCGATATAGAAACTCAGTACCAACACCGCCATACATCATCTCTAAATAGCCACCATAGGCTTGATAGGAAATATTATCGCTAAGATTGTCCATCCAAGTGAGTTGCAGGTTATTAACTCTCACTGGGTTATCGTGAACATATTGACGGATTAAGGTTCTTACGCGTTTTAAGTCGGTGCCGTCTGGTGGCACGTCATATAAAAACTTATCGTAGTTATCGTATAAATTAAGGTAGAGAGAACCGCCAAATTCGAAGTTATCGGTAAATCGATAGTTGGCACTACCTGTAACACCGATATTAAACATGTAGAAGCTTTCTGAACCACCGAAGGATTGCACCATAGTCGGTGAAATATCAAAGCCAAGCTTGTCTAACCAATTTTTGTCTGAGTGTGTGACTAGATGGCCTTGAGGTAATGAAGGGACACTGACTTGACTTGCGTCTGTAATCTTCGCATTCAGATAGCCAAAACTTGCTACTTGCGCAAATTTTTCCGCATCAATACGAGTTTCGGTAATTGGCTGGCTATAGTGAGTTTCAATCAAGCGATACTCTTTGATTCGAGTTAGATCGCTACTGTTGGCGAGTATGGTTGCCGCCCTTTGATGGGCTTCATTTCTATCTCGAAACTTAGTTTGCTCACCAACGACAGTGATGCTGTCAGAGTCGAGGTAAATTTTAGGATTGTTATAGCCTGCAATGGATTGTAGATCCTGTGCTACTTTCGACCAGTTAATTGCTGTTTCTAACATGCCCTCTTGTGGCTGCATTAAATGAACGTCAGCGATTTCTGTTGCGGTATCTAAGGTGGCGCTGGCTATTGCAGGCGTTTGTTCAGAAGAATTAACACTATCTAATGGCGTATTGGTTGTTTGCACATGTGTTAACGGTGCCGCAGGAATTGGCTTATATTTCGCTGCAGCAGGATCGCGTTTAATCTGTGTTAACTCATTAAAATTCGTTTGTAGGCTAAAACCAAGCGTCCAAGTGTTTCCGCGCTCATAGCTTAAGTGCAGATCTCCCCAGTCTCCGAACCGATATAATAGGCCATAGTTAAATTTGCTGTCCTGTGGCATAGCAATACCGCCGCGAACAACTGGAAAGTCGGATTGGTAGTCGTTACCATCGTATTCGACTTTGACGCGTAGTGGGTCCCAAGGCGTTTGATATTCGACACCGCCGAAGAGGGCCGCGCAACCTTTAAACCAACGTTGATAATCAACTGTGCCACCTTTACCACCATAGGACGTATCTCGATCGCAGTTATAGTTGAGATCTTTTTTATCCGATGTCAGGTTGCCGCTATTACCGATATATCCCCAGCCAATACCTAAGGTGAAATCTAACGGCCCAACTCGTTTAGTGGCTGCAATAAACTCAGCATCGAATAATCCGGTGCCACCAAAATCACGGACACCAATCGAGGTTTCTGGTAGCCAGTTGCTTTCTTCAAGTAGACGGACTTTAAAGTCTATGCCCTTATCCGTGTATTTTGTGTTTCCACTAAAACTGGGGTCGCTACTATAGAGTAAGTCTTGTACTTGGGTATAACGAACTGTGGTTTCAAACCAAGGGAAAAGTTGTACAGAGGCCGTAAAGTGTTGGTATTCGTCGTTATAGCTAGTGGCAAAATTAAACTCGCCTTCAGGTGCCATACGCCCCGTTGGCATCTGCATTAAACCAACACCGCCAAAATCTGATTGCGAGGCTAAGAGTGTGGGATAGCTAAATTCATCGGCAGTCGCATGTAATAGTGGCAAAAGTGCCAAAGATAGTGCGGATAGACGACCTAAAGAATGGAGAGAGTTTTTCATTACAGAGCCCGATTTCTGAGTAATTCAATCATGTTTTCATTCAAACTCGTGTCGTCACCAAAGCCGCTTGAAAACTCAACGTAAAGTGTTGCCCCAGGTGCAATATCCTGAGTCTGATGGTTCCAATAGGCGATAGGTTGTTTTATTGCCTGTCCATCGGGTTGAATTATCCATATAAAACTAGTCTCAGCATTATCTAGTATGCCTGCTTGCTTAAGGTAATCTTTGCTACTTAGTTTATTCTGCCATGTAAAACTCCCCGTTTGAGCCACTGCACCAAGTACGGTGATGGTTGTTGGGCGAGGCGGTAAAACTAATATAAAACGACCATTAATCAGCGCATTATACGAATCATTAATTCGAATAACATCAACATCTAGTGGTTGTATTACACGTTGTCCAAGTTTTAAGTTGCGAATGAATTGTGCAAGTTTAGCTAGCTTGGCGATGTAAGCACTGTCGTCTTTAGCTTCGCCCATTTTGGATAGTAGGGTTAAGACTTGCTGGCGTTTAGTCTCTAATACGGTGGTATTCTCAATATCGAGTAATGCAGCACCTAACCAATAAATAGGCACGACTTCATTTTGATTGGTTTTATTATATTTTGGAAGTTGGACTAATCCATCTTGCACTATTTGCTCAATACGCACTGCTGCAGGATAGTTCAGTTGAACCTGAGCATCTTGATTTGTTGATGTGCTGATGAATAGCTGAGTTTCAGCCTGAACAGTTGTCGTTAATACCGAACTAAGTACAAGTGCCAATGGCGCTATGTAATATCTCATAATGGTTCCACTAGGATGCAAATGGCTTAAGTAAAGTGATATCAATAAAAGGTAGATTTGGTGCTATCTTCTGGCGACTTTTAATGACGTGTCCATTATCTGGCTTTAACCAAAATTCATTTTGATACTGGATATTCAGGCCTTCCACTGATACTAGCTCACTGTAATGCAGTGCTTGAGTTGGCGTATCGTTGATGAGTATCTCTTCCTCGGCAATAAAAGCAAACTGCGACTTAATCTTATATCCATAGTGGTATCCTGGCTGCCAATCAATAGTTCGAGTCCAAGTTTTAGGAGTACTGCTTAAATGCAAGCCCAAGAGAATAGGATCGGGTTCAGAGCTTTCTATTGCGGCTAAATTGCCAGTAAGTAGACTTTGAGTTTTTACTAAACGTCCGTTCACCGTCACTAACATAGCGTTATCCGCGGAGAGCCATTTTAGCTCAATTACTTCCGGTACGGGTCTGACTGGGGTGAGAGTTTGTTTCGGTTCCGCAAAGGCTAAAACAACAAATGCTTGGGGGGTGTCATCAATCTTGACATAAATGCTGGCATAGGGATTAGCTTTCACTTGCTCGGTTGTGAGCTTAACATCGCTATCTCCAACGAAAGCCAATTTCATCGTATCGTTGAGGGCGCTAATTCGTTGACTACAGCCAGAAATTCCCATTAATGCAATGGAGGCTGTGAGTAGTGATAGTAGTTTTTTATTTATACGCATCCGAGTTGCTTATTCTCAATAGTCATAAATATCAAATGTAGAGAGAGGTGAGATTTATTTCAAGAAATGGAGTAATTCTCACGTTTCTCTAGAGAAACAAAAAAAACAACCGCCAGTAGGCGGTTGTTTGATAGCTATATCAGACTGATTAGTTGCCAGTACCAGTGGTAGTGTTAGTACCTGTACTCGTGATTGGGTTGCCATCAGAGCTGTTAGAGATTGCAACAGCACCGGCAATTGCAGCACCAGCAGCAACAGAACCAGCAACGATTAAACCAGTGCTGTTAGCTGCAGCGTTAGCGCCTGCTGCTTTGCCTTCAACTGCATTTGCAGCCATAGAGCTGAATGCTGTCATTGCAACGATAAGTGCTAGTGAAGTTTTTTTCATCGTGATTCCCTTTTTGAAAAAATGTGCATGATTTTTTGATAATCTAGTACAGCATAGTAAGCGATGCAAACAAAATTATCAATGTTAAATCCATCTTCTTGCTCATGCGAAAGTTTGAATTTCGGCACTAATATTCAAGCTATATCTATCCATTTGGCATGATTTTTAGTGAAGAAACTGATTAAGTCGTTAGCTTATTTTAAACAAAAGAAATCTTTAAGTTCATCGATTTTTTCCATGGCATCTTTATAGCCTAAGTCGATTAAAGCGCTGGTATACGTTTTTTCGAAGAGTAGGTAGGACACAATACTTGAGTCTGACTGCCTATCTATGCCGATGAAGCCGAGTAAGGTTTTGACGGCCCATGGCATGTCATCATAGAAGCGGGCAGCAATTTTGCTGAGATCTTCGCTAGGTTTGATGACTAGGGCTTTAATCGGATGCAAGGCGAGTTTGTTACGACTTGACTCAGGAATCAGGCTTAAAGTGTTATTGATTCTTTCTAGTCTCTCAAGGTCGCTATTTAAGGTATCTGAAAAGATGGTATCGAGCAGATGACCCGCTATGGTCGCCGTTTTTGGGTGATATTCTAGTTCCATCGGAAAGTGCTTGTGCGGGCTCTCTAAGTTAATGACTAAGAGTTTTTCGGCGCCTAAATGAATAGGGCTTGAGAGCGGTGCTAGCTGATGGACTGAACCATCACCATAATAGGCTTGGTTGAGTTTAATGGATGGAAATACCATAGGGATTGCAGAACTGGCGAGTAGGTGCTCGGTATTGAGCATGATACGTTCGCCACTGCGACGGGCACGGGTCCAGTTTTCGATTTCTTTCGCGGCTTGGAAAAAGGTCACTGAGCGAGAGTTATTATAACAAGAGGCATCCACACTCAGCGCGGTCAGTGAGCCATTACGGATATTACGGTCGATACGTTTAAAGTCGATTAGCTCATTGAGTAAGCCTCTGAGCGGATCATTATCGAGCAGACTGCCTGCATCGGTATTGACCTTATCATCTTGCATGCCTTTGAGGGCCATTTTCGTTAGATGGCTGAGAACGCCTGTGATCGAAGCTCGGTAGACTTTTCGAGTTTCAAAGTGACGCCAAACCCATTCGAGTTTTCTGACACCAAGGTGAAAGCAAGAGGCATGGGTCGCGATAGCGGTGCCATTGATGGCACCCGCAGAGGTTCCGCAAATAATTTTAAAGGGAATACCATGATTGCGTGGATAAAGCTGGACCAGTGCTTTTAGCACGCCGACTTGGTAGGCGGCCCTAGCGCCGCCACCGCCTAAGACTAATGCAGTTGATGTAGGCAATCTTCAGACTCAATTTATTGTTTTAATAGTTTTATTAAAGCAACGCCCCCCTATAAAAAGCAAGTCGGTAAACTCAATTAGTTGTAAATTTCGATTTATCGTTTATTCGATTGCTGGAACATTTCGCTTTAGACAATTACTCCGCAGTAACCTTAGTCGTTTTACTGAGGCCAAAGCAATGCTCCGATGTTGGAAACTCACCCGTTCTCACTTCTTGGGCATATTGGGCGCAGGCCTTAGTGATCAATGGTCCTAAGTCGATATAGCGTTTAGCAAATTTAGGCGTGTAGTCAGAAAATAAGCCTAAGATATCCTCAGTCACGAGCACTTGACCATCGCAGGCGGGTGAGGCACCAATGCCTATAACTGGGATTGAGACTCCTGCCGTCACTGTGCGCGCCGCGAGCTCGGATGTGCCTTCAATCAGTATGCTAAAAGCGCCTGCTTGCTCAAAGTCTTTCGCTAAACTAACGAGGGCTTCGATGGCGGCAGCATCCCTTGCTTGGGTTTTAAATCCACCCAATTGATTCACGTGTTGCGGCATTAATCCTATGTGTGGCATTACAGGGATCCCTCGCTGGGTTAAAAAACGAGTGGTGTCGAGCATCTCTGCGCCACCCTCGAGTTTTACCGCCTGCGCGCCTGTGCGTATTAATACTTGGCTGGCATGTCTGAAGGCTTGCTGAGGCGATTCTTGATAACTCCCAAAGGGCATATCGATAATAACGCAGGCATGTGCTGCGCCGCGACTGACAGCAAGACCATGATTAATCATCATTTCTAAGGTAACCCCGAGTGTAGAGTCTTGCCCATAAACCACCATGCCGACGGAGTCGCCGACGATAATCATATCCACATGGGGATCGATAATTTCTGCCATCGGTTTTTCATAGGCGGTGAGAGCAACTATGGGGGTTTTACCTTTCATTTTTTGTAATGTAACGGGCGTTACGCGGTTTTTATCCATGTGGATACTCATGTCATCTCCAATTAATTCAGCCTGATATGACATGTTAGCGTTTGCTGCTTTGGCTTGGGCTCGATAGATTGACTTAATATCTAGATATAAAGACACTTCTACAAATATAAAGTACTTTTATATGAAGAGGCGCTTCTATACGGAAGAGGCTCGATAATATGAAAAGAAGCTTCGATATAAAAATCACTTTGGGCGATAACACCTTGAATCAAGTCACTGACACGCATTTATCCCAGCTGCATATTACTCAGCACACGCAGGTCGCGCCTTCACGTTTAGCTGCCGCAGGGCTAAGTGCCTCCATCATGTTGCTTAAGCGAACACTCAAGCCGTTTGAACATGTGCAGCGCCATAGTCATTCTTGGGGACAGGTCATTTATGCCAGTCAAGGTGTGTTGAGTGTGATCACGCCTGCTGGGCGTTACATTGTGCCGCCTGAGCAAGCGGTGTGGGTGCCTCCCTTTGTCGATCATGAGGTTATCGCGCTAGGTCAGGTGCAATTGAGTAGTCTGTATTTGGATGAAACCCGGATAGGCGGGTTTCCACCCGACTGTACTTGTTTGAGTGTGAAGCCTGTTTTGCAGTTATTACTGCAAGAGGCTAATGCCTTAGTGAAGAGTGAGGCTGGGCTAATTGATCCCGATTTTAAGGATCGCGTCATGCGGCTCTTGATGGTGATCCGTGATTTTATGGTACTCGCCCCTAAGGTCGCCTTGGATTTACCTTATCCTAGGGATAAAAAATTACTGCGCATTACCGAGGCTTTGCTTGCCGATCCAAGTGAGCAACGTACTTTGGTTGATTGGCAGCGGGAGGTCGGTGCCTCTGCCCGCACGTTAGCGAGATTATTTAAACAGCAAACAGGGCTGAGTTATAGCCAATGGTTGCAAAGGCTTAGATTGCAGGTGGCGATTCAAATGCTCAGCCGAGGTGAATCTGTGCTCACTACAGCGTTATCCTTAGGTTATGCCTCGGGTTCAGCCTTTGGTTATATGTTTAGGCAGTTGATGGGTGTCGCTCCGAGTCAGTACCTGTTAGCACAAAATACCTTGCCCAAAATACAGCGGTAAACAGCCGCATATAAAAAGTCATGTTGCGAGCCAATGTGAACGATGAAGGTCAATAAAAAGTCCAATAAAAAACGCACTTAAGCTGGGCTCAAGTGCGTTTCGTTTTTGATCTTCAGCTTGTCTACATTTCGCGTTGAGGCTTAGCCTTTAACTGCGTTTTTCAGGAAGTCGAGCAGTTGATCGAATGGAATATCTTGTTTTTCACCGGTACGGCGGTTTTTGTATTCAAATACGCCAGCATCAATATTGCGATCGCCAATCACCACTGTATGTGGGATACCAATCAGTTCCATATCAGCGAACATCACGCCTGGACGCTCTTTACGATCATCCAATAACACTTCAATACCCGCTTCGTTTAAGTCTTTGTATAACTGCTCGGCGATATCGGTGACGCGGTGCGATTTGTGCATGTTCATTGGCAGAATGCCCACGCTAAATGGTGCAATCGCTTCTGGCCAAATGATGCCACGGTCATCGAAGTTTTGTTCGATGGCTGCTGCCACAATACGGCTCACGCCGACACCGTAACAACCCATCAGTAGCACCTGTGACTTGCCATTTTCGTCAAGTACAGTCGCGTTCATCGATTTAGAATAGTTAGTGCCCAGTTGGAAAATATGGCCCACTTCGATACCGCGTGCCATAGCATAAGTGCCTGAACCATCAGGTGTTGGCTCGCCTTCGACTACGTTACGGATGTCGGCAACTTGCGCTGTCGGCAGATCGCGTTCCCAGTTGATACCAAAATAATGTTTATCATCAACGTTAGCACCGGCGGCAAAATCGCTCATTACGCTAACGCTGTGATCGATAACGATAGGGATTTTAAGACCGATAGGGCCAAGTGAACCTGGACCTGCGCCAATGGCGTCACGGATCAGCGCTTCTGGCGCCATTTCCAATGGTGATGCGACTAAGTCTAACTTGTCAGCCTTGACTTCGTTGAGTTCATGGTCGCCACGAACAATCAGCGCCACTAAAGGCGTCGCTTCTGTCGCACCCATTACGATTAAGGTTTTGACCGTTTTAGTGATATCCAAACCAAACTGCTCAACTAATTCCGCAATGGTCTTTGCATTTGGGGTATCGACTAAACGCAATGCTTCAGTGGTTGCGCCGCGTGGTTCAGTTGGCATAGGTGATTCAGCTTTCTCAATGTTAGCCGCGTAATCGCTGCCCGTTGAGTAAGCAATTAAATCTTCACCGCTTTGTGCTAGAACATGGAACTCGTGTGACATGCTGCCACCGATTGAACCCGTATCAGCTAAAACTGGGCGGAAAGCTAAACCCATGCGCGATAGAATGTTGCTATAGGCTGTGTACATAGCCTCATAGGTTTCATTCATGGTATCGACGTCAAGGTGGAAAGAGTAGGCGTCTTTCATCAAGAATTCACGTGAGCGCATCATGCCAAAACGTGGGCGAACTTCGTCACGGAATTTGGTTTGAATTTGGTAAAGATTCAGCGGTAATTGCTTGTATGAGCTGACTTCTTTACGAATGAGATCTGTGATCACTTCTTCGTGGGTTGGGCCCAGTACGAAGTCGCGATTGTGGCGATCTTTAAAGCGCAGCAGCTCGGGGCCAAACTTTTCCCAACGACCTGTTTCTACCCACAAGTCTGCCGGTTGCACCATAGGCATTAGAATTTCAATTGCACCGGCTTTGTTCATTTCTTCACGAACAATGGCTTCGACTTTACGCAATACGCGTAAGCCCGTGGGGAGGTAGCTGTAAAGGCCCGACGCATTACGACGGATCATGCCCGCACGTAACATTAATTGATGACTAATGACTTCTGCGTTGGCAGGAGTTTCTTTCTGTGTTGATAGCAGGTACTTGCTGACGCGCATTACCGATGTCCAAATTTGAGTTGAATGGTTACCATTTTATCACCTGCTTTGGTGATGTCACCTAGGGATTTAGGTTAAATTCAACTAGCTGGGAGATAAATAGCATTTTTTGATGCTGGATAACGGATAACGGATAACGGATAACGGATAACGGATAACGCAAGGAAGAGCGCTGTGCTGTTAGAGTGTGACTTCGTCACTGCTAGTATCAAGATTATCCTTACTGCTTACTTATCCCGTCTATCACCAATCACTTTGGCGGGGTTGCCAGCCACTATCGCCCAGTCGGGTACATCTTTCGTCACTATGCTGCCCATACCCACCACAGCGTGATCGCCAATGGTCACACCATCGACTATGCCCGCCTGAGCACCAATCCACACATCTTGGCCAATAACAATACCTTTGGAGTTGGCAGCTTGTTGATATATGGGGGTATCTGGCACCATGCCATGGTTAAAGGCGTAAAGGGTGACATTATTGGCGATGCGGGTTTGATTGCCTATCTGAATCCCGACCCTGCCGCCATCGAAGGAGCAACCATGATTAATCGCCACTTCGTCCCCTAGCGTGATAGGCCCATGCAAAAAACACTCGGCGGCGATCATGCAGCGATTACCCATGCGGATATCACGATTGGGTTCGGCGAATAACTGCGCCTCGGGGGCGATAAAGCATTGCTCGCCGATAGTTACCGTTTCGAGGGCGCAAAGTCTTGCTTGAATATCATCTTGCCAAGGTTTAGCCCAGATTAAATGTTTCTCTTTTAAGGAAAAATACAGCCACGGCATCCAAGAGAGCCGCTTTTTATGCTGGCTTTGATAATCAGGTTTTGATGTAGGCGTTGGCGCAGACATTTAGCCACATTTTCCCGGTTTGAGTTCCAGTACCAAGATGTATTCTTGGTCATTATCATCGACCGCCATGTGCCAGAACACATCTAAATCATAGAGGGCGACTTGGTATAACTTAGGATCGTCCTTGGCTTTTTTGTAGGCGGGACGTGGATCTTGGCCGAGCACACCGCGGATAAGCAGAGCTAAATCTGTGTAGGTTTCCTGCTCGACGTAACGCTCAATCTGTGCCTTGGCATTATCGGAATACACCACTGAAATCAGTTTTGGGGCGTCTTGAGCAATGCCGCCGACTGCATCGGTAATCGAATCCGAGAAAGGAATGTAAGGCTTAATATCGATAATCGGCGTGCCATCGACCAGATCCATACCGGAAATCTCAAGGCAAACTTTGCCCTTGCGCTGCACTACGCCGTGCAGTTTCACCACAGACTGACCTATACCATTGGGGCGAAAAGTGGAGCGAGTTGCGAACACGCCGAGTTTTTCATTGCCGCCTAAACGCGGCGGGCGCACTGTGGTTTTCCAACCTTGGGCAAGATTCTCATGGAAGCAAAACAGTAACCACAGATGTGAATATTGCTCTATGCCACGCACCGCATCGATATGATTCACATGGGGTTCGAGTTCGACATAACCACGCGCTTCAACAAGTCCGGGTTGTCTTGGAATGCCAAATTTTTGTTTATAGGGCGTGCGGCATGTTGCCACTGCGATAATTTGGTTGGTAAATATCATGCAAAAAATTACCTAAAGGGTAAGTATAACAACCGCCTAAGCTCATTATTAAGGCCCATCTTTGTGTGCTAATAATGCAGCATTGGTCACGAAGCGTTAGCCATTAAGCGGTTGATAGGGGCAATCTTAGAACACTATAGGATCACGCCGCGAGCAGTATGCTTAATATGCGTGAGGCTTACTCTGTTGTAGCCGTTTTTACTGCTTGACCAACGCATAATGCGCGGCTGATACAACCTTGGGCAGCTTCTTCAAATATGACACATTGCTTGATGATAATGCCGTTAGCTCCTTTATCTGCGGCATTGCGACGGGCTTCGGTTCTGGCATCGGCAAGTGATGCGGGCGCACCGTTGGTATCGGCCTGACAGGACTCACCTTCGACCAATCCTTTTAATTCATAATGACCTTTCGGCAAGGTATCACCTTCATAAAGGATGACATCGGATGCCTTGAAATAGTCATTAATCGCCTCACTGTCCAAATTACTGTTAAAACTGTAGTCGCTTGCACAGGCACTGAGCAGGAGCACTAATGCACTTGAGAGGATAATTTTCATGGTTTGACCTGAGGTTGAGGAGAAAACTGCGCAGCCTTGGTAGGCTGCGCCGATGCGATATTATTATCTGAGTAAATTCTACCGCTTAAGGTACTTTTGATAAAGCTGCTGATGGCGATTATTCAGATCTATCTGCCGTCCTTCAATCCAGATTGCCTCAATTTTATTGGTCATAGGGTCGAGAATGTCCCCCTCTGACAGCACGACACTGCCTTGGTATCCCACCGCTATCGCACCTAAATCCTCCACACCTAACAGTTTTGCGGCATCTAAGGTGATGGACTTAAGTGCTTGTTCAGGCGTTAAACCATAGGCGGCGCTGTAGCCTGCGGCGTAGGGGAGGTTACGGCTATTCCAGTCCGATGAGAACCCAAGGGCGAAGGGAATACCTGCATTGGCGAGTAAAGATGGGATCTTAAAGGGTAAATCGACTGGCTCATCTTTACGTTTAGGGAGACTCAAGGTATGAGGGTAAATGACCCCAGCTTTAACTTCCCTTAGGCTTGAGTCCAAACGCCATGCATCGTATCCGCCGACAATTACCAGTTTGAATTGGTATTTTTTCGTCAAGGCGATCACTTGCTCAATTTGGCCAACACTGTCGGCATGGGCAAACAGTGTCGCTTTGCCTTGGTATAGCGGCAGCATAGCCTGCCAGCGCAGGTCGTTGGTCGCGGACTGGGGATCTTCATCCTGGTTTTTGTCTTTACCGTTGGCCTTATCACTTAAGAAATAGCGATAGCCATCTTCAAAGGCGATATTGAGCTTGTCGATCGCCTGCTGATTTTTCTCGATAGTCTTGGCTTTCTCTTTTTCATCTTCTGGCATGCGTTTGATTTGCGGCCAATAGACATGGAACTGTCCAGCACTTGGCGTCAGCGCATCTTCAATCGTCCATGCATCGAGATCCACCAGTACCGATTGTCCAGCTAACCCATCACCGCTCGGGACGATTTGTGCATGGGTAATTCCGTTGTAACGTATGGTCGGGATGAGCTCCGAATCCGGATTGTAAGCTGTGGCCGTGCTGATCTGCGGGTTGATGTAGCCCACCTCGGCGTTATCGACCGTTGGGCGGCTCATTTCAATTTCGACTAAGCCTAAGCTGGTGTCTAGGGCGATTAAGCCCGGATACAAGTGTTTACCGCTGGCATCGATGATTTGAGTGTTACTGGTTTCTGCGGTTGCATTGTTGATTTGGCTGGTCAGTTGAGGCCCAACGGCCGTGATCTTGCCATTTTCAATTAAGACGTCTGTGTTGCTGAGCACGCCTTGAGTGACTGTGTGCACTGTGGCGTTTTTTATCAGTACGTTGCGGCTTTGTTTAGGTGTAGGCACAATATCGCTTGCCATAGCTGGGGCCAGCGTGGTGCAAATTGCGCCGAGTAGCGCCACAAACAAAACGGTTTTAGATAAATGTTGCATTATTTGGCTCCCTCATGAGCGTGGCCCCATGCCTGATAGTGGGTGTCGCAGTGCCACTGTGGCTCGTTGAGTGGCGTGACTTTTTCACCCGCTCTAGTTTGGTCATCACTGCTGAGAATTTTTTGGATAAGTGCGGCGCGCTCGTTCACCACAGCTTGTTGGGCAACTTGGTCTTGGTCGCGGTCAAAATAGCGTTTTCCTTCAACCCATGCCTGCGTCACTTTGGCGTAAATAGACAGAGGCTCTGCGTTCCAGAGTACGATATCGGCCATTTTTCCTGGGGTGAGTGAACCCACAAACTCATCGACTCTTAATTGTTTGGCTGGATTGATAGTGACCATATTCCAAGCGTCTTCCTTCGACATATTGCAATACATCATAGACTTAGCCGCTTCTTGGTTGAGTCTGCGCTGCATTTCATAATCGTCTGAGTTAATGCTGGTGGTCACCCCCTTGTTTTGCATCAGGCACGCGTTTTGCGGAATCGCATCATACACCTCAAACTTATAGGCCCACCAATCGGCAAAGGTCGATGCGCCAGCACCATGGGTAGCTAGTTCACTCGCCACTTTGTAACCTTCGAGCACATGGGTAAAGGTTTGCACTTTAAAGTGATAGGCCTCGGCTAAGCGGATAAACATCAGGATTTCTGACTGCACATAGGAATGAATGTGCACATCACGCTGCTGATTTAATACTTCGGCCACTGCTTGCAGACGGTAACTTGGGCGCGGAGCGACGGTTTTCTTTTTATCGCTGGAGCGCAGATTATCATAGGTTTTTAACGCCTTTTCATAGGCGATAGCAGCGTCGAAGGTTTCTTCAAATAACGCTTTTACTCCCATGCGAGTCTGGGGGAAGCGCTGAACAAATTTCTCACCCCAGTTACTCTGTTTGACGTTTTCACCTAAAGCAAATTTGATACTGGCGGGCGCGTTAGTAAATTTGAGTTGTTCGGCCGACTCGCCCCATTTCATTTTGATCAGTTGTGATTGTCCACCGATAGGGTTGGCGCTACCGTGGAGTAATTGCGCGCTGGTGACGCCGCCCGCTAAGGCACGATAGATTGAAATATCGTCGGGATTAATAATATCGCCAATGCGTACTTCAGAGGTTACTGCGTCTGTTCCTTCGTTAGTACCGCCATTAATGGCGATATGCGAGTGTTCATCGACTATGCCGGCGGTGAGGTGTTTACCTGTTGCATCGAGGACTTGATAACCTGATGGCGTACTTAATTGTTGGCCAATTTTTTCGATGCGGCCATTGGCCATCAAGAGATCAGCATGTTCGAGAATGCCTTGCTTATCCGATGTCCACAGGGTGGCATTCTTGATGTGCAGCTTCTCAACCTTAGGCGCTTCGCTTAGACCGTAAGCGACGTTAGGGAAGGTGAGGTGACTCACTAGGCTCGTGTTGGCTTCATTGTTGGGAGCATGATTGCTTGCTTGGTCTGCTTTTTTGAGCTTTGCAGTTTGAGTTAAAGCGACACCGGCAACATTTGTAGTGCGACTTTTTGCATCGACCATACGACCTTGAATGCCGTCATCGGCCATCCACAGCGTAAAGCGGCTAAGGCCGTTAATGCCTGCGGCGCTCAAATCGGCAGTAAAGCTCAATCTTCCGTTATCATCTAACTTAAGTTGAGTGAGTGAGATACTTTGTTCGCCACTGCTTAAATTGCCTTGGATGTTGGGTTTATCACTTTTACTTTCATCATGTAGCGATAAATCTAGCGTGAGGTTATTGAGGCTTAATTGGTAATCTCCCAGTAATCGTGCTTGGGGAAGTGAGCGTAGACTTTGCTCCTGACCTTGCAACCAAACACTGTAGATCTGGCCATCTTTAAAGATATTGCCTTTAGTGATAACAAAGTCAGCCATATAACCGGGCGCGAGTTTACCGGTAAAGTCGGCGGTGCCTGTCATCTCTGCGGCTTGGGTGGTGAGTGCCGCGAGAGCGTTTTCTTCACTTAAACCTTGGGCAATAGCCTGGCGTAGGCGCGGCCAGAAGGCATCGGTCTTAATCCCAAACTGCGTTAACGCAAAGGGGATACCTGCGTTAGCTACCGCCGCAGGGTTGGTTGGTGCACGTTCCCACAGTCTTAAATCCGCCAGTGATACTTCACGATCAGCGTCATCTGTCCCGACATCGGGTGCCTGCGGATAGTTTAAAGGCAAGATCAACGGATAGTTCAGCGCCTTTAACTCATTGATGCGTGAGTATTCTTGACCATTACCAAGCAGGTTGGCTGGCAGTTTATGTTCTTTGAGTAAATGGGCTGCACGTAATTGGTCGTTGAGATTTTTGGTTTCAAAGATAATTTGCTTATCGGCTAAATTATCTAAACGCTCAAAGGCGATATTAAATTCGACTTGATTGTTTATTGCGCCATTGGCAGGTTTGTTTTTATTTTGGTTATACCAATTTGCATCGGCAAAGGTTTGCCTAATAAGTGCAATGCTGCCCATTAATGATGAGGGATAATCTTGTTCAGACGAGCCTTTATCAAATGCCATAAAAGGTTGACTGCGGGCGCGATAAATCACTTCATTAGCCGTTTTGTCTGCTAATGAAAGGCTGACACCCGTCCCACGGAAGATACCGTCGAGTTTGCTACTTTGCACACTGGTGAAACCATTATTAATCCACTCTTTTGCGCGTTCTTTATTGGGGTAAACGTAATTAAACCATTCTTTTTCAGAATGAATTGCACCATTTTCCGCATTACCACCGATACGCTTTATATCATAGACGGGGCGAGTGAGCTTAAGTTTGGGATATTCGAATTCAATCCCATAATCGGTAAAAGGATCGATAAATCCGGGATAAATTGTATAACCACTCAAATCGATTCTAAATGCGCCAGCGGGAATGTCGTTGTGCTCAATAATGGCTTTAATTCGATTATTTTCAATTAATAAAGTGGCATCGCTTAAACGCTTTCCCGGGGCAATAATTAATTCAGCATGGGTAAATGCAGTGAGTTTACTGGATGTTGTTCCAGTATTGAGTTGGGCAAATGTGCTTTGTGATATTAAGCTAGCGATTATGCTGCAGCTTATCATTATCTTATTGTTTATCTGCATTATTTTATTCAATCGAGTAAGGGTGAGCAAAGAGTAACTGAAAGCAGATGTAAATACTAAGGCTGAATTGTAACGTAATTTGAGTGGGAGTGAGGTGCGGAATTAACGGCTGTCGTTTAAGTTTGAAATGATTGATGGATATAAAAAACTCGCAACTAATGCGAGCTTTTATGCAAACTTGTGTTGGCAATTAGCGCCATCACACTTGGTTGGATTAGATTAAGAAATCTTCCATAGAACGACCTTTGTTGATCTCGTTCTTAAATACGGTAGGCATACGGCCTTGGCCAGTCCATTGAACCATTTCACCGTCAACTTCAATTTGGTATTTGGCTGGACGAGGAGCGCGTTTCTTCGCAGCAGCTTTAACAGCTACGCCACCTAAGTCATCAATTGATAAACCAACGGCTTCCATTTGTTGACGGATTTCTTCAATCTTAGCATTACGAGCTGCCATGGCTTGTTCTTCTTCCTCAGCCATAGACTCGCGTTCTACTAAAATTTTATCTAATTTGTCGGCTAAATCACGTAACTCTTCAACGCTAAGTTCTTTTACTGCAGCTTTAAAACGACGGCCGTGAGTTAATATCTCTAAAAATTCGCTCATATCTATTTTCGTCCCACTCTATTTTTAATACAGGATAATGGTGAACAACACCTAAATGATAGAAACTAATATAGCTCGAATCAAATAAAATTATGCGTTTTAAGGAAATTAAATATTATTTATTTTTTGAACTTTTCTTATTCCATCAAATAAGTGTCCAAAAAAGTGGCCGTTGCAGCGGATTAAAAAATACAAACAGGCGTTTGACTTTGGTTGACGTTAACGTTAACAGGACGTAAAGTTGCTCTATTCTGCATTGGTATTAACCAATGTTTTGTCCATGTACATGAAAGTGTAGGAAGGAAACCCTATGAAAGTATTGGTGCCCGTTAAGCGCGTTGTTGATGCCAATGTGAAGGTCAGGGTCAAAGCTGACAATACAAGTGTTGACACTGCAAACCTAAAAATGGCGTTGAACCCTTTTTGTGAAATCGCAGTAGAAGAAGCGGTTCGTTTAAAAGAAGCGGGTAGCGCTACTGAAGTGGTTGTTGTCAGTATTGGTAATAAAGCCGTGCAAGAACAACTGCGTACCGCGCTTGCATTAGGCGCAGATCGTGCAATTCATATCGATACTGAAGAAGAGCTCGTGCCAGTGTCTATCGCCAAATTGCTCAAAGCGGTACAAGACAAAGAACAAGCAGAGCTGGTGATTTTTGGTAAGCAATCCATCGATGGTGATAATAACCAAACTGGCCAAATGTTTGCCGCGTTAATGGATATGCCACAGGCGACCTTTGCTTCAGAAATCAAATTAGAAGCGAATACATTACAAGTCACCCGTGAAATTGACGGCGGCATGCAAACTCTTAAACTGCCTTTACCTGCTGTTGTGACCGCCGATTTACGTTTGAACGAACCCCGTTACGCTTCATTGCCTAACATAATGAAAGCTAAGCGTAAGCCATTAGAAGTATTTACTGTGGCAGACTTAGGCGTGACGTTAAAGAGTCACCAAACGATTGTGAAGGTCACTCCGCCAGCTGAACGTAAAGCGGGCATCATGGTAGCGTCGGTAGCTGAGCTAGTTGAAAAGTTAAAAAATGAAGCGAAGGTGATCTAAATGGCCATTTTAGTATTAGCTGAACATGATAATGCAGCACTGAAACTCGATACGGCAAAAATTGTTACCGCCGCCCGTGCCATAGGCGATGAAGTACATGTCTTGGTTGCGGGTCACCAATGTGGCGCGGTTGTCCAAGCGGCGCAGGCACTACAAGGCGTTAGCCAAGTACTCGTTGCCGATGCCAGCGTGTATGAAGCGCATTTAGCGGAAAATTTTGCCAAATTGCTGGTGGACTTAGCGCCAAACTATGGTCACATTCTGGCCTCGGCTTCAAGTTTAGGTAAGGATACGCTTCCGCGCGTGGCGGCATTATTAGATGTCGCGCAAATCTCAGAAGTTATTACCGTCGTCAATGCGGACACCTTTGTGCGCCCTGTGTATGCGGGTAATGCCTTAGCGACAGTGCAAAGCCATGATGCCATTAAAGTGATGACAGTGCGTGCCAGTGCGTTTGACGCTGCGCCAGAAGGTAACAGTGCGGCTGTGACGACACTTGATAAAGTGTTTGAAGCGAGAACTCAGTTTGTTTCTCAATCGCTGACAGTTTCTGCCCGTCCAGAGTTAGGCAATGCTGGCATTATCGTATCTGGCGGCCGAGGCATGGGCAGTGGTGAAAACTTCGGCATGTTAGAACAACTTGCTGACAAGCTCGGTGCAGCCGTTGGCGCATCACGCGCTGCAGTTGACGCAGGTTTTGTGCCTAACGATTTACAAGTGGGTCAAACCGGTAAAATCGTTGCGCCAAACTTGTATATTGCCGTCGGTATTTCTGGCGCGATTCAACATTTAGCCGGCATGAAAGACGCTAAAGTCATCGTTGCAATCAACAAAGATCCTGAAGCGCCGATTTTTCAAGTTGCCGATTATGGACTCGTTGCAGATCTGTTTGAGGTGGTTCCTGAGCTGATTACAAGTCTCAGTTGATTTTATCTGTGATCTAGGTCACATTAAGTGGCTTTGCGGTAGCATCTGCTAAGCCGCTTATGTTTTTATGTGCCTCACGCCCGTGCAAGGGCGTTCTTAGAAGTAGAGGCGCGCCAAATATTAGTAGTGATCAGTAGGGTGATTCCGTTGATCGATTGCGAAAGGATTTGGTGCCGAAGTGGTTCGATTTATCACGATCGACTGCTGGGGTTGTACCTAATAGGTGCAGCACTGCCATAGTATTTTCCGATATGGATATTGGGAATAGTTACTATGGAGCGCTACTGATAGGACAGGTGACCTTGGGTATCTATTGCCTTTTCCCACCAGTTCAGTCGCCCTCCATTCGTATTTAACGAAGATAATAATCAATGACTGTTATGAATTATGCCGATTCGGCACTTTCCTTGTTGCCGCCTGCGGTGGCTATCGTGTTGGCGATCTTGACTCGCCGTGTACTGCTTTCTTTGGGGTTAGGTATTTTAATTGGTGCTTTATTGCTCAATCAATTTTCACCTTTAGCAACGGGTGAGTTTGTATTTAATGGCGTTAAAGGGCTTTTTTGGACTGATAAAGGTCTAAATTCGTGGAACTTATATATTCTCGGTTTCTTAATTGTACTGGGAATGATCACAGCGTTAATTACCGTAAGTGGCAGCGCGCGTGCTTTTGCCGATTGGGCTCGTTTACATATACGTAATAAACGTGACGCTAAACTATTGACCATGTTTTTAGGTTGCGTAGTTTTTATTGATGATTATTTCAATAGTTTAGTTGTTGGTTCGGTCGCTCGACCTGTTACCGATCGTTATTATGTTTCCCGCGCTAAGTTAGCTTATTTATTAGATTCTACTGCGGCGCCTGTGTGCGTTATTTCTCCAGTTTCGAGCTGGGGCGCTTATATTATCGCACTCATTGGCGGGATATTAACTGCCCATGGTTTTGCTGATACGGGTCATTTGAGTATTTTTATTCAAATGATCCCGATGAACTTTTACGCAATCTTCTCCTTGTTATTATTACTTTTTGTTGTCTTTATGGGATTAGATGTTGGGCCAATGCGTGAGCATGAGCTCAATGCCCAACGTGGTAATTTATACGATGAGTCTAAAGGATTACCGCCTGGGGCGAACGCAGATTTACCTGAAGCCGAAACCGGTAAGATTTTAGGTCTGTTCCTGCCGATTACCGTGTTGGTATTTGCAACCCTCTATTTCATGATTAACAGTGGTGCTCAAGTACTCGCGGCGGAAGGGATTAAATTTAATATTATTTCTGCTTTTGAGAAAACCGATGTCAGTTCATCACTTTTCTTTGGTGCATTAATTGGTCTAGCGGTCTCGCTGATATTGAATTTAGTGCAAGGCGTTGAGAAATTGATGATAGTCAAAGGTATAGTGCAGGGCGCTCGCTCTATGCTGCCGGCGATTTACATCCTGTTATTTGCTTGGACAATCGCAGGTGTGATTGGTCAACTCGAAACCGGTAAGTTTATGGCGAGTTTAGCAACAGGAAATATTCCGTTCGCGTTTTTACCCGCCTTAATGTTTGTGCTAGCAGGTATTACTGCGTTCTCAACCGGTACTAGCTGGGGTACGTTCGGGATCATGTTGCCGATTGCTGCTGATATGGCTATGGGAAGTCACACAGGCATGATGTTGCCTATGCTTGCCTCTGTGCTGGCAGGGGCTGTATTTGGCGATCACTGTTCACCAATTTCCGACACGACTATCTTGTCGTCTACGGGCGCCAGTTGCCACCACATTGACCATGTGGTGACTCAGCTACCTTATGCACTCATTGCGGCGTTTATTAGCTTAGTGGGTTATGTGGCACTTGGATTTACCGAGTCTGTTGTCGCGGGTTTAGTGGCTTGTAGTGTGGCATTTGTGATTAGTATTATCGTACTTAAAATCAAATCTAAAGGCGCAATTAGCTAGACGTTAATTGAAACCTTTCACTGCAAACGTTCACGTCAAATAAGTCAAAATAAATCAGCCAGCATTATGCTGGCTGATTTTTTTGGTTAAGGCTGAGTTTGTCTTTATCTTTAGCCTATCGCATTAAGGCTACCAACTCTTAGCTTAGCGTGCTTGATCTAGACCGCGGCGTTTAAGTAAGCCTTCCGTGGTTGGTTCTTGTCCGCGGAAGTTTTTGTAGGCGTCCATTGGCGCTATGCTATTACCCACTTCACGGATCGTTTTGCGGTACTTCATGCCGATTTCACGATTGAGCCCACCTTGGGTTTGTACATACGCAAACGCATCCGCCGCTAAAATCTCACTCCACATATAAGCGTAATAACTTGCCGAGTAACCGCCGGGGAAGGCGTGGGCAAAATAGGTCGACTTATAACGCGGAGGTACGGCACTGATGTTTAAGCCGTGCTTTTTCAGGGCATTGGCTTCAAAGGTTGGTACATCTTGCAGCGGCGTATCAGGGCTTAATGAATGCCATTCCATGTCTACTAATGCGGCGGCCATGTATTCCAGTGTGTCAAAGCCTTGGTTGAAGCTGCCAGATTTCAGCAGTTTTTGCAGCAGTTCATCGGGAATGGGTTTGCCTGTTTCATAGTGTTTCGCGTAGTTCGCTAACACTTTTGGATGGGCGGCCCAATCTTCTTCAAACGTCGATGGAAATTCGACAAAGTCGCGTGAAACCGAGGTACCCGCCAGACTTGGATAAGTCACTTTAGAGAACATGCCGTGGGTGCCGTGACCCATTTCATGGAACATAGTGGTGACTTCGTTATAGCTGACGAATGTGGGTTGACCTTCGGGCGCTTTCTTTATGTTCATCACGTTGACGACCACAGGTTTAGTGCCTTCGAGGAAGGATTGACCGACGAACGAACTCATCCAAGCGCCACCACGTTTACCTTCACGGGCAAAATAGTCGGCGTAGAAAATGGCCATGCTTGAGCCATCGGCATCAAACATTTCGTAGGCTTTTACATCGGGATGGTAAACCGGTAAATCTGGGCGTGGTTTTAAGGTGACGCCATAGAGTTCTTTGAGTGTGTAGAATACGCCGTCTTCGAGCACGCGGTTAAATTCGAAGTATGGGCGAATGCTATTGGCATCGAGAGCGTATTTTTCTTGGCGGACTTTTTCTGCGTAAAACTCCCAGTCCCACGGTGCCAGTTCAAATTTCCCACCGGTTTTAGTGATCATCGCTTGAATGTCGGCCGCTTCTTTCTCTGTGTTAGCAACTACCGCAGGCACCATTGAACCAAACATGCTGTAAACCGCTTCGGGTGTTTTGGCCATTTGCGGTGCTAATCGATAACTTGCCCAGTTTTCATAGCCTAATAGTGTTGCGCGCTCGGCTCTGAGTTTCGCTAAACGAGATACGAGTGACGCAGTTTCGTTTTCACCAGTTAAGCCACGGTTCGCTGAGGCTTCCCAAATACGCTGGCGTAGCTCACGGTTTTCCAGTGATGCCAACACAGGTTGGCGAGTGGTGTTGGTTATGTTAATCAGATACTTGCCATCGTGACCGGCAGCTTTGGCATCGTTCGCGGCTGAAGCTATTTCACCGTCGGTTAATCCAGCAAGTTCACTTTTTGAATCCACCACAACGGCGATTTCTTTGGTTAAGCGTAATAAACGCTGAGAGAACTCATTCGTTAGTGTTGATTGTTCTTCATTTAACGCGCGGATTTTAACTTTTTGTTCATCGGTAAGTTTAGCGCCAGCCATGATAAAGCGTTGGTGATATACCTCAACCAAACGTACGACTTCTGGGGTTAACCCTAAGTTAGTGCGGTCGTTATAGATGGCTTCGATACGGGCAAATAGCGCTGGGTTTAAGTTGATATTATCTGAGTGGGCCGCCATTTTGGGCGCCATTTCGCCTTGGATTTTACGCAGTTCTGGATTGCTATTCGACCCTGCTAAATTATAAAACACGCTTGATGCACGGTTGAGTAGAGCGCCGCTTTTCTCCATAGCCACAATCGTATTATCGAAGGTTGCTGCTGCCGGATTATTGGCTATTGCGAGAATTTCTTGATACTGCTCAGCCATGCCTTGCTCTAGGGCTGGCGCGAAGTGCTCATTCTTGATGAGGCTAAAATCAGGGGCTTGATATTGCAGGTTACTGGCTTGGAACAGCGGGTTTTGGGTTTGTACCGAGATAACGTTAGGTGCTTTAGTTTCTGTGCTGCTGCAACCTGCCATGAATCCGGCGGTGAGAGTGGCGCCGATGGCGATGGCAATAAAACTTTTACGCATAATTGAGTGACTTCCTTTGAATTGTTGTTTTTTTAGGACTGTAACGTTAGTAACTTAAATAGGGCTGAAAATGGCTTGTTATCGGGAATGTCTAAGTAAAAAAGGAGCCTCGCATTAGCGAGACTCCTTTGGCTATTTCCTTGCAGGGAAAATAGGTACCGCTTTTTACTTACTTCTTAATCACGCGATGATGAGATGATTAATTAGCGAGTAAACTTGTGGTATTTATCAATACCAGAACTTCTACCTGTGTCATGACATACTGCACAGGATTCAGAGGTCGGTTGTTTAAACCAGTCAGCAACCTTTGGTATGCTGATTTCACCACCGTTGCTTGCCATATGCGCCTTAGCTGAATCGCTAGTGTGGCAGGCATAACAGTTAGCGGTGACTGGGCTTGTCATTTTGCTACCTGGCTCAGCGATGTATTGATTTGGCACTTTGCTTAAATCAATCGCTTTTTCATGACAGGCAACGCAGCTAGTAGAGGCTTCAATCGCGCCTGCACCGTTAGCGGTTTGCGCTTGAGTTCCATCAGCTTTAACTTCACCGACTTTAGCGCCATTACCCCAGTGCCAGCTGTGCACCATAGGACCAAAACCTGCGCCTAAGGCTGCTGAAGTACGTTCCATGCCGTTGTCATGGCAGGCGATACAAGCTTTACCACCTTCATCGAAGGCACCATTTTTGTGGAACGCAGTGGCATCGTTGTGACAAGTAGTACAGCTGTTAGTACTCGCTATCTCACGACGTTCGAAGCCAGAGACCTTTTGAGTGGTGACAGGGTTAACGACATCTGAGTAAGCCGTAAAGGATATGCCCATAGAACCATCATAACCTGTCGCTCTTAGGCTGCCATTACTTTGGTAGCGTTGCTTGCCATCATATTCCATCCAACCAGCGGTACTGAATGTCACGCGGGCAGAATAAACATAGTTAGCATTCACTGCGCTGATATCCGTCAGTAAATGACAGATATTTTTAGTGCCGTCAGTGTTGTAACCATAGTAGTAGTTAGTACGGTTACCTGGGCGACCCACTAAGCTGCCATTTTCATAGGAATGTAAATAAGCGCCCGCATAAACTACGGGTTTCTTAGCGTCATATACTAGCGGGCTAGAATAGTTAAAGTTGTCTTTAATGCTAAAGACGTTACCATCGGTGTCTTTCACTGTCAGTGTTGTACACCAGCCTGGGGCGGTTACTGCGGCCGCAGCACCTGTCGGCGCATAGTGGTCTGTCTTGGTAGAAATATCATCTACTTTAACAGGTGTTGATAGACTCAATTTATACTTAGCGCGAATCGCTTGGCGTTCGGTTATACCCGCTTTGCTTTCGTGCATAATGCGCAGATCCGCACCATTACTTGGGATAATAGCCCCTGGTACGCCACCACTGTCATGGCAATCAATACAACCTGGTCCGGCTACGTTGATGTTTTTAGGTGCTTCAACGTGACAAGATGTACAGTTTTGTACTGAAAAGTCTTTAGTAAAATCTTGGTGATTGATATGACCAATTTTAGATAGGGTGTTTGTCGCATAGCCACCCGTAGAGAAACCTTCAGCATTGACAACTGCGCGGCTGACTGAACCGTGACACACTAAACAGCCTTCCACGAAGGTGACTTCGCTGTCCATGCCAGTAGCGACATAGCTTGCATGACGACGAGGGCTTGTTGAGTAGTCGATATGGCAAGAGTAACAACTATCAGTTGTGGTTGAATGGGTGCCTTCAGGTTTGTTAACGACCAGAGGTTTAGAGGTCGCAATACCATTATTACCACCGACACGTAACCAAACGATACCTTCAGTACTTGGATTAACCCCTTTCATTGGTACTTTAAATTGGTAATGACCATCAGCTAAAGCGGTCAATTCTGCGCCGACGGTTGCTTGAGTTGCTTCACCGCCAATATGGACGTTATCTGCAACACCATTTTTATCAGCTTCGGTGCGGTTAGTGATGAAGCCTTTATCTGTTAGTGCCGCCACTTTGGCTTGAGCATTTAACAGTCCGTTGATTAGGTTATTGTTTTCATCTGTAATTTCAAATTCGTAAGTGATACTGCCTTCGCCAAAGCTATAGTTGATCACTTTGACGTTAGTCATAGTAGAACTGGTGACTGGGGGCGGTGTTCCAGGCTCACCGGGTGTTCCAGGTTCACCGGGTGTTCCAGGGATACCGGGCGTTCCTGGTGCTCCATCTACACCATCTTTACCATCATCGCCACAGCCAACAAGGGCGCCAGTTAGTGCTAAGGCAACTAAATATGCCAGTTTTCTAGAGGTGAAAATTCTCATCATAATCTCCATTTGATCCAATATGCGAATAAAGGACGGAGTGGAGCACTAAAGTTTGCAGGGTAGATTAGTGCTTTGACCGTTGGTCTCAATTTGCAAGCTATCGAATACTTTTCTTTTTTTAATTGAGCACGTTTTGTCTCGAATGAAATATTACTGTTAACGCTATGTTTATTTTTTGAGCGCAAGCCCATTTATACCTATTACTTTGGAGGTAGATCGCACTTTTTAAATTTAACTTTTACTAATTTTTCCTTATGAAACAACATTTAAGTTTCAGTTAAGCTTTCATTAACAATTGAACGGCATTGGGGCGTTTTTTATGTTTTTTGCAGGGAAGAGTATTAAATGAAGTGGACTCGAAATATTTCAGGAGGCGATTGGGGATTAAAATGATTGATAAGTTGGTGTCATTGCAGAATTTCATGATAAAAGCTTAGCGGCTGCTAGTGTTCTGATGTGAAGCGCAATGTTAGACTAGCGCTCAATTTGGCTCTGGTAGCAGACGCGTAAGCGCTAACGTTTTTAAAGGGTATAAGTCTTGGCTCAATTGTATTTTTATTATTCGGCAATGAACGCGGGTAAATCCACTTCCCTATTACAGTCATCCTATAACTACCGTGAACGCGGTATGAATACTTTGGTCATGACAGCCTCCATAGATGACAGATATGGCAAAGGTAAAGTGGCCTCACGTATTGGCATTGAAACCGAAGCACAGGTATTTAGTAGCCAAGATGATTTAACTCAAATGATTAGCGATGTGCATCAAGCTACGCCATTAAGTTGTGTGCTGGTGGATGAGTGTCAGTTTTTGAGTAAAGAACAGGTTAAGCAGCTGACGCATGTGGTCGATAATATTGATATTCCTGTACTCTGCTATGGCCTAAGAACGGACTTTCAAGGCGAACTTTTTAGCGGCAGTCATTATTTATTAGCTTGGGCCGATAAATTAGTTGAGTTGAAGACTATTTGTCATTGTGGGCGTAAGGCTAACATGGTGGTGCGTCTTGATGGTGAAGGTAAGGTGATGCGCGAGGGTGAGCAAGTGGCGATTGGCGGTAATGAAAGTTATGAGTCTGTCTGTCGCAAACATTTTCGTGAATTTATCTGGGATGCGCATGAATATGTGGGATGAGGCTTCGTTAATAGTGTGATTATTGAGCGACTCATTCTTTTTGTGCGACTTAAATTAGCTCGTTTTGTTTTTAAGTCATACTGTCTGTTGCCTTAATCACTGAAAATACCTTGATATCAACAAATTAATATTTGGCAAAATGTACTATCAGCTTAACATTAGTATTGATTAGTGGCGGTTGTGGGTCACAGGCACCCTTCTTTACAGTGAAGTTAGGTTTGATAAAGTGTGGAACATAATGGGTACTAAGACTAATTAATAGAGCCGGATAATGGCTAGATGAGTTTGATATCTTGCTTTACTGAGTGGCAACGGATTTGCTGAGTTGCATGAAAGATGAATATTTTAGTGTTTTTTTGGAGCTGTTTTGCCTAATTCCACATCAGAGATGAAGTTCGAAAATTATCGTCCTCGTCCACCACAACCTGAGCCTAAAGCTAAGGTTAAGCCGCCGCGTAAAGCCAGATCAAAGGGCAGGGTCTGGTTCTTATTTTTCATTCTGATTTGCTGCGCTGCATTGCTGATTGGACTTGAGGTTAAAACTTCGTTTTATCAAGCAAAATTCATCAATCAATATGCTAAGACGCTCACCTATGAATTAGAAAGCTCACCGAGCCAAGCGGTTATTTATCCTAGTTATGGTCCTTTTGATGAGCGCCATGGCTACAGTAAGTTACCTCAGTATATTGATAGGTTATTGCAACGGAATTTTCAGGTAACGCAACAAGTGGCGTTTTCGCCAGCGTTGCAGGAATACGCTCAACTTGGATTTTTTCCGCCTTACCATGAAAAGGCCCAATCTGGATTGACGCTGCTCGATTGCCGCAATACTGATTTATACGAATTTGCCTATCCTAAACGGGTTTATCAGGACGACGATAAGATCCCCAATGAAATCGTTAATACTTTACTGTTTATTGAAAACCGCGAGTTATGGACGACGGAAGAGAAACTCAATCCTGTGATCGACTGGCCACGCTTTGTGGTGGCAGGTATGAGTCAAATTGCTGAAATGGTTGGTATGAATGTCTCTACCGCAGGTGGCAGTACACTCGCGACTCAGATTGAGAAATTCCGCCATTCTTCCCAAGGTTTAACCTTGAGCATTAAAGATAAGTTACTGCAAATTGGCTCGGCCAGTGTGCGCGTGTACCAACAAGGTGAAAACACTGAACCTGCTCGTAAGCGCATCGTTCAAGATTATCTGAATACCGTGCCATTATCTTCGGCGCCAAATCATGGTGAAGTTCATGGTATTGGTGATGGATTGTGGGCGTGGTTTGGTACCGATTTCGATACTGCAAACAAGCTGTTAGCATCGCCGCAGATCAAAGGTAATGCCACCAAGCGCGGACAAGTATTCCGGCAAGTGGTTGCCTTGATGATCGCCCAACGTCGTCCGTCCTACTATCTATTACAAGGTCATGAAGATCTTGAAAACTTAGTCGATAGCCATATCCGTTTACTCGGCCAGTATTATTTGATTGATCGTGGTCTACGTGATGCTGCACTCGCGCAGAAATTGCAGTTTAAGGTCGCCAAGCCGCAGCGTAATACCCAATCTGGCGCAGATAAGGGCGTGAACACAGTTCGCATTCGCACCGCTGGCATGTTAAATGTGGGGCTGTATGATTTAGACAGGCTTGATTTGACGGTCAATAGTAGCTTACACAGTGACTTACAGCAGAAAGTCAGTCACTACTTACGCAGTCTGGCGCAAGTGCCTACCGCGGAGCAAGTGGGTCTGCTTGGCGAACGGTTACTCGACCCAAGCCAACTGCAAAACGTGCTGTATAGCTTTACGCTTTATGAGCGCACTGATACCGCCAACCGAGTTAGAGTGCAGACGGATAGTACTGATCAGCCTTTTGATATTAACGAGGGCAGCAAGTTGGAATTGGGCTCAACCGCTAAATTGCGGGTGATGGCGACCTACTTAGAAATCATTGCCGAGATCCACGACAAGTATTCCAAGAAACATGGGATTGAATTGGAATCCATCATTATCGAACCTAGGGATCATTTAACCCGTTGGGCGATTGATTACTTGATTTTGAATCCCGACAGACGTTTAGACCGCATGTTAGATGCGGCGTTACAGCGAGAATATTCGGCCTCAACCAGTGAACAATTTTTTACCGGTGGTGGGTTGCATGTGTTTAATAACTTTAAAAAAACAGAAGATTTAAAAACGCCAACACTTTACCAAGCCCTGCAGGATTCGGTTAACTTGCCGTTTGTGCGTCTCATGCGCGATATCGTGAATTACAGCAGTAGTATGCAAAACGAGGGCAATATGGCCCAGTTGCTGCGTAATGATAAAGATCCGCGCCGTGACGAATATCTGCGGGTATTTGCTGATAGAGAAGGTAATACCTTCGTTACTAAGTTTTATCGCAAGTACAAAAAAGTGGCTGCGAATGAGCGTTTCGACATGTTTTTTGACGGTTTGTCCCAGTCGGAGCAGCAGTTGACGGCGGCGTATCGCTATTTACTGCCCGATGAACCTATGGCGGCATTTAAGGCTTTCTTGAAGCAAAGACTGCCACAGGTAAGCTATACCGATGGTCGTATTAAGAGCTTATATAACAAGTACGGTCCGGATAAATATAATTTGCCAGATCAAGGCTATATCGCACGGGTGCATCCCTTGGAATTGTGGGTGCTGGATTACCTTAATCATAATCCTGATGCCAACTTGAACGATGTTAAGCAGGCGAGTGAAGCACAACGTCAAGAGGTTTACCGTTGGTTGTTTAGGACGCGGCATAAAAACGCCCGTGACGTACGAGTGCAAGTGATGCTTGAAGTTGAAGCCTTCCTTGACATACATCAACGTTGGGCGCGTTTAGGTTATCCCTTTGATTCTATGGTGCCATCCTTAGGCTCAGCACTGGGTAGCTCGGGTGACCGACCCGCAGCCTTAGCCGAGCTGATGGGCATTATTCAAAACGACGGCTATCGTTTGCCCACAGTGCGTATCAATCAGCTGCATTTCGCCGCAGATACGCCCTATGAAGTGAGATTGCAGAATCAGAACACCCAAGGTGAGCGGGTAATGCGCCATGAAGTAGCACAAGCCTTAAAAGCAGCGCTGGCGAACGTAGTGCAAAACGGCACCGCACGTCGTTTAAAGGGCATTTTTACCGATGAAAAAGGTGGCATGTTAGCCATAGGCGGGAAAACCGGCACCGGTGATAACCGTATTGTGACTCAGATGCAGCAAGGTAAAAAAGTGGCGACTACGGCGATGAACCGCACTGCGACCTTCGTGTTTTATCTAGGTGACAAATACTTCGGTACTTTGACCGCCTTCGTGCCCGGCAGTAAATCTGATGATTTTAGTTTTACTTCGGCGCTGCCATTGCAGGTGATGAAGGGCATGATGCCTATTTTAGCTCCCTATGTACAAACCGAGCAGGGCATGTGTGTGGTGAACGAATAAAGGCATGAATTAATAAGTGCCACGCCAACGACAAAGAGTGTTCCAGATGAACACTCTTTGTCGTTTTAAGGCTTAAATTCTCTATCGATTGAGTTTATTGCTGTGGTTAACATGGGTTAGTTAAAGCACTGTGATAAAAGTGCAGCGATTAAGATTACTGCGGCGATAACTGGTAAATTTTTGATTTAGCTTCATCGGTTACGAGATAAATCAGTCCATCTGGCCCTTGCACGACTGAGCGTAATCTTTGCCCTAATTCAGTTTTCAGCAGCCGTTCTTCTTTAATTATCTTGTCGCCATCAAGCACTAAACGCACCAGTGTTTTTTCCTTTAGGCTGGCGAGTAACAGATTATTTTGCCACTGTGGAAATTTATCACCTGTGTAAAACATAAAGCCCGCCGTGGCAATCGACGGAACCCATTTGTAGACGGGTTGCTCCATTCCCGTTTTATGGGTACCTTCGCCGATGTTGCCGCCGCCATAATTCTCACCATAGGTAATCACTGGCCAGCCATAGTTTTTAGCCGCTTGGTCGATATTGAGTTCATCGCCGCCCTGGGGGCCATGCTCGCCCGTCCACAATACTTTGCTGGTGGGATTAATGGCCGCGCCTTGCATATTGCGATGACCGATAGACCAGATCTCGGGTAAGGCGCCAACCGTATTGGCGAAGGGGTTATCCTTAGGCACTGAGCCATCGGCATGAATACGCACCACTTTGCCTAAATGATTGTCTAATGTTTGTGCGCTATCTTTTTCGCTATAGCGATCACCGAGTGTGATAAACAGTGTGCCATCAGGCGCCCACACTAAACGAGATCCAAAATGGTGGCCGCTGTTGACTTTAGGTTGTTGACTAAAAACGCGGGTGAGATTTTCAAGCTTGTTACCATTGAGCGTGGCAAAACTGACCGCTGTGCTATTGAGCGTATCACCTTCAGCGGGTTCTGAATAACTGAAATAGATTTTTTTGCTGCTTGCAAAATCGGGCGCAAGCACGACATCAAGTAAACCACCTTGACCTTTGGCATACATAGGCGGTAAACCCGTTAAGGGTTCACCCACTTTGCCTGCGGTGCTGACAATGCGCATTCTGCCGGCGCGTTCAGTCACGAGCATACTGCCGTCGGGTAAGAATGCCATACCCCAGACATTCTCTAACCCTTGGGCTATGGTTTTTACCTGAATATTACCCGTTTCCGTTTTGACGCTAATGGTCGCTGCGCTAGCGGTTTCGGTGTAAATAGCCGGTGAGCATGCAATAAGACACAGGGCAAGATTTAAGGTGCTTAGTTTCAAGGTCTTTGGCATTAATTTACTCAGTCTCAAGGTCCTCAGCTTCAAGGTCATCAGTTTCATCGCTATCCTTAATCACAGTGTTCTCCTATAGGATGGATCAGAGTAACAAGTCAGTCACATAAGGGCAATTTATCGGCGAGACCTTGTATCGAAAATTCGTCTGTCCAGCTTTTATGAGTTTAAGCTTCACAAATCAAAAGCCTAACGTATGAAAACTAACGCATGAAAAACTAGCGCATGAAAAAGCCTAAGGCCATTGCTAAACCGACGATCACAATAAAGCCGCGTAGCAAGGGCTGTGAAATACGGTAGGCCAGCGCCGCCCCCACATAACCACCGACAATCGCCATAACGGCAAGCAGCAACAGATATTGCCCATCGATAACATTGCCCGCGGCATAAACCACAACGGCGATGGCGGTGAGCAGGGCTGAAATCAGATTTTTAAGTCCGTTCATCCCATGTAGATTGGTTTGCCCCATCAGGCCAAAACTTGCGAGTAGTATGATGCCTAAGCCACCATTAAAATAACCGCCATAGATACACACAGCCGACAGCATTATCAGTGCCGTTATCGGACTTAACATTGGCGTAGAGGTGTTTTCGCCTTGCTCAGCGATTCTTCGTTTGAGCAACCAAGGGCCAACAATAAAGGCCGCGGTGGCCAGTAGAATCAGCCAAGGGATCAGCTTTGCGAAGACTTGCTCGCTGGTGGTCAGCAAAATACCCGCGCCAATACTGCCGCCAATTAAAGCAATTAAGATCAGATTCTTAAGGCTAAGACTCGCCGGATATTCGATATCCTTTCTAAAACGCCATGCGCTGGCGATATAACCAGGCAGCAGCGCGGCTGTCCCCGTGGCATTCGCCGCAATCGGTGGAACCCCGACAAACACTAACGCTAATAGGGTAATAAAACTGCCTCCACCGGCAACTGCATTGAGCATGCCGCCTAAAAAGCCCGCGAGTGCAATAATAAGCCAGTCCATAGATACCGCTCCTTTGGACAATGAGAGAGTTAAACAGAGCGCTAAAAATGTGTCTGTTATTATGAGTCAATCTAAGCACTCACCCTAACAGGATGATTTCGATATTGAAAGTCGCGTAATGATTCGTTACATATCGCCATTCGTGAAGGTGAAGATATCGGATGAGTGAGCAGGCTTTTACTTGCTTAGTGCTAGGGGACTTGATCCCAAATGCCTGACATAAAAATAACCGCAGCTATGGCTGCACTTTGCTCGGTAAAAACATCTTCTCCCCAGCAGTTTTGTCCACGTTCTTGGTAATAAACATGAAAGGTACCGAGCATAGGTGTTCGAATGCAATACCAACCATCGAAGGTATTCTTAGTAAAATTGACCCAATGCTGCGCATCAGCAGCTTGGATTTGCTGAATGAGTAATTCATTTTGCGATAGCAAAGCCACAAGCTCATTCTGGGTGGTTATTTGATGCTCGGCTTTTATAGCCTCGAGAAGATTTTTAAGTTTTATCATGGGATCCTTTTCATTCATCGAGAGTATCTACATCACTTTTAACGAATGGCCGCGGAGATGGAGGATTGGATTAATGCTTCAAAAATATCTGTTTGCCCCGCTGGAATAAGCTGCCTGTGAATTTCGCGGCGTTTCGCACTGTCGAATAAGCGCTCCGCAACCCAGCCGGTTAAATAGAGTGAGGACAAGCAGCCACCCGCAGTGGCAATATTGCCATTAATCACGAGGGCGCAGTCTTCTACATCGACGCCCATGGCAACTAGGGCAGGTTTTGCATCGGGGTGAGTCGTTGCTGAAAGATTGTCGAGTAGTCCTAATTTGGCAAAGAAGAATGACCCAGCGCAGATACTGCCAAGCAATTGTCGTGTGGGATCTAATTTAAGGGCGGACATAAACTCAGTATCAGCAAGTGCCGCAGGTACGCCTTTGTAACCACTGCTGAATAATACCACGTCGGCATCAGCGACTTCGGCCACATGACCATCGGTTGCAACCGTCATCCCTAAACTCGATCTGTGGCTAGGTTTGGTCCCGAGTACTTTTACTGTCCAATCGGTTTTTGTACGGCCGAGAATATCGCGCATTAAGAAGAAATCGATATCGGTAAATTCATCAAATATCACAATCGCAATCTGGTACATAAGCTTTCCTCTGGCTTGTATTGTGGATGACTTAAGGCTTGAATATGCTCAACCTTAAGCCTTGGGTCCTCAATATGAATAGAATCATGATTTTATTGGTTATCCATTTTTTATGAAAATTTGGTTAATCAAAATATTAACCAGCACTAAACGATGGCAGTCGCTTGGCGAAAATAGCATGGGCATCAAAATCTTGGCTTTGCATTCTGGTTAATGTGTTGGTTAACACTTCATCGGCTGCATCTTCAATCCGCAGGATCTTCTCTGCTGCGACATAGTCGCTAAACGCTGTGCAGACTTGTTCAAACAAAGCTGTGATATCGCCAAAGGCCGGATGACTGAACTGCGGATTAGGCAAGCCCCTGAGGTCACGAAGCTTTAGCAGCATTAACGCCGTCAACGGTATGTATGATAGATGTCCATTGTGGAACTCAAAAAAACACTTTTTATCCCCAATAACTGCTTGTTCTACCTGATGATCACACAGGGTTTGCAGCATAGTGCTGATGAATTCGATATCCTGTGTGTCCCAGTTATCTAAAAATGGCGCATAGGGGAAAGGAGCCGTTTTTCGCAGTGTCACTTGCACTTCAGTGGTAAAAGGCGGCTCGATATGCCCCAGATAACGGCCATACAGCAGCACCAAAAAATCGCCAATAAAGCCATGGGAGCGAACAATCCAGCCCGAACGCCGCGCGGTTGCATCAGCGTGGTACAGCTCGTCCGCCTCGCGTTTAAGCCCAGCTAACAGCATCAGCACAAGCCGAAACACGCTGATTGTAGACCACATAGCGTTTGCTATCCCGTCAGTTTTTTCTATCGATGAGCAATATTTATAGTAATCAATGGCGGTTGCAAAATAACCGTAAGCGAGCGAGCGCATCAGCGGCGCCGCCTCAAGCCTGCCAGATTCTATATACGCAAGTTGCGCCACATCGGCCAAATAACATTCGGGCACGCCGAATTCGGCACCAAACAACTCCCACTGGCGAAAGTCCTCATCAAACTCGCGGTATGGCTTAATTCTCTCAAAACCTTCTGTTACCCCGCTGTCAATATAAAGAGGTAGTAAATACTGGTCATATTCAAAGACGTTTTTGGCATAATCGCGCATATGTTTACGACTGCGACTGCGCTTATTGAGAAATTTGGCTAACATCTTGAGCATCCTTATTATTTAGGCTGCGGCAAGTTTACCGCAACGGCGCTAAATATGACTATCTGTAGCATTTTTGAAGCAAGCATTAAGCGACTCCGTTGTAGCGATGGTGAACACACATTCGCCAGCAAAGAACCTTGCTAACATATGGTGTTATCAGTTTAATGCGCGACATTGTTCATTATTGAATATGCTGGGATGGGGAGTAAACCGCACTCTTGCGTTGGCGACCATCGGGAAAAGGGACTTTTTCGTTGAGCCCCCAAGGATGGGTTTACGGCGAGTCGCCAGAGCAGAAGGGCTGTTTATGGCGATAAGCTCTCAAAAAGTACCTAGACTGCAAAAGCTCACAGAAAACAAGGTTTGTAGTGAACAAGCTGGTGGTGAATTTTACTCATGGTTCTCCGCTTCGTGGGGACAACAAAAGCAACGAGGCCCAGAATCATTTTTTGGGCCTTGTTGGTATCGTAAAACGTCGGTTAACGCTCAAAATTCTTTAGGTTAAAGCTTCAAACTAACTTGAGTTTCAACCTTAGCCGCTATACGTTACTTGCGCATTTTAGAGAACGCTTAAAACACCATTTCTGGTACATGCTCTGGCACGATTAACTTGCCAGCAGTTTTGCTGACGATTTCTTCGACGCTGACACCTGGTGCGCGCTCAAGTAAATGGAATGCGCCATCTTTGATTTCTATAAAGGCTAAATCTGTGACGACACGTTTAATGCAGCCGTAACCTGTTAGCGGCAATTCGCACACGGGTAGCAGTTTAGAATTGCCGTATTTATCGGCGTGCATCATAGTCACGATAATGTTTTCGGCGCCCGCGACTAAATCCATCGCGCCGCCCATGCCTTTGATGAGTTTGCCGGGGATCATCCATGAGGCGATAGAGCCGTTCACATCGACTTCAAAGGCGCCGAGCACGGTTAAGTCCACATGGCCGCCACGGATCATGGCAAAGCTTTCCGCCGATGAAAAAAATGAAGCGCCTTTGACTGCGGTAACGGTTTGTTTACCCGCGTTGATTAAATCGGGATCTATGGTGTCTTCGGTCGGGAATTCACCCATGCCGAGTAGGCCGTTTTCTGATTGCAGCATGACTTCCATGCCGCTCGGAATATAGTTAGCGACCAGTGTTGGAATGCCGATGCCGAGGTTGACGTAGTAGCCATCTTTTAATTCTTTGGCGACGCGCTGAGCCAGTTGTTCTCTTGATAATGCCATGATATCTATCCTTTCTATTTGGCTTTGACGCTTTGGCCTTTAATCTTAGGATTTTACCCTTAGTTTTTTTACTTTAGGGAGCTAAGTGCCAATTGCGTTAACTGTGTTTCAAGGTTTTGCCAGCGCCTTTTATTTCGCGGCTTTTACCGTGCGCTGCTCGATACGTTTCTCGAACTTGCCTTGAATAACGCGGTCAACATAGATGCCCGGCGTGTGGATATGATCTGGATCTAGCTCGCCCGGCTCAACAATAAACTCGGCTTCAACCACAGTGATTTTGCCCGCGGTCGCCATCATAGGGTTAAAGTTGGCGGCGGTTTTACGGAACACCAAATTACCCATGGTATCGGCTTTCCATGCGCGCACTAAGGCAAAATCTGCGGTCAGCGACTCTTCTAATACGTAATGGCGACCTTTGATTTCGCGGGTTTCTTTGCCATCAGCGACTGGCGTGCCGTAGCCTGTAGCGGTGAAAAATGCCGGAATACCTGCGCCGCCTGCGCGGATCTTTTCCGCCAGCGTGCCTTGGGGCGTTAAAATCACGTTCAGTTCGCCAGAGAGCATTTGTTGCTCGAAAGTGGCGTTCTCGCCCACGTAAGAGGCGATCATAGTGGCGATTTGGCGATGTTTTAACAGTAAGCCAAGGCCAAAGTCGTCAACGCCAGCGTTGTTTGATATCGCCGTTAAACCGTTAACGCCCATCTTAACCATTTGATTGATTAAGCCTTCGGGAATGCCGCACAGGCCAAAGCCGCCGACCATAATGGTCATGTCGTTTGATAAGCCGTTTAACGCTTCTTCATAGCTGCTGACGACTTTATTGAGTCCTGCCATTGTGATGTCCTTTTATGCTGTATAAAACGCGCGGGAAATAACGCGCGTTTTCAATAACGGTTGTTGTCGTTAATTATTGTTGTTCTATTTTGCTAACAGGGCCGTAGCCACTTTCGAGCCGTTGTTGCGATTCAGCTGCGTGCTGATAGCTTGTCCTGCTAACGCGAGTTTTTGTAAATCGATACCCGTTTCGAATCCCATGCCGTGCAGCATATACACTAAGTCTTCGGTGGCAAGATTGCCCGACGCGCCTTTGGCATAGGGGCAGCCGCCAAGACCTGCAACCGAGGAGTCAAACACCCGCACACCTAAGTCTAAGCAGGTCAAAATGTTAGCGAGTGCTTGGCCATAGGTGTCGTGAAAGTGTAGCGCCAGTTTGTCCATAGGCACATGTTCAGCAACGGTTTGCAGCATTCTACGGGCTTTTTGCGGCGTGCCTACACCGATAGTGTCGCCAAGCGATATTTCGTAACAGCCCATTTTGTAAAGGATTTCAGACACACGGGCCACTTCACTGACCGCTATCTCACCTTCGTAGGGGCAGCCGAGCACACAGGACACATAGCCACGCACTGGGATATTGTGTTTTTTTGCTAATTCCATCAAAGGGATAAAGCGTTCAATCGACTCTTCTATCGAGCAGTTTATATTGCGCTGACTAAAGCTTTGTGAGGCGGCGCCAAATATTGCCACCTCACTCGCTTTTGCATCCAGTGCCAGTTCAAAGCCTTTGACGTTGGGTGTGAGCGCGCTATACACCACGTCGCTTTGACGATGTATTTGTTTGAGCACATCGGCAGAATCGGCCATTTGTGGCACCCATTTAGGTGACACAAAGCTGCCTGCTTCGATACGCTTAAGCCCCGCACCTGCCAGCGATTCAATCAAGGCGATTTTAGCTGCCGTCGGCACTGCGACTTCGTTTTGCAGGCCGTCGCGTGCGCCCATCTCGAAGATACTGACCCTGTCTTTGGCGTTCGCTGCTTGGCTTAGATTGGCTAACGACATCTTAGGCTTCCTTGATCGCGGTTGGCTCGTTTGTCTCTAACGGCTCAACGTTAAGCAAGGTTGCACCATCGGTGACCAGCTCGCCCGCTTTAAAGTAGAACTCAGTGACTATGCCATCAAAGGGGGCTTCGATGGTGTATTCCATCTTCATGGCTTCCATCACTAGCAAACCTTGGCCCGATTTCACTTGTGTGCCGACATCGACTAAATGGGTCACTACCGTACCGTTCATCGGTGCTTTTAACTTGTCAGCATTGCTGGCTTGTTCTTCGACCACGAGTGTTTGCACTGCTTTAAAGTGGTAACTGCCAGAGGATAAAAATAGCGTAAAGTCATCACCTTGGGCACTAACGGGCACTTTACTCTTATGGCCGTTGATTTCGGCGAGCAGTAAATCTTGTTTCAGCTCGCCATTTAGTAACCAATCTTGACCGTGCAGCGGTAGCTGATACATGCCGCCTAAATCGAGCATCACTAACTGCTGCAATTCATGGGCATCATCGAGCAGGGCAATATTGTGCTGACTGCAACTGTTGAGTCTAAAGCCGCTCACTTGACCCCAAGGCGAGTAAGGATCGGCGCTGTTGATCGCTTGCGCTTTGGCGGCTTCTTTACGGGCAAGCACTTGATACAGCGCGGCAAAGGCAAGGGCAGTGTCGGCTTCGCTTGAAGCTGTACCAATCAGGGTATCGCCATAACGGCCAATAAAGTCAGTGCTAAAGTCGGCATTGGCAAACGCTGGGTGTTCGGCAATGTTCGCTAAAAACTCAATGTTGTGCTTAAGGCCGCTGATTTGATACGACTCTAAGGCATGCACTAAACGTTGCAGGGCGCGCGGGCGCGATTCATCCCAGACGATAAGCTTGGCAATCATAGGATCGTAGAAGTTACTGATCACATCGTTTTCGCGAATACCCGAATCGATACGCACGTATTTACTTTGCTCGGGTTCACGTAAAAAGTTGAGCTTACCGCTGGCGGGTAAAAACTCATTCTGTGGATCTTCGGCATAAATTCGCACTTCAAAGGAATGGCCGTGGATCCGCACTTCATCTTGCTTAAGGGGCAGTGGCTGACCACTGGCGACCATCAATTGCCATTTCACTAAATCTTGGCCTGTGACCATCTCAGTCACTGGATGCTCAACCTGCAGACGGGTGTTCATTTCCATGAAATAGAAGCTATTGTCTGTGTCGAGCAGAAACTCTACAGTCCCCGCGCCAACATAATCGATGGCTTTGGCTGCCGCGACGGCCGCTTCACCCATTTGGGCACGCAGTGCATCGCTTAACCCTGGTGCTGGCGCCTCTTCAACCACTTTTTGGTGGCGACGTTGAATCGAACAATCGCGATCCGATAAATAAATCGCGTTGCCAAAGGTGTCGGCAAACACTTGCACTTCGACGTGGCGCGGCTGGCGTAAATAACGCTCCATCAATAACTTATCGTTACCAAAAGAAGAGGCCGCTTCACGGCGCGCCGAGTTAACGGCTTCCATGATTTCGCCTTCATTCTCGACGATACGCATGCCTTTACCGCCGCCGCCATAAGCCGCTTTAATCAGCATAGGGAAGCCGATTTTCAGAGCCTCCGCTTTTAAGGTCGCATCGGTTTGGTCATCGCCGTGATAACCCGGCACTAAGGGCACGTTTGCCGCAGTCATAATAGATTTAGCGGCGCTTTTGCTGCCCATGGCATCGATAGCATCACTGCCTGGGCCAACAAAGGCGATGCCAGCGGCTTCACATTTACGGGCAAAGTCGGCATTTTCAGACAAGAAACCATAACCTGGGTGAATCGCTTGTGCGCCCGCTTTTTTGGCGATGTCGATAATCAAATCGCCCTTTAAATAGGAGTCTGCCGGCGCACTGCCGCCTAAATAGAAGGATTCGTCGGCCATGGAGACATGGCGCGCTTCTTTATCGGCATCGGAATATAGGGCAACGGTGCGAACGCCCATGGCATGGGCCGTTTTGATGATGCGACAGGCGATTTCACCGCGGTTAGCAATCAATAGTTTGGTAAACATGTGCTTGGTCAACATCAAAGGGCTCCTTGGGTATCACTTGGCTTTTGCATGGGCTTGGAGGGCGTTGAGTGTGCTTGTTGCCAGTTAGGCTGACGTTTCTCAAAAAAGGCGTTTAAGCCCTCTTGGCCCTCGGTCGATACCCGAATGCGGGCGATACGCTCGCTAGTGTAATCAATGGTTTTTTGGTCTATCACGCCGTCTTCAAGATGCGACAGCAGAGTTTTTACCCATGCCATGCCTTGCGGGCTATTGGCTCGTAACGCGTCAATCATAGGCTTTGCGGCGGCGTCTAAGTCATCGCTGATCTCATGAATGACGTTAAGTTTTAATGCGGTTTCTGCACTAAAACGCTCGGCGGTCAGCATGTAGCGGCGCGATGCACGATTACCCATAGCGCGGGCAACGTAAGGGCTAATTACTGCTGGAATTAATCCGAGTTTCACTTCGCTCAAGCAAAAGCTGGCGCGCGTCGTGGCGATAGCGATATCGCAGGCGCAAATCAGCCCCAGTGCGCCGCCAAAGGCTGCACCTTGCACTAGTGCAATGGTGGGCTTAGGAAAGGTATCAAGATCCTGCATCAGTTTTGCTAAGGCTTTGGCATCATTTAGATTTTGCTCAAAGTCCATTTTGGCTTGTTTGCGCATCCAATTGAGATCGGCGCCGGCGCTGAAGTTTTTGCCGTTCGCTTTGAGCACCAGCACTTGGCATTGCTTGTGTTCAGCAAAATAGCTAAGGACGCTAATCATCTCGCTAATCATCACTTCATCGAAGGCGTTGTGTACATCGCTGCGGTCAAGGATAAGCTCGGCAACGCCGTGATTGAGCGCATGGCTCACGTGCTGCAAGTTGCTTAAATCCTGTGGCGTTATTGGTAAATTTGTCATAACTGTTTCCCTATCTTATTGATTTGCTGTGTATACGTATGGTTTACATACGGAACACACCAAAGCGGGTGTCTTCGATAGGGGCATTTAATGCCGCCGATAGCGCAAGGCCGACCACATCGCGGGTTTGCGCTGGGTCAATAATGCCGTCATCCCATAAACGGGCGCTGGCATGATACGGATGACCTTCTTTATCGTACTGGGCGACAATCGGCGCTTTAAAGGCTTTTTCATCCTCAAGTGACCACTCTTCACCTTTACGGGCTAAACCGTCGCGACGCACTGTGGCGAGAACGCCTGCGGCTTGCTCTCCGCCCATCACAGAAATACGGGCGTTAGGCCACATCCACATCATGGTCGGTTCGAACGCACGGCCACACATGCCGTAGTTACCCGCGCCGTAGCTGCCGCCAATAATCACAGTGAATTTAGGTACATTGGCACAAGAAACCGCGGTCACCATCTTAGCGCCGTGTTTGGCTATACCTTCGTGTTCGTACTTTTTACCCACCATAAAGCCGGTGATATTTTGCAGGAACAGCAGTGGAATTTTGCGCTGGCAGCACAGTTCGATAAAGTGCGCGCCTTTTTGCGCCGACTCAGAGAACAGAATGCCGTTGTTGGCGACAATGCCGACTGGGTAGCCGTGAATACGGGCAAAACCGCATACTAAGGTTGCGCCATAGTTGGCTTTAAACTCATCAAAATCAGAATCATCGACGATACGGGCGATCACTTCCTTTACATCAAAGGGCTTTTTCAAGTCGGTGCCGACAATGCCGTACAGTTCGCTAATGTCGAACTTCGGTGGTTTGACAGGACTTAAGAGTGATTTGATTTCTTTTTGATGATTCAGGCGTGATACCGCGCGGCGGGCAAGCTCCAATGCGTGCTCATCGTTTTGGGCTAAATGATCCGCTACGCCGGAAATTTTAGTGTGCACTTCGGCGCCGCCGAGTTCTTCGGCGCTGACTTCTTCACCTGTGGCCGCTTTGACTAATGGTGGGCCGGCTAAGAAGATAGTGCCTTGATCTTTTACGATAATCGATTCATCCGCCATGGCCGGCACATAGGCGCCGCCTGCAGTACATAAGCCCATCACCACTGCAATTTGCGGTATGCCTTTAGCGGACATTTGCGCTTGATTGTAAAAGATGCGGCCGAAATGGTCACGGTCGGGGAAGACTTCATCTTGGCGGGGCAGGTTAGCACCGCCCGAGTCGACTAAATAGATACAAGGCAAGTGACAACGGCTGGCAATATCTTGGGCGCGTAGGTGTTTTTTAACGGTAATCGGGTAGTAAGTACCGCCTTTAACTGTAGCGTCGTTGGCGATGATCATGCACTCAACACCGCTCACACGGCCGATACCAGCGATAATGCCTGCTGCGGGCACTTCTTCGTCATAAACTTCAAACGCCGCAAATTGTGATAGCTCTAAAAAAGGCGAGCCTGCATCAAGCAGCTTTTCAACCCGTTGACGTGGCAGCAATTTACCGCGGGATAAATGGCGCTCTAGCGCCACAGGGCCGCCGCCGAGTTCGATTTTATTGAGTTTAGTTTTAAGATCGGCCACTAGGGCGGCCATATCGTCTGATTTTGCTTTAAATTCATCGCTACGGGCGTTGATACGACTGCTTAATTGCGTCACTTTGATTGTCCTTATAAAGCGGAAACTCGGTATCACCTTGCTCGAATGGGTGGCGCAAACTGTAAGTTACAGTGAGGTGCAACCCATTCACTTGTGAGAGATTATTTAAACTCGCGTTATTTCGACTCATTGAACAGTTCGCGGCCAATCAGCATGCGGCGAATTTCTGAGGTGCCGGCGCCGATTTCATACAGCTTGGCATCACGCAGTAAGCGGCCAGTGGCGTATTCGTTGACATAGCCATTGCCGCCTAGCAGTTGAATTGCATCCAGTGCCATTTTGGTGGCGAGTTCTGCGCTATAAAGAATGGCGCCTGCGGCATCTTTACGGGTGGTTTCACCGCGATCGCAGGATTTTGCCACGTTATAGACATAGGATTTGGCGGCATTCATGCCTGTGTACATGTCGGCTAACTTGCCTTGCACTAGTTGGAATTCACCGATGGATTTGCCAAATTGCTCACGCTCGTGGATGTAAGGCACAACGATGTCCATACAGGCATTCATGATCCCCAGCGGACCGCCAGACAGTACGACACGCTCGTAATCTAGGCCGCTCATCAGCACTTTTACGCCGTTATTGAGGCCGCCTAAAATGTTTTCTTCTGGTACTTCTACATCTTCAAACACCAGTTCGCAGGTGTTAGAGCCGCGCATGCCGAGTTTGTCGAGCTTTTGCGCTTGGCTAAAACCTTTCGAATCACGTTCAACGATAAAGGCGGTAATACCGTGTGCGCCTTTGGTTAAGTCGGTTTTCGCGTAAATGACATAGGTGTGTGCATCTGGACCGTTAGTGATCCACATTTTGTTGCCGTTTAAGATGAATCGGTCGCCTTCTTTACGGGCATGCAGCTTCATCGAAACCACGTCAGAACCTGCGTTTGGCTCACTCATGGCCAGCGCGCCAATATGCTCACCGCTCACCAGTTTTGGCAGGTACTTGGCTTTTTGCGCTGCATTACCGTTACGGTTGATTTGATTGACACACAGGTTTGAGTGGGCGCCGTAACTTAGGCCGATAGAAGCGGATGCGCGGGAGATTTCTTCCATTGCAACGACGTGGGCTAGGTAGCCCATGTTCGCGCCGCCGAACTCTTCGGGTACAGTTACTCCGAGCAGTCCCATTCCTCCAAGCACAGGCCAAAGTTCATTGGGAAAGGCATTGTCGTGATCCACTTTCGCGGCAATTGGGGCGATTTCATTCGCGGCAAAATCCTGCACTGCATCGCGCAACATATCGACGTCTTCGCCTAGGCCAAAATTCAGACTTGTGTAGAGAGAGTTCATTGCTTGTGTCCTTTCAGATGTTCTAATTTCAGATTGTTATAGTTTTTATGATTTTTAGGTGCTTGAGTCTTTTAAATCTTGTACTTAAATCCGTAGTCGTTATCGCTATCAAATTGATTTGATTTTGTGTCAACGGGGATTTAGGCTTTTGCCGTTTTGTTATCTTCTAAGGCTAAACGGCACTGCTGCTCGGCGGAATTGAGTTCCATTAATACGACTTTGATGTCGTCCATTTGCTGTTGTAGGGCGGACTTCTTTTCTTCCACTAGCGCCAGCATGGTATTGAGCTGTGCGGTGCTGCTCTTGTCGGCATCGTATAATTCGAACAAGCGACGGGTTTCTGCCAAAGAAAAGCCCAAGCGTTTACCGCGAAGAATGAGCTTGAGACGCACCCTGTCTTTGAGGCTATAAATACGGGTTTGGCCGCGGCGTTTAGGTTTAAGCAAACCTTGGTCTTCGTAAAAACGAATACTACGAGTAGTGATATCAAACTCTTTTGAGAGATCACTGATCGAGTAAGTCGTTTGTGGTGTGTTCGTTGCGCTCATTCATGCACCCTAAATAATCAGTTTTAAGCAAGATATATGAAGTTTACGTAAAGGTAAAGATTTTGGCTTTTATTCTGTTGGCAAAAAAGTGTCAATCCCAATTGCCATAAGCCTGTGCAGCGAGATTAAAACGTGTGCTTTAAATTAGTGTTCTCACATAAAACCACAAATATCTTCTGGTTATAGGCTAACGTCTAATAGTGGGCTTTAGACCTCCTTGCTAATAATAGAAGCAGGAAGGGGTAGTTATTGCGGCTGACGATGTGAGTCGCAGTCCTGATTGGAGGACATATGTTGACCGAACAGCAAAATGCATCTGTAGCGCAAGCCACAAATCAAAAACAGAACCAACAAAAACATCAAGCGTTGCACCAAGCATCCTTGCTTAATAAAGCCGAATTCTGGGGAGAAGCGGCGAAAACACTCGATTGGATTAAGCCGGCGCAAACGGTGCTCGATGAATCGCAGGCGCCGTTTTATCATTGGTTCGCCGATGGTGAGATGAACACTTGTTATAACGCCGTTGATCGCCATGTGCTGGCTGGACGCGGTGACCAAGTGGCTATCCAATATGTGAGCCCTGTTACTGATACTGAATACGGCATTAGCTACGGGGAGTTACAGGCTCAAGTGAGCCGACTCGCGGGCTTTATGCAATCTATTGGTATAGGGAAGGGCGACCGTGTGGTGATTTATATGCCTATGGTGCCTGAAACCGCCTTCGCTATGCTGGCCTGTGCCCGCATAGGTGCGATTCATTCGGTGGTTTTTGGTGGCTTTGCTGCCAATGAGCTCGCGACTCGGATCAATGATGCTAAGCCTAAATTGGTCTTGTCGGCATCTTGCGGCATTGAGCCTTCGGGCGTGATCCCTTACAAGCCTCTGTTAGATAAAGCGTTAGCTCAGTCAGTACATCAGGTTGATCACTGCCTAATTTTGAATCGTAGCCAGTATCAGGCCGATTTATTTGAGGGCCGTGACTTAGATTGGCAAGCCGCATTAGCAACTGCACCTAAGGCCGATTGTGTTGCGCTTAAGGCTACCGATCCCTTGTATGTGCTTTATACCTCAGGCACCACGGGTCAGCCTAAAGGTGTGGTACGCGATAATGGTGGCCATGCCGTGGCTCTGGCTTGGTCGATGCAGCATATTTATGATATTCAAGCGGGTGATGTGTTTTGGGCTGCGTCCGATGTGGGTTGGGTTGTGGGTCATTCTTACATTGTGTACGGACCGCTGCTGGTGGGCGCCACCACCTTAATGTATGAAGGCAAACCTGTCGGTACGCCCGATCCCGGCGCATTTTGGCGCACGATTGCCAAATATAAAGTTAAAAGCTTCTTCACAGCGCCGACGGCCATTCGCGCAATCAAGCGTGAAGACCCTGATGGTGAGTATCTACAAGGTGTTGATTTAGCTTGTCTTAAAAATGTATTTTTGGCGGGGGAACGTTGCGATCCCGATACCTTAGTCTGGGCGCACACTAAACTCGCTAAACCTGTTATTGATCACTGGTGGCAAACCGAAACGGGCTGGCCTGTCGCCGCAAACTTGATGGGCACAGCGCCGGTTACTATTAAACCAGGTTCGCCAGCTTTACCTGTGCCGGGTTATGCGGTTGAAGTACTGGACGAATTAGGTGAGCAAGTTGCGGCCAATACTTCGGGAAATGTAGTGATTAAATTGCCTCTACCGCCGGGGACATTGACGACACTGTGGAAAAATGATCAACGCTATCAAGATAGTTACTTGTCTATGTATCCGGGTTACTACTTAACTGGCGATGCGGGTTATACCGATGAAGACGGCTATCTCTACATTATGAGTCGTATCGATGACATCATAAATGTAGCGGGGCACAGGCTATCGACGGGGCGCTTCGAAGAAGTGTTATGTCAACACCCTGATGTGGCCGAAGCCGCGGTAATTGGGGTAGATGATGCGCTTAAGGGCCAAGTTCCCCTCGGATTAGTGGTACTCAAGAAAGGCGTGACGATCAGTGATGAAGAGCTGCATAAACAGTTAATAACCCTGGTACGCCAAGAAATTGGTCCCGTCGCCTCCTTTAGGTTAGTCAGTGCGATTCAAAAATTGCCTAAAACGCGCTCTGGTAAGATTTTACGTGGTACTATGCGAAAAATTGCCGATAATCAGCAATATACCGCACCAGCGACCATAGAAGATCCACAGACCTTAGAGCTAGTGCGCACCGCGCTCACTCGCATGGGTTATGCCGATGCCTTAATCTAAGCTTGCGTTTAGTGAATGGGGATTTCATGTAGGAAATTCCCATTCTAAAAATCGCTTGCTGTTGCGAATTGAAACAAATATCCCCGCTCAATTTGAGCAATAGTCCATTATGATTTGCTATTCTTGCCGCGTATTTATTGAATGTTTTTGCTACTCAATTGCATTATTTTGAGTTGTTTATATGCGGGAATTGAGCATTAGCAATTGTTTAATTCATTCAACTAAAATCACCACTAGAAGCAATGTGTATCTATGGATATTTTAGATACACATCACTGACAACTTTGTATTCTCACCGGCTTAGGGACGACCCTAAACATGCCTTAATTTGGTAGGGGACGACCCCTAATTAGGAGTTCACTATGAGTTGGTTCTTATTAGTCCTTGCGGGTTTATTCGAAATTGGTTGGGCCATAGGGCTTAAATATACCGAAGGTTTTACACGTTTGTGGCCAAGTATCTTTACAGTGGCGTCGATGGCCGTGAGTGTTGTGCTACTAGGACTCGCGGTTAAGCAGCTACCTATCGGTACGGCTTACGGCGTGTGGGTCGGTATTGGCGCTATGGGCACCGCAATTGCAGGGATTATCCTGTTAGGAGAAGGAGTTAGCTTACTTAAGATTACCAGTTTGATACTGATATTACTGGGGGTTTTAGGGCTTAAACTCGCAAACTAAGTTGTCGATAAACGTGCCAATACAAGTATCACTTGGGCTAAGTTCTAACTAACCCGTTTCGCAATACGGGATTGGCAATCTCACTGTAATCGAGATTGCCAATCGTATGCATCGCCTTTTCTCTCTGGTAATTAAGTTACAAAGATCGGTATAATTACCCCTCAAAATTGGTTAGCTCTAACCTCTGTGACCCGTGGGAATTATATAATGCAAAACCACAGCAATCTTAATGATATCGGCGTAATTGGCCTTGGCGTTATGGGTAAAAACCTCGCGCTAAACATCGCGGATAACCAATATCACGTCAGCGCATTTGACCTCGATCCTGTTAAAGTTAATGGTGTTATACAGCAAGAAAAACAGGAACGCGCTGGACTCGAACCTCGCATTCTTGGCTGTGCTAATCTTACCGAAATGTTAGCCAGTCTCACAAAACCCCGCATTCTTGTGCTTTCTGTTCCCGCGGGTGCACCCGTCGATGGTGTCTGTAGTGCTTTGATTTCTGCCGGAATTGAGTCCGATGATATCGTTATCGATACTGGTAACAGCCTATGGACTGACACTGTTGAGCGTGAAGCGCGCTACAAAGGTCAGTTTGTATTTTTCAGCTCTGCGGTTTCGGGCGGTGAAGTCGGTGCGCGTTTCGGTCCATCACTTATGCCAAGCGGCGATATCGATGCATGGCATCACGTTGCACCTATTTGGAAAGCCATTGCCGCTAAGGTTGATGCAAGTACAGGTTTACCCATAGAGCGCTTTGAGCCGGGTAATCCAGTGACAGAAGGCGAGCCATGCACGACTTATATTGGTCCTGCGGGTTCTGGCCATTATGTGAAGATGGTGCACAACGGTATTGAATACGCTGATATGCAGTTGATTTGCGAAGCGTATCAAATGCTGCATGACGGTTTAGGCATGAGCGCTGCAGAAGTGGGCGATGTGTTTGAACGCTGGAACAAAGGCAGCTTAAACAGCTATTTGATGGGGATCAGTGCCGAAGTCTTAAAACAGGCCGATCCATTAACGGGTAAACCGTTGGTGGAAATGATCTTAGATAAAGCGGGCCAAAAAGGCACGGGTTTGTGGACGGCCGTGAGCAGTTTACAAATTGGTTGTCCGGCACCGACGATTGCTGAAGCTGTATATGCTCGCGCCGTAAGTACCCAAAAATCCTTACGTTTACAACTTAGCCAGAAATTGGCTGGGCCAAATGCACCTGCTATCGATGATGCGCAAAAAGCGCAGTTGATTGAAGCCCTTGAAAGTGCGTTATATTGCGCGAAAGTGTGTTGTTACGCGCAAGGCTTCCAGTTGATGGCAATGACGGCCCATGAGCAAAAATGGCAGTTAAACTTTGCTGAAATTGCAAAAATTTGGCGTGCGGGTTGTATTATTCGCGCGACGTTCTTGCAATCAATCACTCAAGCCTATGAAGACAATGCCGATCTTAGCAATCTGTTGATGGCGGACAGTTTTGCGTCTGCCTTGTCTGAAAAGCAAGGCCTATGGCGTACCGCAGTCGCGACTGCGGTGATGCAAGGCATTCCAGCACCTTGTATTAGCTCGGCTCTGGCGTATTACGACAGTTACCGCTGCGAAACATTACCAGCAAACTTGCTCCAAGGTCAGCGTGACTTTTTCGGTTCCCATACATTTGAGCGTATCGATACCCCTGCTGGCGAGAAATATCACTTAGATTGGAGCGCCAAAGAGCGCACCTTGGCTAAGGTTTAGTGAATGTGAAAATTCGTACGTAATATTATAAAAAAGCCCTCATAATTGAGTAATGCCGTTCACTTAAGAGTGAACGGCATTTTTCTTTGGTCTAACCGGGAACTTGTTTTTGCTCATTTTAAGAACTCGTGGATATGCCCTTTCCCGTTTACCATCCAGCTTAAATTGCCGTGCATTTCGTTCTATATCCAATACGTCTCTCGGGACATTCCCCGGTGTTTGTGATGACAGTTGTGTCAACTTGAAGATGATATAACTCGCCGCATCTCGAAAACTCAGTTGATTGGGGTGGACCGATGGCAAGCTTTTAGCCATCAGCAACATCTTATATCTAATGAGATTATAGGCCAGTAGCACGCCCCATAACTCTTGAGTCACCAGCTCCGGTAGTTGACTACGGAGCGTAAAACGGCTCTCCAGTAGATGTTGCTTCATCTCTCTGTAGCCCAGTTCTATTTCCCATCGATGGGCATATAAGTCGACGATGTCTTCGCTGGGGTAACGCATCGGGTCTGTCAACGAGGTCAAAATGGCGACTGGCTTACCTTTCACTGTCTTAGTCAATAAACGCGCTTCAAGAGTTTCAGGCAGCTGCGGCCATTTCTTTCTGGCCTGAGGTGTAGTGGTGAGTTTCACCCACTGATCATGCTTTCCTAGCGTTCGCACCACCTCATATTGAGTGCCTTTCTTCAATGGCAACAACCAGTGGCTATCAGGTTGCGCTTGCTGCCAAGCGTGTAACAGGCCGAGCGAGTAAAATCCTCGGTCAAATAGGGTTAGGCTGTAATTGGGAATGCTAGGAATGAGCTGGGATGCTAAGTTCATTTCATTTTCGGCAACCGAATCAAAGGCGCTGTTGACCAACAAATGGCTGCTTAATTCCATCAAGCAAACCATGCGAATTTGCGGATAAGCAGCTTCGCCTGAAGCGTTTGCGGTACGCGCAAAGGCGGCTTGATTTTGGACACTATCGGGTGTCCGCCACACTACACCGTCAACACCATACAAGTTAAGGCCGCACCAATGAGGATGTTCAGCTCTCGCGTGCCAGGTATTGGCGCTGCGACTAAATACTTCTCTAATAACCTCACTGCCCAATCGTTTACGCGCCTGAGTCACGGCGCTGCGTGCAACATAATCAATCTCTTGCGGCAAAACAATGTCGAGTTTGTTGATGAGTGACCGAACAGATTCCCCTCGGAACAAAGCCATTCCGATAACGGCCCAAATCATCGCGTCCATCGGCAATTTACGCCGTCTTAACGTCGCAACGCCCTGAGAGTCTAGGCAAGATTGAATTAACTCAGGTTCTAACACATCTGCTAAGCAGGTGAATTCGGTTAGGCGGGTAATATGAGTACGGGCGAGTGCTTCTGAGAGTTGCATAAAAAAATCCGATGACATGAGGTCATCGGATTTTGATCTTTTCAGCGAGATCGTCAAGCGATCTGTCTTAACTGATCGGCATTACTCATAATTGAGGGTTTTTTTATGCCCGATCTACATCGATTTGAACTGAAAATTAACTCATTATCTCCAAAGATAATAGTTATGACTTTTTTATTATTTTTTCGCGACGGACCTTATCCCTAGAGTTAAATTCTTAATTAGATTTAATAGTTAGTAAGATCATGTCTGTGGTTTTAATTTTCTGCATATATGGTTTTTCAGCGGTTCATTTTTAATATTTAATTTCAATACGCTTTAATGTTTTTTTATAGTTTGAATTGCTACTCAATATTTAAGTTCGTTATGTATTTATAAGATATTCAGAATTTTATTAGATTTAAATCGGTACGTCATGTTGTTATTTCTATCTCTTGTTAAAGTGTAACCATTTGTTTGAGGTTAAATTGGTACGTCATGTTGTTATGTTTATTTTTTATGAAAGTGTAACAATATATTTTAAATTTTAAAATATAATCAAACAGATGTATTATTAATTGTAACTCCTTGAAATTACATTTAGTCTAATGATTTTATTGGTTAATTTTCTTGTGATTTAAAGGTTAAACTAAATTTAGTATGTCTATTTTTATTGGGTTTATAGCTAGGAGATATATATTCAATCTACCGTTCTGTTTATTGCCGTTTTCATTCTCATTATTCATATGTTAAAAGATGTATCACCAATAAATGCTAATGTTGGTTTTTGGTGTTCAATAATAATTAAAATAACAGTATTTAATGCGGATAAATAACGAATAAATCCTAGTTATCCAATATTAAATAATAAAATGTAATGACAAGAAGGAATGTCTATCCATGCGTATGTCCATTGTTGCATTAAGCATCACGGCCGCCTTATTGACGGCTTGTGGAAGTGACAAAAAGGCTCCTGAGCCAGTTGCTAAGGTCAACACAGCACCAACAACTGTCGATATGACCATTGATGTGTCGCAGTCTCTATTATTCACCGGCAAATTAGATGCGACAGATGTCGAAGGTGGTTTGACTTACTCTTTAGTTGATCCTACTGATTTAAAACTAGGTACTTTTACTCTAGTTAATAAGAATACTGGTGAATTCACTTATTCTTCCGATGCGAGTGAAGGTACTGAAGTTGTCAGATTTAAAGTATCTGACGGTCAGTATCAAGCAGAGGCCAGCTTAACGATCCATATCAGAAATGGCGATCCATTATATGCTTACCAGTGGCATTTAAAAAATACAGGACAGAATGCTTTTGCGCTAAACCGTGGTGTCGCTGGTGAAGATATGAATGTGAGTGGTGCTATTTCAGACCAATTTATGGGACAAGGCGTGATCGTCGCAGTGGTGGATAGCGGCTTAGAAATTGCTCATCCAGATCTGATGAACAACAGTGTGAATGGTGGCTCATACAATTTAATTACTGGTACTGTTGACCCTACACCTTTCTCCGGTTCTGCTGATGCTGCTCATGGTACTGCAGTAGGTGGGATTATTGCAGCCGAAGGTTGGAATGGTATCGGTGGTCGCGGTGTGGCGCCTAAGGCAAAATTGATTGGTTTCAACTTCTTAGATTCTGACCCAACAGGCAAAGTTAAAAATGTTCAAACATTTGAAAACTTTACAAAATCACATGGTGCCAGTGCCTACAGCGACAGTGCGCGTGTCTTTAACCAAAGCTATGGTTACAGTGTGCCATTTCCCGATAAATTTAATGAAGATGAAACCGAAGTTTATCAAGATATTGCAACTCAAAGCTTCGATGGTAAAGGCAGTATCTTCGTTAAATCGGCAGGTAATGGTTATAAATACTACCGTTGGAATACTTTTTGGATACCGGGAGATTACTTCACGGCAACGGCGGAAAATCCCGCTAACCATGGTTTACCTTTCCATAATTCCAACATGTCCTCTGACAATGCTAACATTTATAACTTAGTCGTTAGCGCGATTAATGCTAATGGTGAACTCTCTAGCTATTCATCTGTGGGCTCGAATATTTTTGTAACAGCCCCCGGTGGTGAAGATGGGGGTGATGATCCTGCGATTGTAACAACGGATTTTATGGGGTGTAAGAGTGGTTCAGCGATTGCAGAAGATCGTCCAAGCACGCCGTTCCACGGTGGGTTACATCCTTTAAACTCAAATTGTGATTACACTTCAACGATGAACGGTACCTCATCCGCGGCACCAAATACTTCAGGTGCAGTCGCTGTGATCATGAGTGCAAATCCAGATTTGACTTGGCGCGATATACGTCATGTTCTAGCCAAAACTTCAACCAAAGTGAAAGCTGATATTGCGGCTAAAACCGTTACTATTGGTCAGGGTGAAGGTGCTCCAGAATATGCTGCTATTCCGGGATGGCAACAAAATGCTGCGGGTTATTCATTCCATAATTTTTATGGTTTTGGCCGTGTTAACGTCAGCGAAGCGGTAAAACTGGCTAAATCCTATGCTGAGGATTTAGGTGAATACGTGGTAACTGAATGGCAAGCAAGTCAAGAATTGGCAAAAACGATTCCTGATGCGGACGTCAATGGTGTCAGTGATACTCAAGTGGTGGCGGATGATTTAGTGATTGAAGCTGTACAAATCGAGTTAACGGCAGATCACTTACGCCTACCGGATCTGGCTGTTGAGCTAATATCTCCAGCAGGAACTAAAAGTGTGTTAATGACGCCTTATAATGGTTTGGTATATCAAGGTGTCATGGATAAAACCAACCTAGAAGATTTAGTAACAGGTTTCGATGCGACGCCTATGCTGTCTAATGCTTTCTATGGTGAATCATCAAAGGGTGAATGGACCATCAAGCTTATCGATGTAAATAGCGGGGACTACTCGTTTATTCAATTTGATAAAGGCCGTACTCCTATTTCTATTGCTAACGAAGCTGATGGTAAATTGAAAGGTTGGTCAATTCGTTTCCATGGCCACGCTGCCAAGTCTGCATCTTAAGGAGTATTAAATGAAAGCGTTGAATCTATCATTAGTTGCAGTTGCTCTTATGTTATCTGCACAAGCTATGGCACATGACAAAATCGATTTGGATAAACCTCAGGAAGAAGTAAAAGAGGTTACTATGAGCCGAGCGCAATTCTTGAACTTAGACAGCCAATATTTTGTCAAAACTGACGCTGGCGTGGTGAAAGAAGCAAAACAGTTGACGAAAGGGCAAAAAGTGGTGACTCAGTCTGGTAAGCCATTTGCAGAAATGACAGGAAAATTAGTTGTTAAGCTCAAACCTGGTGTTTCTGCTGCGGATTTTGCAAAAGCTCATGGCCTGAAAGTGGATTGGCAGAACAAGAGTAATTTACTCTTGTTAGCCGCTGAAGAAGGCACAGATCTCATCAGCTTAGTGAACGCGATTAAGGCGTTACCCGAAGTTGAACGAGCTAAGTTAGATCGTGCCATTGCCAAACAAGAAATACAGTAGTTTTTGTTTGATTTAAAAGGGCCTGTTGGCCCTTTTTACTTTTTAATTATGCAAGTTCATCAGTAGCAAAGGCGATCAGCTTTTGCCAGAGTGCTTGGGCGACGGGGCCTAAAGGTGAGTGGGGTTTTCGCATCACATAGTAATCGAGTTGAATGTTGTTTTGCCTTTCACGCAGATCCAGTGCAATCAACGCGCCCTGTTTGAGTGAATCTTCAATCATATAGTGCGGCAGCTTGCCCCAGCCCATACCACTTTGAATAAGCATTTTCTTAGTATAAAAATCATTAACATACCAACGTCGTTGCCCCGCCTGTACCCCAAACTCAATATTCGCAGTGCCTGAGCCTGTATCTTGGATCACGATTTGGTATTCATTAACGAGCTCTCGTGCGTAGGTCAGTGTCGGATGACGCTCAAGCATGCGCGGTGCTGCAACATCGAGAAGGCTACCGGAAAAAAGATAGGCTAATTCTAAATGGCTCGAACGTATGGGCTCAATTCCGCCTGCGGAGATGATGATTTCAGCTTTATCTTGATTCAGCGCTTCGAGTGCACCAGTTAAAAACTCTTGTTTGAGAATAATTTGGGTATAGGGAAACTCATTTTGAGTCAGCTCTAAAATCGGCAAAATTCGAGCGAGATTAAAGGAGGCTTCAAAAGCTAAGGTGATGCTTGCTTCGTTACCTTTGGCTAAATGCTTCGCTACTTGCTTCATTTCTTGCGCTTCATTCAGTACCCGCAGGGTATGTTGCAGCAGTTTTCGACCTTGCTCAGTGATGGCGAGTCGATAACCTTCGCGATTAAACAGGATAAGATCGAGTTGGGATTCTAACTGTTTGATACTTTGGCTAATGGCGGGTTGGGTTTTATGTAGCTTGTCACTGGCAGCTTTGAGTGAGCCCGCCTCAGCTACGGTTTTAAACATCAGCAGTTGGTCTAAGGTCACAAGGATTGCTCGCAAGTTATAAATTATTAGTTTAGGAGATCTTAGATTTTATTCCATATTTATTTATCTTTTATCGGCTCATAATTTACTCCATTCTCGCTCGTCGTCTGCGCATTTATGCCTAAGATTGACGGCAATATTAAGATCAATGGTGTGTGTGCGATGCGATTTTCAAACTTATGTGATACTAAGGGTTCAAGTATCAATGGCTTAGTTGCAGAGGTTGATACACAGAAGTTATTCCTTTGTGCCAATACACTCAATCGCGCCGCTGCAACCGTCACATTGGCGATGAGCATAGTGTTTTTCATCTCGGGATTTGCCAAGTTATTTGGCGTGTCTATGTTCCATGTTCCGTTCACATTAATGAATCTTCCCACTGGTTTTGGTTATTTTATTGGTTTGATGGAAGTGATTGGCGCCCTTGGGTTGTGTTTACGTGACTACCGAGTGCTATCGGCGAGCGGTTTACTGGCGATTATGTTGGGGGCGATTTATTTCCACTTTAACTATGAAGCGCCGATTAATGCACTGCCGGCATTGAGTTTATCGGCTGGCCTCTTTCTGGTTATCAAACTGGATGAAATTATTGAGCGTTTAGTGCAATTTCAGCGGCAGTTGGTGCTGAATCGCTCCGCATTTTAAGCGTGCATTGAAGTGTTATGTAGAACAGTGAGTTAAGCGAGAAATGCCGAGTTTAAAGCCAGTAGTACAGATATAAGTTAATCAACACGAGAGGATTATGATGCAAGTTAACGCGAGTCGTATGCCTGTGCTATTTGTGCCCCATGGTGGTGGCCCTATGCCTTTGCTCAATGATGTTAATCATAGGGAGTTGCGTGCATTTTTAACTTCAGTAACAGCGCCAATGCCAACTCCGAAGGCGATTGTGTTGATCACTGCCCATTGGGAAGAATCTGTGGTGACTTTGTCGAGTAGCCCAAAGCCAAGTATTTTGTATGATTACTATGGATTTCCACCTGAGGCTTATCAGCTGACATATCCTGCACCCGGTGAGCCAGAATTAGCCGCACAGATTGCGAATAAGCTAGCGGATAAGGGCATCGCAGCCCGCTTAGATAGCGAACGCGCATTTGATCACGGTACCTTTGTACCACTTAAGTTGATGTATCCTGAGGCGAATATTCCCGTGGTGCAGATGTCGTTAGTCCACAGCCTCGATCCTAAAACCCATATAGCGATTGGGGAGGCTTTAGCGCCGCTGCGGGACCAAGGGGTGTTGATCGTGGGGTCTGGCATGTCGTTTCACAATATGCGGGCTTTTTTCTCAAGCGATCTCACAGTGCAAAGCCGCAGTGCAGAATTTGATCATTGGTTGACGCAAACTTTAACGGCAAGTGATAGTGCTGCCGAGGTAAAAACAGCGTTAACTCATTGGCAATCAGCCCCTGAAGCGCGTTTTAGTCATCCGCGGGAAGAACATTTATTACCGCTACATGTGTGTTTTGGTGCAGGCCATAATGGTTCATCCCATGCCAAACGCAACTTTAATGGTATTTTGTTAAACACGCTGATCTCTGGTTATATCTGGCAATAAATGGGGGGAGGATTGCCCTCGTCGATAATAAGCCAAATTGAAGTCGTGCAGCGTCCAATAAAAAAGGTTCGTATCTATCGAAGATATGAACCTTTTTTATTCAGGATCGCCTGTCCTAGCTTAATGGTTTTACCCTCATGCGGTAAACACTAAACCCACGCTAAACAAGGTACTGAAAATCATGGTTAACTTAGCTGTGCGGCCGAGTAACGGATTTAAGGCTTCACCAGAAACGGCATAAAAATCGCTACTGAGTTTGCGGGCGATAAGCAGGGATAATCCCGCAAGTAGTACTGGTAAACCGGGTAAAATACCGAATAAAAAGCCAGCGATGACTAAGCCAAAGGGCAAATAGATTAAGGCTTGATAAAGCACTTTTGCCTGAGCTTCGCCAATACGTACCGCTAGAGTATGCTTGCCCGCTTGGGTGTCGGTACGGATGTCGCGAGTGTTATTCACCAACATAATCGCAGCGTTAAATAAGCCAATCGCACAACCTAATAACCACGCATTAATAGTCGTATCGCCTGCCTGCAGATAATAACTGCCCACCACTGCAACTAAGCCAAAAAAGACAAATGCTGCTACTTCACCGAGCCCATGGGAGGCGAGGGGATAGGGGCCACCACTGTAGCCAAGAGCACCTAAAATAGCGGCTGCGGCGAGAATGGCGATGGGCCAGCCTCCGTGCCAAATCAGATATGATCCCACGGCAAGCGCCATTAAGAGACAAAATATCATGGCATTGCGAACGCTTGTTGGTGAAATTAAACCACTTTGAGTCACGCGAACGGGCCCTAAGCGCTCATCTGTATCTATGCCGTTTTTAAAATCAAAATAGTCGTTAGCGAGGTTGACGGCGATTTGTAATAAGACAGCACACAACATTGAAGTGGCAGCGATTAACCAGCTGTAACTCTCAAGATGCAGGGCGAGAATGTTGCCTATCAGTAGGGGACCTATGGCCGCGGGTAGCGTACGGGGTCTTATTGCTAAAATCCAAGGATTCATGGCGTCCAGTCGTTATTGGTAAATGGAAATGGTACCGAGCAAGGGCTCAATTAGCGCATAGCATAACAAGATTTAACACGAAAGTGAGCACTATCTAATAAACGCATTTAACAGAGTTTGAATTGGCGCACATATGTTCACTGGTGCAGGATGAGATTTGTCGTTAAGTTCAAAGAAAATCAAAAAAGTCTGTGTTTCCATAGTTAATGTTGATGGAGGCTTTGTGCTGTCCATGACATAGGCGTAACGCTAAATACTCTGTTTAGTAGATAGCATAGGTGGTTGTTACCCTATGCTCGTTATTTTTTGCCGCTACAACAATGCCGATAAGGACATATTTGGATGCGTTTTGACAATAAGGTGGCATTAGTCACTGGGGCTGCGGCTGGGTTAGGTCGAGCGTATGCCATCATGTTGGCTGAACGGGGGGCAAAAGTGATACTCGTCGACCAGCTGTTATCGTCCTATGAGTCAATTTCCACCGACGGCGCTCGGACGAGCCAAGCCAACTTAGAATTAATGCAGACCTATTGCAGCATTATTAAACTCGGTGGAGATTGCATTTATTTTGTGCTTGATGTGAGTCAGCGAAATGAAGTAAACAGCATGATCGAAGAGGTGATCCTACGCTGGCATCGCATTGATATCTTGATTAATAACGCGGGCGTTTATGGTGCTTGTCCATTTGAGCACATTAAACTTGAGCAGTGGCAACGGCAATTGGATGTCGATCTCAATGGCAGCTTTTATCTCACTCAAGCTGTTTGGCCCTATATGCAACAACAGCATTTTGGCCGGATAATGATGACAACGGGAGCCTCGGCCTTGTTCGGTGACTTGCATCAAGTTGGTTTTAGTGCGAGCAAGATGGCGCTGGTTGGCATGGTGAATAGCTTATCATTAGAAGGTGAAATTCATAATATTCGAGTCAATAGTTTATGCCCTCAGGCTGTAACTGCGATGACGGCCAAACATTTAGCGAGTGCGATTCAGCCGCTATTTTCCTTTGAATCATTAACGGCGACTACGGCTTTCTTGGTGAGTGAACAGGCGCCAAATGGTCAACATCTACTCGCCGGAGCGGGCAGTGTTAGCCACGGCATGTTTGTCGAGTTTCAGCCTATGTATTTTAATGAAGGTCTTTTTACGCCAGATAACCTCTCGCAGCAGTGGCCACAGTTACACCAATCCTTCCCCGTGACTTTGCACTCCTGTGGAGAGGATAAAGTTTTGTCTTGGTCTAAGTTAAGTGCGCTAGAACATCACATTAAAATCGATTGATTCATCATGCTTGTATTTGAACTAAGCCTGCATCTATAGCGATTTAAATGCAGTAAATGGCCGTAGATGCTAACCACAATAACAACATAGATAATCCAGCGTGCCTGGTTTAATTCCTCACCGTTGGAGTGATGATTTGATTGTGAATAATCGATAGAAGACTGGTCAGCTTAAGGCTAACTGAGTTACCCTTTAAGATTAATTGCTAATTACGCAGTAGGATCCCATGAGTCAGGTATTAGACGATCTTTTATCATTACTTTCCCTTGAGCAAATTGAAATTGGCCTCTTTCGTGGTCAAAGCCAAGATCTGGGTTTTGGGCATGTGTTTGGTGGTCAAGTGATGGGCCAAGCACTGAGCGCCGCAAAACAGACAGTAGCTGCTGAGCGTAAGATCCATTCATTACACTCCTACTTTTTACGTGCAGGTGACGAGAAGTTGCCGATTGTTTATGAAGTAGAAAATATGCGTGATGGCGGTAGTTTTAGCGCTCGTCGGGTTAGTGCTATTCAAAAAGGTCGGCCGATTTTTCATATGACCTGCTCCTTCCAAGAACCTGAGGAAGGTTTTAGTCATCAAGCCGCTATGCCGCAAGTACCCGGACCTGAAGGTTTGTTGAATCAGCAGGAATTGGCGCTGACGATGCGGGATAAAGTACCGCCGAGCATACTTGAAAAGTTTATGGCCGATGCGCCAATTGAGATGCGATTGGTCAATCCACTGCACCCTTTTGCGCCTAAAGAAACCGAGCCGTACCGCTATGTTTGGATGAGGGCTAATGGTCCTATGCCAAATGATGCCCATATCCATGAATATTTACTCGCCTATGCCTCAGACTTTAACTTTTTAGTCACGGCAGCTCAGCCCCACGGTGTATCCTTCTTAAGTCCTGGGGTCCGAATGGCGACGATCGACCATGCGATGTGGTTCCATCGCCCGATTAATATGGGAGAGTGGTTGCTTTACAGTATCGATAGCCCTAATGCTAGCGGTGGCAGAGGTTACGTCAGAGGGCAGTTTTTCAATCAACAAGGCGATTTAGTGGCTTCTTCTACCCAAGAAGGCCTGATACGCATGGTAAAAGGACGTTAGTATGTATCTGAAAATAAAATCGTTTATATTGTTCTCTCTCATGGCTGTCTTGCTCAATGGCTGCGTGACTGTAACACCTGATCAACCGATTATCATCAATGGCGCAGCTGGCTATCTAGAGAAGATCCCATTACCTCAAGGCTGCCAAATCATTATTGCCATTATTGATTTGAATACTCCAGGTGTCATCGTCGCACAAAAAACCTTCAATATCGCCAGAGCACCTGTGCCATTTAAATTTACATTGCCCGCTAAATCGATCGATAAAAGTATCCAATATGGCGTAGTGGCGATGATTAAGTTTCAAGACCAAGTGATCTTCCAAACCTATGACAGGTTCCCAGTTATCAATAATGATAAGTTCACGACAGAAGTGTTAATGAAGGCGGTGATGGCGAATTAACCACTGGCCACAACTGCAATAATATTGTTTTTATATTGATGAAGATTTAGCCCTTTCAATTCTATATTGAAAGGGCTTTTTTGTGGTCAATAATCCGCTTACTATGCTGTAAATGTGAGATTAAGTATTAACTTGCTCTATACAGGATTAAGAATATTAATGCATAAGTTAGTTAATTTTTATAAGGGGCATCATTTTGTAAAATATCATACAAATACAATATGTATATTTTTTGTTAAATTAATGCTGTGGTTTTTGTTGTTTATTGTTTCGCAAAAGATCTTTTGCGTTTATTTTGTAACTAATGATATTTATAAAAAAGAATATTTATTTACGGGTATTCATTCTGTTTAACCTAAGAGTATTTTTGAGCTGACACTTAAAGGTTAAGTTTAACTGTATGATTTAATTTTTATTATTTGTTTTTATCGATTTTTATACTACGACTTATCGTTGGGACATAAAACAGTCTGATAAAGGTTATATGGATTTATTTTAACAAGGTATGAGGTTGTTCATCATTTACTGAATTACGTTCTGTTAACTTACTGTTTTAATTTGTATCATCACGTGTTACAAATTATCGCGATAAAACTCAGTGATCATCATCACAGTAAATTGAATGGTTATTCATAAAAAATGTCAGTTACGGGTGATGTTTTTGGTTGCCGCAGCGTTTTCATGCCACCCAAACCTGAGTTTTATAAATCATACAACTTATAAGAATTAGGGAAGTCACAATGAAAACTAAAATAGCATTAGCAGTGTCTATGGCACTGTTATCGTCGGCGGCAAATGCACAAACCGTATTATCACCTACGGGTGAAACCTTGCAGTTAGATATTCCAAGTGAATTACAAGTCATTTCATTACGCGGTAACGCTGCCGGAGCTGAGGTTAAGTTTGTACCTGAAGCAGATTTAGGTGAGGGTGAATATACTTATATCGTCCGTTTACGCGATAGTTCGGTTGCTAATTACCAAGGAACTATTCCAGGATTAAAAGCGACTAGTTCACAAAGAGTGCAGGTAAACGGTACTTCAAAAGTTGCTGTGAACGGTAAACTTGATGCTTCTAAAGCTGAAGTCAAAAGTTATGTTAGTTATTTGAAAGTAAAACAGAACCGATTTTTAGCTAACGCGAGTGCGGCTATTGGCACCAATCTGCAACCATTAACGACATATCAGTATGCGTTAAACGGTATGGCGGTTCGCATGACTCAAGCTCAAGCGAAGAAAATGGCTGAGTTACCTGAGGTTGCGTTTGTTGAGCGCGAGCGCATGGAGCAAATGGAAACCGACGTCAGTCAAGCGCTTATCGGTTCTCCTAATGTATGGGATGGCAGCGCGACGGGCACGAAAGCCATGGGGGAAGGCGTGATAGTCGGTATTATCGACTCAGGTATTAACTCAGATCATGCTTCTTTCGCTGATGTTGGCCAAGATGGCTATGACCACACAAACCCATTAGGTCAAGGCATCTATATTGGTGATTGTAGAACTGATTTCGCGAGCATGTGTAATGACAAGTTGATTGGAGTTCGCAGTTACTCTGAGATAACAAATAACTACGACGATGCAAAAGTGTTTGGTGACACCCCTCCAGCTAAAAATGGTGAGGATTACGGTGGGCATGGTACTCACGTTGCGAGTACCGCAGCAGGTAACATCCTAGTGAATGTGCCTTATGTGCAAGGTGAAACAGGTAAGTTAGAAAGCGATGGCATTGCGACAGGCCTTGAATTTAAACAAATCTCAGGTGTTGCACCACATGCAAACATCATAGCTTATCAAATTTGTAATCCGGGTAATGCGGGCGACACTTATTCTGGCTGCCCGACCGCACCGATTTTAAAAGCCTTAGATGATGCGATTAAAGATGGCGTCGATGTGCTTAACTTTTCTATCAGTGGCGGTGGAAACCCGTGGAATAGTGCGACGGAACAAGGCTTTTTAGCCGCGCGTAATGCAGGGATTTTTGCTGCAGTGGCTGCGGGTAACACTCGTGCCGCGACAAGCACGAGCCCTGCGATTAATCAAACACCTTACTCTACGCCTAAAAATGCACCTTGGTATACTTCGGTCGCTAACTCGACTCATAACCGTGACATAGTACGCGCCGTGGAATTTAATGGTAAAAACTATCATTACACTGCTGGTTCTGGTCCGGTTCAAACTGAAGTGCTCAAAGGTGTGCCCCTTTATGCTGGCGCAATTGATGCGACCAATTTTGAAGCCTGTAAACCGTTCCCTGCCGATGCCTTTAAAGACAAGATCGCCGTTTTAAGACGCGGTGTTTGTTCATTCGATATCAAAGTGGCCGCAGCAATGGAAGCTGGCGCTAAGGGTGTGATTGTTTTCAATAGAGATGGTGAAAATAATGCGCGTCTGACTATGTCGGGGCTGGATAAATTGAATATTCCAGCGGTATTTATTGGTGATATTGATGGCTTAGAATTGATTGCTGCTATGGCGGCAAATCCTGCTCTTGAAATCACGCTGTCTCCAACCCCTAAAGTTGCCAGTAAAGAAGCGGATGTTTTATCTACCAGTTCATTGATTGGACCTAATCTGACTAACGATGTACTCGTACCCTATGTCGCTGCACCGGGCAGTGACATCTACGCAGCTTATTCCGACCAACAGTTTGGCCATGATGAAACAGGTACAGATCCTGCTGATTTCACTTTGATGTCAGGTACTTCAATGGCGAGTCCTCACGTTGCCGGTGCTGGTGCGTTACTTAAATCGCTGCATAAGGATTGGACGCCAGACAACATTCGTTCTGCGCTAATGATGACGTCAACGACAGCCCAAGCCATGAAAAAAGCCGATGGTAAAACCGTTGCTGATCCGTTTGACGTAGGAGCCGGTCGTATTCGTGTTGATTTAGCGGCAAAAACGGGCTTAGTGATGGATGAAAGTGCCTTAAACTACGAGATTGCTAATCCTTCGACAGGTGGTGATCCACGTAAGCTAAACATTCCAAGCATGGCTGATTCACGTTGTATTGATACTTGTACTTGGACACGTATTGTTACTGCAACGGCTGATGGTAGCTGGACTGCAAAAGGCGTTTCCGCAACGGATAAATTCGCGTTAACTGTGACGCCAGAAAGCTTTAATCTCAAAAAAGGTGAAAGCCAAACGATTACAGTGACTGCGGATGTGACTGACGTCGGTGCAAGTTGGGGCTTTGGTAACTTAGTATTAACGTCCGATACTTTCCCAACGGCTAATATGCCGATCGTAGCTAAGATAGCTAAACGCGATTTACCTGCTTTGGTTAATGTTTCAGCCTCACGTGATGCAGATGAACGTAATTTGGCGCACTTGAAAGCGATTGATCTACCGGGTGTTGCGGCGACAGTGACTGCACTTAAATTAAGCGCTACTTATGAATCAAGTGTGAAACAGGATTCAAATACCGATAGTGCATTTGATGATTTGGCCGATGGCGTAAAAGTATTTAGCTTTAATGTTGAAGATAAAGCTTTATATTTCAATGCATCAATCGGTAATACAACCTCTCCTGACTTAGACATGTTTGTGATACTCGATAAGAAAGACGGTAGCAAGCTTTCTATCGCGGCATCTTCTGCGTTTGGCGGTTCAAAGGAAAGTGTATCCATTAAGAACCCAGTGAAGGGTGAGTATATTGTCGTTGTACAAAACTATCAGGCATCTGCAGCCGATGCGGATGATGCCTTTAGTTTGAAACAAGTAACCTTATATGATGAAGCGGGTGATAACTTAACTGCAAATCTTACGGGTGATCATAAAGATTTCAATGTCAACTTAGCATGGAAACAAGCGATGCTAGTGGGAGATGCTGGCATAGCTATGCTGACGCTGACCACCACTGATGACAAAGTCGCACCTGTTAAAATTCCGGTCGTATTTGAGCGCGTTAGTGATGACGTATTACCTCCTCTAGGCAGTACTGTTTCTGGTGAATTAACACCTGGCACCGCTAAAGTGATGAAGACACGTATTGAAGCGAACAAAACGCAAGAAACCCGTGTTTACACCCTAGAGGCGTTATTACCTGAAGGTCATGAAGTGGCTAATATTAGCCATCAAGGTGCGCAAGTGGGCAATAAGATCACTTGGACTATCGAAATGGCCTCTGCTGCTGCGGCATTAGATGTCACCTTTGACTTAGTGCCACGTAAGGCGAGTCAAGGCAACATAGTGGCATTGACCAACAAAGTGAATAACGACTCGGCTGAAATCTTGAAGCAGGAGTATCAATTTGATGTTCCAGAAGTGGCGCCAGTAGCTGTGATTGAAGCTCCTGCCACTGTCCAAGAAGGTAAACCTTTGTTCATCGATGCGAGTAAGTCGTCGGATGCCAACAATGATCCTTTGACCTACAAATGGACTCAGTTAGGAGGCACCAGCTTTAACTTTGACGCTAATGCGGCCAAGCTTAATCTCGTCGCACCAAACGTGAGTGGCTCTGCTCAGACTGTTTCATTCCAACTGACAGTGTCTGATAACCACGGTAATAAAGATTCAAGTGTTGTGTCTGTATCTGTGACTGAAACACCAGCCAAGAAAGATGATGGTGGTGCCTTAAGTTGGTTAAGCTTGTTGTTGCTACCTTTTGCTTTTGGTCGTCGTAAACAAGGCTAAACCCTCAGAGTAAAATCGGAAGGTTTAATGGTAAGAGAGGAGGGCTGATATTGATATCAGCCCTTTTTGCATTTGCTGGTTTGTGTTAGCGATTTGACATTAAAAAATCGACAAAGGCGCGGTCTGCTTGGCTGACGGGGCGCTGCTTTTTCCATGCAATATGGAGGTTTAAAAATACCGGTGGATCGAAGGGTTTGGCTAAAATGTCATCTTTTGAGCTTATCGCCATCTCAAGTACACTGGTGATCCCAAATCCTTGGGAAACAATCTGTTTAATCAGATTAATCAAATTGGTCTCGAAGGCAATATTGGGCTTTTTGCCTAATTCTTTGGCTTGAGAGAGTATCCACTCACGGTGGAAATAACCTGTTTTGAACATCACTAATTCATGGTCGAAAAAGTCATGTAGACTCACAGCGCTATGTTCCGCTAAAGGGTGTTCGGCACCCATGGCGATCACCATTTGCTCACGGATCAACAGCTGACTATCAAATTCGGGCTGTAGGTCTTGGGCGGTAATGATCGCAATATCCACTTCTTCCTGTTGCAACATGCGCAGTGCATCCCGCGTCCCGCCTTCAAACAGTGATAGTTTCAACTCGGGGTACTTATGCCGAAAAGCCATTAAGCGCGAGGGGAGATAGAAAGAACCCAGCATGCCCGGCACGGCAATGCGGACCTCTCCCGAGGTGAGATTGGCCATGGCGCGGATTTGCGCTTCGGCCTGCTTAACTTGTTTTAGGATCAAAGTGGCGTGTTGATGCAGGACTATACCTTCGGCCGTGAGTGTGAGCAGTTTATCATTCTTGTTGCTCGTACGATTGACTAAGGTGACGCCGAGTGCGACCTCTAAGCGCTTGATACTTTGGCTTAACGCGGGCTGAGCCATATTCAGTTTCTTGGCTGCGGCGGTAAAGCTGCCGGTATTGGCAAGGGCATCTAAATGTTTGAGTTGGCGAATATCCATTAATCGGGCTCGTACTATTTTATTAGTGGCAAGAAGTGTACTTTTGGTGCGCTATTTCTATAACAAAAATCAATGATTACGATAGATATTATCTATTATTGTTATGTTATGCCCAGTGATAACCTTTGTCTATCCTATGAGTGCTACTTAGTTGAGGCTCCCGTGCAAGCCGTATTAGATACTATGATTGACAATAAACAGCGTGACACCCGATTGATGTGGGCGCTCTGCGTCGCTTCAGTGGTGGTCTATATCAACTTGTATTTAATGCAAGGCATGTTGCCGCTGATTGCGGAACATTTTGCGGTATCAGGCTCTAAAGCAACCTTGATCCTGTCGGTGACCAGTTTTTCCTTAGCCTTTTCATTGCTCTTGTATGCGGTACTGTCAGATCGTATCGGTCGACACACTCCAATTATTGTCAGCTTGTGGTTATTGGCATTGTCTAACTTACTATTAATTTGGGCACCGGATTTTAATGGGTTAGTGCTAGTGCGATTGCTACAAGGTGTATTACTCGCTGCCGTACCTGCGATTGCCATGGCGTACTTTAAGGAGCAATTATCACCAAGCACTATGCTGAAAGCCGCAGGCATTTATATCATGGCGAACAGTATTGGCGGGATTGTTGGACGTCTGCTCGGTGGTTTAATGTCGCAGTTTTTATCTTGGCAAGAATCTATGTGGTTGCTGTTTCTAGTGACGTTAGCGGGGGTGGCTTTAGTGAACTATTTGCTGCCTTCACTTGCCGATGCGCAGTCGATGTCCCCCAGTAACACTGAGCCTTCCTTATCAAAACGCGTCCGTTTAGCGCAAGATCTTCATGGCTTTAGTCATCATCTCACCGATGCGCAAATGCGTTTGGTCTACGCGATTGGTGGCTTGACCTTTATGATGATGGTGAATCAATTTAGCTTTATTCAACTGCATTTGATGGCTCCACCCTATGAATGGAGTCGTTTCCAAGCCACCTTGATTTTTCTGTGTTATTCCAGCGGGACTGTCGCTTCGTATTTTACTGCAAAGTGGCTCGCCAAATTTGGTCAACATAAGTTGTATCAATGGTCTTGGTGCGTGATGTTACTCGGCAGTTTACTGACCCTGTTTGATACGACCTTAACCATTAGCTTAGGTTTTTTAATGACCGCCTGTGGGTTCTTCCTTACCCACAGTTGCTGTAATTCCTTTGTTGCAATGCGGGCCAGTCGTGATCGAGCTAAGGCGACGTCACTCTATTTATGTTGTTATTACTTAGGTGCTGCGATTGGCGGCCCTTATTTGATGATGTTTTGGCATGAGGCGCAGTGGCGAGGTGTGGTGATGGGGTCGTTAACCTTATTAGCCTTGATCGCCTTAGCTATCACCCGTTTGCATTACCATCAAACTCATGTCAAACGGGCGTTGGTCTAAAGCTTAAATATGCCTTTTAGTCATCGGAATTAATGTACTGTTTGCGGTCTAAATCGTATTTACGCATTTTGTCGTAGAGGGTTTTTCGGGGCAGTTCTAGCTGCTCCATGGTCTGCTTAATACTGCCCTTGTTGTGGCTAAGTGCTTCTTCAATCAGTACCCGTTCAAAAAACTCTACCCTTTGTAGCAGGGACATACTCGAGTGCAGGCTTGGAGTATTGCCTAACGTGCCAGCAAAGGCGGCTTCTCCGCCCAGCAGCACAAAGCGTTCGGCGAGATTACGTAACTCACGCACATTGCCTGGCCAGTCGTGGGAAGTCAGTATCGCGTTTTGCTCCGCATTTAAGGCAATAAGCGCTTTGTGATAGCGTGCCGATGCGACGCGGGCAAAGTGTAAAAAGAGTAACGGAATATCTTCACGGCGATCTCTCAGGGGAGGGATGGGCACAGTCACCAGATTTAAGCGATACAACAAGTCTTGGCGAAATTCCCCGGTGTCACACAAGCTCTTTAAATCTACTTTAGTGGCGGCGATTACCCGTATATCAAGGCTGATGCTTTTGTTTGACCCTAAGCGTTCAACCTTACGGTCTTCAAGTACCCGCAGCAGTTTTACTTGCAGCGACAGTGGCGTACTCTCAATTTCATCTAAAAATAACGTGCCACCATTGGCATATTCAAATTTGCCAATGCGCATCTTATCGACGCCAGTAAAGGCCCCCGCTTCGGCGCCAAAGAGTTCACTTTCAATTAAGTTTTCGGGGATTGCACCACAGTTGATGGCGACAAAGTTGGCTTGGCTGCGGCTGCTGTGGTCGTGTAAATAGCGGGCAACAAGTTCTTTACCTGTACCGGTTTCGCCTTCAATTAACACATCCGCAGGCGTATCTATCACTTGGGTTATGATGTGGCGCATACGGTTGATGCCGACACTGTTGCCCAAAATACGAGGGCCCGGTACGCTTTGGCTTTCGAGATCCTTTTTAAGCTTGCGGTTCTCTAAGGTTAGACTGCGTTTTTCTAAGGCGCGTTTAACCACATCGAGTATATGTTCGTTATTAAAGGGTTTTTCGAGAAAGTCGTAGGCGCCTTGTTTTAAGGCATTGACTGCCATGGCAATATCACCAAAACCAGTGAGTAGGACAACGGGGAGATCGGGATCTTGCAGACGGATTTGTTGCATTAAGCTGATGCCGTCTAATTGTGGCATGTTGACATCCGATATCACCATTCCCGCCCAATCTTTATGCAGCAACTTAGCGATACCTTTGGGTTCTGTGGTGGCGAGCGCCTTAATGCCCTCCAGTTCAAATAGTTGAACGAGAACTGTGCCTATGTGCGGCTCATCGTCGATGATGAGAACAGAATAATCTTGAATTGAATTGGGCACACTCATAAAACTAACGTTCCTCGAGCAAGTAAATAGGTAAAATTATCTGGAAAATAGCGCCACCCTCTTCGGCATTGGCAACGTTAATTTGGCCTTGCATGGATTCGATAATACGTTGTGAAATTGATAAGCCTAGCCCCAATCCGTGCCGTTCGTTGGTGGTAAAGTAGGGTTCGAAGATTTTCTCCATTTGGCTTTCACGCACACCAGGGCCCGAATCTTGGATGCTGATGCAAAACTTATCTTCACTGGTCACGCGGATAACCAATTGGCGTTTAACTGATTGTTGCATAGCGACAATGGCGTTGCTCATAATGTTGACAAACACTTGTTGTAATCTAACCTTATCGCCCCAAACCTGATAGTTGCCGTTGGGTAATTGTACATCGAGTTCAACACCCTGTTTATCAATTGCAGGTTGAACTATGGTCAGGGCTTGCTTGATACAGCGGCCAATATCGGTTGCGCTATCAGCGCCTTGGCTCTTGCGGGTGAAGCTTTTAAATTGCCCAACAATATCGGCTAATCTGTCGGTAAGTTCAATAATAATCTTGATATTATCCAGTGCCTTATCTTGCATATCACGGGCGAGAAAAGTTTGGGTATTTTGGGCATAGCTTCGAAGTGCCGCGAGTGGTTGATTGAGTTCATGGTTAATACTGGCGGATAAACTGCCTATCACTGTCAGTTTTGCCGCTTGGATCAGCTCATCTTGAGTATCTTTGAGTTGATTGTTGGCCTGCTGTAAGTCCTGAGTGCGTTCTTCAACTCGCTGTTCTAATAGGCTTTGCGCTAGTTGCATTCGGTGTAGATTGCGACGGCGCTCGGCGTTAAATAGGATGCTGAGTGCCAGCAAAAGATAAATACTGGCTGACAGTAACATCAGTGCGGGCAAAGAGGTCAGTAAAGGTTTGATTGGCGCTAAGATGTGTACTCGCCAGCCTGCTTTAGCCATTGATTGGTGGATGTCCATGTATTGTTCATGGTCTGTACCCGTTTGCAGTTGGTAAAGCATAGCTTGACTACCACTTTCATAGGGCGGCTTCATCAACAACTCTCCTATGGGACGTTCTGCATAGCGTTTTGAGGCATTAAGGGCATATTGCTTGGCTTGGGTAAGCGGGGTTAGTGACTTTAACCGCCATTCATCGATACTGGAAATAAAGACGATATCCTCAGGATCACTGATAAGGAACTGATACTGACCCGCAATCGCGATACTGGTACTTTGTTGCTCTATGTCGGCAATATTAACTTTGACTATGATGGCCCCAAGTATGCCTTTACCACCTTGTTGATAAATAGGGTAAGAGAAATAAAATCCGCGCTTATCTGAGCTGGTACCCACTGCGTAATAACGGCCTAGATTGCCCGAGATAGCATCTGTGTAATAGGGTCTAAAGGAGTAGTCCTTGCCAATAAAGGAAAAACTTTGTTGCCAGTTACTGGCGGCAATGGCGATACCTAAGGCATCGATCAGATAGATATCGGATGCTTCGGTGACATGCTGAATTTCTTCGAGATATAAATTAAGCTCTTGGACTTTATCAGGATTCTGCTGGTCGTTCAGGACATTGGCGAGCATTGGGTTAGTCGAGAGCACGTGGGGAATACTTTCGTAGCGCGATAGTGCACCATCGAGAAAACTGACTAATTCCTTTAGTTGTTTCTCCGATTGCTTTTGGATCTCGATTTTACCTTGATGCAAATGCACCCAGTAGGTCAGTTTGAGGGTTGCAAATAGGCCTGCAAGTAACACAACGGTCAGAAAGAGGCGTTTCTTGGCCTTAGGCGTCATGGGCAACATGGTGGTTATCCTGATAAAGCAACGGGATCAATAACTGATACTGCGCATAATAAAACAAAGCGAGCCTGACTAGGCTCGCTTAAAATCTATCTGTAATCAAGGGGTAATCTCACAACCTTGAATTGCAGACTAATATCCACGCATCGAATCCAACCATTCAGGTAAGAAGAGTGAAATCTGTGGTACGTAAGTAATCAGGGCTAAGAAGGCTAGCATCACGAGTAACCAAGGTAGAACCGACTGAATCACCCAACCAATACTGCGTCCCGTGATCCCAGCGGTGACAAAGAGATTGAGTCCCACCGGCGGCGTTAGCATACCGATCTCCATGTTCACGACCATTATGATACCTAAGTGGATAGGATCTATGCCTAATTGCGTTGCAATAGGGAACAGAATTGGCGCCATAATGAGTACAATCGCCGATGGCTCCATAAAGTTACCGGCAGCAAGCAACAGTAAGTTAACGATGATCAGGAATCCCCAGGCGGGTAAACCCATGCTAACAATATACTCAGCAATAATGTGAGGGATACGTTCTGTGGTTAATACATGCGCAAATAGCATAGCGTTAGCTATGATAAACAGCAGCATGATACTGACCTTGGCACCATCGCGCACAACATGACGTATGTCTTTGTCGATAGGCGTTTTAATCAGTCCTAAGAACATATGGCCTAAGTTACGCGCAGTTGCTTTGGCTAAGTTTTCACCTTGATTACGCCATGCCACGTCTTTTAATGGCCCGATATCACGGTAGCCAAATACTGCAATAAGGTAAGCATATACACAAGCCACAGCTGATGCTTCGGTTGGGCTCGCAACGCCACCATAGATAGAGCCTAATACGATAAAGATGAGTGCTAATCCACCCATTGCCTTGGCACTTGAAATCCCCAGTTGTTTAACGCCAGGAAAAGGACGTGAGGGCAAGTTTTTAAAGCGGGCAACGATATAAATGACGATCATCAATATAAATCCCATCATTAAACCTGGGATTAAGCCTGCCATAAACATTTTTGCAGCCGATACTTCCGTTGCTGCGGCATACACTAACATGACGATTGAAGGTGGGATCAAAATCCCGAGAGTGCCAGAGGTCGTGATCACGCCTGCAGCAAATTTTTCGGGATAACCTGCTTTTACCATGCCGACTATGACGATAGAACCAATTGCCGCAACAGTCGCAGGAGATGATCCAGAAACCGCAGCAAACAGCATACACGCCATAACGGATGCCATCGCTAATCCACCACGGACATGTCCAATACTGTCCATGGCAAAATCGATAATCCGTCTAGCAACACCACCCGTTGATAGGAAGGCGGATGACAGAATAAAGAAGGGGATAGCGAGTAAAGTGTAATGCTCTGATGAAGACTCATACAGCTTGAGTGCAACTGAGGCTAAGGAATCATTCGAGAACAATAAAATCGTCAGCATGCTGGAAAAACCTAATGCAATAGCGATAGGCATACCGAGAAACATACATACGAATAGGGCGGTAAATAGGGTTGCAATAGCCATTATTTAGCCTCCTTTTGGTCAGAGACTGGATCTACTTTAGCGTTTTTAGCGCTCTCATCGATTAAATGCATACTTTCTTTCGCTTCATCGGCAAATTGGAAGCCTGAGACTTGGTCACGCAGAATGGCGATAAAGAGTTCGACGAAACGCCAAGTCAACATAAAAAAGCCAATGATTAAAATACTTTGAGATAACCAAATCGGTATTGCGCCATCTTCAATATCTATTTTTAAAGTGTTCCAAGCAAAATCTGGATCAAGGCTTTTTAATATAAATTGTGGGAAATGAATGTCTTCCATAGGCAAACCGATTTGATACATCTGGCTTAAGTAATCCCAACTGCCTTTTAAAAAGAGTCCGCAGTAGACGATACAAACAAAGGCAGTAATAAGAGATACTATCTTTTTAGCCTTTGGCGCTAAATTTTTAACAAACGCATCGACACCAATATGGGCACCGACTTTAACCCCATAGGACATACCAAATAACACAAACCAACCGCAAAAGGTTAATGTAAGTTCTTGGATCCAAAGAAAACCCGTGTTGAAGAAGAAGCGGGCGACGACTTCTGAAAACACTAACAGCGTCATCAGAGTGATCAATAAATTGAGCACACCTTCTTCAATATAACCAAATATTCGCGATATCACAGCCATAATCCCCTCGCTGAAATGGCCGCCTAAGCTCGGTTGAGCTTAAGCGGCTATCATCATTATTATTTATTTGCAGCAACAGCAGCATCAATCACATCTTTACCGATTTGATCTTCAAACTTAGCCCAAACAGGTTTCATTACCTCAACCCATTTTTGACGTTCAGCAGGAGACAGAGTTACTAACTGTGAACGTTTAGAATCAAGGATTAACTGTTTGTCTTCATTGTCTTTTTCAGCGGCAATCTTGTTACCTAATGCGATAGATTCGTCTAAAGCTTCTTTGATGATCTTACGTTTGTCAGCAGGTAGACCTTTCCAGAAAGTGTCAGAGGTCACGACCATATAGTCGAGAACACCGTGATTACTTTCAGTGATTTGGCTTTGCACTTCATAGAACTTTTGTGAATAAGTATTTGACCAAGTGTTTTCTTGACCATCGATAGCGCGGGTTTGAAGTAGGGTAAATACTTCAGAGAAAGGTTTTTTCACAGGGATTGCACCAACAGCATCAAACTGGGCTGCTAGAACATCAGATGCCATAACGCGGAATTTCAAGCCTTTTGCATCAGCAGGATTTTTAAGTGGTGTGTTAGATGAGAACTGTTTCATACCATTGTGTAAATAACCCAGACCGACAATCCCTTTACGGCTCATGGAGTTCAGTAATGTTTGACCAGCTTCACCTTGTTGGAAACGGTTCACGGCATCCATATCATTGAATAGGAAAGGTAAATCGAATATTTGTAGACGTTTAGTGTAACGCTCAAACTTTGAGAGTGAAGGCGCGACAAATTGTACGTCGTTTAACAGCAGTGCCGCTAGTTCGTTGTTATCCCCAAATAACTGTGAGCTAGGAAATACACTGACTTTGTATTCACCTGGTAAACGTTGTTCAACGAGTTCTTTAAATTTAAGTGCCATTTGGCCTTTAGGTGTGTTTTCTGCCACTACGTGTGAAAACTTAATTTCAATCGGTTCTGCAAATACGTTAAAACTGGTCGCAAATACGGAGGCAACAGCGAGCATTTTGACTAAGGTTTTGAGTGGACGGGTCAATCCAGTTTGTTGATTCAATATCATCTTGAGTTCCTTTTTCTGTTGTTAGGATTTGTCCTCAGTCTTGGTTAGTTTGTTACCAAGTTTGAGTAGGAATACAGCCTTGATTTCCCTGAGGTCTGTCTTACTAAAGGCAAATACCACGCCAACTTACACTAGCTTCTGTAAGTGTTTGGTTACTAAAGTGTAGTTCATTTGATGTTTGTCACACTTTTAGTTTGGTGGGTGAGATCTCGCTCACAGTGATTTTGTGTTTGGGTGGAAACCCACCCATAGAGAAGATCCACCCCAAATTGACGGTTTTTATAGTTGCAGAAAAATTAAACAAACTTAGTTATTTTCAGATCAAAAAAAGCCGTAAAAGTATGCGATATAACGACAAATATTGTGGTGAGCTGCTTTAGGAGAAGAAGTGTAGGTGAGATGTGAAGTCTAGGGAGGTTAAGTCGATAGCTATCGTAGTCAAACAAGACACAATTCATTTGATGCTGTTAGTCATCCTCTAAAAGAATACGTTTAAGGATAGCATCGCTAGGTAACAAGGCTAAATGGCCTTGTTCATCAAAGTACCAACCGGTAATAAAGCCTTTTTGGCGCATGCTGACGAGATTATGCATGACTTCCCGCGCTTCTTTTAGAGCCGTTTGCTCATCGCAGGCGTGGGTATGCTTTAAATAAGTGGCGATATTGGCAAGAGAAGCGGATTGACTGACGCTGGCCATAATGTTGATCTCCAAAAATGCTAAAGCAGAATGAAATCAGGCTGAGTGTCGATAGTGCTTAGTATTTAACGAAATATAAAATGCCGAATAGCATAACTTATCACTCGCTGATTGAGATCAAGCATAGTTGAGTAAGCGCGTGGGTAAAGTTTATTGTGGGAGATTTATGGTGGTCGCTACTGGGCTCGAACCAGTGACCCCCTCCTTGTAAGGGAGGTGCTCTCCCAGCTGAGCTAAGCGACCTGGGATATAACATGTGTGTTGCAGAATATGGTGGTCGCTACTGGGCTCGAACCAGTGACCCCCTCCTTGTAAGGGAGGTGCTCTCCCAGCTGAGCTAAGCGACCTGGGATATAACATGTGTATTGCAGAATGTGGTGGTCGCTACTGGGCTCGAACCAGTGACCCCCTCCTTGTAAGGGAGGTGCTCTCCCAGCTGAGCTAAGCGACCTGGGCATTCTTAAACTACACAATTTTTAAGTCATTCTTCACTAAAGAATGGTGGTCGCTACTGGGCTCGAACCAGTGACCCCCTCCTTGTAAGGGAGGTGCTCTCCCAGCTGAGCTAAGCGACCTGGGAATGACTTTTACACATTAATACATCAAGTTATATGGTGGTCGCTACTGGGCTCGAACCAGTGACCCCCTCCTTGTAAGGGAGGTGCTCTCCCAGCTGAGCTAAGCGACCTGGGATATAACGTTTTGTATGCCATAATTTCTTTGTAGAAAATATGGTGGTCGATACTGGGCTCGAACCAGTGACCCCCTCCTTGTAAGGGAGGTGCTCTCCCAGCTGAGCTAATCGACCTCGCTGTGTGGAGCCGTATTATAGGGAGGTTCGATCTAGTGTCAACGCTTTTTAGTGAAAAAAGCATTGGTCGCGCTATTTTTGTCCATATTGGCTTAATGCTAATCACGCCGCCGATCAAAGTGTTATTTAATTCGCCAGTCAATGGTACGTAATTTGGACGCTCGCGATTAAATACGAGTTGAACTCATCCCATTCACCTGACTTTTTTGTGGTAAAAGTGCTGAGGAAGTGAGTGATTTATAAAAATTAGCGCACTAACAGCATGAGTGCATTGATAGTGTATAGATGCGCGTGTTCGATGGCGCAGATATTTATAGTCGAAGGAATATAGGTGTAGAGATTTAGGGGTTGGAATATAAAGCCTGAAAAATCTTCTCAAGTGTTAGCATTCATCAATGGTGGTGATAGCAATAGTGCCACCTTTATATATCGCTTTATATTGGCTTCCCTATAAAAGGGAGGGATTCGCGACACGATTTAACCAGATAAGTGATACTGTGAAGCTTGTCCCATTTGCAGCGCCTGCTTTGACTGTTAGAATAAGCCCACTTTTTTTATCGTGATTGTCTTTATCTAGACGACTTTATATAGGTTAGTGTCCCATTATGACAACTAAGACGCGTTTTGCCCCTAGTCCTACCGGTTTCTTGCATGTTGGTGGTGCCCGTACTGCACTTTATTCTTGGTTACAAGCCCGTGCCAATAACGGTGAGTTTGTATTACGTATTGAAGACACTGATATTGAGCGTTCGACTCAAGCCGCTTGCGATGCGATTTTAGAAGGCATGAACTGGCTAGGTTTGACATGGGACGAGGGCCCATATTACCAAACTAAGCGTTTTGACCGTTATAACGAAATCATTGCTCAAATGTTAGAAAAGGGCACAGCGTATAAATGTTACTGTTCACGTGAGCGAATCGATGCCTTAAGAGAATCACAGGCCGCTAACGGTGAAGCACAAAAGTATGATGGTTGCTGTCGCGACTTACCCGCTCGCGAGACTGATGAACCATTTGTGGTGCGTTTTAAAAATCCAATCGGTGGTTCAGTGGTATTTGATGACCATGTTCGTGGTCGGATTGAATTTTCTAACGATGCATTAGATGACTTGATCATCGCCCGTACCGACGGCGTACCAACCTATAACTTCTGTGTGGTGGTTGATGATTGGGATATGGGGATCACTTGTGTGGTGCGTGGTGAAGATCATATCAACAATACCCCGCGTCAAATCAACATTCTTAAAGCATTAGGGGCGCCGATCCCAGAATATGCACACGTATCTATGATTCTAGGTGATGACGGCGCTAAGTTGTCTAAGCGCCATGGCGCTGTTAGCGTAATGCAGTACCGTGACGATGGCTATTTACCAGAAGCACTGCTGAACTATTTAGTGCGTTTAGGTTGGTCACATGGCGACCAAGAGATTTTCTCATTAGAAGAAATGAAGCAATTCTTTAAGTTGAGTGACATCAACAAAGCCGCTTCTGCTTTTAATACCGATAAACTGGTGTGGTTGAACCAACACTATATAAAGAGCCTAGATCCAGAATATGTGGCAACACACTTACAATGGCACATGGACGATCAAAAAATTGATCTGTCAAATGGCCCAGCATTAGCTGAAGTGGTCACTGCATTAGCTGAGCGCGCTAAGACTCTAAAAGAGTTAGCTGCATCTAGCCGCTATTTCTATGAAGATTTTGCTGAGTTTGATGAAGCACAGGCGAAAAAGCATTTACGCGGTGTTGCGTTAGAGCCATTGCAACTGGTGCAACAGAAATTATCGGCATTAACTGAGTGGACAGCTGAAGCTATTCATCAGGCAATTGAAGATACTGCGACTGAATTAGATGTGGGTATGGGTAAGGTCGGTATGCCTTTACGTGTTGCAGTAACAGGGGCTGGGCAGTCTCCAGGCTTAGATATCACACTATTTTTAATTGGAAGAAGCCGTTCTGAGCAAAGAATATCCAAAGCGATTGAATTTGTAGCAGATAGAATAAATTCCTAAAAAAACGAGTTGACACTTTTAGGTGCGCTGCATAGAATGCGCCACGCAGTTGAGACACAGTCGAGCAAATGCTTGCAGTGCACTTAAATGTAGTTAGATAAGTTTGGGGTTATAGCTCAGCTGGGAGAGCGCTTGCATGGCATGCAAGAGGTCCACGGTTCGATCCCGTGTAGCTCCACCAAACTTACTTACCGTAGATGTTAAACGGGAATCTTTTCTAGCGAAAAGCTCAAATTAATATGTCCGGGGTCCCCTTCGTCTAGAGGCCTAGGACACCGCCCTTTCACGGCGGTAACAGGGGTTCGAATCCCCTAGGGGATACCAAATATTGGTTCCTAGCAAATAACTAACGTGTTGTTTGGTAAGAACAAAATCTAAATTTCTGCTGATACATATACTGCTAAAGTTAGCTGTGTTGACAAAAATTTGGGGCTATAGCTCAGCTGGGAGAGCGCTTGCATGGCATGCAAGAGGTCCACGGTTCGATCCCGTGTAGCTCCACCAATTTACTGCCTTATTAAGCAGAAACGAAAGTTTAAATTAATACACCCAAGGCACACTTCGCTACTTAGAATAGTGCCTATGAGAACGTAGATGTTAAACGGGAACGTTAAGTTCAAATTAATATGTCCGGGTCCCCTTCGTCTAGAGGCCTAGGACACCGCCCTTTCACGGCGGTAACAGGGGTTCGAATCCCCTAGGGGATACCACATTTGGGTTCCTAGCAAATAACTAACGTGTTGTTTGGTAAGAACAAGGCATTTGCTTCCTAGCCTATTAAAGCAAATGTGTTACAAAGCTCGGTTACGAGTTAAATCATAAGTCCGGGTCCCCTTCGTTCTTTTAGAAGAGAGTGCCTAGGACACCGTAGATGTTAAACGGGAACCTTTTTCTTTATATAAGAAGGAAATGTTCAAATTAATATGTCCGGGTCCCCTTCGTCTAGAGGCCTAGGACACCGCCCTTTCACGGCGGTAACAGGGGTTCGAATCCCCTAGGGGATACCATCTATATTTTATAGAGAGTGGTTCCAGCAAATAACTAACGAGTTGTTTGGTAAGAACAAGGCATTTGCTTCCTAGCCTACTGAAGTGAATGTGTTACAAAACTCGGTTACGAGTTAAATCATAAGTCCGGGTCCCCTTCGTCTAGAGGCCTAGGACACCGCCCTTTCACGGCGGTAACAGGGGTTCGAATCCCCTAGGGGATACCACATTTGGGTTCCTAGCAAATAACTAACGTGTTGTTTGGTAAGAACAAGGAATTTGCTTCCTAGCCTACTGAAGTGAATGTGTTACAAAGCTCGGTTACGAGTTAAATCATAAGTCCGGGTCCCCTTCGTCTAGAGGCCTAGGACACCGCCCTTTCACGGCGGTAACAGGGGTTCGAATCCCCTAGGGGATACCATCTATATTTTATAGAGAGTGGTTCCTAGCAAATAACTAACGAGTTGTTTGGTAAGAACAAGGCATTTGCTTCCTAGCCTACTGAAGTGAATGTGTTACAAAGCTCGGTTACGAGTTAAAACATAAGTCCGGGTCCCCTTCGTCTAGAGGCCTAGGACACCGCCCTTTCACGGCGGTAACAGGGGTTCGAATCCCCTAGGGGATACCATCTATATTTTATAGAGAGTGGTTCCTAGCAAATAACTAACGAGTTGTTTGGTAAGAACAAGGCATTTGCTTCCTAGCCTACTGAAGTGAATGTGTTACAAAGCTCGGTTACGAGTTAAATCATAAGTCCGGGTCCCCTTCGTCTAGAGGCCTAGGACACCGCCCTTTCACGGCGGTAACAGGGGTTCGAATCCCCTAGGGGATACCAATTTTAATCAAGGTTTATCGAAACTTTGATTAAAGACAATAAACCACCTCAAGGTGGTTTTTTTGTGTCTAAATTTTGAGTATTAAATTGAGATCTCCCCGATTCATTTACGAGTCATACGCCCCGAGTTATTTGCCGAATTTACCCAATAATTCAAACCATCCACATTAAGATAAATAATGCTTCGAGAGGCTTACTTCCTGTGGTGAAGTCATTCTGTTTAATCGTGTGACAAAGATTATTGAAGCGTTTTCCTGCTTAACTTTGCGCTAATCCATGGCTCAAACTCACCTTTCGGATTGTTCAGTGTGTTGGCACTTTGAATGCTGCCACTTTCAATACTGATAAGTTGAATCGTTAATCGCGATTTATCTCATGCTTCCAATCGCTAAACGAGCGCAATTTGAAGTGAACCGTTCTTACGGTAGCTATTGTAATAGCTGAATAGTGTATCGTTGCGGTGAATATGCGGGCGAGTGTAAGAGTGAAGCTATGTGGGAAGAGGGCAGAATTAGGTGGAAACTTATTTGAGATAAAAAAGGCGACACTCACTGCTGAGTGTCGCCTTTCGTCATCTCACCTTTGGCTTAGTCTACACCTAAGAATCCACCGGTTTGGTGCGCCCATAATTGAGCATAAATACCGCCTGCGGCGATGAGTTCATGGTGCGTGCCTTGCTCAACGACTCGGCCTTGATCTAATACAATTAACCTGTCCATCGCGGCAATAGTCGAAAGTCGATGGGCAATCGCGATCACTGTCTTGCCTTGCATTAATTCATACAAACTTTCTTGAATAGCAGCTTCGACTTCGGAATCTAGTGCAGATGTGGCTTCATCAAGCAGTAAAATGGGCGCATTTTTCAATAAAACCCGCGCGATGGCGATACGCTGTCTTTGGCCACCAGAGAGTTTTACGCCGCGTTCACCCACTTGGGCATCTAAGCCATGATTACCGTTAGGATCACTGAGTTCCTGAATAAAGTCATAGGCTTGAGCTTGTTTAATCGCGCGATCAAGTTGCTCTTCACTGGCACTGGGATTGCCGTAAAGAATATTCTCGCGAATGGTGCGGTGCAAGAGGGAGGTATCTTGGGTCACCATGCCAATTTGCGAACGCAGTGAATCTTGCATAACCATCTTGATGTCTTGATCATCGATATTAATCTGACCTTTTTCAACATCGTAGAATCGCATTAGTAGATTCACTAGGGTCGATTTACCTGCGCCAGAACGCCCCACTAAGCCAACTTTTTCACCTGCTTTAATATTCAAATTCAGATCTTCAATCACGCCAGTCTGCTCACCGTAATGGAAACACACTTGGTTGAAATCAATCTTGCCATGATTGACGACCAACGGCCTGGCGTTTGGCTCATCTTGGATGATCGTTGTTTTCGATAAGGTGTTCATCCCATCGGTGACAGTGCCGATATTTTCAAATAATGAACTGATTTCCCACATGATCCACTGTGACATGCCGTTTAAGCGCAGTGCTAAACTGACCGCAATGGCGATGGCGCCTACCGTGATTGCATTATCAGTCCACAGAGCTATCGATACAGCGGCAATGCTGAATGCGAGTACATAGTTGATAATTTGCACGCTGACACTGATGCCCGTTACTAAGCGCATCTGGCGATAAACCGTGTCTAAGAATATCCGCATACTGGATTTGGCGTATTCGGCTTCTTTTTGCGTGTGGGCAAATAGTTTCACTGTGGTGATGTTGGTATAACTGTCGACAATACGGCCTGTCATGGTCGAGCGCGCATCGGCTTGTTCGGTAGAGACACTTTTCAGCCTAGGTACAAAGTACCATTGCAGCCCAACATACAGTGCAAGCCAGATGAGCATAGGTATGACTAAGCGCAGATCTGCGCTGGCGATCATCACTAACATAGAAGTGAAATACACGAGAATGTATACCAATACATCGAGTAATTTCATCACAGTTTCGCGCACGGCTAGGGAGGTTTGCATGACTTTGGTGGCGATTCTGCCAGCAAAATCATCTTGATAAAACGATACACTTTGTTTTAGCAAATAACGGTGTGCAAGCCAGCGGATCGACATAGGATAATTGCCGAGCAAGGTTTGATGCATGATAAGCGCATGCAGTAATACCAATATTGGCATCACAATTATCACCATACCTCCCATCAGCATTAAGGTCGTCCCTTCGTCTTGGAATAAGGTTTCGGGATTTTTTTTCACCAGCCAATCTACTAATTGGCCCATGAATCCGAACAGTGACACTTCAAGCATGGCCAGCATGGCGGTCAGCACTGACATTAAGATCAGCGGCAGTTCGTAGCCCTTAGTATAGTGGCGACAAAAAGCATAAACCCCTGTGGGTGGTTTAGTGGGTTCATCATCGGGTAGGGCTTCAACCCAGGATTCAAATCGTTTAAACATGAATTAACTCTATGGTGAGATAAAAAATAGTCGGCTCTAGCATATAGGATTTCATGCCCTAAAAGCATTGAAATGATTGAGTTCCGTTTTCCGCTAGTGCTACATGCTAGTTTTACGTAAAGTAATGAACAAGAAATTAATTGTGAGCGAATATTGTCGGGCGTGATGAAAAATGGGTGCAGATAGAGTGTCTGAGAGTGCGATTAAGCGTGATGAAATAGATTCGGTGCATTCGCTGGAGTCCTATTCGGGGCAACTTTCTGCGTCCATTTGCCGTGAGGCGAGGATGAGCCGCGATCCGCGGTTTGATGGTAAGTTTTTTGTGGGCGTCTTAACGACGGGCATTTATTGCCGAACTGTGTGTCCCGCCGTCGCGCCAAAAGAGCAAAATGTGCGTTATTTTGATTCGGCCATTAAAGCCGCGCAGGCGGGATTACGCCCATGTTTACGTTGTCGGCCCGACAGTGCGCCGGGATCGAATCCTTGGAAGGGGACTGGCACAACGTTAGCGAGGGCCATTAGCTTAATCGAAGCGGGCGCCTTAGCGGGAAAATCATCGGGAGAGCCAGCCTCGACAGTAACACAATTGGCTGACCGATTAGGGATCAGCAGTCGTTATCTCAATAAGCTCTTTACCGAAGGTTTTGGCACTTCGCCAAAACAATATGCCTTATATCGGCAGTTACTGTTTGCTAAACAATTATTGCACCAAACCCAATTACCTATCACTCAAGTCGCGATGGCGGCGGGTTTTAACAGTATTCGCCGTTTCAATGAGGCGTTTAAGCAAACCTTGCAATTGACGCCGACGCAGTTAAGAAAGAGTGCATTAACCAAAGCGGCAAAGGAGTCCATGATTGAGCCACTAACAGGATTAAGTGAGATTGATACTATGGGTGAATTTGTGCCGCACTATGGATTAACCTTGTATCAGTATTATCGGCCACCATTGGATTGGGCGTCACAGCTGGCGTTTTATCGATTACGTGCGGTAACAGGGATGGAATGGTTCACACCGCAGATGAGTCATCCACAAGCGAGCGATGTCGTTGGTGATGAGGCGACCGTGGTAGATGAGGCCAAAGCTGGCGATAATGGGTTCGAATATGGTCGTTGTTTTGCCCTAGGTAAGATGCGCGGCACAGTGCACATTATCCATGAGCCTAAGCTAAATCGCTTCAAACTCGCGATAATGTTGACCGAAGACTCTCCTGTCGATGAGCTGCAATTGCTGGTCACTGAAGTGCGACGCATTTTAGATCTCGATGCGGATATGCTGCTGATTGAACAAGGCTTAAGTGCGCTACCAAGTTTAGGATTAACACCGTTTTCGGGATTACGGATTCCCGGTGCAGGCTCCTTATTTGAGGCGGCCTGCCGTGCGATTTTAGGCCAGCAAGTGACGGTAGTACAGGCGACTAAGCTACTTAATCAATTGGTTGAAGCCTATGGCGAGCGCTTTAGTCTCAATGGTTGCGAGTATCGTTTATTTCCTACACCCGAGGCCATTCGTGAGGCGAGTCTAACAGAGCTAAAAATGCCCGGCGCTCGTAAATTGGCGCTCAATGCGCTCGCGGCGTTTATCTGCGATCATCCTGAGGCGAGTGTCGATGATTGGCTCAGCGTTAAGGGCATAGGTCCTTGGACAATCGCGTATGCTAAGCTCCGCGGTTTGGGCGATCCCAATGTGTTTTTGCATACCGATTTGATTGTTAAAAAGCATTTGCTGGCCTTGTATGGCAAGACCCATAGGCTGGATGAAGCCGCTGTGGGTGCGCTTAACTACCCGAAACTGTGTCAGCAGCTGAGTCAAGACATCGCGCCTTGGGGCAGTTATTTAACCTTTCAGCTTTGGCATCAATAGCGACTAAAACGATCTAAGTTGAAGACATAAATAGAGAGATAAATTATGAAACATGCGATTCGTCAATTGAGCCAAGCGCCGAGTATTGCTGCGTATCAGCCTTGTGCCGTAGATACTTTTATGAGTCCTGCCGGAATATTGCAGTTAAATGCCAATGCCTATGGGCTGAGTCATTTAACGGTTGTCGGCTCGGATCGCACTGAGATTGCGCTTGCTAAGGTGAGTGAGGATGCCCTCAATCAAGCTAAGGCACATATTAGTGAAACTCAAGTGCAGCTCGCGCGTTATTTTGCAGGTGAACTAATTGAATTTAATGTAAAGCTCGCACCTAAAGGCACTGAATTTCAGCGTGAAGTTTGGCAAGCTTTGCTCAATGTAGATTATGGTCAGAGCTGCAGCTATGGGCAGATTGCCGAGCAAATTGGTCGGCCTAAGGCGGTGCGCGCCGTGGGCGCGGCTAATGGCGCCAATCCCATTGCGATTATCGTGCCTTGCCATAGAGTGATAGGCAAAAATGGCAAGTTAACGGGTTACGCCTATGGGCTTGCGATGAAACAGCAGTTATTAACGCTGGAAACTGCCAAGCATTGCCTCGATATTTAAGCTAGAATAGCCGCCTATTAAGATATTGGTGAGCAGTTAAACTTTCTATGACTCAGGCTTCTTCCTCTGCGGCAAGCTTTGCCCAACTCGGCATTATTGCACCCTTGCTAAATCGATTAACCGAATTAGCGTATGTTTCGCCCACACCAGTACAGGCGGCGACGATCCCCGCTGTGCTTGCGGGGCGCGATGTGTTAGCCGGTGCTAATACGGGCTCGGGTAAAACGGCAGCCTTTGCCGTGCCGCTGTTGCAACAACTTGTTGAAGCAAAAACTGATGATAAGACCGGCGTTTATGTTCGTTGTTTGGTCTTAGTCCCAACCCGTGAATTAGCACAACAAGTCGCCGACAGCTTTTTATCCTATGCCTCACATCTTAATGGCAAGCTAAAAATTGTCGCTGCGTTTGGCGGTGTGTCGGTGAATGCGCAAATGCAGAGTCTACGCTCTGGCGCCGACGTCCTCGTAGCAACGCCGGGTCGTTTGTTAGATCTGTTGTCCAGTAATGCCATCAAACTCAATCGTGTCAGCGCCTTAGTGCTCGATGAAGCTGACCGCATGTTAAGCCTTGGTTTTACTGAAGAATTAGCTCAAGTGCTCGACGCTTTGCCCGTCAAGAAACAAACCTTATTATTCTCTGCGACATTCCCTGAAGAAGTCCGTGAGTTAACGGCAAAACTGCTTAATAATCCACTTGAATATCAATTGCAAAGTGAGCAAGAAAGCACGATTCATCAACGGGTGATTACAGTTAATCGTCCGATGAAAACCGCATTATTGGCGCATCTGATTAAAGAACATCAGTGGTCACAGGCGTTGATCTTCGTGAGTGCCAAAAATACCTGTAATCACTTAGCGCAAAAGCTGTCTAAACGTGGGATCACTGCCGAAGTATTCCATGGCGATAAAGCCCAAGGTGCGCGTATGCGGGTGCTCGATGGCTTTAAAAATGGCGAGATCAGTGTGTTAATTGCGACCGATATTGCCGCCCGTGGTATCGATATCGATAAACTGCCTGTGGTGATCAACTTTGATTTACCAAGGAGCCCTGCAGATTATATGCATCGTATTGGCCGTAGTGGCCGCGCCGGTGAAGCAGGCTTAGCCGTGACCTTGATTTCCCATGAGGATTATCACCACTTTGGCGTGATAGAGAAAAAGAACAAACTTAAGTTAGTGCGTGAGCAAATTGTCGGTTTTGAAGCCGATGATGAAATGCCAGCCGAACTGTTAGAACAAGCTAAACCTGTCGCCAAGCCTGAAGGTATGGGTAAAAAAAAACGTAAACAGTTACCGCCTGCCAATGCTGAATTTTGGGGTAAAAAATCTTAAGTCGTTGGAAACAAGCTATTCTTAGCTTATCTCTGGCGTTCCTTGTCATCTCACTTGTCGTAGGTAAGGTTTATGCAACACTTATTCTGGTTAGTTGAAGGTAAAGTCGCAGGGCGCAGTGGCCCTAATAAAGATCCTTGGGATTTACAAGCGCTCAAAGAGGCTGGCATTGGTGCCATTCTGTCGGTCAATGGGGGCGAGGGCTGCGAGCCGAGTGCGTTTAAGCAGCTTGATTTACGTTACGAATGTATTCCCTTTTCGCGCAATGTGCCGCCCCAAGAGGGGGATGTGGCGATTTGTGTCGCTCAGTTGCCCAAGGCACTCGCCTTTATTCAGCAATGTGAAGCCGATGAGCTGCCTGTCGTGATCCATTGTCGCTCTGGCAAGGATCGCACCAGTCTTATCATGGCCTATTACTTGATGGTCAATGGTGCAGCGCCATTACATGCGGTGAGCCAAGTTCGTAATATTCGCGATATTGCTTTTACTGCCGAAGGTTGGGATCAATTTGCCTTTGATGTCTTGTATGCATTACAAGACTAAGCATTTGTCGGCGATTGGCGTCGAACCTATTAATAAATAGGTAATAATAGTTTCATTCGTTTGACCTTAGTCATCAAAATTTTACTGTGTTAAGGTTAAGCTATCCGAAGGTTGTTTTTAGTGAGTTATTTATCTAATTATGAAAAGTAAGGCAAGTCAGTCACAGGGATTACTACTGTTTCGGTTATCACAGACTCAAGTGTTTGCCTTAGGCACGTTGAAAGTGCGTGAGCTGGTGCCGTACACACAGCTAAGCAAAATTCCCCAATCTCATCCGACGATTCTTGGCGCTTCAACTATTCGTGGCCATACGATTCCTATCATCGATATGGCGGCTGCGATTGGTTATCGGCCGATAGCCCCTGAAGAGCGCGAAAAATGCTACATCATCATCACTGACTGTCAGCGGATGATCATTGGCTTTTTAGTGCGTGGTATCGATAAGATTATTGAATGTAATTGGCGTGATATTGAGGCGCCTTCTGCCAATTTGGGTAAGAATGCCTACTTGACTGGCGTGACTCGTTTTGAGGACCAGTTAGTACAATTGCTCGATGTTGAGTTATTGCTGTCGAAAATTTTCCCGAATAACCCACAGGCAAATCGGGCAATCTTGACCGATGTGCAGCGTGAGAAACTCAAACCCATGAATATCCTGTTAGTGGATGATTCTAAGGTGGCACGTAAGCAGTTATCCGACGCCCTTGATATGATCAACATCCCTTATCGAGTGACCGCCGACGGTAAAGAAGCCTTAGTCATGATGGAACAAGCGGCACTAGAGCATCATCCCATAGATATTCTGGTGAGTGATATTGAGATGCCGGGACTAGATGGTTACGAACTGGCATTTGAGGTGCGTGATAATCCACTGACTGCCAAGGCCTACATCATTTTACACACGTCTTTATCCAGCGAAATAAGCGTGAGTCAGGCCCACCAAGTGGGGGCAAATGAAGCGCTGACTAAGTTCGATGCCCACGAGTTGATTGATGCCATGTTGCGTGGTGCCGATTTAGCCATGAAGCAGCGCCAATAAGGCGCTTGTTAGTTTTTTGTATGCTTTTTGCGGGACAAGGGTAATTTAGTTAGCTTATTTCCCCGCAAAACTAGACAAGTCTAGTCACATCCTATAAAAACCTTATTGGCCTCATTTCCGAAGGTGCGCGTTGGGGATCTCAACCGAAATATAATAACGACAGGTTAAACCATGAAACAAGAATCATCATTATTAGCTAAGTTGGCTAATGGCAGTCTCGTGTTACAAATCTTATTAGGGATTATCGCTGGTGTGGTGTTAGCGAGTTTTTCACCCGATAGCGCAAAAGATATCGCCTTCTTAGGCAGTTTATTTGTTGGAGCATTAAAAGCGATTGCTCCAATACTGGTATTTATCTTAGTAGCATCATCGATTGCCAATCAAAAGAAAAATACGCAAACCAATATGCGCCCAATTGTGATCCTGTATTTATTGGGGACCTTTGCCGCGGCGTTAACTGCTGTGATTTTAAGCTCTATTTTCCCCACGACTTTAGTTTTGGTTGCTGGTGTGGAAGGTACAAGTCCTCCACAAGGTATTGGTGAAGTGATCCATACCTTATTATTTAAACTGGTTGATAATCCAGTGAATGCGTTAATGACGGGCAACTATATTGGTATTCTTGCTTGGGGTGTGGGTTTAGGTTTAGCCTTACATCATGCTAGCGATTCGACTAAGCAAGTATTTGCCGACATGAGCCACGGCATTTCGCAAATGGTGCATTTCATTATTCGTTTAGCACCTATTGGTATTTTTGGTTTAGTTGCTGCGACGTTTGCTGAAACCGGTTTTGCCGCAATTGCGGGTTACGCGCAGTTATTGGCAGTATTATTAGGTGCGATGGCCATTATTGCCTTAATCGTTAATCCTTTAATTGTTTACGTGAAGATTAAACGTAATCCCTATCCGTTGGTATTTCGTTGTCTGCGTGAAAGTGGCGTGACGGCATTTTTTACCCGCTCGAGTGCGGCGAATATTCCGGTGAATATGGCGCTGTGTGAAAAATTAAATCTGCATGAAGACACTTACTCAGTCTCTATTCCCTTAGGTGCCACCATCAATATGGGCGGCGCGGCGATCACTATTACGGTATTGACCTTAGCTGCGGCGCATACCTTGGGCATTCAAGTCGATTTACTCACCGCATTGTTATTGAGCGTTGTAGCCGCTATTTCGGCTTGCGGCGCCTCGGGTGTGGCGGGTGGTTCATTACTGTTGATCCCACTGGCTTGTAGCTTGTTTGGTATTTCTAATGATGTCGCCATGCAAGTAGTCGCTGTCGGCTTTATTATTGGTGTGGTTCAAGATGCTGCCGAAACCGCATTGAACAGCTCAACTGACGTTATCTTTACCGCTGCTGCTTGTGAAGCCGCTGAGAATAAAGCTAAACTGAGTTAACGAGTGCTGTTATTCGTATTGAAAAGTATTATGGAAGCAGTCACTTAGGTGGCTGCTTTTTTTATGGGAGTCGTTATGATCTTTTTTGATTTTAGAGTGCTAGATGCCGCAAAGCCCTGGTATGGAATAAATGACACTGTGATGGGCGGTTTGTCTCGCAGTAAGATGACGGTGTCACCTTTAGGCTATGGTGAGTTTAGCGGCCATGTGTCGCTGGCAAATGGCGGCGGGTTTGCTTCAGTGCGTTGTGAGTTTAGCCCTATAGATGTCAGTGGATTTACTGGGATCTATGTCGAACTCGATGGCGACCGACCTAAAGATTATAAAGTGAATTTAAAGGACGTCGACACACCCCAAAGCACGGTTTATCAAGCGCCTATGCCCGCGCCAAGCCATCAAACGTTTGGTGTGAGTGGCGCTAGAGTCTTGAATTGGCAGCGGATAGAAATTCCCTTCAGTGACTTCTTGCCCCAATGTCGGGGTAAACCGATTTCCCGAGTGGCAATAGATTTAAGCCAAGTCTGTAGTCTAGGGTTAGTGATTGGTGCCCAGCAGAGTGGTGATTTTTCTTTGAAAATCAAAGAAATTGGCTACTATTAGCGTTTATAGTTGGTTTCTTATCATGAGTTTTTTGCCCCTAATTGCTTATCCCTAATTGCTTGCTATTGATGGTGCGGGCATCTCTAGGCTTCATTTAAGAAAAAGGATAAGGCCGAGGCACTTATCCTTATGGTGGGCAGGGCAAAGTTGTGAGTTTGGCGAAAGCTGCTACTTATGCGCCTACAATCCCTAAGGGTTTGGCCGTTTGCCACGCGCCGCGGGTAAAATCTGGGAAGGTGACTGAGTTACTGCGGTCATTGACTGAATGTTCACTTAAGATATTCACCACCGACCAAGACGCTGCATCGTACACATCCTGATCTAAGGCCTCGCCATTGCGCAGGCAATAAATCATGCGCCATAACATCACAAAATCCATGCCGCCGTGGCCGCCGTTAATCTCAGCTTCTTTGCCTATGCGTTGCCACAGAGGGTGATCATATTTGTCATACCACTTTTGCATGTCCATATCCCACTCGTGGTAACTTTGACCAAAGCCACCATTTTCGACGGCGATACGATTCGGGAAACCCGCAAACACGCCATTTGTCCCTTGGATTAAATTGTGGCGACTGTAAGGTCTTGGGCTCGTCGTGTCATGCTGCACCATGATGGTCCGGCCCTTAACTGTTTTAATCAGGCTGGTATTGATATCGCCATTGATGTACTTGAGCTGATTACGCTCATGATCGGCGGGGAATTCACGTTTAGCATAGAGCGCACGGCCAAGGGCTGGGGAACTCATCGAGGTTAGATAATCAAATCTATCACCGCGGTTGATGTTCATATACTGGGAAACTGGCCCTAAACCGTGGGTCGGGTACAAGTTACCGTTGCGCTTGGTATGCCAATAAGTTCGCCATGAGCCCGTCTTATGGTCGATTTCCTTCATCTGCCAGCGTAGCTCGTGGATATAAGCGGCTTCACCGTGGAGCAACTCACCAAACACACCTTGGCGTACCATGTTGAGAACCATAAGTTCTTCACGGCCGTAGTTGACGTTTTCCATCATCATGCAGTTTTTCTGAGTGCGTTCGGCGGTATCTACAATTTGCCAGCATTCCTCTACTGTGAGTGCTAACGGTACTTCGACAAAGGCATGTTTACCGCTTTCCATCGTCTCTATCGCCATAGGTGCGTGCCATTCCCATGGAGTAGAAATGATCACAATATCAATATCATCGCGGCTTAAGAGATCGCGATAGCTCAGGTCATTACCAGTATAGACTGCCGGTTTTGGCCGATTCTGTTTAACGATATGATCCACGGCTCTGTCCAGCACCGCTAGGTGAGTATCACAAATAGCTTTAAGTTCAACGCCTTCTAAATGACAGAATTGCTCGACATGGCTAAAGCCACGCTCGCCAACACCGATAAAGCCAACTCGAACCACGTCCATCTTGGGTGCTATGAGTCCGATAACGGATTTACCCGTTTGCGGTTTAGGGGCGACACTACTGGCGTAGGCGTTGAGGGCAATATTGGCTGTGACGAGTCCGGCGGTAGCTGCGCCCGCTGCTTTAAGAAAGTGACGACGATGAATGTTATGCATAGCGCTTCCTGCTTTATTTTTGTTTTGTAGGGATATTGAAATATCACTTGGTCTTATTTGTGCGGTAATTCACTTATGGGTTATATCAGAAACCCTATTAAAATTGGCAATAAAAGATGTAACAAACTCATTCATCTAGGAAGATAAGTCTTTTAGCTGCCTTTACTTTAGCGATAAGTAAATAGTGATAAAGATCGCGTTTTTATTTTTAGATTGAGCTACACTGCCGATTAATTAGTCAAAGGTATTTATCTTTTATATTTTAAATATTTAGCAAATTTAAATTAACCAAAAAATTACATTTGACGGGCGATTTGAAGTAATTTGCTGCTGTGGGGAGTGAAGAGTTAAATGGGTTCTATGCTTAATGTACTACCACAACTGACATTCACTTTAGGTGATTGGGTATTGCATAAGGATATCAGGATGTCTGGGATTGAAAAACGCCGTCGCCTTCATTGGCGGGAGACAGATATGCAAAATCGTGAAATTATAGGTCGTTGGTTAGATGGGCGTCCTTTATTGGGTGATAAAATTACCCTCTATAAAGAAGATGATAAATATTTTTTAGAAACTTGGTTTAGCGATGGCTGCCATAGTTTAGATGAAGTCTATATGACGCAAACTCCTGAGGGCCATAAGCTAGAGGATGTTGGCGGCAATTTCTTTGGTGAATTTTTTATCGTTACATCGTCGCAGCAATTACAATTTTGTAATGAGCAGGGCTGTTATTTCCAAGCGGAAAAATTAGCGGCTGATGTCGATTTTGGTCAAGGTATACGCGTCGCTTAAACGACGACAGTCAAATCTGTAAATAACTAAGGTCGCACGATAGTTAAGAGCTAAGTCGCGACCTTTTGCTTTTATGGAATTGTAGCGAGTGGCTTAAGTTATTCAGTAAATGGATGTTTACTGCTAAAAAACAGCGGTTTACCCGAATAAGGATGGGTCAAACTTAAGCTTTGTGCATGTAAACATAAACGCGGTTTGGCCTTGATAACCTCGGCATCACCGTAAAACTCATCACCCAAAATCGCATGGCCTAGGGCAAGCATATGCACACGCAATTGATGGGTGCGGCCTGTTTCTGGCAAAAGCTCGACTAAGGTGCTGTTTTCTCGGCGCTCTAATACACGGTAGTGAGTGAGGGCGCTTTTGCCGCCAGTCTCTCCCTCCTGTAGCGTTTTTTGATAGGGCGGATGTTCAGTGTCTGGCACTATCGCGAGGTCAATAATCCCCTGATCTTGCAGCACATGTCCCATCACTTCGGCAATATAGACTTTCTTACTCTGTCTATCTTGAAACTGTGTTTTTAAATGCGACTCCGCTTTTTTATTACGGGCGAACACCATAATGCCCGAGGTCGCGCAGTCGAGCCTATGCACTAAAATTGTTTCTGGATAAAGGGCTTGTAAGCGGGTTAACGCGCAATCAAAGGTGTGAGCCGCTCGACCCGGATTAGATAATAATCCCGAAGGTTTATTGATGATAATCAGATCTCTATCTTTATAGCGTATGTCTAGCCAAGGAACTGCTGGGGGCTGGTAATCAAATATCTGCATCTTGTCCTCATTTTTGCGCGGCCATACTAGCAAAATTTACGCAGGCACACAGCATAATCTCATGCTTGCTTATTCTTAGAGGGGGGAGGGCAAATATTCTGCAGGCGTCTTACGGCTCCAAATACGGGTATAAGCCATCAGCTGCGGATAAAAAGTGCGGAACGCGGTTTCGATTTCTATCTGCATTTTATTGACGACTTTATGGGTATCTTTAAACAGTGCGGCTTGCGGATGCTGTTTGGCTACTTGTGCTAAGGCTTGTTGTAATCCTTTTTCGGTGGTGTAGCTGCCTAGCCAATCGGCGCTGCGCATTGTGGGCAAGAGTGTAAATAATGCCTCTGGATGGTATGGATCAACGCCTTGCGTGGCGAAAGAATCTAGCGCGTCATAGGCCTTGCTGCTGAATTCATCCAAGGGTTGGTGGTGATATTCTTCCCAATAGTAAGCTAAATAGTGATCGAAACTCACCGCCATGAGTTCTGCTGCTATGCTTCTTAAGGGCGCAGGGAAAGCTTCCATTAATTCAATCGTCAATTCATGGCTGGCGCAAAGGGTATTAATCTCTTGGTTTAGCCATAAGGCTTGGCGTAACTCCATTGGGGCTTGCGCAATTGGCGCTTGAATATAGTTACCTGCTACGTTGGCAGCAAGGTGGGTTTTACTGATGTCGGCGAGATGTAAGTGTGTAAGAAAGTTCATTATTTGTGCTTGGTTAACCACGTCGGTTTACGGTATCATGCACAAGCGCGCTTAGGAAAGCGCCGAAGCTAAAAATGCAGTATTTTTTCACTTTTTATTGATAATGACATTTGATTCGCCGTGAATAATTATGGCTGACTTAAACGTTGATATAATAATCGATATGGGAAAAGTGAAATAAAATCAATAACCTTTTTTAGGATCATGGATGATGTGGAACTGGTTCACCAAAATGCTTGGTAAAGACGAGCAGCAGAAGCGCAAAAAAGTGCTAATAGAAATCCCCTTTGAACAACACCGTTTCAGCATGGATGACTTTAGTCGCTCGCGGCTAAAATTCGATGCCGATGACCTGCCCCAAGATGGCATCAATCCAGTGGAACCCGAGCAAGAAGTGGACACTGGCAATAAGTAATCTTGATCTTATTGGCCTCTAACCATAGACTAGCCGCCGTTCTAAGCTATCTAGAGGCCAATATGCGCGTTGCAGACTTTTCTTTCGATCTCCCCGATGAGCTGATCGCTCGTTATCCTATGGCGCAGCGTAATGCATCCCGTCTGTTAACCTTAGACGGCAACTCTGGCGCGTTAGGCGACAAACAGTTTACCGATCTGCTGGGGATGATTAATCCTGGCGATTTAATGGTGTTCAACAATACCCGAGTGATCCCCGCGCGCATGTTTGGTCAAAAGGCCAGTGGTGGCAAGTTAGAAATTTTAGTTGAGCGTATGCTCGATGATAAGCGTATCCTCGCCCATGTTCGCAGCTCTAAATCCCCTAAAGTGGATTCGTTAATCCATCTCGACGGTGGCTATCAGATGAAGATGGTCGCCCGTCACGATACCTTGTTTGAACTTGAGTTGTTATCCGAGTTAACCATCTTAGAAGTGCTTGAAGCAGTAGGGCACATGCCTTTGCCTCCTTATATCGATAGACCCGATGAAGATGCCGACAAAGAGCGCTATCAAACTGTGTATAACCAAAACCCTGGTGCAGTTGCCGCGCCAACGGCGGGTTTGCATTTTGACGATGCCATGCTCGATGCATTAAAAGCCAAGGGCGTGAATGTCGCGTTTGTGACCTTGCATGTGGGCGCGGGAACATTTCAGCCAGTGCGTGTCGATACCATTCTTGAACACAAGATGCATTCCGAGTGGGCGAATGTGCCGCAGGATGTGGTTGATTTAATCGCGCAAACCAAAGCTGCGGGTAAACGTGTGGTGGCCGTAGGGACGACGTCAGTGCGCTCTTTAGAAAGTGCGGCACGCGCAAGCCTTGGCGAGCTCAAAGCTTTTAGCGGCGATACCGATATCTTTATTTACCCAGGTTATGAATTCCAAGTGGTCGATGCTATGGTGACAAATTTTCATCTACCTGAATCAACTTTGATCATGTTAGTGAGTGCTTTTGCCGGTTTTGATCATGTTATGGCGGCGTATCAACATGCCATCACGCAAAAATATCGCTTCTTTAGCTATGGCGATGCGATGTTTGTGACGAAAAAAGCCCACTAGACCAAGATTTTGTTTTAAAATAGCCGCCCAAAGTGAGATGGTGCGGCAATTTTTTTCGTTAAAAGATTGAACCTTTTAACGCTGTCCCCATCTCTATTGTTAATCAAAATGGCATTAGCCATTAAAAATGTAGTCAGACTGTTTATCTGGCGAGGTGAATTATGAAATTTGAATTAGACACTACCGACGGGCGTGCGCGCCGTGGTCGGTTAATTTTTGATCGTGGCACAGTAGAAACCCCCGCTTTTATGCCGGTAGGAACCTACGGCACAGTGAAAGGCATGACACCGGAAGAAGTCCGTGCCACTGGCGCGGATATTTTGCTCGGTAACACTTTCCATTTATGGTTGCGCCCAGGCGAAGAAATCATGCGTAAGCACGGTGACTTGCATGACTTTATGAACTGGCAGCGTCCTATTTTAACGGACTCGGGCGGTTTCCAAGTGTTTAGTCTTGGCGATATCCGTAAGATCACCGAAGAAGGTGTGCATTTCCGTTCGCCTATAAATGGTGAGAAAATCTTCTTAGATCCTGAAAAATCAATGCAAATTCAAGATGCATTGGGCAGTGATGTGGTGATGATTTTTGACGAATGTACCCCGTATCCTGCCACTGAAGATGAAGCGCGCAAGTCAATGCAGATGTCTTTGCGTTGGGCGAGACGTTCGCGTGATGAATTTGACCGTTTAGAGAACCCTAACTCACTCTTCGGTATTATTCAGGGCGGTGTGTATGAAGATTTACGCGACGAAAGCTTAAAAGGCTTAGTCGATATTGGTTTCGACGGTTATGCCGTCGGTGGTTTGGCCGTCGGTGAGCCTAAAGCAGATATGCATCGTATTCTTGAGCATATTTGCCCGCAAATTCCTGCAGACAAACCTCGCTATCTGATGGGGGTCGGTAAACCAGAAGATTTAGTTGAAGGTGTACGTCGTGGTGTTGACATGTTTGACTGTGTGATGCCAACCCGTAATGCCCGCAACGGTCATCTGTTTACGAGTGAAGGTGTGATCAAAATACGCAATGCGCGTCATAGAGATGACACGTCACCACTTGATACTAAGTGTGATTGTTATACCTGTAAAAATTATTCACGGGCGTATCTTTACCACTTAGATCGTTGTAATGAGATTCTGGGTGCGCGTTTAAACACCATTCACAACTTGAGATACTATCAAATGTTAATGGAAGGTTTGCGCGGTGCGATTGAGACGGGTACATTAGACGCCTTTGTGGCGGACTTCTATACCAGTCAAGGTCGCGAAGTACCAGAGTTAGTCGATTGATTTTTTGCTAATAAGAAGAGAAAAACTATGTTTATTTCAAATGCATATGCAAGCGCTGCCGGCGCACCACAAGGTGGCGGCACGATGGAACTGATTTTCATGCTGGCAATTTTCGGCCTGATTTTCTATTTCATGATTTTCCGTCCGCAATCAAAACGCGTTAAAGAGCACAAAAATCTGATGTCTTCATTAGGCAAAGGCGATGAAGTGTTAACCAGTGGTGGGATTTTAGGCAAGATTGCAAAAATCAGCGACGAAAGCGATTACGTGTTACTGAGCTTGAACGACACAACACAAATCACGATCAAAAAAGACTATATTGCAGCTGTATTGCCTAAGGGCTCTATCCAGTCGTTGTAAGCCAAGAGGGCTCAGGCGTGTTAAATAAATACCCAATGTGGAAAAACATTATGGTGATGCTCGTCATCGCCATAGGTTGTTTCTATGCCGTACCTAACCTTTTTGGTGAAGATCATGCGGTGCAAGTGGTGGCGACTCGAGGTGCTGAAGTAACAGCATCTACCCAAGCCAGTGTGAACGAGCTGTTAGCCAGTAAGAGCATTGCGGTAAAGCGCTCTGAGCTTGAAAAAGGTCAGTTGTTGGTCCGTTTGCAAAATGCGGATCAACAGCTACTGGCGAAAGAACTGATTGCTGACAGCTTAGGTGACAAGTTTACTGTGGCACTTAACTTAGCGCCTGCGACGCCTAAGTGGCTCGAGTCCATGGGCGGCAGCCCAATGAAGCTCGGTCTTGACCTTCGCGGTGGTGTGCATTTCCTCATGGAAGTGGACATGGGCGAAGCGATTCGTAAGATGGAAGAAGCTAAAGTCGCTGATTTCCGTTCACAATTACGTGAAGAAACCATTCGTTATGCTGGTATTCGTGTTAATGCCACTGGAATTGAAATCAAGTTCCGTGATGCTGAAAACTTAGCGACTGCCGAGCGTTTTCTTAAGACTCGCAATAAAGATATGGTGTTCACCGACGCTAGCCGTGGCGAAGATTTCGCGCTGCAAGCTGTGATGAGTGAAGCTTATCTAAAGCAGATTAAAGAAGAAGCACTGCAACAAAACATTACTACCATTCGTAACCGTGTTAACGAGTTAGGTGTGGCTGAGCCTGTAGTACAACGTCAAGGCGCCGAGCGCATTATCGTTGAGCTGCCAGGTGTGCAAGATACGGCTCGCGCTAAGGAAATCTTAGGTGCAACCGCATCAATTGAATTCCACATGGTGGATGACAAAGCCGATCCGAATGCTGCGCAATCAGGCCGTGTACCTGCGGGTTCTGAAGTGTATCAGCGCCGCGAAGGTGGCACTGTGATATTGAAGAAAGAAGTGATGTTGACGGGTGACCATATCACTGGTGCACAACCTAGCTTTGACCAGTACAGTCGTCCTCAGGTCAGTATCAACCTCGACGCTAAAGGCGGTACCATTTTCTCTGACGTGACCAAAGACAACATAGGCAAGCCTATGGCGACTTTGTTCATCGAATATAAAGACAGTGGTGATCGCAATGCCGATGGCAGTGTTAAGATGCAGAAAATCCAAGAAGTGATTTCTGTCGCGACCATTCAAGCCCGTTTAGGCCGTAACTTTGTGATCACTGGCTTAAGTCATGGTGAAGCACAAAACCTTGCGCTATTACTGCGTGCGGGAGCCTTGATTGCTCCTGTATCAATTGTTGAAGAACGTACCATTGGTCCAAGCTTAGGTGCTGAAAACATTCAAAGCGGTGTACAAGCTATGGTATGGGGTATGGCAGTTGTCTTACTCTTTATGTTGGTTTACTACCGTAGCTTTGGGCTTATTGCTAACCTGGCTTTAACCGCAAACTTAGTCATGGTTGTAGGCGTTATGTCTATGATCCCTGGCGCTGTGTTAACCCTACCCGGTATTGCCGGTATGGTGTTGACGGTCGGTATGGCGGTTGACGGCAACGTGCTGATTTATGAGCGTATTCGTGAAGAGCTTCGTGCGGGACGTAGCGTACAGCAGGCAATCCATGAAGGTTATGGTAATGCTTTCTCAACTATCGCCGATGCGAACATCACCACCTTCATCACTGCGCTCATTTTGTTTGCCGTAGGTACTGGTGCGATTAAAGGCTTCGCTGTGACCTTAATGATAGGTATTGCGACTTCTATGTTTACCGCCATCGTGGGTACTCGCTCAATCGTTAACGCGATTTGGGGTGGTAAGCGCGTGAAGACTCTGTCTATCTAAGGGGAAGTGACAATGATTGAAGTTTTATCCTTAAAACATACAGTAAACTTCCTCCGCCATGCACTGCCTATTAGCGTTATGTCGGCAGTGTTAGTGCTGGGCTCGCTGGTATCACTCGCGACTAACGGTATTAACTGGGGTCTTGATTTCACTGGCGGTACTGTTGTTGAAATGGAGTTTACTCAGCCGGTTGATTTGAATGCGCTGCGTGTGCAACTGACGACGCCAGATTCCGAAGGTGCGATCGTGCAAAACTTCGGTTCTAGCCGTGACGTACTTGTACGTTTACAGGTGAAAGAAGGCGTTAAGAGCGATGTGCAGGTTAAGTCTGTCATGGAAGCCGCGCAGAAAGTTGACCCACAAGTGCAGCAGAAGCGTGTTGAGTTTGTTGGCCCACAAGTGGGCAAAGAACTGGCAGAGCAAGGTGCATTGGCGGTATTAGTTGCGCTGATTTGTATCATGATCTATGTGTCGTTTCGTTTCGAATGGCGCTTAGCGTTTGGTTCTGTAGCGGCACTGGCGCACGATGTCATCGTGACCTTAGGGGTGTTTTCGTTATTTCAATTGGAATTTGACTTGACCGTATTGGCGGGCTTGTTGACGGTGGTGGGTTACTCACTTAACGATACTATTGTGGTATTTGACCGTATCCGTGAGAACTTCCTTAAGCTGCGTAAGAGCGATCCTGAAGAAATAGTTAACATTTCAATCACTCAAACTATGAGCCGTACCATTATTACAACGGGCACGACTTTGGTGACTGTTGTTGCCTTGTTCCTTAAGGGCGGCACTATGATCCATGGCTTTGCGACTGCATTGCTGTTGGGGATTTTTGTGGGTACTTATTCCTCTATCTATGTGGCGAGCTTCTTGGCCGTTAAACTGGGTATCAATCGTGAACACATGATGCCAGTTGAGATTGAGAAAGAAGGCGCAGACCAACCTCCTATGATGCCTTAAAGGTTAATTTAGAGTTAAAAAGCCACCGACGAGGTGGCTTTTTTTTGCATCAATTTTGAGGCGTATCTGACATTCTGCTAGCAAACTCACAAAGTTATAGTCAGTTATGCTGTAAAAAGTGAATGTTAATTTATTTAACAACTGATGTAAAAATCAGCGCTCGACAGCCTCGGCTATTTAGCAGTAGGATGTCGGCAACCCATATTCTAGAGAGTTGTAGCCGTAGGATGTCGCATGGAAGAACGTAAAGTGTTAGTTGCTGGTGGTAATTTATTGCAGGCCCATACATGGAAAGGTTTATTGGAGGCCTGTGGCATTCATGTTGAACTCAGAGGTGAAGCGTTATTAGGCGGTATTGGTGAACTCCCTACTGGGATGCAAAACGTCGAGTTATGGGTAGGTGAGTCCCAATACGCGTCGGCACAAGTTCAATTGAATGCGTTGGATGTTGAAAGTCCGCAATGGCAGTGTGTGCAATGCCATGAGACTAATGAAGGCAGTTTTGAGCTTTGCTGGCAATGTAGCTCAGAGCGCAGCGAAAGCCACAACTAGCCTTTCACTGGTAACCTTCTCAGCTTTGCGGTGAGGCTGAAAGATTGCGTCTGCAGGATGAGAAGATTACACTTTGCTGATAAGCTGACATTCATCATGTCATTCAATATCTTATCTAGGAGTTAGTGATGCAGCATCCCAATGCATTTTCCGCCCTTGTTGACGCTATTCTGCCTAATATCACCGAAGTGACAATCGAAGCTTATCAGGCTGATGACCGCTGGCACCTTGTTGATGTGCGTGAGGATCGTGAGTGGCTGCAAGATCATTTACCCCAAGCGAAACATTTAAGCCGGGGTATTTTAGAGCGTGATATCGAAGCGCGTTTCCCCGATAAAAATACATTCATATTACTCTACTGCGCGGGTGGTGCGCGCTCCGCCTTGGCTGCCCATAATCTGCAACTTATGGGTTACACCCACGTTGCCTCTATGATTGGTGGCTATAAGGGCTGGGTACAGCGTCAACTGCCAGTGGTGCAGGACTAAGCGTTCAGGATCTCATCTAATGCAATATTTTCCCTTGTTTGTCGATACGGTTAATTTGAATGTTCTACTGGTGGGCGCGGGCGATGTGGCGAGCCGTAAGTTAGCACTGCTGACACGTACTGAAGCCAATATCCACGTGGTAGCGCCAGAGGTGAACCCTGAAGTACAACGTTATGCAGATGCTGGCCGCATTTTGTTATCCCAGCGTGAAGTCGTCCATGCCGACATTCAAAATTATGATTTAGTGTATTTAGCTACGGCAAACGACAGTCTTAATGCCGAGCTAGCGACCTTAGCTACTGCGCGTGGTATCTGGGTTAATGCTGTTGATAATCCCGCCTTTTGCCGCTTTATCACTCCTTCTATTGTGGATAGAGGTCGTTTAGTGGTCGCGATCAGCACTGCGGGCGCTGCACCGGTATTTGCACGCACGATTCGCTCGCGTTTAGAATCTAGCCTACCGCAGTCACTCAAACCGTTATTCGATTTTGTCGCTGATAGACGCGTCGAAGTACAAGATAAACTCGATTCAACCTCGAAACGCCGCTTATTTTGGGAGCGTTTTTTCGATACCAATGGCGACCGTTTCGATAGTCGTACCACTGAGCATTACCATAATGCGTTTAATAACTTAGTCAGCCGCGGCGAAATCCTTTTGTTGGATGATACAACCTCTGTGGACTTACTGCCGCTCGCCGCCATGCCGCTATTGCAGCGCCTCGATTGTATATACAGCCAAGGTGATTTAAGCGTTGAACTCGCTGAACTTGTTCGCCGCGACGCAGATCGCGGTTTTTTACCCGCTTTCAGTGAGTTGAGTCAACAGTATGAGCTGGGTACGCGCATGCTACTGGTAGCGGATACGCAAAAAATCAGCTTGTTGAAAGCCCATTTCCCCATGGCTAAACATCTGCGACCCGGTGCGATTTAATTTCTTACCGATTCAGCCTTGGGTTCGATTTAACCTTCTGTTCGATTGCACGTTTTGTTCGATTTCATGGGCGTATTCTATTGTTCGTTTGAGCTAATGCCGAGTCTCAGGTAGACTCGGCAGCCTTATTTTAGGATTTCGCTGTTTCAGGATTTCACTCTGCATTTAGGATGACTATGGCCCTCAAGGCGACCGTGTTTAAAGTCAATTTACAGATTGCCGATATGGATCGGAATTATTACCAAGACCATCAATTGACGCTTGCCCAGCATCCTTCTGAAACCGATGGCCGCATGATGGTGCGTTTACTCGCGTTTATTGTGAATGCCAGCGAAACCTTAAGTTTTAGTAAAGGTCTGTGCGTCGATGACGAGCCAGAGCTATGGGACAAAACCCTATCCGGTGAAATTGAGCTGTGGGTTGAGTTTGGTCAGGCCGATGAAAAATGGCTTCGAAAGGCCAGCGGCCGTGCCAAAGTCGTACAGCTCTTTACCTATGGTGGTCGCAGTGTACCGATTTGGTGGAAACAGAATCAGCAAGCGTTAGAGCGTTATCAGAATTTAAAAGTGTGGAATATTGCCGAAGAATCCGTCACGGCGATGGAAGCGTTTGTTGGGCGTAATATGGCATTGCAAGTTTCGATTAGTGAAGGCCAAATTTGGTTATCGGATAATGAAACCAGCGTGTTGATTGAGCCTGAAATTCTCAAAGATATTGAATAACATGTTTTGTAAAAAAAGAGCCTGCAATTGCAGGCTCTTTCCGTTTATCACTTTTAAGTATCAGTAAGAGTATCGATTTTGATTTATTTGAAGCTCAGTTCCCAGCTATCGATATAACCAACATCACCACGGCCACTGTCTACGGCTTTTAACTTCCATACGCCGTTCGAATTCGCACCTGTCATATCTGCGGTATAGCTCTTGTTGATATTGTCTGCACCAAGACCTGTGTTGTTATGCAGGGTGACCGTTTTTCCTGAAGGGCTGATCAGCTGCACTTTTAAGTCACCAATGTAAGGGTGGACTATGTTCACGACTGCAGTCACAGTACCTGAATCACCTGTGCGAGTAACCGTGATTGGGCTAGTGATCCCCGCCGCTTTGTTATCAGGAATATTATAGTTATCAGTATTGGTATAGCTCGTTGGCGTACCGCCGCCATTAGACGCTGTGTAGTTCGCCGTTAACGACACACCAGTGAAAGCCGAATCGCCTTTTACCATGGCATAGTAAGTGCCTGATTGTACGTTGGTGATTGGACAAGACTCACTATTGCCACTTTTATACGGACGGCAATCGTAATTAGTGGTGGTTGGCGCCGCGCCATATTGCACATACAAGTCCGCATCACCTGTGCCACCGTTCATCACAAAGCCTAGGTTAGTTGCACCTGCTGGAACTTCAAATGAAAAATGTAATTCTTCACCTGTTGCGCCTGCTAAACCTGTTTTCGCCACACCGTTCACGAGAACACTATCGCCCGGTTCGGTTGGATCGACAGGACCCGTTGGACCAGTACAAGATGCGTCTAGGAAGGCTTTTGCTGCAACTGCATTAACTAAACCATAGCCATAGTAGTTGTCACGACCCGCAGTACCAAGATCTTCGGCGGTCATTTTCAATGCGTTACGGACTTGCGCCGCACTACATTCTGGGTGGTAGCTCCACACTAAGGTCGCAACACCTGACACATGCGGTGTCGCCATTGATGTACCGTTGTAGTACTCGTAATCTTTATTGCCTTGGTTGCTGACAGTGACTGTGGCGCCCAGTTGATTGCGCAATGCTAAACCTGTTGCACGATCAACAGATACAGAAACCATATTGATTTCGTTGTTAGCATCGACAAGGAAGGGGTTTTGTAAGCCGGGTAATGCCGCGTTACTGTAAACAATCGTCGCACTGGCACCCGCATTCTTACAGGCTTTAGCTGCGTTAATTTCAGGGTAGCTAGTGCCTTGATTACCAACACGTTCCACTAAACAAATCTTATTGGTCATGTTGCCGCAGTTGAAGCTTGTGCCGCTAACGGTACATTCTGCCAAAGTTGCAGTGCTGGTACCGTTAAATGGTGCGGGGACATAGCTGCCACCAGAGGATATCAGGCGATTGTGCGGCACGACACCTGAGTCAAAGTAAGACTGACTGCCGATAGTGATATAGGCTAAACGGCCTTCGCCACGGGTAACAGTCGATAGAACGGCTTCACCAGGGCCTGATATTTCCACTTGGTTAGTGTATTGGGAGAATGCTGAGTGGTCTTTATGGTTATCCACAGAGGCGACAGACATGACGCCATCGTAGGATGCTGGGTAGCTGTGAGTGCTATTCCCATCGTTACCCGCAGCAGCAATCAGGAGAACACCATTATTATAGTGGGCAGCCAGAGCGTTACGCTCAGTGGTGCTAGAACCTGAACCACCTAAACTCATAGTGACAACATTGGCGCCGTTGGTGACACAAGTGTCTACGGCAGCGACTAAGGATGAAGAGTAGCCCCAGCCAGATTCATTAAACACTTTGATCACATGAATATTGGCATTTTGATTTGGCATAACGCCGATCACGCCATCATTGTTGGCAATCGCCGCAATCGTCCCCGCAACGTGGGTACCGTGGGCGTTATTATTGCCCGGCTCAAACCAGTTACCCGTGCCTGAGTTATTGGTCCCTGTGACATTATTGCCACCTAAGTCGCTGTGACTACGGTCGTAGCCTGAGTCGATAATACAAATAGTGCGGTTGCCCGCTTGGCTGTCGCTTAGCTGGGTTGCTCCCACAAAAGTTTGGCCCCAAGGCGTACTTTCACTTAGAAAGCGGCGTGGCATATCTTCTTCGACATATTCCACATCAGCACGAGTTTTTAAGGCATTGATCCCTTTGGCATCGAGTTTCACCGAGTAACTGTTACTGCGGCCGATACGCTTCATTTCCTTCGCTTGTACTTTATTTAATGCGGTATGTTGGGCACTGATTTCAGCCATTTGTGGCTGATAATTCATTGTGGTTGGTAGCGTATCTGTTGTCGCGTCATTGAGTGACTGCAGATCACTCGTTGATTGCACACTATTGGCTGACATGATGGCCGCGGCATCAGTGTTTTTAAACTTCACAATGTAACGCTTTGGCAGTGGGGAGGTTTGTGCTTGTAATGCTGCGGCAAAACCTGGGGCTTGTGGTGCTGCTTGTACACCGGCTGAGATCGCAATAGCTAAGCTTGAAAGGCTTAACGCTATTTTAGTGGTTCTGTTGATTGTCATGTTCTTCTTCCATGGTCAATTTAGTGTTAATCATTATTATTTTATGTTTCATAAGAATAACTACGACTCAGATGCTACTCGGTTAGTGAATTTATCTGCGACCACAGTATTTGTAAATGATTTGTTAACAGCATGGCGGTTGGTAAGTATTTAGATTTAATAGGCATTTATAGTGCATATAAATTCAAATTGTAACGAGTTGTAACCAAATTCTATTAAAATATTTGTTTTTTTATGTGATAAACGTGAATAAGTGAATGCGAATTTACGACTTCATATACGGGTTTTTGATTGATTTTGCTGTTAGCAATGCATTGAAATTTATATATATATTTTTTTGTAATTAAAAATAACAAAAACAAACTTTAAGTTTTCATCATAATGATAAGATTTTCTCAAGTGATTGATTATGCGAAATTGTTGCAAAAGACTGTCAATAGGGTGGCAGTTGCCAATGGATTGACGACGGCTAATATCTCGGTCAGTTTGAAATAACTGGATTGCAACATTGTACTTTAAAGTACGTTGGTAAGACGTTTAGCTATTTGGGCTTTATGTACCGTGTTACTAAGTATTTTTGAATATCAATATTTTGCATAGGTAATCTTAGGTATTTTGAGATCCACAATCGTCCGTTATAGCACTGCTCTATTATTTGTTTGTTATGGCTAATAAGTTCATTTAATCGTTATAAGACTTCTGAAAGTGATAAAACGGTGGATGAATATCACTGCTTAGTGGCATAGCAAAAAAATTAAATTTCCAAGCTTATGATACAGATGATTCCGTAACAAGAGACTATGGCGTCAATAACTAATTTATCGCTTTTGGCGCTTCCCATAGGGCACCGTCTCTCAACATCGAATTTAACGTCACCACCATCTTCCTAATACAGGCAATGATAGCCACTTTTTTAGGTTTCCCTGTGGCAACTAATCGCTGATAGGTGCTCTTAAAAACCGGGTTAGATTGTATGGCTGACATCATTGCCATATATAAAACCGTTCTCACTTGATGCCTTCCTCCTTGTATTTTTCGCATGCCTTTAAAGCGCCCGCTTTCTTTATTCATCGGTGCCACACCGACCAATGCGCTTGCTTCCTTGTTACTGATATAACCCAATTCTGGTAAGTTACTGATGATGGAAGCTGCGGCGATTTTACCGATACCTTTCATACTCTGAAGCAGTATATTTTTCGCTTGATAATCAGGGTTTGACTCAATGAGTTTAACGATTTTTATTTCAATCTTTTCAATCTGATTTTTGAACGCCGTTAAAATAGGTTTAATGGTCATTTCAAGTTCTTTTGGCAATATTTGAAGGCGGTTTTTTTCCATAGTCTGCATCACCAATAGTTGATTTCGTCTTGCGACTAAATCACTCATAGCACGCATTAAATCAGGTTTTAAAGTTGATAAGGTCGGCTTAATCGCTTCGCTGTAATGCGCTATAAGTTGCGCATCAAGCTTGTCAGTTTTTGCCCGTTGACCAATGGCACCAGCAAAGCGTTTTATGTGAACAGGGTTTGCGATGACAAAAGGTAAGTTTGCCTCAGCGCAGGCCATAATGAAGGGCATTTCAAGACGACCTGTCGCTTCGATAACGATGCGCTCAGGAGTGTATTTTTTAATAGTTTTGACGGCCTCTTTAATCCCTTTTTCATCGTTCGATACAGTGAAATAGATATTGAGAGGGCGGATATAAATGTCGAGTTGAAACTTGCCAGTATCAACACCTACGTTAATGTTTTGATTAGAAGTTGTTTTCATAATAAGCTAACTCTTGCTTGCAAATGCGGGTTCGAGACCCAGTAGACTATTCGAGTATTTTGCTTGGAGTCCTTTGTCGCGTTCTTTCTTGTTATCGGTCTCTCAATAGAGGAGCCAGCGTTCAATCGAACTACGACAAGGAAAGCTTTAGTTGCAGCTAAAGCCTGGGTCTCACATTACCCGAAACTGGAAATTATTTGTAATCAGGTGAGTTTATTATCCATACAAATAGATTAATGTGTTGAGCACAACTTTTTGCGTATTGAGAGCCATATTTTATTTATGGATAAGGAAGGTTAAGTATTGTATGGCCACTTCAGTTTCCATCGTTTCAGGATGATACTCGTGGTGAACGTTAATAATTTTTTTGATCCAATGCAGGTAGTTTTTTCAGTTCTAATCTCTAATCCTGCATACGCATTTATTCTTGAATTAGGTGTAGAAACGGGTTTTTTATATTCATGATATCCGATTTTTTATACTGTTTATTTGCGCTAAATTAATGACTTTGATCAAGTTTCAAAGGAAAAAATAAAAATACTAGTGCACCTGTGCCATCCTTACATTCGATTAACATTTATGACAAATAACTTATGTTTTACAGCTTGAAACAATAGGTTTGGAACCCGCACATGCGCGTTTTGTCGGATGTTATATTTTAGGAAGCTGATAACTAATATGTAGTTAAAAATACGCATTTTTACTGGCCTTAAAGACTGCATAGGTCTCATGGGATAAACGCGTATGAGTACTTTACAAGATGTCTGCTTGCTATTTTACTCTTCAAACTTGAAAGGAAATCATATGCGACATAAAAATGTGTTTAGCCTGTTTTTGGTCGGAACGCTCTTTATCTGCGGTGACACTTTAGCAGCAGGTGGCGGAGGCGTGCTGGTAGACCCTGGTGCCATGGAAGGTAAGCATTTCGATCCCAAAGGTAAAATGCCGTCGACGTTTACGGTCGAACTGCAGAATGGCCTACGCAAGACCCTGCCTTTTGAAGATAAGCGTGATTTCGAGGAAGCCAAGAAGGGCTTCATTGTCGCGCCATCCTATAAGCAAATTATGGCCGAGGCTGGCAACGTGGCTTGGGATATGGGTAGTTACGAATACCTACTGCAGGGTAAGGATTTCGATAGCATCCACCCTTCGTTGCAACGCCAGGCCATCTTGAACATGGCTTATGGCCTTTATGAGGTGGTTCCGGGCAAGATTTATCAGGTCCGTGGTTTCGATCTTGCCAACATCAGTTTTATCAAGGGCGACACGGGTTGGATCGTGTTTGATCCGCTGACAGCGAAGGAAACTGCCGCAGCAGCGTTGAAGTTAATCAACGAAAAACTCGGTCCTCGGCCAGTAGTCGCGGTGATCTATTCGCACTCACATCTGGACCATTACGGTGGTGTACGCGGTGTAATTGACGAGGCTGATGTCAAGAGTGGCAAGGTGCAAGTGATCGCGCCGAGTGGCTTTATGGAACATGCTGTTTCCGAGAACGTTTACGCAGGCAATGCAATGATCCGCCGTTCATTCTTTCAATACGGCGTGCTACTTCCACGTAGCCCGTTTGGTCATGTTGATCAATCAATTGGGAAAAATACCGCTTCGGGTAATACAGGTCTAATTCAACCGTCACGCTATATAGAAAAAGACTTCGAGACGCTGACCGTCGATGGGGTCATTATGGAGTTCCAAAGTACTCCTGGCACCGAAGCGCCTGCTGAAATGAATACTTGGTTCCCGCAGCTAAAAGCGTTTTGGGCTGCAGAGAACATCACCGGTACCATACACAATATTTACACCCTGCGTGGCGCATTAGTGCGTGATGCACTGGCTTGGTCCAAGCACATCAATGTGGCACTGTATCGTTACGGTATTGAGGCCGAATACATGTTCGCTGCACATAGTTGGCCACGTTGGGGTAACGGACGCATACAGGAAATAATGCGCACCCAGCGTGATGCTTATGGTCACCTTAACAACAACGTACTGCACCATGCGAACAAAGGTGTGACGATAAACGAAATCCACAACGTCTATAAACAACCTAAGAGCCTGCAAGTACAGTGGGCGGCCCATAGCTACCACGGTTCTATCGAGCATAACAGCCGTGCTGTGATGAACAGGTACCTTGGTTACTGGGATGCAAACCCCGCGACTCTGATGCCGCTTTCACCCAGAGAATCAGCACCGCTTTATGTCGAGATGATGGGTGGCGCTAAGAAGATAATGACTAAGGGTAAGCAACTGCAGGATCAGGGCAAGTATTTCGAAGCTGTTGAGATCCTCAATAAATTAGTCTATGCCGAACCTGAGAATGTTTCTGCCAAAGACTTGTTGGCAGATGTCTATGAGCAGATAGGCTATCAGAAGGAAAGCCCGAGCGTGCGTAACAGCTTCCTGGCTGCAGCCTATGAACTGCGCCATGGTCTGCCAAGTGGTGTACCACCCAAATCTAGCGGTCCGGATACCATTCGCGGTATGACCACCGAGCTTTGGTTGAATTTTATGGGTATCAGCATGGATAGCACCAAAGTGGAGGGAGTCAAGGCAGTCATTAATCTGATCACGCCTGATAATGGTGAGATGTTTATCGTTGAGCTAAGCAATTCAACACTGACGAACATCAAGGGACAGTTGGCTAAGAATCCGGATCTGACTATTAGAGTCAACCGTGTAGACCTAGAAACCGTTATGGGGGGGAAAGCAACATTTGACCAGTTGATTAAGGAAGGTAAAGCTAAGCTTGAAGGTGACCGCAAGCCGTTTGATTTGCTGCGGAGTTCTTTGGTTAGATTTACTCCTAGTTTTGAACTATTGCCTGGTACCAAGGCCGTTAAACCTCATCAAGATCTTGTTAAAGACCCGTTTGAAGTTCAAGAGCCCGGTAATACTTCGGGGGGCTAATGCGTCTTTTCTCTCATCCTTTTGCAAGAATGTAGAGCGTTGAGGTTCACTTCCCCTGCTTACAATAGGTTGCAGCGGTGTCAATACGCCAGTGCTGCAACCTTAAGGTGATTTATTTTTGTGCCAACTGCAGGTTAACGACATCTTTTTGTGTTTTTAAATCTGCCACTCATTTTTAGGATGGATTATGTGTCTCTTCAAAAATGATTGTGGGTAGGTGCTTACTTATTTACCTCTGCTTAATTTCGATATTCTATTTAGACAATAAAAAAGCGCCCTAGGGCGCTTTTAGCTGTTAAACCTTGAATGACTAGAGTTAGGTGACAGTATTTAAGTGATTTATCCTTACTTCCCCACACTAGAGCCAATTTGATGGTAGTAAATTACTTAGCGGGTGTTTTTTGCGCCTCAACTAAGGTGGAGTAACCGCCACCATTATAGGTTTGGGTGTATCCGGCAGCGACTAAGGCTTCGGTCGCAATACTGCTACGACGGCCGCTGCGGCAATACAAGACGACGGGAGCATCTTTGGCGATGCCACGCTTAGCAAACTCCTCTGTCACTTGCTCAAAGGGAATATTGACCGCATTCGCTAAATGACCTTCGGCAAATTCTTCAGGCGTTCTAACATCGAGCACCATAGCGCCTGCGGCAATTTTATCCCATGCGATTGCAGGATCTTGGTCGGCGGCGCTGGCTATCATGGGCATTAGCAGCAGTGGCATGAGTACCAGTGATTGCAAGCTTAATAGGGCTAAGCGCATTAGGCTTTGGCCACGGGTTACGAGGTTGTGGGTCACTTTATCTCTCCTTGACGGCTTTTTGGCACGCTTGTATTAGCCAAGCGTGTACTTGCTCACCTAACTCTTAACTCTTATCTTAACTCTTAAGTAGTGACTTTATGTGGCTTAGCTTTGTTTAGCAATTTCAGCCTCTGATTTTACACCCAATTTGCGTAAAACCATGGCGGCAGGGCAAAAACCGGTAAAAGCACTTTGGAATAGGTTAGCGCCAACAAATGCGGTTAACCACAGAAAGTTGTGGTGCACATAGGCGGTTAACACCAGTGACAGTAACACCATCAATCCGGCAAAAGCCATAATACTGCGTTCTAATGACATACCTTACTCCTTGAAGCCATCTTGGTGATGGCCTTTGTTGTGGTTAGTTTTGTGTTTGTGTTTGTATCTGAACAGTATTCATACGGTTTTTCATGGCCGTGTAGTACAGCACAGGGATGACAACTAAGGTCAGTATGGTCGAGATAAAAATACCAAAGATCAGACTGATCGCTAAGCCATTGAAAATCGGATCATCAAGAATAAACAATGCCCCTATCATGGCTGCAAATGCAGTCAGCATGATAGGTTTAGCTCGCACGGCACCAGAGTGGATCACTGCCCGCTCAAAGGGCACGCCGGATGCGGTTTCTTGATTAATAAAATCGACCAATAATATCGAGTTACGCACAATAATCCCCGCCAGCGCTATCATGCCTATCATGGACGTTGCCGTGAATTGGGCACCGAGCAGGGCATGTCCAGGCATTACGCCAATCACAGTCAGTGGAATTGGTGCCATGATGATGAGCGGCACGAGATACGATCTAAACTGTGCCACTACCAAGAGATAAATGGCGATCATGCCGACCGCATAGGCGATGCCCATGTCTCTAAAGGTTTCGTAGGTGATTTTCCACTCGCCATCCCACAACACGGCGACCGAGTCTAGCCCTGTGGGTTGGTGAATATAATGTTGATCAAACCCTAAGCCATCGGCGCCATCAATTTTACCCGCCATGTCGAACATGCCGTAGAGTGGGCTGTCCAGTGGCCCCGACATATCGGCGACGACCATGATCATAGGGATCATATTCTTATGGATAATCGGTGCATCGATTTTGCCGCGTTTGATGGTAACTAGCTCAGACACAGGCACAGATTGCCCCGTTTGGCTCAGTAACTTCATATTCAGCACTTGCTCTAAATCGACTTTCGCACCTTCGTTTAATTGCAGGCGGATCGGTATCGGTTGTTTTTGCTGGGCTTGATGTAAATAACTCACATCTTTGCCGCCAACGGAGGTGGCAATCAAGTCGACAATATTGCTGTAGGGTACGGCCATCAGGCTGGCTTTACTGCGGTCGATCATCACTTGCCATTTTTGCTGGGCGGCGGGCAAGAAAATATCGATATCGACCACGTCTTTGGTTTCATGGAACAGCGCCTGCATCTCATATGCGGCTTGCTCGCGAATAGCGGGACTTGGGCCATACACTTCTGCAACCAGCGGCGACCACACTGGCGGCCCTGGTGGCACTTCAACCACTTTGATATTGGCTTGATATTGCTCGCCAATTTGCTGCAGTTCGTCTCGCACTGATACCGCTATGCTGTGGCTGTCGCGCTTGCGGTGTTTCTTATCCACTAGGTTCACTTGGATGTCGCCAAGCTCTTGGCTGTGACGCAGGAAATAGTGGCGCACTAAGCCATTAAAGTTCATTGGCGCGTTAGTGCCCGCATACAATTGCAGATGCTTGACTTCAGGGACGGTTGTTAGGTAGCGACTCAAATCCTGCAATACTCTTTGTGTTTGCTCTACGGGAGTGCCTTCTGGCATGTCCACCATCACTTGAAACTCGGACTTATTATCGAAGGGCAGCATTTTAAGCACCACGAGCTGACCGACAGGGAGCGCGACGGCGATGCCGATTAACACAAATACGCCGGCAGCCAGTCCCACTCTTGCCTTACGGGCATTTTTACCCAGCAGGAAAGGACCAATTAAGTGAGTAAAGAGGCGCACCATCTTAGTTTCAGCTTCATCCTCGTGCGAGGCTTGGGCAGTATCGTGTTGGTCATTATGTTTCAGCAGTTTACGACTGAGCCAAGGAGTGACCACAAATGCCACAACGAGGGAAATTAACATGCCCATACTGGCGTTGATGGGGATTGGGCTCATGTAAGGCCCCATTAAGCCCGATACAAAAGCCATAGGTAGCAAGGCTGCTATAACTGTAAATGTCGCCAGAATCGTCGGGCCACCGACTTCATCGACCGCCACAGGAATAAGCTCACTAAAGGACTTTTTGCCGAGCGCCATATGCCGGTGGATGTTTTCTACTACGACTATGGCATCGTCGACCAAGATACCGATGGAGAAAATCAAGGCGAACAAGGACACGCGGTTTAAGGTAAATCCCCACGCCCAAGAGGCGAAAAGGGTGATCGCCAGCGTGATAATAATGGCCACACCTACGACTAAGGATTCGCGTGCGCCCATGGTTAAAAAGACCAGTACGACTACGGCGCTGGTGGCAAAAATCAGTTTTAAAATAAGGGTGTTAGATTTATCCGCCGCGGTTTCGCCATAGTTACGTGACACTGTGACTTCGACATTTGCCGGGATCAACACATTGTCGACCTTAGCAATCCGCTCAATCACACTGTCGGCGATGTCGACGGCATTTTGGCCTGCTTGTTTACCAATTGCGATTGTGACGGCGGGATAAATGTCGGTTTTATCTGCGTGCCAAACGCTCTGTTTAGGGATATCACTTTTTAAGCTGATTTCGGCAATATCCGCCAAATAAATCGGAATAGTCTTGCCTTGTTTATCTTGATAGACACTGACGACTAATTGCTTGAGATCGTCGATGGATTGTAAAAACTGCCCAGCCTGAACTTTAATCTCTTGATTGCCTTGCACTAAGGATGCAGGCATAGAGACCATATTATTGTCATTCAGGCTTTGTCTTAACTTATCGTAGGTCAGATTAAAGCTGTTCATCTTGGCGGGATCGATACGTATGTTGGCCACCATATCGTGCTGGCCAACGGTATCGATTTCGCGAGTGCCGGGAATACGCTTAATTTCAGTTTCTAATCCAAGGGCGACATGGGTTAGCTGCTCAGCAGACACTTGCCTGTCCTTTGACCATAAGGTCAAACTGACAATGGGCACATCATCGATGCCGCGGGGTTTAATTAGCGGTTCACCCACGCCAGCGCCCCTTGGTAATTTATCCATGTTGGAATAAATCTGGTTGTATAGGCTGACGATGGCATCATTGCGCGCAACACCGACCTTAAAGATGACGATGATCAGCGCGCCATCGGGTTGGGAGAACGAGTACAGAGTATCTATGCCTTTGATTTCGGAGATCACTTGTTCCGCTGGCAGGGTGACTAAGTTTTCAACTTCCGTGGGTGTCGCGCCGGGAAAAGGGATAAACACATCGGCAAAGGTGACATCAATTTGTGGCTCTTCTTCTTTTGGTGTCACCAAAATGGCGAATAAGCCAAGTAAGAGCCCGAGAAGTGCTAATAGCGGCGTGATGGCGCTATTTTGAAAGGCAGCGGCAATTCGTCCGGAAATCCCAAGTGTGGTTTGTGGTACTGGAGCATGTTTCATAAAACAACCTCGACAAAGCTTAAGTCGCTAGGGAATTTATTGCTTCTTGCTGAGCAACACTTGGTAGGCATCAACGGCCACCTTGTCACCCGACTTAAGGCCCGCAAGCACTTCTACCTCGCCATCTAAGGGCTCAGTGACACGGACTTGGGTCAGCACAAAGGCTTCGCCTTGTTTAAGGTAAACACTGCTCAGTTCGTTCATTGTGAGCAGTGCAGAGGCGGGCAGTTGGATTTTTTCCCGATCGCCATTTTTAAAGGAAGCTTTTGCCCAAGTACCGGGTTGAAGATTGGCTTCATTTTCTGGCAGATTAATTCGCACTTGATAACTGTGGCTGACGGGATCGGCGAAACTGAAAATCGTGAGGTCAGTTGAGGTGAACTCGCGCCCATCACTTAAACGGACGAGAAATTTGGGGGAATTTTTAAGTTGGTTAATATAACGCTGTGGCACTTGGGTAATGGCGCGCATTTGACTCGCGGAAAACCCTGAAAGTAGTGCTTGTCCTGGGCTTACTGTTTCGCCAAGTTCGACAAAACGCTCAGTGACTATGCCACTAAAAGGCGCTGAAACGACAGTGTATTTTAGGGATTCGTTGGCTTTGATGACACGGGCTTGTGCTGCACTGACGGCTTGTTCTGTTGCTTTAGCATTGGCGGTGGCTTCATCCATCGCGCCCTTAGAAATCGCGCCTTGGGGAAATAGCTCTTTATAACGTTTGTATTGTGCCTGAGCTTCGACATTTAAAGCCTTCGCTTTGGCTAGATCAGCCTCAAAGCTTGCCAGTTCAGCGCCTTGCTCTTTACTGGTAATTTCCAGTAGGGCGGCTCCTTCGGGGACGACATCGTTAACATCGTAGTTGAGTTTGACAATACGGCCAGAGGTTTGCGCCGATACCGTCGCTGCTTTTACTGCTTCAATGGTGGCGTCTAAGGTGACCCAATTCGGATAGGGTTTATTTAAGACTTCGATGGTTTCGACTGAGGCAGCCTGAGCTTGAGTACTGGAAAGTGCAAGCAGTAAGAAAAAAGCACGAGAAATTGATGTCATAACTTATATCACCCCAGATGTAATTTATGAGAAAATTCTAATGGAGTTGTTTTCAATAGGCAATCAATATTTATTAGAAAAATTTAATGTAGTGTTTTTACCTAATTTAGGAATGAGGAATAAGGCCTATAGCGCCTTATTCCTCGTGCTTCAGAGCTTCAAATTAAGCCTAAAATTTAGTCATTTAAATAATAGGTTAGTGTGGAAACGATGCGAATTTGTTTAATGTAAGGCGTGCTGCTGTCGCGGTCAGAAATAGTGAACTGGCCTTGACTCGCACTTTTAATTTTTCCGAGGCGAGAATCCGAATCCTTAGCAAATTTTTCAGCCACTTCGCGGGCATTTTGAGTGGCTTCTTGCACCATGACAGGTTTGACTGAGTTGAGATCGGTAAACAGAAACTCAGTGCGATTATCATAATCTTGGCTGGCGATCGCTATGCCTTCTTTTACTAAGTTAATCATTTGTTTACGAGTGTTCAGCATGAGATCAATCTGTGGGGTATAAACCGATAGGTTCACTTTTGCCGAGTAACGGTATCTGACGTTGGGATCGACATAACCTTGGGCTTGGCGATCTTCAATTGAAGGCAAAGAGACAGTAATTTCGCTGTCGCTAAAGCCTTGTTCCTTTAAAAACGCTACAACACGATCGGTTTTTTGCTGAACCGTCTCATAGAGTTTAGGCAGATTGTTATCGACCTCAGTGAAATTGATTGGCCAAATTGCCACATTGGCTTTGACTTCTTTTTCCGCTAAGCCCTTTACCGTGACAGTGCGTTCCATGGCTTTCATTTGCAATAGTGCTGAGCTTGCTGTCTGGCCTACATAAACAAGCCCAGCGCAAAGGAAACCACCTAACAGCAGGGCAGGAAGGATGTTACTTTTTTCCATAAAAAGAATCTCTTGATTAGATGAACTCAGTCTACGATACCGAATAAACCTCAGTCATGCACTGGGTTTATTCGGAATAGATGCCGCTTAAGGCAGGGGAGATTATGTTGAGATATGAGTTTGGAAATATCTGTTTAAAGCATTTATTTTTCAGGAGGGATGGCGCTTGGCTGCCATAATTCGACTTTATTGCCATCAGGGTCAATAAACCAGCCAAAGCGGCCAAATTCTGAATTTTCAATACCACCAATCGGTTGACCGCCACCTTGCTCTACTTGTACTAGGGCTTGCTCTAGATCGTCAACGACAAAGTTGAACATAAACCCTTTATCTGAGGGGGCGAAATAGTCCGTGCTATGGGCGAAAGGGGTCCAAACATGGTAGCCAAGAGTTGATTTATCTGTGTGATAAAACGCGGCGCCGCCCCAGTTTTCAATGGGGACTTGAAGATGGGTTTTGTACCAAGTTGCCAAGGCAACGGGATCGACACTTTTAAAGAAAATTCCACCGAGTCCAATGACTTTAGCCATAGCCGTAGCTGCGTTTACAGGAGTATGAATTAACTTTAGGCAATAAATGCTTAAGATACAAAAAAGCCGCAAAAAATGCGGCTTTTGGGGTTAAGCGTTTAGCTTAGAACTGGTAGCTGTATTGAACTGAGTAGTACACAGCATCAGAGCGAGTATGGGCAATCACGTCGCCAATGATTGCGCTGTGTTCTAATACTTCAGTATCTTCACCGCGAACGAAGGCAAGACCCATATCCACAGTTGAATGAGTGCTCAGGTTATAGCTTAAACCTGCAGTAAACCAATTACGGTTCGAATCAGGGATTGAAATTGAGCTGATATCATTCACAACTCCTTGGTCATGCATGTAACCTGCACGGGCAGTCCACTTATCATTAATCGTATAAGTACCACCTACGCTGAATAACCACGAGTCATCCCATACGTATTGTTTTAATGGCGCGCTGCTAACGACTGGTGTGCCACCTACAGTGCCATCAGTCAATGTGATCTGATCAAAGTCACCCCAAGTTGATAACTGGGCAGTGTAGTGAATAGCAAACTTCTCTGTTAACTGATGGAAACCCGCAACTTGGAAAATATCTGGTAATGGGATATTGATTTCATCAAAGGAAACCACTTTACCTAATTGAGTATTCAGAGTGTTGATATCTCCAGTCGCTTTGAAATCTGGGCTCAGGCGGTAGCTGGCACCAATGCGGTTGTCTTTATTGAACTCATACACAGCACCAATAATTCCGCCTACGGCAAAACCATCAGCATCAACATCGACTAGATTAGCATTAACCATAGCGCTGTTAGGACCGATAGGTAAGTTACCTTCTCGGCTCAGTTTACCTTGACCATAGATTAAATCGAGACCTGCACCGACGCTAAATTGATCGTTGAAACGATAGGATAAGCTCGCATTGAAGTTCATGGTGACGACTTCGGTATTACCGAGTAAATCCACTGGCGCAGGTACTGTACCCATGCCTGGGATTGTGACGGCATTATTTGCTAATGCGGTGGTATCTGTGCCTGTACCAAAGTTACTGAATGCGGCTAGACCAAAAGCCCATTGATCGTTTAGCGGTTGAATGTAGTAAAAGTTTGGGATCACTTTACTGTCGGCAGCATCGTGTTCGCTACCAAAGCTAATTGGCGTGCCAGCTTTTTCAACGTCTTTAACAGTAACGCTGATATCGGCATAGGTTACGCCGAATGAGAGGGCTTTCTCATCAAATAAAGCCATAGCTGCTGGGTTACGAGATAAAACAGAGGCATTATCGGCGATAACAGCATCACCTGAGAATGCACGGCCAATACCTGTTGCAGATTGGCTGTTCAATTGGAAGCCTGCGGCTAAGGTTTGTGTGCTTGCTAATGCGACAGAAACGGCAATGAGTGTCTTGTTGAATGTTTTCATTATTATTCTCTCTATTTTTTATAAGTATTGGATTTTTATTCGGTCCTAGTCCGCCGAAAGTATTTAAATCCATTTATTAGTCTCCGGCATCTTATGGATTCAATGTACCCTCAACAAGTCCGACCAGAAGTGAAAAATGTTAATTTTCAGTTAATTAAAAGTCTTTAAAACAAGAGTGATACTTTAGTATGCTTGAATGGTCTGGCCAGATGCTTGATATGAAGGGCTTTGGGTGCTGCTATGGGTTTCAATTAAAGTTAACGGTTTGTAATGGTGTGTAGGGTATTTAAAAGGATACAAAATGTAAAAAGCGCACACTTGTGCGCTTTTAAACATATGGAAGCATATCTAGATTAGAGTGCAGACTTAAATTGTTCGAACTCTATCGTTACTTTTTCACTTGGAGCAGAGAATTTACTGACTAAAATACCCGCAATAGTCGCGAATATAAATCCAGGAAGGATTTCATATACTTCAAAAATGCCACCAGTGAGTTGCTTCCAAATCACCACGGTTAATGCACCGACAATAATAGTGGCGATAGCGCCATTACGGCTATATTGCTTCCAAAACAGGGATAACAAGACTACGGGACCAAAGGCCGCACCAAAGCCAGCCCAAGCATAACTTACTAGGCTGAGCACGCTACTTTCAGGATTGAGGGCAATCACACCTGCAATCACAGCGATAGCGAGTACGCCTAAACGACCTACCATCATTAGCTCGCGATCATCGGCCTTTGGGCGCAACCATTTACGGTAGAAATCTTCGGTGATGACACTTGAGCAGACTAAGAGCTGTGAGTCGATAGTACTCATGATTGCCGATAAAATAGCGGCGATTAATAGCCCACCAATCCATGGGTTAAACGCCGCTTGAGCTAAATGGATAAACACTGTTTCAGAATTGGCTAATGGCTCTTTGGCGAAATAGAGCGAGCCTGCGATACCTGTGGCTAATGCGCCAATGAGAGATAACACCATCCAGCTCATGGCAATACGGCGTGACAAGGGCAGGGCATCGGCACTGCCTATCGCCATAAAACGCGACAAAATATGTGGCTGACCAAAATAACCTAGGCCCCATGCGAGCAAAGATAACATGCCGATGGCAGTGGTTTTGTCATTGACCAATGCCAACATCGCGGGATCGATCGTTTCAATACCTGCATGGCTTTCGGGGTGAGCGAAAACGGCGAAAGGGACAATCAATAGGGCGATGAGCATTAAACTGCCTTGGAAAAAGTCAGTCCAACACACGGCAAAGAAACCGCCAATAAAGGTGTAACCGACTATGATGGCCGAGCCAATCACGAGGGCTGCGGTGTAATCAAGCCCAAAGACCTTCTCAAACAAAATCGCGCCACCGACCATGCCAGAGGAGGCATAGAAAGTAAAAAACACCAGAATAGTGATTGCGGAAACGAGCTTGAGATAGCCTTGGGTATCGTGGAAACGTTTCTCGAAAAAATCCGGTAAAGTGAGGGCGTTATCGGCGAGTTGGGTATAAATGCGCAGTCGCTTGGCAACAAATAACCAGTTTAGCCAAGCACCAATAATTAATCCTACGCCAATCCAGGCTGCACCTAAGCCGCTTAAGTAAACTGCGCCGGGTAACCCCAGTAACAGCCAACCTGACATGTCAGATGCACCCACGCTGAGTGCGGTCACTGCGGGGCCCATTTTGCGGCCACCTAAAATATAATCATCAACAGTATCGGTAGCACGGTAAGCCCAAAAACCTATGCCCATCATCAATACTAAGTAACCAACAAATGTGATTAAAATCGGGGTTTCAATCGTCATCTTGCCTTTTCCCATCTTTTTATTATTAAAAGTGGCAAGCATGCTACCAGATGTTTGAACGTGCGCCCATTAGCAGATGTAAGTGTGATTGAAATCTAACCTCCGATAACATGAAAATATCGGAGATTGATTTTTAAATGCAAATTATAACAATAGCTTAAATAAATATATTCTTGATTTCGTCTTTTATATAGCTAAGGTCAGCTTGATCCTCACCTATGAGCAAAATAAATGCATCGGGCGTTTCAAAGCCCATCCCTTGATATTTACCGTCGGCGAAGGTTTTATCCAACACCATACGTTTCTCGAGTGGCACGATAAAGAGTGTCACCTTACTTTGTTCGCCCTGAAGTACTAAGTGCAGGCTTTTTACCCCTTGAAAATCGCAATAAGAGGTGTAATACACTTTGCCCGGTTGTTGGGTAAATTTGGCATTGCCAAAGTCTTTTATCGACGCAAGCTGGGCATTGACTTGACTAAAATTGACATTTTGATCGACATGCAAGGCAATATCTTCATGGTAGACATGGGCCAGTGCATGTTCAGCCAAATCAATAGGCCCTAAGCGTAATAGGCTGAAGCTGATCCCTACCACAAACGCAACCGAGGCTGCCATGGCCACTAAAAAAAACGTTTGCCGGCGCTGTTTATGGTGCTGTTGTAACTGCTGACGCAAAATGAGTTTGTCGGCGAGATCCTCAGCCACATCTACTTTCAATGCGTTGCTCAGTTTGGCATCAAGGTTTTTAAGCTCATTGATTAGGGCTTGGTTTTCTGGCTTGGCATTGATCTGCGCCAGAAAGTCAGCATCTTGATTATGAGGATCTTCATAAGCTTGACGTCTAAATTTAAGCTCATCCATTGGATTGACCTCTCACATCATTCTTCTCAAGTAATTCTTTCAATTGGCTCCTCGCCCGAAATAAACGCGTCATTACGGTGTTGCGATTGAGCTCCATCAGCTCGGCGATTTCATCGCCGCTAAAGCCACCAATGAGCTGGAGTAAGAGTGGTTCACGGTATTCGATATCCAGCTTGCCAATTTGTCGACGGATCAGATATTGCTCGGTCTGCTCTTCACTGCTATTGGAGATATTGTCCTCTAAGGTATCTTGCTCAACGTCGGAATAATCGAACTGTTTACGCTCGAAACGCCGCGCATTTTCACGCCTAAGAATCGTGATCAGCCAAGCTTTCGCCGCTTTATCATCCTTGAGGGAATCCAAAGAGCGCCACGCCCGCAAGAAGGTTTCTTGGGTAATGTCTTCAGCCACGTGCTTATCGCCGCATAACCAATAGGCGTAGCGGAAAATGTCTGCATGTAGCGCCTTGACTAGGCTGTTGTATCGTCGTTGTTTGCTTAGCATGTCAGAAGAGACCGCGGGCTCGACGGATTTCTTGCGCCAGTTAGCAAACATTTTTTATCTTTGGGCTTTTTGGCGGAATATTTAGCATGGTAGCACTCGCTTCTTTGTCATTAACCCCATCATTTATTTAGGATTCAGTGGGCTTAATGGCGCTGATTTTGGGTTTGAATGTTTATGCTCACAGGCCTTAACCGCGTTAAGTAAGGCGGTACATTCGGCGCTTAAGTGGCTATTTGTATTGTTAGAATTCGCACTGCTCGTATTAGCACTGTCAGTATGGTGGCTCTTATCGGCCTTCGCACTGTAGGCTTTGATTTGCAGTTGCTGTATCGCTGCTGCCAGTTGCGGTGACTGCTCAGCAATCTTATCTAATGTCATAGGCGTTTGCTGTAACTCACTGAAAGATCGCTGCAATTGCAACATAATTCGGCTTACATCGCCACTGGCGCAGGCTTGCTCTAATCCTTTCAAGCCGGAGGCAGTCACTGATTGTGCTGAACTGATTGAAGAGTTTACTGCAATTGGGGCGGCCGTTTGATTTTTTAAGGCGCGGCGCCAAGCGACTAAGGTGATAATCCAAGCGACTAGAGTGACCAGCCATAGCGCAGCAAAAACAGTGGTTAGCCAAGACCAGCCCTTATCGGCCGCGGAGTTGGTTTCCCATGTTGGTTGAGCTGGCGTATCACTGACAGCACCACCTTCAACGATTATGGTACGTGCGGGCAGCGTTGCAGTTTCTTGACGTTTAAGGCGCGGATTCCACCAAGGCACTTTGATTTCGGGCAAGGTAAAGGTGCCCGCTTTGCTGGGAACGATTGCCGAAGTAATACTGTACTGCGAAACAATTTGTGCATCGCGCACAAAGGTCTGCCGCTGGGGTTTTTCTGGGTATGACTTGAGTTCATCGGGCAGAGTTTGCACTATATCAGGCAGACTATTTTCATCGGCATTGGAAGCCAACAGTGTAATAGTGCGGGTGATAGGGCTACCGACGGTAAACTTTTTAATATCCTCAGGGAAGTTTTCTTTTAGCGCTACTAAATCGGCAACCAGCCATTGGCCTTGGAAGCTTGTTGGTGCGGGATTCACTTGAACTGTCAGTGAGGGCGCGCCTGCTTGCATTGGGCGGCTTTCATTAAAGCCAAACATGCCGCCGCGGCGTTGGGATTCTACCAGCACATCGCCAGCAAAGGTTGCACCTTTAATATTCACTTGGCCGGGCAAATCGGGAATGATGCCATAGGTGCGTTCAATCACGCGGTAACGTCGGCCATCGACTATCTCTGAACCATCCCTATCTTCACCGATTTGTTTGATCTGTGCGCCTTCGATCACTGGTGCACTCAATACGCCCCTTTGTAATTCCACCGCCAGATAGAGCTTCACCTTGTAGGTAATGAGCTGCCCAACATAGGCTTCGTCGGTCGAGACTTTGGCGTCAATGAACAGATTGTTCATTTGCGCGGGCTGGCTACCAGTTTCGACCACTTTGAGTGGAATAGGCGATGAGCTGACGCCGTCAATACTAAAGGCTGGAATGGTTAACTGGCCTTGTTGTTTTGGCGCGAGCAGTACTTGCCAGCGGGTTTCTTTGACCGCATCGAAGTTCATGATTTGCGTGCTGCGACTCACGCTAGTACGGCCGACAATAAAATCTTTCAGTAGTGCGGATGTGTCAAGCTTTCCGGTGTCGACTTCGTCATCGACACTGATGTTGAGCACAAAGTATTCGCCCTCCATCACAGGGTTGCGATCGACCGAGGCCTCAATTTTGCTAAGTGCAAAGGCGGGATGGGCCACTCCGATGGCAAGGAGTAGCAGGATAAAAAATTGTCTCGTCACCACTGTTCGTTATCCTTTGATATTTGGCCATTTTGACGGCGTTTTTGATATTCCAACTGCATCTTGTTGCGCAGTAACACTTGCGGGTCTTCACTCACGCCCCTCAGTGCTCGCTGCATTTCTGCGGGCAGTGGCTCGCTATTGGTTGGCGGTGCCTCTACCGATTCACTCATAGCAGCCTCTTGTTTATCTTGCGCATTTTGCTCAGGAGCTTCTTTGGCGGCAACGCTTTGCTTTTCTTGCTCAGCTGACTTTTGCTCTTCAGCATCGGCTTTAGCCTGCGCTTGCATCTTAGCTTCATTGTCTGCAGGTGAATTGTCTACAGGCTCATTTTCCTGCTGAGCTTCATTCTGCTTGTCCTGAGCATTGCCATTTTGCTTATCTTGCTCAGACTGTTGATCATCCGTTTTTTGCTGTTCAGGGCTTTGATCCGCGTCGGCATCGTCCTGTTGATCCTGAGACTTTTGTCCCGCTTGATCTTGCTTATCTTTCTGAGCGCTATCTTGGTCAGATTGCTGTTTATCCTGCGATTTTTGGTCACCGGATTGTTGGTCGCCAGACTGCTGATCGCCTTGTTGATCTTGGTTCTTATCCTGTTGCTCGTTTTTACCTTGCTGTTGTTGCTGTTCTTGCAATAACTTTTCAGCCAGTTCAAGGTTGGCCTTCGCCGCAGGGAAATCGGCTTGTTTTCTAAGTGCGGCTTGATAGCGCTCCTTGGCCTTATCGGGTTTACCGAGTTGCATCAATGCATTGCCTTGATTGTAGAGGCCTTGGGCTGAGCTATCTTGCTCGAAGGTTTTTAGTGCTTGCTGGTAATCACCGGCTTTGTATTGGGCGCTGCCTCGCCATTGGGGCGACTCAAACTGCTTAGCGGCGTTTGCGTAATCTTGGGATTGATAGGCCTGCATCGCTTGTTGATCTGTGGTTTTCCACACATTGTCCCAGGCATTGTCCCACATACTGGCATGGGCAGGCTGAGGCGCAGCCGCGAGCAGTAAGCTGCCAGCAAGAGTGACAAATCCAACACTGGCCACGATTCCTTGTCTAAAGCTGAAAAGGGCGGGTAGCAGTAATAATAAGGCGAGGTAAGGACCGAGATCCTGCCAAGTTTCACCATCAAGATCTGTGGCTTTCGCATCGCCAGCATCGCTTAACCATTGCTGTAATTGGGCGAGATCATTACCGTCGGTGCGATTCTGGATCAGAACGCCTTTGTTATTCGCGGCCAGTTTTTGCAGCAGAGCGAAATCAGTGCTGGCCACAACGACTTCGTTGCTGCTGTCGCGTTGTAATTGTCCATCGGGTAGACGGATTGGCGCGCCTTGGCTGGTGCCAAAAGTGACGACGGCGAGGCGATATTGCGTGCCATTTAATGCCGAGTTAGCCTCATCAAACTGGGCTGTTGTGATGCCATCTGTCATCAGGATAATATCACCGCGAATATGGCCACCCTGAGCCAGTAGCGTTTTGGCTTGGGTCAAGCCTGCCGCTAAGTTTGAACCACGAACGGGCATAATCTCAGGACTTAACGTCGGCAGTAAATTGAGTAATGTGCCGGTATCACGGGTTAATGGGCTGATAGTAAAGGCATCGCCTGCAAAGGCGACTAAACCTGTTTCACCTTCTTTAAGATTACGCAGGAGATCCGTTGCCCTAAATTTGGCTTGGGTTAACCGATTCGGCGCAAGATCGGTGGCGAACATAGATACGGACATGTCCATCACCAGTACGCGGCCTTGCTCTGCGGCAAACACAGGTAAGGATTGTTTATTCACGGCAGGTCCGGCGAGTGCCAAGGTCGCAATCAACCAAGTTAAGGCTAATAAATGCAACGGACGGCGGGATTTCTTATTGCCTTGGGTGACCAATATCTTGGCTAAGTGCGGCGCAATATAACGATTCCAAGCGCTGTGGCTCTCGTGTTGCCACCATAAACTCAACAAGGCTAAGGCTAGCGGCACTAGGGCGAGTAGCCATTCGGGACGAATAAAATGTAGGCTCATTATTTGATGTTCCCCTGTGAAGTGGTTGCGACAGAGGGTTTAATGCGGCGTGCTGCAAAGAGTGGCAATTGACCTAAGGCAATCCACAGACTCGTCAGTAATGCCAGTGCCAGCGGCCAGTAGAACAGATCTGCCTGCGGACGATAGCTTAATTGATCGCGACTCACGGGTTCGAGTTTATCGATTTCTTGGTAAATCTGGTCTAACTCTTGGCTGTTACGGGCGCGAAAATAACGGCCGTGGGTGACGTCGGCGATATGCTTAAGTTGGTTTTCATCCAGATCCATCGAAGGATTAACCCGCTCGCGGCCAAAGAGTGTACGGCGCTCCATTACATCTGCGCCCACACCAACCGTATAAATAGTAACTTTACGATTAGCGGCAATTTGCGCTGCTTGCTCTGGTTCGATATTGCCAGCGTTGTTAGAGCCGTCGGTCAATAAAATCAACACTCTATTACTCTCGTCCATTTTATCGAAGCGTTTTACCGCTAGAGCGATAGCTTCACCTATGGCGGTTTGCTTACCGACTAAGCCAATTTGTGCTTCTTTTAAAAATTGCGCCACTGAACGTCTATCTTGGGTGAGCGGTGCCTGTAAATAGGCGTGATCGGCGAAGAGAATTAAACCGATACGGTCGCCTTTGCGGCGCTCGATAAAGTCACTGACCACGTGTTGGATCAAGGTAAAACGGTCGACGGTTTTGCCATTCACTACCATGTCTTCAATCTGCATACTGCCGGATAAATCCACCGCCATCATCAAATCACGGCCTTGGCTTGGCAGTTCGATAGGTTCACCAAGCCATTGAGGACGAGCAATAGCGAGCACTAACAGGCACCACATCAGCCAGTAGCGTTTGCGGCTCTGGCGCGTGTTGGCCGCTAAGCTTTGTTTACCTGTTTGGCTTATTCCGGGTAATTGCAGCCGGCCACCATCCACTTGTACTGTGTGTTGGCGCCAAAAAATCAAAGGTAAAGGCAGTAATATCAATAGCCAAGGCCAGGCAATGGTTAACATTGTGCCTCCGGTTGTTTGGTGTCAGCTGGCTGGATTGGCGCTTGGCTTTTAGCTTGAGCGTCGCCACTAGCTTGAACGTAGCCCTTAGCTAAAACAAGAGTCGGCTCAGGCGCACTCAGTTTTGCTTTCGATGCCAACCAAGCCTGTGTGAGTTGATGCAATTCATTGGCTTCAGCTAAGGTCAATGGCGTAGCCTGATGGCGTTTGGCTAGCAAAGGGCCGATATGTTGGCGTTTATGCTCGGGTAAATAGCTGTCTAACCAAGCCGCCCAAGCTTCGCCATCTAAGGAGGCTATTGCTTCTCTGCTGAGGTAAGTCATGGCGGTGCGCTTTAATAGGCTGTTGACGTCAGAGGCATAGGAAGTCGCTTGTCTATCGAGCTGATTGAGTAACTGTTTAGCGGCTTTTTTTGGCGCTAAGTCACGGGCGCGTTTTCTTAGCCAGATAACTAAGAGTGTGATGAGGGCAATCACAAGTGCTAAAACCAGCCAATAACCGATTGCCCAAGGCCAAGCGCCGATCGGATCGGGATGAATAATATCCTGCAGTTGTGCAAGGGCTGGGTTTGACGCCGTAGAAGGCATAGGTACTGTTGCCTGTGGATTTGCTATTTCTGAATTCACTGTTGCTGGATCCATAGTTAACGCAATAATTCCAATTGATGGGCTAGGGGAGCACCCGCATCTATGAGCTGGGTACGTACGCGCAGTTGCTGCATCATGGCGATAAAGTTGTTTTGTTGACGCAACTGAATGTCGAGCCAAGCCTGATAACTGTGGCGGGTAAGCACTAAGTCCTCATCCCCATCCCGTACCGGCAAATTAAAGTTGTGCGGTAACGGCAGTGTGCCTTGACGCAGTGGATCGGTAATAAGATAGGCACCCACATCGCAATGACGCTTAAGCTCGGTGAGAGGCGCGATACATTGGGGACTAAAATGGCTGCCATCTGTCACTATCCAAACTAAGGAGCCGGGTTTGGCGATACGTTGTAATCGCTGACAGGCACGCAGGATATGGTCAGGATCGCGCTGGCCAGTGCCAACATGATTGAGCTGATTTTCGTGCACACGGCGCAGGCCTGAGATCAATTGCAATATGCCCTGACGACGGCTGCGGGGTTTGAGCTCTAAATGCTCAGACTCGCATGCGATCAAGGCGCCGAGCCGATCGCCATGGTTAATCGCATTCCAACCTAAGGTGGCCGCAAGGTGTCCTGCTTGCACCGATTGCAGCAATAAACTCGAACCAAAATAGAGGCTTTGGCTCAAGTCGATTAACAATAAAATAGGGCGCTCACGTTCTTCGACAAATAACTTCGTATGGGTTTTGCCCGTGCGAGCGGTAACGCGCCAATCAATGGTGCGCACATCGTCGCCCTGTTGATAGTGGCGCACTTCGGCAAACTCCATCCCGCGGCCTTTGATTAAGCTGCTGCGATGGCCCGCTAAATTAGCGCGAGCACGGCTGTAACGCTCAGGCATAGCTCGGGCGATATTTTGGCACGCCAGCAGCTCTTGCTCGGTTAAATGCAAGCCATCGGCAAAAAGCGGCAAGCCATCGACCGAGGCTGAGAGTCGCGCTGTGTCACTCATCTTATTTCACCTTTATCTTCACCGTTAAGGTACTGCAACTTGACTTAAGATGTGGTTGATCACGTGATCGCGGCTGACACCTTCGGCCTGTGCTTGGTAGCTAAGTAGGAGTCTATGGCGTAATACATTTGGCGCAACAGCTTGAATGTCTTCCGGTGAAACAAAGTCCCGCTCGTGCAGCCAAGCGCGGGCGCGGGCACAGCGTTCTAATGAAATAGTTGCGCGCGGGCTGACGCCGTACTCAAGCCACTTAGCTAAGTCTTCGCTGTAACGTAAAGGCTCACGGGTCGCCATCACGATTTCGACTATGTACTTTTCGAGCGGCTCGGCAAGATAGATTTCCATGGCTTCGTCACGGGCGGCAAACACATCTGCTTGTGCAATCGGCTCAGTGGTTGGCAATTCGTGGGTCAGCGCTTCTTTGCGGGATTGACGCAGAATTTCGATTTCAGTCTCACCGCTTGGGTAATCAAGGTTTAAGTGCATCAGAAAACGGTCAAGCTGTGCTTCGGGCAGCGGATACGTGCCTTCGTTCTCTAATGGATTTTGGGTGGCCATCACTAAAAACAGCGGCGGTAGCTTATAGCTGTGCTTACCAACTGTGACTTGGCCTTCGGCCATGGCTTCTAATAAGGCTGACTGAACTTTGGCTGGGGCACGGTTAATTTCGTCCGCCAAGATTAAATTGTGGAAAATCGGTCCGGCTTCAAATTCGAAGGTGCCAGTTTGCGAGCGATAGATATCTGTACCGGTTAAGTCGGCGGGCAGTAGATCTGGGGTAAATTGAATGCGGTGGAAATCGCCCTCAACCCCGTCACATAAGGCTTTCACTGCACGGGTCTTGGCCAGCCCCGGTGGTCCTTCAACTAATAAGTGGCCATTGGCAATTAAGGCAATGAGCAGATTTTCGGTCAATACTGGCTGCCCTAAAACAACCTTATTTAGGTAAGTGCGTAATGCGTGGAAGCGACTCAAAGGCATGATGCTACTCGTTTTATTATGTTGAAAATACGTGTGTGGGCTATAGACAACAGCTATGGTAAAGAATTCCCTTAGGGTTTGGCTAGTGTTAAAAAAACAAACAGGTGTTTAAAACTTGCTGACAAGAAGTTAGAATCAGATCACACTTTAATGGTCAGACCTGTTATTGGGCGTTTTTCGCCGTAAAACAATGGGTCAAACACGGAAATCGATAGCGCCGCCTGAAATCTCTCAGCGATTGCGCACATAAAGAGGGTGACAAATGAGTGATAGACAACAGGTTACGAACGCCAAGGGTGAACGTATCGCCATTGTAGCGGGTTTAAGAACGCCCTTTGCAAAGCAAGCCACGGCATTCCACGGCGTATCGGCGCTCGATATGGGCAAAATGGTGGTCAATGAATTATTGGCGCGCTCAGAACTCGATCCTAAGCTGATTGAGCAATTAGTATATGGACAAGTGGTGCAAATGCCCGCTGCACCTAACATTGCCCGTGAAATCGTACTCGGTACTGGCATGAATGTGTCGACCGATGCCTATAGTGTCACTCGCGCCTGTGCAACTAGCTTTCAATCTGCCGTAAACGTGGCTGAATCTATCATGACGGGTAATATCGAAATCGGTATTGCGGGCGGCGCCGACTCTTCCTCTGTATTGCCTATCGGTGTATCGAAAAAATTAGCCCATGCGTTAGTCGATCTGAATAAAGCCCGTAGCTTTGGGCAAAAGTTACAAATTTTCCGCCGTTTAGGTTTAAAGGATTTATTACCTGTGCCGCCTGCGGTGGCAGAGTACTCAACGGGCTTGTCTATGGGACAAACCGCCGAGCAGATGGCAAAAACCTACAATATTAGCCGTGCCGATCAAGATGCCTTAGCACATCGCTCACATACCTTAGCGAGTGAAACTTGGGCTTCCGGCCATTTGCGTGACGAAGTTATGGTCGCGCATATACCGCCGTATAAGCAGTTTATCGATCGTGATAACAATATCCGCGAAAACTCAGTATTGGAGTCATATGCTAAGTTGCGTCCTGCATTCGACAAACAACATGGTACTGTGACGGCGGCCAATAGTACGCCACTGACTGACGGTGCCTCAGCGATTATCCTGATGAGTGAAGGTCGAGCCAAAGCCTTAGGTTATCAACCTATTGGTTACATTAAGAGTTACGCCTTTAGCGCCATTGATGTGTGGCAAGATATGCTGATGGGGCCATCCTACGCGACGCCACTGGCGTTAAAACGTGCCGGAATGGAATTAGAAGATCTTACCCTGATTGAAATGCACGAAGCCTTTGCGGCACAGACATTAGCGAATATGCAGATGTTTGCTTCGAAAAAATTTGCCGAAGAAAAACTCGGCCGCAACCGCGCGATTGGCGAAATCGACATGAGCAAGTTTAACGTGCTCGGTGGCTCGCTCGCTTATGGTCATCCTTTTGCGGCAACGGGAACCCGTTTAATCACCCAAGTGTGTCGTGAGCTTAAGCGCCGTGGTGGTGGAACTGGCTTAACGACGGCCTGTGCGGCCGGTGGTTTGGGCGTGGCTATGATAGTGGAAGTGGAGTAATTGGCATGGAAAAGACCTTTAATTTGACCCGCCGCGACGACGGTATTGCCATTTTGACTATGGATGTTCCTGGCGAAACCATGAACACCCTAAAAGCACAGTTTGGCCCTGAAATCAGTGAGATCCTTGCTGAGATTAAAAGCGATCCTCATATTCGTGGACTTGTGCTGATCTCTGGCAAAAAAGACTCTTTCGTCGCAGGCGCGGATATTTCTATGCTCGATGCCTGTAAAACGGCGGGCGATGCCAAAGCCTTATCCCAGCAAGGACATGTGGTTTTTAATGAGTTAGAAGCGTTAAAAATTCCTGTGGTTGCGGCAATCCATGGTGCCTGTTTAGGTGGTGGCTTAGAGTTAGCCTTGGCTTGTCATCAAAGGGTATGTAGCGACGATGGTAAAACCATGCTCGGCGTACCGGAAGTTCAACTTGGCTTATTACCTGGCGGCGGTGGGACTCAACGTTTGCCTCGTTTAGTCGGCATTACCACCGCCTTAGACATGATGTTGACCGGTAAACAAATCCGTCCTAAACAAGCCTTGAAAATGGGCTTAGTTAATGATGTTGTACCGCAGACCATTTTGCTGCAAACCGCAGTTGAGATGGCGCTTGCTGGTAAACGTGCACCGAAACCTGTTAAAAAGTCACTCGTTAATCAAGTGCTTGAAGGCACGAGCTTTGGCCGTAACATTATTTTCGATCAAGCGACTAAACAAGTCGAAAAGAAAACCCAAGGTAATTATCCTGCACCAGCCAAGATCATTGACTGCGTGCGTCAAGGGATTGCGAAGGGGATGCAAAAAGGGCTAGAAGTCGAAGCGAGTCACTTTGCCGAATTAGTGGTATCAAAAGAATCTGAAGCGCTGCGCAGTATTTTTTTCGCCACCACTGAAATGAAGAAAGAAACTGGCGCAGAGGGTGCAACGCCGCGTAAAGTGAAGAAAGCGGTGATCTTAGGTGGTGGTTTAATGGGCGGCGGCATCGCCTCTGTGACGACCACTAAGGCTAAAATCCCCGTTCGCGTCAAAGACATCAGTGAAAAAGGTTTAAGCAATGCATTAGCCTACGCTTATAAGTTGTTGGATAAAGGGGTAAAGCGCCGCCATATGACGCCTGCTGCCCGTGACAACTTAATGGCGTTGATGACGACAACCACTGAGTATAAAGGCGTTAAAGATGCCGACATCGTTGTGGAAGCGGTATTTGAAGACTTAGCGCTTAAGCATCAAATGGTGAAAGACATTGAGCGTGAGTGTGGTGAGCACACGATTTTTGCGTCAAACACCTCATCTTTGCCGATTAGCCAAATCGCCGAGGCGGCGACGCGTCCTGAAAATGTGATTGGTCTGCATTATTTCTCGCCAGTAGAGAAAATGCCGCTGGTGGAAGTGATTGCTCACGCTAAAACGTCGCCAGAAACCATTGCGACTACTGTCGCATTTGCCCGTAAGCAAGGTAAAACACCGATAGTGGTACAGGATGGCGCGGGTTTCTACGTGAACCGTATTCTTGCGCTCTACATGAACGAGGCCGCGCAATTACTACTCGAAGGCCAAAGTGTTGAGCATTTGGATAAAGCCTTAGTGAAATTTGGCTTCCCTGTGGGACCTATTACTTTACTCGACGAAGTGGGTATCGACGTGGGCGCAAAAATTTCACCAATCCTCGAAAAAGAATTGGGTGAACGTTTTAAAGCGCCAGCCGCATTCGACAAGCTTTTAGGTGACGATCGTAAAGGCCGCAAAAATGGCAAAGGTTTCTATCAATACGGCGCATCGAGCAAGAAAGCTAAAGCTGTCGATGAGAGTGTTTATGGCGTGTTAGGCATTAAGCCTAGCACCAATAAAGATGTAAAAGTGGTTGCTGAGCGTTGTGTCGTACAAATGCTCAATGAAGCGGTGCGTTGTTTAGATGATGGTATTATTGCCTCGCCAAGAGACGGTGATATTGGCGCTATTTTCGGTATTGGCTTCCCGCCATTCCTCGGTGGCCCATTCCATTATATTGACACTTTAGGCGCCGCGAACTTAGTGAAGATCCTTGAAGGTTATCAAAGTCAATTCGGTAACAGATTCGAACCTTGTGAGCGCTTAAAAACCATGGCTCAAGAAAACGCGCACTTTTTCTAAGTTTCAGTGAATCTAAGTCAAAGTTAATCTAGGTCTTAGTTAATCAAAATTGAACAAAAAAGCGGCAGGTTGTTGCCGCTTTTTTATTGCCATAAGGCATGTTTTTGCCTAAAAAATGTTCATGTTGGGGATGTGGATCTTGTATAACCCGAGCCCTTTATCGAGAGTTCGGTGTTACGTGTTCTGTACTGAGAGCGTAGCGATGAATGAGTGTTGCTCGTTTATGCATAGTGCGGAAAACTTTTTATCCTGCCGTTAAAATGACGTATTTAACATGTGCATCAATCACCAAGACTACGCGAGTAGCATCCGCATTTTAATGAGGAATTAATTTCTCTACCTTTATGATTTATTTAGTTGTTTTTAAAGAGGTGGTTTGTGGTTTTGCTGGTTATCTTTATCGCATTAATCTCGGCTTGGTACTTCGGCTTAGCTGCATTTACCGCAGGTTTTACTGTTAAGCATTGGGTGCTGCTGGGTTTTGTGCTCGGGCCTCTGGCTTATCCACTCTTTACGACACATAGTCATTTAGCCTTGAGGAAAATCCGTTGTAGTGAGGAAGGGATATTAAATAGCTAATTTATTAATTTGTTAGGTAATTTCCATGACTACATGACTACATGACTACATGACTATTTAGTACTTTTATATTCACTTAAAACTAAAGGGAGTCAATGCTCCCTTTATTGTTTCTAAGCTGCGCTAACTTAATTAACTATCACTGTACATGAGTTAGACTCATGGCTACAGAACTTAAATTAGTTCCACCAACCTTTTGCTGAAATCACTTCAAGGTGATTCAAGCCTTCAGGCAACTTAACTTTTTTACGTGCTGGCTTGGATAAACCGAGTGCTTTTTTGATAGAATTTAACATAGTCACTCTCCTTAACCTGATTAATGTTATGCAACTTCAGAGTTAATGAACTTCACGCATGGATGACCTGCAACTTCAAGTGATTTGAATTTCACTGCAGGATGACCAGCAACCTCAAGTGATTTGAACTTCACAGCAGGATGACCAGCAACCTCAAGTGATTTGAACTTCACAGCAGGATGGCCAGCAACTTCAAGTGATTTGAACTTCACAGCTGGATGACCTGCAACTTCGAATGGTTTGAATTTGACTGCAGGATGACCAGCGACCTCAAGTGATTTGAACTTCACAGCAGGATGGCCAGCAACTTCGAGTTGTTTGAATTTGACCGCAGGATGACCAGTAGCTTCAAGCGATGTTTGCCCAGAATTGGAAGTCGCTTCAAGTGCTGCAGAATTTGCTACAAAGCCAATTGAAGATAATAGAGTAACTGTTACTAGGATTCCTTTAATCATTCTAATTCTCTCAGGGTAGTTGATATTGATTTATTATTGACACTGATAGTGCTATTGCACTTGTTGTGCCAATGTTGTAAATCCAAATAAAATTGAGAGTAAATGATTAAGTAATGTTACTCCTAGTGTTTGGCTTTGCCATGTCTTCTTGGAGTAGCAGGGTAAATTCGGTCTCCTTTATGGCCTTACTAAAAATATAGCCTTGAATTTCTTCACAGTTTAGTGCCCGTAAAATGTTCAATTGTGCTGTTTGTTCTACCCCTTCACCCACAACAGAAAGCCCCATGTTATGGGCGATGGTGATAATAGAATCGACCATTTTGAGATCGCGATCAGATTTATCTATATCGTCAACAAAGGCTTTGTCAATTTTTAAAGTATGAATAGGAAAGCGTTTTAAGTATGAAAGGGACGAGTACCCTGTGCCGAAATCATCGAGTGCTAAACTGACGCCCATTTTAGCCAATTGCTGCATGACGATAATCGCCGTTTCCGGCTGTTTAATGACGGTTCCCTCAGTTATTTCTAATTCAAGATGACATGCCGGGAGTTTAGTGAGTCTTAATATTGACTCTATTCGCTGTTGAATATCAGGCAGTGCAAATTGACGTGACGATAAATTGACGGCGACTCTGCCGCTGAATATGCCTTGTTCACGCCATTTCTGCGCTGCGAAACAGGCCTTGCGTAAGACAATTTCACCAATTTCAACAATCAAACCGTTTTCTTCAGCAAGTGGAATAAAGTCATTGGGGGGAATTAAACCATGTATTGGATGATTTAATCTGACTAAAGCCTCCATACCTGCAATTTTACCGCTTTTAAGATCAACCTTAGGTTGATAATAAACTTCAAATAGATCATCTTTTAAGCCTTCACGGATAAGATTTTCTATTTCTAATTGCCTAATTGCATGTTGGTTCAAGGACTCAGAATAAAACTGGTAGCAATTACCTCCCGCAGACTTAGCATGGTACATAGCAATGTCAGCCTTTCTCAGTAATGCTTGCTCGCTTTGTTCATCTTCTGGGAACAGCACTATACCAATACTTAATCCTAGGACTAGCTGTTCATTGCTAACGTCAAATGCAGGTTTTAGCCCTTCAATAATACGGTTAGCTATTGCTGCACTGGCGCTTATATCTGAACCCTTGTCTAATACAATGGCGAATTCATCTCCGCCTAGACGATAAATACTGGTATTTTTAGGAAGTAAGGACTTAATGCGGGTAGCAACGAGCTTTAATAAAGTATCCCCAATTTGATGGCCTAGGGAATCATTAATACGTTTAAAATTATCAAGATCAAGCACCATAAGCGCATGAGCTATTTCTCGATTCACTAGGTTATTTAAGGTCACTTGTAAGTTGGAGCGATTAGGTAGTCCGGTTAAGAGATCGTTATTGGTTAATTTTCTAAGTTCTTCTTCTTGCTGCTTACGTCTTGATATATCAGAAAAAACACCAACATAGTGTGATAATTCGCCTAACTCATCATAGATAGCATCGATAGTGAGTTCCATATGGAAGTGACTGTTATCTCCTCTGGCGGCTTCGACTTCATTTGCCCAGCGACCTTGCTGTTTTAACATAGTTCTAATTTGGGTGGAGAAGGTTTCTGGATATAAATCAAATGTGAGTAAGTTGCCAATAAAATCAGTTCGGTTACGCAATGAAATTTTACAGCAAGCTTCGTTGACTTCGACAAAACGGTATTCGTTGTCGAGGATAAACATACCTTCCGAAATGTTTTCAATTGCTTTTTCAAAGAGTTTTAGTTGTTCTTCCTTTTGTTTAAACTGACTAATATTTTTAATCGTTCCAGTCATTCGCAGGGCATTATCTTTGTCATCCCTCTCTACAATTTTGGCACGGTCTAAGATCCATACCCAATTGTCGTCTTTGCCTTTTACCCTATATGCGGCTTCAAAATGATCTGTTTCACCATAAAAATGCTTATTAAGCGCTTCACGGACACGTTCTTGATCCATAGGATGTATATTACTCTCTTCATCCGATTTTCCAGAACGATGCCCATCACGGGGAAATTCAAGAGCTCCCCAGATATTGGAGCGAAAAATATTGCCAGTTTCTATGTCCCAGTCCCACATTTCATCACCACTTCCCCAAAGGGAAAGTTTTAATCTTTCTTCGCTGAGGACAATTTGTCTTTGCGTTTCTCTACGACGTAAAATGGCTTTTACTATTATAAATGAAATAAATATTGTAATTACTACATATATCGATTTTGCTTGAAATGATGACCACCAAGGAGGCGTTATAATGACATCAAGCTCTTTTGTTACAGATTTTTCACCGGAAAGTGAATCAACGGCATAAACTTGAAAAGTATATTTTCCAGGTGATAAGTTTGTATATGTAGCAGAGTTCGTTCCATTTGCTGATATCCATGTATCAGAAAGGCCATACATCCTATAATGGTAGTTGGTAGATGAGTCGTCTGACATAGGAGATATAAAATTAAATGAGAATGGATAATCTGAATACTTTAAGGTTATTTCGTTTTTAGTTGGATTTTTTTTGTTAACAAAGTTACTTTCATTTTCTTGTATGATATTAAAGACTAAGAACTCTGATATTTCCGTTTTGTTTATTTTTCTATTATTAATGTAGTTTACTACATTAATAGGAGATACCAAGCTAACTCCATTGATACCTGCAAGTAAAACATAACCATTAACATCTATTCCACTCGGCGAGTTATATTCATACTGACTTCCATTTGACGTTTTTAAAGTGTATGATTTCTCATTTTTCTTTTCATATATAATCACTTCGCTTAATGATGCAGCAGTCAAAAAGTTATTGCTATTAACTATGGAGTAAATTTCTTTTTTGTTAGAAAATACTTCAGAAGTTTTATTGTTATTTTTATTGTAGAACATTAATGATGTAGATGTTCCAAAATAAATTCCATGATCATCTTTTACTATGCTGTATGTTATTTCTTCACTTAAATTTTTTAATAGCCCATTTTTATATTCTTTAAGGCCTCCCTGACCAGCAGTATAGATAACATCTGTCGACTCTAATTCAATGTCAAAAATAGGCTCATTTTTTTTAGTATCAACACTACGGATTACTTCTCCTTTACTGATAATCAATACCTTTCCATCTGATGTTCCAGCAGCTATTAACGAGTTGTCTTTATTACTAGATAGTGATGATAATGATTTTTCACTAATCAACTTTACAGTTCCAGCAGTCTTCAGAAATAGCCCAGTGCTAGTGCCAAAATAGAGCCCGTCATCATTCAATATAGCGTATTTATATCCTTGGCTTTGAGTGTCGAAACTTTCGATTAAATTAAAGTTTTCGTCAAAAAGTTCTATCATTTCAGATTCAGATGATACTAGAAAACCCTGTGGATTTTTTGTAAGATGCCAAGTGTTATCTTTTATTAAATTAGTTTGTTGTACTAAATTTTTTACTTTTTTTATAAAAATAACACCTTGATCAATACTGCCAAGTATAAACATATCTTCTGTTGCAAAAAATGAAGATGTTTTATCTGTGCTATCTGTGGCTAGAAGTCCTACAATGCTATTTTTAGAAATATTAACTATATTTTTATTAGTGATACCATAAATAGTGTTTTTGTGTTTCGTGAGTTGAGAAAATACTCGTGGATCAATTTTTACTATTTTATTGTCCTTATACTTATATAGTCCATCACTTAATGATATGAGTAGTGTTGAGTGATCTTCTTGCTCGAAATCAATTGTTTTTTTAGCTATCTCTTTTAATTCATTCTGGGTGAACTTAAATAACGTACCTGCATAATCTCTTATGTAATAATCGTCGCCTACTTTTATCGTTTTTTTGATTTCACTTAGGCCTTTATTTGAAAGTTCGTATGTTTTTTCTTTGTTATTTATATCTATAATTGCTTTGTTAGTTCCAACAATTAAACTCTTATCACTTGAGTTGAGGCTCCAAACAGGAGAGCTTTTTACCGACAGTCCATACTGAGAAAAGGATTCTTGAAGTTTATCATATACGACTAAGCCACTATCTGTTCCAACATATAAAATGCCTTTATCATCAATAAGTAAACTTCTAATAAAAGAGCTGGGAAGGCCTGTTCTGGTATCATTAGCATAAAAATGCTTAAAGTTTTTCCCATCAAATCGATTTAATCCATTAAATGTTCCTATCCATATATAACCATCATTGTCTTGAACGATAGACGTAACAGTACTTTGGGAAAGTCCTTCTGGGACACCAAAAGATTGTGATTGGAGAATAATAGGAGATTTATCAGAAAAGGGAGATGCGTTTACGTCTTCGAATGCATGCAAGCTAAAAAAAGCGAGCAAGACGATTTTAAAGAGTGCTTTAGGCATAGTGTTTGTTCTTATTATCCGAGGATGCCATGAAACAATTGTGTTACATCACTTTTCCAGAAAGTGAGCGGTTTGTCAAAGTAGAGTCTGCAGAAAATCCTTTTAACAGCATGTAGATGCAGTAAAATTGTTCGGTGCTGAAGTGGTAGAACATGGGCTAGCCATGTTTTACATCAGGATTACGCCCAACACTGAAAGATACGACTATAGTTGGACTGATTTGTAGCGGTTCTGTTTGTTTACCTAACTTTGCTCACAAATGTGTGAGCAAAAGTGTTTTTTGTTTAGAAATTAAACTTCTCTGCCGTTTGCTTAAACGTTTTGAGATCTGTGATCATTTTTTCTGACTGTAACGCCGCTTGTGTTCTGTGTTGTTCACCTGTGCTAAATAACACTAAGCGATCGCTGTGCTTAGTACGCATTTTACGCATCATGAATTTGAGTAAATCAGTGCGGGTGAGCTTAGTGATTTCGTCTACGACGAGTTCTCTTTGGTTAAATTGATAATCTCTATTGCCGACACTGACCCAATAACGTTGACTGCGAGTTTTGAGGTTCGCGTCGTGCTCCATGATTTGATTAATCAGACCTACCTTTGTGCTTTCCCATTCTTCGTTGGTGATTTGCATCACTGCATAATTAAAGTCGGCAATAAACTCGTCGATGGCCTCTAATAAATGCAGTGGCCCAGTTGTGGGTGACTGAATATAGAAAATAAGTCCAGGATGACGATTGAGCGGCAGGTAACCTGTGCCTACCATATAGCCCAACTGTTTTTCAGTACGCAGCTCATGGAAGAAGGTGGACGACATAGTGTGATTCAGTAAACTAAATAGCGCCATTTTTTCGGGTGTTGCCACGGCAGATTGGTAATACACAATAATTGCGCTATCTTGATGATCTATCGCGAGTTCCCTCAGTAACGTGCCTTGGCCTGTTAAATTCACTAATTCTCTGGTGGACTCGGCGCTCGGCGTCGAAACTAAGGATAAAATGTGCTCTAAACGTTTGCCGAGAGCTTGAGCTTCGGAGACTAACCAATCCCCATAGACTAACCCTTCAAGATAGATCTTTTCGTAGAAGGCGCGTACATGGTTATGTAAATCTTCTAGGCTAATATCTTCCAACATTTGAGCCATACGTGCTGGTTCATAACTGCTTTTTTGCAGTGTAACAGTTAGGCTAGTAAATAATTGTGAAATCGGTTTAGCTTGTGTTTGATTCTGCCAACTGCGCAAAAGCTGAGATTTTATGAGGGCAAAGCGCTCTTCGGTAAAATTGCGCTCTCTGGCTTTATGGATTAATAGCGCTAATAACGTTTCTTGATTGCCGGTAAAGCCCGATAAATGCAGTGTAATTCCGCCTTGATGCGGATAAATGTTATAGCTTAATCCAGCAACTTCGGCCTGATAGGTTGGCTCGGTGAGATAATCGAGTAGCATTTCAACATATAAGCGGGTGAGGGCGGCATGCCTTGGCGTTTTACTTGCCTGCTCTGAATCTAGCGATAAATACATGTGACCTTTTGGCACATTAAACTCATCATCTTTCTTATGCCAAATGCGGTATCCAGTTGATTCAGCAACTATCACTGGCACGTCAACATCGCTCTTATCCGGACGGGCAATCGAGTCGGCGACAATAAAAGGATTTGCAGCCGGTAGTTGTAATTCAGGGCGAATATTGTTCACTTGCCAACGAGCTAGGGACTGTGGCGCAATTGGGCGGACTTTGTACGGCGTGTGATACCAGTTTGCTTTACGATCCGTTTTAACCGATTGGGCGATAAGCTGCAGGCGCATATTCTGTGGCACCATGAGCTCAAGTAGCTCAATGGTTTCAGGGATATCCAGCCCATCCATCCGATAATCGCCAAAGACCAAGTCTTCGACTTCATAGTGATGCATATTGATACTGAGATGGCTGGCTAAATCGAGTGATTTAACTTGCTCTTGATAACGAAACGCCATTTTGAGCAGGTTTGCACGCTCCAAATAACGCCATTCATCTAAGCCTTGGGTTTTGATAAGTTCAATATACTCAAAACAGCAGCTGATAATTTCATCGAGATTGCCTAGCCCTTTATCGGTTAACTGTAAACCGATACTGTAATCCTTGAAGTTATAACCATTTACACCGCCGCCCGCAGACAAGTTGTTCACTAATCCTTGTTCTTTCAGATACGACAACAGACTGCCATGACTCTCATTGCCTAAAATATGGCTGATATAAGTCAAAGGCTTACGTTTGTAGTAGTGATCAATTCCTGGGAAATTAAAACTGATGCTTAAGCGTTTTTGCTCCTTAAGCGGCACAATATCGATTTGCCTCAACAGTTCTTTTTCTGAAAATAGTGGTACTTGAGGATAGTTTTTCACTAAGTTCAAGTTTCGGATCCCACTAAAATAGTGACAGGCTAAATCTTGTAATTCATCAAGGGAAAGCGGAGCGACTAAACACAAGGTCATTAAGTTGGCGCTGTAATGGCTTTGATAGAAATCGAGTAATTCACTACGTACCTGTGCTTGTTCTCCGCCTAAGGTGACTAAGTTACCCACGGAAAATTTCGAAAATGGATGCAGTGGGTTGACTGTCTCTTTGAGTACTTGATAGGTTCGACGGATATCATCTTTTAGTTTTAAACTAAATTCAGATTCAATAGCTTGGCGTTCTCTATCGACTAAATCTAAATCAAATTTGGGGGCGATAAAAAATTGGCTGAATCTGTCTAAGGAGTCGGCAAACACTTCTTCATTGATGGTGAAAAAGAAGTTAGTGTGCTCTGTGCCCGTCCAAGCGTTATTGCTGCCGCCATGTTGGTTGATAAAGGCGTGATACTCGCCTGAGTCTGGGAATTTCTCAGTACCTAGAAAGAGCATATGCTCTAAAAAGTGCGCCATGCCGGGTCTATCTGCGGGATCATCAAAATGACCCACGCCAACAGCCATAGATGCGGCAGCTTGGCTAGCATCTTGATCTTCAACCAATAACACCCTGAGCGCATTATCTAATACAAGATAACGATACTGGCGGTGATCATTTGGACTTTTATATATGGACTGAGAGGCTTGCAAAGAGACACTCCGGTAACGATAGCTTGTTATATATTGATAGTCTTAATGGTTTTTAGCAAATATCTCTTGTGTTTATCGACTAAAGATTAAGTCTTGTGAGGTTTGTTGAAACGGATTTTAGGGCTACAATTGGGATAAAATAAAAACAAGTTTGAGTCGCGAGAGAATATGCAGCTATTTTTGATGAGACATGGTGACGCCGGATTTAATGCTCAGTCTGATAGAGACAGAACACTGACCGATGTTGGAAGGCACCATACTGTGTTGATGAGCAACTGGCTAGCTCGCAGTGTGGCTGATTTCGATCTTGTTTTAGTTAGTCCTTACTTACGAGCACAGCAAACGTGGCAGGAACTGAGTCAGCATTTTCCTGAGCCGCGTAAGTGGTTAGTCGCCGATGATCTTGTGCCTTCTGGCGATCCCGCCAATGTAGCCGCCTTGGTTGTGGCTTATGCTGAGTTATACAAGGCGGATAAAGTACTCGTGATTGCTCACATGCCGTTACTGGGTTACTTAGTCAGTGAGTTAGTGGCTGGCGTTGAGCCGCCATTATTCGCGACGTCAGGCATTACGCTCATTGATAAACATGCCGAGCAAGCGTCGATTGTGTGGCAGCACGCCCCGCATAGTATTAGCTAATCTAGGTTTATATCTCTTTTACAAAACAAACGGCCCACATTAAATGGGCCGTTTTTTTCGCTAAATAGTAAATGTTAAGGCCTAAGCCGATAGCGAGCTAACGTCTATGCGGCTGCTCACCAATATCAATCAGCACTAATAACGCCGCATCGCCGCCCCATTCTTTAGGGGCCTGATGGAAAGCTTTCACCATAGGATGCTGCACTAACCACATGGGAACTTGTTGTTTCAATATGCCACTGCCGTAACCATGCATAATGCAGCAGCACAGGCTTTGCTGTTTAACGCAGGCTTGGATCAGTGCCGCTAACTCAAGTTTGGCTTCTGATTGGCGATAGCCGTGTAAATCCAGCAGTAAATCTGGCTGGTAATCCCCACGTCTGAGGCGTTTGAGTTCTAAACTGTCAACACCTTCTTCTAACCAACGCATCGGCCCTTGTACAGGCAGTAGTGGCTGATAAGTATCTGAGAAATAACTGTTAGCATGCAGTTGCTGCTCTTTGAGCTCTATTTCCTGTTTGGTTTTTAACGGCGTGCGAAAGTGCCGCTTATCTTGAGTGATGGGCTTTATCCCATCGATAAGCGCGGAAAACATCGCTAAGCCTTCTTTGTCATCGTCTTTATTCATGGCGGGTATTCTATTGAATCCTATGGTTTCTGAATAGAGTTCAGTTACAATGTTTGGCGAACAAACTAGCGGGAGCACGTTTTGGATAAGATCTTTGTAGATGAAGCTGTGACAGAATTACGCACTATTGGCGATATGTTACGTTGGGCTGTAAGCCGTTTTAACGATGCCAATGTGTATTATGGTCATGGTACTGACAACGCGTGGGATGAAGCCATCGCCTTAGTTTTCCATGCTTTACACTTACCCGAAGAAATCGGTCAGCAAGTGATTTTAAGTAACTTGACCAGCAGTGAAAAGCATAAAATTGTCGAGTTGATCATTCGTCGAGTGAGAGAGCGCTTACCTGTGCCTTACTTGACCAACAAGGCGCGTTTTGCTGGGCTTGAGTTTTACGTCGATGAGCGCGTGTTAGTGCCTCGTTCACCGATTGCCGAAATGATCGCTAACCGTTTTAGCCCTTGGTTATATAACAAGCCAGTCACACGTATTTTAGATTTATGTACTGGCAGCGCTTGTATCGCGATTGCCTGTGCCTATGAATTTGAAGACGCCGAAGTCGATGCGCTGGATATCAGCGAAGATGCCTTAGATGTGGCGCAAATCAATATCGAAACCTTAGGTGTGATGGACAGAGTTTTCCCGATGCAATCGGATCTGTTTTCGGCCATCCCAGAAGGGCCTCAGTATGATTTGATTGTTTCAAACCCACCTTATGTGGATGCTGAAGACATTGGCGACATGCCTGATGAATATCACCATGAGCCAGCCATTGGTTTAGCCTCAGGTCGCGACGGGTTAGATTTAACCAAGCGTATACTCGCCAATGCCGCGCAATACCTCACGCCAACGGGTTTACTCGTAGTCGAAGTCGGTAATTCTATGGTGCATTTGATTGAGCAGTTTCCAGAAGTGCCATTCACTTGGATTAACTTTGAAAATGGTGGCGATGGCGTATTCGTATTGACCCGCGATCAACTGGTTGAAAATCAGTCGGTATTTGGTATTTATCGCGACGCGCAATAGCCTAAGATAGCAAATTAGGTTGAGACTTTTCCCGCTGCCAGTTAGGCTTGCAGCGGGAAAATAAATTGTCCAGTACTCGCTGGGCGCGGAGCGATGAACAAATAACCTAAGGTGTACAAAGCGGATGTCTGGAAACAGTATTGGTCAAAATTTTGTAGTGACGACGTTTGGTGAGAGTCACGGTGTTGCACTGGGTTGCATTATTGATGGTTGCCCACCAGGGCTTGAATTAACCGAAGCCGATATGCAGCATGATCTTGACCGCCGTCGCCCAGGGACATCCCGATATACCACGGCCCGCCGTGAGCCCGATGAAGTGCGGATTTTATCCGGCGTTTTCGAAGGTAAAACCACGGGCACCTCGATTGGACTCTTGATTGAAAATACCGATCAACGCAGTCAAGATTACTCTAATATCAAAGATTTATTTCGCCCTGGGCACGCCGATTATACCTACCAGCAAAAGTACGGTATGCGTGACTACCGCGGTGGTGGCCGCTCATCAGCCCGTGAAACTGCGATGCGGGTTGCGGCGGGTGCTGTGGCGAAAAAGTATTTAAAGCAAGTTCACGGTATCGAGATCTACGGCTATATGTCGCAGCTGGGTCCTATTTGTGCGCAGACCATTGATCTTGACCAAATCGAGCAAAATGCCTTTTTCTTCCCCGATGCTAGCAAGCTGGAAGCGCTTGATGAATACATGCGTGAGCTGAAAAAATCCGGTGACTCGATTGGCGCGAAAATCTCCGTTATCGCGACAGGTGTGCCAGTGGGTTTAGGTGAGCCAGTATTTGATAGACTCGATGCCGATATCGCCCACGCGCTGATGGGTATTAATGCCGTCAAAGGTGTTGAGATTGGTGATGGTTTTGGTGTCGTGACGCAAAAGGGCTCCGAAGGGCGTGACTTAATGTCGCCGCAAGGCTTTGAATCTAATCATGCGGGCGGTGTACTCGGTGGGATTTCGTCGGGTCAGCCGATCATTGCCCATATTGCCTTAAAACCCACATCAAGCATCAGTGTGCCGGGCCAAAGTATGACGGCGCAGGGTGAAATGGCCGAAGTTGTCACTAAAGGTCGTCACGATCCCTGTGTTGGGATCCGCGCAGTACCGATTGCCGAAGCTATGCTTGCCATTGTGTTGATGGATCACTTGCTAAGACACAGAGCGCAAAATCAGGATGTGCGTAGTCATACGCCAGTGCTTGGTATGCGATAAGTCGCATGAAATAGCTGGTATGCGATAACGATACAATGAGTGGCATGAGATAAATGGAATGCGTTAATGTCAACTTCTTCTAGCACAAGCCGGCAATTGCGCTGGCTTTGTGCCTGCTATTTTTTCTTCTTTTCTATTCTCGGCACTATGGTCCCTTATCTTGGGGTATTCTTCGAAAATCGCGGTTTTAATCCTCAAGAAATTGGCTTTTTACTCGCCATCCTGATGGCGACGCGCATTGTTGCGCCGAATGTGTGGGCTAAAGTGGCTGACCGTACTGGGATGCGCACCGAGCTGATCAAAATGGGTGCGGGAGCCGCCGCGCTGGCGTATTTGAGTTTCTTCTACCATGGTGGTTTTGTGTATATGGCGCTGAGTTTGGCTCTCTATACTTTCTTTTGGAATGCGATCCTCGCCCAGCTTGAGGTGATCACCTTAGAAACCTTAGGCGAGAATGCCAGCCGCTACGGTCAAATTCGCAGTTGGGGCAGTGTCGGTTATATTTGTCTTGTTGTCGGTGCGGGCTTTGCCATTGGTCAGTGGGGCACAGAAGTGCTGCCTTATATTGGTTTGTCATTATTTATTGGCATGTTAGCCAGTGCGTTGCCATTACCTGCAAATCGTTTAGTGCGTGACACCAGTCAAGTGCGGCCGCCATTGCAATGGAATCGGGCGATTATTTGGTTCTTAGTCTCGGCCATGTTGCTGCAAATGAGCGCGGGACCTTTCTACGGCTTCTTCGTCTTATATTTAAAGCAAGCAGGTTACTCCGAATCCTCGGCGGGCATATTTGTCGCCCTTGGCGCTATGGCCGAGATCGTGATGTTTATGTTCGCGCCGCGTTTACTCGGCCGCTATGGCGTGAATACCTTATTGATTGTCAGCATCGGCATGACTTGTCTACGTTGGTTATTGGTTGCTTTTGGGGTAGATAGTGTGTTGTGGCTTGGTTTTAGCCAATTATTACATGCCTTTACCTTTGGCTTAACCCATGCGGCATCGATTCAATTTGTGCATAAACATTTCGATGCGAGTCACAGAAGCCAAGGTCAAGCCCTATACGCCAGTTTAAGTTTTGGGGTTGGCGGCGCGCTCGGTACTTGGATTTGCGGCTATATTTGGGGCGATGGTAGTGGGGCGGTTTGGTCTTGGGTATTTGCCGCAGTATGCGCCTTTGCCGCTATGCTGGCGGTATTCTTTATCCCTAAGGATAAACCGAGTGTTGCAGCCCATACGGCCTAGTCATATCCATTAAGATAAAAATATAAAAAAAATCAAAAGATTGCGTTAAGTGAGGTAAAGGGTGATTCGGTTTCGTTTAGGGTTAGTTGTCAATCCGTTGGCTGGCTTAGGTGGCAGTGTTGGTCTTAAGGGCAGCGATGGCGTTGCCGAAGAAGCGCTCGCCTTAGGCGCTGAACCCAAAGCCGCCTTGCGTATGATGCAGGCCCTCGAGGTTATCCGTGATTATAGTGATGACATTGAAGTCATTACCGCTTCAGGCATCATGGGTGAAGACGCCGCTAAAACACTCGGTTTTACCACGCGAGTGGTGTATCAAACTCCGGATAAAACCCAGGCGCTGGATACGCAGGCCGTTGTGCGTGCGCTGCTGGATGAACCGCTGGATTTACTGCTTTTTGCTGGTGGTGATGGCACGGCCCGCGATGTTTACTCTGTATTTGAACAAGCCACTATCGACGACAAACTCCCTGTGCTCGGCGTGCCTGCTGGGGTGAAAATTCATTCCGGCGTTTACGGTATTACGCCCCATGCGTCTGGCATGGTGGTCAAGATGTTACTCGATGGCGAACTTGTCAGTTTGATGTCCGCCGATGTGATGGATATTGACGAAGTGGCTTTTCGCCAAGGCACAGTGCGCGCTAAACGATTTGGTGAGCTCTTAGTGCCCGCCGAGCCGCGTTATGTGCAAGCGGTGAAGATGGGCGGCAAGGAAGTCGATGAACTCGTGCTGGCCGATATCGCCGCCGATGTGATCAATCAAATGGAAGATGAACTGTACATCATGGGCTCTGGCAGTACGGTTGCCTTTGTGATGGAAGAGTTAGGACTCGCTAATACCCTGCTCGGTGTTGATCTCATTCAAAATAAAAACCTTGTTGGCAGTGACTTAACCGCGAATAAATTACTCGAACTGACCCAAGATAAGCCGACTAAGTTGGTGATTACCTTAATTGGTGGCCAAGGCCATATCTTAGGGCGCGGTAATCAACAGTTGTCGCCCGAGCTCATTCGGCGCATCGGAAAAGACAATATTATTATCCTTGCCACAAAAACTAAGCTAAAAGCACTTGATGGACGACCACTAATTGTGGATAGTGGCGACCCTAAATTAGATAGCGAGCTTGGCGGCTATTATAAAGTGACGACGGGCTACCATGATTACGTCATGTATCAGGTGGCCAATCCAGATTTATTGGTCGCAGCAGATGTGTCGGCCAATCCAGTATTAATGGAGAGTTAGACCCATGTTAGAGCATTACGAAGACGCATTAGAACAGTGGATCGCCAGCGTTGTTAGCCATGGTGATGACGATGCCTTGTTTGCCTGTGGCTATTTACAGGGCCATGTGGCCGTAGTGTTGTCCCAATTGGAAGCGCAGGGTGAAACGGATCTTGATGCTTTAATGCTAAAAATGACCGACTGTCTAGCACTCGCGCGTCAAGAATTAAATGATGCCGATTATGCCTTGGTTGAACAGGCATGGGCACAGCTGCAGGCAAAGATTATAGGCGAATTGGATGTTGCCTAGCTCCCAGTCGATGACTGACAACGAGCACGTGACTAATACCGAAGTAACGAGTGTAGAAATGCCTAGTGCTGAATTAGCCAGTGAGCAAGCTATCGATGCCAGCGCGGTATTTATCGGCTTAGTGAATCCTAAAACACCCGTTAACGTCGGTGGCATTATGCGCGCATCGGGTTGTTATGGCGTCGATGGCGTATTTTACACTGGCAGGCGCTACGAGTTAGCCGCGCGTTCGGGTGCTGTGCAATACCATGTCGATACTAAAGATGCTGGCGAGCGCATTCCGCTCACGGGCGTCACTTCATTGTTAGCCGCGGTTCCGGCGGACACTCAGCTTATCTGTGTCGATTTGGTGGTGGGCGCGACGCCGCTGCCGGATTTTGTTCATCCCGCAAAAGCCTTTTATGTGTTTGGTCCTGAAGATGGCACCATTGGCCAAGAGATTATCGATAAAGCCGATGCCGTAGTGTATGTGCCTACGGTCGGGTGTATGAATCTTGCGGCTTCGGTCAATGTGTTGCTATACGACAGATTGGCTAAATCCCACCGTGAGGCTGCAAGCCTGACATCGAGCCTAGCATCTGGTCTACCTTCGAACTTAAGCGGCGATGCGCTCATCCGTCAGAGTCGTGATAACAACAATCGTACTCGGGTGAAAGGGCCCAGAGCGCCGCGAAAACCTCGATATGTTGAATCCAGTAGTGTCGGGTCTAGCAGCCTTGAACCTAGCAGCATTGATAACGCGATAGCCATCACAGCAGCTTAATTGGTTTAAAAATAATATTTTTAAAAAGGGATTAAGCCATGGCTTAATCCCTTTTTTATAGCGCTCAAAAACGTTATTTTTCTAGCGATTGATTGTCTAGAGCGCTTTGCCCTTGAGCAATTTTCGCAGCCACATGCGATTGGGGTTGAGTTTACACAGAGTCGCTTTATCGAGTGGTATTGGTTCGCCGCAAAGCTGCGCCGCGAGACATTCGGCGGCCAGTGGCCCAGAACTTAACCCCCGTGAGCCTAACCCACCAAGAATATACAGCCCTTGATGCACCGGCGCTGGCGTGGTTTGCCAGTAGTGGCGACTCTCTTTAGTGAGTTGATGTTGCTCATAATCCTCAAGGATTTTAGGCACATCGGGCGCGCAGCCCATCATAGGGAAATGATCCCGCGTGACCATACGCACGCCAACGCGAGCATTGTTGCCACTCATGTCGATATCATCAAGCCAGCCTTGGTCAGGATAACTTTCATGCATTTTGGTGAGATTTTCTTGCTGCTCCTGCGGGCAAAAATCTAAATGCTTAGGTTCTTTAACGTAACTCGCGCCAAGACAGTGGAGTCCTTGGTGACTCGGGGTTAAATAACCGTTGGCGCACAGCACAGTCGCGAGTTGACTCAATTGAAACTGAGCGGGCACATGGCTGACTTGGCCGCGAAAAGGGCTAATTTGTAATTTGTTGCTGGCATCAAATTGCGTGAGCGCTGCGCCATTGGCGAGCACAAGTTGTGCAAAGGGGCCAAAGCGATGCTTAGCGGTGATTAAATACCAACCTTCACTTTGATGCTCAATTTCAAGGATCTCAGTCTCCAAATGGAGTTTGACCTCGGTAAGCTGCTGCGCTTTTTGTATTGCGGCTTCGGCATATTCGTACGGACAAACCCAGCCAGCCAGCGGATAGAAAAAGCCTGATTTGTCAATATTAATGTTCGCAAGAGAATTGGCCAGTTTCGCATCGACTCGATAGGCTATTTCACTTGGCCAGTTCTGGCTTTGAATAATTTTATCGAGTCGTAATTGGCTGCGTTCATCGTGGGCAGTTTGCAATACCCCGCAAAAATCATGGGAAATCGGCGTTTGATGTGGGGCGGGGACAGATGTCAGCGCCTGTACTCTACGGCGGCTAAATAAAAATGCCTGCTGGAAGAAGCGGCTTAATTCATCATTTTCCGGTGTCAGCAGCGGATAAATCGCTCCTTGGCGGTTGCCCGAGGCGCCTTGGCCAAGCTTGGCATCTTTACAAAAGATCTGCGTGCTTTGGCCGCGTTCCGCCAAAGACAGTGCCAAATGCGCCGAGGCTAACCCGCCGCCTATGATGGCAATCGAGCTGGGCGCGTCCGAGGGTAAGATTGCAGCCATAGGATTAAAGGCATAGGCTTTAGCATCTTGCTGGCGTAAGACGTGGCGCTCGTGTAACAAAATGGCATCAGGCTGATGGTTTGTCTGTATTTCAGCGCAGGTAAAATCCCTCACCTCAAAGCCACAGGCTTGGAAATGGCTCACAGGTGTTTCGCTTAATACGCTTGATTCGTTTAATCCAATAGTTGCCACAGTGGCGCCATCGTCACTGAGTTTTGCCATCTGCCAATGGATCTGCTGATTTAACCCATTTTGTAGATGGGGCAATACCAGCCAGTGCTGAACGGGGTGAAGCGGAGAATGGATGAGCGAACTGAGCTGGGATTGAATATCACCAAAGTGCAGGTCGATTGTGGTACGACCGTCATCAAAAATTAATCTCTGGCAACCTATAATAGCCGTCGGCTCTGTATGAAGTAAGCGTTGGGCAAGTGGCTCAAGTTCAGGCACTTTGGTTAAACAGGCGGATTGATCCCAAAGTAATTTAAGTTCGTACGCATTAATCGGATTGGGTTCGAATACGTTAAGGAGTAATCGTTGGTTAGGATTTGTCTGAGTGCGCCACCAAGATAAGAGTTCAAGCCCGTTGCCTAAACCTATTTGCCCTAATACTAAGAGTTTTTGCTGTGAATGAGCCTCAAATACCCGCTGCTGATAAATGCTCAACTTGCTGAGATAGTGTGCATCAGTGTGAGCTGTTGCGGGATAAAGGTTGATTAATTGCGGGTAATCGCGCTTAATTTGGCAAGGTTTATTGGGCTCTGCAGTCAAAGAAATTTACTCTCGGTCTCATAATTGGCATTATTTTACTCGCCTTTATGGAAAGCTGACCACTTAATTGAGTCAAAACAGATACTATTGGCTCAGCGAAAAGTAGGTACTGACATGTACACAATGGATAGCAATAAAATGAAAAGAGTCGTGATCACCGGAATGGGTGTTGTTTCAAGTATCGGTAATAACAAGCAAGAAGTGACCGAGTCACTGAAAGCGGGCCGCAGTGGTATTACGCATTCAGCTCAGTTTGAAGAGATGCAATTACGTAGCCATGTATGGGGTGACATCAAGTTAAACCCTGCTGAGCATATCGATCGTAAGGCATTGCGTTTTATGGGTGATGCGGCAGCTTATGCCTACATTGCTATGCAAGAAGCGGTTGCCGATGCCAATTTAACTGAAGAACAGTATTCAGATCCGCGCGTAGGTTTGATTGTGGGTACAGGCGGCGCATCATCGTCTAACCAAGTACAATCTGCCGATACATTGCGTGAAAAAGGCGTTAAACGCGTAGGTCCGTATATTGTGCCTCGCATCATGTCGAGCACGGCCAGCGCTTGTTTAGCAACGCCATTTAAAATTAAAGGCATGAATTATTCTATCAGTTCAGCCTGTGCAACTAGCGCCCACTGTATTGGTCATGCCGTTGAACTTATCCAAATGGGTAAGCAAGACATGGTGTTTGCCGGTGGTGCTGAAGAAGTGGATTGGACGCTGACCATGGGCTTCGACGCTATGGGCGCACTGTCAACTAAGTACAATGCCACACCAGAAAAAGCCTCTCGTACCTATGATGCAGACCGTGATGGTTTTGTTATCTCTGGCGGCGGCGGTATTTTAGTGGTTGAAGAGTTAGAGCATGCTCTGGCTCGCGGCGCAAAAATTTACGCTGAAGTGATTGGTTATGGCGCGTCTTCAGACGGTTATGACATGGTGGCGCCATCGGGTGAAGGCGCTGTGCGTTGTATGCAAATGGCGATGATGGATGTCGATACCCCAATCGATTACATCAATACTCACGGCACTTCAACGCCAGTGGGTGACGTGCGTGAATTAGAAGCGCTACGTGAAGTTTTCAAAGACAAGTGCCCACCGATTGCATCGACTAAGTCTATGACAGGTCATGCATTAGGCGCCGCAGGCGTACATGAAGCGATTTACAGCTTAATCATGATGGAAAACAGCTTTATTGCCCCAAGCATCAATATCGAAAATCTGGACGAAGCGGCGAAAGATATGCCTATCGTGCGTGAGTATCGTGATGCTGAGCTGACTACAGTCATGAGTAACAGCTTTGGTTTTGGTGGTACAAACGCCACGCTAGTGATGCGCAAATTCAAATAAGTTTGTTTATCAAACACGATAGAAGGGAAGCTTAGGCTTCCCTTTTTTATGGGCGTTTTTTGTAAACCTGTTGCATCGACAAGGATTTATCCCATTAGTCTTGTTAGAATACCGAGCATCTTGATGCCTTCCATTTCCACTTTTTTTAGATCAGGTGCCCATGAAGATTTTAGTCGATGAAAATATGCCCTTTGTTGAACCGTTATTTGGCTATCTCGGGGAAATTATTCCTGTTAATGGCCGCACGTTAACCGCAGCGCAAGTGCGCGGTGCCGATGTGTTATTAGTGCGCTCAGTCACCAAAGTGAATGCCGAGTTGCTCTCGGGCAATCATCAACTGAAGTTTGTCGGCAGTGCCACTATAGGCACAGATCATGTGGATTTAGCCTACCTTGCCGAGCGTAATATCCCCTTCTCTAATGCACCAGGTTGCAATGCGACTGCGGTTGGGGAGTTTGCTTTTATCGCTATGCTGGAGTTAGCACAGCGGTTTGATTCGCCGCTTAAGGGTAAGGTCGTCGGCATAGTGGGCGCGGGCAATACCGGTACTGCAACAGCTAAATGCTTGCAAGCCTACGGTATTAAAGTACTGCTTAACGATCCCATTAAAGCTGCAGAGGGCGATCCACGCAGTTTTGTGAGTTTAGAGACCATCATGGCGCAGGCCGATATCATCAGTTTACATGTGCCCATCACGCGAACGGGCGAGCATAAAACCAAACATTTATTCGATGAGGCGCGCTTAAAGGCGCTCAAACCCAATACTTGGTTAGTTAATTGCTGTCGTGGCGATGTGATAGATAACAAAGCACTTATCAGAGTTAAACGCCAGCGTGATGATCTCAAACTTGTACTTGATGTGTGGGAAGGTGAGCCAACACCGATGCCTGAACTCGTGCCACTGGCTGAATTTGCCACTCCGCATATTGCAGGTTACAGCTTAGAAGGTAAGGCGCGCGGCACTTTTATGCTCTATCAAAAGCTGTGTCAGTTACTTAATATTACTGCCGATAAAAGTCTGCTGGATCTCTTGCCAAGCTTTAACATTAAGGCGGTCGAACTTGCGACTGCGCCGAATGAAAAAGCGTTATTACAGCTTGCGCGTTTTGTCTATGATTTGCGCGATGATGACAAGATGTTCAGAAATACATTCTTAAATGAGAATGGCTTCGACACTATGAGAAAAAATCACCAACATAGACGCGAATTTAGTGCATTGGCGCTGGCTTATGACGGTCAATCTGAGGTAGATTGGTTGTCCAATTTAGGTTTTTCAGGAGTCGGTCAGTAGCTATGTCACAGGAATTTAATGTTGTCGTTTTAGGTGCATCGGGCGCAGTGGGTCAAACTATGATAGAGATCCTCGAAGAGCGTAATTTCCCGGTTGCCAATTTGTACCCTTTAGCCAGTAGCCGCAGCGCCGGTGAAACGGTCAGCTTTCATGGCAAACAAATTACCATTCTCGACGTAGAAACCTTCGATTGGACCCAAGCTCAAATTGGTTTCTTCTCTGCAGGTGGTGATGTTTCCGCCAAATGGGCACCGATTGCCGCTGAAGCAGGCTGTGTTGTGATTGATAACACCTCTCACTTTAGATACGACATCGATATTCCTTTGGTTGTACCTGAAGTGAATCCGCATGCTATCGCTGATTTCCGCAATCGCAATATCATTGCTAACCCAAATTGCTCAACCATTCAAATGCTGGTGGCACTTAAGCCAATTTATGATGCCTATGGTATCAGCCGCATTAATGTGGCAACGTACCAGTCAGTATCGGGCACAGGTAAAAAAGCCATTGAAGAATTAGCGCATCAGTGCACTAAATTACTGCAAGGTTTACCTGCCGACGCTGAAGTCTATCCAAAACAAATTGCTTTTAACGTATTGCCACAAATCGATAAATTTATGGATAACGGCTATACCAAAGAAGAAATGAAAATGGTCTGGGAAACCCAGAAGATTTTCGGTGACGATGAGATTTTAGTGAATGCGACTGCCGTACGTGTGCCTGTGTTTTATGGTCACTCTGAAGCCATTAATATCGAAACTCGTCAGCCTGTTGATGCCGAAGACGTTAAAGCTTTACTGCGTAATGCCGAAGGAGTGGTATTGTTTGAATCCGATGATGATTATCCAACAGCAGTGACAGATGCCGCAGGAACCGATCCGGTTTATGTGGGTCGCATTCGTAAGGATATTTCTCATTCTCACGGGATTAACTTGTGGGTTGTGTCAGACAATATTCGTAAAGGCGCAGCCTTGAACAGTGTGCAAATTGCCGAGATCTTAGTGAGAGATTATTACTAAGCATTAGATTGCATTTGATGCCCATTGAAAAGCCTGCTGTCAGCAGGCTTTTTTTGTTTTACAATTGTGAACAGTAGCAGGGCGGGGATTTCTGGTTTATAGTAATCTCAATAAATACAATTGCCTAAAGCCTGTTATCAGTGAGATAACTTTATAGCGCTTCAAAGGGAAGGATTGATGAAATTTCGCACTTCGTATCTTGTGGGTCTAATGGCCACTGTTTTAGCTGTTTCTTCTACCGCTTATTTTATTGATCCCGCCGTTGCTGCAGATACACCAAGATTAAAACCCTTAAAAATCATGGGGCCAGACGGACAGATCCGTCAAGTTAACCATCAATATGGTCCAACGACATCGAAAGACACTTTTTGGAGCATAGCGCAAAAAGTCCGTCCTGATGCCAGTGTTAGCGTCTATCAGGTGATGGCCGCCTTATACGATGCTAACCCTCATGCGTTTAACTCTGCCAGTTATAACAGTTTAGAACGCGGTATGATCCTGCTCATTCCGTCCAAAGAAGTCATGCTGTCGATCCCCAATCGTATGGCGATAGCCAGAGCAGAGCAAAGTGATAGACAATCTCGGGCTCCGGCGAAAGCAGCGTCTAAACCGCCAGCTAAGGTGACGACAGCAAAAGCGCCAGTCACGGCTCCTGCGGTGATTGTTGAAACGAAAGTGACACCACCTAAAGCGGTTGTTGAAACACCTGTTCCAGAAAAGCCCAAGATGCTGAGTTCAGATGTGACGGCGCGGTTAGAAGCGGCAGAAAGCAAAAATCTGTCATTAACCGATGAATTAGCCCGCACGCAAGATCAACTCTCAGTGCGCACTTCAGATGTTGAAGCGCTAAAAGTTAAAGTTGAAGAATTAAATCAACGGATTGCTGTGCTGGAAGAAACACTTCAAGCCAGCAAACTACAAAACCAAGCCTTGAAAGCCGAAGTTGAAGCTGCGCAAGTGCCAGAGACGATAGCTGTTGAAGCTGAAGTAGAGGCAGAGGCACCGATTGAGCCCGATGACTTGTGGCGCAATATCCTTAACAGTCCTGCGTTATTGATTGCCGCGGCTGTGATCCCTGCCTTGTTCTTACTGCTTGCTGTGTTCTGGTTCCTGCGCCGTAAACGCAATAAAGAACGTCGTGAAATGCAGACACAAGAAGCGGTTATGGCCGCCGGTGCCGCTGGGATTGCGGGTACCGCCATCATGGATATGGATGATGACGATTTAGACGATATGGCGGTACATTTAGATTCTGACCATGCGGACTCCATCGATAGTCTTCTTGATATGGGCAGTGTCGATTTACAACCTGAGCAAGATTTGACTGACTCCCACGATCAGATGGATATGGCTTCTGAAATGTTTGTCGATCCGGGGATCTCTGCCGAACCTGAGGTTGAAGACGAAGGGCAATCTCTTGATGATCTGTGGGCAGAAGCGATGGGCGATCAGGAGGATGATATTCCTGAAGAGAAACCTAAATCTGGCAATATTCTTGAGGAAGCCGATCTTGATGCACTATTAGCGGGCCTAGGTTCTGACGACAGCACTTCTGAAGACAGCACCGAAGCCGAAGAGGATTTAAGTGAATTAGAGCGTAACTTTGCGAGCGATTTAGCTCAAGAAGATGACAGTAATGATGTTACTTCTAAGCTGAATGATGTTGAAGTCGCAGACACTAAACCTGCCGATGAAGCCATCGCGGATGACGATGATCTTGATGCATTACTTGCCGAGTTTAGTGTTCCTGCAGAAGATACTGAGATTGCACAAGCGCCTGCACCAGACGTTGTTGCGTCTGATGATGAAAATCTCAGTGCTGCCATAGCCGCAGAACTCGGTGATGAGCTAGATGATGAACTTAGCGGAGAAGACGTTGATGATATCGATGCCTTATTAGCTGATTTCGATAAACCAACGCCAGCCGCTGAACCTGAAGTCGAGCCTGATCTTGGCGCTGAAATTGCTGCTGAACTAGATGCGGAGCTTAATGAACTGGGTGTAGAAGACACCGATGACATCGATGCCCTGTTAGCCGATTTCGATAAACCAGCAGAACCTGAAGTTGAACCTGATCTCGGCGCTGAAATTGCCGCTGAATTAGACACTGAGCTTAATGAACTGGGTGTAGAAGATACCGACGACATTGATGCCCTGTTAGCCGATTTCGATAAACCAGCAGAACCTGAAGTTGAACCCGACCTCGGCGCTGAAATTGCCGCAGAGCTAGACGCTGAGCTTAATGAACTGGGCGTAGAAGATACTGACGACATTGATGCCCTGTTAGCGGATTTTGATAAACCGACGCCAGCGGTTGAACCTGAAATCGAGCCCGATATTCGTGCTGAAATTGCCGCTGAGTTAGACGATGAGCTTAATGAATTAGGCGTAGAAGAATCCGATGATATTGATTCACTACTGGCGAGTTTTGATGCTGAGCCTGAACTCAAAGTCGATGCAGAAGATGATGATATCAGTGCAGAAATCGCCGCAGAATTAGAAGCTTCATTACCGGAAGACATAAAAGGTGAAGCGTCAGGTGATGATGATTTAGATTCACTCTTAGCTGAGTTTGATGTGCCGGAGCAATTGGATGCCGATGAAGATGAATTCGACTTCGATATGGAAACGGCGCAGCTCGATTCAGAAGACAATTCAGTTGACGAAGATAATTTACTTAAAGGCATTGGTGCGGCTCACTCTATCGACGGCACCGATGATACTTTTACATTAGTCGAGGAACTGAGTGACGATAACGACGCTGATGTATTAGCGACGGTCGCAGTCACTTTGGCCGCTGCTGCAGCCGCGGCCAGTGTTAAAGAAAAAGAATCTTCTTTCTTTAATGATTTAAAAGCCAATAAGAGCAAAGATCCCCATGTACTCGATTGGGACTCAGAGCTAGATTTTGCGCCTAAGGCTAAGCCTGCGGCAACGCAAGCAGATGTAACGGCTAATGATGTTGAGCCTAACAAAGATGCCACCGCGCTGGATTATGCTTCTCAAGAGAAGCCCATTAAGGCTACGCGTAACGATATTGATTTTAGTGAAGATTTTAAACTTGATATCAAAGAAGACGCGGATGATTTGGACCTTGAGCAAGGGCTAGACTTAAGTGACGATAATGTGCTCGCCGCTTTTACAGCCAATACAGATTATGACGATGAAGATGTGTTGACGTCGGAAGACAGTTTCTCTCTGGTCGATGATCATAATCTTACCGTCGATGAAGCCTTGGCTGCACTCGATGCCCAGGAGTCACGAAAAGCGCAGAAAAAGTTTGTTCCTGACCATGATTTAACCAGTTTTCAAAATGAAAACGGTTTTATCGACATCGACAAGTTGCTGAATGATGCCGATGAAGAGGGCGCAGATACCGATTTGTATTCGGAAGTTGACGTTGAGATGAGTGATGTCGGTGCCTTAATCGGTGATGCCGCGATGATCGATGTTGATGATGAAGAAAACTCAGTCAACGCTAAGCTGGATTTAGCGCGTGCTTATATCGAAATTGACGACAGCGACAGTGCGAAAGCCCTGCTCAAAGAAGTGCAAATTGACGGTAACGAGCGCCAGCAGGATGAAGCAGGACGTTTGCTCAAAGAGATTAGTTAATCCCGATTGAGAGTGTTTCAATCTAACGGCGCCTTTAGCGCCGTTTTTTTTATGGGCTGCTGTGATAAAATGCGCCGCTAAATCAATTGTGAGGATAAGTGGATGCGGATTGCATTAGGTATTGAATATGACGGTAATGGTTATTTTGGCTGGCAACGTCAGGCCGAAGTCGATTCAGTACAAGGGCAATTAGAACGGGCGTTATCGATAGTGGCCAATGAGCCTATCGGCGTCTTCTGCGCTGGCCGTACCGATGCGGGCGTGCATGCCACTGGCCAAGTGGTTCATTTTGAAACCAATGCCATTCGTAATGAAGGCGCATGGACCTTAGGGGTGAATGCTAATTTGCCCGACAATATTGCCGTACGTTGGGTCAAAGAAGTCGACGACAGCTTCCATGCGCGCTTTTCGGCGACCGCCAGACGCTACCGCTATGTGATTTATAATCACACTTTTCGCCCTGGGATTTTACGCCATGGTGTAAGCCATTATCACGGCAATATCGATGCTGACAAAATGCACCAAGCGGCACAGGCACTCTTGGGTGAGCAGGATTTTACTAGCTTTCGCGCTGTCCAGTGTCAGTCGAAAACACCGTTTCGTAATGTGCATTGCGTTAATGTCACGCGCCAAGGTATGTATGTGATTGTTGATATCGCCGCGAATGCTTTCTTGCATCACATGGTGCGCAATATTGTCGGTTCATTGTTAGAAATCGGTCTAGGTAATCAGCCACTGACTTGGATGGGCGATTTGCTCGCATTAAAAGACAGAAACCAAGCCGCAGCAACGGCTAAACCCCATGGACTCTATTTAGTTGATGTGACTTATCCAGAACAATATCAATTACCTAAGCTCGCCCTTGGGCCATTATTCATGTTGGATTGAAAAGATCTTATTTGAGAGATAATCGAATACGAGGATATACGGACATGCTTACAGTACCAGCGTCAAATGCAGCATTGGAACAGTGGTTGGATTATTTGCTATCTATACATCCAACCGAAATCGATATGGGGTTAACCCGTGTCTCTAAGGTCGCGCAAACCCTTGGTCTTTTGGATTTAGGTCAAACCAAGATAGTGACAGTGGCGGGGACGAACGGCAAAGGCACCACCTGCGCCATGCTCGAAAATATTCTGCGCTTATCAGGTTTGACGGTGGGCGTATACAGTTCGCCACACATGCTGAAGTACAATGAGCGAGTGCGTATCAATGGTAGCGATGTCAGTGATAGCGATTTTGTTACGGCATTTGAGCAAATTGAAGCCGCGCGCGGCGATATTTCTCTGACCTTTTTTGAATACGCTACGCTTGCAGGCTTGATACTCTTTAAAGCCGCTCAGCTTGATGTGGTTATCTTAGAAGTCGGTTTAGGTGGACGGTTAGATGCTACCAATATTATCGATGCCGACATTAGCGTACTGACGTCGGTCGATTTAGACCATGAAAGTTATCTCGGTAATACCCGTGAGCTTGTGGGCCGTGAAAAGGCGGGCATTTTCCGCCGTGGTAAACCTGCCATTGTAGGTGAACCCAACTTGCCACACACTGTCAATGATGTCGCCAATGAGGTTGGCGCCATCTTGTATCGCGTCGGTAACGAATTCAGTTATCAAGCCCATGGCAATCTGTGGGATTTTCAAGGTCAAGTGCTCAAACTGCACGATTTAGCGTTACCAACTTTGCCATTACCTAATGCGGCGACTGTATTGGCAGTGATTGAACAGGGCTGGCCGGATATCACGCCTTCAATTATTGCTGAGGGTATTAGCACGGCTCGGTTAACGGGTCGATTAGAGCGGGTGAGTGAGCAGCCGTTAGTGTTACTCGATGTTGCCCATAATCCCCATGCGGCGCGTTTTTTGGTACAACAGTTAGCGCCAATCGTTGTGGGTAAGCGCGTGTTCGCCCTTTGCGGCATGTTGAAGGATAAAGATATCGCAGGTGTGTTGCCTGTGATCAACCCACTGATTGACACTTGGTATTTGGTCAGTCTGCACGGTGAGCGTGGCGCGAGTTCGGCCATGCTACGCAAAACATTAGCCACTGAGGCTGCTGCATTTGAGTTTGAGGACATATCTGAGGCTTGGTCTGCATTAAAAGCGCAAATTAACCCAGATGATGTGGTAATTGTGTTTGGCTCCTTTTACACTGTGGCAGGTTTTAAGTCTCAATTTATGCAGGAAGTCAGTTTTGTCTAGCCAGTTTCATAATCGTTTAGTCGGCACTGTGGTGCTGGTTGCGCTTGGGGTAATTTTTTTGCCGGATATTTTGGATGGTAAAAAAGATCGCCAAGAAGAGCAGTTTTCCGAAATTCCTTTGCGCCCGACCGTGATTGAGCAGCAAAAAGCCGACGATGATATGTTTGAAGTCTTGTCGGCCGAGGATGCTGCCGCGCTGAATGGGACTGAGGTCGCCCTAGCTGAAATGCCAGTTAATGCTGACAATGAAAAGTCTGTCGCCGCGCCAGTAATCGAAGTCGCAAAGCAAGATGTTAAGAAAGACGTTAAGCCTGATGTTAAAAAAGCAGAGCCTAAGCCTGAAACGAAACCTGAAGCTAAAAAAGAGCCTCCTAAAGCCACTGTAAAAACTGAGCCGGCTAAAAAAGCGGACGCTAAAGCGACCACTGTGGCTAAGGCTGAAAAGCCGAAAGCAGAAATGCCCAAAGCCAGTGCAGCCAAAGAGGATGCCGTTAAAGTGGTCAGCCGTGACAGCTTGAAAAGTGGCTTTACCTTGCAGCTTGGCAGTTTTAACAACGCAACGAATGTTAAAGCTTTGGTTGCACAGCTACGTAAGAGTGGTTTTAAAGCGTACACTATTCCTGAAAACCCTAAAGATGGCGTATTAACTAAAGTGTTTGTCGGACCCGATGTGTCTGAGGCAAAGCTGAAGAAAGTACAAGTTGAGGTGGAAAACCTTACACGTCTCAAGGGCTGGATTGTTCCTTTTAATCCCTTAGAATCTTAATGGTGATACAACACACGAGACTGAAAATGATTTATTTACCTCACTAGGGGTGAGAATCGTTTCAGTCTCTGGTAGAATCGCGCCGTCTTAAAGCCCATGTCGGAAAGCCATCTCAATGGTTTGGATTGATTACGCTATCATATTCGTCATCGGATTATCGACTCTCATCAGTCTGATCCGTGGATTTGCCAAAGAAGCCATGTCCTTAGTGGTATGGTTTGCGGCTTTCTTTGTTGCCAGCCAATTTTACCAAGATCTTGCCGTTCACTTAACACAAATGAACGATGAGATGCTGCGTAATGGCGTTTCTATTGCCATCCTCTTTATTACCACTTTGGTACTCGGTGCCTTAGTTAACTATATTCTCGGACAACTTGTTGTCAAAACCGGATTATCTGGCACTGACAGGCTTTTGGGCTTGTGCTTCGGTGCTATTCGAGGCGCGCTTATTGTTAGCGCCTTGTTGTTTTTCATGGATGCTTTTACAGGCTCTCCCAACTCCCAATGGTGGAAAGATTCTGTGCTAGTGCCCGAATTTGGCGTTGTTATTCAATGGTTTTTTGACTATTTGGAAAATACCTCCAGCTTTGTACCCAAACTATAAGAAAGAAAATAAAATAATCCTAAGTGATAGAACATCTTACAATGAGGAAGCTTACCCATGTGTGGTATCGTCGGAATAGTTGGCCAATCATCGGTTAATCAGACCATTTATGATGCACTGACAGTGTTGCAGCACAGAGGTCAGGATGCGGCAGGTATTGTGACCATTGATCGTGGTGCTTTCAGACTACGTAAAGCCAATGGTTTGGTTAAAGACGTTTTTGAAGTCAAACATATGCAACGCCTACAAGGTAATGCGGGTATTGGCCATGTGCGTTATCCAACTGCGGGCAGTTCAAGCGCATCTGAAGCGCAGCCTTTCTATGTTAACTCGCCATTTGGGATCTCATTAGCCCATAACGGTAACTTAACCAACACAGTCGAATTAGCCGAAGGGCTGATCAAAAAACGTCGCCACGTGAACACCACTTCGGATTCTGAAGTCTTGTTAAACCTGCTCGCCGACGAACTGCAAAAAACCACGAGTTTGACTCTGACGTCGGAAGAAGTGTTCGATGCGGTCGCTAACGTACACCAACAAGCTCGTGGCGCTTACGCGGTTGTTGCCATGATTATTGGTCAAGGCTTAGTTGCGTTCCGTGACCCATTTGGTATTCGTCCTTTGGTATTAGGTAAGCACGAAACTGCCACTGGCACTGAATACATGGTGGCTTCTGAAAGTGTGGCACTCGATGCCGTTGGCTTTGAAGTGATGCGTGATGTTGCACCGGGTGAAGCGATTTATGTTTCAATTGACGGCCAGCTGTATACCCGTCAATGTGCAGCCGAGCCTAGCTATGCACCTTGTATCTTCGAATTTGTTTATTTTGCCCGTCCAGATTCGACGATCGACAAAGTGTCTGTATATGCAAGTCGCGTCAACATGGGCGCTAAGCTTGGCGAGAAGATTAAGAAGGAATGGTACGATCACGATATCGACGTGGTTATTCCTATTCCTGAAACCTCTTGCGATATCGCGCTGGAGATTGCCCGTTGCATGGACTTACCGTACCGCCAAGGTTTTGTGAAAAACCGTTATATTGGCCGTACCTTCATCATGCCTGGTCAACAGGAGCGCAAGAAGTCAGTGCGTCGTAAGTTGAATGCGATTAACACTGAGTTCAAAGGCAAAAATGTCCTGTTGGTGGACGACTCTATCGTTCGCGGTACGACCTCAGAGCAAATCATCGAAATGGCCCGTGAAGCCGGTGCCAAGAAAGTTTACTTTGCCTCTGCCGCACCAGAAATTCGTTTCCCGAACGTGTACGGTATTGACATGCCAACGTCGAATGAGCTTATTGCCCATGGTCGTGATGCCGATGAAATCGCCAAGTTAATTGGTGCTGATGGCATTATTTTCCAAGACTTACCCGATTTGATTGAAGCGGTAAGAATGGAGAATCCTGCGATTAAACGTTTCGAAACGTCCGTATTTGATGGTCACTACATCACGAACGACGTTGACCAAGCGTATTTAGATCACTTGACGCAACTGCGAAATGACGATGCCAAAGCCGATCGAAATAAAGATATCGGCACTAACTTAGAGCTGCATAACGTCTGTCACCCATAAGGATTGTGGGTAATTCAGTATCGTAAAGTTTGTGTCCTTTTTGTTCTAAACGATACAAAAAAAGCCAGTGAGAAATCACTGGCTTTTTAATGGTTTATATTTGCTTAACGGATCATAGTGGTAACGTCTACGTATTTATGCGTTGCGCTGTTTCAGTCATTACATTTTCTTCAGCGTGCTTACGTTCAACCCAGTAATCCGCATTTTTAATACCCAGTTTTACTGGGTCGAAGAGTGGCTCTATGCCAAGTGCCTGCTGTGATTCATAATCTTTAAGGCAAGTGAATGCGGTTTTCCTTAATAGAATAATGGCAATAATATTGAGCCATGCCATCAGTCCGACACCAATGTCACCCATTCCCCAAGCCATATCAGCCGTTTTAACTGTGCCGTATACGGTTGAGCCAATGATCACGACTTTGAGAACGACCATGAACCAAGGATGATTTACTTTACGGTTAATATAGGCAATGTTGGTCTCGGCAATGTAGTAATAAGCCACTATGGTCGTAAAGGCGAAGAAGAACAGTGCGATAGCCACAAAGATATTGCCAAATCCTGGCATCATACTTTCCATTGCCGTTTGTACGTAGCCAGGTCCTGCAGCGACTCCGGCAATGCCGGTATAGAGCGCCGCACCGTCTGGGCCCTGAACATTATACAGTCCTGTAATGAGCAGCATGAAACCTGTTGCAGAGCAAACGAATAAGGTGTCGATATACACAGAAAAAGCTTGAACTAACCCTTGTTTGGCAGGATGGCTTACCGCCGCTGCAGATGAGGCATGTGGCGCTGTACCTTGACCCGCTTCGTTGGAGTAAATACCCCGCTTTACCCCCCACATGATGGCTAAGCCTAAAATGGCACCAAAACCCGCATCAAAGCCAAAGGCACTTTTGATAATTAACCATAAAATACCCGGTAGCTGGCCAATATTTAGCGCTATGATGACACAAGCCACTATGATGTAACCCAGTGCCATAAAGGGGACGACGGCACTGGCAAAGTGAGCGATACGTTTTACACCGCCAAAAATAATAAAACCAAGAAGCATAGCCAGTATGGCTGCAGTCACATTAGGATCTATGTTGAAAGCAGTTTTTAAACTTGAACCAATCGAGTTAGCTTGTACGCCCGGCAGCAGGATCCCACAAGCAAATATGGTCGCAATTGCAAATACCCATGCATACCATTTCATGCCTAAGCCTTTTTCAATATAAAAAGCAGGTCCACCGCGATACTCACCATTGATTTTTTCTTTATAGACTTGACCTAAGGTAGATTCAACGAAAGCGGAGCTGGCACCGAGAAAGGCAACCATCCACATCCAAAATAAAGCGCCAGGACCACCAAAGGTGATTGCTGTGGCGACCCCTGCAATGTTACCTGTACCGACTCGACCCGCTAATGTCATCGCGAGAGCTTGAAAAGACGACACTCCCGCATCAGTACTCTTACCATCAAACATCAGGCGGATCATTTCTGGCAGATGGCGCAGCTGTAAAAATCGAGTGCGAAGGGAGAAATAGAGCCCGACACCTAGGCAAAGAAAAATAAGTGCAGGGCTCCAAATTACACTATTGATCGCGTTGACAATCTCATTCATAGACTCCGATTCCTTTATTGTGTTGTTTTAGCAGAGTTTTTAGGTTTACGGTTATTCAACAGATGTTGAGTTAGGACATTCACTTTTGATTAAGACATTTTTTGTAAATATCCAAGATACTCAACATAACTATTTTTTAGGGAGCTTCATAGTTAAAGTGTTAAATATTTGAAACCAATGTGTTTTGAAATTGAGTTTTAGCATGGATAAATAGAGCAGAGGGGCGAGTTAACTCGAAATACGGTAGTGATTTATTATGAATGTCAGTTATCCCATTACCCAAAGTAGCATCCACACGCTGAATAAGCTGCTTAAGCTATGGCGCGTGATTTGATGGCTGAGTAATAGAGATAAACTCACAGCAATAGGAATGACGAGAATGAATCCCCATGCTAACGGCATATCGATGATTTTCATTTGTCCCAGCCAGGTACTGGTGAGCATGCTTATTGCGAGTAACATTAAGCTATGGAATATCAATAACTGATTGAATCTTAATATTAATGCTGGAGTTATTGTCATAGCCTGTCGCGCATTTATTGCAAACTGTTTCATAGTCACTCCTTAGTCATTTAGTGTATCCTATGCCTTGTTGAGAATCATTCGCAATTGAATTTACACTTAAGCTCGGTTTACTACAGAAATTTGCACTCAACTGGCGTTTGGGCTAAATTATACTGTAATTATATCCAGTGCTTGGTGTTTGTATGATTCTCTATATCGCAGAAAAACCTAGCCTAGGGCGGGCCATTGCCGATGTATTGCCTAAACCCCATAAAAAAGGCGATGGATTTATCGAAGCCGCCAATGGCGATTGTGTGTCTTGGTGTGTTGGTCACTTGCTCGAGCAAGCAGAACCTGATGCCTATAATCCCGAATTTAAGTCTTGGAAATTCGAGCATTTGCCAATAGTGCCAGACAAGTGGCAACTAAAACCTAAGGCCGCAACCCGCAGCCAACTTACAGTGCTTAAACGATTAGTCAAACAAGCCAACACCTTGGTTAATGCGGGCGATCCCGACCGTGAAGGGCAGTTACTCGTGGATGAAGTGATTGCCTATCTTGGCGTGACGGGGGACAAGCTACATCAAACCCAGCGTTTACTGATCAGTGACTTAAACCCACAAGCTGTAAAACGGGCTCTAACGCAGCTACGCAGTAATCGCGAGTTTATTCCTTTATCCACATCGGCCTTAGCCCGCAGTCGAGCCGATTGGCTCTATGGCATGAATATGACGCGTGCGTACACCATCCAAGGTAAAAAGGTCGGTTATCAAGGCGTGTTATCCGTCGGCCGAGTACAAACGCCATTGCTTGGGCTAGTGGTGCGCCGTGATGAAGAGATTGCTCACTTTCAATCTAAACCTTTTTATGAAGTACTAGCGCATTTGGCGACCGAGAAGCAAGAAACCTTCAGCGCCAAGTGGCAACCTAGCGAAGCTTGTCAGCCCTATATGGATGAAGAAGGACGAGTGTTAGCGAGAGGGTTAGCGCAAAATGTGGTGAGTCGCATCAGTGATAAACCCGCCTTAGTCACTCAATTAGTGGCTAAGGACAAGAAACAGAATCCACCATTGCCCTACAGCTTATCCGCGTTGCAAATTGATGCGGCGAAACGGTTTGGCATGAGTGCTAAGGATGTGCTCGATACCTGCCAGAGTTTGTATGAACGCCATAAACTCATTACTTACCCACGCTCCGACAGTCGTTATTTACCCGTTGAGCAACATAACCTTGCGCCTTCGGTTCTTAAGGCGATAAGTGACGGTGCTGCTGAGTTATTGCAAGGTGCTGATGCACCCGATCCCCGTCTTAAATCTAAAGCATGGGATGATAAAAAAGTGGACGCCCATCACGCAATCGTCCCCACAGAGAAGACGGCTAACTTATCTAGCTTGAGTCAGCGTGAGAGGCAGTTATATCTTCATGTTGCTCGCCAGTACTTAGCCCAGTTTTATCCGGCTTATTGTTACAGTGAAACCACAGTGCAAGTGACAATCGAGGGGGGCTTATTTAATACCAAGGCGCGTCAGGATAAATCCCTCGGCTGGAAGCAACTCTTTGCCCGCCAAGAGCCTAATGGCAGTAAGGCGAGTGGCAACAAGTCGACGGAAGAAAGCGTAGGTAAGGACGATGAGGAGAATGACGAGTTTATCGGCCAATTACCGCCTTTGAAATTGGGACAGGCTTTGCATTGTACTCTAGGCGAATTGTTGGAGAAAAATACTCAACCACCAAAGGCCTTTAACGATGCCACTTTACTCGGTGCTATGACGGGTATTAGCCGTTATGTGACCGATCCTGAGATCCGTAAAATTCTTAAAGAAACCGATGGATTAGGTACAGAGGCCACCCGTGCAGGTATTATCGAATTGCTGTTCAAACGCGGTTTTTTACAACGCTTAGGTAAATCTATTGTCTCGACAGACGTGGGGAAAGGATTGATTAACAGCTTGCCCGCGAGTGCGACTACGCCGGATATGACAGCGCTTTGGGAAGCGAGTCTGAATGGCATTTGCCATAAAGAAACCTCTTATCAAGCCTTTATGCAACCACTGCTCGGCACCTTATCCACGCTTATCCAGAATGCAGGCGCCCAACTGCCAACCGCACTTAATGGTTTACAAGGCCAAGGTTATCGTAAAACGGCAAGTAATAAATTCGGTTATCGTAAGTCGCCTTACCGCAAAGCCTCGAGCTCGGCAAAACGGGCAGGCACTGCAAGTACAGCTAAAAGCAGTGTGAAGAAGTCAGTGGCTAGTGCTGGCGCAAGGAGTCGAACACGCAAAATGGCTACAGAGGTTTAATCGTCACGAGTGCGTTGTGATTCTGTTGTAGGGGATATTCGACCTTAAGCTATAACGCTTTCATAGCACTGAATTTGGGCAAAAAAAGAGTAAACCAAAACGGTTTACTCATACGGAAATGGGTCGTTAAAGCTTGCCAAAATCACTCAATTGATGAGGAGCAGGCATATAATCTCAGCATTAACTTAATTAGCCCTTAAAGCTCATATTTATCTTAGGGTGTCGCCTCGGTTTAAGCTGATGAGCTTATCCAGTATGCGTTCTCCATCCATGCGGATGCCGTTGTGCTCATATTCTGATGTTAACCAATACTTTAGCCTGCCAACTTGTTTTGTGGTTTCTAAACTGTATTGCATCTCTACAAACATATCTTCACTGTAAATGGCTGCTGCAACAGGGACTCGGTTTTGTGCCAGTTGCTCTAGATTGTAAAGTGTTGGCCAATCTGATTTATGGGCAAGGATTTCTGCCGCGGCTTTAAGCGGCACTAAGTGACTAAATTGGTCAAACATCCATGGGTATATCATCTCACCTGTGAATAAAAACGGTTTACCTTGTTGATAGTTAAAGGCGGGGAATTGCTGTCTAACCCTGTGTGCCGACCATTGTGAAGCCGAGTGTTGACAGTAGATGGCTTCATGCAACAGGGCAAAAATCGGGTTAGTGTTGTAATCGAGCATTTGACCGAAATGATTTAAAAATAACGGGTTAACGACTGTCCCTGAAGCTGTGTTGATCAAGGCTTGCTCAAGCAAATAATAAACCGATTCAGGTCCTTGCTCCATTCCGATATTAATACCCAGCAACTGCAGCATTTCAACCGTGAGGCGTTCACCCGTTGCCAAATACACTTCATTTTCAAGTAAATGTTTTGCTAACCGAGTGACGAGATGTTGAGCATCGTGGAAGCGTTGGAAAAATTGTTTATTCTTCGCCAGTACGCGTTGATAAGTCGCAAGATAGACGTCGTCGCTGCTACGGGTTAATGATGGTATGCCACCCGTGATATAGGCTTCACTGACGCCTTGAGGGGCGGCGCTTAAATAATGTAACACGCAAAATCCCCCAAAACTTTGGCCGAGAATCGCCCACTTATCGGCGGGACAAAGCTGGGCACGAATCGTTTCGGCATCACGAATGATATTGTCAGCCCTGAAATGGCTTAGGTAATCCGCTTGAGCTGCGGGATCTAAGTGTTGCAAGCTTTGGTAATTAATCGGTGTTGATAAGCCTGTACCACGTTGATCGAGTAATAACACTCGATATTCTTTTAATGCGCGGCGGATCCAGCCGCTGTTGCTGGCGGGACGCATGGCCGCAAATCCTGGGCCGCCTTGAAAAAATACGATATAAGGTAGTTTTTTATCTTTGTTTTCTGGGCTACAGAGTTCTCTGGCAAACACTTGGATTTGCTCTGCAATTGGATTTTGATAGTTGAGGGGCAAGGTAAAAGTGTGTTTCTTCGCCAGCACTCCGGCGAGAATAATATCGGGTTTCATCAAACAACCTTAATGGCAGAGGATCATGTTATTGTGATTGGCAGATTGTATACCCAAATAAGCTGAAGATGCAGCAACCTAGGCTACCTGAAACGCGTATCTTCAGCTAACTTGGGTATAGACAAAATAGTTTATGTCGTAAGCTAGGATTATTTGATTAGCTTTTGGTGAAGATCAATTTTTTGGATACAAATTTGAGCCATGATGAGTTTCTTAGCGTAATCTATCGCTTATGGATAACACGAGATTGAAGCTATGAAGTATCAGATTATTCCAGTGACACCTTTTCAGCAAAATTGCAGCTTGATCTGGTGTGAAAAAACTAAGCGTGCGGCAGTCGTGGATCCCGGTGGGAATATTGATAGGATCCAAAACGAAGTGGCGAAACTTGGACTCGTCCTCGAAAAAATCCTCCTTACCCATGGGCATATCGATCATGTCGGTGGTGCAAAAAACCTAGCGAAAGCCGCCAATGTGCCGATTATTGGCCCGCATATTGCTGATAAATTCTGGATTGATAACTTACCTAAGCAAAGCCAAAATTTTGGTTTTCCCCATTGCGATGCCTTTGAACCGGATCAATATCTGCAGGATGGCGATATTGTTAAAGTGGGCGAGCAAAGTTTATCTGTGCTGCATTGCCCTGGGCATACGCCGGGACACATTGCACTTTTCTCTGCCCAATCTAAGTTGGCGTGGGTGGGGGATATTTTGTTTCGAAGTTCTATCGGCCGCACCGATTTCCCCCAATCAAATCATCAGGATTTAATTCACTCGATCACCGAAAAACTGTGGCCCTTAGGCGCCGAGGTTGAATTCATTCCTGGGCATGGTCCTATGTCGACTTTTGGCGAAGAGCGCGAGCATAACCCCTTTGTCGCGGACCAACTTTTACTGTAATTGAGACGCCATTCAGCATTGCTTGATTTGTGAGCGATAATCACTCGCAAATCAAATGATTATTTCAGCTAATAAACCAACCTTTTTTATGTTTTCTGTTTTTCCTTCTAGACTTAAAGCAGTTCTTCCGTCTACTGGGGTAAGTATGAAAACAAAAACAATGATGAGCGTGGTCTTTTCGACCATAGTCGCGAGTGCCGTGATTTCTGCGGTATTGAGCTTCAATGTTAAGTCTAAAATCGATCTCTTTAATGATGCGGCTAGCGTCCGATATCAGTCCTATCAAGTCGCCGATGAGTTAAGACAAAGTTCCGATGACCTAACGCGTCTCGCTCGAACTTACGCTGTTACGGGTGATGAAAAATACGAAAAAATGTATATGGATATTTTGGCTATCCGTAATGGTGAGAAGTCTAGACCTGAAAAATATCACCAGATTTACTGGGATTTGGTGCTGAGCTATGGCGATAAGCCAAAACCCGACGGTGCTAGCATTGCGATAAACACGCAAATGAAGTCCCTCGGTTTTTCTGATGAAGAATTCCGTTACCTTGAACAAGCCCAGCAAAACTCAGATGCGTTAGTCGCCCTCGAAGTGAAAGCCATGAATGCCGTTAAAGGTATTTTTATGGACCCCAACACCCAAACTTACACGATCAAAGGTGAGCCTAACTTAACCATGGCGAGGGAGTTATTACATAGCGACCAATACCACAGAGAAAAAGCTAAGATCATGCAGCCGATTGATGAGTTTTTTACAGCATTGGATAAACGTACCGATGGTGATGTGAATAACCGACTCGACTCCCTGCATGCTGCATTAAACTGGTCCCAACTGGTGTTATTTATCGTGATTTTAGCCGCCGTTGGCGGATTTATTATCGTTAAAAGCAGGATTGTGACTCCCTTAGTGCAGACCTGTGTTGAATTGCTCGATATTCAGCGTTCTAAAAATCTTGCGCGGCGGATCTCTGTTACGACTCAGGGGGAAATTGGCGAAATCGTTAATCAAATCAACTTGTTTATCTCTTCCCTTGCCAGTTCATTATCGACGACGGATGGCATTGCAAAAGAGGTGGCTGATTTAGCTAAGCAAACTAAAGCATCAATTCAAATTTCGCGTGAAAGCTCAAATCGGGTGGCGAGAGAACTGGACGCCAGCGCCAGTGCGATGGAAGAAATGACCACGACCTTAGTGCATGTGAGTGAGAGCACCTCGAATGCTGAAAGCCGCGCCGCCGAAAATGAAACGCATGTCACTGTAGGTAAACAGACGGTATCTGAAGCGTTGAAAGCCATGTCGGTATTAGAAACTGAGTTTAGGAATACTCAAGACTCTATGTCGCATCTAGTGAACGAAAGTACCCAAGTCAGCAATGTGTTGAGTGTGATTAAGGCGATTGCTGAGCAGACGAATTTGCTGGCACTGAATGCCGCGATTGAAGCCGCACGGGCCGGTGAGCAAGGACGAGGCTTCGCTGTGGTAGCTGATGAGGTTCGATCATTAGCCCAGCGCACTCAAGATTCCACCAAGGAAATCGATGATATTGTCGCAAGCCTTCAAAGCCGTACCAATCAAGTGGGTACATCAGTGACTCAAGCGGCGACGCTAATGCAAAAGGCGGGGGTAGAACTGCAACGTATCGTGGCAGTATTTGAGGATATTCGCCATAGTACGGAAGCAATTCATGGGATCAATACTCAGGTTGCCGCTTCAACCGAAGAACAATCCTTGGTTTCTAAAGAAATCGCTTCGAGCATGATGGTGATCCGCGATAATTCCCGCGAAGTATCACAGATTATCGAACAGATTGAATCGACATCCATTAGTCTAGACAACCAATCACAGATACTGCGCACTAAGGCGGGCGAATACCAGTTTTAGATGAAATGTGGTTGATTTGCGAACAAACGCCACTCAGACATGGACGTCAATTCTTCCTCTTTAACTTCCCCTGAACATATTTTATGCTTCAACACTTTTTGAAATCTATTACTCCTTTCAATACGCACACGCCTTTGCTAACTTGGTTGTCCATATGTTTAATGCGAGCGTTTGACGAAGCGGTTTTATTTGCTGATAAAACTTGCGTCAAGTTTTGATGACAAATAGACGTCGATAGCTGCGTTATTAACTGTGATAGTTTCTATAGCGATAAGCGCATTAAATTTTTTAAATCTCCCTAACCCAATGGAGTCCTTGCGGATGGATCACCAAATCGAAGATTTACTAGAGCATTGGCTACCACTGGCGGATGACGCTTGGGTACTTGCGGTGATCACCCAAATTCAAGGTTCGGCCTATCGTAAACCCGGTGCCATGATGTTGTTCCATGAGTTTGGTCAAGGTGTGGGTATGTTAAGTGGCGGCTGTTTAGAAGCCGATTTACGTCGCCATGCTCAAAATGCCATGCAGACTAAGCAAGTCATGTGTGTCACCTATGATGCAAGCGATGAGTCCGATGCCAGCTATCGACTCGGTTGTGGTGGCATAGTAGATATCATGTTGATCCCTCTGCTAAAAGAGAATCATGATCTTGGCTTAGTTGAGCTAGTGCAGGCATTTCGCCACGGTCGGTCGGGTTTTTACCAATTGCCTTTAGTCAAAGCGGGGACGGATGCGCGCCAGTATCACGCTGCGTTTTATTCTGAGGAGTTGACGCCGTTCCCCGCCAGCGATTTTGTTCGCACGGGCGTCTTCACCCAAGACGCGGGAGAATCACTGATTATTCCCTTGAGACCAAGATTCCATCTTGGGATCTTTGGCGGTGGTATCGATGCTAAGCCCGTTGCCGCCATGGCCCACACTTTAGGTTGGCTAGTGACTGTTTTTGATGGTCGTACCGCTTATGCCAGAGCGGCGGATTTCCCCCATGCCCATATAGTGAAACTGACCGCGGGGGAATTAACCTCGAATCATATCGCTCAATTGGATTGTGCCGTGGTGATGAACCATAACTTGGGCTTAGATGCTGCGGCATTAAAGGTCATTCAAGCGCATCCGCTAGCCTATATCGCCTTGCTTGGTCCTGCCCATCGACGGGATAAAGTGCTTGGGATGGCGGGGCTGAGTACAGAATCTTTTTCTGGGGTATTTTCTGCTCCCGCAGGGCTTGCCCTTGGCGGTGAGTTACCGAGTGCCGTGGCGTTAAGTATTTTGGCCCAGTGCCACGGTGTGCTCCATGGTGCGACTTTAAAACATCTCGATGAGATAATGCGTTGATGATGTTGCCGCCAGTACAAAAGCCTTCTGTACTAATGTCTTCAGCACCAAAGCCGGCAGCGTTAACGTTGACAGAGCAAACGCCACTTTCATCCAAGCGCCTGCTGATTGTGGTACTTGCGGCGGGTGAGAGTAAGCGCTTTGATGGGGTTAAGTTAGCGCAACTTCTACCATCACATAGCGCTACGAAAATTCGCGAACAAACCATCATTAGCACCCATGTTGAGCGTTTACAGCAGCTTAGTTGCCAAGATTTAGGTTTGGATCGCCAAGACACTCATTCGCTCCAGCATACGCCTTTGTTAATCATACTCGGTGCTCACCAGCACATATTGCAGCCATTATTAGTCGAGCTTCATTCCAGCCAACCCTTTGATATTTTAGTTAATCCACAGTGGCAAACAGGCTTGGCATCCTCAGTGAGTTTGGCGGCAAGCTATGCCAAGGAGCAGGGCTTTGATGCCATGTTGCTGACATTGGCAGACCAAGTGGCCTTGAGTGCAGACGATTATCGACAACTGATTTTGACATGGTATGAAACCGGTAAAGACGTTGCCGCCCATTATTTGGATGATTTAGGCGTACCTGCTATTTTTAATGCCTCTACATTACCGCAGTTCACTCACTTGAGTGGTGATCGCGGGGCGAAATCGATTCTAAAACAACAAGCACAGCGGGGAGCGTTAGTCGCTATAACACTACCCCGCGCCGCAATTGATATTGATACCCAAGCCGATCTTGCGTCGTGGTTGGCACTTAAGGAGTGAGTTATGGCAGAAGTATTATCAACCACTGCAGTTATCAAGGAAGCCAGTACCGCCGCTTCCACCCAAACACTTTTCATCAACGGTAAATCATTTACCTTAGATGCCGATCCTAAGATGCCAATCCTGTGGGCGTTACGGGATATTTTAGGGCTCACTGGCACTAAATATGGTTGTGGTGCCGGGTTATGCGGTGCTTGCACTGTGCATTTAGACGGCCAACCCGTACGCGCCTGTTTAACCAGTTTGGGGCAGGCACAGGGAAAACGTTTGACAACAATTGAAGGGCTAGATAATCAAAAGCTTAAAAATGCTTGGGCCGAACATAACGTGCCCCAGTGCGGCTATTGCCAAGCGGGACAACTGATGTCGGCTGCGGCGTTAGTGGCGCAGCATCCGAAACCTTCTGCAGAACAAATCAACTCTGCCATGTCGGGTAATCTCTGCCGCTGCGGCACCTATCCTAGGATCAAAGCCGCACTGCAAAACTATGCCAAACAGGAGGGCTAATATGAGTACTTTTACTGCCGTAGAAAATATCAGCCGCCGCGATGTGTTAAAACTGTTTGGCGCAGTGGGTGGCGGATTAGCATTAGGGGCGAGCGGACTAACATGGAGCCCCATGGCGCTGGCGCAGGATAAAGAAGCGCGGTTGAATCTGTTTATTGCCATTGGTGAAGACGACAAAGTGTACCTCACTTGCCATCGCTCCGAGATGGGACAGGGGATCAGAACCGGCATTCTGCAAGTCTTAGCCGAAGAGTTAGAAGCGGATTGGGATAAAATTGTCCCTATTCAAGGTTTAGCTGATAAACGTTATGCCAGCCAAAACACTGACGGTAGCCGCAGTATTCGCGAAAATTACGACCGCATGCGCCAGATGGGGGCGATGGCAAGAACCATGCTTGAGCAGGCCGCCGCCGCACGTTGGAAAGTTCCCGTGAGCGAGGTGCATACCGCCGACCATAAAGTGTTGCATGCTAAAACGGGCCGCTCGGCCAAGTTCAGCGAGTTAGCGTTAGCCGCATCAGAGCAACCCGTACCTGCCGTTGAGTCGTTAACCTTTAAAGAGGTTAAAGATTTCAAGCAGATTGGTTCATCACGTCAAATCGTTGATATGGATGCCATGTTAAGCGGCAGCGCGATTTATGGTTACGATATCAAACTCGATGGCATGCTTTACGCCAGCATAATACGCCCGCCGGTGCTCGGGAGCGATGTGGCAAGCTTGGATGATACCGCAGCGCGCAAAGTGGCCGGTGTCGTGGATGTGTATCGTTTGCCCGCCGCTAAGGGCGCTCCCGCGTTTCAGGCTTTGGGCGGCGTTGCTGTTATCGCCACAAACACGTGGAGTGCTCTTGAAGGGCGCAAAGCTTTAAAAGTCACTTGGACTCAAGCCGACAACAGTCAGCATGATTCAAGCCTTTATTTGAAAGAGTTGGTCGAGCGGGTACAGCAAAGCGGTAATGTTGTGCGCCAAGTTGGCGATGAGGTCAAAAACTGGCCCGAAGCGAATACGTTAAAGGCGGTTTATACCGTGCCTTATTTAATTCATTCTTCTATCGAGCCTCCCGTTGCCACCGCCCATGTGACTGAAAAGGGCTGTGAAATCTGGGCATCGACCCAAACGCCGCAAAGTACCCAGCAAAATGTGGCCGCTGCACTGGGTATGGAAGAAGATGCGATTAAAGTGAATGTCACCCTATTGGGTGGTGGTTTTGGGCGTAAATCCAAACCTGATTTTAGTGTTGAAGCCGCGCTGTTATCGAAGCAATTCAAGTGTCCAATTAAGGTGAGTTGGAGCCGCGAAGATGAAATTCAAAACGGTTATTACCATGCTATCAGCGCCCAGTCCTATCAGGCACTGTTTGATGCCAGCAACAAACCGACCGCGCTTTTAGCCCGTACGGGATTCCCATCGATCAGTTCAACCTTTGCCGAAGGGGTAGAATATCCCTCTGGCGGTGAGTTGGATTTAGGCTTTGTGGATGTGCCCTTTGCTTTGCCAAATTTAAGATACGAAGCGGTAAAAGCGCAGGCGCACAGCCGTATTGGTTGGATGCGCTCTGTGTGTAACATTCAGCACGGTTTTAGTGTCGGCAGTTTTGTCGATGAAATGGCTCATCGTTCTCAGGTTTCTTGCCCTGCAATGTGGCGTAGCCTGTTAGGTGAAGCAAGGCGTGAGACCTTTACCGACCAACAGTTCACTTACGGCAACTATGGCGAAGAGCTCAATCGTCACCCTGTGGACGTCAGTCGCTATTTTGGGGTCATTGATGCGGTCGAAAAAGCCCAAACTAAGGCGCCCAAGGCGGGTAAAAATCAGGGCTGGGGGTTTGCCGTGCACCGCAGTTTTGTCAGTTATGTCGCCGTGGCTATGCTGGTGGAAGTGAGTGAGGATAAACAGCTTAAAGTGCTAAATGCCATCGCTGCTATCGATGCGGGCACGATAGTTAACCCTGATAGGGTAAAAGCACAGACAGAAGGTGCGATTATATTTGGCCTGAGTTTAGCCTTGATGGGGGAAATCACTTACAAAGAGGGCAAAGTGCAGCAATCGAATTTCCACGATTATCCTTTGCTGCGACTTCCCCAAACCCCCGATATGGAGATCATCATTATTGCATCCGATGCGCCGCCCGCAGGCGTGGGTGAGCCGGGTGTACCGCCCGTCGCCCCAAGTTTGACCAATGCAATTTTTGCGGCGACGGGGCAGAGGATCCGCGATCTTCCCGTGAATAAACTATTGCGAGTGTAAGTGTCGGCAAGAGGGTTAACTGAAAGCCGTTTGAACAAAAAAGCGCCTAATAAGCGCTTTTTTCGTTTTTTTACCACAAAAAATTTGCTTGTTAGCGATTTTACGGGCATTAATGCCGAAAATTAGCAATAGATCAGGTTTTTGTTACCAAAATAGAGGTAATTTAACCAATATGTTTACCCAAGCTACCTCAAAATACACATTTTAGAGCGCCCAAGGGTATTAAACTTCCGTGAATAGAATTACTAAAGGGGTCATCCATGGAAAATCGTTGGCAAGTCGCTATTTCTGCCGGCCTATTGGCGGCTATTTGGTGTGGCGTCGCAGATGCTTTTCATCTGGTCACTTGGATCGGCTTTTTAGGTTGTAGCACTTTTTTTGCTCAACCTAAGGCTGGCTTTCAGGGCGTGATGATGGCGTGGTGCACAAACCTGTCCGGTGTATTTTGGGCTTGGCTCATTATCTCGGGTAGCAGCTTTTTTATTTCGCCCGTATTTGGGTATATTTTTACCGGCATAGCCACTTCGGCCATGTGTTTACAGGCAAGTTATCAAAAGCTTAGCTTTATTCCCGGCGCATTTATTGGCTGTTGCACTACCTTTGCTATGGCGGGTGATGTGGCCAATGTCGTGCCGTCGTTGATCATTGGTGGCTTATTAGGTTTTAGCATGAGCCTGTTAACGGGGCAGTTGGTTACTCTGACACAAAAGTGGTCTGCCGCCACACGTAACCAAGTTGCTAGCACGGATTAGCATAATACCTGCTCAGATCTTATGACTGACATAGTTGTCGTGGCAATCTGAGCTATACTGCTGATTTAGTGCCAAATAGCATTTTGTTCTTAGGAATTATCAAGATGAAACAAATCCAGTTTCGTACCATTGATGCCATATTGATCAAGTTCAGTCTCAACGGAAAATTTTGGGTAGTGTGTTCTATGGTGGCGCTGATCACGGCCGCCGTGGCGCTTGTCAACTATCAACATGCGCACCGTAACCTTGAGCAGGCCTCTATCGCTCGGGTTCAAGCTAGCGTCGATACCCTAGCGCAAGTTGCAATGGCGCAAAAGCTACAAGCTGACGCCTTATCTCAATTTGCCAGCCAATACGGGTTAACTGTAACTTCAAGGCAAAGTGATGCGCAGCGTCAAGGGGATAAAGTGACGGCCAGCGCCAGTGTGTCAGGCCAAGCCTTACAACTGACGCAGAATGTCCATGAGTGGGAAGCCGATGCGCGTAGCGATGCTAACTTTATGTTCTGGTTAGCGTTAGTGGGTTTGTTGCCTTTATTCCAACTGAGTTACTGGATTTCGACTTCACTCGGTGGTGGATTATGGGACATGTACTTAGCCATCAAACGCTTAGCCGATGGTGATTTGAGCTTTAGATTAAACTTCTTTGGTACTGACGATTTCAGTTTGATAGCGCGGGAAATCGATCGCTGCGCCGACAATATGAGTGAAATGGTGTCAGCTATTGGCAAAAATGCACAGACCTTATCATTGGCATCCGATGAATTTAATCAACAGGCGGCCACCAGTGATAAACTGATTGGGTTCCAACATCAATTCCTCGATTCCGTTGCCGTGGCGATGGCGCAAATGACCTCAGCGATTGAAGAAGTCTCTGTTAATGCGAGTAATACTTCGTTGCAAACCAAAGAAAATTCAAGCCAAATGTTGGCCAGTCGTGGGCGTATTAGCCACACAGTGGAAAGCATTGGTTTACTCTCAACTAAGATTGGCGCGGCGTTTTCATCGGTGGAACAATTGTCTAAGGATGCGGCGAGTATTGATGCCGTGGTCACAACCATTAACAGTATTTCCCAGCAAACCAATTTATTAGCCTTAAATGCGGCCATTGAAGCGGCCCGTGCCGGTGAGCAAGGTCGTGGCTTTGCTGTGGTAGCCGATGAAGTGCGTACCTTAGCGGGTCGAACTCAACAGGCCACGGTAGAAATTCAGGCCATGATTGAAGGCTTACAATCTGGCACGAGTCGTTTATCTAGCATTACCATGGAAATAGTCGATCAGGCCGATGAAGGTCGCAGTGCGATTATCGCCGTCGGTGATGATGTTCAAGGCATGGCGCAATCGGTCAATGCGGTATTTGATATGAGCAGCCAAATTGCCGCCTCGGCGGAAGAGCAGAGTGTCGCCGCTCGCGACATTGCCGGACAATTGAATGAAATCCGCCATCAGTCGGAAACTATCAAACAAACAGCCCAGCGCAGTGTGACCTTAGCCAATGATCTGCACCATGCCTCGGTCGAGTTAGATGGGATTTTAAAGCAGTATCATACTAGCTAATGTTCACCTTCAAGGTGAGTCGTCGGCATTGCCAGTTTTCAGCATGGGTAGGAGAGTAATAACGCCCGATACTGAGTCTCATGTTAAGTAGTAACGTATCATCAGACAATGGCGGAAATCGTAGATTTCCGCCATTTTAATTTGGAAGTACCCAAAGAACTATTTAGGGTCTGTTGATCTTTCGAGAGTAATTTTTAGACAGCATGGCAAGACGTTATAATTTGCTTCGCCAAAAGTAACCATAACCTCAAGCCATGCCAAGACTTATGCTAACCGATGCACGCTGGGAAAAGCTATTTCATTTAATGAAAAGCACAGGCCGTGTTTATGACAAACCTGAACATAGACAAACATTCGAAGGTATTCTTTACCGCCTTAGAACAGGTATCCCTTGGCGAGATTTACCTAAAGAGTTCGGTCATTGGAGCACGGTCTTTAGACGGTTTCATTTATGGTCTAAGAAAGGCGTTCTAGCACATTTATTCAAGGCCTTAGCCAACCTTGCTGATATAGAATGGGTCTTTATTGATGGCTCGATAGTGCGGGCTCACCAGCACAGTGCAGGTGCCGCGACGCTAAGTAATGAGAGTATTGGTAAAAGTCGAGGCGGTAATTCAACCAAAATTCACTTAGCCGTCGACAGCGGAGGATTACCGATTTATTTCGAATTATCAGAAGGCCAAAAACACGATATTACACACGCCCCCAGCTTAATTGAGCACCTGAAGCAGGTTGATACCGTCATTGCAGATAAAGGTTATGACAGCGATGCTTTTCGTGAACTTATCGCAAATAAAGGCGGGAAATCTGTTATTCCAAGGCGCCGCTATAAGAATACACCTCAAGAAAGAGTCGATTGGTGCTTATATCGGTATCGACATTTAGTGGAGAATGCTTTTGGAAGAATTAAGCACTATCGAGCAATATCAACAAGATATGACAAGCTAGCAAGAAATTACGCCAGTATGGTGTCACTGGCGTTTATGTTAATGTGGCTGCCGATGTATTGCTGAACAACATTTGTACAGCAAAGATCAACAGACCCTAGTTATATTGCCCCATTCCGTTCTATCAGCGTGACATTATCTAAATTGACGGTCATAGATTTCAGGGGAGAAAGTTATGTCTGAAAATGTCCTTTTTGCGGAGGGTATTTCACTGTGGTTGGCGGTGGAAATCTGTGTTTTGTAAAAATAGAATTTGGGGAAATTGATGGTTTCTATATGGCTGATTGTGTTAACCTTTATCGGAAATATTTAAGAAAAATATCAAGCAATTTTAAATTGTTCGTTGATGATAAACGCTCACCAGAGTATCACTTGTTCGCCTCGGTCAATTAAAATTGGCTTGGGACGCCGCTTAACGTTAGGCAACAATAATTATGAATAACGATCCATTTCGAAACCCGACAGATACCGAAATAACCAGCGCTGAAAGCAAACTGGGCATCAGTTTTCATGACGACTACCGATCATTTTTGAAGTCTGGCAGCGATGTTGCAAACGCTACCTTTGAGCCTGCGGTAATTTTACCTGGCTCTGGTCATCTTGATATCTTTGACATTGCTGAAACAGCCTGGAATGTCATTGGTCTTCCAAGAGACCTTTTGCCATTCATCGAGGATAATGGCGACTATTTCTGCATAGCAAAGACGGGTGAGATAATTTATTGGTCTCACAACGGCAGCACTAAGGAAGAATGGCCGAATCTTTCTGCATGGCACAAGCAGGTTTGTGTAGACCTTGAGTAACTGTGATAGCCTAAATAGTGGTTCAAATCGTTCGCTCCGCTCTCAGTGATGGGTTAAAGCCTGCCCCTTAGCCAAACGTTAACCCATACAAGCATTTAAAGCGGGACTGCTAACAGTTTGCTCGACTTCGCTTCGCTACACAATTTTAGCAAACGATTATCAGCCCCTTAAATGGGCGTTAAGCATTATGAGCAAATATCGAGATAAATTCGAATATCCGGAAAATCCAGCAAGTGCTGAAGAAATTCAGGCTCTTGAGAAATGGTTAGGAACAGATCTTCCGAGTGAGTATAAGAAGTTCTTGCTTGAAACTAATGGGGCAGAAACTCCGATTGGCGTGCAAGAACCAGATGACTCAGTTGTGCTCTGGAGCGCTAAAGAGATATCCGAATTAACAGAAGCCTATTGCTACGAGCAATACTTGCCTGGGTTGGTTGCTATTGGTTCAGATGGTGGGGGAGAGTCAATTGTCTTCGATACCACACATAATATAAGTTCAGAAGACTGGCCAGTTTATAGGGTACCTTTCGGCGATTTAACGAAAGAGTCTATGGTATTGTTGGCGGAAAATTTCAATGAGTGGGTTTCCAGTGGTTATTCGCTCAATTTCTAAAATGTTTAACAAGGCCAGTCAATCTGACCTCCGTAAACTGTCTTCTTTTTTGCAAAAAAGACGTAAAAAAGCTTCCAACTCACTCCGGCAGTTGCTGGTGGCGTTATGTTTAAAGCGGTAGAAATTAGAAAGAGGGCATCGATATGTCAGGAGAGCGAATATCGGGTGATGGAGAACGAGAACGATGTCCTGTACATGGGCATACGAGAAGGCTATCTAGCAAAGAAATTAATGAGATTAAGCACGCTGTAGAAGTTGCTAACTCACAAGCTAAACGTAAGGGAGTTACACCTAAAGATCCTCAAATTGGTCTTTTCAGTTGTAAATGTAATTGCTTCTATGTGAAAGTTGAATAATGGTCCGTCAATATGTTGATAGTATTATCAGAATGCGAACATAACAAATTGCTGTATCTGAAATTTTTCCGTTCCTTCTTTTTTGTTTGATAACACAAAAGCTTCTACTCCAAAAATGCAGCTGCGCAAGGCGTTACACCATAGAAATTTCTATGCGAAATTCACCTGTTATAGCTGATGACCTAACACGCTTTTGTCCCAAAGCATACTACCTATTTCTTTAAAACAAACAGGTTTCACCAATGCTAAACAGGTGAGCCTTGGTGATTTGCGAGACGACCGTCCGCCCCATAGCCGCTCTTTGGCGTCCATGCCATCGCGGCATTTGTGAATCCTTTCACATCAGATGGGGCGGTCGAGCATTCACGGATGGACTGGCTGCGAGTCGACGAGCAAATACCATGGCAAGCATGTGTGAGTGGATATCAGCAAACGCTAAACTCCTCACAACTAAAATTATTGGTCCCCAAACACTCGTCTTCAAGACATATCTGTCCAAAAGTGAATTACGTTCAGTATCAAGCCTGACTCATTGACTATTCATCGAACGACAAAGATGAAATATGTTTCGCCCATAAAAAAACATCGGCTTAGGCCGATGTTTTTATGTCTATGAGATGGTTAACCCTGCGGATTAGGCCTCTTTGAACGTGCTCCAGATGGGCGCGTGGTCTGAGGGTTTATCTATGCCGCGAAGATCGTAATCGACATCGGATTCGACTAAACGTGCTGCCAGTGAAGGCGTTGCTAAAATCACATCAATACGTAGGCCGCGGTTGTCATCGAACCCTTTACTGCGGTAATCGAACCAAGAATAACGTTCGATGCGCTCTGGGTGTAATTGACGGAAAGTGTCGACTAAACCCCAGTCTTGCAAGGTTTTCAACCACTCACGTTCTTCCGGTTGGAAGCTACATTTGCCGGTTTTTAGCCAACGCTTACGATTGACTTCACCTATGCCTATGTCTAAATCGGTCGGTGAAATATTGATGTCACCTATGATGGCGATATCTTCATCGTTGCTGTGATTTGTCTGCAAGTAGTGCATTAAGTCCTGATAAAACTTACGTTTAGCAGGATATTTTGTTGGGTGATCTATGCTTTCGCCCTGGGGGAAATAGCCGTTGAATACGGTTAACGGACGACCATTCGCTTGGGTAAATGTGCCGATAATCATGCGGCGCTGGGCATCTTCGTCATCAGTTGGAAAACCTTTTTGCAGCTTTTCTGGCGCGACTTTAGACAACATGGCCACGCCATAGTGGGCCTTGCCGCCGTGGTAATGCACTTGATATCCCATGGCTTCGACGTCGGCTAATGGAAACGCTTCGTCGTGTACTTTGGTTTCTTGCAGGCCGATAATATCGGGCTGGTGGCTGTCGATCAAGGCTTGTAATTGATGCAAGCGCGCGCGCAGACCATTGATGTTAAAGGACACTATTTTCATTAGGGCAGGACTCGTTTGAAAGGTTTAACGACCACGCTTTTATACACGCCCGCTTCGATATAAGGATCGGCATCGGCCCAGTGTTTTGCTGCCACTAAGGATTCAAAATCGGCGACAACCAGTGAACCACTAAAGCCAGCGTCACCTGGGTTTTCGCTGTCAATGGCTGGATGTGGGCCAGCGATCAGTAAACGACCTTCATCGGCGAGGGCTTGCAGGCGAGCTAAATGGGCAGGGCGAGCTGCTAAACGTTTTTCTAAACTGTTCTCAAAATCTTGAGCTGAAATCATATACCACATTATTTGAGTTCCTTGCGTTGATCTTCGGGAAGGTGTTTATAAAGATAAAATACGGTCAGGACAGTATTAATCAAGGTTAAAGCGGTTAAACCAAACACTTTAAAATTGACCCAAGTTTCTAATGGCAAACTAAAGGCGACATAGATATTGACTAGGCCGCAGCTGGCGAAGAAGACGACCCAATACCAAGTTACGCGAGCCCAAATCTTGTCTTCTACTTGCATTTCTTTGCCTAACATCGACTTTAATATCGATTTATTGAGCAATTGGCTGACACCTAAGGCTATGGCAAACAAGCTGTAGATGATGGTCACTTTCCACTTGATAAAAGAATCATCGTGGAACACTAAAGTGAGTGTGCCAAACACTGTCACCATAGCAAAGGTGATTAAGTGCATCTTTTCAAGTTTCTTATATAGCGCATAGGTCACGATCAATTGAAGCGCGGTGGCTGCGATCAATGCGCCGCTGGCGATATAAATATCGAAAAATTTATAGACAGCAAAAAAGATGACGAGGGGCAGGAAATCAAGCAGTTGTTTCATAATTAATCGTGTTAAAGAGACATGGGCTTGAGTGTAGCATGTGCAACATAAGGGCAAAAGCATCATGGGCCTAGGATTGCGATCTTGCCCATTAAACCGATTTAATCTTATAAGCTCGCTTCACGTTGGCTTGGCGGCGTTGACATTAACCTTTGCACGACTTAACAGCGGGCAATCGTGGCATTGGCCTGTGTTGGCGAGTTGATACCTTAAGCAGCAAGTACGGCGAATGCAGTGGATTTTGGGGCTCGGTTTTGAGCGCGATGCTGTACTCGTTACTATTCTCGCAACTGTGTTCGGTGTTGCGCTATCTTGCTCTGGTTCGATGAGTAAGTTAATGCTGTTATACAGCGGATTTGTGCTGCCATCTAAAAAGGTCGTGCTGCGAAACAGGGCTTGTTTCAATTGCTGACTGTGCTGCTCAGTGAGTCCCAGCTCCCCAAGATACCAGTGGATAAGATAGCCTAAGTGGCTCCAATATAACTTGGCGGGTACAGGGCTCAGAGTGAGCAGGCGCTCAACACTCGGCTGCAGTAAGTTTAAGATAAAACCTTGTAGGACAAGTTCTTTATCAACTGGCGGCTTATATGGGCTTAATGGCGAGTGTACCTCAGTGTCTATCTTGATACTTGGCTTAGTGTTGGTTTGGGAAAGTGTCTCGATGCCGTGATGTTTTTTAAAGGTCAAAGCGGTAATTGGCTGGTATTTTGCGATTTTAAATTCAAATTTGGCCACTCGGCCACTGGGGTGTACCTGCATAAACACGGATTGTGGCTGCCAGTGAAGAGTCTCTACATCGGTTTTTGGGGCATTGAAAATCCATTCCATCATAGGCGGAACTAAGAGGCCGAAATACCATTGGCCCCAAAGTGAATGCAGCGCTTTGCGAGTGTCTTTTCGATTGGTCGCAGCGCTTTTACTGACCAAAGCGCTTTTACTGGCGAAAGCAGGCGTTCGGCTGGTTGCAGCTGTTTTATCCGTCTCGGTTTCGTTTTCGGTTTTAGTTTCAGTCTGAGTTTCGGCGCTAGGGTGCGCTATGGCAAAACGCGCTAGCAGTGTTTGATAGGTATCGGCGCAGCTCCACTCATCGAAACTGAGTCCCGTGGGTGAGGACGTTGCGCTAAAGTGCTCGCCATAGAAGGGCGCGCGTTCATGTAACAGCTGATTGAGTGTCAAAATGGTTTGATTCAAACCGTCTTGGCTGAGCGAGGTCTCACGCAATCGTTGCCGTCTGGTGTCTCCTCGTTGGCTTGCCATAGTGACTCCTTAATGGCTGTGATTGATTGCCGCTATTATTGATAAGTCCGATAGATGAGGACCTTGTGAGCCCAAGATTTAGGCTCACAAGGGTTTTCGAACTATCTCAATAAAAGTCTGACTTAGAAGCGATAGTCCAAGGTTAAGCTGGCACTGCGCGGCGTACCGTATTGGAATTGGCTGTATTGACCGACTTGGCTGTAGTAGGTTTTATCTAAGGCGTTGTGCAGGTTGGCGCTAAGCTTAAGTTGCTCGGTGAAGGCGTAACTTGCCATCAGACTCGCCAGTGCATAGGAGCCTTGCTCGACTTCGACTCTAATCGTGTCTATACTATTGCCTACCGGTTTATCAGCCTCTTGGTAGACGCGGCTCTGCCAGTTAACCCCTGCACCAATTTGCAATTTATGCCAATCACCACCAAAGGTATAAGTGGTGAAGAGTTTTAACTGCTGACGTGGTGATGTGGTATTGATGCGTTTGCCCTTAGGATCTTCGGTGGTGAACTGGGTGTAGCCTAAGTAAACATTCCAGTCATCAGTGATTTTACCTGTTGATTCAAATTCGAATCCCTGTGTTTTTGTACCGTTTACGCCTTCATACACTTGCGTTGTGGTTCCTGGGATCACATCGCCAGTGCTGATTCCAAGATTGTCTTGCCTGATCTCAAACACCGATAGCGACATATCTAAAGCCTCATCGAACAGGCTCGCCTTAATCCCACCTTCGTAGTTTTTCCCTTTGACCGGATCTAGATAGCTTTTATCGATTCTTTGTTTAGTTTGCGGCGCAAAAATGTCGGTATAGCTGGCATAAAGCGAATATTGCTCGGTCAGAGCGTATGTGAGGCCGAAGTAAGTGGTGAGTTCGTTGCTGATGTTGAAATTGTATAGGCTTTTAAAGTTATCTTGGTCGGTTTCCCACTCATTGAGGCGTAATCCGACGAGGACTGCTAAGGCGTCGCTGAGATTAAGCTGCGTCGCCACATAGGCTGCACTCTGTTTGGTTTCGCCAGATGAGCCAGTGTCTGAGGTATCTTGCCATTGAGGTTTAGGGTACTGGAAGTTCGGATCGCGAAAATCTCCCAGTGGTGGCGCCTTTACTGTGGGATTATAGTAGGGATTGGCGAACTCTTGGCGTTGGCCATTCCAGCCAAACATCAATTGATGTTCCTGACCAAAGAGTTGGAATTGTCCTTCGGCGCGTAAATCCACATTGTGTTGGGTGCGACTGCCGTCGACATAGGCGATAGAGCCTGCTGTTGCGCCGATATTGGTTACAGGATCGGGATAGCCGGTGGCCCATAGCACATCGAACTCAAGTGAGTTATCGCCATAGGTGTAAGTCCCTTTTAGGTTCCAGCCATTATCAAATCTGTGCTCGAGACTTGCAAAGGTGTTGAGGCCTTGGGTATGCGCCGAGCCCCAATCGGGCGCAGTTGAAGTGGCGCGATCATAGTTAGTGCGGCTGCCGTCACTGTAAAAAAGTGGTAAACCGCCCGACATAGTGCCGCTCGGTGTGGCATCTTGGTAATCAACCCCTAGGGTGAACAAGGTGCTATCGCCAATATCGGTTTCGACTATGCCGTATAAGGTGGTGCGCTGTTGCTCGTATCTGTCTTGGAACGAATCCTTATCCTGATAGGCGGCTACTACGCGACCGCGCACCGACCCTGAGTCATTTAAGCCGCTCGAAAGATCGACCATACCGCGCACATTATTCCATGAGCCCACACTTACCGATGTGCTGCCCATAAACTCTTGAGTTGGGCGCTTACGGATAAGGTTAATGGCCGCCGAGGGGTTACCAGCTCCCGTCATGAGGCCAGTCGCGCCGCGTACCACTTCTACTCGCTCGTAGATGGCGGTGTCGATCAGATTATCTCCATAGTTGAAGCGGGTATCGTAGGTGGTTGGCACACCATCGTACAAAATACTGGTCACGGCAATGCCGCGGGCACTAATACTGTATCTGTCGTTATCCATTGGGCGGGCATTGATCCCCGCGACGCTGGTCATGGCATCAATGACACTATTAAGCTGTTGATCGTTCATCATCTGGCGGGTGATAGACGTGACCGACTGCGGCGTTTCTAGATAGGATAAATCGAGCCCTGTTGCCGTGTTCATCGCTTGGGTTTTATAACGGTTGTCGTGTAAATCCTTAGCGCCAATGACATTGATGACTTCAATTTCTTTCTGGTGCTTTTTAGTTTTACTATCCGCATCGACAGTGTCAGCTGTGGCATGGGGAACCGTGGCTAACATGGCTGAGCACAGCAATAGCTTCGGGTTAACGAGGGCTTGCCGACAGACGAGTGCGATGCTGGAGAGAGGAAAAGTCTTCATAATGTTGATCTTTAATTCCGTTTAGGTTGGGGGTTAAACAAGCTGGGCCAACATTGGCCCATGCTAAAGTTTCGGGGTTATCCACTTTGTGGTGTGTTAACGTGTCCTTTGCTCAGCGCTGCTAAGCATAGGGCGCTTAAAGGCATGGCTTTGTCTAAAGGCCGCCAAGGGATTGTCGATGCCACCGGCGAAACGCAGGTTTTTCTCCCTGTCGGCGAGGTCTATCATTTGCTGGTTATTATTCAATTGGATACGATTGAGACACGTGCGTACAAAGCTGTCCTTAAACAGATCGTATTGGGCAAACTTGTCGGCCAAATGTGGATGCTGGGCTTGGTAATCACGTACATTGTCCGCCACTAACTCCCAGAATTGGCTTTCACTGACACTGGTTTGCTTATCGAGCAGCGGTGCTAAATAGCGGAAAATACAGTCAAAAATATCCAGTAAGATGTAGTTAAGCTTCATCTCTTCTTCAAGGCTTACTGCAAGGCGTTTTACATCATCAGGTAGCGGCTTCGCGCCATTGAGTACCGCGACTTCTTCACCTATGTCTTTCATTAAAATCTTGACTGGCACGTATTCATCGAGCACTAAGATCAGGTTTTCCCCGTGCGGCATAAAGACCAGATCGTAGGCAAAAAAGGCATGTAACAGCGGCGATAAATACAGGTTTAAGTAGCGACTGACCCAATCCTTTGCTGGTAAGCCTGAGGCGGCTATCAAGGCTGCAATAAGGGCCTTATCTTCATGATCCGTATGCAGTAGCGCAGCCATGGTCATCAGATTTTGTTTAGGCTCAATGTGTGGCAGTGGGCTTTCGCGCCACAGGGCAGAGAGCATTTTTTTGTAGGCGCTATCTTGGGTGAGCGCCTGTTCGTAATAATGGTGGTGGTAACCTATGGCGGCAATTTCCTTAAGGATCACAAAGCCTTGTTGGGCAAAGTAAGGATCGTTTTCAACCAAGTTTGCAACCCACGCATTAATTTGCGGTGTGCAGCTCATGTAAAGGGGCGATAGACCACGCATAAAGCCCATATTAAGGATAGAAAGCGCGGTTTTGACATAGCACTTTTGCGGTGATGCAAGATTGAAGAAAGTGCGTATCGATTGCTGCACTTGGTATTGCTCATTGCCTTCACCAAGATAAACCAGATCGCCGCGGGCTATGTCGCCGGCAAAGACGCGGGCGATTTTTTCGCGCCACTGCCAAGGATGCACAGGCATAAAGTAGAAGTCCTGTGGATCATGCTGCTGGGTTTTAAGATGCTGCTGAAAATCATCGAACTGCTGGCCAAGCTCCTTCTTTAATAATGCGTCGTGACTCAAGTTTTCGAGGGCGGCAAACGTGGTTTTGTTTTTGCGAACTCCAAGCCAGACTAACTGCATCGGCATCGCGCTTTCTGGGGCAAATTGACGGTAATCCTGCATATCAAAACCAATCCGGCCATTATTGGCAATAAACACCGGATGACCTTCTGTCATACCCGCTTCTATGCTTTGATAATCGGCTCGCGCTAGCGTGGCTGCGGGAATCGCCTGATGCGCTAACTTGTATGCCTTACTGTAAAGGGTGCTAGTGATTTCCTCTAAATACGTGGGCAGTAAGGTTTCACTGATCCCTAAGTCATTTTTAAGGGAAATGATCAGCGACATCGCATCGAGGGTTTGCTCTTGTCCTGCAAGTGAAACGCGGATGGTATCGGCATCAATCGCAAGATGATCTAGCTGATAGTGCCGTGCACTAAAATAATAAGTGCTGTCTTTGAGCCTGAGTTCATAGTGATTGAGCCCCGCTTTTTGCCCGTATAGGGTCGGCATAATAAGCTTCTCGTGGGTGAATTCGCAGAGGATTTTCTTCACTAAATGACGATTAGCCGCTTGCCAATAGGCGGGAGTTAAATGCTCCGGCATAGAAGTTGATGTTGTCGATAGCGCCGAGCTTTGTTGAGCATGTACTGCTTGATCATGATGATCTTGCGTTGGCAATGGGTTAATTAATAAGGCTTTTGTGGGTAAGTTCATCTAATTCACCTAAAGAGTCGATAATGTCATGGGAGAGATTGCAGATGCCGCGTGCGAGCTTGGCTTTGCTAGGGTTGGGCTTGCTAAGTATTGTTCTGCTAAGTTTGGCAGAGCAGACGTTGACTGATCTGAGCTTGGCAGGGCTAAGGTTGTTTGGGCTAGGCTCGTCAAAGAGGGCGTGCTCGATGGTCGAAGGCGCTGGGCCGCAGTGCAAAATCCGAGGAAAGCAGTTTTAGTGCTTAATTGAATCGCTTTTTCATAGTGAATGCCTATTAGGCTATTTAAGCGATGAATTTTGCTATTGAGTTGATCGGGTTCAACCACCAGGCGATTAAAGGCCAGTTTTTCAAGCACGAGCTGCGCTATCGCATCCATCACCTTCAAGGATAAGCCGCTGACGGGTTTGCCATCTGGCGGCGCGATAATCAGATGCATACCACAATCACCCGGCGCAACACGATAGTGCTGGCCGACTTCATCGTGGACGGGATCGTAGAGTTCCACCATAAATAGCGCTTTGGCCTGCCATTCACCTATCAAGGCAAACTTGTGCTCTGTAGTTGCTAACAGATTTTTTATGGCATTAAGGTTCAAGCCCTGCATACCCCAAAACTTGGCGTAATCTTGGTTAAACCAAGACTGTAGTGTTGGAATGTCTTGTGTAAGGTCTAACGCTCTGAATTGGAAACCATTAATGCTCGAAATAGCGGATAGTTGCGTTAAACATAGTTGCGTTAAACAATGGTTGCTAAATTGGCTTGCCATTATTATGCCTCCTGGTTCGGCGCCATTAAGACCGGCATATTGGTTCCCGCGCCTGAACTCACGGTTGAACTTGCGCCAGAACTTGGAATCTTGGTTGGAGGGATAGTTTGTGGCGCATCAACTTGAGTTTTTCTGTGCGGCGCCTTAGGAAAATGTCTTGGATTAAGATCCAGCGTGTTAATTGCATTGGCGCCGCAGGGCTGATGACTGGCAAGTTTGGCCGGATCGAAGGTTTGAAATGCGATATGTTCCTCAATGTGGTAGGGCGCATAACCGAGCACAGCTTTTAAGATAGTGTCGTTGCGATAACAGCCCATACCCAGATCTGGAGAGCTTATCCCATGGGTATGCAAACCGACATTCTGGACAAAAATATCCCCTCGAATATCTATGCTGTAATCACGCTGTACGCTAAGTTGTCCGGCGTCATCGAATTCGACTTGTTGTTTAATACCACTGATAAACTCGGGTAAACGATAGTGGTAACCTGTGCCTAAAATGACGGCGCCCGTTTCTTGCTCAAAGGTGTGATTTTTTTCATTGTGGTGGAAATGCAACTTGAGCATATTGGCTTGGGGCTCGATATGAGTCAGCGCCGCATTCGTCATCAGTCGGCATTGAAAATCGGCCAATAGGCGTTTTTGATATAACAAATCGTAAATGTCGTTTATCAGCTCAGAATTTATCCCTTTGTAGAGTTGTTTCTGGCTGGCGATCAGTGAGCATCTTTGATTAGGGGTCAACTCGTGGAAGTAATCGACATAATCTGGCGAGGTCATCTCTAAAGTAAGCTTGGTATATTCCAAGGGATAAAAACGCGCTGATCGTGTCATCCAATTGAGTTGATAACCATAAGTATCAATCTCTTGCAGTAGATCGTAAAACACTTCCGCCGCACTCTGGCCACTACCAATTACTGTGATGGCACTCTGACTCTGCAGGTAGGTTTTTTGCTGCATATAACTGGCGGTATGCATGACCCGTGCATCTTGGATTGGGCAATCCTTTGGTAGATAAGGTTCAGTGCCAGTGCCTAGCACTAGCTTTCGGCATTGATAGGTATGGGTTTTACCACTGCGCCTATCAAAACCTGTAACTCGATAAATACTTTCACCTGCGTTGTAATCCACTTGAGTGACCTTAAAACCAAATTTAAGGTTGCTGAGTTGTTGGCTCACCCATTGGCAATACAAGTTGTATTCGTGGCGAGGTAAAAAGAAATTCTCACGAATATAAAAGGGATAAAGTCTGCCCGTTTGCTTGGCAAAATTAAGGTAGCTGTAGCGGCTGGTGGGATCGGCCATAGTCACCAGATCCGACATAAAGGGTGTTTGCAATCTTGAGGATTTGAGTAGCATGCCTGGATGCCAGTCAAAACTGGTTTTAGCATCTAAAAATAAGCAGTTAAAGCCGTCAATAGGTTCTGATAAGGCGGCGAGGCCAAGATTGAATGGGCCAATGCCTATGCCAAGTAGATCAAAGATTTCGCGATCCATTTCCCTTTGCTGTGTACTCACTTACGCCTCCTTGGCAACATGCTACTGCGCGTTGCCGATCCAGTAATCAGTTACCTAAGGACACAAATCAAAGTGAATGCGGTTATCAAAATAGACTGTTTGGCTATTTATCTTGCGTTGATCAACTCGCTATTTTTAGCTCAGTCCTTAGGCCATTTCCTGCTGTCTCTGTCCCGACAACGGTAGGTAAATTAGCATGTGAAAATATTCAAATGCAAACCATTCTCATTTGAGTGGAGCTGTAGGTTAATACTTTTAACTGATAAATAAGGGGGGCGGATACGGTTAATGGTACAAATAAGTAAATGATAAAGGGGTGATAATTAGGCAGCGTTTTGGGGATATATCATTTAGGGTTTTACGAGCTCTATTTTTATAAAAGATATAAATACAGTGGGTTACATTAATGCTTGAGTTGGTTCGAGAGCAGAGGAAAATTGATTTAGGTGGGAGTCATGTCATCCTTATACAATAAACATAGGTGCCGCTAAACGGTCAGTGTAAATCCATTGTAAAGCGTGGACAGGAGGCTCAATGAGCGCTTTGATTTAATACGATTGGTATGGTGTAGGTCGTACTGTTTTAGTTTAAGTGAATATGGGCAGGGTAACAGATCGAGCAATTATCGATGTAATTTTTAGTCGCTGTACGCATAAGAGAAGGAGTTCAAGATAAAGCCGTCCTAAAACGGCTTTGAAATAAAATAGTTAAATCGGAAGATTAAGTCGTAAAACTAGCGTAAATCGACAAAATGAGCTGTGATTTTACGCACCAAAGGTAACACCATCAGCAGTGTCGGAAAGGCGACAACCCATGAGATCAGCCAAGCGCCGAGCCAGAGTTCGAGAAATTGCGGTGAAGCGCCAACGCCATTGAAAGTGCTGATCCCAGAAACGATACAACTCATGAGAATAGAGAGAAAAAATGGCATCACCACAGTGGCATACTTGGCCGGTAATTTGGGTGTTCCCAAAAAAGTACGGGGTTTGTTATCGGGTAAAGATTTAGAAACGGTCATCGGATCCTCTAATGGATATGTATCAGGCGAATGATTTGTTACAGGCTAGCACTATACCTTTTTTTATCGACTTAATTCATCCAATTTGTTACCCAAAGCTCGCCTGTTACATTAACCCAATGGCCTAGCGAGATAGGGGATTTTCCCAGTTCATTATCAAAGGGGAGCGGTAGATTTGATTGCAACAGGTAAATTGTATCTTCGGGTGTTTGGCTGATGTCGATGATTTGTCCCGAAGCTTCAAAGTGACAGTTATGCAACGGGAATTTCAGATGCTGGTGTGGCGTTTGTTTAATCATATCAGCTTGAAGACTGGCACTTGCTAATCGGCCAAGCAATTCAACTGTGACCCATTGGTTAACCGGAAAGCGAATTTCGGCCTGCTGATCGCTACCTTGGTAGTAAAACCAAATTGGCGCACCATTATCGCATTTACCTGCAACTTCACCTTCAAAACCACAGCCCCAAGGCGTTAATTCGAGAATATAGATCCGATACTGCATAAAAAGTCCGTTTTTCTTCGATAGGGCATTCTATCGAGGAACTGTGACTAAATAAATACGCTGTCAGTGTAGTACTGGGTGAGTGTCAGTATTGCCTTGATAGATTATGTTTGAGGGAGATAAAGGCTGAATAAACATAGAGCTTGGTAAATATAAACAAAATAAGCGAGGCGATGAGTCTACCTCACTTATTTTATTTGTAATTGAATTCTTGATTTATATTGGATTATTTAAATCAAGACTCGCTTAGGTTGCAGCCTTCATTGCGCGAGTAAATTCCCCAAGCGTTGCAAGTAGCTTAACTTCATCGTGCTGGTGGGTTTCGATAATTTTTACTACGGCAGAGCCAGAAATCGCCCCCGCAGCGCCCGCTTTGATGGCGGCGCTTACCTGTGAAGGCTCGGCAATACCAAAACCGAGGAGCGGTGGTGGGGCGTTAAAGGTTTTTAATTTAGATAAAATTTCCTCTACCGGCACGCCAGCTTTCGTGTCTGTGCCTGTGACTCCTGCGCGGGATAAGAGATAGGTGTAACCTTCACCACTTTTACTCACTTGCTCCAGGGTTTCACTGTCAGCATTGGGCGGCGCGATAAAAATCGGCGCAATACCATGGGCTTTAGCGGCTTCGCTAAAGGGCGCTGATTCTTCCACTGGAACATCGGCGATAAGTACTGAATCCACACCCGCTTGCTGCGCTTTGGCGTAAAACGCATCTATGCCGTTAGCAAACACCAAGTTCGCATACAGCAGCAAACCGATTGGAAGTTCAGGATATTTAGCGCGCACTTGCGCCAGTAATTCAAAACACGCCGTTGGAGTTGTGCCAGCGGCTAAAGAACGCAGGTTAGCGCCTTGGATCACAGGGCCATCGGCCAAGGGATCGGAAAACGGAAAGCCCAGTTCTAAGGCATCGGCACCGTTTTGCACTAAGGTATCGATAATTTTTAGCGATAACTCAGGGCTAGGATCACCAAGGGTGACGAAGGGGACAAAAGCGCCACGGCCTTCGGCGTTGAGTCTGGCAAAGGTGGCTTGGTAACGGCCAGTGTTGGTAGACGTGTCACTCATGTTTATTATTCCTCTTTACCATTCAAAATGTCAGAAACGGTGAAAATATCTTTGTCGCCACGACCGGAAAGATTGACCACTAAAATGGTTTCTTTGGTGCACTCGCGCGCCATTTTGACGGCATAGGCGATAGCATGCGCCGATTCTAATGCGGGGATAATCCCTTCACAGCGCGCCAGTTGTTGGAAGGCTTCTAAGGCTTCATCGTCGGTAGCTGATTCATAACGGGCGCGGCCTGTGGCATTAAGATGCGCGTGCTGCGGGCCAACGGAGGGGAAGTCCAATCCGGCTGAAATCGAGTAAGATTCTTCGATTTGCCCTTCGCTGTCTTGCATCAAAGGCGCTTTCATGCCGAAGAAAATACCAGTCTTACCGTGTTTAAGCGGCGCGCCGTGCATTGGCGTGTCTATGCCTTTACCCGCAGGTTCGACGCCAATCAGTTCGACACTTGGTTCGTCGATAAAGTCAGCAAACATGCCGATAGCGTTGGAACCGCCGCCAACACAAGCGATAACAGCATCGGGCAGTCGACCTTCACGCTCAAGCATTTGCTTCTTGGTTTCTTCGCCAATAATGCGTTGGAATTCACGCACTATGGTTGGGAACGGATGTGGCCCCGCAGCTGTGCCTAGAAGATAGTGGGCTTTTTCGTAGCTGCCAGACCAGTCACGCATCGCTTCGTTACAGGCATCTTTTAGGGTGGCAGAACCTGAGGTGACAGGGATCACTTCCGCGCCCATCAAACGCATTCTAAATACGTTCGGTGATTGGCGCGCAACGTCTTTCGCGCCCATATAGACTTTACATTTTAAGCCTAATAGCGCGCAGGCAAGGGCGGTGGCAACGCCGTGTTGTCCTGCACCGGTTTCGGCAATAATTTCTTTTTTACCCATGCGCTTAGCCAGCAGGGCTTGGCCTAACACTTGGTTGGTTTTATGGGCGCCGCCGTGGAGTAAATCTTCCCGTTTAAGGTAGATTTTCACCATAGGATTTGGGCTTAAATTGCGGGTTAAGGTCAGTGCTGTTGGGCGACCCGCATAGTTTTTCAATAAATCGGTAAACTCGGCTTTAAAGTCTTCATCTTCCTGCGCTTCCACAAAGGCAGTTTCTAATTGCTTAAGGGCTGGCACTAAAATCTGTGGCACATACATGCCGCCGTATTCGCCGAAATAAGGGTTAAGCTTTAACTTTGACATACCTTTTTCCTTATCTTATCAATCTATTTATCAATGGCTTTACGCTCAAACATGTTTAAATGCATTGCTTTAGCTGAGCCACAGATATGAATGTTTTATCTCGCCATTTAGAGACGTAAATGGGCAAAAGCCGTTTGGATCAGTTGCGCCGATTTAATTCCTGTGGCGGTTTCTAGGCCAGAATTAAAATCTAAACCGTAAAATCCTTGGGCATTAGCACTGGCCGCATTGTCGGCGTTGAGTCCGCCCGCCAACATGGCATGGGCTTTTTGTGGGCAGAGGGATTTCGCATCAATGCTTTGCCAATTAAAGGCTTGGCCCGAGCCGCCAAATTGGTCTGCCGTTTTACTATCAAAGAGATATCGCGATGCTCCCTGAGGTAAGTTACCAAGCTCACCCGTTTGCGCATCGACGCTGACGGCTTTCCAAATTTGAGTAGTGAGTCCCGCTTGCTCAAGTCGCTCTGCGAGTTGTGCGATTTCAAGTTCAGTTTCAGTGCCATGCAGCTGTACGGCAGATAACTGCAAACTGGCTGCGGTATCCGTAATGGTGCTTGGCGCGGCATTAACAAACACACCGACGAATTCAATGGCGGGAGCCGCGGATGCGCGATATTCCCTGAGCAATTGTTCAGCTGCATTAAGGGTTAATGCGCGCGGGGATTTTTCAGCAAAAATCAGCCCGGCATAGACGGCGCCTGACGTTGCCGCGGCGCGAATATCTTCCATGCGGGTGAGGCCGCAGACTTTATTGTGACCGAAGATCAATTTACGGCAGGCTAAGTCGATATCAGCCTCGGCCATTATCGAACTACCGACGAGGAAACCATCAACCAGTGGACTCAGGCGGCGTACTTGCTGATTGTTGTAGATGCCTGATTCGCTGATCACCACGCGGTCGCTGCCAATATGTGGCGCCAGCGTTTCTGTGGTGGCGAGATCGGTACTCAAATCCCTTAAGTTACGGTTATTGATCCCGATAATCGGCGCATCTAATGCGATGGCGCGTTTAAGTTCTTCTTCGTTACTGACTTCGGTCAGCACATCGAGTTGATACTTAGCGGCTTCTTTCGCTAGGCGGTGATATTGCGCATCATCGAGTACGGATAGCATTAACAGAATGGCATCGGCACCTTGGTGGGCGGCGAGTTTAATTTGGTATTCATCGACAAAAAAATCTTTGCACAGAATAGGTTGGTTCACCCGAGCGCGCACCTTAGGGATATAGTCCATATCCCCTTGGAAAAACTGCTCGTCGGTTAATACCGAAATGCCCGCCGCATATTTTCCGTAAATATCGGCAATGGCTTCTACATCAAACACATCGCGGATAAGCCCTTTGGACGGGCTGGCTTTTTTACATTCTAAAATGTAACCCGCCTTGGGCGCCTTGAGTGCGGCAAATAAACTGCGGTCAGAGATTTTTGGCGACAGACTGGCCTCGGGGAAACGCAGCTTCAGGGCGGCAATATGGGCAGCTTTGGTATCGACTATACGGGTTAACACATTACTTTTTGGCATAGGGTTTGTTTCTGCCTGTGGCTGAGTTCTCATATCTTGGCTATTTGTTATCAGTTCTTGAGTCATTGCCACTTATTCCTTTGTTTCACTGCTGACTTTAGCTAATTGGCTTAACAATTCAAAGGCTTTACCGCTTTGTATGGTACTGAGCGCAAGTAAGGTTCCCGTTTTCACTGAATCAGCAATTCCACACACATATAAAGCACAACCGGCATTGATGGCGACCGCATTGGCATGCGCATCTGTGCCATAACCTTTCAAAATTGCCTCGGTGATCAAGGCATTCTGCGCGGGTTCGCCGCCTTCTAAGTCACTGATATGTGCTAAAGGCACACCTAAATCGGCGGGTGTGAGTTGATACTCTATGATGTCGCCATCTTTTAATTCGGCCACTTGGGTGTTGCCGTGCAGCGCGACTTCATCTAAACCGCTGCCGTGCACTACCATAGCGCGTTTTGTGCCAAGCGCCTTTAATACTTTTGCTATTGGTAAGACTAACTCAGGGCTATAAACGCCAAGTAACATAAATTCTGGGCGTGCGGGATTGATAAGTGGCCCTAACACATTGAATAAGGTGCGCGTTTTCAGTGCTTGCCTGACCGGCCCCGCATGTTTTACTCCGCCGTGGTAGTGGGGCGCAAATAAAAAGCACAGGTTCAATGCGTCGAGGCAACGACTGGCGGTGTCTGGTGACATGGTTAAGTCAATGCCAAACTGCGCCAATAGATCCGATGAACCCGATTTACTCGACACGCTACGATTGCCGTGTTTGGCGACCTTAGCGCCTGCCGCCGCGGCAACAAAGGCCGCAGTGGTGGAAATATTAATGGTATTAAAGCCATCGCCGCCGGTGCCAACTATGTCAACGATTCCATTGCTAAGGTTATCGCCATTCGAGTAGGGAAACGTCTTGGCGGCGGCGCGCATCGCATCGGCGGCGCCGCTGATTTCATCTATGGTTTCGCCGCGCATCTTGAGCGCGACTAACATGCCTGCCATAGTGGCTTCACTCATTTCACCGCGAATTAACGCGCCAAAAAGTTCGGCGGTGTGCTCGCGACTTAAACTCTTACCTTGGTATAAAACGTCGAGTAAAGGCTGAATATTGTTTGTACTCATGCATTTACTCCTGCTGTCATGTCTTGGGTCAGAAATGCCAAGGTTTGAATGAGCAGTGTGCTGCCCAACGTTGTCAGAATTGATTCTGGGTGGAACTGAAACCCAACGGCTCTATGCTCAGGGTGCAAAATTGCCATAGGCATAGCGTCAGTGGTTGCAATCACTTGCAAGCAATCCGGTACTTGAGTGGCAACGAGACTGTGATAGCGGGCAACGGGCAGGGGAGAGGGCAAACCAGCAAATACGCCAGTACCGTCATGGAAAGTGGGGCTTGCCTTGCCGTGTACCACAAAAGGTGCGCGTGCCACTGTGCCGCCGTAATATTCCACCATGGCTTGATGCCCAAGGCAGATACCCATCATAGGCACCTTACCCGCAACTTTGGCGATAAGTGCCATCATAGAACCTGCTTCATGGGGGGCACCTGGTCCAGGTGATAACACGAGGGCTGCAGGCTCTTGTTCGTTAAGCAGTTTTTCAGCTATATAATCGGCGGCAACATCGTTGCGGTAAATCACCACTTCACAGCCAAGGCTGCGAAATTGATCCACTAAGTTATAGGTAAAGGAGTCAAAGTTATCGAGTAGATAGAGTTTCATGTTTGGCTCCTATTTATATTGTGCTGAAGAGGATTGTGCTGAAGTGGATTGGGCTGACGATTCATTCACTGGTGATTCAGTTACTAGCAGTCCAGCGCCCATCTTGATGGCTGAAATCACGGCTTGGGCTTTTTGACGGGTTTCATCTGCTTCGCTTTGTGGATCCGAATCAAATACCACGCCAGCGCCCGCTTGAATAAAGGCGGTGCCATTTTTAACAAAGGCGGAGCGGATAACGATGCAAGTGTCCATGTCACCAAGGGCATTAAGGTAACCCACAGCGCCACCATAGCTGCCGCGGCGGGCTTTTTCTGCTTGGCGTACCAGTTGTGATGCACGTACTTTTGGTGCGCCCACTAATGTGCCCATATTCATACAAGCCTGATAAGCATGCAGGGCATCTAAATCTTGGCGCAGTTGACCCGTTACACGGCTGACGAGGTGCATCACGTGGGAATAACGGTCAACTTTTAATAGTTCGGCGACTTTGCGGCTGCCGCTTTGGCTGATGCGTGCGATATCGTTGCGAGCTAAATCGACCAGCATTAAGTGTTCCGACAGTTCTTTTTTATCTAAACGCAGTTCAAGTTCAATACGGCTGTCTAAGTCAAAATCAATCTCGCCCGTGGCGGTTTTACCGCGTTTGCGGGTGCCTGCAATCGGGTAGACTTCTACCTGATTACTGCTGGCATCAAATTTGAGCGCACTTTCTGGTGAGGCACCAAAAAGCGTGAAATCTTGGCCTCTGAAATAAAACATGTAAGGGCTAGGGTTAGTCAGGCGCAGGGCACGATAAGCCCCTAAAGTATTCGGGCAAGGCAAACTAAAGCTACGGGATGGCACCACTTGGAAAATATCGCCCGCAATAATGTGTTCTTTCAAATCGATAATGGTTTGTTTGAACACCTCATCGGAAATATTGACTTGCTCAGTTGCGTCAATGGCGACCAGTGTCGGTATATCGGCAGGTGAATTACCCAGAGTTTTACATTGTGTGCTTAACTGCTGAACTCGCTCGCTTAGCGCTGCGGTAATGGCGGCATACTGGTCGGAATCGCCACTGAAGTTATGGGTAATGATGTCAGCTTGTTTCAGTTTATGGTCAATAAGGATTAAGGTTTCAGCGAGGTAAAATAAGTAGTCAGGGCAATCGTTATCGCGGTTCGGTACGGCGGGCAGTGGTTCTACAGTATCAATCAAGTCGTATGCCAGCACGCCACCTAAAAACAGATCCTCAAAGGTGGGTTTAGTCTGGCTGTCAGTATGAGCGCCACAATCAATCTGCTGGATAAACATCCGCAGACCATCGAGTGGCGAGGTCGATTTTAAGCGCGCATCTTCATCCTGCAGCTGAGTGTCTTTTTGCAGTGTGATCACTAAGGTCAAGTTATCTCTGGCGACATTGACAGCAGTACTGAAAAAGAGCTCGATGGGATCAAGTAAGCTCGCGCCATTGTCGGTCAGTGCGGTGAAGGTCAGCTGATAACCGTCACAGCGGATCATCATGGCGGCATGGGTCATTACCATGCTTTTTAAGTGATCTTTACTGTCGATTTCGGCCGATTCGAGCAACATAGTATGGGGCGCATCTTGGGTGATGTGCTGATATAAGCGTAGTGGATCGCTGTGGTAGGTTAATGCCGCCTTGAGTGTGCTTGAGCGTGCGAATGTCTGTTTGGGCATGTTCATATTCCAGCTACCTTATAAAATGTCTTTAACATCATGAGTTATCTCGCTTTCTTCATTTTTTTACCCGAGTCTGCCGACATTTTTCGCACCTAACAAAAAAGCCCGCATTTCTGCGGGCTTCTTGTTGATTCTGGTCACTTTCAAATGAGCACAGAGCTTCACACCACCCGCTACGTTGGGAAGTGCCACCACCAAATGATGTTTAATGAAGCGTTAATGTGTGTCATTCAAAAGGGTCTCGCTAATTCAGTAATTGGTGTATAGAAAACCTTAGCTGGAGCTGAATGTCAATTGAATATTTTTCATTTTCTGCGATTTATTCGCTGCAATGATGCATAAAATTGATGTTACTCAGCCACAAAATACGAGATAGCAGCGCATTTGTTAACAAGTTCGCGTACAATAGCACCATGAATACTCAAAGCATATTGGCTGATCTACACAGCCACACGACCGCATCAGACGGTCAATTAACGCCGTCTGAATTGGTGGCAAGAGCCCTTGAAAAGGGTGTGCAGTTATTTGCCATTACCGATCACGACACAGTGGCTGGTTTACCTGAAGCCCGTGCCTTTAATCAGGCTCAAGCTACTCCATTGAAATTGATTTCTGGCGTGGAAATCTCTACTCGCTGGAACAGTTACGATATCCACATAGTGGCGCTTAACTTCGATGCTGATAATCCAGCGTTATTAGCATTTTTAGAAAACCAGCGTGAATTACGTGAATTACGTGCTCAAGAAATTGGTCATAGATTAGCTAAAGCTGGCATTGAAGGTGCCTACGAAGGTGCTAAGGCGTTGGCGGGTGATGCGGCATTGAGCCGTGGACATTACGCTCGCTGGATGGCTGAAAATGGTCATGCTGTGGATATGCCGAGCGTCTTTAAACGCTACCTTGCACGCGGTAAAACCGGTTATGTGCCTAATAATTGGGGTGATATGGCCAGTGCCATTGATATCATACATAACGCCGGTGGGTTAGCCGTGTTGGCGCATCCTAGTGGTTATAAGTTATCGGCTAAGTGGCTTAAGCGCTTAGTGCGTGAATTTAAAGAAGCGGGTGGAGATGCCATGGAAGTGGTACTCGGCCAGCAAACGTTAGACGACAGGGCCAATCTTGTGGCGCTGAGCTTACAAAATCAATTGCTTGCATCGATAGGGAGTGATTTTCACTTTCCGAGCAATTGGATAGAATTAGGTAAAAATCTGTATCAGCCCCAAGGTATTGATTGGGTCTGGCAATCGGAATCTTGGATGGAACGACCATGAGTCAGTTTTTTTATGTACATGAAGTAAATCCGCAAACGCGGCTTATTAGTCAGGCGGTCGCCGTATTGAAAAGCGGCGGTGTGATTGTTTATCCCACCGATTCAGGCTATGCCTTAGGCTGCCTGATTGGTGAGAAAGACGCGATGACGCGGATGGCGAGAATTCGTCAAATCGAGAACGATCATAACTTTTCATTGATGTGCCGCGATTTATCTGAGCTTGCGACCTACGCCAAAGTGGATAATCAAGCGTATCGCATTCTAAAAAGTTGCACGCCTGGGCCTTATACCTTCATTTTTAAAGCGACCAAAGAAGTGCCGCGTCGCTTACAAAATGATAAGAAAAAGACCATAGGTATTCGCGTGCCCGACAATGTGATCGCACTGGCGTTGCTTGAAGCCTTAGATGCGCCGCTGATGTCGACCAGTTTGGTGATGCCAAATGCAGAATTTGCCGAGTCTGATCCTGAACAAATTCGTGATTTGCTCGAGCATCAAGTGGATGTGATTATCCACGGTGGTTATTTAGGCGAAAAGCCAACGACTGTGATTGATATGTCTGAAGATGGCGCCGAGATTTTACGTGAAGGCGCGGGTGATATCACGCCGTTCCTCTAAATCTGCCGCATTAGATTTATCGCTAATGGATGCGGGTAAGTGATTCGGATAGTGGTAGTCAACATTTGGCAGTTTTATCGCCGTAGATTTACAGGTATAATCGCGCGTTTGGCGTTAGCCTAGGTTGGATAGCGCAGTGTTAACGGAGCAAGATAGCGGATGCAGGGCACGCAACAAAGTTTACCCTTAGCCGTTATTCGTGGTCAGGCAATGACCGAAATGCCGCTGGATTTGTTTATTCCGCCTGAGGCATTAGAAGTATTCCTCGAGTCCTTTGAAGGGCCATTGGATTTACTTTTATATTTGATCCGTAAGCAAAAATTAGACGTTGTCGATTTACCCATTCAGCAAATCACCGCGCAGTATTTAGAATATATTACGTTGCTGACTCAGGCTAGAATCGAACTTGCCGCTGATTACTTAGTGATGGCGGCAACGCTTGCCGAGATTAAATCCCGTTTGCTGCTGCCGCGTATGGTGGCCGAAGATGAGGTTGAGGAAGATCCTCGGGCGCAATTGATCCGTCAGTTGAAAGCCTATGAAGTGATTAAAGAAGCGTCGCAAAAACTCGATGATTTACCGCGGCTCGAGCGGGATGTATTTCAAGCCAAAGCAGTGGCAGCACCCGACATTAAGCCGTTAATGATCCCGCCAGAAGTTTCGTTGTTTGAAATTGCCCGTGCCTTTGGTGATGTACTCAAACGTATCGATGCCTATGAAGATCATCACGTTAAGCGTGAACAGTTATCGACCCGTGAGCGCATGAGCCAGATTTTAGCCATGCTGAACTCGGAAGATTTTACGGCATTTGAACGTTTATTTACCCTAGAAGAAGGCCGTGCCGGCGTGGTAGTCACCTTCTTAGCTTTGATGGAATTAGTCAAAGAATTATTGGTCGAATTGTACCAAACAGAGCCGTTTTCAACTATTTACGTTAAGGCCTATTAATTGATGCAGATAAATCCGACTCAATTAAAACAGCTTATTGAAGCGAGTTTGTTTGTATTGGGGAAACCCTTGTCGGCGAAAATGTTGAAAGACACTGTATTGGTGGATTTCACGGTTTCTAGAGACAAAATAAAAGCTGCATTGGATGAGCTGCAGCAGGATTATCAAGACAGAGGTGTGCAACTTGTGAAAGTCGCTGGGGGTTATCGCTTCCAGACCTTAGAAGTCTTGAGTCCTTTTTTGCAACCCCTGTGGCAAGAAAAGGCGCCTAAATATTCGCGTGCGACATTAGAAACCTTGGCGGTAATTGCCTATCGTCAACCTGTGACTCGTGGCGATATTGAACAGGTGCGCGGTGTGGCTATAAGTAGCCATATCATAAAAAGTTTGTCAGATAGACATTGGATTAAAGTAGTTGGCCATAAAGAAGTACCGGGGCGACCCGCGTTATATGCCACTACCTTAGAATTTTTAGCATATTTTGGCTTAGACACCTTAGCGGATTTACCGCCGCTGTCGGATACTGAGTCATTGCAGGCGGTTTTTTCAGGTTTGAAATCATCGCCAGAACAGTCAGAAGAGCATAATACTAATGAGTGAAAAATTGCAGAAAGTCTTGGCCCGTGCAGGCCATGGCTCCCGTCGTGAGATGGAGGCATGGATTGCTGCAGGCCGAGTTAGTATTGATGGTGAAATTGCTAGCCTTGGGGATCGTATTGAAGCGGATGCTAAAGTGCGTATCGATGGCAGAGCCATTTCGTTAAAGTCTGCCGAAGATGTGATTTGCCGTGTGCTGGCATATCATAAACCTGAAGGCGAAATTTGTAGTCGTAAAGATCCTGAAGGCCGTCCAACGGTATTCGATCGCTTACCTAAAGTGCGTGATTCACGCTGGGTAGCGGTAGGTCGTTTAGACATCAACACCTCAGGTTTATTGTTGTTTACCTCAGATGGTGAGTTGGCGAACCGCTTAATGCATCCATCGAACGAAGTTGACCGCGAATACGCAGTGCGTACCTTCGGTGAAATCCCTGAGGCGACAGTACAACGTTTACGTACTGGCGTCATGTTAGAAGACGGCCCTGCGCAGTTTGATAGCATCAAACCAGCGGGCGGCGAAGGCATGAACCAGTGGTGGCATGTGTGTTTACGCGAAGGTCGCAACCGTGAAGTGCGCCGTTTGTGGGAATCCCAAGAAGTACAGGTGAGTCGTTTGATCCGTATTCGTTATGGTATGGTCGAACTGCCAAAATCACTGCCTCGCGGTGGCTGGGTTGAATTGCCCGTAGAGCAAGTTAACTACTTGCGTAAGCTGGCGGGTCTTGAGCCCGAAACTCGTACTATGCTCGCCGCTGATAAACACAGCGTAGCCCGTGCTCAGGTGAAGAGTGCTAAAATTCGCCGCGCCGTACGTAAGCATAAAGTAACCGGAACGGGAAAACCTAAGCCATCGCGTCAGCGCAGCTAAGTTGTTTTATCCCAATGAAAAAGGCCGCTAAGCGGCCTTTTTGCTTTCTGTTATTTGCAGCTATGTTATAACAAGTCTCAGTTGGATTGAGGAGTGAATGGATGAAGCTAATTTCAGTGAAACGGATTTGGGAACACGCTGCCCATAATGCGTTTACCGATTTAATCACGTTTCAGGGGGCACTGTTTTGCGTTTTCCGTGAAGGGACTGCCCATGTGTCACCCGATGGTGCGCTACGAATTCTACGCTCAGCGGATTTAGGCGACACTTGGCAGAGCGTGGCGCTGATCCGTTCGGATGAGGCGGATTTACGCGATGGCAAACTGATTGAGTATCAAGGGGAATTACTCTTACTCGGCGGCGGGACTTTACACGATAAGTCCGGCTTACAATCACATCTTTGGCGCTCAGCCAATGGGCTAGCGTGGTCGGATGCGTTAAAAGTCGCTGATAAAGGCTATTGGTTATGGCGCTTAACCGAGCATCAAAATGCACTCTATGGCGTGGGTTATCGCGCTGGGCCTGATGGCGATACCCGCTTGTATAAAAGTGATGATGGGGTGCAGTTTGAGACTTGGTTAAAGGTGTTTAATAATCAAGGTTATGTCAATGAAACTGCCATTGTTTTTCATCAAGAAAACGGCTTTTGTCTATTGAGGCGCGATCCCGTATGGGGCCCAGAATTTGTCGGTTTACTCGGCCGCAGTCAAATGCCATTCACTGATTGGCAATGGCAAGAACTCGATAAGCGCATTGGTGGGCCAGTGATGTTGATGTATCAATCCCGTTTGTTGGCTGTAGTGCGTTTATATGATGAACAAGTTCGAACGGCTTTAGTTGAAATTCATCCAGATACTGGCGTGGTTCAAGAACTACTGACACTGCCATCGAAGGGCGATACTAGTTATGCGGGCGTTGTTATTGATGGAAATGAGTTGTGGGTAAGTTATTACTCCAGCCATGAGTTAGCTGACTCACAGCTGGATACGCAAAATTCGCTTGATGAATCAAACAGAGTCGCCAAAGCTAAGGCTATGATTTATTTTGCAAAAATTCATTTAAGCTAAGATTGGCGGTGCGGTATCTTTGTCGTACTTAATGTCATCGACAAGTTCTGGGTTTCATTTTGAGAATATCTAAAATATTAAAGAGCCCTTGATAGGCCCTTTAATATTGCTGAATCATACCGGCAGAAACTCAATAAGCGATTCGATTACTGTGCGTTAAACTGCTGTCCGTTGACGGCACTAGAATCTTGACCCATCAAATAGAGATAGGTCGGCATGATCTCTTCAGCGGTTTTGAGATCCAGAGGATTCTCTGCAGGGTAGGCTTTAGCGCGCATCTCAGTGCGGGTAGCTCCTGGATTGATGCTGTTAACTCGAACTGAGGTGCCATCGCATTCATGGGCGAGAACTTGCATCATGCCTTCGGTGGCAAATTTAGAGAAGGCATAAGGTCCCCAATAAGCGCGGCCTTGACGACCCACACTGCTCGACGTAAAGATAATCGATGCACTGGGTGCTTGGCGCATCACAGGTAGTAATGCTTTAGTTAGCATGACTTGGGCCGTGACGTTCACTTTGAGCACGTCTTCGAGTGATGGAATATCTATGTGTTCAAACGGACCTAAGGCACCGAGTAAGCTAGCGTTATGTAATAAGCCGTCTAAATGATCGAATTGCTCGGCAATGGTATCGGCCATATCGCGGTAATTTTGTTCCGTTGCGCCCTTAAGATCTAATGGCACTATAGCAGGTTTGGGATAACCGGCTTGTTCTATTACGTCGTAAACTGCTTCCAATTTTTTCACTGTTTTACCAAGTAAAATCACAGTGGCGCCGTGTTTTGCAAACTCAATGGCGGCGGTTCGGCCTATGCCAGCACCAGCGCCTGTGACTAAAATCGTCTTGCCCTTGAGTAAATCTTTTGCTGCTTGATATTCCAACATGAGTCTCTTTTTCCTCTTGGCGAGAATGCCCGCCACTTCTAGAGTCGCCGAAGTGATAAACGCATGTTTCAAACAAATGAATGAAACTTTGTTATCAATAGCTAAAATCTTTGTGACAAACTTGTGGCTAACTCAATATTTTTACGTTAACTTGAAATGAGTTAGGGGCTAACATAAGCCCTATTGGTCACAGATCTAAAAGCTATTGTGACTAATTTCTTGGGGAAAACAAAACTATTACAACAAGATTTGGGGAAAAAAGATGAAAAGACTCATTTTGGGTGTTGCGATTGCATCTGCACTGGGCCTCACAGGATGTGGTGAGGACAGTTTTAATGAACTCAAGGATAAGACAGAAGTGCTCATCCCTGAATCGCACATGGTGTTCGACCCTGCTAATTCAAAAGTTCCATTACCGAATGATTTGCTGTTCAGTGGCACCAAAGATGGCACATTATCGATTCCGGGTGAAAGCTCGGGCAATTATGTTGATCCACAAATAGCGCTTGGGGCGTTAGATGGGTGGTCGACAACATCACCGATTTCTATTGATATCGATTTGGCGAAAAAACATGACGGTACACCGCTGACCTTAATGGCGGCATCGGTTGCACAACCGGGTGCTGTCAGAATGTTTGAAGCCACAGTAGGCGGCGCATTATCGTCTGATCCCGAATGTAAGGCTAAACCGTCAGTTTCAGCCTGTAAAGTGGGCGCTGAGTTGCAGTTTGGCGTTGACTTTATATCAACCGCTTCGGGCAAAAAAGTGGTAATAATTCCGCTTAAGCCACTCAAAGCTGGGCAATCTTATATTTATGCGACAACGAATCTTATTCAAGATTCTGAAGGTCGTGGTATCGCTCCTTCAACGACCTATGGTTTGTTGAAGCTGGATATCAATACGTTACCTTTAGAAACACCAGATCAATTGATGCTGCAAACCTTAGTGAACAGTTATGAGAAAGGGATTGCTGCGGCCCATAAGGTCGATCCTTTAACCATCAGTTACTCTGGCTTATTTACCACTCAGTCTGTTGCTAACGTCTATGAAACCACCAAACTGCTGATGGCGAAGGGGGCTCCCTATGCACCAAGCTTTGCCCAGATGCCAACACCGACTGGATTGACTGTGGCTCAAGTGGCGGGCTTAACACCAGCTGCTGGAGCTGCCTATGTTGCCGCAAACTTGGCTGATGTGTATACGGCAAAAATTAAACTGCCTATTTACGGTGATTGTTCTTCAGTTGGTTGTTTATCCGCTGAAGGTAAACCATTAATTAATGGTCATTGGAAAGCCCAAGGTGATAGCCCTGTATCTGTGCTACTTGCACTGCAAGCGGGCACACTCAGCCAGAATAATTTTGGTATGCAAGCGGTGGCTAATGGTATTGCTAACCCTGCTGATGCTTTAGCTAATCCCTCGTTAATGGCGGGTAAAACATGGGTTTTAGACGATGGTACGGCAGTTGATAAAACCAAACATCTGACTAAATTCAATCCTATTCCAGCAATCAAAGGTTATGAAACAGTATCTGTACTGATTTCTATGCCCAATGCAACGAAATTGGCCGCTTTTTATCAACAGCAAGGTCGTGAGTTTATTCCTCCTACATCTGGTTGGCCAACAACAATTGCCCTTCACGGTTTAGGTGGCGGTAAAGAAATGTCATTGGCCTATGCCGGCACGTATGCGGCAATGGGGGTTGCGACTGTTGCTATTGATATGCCACTTCACGGTGCGCGTTCATTTGATGCTAACGGAGATGGGATTTATGAAGTCTCTGCGACAGATCCTGCCTTCGGTGCAGTTGTTGGTAAACCGGACGCCTTTAAAAATGGTAACCCGTTGGTGTTTGTGAATATTTCTAGCACTTTGTCGGTGCGAGATAATTTCCGTCAAGCGACGATGGACCATTTAGGGGTGCGTCTTGCTCTTACGGGCTTAGCACAGGGCTTAGCACAAGCAGGTCAGCCGCAAGTATTTGATGTGACTAAAATCAGTGCTCAAGGTCTGAGTTTAGGCGCCATTGTGGGCACCGATTTTGCGACCTATGCCAGCACAGGTATGAAGAATCCAGCAACCGGCGATGCCTTGCCAAATGCTTATGTTATCAATGCTGTATCCTTAGTTGCGCCAGCAGGTGGATTAGCAGGATCATTCGCAGGTTCTGCAACCTTTGGCCCAGTACTGTTTAGTAATATTACGGCATCTGCAACTTTCCAAGCACAGGTCGATGCGGCTAATACAGCAGGTTATGAGCCTGGTAGCCCTGAATATGCGGCACTGGTGCAGGGGGTATATGCCCAATTTATTCCGACGTTTGCCTTTGCGGTTCAAACAGCGGTAGATTCTGCAGATCCTGTTAACCATGCTGCTATGTTAAAAGCGACAGGCTTACCTGTTCACTTAATTGAAGTGGCGGGTGATGGTAACGGTAACTTAGCAGATCAAGTGCTGCCTAATCGCGTCGATAACTTCCCATTATCGGGCACTGAGCCGCTGATCGCTGCCATCGGGCTACCTTGTGCCGATAGCACGAGCAAAGGTCATGGCGTTGTGCGTTTCGCTAAAGGTCACCACAGTTCGATTGTTGATCCTAAAGAAAAGGAATCAACGGATGGTATGGCCGCGGCTGCCACGGTTGAAATGCAGACTCAAGTGGCAACCTATGCTGCTACTGCAGGTAAGGACGACGTGACGATTTTAGTGACAAACAGTGGGGTCATTGCGACTTGTCCTAACTAATCTTGCCTTAATCGGAAAAACCCAGCCTTTGCTGGGTTTTTTTATGGGCCTTTAGGCTGTTAGAATAGCGCGCAATTGATTGAATGATGTAACGCCCTAACGGAGAACACTTTGGAATTTTTATACGAGTATGGAATGTTTTTGGCGAAAGCCGTCACAATAGTGGTCGCAATCGTTGCCGTTATTATTGTGGTGTTGGCTTCCACTGTAAAACACAAGTCAGATAAGGGCGAGCTGAGGATCACTAACTTGTCTGAAGAGTTAGAAGAACTTAAGCATGGCTTAAAAGAAGAACTTCTGTCAAAGAAACAATTCAAAGCCTATGAAAAGCAATTAAAAGCTGACGAAAAGGCAAAAGACAAAGCCGCAGATGAAGCCTGCACGGGCAAAGTGTTCGTGATTGATTTTAAGGGCAGTATCGATGCCGCTGAGGTCGCATCACTGCGTGAAGAAATCAGTGCAATTATCGCTATCGCAGAAAAAGGCGATGAAGTGGTTGTTAATGTTGAGAGTGGCGGTGGTATGGTGCATGGTTATGGTTTAGCCTCCAGCCAGTTAGATCGCTTACGTCAAGCTGATATTACATTGACTGTCTGTGTTGATAAAGTCGCCGCCAGTGGTGGTTATATGATGGCCTGTGTTGCGAATAAAATTTATGCTGCGCCTTTTGCCATTGTCGGTTCAATTGGTGTTGTCGCTCAACTGCCTAACTTTAATCGCCTGCTGAAAAAGCATGAAATTGATTATGAGCAACATACCGCCGGTAATTTTAAGCGCACCTTGACAGTATTTGGTGAAAACTCCGATGAGGGAAGACAGAAGTTTCAAGAAGAACTCGAAGAAACCCACGTCTTATTTAAAGCGTTTGTTGGTAAGTATCGCCCTGAGTTGGATTTAGTGAAAGTCGCTACTGGCGAGCATTGGTACGGTCAGCAAGCTATTGAATTAGGTTTAGTTGATGCGATTTCGACCAGCGATGATGTGATAATGTCACTCGCCACAGAGCGTACTGTGTACAAGATACGTTATCAGATGAGAAAGAAACTCGCTGATAAAATTGCCCACGGTGCCTCTTTGTCTGTGAACGCTATTTTCAATCGCCTCATAGAAAAAAATCGTCCTATGTAATTTTGTCTATTGGTGAATAAAAGTAAAAACGCCTGCATTTGCAGGCGTTTTCATTTGCTGAGCTTTTGCGGCTAATACCGAAGTGGGTTAGATTTGATAGCTGATATGTTGATGGAAACGTACGATGAGATCTTCACGCTCCGGATCGACACCTATGTCGGCTGCGAAGGCCTTCAGAGCTGTTTCAACATTGTTCATAAAGCGACCGAAACCCGAATCGTCACAATCCTTAGTACCTGCCACTATGGTAAAGTGCGCGGCTTCGACTAAGTTATCGGCATCCCAACGACGGATAACTTGTTGCTCAGTCGCATTAGGATCGAACCCTATCATTTGTACTTCGGCTTTGCTGTCGAGCTTTTCAAACTTACTGTTACGCACAAGTGGTGTTAAGCCGTTCGCTATCATAGCAAGGCGTGTCAGTTGTCTATTAGCTGCCGCTTTGAGGAAGCAGTCTTCAAGATGCTGATATAAAGGCGTAAAGTCAGTGGCTGAGTCAGGTAATAAACCCTGTTTGAGTTTGCGACTCAGCGGCAAGCTCACCGTCACATAGGTAAGAGAGCTAACGTTTTCTGGTAACTCACATTTTCTGGCTTTATATCTTGGGCCGATGGCGCGCAGTTTATAACCATAGGTTTCTTTATAGCCCTTAGCTTTTGCGAACAGATCATAGGATAAATGCTGATGGTCTCGGACCTTAACCTTAAGATCGCTTATTGGCATTAAGGGCATTAATTCAGTGAGTAACTCACGCACCTTGATATGGAAACTGGCGGAATTACTGCGAATATCGTCACCTGTGGCGAGAAACACAATGCGCAGTTTACGGGCGCGATAGTTTTCTTGCGAGAATAAGTTTTGGGCTTCGTGGTAGGCTGGGTTATAAAAAAATAGAATTTGTTCAGTGGTTTGGAAGCAATATGCTTCGGTATGGTAACGCACTACTGGCAGTTTATCGTTAGTGATCACGTGAACATTACGGAGATCGTGTTGTTCTGCCAAATTAAATATCAAACGGCTTAACGTTTGATAACAGCTTTGATAATCGGGATATTGATTGAGTAGCTCATCCGTCACCTTGATTTCGGCTGTGATGTATTGATTTGTACGGGCTTCCTTGGGTATGTACACTTTTTGCTGATGGCTAAGGGACATATTGACTCCTTGTTTGAGTTAACCATTTGCTAACACGAATTTTACTGTTTATCTATAGGGTTAATCTTGCGTTAGAACACGTTTTTATCCGTTGAGTATGAGTTTAGCTAAGTAAGCGGTTCGTTAGCTTAAAATAGCAGCTATTTTATTGGGTTAACGCATTTTCTATCCATGGTTGCATCCAAGCCGCAATCTGAGCTTGTGCCTTTTCGTTGGGATGAATGCCATCCCTTTGCATTAATTCTGGATGGGGCGCGATATCCTGCATAAAGAAGGGGATCAACACTATATCCTGGGTTTTAGATATGTCTTGATACACTTGGGTGAACTTTTGGGTATAGCGAGGGCCATAGTTAGGCGGTACCATGATCTCGGTCAGCAGCACTTTTGCGCCGCTATCTTTGGCTAGGGTAATGATTTGGATTAGATTATTTTCGAGTTGCGTTGGGGGGAATCCACGTAAACCATCATTACCTCCTAGCTCAACGACCACAAGATCGGGAGCAACAGAATCGAGCAAGGCGGGTAATCGGCGTAGGCCGCCCGCTGTGGTTTCGCCGCTCACTGAGCCATTGGTAAACTGATGTTCGGGCAGATTTTTTTGCAGTAGTGCTACCCAGCCTGACTGTTCTGCCATGCCGTAGCTAGCGCCTAAGCTATCGCCGAGGATCAGTATCTTTGCCGCGTGAGCGGGCGTGACCATGAGTACACTCAGTAGGATGAATGCCCCTAGGGTCTTCGCCATTGATTTTAATCTTAGCGATTGATACCAGAACGATTTATATAAGAAGGATCCTATGTCTAACGTCATCTTAAAAAACAGTGCCATTAATGTTGTTAACCTCGAAAAATCAGTGATTACTCAGGAAGGAACGCTCACTATCCTCAAGGGCATTAACTTAGATGTCAAGCAAGGTGAGAGTGTGGCTATTCTCGGCCCATCAGGTTCAGGCAAATCCACCTTATTGGGATTGCTTGCGGCGCTTGATACGCCTACGTCGGGGGAGATTTGGCTCGATGGTGTGGCATTATCACCACTGAATGAAGAGCAAAAAGCGGCACTGCGTAAACAGAAGGTCAGCTTTATTTTTCAATCCTTTATGTTAGTAGATACCTTAACTGCGCTTGAGAACGTCATGTTACCCGCCGAGCTTGCGGGCGTGAGCAATGCCAAGGAAAAAGCGCAGGCCATGTTGGTGCGGGTTGGTTTATCCCATCGCTTGACCCATTTACCCAAACAGCTTTCGGGTGGTGAACAGCAAAGGGTGGCGATTGCCCGCGCTTTTATCTGTGAGCCTACAGTTTTGTTTGCCGATGAACCAACTGGCAATTTAGACAGCGTCAACGGCCATAAGATTGCCGATATGTTGTTTGAGCTTAATCAAGAAAGCCATACAACCTTAGTCCTTGTTACCCATGATCTGCTGCTGGCCAAGCGGTGTGAGCGTCAACTAGTGATGGATAACGGCCATTTACAGGAAGATATCACTCAAACAGAACTGCTAGCTGATGTTAAGGAGGCTTAATAATGGAGTTAAGTCTGGCATGGCGCCTGTTTAAACGCGAGTTACAGCAGGGACAATTGTTACTGATTATCCTCGCTATTACGCTCGCGGTTTTGTCTGTGAGTGGCTTGGCGCGGGTGAGTGAACGTCTGCAAGTGGCAATTAGTGGTCAAGCTTCACAGTTTATTGCTGCCGACCGTATTATCGATTCGCCGGTTAAAATTGATGCGGCGATTTTATCCAAAGCCGAAGCGCTTGGGCTTAAGCATGTGACTAACATGCAATTTAATTCCATGGTCTATTCGGGAGATAAGTTTCAGTTAGTCACAGTACGCGCCGTAGAGTCGGGTTACCCGCTTAAGGGCGATATTGAACTCACCAGCGGTAAAACCAAGGCGTTACCTCAAGCGGATCAAATTTGGTTTGAGACTCGCTTAGGCGGACTTTTGGGTTATCCCAAATCCATCGAACTAGGTAACAGCGAATTTGTGCTCAGCAATGAGATCAGCCGCTTACCCGACGCAGGTTTTAATCCTTTTGCTTCATCGCCTGTGGTATTGATGCGGATGGAGGATGTCGCCAAAACAGGGGTGATTCAACCGGGCAGTCGCGTGACTTATCTGTATCAATTTGCCGGAGATGAAGCCTCGCTTACGGCCTTTGAACAAAGTGTTAAACCGCTTTTGAATAGTACCCAGCGTTGGGTCGATGTGCAATCCGGTGACTCGCCGATTGCGGGAGCCGTTAAGCGAGCGGAGCGCTTCTTACTGCTGGCAAGTTTGATGGGCATTGCATTGGCCTGCGCGGCGATAGGTATTGCCGCCCAGCGTTATTGTCAGCGCCATTACGATGTGGTGGCCATGCTGAAAACCTTTGGCGCCTCGGCAAAGCAAATTCGCCTGTTGTTTGGTACTCATTTATTGTTGGTAACGCTACTGGGAATTGGTCTAGGTCTTATTGGGGGAGGGTTACTCGATTTTGGGATCAGTTATCTATTGCCACCCGAAATTGCGGCCTATTCACCGCCACTCACACGACCATTATTACTCGGCATCAGCACAGGGCTCATCAGCGCCTTTATGTTTTCGGCTTATCCATTGATGCGTTTACTGGCTATTCCGCCACTGCGGGTGTTGCAGCGCCAGTTAGAAGGCTTACAGCTTGGTATGTGGCTGCATTTGCTGCTGAGTCTAGGGGCTATGGCGCTATTGGGCTATTTGTATTCCCAAAGTTGGACTTTGACTCTGACTGTGGTCGCGGCTGTGCTATTGCTGGCTGCGCTATTAAGTCTGCTTGGATTTGTGATGATACGAGCAGGACACAGTGTTGGTATGAAGACTACCAATCCTTTGCAATTAGCGCTGGCGGGGCTAAGGCGTCGTGCGCGGCAAAATGCGGTGCAATTGGTTGGCTTTAGCGCTGCACTGGTACTGTTATTGACTATTTTGGCGTTAAGACAAGATTTACTTAACGAATGGCAAAAACAGTTGCCCGAAAATGCGCCTAATTATTTCCTTGTCAATATTGCGCCTGATGATGCAAAGCCCTTGAATGATTTCATGACGGCGAAGGGGATAGTGGCGACGGACATTTATCCGGTGATCCGTGGCCGATTAACTCAAATTAACGGTGAAGCGCTGATTTCGAATGAACAGTCAGAAGCGGGTGAAAAGGGAAGAGTGGGCATTTCGCGCGAGTTAAACCTAACGTGGCGCAATACACTGCCTGCTAACAACGAACTGTTAGAGGGGCATTTTAATCAAGCCGCCGATGAAGTGTCGGTGGAGTCCGGCGTGGCGGAGCGTCTAGGTATTGGTCTTGGCGATAAGCTGACTTACGTGATTGATAATCAAGAGCTCACAGTTAAAGTTGCCAGTATTCGTGCCGTGCATTGGGAAACACTGCAACCGAACTTCTTTATGATTTTCACCCAAGAAGCGCTCGCGCCTTTTGCGTATACCTCGATGGCGAGTTTTTATCTGAATGATCAGGCGACTAACGATAAGACTATTAATGCTGATGGTACGCCTAAGGATGCAGTGATCCTTGCGCTTATTCAGCAATTTCCGACGATATCTATCATAGATGTTGGCGCTATGGTGGGGCAGTTGCGGCAGATAATTGAGCAAGTGTCGCTGTCGTTGTCTTTAGTGCTGGCCTTAGTGTTATTAGCCAGTGCCTTAGTCTTGATTGCACAGACTGAGGCTGGCATGGCAACTCGGCAACGTGAACTGGCGGTGTTACGTACCTTTGGTGCTTCAGGATGGTTATTGCGCAGTGCAACGGGTTTAGAGTTCGCCTTACTTGGCGGTATTGCGGGTGTGTTAGCCGTAATTGTGGCCGAATTTGCGTTATATCTACTTAAGACGCAAGTATTTGAACTTAATGTATACATGCACTGGCCTTGGTGGGGTATTGCCCCTGTTTCTGGAGCCTTAATCGTCGCCTTACTAGGGGTTTGGCGTTGTCGACAATTGCTCAGCCAATCTTGCTCTGAGCTATTAAAGGCTGGGAGCTAGGGCGGTTTGTGAACTCTGTTGATGGGCTAAAACATAAAGCTTATTAAGACAACAAGCTGAGCCAACATTAAAAGCACTGATGCGACATAAGCTCAGTGCTTTTTTGTTATGGGGTTGATTCTGCTGCACTTGAATTGAATATGCTTTTTACATCGGCTTACAAATTGATCTGTGCTTAAGCAGGTAGCAACAGAACTTAGTGCAACGCAATGGGTCTATCTAACTGAGAACAGCGACTAGCTTATATATGCCATAGAGGGAATATTATGTTCAAAGGAATAACAAAACTGCTTAAGGATAATCGCTCCTTTTTTCTGTTTATCAGCTTAATGTTAGTGTTCAGGAGCGCTGTGGCCGATTGGAATACTGTGCCATCGGGTTCTATGCTGCCGGCTATCGTCGAGGGTGATCGCATTCTTGTTAATAAGATGGCTTATGATCTTAGGGTGCCATTTACGCATATTGCATTAGTTAAACTGGCAGATCCTGCTCGCGGCGATATTGTGGTATTTGACTCGAAAAAGGCCGATAAAAAACTGATCAAGCGGGTAATAGCTGTGCCAGGCGATACTGTGATGATGCTGGATAATCGCTTGTATTTAAACGGCGAACTGCTTAGCTACACATCCCAAGCATTGAGTGCTTATGCTCCCGCTGATGTGACAGAAATGCAGGAAAATTTACTCGGTATGGTTCACAGTATTCGCCTTAACCCTGTACCCTCAAGGCTTGCCAATTTTGGACCTGTCACAGTGCCGGATGCGCATTATTTAGCCCTGGGTGATAATCGTGATAACAGCGCTGACTCTCGGGTTATTGGCTTCGTGCCCCGTGATGAGATTGTTGGCCGTTCAAGTTCAGTCGTTTTCTCCCTTGATTATGATGATTATTACCTGCCTCGGCCTGAACGCTTAATGCGTGAATTCTAGTCTTAACTATTTTGAACCATGAAATAGGGCGCCAAAGTCGGCGCCCTATTTTTTAAGTGATTGAGTTATAAACAACTACTTCATAAAGCTCAGATAGCCCTGTAAGACAATTAAGTTAACTATGTCGATAAAGAAGGCTCCGACGATAGGTACTACCATAAAGGCTTGGGGTGATGGCCCTGTGCGTGAGACTAGCGCGCCCATGTTCATTACCGCCGTTGGCGTAGCACCCATACCAAAGCCGCAGTGACCACCGGTGATCACCGCGGCATCGTAATTACTGCCCATGACTTTGAAGGTCACGAAATAGGCAAAAATGGCCAACACTGCGGTTTGTACCAGTAAAATTACCAGTAGCGGGATCGCTAAATCAAAAATTTCCCATAATTTTAAAGTCATTAAGGCCATTGAGAGGAAGAGTGACAGCGCGACAGTCCCTATCACATCGATGCTTTCGGTATGGGGTTTGTAACCGCGGGTGAGTTCTGTGAGATTAGCGATGAGCACGCCAAGAAAAAGAGCATATACAAAGTCGGGCATCTTTAGCCATGCAATACCCGATTGGCTGATCCACAGCGTGAGCCATTTTGATCCTGCAACACACAATAACAGCACAAACAGAGTTTCTAATATGGTTTTGGCGGTGACTTGGTCTTCTTCTAAGTGATCATAAGTGACTAAATGCGGATGTTCACTGTGATGCTTGCGGCCAACCCCATAGCGAGAAACGAGATTATATTTACCGATTAATCGCTGCGCGACGGGGCCACCGATGATCCCACCCATGATCAAACCAAAGGTTGCCGCGGCCATAGCAAACTCTAAGGTGTTGATACCGTAGCGCTCAGCAAAGGTTTGTGACCAAGCTACGCCGGTACCATGGCCGCCCGACAGGGTAATTGATCCTGCGATAAGTCCCATGATGGGATCGAGCCCCAATAGGCTGGCTAAACTGACGCCGACGGCATTTTGAATCACAATATACATTGAGGCTACACCTAAAAAGATGAAGACTTTTTTACCACCGCTGAGCAATAGCTTGTAGTTTGCCGAGAGGCCAATGGTGCTAAAAAACATCAGCATTAAGGTATTTTGCAGTGATAGGCTGAAGTCGAGACTAATATTTTGAAAGTGAAGAAATGTGACTCCCGCGGCGACAACAAGGCCACCCACTATGGGTTCGGGGATATTATATTGCCTGAAGACACGTACATGGCGATTGATAGAGTGGCCGATAAACAGCACGAAAATGGCAATTAAAAATGATTCTAGCTCGCCAATCATATAGGTCGTGTGCATGAAAATTCCTTACAAACTGTCTTAGTGCGGGCGTTTCATTGGGCACAATGTCCAATGAGAAGTAACCCATCTTGTTATTAAGTACCTGCTAATGCTGGATGTTAAGCGCTTGATGTCGAGGACAGATCAGTGTCAATCCGATAAAAAATTTAAAGGATGAGTAGGCGCGAGTGTGTATCGTTTTATGGTCTACAGACCAAGAACAGCAGATTAAATAGCCTGTTCCTGAGCATAAATAACTGTCTATTTATGAGGTGTTGCTGAGTCTATCTGTGGTCAAGGCTGAGGCGGTTAATGCGTGCCTCCTATGACCGAATGGAGGCGAGTTTAGCAGAAAATGGACGGATTGTCGCTAAATCATAATATAAATCATGATGTTACATTCTTGTTTTTCTAGTGTTGCTAAAATAATGGCAAGATTGACGTTACAATATACCTGGTTGTTGAGCGGATTTGAGTACTAAGATGCCACCTGCATTAGCCACTGATTTTATCAGCATATTTAAGCTGAGTTTAGGCTCTAGCGTGCTAGCCTATTTGGCTAACACGTTTGTTAAGGCGTTATCGAGATCACTGAATTGAAACTGAAAACCCGCTTCGAGGGCACGTTTGGGGTAAACAAATTGCCCTTCCGTCAGCAACTCCGACATTTCGCCCATCGCTAAGCGTAATGCAAGCGGTGGGGTCGTGATTAACGCTGGGCGATTAAGTGCTTTTCCGAGCGCTTTGGTAAACACAGCGTTACTCACTGGATTGGGTGCAGTGGCATTAAATATGCCTTTACAGTGTTGTTGAGTGAGTAAAAAATCAATAAGGGAAATGAGATCCTGCACATGGATCCAGCTCATACCTTGGCGTCCATGGCCAATTGGGCCACCGAGTCCGAGTTTAAATGGCGGTAACATTTTCTCTAAGGCACCACCTTTACCTAGCACGATACCAATACGGATAATGCAGACGCGTGTGTGCTCTGAGGTTGCATTTAGCGCCTCTTGCTCCCATTTTCGACAGATATCATGGCTAAACTCAACATGGGCACCACTAGACTCATCGAGTAATTTATCATCGTGCCGCCCGTAATAACCGACTGCCGAACCACTCACCATGATCTGAGGAGGAGTGCTACTCTGTTGTATTAGCTGAGTTAATCTTGCCGTAATATCCCAGCGACTATCACAAATGCGTTGCTTCTGGTTTTTACTCCAACGTTTAGCGACTATGGGTTCACCCGCAAGATTTACAATGGCATCAATGTGATTTAAGTCGCTTAGCGCATCGAGACTCTCGAGGTAATGGTGCTGATTACCGAGCACTTTTTGTGTTTGTTGCACTGAGCGAGTTAATAACGTCAGTTGATGATATGGCGCCAGTCGTTCGACTAATTGGCGGCCAATAAAGCCGCTTGCGCCGGTGATCAGTATATTCATGGAACCTCTCTTAATTGGTTAAGCTCTGCGGATATATACCAAAATGCGGTGTGCAACGATCACTTAGTCGGAATATTTTTAGCCAGATTATTTTTGATAACATAACTCCATCGAGACTGAATCGGCAAAGCGTAGTGCATGGGGTTTGTCTATTTCGACACTGGCAAATTCAACCCAAGGATGCTCACTGGCGATGGCCAGCGTTTGGCTGGTGAGATTTTCGAGTAATGAGAAACGGTTATTCTCAATCAGTTCAATGATCTTTTTGGTGATTGTGCGGTAATTGAGCGCATCCTCGACATTGTCACTGTTGCGGGCACGTTCGGCACAATAATGGATCACGACATTAATGATCACGTCTTGGCGATTTTGGATTTCATCTTCTTTAATGCCAATAAAAGTACGAAGTCTTAAGTTTTTAATGCGTATAATCGCGGTTTCTGGTTTCATAATGACAAATGGCTATCTTAAGCTAAAGTTGCTGAGGTTAAGTGGTTTCAAAGGTTAGCCTAACAATTTTATCTAAGATCAAGAAGGATTTTTAATAAATGACTCGACCTAATGCGCCCTCTGCTGCTTATCGTGGCTTTGCGGTTATGGCCTTTGTAGTGATTATTTTGGCAGGGATTAAGGCGGCGAGCCCGATTGTGGTGCCGTTTGTGCTGTCCAGTTTTCTTGCGGTGATTTGTAATCCTGCAATCGGTTTGATGACAAAGTTCCGTGTGCCTAAATGGCTGGCAGTGATCCTCTTGATGGGTTTTATTGTGTTGATGGGCCTATGGTTAGCCTCAGTCGTCGGCAGTTCTGTCAATGAGTTTTCTAAACAATTGCCCCAATATCGCGATCAGCTGGTGGAGCAGTTTTCGTGGATTATCCATAAATTACAGGCATTAAATATTCAGATTTCGAAGGATCAGGTATTAGCCTATTTTGACCCAGGTATGGCCTTGTCTATGACCACGAATATGCTATCGGGTGTCGGCAATGTGATGGCGAATTTATTTCTGATCATCCTCACTATCGTCTTTATGCTGTTTGAAGCTCAGTCGCTGCCAAAGAAATTGCATCTGGCATTGGACGATCCCGATATGCGCTTAAAGCAGATTGACCGCTTTTTACAATCTGTGAATCAGTACATGGTGATCAAGACCTTAGTGAGTTTGGCTACTGGGATCATCGTCGGTGTGGGGTTGACCTTCATTGGCGTGGATTACGCCATGTTATGGGCGGTGATTGCTTTCCTGTTTAATTATATTCCCAATATTGGTTCTATCATTGCCGCCATTCCAGCTGTGTTGTTGGCCTTTATTCAGCTTGGCCCTGCGGCTGCGGGGGGGACTGCACTTTTGTACGTGGGTGCCAACATGGTGATGGGCAATATCATTGAGCCTAAATTTATGGGGCGCGGTCTGGGGTTATCGACCTTAGTGGTGTTTTTATCATTAATTTTCTGGGGCTGGTTATTAGGTTCTGTGGGCATGTTGCTGTCAGTGCCATTGACTATGGTGGTTAAAATTGCCCTCGAATCGAGTAAGAGTGGTAATTGGTTAGCCATTTTATTATCGGACGATATTGAAGATAAGTTCTTGGCCAGTAACACGGAAAATTCAATTCCCGATGGCGATGAAGCCAATACAAGTGCAACTGAGAGTAAGTAATAGAAGATGCAAAGTTTTATACAAGCGCTAGCGACAATTGAGTTAGGTGATGATGCGGTACGGTTATTCCACGGCCGCGGTGGGCATTACGTGGGTTGTGAGCACCTATGTTTAGATTGGTTTGCACCCGTACTATTGCTGACCAGCTTTACTCCCTTGGAGGATACGGATTTAACCCTCTGCCAACAGGCGATTGCAGCGCGCTGGCAAGTTATTCAGCCAGATAGCCAATTGAATCTAGTCTACCAATACCGTAGTGCGGGGGAGACGTTTACCCAACTATTGCAAGGTGAAGTGCCTGAGCCGCATATCGTTAGCGAAAATGGCGCACGGTTTCAGGTGCACCTAATACGCGGACAAAACCACGGACTCTTCCTCGATATGGCCAATGGCCGCGAGTGGGTTAGAGCAAACGCCCGTTATAAAAAGGTGCTTAATTTATTCGCTTATACCTGTGGTTTCTCGGTCGCGGCATTACAAGGGGGCGCCGATGAAGTTGTGAATATGGACATGAGCAAAGGCGCATTAGGCATAGGTAAGCAGAACCATTTGCTGAATGGCTTTAGCGCGGGAGCCCGTTTTTTAGGCCATGATATTTTTAAATCTTGGGGCAAACTGAAAAAGCTCGGTCCCTACGACATTGTTGTTGCCGATCCACCGAGCAATCAGAAGGGCAGTTTTGTTGCGACTAAGGATTATGTGCGTTTAATTAGGCGTTTACCTGAGTTGCTTGCCAAGAATGGCGAAGTATTACTGTGTCTAAATGCACCTGAACTCGATACCACTTTCCTGCGTCAACAGGTAGCGGAAGCAGCACCTGCACTCGAATACATAGAGCGTTTAGCCAATCCGCTAGCCTTTATGGATGTGTCGGAAGAGAAGTCACTTAAGGTGCTTCGCTACCGCTTATCGACTCAAGCCTAGGCCTGATTTAGCTTAACTGGCCAGTATTAACTGGCCTTTTTGTCGGCTTAGGTTGAGTGTTTAGCTTTTTACACTGTCGCTTATTACTCAGCACTTATTATCCATTAGCTTAATCGCTCAGATAGCTGCGATCGCCCATAGGTTTCAATCACTTTACTTACTTGATGTTGGTCTAAGTGTTTGAGGGTAGAAATTTCACCATAAAGCCTGCCCTGAACATCTAATGGCATTCCCTAGATTCATTTTATGTAAGCGATTTCTGTTAATCGCTTTTGTGTATAAAGCGAATGATGACATGGCGTCAGCATGGCCTCAATATCCTCGTAGAAAGTGAAAGTCTTTCATGTAGAAGTACTGATTGTGAGCTATTTAAATGATAACCAGCCTTAAATGCTATGCTTGGTGATACAAAATTGAAAGTTTTCTGTAATTGTGGTTTTTGCTTTGTTATACTCCAGCCCACGGAATGTATCCCTTTCCTCATAGGCAAAATGTCAGCATAGAATGGCAAGCCTCTGCGGCCTTACCCAATCAAGCAGGAGTTGTTATGGAAGTTCATGAATACGAAAATGCTTATTATCAAGTGAAAGACGATGTACTAACGTCTTTACCTGTTGAAAGCGAAGAAGAAGTGATCCAGGCTTAATCGATAACGATTAAACTGACGGTACTTATGAGTCGGAAATAACAGAACAAGCACAAAAAATAGCAACCTTAGGGTTGCTATTTTTTTGGCTGAAAGTAAGCAGAATGATTGTATGACAAGGTATGCGCGGCGAAAGCAGGCAAGAAAGGGGGTTAACCGTTAACTTTGCGCTTTTCTGGCAGAAGTTCGACGATAATCCATTGGCTACCAATTTTGTGTAGGCGTATGGTCCTGTCATCAATCCATGGTTGACCACCTTTAAGACCTTTCATTTTGACCACAACAATGACGTCTTTGGTAAATTTGCGGAAGAAGTCGATATCGATATCATCAATTTCCATTTCAACATTGGTCATAGATAGGCCGAGCATATTACGCTGTACGGCTGCGGCAATGTGGTAATGGGTGAGCACTTGTTTAATGGGATCGTCGACATATTGCTTGGCTTGTTCAACATTACGATCAACATAAATCGCTTTAAAAAAGCCTAAGCTCACTTCTTCCGGTGATAACTGGCGTTGCTCTTGCGTTGAGGGATCGCCACAACCGAAGAGGAACAGGAGAGAGAAAAAAAATAGAGTTCGCATAAGTTTTAGTTATTGGAATTTGTTCCGAGTATCGCGATTTTAGCTGTAATGTACAAGTCTTGTCGTGATTTGCTGTCTATTGTGAAAAGCATTGACTCAAACCTCATGTGTGTGGCATATAGTTAGGAGTCATATAAAAAGGTTATCCACAGAAACTGTGGAAAACTATGTTGAAGACTTCAGTGATACTTTGTAAGTCACTGATATTTCCTTGCTTTATTTGCTGGTCAAAAAGTGACGCTTTTCTGCTTTCCATTATGTTCCACTTCTACTTGTGGATATTTTTCGCAATTTGCCGAGCTTATTCACACTGCATAATTTGATATTTCTCGTTTTTTCTTCATCTTTTGCAATTTAGACTTATCCATTAAGCGATTCTTGCTATCAACGGTATGGTTTACGCTAGATTTGAGCATAAAAAAAGCACTGGTAATAACCAGTGCTTTTTTGTGCGTAACGCTATGCAGATTTAATGCTGTTAGCCTTTAGCTGCGTCGTTTTGTGCGGCTTGAATTGCCGTTAGTGCGATAGTGTAGACGATGTCATCGACTAACGCGCCGCGAGACAAGTCGTTCACAGGTTTGCGCATACCTTGCAGCATAGGACCGATACTGATCAGATCGGCGCTTCGCTGTACGGCCTTGTAAGTCGTGTTGCCTGTATTAAGGTCTGGGAACACGAAAACGGTAGCTTGACCAGCGACAGGGCTATTAGGTGCCTTAGAGCGGGCAACGTTTGGCATGACTGCCGCATCGTATTGCAATGGACCATCAATAATCAGATCTGGGCGTTTTTCTTTGGCAATACGGGTTGCTTCACGTACTTTATCCACATCTGAACCTGTACCTGAGTTGCCAGTTGAGTAGCTGATCATTGCCACTCTTGGCTCGATACCGAAGGCTTTTGCTGATTCTGCCGATTGGATGGCGATATCAGCTAACTGCTCAGCATTGGGATCTGGGTTAATCGCACAGTCACCGTAAACAAGCACTTGATCTGGCATCAGCATAAAGAAGATGGATGAAACTAAGCTTGAGCCCGGTGCCGTTTTGATCAATTGCAGTGGTGGGCGAATGGTATTGGCTGTGGTGTTAACCGCACCAGAAACGATACCGTCGACTTCGTTTTGCGCCAACATCATAGTGCCGAGCACCATGTTGTCTTCTAACTGTTCACGGGCAACGACTTCAGTTAAGCCTTTGCTGCGACGCAGTTCCAACATAGGTTCTACGTAACGGTCGCGCACCTCTTCAGGATCGATAATGATCACGCCTTCGCCAAGCACCACATCTTGCTGGGCGGCGATACGCAGAATTTCCTCTTTTTTACCTAAGAGTACACAGCGAGCGATACCGCGTTCGGCACAAATGGCCGCCGCTTTAATGGTACGTGGCTCATCACCTTCTGGGAGTACCACAGTCTTGTGGGCGGCGCGCGCCAATTCCGTGAGTTTGTAACGGAAAGCGGGTGGTGACAGGCGATGCTCACGGGGTGAGTTTTTAGTCACGCTTTCAATCCACGTTTGGTCGATGTGGCTGGCCACATAATCCTGCACCAGATCGATACGAACCGCGTCATCGACGGGTACTTCATGGTCGAAACGTTGAATGTTGAGCGAGGTTTGCCAAGTGTTACTGTCGATCAAGAACACAGGTAAACCGGTTTCAAAGGCCTGCTCACACAGCTTAAGGATTTCCGGCTCTGGCTCGTAGCTACCAGTTAATAACAGGGCACCAATTTTCACGCCGTTCATGGCCGCAAGACAGGCTGATACGATCACATCTGAGCGGTCGCCTGAGGTGACAAGCAAGGAGTCAGTCTTAATATGAGTGACCATGTTCGGGATACTGCGGGCACAAAACGTTACTTTACGCAGGCGGCGGGTATGCATTTCACCAGCATTCAGAATGCGTGCACTTAAATGTTTCGCTAAATCCGACGCACGAGGAGCGACAAGATCAAGATTGTAGGGCACGCTGCCTAAAATACGCAGTGGGCTCTTACCCGGCAGTTGGAACATGCTGGCCGCATCTGAGCGTTGAACACCTTGGTGATCAAAGACTTCAGAGAGATCAGGGCGCGCGCGACCTTCGTCGTCAACGGGGGCACCAATCTTGTTGATCACAGCACCAATCAGGCGTTTATTCTTTTTTCCGCCCCAAGAGTTATAGGCGATTTCGAGGCGATTCATTAGCCCTGTAGCCGTATCACTGCCTGGTGTGGCAATAAAAATTACGTCGGCATCCATAGCTTTAGCGATGGCATAGTTCACATCATCGGCGAAGGGATGATTACGTGTTGGCACTAGACCTTCGACAATTAAGGTCTCTGTGTTGCTAGCGCAATCGGCCGCACGGGCAATGATTTGCTCCATTAAGACGTCGATTTGGTCGGCGCGAATTAAGGCTTCGGCATGGGCCATGTCGAAGGGCTCTAAGGGATTGACTGTTGGCGATTTGCTCAGAATAGTGGTTGAGCGTTCTGGGCCATTATCGTTTGGACGAAGCTGAGAAATAGGCTTAAAGAACTGAACCTTAACCCCGTGGCGCTCCAGTGCGCGCACCATCCCAAGGCTTAAGGAAGTCAGGCCGACTCCGGTACCTATGGGGATTAACATAATATTACGAGACATAAAAACCTCTAGTTTCGATGGTTTTTGGCAGAATAGTTTCTGCAAATTTGCTTGTGAGTACGGCTACGTAAGGTATAAAGCCGTTTGGGTGAGCAAACGGCTTAGGTCTTTTTATTTGTTGATAAGTTTAATGGAATCTTCGGCGATAACCCATTCTTCGTTCGTTGGGATCACCATGGCAATCGTGCCTTTATCTTGGGTGATGATACCTTTCTTACCGAAACGCGCCGCTTTGTTGCGCTCACTATCGACATGGAAATTGAAGATTTCCAGCATGTTGAGCACTTTTTCACGGATTAAATCTGAGTTTTCACCAATACCGCCGGTGAAGACGACTGCATCTAAACGGCCCAGTGGCACAGTGTAAGAGGCGATGTACTTGGCTAAGCGGTAGCAGAAGATTTCTAAGGCTAAGGTCGCGCCTTTATGACCCTCGGCGTAACCTTCTTCGATGCCACGGCAATCGTTGGTCAGCTCGGAAATGCCCAGTAGACCACTTTGTTTGTTCATCAGATTATTCACTTCTTCTAAGGTGTAACCCAGTTGATGAACTAAGTGATAGATGATTGAAGGGTCAATATCGCCACAACGTGTGCCCATCACTAAACCTTCTAATGGGGTTAACCCCATAGAAGTGTCGACACTTTTGCCGCCTTTGATGGCAGTCACTGACGCGCCATTGCCTAAATGAGCACAGATCACGTTGGTATCTTCGATGGGCTTGTTGAGCATTTTTGCCGCTTCACGGCTAACGAATAAATGACTCGTGCCATGCATGCCATAACGACGAATACCGTGTTCACGGTATAACTTGTAAGGCAGGGCGTAGACATAAGCTCTGTCTGGCATGCTTTGGTGGAAAGCGGTATCAAATACAGCAACCTGTGGCAATTTAGGGAAAGAGGCCATTGCCGCGCGGATGCCGATAAGGTGAGCAGGATTGTGCAGTGGGGCTAATGAAGCACAGTCTTCGATGCCTTTGATCACGCTCTCATCGATGATCACTGAGCGAGTGAATTTCTCACCACCGTGAACGATACGATGGCCAACGGCTTGAATTTTTGCTGCTAATTCAGGTTGTTCCGCAAGAATTTTATTAACAATGTATTCAACTGCTTCACGGTGAGCCGTAAATGCACCTAAGGCTGCTTCATGTTTTTCGCCGTTGATTTTCCATTTAATGCGAGAGTCTTCTAAACCAAAACATTCGGCTAAGCCAGAAATTTGGTCGTCACCTGTTTGCGCGTCAATGACGGCAAATTTGAGAGAAGAGCTACCGCAATTGAGAACTAAAACCAGTTTATTTGACATGTGTAAACCCTTTGCGATTGTGTTTAATATAACGATTCAAAATAATGAGGAACTGCGGTGTTTTTACCATATCAGTCTTGGGGCGATTCGCCAGATTGTGCTATGGTAAGAGCAGTATTCCATTGTAGTTGGTGTCTAAAATTGAGCATTAAGATCCTCAAAACCTTAGGTGATGGTCATCAGTATATGAAGACTTGGCCTATGGTTAGACAACTGGGTTTTTATTTTCCTGAGTATCGGGTCGTCCGAGCGACTCAGCTCGCCATACTGGTGATGCCAGTGTTGGCGATTTTTGTGAGCATGAGCCAGCTGTATATTCACGGTTGGGCATTTCTGCCCCAAGCTGTCACTCTCGGTTTATTTTTCATCAGCTTACCGTTACAGGGGCTGCTGTGGTTAGGCTGGCGAGCTCGCCATCCATTACCGTTAACGCTGTTCGACTGGATTAACCAGTTGAGTGCGAAGTTGTCATCCATGGGTATCAATTGCCACACGTTAGGCGCTAAAGCCTGTTACCTCGATATGGCACTGATTTTAAAAATAGCCTTTGAGCGTTTAGATGCCAGTTATTGGGAAGAACTTTAGGCCGTTGCCGCGGTTATCCGTTTTGGCTTTTCTATTACTGTGGATTAATAAATCGCGTTAATCCCTTGTTGGACAAATACCGCTTTGATCTTTTCCATGGTTTCTCGACTCGGGGGGGATATCCCATCGAGTTGATAGCTTTCGCCCATGGCTTCCCACTTATGTTTACCTAATTCGTGATAGGGTAGTAACTCTACCTTTTCAATGTTTTTCATGGGCTTGATAAACTCGGCCAGTTGTAATGCCGATGCTTCATCGTCGGTAAATCCGCCCACTACGACATAACGTATCCACGTCGCTTGATTACGCTCTGCCAAATACTGCGCAAACTGTAATGTTCTATGGTTGCTGACTTTAGTTAACTCAATATGTTTTTCATCGTCCATGTGCTTGATGTCGAGCAGGACCAAGTCAGTGTGGTCGAGCAACTCATCAATCACTGGCGTGTACTTACGTACAAAACCATTGGTATCTAAACAGGTATGAATACCTTCTTGCTGACAAGCCGTGAATAATTCGGCGACAAATTCGGCCTGTAAAATGGCTTCACCACCACTGGCCGTAACACCACCATTGCTGGCATCGAGAAAAGGCCGATAGCTGATGATTTGACTCATTAACTCATCGACCAGAACTTCTTTTCCACCATCAAGATCCCAAGTGTCACGGTTGTGGCAATATTGGCAGCGCATTAAACAGCCCTGCATAAAGGTGATAAACCGTATGCCGGGACCATCTACTGTGCCAAAGGATTCCACCGAGTGGATCCGACCGATAACTGCCATTGTGACTCCTGTTAAAATAAGTGAGGCTGTAGCACAGTGTACTACAGCCTTGACTAATTTAGCTTACAGACCTTTTGTGAATGTACGCGTGATCACATCTTGTTGCTGTTCTGGTGTCAGTGAGTTAAAGCGCACTGCATAGCCAGAAACACGGATGGTCAGCTGTGGATACTTGTCTGGATGCTTAACGGCATCTTCGAGCATTTCGCGGTTCATCACGTTGACGTTCAAGTGTTGGCCACCTTCTTTTTTGTCATTGTGGTCGAAGTATCCGTCCATCAATGCCGCTAAGTTGGTACGGCGAGCATCATCATCTTTACCCAGCGCATTTGGCACGATTGAGAAGGTATAAGAAATACCGTCTTGAGCGTGGGCAAATGGGAGTTTTGCCACTGAGGTTAAAGAAGCGATTGCGCCTTTTTCATCACGGCCATGCATAGGGTTTGCACCCGGTGCAAATGGCGCACCTGAACGACGACCATCGGGTGTGTTACCGGTTTTCTTACCATAAACCACGTTTGAGGTGATGGTCAGAATTGACTGCGTTGGGATCGCATTGCGATACATTTTACGGTCACGAATTTTCGCCATAAAACGTTCAACTAAGTCACAGGCTATATCATCAACACGTGGGTCGTTGTTACCAAATTTTGGATAGTCACCGCTGATATCGAAATCAACTGCTATGCCGTTTTCATCACGAACCGGTTTTACGGTGGCGTATTTGATGGCAGACAGTGAGTCGGCTGCGATAGATAAACCCGCAATACCACAAGCCATAGTGCGACGTACGTCTCTGTCGTGCAGCGCCATAAGCGCGGCTTCGTAAGAGTACTTATCATGCATGTAGTGGATTGAGTTCAGTGCAGTGACATATTGAGTCGCTAACCAATCCATTAAACCGTCTAAGCGATTCATCACGTCATCAAAGTTGAGCACTTCGTCTGTGATCATGTCTGCTTTAGGGGCAATCTGGATTTTCAGTTTTTCGTCTACGCCGCCGTTAATCGCATACAGCATGGTTTTCGCTAAGTTAGCGCGAGCACCGAAGAACTGCATGTGTTTACCCACAACCATAGGGCTCACACAACAGGCGATTGCATAGTCGTCTGATTGGAAATCAGGACGCATTAAGTCATCGTTTTCGTATTGGATTGAGCTAGTGTCGATAGACACTTTGGCGCAATATTTTTTGAAACCGATTGGCAGTTTATCTGACCATAATACTGTGATGTTTGGCTCTGGACTTGGACCCATAGTGTAAAGGGTGTTCAAGAAACGGAAGCTTGATTTCGTCACTAACGTACGGCCATCTAAGCCCATACCGCCGATTGACTCCGTTGCCCAAATTGGGTCGCCTGAGAACAATTCGTCGTATTCAGGGGTACGTAGGAAACGTACCATACGCAATTTCATCACAAAATGGTCAACCATTTCCTGAGCTTGTTGCTCAGTTAAGGTGCCATTTTTTAGATCACGTTCAATATAGATGTCGAGGAATGAAGAGGTACGACCTAATGACATGGCCGCGCCGTTTTGGCTCTTCACTGCAGCTAAATAGCCGAAGTAAGTCCATTGGATCGCTTCTTGTGCATTGGTCGCTGGACGAGAAATATCGAAGCCATACTTGGCAGCCATTTTCTTCATTTGGCCTAATGCACGGTGTTGCTCGGCAATTTCTTCACGTAATTGGATAACGTTAGATAACTCTTCACCCGCTTCAAACTGCGCTTGCAGTGAGCTAAATTGGGCAAACTTATCTTTCATCAGGTAATCGATACCGTAAAGTGCCACACGGCGATAGTCACCAATGATACGGCCACGGCCATAGGCATCGGGTAATCCCGTTAAAATACCTGATTTACGACAGGCCATAATTTCGGGGGTGTAAACATCGAACACACCTTGGTTATGGGTTTTGCGCAGTTCTGAATAAACGTATTTAACATCTTCATCCAGTACACGATCGTAGGCGGCGCATGAGCTTTCCACCATACGAATACCACCGTTAGGCAACATAGCGCGTTTTAGCGGCGCGTCTGTTTGTAAGCCAACGATAGTTTCTAATTCTTTGTTGATGTAGCCAGCGTCGTGGGAAGTGATGGTTGAAACCATCTTAGTGTCGAAATCAACAGGCGCGTGGGTACGGTTTTCCTGTTTGATGCCTTCCATGACTTTATCCCACAATTTTGTGGTCGCTTCGGTGGCACCGGCGAGGAAGGACTCGTCGCCTTCAAAAGGCGCGTAGTTTTGTTGGATAAAGTCACGTACATTGACTTCAGATTTCCAATCGCCAGGAGTAAAGCCTTCCCATGCGTTGGCAAACAGTTCAGTTTTGTCGGTCATCGTACTAATACCTTCTGGTTGAGATAAAAGGTTATTGGCGATCAGCGTTAAGCAATGCTGAGTATAAGCCAATAGCTAATTCCTGAAATAAAGCTCCCTTCATGATGACGCCCTATGATGGGAACTGGATTTTGAAGCGCTCGTCACTCCAAAAGTCTGTCTATTGATACCCGATAAGATGACAAATATTCGCTTACTTTGATTATCGGCTACTGATAAATCTTTATAATTGGTAAGACCAATTGTCCACAAGCATATTAACATAGGTCAGTCGCTATCGCATCTTAAACGGCTTGGTTTATGCTCTGTTAATCCCAAATTTGCTAGCTAGGTAGCATTTTTTTACCACAATAGGGAATACGGCACGCTTTTTAACTTGGTGTGACATCTGAACCCCATTATCTCTTAAATCAGCCTGCCTATATTGTTCCCATTTACTGTCCACCTTTAGCGAGGATAAATCTATCCTCGTATAGGCTGATTTTGATTGGTGGAAGTCACGGCTCGATAATGGGAGCTGTCACAGTAGGCGCAGTGGTTATGATATTAAAAATAAGTTTGATGTTAGCTATTTGTATTAATTTATTTTTATTTGCTAACTTAGTGTCGATTTAGGAGACGGCATGTCATAACGCCATCAAATAAAGCATGCAATGCTTAAATCATTCAGGAAGGGTTAAAGAGTGGCTAAATACAGTAGTTGGCTATGATGCAGGCAACTTGTTACTTGCTGTTGGACTAAACTGTAAATGCTAAAGTATCGGTTCAATTTAATGAATACCGAGAGACACGCATCAAGCTATTGGTCATTTAATGTGTCATTGCTGAGGTTTGCTTGAATCTATAGCGCATTAATTTAAGCGTTAGTTCGCTAAATATGAGATGGAAACGTGCAGGATATGCATTGTATACCATCTTAATTAAGCCACATTCTCGCGATGAAATTCGGGCTGTCATGGTAAGACCAATTAACCTTTTGTGTTTTTGGCTTCAAAGTTTTCACATTTTGGGTGTGAATAGCATCACGCTTTAGCAATATCTGCTTCACAGCATAAGCGCGTTGTATGATACAAAGCGAGACTTTAGTGAATCATCATTTAAGCAAATCATTATCTCGGTTTTGATTCGTGTTATCTGCGCAATGGCGCTGCTGGAGATACCTATGCTACGCGTTCAAGTTTGTTTATCTGAAGTTGGAGTTATGCAATGAAAAGCCCAAATCCATCGTCATCAGTTCCAACTGTGACAAACAGCGCACATGAAGCGCCACAGGTTTCAGCTCATTTTAGTTGTTACAATCAGGCTGAAATTTACGGGACAAGCAAAGTGGTTAAAGCACCTTGGCAGTCCTTTGGCTTAGCCGTGTTTGCTGGCGCATTTATCGCTTTAGCCTTTGTTTTTTATTTAACCGTAACCACTGGCGCAGGCGATGCGTCTTGGGGTTTAGTTCGTTTCGTTGGCGGAATAGCCTTTAGTTTAGGTTTAATTTTAGTGGTTGTTTGCGGTGGAGAACTGTTCACCAGTTCTGTGCTCAGTACCGTCGCCTGGGCACAAAAACAGGTCACTGGCGCTGAATTACTCAAATGTTGGTGCCGCGTGTATGCCGGCAATTTTGTCGGCGCTATGTTGATGGTTTGCTTGATCACTGCCGCAGGTATGTATGATCTCGATGGTGGTAATTGGGGATTAAATGCACTTAAAGTGGCACAGCACAAACTGCACCATACTTGGATTCAAGCCTTTAGTTTAGGCATTTTATGTAACATGTTGGTGTGTTTAGGTGTGTGGATGACCTTTGCTAGTCGTGATGTACTGACGAAATCGTTACTGTTAATTTTACCTGTGGCTATGTTCGTTAGTAGTGGCTTTGAACACAGTATCGCTAACTTATTTATGGTGCCTATGGGCATGATGATCCAATCTATCGCCAGCCCAGAGTTCTTCGTGTCTTTAGGGGTTACTCAAGCACAATTTGCCGATTTAACCGTGGCAAACTTTATATTCAATAATTTAATACCTGTAACCTTAGGCAATATTGTCGGTGGCGGTGTGATTGTTGGTTTAGGTTATTGGTGGATAGAGCAGGGTAAAGTCACCTTGGCTGAACCACACAAAGCTCATCATGAACATTTTTCTGCACCACATTCACATACTGAAAAACCTCAGCATCAGAGTGAGATTAAGCTGACTAAACATTCCTAAAACGTCTTTAATTATCAGTCTGAAGTGAAAGTAATGAAGTAAATAAAAACGGCATCCGAAGATGCCGTTTTTTGATTAGGTTCTAGTTCTAATTGAGAAATGCGATATTAGAACTTAACTTTGTATCCTGCAAATACTACACGACCTAAGATGTTGTGCGTATCAGTGTCGTATCCAGGGTAACCTAAGCTATAGTTAACTGTTGGCATGGCATCAAATAAGTTACGTGCACCTACAGTGACTTTCCCATAATTGTTGAAGTCATAGTTAAGTGTCATATCCCAAGTTGTAAACGAAGAGAAGTCTTGCTTATTAGTGCCGGCTTCTTGCTGTTGTGGTGTTTCACCATCATAAGAATCAATATATTTAGCGATTAAAGACGCGGAAAAATCGTCAATAGCGTAGCTAAATGTAGTATTGAAACGCAGTGGTGGATAACCTTTAGTTCCTAAAACATCATAGCGTTGAGCAATTGGACTTGCTTGCTCTGAATATTCAAGTGCATATGTACCCTCAACTGCGAACTTCAGCTCACCCATAGTGCCTAGATCGTATTTAGACGTAAAAGAGACATCAAGACCTGAGGTTTGTACGCCATCCATGTTGATGTTGCCAGCACCAATTTCATCGATTGTGCCATCAGCTTTACGTTTTACATAAATGTAGTTTGGATCGTAGGCGCCTAAACCAGCTGTCGCTTCTAAGTCGACAATAGTCTGAGCATCGATATAACTTACTTGGTCAGTGATTTCAATATTGTAGTAATCAACGACAAAATCAATATTTTCGGTGATGTTCCACACTGCACCAAATGAGTATTGAGCTGATTTTTCTGGTTCTAAATCTTTATTACCTGAACTTTTACGTAAATACTGGTTATCTTCACATGCTTTGTTACCTGCTTGTTGATCATCAGGTAAGCTTTGGCACAGAGTTGTATCAGTTATTGAATCATAACTTGTTGCTGGCTCGCCTAGTAAGTCGTCTAAAGACGGTGCTCTAAAGCCTTGTCCATAAGATGCTCTTAATACTAAGTTATCAAGCACTTCATAACGCACGTTAATTGAACTTGATAATTGGCCAACATCAGGAAGACTGTATTGGTCATAACGACTAGCAAGTTTAACGTTTAAATTTTCTAGAACTGGAAGCTCTAATTCAACAAATGCAGCTTTATAGCTTCGGTCACCAGCTGAATCACCACCATAAGTACCTAGTACATTGCCTGCCGCTTGTTGCGCATCACGAGTATCTTTGTACTCCATTTTTTGATATTCAACACCGACGGCATAGCCTAAATCGCCACCAGGTAATGCTATTGGTGCTAAAGCTGCCCAAGATAAACCTGTACCAGTTGTGTTCGATGTCGCTTTACGTGTTGCTGTATGCAAAAATGTATCTAAGGTTGCCTGTGTTGCATTGCCACCTTCCACAAAAGGGTTATACAGTTCTTTATCTACAGCTTCTTGTAACTTATCTTCAAAGACATAAGAGTCCGTTTCGATATTAACGACTTGATCAGAATATTGAACATACCAGCTTAATGAACCAGCATCTAATTCAAGATTCAAGCCAGTAACGATATCGACTACATTTGAGTCGAATTCTGTTTTGCGATCAGCTACACCTTTTAAGCGGTGATAGGCTTGAACCTCTGACGCTTGAGCTGTGCCATATGTTGGATTTAACTTGTTATCAGCAGCCATATATAGATTAGGAGTCCATAATGCTGTTGAAGATGTGGTTGATTTATCACGCATTACAATTGCTTGACCAAACCACTCTAGTTCATCAGAAATGCGATGAGTCATATTTGAAAAAATAGAGTCTTTAGTTTGTTCAGGTAAGTAATCTGTGCCATCAAAATGACTGAATCCACAGGCCGAGCCATCTTTAGTGGTAATAACTCTATCAGCAGGACAGTCTTTACCTGGAACTTGTAATCCTGTGTAAACAGGGTCATCAAATGTTCCATCAGCGCCTTTTCCTGGGCGAGATGCTACAGGACGATATGTTCCTTCTGGAGCATACAAACCACTTCGACCATATTTTTGGTCCCAGTTAGCTGTTATGTGAGGGCGTTGTCCACCTTGCAGAGGGTCAAATGCTTTATGTTCGATAACAACTAAACTACTACCTTTATCATCAGTTTTACCAAATGTAATAGAAGCAGATTTTTCATCACGGCCACCTTGTGTTGGGCTACCGAATTTTGCATCGAATGCTAAGCCATCGAATGTCTTTTTAAGAATGATGTTAATTACACCACCGATAGCGTCAGAACCATAAATAGCTGATGCACCATCACGTAAAATTTCGATACGCTCAATTGCATCCATAGGGATTAAGTTGAGGTTGGTTGAATCACCACCAAATGTTGCTGAAGGAGCGATCCGACGTCCGTTAATTAATGTTAGCGTACGGTTAGAGCCTAATCCGCGCATGCCTGAACTTGCATGGTTACTTGCTGAACTTCCAGCGTCACTAATAAAACTTCCCGCAGTATTAAATGGCATTTGAGCTAATACTGCAGAAACGTCGCTTAAGCCTGTTTTAGCTATATCTTCAGCCGATAAAACCGTAACAGGCAATGCTGATTCCATATCAGTTCTTTGAATACGAGAACCTGTTACTTCAATACGTTCAACTTTTGCACCGTCTTCAGCAGCAAATACTGCTGAAGTTGATAATGCTGCTGTAGCAACTCCGCTGATTAACGCAAAGCGAACTGCTTTGGCTAATGTAGATTTTGCGCGCATTCTATTCTCCCTTAACATTTGTTTTTTTGTTTAATTCTTATTTTATTAAAAGTCACTTTTGTAACCAATAAGTGTCACCTTTAATTAGGTTCAAGATATAACCACAAGAAAATAACAAGTGCAACACTATAAATGTTGCTTAAATTGTTTCATATTTGTAAATTTTGATGCTAAATGTTTTTTTACAAAGGGTTTGTGCATCATTAATGCCGTTAATGATGGCTGATTAGCATCATTCATTATTTTTTTGTTAAATATGTAGTAGTTTGGTTATTTTATTTTATCTTATTGTTTATATTTTTGTTTTAATTTGCTTTTGGTTAAATCATACTTTTTTATTATTTTTATAGAGAAAATAGGAAATGTTGCTTATTTAGTTTGTCATTCCGTATATCTTCAGGTTTGCTCGTGAAGCTGAGCTTGATATAAAGGGTTCCATGTTGTTTAAGTTAGATAGTTTATTCTTTTAAATGTGCACTTTTTAGAAGGCCTAGGATAGGTTTGGTTTGAAATTGAACAGTTTTTTTAGGGGGGTAATATTCTAATGACTCAAAAGAAGATGAATCGATATTCATCTTCTTTTGAGTTTCAGTAGGTTTTTCTAATTAATATGTGCAGAGTGCATATAATAGAGAATTAATTTTTACTTGGTTCTATTCTGTTTATTAGCTCTGCCACTTTAAATTGCAGTGGAAAGTAGTGTCCTAAATAACGTAGGGCGACATAGGTAACCACTAAGGTGGCGATTACCAGTTCGAATTCTGCTAAGTATTTTATCCATATCGCTAACTCACCCATGTTATTGAACTGCGTTAACCAAGCTGCGGTTTTAAAGAGGGCGGTTGCACCGATCACCATAGGGAAGGTAAAGGCTGCGTAGCCTGGGCTAAAGGGCAGTTTTAGTAGGTGAAAGAAGGCCAAGTAGATGATGCTGGTCATCAGAATGGCGATGCTCAGTAGTAAGGCGACTAAGGGAATTGATGCCTGCTCACAAACAGTCAGATAGCCCGCGAGTGATAAACTGGCGGGCGCCGCGAGAATGGCAATGGTTGGTTTAGCGGCATCAGGTATCGTCTGACAGAAAATGAGGCGATAGAGCATCAAAGGCAGCATGATTAAGTAGGCTAACATTCCAAAAACCAAAATGGCGTTTGCTAACCATTGGTAATCAGACACTGGGAAAGACACCGCCGCGACGATAATGCCAATGGGTGGTACGAACCAGCTCGGAACCATGTGCTCGAGTTTAAAATCAATGGCGCGATAATAGATAAACGCGCTTAGGAAGATCACATGGATACCAATGGCGACTAGCCACAGAGTTAAGCCTGCATGGGGGAAATAATCGCCGAGTGATTTAGACACCACCATCAAGCCCATGGCGAAGGTGGGGATCACACTACCAATCACAGGGTGACTTAGCTCGTCCTTTAAAATATTAGGATGAAGCATGAATTTACCCATGAGCAATAACAGTAACACAGAGGCTATGATGGCACCTGTGAGTTGTCCTGCGCCATTAAGTGAAGGTGTCATGTTCTCCCATGTCCAACCTAAGCTGGCAATTGCCAGTGCCAACCCAGCCATAGGGCTGGGAAGTTTAGCTGCGTGGGATGTCCAGCGTTTGCGTTTTGAAGTCATTTTGAATACCTCTCAATACTGACAATGCTTAACATCGCTTTTTTGGGGCGCTGTTTTGATGTATTTAGTGTACTGCGGGTATCAATGATAAATAAATTTGATTAATTTTATTCATTGCATAAGTTTTGTTTACTTTGATGTTGCTATTAAACTTAAGGTTTGAGTTTACAACGCAGTAGCGTGTGCCCTAGGCCAAGATTGTCTGTATCTTCATCCACATACAGTCCCGCTTGGTGAAGCTGGGCCAATAAATCCTTAGAGTGATACATGCGGCTATTGCCATTGGCCATGGCGCTGAAATAGAGGCTAGTGGCATTTACGCAATAGGCGGAGGCGGCCGATGGCTGTCTATCCCAAAAGGTTTCGACGATAAAGAGTTGGCTGCTTGATGTCATTGCCTTTGCCGTGCGTTGTAAAATGCTCAGGATTTGGCTTTTTGAGAAGCAATCCAGAAATTGACTCATCCAGTAAGTATCGGCGCCTTCGACAAAGGGTTGGGAGTCGTCCAGCAGATCGGTGGCAAAGGTATGCACTCGTGCTGCAAAACCTCGTGCGAGTGCATTTTGTGTGGCTACCTCAAGTTGCCCCGGAAAATCCATAATCGTGACTTCAACGTTCGCGTCATAATCACAGCAGCTCAGTGCCCATTTGCCCGTATTGCCGCCTATATCCACTAAATGGATTGGCTTATGGGCGAACACTAATGGCAGAAGCTGTGGAAAGGCATGATCCGAATAGTAATGATCGAAGGCAAACCAGCTCTGTTTCGCTTTGGGTGGTAGATCTTTTAAGGCGGGATAGATGGTATTCCAGTCACCGAACACCTTAAGTCCTGCGGCCTTGCCTTCGAGTAGCGCGGTATCAAGGTTAAAAAGGCCTTGATAGCAAACATCCTGCACAAAGTTAAGATTGATGGCGGCCATGTCGTCATGGAGTAAAAAGTGCCCCGTTTTATCGAGCACATAGCAATTTTCATTTTGCCAAACTAAACCCATACTGAGTCCCATATCCAACAATACCCCCAAGGCATATTCACTCAGTGGGGTGGATTGGCTTAACTCGGCTGCAGTGATCCCATGCTCGGCCGCTTTATCTATTTGGGCTAGCACATCGAATTTGAGTAGGCAGTGGGCGACTTGGAAACTAATGGGGCCAAAGGCAATTTTTTGAGCTTCAAACTTTGCATTGAAGGCGCTGATGTTACTTGGTGTTCGGTAAAAAGACATAAAAAGGAATGAATTGGCGAGCGGGTCCGTTCTTTATAACCAAGTTAGCCGTGAAAGCCAGTTGAGATACAAAGAACTATGAGCTGTATCCAAACTTGAGCAGTAACTTGTTTATGCTCTGTAATCGAGATCTAAATAATGGAATGCCATAAATAAAAATACCCAGCCAAAGCTGGTAATGCCGATCAGTTAAGACAGATCGCTTGACGATCTCGCTGAAAAGATCAAAATCCGATGACCTCATGTCATCGGATTTTTTTATGCAACTCTCAGAAGCACTCGCCCGTACTCATATTACCCGCCTAACCGAATTCACCTGCTTAGCAGATGTGTTAGAACCTGAGTTAATTCAATCTTGCCTAGACTCTCAGGGCGTTGCGACGTTAAGACGGCGTAAATTGCCGATGGACGCGATGATTTGGGCCGTTATCGGAATGGCTTTGTTCCGAGGGGAATCTGTTCGGTCACTCATCAACAAACTCGACATTGTTTTGCCGCAAGAGATTGATTATGTTGCACGCAGCGCCGTGACTCAGGCGCGTAAACGATTGGGCAGTGAGGTTATTAGAGAAGTATTTAGTCGCAGCGCCAATACCTGGCACGCGAGAGCTGAACATCCTCATTGGTGCGGCCTTAACTTGTATGGTGTTGACGGTGTAGTGTGGCGGACACCCGATAGTGTCCAAAATCAAGCCGCCTTTGCGCGTACCGCAAACGCTTCAGGCGAAGCTGCTTATCCGCAAATTCGCATGGTTTGCTTGATGGAATTAAGCAGCCATTTGTTGGTCAACAGCGCCTTTGATTCGGTTGCCGAAAATGAAATGAACTTAGCATCCCAGCTCATTCCTAGCATTCCCAATTACAGCCTAACCCTATTTGACCGAGGATTTTACTCGCTCGGCCTGTTACACGCTTGGCAGCAAGCGCAACCTGATAGCCACTGGTTGTTGCCATTGAAGAAAGGCACTCAATATGAGGTGGTGCGAACGCTAGGAAAGCATGATCAGTGGGTGAAACTCACCACTACACCTCAGGCCAGAAAGAAATGGCCGCAGCTGCCTGAAACTCTTGAAGCGCGTTTATTGACTAAGACAGTGAAAGGTAAGCCAGTCGCCATTTTGACCTCGTTGACAGACCCGATGCGTTACCCCAGCGAAGACATCGTCGACTTATATGCCCATCGATGGGAAATAGAACTGGGCTACAGAGAGATGAAGCAACATCTACTGGAGAGCCGTTTTACGCTCCGTAGTCAACTACCGGAGCTGGTGACTCAAGAGTTATGGGGCGTGCTACTGGCCTATAATCTCATTAGATATAAGATGTTGCTGATGGCTAAAAGCTTGCCATCGGTCCACCCCAATCAACTGAGTTTTCGAGATGCGGCGAGTTATATCATCTTCAAGTTGACACAACTGTCATCACAAACACCGGGGAATGTCCCGAGAGACGTATTGGATATAGAACGAAATGCACGGCAATTTAAGCTGGATGGTAAACGGGAAAGGGCATATCCACGAGTTCTTAAAATGAGCAAAAACAAGTTCCCGGTTAGACCAAAGAAAAATGCCGTTCACTCTTAAGTGAACGGCATTAGCCAAAGCTGGGTATTTTAAGGACGATAAAACGTCGTTTATTGAACGTTTTCTTCGTCGCCGAATTGGCCTTGGAACAAGACTGAAGATAGGTAACGCTCGGCAGCCGATGGCAAAATCACCACAATGGTTTTGCCTGCAAACTCTGGCAACTCAGCGATGCGGTTGGCGGCGACAACGGCGGCACCCGATGAAATACCCACTAAAATGCCTTCTTCTTGCATTAAGCGGCGGGCCATGTCGATGGCTTCATCGTTAGTAACAGCTTCAACACGGTCAATCAATTCTAAATCTAAGTTACCTGGGATAAAGCCAGCACCAATACCTTGGATTTTATGCGGCCCTGGTTGCACAGGTAAACCCGCTAAGGTTTGAGCTATAACAGGAGAATCTGCTGGCTCAACCGCAACTGAGGTGATGGTTTTACCGGCCACTTTTTTCAAGTAACGGCTTACCCCAGTAATTGTACCGCCAGTACCTACACCGGCAACAAACACATCCACTTCACCATCGGTATCATTCCAGATTTCTGGACCTGTGGTTTTTTCATGGATTTCTGGGTTAGCAGGGTTATTAAACTGCTGCAATAAAATGTATTTTTCAGGAGCCGATTGGCGAATTTCTTCCGCTTTATCAATGGCACCTTTCATGCCTTTCGCGCCTTCAGTCAGCACGAGAGTTGCGCCTAGGGCTTTGAGTAGCTTACGACGCTCTAAACTCATGGTATTTGGCATGGTCAGGGTCAGTTTATAGCCACGGGCCGCGGCAACATACGCTAATGCAATACCTGTGTTGCCTGATGTCGGCTCAATCAGCTCGTGATTTTTTGTTAATAGACCTTTCTTCTCGGCATCCCAAATCATATTGGCACCGATACGGCATTTAACACTGAAACTTGGGTTACGGGCTTCGACTTTGGCCAGCACTTTACCTTGGCTAACACGGTTTAAACGTACTAGTGGTGTATTACCAATAGTATATGAATTATCTTCGAAAATTTTGCTCATGGATTGCTTGCTCCTATGTTGGCACTACTGAATCATAATCTGCTGTGGCGCTTTTAGAAGTGATTGTTTGTTCTTCTTTATTCGATTTGGTTATTAAAGGGTGTGCTGTTATTCGCAAACCCTGATTGGCAGCCAGTTTAACTGTGTTAACCTCTTGCTAACATAAAAAAGATTGTGGCATTAACAGGGATAACTTCTTGATGTCTCAATCGTAAAACTAGCCTATCACTCGTATCGGACAAGCGCAAAGATGAAGCAGCAACAAATGGATCTGGGTAAAGATCCAAAAACGATGGTAACGCCAAAGGCATTTACCATTGCAGCAGCCGTGTTATATACCCCATTGGCGACACCGTTGAAGCGGATGTTAGCCATACTGATTGATGGTTTGCTGATCACTGTGTTAGCTGAACAGATGGATTGGATGTTTGTCTTGCTGGTGGTCAGTATTATCTGGATTGAAAAGCGCAGTCGTAAGTTTGGTCGTTTATTAAAGTGGGGACTTTATGCCCTGATGTTGGTTTTTATGTTGCTGACAACCGCCAATAATCTGTTTGATTTTAATGGAACAGACGTTAAAAGCAGTGAGGGAGTAGAGCAACAATTGGCATTAGGTGAACAAATCATTACGTCACTACCAGCATTGATGTCGTTGAGCCAGTGCAATAATTATGCTTGTGGTAAAACTCAAGTTCAATCCCTACATGAAGCGATAAAAAGCGCTTCAGTATCAAAGGGCATGACAGAAAATGATCAACGTGAAATGGTGCTAGAAACCATAGCCAACAGTAGTTTGCCTGCCGTAGACAGTGAAAAGTTACAGGCGGAGGTGCTTAATGGCAGCCTATGGCCTGTTATTACACTTCCTGTTGAGTTGGCGACAACAGATTCTCCGCCTGAGCCACTTCAGCCTATTCAAGCTATTTCGCCGGATGTACAGCTGCAAAGTGCGGCTGATGCAGTGAATGTGAGCTCTTCGCAATATTCTCGCCTCAGAACCGTTGATGAAGCTACAACCCATAGTGTTGTCGCTTGGGTGAAAGGCTTTCTGAGTGATATGGGGTTGGGTTTTGGTTGGGCAGCGTTTTACTTTACCGTCTTTACTGCACGATTTGATGGTCAAACCTTAGGTAAGAAGATGTTGGGCATTAGGGTGATCCAGCTCGATGGTGCCAACATCAGTTTATGGGCCGCGTTTGGCCGTTATGGTGGCTATGCCGCAGGCTTTACTACTGGCTTACTTGGCTTTATGCAAATATTTTGGGATGCCAATCGGCAGGGGATCCAAGATAAAATATCTTCAACAGTCGTGATAGACTTAGTGCAAATGCATAAAAAGCAACGATTAGAGCAACAAGCGCAGGGGCAAAATGAGTTAGCACCTGTGCTTACGAGTGATGATGCATCCTCTGCTCACCTTACAACCAGTACCCGTTTGGAGCATTTATGAAACAGGTCGTCATTTCGGGGAGTGGCCTATTTACGCCGCCCCACAGTATTTCCAATGAAGCCTTAGTTGAGAGCTTCAATGCTTATGTGGATATTTTTAATCTTGAAAATGCAGGCTTAATTGAGCAAGGCCATGTTGCGGCTTTGTCCTATTCATCGAGCGAGTTTATTGAAAAAGCCTCAGGTATCAAGCACAGATATGTGATGGTGAAAGAGGGCATTCTGGATCCCGAAGTCATGATGCCGCTAATTCCTGAGCGCAGCAGTGACGAATTATCTATGCAGGCTGAGATTGGCCTTGAAGCTGCCTTGATGGCACTAAAGAATGCCAATCTCAAAGCTGAGCAAATTGACTTAGTGATTGTTGCCTGTGCTTATACTCAGCGTGCGTATCCTGCTATGGCGATTGAAATTCAACGTGCACTAGGTACGCGGGGTTATGGTTACGACATGCAGGTAGCGTGTTCATCGGCGACGTTTGCAATTGTCGCCGCGGCTAATGCCATTGCTACGGGTTCTGCCTCAAGAGTGTTAGTGATCAACCCTGAGATTTGCTCGGCACAGGTGAATTATCGCGACCGTGACAGCCATTTTATCTTCGGTGATGTGGCGACGGCTCTGGTACTGGAAGAACAAAGCTTAGCCCAGTCTGACCATGTGTTTAAGATCATCTCAAGCCGCTGTTTTACCGATTACTCGAACAATATTCGCAGTAATTTCGGTTTCTTGAACCGCTGCGATCCGAGTGCGGCCCATCAAGCCGATAAGCTATTCCACCAACAAGGGCGCAAGGTATTTAAAGAGCTGTTGCCGATGATTTATCAACATTTGGATGAACATCTGGCCGAACAAGCGTTAACGCCACAGTCCTTCAAACGTTTGTGGTTGCATCAAGCGAACATCAACATGAATCAGTTCGTGGTGAGAAAGTTGCTTGGGGATGATGTGTCAGCGGAACAAGCGCCCGTGGTACTAGATGAATACGCCAATACGGCTTCCGCGGGTTCTGTTATTGCATTTCACAAGTTTTCCGGTGACTTTAAGACTGGCGATTTAGGTTTATTGAGTTCGTTTGGCGCAGGATATTCTATTGGCAGTGTTATTCTGCAGAAGGTCTAAGATTCTCACCGTCATAATAAAAAGCCCACATCGAGGAAGATGTGGGCTTTTTTATGTCAGTTGTTTGTCTAAGTTGCTTTCTGTTTAAGGCAATGATTGTTTATAGCAGCCATGCGTAACTTAACTTCATAAAGTAGGTTTTCTCGTCCCGTGTCAGGCGGCTTAACTCATCATTAGCCTGCAAACTATCAGAGTATCCGAGGTAGAACACACTCTGCGGATTGAGTTTATAACCGTAGAGGAGCTCATTGCCTAAATGCGCTTCCTCACTCTGCGGCGCTGAATATAAATACTGCGCCACATTGCGATTTATCCGGGTGTAAATGCTAGAAAGGCGAATAAAACTGTGTAGACTGAATTGCCAGTTGAGGCGTACATCGCTCAGATTAGCGGTAAAAAGCGCACCTTGTTCCACATCCATTTGCTGATAAAGATGGGAGATATCGATAGAAAGTCCATTAGCAATTTTCCAATTGATATTCGGGTTCATTTGCGTTTTAGTGCCCAGCCTATCATTGATAAAATCAATTTCATCGCCGTAGTACATTTTAAGCTCCATACTCAGGGGCGATAACGGGGTTACTGCGCCATAAAACCACACTTGGGTTTCATCATATAGTTGACTATTTCCGGCGATAGTGAGTTGTGAAGCATCGCGGCGAGGGCCCACACGTTCACGGGTTTCTACACCAAAGGTGATTTCGCTTTGTAATGCGCCGAGGATTTCTATGTAGGCTTCATACTCTTCTTCAAGTTGTTCGCCTGCTTGGTTATGAGTGATATCCCAATCTCCCGCTAATTCCACCTTGTTAAAGGTGCCCGTAGGATACCAAATCAAACCCGCACCAGCCTCAAAGGTGCGGTAATCGATTTTTTCGACAAAGCCTAAATCGGCACGAAAATCGGGATCAACTGCGTTGTATTCACTGTATGCAAACCAATTTCGCTCTTCGTGCTTAAAGGTTAACTGATATAAATTGCCGCCAAAGCGGCTATCAGATTGGCTACGTAATACTTGTTCGTTGAGTTGGCAGTGACCGAGTTCGCAATCAAGCTGAGATTGGCCACAGGGCAACCCATTACTAGGGTCATTTTCAGTATCAGTACAAAATTGACGATAGACTCCCGTGGGGTATTGAGTATCCGATTGGGCCACTTGTGCAGTGAAACTGTCCTGTGGTGTTGGTTGATATTTCGCATCCACACTAATGACATAGTTGTGGTAATCGGGTTGGCTGTTAATCCCATCGTGTGGGTTATTTACTGTACCATTGTGAGTGTTGTCACTGCTCGTTTTCGCGGTAAGTAATCCACCGATGGAGAAGGTTTTGCTCATGTCGAAACGATAACGTCCCGCAAGGTTCAAACTTTCTTGATCAAGCGAGGCAACCTCTGAGCTTAAATTTCCCGGTACCAAAAACGTGGTTTGGCTATCGTTACTCGCTAGCAGAGCTAAAGTATGATCATCGCTCTTACTTGTCAGTTTGATACCATAGTCTGGTGCAACAATATTGCGGGTGTGCAGCAGATTAACCTGTGTGTCGAAATAGTCTTTATTATCCAAAAAGAACGGCCGTTTCTCATCATAGAACAAGGAGAAAGTGCTGTTCACATCGAGCTGGCCAGCATCGGATTCCACTTGGGAAAAATCGGGATTAATGGTGGCATTGAGTAAGGTGCTGGAATTAATGCCCCAGCGCAAGTCTACACCTGGCTCGAGATTGTTATCAGCTTCCCAGCCATCCGCCTGTTTATGTTCGTTACGGTTGGCGATAAAAGTCGGGGTGATTTGTACATCCTGTCCTTGTTCTGCCCCCGCCAAGCCAGAAGCCACACCTAACTGACAAAGTTGACAACTCGTATTTCGGTCAATCTTATGGGTCGATAGGCGATGTTTTTCATTGCGTGGATAATAACGAATTAACTCAAAGCCCCATTCTTGCAGGCTTTTCTTGTCGTCAAAGTTGAACAGTCTCAGTGGTAACTCTACTTCGACCTGATAGCCATCGGCGGTGATCTTGCCTGCGGATTTCCAAATACCATCCCATGCTTCGCTTTCTTCACCCGTTAATTCGTTTTCAATTGAGTCTAATTGCACGCCAAGGGGATTAATAAAAAATTGGTATGCTAAACGGGCATTATTAAAAGTATCGAGTTTAATTCCGACTAAATCATCACTCCACAGCTTGTCTCTGTCCTTGAGTGTTGCCCGAATGAGTTTGGGATTAATGTCTTTGGCAGTAAATGCCACAAAAAGACTGGTTTTAGTCGCATAGACTCGCGCCTCGGTTTTCACTAATGCGGCAATGTTTTCCCCTGGTTGGGTTTCGTAGTTGAGCTCTGTGACTGCGGCTTGTTGCCAAATGGCATCGTCCAACTCACCGTCGATATTGGCAGCACTGTTAAGTGTTGGAATGGCTAACTGAAATTGGCTGGCATAGCCAGCAAGACAAGTTACAGGTAGAAAAGTAAGACTAGATAAGATGATGGCTAAGATTGATTTCAACAAAAAAGACTCAAATAACACATTCGTGGCGCGCATTTTGCCAGAAACGTGAAGTTAACAATAGCAAGTAATTGTTACAAGGTTTGCGTTGATTTTAACGAGGCGAAACATGATGAGATTATTGGGTTTAAAAAAATTGGGGAGCAGTGCTGAGCCATGACTCAGCACTGCTGATGTAATTACTCGGGTGCGATGGCATGGTTGCGATACGCTTCACGATACTTATCGACCCACATGGCCGTTGCGCCACAAATCGCCACTGGCATGACGATAAAGTTGACTATGGGGATCATCGAAAATAGCGTCACAGTGGCGCCAAAGCTAAAACTGGTGCCACGGGTTTGATTCAAGGCAAAGCGCATATCTTTAAAACTGACCTTGTGGTTATCGAAGGGATAATCGCAGTACTGAATCGCCATCATCCAAGCGCTGAACAGAAACCATAAAATCGGCGCCAGCGTCTGGCCTACCATAGGCACTAAAAACAATAACAAAAATACCAGTGCGCGGGGCAGATAGTATTTGAGTTTGATCCACTCACGCCCAAGGATACGCGGTAAGTCTTTGATTAAATCAATACCAGAACCGGTATTCAGCTGCTTACCAGTTAACAACTGCTCGACTTTTTCAGCCAACAGACCATTAAAGGGGGCGGCGAGCCAGTTCATGACGGAGCTAAATACAAAAGCAAGCATCACCAGCATAGTGGTGACGGCGAGGGGCCAAAGCAAAAAGTTTAACCAGCTTAAGTATTCAGGGAGCTGGGCATTCATCCAAGTGAATAGCGTATCTAACTGGCCTATGGCTACATAAATGACGCCAGCAAACAGCAGTAGGTTAATCATTAACGGAATAAATACGAAAGTGCGCAGGCCTTTACGTGTGATTAAACCAAAGCCATCGAGAAAATAATTAACGCCACTTTTGGCTGGGAAGGGCAAGGTTTTTTTCTGTGTCATATCGTTTTTCCAAAAAGTTAAGCGACAGCTATATGCGATTGTGATCAACTCATGGACAGATGACAAGCTAAAAGCCGCATGAATTCAATAAAAAGCGTTACAAAATGCTGCCTGCTTTGTTAAAGTTGCCAGCAGAATGCATTTGCACCGCTTGGCTCATTTTCGGGCCAGACTTCAGAGACGCGCTAACTGGCACCATGAGATTAAAACAGATAAAACTTGCCGGCTTTAAGTCGTTTGTCGATCCCACGAAAATTCCTTTTTTACAGGCATTAACCGCCATTATTGGCCCAAATGGCTGCGGTAAATCGAACGTGATCGATGCCGTGCGTTGGGTGCTCGGTGAAAGCTCGGCGAAGCACCTACGCGGTGATTCTATGGCAGATGTGATATTTAACGGTTCAAGCGCGCGAAAACCTGTGTCTGTAGCGGGTGTTGAACTTATTTTTGAAAACAAAGAGGGTCGCCTCGCTGGTCAGTATGCCAGTTATGAAGAAATCGCCGTTAAGCGTCAGGTGAGCCGCGACGGTGAGTCTTGGTATTTTCTCAATGGTCAAAAGTGTCGTCGTAAAGACATTACCGACTTGTTTATGGGCACAGGTCTTGGCCCGCGCAGTTATGCCATTATCGAGCAAGGCACTATTTCCCGCCTGATTGAATCTAAACCCCAAGACTTGCGCACCTTTATTGAGGAAGCCGCTGGGATTTCCCGCTATAAAGAGCGTCGGCGCGAAACTGAAAACCGTATTCGCCATACCCGCGAAAACCTCGAGCGTTTGGGCGATATTCGCAGTGAACTCGGTAAGCAGTTAGATAAACTCGCGCAGCAGGCTAAAGCCGCTAAACAATATCGTGAGCTTAAACAGGCCGAGCGTAAGACCCATGCTGAACTCCTTGTGATGCGCTATCAAGAGTTGCAAGCTCAGATGGCGAGCCTATCTGAGCAGATAAGTGCTATTGAAGTGCAGCAAGCGGCGGCGCAGTCACTCGCGCAAACCGATGAATTACAAACCACTGAACTGCAAGTACAACTCGCGCAACTGGCGGAGCAAGAGCAGCGAGCGGTTGAAGCCTATTATCTGACTGGTACTGAAATCGCTAAGTTAGAGCAACAGCTACAGAATCAAAAGCAGCGCGACGCCCAGCTCGAAACCCAGTTGGCGCAAGTCAAAGAGCAGATCCAACAAAACACCGATAAGCTTAACGGCTATAAAGCGAGTCTTAGCGCGTTAGAGCTTGAGCTTGCCAAACTTGGGCCACAGCATGATGAGCAACAAGAGATCATGGATGAGCTGCAATCCCAATGGGAAATGAGCATTGAACGCAGTCAGCTGCAGGCCGAAGTGGCGCGCCAACAGGCAGCGGATGTTTCTCAGCATAAGTTACAGCTTGAACTGCGTCGCAGCCAGTTAGCGCATCAGCAGCAATTACTGCAACACAAACAGCAGCAAAGTCGTGAGCAGCAGGCGCAACTTTCGGCGTTAATGGACGGTGATCTCGCATCGAGTATTACACCATTGCAGCAAGATATTGATTCTTTGGATGATGCGCTCACACTGCAAAATGAAATTAATCATCAGCAAGAACAAAGTGTAAGTGCAAGTACGCAAGCCTTAGATGAAGCCCGCCATAGCGCTGAGCAAATTCAGCAGCAATTAACCGCGACTAAAGCGCGCCATGAGCTGGTTGAACAGTGGTTGACTAAGCAAGAACAGCAGAGTGATAAACCGCAGTTATGGCAGAGTTTAACCGTTGAAAATGGTTGGGAAACTGCGGCCGAACTCGCCCTAAATGGCTTGTTGACCTTGCCCGTTGGCGTCACTGAAACTGAAATGGGGTTTCAAGCGTTAGCGTCACAATCAAGCCAAAGTGAATTTTTACAGGCTAAGGTGAATCTCGCCCCTTGGTTAGCGGGGCTTAAGTGGGCAAAGGATATCCATGCAGCGAAAGAACTGCTGCCACAGCTAACATCCGATCAACGGATTGTCACTGCCGACGGTTATCTACTGGGACAAGGTTTTTTAATCACGAAAACAGAGGGCGCCCAGTCACTGGTGCAACTCAGTAAAGAGCAAGCTCAGTTAGCGCAAAATATCCTCGATTTGCAACAATCCCTGCAGATTCGGCAAGACAAGATGACAGATCTTGCGGCTATTTTGCAGCAACAAAGACTGCAACTGACCGATGGCGCGCAAAAATTACATCAATTGCAGTTAGACAAAGCGACTAAGTCGATGCAGCTTAGTGGTTTAATCGAGCAAGTGAAGGCGCGCGTCGAACAGCAAAGTAAACTCGACGCGGCTTTAAGTACGAGTTTGATTGATATTGAACGCTTAAGCGAGCAATGCGAATTATTAGCAGAACAAGAAATGGAGCTCGATGAGACGCTGCAGGCTAGTGAAGATATTCAGCGGCAACTCATCCAAGACACACAGGCCGATACTGTGCGCCATCAAGCATTAAAAGGGCGTATTACTGAGGTTGAACGTCAATTATCAGCCACTGCGACGGGTTTGCAAGCCGTGACTATGCGCATGGCCGTGAGCACGGAGCAAATTGAATTACAGCAAGTGCGTGTCAATGAACTCATCCACTCCCGCGAGTCTGTGTTAACAGAACTTGCCAAAGTTGCCCAATTGAGTGGGGTGCAAAATAGTGTGCAGCTGACTGAGCAGTTAACGCAGTTACTAAAGCAACAACATGAGCAACAACAGGGCTTAAAAGAGGTTCGTCAGCAGCAAAGTGTGCTCACAGACACATTAAACCGTATAGGAATAAAGCAAAAACAAGAGCTTGGTAAGCTTGAGGACTTGACTCAAAGCCTGAGCACGTTAAAGTTACGTCGTGAAGGAATAAAAGGCCAAGCGAATAGTCAGCTGGAAGCCTTACGGGAACAGCAAATCATTCTGTCTGAAATCCTTGGAAACTTGCCCGCAGAGGGGATGCCAGACAAGTGGCAGAGTGATTTAGATCAAATACGGCAGAAAATTGTTCGTTTAGGTGCCATTAACCTTGCGGCGATCGAAGAATTTGAACAGCAAAGTGAGCGAAAATCTTATCTTGATCATCAAGATGACGATTTAAATAAAGGGCTTGCAACCTTAGAGGAAGCGATCCGTAAAATAGATAAGGAAACCCGAAGCCGCTTTAAGACGACATTTGACTCAGTCAACGAAGATCTCGGACGCTTATTTCCGAAAGTGTTTGGTGGCGGCCGAGCTTATTTAGCGTTAACTGACGACGATTTGTTAGAAACGGGCGTGACTATCATGGCCCAACCACCGGGGAAGAAGAACAGCACAATCCATCTTCTTTCGGGTGGTGAAAAAGCATTAACCGCTTTATCATTGGTATTCGCCATTTTTAGGCTGAATCCTGCTCCCTTCTGTATGTTAGATGAAGTGGATGCGCCATTAGACGATGCCAACGTAGAACGCTTCTGTCGATTGCTAAAAGAAATGTCACAGAGCGTACAGTTTATTTATATCAGCCATAACAAAATAACCATGGAAATGGCGGATCAACTTATTGGCGTGACTATGCACGAGCCCGGTGTGTCTCGTATAGTTGCGGTAGACATAGAGCAAGCGGTGGCGATGGCTGACGCTGGATAACTAGAAGAAAGACAGGGTAACCAATGGAAGATTTGCAACTAGTATTGTTCGTTTTAGGCGCCATAGCCATAGTTGCTGTGCTGGTGCATGGATTTTGGTCTATCAGAAGACAACAGCCTAAATCATTGAAAGATAGCCCAATGAGTAACTTTTATAAGAAACAGGCTGAGAAAGGTGAGCCGAGTCCGAAGCGGATCGATTCAGAAGGGTTTGATGCCGATGGTATTGGCGCCGTACGCGTGCGCAAAGCCGGTGAACTTGCACCTAACAACGAAACTCCTGCGGCCAATCCTTATTTGAAGCAGGAAGTAAAGCTAGAACCTAAGCCTGAATTTAAACCACAAGAGTTTAAATCAACAGAATTTAAACCAGAGTTGAAAGTTGGCCCTAAACACGAGCCAGTGACAGCTCAGCCTGATTTTAGCTTGCAGCCACCCGTGGCAAAAGAGCAACACCGTGGCCCGAAAGTCTCGCGTCAAGAGCCCGTCTTGAACACTCAAGCGAGCACGCAAACTCCGCCAATGGGTCAATCCCATGCGGCTATCGTAGCGCAAAAAGCGGCTGAGCAGGAATATGCGTTACGTAGTGCAGCTCCGCAGCAAACGGCCTTGTTTGACGAAAATGAATATAAAGAAGATAGCTATCAAGAAGAGGTTGTCGAACAAGCCGCTGAAGATGAGTTAGGTGAACCACGCGACGTACTGGTATTACACGTGGTCGCTAAAGAGGGGCTCCAGCTTAACGGCGCCGAATTGTTACCTTGTTTCTTAACTTTGAATTTTAAATATGGCGATATGAATATTTTCCATCGCCATGTGGATAATGCTGGCAATGGTAAAGTATTGTTCTCGATAGCGAATATGCTAAAGCCTGGCGTGTTTGATCCTGATAATATGGAGCAGTTCAGTACCCAAGGCGTGGTGTTTTTCATGACTTTGCCTTGTTACGGTGACGCCCTAATGAACTTTTCGATTATGCTTAATTCGGCGCGTCAACTTGCGGATGATATCGATGCGGTCGTGCTTGACGGACAACGCCAACCTTGGGGTGAGTTCACTAAGCAAGATTATTTACACCGCATTCGCGCTAATGCTTAAGCCGACACCGCAACTTGGCGGTTAATAGATTGATGAGGCCGCTATTGCGGCCTCATTTTTTGTGATCTACTTTTTGTGATCTAAAGAATTCTGGATAAAGAATATGCAAGACATTCAAATCGATACACTTCTGTCTAAAGACGTCACCCCAGAAAATGCATCGCAGGTGATGCAGGCGCTCAGCCAATCGCTGAACGAGCACAACATTCGTTACTATGTGGACGATGCTCCGAGCATTACCGATTCTGAGTACGACAGGTTGATGCAGCGTTTACTCAAGTTAGAAGCCTTGTATCCCCATTTGATTGTCGCTGATTCACCGACTCAAAGGGTGGGCGGATTAGCGCTCGCCAAATTTGATCAAATCACGCACCTTAAGCCTATGTTGAGTTTAGATAACGCCTTCGATGAGGCGGATTTCAGTGCTTTCCATAAGCGTGTCACCGATAAAGTGGGTGAGGTGAGCTTTTGTTGTGAGCCTAAACTCGATGGCCTTGCCGTGAGTATCTTGTATCGCCATGGTGTGCTCGAGCGTGCGGCGACGCGCGGCGATGGTTCAGTGGGTGAAGACATCACTGAAAATGTTAAAACCATTAAATCGATCCCGCTTAAATTACGTGGTCATGATTTTCCCGAGCTCGTTGAAGTGCGCGGCGAGGCTTTTATGCCAAAAGCCGCTTTTGAAGCTTTGAATGACAGGGCGCGCGCCAAAGATGAAAAACTCTTCGTGAATCCGCGTAACGCAGCAGCCGGTAGCTTGCGACAACTTGACAGTAAAATTACTGCTGCCCGTTCATTGGCTTTTTATGCCTATGCGCTCGGTGTGGTGGAGCCGGATTCCCATCCGTTAGCTAAAACCCATTTCGAGCAGTTACAGCAGCTTAAATCGTGGGGTTTACCCGTAAGTAGCGAAATTAAAGTCTGCGCTGAACTAAGCCAAGTCTATGACTACTACAAAGATATTCTCAGCCGTCGCGGTGATTTAGCCTTTGAAATCGATGGCGTAGTGATGAAAGTTAACGACATTGCCCAGCAGCAACGTTTAGGTTTTGTGGCTAAATCTCCCCGCTGGGCGATTGCCTATAAATTCCCCGCACAGGAAGAAATGACCCAACTTGAAGGCGTTGATTTTCAAGTGGGCCGCACAGGTGCTGTCACGCCAGTAGCACGCTTAAAGCCAGTGTTTGTTGGCGGCGTCACTGTATCAAATGCGACGCTGCACAATGCCGATGAAATTGCCCGCTTAGGCATTAAAGTCGGTGACACTGTGATCATCCGCCGCGCTGGCGATGTGATCCCACAAATTGTTGCCATAGTGCCCGAAAGACGCCCTGAAACGGCGACAGACATTGTATTTCCGCATAATTGCCCTGTGTGTGGCAGTTTAGTCGAGCGCCTAGAAGGTGAGGCTGTGGCTCGCTGTAGCGGTGGTTTATTCTGCGAAGCGCAGCGTAAAGAAGCGATTAAGCATTTTGCATCCCGCAAGGCTTTAGATATCGATGGTATGGGCGACAAAGTCGTTGAGCAATTGATTGATAAAGAGTTAGTTCAAAGTCCTGCGGATCTGTTTAATCTCACCGCTTCCATGATGACTATGCTTGACCGCATGGGGATGAAGTCGGCAACCAATTTAGCTGCCGCGATTGAAGCAGCCAAAACCACCACTCTCGCGCGTTTCTTATATGGCTTAGGTATTCGCGAAGTGGGCGAGGCGACGGCAGCAAACCTGGCGGCGCACTTTGCCAGTCTAGATGCGCTGCGGGAGGCAACTGTGGAGCAGTTAACTGAAGTAGAAGATGTTGGTGCTGTCGTTGCCCAGCATGTGGCCCATTTTTTTGCCCAGCCCCATAACCTTGAAGTTATTGATGCTTTAGTTGCTGCTGGTGTTCATTGGCCCGCCATTCAAGCACCTAGTGCAGATGCTCAGCCGCTTAAAGGCCAAACTTGGGTATTGACTGGCACCTTAAATCAGCTCAATCGCAATGATGCTAAAGCTCAGTTGCAGGCGCTGGGGGCGAAAGTGGCAGGCAGTGTCTCCAAAAATACCGATTGTTTAGTGGCAGGTGAGGCGGCAGGTTCAAAACTGGCTAAAGCGCAGGAGCTTGGTGTTAAAGTGATGGATGAAGACGAGTTGTTAGCCCTTCTCGCGGCCAACGCTTGATTGGCGTCAGTTGAGAGAGCGTTGGCTTGATGTTGATTCAATGTTGGCTGTAGCGACTGCAGCCTTGTATCGAGGGGGGAATACCGTCGAATAGCCGATATTAAATAGCGTCTGGCCCAAGGCGCTATTTTTTGTCTGAAAATAATCAAGGTGCGGAAAGATTATCTGCTTTGGCTATTGAATTAACCGCGATTGGCACCATCTCCTTGATATGCTGTTTTAGATTTTGCTGATTGGAAACCTATTTGAATTTTAGTCACATCACTTGGCTCGATGATAAAGGCCACATTAAACCGCCCATCTTTTTATATGCGCTTTTGGCTTATCTCGCGCGTGGTTGGTGTATTTTTATCGCCTCGCTGACTCAGATGGGTGATCGTTCTGAGTTAGTGCGGATTTTTTACCCTGAAAAGTCAGATTTTTTGCTAGCACTCGGGGCGGGACTTGGCGCGGTTTTGATTTATCTTGTGGTGATAGCTGAACGTCGACGTTCGCCCCAATGGTTAAGACCGATTTTTGTGCATTTAAAATGGGGGTTGTGGTTGCTGTTGATTATTGATGGCATTTTGTTGGGTCAGCGATTGATCCATGGCCAATTTCTGTTTCATTGGAGTCTTGCTTTAGATGCTTTAATGTTGTTTTGGTCGAGTATTTATCTTATTAAATCGAAGCGACTCAGTTATTACCTCCGTGATTGGCCAAAAGAAGAAGCTAAAGAACTTCAGCCTTAGTTTTTATCGTATTGTTATATAATAACTTTATTTAGATCTGAGCGGTGGGGCACATGACGATGTGTTCTATCCCTCAGTTTGATAAGGATTTTTACCTTATTTCTCCATTGAATGCTTTGAATCATCTATAGTTATATGTACTTAGCTTAAATGTGCCCTGTTGGATACGCAGATGAGGCCATCTGTTTATATCCACATTACATTTGAAAGGAGTCATATTGCGTGGCAAAAGTACCTCAAAAAAAGTTGTTACTGTCAGAAATTCAACTTGGCATGAGAGTCAAGTTGCCTTTGTCATGGACGAACCACCCTTTTTTATTTAACCGTGTTGATATTAGCAGTGCCGCTCAAATCGAAATGATCCGTGGCTTAGGCGTTCCCTATGTTTTTTTGTTATCTGAATTGAATGCCGAACTGGATATTGTTGAAGAAGATGACATCGAAGATGAGATAGCAGTTGAACCCGAGCGTGATCTTAAGGCCGATACCCGTAAGGCGATGCGTTTGAGTCAGAAACGTTTTTTAATGAATGTGAATAACTGCCGTAGTGTGTTTGGTAAAATAGTCAGCGATCCTGAAGGCGCCTATCGTTTATCGGCGGCACTGGTTGAAGACTTACTCAGCCATCTACAGGAAGTTGAAACACCGTTCCTTACCTTAGTTGGAATGGATGATAATGATGTCAGTGTGACCCAGCACGGGGTCTCTGTGGCTGTGCTGGCAATGATGATAGGTCATGCGCTGGATTTAACTCCAAGAGAACTGCGTGATATTGCTCTTGGTAGTTTGTTACATGACATTGGTAAACTTAAGGTACCTGATGTTATTCGCCGAAAGCGAGGCTCTTTGACTACACACGAAGCAAGCTATTTGCAAATGCACCCTAATTTTGGCTTTGACATGCTGAATCGGTCGGGATTATTCCCTAAAGAAGTGCTGAATGTCATTTTACACCACCATGAGTTTGTTGATGGTTCAGGATTTCCTGACGGATTGACGGGTCATAAAATTCCTATCATTACGCAGATCGTGAGTTTGGCAAATGACTACGATCAACAGCTCAGTGGCCAGCAAGTGACATCTCCTCAAGTAGCATTAGGTTATTTGTTTAAAAACCGTGCGAGTAAACATTCAGAATCACTGATTTCTGTGTTGGTTAAAATTCTTGGCATCTACCCACCAGGAACTATAGTAAAGCTCTCCGATGACAGTATTGCGAAAGTGATCATGACCACCAAAGAAGTGAGTCAGCCCCAAGTGTGGGCCTGCAAAGTGGACGGGAGTGAAGCATCGCTGCGTTTTTTAAGTAATGAAGGCGTGACAGTACAAAAAGCCATCAAGGCGGAAGAGTTGTCCGAGGGTGCTATTCGTACCTTACAAGTCGATAAAGGGATTAGTTTTTATTTTAGTTCGCTACAAACTTGAATCTTATGCGCTAAGTTCCGTATTCTATCTGCTGATGTGATTCCCTTAGGGCTAATATGGCGAATGTAAAAGCAGAAAACAGCGCAGTAAAATCCAGTGTTGCTTTGGTCGGTTGTGGTTGGTTTGGTTTTGCTTTGGCAAAGCAACTTGTCCATGAGGGCTATCGAGTCACTGGCTGTAAGCGGAGTGCCGAAGAATTATCGGTATTAACTGAAGTCGGGATTGAAGCCTATCCGCTGCAATTGGGCCACGAAGCATCCTCTGCCCCCGATGCTCAGGCGTTAAGCGGTTTATTTCAGACCGATTATTTAGTGGTCAATATTCCTCCCCGATTAAAGCGTGGTAATGCAGCTTATCTTGAAGAATTACAACAACTCATCGCATTAACTCAAGGCTGGCAATATCAGCGGATTGTGTTTATCAGCACTACGGGCGTATATCCGACCCAAGATAAATTGATGACAGAAGCCGATGCGATGGCAGAATCAAGCGATAGCCAAGTGCTGTTAGATGCTGAAGCTTTATTTCAAGCATTGCCTCATACCTGTATCGTTCGTTTTGCTGGACTCGTCGGTCCTAAACGTCATCCTGGGCGTTTTCTTGCTGGAAAAACCGATGTGAGTGGGGCGAATATCGCGGTAAATTTAGTCCATCTTAGCGACTGTGTGCGCGCCGTTAGCGCCATTCTCGCGGCAATTCATTCTGGATTATCTGTGGCGCCGATTTATAATCTTTGCGCACCTTCACATCCGACTAAAGCTGAGTTTTATCAAGCTGCTGCTGAATCTCTAGGATTAGTCGGGCCAGAATTTAATCAACAATCTATGCCGAGTAAAGTCATCCAAGCTGACGCGATTGTCACAGATTTAGGCTTTCAATATCAGTATGTTTCGCCGCTGGATATGCTAGCGGCATGTTGAGAAAGGTTCATTACTGTAAAAGGTAAAAGTCGAACTTTTAGGTTATCTTTGGGTTCCAAGTTTGCTTGAGCAAATGTGTCATCCTTATTTAAACAAATGATGAATAAAAAGAGATAATATAATGAGCGTGTTTAATCGAGTTCGACCTTTAGTTGTATTTGCGTGCGGATTAATGCTGAGCGCCAGCTTTGCCCTGCAGGCTGCAAGTTTCGAAGAAGGCAAGGATTATGTCACTGTGGCGGGCATTACCGAAACGCAAAAGCCAGTGCTGCGGGAGTTTTTTTCTTATAACTGCACACATTGTTATAAGCAAGAACCGCTCATAGAGTCGACAGTAAAGCTGCTTGGCAAAGATGTGGCCTTTGAGCGTACCCCCGTTGGTGCAGGTCGTCCCGCTTGGGAATTGAGCCAGTTTGCCTATTATATGGCGCAAAAATTAAAGATGACTAAGCAAACCCATGGTGCCATTTTTAAGCAAATTCATGAGAAAGGTGAGCAATTTACCACCCTTGAGCAAGTAAAAGCCTTTTTCATTGCCCAAGGCGCTAGGGTGGATGATGTCGATGCCGCGATGAATTCCGTCGATGCTAAATTCACCCTAATGAATTATGACTCTCAAGCTGAGCTTGCTGGGATCAAGGGAGTACCGTCATTACTGGTTAATGGCCGTTATATGCTGACCTCAACCGCACATACTGCAGAAGAATTGGCGGCGTTAGTGAAGTTTTTAGCCGCGAAGTAACGGCATTTTATAGACGGACGGCATGCGATGTATCATGCGATGAAAGCCGCTTTTTGCGAGTAATTTTTAGTCACGTTCCCTCAAGGTGGATTGAGTAACCCAGCATAGGCTGGGTTATTTTTTGTTGTAAACCTGCAAGGTGACTGTGAGTCAAACCCTAACATTTTGACGAAATAACATGATGAAATAAAACGGTAAGCAATTGGCCTGACCTAGGTTTGATGAGGGATGTAACGTCTCTAATTGATTGAGAAACTCATGATTAAAACTCTCAATAATCTAGGCTAAAAATCTTAAATCATCTGATTTTTAGCCAGTCTAGAGCCGTATTAAAGGTCATTTAAATTTCTAATTTCCCTAGTTCAGACAATAAGTTATTTCTATTTATGGGTTGCAAGTCCTCTTTCTCCATTCACATACCACTCATTCTTGTTCGACATTGGTCTAACCTGTTAAAAAAGTTAAAACCGCATCAAAATGTAATATCATTGTTAACTCCTTGAATTTGTTTCTATTCGCTATTTTCGGACAGTGTTTTGAATCACGGGTTAGACGAAAGTCGTGATTGTGCTCACACCAGCTGTTGCTAGATTAAACATGACTTAAAATTAAAACAGCACAGGGGAGTCACTATGGGTTTTGAAAACAACGACAAGGCAAAGGGTTATTGGCGCGAGAATATTCGTCTCGTACTGAGCTTATTAGCCATTTGGGCGGCAGTTTCTTTTGGATGCGGCATTTTATTGGTTGATGTACTCAATGAAGTCCATTTCATGGGATTCAAATTAGGTTTCTGGTTTGCACAACAGGGATCTATGTATGTATTCGTTGCGCTTATCTTTGTCTACGCGGCAAAAGCCAACGCCTTAGATAAAAAATATAACGTACAAGAAGACTAAGGAGCTTTGAGATGGATGTTCAAACACTCACATATATTATCGTAGGGCTCTCATTTGCGCTCTACATTGGGATTGCAATCTGGACCCGTGCGGGTTCAACCAAAGAGTTCTATGTTGCTGGCGGCGGTGTTCACCCTGTGGTGAACGGTATGGCAACGGCGGCAGATTGGATGTCAGCGGCGTCATTTATTTCGTTAGCGGGTATTGTGTCTTTCGTCGGTTACGATGGTAGCGTGTACTTGATGGGCTGGACGGGCGGCTACGTATTGCTTGCCCTTTGTATGGCACCGTATTTACGTAAATTTGGTAAGTTTACTGTGCCAGATTTCGTCGGTGAGCGTTATTACTCACAGGCGGCACGTACAGTCGCGGTTATCTGCGCTATCTTTATTTGCTTTACGTATATTGCAGGGCAAATGCGTGGCGTGGGTGTTGTGTTCTCGCGTTTCCTTGAAGTGGATGTGGATACGGGCGTATATATCGGTATGGCGGTCGTGTTCTTCTACGCGGTACTCGGTGGTATGAAAGGGATTACCTACACTCAGGTTGCCCAATACTGTGTACTGATTTTCGCCTTTATGGTTCCGGCTATTTTCCTTTCAGTGATGATGACGGGCCACTTAGTTCCGCAAATTGGTTTTGGTGCTGAGTTACTGGATGCCGCTGGTAATAATAGCGGTGTGTATTTGTTAGAAAAACTCAATAACGTTTCGGTTGAGCTCGGCTTTGCACCTTACACCGACGGTTCTAAGAGCATGATAGATGTGTTCTGTATTACGGGTGCCTTGATGGTGGGTACTGCGGGTTTACCCCATGTTATCGTGCGTTTCTTCACTGTACCTAAGGTGAAGGATGCACGTATCACTGCAGGATGGTCGCTTGTTTTTATTGCGATTATGTACACCACAGTGCCTGCGTTAGCAGCGTTCTCCCGTGTGAACATGATTGAAACTATTAACGGTCCCGATTCTAAAGGTGTGGCTTATGAGTCTGCACCAGATTGGATTAAGAACTGGGAAAAAACCGGTTTGATTAAGTGGGATGATAAAAATGGCGACGGTAAAATTTACTATTCGTCAGGTAAGATTGAAGATCCCGCTAGCAAAAATGAAATGAAGATTGATAACGATATTATCGTACTTGCTACGCCAGAAATCGCTAATTTACCAGCTTGGGTTATCGCCCTTGTGGCGGCGGGTGGTTTAGCAGCTGCGTTATCAACATCTGCAGGCTTGCTATTGGTGATTTCAACGTCGGTTTCACACGACCTATTGAAAAAGAATTTAATGCCTAACCTTTCCGATAAAAAAGAGCTGCTATACGCTCGCTTGGCGGCAGGTATTGGCATTGTGATTGCGGGTTACTTTGGGGTGAACCCTCCTGGTTTCGTGGCGGCAGTGGTGGCATTCGCCTTCGGATTAGCGGCTTCCTCACTGTTCCCTGCCATTGTTATGGGTATTTTCTCTAAGACAATGAATAAAGAAGGTGCGATTGCCGGTATGTTAACGGGTCTACTGTTTACTGCTGGTTATATCATCTACTTCAAGTTTGTTGATCCAACGGCTAACATCGCGGCTAACTGGTTCCTGGGTATTTCACCAGAAGGTATTGGTATGGTAGGCATGTTAGTGAACTTCGGTGTGGCAGCTATAGTGAGTCGAGTCACTGCGGCAACACCACTGCATGTTCAGGAGATGGTTGAATCGATTCGTTTCCCTAAAGGTTCGGGTGAAGCAAGCGGCCACTAACCTTACTGCGTAATGGTGAGTATCAACACAAGAGAGCGCTTCGGCGCTCTTTTTTATGGCTCTTTGGCCAGCCTTTATCACTCTGTGGGGCGTCACTTTATTATGCTTGCGGCTGACTTTAGTCGAATGTAGCGTAGCGACAATGCAGGCTATAGTGATGACATCTCAGTAAAAATTCGCCTAAAGAAGGTGTTGCCTATGAATGCCAGTGAGTTACAACCCGTAGTGCAATTTCTACAGGGACTTGTGCCCTTTGATGCTCTGCCTGAGGATGTAGTCGTGCGCTGCGCTAAGGCTGTTACTGTTGGGTATTACAGCAAAGCCTCTGGTTATGTTAATTTCGACGCGAATTCGCCTAAGTTGTATATGGTGCGTAGCGGCGCCTTTGAGGTGCGCGATCCTGACGGCGTGTTGGTGGATAGAGTGGGCGAGGGTGAGTTTTTTGGCTTTTCTACTTTGTTATCAGGGGAAAAAGTCGTTAATAAAGTCGCTATTCTTGAAGACGGTCTAGTTTATCATCTGCCCCAAGCCTTGTTTGATAGCCTTAGGAGTGAGAGTCGTCACTTCGATAAGTTTTTTACCCGCGCCTTCGCAAAGCGTTTACGCCATGAGGCCCGCTTTAAGGCAAAGGATCTGACGACCACAAGTCGGATCAGCACGTTAATGTCTTCCACTCCCATCGTTATTGATGCCCAAGCTAGCGTGACTCAGGCGGCACTCTTGATGCGAAATCGCCGAGTATCGTCCTTATTGGTGACGGATAATCATAAATTGGTTGGCATTTTAACCGATAAGGATTTGCGTAATCGCGTGTTAGCAGCAGGGCTTGATGGCAGCGTTGCTGTGCATCAAGCCATGACCGTTTCACCTATCTCGATTTCCTCCAATGCATTGATTTTTGAAGCTATGCTGCTGATGAGTGAGCATAACATTCATCACTTACCGATTATCGATCAAGATAAAGCTATCGGTATGGTGACCAGTACCGACATCTTGCGAGGGCAGGGCTCACAACCGCTACTGTTGATTGGTGAGATTGAACGGCAGCAGGATCTTGCCAGTTTAATTGGCGTCAGTAAGCAAATTCCCCTATTGCTGCAAAATCTTATTAGTGCCGATGCCAGAGCTGAAGAAATTGGCCGAGTGTTAACCTCTGTCACCGATGCGCTGACGCGGCGATTAATTGTGCTCAATCAGCAATTACTCGGTGAACCGCCCATGGCCTTTTGCTGGTTGGCATTTGGCTCCCAGGGACGACAAGATCAGGCTGCGTGTTCAGATCAAGATAATGGCTTGTTAGTCGCAGAAGAGATGGATGATTTTGCTAAAGGTTATTTTGATGCCTTAACCCATGCCGTGTGCGCAGGGCTTGACCAATGCGGTTATGAATTTTGTCCCGGCAATATTATGGCGCAAAATCCCCAATGGCGGATGTCACTCAAACAGTGGCAACAGGTATTTGAAAAATGGGTCATAACGCCTGAGCCTAAGGCGTTAATGCACGCCAGCATCTTCTTCGATATGCGATCGGTTTACGGTCCGCAAACCCTTTTTGATGCCTTACAGGATAAAGTCTTAGCTCAAACCCGCGATAATGATATTTTCCTCGCGGGTATGACTGGTAATTCGCTGGTGGAGTCGCCGCCGCTAGGATTTTTCCGCAAATTTGTACTCGAACGGGATGGTAGCGAAGTTAAAGGCATAGATTTGAAACATAAGGGCAATGCATTGATCAACGATATTGCCCGTGTTTATGCCTTGTCTGCGGGCATTAAAGAAGTGAATACTGCAAAACGTATTCGTGCCTTGATGGATGCGAATATTCTCAATCGACAAGATGCGCTCAATTTGGCTGATGCCCACGAGTTTATCGCCCATATGCGGTTATCGAACCAAGGTTATCAATATAATCAAGGGGTAGAGGTGAGTAATTATTTGCTGCCTGGGCATTTATCTTCGCTGGTTCGTCATCAGTTACGTGACGCTTTTAAAGTCGTACATGAGGCGCAGGCGGGGATGAAGATGAAATTTATGCGAAGCTTTTGATATGAATACATTGTTGCTGAAAACTCAGCTCAATTGGCGGGCGCTGCGTTGCCAACATCATTTATTTAAAGGCTATTATCAGTCGCTGTTGCCTCTGCTGGCAATGCCGTTATCCGAAGCGCCGTTAACGGCGATGGATTTGGAGATGACAGGGCTCAATCCGCAGCAAGATCAAATTCTCAGCATTGGATTGGTGCCGATTGAGCGCGGTGAGATCCCGTTGGTACGCGCCGAGCAAAAGTTAGTGCAAATTCGCGGCAGCGTAGGCCAAAGCGCGACGATCCACGGCATTCTTGATAATCATTTGGTGCAAGCTGTCACCATTGAGGAAGCCATGGGCTGGTTTATCAATCAAACCTATGGCCGTGTGCTGGTGGCACATCATGCCCCTTTAGATTGTCGTTTTTTACAGCAGGATTTATTGACGATTTATCATCAAGCCCTTGTTTTACCTGCAATTGATACTTTAATGGTTGAAAAGCACCGTTTACTACGGGAACACTCAGTGATTAAAGAGGGGAGCTTGCGTCTCGGTGCTTGTCGCGAACGTTACAGTTTACCCATTTATACAGCCCATAGCGCACTGACCGATGCCTTAGCTTGTGGGGAATTATTACTCGCGCAAATGGCTGCTATGGGCGGTGCGGCAAAGCTTACTGTGGCTGATTTACTGCAAAAATCGACTTAGTCAGTGCTAACAGAAATCACTCTTTGTGGTGAGTGAATTCATTTGAGATGGATTGATTTCACTTTGATTTCACTTTGATTTCACTTTGATTTCATCTTAGGTTAATCACTGACAGGCTAAACTCAGTTTACATTTAATCCTCTATTCAAATTCAACCTGCCGTTAGCTTGGCAATCCAACCAACTTGTACTTCACTCTACTAAGTCGAGTGTGTAGGAGAATATGATGCCGTTACCTTTACTTTGGGTGGGTGGTGCCGTAATAGGTGCGGTTTTGCTGGCCGATGAGCGCCAGCAGCGTCAACAGCTCGAGCGTGACAGATTACTCGGTAAGGCCCCTAAGTACCCCGCTGCCAATCGCGCTATGATGGCAGCACCGAGTCAATGGCAAAAGGGATTAAAACAAGTATCGCCAATTCCTGGGAGTATCGTCTGTTGTTATGTTTTTGGTGTGATTGAGCATACTGGCATTTGGCTTGGTGATGATTGCCTCGTAGAGTTACATGGCTCAGGGCTGGTGCGGGCTGTATCGGTAAAGCGTTTTTTAGCGGGACGGACCGGTAGCCAAATCTATCTTGCCTGTAATCACCAACATCAGCCTCTTATTGCCGAGTCTGTGTTGCCCCGCGCTGAACAGGCGATTTATCAGTATCGGGAATATGATTTATTCGACAATAATTGCCATCGATTTGTCTGGTCTTGTATTAGTGGTAGCGAAGGCGTGATTAAAGGCTTTAATGAGTTAAATCAAAAACTCGCCGAACATTTTAATCAAGCTATCTATTGGGATGAGATGATCATTAGCAAGCTGAATGAATAAGTTCTGTAGTCATAAACTAAAAAAGCCATCGATTAAGATGGCTTTTTGTTTTAGTGAAACACTATGTAATCGTTTTGCAAAAACCGTTTACGGCTTACAAAAATAATCTACAGCGCGTTTGACTAACTCTATGCCTGTTTTATCGCAAGGTGGTAACTCGGCATCACTGATATTGATAGGTGTGACACGATTTCCCCATTGCAGCAAGAGTGCGGCAGAGGTTAAGCCTGCGCCAAAGGCACAAGAGAGTATGGTTTGATTCGGCTTGATAATGCCTTGTTCTAACGCATCACAAATGGCAATTGGAATCGTCGCCGCCGAGGTATTGCCATAATTAGCGATGTTCACGAAGGCTTTTTCTTTCGGGATTTTCATTCGGCTAACTAAGGTATCAATAATACGTTCGTTGGCTTGATGCGGGATCACGAGATCCACTTCATCCTTATCAACACCACATTTTTCAAGCACTTTAGTGCTCAATTTATTCATTCCGTTAATCGCACGCTTGAAGATTTCTTGGCCATCGAATTCAATGAAAAAGTCCAATGAGTCGGCTGAGAATCTGTCCATCGCCGTGCCAAAGCCCGCTTTCAGAATATCACGACCTTCAGGATCGTTATTCAGCTCATAACCGAGCACGCCACCGGCAACATCTGTCGCTTCAACCACAACGGCACCTGCACCATCACCAAATAGCACTGCGGTTTCGCGGCGTGACCAATCTAAATAGAAAGATAAACGTTCAGCACCAATGACTAATACTTTCTTACTCTGGCCACTCTTGATTTGTGAGCTGGCTAAACCTAAGCCATATAAGAAGCCACTGCAGGCAGCATTGATATCGAATGCGGCACAACTGGCGCCAATATTAGCTTGTACAGTGGATGCAATATTTGGGATCAAAGTGTCTGGGCTGGCACTGGCAAGAATGATCATGTCGATTTCACTGCCATCAATACCTGCTGCTGCGAGCGCACGTTGTGCTGCAACTGAAGCAAGTTCAGAGGTATTTACATGACTGATATGGCGCTGGCTGATCCCTGTGCGAGATTTAATCCATTCGTCGGATGTCTCGATAAAGGTCGCAAGATCATCGTTGGTCAGCGTGGCTGGTGGAACACATTTGCCCCAACCTGTGATAGTGGCGTACTGCATGGTGGTTTCTCTCAAATAAAAAAGGCAGAACCTGAGCGCTGCCTTGAATCGACAACAAAGCTTATCGGCAACTCTAATGGCCGTCCGTGATCTAGACCACCTGTTTGGCGACGAGATCTCGAATTGTCATTGCGGCATGCAGAATATGATGACGCAGTAGCGCCGTCGCTTTTTCTGTTTCTCTCAGTTTGCAGTGGTTGAGCAAAGCCCTGTGCTCATGCTCTGCGGCAGGAATTCCCCCCGCGAGCAATAACTGCAAACGAATGTATCTATCACAATTAGTATTGAGGCCGTGAACAACCTCAAGGGTGTGTGGGCGATTAGCCGCCTGATATAAGCAAGTGTGAAATTGCGTATTCAACTCGCTCCAACTGGCGACGGCATCTTCATGTTTGAAGGCCGACTCCAATTGCTCGAGTACACGTTCTGCTTTTTCTAAATCAGCCTCTTGAAGTCGTGGGATCGCTTTCGCAAGCAGATCGGTTTCGATCATTGCACGTAATTCAAAGAGTTCGGTGACTTGTTCGACGGATAAAACGGTCGCAGTCGCACCTTTATGGGGCTCAAACTTAACGAGTCCTTCAGCTTCGAGTTGCAATAATGCTTCTCTTACCGGAATACGGCTGACATTTAACGCTTCAGCCAAGGCACTTTGTCTGAGGGGTTCTCCTGCGGCTATGTCACCTGAAAGAATTCTCTCTCTGAGCACTTCCACAACTAACTGGGTGCGGGTTTTGTGGACGATAGGCGTAGTTCGACTCATTATTTCCGTCTATTTCGGGTATTTTCTCGTTATTTGCCCAAGATTACCGTTAAAAACACCACAAATAAAGGGAAATGCTTGATTGAGTGCAGCATCTAAGAGACTAACAATGTCCAAACGACGGGGTTTTTTGTGGTTTTCTCTTACGATTTGAAGCGCATTACTTGCGAGCGGCTTCGATGGCAACAGTAGCAATTATTTGTAAAAATGCTGTTCAGCTTCTTCGATTGAGTATTTTGATTAAAACAGTGCCATTACACATTCCACTGCTGGATTTTTTGTACGCTGCTTTGGTGGGACAATTGCTATCTCGCATAGACACAAGCTGTGCATAGAGATTTGCCTGTACAGCCACGAAATATCACTAACGCGCAATTTAGCGCTAAAAGCATAACTTCGCGGTGCAATTTCTGATAATGAATGGAATAATAGCGCGATAACGCCTTAGGCGATTTGGGAGTATTACAGTGAGTCGAGCAGTATTTTTAGACCGTGATGGTGTGATTAACAAAGACCATGGTTATGTCCACCTAGTGGATGACTTCGAATATATTGACGGTGTGTTTGAATCTTGCCTCTCTTTAAAAGAAATGGGCTACAAGTTAGTTGTCGTCACTAATCAATCCGGTATTGCCCGTGGCATGTATACTGAAGACCAATTCCACAGCTTAACGGAGTGGATGGATTGGAACTTTGCCGACAAAGGGGTCGAGCTCGATGGTATTTACTATTGCCCGCATCATGCCGAGAAAGGCATAGGGGAATATAAGGTCGATTGTGATTGCCGTAAACCTAAGCCGGGTATGCTCAATGATGCGGCGCAATTCTTAAAAATCGACTTAGCGAACTCAGTCATGGTTGGCGACAAAGCCGAAGATATGCAGGCCGCGAAAGCTGCGGGCGTGACTACTCGTATATTAGTGCGCAGTGGTAAGGTTATTGCTGATGACAGTGATGCCACTGTGGTACTCGACAGTATTGCCGATGTGCCAGCTTACTTAAAAAGCGTGGGTTAGTTGGAGTTCTACTACTTATAATCAGTTCATCATGGGCTGATTCGTCAACCAAGGTTGCGATATAAGCGGTGCCAGTTGTTGCTCTTGTTGGATAGAAATCAGAAGTAAAGCTATTTCGCATGAGATAAAGAGCTAACCAATAGGTTGGCTCTTGTCATTTCTAGCGCTGGATTAATCTCATCTTTGCCCTTAATTCAGCATAGATTCGATAATATTGGCGTTAAAACACACTTTTAGTTTAAAAAGTGTGCGCTTGAATCGTTTTTCGTAATTATTCGCGCCAAAGGGGTTGCGGTAAAATCTGACATCCCTATAATGCGCATCCACTGACCCAGTGGGGTCAAGGGTTAAATGCTGAATAAGCTGCTAACCATGCTCTTTAACAATTTATCAAGCAAATCTGTGTGGACACTCACAGGTGTTGAGTTAATCGAAACTGCTTAGCCTTAGGGTTGGCAGTCAAAAATTTAAATCAATGTTTTCAAGTCATTCTCCTTAACAGGAAGCGTGATTGAGTGTTCATAGTAATATGTACATACAGTAATGTATGAATTGAAACGCGATGCTTCTTAGTGAGCAAAGCGAATCAAAACAGTAGAATTCATTGAGCCGCTGAAGTCGTAAGACGGAAGCAACAAAACTTTAATTGAAGAGTTTGATCATGGCTCAGATTGAACGCTGGCGGCAGGCCTAACACATGCAAGTCGAGCGGCAGCGCAAGGGAGTTTACTCCTGAGGCGGCGAGCGGCGGACGGGTGAGTAATGCCTAGGGATCTGCCCAGTCGAGGGGGATAACAGTTGGAAACGACTGCTAATACCGCATACGCCCTACGGGGGAAAGGAGGGGACCTTCGGGCCTTCCGCGATTGGATGAACCTAGGTGGGATTAGCTAGTTGGTGAGGTAATGGCTCACCAAGGCGACGATCCCTAGCTGTTCTGAGAGGATGATCAGCCACACTGGGACTGAGACACGGCCCAGACTCCTACGGGAGGCAGCAGTGGGGAATATTGCACAATGGGGGAAACCCTGATGCAGCCATGCCGCGTGTGTGAAGAAGGCCTTCGGGTTGTAAAGCACTTTCAGTAGGGAGGAAAGGGTGTAGTTTAATACGCTATATCTGTGACGTTACCTACAGAAGAAGGACCGGCTAACTCCGTGCCAGCAGCCGCGGTAATACGGAGGGTCCGAGCGTTAATCGGAATTACTGGGCGTAAAGCGTGCGCAGGCGGTTTGTTAAGCGAGATGTGAAAGCCCTGGGCTCAACCTAGGAATAGCATTTCGAACTGGCGAACTAGAGTCTTGTAGAGGGGGTAGAATTCCAGGTGTAGCGGTGAAATGCGTAGAGATCTGGAGGAATACCGGTGGCGAAGGCGGCCCCCTGGACAAAGACTGACGCTCATGCACGAAAGCGTGGGGAGCAAACAGGATTAGATACCCTGGTAGTCCACGCCGTAAACGATGTCTACTCGGAGTTTGGTGTCTTGAACACTGGGCTCTCAAGCTAACGCATTAAGTAGACCGCCTGGGGAGTACGGCCGCAAGGTTAAAACTCAAATGAATTGACGGGGGCCCGCACAAGCGGTGGAGCATGTGGTTTAATTCGATGCAACGCGAAGAACCTTACCTACTCTTGACATCCACGGAATTCGCTAGAGATAGCTTAGTGCCTTCGGGAACCGTGAGACAGGTGCTGCATGGCTGTCGTCAGCTCGTGTTGTGAAATGTTGGGTTAAGTCCCGCAACGAGCGCAACCCCTATCCTTATTTGCCAGCACGTAATGGTGGGAACTCTAGGGAGACTGCCGGTGATAAACCGGAGGAAGGTGGGGACGACGTCAAGTCATCATGGCCCTTACGAGTAGGGCTACACACGTGCTACAATGGCGAGTACAGAGGGTTGCAAAGCCGCGAGGTGGAGCTAATCTCACAAAGCTCGTCGTAGTCCGGATTGGAGTCTGCAACTCGACTCCATGAAGTCGGAATCGCTAGTAATCGTGGATCAGAATGCCACGGTGAATACGTTCCCGGGCCTTGTACACACCGCCCGTCACACCATGGGAGTGGGCTGCAAAAGAAGTGGGTAGCTTAACCTTCGGGGGGGCGCTCACCACTTTGTGGTTCATGACTGGGGTGAAGTCGTAACAAGGTAGCCCTAGGGGAACCTGGGGCTGGATCACCTCCTTACCTATACGACTAACTTAATGTTTGTTGAGTGTTCACACAGATTTGCTTGATAGAAGAAAGAGTAAAAGATGGGTCTGTAGCTCAGCTGGTTAGCACCCCAATCCCTTCATAAAGAGTAGGGTGAGGTCGGTGGTTCTAGATGGTTGTAGATTTATCAATAAGATGGGTCTGTAGCTCAGCTGGTTAGAGCGCACCCCTGATAAGGGTGAGGTCGGTGGTTCAAGTCCACTCTGACCCACCAAATCTTCGTTCTCTTTTGTTAAATTAACACTCGTTTAGTGAACTAAACGTTGCGTTAATTTGCCGCGGATAACTCGATTTGGCAAACCAATCCTTTTAGAGGTTTGGAACATCTTACTTACTCGCACTGCATGTAAATGGGGCTATAGCTCAGCTGGGAGAGCGCCTGCCTTGCACGCAGGAGGTCTGCGGTTCGATCCCGCATAGCTCCACCATTTACACCTTATTCTGACTTTATTGCAAAGTAATAAGACATATGCACTATGGATAGAGATGCCAAAGATAAACTTAAAAATTATCTTTGGCTTTTTTAAGCCCGCTCTTTAACAATTTGGAAAGCTGATAGTATTTAATTGCATGAGTCTGTCATGTGATTAATTACAAAACGTTTAATGCGCAAGCATTGAACATGAGTTCTCAAACACTTTATTAAGTGTCTTGAATATTCAATAGTAAATTATTCTTTGCTGAATAGTTTACGTCTAAGGCGCGTCCACTTCTTTGGTCAGAAGTGAGACAAGTAAAACCAAGCTGGTCGCAATGCGGCGCAGGTGAGTGAAACTCATTTGGGTTGTATGGTTAAGCGACTAAGCGTATACGGTGGATGCCTTGGCAGTCAGAGGCGATGAAGGACGTAGTAACTTGCGAAAAGCGTTGGCGAGCTAGTAACAAGCATTTGAGCTAACGATGTCCGAATGGGGGAACCCAGCAGCATAAGCTGTTATCGCAACATGAATACATAGTGTTGCGAGGCGAACGAGGGGAACTGAAACATCTAAGTACCCTTAGGAAAAGAAATCAACCGAGATTCCCCTAGTAGCGGCGAGCGAACGGGGATTAGCCCTTAAGTCAGTGGGGTGTTAGTGGAATGCGTTGGAAAGCGCAGCGGCACAGGGTGATAGCCCCGTACATGAAAACTAACCATTGATGAAAACGAGTAAGGCGGGACACGTGACATCCTGTTTGAATATGGGGGGACCATCCTCCAAGGCTAAATACTCCTGACTGACCGATAGTGAACCAGTACCGTGAGGGAAAGGCGAAAAGAACCCCTGTGAGGGGAGTGAAATAGAACCTGAAACCGTATACGTACAAGCAGTGGGAGCGGTTCTTGAGACCGTGACTGCGTACCTTTTGTATAATGGGTCAGCGACTTACATTTTGTAGCGAGGTTAAGCGAATAGCGGAGCCGTAGGGAAACCGAGTGTTAACTGCGCGTTTAGTTGCAAGGTGTAGACCCGAAACCCGGTGATCTAGCCATGGGCAGGTTGAAGGTTGAGTAACATCAACTGGAGGACCGAACCGACTAATGTTGAAAAATTAGCGGATGACTTGTGGCTGGGGGTGAAAGGCCAATCAAACCGGGAGATATCTGGTTCTCCTCGAAAGCTATTTAGGTAGCGCCTCGAGCGAATACCATTGGGGGTAGAGCACTGTTAAGGCTAGGGGGTCATCCCGACTTACCAACCCTTTGCAAACTCCGAATACCAATGAGTACTACTCGGGAGACAGACGGCGGGTGCTAACGTCCGTCGTCAAAAGGGAAACAACCCAGACCGTCAGCTAAGGTCCCAAAGTACTAGCTAAGTGGGAAACGATGTGGGAAGGCTTAGACAGCTAGGATGTTGGCTTAGAAGCAGCCATCATTTAAAGAAAGCGTAATAGCTCACTAGTCGAGTCGGCCTGCGCGGAAGATGTAACGGGGCTAAGCTAGTCACCGAAGCTACGGGTGCACAGTTTACTGTGCGCGGTAGAGGAGCGTTCTGTAAGCCGTTGAAGGTGAAGGGGTAACCCACGCTGGAGGTATCAGAAGTGCGAATGCTGACATGAGTAACGATAAAGGGGGTGAAAAACCCCCTCGCCGAAAGACCAAGGGTTCCTGTCCAACGTTAATCGGGGCAGGGTGAGTCGACCCCTAAGGTGAGGCCGAAAGGCGTAATCGATGGGAAACAGATTAATATTTCTGTACTTCCGCTAACTGCGATGGAGAGACGGAGAAGGCTAGGCTAGCGCGGCGTTGGTAGTCCGCGTTTAAGGTGGTAGGTGGTGTTCTTAGGCAAATCCGGGGACACGTACTTAAATGTACACACTGAGAGCTGATGACGAGGTCCTAAGGGACTGAAGTAGTTGATGCCATGCTTCCAGGAAAATCTTCTAAGCTTCAGGTTAGTGGGAATCGTACCCCAAACCGACACAGGTGGTCGGGTAGAGAATACCAAGGCGCTTGAGAGAACTCGGCTGAAGGAACTAGGCAAAATGGTACCGTAACTTCGGGAGAAGGTACGCTCCTGTTGGTGATGAGACTTGCTCTCTAAGCTGACGGGAGTCGCAGATACCAGGTGGCTGCAACTGTTTATCAAAAACACAGCACTGTGCAAACTCGCAAGAGGAAGTATACGGTGTGACGCCTGCCCGGTGCCGGAAGGTTAATTGATTGGGTTATCGCAAGAGAAGCTCATGATCGAAGCCCCGGTAAACGGCGGCCGTAACTATAACGGTCCTAAGGTAGCGAAATTCCTTGTCGGGTAAGTTCCGACCTGCACGAATGGCGTAATGATGGCCACGCTGTCTCCAGCCGAGACTCAGTGAAGTTGAAATTGCGGTGAAGATGCCGTATACCCGCGGCTAGACGGAAAGACCCCGTGAACCTTTACTATAGCTTGGCACTGAACATTGAACCTACATGTGTAGGATAGGTGGGAGACTATGAAGTTGTGACGCTAGTCATGATGGAGTCGTCCTTGAAATACCACCCTTGTAGTTTTGATGTTCTAACCTAGGTCCCTTATCGGGATTAGGGACAGTGCCTGGTGGGTAGTTTGACTGGGGCGGTCTCCTCCCAAAGAGTAACGGAGGAGCACGAAGGTTGGCTAAGTACGGTCGGACATCGTACGGTTAGTGCAATGGCATAAGCCAGCTTAACTGCGAGACATACACGTCGAGCAGGTACGAAAGTAGGTCATAGTGATCCGGTGGTTCTGAATGGAAGGGCCATCGCTCAACGGATAAAAGGTACTCCGGGGATAACAGGCTGATACCGCCCAAGAGTTCATATCGACGGCGGTGTTTGGCACCTCGATGTCGGCTCATCACATCCTGGGGCTGAAGTCGGTCCCAAGGGTATGGCTGTTCGCCATTTAAAGTGGTACGCGAGCTGGGTTCAGAACGTCGTGAGACAGTTCGGTCCCTATCTGCCGTGGGCGTTGGATGATTGAAGGGAGCTGCTCCTAGTACGAGAGGACCGGAGTGGACGAACCGCTGGTGTTCGGGTTGTCATGCCAATGGCATTGCCCGGTAGCTACGTTCGGAATCGATAACCGCTGAAAGCATCTAAGCGGGAAGCGAGCCCTAAGATGAGTCATCCCTAGGAATTTAATTCCTCTAAAGAGCCGTTCGAGACTAGGACGTTGATAGGCATGGTGTGTAAGCGTTGTGAGGCGTTGAGCTAACATGTACTAATGACTCGAGAGGCTTAACCATACAACCCAGATGGGTTTTACTGAAAATGTTCCAGACATTTTCTAGCACTTCCTCCTTCCATGGAGGTCGTACGAAAAGCCTTAGACAGAATACAGATGCTTGATAAAGTTAAAGACTCAAAGAAAATCAGCTTTCCGAATTATTATTAACGTGGTCCAGAGATGGACACGGTAATAAACAGAATTTGCTTGGTGACAATAGCCTTGTGGAACCACCTGATCCCATCCCGAACTCAGAAGTGAAACGCAAACGCGCCGATGGTAGTGTGGGGTCTCCCCATGTGAGAGTAGGTCATCGCCAAGCATCCAAATAAACACCAAAGCCCTAGCCTAAACCGCTAGGGCTTTGGTGTTTATACGCTTCGCAAAAACTTATCTCGATGTCAACCCGCCGCTGAGCGGGGTCCCCAGCTGCGCAATACATTGCTCCGCGCGACACATCATCAAAATGCTGCGCATTTTAGGCAATGATGACTCGCCCCCATGTATCCCCTTCAGGGATAAAAGAAAGTAGGTCACCGCCAAGCGCCTAATGATCTCATTGAGATGTAACGAAGCCAGCTGATAAGCTGGTTTTTTTGCGTCTGCAATTTACATGTTTTAGCGTTTTTGAAACCGTTTCATTGTTTGAAATAACATTAAGCTGTGAAGTGGTAATGGGTTTACTGAACACTTTCTTAATGAGCTTAAGTTTTACTAAGTTCTCATTTTATGGACTCTAATAGAGCCGCCAGTTCATAGTGACACTAAGCTGGCGGTCTGAAATAGATAGCTGAAGCAATGTTGATGGTTAGAGGACAAATACTCTCTTCAACGCTTGCGTGCTCTATGGGTCACTCTTTGTTGATTTTAGCTTTGAAGCTGGCTTTGGTATTGTCGTTAGCTTGTTTGTACCAGTAATCCAGCATTTGACTGATTTCAGCTTGGCTAGGTGTCGTCGCTGGAGTGATTTGCTGAGCCTTATCATTGTTCGCTGCGACTGCTGACGACATAACTGCTGGCGCGATCAAGCTCGTGGATGTGGCTGCTGATGTTTGGTGTATTTGCGGCTGGCTTGCCAATACTGGTGCAATGGCGTCGCTTGCTTGCGTTGTTGCGGTATTCATAGTGAGATTTAATGAAGCCGGATGATTGCTAAGGTTGTACTGCAGTATCTCGTGTTCGAAATCCCGTCCCAGTTGAATGCCATTCTTAATCAATTTATCACTGGTAAAACCCACTGCTTCATCTTGAGCATTTAATAGTGTCAGCTTAGGTGACTCATCAAATTTCTTTGCATCTCTGGCTGAGTTGATGGCGGGAAGTGTCAGCGTGAGTGTTTGTGCTGATGCATCAAAACGGACGATGAGCACGTCGGAGAGATAATGCACTGAGTCAGCTTGTTGTCGATATTGCGCGGCATAACGGAAGGCAATCTGATTGGTCCCATCGGCTAAAACGAGATCGCCACTCTTTACGGCTGGCTTGCCATTGACCGTTAACACTTCAGCATTTTTAGGTAGTTTGAGATGAACATCGGCCGTTGCTGGCTGCACAGTCCCCAGCACTAATGCCGTGGCACATAAGATTGATTGATATTTCATAAGCTTTCTCTGTTGTTGCGAGGACGCCGCTAAATAATAAGGCAGATATTTGGCGACACAAAGCAGGTTTAACCTTTAGTGTGGAGCATGATGAACTAAATGGCGACACGCCGTTTATAGATCGCAGATTAGCGTTAATTTAATCTGTAGGGAATAAAAAAGGCTCACGAGGAGCCTTTTTGAGCATGATATTTCGGGATTGAACGCTTATTTGGTTAGGTTGATGCTATAAACGGCGAAACCCAGTTCATCCTTACCGATCTTCTTCATTTCACGTTGTTTATTGGCTTCGATAAAGGCAGCGGCTTTGTCACTGTCTTGGGTTTCGAAGCGAATGTCCAATGTGACGTTGGTAGTGATGGTTTTGAAATCCCAGTTGTAATCGGCACTTGGATTGACCATAGCTTCGTACTTACCTGTGGTTTCGTTGTACTTAGATTGCGCTGTGATATAAGCAGCTAGCGCTTCACGGTTAGTATCGGGCAGTTCAAGTACCACATGGTCGCTACCCGTACCAGCAAACTTACCCCCAAAGGCGCGGTAGTTATTTGAGGTGACGATAAATTCTTTCGCGGCAAATTCTTCACCTGTGATGACTTTGCCGTTTTCGTCTTTATAGCTTAAATCAACGATACGGTTTGCGTTGGCATTAACGACGGCGCAATCGCGGTCAAACTTGCTCGGTTGGGTCACATCAATTTTATAGGTTAAGCCATCCAGTACGTCGAAGTTGTAGGTTGGATGACCATCCCAATTGATTAAACCTTGTGGGGTGGTTTTTGCTGGGTCAATTTGATTGAACTGGTTCGCTGAGCACTCGAGCCAATCTTTCAATTCGGCGCCCGTTGCTTTGACGGCCACCATAGTATTGGGATACAGGTACAGATCAGCGGCGTTTTTAAAGGTCAGTGGGCCTTTATCAACTTGCACAAATTGATCGGCATCACTGGTTGTACCGTGGCGACCGCCCGCTTTAAAGGGTGCAGAGGCTGACAGCACTGGCAGCCCTTTTAATGCTGCAGGTAATTTCGCTTTCACGTTAGCGATTTGCGCATCGGAAACGATTTGTACCGTAGGGTCGTCCTGCACTAAGGTAAGGAAGCTGTACATGTCCGCTGCGGCAACGCCGATAGGTTCATCCACAAAGGCGAGGGTGCCTTGGTGTTCTGCTGCGACTGCATCTTTAATTGCGGGATCTTGGCTAACTAACTCTTCCTTAGTTGCACCATTATATATGGGGCGAGCTTGCGTTTTGGCACTAAGGACATGCCATTTGCCATCTCTACGTTCAAGTTTAAAGTCAACAACCCCTAAGTTATCACCCCAACGACCTGGCATCACTGCGGGGACGCCGTTCAGTAGGCCTTTAGTGACATCAGTATTGGGTAAGTCGGCATACTTAGCATCAGGGAAGATAGAGTGGCTGTGGCCGAATAGAATCGCATTGATACCATCAACATAAGTCAAAGCGTAAGTGGCATTTTCAGCCATAGGATCGCCAGGATTTTCCGTTGAACCAATGCCAGAGTGAGGAATGGCGATAATGATATCGGCCCCTTTGGCTTTCATTTCGGGGACATATTTTTTCGCGGTTTCAATAATATCTTCGACCGTCACTTTACCCGTCAGATTTTGTTTATCCCACAATAGAATTTGCGGTGGCACAAAACCAATATAACCAATGTTAATGGTTTGATTATTACCTTCACTGTCGATGATGTTTTTTTGTTTGATGATATAAGGGGTGAATAAATGCTCACCTTTTTTAACCTCATTCCAGCAACCATTATCGTCGGCGCAATAAACGTTTGAGTTGATATAAGGGAAATCTGCACCACTAATAGATTTATTTAAGAAATCTAAACCATAGTTAAATTCATGGTTACCGATATTACCGACTTCATAATCTAATAGGTTCATGGCTTTATAGGCTGGATGAATATCACCCATTTGCAGGCCAACTTTAGCCATGTAATCGCCCATTGGGCTGCCTTGTAGTAGATCGCCGTTGTCGACGAGTACGCTGTTTTTGGCTTCGTTGCGTGCAGCGTGGATTAAGCTTGCAGTACGGGCTAGACCGATAGTTGGGTCATTTTTGCCACTGTAGTAGTTGAAATCCATGATATTTGTGTGCAGATCTGTGGTTTCGAGTACCCGTAAATCGGCTTGAACGACTTTGTCGTCATCAGAATTACAGGCGCTTACACCAAGGGCGGCAGTGATCATCACTGCGAGTATTTTCTTATTTAACATAGTTATCTCTATTTATATTTATTTGACCCCAATGCATGTTCCGTAAAAGAACATGCCCATCATCCCGTTAATTCAGCGTAATTTAACTGTTAGGTTAATTTGCCGCTAAGTTAACGAGCGGGAATTATAAAGACATTTGATGATCTGAATGTGACATTAATCGGATAAAAGCTGTTTCAAATTGTGACTCAAGGTTTGCTTGCCTAAATAGTGAGCCGTTTAGCCTGTTTATTTGTTACAGCAATGTTTAAATAATTACAGTAAACAGTTTATTAAGAAGAATTAATATTTGTTATTGGAATGGCATTTTATTTGCTCAGCCCCTTGTCTATGTCGGGGATATTTGACGTAAAACTTCAGTAGAATTGTTTTAAATAATTCTTTTACATCAAATTTTAGCCAATGTTGATCACTTATGCGCGCATGTCTCTTGGCTTGATTGAGGTGAGTTAGGTTTAGCGTAGCGTTGGCATAGGCTTATTTAGACGGGTAATACACATAAAGTGATACAAATTAGCGGCGCTCTGGGCGGGTAAAACTTGGCTGAAATGCGCGTAACTTGTTAAGGTAGTTCATCGAAATTGACGTACGAAGCTACACAAGTTCGTTAAAACAGACTGTTGTAAACCGAAAGCCAAAATCCGTTTGCGCGCACCTTTCACCTTAAAAATACAATCGAAAGGGCAGCAACATCCAAGGGAGTTAATATGCGTAAGTCCGTTATTACCACAGCCGTAGCTGCGGCATTGTTACTTGGCGCTTGTTCAGACAAGCCTGATGTAAGCACCAATGAAGCCAAAAATGCCGTTGCGACTCAATCCGCCGTCAAAACCGAAACAACTAATGTGCTGCTGAGCAAGAGTCCACTGCAAGATCAAGCGCCGCAATTTAATCTTATTCAGTCCGCAGATTATGCTCCCGCCTTCGAGCAGGGCATTAAAGCTCACGATGCAGAAATCGCGGCGATTGTGAATAACAAACAAGCGGCTAGTTTTGACAATACCATTCTCGCCATGGAAACCTCAGGTGAATTATTAACGCGCGTATCGCGTACCTTCTTTAATCTCGCAGGTCTGATTTCTGATGATGATTTCCAGAAAACCGAAGCGGATCTTGCACCTAAGCTATCTGCCCACCGAGATAATATTTATCTTGATCCGACTTTATTTGCCCGTGTTGAAGCCGTATACCAGCAAAAGGGCAGCCTAAATGCGGAAGATCAGCGTTTAGTTGAATACTACTATGAGCAGTTTGTCCGCGCTGGCGCGAAATTGTCGGCCGAAGATAAAGCTAAGATGCGAGACTTTAACGCTGAGCTTGCAACCTTAGCGACGGACTTTTCACAAAACAGCTTAAAATTATTTAAAGATGATGTGATTGTTGTGACTGATAAAGCCCTGTTAGCCGGTTTATCCGACAGCGAAATTGCTACTTTAGCTGCGGCTGCTAAAGCTGCTGGTAAAGAAGGCTATTTGATTACTTTAGTCAACACGACACGCCAACCTGTTCTTTCTAGCCTGAGCAACCGTGAACTGCGCCAAAAAGTGTGGGAAACCTCGGCGCACAGAGCCGTCGCAACCAATGGTCCATTGATTGTTAAAATGGCGCAAATTAGGGCTAAAAAAGCCAATTTACTGGGGTTCGATACTTGGGCATCCTATGCGGTTGCTGATCAAATGGCGAAAACCCCAGCCGCTGTGTATGAAATCCTCGACGATTTAGCGCCAAAAGCTTTAGCTCGCGCCAAAGTGGAAGCGGCTGATATTCAAGCTGAAATCAAAAAGGCGGGCGGTGATTTCGAGCTTCAACCTTGGGATTGGGCTTATTACGCCGATAAAGTGCGTCAAGAGAAATACTCCCTCGATGAAAGCAGCATCAAGCCTTATTTCGAGTTTAATACTGTACTGAAAGACGGGTTGTTTTTCGCTATGCATAAATTGTATGGCATCAGCTTAAAACCGCGTACTGATTTACCTGTGTGGCATTCCGATGTTTTAGCCTTTGAAGTCTTTGATAAAGATAACAGTTCTATTGGCTTATTCTATCTAGACCCGTATGCCCGTGAAGGCAAAGGCGGCGGCGCGTGGATGGATGAGTTCGTCACCCAAAGCGGTCTGCTCGGCACTAAGCCCGTTGTCTATAACGCGCTTAATATTCCTAAGCCAGCCGATGGCCCAACGCTAATGACCTTCGATGAAGTGACCACTCTGTTCCATGAATTTGGCCATGCGATACACGGTTTATTCTCGCAGGTGAAATACCCAAGCGTGGCTGGCACATCAACCGCACGTGACTTTGTTGAGTTCCCATCACAGGTTAACGAAGATTGGAATATCGATCCTGCTGTGATTGCTAACTATGCCAAACACTATAAAACGGGTGAGCCAATTCCTAAGGCGCTGCTCGATAAAATCTTAGCGGCAAATAAGTTTGGCCAAGGTTTTGATACCGTTGAGTACCTGTCAGCGGCCTTGTTAGATATGGAATGGCACTCTATCAGCGCCGATACTCAAATTAGCGATGTAGAGAAGTTTGAGCACCAAGTATTAGCTAAACACGGCCTCGATTTTGCGCCAATTCCCCCGCGTTATAAATCGAGCTACTTTAGCCATGCCTTCTCTGGCGGTTATTCAGCTGGATATTATGCGTATTTGTGGACCGAAGTGTTTGCCGCCGATGCCTTTGCCTATATGGGCGAGCAAGGTGGCTTAAAAGCCGATAATGGTGACAAATTCCGTAAGGAAGTCTTATCTAAAGGTAACAGTGAAGATCTCATGCAAGATTATATTCACTTTACTGGTAAAAAACCGACAACAGAGGCACTGTTAAAGCGCCGCGGTTTAGTCGATTAATTGTAATAAGATAAAGGCTTGTTAGGGAAACCTAACAAGCCTTTATTTATTGATGTTGGGGCGGATTTATTAACCATTTTTTGTTTCAAGACAGGAGGTTTAGAGGATAAGGAAATCTACCGATAACGCGCTAATCACAGTTCCAAAATAGTTTGTTGAAATGTTGTCGAAAGACAGTCTTAAACTATTTTTTATTGATTAAATTGTTATGTTTGATTGTCGCTTATAAAGTTAGCAATAGTGTCCTCCTTACGTTGACTCTCTAATAGCCACTCAACCCTCCATTCTGTTAGGCGTTCACCTGTTTTATGAATGAATTTTCCTGCTTCTGGTTCATCAATCCATTCAAGCTGTTTAACAAGTACTAAAGGCGCTTCAGACCCGTCAGTTTCATTCGAAAATTCAAGAGCCTCATTATAAGTATGAAATGCGTAATAGTAGATTTCACCATCAAATTCATCTGGAGCACCTTGCCAAGGGCGGCACCAAACACGATATTCTAAGACTTGATCATAGAAATAACCGCCGCCTGATTTTGTTTCCGCCGGATACTCTCCAACCCTATTCTCATCGATTGAATCAGGATACATCTACAATCCCTCAATGGAATATAACGCCATATGCAACAGCGGATAAGGTTTACCCTGTCCATCAACGGGTGAGCGACCTGTTACTGAAAAACCAATATGCTGGTAAAAACCTAATGCTTGCTCATTCTGCTCATTAACATCAACCTTTGTGGCTCCCAGTTCATTAATGGCATGTGTCGCTAGCATGGAACCAATCCCTTTTCCGCGCGCGTCAGGTGAGATGAACAGCATTTCAATATTGCCATCATGTACCCCGCAGAATCCGAGGATTTCTCCATTGTCATTTTTAGCGCACTTTAAGTGAACGGCGTCAAAATATTGTTCGAGGATCAACGGCTTTAATTCCTGTAGATCTTCTTCTGCTAAAAAGTCGTGGGTTGCTCTCACCGATGCTTCCCAAATATCGAGCAGACTAAGATGATCTGCTTTTTCTACCATCTCAATATTCATCATATAACTCTATTGAAAATTTAATGCCGCCTAAGTGGCGAATAATAGTGGGTTAACATGTGAAGCGGGAACGTACCATTATTACTAATCCGCATTTAAGAAGTTTAGGCGTAAGTTCCGTAACATCTTTTTCCCAAGATGTTACCTGCCAAGCTGCACTCTGTCATCTTGACCTTTCTCGCTATTTCCCTATTTAGTATCAGTAAAATAAAAACAGGGAGTATTCGCTCCCTGTTTATGATATTTAAAACTTCAATTTAGAGGGATGATGTTATGTTACTCGGCCAGTAATCCGCGGCTACGCAGTAGCGGCTCGATACCGGCTTCTTTACCGCGGAAGTTTTTATACATCAGCATAGGATCATCGCTGCCGCCTTTCGAAAGGATATTGTAACGGAAGGAATCCGCAGTGGCCTTGTCGAAAATGCCGTTTTCTTTAAAGGCTTCGAAAGCATCCGCACCTAAAATATCCGACCAGAGGTAGCTGTAGTAGCCTGCTGAATAACCGCCTGCAAAAATATGCGAGAAGTAAGTGCTGCGATAGCGTGGGCTAATTTCTTCAATCAGTCCCATTGCCGCTAATGAGTCCGCCTCAAACTTGGCCGCATCCTTTGGTGTAGTGTCGGTCAGTGTGTGCCAATCTAAATCGAGTTTAGTGGCCGCCATGTATTCAACGGTAGAAAACCCTTGGTTGAACTTGCTGGCTGCTTGGATTTTCTGCACTAGCTCCTGCGGGATCACTTCGCCGGTTTTGTAGTGCTTGGCAAATTGGGCTAACACTTCTGGCTGAGTCATCCAGTTTTCATTCACTTGCGATGGGAACTCAACGTAATCGCGAGGTACAGCGGTGCCGCCCTGTGAGCGATATTCGACGTTCGATAACATGCCGTGTAGTGCGTGGCCAAATTCGTGGAATAGTGTGCTGGCTTCATCGAAAGTCAGCAACGCTGGCTCATTACCCGCTGGGCGAGGGTAGTTTAATACGTTGACAATAATAGGTTTAGAATCAACGCCATTCATATTGTATTGCTTGCGGAAGGAGTTCATCCAAGCGCCGCCACGTTTGCTGTCGCGGGTGAAATAGTCACCCATAAAGATGGCCATCAGTTTGCCGTCTTTATCGTAAACTTCCCAAGTACGGACTTCTGCATTGTATTTTGGCAAGTCGGTGCGTTCTTTAAAGGTTAAACCGTACAAACGGTTAGCCGTGTAGAACACGCCTTTTAATGTACTGTCGAGGGAGAAATATGGACGGGTTTGTTGCTCGTTAAAGCTGTACTTAGCGACACGGATCTTGTCGGCGTAGTAATCCCAGTCCCACGCTTGCAGCTTAAAATTGCCACCTTGAGCGTCAATCATAGCTTGCATATCAGCCACTTCGTTTTTGGCTTGGGCCAATGCCGCTGGCCATACTTTATTGAGTAAACCGTAGACGTTTTCTGGTGTTTTAGCTGTGCGTTCTTCTAACACGAAATCCGCATGGGTTTTATAGCCCATCAGTTGAGCATGTTCAGCACGCAGGGCAGCAATCTTAGCGAGGATAATCTTGTTATCGTTGGTGTTATTGTTGTTACCGCGCTCGATATAGCCTTTGTAGAGTTTTTCACGTAACTGGCGATTATCGGCATAGGTTAAAAAAGGCGTGATAGAAGGGCGAGACGTGGTAAATACCCACTTGCCTTCGTGGCCACGTTTTTTGGCGGTTTCAAAGGCTGTGGCAATCACATCTGCGGGTAAACCCGCGAGATCGGCTTTACTATCAACCACTAATTCGAATGCATTGGTTTCGGCTAATAGATTGTCACCAAAGGTTAAATTGAGTTTGCCGATTTCTTCGTTCAGCGCGCGCAGTTTGGTTTTATCTGGCTCGCTTAAGTTAGCGCCGCCACGGGTGAAAGATTTATAGGTATCTTCCAGTAATTTGGCTTGGGCTGTGCTGAGCTTCAGGTTGTCTTTTGCGTCGTGGACAGCTTTAACTTTTTGAAACAGTTTGTCATTAAGCAAAATATCGTCTTCGGCGGACGATAACATAGGCGACACTTCTTTGGAGAGTGCTTGCAATGCTTCATTCGTATCCGCGCCCGTCAGGTTAAAGAAGACGTTAGAAACGCGCGTCACTAGATCGCCAGAAAACTCCATGGCTTCAATCGTATTGGCGAAGGTGGGTTTGGCTTTATTATCAACAATCGCTCGAATTTGTTCGTGTTGTTGGGCGATTCCCGCTTTAAATGCGGGGAGGAAATGCTCAGGCTTGATTTTATCGAAGGCCGGAATTTCCATAAAAGTATCATAGGGTTTAAAGAATGGATTAGTCGCATTCTGGCTGATAATTTGCGCTGACACTGCATTTGGCGCTGCGTTTGCTTGAACACTGGCTTCGGGTTGTTGTGTGCTACAAGCGCCCAAAGTTAAGGCTAAAGCGATGGCACTTAGCGTGCGGGCTTGGGCTTTGAGGGCTTGCGGTTTGAGGGTTAGTCCCTTCATTATTTGTTCCCCGTTAGGTCGATATTGTTATGGATGTTTGCATGATGATGGCCTTGGATTTCAAGAAAAAATTGAAGTCTACGTGCGGCTAAAACCATTAAATTAAGCTTAATGTGACTGTTTAACATGTATCGGACTAGGGGTTCCATCGATTTTGTGTTTAGTTTGTAACAAATGTTTTGTTTCAGGCTTTTAAGCAAAAAATGATGGCAAACTGGGCGAGGATATTACCGTTTCTAGGGCGTGCGTTCTTGGCATAGTTGGTCTTAAATCCGTTGAAATTGGCGGCTCAACGAACAGTAAATTATTCCCCATTGCTTTAAGTTTTGCCCAAGCGATGCTGGGCGTGGAATACACTGGCCATACCGAAAAAGAGTTCATCACCCATAAGCAATTTATGCTGAACCTAAAAATGTACACCGCAGCATTTATCGAGCTATCGGCGGTGAAATAGTGATCTCTACCATTACAAACTTCGTTTGAATTCTTTAATCACAATCAAAGTCGTGGGGCTTCACCCCCTGATTTTTTAATAAAGAGTCGACCAAGGAGGACTGCTCGTCCTATCCTCCTTGGATGCTCCATGACGTCCCCAACTGAGTTGAAAGCCCCTTGTGCTTATTGCCAAATTTGCTATCGCTTCCGAAGGATGCGTCCCTGCACCTGCGAAAGCTAGTCGGTCATCCATGCCGAACTCACGCACTCTTTATTAAATCAAGAGCTCTATTCGCCCTGCGGCAACTCCGAGGGGAGGTGTATTCCTTGGAGTTTTGAGTCGTTAGATAGCGATTCATCAGCAAACAATAAGTGCGAAAAATGAGAAAGCTAAAACGATATCAAGTGATTACCCATCAAACTGTATAAAAAACCGCTACCGCAAAAAAGCAAATTCCTATAGCATCATTCATACCCATTTACACGGATGTGGCAGCGCATAAATACTAAGACGTTATGAGCTAAAGCATATACCGAGAGAACTATGAGTAATCGACTTCTGCGAGCGCCAAAGTTTGAATACTCACCGGTAAATCAATGTATTTATTGTGGAAATTCAAAAGACAAGCTTACTGATGAACACATAATTCCATTCGGATTGAACGGAAATTTCGTGTTACCAAAGTCAAGTTGCGCAAAATGTGCAGAAATCACTTCGAAGGTAGAGCTTCGTGTGCTTAGGGGATTTCTAGACGTAGGCCGTCGTGCTATGGGGGTTTCATCTCGGCATAAAAAGCGTAATAAATCGCCGACAGCACCAGTGAGATTCATAATTGGCCAGAAACGTGTTGATGGAGAGATGCCTATCGAGGGCGGTTTTCACACTATGCACTTACCTATCTTCACAACACCATTGGCGCTCGGAGGTAAAGCAAAGGATATTAACCCTGCAAGTATAGAGGTTGCAGGTATCGACACATTACACATCGGCAATGAAATAGACTGTCTAAATAAGAATCGAGCTACAGGTATCGAGGTTGAAACAAAATTAGATATCTGGTCCTTCATTCGAATGCTGGCAAAAATAGCGTACTCATATTATGTAGCCGAGAAAGGGGGGTTCCCTAAAGAAGAAAGCCCGATTCTTCCCATAGCATTACAACAGCATAATAATGCTAAGCAATGGATCGGGTGTTTAGAGGACCATCCGCTAATCAAACCTGAGAGTAATGCGTTGCACTTGATGGATATAACTGAAATATTGGGAGAGGACAGCTCTGTTTGCTCGGTCGTTAGGATCAAACTGTTTTCGGTAAAGTCAGGCCCAACATATTCAGTTATAGTGAGAATACATGGTGGGAAAACCGCATAACAATCGTAGGCACCGAGACAAAATTTCCGCTTCGCTACAGTTTCGCCCATGCTGCGAGCGTTAGCACCCTCACTATAAATTGTTACTAAGGATGTATTTAATTGAAAAAAAATAGTGATGAAGTTTTTGGAGTGTCGAATACGATTCTAGAGTATTCATACGTAGATAGAGGGAATTTGGATGCTGAAATATCTAGGCACTTGAGAAGAAAAAATCATGTAGCATTACGAGGAGCATCGAAATCTGGTAAGTCTTGGCTAAGACAAAAATGTATACCTGATTCTTTGGTTGTTCAATGTCGTTTTAAAACAACAACTTTAGATATCTATACAGATGCTTTGTCTCAATTAGGAATAAAGCTGATAGTTGAGGAAACTCAAAAGGACACTATAAAGGGGAAAATAGAAGCCACAGCGGATGGTGGTATTGCCTTGATTGCTAAAATAAAATTAAAACTGGGGCTAGAAACAAGCCAAGAAGATGCAATAAAAGGTAAAACTGTTGGTCACGATATTAATGATTTACGATTTATTTCAGACCTAATCAAAGAATCTGGAAAGAGATTGATTGTTGAAGATTTTCATTATTTATCTATTGATGAAAGGTTGAGATTTTCCTATGACTTGAAAGCATTATGGGATTACGGTTGCTTTATTGTGTTGGTTGGTGTCTGGACTAGAAGTAATTTGTTAATTGCTCTTAACCGTGATTTGGCTGATAGAATTGTCGAACTCTCAGTGGACTGGACAGAGTTAGAGTTAAAACAAGTCATTAAAAAGGGTGCTTCTGTACTTAAAGTTGAATTCAATGATTCTGTTTTGAATCTATTGGCTAAAAATTGCTATAAAAATGTTGGGCTTTTACAAAAGCTCGTTCTTGCTTATCTGGATGAATTAAATGTTGAGACAGAGCAAGAATCATTGCTTGAGTTAAACAATATCGAGGCTTTTGACTCGGCTGCGATGTCGCATGCCGAACAACTAGATACAACGTATCAGCAGTTTGCCCGAGATGTTTCTTCAGGAATAAGAAAAAGGAAAGATAGTACAGGTATTTATGCTCATGCTATGGCTGCAATTGTTGAAGCTGAAGATAATCTTTTAATTGAAGGTTTTACTTTAGATGAAATACTTAGCATTGCGTCCACAAGACAGCCACGTATCATTAAAACAAACCTGAGAACAGTCTTGCAAAAACTTGAAGAATTGCAAGTTGACTCAGACGGTCGAGGATTGGTTATCGCTTTTAATGATGCTAATGATGAGATTACTGTTATTGATAGGCGATTCCTGTTTTATAGGAAATACGTAACAATTAATTGGCCGTGGGAAGAGTTAATTAAAGAACATGAAACTGCTATCGAAAGTAAGTCCATAATAATCATCAAAGAGTTCTAACAAAGGCCTTAAGGTGACACCTGACACTCGGCGGTTTTGGTTTGAATTGTATTTGGTTTAGTAAGTAATGCGCTGGCGCACCTTATGCCAAGCGCTAATCCATAGAAATTTTTATCCGAAATTCATTTGTTAGTGCTAATGATCTCACTCAGAAATGTCCAAAAGATTGCTGTGTATTTTTATTAGCCTTATTAAAAAGCATTTATAAGTCATCAATAAATAAAATGATTAGTCAATCTGATAACTGTGAATGTTAGATCTGTCTTTAGAAGCAACAAGTTATGATAATGGCTGAAAGGTGAGCCATGGTGATTAGCGAGACGACCGTCCGCCCCATGGATGGGGCGGTCGAGCACTGAAGAATCCCCTGATGATTTACATATAAATCATTAGATTGGAGTGAACTTGCACCTTGAAGTGTGATCTGATGGAAGTGCGAACAAACATCAATCACAGGGCTTCAAGGTGCAAGTGTTAACTATCTTACATCAATCTCTCTATCAACATTGTCCAGAAATCCATCAAAAGCGACTCAATACCCTCATGGTTGCTTGCCGAGCACTTATCAACGCGGATTGCCTCACCCTAACGCATTTAGGGCGGCACATTGATGGCACCAGCACTCATACTAAGCACTCAATAAAACGCATGGATAGATTGTTGGGCAACCCGCATCTTCACCATGAAAGAATGGCTGTTTATCAGTGGCATGCAAAGTGGTTGCTAGCAGCACATACGATGCCGACAATATTGGTGGATTGGTCAGATATGCGTGAAGGTCGTGAGCTTATTGCGCTACGCGCCTCTATCGCTATCAAAGGTCGCTCTATCACGCTCTACGAACGAACATTTCCGTTAGTGCTGCAAGGCACTCAAACCGCCCATAATCAGTTTCTTAATGAACTCAGAAAAGTATTACCTGACAACATCACCCCGCTGATAGTCACTGACGCGGGCTTTCGTAATCCATGGTTTCGAAAAGTCGAGCTGCTCGGTTGGTATTGGCTGGGTCGCGTTAGAGGATTGAGTGTCTATCGGCCGCATCCTTTCGGTCGCCAATTTTCACTAAAAGCGCTTTATCCCCAAGCCCGTCGTCGCGCAAAACATGTTGGGCGGGTGGCGTTATCGGTAAAGAAACCTTTGTTATGTGAGATGGTATTGTTCAGGGCCCCAAGTAAAGGCAGAAAAGGTCAGCGAAGTACGACAACAGACTGTCACCATACTGCGCAATGGACGTATGAGTTGACCGCCAAAGAGCCTTGGGCACTGGTGACTAACTTGACCATGGAAGCCATGTCGCCTCAAAAACTGGTTAATATTTACCAAAAGCGGATGCAAATAGAAGAAACCTTTAGAGATTTAAAAAGTCCCGCTTATGGCTTTGGTTTACGTCATAGCAGAACACGTTACGCGGCGAGGATGGATATACTGCTATTGATAGCATTATTGGTGCAACTGGCATTTTGGTGGGTAGGATTATACGGGGAAACACAGCAATTACAGCGGCACTTCCAAGCAAACACGATAAAGAAAAGGAATGTGCTATCAACAATCAGGATGGGCAAAGAACTGCTGCGACGACGGCATGATTACCCCATATCAGCAGATGATTTGCTTTGTGCTGCGAAGAAACTAGCTGAACTCTCATTAATTCATGGTTGTTGGGGTTATGAATTATGAGGGGAGCCTACAGGGTCGAGCATCCACGGACGGACTGGCTGCGCGTCGATGAGTGAATGCCATGGCAAGCCTATATGAGTGGATACCAGCCAACGCAAGTGTCCCAACGATAGAAATAACTGGCCACCCAGTACAATTCACCTACATGTTTTGTCTTGAAGTGAGTGGTGTTTAGTATGATATTTCATGATTCAGTTGCAGCGTCACTAAAGTAAAAAACAATGTAAATTAGCATAATAACTTTTCCACACAATAAAAAGCCCTTCTTATACAGTGATGTATAGCAGGGCTTTTTGATTGCGAGTTTGTATTCGTTGAGCGGAAGGACAAGCTTTACTCAGGGTTTATGACCTAGATCGAATAGGTCATAAATCCTTTTATCTCATCCACCTATTTCTCTCACTCATTTCTTTACACTCATTTCTTTCACTAAAATCGGCATCATGGGGATGCTAGTAGCCGATGGCTTCGCTACCTGAGTGGCGCGGATCAGACGCACCAAAAATTCCTTGTTCGGTCACCATGATTGATTGCGTACTGCCCATAGCGGACTGAACTTTTACCTTGTGCCCTTTGGCTTCGAGCAGGGAAATGGTATCGCGATTAAAGCTGGACTCGACTCGCAATTCATCGGGTTGCCATTGATGATGAACCCGCGCCGCATTACTGGCTTCCGCGATATTTAATCCATGATCAATAACATTCATGATGATCTGCAGTGTGGTGGTGATAATGCGCGAACCACCTGGACTGCCAGTGACGAGGAAGGGTTTGCCATCCTTCATCACTATTGTTGGGCTCATTGAACTGAGTGGGCGCTTATTGCCTTCGACCGCATTAGCATCACCGCCTACTAAACCGTAGCCGTTTGGCACGCCGGGTTTGGCAGAGAAATCATCCATCTCGTTATTGAGCAAAATCCCTGTTCCCTTAGCCACTAAACCTGAGCCGTAGCTGAAGTTTAAGGTGTAGGTATTAGAGACAGCGTTACCCCATTTATCGACTACCGAGAAGTGAGTGGTTTGGTCGCTCTCATAGGGGGCGAGCTTGCCGGGCTTGATTTCAGCGCTCGGTGTTGCCTTATTCATCGCAATTTGGCTGGCGATTTTTTGGGCGTAGTCCTTACTGGTTAAGGCTCTGACTGGCACCTTATAAAAGTCGGGATCGCCTAAGTATTCGCTGCGGTCGCTATAGGCGTACTTCATGGTTTCTGCCATCAGATGAATCGTCTGGGCGGTATTGTGGCCGAGTTTGTCTATCGGGAATTGCTGCAATACGTTGAGCATTTCTATGATGTGCACGCCGCCCGATGATGGCGGTGGCATAGACACAACTTGGTAACCGCGGTATTCACCGCGCACGGGTTCACGTTCCACAACCTTATAATTTTTAAGGTCGTCTAAGGTCATAATGCCGCCAGCATCTTTCACCGCATTGATGAGCTTAGTGGCGGTTTCACCTTCGTAGAATCCTTTGGTGCCTTTTTCAGCGATAAGACTTAACGAATGGGCAAGTTCAGGTTGTTTAAGAATATCATCCACTTGATAGTCACTGCCGTCGGCTTTGTAGAAGATAGCGGCCGTGGTTGGCCATTGGGCCATGCGGCGTTTTAGGCCAGCAAGGGATTGGGCAAGATCTGGCGTCACGCTAATGCCTTCCTGCGCCATTTTAATCGCGGGCGCGGCGACTTGGGCGAGAGTCATAGTGCCATATTTTTCAAGGGCTAAGCTCATGCCCATCACTGTACCTGGCACACCCACGGCAAGACCGTGTTCACGGCTCAGTTTTTCAACTGCGTCGCCATTTTCGTCGAGGAAAATGTTTTTCTTGGCTTTAGAAGGGGCCATTTCACGGTAATCGATAGCGATGGTTTTGTTTTCTTTGGCAATATGCACCAGCATAAAACCACCGCCGCCGATATTGCCTGCACGGGGTAAGGTGACTGCCAAACTGAAGGCGACAGCCACGGCGGCGTCAACCGCATTACCGCCTTGCTTTAGGATCTCAACGCCGGTGCGACTGGCGAGAGCTTCTTGGCTTGCGACCATGCCATGCTTAGCCCACACAGGTTGTGCGGTGGCCATCTGGCTGAAAATTGGCGATTCATCGGCAAGCAGACTGGGAGATGATAGTAAGGGAAGCGCCATCGCAATGGCGAGAATAAGAGGTCTAAAAGGTCTTGTTGGACGCATACTCAATCCTGAATTTATTTTAATTATGGCTATGCAATGTGCCGAGAATTAGGCTTAATTGCAACCTCGTATACTTGTTCACACCAGTAAAGGACGATAATTTACCCAATGAGACAGCTTATTTTGGCTTTTGCGAGCTCAATGTCGGATATTTCGACCAGTGCGTGGAATGCCGCCATGGGTGAGGCGAATCCATTTTGCCGCCATGAGTTTCTGTTGGCACTCGAGCAAAGCCGCTCCGCCTGCACTGCAACCGGTTGGACGCCTCGACATTTATGCGTGTTCGATGCGGGTGACACATTAAATGATGTCGCCAGTAAGGATAAAAGCTTGTTGCCTTTGGCTGAAGGAGGGTTTATCAGTGTGCAAACGGCTAAGCACTTCAATCAGTTCCCACTTATTGCCGTCATGCCCTTGTACCAAAAATCCCACTCCTACGGTGAGTATGTGTTCGATTGGGCGTGGGCCGAAGCCTATGAGCGCCATGGGCTCGATTACTATCCCAAATGGGTGAATGCGATCCCTTTTACCCCAGTGCAAGGTCAACGGATGGGCATTCATCCCGCAGTAGAGCGCGCCGAGCAACTGCGCGTGGCGCAATTACTGCTGATGACATTGAATCGCCAACTAATATCAGCGCAGGATAATCTCGTACTTGAGGAAGCTATTCTTAATCAGCCAGGGCTGGGCGATAACCCGATTTCCTCATGGCACAGCCTGTTTGTTACCCCAACACAAACGCCGTTATTTGAAAGTTTGCCACATTCGCTGTTAAAACGCTTAGGCACTCAGTTCCATTGGCATAATCGCGGTTATCGGGATTTTAATGATTTTCTGGCGGGCTTTAGTTCCCGTAAGCGTAAAAATATCTTGAAGGAGCGGGCGCAGTTACAGCCTTTTAATCTTAAGTTTCAGTTTGTCGAAGGGGAGCAGACCACCGCTTCGCAATGGCAGACTTTTATCCAATGTTATCAATTAACTTACCTTAAGCGCTCCGGTCATCGCGGCTATTTAACGCCAACCTTTTTTCAGCAGTTGGGGGCACAACTCGCTGCGCAAGTCCTACTCTTGGTGGTTGAAGATGCAAAGGGCGAGATGGTCGCTGGCGCCTTGTATTTAAAAGGTGAGAATACCCGAGGGCAGAAATGCTTATATGGTCGTTATTGGGGAACGACGGTTGAGCTCGACGGTTTACATTTTGAGGCCTGTTATTACCAAGGTATTCAATATTGTATTGAACATGAGTTTCAAGTGTTTGATGCGGGCGCGCAGGGGGAACATAAGGTGCTGCGAGGCTTTGAACCCGTAGCAATGTATTCCTACCATAACATCGCCCATTTGGGATTTAAGGCGGCGATTGCCGACTTTGTTGAGCAAGAAACACTGCAAATGCAGCAATATATGGCGCAGATGCAGGATGTGTTGCCCTACAAAAAAGCGCCTTCATAAAGACCGCGTTAACAGGACTTTATTGGGCTCATTTTAGGTAGAACGGGTTACATTAAGCGGTTAGTTCAAACCGTTAGCTCATGGCTAACCAAACTCCTACGCCTATCATTAGGCTGCCCGCAATGCGGTTTAACCAGCGAATATTATCACCACGGCTCAAGAAGATGCGCAGGCTTTTGCCACCACTGGCGTAGGCGAGCATAGAGGTAAATTCGGTCACCATGATAATGCTCAGTAAGGCGAGGAGCTGCGGTGTGACGTCGCGCTCGGCATTGATAAAAGGGGGCAATAGAGACACCATAAATGCCCAACCTTTAGGATTGGCAATGGCGGTAATAAAGCCTTGAGAGATCAAGGTGAAATTGCTGGCTCTGGGGTTAGTGTCATCATCACTTAATATGGCCATCTTGCCGCGCGCGCGCCACATCTGTACGCCGATAAAGCCTAAATAAATTCCGCCGATCCATTTGAAGATTTGAAAGATTTCGGGATAGTTGAGCATGATACTGGCAACGCCCATCACGGCGGCCGTGGCCACTAACGCCACCCCAACCAGTTCACCCAACATCATCCACAGGGTGCGGCGCACACCTATGCTCATACCCAGTGTCATGGCGAGTGTCATGCACATGCCCGGCGTGATAGAAACAAAGAAAAAAGTCGGGATAAACACAGCGAGTAAGGCAAAATCAGGCATGGTTTGGTCATTCTTGGGTGAAGATGAGAAGGTCGATAGTGTAATGAAAACGGAGGATTTAGCCAATCTGCTTATTTTGAACTTGCTCTCTTTAAATGTAATCGGTTGTGTTGGCTGGCGATATTTCACGCAAAAAACATATTGTAGTTATTATTAACAATATGCTCACTAACCCCATTGTGATTAATTCTGCAGTTGTTCGGTTAACAGCGATTAACTTCATAGTTAACGAGATAAGACATTGACTGTAGGTTCTACATCAGTATCGATCAAGTAGACACTATCGGCGCCCACTATATAATAACTGTATAGGTCTTGGTAAATATGTTCGCCTAATTCACCATAATAAGGACGGCGTGCATTTTTTACCGACTTCCATATTGGCCAAGGTAAAGAAAAATAATCGGCATTGGATTGATTCGTGATATTTAAATCTGAATCAATAGGGAATGGCGTATTGCTTTTATCATCATGTTGAATATCACTAAAGTTATCACTTATGTTATCTAAGAAGGTTTGATAACTTGACTCATCAATTACTTGTATTCCTGAAATCGTAGGGAAATACAATTCCATCGTGAATGCATCGTTATCAAGTTCTTGCCACAGTATGGTTAAAGATAAATGGTCTAATCTGCAACTCAGGTTCGGGTGTGGCTTTAGGTTTCTGTTCAAGGGAAACCAAGGTTGATAAGCCGCTTTAATCATAGCGAAACCTCGTTATATTATTGTGTTAAGAACATATCTTAGTCGTTTGGCTGTTACTTTTTTGCATTATTTTTGCTGAAAGTACCATAACCTAAAAATAACTGAGAAGCATGTTGAGATTATCCAATATTTTTTGAAACTCATATCAACCAAATGCGCCTTATCAATCATAATTTGATTGATATGCTAACCCACATTCTCAAATCAATGGTTAATGACTGTTCTAGGACAGTTCAAAAATGGGTTCAGCACATTATGAAATCGCCTTATTTCTCCTCTTTTAAAAATACTCTCTTGGTGACTGTCGCTTTGGCCGCCAGTATTAATTACGTTATGGCTGACGACAGTGCCTCTGCGTTTAGTCTCGAAAGTAATTTAGCTGATAATTCAAGGTTCCCTCCTGAGTATTATTGGAATCAATTTGGTTGTTCGGGCGAAAATATTGCGCCGCGTTTAACTTGGCAAAATGTACCTGCCGGTACCAAGAGCTTTGCTGTCACTTTATATGACAAAGATGCGCCTACTGGCAGTGGTTTTTGGCACCGTGTTGTGTATGACATTCCGGCACAGGTGTCGACTCTCGCAGGTGGTGTGAATGGCGGAGCGCTACCCAGTGGTGCCATTGAAGCTAATACCGATTTAGGTAAACCTGGATTCTTTGGACCTTGTCCACCAGAGGGACGTGAACACAGTTATGTATGGACAGTGCATGCTTTGGATGTGGCGCAGTTGCCGATAGACAAGGGATCAACACCCGCTTTGGTGGGATTCTATCTTTGGCAGCATAGATTAGGCGAAGCAAGTTTAACGCTTTTAGCTGGCCCACGTTAGGAGGAATGAAGATGACCATATTATCTACGCGCATTACATACCCAATGTTATCAAAGGCTTTTACTCTACTGGCAACCAGTTTGTTGTGTTCTCACTCATGGGCGACACAGACTGAGCCGCTGGCAAAAATGGAAGTCTTTGCCGAACTTGATGGGGCTGTGGGCGGTATTACTTTCACATCAGATGAACGATTGATTTTCAGTTATCACCCTTTCTATCAACCTAACATTAAGGTGGCAGAGCTTTTAGCGGATGGTAGTACTAAGCCTTTTCCTAATTCGGATTGGCAGCAATGCCATGATCCGCAGGGCAAAGCGAAAGAACCTGACACTTGCCTTAATTGGGTGTTGGGGCTGCGAACCGACGATCAAGACAGAGTTTGGCTATTAGACTCTGGCCAGCAGGCGCCACGTATTGAGCCTAAATTAGTGGCGTGGGATACCAAGAAAAACCAATTAGATCGCATTATTCATTTGCCCGCGCCAGTCTCTCTTCCTGAGTCACAACATAATGACTTTGTTATCTCATCTCGACATCAAGCGATTGTGATTGCCGATGAGGGGATTGGCACGGGTCCCATTGGTGAAAAGGCTGCGTTGGTGGTTGTGGACTTAAATACAGGGAAAAGTCGGCGCCTATTACAGGGTGATAACAGTGTGATGCCAGACTTACAGCGGCCACTGATTATCGATAAAGACTCAAAAGATAGAAAGCAGATTGAAGTCTATGTGGGTGCCGATGGCATTGCTTTAGATAAAACCCAAACATGGCTCTACTTTGCCCCGATGAATAAAGACAAAGTTTACCGTGTGCGGATGACAGATCTCATCAATCCTTCGTTAACGCCTGCGGCACTCTCTGCCAAAGTGGAGGCTTATGCCGATAAGCCCGACAACGGTGGCTTAAGTATTGATGAAGCGAATAATTTGTATCTAACGGAAGTGGGAGAGCGGGCCATTGGCGTGATCCCTGCTGATTCTCGCCAGTATCGCACTTATGTCCATGATGAACGTATGGTTTGGCCCGACGGTGTGAGTTATGGCAAGCAAGGTTATTTGTACTCTGGGGCTGCGCAATTACCGTTATCGGCGCCATTAAACAATGGCAAAGCTGAAAACAGTCCACCTTATTATATTTTCCGTTTTAAGCCGTTGGCTGCGGGCGTTCGTGGTAATTAATTCGAACAATTAATCTCATCAATTAATTTTATAACCTTACGCCAAGTGCTTATCTTAACTGAATTTATTCACACGATTTTTGCGGATTAAAACGGTTTGGATTCGCACTTGGTTATACCGAGTCAGTACTGCCAGAGGATGACAATATGAACATAATCGGATTGGATCACTTTACCATCAGAACGCCCAAACTGGTTGAAACGCTGTTGTTTTATCAAGTCATCCTTGGATTGAAATTAGGTTGGCGGCCACAGTTTGGTTTTCCTGGACATTGGCTTTATGCCTCAAATAAGCCCATTTTGCATTTGGTGGAAGCGGGCGATCAGGCGCTAGAGGCCTACTTAGGGGAAAGCAGAAATATTTATGGCTCGGGACGTGTTGACCATTTGTCGTTTCGTGGTACGGATTTACACCAGATGCAGCAGCATTTATGCCAGCAGAGGATGATTTTTGAGGAACGAATTGTGCCTGAGATTGGTGAACATCAGTTGTTTCTTGAAGATCCGAATGGCATCAAAGTAGAGATGATATTCCCCTATGCAAAGGACAACGCCATCGTAGGGATTGTGATGGATAGGCTCACTATTTTAGACACCAAGGAGCCTGAACATGGCGGAGATTAATGTCTTCAGAAGGCAATTATTGCAAACGTTGGGATTGGGCAGTTTGGCATCATTGGCATTTTTTCCTCGAGGTGCGATAGGTATGAATTCATTGAATAAGAGTACAAATATGGAGAGCTCACAGGGTAAGCCGATGATTCGCATGGGAGTGACGGACTTAAGTTTTCATCGCGTCACCGCCGCTGTGGTGGCCCATGTGATAGGGATTATGGGCAAAGAGGTGCAACGAAGCTATGTATTGCACGAGGCTAATTTTGAGCAGCTAGGTGAAGGCAAAGTGGATATGCTGTGTTCAGCATGGCTGCCCCATAGCCATGGGATTTATCGACAAGGTGTCGAAGAGCGAGTTGCTACGCGGCAACTCGGGCTACATTATGAGCCTTATGCGCTCTGGGGCGTACCCGATTATGTGCCTGTTGAGCAAGTGTCGAGCATTGAGGATTTACTCAAACCTGACGTGCAGCAACGTATGCGGCCCATCATTCAAGGGATTGGTGAGGGGGCGGGGATCACGCGATTTTCTAAAAATATCATGACGCAATATGGATTAACGGCGGCAGGTTATCAATTTAGAACAGGCACTCAGGCCGACTGTGTCGCCGCTTTTGAGTCTGCTGTGGCGGTAAACGATTGGGTGATCGTTCCTTTGTGGCATCCACAATTTTTACATCATCAATACGGCATTCGCGATCTTCAGGACCCTAAAGGTTTACTCGGGGGAAAAGATAAAGCGGTATTGCTCGCCCGTGAACACGAGTTAGCGGTTAATTTCTCGCCAGCACAAATTCAGGTACTTGATAACATAGTATTATCGAATCAAATGGTTGCAGAACTCGATTATGCGGTTAATCGACAAGGAATGACGGAAGATGAGGCCGCTGCGAACTGGCTGACAGTCAATCCTCAGCATTTGACGACCTGGTTAGCACCGCTGCTTAATCCTGCGAATGTCTCCTCTCAGGAGGTGACATTATGATGATCACACCTGAATCGCGGCTAGTGGCCGCTGGGCTTGAACTACCTGAGGTTGCTGCGGCTCTTGGAAATTACGAACCCTATTCAATTGTCGGCAGTCAGTTAATGACTTCGGGTCAGTTTCCCTATTTAGAGGGCGAGCTTCAGTATCAAGGACAATTGGGCGCAGATCATACTGTGAGCGAAGGCTACGCTGCCTGTCGTCTTGCGACCCTAAATGCCATTGCCCAATTGAAACAGGCTTGCGGTGAGCTTTCGCGGATAAAACAAATTTACCGCTTGGAAGGGGTGCTGAATGTGCATCAATCTTGCTTTGAACATCCTAAAGCACTCGATGGGGCTTCGGATTTATTGCTTGAAATCTTCGGTGAAGCAGGGCGTCACAGCCGGATGATTTGGACAAATCCTGTCATGCCGCTTAACAGTTTGTGTCTAGTGTATTTATTTGCAGAACTCTATTGTGATGACGAACAAAGGCAATGACCTTTGTCTCGATTGAGATTTAATGCTTGAATGTGACTCACATTGGCTATTAGCTAAATGTTCTGTCAGCAAGACGGGTAGTTCATTCAAGAGCATATGAGGCAGTTCTTGAACTTTCATCAATCGATTGTTAGGGTTAGGTCATCATGGACGGAATGTTGACAATACGATGACTGAGAAACAAAAAATGTTGGCGGGCCAGCCCTATAAGGCTTGGGATGATGAGTTATTGGCTGAGCGGATGCGGGCGAAATCCATTTGTCATCAGTTTAATCTAGCCGAACCGACTTTGCTTGATGCCCGAATGGAGCATCTTCGTGGCCTGCTTGATATTCAACACTGCGCCCATATTGAGCCTAATTTCTTTTGCGATTACGGCTATAACATCCATATTGGCAAACAATTTTACGCCAATCATAATCTAACCATATTAGATGTTTGCTCAGTCTCGATTGGCGATAATGTGATGTTTGGTCCCCATGTGATGATTTCTACCGCAACGCATCCTATTAATCCCATTGCGCGGCAAACGACGGAATACGGAGCGCCAATTCAAATCGGCAATAATGTCTGGCTAGGTGGAAACGTCTCTGTACTGCCCGGTGTGACCATTGGCGATAATTGTGTCATTGGTGCTGGTAGTGTCGTGAATAAGAGCATTCCCGCGAACTGTGTGGCGGCGGGGAACCCTTGTAAGGTTATCAAACCTATCGATGTGGACTAGCGCAGGAAAGTTAAAGCCGAGTGATTGGTGTCAAAGCTGATGACGATGTAGATAATCGTAGAAACAAAAACGGTACGCAGTGCGTACCGTTTTTTATTGTCATCCCAAAACCACCGCCTCTGGCGGTGGTGATTGTTCCTTGAGGCTATAGCCTGAATTACGCCCATGCTAAAAGAGACTTCTTATTCACCACAAGTAAGAGGAAACGAAAAGCATGGGCGATTATAGAAGTTCATCACATGTTTATTGGCGTTGCAAATATCATATTGTTTGGACTCCGAAGTACCGTTTTAAAATATTAAAAGGAAACCTTGGTAAGGAGTTATACAGGTCAATTTATATCCTTTGCAATATGAAGGGTTGTGAGGTTTTAGAATTAAACGTTCAGATAGATCACGTTCACTTGGTAGTCATAATCCCGCCGAAGCTGTCAGTATCAACGCTGATGGGAGTATTGAAAGGAAGAAGTGCGATAAGGCTATTCAATAAATTCCCTCATGTACGTAAAAAGCTATGGGGCAATAGCTTTTGGGCCAGAGGTTATTTTGTAGATACAGTAGGTGTTAATGAAGAAATCATTAGACGATATGTGCGCCATCAAGATAAACAAGATCAGGAAGATGAGGCTCAATTGTCGTTGCAGATGATGTAGGTTCTTGGAATAGCCCCTTCCAGGGGCAAGTCAAAGCCGCCTTCTAAGAAGGCGGATTCTTTACTAGTTGGATGAATACTTATAGTACGCCGCGGCGCATTTGGTCCCGTTCAATTGATTCAAACAGGGCCGTAAAGTTGCCTTCACCAAAACCTAAGTTATTCTTACGTTGGATGATTTCGATGAAAATCGGTCCAAACAGGTTTTTAGTAAATATTTGCAATAAATAGCCTGTATCATCACCATCCACCAGAATTTGGTGATGTTTAATGCGCTCACGATTTTCTGTGACCTGCGGTAACTTCTCGAAAATAGTGTCGTAGTATTCAGGGATAATGTCTAAGCATTGGATTGAGCTGCCTTCCATCGCATCCAGAGATTTAACGATATCGCGGCTTCTAAAGGCTAAATGTTGCACACCTGGGCCATTGTATTCCTTCAGGTATTCATCAATTTGGTTTTTATCGCTGCCTTTACCTTCGTTGATCGGGATACAGAAGCTGCCATCTGGCGAACGTAGGGCGTAGGACACTAGCGCGGTTTGTACGCCGCTGATGTCAAAGTAGCGCACTTCCGTAAAACCAAAAATGTTTTTATAGAAGTTAGCCCAATGTTCCATTGTGCCTTTGTAGACGTTGTTGGTTAAGTGATCGACCTCGATAAAGCCTTTCTCTTGGGTGATGACTTGCTCGTCTAAATCTTCAAAATCAGCGGCATAGATATTGTTATCTGCGCCAAAGGTGTCGATGAAATAAATTAAGCTGTCACCAATGCCGTAAATCGCAGGATAAGGCAGATCTTTGTTGGCATCATCGGCGGGTTTTGCACCACGTTCAACGGCAACGCGATAGGCAAAGCCGGCATCTTCTACACGCCAGCCCATAGAACAAATGGCTGGGCCGTGGGATTTAGCAAACTTAGCTGAGAAACCTTCGCGTTCAGTGTTGAGCAGAAAATTAATGTCATTCTGTTTGTAGTACAGGATGTCTTTGTTCTTGGCTTTTTTCAGCAGAGAAAAACCAAAGTCGATAAAGACTTTGTGCATAAAATCAGTATCAGGGCTGGCGAATTCAGTGAATTCGATACCTAATAAGCCCAGTGGATTTAGTTCGCTTGCCATGTTGTTTTCCTCGTTATTTTAGTGCAACACGCCGTCACTCTAATGACTCCCGCATGGGAGTGCTGGTGGCTTGGGGCTAGTCTTCTAGCCAAGAGCGGTTGTAGTCTTTGCTCATGCAATTTTGTACATGTTCGGTTAATTTCAGTGGGGCGAACGTGTCCACCATCACTGCATATTCATAGGTTTCTTTTTTGCCAATTGAGGCTTCAGTTCGGCCCGGTTGTGGTCCGTGGGCCACACCTTTTTGATGTAAGGTCATGTAACCCGCTTCAATGCCCGTGCGGCTCATAAAGTCGCCATCGACGTAATACAAGACTTCGTCGCTATCTATGTTGTTGTGGTAATAAGGCGCTGGAATCGATTTAGGGTGGAAATCGTAGGGGCGCGGTACGAAGTTACAAATCACAAAGTTATGGGCGGTAAAGACTAAGTGATCAGAAGGAGGTAGATGGATTTTGCCTACCTTTGGTGCGTATTCTGTGATGTTGAATGCCCAAGGATAAACGCAGCCATCCCAACCCACTAAATCAAAGGGATGCCATTCGAGCGTGGTGAGTTGGTACTTATCGCCAAACTTACACACTAAGGGGAAGGCGCCGCGCTCAACCACAGCCTCTTGCAGTGTAGGTACGCGCAAATCGCGCTCGCAGTAAGGTGCCGATTCTAATAGTTGACCATACTCGTTACGGAAATGCTTAGGCACTTCCACCATAGAGAATGACTCGATGACGAAAAGTCGCACATTGCTGTAATCGTTGAATTTTAGTTGATAAGTGGTACCACGTGGGATCACGAGATAGTCCCACTTTTGTACCTTAATCGTGCCGTACTCGCTGTAGAGTGTGCCTTCGCCTTCGTGGACAAAAACCACTTCATCGGCATAGGCGTTACGGTAAAACTCGTCGGTATCGGCGGTGACTTTGGCGGTATAAAGTGCTAAGTCATTGTTATAAAAAATCTTGTTACGGGCGCTGAAAAAATTACCTTCACGGTCGGCGTCGCGGGAATCGAGTTTATAGTTTTGGACCAGCGAATCTTCCCAATTGGCACCATGGCCTAGGCTGTAGGGCGCCACTTCCAATGCTTTGGTTGGCATGTTGTGGTGATATTTATTGGAATAAATATTGGAAAAACCATGGGTTGAGAACAACTCTTCACGGTAAAGCTCGCCGTTTTCCTTTTCAAATGCGATATGGCGCTTATGGGGAATCTGGCCTTGTTTCACATAAAATGGCATGGAGGATCCTTGGTTTTTACAGCGGCGTGAGATTAGCTCTACTTCGCTTGTCGTTATGGTTATGTGATCTTGTTATCAATTTAGTTGCTTGAATGAACAAAAAAAAGAATAATAAATCCGTTATCTTAATCTAAAAATTAGATGGTATTCTAATCTTTACGAATCGTAGTGTTTCCGTGACATGTTCATTAGAGCCAAGGAGTGACCATGCGCATCGATATTGATGCTTTTAATGTGCTGCAAGTGCTGGTGGAAGAGGGCAGTTTTGCCAAGGCGGCAGAGCGATTACACAAGGCGCAATCGGCGGTGAGTTATCAAGTTAAAAAGTTAGAAGAGCACCTAGGCGTGCCGCTTTTTAGCCGTGAGCAATATCGTGCTGAGCTGACGCAAGAGGGCCGCGTGATTTTGGCCGAGGGACAAAGATTACTGCAACACCTTGCAAACATTGAACATCTTGCCAGTCGTTTCAGTGAAGGCTGGGAGCCCAAGCTAGAGCTAGTGATAGACGGTGCCTTACCGATGGAGCCTATCATGACGGCCTTAAAGCGTATGGCTGAACATCAGATCCCCACTAAAATTCAGCTGAATATGGAGTTTTTAGGCGGCGTGCAACACAGATTCGAGCGTGATAATGCTGACTTGATGTTAGTGAAAGATTATCGCACTGGCCCCTATTATCATCCGCAGCCTTTGCCTGCAATTACTAGCGTGCTGGTGGCCAGTGCTTCGCATCCTTTGTCTTTTATTCGCGAAATTAGTTTGTCTGAGCTGCAGCAACATGTGGAATTAACTATCGAAGACTCTTCACCCAATAAAAGTTACCGCGATGAAATGCAATTTGGCGGCGATAAAGTGTTTTATCTTTCTGGCTTTATCATGAAAAAGAACGCTTTGTTAAAAGGCTTAGGTTTTGGCTGGTTGCCGGACTTTTTAGTGCAAGAAGAGTTAGCTAAGGGCGAATTAGTTGAAATCGACTTCGTCGGTGGCAGTCGTTTTACGTTTATTCCACAGCTCGTCTCGACCTTAGAGCGTCCGTTAGGGCGTGCGGGACAACTTTTTACCGAGTTGATATTAGAGGAGTTTGCTAAGGCTGAGCAGTTTAATGGCGTGGGTTTAGGTTGATAAGTCGCCGTTTGTCATTTTTTGATACAAGTTACCGCATAAAATAATCGCATTTTGACATTTTATGTCATAGATTAATGCCTAGGTCAGATGAAGGTTTAGATTGAGAGTTAAAATAAGGCCTAAATTCAGACTGAGCTTAGATCTAGATTAAGGTCGAGATGAAGAGTGAAATTGAGCCGCGATAAGTAAAGAGTCGTCCATCGGGGTCAATCTAAAGGATAGTAACAAGGAACTGACAGTTAAGGGGAACAGAATGTCTAGACGTTGTCATGAAGTGGATTATGAAATTATCGGCCACAGTATGCAGTTGGTTGAAGTGGAACTCGATCCTAACGAAACCGTGGTCGCTGAAGCGGGCGCGATGAATTATCTAGAGCAAGATATTAGCTTTGAGGCCAAAATGGGCGATGGCTCTGAGCCTGAGTCAGGCTTTTTTGGCAAGTTGGTGGGCGCGGGTAAACGGGCATTGACGGGTGAGAGCATTTTTATGACTCACTTTACCAACCAAGGCAATCAAAAACGTAAAGTCGCCTTTGCCGCCCCTTATCCAGGCACTATCCTAGCGATCGACTTGGCCGAACATGGTGGTGAGCTTATCTGTCAGAAAGACAGTTTTTTGGCTGCGGCTTTAGGTACACGCGTGACGATGAAATTTAATCGCCGCTTAGGTACGGGATTTTTTGGTGGCGAAGGATTTATTCTGCAAAGCCTACAGGGCGATGGTATGGCGTTTATCCATGCGGGCGGCACCTTAGTGAAAAAAGAACTAAAAGGTGAAACCTTAAGAGTTGACACAGGTTGTCTTGTTGCATTTACCTCTGGGATTGATTACGACATAGAGCGTGCAGGCTCATTAAAGTCTATGGTCTTTGGCGGTGAAGGTTTGTTTTTAGCCACACTCAAAGGCCACGGGACGGTTTGGCTACAAAGCTTGCCATTCTCACGTATGGCGGACCGTATTATCGCCCATGCCCCATCTGCGGGAGGCAGTGATCGCGGTGAAGGCTCTGTACTCGGAGGTCTTGGTCGCATGCTCGATGGGCGCTAAATGATAAGCTGACATGCTGTCTTCTCTTAAGGCATTCCAGACTATCCTCTGGGATGCCTTTTTAGTTGAAACCTCTCATTTCCTTTATCGTTTTAAGCATTTTCGCCGTTGTTAAGGCTTTGCTGAATGCGTCTTTCAACTAGTTTAGATATGAGATACATCATCAAATAGCCCGTGCCTAAGGCTAAAATCACCGCGACGACATTCTCCGTATACAGGCGGTAAGCGTAGAAAGTACCGACCAGTACTGCGATACCAGCAAGGCGAATAAGTAGGCTTTGAGTAAAGTAGCCATGAGCTTTGATATAAGCTAGCTGGTAGCCATTGAGCATCATAAATATAAAAAACATGGAGAAATGCATTAATACTGGAGCCGCTTTAATGTATTGCTCGGGGAATAACCAAGCGACTAACGGCTTGCTCGCAAAGACCATAACGACAAAAAAAATACCGCTGATCCACAAAGAAACTTTCGTCAGCCATGATTTAATTTGTTGGACTTCGTCAAAGCGTTTTTCTCGTACGCACACTGCGACTTCGGGCAGTACAAACCGGTAGATGGGAAAGACAAAAAGCAGGGTGAGGTAAGTGATCATCGGCCGCACCACCACTTGGAAATCACCCAGTTCATCTATGCTGAAATAGGCAATAGTCAGCAGTACGGTGATGTAAATCATCAAGATACTGGCACCCGCTTCCATGGAAGCCGTCAGGCTTTTCTTCATAAAACTGCGTAAACCCGTATCAAAATGCACTGCACTTAAGGGCGGAGTGGCAATATCTTTGCGCCGTTTTAAGTACATATATAAGGCAACGATGAGCGATGACAGTGTCATGCTGTAAAAGAGTGATGCAATGGCTGTTTGTTTTAAGCCATAGAAACATAATAAAAAGCTAGTCACTTGCGCGAGCGGCTCTAACCAAGTGACTCTATTGGAGATGGCATATAGCCGGTACATGGCAATTTGATTGGTAAAATAGACCTTGAGCCCCATACTCAGAATAATCCCAACCAATTGAAAATATTCTACATTAAGATGCAATTTGTGCTTGATATAGGGTAAAACTAAGCCCCATGTCAGTAATACCATAGCGATCAAGCTGTAGCGGAATATATTAGTGATATCCACATCTTGCTTGGTCTGGGAGTAGGCCACCACCATAGAGGAGCGAAATCCCGTCATTAGGATTAGCGACAGTGAGATAATGTCGATCACTGTGTGATAGAGCGCTAGATCGGCTTTGGCAACCCATTGTGCTAGCCAGAGTTTAAATAGAAACCCCACAGAAATACTGGCGAGTGATGCCCAGAACCCCGCAATAATTGCCTGCTTAACCCGTTGAAGTGAGGTGTTTTCCATTATCAAAAATCCAGCGTTAGTCTACGGTCATTATCGGGATGCTATGAATTCAATTAAGATTTTGCCTTAGCCGCATGAGTATTTTTAGGTGACACTTATCTTGTTCTGTTCGATATCTTTTCACCCTGCATGAGTCTAGCATTTAGCCAATTTACGACCAATAGCCAGATAGTAAAGATATGATAAATATCAATATGTTGCTTTATTGTAAGTTAGAACGTTATTGAGTGAGGACTGGGGTGATAAATTGTCTTACAGACAACGTTTTTTGATAGATGAAAGCAGTATTAAGAAGTACAACTACGCCCAGATAAGAGCTGGGCGTAGTTGTAAATGTGTCAGTTATAAATGCCATTTTGCCATGCGAAGTTAATCGGTAATGATATTGACGATATCGAGGATTTTACGGCTGTTATTATCGAGTTTGATTAGTGCACCTTCGACTTGAATGCTAATGATGCCATCTCTGTCTAAGGGTACTACGATGCGGCCGCGATCATAAATATCATGCTCAAGCACATCACCACGGTGGAGTTTTTTCTGCCAACCGGGTGGCAGTGGCTGACCTTGGTCAATTTTTTTCTGTAATCCCGGCGGTAGGCTTTTATCCTTTTTGTGGTGCTCATGGTCATCTTTAGCAAAGGTTGAGATGGACATCGTTAAGCTGAGGACAAGTCCTGTGATTACCACTGAGGTCAATTTATTCATCTGTACTCCTAAGGGGCATTGAGTTGATGTTGTGTCCAATGCTGGATGTGGCCAACAATAGGCGATGCGAAATGAACTATAGCTGAACGTTCTAGCTCAAGAGTGCTTTCTAGCGGGTTAACATAAGTACGGCTTGCCATTGTTCGGCGGTCACAGGTTGGATACTGAGTCTTGACCCCTTAGAGACTAAATACATGTCCGCCAGTTGGGGTAAACTTTTTATCAAACTTAAGGGAATAATCTCGTTAAATTTTTCGACAAAGCGGATATCCACTCGCAGCCATCTTGGTTTGGTTGGATCTGACTTAGGGTCGAAATACTTCGATTCGGGATCGAAGGCTGTGCTGTCGGGATACGCATTGGTCACGACTTCTGCTATGCCGACAATTCCGGGCACTTTGCAGCTTGAATGGTAAAAAAATACCTTGTCGCCAATCTGCATCTCATCGCGCATAAAGTTACGCGCCTGATAGTTACGGATCCCATGCCAAGCTTCGGTTTGGTTAGGGCAAGCCTTAAGATCATCTATGCTGAATTCGTCGGGTTCCGATTTCATAAGCCAGTAGTTCATCTTGTTTCCTTTACTCATAGTTGCCGTTAAGCGCTTCAATACTGCTGAGTTTATCTGAATTTTGCCGAATACCCCAGTTCGTCCCCCATATCAAACATTGTGAGTTTGATTAAGTTTCCGTTCAGATAACGTGGCTTAGCCTGTTGACAGCAATCTTATTTGGTATGCCTTATGCAAATTCTCGTTTCTAAGGCAAAGCGTCAAATTCGATCTCGGTGTGAGACTGGTGTCGTACAAGTTGTGGCAGCAGAGGCAACCAAAACCTGTGAGGTGTGTTATGGGGACTTCAACAATGACATCCGATTGTGGTTTATACACTAAATATCTTAAGGATTTTACGGCGGGTGATGTGATATTAAGTCATGAGCGAATGCTGGAATTTATTAATGACCTGACAACGCAAGGTTGGTTATTGGCTAATTTCACTTGGGACTATTGGTATAACAACAGTTACTTAGTCGATAAACCTGCCTATATTCGTGATGCGAGCATCGCACAATGTAAGTTGCTGCTAACCGCCATGACGCGACTCGAGGTTTTTAGCCCCGGCGTGTTAGAAAATATGCGTCGCCAAGGGGTGTTACTGGCCATTGTTGAGCGGTTACAAAGCTTAAATGTGCCTAAGTCGAGTACTCATTTTGAGTTTATCAGCCGTTAGCACTGGGCTTTAATGGATTGTTATCTAATAGTTTGTCTTACTCTTTAGTCTAATAAAGTGCTTTTTTACTTGTGACATGATCCGTGGATTGGTTAGTTTGGGGCTCGCTAACCATAATAATAAATGCACGGAGGCCTTAATGTCAGTTCCTACAAGCCAAGTTATAAGCCCGCTCAATGTTAGCGAGTTTAGAGGCGAGTCATCACCGAAACTCGTTGAGAAGACCATAGGTCAATATCTTGATGAGATTGCGGCAACGTATCCCGACCAATTAGCTGTCGTCGTACACCATCAACATATCCGCTGGAATTACCGCCAATATCTTGCCCAAATCGATGCGCTCGCCACAGGACTATTAAAACTCGGCATTAAGTCTGGTGATAGGGTTGGGATTTGGTCGCCTAACAATATCGAGTGGTGTTTAACTCAATATGCGACCGCTAAAATTGGCGCCATCATGGTATGTATTAATCCTGCGTATCGTCCTGAAGAGTTACAATACGCGCTGAGTAACGTGGGTTGTCGCGCGGTAATTTGTGCTGATAAGTTTAAATCCAGCAATTATCTTGAGATGCTATATGAATTGGCGCCTGAGCTAACTTCTTGCCCAGCGGGTAAATTACAAGCTAAAGCCGTACCTGAGCTTGAATTTGTGATCCGTATGGGCGCAGAGAAATCCGTCGGTATGTTGAATTTTGATGACTTGATCGTTGATGTGACCGCCGCTGACAGGATAATGCTCGAGAGTATTGCTAAGGAATTAAGCCCGTACGATGCGATTAATATCCAGTTTACCTCTGGCACGACGGGCAGCCCGAAAGGTGCGACCTTATCCCATCATAACATATTGAATAATGGCTATTTAGTCGCAGAGGCGATGAAGTTTACCTGTCACGATAAACTCTGTATTCCAGTGCCTTTATACCATTGTTTTGGCATGGTACTCGGCAGTTTAGTCTGCTTAGCCAAAGGCGCAACTGCTGTGTTCCCCGGAGAATCCTTCGATCCACTGACGACATTGCAAGTGATTGAGCAAGAGCGTTGCACCGCTTTGCATGGCGTACCGACCATGTTTATTGCCGAGTTGGAACACCCAGAATTTGCTCGTTTTGATTTGAGTTCCTTACGTACCGGCGTGATGGCGGGGGCAACTTGTCCTGAAGAAGTGATGCGACGTGTACAAAACCTGATGTATATGAAGGAAGTGCTGATTGGTTATGGACAGACCGAATGCAGTCCGCTCAATCACATTACTGAAATCGACTCACCCGTAGAGAAACGCGTGCTTACCGTTGGCCGTGCTTTACCCCATACCGAAGTGAAAATTGTCGATGAATTTGGCGAAGTGCTGCCAATTAATCAACCTGGCGAAGTCTGTAGTCGTGGTTATTGCATTATGCAGTGTTATTGGAATGATCCTGAGAAAACGGCGGCAACCATAGACAGTCAAGGCTGGCTACATTCGGGCGATATTGGCCAAATGGATGAGCAAGGTTATGTGCAAATTGTGGGGCGCATTAAAGATATGATTATTCGCGGCGGCGAGAATATTTATCCCCGTGAGATTGAAGAGAAACTTTACACCCATAAAGATGTGCAGGATGCGGCGGTCTTTGGCGTTCAAAGCGATAAATACGGCGAGGAAGTGTGTGCTTGGATCAAAGTCCGCTCAGGAGCCGCGATTACAGAGGCTGATATTCGTCATTTTCTCACCGAGAAATTCGCCTACTTTAAAGTGCCGCGCTACATCAAGTTTGTGGATCAGTATCCAATGACAGTGACGGGAAAAATTCAGAAATTCAAAATGCGCGAGCTGATGTATCAAGAGTTATATGAAGATATTAATGCTTAAGTGATGTGATTTTGCGAGTGCGCTTTTTTGACTTTCAAGCCGCGCAATGCGGCTTGAATTTTATTCTATCTAGCTATTTCGGTTAGCAGATAAACGAACAAGCTAATTGGCTAACGAAAAAGTTGGCGAGTCATACCATCAAGCCAAGCTACACTTTGAGTTAGCTTTCGCTGCTAATATCATTATTCTAATTGTAATAAAACTTCACTTCCCCGCTGTGGCTTGATGGCTATACTAAAACTAGTCATAAAATCTAACCAGTCATAAAATCTCGGCAGATAAAAACGAAAGCGTTAAGTTGTCGATGATGTAGTCGTAAATCCATGCAGGCAAAGGAGTACTAAATGGTTCGATGGCGTTCAATGCTCCTTGTGTATTGTCTTTCCTTTATGGGATTGAGCGTAGCTAAAGCGGATACCTTAATGCTCACTTCTTTACTTTGGCCGCCATATTCAGGAGAGCAATTAACGGAGCAGGGTGCCAGTATTGCCGTGGTACGGGCGGCGCTGAACGTTATGGGACACCAATTAGACGTGGATTTCTATCCGTGGAGCCGCGCTGTCAAACTTACGACTATGCCGAACTCTGACTACATAGGTTATTTTCCTGAATACTATGTAGAAACTGAAAAGTTTATTTTTTCAAAACCGATTGGCGAAAGTCCATTGGGGCTGGTGGAGCAAAAGTCCCATCCAGTAAGTTGGAATTATATTGAAGATCTTAATCGCTATACCTTAGGTGTGGTGAAAGATTATGTGAATACTCAGGCCTTAGATCGCATGATCGTTTCCGGTGTTCAGCGGACTGAAGCTGTGACTTCGGATGAGCATAATGTCAAAAAAGTTGCCGCGGGTCGGATTGATGCCGCGGTGATTGATGTCAACGTTTTGCACTATTTACTCAAGCAAAAGCCCTTACAGCCGCTGGCGACAAAGTTGCAAATCAATCGGCAAATTCTGGCGAATAAGCAGCTCTATATCGCGTTTCGTAATACAGAAGAGGGACGGCGTTGGCGAGATATTGTTGACCAAGGTTTAGCGCAGGTTGACGTAGAAACCATCATTGGAGAGCTACTTTATCGTGAAGACTAATGTAGGGTTTTAGGATAGTTTATTCTTTGTTTTACTCGCTATTTTTCCGCTTATTTCCCCGTAAAGTCACTTCTGATATGCAGTTTGTCATCATTTTGTCTTTGTTCACTATTAGTATCACTTTAACGGCATGAGTAGTTCTCTCATTTTATTGATTAAGGTGACATGAAGAAACTTCCTTTTGAGCTTCCATTTGAGTTAGATACGCTGCAGCAACTCATTGATACTCATCATCTTAAGTTGGATTATCAGATCCTTGCCGACATTCCATTCCGCCAAGAGCATTTCCCCCTTTACAGTGTTGAGTTAGGAGGTACAGATACGCCTTGTCCGACTGTGCTCTTTGTGGGTGGCGTGCACGGGGTTGAGCGTATTGGATCTCAAGTTATTTTGGCATTGTTGAACAGTTTGTTGCAGCGGCTTGTTTGGGATAAACACCTACAACAGATGTTAACGGGCCTGCGGTTAGCTTTTGTACCTGTAGTGAATCCTGTTGGGTTATTCATGGGAACGCGGGGCAATGGTAATCAAGTGGATTTGATGCGTAACGCTCCGATAGAATCCCGTGAAAAAGTGTCCTTTATGGTGGGAGGACAGCGTATATCGTCACGGCTGCCCTGGTATCGCGGTATTGGGGGAATGGAGCTGGAAACTGCGGGCTTAGTTGCCTATGTACAACAACTGTTGAGTCGCAGTACAAGTTTGATTTCGCTCGATGCCCACTCGGGATTTGGCTTGAGTGATCATATCTGGTTCCCCTACGCCCATACCCGTACCGCTTTCGAAAATGCCAATTATATTTTTCATCTAAAACAATTGTTTGAACAGAGTTATCCCCATCACGGCCATTATCGGTTGGCGCCACAGAGCCAGTTTTATCGCACTCATGGTGATATTTGGGATTATCTCTATCGCCAGCATCAAGTGGCAGATCCTTCTGCTCAGGTGCCATTTTTACCTTTGACATTAGAGATGGGATCTTGGGCATGGATAAAGAAGAATCCTAGACAAATATTTAATTTTGCTGGCTTTTTTAATCCACAAAAAACACATCGTCACCACAGGATTTTACGCAGGCATACAGTACTCATGCAATTTATGATGGAAGCGGCCTATGCCCAATCGTTAGAGCAGTTAACACCTGAACGTTTGACTGAGCTGACAGAGTGCGCACGGCATTATTGGTATCGGGAGTCTCAGTCATGACCACTTGGGTGTTATTAAGGGGATTAATGCGTGATCAGCGCCATTGGAATGGTTTCGATCAGCGTCTGCGACAAAAGGGATTGCGAGTGCTGACACCGGATCTTCCGGGCAATGGGACGCTATCCCACGAATTAAGTCCGCTTAAGATTGCCGATTATGCCCATGCCGTGTGGCAGCAATTGGATGAGCAGGTACAGGAAGGGGAGACTATTTATCTCCTCGGCTTGTCTATGGGCGGTATGTTGGCGCTGGAAATGGCATGCCAGCGACCTTGGCAGATAAGGCATGTCTTTGTATTAAACAGCAGTGCGGCGAATTTATCGTCTTGGTATCAAAGATTTAACCCGCTGAATGCATTGAAGGCTTTTTTCATGCGGGCTCGGGGTAACGCTTTACATCCAATCGAGTCGACTATAGTGCGTTTAACCAGTTTTCGTCATCGGCGAGATCGAGAGTTAATTGTCAAGTGGAGTGAGTTTCGCCGCGATACCACACCAAGTGGACGCAATTTATGGCGACAACTTTGGGCGGCTTTTCAATACCAATGTCCATTGACTGTGGAAGTGCCGATAACTGTGCTCTGCGGTGACCGTGATGCGCTGGTGAGTATGGCATCGAGTAAGGCGTTAGCATGGCATTTTTACACCGATTTGATTGTACTTGCTTATTGTGGTCACGATGCTGCTATAGATGCACCCGCAAAACTGGCGCATTATCTGTTGGACATTGTGGGGGCGACTAAGCCGCAAGCGCAGTTTTCTGCGGATAGCGAGTCTGCCAATACTCAATATGATTGCAATGATTTATTGGAGGAAGAAATAGCCTTAAACGAAGCGATATTTGCTGTATGGGATGACAAAGCGCTATCCACTCTTGAAACCAAATAATCGAGAGTGAATAGCGCAGTTAACGCATTGTCTTATTAAGCTTTAGCCACTACGGTTTGGCCTATCGGTGTGAGGCTGAGTAAAGCCAACTTAAGATGTTGTATCCCAAAGGGAATACCGATAATCGTCACAAAACAAGCTAAGGCGTGGACCAAATGCCCTATGGCTAACCAGATCCCAAACAGTAAGAACCAAATGATATTTCCTACCATGCCTAATGCACCTGTGCCTAAGTCTTCACGTCCAGTTAAGTGGCGACGGTTCATTTGTTCTTGGCCGAAGGGCCAAAAGGTCATTTCGCCGATAACAAAACAGGCGCGGCCGAAGGGAATACCAATGATACTGATAAAACACAGGATACCTGCAAGCCACCAAGCGAGTCCCATTACAAATCCGCCGAGTACAAACCAAGCTATGTTGAATATTAAGCGTAATACAGCCATTGAAAACTCCTTATGTTTACCCTGTTAGCCTTTATCGTTAGCTTCGATAAATTGAATATATGTCAATGTCTAAGCGATAACTATGCCAACTATTTAAATTATTCATAATCAATGGGTTAATTATATGTGTTCGAGATTCATGTGTCATTTTCACTAGTTTTTCGCCAAATTGATAATTTCTTAAGGGCGTAACAGGAAGGGCGGAGTTACACTAGCCTTCCCTTAACTGGTTTAAAAAACAGAGAATTTAATCGTTTGAGTAGCTTGATGTTTGCAAATTCCCCTGTCGATACATTTGCCTTTGCTGGCAGAGACATATTCCTAAAACGTGATGATTTACTGCATCCGGCGTTTAGTGGCAATAAAGCTCGCAAATTCGGCTATTTTTTAGATCATGAGTTTGCAGGCATCAGCAAGGTGATAGGTCATGGCTCGCCATTAGCTAACTCACTGTATTCATTGTCAAAATTGGCGAAGATGAAAGGCTGGCAATGTGATTTTTATGTAGATCATATTGCCAGTCAAGTGGTTAAATATCCTACGGGCAATTACGCTGCCGCTTTAGCGAATGGCGCTAATATTATCGATTTAAGTGTGTTAATAGCACAAAAGCAGGCGTGCACTCAGCCGCAATCTGAACCTCACGTTTTGTCAAATCTTAATGCTAGGCCTGACCCTACAGCGCAAGTGGGCGATGTGCGACTGAGTTGCCAAGATTATATCGAGGCTCAAGTACTCGTGAATGAGCCGACGGCGCTTTTTATCCCAGAGGGGGGGCGCTGTGCTTACGCCGAATACGGGATAAATAGATTGGCGCAAGAGATAGTACAGTTTGCGCAGGCGAATGGATTGGTTGATTTAACGGTGTTTTTACCTTCGGGGACGGGAACGACTGCGTTATTTTTAAATCAGTATTTTATCCGTCAGCAAACGGATATTCGTGTCGTGACTTGTGCCGTTGTCGGTGGCGATGATTATTTGCGCTTGCAATTTTCGTTGCTTAATACCAATACCAGTGAGCATCCACAGATTGTTAATGTCGGCAAGAAATATCATTTTGGTAAACTTTATCCGGAATTTTATGCCATGTGGCAGCGGGTCTGCGCCTCAGGCGTGCAGTTTGAATTACTCTACGATCCCTTAGGTTTTATTGTGCTTGAGGAATATTTACAAGGCGGAGGTTCTCGTCCTGTGATGTATATCCACCAAGGTGGCTTACTCGGGAACGAGACCATGTTGCCACGTTATCAGCGTAAATTTGGGCAAAGTGGCTCATCCTGTGCCTCTGATCATTGACTTAGTGACGCTAAGACATAATATGTTTGAAGCTGTGTAATGCTAAGTTAAGCTGATGATTTGGAACGATGAGAAATATCAATGACTGAAGCGGAATATCTCGCCAATTACGATCCTAAGGTTTTTAAGGCTCAGCTACTGACAGTGGATGCAGTATTGTTTACCTATCACGATCAGCAACTTAAAGTACTCCTAGTACAACGCTCAAATCATCCATTTTTAGGTTTATGGGGATTACCTGGAGGGTTTATCGATGAAAATTGCGATCAATCCCTTGAGCAAACAGTATTACGTAAACTGCATGAGAAAACCGCGGTAGTACCACCTTATATTGAGCAGCTCTGTACTGTGGGTAATCGTAGTCGCGATGTAAGAGGCTGGTCCGTGACTGTGTGTTATACCGCCTTGATGAGTTATCAAGCTTGCCAAATTCAGATTGATTCAGTGAGTGATGTTAAGTGGTGGCCATTAGCAGATGTGTTGCAGATGCCCTTGGCGTTTGATCATTTGCAGTTAATTGAGCAAGCGCGGGAACGCTTAACACAGAAAGCCTTATATTCTTTAGTGCCAGGATTTGCACTGTCTGAACCTTTTACCTTGCCAGAACTGCAGCATGTTCATGAGGTTTTACTGGGCAAGCCTATCCAAGGTAAATCTTTTCGTCGGCGGGTTGAACAGGCCGATTTATTGATCGATACGGGATTAAAGCGCACCGAACGTGGTCGTCCTGCTAATTTATACCGCTTGAAACCCAATACCGCATCGTATCGCTTCTTAAGAAATTTAGAATGTTGATCACAGTGAATGTGGATTTAAGCAAGATATTCGCCTTGCTCAATATGAGTTACGGCGACTGCTTATGCCTTATTCATGGTGACTTTGAATCAGTAAAGGCTGTTTAATTACTGATTTTGCCTTAATGTCTCCGGTTCTTGTATTACTCGATACCCATATTGTAGCTTCTTAGTTGTCGCGCCCACCAATAGTGTCCAAAAGACACTATATGCCATTTAAGCATAACATTTTAGGTTGCGGCGTCTGAAATAGTCTAAAAATCAACTTTACACAATAATGTCTTTAAGACACTATTGTTCATGTAGACAACAAGGGCGCCGTCAATTTCGGCAATCTTGCCACAGACAGGAGGTTACTATGTCTCAACGTATTCAAACGTCTCAAGATGCTTCTCACGCTCAATGTTCGCAAGCCGATTTTTATCGGTTACCCGCAGCTAGCGATGAGACTCACTACCGTTTATTTCAATTTGGTGCGGGGGAAAACCATGTTCAGCTGCTTGTTCCTCCAGCTAAACGAGTAACGATCTTTTTCAGTTATCGGGGCGATCATTCCATCATGCAGCTCTTGTTGTTAACTGATGCACTGCGTCGCAGTGGTGCCGAGCAAATTGATCTGTTATTGCCTTATATGCCGGGCGCTCGCCAAGATAGGGTATGTAATGCTGGTGAGGCCTTGTCGGTAAAAGTCTATGCTAGCCTGATTAATCAGCAGCAATATGCTTCAGTCACCGTTTTTGACCCGCACAGCGATGTCACCGCCGCATTGTTAGACCGAGTTCAGGTAATAGACAACCACAGCTTTGTCGCCGCGATCGCAGCCCAATTATCGGGTGAGCTAGTGTTAGTCTCACCCGATGCAGGGGCGAATAAGAAAGTATTCGGCTTAGCTAAAGCGTTACAGGGAATGCCGGTGATCAGGGCTGATAAACATCGTGATGTGGTCAATGGCCATATTATCGCTACCGAAGTGTTCTGTGATGACTTATCGGGTAAAACCTGCTTAATCGTTGACGATATTTGCGCGGGTGGCAGAACCTTTATTGAACTTGCCATCAAATTAAAGCAAAAGGGTGCACAAAGCGTTATTTTGATCGTGTCACATTATGAAGATAAGGCCAGCGAGTTGGTACTGCGAGAGTCGGGCATAGACAGATTATTTTGTACCGATAGTTTAGGTGTCCCCACACATATTTCGAGCGAGTTCTGTCATTGTCATGCTGTTTTGAGTTATATGAATCATTAAGGAAAATATTATGTACTTGAATCCCGTTACCGCCATTGATGGCTATAAAGTCGACCACCGTCGTCAATATCCCGATAATACTCAAGTGATTTTTAGTAACTTAACCGCCCGTAAATCCCGTCGTGGTTACACTGACCAAATGGTGTTTTTTGGCTTGCAATATTTTATCAAGCATTTCTTGATTGACAGTTGGAACCGTGATTTCTTTCAACAACCCAAAGATCAGGTCATTCGTCAATTCTCCCGCCGTATCAATAACTATCTCGGGCCGAATAATGTTGGCACTCAGCATATTGAGGAGTTGCATGATTTAGGCTATTTACCAATTAAAATTATGGCATTACCTGAAGGCTCAGTGTATCCATTAAAAGTGCCTTGCTTGATTTTGTACAATACCGATGAGCGGTTCTTTTGGTTGACCAATTATCTCGAAACCATCCTTTCCGCTAATGTGTGGGGTATGTGTACCAGTGCCACTACCGCGCTGCAATACCGCAAAATATTTGAGACTTACGCGCTAGAAACCGATGGTGACATCGCTTTTGTTGATTGGCAGGGTCACGATTTTAGTTTCCGTGGCATGTATGGTGCGGAGGCCGCGATCATGAGCGGCGCCGCACATTTACTCAGTTTTACTGGGACTGATACCATACCCGCCATTGATTTTCTTGAGCAATATTACTGTGCCGATAGTGATAAAGAACTTGTCGGTGGCAGTGTGCCTGCAACGGAGCACAGCGTGATGTGCGCGGGTGGCATGGAGAATGAATTAGAGACGTTCCGACGTTTGATTGAAGATATTTACCCAACGGGCATTGTCAGCATTGTTTCAGATTCTTGGGATTTTTGGCAGGTGATGACAGAATTCACCTTAGCGTTAAAAGACCGCATTCTTGCCCGCGATGGCAAAGTAGTGTTTAGGCCTGATACAGGTTGCCCTGTGAAGATCATTTGTGGCGATCCACAAGCACCAATCGGGAGTCCCGAATATAAAGGCGCTATTGAGTGTCTGTGGGACGTCTTTGGGGGTAGCACAACTGCCAAAGGTTACAAAGCGCTGAATAGCCATGTTGGACTGATCTATGGCGATTCAATCACCATTGAACGTGCTGAAGCCATTTGTGCTGGCTTAAAGGCTAAAGGTTTTGCGTCAACCAATATTGTGTTTGGAATTGGCAGTTTTACCTATCAACACGTGACCCGAGATACTGACGGTTATGCCGTGAAAGCGACCTTTGCGAAAGTTGATGGTAAAGACAGAGAAATATTTAAAGATCCTAAAACAGATGATGGCACTAAAAAATCCGCTAAGGGTTTAGTGGCGGTATTTAAAGATGAGCAGGGTCAATTTTATCTTAAAGATCAAGCCAGCTGGCAAGATGTCAACAATTGCGAGTTTGTTCCCGTATTTGCCGATGGTGAACTATTAACGGAATATTCTTTGGCAGATATTCGCGCAAGGTTGGCAGAGTCTAGAAATTGAGCCTATCGATTTGTGATTTTTAACGGCTATCGACAATAGCGAAGATAAAACTGGCAATGTGATTTCTATTAGGGTCATATTGTCAGTTAAGTTTTGAATTTATTTTAAGTCGCGTAAGTAAAACGCCCCATAAATAGTCAAATGCAAATACAAGCGATTAAGACAGTAACTGGTTCCGTTTAAGAATTTTATAGGTACGACGGCCAATGTTTTCGAGGTTTTTTAAATCTTTTAGGCTAGGCGCCACCTCACTAAATTGCCAATAACTGATTTCGGCATCTAACATTTCCAGCATTTTCTTCGAACAACCTAAACATTGTCCATGGCACAGTTGTGCTTCTTCTAAATTGAGTGGAATAGTCTCTTTGATCTGGTTTATCAAGGTTTGCATGGCAATTTGAGTATTGGGTTTTGGCATAGATGATGTGCTGAACAGTATTCATGTGTATGAATATTAGCGGATGCTGCAATGGAAAGAGGTGATCTAACGCTGGATTTGACTCATTTGGTTCGGCAGGTATCTGTGTGAGAGAGATACAGCCTGAACCAAATGTGCTCGTCATAATGACGTAAAAAAGGATAGCGTGTTCGTGACATTCGGCTATCAGTCTACTTAAGTGCTCGGTACTGCGAAGATAATGGAAACCGATTAAATACACTTGAGTAAACGGGTACTGCGGTATTAATTTTTAACTTATCGTTTTACTTACTTTTTGACTTATTTGTTCGCGGACAATAACCATTTCATAAAGCTGATGGCTTCTGTACGTTTAGAAAAAGTCTGTCTGTTTTTACCTTGACGATCGGTAAAAGCAATTGAGGTTTTATTTACTGAGATTGAATCTACAGGGAAGTTCACTGTAATTTCATGTCCATTAATTTTGTATGACATATGCCACACTCCTTTTTGTTAATTCACCCATAGGTGAGATAGTTGTAACTATAAAATATCCTTAGCAATTGTGCGAAAGATTCGTTCTATTGAGTATCGAGGTTACCCCATCTTTGATTCATTAATCAAGAGATGCTTAATCGATAAATATTTCATGTTGTCGATTACGTCAATGGAATAACTCGATTCAACCAGTTGACCATAGCTTAATGACAATACTATGACAACAAGGAGAACGGTAAGTTCACAGACATAACCACATGATTTTAGTGATATCGAATGATTGAGCTTATGGGGTTTTGCTTGTAGTAGGCTTTCTTTATGAGGACCGAACTCTGATTGCTAAATATCAGGCTGGGTTAAAAAGGTAAACAACAAGGTGTATCTCAAAACGACGTGCAGTATATCAATAAAAATGGCTTATGCAAGTTTAATTTTTATTCGATGTCATTATTTATTTGCCAATGTTGAATTAAAGTGTGTTTTTTGTGGCCATTTACTTGATTTAAAGAGGAATTGCCAGGCCTATTTATGGGTTCGTTTTTATTTTTGTGGTAATTGACTAAGGTTAATATTGCCGTTTTATAGGTAAATGTTATAAAAAATCCCACTAAAACAGGTCATTTTAATGGGATTAATCGTAGTCAGTTATGTAATGGAATTATTAAACTGAATTTATAAATGAATCTATGCGTTTGCTCTTGTTTAAAAACTCAGTCAAAAGGTTTAATAAATCAGTTCACCTATGGGATTAAGTAGCTTACTCAGACCTTTGGTAAAATGCAGCGGTGCATCTAATACTGTGTAGCATAAGCAACCGTTAATGGTTTTCGGTGAGTGATGATGTTGGCCGTCAAGCACGATAAAATCACCTGGGACATAGTCACCATTTAGATCGGAAAACTCTCCGGCTAGTAATAGTGTTAGTTCATAACCTTTATGGGTATGTTGGGGGATTTCACCTTGGGCATCTATATGCAATAGGCTAGCGCGGGTGTTCGTTTCATCGACATCAAAACGCATGCGACTGACTTTGCCTAATATTTGCCATGGACGGGCCAAATGCTGACGAAACACCGAGGGCACAGTGTAATGCTGTTGCTTTATGTCGACATCGATAGGGGCGTTATTAGGCACATTTGTTGCTGCCGGTTGAGCCATGATTTGCGCCATCATAGCGTCAATGTCCAATGCCGATTCTTGATTGCCGCCTGAGTGTTGCACCTCAACATACTCTCTGTGCATCAACTCTTCGCCCGTATCATTTGCAGCATGACCGCCATCAGGATTTAATGCTAAATTTGCAGCTTGTTCTGTGAATAGGGCAAGCTGCTCTCGACAAGTATCACATAGGTCGCAGTGTGCGGATATTGCTATCGCCATTGATAAAGGTAAGTTCCCATTGGCATGGCTGACGAGTAATTCTTGTTGGGGATGATGCTTAATCATTGTGTGTCTCCAAGAAGCTTTTCAACTTTTCTAGCCCTAATCTTAAACGGGACTTTATGGTCCCTATCGGTACCTTTAGGGTATCGGCTAGCTCTTGTTGAGTGAGTTCTTGCATGTAAATGCCTTGCACAACTTGTCTTTGTGCTATGGGAAGGGCATCAAGATGTTGGAGTAATTTAGCCGTCAACTTGTGATCAGTGAGTGTGTCCTGAGCCATGGTCGCATCACACAGCGGCCAAATATCATCACCGAAAGTATCTTCTCTATTGTGTTGTACCCGTCTAAGCATATCGAAACATTGATTACGCATAATGGTAAACACCCAAGTTGTCACTGACCCTTTTTCTGCATTATATAGATGAGCCTTAGTCCAAACGCTGGTCATGGTTTCTTGTACTAAATCCATCGCCAACCCTTGTTGATTCAGTCTTTGTAAACCAAAGGCTCGGATCTTGGGCATGAAATGCTGGAATAAGTGACCAAAGGCGGCTCTGTCTCGGTTGTCTGCTACTTGTAGCATAAACGTGATTAAAGCATCCGCTTGAGGCTCGCAGGTTTGGGAAGCTGGAATTTCGTTATCCATAGCCGAATTAGTCAGAGACGTGATTGGGACATGATACCGAGTTTGCCTGCTTTGTGATTGAATATTTTCCATTATTTTCGCTCTTATCCCAGTCGTGAGTGCTGAGTGTGATATCAGTAACGACAAAATTGAGAAGTGTGTTGCACTTCTGAGCCCAGTTTTGCTGTCAAACTTCCAATCAATACGAAGTGGCTTAAATAAAGGATCATTCACAGCATTATTTAATGACGGCCCGCAATAGATCTCGGGTCATAATATGATCTAAGGCATTAATGCAGGTGTACTTTTCGGATGCTTGTACGGGTAATATTTCTAGCCAGCGCTGGCAGACCCAAGCGATATCATCGAACTGTTCTGTTTGGTAGTGCTTGAGATGTTGCGGATATTCCTTAAGAATGTTTTGTAACATTTGACTCAAGTAACGTTCATCGGTCGCAATACGTACAGCAGGCCAATTGTCGATTAAACTGACGTCTCCGCGCTTTAAACCATCGGCTTCGACACTGATTTTATCAAGTTTAAAGCGTTTTGAACCTTGAATACTGATCCCTAATAGTCCGTCTGGTAAGGTTTCAAAATCAATAATATGCACTAAGGTGCCTATGGGCTGAATGGTTTTACCATCCTCTTCAAGCATACATAAGCCAAAGCCTTGGCCTGACTTTAATGATTCGGCGACCAAGCGCTTATATCTAGGTTCAAATACCCGCAGTTGCGTGTAACCTTCGGGCAATAAACAAATGGGTAATGGAAAAAGAGGTAATTTCATCGTGGCCTCTGGTGAACTTATGTTCCTATCATTACGTACCATAATGGCAGTTCGATCAGTAAAATTATTCAACAGTAGTTTACCCATAGTGAGAGGATGGCATGAAATTAAATCCATTTGAGAAAAAGATCGTTCAGCATCCATTACGTTTTTGGCTACAAAATCATCTCGAAGCGCCCTTATTGACCTCTATGATGCCAAAACCTATGGCTTTGTGCGAACGCGCATTAGAAATAGGTTGTGGGTTTGGTAACGGCATTCAGTTGATCCGCGAACATTTTGGCGCGGGACATATCACGGCCGTGGATATCGACCCTGACATGGTTGCCTCCGCACAATCCCGCTGGCAATCTCGGCCGCAAGGATTAAAAGGGCTGAGTTTCTCGGTTGCTGATGCAACATGTTTACCCTTTGCCGATAGCGAGTTTGATATGGTGTTTGATTTTGCCGTATTTCACCATATTCCAGAGTGGCAAGCGGCCATTAAGGAAGTTGTAAGGGTGCTGAAACCGAACGGATACTTTGTGATAGAGGATTTATATCGTGCCGCAATTTGTAACCCATTGAGCCGGCGCTTATTTGAGCATCCACAACAGAATCGCTTTAATCATAGTGAGTTGTTAACGGTATTGCGCCAGCTGGGATTTGAGATTGTCCGCGATAGAAATGCCTTTAATCTTGCGGGTATGGTGCTCGCCCAGAAAATATTGCGTTAGGCGTTAGGCGTTAGGCGTTAGGCGTTAGGCGTTAGGCGTTAGAGTTGGTGCTTAACCTAAGTTGAATCGTTAGGATTAAATGATTGCGTTAACACTAAGACCAAATATTAGCAATGTCGCGTATTATCTGAAAATATAAGCTTAGGGATGCAGATATCTGAGATGCGCTAAACGAAGTTTATGGCCGAACTTTGCGAGAGTGGTTGTAATTTTTAGATAAAATAGACTCTCGGCATGGTTCTTCATGGGAGTTTACCGCTATAATTTGAGCTAATCCGTCGCATGTGGGGAAAGGATTTTCCTCAAGAGTAGAGAAGCAGCATTATGGCAAACGTACTTGCAACCGTAGATCAGCGTACCAAACTCGTTGGTGAGAACCGACTTGAGTTGTTGCTCTTTAGCATTAATTCCACGCAGTTATTTGCCATTAACGTCTTTAAAGTCAAAGAAGTCGTCAAGCTTCCTCCCTTGAATGCGATGCCGGGTAGTCATCCGCATATTTCTGGTGTTGCTAATATTCGTGGGATTTCTATCCCCGTGATTGATTTACGTTCGGCCATAGGGTTTAAGCCCGTGCCGCCTAACGAAGATGCCAATATGATCATCACAGAATATAACCGTAGTGTGCAGGGTTTCTTAGTCGGTAAGGTTGAACACATTATCAACATGACTTGGAGCGATATTATGCCGCCGCCGAAAACGGCTGGGCGTAATAATTATCTAACGGCAATTACTCGCATAGAGCATCAAGGTCAGTCGCAGTTAGTGTCTATTATCGACGTAGAAAAAGTCTTGGCGGAGATCATTCACTACGATATCCGTTTATCTGAAGGTGTACTTGACGAAACCTTAGTCCATGAAATGCCTGGCAGAAAAATCCTGATTGTGGATGATTCGTCGACCGCCAGACGTCAAGTGCGTGAAACGTTAGGCCAACTGGGTATCGAAATTATTGAGGCATCTGATGGCTTACAAGCGCTGACGTTATTGCAGAAATGGCGTGATGAAGGTAAACAAGTTGCCAAAGAATTATTGATGATGATTACCGATGCCGAAATGCCCGAAATGGACGGTTATAAGCTCACTTCTGAAGTGCGTAGCGATAAAGCTATGTCGGATTTATTCATCACCTTAAATACTTCGTTGAGTGGCAGTTTTAACCATGCCATGGTTGAAAAAGTGGGCTGTGATAAGTTTATTTCTAAGTTCCAACCGGATTTGCTGGTGGAAGTGGTGCAAGAAAGATTAAGACAAGTGATCAATCACTGATCGCATTTTGAGATTTGAACTATCGGTGATTGACCTTGAGTCGATCATCGATAGGTTCGGCGCTTTGAATGAACGCTTTAATAACAGTTTTTAATACGGTCTTTGAATCACATTCTTTCAACTGCTTTTCTGCGAACATCTGCCGACCAACTACCTGTAACTCGCTCGATTATAACGCTAATTCGGCTGCTATATCGTGTAATACTTGGCGCTTCATTTCTTTGGCGGCGGCGATATGGATACGGGCGAGCCTTAAGGCATAGTTGAATCTTGCTCGGCCGACGAGGCGTACAAGTTCGGCAAAAAACTGTGGATCTAAAGTGAATTGCGTCGAATAGTATTGGATAGCGGCATTGACTGAATTAAAAGTCACGCCATCGAATTCAAAACCTGCGTTATAACCTTGGTCGTCAATTTCTTCGCCCTCTAATACCAGTGGCCAACCGGGCGAATTGATACGGTCGCGGGCAATTTGGTACATCATCCAAGCACTTTTTTTAAAACCTTCAAACACTTTGCAGGAGAATTCGGACTCAGTAAGCTCTTCTTCTGTCCAATTAATCCCAATGGCGAGGTGTTTCGCATAAATACGCATCAGTGCATCTTTGACGGCCATACGACAATCCCAAATGGAACTAAGAGTATGTTGTTTGGCTAATCGCAAACATTCGCTGCAGGTGGGCACAGCTAACGAAGCATGTGGTGTATGTGTGTGTGCGATATATTCGAACTGTTGATGACTCGGTTCGCCACAAAACCAGCAGGTATGGCGTTTGTCGAAGGGAATATCGATAAGCGGAATAGCAGACATCAAGGAATGAGCACCTCAGTCCTTGATGTCATCAATGGCATACTGAAGCGATTAAACCTCTTCAACATCAACCAAATCTTTTGCTAAAACAATCGGATCAAGTTCAAGACAATCTTCATCGGTTTGCCAATCAACACCGATTAATACACCATCGTCGTTTAGATCTGAGACCCAATATTCTAGAAATTCTTCTAATGAAATAGAAACGGGTTGATAGTCGTGCCATTCGTCGCTGCAATGGGATTTTGCAGTAGCTTCATTTGACCATAATGGCATCACATCTGTGTCTTCAAATTCTGAAGAATCACAAACGACCCAGCCTTCGCCAGTTTCATCCATTAGACCCCAAAGCGTCTGATGTTGTTTTACATTTTTGATAAAGCCAGCCAAAGCCGCATTGATTTCAGTCATGATAGGTCTCTTTGATGTGTGCTGTTAACTTATCCATTATACGGTAACGTGCTGCGATACCAAGGGATTCTTTGTTAAGAATTTTTTTGTGTTGGATAACTGAGCAATAAGCCTATGCCGCAAGGTATTTATGGCGATAAGGATTGTGTTACGTGTCACTATGGGTCAGGATTATTGGTAATGAGTCGCCTTGGTACAGGCTGTTTTACTGACTAAATGTGGCTCAGATAGGGGCTTTACGTAGCGGAGAAACGTGTCTTCTATGCTTTTGGCCGTTAAAGGTGTTTTGGATTCTAACCTTTAACTCGTTATGCCAAGGCGAATATCTCTCTAGGGCAATTCCCTCTCGAAGAAGGAAGATTGTCGTGTTTAGCCACAGCAGTGTGATTACTGTGTCATTGTTGTGAGATCAAATATTGGAGTTGTTGATTTGATTAAAATTAAAGGGTTAACTTATCTATTTGCGAGTATTGCCGCCTGTGTCAGTCTGAGTGCCTGTTCAAGTGCGCCAACGGCGAGTGCTAACGCAATCAGCACTAACGCAAGTGGCATTGCTGCTGAAGTCAATCAAATGCCCGATATCAGTGCTAGCGTACAATCTAATGCAGAGGCGTTTCCAATGTGCTTGACTGGACTGCAAGCGCGGGCACGTGCAGAAGGCCTGTCAGAGGCGACGATAAACTCTACCATTGCGAACTTGAAATTTGTCCCTCGAGTGATTGAGCTGGACCAACAGCAACCCGAATTCAGCCAGACATTTGATAATTATTTCAGTAAGCGCGCGACCGAATGGCGGGTCAATGAAGGCCGCCGATTACTGCAAAAGCACAGTGTTCTACTCAATCAATTAGCGCAAAAATACGGTGTCCCGCCGCAATATATCTTGTCTTTTTGGGGGCTGGAAACGAACTACGGTTCCTATAAAGGCAAAATGTCGGTATTGAATTCGCTGGCGACTTTGGCCTGTGAGCCACGCCGTAGCAATTATTTCACCATAGAGCTGATGCAAGCCTTAAAACTGAAAGAAAAGTATCAGTTTGATGATGACACTATGGTGGGATCATGGGCAGGTGCTATGGGACATACGCAATTTATGCCTTCTGCGTATGCCAAATATGCAGTCGATGGTGATGGGGACGGTAAGGCCGATTTATGGAATAGCACCACAGATGCGCTCACTTCTGCCGCGAACTTTTTGCAGCACTTAGGTTGGCAGCGTAATCAGCGTTGGGGGCGTGAAGTTTTGTTGCCAAAGGATTTTAGTTACAGTCATTTAGGTGCGAAACAGCCCTTGTCGTTATCGGAATGGGCAGCGCTCAATGTAACGCAGTCGAATGAGCAACCTTTGCCTGCCGTCGATATTCAAGCTGCGCTGTATTTGCCTGCGGGACACACAGGCCCAGCCTTTTTAGGTTATGAGAATTTTAATGTGATCATGCGTTGGAATCGCTCCGAATTTTATGCCATTACGGTTGGGCACTTGGCCGATCGTATTAATGGTGGACAACCCTTGATAGTCAGTCCGCCTGAGCAACCACGCTTAAGCCGCGAGCAAGTAAAGCAACTGCAAACAAAACTGAACGAGGCTGGATTTGATGTTGGTAAGCCTGATGGCGTGTTGGGACGTAACTCTATGGCAGGGTTGCAAGCCTTTCAACGTAGCAAACAGATGATTGCCGATGGCTTCCCAAGCCCAGAGGTGTTTACCGCTTTAGGATTATCACTTTAGTTACAGTAGCTACTGTAGCCAAAGAGCGCTCGCTGCGGGTTTTGAGTGCTTTGAGGCCGGATAAAAAAGTGGAGTGAAAAGCGCAGTTTTGTTAAGCTCGGCCCACAATTGAAATCGAAGAAAATCAAAGGATATTCGATGAGCATTAAAGACGATATGGTTGTGCAGTTTAACTACACACTGCGCGACGAGAAAGGTGAAGTGATCGAGACGAACGAAGGTCGCGATCCGATTGCCTATTTACACGGTCATGACAACATGATGCCAGGTGTAGAAAACGCGATAAACGGTAAAGCCATAGGTGAAAAGTTCACTGTAACCTTGCCTGCTGCTGAAACCTACGGTGAGCGTGTAGCGGATGCTGACGCACACCAACGTGTGTCAGTTAAGCATTTACTGGGTGCGACTGTGTGGAAACCAGGCATGACAGCAGTGGTTAATACCGACCAAGGTCAGCGCCAAGTGACTATCGTTAAAATGGGTAAGTTTATGGCGACTGTGGATGTAAACCATCCATTAGCCGGCCGCGAACTGACATTTGATATTGAAGTCGTAGGTGCCCGTGATGCGAGTGATGAAGAAATCGCCCACGGTCATGCCCATGGTGCAGGTGGTCATCACCACTAATCTTTAGGCTTCGGGCTCGGCTTCGAACTTGGCTTTTATCTGACTCAATGTGAGTGGAGTATAAGTTCAGTATGAGTTGAATGAATCGAGGCTAAAGATTAAATAGCAAAAGCCCAAACCTAGGTTTGGGCTTTTTGTTTTTATGGTGCTAATGGCTTAATGATTGTCGCAACCGCTAATGGCTCTTTATCTTGCTAATGGCTATGTTCATGCTCGAGTGGTTTGTCGGCAAACATCATATCTAGGCTTGCTTGGGTTTGGGGATGGTAGCCGCTGTGAGCCTTGAGATAGACACTCTTGGCCCAGTCGTATTTATCAGAGCTTGCTAGCTTTTGATATAAAGGCACGATTAAGCGCATGCGGCCAATATGGGTTAAGTGTTGTTTTAATGCGGGTAGTACTGCGTAATAGCCGTTGTCTAGGGCGAGTGAATACCATGCGAAAGCAATTTCACTGTTGCCAGTGCCCGTAAAATGGAACGCCTTATCTAGCTCGGCAAGTTTGGTTTGATCTAGATTGATCCTTGGCATTTCATTGATGAATCTTAACCACTGGTGGACTGTCCAAGTGCTGGTTTTCAACTCGCTTGCACTGAGTTTACCCTCGAGCCAAGTTTGTCTTTGGGCATCGATATCATCGAAGGCATGGGAATTGGGCGGCACAAGAAATGACGGTAAACCTTGACCTTCAATCCAAGTATCCACTTCACCTTCACTGACAAGATGGGGATATTTGTTTAATAGATTCAAAGATAAATATTCACGGAATTGCGCCGTAGTAATACTCTGAAATGCAAAATGATTGAAGTAGCTTTTCACAAAAGTGTCGAAGCGTTCACGGCCAAATTTTTGCTCTAAAAATATTAAGAACAACTGGCCTTTTATATAAGGGACACCGCTGAAGGCTTCGTCGGGCGAACGTTTACCGAGATTGAGATGTAGCACTGAATCGGCAGGAGTAAGTTCTGCAAGCTCGGCAAGCAATTCAGAGTAGCCGATGGTTTGCTCCATCAGCGCTCGGTCACGACCATAGAGATCTTCCATGATGCGGTTCTCAACATAGGTCGTAAAACCTTCATTAAGCCAGAGATCGCGCCAAGTGGCGTTGGTCACTAAATTACCTGACCACGAGTGCGCAAGTTCGTGGGCGATGAGGCTCACTAAGCTTTTATCACCCGCGATCACTGTGGGTGTAATAAAAGACAAACGCGGGTTTTCCATGCCGCCAAAGGGAAAACTTGGTGGCAAGATAAGTAAGTCATAACGTCCCCAAGGGTAATCGCCATAACGTTTAGCCGCGATTTTGATCATTTCTGGCGTGTCGGCAAATTCTTTGCTCGCTTTGTCGAGGATCTCTGGCTCAGCCCAAATGCCCGAGATGTTATCTAAGGGAGCAAACTTTAAATGTCCGGCCGCAATGGCAATCAAATAAGCTGGAATAGCCTGCGGCATAGTGAATTGGGTCTGACTGCTCGACAGGATTTTGCGATCGGCACTCATGACCACAGTGATGGCTTTATCGGCAGTAATTGTGGCACTATAGGTTTGGCGAACGGCTGGCGTATCTTGCAGTGGGATCCAACTGCGGGCGTGAATCGCCTGACTCTGACTGAACATAAAAGGCAACTGTTTACCTTGGGTTTGCTCTGGAGTTAACCATTGAATACCAGACGGATTATTCGACGTGTGGTAATTGATTTTAACTTTTTGGGTATCTTCATCGGCAAGTTTGATGGTCAGTGCCGCACCTTTTACAGCGTTCGCTTTAGCTAAGGTGAAGGGCACGCTTTGCCATTTTCCAGCTGTATTTAAAGCACTTACGCTGTTAATCGTCAGATCTCGAGTATCTAAGATGAGTTCTTTCCCCGCCTTATGCCAAGCTAAATCGAGGGTGGCTTCACCGGATAAGCGGTTTTGCTTAAAATCGACTACAAGGGCTAGTTCCAAATGACTCACGCTGACTTCAGTGTAATTGGCGTAGGTCAGTGCATCTTGGTTCTGCTGCGTATCAGCTTGTACAACAGTGGCAGTAGGCTCAGTGGTTAAGGTATTTGGAGTGCTATTGGCATAAGCGCAGGGAAGTAGTTGCAGGGCAAAGACTAGGGTGCTGCAAAGGACGGTTCGACGAAGTGAAAGCATTATTTATAGTAGCCTAATGATGAAGTATGTTAGTTCGAGTTTGGGGTGATAAGACCATCAATTCAGCTTGGTTTTCTGTTAACCCACTCTATATAGAGCAAAAGTTTACCTGATAATTCACTGGATTTGTTATCTCACTGTTAGCTCAAATGTAATCAAACTTTAATGGCTTGGATGCTGGTCAGGAAATGCCATCGGTAAAAGAGCACAAGTTTGCTATGATGACGGCGTTTTCACATAGGGCGGTTATCAAAATGGTGTTAGATTTTTCGCAGGGTAAGTTAATCGTTACTGAGTTCGAGGTTCAAGTGCGCCTCAACGTTGCCAGTATCGTACTGCAAGCGAGTGCTGAGGATATCGGCTTGAGACGTCAGCCTCCTATGCTGATCGCCGATGGTGGCGGTGTACGTTGGAGCTTAGTATTGGACTCAAATACTCAGTTACGTACGATTCAAGATGTGCTGGGCATGGATGCTGAATAACCTGTGCCCGAGTGGTGATGAGTGTTTAACGTATAGATTTATCATCATTTTTTAGTTGATGAGTGTTTAATATCGAATTGGGAATTTTTAGTATGTCAGTTTCTCTTGAGCGTATTGTTGTCGAACCTAAGACGCCTGCTACGGCTGTGGTTATTTGGTTACATGGATTAGGGGATTCGGGGGCCGGATTTGCTCCCGTAGTGCCTGCATTAGGCTTACCTGTAGATCATGCTATTCGATTTATTTTTCCCCATGCACCAGAGCAAGCAGTGACCATTAATGGTGGCTACGTTATGCGCGCTTGGTACGATATTAAAAGCATGGATTTGCATGACAGAGCGGATATGCAAGGCGTGCTTGAGTCGGAAAAAAGGGTTGCCGCATTAATTAATGAACAAATCGCGGCGGGTATTGCGAGCCAACGTATCGTATTAGCGGGATTCAGTCAGGGTGGAGTAATGAGTTTATTCTCTGGACTGCGTTTCCCTGAGCCACTTGCAGGGATTATGGCGTTGTCTTGCTATTTACCGACGGGCGATGTGTTACCCGCTGAATTAAGTGCGGCGAATCGCAATACACCCATATTACAGCAACACGGTCTACAGGATGATGTTGTACCATTATCCGCTGGAATGTTAGCAAAAGAAGCTTTAACGGCGGGCGGCTATCATGTTACGTGGCAGACTTATCCAATGCCTCATTCTGTCATTCCTGAACAATTGAAAGCGATTTCTAAGTGGTTATTACAGCGATTTGAAATGTAGATAAGTCTAATTGCTGATAAAAGCAGCATGCGGTAAGTTGAAATTTACCCATGCTTGTTTTTTTAAAGGAACAATCGCGATGTTTTTTCATATTTCCTAAGTTATTTATAACAAACGATTAAAATCCATTTATTCCATTTTTATTTTGTATTCTCTAAATATATAAAAATCAGTCATTCAGCTTATTTTTTATATGAAACAAATCCTTCTTAAAATGCCCGCCAAATTTCATATAAATGTCAAGTTTTTAATAAAAATGACACAATTTATCTTTATTATTTGCTATTATCCGTGACGCTGAACTTGATGGAGTTCACGGCAATCTTTCTATGATAAAATAATTAAAATCAAGGGGTTGATGTAATGAGACATATGCTTATTAAAGGATTAGTTGCAACTGCTGTTCTCGCTGCACTTGCGGGTTGTAATAATAGTGATGACGATAAAGTTCCAACAACGTGTGCTGAAGCGGGAAGTGCTTGTAAAACGTTTACCGTTTTACATACCAATGACAACCATGGCCGTTTCTGGGAAAACAGTGATGGTGAATACGGTTTAGCCGCTCAGAAAACTCTGGTTGATCAAATTCGTGCAGAAGTGAGTAAGAATGGCAGTCAAACCTTATTATTATCTGGTGGTGATATTAATACGGGTGTACCAGAATCTGATCTTCAAGATGCCATACCAGACTTTACGGGCATGAATAAAATTGGTTATGACGCCATGGCTGTTGGTAACCATGAGTTTGACAATCCGTTATCAGTACTTGATATGCAGCGTCGCCTTGCTGAATTCCCTATGTTAGCGGCGAACATTTACCGTAAAAATGCCGAAGGCAAACCTGGCGAACGTTATTTTGATGCCTATAAAGTATTTGACATTAATGGTCTTAAAGTTGCTGTTATTGGTTTAACGACAGAAGACACTGCTAAGATTGGTAACCCAGAATACATTAGCGATCTAACATTCACCGATCCCAAGGTGGAAGTTGCTAAAGTGATTAAAGAAATTAAAGATGCCAAAGCGGCAGATATCATTTTCGCTACCACGCACATGGGTCATTACGCGGATGGTAAAAATGGTAGTAATGCCCCTGGCGATGTGGCTATGGCTCGCGCATTGAAAGAAGGGGATTTACAAGTTGTTATCGGTGGTCATTCACAGAATCCAGTGTGTATGGAACCGGGGACTGACAACAAAGCCTATGCAGCCTTTAAACCTGGTGATGCATGTGCACCTGATAAACAAAATGGCACTTGGATCATGCAAGCCCATGAATGGGGTAAATATGTTGGCCGTGCAGATTTTGAATACTTTAACGGTGAACTCCATCTAGCGAGCTACAAGCTTGTCCCTGTGAATATGCGCAAACTGGATGATGCTGGTAAGAAAACTGCTGACTTAGCTGGCACTAAAATTGAACCGGATTCAGAGTTAAAAGAACTGCTTTCTTACTATCAAGAGAAAGGTCAAGCTAAGTTAGGCGAAGTCATTGCGACAACGGATGCCCTGTTAGATGGTGAGCGTGCAAACGTGCGTAATAAGCAAACTAACTTAGGCCGTATGTTAGCGATGGCACAAAGTGCTAAAGTGACTGCTGATTTTGGTGTAATGAACTCAGGCGGTGTACGTGCATCTATCAAACCAGGCAACATCAGTTACCGTGACGTGCTGACAGTTCAGCCATTTGGTAATATGGTTACCCTTAACGAAATGACGGGTACTGAAGTTGCGGCTTATTTAGGCGCAGTCGGCAGCCTTCAAGTCGGTTCTGGTGGTTATGCACAAATCACTGGTGTGAAAATGACCATTGACTGTGAGGCTAAAACAGCCAACATCAGCGACATTGGCGGCAAGGATTTTAGCCCAACAGCCACTTATAAGTTCACTGTACCTAGCTTTAATGCTGCGGGTGGTGACGGTTATCCTAAACTAACCAGCCCAATTCAAACGGGTTTTGTTGATGCTGATTTACTCTATTCTTTCTTGAAAGAGAAACAAGTGATTAAAGCTGCTGACTACAATCCTGTAGGCGATATTGTTTATGAGAACTCAAAAAGTGTTGAAGGTTGCCAACTTTAAGTAATCAATCATTACTCAGTGTTTCAATATTAATGCCACTCAAATGAGTGGCATTTTTTATGGTTAATTAATATTGAACTAAGTGTAAATTAATATTCAGCGTTTTATTTGGGATACACTTTGATTCATTTGTGGCGTGAGTTTCTCGGTGTTCTTTTGGTTAACAATTGAGATTTATTGTATCAAATTAAATATTTAATATATTCAACAGGTCTGTATTGCTTAACTCCATGATGTATATCCGGATATCTTATATTCAAGTTGATTTATTTTGTGTCAATTTGTTTTAGTTTGAGATTAATTGTTTTTAATGGTTGACTTAGATGTTGCGCATTAACATTATCCCTACAGCGAAATAGAGTTCGCTTGCCAAATATAAAAATAACAAACATAGGGTTTTATTTACCTCAAGGAGAGATTAATGCGCTATTTAAGTTTAACGGCCAAAGCCGTTCGTACTAGTTTAATTACAGTGGCGACAAGCAGTGTGGTTTTTTCTGGAATAGGCTTTTCTGCAGCGGTAAGTGCAGCAGAAGAAAATGCGAAAGTTGAACGCATTGAAGTGACGGGTTCTCGTATTAAACAAGTTGATATGGAAACTGTTTCACCCGTGACTGTCATTAATGCTGCGGATATTGCCATGACGGGTGAAAAAACCGTTGCTGACGTATTGAATAACTCCGCGATAAACAGCTTTGGTTCTTGGCGTGGTATTTCAGGCTATGGCTCTGGTGCAAGCTCAACCAGTGATGTCAATTTACGCGGTTTAGGATCGTCTGCGACATTAGTGTTATTAGATGGACGCCGTATGCCTGGCACGAGTTCAAGCTCTGGCTCTGTGGCCGATACATCTTCTATCCCTATGGCTATCGTGGAGCGCATTGAAATCCTGCGCGATGGCGCCTCGGCAGTATATGGTTCCGATGCGGTTGCGGGCGTGATAAATATTATCACTAAGAAGGAGTTTGAAGGGTTTCAGCTTGATTACAGCACTGAGCAGCCAAGCGTAGAAGGGGGCGATGCTAACCGTTTATCACTTGCAACTGGCTTTAATACTGATAAAGGCAATATCACGCTAACCTATGAATATTATGATACTAAAGCGGTAATGGATCGTGATATTTGGCGAATGGACGATTCAAGTTATAATGCATATAGTGGATATAGCTCAGTACCAAACGGTAAATATGGACCAGGCAATGGTAGCTGGTATAGTAATTCAGATATATGTGAAAAAACGGAAAATACCATAGACTCAGGTGATGGTCGTTGTTTATATAATCATGGCAATGTCACTAAGTTATTTGGCGATCAAACCCGTAATTCGCTGTTATCTAATTTCTCCTATGAGATTTCAGAGAATATAAAATTCCGAGGCCGTGCTTCTGCTTCATTAGCAGAAACTGAAACCCGTTATGCGGGTACGCCAGTATCAACGAATACCCCTGTGATGAGTGCCGATAATAAGTTTAATCCAGTTGGCGAAGAATTAGTGATTTCTATGCGAGGCGCGCAACTTGGCGAGCGAGATACATTAACTGAAACCAACAACTTTGATATTCTAGGTGGCTTTGTTGGTACAATAGATTCAGGGAATGGTATCGACTGGGAATTAAATGCCCAGCACGCAACATCGACGACAAATAGTTTTAACTATAATTTACTCAATGACGATATTATTCAGCAAGAAATTGATTCAGAGCAATATGATATTTTCAATACCTCTGGCATGAGTTATGAGCAGTGGGATCAACAGATGACAGATCTGTATCGTAAAGCTGCGCATACTGGAGTTTATCAGGGAAAATTTGAAAGTACTCAATTGGATGGTCTTGCTTCGACCTTACTGCTCGATGACGGTGATCTTTCAGTCGCTATGGTGGGCGGTCTTGAATATGAAATGATCAAGTTTAAGCAAACCAGTGATCCAGAATCGGCCGCGGGTATTATCTCCGGCGGTTCGGGTGGTGATGATGTGGATGCCACACGTGACCGTAGCGCCGCTTATTTGGAACTCCAAGTAGGCTTACCTGCCAATGTTGAGTTTTCTGCCGCAGTACGTTATGAGCGCTATGAGCAGGAAGGAACTCTCACAGGGCCTCAGGGGGAAGTTGTTAATTCATCGACCTTCGATGCCGTAGTGCCTAAGTTTGGTTTAAGCTGGCGTCCTATAGACACGTTATTACTGCGTGCTAGCTATGGTGACTCATTCCGTGCGCCGAATATGAGCGAAATGTTCTCGTCTCAATCCTTGAGTTTTGAGAAGGGTGTTGATTCTTTATGGTGTAATGAACCTGGTAACGTGGATGCCATATATTGCGCGACTAATAATCAACATAAAACCTGGTATGGAGGGAATCCTGATCTAGAGGCTGAAGAGGGTAACTCGTTAACCTTTGGCGGCGTTTGGAATGTCACTGACGCATGGAACCTGGAGTTATCTTATTACTCAATCACCTATGACAACAAAATTGAGTCAATTGATGTGGATGATATCCTGCGTGATGAAATCAAGAATGGTTCTTCTCCCTATGTGACGCGCGGTCCTGATGGCAAGATTGAATATATTGAAGCCGGAGTTCGTAACTTAGCTACAGTTGAGACCTCAGGTATCGATTTTGTTACGGCTTATAACTTAGAAACAGGCTTTGGGGATTTCAATTTCAAACTGGATTTAACTCATGTGCTTGATTTTAAAAAGCAGGATAACGCTGAAGCAGACATGATCGACTACGCAGGGTCGACTGACTCGCCCGATTGGCGTGGTAACTTTGCGACCAGTTGGAAATACGATGATTTCTCTGCCGCATGGACAGTTGTTTATATCGGTAGTCAATCAGCAAGTTATTTCAACGAGTTAGAAGAAACCGACCGTTATGTTGATTACGATAATTACTTTAAACATAACATTCAGTTTGGTTATACCCATGCTTATAACGGCTCTATCACAGTAGGGGTGAATAATGTGTTTGATGCTGAAACACCAAACTATTACACCTACGCCGATTATCGCGATGTGAATGTGGGTTTATATGATGTGTTAGGTAGAACGTATTACCTGAGAATAAACCAGAAGTTTTAGGTTGTCCGCCCTCCCTGGATAACTCAAACCTCCGCTTGCGGAGGTTTTTTTACTTATAAGGCAGTTTACTGGATGTCGAATGAGCGCTATCAATGTGTGAGGCGCAGTTCGTGGCGGTGTTCATGCTGATAATGCTCGGCGCAGGAGGTGCAGCGTTGTTCGGTGGGATCTTGGCTTAAGCGTTCGGTTTCAATTTCTGCCTCACAATCTGAGCAAAGACCGTAGAGACCTAAGTCGAGCTGGCAAAAGGCGGCATCAAGTTTATTTAACCGGCAAAATAGTGGGTGTTCAGCCAGTGGTGTCTGAGCCAATTTATCAATTAATTCTGCCAGACTCAGGCTAGCGTAATGCTCCCCTATGGCTTCGAGGAACAGAGGGAGCGCGCCTATTTCTTTCCTTAGATTAGCTTCAAGCTCTGACAATTCATGTCTGATATGGGTGGTGCTCACGTAAAATCGCCTATTTCATTTGACTCTAGGCGTCCAGTCTAATAGTTCCACTATCAACGACTATGATAAAGATCAAGTATCTGCCACATTTTCGGTTTTTTAGCCGTTAAAAATCGAAAAAGTACTTCATTCTTATCGCATTATATGTGCTGCGGCAAAAGCCCTTTTATCACACATATCGTCGCGATTATTCGTCGCATAAGTTCCGTTGCGCCGTTTCTAATACGCGGACTATTTCTTCCGTTGTTTTAAAGACTCGCAGTTCCCTAAACAAGGTATCGGCTTCGGGATATTGACGGTTGAGATAGGTGAACCACTGTTTGATCCGGGCTGGGTAATAGTCACTCTTACGGCCATTGAGTTCCCTTTGGGTATAACTGAGCATGAGCCCTAAGGTTTGCGCCCAAGTATAAGGAGTGGCTCCTGTCTTGATAGTATCAGCCAAGTTCGGCAATGAAATTGCCCCGCGGCCGATCATGATACTGTCGCAGCCCGTGACCTCGATACAACGCTTAGCATCGTCACTGTTCCAAATTTCACCGTTGGCGATCACTGGGATCGGCAAACGTTTGCGCACTTCGGTGATGTATTCCCAGTAGGCTGGCGGTCTGTAACCGTCGACTTTACTGCGCGCATGGATGGCAAGTTCAGTTGCACCGGCTTCATACACAGCAATGGCGTTTTCCATAAACAGTGACTTATCTTCATAGCCCAAACGTATTTTGGCCGTTACGGCATGCTCTTTTGGTACTGCTTGACGCATGGCTTTGACAATATCGTGCACACTCTCAGGATATTGCAATAATACGGCGCCACCTTTACTGCGGTTAACAATTTTTGCTGGACAGCCAAAGTTTGCATCAACACCGTGTGAGCCTAGCTCAATGGCACGCAGGGCATTTTCGCCCATACATTGGGGTTCTTGACCAAGCAATTGTACTCGTACTGGCGTACCTGAAGGGGTGTTGCCGTTATTGAGTAGTTCAGGACACAGTTTGAGAAAGACCTTTTCAGGTAGCAGTTGGTCTACCACTCGCACAAATTCGGTGACGAGCAAATCGTAGGGATTGATGGTCGATAGGATGTCACGCATCAAAGCGTCTACTACGCCTTCCATTGGAGCCAAAATCACACGCACTGTAGTAAACCCATATCTGTTGCAAAGGGCGAGCATTCTACCTGATCAGCCCTAAGTTACAAAGTGGCCTGATGAAGGAGGATGAATAGGTGCGCCAATAACTAAAATCCAAGCTAAACTGATTGTCCTAGCAGGATATTTTTACCATTTCTGTGACTTAGTGATATTTTTTGCAATAGAATCGAAATAAGGCAGGTCTTTTGTTGTAAGCCAGCTACTTAAACTGTTGTTGGTCATTATTACTCAATAAACAAGAAGGGATTATTTATGAATTCAGTTAAAAAAACAGCAGTTGCAGTAGCGTTAGGTTCAGTTGTGATGAGTTCAGCTTTTGCTGTCAATGCACAAACTAACCCATTTGGTTTTGAAGCTATGGATGCGGGCTATCAAATTGTCGGTTCAGAAGGCAAATGTGGTGAAGCCAAATGCGGCGCAGACATGAAGAAAGCCGCCGCTGAAAAAGCCAAAGAAGGTAAGTGTGGTGAGGCTAAATGCGGTGCTGAGATGAAAAAAGCGGCTGCAGATAAAGCTCATGAGGGGAAATGTGGCGAAGCGAAATGCGGTGCTGACATGAAGAAAGCCGCTGATAAGGCCCATGAAGGTAAGTGTGGTGAAGCGAAATGTGGCGCTGATATGAAGAAAACCGCTGAAAAAGTGGATGCTAAAGTCGAAGCCGTTAAAAAAGAAGTGAAGTAAAGCGGGTTTGTTTTATCCCTGCAGTTATTGGGATAATTGAGCCTAAAGAGGCCAGCCAGCGCTGGTCTCTTGTGTTTTATTCTTAAGCGATTACAGGTTAGCGTTCGTGAGGTTCTATGAATGATCAAAAAAATACGGCACAGGTAGGGCTGGGCTTACGGCGAGAAATGCTCAGTGAGTTTTGTGAATCGGTGCCAGAAGCGATTAATTTTTTTGAAGTGGCACCAGAAAACTGGATGACCTTAGGTGGTAAATTTGGCCGCCAATTTCGTGAGTTGACTGAGCAACATACTTTCTACTGCCACGGTTTGAGTTTATCCATTGGTAGCCCTGAACCTTTAGATCTCGCGTTTGTAAAAAATATCAAAACCTTTATGGATTTACATCAAATCCAAGTCTATTCCGAACATTTAAGTTATTGCTCAGGGCAAGGTCACTTATATGATTTAATGCCTATCCCTTTTACCGACGCTGCAGTGAAGCATGTGGCGGCGCGGGTCAAGCAAGTAGAAGATATTCTAGAGCGGCCGCTTATTTTAGAAAATGTGTCTTTTTATGCCGCTCCAGGTGCGCAAATGACAGAACTTGAATTCGTTAATGCCGTGCTGCAAGAAGCCGATTGTAAACTGTTACTGGATGTGAACAACATCTATGTTAACTCGATAAACCATCAATACGATGCCGATGCCTTTTTACAGGCCATGCCGACGGAGCGCATCGCTTATCTGCATATTGCTGGGCACTACAAACAAGCTGAAGATCTGCTCATTGATACCCATGGCGCAGCCATTAACGATCCCGTCTGGACATTATTACAGCGCTGTTATGCCTTGCATGGGGTAAAATCGACGTTGCTTGAGCGTGACTTTAATTTGCCGACAACCGCTGAATTGTTGCTCGAGATAAATCAAATTCACTGTTATCAAATGGCGGCGTCCAGCTCCCATGCCCAAAATAGCGCTCATGCCGTAAAGAGGAGCGCCTAATGGATTTTAAGCAAGTGCAGCAATCCTTTATCGATTATATCCGCGATCCCTCTTCGCCATTGCCCGCGGATACTGATTTCCGGCGTATGCAGGTTTACCGCGAGTTATTTTTTAATAATGTGCTGGGATTTGTGTCGAACGGCTTTCCCGTGCTTAAAAGTTTGTATTCTGAGGAGGATTGGCTGACATTGGTGCAGCGTTTTTTCAGTCAACATGATTGCCAATCGCCCATTTTTATCGATATAGCGGGTGAGTTTTTAGATTTTTTACAGCAGGAATATCAGCCCACGGCAAATGATCCTGTTTTTATGCTCGAATTAGCGCACTATGAATGGCTAGAGTTGGCCGTTGCGGTCGCACAGGCGAGTGAGGATGAATCTCAACTCAGCTCAGCGCAAATGTCGACGCAGGCTTTATGTTTGTCGCAGACGGCGAGGGTAGCGCAGTATCACTTTGAGGTGCAGCACATTCGTCAGGATTATCGGCCGCAGCAACGACTTGATACGCCAGTGTTTTTTTGTCTCTATCAAGATGCCGATTGTGAAGTGTGCTTCTTACAGTTAAATCCCTTAAGCGCACAGGTGCTGGCATTTCTTCAAGCTCAAGGCCAAGCGGGTTTTAAAGAGATAGTTGATTGGTTAACAATCACTTACCCTCAAATGGCGCCAGAGATTATTGAGCAAGGTTGTATGCAGTTACTCGAGCAATTAGCGGCCAAAGGGATAGTGCGCGGACGTCAGTCTTAAGGTTGGGATTATTGCCGAAATAAATGCAATAACCCTACATTTAGAGGGTTTTTATTAATTTGACAAACCGCTACAATGTCGGCCTTTTTGTGATCTCAATCACTGTACGATTCTTGCGCACTTATACTTGCACATACTAGAGGAGCTGTAATGAGTAGTCAGCCGTTCAAAGACCCATTTAATTTTTTGTATTTTATTGGTTTTATTTTAGTTTTACTGTTGCCGACTCTGCCAGCAAGTCTGTCTTGGTTAAAGCATTTAGGTTTAATTTAAGCGAGCGTTAATCTCTAGCGCGTAGCCTATTGGCCACTCTTCGAGTGGCTTTTGTTTTTCCGATAAAGGGCATTTAAACCTATGGTATTAAAGCGCGGATTATTTTTACTGTTAGGCTTAACCGCTTTAGTCTTAGGTTTAGTCGGTATCGTGCTACCGATATTGCCGACCGTGCCTTTTATCTTGCTTGCTGCCTTCTGCTTTGCCCGCTCGAGTGAACGTTTACACCATTGGTTGATGACACATCCCTGGTTTGCCGACGCCTTAACCCAGTGGCAAGAGCAGCGAGCAATGCGTAAGGGATTGAAACGCAAAGCCATGATAGTTAGCGCACTCAGTTTTAGTGTCAGCATTATTGTGGTCCCTATCCTTTGGGTAAAAGGTCTGCTGTTTGTCATGGCGTTGGTCTTACTTGGGTATCTTAAAGGTATACCTGAAATAGAGGGATGATTGAGTGATTGAATGGGCTCAGGCGCTGTGACTGAAAGTTTAGTCGTGTTCTTGTTGAGGATATTTAACAGAGTGCCGACAGGGTTTGATCTAAGGCACAAATTGATAACCTTTCCATCACTTGTGCATTGTGATTGTTGCAACTAAAACTAAAGCGGCATAAGCTTTGTCCGACTTTCGACAATGCGTCCACCCAGTGTGGACGTTTTGTTTTATACCGCCACCGCTAGGTTGGTGAATTGATTAAGTAACTTATTAAGCAAATATGATGGCTATGAATACAGAAACCTTATCCTTGATAAAGCAAAGCATTAAAACGATTCCTAATTATCCTAAGGAAGGGATTTTATTTCGAGATGTCACCAGTTTGCTTGAGAATGCAGCAGCCTATAAAGCGACCATCGACTTGTTAGTTGAACATTATCGTGGTCAAGGCTTTACCAAAATTGTGGGTACTGAAGCCCGTGGTTTCTTATTTGGTGCACCGTTGGCTTTAGAATTGGGTATCGGTTTTGTACCTGTGCGTAAACCCGGCAAATTGCCGCGTGCAACCATCAGCCAAAGCTATGAACTGGAATACGGTCACGATAGCCTAGAAATTCATACTGATGCGATTAGCGCAAATGACAAAGTGCTCGTTGTTGACGATTTACTCGCCACTGGCGGTACTATCGAAGCAACCGTTAAACTCATTCGCCAACTCGGCGGTGAAGTTAAACATGCGGCCTTTGTGATCTCATTACCTGATTTAGGCGGTGAAGCCCGTTTAACCGCATTAGGGCTTGAGTTGGTTAAACTTTGTGAGTTTGAAGGCGAATAAATCTGCAGCTAAAGGCGCCTTGGGATAGTTTGATGGCATGTCAAATCATGGCATGTTATCTTTCAAAGTTCTCGGGGCGCATGCTCCCGCTTTTGTATCACATACTCTGGGGAGTTCCATGTCATATCAGGTGTTAGCCAGAAAATGGCGCCCTGCCACATTTGATCAAATGGTTGGCCAAAGCCATGTTTTGCATGCCTTGACCAATGCGTTAAGCCAGCAGCGCTTACACCATGCTTACCTGTTTACGGGAACGCGCGGTGTCGGTAAAACCAGCTTGGCGCGACTCTTTGCCAAAGGCTTAAATTGCGAACAAGGCGTGACAGCCACTCCCTGTGGTGTTTGCGGCAGTTGTGTGGAAATCGCCCAAGGCCGTTTTGTCGATTTGATTGAAGTCGATGCCGCATCTCGCACTAAGGTCGATGATACCCGTGAGCTGTTAGACAATGTGCAGTATCGTCCAACCCGTGGCCGCTTTAAGGTTTATCTCATCGACGAAGTGCATATGCTGTCGCGCAGCAGTTTTAACGCACTGCTAAAAACCTTAGAAGAACCCCCCGAGCACGTTAAATTTCTTCTGGCGACCACCGATCCGCAGAAACTGCCAGTGACTGTGTTATCTCGTTGTTTGCAGTTCAATTTAAAAAGCCTGACCCAAGCTGAAATTGGCACTCAGCTCAATCATATCTTGACCCAAGAGCAGTTTCCCTTTGATGTAGAAGCCCTAAAATTGCTGGCTAAAGCTGCCAATGGCAGTATGCGTGATGCCTTGAGTTTGACAGATCAAGCCATCGCCTTTGGTGGCGGTAATGTGATGCTTGGCCAAGTGCAAACCATGCTTGGCAGTATTGATGAGCAGCATGTAGTTGCCTTGCTTAATGCCTTAACCGATGCCGATATTGGTGTGTTAATGCATACCTGTGCCCAAGTGCTTGCGTACGGCGCAGATGCCCAAGAAGTGCTACGCAGTTTACTTGAGTTGTTACATCAAATTACCTTGACCCAATTTGCCCCCGCGTGCGCGCAGCAATCCTTGTATAGCGCACAGATTCGCGCCTTTGCCGAACAGCTTAAGCCGGAACAGGTGCAGCTTTATTATCAGATTTTATTAACAGGCCGCAAAGACTTACCCCATGCACCGGATCCTAAATCGGGTCTTGAGATGGCGCTATTACGCGCTGTGGCGTTTGTGCCGGAAAAGCCAGTAAAGCGCTGGCAGCCTGATGCGGTCGCTGAGATCAGTTTATCCGAAGGGCAAACGCCAGTTGCGACAGCGCAAGCTCATGATGTAAAAGAACAACAGTTTGCTGAGCCACATACTGCGGAACAACTGCCTGCTGAAAAAAAAACAGCATTAATTGAGCCTGCCGATACCACAGAGCAGGCACTTGATGCTGAGCTCCAAGCGGATGCGGCATTAATTGCCGAACAGGCGGTGATTCTAAGTCAGGCGCAGAGTCAGGGATTTAACGCTGGCAGCTTAAACGTTGAGATAGTGAATGCTGAGGTCGAGCCACAAACTCAAACAGTATCAACCGTTCAAGCGTCTCTTATACACACTTCAGAATCCGTTACTGGTATCGAGGCATCGGTTGTTAGTATTGATACTCATAATATTCAAGGAATTGAATTAGTCACAACAGCTTCCGAGCTGAGTCTAGTGAATACGGCAGAGCCTGAAACTGCTGTCAATTCAACAGCTGTTGAGTGTGGTGACAGTGTAGATAAAGCTCTTTCTGATAAAGACCCTGCTGCAGAGAACATCTTCGATAACAACACTTTTGAGCTAGGGCATGATGCCAATAGTCTTGATGGAAATGAAGCTGAGCATTCATATCCAGCGATAGGGGATTATGCCCTAGAGTCAGCTCCGCTTGATTCCTATCAAGACGTTTATGCTGATTTCTCCTCTGGCGCTTATAATGATGATAACTTTAACCATGGCTTTGATTCGCAAGAGGCTATAAATTCTGTTGATGTTCAAAGTTCTGTAGGTGTTTCAAACGCTGCAGGCATGCAAGCTTCTGCTGATCGTCAGTTAGCACCTGTGGCTCAAGTCTTCACTCAATCACAGACCTCAGTATCAGATTCAATACAAGAGCAAGCGCTACAACAAGCCGCTTCTGTATCCTTAGCCGATGATGATATTCTCTCGGCGGTGTTGGCGGCTCGGGATTCACTGCTATCGGATCTTGACGCCTTAAGTGCTAAGGACGGTGATGAAAAAAAGTCGTCATTGGACTCAAAACTTAAGACGCCAAACACTAAATCACATGGTGTAACCTTACCTAAATCGGTTACTAAAATTGAAGCGAGTCAGCCAAGTGTGGCATTTTCTGTTGATCCAGCATCTGATTTAGACCCTGATTTAGCGATAGATTTTGATGATGACTTCGACTTAGATCTTGAGCCTATCGATCTGCACCAAGCAGTATCTTCAGTCGTCATTTCAACTGGAATTGTCTCTGAGAAGCCTGTCAAACCGTCAACTGCAGATGATCGTCCGCCTTGGGAGGCAGCGCCTGAATCTGAATCTATCGAAGTGACGCAAGTCGATAGCAATAAGACTGACAGTGTTCAGCCTGTGAGCGCGCAAGCTACTGATATAAATAATGTTCAAACCAGTCATGCTCAAGAGCTTTTAGGCGAGAGTTACACACCTAATCATGCACAAGATGACACTCTATCCCTGAGTGACGGGCAGGTCGCAGCATCAAGTTTGAAGTCGGAAATACTTCAAAATCAGGCTGTACGTCAAGAAGAAATACCCGCCTCAGAGTTTGCTTTGGCTAGCACAACAGCACTGACAAATGCGTCAAATACAGTGGAACACACGCAGGAGACACAAGTCGCGCTCAGTTCGACTCAACCTATTAGCGGTCATCCATTAGATTTACATTGGTACAAGTTGATGGCGAGCTTAGAGATCGGCGGGCGAGTGCGGCAACTGGCGGTTAATTCTGTCTGCCAAACCTTGAGCGATCCTTTGCCGTTGCTGCTTAAACCAAACCAGAAGCATTTAGCGGCCGATGTTGCCATAGTGCAGCTTGAGCAAGCCTTAACTACCGCGCTCGGGAACCCAAGACGGGTACAAGTGGTCATAGGAATCGATGAACAGCGGGAAACGCCCTTAGAGTTACGTAAGCGTTTCCACCAAGAGTTGCTGCAACAAGCGCATCAATCATTGATTCATGATGACAATGTGCAATGGTTGATCCAACGTATGGGCGCCGAACTCGATGCCGATAGTCTAGTATATCCGCCAGAGTTGTTGAATTTACGCAGTCAGCAAATACAAGCGTTACCTGAGTTAACTGAGGCTGCGAGTTAGCCATTATTGGCGAGTCTTTGGGTAAAATTTTCATCGTTAATTTGTAACGCTGTGGTTTAAATTTAGGCTTCGAGTGCATATCTATAGTGATGCTGCTGAGAAACTCTGCATCGAGATCATAAGTTTATTAACAAGATAACGGCATTGATTGCCAATCCCATTTATTTAAGTAAGATTAGCCGCGTTAATGCTTGCGACTAACCCTAATAGAAGAGAAATGACTATGTTTGGAAAAGGCGGTATGGGCAATTTGATGAAACAGGCCCAGATGATGCAAGAAAAAATGGCCAAAATGCAGGAAGAAATCGCCCGTATGGAAATGGTGGGTGAATCTGGTGCAGGTTTGGTGAAAGTCACCATGACTGGCGCGCACACAGTGCGTAAAGTCGAAATCGACCCAAGCCTGATGGAAGACGACAAAGAAATGCTGGAAGATTTGATTGCTGCGGCTTGTAATGACGCAGCCCGTCGAATCGAAGAAAACCAAAAAACTAAAATGGCTGAAGTTACTGGTGGCATGCAATTACCACCAGGCATGAAAATGCCATTTTAATTGAGATAGCCGATGAAATTTAGTCCATTGTTAGATGAGTTAATTCAGTCCCTGCGTTGTTTACCTGGGGTTGGGCCTAAATCGGCGCAACGTATGGCGTTTCAGTTACTTGAACGCGACCGAAAAGCAGGGCTTAAGTTAGCCAGTGCGCTGTCCAGTGCGATGAGTGACGTCGGTCATTGTCAGTCTTGCCGAACCTACACTGAAGAAACCCTCTGTCCGATTTGTGCTAGCCATAAACGCGGTACGTCTTCCACCATTTGTGTGGTGGAAACGCCCGCCGATGTATTAGCCATTGAGGCGGGTGGACATTTCACCGGTCGCTACTTTGTTCTATTAGGCCATTTATCGCCACTCGATGGTGTTGGGCCGGAAGAGCTAGGTTTAGCGTTACTTGAGCGCCACTTGGCCTCGGGTGATGTTGTTGAGTTGATTCTGGCGACCAATCCGACGGTAGAAGGCGAGGCAACAGCGCATTTTATTGCTGATATGGCCAGACGCCATAAGGTGATGATCAGTCGCATCGCCCACGGTGTACCCGTTGGTGGAGAGCTTGAATACGTCGATAGTACGACGTTAGCTTTGTCATTCAATGGCCGTTTACCGCTTTAACAGAACACAGTGACTCAGTTTAGTTAGTGTAATGCTATTGATTATATTAGCTTTATTTAAATGCTGAACTGTTCGACTCGACTCAATTGTCACGATATCTCATAAACCCGCCAAGAACCTATCTTGAGCGGGTTTTTATTTGCCCAGTGTTTCAACATCGGTGTCGAGGCAGGGTTGTGGTTATAAGGCTGTGGAAATAGCGCTATGATTCAATTCTCATCTCAATTGATATCTATCCATATAAAAACTAGGTTTATCAATAGTTTTTTAAATTTCATACTTGTCTTATACAAGCTTCATACGTAAAGTCGGTTTGATAAGAAGCGGGCAGAGTTGCGATTCGCCACAGTGTTCGCGCCTTTGTGCCTAAGCTAATTCGTTGATTTAGATCTGTGTGCTTAGCTCTGTGTACGTTGAACCGGACAGGTATTTTTTATTAGAAAACCATGGAGGGGACTCATTGGAAAAGATTACGATTAGGCATGCAGAGAAGCGTGACGCCGCAGCCATTCAAGCCGTATATGCCTGCCCAAATGCCTATACGGGTACCTTACAACTCCCTTGGCCATCGACTGATAAATGGGAGTCACGCCTTGCGGCAACATCGAATCATATTAGTCGCTATGTCGCAGAGATTGAAGGTGAAATTGTTGGCGAGTTGGGTTTTGAGGTGTACGAGCAACCCCGTCGTAGGCATGTTGCCTCCTTTGGAATGGGGGTAAAAGACAGCTACCAAGGCCGCGGTGTTGGTAGCGCTTTGATTAACGCTATGCTTGAGCTTACCGATAAATGGATGAATATAAAACGAATTGAATTAACGGTTTATACCGATAATCATGCCGCCATTGGTCTGTATAAAAAGTTTGGCTTTGTAATTGAAGGTGAGTCGAAGGATTTTGCTTTTAGAAATGGTGAGTTTGTCAGTGTGTATCATATGGCGCGGATAAAGTAGCATGCTGGTCTTGGCGCTATTTTAACGGTTGCTTAAGGCATTTACTTTAAGAATAGACTCTAAGCGCTCATTCCAAGTCCTAACTTTCTATAGGATCTGACGCTAAGTGCTCAATCTAAGAACTTACTTCAAGCGCTCACTTCACGAACCGAGGTCTGGGATAGCATTAAGCGCCTATTTTTAGAGCTCGCTTTAGGTGCAAAGTGCATGTATATCTCAACTTTTAAGGATAAAAAATGGGACTCATTTTATTGCCACTACTGATACTTTGGTTGGGTGTCGGTATTTATGCCATTCGTATCGGCTATCAAGTCTTGGCTGGGACATCTCAATTAAGCTATACACTCAGCGTTTGTGCGATCGCTATGTTGGCATTGCTGCTTTATCTCTATTTCGGTTTCGCTCAATTTAAGGAAAATAAAGCGTTGTGGGCGTTCGAAATTCCGATGTTTTTTGCCGCGAACAAGCTCGCTTTTGGCGTCATGATCCTTGGTCTTTTACTGCACTGGTTCGGTCAAGGTGTTCTCACTTCTGCTTATTTGAAACCTCTACCTTTCATCATGATTTTCGCCGTTTCCTTTGGTGCTATGGCAGGAGTCATATTGTCCGACACTTTTATGGCGAAATTTGACATCCAAAAAATGCATTGATGTCAGTTGATCAGTTTAAATCTTATTTTGGACGCTGTTGTTGAAGATGATTTGAACTGATGGCTTTCATCGGTTGTTTATAGGTCGTTGAATCTGATGAGCGCTACCATAGTGATCTGGTTAGGATTTTACAGAGGGTTATTACGAATTTTAGATACAAAAAAACCAGCTTGTGCTGGTTATTTTTCTCTTTCATAAAGAGAATTGGTTGCGGGAGCTGGATTGCTAATGTTAAATCAGCGACGACCTTCATCCTTTGTTTATAAAGAATTGAGCCCGACGAGTGAGCATGTTGCTCTGTTCTGTATTTAACTGTGGTTTTCTATGAATTTTAGATATAAAAAAACCAGCTTATGCTGGTCAATTTTCTCTTTCACAAAGAGAATTGGTTGCGGGAGCCGGATTTGAACCGACGACCTTCGGGTTATGAGCCCGACGAGCTACCATGCTGCTCCATCCCGCGTCCGATTGTTGTTAATAACTGTTTTAATTCTGTCATCAAAGAATTGGTTGCGGAAGCCGGATTGCTAATGTTAAATCAGCGACTACCTTCGCCTGTTGTTTATAAGGAGTTGAGCCCGATAAGCTGTTTCTCGTTATAAGCATATATAAAGTGGTTGCGGGAGCCGGATTTGAACCGACGACCTTCGGGTTATGAGCCCGACGAGCTACCATGCTGCTCCATCCCGCGTCCGATTGTTGCTGTTAATAACTATTTTAATTCTGTCATCTAAGAATTGGTTGCAGGAGCCGGATTTTAACTGACGACCTTCGCCTGTTGTTTATAAGGAATTGAGCGCTATAAGCTGTTTCTCTTTATAAAAACATATAGAAAGTGGTTGCGGGAGCCGGATTTGAACCGACGACCTTCGGGTTATGAGCCCGACGAGCTACCATGCTGCTCCATCCCGCGTCCGATTGTTGCTGTTAATAACTATTTTAATTCTGTCATCTAAGAATTGGTTGCTGGAGTCGTATTTTAACTGACTACCTTCGCCTGTTGTTTATAAGGAGTTGAGCCCGATAAGCTGTTTCTCGTTATAAACACATATAGAAAGTGGTTGCGGGAGCCGGATTTGAACCGACGACCTTCGGGTTATGAGCCCGACGAGCTACCATGCTGCTCCATCCCGCGTCCGATATCTATCTGTATTACTTTGCTATTTTGCTTTTAAATGGTTGCGGGAGCAGGATTTGAACCTACGACCTTCGGGTTATGAGCCCGACGAGCTACCATGCTGCTCCATCCCGCGTCCGTCTTCAAAGCGGGGCAGACTATAACGGCAGCGCCTTGGCATTGCAAGGACGAAGATCGAAAAAGGTGGTGAACGCTTAAATATAAAGCGGAGTGGGGGGCTTTCATACAATTTAAACATAAGTTAGGGATTTTTCGTTGATTATCTTAGGTCGAGGATGAGACTAAATGGGGTTTCGACTAATAACTGTTTATCTTTTATGTATTCGAGCAGGTATAATGTCGCTTTGATTTTGACTGCGTACTGATTATCCCATGCTTAATTTTTTTGCCGCCGCCCCTAAGGGCTTTGAATATAGCTTAGCCCAAGAGCTGACAGAATTTGGTGCGACTGAAGTAAAAGAGAGTGTTGCTGGTGTGTATTTCACTGCCCCCTTAGCTTTAGCGTATCGGATTACTTTATGGACACGTTTAGCCAGCCGTATCGTGTTGGTTATCTATAAAGGTAGCTGCGAGTCGGCAGAGCAACTTTATAATGCCGCCTATTGTGTCGATTGGCCGGCGCATTTTTCCAATAAAAGCACTTTTAGTATCGATTTTCATGGTACGGGTGGTTTTATCAATAATACCCAGTTCGGCGCACTCAAGATTAAAGACGCGGTTGTGGATAGATTCCGGGACGATGACGTTGAGCGCCCCAATGTGTCACGCGTCGATGCTGACTTTAAAGTTGATGCCCATTTTCGTAATGGCGTAATCACGATTGCGATGAACTTCTCTGGTCCATCATTGCATCAACGTGGCTATCGTTCTACTACTGGCGAAGCGCCTCTGAAGGAAAACTTAGCCGCCAACATGTTAGTACGCAGTGGCTGGCAAGCAGCGCCTTCGACCTTGCTCGATCCTTTCTGTGGTAGTGGAACTGTGCTGATTGAAGCGGCTTTAATGGCGGCCGATATTGCCCCAGGCTTACAACGTAGCCGTTTTGGGTTTGAACATTGGCGTCGTCATGATAAAGCTGTGTGGCAAGAAATCGTTGAAGAAGCAAAAGCGCGTGCCTCATTAGGCGTGAAACGTTGCGAGATTAAATTCTACGGCTCAGATATCGATTCGCGCTTAGTCGCGTTAGCCAAACGTAACGCCGAAAATGCCGGTGTACTCGAGTTAATTGAGTTTCAAGTTGCAGATGCGTTGACGATAACGCCGCCTGCAGAAAGTGGCTATTTGATCACTAACCCACCTTATGGTGAACGTTTAGGCAATGTGTCTGAGTTATTGCAGCTTTACTATCAGCTAGGCGACAAGTTTAAGAAAGAGTTTGGCGGCTGGAAAGTGGCCATGCTGTGTAGTGATATCGAGCTGGTATCATCACTTAAGCTTAAAGCCGACAAACAGCTGAAGATGTTCAACGGTGCCCTAGAATGTGCCTTTAACATTTATACCTTGCATGCGACCAGTACGCGTCGTGATACGCCAGTGCTGCCAGACGGCGTCGACATTGCCGATATCGCCCCTGCTTTTGCTAACCGCATTAAGAAAAATGCCAAGTTATTAGAGAAGTGGGCCAAGAAAGAAGGCATCGACAGCTATCGTATTTATGATGCCGACATTCCTGAATATAACGTCGCAGTAGATAAATACTTAGATTACGTGATTATTCAAGAATATATGGCGCCAGCAACTATACCTGAAGCCGTAACCAAGCGTCGTTTAAGCGATGTTTTGTTAGCACTGCCGTCGGCCATTGGTATCAATCCGAACAAGATGATCATGAAGACGCGTGAGCGTCAAAAGGGCACGAGTCAGTATCAAAAGCTGGATGAGCGTAAGTTAGAGCTTATCACTACCGAATATGGCGCTAAGTTCAAACTGAACTTAACCGGTTATTTGGATACAGGTTTATTCCTCGATCACAGATTGACACGCCGTTTAGTCGGTCAAAAATCTAAGGGACGCCGTGTACTTAACCTGTTCTCTTACACAGGTTCTGCTTCTGTGCATGCGGCGCTTGGTGGGGCTAAATCGGTGACGACGGTGGATATGTCAAATACCTATATTGCTTGGGCGAAGGACAACTTTGCACTCAATGGACTGCAAGGTAAGCAGTATGAGTTTGTTCAATCTGACTGCATGCAGTGGATCCGTGATTGCCGTGAACAGTACGATCTGATTTTTATCGATCCGCCGACCTTCTCAAATTCTAAGCGTATGGAAGATTCATTCGATGTGCAGAGAGACCATGTGAACTTACTGGCATCCTTAGTGAAACTGCTCAGCCCAACGGGCGAGCTAGTGTTCTCTAATAATAAACGTAAGTTTAAGATGGACATAGAGGCGCTGACAAAGATGAACATTAATGTGAAGAACATTGATGACGTGACTTTGCCTATGGACTACAAACGTAATCCACATATTCATAATACTTGGCTTATCACCCATGCCTGAGTTGACTCAAGCAGAATTAGATAACAGGCATTATCTGCTATATCACACAGAGGGATGTCATCTGTGTGAACTGGCCGCGGCCTTACTGGACGCGGCTGACATTGGCTATCGGGCCATAGATATTTGTGACGATGAATACCTCGCGCAGCGTTATGGCGTATCGATCCCTGTGCTTAAAGCTTGGGATGGTAGAGAATTACATTGGCCATTTAACGCAACGCAATTACAAGAGTTTACAGGAGCTTAGTTTGAGTCTGGTTCGTATCAATAGTGGCTCTTTAGCCTATGGTTACACTCCGTTGTTACAAAAAGCGGATTTTACTATTCAACGCGGCGAGCGCGTGTGTATTGTTGGCCGTAATGGTGCTGGCAAGTCGAGTTTATTAAAAGTGTTATCTGGTGATGTACTGCTGGATGAAGGCGAATTCAACATCGCTGGTAATGTGACCGTTAGCCGTCTACAACAAGATCCGCCAAAGGCTGAGCAAGGCACGGTATACGCTTATATTGCTGCGGGATTAAAGGAAGTGGGCGAGGCGCTTGAGCGTTATCATCAATTGTCCCACGATGTGGCCCATGCCGATCCCGAGCAAATGGATCGTATGCTGAATGAAATGCAAGGTCTGCAAGAAACCTTAGACCACTATAATGGATGGCAGCTAGATTCTCGTATCCAACAAAACTGCGAATTATTAGGACTCGATCCTGACAAATCCTTGAGCGAGTTATCGGGTGGTTGGCAGCGTAAAGTGGCGTTAGCCAGAGCACTGGTGAGCGAGCCAGATCTGTTGTTACTTGATGAACCGACCAACCATTTAGACATAGACACTATCGAGTGGCTTGAAAAGTTTTTACTTGATTATCAAGGCGCTATCGTCTTTATCAGCCACGATAGGGGCTTTATTGCCCGTATGGCGACGCGGATTGTCGATTTAGACCGTGGTGTGGTGACCTCATGGCCGGGCAACTATCAAATGTATCTTGATGGTAAGCAAGAATGGCTGCGCGTCGAAGCCGAGAAAAATGCCTTGTTTGACAAGCGTCTCGCCGATGAAGAAGTGTGGATCCGTCAAGGCGTTAAAGCCAGACGTACCCGTAACGAAGGTCGAGTTCGCGCACTGAAGGCGCTACGTGAAGAGCGAAGTGAACGTCTGAATCGTCAAGGCAATGCTAAAATGGCAGTATCGGATACTGAACGTTCTGGTAAGTTAGTCTTTGATGTGACCGATCTTAACTTCAATCTGCCCGATAAAAATCTGGTTAAAAACTTTAATACGACGGTTATCCGCGGTGACCGTATTGCGCTGATTGGGCCAAACGGTTGTGGTAAATCAACCTTGATCAAGCTGTTAATCGAGAAGCTGCAACCGCAATCGGGCGAAATTAAAGTCGGTACTAAGCTCGAAATCGCTTATTTCGACCAATATCGTGAAGCGTTAGATCCTGAGCAAACCGTTGAAGATAACGTTGGTGAAGGTAAAAAGACCATCACGATCAATGGTCAAGACCGCCACATTTTAAGTTATTTGCAGGACTTCTTGTTCTCGCCTATGCGTGCCAGAACGCCAGTGAAAGCGCTGTCGGGTGGTGAGAAGAACCGTTTGTTATTGGCTAAGTTATTAATTCGCCCTGCAAACTTAATCATTCTCGATGAGCCAACTAACGATCTTGATATTGAGACCTTAGAATTGCTAGAGTCGTTGCTCACTGAATACCAAGGTACGTTGTTGCTAGTGAGCCATGATAGGGCATTTATCGACAATACTGTGACCAGTAGCTGGTGGTATGCGGGTAATGGCCATTGGAGCGAGTATGTAGGTGGTTATCAAGATGCCGTGAACCAAGGGGCAAAGTTTTATTCTGAGGAACCTAGTTCGCAAAAGGCGGTCGAAGCTCCTGCGGTTGAAACTAAACCCGTTGAAGTTAAAACTGTAGAACCTGCGAAAGCGGTAAAAAAACTGTCGTATAAGCTACAGCGTGAGTTAGAGTCGCTACCTAATGTGATGGAGCAATTGGAGGCAGAAATTCTCGCATTGCAGACCACTATTGGACATTCAGACTTTTATAGTCAGGCGCAGGATAAAGTCAATCAGGTATTGAGTCTGTTGGCTGATAAAGAAAAGCAATTGGAAGTTTGCTTCGAGCGTTGGGAAGAGCTTGAGTCACTGAAGTAAACCAATAATAAAAATGGGAATAGAATTAATGAAGTCAAAGTTGGATAAAGCCCTTTCCTTGGTTGCCTTAGGTGTCCTTGGTGTATTAAACAGTGCCCATGCTGCACCTGTCTATGAAATCGTTAATATCGATAATTATGACCTGCTGGGCACGCTTGAAGGCACTCGCAACGGTTATGCTTTAGGTGTAAATGCTAGTGGTGAATTAGTCGGTATTTCAAAGGGTAAGAAAAAACTCAGCAGTTCAGATGTCGAAGGCGGCGTGATTGATGTTGCCGACGGTATCGCACCAGAAGAAACCATTACTTATTCTATTACCGCTGCCATTGTTGCAAATAACTTTGCTTTTATTGCTGCAGAAAATGGTGCAGCTGGGGCTTGGTTACCGACATTCGACAGCATTAATGGTACTACACCGCCAAATGATACTGCTGTGATTAACTCTGTTGATACCTTTTATTACGGTATTAATGATGCCGGTATTAAAGTGGGCAGCATGACTGCGCCTGAAAAGAAAACAGAGAACACTGCAACAACTGATGTTACCGATGATTATTGGTATTACCGCGACTATGAGTTCCGCGGTGTTGTAAAAGTGGGTAGCACTGAAATTCCATTAGTTCCTCCCTACACGCAATTTGTTAATGCTGATAAGACTAAAATCGCAGAGTTAGGTGGATGGTCTGCTGCTACAGCTATTAATAATAATAACTTAGTGGCTGGTTATGCCAGTACTGCTATCAGTAAATATGGTAGTGATCGTGTTAATTATTGTTTAGGCTCGGATAATACTTTGCCGTTGGATGTTTGTGTACAACGTGAGCAATATCCGAACTCTACGGGTACGCGTAACATTCAGTACCAGACGCGTGCCTATGTATGGCAAATCGACAATAATATCGCTACGGGAATTGAGTTGCCTTTAGGGTTAACGCCTAAAGCTGATAACACCTTAACCTTTACTGCTCAGGCGCTCGGCGTGAATGATAACGGCGTGGTTGTTGGTCGTTCGCACGTTTATCGTAACAACAATACAGATAAGTTGCACCAAGATGCGGCTTATTGGGCTAAGGATGCCGAAGGTAATTATAAATACCACTGGATCCCAATGGGTGAATCGATTTCAAGTTCCATTGCCTATGACATCAATGATAGTGGTATTCTTGTCGGTAGTTATCGTAGCTATATTCAAGGTTATTTGCGCGACAAGTTTTTCTATTTTGATACTAATACTCCCGATGTTGGCTATGTAACCCCTAATGATTTTGCCTCAACGGCAACGGATCTTTCGAGTAAACCCAAGGATATTAACAATAAAGGTCAAGTAGTTGGTTACGTTGAAACGACTTACGATAAAGAGAAGCCACGCCCCAAAGCGGGTTTCCTGTATGAGAAGTCGACGGGTGAGTTTAGCAATATCAATAAATTGCTGACCTGCGAGTCTAAGGGGTATGAAAAATCAAACGATGGTAGCTGGGCACGTCATCAGGTCGAAGTTCAGGATGGCTCGGGTAAAATTCTTCAATATAACGCTGATATTTTAGTGGTTGAAGGTACGAGTATCAATGAAGATGGCACTATCGTAGGTACGGCTTTTATTCGTAAACCTTCTTATCAATTTGATAAAGATGGCAACATAGTTATTGGTGAAAATGGCTTACCGCTATTTGAGCTGAGTGGTAGTGGCGAGCCTGTAACGGCTTATGTTCCACGTATGGTTGTACTTAAACCGGCTACCAGTGGTGAAGCTTGTACTGTTGAAGATAGTACCGATACCGGTAATTTTGAGCGTTCTGGTGCGGCAACGTTAGCTTGGTTATTTGCCTTGCCATTGGTGTGGTTCCGTCGTCGAATTCGTTAAGTTTTAAGCTTCAATTCAGACTAAAAAAATCGAGGCGAAATGCCTCGATTTTTTTTCGCTAAGATCTCAATAGTTTAATAAATAGTCAGTATAATAGCCGATTTTTTGATTGATCTTGGCGTCAAAAAGCACTATTTCTATGGGTGAAGCTTTTGCTTCTATTTTATGTAGAACAGAGGACGCTTGCATGAAAAGACAAAAACGAGATCGTTTAGACAGAGCTTTTTCAAAAGGATTCCAAGCTGGGGTTGGTGGACGCTCTAAGGAGCTCTGTCCATATGCAAATCTTGATTCGCGATCGCAGTGGTTAGGCGGTTGGCGTGAAGGTGTGGATGGCCGAGTTAATGGGCTATTTAATAAATAATTGAGTTTTACTCATTAATTAAATAGCCCAGAACAAGCAAAGTAATGCAGCATATTGCCCTCAGATGAGGGCATTTTTATATCTGCAGTACTGATATCTTCAGTGTATTGGAGTAAGACTGATCAGAATGTAGACGTATCGCTAAAGACACCGACTTTAAGATCGGTTGCACTGTAGATTTGACGGCCATCAACTTCAAGGATTGCATCGGCAATACCCATCACCAGTTTACGGTGAATAGTACGCTTGATATTGAGTTTATAAGTGACTTTCTTAGCGCCTGGTAATACTTGACCCGTAAACTTCACTTCACCTACACCCAGAGCACGGCCTTTGCCTTCTGCGCCTTCCCAGCCTAAATAGAAGCCAACGAGTTGCCACATGGCATCTAGCCCTAAACAACCAGGCATTACCGGGTCGGTAATAAAGTGGCAGTCAAAAAACCATAAGTCTGGATTAATATCGAGTTCAGCGACAATTTCACCTTTGCCAAACTCACCGCCATTATCATTGATAGTAACGATTCTATCTATCATCAGCATGTTATCGACAGGCAGACGAGGTGAGTTTGGACCAAATAATTTCCCATGGCCACAGGCGATGAGTTCTTCTTTATTGAAACTGTTTGCTTTGTTCATTGTTTTACTACTCCAGCAATAAGAGCCGCCAAGATTAGCGAACACGTGTAAGCTAAACAACTCCGATCAGCTAATTAGCGGCGAAAAAATCCCAATTTTGCGAGTAATCTCGTGATTATGCCGATTTCCTCCTCGCCATTTCCTGCGAGCTTGTCTAATCGTTCCTGCACAAGGCCGTATAATGAATCATGTGGAAAATCATTATCTTCATCGGCTACACCCGCAGGCATTTGCATTAATAGCTCAACAGCTTGGTCCATATGCTCGATTGCATAGAGGTGAAATAAGCCTTTGCCTACAGCTGTAATCACTTTGGGATTGAGGTTAAGCTGTAACACGTTCGACTTGGGCATAATAACGCCTTGTTCTCCCGTGAGACCACGACGTTCACACAGATTAAAAAAGCCTTCAATTTTCTCGTTGATGCCACCAATCGCTTGCACATTACCAAATTGATCCAATGCACCAGTTATTGCCAGTGACTGAATAATGGGTTGTTCGGCAATCGCTGACATCAAACAGCAGTATTCGGCGAGTGATGCGCTGTCACCATCAATTTCTTGATAGGATTGCTCGAAAACGATATTGGCATTTAGGTGTAATGGTGCATCTCGCCCAAAGATACGGTACAAGCAGGCAGAAAGGATCATCATTCCTTTGGCATGTATATTGCCACCAAGTTCAGATTTTCTTTCGATATCGGCGACTTCACCATCACCATAGTGAACAGATGCCGTGATCCGCGCAGGCTCACCATAACTGTAATCGATGGCATCAATGACAGTTAAGCCATTGATCTGACCTACCATAGCACCCGAAGTTGGCAGATTTATGAAGTTGTCATCGAAGCTTTGACCTGAATACTCTTCCGAGCTGTTATGACGATAGTTAGCTTGGGCTAACGCGAGCTCAATACTGCTCGCATTGATACTCGGTTTACCACAATAGGCTTTAGCTTGTACCATCAGTTGGGCAAACTCGAGCATAGACAAACTGAGGCGGCGCTGATGTTCAGTTAAACGTGCACTATAACGAAAAAGTAGCGCTAGGCTTGATTGTTCTAGAGTGACCTCGACACTTTGTGCAACCGCTTGCAACCATGCGACGTATTGTGACTCTGTATAACGGACCAAGTCGATTTCGCTAGCGAGTTCTGCTAGTAGGGTAAAGTGACGTTGAAATTGCCAATCCTCAGTTCTGACTTGGCTATAAATCATTCCTGCACCGATAAGGACAATTTTACAATTGAGCGGGATAGGACTTAAGTTATTGCTAATCTGATACGCTTTATGGGTGAGGATTTGCATCACTAATTCCCATAAACCTTCACGTTTCCAAAGTGACTCGGCGCAAATAAATACATAATGACATTCGGCCAGAGCACCAGCTTGATACTGGCTTGTTGTTCCTGTTTGTGCCATACGGCCAATGAGGTCTACACGGCGAATATTACCACTGAGGTAGCGATAGCGAGTCGTTTTTTCGGCAATACTGACCTGATTTTCCTGTGGTTTCTCTGATTGCCACTGAAATGTTGCCGCTTTGTCAGTCGGGCGTGTTGCCACTAAATAAGCTGGAGATAACGGCGCTAGGCTATCAATACAGGCTTGGATCATTAATTGGCGGTCAATGCTCGGGAAATCAGCTAGATACAAGTGCTGATCGACAATAGCTTGGTGGAGTTTAAACGCATCCACAGCACGCTCTTGTCCTAAGAGTAATGCGCTTAGATTGTCAGCCGTTTCGGGAAGGGTTGGCAGGCTAAATTCAGGTGCGAGTGAAGACGTGGGTATCAAGAGTGAATTCATATAAGCATTTACCGTGAAAAGTTGCAGTGATTTTACCATACCAAGGCGACAAGTCTCTCACTGTATAGGTGTTTTTACGTCTGTTTACTCGATTATTCGTTGAAACTGGCCATGTATTTGTTGTAAAAAAACATCGGGGTGAACATAAGTTGAACATTTGACTCGATATTTAAAAATTGAGGTTTACAAGTTAGCGGTATACTTATATTATTTTCGGCGTTCGGAGGGGTGGCAGAGTGGTTTAATGCACCGGTCTTGAAAACCGGCGTGGGTTTATAGCCCACCCAGGGTTCAAATCCCTGCTCCTCCGCCATTTTTAGTCAAAAAGCCGCTAAGCAATTAGCGGCTTTTTGCATTTATACAGTTTGAACCCTTGGGTTCCTGATTTGAAGCGCAGCTCCTGCGCCATATTCACGAGAAAGGCAATCAGTAATGATGGCCTTTTTTGTTTGTGCAATTTGAACCAAGGTTCCTCATTCTAAGTTCAGCTCCTCCGCCATATTTAGTCAAAAAGCCGCTAAGCAATTAGCGGCTTTTTGCATTTATACAGTTTGAACCTTTGGGTTCCTGATTTGAAGCGCAGCTCCTGCGTCATATTCACGAGAAAGGCCATCAGTAATGATGGCCTTTTTTGTTTATGCAATTTGAACCAAGGTTCCTCATTCTAAGTTCAGCTCTTGCGCCATATTTAGTTAAAATGCCGCTAAGCAATTAGCGGCGTTTTGCATTTGTGCTATTTCCGCTCTTAGGTTTTGACCCTAAACGTGGCGTCAGTGCCATGCTTTAGGGAAAGACTATCTGTCATGATTGTTCATTGTGTTAACCCTAGATTCTTCATTTTGATATCAGTGACTGCTACTGATTAATGGGCTTTTTTATCCGCGCTTCTCGTTTATGGTCTACACTAAGTTTGTGGCCAAGTTAATGGTTTTTATGGTCTTTAAAATTTGCACTAGGATGGTGCGACGTATGATTCTCGACAGTCTTGGACCATACGGCCGAACAATTCTCCCATCTGGGTGACTTATTTTAAGTAGAGAAAGCTATGTTTTTACCTACACGTATTTCGCAGCGGCTCACAATGGGCAGTGTAGTGCTGCTTCTACTCACCGGGCTCGCGGTTTTTGGTGTGATGTCACTTCGAGGGCAGCCTCGAGTGGTGGCGGCGAGTCAAGAGTTAATTGAGCAAACGGGGAGCAGTATCGTAAGGCAACTCGCACTTAAGTTGGCAAGCATTGAGGGGATTACTTTAAGCCTTGCACACCTCGCAGAAGTGCTACCCCATGAGCAAGCTCTATATCTTAACTCCTTACCTAATTTGATTGATAACAATGGCGATCTCACTATCGCTGGGGGCGGGATCTGGCCTGAGCCAGATAAATTCGTCGCAGGGAGTATCCGCCACAGTTTTTTCTGGGCCCGTGGTAGCGATAATCTACTGGCTTATTCGGATGACTATAATGCGCCATCTGGCCCTGGGTATCATAATGATCCTTGGTATACGGGCGCGCGGACTAGCTCAGTATCTCAATGTTTATGGTCAGAGGCTTATCAAGATCTGGTTACAAAGGTGGCTATGGTGACATGCAGTGTGCCATATCGTCTCACGGGGACATTTGCAGGGGTCGCAACGATAGATTTAAAACTTGATGATTTAGCTAAATTTTTAACAGAACATGGCAATGTGACTGACGGTTATGCTTTTGCTTTAGACCAAGCAGGTAATATCTTACATTTTCCTGAAACGAATAAGTCCGACACTTTGTTACGTTTTACGGATCTCGTCGGGCAGTTACCTTGGCTTGCCCCCGTTGAAACTGCACTTAAGCAAACCTCAATCAATAAAGTGGTGTCTGTAAGCTTAAATAAGGATGGAAGACTTAATCAGGCGAGTGAGGTGAGTCTTTTTGTAATGCCAGATACCGGATGGGTGATTGGCCTTGTGACGCCTAAAACGCGAGTCACAGGGCTTGCCCGTGAGCTAACATTTGATATTTTATTGTTTTTATTACCATTACTCGCCATTTTACTTTCTCTGGCTTGGTTATCGGGTAAAAAACTGTTGGCGCAACTTGAGGAAACCACAGATCAAATTGCTTCCCTTGGGAGCGGTAGTTTGGGGGCGAATGTTGAGCTGCAAATTCAGCGAGATGATGAGATTGGCGCTTTGCGCCGAGCCGTAAACACCTATGCAGGGACGTTAAGGGCAATGTTAGATCTGATCACTCAAGAAGCAAAGAAAATTCAATTTGAGGCAACGCAATTAAGCGGACTTAGCCGTAAGTTAGCTCAGCGCGCAGAGCAACAGCGGCTGGAGAGTGCACAATTAGCCGCTGCGATAACGCAAATGTCTTCAAGCGCTATGGAAGTTGCGAATAATACCAATGATTGTGCTGCAACTGCGCAATCGTCTTTGATTGTAGTGCGAGAAGGGCAAACTCGTGTTGCAGCCAGCAATACTTCCATCGAGGCATTATCAGGAGAAATTGCCAACGCAACTAAGGTGATATCCCAATTGGCCCAAGACAGTCAAAAGGTGGGCGCTGTATTAGATGTGATTAAGGCGATTTCTGAGCAGACTAATTTGCTCGCTCTCAATGCGGCAATTGAGGCGGCTAGAGCGGGCGATCAGGGTCGTGGTTTTGCAGTCGTTGCTGATGAAGTTCGAACCCTTGCGGGGCGAACTCAAGATTCGGCCAATGAAATTAGTACCATGATTAACGCTTTGCAATCGGCTTCGCGGCTCGCTGTGCAAGCAATGCAAGCTGGGGAGTCCCGCACTGTCCATGCGGTTGCGGAGGCTGAGGGCGCTGCCAATTCTCTATCGAGTACCGTACAAAGTTTCGATGATATTTCACAGCGTGCCCAACAAATCGCGTTAGCTGCTCAGCAGCAAAGCCAAGTCACTCAAGAGATTAATGAGTTGGCAGTGCGAATAAATAGCATTAGTGAAGATAACTCCCTCGATGCAACGGCGCTTGATGTGTTAAGCCTTGAGATGCAGAAACTATCTGACCGTTTAATCAATATCAATCGAGCTTAGTCTTAATATAGTGTGAAGTGTGCCACCTTAAAATGGCGCTTCAACTGATAAGGGATTCAAAGATAAGTTGAATAACGCGATATTTTTAAGCGGATTGGATGTAGATTGACCATGTAGATTGCTTCTTTAAATTAAGGGTTTACAGCAGAGTAGTTGATAGCTATTATCTCGCTCGTTCGGAGGGGTGGCAGAGTGGTTTAATGCACCGGTCTTGAAAACCGGCGTGGGTTTATAGCCCACCCAGGGTTCAAATCCCTGCTCCTCCGCCATATTCACGGAAAAGGCCATCATTACTGATGGCCTTTTTTGTTTGTGCAATTTTCATTTCAGTTTTCTCATCCTAAGCCCTTTGTTGTTCACTGCTTTCGATTTAAGTGAATATGAAATAGTCAATCAACACTATTAACCATAAATTTGAGTTTACAGTGGCGACAGAGATAGCTATTATCTCGCTCGTTCGGAGGGGTGGCAGAGTGGTTTAATGCACCGGTCTTGAAAACCGGCGTGGGTTTATAGCCCACCCAGGGTTCAAATCCCTGCTCCTCCGCCATATTTTACAAAAAAGGCCATGTTTATTCATGGCCTTTTTTGTGTGTGAAATTTGAACTAGGGTTCTCCATTCTAAGCGCAGCTCCTACGCCTTTTTGCATTTAAGCTATTTAAAAACCTTAGGTTCCTGATTCTAAGCGTATCTCTTCTGCTATTTTCACGTGAAAGGCTATCAGTAATGGTGGCCTTTTGTTTTTCTTGAACTGAAAAATTGCCTATATTTTCTGGATACTTTGATATCGATTTAACAGGGATTTTAGGCTGGTCATTCTGGGGTTATTGCTTCGTTTTTAAACGCTTTTTATTGGTATGCTATTCTGGAATCCTTCCTTTAAATATCATCTAGTTAACAATGTTGAATTTATGCTTTGCGAAATGGGGTTGTTGGGCTAAATTAGCCCTATGAACTCGTTATCCGTTTGCCATGTTGCTTTTTCTAACACACGGATCGAGCTGTAAATTGTAAAAGGTGGGTTAAGTTGATTTCGATATATTTGGTTGACGATCATGAGCTTGTGAGAACTGGGATCCGCCGCATCTTGGAAGATGAACGTGGGATCAAAGTCGTGGGCGAAGCCCCTGATGGTGAGACTGCGGTGCAGTGGGCTCGCCAAAATGAAGCGGATGTGATCTTAATGGATATGAATATGCCTGGGATGGGCGGATTGGAAGCCACTCGAAAAATTTTACGATATCAACCCCATGCAAAAATTATTGTATTAACTGTACACACGGAAGATCCGTTCCCAAGTAAGGTGATGCAGGCTGGCGCTTCGGGCTATTTAACAAAAGGAGCGACGCCACCAGAAGTATTGCAAGCGATACGTCAGGTCTCTCGCGGACAACGCTATTTGTCCCCAGAAATTGCCCAACAGATGGCGCTGAGTCAGTTTAATCCTGCCGATGAAAACCCGTTTAAGTCTTTGTCCGAGCGTGAGTTACAGATCATGTTGATGATCACCAATGGCGAGAAGGTTAACGATATTTCTGAGCAACTGAACTTAAGTCCTAAAACCGTTAACAGTTACCGTTATCGTTTATTTGCTAAGCTGGGGATCAGTGGTGATGTCGAACTAACGCGGTTAGCTATTCGCTATAAGATGTTGGATGCTGGCCATTTTTAATGGAAAGTGGATTGCGTTGGTCGATGACTTTAATCTAGCGAGTTCTTGGGTTATATGTTCCTATGTTGTTTGTGTTAAGTCTCCAAAACTGTGGGTGTGAATAATGTCGAATGAATTTAACGCCCAAAGTTTCTTACGTACTGTTTCATCCTCTGCTGGGGTTTATCGCATGTATGACGTCAAGAATGACGTCATTTATGTGGGTAAAGCCAAAGATCTTAAAAAACGGCTCACCTCGTATTTTCGTAAAAACCTCGGTAATGTTAAGACCCAAGCCTTAGTTTCACATATTCACCATATTGATGTGACGCTGACCCACAGTGAAACAGATGCTCTGTTGCTTGAGAATGATTACATCAAGCAATACATGCCAAAATACAATGTGTTGTTGCGTGATGACAAATCTTACCCTTACATCTTATTAAGCCAGCATGAGCACCCAAGGCTTGCCTATCATCGTGGTCCGCAGCGGGAAAAAGGCCACTATTTTGGTCCTTATCCCAATGGCGGTGCTGTGCGTGAAAGCCTGCATTTGATGCAGAAGCTGTTTCCTATTCGTCAATGTGACGATCTTTACTACAAATCGCGCTCACGCCCCTGTTTGCAATATCAACTGTCTCGCTGTAGCGCGCCCTGCGTGGGCAAAGTCAGTAACGCTGATTATGATGAGCAAGTGAAATTAGCCAGCCTGTTTTTAAAGGGGAAAGATCAGCAAGTGATCAGCGCCTTGGTTGATAAAATGGAACTTGCGGCCGAGCAGCAAGCCTATGAACAGGCTGCACGATTTCGCGATCAGATCATGGCGCTGCGTAAAGTTGCCGAGCAACAGGAAGTCTCTAATAATAAAGGCGATATGGATGTTATTGGGGTGCATTATGCGTCAGGCATCGCCTGTTTCCACCTGCTATTTATCCGCGAAGGTAAAATTTTTGGCAGTCGTAGTTATTATCCTTCAGTGCCAGCCCAAACTGATATGGATGAGGTGCTACGCTCCTTTATCCTACAGTTTTATTTAAATGCAGATATTCAACGCACTATTCCAAAAGAAGTGGTGATTAGCCATAATTTTGAAGAATTACATGAACTTGAAGCGGCGATTTCAGAGGCGCTAGATAAAAAGTTTTCGATTAAGACCAATGTTCGCGCCGACAGGGCGAGCTTCTTACGTTTAGCCGTGACTAATGCGACGAATGCAGTGGTTACGCGCCTGTCCCATAAGAACACCGTCGAACAGCGTTTTGTGTTACTCGAAGAAATCTTAGAGTTGAGTGGGCCTATCCAGCGAATGGAATGTTTCGATATCAGTCATACCATGGGAGAGAGCACCGTTGCCTCCTGTGTGGTGTTTAATCGCGAAGGGCCGCACAAAGGTGAGTATCGTCGTTATAATATTGACGGTATTACACCGGGTGATGATTATGCGGCGATGAAGCAAGCGGTGAGCCGACGTTTCGATAAAATTGAAGCAGGCGGTAAAATCCCTGACATTCTGTTTATCGATGGTGGACTCGGGCAGTTGCGTATTGCCCAAAAGATAGTGGATGAAAAGTTTGTTCATTTGGATAAAGCGCCGCAGCTTATTGGGGTAGCGAAAGGTGAGGGCCGTAAACCTGGGCTTGAAACCTTGATCTTAGGGGATACCGAAACCAGCTTTTCCCTCGAAGGGGATTCGCCAGCACTGCACCTTATCCAACATATTCGTGATGAATCCCATCGATTTGCAATCACTGGCCACCGTAACCGTCGCCAGAAAACCCGTAATACTTCAACACTGGAATCTATCCCTGGTATTGGTCCTAAACGTCGTAAAGCTTTGTTACAGCATTTAGGAGGCTTACAGGAAGTGAAAGGGGCAAGTGTGGCGGAATTAGTCAAAGTACCAGGGATCAGCATAGAAATGGCACAAACCATTCATGATGCATTGCGAGGGTGATAAAATTAAGGCAAGATTGGCGCTGCTTTTGACTAACTGGTTTGATCATGCCGTTTAACTTACCTATAGCATTAACTCTTTTCAGGCTTTTTTTACTGCCCATTTTTGTGGTGCTGTTTTATTTACCCTATGACTGGACCCCTTTTGTTGCCGCATTTACCTTTTGGCTCGCGGCGTTAACGGATGCATTAGATGGTTATGCTGCCCGTAAATTGAAACAATTAACTCGTTTTGGCGCTTTTCTTGACCCAGTCGCTGATAAGTTGATGGTGATTACAGCTTTAGTTTTGTTGGTCGATCAATACGCGAATATCTGGCTGACATTGCCCGCCCTGTTTATGATAGGTCGCGAGATTGTCATTTCAGCGTTGAGGGAATGGATGGCTGAAATTGGTAAACGTGGTACTGTCGCCGTGTCTTGGATTGGTAAATATAAGACGGCTGCGCAAATGGTGGCAATTATTGGGCTGATTTGGCAATACAATCCTTTAATGACGAATGCCGCATTTGTACTGTTATATATCGCCGCTGTATTAACGTTTTGGTCAATGATGAGTTACATTTTAGCCGCTTGGAAAGATCTTACCGCTGAATAGTGCAATAAAAAATCAAAGAGATTATTTAGTGTGCAAGCAGTAAGTTATCGATAAAACAGCGGTTGACACTGGGTGGTAAATCGGTAGAATGCCACCCCGTAGACAAGAGGCAATGTGCAAACAAAGTCTTAACGTTATCAAATATTGATGTTTGATATTAGCTAGGTAATAAAGTGAAATGCTTTGTTTATCTGAGTGAATAGTAAAACAAGATGCGACATTAGCTCAGTTGGTAGAGCGATACCTTGCCAAGGTATAGGTCATCGGTTCGAACCCGATATGTCGCTCCAATATTTTTAAAGTCTAATTCTACTCAACATAAGTTAGCAACTATGGCGCGATGGCAGAATGGCTATGCTGCGGATTGCAAATCCGTCGATCTCGGTTCGACTCCGGGTCGCGCCTCCATAGATTAAAGTATTAATGACACGATTCCCGTCGTTAATATCAAGAGTTTGCCCGAGTGGTGGAATCGGTAGACACAAGGGATTTAAAATCCCTCGCTGGTAACAGCGTGCCAGTTCAAGTCTGGCCTCGGGTACCATTATTTTGATAGTGATGGTAAAAATAAAGTCCGAATCTTCAATAGGCTTTATTAAATAGATTTATTAGTGTTAAGCGTTAATGATGTAGAGTTAATAATATTTTTGACATGATTCCCGTCATGAATATTCAGCGTTTGCCCGAGTGGTGGAATCGGTAGACACAAGGGATTTAAAATCCCTCGCTGGTAACAGCGTGCCAGTTCAAGTCTGGCCTCGGGTACCAAAAAAGAAAAAGCCTCGATATTTATATCGAGGCTTTTTTGCATTTAGATTTCTACTTTTAGTCGGCATTCTTCGTGAGGGGTTTAAGGTCAAACTTGACTGACACACTTAACGTACTGCTTACTTTAGTTAGTAGAGGCCCTTGCGGCGACGCACATCAGGAGAGGCTAATAACCCTAAACTCACATAATAGTGCTACGTTTTAAGCTGATAGTGTCATTTTGAAGTAAGCCAGTAGTTATGCTGGCAGAGAAGTCGAGCGATAAGGTATGGGATTATGTTTGCTGAAAAGCAGGTCATGAGTTTTTAGCCTTGGCTTGTTCTATTTATGCTAGAGATAAAACCTATAAATAGTAAGCCTATAAATAAAACCCTAGGTATAAAAAAGCGCCAGTAAAAACTGGCGCTTTTATTCATTTACTCGGTCAGTTTATGCTTGTTAGACAGTGATACTGGTGAATATCAGCTTATTGCCAATCATCGCTATTCCAGCGGTACAGCCAAGTCGCTGCAAGTGGTTTATCGTCTTTCTTAAGCTGTATTCTCAGTTCGGCTACATTGGTACTTTCTGGTTCGAAGCTGATAAATACTCGAGCGCCATTGATGTCCGGGTGGGTGACAATCCGAGACGACAGGATTTTACCTTTGCTGATGCTGGCATCGATGATAATTTTATCAATATCTTGCGGCTTGATGTTACTGAAATCGATAAGTAATTCTTTGCCTTTTGCTAAGACTTGCCCCTTAGTACTGCGGACAACACGTGCTTTTGACGCCGTAGAAGGGCTGTCGTTTGAGGCTGTTATGCGATAGGAATATTTATAGGGCAGATCCTTTTTCAGTCCGCCTTGCGGCTCCCAATAGGCAACTATGTTGTCGTTGGTTTCAGCATTAGAGGGAATTTCAAGCAACACTAGTTGGCCTTTTCCCCAATCATTGAGGGGTTCAATCCATGCAGAAGGTCGAAGTTGATAGTTTGCACTCAGATCTTGATAGTCTTCAAATTTACGATGGCGCTGGATAAGACCAAACCCTTTTATATCTTCATCGCCAAAAGCACTGATCTGCAGTTTGTTAGGATTATTTAATGGGCGCCATAGGCGTTCGCCATTACCGCGATCGATTTGTAGGCCATCGGAGTTATGTACTTGTGGGCGGTAATCGGGTTTATCTGAGTTATCGAGTCCGCCAAAGAGGAACATAGAGGTCAGCGGTGCAAGACCCACATGCTGGATATCTTTGCGTGGGAATAAGGTTACATCCACTTCGACACGTGATGGTGAACCGGGATAAATACCAAAACGATAGGCGCCAGTGACACTTTGGCTATCTAGCAGAGCATGAACCACGATTGCCGTCTGATATTTAGATGGGCGCTCAACCCAGAAACGCTTAAACAGGGGATATTCTTCACCTTTTGGCTGGGCGACATCAATCGCTAAACCACGATTAGATAAGCCATAGGTTTGCCCTTTAGAGAGCACGCGAAAATAGCTCGCACCTTGAAACATGATGAATTCATCTTTTATTTCATCATCATTGATAGGGTAATGTAAACGCACACCCGCATATTGGCCCACTTGGGTGATGAGTTTTTCAATGGTGTCGTTAGGGACATCGAATGAAGCTTCTGTTAGCTCAATTGGAATAGCTTTGCTGTTTTCGACCACGTCGATATCGACAAGGTTTTTATAGAGAAAGCCTGGAGCAAAAAGTTGTACCGAAAATTTGGTCGGTGTTCCGCCCCAAATCGCGGCATTTTCTTGGTAATTGATTTTGCCATAGGTCGCGAAATCGAGATCAACCAGTTCTTTAGGTGCTTTTTTCGCTTCTTTAAATGGTTTTTGCGACAGTTGTTGAGCGAGTTCAATAACTGTGTCTTGGGAGAATTTTTTGGATTTCTTCTCTGGTGCTGGCGTTGGTGTTGTCTCTGCCGCTGCGGCATTGACGTTGTTTATGCCGACGACATAGACGATGGCGGTCAAGATGACAAAAGGTAGTTTTTTGAGTAATGCCGGATAACCGGTAGGGTAATTCATCATAAGATTCATTCGCAAAATGGAAACTCCTTACTAAAATGACGCTGATTCATAGGCACAATATATGCTTCAGTCTATCTAATCCCTAAATATTAATAACTTGTCTGCTATAAAATCCTCAGTCGTGGGATTCGAGTAGCTGAGGTAAGGGATAATTTTACCTGCGTAGCTAGAGATTTGTAACATAAATTATGCTTGGCGCTATTTTAGGTGCCGTTCTCAATACTTTGCGGTGTGATTTTACGATAAGTAATCGCAATTGGTACTGCAGTAAAAACTGTCTTGGCTGAGTTAACACTGTTCTCATTGAATTCAGTGGCGTTTTTACACAAAATTGGTGCAGTTGAATCGAGAGTGTTAATTAAAAACTTACAATATCAAATGGTTAATCTTAATTATTGCTAATGAGTGATTCAGGCTCACGGTGTTAACTGTGAGCCCATTTAGGTATGCTAACGTGGATATTAGGACTTGAGTAAGTGCGATAGGTCACTGCCCACAGGGATTGGGATCTCTTGCTGCTCACCACAGAATAAATACGCAGGTTTGTCACCTAAGAGTGATAGTGTGTCTCCTTGTCGCCACAAAGCTGAGCCTTCAACTATGCCGATCACTGGGGTTAATGGGTCGACTTTAGTGAATTCTAATAACCGTTGGGCACGGGTTTCACCATTGTGGCCCGGTGCTTGGTAATTGGAATAGTGTGGATTGAGCTGGAACGGCACTAAGTTTAATGCGTTGAACGAAGGCGGTTCGATGATCGGCATATCATTAGTGGTGCGAATACTCAGTCCCGATACGTTTGAACCCGCGCTCCAGCCGATATAAGGTTTACCAAGGGCGACTTGCTCACGAATAAGCGCGACCAGATCATAACGATATAGTTGGTGTAACAGGTGAAAGGTGTTACCCCCACCGATTAAAATTCCATCGGCATCTTTTATTGCTTGTTTAGGGTCTGGATGCTGATGAATACCACTGATATCGAGTTCAAGCTCAGCTAGCCCAGTCACGACAGACGCTAAATAAGTGTCATAACTCATGCTAACCCCTGCATAGGGGATAAAAATCCATTTTTGTGCGTTGACGGTGAGCGGTTTAATAAAAGGGATCGCGTGGGCAAGATAAGGCGTATCACCGACACGAGAGCTGCTCAGTAGTAGGGCGTTGATTGTCATTTTGTATCCTGAAATCTCGGAGTGTATTGGTATGTTAACAAAGATTAATTCCGATAAACATAGAGAGTTAAAGCAGAATTGCGCCATAGCACGGCTAGCGGCGGTGTTTTTCAAGATAGTGATCCCCACCAAGATGGAGCGTTCGGGGCATTCTACTTCTGTGTGGCATCAATGCAAAAGTCAGTGATTGATACGCCTTGAATTAAAGCTCTCAGAACGCGATGAAACTCGTATCTTGAGGTTGCTTGGGCATAAGTTTAAGTTTCGATTAATATACTGTCCCTAGACTCTCGGCCATGAAAGGCAGTGTCTATATACGAGAAAGATAACCTATTTTAAAAACTCTTTTCTTTTACCACTTGAATTTCGATGATTTGGACATATTATGTCTTTGAACAAAGTTAAATGGCCTATTCTTGCCCTAAAGGAGCTGAAATGAAGCGTATATTTCTATTGATTGCGACTAACCTAGCTGTGTTGCTAGTAGCCTCAATTGTAATGTCTATTCTAGGCGTGAACACGTCTACTATGGGTGGACTGCTGGTGTTCGCTGCCATTTTTGGATTCGGTGGGGCCTTTATCAGCTTAGCCATTTCAAAATGGATGGCGAAAAAGACCATGGGTTGTGAAGTCATCACTACCCCACGTGACAGTACCGAACGTTGGTTAGTGGAGACGGTTGCCCGTCAAGCTAAGCAAGCGGGGATTAAAATGCCAGAAGTGGCGATTTATCAATCGCCTGACATGAATGCGTTCGCTACTGGTCCAAGTAAAGACAATTCATTAGTGGCTGTCAGTACGGGTCTGTTATATGGCATGAGCCAAGATGAAATTGAAGGCGTATTAGCCCACGAAGTGAGCCACGTTGCTAACGGTGACATGGTGACCTTGACACTTATTCAAGGTGTGGTGAACACGTTCGTGATCTTCGCGGCCCGTGTGGTTGCTGGTATTATCAACAACTTCGTGTCGAGTAATGATGAAGAAGGCGAAGGTTTAGGTATGTTTGCTTACATGGCCGTTGTTTTCGTACTGGATATGCTATTCGGTATCTTGGCTTCAATTATCGTCGCTTACTTCTCACGTATTCGTGAGTACAAAGCCGATGAAGGTGCGGCACGTTTAGCGGGTAAAGGTAAGATGATTGCTGCGCTTGAGCGTTTACGCCAAGGCCCTGAAAGTACGGCAATGCCTGCACAAATGTCAGCCTTCGGTATTAACGGCAAACGTTCAATGGCGGAAATGATGATGAGTCATCCTCCATTAGAGAAACGTATTGCTGCGTTAAGAGCGAGCTAATAAAGAGTGAGTTAACTCTTAAATGTTAAATCTGAGTCTTTAAGACTCACTTGATATTAGATTGAAGGCTTTTAACATCGGGCTCAAACTTTGGTTTGAGCCCGATTTTTTATGCCTGCAGCAAATTATGCTGCGCGGTTGCCGCAAGGGCACGGTAAACCAGTGTCGTTTGTTTTGCTTTGATATTCCAATGCTGCCAAAACAGCGGCACGCGCATGCGCCGTTCTGGGGTGATCTCAATCAGTATCCCTTTATCGATTAATGGCTTCGCTTGCAGATGACCGACGAGTCCATAACCTAAGCTTAAGTTAATCGCTTCTAAAAAACTTTCTGAAGAGGGGATAGTATGTTGCCACCATTGCCCTGGCGTCATATTGAAATATTGGGCGAGAAACTTCTCGTGCAGCTTATCTTTGGTGGAGAACACCACTGCTGGCGCCTTCGCTAACTGGGCTTGGCTAATGCCGTTAAACAGCTGAGTGTTGCTAAGTGACTGAGTGTCGCTCGGCTCACCAAAATGGCGCGCGGCAAATTCGGGCGTGGCCACACACAAATATTCCATGGTGCCTAAAAACTCACTGCTGCAACCAGCCATCGGCACTTCGGTTGTGGTGACACATCCGACCGCTTCACCATTTTTCAATAGATGATGGGTGTAAGACTCGTCATCGACGATCAATTCTAATAACCAAGCATGGCGACTGAACATGCCTGCCAGCGCAGGTAAAAACCAAGTGGCTAAACTGTCGGCATTCACAGCGATGCGCACTGTGGTTGGATGGTTGGGATCGTCGGCGTCCATCTCAGCTCTTAATTCACTTTCGAGTAATTGTACCTGTGAATAGTGGCGCAACAGGCGCTTACCTGTGGGCGTTGCGACCACAGGATTGGAGCGAATAAGCAGTGACTGACCAACTTTTTCTTCAAGTTGTCGAATGCGCTGTGATACCGCCGACTGGGTGATGTGCAGCACTTTGGCGGCGCGGTCGAAGCCGCCTTCCGAGACCACAACGGCGAGCGCTTTGAGATTCGCGTATTCCAGCATAGTCATCCTCAAATGAGTGTGTTTGGACGGTTATTAATTTTACTTATGATACATAAAAAACATTAGTTATATTAATTTTGTTGTTTTGACTATGCTAGCGCCTTCTTTGAACATGAGAGGTGGTTATGCAAGCGGCATTTATACAAGGTATGGGAATTGGTGGCAGTTTGATTATTGCTGTGGGCGCGCAAAATGCCTTTGTGCTCAAGCAAGGCATTAAGCGCTCGTACACATTACCGATAGCCTTGCTCTGCTCTATCATTGATGCGCTGATGATCACTGCGGGTGTCGCGGGGCTAGGACATATTATTGAGTCGTTTCCCACTATTAAGCATGTGGCGAGTTTCGGTGGCGCCGCGTTTCTACTTTGGTATGGTGCGAATGCGCTAAAGGCGTCGTTTGTGGCTAAGGGCATTGAGATGGATCAGGCCGATAATGCGGACACATTTAAGAAAGCCGTACTGACGACGCTTGGGATCAGTTTACTTAATCCGCATTTGTATCTTGATACTGTGGTGTTGCTCGGCAGCATTAGCACTCAATTTGATGATTTCGATCGGCCTTGGTTTGGCGCGGGTGCCGTACTGGCATCATTTATTTGGTTTTTTGGTTTAAGTTTTGGTGCGCGTTTGTTAGCGCCCATTTTTACTCGCCCAGCGGCATGGCGTTACCTTGACCGTTTTATTTGGTTAACCATGTGGAGCATTGCCGCTGCGATTATTTGGCCCTATGTGGCAGGATAAACCGACGTTGTGATGCCATAGAATACGGGCATAGCTGAATGCTTTTGCGGATTTTTTGCTCGGTTTGACTGCATCTTGTGATATGAAAGTGAAAATTTTTCATGAAAAAGGTCCTGATTTCAGGACCTTTTCGTTATCGATTGCCGATTATTTATTCAGGCTGCCAAGTTCAACTCATGACGTTTACACTTTTGTGCCGATTAAAGCAGCGGCTTGAAGTCTTGTATTCGTCGTCATATCTGTCATTAACCCGCGATTTGCGCGAGTACGACTTCATGGTGATCTTTGGTTTTAAACTTATCGAATACGTGGGCGATGGTGCCGTCGGTATTGATAAGGAAGCTTAATCTATGAATGCCATCATAGGTTTTTCCCATGAATTTTTTCTCACCCCAGACCCCAAAAGCGTCGGCGACACTGTGGTCTTCATCGCTCAGCAAAGTGAAGTTGAGTGCTTGTTTTTCTGCAAATTTAGCCAGTTTAGCCACAGGATCTGGGCTAATGCCAAATACAGTGACATTATGACTATCGAGCTCGGCTTTGCTGTCACGTAGACCGCAGGCTTGAACTGTGCAACCCGGCGTTGATGCTTTCGGGTAAAAATACACTAAAACAGGGCCTTGCTTAAGGCTGTCTGCCAGCGATACTGAGTTACCATGTTGATCTTGCAGTGTAAAGTGAGGCGCTTTTGCCCCAGCCGTTAAGGTATTCATCTATTATCCTCTGTCCTCTAAGATGGCAGTGCCTTCCATACGACGAATAGTACAATCTAAGGTCATATCTTGGGCGAGCTGATAGATACTCTGTTCGAGCTTTTCTAGTTCAACTTTTTCAGGAATATTAATGGTTAGCGACACATTTTGCGTTTGTTCACCACCGGGGAGTTCCTCAGAAAATGAACGTACTGCGGCAAGATCTAATGACCTGTCAGCAAGGAACTGGGTAATGCGTTTAATGGTGCCGCGTTGGTCTTTACCCGTGAAGCGTACTTCGAGGCGAGAAAGGTAGTTTTGTGGTGTGTGTTTAGAGGTGCGTTTCATCACCGTCAGCAGTTCTAACTCAACGCTGAGACTGGGGAACATACTTTCAATTTTCGTTATTGATGCCCACGAGCCAGACAACATCATGATCAGGGTAAATTCGTTACCAAATAATGCCATACGGCTGTCGACGATATCGCAGTCACAGTCACTGGCAAGTCGAGCTAGTTTACTTACAAGTCCAGGACGGTCGAGACCCATCGCTGTTACGACCAGGAAATTGGTCATGAATTTTCCTCACTTTTTCGATATCATAGAGCGAAAACTCAGGGTTAAAGCTGAGTTTTTGTGCGGGATGTAATCCTACCATAACTAATTCAATTTGAGAGCCCCGTTAATGCTTGTCATTAGTGGTTGGCATCAGTACCATAGCGAATCCTGAAATCTTGGGGAAAGTCAGATGATAAACGGAAGCATCGTAGCCTTAATCACGCCAATGAACAGTGATGGCTCAGTAGATTTTGCAAGTCTTGAAAGGTTAGTCGAATTCCATATTGACCAAGGCACAGATGCCATTGTGGCCGTTGGTACTACTGGCGAGTCAGCGACTCTGCCTATGCCTGAGCATGTAGCGGTCGTTTCACAAACCGTTAAATTTGCTGCGGGACGTGTTCCTGTCATTGGTGGCAATGGCGCCAATGCCACATCTGAAGCCGTTGAGCTCACCAAGTCCTTATCTAAGGTGGGTGTTGCCGCTATGCTTGGTGTAACGCCATATTATAATAAGCCAACGCCTAAGGGATTGATTGCGCATTATAAAGCCGTGGCCGCTAGCACAGATATTCCACAAATTCTTTATAATGTTCCAGGCCGAACTGCCGTTGATATGCTGCCAGAAACTGTTGCCGAGCTTGTTAGCGTGAGCAACATTATTGGTGTAAAAGAGGCGACCGGAGACTTATCCCGTGTAAAACGTCTGCGCGAACTGTGCGGCGACGATTTCCTCTTGTATAGCGGTGATGATGCCACAGCCAGAGAGTTTTTACTCTTAGGTGGAAATGGCGTAATTTCTGTGGCTAACAACATAGTACCAAAGGCTTTTAAAGCTATGTGTGATGTGGCGCTCGCTGGCAATGCCGAGTTGGCTCAGAGCATAGATACCCCGCTGCGCGGTTTGTATAGCACACTGTTTTGTGAAGCCAACCCTATCCCAGTAAAATGGGCTGCCCATCGTATGGGTTTGATTAAATGTGGCCATATTCGTTTACCTTTGACTGAACTTTCTGAGCAATGTCATGGTCTGTTGATAGAAGCAATGACTCGTGCCCAGATAGAGGTTAAATAATTAATGTTAAAGAAAGTCACTCCACTGATCTTAGTTGCTGCGGTTGCAGCCTGTAGTTCGCCACTTGATCGCCGCCAAGCGAACGGTAACGACGACTATGTTCAGGCCGAGCAAGCGCCTTTGCTTAAGATCCCCGCGGGATTAAAAACGCCACCCTACAATAAAGAATTCGATGTACCAGCACTGGGTTCTAAAGTGAATGCTTCGCTGTATGGCAAAAACTTAGATATCCGTCCGCCACTGCAAGTACTGCCAATGGCGGAAGGTACTCATGTGGAAGAGGGCAGTGACAACATTAAAATCGTGGTTGAATCCATCGACAATGCTGTGGATTTGAAACAAGAAATCTTCACAAATTTAGATGGTTTCTTTGCTCAAAAAGGTATTGCTGTTCGTAGCCGTGATTTTGACAAAGGCAACATAGAAACCGATTGGATTGAAAGCCGTGAAGTGATTGAATCGAGCATGTGGGGCTCGGATAAAGTTTATCTGTTGCGCCAACGCTATCGTTTTGACGTGGAAACGCGTCCACATGGTCGTACTGCAAATATCGTTATTCACTTAGTTGAACACGAAGAGTTCTACGACGATAAAGCGCAACAAGTTTTATTAAGCGGTGAAGATAAGCAAAGATACACTATTGATATGCTGAACAGCGCCATTGCGTATATCAGCGTTAAGCGCGACCAAGCGATCCAATCGAATCGTTTGAAGCAAACCTTAGGTATTAATGTTGATCTCGTGACGCCTGAAGAAGGTAAAGCTTACTGGTCTGCTAAAGCCTCTTACAAGCAAGTGTGGGATCGTCTACGCATAGTGCTACCAGAAATGGGCTTTGAAATTGCCGATATGGATAGTGCTAAAGGATTGTACTTTATCAAGTTTGACGATAACTCTGGTTTCTGGAGTTCATTGTGGGGCGAAGATAAGTTAGCACTGAAAGAAGGTAGCTACCGTTTACTGCTTGAAGATGGTGATACTCCAGAAGAAACGAAAATCTTCCTTCGCGATAACGAAGATCAGCCATTAAGCGATGAAGTGGTTAGCAATGTGTACCAGTCACTGTCAAACCTGATGAAAGAAGAACGTCAAATACGTTAATTTCAGCAGTTGGCTAGAAAAGGGCGAATTATCGCCCTTTTTTATTGGCTGCGATTTGAGTTTTAAGCAGGGGGTTGTCGATTATCTAGACGATCTGTGTTTCAGGATTTAATTATCTATATACCAATTTTTTTCAAATGGTTTTAGTGATAAATGTTGATTTAGTGGCAATAAGTAAAATTAATCACTTAACAACCTTGTTATCGTACTGCATTCTGGCAACTCAACCATTGATATCGCCAAAGACACTTAATCATACATATTTTGCGCTATCAGCGTAATTTGTAAGAAAAAGTAAAACGTATTGATGCGATGATGTGAGTGAGTAAACTAGCCGTCATTAATGCGAGTCATCCTTGGAAGCCCGATGAAAAAAATTATTCTAATAATCGCCATATTGGCCGCGGCATGGTTTGGATACCAAGCCATGCAACCGCAAGAGATTGCTGCAGCCCAGATTAAACTCATACCTAATGTGGTGATTGCCACTGCCGCTATGGCGCCCATTCGCGATGAAGTTGAAGCTATTGGTAGCAATAAAGCCACAGAATCTGTAACGATAACGCCTAAAGTTACCGACATGGTGATAGCGCTTAAATTTGACGACGGCGATATCGTTAAAAAGGGCGAGTTATTAGTCCAACTGCAAAATGCTGAGCAGATCGCTAAGGTTAAAGCCGCGCAAGTCAAAGTCAGTGATAATCAACGTGAATTAGCTCGGATCAGTTCGTTGGTGACTAGCCGCACTGTGGCCGAGTTAGAACGCGACAGATTACAAACCCTTATTGATACCACCCGTGCCGAGCTCGAACAGGCACAATCATCACTCAATGATCGCAGTATTCTGGCGCCTTTTAATGGCCGTTTAGGTTTACGTCAAATCAGTGTGGGCAGCTTAGTGTCGCCCGGCACTGTGATTACGACATTGGATGATATTTCTACCATTAAGCTCGATTTTTCAGTGCCAGAGCGCTTTATTCAAGATTTAGAGCCAGGTAAAAAGGTTGAAGCCAAAGCGGTCGCTTTCCCTGATGTGACTTTCAAAGGTGTGGTGACATCGATTGATAGCCGCGTGAATCCAACCACGCGCACAGTGATCGTTCGCGCCGAAATCCCCAATCCTGAGCTGCGTTTATTACCGGGCATGTTGATGAAGGTTAAACTCATCAAGCGTAGCCGCGAGGCCTTGATGTTGCCTGAATCTGCCATTATCCCGATCCAAAACAGCCATTATGTTTACAGCGTCAATGCTGACAAGGTGATTGAACGTAAACAAGTCACTATTGGTATTCGCACTCGTGGCTGGGTGGAGATCTTAGACGGTTTAGCCTTGGGCGAAAACGTGGTGATCCGCGGCTTACTGAAAGTTCATCCTGGGGATAAAGTGCAAACTGAGTTCGCGGAAAAGTTTAGTTATCTTGCCGATACGAACGCGGAGCCAAGTGTATGATCCTTACTGATCTCTCGGTCAAACGTCCCGTATTTGCCTCAGTGATCAGCTTGCTGCTGGTCGCTTTCGGGCTTGTCTCCTTTGATAAATTGCCCCTGCGCGAATACCCAAACATAGATCCGCCAGTGGTATCTATCGACACGAATTACCGCGGTGCCAGTGCTGCCGTGGTGGAAAGCCGCATTACCCAATTGATTGAAGACAGGATCAGTGGCGTCGAAGGCATTCGTCACGTGAGTTCATCGAGCAGTGATGGCCGCTCATCGGTTACCTTAGAGTTTGATATTAGTCGTAATATTGAAGATGCAGCTAACGATGTGCGCGACAGGATCTCAGGTTTACTCGACAATTTACCCGATGAAGCTGATCCCCCAGAAGTACAAAAGGCCAATGGCAGTGATGAAGTGATCATGTGGCTCAATCTCGTGTCGGATCAAATGACGACCCTAGAATTGACCGATTACACCAACCGTTATTTGTCGGACCGCTTTTCGGTGGTCGATGGTGTGGCGCGGATGCGTATTGGTGGCGGTAAGGTTTACGCCATGCGCGTTTGGCTTGACAGACAAGCCTTGGCCTCTCGCAGTTTAACGGTTGCCGATGTTGAGGCCGCGCTCAGAGCTGAGAACGTCGAGTTACCTGCAGGTTCGATAGAGTCGAAGGAGCGGCACTTTACAGTGCGACTGGAGCGGGGTTATCGCACTGCCGAAGATTTCGCAAACTTAGTGATCACCCAAGGGGAAGACGGTTATTTAGTCAAACTGAGCGATGTCGCGCGGGTGGAAATTGGCTCTGATGAAGAGCGGATTATGTTCCGTGGCAACAAAGAGGCAATGATAGGTTTAGGCGTGTCTAAACAGTCAACCGCCAATACGTTAGAAGTGGCGCGCGCAGTGAACGCGCTGGTTGACAAAATCAACCCGACCTTGCCAGCGGGCATGTCGATTAAACGCAGCTACGATAGCTCAGTTTTTATCGAAGCCTCGATTAAAGAAGTGTATCAAACCCTGTTCACTGCGATGATTTTAGTGATTATCGTGATTTATCTGTTCCTTGGCAGCGTGCGCGCTATGTTGATCCCCGCGATCACTGTGCCAGTGTCTCTGCTCGGCACCTTTATTGTGCTGTATGCACTAGGTTATACCATTAACCTCTTGACCTTATTGGCAATGATCCTCGCCATCGGTATGGTGGTGGACGATGCGATTGTGATGCTGGAAAACATCCATAGACGTATCGAAGAAGGAGATTCCCCACTCAAAGCTGCTTTCCTCGGTGCGCGTGAAGTGGCTTTTGCTGTTATCGCGACCACACTCGTATTGGTCGCGGTCTTTATGCCAATCACTTTCCTTGAAGGTGACTTAGGTAAACTCTTTAAAGAGTTTGCCGTGACCATGAGTGCGGCCGTGCTGTTCTCTAGCCTAGTGGCGCTCACACTCACGCCCATGATGTGCTCTAAGTTGCTTAAGCCGAGCTCGCAGGATTCTTGGTTGGTGCGTAAGGTCGACGGCATAATGACAAAAGTGTCCAACCGATACCAATTGTCCTTAAAATCCGCCATGGCCCACCCGATATTGGTGTCGATTCTGGTGTTAGTCGCATTAGGGTCTAGTGTCTATTTAGTCCAAAAAGTACCGCAAGAATTTGCCCCACAGGAAGACCGTGGTTCGTTATTCTTGATGGTCAATGGGCCACAGGGCGCGAGTTACGAATACATAGAATCCTATATGAATGAAGTGGAAAACCGCTTGATGCCATTGGTCGAAACGGGTGATATCAAACGTCTGCTCATTCGTGCCCCCCGTGGCTTTGGCCGCGCGGCGGATTTCTCTAACGGTATGGCAATCATAGTACTGGAAGACTGGGGTAAACGTCGCCCAGTAAAAGAAGTTATCGTCGACATTAATAAACGTCTTGCTAATCTCGCCGGGGTGCAAGCGTTCCCTGTAATGCGCCAAGCCTTTGGTCGCGGCGTAGGTAAACCTGTGCAATTTGTGATTGGTGGACCTAGCTACGAAGAGCTTGCCCGCTGGCGCGATATCATGATGCAAAAGGCGGCACAGAATCCCAAATTATTAGGATTAGATCACGATTATAAAGAGACTAAGCCTCAACTTCGAGTCGTCATCGACAGAGACAGAGCCGCGAGCCTTGGAGTGTCGATTTCAAACATTGGCCGTACGTTGGAATCCATGCTGGGCTCACGCTTAGTGACGACGTTTATGCGTGACGGTGAAGAATACGATGTGATCGTTGAAGGCGAGCGCGATAATCAAAATACTGCGGCGGATCTGCAAAATATCTATGTTCGTTCCGAGCGCAGTCAGGAGCTTATTCCGCTGTCTAACTTAGTGACTGTGGAGGAGTTTGCCGACGCTAGTTCGCTGAACCGTTACAACCGTATGCGCGCGATCACCATAGAAGCCAGTTTAGAAGATGGCTATAGTCTGGGTGAAGCCCTTGATTATATGAATCAATTGGCGCGTACCTATTTGCCAGCGGAAGCGGTGATTAGCTACAAGGGCCAATCCCTCGATTATCAAGAGTCGGGTAGCTCTATGTACTTCGTATTCATCCTCGCACTGGGGATTGTATTCCTCGTGCTCGCGGCGCAGTTTGAGAGTTATATCCACCCTGTGGTGATCATGCTTACTGTGCCGCTGGCTACCGTCGGCGCCTTAATTGGTTTGTGGCTCACGGGGCAGAGTCTCAATATTTACAGTCAGATAGGCATTATTATGCTGGTCGGGTTAGCCGCGAAAAATGGCATCTTGATTGTCGAGTTTGCTAACCAATTGCGGGATAAAGGCGTTGATTTTGATAAGGCCATTATTCAAGCTTCTGCGCAGCGGTTACGACCTATCTTAATGACAGGGATCACCACTGCCGCTGGCGCCGTGCCATTGGTATTGGCGGTAGGCGCGGGTGCTGAAACTCGTTTTGTGATTGGTGTAGTGGTGTTGTCTGGGATTTTACTGGCAACCTTATTCACTATCTTCGTGATCCCCGCCGCTTATGGACTCTTTGCCCGCAACAGCGGATCGCCCGAAGCTATAGCCCAACAGTTAGAAAAAGAATTAGCCCAAGACTAACGCCTCGTGCAGGTTGATGTTGGAAGCATACATATAGGCGCTTGGTATTCATCAAGCGCCTTATTTTTCGCCATTCGAACCTCGTTTTAGCCCTTGCCCTTGAAAAGCAAATTTGGAGCCCCATTTAGTAAACACTAAGCGTTACTTTTACCAAATTGCGTAACAAATAAAGGAAAATTTCATGTCACAACAAGAAACTCATGGTTTTCAAACAGAAGTCAAACAGCTGTTGCATTTGATGATCCATTCTTTGTATTCCAACAAAGAAATTTTCTTGCGTGAACTGGTCTCCAACGCTGCGGATGCGGCGGACAAGCTGCGTTATCTGGCGTTGACCAATGACGCACTCTATGAAGGCGACGGTGAACTGCGAGTCCGTATCAGTGCCGATAAAGAAAAAGGCACTGTGACCATCGAAGACAACGGCGTGGGTATGACCCGCGACGGTGTGATTGAGCATTTAGGCACAATCGCAAAATCAGGCACCGCTGATTTCTTTAAGAATCTATCGGGCGAATCCTCAAAGGATTCCCAGCTAATCGGCCAATTTGGTGTCGGTTTCTATTCGGCTTTTATTGTGGCGAAAAAAGTCACCGTTCGCACCCGTGCTGCCGGTCATAAGGCCGATGAAGCCGTATTGTGGGAATCAGAAGGCGAGGGTAACTTCACCGTTGAAACCATCACTAAGGCGAGCCGTGGTACTGAAATTACGCTGCACCTGCGTGACGAAGAAAAAGAATTTGCCGATGATTGGCGCCTGCGTTCGATCATCACTAAATACTCAGATCATATCTCTGTGCCAGTCGAAATGTGGCAAGAAGGCTCGCCAGAGCGTGATGGTCCTGATGGCGAAAAAATTCCTGCGACCGAAGGTCAATGGAAAGTCATGAACAAAGCCACGGCTTTGTGGATGCGCAATAAAGCTGATATCAGTGACGAAGAGTATCAAGAGTTTTACAAACACATTTCCCACGATTACACCGACGCACTACTGTGGAGTCATAATCGGGTAGAAGGTAAGCAAGAATACACTAACCTATTGTATATTCCTGCAAAAGCGCCTTGGGATATGTGGAATCGCGACCGTAAACACGGCCTAAAACTGTTTGTGCAACGTGTGTTCATCATGGATGACGCTGAGCAATTTATGCCATCTTATCTGCGCTTCGTGCAGGGCTTAATTGACTCAAACGATCTGCCGCTGAACGTATCCCGCGAAATTCTGCAGGATAACCACGTGACCAAAGCGATGCGTACGGGTATCACCAAACGTGTGCTTGGCATGTTGGAAAAACTGGCGAAAGACGATGCGGAAAAATATCAACAGTTCTGGGCTGAATTTGGTCAAGTGCTGAAAGAAGGGCCTGCGGAAGATTTCGCCAACCGTGAGCGTATTGCTGGCTTATTACGTTTTGCCTCTACCCACACGGGCAGTGCTGCGCCGACTGTGTCACTTGATGACTATATCAGCCGCATGAAAGAAGGCCAAACTAAGATTTATTACATTGTTGCCGACAGCCATGAAGCCGCCGCTAACAGCCCACATTTAGAGTTGTTACGTAAGAAAGGCATTGAAGTCTTACTGATGTCAGAGCGTATCGACGAGTGGCTAATCAACCACTTAACTGAGTACAAAGAGAAACAACTGCACTCAGTGACCCGTGGTGATTTAGAACTTGGCGAGCTGGAAGATGCATCTGAAAAAGAAGCGCAAGAAAAGCTTGAGCAAGAATCGGTAGCTTTAGTTGAACGCATTAAAGCGGCATTAGGCTCAACCGTTGCGGATGTGAAAGTCACGTCACGCTTAACCGACACCCCAGCCTGTGTGGTGGCGGGTGAAGGCGAAATGTCGACTCAGATGATCAAGCTGATGCAAGCTGCGGGTCAACCTGTGCCAGAAGTGAAGCCGACATTTGAGATCAACCCAGCGCACCCATTAGTATCGCGCTTAAATGATCTTCAAGATGAAGCCGCCTTCGCGGATTGGTCAAATCTGCTGCTGCAACAGGCGCAATTATCTGAAAAAGGTAGCCTTGCGGACCCATCGGCCTTTATCAAGCTGATGAACCAAATGTTACTGGCTAACATGAAGTAAATGACTATCGGGGCCCTTCTTTGAACGGCCCCGATATTGTTTCTAGTGCAGGAAGAGTGGTTTGCGCCTAGCCTGTCATTCAATCCGTTAGCGGTAAGACTCGATTTTAAGACTTGGTTCTAACGCTTAGTTTTAAAAGAATAAGGCCTCCCATGATAGAGGCCTTAAATGTTAAGGGAATACTATGGATAATATCCTCAGTCTGACTAAAGACAATATTCAGCAAGTGGTTGACACCTCGATGCAACAGATCGTGGTGTTAGCATTTTGGGCTCAGCCGCAGGAACAAAGTGTGGCTATGCTGCACACCTTAGAGAAAATTGCCGCGCAAAATGCGGGTCGATTCGTGCTCGCAAAAGTTGACTGTGAAGCCGAATTAGAAATTGCCAATTACTTTCGCATTCAAAGTCTACCGACCACGTTAGTATTGGATAAAGGTCAGCCTGTAGATGGTTTTGCTGGCCTGCAAGATGCGGCGCAAGTCACGGCTATGCTGGATAAATATTTACCGCCTATGTGGCAGTTACAGTTAGCACAGGCCAAAGCATTACTCGCCTTGAGTCAAGTAAGTGCAGAGGATCTTGCTACTGCCGCCGTGTTGCTTAAAGACGCGCATGCGGGGTCAAATCAAGCGGGTGAGGTGAGTCTAGTGCTTGCCGATGTGTATCTTATGCAGGGCGAATTAGTGTTAGCACAAGCCATGCTTGAGAAGGTAGGGCTTGCTGACCAAGATGGTTACTACCAGAGTTTAAAAGCTAAGCTCGCACTTGCCTTAGATGCGGCGGATACCCCTGAAATTCGCGATTTGCAGCAAAAGTTTGAGCAAAATCCAACAGATTTAGTGTTATTACTCGAGCTGAGTAAGGCATTGCATGCTGCCCACCGCGATGATGAAGCATTAGAACTATTATTCGGTGTGCTCAGTAAAGATTTAGGTGCTGAAAATGGCACAGTAAAACAAGTATTTATGGAAGTGTTAACGGCACTTGGCCAAGGTAATCCCATAGCCAATCAATACCGCCGTAAGCTCTATACTTTGCTCTATTAATGAAAAAAATCGCTTAGTAACCGCAGTTTATTTGCGGTTTCTGAGGCTAAAGTCGAAGCTAAAACCCTTCTCAATGGCGGCCAGATGTGCGAAGATCGCCGACCTAAGAAGAATATCAATGCGAAAAGAGGACTCTTGAGATGCGCATTATCCTATTGGGCGCCCCAGGTGCCGGTAAAGGTACCCAGGCCCAGTTCATTATGGAACAGTATGGTATCCCACAAATTTCCACTGGTGATATGTTACGTGCCGCGGTAAAAGCCGGTACTCCACTGGGTTTGGAAGCGAAGAAAGTGATGGATGCTGGTCAACTGGTTTCTGATGATCTGATCATCGGTCTGGTTAAAGAGCGTATCGCACAGGAAGACTGTGTTAAAGGTTTCTTGTTAGACGGTTTCCCACGTACCATCCCACAGGCGGATGCGATGGCGGCAAACGGTATTAGCATTGATCACGTGATTGAAATCGATGTGCCAGACGAAGAAATCGTTAAGCGCATGAGCGGTCGCCGTGTTCACCCAGGTTCTGGCCGTGTTTACCATGTGGTTTTCAATCCACCTAAAGTGGAAGGTAAAGACGACGTGACGGGCGAAGATTTAGCTATTCGTCCAGATGACGAAGAAAGCACAGTGCGTAAACGTCTTGCGATTTACCACGAGCAAACTAAGCCGCTGGTTGAATACTACGGTAAAGTGGCTGCCGCTGGCCAAACTCAATACAACAAGTTTGACGGTACTCAATCGGTTGCGGCCGTGAGTGAGCAGTTAGCTAGGGTGTTGAAATAACCGAATAAAGGTTAATTTACGAGAACAAGTTCTCATATTAAGAAAAAGCCTGCTGATGCAGGCTTTTTTTATGGGTATCGCAATGTTAGCCTCCAAGTGAACTTCATTAACCATGAGCCTAACGTTGAATCCTTCCCCTGCTTTTGGTGTGTTATTGGTTAACCTCGGCACGCCTGATCAACCTAGTACTAAGGCCGTTAAACGCTTTTTAAGGCAGTTTTTAAGTGATCCCCGTGTCGTCGATTTATCGCCGTGGATTTGGCAACCGCTGCTGAACGGCATTATCCTCAACACCCGTCCGGCGAAAGTCGCCAAACTTTACCAAAGCGTGTGGACGCCAGAAGGTTCGCCCTTGATGGTGATAAGTGAGCGCCAAGCACAAAAACTGGCGGTGGACTTAAGCGCTACCTTTAACCAGACCATTCCGGTTGAACTGGGCATGAGTTACGGCAATCCCTCCATCGATGCGGGATTTGAACGCCTGAAAGATCAAGGAGCAGAGCGTATTATTGTGCTGCCTTTGTATCCCCAATATTCCTGCTCGACGGTGGCAAGTGTGTTCGATGCCGTTGCCCGTTATCTTAAAACCGTGCGTGACATGCCGCAGGTTCGCTTTAATAAAGACTATTTTGACCATAGCGCTTATATTGCTGCTCTGGCACACAGTGTGACGCGCCACTGGAAAACCCATGGGCAGGCCGACAAGTTGCTCTTGTCATTTCACGGTATTCCACTGCGTTATGTGAAAGAGGGCGATCCATACCGCGAGCAGTGTTTTGTCACGGCTAAACTGTTGGCGCAAAAACTTGAGCTGAGCGAGTCGCAATGGCAAGTGTGCTTCCAATCGCGCTTTGGCCGCGAAGAATGGTTAACGCCCTACGCCGATAAATTACTGGCCGAGTTACCTGCGCAAGGGATCAAAAGTGTCGATGTGATTTGCCCTGCGTTTGCGACCGATTGCCTCGAAACCTTAGAAGAAATCTCCATTGGTGCTAAGGAAACCTTTTTACATGCGGGTGGCAGCGACTATCGGTTTATCCCTTGTTTGAACGACGATGAGTTACACATTGAATTATTACGGCAATTAATCCAAGAACAAGCGGTATCTTGGGTATAGGAGCACTGGCTTCGAACTGATTTTGTGATAGAATCTGCGCCCTTCCGGCTAAGGGGTGGTTTTTTTGTCTCGCTAGCCTAGACTCAATATTTTTAGGATGCTGCTTGGCTTGACCGCCTCGGCAGACGCCAATTAGCATGGATGCCAGGAAAAGAGAGCCACTATGAAGTTTCCCGGTCAGCGTAAATCTAAACATTATTTTCCGGTTAAAACCCGAGATCCGCTGCTTGAACAGCTGACTCAACAGCCTCAGCCGTTTGCGACCTATATCAGCGGTATTGATCAAACCTTAGTGGATATCGAAGCGAAAGTGGAAGACGAATTGCTGAGCCGTTATGGCTTGCCCAAAGGCAATTCTACCTTGATCAATGATGAACAGGCCCACAGACTCTACACAGAGTTAAAAATTCATGGTTTGATTAGTGATGAATTTGCTGGTGGCACTATTGGTAACACAGTGCACAACTATTCTATTCTGGCCGATGACCGTTCAGTGCTGTTTGGGGTTATGAGTCAGAATATTGAAGTGGGCAGTTACGCCTACCGCTATTTATGTAATACATCTTCTAAAGTCGACCTTAACTTTCTACAACCTGTAGATGGTCCTATCGGTCGCTGTTTTACCCTGATTTCTGAGTGCGGCGAGCGAACATTTGCTATCAGCAAAGGCGCTATGGATAAACTCACACCTGAATTTATCGATAAAGACGTGGTGCAGGGCAGTTCAGCCTTAGTGTTGACCGCGTATTTGATGCGCGCCAGTGATGGCGACCGTATTACCGATGCGGCCATGTGCGCTATCGAATATGCAAAAGCCGCCGAAGTTCCCGTGGTATTAACCTTAGGCACGCGTTTCTTGATTGAAGAAGATCCACAATGGTGGCAAAACTTCATCAAAGAACATGTCACCATTTTGGCGATGAATGAAGACGAAGGTGAAGCCTTAACGGGTTCACGGGATCCTCTGCTTGCCAGTGAAAAAGCCTTGGAATGGTGCGATATGGTATTAACCACAGCGGGTCCAATCGGGCTTTATACTGCGGGTTATACCGAGGACTCAGAAAAACGCGAAACGACGCACACCTTGTTGCCGGGCGCTATCCCTGAATTTAATCGTTATGAATTTTCCCGTCCAAAGCTTAAAAGTGACTGTGAAACACCAATCAAAGTGTTTGCCCACATTTCACCTTACATGGGCGGCCCTGAAAAAATCGGTAACACTAATGGCGCTGGCGATGGCGCATTATCGGCGTTATTGCACGATCTGGCGGCCAATACTTTCCACAAGACTAACGTGCCAGGCTCAAGTAAACATAAGCGCGATGGCCTGTGTTATTCCTCGTTCTCTCAAGTGTGTAAGTACGCTAACCGCGTCGCCTATGAAGTCTTAGCTCAGCATAGCCCGCGTTTATCCCGTGGTTTACCTGAGCGCGAAGATAGCTTAGAAGAATCCTACTGGGAAAGATAAGTCGATAGCTGTATTGGTATTAAGCTAACTGATTTACGCTAGGGCAATAACGGCAAACCGTTGTTGCCCTTATTTTTATAGCGTTTATCAATAATCAATTAACTAAGCATTAATTTTAACTACAGGCAGTTGCGAATAAATGTTAACGTTAGTCGGGTTCAGATAGTCCAAATACAGCGATAATTTAAGGTGGAATTTTCGGTGAAAGCGCAAATCTTAAGAGAAATGAAAGTACTCACGGCCATAGAGCCAGAGTTCGAAGTGCAACGTCGGGTCGCGTTTATTAAAACCAAACTAAAAGAAGCGCGCAGCAAGGCATTGGTATTAGGGATCAGCGGTGGGGTGGATTCTTCTACCGCTGGGCGTTTGTGTCAGTTGGCGGTGGACAGTCTAAACCACGAAAATAGCCAAGGCGGTTACCAGTTTATCGCTGTGCGATTACCCTATCAGATCCAAAAAGATGAGCATGAGGCGCAATTAGCCTGTCAGTTTATTCAGCCCTCTAAGTTGGTCACTGTGAATGTGCATCAAGGCGTTGATGGTGTGCATAGCGCTGCTGTTGCCGCGTTAGTCGAAGCTGGATTGCCTTTGCCCGATGTGGCGAAGGTTGATTTTGTGAAGGGTAACGTCAAAGCCCGTATGCGGATGATAGCGCAATACGAACTCGCTGGACTCGTAGGTGGGTTAGTGGTGGGGACAGATCACAGCGCCGAAAATATCACCGGTTTTTACACTAAATGGGGCGATGGTGCCTGCGATTTAGCGCCATTATTTGGTCTTAACAAGCGCCAAGTTCGCCAACTCGCCGCGTATCTTGGCGCGCCAGAATCGTTAGTCTATAAAGCGCCGACCGCGGATTTAGAAGACAATAAACCGTTACTCGAAGATGAAGTCGCGCTTGGTTTAACCTATGCGCAAATCGATGATTTCCTTGAGGGTAAGGACGTTGGCAAGGCGGTTGAGGACAAGTTGATTGGTATTTATAAGGCGACGCAGCATAAACGTCAGCCTATTCCAACCATTTACGACTAACCCTGAATCGTCCTTGAATAAGCACTCGTTTGAACTCTGTTCACGAGTGCTTTTTTATACCTTTGTTATTTGGTGACTAATGCTGTGGTGACAGCCGTTACCACAATCATAATGGAATTATTCACTGTGTTGGTGCTCAGGCGTTGCTAAGTGTTGGCGTGTCAGGGCGATCAGTTGGTTTGGGTATTGGCGATAATCCAAATAGGGCGTGAGTAAACAATGCTGTCCTAGCGAAGATGGCAGCTGAAGTGCGGCTATGGATTTATTTTGGGCAGTTAAATGCTGCGTACCGGAATCGTTTACGGACATGGTGAGCCCTAAAGCATTTGCGGCCACTTGCCCCGCAATGAGATGGATCTTCGCGTTTGCCATCAATTCAGTGCCGCCTATGCAGATCAGTTCATTTTGCTTGAGTAACACTTGGTCACGATAGCTGCGCCAATCTTCTCCAACCGCACTGATTTTTGCCATAATAGTGAAGATCTTACGCCAATGATTGCCATTTAGAGCGATGAGAGCCCCGACAGCATCTGGCTGAGTGTAATGCCAGCTCTCAGGTACCTGCGGCGCTGTAGGAAGATAGTAGGCGAACCTAGCGTGTGGATTACCGATTATCATCGAGAGCGTATAAGTTTGGTTGGAATAAGACTATTTTCGATCCTAACCCGATTAAGGCCTATGCGGCTAATAAAATTGCGAGATGAGTAAATTGGGGTGACTAAATTGAAGTGACTAAATTGGAGTGATTAAATTGTACTGCTTACACTAGTGGTTTTTATCGCGGTAAAACGTTTGAAGGATGTTTTTATCTACCCGTATAATCTAGTTGCACATTTTATCTTCATGTAGGAACAGCGATGAAGGCCATCATCATAGGTTCGACAAAACACCTATTTTTAGCTGCAGTGTATGCAAGTACTGGCATAGTGGTGGCGTTACTCGCGACAGGGATCTATTTTCTTAATGCGCGCCCTGAGCTGTCACTTTGGCATACGGTCGAGCTAAAAAATGAGTTCCATTACAATACCAAACTTGCCAATTTTAATGAGTACTTAGCGCTAGAAGACCGCTTATTCGCCGAAGTTGAGCGTAAAGTTGTCAAAAAGATTCCCGCCAATGAATTTTCTCCAGTGAACCGCTATGTCAAAAATAGCTTATCTGATCCTGCCCATTGGCCACAAAACTGGAATCGCAGTTATGAATGGCCTGTGGCTAATGCCGAATTTGGAGTATTACTGCTCCACGGTATGTCGGATTCGCCCTATGCTCTATCCAATGTGGCGGCGCACTTTAAAGGTAAAGCTCATGTGCTCGGTTTAAGATTGCCAGGGCATGGCACGATTCCAAGTGGATTGACTGAGCTTTATTGGCAAGATCTGGCCGCAGCGGTTAATTTAGCCACAGCGCATATGCGGCAAACTCTGAAAGATAAACCATTATTTGTGGTGGCTTTTTCGACGGGTGCCGCCGTCGCGCTGAACCATGAGTTAGAACGTATAAGCCATGATAAAGCCCCTGATTATGATGGAATGATTTTTATCTCTCCCGCGATAGGGCTAGCGCCATCTGCGGCGGCCGCACGCTGGCAGAGTTGGATAGGACGATTGTTGGAGCTGGATAAACTGCAATGGAACAGTATTCAAGTAGAGTACGATCCCTTTAAATACACCTCTTTTGCGGTTAATGCGGGCGATGTAGTTTATCAATTAGCCCTGCGTAACCAAGGTTTATTGGCAGGATTAACGCCGCAGCAACGGGCGCAAGTTCCGTCGATACTCACCTTTCAGTCAGTGGTGGACGCAACGGTTTCAACTGCGGCGGTGGTGAATAATCTGTATCAAACGTTGCCTGAAAAAGGTCATGAGCTAGTGCTGTTTGATATGAACCGACTCGATGTGAATGCCAAAATGGTGTCCAATGATCCGCTTGCGGGCTTATTGGCGAACATTAATAACCCTGAGTTACATTATCGCGGCACTGTGGTGGAAAATATCAGTAATGAAACCACGCAGGTTCAGGCGCGATACTTTGGTTTAGATGAACTGGGTTTAGATGAACAGAATTTAGATACACAGGATATAGACGCACAGGGTAAAGTGCTCACTCAGGTCAGTGAAAACGTGCGGATATTAGATTTATATTGGCCTGCAGGCGTGTATTCTTTATCCCATGTTGCGTTACCTTTTGGCATAGATGATGGGCTTTATGGCGCAGTGATCCAGCCTGATTTACATAGGATCCAAATCGGAGCCTCAGCTTCGCGGGGGGAGCGCGGCTTGTATAGTGTGTCAGCATCTGAAATGTTACGACAGAAATGGAATCCCTTTTTCCCATATCTACTCGAGCGCATGGATGAGTACCGACTCGCCCATATGCACTCGCATTGAATGATGATTTAGTAAACGGGTGTCATTATGTCTGTTCTGCAGCTAAATCCTGTTTGAGTATGGACGTAATCAGTATCGAGCAATCATTATCGACGAAAATTGTGTCATTCAGAACATAAACTAAGCAGTTGATCAAAGAGATGTAATGAAGCCCTTGCGCAGTTGCGAGGCAATTGCTACAGTTCTGGCTCGCTTAAGATAAACCCCATAAACAGTATCTTAGGTGATAAGTAATTAAGCAAAAGCCGTAAAGATTATCGCTAAACTATATTTAGCTAAGTCAGCACAGGTATGCAATATACTTAAAAATTCGGTATGTAGCGCAGCCCGGTAGCGCACTGTCATGGGGTGTCAGGGGTCGGAGGTTCGAATCCTCTCATACCGACCAAATTCATAAACAAAAAAGCCTGCAATCTTAATCAGTTGCGGGCTTTTTTGTGTCTATAATTTGGCTTTTTACTGCTTAGAGGTGGTGAAACTGTGGTGAAATCGGGGTGAAACGGGTTTCAGAATTACAGTGGTCAAGTGCGCTGGTTGCATTAGTTTTATTAATGGCTGAATTTAATTTCAGCGTGAGGTACTTCGGTCCATTGCAGATGATCCCGCACATAGATTTTGGTGGACTTAGCATCGGTGTGAGCCATTCGGCCTTGAGGATCAACACCCATATCAGAAAACAATCTGGCGGAAAGCGCACGGATCTCGTGGAAGGTTGGGCGCTGGCTCATTTCTAAATGATTGAACAACGCTAACTCATCCCTTAATGCTGAAAACGCTCTGCTGAGATAATTAGGATCGAGCTGATAGCGGTGATCAGTCGCTTCACTTTGCTTATTGTGTTTGTCTGGTCGGCGATGAACCACATAAGGACAAAGCACTCCATCACGACTTTTATCAATAACGGCCTTTAATACCTCACCGATAGGGATTGCCACATGGCTGGCTTCTTGCTCTTCCACTTTTTGGCGATGAATAAATAACGTGCCGTAAATGCCATCGACAGGTTCATCAAACCATAGGCAACCACATTGGCCTTCCTTAGGTTTTTTAATGCTGTATTTTATCCGCGATACTTCAAGGCGTGCTTGGGTTGATTGCAAAGCAAGGTCCATCGCCGTTTGTAACCACAGTGGCGCAGCAGCATGGATTTGTTGATACACTTCAAAGCTTAAGCGTTGGCGTTCCTTACCTTTGGTTTTGCGTTTTTTCATCTTTCGAGAGGCCGGATTATCTAACATGATGGACTGGTCGATCGCGTAGTTAATCAGTTTCTCCAAAAATCCAAGTTTGCGGTTATGCACATTGGGGCTGGCATCAGGATGGTATTGGTTTAGATAGCCGTTGATGTGCTCAAGGCTAATATCTTGGCTGCTAACCTCAGCAAAATAGGTTTTAACCCGTTCGGCATCGTTGCGCATAGTGCTGCCCAGTTGCTTACTTGGTGCTTCCTCTTTAAAAATCAACTCTAAAAGGCGGTCCACATGGCTGGCAAAGGACAGTCCATCAGCTTGAGGTGAGGCGCATGAGGCTTCAATCAATTGATCCACCGTTAACCCAACGGTAGGTCGCATAATGCGGTTGTACTCAACCGCAATTTGAATCGCCTGCACTTTATCTTTACCTAATGTTTTGCGAACACCATTTACCAGCGTAAAGCGGTAAGTGCCCTTGGAGCTATCAAACATTAGATGCTGAGGCAGATTTTTATTATGCGACTTTTTTGGGCGTACCATGTTAATTACCTTGAGGCTGCAATTAAATCAGACACCGCGCTGCTAACGGCGGGCGCCACACCAAAGTGCTGGTCTTCGTAAACATAGACCTTGTTATCTACAATGAGCCCGCGAATCACTCCACGTAAAATCCAACCTTTAATGGTACGATTTTGAGGCGCGGAATTGGCTGCAAACTCACGTTCAGACCACTCACTGGCCCTCATTAGTTTGGAAGGTTTTTTAAATGACATATTAAACTCCACTTAATTCAATTCGTTAAGGTTATCTGCTTTTAAACTCATCCTATCTAATCGAGCAATCACTGCTTGCTCACGTACTTGAACAGTTGATAGATCAAACTCAGGGCGCTTACTCAGCATTGCCACTTGTTGCTCGAGCTCGACAATTCTGGCTTTAATCTCAATGTTCTCAGCGATAGCTAGGTTAAGTCTGTCATTCATCGTCATGCTGCACCTACCTGCGTTAAACAGCCTTCATCCTCATCTTCTTGCCATTCACCTGAGTCGATTAATGCTTTGGTGCATTGACTGCAAATCTGATGGGTACTGCCGCAATGTTCGACAAAGGTTGGTCTATGCGCTTCACAGAAATAACCCTCGCAGCTGATCTCATCTTCGCCATGCATACCACCACACGCATAAGAAAGGCCACGGTCGATTTGTTTGTGGCAACCCGGATGATCACAGGTTGCTTCGAAGGCATAACCAATGGGTCTGCCGATACTATCTTCACCACAATTTGACCAGCTCATTGCTTACCATCCTCAATGTAACGATGAAAATCATCCTCGCCACACGTTGCAAATTCCTTTTCGCAATGCGCCCATGAACAGACAAATTCGTTTTCGCATAGATCTGATGCGTAAATCGTATTTTCACCGCCACAGTGTGGACATGAAACTATTAGCCCAGCAGGCTTTGCCATCTTCTTCATTGTTTACCACCATTTGTTACGCTTTTTTCTTGGCCGCAAATTTTTAGAAGCTCGTTCGCATCAGTTATTGCACTCTCGATTCCTAGGCACTGTGGATAGTCATTACTTAATACAAATAGGTTTGGCAGTGCTTGTGTAGATATGAAAGTTTTGAGCTTATCCACCTGCATCGCCAGCTGGCCGCGCTCAGCTGTTAGAGTGTCAATTTCTTGCGCTGCCTCAGCCGCAAGATTCTTTTCACCACGACGAGATAAGTCGTCTTGATCTGTAGCGAACTGCTTTAGCCGTTCAGATAGTGAAAGCTGCTTCATGCTGCTTCCTTATCTTTCGGGGCGAAGAACAGCGCGACGGGGCCATCTTCGGTGTCGTGAATACTCAGCAGGAATGAGCCGGCCTTGTCGCAAACGGGTTGCCAATCGCTGATATCGTTGTCGCCCTCGTCAAAGTAACGCTCGATTAAGTTTTCAGGCGCATCGAGTTCAAACCAAATCGCCACAAACTCGCCGCCTTGGCGTGCAGCCCATGCTTCACACTCCACACGGGTTACCCCTTCATCCCACTCGGGCAAATCTGGATGGGTCCAATAACCTTCTTCACGTTCTACAGTTGCTGCTTGTATCGGGTTCATGCTGCTTCTCCTTTTATCCTGAGTTTTGATTCTGCGTTGAGTGCGAATACTTCGGCGTCGGCTTGGCCGAAATCGCTGCACTCGATGGCGTTAAAAGACTTACAAATGCCCCAGCCGTGATAGTTGTTGGGGGTGTACTTCACTTCGATTTGTTGCTGATCGCACATCAAGGTGGAGTAGGGCTTAGATAGCGTGACCACGCCCGCTTTGGTGCTAAACTTATTCATGCCGCCTCCATGTTTTGGTTGTCGCTTGCTTGGCTGACTGGCGAATGGCAGGGCAGACGCATTGGGTGATATCGGTACGAATACACTATGGTGCGGCTAATGCCCTTGGCTAAGTTGGTTAAGCCGTTGCCCAATGCTTGCCAGTACAGGCAATCTAACGCGCCGAGCGCCAGTGCGATTTTGATGCTGTCGCCCGTTGTGGCCTTGAGTAACAGGCTTAACTTATGGCTGCGGAAATGATTTAACAGATGGCGAAACGCCGCTGATTGAGTCATTTAGGCCACCTGCTTTGGTTGCAAAGGAGTTGATTGCAAAGGGTTTGATTGCAGCTTGGCCCAGTCGATGGCTTTAATGGCCTCGACCGTGGCGGCGATTTGCTCTAGCTTCTTTTGCCCGCGCATAAAGTTCGACAGTTCAATACCGTGGCGAGCCGCCGCGCGTTCGGCGGGTAGGGCGCTGGTGTAATGCAGCGTTAACGCGGCAATCACCTCGGGCGAACTAATGCGGGTAAGTGACAGCAATAACGCAACGCGCTCTTGTGATTCAAAGCCCGGGAGTAAGTGGTTCATGCTGCACCGCCTGTGGTGCTGATCACCTTGAACTCGATAACCCACACCCACGGGTTGGCATCCCAATTTTCATAGATTGAGTTCCATAGGGACTTAAAAGCATGTTGTGGGTTTTTATACCAACGCCAATGAGGCGAATGAGGCTTATGGCTTGAATGCTTTTCAACTCCGCCCCATTGTTGGTAAACGGAGCTATATTGCAAACCTTCTGCTTTTGCATCTTGCTCGCTGATATCATTTAGCCTTTCTACCCGAACGGCAGTGACTTCTAGCAGAATGCGCGCCGCCCAGCGTGGCATGTGGATAGAGGGAATAAACCCGCGATATTCAGCGCCATGATAATCAAAGTCTTCATCACCTGTGCCCGCCGTTAATCCGCCACAGACATAATGCAAATCAGGCCAGTGTGCTTTGGTCATTGCCTCACGCACCCACAGCTGATCGCCAAGCGTGCCGAACGGTGAAACAAACGCGCAATCTTCATCGCTAACCCCAAAAGCATTATCTTTTGCAGGTTGATAGAATCCGTGCTTATCAATCACTGTCGGCGTATACCATTCGGCATTTTTAGAAAATGGCGCCCAATCATCATGCGGCTGAGCTTTAAACACTCTCCGCGTCTGTGTTTTACGGCCATCAAGAATGGCGCGCACCATTTCGGTATTGAAGATAATAGGGCGCTGTTTCATGCTGCCACCTCGTCACATGGGTATTGCTTCCTTACCTTGTTAATCGCGTCCTCTATGGTTGGGTGACGCTCATTCATTCGGCCTTCACGCTGATGGCGCTTATGGGCAACGAGCTTTAACATGCGTGGGCCCGATGGCTCGATTTGAAAGCGGATCATGCGGTCATGTGCAAGAACGACGGCAGTCGTGAGGGCGCTATAGTCGAAGGTAGACATGTAATGCGCGCTAGTACTGTTGATTGATAACCCGTGCTCACCACAGGCTTGGATTTTGCCAAACATGTGATTGCCACCGCCGTGTATGTCACAAAGGAAGTCAAAACACTCACGTTGATCTGCATTGAGCCAAGGGTAATGTTTGGCATAAAAATCATGTTCGTTGCTCATGCTGCCTCCTTGCTTTGGGTGGCTTCGTCGTATTGGCGGATGGCAAAAACGATGGCGTAACAGCACCAGATAAAGCGATAGGTGAAGGGGTCTTTCCAGCCATCCCAAAAATCATCTAACGTCATGCCGCCTGCATCTTCCTCATCCCAATGATTGAGGCGATAAACCACATCCCACTCGGCGTTTTCGCGGTTTTGGGTAAACTCCTTAACAGCATTGGTCGCGCTGCTAATCGCCTCAGCCTCTTCTTCGTTCGTTGGGTCCAGCCCTTCAATAAACCACTGCAAAAACTGCTCAAGGCGTTGATCGGCTTCTTTGGCATCAAACTCACGAGTGCCGTCGGTTTTACACTCAGCCAGTACCTTTTCTTCCCAGTAACTCGCGTTAACACCCCAGTCATCACCGCTTTGGCGAAAGAAGCAAAACATGTCCTGAACCCGAGAAAATACGTAACAGCCCATATCGCCACTGATGCACAAATGCTGCGGCCATGTGGTGATCTCAAAGCGATGCTCAAAGCTGCCTTGGCTGAGTACCATGTGGCGGAACACCCCATCATCCTTAAGAATGGTGAGTTGATGTTCGGCCACATCGCTTAAAAATGATGCTCTCGTTGGGTGGTTCATACGCTATTCCTTCCTTTTGAATCAGCAGGGCTAAGCTGCGGCTTCGCCGTTAAACACCACCAGATTGATGATGGGTTTCTTGGTTTTGGGGTTCACCTTGTCCGACAGCTTGTGATAGCGAATATGCACATCGCGGTGGGCTTCTTGGGTCATGGCTAAAACGATGTATTGCTGGCACAGCGCGGGCGTCGATAACGAATGCGACAGGCGTTGTGGCTTCATGGTTTCAAACAAGTGCTGCGCCATATCATTCAACTTGGCTTGGTACTCGTCGGGGCTCAGTTGACGGCGGTTAGGGTGCGCACCGACTGAGGTGCTGCATTTCTTGGCCGCCTGCTTTTTCGCTAAGGTCATGGACACGCCGTAAACAAAAAACATAATTGCCTCCAACAAGGTGAAACTGTCGCCGTTATCGTTATCGGGATATGGACCATCACCCCTTGGCTGCTTTGCCTAAATAGCCTGAATCGTGAATGTTCGCGGCGGCTCTGCGGCTCTTCTGCGTTAGTGGCCGACGGGCGTGGCTGTCGTCATCGTGTGCAGCGGATGCACATTAGTGACGGCCTGCGAGTCGTTACGCCACACCATCACCTTGCCGTACAAACCTTGTTGGGGCTCAGTGAAGCGCAGGCTGAAATTGAGCCCGAGTTCGCCCGTGTGGCGGATGAACTGGCGGTAAAAGGCAGGGCTTGGGTGGTGATAGGCAAAATGCTTGACCAGTTCGGCGCAACGGACTTGCACTCGTGGGCAATCCATTGGGTCGGTGTGGCCCTTGGCCAGCGCCATCAAGCAGGCAAAACGTATTGCAACCAGTAGACGAAACTCATCGCGTTGCTTAGGTGTATTCGGAGTGTTTGTTAATATCATGGTTCTAGTCTTTAGTTGTAAAAGATAGAATCATTACAACTTTAAACTGTTTTGATGTCAACAGTTTTTAGTTGTTTAAATTGTTTTAAGTTGTTTTGAGCGGAATGTAAGTATAAAAAAACCCGCAAATGCGGGTCTTTGTACATATCAATTTCAAAAAACTTTAGGGAGTTTTTTCAATAGCTCAAGTGGGATCCAAATGAAGGCGCTTGGAGGATGTTTTTATTCCAAAAAAGATTTAGTGTGTTTTTCTGTTTACGATCTCTGCTCTTACGTATTTTTTTTAACCAGATTTAGAAGATTCGTCCCGAAAAAACAACGACTCCAACTATTGTGCAGTTGCCATTTATAGGTATTAATTGTTCTGGCCAGTTTGGGTTCAATGGCTTTAGAAATTTATGGCTACCTTCAATGACCAATTGCTTAAATGTGGCTTCATTTTGTTCATTTAATCGTGCAACGACATAAGTCCCATGGCGCCACTCTACTTCAGGATCTACGAAAATAAGATCACCATCTCTAAACTCTGGTTCCATACTGATACCTTGCACTTTTAGTACAAAAGTACTGTTACTGCATTTCACTGGGCAAGGGTAACGCTCCGCTTCAAGAGCATGTGTTTCTTCTATCGCCGACCATCCCCCAGCTCTCACCCAGCTTATCAGAGGGAAAAAACCTTTGATCTGAGGACCTGTTGATATATTTGATACTTCTTCTTCAATATTCTGACTTTCTCGACCAAACAACAGCCATTCAGGTGAACATTTAAGAATACGAGCTAGGTCTACTATTTTTCTTGGGTTCTGAGTTTTACCATCTTCAATTTTTTGCAGTGATTGTTGGGTTATACCTGACCCCTCGGCAACATCTTTTTGAGTAAGGCCGAGTGCGATTCTTCGTGATTTTAATCTATGTGCTAGGTTCATCCTCTGATTCTCACAACTTTAAGTGTCATTGACAAACAATAAAAACTGTTATTAAATACAGTTTTTAGTTGTTATTGTTTGTGGGAGATAAAATGTCTGCAATTGAGAAAGCAATAAATATCATCGGAGGACAGACGGCTTTAGCTAAAAAACTTGGTATTAGGCAGTCCTATGTTTGGAACTGGATCCATCGTCATAGACAAGCTCCAGCTAAGTACATAAGGGCTATTTCCTCTGCTACTCATGGGTTAGTTAGTGTTGATGAGCTTCTGCTTGATCACGAAACTAAAGATATCTAAAGCATAACGGTTAGGGAGTTTTGTACATGAAACCACAATCACGTTTGAGTTTGTTGATGAAAACGATTCATCGGGTATTGGAATTGCCCAAGATGACACGCTTTGCGCTGGCGATAGATTTTGTTGCGGCGGTTGAGCGCCTTGGGCTGAGTGAAGTATTAGTGGCGGAGGGCATTAGCTTTGCGAGCAGTCAAGACGTGCACAACGATGCGCGGATTAATGCCCAAAAGCTGTTCCGTTGGCTCGGCCAGTACGAGGGCCAGCATCCGCAGGTGGATCGCTTGTTTCATGTTGAGCAAGCACTGGTTGCAGCACTGCCCGAGCATTTGCGGGTGCAGTATCTCAACGATGTATTTGGTTGCACTGGGGTGACGGTAATTGCTGATCGCATGAATGACGGCCATGTGTTGCATGTGGCCGATATGGCGGCATCGCTCACCAAAGAGAACGCCGAGGCGCAAGTGGCGGTGATCCATTTGGGCAGTGAGCCCAAGCGCGAGCAGTTAGTGGCGGCGCACCGCGAGTTAAAAGAGTCGGCGGCAACCACGCAAGCCAGCATGGCAGCGTTAGAGCTGGCGTATCCGTATTTAGCCAGTCACGGTGGCAAGGCGGCGCAATACGCGGCCGAGAAGTGACAGTGATGCCGCAATCGAACCTTAACATCAATGTTATCGCCAGTGCTAAAACCGAGTTGCATCAGCAGTTGATCCGCTTGGGCGACATGATCGGCGACGGTTTGCACTTAGAACCCGATGGCAAATGGATTGCGAAAGAGTATGTAAAAGTGGCGCGGGCGTTAGGTTTTCGACCTAAACGGGCTAATCACACTGCACAGATTAATGCGGTAATGCTTAAGCGGGTGGCTGATGTGCCGTGTGGCCAGTGCGGTTTGGTTTTAAAGCAAACCAAGTCGGGCTCAAAACGCGCCGTGTGTGCCAATGGGCATAAGTGGCAGTTGTTGAAATGACTTGTTGAAATGACCTGTTTGAATGACTTGTTGAAATAAGAGACGGAGTGAATGGCATGTTCACAAATCAGTTAAGTGATAACTGGGCGCGTAAAAAACGCCGTTATCAAATTGCCCGCCACAGTTTGGCGACCGATGCGGGCTTGATACCTAAGATCATGAAGTGAGGAGGATAAACGATGTTTGATCCTGAATGTTTAATTTGTTGTTTAGAGGGCGGCGCCGCGTGTTCGGTACATGGGCAAGTTAGCAGTGATGATGGGCCCGTCGTGGCCGCGCTTACCGAGATGGAAACCGCGCAAGTGACGTTACTCATGATGCAAGCAAAGCAGTTAATGCTTAAGGCGATGGCGCTTAAAGCTAAGTCGAACATGCCTAATAGCACTGAGCCTAGCACCAAGGATTTTAACGCGGCAGAGCCTAGCACCAAGGATTTTAACGCGGCAGAGCCTGAACGGGCAGGGTTAAGTGGCGTGAACATGGGCAAAGACATTGCCTGTTTTCATGGGCATACCACGGCGGAGTTGTTTAGGCGAACGCAGGTGGGCCGAATGGTTGAGGTGTTAAGGAACTGCGATGAATTGCAGCATAGTCGCCCCGAGCGTTGGGCGGTTATCGCGACCGACATCGTGGATAAGGCGTTGCTGGGCAGTGGTAAGCAGTTGTTGCTGCCGGTGAGCATCGATTGGATTATGAATTATCTGCTGATGGAAGAACAACGCGCGGAACGTTCTATTGCGCTATTGGCGGTGGATGTGGGCGCGGCCGATGCGAGTGCGGTTGATATGAGTGCAATAGCGAAAAGCCGCAACGTGCACATTAAACGGCGTGATTTTTTTAGCCAGTTGCGCAGTAACTTGGCGCACAAGGTTTACTTGCTTGGCAGTGAAGGCGAGCGAGCGGAGGGCAACGGGGCGCATTGCAGTTGACCCGTTGTTGTAGACATAAGAAAGCCCGCTAAAGTTTGGCGACTAGGTGCGGGCTTAATACCTAAGTGAGGCTATTACATGTTACGTATACATGATGGTTTCGTCAATTTTACGCAGTGGGTTGCTCTGTTTGGGGGTGACTTATGAGTATGGAATTGATGGTAAAAGCGATGAAGGCCAAGGTGGGTAATCCACTGCGCAAGCTGGTGTTGATCAAGCTTGCCGATAACGCCAATGACCAAGGCGAATGCTGGCCGAGTTACGAGTATATTTCGCAGGCTTGTGAGATAAGCGAGCGGTCGGCGATTAACCACATTAATGCGCTGGTTGACGTCGGACTGGTGCGCAAAATTACCCGCAAGAGTGAGCATAAACGCAATACATCCAACCTGTATATTTTGGACTTTTCATCGAGTGTTCTGAGTGATAAACCTGCTCAAACCCTACCTTTTACTGAGGGTGCAGCAAATTCACCCCTAGAAAATACTGAGGGTGCAGCAGATTCACCCCTAGAAAATATTGGGGGTGCAGCAGATTCACCCCTAGCCAATTTTGAGGGTGCAGCAAATGCACCCATGGGTGCAGGAGATTCACCCTCTGAGGGTGCAGGAGCTGCACCCAGAATCTGTCACTCTTTTGAACCTATCAAAGAATCTTTAAAAGATAGTTGTCCAGCAACGAGTGCGAAGTCGGTTTTCAATGCGTTTTTCAAAGCCTATCCCGCCCACCGCAAAGGCGGCTCGGATGCGGCTGCGTGGAAAGCGTGGAAGGCCGAAAAGCTGACCGACGCCGATTGTGTGTTGGCGGTGACGTGGTTGAAGGAGGCTGCGGCGCTGGATACGAGTTGGGGCTTTAGCGCGAACGGCCAGTTTGTGCTCGGTATTACCAAGTTTATCCGCGAACGCCACTGGCTAACACCGTTGCCAAGACCAATGGCCGCGGCAGTTGGGCAAGTGGATTGGAGTTATGCGGTGTATGACCCAGAGGACCCCTTGATATGACTGCCAATCAAAATGCGAGCATGAAATCACTGCAGACCTTAATCCGCCAGCCGCTGGTTGGGCAAGGGCGTGTTAGTCAACCTGAGCCCACGGCAATGGACATGGCAATTGTGGACAGCGTGTTTAGTAAGTTGCGGGTGTTGTTTCCGGTGAGTGCGCCGCGGCCTGAGGACGAAGCGACCCACAAAGCCGAGTGGCTTAAAACCTTGGCGGCGCAGGGGATTGCCAGCCGTGAGCAAGTGCAAGCGGGGCTGAATCGCGCTAGACGCGAGCAGGGCGATAGGCAGTTTTGGCCGACACCGCGCCAGTTTGCGCTGTGGTGCCAACCGACGGCCTGTGATTTAGGGCTGCCCAAGTTGGAAGCCGCGTTTAAGGAAGCAACCCGCCATTACCATCACCCTGATAAGCATACGTGGAGCCATGATGTGGTGCGCTTAGCGGTGCGCGAGACGGGCAGTTGGATGTTTGCGACTGGGCTCGAAAAGGACGTGTTGATGACGTTTGAGCGCAATTACAAAGTCTTATGCAGGCGCTTTAGCCGTGGCGAGTTGACCGATATTGAGTTGCCTAAAGCACTACCTGAAACGGTGACGCGGCCCACTGAGGCAGCAAAGGCCAAATCGATTATTGCCAATTTACGAACCAACCTTGGGCTTAAGGGGGCAAACGATGGCGACTAAACCACTGACACAGCGCGAACGCTTGATGCGCATCATCACAGGGAAACGGTTTTGGACCCTGTTTGAAATCCAGCAAGAGAGCTTTAACCGCTTTGGGGTTCACGACAGTGAGACGGCCTTAAGTGCGCGGTTTCGGGATATGCCGATGAACCAGCGGGTAAAACGCATACGCTCGGGTACCCATCACACCTTTGAATATCGGTTGGAGGGATAGATGGCGCAAGTGATGACAGCAACAGGCGTAGAGCAAGGCAAGTTAAACGATGCAGTATTGCGCCGTTGGTTAAGGGCAGGGATAACGCGAGACTTTCGGGACACGCAGTTTCCGGCGGTGCGGTTACGGGCCTCGACCGATAGACGCCAAGCCTCGGTGTATTTAGTGATGAACGAGGCAGGCAAAACCGTGTGGCAAAAACAGGGTGTGTGGCCAGTGATGTGCTTAAAGACCTTTTTAACCGAGTTACCCAGTTTGCTCGCCAAACGCAGCATGGGCCAAGCGGTCATCAGCAACGAGTTTGCCACGGTCGCGCAATTATTGGCGTGGTTTGTCACCCATGTGGAGTGTAACCGCACTTTAAGCAACAGCTGGCGCAGTAACTGTAAATCGTTAGTGAGTAAACATCTCAGCGGCTGCTTTGGTGAGTTACCACTCAATGAGCTGAACTTTATCGCAGTGGACAGTTATTTAATCAAACCCATGTTGGCGCAAGGCTATTCGGCCAATTACATCAAAGCCGCGGTGAAGGTGTTGAAACGGGCGTTATCGGTTGCGGCCGATTTACGGGTGTTAGACAGCAATAGCTTGGCGGGGTATCGGGTGCAAATGAGTTTGAAGATGCCGCCTTTGGTGGGCACGCAATTAAGCGAGTCGGACGTGGGCCCGTTATTCAGTGCATTGCGAAATGCCGCAAGACCGGTGGCCATGCTGTTTGTGTTGATGCTGATGTTCGGTACCCGCATAGGTGAAACCCGTTTAGCACGTTGGGACCACTTTGCCGGCGATTACTGGTTTATTCCTGCTGAGAATGCCAAGAACCGCCAAGAGCATCGCTTACCTATGACGCCGACAGCCAAAAAGCTCATTACCCATTACGCCCAATGGCAATACACGCATGTGGGCAAGCGGGCGTTTTTGTTCCCAGGCGAAGTAGGGCCGGTGAGCATTCGCACTGCGCAATATTGGAGTGAAACGATTCGATTTAAGGCGTTTACCTCCCACGCACTGCGCAAACTGTGCCGCACCATTATTGCCGATATGGGCGTAGATACCATGGTCGGTGAGCGAATATTGAATCACACCTTGCCGTTACTGCTGCGCACGTACGTTAACAGCACCTTAGATAAAGGCATGTTGATGGCATTAGATGCCTACCACGCACACTTAATCACACTGGGGTTTGACGATGTGGCGCCCGAGATTATGCGCCAATCGACCACTGAGACGAGTGAGCCAATGTTAGTGGGGTGGTTATGACGATGACAATTAGCACAACTAGGTTATGGACTTCACGCAGGAGGATTTATGGCTAATCGCGCCGCGGATGTATTGAAAGTGGGGCGCCGTTTACGGGGCATGACCCAAGACGAAGTGGCTGAGATTTACGGCATTAGCCGCAACACTTATCAACGTTGGGAAAATGGCCGTACTACTGCGCCCTATGACGATGTGACATCGATATGCCTTGATGTGTTTAAGCTTTCGATTGAGAAGATAAATGAGGTGGCCAATGGGCTTTAGCGATGAACCCGAGCAGAGGATGAACATTAAGGCGTTGCGGTTAGGGCTGTATCGCTGGGGCCGTTATTGGGTGTACCAAGAGTTGGGCAAGGGGTTTTCGAACCGCAGTGCCTGCGACCGTTTAGGCGAAGCATTGGGCGGCGGCAACTTAAAGCACGAACTCAACGTGCCTGCCCATGTCGCGCATTTTGACCGCCTCGTTGAGCAGTTATCCCTTAACTGTAAACGCGCCATCCGCGCCCATTATCTGTGCAAAGAGCAGTGGGCCTTAATGGGATTTGATAGCAAAAAGTCTTACATCTTCTGGCTAAGAAAAGCCGAAATGGCACTGCTAGATAGGATGAATTAGAAAGAACGCCCTCTTGCGAGGGCTGGCGGGTTAGACGGTTGATAATTACTTATAGTCTTTTTACACAGAACCATAGTCCCGAGCACATTGAATCGCCTGAATTAGCCATCCGTTGATGGCGGTTTGGCTATCTGCGTTACAGTGACTTATTTAGTGAGTTATTTAGTAACTTATTTAATAAAATGCAGCAATCGTACTGCATATCAACCACCTGCAATTCCTCCCGTTTTGGCGACAAACAATCCCCTTAGTTGGCGGGGCAGTGCTTTGGCCATCAATATCGCTTTATGAAACGAGTGGAGCTGTCTTAATCCCCTTAGTTGGCGGGGCAGTGCTTTGGCTATCACATTCAAGATGCGCTTTATACCGATGTGTCTTAATCCCCTTAGTTGTCGGGGCAGTGCTTTGGTGATATGGGTGAGTTTATCGGGCGTGACGTCCAGTCTTAATCCCCTTAGTTGGCGGGGCAGTGCTTTGGCTGAAATGTATCGTTATAAAGATTTTCGTAAGAGTCTTAATCCCCTTAGTTGGCGGGGCAGTGCTTTGGCTGAAGTCATATATCAAAAGAAACGTGTGCCTTGTCTTAATCCCCTTAGTTGGCGGGGCAGTGCTTTGGCGGCCGAATTAACATCGACGGGTTACGTACTGTACGTCTTAATCCCCTTAATTGGCGGGGCAGTGCTTTGGCAATAAACAGGGCCTTACACCCCGTGAAATTTGGTCTTAATCCCCTTAGTTGGCGGGGCAGTGCTTTGGCATCAAATAATTTGATGGGAGTTCACTATGAGTGTCTTAATCCCCTTAGTTGGCGGGGCAGTGTTTTGGCCGTTAAGCATCATGGTGATGATCGTACAGGTTCAGTCTTAATCCCCTTAGTTGGCGGGGCAGTGCTTTGGCTCAAAAAGTAGATAACGGGTTAGCATAATGGGTCTTAATCCCCTTAGTTGGCGGGGCAGTGCTTTGGCATGTGATGCCCGTTAAAACGTTTTCAGTTAGAAGTCTTAATCCCCTTAGTTGGCGGGGCAGTGCTTTGGCAATGAAGGCTCGACTGTCTGGACTCGAAGAACGTCTTAATCCCCTTAGTTGGCGGGGCAGTGCTTTGGCATCGAAGCGATCGACGAGGGTCGTACCGGGTTGTCTTAATCCCCTTAGTTGGCGGGGCAGTGCTTTGGCATTCATATGGCTTACAGCAGCAATCGTTATTAGTCTTAATCCCCTTAGTTGGCGGGGCAGTGCTTTGGCCAAACGCGCTAGCAACTATGAAACGTATAAGGTCTTAATCCCCTTAGTTGGCGGGGCAGTGCTTTGGCTGTAACAGTTTCAGCAAACGGCAATGAGCGAGTGTCTTAATCCCCTTAGTTGGCGGGGCAGTGCTTTGGCCGAACAGAGGACATGGACGACGTAGGGGGGATGTCTTAATCCCCTTAATTGGCGGGGCAGTGCTTTGGCTGGTCGCTCGTCGTAAGCGGATTCGACTTTAGGTCTTAATCCCCTTAGTTTGCGGGGCAGTGCTTTGGCTAAAGATTTTGATGTAGCTGAAAAGGCCGTTATGTCTTAATCCCCTTGTTTAGCGGGGCAGTGCTTTGGCCATGTTTAAAAATGTAATAGCTTACCGTTTCAAGTCTTAATCCCCTTAGTTGGCGGGGCAGTGCTTTGGCCCTGAAAATATTGATGATGCTTACTTTGCTGTGTCTTAATCCCCTTAGTTGGCGGGGCAGTGCTTTGGCAGCAAGTTATCGCAAAACATGCAATGAAAGATTGTCTTAATCCCCTTAGTTGGCGGGGCAGTGCTTTGGCAAAACCAGCTAGCTCAAGTGTACCAATCACAAGTCTTAATCCCCTTAGTTGGCGGGGCAGTGCTTTGGCAAGTTTAATGGGGATACCTTACTTACTCCAGGTCTTAATCCCCTTAGTTGGCGGGGCAGTGCTTTGGCTGGAAGATGTGGACGGTCAACGGTAAACAAAATGTCTTAATCCCCTTAGTTGGCGGGGCAGTGCTTTGGCACGGAGGCAAGTCAGGCGGCTACTTCCGTTCGTCTTAATCCCCTTAGTTGGCGGGGCAGTGCTTTGGCCGCTAAGGATTGATTATGAACTACAAAACATATGTCTTAATCCCCTTAGTTGGCGGGGCAGTGCTTTGGCTCTAAGCTGTTTTTTATTTAAAACAAATCAAACGGTTACAACCAAATTTTTACCACTGTTTTTTCGGTACAAAGTTAGCTATTTATTTAACGGATTTTTAATCAATTTTTAAAGAGCATTTGCGACATCTGCCAAAGCTTGCCCACTATACGTGGCTGATGTATTTATTCAACCCCTTCAGAGACATCAGGCAACGGCAGAAGTGTTGTGGCCGGATAGCCACTGAAATTACGTAGTTTCTTTAATGCGCGGCGGCGTTTTTTAGGCTGATGAATGTCATAAGCGATCAAAAAGCAGGGGGTTGGCATGCAATGCTCCTGAAAGAAGAGGTATAACTACCAAACTATAGGTGGTTTTGCCGGAATCATTATTTTTCTTCGCAATTTTGCCCACTTAGGCTTGACGGCATTCATTCATATAGGTACTAATCGTTACGATATGGCCCTGTTTAAGGGCAAGGACACTGCTAAATAAGGATATGTTTTGCAAAAGCCATCTTTATCCCCCCCAAATAGCCGCCGTATTCTTCTGACATTATGCGGTGGGCTTAACTGGTCTGTGTTGGTGCTGTTTACTCTATTTTTGCTGCTGTCTGGGCTGTTGGTTAATTTTGCCTCTGACACGATTAAATCTGCACTGCAGCTTGTTGCTTTGCCAAATTACAACGGTATACCGGAGTGGCTGAATACTGAGTTGGTAGCATTTTTGGTGTTGTTTATTGTTTTTTTCTGTTTTTTGTTCGTACTAAGGATTAAGGCAAAAAAAGCACTTGCGAGTGATCTGTTAAGGGTTGATGTCAACAGGACACCGTACGTTGATGTACTTGTGATGTTTTTGAGTGATCTGCATTCGGATCCGCTGCTACAGCCGATTGAAGCTATGGTGGCAAACAGCACTCAATCTTGTTCCGCTCATGACATCGAAAACCTAGGCAAGCATCCGTGGAGAATGAATTTGTGTGCTATTCAAAACCAGCTACACGAAAGGCCCCCTCAGCAGAAACTTGAATTGGTGGTAGTTACTTCAGGCGATAGTCAATCGCGTTGGTCGCTCTTTAAGCAATTGGTGATATTAGGATTCGGAACTCAGGTTCAGGTTATGACTTGTAGTGAATTTTTAGCAGACCCTCTGTTCAGTAATACTGCTGATTTTAACGATCTGCAGCAGTTGTTTTCCACTTTACAAAAAGTTCAGCATAAAGCTTCTGTGCAACAACCAGCCCGTCAGGTCTGTTTCGATGCAACGTCCGGTACCAAAATCTGCAGCATCGCCGCCGCCATGGTGTCACTCAGCCAAGATCAGGGCCTGCAGTATGTCAGCAATGACTACAAGGTGAAGTGTTATGAGGTTGAGTACACTAGGGCGGATGACTAAGGTTATGGGCCCTCAGCACAGAGGTAGAGCCAGTGATGTCGTTTGAAACCTTATTATCCGTTGCTGGGCGTTTAGCTGTGCTGCATGTGAGAGTGCAGATCAAAATGCAGGCGGCGGGTGTCTTTGATCAGAATGCCGGGGCTTTATTTCATGGCAGTTTGGGCTGGGCGATGCATGATGCGGCGCCTGCGTTATGGCAGCTTGGCTATGGCGAATTGGCACAGCAAGATAGTCGGCCTTTTAGTATTTTACCACCGAGGTTACCTTGCCAGTGGCAGGCGGGTGAGCTGCTTTGGTTCGAATTTGTTGGGCTGGCGCACATGAGCCAGCAGTTGCCCGAGTTAGTGCAAAGTTTTATCCGGATGGGCGAGCGGGGTTTAGGGCAAAACCGCTTTGGTTTTACAGTGCAGCAAGTGGTACAACACACGCCCGACGGCCAATGCCTGTTATGGCAGCATTCGTTGCCTGTGCTAGCTATAAACTATCAAAGTCGCTTGTTGCAAAACGCGGTGTTACACAGCCTCGCTTTGTCCGAACAGATCCCATCCGACAGCATGGCGGTGCGGGTTGAGTGTTTAAGCCGCCTGCGGTTAAAAGAGCAAGGTAAAGTGCTGCAGTCTGCTCCTTCTGCAGTGCAACTAGCCCGTGCAGTTTGCCGCCGTTTACTGAGTTTACAGCACAGCACAGATACAGAAAAAGAGCAGCTTTATCAATTGATAGCCAATTTGGCCCCCATTCAGATTTATCAGGACAGCAGCGAGCGCAGTGAGCTGCATCGTTACTCTCAGCATCAGCAACAAAAGCACGCCATAGAAGGTATTTCTGGCAGCTGGGTTTATGCCGGGCCGCAGGTCAAACAGCTGCTGCCCTGGCTTGCACTCGCACGCTGGCTGCATGTAGGTGGAAAAACCAGTTTTGGTTTTGGTGCCATTGACTGGCAAGTGATGGTGTTGGATAGCGATGCGCCGCGGGCCAGCCTATGAATAAAATGAATACAAGGGTAAGTGACCCGCACAAACATCATCGAAACCCTTTGCTTATCCAGATTGACTAACTCAATAAGTATGTAGGAATCCGCATGACCACAAGCACTTTTACACTTGAAAAAACAACCACTACAGATGGTTCGGTAGAAATAAACATTGGTTTTGGTGTGCCAGCGCAAAACCCACAAATACTGCAGGATGCATTAAAGCTGATACGGCAGCAGCATTTAACGGGTGGCAAGCTAATCAAGTTTAATGGCCCCTGTAGTATGCCCGTCGCTATGGCGTTAGCGCATGAAGTGGCGCATCTGTATGGCGCTGTGGCTTGTTACGATCCCAAAATGGCAGGCTACATTATCTGTATAACGCATGATCCTGAGTTTGAGTTAGGCCAGTTTATCGGCAAATCAGCACAGGAAGATCTTGTATGAAAGTGGTGTTGTGTGGCCCACCGCATTCAGGTAAGTCATGCCTCAGACAAGGGCTTAAGTCCATATTAAGTCAACTACCTGATGCTCCATACCCATATGTCATCACTGCGTGTCCTGATGGTGAAGGTGCCTGGTTTCATGAAACGGCAACCAACAATCCTGAACTGGCAAAGCAACTTAAAAAACTCAATAAACAGACCTTCTCTCAGGAGTTTGCCAACAAAATTGCGGCAGATGTAGCCTGCTGTATAGAAGAGTTGGTACTGGTTGATGTGGGCGGGATTATAGACGATAAAAACCGGCTTATTTGTGGCGGAGCCACCCACGCTATTATTTTGGCTGCCGATCCGGCGGATTTTGCCGCGTGGCTGCAATTTTGTCAGCAACTGAATTTACAGGTGGTCGCACAGATAGAAAGTTGTTATCAGGCGACTGCTGATCGGATTGACGGTATCAGAGATAACGTGTTGTACGGGGCTGTTCATTATCTGGAGCGCGGTGAAGATTTGTCTGATCGCCCCATGATCCAAAAACTGGCCGAACATCTGCTGGCGCTGCCGCCCGTAAAATAATGCGCTGTACTGTCAGGTAATGAGTAAAAACAAGTATGACTGAAATGAACTTTACTCATCTCAGAAACCCGTTGTCTCTCATTTTATAAATTCAGTCGAACAGTGTGAGCGTGGTAGCTGTTTAACAAGTCGGGAATTAACTACACAGGGTCTATAAATGTACGCAGCAACACGAATTTATGCATATCTATTTGAAGTTCGTTCTATTCAAACTTTTTTGTTTTCCACCGGCAAGCTCAAAGACGTGGTCGCTGGTAGTGAATTACTTGACTATCTATGCACTGAACCTTTGCAAAAGGTACTTGATGTCTGCGGACTTGCAGGTTACGACAACACAAATATGAAGCGCAGCCCTCGTTGTGCCGGTGGCTCCTTTTATCTCTTGCTCGAAGATAAAGACAAAGCACTTCGTTTCCGACAAATGTGGACAGCTCTGGTCAGCCAGCTACTTCCTGGTGTTGAGCAAGCGGATGCACTTGTCAGTGCAGAGACGGCAAGTGCAGCTATTCAGCAAGGGTTGGAGGCTTTGCGTATCTCCCGTAATCTGCAAGCTCCCCAATTCCCAGCTGCATCTCCGATTACTGAACGCAGCCCGAGAACGGGAAACCCGGCAGTTGAGTTTCAACAAGGAGAGAGTTTGGATGAAGCGACCGCAAGGAAACGCCAGTTTAAACGGCCAACTGGTAGCTTGACTCTGGCGCAGCGTTTTTCCAATAGAACGGACATTCACTGGCCAGTCAATTTTGAACAGAGCACTGCCGCTCACACTCAGTTTCCTTTGAGGGAAGGTGATCAAGTGGCGCTGGTTCATGCTGACGGCAATGGGTTGGGTGAAATCCTGCGTGTGGTTAATCAGGCCGCTTCCCATGCACATTCCGATGAAGATTATGTACAAATTTATCGAAGTTTTTCAGATGGTTTGAACAGTGCGCTCATTGAGGCCTGCCAGCGTGCTACGGAACAGATTTTATTACCTTGTATCAGCAACGACAGGGTGATTCCGGCTCGTCCTCTGGTGCTGGGTGGTGATGATCTTACCTTATTGGTGCGTGCCGACTTGGCTATTGGTTTCGCTGAAGCATTTATCTTGGCTTTTGAGCAAACGTCCGCTGAATTTCTTGAGCGGCTCACTCAAGAAATCAAAGCACTGCAATTGCACAGCCATGATTATGCGCTACCCAGTAAATTGACTGCTTGTGCCGGTATTGTTTTTATGAAACCTAATCAACCATTTTCTCAATGCTACGCGCTGGCAGAAAGCCTGTGTGATCGTGCGAAAAAGGCGTCTCGCCGTACCACAACAACTGGTGATTCAATCATTCCTTCAAGCTTGGCTTTCCACCGTATCAAAACCAGCTTGATTGAAGATGCCGACGCCTTATTTGAACGGGAAATGCAGGTCTCTGGGCAGGGGCTGGATTTACAGTTGGGTTTGCCAGCCTATGCCATTGGTAGAAGCAACACATCTAACTTGGCTTGCCTGGATGATTTAAAAACCTTGAGCCAGTGTTTTACAGAAGGAAAACTCAACGACAAGCGGCTGCGTGCTTTGGCCACTTTGCTGCATGTAGATCCGGTTTCAGCAAGACAGGATTATCAGCGGTGGCGTGAGCTGGCACAGAAAATGCCTCAACAGAAAAAAGCGCTGGAACAGTTTGATGCTGGTTTGCAAGCGTTGCTTAACTCTGCCAGTGAATCATTGCCAACTGATGTGGATGAAAAGAAAACAGTGTTATCGGACTTGCTGGTTTATTTGCAATTTGGGCTACCAATAACATCCGCGACCCAACAAGGAGGTACCGCATGAACAACATCAACCTGCATATCGAAATACTGCATTATTGGCACGCGGGAACAGGATCTGGCGGGGGCTCTCACTTGGATGCGATTACCGAGAAAGATGCCTATGGTTTGCCATTTTTGGCGGGCAAGCATATTAAAGGTCTACTTAGGCACGCTGTACATCGTGCGCAACACTGGCAATGGTTTAGCGTGGCATTACCTGATGGCCCGGCAGCGGATCTGGAAACGTTGATATTCGGTAGCCGTTCACAACAGGAAAAACGTGAAAAAACACTGCCAGGTATCTTGTGTATAGGCGATGCAAAGCTGAAACAAAGTGAATCCGCTTTTCTGAAAGACAACCTCAAATACACCCCATTTTTGTATCAGGAAATTTACAGTACGGCCATCAATGCGGCGGGCACAGCTAAAGAACACAGTCTGCGTGGTCTGGAAGTGACACTGCCGGTCGTGCTGCAGGCAGACTTGTCTCTGGAAGTTACCGCACTGGACGATGCACATCGGCAGCAGCAACAGCAGTGGCTAGATTACACATCATCCTTTGACTGGCTTGAAAAAGTTTTGCCTCTGATCGACTCCATAGGTGCACATCGAACGCGTGGATTAGGTGAAGCTGTTTTTACCCTGCAACCACAACAGAAGGAGTCTATGGAATGAGCCTATTGCAACAAAGTTTCAGGATCATTTTGCAGCAGGATGTCATCTTTAATGCCATGTCGGCCACCTTGGGTGGGCAGCAGGGGTTGGACTATTTACCTGGCTCCGTTTTTCTGGGCGCGGTGGCATCTCGTATTTATTCAGAGCTGAATACGAATGAAGCATGGCAAGTTTTTCACAGTGGCTTGGTACGTTTTCACGATGCTTTGCCACTTGATGCACAGCAACAACCCGCTTGGCCAGTGCCGTTGAACTGGCACTACTACAAGGGGGATGAACTTTGTAGCAGTAAATCAAAGCTTGATGTGAAGCAAATCTTTGATCCGGCCTTTCAAAAGCATGCTGCAGAAAGCCGTCAGCCCAAACAAATACGCAAAGGCTATGTCAGTCAATCTGGAACTTGGGTACAGCCGAAATTAAGCTTGCGCATGAAAACGGCTATCGATGCACAAAAAGGCACGGCTGCTGAAGGTCAGTTGTTTGGCTATCAGTCTGTGGACGCAGGGCAAACTTATCTGTTTACGCTGGAAGCCGAACCAGAAGCCGCAGAACTGTTTGATAAAGTGGTGCGCTTGTTAAGCGGCTCTCTGAGATTAGGGCGTTCACGCTCAGCCCAATATGGCAAAGTATTGTCTGAACTAGTTACAAAGATTGATCCTCTGCCAACGCAGCTGCAGCCTCAAACGCAAACACTGACTCTTTGGTTAATGTCTGATTTGGCACTGCTGGATGATAGTGGACAAGCTACGTTGCAGCCAAAAGCCAGCTACCTGGGCTTGCCTGATACGGCTTTGTGGGATGAACCACAAAGCTACATCCGTACCCGCCGTTACAGCCCATTTAATGCTTATCGGCAAGCTTATGAGCAGGAGCGACAAGTTATTAGTCGTGGCAGTGTATTACGTTATAAATTAAATCAACCTCTTACGGACTCTCAGTTGGCGGCATTACGTACTGTGGGTTTGCATACTGGGTCAGGGTTGGGGCGTATGGCTGTCAATCCAACGTTATTGAGTCAAACGCAGCCTGTCTTCATGGACAATACTGCCCTTACGGCACCAAAGGACAGCTCATCCAACGTTTATCAAGCTGACATTTCTTCGATTCTGCTTGATACACTCAAGGCAAGGTACCAAGCGCAACAAAGTTATAACCGCGCGGAGCAGGAAGCGCAGCGCCTGCTGAGTCTGCTACTGAGTGCACTGGACAGTGCGAGAAGTTGGAAAGGCATACCGCTCACTCAGGCACTTGAAACTGCACCTGGCAGAAGCCAGTGGGGCATTATTAAGGAGCTATCCAGCAAGCATCGTGACAACCCTGAAACGCTTTGGAAAACTATCATAGGCGAACAAACAGATTCACATGCCGTTATTGGCCAACGCTCGGGTTGGGAGCTGGAGACGGGCCCAAGCGAGACTCTTGCTCAGGTGTTTCTGCAGGATAAAAAGTTACTGCAATACGTCAATCAGCCATTACTGGCCGAAGTGTTGGGACAGCTTGCAGCACAGGTTTTGAGCTGCAAACAATGGCAAGCCAAAGTTCAAGGCTCTACAACTATTGCTTCTGGAGAAACGGCATGATTAGCGCAAGACCTATTTATCATTATGCTCATGTTGAATTCGAAGCACTGACGCCGCACGGTATTCAAGCGGGGAAAGGGGATAGCACTCATGATGTGCTGTTAATGCGAGACCCCAATGGTTTGCCGTGCATTCCGGCGACCAGTTTGGCAGGCGTACTTCGTCACTTATATGCACAACACTATGGTATTGCTGCTGAAAATGAACTGTTTGGTTACGCAGAAGGCAATCAAGGGCAACCCAGTTGGGTTACATTTACAACCGCACTGGTGCATGACAGTCATAACAAGGCTGTTGAAGGGCTCAGAGGCGACATCGAAAAAGATGCTGTTTTAAGCTTTCTTGCACGGAGTAAGCCATTAGTGCGGCAAAGAGTACGTCTTACTGAAAAAGGCGCAGCGGCAGACACTGGTAAATTCGATACCACGCTGATACCAGCGGGAGTGCGCTACAGTGCCTTTATAGGTTATTGGAGCGATGGCTCGCCAGCAGCAGAAGTAAGCTGGACTCAACTGCTGAACTTGCTGAGCAGCCAGAGTTTCCGTCTTGGGCACGGTACCCGCGCTGGCAGTGGATCATTTAAAATCAATCAATTGCATACGAATCGATGGGATCTGACAACGTCGGAAGGACAACAAGGGTTTTGTCAGCGTAGCCGTCGGCGAGTAAGTATTAAAGGCCTTGTACCTCAGCAACTTCTCCCTCTTGCCGATAAGGCCCTGACTATAGAAATTGCGCTTCAGGCAGAAGCTGGCTGGCGTATAGGAGGGGGTGAGACACCATTAAGCCCTTCGAATGAAAATGGCCGCTTGCCAGACCTGTTGCCACAAAATGAAAAACGTATCAGTTGGCAACACAACAAGGCGATTATCGAAGATAAAATTCCGGTTATGCCTGCCAGCGCCATCAAAGGAGCATTGTCACATCGTTTTGCGTTTCACTATCGCTGTTTGGCTGCTGAGTTTGTCAATCGATTGGAAACGCAAATGCTGACACCCAATAACCAATGCCCTGGCGTACAAACAGTGTTTGGTTATGTGGCTGAAGGGGAGCAGGAGAACCAAGATACGGCACAAGCTGGTTTGCTTTTGATTGACGACCTCTATCTCGAAAGCCCCACAGTGACAAAGCAGGTTCACAATCGTATCGATCACTTTACCGGTGGGATCATCAACGGAGCATTGTTTGAGGAAGAGTTACTCTGGCAAACCCAGATCACGCTCAAATTGACTGTGCTACAGGCTGAACGCCTTGATGCACGTTGTAAGCGGGCATTAGAACGCACTCTGCACGATCTCGCGCAAGGCTGGCTACCTCTGGGCGCTTCGGGTTCACGTGGGCAAGGGACTTTCCTTGGCACTGGTGCGATTGAATACAGTGATGCCGGCTGGAGTAAAAAAGATCAACAATTCGAGGAGCAATGTGCATGATTTCCGTCACCCAAACCCTGCAAGACTGGAATAAGTTGCAACAGGCAATACAGGCACTTAATTTTGGCTGGCAAGCAAAGGATTTACTGCCGGTATCCGTGCAGGTTAACCGCCAAATCTATGGTATTGATGCTCTGAGCGCACGCCTTGAAACTGCAATTAGCGCCACTGGCTGGCTGGTTCAGCCGTCACAGCTGCACATTTTGCCCGTTAGTTTGGCGCAACTCATGTTGCAGCCTGTGCTGCAAGGGGAAGGTGTCAATGACGACGGTACCCACTGGCAGGTGCATCACCTTGGTCAAGACCGCTGGAGCTGGACAGAAATTCAACTGAGTTTTTTAGCTGACGATCAGGCCGATCAAGCAACTCATCTGGCTGAAGCTGTTACATTTTTGGCCGAAGATAAAACACGTGGCAAACTGGCTTATCAACGACTGTGGGGCAAACCAACACCGACTCAGCAAAAGCTGGTAATTGAACTGGCAGTTTTCACCGGATTTGAAGGAGTAACGGCATGAGTGAGACATTTTTACAAGCACCTTACCGATTCGTCCCCTTATCACCTTTTGTTTTGCGTCCTGACTGGGGGCCGCAAGTCAGCCATGATCATCCTTTCAGTGATGGTGTATGTGGTGAATTGGATATAGAACTGACTGCTCTCACTGAACTTTGTGTGGGCGGACAGCAAACCCCATACAGCGAACATACACCTGGCAGAGTGCATTTTTACCGTACACCGGACAATCAGTTAGCTATTCCAGGCAGTAGCATTAAAGGAATGTTGCGCAATATGTTGAACATCGCCTGCTTTGGTCACTTCAATCAAGTACAAGATCAACGGCTGAGTGTGCGAGATATCGCTAAAGCTGAAAACTTTTACAGTAAGGCTATGAATAGATCCACTGTTTACACTGGCTGGTTAAAGTTTGTAGACAGACAATGGCAGATCATCCCTTGCGATTATGTGCGTATCTTGCAAGCAGACCTCATTCAGCACTTAAACATTCCAAAGCAAGCTTGGATGGCTGACAACAACAATACAGCTATTGCGCGTTACAAATTGCTGGGTGGATTAAAGCCAATGAACTTCGATATTGAAGATGGGTTGGCAGTTAATTTAGGCAAAGGGGAAAAGCCGGGTGTGCTGGTAGTCACCGGTCAGCCCGGCTCCGCTTTTGATGATCCAAATCCCCAAAAAAGGCGGGCCGCCAAAAAACGAGAGTTCGTTTTCTACAATTCAAAACCGGAAAATCTACTTACTGTCGGTGACAAAGCACTGCAAGGTTTTATACAGATCCATGCAGAAACCAATGAATGGAAGTATTGGCTGGGGGAACTCAACCAATTAGAACAGGGGATCCCAGTGTTTTTTCATAAAGAAGGCCAACAGGTGAAAAGCATTGGCCTTGCCCGCATGTACAAGCTGGCTTATGAGCATTCGCTGCATGATGCTATAGATCACACCAGCAAAGATCATCTGAACACAAAGCAGCCAGATCTTGCCGGATTGTTGTTCGGCTGGTTAGACGAACAGGATAAAACCGGTAGCAGTAATCTGCGTGGGCGGGTACAAACCGGTCTTTTGGTCGGGAAAGGCGAAATGAAATCCGATTTTCAACAGCCCACTGTATTAAGCGGCCCAAAACCTGCGTTTTACCCAGCCTATATTCAGCAAGACACAACCACCTACAAAACACTTATGGATAAAGATGTCGAGTTGGCGGGTTGGAAGCGTTATCCAGTGCACGCTGAAATTGAGTTGCCAGTCCTTTCAGCCAAAGTTGAGAAAAACAAAAAAGTACAGGTGCAACTCGAAGCTGTAGGTCCAGGCAGCTCCTTCACCGGAAAGATCCGTTTTCATAATCTCAGGATGATTGAGCTGGGTGCTTTATTGTGGGCACTGGATTTTAACAATCAAGCCTGTGCCCATTCGCTCGGCATGGGTAAACCTTATGGGTTTGGCCAAGTTAGATTGAAGCTGACAAACAGCATCACGCGGCCCAACAGTTCCACTTTACAAGAGTTGCCAGATGATATGAGACTGGCCACTGCGCGCCGTGCTTTTTTGCATTATATGAATCATTGTTGGCAACAAGTACTTGGTGAGTCTGATGCTAACTGGGAACAAAGCCCACAAGTGACAGCCTTGTTAGCTATGGCTAATCCTAAGGGCTATCAGGAAGAAAAACTCAGTTATTATGCTGAGCCGAAAGTATTTGTTGCCGCAAAGCGGGACAATTTACGTTTTGCAGTCAATCAGAGTATAACGGCCGCTAAATATCTAAAAACGCTACCTGATACAGTTGCAGAAGATACCAGTAAAAGCCTGCAAGACTATGCTGCAGAAGCAAAAGTTGAGTTAGAAAAACTGCAGCAACAAGCACAATTAGCGCAGCAAAAAGCCGAGCGCGAAGCTCGGCGGGCCACCTTGAGTTACGAGCAACAACAACTGGAGCAACTGCGCGAGTCTATGGGCAAAGATGATGCTAATTTCACTAAATCGGAATTAGATAATCTTGCTAAAAAGCTGAACGAACTACAGGGTATTGCAATCCATTGGACTGGAACAGACTTAGTGGAACTATCGGTTTTAGCGCAAAAAGCCTTTGCTCTGGCGCAACGTTTGGGCAAAGAAAAAGACAAGCTGGGTAAGGCCGCGAAAAAGTTATGTCAACAAGTCATGAACTCAGGCAATGAAACTTAGTCATTTTGCAGATCGGCGTTTCTAAATAGCGTCGATACTATTTTTTAAAGACAGGGCCACAGTTGACTAACTGCTGGCCCTTTTTATTTCCGTGGCAGTGCTTTGGCCAAACGCTTTCGTCAGCCAACGTTAAGAAGCTGTCTTAATCCCCTTAGTTGGCGGGGCAGTGCTTTGGCAGGTGTATAATATCTTTATTGAATTGAGCAAGAAGTCTTAATCCCCTTAGTTGGCGGGGCAGTGCTTTGGCAACAGAGAACAAATAGCAGCAGAAGTAATCTTGTCTTAATCCCCTTAGTTGGCGGGGCAGTGCTTTGGCACGAACTGTTATTGCAACACGGTAAGGCTGTAGTCTTAATCCCCTTAGTTGGCGGGGCAGTGCTTTGGCACAGATAATCCCGCGCTGGTGATGTTGCACTAGTCTTAATCCCCTTAGTTAGCGGGGCAGTGCTTTGGCAGTGGATCAACGGTGACGGCTACCAACACAAGTCTTAATCCCCTTTTAGTTTGCGGGGCATTTGGCTTCACAAGCACATTTACAACAGCTGTGGGTGAGTCTTAATCCCCTTAGTCTGCGGGGCAGTGCTTTGGCCACCGCCACCCAGATGCGAGCAGCAAGCCTAGGACTTAATTCCCTTAATTTCTATGGCAGTGCTTTGGCGCAGCAAAATCTTGAACCAATTGTCGGGTTTCTGTCTTAATCCCCTTAGTTGGCGGGGCAGTGCTTTGGCTTTAATCGGCAATAAACGAAACTCTGAGTTAGGTCTTAATCCCCTTAATTGGCGGGGCAGTGCTTTGGCCCAAGTAACCCGAATAACATTTTACAAGCGTTGGTCTTAATCCCCTTAATTGGCGGGGCAGTGCTTTGGCACCTGGCGACTGCAGTTAGGCAACTCAATGAAGTCTTAATCCCCTTAATTGGCGGGGCAGTGCTTTGGCGTATATCACTTGAAGAATGGAAGGCTGGAATGAGTCTTAATCCCCTTAGTTGGCGGGGCAGTACTTTGGCAATACATTGGGCATTTACGCCCAGTGCATAAGTCTTAATCCCCTTGTTTAGCGGGGCCGTGCTTTGGCCAAGAAGCATGGAAAATGTGGACTGTTAACGGGTCTTAATCCCCTTAGTTGTCGGGGCTGTGCTTTGGCCCTGCAGCTGGATTAATCGCTGCTTTTAACATGTCTTAATCCCCTTAGTTGGCGGGGCAGTGCTTTGGCTTGGAGCTTTCACTTGTGCCCACAAGTAACCCAGTCTTAATCCCCTTAATTGGCGGGGCAGTGCTTTGGCAAATAAATAACCGACATAGAGTGCTTCCAATGAGTCTTAATCCCCTTAGTTGGCGGGGCAGTGCTTTGGCGCAATGAACGACGCAGCTGTAGCTAAGTTTGGTCTTAATCCCCTTAGTTGGCGGGGCAGTGCTTTGGCAGCTAAGGGCCTTAATCGGTGAAATGATATGTCTTAATCCCCTTAGTTGGCGAGGCAGTGCTTTGGCGCAGATAAACAGCCTTGGGGTGATGTGATCATGTCTTAATCCCCTTAGTTGACGGGGCAGTGCTTTGGCGCTGAATTTCTCCGATGGTGCACTTGCTGCTTAGTCTTAATCCCCTGAAGTTTGGGGTCAGTGATTTGGTTTGAAATGGGCGTACAGATGAACCCGCTGGCGTCTTAATCCCCTTGTTTAGCGGGGCCGTGCTTTGGCCGGGAACGACTCCCAACCCTCCAGTGCGCTAACGTCTTAATCCCCTTAGTTGGCGGGGCAGTGCTTTGGCTTGCCGTACAGCAGTTGCAATGTTTTCAGCAGGTCTTAATCCCCTTGGTTGGCGGGGCAGTGCTTTGGCGAAAAAGAAGTTGAATCAGTAGTTTTAGTTGGGTCTTAATCCCCTTAATTGGCGGGGCAGTGCTTTGACACCAGAAAACCATGTTATGCAGACAGAATGGCAGTCTTAATCCCCTTAGTTGGCGGGGCAGTGCTTTGGCGTTAAACGTAATTTTGATGAGACAGCAAACGAGGTCTTAATCCCCTTAGTTGGCGGGGCAGTGCTTTGGCTGTGAACAACACTATGTTGGCGGTGAGTACAAGTCTTAATCCCCTTAGTTGGCGGGGCAGTGCTTTGGCAGAAGATGAAGATGAAGACGACTTCTCTGGCCTGTCTTAATCCCCTTAATTGGCGGGGCAGTGCTTTGGCGCTAAGCTGTTTTTTATTTAAAACAAATCAAAAGGTTACAACCAAATTTTTACCACTGTTTTTTCGCTACAAAGTTAGCTATTTATTTAACGGATTTTTAATCAATTTTTAAAGAGCATTTGCTACATCTGCCAAAGCCTGACCACTATACGTGGCTGATAGATTTATTCAATCTGTTCCTGATTTGCAATGCTATGCTGAGCGATAGCGGATTGTTGTTTGAAGGTTGTGGACCGACAGCTTATGTTCTTGTCTTAGGCGTGCGGTGCGACAATGACAAGTGAGGATACCGCACGTTTTCTTCATCTTAGTTGTTACTGGTATGTTTCGTTATGATAGGGGTATCACACCATTATGCTTCAACAGTTCTTCGATGCGGCCTAGATAATTCCTAGATCCCCTCAAAAAGTTGGGAGCACTCAAACCCATGCAGCAGTAGGGCTACAGGCATATCGTTGCATCAACCCTACAGGAGGATGCAACGACTCGCTTTTGTTGCTTTTGTGTTAACGCTTCAAGGGCGTAAAGGGTAGGGCAAAAGGTGAGTTTTTTGGTAGTTCTGGGTGAATTGATGGCGCCTAAATGGATCCTTCTATTCGGCTCACTGTTTCGGTCGCGGCCTCATCCTGCGAAGGCGTTATCCGCTCCCCGTTTTTAGTCATCGAAAGCAGGCGAACTGGGATGATCTGCACACTGTTTCTGAGTGATTGAACGCGTTTTTAGGCTCATGCTGCCTTAGTTTGAATTGTTATTGATATGTTTCTATTCAATGGGTGTTGTTCAGTGTATTGCACCAATATGGTTCAACCGTTTTTCGATGCGGCCTAGATAATCCCTAGATAGCCTCAAAAAGTTGGGAGCACTCTAGCCCATGCAGCAGTAGGGCTACAGACGAGTCATTGCATCAACCCTAAGGAAGGATGCAATAACGTGCATTTGTTGCTTTGGTGTTAAATATTGGCAATGGGGTGAAGAGGGTAAAAGCCAAGGTTTTAAACGGTTTTAGACGGTTTTAGGTGAATTGCTTCTGTCTAGGACTAGGCTCATTTTAACCGAGTGCCAGACTCGTTCTCTTTACCTATATTAGTCATCCTGCATGGATAGGAATGGAGCGATGATCATGTGCAATTATGAGGAATTTTGATTTTCAGATGGGCGGATTTTGTGTCTCGCCGATGCTCACGGTTTGATTGAAACCGAACGCGACACTTTATGATGATGAGAATCGCTCTCAACTCGATGTAGATGCGAACCATTATCATCGCGGGTCCTTCCGGCGCGGTTGATTGCGGGGGCAGTGACGCGCAGTGCTTCACTACATATGAGGATTTTAGAGGGCTTGGTTGTTGTTTTATTAGCGGGCTTTTAGGGGGCGTTCATAATTTTGAACGCTATCTATAGTGTTGATTGTAATTGATTATTTTGCTTGCTTTCTCAGAATCTCAAAAAATTGGTTTGCTCGGATATACCAACTTCACTAGATCGATTTTGTGATCCTTTGATCTTAGTTAAATGGACCGATATTTTGCCTCTATGTGTAAGTTATTAGCTATCACCAACGTTATGGCACCGATACTTTGTTCTCGCTGGCCAAGGCATAAAACAAAGTGGACCATGCGTCGTGGCATACTCACTCTGAAATACACAATCAATAGAGTGAGTATTTCGCATCCAAATGCTTAGTTGAGTTAGCGCTATTTACCCGAAGCGAGATTGTGTTATTCGACCAAGTTTGTGATCAACACATTGATCATATTTTCGTAATACTACAGACACTAAGGAACTCGGTGGCTTTCCACAATTTCAATAATTCGATTTCACCGTTCCGTCTGGTTTTTGTCGCGTCAACGCAATTTACCGAATTTGTACAGATTAGATTAGGTATTTGATGTACTTTAAATTATTATATTGAGTTAATGTAATTTCTTTACGAGACATCAAAAAATTAATATAGGGATATAAAATGGGCAATAAAATAAACACTATAGAAAGCCTCCTGCAAGTTGCAGAACATGAATTGTCGAAGTCAGCAAATATTTCAGTTGATTATGAAAATCTTAGAAGCGAAATGCTAAATAAGGCTAGGCAGTTCAAGTTTGAAGGTGTTTTTGATGATGAGTTTATTTGGGATTTATGGGGAAAAAGGACAAAAAATGGCATTGCCAATATAAATAATACTAATATATCAAAAAATGAGTTCAAAAAGTCTGATGTTAGAGATATATTGATTGATTTCACTAGAAAAATAATGCATCACAATACTCAGTCTGTACATGATGAAATAGTTAGTAACTTCGAGCGCCTTAAAGATGAAGGGGTTTTTCAGTATGTTTATAGTGCATCAATAGCAAGGGTTTTTTGTACTTTTCACCCTGATGAGCACATGAGTTGGGTGACAAGGGAAAACATAAAAATATTTACTTGCTATTTTCTAATTCTTTTTCTGATATATCAAAAATTAACTTTTCATCTAATGATATTAATTGGTTTGAAATTAGTTATAAATTGAGGCAAGAGATCAATCTGATTAATGAACGTCTAAAGAAACCTCTAAATATGGAAATGGTTCGTCAAATTATAGTATTGTACTATAATCGAAATATTTCCAAGCATGATTTTCCTCGTTCTCAAGATTCAAATGACACAATAGCTGATAATGAAGAAGATTGTATGGATTCTTCATCAATCAAGAGGGAAAAAGTAGATTTAGGTGAAATTAGTTTTCAGCATAGAAAAACTATGGGTAAAACCATAATTGTTAGTCAAAAGGAAAAGGAGCTAACTCAGCGATTTATATATTGGATTGAAAGGCAAAATATTTATATACTGAAAGGATTAGAGCAGCGGACGGGAGCAAATGATCGAATAGATGTCTCACTACAGCATGGGCTTTCATTAATATATGCAGAGTTGAAAAGTGTTTCAAGTTATTCTGGCATGCCTAAAAGAGCAATAAGAGCTGCTCTTGGTCAAATATTAGATTATCAGTTTTATGATCGCAAGGAAATGGCTCACGAGTTATGGATTGTTTTAGATAATAGTGAGTTGACGAAAGAGGATAGAAGTTTTATTACATCTCTGAATACAAAATTTAAGGATCTAAATCTAAAGCTATTAGTAGAGGATCGTAACTCCTCATTCAAAGTGTATAAGTAGATACATAAAAACGGGAGTGTTAAATATATATTATTCCATAAATTTTGCCGTTAATATTATTTAGTTTCTCCCTGAAAATTCGCCGTAGCAGTCAATGTTAGTTCGTATAGTGACGTTATAAATTTCTTGATGTAAATTATTATTTTGAGAGCTTACACTCTAACCAAGTTTGTCAAAAAATGAGTTCTTTATTTTTGACTTTATAGATATTCAATTCGTATGGATTGATATATCAATATTTTGGGGTGGTAGAGCAGTGCCTCTAGCATCACCGCTTCAGTTTGAAGCCAAAAATCAATTTCAAATGGGCTGATCAGCAGGGGCATTCTGCCATGATAGGCTTTACACTTTTCTGTGGGCTCAGTCGTTAATGTAACTAGCTGGGTAAACTCTGCGTTTGGATAGAATATTCCGGCCATGTAAAGAGGCTCTGCTGCATCATGACTAAACAGATATTTCTGTTTTTGTTTTTTACCTTCCTCGCGCCATTCATACCAACCAGAGCAGGGCACAACACAGCGGTGACTAGCAAATGCAGATGCAAACGTTTTCTTTTCTCGCACGGTTTCAGCCTGTGCATTAATCAATAGCTTTTTCGACCAAGCAGGCTTTATTCCCCAGGTACAATCTAGCTGCTGAAGCTGGCAATCGGCCATTATAATCACCGACACTTGTTCGGTAGGGCGCAAATCAAGGTTAGTTTGTGGATTGAATGGCACACCCAGTTGAAGGGATACCGTATTAGCGAGAAAACTATCAATGCTTATGCGTCCGCACATTAGGTCAATTCCTCAATATTTCACTCTTTATACACAATAGACTAAGTGAAAAAATCAGTATGTGCGCCACAAAAGTCTAGTCTGTACCTCTCACGAATTAAGCCGCCATGAACTGTTAACTCGTTGTCTGTTGTAAAGCTAATGTCTTTGTTTATACAGGGATTACAGAATAGTTAATGTAGCCAATTGAGTATTGGCGAAGATACACATTAGAACAAGCGCAATGAAAAGTGGGTCATCTTGATTGATTTTGCATTTTTGACCTGCTGTTACTACATTTCAACGTAGCTGAACAGGTTGTTTATTTGCAAAGGAAAGCAGAACCATGCTCTTCAGACCAGTGCGAGTCTTTGTCACTACATTACTTTTTACCACTTTTGGCTTCTTAATCATGTTTCTGGTGCAGTTGTCGGAACCTACCTGTGTTGATGATTTATCTGAACTAAATGATATCGTTGCAAAGAGAGACCTGACGGGTGACACCACCGCGGTGAATTTTGACGTGGGGTTTGATAAAGAAAAGAACCAATGGTGTTACATCGAAACATCACAATAATTCTTGCCAGTTATCTAACAACGCCTATAATCACTGTATATAAAAACAGTGGTGTTAACTATGCGTATTATTCCTATCTATGCCAGTGCCGGTATCACTGGCTTCGAAAGCCCTGCAGCTGAATATAGTCAGTTGGGTCTGAGCCTTGATGAGCTGTTAGTTGTGCATCCTAGTGCGACCTTTATTGGTGTCGCAAAAGGTGACTCAATGCAGGGAGTGGGCATTTTTTATGGCGATATTTTGATTGTTGACCGCCAAGAAACCGCGCGTCATGGTGATGTGATTGTTGCCAATTTCAACGGTGAATTTGTATGTAAAATCCTCGATAAAACGCATCGCATGCTGCTGTCGTCGAATGAACAGCACCAACCTCAGCCAATTCACGATTACGATAACTTTACGATTGAAGGTGTTGTTATTCGTTCTATTCGTTGTCATCGCCAAAGTCCATTATTAGCGGATATCTGATGTTTGCCTTGGTAGACGCCAACAGTTTCTATTGCAGCGCCGAGCAGGTATTTAGACCTGATTGGCGAGGTAAGCCAATGATTGTGTTGAGCAACAATGATGGCTGTATTGTTGCGGCAAACAAGCAAGCGAAAGAACGGGGTGTGCCTAAGTTTGCACCATACTTTCAGGTCAAAGACCTGTGCACGAAATTAGGTGTCATTGTTTGTTCAAGTAACTATGAGCTCTATGCCGATTTATCCGCAAAGATGATGAATATCATTGGCCGATTTGCACCAGAGCAGCATGTCTATTCCATTGATGAAAGCTTTCTCTCCTTTAAAAATTGTTACCCCGCCATTAAATGCTTACAAACCCAAGGTCAGTTGATTCGAAAAGCGGTTTGGAAAGAGACACGTTTACCGGTTTGTGTCGGCATAGGCTCAACACTCACACTGGCTAAAGCAGCCAATCACGCGGCAAAGAAGTTGCCTGGCTATCAGGGTGTGTGTGTTATCGATAATGAACAAGACAGGATTTCAATTTTACAATCAATGAGTGTGAATGATGTCTGGGGCATTGGGCGTAGGATAAGCAAAAAACTTGAATTGATGAACGTAAAGACCGCCTATGACTTAGCCAAAATCCCTGCAGGTTTAGCGCGAAAGCAATTTAGTATCGAAATAGAACGCACTGTGCGTGAACTCAATGGGCAAGCGTGCAAAGTGTGGGACGAGGCGAGGGCGGATAAGAAGCAAATATTCTCAACTCGTAGTGTGGGCGAGCGTATTACTGAGTATGAGGATTTACTGCAAGCCTTAAGTAAACATGTGGCGATTGCCGCAGCGAAAGCGCGCAAGCAAGGTTCAAGCTGTAAAACCATGTTGTTGTTTGCTAGCAATTCTCCCTACGATGAACGCCCAACAGGCTTTAAGACCTTAGTGCACTTTGCTTGTGCGACTGATTGCAGCATTGAACTTACTCAAGGCATGACACAAGCAGCATCTCAACTTTTCCGTGCCGGCGTACGTTATTATAAAATCGGTGTAGGCCTGATTGATTTGGTCAGCACCCAGCATGGCCAGTTAGATTTATTCAATGTCTCAAAAGCCAAGCCTGCGTTAATGAAGACTCTTGATGGCATCAATCAACGTTATGGCACAGATACCTTATTCATTGCCGCCCAAGGTATCGAGCAAAAATGGGCCATGCGCCGCGACCTACTCACACCGCAATACACGACTAAGTGGAAATGTCTGCCAGAGATAAAGTGTTGATATCCGGCAGTAGATGGATTCGTTTAGGCCCCAAAGTTTGCTAGCACTTGTTTAGTGAATCGAAAACTGACGAATGAATTGCCCTACAAAATCTTATCTATTTAGCTAATGTTTGGCCCTACCGCAAAGCGACTAACAATGTATGGGTATGCAGTCGTATTTTAATTTAGATGCTTTTGAGTGTTTTTAAACTCATTTTTTGCGCTTTTCCCCAGCCTAAAATTAATAAACCCTATAAAATCATGTGGATACACTTACCCCAAATTAGTTAATAGGTTTGGAAAACGCGCATGCGCGTTTTTCCGGATGGTGTATTGGATGAAAAGCTGATAAGTTCTTTACATACAGATAGTTAACTGTGCGCGTTTTCCTCTGATCTAATGAGGTAAACGCGCATGCACACTAATAAAATGTAGGCTTTAAAAACCAAAGAGGTATCAATGAAGTATCCAGGTCAACCAAAATCTACTCCTGGCTGGTACAGAGATAGAGGAGAGTCTTATATTGAAAAGGAATTTAGTAAAGAATTAGGTGACTTGGCTGATGCTATTGAAAGTGAGCATTGGTTTGGTGATCAGGAAAAGCATGGCAGATATCGTGTCGATTTTATTTTAAAGGATGCGCGACTAATAATCGAACTAGATGGTCATGATTACCATTCAACAAAGGAGCAACTAGAGAAAGATGCTATCAGGCAGCGTTATCTTTCTCGAGCAGGATACACAGTAATAAGGTTTACTGGCCGAGAGATAAATAAAGATCCTAAAGCATGCGTTGCTGAAGTTCGAGAGATATACAAGGAGCGAATGCAAAGGGCTCCCGCTAAGTATCGTGTGATGTATATTGATTATCCATTTCTTTATAGGGAAACAAGTAAGGCACTTTCTTTCTTTAAAAAATTACATCCTGATCGCGAATTAAAGCCTGTGAGCGTTGATGAGCTCATTCCTCATGCTGTTGAATGGCTTCACGAAAAGTCGTTTATTACTGCATTTGTTTTCCATCCGCCTGAAGATGAACATGAAATAAAACATTTAGACGGATTTGTGAAAGAATTTGATAAAGGTGAAGTCCGCATTAATACAATGTCAGAAGAGTGGTATAGCCTTGAGTTGGGTGATCATATGAAGAACTTTTCCCATCTCTTTGATGAGTTTTATTTGATGGCTGATGATCCTGTTTATGTGGATCCTCTTCGTTCTGTTCTTCCCTCTAATTTAAGTGAAAAAATGATTGGTGATTACAAGTTTAATTACTTGGCTAATGGAAAGTTGTTACGGCATGGTAACGAAAATACATCCTATGTGGGTAGCGAACTGGTTTACGTGCAGTGGCAGCGACTATGGTATGTTATCGGTGCCTCCATGGGCTTGAGTCTATATGAAATGTAAAGCCTAACAAGGCACTGCTGTCGGACAAATTTACCGCTGCGCTACCAATTTTCCGCAGAGCGCGGCATTGAACTAAGCCGCTGCGCGGAGCTTAACTGTGATTTAGTGGAATGATTAAGACTGCTCGAATCAGCTAGACTTAAAATGATGCGATGGAACACAACCATGACAAAGGATTTTCAATGAAATACGCAGAAACCACGCAATATTATTTTTTCAAAACAGCTCCGCAGCTCAGACCTTGCCTCAAAAAATGCAAATTCCTATAGCATGAAGCATACCAATTAATCTGGATAAGGCATCGGCCAAGTCAAACAAGCGATTTATGCCCTGCAAACAGCGCAGCGCATAAATACTAAGACGTTTGTAGTATTGGAAGATCGTAAGAAAATCGGATGTAGTAAATGAATAAATTTTTAGAGAACATCGAAGAATGCCTGATCGATGGAAAAGTGGTGTTAAAAGCTTCTTTTGGCCTTATTTCTAATTTTAGTTTTGTAGGATACATTGCTCATGAAGCTATGAAGGAACAAAAGTCATTCGTATTTGATGGTAATTACGAAACTAGGTTTGAAAGCTCAGTAGAGGGGCTGTTTATTGAGTCTGGTCTCAAGGTGTTAAAGTGCAGTTTAGATGAGCACCCTGTAGAAAGAGGTTATTATGAAGTGGATATTATATGTGAATATACAATTCCTAAAAACTTTCATAAGCGAGAGGCTTACAATGACAATATGAGGTTAAGTCCGCTTGCGGATACCATATTTGATTTTTTCAAATTGATGTCAACATTGAACAATAGAGTATCCATCCTTGAGCCATCATCTCTAAATTTAAGGATTAAGTCCGGTGACGATTGGTTGCGAGTCACACAGAAAGGCGGAGGTCACCCTAATGTTTATCCTTGTAATCCTGAGCACTTTCAAGAGGTTGTTCAGTCTATACCAGCTTATTATGACAAAGTGAAAAATAGAATTGACAACAAAAAGATTCAAAAAATAATAAGCATCTATTATTCGGGACTTCGATTTAAAAATAATCACTTTGCAGCTGATGCATTCATCAATTTCTATAAAATAATTGAGTTGATATACAAAGATAAAGTTCTTTTTTCTAAAAAATACATTGAGCTACTGAATAAACCTGAGTCTTATGACAAGGCTATGCGTCAATGTAGCCAAAAGGTCCAAATGCTCTTTATTTGGGAGTACTTAAATAAGCTTCATGAAAAAATTGAGGTATCTCTATTAGACGACCTGTTAGATCTCGCTGAAACCAGAAATAATTTGGCTCATGATAGTGGAGAAGACCTTGACGGATTAAAACTGGACCTAGTACATAAGGTTGCTACTTTTATGTTACATCATTTTGTTCTTGGTGAGTGATACTGCTAATTATGTACTTTTCCAATCAGTAGGTTTGCAGCACATAGAACTGCATAAAAACCTAACAAATGGTTCAAACCGTTCGCTTCGCTCACTGGGACGGGCTAAAGCCTGCCCCTTAACCAAACGTTAACCATAGATTTTTTATCCGAAACTGACGAATTAGAGTTAAGGCTTTAACTCGGGAATGTCGAAAAATGAGCTAGTGAATCACTCTGCACCAGACTAATTCACGCTAGCCCCTAGAGCCCAGTTTGCGGCTATTCTGTGGCGTTTTCGCCCTAGAATTAATCAAACTCAAGAGAACTGATTCAGACCCATATAAGGCCTGTTATCCCCATTCCGACTAGTTATATCGCGTGTTGATTAGTTTGTAGGCAAAAGAGGTTGTATTAATAGAATAGTTAATCTGAATTTGATTATGCAGATTATTCATGTTTTCCGTTAAAACCTGCCACTAGTTCCCTGTTTTGAGTTGTTAGATCTCTAGAGAACTGATCTAAGCTCATGCAAAAAAACGATATTGCATTTGTTTATGCTCGATGGTGACCGATTGTATTTAACCGCGGAACAACGGCGGCCTCCCTCTCATTCAGCGAGTTTATAATTTACATTAAAAGTGCACTTTAGGTACTAATAATTTGCAATTAATAAACTCCGCTTCTATAGTTGGTTTAATTTACTCTGTATTTTGGTACTTATGGTGCATCTATGTCATCAAAAATAAACTGGCTGATTAATCATACGAGTCCTGGTGCGGTAGTGCTTCAGTCGTGGTTGACACAAAATGAGATCAGCTCATCTTTGGTGAGAAAATATGTGCAGAGTGGTTGGCTGTACAAGATTAGTGCGGGGGTTTACGTTCGTCCTGAGTCAACAGGCAAGTTACAGCCTCATTGGGTTGAAGCGCTCAAGGCTGTGAATGAGCAGCTCAAGCTTCCTGTTCACCTTGCGGGAGTCAGTAGCCTAACACATCAAGGGCTTAGTCATTATCTTCAACTAAGCAGCGAGCAAGTTTGGGTTGGCTGTCAAAGTAAGCTGGCGTTGCCAAAGTGGTTCCGCGAATTGGAGGAGCAAAACTGGCTTTTTTATACCAGTAGCAAGCTGACCCAAACGTTGGAAAAAGACTTTATTACTATAGGGGTGAACAATAGGGAAGTTAAGGCAAGTTGTGCGGAGCTTGCGGCCTATGAAGTCGCCAATGCCATTGGCAAACATATCAGTTTTGAGCATGCCGCGGAGCTGTTTCAAGGGTTAGTGAATCTCAGCCCACGTAAAATTCAGTCAATACTGAATCGAAGTGAAGCCGTACAAGCTAATCGCGTATTTCTCTTTTTAGGCCACTACTATCAACACCAGTGGAGCAAAAGGCTAGATGAGCAGCAAATCACGCTCGGTGCGGGAAAGCGTCAGGTGGTGGCTCATGGCCGTTACGATGGGCGGTATCAAATAACAGTGCCGGCATCGTTTATTAAGACAGAAGAAAATCAATATGAATAAGTCATCGATATACTACCAGCAAGTGACCTTGCTTATTCGGATGCTGCCGCTCGTCGCCCAAGAGAAGGTATTTGCTCTAAAGGGCGGTACGGCTATCAACCTATTTGTACGCAACTTCCCACGCTTATCGGTCGATATCGATTTGGCTTATCTTCCTTTGGAGCCAAGGGAACAAGCGCTACAAAGTGTGAAGGAAGCGCTTGGTCGTTTGACTGCGCAGATCAATCTACAACCGAACCTTAGTGCAGTATTTCAAGACAATAAATATGATGAGCTCAGGGTCGTCGTGACAAGTGATAGAGTGACAATAAAAATTGAAGTCTCTCCTGTTGCGAGAGGTACGCTACACAAAGCGGTATTAATGCCAGTCGTTGAGTTAGTTGAAGAAGAATTTGGGTACGCAGAGATCCCCGTCGTAAGCCTGCCTGATCTATACGGTGGTAAGTTATGTGCAGCGATGGATAGGCAGCACCCAAGGGATCTTTTCGATGTGAAAATGCTGCTGGCGGAAGAGGGGATCAGTCGAGAGATTTTAGTCGGCTTTCTCACTTATACACTTAGCCATCCAAGGCCTATTAATGAAGTGATGTCTCCACGCTGGAAACCGCTTGATGAAAGCTTTCAAGCTGAATTCAATGGAATGACGACAAAGCCGATTAAACTCGATGAGCTTATTTTAACTCGCTCAGAAATGCTCACAGCGTTGCAGCATCACTTTACTGCAAAAGATAGAGACTTTTTATTATCCTTTAAACAGGGTCAGCCTGATTGGTTATTGTTTGATGAACCGAGCGTCGCGGCACTACCTGCGGTGAGATGGAAGCTATTGAATATCCAGAACCTAGCGAAAAACAAATCCAAGCATCAAGAACAAATCATTAAACTGGCTGATGTATTGGAAACGTGGGTTGCAGGTCGGATACTGTAATGTGCAGTGTATTGCCGATTTTATCTGATAGTTCGCTATTTGTGGGCGTTACTTTGGTTCGACTGATTATTGGACCGTCTCTATTCAGCTGCAGCCATGTTACCCGATCACCTTACGCTTAATGACGCGGTGATATCGATATAAAACAATCCATTACAATGATCCGCTCAATCGTGTAACTCAACTAATCGCCAGCAAGGCACCATGCTTAAATAACTGCAAACAGCGTTAGTTTTGCTACCACGGATGATCATGACTGTGGATGCCGTAACTGCCTAAGGTAATGTCACCGCCAGCAGTGCCTGCGGCCACACTATCCGCGCAATAAGTTCAAGAACCGTTGGAGATCACGTCTACGTATAAAACGGCTGGATCTAAACCGCACCCGACTTGCCATTTGTGGAGATTGAGATTTAGCTGCATACGAAATATTTCCCCTATCCTGCAAGCTTCACCCCAAGATTTCGAAGGGTTTGTATTGGCCAAATTCTACGTTTGAATAGTAATAGATTAGAGTTACTAGGAAGATATTTGCTTTATAAATAGGGGACTAACTCCGTGTAAGTCTATGAAAACAAAGAGTGCAGAAAACGCAAACTAGGTTAAAAAGAGGTATTTTTCTAGGCTGACTTTTGTAGAGTATTTTTTGTTAAATACTTTAGTATCAAAGGTTTATTAGGTTTGAGCAACAATCATGGGGTGTCAGGGGTCGGAGGTTCGAATCCTCTCATACCGACCAAATTCTAAATAAAAAAGCCTGTAAACTTAATAGTTTGCAGGCTTTTTTATTTTAATCTGATTTTAATATTCATTTTTAAGCGGTCAAACTATGGTCGAACTCAGGTCAAACAGGCTTTCAATAACCGAGGCCATTCAGGCCCGTTTGCCTTAGTTTTTCTAGGCTAATTTGCCATGTTAATCTCTGCATGTGGCACCTCAGTCCATTCCAAATGATCACGAACATAGACCTTGGTAGACTTCGCATCGGTATGCGCCATGCGGCCTTGAGGATCAATCCCCATATCCGAAAACAGTCTTGCAGATAGGGCGCGGATTTCATGAAAAGTCGGCCGCTGATTAACTTCAAGGTGACTAAATAATCCAATGTCATCCCTTACCGCAGAAAATGCTCTGCTAAGGTAGTTTGGATCAAGCTGATAACGATGGTTTGTTTCAGCGCTTTGCCTAGTATTTCGCTCAGGAACCCGATGAACAACATACGGGCATAAAATCCCATCACGGCTTCTATCTATAATCCCTTTAATCTCCTGACCAATAGGGATAGCGACATGGCTAGCTTCCTTTTCCTCAACTTTTTGCCTATGGATAAACAGCGTTCCATAAATCCCATCAACCGGAGCCTCAAACCAAATACAGCCGCATTGCCCATCCTTAGGTTTTTTAATGCTGTACTTAATTCGAGAGATTTCTAACCTTGCCTGTGATGCTTGAAGCGCTAACTCCATTGCTGTTTGTAACCAAAGTGGCGCCGCAGCGTGGATAAGTTTGAAAGCATCCAAACTTAAGCGTTGGCGTTCTTTGCCTTTGGTTTTACGCTTTTTCATCTTTTTGGCGGCAGGGTTATCAACCATCAGCGATTGATCAATGGCGTAATTAATCAACTTTTCAATGAAACCCAGTTTGCGATTATGCACATTCGCACTCGCGTTAGGATGGTACTGGTTAAGAAATCCATTAATATGCTCAAGGCCAATATCCTGGCTTGGTATAGCCTTGAAGTACTCCTTCACTCTCGACGCATCGTTTAGCATAGTGCTAGCGAATTGCTTACTGGGTGACTCCTCTTTGAAAATGATCTCCATCAAACGGTCAACATGATCAGCAAAAGGAAGTTGCTGCTCAGATTCAATACCGCCAGAAGCCTTTATCAGGTCATCTACAATCAACCCAGAACTTGGGCGCATGATCCGGTTATATTCATTTGCTATCTGTATTGCTTGGATTTTATCTTTACCCAGTGATTTCCTAATACCGTTAATCAGGGTAAAGCGGTAAACGCCAGAGTCGATTTCATATCTTAGATATGAAGGAAGATGCTTATTTACCGGCTTTTTTGGGCGCACCATGATACTTACACCGATTCCGCGACCAGATGCATAACCGCATTACTGACAACCTGCGGAACGCCAAAATACTGATCCTCATACACATAGACAGTGCCACTAATGACGGCACCACGAATTTTACCTTTCAATATCCACGTAGAAATGGTTCTATTTTGTGGCATTGATCCTTTAGTGAACTCGCGGCTAGCCCATTCGCGTGCTTTCATTAACTTTGCTGTGTTTTTCATAATAGCCTCTCTTATTTGCTATGACGTTTGTATGTTTACTTGGCCTTAGGCCGATTCCATCGCAGGAACATAAATGCCTTCAGCGTTGATTTTTGTGGTGCAATTACCTTCTAACTCCTCTCTTTGCTGTCAGGTCATTTACCTTCCGTTGCCGCTTCTTTGTCTTTCGGCGCGAAGAACAGCGCGACGGGGCCATCTTCGGTGTCGTGAATACTCAGCAGGAATGAGCCGGCCTTGTCGCAAACGGGGTTCCAATCGCTGATATCGTTATCGCCCTCGTCAAAATAGCGCTCGATGAGGTTTTCAGGGGCATCGAGTTCAAACCAAATCGCCACAAACTCGCCGCCTTGGCGTGCAGCCCATGCTTCACACTCCACACGGGTCACACCTTCATCCCACTCGGGCAAATCGGGATGGGTCCAATAACCTTCTTCACGTTCTACAGTTGCTGCTTGTATCGACTTCATGCTGCTTCTCCTTTTATCCTGAGTTTTGATTCTGCGTTGAGTGCGAATACTTCGGCGTCGGCTTGGCCGAAGTCGCTGCACTCGATGGCGTTAAACGACTTACAAATGCCCCAACCGTGATAGTTGTTGGGGGGTACTTCACTTCGATTTGTTGCTGATCGCACATCAAGGTGAAGTAGGGCTTAGATAACGTGACCACGCCCGCTTTAGTGCTGAACGTATTCATGCCGCCTCCTTATTTTGGTTGTCGCTTGTTTGGCTGACAGGCGAATGGCAGGGCAGGCGCATTGGGTGATATCGGTACGAATACACTATGGTGCGGCTAATGCCCTTGGCTAAGTTGGTTAAGCCGTTGCCCAATGCTTGCCAGTACAGGCAATCTAACGCGCCGAGCGCCAGCGCGATTTTGATGCTGTCGCCCGTTGTGGCCTTGAGTAACAGGCTCAACTTATGGCTGCGATAATGATTTAACAGATGGCGAAACGCCGCTGATTGAGTCATTTAGGCCACCTGCTTCGGTTGCAAAGGGCTTGTTAGCAAAGCGCTTGATTGCAAATGAGTTAATTGCAGCTTGGCCCAGTCGATGGCTTTAATGGCCTCGACCGTGGCGGCGATTTGCTCTAGCTTCTTTTGCCCGCGCATAAAGTTCGACAGTTCAATACCGTGGCGAGCCGCCGCACGTTCGGCGGGCAGGGCGCTGGTGTAATGCAGCGTTAATGCGGCAATCACCTCGGGTGAACTAATGCGGGTAAGCGACAGCAATAACGCAACGCGCTCTTGTGATTCAAAGCCTGGGAGTAAGTGGTTCATGCTGCCTTTCTCCTTGCCTTTAACTCTTCGCAGCTTATGGATACCGTGAAATCAAGCTCCATGCGTTCGCTATATTGATCAGCACAGCTATAGGCTTCGTAAGGATTTAATCCCCAAGTAATGCAGCCACAATGTGGGCAATTGCCACGCGTTTTACCTGTGGTTTGGCGGGTGCGTGGTCGCTTGGGTTTACGAATGCCAGCAGCAGTGATCATGCTGCGCTCGTTGATGTTGGCGGCTTGAAAAGTGCGGCGCGCGATGGCGTCTATGTCGGTTTTGGCATAGATAGTGGCAACCATACCTTGTGTCTTGAGTTCGTTTACTCTGACTAGCGCAACTTGGTATGCAAATACGGCAGATGCCTTGTAACTTACAGAGCTAAAATCGACTGTTAGCCAATAAACATCGTTGCCATCAGTGCGATCCCCAATGCGAATAACGTATTCATCACAGCCTGACTTTTCACCCTCATCGCCAAGATACTGGTGATCAACGCGCACGGTTGATTGCTCATCGACAAGATCCTTGCTAAGTGGAATGTCAGTGTGACGGCTATTAAATTGGCGCTGTGCTTCTTCAAGGGTAAAAACCTCAGCTAGTTCTAAGTTGCTGGTGTAGCCGCCACGGTCTGCCCAAAACATGCAAGTGCTGCCAACATTGCCGCGCGAATCGCGTAGGTAGAATAAGTGGTTCATGCTGCCACCTCAGGGAAAAACGTTCTTTCAACGCTGGCGCGAACGGGGTCGAGCTTTTGCGACATGGTTTTAAGAATGAGGTTTGAGGTCAGCGTCACGGCATCGGTGTTCGCGAGTAGCTTGCCTGTCGCCAGTGGCGTTGGCCGATGGATTCAGCCTCGCTTGCGGCGCTCGCCAGTGCTTTAAGCATTACCGTGGTGGTAAACAAACTGGTTTCGCGCTCTTTACTGCCAAGGGATTGGAACTCCATTGCTGCGCCCATGGTGTTCCAAAAGTCATAGGCAAGGGTGGCGTGGAAGGGCTCAAAGTTTTTCTTGGTACCCAGCATGATGGCCGTGGCGTCTTTAATTTGTTTAAAGGACCAATAGCACTCGCTCTGTGCCGTGGGTTTGTTTGTCGCAAAATCAACACGGCCTTGCATCCAGTCGATTTGTTTCACTAAATCTTTGGGGCAAATGCAGCGGCCTGTAAAGTCTTGGCTGTTGCGACTCCAAACGAGGTTTTGGTAAGCATGGCGCCAGTGGCGTTGGCCGATGGATTCAGCCTCGCTTGCGGCGCTCGCCAGTGCTTTAAGCATTACCGTGGTGGTAAACAAACTGGTTTCGCGCTCTTTACTGCCAAGGGATTGGAACTCCATTGCTGCGCCCATGGTGTTCCAAAAGTCATAGGCAAGGGTGGCGTGGAAGGGCTCAAAGTTTTTCTTGGTACCCAGCATGATGGCCGTGGCGTCTTTAATTTGTTTAAAGGACCAATAGCACTCGCTCTGTGCCGTGGGTTTGTTTGTCGCAAAATCAACACGGCCTTGCATCCAGTCGATTTGTTTCACTAAATCCATGGTGAGCTTTGATAGCTCATCCCTGTGGTTGTAGGTATCTGACAAACCTTGAGGTGGCTTGCTGGCATTTTGGTTGATATCGGTAAACGCTTGTTGGCGTTCTTGCAGCGATAAATTCATGTACAGGGTGATAGAGATTGAGTCTTGGGCAATCTCAGGTGATTTTTCCAGTGCCTTTGCGATACCTGTGGCGCGGTGCTGGCCATCGAACAACTTGATAATTGAATCAAGGCCGACTTTTAATACGCCAACCACGCCGCTGATTTCGGACGCTTCGAACTTTGGCGCATCGCCACCAGTGGGCACTTCAACCACGCCGATAATGCCTGGCAGAAAATACCCCGTTGGATTCGCCACCATGTAATTGCCAATGGATTTAGCACGGGCAGGGTTAACTTTGCGTTGGCTGCGGTCGAGCACACTGCCGGCATCGTCAATGCGTAACATACGAACCAGTACACGCATCGACATGATAACGGTGTAAAACACTTTGCCGCCTTGTACGCCCATCACAGCGGGCATTGAGTAACACATATCCATCATGCTTCTCCCTGTTCTAGTTCGTTTTCTTTAAGTTCTGCAACACATCTTGGGCAGACACATGGAAAGAACTCATTGTCGTTGATGGCCTTTTGCCAACCTGACTGGCTAAGGCCTTCGGTGATATCTGCTATCACATTGCGGCGTTTGCGCTGGATAAATAACGTATTGGTGCAGCTGCTACAGGTAATTTGGTAGCCGGACACCAGTTCGATTTCATCAAAATCAGCAGGGGATAACGTCAGCATGTTGATTTCCTTATCTTTTAACCAAGAAACGGTGCAGACCTTTGGCGGCACGAATGGCGACAGTGCGGTCGGTGGTAAACTTGCCACCGGGCAACATCCAACCTTCCTTAAACGCGACGATATGGCCAACGCCGATTTTGATATCGCTGTGTAGCGGTTTGTCATCAGTTAACATGCTGCTTTCCTTCTCTCGTCATCACACACCGCAGGGCTAAGCTGCGGCTTCGCCGTTAAACACCACCAGATTGATGATGGGTTTCTTGGTTTTGGGGTTCACCTTGTCCGAAAGCTTGTGATAGCGAATATGCACATCGCGGTGGGCTTCTTGGGTCATGGCTAAAACGATGTATTGCTGGCACAGCGCGGGCGTCGATAACGAATGCGACAGTCGTTGTGGCTTCATGGTTTCAAACAAGTGCTGCGCCATCTCATCCAACTTAGCTTGGTACTCGTCGGGGCTCAGTTGACGGCGGTTAGGGTGCGCACCTACTGAGGTGCTGCACTTTTTGGCCGCTTGATTTTTCGCTAAGGTCATGGACACGCCGTAAACAAAAAACATAATTGCCTCCAACAAGGTGAAACTGTCGCTGTTATCGTTACAGGGATATGGACCATCACCCCTTGGTTGCTTTGCCTAGATAGCCTAAATCGTGAATGTCCACGGCGGCTCTGCGGCTCTACTGCGTTAGTGGCCGGCTGGCGTGGCTGTCGTCATGGTGTGCAGCGGATGCACATTAGTGACGGCTTGCGAGTCGTTACGCCACACCATCACCTTGCCGTACAAACCTTGTTGGGGCTCGGTGAAGCGCAGGCAGAAGTTGAGCCCGAGTTCGCCCGTGTGGCGGATGAACTGGCGGTAAAAGGCAGCGCTAGGGTGGTGATAGGCAAAATGCTTGACCAGCTCGGCGCAACGGGCTTGCACTCGTGGGCAATCCATAGGGTCGGTGTGGCCCTTGGCCAGCGCCATCAAGCAGGCAAAACGTATTGCAACCAGTAGACGAAACTCATCGCGTTGCTTAGGTGTGGTGTGAACTTTCGCTAGAATCATTTCCTTGTCCTCGGTAGTGCCCATTGGGAGCAAAGCTCGAAAGGGCAATCAGTCGTTTATGGTTCAGAATGTCAGTGCTTTGGATTAGCTCTATAAGGCAATTACATCATCACTAAACTGAATGTTAGTTTACTAACTTTACTGGGTCAAGATAAAAGTTAGTTTTCTAACTTAAATAGTTGCTGAATAATTATTGGACTGAGTGATGACAAGTAAAACACTGAATATATTAGATTTATTTTTCCTGAACAGTGGGGGTTACATCATGAGCTTTATGATGGCAAATAGGTGGGGATTGGATGATGGATTTAAAAAATATAAAATTGAAGTAATGTTATGCACACTGACGCCGCATAGGGCCATCAGTGTGCTATATGATTTTATAAAACTTATTTTCTATATTGTTCGTGGAGTTTTAGTTTTGCAGACTCCAGTTGTGATAACAGTCTTTCTTTAACTATGTTTGTGGAAATTGAGGATGTCTTCTCAACAAAATTTATACTTGCTACCTTAATTAGTAACTCTGCATCATTTTTATCCCGACTAATAAATTCAGAGAACTCAAATACAATCCGACAATCACCTGAACATTCATTTTGATCGAATGAATATTCAGCTTCTATTCGATAAACTTCTAAATATTCATGGTACTTTTTATCTTTTACGAAAAAGGTAGTATGAAGATCACTTCCTTGTAAGATCATATTCTTAATTTTGTCTTCCATCCATGATATATCTGGAGGTAATTCTGTTTTCTTATCTGGTCTAAAACCAATATCTCTTGTATCTTTAAAATACAATGGGTTATTCAGCTGTTTCTGAGATAAATCTTGAAGAAATGCTACTCGATTTGAATTTGAAAAGTCATTGAATCGAATACGTCTAATCTGGGATTCTTTATGAACAAAACCTTCATCTTTCATGTTTTGCACAACTTTTCGTGAAATCTTATCTGCAACAAATTTTGTCTCTTGTGAAGTATGATTTAAACTCATACTCACATCTAAATTATTTGCACTCTTTTTAAGAGTTATTTTCCCAGAAAACTGAGAAGTGTTTTTATCCCAACTTTTTGTTAGATCATATCTCTCAACTTTGAATTCCATCTCAATATGATCTTGATTTCCATCTATTGCTTTAAAGTTTGGCGCGCCTAGAACTTTGTAATTTGAAAACGGTTGGTCAATAATTTCTTGTATATTTAATTCAGGTGGGATTGCATCAAGTAACTTTCTGTTACCTCCTGCCCAAGGAATGCTCTGAGTATGTACCTTAGGATTATCCTCTTTAGCTTTTACTTTATCTACTAACTCTTCAAGTTCAAAAGGGGATACTCCTGTTTTAATTAGGAGAGGAACGGTGTTGACCTTTTCATCATCAGAAAAAAATACTCCCCGTCTTCTTAAAATTGCTTTAATATCAGCTTTTGTGATTCCTGGTTGACTTAGGAACTCTCTTAGAGCATCGCCATAAGGTAGTAGAAATCTTTTATTATTCATTGACCAGTCCTCTAAAGTCACTTCTAGAACAGTGCACTTTTATATCATACAACGATGCTCTATCTCCAAGACTTCTAATACATTTTTTTACTAATTGTATATCAGAGAGTTCATCATATTGAGTAAATATAAAAACAAATTCTTTTGAAAAATCTTGAGATATATCACTCGCAAAGTTTAATAGTCTTTTCATTGCATCTTCACTAAAGTTTTCAATTGTAGAGATGCAAAACTTCTGTTGGTTACTTGACTTCCCTACAAGTCTCATAGGCAAAATTGGCGAGGTTAGATATTCTATTGGTAGCATCTTTCCATATTTTTCAATGCTTTGATCGGTATAATTTGATGAGTTAAAAGCATAATGGAAATTTAGTTCGCAATCTTCATATATACGTTTTACAGTTGTAATTGAGTTGTATATGAAAGCTGCTCTGGCATTATCAACTATCTGAATACTGCTGAAGTCTAATTCTTTATCAAGTATAACACTGCTTATCTTGCCCACAATATCTTGTTCTGTGTCACGACTCCCGCTAAACCAAAATAAAATCCCTGTATCATTAGACTTTCTTATACCCAAGCCTTCATACTCTCGATTAGATTGATCTCTCAACTCGGACCTTGCAAAACATTCTATTGTTTGAGAAAGATCTGATATATGTTCTTTAAACATACTATTTGGTGGGCTTGGATAGGGTTTAGATGTATATTTAACTGAAATTATTGCATTGGAAATCGTAAAATCTTCTAGCTGACTCTTATGTGGAAAAAATAGATCTATTCCATGTGTTGTTCTGGGAGAATTTTCTTTCCTTGCATGCTTATTAGGTTTATTGCACTGTAGCGTTTCACCATCTGCGGGTTCAGTCCAACCAATTATTTTAATGAATTCGAGCACGACTTTCTCTCCATGCTCGCCGATTTTTTTAGAAAGCTCTCCCATATAATTTCCTTTTATAATCGAAATTTAATTGTCTATTTTTAAATAGCTCGCTCGTCGGCGAACCATTTTCGTGATTTTTATTTAAAATCTATAAACACAGTTTAAGTCCGCGTGTCGCAATTTACAGGGTGTTATTCTGTAAAGTCAAATAAAACACGACCATTTCCAGCCGCAGAAATTCGAACTAAGTTATCTGTAGTAAGTTTTTCAGTATCAGAAATTATCAGTTTAGGTTTATTTACAGAACCAGCAGCAATTCTTACTAACTGGTCTATTGTTTTTCCTTGTGCACTTATTTTCATGCCACCTCCAGCAGCAGAAATTCTTACAAGCTCATCTATTGTTTTTACCATTTTATATTCCTCTTATACATTTGGTTATTATGTTATGATTTTAGTGTTCATAACGTTATTGTTTTAAAAATTATCTTGGCGGCTTCATTGAGAACTCATCTATTTTTTCAAATAGAATTACATTTTGACCATCTCCCGATATCTTACTATCGATAAGATTAATCATAATTTCATCATCAAGATCGATATTAGACTTTTGATTTTTACTTATTACATCCCAGTGGTTGGCTATCAAAATTTCTTTACACAAGTTTTCAAGTTTGTCATTAAATCCTAAATTTTTACGGCTTTGACTTCTCAATCTTGACTCCTTTTCAGGGCATAGCTCTAACATACCATGACTAGTTAACTTAACTTCGACTAGCAACTCTGCTAATCCATCCTGTCAGACAAAAAACATGTAACATTAACTGATTGTATTTAATGCAACTTATCAGCTTTTTATTAGAGATACCATCCAATAAAATTTGCATGTTTAGCTGCATGGTCCATTGCAGAAGTAAATCAGATGTTAATTATATGATTCTAAAGCTTAAGTGTTGTGTTGATGCTCATGTTTTTGAATAAAACAGCATAATCCATGCTAACTTTGACTATTCTAAAGTTACCAAGTTTATTGATTCAGCAATTGAGAAATGAAGGTGACGAGGTTAGTAACTAACTACTATTTTAAGATTGGAAACTAGCTTTATGAGAGGTAGAGCAGCTTAGTACAATCTGTCTTAGCTGCAGGTCTTACTATATCTGATTACCTAATTATTCCACACGTTTAGAACTGACCACCAAAACACCCAGCCGATAATTTTTATATTGCTCATTTGTTCAGGTTGGATGAATTCATCTGGGTACTCATCATTGTTATAGCTTTTAATGCGAATACCACCACCAGGTATACGATAGAGGATTTTTACCCGTAACATACCGTCATGATCGATAGCGTACATTTTACCATCGATAATATTTTTCTTGCTAGTATCAACGCCGACAGTGGTACCGTCCTGTAAAACAGGCAACATACTATCACCTGAAACTGTGACGCATGCCGCATATTGAGGATCAACATTGCTTTTTTTGAGGGTGGATTTGGCAAAGCGAAGTTTGCAACCACCATTTTCTTGCACGAAAGTAGAGCCATTACCTGCGGCTAATTCGACTTCGCGGTAGAAAGGTAATGCGACTTCATCATCCCTTAGCGGCGTATCCCCATCCCAAAGATCAAAACCAGCGTGCCATTCTGCATTTGATTCAACATTTGAAATACGTACTTGATCATCTTCTTTCCCTGAAAGAAGCCATTCAGGAGAGCAATTGAGAGCCTTACTGAGGTTAATGAGGTTTTTACCCTTTGGAGTGCTCATTCCTAGCTCCCATTGTGTAATAGAACTAGGCGTGACTTTGACAGTTTCAGCCACGTTTTTTTGCGTAAGCTTTAAGTCTTTTCTTCGGCTTCTTATTCGATCGCCAATCATCTCACCTTGATAACTCATAAACTTAATTTCGCCAGTCAAATCTTGATAGTTAGATATCTTACATTTGTTTGACATTAGAATCCTTTTGTTGGTAATGTTAGAAAACTAACTTTTGAGGTGATTATGAAAACATCTGATGCTGTCGCTTTCTTCAAAACCAAGTCAAATTTGGCAAAGCAACTTGGTATTACCCACTCATCGATCTCTCAATGGGGCTCAGACGTTCCCGAACTTCGTGCTTATCAAATTGAGCGCCTAACCCACGGTGCACTCAAAGTTAACCCCGTTATTGTTTTAGATAATCCGAAGTCGCCGAGTGTGGCTTAGGTTCACTTTAGGTTGAAGAAGGACTGTACACATGAAAACCAATTCACGTAAAAAAGATAGCCGTTTGAATTTGTTGATGAAAACGATTCATCGGGTGTTGGAGTTGCCCAAGATGACGCGCTTTGCGCTGGCGATAGATTTTGTTGCTGCGGTTGAGCGCCTTGGGCTAAGCGAGGTGTTAGCCGCGGAGGGAATTAGCTTTGCGAGCACGCAAGACGTGCACAACGATGCGCGAATTAATGCGCAAAAGCTGTTCCGTTGGCTCGGCCAGTACGAGGGCCAACATCCGCAGGCGGATCGCTTGTTTCATGTTGAGCAAGCACTGGTGGCGGCACTGCCTGAGCATTTGCGGGTGCAGTATCTCAACGATGTATTTGGTTGCACTGGGGTGACGGTGATTGCCGACCGTATGAATGATGGCCATGTGTTGCATGTGGCCGATATGGCGGCATCGCTCACCAAAGAGAACGCCGAGGCACAAGTGGCGGTGATCCATTTGGGTCCGGCGCCCAAGCGCGAGCAGTTAGTGGCGGCGCACCGTGAGTTAAAAGAGTCGGCGGCAACCACGCAAGCGAGTATGGCAGCGTTAGAGCTGGCGTATCCGTATTTAGCGAGTCATGGCGGCAAGGCGGCGCAATACGCGGCCGAGAAGTGATAGCTATGCCGCAATCGAACCTTAACATCAATGTTATCGCCAGTGCTAAAACCGAGTTGCATCAGCAGTTGATCCGCTTGGGCGACATGATCGGCGATGGTTTGCATTTAGAACCCGATGGCAAATGGATTGCGAAAGAGTATGTAAAAGTGGCGCGGGCGTTAGGTTATCGGCCTAAACGCGCTAATCACAGCGCACAGATTAATGCGGTAATGCTTAAGCGGGTGGCTGATGTGCCGTGTGGCCAGTGCGGTTTGGCATTAAAGCAAACCAAGTCGGGCTCAAAACGCGCCGTGTGTGCCAATGGGCATAAGTGGCAGTTGTTGAAATGAGTTGTTGAAATGACTTGTTGAAATAAGAGACGGAGTGAATGACATGTTCACAAATCAGTTAAGTGATAACTGGGCGCGTAAAAAACGCCGTTATCAAATTGCCCGCCACAGTTTGGCGACCGATGCGGGCTTGATACCTAAGATGAAGTGAGGAGCAGAACGATGTTTGATCCTGAATGTTTAATTTGTTGTTTGGAGGGCGGCGCCGCGTGTTCGGTGCATGGGCAAGTTGGTCGTGATGATGGGCCCGCCGTGGCCGCGCTTACCGAGATGGAAACCGCGCAAGTGACGTTACTCATGATGCAAGCAAGGCAGTTAATGCTTAAGGCGATGGCGCTTAAAGCTAAGTCGAACATGCCTAATAGCACTGAGTCCAATGTGGCTGAGCTTAGCGCCAATGATCCTAATGTCCTTGAGCTTAGCGCGGCAACCTCTGAACGGGCAGCGTTAAGTGGCGTGAACATGGGCAAAGACATTGCCTGTTTTCATGGGCATACCACGGCGGAGTTGTTTAGGCGAACGCAGGTGGGCCGAATGGTTGAGGTGTTAAGGAGCTGCGATGAATTGCAGCATAGTCGCCCCGAGCGTTGGGCGGTTATCGCGACCGACATCGTGGATAAGGCGTTGCTGGGTAGTAGCAAGCAGTTGTTGCTGCCAACGGTGAGCATCGATTGGATTATGAATTATCTGCTGATGGAAGAACAACGCGCGGAACGTTCCATTGCGCTATTGGCAGCGGATGTAGGCGCGGCTGATGCGAGTGCGGTTGATATGAGTGCAATAGCGAAAAGCCGCAACGTGCACATTAAACGGCGTGATTTTTTTAGCCAGTTGCGCAGTAACTTGGCGCACAAGGTTTATTTGCTTGGCAGTGAAGGCGAGCGAGCGGAGGGCAACGGGGCGCATTGCAGTTGACCCGTTGCAGTAGACATAAGAAAGCCCGCTGAAGTTTTGGCGACCGATGCGGGCTTAATACCTATACCTAAAGTGAGGCAATATCATGTTACTGAAGCATGGGGTTTGCGTCAATTCAACTTTGTGGGTTGCTCCGTTTGGGGGTGACTTATGAGTATGGAATTGATGGTAAAAGCGATGAAGGCCAAGGTGGGTAATCCACTGCGTAAGCTGGTGTTGATCAAGCTTGCCGATAACGCCAATGACCAAGGCGAATGCTGGCCGAGTTACGAGTATATTTCGCAGGCTTGTGAGATAAGCGAGCGGTCGGCGATTAACCACATTAATGCGCTGGTTGACGTCGGACTGGTGCGCAAAATTACCCGCAAGAGTGAGCATAAACGCAATACATCCAACCTGTATATTTTGGACTTTTCATCGTGTGTTCTGAGTGATAAACCTGCTCAAACCCTACCTTTTACTGAGGGTGCAGCAAATTCACCCCTAGAAAATACTGAGGGTGCAGCATATTCACCCCTAGCCAATTTTGAGGGTGCAGCAAATGCACCCATGGGTGCAGGAGATTCACCCTCTGAGGGTGCAGGAGCTGCACCCAGAATCTGTCACTCTTTTGAACCTATCAAAGAATCTTTAAAAGATAGTTGTCCAGCAACGAGTGCTAAGTCGGTTTTCAATGCGTTTTTCAAAGCGTATCCCGCCCACCGCAAAGGCGGCTCGGATTCGGCTGCATGGAAAGCGTGGAAGGCCGAAAAGCTGACCGATGCCGATTGCGTGTTGGCGGTGACGTGGTTGAAGGACGCTGCGGCGCTGGATGCCAGTTGGGGCTTTAGCGCGAACGGCCAGTTTGTGCTCGGTATTACCAAGTTTATCCGCGAACGCCACTGGCTGACGCCGTTGCCAAGACCGATGGGTGCCGCGGTTGGGCAAGTGGATTGGAGCTACGCGGTGTATGACCCTGAGGACCCCTTGATATGACGGCCAATCAAAATGCGAGCATGAAATCACTGCAGACCTTAATCCGCCAGCCGCTGGTTGGGCAGGGGCGTGTGAGCCAACCTGAGCCGACGGCGATGGACATGGCGATTGTAGACAGCGTGTTTAGCAAGTTGCGGGTGTTGTTTCCGGTGAGTGCGCCGCGGCCTGAGGATGAAGCGACCCACAAAGCCGAGTGGCTAAAAACTTTGGCTGCACAGGGGATTGCCAGCCGTGAGCAAGTGCAAGCGGGGCTGAATCGCGCCAGACGCGAGCAGGGCGATAGGCAGTTTTGGCCGACACCGCGTCAGTTTGCGCTTTGGTGCCAACCCACGGCCTGTGATTTAGGGCTACCCAAGTTAGAGGCGGCGTTCAAGGAGGCAACGCGCCATTACCATCACCCTGATAAGCATACGTGGAGCCATGATGTGGTGCGCTTAGCGGTGCGCGAGACAGGCAGTTGGATGTTTGCCACAGGGCTTGAAAAGGATGTGTTGATGACGTTTGAGCGCAATTACACAGTGTTATGCAGACGTTTTAGCCGTGGCGAGTTGACCGATGTTGAATTGCCAAAGGCATTACCCGAAACGGTGACGCGGCCGACTGAGGCAGCCAAGGCGAAATCAATTATTGCCAATTTACGAACCAACCTTGGGCTTAAGGGGGCAAATGATGGCGACTAAACCACTGACCCAGCGCGAACGCTTGATGCGCATCATCACCGGCAAACGGTTTTGGACCCTGTTTGAAATCCAGCAAGAGAGCTTTAACCGCTTTGGGGTTCACGACAGCGAGACGGCGTTAAGTGCGCGGTTTCGGGATATGCCGATGAACCAGCGGGTAAAACGGATACGTTCGGGGACCCATCACACCTTTGAATATCGGTTGGAGGGATAGATGGCGCAGGTGATGACAGCAACAGGCGTGGAGCAAGGCAAGTTAAACGATGCGGTATTGCGCCGTTGGTTGCGGGCAGGGATAACGCGGGACTTTCGGGATACGCAGTTTCCGGCGGTGCGGTTACGGGCCTCGACCGATAGACGCCAAGCCTCGGTGTATTTAGTGATGAACGAAGCGGGCAAAACCGTGTGGCAAAAACAGGGCGTGTGGCCCGTGATGTGCTTGAAGACCTTTCTAGCAGAGTTACCCAGTTTGCTCGCCAAACGCAGCATGGGCCAAGTGGTAATCAGCAACGAATTTACCACTGTTTCGCAATTACTGGCGTGGTTTGTCACCCACGTTGAATGCAACCGCACTTTAAGCAACAGCTGGCGCAGTAACTGTAAATCGTTAGTGAGTAAACATCTCAGTGGCTGCTTTGGTGAGTTACCACTCAATGAGCTGAACTTTATCGCGGTGGACAGTTATTTAATCAAACCCATGTTGGCGCAAGGCTATTCGGCCAATTACATCAAAGCGGCGGTGAAGGTGTTGAAACGGGCGTTATCGGTTGCGGCCGATTTACGGGTGTTAGACAGCAATAGCTTGGCGGGGTATCGGGTGCAAATGAGTTTGAAGATGCCCCCTTTGGTGGGCACACAATTAAGCGAGTCGGATGTGGGGCCGTTATTCAGCGCATTGCGAAATGCAGCAAGACCGGTGGCCATGTTGTTTGTGTTAATGCTGATGTTCGGTACCCGCATTGGTGAAACCCGCTTGGCACGTTGGGACCACTTTGCCGGCGATTACTGGTTTATTCCCGCCGAGAATGCCAAGAACCGCCAAGAGCATCGCTTACCTATGACGCCGACAGCCAAGAAGCTCATTACCCATTACGCCCAGTGGCAATACACCCATGTGGGCAAGCGGGCGTTTTTGTTCCCAGGCGAAGTGGGGCCGGTGAGCATTCGCACCGCGCAATATTGGAGTGAAACGATTCGGTTTAAGGCGTTTACCTCCCACGCACTGCGCAAACTGTGCCGTACGATTATTGCCGATATGGGGGTAGATACCATGGTGGGTGAGCGGATTTTGAATCACACCTTGCCATTATTGCTGCGCACTTACGTCAACAGCACCCTAGATAAGGGCATGTTGATGGCGTTGGATGCCTATCATGCGCACTTAATCACACTGGGGTTTGATGATGTGGCGCCCGAGATTATGCGCCAATCGACCACTGAGCCGAGCGAGTCAGACGAGCCAATGTTAGTGGGGTGGTTATGACAATGACAATAACAAATAGCACAACTGGGTTATGGACTTCACGCAGGAGGATTTATGGCTAATCGCGCCGCGGATGTATTGAAAGTAGGGCGCCGTTTACGGGGCATGACCCAAGACGAAGTGGCTGAGATTTACGGCATTAGCCGCAACACTTACCAACGTTGGGAAAATGGCCGTACTACAGCGCCCTATGACGATGTGACATCGATATGCCTTGATGTGTTTAAGCTTTCCATCGAGAAGATAAATGAGGTGGCCAATGGGCTTTAGCGATGAACCCGAGCAGAGGATGAACATTAAGGCGTTGCGGTTAGGGTTATATCGCTGGGGCCGCTATTGGGTGCACCAAGAGTTGGGCAAGGGGTTTTCAAACCGCAGCGCCTGCGACCGTTTAGGCGAGTCGCTGGGCGGCGGCAACTTAAAGCACGAACTCAACGTGCCTGCCCACGTCGCCCATTTTGACCAGCTCGTTGAGCAGTTATCGATTAACTGCAAACGCGCCATCCGCACCCATTACCTCTGCAAAGAACAGTGGGCCTTAATGGGATTTGACAGTAAAAAGTCTTACATCTTCTGGCTAAGAAAAGCCGAAATGGCACTGCTAGATAGGATGAATTAGAAGGAACGCCCTCTTACGAGGGCTGGCGGGTTAGACGGTTGTCCACCAAGACTGCTAACCCGTTGATTGGATTTTATCAAAGGTTCAGACAGATACCTATGCAAAATCATTCGCGATTAAATGATGCACTGAGCTTAGGTGTGATCTCTATATTGATCATAATGAAACTAGGCTTTTATAAATGATTGTTTTGTGGATTTATCGTTTTGGTGCTCTTGCCGCAATACGTCTTTATGCATTTGCTTGGGCAAAACGCCAGTTACCCCCAAGTGTTTTACGGGGCAACCCAAACACTCTGTAAGTTAAGTGTTAGTTGACCTGAATTAGTAATACGACTAGAGGCAATCGAGATTGCTTTATTACTTAGAATTTATAACTTATCTAATGGACTCGTTGTCCCTGCGTAATGTTGGCCAAGCACATGGGTGTAGATTTGTGTTGTACTAACGTCATTATGGCCAAGTAGCTCCTGAACACTTCTGATATCACTGCCCGATTGAAGTAGATGGGTTGCAAAGCTATGTCTAAATGTATGACAGGTAACACGCTTAGTTATTTTGATGTTACGCACCGCATTGCCGAGCACTTTACGAATAACACTCTGATGAAGATGATGCCTGCAAAGCGTTCCTGTATAAGGATTAATGCAGGTTGTGGTTGAAGGGAAAATGAACATCCATCCGTGTTGCTTAAAGGCATTTGGATACTTACGCTCTAACGCATTGGGTAGGGAAGGGCCGATCCCTTGTTGGTTGTCACGGTGTTGAATCTCCATTGCCTTATTAATATATGCTGTGAGTTTAATGGCACATTTATGGCTAAGGATTGTTTGTCTATCTTTATGACCTTTACCATCCCTCACAGTCAACGAAGCTTGTTCAATATCAATATCTTGGATACGTAACCTGAGGCATTCTGAAACTCTCAGTCCACTACCATAGAGTCGTTCTATTATTAGCCTATCGCGGCCATCAAGCTCATTTAGTATTAGTGAGATTTCTGATGGGGATAACACAGTAGGTAAATAACGCTGTTTTGTGGCATAGCAAAAACCTAAGTTTCCAAGCTCATGATGCAAATGTTTCTGGTACAAATAGGCTAACGCGTTCAGTGCAATTTTTTGAGTGTTGATAGCCACATTCCGTTGATTGGCAAGGAAGGTTAAGAATTGTGCGACCTCCTCTGTTCCCATCGTTTCAGGATGACGCTTGTGGTGAAAGTTAATGAACGCCTTGATCCAATACAGGTAGGATTTTTCTGTTCTGATACTGTAACCACGCATGCGCATTTCTTCTTGAACACCGCTTAAAAAAGGGCTTTTTATACTCATGATAGCAATCCTTGCTTTTACTGTTTATATATACAGTATTATTTAGAAATCGCTTAAATCAAGGAAGAGTGTAAATTTTTTTGCGCGTTTACACTTATGTTAAATTATATATTGTATTAATTATCAATAAGTTATTTTTTGATGGTTTGAGATAATAGGTTTGGGAAACGCGCATGCGCGTTTTTCCAGATGGTGTATTTGAAAAAAAGCTGATAAGTTCCTTTTATTACAAGTAATTAACAGTGCGCGTTTTTACTGGTCTAATGAGGTAAACGCGCATGCGCACTAATAAAATGTTCGGCGGCTTGGGAGGGCATCAATGTCAGATGACCATAACCGTGTGATCGATGTCGAGGCTCGCAGAGTGTTGAAGCCGTTCGGGCTCGTGCGGAAAGGAAAGTCGCGCGTGTGGCTCGACGATCACGGATGGTGGCTAATTCAGGTGGAGTTCCAGCCAAGCGCTTGGTCGAGGGGCAGTTACCTCAACGTGGGCGTCACCTGGATGCTCTACGAAAGCAGCGTCGGCGCGTTTCACGTTGGAAGCCGAGTCGATGTCCCGTTCATATCTGCAGTCGGCAATGAAAACTTCGCGGAGGAGGCCCGCAACCTTGCCTTGCGGGCCAAAGAGGAAGTCACAGCGCTGCGATCAAAGTTCGAACATCTCCCTGCAGCAGTAGGCCATTACGGAGAAGTACTAGAACGAAGGAGCATATGGGACGACTACTTCCACGGAGTATTCCTGGGCCTGTCGGGAGACTCCACGAATGCGAAGCTCGCATTCAATGCCGTCCCGAAGCATCGCGTTCAGTACCAGTGGGAAAAAGCTCTTTCTTATCGAGCATCGGAACTTTCTGAACTCGTACCTAATCGCGCAGCATTCACCGACACCATTCGCGGGATCGTTCTCAGAACTCGGAGTGTCGGAAATCTTCCGGATTGGGAGGGCGACATTGTCTTCGCTTGATGGATCGGCTGCGGCGCCGCCGAACAACACGTTGCACCCGACGTCCCTGCCTCCGCGGCTTCGCCGCTTCAGCAGGCCCGCGGGTGAACGTGGGCGTTAGAGGTACTGATGCCGGATTCCGAAACTAAGTTAAGGCAAGCGCTAGCTGAGGCGTTGAGTAAAGCCGAGGAGAGAGGTGATCTCGTCATTGCTACCAGCATCGTGAGTGATATCACAGCACCAATGGCTGAAGCAGTTAAAGCTGCATACGCGGGCATATTCACGACCCAAGAGTTGGCGGCTTTGAGCAATCTAGTTTTTCAGGCTACTTCTGACAAAAATTTTTATGATTGGGAAATGCCAACTCTGGTTGGCTATACGCATGAAGAGATGCAGAGGCTAGGTGCAAAGCTCCGTGCGCTCGCAGTCCTCTAACAATCGGCTGTTGTCGCCCCTGCGGGGCTGGGACGGCCTTTCCACCGCTTCGCGGTTACAAGTCCGCCCCAAAGCCGGGCGTTAGGGTTTCAAATGGAACTGACTCAGTTAAATAGTTATTTGGCTTTACTGGCGGGCCCCGTTTATACAGAAGTAATCTCTATAAATAAGCACGACATCACCGGGTTGCTGAAATTAAAGTTTCATGGTGATATTGGGACAAAGGACAAGGGTGAAATAGAGATAGAGTTTATAGGTGTAGAAGCTCTAAACATAGCATTTAGTATTTTGGCTCCAGTACAAATTGCCCAGATAAACGACGCAGCGTCACTTAAATTAAATTCGAATTACATTGATAGTGACTGTAACTTATATGAATTAACCGATGATGTCGGTTCAAAATGGTGGGTTTATGCTAAAAGCTTTAAAGCTAATGTGCTCCCTGTTTTCTATGGCTAAAAACCCTAACAATACGTATAACTCGCGGCCTTTGGCCGCTGGGACGCCAACCCGCTGCGCGGCTCGTCGCCCGTGTGCTTTGCGTTAAAACTCTATGAGGGAGCAGGGTTTGTCTTGGAAAAAAGGGGATTTGGCGGCATATAGTTCGGTATTTCTCATCGTATTGTTTGTTGGTATTTCGTTATATTCCTCAGTTCGCGCTGTTGAATGCGGCGGGGAGTCAGATCGCGAATGCTATGTGCCATTATGGCAATCAATATCCCTATATTTGGTTATTGCTCTTTATGCTATTGCCATGGCCGTCGGTGGGTTTGAATGGGTGAGAGGAAAGCTAAACAAATTCAGCTCGGCTTCCCTAATTGTTTCATGTATGTTCCTAGCCGTGTTTGTGGGTGGACTTGTGTGGCTTTATATGCAGTCAGGGCACTAAGTTTTAACAAGCGCATTAAGGATAAATTTTCGCTGCGCTTCAATTTTCCGCAAATGCGGTCGTTATGCATTAAGGATGTCATGAGTATTAATCCAATCAAAGTAGCGATTCCATTATGGTATGCCCAAATGAGTTGGGCTAAGGAGCTAATTCGGCTTGGATTCGGACTATCGAAAGCAGAAGACATTCTTTCTAGAGAAAATCGTGGCTGCAAATTGGTGCCAGGAACAACTTGGTATATTCGCACTCATGGCATCGGTGTAGATGTTTTTAAAACTCCTGATGTTGGAGGTATAGATTTTGATTTTGACAAACCCGACCCAGACCCATGGCGTATGCAGATCTTTGTTGAGAGACAAGTCAATGATGGAAACTTACCCTATGAGAACTATCGTGAATTACTTGATGATGAAGAGCTAATGAAAAAAGCCATTTCTGAGGCATTGTCACAAAGTGCATAACAAACGCCAACACACCGCGCCTTCGGCGCTCGACTCGCAACAAGTTGCTCGCGTGTGTGGCGGGCGTTAGGTCTCTAGATGAGGAGTTGATTTGAAGTCCGTTATTGCAATCGCTGGCCTGCTGTGGCTTGTTGGGTGTGCTTCCACATACAGCCTTCCCACGAATTCGCCATCTGCAACTATGACGCTGGACCTTCGATCGGAGTCCAAGGGGACGACTATGCAGGGGTACAGAGTGTTCGCATACCAAGACATGAACTGCACGCCGTCGCCTCTAGGGTCACTGATTGAGTCGAAGCAGTTCACGGGTGCCGTCGAGAAGATTGGCCCAATCAAGGTTGTGGCCGCCTCCCAGCTGACCTTTGCGGTCTTGTACGGAGAGTCTCGAATGGCGCAGAACCGCCAGTGCAGCTTCACGGCTTCGTTTCTCCCCCGCGCCGGTGAGTCATACGGTGTTCAGTTCGCGGTTGCGGACGGAGCCCTCGCCTGCGGAATGAAGATTACAGACGGTGCTGGGCAGGAAGTGTCTTTTAAATCCCCGTCATCCTCCTGTGCGGAGACTTTCGCGGGCAGGGTTAAGAACGGTGGAACTGGCGTGCTCAATTGGACTTTCAGATAAGTGGCAAAGAGACCTAACCATTCCATCGATCGGATGTCCAACCGGCTACGCTGGTCGGCCACCGCTCATGTCAAACGTTAGGCATTCATCATTATGAGTCCATATATCCTACCAGTAGCGCCATTGTCCCAGGTCGTGTTCGTTCATGACTACATTCAGTTGGTGTTTCAGGATGCTTGTTTTAGCATTTACAACACAGCTGAACTAAAGCAGGACGGAAATTTGTTACTGCAAGGGCAGTTTGGTTTTTGTGATGCAGTGGTAAGTCTTATCGGTTTACCGTTAACATCAGCTTCAAGTCAGCCCTTGTTGTCACTTAGATTTCAAGGTGGGGCGGAGTTTGTTGTTACAGAAGCTTGTAGCGGGCCTGAAGCATGGCAGTACAGTTCACCAAGCTCGCAAACAGTGGTTGTTCAAAATGCCTAACAAAGCAGCGGTGCACAGGCAAAAAGCGCCTGTGCTGGACCTCACTATCGTTCGGCCGCTGTTTGCGGCGTTAAGTGTCTATGAGAACTGAGCACGATATAAAATTAATGCAGTACGCCCAGAATGCACTTCTAGGTGAAGTTGCTCCATCCTTTAGGGCTGTATCATTCAAGTTGTCCTTAGACGGTGAAGACTTTGTTGCACGTTTTATATTCGATGGCGAACCCAGTGAAGAATCTAAGGAAGTTGCTAGTGTTGTACTAACCAATATCCTCGCAAATTATTCTAACAACCATCGTAGTTATTCAGAGGAGATGTTGGCTGTTCCATATCCCAATAGAATGGAGCATCTTCCATTGCTGGTCTACCTTCGTAACGAAAACGATTGGAACTCATGGTCAAAACAGTACGAAAACACTTAACAAGTTTGGTAAGCGGGACAAATTTAAGCGTGGCTCCGCCACAAATTTGCCCCTTCCAAAAGCGTTAGCTAAGGATAAAATTTGCGTAATCTAATACTTGTTCTTTTTATATTGATTGCTGGATGTGCGCCAAATACGGCCACTTTTATGAGTCCAAAAGGACTTGGTGGTGACGTCATTATAAATGGCTGCGCACAAATCCCATCAACTTTTCGATATGAAATGGAAGGGGCCAGTTTTAAAGTTAATTTAGGTAACAATTCTGTTTATTTGGTAGTCGAAGTCGTAGATGGTAGTAGTGTTGAATGGCAAAACAATGAAATAAGTGTTCAGGTAAATAATGAAAAATTCACTGAAAAAGCCAAGGATTTAATACAAAGTGATCGAGTTAGAGAGCCTTGTGGTGGTTTCACTAGTACGTTTAACTGTAAATCTTACCGAAGCTACCATTTGAATATAGAGTTTGAATCGCTCATTGGTGCTTCTAAAGTAAAAATATTGCCTCCAATACCTATGGTAAATAAAGTGCCTTTTAAAGTTTCAGAAATAGAATACAAAAAAGTGACAAAAACACTAATGCAGGCAATCAACTGCTAACAAGAAAAGCCAGCCGACGCGTACCGCGCAGCTGCTTTGGGCGTTAGAGCTAAGGAAAGTCATGAGTATCACATTGGAAGAGATTACAAGTTCAAATTATGAAGACGTATGTGACTTAGATGTCACGAATGAGCAACAGGAATATGTTGCGAGCAATATGTGGTCTTTGGTTGAATCACATTACTGCCAAGGGCATACCTGCAGAGCTATCTATCAGAACGATAAGCCTGTCGGTTTTTTCATGTGGGTATCTGAAACGCCTGAAAAAGTTTCTATCTGGCGCTTTATGGTGGATCAACGCTATCAACAATCTGGTATTGGCAGAGTTGCACTAAATTTGGCGCTCAATGAAATCAAATCCAGTGACAAAGTAAAAGAAATAGAAATTTGCTATGACCCTGAAAACCCGGTGGCCAAAGATTTTTATTCACGTTTTGGCTTTCAGGAAGTGGGTTTGGATGAAGATGGTGAAGATATGTTGGCAGTCATCAAGCTGTGAGCTCTCACAATCGCCTTAAACATCGCGGCCTCTGGACTCGCAACAAGTTGCTCGCCGTTTAGGCGAGCGTTAAATGCCATGGACACATTAGAGAAACTCGCACAGAAAAATAAAGCTCATCAGAAGCAGCAGAGTAATGATCGCTTTTCTACTGTCGCCATGATCTTGGTTTTGGTTCCATTTTTATTTGGAATTGCCATCGATGTAGGGGCTATTAATTCATCTCTGAACTTTAACCTTTGGTTGTATGGCTTCGGTGCGCTTTTCTTTGGGTTACTTCTAGCGGCCATGGGAGATCTTATGCTTTTCTCGCGCTGGTTAAAAATTTCTGGTTTAATTATTAGCCAAGGTTGGTTCATTTACTTTTGGGCTTTTCAAATGCAATCTTGGCTAGCGTTTGTACCATTAGTGCCAGCATTTGTTTTACTACAAATACAAATGCCCAAAATCAAAAAACAAGCTGAGCGCGAGAAAAATGGCATTTAACAAGTTAAATCATCGGAAAACCGCTCACTGGCTGCGCCAAAACGTTCGCGTTTTCCGCTGTTTAAAGCGTTATACATCAAAAGGATCTTGCAGATTTGTCTATCTGGATTAGGAAAGTAACTGACGGGAATTCGGAGAATTATGTTCGCTTGGCTGAGGAGTCCTGGGATCTACCAGAATTATTTAAAATTTTTGAAAACTGGCTTACCGAACATGCCGATAATCTCCCATCTGGACATCAGTGGATAGCCGATATTGGTTTCACACCGAGAGAAGGGGCTAATGGTGGAGGTCCTATTTTGTCAGTTCAACTAATGAAAAAGTGTACTGATTTAGGTATGTCTATTTATCTCTCGGAGTACAACGATGAAGATGATGTATAACAAGTTAAATCATCGGAAAACCGCTCACTGGCGGCGCCAAAACGCTCGCGTTTCCCGCTGTTTAAAGCGTTAGGTGCTTATGAGTATCGCTTCCGCGCACGCTGCCGAATTTTATCGTGAAGTCGCCGAGTCAAATTTCGTATGGGGAATAAAAGACTCTGGTGGCTTCCCTGCACCACTAGATGCCAGTGGGAAGCGTGCAATGCCTTTTTGGTCATCGGAGTCGCGGGCGCAAACTATTATTCGCAGTATTCCTGCATACAGTAGCTTTGTACCCGTAGCAATTGAGTGGTCTGTTTTTTGCGAGCGCTGGGTTCCAGGTTTAAAGAAAGATGGTTTACTTGCAGGCGTTAATTGGGCTGGAGCTAAAGCGTCTGGCTTTGATATTGAACCAAGTGATTTACAGCGTAATGTTGAAGCTCTGCGCCAGAGCACCTAATCAGTGGTTCAAATCGTTCGCTCCGCTCTCTGGGACTTGCTAAAGCAAGCCCCTTAACCAAACGTTAGGTGTTTAAATGAAACAATCCGAGTCTGACAAACTTCTGAGCAAGCTATTAAGGGAGTATTCAACTCGCTTTGGATGGAAATGTAGTCGTGGCTTTGTGTTTAAAAAAGAAAGAGAGTCGTTTTTCACTATTTTGGTTACAGGAATTCCAAAGGCGAAAAAGCTATCTTGGTCGATTAGCTTTAAACACTATGATTTCGATGATGTTTTCTGGGATGTAGTCAAGCTCCCAGAAAACAAAATGCAGCCCCTAAGTTTTCGAGCCTGTGGTGCTTGGGTTGCCCCAAGCATGGAAATTCAAAGTGGTTCTGCTTTTCTCAATGAGTGGGAAGAAGAAAAAATATCAGAGCAAATACGAAATATATTTGAAGAGCTAGACCCACTAAGTATTAAAGTTGCATCATCTATTAACACGTTCAGTAGTAATCTTGAAGTATTGGAAAATTACTACGCGCAATTAATGGGGAAATATCCAAATGCAGTAAGAACCATTTGGGTAGAACGGCTCTTAACAAGGTTGCTTGAATCCAACCTAAAAGAAGCCAAGGAGATTTCAGATGCAAGAATTGCGGAAGGCGACGAAGGTGGTTTCAATTACGCAGGCCGCTCCTTGTATAAGTTGGCAAATGAATATATTGAAACATTTAAAAACACCTAACCAGCGCATCCAAGTGACGCCCAAAAGCGGCTCACCTGATGCTTGTTGTTATAAATCTAGGTAAATATGGAAGTAGCCGAAAAAATAATTGATCAATTAGAATTAATGGGACACGATTTAGAGGGGGAAATATCTTTTCCTGCTTTAGGTGAAAGTGTTTTGTTTACTATAGGGTTATCTGGTTCTGGTGAAATAGAGCAGTCGCATAAAGATTCTATCAACTGGCTTTACAATAATATCGAACTTGAGTTCCCTAAAATTGAGGAAGCAATTTTCCAATATTACCAGAGAGTCTTACCTGATTATCATCTTGGTTTAGGGGAGTATGCCGACGAGCTAATGCCAAAGCTATTCGCACCTAATGAAGTGTGGAACTATATCACCGAACCAGGAGTGTTCATGTTTCCTGAAGATGAAGGTGGAGAACTTCATTTAGAGTATGAGTGTACCTTCGATGTAGAGCATGGTTTGAGAGTCGTAATTAAAAACGGAAAAATATTAAGGGTTGGCTTAGAGTAATCGATTTATAACAAGGCCATTATGGTAGTTGGACGCAAAACGCTTGGCTTGCGCTCCTTCGTCGCTAAGTTTAGCCAAGCATTTGTGCGCCCTATATGGCGGCGTTAACTGTAAAAGCAAACTATGGAAGAAACCGAGAAAATCGAAATGTTAGCTGATGCGGTGAGCATCGCTAAGAAAATATTGGCGGGTGATATTGATCCTAACCTTGGTTGTGCCAAGCTCGGAGAAATCAACCGTGATCTTGATTGGCCAACTGAGCTGGCAGCATTTGGTCTTCTTGCACACGAACAATACGACCATGAGAACATAGGCATCACAGTAGAAAGCTGCGTTCCGGAAATTATCGATGAATGCACCAAGTTGGTTGCCAGTCACAGTTAACAAGCGCAGGCACAGCGACGGCTTTTTCGTTGCGGCTTCGCCTCCACTACAAGGCCGCGCGTGCTGCGGGCGTTATAGGTCAATCATGAAGAAGTGTATTTTTACTCTGTTAGTTATTTCTCTATTTGGTTGCGCTGCAAATAAAGAGTCTTTGTCTAGCGACGCTCATGTATTTAACCTAAATGGTAAAAATATGAGCGTCTCTGAAGGTTTGCTTTCAGAGGTTCGTGAGAAATGGAAAGGTAATGGGAGTCGTATTGTTACAAGCAGCCTGCTAAACGAAGCTGATGTGCAATGGTCTCTAGACTACATCGCTCTAATGGAGGCCATTAACAGTAAAGAGTGCAATTCACTTCAAGTACTCCAAACTAGAAAATATGATCCTATCAAAGACATTGACTCAACAGGGGCCAATATAGAGCCGGGGTTATTCGACTATGTTTGGGTGGTTCAAGTCTGTGATGCTCAAAGAAATTATCGGTTAGTAAATCAAAAAGGAGATAAGTCATTTACACTTTATCCACTAAACCTATAACAAGTTTATCAACGAACGCCACTTCGTGGCTGGACAGCCTAAAGCGTGGCTTCGCCACAGGCTGCCCGTTATAAAGGCGTTATAGCTACAGGACTGCAATGAAAGGAAAGTACACAAAAATTATTTATGAGTTTTGCCAAAAAGAAGGCATAGATATTCCTATTGGTTTTGGTAGGAACTCTGCTTCTCATTTAGTGGTAATACGTTATGACCTTGAGAGGCCAAAGTTGATTGCCAAAACCTTTTTCAAGAAAGAAGACTTACACTATTATATTTCCACATATTTAATGGATTTACCTCGCAATGGTGATGGCTTAATACCAGCGAAAGTTGTGGACTTCAAAGAAAATCTAAGTTACCAAGTTTTGGAAAGCGGTGCTCTTGTGCTGCTATAACAAATCGCGCCAGGCTCGCAAACTTCGTTTGCTGGATGCTTTGTAAGTCGCGCATTTAGCGAATCGCTGCGCGAAGTTTATCGCACATGCGCAACTTACAACGCGCCCCTGCGCTCAACGTTATGCATTTTGAGGTTTATGTGCACAGAATTTTATGGTTGATCTCTGGCCTGCTTGCAAGTAGCGCATTTGCTTCAGATCTAGCTACACACAAGGCCGGAATCTGGACTATTGAATCTACCGAAAATATGAGTCGGTGGGTCATCATTCATAACCTTGAGAGCGCAGCGACTACCGGTGTATTTCATATTGAAGTGATTGGTCGAAAACATGGCAATGCTGCTTGGCAAGTCGAGCGCTTAGTTCGCCATATGGCAATCACAGAAAAAGTATTGAAGGCCAGTGTTAAAGACTCTCTGAATAAAGGCGGTGTTTATCCTGAATCTTTTGACAATGCTTATTCGTCTTGGCAGAAAGAAAACAATGGCAAGGGTGGGGCAATTTGCGACACATCCTTAATAGAGTGCATGTAAATGCATAACCAGGCGTTGCAGTGGATGCCCGACACTGTGCGCTTACTTGCACAATGTGCAAGTAGGCACTCCGTTCCGGCCACCACTGAACTTGGCGTTAACTGCATGGATTAGCATGGTCAAGTTTCTGAAAGTAATTGCATATGTTCTTATTGGAGGAGTGGTCATAGTTGGTGCATTGCTTTTGTGGTTTGACCGCTCAAAAGATATAGATTTTACCATTTACCATCCTGATGCTTGGGTTACATGCAACGGAAAAATCAACAAGGATTCAGTTGAATATGCTCAGCTTAATAAATGGTTACAACTGAATAACTCAAGTTGGCAAAACTATGTAGCAACTGCTGCTTCTGGTTATTTTTATAAATCAGACGATATTACGATTCATGTATATAAGCATGGCGTAGTCGTTAATTATTATGACGGTCAAAACTGGTCTCAAGTGCAAAAGTCCGTTGATACAAAGGAAATTCATGGTATTTGCAAAAGCAGTTAACAAGCCAATTCAGCGGAAATTTTACTCGCTGAAAAACGCTCATAAAATCCCCTGCTTGGGGCGTTAGTACGATAAATGACGAATCGAGAAATTATCACTCTCATGCACAAGCTATCACACGGCAGAATAGGACCTTGTGGTAATTGGGTGCGGGTTTTTAATGATAGTGAAGAACTGGACGATCGGAAGTTTAGTAAACTCCTAAAAGATACTATTCAATCCGACATCGTTCTGATATATCAAAGTTCAATCAATGTCACTGAAGCGAAAGCTTCTGAAGCTTTCGAAATAGTTGCCCAGTTTGTTAAGCACGGTGTAGGTAAAATAGCAGACGTAAGGTTTACGTCGCAGATTGAAATAGACCCGTTAGGCGTTGGTGCGGTATATCGTACTAACAAGTAAATTATGTTCGCCCAGCAAGCTGGGCTGGGACGCGAAAACAGCACGCGCCCCATATTTAAAGCGTTATGTTTCAGGACAGTCATGAGTGAATATTTGGAATTTGAGCGATTATCCGAAATAGATGATCTGCTGAAACTAAGAGTGAAAGGCGAAAGTAGTGGATTTGCCGGTATAGCCGATTGCTACGTTAACGAAGACCAATTTCAAGAGTTTTGCACTCAACTAATTGGCTTTCCCAAGAAACGAGAGGATAGCGTTCGGTTTTACTCTGGTGAGAGTGATCAGTTGTCTCATTTCGATATTGTGTTCTCTTGCGCCGATAATTCTGGGCGCATATTGGCGACTATACAAATTGTATCCAGAGATACCCGTTATCCCCGAGAAAAGGTATGTTTTGTAGCTTCATTCTCATTTAAGGTGGAACCAGCCGCATTTGATCGTTTTGTAGGTGGCTTATCTCGGATATCGGTAATTAATAATGTGGGTTCAAAAGCGGCCCTAGTAAATGGAACATAATAATACGCATCACTTGCGGCCTGCGACCGCTGCGCCTCGTCGCCAGTGTGCTTTGCGTTAGGATCCTTTGCTATATGCCACTCATAAGAATCAATTTACTGTTACTGTTCAGCTTATTGGCAACAATAGTATTACTGGTTGCTGCTTTCTTTTCTTACGATTTAGCGCATGGAAATTTATGGCGTTTTTTATCATGGCCTGCTCATAAGGCTCGGCTCTGGAATGGCGGCATCGTGCTCCAATCAATAACTGACTTCATATTCACAAAGCACAGCCAAGGCAATGTACATATCGCAGAAGCCTTGATATTAATTTTTACGTGGTGGCCAGTAACATTTGCAGCCATGTACTTTACATTCCGAACCAAGCGTACAGGCCCCTAACTAGTGGTTCAAATCGCTCGCTTCGTTCACTGGGACGAGCCCCGCCCCTTAACCAAATGTTAGGTTTCGAAACATGATCGCACATCGACTGTTTTTGTTTTTATCCTGCACGGTCTATGTTGCGGGTGTCATGGGGAGTTCGCACTAACTCATAATGGGGCAGAAGTGAACTAAAGCAGCCAGTCGAATCTGTTTGCATCGTGATTTGAATATTGGCAGGTTAAGTCACTAATCCAGTTCAATCGTGTGTTCAGTTCGACCTGTTCTTAGACCACTATTTTCACCTTCATACGTGTCACCCGATAACATTACGCTTCATGCCCTGTCGTCAGCTTTACCCAGTCCCAATGTACATCGTGAGTTGTGGGCAGTAACACGCTAATGCCGGTGATCGATTATGGCCGGTACTGGTCCTATGATCCTGCCGTGTGTTTACCTGCAGGTGTGTCCGCTAATCTCATACTGGCTAATCGTTTGTTCAGATAAGGGATGGATAGGGCTGATACCTCGCATCAATGTGCATGTTTACGTTTTTGTCAGCTGCTTTTTCCTGCAGATGTATTAGTCGTTCGGCATTTACTGATGTCTGTGGGTGAAGCCGGCATTGATAGGGCTGATATAGGCGTGCGGTGCGACAATGACAAGTGAGGATACCGCACGTTTTCTTCATCTTAGTTGTTACTGGTATGTTTCGTTCTGATAGGGGTATCACACCATTATGCTTCAACAGTTCTTCGATGCGGCCTAGATAATCCCTAGATCCCCTCAAAAAGTTGGGAGCACTCAAACCCATGCAGCAGTAGGGCTACAGGCATATCGTTGCATCAACCCTACAGGAGGATGCAACGACTCGCTTTTGTTGCTTTTGTGTTAACGCTTCAAGGGCGTAAAGGGTAGGGCAAAAGGTGAGTTTTTTGGTAGTTCTGGGTGAATTGATGGCGCCTAAATGGATCCTTCTATTCGGCTCACTGTTTCGGTCGCGGCCTCATCCTGCGAAGGCGTTATCCGCTCCCCGTTTTTAGTCATCGAAAGCAGGCGAACTGGGATGATCTGCACACTGTTTCTGAGTGATTGAACGCGTTTTTAGGCTCATGCTGCCTTAGTTTGAATTGTTATTGATATGTTTCTATTCAATGGGTGTTGTTCAGTGTATTGCACCAATATGGTTCAACCGTTTTTCGATGCGGCCTAGATAATCCCTAGATAGCCTCAAAAAGTTGGGAGCACTCTAGCCCATGCAGCAGTAGGGCTACAGACGAGTCATTGCATCAACCCTAAGGAAGGATGCAATAACGTGCATTTGTTGCTTTGGTGTTAAATATTGGCAATGGGGTGAAGAGGGTAAAAGCCAAGGTTTTAAACGGTTTTAGACGGTTTTAGGTGAATTGCTTCTGTCTAGGACTAGGCTCATTTTAACCGAGTGCCAGACTCGTTCTCTTTACCTATATTAGTCATCCTGCATGGATAGGAATGGAGCGATGATCATGTGCAATTATGAGGAATTTTGATTTTCAGATGGGCGGATTTTGTGTCTCGCCGATGCTCACGGTTTGATTGAAACCGAACGCGACACTTTATGATGATGAGAATCGCTCTCAACTCGATGTAGATGCGAACCATTATCATCGCGGGTCCTTCCGGCGCGGTTGATTGCGGGGGCAGTGACGCGCAGTGCTTCACTACATATGAGGATTTTAGAGGGCTTGGTTGTTGTTTTATTAGCGGGCTTTTAGGGGGCGTTCATAATATTGAACGCTATATATGGTGTTGATTATAAATAATTATTCTCCTTACTTTCTCCGAAGCTCAAAAAATAGGTGTGCTCGGATATACCAACTTCGACAGATCGATTTTGTGATCCTTTGATCTTTGCTTTATGCGCCAATGTTATATCTCCATTTTTTACTTCGCAGGATGAGGTAGTGGCGATATAAGCGGAGCAAAGAGGGCTAAACCACCTTCTTCGGAAGGTGGTTTATTTCAATTTGGCTTATTTTTTAAAGAATGCTTCGTTTGTACCGTATGGGCCTAGGTTAAGATCACGTTTACGAATGGCATCAACACGATCAAAGGCTTCTTCAGCCACTCTCAAGTTTTTCACATCTTTGCGCCAATAGTATTTAAAACCATCAAAATGAGCATTATTCGGATACCAATAGAACACGCCTAAACCCTCTTTGTTTAAAATTGGCGTGTTGTGGATATGAGCCCCAGGTATGTAGAAGTATTGACCTTTAGCTAGGGTTTCAAATTTATTGTTTGCTAATGTTTTACTTGTGCCATTTACGACGTAATAACACTCAGGTTGGCCATGAAAGTGCGGCTCATGATCTGACTTGCCACCATTAGTAATACCGATAACAACTGGGCTGTCAGACAATTCTTTCCAAATATAGCCAACGGGAGAGTTTTTAGGGTCGCAGTTTTTTGCCTCTAGGACATTGCCATTATCATCCAAGGTTTTACAGAAACGTTGATCCGCGGCGATGCTGTCGTTGGGTTTAATGGTATTAAAATCGATTTTGCCTGCTTCCCAATCAGTAATATAAGCTTCAATTTCTGGGTTACGACATTGCTCAGGCATAGTATCTTGTGGGACATAAGGAGTACTGTCTGCTGGCACCGGTGTCATTTGTTGGTATGGAAGTTGTGCATGGTTACATTGTGGGCCTTGCGCCATAGCTGCCGTTGATGCCAATGCGGCGATTCCAAAAAGCATTTTTAATTTCATCATTATCTATCCTATTGTCTTAATTTTTAAAATGGCGGTATTGTGTTGGTATTATTGTTCTGTCACTAACAATAAAGAGATTGGTCTACCGCAAAGGTGAAATGGATCACGTCATGTTTTCAGTGGCAAACTTATTCGTGACTCTGCTCGCGAATAATCTTATCTGCGACCCTAGCATTAGAAATGGAATTGCAGACTGACTTGTACATAGTTGGAGGCTCCCTGAGTTGCTCTGGGCTGGGATACTGTGGGCACAAGATAAGTGATATTGTCTTGCATTTGATAACGACCTATTTCAGCGCCTAAATTGAGTGATTGGGTTAAATTGGTGAATAAGTTAACCCCAAAATGACTGCGATCTGTTTGTTCTACTTTTGTGGATGTGTGCCCATAAAAGATACTTGAACGTGTGTGTTGGGTCCAAAAGTGCCTATAGGCGAACATGACGGATAAAGAATTTTCTAATTGCCCATCTGTGATATCTCTAGCTGCATCGGTTCCTACATAGCGCCCTAAATGACCATAGTGCAATTGGATACGAAGATCATCTTTCCCTATGGAATGTATTTTTGCTGCTATTGATGTACCACCACCCCATTGGGCTGTATCTGCGGAGTCTAAATATCTTAGTAAACCTGATATCGACACATTACCCCAGTCACCCGATTGGTTGTAACGAACGATCATGTCTGGCAGATAATCATGGTTGGTATCAATCCATAGCGGTTCTGTTGACGTGAGTGCTGTGGCGAATTTAGTTTGTGCACTTGCTTGTTCTGGTGCTTGAGTTCCGTAGGTGTAGGGGTTTTCTAGGGCAAACTGCCAATGGGTTGTGTCATAACGTACCAGCGCTTGCCTTATCATGGCTTGACCAACTAATGGCCCGCCTAAATCGGCCGTTTCAGCAAAGGTGCTGGTATTGACTAAGGTGGACCAAGTTTGCCCAGCCGTTACGCCTTGGTAGGATATAAATGCGTGCCTTAGGCGGGGGCTGTAGGAATTGGAAATGATCGGATTCCCCTGCGCCGAGCCAACAAAGTCAATTTCAGCAAAGGCTTGAACTTCATTTGAGGTGATGGTCATATTTACGCGACTTTCTTGCGCACTGAATTGAGTACGTTTAGTGTTATCCGCGAAAGAACCTCCACCTGTCCAACTGTCTTGAAACTTCAGATTACCTTCAACATAACGTGCGTTTGCCTTAATAAATCCCCCCATTTGTAACTCTGTTCCATAGAGTGGTGAAAACGGAATAAAAAATAGGGATAAGGCGAGTAAAGTGTGTTGCTTCATGGTTGGCTAAATCACATTGAAAAATAAAAAATGCCCTAATGAATAGGGCATAAAAAGAAGGGTCGATCAAAACCGCAGGAACGTCCCGATCGACTTGATTATTACAAACAAAAGTTAGAATGGAGAGTTAGAAATAATAGCCAAAGTTGATGTTAATGCGTTTATCCCAATCATTACCGACTTCCGGTAATCCAACATGGTCGTTATTGGCAGTAGAGAAGGTCATATTTTTACCCATAACAAAGTCGATCATTGTGTAGGTAGGACCTGCAGAAATCGCCATACCAGTGACGTTTTGCATACTGTTATCGTAGCTATCATCATCAACATCTGGCGTCATTAAACCAAAGTCGTTGTAGAACTTAATGCTACCCCAATCTGTGTTCACGGTTTTGGCAATGTTGATGTTATAGGCTTGGCCCTTAGAAGCAATTTCATACTGCCAGCTCACTACTGACACGCCAATTTTATTGGAGTCGATAGCATCTGCAGCATCGTATTCATATTGCATGGCTTGCATTTGTAAATTCCAGCCTTTGTAGCTGCTGTCTAGATGCAATGCTACGGCATAGCGATCGCCATTGTTGCCCGTCTCGCTGTTGTAGATTTGGCCATACTGCACAGAGCCACCAAAGGTAGTCGAGCCGCCTTCGTATTCTGTTGTATAAGTTTGGCGCACGTTTAACTGGTTAGTTTCTTCATTGTGATACTCAGTGCCATTGATGGTACCGGTATACAAATCGGTCGAATAACGCTTATTCTCGGTCGCACCATATTCAGCATTTTTGTAAAAGGCTAAATCAATATGCCAGCCATTTTTTTCGTAGGTGGCTTTAAGACCGATATCATGATCATCCTCAAAACCTAAGTAGTAAGGTAGACCAAACCACCAACTGTTAGAAATAAACTCGCGATTACCAAAGGGTACCTTGTTGATACCAAATTGCAGTTGCCAGTCTGGGTCAATGTTGTAGTAACCATAACCGTACTTGATATAGTTAGTGCCTGAAGTAAAACGGTATTCTGCGGCTAAACCGAAGTCGCCTTTTTTACCATCAAATTTAATTGCGGCCATATCAAAATTAAAATCGCCGCCTTTGTCTTTTGAGGCTTTGTCATAATCTTTATAACCATAGTTAACACGCACTGCACCGCCAACGTTAATACCATCTTCTTGTTGTTCTGCAGCAAAAGCGGCTGAACTCGACATGGCCATTGCAGTTGCAACCATGGACAGCATAAACCGAGTGGATTGTTTCATCATCGTTACCTTTTATTTTAGTATTTGAATTTTAATAATTAATTTACATTTCTTTGAACCAAGTACGGTGGCATTCAGCACAAACTGGGGCCTTTTTTTCGTGTTCAGCGTGGCAGGCTAAGCAGCTTGCACCTTCGTTGTAGTGCAACGATTTGTGCGGATGAGCCTCTGGGATCGGTAGCTTTTTCTCGTCAACGGGGATACTGGTTATGTCACCGTGACATTCAACGCACGCTGCGTCGGTAGCATTTTGCTTACCTGAACCTTGGTGACAGCTTTTACAGCCTTCTTGATAGAGAGACTCATGATTTACTCGGCCTTGAGTACTGCCTTTCATTTTTACCAGCTCTCCGGCGTTTACATTGCCAGCAAATACGAATCCAATAAGGAGTGTGAGTAGTAATTTATTCATAATATTTAAGCCTGCATGTCAGATTTGATGGTTTCAGATACGATAATTCCCATCGTCAAGCACTCTAGGCATGCCGTTGAACTTAAACGTGTTCCACCATGTGTACCACCGGTCGCTTCGCCAACTGCATACAGTTTCTTAATTGTCGTTAACGATTGGCTGTGCATAACACGGGCACCTAAATCGGTTTTTAATCCTCCCATGCAGTAATGCACTTTTGGCCAGATCCGCGAGACAATAAAGGGAGGTTTTAGCTGTACAGCCGTATCCATCATGCGGCCAAAGAGTGGATCAACACCTTTAGGTACTTGTTGGTTGTACTCAGTAACGGTTTGTTTTAACTCATTTAGTGGGATATTAAACTGCTTAGCTAATTGCTCTAGGCTATCGACTTTCCAGGCAATTTGGTCACGCACGGCACGGGTGACGCGTTCATCGCCAACATGGTCATCATGATTAAAAAACACGACAGGATAAGCGGGGGAACCATCTGCATTACGGTTTTTCATTATGGCGTCAGAGCAGGTTTTTCTGTCGGCACGTTCATTCATAAACCGTTTACCATCAAGAACATTGACGGAAATGCCCTTATGGAAACCAATCGACAGTAACGCATTTGACCAACCGAAGCCGCCTTCATCAGGCGAACCCCAGTGGCCAGTTTGAATAAAGCTCATATGTATAGGCAGTGCACCGTGTGCCATGGCTGTAAGGGTGACTTCTCCAGTCGCTCCTAGCGCATTGGTGCAATCAAGTGTCTTATCAAGCGATGGATCAACCAGCTCACGCAGTTTTAAATTTCGAGAAAAACCACCGTGGGCAAGGATAACGGCCTTGTTAGCTTTGATATAGATTGTTTTGCCAGTTTTGAGATCGGGGAAACGATAATTTTGGCGAACTTTGAGGCCGATAATTTCCTGACCATCCATTATGAAATCTTCAACATAGTGTTGAAGACGATATTCAACTCCTTCTTTTTTACCCACTTCATAAAGTTTAGTGGTGATATCGCCGCCCACACCGTGTTGGGTACGAATCGCTCGTGCTTTATTATGTCCACCCACTTGCTGGTTAAATCCTTCGCGAAACTTTACCCCTGCATTAATACACAGGTCATAGGCATCCAGTGCGCGATTAGCCATTTGGCGCAACATGTCAGTATTTTGCATACCGCGGCCAGAAATGATCTGATCTTTAACCAGTTCCTCTGGCGAATCATCTTGAATGCCTTGGGCTAATTGGATTGGATTTTTGGGAATGGCTAGCCAACCGCCATTAATCGCAGAGTTACCGCCAATGACTTGCATTTTTTCCAATACAAGTACGGAACCAAGACCTTGGCGTTTAGAATTGAGTGAAGCAGATAAACCCGCGAAACCTGAACCCACGACGATAACATCGCGTGTTTCATCCCATTTTATGTTTGATGCGCACTCGTTAGCTGATGCTGCACTTGGCAGTGCGGCTGCAATACCGCCAATAGCTGCACCTGCCCCCAGTTTTAAAAAGTTTCTTCTATTATGCATGTTGTTCACCCTCTACTTCAGTATGCAAGCAAGATAGAGGCTATGGGGCAGGCTAAAGGTGAACTAAGTCACGGCTTTTTTGGAGTGGCAAACTTATTCGTGAGTTATGTCTAGAATAATCTTTTTTGAAAATGAAAGTTTTTTGCAACAAAAATGTAAGTGAAGGGATTTTAATCTATGAAAAAAACTTGTTGTTGCAATGTATGCTTGAGGTAACTCACAAAGAACATAAATAAAATGCTCACTTGCGTGAGCTTTATCCCGATTAGTCATCCTTACCCTATAACAGGCATAAGTTAACAACGCATAATTCACGCTTACTTAGCGTTTTATTTGGGTTTAGTGCATGAAATGTCCTTCTGACACACTATCTATTTTAAGGTGCAATCAAATACTGGATGCAGCTGAGCTGTTGATTGAGTCGCAAGGCATCGTCTCTTTTAAGTTTTCTCAACTGGCCAAAGAAGTCGGTTGTTCTACTGGCACCTTGTACAAATTTTTTGAACGTAAAGAAGACGTTTTAGTTTGTCTGTTCCTAAGAAGTGCAACCTCTAATCACTTGCCAATTTTTATTAATAAAAATCCTGAATTAACGGCTAAAGAACGAGTATTGTTGCCAATTCTATTTACCTTTGAAACGATAAAACGCAGCAAAAGCTTTGCAACGTTACGTTCTGTTTCTGTTAATACCATGGTATGGCAACTTGCTAGTGATGAAAAAGTCGAACGCTTTAAAAAGCGCATTAATGCGTTCTGGGGCTGGTTTACTGACTCGCTCAATCTAGCAGTAGAAAAAGGGGAATTAGAGGCGACACCATTACAGGTAAAGGAGTTAGTACAGGGCATCACCTTTTATTTAACCGGGGCGTTAACTCAATTTGAGAGCCAGCTTATCGCGCCAGAATACCTTTCTAATCGTCGCGAAACCTGTTACCGACATTTGGCTAAATTGATGGGGCAATATAAGTGGAAAATGCCCTTAACCCCAGAATTATATGATTCTTTAGAGGCCAGAACGATTAAGTTCTTCGACCAACATTATCGTGATCATATGAGTTGCGCTGCATGTAGTGCGCTGTCTTGTACAAATGGTGTTGGGGGTAACGGTGATTGAAATCAACAAAGCTCTGTTTCAGTAGGTTTTATACTTGTGCCCAAATTCAACTCAGAAGAATGGTTTCTTTTACGGATAATTTATCAAACTAGTGTGTTGCGGCTCTTCATAGCAATCTAATTTTTGATCAAACTTTATTATGTTCTTAGATAAAGTTGGTGAGAGGTTGGCCTGAATAAAGTCATCAGACTAGGTATGCTTGCAAATAATTCGTTCGCTGTTCATATTTCCAGCATGAAATATTCATTTAAAAAACAGATTAGATTTACTAGTGCTAAAAATAGTGCAAATTATACGGTCAAATACAGTGTAAGCTATTGAATACACAGGCTGCACATTTCGCATTTGCATGTAAATGCACATAAATTATTAGGGTAATTAAAACGTGAAAAATCACAGAATTTATTTTTAAATTCAGTTGGTTATGATTTGGCGATTCACTGTCATGGGGTGTCAGGGGTCGGAGGTTCGAATCCTCTCATACCGACCAAATTCCTCTTTTTATAAGAGTTAAAAAGCCTGCAAACTTAATCGTTTGCAGGCTTTTCTATTTTTATGCGATTTTAAAGTTCTTTTTAAGCATGCCAAAAGACTGAGGTATATGCATGGTAAAGTGTCCCAGTTTGAATCATGAAAAAAACATAACAAATATGGGCAGGCTGCGCGTAGCTGCGACTTTATCACAGTGTTGAATCACCCCGAGGTTTGATTGATAGGGGGGAATGTATAAGTTGTATTGTTAAATAGAAATTTTCTGAAAGCTTTGGGTAATGCTTTGAAGATTCAGAAGTGGCATTTATTGGGAGCAAAAAAATTAGTTGGACACACTTTTTGTTCCCATCTTATGGTTGAATAAACTGCATTAAAAAACCAAAATACCATGCCAACAAAGACGCCCAAGTATAACCCCAAACTGCCATCAATAAAGCAGCGGAAGCCAGCCTTGGGTGAAAAGCGCTGGCGATAACTGGTGCAGAAGCCGCACCACCAATATTACACTGACTCGCGATCGCGAAGTACATGATAGATAATCGAAAAAATACAGTAAAAATAAATAAGATAATAATGTGTATAGAGAACCAAATAAGAGCGATACAAACGTAATAGGGTGCGGCGCTCAATGCGCTAATATCAAAGTTCAACCCCATCAACATTATCATGATATAGATTAAAAAAAGAGCTATTTGCTGAGTTTCCTTGACTAACACATGTCTTGCATTTGTTAAAGAAAATAATAATCCTAAAAAAGTTGCAATTAATACTGACCAAAAAAATTCAGAAGTAAGATTGTATTTAAATAAGTGTGGGAAACTATTAGCGATTCTTGTTGCAAGGAAGGATGATAATTTTTCACTAAAGAGAATTACAATGAAAAAAGTCAAGCTCAATATCAGAATCCAATAATAGCTTGTTTGTTTTCCTATCACTTTACGTTTGATGTCAGTGCAAAATATCGGTCTATAGCTTTTATCAGCTTTCAGGAAATCATCGATTTTATCTTGGCGTTCTGCAATGAAAAGTAATATAACCATCCATATACCGGAAAAAAGAATATTAATAGCCATCATTACCGCAAATACGGCATCACCGACACTGTGGATTTCTTTTACAGCCAATTGATTGGCGGTTCCGCCAAGCCAGTTTGCCATCAGTGTTGACATGCCTTTCCAAGCAGCATTATCTCCCTGCCAGACGAGTTCGTTCGGAAAAAATATAGAGCCTAACCATAGGCTTAATGGACCGCCAATACAGATGCTAACAGCACCTAGCACGTACATACCGAGAAGTTTTTTTCCCACTAAACTGAGAGCAAAGAAATCGGTACCTAAAATCAGCAAAAATAAACAACCGGGCATTAAGTGTGTTTTTGCCATTTCGCTAAGTTGACTATGACTTGCATCAATAATATTTAGCGAGCTAAAGATGGCAGGTAAGGCGTAGCACATTAGCATCAGTGGAAAAATACGATAAATTTGCTTAAAAAGTGTAATAGAGGATGTGTGTGTATAAAATAAACTACATAGTAAAAAGACTAAAAAAAATCCTATTCCAAGATCTGATGATATCAATTTAATTCACCTAGTAAGAATAGCTGGTATACATTGTTATATTTTACAGTAGCTTACTAAAGGCTAGGAAACTCATGCTTAATGCAGATAATTCTTCTCCTTCACGCTGAATTGACCAATAAGTTCGTTTATAATCCCATCCATCCACAGGTAATAAAATAAGGTCTTTTCTTGCTAATTCAGCGTCAATCGCTAATAGGGGTAATACACTCAAACCTATACCTGTTCCAATTGCCCTTTTAATAGAGCCAATGGTTGACATGCAGATTTCATCACGAACGTGGATATTTAAGCTTTTTAATAACTGAATTGCACGAATTCGAGAGAACGATGATTCATGGTCGAATATCCACAATTGTTCACTAAGCCAAGATTTTGTATTTAAACCATTTGCAGCAGGATGAGTTACGCCACTCACAATGCAAAGATTATCTTGTAACCAATGCTCACAAATGAGATTTTTACTCGCGGGTTTAGCATCAATAAAGCCTAAGTCTAGTTCTTTTTCTGAAACCATTTTTTCAATAACTAAACTATTATCAATGACTAGTTTTATTTTTACATCGGGATATTGGTTCTTAAATAATGGAATTTTTTTAGATAATACATAGTTACCAGCAGTCTTACTGCTCCCAATGGTTAACGTCCCCTTAATGCCATGTTCAGGGAATGAAAATATATTTTCTAACTCTTTTCCCTTGGATAGCATTTCATTAGCATAAGGTAATATTATTTCTCCATGCGCATTTACAACCAAACCTCCCGCCACTCGCTCAAATAATCTGCAGCCTAAAGAGCTTTCTAATTCTTTAAGTGCCATACTTACAGCAGGCGTTGACATATGAAGTACTTTTGCCGCTTTTGAGATCTGCCTCTCAGAATGTATGGCTTTAAAGATCATCAATTGTCTTAATGTTATACGCATCAAATGCTCCGCGAGGGGAAAATCAGTTATACTAGCAGTATAATAGTTTAAAACGATAAATAATTAACATGATAAATATCTGATTTTTATAAAGCGGCTATTTAGCCGCTTTATCTATAGAGGTTAAAATAGATATCTTGTAGATACAAAAATGAGAGTGTCATCAAACTCAGTATGTCCTTTGGCGTCAGTATAGTCACCATCAAAATAGGAAATACCTACCCCAAAAGTCAAATCCTTTTGAGCCTTAAAATCAACGCCTACTGAATATTGACTTGCATCACTCTCTTTTAGTGTTTTTAGATCTGCTCCGGCATTTTTTGTCACTTTACCCAGCCCAGCATCATCTTTTAAATATTGAAATTTTATATCATATTTATTAATAGGAACAACCATACTTAACAGATAGGAGTTACCTTTAATATTATCATAAATACTTGACTCAGATCGCTGGTACATAGCTCCTAATTTTACGGATGAAATAGCAACACCACCCACCAGTCTTGTTGCCTCTAACTGGTTTAATCCATCAGCATAAGCTATTGAAATATAGTGACTATTATTTTTAAGTGCTGCATCGCCTAGGGAAAAACTAATTGCATAATTGTTTTGTTTATCAGAAAGTTCTGGATTTTTTTGATTAAAATCCTTATCAAAAACATAACTGATACCCATAGTAACACCAGCGACCTTAGCGCTATTTAATGTTATCGAATCGCCTAATCTATCGTTACCTGCAATGATCATATTCATATCGCTTGAGGTAATATTAAACAAATCCACTTTACCTTCAGCACTTTTAAAAACGGTATCATTTCTTCCGAAAACAGCTGAACCATAGTTAGTTTTAAAACCTAAGTAAGAGTTCCTCGGTTTGAAAATATTAGAATCATCGTTATCAAAGCTTTCTATCCCAGCTTCAAATTTATATAACAAGCTAAAATTATCATATACACTATACTCACCTTTAACGCCTAAATATGATGCATAATTTTCAAGGGAAAATCCATCAACTTTCTCGTTACCAGAAAGACCATTACTTGAGTTGGCCACACCAAGCCACAGTCTTCCATAAAAATCTAATGGCTCAGATAAAGCTGGAGTTGAACAAATTAAAATAAAACTAAAACCAAGATATTTAGCATTTTTCATCGACATCACCTTTTTAGAATGTAAAAGCAATGTCATATTAGAGATTTAAGCAAACACATCTCCGCTTTAGATCACATCTAATCAACAAAAACATCAAGTTAAGCATAACTTAAAGTGTGTTAAGTTATATTTAACAATTTCAATTTATTGCTCAATGTCACTATTTAAAAAAATTAAGAAACTATCATCACGCCAAATCTTACCAAAATAAAAACTGGAGAATTGCATGAAGATAAAATACTTGAGTATTATTGTCTGTTCGATTTTAACGGCATCATCATGGGCTGCTGATAATAAAAATGATTTAGCATCATTCCATAAAGATGTTAATGGTTGTAAAACCTGCCATACAGCACCCAATAAAGTGAGCGATAGCGAGACATTTGAAAATAAACAATGTAAATCCTGCCATGGTGATTATGGAAAACTAGCAAATCCCAAACTAGAAATTGACCCACATTCTTCACACTTAGGTGATATTAATTGTACGTCTTGTCATAAAGGACATGAACAACCAAAATTATATTGTAATGAATGTCATTCATTTAAAGGGCTCGACATGCCTTTTAATAAAGCAAAATCCAAAGAACCGTGGGACAAAGGTTGGGATAATGAAGCAATAAATAAAGCGATAGCTGCAGGTCCTAAAGAAACAACGGATGTGATTGTTGTTGGAGCCGGTAGTGCTGGGTTTAATGCTGCGATTGCAGCTAAAAAGGCGGGGGCTAACGTTATATTGCTTGATAAAGCACCATTTAGTGGTGGTAACTCTATGCTCGCCGCAGGCGGGTATAATGCTGTGGGTACAGTTCAGCAAAAAGATCATAAAGTCGATGATAAAATCGAATGGTATGTCGAAGATACAATGAAAGGCGGTCGATATGCTAACGACCCTAAATTGGTACAAATATTAGCTGAGCAATCGGCTGATGGCATTAAATGGTTAGAATCTTTGGGCGCCAATATGGATGATTTAAAACGCTCTGGCGGCGCTAGAGTCGATAGAACACATCGTCCATCTGGTGGTTTAAGTGTTGGTCCACATATTATTGATGTACTAAGAAAAGCATCGGATAAAGAAGGGGTTGATACAAGACTCAACTCAAAAGTAGTTAAACTGGTTCTTGATGATGAACAAAAAATTGTGGGTGTTGTCATCCACGGTAAACACTCTGGTCACTATATGGTTGCAGCTAAGTCGGTTGTTTTAGCCACAGGTGGTTATGGGTTTAACAAAGAAATGATTGCTTTTTATCGCCCTACATTTAAAGGCATGACAAGTTCAAATAATATCACTTCAACTGGGGATGGTATTGAACTTGCTAAAGCAGTCGGTGCAAGTATGACTGATATTGATTGGATCCAGACACATCCAACAGTAGGAAAAGATAGCCGTATATTAATTTCAGAAACGGTTCGAGGTGTCGGGGCCATAATGGTTAATAAAGAAGGCAATCGCTTTATCAATGAATTAACGACTCGAGATAAAGCCTCTGATGCCATTCTAAAACAACCTGAACAATATGCTTGGCTAGTATTTGATAATGAATTATATAAAAAAGCTAAAATGGTTCAGGGGTATGATCATTTAGAAATGCTTGAAAAGGCCAATACTGTTGCAGAGCTTGCAAAAATAACAGGAATGACTCCAAGTGTTTTAGACAAAACTATCACAAACTACAACCATTATTTCAAACAGGGTAAAGATGAGGCATTTAACCGTGAGCAGATGCCACTATCAATAGAAAAATCTCCTTATTATGCCGTAAAAGTTGCTCCTGGCATCCATCATACTATGGGGGGAGTTGCCATTGACACTAAAGCTGAAGTACTCGATATACAAAGCCAACCGCTCAAAGGTTTATTTGCGGCGGGAGAGGTGACTGGTGGTGTTCATGGGTATAATCGACTGGGTGGTAACGCTGTCGCTGATACTGTGATTTTCGGTAAAATCGCAGGGACAAATGCTGCCAAACATGCTCTAAATACAAAGTAACGCTAAATCAGTGAGAGACTCGTTATTGTCTCTCACAACATCTCAAGTTTTATTCATCGTAAATATTAGCAATAAAATTATTGCTTGAGTTAAAGTACTCCCCTGCTATTTTTTGAGAGGCTAATGTAGCCTCTCTTTTTTATTTGTCGGCAGAATTAGATTCGATGGATTTTGCTCACTTTTCGATGGCTTCATCTTCTTTATATCGCGCGGTATATGGGTTAAAAGTACTCACTTTTCCATAAAGCTAATCGTTCCCTGTGGGCGAGTTCGGCATTACATTACTATTTGATTGGAGTGTTCACAGACTTGATTAAGTGCCTTATAAGCTGAAACTATTGTGATTACTGAACCTATATTTCCAGCTTTTTAAATGATGACAGATATATTGACTAGCGCTAGTGCTCTGTTGGCTCGTGTCACGAAACTCCTACAGAGCATTAGCGAGGCGTCAGCTCATTTCCTGAGGCTATTTGGCTGTATTATGCCGCGTAAGCCAGGCACTCAAGCGCTCTTGTGTGCCGATGACAAAGACAAAAAACGCCGGTACGAAGAATATTGCCAGCAAGGTGCCACTGAGCATGCCACCGAATACGCCAGTACCGATTGCATGCTGAGTTTCGGCGCTGGCACCGCTCGCAAGCATTAAGGGCACCACTCCGAGAGTAAATGCCAATGACGTCATCAGAATGGGACGCAGACGCAAGCGTGCAGCAGTCACTGCAGCATCTATCAGCGTATGGCCCTCGGCATGCAATTGGCGGGCGAACTCGACGATGAGGATAGCATTTTTTGCCGATAGACCGATGATGGTGATCATTCCCACCTTGAAGAACACATCGTTAGGCATATCACGCAATATTACTGCCGTTACCGCGCCCAGCAGACCCAGCGGCACGACCAACATCACCGAAAGTGGGATCGACCAGCTTTCGTACAACGCAGCGAGTACCAGAAATACAACCAGAGCGGACAGCAACATTAGCAACGGTGCCTGCGCCGCCGATTGGCGCTCTTGCAATGATGCCCCCGTCCACGCTACTGCGAACCCTTGTGGCAACTGCGCCACTAAGCGTTCCATCTCGGTCATCGCTGCGCCGCTGGAAACGCCTGCTGCCGCGCCCCCGGAAATACGCATAGCCGGGAAGCCCTGAAAGCGCATCATTTGCTGTGGCGACTCTTTCCATTCAGCCGTCACTACTTCCCGTAGAGGCACCATGCCACCACTTGAATTACGCACGCGCAGGCTGAGCACGTCGTCCAATTGCATTCGTGCCGTAGCGTCGGCCTGCAGTATGACCTGCTGCATACGTCCATTATTTGGGAAATCATTGACATACAGTGATCCCATGGCCGCCGAAAGTGTGCTGCTGACCGCGGCGAAGGACAGACCCATAGCCTCGGCTTTTGACCGATTGATATTCAGGCTAATGCTCTCACCGGGCGGCAGGCCATCTGGGTAGACATCGCTGACCACCTCGCTCTGCACAGCCAGTGCCAGCAATTGTGCCTGTGCAGCTATCAATGCAGCCTCGCCCCGATTGGATCTATCCTGCAGGAACAGAGTGAAACCTGAGGATGTGCCCAGCTCGTCAATGGCTGGCGGCATCATGGTCATCACTGTGCCTTCGACGTTATCAGCCATAGCTTGCTGCGCCAGTGCCGCTTCTTCGGCAGCTGTGGCGCCATTTCGTTGATCCCAGTCCTTGAGCATAGTGAAAGCCATGGCGGCATTGGGGCCGGAGCCTGCAAAGCTAAAGCCCTGGACTATCATGTTGGCATCCAGCGCAGGGCGTGAGGCGACGTGCGCCTCGTAGGCTTTGACCACATCCAGCGTGCGCTCGCTGGTAGCGCCTGTGGGTAATTGGATGGAGGTCATGAAATAGCCTTGATCCTCTTCTGGCAGGAAGGATGACGGCAATTGCCCTGCAGCGATGACTAGCACCATGCAGAGTACGGCGAATGCCGCCATCATACGTCCACTGCGTCCAACCAATCGTGCTACGCGTTCACTGTAGCCTGCGGTGAGTTGTTCAAATCCACGGTTGAAGGCGCCGAAGAAACCGCCTTTTTGATGGTGATCAGCACTAACTGGGCGCAGTAGCGTGGCGCATAGTGCTGGCGTTAGGGTCAGTGCGAGGAAGGCCGAAAACAGAATAGACACCGCCATCGACAAAGTGAATTGTTGATAGATCACTCCCACTGAGCCGCTACCGAAGGCCATGGGGATGAATACGGCGGTCAGCACTAGCGTGATACCGATCACCGCGCCGGTAATTTCCTTCATCGCCTGTGAGGTTGCCTCTCGCGGCGACAGTCCTTGGGTAGCCATCAGTCGCTCAACGTTTTCCACCACCACAATAGCATCGTCAACAATAATGCCAATGGCCAGCACCATGCCGAACATGGTCAGCGAGTTGATTGAGAAGCCTGCCAGTAACATCACCGCGAAGGTACCGAGTAGCGCTATGGGCGCGACGATAGCTGGTATAAGTGTGTAGCGCAGGTTCTGCAGGAACAGGAACATCACCATAAATACCAGCGCCATAGCTTCAAACAGGGTATAGATTACTTTTTCGATAGACACTTTGACGAAGGGAGCTGTATCGAATGGCACTGAGTAGTTCATGCCAGCTGGCATCATCGGCGCCAGTTCGGCTAGGCGTTCACGTACCGCAGAAGCTGTGCGTACAGCGTTGGCTCCTGGCGAGAGCTGGATAGCAGCACTGGTCGCCGCCACACCATTCTCACGGTTAGAAAAACCATAGGACTGAGCGCCAAGCTCGACCCGAGCAACATCTGCGAGCACCAATTTTGCACCATCGGCACCTGCACGTAGGACGATAGCAGCGAACTCCTCGGGCGTGCTGAGTTGTCCTTGCACTGTTAGGGGGACCGTCAGTCGTTGTCCCTGTAAGACAGGTTCATCACCGAGTCGCCCTGGGGCTATTTGTGCGTTTTGCTGCTCAATAGCGATAGCAAGGTCGTTCATTGTCAGGCCATAGGCGGTGAGTTTATTTGGGTCTACCCAGACGCGCATGGCTTGCTCGGCACCGAATAATTGCACGCGACCAACACCGTCGATTCGGCGCAACTCCTCGACAATATTGCGCGCCAAATAGTCGTTTAGCGCGATTTCGTCGAATTGGCCGTTAGGTGAGGTCATACCAATCATCATCAAAAAGCTTGAAGCGGCCGATTCAACCTGCAGACCGCTCTGCCGTACAACTTGAGGTAGGCGTGGTTCGACAGCCTTAATGCGGTTTTGCACGTCCACTTGGGCCATTTCAGCATTCGTGCCCGGTTTAAAGGTAGCTGTGATCTGTGCACTGCCCGAGCTGTCAACTGATGATTCGAAGTAGAGTAAGTTCTTCACTCCTGACAATTCGCGCTCGACTAGACTTACCACTGAGTCATTAAGTGTCTGTGGCGTGGCTCCTGGATAAGCGGCATAAATGCTCACCGACACGGGTGCCACTGATGGGTAGCGGGAGATGGGTAACTGTGGAATGGCGATGACGCCAATCAGTACGATAAATAAGGCTATCACCCAAGCAAATACTGGGCGGTTGATGAAAAACTGCGGCATGGCGACTTCTCCAAATTTAGCGTACGACAGCGCTAAGTTGCTGATTAGCAATAGTAGGTTGCCAAGGGCGCGCGACGACCTGCGCAGTTGGGCTTAGGCGTTCGATGCCTTCAACAACTATCTGCTGGCCAGCGCTTAGGCCGGATACTACGTGATAGCGACCTGCCACCAATTCATTGACCTTTATTGCCACAGGCTGCACCTTAGTCTGCTCATCAAGCACCCACACTTGGGGTTGGCCAGCTTTGCGAGTCACAGCCTGCTGAGGCACGTTCAGAGCCGTAGGATAGTAAGTTTGTGGAATGCGAGCTTTTACGTAAAGACCGGGTAACAGACGATGCTGCGGGTTATCTACCAGTACGCGCAGCAGTACATCACCAGTACCTGCATCTACCTGAATACCTGAAAATAAGATATGCCCTTGCATGCCAAGAGGCTCGCCACTACTGCTAAGGATCTCAACAGCCAACTCCGGGGCTCCAGAGTTGGCCTGCTGACGCATCGCTTCCAGCATTGATGCTGGAAGACGTACATCAACGTACACTTGGTTGATTTGTTGGATCCTCGCCATGGGTGTGGCATCGGTGGGTGAGACCAATGCACCTTCACTCACTAATGCTTCATCTATACGTCCGGAGATGGGTGCCTCGACGCTGGCAAACTGTAGATCTAACTGACGCCGTGCCAGCGTAGCTTTGGTTTGGGCTATATCTGCGGCAGCCTGATCGCGCAGGGAAATAGCATCGTCATGCATTTGTTGGCTGACGGCCTTGGTTTGTATCAAAGAGGCTAAGCGATCGGCTTCTTGACGAGCCCGAATCCATACTGCTTCGGCACGCTGTAACGCTGCAGCAGCAATATCGACATCCGCTTTAAATGGCGCTGGATTTATTTGAAACAGCACAGTGCCAGATGTTATCTCGGCGCCCTGTTCGAATAGACGACCTTGCACTATGCCGCTAATTTGCGCGCGGATCTCAGCGCTGCGAACCGCAGCGACACGACCGGGCAGATCTTTAGTCACCAATAGTTCTTCATTTTCTAATGTCATCACTGACACTTGAACCGGAGCAGTTGTCTCTTCATCCTGTACTGCTGAATCACAACCTACCAATCCCAACACGGCAATTCCTACAAATAACACAAAGCTTAAGTGCCGCTGTTTGATGTACATAACCTACTCTCCTCAATGTACAGCGATCTCACTAATGGCGTTTTATCAAACGCTAGAGAACTAATGCTGAATTATGACGAGTCAGTATTGCGAATTATTCGAGACATTGTGGAGAATGTATGGAGGGGATGATAAAGTTCAGCAATTTTAACGTTGGGGCAATCCATGGCTAATCTCAATGCGTCCGTAAGTTCTATGACTTCGGCACTGGTGTTAATTGCAGAGGATGAAGCAGAGATTGCCGATATCCTTATCGCTTATTTGCAGCGCAGTGGGCTGCGAACTCAACATGCTATCGATGGTATCCAAGCGCTAGCTATGCACCAAGCATTTAAGCCCGATCTATTGCTGCTCGATGTACAGATGCCGAATCTCGATGGCTGGAATGTACTGAATGAAATTCGCTCCCGTGGTGACACGCCGGTGATCATGCTCACCGCGCTTGATCAAGATATCGATAAATTAATGGGGTTACGCCTCGGTGCTGACGACTACGTGGTTAAACCATTCAATCCCGCCGAAGTGGTGGCTAGGGTGCAGGCGGTACTGCGACGCGCCCGCACTAACACGCCTATAAATACCCAAATGTTGCGCGTCGGCCAGTTCCAAATCGACTTAGACAGCCACGAGGCTAGCGTAATCTGTAACGGTCAGCAGCAGGCACTGGATCTGACCTTGACCGAGTTCAAACTGCTCGCTTGCTTGATGCGAACACCGAAACGTGCTTTTAGCCGTGAGGAGCTGTTAATTAATTGCTTGCCTGAGGGCGATACTCAGGAACGAACGGTAGACAGTCATATCAGTAAGCTACGTAAAAAGCTTGAAGCCCTCGGTATTCAAGGAGTGCCGCTCAGTGTCTGGGGGGTTGGCTATCGCTTTGGTGGTGAAGTATGAGGCAAACACCGGGTTTGCGCAGGCAAATTATCCAGTCCCTAGCGGTAATGACATTAGGCATCATTTTCCTGTCAGTGTTTGGCTCCTATGTATTCTATGCCATTGCAGTAGCCTACCTGCCAGGCAGTATATCTGAAACCTGGATGCCTTCTCAGATGGAGATGCTATGGATAGTTTGCACTATCATAGCCGCGTTGGGGATGGCGCTATTTGTTGCCATTCGCCTGTCACGGCGCATTCTTACTCCTCTTAACTCTGTGGCATATAGCCTGCGCGAAGTCGCCCAGGGCAAGCTTAACGCGCGTGCGCGAATGGACCAACATGCGATGGGGGAGACGGCGCAATTGGTGAGTGACTTCAATGCTATGGCCGAGCGCCTAGAGTATATGACTCGCGAGCGGGAGTTTTGGAACGCGGCAATCGCTCACGAACTCCGTACCCCTGTCACCATTCTGCGTGGTCGGTTGCAGGGATTAGCGGAAGGCGTTTTTAGCCCCAGCAGTGAGCTCTTCGAGGGACTGTTACGGCAGGTTGAAGGCCTTAATCACCTGATCGAAGATTTACGAGTGCTGAGCCTCAATGACAGTGGTCATCTAGAGTTACAGCGGGATGAGGTCTGTTTAGCCGAGGAACTTAGTGCGGTGATTGAGACTTTCGCTGCGGTGTTAGACGCTAAGGGATTCATACTGAAGCAGGAACTCGATACAAGACTTAAAGTTTACTGTGATGCTATACGAATACGTCAAGCGTTGATGGCGCTGCTGGAAAATGCACGCCAGCATGCTGATCCTGGCACTTTGACTGTAAGACTCTACAGCGTGGGGGCAAGCTGTTATCTAACCGTAGAAGATGAAGGCCCAGGTATTCCTGATGAAGCAGCAAGCTACATATTCGAGGCATTTCGCCGAGTTGATCCGTCTCGCTCTCGGAAAAGTGGTGGCAGTGGACTCGGCCTCGCAGTGGTTAAAACAATTGCTGAAGCTCACGGCGGCCACGTGGTTTGCCAGCCATCGGGCCATGGAGGAACAATATTCGTCCTTTCTTGGCCTGTTAAAGCTGGTTTAGGACCTCCTTAACTATGTCCTGATGCTGGAATTATCTATAGGAAAGGTGACATGCTGAGTGATTCCTGCACGTATGGCTACCGCGTCAGAGCACATTGCTGAATCGGGAAAATGCAGGGATTGTAGGTATTCCCTAGATCCCATTGGTTGTTATCCGATATTGATTACAACTAATGGGATGTTATTTTGTTTGAATACGCTCAATTTGTTGTATTTGTAGCCTTGATATCGCATTTGCGTGTAAGTGTACATAAATTGTTGAGGTAATTAAAACGTGCAAAATCACATGATTTATGTTTAAATTTAGCAGGTTATGATTAAGCGATTTACTGTTATAGAGTGTCAGGGGGTGGAGGTTAGAATCCTCTCAGACCGATCAAATTAGATGCTTTTTGTTAGTTTGTTTTAATCATTAAAATAACCAGCAGTTAAGTAAAACAAAACCCCGTGTTAGCATTGCTATACGGGTTTTGTTTTTTATACCTTTTCGCTGCCCATATGATTAACGCTGCTTGCGACTAAGGTTCAAGTTCGAGTGATTAGGCTGATTTTGGTACAGCCAAAGGCAAAAATTTTCAAGGCGAAATTGTCAATTTCACAAATTATATGCATCCGCCATTTAGCATTTAAGACATTATTGAGTAGGACATTTACCTATGCGCGCGTTTGTTTTACGAGCAAGATCAGCACCTACTGACAGTCAGTTGTTTTTGGCTTCTGTCGGCCAAGAGGCGCATACCGAGATTTTAGCTCATACCCTGATGAACACTATCTTTGTGGCTCAGTCCCATCGAAACGATGTTGTCGTTTATTTGGTGCTAGAAAGTACCCATGATTTTTCCCGCACTATTTGCTTCGATACTCGAAATATTTGCCATATTGGTGGTTTTCACGAGCAAGCTTTGCTCACTAAAATTGCCAAAGCCTTAGATATTTCTCGGGGTATGACGAAGGAGCAAACCCGTGTTGTTGACGAGGGCATTACTGTGAGCACCATCAGTTTTGAAAAGCTGGTACAGGACCTCGCGGTGGATTATCAATTGTTTATGATGGATAAGAAGGGCACTTCAATCCGTGAGCAAGAATTTGTGGGGAATCCGTGCTTTTTGCTGACCGATCATATTCCTATGCCGAAGAAAAGTTTTAATACCTTGAAACGACTCGGCGCGCAAAAGATTAGCCTAGGGCCTAAGATGTTGTTTGCTTCTCAGTGCGTGGTATTGATCCATAATGAATTGGATATTAATCAATAGCCTCTGAGTCTTATGTATCCGTTGCTAACGCTGACTATTCCTGTGTGGCAACCTGTGTCGAGCCCCATTTTTTAATGGGGTTTTATATTTTCCCCTTTAAAAATGTGATCGCTTTTTGGGCTCTGCGCGATAAGGGCCATTCCGCACGATGGATAAGCCAAATGGTGTCTACAACTTGGCTGCCACATTCCACAACATAGATATCTTCTTGTCGTTCAAAGGCTTTGCGGGCGTATTGCGGGATAACCGTAAATCCTAGCCCTTTTGCTACAGGTTCGAGAATGAGGCTGATTTGGTTGGTAAATCCCTTGCAGGGGATCTCTTGAATGCCGGGGTGAGTTGGATATTTACGGCTAAGCAGCCGAGTCGCCATGGCCTCACCATCGGGATGGGAGATAAACCCTAGCCGTTGTAAATCAGCCCATTCATGTTGTTTATGGCTTGCAGGTACCACAAGTTCAAGCGGCTCTTCGGTAAAATGTGTGCTGTGAATACGAGGATCGGAAGGTTTTAAGGTTACCATGCCGATTTCATGTTCATTGGCCAACACTGAGGCCACTATCTCACTATCAGGTGCAAAACGGTGGCGAATGCTTAACGCCGGAAAGGCTTGTTGTAATTCGATTAATAGTGGAAAAAGCGTTAAACCAATGCTACCTGGAGTGATAAGGCTAATATCACCGGCATTGGCGTCATCATGGATAAGTTTCTGTTGTAGGCGTTTCTGCGCGCATTCAACTTCTTTAACGTAGGTCAGCAGGTTTTCCCCTATGGGAGTGATTTCAAGCTGGCGGGTGCGGCGTAAAAACAGTGTGCCGTAGGTTTCTTCTAAGCGACTGATATGCTGGCTCACAGCCGCTTGGGTGATACCTATAGCTTCGGCGGTGCGGGTGAAATTCCCTTTCTCGACTAGAACGCTAAAGGTGTGTAACCACTGTGGATTTGTCATAAGTAAAATTTATCAAATCTATAATCTGTACGTGCTTTTAATTATGGCACGATAAGACTAGTCTGTCGTCATTCAGTATTCAAATACCTTTTGATCTTAATAGACACAGGAAACACCATGGCCGATCTATTTTCATCCTTCAAACTTAAAGACATCACCCTCAAAAACCGTATTGCCGTTGCACCCATGTGCCAATACCAAGCCACAGATGGACTCATTAACGACTGGCATCAGGTGCATTACACTAGCCTTGCCCGTGGCGGTGCCGGTCTTGTCGTAGTTGAAGCCACTGCGGTTTCTCCTGAAGGCCGTATCACCCCCAAATGCCTTGGGTTATGGAATGATGAACAAGCACAAGGCTTAGCAAAAGTGGCTAGTGCGATTAAAAATGCGGGTGCTGTTGCAGGCATTCAGATTGGTCATGCAGGCCGTAAAGCGAGTGCCAATATCCCGTGGGAAGGGGATGATCATATTGCCGATGATGACGCGCGAGGTTGGCAACCGATTGCACCATCAGCTGTCGCATTTGGCGCAAACTTACCTAAAGTGCCTACCGCTATGACGATTGAGGACATTGAGCGGGTTAAAGCCGACTTTGTGGCGGCGGCAAAGCGTGCTTTAGCGGCAGGATTTGAATGGTTAGAACTGCATTTCGCCCACGGTTATTTAGCCCAAAGCTTCTTTTCAACCTATGCCAATCAACGCACCGACCAATACGGTGGCAGTGCCGAAGGGCGGGGGCGCTTTTTGTTAGAAACCATTGCCGCGGTAAGAGACGTTTGGCCATCGCATTTACCCTTAACGGCGCGATTTGGTGTGATTGAATTCGACCATAAAGATGAAGAAACACTGACGGAATCGATAGCCTTGGTGAAGCAATTTAAGCAAGCGGGGCTCGATATGCTGAACGTCAGCATTTGCTTCTCGACCCCAACGGCAAATATTCCATGGAGTCCGGCATTTTTGGCGCCTATTGCAGCGCGGGTTCGTCAAGAAGTGGGGTTCCCTGTTGCGACGTCTTGGGGTATGGATGATCCACATCAAGCTAATGCGGCCATTGAAGATGAACAAATGGATTTAGTGATGATAGGTAAAGCGTTTTTAGCGAATCCACATTGGCCGTATCAAGCGGCGCAAACCTTGAAAATTGCGCGCCCATCTTGGGTATTACCCGCTTCCTACGCCCATTGGTTAGCACGCTACTCTACGGTTAAAGCCGATTGATTGTAGAGTGACTTGAGTTGATTTAAACCTAAGCCTTAAAAAGCCGTTATCTAAAGATAGCGGCTTTTGGCTTTAGTGGCAGGTAAGGTCCATCAGAAGAGACTAGCTTAGCTACAAGAGACTCGCTACGCTGTCCCTTCAACCCACGCAGTTAAATCCAAGCTTCGTGCATTTCGTATTCATCCAGTCGCCAGGGAATAAAAAAGCCCCAATCCTGTAGGAATGGGGCTTTTTTAACTAAGATGATGAAGCTCAGTGGTTATAGAAACGTCGACCTTCACGCATCACTTCAATCAATTCAGGCGCGCTCATTTTTTTATTGAGCCTATGTTCATAGTTTTCATCGTAAATACGATATTTACCGTGGCGGTCAATCACTGTCACTTCTGCTTCTTGATAGATAGCAAAAATACGGCTATCACCTATATAGATCCACGTTTCTTTGTCAGGTTGTAATAGGCTGCGGCCAGCGCTGTAATCTGTCGTGTTATTGGTGCAACCTAGCACGTGGGTCATTAAAGTCGGCGCAATGCCGTAATGGCTGGTGCGGTATTTGACCTTAGAAGCGCCAGTATTCGGCCAGTGGATCACTAATGGCACTTTGACACTCTGTGGTGACAGGTTGCGATTAGCTTCATCACTATTGCTGGTGAACATTTTGCCATTGACCCCAGTGATAATCACTAAGGTGTCGTTAGACACATTGGCCAGCATCGCCTTGAGTTGTTGATCGACAAAATACAGAGATTGGCGATATTGATTAAACAGTACTTTTTGCGCTGGCATAAGGTCGGTATTGGCTTTCACTGTTTCGATACCCAGAAAACCCACGGGAGTATCAAAATTTTCTGGCGCTTTTAAGTTAACGAGCGCCAACCAAGGTTTATGTTGGATGCTGTGCCACTCGTTAAAACTGGCCACTGTGTGCAAATCGGCATCGGCACTGCCATTGGTTTCTTTGGCTACGACAGGATTAAAGTCATTAAACATCGCTTGTGATGAACGCAAATTGAGATTGGTTTCAGGGAGGAAAAGCCCCAATTCATAGCCTGCTTGTTGAAAACTTCTTGTCAGTAAAGGACTGGTGCTATTAAAAATTCGCGCATCGCCATAACTGCCTTGCAGGCCATAGAGTAGCGAAAACATGCCCGTTCTAAATTGGTTGCCGCCGCTGAAATGCTGGGTAAAAGATTGATTATTTTCAGTGTATTGGTGTAGGAATGGCATGCTTTTACCATCGACCATATCTGCCCGCAAACTGTCTATGGTAATCATCAACACGTTAATTTTCGTGTCGGCCTGGCAGGTGAGTGGCTGCTCTGGATAGCTGAGTATACTGGTGTTGTGATTGACGTCATCGCCTTGGTATGAACCATCGATACCGTGACTTTCCATAAAGGAGCGAGCAGTCGCGGGATAAGATAAAGGATAAGTATCGTCGAAACGGGTAATTTCGGTGATATCGGCGGCATCGGCCCAAATGTGGATCAAGTGGCTGCTGATAAAACAGATACACACTAAGGTGATAACTTTATTGCCTAAATTGAGTTTTTGGATTTTCTCTATGCGTTTCCACAAAAAATTGGCCATGGTCAGTTCAATGGCGATGATGGCCAGCGGTGTGACGATATAAGAAGTACCACGGAGTAGGGCATTGAGATCCGCCCAAGCTAAATCGAAGGCGAAGGGGCTCAAGTGCATGCCGTAATCGGCGTAAACAATGGTATCGTACAATAAGATACAAAGACTTAGGGTCGCGATCACCGCCGCGACACCTCTTAATATCTTTGAATAGGGCAATATCAAGGTTAGTGGAAATAGGCAGATCAAATAGGCGATAAAGGCGAGAAAGCTAAACTGACCAATAGTGCTGACGCTCAGATAAAACCAGCCATACCAAGTTTCTGGATAACCTACGCTGCCAAGGTATCGGCTTCCGACTATCATGGCTAATAAGCCATTGAAGAAGGCGAACCAATGCCCCCAGTTGATGAGCCGGGAAACCCGATCGCGGCTCATTTGCTTTTTTCGCTCGACCATAGTGATCCGCTTATTCCTAAAAGGCCTTGTATCTTATATTCTTTTGATGATTATTACCCAGTTAACTTACTGGGATTTAACCGATTGTGCGAGTGCTTTTGCAAATTGTTCGGCCACGGCTTGGCGCGATTCGCTGGGCACTTTACGTTCTAGCAGGTTAGTCACGCAGTTACCCAATGCCATCAGGCTCAGGTCAGTCGGTGCTTTATGCTTTTCTAACACAGCCAATATTTCGGCGATTAATGATTCAACTTGGGTGTTTGAGTATTTCGATTGGATTGCCATAATCAAAAAATGTTTCACTTTGGAATGGATTAGCGGCATATAATAGCGGATTTATCCCAGTATCACTATCAGGGCTTATGAGTATTAACATCGAACACGCAATTATTCACGAGATTTCTCAGGACAGCCAGGGGCAATTACGCTGCCGTTTGCGTCCTCAACCTCTGCTGAACGGTCAGGCGGTCGAGGTGATGCTCGACGAGTTGCATCAGACATATACGGGAAAGGCTGGTAAAGGTTTTGGCTATTTTGGTATCCATGGTGACGACGGTGAGGCGAACCCCGCCTTTGCCAATGCGCTAACTCAATACCGTGGCGGCGATTTAGGGTTTGTGGAGTTTTCCGGTCAAGCCAGTAAATTACTGCAAGAAGAATTGTCAAAGTACGACTTCAGTCAAGGCGGTTTCCTGTTGATGTCTTGCTATACCAGCATCACCAGCGATTATTTGTTTGTGGCTTTATTAAGTGCTAAGTCGTCAATGACAGTATTAGACGATATGGAACTGTCGCAAAATAACCATTTGGATTTAAATAACATCCAACTCGCGGCGCGTATCGATTTAACTGAGTGGCAAGCCGATAAGGATTCTCGCAAGTACATCTCCTTTATCCGTGGCCGTGCGGGACGTAAAGTCGCCGACTTTTTCCTCGACTTTATGGGCTGCGTAGAAGGCGTCAACACTAAGGCGCAAAACAAAACCTTAATGAATGCGGTTGAAGATTTTGTTGCCAGTAGTGAGTTGACGAAAGACGAGCGTCAGCAGTGCCGTAATAAAGTGTTTGAATACTGTAGTGAGCGTTTCGATGAAGGCGCTGACATTGAGATCAAAGACTTGGCCGATGAGTTAGCCGATCAAGGTATGGACTCCTTCTATGATTTTGCCCGTGGCGGCAGTTATGATCTTGATGAAGAGTTTCCGGCCGATAAATCGACCCTGCGCCAATTGAAGAAGTTTTCTGGTACGGGTGGTGGCGTAACGTTAAGTTTTGACGGCGGTCACTTAGGCCAACGGGTGATTTACGATCCCATCTCTGACACGATTTTAATCAAAGGTGTGCCAGCAAACTTAAAAGATCAGCTTGATCGTCGTCTTAAAGGCGAATAGTACTTAATTAATCTATCGTTTTTTAAGCGAAAGAATAACCAAAGGCCGAGAGTTTTTACTCTCGGCCTTTTTGTTAACTAAGTCGCGCTGACTTAGTGTCTATGCTAAGTGAGTACAGCTAAGTGAGTACTTCTTAGTCAGTGACTCGTTGCCTATGTTAATTATTGGAGCTAAATGGCACAGGACGTGGCGTATCTTTATTCGATGGTGGCAAAATAGGTAGCGTGATTTGCGGCTGTTCGCCCGTTAAGGACTCAAGGAAGGCGACCATTTCTTTCACTTCTTGGTCAGAGAGTTTTTGCCCTAATTGAATGTCTGCCATGGTATTCACCGCTTCTTCCAAGGTCCAGACGCTGCCATCATGGAAGTAGGGGTAGGTGAGCTCAATATTGCGTAGTGTCGGCACTTTAAACACATATTTATCAGCTTCTTTACCTGTGACGCCCTTACGACCTTCTGCTGGGTTATTGGTGTGGAACGGTTTGATGAGTCCCATTTTCATATACATGGTTCCACCGACAGCGGGGCCGTTATGGCAACTCACGCAACCTTTATCCTTGAAGAGTTGGTAACCCGCTTTGGCATTCGCGCTGATGGCCTCTTGCTTGCCCAGAAGATATTGATCGAAGGGGCTATTAGGGGTGACTAAGGTTTTTTCAAAGGTGGCAATCGCATCGGTTAAACGGTCAATTGTGACTTTTTCATCGCCATAGACCTTGGCGAAGTGCGCTCGGTAGGCGGGCATAGAGGCGATAGTTTCAGTTGCGAGTTCATGGGTAAAGCCCATCTCTTTCGGGTTGGCGATAGGGCCCGCGGCTTGTTCTTTTAAATCACTGGCACGACCATCCCAAAATTGAGCCAGCATAAAGTCGGCATTAAGCACTGTGGGCGAGTTAATTGGGCCTTCCTGCCAATGGTGACCAATAGACGTTGGCAGTGCATCGACACCACCAGTGGATAAATTATGGCAAGAGTTACAAGAGATAAAACCAGATTTAGACAGTCTGGGTTCGAAGAACAGCATTTTACCTAATTCAACTTTTTCAGGCTCAGTGATCTTGGCTGCTGTAATGACTTCGATGGGTTCTGCACTGATAGCATGGGTACTGGCTAACATACCTGCGATGAAAATGGCGATAGATGTAAGTTTAGTCATCTTATTTCTCCCTATATAACCTTGGTTTTTGTATGGTTTAACAGGGATGCTAGCGGTTAATAATGCTGAGTGATAATGCTTTGTTTCGATTGGGTCTATCGCTGTTGCGGATTAAGCTTTTGCGATCTAATTCGCTGTTTTTACGTTGTTATTTTGCTAGGTTGAGTGGTATTTCTGTTAAGGCTTTATCTGTTAATCGACAAGGTCGATGCATTGTTGCTTTCTGCCTATCGGTACCTGATGGTTGCAATGAGTTGCATTGCTGGATTTTCGACTACCTGATACACACATCTGATACAAACATCTGATACAAAATATTGGGCCGAGTGGATTCATTTGTCGCGACAACAGACGGAATTGATTAGAATCTCCATTCATGTTGAGTTAACTCGTGTTGAGTGCCTCAAGTTAGCATGCTCGGCCATCGCCAAGCGGTGCTATAAAATTATATAGGTGGACTGTTTTTCTGCCGAGGAGCGTTAATGCAATTGTTTGTCAAAGATTTAACTGTGATCGATTTTTCCTATTTGTGCCCAAAGCGCGGCATGGTGGGGGAGAGTTGGATTGTTGATGTTCTGCTAGAAGGCGGATTAGACGAGCAAAACATGGTACTCGATTTTGCTAAAGTCAAACGTACGATCAAGCAGACCATAGATGCGGTGGCCGATCATCGTTTATTAGTGCCTACGGCCTGCAGCAGTGTGCGATGGCAACAGCAGGGCGATAGAGTATGGATGGATTTTGATAGTCAGCTAGGTGAAATTCATTTGGCCTGTCCTTCACAAGCCTTTGCCTTAGTGCCGACCGAAGAGATTGATATTCCCAGCGTGAATGCCTTTTTACAGAAAGCATTGCGCGAAGCTTTACCTAAGAATGTCGAAGGGATCACGCTCACCTTGAGACACGAAATCCTCGATACGCCTTATTACCATTACAGCCATGGTTTACGTAAACACGATGGTAATTGTCAGCGTATCGCCCATGGGCATCGTAGTCCTATTCACGTTTATGAAAATGGCAGTCCAGCAGCTAAGTGGGATGAGTATTGGGCCAAACGTTGGCACGATATTTATTTAGGCAGTGAAGAAGACTTGGTTTCAGTTAAGACCCTTAATCTTTCGCCGCAAACGCGGATAACCGATGACAGCCACTATGGTTTTCATTACCAAGCCCCCCAAGGGGATTTCCAATTGGCAATGCCAAAGGAATGCTGTGATTTAATTCCCCACGACACGACGGTTGAGTTGTTAGCCGATTATATTGCCACGACATTAGTCGCTAAAGTGCCAGGAAGTCAGTTTAAAGTGGTGGCGTTTGAAGGTGTTGGCAAGGGCGCGATCGTCGTTAAGGGATAGGCACTACGAGCTGATATAAGTGAATGGACTTAAACTATTCACCTTTTAATCACGGATTTAATAGGCCTCGGTAGATTATCGGGGCTTTTTTGTGTGTTTTTAGCATAGGCTGAACTGAGATTACGACAGGGATGTGGGTTTGCAGAATCGATTTTTATGGTGCGTTAGGTTAACGTGGCATTGATTGAATTCGGTTGCGTTTTGTGTCGCGATGAATGTATTTAGTGGGTCTTGATCCCTATTGCCCATCGATAAGGATTTTTTGAAGATGTTGGAAACTAGGATATTGGAAACTAAGATGCTGGAAAATAATAAGATGTTGAGAAATAAAGTATCGCAATTTTTATCTCACGGTGGAGCCCCCCTAAGTTCAAATCCAGTGCGCTGCTTATCGGCATTATTCACTTTGGGCCTAGTGCTCATTGCGCCTCAGGTACAAGCTGAGGTGAGTTTACAGGGTAAGTTAGAGCAAGGCGCATTAATGCGGGGTCAAGCGCCAGCGGGCACTCAGATTAGCTTAAATGGTGAAGCCATCAAGGTCACGCCTGATGGTCATTTTGCCTTTGGTTTTGATCGTGACGGTGAACTGAGCCAGCAGCTAACCTTGGTTTATCCCGATGGTTTGACTGAGGTTAAGCCTTTAACCTTAACCAAGCGAGAGTACGATATTCAAAGTGTAAAGGGCATTAGCTCGAAGATTATGAAGCCTGATCCTGTCGCGCAGGAAAGAGCGGCGAAAGACACGGCGCAGGTGAAAGCGGCGCGGGCAACATTTAGCGAGCAAACGGCCTTTTTACAGGAGTTTATTTGGCCGCTGACGGGGCGTATTTCCGGAGTTTATGGTAGCCAACGTATTTATAATGATGTACCCGGTAATCCACACTTTGGGGTGGATGTGGCGGCGAAAACCGGCACTGTAGTGGTCGCACCCGCCGATGGTGTTATTAGTCTTTCTGTGCCTGACATGTTTTATTCGGGCGGGACTATGGTGATCGATCATGGTTATGGCGTGAGTTCGAGTTTTTTGCACTTGAGTAAGCTGTACGTCAACGCGGGTGAAGCGGTTAAGCAAGGCCAAGCTGTTGCAGAGGTGGGCGCAACAGGCCGTGCAAATGGCCCACACTTAGATTGGCGAGTGAACTGGTATCAAATGCGCCTCGACCCTACAACCATAGTGCCGCCAATGGCAACAGTGCTAGCGAATGAGAAAGCCAACAAAGCGGCCAAAAAGGGCTAGGTTCGATATTCAACTCTGGCTCACTTAAATGGCGCAATAATGCGCCATTTAATGGTGATCCTTATCGTGAACACATAGTGAGTTGGCTTCTTTCTAGGCTAGCTTCAAATGTCCGCTTGCCAATAATCATTTTTAACCGAGTCGCCTAAAAAGATTACTTCAATAGTGGATGATCAGCAGGCAGTTGGCGGGTGATCCATAAAATCAGTTTATGTTTCATGTTTGGCCCATCTTCTTTATCTTTGGCCAGTGGCTGGATTAAGTTGTCGGTGACCAATAAACGATAAATGCATTCCACTTTGTCTTTGGGTGAGATGCCTTTGTCAAAGTCTGCATATCCGCGTTTTTTGGCATAGCCCACGCCGATTTCCATGGCGAACTTCAATATTTGTGCTTCGTTCTTGTGTGGCTTCATTGGCGATCCTCTGTTTGCACATAGCATCCATTTACTGGACACGATAATTTGTGCCTGATGGCATCTGCGAGTTATACGTCCTAAGTTACGCTAAATATGCTGTTTTTTAGATTTAATTTTGGCGATTTTTGACAAAACTACCAAAAAACTGACCTAAAAATAACGAGAATATTGAATCTGATTAAATTGTCATCAACTCAGATGTTAACTCAGGTACTGTCGTAGGTTTTAGCTAAGGCAAGTGCCGATGAAAATCTAAGCTCAGCTTTATCTGCTTGAGTTTAAGTCTGACTTAACATTCAGATACTTGTTCGCTCGCGATGACCGCTTTTATGCCATGGGGATGCACTTTAATGCACACATTGCCGCGTTTAAAGGCGATAGTTGGATTGGCTAAACGTTCTTTATCGCCTTTGGGCGAGCTCATCTTGACCTTAATCTCAGCAAGGGATGGCAAGTCTGGTAATCTTGACTGCTCTGATTCAGCTGTCTGCTCAGATTGCGGCAATGGACTCAGTCCTAGGTTGAGTAAAGAGCGGAGTGTTGGACATAAGACCAGTAAATCTTGGCTCAAGGTATCGCAATCTTTGGCTTTAGAATCAATAACTAACTCTATGTGCTCCCAGCCTTCCTGTGGATAAACTTTATCTCTAGGATAGGGAAGCTCGACGCAGGCAATGCTAAATTGACCGAGTGTGAGTGGCGTGTCTAGCTCGATGATCAGAATCGTACGGCCATTGATGATGTTGTCTGAAATGATTTTACCTATGCGGCTAAAGGCGTCTTTCAGTGCATTGGCACTGGCGATAGAGTTAACGCGTAATGCCACGTGATCGCAAAACAGTGCTTTATCTGTTAAATCTAAGGTCTTAAGGAAAGCGACAATTTGTGCTTCAAAGGCTGGCCAGCCTTGGATTAATTGCTCATAGCTGAGGTTTGCACTGTGCGGCGCAACAGGCTCGTTGAATTTAGGCATAAATACTCCAAGGCATTTCTATTGGCGTTAGTTTTATCCCTTAAGTAAATGACCGAGACTATTACAACTAACATCATGCTTTAAAAGGTTAAATAAAAACGCCCATTAAGCTGGGCGTGTTTGATATCGTTCAATTATCTATTTGGCATTTTGCCATTAGGAAGCGGGCTAAGATTAAGGCCAAATCTCAATCGGCGTTCCTTCATCGACTACTTTCCACACTTCATCCATTTCGGCGTTGGTAATCGCGATACAGCCGTCAGTCCAGTTGTATTGCTGGGCTTGTTCTGGCGGCAGTGACGACTTAGGGTTTTGGCCGTGGATCATGATCATGCCTCCGGGTCTAATGCCTAAGGCTTTGGCTCTGAGTTTATCCTCTTCATTAGGATAGGAAATATGGATCGATTTATAATAAGCACTATCAGGCTTTTTATAATCTAGGGTATAACGCCCCTGTGGTGTGCGTTGATCGCCTTCCTTTAATTTGTGTCCAGCGGGTAGGTCACCCATGGCGATGCGATATTGTTTGAGCACTTTGCCATCGCGTAATAAAGCCATACTGGATTCGGATTTAGTGATCACCACCAGATCCACTTTACCCATGCCAGAGGCATGTAATTCGGGTGAAACGAGAGCCGCGATAGTCACAGTGAGAGATGTCAATGTGGAAAGTAGGGTGGCGCGCATGGAGTCCTCGAAAATAAACACAGGTTGTTGGCTTTTTTCGGCATCATACCGCAATTTTATCCTACTGTGAGTAGATAATTTTGAGCTAGGTGCAATTGCATGGCAGACTCGTGGCATATTTATGCTGTAATCCCTGTGTTAGTCAGTTTGTTGCAAGGAAGTAAAAGTTTGTATGTCTGAGAATATCGAATCCGAAAGTCTGTTAAAACGTCAATTACGTACCATTATTTTTGGCACTGATACTCCTGCTGGCCGCTATTTTGATATCGCCCTCATGGTGTGTATTGTGTTGAGTGTCGGCTTAGTGTTCCTCGACACTGTAGAGATATTCCATCGCGAATACGGCCAGCTTATTTCTGTGTTGGAATGGGTATTCACCATTATTTTTACGATTGAATATGGCCTACGTTTGTACTGCGCGACTCATCCTGTGTTATATGCTCGCAGCTTTTATGGTTTAGTGGATTTGTTATCGGTATTGCCAAGTTATCTGGCGTTGCTGATCCCTGGCGCTAACTTTACCTTAGTTATCCGGATACTTAGGCTGTTTAGGATTTTCCGCGTACTCAAATTACTGCGTTATTTGAGTGAAGGAAATGTTCTACTTAGGGCGATGATGCAGTCGAGTCGTAAGGTTTTTTTGTTTTTCTTCTCGGTCAGTTTGATCGTTATGGTACTGAGTTCAGTAATGTATGTGGTTGAAGGGCCAGATAATGGTTTCAGTTCAATCCCTAAATCTGTGTACTGGACAATTGTGACTATTACTACAGTCGGTTACGGTGACATTACCCCGAAAACCGGATTAGGTCAGGCGATTGCGGCTTTTACTATGCTGATTGGTTACTCTATTATCGCAATCCCAACGGGGATTTTAACCGCCGAGATATCCCAAGAAGTAGGGCGTCATCGAGATTTACGCTCGTGTAATCAATGCCATAAGACAGGTCATGATATTGATGCCATGTATTGTAGTCGTTGTGGATGTGAGTTAGATAGCTTGGATGTGCCCGTTGATAAAGGCGTTTCATGATGACTTCGGCGAACACTTTTTATTTTTTGTAGGTAAAAGACACGTATGACGCAAGCCAAGTTTGTTGAAGGCCCCATATTACGCCATATCTTAGTGATGAGTTCGACCGCCGCGGTAGGGATTTCTGCCTTATTTGTCGTGGATTTACTGGATATCTTTTTCCTGAGCCTATTGGGAGAGCATGAACTCGCGGCGGCTGTGGGCTATGCGGGGAGTATTTCGTTTTTTACCACATCGATTGGAATTGGTTTATCGATTGCATTAGGGGCTTTAGTGTCTCGCTCGATTGGCGCAAAAGAGGTGGTGTTGGCAAAGCGCTTATTACTCAATAGCGCGGTTGTGACGACACTGATCAGTGTGCTGGTGGCGGCAGTGGTCACCACCTTCATTCCTGAGCTAGTTGCCTTAGTAGGCGCGAGTGGTCATACGGCAGAACTTGCTGCGAGCTATTTGTATATTCTCGTGCCTTCCTTGCCTTTTATCTGTCTTGCAATGGCGCTCGGCGGAGCTTTGCGCGCTGTGGGTGATGCAAAGTTATCTATGATGTCGACCTTAGCGGGGGGCGGCGTTAATGCGGTACTCGATCCGATTTTTATCTTCATGTTCGCCATGGGGATTGAAGGCGCTGCATTGGCATCCGTTTTAGCGCGGGTGGCGGTATTTGTGATTGCAGCTCGCGGTGTGGTGGTTAAGCATAAATTGTTAGGCCATTTCGATAAGGCACATTTTATCGCCGATCTTAAGCCCATCTTTGCCATTGCAGGCCCTGCGATGTTAACCAATGTGGCAACTCCCATCGGAAATGCCTTTGTGACCCGAGCGATCGCCGATTTCGGTGATGCTTATGTGGCAGGCTGGGCAGTATTGGGGCGTTTAATCCCTGTGGCCTTTGGGATGATTTTTGCACTCTCTGGCGCGATTGGACCTATTGTTGGGCAAAACTTTGGCGCAGGTCAGTTTGACCGAGTACGTGAGAGTTTAACGCGAGCGATTCAGTTTTGTACTGTGTATGTGCTGGTAATGTCTTTGCTGCTGTTTATGCTTAAGTCACATTTGGTCAGTGTGTTTGATATGAAGGGCGATAGTGCTGATCTTATTCACTTTTTCTGCAGTTATATCGCGGTATTCTTTATCTTTTCGGGGATTTTATTCGTGGCGAATGCGTCCTTTAATAACCTTGGCAAGGCCAAATATTCCACGCTATTTAACGTAGGTAAAGCCACTTTAGGCACAGTGCCCTTTGTGTATTTTGGTGCACTTTGGGGCGGGGTTTACGGTGTATTGATTGGGCAAATTTTAGGGTCTATTTTGTTTGGCACATTAGGTGTATGGGTTGCCTATCGTTTAGTGGATAAAGTGGCGGCGCAGGCACAGTTTTCAGCCGCGCCTAATCTTGATGCTGCGAATGCTATCCCCTGCAATGTCGTACTGAGTGAGGAAGAGGAAATCGCTAATTGTGTTGCACAGAACTTACCGAGTGCGACCAATCCGCTTTCATCCTCGTGCGTGCAGATGGCGCAATTAACGGAGGAGCAAGAAAATGAGCCCGTATTGCCCTATTTAGACGAGGGTAAAAAGCCTAATTGACGTTATGTGGCTTAGCTGTGCCGTGTAGAAGCTGTGGGCAAGAACGCAGATAAAAAATGAGCTCTTAATAATGAGGAGCAGTCAGAAAGCTGCTAATGATGGGAATGCTGAAAAACAAAATGCCACAAGATTGCTTGTGGCATTTTGTTTGAAACGGCGTTTGCACTTCATTTAGTTAAGCTAACAATGCCAAAATACGCCGCTAAAAAACTATTCTGCTGAGCTTCTTATTCTTCGGTACTGCTTATTCTTCAATACTTGGCGTGTCTTGTTGGCCTTCGACTTGTTCAGTCGCGGCTTCTGATGCCGCCATTTTTGCGCGATCAGCCTTAGAGATGTAACCTGATTTTGCAGGTGAGCCGATAGTCACTGGGTCGACTTTATTCAGTCTGGCCTTAGCGCGTTTAGCTATTTTCTTGATGATCTTTTGTTTCTTGTTCATGACGTCTCTAATTTCGTTTCGCACCCGCTACGCGCAGGAATATGAGGCCAAGGGCTCAATTGAGGCGGGATTCTAACTCAATCTGAGCGAACTGACCATGTTTTGCTGAATTTTGTCGAAAACAACGGCTACTCTTTGGGAACTAGTTTTGCTATATGGCGTTAGCATAACAATTTGACTCAAACGGTACTGTTAGTATTTCACACGACAAATGCTGCAAATTCTGCGGTGTAGGCTGTCAGTGTGGATCAAAAGCCATTATATTGCCTAGCATTATGAGTTTGAAAAATTGACTCTACTGTTATTTTATTGCTCATATCCTGAGCCGAGGAAGATGTGTGTTATTAACTAAAATCACTTTTTTTGAGCGCTTTGAGCACGATATATTAAGTGGCACTAAAACCATTACATTGCGTGATGAAACGGAATCCCATGTGATTGCAGGTCAAACGCTTCCCGTTTCAACCTTCGAAACCGACCGCTGGTTTTGTGATATCCATATTATTGATGTCGTGCCTATTTTATTTTCTGATCTGTCAGATCAACATGCCAAGCAGGAAAATATGTCACTCTCTGAGCTTCGTCGGGTGATTAACGAGATCTATCCTGGACTTGAACAGTTGTTTCAAATTCAGTTTTGTGTGGTGAGAGAAAAATAAAAATATTTATTACAAGGAGTTGAAATGAAAGTCTTGATGTTTAAAACCCCTTTACTGGTGATATTGGCTGTGAGCACTTTATCGGCCTGTACCATAGTCCCCTACAAGGTAAACCTTGATACTAACCAACAAGAAAAGCTCAATAATGCACAATTAGTCGTTGATTTATCGAATAAAAAATTAGGAGCTCAGTATCACTTATATGGCACGTCTGATGGTACGTTAGCTGCAGCGGGTGTCACTGCAGGGGCGCTTGGCGGTTTAATTGTCGGTTTGACTGAGGCTGCAATTAATGAATCCCGAGAGACTGATGCAGAAGAAGCGATAACAAAAATTAGAGAGTTACTTGCGGGCGATATCTTAAAAAAGGCCTATGAGAAGCAGTACCAAATGTTGATTACGACCTTGCCTCAATTGGCTGACAATCAAGTGAAGGTTTATGATGAATGGCCTTCAAAAGGAATTAAAACCTTAGGATTAGCACCAGATGATACTGCGCTTATCCTTACACCGGAATACAGCTTAACACCGGATAACACAATGCTGCATGTATTGTTACAGGTCCAACTGTATCAAGGTGCAGTTAAAGGGGCAAAGCCGCAATTGCTTTACCAAAACCGCTTCCTATACCAATCAAAATCGAATCCTTATGTGGATAGACTCCGCACCGAAGAAGAAAAGCAGGAGTATCTTGCGAAAATTAATGCCAAGTATGCCAAATTGCCTGATGGCATGCGTGAACGTTTAAGGGAGATTAAAAAGCGTGACAAAGCTTTAGCCGCAGTTAATGAGCCGTTAGATGAGCAAGCGTTCGCTACAAAACAGGCTAAGACATGGCTAGCGGATAATGGTCAGCCGTTACGTCAGTATCTTGAGGAAGGGGTACAGGAAGTATTTAACATGTTTGCATATGATGTTGCTGAGCAAACTGATTTTACGCAAGGAAAGGTGTTTCCCATCGCTTTTCGCTCATTTTCGAATACATCCGGTGAGCGTCGTTGGTACCGACTAGGGGATAATTTCAGTAAAGGTATTATGTTATCACTCAATAGCAACGACTTTTTTAGAGGGACGAAAACTGCGCAAGGTCAGGTGATTGTCGCGCCGTTAAGGCAATAATTAATTATTTTTTAATAAAAAAGGCCGCACAGCAGCCTTTTTATCACAAATTCAATGGCATATTAAGTTGCCGAAGATTGCTGAACTGTTCAAGAACATCAGCTATCCAAGACAACTAAACCGTCCAAGGTAACAGTTTTTTCGCAAAGTGATCGGCTTGGCCTAAGCGAATCGCTGCGCGGTGACGCATCCGATAAAAAGCTTGATAGCACAGGGGGACTAAGTACAAGCTAGTCACTGTCGAGAACGATAAGCCACCGATAATGGCGATTGCCATGGGGTAATATGGCGGGCCGCCGCCACCGATTTGGGTATCACCCATCGCCAGTGGGACTAATCCCAGTACTGTTGTACCTACTGTCATTAACACTGGCCGCAAACGGGTGATACACACCTCCCGAATGGTGTCAGACAATTTGTCGAGATCCGGTGTCATCTGATTGATTTGATCCACCAGAACGATACCGTTGTTCACCACTATCCCCATTAAAATCAAGATACCTATCATTGCCATCACAGAAATAGGGGTACCTGTGATAAACAGCGCCCAGAATACACCTGTGATGGAAAATAGGATTGAGGTAATAATCGCCGTCGGTAACAGTAGAGATTCAAACAACGCCGCCATAACAATATAAATCATCGCGACAGCCAAGAGCATATTAGTCACCATCACGTTCTGATCTTCATCTTGGCGCTCGAAGCCACCACGGAGTGAATAGTCGTAACCATCGGGGAAACGGATATTTTCCATCACTTGCTTAATCTTAGTTTGCGCCTCTTCTGTGGTGAGGTTTTCTAAGTTAGCCCCAATCGACAGCGAGGTTTGGCGGTTGAAGTGTTTGATAGTATCGAAGCGGGGTTGGATCTCAATCTTCGCCAGATTATCTAAGGTGTACACTCTTTGGTCTAGGCGTACTATGGGTAACTGTTTGAGTTTCTCAAGTGACTTTTGCCATTCTTTCTCGTAGGCCATTTCGATGCGTAGCTCGCCATTAGGATCGTGGCGGAAGGATCGCAGCGGTGAACCGCGCAGTGCCATGGAGATACTTGAGGCAATTTCATTGAGTTTTAAATCTAACCGCGCCGCCATTTGTCTATCAATGCGGATAATCACTTCTTGCTGAGCGCCATTAAGCTCGGAGCGAACATCTTGCAATCCTTTGATGTTTTGCAACAAAGGAATAACTTGCTCGCTCAAATTAATCAGCTCAGAGGTTGAGCGCCCTGTCAGTGTGACTCGCACGCCAGAGTTGTCATTGCCCCAGCCAAATTGCGGTTTGGCGATGGAATACTTAGGGAAGCCACTGCGGATTTTCTTTTTTAACTCATCCACTGACATAGGCAAATCTTTCTTTAGGAGGATCACCGATGAGCCATCGTCAGAGGCATAATAGCTGTAGACAGAATCAATATGGAATTCCTCTTTATTGTTATAAAGATACTCTTCCATTTGGTTGATCATCGCCTCAGTGACATTGAGATTATGTCGACCTTCTACTTGGTAGTTAATGTAGATTCGTTCATTGCTCTCGCTGTCTTCTTGATCCTGTTTAACCATAGATAGCGGCAGGGCGGTGGATGCGAGGATCGCTACAGCAATCACGCCTGAACGCCAAGGTCTGAGCAATACCCAATCTAAGGTATTATTGTAAAAACGTTGTAATTTACCCGCATCCTTTTCGGGGGCGATGTCGAAGTGGAACTTAGTCAACATCAAAGGAATTAAGGTTTTTGCGACCAATAGCGACGCGGCGAGTGAGATACAAATTGCAATAGCAACATGCTCTAGAAAAATAGTGATCTCGACTTTTACGCCAAAAATATTAGGTAAAAATACAATGGCGGTTGTCATTGTGCCTGCCAATACCGCCAGAGACACTTTATCGACCCCCGTCATGACTGACTCTTCATTGTCTTTAGGGTGTTTACCTTGCTTTTCCTGCAGTACGCTCTCAGTGACGACCACTGCGTTATCAATCAACATACCGACGGCGAGCAGGAGTCCCATCATAGACAGAATATTCAAGCTGTAACCGAGTAGATACATAGCGGCGAGCGTCATACCGATTGAAATAGGCACGGATGACACAACCACTAAAGTCATTTTCAAATTACGCAGGAATAAGTACAGCACGACAAAGGACAGCAGTGCACCGATTAACCCTGAAAGCAGCAAATCCATTAGTGAAGATTTTACTCCAGAGGCTTGATCTTCCATGATAAATAGGCGAATACCTTGGAACTGTTGGTCCTGCTTCGCAAGCTCAATCACCTTCATGACACGGTCTGACACTTCGACTAAGTTAGCGCCAGATTCCTTAAACACATCCAAACCCACGGCATAGTGCTTATCTAAATGTCGACCTTCGATACGTTCAGGTAGGGCAAATTGCACATCGGCGATATCGCCTAAGGTCAATCCGGGGATCAGTACTAGTGCTTTGATATCTTCAAGGTTTCTAAACTCACCCTTAGGTGAAACTTGATAAACGATATTACTGGCCCTGAGTGTACCTGCGCTCAGCACAAAGTTCTCTCTGCCGAGACGTTGTTGCAAATCTGTGGCTGAAAATCCACTGGCGGCAAGGCGGTCGGCATTGATGCGTACCTCAATTTGCTTTTGCTCAACGCCGTACAGGCTGACCTTAGAGACACCTTCAACACGTTCAAGTGGACGCTTGAGCTGTTTATCGAGTAGATCGAATGCACCTGAAAGCTCACGATCACTTGAGATGCGTATGGTGAGCACAGGCATGTCGGCGGTGGAGAATTGTCGGATAAAGACCCGCTCCACATCTTTGGGCAGTAAATGCCGCACTGCATCGATTTTTTCCCGCGCTTCTAAGCTCTTAGTGGCAACGTTTTCCCCCCACTTCATGTTGATTTCGATTTCGGCGCCTTCTTGGGAGGATTCTGATTCAAGCTCATCAATCCCCCCCATAGTCGCGAGGGATTCCTCCAGCACTTTGGTAATATCGCGCTCCACTTCAGCAGGGGTCGAGCCTTTGTAAGGCACTTCCACCACTATCTGTGGGATATCAATACCGGGGAACATTTCCAGCGGTAATAGGCGACTCGAGGCGAGACCAAACAGCAAGATAGCAAAGAAAAACATGCTGGTGGTTACGGGGCGCTTAATGGCTAAACGGGTGAGGTTCATGGGCGAGTCTCCTCTACGTTTACATGTGAGCCAGTTACGGCGTATTCTTTACGGTCGAACAGGGCATAGAGCACTGGGAGCACTATTAAGGTCAGTAGTGTTGATAAACTCAGACCAAAGATCACCGTAATCGCCATCGGTGCGCGCACCTCTGAGCCATCACCTAGACCTAGCGCCATCGGCAATAAGCCTAAGGTCGTGGTGAGGGTTGTCATCATAATCGGGCGTAGGCGCGATTTAGCTGCATCGCGAATGGCATCAAGTTTTTGAGCACCTTCGCTACGCAGTTGATTGATCCGATCCACAAGCACAATCGCGTTGTTCACGACGATCCCCGCCAACATGATAAGGCCAATAAATACCACCACACTCAAGTGAGTTTGGGTGATATAAAGCCCAAGTACACTGCCACCTAATGCCATAGGTACGGCAAAAAGGATAAGCAAGGGGTGCAGTAGTGACTCAAACTGACTCGCCATCACTAAATACACTAAGAAAATCGCTAAGATAAGGGCAATTTTGAGTGATTGGAACGAGTGCTCCATTTCCTCATTTTGACCACCAAAACGGGCCTGGACCGATGCGGGTAACACTTGTTGCGATAGTATCTGTTGCGCCTGTGCAACCGCATCGCTTAAATCACCATAGGCGAGGTTAGCTGATACAAGAGCTACACGTTGTTGGCTGATGCGGTTAATCGCAGATGGGCCTAATTGTAATGAAACTTCTGCAACTGCGCTTAATGCAATAGGTTGACTGCTATTCGGGTTGATGATTAAGGCATCGATATCGCTGATTTGATCCCGCTCCGCGAGTTCACTGCGCACTAGAATATCAATCTTACGGTCACGCACTGTGTATTGACTGGCAACAGTACCGCCAACACGTTGGGCAATACGGTTTGCAACCGTTGGTGCATCCATTCCTAGAGCCGCTAACCTTGCATGATCGAAACGGATACTTAGCTCAGGTTGACCATCACGTAGACTGGTGTTCACGTCGGCAAAACGCTCCGATGCGGACAATGCTTTGACGAGACTATCTGCGCTGCGTTTGAGTAAGTTTAAATCGTAACCTGTGAGCTCAATTTCCAGTGGCGTTTTAAAGCTGAATAACTCAGGTTGCTCAATTTTCGCTTCAAGTTCAGGAATACGGCGCGCAGTATCACGTAATACTTGAGTGACTGCGTTATAGGCACTGTGGTCGTTAAGCACCACTTGCAAGCGGCCCCAGTTTTCACCCCCGCGGGCAGTATCCGAAGTCATCAAACCGCCGCTACCAGCTTGGCTATAAGCATGTTTAACTTCGGCTCTGTCTTTAATGGACAGTGCAAGTTGCTGTAATATCTTGTCGGTTTCGCTCACTGCCGTACCCGGCGGCAGTAAGATCTCCACGTAAAACTCGCCCTGATTCATTGGCGGAATAAGCTCCATACCAAGTCGCGGTAATAAGCTAATACAAGCGCCTGTTATTGCAATCGTGAGTAACAGTGTCGCTTTCTGTTGGCGCAGCGCCGAGGCCAGAAGCTTGTAATAAACCTTCTCAATACTGTGGTAGACAAAGTTAAATGCTGAGCTTAACGGGCGCATCACTAGACCAATAAGCCATGAGAAGAAGCGGCCTAAAATCAACACTAAGGTCAGTAGTGCACTGGGTAAGTAACTAACAATTAATAGAATAGGAAAGGAAAACACAGTCGCGCTATAGTGTTTAAGCTTGCCCATTTTAGTGGTGGGTTTATCCTTATGTGCCGTTTTTATCAGCGCGGGTAAGGTTTTAAAGCCTTCACGTGATGCCAGCATTGGAATGGACGTTAACGCGACTAATAGCGATGCTAACAGCGCAAAAGTGACCGTTAGCGCTTGATCTGAGAAGAGGGCGCCGGCAATCCCATCCACAAATACTAACGGCACAAACACCGCAAGAGTGGTGAGTGTTGAGGCAAAAATCGCGCCTGCCACTTCTTTAGTCCCCGTCACTGCAGCTTCTAATTTACTCATGCCTTCGCTCCGGCAGCGGTCTATGTTCTCTAATACCACAATGGCGTTATCGACCAAGAGACCGATGGCAAGGGCAATACCACCTAATGACATAATATTTAAGCTAATATCGGCAAAATACATCATGTTAAAGGTGGCGATGACTGAGAAGGGAATCGAGATAGAAATAATCAGTGTCGGGATGATATTACGCAAGAACAGGTAAATCACTAGCATAGATAATAAGCTGCCCATCAGCGCAGAAGAGGTGACTTCGCTGACCGCACTTTCGATGAACTCAGACTGATCGTAAATCACTTCGAGCTTATTTTGCTTAGGGTCTTGATTGATTTTGACGAGTTCATCGCGCAGTTTTTTGGCGACAGCGACAGTATTTGCATCACCTTCTTTATAAATGGCCAGTTCAATCGATTCTTGACTGCCGATGCGGGTGATATCACTACGCTCTTTGTAAGCATCTGTGATGGTAGCAACTTCGAATAAACGGACTAAAGCTTGCTCGTCGCGATAGACGATCACTTGGCCGAGTTCATCTAATGAGTTGAATTGGTTTAGCGTTCGTACTAAGTATTCGCGATCACCTTGGATCACTTTACCCGCAGAGAGGTTGATGTTTTCCTCATTAATACGACGTTTAATATCATCGGCATTGAGATTGAGCTGCGACAGTTTTTCTTGATTGAGCTGAATATGCACTTCTTGCTCTAGGCCGCCAGATAAACGCACGGCGGCGACCCCAGATAGCGCCTCTAAACGACGCTTAAGTTCTTCCTCTGCATAGGTGCGCATTTGTTTGAGATCAGCTTCAGATGCATTAGGCACAGACAGCGCGAGACGCATAATAGGGTCAAGGTTGGGGTTAAAACGCAGTAATAAGGGCTTTTTAACATCGAGCGGCAGAGCGATAGTGTCGAGTTTTTCACGTACATCTAAACTCGCCATATCCATTGTTGTGCCCCATTCAAACTCGAGCACCACATCTGACATGCCTGAGCGCGAAATAGAACTGATTTTACGTAAGCCTTTGACCACGCCAACGGCTTCTTCAATTGGTTTAGAGACGAGCTGTTCGACTTCAACTGGCGCCGCGCCGTCATACATAGTGCGAATGGTTAACGTGGGATAGCTTAAGTCTGGCAGTAACTTCACCGCTAGGCGGGAAAATCCCACCATACCGAATAAAATCACCGCCAGCATGAACATCCATACCGTGACTGGCCGTTTAACGGAAGTGCTGATAATTGACATGAAAGGCTCCTATCAGTTCTTAGCGGAAGCAAGATCGAGTGGGGTGATCACTTCGACTAAGGATTGGTCTTTCAAGTTTTGCTGGCCACGGGTAACGACTTGCTCACCGGGGTTAATACCTGTAATCACTTCTACCGAATCACCTTCACGGTAGCCAATTTCGACTTCACGACGGTTCGCATTGGTACCATCAATAACATAAAGCGCTTGCCTGTTATCTTGGTTAATCAAGGCACTGTAGGGAACAGTAATCACGTTCTCGTGGGTATCGTATTTGAGCTCAACCCGGGTAAACATGCCAGCCTTAAGGCGCGCCTCTTGATTCGGCACAGCAAGTGTCACCTTAAAGGTGCCACTTTGTGGGTCCACAATCGGGCTTATGCGCAACACTTTGGCGTGGATAGCATTCTTGCTATGTTGATTACTAAACACTTGTGCTTCTTGGCCGAGTTTTAAGCTGGCAAGCTGTTGCTCTGGGAGATGAACAATACCGTGGAGTTCATCTTGGTTGACTATATAAAACAAATCGCCAAATTCCTTCGCCATGTTGCCTGCTTTCACATAACGTTTAGCAACTACGCCGCTAATAGGGGACAGTACGCGGCTTTCTTTTACTTGCAGTTCGGCGAGATCTTTTTTAGCGATAGCGGCTTGCAAGTTATATTCAAGTTTGGCCATTGAATCCGCGCTGATAAATTCTCTGTTGCTCATTTTCTTCAGACGATTTAATTCTTGCTCGATGATTTTGACTTCGGCTTCTGAGCGGTCTAAATCATATTGCTGCCTCTTGGCATCAATAACAGCCAGCACTTGGCCCTTTTGAACGCGGTCACCTTCTTCAACAGCGAGAGATTCAATGAGCCCTGATATACGACTCACTACATTGGCTTCCTGTGGGGCTTCTAAGGTGGCAGTTGTACTGTAAAAAGATGAAACGTTTCCTTGCATCACTGTAGTGGTTTCGACGGGAATGGCATATTTTTCTTCTTTTTTGACCACTTCTTCCTCACCACAGGCTGCTAGCATCGAAATCATTAGCAGTGGCAGGGTGAATTGAGCAATTTTTGACTTTTCCATAAGAATGTTACCTGTTGTCTTTATTGTGATGTCAGTTGTTAGCAGAAACCATGCCAATATTTAAAGTTGTTTAATTTCAGGTTGTTATCCGTATTTTTTGGCTAGGTGTGATTTGTGATTCTTACTAAATGTAGCTAAAAGGTTTAAAAAGTGATGAGAATAACTAAGCGTGGTTAATTAAGATTACACAAGTGCGCAATTGCAACAATGTATTTTGTCAGGAGAAGGAAGTCTAAAAGAGGATTATTTGAAATGAAAAAAGCGCCCTTAGGCGCTTTTTAATGCGTAAGTCGTGGGACTTAGCGTTTGTCTTGTGCGACGAAATCACGCGCAGTTTCACCAGTATATAACTGACGTGGACGGCTGATTTTGTGGCCTGGTTGATCTAACATTTCTTTCCAGTGAGCAATCCAGCCTACAGTACGTGCCAGTGCGAACAGCACAGTGAACATACTGGTTGGAATACCAATGGCTTTCATAATGATGCCAGAGTAGAAGTCGACGTTTGGATACAGCTTTTTAGAAATGAAGTATTCGTCTTCAAGTGCAATGCGCTCAAGCTCCATTGCCACATCCAAGAGTGGATCTTGTACTTTCAGTTCTTTCAGCACTTCATGACAGGTTTCACGCATCACTTTGGCTCGTGGGTCAAAGTTTTTGTAAACACGGTGTCCAAAGCCCATCAGACGGAAAGGATCATTTTTATCTTTAGCGCGTTCAATGAATTCAGGAATACGGTCTACTGAACCGATTTCTTCTAACATTTGCAAACAGGCTTCGTTAGCGCCGCCGTGTGCTGGGCCCCAAAGAGATGCGATACCCGCTGCGATACACGCAAATGGGTTTGCACCTGAAGAACCGGCTAAACGTACTGTTGAAGTCGATGCGTTTTGTTCATGATCTGCATGTAAAATGAAGATCCTGTCCATTGCACGTTCAACAATAGGGTTCACGACGTATTCTTCGCACGGTACAGCAAACATCATGCTTAAGAAGTTGCCTGCATAGCTTAAGTCATTACGTGGGTACACGAATGGCTGGCCTGAAGAATACTTGTAGCACATGGCTGCTATCGTAGGCATTTTTGAGACTAAGCGATAAGCGGCGATTTCGCGGTGACGTGGATCGTTAACATCCAGAGAGTCTTGGTAAAATGCAGATAATGCACCCGTCACACCACATAACATGGCCATAGGATGTGCATCACGACGGAAACCTCTAAAGAAGAAGGCTAGCTGCTCGTGAACCATAGTGTGGGTTTTAACTGTATGTACAAACTCAGTATATTGCGCTTTGGTCGGTAGTTCACCGTAAAGCAGCAAATAACACAGGTCTAGGTAATCGGAGTCAACGGCAAGTTGATCGATTGGATAGCCACGGTGTAACAATATACCTAGATCACCATCAATATAGGTAATTGCAGATTCACAGGAGGCAGTCGCAAGAAAACCTGGATCAAAAGTAAAGTAACCTTTGCTGCCAAGTTTACTGATATCGATTACGTCAAAACCAGCGGTTCCCTGCTTTACTGGCAATTCTATCGAGTCGTTCCCTGGTAATTCTAATTTGGCTTTTAAATCAGCCATACCCCGTTCTCCTTACTTAGTTCTTATCTGTGAGTGCGGCATGTCAAACCGCCATTACTTTACAGCCATTCTAGATCACATTTCAATTTAAATAAGCGTTTAAATTTGTTAGACCATGGTATAAAAGCCTTTACTTTTCTATTTGTAACTGGCACTTACAGTAAAAAATAGTCAAAAAAACATAATTTGCATTCTGTGATGTTTGTATTTGACATTTGCCGCGAGTATACTTGCCTCGCCCAATAAGGGCCGCAAACAACGATTATAAAGCACCCTTTGTTTACATGTTAAATGAGTGCGTGCTCAGATAGTTAACTGTTTGTTTAAACTTTGCTTTTGTGTTTACTTTTGCAGTGATCAACCTCCTGTTTAAAGTTTGTACAAAAGCGGTTCACATAACAAAAAAAATGCTCAATGGAGCTGAGTGAGCAGAACGTGAAAAAGCAAAGACCTGTCCATTTAGATCTGCAGACCATTCGCTTTCCTGCAACAGCGATTGTGTCAATTCTTCACCGTGTTTCCGGTGTCATCATGCTGTTCGCAGTTGGCATTCTCATTTGGTTGCTAAATTCATCTTTAGCATCAGCTGAAAGTTTCGCTGGCGTACAGTCTCTATTCGATAACTTCGTGATGAAGTTTATCCTGTGGGGCATTATGACTGCACTGGCGTATCACTTGTTTGGTGGCCTGCGCCACTTAGTAATGGATACCGGTCGTTGGGAAGAATTGTCATCGGGTGCCGCATCAGCGAAAGCTGTATTTGCCTTAACGGTAGCCTTTTCAATCATAGCGGGGATCTGGGTATGGTAACCAATGCAGCAAGTTTTGGACGCAGTGGTGTTCATGACTATATTCTACTACGCGCTAGTGCAGTGATCCTCGCCTGTTACACCATTTTCTTGGTTGGCTTTATTGCATGTAGTTCCCCTCTCACCTACGACGTCTGGCATGGCCTATTTAGTGCTCTGCCAATGAAAGTGTTTACACTTCTGACGCTGGTAGCCTTATTAGTACATGCTTGGATTGGTGTATGGCAAGTGCTGACAGATTACGTTAAGTGCACGTCGTTACGTGGTGTTTTACAGTTCACCTTTGTCGTTACCGTATTTTGTTATTTAGCGGCCGGCATTGTTATTGTGTGGGGTGTCTAAGTGAGTATTCCAGTACGCGAATTTGATGCTGTAGTGATCGGTGCCGGTGGCGCTGGTATGCGTGCAGCGCTGCAGATTTCCAAAGAAGGTAAAAGCTGTGCGCTTTTATCAAAAGTATTCCCAACCCGTTCTCATACCGTATCTGCGCAGGGTGGTATCACTGTTGCGTTAGGTAACGCCCATGAAGATCATTGGGAACAACACATGTACGATACCGTGAAAGGTTCCGATTTTATCGGTGACCAAGAAGCGATCGAGTTCATGTGTAAAACCGGTCCTGAAGCCGTGATTGAACTTGAGCAAATGGGTTTGCCTTTCTCTCGTTTCGAAAATGGTACGATTTACCAACGTCCATTTGGTGGTCAATCTAAGAACTTTGGTGGCGAGCAGGCTGCGCGTACTGCGGCAGCTGCCGACCGTACTGGTCATGCTTTGCTTCACTGTTTATATCAACAAAACGTTAAGCATAAGACGCAAGTCTTCTCAGAATGGTATGCATTAGATCTCGTTAAAAACGATGATGGCGCCGTTGTGGGTTGTACTGCGATTGAAATTGAAACGGGCGATATCGTTTATTTCAAAGCTAAAGCAACGATTCTTGCGACTGGCGGTGCAGGGCGTATTTACGCTTCGACAACTAACGCGCATATCAACACCGGTGACGGCGTAGGTATGGCAATGCGTGCTGGCGTGCAAATGCAAGACATGGAAATGTGGCAATTCCACCCAACTGGCATCGCTGGCGCGGGTGTACTTGTGACTGAAGGTTGTCGTGGTGAAGGCGGTTATCTACTGAACAAAGACGGCGAGCGTTTCATGGAGCGTTATGCCCCTAACGCGAAAGATTTGGCATCACGTGACGTGGTAGCACGTTCAATGATGACTGAAATCCGCGAAGGTCGTGGTTTAGACGGTCCATTAGGCCCACACTGTTTACTGAAGCTTGATCACTTAGGTAAAGAAACATTAGAAGCACGTTTACCAGGCGTGTGTGAATTGTCTCGTACTTTTGCCCATATCGATCCAGCCGATGGTCCAATTCCAGTACTACCAACGTGTCACTATATGATGGGCGGCCTACCAACTAAGGTCAGTGGTCAAGTTATTCGTAAGAATGAAGACGGCACTGAACAAGATGTTATTGGTCTGTTCGCTGTGGGTGAGATTGCCTGTGTATCTGTTCACGGTGCAAACCGCTTAGGTGGTAACTCATTGCTCGACTTAGTGGTCTTTGGCCGCGCAGCGGGTCAACATTTAGGTAAAGCTTTGGATGAGACTGACGATCCAAAAGACGCAAGTGATGCGGATATTGCTGCCTCTCTGGCGCGTCTGAATCGTTGGGAAAGCAACAAAGATGGCGAAGATCCAGCGCAAATCCGTAAGGATCTACAGCTGTGTATGCAATTAAACTTCTCTGTATTCCGTCGTGGCGATGCTATGGCTGAAGGGTTAGAGCAGTTGAAAGTGATTCGTGAACGTCTTGCAAATGCTAAATTGTCTGATAACTCTCGTGAATTCAATACTCAACGTATTGAATGTTTAGAGTTAGATAACTTGATGGCAACGGCAATCGCCACGGCTTATGCGGCTAACTTCCGTACCGAAAGTCGCGGTGCTCACTCACGTGAAGATTATTTAGAGCGTGATGATGAGAACTGGTTATGCCACAGCTTATTTGACCCAATCACTGAAACGATGGATCGTCGTGCAGTGAACATGGCACCTAAGTTACGTGAAGCATTCCCGCCGAAGAAACGTACCTACTAGGAGTTGCAAAGATGAAATTGACATTTGCAGTTTATCGCTACAATCCTGACGTAGATACTAAACCGTATATGCAGGATTACAGCTTAGAAGTGGCTGAAGGCTCTGACATGATGGTGCTCGATGCACTGATCAAGTTGAAAGAGCAAGATCCGACTTTGTCATTCCGTCGCTCATGCCGTGAAGGCGTGTGTGGTTCAGACGGCGTGAACATGAATGGTAAGAATGGTCTGGCGTGTATTACCCCAATTTCAACCTTTAAAGGCAAGAAATTAGAAATACGTCCATTACCAGGTATGCCAGTTGTTCGTGACTTAGTGGTTGATTTAACTCAGTTCTATAAGCAGTATGAGAAGATCAAGCCTTACCTCATCAATGATGAGAAACAACCCGCTCGTGAACACTTACAATCCCCTGAAGAGCGTGCTCATTTAGATGGCTTGTATGAATGTATCATGTGTGCCTGTTGTTCTACGGCTTGCCCATCATTCTGGTGGAATCCTGATAAGTTTATCGGTCCAAGCGGTCTGCTTCACGCATATCGTTTCTTGATCGACAGTCGCGATACAGCTACAGAAGAACGTTTATCTGAGCTGGACGACGCCTATAGTGTGTTCCGTTGCCATGGCATCATGAACTGCGTTGACGTTTGTCCAAAAGGTCTTAATCCGACTAAAGCAATTGGTCATATTAAGTCCATGCTGTTGAAGCGAGCAGTGTAATGCGAGAACCCGAGCTGAAACCAATAATAATATAGCTCTTGAAGAGTCACTTTCTGGTAGCAGAAGGTGACTCTTTTGCGTATGTAATGGAAGACAACGCGCCGTATATCTGGACATCTAGGGGCGGCAGAAATTATGCGTCGAAGGTAATCTCTACAGACTGCATATTTAATACTATGGCTAAGCACGTGTATAAAGTTTGAAAGGAATAGAAATGCACCAAGGCATCATGAAAGCCTGGCTCGAATCATCTCACTTAAGTGGTGCAAATTCGACCTACGTAGAAGAGATGTATGAAGCCTATCAAGAAGACCCACAGTCAGTCGCTGATGATTGGCGTGCGGTATTTGATAATCTCCCTCCTGTGAACGGTGCCTCTGTTGATGCGCCTGAAGCTGCTCACTCAAAAGTACGTGATTATTTTCGCAGTTTAGCGTTAGAAGGTCGCCATAAGAGCTCGGCTCGTGTGACGGATCCTGAAATGGATGCTAAGCAAGTTAAAGTCCTGCAATTAATTAACGCCCATCGTTTCCGTGGTCACCAAGGGGCTAATCTTGATCCCCTCGAACTGTGGAAACGTGAACCCGTAGCTGATTTAGATCCTGCCTTCCACGGCTTGACTAAAGAAGACATGGAACGTGAGTTTAATACAGGTTCTTTTGCTCATGGCGGCGAAACCATGAAGCTCGCGGATTTGGTAAAAGCGCTGAAAGCCACCTACTGTGGTTCTATCGGTGCTGAATATATGCACATTACCGATACCGATGAAAAACGCTGGATCCAACAACGTCTCGAACCTTCCTTAGGTAAAGCTAACTACGATAAAAGTGTTAAGACACGCATTCTTGAAGGCCTTAACGCCGCAGAAGGTATTGAAAAATACTTAGGTGCTAAATTCCCTGGTGCGAAACGTTTCTCGTTAGAAGGCGGTGATGCGTTAGTGCCTATGATGCGCGAAATTATTTATCGTGCAGGTGAAGCCGGTACTAAAGAAATCGTTGTCGGTATGGCTCACCGTGGTCGTCTGAACGTGTTAGTGAACGTATTAGGTAAGCGTCCAGCTGAACTGTTTGACGAGTTCGCGGGTAAGCATGCTGATACCCACGGTTCTGGTGATGTTAAGTACCACCAAGGTTTCTCCTCTGATTTTGAAACGCCGGGCGGCAATGTGCATTTAGCACTGGCCTTCAACCCATCGCACCTTGAAATCGTTAACCCTGTGGTCATTGGTTCTGTACGTGCCCGTCAAGACCGTCGCGGTTGTAAGGATGGCTTACAAGTCATGCCTATTACTATTCACGGTGACTCTGCAATTGCGGGTCAAGGGATAGTACAAGAGACATTCAACATGTCTCAAACCCGTGGCTTTAAAGTCGGCGGCAGTATTCGCATCGTAGTGAACAACCAAGTGGGTTTCACGACGTCTAACCATGCGGACACTCGTTCGACTGAATACTGTACTGACATCGCTAAGATGGTTCAGGCACCGATTTTCCACGTTAACTCTGATGATCCCGAAGCCGTTGCTTTTGTGTCGCAGTTAGCCGTTGATTATCGTAACGAGTTCAAACGTGATGTGGTGGTTGAATTGGTGTGTTATCGCCGTCATGGTCATAACGAAGCCGATGAGCCAAGTGCAACTCAGCCGCTGATGTATGCCAAGATCAAGAAACACCCAACGCCACGTAAGATTTATGCAGACAAGCTAATCGCTGAAAACGTGATGGCTGCTGATGATGTGACTGGTCTTATCAATAATTACCGTGATGCATTAGATCAGGGTGATTGTGTAGTTAAAGAATGGCGCCCAATGACGCTGCATTCTGTTGACTGGACTCCGTATATCGGTCGTGAGTGGGACGAAGCGTATCAAGCCTCTATGTCGGCTGAGCGTTTACAAAGTCTGGCTGACAAACTGAGCTATGTACCTGAAAGTCATCCATTGCAATCACGGGTTGCTAAGATTTATAGCGACCGTTTAGCGATGGCAAAAGGCGAGAAGCCACTCGATTGGGGTTTTGCAGAAACGCTGGCTTATGCCTCAATTCTGGAAGACAACAAGCGTGTACGTATTACAGGTCAGGATTCTGGCCGCGGTACTTTCTTCCATCGTCATGCTGTATTGCACAATCAAAACGATGGCACGACTTACATGCCACTGCGCAATATTGCTGATGAACAAGGCCCAATTGATATTACTGACTCAGTTTTATCTGAAGCCTCAGTACTGGCGTTTGAGTATGGTTATGCCACAGCAGAACCCGGCGGATTGACTATTTGGGAAGCGCAGTTTGGTGACTTTGCTAACTGTGCCCAAGTGGTAATCGATCAGTTCTTGTCATCGGGTGAGCAGAAGTGGGGCCGTTTATGTGGTCTGACTATGTTGTTACCCCATGGCTATGAAGGCCAAGGCCCTGAGCATTCAAGCGCCCGTTTAGAGCGTTTCTTGCAGATGTGTGCTAACCACAATATGCAAGTGTGTGTGCCTTCAACACCTGCACAGGTCTACCATATGTTGCGCCGCCAAGTGGTGCGCCCTATGCGTCGACCACTTATCGTTATGTCGCCTAAGTCATTACTACGTCATCCATTAGCGGTTTCAAGCTTGGAAGAATTAGCCAATGGCAGTTTCCAAAATGTGATCGGTGAAATCGATACGTTGGAAGCAAGCAAGGTTGACCGAGTTGTCTTCTGCAGTGGTAAGGTTTACTTCGAACTGCTGGAAAAACGTCGTAAAGAAAATATCACTAACGTAGCGTTAATCCGTGTCGAACAGTTATATCCGTTCCCACATGATGAAATGATCGTTGCTTTGGCTGATTACCAACATGTGAAAGATTTTGTTTGGTGTCAGGAAGAGCCACAGAACCAAGGTGCTTGGTACTCTAGTCAACACCATTTCTGGGCCGCGGTTCCTGCAGGTGCACAGTTAACTTATGCTGGTCGTGAAGCGTCAGCTGCACCAGCGTGTGGTTACCCTGAGTTGCACACACATCAGCAAGAATCTTTAGTGAACAGTGCCCTGAAACTTACAATCGCACTGTAGTAATAGACATTTTATAAAAGGATAGTTTTTCATGAGTATCGAAATCAAGGTACCCGTACTACCAGAATCTGTTGCCGATGCCACGATTGCCACTTGGCATGTGAAAGTGGGCGAGCAAGTTTCTCGTGATCAAAACCTGGTTGATATTGAAACCGATAAAGTGGTTCTTGAAGTGGTTGCGCCAGAAGATGGCCACATTGGCGAGTTTTTGTTTGAAGAAGGCGCCACTGTTCTGGGTGAACAAGTGATCGCTAAATTCATCGCCGGTGCTGTATCGGGCAAAGAAGTCACTAAAGCGCAAGCTGAAGCGGCAACGCCTGTAGCTGAAACCAGCGATGAAAGCAGTGATGCGTTAAGCCCATCTGTACGCCGTTTACTGGCTGAGCACAATGTTGATGCCAGCAAAGTAAAAGGCACTGGTGTGGGTGGTCGTATTACTAAAGAAGACGTTGAAGCCTTTGTTAAGTCTGCGCCTAAAGCAGCGGCACCAGCAGCACCTGCTGTAGCTCCGTTAGCGGCTGGCCGTAGCGAGAAGCGCGTGCCAATGACACGTCTGCGTAAGACAATCGCAAACCGCTTGTTAGAAGCGAAAAACTCTACCGCTATGCTCACGACGTTTAACGAAGTGAACATGAAGCCAATCATGGATATCCGTAAGCAATACCAAGATATCTTTGAAAAGCGCCACGGTATCCGTTTAGGCTTTATGTCTTTCTACATCAAAGCCGTGACTGAAGCGCTGAAACGTTTCCCAGAAGTCAACGCGTCTATTGATGGCGATGATATCGTCTATCACAACTACTTCGACATCAGCATCGCAGTATCAACACCACGTGGTCTGGTAACACCAGTGTTACGTGACACTGATACCATGAACTTAGCTGAAATCGAAAAAGCAGTTCGTGACTTAGCCCTTAAAGGCCGTGACGGTAAGCTGACTGTGGCTGACATGACTGGCGGTAACTTCACTGTGACTAACGGTGGTGTTTTCGGTTCACTGATGTCTACACCGATCCTTAACCTGCCACAAAGTGCGATTTTAGGCATGCATGCCATTAAAGATCGCCCAATGGCAGTCAATGGTCAGGTTGAAATCCTGCCCATGATGTACCTAGCACTCTCATATGACCATCGTATTGTTGATGGCCGTGAGTCTGTTGGTTTCTTGGTTGCGATTAAAGACTTCCTAGAAGACCCAACTCGTCTGCTGCTTGATCTGTAACACAACTCGATAAGAGATTGCGCTTAAAGAAATAGCCAGACATACCCTCGTGACTGGCCCAAACGGGCCAGTTGGATTTGATTAGAAGTATACGGATAGATCATCATGAATTTGCATGAGTATCAGGCAAAATCCTTATTTGCCGAATATGGTTTACCAGTGTCAGAAGGTTTTGCATGTGATACAGCCCAAGAAGCTGTAGAAGCGGCAGGCCATATTGGCGGAAATTTATGGGTTGTTAAGTGTCAAGTACACGCAGGCGGCCGCGGTAAAGCAGGTGGCGTTAAAGTCACTGGCGATAAAGAAGAAATCAGAGCCTTTGCCGAACACTGGTTAGGCAAAAATCTGGTGACTTATCAAACTGATGAGAAAGGCCAGCCAGTTGCTAAAATTTTAGTAGAAAGCTGTACCGACATTGCTAACGAACTGTACTTAGGTGCCGTTGTTGACCGCGCGACTCGTCGTGTTGTGTTCATGGCGTCGACTGAAGGTGGTGTTGAAATTGAGAAAGTGGCAGAAGAAACGCCAGAACTCATCCACACTGCAATCATCGATCCTTTGACTGGCCCACAAGGTTATCAAGCACGTGATCTTGGCTTCAAGTTAGGTTTAAACCCAACTCAAATGAAGCAGTTCACTAAGATTTTCATGGGTCTGGCGACTATGTTCGTTGATCATGATTTCGCATTGCTTGAAATCAACCCACTGGTTATTACCACTGAAGGCAACCTACACTGCCTAGACGGTAAAATCGGTATCGACGGTAACGCACTTTATCGTCAACCAAAAATCAAAGGCATGCACGATCCATCACAGGATGATGCCCGCGAAGCTCACGCTGCTAAGTTCGAGCTGAACTACGTTGCATTAGACGGTAACGTTGGCTGTATGGTGAACGGTGCAGGTCTGGCGATGGGTACTATGGATATCGTTAACTTGCACGGTGGCAAGCCAGCGAACTTCTTAGACGTAGGCGGCGGCGCGACGAAAGAACGTGTAGCAGAAGCATTCAAAATCATTCTGTCTGACAGCAATGTGAAAGCGGTTCTGGTTAACATTTTCGGCGGTATCGTACGTTGTGACATGATCGCAGAAGGTATTATCGGCGCTGTTAAAGAAGTGGGCGTTAAAGTACCTGTTGTGGTTCGTTTAGAAGGTACTAACGCTGAACTTGGCCGTGAAGTATTAGCTAAATCAGGTCTAGATATCATTGCAGCTACCAGTCTAACTGACGCGGCTGAGCAAGTAGTTAAAGCTGCGGAGGGCAAATAATGTCTGTCTTAATCAATAAAGATACCAAGGTAATTTGCCAAGGTTTCACTGGCGGTCAAGGTACATTCCACTCACAACAAGCTATCGATTACGGTACGCAAATGGTGGGTGGTGTGTCTCCTGGTAAAGGTGGTCAAACTCACTTAGGTCTGCCAGTGTTCAACACTGTGAAAGACGCTGTGGCTGCGACTGGCGCAACTGCTTCTGTGATCTATGTACCGGCTCCGTTCTGTAAGGATGCCATTCTTGAAGCTATCGACGGTGGCATCGAGCTTATCGTTTGTATCACTGAAGGCATTCCTACACTGGACATGCTGCAAGTTAAAGTGAAGCTTGAAGAAACTGGCGTTCGCATGATCGGCCCTAACTGCCCAGGTGTTATCACCCCAGGTGAATGTAAGATCGGCATCATGCCTGGTCACATCCACTTAAAAGGCAAAGTGGGTATCGTTTCTCGTTCAGGTACTCTGACTTATGAAGCGGTTAAGCAAACGACGGATGAAGGTTTCGGCCAATCTACTTGTGTAGGTATTGGTGGTGACCCAATTCCAGGTACTAGCTTCATTGATGTACTGGAAATGTTCCAAAACGATCCACAGACTGAAGCGATCGTTATGATCGGTGAAATCGGTGGTAACGCTGAGGAAGATGCGGCGGCTTTCATTAAAGCACACGTGACTAAGCCTGTTGTGTCTTATATTGCGGGTGTCACTGCACCTGCTGGTAAGCGTATGGGCCATGCTGGCGCGATTATCGCTGGCGGTAAAGGTACTGCAGAAGACAAATTTGCTGCATTAGAAGCAGCGGGCGTGACAACTGTCCGCTCGCTTGCTGATATCGGCAAAGCGCTGCGTATTCGTACAGGTTGGTAAGCTAACCTTTCGAATAAAAAAGGCGCCTAAGGCGCCTTTTTTATTGGCTGTAATTTCGGCAGCGAATCGCAGTAAATGACAGGAATGGGATTGAGCTAACACCATGAAGACTAGATATTTTTTCTTCTACGGGTTAGATTGATGCTTCTCTACTACGCGCTCGTCTGCGTCATTGGCGAGGATAATGTGAGTAGAGCCATTAACCATGAGCTAAGTGCTTATGGCTTCAGTGCTGTTCTGCAAAAAATCTTGAACTCAAATTTATTTAACACGGTTGCAGTCTATCGTTGCGAGCGTATTTGTTTTATGGGGCTTATCGCATTGGGGGAGGGTAAGCAACAGAGTCGATGTTAGCCACAGTAACGGCTTAAACATCACATTTTTTACGAGGGAAAAACTGTGAAAACACCTAAAATCATTATTTCGGAAATTGACTTAGAAAGACTAGAGCGATTATTGGAGTCACTGCCGGCAAATGCGTTTCCGGGCAAAGCGGCATTGGAGGCTGAATTAGACAGAGCCGATATTGTGCCTGCATCACAGGTGCCCGCGAATGTGGTGACCATGAATTCAGAAGTGAAGTTTAGCGTTTCATCCAGTAATGAGACTTTCTGTTTACGTTTAGTGTATCCAAAAGACGTGAACGGCGCGGGCACGATTTCTATTTTGGCGCCGGTGGGCAGCGCATTATTAGGGCTCTCTCAAGGTGATGAAATTGAATGGCCAGGTCCGGGTGGTTCTATGGTAAAAGTGCGTATTGAGGAAATCCTGTATCAGCCTGAACGCAGTGGTGATTTCCACCGTTAAGCTTGAGGTATTGGCGTAGTGTCGTTGACGTTACGCCAGTGCACTTTAAGCGAACCATTGGTTGATTTTTAAGTGCCATTTTTGAAGGAGCAAAGATGATAACCCAAACTGAACGGTTAATTATTCGACCATTTACTGAGCAAGATTGTGAAGCGCTTTATTTGATGAACAGTAATCCCGCGATGCTGAAATACATTCCCACCGCGGCATTTACAGCTCGCGAGCAGGCGGTTGAGTTGTTTCACAAGGTGATCACAGTCGATTATCAGCAACATGGTTTTGGCCGTTGGGCGGTAGAGCATAAAGCCGATAAGCGGGTGATTGGTTTTTGCGGTCCGAAATTTATTCCAGAATTCAGCGAAGTCGAACTGGGTTATCGTTATTTCCCTGAGTATTGGGGAACTGGAATTGGTACTGAGGCCGCATTTGCTGCATTAGCTGAATTTAAACGTTTTGGCATTGACCAGACGATTGCACTTATCTTAGCAGGGAATCTCGGTTCTGAAGGTGTGGCTAAGCGTGTGGGCATGCATTGGCGTGAGCAAAATGAGTTTATGGGCCATAAAGTGAATATCTACGCCAAGGTGTTATAGCGGTTTACCCGTAAACATCATCCAATAAAAAACCAGCCTTAGGCTGGTTTTTTGCTTAATGCTTTATAAACGCAATGGCCGACTTAGGCGTCGTTATGCTCACAGGTATCGTTGGTGCAAGTGCCGTACAAATATAAGCTGTGATTAGTCAGCTTAATGTTGTGTTTCATGGCAATTTCATCTTGACGACGTTCGATGACTTCATCTGAAAACTCAATCACTTTGCCACACGATAGGCAAACTAAGTGATCATGATGATGCTGAGTCGATAGTTCGAAAACGGCTTTACCGCTCTCAAAATGATGGCGACTGACAATACCTGCATCATCAAATTGGTTTAACACACGGTAGACGGTGGCTAGACCAATTTCTTCACCGATATCGAGCAGCTTCTTGTACAAATCTTCTGCACTGATATGTTGGTTTTCAGGTCCTTGCATCAGTTCTAGGATCTTGACTCGTGGCAGGGTAATTTTCAAACCCGCTTTTTTTAGCGCTTGATTTCCATCTGTCATTGCTAATCTCTTGATTGCAGAACCAATAGGTTCATCCGTGGATAGTGTTTGCCATTATAGGTGCTCAGGTTGAAAACTTAAACCTTTGTTCTGGCTTTCTAGGGCGATATGCAGATAAATTGTGTCAATAGGCGTTAAATCACAATATTTTGCGGCAATTCAAGCATAGTTTTTGTATGGTTATACCAAGGAATAATATTCACGGCTGCCAAAGTCAGTGAGAATAATTCAAATAAATAAAATAATAAGGAATCGGCATGTACCAGCAAATTGTGGTGTTAACCGGCGCAGGGATCTCTGCTGAGTCGGGTTTACGCACCTTTCGCGATCAAGATGGTCTATGGGAAGAACATCATATTGAAGACGTTGCTACACCAGAAGGGTATGAACGTGATGCTGAATTGGTAGAGCGATTTTACAATAGTCGTTGGTTGCAACTGCACAGTGGCACGGTTGAGCCTAATGCAGCGCATGTGGCCTTGGCAAAGTTGGAAGCGGACTTTAAAGGTCAATTACTTATCATCACACAAAATATTGATGACCTGCATGAGCGTGCGGGCTCGCGCCGTCTATTGCATATGCACGGTGAATTATCCAAAGGCCGTTGTCCGCGCTCACGTCAGACCTTTATTTTACGTGAGCCCTTTGGTGCCGATAATTGCTGTACTTGTTGTATTCCGGCTCAGCGATTACGCCCCCATGTGGTGTGGTTTGGTGAAATGCCCTTAGGGATGGATCGAATTCACGATGCGCTCGATAACTGTGACTTGTTTATTGCCATTGGCACCTCTGGCACTGTGTATCCTGCCGCGGGCTTTGTGGATACTGCTAACCATCATGGGGCTCAAACAGTCGAAGTGAATATGATGGCACCCGATAGACACAGTCAGTTTCAATATCACCTCACAGGAAAAGCGGGGGAGTTAGTGCCTCAGTTGGTTGATACCATTTTAGCGGGTCGAGTGATTGGCAGTGAGTCGAACGCATGAGCGAAAAAGTTGCGATTATAATGCGTGGCTTACCGGGCAGTGGTAAATCACATTGGGTTGAAACTTACATTCTTTCCCTTCCTTTAGAAAAAGCCATTGGCGTGCGGCAACGTGGCGTATTTTCGACCGATAGTTTTTTCTACCATGAAGATGAATACCGTTTCGATGCCAAGAAATTACCTGAGTTTCATCAATGTAATTTGACGGGGTTTATTCAGGCACTTTCTTCAAGCGAGCCTGTGGTGATTTGTGATAATACCAATCTGTGCCACTGGGAATACATGGCCTATGAAGCGGCGGCAAAAGCCTTAGGTTATCAAGTTAGAATTGTGCTTGTGGGTGAACCAAACAGTCTGGCTCATCAGCAGGAATGCGCCAAACGTAATCGCCACGGCGTTCCTTTGGCACAAATTCAGCGGATGGCGAAGGGATTTGAAGATTTTTAATGTCAGGTACTTACTTATGTTGAGTATTGTGATCTGTAGCTATCAATTTTAGGCATGGGTCCCGCAGTGTTTTCGCCCTGTCATAAGTCTGTTGTACTCTGTTTAACGTTTTGCTTTGTCTATGTCTATGTGCATGTGTGTGGCTCTTACATTCGCCTTATCTATTTGACTGTGCACTTTAAGCTTGATCCCAAAGACAGTTTATCCACATAAGTCTGCGTATAATGCGCTAACTTGTGTGGCATTGAAGGGCTAATGCAAGATTGCTGCTGACTTGATCGAGACCATTGAGCACAAGCGGACGTTTATCAGAGGAAAGAGCCATGCTCATTAAAATTTTACTAACAGTCTTAGTTATTGCTGGCGCTTGGTTTTTGCTGGTGAAACGCAAGCGTCAGATTGAACCTCAGGTTGTTAATCTCAGTTCAAAGCGTTTTAGTGAACCGCTGTGGCGTCGATACCTGTTGACGGGTGTGTTTGTAGTGATTGGATTTAGCCTGCTGAGTTACAGTGTTTGGTATTGGCGCGATCAGCATAGAATTGTCACTGTGAGAATTGTGTCACCGAATGCCGACAATAACGGCGAGTATCGTGTGCGAAAAGGGGATATCTCAGACTCGAAAATGGTCACTATCGATGGCATCCATATTCGCTTTTCGACCCAAGAACGGTTGGCTATTATCGAAACCGATTAAGGCATATTTATTTTACTAAATTACCTTGCACGCCTTTTCATTGCCAACTTATGCGGTAAACTAGCGACAATTTTTTAGCCTGCACTTAAGTGGAATCGTTAACTTAAGTTTTTTTTCAGGAGGACAAATGATTACTGCTTATGTCTATGATAATCGTCACCTTACTGTGACAGAGCTCGGCATACTGGACAGTATTCCCGCATCGACCATTTGGTTAGATCTGTATAAACCCGATGATGAGGAGCGAGAGTGGTTAAGTCATTTTTCTGTTGAAGAAGTGCCTGACGAAGAAGATATCAATGAAATTGAGGCCTCAGCACGTTTTTATCAAAACAGTGACGGCTTGCATATTAATTCGTTATTCCCACAGCGTGTCGGCCAAGATGTGCGCGGCGTTAACGTTTCCTTCAACCTTCGTAGCAATTTTTTACTGACAATTCGTGAAGAAGACGTTGGTCTTATCCGTTTGCTGCGTAACTATTTGCGTTTAGGGCGGTTAGAAGTATCGACACCGCAGGAATTGTTTCTCGAATTATTTAATCTGAAAGTGGATTATTTATCTGACTTAATTGAAGACGTTTACACTGTACTTGAAAATGTCGGTGAGCAAGTATTTGATAACGATGAACTTGACGATGTATTTAAACTCATCACTCTGCAAGAAGACTCTAATGGTAAAATCCGATTAAGTTTGCTCGATACTCAGCGCTCACTGCGTTATATGCAGCGTTATTATCGTGGCCAGTTATCCGATGAACATTTAAAGGACTTGCGGGAAATGTTGTCGGATATCGAGTCGCTGATGCCCCACAGTCAGTTTATTTTCGATAAGTTAAACTTTCTGCTCGATGCGGCCATGGGGTTCAGTGGTCTGCAGCAGAACAAAATCATCAAAATCTTCTCGGTTGCCGCTGTGGTGTTTCTACCACCGACCTTGATTGCCAGTAGTTATGGGATGAACTTTGCCAGCATGCCTGAGCTTGAGTGGCAATACGGTTACCCTATGGCGATTGTGATGATGTTAGCCAGTGCCGCAGGTACTTACTTCTTCTTTAAACGTAAGCATTGGTTATAAGTCTGGCGCTAGCTGTGTTGGTTTTCTCGAATTTAAAATAAGGGTCGAATGCAATATTCGACTCTTATTTTTATCACTGCCATTTAACTACGTTCATTCAATGACTTTTATTCAATGAGTGAGACTCGATGACTTTGCTTAAATGAGTGAAGCTCGTTAGACATAATCGTTAAGCCAGTTTCTTAATCAACTACTTACGACTATCGCCGCCAAAGTAGTAACTCACTCGCTCGCGCGGATTCAAATATTCGTGGACTTTTTCAGGAAGCGCCGCAGGTGGTAAGCAGCGCACTATGCTGATCCCTTCAATCTCTAAATCAACGATAGGTGCTTGGTCTTTAGGAACTAAGGCATCGTAAACCAATATCTTAGGGCATAGCAGTTTAGTTAAGTTAACCGACATCACCATGGCATATTGACCGCTGGATAATTCCACTACACTGCCGGGGGGATAAATGCCCAACATCTTGATCATCTTGCCAATATACTCTTGATTTAGCTTAGTTTTGTATTGCTTATATAAATGCCCCAGTGCGGCGTAGGGCATTCTGGCTTTGCCCTGTTGGCTTGGGTAACACAAGGAGTCATATTCGTTCACTACCGCAATCAGTTGCGATACCTTATCGAGAGCCTCTTCCTTTAGGCCTTTGGGATAACCACTGCCATCGAGAAACTCGTGGTGATTGGTGATTGCAGGTAAGGCTGCTTGGGGAAAATTATCGGCTAATTTGAGCAGTTCAATCCCAAGTAAAGGATGCTGCTTGATAAAATTAAGCTCTGGTGCTGACCAAGGTGTCGATTTTTTTAGAATTTGTGGTGGGATTTTTAATTTACCCACATCGTGGAACAGGGCACTGAGACCGACCGTTTCGATTTCACTTCTATCCCATTCCATTTCTTTGGCGATCAGCATAGAGAGGATCGCAACATTCAAGGAGTGATAATAAATGCTTTCATCCTGCTTAGCATCACTCATCAAATGCAGCACTAAGTTATCTGAGTTGAGCAGCTGTTCGACTATGGTGTGCACCAAATCTTTGGCGTCATCGACCGCATTTAAGGGGCGATTACGTAGCTTAGAGATGAGGCTGCGCATCATGGCTACTGAGCGGGTAAAATTTTGCTCAGTTTTATTAATGTCACGGCGTAATTTTTTTTGTACTTCGATTTGCTCAGCCTTGTATTGATCCATGTCGTTTTTAAGCACATTGATTTCAGCACTTGGCGGCAATTTGATAGGGTTGACCGCATCAGCATGTATCGGGGCGACGTCGCTGCGTTCTAAATCGACGATGACATGTTCGATGCCCAGATTTTTAATCAACTCGATTTGCGCAGCTTGTTTAATATGAAAGCTACTGAATAAAAAGGGATGATCTTTCCAAGCCACGGGCAAACGCACAAAGTTGCCGACTTGAAGTTGATGGACTGAAACTTTACAGCTTTTTTTCATATTCTTGTTATCGTGAAGCGTAATGTGGGTTATTTTATCTCAATGATGCTGCTTTACAATTACTTAACTAACATGTCAGCATAGTAAGCCTAGAAAGTAGCCACTCCATTGAGGAAGTATGGACTTTATTGAAGTATACCCTAATGCGTTGCCGAATGACTTGTGTGACCGTCTCATTCTGGCATTTGAGCAACATGCTGGCGTTGTTGATGGACAAACGGGCAATGGCGTCGATCTGGAGAAGAAGATCAGCCGCGATTTGACCTTAGATAGTTTCGTCGACCTGCAGCCCATCAGAAACGAACTCTTAGGTTATACCTTAAAGGGCGCAGTAGATTATTTTACAAAATATTCAATGGCATTAATGGGGGCGGTAGCTGTGTCAGTGAGTGATGAGCAGGGCCAACCTGTAACGCTAACTCCGACTAATTTTGCGACGCTGGGTGCGGCTAGGGCCGATGGCTTAGTGAAGTATTTGTATCGCAGTGGCAGTATTAATATTCAAAAGTATCAGCAAAATAAAGGCGGTTATCCCCATTGGCATTCGGAGCAATTCCCGCAGAATGGCCACAATGAAGCTCTGCATCGCGTCGTGCTCTATATGTTTTATTTAAATGATGTGGAAGAGGGCGGCGAAACCGAATTCTATTATCAACAGCGTAAAATCTCCCCTAAAAAAGGCACTATGGTGATAGCGCCTGCGGGATTTACTCATTCACATCGGGGAAATAAACCTGTGAGTGGTGACAAATATATTGCCACTTCTTGGATCATGTTTAATCGAGCCGAACAGCTATATGCGGTGATTGCATGATAGTATCCCAGTTTCTTACACTGGGATACGGATCCTAAAGAGCGCCCCTTCTAAGCGACTTTCTTCAATTTTTAAGCTGCCACCGTAGCTGTGAACGATTTCATCACAGACAGCTAATCCGATCCCTTGCCCTGGGGACTGAGTATCGGCACGCACGCCACGTTGGATAATCTTCTGTCTTAAGCTTTCTTCAACACCTGGGCCATCATCTTCAACAATGAGTTCAAACTCACCTTGTGAGTTAATTTTAGCCGATACATGCACTTGGCTGATACACAGGCGGAAAGCATTTTCCATAAGGTTGCCACACAGCTCCATTAAGTCACCCTTGTTGCCGGGGAACATCAAAGAGGGGGATATGTTGGCCGAGAACTGCACTTGTTTTTCTCGATAAATTTTAAACAACATTTGTGCTAATTGATCGACTAAGGGCGCAATAACAGTTTGTTCTTGCTTCAGGCCTTGTCGGCCTAACATGGCCCGTTTTAATTGGTATTTGACCAGCTGATCCATTTGGCTGACTTGTTCCATGATCTTTTCGCTTGCCGATTGTTTACTCAAACTGGCGTCATCTGTAATGGCATGCACGGCGGCTAAGCGGGTTTTAAGACTGTGTGCCAAGTCATTCATAGCATTTTGATAGCGCTGTTGTTGGGCACTCGATTGTTGCAACATCTGGTTGAGTGCTTGCGTTACGCCTTCAAGTTCAACAGGATAGCCCTCAGAAAGTGATTTACTCTTCCCTTGGTTAATTGATTGCAGTTCATTTTGCATCCGTACCAAGGGACGCATGCCCCAATAGGCGGCGCTGACCAATAGAATTAAGGCTAAGGCCAATACCATGGCTAAACGAATATAAGTACGTTTACTGAACTTACTGTATTCTTGCTCCAGTTTGGCGGCATCTTTCATGACGAGGAGGTTGTAATGCACACTGGCAATTTCTACCGCGAGCAAATAGACGAAATATCCTCTATCGTCAGCCATGGTGAGGTAGTAGGGCGGGGAGTCGTTACGGATTTCGTTAAAACGCTCACAGGTATCAAATAAGCCACGATCTACTGCGAGGGATGAGGTCCAAACCTGCTTAAATTTGTCATCGCAACTCGCTATCACATAACGCTCTTGTTTATTATTTTCTTCCAACCAAGCACTGGTATCGGGGATAAGATCGTGCTCCCGTAATTCGGCGGCGACTTGGGGAATTTCGGCAATGAGTTGGGCCGTTTCTTCGTTATAACTATTTTGCGCATGCAGAATATTAACCATCCATGCGAGACCAAAACCCACTAAGGTAATAATTGATAGTGAGGTGAGAAACATCCGTGTCAGCAGACGTTTCTTGAATTTTAATCTTAATTGCATGGCAGGTTAAATTTATATCCTTGGCCGCGGATGGTCACTATGGGGGTATCGATACCATCGCGGGTCAGTTTTTTACGCAAGCGGCTGACCATAACTTCAATCGTATTGGGATCGCCTTCCTTATCACCATAAATCACATCGAGTAAACGTTGCTTGGCGACAACCTCATGACAATGGCGCATCAAATATTCGAGGATTAAATATTCAAAGGCAGTGACCTCCATGACTTCGTCACCCAGAGTGACTTGTTTGGCGGCGAGATCGAGTTTCAATTCTCCACTGCAAATCACGGGTTTAACAAAACCTGCGCTACGTCGCACTAAGGCATCAAGCCTTGCGACAAGCTCTTCTTTTTGAAAGGGTTTCACTAAATAGTCATCGGCTCCGGCGTTAAGGCCTTCAACTTTATCCTGCCAATTAACTCGTGCCGTGAGAATTAATATCGGTGCTTTAAGACCCGCTTCACGGAGTTGTTGAATTAAGCTAATACCATCTTGATCGGGTAGCCCTAAATCGACAATGGCTACATCGATGGGATAATTAGTGGCTTGATAAAAACCTTCTTTGGCAGTCAGTGCCACTTGAACTTGATTGCCGAGATCGCTTAATTGCACTTTTAAGTGGTGGGATAAAATAGGATCGTCTTCAACAACCAAAATTCTCATAATATAATGCCTTAAAGTGTATGAGCTAAGCTTTAGCAAACTAGTCTACGCAAAATCACACTGATAACCAAATAGAGGAACAGCATATCTTAGTTGAACTTAACCTTTGCTGACCGAGTTGAACTTGTGGTCAAAATAAGTACTAATTTATTGTTGAATAAGAAGGTTTTGCCGTTAAAGTGTTAGCGTATTGGGGAATTTCCCCAAGGCGATTTTTGTTTTCTGATCCGCAAAATGCCGTTGCCACACATAATCGCGCCTAAGGTAAATAACATCACCGCCATCATGATAAAAGATAATCTCAACCAAGGCATTTCTTGCGCTAATCGCAGATGTACCGCTTCAATGGTTGTGACGCCCCAGACGGCAAAGACACTTATAAATAATAAAATTTGTAATAAACGAAGTAAGTAAACTGAGTTAAAAAATAAGACCAAAGGCGCAAGTGCAAAAGGAATAGCAAAGTTAATTTGTTCGTAACGTACGAAGTGGGCACTCAATAACCAGCATGCAATCAGGATCCAAAGACTTCTCCACCACATTTATACCCCTCCCATTAAACGTATTAAAATAGTAAACATAATGTATCTAAAAACAAACTTCCGTACTATTGGTGCGTTCACATTTTGCTAACAATAGACATGTTAACTGTATTGCGTTCAAACAAAAACGCCCAACACTGAAGCTGGGCGTCATTTTGGTCTTTGTGAGGTTTAGTTCGATTTATCTAAATGATGAACTTGCTCATCAAAACTTCTAGCAACTTTACCCGCTTGAGTGTTGTTAAACACTTGCTCGTTAAATTCGCCCTCTGATTTAGCAATAATTACAGTTGCTACGCAATCACCTGTGACGTTTACAGCAGTACGCACCATGTCGAGTAAGCGATCGACACCGATAATCAGGGCAATCCCTTCCACTGGCAAGCCAACTTGATTTAACACCATGGCCAGCATGATAAGTCCGACACCTGGAACACCCGCTGTACCAATTGATGCTAACGTGGCAGTCACAACGACAACAGCATAATCGGTTAGTGAGAGCTCAATGCCAAAAACCTGCGCAATAAACACGGTGGCAACGCCTTGCATGATTGCTGTGCCATCCATATTAATGGTAGCGCCTAACGGTAGCGTAAAAGCGGCGATTTTATTATCGACACCTAATCTATGTTCAGACGCTTCTATGGTAATGGGTAAAGTGGCATTTGAACTGGCGGTTGAAAAAGCAAACAACTGCACATCGCGCATTTTACGAATAAATATTAAGGGATTGAGGCCTGAGAAAAGTTTTAGAAGTGTAGGGTAAACAACAAACGCATGGATCAGTAATACACCTAAGACCACGAAGAAATATTTAACCACACTACCAAAGGTCTCTAAACCGAGTGTTAATGCAAGTTTTGCCATCAGCGCAAATACACCATAGGGCGCGAGTTGCATGATCAGTGTCACGACACGCATGATGACTTCATTTAAATCTTCAAACAACGCCGCAATACGTTTGCCGCGCTCACCAATATGAGCAATAGCAAAGCCAAAAATCACCGCAAAAATAATAATTTGCAGCATATTACCTTCGCTCAATGCCTGCATCGGATTAGTGGGCACTATGTTTATCAGCACATCAGCAAGACTTGGGGCTTCTTTTGCGACGTACTCCATTTTTTCTGACGCCAGTGAGGCGTTTCCAGGATGTATAAGGACTGCGCTGACAATTGCAATCACTAAGGCAATGGCGGTTGTGAATAAATAGAAGGCGAGGGTTTTCCCCCCTAAGCGGCCTAATTTTGAAGGTTCACTCAGTGAGCAAGTTCCGCAAACTAATGAAATAAAGACTAAAGGAACAACTAACATTTTTAAGCTGGAGATGAAGATAGTACCGATAACATGCAAGAAACCTTCAGTAATATAATCTTTTACTATATCGCTTTCTGGAAAGGCATTGCGAAGAAAGAGGCCTAAAGCAATACCTGTTCCCATACCGATCAGAATTTTACTTGTAAGGCCGAGTTTATTTTTTATAGAAATTGCCATAGAGAGTCCTGTGTGTTTTTTATACATTCTATTTTTTGGCGCTCACAAGACTAGCAAGAAAATCGTGAAGATGAAATGACAATTAATGTTAAAGTATTTATCAGATTTGCGAAATAAAATAAGATAGTTATGGGAAAGTTGCGTGAAAATTGTGTAATGTTAGCCTATAAGTAATAAGCGTCTCGCTTAGGTATTATCATCAGAGTAACAGGGAGCCTGACAATGAAGTCAGCGTATAAGGTTTTTCTCGCAGGATTGTGTTCGCTTTTATTATTAGCATGTGGTGGTGGAGGCAGTATCTCTGATGATGGTTCCGGTACTCCGCCGACGCCAAGTGTCGTCACTGTCACTCTGAGTATTTCTCATAGCGATAGTGTTTCTGTCGCAACACCTGCAGAAGTTAAAGCAACGGTTGTCGATTCTAAGACTGGACCTCTAGAAGGTGTTGTCGTTTCATTTAAATTAGATAATGACGCTTTAGGTTCTTTTACTCCCTCAACTGGGACGCAGTTAACTGACGCATCTGGAGTTGCAACGGTTAAGCTTGAGACTGCAACTTTAGCAGGGGCTGGAAATGTAACAGCTAGTGTTGCGAGTGGGGCTTCCATAACCAAGGGTTTTTATTCAAAAGGGGATGGTGTTGTTCAGCCTGGAACGGGAAATAAACTTAAGTTATCACTACAGAATGCTCAGGGACAAACTATAACAAAAATTAGTTCTGCGATACCTGGTACTGTTAGTGCTCTTTATACTAATGGTTCAGATGAACCATTAGTAGGTAAAGTCATAACTTTCACTTCAAACTTAGGTAAATTTTCACCTCAATCAGGTACTGCACTTACCAATGCTCAAGGACTTGCTAAAATAGCAATCACAGCTGGTTCTGTTGCTGGGGCAGGTAATATTATTGCTAAAGTTGATGAAAATATAGAGCCACTTGGATTTGAGACATTAGGTGATGAAGTTATTGTTAAGCCAATTGATGCGTATAGCATTGCGCTAACAATTTCTGATTCACAGGGTCAAGAATTAAGAAATATTAGTCATGTTCTTCCTGGAACTGTAATTGCAACTTTATTGAAAGACGGTGTTCCGACTAGCTATCAAACAGTCGTATTCAATTTGACTGGACAAGGTACATTAAATCCTTCTTCAGGAACGGCATTAACAGACCTAAATGGTCATGCCTCAGTGACTTTAATTACCGGAACGAACGCTGGTGCTGGGTCGGTTACTGCTAGCTTCTCTCTTGATAATGAAATAATAACTGATAGCTTTAACTTTGAAGTTGCTGGTGATGCACCTGGTGGAAATGGTGAGGCTAATTCTTTATCAATTCAATTGACCAATAGCCAGACGGGTTTGCCAACCACTAATGTCAGTGCAGCACAACCGAGCAAAGTTACGGTTACTTTAGTTGATAAAGATGCCACTCCATTGGTTGGTAAAGTGGTGAGTTTTAGTAGTTCATTAGGAAACTTCCTTCCAACGAAAGGAACTGCTTTAACAGATTCAATTGGGCGAGCTTCTATTACTTTAACAGCAGGTAGTATTGAAGGTGCAGGTGAAGTCATTGCTAGTTATGGCACTGCGAAGGCTATTGTCGGTTTTGTAACCGCTGGTGATGATATAGACCCTATAGAAGCAAGCCCTGAAATCAGTTTTGATATATATAGTTGTAATGGTGTGGCGGCATGGGATAAGACACTAAAGAACTTTGAAGTTTGTAAGATAACCGACAATATTACAAACGATAAACCCGGTATTATTGGTGCTAAAGTTACTCGTTCTGGTAGTACGCAAGCCCTACAGCAAGTTCTTGTTACTGCCGCAACAACCTTAGGAGCTATTAGCCCTAATTCGGGGACCGCCATCACGAATGCTGATGGTAAAGCTATTCTTGATTTGTACGCAAATGGTAACGTTGGGGCAGGCGAAGTCTCTTTAAAAGTGAAAGATGCTACCTCAACTAAAGCGTTCGAAATTGGTAGAGTGAATATTAGCCTCGATATAAAAACAAGTGTAGGCAATAACTCTTTACCGGCAGGTGGTTCTACTATTGTTGAAGTCACGGTTTTCAACCCAGATGGTTCATTATCAACAGGACAACCTTTCACTCTAGAATTTTCATCAGAATGTGTTGCTGCTGGTAAAGCTGTCATTGATACGCCTATAGTCACTAACGCTGGCAAAGGTTATTCGACTTATCGTTCAACTGGATGTAGTGGTTTAGATACAATATCTGTTTCAGCTGTTACTGGTGGCGGCTCAGTTTCTAAGACAACTCAAATTACAGTTGATACAGTAAAAGTTGGAGCTATTGAGTTTGTTTCTGCAACACCTAATCAGTTGGCTCTGAGTGGCACCGGTGGAATTGCAGGAGTAGGTGCACGTAGTGAGACATCTGTTGTTCAATTCAAGTTATTAAATGAAATTGGTCAACCAGCTAGTCAACAAAGAGTTTGTTTTGAATTGAGTACCGAAGTAGGAGGCATGACTTTATCACCATCACCTCTTGCTGAGGATTATTTAGCATGTAGCAATATGCCTCAGCCTGGAGATGCTGAGTACCCTTCTGATCTGAGCCTACCGAATAAATATGCTGTAGCTTACACGGATGCATTTGGCGAAGTTTCAGTTACGGTAAAAGCTGGTGATATTCCTACACCTGTAAAAGTATTTGCTTTATGGTCTGGTAGTACTGGCAACGGTCATGATGCAACTATTTCTAATATTTCAGATGAGTTAGTTGTATCTACAGGACTTGCTGATAATGATAGTTTCTCTTTATCTGCCACCATTCTTAATCCTGAAGGATGGGATCATGATAATGAACAGTCAACAATCAATGTGTTAGCTGCGGATCATTTTAACAACCTTGTACCTTCTGGTACTCGAATTAGTTTTAGAACTGAAGGCGGTGGTATTGATAGTTCATGTGTTACTGGCTCCAAAGATAATGGTGCCGGTGTATTAATTCCTAATGGTGGTTGTTCTGTGACTTGGCGAAGTCAAGATTCTCGTCCTTTCAGAGGGACTACAGTGATTTGCCCTAATGGTGGATTTAATGGAATTATCACTCCGCCATGTACGGGAAATAGTTATGCTCGTTATCTTGACGGTACTAATTCCGTTATTGCAGAACCTCGTCCAGGTAGAACGACAATTACGGCTTACGCGATAGGTGAAGAGAGTTTTGTTGATTTAAATGGAAATGGGTTATTTGATAAAGATGAAGATTTTAGTGATTTATCTGAAGCGTTCACAGATCACAACGAAGATGGTAAATATCGAGGTTCACCATTACCTGCAGGAGCGGTTAAAGAGGAATTTATTGATTACAATGTAAGCGGTTCTTTTGATGGTGTAGATGGTAAGTATACTGGTTTACTTTGTGCGCAAGGCTCAGAGGCAAACTGTACTAATACTGGAAGTGATAATTTTAAAGCTCAGTTGAATGTATTTAGAAATCTTCCATTAGTCATGTCTGGCAGTACTCCATTCATGAGACTGGTGAATATAGATGCAGTAACAGGAAATATTACCCCAGTACAACCGATTGATTTAACAGTCGATGCACCACAAACCGTTTATTTATTCCTTTCAGATTTAAACAATAATACGCTTCCGTTTGGAACTACGATAACTGGGACAGCGGATAATGGTGTATTAAGTTCAGTGACCTCAACTTACGTAATAGGAAATAATACCTCTAATAAACCATTGCTCTATCCTTTTACTATTGGTTTAGAAACATCTCCAAATAAGAAAACAATTGGACAGCTAACGATTACGATTAAAACCCCTTTGGGTGAACCATTAGCTGTGTTTGTCAACGTGATAGATGCTGGTTGATGATTTAGTTAGTACAGCGTAAACGCCCGATTAGCATTCGGGCGTTTTTCTTTGTAATGTAGGGTTCGTGTGAAATATAAAGCGCCAACTTGTGCTAACGCTGGAACTGATAAACGCTACCTAGTTTCATGATCTGTGTCAGTTCATCTAGAGCTGTTCGAGATTCGATGATTAGTTGAGGGTCTGCAAGATCTTGGGTGGTTAATCTGTCACGGTAATGTTTGTCGACCCAAAGGTTTAAACGAGTAAATAAAGCATCATTCATCAGAGTGTGTTGATTTACCGCTGCGACTTCCACTTCATTCATGGCGACACGTAAACGAAGACAGGCAGGGCCGCCACCGTTTTGCATGCTTTGTTTTACGTCGAAATAAAGCACTTGCTTAATCGGCGTGTTTAACGTGAGTAATTCGTTCAAATAGGCAAATACCGCGGGATTTTCTTGGCAATCTGTTGGGGCAATAATCGCCATTTCACCGGATGGCAACGTAATAATTTGAGTATTGAATAAATAGCTTTTGACTGCGTCGTTAATTGCTACTTTCGCGGTTGGCACTTCAATGAAATACAGCTCAGTGTCGAGTTTACGTTTAATTTCATCGATCTTATTCTGGGTATTTAAGAAGGCTTGTTCGTGGTAGAACAGGACATTTTGATTACCTACTGCGATAACATCGTTATGGAATACACCTTGATCAATCACATCAGGATTCTGTTGGATGAAGACGCAATTATCGTCTTCCAGCTGATGTAAGCGTGCGACTGCCATCGACGCTTCTAAGGTTTGTCTTGCTGGATATTTTTGCGGTTTAGGTGCATTGGGATTAGTGGCTTCTTGTCCATAAACAAACAGCTCAACACCAGCATGGCCGTATTCATTGCAGAGACGAGTGTGGTTTGCGGCACCTTCATCACCGAAGCTATTATGCTCAGGTAAGTGACTATGGTGATGAAAATAGTGGGGATCACTGAAAGTTGCTGTTAATATGCGCCCCGTTGTCAAAGGCTCGATGCTGCGATGCAGTTTGTCGACTAAATTTGCTGGGGTGAAATGCAGTTTGCCGTCACGTGTATCTGCACTTGGTGAGACGGTAGCGGCATTGGCTGTCCACATACTGGAAGCACTGCAACAGGCATTAAGTAACATAGGCGCTTCTTTTGCCGCTTGTTTTAATACATTAGCATCAGAGCCGGAAAATCCAATTCGGCGCAATGTATAGAGATCTGGGCGCTCTTGAGGAGCTAATATTCCTTGAACCATGCCCATATCGGCTAGTGCTTTGGCTTTTTGGAGTCCTTGTTTTGCTGCAGCTTTGGGGTTGGAAACTAAGGCGGCATTGCTAAGTGAGGCTACATTGCCAAAAGACAACCCTGCGTAATTGTGTGTTGGTCCAACGAGTCCATCAAAATTCGCTTCAAAGTGCTTCATTGCTTATCCTTGTGATAGGGAAAGTTATTATTTGTTCATATGGTCCCTGAGGGAACCCAGTATACTGAAGCTTTTCGAGTGCACAAGCGGACGGTTTTGTGCTCAAAGCGACTTTTTCACGATAAATGCATAACTATTTCTTGCTTGCTGGCAAATAATGAAATATTAGTTTTTAATTACGCATATTATATTTTTACATTTTTTCAACTTTGATTAAAAAGTGACTCGCTGGTACATATAAAAGAGGGATTAACTTGAAACTATCAGTACAACCCTCTATATATGGTGCCAATTTCCACCTTCTTGAGATTTTTTGGCGCAAATTAAACTATGGGTAAATCGCTAGTTATTGTCGAATCACCGGCCAAAGCTAAGACTATTAATAAATATCTTGGCAAAGAATTCATCGTTAAATCGAGCGTAGGTCACATCCGTGATCTGCCGACATCATCGACTTCAGAAGGCAATGAAAAGGTTAAATCCGCTGCCGAAGTTAAGAAGATGTCGCCAGAAGAAAAAGCTCAATATAAAAAGGTGAAAGATCAGCAAGCGCTAGTGTCTCGTATGGGCGTAAACCCTGAAAAGGGCTGGGCGGCTAAGTACCAAATTTTGCCGGGTAAAGAAAAAGTCGTTAAAGAGTTACAGGCACTTGCCGATTCTGCTGACCAAATCTATCTCGCAACCGACTTAGACCGTGAGGGAGAAGCTATCGCCTGGCATTTGCAAGAGGTGATTGGTGGTGATCCTTCACGGTATCAACGTGTTGTTTTCAACGAAATTACTAAGTCTGCGATTCAAGATGCTTTTAGTAAACCGTCGACACTCGACACTAACATGGTTAATGCCCAACAAGCGCGCCGCTTCTTAGACAGAGTTGTCGGTTTTATGGTGTCGCCTCTGCTGTGGAAAAAAGTCGCTCGTGGTTTATCCGCTGGGCGAGTGCAGTCGGTTGCCGTGCGTTTAGTGGTCGAACGCGAAAGCGAAATCAAAGCCTTTGTGCCTGAAGAATTTTGGGATGTACACGCAGAGCTCAATACGCCCGCTCAAGAAGCTTTGCGGATGGAAGTGGTTAAGCATCTAGATGCTGCCTTTAATCCTATCAATGAACAGCAAGCGATGGCTGCGGTTCAAGCGTTATCTGCGGCAAGTTTTACTGTGCTGGCCCGCGAAGATAAAGCGACTCAAAGTAAACCATCGGCTCCTTTTATTACGTCGACACTGCAACAGGCCGCGAGTACACGTTTAGGTTTTGGTGTGAAGAAGACCATGATGATGGCGCAGCGACTTTACGAAGCCGGTCATATCACTTATATGCGTACCGACTCGACCAATTTGAGTCAAGAAGCCGTTGAAAACTTGCGCGATATGATTGCCAAAGAATTTGGTGATAAGTATCTACCCGCCGAACCGATTCGATACGGATCGAAAGAAGGCGCACAAGAGGCTCACGAAGCGATTCGTCCATCAAACGTTCAAGTGCAAGCAGCGACCTTATCTGACATGGAACGTGACGCTCAGCGCTTATATGAGCTTATTTGGCGCCAGTTTGTCTCATGTCAAATGACACCTGCACAATATGATGCCACTAAGTTGACCGTAAAAGCGGGTGATTATGAGCTCAAAGCTACGGGACGTACCTTACGTTTCGATGGTTGGACTCGCGTACAAACAGCGCTTAAGAAGAAAAACGAAGAAGACAATACGTTACCATTCGTGGCTCAGGGCGATGTATTAGCATTAAAAGAATTGCAGCCTAAACAACATTTTACTAAGCCGCCAGCACGATACAGCGAAGCTTCTTTAGTAAAAGAATTAGAAAAACGCGGTATTGGCCGCCCATCAACCTACGCAACCATCATTTCAACGATTCAAGATCGTGGTTATGTAAAAGTCGAAAATCGTCGTTTCTATGCCGAAAAAATGGGTGAAATTGTCAGCGAACGATTGGTGAGCAGTTTTGCTGATTTGATGAGCTATGACTTTACCGCCAGCATGGAGCAAACATTAGATGATGTGGCTCGGGGCGAGTTAGACTGGAAAAAAGTACTCGATGGTTTCTATGCTGACTTTACTAAGCAATTAGAAAAAGCGGAACTAGATCCCGAAGAAGGTGGCATGCGTCTTAACCAAATGGTGATGACGGATATCAAGTGCCCAACTTGTGGTCGTCCTATGGGGATCCGCACTGGAACGACTGGGGTTTTCCTTGGTTGCTCTGGTTATGAATTGCCCCCTAAAGAACGCTGTAAGACGACGATGAACCTCACGCCTGGCGTTGAGGCGATTAGCGAAAACAGTGAAGATGCCGAAACAGATGCACTGCGTGCGAAGCACCGTTGTAGTATTTGTGGCACGGCAATGGACAGTTACCTGATCGATGAGAAGCGTAAGTTACACGTCTGCGGTAACAATCCAATCTGTGAAGGCTATGAAGTCGAAGAAGGCCAATTCAAGATCAAAGGCTATGAAGGTCCACTGATTGAGTGTGATCGCTGTGGTCACGATATGGAACTGAAAAATGGTCGTTTTGGTAAGTATTTCGGTTGTACTAACGAGGAATGTAAAAATACTCGTAAACTGTTGAAAAATGGTGAGGCGGCGCCGCCAAAAGAAGATCCTATTTATTTACCCGAACTGAAATGCAGTAAATCGGATGCCCATTTCGTATTACGTGATGGTGCGGCGGGTATCTTCTTAGCGGCTAGTACTTTCCCTAAATCCCGTGAAACCCGTGCACCTCTGGTTGAGGAGCTGGTTCAATACCGTGACCTGCTATGGCCTAAGTATCAGTATTTAGCGGATGCGCCAGTCACTGATGATGAAGGCAATAAGGCTGCGGTGAAGTTTAGCCGTAAGACGAAAGAGCAATACGTTGCGACTGAAGTCGATGGCAAAGCCACGGGTTGGTCTGCGCATTACGTCAATGGGAAGTGGGTGAGTGAATCTACCAAGAAGGCCAAGAAAGGCGCATAGTGACTGATTAAGCTAGCTTAACGCTAATAGAACAACAAAAAGCCAAGTCAAATATGACTTGGCTTTTTGTTTGTGTGTTTTCGATATTAATTTGTTGCTATAGATAATAATTCAAACATGTTGAGTACTTTACACTTACAGATACAAACTGACTCACAATGACGCGATAGAATGGTGGCAAATGTGTCGCTAATTCAACTTAACGGTAAGCAAATAGAGACTGATCACCATTTCTTTTTAGGTTGAAACAGCATATCGATATCATCTTCTTCATTTTTAGGTCTAGGCGCACTGGGCTCAGATTGTTTCTGTGCCCCCATAATTTCATCAAGTAATTGTTTAGCCTCATCGACTTTACGCCCAATGAAGGGATCATTAGGCGTTTGTGCCTTAATGGCGTGTAATGTTGATAGGGCTTTGGTTACCATTTGTTTTGATGAGCCATATTGCTTCATAAAACTGGCCGCGCGGGCACGAGAAAGCATAGAGTCGACATTAATTCTGAGCTGTAAACTGTCGATGCGGCTTTCTTCTTGAGCAAAAATGCTCGGATCGACTTTACCTTTATTATGCTCGGCTCTGAGTATCGCCTTTAATTTTTTTAAGGTTTGAACAAGCGCTAAAATTTGTTTGTCATTATCGGGTAGTCTGAAATTCTCAATTGGAGGAGTTTGAGGTTGTCCAGACTGTAAGCTTGTTATTTGATTATTAATATCGGCTAAGCGACGTTGGTAGTCAGACTGTTGTTGGCCATTACTGATCGCTGTTGCAGACTGCAAGGCATCTTGTACACGCCGGTACAAAACCAACACTATATTCGTGCTACAAGGCATCATTCCTGTGTTTGATAACACAGTTTCAGTTTCATCGATAATTGCTCTTTGACGGGCAAATTCAATGCGACGCTCAGCCTCTACACGTTCTTTTTGTTGCTGTAATACGTTAATTCCGATAACAAGCAGTAAAAGCGCACCGATGAGGATCAGAACCAAGGTGAATGACATAGATGTTCCATTATTTATCCAATTGAGCTAATGCTACAATAAATCAATAAACTAGCATAGTTATCTTAGCCTAGGTTATCATTTCTGTCGTATGAATCTGTAGACTTGTGCTCTATATTCCTATTTGCTTTAATTTTTACTATATACTATAACGATTGATTATAGCTGAGAGTGCTTTGAGGGCTCAGTTGTTAATGGCATTTTGCGTGTTTGAGACAAGGAAATAAGATGAAACTGCAACAACTCAGGTATATTGCTGAGGTCGTAAAACATAACCTCAATGTATCGGCGACAGCTGAAAACTTGTATACCTCTCAACCCGGGATCAGTAAACAAGTTCGTATGCTTGAAGATGAGTTGGGGATCCAAATATTTGGCCGTAGCGGTAAACATTTAACCCATGTCACACCTGCGGGTTTGCAAGTGATCAGCATTGCCAATGATATTTTAGGTAAAGTTGAAAGTATCAAAAAAGTGTCTGAAGAATATACTAAGCCAGATCAAGGTGAGTTAAATATTTCCACAACAGATACTCAGGCACGCTATGCATTACCGACGATAATTCGTCAGTTTATTGATCGCTATCCTAAAGTGAACTTGCATATGCACCAAGGGACACCGTCGCAGATCAGCGAACAGGCAGCTCGCGGTGATGCAGATTTTGCTATTGCGACCGAAGCAATGCATTTATATTCAGATCTGATCATGTTGCCTTGTTACCACTGGAACCGCTCTATCGTTGTGCCAAAAGACCATCCTCTTGCGACCCGCAATCAAGGCAGCTTGATTAGTATCGAAGATTTAGCCCGTTTCCCCTTAGTGACCTATGTCTTTGGTTTTGACCGTGCTTCTGAAATTGAAAAAGCGTTCAATCGGGCCAATTTAGAGCCGCGTGTTGTCTTTAGTGCGACCAGTGCCGATGTGCTTAAAACCTATGTTCGTTTAGGATTAGGCGTGGGCGTCATCGCGTCTATGGCCATTGATCCAAATGTTGATAAAGATTTAGTTGCTATTGATGCCGGTCATTTGTTTGCCCACAGTACGACTAAAATTGGTTTTAGGAAGGGCAGTTTCTTGCGCAGTTATATGTATGATTTTATTCAGCACTTTGCGCCGCATTTAACCCGTGATGTGGTGGAGAAAGCCGTAGCATTACGGGATCAACAGCTCATAGATGAAATGTTTGCCGATAAAAATCTGCCAATGCGTTAACTTGGATGATTTACAAACATAAAAATGCCGCTAATAAAAGCGGCATTTTTATGGGTTTAGCGATTAAGATAAATCGACTTTATCCATCTCGAGTTGCGCAAGGGCAATAACTGCTTGAGTGCGGTTGCGAACGCCAAGTTTTCTAAATATGGCAGTCGCGTGCGCCTTGATGGTCGCCTCAGACACGCCAAGATCGTAGGCTATTTGTTTATTTAATAACCCTTCGGCAAACATCTGCAACACTTTATATTGTTGCGGCGTGAGATCGGATAACTTGCTGGCCATTTTATCAATGGCATCGTCATTGATAGCAATAATCTCAGTGCCTTTAGGCAACCAAATATCACCGAATAACACCGCACTTAGCGCCTCTTTTAGGGTTTCCATTGAAGCTGATTTAGGGATAAAACCACTGCTGCCATAATGAATCGCACGGCTAATGGTATTGATATCCTCGTGGGCTGAAATCACCACAACGGGTAACTCAGGATAATGTGAGCGTAGGTGGATAAGCGTGGAATAGCCGTGGGACCCGGGCATCTGCAGATCTAACAGTACAAGATCGTAATCGACGCTTCGAACATCCAATACAGATTGCAGTGCGTCAGCACTGTCTGCTTCAAACCACTGTGCATGTTCGAAAGCGCTGGTCAGCGCTTGACGTAGTGCATTTCTGAACAATGGATGATCGTCTGCGATAATAATATTTAAGTTTTCTAGCTTCATGGCTTTTATGATTATGTTCGGTGCGCGTGAAGATTGAACTCAATGTAACAGAAAAGTAATCAAGGATCCTATTGCTTTATTCAGGAATAAGGACAAAATTTTGATATGTTTCTGGTTGTTAGACTTTGGTCGGTGTTTTACAAGGAAAAAGATGGACCGTATAGTTTCAATTGAAAGCCCGAAAGTACGGGCTAACCTATACTTTAAAATCGTCTAAAAACTACCCATATGTCCACACTTTTGTGGGATTTCGTTGTTCGTCAACCGCAACAAAGGTGAACACACCACGTATAGCATGCTCTCGACGGTCTTGATACATGTCTTCTACATAGATGTTGACTTCAACTTTTAATGACGTATTACCTACATGGATCACACGAGCGATGAGTTCTGCTAGTGTGCCTGCTGGGATAGGCTTTTTAAAATCAATTCTATCGGAACTCACTGTGACTAAGGTTTTACGGCAGAAACGAGTTGCTGCAATAAAGGCTGTTTCATCCATCCACGCTAAAGCTTCGCCACCAAATAACGTATTGTGATGGTTGGTGATTGAGGGGAATACTGCTTTAATCACGCGCGCTTCTGAGGAATCAATTCGAGTTTGAATCGCGTCAGGAAAGGGGGGGGCAGCGGCTTCGATTCGTGAGGTGTTTTCGGTGTTTGTGGACATGGGGGTAAGCGACATACAGCAACCTAAGGTAATGCAGCAAAATAAGCTCGAATTATAAAGATTTATGGTGGTTAAAGATAGAAAACTACAGGCTTTAAGGTGCAGTAGGCATATGACTGAGGATAATGTCATGCTTCCAATAAAAAAACCGAAATGAGATCGGTTTTTTATTGGACGATTTATTTTACTTCAGATTTATTTGGTTAATAGTGCTTTTCTTTCGCGGGAAGCCGCTGCGAGCTTACGTAGCAGGATTTCAGAGTCATCCCAATGCAAGCAAGCGTCGGTGATACTTTGGCCATAACAGAGTGGCTGGCCTTCAACGACTTTTTGATTACCTTCTTGTAAGAAGCTTTCAGCCATAATACCTGCGATGGCAGTGCTGCCAGCACGCATTTGAGTCATAATTTCATCGGCGACCATCAGCTGTTTGAGATGGTTCTTCTCACTGTTTCCGTGGCTGAAATCGATAACCATACGTTGAGTTACCCCAACAGATGCAAGCTGTTGACGCGCTTCTTCGATATCTTGTGCGTGATAATTAGGTTTTTTGCCACCACGTAGGATGATATGGCCAAACGGGTTGCCGTGGGTGCGATAGACCGCCATAGCGCCATCTTTATCCGGTGAATAGAAAACATGTGGCACTTGTGCGGCACGAACTGCATCAACGGCAATATTGATGTTCCCATCAGTACCATTTTTAAAACCAACGGGGCAAGACAGTGCCGAAGCCATTTCACGGTGGACTTGGCTTTCCGTAGTACGCGCACCAATAGCGCCCCAAGTAATGAGATCCGCTATGTACTGACCGTTCACCATATCTAAAAATTCGGTGGCGATAGGCAATTTTAATTCAGTGATTTGTTGCAGCAATTCGCGGGCAATGCGTAAACCTTTGTTTGGTTCGAAACTGCCATCGAGATCGGGATCTGAAATTAATCCTTTCCAACCGACAATTGTACGGGGTTTTTCAAAATAGACGCGCATTAAGATACACAAGTCATCTTTCAATTCTTGGTGTAACGCGGCTAAGCGTTGAGCATAATCTAATGCCGCTTTAGTATCGTGGATTGAACATGGGCCTATGATCACCAATAGACGTTGGTCTTCACCCATAATGATGGCTTCGACTTCACGACGTTGCTGAACCAGATAATCGGCTGCATCTTGAGTTAATGGGAACTCAGATGCCAGTTGCGCAGGTGAGATGACTTTTGCTAATAAGGAAGTGCGTAGTTCGTCTGTTTTTATGGTCATTCAAAATACCGAGCTTGCGTGCGGCGCTTTTCGCCAGATTGCCTCGGATTATAACGAATCGAACCGAGTTGCACAGTGCCAATTGCGTTAATTGTCGGCAACTGTGCAATGAATTTGATTTAAGTTAGTTTCTTTTAGACTAAATTCACTCGGTTTCTTTTGCTGATTTTGGCTTATTAGGCTTAGAACATATGCCGTTCTAGGCCCGTGACATCTAATATTTTAGTGGCAATTTCTTCCACGGAATGATTAGTGGTGTCTATGTAAGGAATGCGTTCGCGTTTAAACAGCATTTCCACTTCTTTGACTTCTAAGCGGCACTGTTTGAGCGATGAATAGCGGCTATTCTCCATTCGACTCTGACGGATTTCATGTAAACGCACGGGATCAATCGTTAAACCAAACAGTTTTTTCTTATTGCGTTTCAGCGCTTCAGGTAACTTAAGGTTATCCATATCATCTTCGGTGAAAGGGTAGTTTGCCGCTTTTATACCGAACTGCATTGATAAATACAGGCTCGATGGCGTTTTGCCACAGCGAGAGACCCCAAGTAAAACCAGATCGGCTTGATCCATATGTTTCATGGTCTGGCCATCATCGTTATCCATGGCGAAATTAATGGCATCAATACGCGCTTCATAGCCGTGATTCGCTTTTCCATGGGTTCTATGTACAACTGGAGAGGCAGAAACACCTAAATGTTGTTCGAGTGGGGCCACAAAAGTATTCAAAAAATCATAATCAACCCCTTCACTCGAGTAGATGATGTCGCGGATCTCGGCTTTTACGATGGAATGGAATACTAACGGCCGCTCACCTGTTGTAATAAAACAATCATTAATTTGTCGCTTAACTTGCTCCGCTTTCGTCAGAGTTTCGACAAATGGAATCGTAAGTGACTCAAATTCTAATGGAAATTGCGAGAGAACCGCATGACCAAAAACTTCAGCTGTGATCGCTGTCCCGTCGGAGATATAGAATACTTTTGGTGCCATACTGACCTCTTGTAGTAATAAAATTACAAATAAAATTATAGATTTACGCGTGTTCGACAGGAGTGTAAAATGCCGCTGCCCTCGTGTGAAGGGGCCACTGAAATAAACTTGCGGAGATAGAACTGTGCAGCAATACGTACTCTGGTATCAAGAATTAGGCATGGGTGACGTCAACTTGGTTGGCGGTAAAAATGCTTCTCTAGGCGAGATGATCAGCAATCTGGCCAATGCCGGTGTTCAAGTACCTGGCGGATTTGCGACAACTTCCCATGCGTTCAACGAGTTCCTTGAACAAAGCGGAGTTAACCAGAAGATTTATGACATTCTAGCCACACTGGATGTAGATGATGTCAATGCGCTGGCTAAAGTAGGTGCACAGATCAGACAGTGGGTTATCGACACTCCATTTCAACCAGCATTAGAGCAAGCGATTCGTGAAGCTTACGATAAACTTGCCGCTGAAACTAGCGAAGCGTCATTCGCGGTACGTTCTTCTGCAACAGCTGAAGATATGCCAGATGCCTCTTTTGCGGGTCAGCAAGAAACCTTCTTAAACGTAAAAGGATTTGAATCCGTACTGACAGCGATCAAGCATGTGTACGCTTCACTCTTTAACGATCGCGCTATTTCCTACCGTGTGCATCAAGGTTATGAGCACCACGGTGTTGCCTTGTCTGCTGGCGTACAACGCATGGTTCGTTCAGATAAAGCGGCTTCAGGTGTGATGTTCACTATGGACACTGAATCTGGCAATAATGATGTGGTGTTTATCACTTCATCTTTTGGTCTGGGTGAAATGGTTGTTCAAGGCGCGGTAAACCCAGATGAATTTTATGTTCATAAACCTATTTTAGCCTTAGGTCACAAGGCTGTTGTGCGCCGTAATATCGGTAGCAAGCTCATCCAAATGGTGTATTCAGATGATGCTGCTCACGGCAAACAAGTCAAAATTGAAGATGTTACTGCTGACAAACGTCGTCAATTCTCTATCAATGACGCTGAAGTTGAAGAATTAGCCAAACAAGCCATGGTGATCGAAAAGCATTACGGTCGTCCAATGGACATCGAATGGGCAAAAGACGGCAATGATGGCAAATTGTATATCGTTCAAGCGCGTCCAGAAACGGTTCGTAGCCGTGAAGATGTGCAATTGATTGAACGTTATCACTTAAAGAGCCGTGGCGCTGTGATCTGTGAAGGTCGCGCTATTGGCCATAAAGTGGGTACTGGTGTAGCCAAAGTATTAACCTCAATCGCCGATATGGATCAAATCCAACCTGGTGATGTGTTAGTGACAGACATGACAGATCCTGATTGGGAACCTATCATGAAGCGCGCAAGTGCTATCGTCACAAACCGTGGCGGTCGTACCTGTCATGCGGCAATTATCGCCCGCGAATTAGGTGTGCCAGCGGTGGTGGGTTGTGGTGACGTGACTGACCGTATCAAGAATGGTCAAATCGTGACTGTTTCTTGCGCCGAAGGTGACACTGGCTTTATCTACGAAGGTAAACAAGAGTTTGAAGTGATTTCAAACCGTGTTGACTCTCTGCCTGCATTGCCAATGAAAATCATGATGAACGTGGGTAACCCTGATCGTGCATTTGATTTTGCTCGTTTGCCAAACGAAGGTGTGGGTCTAGCGCGTTTAGAATTCATCATCAACCGTATGATTGGTATTCATCCGAAAGCACTGCTCGAATTCAATCAACAGGATGCAGCGCTGCAAACTGAAATCAACGAAATGATTGCTGGTTACGAATCACCTGTTGAGTTCTACATTGCCCGTCTGGTTGAAGGTATTGCGACTATCGGTTCAGCTTTCTATCCGAAGAAAGTGATCGTACGTATGTCAGACTTTAAGTCTAACGAATACGCAAACTTGGTTGGTGGTGACCGATACGAGCCAGAAGAAGAGAACCCAATGCTGGGCTTCCGCGGTGCGAGCCGTTATATCTCTGAATCTTTCCGTGACTGTTTTGCCCTTGAGTGTGAAGCGATCAAACGCGTTCGTAATGACATGGGTCTGAAAAACGTTGAAGTCATGATCCCATTCGTTCGCACAGTGAAAGAAGCTGAGCAAGTGGTCGGCTTGCTCAAAGAGCAAGGTTTAGAACGTGGTAAAGACGGTTTACGTGTCATCATGATGTGTGAAGTGCCTTCAAACGCCCTGTTAGCAGACCAATTCCTTGAGCATTTCGATGGCTTCTCTATCGGCTCAAACGATTTAACTCAGCTGACACTCGGCCTTGACCGTGACTCAGGTATCATTAGCCATTTATTCGATGAGCGTGATGAAGCCGTTAAAATGCTACTCTCATTAGCCATTAAAGCGGCTAAAGCGAAGGGCGCTTACATAGGTATTTGTGGTCAAGGTCCTTCAGATCACGCTGATTTTGCCGCTTGGTTGGTAGAACAAGGCATAGATACAGTGTCATTAAACCCTGATACTGTGATTGATACTTGGTTGTATTTAGCCGAAGCGCACGGTTGATCTAGATAGTAATTTTATAAACTTGTTAAAAAAGCCGCTTTTTAGCGGCTTTTTTTTGTTTATAATGGCGCCATAACGATAATTGACAGAAGCCATCTATGCTACCCCTGCTATCACATCAACAAACATTAGAGCCAGTGTATTTGGCATACCTTGATGCACTGGAGCAAAGTGAGTATTCCGGTGATATAGACAAACGTTACAGCGCCCGTTTAGTGCAAGCCACCGACAACTCTGTATATCAATTTTTGCCTCAAGCCGTGCTTTATCCTAAAAATCAGCAGGATATTCAAATTGCATTGACGCTGGCTGCTACAGACGCATTTCGCAGCGTGACCTTCAGTGCGCGGGGCGGTGGTACGGGCACCAACGGACAATCTCTGACCCATGGTTTGATTTTGGATGTGTCGCGTTACATGAACCGTGTGCTCGAAGTGAATGCTGAGCAAGGTTGGGTTCGAGTCGAAGCTGGCGTGATTAAAGATGCGCTTAACGATGCATTGCGTCCCCATGGATTCTTTTTTAGTCCCGATTTATCCACTTCAAACCGCGCCACTATTGGTGGCATGATCAATACCGATGCCTCGGGTGCGGGCTCACTGGTCTATGGTAAGACGTCAGATCACGTGCTGGCGCTGCGCAGCGTGTTGATCGATGGCAGTGTGCTGGATACGCATCCCCTAGATGCGGGACTACTGTGTAACCCCGATAATGTCAGTGATAATCCGCTGGGGCAGAAACTGATTTCTGCTGTGGCGGCGGTATGCCGTGAAAAGCGTACTCAGATTGAAAACCAATTTCCGAAGCTCAATCGTTTCCTCACCGGCTATGACTTAAAACACGTGTGGAACGACAACCTGACGCAATTCGATTTATCACGAATTCTGACGGGCTCAGAGGGCACGCTTGCGGTGATAACCGAAGCCAAACTCAATCTCACCCCGCTGCCGACTGAGCGCGCTATGGTGAACATTAAGTACGATTCGTTCCAATCGGCATTGCGTCATGCGCCATCTTTAGTTGCCGCGCGGGCGACTGTGGTCGAAACCGTCGATTCAAAAGTGCTTAACTTAGCCCGTGAAGATATTGTCTGGCATTCGGTGGCTGATCTTATCCAAGAAGTGCCAGGTAAAGTTATTGATGGCCTCAATATGGTCGAATTTGCAGGTGACACGGTCGAAGTTGAGCAAAAGCTCGCGAGTTTGGAAGCTGTGTTAACTGAGCAGATCAGCAAAGGCGAGTGCGGTGTGTTGGGTTACCAAGTGACGCAAGATAAGCCGAGTATCGAAAAAATTTACGGCATGCGTAAAAAAGCCGTTGGCTTACTCGGCGCCACTAAAGGTCGCCGTAAGCCTATCGCCTTTGCTGAAGATACTGCGGTACCGCCCGAAAAACTCGCCGATTACATTATGGAGTTTCGCGCGTTACTCGACGGGCATAATCTGCAATACGGTATGTTCGGCCATGTGGATGCGGGCGTGTTGCATGTGCGACCCGCGCTCGATATGTGCGATGTTGAAGATGAAAAATTACTACGAGTCATTTCTGATCAAGTCGCGGCACTGACACTTAAATACGGCGGCCTAATGTGGGGCGAGCACGGTAAAGGCGTGCGCGGTGAATACGGTCCAGCTGTCTTTGGTGATGAACTTTTCGGTGTGTTGCAAGATATTAAAGGTTTGTTTGACCCCGAAAACCGACTCAATCCCGGCAAGCTGGTGGCGCCTAAAGATACAGGTGCCCTCTATTACGATGTCGACAGTGCTAAGCGCGGTAAGTTTGATCGACAAATCCCCGTTGATGTGCGTGATGCGTTCCCCGATGTGATGAATTGTAACGGTAATGGCCTGTGTTTTAATTACAGTAGCTATTCGCCCATGTGCCCATCGTTTAAGGTGACCGGTGATAGAGTGCAGTCACCTAAGGGGCGTGCAGGGCTCATGAGAGAGTGGCTAAGACTGCTTGAGGCTGAAGGGGTTGATGTTAATGCCCTCGCAAAAGCGAAACCTTTTGGTATATTGCAGCGCATACAAAATACCATCAATGCCAAACGTGATTATGATTACTCCCACGAGGTGATGGAATCGCTCAAGGGCTGTTTAGCCTGTAAAGCCTGCTCTGGACAATGTCCGGTTAAAGTGGATGTGCCTAAGTTTAGGGCGCAGTTCTTCAATATTTACTATCAACGCTATTTAAGACCCGCGAAAGACTATCTCGTTGCAGGAATTGAAGATAGCTTGCCACTGATGGCCGCGGCACCGCGTCTCACTAACTTTGTTGCACAAAATCCATTGAGCCAATGGGTGATTAAACAGGCGATTGGTTATGTGGATGCGCCTGCGTTATCTGTGCCGACTTTGAAGCAAAGACTCGATGGTCATGCAAGCCGCGGTTACGACTTAGCTGCGTTGCAAGCGATTCCAGAAGAGAAGCGCTCGCAGTTTGTGTTGGTGGTACAAGATCCCTTTAACAGTTTCTATGATTCAGGTCTTGTGCTGCGCTTTATCCAATTGATTGAAAAACTCGGCTTAAAGCCGGTGTTATTGCCCTACAAACCCAATGGTAAGCCAACACATATCAAGGGATTTTTAGATAAGTTTGCTAAAACGGCGCAGTCGAGTGCGGACTTTCTGAACCAAGTCCATAAACTGGGCATGCCCATGGTCGGTATCGATCCTGCCTTAGTCTTGTGTTATCGCGATGAATACCGTGAAGTCTTAGGGGCTAATCGCGGTAATTTTGAGGTCAAGTTAGCCAACGAATGGCTACTGAATGTCATCAAAGATTTACCTGCAAAAGCTGCGCAAGGTAAGCAATATACTTGGTTTAGTCATTGTACCGAATCGACGGCCAAGCCAAATACCGCCAATGAGTGGACTAAAATCTTTGCCCATTTTGGCGCTAAGTTAACCGCAGTCAATTTAGGTTGTTGTGGTATGGCGGGAACCTATGGTCATGAGGCAGAAAACCTCGAGCGCTCTAAGGCCTTGTTTGATATGTCTTGGCAGCAAACGCTAGCGAAAATTGAGCAGCCGCAAGTGTTAGTGTCTGGCTATTCGTGCCGTAGTCAGGTAAAACGTTTTGCCGGATACAAGCCAAAGCATCCACTTGAGGCCTTACTCGAGTTAGTAAATATCTAGTGGTGTTTATGTCGTTTTGATTGCGCTAGTCAGATCGTAATTATCCTCACTGGTATATCCCAGTGTTGAATGTCACACTAAAGCCAGCCGCAAGGCTGGTTTTTTTATGGATGATGGAGGCCTAGATGGAAAAGATGACTGACAGTATTCAACACACGCTCAAACAATTCGCCGCTGATAGTAGGCTAACCTCGGTTGTGCCATTGTGCAGTGAAGTCCCATTGTTTGACATTAACGCCTTGGGTGATTGGACATATCTAGGCACATCGCTGCCAGCAAAGTTTGCTAAGTTGTTCGCCAGTATTTTACATTGCATCGATGATGAGTATTTCTTAATTACCCCAGTGGAGAAGGTGCGAGTGCGGGTTGAAGATGCTCCCTTACTGATTGTCGATTTCGAGCGAGCGCAACCCCATTCGCTGCTCAATGTAAGAACCAGTATTGAAACACAGCATCATAAAGTCGATATAAAACAGATGAAGCTCACCGATGACAGTGTTTATTTGCCGCTTGAGCGCGGTTTATGGGGCAAATTAGGTCGGGCCTGTTACTATAATTTTGTGAATGAATTCAATTTATCTGATCTAGATGAGGAATGAGCTCGTAGGTTAATCGCATAATTTGCTGTGGTCTAAGCTAGTTTATTATGGGTTAAGTGGTAGTATTAAAACTAACTCTGGGTTCCTATGATGGCGTGCAGAGTAAGTGAAAACGCGTTAAACCTTTGCTGTAGGAGGTGCTGTTTGAATCGTCATGAAAGCTTAGGCTATCTTGTATCCCACTTAAATATCGAGCTGCAAAATGAGCTTGATCTGCATCTTAAGCGATATCAACTCGATATAAAACTGTGGCCTGTGCTGTTTGCTTTGTGGCAAGAAGAGGGCATAAGCCAAACTGAATTGTCTAAGCGTTGCGATGTGGCAAATTACACTATGACGCGCTTACTCGATCAGTTGCAGGTGCAAGGTCTTATTACTCGTCATCAAGAAGTCGATAATCGGCGTGCTTTCCAAATCTTTTTGACCGATGAAGCCAAAGCATTAGAGCAAGATCTTATCTGCGAAGCTGAGCGGGTCAATGAAAAATTCCTGTCAAATCTAAGTGAAGATGAACAACAGACATTCATTTTACTATTAAATAAAATCAACCGTTTGGCTTGAAATTTTGAATCTAATGGGTATGGAGGGAAACTGTGGTTTAGCCGTTTTCACTGCTATCTGTATGTGGTTATCTAAATCATTTTCCCAGTTTAATCCCACCCACTATGCCTCACTTTGCGGGATTAAACTGGTTTGATTAATTCAAGTAAAGTGCAAAGACGCAAAGCAGACTGACGGCTATCACTGAGTGCTGTAAATAACGCCGGCTGGCTAATAAATTTTCTTTGCCTTGTTTTAGGCTAGCGACGAGTCTATGTTGCTTATAAATTCGGCACATGAGTTCATCAGTTTGGGGATCGATAAGCAGTTCAAACTTGCAAGGCGCGCCGTCTTTAAGCTGAATGGTATGCTCGCTTTGAGGCTTAAAGTTAAGCTTGTGCGACACCATCTGGCCATTAACGAAGACCCGCTCTAAACCACTCCAATTGCTGGCTTGCAGTTCTACCACATCTTGGTTGAGATCATATTTGAAACGGATCATAGCGCTATCCTGTGCTGGGACCTGATAGACTAATTCAAGCAGACAAATATGACGTTTTCCAGCGTGATTAAATGAATATTCTGTGTCGAAATTAAAAGCGCGGCTAAACCATGAGCTTAGTGATAGATTAAATTTTAGATAACAAAAAAGCGACCAGAGGTCGCTTTTTTCAATATTTGACGGGCATAAAAAATAATAAACGCGTAGAAAAATTACTGCTTAGCGGCTTCGATAATGGCTTTCGCCATTTCATCAGCCACGGCGCCGGTTGTACGGTTCTGCGCATCGGCTTGGCTGAATATTTTCAGCAGCGTGTTGTAAATTTCTTCTACTTTAGCCGTCGATTTTGCTGCGTCGTAATCTTTTTCGAACGACACGTTGATAATGCCGCCTGCGTTAATCACATAGTCTGGCGCGTACAGTATGCCCATTTCTTTCAGTTGTTCACCGTGGCGTACTTCGGCTAATTGGTTGTTGGCACAGCCAGCAACAATTTTGGCTTTTAGTTGCGGTAAGGTTGCATCGTTTAAGGTTGCGCCAAGGGCACAAGGGGCATACACATCCACATCTTGCGCGTAGATTTCTTGAGGCGCGACAACAATGGCACCAAAGTCGGTAGCGACTTTGTCTAATGAGGCTTGATGAATGTCAGTAACAATCAGTTCTGCGCCTTCGTTATGCAAGTGTTTGCACAGGTAATAGCCAACGTGACCGACGCCTTGAACGGCGATTTTAAGGCCTTTAAGGCTGTCTAAACCAAGTCTATGTTTAACCGCAGCTTTGATGCCTAAATAAGTGCCAAGGGCTGTGAACGGTGATGGATCGCCACTTTTACCTTCAAGACCCGCCATATAAGGGGTTTCTTCATGGGCGATCATAATATCAGCCGTAGTAGTGCCAACATCTTCCGCTGAATAGTAGCGGCCACCTAGGCTGTTAATCAAACGGCCAAAGGCACGGAACAGCGCTTCGCGATCTTGTCTTTTCGGATCGGCAATGATCACGGATTTACCACCGCCCATGGTTAAACCTGCTAGGGCATTTTTATAAGTCATGCCACGAGAGAGGCGTAATACGTCAGTCAGGGCTTCATCATCCGATTGGTAATTCCACATCCGGCATCCACCCACGGCAGGGCCTAGGTTGGTGTTATGGATGGCGACAATGGCCTTTAAGCCACTTTCTTTATCATGACAGAATACAACCTGTTCATGTTCGTCAAAGGATACATGATTAAATACAGCCACGTGAATTTCTCCGCTATACACAATGAAAAAGCCGACGAGGTGAGCCTCTATCGACTGCTTGTTATATTTATTGCAGAACCATAGCATTTAGCGATACTCTCAACCATGCATAATGACCGAATAAATACATTATTTGTGGCAATTTAGCTTTCCACTTTACGTAAACGTAAGCTTTGCGATTAAGAATGGATTGTACTGAATTTAACGTAACGAATAGAATGAATCGCGCACTGATCCCAAGAATTAGGCTCGCGTTATAACAATAAGATAGGACGGAAGTATGACTGAACAAGCTGTCGACCAAACTCAACAAAATTTATCAGCTGAAGAAATAGAAAAGCTGCGTCAAGAGTGGGTCAGAACTCAATTTCAAAAAGCCAATCGTTTTCTCGCTGAAAAAGGCGTGATCCCAAGCAAAGTCCTAGCCGATGAAAGCCGTTATCTTGCGCCTTATATGGCGATTTGGAAGATGGAATCAAAGCGCCCAAGCAACAAAACCTATTGGGTGATGTCAGGTGATTTACCGTCGGATTTTGTCGATGTCAAAGTGGCGGCGACGGCCCGTGATGCCGTGCGTCATTTCTCTATGATGTGGCAAATGCAGGCGGAAAACTTAGTGCGTTCGGGTGCAACCCGTGATGCCACTCAGGCTAAATTTGCTCAATTATTAGTATCGCGTGCCGAGAGTTTATATCGTATGCACAACGACGATAAACTGTGGAATGCTTAAACTCAAATGAGTTAAGGATTGTATTTAGATAGTATTGAGTTAATACAGTCACTTGTGTCGATTGATACTGATAATTGAAATAATAAGGCACTCAATTGAGTGCCTTATTTATGTTGATGTTTTATTTACACTTTATATTAAGAAAAAGGTCATCGAGCAGAGTCGATAGGGCTTATTCTTCGCTGTCGCTCAAGTAGTAGAAACCTTGATTGATGAGTTTCAACAGTAAGGCTTGGACTTCTTCATGTTGACATATTTCAGTCGCTTCATCGGCGTTTAAGCTGACGTTATCGCTCAACTGTGCGATCACATCTGCCGGTGTATTTAGCAGTTCGTGCACATCACCATTGATGAATAATCGCGGCGTGGCGTCATTTTCAAGGCGCAATACTTTCAAACCGCCGATACGGTTGACGCCAGCACCTTGGGCGAAGGCATCTTGCAAATCTTCAATGCTGTAAGCTTCTTCGCTTTCACACAAGTCAAGCTCGAAACGGTTTTGACTGAGCAACTTACCTAACACGATTTGGTAGCTATTGGGATCTTGGCTCAGTTGACTCAAGAGTGACATTATGCCCACTTGGTGATCTTGGCTGACGATACCGGCTGAACTCGGCTCAGTTTGCGACGTGAAACGCTGCTGACCTAAGTTATTGTCGAGCAAATAATCGGCGACTTCACTGACCAATTCTTGCTGGCTAGGAGCGCGGAAACCAATCGAGTAACTCATTGCCACAGTTAGGGTTTCGCCGCAGTGTGGGAAACCAGGTGGAATATAAAGCATGTCGCCTTTTTCTAACACTACATCGATAATGGGTGTGAAGTCTTCAACCAGCGGCGAGTTTGGATTGCCGCCACGGCGTTGTTGCGGGGTATTGTCACCCACAGTCCAGCGACGCTCACCTTCGCCTTGAATGATAAACACATCATAGTTATCGACGTGTGGGCCGACACCGCCACTTGGAGTTGCAAATGAGGCCATCAAGTCATCGAAGCGCCAGTCAGGTAAAAAGCGTAGAGCTTCAACTAATGGTTGCGAATCTGGATACCAATGGTTGACTGCTTGCACTAATAACTGCCAATGGGTTTCGCCATAGCTGTCGTAATCTTCAAACGGACCTTGCACTACTTCCCAATCATTGTCTTTGGTGACGACGATGCGTGAAGAGATTTCTTCTTCACAGGCAAGACCTGCTAGTTCGTCGGCGCTGATTGGATCTTCAAACTGCGGAAACGCTTTTTTGATCAGCAGGGGTTTCTTTTGCCAGTACTCACTAAGAAACTGGGCGATATCGAGATTGAGTGTATACATAGTGTTAAAAAAGGCGACCACATCGCGGTGATGTGAGTCGCCTTAATCCTTATTTCTGTTTATGAAAGAGTATTGTCCATCGCCAATTTCAGCTAATAACTAAGTTCAGCTAATAACTAAGTTCAGTTAAAAACTAAGTTTAGTTAAAAACTTACTTCAGTTCGTCGACAAACGTTTCGGCGCGACCAATGTAATTGGCGGGCGTCATTTTCTTCAGTTCAGCTTTCACTGAGTCTGGTAATTCAAGTCCGTCAATAAACACTGACAGTTGCTGCGCGTCGATACGTTTACCGCGCGTCAGTTCTTTTAATTTTTCGTATGGCTTTTCAATGCCATAACGACGCATCACCGTTTGTACGGGTTCTGCTAACACTTCCCAGTTGTGATCGAGTTCATCACGCAGATGCGCTTCGTTAACTTCTAACTTGCTGATGCCTTTTAAGGTCGCTTGATACGCGATCAACGCATGGGCAATACCCACGCCTAAGTTACGCAGTACAGTCGAGTCAGTTAAGTCACGTTGCCATCTTGATAGCGGCAGCTTAGACGCTAAATGTTGCATCAGGGCGTTAGCGATACCTAAGTTACCTTCAGAGTTTTCAAAATCGATTGGGTTAACTTTGTGCGGCATAGTCGATGAACCGATTTCACCAGCGATAGTGCGTTGTTTGAAGTGACCTAGGGCGATGTAACCCCAAATATCACGGTCAAAGTCAATCAGCACAGTGTTGAAACGGGCAACCGCATCAAACAATTCGGCAATGTAATCGTGTGGCTCGATTTGCGTCGTGTAGGCATTCCAGTGCAAGCCAAGGCTAGTCACAAAACGCTCAGACAGCTCATGCCAATTAACTTCAGGATAGGCTGACAGGTGAGCATTGTAGTTACCTACGGCACCGTTCAGTTTGCCCATGATTTCAACATTGGCGATTTGTTTGATTTGACGTTCAAGGCGCACTGCGACGTTCGCCATCTCTTTACCGAGCGTCGATGGGGACGCGGGTTGGCCATGGGTGCGTGACATTAACGGCACAGAGCGATATTCAATCGCCAGCTTTTTAATCGCAGTCAGTAACTCGTTGCAGTAGGGCAGTAATACTTGTTCACGGGCTTCAGTCAACATTAAACCGTGGCTTAAGTTATTGATATCTTCAGAGGTACAGGCAAAGTGAACAAACTCACCTACAGCGGCTAACTCGGCATTGTCGGCGATTTTTTCTTTGATGAAATATTCAACCGCTTTCACATCGTGGTTAGTGGTGCTTTCGATAGCCTTAACACGCAGCGCATCTTGTTCGTTGAAATTGTCTTTAATGCCATCGAGCACGGCGATAGCTGACGCGCTCAATGTTGGCACTTCGCTAATGTCTGGACAGTCGGCTAACAGTTTTAGCCAATTGATTTCAACCTGAACACGGTACTTGGTAAGACCGAACTCGCTGAAAATCCCTCTCAATGACGCGGTTTTACTACCATAACGACCGTCTACCGGAGAGATAGCAGTTAGTGCGGAAAGATCCATGTGTAGCTCCTTGATGAACGCTAATTTTATTATAGGGTAAGACTTTTCTTGGCTGTATCGACTATGGCTTTGCGGGCGAAGACTAAGTGTCGACGTTTACCGCCCAACTGACGCCACAGTACTGCGCTGCGTATAGCGGCAAGCAGCAGAGCACGAATTTTATGTTGTACAATAGGGCGCTGCAAACACACAGGATTACCCGATATTTGGATTTTTGGCCCTAAATTACTGATGATGTCACTGTAAATGCTGGCAAGATTGGCAACGACTTGCTCATCTGTGATGGCAAAATGATGTAGCTGGCGATTCACTTGATTAATACGTTCAGCCAACATGCCTAAGCCGCTGTTAGAGCGAACTAATTTTCGCTCTAACGCCAACACGCCCACTAAATAGCGGGTGATTTCAACATCTTTTTGGCTGCTATCACCGAGCTGGTTCAGGATCAGCTTATAGCCTTTTTGCAATACGATTTTATCTTGGTAGACATCGGCCGTATTGTCAGGATTGGTGACGAGAATGGTGTTTAAGCTCGCTGCGAGCTCGGCATTATCCAATTCGCCATGGCGCGCTAAATGTTGAACTTGGGCAATGGCTTGCAGTATGCCTGCAAACGCCATAGTCCGATTAATGAGTTGCTCGTTCACGCTTTACCCTCGGATTAATTGATCTATGATGCCGCCACCTAGGCAGACTTCACCATCATAAAATACCGCAGACTGTCCAGGCGTCACCGCCGCAACAGGTTCATCGAAGACCACGCGCAAGGTGTGTTCATCTGTGTAGGTTAATGTACAAGGCACATCTTGTTGGCGATAACGGGTTTTCACTGCGATATGACAACCATCGACAGGCCCAGTTCTATCCACCCAATGCAGTTGGTTAACTGTCATGCCGGTCGACATCAAACGGGGATGGTGTCCGCCTTGACCCACGATCAATACGTTACGCTCAAGATCTTTATCGACCACATACCAAGGATCGTCATTGCTGTTTTTCATGCCGCCAATGCCTAAGCCTTTACGTTGGCCTAAGGTGTGGTACATGAGTCCTTGGTGCGTGCCTATGACTTCGCCTTCTGGGGTTTCGATATTGCCAGGCTGCGCCGGTAAATAAGTCCCTAGAAATTCAGTGAACTTGCGCTCACCGATAAAGCAGATGCCAGTACTGTCTTTTTTGTCATGGGTGATTAAGCCCATTTCTTTCGCAATTTCACGAACTTGATGTTTTTCGAGCTCACCGACAGGGAACAGGCTTCGGGCAACTTGCTCATGGCTAAGGGTGTAGAGGAAATAACTTTGATCTTTATTGCCATCAACGCCACGGAGCATTTGCGTACTGCCGTCGCTGTTATCGCGACGGCGAACATAGTGGCCCATTGCGATGTAATCGGCGTCGAGGATTTCATCGGCAAATTCTAAAAATGCCTTAAATTTGATTTCTTTGTTGCACATGATATCGGGATTTGGCGTGCGCCCGGCTTTGTATTCAGCGAGGAAATACTCAAATACATTGTCCCAATATTCGGCAGCAAAGTTGACTGTGTGTAGCTTGATCCCGAGCTTGTCGCATACGGCTTGGGCATCTTTTAAATCTTCTGCGGCCGCGCAGTACTCGTTGTTGTCATCTTCTTCCCAGTTCTTCATGAAAAGGCCTTCAACCTGATAGCCTTGCTGCATAAGCAAATAGGCTGAAACAGATGAATCTACACCGCCGGACATGCCGACAATGACTTTTTTTCCTGTATGAGTGGGTTCGATTGATGTCATAAATCCTAAAAACCATTGAGTATGTGTGTTGGCTAGGTGGATGAATTTAAGCCGCGACATTGAGCGCGTAACAAAAATACCTAACCTAACTAAAAATATGGGCTAACTAAAAATCCAAGCTCACTTTAAATCCAAGCTAACTTTACATCTAGGTGCTGTGCTGCTGATTGCTAAATCAAACTTTGCCAGCGCTATCAAATAAAATGAGTCCGTAAACTGTCAGTAAACCTCGCATTTACAGCCAACTATTTATTTGCTGTACAAGGCCTCTGCAGTAGCACACGCATTAAGCTTAGCCAGCCGTTTATGCGGGGCGGTATTCTATCACGCCTTGCTCGCTTGGGCTATCGTGAGGCGGTCACTATTGAGTAAGCTAAGGGGATAAGTTTGGCCATTTTGTGCCTGATTGAGATAGTCTTTTAAGCAATCGAGTACTAAGGGACTGCGCAGTAAAGAGGACTTGGCTTCTATCTGCGCAAGACTTAACCAATGCGCACTGTGGATCGCTTTATCCTGCGGCGCAGGTGAGGGCATATCATCTAACTGTACGAAAAAAGTAAAGCGCACAAAGGCTAAGTCTTCACTGGTGCTGAGTTGATAAATGCCGACTAGTCCTTGGGCTTTGAGTGATAACCCCGTTTCTTCAAACACTTCGCGCTCACAGGCTTGGATCAAGCTTTCATTCGCTTCTAAGTGACCCGCGGGCTGATTAAAGCGTTGCTCGCCTTCAATCCACTCTTCTACCATCAGATATTTGTCCTGTGAAGTTGCATGAACAATACAAGCGACGGTCACATGGGGTTTATATCTTTGACTCATGGAGCCTCCTTTGAGTGGATTGGAACGCAAAAATTAGGCTGAAATTTAGACTTCATCACCGAGACGGATGCATTTATGCTCACCCGATGGCAAATTATCTAGACTCCATTGGCCTATTTTATAACGGATTAATCTTAAGGTCGGAAAACCGATATGCGCTGTCATGCGTCTGACTTGGCGGTTGCGGCCTTCATGAATTTGGATTTCTAGCCAAGTTGTTGGGATATTTTTGCGCTCTCTCACCGGTGGATTACGTGGCCAAACGTCGGGTGAATCCATAATTTTGACTTTAGCTGGCAGCGTTATACCATCATTTAATTCAACACCTTGGCGCAGTTTTGTCAGTACATCTTCCGTCGGTACGCCTTCTACTTGCACCCAATAGGTTTTAAAGGTTTTCTTTTTTGGCTCTGTCAGCCTTGCCTGTAATTGACCGTCATTGGTCAGCAGCAATAAGCCTTCACTGTCTCTGTCTAAGCGGCCTGCGGCATACACGTCAGCAATCGGGATATAGTCTTTTAGGGTTTTGCGACCTTGTTCATCGGTAAACTGGCAAAGTACATCAAAAGGTTTATTAAACAGCACAATAATCGGTGCGAGCGTTTGGTTCTGCACCGGTTTTGCCGCCGCAATTGCGCGTCGATTAGGATTTTTAAAGGGTTCTTTCTTTAAACTGCCATTGGCATTTCGTGCTGGCGCCACTTTGCTATCTACGGCGGTAGCGCGGTTGGCAGGGCCTCTGCTGGCGGGCTTAGCGGGTTTAATCGGGCTCTTGGCTGGGGAACTTGCGCTGGCATTGGCACCTTTAGGTTGAAACTTGTTTTTGTTCATACTTTTGCTAACAGGAGGTTGAGACACGCTTACCTGACTTGATTGAGTCGTTAATGTGGTCATAGTGTACTTGGCATTCGCCGTTAGTGGAATTTGAATATTATTGCGAATGCTCTATGATGTCGGCCAGAAAATGTGATCTGTGCCTAAATGTTTATTAGGTTTTAATGAGTCGTTGTAACAAATTTTAGCTTGCGCGCAAAGACAGAAGGGCATTGAGAATTTGAAAGGTGAGGGCGTGGTCGATTGCCTTGATTGATATTTTCCCTGTGCTCAGATTTGTTCGCCATGCTATAAAATTATTATAAAAAATATTAAATTTTACAATAATGTAGGATGTAACATGAAAGATAACTCATCAACAATTATTTACACTGAAACAGACGAAGCGCCAGCACTGGCCACCCTCTCACTCTTACCTATTATCAGAACGTTTACCGACGCCGCGGGCGTTGCTGTTGAAACCCGTGATATCTCGTTATCGGGCCGTATTATTGCCAGTTTCCCTGAGCAACTGACCGAAGCACAAAAGATTGGCGACCATCTGACTGAGCTTGGCGAGTTAGCGAATCAGCCAGAAGCGAACATCATCAAGTTACCGAATATCAGTGCTTCGATCCCACAATTAAAAGCCTGTATCCTTGAACTGCAGCAAAAAGGTTACGACATCCCTAATTATCCGGATGAGCCAAAAACCGACGCTGAAAAGTCAATTAAAACACGTTACGACAAGATTAAAGGCAGTGCGGTAAACCCAGTACTGCGTGAAGGTAACTCAGATCGCCGTGCCCCATTATCGGTGAAAAACTTCGCCAAGAAAAACCCGCATTCCATGGGGAAATGGGCCAAAGATTCCAAGTCACACGTTGCCCACATGACTGACGGTGATTTCTACGGCAGCGAACAGTCTGTTACTTTATCTGATGCGGGCAGTGTGAATATCGTGCTGACCCAAAAAGAGGGTCAAGAAGTAGTACTCAAGTCCAGTCTTAAGTTGCTGGCTGGCGAAATCATCGATGCTGCGGTGTTGAGTAAAAAAGCCTTAGTGAGCTTCTATGAGCGTGAAATCGAAAACGCCAAAGCAGAAGATGTGCTGTTATCGCTGCATCTGAAAGCCACTATGATGAAAGTGTCTGATCCTATTATGTTTGGTCACGCTGTGAAGGTATTCTTCAAGCCAGTATTTGACAAACATGCGGCGCTTTTCGCTGAATTAGGCGTAGATGTTAACAACGGTTTTGGTGATGTTTATGCCAAAATAGCGACATTACCTGCTGATAGCCGCGCTGAAGTCGAAGCCGATATCGCCGCCGTTTACGCTGCGCGTCCCGCATTGGCTATGGTTGATTCTGACAAAGGTATCACCAACTTACACGTGCCAAGCGACATCATTATCGATGCGTCTATGCCTGCTGCGATTCGTTCATCTGGCCAAATGTGGGGACCAGACGGTCAACTGCATGACACTAAAGCCATGATCCCCGATCGTTGTTATGCCGGTATCTACCAAGAAACGATTGCTTTCTGTAAAGAGCACGGCGCTTTTGATCCTAAAACCATGGGCAGCGTGCCAAACGTGGGCTTGATGGCGCAAAAAGCCGAAGAGTACGGCAGCCACGATAAGACCTTTGAAATTCCTGCTGACGGTGTGGTCAACGTTGTTGATGCCAGCGGTAAGGTATTGATGAGCCATAACGTCGAAGCGGGCGATATCTGGAGAATGTGTCAAGTTAAAGACGCACCAATCCGTGATTGGGTTAAACTGGCCGTGCGCCGTGCCCGTTTAAGCAATACTCCAGCGGTATTCTGGTTAGATAGCAAACGTGCCCACGATGCGCAAATCATTGCAAAAGTGCAGCAGTATCTGCCAGAGCATGATACTGATGGCTTAGACATCAGCATTATGTCTCCAGAAGACGCGACGCGTTTGTCTTTGGCTCGCATCAAAGAAGGCAAAGATACCATTTCAGTTACGGGTAACGTTCTACGTGACTACTTGACTGACTTGTTCCCCATCCTCGAGCTGGGCACCAGTGCCAAAATGCTGTCAATCGTTCCATTAATGAACGGCGGCGGTCTATTTGAAACAGGTGCTGGCGGTAGTGCACCTAAACACGTGCAACAGCTTGAGAAAGAAGGTCACTTACGTTGGGATTCGCTCGGTGAATTCTTGGCTCTGGCAGCGTCTCTTGAGCATTTAAGCCAAACCGTGGGCAATCCAAAAGCCCAAGTGTTAGCCGATACGTTAGATCAAGCCATTGGCCAATTCTTAGATAGCAATAAATCGCCATCAAGAAGAGTCGGTGAGCTGGATAACCGTGGCAGTCATTTCTACTTAGCCATGTACTGGGCACAAGCCTTAGCAGCGCAAACGGGCGATGAGCAGTTACAAGCTCACTTCATTCCGTTAGCGCATGCGCTAGCGGCGAATGAGCAAGTGATTGTGGCTGAATTAGCGACGGCACAAGGTGCACCAGTCGATTTAGGCGGTTACTACCGTTTAGATGCGGCTAAGGCTGAAAAAGCCATGCGCCCAAGCGAGACGTTGAACAAGCTGTTGATTGCTTAATCCCGCTCGTTATCACTTTTAGATGGCGTGCGCGTCAGTGTGGCCATCTAAGTTGATGTAAAGTTGTAAGTCATTAGACTGATTTTAAAAAAGGGTCTGCATTGCAGATCCTTTTTTATACCCTAAATTTGCTGTCGAGACCGATGATAAAATCTTTTTGCTGGGATGTAATGGGTGATGTGCGGCGATTGAACTTGAATTAAATTCATGCGAAATGATGATGAGCGATGCAGTATTAAGTGGTGAGAATTGATGAAACACGCAGCAATAAAAAGGCAGGGACAAGTCCCTGCCTTTTAGATCATTGGCCTCACCAAACGTTATTTTGTTGGTGAAATGGCTGAAGCGTGCATCCCTTTTGGACCGGCTTCTACTTCAAATTGAACGGGTTGGCCTGCTTTTAGAGTTCGATAGCCTTCCATTTCAATGGTAGAATAGTGTGCAAAAACGTCCTCACCACCTTGATCAGGGCAAATAAACCCGAATCCTTTGGCGTTGTTGAACCATTTAACAGTTCCGCTTGCCATACTTCCACTTCCTTCTGTTGTCTACTTACCAGTAAGATAGTAAAACCTGTATAGACGGGTATTCGTTCACCGTCTGCACAACAGAATGTAAGGAGTAAATGCGGAAGTCAAGCTAAAATTAACAAAGGGGTAACAACTGATTAATTTGAACGGATCAATTGGAAGAGGCCAACACGAGAGGCTAGTATTAAAAAATGGCAAAGATAGGAAATATTGAACACGTTGAAGAACGTGTCGAATCAGAGTTAATGCCGCCTTCGATGTATAAGGTGGTACTCAATAATGATGATTACACCCCAATGGATTTTGTGATTGAAGTTTTGCAGGTTTTCTTTCGCAAGAACGAGCAGGAAGCGACCGATATCATGTTGACGATCCATCACCAAGGAAAAGGAATTTGCGGTATTTTCCCGTTTGGGATTGCAGAAACTAAGGTGATACAAGTAAATCAATTTGCAAGACAAAACCAACATCCGTTACTGTGTTCGTTAGAGAAAGCATAAAACCGCTTTACTCTGTAGTCTGTTGTTAATTTTGGGGGTGCTTATGCTGAACAAAGATCTGGAAGTCACCTTAAATCTGGCGTTTCAGCAAGCCAGAGACGCGCGTCACGAGTATATGACAGTGGAACATCTGTTATTAGCTCTGATCGACAATCCTGCGGCTCAAGAAGCGTTAATCGCCTGTGGAGCGAATCTAGATAAACTCAGAGATGAAGTGGCAAGCTTTATCCAACAAACAACCCCAATCATTGCCGATATTGATGATGACAAAGAAACTCAGCCGACGCTTGGGTTCCAGCGAGTGCTGCAACGGGCAGTATTCCATGTGCAGTCATCGGGTCGCAATGAAGTGAACGGCGCTAACGTGTTAGTTGCCATTTTCAGTGAGCAAGAATCCCAAGCCGTGTATTTACTGCGCCGCTGCGACATTAGTCGCCTCGATGTAGTGAATTTTATTTCCCATGGTTTCGCCAAAAATGATGATGCTGAGTCACATCAAGATCAAGAACGTGTTGAAGATCAGGGCGAAGGCAGCGAAGAGCGCAGTATGTTGTCGCAATTTGCGTCCAACTTAAATCAACTTGCAAAGCAAGGGATCATCGACCCACTGATTGGTCGCGACCAAGAAATTGAGCGCGCGATTCAAACCCTGTGCCGTCGCCGTAAAAATAATCCACTGTTAGTGGGTGAGGCGGGTGTAGGTAAAACGGCGATTGCCGAAGGGTTAGCGTATCGCATTGTCAATAAACAAGTACCCGATGTAATGCTTGAAGCGACAGTGTATTCCTTAGATTTAGGTTCACTGCTGGCGGGAACTAAGTATCGCGGCGACTTTGAAAAACGCTTTAAGAACCTGTTAAAAGAACTGGCGGCGGATAAGCATGCCATCCTATTCATCGATGAGATCCACACCATTATCGGTGCGGGCGCGGCCTCTGGCGGCGTAATGGATGCCTCTAATCTACTGAAACCTTTGCTATCTAGCGGCAATTTGCGTTGCATGGGCTCGACTACTTTCCAAGAATATCAAAGTATTTTTGAGAAAGACCGCGCACTTGCACGTCGTTTCCAAAAGGTGGATATCAATGAGCCTTCAGTGGAAGAAACCACTAAGATTTTGATGGGGCTTAAGTCTAAATACGAAGAATATCATGGGGTTCGTTATACTCAGGCCGCGATCAGCAGCGCTGCAGTATTGTCGGCCAAGCACATCAACGACAGGCATTTACCCGATAAAGCCATCGATGTGATTGATGAAGCGGGTGCGCGTATGGTGATGCTGCCTATGAGCAAACGTAAAAAGACCATAGGCCAGGCCGAGATTGAGTCGATTGTGGCGAAAATGGCACGTATCCCTGAGAAGTCGGTATCCGCTACTGATAAGGACTTACTGCGTAACCTTGAGCGTAACCTTAAGATGGTGGTCTTTGGCCAAGATAAGGCCATTGAGAGTCTGAGTTCGGCCATTCGCTTATCGCGCAGTGGCTTAGGTGCTGACAGAAAACCTGTGGGGAGCTTCTTATTCGCCGGTCCAACCGGTGTGGGTAAAACCGAAGTCACTAACCAACTGGCCAACTGCTTGGGGATGAAACTGGTGCGCTTTGACATGTCTGAGTACATGGAAAGCCATACAGTGTCACGCCTGATTGGTGCGCCTCCTGGTTATGTGGGTTATGACCAAGGTGGTTTGCTCACGGATGCTGTGATTAAAAATCCGCACTGTGTCGTGCTATTGGATGAAATAGAGAAGGCTCACCGTGATGTCTATAACCTGCTGTTGCAGGTGATGGATCACGGTACTTTGACCGATAATAATGGTCGTAAGGCTGACTTCAGACATGTGACTTTGGTGATGACCACTAACGCGGGTGTACAGGAGACTATTCGTAAGTCTATTGGCTTTACCCAGCAAGATCACACCCAAGATGCATTATCTGAAATTAATCGAGTATTTTCGCCAGAATTTCGAAATCGTCTCGATTCCATCATTTGGTTCAATCATTTGGATATGACGATTATCGCCAAAGTGGTCGATAAATTCTTGGTGGAATTGCAGGCACAGTTGGATGCAAAACACGTTACTTTGGAAGTCAGCGACGAAGCCAGAACCTTGTTGGCCGAGAAAGGCTACGATAAGAACATGGGTGCACGTCCAATGGCTCGGGTCGTGACCGAATTGATCAAACGTCCATTGGCAGACGAGATCTTATTTGGTGTCTTAGAGTCAGGCGGTGTTGCGTATGTGGATGTGAAGGAGGGCGAGATTGTCATTCGTACCGAACGTCACGAAAAAGCGACAACAAAAGCTTAATGCTTGATTATCCATTAGTTTTAGACATAAAAATGGCTGCAATTGCAGCCATTTTTTTCATCTTTCGCAAACAAAAAAACCCGGCCTTGCCGGGTTTTTAAATCTAAGAGGCTATATCAGCGTGCGCGGAAGACAATGCGACCTTTGGTCAGATCATAAGGAGTCAGCTGGACGGTAACTTTATCGCCAGTGAGGATCCGGATGTAGTTTTTACGCATTTTGCCTGAAATGTGGGCTATCACCACATGACCATTTTCAAGCTCTACACGAAACATTGTGTTTGGCAAGGTTTCAAGGATAGTGCCTTGCATTTCAATGTTGTCTTCTTTCGCCATTAATTAATTATCCCATTAGCCTTCGAATATAAAAAACGGGCGTATCATGCCCCAAATTCCCCCCGCTGTAAAGGGGAAGTACTTAGCAAACTTGGGAATACTCCCAGCCCGTCGGTGTCAGAATTTGATAAGGGCGATACAAACGCTTGTAAGACATCTTACGGTTTTCATCTATTTGATATCCGAGATAAACAAATTCTTTATTCATGAGTTTCGCCAGTCGACACTGAATTAAAATTAACAGTGCGCCGAGGGAGCGATGTTCTTCGTCGGGGTCAAAATAGCTGTAAATTGCCGAAAGACTATTGGGTAAACTATCAGTGACCGCAACTGCCAATAATTTATTTCCATCATAGACTTCGATAAACGTTGGCGGTAACCAATGGCAAAAAAGAAAGTGATTATATTGATCTTCACTCGGGGGAAACATGGGGCCGTCAAAATGTCGCTCACGAATATAATGTTCATATAGCGTATATTGCTCGGCGGTTTGCTCCGATGTAATTCGCCAGGTCAGATCTTGGTTTTTTGCTAAAGTGCGTTTTTGGCGTTTCGATGGGACAAATTCATGCGTTGGCACACGGATTGGTTGGCATGCACTGCATCTAGGGCAGCGTGGTTTGTAGATAGAGCTACCACTGCGGCGAAAACCTACCGCGAGCAAACGCTCAAATAAAATAGGATCGAGCGTATCTTCTTGGATGACGAGTAGCTGCTCCTGCTGGCCATCAAGGTAGCTGCAGGGAAATATTTGACTGATACCGATAGCGATCGATGCTTTACTCGAGTTCAAGGATGACCTCTTTAGTGGCCCAAGTATTTGGGTCCACGGGATTGTTTCTCAGTTCGCTCAGTAACATTATAAAATCAATGCGTTTAATAGCTTTAGCTCCCAAACTTTCTAGGTGGGGATTCATCACTTGTGCGTCGATGAGTTTGAATCCCATCTTGAGTAAATGTTGTTGCAGTGCTGCAACGGCGGCCTTGGACGCATTGGTTTTACGGTGAAACATGGATTCGCCGCAAAATACTTGGCCGATCGCTAAGCCGTAAAGCCCACCGATTAAACGTTCACCTTCCCACACTTCAATGGAGTGGGCATGACCTGTGTGATGCAATTCGCGATAGGCCATTTGAATTTCTTGGGTGATCCAAGTGCCGCTCTGTTTTTCTCTTGGCTGCGCGCATCCAGCCATCACATCGGTGAAAGCGTGATTGATTGTGATCCGCCAAGGTTGTTTTTTTAAGTATTTACGCAGGCTGGTGCTGATGTGAATTTCACCTGGAATAAACACGGCGCGGGGATCCGGTGACCACCATAGGATGGGATCGTCAGAATTAAACCAAGGAAAAATACCGTTGTAGTAAGCAGAGAGTAAACGTTCAGGACGTAAGTCGCCGCCGATAGCCAATAAACCATTAGGATCGGTTAAGGCGAGCTCGGGCGAAGGAAAAGCGTCAAATTCGTGATTCAGGAAAGACAGTGACTTCACAATTGAGTATGATTTAGTTATAGACCTTATTATTAAGTTAGCGGAAATTCAGATATGTGGAAACCTACTCTAGCAAGCTTTATGTTTATTTTTGCTTTTATCATCAGTCCCGCTAATGCTGGCTATGATCGCAATCAAGCCGTGCCAGTTGAGAAAGTACTCTATGGCGATATCACTTCGGTACGTAATATCACCGAAACCCAGTTAATTGAAGACCGTAATCAAGGTTGGAAAACCTTCGGCGGCGCCTTAGCGGGTGGGGTGATTGGTCATCAGTTTGGTGGCGGTTCGGGTCGAGATGTGGCGACGATTTTAGGTGCCTTGATTGGTGGGGGTATCGGTAACCGTTATGGCAGTGGTACTAGCGTGCAATCGTTTAAGCTGGTTGAACTGATGATCAATCAAGAAGATGGTACTCAGGTCATGGTGATCCAAGATTACGATGCTGGCATGACGTTTAACGCGGGTGACAGAGTTCGAGTGGTATACCTGCAAGGTGGCGTGCGTGTTGATATCGCGATGTAAGCGATGGTCTCATATTGGATAAATTCTCATCTTCAGTAAATGGTCATCTTGAGTAACGGACGGTAATGCAATGACACGGACAGAACTAAGCCAATATTTAGCCGATTTTTTACATGTGTCGGCCTTTAAGGATTACGCACCCAATGGGCTGCAGGTAGAAGGCAAGGATGAGATCCACACCTTAGTAACGGGCGTGACAGCGTGTCAGGCCTTGATCGATGAAGCGATTCGATTAAACGCCGATGCGATATTGGTTCATCACGGCTTTTTTTGGAAGAATGAGCCTGAAGTGATCACAGGCATGAAACAACGCCGAATTAAGGCGCTGCTCAAGCATGATATTAGCTTGTTTGGATATCATTTACCCTTAGATGCCCACCCAATGCTCGGTAATAACGCGACTTTGGGGAGACAGCTTGGGATCGTCGACGCAGAAGCCATCGAAGAGGTGGCTCAGGGGCTACTGTGGCGTGGAAAACTTGATCTTGCAGTCAGTGCTAGCGAATTTTCTCACACCCTTGAGAATGCGTTAGGCAGAGCCCCACTGCATATTGGTGATAGCGATGCAAAGATCCAACATATAGCTTGGTGTACTGGTGGCGCACAGGATTATATCGATGTTGCGGCGAGTTTAGGTGTGGATGCGTTTATCAGTGGCGAAGTGTCCGAGCGAACGTACCATAGTGCGGTAGAGCAGGGCATACATTATTTTGCGGCGGGGCACCATGCGACAGAACGTTTTGGTATTCAAGCCTTAGGCCGTCACCTCGCCCGCGAGTTTGATCTCGTGCACCATTTTGTGGATATCACTAATCCGGTCTAATCCATTCATAAAGCGGCTTATGATGACCATCTAACTGTTTTATTCCTAAACGAAAGGCGAGCATGGCTCGCCTTTTTTATTGTGGTTTATTATTACTTATAGTCACTCAAATCCGTTTCTCTAGCGTTTGTGCCAATCAGCTCTTAGCCTTTAGCTGCTAGATCAGCTCCAAAGTGGACAGTATAAAGATGCCTAAGGTGCACGTGATCAGCGAACAGACTGTGGTTAGCGCAATAATATTGGCCGCAAGGGGCGCATTGCCACCCATGGCGCGCGCCATCACATAGCTTGCAGCTGCGGTGGGCGCAGAACTCATTAAAAAGACCAGTGCTAACTCAATGCCTCGATAACCCAACAGCAAGGCCCCCACAGTGATAAAAAGCGGGGCAAAGATCAGTTTCAATGCGGTCGAGAACCAAGTTGTATGCTTTTCATGTTTGAGTGAACCAACATCGAGCGAACCGCCGGTACACAGTAGCGCTAATGGCAGGGTCATATTGGCAAAGTATTGTCCCGCATCGAGCACCATTTTCGGTACTGGAATAGCAAGCAAATAGAAAAAGATGCCTGCCATAATGGCAATGATCAACGGGTTTTTGGTGATGGTCTTGATGATCACGCCAAATGCACGTTGGCTGGATTCTTCGCCTTTAGGGCTTAGGCAAATAACCGCTTGAATATTGTAGAGCAGCGTCATCGAGGCGACATAAACCGCAGCTAAAGCAACACCAGAACTGCCGTAGGCGTTGGAAACATAAGCTAAGCCGATAATCGCGGTATTGGCCCTGAATCCCCCTTGAATGATCACGCCTTGGTCTTTGTGCTTGGGAAATAGCCGCCCAGTTGCATAGGTGGAGAGTATAAAAAACAGGAAATTGGCCACTAAACCATAGCCAATTAAGGGCGCACTGGAGGCGAGATCGTGATTGGAGCTAATAATGCTAAGGAACAGCAAGGCTGGCAGCGTCACGTTAAAGACTAATTTTGATGCGACATCAATAAAGTTTTCATTGATGATTTGGGTGCGTTTTAGGATCACACCGAGCGCTAACATCAAACAGATTGGACCCGTAATCGAGGCAGAAAACAGCAACTGCTCAACGATATTTCCCATAACTACTCCTCGAATGATTCACTGAACACTGCGTCGATTTTAGACCTGTCACTGATATGAATGTCACATTGCCGTGAATATCTTGTCGATAGAAATACGAGTTTTAACTCGGTCTCTTAAACCACTCAGTTAAAATTAAATGGCTTAAACTCAGTCTTTTAAAAGACTGAGTGACACTTGCGACCACGAATCGGCTCAAACAATCGATATCAACAAATAAGGCCACATAAAATGCGGCCTTATTGATTTTTCGAGTGTTATCTAGCGCAGATTACTTAACCCGCATGCCAGGCTGTGCGCCTTCATGGGGTTCTAAAATCCACAGGTCGCTGCCACCAGGGCCAGCAGCTAACACCATACCTTCTGACATGCCAAAACGCATCTTACGTGGCGCTAAGTTAGCGACCATCACAGTCAACTTACCTTCGAGATCTTCTGGCGAATAGGCCGATTTGATCCCTGCAAACACTTGGCGTGTTTCGCCACCGATGTCGAGCTGCAACTTTAGTAACTTGTCAGCGTCAGCAACATGCTCGGCTTTCACGATACGAGCGATACGCAGGTCGATTTTCGCAAAATCATCAAAGTTGATGGTCTCACTGATAGGATCGTTAACCAGAGGCTCACTGCTTACATTAGATGATTCCACCGTTTTTTCAGGCGTAGTCGTCTTTGGTGCATCGGCCGTGACTTGCAGGTTATCCTTAGAGTCGGCAACCATAGCATTGACTTTATCCAGCTCAACACGTTGCATCATGGCTTTGAATGGCGCGATTTCATGGCCCGCTAAATCTTGGTTCAATGCATTCCAAGTGAGCGGTAGTTGGAAAAAGGCTTCCACATCTTGGGCTAAACGTGGCAATACAGGTTTGAGATACGTCACGAGAATACGGAACAGGTTCAAGGCATTTGAACACACTTGATGGGCCGCTTCCTGTTGATCATCGTGTTTTACCATTTGCCAAGGTGCTGCATCGGCTACAAAACCGTTAGCAATATCCGCCAGTGCCATGATTTCGCGCATTGCTTTGCCGTATTCGCGGCCTTCGTAAAATTCGGCAATCACATCTTGCTTGGCTAGAAACGCTTCAGTCAGGGTGGTGTCGTTAATTTTCGCGAGCTTGCCATCGAAACGTTTAGTGATAAAACCTGCGGTGCGCGAGGCTAAGTTCACTAGCTTACCGACTAAGTCTGAATTCACGCGCTGGGCGAAATCTTCGAGATTTAAATCTAAATCGTCGATACGGCTGCTGAGTTTGGCGGCGTAGTAGTAACGTAAATATTCAGGATCTAAATGATCTAAATAAGTTCGCGCCTTGATGAAAGTACCTTTGGATTTTGACATCTTAGCGCCGTTGACCGTCACATAGCCGTGGGCATAGACGCTGTTTGGCTGGCGGTAACCTGAGCCGTGTAACATGGCTGGCCAAAACAGACTGTGGAAGTAGACTATGTCTTTACCGATGAAGTGATAAACCTCGGCGGTTGAATCTTTGCCCCAGAATTCCTCAAAGCTCAGCTCAGGGCGTTTGTCACAGAGGTTTTTGAACGAACCCATATAACCGATAGGCGCATCTAGCCAAACGTAGAAATACTTACCTGGCGCATCGGGAATTTCGAAACCAAAATACGGTGCATCACGGGTGATATCCCATTGCTGCAGACCTTGCTCGAACCATTCGTCGAGTTTATTGGCCATCTCGACTTGCAGTGCGCCAGAGCGAGTCCACTCTTTTAGCATGCCTTCGAAGGCGGGCAGGTCGAAGAAAAAGTGCTCAGTGTCTTTCATCACTGGTGTCGCACCCGATACCGCTGATTTTGGATTGATGAGCTCAGTTGGGCTGTAAGTCGCGCCGCAGGCATCACAGTTATCGCCGTATTGGTCCGGTGACTTACACTTAGGACAAGTGCCTTTTACGAATCGGTCTGGCAGGAACATGGATTTCTCAGGATCGAACAGCTGAGAAATACTCTTGCTCTTGATATAGCCATTCGCACGTAGCTTGAGATAAATATCACTCGCCAGTACGCGGTTTTCATCGCTGTGGGTGCTGTGATAGTTATCGAAGGCGATATTGAAATCGGCAAAATCCTGCTGATGTTCTTTGTTCACTTGGGCAATCATGTCTTCTGGCGCTATGCCTAATTGCTGTGCTTTAAGCATGATTGGCGTGCCATGGGCGTCATCGGCACAAATATAGTGGCACTCATGTCCACGAAGCTTTTGATAACGCGACCAGATATCTGTCTGTATGTATTCCAGCATGTGACCTAAATGTATCGGTCCGTTTGCATAGGGAAGTGCGCTGGTCACGAGAATTTTACGTTGTGAAGTTGCCATCTTGTCTCAAATATCGTGGTGGGCCAAAAATATTGGTAGAGATACTAACCGATTACAGGATGATTTTCATCAAAACCTGAGCCAATTGAGCTAAATCTGCGCTAATGTTTTCTGCATTATCTGGTACACTTGGGCAAATTTATTGGTGGGGGTAATTCTTTTGTCTTCAACTCAAACTGATTATCGTCTGAATGACGATCTTCTCGGGCCAGTTCTGGCTATTCTCGATTCATTTGTTGACCCGTATCTCGCGAAAGGGTTAGTGAGCGCAGGATGCGTAAATAAGCTGGCATTGGAAGGTAAGCGTTTGCAGCTTGGCTTAGTCTATCCATACCCTTGTATGACTCAGTATCGCGACACTGTCATGGCGCTGACGAATAAGTTAGCGGTGCTCGATGCTATTGATGAAGTCGAGTGTGAAATCGATTTTCAACCTAAAGCATACTCAGCGTTATCTTCTATTGCGCCGATTGCCAATGTGAAGCAAGTGATTGCCGTAGCCTCAGGTAAGGGCGGCGTGGGTAAGTCAACCACAGCGGTGAACTTAGCCTTGGCATTAGCGGCTGAAGGTGCGCAGGTGGGTATTCTCGATGCGGATATTTACGGCCCGTCAGTGCCTATGATGTTAGGTATTCCTAATTTCAGACCGCTTTCCCCCGATGGCAAACATATGACAGCCGCCAGTGCCCATGGTATTGCCGCGCAGTCGATTGGTTTTATGCTCAGTGGTGATGAAGCTGCCGTCTGGCGTGGCCCAATGGCCGCGGGCGCGTTGGCCCAGTTACTGAATGAAACCCAATGGCCAGAACTGGATTATTTAGTCGTTGATATGCCACCAGGCACAGGGGATATTCAGCTCACGTTATCGCAAAAAGTTCCTGTGAGCGGCGCCGTTATCGTGACTACACCGCAGGATATCGCGCTGGCCGATGCCAAGAAGGGCATCAATATGTTCCAGAAAGTGAACATTCCTGTGCTGGGTATTGTCGAGAACATGAGTTTCCATTTATGTCCTGAGTGTGGTCATAAAGAACATCCATTTGGAACACACGGCGGCAGTAAAATCGCTGAACGCTATCAAGTTCCACTGTTAGGCGCTTTGCCGCTGCACATCAATATCCGTGAAGCCATGGATAATGGTGCGCCGACCGTCGTTGCCGATCCTGACAGTGAAGTCGCAGCTCTTTATCGGGAAATTGCCCGTAAAGTGGGCGCAGAATTGGCTTTAAAGCAAAGCCAGAAAACAGTTTCTATTAGTGTTTCAGATGACGAGTAAGGTTTAAGGGTATGAATTCTCAGCAGTGTGTCATTATTGCAATTGCTGGCGCGTCAGCATCGGGCAAAAGTTTAATTGCCAAAACGATTTTTGACGAATTGCGCCGCGATTTAGGCACAGATCAAATTGGGGTAATTAATGAAGACGCGTACTATCGCGATCAGAGTCATTTATCCATGGATGAACGGGTATTAACGAATTACGATCATCCAAAAGCGCTGGACCATCAACTGTTGTGCACGCATTTACAGTTGCTCAAGTCTGGCGAAGCTGTTGATATCCCTTGTTATAGCTATACAGAACATACACGCACCGCAGAAACCTTAAAGATGACACCGAAAAAGGTGATCATTTTAGAAGGTATCTTATTGCTGACCGATCCTAAGCTACGTGCCCTGATGGACGCGAGTGTGTTTATGGACACGCCGCTGGACATTTGTTTCCTACGTCGCTTAACTCGTGATGTGGCCGAGCGGGGCCGTACTATGGAGTCTGTGATTTCACAGTACAAGAAAACCGTGCGTCCTATGTTCTTACAGTTTATCGAACCCTCGAAACAATACGCCGATATTATCGTTCCCCGTGGCGGCAAAAATCGTATTGCGACCGATATTTTAAAGACTCGTATCCAACATTTACTGGCAAAATAACGACATAAAAACTCAAGGAGTAATAGGCAAGATGCGCTTAACCGATATCGAAATTGAACAGGCCCTTGATAACGGCACTATCGTAATAGAACCTCGCCCAGGCATAGAAGCTATTTCAGGCGTCAGTGTTGATGTGCGCTTAGGTGGACAGTTTCGCGTCTTTAAAGATCATACCGCGCCTTTTATCGACTTGAGTGGTCCAAGTGCTGAGATGCAAGCGGCGCTCGATCGGGTGATGAGTGAGATTATCGAAATCCCCGATGGGGAAGCATTTTTCTTGCATCCTGGCGAATTGGCTTTGGCTGTGACTTACGAGAGCGTAACTTTACCTGCTGATATCGTCGGTTGGCTTGATGGCCGTTCGTCTCTAGCGCGTTTAGGCCTGATGGTACACGTAACGGCGCACCGTATCGATCCGGGTTGGCAAGGTAAAATTGTGCTCGAGTTTTATAACAGCGGCAAGTTGCCTTTAGCTTTGCGTCCACGCATGACTATAGGTGCGCTTAACTTTGAACGCTTAAATCATGCGGTTGCACGTCCTTATAACACCCGTAAGAGTGCCAAGTACAAAGATCAGCAAGAAGCGGTGGCTAGCCGTATCAGTCAGGACTAATACGCGTGTTCTGGGTGAATGGCGCATCGCAGGCAAGTGTCGACCCTTCCGATCGAGGGCTTGCCTACGGTGATGGTCTGTTTGCAACGATGCGAACGGACGCTGAGGGGATTATGTTTTTTGAAGCCCACCAAGCCCGTTTAACCGCAGGCGCCGCAAGGCTGGGATTTCAATGGCAAATGAGTGAAGCATTGCAACAGCAACTGAATACCTTAGCCATTGAATATCCTCATCATTGTATTAAGTTAATCGTTTCCCGTGGTGCTGGTGGCCGTGGCTATACACCGCCAGAAACGGTTAATCCTACTGAAATCGTCTCAGTTCATACTATCCCCGGCCATTATGCTCAGTGGCAGCAACAGGGTATTAGCCTTAAAACTTCGTCGGTACGATTGGGTTTGCAGCCTCTGTTGGCAGGGATGAAGCATTTAAATCGACTCGAACAAGTCTTAATAAAATCCCACCCTTTACCGCAGGGATTTGATGACTGGTTAGTCAAAGATATCGAGGAGAATGTGATTGAATCTTCGATGGCGAATGTGTTCTTTATCAAAGATAATCGCATTATCATGCCTTCATTAGCCCTGTGTGGCGTGGCGGGTGTGATGCGCGAACAGATAATGTTGGCCTTGCTTGAACAGAACATGAATATCGAATGTTTGCCCGTTGGCGCCGAGCGTTTAATCGAATTTGACTCAGCGTTTATCACTAACAGCGTTTTAGGGATTGTGGATGTACTGGCGATAGACTCGCTCAAGTTCACCCGTGCTCCGATTACCGCGCAACTTAGACAGACACTTTCACTCACTCTATGAAAAAAATCATTATTATCGCCAGTTCAGCCCTGTTGACCTTGCTAACCTTAGTCTGTTTGGGTGCCTTTTGGGGCTATCAAACGGTTGTCGAATACAGTCAAACGCCGCTGAGTCTCAGCGAGCCTAAAGAGTTGAAGGTTGAACGCGGCACCAGTGTAAATCAACTGGCGCAGCAACTTGCCGATGACGGCGTTATTCAAGATACGTGGAAACTCAAGTGGCTACTTAAGTTTCGTCCTGAGCTTGCCAAAATTCGCACGGGACTTTATGAAATATCACCTTCACAAACGATTACTGATTTACTCAATGATTTGATCGCTGGGAAAGTAAAAACCTTCAGTTTGACCTTAGTTGAAGGTAAAACTATTGTGGAATGGGAACAACAACTTACCAGTGCTCCGCATTTACAAATGTCACCAGAAGCATTTGCAGCTGTATTGATGGCAGAAGGCGATGATTCTGGTTTGCCTGAAGGAAAATTCTTCCCCGACACTTATCATTATACCGCCGAGGCGGATGCTAAAGTCATGCTGACTCAAAGCTATAAAATGATGGAGCAGGAGCTTGCCAAAGCGTGGGCAGAACGGGCGCCAAATTTGCCGTTAAAATCGCCCTATGAAATGCTGATTTTGGCATCGATAGTTGAGAAGGAAACCGGCCAAGCCCATGAGCGTGAGCAAATCGCCGGTGTATTTGTTAATCGTCTTAACCTAGGTATGCGTCTGCAAACCGATCCGACCGTTATTTACGGCATGGGTGATCGCTATAAGGGTAATATCACCCGCAAAGATTTAGTCGAAGAGGCGCCTTTTAATACTTATCGCATCTTTGGATTGCCGCCAACGCCGATAGCTGCACCGAGTAAAGCCTCATTGATGGCCGTGTCTAAGCCCGCCAGTGTGAGTTACCTTTATTTTGTATCGCGCAACGATGGCACCCATGTGTTTTCAACCACGCTTGAAGAACACAATCACGCCGTAGACGTCTATCAGCGTAAGATAAAACCAGCGACGCCAGAAAAATCACCAAAGTAAAAATGCAGAGAAAGAAAATCCAATGTCAGTTTTTGCAAAATTTATCGTTATTGAAGGTTTAGAAGGCGCAGGTAAGTCGAGTGCGATTAACCTTATTCGCGACTTTATTGAAAAGCATACGGGTAAAGCACCGATTTGCACCCGCGAACCGGGCGGTACACCATTGGCTGAACGTATCCGTGATTTAGTTAAGATTGCCGATGCGAACGATCCCCTGTGTGATGAGGCCGAGTGTTTACTCATTTATGCTGCCAGAGCTCAGTTGGTTGCTAATGTCATAAAGCCCGCGCTTGCGCAAGGGCAATGGGTATTGGGTGATAGACACAATCTATCGTCATTAGCTTATCAAGGTGGTGGCAGAGGGTTAATGCCGTTAGTGGAAGCGGTGAGCACTGCAACACTAAAGGGATTTAAACCCGATCTTACTTTGTACTTAGATTTAGATCCTAAGCTTGGGCTTACCCGTGCAGCTAAACGTGGTGAGCTTGATAGAATTGAGCAACAAGCGATTGATTTCTTTGAGCGCGCACGCGCTACATATCTCAAACTTGCCAGCGAAGACGACAGTATTGTGGTTATAGACGCGAGCCAAACTATGGCCGAAGTGCACAAAGATATCTTAGCCGTGCTTCAGGCGATGGTATGGTAGCCGAGTCCGGATTTACGGCTGAGCAATTACCTTGGCTCGAAGGGCCAAGACAGGCATTTTTAGCGCAATTAGCGCGTCAAAAAATACCTCACGCACAACTCGTGGGCATTGATTCAGCCTATGGCGGTGAGTTGCTGAGTGTGTTTATGGCGCGCGCGGCTATGTGTTTGCAGCCAACGCCTGTGGGCGCGTGCGGTTTTTGTAAGTCTTGTCAGCTCTATGATGCGGGCAATCATCCTGATTTTTATCATATCGCCGCCGATGGCAATCAAATTAAAGTCGATCAAATTCGTGAGCTGTGTACGCGTCTGACAGCCACCGCACAGCAAAGTGGCAGGCGTGTAGCGATTATCCACCACAGCGAGCGTCTTAACTCCGCAGCCGCGAACGCACTCCTTAAAACCCTTGAGGAGCCTGGTAAAGACACCTTACTGATTTTGCAGTCGGATACGCCTGCACGTTTGATGGCGACGGTTAGCAGTCGTTGTCAACGCATTCCTTTTGTTGTTCCTAGTCGAGAGGTCATCAAAAACTGGCTTGCCCAGCGATGTGGTATTCAAGAGGATGTAACTTGGTGTTTGAGTGTGGTGGGTGGGCCGTTAAAGTTGGCTGAGAGCTTGCAGTCTGAGGGGAGCCAACAGAGTCGGTATCAATCCTTGCTACAATTTCGCAAAGATTGGGCACAAAGTTTGTCGTCTGGTCATCTGTGTGCTAGTTTGTTAATAATAAGTGAACAACAAATAATTGATGTTCTTAAGGTTTTGTACCTACTTATACGACAGGTTTTACTGAAAAATAGCCATCAAGATGCGTTTGTTCATGCGCAGCTCGGGAATTTGGCGGCTAAGATCATGGGAATGTGTCATAGCTTAAGCACAATGCCGAGCGTCAATTATCTGGCCCTGTGTCAAAGTTATGTCTTAGAATATAGAGAGATAACAAATAAGTAATATGCCATGGTAGATCTCGTCGTTAATTTTGATACCTTACATCAGTTATATCGTGCCTATATGCCTTTTATTAAGCCGGCAGGATTATTTATTGCGACTAGTGAAAGTCATTATCTTGGCCAACCGCTGACGATTGCGTATCGTTTACCCGGCGCAACCCTCACTAATGAATTTCGTGGTGTTGTGGTGTGGATTAATCCCTTAGGAGCGTCGGGTGGCCGCCCTGTGGGGATTGGCATTAAAATTATTTCTGAGCCAGATAGCCATAAACACCATATCGAAAAGTTACTGTCCCGCGAACTCGCTTCTGGCGATCTAACCTGCACTATGTAAGTTGGCCCGCATTATTGCTCTGGTTTAAACGTTTGCTCACTGCCTAAACTGGCTATTTACTTCTGTTGAATTTGACCTCGATCTCTTGGCTGGGTATCCTTGTCGTCCTTTGTTACTCTGCTTGGAAATCCTTGTGCTTATTGATTCACACTGCCATCTCGATCGCCTCAAAGCGGCGCCTGATCAACAAACCTTAGAACAGATTCTTGCTAATGCTAAAGCTCGTGGCGTGGACTATATGTTGTGCGTGAATGTACGCCAGCAAGGATTTGAATTGATGCGAGATAAAGTTGCAGCCTTCGAACAGGTATTTTTGTCATCGGGTGTGCATCCATTTGACGTTAAAGAAGGCCTCGATGTTGAGCAAATCCGCCGCTTTGCCACCGATCCTAAAGTGGTCGCGATTGGTGAAACGGGGTTAGATTATTTTTATGCAGACGACACTAAGCTGTTGCAACAGCAATGTTTTGAGCAGCAGATTGCCCTTGCGGTAGAAGTGAATAAACCTTTAATTGTCCATACCCGTGATGCACGTGAAGATACGATCAATATGCTTAAGCAGGGCAACGCGGATAACGTTGGCGGCGTGCTGCATTGCTTTACCGAGAACTGGGAGATGGCGAAAGCGGCGATTGATCTTGGCTTTTATATTTCGGTTTCAGGCATAGTCACTTTTAAAAATGCGGGTGATCTACGAACCGTTATCCGTAAAGTGCCTCAGGATCGTCTGTTGGTTGAAACTGATTCGCCTTATTTGGCGCCGATCCCACACCGTGGACAAGAGAATCAGCCTGCCTATGTGCGCGATGTGGCTGAGTTTGTGGCAGAGCTTAGAGGTGAGCGTTACGAAGAGCTTGCTGAATACACCAGCAATAACTTCTTTAATTTATTCAAAGATGCAGCGCGTTTAGTTGGCCGTTAGCAGCAAGTGCTTTGACCCACGTTATGCGATTGCGTGATTGTTAGCGTACAGGCATAAAAAAAGGCCCAAAACGATTAAAGCTGTTTGGGCCTAGGGGAATGGCTCGTTGAAGAGCCGTGCGCTACAGGTGAAAGCGCCATGCAGTGCGCTTTACAATAGACTCAGTGTAGTCGAGCTTTTGCCCTAGAGTCGCGTTCACCTTCCCCTTTTTTAGGTTATTTATCGCTAAAAAACAGCAGAACTATAACGATTTTGTCTGTTCTGGTAGCAATAACACTTTATCTTTCACTAAGTCTCTGGGCAGGTTGTTTTTTAACTTATTGCCTAAATGTTTCGCCATGCCTAATGGTGCGCCGCCATAACAGACGATCACTTCACCTTGAGCTTTCACTGCGGTGTTTAGGGCAATATCTCGCCCCATCAAATACTCTTTCGCTTCAACATCGCTCACATCGACCGTTTTTGCAGTTGGGCTGAGCTGTTTTCCTGCTAATGCAATAATCGCTTCATGGCGGACTTTAAAGCCGTGTTTACTGTTATCGGCGAGTTTAATGCCAATACGCTGAAAGCGCATACGACCGATAAAAGCGTTGAATTCATGGGGAAATAGCCAGAATTCATCATCGCGAACCATGATGAGTTCGTCTGGTAAGCTGATACCTAAATCCTGCTGAAAATAGTCTTTTATCCCTTGGGCTTGTTTCGCTGATGCGGGCGTGAAGGGGAAGTTTTTCTGCAGTTTAGGCTCAGGCTGTAACCGTGGCACTGAGGCCGTTTTTGTCAATTTAGCGACAAAGAAACCTTCACTGTCGTAAATCTGTGGCCAGACATGTAAGAAGCCTTCGGGCGTTGTAGCTCGATCTGCACCATCAAATAAATCGCTTAAGGATTCAAATTGCACTGCATCGCCGTAGACTTGCTTTAAATACTCGCACACGCCTTGGTTTTCGAGGCGGTTTAAGGTGCAGGTTGAGTAGACCAAATTGCCACCGGGTTTCAGGGCGAGAAACGCCGATTCGATTAAGGCTTTTTGGGTTTCGCTAATCGCCAGCACATCGTCTAGGCTCCAGTGTTTTAGTGCATCGGCGTCTTTGCGCACTGTGCCTTCACCGCCACAGGGCGCATCGATAAGCACGGCATCAAAACTTTCGTACAGGTATTCGCCAAATACACGGCCATCGAAATGGGTGAGGGCGCAGTGGCTCGCGCCCATGCGCAGCACATTGGCGTGCAATACTTTCACGCGGCTCGCCGAATACTCATTAGCCACCAATAAGCCTTGGTTTCGCATCAATGCGGCCATTTGAGTGGTTTTTGAACCGGGTGCGGAGGCGAGATCGAGTACGCACTGCCAATGTGCATTCGGTGTAAAAAGTGCGGTCGGCGGCAACATAGAGCTGGCTTCTTGAATGTAGAATAGGCCCTGAATGTGCTCTAAGGCATTGCCGAGTTGTTCTTCTTCGTCGTAACTGATCCAAAATCCGTCTTCACACCAAGGAATAGGATCGAACGTCCAGCCCTTAGGTTGCATCAAGGTCTTAAAGTCGTCACTGCTGATTTTTAAGGTATTGACCCGAATTGAACGTCTAAGCGGCCTGTCGCAGGCGGCAATAAACTCGTCCATGGATAAATGGGCGGGGAGTTCTTGGGTGATTGTATCGATAAAATTTTGATTTAATTGGACCATTGATTTCATTGAACCATAGGAAAATAGACTGTGTATCAACTGGCGCGAGTATATCATAATCCCTTATTGGGTCTGAGATTTTATCCCAAGTGCCTCAGCCGTTATAGTGATTTGAGGTTTATGCACTGACGATTGCCGCAATAATGGAATGAGTCGCCATAAAGCTAGCACTCAGTAGCAATGAGCTAATAGAATAAAAACAAATAAAAATAAGGGGATTAGCGTGCTGAATCGTGTGTGGTTGGCTTTTTTTATCACAGCATTGCTTGCAATAGCAGTGCAGTTATTCAATGGACATATAGAAGTATTATCGGCTTCAGTCGCGGCATTATTTGCAAGTGCTAAGCTTGCCGCTGAAATTTCTCTTGGGCTGATTGGCGTGCTTTCCCTCTGGATGGGATTGATGCAGGTAGGAGAAAAAGCTGGCGTTGTCGGCGCTATTGCCTTTGTGTTTGAGCCATTACTGCGCCGTTTGATGCCTGAAGTGCCCAAGGGGCATCCGGCCTTTGGCAGTATCACAATGAATTTAACAGCGAATATCTTTGGGTTAGATAATGCCGCTACACCACTTGGTTTAAAGGCGATGCATGATTTACAGAGTTTAAATCCGCTAAAAACCGTGGCGACTAATGCGCAAATCTTATTTTTAGTACTCAATACTTCCTCTGTGACCTTAGTGCCTGTGACGGTATTCCTTTACCGTGCCCAGCAAGGTGCCGCTGCGCCTGCAGATATTTTCTTACCGATTTTACTGGCTACTTCGGCATCGACATTGGCGGGCTTGCTGGTTGTGGCGTTAGTGCAGCGAATTTCATTATTAAACTCAGTGGTGCTCGGTTATGGCGCCTTGATGCTCTCAGGGTTAGTGGCGAGTGGTTTTTATCTGATGACTTTAAGTGCTGAGGCCATTGGCACTGTGTCGACGGCAATGGGCAATGGTATTTTGCTGTTATTGGTATTTACCTTCGTGATTGTTGCGGGTATTCGCAAGGTGGCGGTTTATGATGAGTTTATTGATGGGGCGAAGGCGGGTTTTGCCCAATCTATCCAGTTGATCCCTTATTTGCTCGCCATGCTATTAGCGATTGGTTTACTGCGTGCATCCGGCGCCTTGGATTATCTGTTGCACTTGATTGCCACTGGTGTGCGGATATTGGGTTTTGATACGCGTTTTGTCGATGCTATGCCGACCGCACTGATGAAACCTTTTAGTGGCTCAGGCGCCAGAGCTATGATGCTTGAGACAATGGATCACCACGGAGTAGATTCCTTTGCGGGTCGATTAGCGGCGATTTTTCAGGGTAGTACTGAAACCACTTTCTATGTTCTCGCTGTGTATTTTGGTTCTGTGGGTATTCGCCATGGCCGTCACGCCTTAGCTTGCGGTTTAACCGCGGACTTTGCGGGGATCAGTGCCGCGATTGCTGTTTGCTATTGGTTTTATGGTTAACAGGATGGCAAGTGTCTTGAGCACCCTAGAATGTGCCAATAACAGTTCGAGAAGCTAAAAATAAATCAGGCGCATTATGCGCCTGATTTATTTGTAAGAGCTTTAATATTAGTGCGTTGGTGTAAGTATTTTGATGAAAAGAATTACTGGGCGGGCGCCCATTGCTGCCATTCGTTTTCGGCTTTGTGTTGCAATCTTAATACTGTTCCTGCTGCTAAACGATTATCCCCTTGAGTAGTGTCCTTAGTCGCCACATTGATGCCGCCAGCGAGTAAGGTTTCCAGTGAGCCCGCTTCGATTTGGGCACCAGAGAAGAGGCCTACATCGACTTTAATCCCCGAGGCATCCCAGAACTGACTGCTTTGATTCACTAAGTGACTGTACTGAGCCTCGATATGGGCCTGCATCAATACACTATTACCCTGTGTCGATAGGCTATAACCGTCGATTTGACCGACTTTAATCCCTCGGAAGAAGATAGGTGTGCCGACTTTCATTGAGCCTAGGCTAGTATCTTCTAGAATGAATTTCAGCGCATCTTCGGCAACATTGGCATAGCTGCTGGCAGCGAGGTTGGCAACAAACTGGGTCGCTTTTTGACTGCCCTTACCCGGTAAGACTCCTATGTAAGGACCTGTGATCAGCGTTTCTGGCGCTTTGATCCCCGCCAGAGAAATTTGTGCATCCACTAAATGATATTCACAGTCACTGCGGCTGAAATGTTCGGCATATTCCCCGTAGAGATATGCGCTAGCTGTGAGTGTATTGAGATCCGCATTGAGCTTCACCTGCGACACTTCACCCACTTGATGACCTTGATAGCGAATCGCGGCCTTGGCCGTAAGCTTGCTGGAGGCGGGTAACGTGAGGCGAATCGCCTGCGCCTGACTTAATGCCAACTGCTTGCTCTCATAGAGTTTTAACGGGGTTGTATTGCTCACTTTGTCATTGCTATCAAGCAGTCCCAGACTGATGCTGCCCTTTAATGCCCCTTGTAGCGGGGCAACGGCGACATCAATACCGGCAAGACTGGCACTGATATCCACGGCGCTGTTACGCCAGAATACTTTTGGCTTTTTCAGCAAGGGTTGAAACTGTTTGTCGATAGCGAGCTTGATAGCGAAGTCTTCGGTTTTGCTTTGCCAGTTCACTGAGTCAACTGTGCCAATTTGCATTTTTTTATAGTAAATCGGTGAGCCTTGGCTGACATCGGCGCCATCTTGACTGATTAACGTTAAATGCACTTGCTGCTGACGATCATAAAAAGCTGTCGCGGCATCCACAGAGCTAAAGAGGGTCAGAGCGCTGTTAGCAGCTAAAGGTGTGTCGCTGTGACCTTGGATCAAGCTAACTGCACCTTGAGTGAGCGTTGTAAAATCCCTTGCTTTGACTGATACACCGTCTAACGATGCGTTTACCGTTAATGCTGACTCAGGCACAAAATAGCTGTCGCTGCGAATTAGACTGGCAAACTCAGGTTGTAGCTCGAGTTGGTATTCCACCGCCGATAAATCTTTGGTTAACTTAACCGCAAGCACTGAACCAATGGGGATTTGCTTGAAGCGAACTTGGGCGCCCGCTGAAATGCCCATGTTTTCGGCTGAGGTTAAGGTCAAGAAACGCTTCTTCGATTGCAGTAAATCAGGTGCCTTTGATTGTAAGGCAAAGCTGCTTGGTACCGCGCTTTTGGTGTTGATGCCTGGCAGGAAGTTGATCACGCTACCTGTCAGTAAACGTTCTGGATTTTTAATGCCTGAGAGGGAAATATCAGCACCTTCAAGCCAAAACACCCCGTCGTTAGTTAACAGTGAACCGTATTGAGGTTCAAACTTAGCCACGGCTGTAACACCATTGGACGTGAGTTGTTTACTTAAAATACTGCCAATGTTCATGCCGCGATAAACGATGCGGGTACCTTTGTCGACACCGTTAGCGTCAGCCATGGTTAGGTTTATTTCTATGCCGCCAAGGGCGGTGGTTTCTGAATCATAAAGCGAAAAAACGTCACCGTTTTTAGCTATGTCTGCTTTATCGTCAGAGCTGAAACTCACGCCGCCAGCCAGAATGGACGCCAAACTCTCTGAACTGACTTTAACCCCAGTTAGTGAAGCATCAATTTTGACGCCAGAAACATTCCAAAAGTGAGAATTTTTCTTCACTAACCGCGCATATTGCTCTTGAATGAAAGCGCTGATAATGACCCTTTGATTGCCATCTAAACGATAGCTGACCACGCTACCCACGGGGATTTGGCGGAAAAATATTGGCGAGCCAACATCGAGCGAACCGAGTTTATCGGAGGTCAATTCGACCATCACACCTTCTGAGCCGATTTGCATCGGCGGCGGTTGGCGTTCTGCTTCAAAAAAGGTCGATGCATTGCCTTTCCCTGGTTGGATAGCAATATAGTTACCCGAAAACAGCGCATCTAAGCCTTCAACACCTGTAATACTTGCTTTAGGTGTGACAAGCCAGAAGAGGGTTTCTTTATTCAAGAAAGGCTTAGCGCGGTAGTCCATCATGACCTTGACGTTCACGCCTTTGAGATCTTCATCTATGCCAATGTCTTTCACTTTACCAACAGTCAAACCTTGGTATTTGACTAAGGTTTTACCTACATCAATCCCAGTGGCGCTCGGAAAGTGAATTTGAATTTCAACCCCCGATTCTTTAATGCTCTTAATGCCCAGCCAAGCACCTAATGCCAACGCGACAATAGGAAGCAGCCAAATGGGCGAAAAGAGTTTTTTCTTTACAACTTTCGGCGATTCAATTTGTGTCATCTTGAGGTTCCAATCGATCCCAGAGTAAACGAGTGTCTAAAACTTTTGCGGCTAACTGAGTTAACAGAATCACCAAGGCAAATGCGGTAGCCGCAGGCGCGGGTTTCGCGTCGAGTAATTGTCCCATGTTCACTAATGCCACTGTGATTGAGATGACAAATAAATCGAGCATTGACCAGCGGCCAATCCATTCGATGATGTGAAAACCCACCATCAATTTCTTTTTTGAAATCGGAATATCAAAGCTGATCGCACACAGATAAATGGATAAGCCGATGATTTTAATCCATGGTACTAAAATACTGGCGGTAAACACTATGATGGCAATAGGCAGCATATCTGAATGCACTAAATGCAAAATGCCTGAAAAAATGGTGTCGTGCCGCACTTGCCCTTGATTGGTCAGCATAGTGATAGGGTAAATGTTGGCTGGCACCAGTAAGATGGCAGCGGTAATCAACAAAGCCCAACTTTTTTGCAGGCTGGAATAGTCTCTGACGTGCAACTCAGTTTCACAGCGCTGACAGTGCGTGAGTTCACTGCTGTTGAGTTGGCGACACACTTTACAGAGACATAGGCCGATATCTTTACCTTGTTGTTTCATATCAGCTATGACCTTCCAATAACGTCCACATATGTTCTAAGTCGTATTCTCTTTGTAGAAACAAGGTCACGAGAAACAGCATAGTGAAGCAAAATGTGCCCATACCAAAATAAATGTCCGAAAAATCAGATAGCTGAAATGATGAAACTAAGAAGCTGATCACATAAATTTCCAGCATAGTGAGTTGCGATAAGACGCCATGAAATTTTAACAACTGCTTCAATGAGTTACGCCAAAAAAGGCTACTCAATCCCCATTTCACAATTAAAATCTGTGTCAATATCGATAACAGTAATAAGCCTGGACCTATCACAGCTGCGGCAAGTACGGCGACACCTACAACCCAATAGCCTTGGTCAAATACTGCAAATGCCCCTTGGAAAACCGTAGTAGTACGAATACTGCCGAAAAAGTGGATCTCGAGTACGGGTAAAAAATTGGCAGGGAAATAAAACACTAATGCCGAAATACATAGGGCTAACATACCATTCACAGAGCAGTATGGCGTGTCATAAAGTGCAGTGCTGCAACGAGGACAGATTGCTCTAACGCCGCTAGGCAAGGCACGTTTGCGGACTGCTAAATCGCAGGAGCGGCATAGGGTTACTGAATTTTCTGCTGCGTTTTCATGCATATAAAAATATATATTAGCCTAATAGGAGTAATAACAGCGAGAACGGTGCAAAGTGTCGTGCTAGTTAGCTGTTCAGCCACGTCTAGCGCTTTTATAATCTTGGCAACGAAAGTACGCTAATAATATCAGATTAATCAGAACACTTGCATCACAAGTTCAATCTATGTCACTCTAGTTACTGTATATAAAAACAGTGCGAGGGCAGTCATGGCAGTAATAACACAGTTTGTCGTGGTCAGAGAAGGGGTTGAAAAGATGACATTCACATCTAAGAAGGAGGCTGATGCCTACGATAAGATGCTCGATATCGCCGATAACCTTATCCCCTTCATTCAAAAAGCTGATTTGGGTATAGATGAAAGTGTGGGCGAAAAGCTCGCATTCTATTTTGCTAACAATAAAGATGAGCTGACGAACTTGCTTAAAGGCGCCGTTCAGGTTAATAGTACGCCAATGAATCCGCCTGCAGCGAAAAAAGCGGCTAAAAAGACCGAAGCAGCAGAATAAAATTGTTAGGAAATGTAATGAAATCGAAATTTTATGAGTCACTTAACCGTCAAGCCTTGGCCTTGTTGGAAGGGGAAGACGACCTTGTTGCGGCGATGGCGAATTTTTCAGCCTTGCTCAATGATAATTTAACTGAGCTGAACTGGGTGGGATTCTACGTTATGCGTGGCGAACAACTAGTATTAGGCCCGTTTCAAGGTAAAGTGGCTTGTACACGCATTCCGTTAGGAAAAGGTGTGTGTGGTACTGCAGCATTCACTAATCAAACTCAGCGAGTGGCTGATGTCCATCAATTTGATGGTCATATTGCCTGTGATTCTGCCAGTAATTCTGAAATCGTTGTGCCAGTTCGTGCGCAAGGTAACGTGGTTGCCGTGCTCGATATTGACAGTCCTATCTTCGATCGTTTCGATGAAGAAGACCAAAAGGGGCTGGAATTACTGGTTAAAAGTTTTGAAAACTGCCTATTTGATTAATTTGCGTACAATAACGCATAATTCATAGTCGCAATCGGTGGCGTGCGCCTTATAATATGCGCTTGCACGCATTAAGCTGGTTTGATTGGCATGCAATGAATAAGCTTAGTGTTTTGAGCTGTCAAAATTTGTTAAGGTATATTTTTTAACTTTAGTAAACGCGGCTAGGATGCTAATTTGTACGTTGACTCAATATTGAGTTTAACGAAGATAAACGACATGTAAGAAGCTGATATATATCACCTCGAATCGATGTCCCTTTTTGACTGTGGAAGTAATGATGGAATCAACAGAAAAGTTGACCGACACCAATGCAATTTTGGCGTATTTGTATGAAACATTTCCTTTGTGCTTTATTGCTGAAGGTGAAACTAAGCCATTAAAAATCGGATTGTTTCAAGATTTGGCTGAAAGGTTGGCTGATGATTCTAAAGTCAGTAAAACTCAGCTCAGAGTTGCCTTGAGACGTTACACCAGCAGCTGGCGCTATTTAAAGTGCGTTAAAGCGGGCGCACAACGCGTAAACCTGGATGGCGAACCTTGCGGCGAGTTAGAGCAAGAGCACATTGATCATGCTCAAGCCATGTTGAAAGAGAGTCAGGATAAGGCCAAAGCGAAACGTGCAGCACTTGCACCTAAGCCCGCGGCGAAGAAAGCACCTAAAAAGGTGGCTGTTCCTCAGCGTCCTAAAACTGAGCGTCCTGCTAAGCCTGCGCCAAAAGCTGCAGCGCCAGTCGTCAATTATGTTCAAGCACAATTGACTGATTTAACGAAAAAACAACGCGTCAATGTTAAATTAGGTATGACACCCGTAGCCGGTGTGATTACTGACATTAACAAGGAAGATATTCATGTTCAGCTTGATAGTGGCCTAACGATTAAAGTTAGAGCAGAACATATCCTGCTGTAATCATTTATTAAAACGGAGTAACTTGTTGATGCGAAAACTCACTTTGGCTACCTCGATCGCCACTGTTTTTGTCGGATTTTCGGCTTGGGCCGTACCACCCACGATTCAAATCAGCGAGTTACCCACTCTCAAGCAGGAAGCGCAACATAAGGTTGCGAGCAAAAGGGTAACGGACTTATACACTCGTTCGCACTATCATAGATTCAATCTTGATGACGCCTTTTCTGCGCAAATTTTCGATCGTTATCTACAGCAGTTAGACTATCGCCGCAATGTGTTAACCCAAGCGGATGTCGATAGTTTTAAACCTTATGCTACCCAATTCGATGACATGCTCAGTTCTGGTGAACTTGAGCCTGCCTATAAAATGTTTGATATCGTCCAAAAGCGCCGCTATGAAGGCTTTGTCTATGCTTTATCTCTATTAGATAAAGAGATGGATTTTTCTGCGCCCGGTGATGCCTATGAGTACGACCGCGATGAGGCCGCATGGCCAAAAGACCAGACAGAAATTAATGAGTTATGGCGTCAACGTGTTAAATACGATGCACTAAATCTTAAACTCACAGGTAAGAAATGGCCTGAGATTGTTGATATCCTCCAAAAGCGTTACAACAACGCGATTAAACGGTTGATTCAAACTAACAGTGAAGACGTGTTCCAAGGCGTGATGAATGCCTTCTCGCGTAGCATTGAGCCACATACAAGTTACCTTTCACCACGCAATGCTGAACGTTTCCAAATGGAAATGAACTTGAGCCTTGAAGGTATTGGTGCTCAACTGCAACTCGAAGACGATTACACTGTCATTAAAAGTTTAATTACTGGCGGTCCTGCTGCGGGCAGTGAAAAACTGTCGCCGGAAGACAAGATTGTCGGTGTCGGTCAAGAAGGCGGCGAGATTGTTGATGTGATTGGCTGGCGTTTAGACGACGTGGTCGACCTGATTAAAGGTCCTAAGGGCAGTAAAGTTGTTCTGCAAATTTTACCGAAGAAAGGCGGTTCCAATGCGAAGCCATTCGACGTTACCTTAGTTCGCGACAAAATTCGTCTTGAAGACAGAGCTGCAACCTCTAAGGTGATTGAACCTAAAGACGGTGAGTATGCTAATCGCAAAGTCGGTGTGATCCAAATTCCTGGTTTTTATATGAATTTGTCGCAGGACGTTGAAAAAGAGCTCGTGAAGTTAAACGACGCCAAAGTAGAAGGCATAGTCATCGACCTTAGAGGTAACGGTGGTGGTGCATTAACGGAAGCCGTGCTACTGACGGGACTTTTTATCGATATGGGCCCTGTAGTACAAATTCGTGATGCCGATGGACGAGTGTCTGCGCATCGTGATAACGACGGTAAAACCAGTTACGCTGGACCATTGACTGTGATGGTTGACCGTTACAGTGCTTCAGCCTCTGAAATTTTTGCTGCCGCATTGCAAGATTATGACCGTGCACTGATCGTCGGTGAGTCGAGTTTTGGGAAAGGTACAGTACAGCAGCATAAGAGCCTAGGCCGTATCTACGACATGTATGAGAAGCCAATTGGCCATGTGCAGTATACGATTCAAAAGTTCTACCGTATTAATGGTGGTAGTACACAGATTAAAGGTGTGACCCCCAACATTGCTTACCCAAGTGCGTTGGAGCCGGGCGAGTACGGTGAAGCTGAAGAGAAAAATGCTTTACCTTGGGATAAAGTGCCTATGGCGCAATATGGTACGCTTAATGATGTTACGCCTGAGTTAGTGACTAGCCTTGAATCTAAGCACCTTAACCGTATAAAAAATAGCGTAGAGTTTGCCTATATCAATCAAGATATTGCCGACTTTAAAAAGCATCACAAAGAGAAAACTGTATCTCTGGTTGAAAGTGAGCGTATTGCTTCCCGCGAAGCCGATGAGAAAAAAGTCCTCGACAGAACAAACGAGCGTCGAGTCGCCAATGGTTTAGCACCGGTTAAATCAATGGAAGACATTAAAGACGACGCTGAATTGCCAGATGCATTTTTAGACGAAACCGCTTATATCACCTTAGATATGGCTGATGTGCAAAAAATGGCTAAAACTAGGGCTAAGTAGGCGCTAGTCGAGTCGATTTATCCGATATCAAAACGCGCTTATGGCGCGTTTTTTCTTATTTAGATCAGCGTTAAAGGGATCGAAATGACACAAGCTCAAGCAAAATACTTAAAAGATTATCAAGCGCCACTTTTTACGATAGAGACTATCGATTTAGCTTTTAATTTGGCAGGCAATGAAACCCAAGTGCAGGCGATCAGTCGTATAAAACGCACTTCAAAACATGCACAAGCCTTAGTGTTGGATGGCGAAGATTTGACCGTTGTTTCGCTGACTGTTAATGGTGATGCTGTGCCTTACCATGTAAGTGCGGGTCAATTAGTTCTAGAAACTGAGCTTGATGAGTTTGAGCTGAACATTATCACTAAGCTCGATCCAGAAGCTAATTCGAGCCTTGAAGGGCTCTATATGTCCGATGGCGCCTACTGCACGCAATGCGAGGCAGAGGGCTTTCGACGTATCACTTATTTCCTTGATCGCCCTGATGTATTAGCTAAATACACTGTTCGTATCGAAGCCGATAGAGCCGCATTCCCGTTTTTACTGAGTAACGGTAATTTGATTGATCAAGGTGAGTTAGATGACGGACGCCATTATGTTTGCTGGCAAGATCCATTTCCAAAACCAGCGTATTTATTTGCATTAGTCGCTGGCGATTTTGATCTATTGCAAGATGAGTTCATTACTCGCAGTCGCCGTAAAGTGATCCTGCAAGTGTTCGTTGATAAAGGTAATTTACATAAAGCACACCATGCGATGGCATCACTTAAGAAATCCATGGCATGGGATGAGAGCCGTTTTGATCTTGAGTATGATTTAGATATTTACATGATAGTGGCCGTCGACTTTTTCAATATGGGTGCGATGGAAAACAAAGGCTTAAATATCTTTAACACTAAATATGTGCTCGCAGATACCTTAACGGCCACCGACGAGGATTATCACGGCATTGAATCGGTTGTAGGCCATGAGTATTTCCATAATTGGACAGGAAACCGCGTAACGTGCCGCGATTGGTTCCAGTTAAGTTTGAAAGAAGGCTTAACGGTTTTTCGCGATCAAGAATTTAGCTCAGATTTAGGCTCTCGTGCTGTGAATCGAATTCACGCAATTAAAGTGATAAAAAATCAGCAGTTTGCAGAAGATTCTGGCCCTATGTCCCATCCTATTCGTCCAGAATCCGTCATTGAGATGAATAATTTCTACACTGTGACTGTGTATAACAAGGGCGCTGAAGTCATCCGCATGATGCACACTTTGCTCGGCGAAGAAAAGTTTCAGGCGGGAATGAAACTGTATTTTAAACGCCACGACGGCCAAGCTGTCACCTGTGATGATTTTGTGGCGGCAATGGAAGATGCCAGCGGAGTGGATTTAACCCAATTCCGTTTATGGTATAGCCAAGCCGGTACGCCGATTGTGACTGCGATGGACAGTTTTGATGCGCAAACGGGCGTTTATCAATTGACCCTTAAACAAAGTCTAGCGAACTGTGCATCACCGCTGCATATTCCGTTTAGCTTAGAGCTCTTAGATGCAAAGGGCCATTCTTTAGTGAATGAAATTCTCGATTTTACTCAAGCTGAACAAGTGTTTAGCTTTGATGGATTCACTCATAAACCCGTCGCTTCGTTATTGCAAAACTTTTCCGCGCCCGTCAAATTACAATATCGATTCAATGTGGATCAACTCGTTCACTTGATGCGTTTTGCTAGCAGCGAAGTGGCGCGTTGGGAAGCTTCTGTGACCTTAGTGAGCCAAGCTATTTGGCAAAATGTGGCGAGTTTACAACAGCAACAAGCTATGGCTCTCGATCCCCGTGTGCGCGATAGTTTTAAAGGTGTGTTGTTAGACACTGAGCTTGATCCGGCATTGATCGCCGAAATATTAGCGATACCTACGGCTTCGGCTTTGATTGAGCAAACAGAGAATGTTGATCTAGATGCGTTAGCTTTAGCACGTGAATTTGTACTAATAGAGCTCGCTTCACATAGTGAAGATGAATTGATTGCGCTATATCGTTCTTTAGTCGCAGTAGAGAGTACGCAGGCAAGAGCCCTTAAAAATCAGTGTTTAACTTGGTTAGCTCGGGTGTCGGATGAGGCTGAGGGGTTAGTGATTTCTCAGTTCGATAACGCCAGTAATATGACGGATTCTCTTGGTGCGTTGACGGCAGCCAATGTTGGGAATTTACCTTGTCGTGATGAACTGATGACGACATTTGAGCTACGTTGGCAGGATACACCATTGGTGATGGATAAATGGTTTATGTTGCAAGCGACCCGTGATGCAGATGATGTGATTGAGTGTTTGCGTCAGTTGCAGCAACACAAGTGCTTTAGTATGAGCAATCCAAACCGAGTGCGTGCTTTAGTGGGCAGTTTTGCTGCCGGTAATATTTATCAATTCCACCATAGAGACGGTAAGGGTTATGCTTTCTTAACCGAATGCTTAATGACCCTTAATAAGCTCAATCCGCAGGTTGCGGCCCGTATGGTGACGCCATTGATCCAGTATCATAAATTCGACTTAGGCCGCCAAACCTTGATAAAAGCCTGTTTAGGGCAACTTTTGGCTTTGCCTGACTTATCTAAGGATATGTACGAAAAAGTCTCTAAAGCATTGGCAAAATAGCAGTTTGTAGGAGGAGGGCAGCAGTCTGTACTGCCCTGATATTATGGAACTGTATTTCAAACTATCGATCAGTTATCGAGATTTCTTACCTTATTATCAAGGGCTTGCCGATAAAGTTGAGGTTCGTGAAACTCAAGGGCGGATTTTGTGGATTAATGGCCGTCATTTTAGGCGTTTTTTAACCGAAAATGGCATTCAAGGCTATTTCAAATTGGTTTTAGATGACAAGGGACAATTTGTTTCATTAAATCGAGTTTAGTCTTAATTTGTTTATCTTTACTTAGAGCAATTACTTTAAACGGTCGGCTGATTACTAAGCTCGCTTTGTGATATTTTATTTTTAAATATGTTAATGAATTATATGATTTTTTAATGTGTTTTTATGTTTCATTCCTATTCTGCTTTTCGCTAATTTAAATCTCTCCTTTTTAGTTAACGGTACAAATGTACCTACATGCTTAATTCTTTAGAAAATTTTCTCTAACTGCGCCTTGCTCAAGGGGATTAATTGCTGTAACAATGATGTTACCTGTGAGCTAACAAGATGTTGGTTGTAATTCCTAAAACAAAGAATCCAGCAGGGTACGGAGAGCTAAAATGAAAATTGTTAAAAATAGTTTTAACAAATCGGCGCTTGCTTTGGGGGTGGCGTCGGCATTGAGTTTGTTAATGATCCCAAGCGTTAATGCAGTATCTTTTAATTGGGGAGAGGTTGAGGGCACATTTGACTCAACTTGGACTGCTGGTGCGAGCTGGCGTGTAGGGGAGCGCGATTGGGAAGGTCAAATTGGTAAGGTTAATCAACCCCAATTCGATTGGTCTAATTACAGCGCATTTGGCAATACTAAATACACTTCTGCTGAGATTTGGGCCCAGCCCGGATCGTATTCCAGTAACAATGACTTAAGTAATTTACTTTATTCTCAAGGCGATACTACGTCCGAAATCGTTAAAGGTTTGCATGAATTGTCATTGAAATACAAAAACTACGGTTTATTCGCCCGTGGTATGTATTTCTATGATCGTAAACTCAATGACGGTAATTATGATTTTAATGATCCGATAACGGGCAAAGAGTTTGACCCTTGCGAAGATAACCGTGCTTCAGAAGTTCAATGTAAAGATATTCGCTTACTCGATGCGTTTGTGTATGGCAACTTTGACCTCAACGATGGCGCTAATCCATTATCTATTCGTGTAGGTAATCAAGTGGTGTCATGGGGTGAAAGTACACTGATTGCCCATGGGATCAGTGAAATCAACGCCGTTGACTTGAACATACTTAACGCGCCTGGTGCTGAACTCAAAGAAGCGTTCAGACCGCAAGGTATGGTGTGGGCTTCCCTTGGTTTGACGGATTCATTAACGGTAGAAGCATTCTATCAATATGATTGGCAACCTATTTGGGTTCCAACACCGGGTTCTATTTTTGCGACTAACGATTTTGCGGGTTTCGGTGGTTACGCTCAAAACGCTCAGCTTGGGTTTAATGCTAACCCTGACATCAATTTAGACTTTGTGATGCAAGAATACGAGCGTTTAGCGGGCATGATTGCCAGCGGCCAATCTATTCCGACACAGCAATTGGTTTCTATGGCCTTAGCCTACCCAACAAAAGTGACGCTAGTGCAGGATGAGGCTGAGCCAAGCAATGATGGCCAATATGGTATTAAGCTGGGTTATTACGCGCCTTCACTGGGTGAAACCGAATTTGGTTTTTATTTCATGAATTACCATAGCCGTCGTCCGCTTATCAGTGGTACTGCCGCCGATTTTAGCACGGGTGCACTTTTGTCTGATCTGGCGACCATAGGTCAAAACTCGGGTAACATTGATCGTGAATTGCTGCTCAATTTGAAGAGTTTCTCTAAGGCGCAAATCGTTTATCCAGAGGATATCAAGCTTTACGGTTTCAGTTTCAATACTTTGGTTGGTGATACCTCTGTCGCGGCTGAAATTGCCCATCGTCAGGATGAACCACTGCAAATCGATGACGTAGAATTATTGTTTGCAGGTATGCCACAGCAGTTAGCTAACGCTGGTCTTCGTCCAGATCTCGATGGTATTTCACAGATTAAAGATGTTAAGCCGGGTGAAACCGTGGATGGCTTTATCCGTCTTGATACCACTCAGGCGCAGATGACTTTCACCCATTTATTTGGTCCAACGTTAGGTTTAGATAACTTGACTATGTTGGCCGAAGTGGGTGGTGTGTGGATCCATGATATGCCAGGTTTTGATGAGCTACGTCTCAATGGTCCTGGTACGTCACGTTCTGGCGGCAACCCAGATATGCCCGGCATCATTCAAGCCTTGCACAATGGTCCTGAAACTAACCCGTTCCCAACCGACTTTGCTTGGGGATACCGTTTAGTTGGAAAGGCGGATTTCAACAACGTATTTGCTGGGGTCAATATGTCTCCACGGGTGATTTTCTCCCATGACGTTGATGGTATTACACCTGATCCTATGTTCCTGTTCACGGAAGGGCGTAAGTCTGTCGCGCTAGGCGTTAACTTCGACTATCAAAACCGCTGGGGTGCAGATATCTCCTATAACAATTTCTTTGGCGGTGTCGGTACGACGAATGCGATGGCAGATCGTGATTATGTTTCATTCAATATCAAGTATTCGATCTAAAAGGACTCAAACAATGAAGAAACTGACGATATTGGCGAGTGCAGTCATGCTGGCGTTCGCAGCGCCAGTCGCTATGGCTAAGATATCAGAAGCTGATGCGGCAAAACTTGGCAATGAACTTACCCCTTTAGGTGCTGAAAAAGCAGGTAATGCTGATGGTTCTATTCCTGCGTGGGATGGTGGTATCACTAAGCCTGTGGCGGGTTATACCAAAGGGATGCACCACCCAGATCCTTTCCCTGAGGATAAGATTGAATTTACTATTACCAATGCTAACAAAGCGCAATATAAAGATTTTTTAACGCCGGGTCAGATGAAGTTGTTCGAACTTTATCCTGATACCTACAAGATGAATGTGTATAAGACTCGCCGTAGCGCCTCTGTACCACAGTTCGTTTACGATGCGACTAAAGTTAACGCGACTCGTGCTGAACTGATTGCACAGGGCAATGGTATTTCTGGCGCGGCTATTGGTATTCCATTCCCGATCCCTGCAAATGGTTTAGAAGCAATTTGGAACCACATTTTGCGTTTTCGTGGTATCGATATCGAAACTTCCCGTAGCCAAGCTGCACCGACAGCCGATGGTAGCTATAGCTTAGTCGAAACGGCTGAGGAAATTCGCTTCGAATATTCTCGTCCAGAAATTACCTTAGATCAGCTTAAAGCCAGCAATACGCTGTTCTACTTTAAGCAAGTGGTGACTCAGCCTGCACGTTTAGCAGGTACAGCCTTATTGGTTAAAGAAACCATGGATCAAGAGGCGCTTCCCCGCCAAGCTTGGACCTATAACACAGGTCAACGTCGAGTACGTAAAGCGCCGAACGTGGCTTTTGATACACCGGGTACAGTGTCAGATGGTCTGCGTACGACAGATGATTTCGATATGTTTAACGGCTCTCCAGTGCGTTACAACTGGGAACTGGTAGGCAAAAAAGAAATTTATATCCCGTACAACGATTACAAACTGCATTCGGATAAGCTGAAATATGACCAAATATTGAAACCTGGTCATGTGAATCCTGAATACGTTCGTTGGGAAAAACACCGCGTATGGCAAGTGAGGGCGACGCTGAAAGATGGTATGCGCCACATTTATAAAGTGCGCGATATGTACCTTGATGAAGATTCATGGCAAGTGTCAATCGCCGATCTCTACGACAACCGTGATCAGTTGTATCGTGTGGCCGTTGCGCATGGCTTGAATTACTACGAAGTACCTGCACAGTGGGATACTTTAGAAGTCTTCCATGATTTGCAATCCCGTCGTTATCTCGCCATGGGCTTAGACAACCAAAGTGGCATGTATAACTTCGATGCCAAACTGACTGAAGCTAACTTTACCCCCGATGCATTGCGTCGTGAAGGTATCCGTTAATAGGCCACGTACAAAGGGGCGCTTAGCGCCCCTCATTAGTTTAAGGAAGTTTGTATGTCGTTTCGCATCCTTCAGTGTGTCGCTGTATTAAGTTTCGGTGGCGCTTTTTTTCCTTCTACGTTATCTGCAACGCCCTCTGATCCGATTTTTTCTCAAGTTCAACCTCTTGCTGTTTCATCTTTGATTTTAGATATTGCCAACGTAGGCGCAGGTTTAGTGGCTGTGGGTGAACGTGGTCATGCTCTGGTGTATGACGGCAGTTGGCATCAAGTGGCAACGCCCGTGAGTTCACAGCTGACCAAAGTCTTTTTCCTCAATGAAAAACGCGGTTGGGCTGTAGGTCATGATGCAACCATTTTACAGACTCAGGATGGCGGTCAAACTTGGCAGCAGCAGATGCATTCGCCCGAGATTGAAAAGCCATTCCTCGATGTGGTGTTTTTAGACGAAAACAATGGTATTGCCATTGGTGCTTACGGTTTGTTTTATCGTACCAATGATGGCGGTGCCCAGTGGCGCGAGGAGTTCCATGAGGAGCTTTTAGCTGAAGAAGATGTGGCTTATTTGGCGGAGTTAAAAGGCAGCGATCAATCGGCCTATTTGAGTGCGCGCGCTTCATTATTGCCGCACTTTAATCGTATTTTAACCTTAACCGATGGACGTTTATTATTGGTTGGCGAGCTGGGCTTAGTCGCTGTTTCTGGCGATCAAGGTAAAACATTTACGCGTACCAATTTTGATTACGATGGTTCTATGTTTAACGCCGTAGAAACGAAAAATGCTGTGTATGTGATGGGCCTTCGCGGTCATATATTCAAAGCTGATGTGAGTTTAAGCCAATGGAATCAAATTGAACTGCCGGTGCAATCCTCAATCAACGGTGCCATGGTTGTTTCTGACGACGCGCTATATTTAGTGGGAAATGCGGGGATAGTGATCAAGCTAAATGAGGATGACACTAGCAGTATCGTGACTCGTCGCCAAGGAGAAAACTTAGTGTCTATTGCGAAGGATAATCAAGGGAATATGTGGTTATCCGGCAGCCAAGGGCTGTTTATTCTTAAGCCATAAAATTTTAAAACTACAATAAATAACAGGGCCGAGAAGATGTTAGAAAAACTGGTCAACGGATTTGAGTCATTTTTGTTTCGCAATCGCGCATGGGTCGTCGGCATTTTTGTGTTTTTGACGTTGTTTTTTGGCTATCAGGCCAGTCAACTCAAAATGGATGCGGCTTTTATCAAAAATATTCCACTGCAGCACAGTTATATGCAGACCTACCTGAAACACCAAAAAGATTTTGGTGGTGCCAACAGCATCATGGTGGCGGTTGAGGATACCAGCGGTAATATTTTTAATGCTAACTATTTTGATACCTTAAAAAATGTGCATGATCAGCTGTTTTTTATTCCAGGGGTTGACCGTGCGCAGGTGAAATCAATTTTTTCGCCTTCCACTCGTTTTACTGAAGTTGTTGAGGATGGTTTTGCTGGCGGGCCTGTTATTCCAGCGGATTTTTCAACTTCAGTGTCTGGGTTAGAAACGGTTCGCGATAATATTGAAAAAGCAGGGATTGTCGGCCGATTAATTGCTAACGATTACAGTGCGGCTATGGTGTCGGCTCAATTAATGGATTTTGATCCACAGACGGGTAAACCGCTTGATACCATTGCTTTTGCTGCACAATTAGAAAAAGAGCTTAGGGGCAAGTTCGAAACCGATAAGGTTAAAATTCACATCATAGGTTTCGCCAAAATGGCCGGGGATGTGGCTGATGGCGCTAAGGGCGTGTTGCTGTTCTTCGTGATCGCGATTTTGGTCACTGCCATCATGGTTTACCTCTTTTCTAAATCCATCATCTTGACCATGCTGCCACTGGTCTGCAGTTTAACGGCTGTGGTCTGGCAGCTTGGTTTATTGACTGTGATAGGTTTCGGTCTCGATCCTATGTCGATTCTGGTACCGTTTTTAGTCTTCGCCATCGGTGTGAGCCACGGGGTGCAGATCATCAACGCTGTACGGCGTCGAGTGCTCGACGGGCAAACGACAAAAGCGGCTTCGGCGTCGGCATTTCGTAGTTTATTAGTGCCGGGTGGTGTGGCATTACTGTCCGATACTGTTGGTTTTATTACCCTGTTATTTATCGATATTGGGATTATTCGCGAGCTGGCGATTTCTGCCTCGCTCGGTGTGGGCGTGATCATTTTCACTAACCTTATCCTGTTGCCTTTGGTGATTTCTTTTACTGAAATCAAAGTCAATAAACACGCAGAACCAACTGCTGAAGAAGTGCGAACTGAGGCTATTTGGCGCTTCATGGCGCGTTTTGCGACGCCTAAATATGCTGTGGTAGTCATTATTGCCACTGTGGTGTTGTATTTTGTGGGTTTGCAACAAGCCAATCAGATGAAGATTGGTGACTTACAGGGCGGCGCGCCAGCGTTACATCAAGATTCGCGTTATAACCTCGATACCTTCTTCATCACAGATCATTTCTCTATCACCACAGATGTGATGACTGTGATTGTTGAGGCAGCACCTGAAGCCTGTACTTACCACGATGTGCTCACTCAAATTGATCAGTTTGAATGGTTAGTACGCAATACCTCTGGGGTGGAGTCGACTGTGAGTCTGGCGTCAGTCGCTAAAAAAGTGAATGCAGGCTTCAACGAAGGCAATCCAAGATGGGAAGTGTTGCCGCGTACAACGGCGAGCTTAGTACAGGCCATTGGCCAAATTCCCACGACTTCAGGTTTATTAAATGGCGATTGTTCTGTCATGCCTGTGTATCTGTTTATGAAAGATCACAAGGCCGAAACCATAGAAACTGTGGTCGCTAAGGTTAAAGCCGTCGCCGCGAAAATGGACAACGAGAAGTTGCAGTTTAAACTGGCGTCGGGTCCTGTGGGTGTAATGGCAGCGACTAACGAAGCGGTGGCCGAGGCGCAGTTACCTATGATGATATACGTCTATGGTGCAGTGTTTGTACTCTGCTTAATCAGCTTTAAATCTTTTAAAGCCACTGTGGCGGTCATTATTCCGTTATATGTCGTGTCGACACTGGCACAAGCCTTGATGACTCAGCTCGATATTGGCTTAGCTGTCAGTACCTTACCTGTCATTGCACTGGGGGTTGGTATTGGTGTGGATTACGGTATTTATATCCTCTCGACTATGTCGTCTAAGCTATCAAATGGTATGCCAGTGCAACAGGCTTACTATGAGGCGTTGGTCGAACGGGGTAGTGCGGTGATCTTTACGGGCCTTACATTGGCGATTGGTGTCAGTACTTGGTTCTTCTCGGCACTTAAATTCCAAATGGACATGGGAATATTGTTAACATTCATGTTTGTGGTAAATATGCTCGGTGCCATAATTATCCTACCTGCATTGGCCGCCATTTTCTGGCGCCAACCTAAGTAGAGTCTACAAATGGGGAGCTAAGCTCCCCATTTACTTTTGAATACTTAGTCTGCTTTATCGATTGTTTGGTCATTTGTCATTCCTTGTTTACGCCAATACTGGATTTCAAGAGGATGTACCACTAAAATTTTCCTCGAAATACAGCGGTTTTAGTAATAAACTTCGCGCGACGATCTAGATCACATTAATTTATCTGCGATTGTTAAGCCGAAGCATCCAAATAATGAAAAAAGCGCTGCCATAGACGCTTAAGGAAACAGCAACATGGCCTTGAAAGATGCAATGCCTTCAGTACTACTTGAAAATGTAGTCAGTTTAATTCACGCTAAAGTCCCTAATTCACAAGCCAAGCAAGTTGAACAGTTCGCCACCTGCCTTTATGCCCACATGTCGAAAGACGATCTCAATGCGCGTAATGACAGTGATTTATACGGTGCGGTTCTCAGTTTATGGAACGCCCTGAACAAAACGCCAAAAGGTAACACTCATCTAAGAGTGTTCAATCCTAGCCAAGCCAAACACGGCTGGCAATCGACTCACTCGATCATTGAAGTTATCCAACCTGACATGCCATTCTTGGTCGATTCAGTTGGTATGGCATTGAAGCGAATGGGTATTACTGCTCACATGATGTTGCACACTCCACTGGCGATTGAGCGTTCAGAAAGTGGTGTGACGAATGTCACTTATCTTAATCAGAGCCCTGAAAGCACTGAGCATGTCGCCGTATTTTTGATTGAAATTGACCGTCAAAGCAGCACGGTCGATATCAAAGCATTAGAGCGCGAAATTCAGTCTGTGCTTGCCGATGTCGCTTCATCAGTTAACGACTGGGAAGTCATGTCTGCCAAGTTGGCTGAGATGATCAAGGAATTGCCAAAACGTCCGTTCCCGGGCGATAAGCAAGAGTTAGAAGAAGCGATTAACTTCCTGACTTACTTGAATAATCATCACTTTACGCTATTAGGTTACCGTCAATACGATTTGAAACGTGTCGAAGGTGACGTTGAGTTAGTGCCTAATATCGCCTCTAGCTTAGGTTTGATGAACAAGCACACTAAAGCGCAACCTGAGCAAGGTTTGTTGTTATCTAGCTTCTCCGATAGTGCCCGCAAAGAAGCCTTAGACCACAGCTTACTGATCCTCACTAAGAGCAGTGCTAAGAGCCGCGTGCATCGCCCAGCTTATGTCGATTATATCGGTATTAAGCGTTTCGATAAGAAAGGCAATGTGATTGGCGAAGATAGATTTATCGGTTTATATGCGTCAAACCTGTATAACCGTAGCCCACGTGAAATCCCACTGCTGAATGAAAAAGTGCAGCGTGTGTTAGATCGTTCAGGCTTGACCCCACGTTCACACGACTATAAAGCCCTGCTAAACATCCTTGAGAATTTACCTCGTGACGAGCTAATTCAAGCCAATGTTGATGATTTATCGCACATGGCTCATGGCGTGTTAGAAATGCAAGACAGAGACAAGCTGAAACTCTTTGTACGCAAAGATGGCTTTGGCCGTTTCTTATCCTGTTTAGTGTACGTTTCTAAGGATCGTTACAACACTAAACTCCGCCAAGATACTCAACGTATTCTGGCCCAGCACTTTAACAGCAAAGAAGATGTAGAGTTTACGACTTATTTTTCCGAGTCGACGCTAGCCCGCACTCACTACATAGTCAAAGTTGATAACAATAATATGGATGTAGATGTGGCTGCCATAGAGAACAACTTAATAGAAGCGGCACGTTCGTGGGAAGATAAGTTAAGCACTGCGCTTAACAGTGCACTCGGCGAAGAAGCTGGCACTCATCTGACTAAGCGTTATTTCAATGCGTTCGAGCAAAGCTATAAAGAAGACGTATTGCCAAGTTCTGCCGTCGTCGACATGCAACAGCTCGAAGCACTGGATGATGAACACAAGCTCGGCATGTTGTTCTATCAACCGCAGGAAGCTGCGCTGAACGACAATAAAGTGCGTTTAAAGCTATTCCATAAAGATGAGCCTATTCATCTTTCTGACGTGCTGCCAATGCTCGAAAACTTTGGTCTGCGCGTGATCAACGAGCGTCCATATGAAGTCACGACTTCAGACGGTTCTACCTTCTGGATCTTAGACTTCTTGATGACAGTTAAAGTCGTCAACACAGATAACATCGCTGATAGCCAAGATAGATTCCAAACTGCACTGTCACAAGTGTGGCAAAAGAAGTTAGAAGATGACGGCTTCAACCGCATTATTCTGGCATCTGGTTTAACTGGCCGTGAAGTCTCTGTATTGCGCGCTTATGCGAAATACATGCGTCAAATCGATGCGACTTTCAGTCAGTCATATATTGAAGAAACCTTCGGTCGTTACCCACAAATCGCTGATTTGTTGGTGAAGATGTTCATCCGTAAATTTAACCCTAAACTGAAAACCCGTACTCTGGGCAAGTTTTTGGAGCAGATCAATTTACGTTTAGACGAAGTGTCTAGCTTAGATGATGACCGTATTATTCGTCGTTATTTAGACTTGATTAACGCCACTCTGCGTACCAACTTCTACCAACTGGATGCCAAAGGCGAATCTAAGAGTTATATCTCGTTTAAATTCATGCCTTCACTGATCCCTGAAATGCCACGTCCACTGCCGAAATTCGAAATATTCGTTTATTCGCCACGGGTTGAAGGTGTGCATTTACGTTACGGTAAAGTGGCTCGTGGTGGTCTGCGTTGGTCAGATCGTCGTGAAGACTTCCGTACCGAAGTATTAGGTCTGGTAAAAGCACAGCAAGTGAAAAACACTGTGATTGTGCCTGTGGGTGCTAAAGGTGGCTTTGTTTGTAAACAATTGCCAACTGAAGGCGGCCGTGAAGCTTTCTTCACCGAAGGTCAAGAATGTTACCGCATCTTTATCCGTGCATTGCTCGATATTACCGATAACATTTTGAACGGTGAAATCGTCCATCCATTGGATGTGGTTCGTCACGATGAAGATGACCCATATTTAGTGGTAGCAGCCGATAAAGGTACAGCGACATTCTCTGATATCGCGAACTCGATTTCCCTCGAATACCGCTTCTGGCTCGGTGATGCATTCGCATCGGGTGGCAGCAACGGTTATGACCATAAGAAAATGGGTATCACGGCCAAAGGCGGCTGGGAATCGGTTAAGCGTCATTTCCGCGAAGTTGGTATTGATTGCCAAACCACAGACTTTACCTGTTTAGGTATAGGTGACATGGCGGGCGACGTATTCGGTAACGGTATGTTGTTGTCTAAGCACACTAAACTGGTTGCAGCCTTTAACCACATGCACATCTTTATCGATCCAAATCCGGATACGGAATTAAGTTATGATGAACGGGCGCGTTTATTCGCTCTGCCACGTTCAAGCTGGGAAGACTACAGCAGCAAGTTGATTTCTAAAGGTGGCGGTATTTTCCTACGTTCATCTAAATCCATTCCATTATCGGCAGAGATGAAGCAAATGTTGGCCACAGAGAAAACCTCTATGACCCCAACTGAGCTGATGAAAGAACTGTTGAAAATGCCAGTGGATTTGATCTGGAACGGCGGTATCGGTACGTATGTGAAATCTTCACGGGAAACCCACGCTGAAGTCGGCGATCGTGCCAACGATGCTCTACGTGTCAACGGTGGCGAACTGCGCGCTAAGATAGTCGGCGAGGGCGGTAACTTAGGTTGTACTCAGTTAGGTCGTATTGAATATGCGTCTAATGGCGGCCGCATCAACACTGACTTCGTGGATAACGTTGGTGGTGTGGACTGTTCAGACAACGAAGTGAACATCAAGATTTTGCTGAACGCTATGGTGACTGAAGGTGAACTGACGCTTAAGCAGCGCAACCGTTTACTGGAAGAAATGACTGAAGAAGTCGGCCAAATCGTACTACAAGACTGTAAAGATCAAACTCGTACCATCTCTGTGACTCAAGTGCGCGGTGCTGAGCAGTTAAAAGAGCAGATCCGCTTTATCCAGTACCTGGAAAAAGAAGGCAAGTTAGACAGAGCGTTAGAGTTCTTACCGTCTGACGATGAGCTAGCTGAACGTTTAGCCAGTGGTCGTGCATTAACGCGCCCAGAGCTATCAGTATTGGTTGCTTATGCGAAAATGGTGCTGAAAGAGCAATTAGTGACGCCAGAAATCACTGAAGATACTCTGTTAAGCCAACTGCTTATCGCGTATTTCCCGAAAAAACTTCAGGAAAAATACAGCGACAAAATGGCAACCCATCCACTGCGTGGCGAAATCATTGCGACCTCACTCGCCAATGAACTCGTCAACGACATGGGCTTGAATTTTGTTCAACGTATGCAAGATGAGACTGGTGCCTCAGTTGCCGACGCGGCAATTTGTTACACTATGGCTCGCGAAGTATTTGGTTTAGCTGAATTAACTAAATCGATCACTGACTTAAACGGCATAGTTCCGGCTGTGGTTCAAGGTGAAATGCTGCATCAGTTACGCCGCAATATGCGTCGTGCTAGCCGCTGGTTCCTACGTCACCGTAACCGCTCTTGGAGCATCGAACAAACCGTTGCCTTCTTCAAACCGGTATTTGAACAAATTAAAGATAATGTTCATTTATATCTGGTCGAAGAAGAAGCGAAGGGTATCCAATCTGAGATCAATGCTTTGGTCAAAGAAAACGTACCACAAGCTGTTGCAACGATTGTGGCTAACATGAGCACCTTGTTCTCTGCCTTAGACATTGCCCAAATTGCGCAAACAGAAGATAAGACAGTGGCATTAGTGGCTGAAACTTACTTCAAACTCGGCGCCCGCGTTGAGCTGCACTGGTTCTTAGAACAGATCAGCGCTCAACCTGTAGCGAACCATTGGCAAGCACTGGCTCGTGCCGCCTTTAGGGAAGAGTTAGATTGGCAACAACGTGCATTGAGTTCAGTGGTCTTAAGAACCTGCAGTGCAACCTGTGATGCCGAAAGTGTGATTTCTCAGTGGATTGAGATAAATCAAGGCTTATTGGAAAGATGGTTCCATATGCTAGCTGACTTTAAAACGTCGCAAATCCATGAGTTTGCTAAGTTCTCTGTCGCCCTACGTGAACTTAACCTTCTGATCCTTCATTGCGAAGGCCAAAAGTAAACTTATTATAACAATCAGAAGCCCTGGCGATCGCCGGGGCTTTTTTTAGGTCGAGGAAAGTACATGTTTTATAAAATCGCACAGAAAGTCATGTTTCAGATGGATCCTGAGCGAGCTCACCATCTTGCTATAGGCAGTTTAAAAATGACCGCCAATAGCCCGTTAACGTGTCTATATGGACAAACGATTGCACCCGCTCCTGTCAGCTTTATGGGGTTGACCTTTCCTAACCCAGTGGGACTTGCTGCCGGTATGGACAAGGATGGCGAATCGATTGATGCCTTTCATGCGATGGGATTTGGTCATATTGAAGTGGGTACAGTGACCCCAAGACCACAGCCTGGTAACGATTTACCCCGTCTATTTAGATTAAAGCCTGCCAAAGGCATCATTAATCGCATGGGGTTTAATAATAAGGGGGTCGATAATCTGGTCAAAAATTTGATCGCTAAAAAGACCAATATCATGGTTGGCGTCAATATTGGCAAAAATAAAGACACGCCAGTAGAACAAGGTAAAGACGATTATTTGATCTGCATGGATAAAGTTTATCTCCATGCGGCTTATATTGCGGTGAATATTTCATCACCCAATACCCCAGGATTACGATCGCTACAATATGGCGATCTATTAGATGAATTATTGAGCGCAATTAAAACTAAGCAACTTGATCTGGCCGAAAAGCATAAAAAATACGTGCCCATCGCGCTTAAAATTGCTCCAGATTTAACCATCGAAGAAATTGAAAATATCGCGCAAGCTTTGATTAAAAACAAATTTGATGGCGCAATTGCGACCAATACTACTTTAACACGTGATGGTGTTAGCGGTCTTGCCAACGCCAATGAAAGCGGCGGGTTAAGTGGCAAACCCTTAACAGAGCTGTCTACTAAAGTGATTAAGCAATTGGCGATTTGTTTGAAAGGGCAGATCCCGATCATCGGTGTGGGCGGTATTAATAGCGCTGAAGATGCCTTAGCCAAATTCGATGCGGGCGCCACTATGGTTCAGATTTATTCGGGTTTTATTTATCAAGGTCCGAAGTTAATTAAAGAAATAGTAAATGCATACCGCTTGAAATAATGATCTTAGGATTAATATAACGATCTAAAATAAGATCTTATTCTTTAACAGCGATCTAAAATGATCCTTAGATCGCTGTTAAGATCCTACAATAGATCGACTAAGTAACTGTTAAATAATTTGTATTTTATTATTTTTATTTTGATATTGGATAAAATATCTACTATTATGTCCCAGTGTTCAAATATTGGGTCACCGTTATGTTATTAATGCCGCAAAAAGATTGGCAATGGAAATATAACGATTCGTATGGTGTATTAGGCGTATCGTTAGGTTCCGAGATAGAATTTCTGACGTCTTATAAAGCAAAATTACTCATTCCAGATGCCTTATCAAGCATGGAATTTAATATTGCGCACGCCAAATTCTATATGAACTTACTCGATAGATTGCCTAAAACCCTGTCTTTGTCCGATGCCGCTATTGTTCAAATTGCGCTCAATGCCACCGCAGCCCATTTTATGCTGACACCACAAATGCCTAAATCATGGTTTTTTGATACCAGTGATGTCTGTGTTTATAGCGATGTAGGTAAAGTCTTTGAGCTAAAATGCCAAAAGCAAAGAGTACTCGCCCTCGTGGTTGAAAATACCCTACAGTCCGCGCTAGTGATGTTATTGTCACCTGAATGTGTGTTGTCGGGCGCTAAAACCATGGTGCAGTTTGAGACCATCAAAGTGATGCATAATCGCTTACACCCACTACGTGCACAGCGCCACGTGGTTGCGGCATAGCTCATCATTGGTTTTTGATATTAACCACTTACCGATAATTCGTGAGTCTTAGTTTTCTCTATTTGGCCCTGCTTTTAGTATTAAACTCACTACGCAGTCTGGTTTGCCATGGTATTCACTCGTCGACTCGCAGCCAGTCCGTCCTTGGATGCTCGACCGCCCCGTCCATGGGGCGGACGGTCGTCTCGTCAATCACCATGGCGCACCTTTCAGCATTTGCGTAGTCTGTAGATGCAAAAGATTAGAGATTACATTTAACGGTGATTTGTTTTGATTTTTAGTGTTGTCTGTGGAGCGCTAAAAGCAAAAAATCTGTGGGTGTTCGGTCTTTTCGATGTATATAGCATTTATAATCAACAAGTTATTTTTTGACAGCTTGAGATAATAGGTTTGAAAAAACGCGCATGAGTGTTTTTCCTGATGGCATATCTAAACAAAAGCTGATAAGTTCCTTTTATTACAGTTAGTTAACCATGCGTGTTTTTACTGGTCTAATGAGGTAAACGCGCAGCGCATAAATATTAAGACGTTATAACGCAAGTTCAAGTCGGAGTTGAGATGAATCAACAAGAACTGTTGAATTACATTAGAGATGAAGTTGCCAAAGCCGCTTTAGAAAAAAATAAAGACGGGGTTAACATGTATCTTGTAGTTAAGTACGCTGACCAACTTAAAGATATCAATCCCATCGAGTTTTCTTTAGCCATTGGCCGCAATGAAAGTTATAAGACTGAATTTGCTAAAGGTTTAAAATTGGCTCAAATAATCAAAGAGCGTGGTCTTTAGTCGTTGCGTTATAACAAGCGCCAGCACAAACGCGCCCTTCGGGCGCTCGACTCGCAACAAGTTGCTCGCGTGTGTGGCGGGCGTTATGTGTTTTGGTGAGCCATGGAAGACTTTATTTCTTTAATAGCCAGAGGTGTTTTTTGGCTTTTCGTTGAAATGTTTTTTTATAAATTATGTTACGTTGTGGGTTACTACTCTTTACGCCTTATCTCGGCGGGAAAGCACCCCAAGTATGAGCTTGAATTGCATGAAGAAGTTGAAAACTATCTATGGGGAAATTCTTTGGTTTCGCTCTTTGGGCTGCTACTAATCGCATTTACTATAGGAGTACTTTTACATTGCGTAATTTGAGAAAACACATAACAAACAAAGGCAAGGCGACGCATACCGCGCGCTTGCTTTGAGCGTTATGTTTAAAAGGAAGTTTGAGTGATTTTATACAAATATTATGGATATGAATCTGGGTTGGCAGCTTTGAAAAGTCAATGCCTAGGCTTTAGGGAACCTCGCTACTTTAATGACCCCTTTGAGCTCTCTGCTTTGTCACATGTTTCTGAAGGCGATGCTGATATTCTTGAAAAAGTGAATGAAATAAGAGATTCAGTAGTCATTCTTTCGCTAACTAGGACTCCTTTAAATCCACTAATGTGGGCGCATTATGGTGATGAGCATAAAGGGTTCGTAGTTGGCTATAAAGTTGATACCGGCTTTTTTCAAGACCCTGAATTTAGTTTGGTTCCAATAGACGAAGGTGATGTTTTCTATACAAATACGAAGACACCATTGAATGTTTGTAAGGATAAACTTCACAAAACGTGGCTAGACACGTTAGGGGCATTTGACAGTCCACAGGAAAAACTTGAATTTAACAAATTATCTCGGAAGTTATTTCTGACAAAGCACTCTACGTGGGTGTATGAGGAAGAGGTAAGAGTAGTAAAACCCAAAACGTCATTCTTTATGACTTGTGCGGATTTTCAATCACACCCTTTTCGCTCATTTAATTCTTTAGACAATGTTCCGGGATTACGTATTTATCACCAGCAACATACAATTTCAGAGGTATATTTTGGAGTGAGAAACCCCTTACTTAGTGAAGGTAATGGTTCTGATGAATTGTATGAACTAGCTAATAGAGAAAACTGGGGTCTAAGTAAAATCGTGCTTGATGACAAGTCGTGGTCTTTGAAGTCTAGCGTCTTAGATAGTGCTGAAATGCTGGCGAAAATTTAAACATAACAGAATTTAATAAGACACCCATTGTTAAATTTGGTTACCAGTATACACAGGGGTCGATGAGATTAAGCATACTTACGGAAGTGACCGTTCGTGACAGGGATGTCACGGTCGAGCCTATAGGGATATATTTACGGCGTATCACTGGAATGAGTGTGCTTAATCAAACTCCATAGGCAATTTAGTAAGACACCCATTGTTAAATTTGGTTACAAGTATACGCAGGGGTCGATGAGATTAAGCACAGTCATGGAAGTGACCGTCCGTGACAGGGATGTCACGGTCGAGCCTATAGGGATACTTCTTACTAGGTAACAGGACGGCGTGTCACTGGAATGAGTGTGCTTAATCAAACTCCACCAACAAAAACGCCTGCGATTGCAGGCGTTTTGTTTATGTCTATTCGTTTTGCTTTTACGCGCTAGAGCCTTAGAAAGCGGACTACTTTTTAATCCATTTGCCTTTGGCATCTTGCACATAGTTGCCTTTATCGGTGGCGGCTATGGCTTTTTCACCGGCGAGTTTAGCGACGTCGGCGGGGGAGAGTTTGTTCTTCTTGGCGATGGTTTCGTAGTGGGCGCGACGTTTGTTATTTACGTCGTCCATCACGGCTTTGGCTTCGGGATTGGCTTGCACTAATCCTAAGTAGCCGTTGGCTTGTTCGCCTAAATAGCCCTGTGATTTAGAGCAATTTAATAAGACACCCATTGTTAAATTTGGTTACCCAGTATACACCGGGGTTGATTAGATTAAGCACTGTCATAGAAGTGACCGTCCGTGACAGGGATGTCACGGTCGAGCATACACGGATGTACTTGCTGCGAGTCACTGGAATGACAGTGCTTAACTAAACTCCATCAAATAATCTAAAATCTAGATCCTCGTTCAAAGGTATTGGCTAGCAAATCATTCCCTTTATCGACCACCAATGAAAACGCCTGCTACTGCAGGCGTTTTGTTTATATTTATTCGTTTTGCTTTTACGCGCTAGAGCCTTAGAAAGCGGACTACTTTTTAATCCATTTGCCTTTGGCATCTTGCACATAGTTGCCTTTATCGGTGGCGGCTATGGCTTTTTCGCCTGCGAGTTTAGCAACATCGGCTGGGGAGAGTTTGTTCTTCTTGGCGATGGTTTCGTAGTGGGCGCGACGTTTGTTATTTACGTCGTCCATCACGGCTTTGGCTTCGGGATTGGCTTGCACTAATCCTAAGTAGCCGTTGGCTTGTTCGCCTAAATAGCCCTGTGATTTAGCTTCTTGAAGTGACATAGCAAAGGCGCTTAGGCTTAAGAAGCTGAGGGTTAATAGCAATAATAACTTTGTTTTTAGTCGGATTGATTTCATGGTGATTCCTCAATTCTTATTTAATTAGAACAGCTTATCGTCTGACAGGAGTTGGTCTAATTCCTTATCTACTTTGATCCGTATCTCATGTTCAATTTTCACATTGAGATTGATAACGATAGGTTTATCTGGCGGTTCTATTTTGACTGTGGGCGTACAGCCCTGCAATGAGGCTAGGGCTACCAATGCGATAAGCGCGCTTCGGGTACCTATGCTAATTTGCTGTAATTGAATTATCTTCACTGAGGTTTCCTTGTTACTTCACTGATTTTTCGATTCTGTCCTGCAAGTCATTACCAATTTGCAGACTTCTAAATAATTGCAGCATGTTCTCTTCGTGGGAGTAATTCAAGTGGATTGGGCGTTCAATCCCTTCACCGCGGCCTTTTACTTCGACGAGTAGTTTAGCATCACCAGCTTGCTCCATATCAAAGCTGCTTGATAATTGGCTGTATTGTAAGTGTTCTAACGTCGAAAAGACAAAGTCTAGATACGGTTGGGATTGGCGCATCTGCTCAACGGCGGGGTTGCCCGAGATAGCGATGAGGCCGCCGGGTGCGCGCGCGGCTAATTGCCCGCCAGTGATCGACACTTTGCCGTTGATTAAATCGACGGGCAACACGCCATCGAATATACCGTCGGCATAGATGCCAATTTGTGGTTGAATGCGCAGGACCTCTTCCAGACTCATGGCCTGCAGCAGCAGATAGGCATGGGATTTATCCTGCAATTTAAGATTAAATTCTGGCAGCAGAAACTGGCCGCTGAGCACTTTGCCTTTGGCGGTCATGGAAACATCGGTGTCACTTAAGCCTGTGAGTTGTTGTATCCAATTGTCGGGCAATTTCTCGGCATCTTTGCCAAGGGCGATATCGGCTTCCACTTCGATATCGGTCAGTGGGAAGCCTGGATCAAATAAGTTAAAGGTCATCAGCGTCTGCGGGCAATTGAGCTTACTGAGGCTGCTAAAATAGCCTTTATCCTGTGGCTTGTTATGAGACTCTTTTTTATAAGATTGCCCCCAAGTGAACTCACATTGCGCTTGCAGTTTTCCCCCCTCAAAAATGATGTCTTTATAAAAGCCTTCAAGTTCTGTCATCGATTGAGTTATTTGCATGGCAAATTGGGTCTGATCGCGCTGTTGGGTTAAATTAAACTGCGCCTGTAATTGGTTATTACCTGTGACATTAAGCTCAGATGGTAAGGGTTGGGTTTGATTGAGCAAGGCTAGCGCCTCGGTCATGCTAGTGTTGACTACCCATTGGCCCGTTAACACTAAGGGATTGTTCGCGGTGGCAAGATTCAACTTGTGTTGGCTTTGCAGCTCAACAGTGCCCACTTGCCAGTGCTCATCACCAAAGAGCGTGTTATTTTTCCAATCTAAGCTTTGTGCCAGCGTTAACTTGTCCAGCTTGAGTACGGTTTCTTTGCGGCTGCGGCCTTTGCTGCTGAGCTGTTTTTCGATATTAAGCTGACTTGCTTGCCATGCGAGTTGATTACGCCAAGTGGTAGCGCGTAGTGAGTCGAACAGCGCTTCGATATCGGGTTTAAGCTCAAATGACATGGCTTTTTGTAATGCAATCGAGAAACTGCCCGCATTCATATCGGTTTTCGTTATGATGCTAGTGCTAGCATTTTTATCAGCATTAGCCTCAGTGACTACATCATCTGTCACTAAAGTCTGTTTGGTCTGCGAAAAATACAGTTGCTCCAGTGCTAAGGTTAAAGGTGGTATGGCAAGGGTTAACCTGTTTGCGGTATCAGATGTGGGCACTGAGCTTTGCGCTGGACTGACTTTCTGAATGCTAGCGTTTTGAATACCAGAACTCTGAGTATGAGTGCTTTGCTGCGAGCTTATGTTCAGCGGCGCGAGGGCATTTATCGCGATACTACCAAGGCTAAACTCTGCATGCTTAGCCGCATTTTTATTTTGCATGCTAATACGCTTAAGCTCACCCACGGCGAACTGTAGCGTGTTGCCAGTATTTTGTTTTGTTGATTGAGTCAGTTCAGTCGATTTGGTAGCGGCAGTGATAAATTGCCAATCGGTTGAACTTGGCGTCTGAACTAAGTTAAATGTGCCTGCTGTCGTTAACTGACTATTATTCCAGCTAAAATCCTGCGGCGGATTTGTCCACAATTCAGATAATTGCATTGAGCTGGTTTGCCTCGTACTAAGGCGCCAATCTGTTTTGAAGGCCAGTGCTTTGGTTGATTTTGTGATTTCAACATTGGCCAAATCGACTTGGGTATCGAGCTTACTGCCTAAGGTCTTAAGCTTCACTTGAGGAAGTTTAATCGCAAGGGGATTAGCTAAGTGCACATCTTGCGGAATTTGAGTCAGCGGATAGTGCAGGGCTTCAGGCAATGTCAGTGCGATCCCCACAGGTGTATCTGTACTTTTGAGCCCCGATAGTAGCTTAGCGATTTGACTCGCTAGCGGATCAGGCACTTGCTCCGCTATCGGTTGAGATACTGGTTCAGATACTGACTGAGATGAAGGTTTAGCCAGCGTCTCATCGAGCAGTTGCATCAATCGCTGTTGCTGGGCGGTATTGGGGCTCACAGCTAAGCTAAAGGGCTCTAGTTTTAGGTCAAGTTCAGTTACATGTCCGGCAATTTTAAATGCTAGCTCAGGTTTAGGTGCAAGTTGCAGTGCAGCCAACTGATTAAAGGTCAGCTTTGGCTCGATTAACTGATGCTCACTGATAAGTTCGCCTGAGGTTAAAGTGATACTGCTGTTGGACACCAATTGACCTTGTAGATTAATCGCTAACGCTTGCCATTCATTATCAAGTTCAGTTAACGGACTAAGTACACTGTCTTGCGCTTGCCTCAGGCTGATTTGATGCAAGCTCGCAAGCAGCGGCGCGAGTGCAATTTCGCTCGCAAGTTGCCACTTGTTAGCTTCGAGTGTTGCTTTAAGTTTGGCGATGCTTTCACCTGCATGGCTAAATTCGCTGTTGATTTCCCCCGCGCCGTTGAGGCTCAACTTGTCCATCACCAAACGATAGGCGGGTAAATCATTTTGGGTGTTGAGATGCTGGGCTTTGAGAATTAGGCTGGTTTTACCTATATCAATAAGTGGTAATGATTTGATATCTAAGGCCAATGCGGGGCCTTGTTCATCGATGGCATTCCGATTGGGTAAAAACAGTGATTGCCCTAACTCGACCTCAATATCACCTGTGGATATTTGGGTGATTTTTTGAGTGAGGTAAGAAGCTTGGCTGAACTGTTTAAGTTCGGCAAAATTTTGCGGCCAGTCAAGTTTTAGCTGAATATTCAGATCATTAAGTCTGATATGGCTATCATGCACCCTCAGATTGGCAGAGGTAATTCGCCAATGTTCTAACTGACTTTTCCCTAATTCAATGTCAATCAGTTCGCTGTCCATACCTGTGAGGGCAAAATTTGCCGCCCGTATGATGAGTTGTTCAGCCTGGGTATTCACAATCCAAACAGTTAACGCCACGCCCGCCAAGATGCCCGTTAAGCTGGTCGCCAATAAGGTTTTTTTTAGGGGGAATTTACGGCGATTTTGCGCAGCAACATGAGTATCTGTTCCAAAACCTAAAGCACCACTGCGAGGGCCTGCGGATATTTCCGTTGCCTCGTGCTGAAGTGCCTTGCTATCAGAGGCATTGCCACGGCTTGGCTTGTTGTGGATTGGCATTGGGTTTGATATTTATCCTTTATTGACTGAGCCCTGATCAAACTCGTGCCTTAGCAGTGCAAAAATACACGAATGTGTATATTTCATTGGCACTTTTACTTTGTTCGGTTACTTCGGAGCTTTTATATCGCGCACGAGCACCTGAGGCAGTTTAACACTCAAGGGCTTAGCTGACTAATGTGAAAGGATCATTGAATAGACAAGAGCCTGATGTCAATAGTTGAGGTTTTACAGGCTCTTGTACTTAATCTGTTATTCGGGCTAGCTAACTTTTAGTTCACTCACTCTTGGTGAGTGAATTGCGGCTAGCTAAATATCTGGGCGGCGATCACCACAATTCCGCAAAGTGTGGCGAGCATTAAGGCTAACTTGCCGCCCGCAACGCGGTAACCTGTTGGCATATTGGCAGCGTCTCGCATCTGGCGTTGTGTCCACACCATGGCCACAGGTAAAAAGATGGCGAGGATCACCAGCGCAATCGCCGCGTAACCCAGCGCTGTGATAAAACCTTGAGGGTAGAAGAGGGCAAAACCTAAGGGCGGTAAAAAGGTGATAGCCGCGGTTAAGCTTCGACCTGTTGCATTATCTTCTTGCCTTAAGCTTGAGGCCATAAAATCGAACAAACCTAAACTCACCCCTAAAAACGAGGTCGCAAGGGCGAGATCGGCAAATAGACTTATAGTGCTACTTAAGTATTCACTGTGCAGTACGCTCGCCAGTTGATTGATAAAGCTCGATAAACTCTGGTTTTCGAGCAATTGACTTTGGCTCAATACGCCTTGACTGCCTACTTGCCACAAAAGGTAAATCACTAATGGCAAAGCCGAGCCAAACAACATGATCTTGCGCAGGGCTTTGATTTCAACGCCCAAGTAGCGCACCACTGAGGGAATCGAACCGTGAAAACCAAAGGAGGTAAAAATCACCGGAATAGCCGTGATAATTAGGCCTTGGTTGAGCGGGAGTTCGAGCAAATGTGGGCTTTCAACCTGCGGCAGTAATAAGGCCAACATCAACAATAGTGCTAATAACTTAAGGGCAAACAGACCGCGATTGATGAGATCCACACAGTGGGTTCCCATGCCCACAATGGCGCCAACCAGCAGGGTGAATAGGATTGCACCCGCCTGCGGTGGCAAATTTAGTCCTAGCCAAGTGCTCAGCTTTTGGTTCACTTGCTCGCCGCCGCCAGCAATGTAGGCGGCGCAGAGGGCGTACAGTAAAAACATCAGGGCGCTATTGGCGATCAACTGGCCCTTACGACCCAATAAGCGTTGCGCTAAGTGATTAAGACTGGCATCGCTGGGGGCGAATTGATGGATTTCCACCATTAGCAGCGCCGTGTAAGCCATTAGCGCCCATAGGATGAGCATAATGGCGGAGGAAGTGCCAAAGCCAAGTCCAGCCGATGCGATAGGCAAAGCCAACATGCCCGCGCCGATTGTGGTGCCGGCGATAAGCAGTAAACTGCCGAGAATTTTATTCTGTGTCATAACATGATCTCAAAAGCGTGTCGCAAGAAAAAGAGATAAAGACTTGATCCGAAAGCAACTGTCTTAAAGGATTTTGATGCGATTCAATAATGAAATGATTCAAGCACAAAATGATTTAAGTAAATGAGACAGTGGCGCTCAGCGGATCCGAAAGGATATGGCCACAATGGAAGGTCAGGCGAGGTGCCTATCTATGCACAAACAATCTGAAGATGCTGAAACTCGTATCTTCAGGTAGCTTGGGTATACCCATTGCGGCTACAGATAGGGAGTATAAAATGCTGTGAAACACATAAAACTTGCCTTAGCGTGTGTTGAGTAAACATGGATAACCGCGATTAAATTCGGTTCGATTATCAAAGGTGGCGCTCTCTTTAATCTTTTTTACTTAAAAGACAGTCATTTTATGAGTAGCTTGAACAGCTGCACCTTAAGTCTTTTTGCTGCCGAGACTTAACATCAGCAACGGAGGCTACCATAGGGATTAGATATGTACTTGTCAACCATTACGGCAGTATTTTGTTTGTTTTTTGTCATGTGACTAAGCTGAAAGCCATGCCTAACTCACACTGAGTTTATGGTCAACGAGGAGAAGGAAAGAGGAGTTAGCCACGTTTATCGCGCAATAAAAAATGCCGCAGACTTGGCTCAAGTGTGCGGCATTTCTAGATGTCAGTGACTAGGGTCTGTTGATCTTTGCTGTACAAATGTTGTTCAGCAATACATCGGCAGCCACATTAACATAAACGCCAGTGACACCATACTGGCGTAATTTCTTGCTAGCTTGTCATATCTTGTTGATATTGCTCGATAGTGCTTAATTCTTCCAAAAGCATTCTCCACTAAATGTCGATACCGATATAAGCACCAATCGACTCTTTCTTGAGGTGTATTCTTATAGCGGCGCCTTGGAATAACAGATTTCCCGCCTTTATTTGCGATAAGTTCACGAAAAGCATCGCTGTCATAACCTTTATCTGCAATGACGGTATCAACCTGCTTCAGGTGCTCAATTAAGCTGGGGGCGTGTGTAATATCGTGTTTTTGGCCTTCTGATAATTCGAAATAAATCGGTAATCCTCCGCTGTCGACGGCTAAGTGAATTTTGGTTGAATTACCGCCTCGACTTTTACCAATACTCTCATTACTTAGCGTCGCTGCACCTGCACTGTGCTGGTGAGCCCGCACTATCGAGCCATCAATAAAGACCCATTCTATATCAGCAAGGTTGGCTAAGGCCTTGAATAAATGTGCTAGAACGCCTTTCTTAGACCATAAATGAAACCGTCTAAAGACCGTGCTCCAATGACCGAACTCTTTAGGTAAATCTCGCCAAGGGATACCTGTTCTAAGGCGGTAAAGAATACCTTCGAATGTTTGTCTATGTTCAGGTTTGTCATAAACACGGCCTGTGCTTTTCATTAAATGAAATAGCTTTTCCCAGCGTGCATCGGTTAGCATAAGTCTTGGCATGGCTTGAGGTTATGGTTACTTTTGGCGAAGCAAATTATAACGTCTTGCCATGCTGTCTAAAAATTACTCTCGAAAGATCAACAGACCCTAGTGTGAAATCAGAATCAGTGAGCAGATTATGCTTTATTCTGTAGCGCCTTTTCATGTCTTGCCAGCAGGTTTGCTGTGATGTCACTGAGGCTTAAGTGTTGATCTTCAAGCAATACCAGCAAGTGATAGATAAGATCTGAGGCTTCGTTAACCAGCTCTTCCTTATCGTGGGTCGCGGCGGCAAGGGCGGTTTCAAGACCTTCTTCCCCGACCTTTTGGGCGATACGTTTTGTGCCGCGCGCAAACAAAGACGCCGTGTAACTGGAATCGGCACTTTGCCCTTTACGTGAGGTGATTAAGCTCGCGAGGTTGTTCAAGAAAGGGTGCGCATTGTCATCTAACCAGCAACTTTCGGTGCCTTTGTGGCAGGTTGGGCCGTTGGGGATCACTTGCACTAACAGGCTGTCGTTATCGCAGTCTTTATCGATAGCGACCAACTTTAGGGTATTCCCCGAGGTTTCACCCTTGGTCCACAAGCGCTGTTTTGAGCGGCTGAAAAAGGTGACATCACCTGTGCTCAAGGTTTTTTCCAGCGCGGCCTTATCCATATAACCGAGCATTAATACCTTGCCCGATAAATGATTTTGGATAACGGCAGGAATGAGCCCATCCTGTTTGTTCCAATCCAGCTCATTAACTTGAACAGGGCTAAAATCCGACTTAGTGTTTGTTTGCGTTGACATAGTATTCACTCTTAATCTGTTTGTAGAACCTAGAACCTAGAACCTAGAACCTAGAACCTAGAACCTAGAACCTAGAACCTAGAACCTAGAACCTAGAACCTAGAACCTAGAACCTAGAACCTAGAACCTAGAACCGCTCTAGCGTCTAATCGCGATACCTTCGGCCGCTAAATAGGCTTTTAATTCACCTATGTTGATAATCGCCTTGTGGAATACGCTCGCTGCCAGCGCCGCATCGACCTTAGCTTCAATAAATACATCACGAAAATGCGCCATAGTCCCTGCACCGCCAGAGGCAATTAAAGGCACGTCGCAGATGGCGCGAACAAGACTTAACTGCTTGATATCATAGCCGCCGCGCACGCCGTCTTGGTTCATCACATTGAGCACGATTTCACCACAACCACGTTTTTGCACTTCTTCAACCCAGTCTTGGGTAAACCACTGCGTATCCTTAGTTGCCGCTTCATCGCCGGTAAATTGCTTTACTTTATAGCTGTTGCTGGTGGCATCGAAAAAGGAGTCGATACCAATCACGATACACTGGCGGCCGAACTCGTCCTGCAGGCGCGAGATTAAACTCGGATCGGTTAAGGCGGGCGAGTTAATCGAAATCTTATCCGCACCAAAGGCTAATAATTCACGGGCTTGGCTAATGGTTTTAATGCCACCGGCCACGCAGAAGGGAATATCAATCTGCTCCGCCACGCTGCTCACCCACGATTTATCGACCACACGTTCGTGGGCGCTGGCGGTAATGTCATAAAACACTAGCTCATCGGCGCCTTCTTCGGCATAACGCGCGGCTAACGGGACGATATCGCCGACAATTTCGTGGTTACGGAACTGCACGCCTTTCACTACTTTACCGTCTTTCACATCTAAACAGGGGACTAGTCGTTTGGCCAGCATTGGATTGCCTCCGCCACGTTAAACTGATTGATAAGCAAGGCTTTACCGATAATGATGCCCGCAGCGCCGCTGTCTCGCACGGCGGCAACATCCTCAAGGGTCGCAATACCGCCAGAGGCTTGCCAAGCGATGTCGGGGAAGCTTGCTGCAATTTCTTGATAAAGCGCGGTATTGGCGCCCGTTAAGGTGCCATCACGGCTAATGTCAGTCACTAGCGCGTGCTTTAAGCCGACCGCGCTAAAGGTTTCGACAAGGGATTCTAAACTCTTACCGCCACCACTTTGCCAACCTGATACGGCGACCATTTTCTCGCCGCTCTGGTTGATATTGACATCGAGCGCGAGGCAAATAGCTTCGCTGCCGTATTTGATAAACCATTGTTTGACTAACTCAGGTTCTTTCACCGCCAGTGAGCCAATCACCACACGTTTTACGCCGATAGCTAATAATTCAGTGACTTGTTCTTCAGTGCGAATGCCGCCGCCCACTTGAATATTGGCGTTTAGTCCTGCCACTAATTCACTGATAAGGCGAGTTTGGCGTTTAGCGGGATCTTTCGCGCCCGTTAAATCAACGATATGTAACCACTTCGCGCCTTGTGCCTCGTAGGATTGCAGCTGCGCCAAAGGACTTAAATCAAAGGTAGTCTGCTGGCCGTAATCACCTTGATAGAGGCGGACGACATTGCCATCAATTAAATCAATTGCAGGAATAATCATAAGCTCAGATCCTTGATTTATTTTTCTATAAGTAGTTTATTAATAAATACTTTTTTAATGAGTAATTTATTCATTGGTCAGCCTTCTTTACACCCGCTTGGCCATCAGCAGAGTTGCTTTGCAGTGCTTCGTTCATCAGAGCTTCGTTCATTTGCAACTCGTCCATCAGTAAAAAATTACGCAGAATTTGCGCGCCCACGGCGGCACTTTTTTCGGGGTGGAACTGCACGCCCATAAAGTTGCCTTTGCCAATGGCGGCGCTAAAGCCTTCACCATAGGTACATTGGGCTAAAGTAAATTCACTCAACGGCGCGCGGTAACTGTGGACGAAATACACATAGCTGCCATCTTCAATACCCGCAAACAGCGGGTGAACGTTAGGGCTGTTGGCGCCTTGTGAGTTTGTTGTTAGCTTAAGTTGGTTCCAGCCCATGTGCGGCAAAGGTAGGCTTTCAGCTTTGAGTAACTGCGTATCCAGCTCGCAAATATCGGTCGGGATTATGCCTAAGCACTCGCAATCTTGACCTTTTCCGCCGCGCTCCTTAGAAATTGCCGCCAACATTTGCATGCCAAGGCACACACCCAGCACAGGTTGAGTCAGGCCTTGAATGAGTTCGACCAAGCCTTTTTCATGTAAGGACGCCATGGCTGCACCCGCCGTGCCCACACCCGGCAGTACCACACGTTTTGCCGCTTTGATTTTGGCTTTATCGTCTGTGACCAATACCTTAGCGCCTAAACGCTCGAAGGCGAAACGTACTGAGTTTAAATTGGCGCAGCCCGTGTCTATGATGACGGTTTCAGCATCTAGTGATGCATTTGCTGTTAATTGCTGGCCAGCTATTAATAGAGTGTCTTGTTGCATCCTAACCTCTTAAACGATTTATGCTGATGCCTTAAAGCACGCCTTTACTCGATGGCAGAATATCGCCTTCGACTTTAACCGCTTGGCGTAGCGCGCGGCCGAGCACTTTAAACATGGCTTCAACCTTGTGGTGATCGTTATCGCCCTGCGTCGACACATGCAGCGTACAGCGCAGGCCATCGGCAAAGGATCGGAAGAAGTGCGGCACCATTTCAGTGGCCATTTCGCCCACATGCTCGCGTTCAAAATCGGCCGAGAATTTGATAAAAGGGCGGCCAGATATATCCAGCAGACACTCACCCTTAGCTTCATCCATTGGCAGACTAAAGCCAAAACGGGCAATGCCGCGTTTGTCTCCAAGCGCTTGGCGCAGGGCATCACCTATGGCCAGTGCCGTGTCTTCGATGCTGTGGTGATCGTCGATTTCCAGATCGCCATCGACTTTCACATCCATTCTAAAATTACCGTGGGTGGCAATTTGATCGAGCATGTGGTCGAAAAAGCCAATGCCAGTGTCGATTTTGCCTTTAACGGGGCTGTCGAGATCAACAGTCACACGAATGTCGGTTTCTTTGGTGGTACGTACGACCGTGGCTGTGCGGCCTTTATTGAGCAGCGCATCGGCGATGGCGTTCCAACCTAAAGTGTCGCGTTGATATTTCAGGCTTTTAATGCCCATGGCATTGCCCAGCTCCACATCGGTTTCGCGATCGCCAATCACCGCTGATTGGGTGAAATCGATACAGCCTTGGGTGAGATAGTCTTTCACTAGCCCAAGCTTAGGCTTACGGCAGCTGCAATTTTCATCGTTAAAGTGCGGGCAAATCACCACATCTTCGAAGTTCACCCCTTGGCTTTTGAGGATTTGCATCATCATATTGTGGGGCGCGTCGAAATCTTCCTGCGGGAAAGACGGTGTGCCAAGGCCGTCTTGATTGCTGACCATGACTAAGCGAAACCCTGCCTTTTGCAGACGTAGCAAAGCGGGGATCACCTGTGGCTCAAACACTAATTTAGCCAGACTATCGACCTGTTTGTCGGTGACGGGTTCTTCAATTAAGGTGCCATCGCGGTCGATAAACAGAATTTTTTGTGCAACATTCGGGACAAATTGTGGGTTCATGGCTCTACCTTCAAATTCAATTCGTTTAGCTAATGCTTAAGCTGATTTAACTTTCAGCGTTGCATTCGCTTTTTATTAGTTTTTTATGATCAGAGATTTATTATCAGTGACTTATCATTCATTTTCTGATGGCTGCTCAGTGCGTTGCGATTCAAATAAATTCACTAACACATCGGTATCCGCCTTTGAACTAAAGCTAAAACGGATGGCCTTAGCAAGCCTTGGGTCTTTGTAGGCGCGGGCGACAACACCGCTGCCTTGCAGTAACGCAGCTACCTTGGCGACATCATCAAATTCAGCCAGCACATAATTGCCGTTAGGTTTGAGCACGCGGGCGCGGGACTCTGAACTATTCGATTTTGAACAATAAGCGCTGATCGCCGCTGTGAGTCTGGCGCCTTGCTCATTTAATTCAGCAACTTGCACTTTCATTCTTGCAACGCCAGCGCTTGATAGCGCCTGTGTGGCGACTTCACTCACGGGTAGCGGCACAGGATAGGGCGCAATCACGCGCATAATGATTTCGACTACGGCCTCGTTTGCTAGCATAAAACCACAACGTGCGCCGGCGAGTGCAAAGGCTTTTGATAGGGTGCGCAGTACCACTAGATTCGGATAGCTTTCCAGTAAATCCGCCACACTGTATTCGGGGCAAAACTCAATATAGGCTTCGTCGATGACTACAAGCGCGTCGGGCAGGACTTTGATTGCTTGCTCGATAATGGCTTTGTCGATCACTGTGCCCGTCGGATTATTGGGATTGCAGATAAACACCAGTTTTGCGCCGCGAACGTCCTCGGCATAGCTTGACGGCAAGCCATATTCCGCGCTGAGATTTAATGCTTTAACGTCCACATTAAAGGTGTTCGCGCTGATGGCATACATGCCGTACGTCGGGCCAAAGCAGGCGATGCTGTCGATGCCAGGTATACAAAAGGCGCGAATTAACAGTTCAATCGCTTCATCGGCGCCGCGGCTGGCAACTATCTTGCTGGTGCTCACGCCGCTGTAGTTGCTGTAGGCACTGATAAGCTGCGGCGGTTGGCATTCTGGGTAACGATTCAATTTTGATAAATCGAGCGCTGCCGTATCGACATTATTGAAGGGCGATTCGTTGGCATTGATCCAAATATCACCACGACCGCCCAGTCTGCGGGCACTCTGGTAGGGCGTTAAATCCAGTAATTCAGGGCGCGCTAGGCGCTCAGCTAACGTTAGCGGCGCCGGTGCTAACGTCGATGCTAATGCTACGGGTTCTGTTGTCTTTTCCATGCTGCTCACTTGGCTCATTTTCTTCACTCAGCTCTATTTTCAATTACTTAAGGTTAAGCGGGTCATTTCTCTAGGCTAGCTAGGCGAATGGCGACGGCATTTTTGTGCGCATCGAGCAATTCGTTACTGGCTAACGTCATGACCGCTTGCCCCAATCCGATTAAGCCCTTAGCACTGAGTTCCTGCACGGTAAAGCGGCGGCTAAAGTCGGCTAATGACAGGCTCGACACGGCGCGGCTGTAACCGTAAGTCGGCAGCACGTGGTTGGTGCCACTGGCATAATCGCCAACAGATTCAGGTGTATAAGCGCCTAAAAATACCGAGCCCGCGGCGCGAATGTTTTTCAGCACCTCACGGGGAAAGCGCGTTTGAATGATCAAGTGCTCAGGCCCATATTGATTAGAAACCTGCGCGGCTTGCAGCATATCGTCCACAACAAAAGTGCGACTGCTCAGTAGTGCCGTTGTAGCTATATCACAACGCGGCAGGGCAGCGAGTTGTCTTGTTAGTGCATCATTTACGCCATCGGCGATAGCTTGCGAATCTGTCACTAAAATCACTTGTGAATCAGGGCCGTGCTCCGCTTGCGAAAGCAAATCGGCGGCGATAAATTCGCAATTGGCGTCGCTATCGGCAATCACTAACACTTCAGAAGGACCAGCTGGCATATCGATACACACAGTGCAGCGGCCATCCTGTGACACTAAGCGTTTAGCTTCAGTCACGTAGCGATTACCTGGGCCAAAAATTTTATCGACCGCGGGAATCGTTTCTGTGCCAAAGGCCAGTGCCGCAATGGCCTGCGCGCCACCCACTTGATAAATTTCAGTGATCCCGCAGGCATTGGCGGCATAGATAATGGCATCGTTGATTGGCGGTGGGCTGACCAATACTCTTTGTTCGCAGCCGGCGATCTTGGCGGGCAGGGCGAGCATCATCACGGTAGAAATTAATGGCGCACTGCCACCAGGAATATATAAACCCACTTTTTCAATCGGTTCGTTACGTAGCTCGCAGCGTACTCCCGCCTCGGTTTCCATATCAATCGGGCGAAATTGCTGGGCGCTGTGAAACACATCTATGTTCGCCATGGCTTTGGCGATCGCCGCTTTCAGCTCTGGTGATACCTGTGCGCTTGCCGCTGCAATCTCGGCTTCACCCATGCGCAGCTCGCCACTTCCTTGTCCATTTAAATCTTTGGTCGCGCTATTGAAGCCATCAAACTTTTGATTAAATTCGGCAATGGCGGCATCACCCCGCGTTGCCACTGCATCGATAATGGCGCGAACGCTTTGCTCTAAGCCGCTATCACCAATTAAGGGCGAGCGTTTCAGCGCCGTTTTCTGCTCGGCGGTTGATAAGGTTGACCAAGTTAGGATTTCCATACATTACCCCATCATTTTTTCGATTGGCATTACCAGAATCGAGCTGGCACCGAGTGCGGTCAACTGTTCCATGGTATCCCAGAATAAATCTTCGGTACTGACAGCGTGGATAGCCACGCGGTTAGTATCATCATTTAATGGCAATACGGTTGGGTTTTCAGCGCCTGGCAGCAGGGCGACGATTTGATCTAAGGTTTCGGTTGGCGCGTGTAGCAGTATGTACTTGCTCTCACGGGCGCGGATAACGCCGTTGACGCGGGACAGAATTTTGTCGATGAGTGCTTGTTTAGTCGGCGATTGGGTTTGGGTCGATTGAATGATGCAGGCCATTGAGCGGTAAATCACTTCGGTTTCGTATAAGCCGTTGGCCTCTAAGGTAGCGCCTGTCGACACGAGATCACAAATCCCATCGGCAAGGCCAGCGCGTGGGGCGACTTCAACCGAACCTTTTAACATACAGTCGCGATAAGTTATGCCTTTTTGTTGCATAAAACGGCGCAGCAGGTTCGGGTAAGAAGTGGCAATGCGTAATCCTTCTAACGAGGAGGCATCGGCGTAACTGAATTCTGTCGGTACGGCTAACGAGAGGCGACATGAGCCGAAATCTAACTGACGCAGTTTGAGACAATCTGCGGGTTTGTTCAGGGTTTGACGCTCGATTTGTTCTTCTTCGAGTACGTTTTCACCGATGATCCCCATATCGACTACGCCGTCCATCACTAGACCTGGGATATCGTCATCACGAACGCGCAGTAAATCGATAGGCATATTGTCAGCGTGAGCGATAAGACGTTGTTCATTAATGGAAAATTTAACACCACAGCTTTTTAGCAGTTGCTGAGAGTCAGTAGAAAGACGGCCAGATTTTTGGATGGCGATGCGTAAACGGTTCGATTCAGTCATAGTGTTATCTCGCTCAAAAGTATCAAAATTAAAAGATTCAAAAAGTGTTGTTTAATCGGTTTAATACGCCTTGCCATTCAATGGGCCCTAGCTAAGAAATCTAGCTAAGTGTTCTAGCTAACGTATTGATAATTTATTAAATATCTAAAGTTGCTTATTTAAATTAAAACCAAAATTAACGCCTAAATGCAAAAACCCCCGGAATTCCTTCCAGGGGTTTATGATCATCTTGAATCAGTCCGCCAGAAGGATATAGTCCTCCGGCAGTGAGCGTCCGAAGGCTACCGCATATGGTGGTGATGGTGGTGAATAGCGTTCAGTAGTGGGCTCATTTTACTCTCTCGGTATTTAACTTTATTGGCTTAACTGCTCAAAATACAGTGGAGCCTTGAATGCGTTGTTACGGACGTCTACCCGTATAAGTGGATTTAAACTAACCGCTTTTATGAGCCTTTGCAACAGTCAATTTGAATTAAATGAGAATATTTATGCGTTTTTGTGAAAGGCAGAGGGTTATCGTTAAATAAAGTTATTGAGCATTTTTGTTGGTGGGATGTTGAAAGTGGATGGAAATGTGTTGGAAGTCGTGCAGGGGATTCGTAACTTGAGTTGTGAGCATTTGCTGATATTCATTAATACAGGCTTGCCATGGTGTTCACTCACCGACTCGCAGCTAGTCCGTATATGGACACCTCAAATAGATCAACCACTTTTTGAGTAACAGAAAGTAATACTGCGTACGTATATCCGACCTGTTTGTGAGAATCTTTGTTCTCTGGCCTTAATGAGAACCGCGCCTTTGCTGCTTATCGTCCTTTCGGAGTCATATGCTCCTTGTACTCTCTCAGCATCTGCAAAGGCCGGTATTACCTGTTACTTCATTATCTGTAGTCGTGTTTTAAGGTGAGTTTAATACTCGATTTTTACATATTAACAAGGCCGATATTCGCTGCGATGAAACAGCATAGCCCAGATGATCCGCGCCAATTTGTTTGCAATTGCTACTGCCGCTTTCTGTTTACCTCGCCGCTCAATCACCTTTAAGACCCATACGGAGATCCTGTCATTACTCTTACTTGCATAGCGAATAATCGACCAAGCTCCCTGGATCAGTTGCCGCCGCAGATAGCTGTTACCTCGTTTGGTTATGCCGCCCAATTTCTGTTTCCCCCCACTGGAAAACTCTTTAGGAACCAGTCCTAAATTTGCAGAAAAATGCCGAGCACCATGATAGCCAGAGCCATCACCGGCAAATGACACCGCGGCAGTGGCAATGATTTCTGCAACGCCTCTTATACCCATCAGTCGCTTGGCATCTGGGTGCGTTCTTGCCTGCAGTTTGATGTCTTTTTCCAGCGAACCTATTGCAACGTTGATCGCACGCAACTCTTCCATCAGCTCACGCATGTATTGGCGTGCAATCGTAGTGAGTTGATTACTGGCATCCTCAAGTAATTCCGGCAGCAAAAGATTCAATGGATTACGTCCTTTAGGGAGGGCGATTCCATATTCACTTAGTAAGCCTCTAATTTGATTGGTTAGTGCAGTGCGTATTCTGATCCGACGCTCGCGAATTCTGTGGGTAATGATGATATCAACCTGCGCTAAGGTTCTCGGCTGAACGAAAATCAGGTTCGGTCTCTGCGCTGCCTCACAGATAGCGAAGGCATCATTGCGATCGTTCTTATTGCCTTTGACAAATGGCTTAACATGCTGAGGCGGGATCAGTTTGACGTCATGCCCGAGAGAAAGTAACTCTCTGCCCCAATAGTTAGAGCCACTGCAGGCTTCCATAGCAATAGTGGCATCAGGGTAAGTACGCAGAAAAGTCAGGAGCTGAGCACGTTTAATCGAACGGTTAAAAACACTCTTGCCTGCTTGATTAACTCCACATACTTGGAAGATATTTTTTGCGAGATCAATTCCTATTAGTGTAACTTTCATTTTGGACACCTTTTGTTGTTATTGAACGTGCAAATTCAATATGGCGTAAATGACGCCTACTTCACAAGAGGTGTCCATCCCATCATCCTTGGATGCTCGACCCTGTAGGATCCCCTCATAATTCATAACCCCAACAACCATGAATTAATGAGAGTTCAGCTAGTTTCTTCGCAGCACAAAGCAAATCATCTGCTGATATGGGGTAATCATGCCGTCGTCGCAGCAGTTCTTTGCCCATCCTGATTGTTGATAGCACATTCCTTTTCTTTACCGTGTTGGCTTGGAAGTGCCGCTGTAATTGCTGTGTTTCACCGTATAATCCTACCCACCAAAATGCCAGTTGCACCAATAACGCTATCAATAGCAGTATGTCCATCCTCGCCGCATAACGTGTTCTGCTATGACGTAAACCAAAGCCATAAGCGGGACTTTTTAAATCTCTAAAGGTTTCTTCTATTTGCATCCGTTTTTGGTAAATATTAACCAGTTTTTGAGGCGACATGGCTTCTATGGTCAAGTTGGTCACCAGTGCCCAAGGCTCTTTGGCGGTCAACTCATACGTCCATTGCGCCGTATGGTGACAGTCTGTTGTCGTACTTCGCTGACCTTTTCTGCCTTTACTTGGGGCTCTGAACAACACCATCTCGCATAACAAGGGTTTCTTTACCGATAACGCCACCCGCCCAACATGTTTTGCGCGACGACTGGCTTGGGGATAAAGCGCTTTTAGTGAAAATTGGCGACCAGAAGGATGCGGCCGATAGACACTTAATCCTCTGACACGACCCAGCCAATACCAACCGAGCTGCTCGACTTTGCGAAACCATGGATTACGGAAGCCCGCGTCAGTGACTATCAGCGGGGTAATGTTGTCAGGTAACACTTATTTGAGTTCATTCAGAAACTGATTATGGGCAGTTTGAGTGCCTTGCAGGATTAACGGAAATGTTCGCTCGTAGAGCGTGATAGAGCGGCCCTTGATAGCAATAGAGGCGCGTAGTGCAATCAGCTCACGACCTTCACGCATATCTGACCAATCCACCAGTATGGTCGGCATCGTATGTGCTGTTAGCAGCCACTTTGCATGCCACTGATAAACAGCCAGTCTTTCATGGTGAAGGTGCGGGTTGCCCAACAATCTATCCATGCGTTTTATTGAGTGTTTAGTATGAGTGCTGGTGCCATCAATGTGCCGCCCTAAATGCGTGAGGGTGAGACAATCCGCGTTGATAAGTGCTCGGCAAGCAACCATGAGTGTATTCAGTCGCTTTTGATGGATTTCTGGACAATGTTGATAGAGAGATTGATGTAAGATAGTTAACACTTGCACCTTAATGCCCTGTGATTGATGTTTGTTCGCACTTCCATCAGATCACACTTCAAGGTGCAAGTTCACTCCAATCTGATGATTTATATGTAAATCATCAGGGGATTCTTCAGTGCTCGACCGCCCCGTCCATGGGGCGGACGGTCGTCTCGCGAATCACCATGGCCTACCTTTTTAGCATTAGCATAAACTGTAGGTTTTAAGGAGACACGCAGCACGCTTTTGGACAAATGCGTGTTAGATTCCCAACTCTAATTTTTGATTTTCGGATTAAAATTTCTATGGGTAACGCCGCGTTAAGCGGACTAAAATTGTGGGTTATAGCGCGTAGCGAAGCGAAACGTAACCCACTGTTTTAGTCCAGTTTAAACGCCTTGTATGGATAATAAACTCACCTGATTACAAATAATTTCCAGTTTCGGGTAATGTGAGACCCAGGCTTTAGCTGCAACTAAAGCTTTCCTTGTCGTAGTTCGATTGAACGCTGGCTCCTCTATTGAGAGACCGATAACAAGAAAGAACGCGACAAAGGACTCCAAGCAAAATACTCGAATAGTCTACTGGGTCTCGAACCCGCATTTGCAAGCAAGAGTTAGCTTATTATGAAAACAACTTCTAATCAAAACATTAACGTAGGTGTTGATACTGGCAAGTTTCAACTCGACATTTATATCCGCCCTCTCAATATCTATTTCACTGTATCGAACGATGAAAAAGGGATTAAAGAGGCCGTCAAAACTATTAAAAAATACACTCCTGAGCGCATCGTTATCGAAGCGACAGGTCGTCTTGAAATGCCCTTCATTATGGCCTGCGCTGAGGCAAACTTACCTTTTGTCATCGCAAACCCTGTTCACATAAAACGCTTTGCTGGTGCCATTGGTCAACGGGCAAAAACTGACAAGCTTGATGCGCAACTTATAGCGCATTACAGCGAAGCGATTAAGCCGACCTTATCAACTTTAAAACCTGATGTAATGCGTGCTATGAGTGATTTAGTCGCAAGACGAAATCAACTATTGGTGATGCAGACGATGGAAAAAAACCGCCTTCAAATATTGCCAAAAGAACTTGAAATGACCATTAAACCTATTTTAACGGCGTTCAAAAATCAGATTGAAAAGATTGAAATAAAAATCGTTAAACTCATTGAGTCAAACCCTGATTATCAAGCGAAAAATATACTGCTTCAGAGTATGAAAGGTATCGGTAAAATCGCCGCAGCTTCCATCATCAGTAACTTACCAGAATTGGGTTATATCAGTAACAAGGAAGCAAGCGCATTGGTCGGTGTGGCACCGATGAATAAAGAAAGCGGGCGCTTTAAAGGCATGCGAAAAATACAAGGAGGAAGGCATCAAGTGAGAACGGTTTTATATATGGCAATGATGTCAGCCATACAATCTAACCCGGTTTTTAAGAGCACCTATCAGCGATTAGTTGCCACAGGGAAACCTAAAAAAGTGGCTATCATTGCCTGTATTAGGAAGATGGTGGTGACGTTAAATTCGATGTTGAGAGACGGTGCCCTATGGGAAGCGCCAAAAGCGATAAATTAGTTATTGACGCCATAGTCTCTTGTTATGCGTATTTACACTTTTGCTCGAACTACGGTTTGGCTTGTAATTCGATTGTTTGTTTTTTGTTTCCAAGCGAGTTGTTTCTCTGACAATTTTCGTTTGTTTTTTGTGTCCATAAGAGAGCTATATTCATTTTCAAATATATAACCTAGTTTATAAGCATGGATTATTAGATCTTCATTTGCGTTAGCTGAGTCATTTTTAGCTATTCGTTTTAGTCCAGCAAATAAGTTACCAGTATCAATGCCAATAAATTTGTTAATACAAACATTACCAACGTAAGTCTTTTGATTGTTGAGTTGGTTTTCAATATAACAAAGCTCTTTAATCGATTGCCCACAGGGACAATTATCCCAGTCTTCATTTATTTCAACACCAACAAGTTTCCACTCGTTTTTTGCATGATGAAAGTCAGTTGAATTGGACAAAGGCAATATATGCTCTTTTAACTTCTCAAAATTATGTTCCATGTAGAAGACTCCTCATCAGTACGCATAACGCCGAGCTAAGCGGCAGTTTTTAAGTTGTGGTTTTGTGGAATACTTTTGCGTAGCAAAACCATAAAAGCGCGACTTAAAAACTGTCCAGCCACGCAGTGGCGATGCTTGAGCGACTTGTTAAAATTAGTTGAATACTGGCCCAACATCCATTCCGTCATATGACTCAAGTTTAAGTTCATTTGCTAAAATATAAAGCTCGTTATTTCTTGCGTCTAAACTTTGTGGCGTATGATGTTCTATTTTCTCTACATGCAACCAGAACAGGTCTGGCTCATTTGGGTCGTCTTTGTCAGACATGTAGAGATCTACGAAACGATAACCCTTGGCGATTAAGATAGATTTGGCTTTTTCTAACTTTTTAGGCTCATGACTGGTAAAGAAATAACCCCAAAGAAGATTGCCTGAGATATTCCATTTAGTGTCTTTTTTAAGCCCTACAAACATTTCTTCCAATTGTTCGATTGTAATTGTCTTACCCGGGATTGCTTCCATAGTTTTATTTTCTCCGTATGAAAAACCACTAAGTAAAATTAGCAACGCAGTAAGGTATTTGATAAGTTTTATATTCATACAATTTGTACCGCCTCTCAGCGTGGCCATTTTAACGTCTTAGTATTTATGCGCTGCGCTGTTTGCAGGGCATAAATCGCTTGTTGGACTTGGCCGCTGCCACATCCGTGTAAATGGGTATGAATGATGCTATAGGAATTTGCTTTTTTGCGGTAGCGGTTTTTTATACAGTTTGATGGGTAATCACTTGATATCGTTTTAGCTTTCTCATTCTTTTACGCTCACTTTCGACTGATTTTTGACCTTGGTTGACAGTATTTTGGCTCCAGATTCAGGCTGACACTCACACCCTATCCCCTCATCGGCTTGCGCCCATAAGGCTGGCTGCTTTTCGCTGTCGGTCATTACGCTACATCTTGAGGGAGTGGTTATCCTGACAGACGTACTGGCTGACTTTGGTTGTTAATCATCACTAATCCCTGCGGCCTTAACAGCCCAATAAACTGCAAATGACCTAACTGGCATTGCGGACATGACCACCAACAGTCCTTCTTAACTAAAGGACTCGCCAATATCGCCTGCGGTTGGCGCAATTGATGCTGGATGAAAGCGAGCTTTTTGCGGCGGCAAGCGTTGGCTAAAAAGCCAAAGTGCCTGACTCGCATTAACCCTTTGGGCAACACATGCAATAAGTAACGGCGGATAAACTCATCACAGCTTAGCCGCATTTGCTTATGCTGCTGACCATCACGATAGTCTTTGTAGCGAAAACTGACATGCTCTGCGGTCACTTCGGCAATTCTTGACTCATGCAGCATGCCTTTACGGGTATAACGCCCGAGGTATTCCACCACGGTTTCGGCGCGGCTCAGACACGCTTTGCTGTAAACACACCACGGTTTTGCCATTAAGGTGTCAGCCGCAGGGATAGCCAGCTCATGTTGTCGCAGCGCCCGTAATAACTTTGCCCGATACACGGTGGACAAGGCTTTAACCGGAAACAGATAATCCGTTTTTACGCCATGCCAATCTCCCGCTGACGTCACCACCCCGCCTGGAATTAAGCAATGCAAGTGGATATGTTGACTCAAGGTTTGCCCCCACGTGTGCAGCACCATAGTGCAACCCAATTGCCCCTGAAGGTGTTTCCGTTTCATGCCAAACTGCGCAAGCGTCTGCCACACAGACTCAAACAGGGCGCTGTATAACGGCTTGGCAGCGTAGTGCGCCAAGATATTCAACTCGTGGGGTAAGGTAAAGACCAAATGGAAATAGCGACAAGGCAAGACTTGCGCCTGCTGCGCAGCAATCCACGCTTGCGTCTGCCTTCCCTGACAACGAGGGCAATGCCGGTCACCACAGGAGCAAAACAGCTGCTGCTCATAGTGACAAGTATCACAACGCCATTGCTGTATGCCCAAGGCTTGCGTGCGACACTGTTGAATATGCTGGCAGACTAAGGCTTGTTGTTCGGTCAGTTTATGCTGCTGTTGATAGTGGGCTAAGTGCTGATGAAGGATATCGCTTACATGGTAGGAGGTTGCCATGGCATCCCCCCAAGACTTGCTAGCAAGTCACAGCCTTGATGACCCAATTCCGGCGACCAATGCAAGTAGCGCTCGGTGGATTTAATACTGTGATGACCAAGTTGAGCCTGTAATTGATGAAGTGGCATACCCGCTTGTAATTGATGGGTCGCATAAGCATGCCTTAGGCTGTGTGGACTGCATGGCTTAGTGATACTCGCTAAGCGGGCCGCCTTCGCTAACGCTTTACGAAAGGTCGACTCATGCAGCGGATAAACCACATCATGATAGGTCGAGGCAAACAACCATTCGACGGGATGATACGCTTGCCAATACTGACGCAACAGGGTGAGTAAAGTCGGTGAGAGTATCACCCAGCGGTCGCAGGCACCCTTGCCTTGACACACTTTGAGCAACTGCCGCTGCCCATCGATATCAGCAACCTTAATATGGGTTAACTCACTGACACGCAAACCACAACCATAGCACAGCGCCAACATGGCGCGTTGTTTCAGGTTTTGACAGTGGTACAACAGTGCCGCGATATCTTGGCAACTAAGCAATTGCGGCAGCTTGTGCGGACGTTTAGGTAAACTCAACTGAAGCGTAAAGTCGCGCCCTAGGACATGTTTATAGAAAAAATGAATGCCATTAAGCTGTAACTTTAAGGTGGCTCTGGAATGATGTCGCTCAAGATTCAAATAACGGAAATAAGCCGTAAGTTGCTCATCCGTAATGCTATCGAGCGGTTGGTTTGCATAGTGCTGCAGTTGGGTGATGGCACGCAGATAAGCATCGCGTGTACGGGCTGAGTAACTACGTAAACTAATCTCGTCATGGAACTGTTGCAGAAGTGATGACATGGTAGACCTCCTAGGTAAGGGATTATCCCTAGGAGTAAGTGTGGAGCAGTGGTTCCCTTTAAGCTCCGCGCAGCGGCTTAGTTCAACATTTTATTAGTGCGCATGCGCGTTTACCTCATTAGACCAGTGAAAACGCGCACAGTTAACTAGCTGTATACAAAGAACTTATCAGCTTTTTATCCAATACACCATCTGAAAAAACGCGCATGCGCGTTTTCCAAACCTATTAACTAATTTTGGAAAAATATATACAAATGATTTTAAAGGGGTTTGTTAATTTTATGCTGGATAAACGCGCAAAAAAATGAGCTTAAAAACACTCAAAAGCATCTAAATTTAAATACGACTGTACCCATACATTGTTAGTCGCTTTACGGTAGGGCCAAACATTCGTTAAATAGATGAGATTTTGTAGGGCAATTTATTCGTCCGTTTTCGACTCACTAAATGAATGCTAGCAAGCTTTAAGGGGCAATAGCTTTTTAGCTAAACGAACAGCAGAAGTGTTAGTTAGGATTGGCATTGTTGCAACTGTGACCGTTGGTAACATGGCCGCTCTTTCACATCTGACCCATAGGGATATGGGAAATGTCTATGATGTTGGGAACATCATAGACCATGTGAACGCGGCATTTACACTTCCGTGTGCTGCAGATGTTACCGTCGAGCCGATAGGGACACTTCATATTAAATAAAAATACGGCGAGTCACTGGGTAAATAATGACAATTAATACAGCAGAACTAGCTTTGCGCATCAGTTCTTTATGTTGTAATTCGTCATTAAGAACTTGCCTGAGATTAGCATTGCTGTACCTGCGACTATCTAAAAGGATATTTTAGTCGTGCATTAAGGTGTTGCGCTGGACAGGCAAAATAGCCAAAGCATTTTATTTACTGTGTATGAAAGGGCATAATGCGGCGCTTACTATTTGTTTGAGATACAAGGAATAACCATGAAGTACTTGGTTAGCGTAGTTGCATGCTGTTTATTATCGGCCTGTTCTTTTGGGGATGCTGATGTTGAGTTTACACCTGAAAAAGGGGAAGAGCGCTCGTATCAGCTGTATAGCACCACTAACATCACTGTAGACAATGGTCAGCGTACCGAAACGGTTAACGCCACGTCACATCAATTGCTGCGTTATAAGGTCCTCGAAACAGGCAAAAACAGTCGGTTTCAAGTGCATGTCGATTATATGAACATGCGCGATGGCCAAGGGAGCGGCGTCAGTAGTAGCCAGCGGGCCGATCGTAATCCAGAAATGCACGCTATTTTCTCGCAGGGGTTTGAATTTTCTTTAAATCTAGACGATGGCAGCGTTAAAGAATTCAGTGCACTGAACAAACCTGTATGGCAGGCGCTGTTGGCTGAACGCGGCGCAGAGCTTGAGCAGGAACTGAAAAAGCTCTTTAGCTCATCTGCCTTCCTTAGCACCATACCCGCCAAAGCGGGGGCGGTCGTCGCGCTTCCTGCCTATCAAGGCCACGCCAATGCCAAGCTTACTGTATTGCAAGTCACTGATACTCATGTGTTAGCCAAAGTTGAAAGTGGCGGCGAGCAAGCCAAAATATACGGTCAGCTGATGTTAGAACGTGAGCGGGGTTGGTTAGCGCAGTTAGCCTTAGTGGCAGAAGCGCCGTTTGAGCGCTACGGCTATAAGGGCACAGTGCGCAGCAACGTTATTATGTTGCCGCAGGAGCGCCAGTTGGGCGATCTGACGCAGTATTTAGGTTTTTATGATTTCCCAGTATTTGAGTATCAAAAACAACCTGACGTTGTGTTGGATAACGTCAATAAGACCTTAACCCAAGATGCTGTATTTGCCTATGATGCGGGCTACTTTTACCAGCAAGATGATTTATTAAAGCTGACTTATCAGTATGACTTTTCAGGTTTTAAACCCGAAGGCGGGTTTAACTTAACCGATATCACAGCACACAGTGCGGATGGCACAGTACTGCCGCTGCAATTGAGCAAGGTAGGCAGTTACAGTTATCCAGAACAGGATGGTTTCCATCAGTCTGAGCAGCAGAATTTGCTTATCGGTTGGAATGCGCCGAATGACCTCTTAGCTCAGGTTGCTGAGTTTCGCGCGACTGCCCATTATCGCGGCGCGAAATTAGTCAAACTTAACCTGACCCCCGATCCCAGCAAAACTGTGGTCTTGCAGTATGAAGATATACAGCTGGAACTCTCGCCAATCCCAGATAAACCATTCAGTTATTTGCTGAAATCGCGAGGCAGCACTGACAAATCTTGGTTATACCGGCGCTTTGACGGTGCCGAAGGCGCTATGGTGAAATATCTTTCACCGCCGCCCACTGGGCCGGATTGGTTAACCCCGGCAGAGCAAAATATGGTGGCGTTGGCCTCAGCGGCACAATATGAATCGATCACACAGTTTACCTTTCCCGCAGCGCCGCCCACGCTGACACTCTATGTGAATACTGTGGTTGACAGTGGTGAACTGACTAAGAACATTCGTTTTATTCCGACTCAAGATTACGCGCAAAATGTCGCCTATCCGCCGGTGCAGCAACAACTGCTTTATAGTGATGATATGTATGCGTCCTATGTTAATCAGCCGCAAGTTACTGCACCTGAATACCCCGCCTTACTTGAGCCGCAAGTCGTGGCCAAATACGGCGTCAGTTTGTTGTTAACTTCCGAGCAGGCAGCGGTGTGCACGCTCAGTGTTGTCGATGCACCTAAGGTCAACGAGCACACACTGCAATGGACAAACACAAGCACTAACACTAACAACACGGGTTTTGGTGGAGGGCTGGATAAGTTTGTGCTGTACCAACTGACTAGCGCCGATGGGATCCGCCGCAATTTTTACTACATCAATGTCAGCAGCACTTTGGCCTGTACCGGTACGCCCAAATGGCAAGCGCTAGCGTATCAACCCGAGCAAAGCTGGTTGATTGATATCACTCAGTTGCCGAATGTTGATACCCATCAAACCGTGGCCGACTTTATGCGGCGCTATCGTTTTTTAAATGCGCAAAATTTACAGCTAGCTCCTGCTATTCAAGGTGACAGTAGTGATTTTTATCAGCGTCCGTTGCAGCAAGTATTACGTGAGGAACGCTGGTTTGTACTGGCGGGGCGCGCAGCACAGATAGAGCAGCTGACGATAAGCGGCGAACCGGTCAATAAACAGTGGGTTAATACATTCCCTGCGTTACCTTAAGGAGCAGAATATGAGAGTCTTATTACTATTATCTGCACTACTTATGTCGTTTAATCTGTCGGCAGAGCGAATTTTACTCGACGAACTATGGCGGCTTAGCGATGTGCCTGGTGAAGCCATTTATTATCAGGAGCAAGCGCCGACAGAGCAAAATGGTGAGTGGCCGCTACAACTCTTTTATCTGGAGACGGATAAACCCGTTTTTAAGGGCAGCGTCAACAGTCCCAATTTAGCCGAGAGTTTTATCGTTGGTGATTTTGAGTTTTTCTATCCCGATGGTCAACTGTCTCGCAAGGGCAGTAGCGATGCACAAGGGCGTTATCAGGGCACACATCTGCATTATTGGGAAGACGGAGTGCTCTCGGGAGAGTACCACTACCAGCATGGCCAGTTGCATGGAGATCAGAAAAGTTACCATACTAATGGTCAATTAAGGGAGCTTCAGCATCGTGTGAATGGGGCTGAATTAGGATTATCGCAAAGTTATTTTAACAATGGCCAGTTGCAAACACGCGTAACCTACGGCGCTAACGGTATGGAAGGGCTATATGAAAGCTTTCATAACAATGGTCAGCCGGAGCAAACCGTTAATATGGTGGCGGGAAAAAGAGAAGGCGAGCGACTGTATTGGACAAAAGACGGCTGGTTATACACTAAAGAGTTTTATCTTAAGGGGAAAATACACGGCGAAGTGTTGATTTACCGAGCTGCCGATGTGCTGCAAGAGATTAAACACTATGAGCATGATAAACAGGTGGGAAACCAGCAGCGTTTTGATGAACAAGGCCAGTTAGCAGAGCTGCAAAAGTATGATAAGGATGGTCGTGAAATTCAACATATTACCTATGATAATGCCGGTAACGTTGCGACCCAAACCGACACGCAATACCTCGCTAAAGGTCAGACTAGCACTGAACAGCGCTTCGATTCTGCGGGAAAGTTAACTTATCAATATCAGCAAGATACTACAAAAGACTGGAGCTTACGTCAGCGTTTTGATGCAGCAGATGAGCTGATTGAGCGTGATGAACAACTCAAGGGACGATACGATGGTTTGTATATCGGTGCAGGCTGGAATGGGTATATCAGGCGGATAAACTACCGCAAAGGTCAAATGCACGGTGCATATCGAGAAGACAAGGCCGAGGACGGCGGCTTTGTCAGCGGCCAATATCACTTAGGGTTAAAGTCCGGCAAGTGGGTCACAAAAAACGCGGATACGACGCGCAATGAGCAGTTTAACCAACAAGGTGAGCTGAGTGGTGAACAAACAGAAATCGCAGCCGATGGCACGATAATGCGCCGAGAGTTTTATAAAAACGCTAAATTACATGGCGCGTATTTACTGCGTGGCTTTGATAAACAACTGCAAGCCCAAGGTCAGTATGTTAACGGTCAGCGCGAAGGCCAATGGCTGCTGCAAGATGAAAGCAGCTACAGCATGGTTAAGCTCTGGCATGGCAACTATAAAGCAGGACACGAAGTGGGTCACTGGCAAGCCTTTTCCGCCAATGGCCATTTATTAGGGCAGGCCCAGTATGATGATCAAGGTCAATTGCAAGGCAAAGGCTATAGTTTTAACGAAGATGGTAGCCTGCTGCAAAGTGATGAGTATCTTGATAATCAACTGCACGGCAGGTCGGTGTACTACTTTAATGGTGAACCCTCATCCGAGTATCGCTATCAAAATGGTCTGATGATAAGCGAGTAGCACTTCATCACCTAACCACACAATCAAGCAAAAACCGGCTAATTAGGTCGGTTTTTTGCTTTTTGCATCTAGTTTGCTTGCCTTGCTTTATCGTCAGGCATACGCGCCGCTTGTCATTAGAGGGCTCACTTCTCAAACCCTCGTTTCGCGTTTACTAACTTGCCAGAACAAACACAATCTCAGCGTTAAACGTCAATACGCCTTTATACTTCTTCGGCTATCACAGGGGATGTTTTTAAACATGAACAATGCAGATGGGTATACGAGCTAATTTTCAGCTAAAAGCATTATATTCATTCGGGATGGATAGTTTTACTTTTCAAACTCTTGAAAATAATTATTTATTGTGTAAAGTAGCGACCCTTGCTATTTTGTAACAAAATGATACAGAGTTGCTGTTTTATTTGTCCATTTATTGGATATCCCTTTGCGTATGTCGCCCGACACAGCTAGCAGCAGTCTTGTTAGCTGTTTTTTTTTCCTAAATTTAAATATTGTTTGTTTTTTGTTCTACAAATCCATAGGTTAACACTTAGCCGTTGGATAATTGCGGCTATGCTTATTTCTATAACAAGGTTCCGTGAAAAAGGAGCGTGAGATGAAGCGAGTATTAATTAATTTGACGGGAAAAGTGCAAGGTGTTGGTTGCCGTCATTCGACCCTGACTAAGGCCAGAGCCTTGGGCGTGACAGGATATGTAACCAATTGCCGCGATGGCAGTGTTGAAGTACTCGCCCAAGGCAGTGACATCGCCGTTAATGCTTTAATTGCTTGGTGCGAAGTAGGTGTGCCTTGCACTGAGGGATTAACCGTAACGGTAGGAGAAGACGAGGCTGATGATATCTACCTCGATTTCTCCATCGTTCAGTCTTAATTTAAACGTACTGTGTTAACTTAACTGCACCGTTTTAACTTAAGAATTGTGCGGGTTGTGCGGGTTGTGCGTTTGTTCAGTATTGGCCAACAGTCTGTATTGATTCGGCATTCTGATTATTTTGCATTGCACTGGGTTGCGCCATCTTGCGGATTTGGATCACCATGCCCATTTCGGGATGATCTAAATAATGGATTTCTTCACTCTTCACACGGCGGTTTTGCTCCAAAGGCACAGACATTAAAAATGGTGTCATGACTTTGGGCGCCGTGAGTGTTGCGCTGGTATCGGCCGCATCACTGGGTACGGCTTGCATTAATTTTCTGCCTTCTTTGCGCAAGTGCAATGCGGTTTCAATATACAAATAGTGGCTTAAATAGATATTCAGTGTGCCATCTAATTCCCATACTGGTGATACAGCAGGTGCAAGCATTGGCGTGCCATCGGCATTAGTCATAGGCTCTGCTTGAGCTTGCTTAATGATTTTTCTGCCATCGAAGTGATAAGTACCTGAGAAATCTTTACCCGCAAATAAGCGTATGGGTACTGAGCCACTCTTACCACGCATAGGTTGTTGCCAAGCCATGTGCAGTAAACTGCGCGTACCACGTTCGCGGGAGATACTATTGATAATACTCGCGAACTGACTTTGGCTGCGGGTTAACAATATTGGGTTGCCATTGGCTGTAGGATAACTGATCTGTGCGCTGCTGATTTCTGATGGGATCACCGGCGGGTAACGATATTCCACACTCGCAGGCGCGGCAGACATAGGTTCTGACGTCGAGGTACCGTTTAAGGTTTCAGCGCAGTGGCTATTTGCATCGGCATCAAAGACCAGTGTGCAAGGCGCAGATGCGCTGGGTATCGGCGTGATTGCTTGCGCGATAGCGGGGGAGATTAAGTCTATTGCGTTATCGGTTTTCGTCTTGTTCGGCGCATCAGGCCATTGTTCACTTGACTGACTTTGGCGTTCAAACACATAGACTTCAACCTCAAACCAAGCTTCTGCTTGGACGACCTGACTGTGTGATAGTGCAATGAGTGTAGCGATAGAGACCGCGAGTTTACGTAACACTATTTATCTCCAAGACGATGTTGCGATAATTGTTCTAGCAAGAGTTTCACTAAAGCGAGCCTGTCTTTACTGGTTTCGGCTGCAAGGCTGAACTTTAACTTATTCGGTCCTTCCATTCGATAGATTTGTGGCTGGCTTTGGAGTAATCCAATAATAAACACAGGATCTATGACATGATCATCACTAAATTCGATGCTGCCACCTTTACTGTGCACTTCTATTTTAGTCGCACCTAAGCGAGTCGCCTCATGTTTATAGAGGGTCATTTCCATTAAGTTACGCGTCGGTTCAGGTAATAAGCCAAAACGGTCGATCAATTCGACTTTTAACTCATCCAGCGCCGCCTGTGTTTCGCACCCTGCGATGCGTTTATAGAGCGACAGACGAATATTTACGTCGCTCACATAGGCTTCAGGCAGTAGGGCGGGGATACGCAGTTCAATTTCGCATTGCTGATTGAGCATTTGCGCCAGTGACGGTTCTTTGCCTTGTTTTAAGGCTTTTACTGCCGCTTCGAGCATTTCCATGTATAAGCTAAAACCAATTTTCGAAATATGGCCACTCTGTTCATCGCCCAAGAGTTCACCTGCGCCGCGGATCTCTAAATCTTGGGTCGCCAGCATAAAGCCCGCCCCGAGATCTTCAAGAGCATCAATGGCTTCTAAACGTTTGCGCGCATCTGGCGTCATACGTTTGGGATGCGGCGTCATCAAATAAGCGTAGGCCTGATGGTGCGAGCGCCCGACGCGGCCACGCAATTGGTGTAACTGCGCCAGACCAAAGGTGTCGGCGCGCTCAATAATAATGGTGTTGGCACTCGGAACGTCGATACCGGTTTCGATAATAGTGGTACAGACTAACACGTTGAATCTTTGATGGTAAAAGTCTGACATTACCCGTTCTAGATCGCGCTCACGCATTTGACCGTGGGCAACGACGACTCGCGCTTCAGGCAATAAATCGATAATGCCTTGGGCACATTTCTCAATACTTTCAACATTATTGTGCAGGTAATACACTTGGCCGCCACGGAGAATTTCCCGCAAAATGGCTTCGCGCACAGTCGCGGGATCCGATTCCCGTACAAAGGTTTTCACTGCTAAACGTTTGGCGGGCGGGGTGGCGATAATTGATAAATCGCGCATACCCGACATGGCCATGTTTAAGGTGCGCGGAATAGGCGTTGCGGTCAGGGTTAAGATATCCACGTTGGCGCGCAGCGCCTTGATTTTCTCTTTCTGACGCACACCGAATCTATGTTCTTCGTCGATAATCAATAGGCCTAAGTTTTCAAGCTTAGCCTCAGATTGCAGTAACTTGTGGGTACCGATAACGATATCGACTTTGCCTTCTTCCAATTGCTGCAGCACTTGAGTCTGCTCTTTGGCGGTACGAAAGCGTGACATCACTTCAGTGACCACGGGCCAGTCGGCAAATCTGTCTTTAAAGTTTTCATAGTGTTGCTGGGCAAGCAATGTGGTCGGAACTAGCACGACCACTTGTTTGCCAGCGTTGACGGCTACAAAGGCGGCGCGCATGGCGACTTCGGTTTTACCAAAGCCCACATCGCCACAGACTAATCTGTCCATTGCGGTCGGCGATTGCATATCGGCTAACACGGCGATGATGGCGCTTTCTTGATCGACGGTTTCTTCGAAGGGGAAGCCGCGGGCGAATTGAGCGTATTCTTCTTCGTCAATTGCGCAGCTTTCGCCGGGACGCGCTTGGCGACGGGCATAGACATCGAGCAGCTCGGCCGCGACGTCGCGGATTTTTTCAATCGCCTTTTTCTTGGCTTTAGCCCACGTCTCGTTGCCGAGTTTATTTAAGTTGGCGTCTTCATCGGCGCCAACACTGTAACGGCTGATGAGATGCAATGAAGACACTGGCACATACAGTTTGTCACCGCCAGCGTATTCTAATTGCAAGTATTCTGCGACCAGTCCCCCCGTATCTAGGGTGACTAAGCCCCGATAAAGTGCAACGCCGTGTTCTAAATGCACTATGGGCTGGCCAACTTTGAGTTCGGCCAAGTTTTTAATCAGGGCATCATTACTGATCTGACGCTGTTTCTCACGGCGGCGTTGCTGGGAAATTCGATGGCCGAAGAGTTCAGTCTCACAAATGATACTGATACTATCTTTGGCGCTGATCTGCAGCAAACAACCGCGTGACAGCGGCGACACGATAAGGCCTAACTTGGCATCACTTTGAATAAACTCATCAAAATGGTTAAACAGTGCAGGTTTTAACTGAATTTTAGCGAGCAATTCAAGCAGCGCTTCGCGGCGCCCCTCGGACTCCGCGCTAAACAACATGCGTTTGGCGCTGCTGGCATAATCTTGCAGCGCTAGCAGCGGTTGCTTTAATTTATGATTGGCGCTGATGTCGGGCAGGGTACTGGCGGCAATAACAACCGCTTTCGTTGTTTCAGTGCCATCTGCTGGCACTTGCATTTGATAACGTGGCAGCGGTTTAAAGGCGGCAAATAACTCTTCTATGAGTAAATACAGTTCTTTAGGCGCCAGTAATGGCCGCAGCGGATCGACGCGTCTGTCTTGATAGCGATGCTCGACTTCTTGTAGATGGGCGCGCGCCGACTTTTCGATATCGCCTAAGGTGACGAGTTGAGTGTCCTTGGGCAAGTAATCGAATAGGGTGGCTGTGTCATCAAAAAATAGCGGCAGGTAGTTTTCGATCCCCGCCGGCATCAAGTTACGGCTCACTAGCTGATAAACCGATTCCGGCTCTTTGACTATGACCTCGAAACGGCGGCGGTATCTTTGCCTAAAACCTTCGATGGCCGAACTGTCGGTTGGGAATTCCTTCGCGGGCAATAGGCGAATTGAGTCGACAGGTTGCAATGAGCGTTGGGTTTCTGGATCAAAATGGCGAATGGTTTCCACTTCTTCATCGAATAGCTCGATGCGCAGTGGCATATTCATCCCCGTTGGGAAGATATCCAGAATCGAACCGCGAATGGCAAACTCGCCATGTTCATATACTTGCTCCACCGAATGGTAGCCAGTGTCGGTTAAATGCTGGCGTACATCGTGTAACTTGTAGCTATCCCCCTTTTTGAGCACAAACACGTTGGCGCTTAAATAGGCCTTAGGTGGCAGGCGTATCATCAAGGTGGTGACGGGCACGATAACGATATTTTGCTCAATCTGAGACAGCTGCGATAGCGTTTCGAGTCGCTGGGAGATTAAATCCTGATGGGGCGAAAAACTGTCGTAGGGCAAGGTTTCGCGGTCAGGGAATAATCTGACCTTAATGCCTGTTTTACTGAGCAAATAACTCAGCTCTAACTCTAAGCTTAAGGCACTTGGCGTGTCACTGGTGACGACTAAGGTCGTTCCCTTATGTTGACGCGCTAAATTGGCGAGTGTAACGGCTTGGCAAACGCCGCCCACGGTGGACAGAGTCTGAATTTGAGTGCCATTTTTGACGGCTGGCGGCGTTAGGGCTGATATGTGAGTCATTGGCGTGCGATAAACTGATTCATTCACAAAGAGTTGCAGACATTGTAGAGACTTGATGGCGTAGGTGCCAGAGAAAAGTCAGCGGCTATTGACGCTCGTCTCTGGCGAGTTTGCGTAACTTGAGTTGTTTCTGTTGCACATTGAGGCTGGCTTTGACTAATTGCTCCACGTCAGATTCAAGAATTTGACTGAATTCAAAGTCAGTTTGCCATTGTAGATGTTCAGGTTGAGTATGTTGTTCTGTTCTGTCATTACGACTCATATCGCCTTCGGCTTGTGCTATTTTTTGTGCTTGAGTGGCGATGACTTTGCCAAAACAGAGAATGGCAACTAATTCGTCGTGAATAAACAGAGTAATTTTATAGTGGGAGCCAATGTCTAAGGCTGTTGGGGTGAGTAATCTCAGGCCACTGCCACCAAATTGGTTACCAAAGCATTTTTCGCCTTCTTGGGTTTCTTTTTCTAATACATGTTGCAGCACTAAATCTACTTTGCGGGATTGCAGCTTTAAAAAATCCACGACAACTTTTGCCTCGTTATCTAAATGGCGCAGCTGTAGCAAGCAGTTAGCTTCGAGTGTTTTGACTTCGCTGAGCAGTTGAATGCCTAATGATTGCATTGATCTCAGTGCCATTTCTGAGGGTAATGGCTGGGAACTCGGCCATTGGCTTAGGTAGGCGGTAAAGTGGTGAGGCACACTAAAATACGGATTGGTGTCAGTGAACAAGGCTTGCCTCTTTATTTATAGGACCAATACCCCTATTATCGTGCCCATCTTCATGATTTAGCAAGTTCAGCACACAGGACGCAACCCTCTTTCAATGAATCCAGGATTCCCTTTCTATATTGGTTACCGTTATTGGCGGGCCAAAAAAGCGAACGCGTTCGCGTCGTTCATTACCTTATTTGCTGTTTCGGGCATTTTTTTAGGCGTTGCAGCCCTGATCGTTGTCAGCTCAGTGATGAATGGCCTTGAAGGCCAACTTAAGCAACGTATCTTAGGTGCAGTGCCACAATTAACCCTTTATAGCGAAGCGCCGTTAGTCGATTGGACAAAGCAGGCGAGTGCACTTAAAGCCTTACCGGGAGTGTTAGGCGTTACACCGAGCGTGTCGACGCAGGCCATGGTGCAATCTGCGTCGAATATTCGCGCAGTGCAGGTTTATGGGGTGTTTCCCGAATTAGCACAAAAGTTATCCTCCGTTGCGCAGCATACTTACTCAGGTGCATTTGAACAGTTGGCGAGTGGCGACTTCAAGGTGATTTTAGGATCTGAGCTCGCACGGCAACTCAAAGTCGCTCCCGGTGATACGGTACGATTATTGAGTGGCGATGGTGTGGTGTACTCCCCATTAGGCCCAGTTCCGAGTCAACGTAAGTTCTTGGTATCTGGCATTTTTGAAATGGGCTCTCAGGTTGATGCTGGCGTTGCTTATATCCATTATCAAGATGCAAAGCGTCTAATGCGTCAACCGAGTGAGGCTATTGATCAGCTTAGACTCTATTTAACTGATCCCTTTAGTGCGCCCGCTTTAGCGTCTAAAGTGCAGGATGTTCTCGCTAAACAAGATATTAAGGTAACAACCAGCGATTGGCGTGATACCTATGGTCACTTGTTTGGTGCGGTAAAAATGGAAAAGAACATGATGTCACTGATGCTGAGCCTGATTGTGGCCGTGGCCGCATTCAATATCGTCTCGGCGCTGGTGATGATGGTGGTCGATAAAACCACGGATGTGGCAGTGCTAAAAACCCAAGGCGTAACCACGCCCGCCGTGATGGGCATTTTTGTGGTGCAGGGTTCGCTCAATGCTGTACTTGGTTTAGTGCTTGGGCTCGCGGTAGGTATACTTATCACTTTGAATCTGAATGGCATTATGACGACATTAGGCATTTCGATTTTAGGTGCAGGACAGAGTTTGCCAGTAAAACTGGAGTTGATGCAGTTGTCAGTGATCGTGATAGGCACACTATTGGTCACCTTGTTGGCGACCTTATATCCCGCGCTGCGTGCGGCCAGTGTGCAACCTGCAACTGCGTTGAGATACGAATAACCCCGTGAGCTTTTACGAATAGTCGTCACCCATGGGCATTCATCCGTGAGTGATGCTTGCCAAGATGAAAATAATTTAATGCATTGATTTAATGAAATAAATCGGTGCCAAAGCATGTTTAAGAGAGAACTTCAATGCAAGACGTGTTACTGCAAGTGCAGAGTGTCAGTAAGAGTTACCATGATGGCGCCGTGACCACGCAAGTGTTGTCTAATGTCGATTTGCAGGTGTTTAAGGGCGAGCAGTTGGCGATTGTCGGCAGCTCAGGCTCAGGTAAGAGCACACTGCTGCATATTATGGGGACTTTGGATGAGCCAACCGCGGGCAAAGTCTTGTTGCTAGGCGAAGATTTATACCAAGTGTCTAGTGCGCGTCAAGCGCAGATCCGCAATCAAGATCTCGGTTTTATCTATCAATTCCATCATTTATTGCCTGAATTCACTGCGCTAGAAAACGTCGCTATGCCGGCATTTATTCAAGGTAAAGATCGTAAACAAGCGCTCGCCGATGCCAAAGTCTTATTGGAGCGGGTTGGGCTAGGCCATCGCATGACTCACATTCCCGCTGAACTATCGGGCGGCGAGCGTCAGCGTGTCGCTATCGCAAGGGCGTTGATTAATAAACCTAAGTTAGTGCTGGCCGATGAACCTACGGGTAATTTAGATGCTAACAGTGGCGATGCGGTTTATGAGTTGATCCGCGAGCTGGCCGATCAGTTAGGTACGGCGTTTGTGGTGGTGACTCATGATCATAAATTGGCTGCCCGTATGGACCGCCAACTGATGATGAAAAACGGTTACTTGCAATTAGCGGCGGAAACCCAAGTATGAAAGGACCGTTAGCCCTATCCATTGGTTGGCGTTTTTATCGCGCCCGCCAATCCAACAGTTTTATTAGTTTTATTTCCTTTGCATCGACTGCCGGTATCGCTTTAGGTGTGGCGGTATTGATCATAGTTCTGTCTGCAATGAATGGTTTTGAGCGCGAGTTAGAGCAAAGATTACTGGGTGTAGTGCCGCAGGCGGACATTGTCGGGGTGGACGAACCTATCGTCAATTGGCAGAGTGTTGCGCAAGGTGCGCTACAAATTGAAGGTATTCGTGGTGCAGCCCCCTTTATTCGCATGCAAGGTTTAGTACAGAAGCCTGGTGGTTTTCAAGGCTTAGCCGTGGTGGGTATTGATCCGAAAGAAGAAACGAAGGTATCAACTTTGTCACAGTTTATGAGTGATGCAAGCTGGCAGAGTCTGAGCCAAGATGAGAATCATATCGTCCTTGGCGAGAGTTTATTGACTAAGTTGGGGCTTGAGGTGGGTGATACGCTGGCCTTATATGTGCAGGATATCGACCCCGACGCGGCAGGCAGTTTACGTGCGGCGAAGAGCCATCGTTTTGTGGTGTCAGGCACCTATCATTTGGGCGGCGAGCTTGAACTGACAACCGCTTATATTCCATTGCAATACGCGGCGCAGATCTTGAACATGAATAGCGGTGTAACGGGTGTGCGTATTAGCGTCGATAAAGTGTTTGATGCACCAGTAAAAGTGCGCGAACTCGGTTATGCGCAAAAGCAGTCTGTGTATATCAGTGACTGGACTCGTACTCAAGGGCATTTATATCAAGATATTCAGTTAGTTCGCACAGTCATGTACTTAGTGCTAGTGCTGGTGATTGGTGTTGCTTGCTTTAACATCGTTTCCACCTTAGTGATGGCGGTGCGGGATAAAGCCTCAGAAATTGCTATTTTGATGACCATGGGCCTGAGCCGTTTGGCTGTGATGGGGATTTTCATGGTGCAGGGTGCCTTGAATGGTCTGCTTGGCTGTGGTCTTGGTGGCATTATCGGCGTGAGCGTGGCACTGAATTTAAGTGCGATTGCGAGCTCAGTTGAGCAGTTACTCGGTATTCAACTGCTCTCGGCCGATGTTTACTTTGTCGATTTTTTACCGTCTGAATTGCATGTTTCGGATGCAGTACTGGTGATTGTGATGGCGTTTGTGATGAGTTTAATCGCGACTTTGTATCCCGCTTGGAAGGCGAGCCAAATTGCACCAGCACAAGCGTTAGCGGGTAGATAACTGGATAAGTGGCTGTTCGTCATGTTAGCCGATTTGGGCTGAAATCAGTGTAGATGTTTTCAGGACACTCCTTTCTTCCCAATGACTATTGCTTAATTACTATATTATTTCTAAATACGATATTGTGGCGACTGAGGACTTGATGACTCGAGTACTTAAGGCTTTAGAATGAAAACCACATAAACAAAAAGGCCAGTGGGCGCTCTTAAAGAGATTACCACTGGCCTTTTTTGTATCTGTTTTATGCGTTTATTTAAACTAAGCGTTAATTTCGATTAACGCTTTAAGCCTTCGTTCAATAATGGACGCATGATCTTCACTAATTCTGTGGTCACCTTAGGTGAGCCAGCAACGATGTTGCCCGAAACCAAATAGTTATGGTTGCCAGTAAAATCAGTCACTGTACCGCCTGCTTCGCGGCAAATCAGATCGCCAGCAGCGATGTCCCATGGCTTTAAGCCGATTTCAAAGAAACCGTCCAAACGACCCGCGGCAACATAGGCTAAATCTAATGCGGCAGAACCTGCGCGACGTAAGTCAGCACATTGGCCGAAGACTTCGCCGAAAATAGCCATGTAAGTTTCAGTGTGTTGACGCGCCTTGAATGGGAAGCCAGTACCAATCATAGTAGGCGCTAATTCATTCACGTTGGTAACACGCAGACGGAAATCATTGAGTTTGGCGCCTTTACCACGGACGGCGGTAAAGAGTTCTTCACGGACAGGATCGTAAACAACGGCAACTTCAGTCTTGCCTTTGTATTGCAGAGCGATAGAAACCGCGAAGTGGGGAATGCCTCTAACAAAGTTGTTAGTGCCATCCAGAGGGTCGACTATCCAAACATAGTCTTTATTCTCACCGCGGTTTTCGCCTTTCTCTTCACCCACGATAGTGTGATCTGGGTAAGATTTACGAATTTGGTAAGTAATTGTCGCTTCTGCTTCCTTGTCTACACTGGTAACAAAATCGTTGATACCTTTTGAACTGACTTCGATACGGTCAAGTTCAGTATAGGCGCGCATAATAGTTTGGCCGGCCGCGCGGGCAGCGCGTACAGCAATCGTCAGCATCGGATGCATTGCAATCCCCTGGATGTTAAAGAACGTTAAAATAGCGGGCGGTATTATACTCGATTTGATAGTTATATCAAATACCGATTTTCATATAAGCATTCGGCAATGGCTGTGATAATATTCGTCCCCAACGTTTTATGAATTAAATTAAGTTGTTTCATGCTAAGTAATATTCGAGTGGTTTTAGTGGGGACTTCGCACCCCGGCAATATTGGTTCTACTGCCAGAGCGATGAAGACTATGGGTCTGTCTACTCTGTATCTTGCAGAACCCCGGGTTGAGCCCGACGGTCATTCCATAGCATTAGCCGCGGGTGCATCGGATATTCTGAAACATCTTGTGAAAGTGGATTCACTTGCTGAAGCGATTGCCGATTGCAGTCTAGTGATTGCAACTAGCGCGCGCAGTCGCACCTTAGATTGGCCCATGTTAGAGCCAAGACAAGCTGGGGTGAAATTAGCGACCGAGGCACTTAAAGGCCCTGTTGCAATTGTGTTTGGCCGTGAAAACCATGGCTTAAGTAATGAAGAGCTGCAACAGTGCACTTATCATGTGGCTATCCCTGCAAATCCAGAGTACAGCTCGCTTAATCTGGCGCAAGCCGTACAAATCATTTGTTATGAAACCCGCGTTGCCCATCTTGCGCAAAAAGACGTTGCCGAAGACGAGCTGACTGAGTATCCCTTGGCTGCCGATCAGGAACGTTTTTTCGCACACCTTGAAACGACACTGTTATCCACTGGATTTATCATAAAGAACCATCCTGGACAAGTGATGATGAAACTTCGCCGCTTGTTTAGTCGTGCACGGATTGAGAGTCAGGAAATGAATATCCTCAGGGGCATTTTGACGTCAATTGAGAAAGTGGCGGGTTCTAAAGAAAAATAGCCAAACCTTACTAATTAACACTAATCGCGAAGGATAAATAATGGGCGTGATAGCTAGGCTAAAAGAAGATATTGAATCTATATATCACCGTGATCCTGCGGCGCGTAGCGCGTTTGAGATCTTGGTTAACTATCCAGGCATGCATGCCATTTGGTTGCATCGGATAAGCCATAAGCTATGGAAGCGCGATTGGCGCTTAACGGCACGTTGTTTATCGACGTTTTCCCGTTGGTTGACAGGGGTTGAAATCCATCCTGGGGCAACCATAGGTCATCGATTTTTTATCGACCACGGTATGGGCGTTGTGATTGGTGAAACGGCTGAGATTGGTGATGATTGCACCCTTTATCACGGTGTCACGCTTGGTGGAACCACCTGGCAGGCGGGGAAACGTCACCCTACGTTAGCCAATAACGTGGTGGTGGGCGCAGGGGCAAAAATCCTCGGTCCTATTACCATGCACGATGGTGCGCGTGTGGGTTCGAATTCTGTTGTGGTGAAAGATGTGCCCAAAGATACCACGGTTGTGGGGATTCCTGGGCGCGTGGTGGCAACACCGTCACCGCAATCGAAAGAGAAAACTGAACGTCGCAGCGCGATGGCAAAAAAATACGGCTTCGATGCGTACGCGGTATCACCGGATAATCCCGATCCGGTGGCCAATGCAATAGGGCAGATGCTCGATCACATGCATTTGATGGACTCGAAAGTTCAAGAGTTGTGTCAAGCCATTCAAGGGCTGGGTGGCAATGTCTGCACTGAAAAACTGCCAGAGCTTGATATGGGCGAGTTTAATGATGCAGAAAAAGCGGCAGCGGAAAAACGCCATAGTGCATTAGATGAGTTTGATCCGAGTATCTAAGTTTCAAGAAATGGTTCAACGAAATCAGTTAACTTAGAGGTCTAACTTGCTTAAGGGCTGACCCTCACAAGGGTCTCGTTTAGCGTTTTACTTTAGCTCATCCTGTTGTAAAGGCGCATATTGCGATCAAACCTGAGTTTGATCGCGCCATAGTACCGAGATCACTTTTATCCTGCGTTTATATCGTGCTAGATGTCGATTAATTGGCGCTTTAGCATTGAATCTTAGGCTAGAAAAAGGTTAAATACCCCACCAAGATGAAAGGGTATTGGTTATGTGCACACTCATATACTTGAGTGTTTTAGTAGGTTTTAATACTTGACTGAATTACTCGGGTATGTTGAAATAATGCATACCTGTTCGGGAGCTATGGTAGTTATGAAACTTACATCAAAAGGTCGTTATGCAGTAACCGCTATGCTAGATGTGGCAATCCACTCAGCATCGGGACCAGTTCCCTTAGCGGATATCTCTGAAAGACAAGGGATTTCGCTTTCCTATCTGGAACAACTCTTCGCTAAGCTAAGAAAACACGGTTTAGTTGCCAGTGTACGTGGACCGGGCGGTGGTTATCGCTTAGGTCTAGAAGCCAATGATATTTCAGTCGGCATGGTTGTCCATGCTGTAGACGAGTCTGTCGATGCGACTCGTTGCCAAGGACTTGGCAACTGTCAGAGTGGAACTCGCTGCTTAACCCATTCACTTTGGGGCGATTTAAGCAAACAAATTTCCGATTTTTTAGATGGTATCAGTCTTGCCGGCTTGATGCAGAAGCGAGATGTGCAATTTATCTCACTTAAGCAAGACACTATGCAAAAGGAACAAAGAGTCAGTTTATAGCGGCACTTTGTTATATATAAAAATAATTTTTGTACGTTGTATGTAGCCTCTACCAGAGACTGCTCAGTACGGAGTGTGTTATGAAGCTTCCTATCTATTTAGATTATGCCGCCACCACGCCTGTTGATCCTAGAGTCGCGGAAAAGATGTTCCAATGCATGACAATGGACGGCATCTTTGGTAATCCGGCCTCACGTTCACACCGCTACGGCTGGCAAGCCGAAGAAGCGGTGGATATTGCTCGCAACCAAGTTGCCGAGTTAATTAACGCCGATCACCGCGAAATTGTGTTTACCTCTGGCGCGACGGAATCGAACAACTTAGCGATAAAAGGTGTTGCTCATTTCTATCACAAGAAAGGCAAGCACATCATCACCAGTAAGACTGAACATAAAGCGGTTCTCGATACTTGTCGCCAATTAGAGCGTGAAGGTTTCGAAGTGACTTACTTAGAGCCTGCTGCAAACGGCATCATTCCAATGGAACGTTTAGAAGCGGCAATGCGTGACGACACTATCCTTGTCAGCATCATGCACGTGAACAACGAAATCGGTGTTATCCACGATATCGATGCAATCGGTGAGCTATGCCGTTCAAAGGGCATTATTTTCCACATGGATGCGGCGCAAAGTGCAGGCAAAGTGCCTATCGATGTGCAAGCCACTAAAGTGGATTTGATCTCGATTTCTGGTCACAAAATGTATGGTCCTAAAGGTATCGGCGCCTTATATGTTCGCCGTAAGCCTCGCATTCGCTTAGAAGCGCAAATGCACGGTGGTGGTCATGAGCGTGGTATGCGCAGCGGTACGTTACCAACGCATCAAATCGTAGGTTTAGGTGAAGCTGCTGCAATCGCAAAAGCGGAAATGGCCTCTGATGATGCTCGTATCGGTGCATTACGTGACAAATTATGGAATGGCATCAAGCACATTGAAGAAACCTATATCAATGGTGATGCGATTGAGCGTGTTAGCGGTAGCCTCAACGTCAGCTTCAACTATGTTGAAGGTGAGTCGTTAATGATGGCACTGAAAGATTTAGCGGTTTCATCGGGTTCGGCTTGTACCTCAGCCAGCCTAGAGCCTAGTTACGTATTACGTGCACTTGGCTTAAATGATGAAATGGCACATAGCTCGATTCGTTTCTCAATCGGCCGTTTCACAACCGAAGAAGAAATCGATCACGCTATCGAAGTAATTACTCAATCTATTGATAAATTAAGAGAAATGTCTCCTTTGTGGGAAATGTTTAAAGATGGGATCGACCTGAACCAAGTTCAGTGGGCACATCATTAATTCTGACCTTTACAATAGATAATTTTGGAGCAGTACCATGGCTTACAGTGAAAAAGTGATAGATCATTATGAGAATCCACGTAACGTTGGTTCTTTTGATAAAAACGATCCTTCGGTCGTGACCGGTATGGTAGGCGCGCCTGCTTGCGGTGACGTGATGAAACTTCAGTTGAAAATTGGTGCTGATGGCATCATTCAAGATGCTAAGTTCAAAACCTACGGTTGTGGTAGCGCGATTGCGTCTAGCTCACTGGTAACTGAGTGGGTTAAAGGCAAGACTATCGAACAAGCTGCGGCGATCAAAAACACGGATATCGCTGAAGAATTGGCATTGCCACCAGTGAAGATCCACTGTTCAATTTTGGCTGAAGATGCCATTAAAGCTGCTATCGACGAGTACAAATCGAAACAAGCTAAGTAACATCTGGAGTTAAGATGGCGATTACAATGACCCCAGCGGCAGCCGATCGTGTCAGATCTTTCTTAGTCAACCGAGGCAAAGGTGTAGGCCTGCGTCTCGGCTTAAGAACATCAGGCTGTTCTGGTATGGCTTATGTACTTGAGTTCGTTGATTCTTTAAATGATGACGATGAAGTATTTGATATCGAAGATGTGAAAATCATCATAGATGCCAAGAGCCTTATCTATCTTCAAGGGATCGAGCTGGATTTTGTTAAAGAAGGGCTGAATGAAGGCTTCCAATTTAATAATCCTAACGCAAAAGGTGAGTGTGGTTGTGGTGAAAGTTTCACTGTTTAACCGCTAAAGTTGACGCATGAATTATTTCGAGCTGTTTAAATTTTCCCCTGCCTTCGATATTGATACCGCCTTACTTGCAGAACGCTATCGCGAACTGCAACGGGCGGTTCATCCCGATAAATTTGCCAATGATACTGATCAGCAAAAATTGCTGTCGGTGCAGCGCACGGCGCAAGTCAATGATGGTTTTCAAACCTTAAAAGATCCCATTCGCCGCGCTGAGCATATGTTGTCGCTGCGTGGAATTGAATTAAGCCATGAAACCACGACAGTGAAAGATACTGGCTTCTTGATGCAGCAAATGGAATGGCGCGAGGCGTTAGAAGATATACGCGATAGTGCCGATCCTCAAGCGAGTATTGACGAGCTATATCAATCTTTTGCGCAGTACCGCGCGCAACTCACTCAGCAATTGACTCAACTGTTAACCAGTGAGCAGGCTGAAGACGCATTGTTAGCGGCGGATCAAGTTCGCAAACTCAAATTTATGGCAAAATTACACGACGAGTTGACCAGAGTCGAAGACGCTCTGTTAGATTGATTTTCCGTGTTTATGTTACTTTGCTGACTCAAGTACGCTTGAGTTGGCATTACTAAGTTGGATATATATGGCCCTTTTGCAGATAGCTGAGCCCGGTCAAAGTGCCGCGCCGCACCAACATAGACTTGCCGTTGGCATAGATTTAGGTACGACCAATTCTTTGGTGGCGGCCGTTCGAAGTGGAGAGACGGCAACCCTGCCGGACGAACTTGGACAGCATTCATTACCTTCTATCGTGCGTTATACCCAAGATTCAGTCGAAGTCGGCGCGCTTGCTGCGTTGAGTTCGGCGCAGGATCCGCAAAACACGATCGTTTCGGTTAAGCGTTTTATGGGCCGCAGCCTAGCGGATATTAAAGCTGGCGAGCAATCATTACCCTACGAGTTTGCCGAAAGCGAAAACGGTTTACCTTTATTTGTGACTCCCCAAGGCCAAGTGAATCCCGTGCAAGTGTCTGCGGAGATTTTACGTCCGCTGATCGCCCGCGCTGAAAAAACCTTAGGCGGCGAACTGCAAGGCGTGGTGATCACTGTGCCTGCGTATTTCGACGATGCCCAGCGCCAAGGCACAAAAGATGCCGCAGCTTTGCTGGGTGTTAAAGTGCTACGTTTGTTGAATGAACCGACTGCTGCTGCGATTGCCTATGGTTTAGATTCTAAGCAAGAGGGCGTGATTGCCATCTATGATTTAGGCGGCGGTACTTTCGATATTTCTATTTTGCGTTTGAATCGCGGTGTATTCGAAGTGTTAGCCACTGGTGGTGATTCAGCGCTTGGCGGCGATGATTTCGATCATTTACTGCAAGCACATATGCAACAAGTGTGGCAGCTTAGCGACATCGACTCACAATTAAGCCGTCAGTTGTTGATTGAATCGCGTCGAGTCAAAGAAGCCTTAACGGATGCTGCAGAAACTGAAGCAAAAGTGATCCTTGCCGATGGTACTGAACTGACGCAAATCGTTACTAAAGCTGAATTTGATGCCATGATTGCGGCATTGGTGAAAAAGACCATTGCCAGCTGTCGCCGTACCCTGCGTGATGCGGGCGTGACGACGGATGAAGTGCTTGAAACTGTGATGGTTGGCGGTTCAACGCGCGTGCCATTAGTGCGTGAACAGGTCGAAGCTTTCTTCGGTAAACCACCGCTGACATCTATCGATCCCGATCGTGTTGTCGCCATTGGTGCGGCCATTCAAGCCGACATTTTAGTGGGTAACAAACCCGAATCGGATTTGTTATTGCTCGATGTGATCCCTTTGTCATTAGGCATAGAGACCATGGGCGGCTTAGTGGAAAAAGTGGTATCGCGTAATACCACGATTCCGGTTGCACGGGCGCAGGAATTTACCACCTTTAAAGATGGTCAAACGGCCATGGCATTCCATGTGGTGCAGGGCGAGCGTGAGCTCGTTGCCGATTGCCGCTCACTGGCGCGTTTTACCTTAAAAGGTATTCCGCCGTTAGCCGCTGGCGCTGCGCATATTCGTGTGATTTTCCAAGTGGATGCCGATGGTTTACTTAGCGTGACGGCGATGGAGAAGTCCACCGGCGTGCAGTCTAGTATTCAAGTTAAGCCGTCTTTTGGTTTATCGGATACTGAAATTGCCACTATGCTGAAAGATTCGATGAAGTATGCTAAAGACGATATCGGTCGTCGTATGCTGGCCGAGCAGCAAGTGGAGGCGGCGAGGGTACTCGAGTCTTTACATGCCGCGTTAGCGAAGGATGGCGATTTGCTGAATGCCGATGAGCGTGGGCAGATCGATGCTACTATGGCCAATGTGGCGCAAGTTGCCGCGGGCGATGATGCCGATGCGATTAAGCTCGCGATTGAAAAACTGGATGAGCAAACCCAAGATTTTGCTGCCAGACGTATGGACAATTCTATTCGAGTGGCATTCAAAGGCCAGTCGATCGACAACATATAGGTGATGTAATGCCCCAATTAGTCTTTCTTCCCCATGCCGAGTTGTGCCCTGATGGCGCTGTGCTTGAGGCGAATGTTGGTGAGACCATTCTCGATGTTGCGCTGCGTAATGGCATCAATATCGAGCATGCCTGTGAAAAGTCCTGTGCTTGCACGACGTGTCACTGTATCGTGCGTGAAGGCTTTAATGATCTTGAGCCAAGTGATGAGCTAGAAGATGACATGTTAGACAAAGCATGGGGACTCGAGCCCGAAAGCCGTCTATCTTGTCAGGCTAAAGTGGTCGACACTGACATGGTGATTGAGATCCCTAAATACACGGTTAACATGGTTAGCGAAGGCAATTAATATTGCTTCGATAATGATTAAAACCAGTCCACGTGACTGGTTTTTTGCTTTTGGCGTTGAGCATTTGTGCAACTAATCTTGTCTATGCCTCTAGTTGTTTGATTTATCCTTGCGCAGGCGTATTATGCGCTCAAAATTAATGGTTGCCGGAGACCAAATGAGAATAGCGATTTTATCGCAAGGGCCAGAGTTATATTCAACGAAGCGACTCGTTGAAGCGGCTCAATTACGTGGTCATGAAGTACACGTAATCAATCCCCTTGAATGTTATATGAATATCAATATGCGGCAATCGAGTATCCACATTGGCGGGCGAGAGTTACCTGCATTTGATGCCGTGATCCCCCGTATTGGGGCGTCGATTACCTTTTATGGTTCGGCGGTGTTGCGCCAATTTGAGATGATGGGCGTCTATGCCTTAAATGATTCAGTTGGAATTTCCCGCTCACGGGACAAATTGCGTTCTATGCAGTTGATGTCACGCCGCGGTATTGGTTTGCCTATTACCGGTTTTGCCAATAAACCGAGTGATATTCCTGACTTAATTGATATGGTGGGTGGCGCGCCTCTGGTGATTAAATTACTCGAAGGCACCCAAGGCATTGGCGTGGTATTAGCCGAGACCCGCAAAGCGGCTGAGAGCGTGATTGAAGCCTTTATGGGCCTGAAAGCCAACATCATGGTGCAGGAATATATCAAAGAAGCCAACGGCGCAGACATTCGCTGTTTCGTGCTCGGCGATAAAGTGATTGCCGCCATGAAACGTCAAGCTATGCCCGGTGAGTTCCGCTCTAATTTGCACCGTGGTGGCACGGCGAGTCTAGTCAAACTAACTCCTGAAGAGCGCTCTGTGGCTATTCGTGCGGCGAAGACGATGGGATTGAATGTGGCAGGGGTTGATTTGTTACGCTCAAACCATGGTCCAGTGATCATGGAAGTGAACTCCTCACCTGGACTTGAAGGGATTGAAGGTGCCACCACGAAAGATGTGGCGGGTGCTATTATTGATTTTGTTGAAAAAAATGCGATTAAAGTAAAAAAGGTGACGCAAGCACAGGGTTAACACCCTTGGTGTCGAGTATTGACTACGGAATATCAACACTTGATTCACCTCCTTATGGGTAACGGCGTTAAGTACTAGCTTACCCATTCAAGCGAACCGAATAGGGGAAAACGATGACATTAACTTGGATAGATTCGTTAGATATTGCGTTGGAATTACTCGAAGCACACCCAGAGGTTAATCCTACTCAACTGCATTTCACCCAACTGTATGAGTGGGTGTTAGCTTTGAATGATTTTGCTGATGATCCTAAGCATTGCAATGAAAAAATACTGGAAGCAATTCAGCAGTGTTGGATTGATGAAAAGTAGTGAGCACAGTTGTAGTACGGCTTTTTATGTGAGGCATCTTGTCCTTCAGAAGATTAACTAAGGTGATTTACCTCACGTATTTGCAGTGGCGCAGAGAATATTTGGCGAGAGTTTGATCACAGTCAAGTTCATTTTCAGTGGATATCGTAATTTGTTGTATATTGGTTAAGGCATTTATCTGGCTTAACTTTATTATCGCAACTGCAAGGATGTTCACATGAAACTTTTGCTTGTATTGTTATGTATGCTTGTCCCTTCAATGGCTTGGGCTCATCCAGGTCATGGCGGTGTCGGTTTATTCCATCACTTGTTAGATCTTGCACCCGCAGTCATTTTAGTCGCTTTGATTGCATGGGCTGGTATTTGGGCAAAAAACAAAAAATAATCCCATTATTAATGAGTTAACATGCCCTGCTAAGATTTTATTATCCTAGTGGGGTATTTTGTGTGATCAAACTGATTACGAATAAAGCGAATGTGCGCAATATCTCAGACTAATTTGCTATAAAGATAGGATTTAGCTTTTAAATTTCGTATAATCCGCGCGAATTTTTTAAACTTGCTGACAAAGGAAGCTAGTTATGGCGATCGAACGCACATTTTCTATTATCAAGCCAGATGCTGTTGCAAAAAACCACATCGGTGCTATCTACAATCGTTTTGAAACTGCTGGTCTTAAGATCGTTGCAGCTAAAATGTTACACCTGACCAAAGAACAAGCTGAAGGTTTCTATGCTGAGCATAGCGAGCGCGGTTTCTTCGGTGCTCTGGTTGCATTTATGACTTCTGGTCCAATCATGGTCCAAGTATTAGAAGGCGAAAACGCTGTTTTAGCTCACCGTGAAATTTTAGGTGCAACTAATCCTGCTCAAGCAGCTCCTGGTACTATCCGTGCTGATTTCGCAGAAAGCATTGACGAAAACGCGGCTCACGGTTCAGATGCTGTTGAATCTGCTGCTCGTGAAATTGCTTACTTCTTCAGCGCTGAAGAATTGTGTCCACGCACTCGTTAATTCGATGCTAAGACTAAAAAAGGAGCCTAGGCTCCTTTTTTATTGGCTGCAATTTAGTGAATATAGATTTCCATATTGCAATGACGCTAATCCCTTTATACAAATCATACGTCAATTCAAAGTGTTAAAACTTAATAAAATTTTGTTTTTATTAGTCTTTTTAAATTTTGCACATTTTTTTTAATTTTCTTGCTTGAAATTTTCTCTCCCGTCCTTATATCTATTTCAGGATCGCTCGATGAGGATCCTAGTGTGAATTCTGTGCCGTAAGGACAGAAGATTTAACTCGGCAGACTCTGCAAGCGTTTTCATCGTGAAAACCGTCCGCCAATTCTCCATATTGCTTAAGACAAGGATATGAATATGCGTAATTATGATCTAGCTCCCCTGTACCGTAGTGCCATTGGTTTTGACCGTTTAGCTCAGTTGGCAGAACATGCCGCCGCTAATAATGGCAATACTGGCTATCCCCCATATAACATTGAATTATTAGGCGAAAATCGCTATCGCATTACTATGGCCGTGGCCGGATTCTCAATGAATGAACTTGAGATCAGCAGTGAAGGTGAGAAATTACTGGTGAAAGGCAATAAAGCTGAAAGCCAAACCGAGCGTAAATACTTGTACCAAGGCATAGCGGAACGCGGTTTTGAGCGTACTTTCCAACTGGCAGACTATGTCACTGTGCTCGGCGCAAGTTTAGAAAATGGCTTACTCAATATTGATTTAGTGCGTGAAATCCCTGAAGCGTTGAAACCACGTAAAATCGAGATCACTTCATCGCGCTTGCTAGACAGCCAGTCATAATTGACACTGTGGTAACCACCTAAAAACAAGGGGAGCATAATGCTCTCCTTGATGTTTTTGTGTTCACGCAAAAAATGTCCGCGAGATTTCCGTGAGAAAGTTACGCTTTCATGGCCTTTTCGCCGCGAGCCAAACCCACCACGCCGGAGCGAGAGACTTCAACCAATTTAGTCACTTCACCTAGGGCATTGATAAACGCATCGAGTTTCTCTGATGTGCCGACCATTTGGATGGTATATAAATTGGCGGTGACATCGACAATCTGTCCGCGGAAAATATCCGCCATCCGTTTTACTTCTTCCCTAAATTCACCTTGGGCACGGACCTTGATAAGGGCAAGCTCACGTTCAATATAAGCAGACTCAGTAATATTCGAGACTTTTAACACATCGATTAACTTATGTAGCTGCTTCTCTATTTGCTCTAACACCATTTCATCGGCAACGACCGTAATGTTAAGCCTCGATAATGTGATATCGTCCGTTGGCGCCACCGTTAAACTTTCAATGTTATAACCGCGCTGTGAAAACAAACCGACCACACGAGACAGGGCGCCGGATTGGTTTTCTAATAATACAGATATAATTCGACGCATTAGCATTTCTCCGTCTTAGTCAGCCACATTTCATTCATCGCCCCACCGCGGATCAACATGGGGTACACGTGCTCAGTTTCATCCACCATGATGTCGATAAAGACCAGCCTGTCTTTCATCGCTAGCGCTTCTGCCATTTTTGACTCAAGTTCGGCGGGATCGCTTATCGTCATACCTACATGGCCATAGGCCTCGGCAATTTTGGCAAAATTAGGTACTGAATCCATATAGGAATGTGAGTGACGGCCAGAGTAAATCATGTCCTGCCATTGTTTAACCATGCCAAGGAAACGATTGTTTAAGTTGATAATTTTAACCGGCGTATCATATTGCAGTGCGGTTGATAGCTCTTGGATGTTCATCTGAATTGAACCATCACCCGTGACACAGACAACCGTGGCATCAGGCATCGCCATTTTAACCCCCATCGCTGCGGGTAGGCCAAATCCCATGGTGCCTAGACCCCCTGAGTTGATCCAGCGGCGCGGCTTATCGAACGGATAGTACAAGGCGGCAAACATCTGGTGCTGGCCAACATCAGAGGCGACATAGGCATCGCCATTGGTCAGCTTATACAAGGTTTCAATCACTTGCTGTGGTTTGATGCGACCACTGTTTTTGTCATAGGCCAGACAATCGCGGCCGCGCCATTGCTCAATATCATTCCACCAAGTGGCGATGGCATCATTGTCATTGTGCTCGTTCGATTCATCTAACAGTGTCAACATGCTGTCTAAAATACTGTCGGCCGACCCTACGATGGGAATGTCGACGTGGATAGTTTTTGAAATAGACGAGGGATCGATATCTATGTGCAAAATGGTCGCGTTCGGGCAATATTTTTCCACATTATTCGTGGTTCTATCGTCGAAGCGTACACCAATACCGAAGATCAAATCGCAGTTATGCATTGTCATGTTGGCTTCGTAGCGACCGTGCATCCCTAACATGCCTAGGCTGTTTTTGTGGGTACTTGGAAAAGCCCCGAGTCCCATGAGTGTGCTGACGACGGGAATATTTAATCTCTCAGCTAATTGTAAAATTTGTTTATCACAACCTGAGATAATGGCGCCGCCACCGACATAGAGCACAGGCTTTTTAGCCGCTAATAGTGCCTGTAGTCCACGACGGATCTGTCCTTTATGCCCCGAGGTTGTCGGGTTGTATGAGCGCATTTTCACGCTTTCGGGATAAATATATTCGTGCAGCAGCGCTGGGTTTAAGCAATCTTTTGGCAGGTCGACGACCACAGGCCCAGGACGGCCGGTAGAGGCAATATAAAAGGCTTTTTTTATCGTTTCAGGGATTTGAGTGGGATCTTTAACTAAAAAGCTATGTTTGACCACTGGACGAGAGATGCCGATCATATCGCATTCTTGGAAGGCGTCATTACCGATAAGGTTGCTCGGTACTTGACCCGATAATACGACGAGGGGAATAGAGTCCATGTAGGCGGTGGCAATACCGGTAATCGCGTTGGTGGCACCGGGTCCTGAAGTGACTAATACCACACCCACTTTACCCGTGGCACGGGCGTAGCCATCGGCCATGTGTACGGCGGCTTGTTCGTGGCGAACGAGTATGTGTTCAATACCTGGGATAACGTGCAGGGCATCGTAGATATCTAAAACTGAACCGCCAGGATAGCCGAAAATATGCTTTACGCCTTCATCAATCAAAGAACGCACTATCATGCTGGCGCCGGATAACATCTCCATGTGGAACTCCTATTGCATAGTACCGTTACGGTAAACAGTATTTTGTTACAGCGACGGTAATCGCTTTAAAAATTAAGCCTGAAGGGTAATTCAGACTCCGAAATGCTGAACTGACTTCGTAGAAGACAAGTGATTCATCCTTAGGATGCAGCAACTGTTGCAATGAACAGAATTTCATCATATTCAAAAAAAACAACATTTCAAGCCTTTTATGTAAAAAATAACCAACTTGAAACAATTTCACGTTTGAATGGCTGGATAACTTGCTGGAATCGCCAAGTAATCTAGGCTGATTTATGAGCTTATTTTATATTTTTCAGATTATTAGATGCTTAAAAAGCAAAAACGGCACTAAAAGTGCCGTTTTGGTGTGGGACGTTAGATAAGCAGATACTTAACTGTTGCGATTAAATATTACTTATTTTCTACATTAGTGAAAGCCAATGCGCTGTTTTCACGCGATCAAACATGTGTTGCCGATGTGGCATTGGTATCCATGGGTCCTTAAAAATAGACCCTTAAAAATAGATCCTTAAACCGTCGGCTGTATTTGATGCTTTGGACGATTGAATTGGCAAATACCGACTAACACAATAGAGCCTAACATGAGGGCAGAGAAGGGCACTGCTGTGCCATCATAGAACACCGCTAATAACGGCCCCGCTAACGCGCCACAGCCAAATCTTAAGGTGCCAATAACCGCCGTTGCCGTGCCGGTTTCTTGTTTGAACTTCATCAGTACTATCGCATCGGCGTTGACCGACATCACCCCTAGGCTGCCCATCAAAGGAATAAGCATGATCACGGTAAAATGATAGCTCATATCCAGTAGGTTGACGGTTAATAAACCAGCTCCCGCAATAGCGCCAAAAAAGGTCGATACGTGCAACATACGCAGCGAACCATAGCGGCCGACAATGCGAGTATTAATGATATTGGCCAACATCAAGGCGCCAACGTTGGTGCTAAATAAGATGGCAAAATAGGATTTATCTAAGGCAAAGACTTCCATATAAACGAAGGGTGATGCGGTGAGATAACAGAAAAACGCAAAAGACGTTAACACGCCGCTGGCAATGTTTAACTTAACGCCAGGTCGGGAAAATACGGTCGCATAGGCACCAAGAAACGATTTTTGGCTGCGAGTATCCATATCTTTATCGCTGGGCATTTTTAGCGCAAACAGCACGAGTAATAACAGGGTCGCGGCATAGGCAGATTGAATGAAGAAGATTAAATGCCAATCACCGAGTTCTAAGATCACGCTGCCAATACTAGGGGCCAATAATGGCGCTAACATCATGATTAAACTCACGTAAGACATACCTTTGGCGGTATTGTCGCCATAGACTTCTTTGATGTATCCCGGTACCACCACAGTCGCTGCTGCGCCGATAAAGGCCTGCAAAAAGCGTAGCCCAAGAAAGACTTCGACTTGACCAGCAAAACCAATCAGTAAACTGGTTAGCATAAAGCCACTCAGCCCCATTATCACCATAGGGCGACGGCCAATGCGGTCAGCTAAGGGGCCAAAACACAACATGCCCAGTGCATAACCTGCTAAGTAGATACTCAGGGACTGTTGCACTGTTGTGATATCGGTATGAAAACTAAGGGCCAATGTCGACATCGCAGGTAAGTACATGTCGATGGCTAATGGTGTGATCGCGACAATCGCCGCTAGCATGGGAATAAGCAGTGCTAAATTCGGTATACGTCTACCGTTATGGGCAGAAGGTTGTGATTGTGGGTCCACTGTTACCTCGGGTGGCGAAAGAATTGAAAGCGTATTTCTCAGGGTTATGCGGCGTGGTTTAAATTGTACTAGGACAATTCACTTTAATCCGTCCATTTTTAGCCAGCATCTTGCGCTAATTGGCGGTGTTTGGGGAAAAGTGAATTGTGCTTCGATCAATTTTCACGGTAAGGCATTAAGCAATAGCATAGTAAAGCGCTAGGGCAAATAAACCAATCTTTGCGATGATTTCTTTACCGTATTTTACCGATTAAATTGTAACTAAGTAGCAAGTCTCGATAATCAAGGCATAACCTTGGCGGATCGAGCCGTTATCCTCCAATATGCTTCATTCAAAAGTGTTAGTTGTCATCTGAGTGTCACTGCTTTGTCATCTAGGTGTCTTTTATGCTGACTAATTTAGTGGGCTTTAGCTTCACCCTACTAAAAATAAAATATTCAGGAATGACACGATGAAAACACAACGACTCCCGCTTGCAGCCGCCATTATGGCGAGCTTATTACTCGGTGCTTGCAGCGGTGATGATGGCGCAGTAGGTGATAAAGGCGACAACGGCTTAAATTCACTGGTTAAAGTGACCGCATTAACTATCGGTGATGCAAATTGTCCCGCCGGTGGTCAGCGTATCGATACCGGATTAGATGCCAACCATAATGGACAATTGGATAACAGTGAAATTGCAGTCGCGCAAACCCAATATGTTTGCCAGCCACAAACTGCAAGCTTAAAAGCTGAGTTAATTGGTCGTCATCAGACTGGCGTTTATGGCTTAAGTGCCGCCGAAATCGTTGAATATCACAGTGCATCTAACCGTATTTTTGTGGTCAATGCGATTAGCGGCAAAGTCGATATTATCGATGGCAGCTTATTAGCGACTGCATCAAACGCCACAGATCCTTTAGCATTGAATAATCTCGAAAAATTAGCAGAACTCGATGTTGCTAAGGATGTGGGGCAAACCTTTATGGGTAGCGTTAACAGCGTGAGTATTTCAGGCAACTTGTTAGCGGCTGCCATTGAGCGTGGTGACGCTGCAGGCAATAAAACTCAAGCCAATGGTTTTGTAGCTTTTTATCAGCTTAACGGCACAGATGCTCCGCAGTTTATCAGCGCCGTCGAAGTCGGTGCTTTACCCGATAATGTGGTGTTCACCCACGACGGTAAAACCTTACTCGTGGCCAATGAAGGCGAACCTAATCCTGCTTATACCTTAGATCCTGAAGGCAGTGTTGCGTTGATTGCGATTACTGACGGTAAGCCCGCAGCTACTGCGACCATCATAAATTTTAGTGCGTTTAATCAGGGCGGTGCGCGTGCAAGTGAAATCACCGCTGACATTAAAATTAATGGCCCAATGGCGAGTGTGGCGCAGGATTTAGAACCTGAATATATCGCCATTAGCCAAGATAACCGCCGTGCATTTGTCAGTTTACAAGAGAACAATGCTATTGCCGTGATTGATATCGCCAATGCGAAAGTCTCTAAGATTTTACCGCTAGGCCTCAAAGATTACGGGCTTGATGTGAATAAAATTGATGCGAGTGACAAAGATAATCTTGTTAACTTGCAAAGCTACACAGGGGTGTACGGCATGTATCAACCCGATACCCTTGCTAGCTACCGTTGGAATAACACTGACTTTATTGTGACTGCGAATGAAGGTGACTCCCGTGACTATGCGGCTTTTTCGGAAGAAGCCCGCGCAGGGGATTTAGTGCTCGACCCGAATCACCCACAATTTGCCGCCGCAAAAGATAAAACCCAATTAGCGCGTCTTAAGGTAACGAAGAGCAGGGGGGACGATGATAAGGATGGCGACTACGACAAAGTCGTGAGCTTTGGTGCTCGTTCATTCTCGATTTGGAATGCTGATGGTCAGCAAGTGTTTGACAGTGGCAGTGATTTTGAGCGTATTACCGCCGCACTACTGGGGGATAAGTTCAACAATAACAACGAAGAAAATAAAGGTGATAGTCGCAGCGATGACAAGGGGCCAGAGCCAGAAGCTTTAGCCCTAGGCCAAATTGGTCAACGACTATATGCCTTTGTTGGTTTAGAACGTACCTCTGGCTTTATGATCTATGACGTGACTAATCCTTTTGATGTGCATTTTGTCGACTATGTTGTGAATCGTGATTTTGAAGCTGACTTCGTTGTCGATACCGCTACAGGTGCAGTCAAAGGTGATGCAACATTGGCGGGTGATTTGGGACCAGAAGGGATGAAATTTGTCAGTGCCGATAAAAGCCCTAACGGTAATCCTTTGTTAATAATAGGCAATGAAGTTAGTGGCACCACGAGTGTTTACCAACTTAAGATTAAATAGTGGTGCACTAGTAAGTTATAGCTAATGGCTCACCGATAGTTCATCAAGCTTGTCAGTAACATCAGCGCCAGTAGCATGCATGCTACTGGCGCTTTTTTTATTCACTCTTCTATAAAATTCGCCATTTTGTGTGAATTAACTTCATCTGAAATGGCACATGAAAATTGGCTGAGCTTAATGGTCTTTAAGCGCCTTTACACTACGGAATAGGCATTTTGTACGAGGGAGTGAATCGTTGCCTCGATACACTCAATTGCATGCTGAAATTGAGTGTCGTTTTCGGCGCCACCAAGGCTCAAGCGGATAAAATTATCATGGCAATTAAAGTCATCACCATTACGGACTAATATGCCTTTTGCGGCCAGTGCGGTAACGAGATGATGGGCTTTGATATCTTCTGGCAGTTGTATCCAACCGTTTAACCCTCGCCAAGTTTGGGTTAATCCCAGCCGTTCGCCCATAGCGATACAGTGACGTTGGCGTTGACGTACGAGCGTATCTCGTTCTGCAGTGATATGACCTTTCTTTATCAACTGACAGGCTATTTCAATATTCAGCGGCGACACCATCCAGCATTGGCTATGAATAGCGAGTCGCACTTGGGCGATAAGGGGGTCAGGAACCAGAATAAAACCTTGCCTTAAGCCGCCAGAAAACAATTTTGACAGGCTGGAAATATAAATCACCCGTGGTATCGCCAGCTGTTTTGCTAATTGCCACAGGGGTGAATGCCATTCTTCAGGTAAACAATAATTCACGTCATCTTCAATGATATAGAATTGATATTGCTCTGATAATTCAAGGATTTTCTGCCGCTGTGATTCACTGTACTGAATGCAAGTGGGATTTTGATTATTCAGTGTGAGATAGACTAATTTAGGGTTGTGGATCTGTAATAGGGCTTCAAAGCGCGGCAGATCTAATCCTTCGTGGGTAAGGGGCACACCAACGCTAGTGACGCCAAGCTGTTTAGCACAAATTCTCACGCCTGGATAACTGTATTGCTCGTGTAACAGTACATTGCCTGTTGATAAAAATGCGCTCAAACAGGCAAAAATGGCTTGCTGGCCGCCATGGGTAAAGACCAGTTGCTCGGGCGTTTGCTGTATGCCGCGTTGGTTTAACCATTGGTGGAACACTTGTTGGTGTTGATCTAATGGACTGGCGCGATAACCGAGTAACTGACTCAATTTAGTGGGGTCTTTCGCTAATTGGCTGAGGCAATCGCTTAGGGTGCTGATTTGATCTGTGAGTGGCTGCTGACAGGTCGCCATATTCAATTGTACGTTACCCATTTCAGGTACAGGGGAGGCGTTGACATAGGTGCCATCTCCCACTCGTGCTTCGACGTAACCTCTTTGTTCCGCCAATGCATAGGCGCGGGTCACAGTGCCAATAGTGATGCCTAAGGCATCAGCTAAACGGCGCTGCGGTGGCAGTTTACTACCTTGGGTTAACACCTTCTGCGAAATGCCTTGTTCTATGGCACTGACTAAGCGCTGATATTTCGGGCCTGAAAAAGTCGTTAGGTCTGGTGTCCAGATTGTACCCATGACAATAAATCCATTGATCTCTAATATTCTCCGTATATTATTTATTGCATCTTTTTATGTCAACAAATGTATGCATACAATTTAAGGCGAATATGAATACTGCACTACTTTATGCTCCACAATTATGGACTTTAATGGCCTCGACCGCGCTGTTTTGCGCGACGATGACAATGACTCCCGGACCGAACAATATTCTCTTAGCTAGCTCTGGAGCGCATTTTGGTGTGCTGCGTACCGTGCCACATATTGCAGGGATCCGCTTGGGTTCGACCTCTTTACATCTTGCGGTATTATTCGGCCTCGGTACCTTGTTTGAAGCATTACCGGTATTGCACCAAGTATTGAAATATTTCGCTTTAGCATATTTGCTGTATCTCGCGTACAAATTAGTGACGTCGCCAGTGCAGAGCACGCATTTGGATGATGGACGAAAACCTATGACGCTCATTGAAGCTGCATTATTTCAATGGATTAACCCTAAATCTTGGATGTCGACGATTACCCTGTGTAGCGCTTTTACATTAAGTGGCGATGGCTTTTGGTTGAGTGCGTTTCTTGGCGTATTAATGTTCAACATAGTGGGATTTCCTGCATCATTTACTTGGGTATTTGTCGGTGCCGCGATCAGTAAGAAACTCAATACCGATAGACGTAAGCGCCATTTTAATTGGTTTATGGGCAGCTTGCTCTTAGTGTCATTACCTATGATATTACGCTAGCTTGGCTTGAATTAAGTGCCTAACCCTATAAAAATTCTGAGGAAGACACTCGCGTAATGATTGGCTTTATGCCATAACCAACATACTATTGATGGCTTTTTAGGTAATGACCTTTTAGCTGAACATTTTCAGTCTCAGTTATACTTGTTGCTTATCTTGATAGTGTGTATATGGAGGTTGCCGAGTGAAGTTCCCTAGTTTGATTTCGTTTATGCCGGGATTGGCGCAATTATTACAATATGAAAAGCAATGGCTTAGGGATGATGTGCGCGCAGGCTTATCCGTTGCCGCTGTGGCATTACCCGTAGCGATTGCTTATGCCCAGCTCACTGGTGTGAATGCTGCCGTGGGTTTGTATTCCTGCGTATTGCCAATGTTGGTATACGCACTATTTGGCACCTCAAAACAATTAATCGTGGGTCCAGATGCGGCGACTTGTGCTGTTATCGCCGCGGTTGTCACGCCCCTAGCTGCAGGGGATAGCATGAAGCACTGGCAGTTAGTGATGACCATGACGGCCATGACAGGCTTTTGGTGCTTGATTGCGAGTCGTTTTAGGTTGGGGGTGCTCGCCGATTTTCTATCAAAGCCGATTTTGATGGGGTTGCTTAATGGCGTTGCAATTACCATTATCGTGGGACAGTTTTCAAAAATCTTCGGTTTTACCTTCGATGAGCGTTATCTAATCGAACGCCTCAGCGGTGCGCCTTCCTACTTATCCAAAACCCATTGGCCGACATTGACTATGGGGATTGTGACGCTAGCGACTTATGCCTTAGTGAAACGGTTTCGTCCCCAATGGCCAGCTTCTATGTGCGCAATGGCGATGGCAGCTTTCCTTGTTTGGGTGTTTAACCTGACGAGCTTTGATATTAGCGTCGTCGGAGAAGTGACCTCAGGATTACCTTCATTCCAAGCGCCTGTATTTGATTTAGGTATCGCCCGTGAGCTTGTGGTACCGGCGCTTAACTTAGCCATGGTGAGCTTTGTGAGCATGATGTTGACGGCTCGAAGCTTTGCGGCAAAAAACGGTTACGATATAGATGCCGATAAAGAGTTCAGGGCGTTAGGAATAGCCAATATAGCGTCTGCCATATCTCAAGGTTTTGCGGTGAGCGGCGCGGATTCCCGCACTGCGGTTAATGATGCCAATGGTGGTAAGAGCCAGTTAGTGTCTATCATTGCGGCGGTATTGATTGGTGTTGTGGCGCTATTTTTCACTGCGCCTTTGAAGTTCATCCCCAGTGCCGCCTTAGGTGTGGTGCTGGTGATTGCCTCTATCTCGCTTATCGATTTAAAGTCACTGTGGAATCTACGAGTGCGGGATAGGTCTGCTTTTTTACTTGCCTGTATCACCTTGTTCTCTGTGTTGTTTATTGGGGTTATTCCTGGGATAACCTTGGCTGTATTACTGGGTTTATTCCAGTTCCTCGCTACTGTGATGCGGCCTACGGATCAAGTGCTTGGTTTAGATCATAAGGGCGTTATCCGTAGTGTCGATGAATCGGGTAAAGCTAAATCTGTTCCAGGAGTATTTATATATCGCTTTAATTCGCCGTTAACTTACTTTAATGCGACGTATTTTAAGCGCCGTTTATTGGAAAAGTTTATTCGGGAATCTGAGCCGGTCGATTGCATCATTATTGATGCAGTGCCTTGTTTTACCCATTTGGATTTAAGCGTGATGGCCATGTTGGCTGATTTACATCAACTGCTTAAAAAACGTGGCGTTCGTTTAGTGCTTGCGGGACGTAAACGGCAGATGCTGAGTTGGTTTGAGCAAGCGGGCATGCAGACAGGGGAAGGCGGTATTTTGATCCGGCCAGATTTGTATCTCGCCCTTAAAATGAATCAAAGCTATAAACAAGCCTTGGCTGAAGGGCAAGCACCTGTGATCCAAAAAGTTCCTGATGACTCGGTATTGTTGCACAGTCATTTGTAGTTAACTGAATGCCTTGTTTGATTAAACTGGGTCATAAAATAGCGCAGCTTAAGGTTGCGCTATTTTTTCTTAATTTGATAATTAAATCAATGGTATGACTGGCTTTTTGAAGGTATTCAGTTTTACCGTTTAGTCTTTGAGAATTCTATCTAGGGGAATAAAACCGTGAAAACCATAATAACCCATAGGGCCGAGTATCAGACTCAGTAGGCACCATAAGCACTTTTTGTTAGTGCTGAGATCCACTTTACTCTTGAAAGCCCGAAGGGCAAATAGACAATGCAATAGCACCAGGCCCCCAAGCATAATAACGATATTAATATCCATATTTTCCAACTGTCTTATCCTTGTGTTCTATCATTCACGTCCTTGAGTCTTTAGGCGTGGTTACTTTTCTTGAGAAGATTGTCTAGCTACGATTAGCTAAATTAGTTACCTAGTGGCAAATACCTTACTCGAATATTTTACCGATGGCTATAACATAAAATAAAAATAATCTTTAAATCTTATTGGTTTACACGTCTCCTAACAAGCAAATTGGAGAATGGCTAGCGTCCCAGATCACATATTTTTCCATCGCACGAATAAATATTTCACTCGAAATAAGTCGATTTAGCCAAGCGGCGACTCGCGGAAAATCATCACTAAGTGCACATTTAAGATCCACTGCGGCAAATTGGCGTACAAAAGGTACGATTGCGTAGTCGGTAAGGCGAGGTGTATCGGCGACTAAAAAGGGGTGTTGCCCTAAGCATGTTTCAAGTTGCAGGAGGAAATGACTCGCCTGCTGATAATAATAAGCTTGCGTTTGCTCAGGGTAACGGTCGGCATATTTATAGCGGTCAAGCCATGGTTTAAATTGCTGATCATTTTTCGCGATAAGCTGTGCCATTTTATCTTCAATAGCAGGATTTTGCTGACACAATAGATCTAAGGGATCTGCTTGCGTGAGTGCCCAGCGCATGATCTCAAGACTTTCGGCAATCACCTCGCCGTTTGCTAGTACTAATACTGGCACAGTACCCTTAGATGAGGCCGCTAGCATTTGTGGTGGTTTGGCTTTAAGGGTGATTTCACGGACTTCAACATTGCATTGGGCTAATAAGAGTCCCAAACGTGCTCGCATGGCATAGGGGCAACGGCGGAAGGTGTATAAGACGGCTAGAGTCATTCGGATTTCCTCTACTGTGCGGCGCCATGCGTGGAAGTTGATGCGACTAAAGCTGATGTCAGCGTGTTCATACCTGCTTATTGACGACGCGAGCATGCCAATGCGAATGTTGCGTGCCAATCATGCAATATTCAAAGGGCGCAGATGGTAACGCTTTCATACTGGGATTTCTGCTTAAATTACCATCATAGAATGATTTTTCTCACCACTGTGCGTAAAGAATTAAAGACCCTGTATTTTATCTGTGTTTATCTTGCTGTGACTCAGGTAGAATTCCGCGCTATTTTTGGGATCTGCAGCAAGGCTGCAGATGATTGATTTGTTTATGCACTGGAAATTAAGTTCCAGCCAGCAAAGAGGGTGTTATGGCTAAAGTTGTCGTATGTGCGTTATATAAATTCGTGTCGTTACCGCATTTTGAATCTATCCGAGCGCCATTGCTCGCTATGATGGAACAGGCCGAGATCAAAGGCACTCTGCTCCTCGCAAGTGAAGGGATCAATGGCACAGTTGCTGGCACTCAAGAAGCGATTGAAGCGTTATTAGTGTGGCTTAATAGCCAAAATGGCCTAGATAATATCGTTCACAAGTTATCATTTGACGATGAAATGCCGTTCTACCGCACTAAAGTCAAACTGAAAAACGAAATCGTGACTATGGGCGTTGAAGGTATTGACCCACTTAAAGTGGTTGGCACCTATGTGAAGCCTCAAGATTGGAATGCGCTGATTTCTGATCCGGACGTGATTTTAGTCGACACCCGTAACGACTATGAAGTGCAAATCGGCACTTTCAAAAATGCCATTAATCCTGTGACTGAAACCTTCAGAGAATTCCCTGAATATGTGAAGCAGAATCTTGATCCTGCTAAACATAAGAAGGTCGCCATGTTCTGTACTGGCGGTATTCGCTGTGAGAAATCAACTGCTTATTTAAAAGAGCAAGGCTTTGACGAGGTCTATCATCTCGAAGGTGGTATTCTTAAATATCTCGAAGAAGTGAAAGAGGAAGAAAGCCTGTGGGAAGGCGAGTGCTTCGTATTCGATAACCGCGTTGCAGTGAACCATGACTTGAAGAAAGGCCAATACGATCAATGTAATGCTTGTCGTATGCCAATCACCGAAGCTGAAAAACAGAGCCCTGCCTATGTGCAAGGTGTCAGTTGCCCACATTGTATCGATAAAATTTCTGACGAGCAGCGTAAACGTTTCGTTGAGCGTGAGCGCCAAGTTAATCTGGCAAAAGCCCGTAACGAAGCGCATATCGGTAGCGATGTAAATCAAGTGATTGAAGCGCGCCGTGAGAAAAAAGAAGCGCAGCGTCGACTCGCCGCCGAGAAAAATAACGCGAAAAAATCGCAAGCGCTTTAACTTTATATGCCATTAGATGAGTAGTGAGTTAGTCATGAGTTCGCACTGAGCTCATTTCGTACTTAGGCAGCTCGCACTCTGGCCCGACTCGTTCGGGCCATTTTTTTATGCCGATTTTAGTTTTAGCGTGAATGTGCTTTTAGGCCATTATTTAACTCATTATTTATCATAGCGCTATGCCGAAAACCTTAAATTTATGATAACTTTCAGTCGCTAGTGTTAAAAATGTTAGTATTAACAACGCTAGCATTTAAAAAAGTCGAGTGCTATAACGCGAAAGGAGCGATTCAGTGCAAGGTAGGCAAAGCGCATGAGCATTTGGAAAGAGCTATACGATATTTTCGATAAGGAACGCAGTCGCTGGCAGCAATCAAGCGCCAGTAAGCAGGCGATTGCCTTTGAGTTAAAAGCCAATTTGGGTTTTCTGGCCGATGCCTTAAGCAGCGGTTTATCGCAAAGCGCGATCGCCAGCGGTTTAGAATGCAGTATTTTTGAGGCAAAACTGAAAGAGGGCGCTGCACTCACTGCGTTAAATAACCGTAAAGTGACACTGAAATTTATTGGTGAATTTGCCGAATTTAATAAATATGTCGGTAAAGAGAACGACGCTTTAGTCGAGAATGCTTACGCTAGAATTAAATCACTGCAGAAGTTAGTCGCGGCTGAGTCCAATAAAAATCATGATCTTAAGATTAAATCCCTGTTTCGCTTTTTAGTCTTTTTAGTGGCGCACCTTGAGGAGCAGCCATTGAGTCGCACATCAGCGAAAAAAGCCTAAGGCTGATGAGTGGCATTGGCTAGCTTGTTATTTGAGAGACAAAAAAGGCGCCTGTGGCGCCTTTTCTATGTTTGCGAGCGTCATTGCTCAGTGTTTATAGCAAAGTCTTTAAAAGGCGTGTTCAAGAGCGATCTTTAGACTCACTCTTTAAAAGCCGCCATTGAGTTTAGCCCCTAGGTGGCTCAGTTTTACTTATCTGCTTTATTGGGTTCTGAGTCCGCTGAACTTGGCTTGTTTGAAGCCGCATCGGCATCATTGTCTGCTGCCGAAGGCTTGGCAGTATCTGACTTTATCTGCTTATCTTTACCATGTTGACCGAACTGCGGCAGTTTGAACTTAGCACTGTACTTCAACGCAGCAAGATTGCTGGCGATGACACCGACGATCAAAATAATAATGATCCAGACTTCTAAGGTCGACATACTCAGCTCCTGTTTCGAATTGACTCGCGCACACCTAACGGGCGATTAATCAACCGCTAAACGTTGCTCACATTTACGAATGTCTTCTGGCGTATCCACTTCAATAGAATCAAAGGCGCTAATGGCGATTTTGATTTTATGGCCGTACTCTAATGCACGTAATTGCTCGAGTTTTTCCAGATCTTCTAGACGACCTAATGGTAGGGCGGCGAAGGCCTGTACGAATTTGCGTGTATAAGCATACACACCTAAGTGCTTATAAACGGGGTAATCTTGAGTATCGCGGCCAAAAGGAATACGCGAACGAGAGAAATACAAGGCGTAGTTGTTGTTATCGAACACCATCTTCACATGCATAGGATCGTCAAGCTCGGCTTTATTGACGATTTCAAAGCCTAAGGTGGCCATTTCAAACTCACCAGGGTGACGCTCGAAGAGGCTGATGACTTGCTCGATAGAGGTTGGGTCAATAAGAGGTTGATCACCCTGTAGGTTGATCACTAAGTCGTCATCTTTCAGGCCCAGTTGGTTTATTGCATCATTGATACGATCTGTACCCGAGGCTGCATCTGGGCTGGTCATGACTACTTTGCCGCCAAAACCTTCAACGGCCGCTTTAATGCGATCATCATCGGTAGCGACGTAAATATTGGTGAGGCCTTTGGCTAACGACGCGCGTTCATACACGTGTTGGATCATTGGCTTGCCGTTAATCGGGGCTAAGGGTTTGCCCGGGAAGCGGCTTGAACCGTAACGAGCCGGGATTAACAGAGTCACATTCATCAAATTATCCTACTTTTATCAAAGATATACAGTGTAGATATACAATGCATATAGACAAAAGGGCTCACAATTGAGCCCTTTTAACATGTGTTAGAGCTTAGATGCGACGGAACAGCGCAGTCAACATTTCATCTGTGACTTTCTCTTCCCAACCCGCGCCGTAAACGTTAGCCCATAGTGGACCCATGCTCTTAGTCACGGCAACCATTTTCGCTATGGTTTCGTCTGGCAGATCTTTACAGATGTTCTTCGGCAGCGTGATGTTATGTTTCTTCATCATCAGACGGAACTCTTCAACGCCTTCTGGATAGAATTCTTCTAACACATCAAAGGCGATACAGTTGCCGATACCGTGGTGGTAGCCGAGGATATAAGACAGACCGTAAGAAACCGCGTGACAGGCACCCACTTGGCTGTAAGCGATACTCATACCGCCCATGAAAGACGCCATCATTAGCTTGTCGTCTTTTTCTACGTGGTCGTCTAAGTACACTTGGCGACATAAATCCATGGCTTTTTCAGCGTAGGATTTAGAGAACTCGTTTAAGAAGGTACCTTGTAAAGATTCAACACAGTGGATATAGCAATCCATACCTGTGTAGAACCATTGGTCCGTTTCCACGCCTTCGATTAACTCAGAATCCATGATGATTTGATCGAATACTGTGTAATCTGAGTTCAAACCTAGCTTACGCACTGGACCACATAACACTGCGGTGCGTGACGCTTCTGCACCAGTACCAGAAATCGTTGGGATACCAATGTGGTGTACCGCTGGGTTCTTGATTAAGTCCCAACCTTGGTACATGGCAGAGCCACCTGGGTTTGTCAGCATCAGCGATACCGCTTTAGCCACGTCCATGGTTGAACCGCCACCTAAACCGACGACGCTCACTGGCAGTTTGCTATTGAAAGCTTGAACTTGTTCAGTCAGGGCATCGATTTGAATTGTGCTTGGCTCTTCATCAACGTTAACCCAAATCACCATGTCTTGTGCTTTAGCTGGAATGCGGCCCTCAAGGGCTTTGCCTTGATGCACGTCATCGACTAAAAACACCACGAAGTCGTCGGCGGTTTTACGTTCTGCAGCTAACACTTCATCCAGTTGGACGAATGAGCCACGGCCGAAGATCATTTTTTCAACTACTTTAAAATTCTTAAAACTCATTGCAACAAACTCCCGTAGAATTATTGGGCAAATGCTTTCTTGATGTTTTCGATACGCTCGGCGATCTGAGCATCGGTCCAAGACAACTTGATGAGCATAGAAATCGTGCGGCTCATAATGGCATCGGATTTAGGCACAGAAACTTGAGTATAGTCAGGTCTGTCGGCGATTAATGTGATTGGCAACGCAGCAGATGCCTTAAGCTCCTGAATGTGTTTCCAGTTTTTCAAATAATGCCAGTTGTTTACATACCAGTAGAAGCAGCCATCAACGCCGTTTTCAGCCAGTTTTTTGCTGATTTCTTGCGTGCGCGCTTCGGTTGGCAACATAAAGGTTAAGAAGCCAGCCGAGTCGCCTTCTGGATCTGGGATTTGGCGGAAGGTGACTTCTGGAATCGCGGCCATTGCATCTTTAATGGTCTTTTTGTTTTTACGTTGAATATCGATAATGGTATCGAGTTTACGTAACTGCGCTAACCCTAAGGCGGCATTCATTTCCGAAATACGGAAGTTCAAGCCAATGATAGGGTGTGACTCTGCGCCGCGGTCTTTACCAATATGGTCATGGCCGTGATCTGAGAACATGTGCGCATTGTTGTAGATTTCTGTGTTGTTAGTGATCACAGCGCCACCTTCACCACAGGTGATGGTTTTGACTGAATCGAATGAGTAACAACCCACATCACCGATAGTACCTAACGCTTGGCCCTTGTAGCTACCACCAATGGCTTGGCAAGCATCTTCTAAAATCAGTAAGTTATGTTTTTTACAGACAGCTTTGATCTCGTCCATCTTCGCCATAGAACCGCACATGTGCACTAAGTTAATCGCTTTAGTGCGTGGGGTAATCGCGGCTTCGATACCTTCTGGAGATAAACACAATGTCTCATCGATTTCGGCAAAAATCGGAATAGCGCCTGCCATAAAAATCGCTTCAACTGAGGCTACAAAGGTAAAAGGTGGCACGATAACTTCATCGCCAGCACCAATGCCTGCAGCCATCATGGCCGTTTGCAGCGCAGCAGTACCGCTTGATAAAAGGTGAGCATGCTTCACGTTCATCTTCTCGCACAGTAGTTGCTCCATATCGCGCGTCTTCCAGCGATCATTACGCATATGGTCGAAGTTGTAACGGAAGGTAAAACCGTTTTCCATAACGTCAGCGACTTCCTGCTTCTCTTCAGGACCAAATAATTCAAAACCGGGCATGGAAGGTATCTCCTTAGAATTTGTGGCGCATAGGTCGCCTGCAATTAACTGGCGGATTATAACTGGCGTAATAGACCCTTGCGATGTTTTATTGCTGAAAATTGTCATGGAAAAAGAAAAACCTGCACAGTGGCAGGTTTTATCTGAGCATTGATGACACTCAGCGGGGTGTTGAAAGCCTACATTCAGGCCGTTAGCGTGGATTGGCTAAACCATGTTCACGGTCAACCGTGACATCTAAATCTGTCAGTAAACCGTTATCAATGCCGTAAATCCAGCCGTGTACCGCCACTTCTTGGCCGCGATCCCAAGCTTCTTGCACTATGGTTGAACTGGTGACATTGGCAACCTGCTCAATCACATTTAGCTCGCACAGGCGATCAAAACGTTTGGCTTCGTCCATCAGTTGTAATTCTTCCTGATAAATACGATAGATATCACGTAAATGCCCGAGCCAGTTATCGATGAGTCCTAAGCGTTGCTGACCCATGGCCGCGCGCACACCACCACAACCGTAGTGACCCACCACCATAATATGCTTCACCTTGAGCACATCGACGGCGTATTGCAGTACAGATAAGCAGTTAAGATCGGTATGGATCACCATGTTGGCGATATTACGGTGAACAAAGACTTCACCGGGCATAAGATCAATGATTTGGTTTGAGGGTACGCGACTATCTGAGCAGCCAATCCACAGGTATTCAGGATGTTGCTGTTTCGCTAATTGTTCAAAAAAATCAGGATTTTCTTGGCGTATACGTCCGGCCCAGCGGCGGTTATTGTCGAATAAAGGTTTGAGTAGTTTCATTTTAACCTATTGTTTTATTGACATATAAAATGTCTTCTCATGCTCTAATTCATGCAAGCAGCACATTTTTAGCAAGAGTATACCAGCAAATTTGGCTCTGCTGGTCTATCCAATTAAGGTTTGAATCAGGATATTGAAAAATCGAGATTATTTTTTCTTAATAGTACTGCAAATGGATAAGCCCTCTCTGAGGGTTCAAGCACCATTTGATGGTGTGTTTGTTGTTCATATCGCGCTTAATGCTGAGTGGAAACCTTGTCCGCCACAGATTAAGGCGGACAAGGATGATGCAGTATGGGTTAGAACTTACTGATCACTTTCACACTGTCGTTTACTTCGCTGACGTCAACAAATCCGATCATATTGGGATTGGCGGCAATCAATGCGAGCATTTCAGCGCTGGAGTCGACGACTTTGGGCGGTTGACCTTGGCCTGAAAAGACCAGTTTTGACCAATAGGCTTTTAACTGACTCTCGGTTTTATTAAGGATCTGTTTAACAAAGGCATCACGTGCGGGCGTGCCTTCAGGTTGATCGAGTGCGACGACAGTGCCACCACTGGGGAAAGACTTGAGTTTGCCTAAATAGATCCGTGAAATATCCGCAGCGCTAATTTCTGACGTATTAGAAGGGTGCACCACGACGGCAATTTCGGCTTGAACACAGGCACTGCCAAGTAGAAGCGCACTGGCGACTAAGGTTTTTATCATCAACCGAGAACTTATTAATAGTTTCATGCTTAACTCCTTAAAAAACTAAGTCTATTGCCATACTCAGCAACTGTTCATCGGAGGACGGTTTGTCGTTACTGTAGTTGGTGTACTCTAGTTTCAGTGCGGCAGAAGGATGGAAATCCCAGCGGGTGCCTATGATGTAGTAGGCGCTGTCTTCCTGTTGTGCTTCAAGCGCTGCTTGTGTACCAAAAACAAGCGGTGCGAGTGCAGCTTGGTTTGCCGGTGGCAGACTATTGTAAACAGGTAACATAGCGTCATAGGCATCATATTGGGGCTCACCTTTATCAATACCGTAGGTTAAGTGGAAGGTGAAATCATGATAGCGGATCCCGCCGGAAACAAAGGCTGAATCTTGAATATTAAAGCTACTGGGATCGACATCAATTCGCGTGTATTCGGCCAAAATAAACCATTTTTCAGCATCATATTTAACGTTAGCGCCAATGAGTAACGCGCTGTCATTAATCGGTAAAAGATCATCAACCACTTGCTGAGTAAAGAGTCCGGTTTGAGAAATTGCATTGCCTAAGCCAAGCAGTGCGGGTAATTCGTAGGAGAAATCGGTAACTATGCCAATATTTAAACCGTACTCAAACCCATAGGTTACAAAGTTAAAGTTCATTATGTGGCCCTCGGCGGAGAAGGGCGCAGGAGGTGTTGATGAACCCGTAGGTGAGTAGTCAGAAACTGAAGTGGTAATGTATTTATAGGTCAAACCTACTTCGGTATCGCCCCATAAATCGGCATAAACTAAGCCTACACCTTCACCTGAATTAAATGGCAGTGAATAAACTCCGCGGGGCGGAGTGATCCAATGATAGGCATAGCCTACATCAATATAATCGGAGTATTTATAGAGATTAAAACGTTGGCGACCCGCCATAAGCATAAGTTTGTCGCTGATGTCATAGGAGATATAAGCCCATTCGAATTCAGCGCTATAATCGTTACTGCCTCTGGATAGCACTTGTGCAGTAGCTCTTAAGCCACTACCAAGATCGGCGGTAAATTGTAAGGCAACTTTGGAATCATTATTAAAATCGAGTTCTTTGTCGTAACCATAATAGCTTTTATCGTCACTTAGACTTGAGCCCGCGACAATAGAGGCAAATCCATTTATTTGAACATCGGCATAAAGAGACGGTATATAAAGTGTGCTGAATACGCAGAGGGCAACTGTACTTTTTCTCATGGCAGAATACCTTGTTGAGGGAATACAGTATAAAGGTAGTTGATAATTAGTAGATTTCACCTTTGTGCAACATTTTTTAAGCCGCTTGGAACAAAAACAAGGTCTTTACTTGTTAATAGAGGTTTCACAGGTGAGTTTAATGAAACGAGGCGTGCTCAATAACAGACTTTAATAAAGTAAAGCCTAATGTATTTATCCATAAAATAGGAATTAAGTATGGGTGAGCAATATTGATATAAGCACATATTGATAACATGTGCTAAGTAGAAATACTCATCTTCAAGATGCGAGTTTTCGCACCTTGAAGCGTAGATTTAGCGATTGATTAATAATGTTTAGCCAGAAAATCGGCTAAATGTTGGTTAATAAATTCCGCTTGTTCGAGAGTTGATATGTGTCCTGCCGCAGGAATATGCACAAGTTGGCTGCCGTCAATGGCATCACTCATCAGGTAACTTTCCAATACGCTGCGGGCCTTATCTTCCACGCCAGCCATGATGAGGCAGGGCAGCGTCAATTGCTCGGCGTATTCCATGGTATCGCGACGACCAAAAATCATTCGTCCAAGTTTAACTATCGTGGGGATTTGCTCCGCTGTGATACTGGCAAGTGACTGTTCAAAGCCCGTAACCAGTTCGGGAGTGTTATTCGCGGCATCATTGGCGAAGAATAAAGGGGAAATTGCACTGATCAGTGGCGCAGGGATCGCCTTAGCGGCGGTAATCATATCCAGCATGCCATCATATTTCGCACGGGTGACTTCGGGTTCGAAACCGATAAAACTGTTGAGCATAACGAGGGTTTTAACTCTTGTTGGTGCTTTCAGCACCAATTCTGCGCCCCACATAGCACCGACAGATTGTCCGACAACACTAAAGTGAGTTATCTCAAGAGCATCCATTAGCTCAAGCATTTGATCGGCAATATCGAGTAGCGTTTTGCAGTTATTGGGCAGTAAATCTGACTGACCATGGCCCCAAAGTTCAGGCACTATGCAGCGATACTGGGCGCTTAAGGTGGCAATTTGAGGCGCCCACATAGCGCTATCCCATAAATAACTGTGCCCAAACAACAATACAGGGCCTGAGCCGACATCAAGGTAACTTAATTTTCGATCGGCAATAACAAGCTGCTGACGGTGTGAAGAAAAATCCATAAAACCTACTTTATCAAATATATCACTGTGTTAAACCGCATTTTGGGGCCAATTTTGACGATATAGCGCTATGCTTAACCTGTGTTGACTGATCTTGGCGAGTATTTCGTGATTAGGGCTGAGCGATACGCAGCACGTATTCATCTATTAGATTGTCTAATCGGGCGAGTACTGCATCTTTTAGCAACATATCACTGTTTTCTAACAGGATTGCCAGTTCGGCACGATCGAATTGTGGCAACAATAACTGCGCTACAGGGAAATAGCTGATATGCCAAGGTTCAGGACTTACCGCACTTTGTCCCTGCTGAAACGGGAAGTAAAAGCCAAAATCATGGGCATTTTCTACCAGCCAAGCATGCAATTTAGCGCAGGGACCATCCTGAACATATTCAGCTTCAACAAGGCGCAGGGTTTTAACATCAATTTGAGCCGCATCGAACACATCGAGATCGGTACCCCAATGGTGGCGTGAAGCGCCAGGCAACGCCGACCAGAGCAAAATCAAGTCAACTATGGCATCGTCACTTAAGCCCTGAATATTGACCGGTAACTCATTGGCATCCAATACCGCGCGTTTACCACTAGCCTTGGCATTCCAAATTGCCATTTGCCGTTCAAAGGGACGATGAGCCGAGCAAATCGCGAGTTTTATGCCCGCATCTTCAGCTTTTGCCGCCATAGACTTAAAGGCGATAGCTGTGTTCTCCTCTAACCCAAAGCTATGATAACTAAGGTGATACGGGCTTAAATAATCCACCAATTCAGGGGAGCTTAAGCCGTAAAGCTTTGCGGTTTCGGGACGGATCTTCAGATGTGCTAACACAGTAATTGTTCCAAAATGACTTCATAACACAGGGCTAACTGCTCAAGGTCGTCCACTTTAACGCATTCATTCACTTTATGAATGGTGGCGTTGACAGGGCCAAGCTCTAACACTTTGGCGCCCGTTGGCGCGATAAAGCGACCGTCTGATGTGCCGCCTGTGGTTTGCGGATCGGTTTCATAACCTGTGACTTGGCGAATCGCGATACGGGTTGCATCTAATAACGGGCCATCACCGGTTAAAAATGGTAGGCCATTGAAAATCCAGCTGATATCGTAGTCTAGCTGATATGTTTTCAATAGAGTTTCAACTCGCTCAATCAAGATTTCGGCGGTCACTTCGGTGGAGTAACGGAAGTTAAACATCACTTCCAGTGCGCCAGGGATCACATTTGATGCACCTGTGCCGCCATTAATATTGGCGATTTGGAAGCTGGTGGGCGGAAAGAACTCATTGCCATTATCCCAGTGCATTTGACTTAGCTCGGCCAAAAAAGGCGCGGCTTTGTGGATTGGATTATCGGCAAGGTGTGGATAGGCCACGTGGCCTTGAATGCCTTTCACGGTTAAGTTGCCGGTTAAACTGCCGCGGCGACCATTTTTGACCACATCGCCCAGCTTTAGGGTTGATGAGGGTTCGCCGACTAATGCCCAAGTGATCTTCTCGTTGCGCGCTTCTAAGGTATCAATGACTCGCGTCGTGCCGTTGATGAATGGACCTTCTTCATCGCTGGTGATCAAAAAGGCGATAGAGCCATGATGATCGGGATGTTTAGCCACAAAGCGTTCGGTGGCAATCACCATAGCAGCGAGTGAGCCTTTCATGTCCGCTGCGCCGCGGCCATATAAGTAGCCATCAATGATGGTGGGCACAAACGGCGGCGTGTGCCAACGGCTCACATCACCCGTTGGCACAACATCTGTGTGGCCGGCAAAACAAAAAACCGGACCTTCATTGCCACGGCGAGCCCACATATTGGTGGTGTCTTCAAATACCATAGGTTCGATATTAAAGCCGATGGCGCTGAGTCTTTCAGCCATTAAGGTTTGACAGCCTTCATCAAGCGGCGTCACCGAAGGGCGGGCGATCAGCGCTTTTGTCAGTTCTGTAACGGGATAATTGTCGGCAAGCATCATACTGAGAATACTCTTTTATAGGCGGCTTCATCAAAACCAATCAGCACTTGTTCACCGACGACTAAGACGGGGCGTTTGATCAGTGTCGGTTGCGTCAGCATAAGTTGAATGGCTTTGGTTTGATCGATATCGGTTTTATCTGCGTCACTGAGCGCACGAAAGCTCGTGCTGCGCTTATTGAATACGGTTTCCCAGCCTGAGGTGTTACACCAGAATTCGAGGTCTTCTTGACGTAGGCCGTCATCTCTAAAATCATGGAAATGAACTGGAAGTTGATGATTTTCAATCCATTTACGTGCTTTACGCACTGTATCGCAATTCTTAATACCGTAGAGGGTCAAAATGATGCTCCAGTGTGGATGGACGCTTGGCTTGCAAGCATTGATTTTACTGGCATTGTGGCATTGTGCGTCGCATGTCACAAGTGGGATGTGCTACTGAGCTTGTGTTACGAAAATCGGATCTTACTTTGGCGACCTGTGCCTCATCGAATGACAATCTAAGTGATGGTAGAAGTTGTAGTTTAAATGTTCCTGATTTACTGGCATTAAATTCTCGCATGATTTTCACCAATACTAGGGTGATTATTTTCATCCAATTTCTGTTATTGAACACCGCGCCCCGATTTTGCCATGTTTAAAGCAGATTAATGTACTAGAGTTATGTAGCCGTTATTCGCAGGGAACGTGATGCTTAGCGTGAGAATGGTCGAAATAGATTCTCTCAAGCCTGTGTATCGGTGCAGTTTGGCGAATTCAAATACCGTGTATAGGCTTGGTTTTCAAAAACTTAAAAGGCTGGCTCATGATGGTGAGTCAGCCTTTTATTATTCAGAAAACAATCGATAAACGATTGATTCGAAATGGTTAAATTAGAGCTGTACCGTAAAGATCACGTCTTTGCCTGCGGTGACACTGCCTTGTGCTTTGTCGAGGTATTTGACATCTTCCATGTTTGCCAAAACGACAGGAGTGAGTAGGCTGTCGACTTGATCTTTAAGGTAATCAATATCGAATGACAGGATCGGATCGCCGACTTTCACTTCTTGACCTTCCTGGGCCAAACGTTTAAACCCTTTGCCTCTCAGCTCGACTGTACCTACACCAAAGTGAACAAATAGCTCTAAACCTTGGGGAGACTCAATACTGAACGCATGATTTGTCTCAAAAATTTTACCTATAGTGCCGTCGATAGGCGCCAGAATTAATTCGCCTTTGGGGGCGATAGCGATGCCATCACCGACAATCTTTTCAGCAAAAACCACGTCGGGGACTTTTTCAATGGCGACGATATCCCCGGAAACGGGGGCATATACCATGATACCGCCAGCTAATTGAGTCTGGCCCGATACCAAGCGCCTTATTCGGCTTAAAAATCCCATAATCTAGAGCCTCTTTTGCTTGTTTTTGTCATTGTTTTTGTTCTGTAATGCAGCATAACGAATAAATGTCTCTATTTATAGCTTGTTATACACTGCTGTAAGCTTGCAATTCTATCTTGTTGTAATGCTGTGTGCGCTAATGCCGAAAATTGTGTGATGCTGCCTTGGCAAATGGCAGCTTTCACTTCTAAGAGTGAGCTTAAGTTAACACTGAGTTCGTCCAACCCCATGCCGATTAACAGTGGCGCAATTTGCGGTGAACTGGCGAGTTCACCGCACAGAGAAACTTTAACATTAGCGGCCTTAGCTTGGGTTATTGTCATGTTAATTAAGGCTAAAATGGCAGGCGAAAGGGACGGATAGTCACGGGTAAGCTGCGGGTTTGTCCTATCGGCTGCCATTGCATATTGGGTTAAATCGTTGGTGCCAATGCTGACAAAATCGAGTCTTGGCAGCATAGCGTTGAGGTTGAATACCGCAGCAGGGGTTTCGACAACGATACCGTAGCTAAGTTCGCCATAGCCTTTTTCTTCTTCTTCCAAGGCATCTTGGCACTGGGCAATGAGTGCAAACACCTCGTCCAATTCTTCGACTTGATTGACCATAGGGAACATCAAACGGATCGGGCCATGGTTAGCGGCACGCAGAATGGCCCTCAATTGGGTTTTAAATAATTCTGGGTGCGCCAAGGTGTAGCGAATGCCGCGAAGACCCAAGGCAGGATTATCTTCAATTTCTTGGCATAAACAGGGGAGTTCTTTGTCTGCACCTATATCTAAGGTGCGGATGGTAAAGGTTTTACCGCCTAGGGCGTGCAATGCATCGCAATATAAGCTGTATTGGGCTTTTTCATCGGGCAGGGTGGCGACGTTCATCAACATAAATTCGGTGCGAAACAAACCTATTCCATCGGCGCCGACATCGCTGACATGAGTGATGTCGTTGAGATTACCCACGTTTGCCATGAGTCCCACGGTATGACCGTCTTGGGTTTGCGCTGGGACATCCTTGTAAGTTTGAAGTGCTGCGCGCCTTGCTTGTTCATGGTGAAAGGTGACTGTGAGTCTTGCCTGTTGGTCTGGATTGGGATTGACACAAAGTTCACCCGCGAGTGCATCGAGCACTAAGGGCGTGCCGTTGGGAATAGAGTCTGCGTCGAACTGACAACTTAAGATGGCTGGAATGCCGGCTGCTCTGGCTAAAATGGCCGTATGGCTCGTTAAACCGCCCGTTTTCAGTACAATACCGCAGAGGTTTTCCCGCGGCAGTAAGGCAAATTCGGCGGGGGTCAAATCCTGCGCTAATAAGATAGTGGGCCTATCGAGTTTTTCGAGCCCTTGAGCTAAATGGCCGTTTATCGCCGCAACGACTCTTTGGCCTAAACAGCGCACATCTTGGGCTCTATTGGCTAAATAGGGATCATCTAAGGATTGTAACTCATTGGCCTGATGGGCAAAAATACGTTCCACCGCCACACTTGCCGACAATTGTAAGGTGCGAATGGCATCGTTCACTTGCTCGATTAATTCATCGTCTTCTAATAACAATAAGTCGGCTTCGATCAACTGATAATTTTCGGAGTCACTATCGAGTGCAGCTTGGCTGTGGGTCAGTTGTGCCTGTAGTTCTTGCAAGGCTTTGGCAAATTTACCCTGTTGTTGAGGGATTTTAGACAGGGGAATAGGGCGATAATCGAGGTGGTGTTCGGTGTGGTGCAGGTGAAGAGCCTGTCCAAAGGCAATTCCCGATGACACTATAATCCCCGTTATTGACATATCCCTTCCTAAATTAACCACTGAACTGAGTGTCCGTTAGCGATAGCGAGTCTAGTTGAGTGACGCTAAGCTTGTAAAGCATTAGTATGTCAAGACGGTCGAGACGAGTTTTTTGCGTGTCGGCTAAACCTGCAGATAAATGCACTTTAGCGTAAGAAAAGGCCTAGCTTAGAGTTATGAGCAGCTCAGAGACTTTCTCAACCGCGGCCTGTGCCTGTTCACCTTCGGCAAACACTCTTACCGTGACGCCAGAATATAAGCCTAAGGTTTGTAGCTTAAACAGACTCTTAGCACTGGCTTGCTTACCATTACATTCGACCATGACATCACAGTCAAAGGTTTTGGCTTCTTTAACCAGTAAGGCTGCTGGGCGGGTATGAATGCCATGTTTGGCGGTAATGGTGACTGTTTTTTCGTACATAGTAGATGAGCTCATATTTAAAGGGGTATTACACTTCGTCTTTCGATTCTATGATGTGATAGCCTTGTTTTTTCAAGGCGGCGATGGCACTTTTGAGGCGATTATTTTTTACTAAAATGTAATCGGTATCAAAGGTCGAAATCGCAAAAATACTGATTTGTTCGTCCGCTAAGGTGCCAGACACTTTAGATAAAATGCCTGTCATCGAAAATCCCAGTGGCCCGAGTACTTCAAAGCAACACCAGCCCGGTTCTTGCTCTAGGCTGTCGAGTTCCATTTCACTGGAAACGACTAAAGATAAACCTTCTTGGGTCTTACCAATGAAATACATGTCCTGTGCAAAAACCTCACTGGGCAATACGGCATTCGGGCTAAAGCTATGAATTGTGTACTGTTCAGGGTGAACGGCTAAGGTCATTCGCATGGCAGTGTCTCGGTTGGATTTTTAAGGCTAAAGCATACCGCATATCAAACGTTAGCGTGACAGAGAATTTGTGGTTAATGGGATTTTGTCGTTGAAATTTATTATTGGTGAGATAGCGGTTAACAAGCGTTACCAGAAGGTTTACCCAAAGAAAAGGGCGCCCTATGGCGCCCCAATCGACAAGTCATGCCGTTCTCATACACTTTAGTTAGATTTTAAACTGGCCTAAGGTGCGGGACATGTCTTGGCTAATGTCTTGCAGTGACTGAGCTGCATGGCTATTACTTTCGTTAGCTTTTACTGAGACTTCGGTTAATTCCGAAATATTACAAATATTTCGATTAATTTCTTCGGTCACCAATGATTGCTCTTCAGTGGCGCTGGCTAATTGTGTGTTCATGTCACTGATATGGGCAATCAATTGCAGAATCGCCGCCATGGCTTTACCCGCTTCGTGGGCTTGGGCCTGCAGCTCATCGGATTGCCGTTGAGTTTGATTGTTGCTCTTCATCACTGAGCCTACACCGGATTGGATCTCGCTAATGATTTTTTGGATCTCATTGGTCGAGTCTTGGGTGCGAGTAGCAAGGGCGCGGACTTCATCGGCAACCACGGCAAAACCACGGCCGTGGGTCCCAGCTCGAGCAGCTTCAATGGCGGCATTGAGGGCGAGCAAGTTGGTCTGCTCGGCAATGCTGCGGATCACATCGAGAATGCTACCGATTTGCTGTGAGGCGACGCCTAGCTTTTGGGTGATGACTTCAGAGGCTTTTAATTCTGCCACCAGTTTTTCTGTGTTGCTGACGGTGTTGTCGATCACGACTTGGCTTTGCTGCGCTTGTTCTTTTACGCTGTTCGCCGCATCGGCCGCTTGCTGGGTGTTGCTCGCCATTTCATGGGTGGTCGACAGCATTTGATTGACGGCTGTGGCGACGCTGCCAGTTTCTCTGTGGATATGTTCAGCACTCTGATTGGACTCTTCAACTGCAATCAAAAGCTGTTTTGCATCTTTATCTAATGCTTGGCCTAAAGGTTGTAAATGGCCGACCATGTCGCCAATTTTTTGGGCGAACATGTTGAAGGCGCGGGCGAGATGGGCAATCTCATCTTTACCTTGAGCATTAATGCGCTGACTTAAGTCGCCTTCGCCTTGGGCAATATCTTCAAGGGCATCAATAGCATCATTTAATGGTGAGGTGATGGAATGGTTAAGCACAAGGAAGAAGGCAAAAATCGGCACTGAAATCAAAAACATGATAATCAGGTAATCAATAATGACTGACTTTAAGCTCGCTTTGACATCGCTAAGATAAGCGCCTGTTATGACTGTCCAACCCCATTGTGGGTAGTAACGGGCTTCTGCGAGCTTATCTTCGATGGCACGTGTCATAGGATCGGCGATAGGGTATTCGAGGGTCGTTTTCGATTTAGCACGCGCTAATGGCAGCATAGTGGCTAAGGGATTTGTGCCATTAGGTAACTTGAAGGTTAATGCTGAGGTGCCAATAAGATTTGCGCTATCCCCGTGGGCGAGGATTTGATTATTATCATCAATAACAATGAAGTAGCCTGAACCTGAATAGCGAGTTTGATTGATTAAATCCGCGGCGATTTGTTTAGCTTCTGCTTCGCTAAACTTACCTTTGAGCGCATCCTGACGGTGCACATCTATCACGCTTAACATGCTGGCGAGCTGACCGTCTATCTGCAACCATTTCTGCTCAATTAAATTACTGTACTGCTCTTTAATTGAAAAACTGGCAAAACACACAGTCCCTATCGCGGCCATAAGGAGCATCATCATTAAGCGTTGCAAAATGGTAAACCGGCGCAAAAACGTGATCATTTGGATTCCTTAAGGGCTTATTATTGTGCATCAATATACCTGCGAATCAATCTCAATTGAATCGTCTGTGACATAAATTAAGTAAAAGCCGTTATAAAATATGAGTTTCTTTGATCTAAAGCAGGGAATAGTGATAGGGAACTTTAATCTGTTGCATTATGGGGCATGTTCTTATTAAGTTAGGCCGTTTTATAAGTCGCTTTATGTTGAAGGTTTTATCTGATCTATTAAATATCAATAAGTTAGCATTATGTTAATTTTGCCATCTTGCTATATTAGGCTAATCAATTGTTTTAATTTTGATTTTTTACGCTTTTACGCGCAAGATTAATTCATTATTCAGTTTGAGAATCGATTATGACCACAAATACTATCGTAACGTCGGATGATATTTTACTGAAGTTATGCCACTCAGTCGCCCACGTCCTTTCTAGCACCAGTGCCAGCAATGTTACCCATGCGGGTATGGTACAAAGTATTGCGCGTACTCGTCTTAAACCTGATCTCGGTTGTTTCTCGATTTTCGACGGTGGTTTTTCAGGGCTGGTTGTGATCAACTTTTCCGCGTCGGCGGCGATTGAAATCTACCGTCGCTACATGCTGAACATGGGGATGCCTGAATCTGAGCTCGCGTTTTCGCACACGTCAGATGAAGTGGGTAACGTGATGGGCGAACTGATGAACCAAATTCTAGGGGATTTTATTAATAAAATTTCTAAAGAATTGCAAACGTCAATCAGCCAAAGCCAGCCAAAAATGTTGACGATTAATAAAGAGTTAACCATATCAATCGACGCTAACTTAGACGATGCGGTTGCCCGTAGAGTGTCGTTTAGGACTGAGAATAACCATATTTTCTACCTCGAGTTTGCCATGGACAAAACCGAATTCATTCGCTTAGATGAATTTGTCTACGATGAAGAATTCGATCCCGATAGTCTGTTAGAGCAGCACAGTTCGATTGGGGGAAATAACGACTCAAATTCGAATGTTTCGCCTTGGGTTAAGATGGCCGATAAACCCGCCATTGCGACTCGTGCCATTGATAATGAAGCCGATGATTTGCTCGATCAGCTCGGCATTTAAGCAGAGTCTCTAATGTAAGACGGATGTTAACGCATTCGTCTATACAAGTGGGTGGAACTGTTTTAGTATCGACGCAAAATAATAACTAAGGTTAAATCCTCTTTATGGCATCGAAAGCGACCTCGATTGATATTGCTTATCGTGCTGGCGTATCCCAGTCAACGGTTTCCCGTGCCCTTAGAAACAGCCCGTTAGTCAATTTAGAAACTCGCCAACGTATTCAAACCATTGCCAAAGAGTTGAATTATAAGGTCGATAAAAATGCCAGCAATCTTCGCACCCAAAATAGCCATACCTTAGCGCTGTTATTGTGTGAAGACCCCACCAACGATGACTCGTTAATCAATCCTTTTTTCCTGTCTATGCTTGGCTCCATTACCCGAGCAACGGCGCAGCAAGGTTATGATTTACTCGTTTCTTTTCAGCAATTGTCCAGCGATTGGCACGCCGATTATGAAGACAGTAATAAAGCTGACGGTATTATCCTGCTTGGTTACGGCGACTACATGGACTACGAGCAAAAGCTGGAGCGATTGCTCGCGCAGAATACTCACTTTGTGATCTGGGGCGCTGAGCATAACAATAAGTCAGTACTTTCCATTGGTTGTGATAATCATCAAGGCGGCTTGATTGCAACAGAGCACTTGATTTCCCTTGGTCGTAAAGCTTTTGCCTTTTTAGGCGATGCCTCAAGCCACAGCCCCGAGTTTAGGGACAGATATTTAGGCCATGTGAAGGCGCTGCAAATGGCGAATATTGCTGTCGATCGCACTAAGCAAGTGTCGGCCATTAGCACTGAAAGTGCTGGCTACGATGCGGCTATGGCATTGATGGCCAAAGGCGCACAGTTTGATGCTATTTTTGCTGCTAGCGATCTGATTGCCATTGGTGCTATTCGTGCGCTGAAAGAGAAGGGCATTTCAGTCCCAGAACAAGTTGCAGTGGTGGGATATGATGATATTCCGGTGGCGAGTTTTGCCAATCCGCCATTAACGACCATTAAGCAGAATACCCAATTAGCTGGTGAAATTTTAGTCGACAGTGTACTCAAACTTATCCGCGGACAAGAGGTGAGTGCGCAGCTTATTCCGACGACCTTAGTGGTTCGCAGTTCCTGCTGCATTGATAGTGCGCCGCTTAAGCCGTTATAGATGGGCCGTTATTGCTAGGAGCTTGCTGTTTTTTGCTGGCAAGTCGTTGAGCACTTAATTTGCTTATTCAAACATCGCCGATAATCCTTGGATTTATCGGCTTTTTGCTTTTTGGGATCACTTAACCGCATATTGACGTAAAAACTTCGGCACATCTGCTTTGGTTTTCTTGGCGATTTTTTGCAGTAACTCGAAGGTGGGAGCATTGAGACCAAACTCTTGCTGAAGGTCTGCCAGCATTGCCAGCCACAAATGGCCAGTCATTTCGGCATCGGCTAAGGCGCGGTGAAAGGTGCCATCGGTTGGTAACTGTTTATAGCGCACTAAAGTACCTAACTGATGATTGGGTGCCGCTTGATATAAACGTCTCGCCACCAGCAAGGAGCAACCAAATTGCCCTCGATAGCGATGGCGAATTTGAGCAAATTCCGCGTCTAAAAAGCGCTGATCAAATGCCGCATTGTGGGCGACTAAGTTATGATCGGCGATAAAGTCGGCAAAACGCGCCATCACTTCATTGCAGGGCGCTGCATCCCTGAGCATTTGATTGCTGATCCCTGTGTAGTCCTCAATAAAACGACTTATTCTAAATCCTGGGTTCATCAACTCTGAAAATCTTTGGGTGATCACGCCGTTTTCAATCAGCACAGCTCCGATTTCAATCGCGCGGTCCCCTTGATTGGGCGATAGCCCCGTGGTTTCAAAGTCGAGCACGACCAAAGTGTTAGCTGCAGATGTAGGCATAGATCTTACATGGACTCTATAAATGATGTGTCAGCATTGTCGTCTTTGACAGCGCAACGCTTTTAGATAAGCCGATTGTAATTCAATACGTTAGTAAATTCACTATCACATTAACGCTGATAAAAGACTTAATGCTTTGTTGATCCGGTCGAGCTTTCTTGGTTTCGCTTCCTGTTAGCATTTACCTCTATGAATAACAGTTTGGTTTGTGAGCAACCCATGCAACTCGATATTAATGGCTTAACGCCCGCGCAATTTTTAGCAGAATATTGGCAGAAAAAACCTTTGGTTATCCGCCAAGGATTCAAACATTTTCAAGATTTAATCTCGCCCGAAGAGTTAGCTGGGTTAGCCATGGATGAGCTGGTGGAATCTCGGCGAGTGTACCAACAGGCAGGGCAATGGCAGGCTGAATTTGGCCCTTTTGATTCCTACGATCATCTCGGTGAACGGGATTGGACTTTGATCGTGCAAGCCTTGAACAACTGGGTGCCCGATGCAGAAGTCCTGATCCAATGTTTTGATTTTATTCCGCGCTGGCGTTTAGATGATGTGATGGTGAGTTTTGCCACTCCTGGCGGTGGCGTGGGGCCACATATCGATCTGTATGATGTGTTTATTTGCCAAGGTTCGGGACGTCGCCGTTGGCGCGTGGGCGATCTGGGGCCGCACAAAGAGTTTGCCGCCCATCCCGCTTTGCTGCACACAGAAGCCTTTGAACCGATTATCGATACTGAGTTGTTGCCCGGCGACATCCTTTATATTCCCCCTGGATTCCCCCATGACGGCATAACCTTAGAACAGTCTTTAAGTTTTTCAGTAGGTTATCGTACAGCTTCCGCCAAAGATATGGTAAGTGCTTTGGCCGATCATCTGTCTGAGCAAGATTTAGGCACACAGCAGATTGAAGATCCAGACCGCGAGCAGACAACGCGCAGTGGTTGTGTTGATAATCGTGATTTAGCGCGGTTACGTACGCAACTGACTAATATGTTAACCGATGAACTGGTGAGCGAGTTTTCGGGCCGCTATTTAACTCAATCTAAATGCGCCCTCGATTTACCCGATGAGCCGTTGGACATCACACAAGACGAAGTGCTCGCATGGCTCGATGAGCAACCGCTTATTCGCCTCGGCGGACTGCGTTGTTTGTATTTTGATATCAATGTGGGACAAGGCGTTGTGTATATTAATGGTGATAAGTATCTGCTTTCAGCCGAATTGGCCGAGGTGATCCCACTACTATGTGATAGCAATCAGTTAGATAAAACCGCCTTAGCCCCCTGGTTAGCCGATGCCGATTTGCTTACGCAGCTGACTGAGTGGGTGAACCTCGGTTACTGGTACTTTGAAGACCTGAGTGATGAAGAGTGTTAAGGCTGAGATAATAGGCAAAGCATAATGGATGTTGATACCATTTTAGCGCTAACGCCGATGGATTTTAGTGTTAAGTCGGTTTTGCAATCGTTGGATTATAGTGTTGGATACATTCTAGTGTTAGTTGAGATTTAAAACAGAATAATGTTGAAAGCCGCATCTATGTTTAGGGCAAGCTCATGATTGCCCTTGCTTATCTTTTTAAGATCGCGAAGACTTGCAAGTCTGCTTTAATGCTTTAGTCATATCTCTACTGCGTTCATTGTCTTATCATTTTCAATGTTAAACATTGGTTTTTAAAATTATTTTACCAAGCGAGATGAGTTTTGCTGGCACAGTCTTAGTGAGATGGGTTTAGGCTGATAAGCCTATTCTGATTAATGTCGTCAGGAGTGGAGTGAGCTTAACTGAATAACCAATGCTTAGAGTATTAATGCGATTCGCAGATGGTCATTTAGCCACTGGATCTGCTGATTATGTCACTATGGGCAATTGTGCCCATTGGGTGGTGTAACGAGGGGAGAGCTGTTCACGTTTTATCCCCCAAGTTGGGTCAATACCTTGTCCTGCAAACCAAATTTTTCCGTGGCCGCTGTGGTTTACTTTATCGAGTAACTGCATCAGCTCCTTGCTTTTAGGCCTAGGCGTGACGTCATCGAATAATCCGAGCTGAAACACGCCTGCACCAAAAAAATCCCCTAAAATGACACCAGCCTTTGCATAGGCATGACCTTCACGCCAAATGCGTTGCAGTAGGCTTTGGCCAAGGGTGACAAAATCCCGCGTATCATTGCTGGGGCGAACTAAACTGCCCGACAGCGATTTGCTGTACTGGGGAGTCACACCACTAAAAGGACTAGTACGCACAAATACCGACATCGCTTTAGCGTACTGGCGCTCGGAGCGCAGTTTTTCACAGGCCCTAAAAGTGTATTCATTGATTGCCTGTTGCATCGCTTCCAGGTTATCAATACGACTACCAAAGGAGCGGGAGCTGATAATTTGTTGCTTAGTGACGGCGATCTCTTGTATGTCATCACAGGCAATGCCGTTAAGCTCGCGTACCGTGCGCTCAACGGTGACCGAAAAGGTATCGCGGATAAGTTTGGGATGCGCATCCGCCAATTGCAGCGTGGTATTTATGCCCATGATGTTCAAGCGTTTCGTAAGCCTACGGCCTATTCCCCAGACTTCCTCGACAGGGATAAGCGCCATGAGTCGTCGTTGGCGTTCTCGGTCGCGCAAATCAACCACGCCCCGGGTTGCTGGATAACGCTTAGCAGCATAGTTTGCCAGTTTGACGAGGGTCTTTGTCGGCCCAATGCTAACGCAAACACTGATCCCTGTCCATTGCGGTATTCGCTGATAAATATCTAATGCAAGCTGATGAATATCGGTGCATTTATCGATGCGTGATAGATCTAAAAACGCTTCATCAATACTATACACTTCTACTTTAGGCACCATTTGCTCTAAGGTGGTCATCACTCTGTTTGGCATGTTGGCATAGAGTTCATACAGTTGGCTAATAATTCCTGCTAAAAATAGACGAGTAAGTGATCATCCTTTCTGCTACATAGGTTGCTGGCGTCTAACACCTGAAAAATCACCAAGCTCAATTTGCTGTCTATTTTTTAGTAGGGATTCATCCATATGTCTAATTTTGTAATCAATTTGATCGCTAAGGAATTAATAATTTGAATACCGAGGAAGACTGACAGACAAATTGCCTAGGGACAATCTTCACTCGACACAAACAGGTTCAAGTGACTCAGTAATCACATGTCATCTGCCTGTTGCTTCCTAGCTCACTTTTGGACAAAAGCGCGGAAGATCTATTACTCACAATCGTCTAGTTCACATTACGATAAGTATGGCGAAGGTCAAAAAACGTAGAAATTGCTGAGGTCAATTCTAACTAGATGGCCAAATTAACCGTACTACTACAAACAATGGGTGGCTTAGAAAAACTTGAATAACATGGATTGTTAGATGTGTTCATTTATGATGAAAGTATAAAACGGAGTAGTTTCATCCTCGATTAACTCACGTACTGAATTAAGCTGTAATCGTTTTGATACCGCTTTAAAAAAGCGCAAAGCCAGTTCATTTTCTTTGAACGTAGCGACCAGTATCGGTGTGCTAATCTGCTCAAATATTTGACGGACTACTTCGAGCGCAATCCAACCACCGCGATATTTAGGAAGAATAAAGAGGTCAGCCAGTTCCCAGATAAGCCTTTTTTCATCTTCAACCCATTCTAGTAGAACAAAGCCTATCAATACTTCATTTACCCAAATGAGGTAGGCTTTTGCCTCTTGTGAGTTAACATAGGATTCAAGATCTGAGGCTGTAGATCCATCATATAACCCATCAATGCCTATATCTTCTTTACTCCAAGATGTTGAATCAAAATAATAAAGTTGGAGCAGACGTTGTAGCGTTGTGGTGTCACTTGTTTTTAAATTGATAAGACTAACGTTTGACATCATTCATCCTGATTACCTGCGTCTTAGTATTGATGCTTGGGCACTGAAACATCCTGTTATCGAGCGTATATAATGGTATAGAGTTTTGCTTTGCTGAGGTAGCTTATTTATTTCAAATGGTTAGTGGCAGGCTGAAATCGACAGAAGTTTGCGAACCGTTACAGCTAGCGCACATGCTTTGGCGGATGCTAGCAAATACCGACGTTTAAATTGGCGTTAATTACGCGGCTAACTTGTAGTCTTATCTCAAATCAGCATAATGCTTCGAGCTGTTAAGCTTAACGCTATTGTTTACGGCCGCGGCTTGCGTCACTAACCAGTGCTTGTGGTTAATTAAAGTCATCACAATGCACTCGCTCAGCAATTTATTGTGTGGACTTGCAGTACTGTTTTCACTGACGTTCCTAACACCTTGATAAAGGATTGATTCTCCCTTTGACTCGCTCCCGCCAACCGACATCAAAGCATGTTTCCTCTAAAGAAACCGCCGCTAAGCCTTCTGCCTTAAAAGGCGCCGCTGCGGTGAGTCGACTCGCGTCCGAAGTGCAACGCGCATTTTTGCCCGATGGAGTATTGTCTAAACATATTCAAGGATTTAGTGCGCGAACAAGCCAGATGCAGATGGCACAGGAAGTGAGTGAGGCGATAGCGGCGAAGGGCAATGTGGTGATTGAGGCGGGTACGGGGGTAGGTAAAACCTTTGCGTATTTGATCCCCGCGATATTGAGCGGTAAGCAAGTCATCGTCAGTACGGGCAGTAAAAACTTGCAAGAGCAGTTGTTTTTTAAAGACTTACCCGCGCTGGTCGCCATGTTGGGGATTGAGCCTAAACTGGCTCTACTAAAGGGCCGCAATAATTATCTGTGCCAGTGGCGCCTCGATAAGCAAATGAGTGAGGCGACACATATCGATGCGCGTTTGTTGGATGATTTGTTGAAAATCAATCAGTGGGCGAGCACCTGCAAAGATGGTGATATTGGCGGCTTAACCTCAGTGCCTGAGAATTCCTCGGCGCTGCCACTTGTGGTCAGCACTAAGGAAAGCTGTATTGGCAAGCGCTGCGACTTTTACGATGTCTGCTTTACTCGCAAGGCGCGCAGCCGTGCCCTGGATGCCAAAATCATTGTGGTTAACCACCATTTATTTTTCGCCGATAGCGTACTGAAAGATACGGGCTTTGCCGAGTTATTACCCGATCCTGATGTGGTGATTTTCGATGAAGCGCATTTATTACCCGATATTTGCGTTAACTATTTTGGCCAGCAATGTTCGAGTCGTACTATCGATGATTTCATTCAAAAGCTACTCGCTATTTATCAGACTGAACTCAGTGATACTGGGCAACTCGCCCAATTTTGCCAGCGTTGCCTCGCTAAATTAAGTGATTGGCATAATCAGTTATATTCCTGCGGTGAATCCGATTGGCGTTTAGTGCTGGGCAATAAAGCGCTCGCGGCGGCGTCATGGGATTTATTAGCGGAATTAACCGCGCTGCAGAATTTATTAATGGCCCATATTGGGCGTAGTGAATTGTTAGATGATATCGCCATTAAGTTGGCTGAGCTGAATAATAAGCTCAGTGTGTTTTTTAACTGTGATAATAATTTGGCGGCCTACAGCATCGAATTTGGTAGTCGCTTTGTGGTGCTGCGAATTTCACCAATCAATATTGCCCGTGAGTGCCAACAGTTATTTGTGCCAGAAACCAGCTGGATATTTACCTCGGCAACTTTGCAGGTTAATCGTAGTCTTGTTCATTTTGCCCGAGAAATGGGTATCGTTGATGCGCAGCAAAGCATTCTCGACAGTCCCTTCGATTATCCCCGCCAAGCGGTATTTTGTGTGCCTAGACAACTTGGGAGCGTGACCAATCAACAGCAAGCGTTAAAGCAGCTGGTGGATGTGTGCGTGCAAGCGATAGATGCGGCGCAGGGACGGACTTTTATTTTATTTACCAGCCATAAAATGCTCGAACAAGCGGCGCTGGCATTGCGAACTCGCACTCAGTATCCGCTGCTGGTACAAGGCCAAGCAGGTAAACAGAGTCTGCTGACTAAGTTTCGCCAACTCGGCAATGCGGTATTGCTCGGCACCAGTAGTTTTTGGGAAGGGGTGGATGTGCGCGGTAAATTGTTAAGTTGCGTGATTATCGACAAATTACCTTTTGTGTCGCCCGATGAGCCCCTGTATCGCGCCCGAGCCGACAATGTGAGTCGTCAGGGACTCGATCCTTTTACTGAAGTGTCGTTACCGCAGGCGATTATTGCGCTGAAACAAGGTGTTGGCCGTCTTATTCGCGATGAAAAAGATCGCGGTGTGCTGATCCTTTGCGATAATCGCATTGTGAATCGCTACTATGGCCAAGCTTTTTTAAACTCGCTGCCACCGATGGCGCGCACCCGTGATCTAGAAAAGGCATTGGCGTTCTTGAGAACAATCCCCTGAGAGTCGTCTATGGCTTACCTAGCATACGTAAACTTGTCCTATTTGCCGGATATGGAATTCTGAGCTAAGTATTGAGCCGTTACACATATTGTAAGGATATAAAAACGGAGGTAAAAATTGCCACCTGTGAGCAATAGATGGCAAACACCCTTGGAGGTTGGGTCAAGTGGCATCCTGCCTAATGGTTCCATTCAAAATAAATAATTCTTCGGCCTTTGGTTTTAGATTTTTAGTGAATTAATGGCATTCTTTGCAAGCATCTGCTGGTGCTTTTTCTTGATGAGCGATATGGCAATTGGTGCATGTTAAAACGCCATCATGTTTAGTATGAGCTTCGCCTGCGAGTGTTTTCATTTCTCCATGGCATGATACACATTGCTGATTTTCAAAAACATAATCCGCTGAAGGTTTTTTATCTTTATGGCAGGATTCACAGTCAGATCTTTCAGAATGACTGTCGGCAAGTGATACCGCCATTAAATTAGTTGAAAAGCACAGTGCGCACATTAGCATCATCTTTTTAAGCATGTTATTTTCCTTTTTTATTGTTGGTTAAATCATCATTCTGAAGCGAGTAAATCACATATCTAGCTATGAAATATGTAACTTGAAGTTGGAACTGTATTTTTCTCGCTGTTTTATTAGTGATATAAACGGAAAGATAATATCGCTTTTGCTTGGTGCGTAAGTTTAATAATCGAGAATTTTACACCTCAAGCTTTAGCAGTCTTGCGTGTGTATAATAGTTTTTTAATATGACAAAACCTTGATCGTTATCAAAGGTTAACGGGTGAGTTATTTTTTAGCGTTAAAGTATGATCAAGGTTATATTGCAGAATGTAAAAGACTAATGATATAAATCTGGATTATGTAATTTATATTTTTGATGTTTATTTAAAAATTCTATATTTTAGAAAATATATTGATTTTACTTTTTCTAGTCGGATGTGTGATATTTATTTTGATCTTAAAACAATAGGCGAAGCCAAAACGGGCTTCGCCTATGATGTTTAATGTTGAGTAGCAGAGCTATAATTACACATTAATTTCTGGCTTGTAGAGCTTAGAAACTTGCAGTTACCCCAGCATAAATACTGCGACTCTTTTGAATATAATCAAGGTCGGTGGCAACTTGGTCACGTTTAGAATCCGTTAGGTTAGTCACGCCAAGCTTCAGTCTAAACATAGGATTAATTTGATAATTCGCACCTATATCGAGCGAGCCATAACTCTCTGATTTGACATTGGCTCGCAAATACTGCTCGCCAGTATAATGGTAGGCGATAAAGGTGGATAAACCATCGAATGCCTGCCATTGCAGTTTTAGGTTATAGCTGTCGTCCGGTGTTAAGGTAAAAGGCGCGCCATTTTGCTTATCTTCGGCATCGGTTTTACTGTAATTACCGTTTAGGCTGAGATCTTGAGTTAAATTGTACCAAGCTTGTAATTCCCAACCAGTGATCTTAGCTTCGTTCACGTTTTGGTAAGTTAATACTGTACCTGGGACTCTATTCCAAGTTTCGGTGATAATTTTATTTTCTACATCGTTATGGAAGTAGGTGATCGAGCCACCAAAATCCGTGGTTTGATATTGGGTCGATAACTCGTAGTTCACTGAGGTTTCGGGTTGAAGATCAGGATTTCCCGCAACGGTACAGGCGCCACGACAAGCGGGGATAATATAATCGGCTTGGGATTGCGCCATATTTGGCGCTTTAAAGGCTTTGCCGCCACCACCTTTAATGACCCATTCAGAGCTTAAGTTATACACTAAATACAAGCGTGGGCTAAATTCGGTGCCGTACATATCGTGGTGATCGACGCGCCCACCTAAGGTGATATTGAGTTCGCCTAAGCTAAATTCATCTTGTAGATACAATGCCGATTGGCTGTCGTCTAAGGTGCCATCACCTAAAATATTGCGGCTATTTTCGAGCTGGGTCCAACGGTATTCTGCACCGCTGGTTAACATGTGATCGCCAAGCAGGACAGTAGTTTGACCGTCGAGATTGTGGTTGGTTTGGGTGATATTACCTATCTCGGCGATTAACGCTGAGTCGTCAGTCACCTCAACATTTTCATAGTAATAGCGCAGGCGAGTGTCGCCCCAGTTCCAGTGGCCATTATGGGTCAGACCTGAACTTATCCGCTCCGCTTGTTGGTTATTGGTGAGAATCGTGCCGTAGTTATTCCAATCAGACTCGCGTTCATCGTTGGCGTAACTTAAGTCAAATTGCAGATCTTGCTGGTTATCAATCAGCCATTGTAAATTGGCGAGGGCGCTGATTTCATCTCTGTCTTCTAGCGCATCAATAGTGGGTTTTAAGTCTGAGCGCCATGCATCGCGTTTATTGCTGTCGACGATTAAGTTTGCCAGTAATTTATCTTTGATCAGCGCGCCACTGCTGTAGAAATTGTACTTAGTGCTATCGCCACCTTTGCCACTGGTCGGTGCATCGTATTGCACGCCAACGCTGGTTTGCCAGTCTTCAGTCGGTTGACGCAGTATGACGTTAACCACACCGCCTAAAGCTTCTGAGCCGTAGAGGGATGACATAGGCCCACGCACAACTTCGATACGTTCAATGGCAGACATTGGAATAGAGGACAAGTCAAAATCGTTGCCATAACCAGAGGTTAATGCTTCGCGGGAGTTAATGCGGCGGCCATTAATCAAGATTAAAGTGTAATCTGAATCTAAACCTCGCAGGCTGATCTCATTGCGGCCATAGGGCGTGCCTTCGCTGATGTTCACACCCTGTAAATAACGGACTGCGCTAGCGAGATCGTCTATGACTAGCGCTTCAAGTTCACTGCGGTTAATCACGGACACCGAAGCGGGCGCCGAAAGCTCCGAGTGTTTAGTTTGTGTTGCTGTGATCACCATGCGTTCCATTTCTGGAGTGGTATCTTGCGTATTTGCAGCACTAGCCCATGCTGCAGGTAATAACAAACATAAACCAATAGCGCGTGATAGCTGGCTCAACATAGGTGTCTGTGTTGCATGAGATAGATGCGAGGTTTGGCGAGTGCGACGGATAAAGCGGGGCATATCATTCTTCCTTCGGTAATTTTGGCGAATGATAATTATTCTTAATTATAGCTTCAAGCTTGGATGTCTCTCTTTTGTGTAAAGGCAGTGTAAATTTTTAGTGTTTAATAACAGTGTGATAGACCGTATATTCGACGTGTTGCTCGCTGGCATGGTCATTCTGATTGAGCGCATTGAGCGGATTGAGCATAAGGCACTGAGTATGACGATCTGAGTCTGACTGTCGTCGGATAAATCACTAAAAAATAGTGAGAATAATCAGAAACTATCACCGCACAAAACTGCATAACGTAATATGAAGCTATATCAATATGATTAATATGGATATTTTAACTGGCATAAGCTTTGCTGGCGATGTGACTTTATGTTTCGTGGTGCATTCATGTTTGTGACGTGAATCGTCGCCATACAAAATGTATTGCCAATATTTACGGAGAGAATATGAATCCAGTATTTTATAGCCTAGCCACAGTCACTGTTTTAACTTTGTCACTCGCCACTACCGAACCTGCTGTTGCCACAGATACGCCAACATTAGCTAAAGCAGCATCGGATAAAACCGCTGATGCTCCACAAACTGACATTGCGCAGCCCGCTACTGCACTTACAGACACTTTATCTACCCAAATTGCAGCGGTGGATTTTGCTGTGTTCGACAGTTTCAATAAGTGCGCCGTCCCCGCTGAACTAAAGAAACATGCGGCGTTTTTCACTGAAGATGTGGAGTTTTACCACGACACGGGTGGCGTGACGTGGAACCGCAAGGACATGATCGCTAATACCGAAAAATATGCCTGTGGCCATTACCGCCGCGAGTTAGTTGCGGGCACGATGAAAGTGTTTCCGGTGAAAGAGTTTGGCGCGATAGAGCAAGGCGTTCATCGTTTTTGCAGCTTTGAAACCGGTAGCTGTGATGGCCTAGCCGACTTTGTCATTGTGTGGCGCAAACAGAACGAACAGTGGAAAGCTACCCGAGTACTGAGCTATGGACACAAAACCGCCGAGGCCAAAACGGACTAAACCATTAAACTAAAGCTAGCTTTTAACAAAAAACGAGTCTTTAACAAAATGCTAGCCTCTAACAAAATGCAGTAGTCGATTATTGGCGGGCATAGCCACATCTTGCTTCAGTGTTAAGCCTTGCTCGCTGGCTAAACTGCAAATCCATTCAATATCACGAATGCCGCTGGCGGGATTGTGTTGTTTTAAAAAGGCATCGAATTGACGATTGCTGTCACTGCTAAATTCGCCTTGGTAGTTAAAGGGGCCGTAAATGCACAGGGTCTTGAGTTGGGGGAGATACAGACCAAGGCCAGTAAAAAACGTTTCAACCATATTTTTGCTCATAATATGCAAAGTGTTTGCAGTAAATACGCCATCAACATGAGGTGTTAATCCCTTCACCGGCCATGGCGCGGTAACATCAAGGGTAAGTGGTAAGCGTAGGTTTGCCGCTGCATTGGGTAGCTTACCTTCATGTATACACCTTGCGGTAATGACCTCAATATACTCAGCTTGATCGCTGGTTTGCCAGATTAAATGGGGAAGATTTGCTGCAAAATACACAGCATGTTGCGCTGTGCCACTGCCGATTTCGAGTACATGTTGGTTGAGTGAGAATGCTTGTGTTAATACCGCTAAAATCGGCGCTTTGTTGTTTTCGCACGCTTGGGAAAACGGCAATTGGACAAGTGGCTGGGCAATTGGCATTAGTGGCATAATGGACTCTAGGTTGCTGAGATTAAAAGAGGATGACGCCGCACAAGCCTATCTTAAACCAGCAAAAAGTATAAGACTTAAAAGATAAAATGAGCCGCGCCTTAACATTCGGAGTCTCTATCTTAGGTAACTTAATTTTAGGTACCGCCATTTCAGAAGTTTCCATCTCAAGCTCCTCCATTTCAGGTTCTTCAAGAAGGAGCCTGCAGTCAGCTCAACTTCCTTTGTCCTGTCCTGCAAATAGTTATCGCAATTCACTGTTGATCTCGATCTCAACTCAGATATACTCACAAATTCTGAACGCTTGTAAAAAATATAAAACAACTTCGGCATGATGCCGTGTTAAAACGAGTGTCCAAAACTGAGTGTCCAGAAGAACTGAGAGCCCAGAACTAAGACTTAACACTCACTTTCAGCTTTCAACTTTCAACAGTTAATTTTCAACAGTTAACTTTCAACAGTTAACTTTCAACAGTTAACTTTCAACATCAAGGAATGACCATGTCAGCAGAGCGTTGCGCCTCCTACTACAATGCCACCATTGACCAAGAGTCAGATTATCCTGCGCTTGAAGGCGACATTCGAGTCGATGTGGCGATTGTCGGTGGCGGTTTTACCGGCGTGGCAACGGCGTTAGAGTTATCCGAGAAGGGCTACAAAGTCGCGCTGATTGAGGCCAATAAAATTGCGTGGGGCGCGACCGGACGCAACGGTGGGCAGGTGACGGGCAGTTTGTCCGGCGATGTTGAGATGACAAAACAGCTGCGCCGCCAAATCGGCCATGAGGCCGAAGATTATGTGTGGAATATGCGTTGGCGCGGCCACGACATTATTAAAAATCGGGTGGCCAAGTACGGCATAGACTGTGATTTAAAGTTTGGTCATATCCAAACCGCTTACCAGCCAAAGCATATGCAAGAGCTTAGTGCGATGCATGATGAGGCGCAGCGCCGCGGCATGGGGGAATTTATGACGCTGGTATCCGCCGATGAAATGCCCGCCTATTTAGGCTCGCCCTTGTATCACGGCGGCTTAGTCAATCGGCGCAATATGCATTTACACTCTGTTAATCTATGCCTTGGTGAAACCCGCGCCGCAGCAGGTCTTGGGGCATTAATCTTTGAACACTCGCCCGTACTCGATATTGAAGAAGGTGATGTGGCGACTGTTGTCACTGCTAGGGGGAAAGTACGCGCTAACAGTGTGCTGATCGCCGGTAATGCTTACCATAAACTCGCCCGTCCAAAACTGCGCGGTATGTTATTTCCTGCGTCCTTAGGCAATTGTGCCACTGCGATTCTGCCCGATGAGATCGCTTTGCAAATCAATCCGCAGGATTTGGCCGTGTACGATTGCCGCTTTGTGTTGGATTACTATCGCCTGACCGCGGATAAACGGTTGATGTTCGGCGGCGGGACTAACTACAGCGGCCGCGATCCTAAAAATGTGGCGGCGGAATTACGGCCCGCGATTGAGCGTACGTTTCCACAATTAAAGGGCGTTGATATCGAATTTGCCTGGGCCGGAATGGCTGGAATTGTGATTAACCGTATCCCGCAGCTCGGCAAAGTGTCGCCGAATGTATTCTATTGCCAAGGATATTCTGGGCACGGAGTGGCGACATCGCACATTATGGCCGAGATCATGGCCAATGCGATGGATGGGCAATTGCGTGAATTTGATTTGTTTGCCGCCATGCGCCATATCCGTATTCCGTTAAATGAATGGTTTGGCAATCAAGCGCTGGCATTAGGCATGTTGTATTACACTTTGCGGGAAAACTGGCGCTAGTTTGCGCCGTTTTGTCTGCTACCAATCAATCTGCTCAAACAGTATTTAATCCTGTTCGATGAGCTTTTCGGCAAGATAATCGACCAATACGCGGATCTTGGCCGACAGGTGGCGATTTTGCGGATAGAGTGCCCAAATGCCTTCTTTGGCTTCGCGGTGACTGTCAAGGAAGGAGAGTAACCGTCCGGCTTGAATATCTTCTTCAATATAATAATCAGGCAGTTGAACTATCCCTATGCCCTTTAGTGCCGCATCCCTTAATGCGTAGCCACTGTTACAATTGAGATTGCCGCGGACTTTAATATTGCGCTCGCGGCCATTTTCTACAAAGCGCCAGTAATTATGATTACCGATCAAACAATTGTGCTGGCTAAGTTCTGATAAGGTATGGGGCTGACCGTATTTTTCAACATAGCTTGGTGAGGCGGCGACATAGTGGGTACGGCTGCTGAGCGGTTTGGCCATCAGGCTTGAATCGGCGAGTTTTCCGAGGCGAATCGCCAGATCATAACCGCCTTCAATTAAGTCCAAGGTGCGATTGGTCAAGTCGACGCTAAACTCAACGCTTGGATATTGCACCATAAAATCATTGAGCAACGGCATGATAAATTTCTCGCCATAGGCCACGGGCGCCGTGAGTTTGACTAAGCCTTGGGGTGAGTCCTTTAGGTTTGAAATGGCGCGTTCGGCTTCTTCTAACCCAGTTTGTAATTGGCGGCAATGACGATAATAAATCGTGCCTTCTTCGGTTAACGACACTTTGCGGGTGGTGCGGTAAAAGAGTTTTGTGCCGAGGCGATTTTCTAAGGTGCTCACTTGGCGGCTAACGTGGGCGGTGGAGATATTCAGCCGCTGCGCTGCTAGGGTAAAACTTTCGGCCTCAGCCACCGCGACAAATTCAGAAATGCCGTCCCAGAGATACATTGTTGTTACTCAGTAAAAATGAATTGCTTGAATACTAGATTGTCTCTCGCTGAGAAACAAATACAATCCTCCTATTCAGTAGCATCAGTGCAATGGGCGCAAGAATTTACTTGGCCTGAATTGAATTTATGATACACCAATGACTTACTCCTATTACCTATTCAAGGGACGTAACAATGTCGAACGAAAAACCGCAGTTTATTAAATCAAAGGCCGCTGTTGCTTGGGGGCCAGGACAACCACTTAAGATTGAAGAAGTGGATGTGATGTTACCTAAAGCGGGCGAAGTCTTAGTGCGCATTGTGGCTACGGGCGTGTGTCACACGGATGCGTTTACCCTGAGCGGCGACGATCCAGAAGGCGTATTCCCAGCGATTTTAGGCCACGAAGGCGGCGGTATCGTTGAGCAAGTGGGCGAGGGCGTGACCAGTGTACAAGTGGGCGATCATGTGATCCCACTTTATACCCCAGAGTGCGGCGAGTGTAAGTTCTGCCTATCGGGCAAAACTAACCTATGCCAAAAAATCCGTGCGACCCAAGGTAAAGGCTTAATGCCCGATGGCACCACGCGTTTTTATCTTGATGGCAAGCCTATTTTCCATTACATGGGCTGCTCGACCTTCTCTGAATATACTGTGTTACCTGAAATCTCATTGGCTAAAGTCAATAAGAGCGCGCCATTAGAAGAAATTTGCCTGCTGGGTTGCGGCGTAACCACAGGTATGGGCGCTGTGATGAACACGGCCAAAGTGGAAGAAGGTGCGACCGTGGCGATTTTCGGCCTCGGCGGTATCGGTTTATCGGCGATCATTGGGGCGACTATGGCCAAAGCCAGCCGCATTATCGCGATTGATATCAACGAGTCTAAATTCGAGTTAGCCAAAAAACTCGGCGCGACCGATTGCATCAATCCTAAATTACTCGATAAGCCCATCCAAGAGGTGATCGTTGAAATGACCGATGGCGGCGTGGATTACTCATTCGAGTGTATTGGCAACGTCAACGTGATGCGCAGCGCCTTAGAGTGTTGCCATAAGGGTTGGGGTGAATCAGTCATCATAGGTGTTGCCGGTGCTGGACAAGAGATTTCAACCCGTCCATTCCAATTAGTTACTGGCCGAGTATGGCGCGGTTCTGCCTTTGGCGGCGTGAAAGGGCGTTCTGAGCTGCCACACATTGTTGAGCGTTACTTAGCGGGTGAGTTTAAGCTCGATGATTTTATCACTCATACTATGGGGCTTGAGCAAATCAATGAAGCGTTTGAGCTGATGCACCAAGGTAAGAGCATTCGCAGCGTGATCCATTTTGATAAATAAGCCGTTTCGCATTGTAAATGGATGCTTCAGCTTGATGTGACTAACGGGCAGACAGGTGCAAATCTGTCTGCTGTGTTGCCAACTGAGCTGACGATAAGCGCCATGACTAACGCTAAGACTAACGTTATAAATAGCACTAAAAGATTGAGCTTAAAAGGACTTGTATGACCATAGAAAATATCAGTTGTAACAAGAGTTTTGGCGGTTGGCATAAGCAGTATCGCCATCAATCTCAGTCGTTAAACTGCGAGATGCGCTTTGCCATTTATCTGCCGCCTGAGGCGGTGAATAAACCTGTGCCTGTGCTGTATTGGCTGTCAGGTCTAACCTGTACCGATGAAAACTTTATGCAGAAGGCGGGTGCACAGCGCATGGCAGCGGTACTTGGGATGGCGATTGTCGCCCCTGATACCAGTCCTCGCGGTGACGATGTGCCTGATGCGGCAGATAAAGCTTACGATTTAGGCTTAGGCGCGGGTTTTTACCTCAATGCGACAAAAGCACCTTGGAATCGTCATTACAAAATGTACGATTACATAGTCCATGAGCTGCCTAACTTGATTGAAGCGCATTTTCCGGTGACTAGCCAGCGCGCTATCTCCGGCCATTCGATGGGCGGTCATGGTGCTTTGGTGATTGGTCTGAGTAATCCGCACAGATATAGCTCAATTTCGGCTTTTAGCCCGATTTCGAATCCGAGTAATGCACCTTGGGGCATTAAAGCCTTTAGTGAGTATTTAGGTGAAAATCGTGAACATTGGCGCCAATATGATGCCTGCGAGTTGCTTAAGCTCGCGATTAGCGAAGTGCCAATACTGATTGACCAAGGTGAAGCTGACAGCTTTTTAGATACCCAATTGATGCCACAATCGCTGGTGGATATCGCCCATACCAAGGGTTATCCCTTGGATGTGCGGATGCAAGCGGGGTACGATCACAGCTACTACTTCATCGCAAGCTTTATTGAAGAGCACCTTAAGTTCCATAGCTTGTACTTTAAGCCTTAAACCCATTTAAAATATTGATACAAAAGGCGCAGTGATATTGTTTTATCACTGCGCCTTTTGTTTACCCAATACTGTCTCTTGGTCGTTGGATAGCTTAGAAACATGTCACGCTTGAACATTAATTTGGTTGAATAAAACATTTATCAACAGTAAGTTAGTATTCAATATTTAGGGATTTGAAACGTATTTAAAGGAGATTTGATGAGGATCGTTAAACTTGCCATGTTAGGCGCATTGTTGATATTAGGGGGATGTGCATCGTACACCACCCCAGGTGGTAGTGTGCAGCTGAGTTCGTTAGCTGAATCGGATATCAACTTACTTATGTCCAAAGAGCCTGCTGCGGTGTTTCCTGCAAATATTTCGGTAGCGCGTATTCAAGCTCCCGGTTATTTATCCTATCGAGTAAGCAGTTTTGGTACAGGTCGTTATAGCGTGGTGACGACCCGCGAAGTTGAGACGGAAGCCGACTTTGCTAGGCTAGCTAAAATGCCACAAGTGTCAGGTATTGCGCCATTAAATCGCATTTTACTCCCTGAGAATTTGGACTCGATAAAATCCTTACGAGAAGCCGCTGCGAGATTAAAAGCGGATATCTTACTTATCTATACCTTCGATACTTCATTCCATGCGGGTGAACAACAGTTTGCTCCACTCAATGTGGTGTCTTTGGGTTTCTTAAAGAATAAAGAGATCAGTGTAACGACGACTGTTTCTGCTGCATTTTTTGATGTTCGGACTGAATATCTTTATGGACTTGCCGAATCTACCGCGAAAGAGACGGGAAATGCTAGCGTATGGGGAACGTCTGAAGCGGTAGATGATTTGCGGGTGATTACCGAAAAAACGGCATTTACGCAGTTAATCCCTGAAATAGAAAAAGCTTGGGCGGGTATTATTTCGCAGTATTCCCTGAAAAAATCTTAGTTATGCCAGTTGCCTCACATCTACCATCGATAGCGATTTAGGAGGCAAGTGCTAGCTAAAACAAAAATGCCGCAACTCACTGGTTGCGGCATTTTTTATGGTGCGATTTAAGCGATTAACGAGAGTTAACTAACACTCAGCACTTAGCACTCAACAATGTTGACCGCTAAACCACCTTTGGCGGTTTCTTTGTATTTGCTGCGCATATCTCTGCCGGTGTCCATCATGGTTTTGATCACTTTATCCAGTGAAACCTTATGGTTACCGTCGCCACGCAGGGCCATACGAGAGGCGTTAATCGCTTTAATCGCGCCCATGGCATTACGTTCGATACAAGGCACTTGCACTAGGCCGCCCACAGGATCGCAGGTTAGACCTAAGTTATGTTCCATGCCGATTTCAGCCGCGTTTTCAACGTGCTCAACCGTACCGCCCATGATCTCAGTTAGTGCGCCAGCTGCCATAGAACAGGCCACGCCCACTTCACCTTGGCAACCGACTTCGGCACCCGAAATTGAGGCATTTTTCTTGTACAAAATACCAATCGCAGCGGCAGTTAATAGATAACGGGCGCAGACATCGATATCCACTTCTTGTACGAAGGTATCGTAATAGCATAAAACGGCAGGAATAATTCCCGCAGCACCGTTTGTTGGCGCAGTCACGACGCGATCTCCGGCCGCATTTTGCTCGTTGACCGACAGTGCGAATAAATCGACCCAATCCATAGCGGTTAATGGATCGACATTGTTACGGCCTTCGGCTTTCAAACGGCGGTACAGTGCAGGAGCACGACGACGCAGTTTTAGGCCGCCAGGTAAAATGCCTTCCTTCTGATAACCGCGTTCGATACAGGTTTTCATCGTCTGCCAAATATTCCACAGCTTGGCTTTGACTTCCTCTTCAGAGGCTAAACTCAGTTCGTTCGCCATCATCAAAGAAGAAATGCTGAGACCTTGCTCGCCGCATAATTCCAGTAAATGAGCCGCACTCACAAAATCAAAAGGTGCCGATTCAATTTGTGAGGCTGGCGATGCATTACGTTGGCTAATTTCATCTTCATCTAAAATAAAGCCGCCACCCACTGAGTAGTAAGTGCGATCAAAAATACATTCCCCTTTACAGTAAGCGTACAAGGTCATGGCGTTAGCATGCGCAGGTAGTGTTTTGCGTCTGTGATAGGTAATGCCTTGCTCACGGGTAAACTTAACTACTTTGCCACAGTGCAGCGTTAAGGTTTCGTCCTTGGAGACGTGTTCTAAAATGCCGTCGATACTGTCAGTGTCCACGGTTTCGGGATCTTCGCCCATTAAGCCTAAAATCACTGCTTTGCCCGTGCCGTGGCCTTTGCCTGTTTGGCCGAGGGAGCCAAAGAGCTCGGCTCTTAATTCATCAATCTGGGTCACGAGTCCTGAGTCAGTCAGGTTTTGCATAAAGATTTTGCCCGCTTTCATTGGGCCGACGGTATGTGAACTCGATGGACCTATGCCGATCTTGAACATGTCAAATACGCTAATCATGATAGAAGTCCTGTTGTGTCTTGTTTATTATTTTAGTCTGAGTGCATGGGATTGCTCGCTCTGCAGATTGAAGCACGCTAATCTTGCGCGTGTACTCTGGTCAGTGGCGGCGTTCTTTCATGCGAAATTTGCTTGTGTGATACTCTAACGCCAGTATCCCATAGATTAGTGTGACAATTCACATTAGTTTTTTTTATTCGTAATAGTTCGGATAAGCTGAACTTAATTGGGACTTTTTTACAGGCCATTTTATGGCCAAGAATACAGGCTTCGATAGCGCTACAAGGGTAGGTGGCTCGCTTTTTTTAGCTTTTTTGTGAGCGTGGACTACTTATGGCTTGAGTGGTTATTTTTTGAGTATTAATGAATATTTTTAGGGAGAAGTATGAGCTATTTAATGTTGGATTTACTGTCGTTGGACGTCAGTGAGGCTGAATCTGAGATGCTACGCCATCCACAGGTGGGTGGTTTAATCCTATTTTCCCGCAATTTTTCGAGCCGTGATCAGTTGATCCGTCTGGTACAACAGATACGCCAAATCCGCCCAGAAATATTAATTGCCGTTGATCATGAGGGTGGCCGAGTACAACGTTTCCGTGATGGTTTTACTATTATTCCCGCCATGGGCGACATTTTACCCGCAGCAAAGGGTGATATGGTATTGGCCAAGCGTTGGGCCTGTGAGCTCGGTTTCTTGATGGCGATTGAATTACTGGCTTGCGATATCGACTTAAGTTTCGCGCCCGTATTGGACTTAAACGGCGTGAGCCAAGTCATAGGTAAACGCAGCTTTAGCCCAGAGCCCGCCGAGGTCATTACACTGGCCGAAAGTTTTATTGCTGGCATGGCCGCAGCTGGCATGGGCGCCGTGGGTAAACATTTCCCCGGGCACGGCAGTGTAGTGGCGGATTCGCACTACGAGAAACCCATTGATGATCGCGATGCCGAGGCGATTTTTGCAAAGGATATCCTGCCGTTTAAAGAATTGATCGCAAAAGAAAAGTTATTAGGCGTGATGCCCGCGCACGTGGTTTACCCTAAAGTCGACCCTAACTCTGCGGGCTTCTCTGAATACTGGCTAAAACAAGTGTTGCGTAAAGAACTTGGCTTTAACGGGGTGATTTTCTCCGACGATCTCGGCATGCAAGGCGCAGGATTTGCGGGCGATTACCGTGCAAGGGCCAGCGCCGCCTTAGCCGCAGGTTGTGACATGATTTTAGTGTGTAATGATAATGCGGGCGTAATGTCGCTACTCGATGGCTTTACTTGGCCTGCGAGCGCGCCACAGTATCCTGCGAGTTTACTTAAACCCAATGCCTCGCAAACGGCAGCGGCGCTCGATAATACGGCTCGTTGGGAAAATGCCAAGCAGCTTGCCGAGCAAATTTGTTTGGCTCAACAGGCGAAAGTTTGATGTAGCGCAAGGTGTGAGATCACTCTTTTGCTAGGGTTAGTTAATTCACTGTGATTAAAAATGATTAAAAGGCCTTGATATGATTTTCTATCTTCATGGATTTGATGCTACTAGCCCAGGTAATCACGAAAAAATGCGTCAGTTGCAATTTATTGACCCTGATGTGCGTTTGATCAGTTACAGCACCTTGCACCCTAAGCACGACATGCAACACTTGCTCAAGGAAGTTGCTAAGCAAATGCAGCATAGCGACGATCCCGCGCCGTTAATGGTTGGCGTAGGACTCGGCGCTTATTGGGCCGAGCGGATTGGATTTTTAAATGGTCTTAAATCTGTGCTGATTAACCCTAATTTGCACCCAGAAAATAATATGCAGGGCAAGATTGACCGCCCAGAAGAATATGCCGATATCGCCAATAAGTGTGTGTCGCAATTTCGTGAAAAGAATACCCACAAGGCCATGTGCATATTTTCTGTGAATGATGAGATGTTCGATAATCAGCAACTCGCCAGTGAATTAAGCGCCTATTATTCGATTGATTGGGATGACGTTCAACCCCACAAATTCCCCCAGCTCGCTGCCCATCTGCCCAAAATAAAAGCCTTTAAGTTGGCTTGATTTATATCGATTGAATAAAAGTATCACTCCTCTTTTTATATTTAAGAGGGGGAGTGGATTTATCTCATCGGCTATTCCGCCTTATGGTTTGGCTTTCGTACTTCATGTGGCGGACATATGACTGTGACTATTGGGGATAGATTAAGTAGGATTTTAGTGTTGGCTGATATCCCCGCATATAGGCTTGCCATGGTATTTACTCACCGACGCGCTGCTAGTCCATATATGGACACCTCGAATAGATCAACCACTTTTTGAGTAACAGAAAGTAATACTGCGTACGTATATCCGACCTGTTTGTGAGAATCTTTGTTCTCTGGCCTTAATGAGAACCGCGCCTTTGCTGCTTATCGTCCTTTCGGAGTGTACTCTCTCAGCATCTGCAAAGGCCGGTATTACCTGTTACTTCATTATCTGTAGTCGTGTTTTGAGGTGAGTTTAATACTCGATTTTTACATATTAACAAGGCCGATATTCGCTGCGATGAAACAGCATAGCCCAGATGATCCGTGCCAATTTGTTTGCAATTGCTACTGCCGCTTTCTGTTTACCTCGCCGCTCAATCACCTTTAAGGCCCATACGGAGATCCTGTCATTACTCTTACTTGCATAACGAATAATCGACCAAGCTCCCTGGATCAGTTGCCGCCGCAGATAGCTGTTACCTCGTTTGGTTATGCCGCCCAATTTTTGTTTTCCCCCACTGGAAAACTCTTTAGGAACCAGTCCTAAATTTGCAGAAAAATGCCGAGCACCATGATAGCCAGAGCCATCTCCGGCAAATGACACCGCGGCAGTGGCAATGATTTCTGCAACGCCTCTTATACCCATCAGTCGCTTGGCATCTGGGTGCGTTCTTGCCTGCAGTTTGATGTCTTTTTCCAGCGAACCTATTGCAACGTTGATCGCACGCAACTCTTCCATCAGCTCACGCATGTATTGGCGTGCAATCGTAGTGAGTTGATTACTGGCATCCTCAAGTAATTCCGGCAGCAAAAGATTCAATGGATTACGTCCTTTAGGGAGGGCTATTCCATATTCACTTAGTAAGCCTCTGATTTGATTGGTTAGTGCAGTGCGTATTCTGATCCGGCGCTCGCGAATTCTGTGGGTAATGATGATATCAACCTGCGCTAAGGTTCTCGGCTGGACGAAAATCAGGTTCGGTCTCTGCGCTGCCTCACAGATAGCGAAGGCATCATTGCGATCGTTCTTATTGCCTTTGACAAATGGCTTAACATGCTGAGGCGGGATCAGTTTGACGTCATGCCCGAGAGAAAGTAACTCTCTGCCCCAATAGTTAGAGCCACTGCAGGCTTCCATAGCAATAGTGGCATCAGGGTAAGTACGCAGAAAAGTCAGGAGCTGAGCACGTTTAATCGAACGGTTAAAAACACTCTTGCCTGCTTGATTAACTCCACATACTTGGAAGATATTTTTTGCGAGATCAATTCCTATTAGTGTAACTTTCATTTTGGACACCTTTTGTTGTTATTGAACGTGCAAATTCAATATGGCGTAAATGACGCCTACTTCACAAGAGGTGTCCATCCCATCATCCTTGGATGCTCGACCGCCCCGTCCATGGGGCGGACGGTCGTCTTGCCAATCACCATGGCACACCTTTCGAGCATTCGCGTAATCTGTAGATTTAAAAGCGTTACGCAGCACGCTTTTGGACAAATGCGTGTTAGATTCCCAACTCTAATTTTTGAGTTTCGGATTAAGATTTCTATGGGTAACGCCGCGTTAAGCGGACTAAAACTGTGGGTTATAACGTGTAGCGAAGCGAAACGTAACCCACTGTTTTAGTTCTGTTTAAACGCCTTGCTATGCGTGTTTACACTTTTGCTCGAACTACGGTTTGGCTTGTAATTCGATTGTTTATTTTTTGTTTCCAAGCGAGTTGTTTCTCTGACAATTTTCGTTTGTTTTTTGTGTCCATAAGAAAGCTATATTCATTTTCAAATATATAACCTAGTTTATAAGCATGGATTATTAGATCTTCATTTGCGTTAGCTGAGTCATTTTTAGCTATTCGTTTTAGTCCAGCAAATAAGTTACCAGTATCAATGCCAATAAATTTGTTAATACAAACATTACCAACGTAAGTCTTTTGATTGTTGAGTTGGTTTTCAATATAACAAAGCTCTTTAATCGATTGCCCACAGGGACAATTATCCCAGTCTTCATTTATTTCAACACCAACAAGTTTCCACTCGTTTTTTGCATGATGAAAGTCAGTTGAATTGGACAAAGGCAATATATGCTCTTTTAACTTCTCAAAATTATGTTCCATGTAGAAGACTCCTCATCAGTACGCATAGACATAATGACTCCCCACAAAGATGCTGATCTCCAATCAATCGTGGATTAGCTTAAAGCCAGAGCCATAATAGTTTTGTCAAAGAAACTAAAAATTGGAGATCAGCATGATAAAACATAACATACTTTTCATTGGCTTAGATACTCATAAAGAATTCGTCGAAGTCGCCTATATCGAAGACCATTATGGTGCACAATCGGTACATTATGGCCGCGTTTCTAGTGCAAAAGCATCCATCACTAAATTAGCAAAACAATTTCAATCCAAGTATCCAGATGCAACACTGCACTTTGTCTACGAAGCAGGCCCTTGTGGCTATTGGATCTATCGTCTCCTCACTAGCTTAGGCCACTGTTGCTACGTTATAGCTCCCTCTCTCATTCCCAAAAAGCCTGGTGAAAAAGTCAAAACTGATAAACGTGATGCGCTTAAACTCGCTAAGCTACTTAAATCTGAAGATCTCACACCCATCTATGTGCCTGAGCCTGAAGACGAAGCCATTCGTGACCTTTCCCGTGCAAGGGAAACTGCCATGAAGGATTTAAAGGATGCCAAATACCAACTTAAAGCGTTACTCCTTCGAAATAATATCAACTACAAAGGTACGGCCAATTGGTCACTACAGCATTTACGTTGGCTGACCGAACTGATATTACCCCATCCCAGTCAGCAGATTGTCTTGCAGGAATATCTACAGACTGTCACGGAACGGATTGCAAGGCTAAAACGATTAGACAATGAACTTGAGCATCATGTGAGAAATTGGCGCTATTATCCCGTTGTCAAAGCCATTCAAGCGCTAAGAGGTGTGCGGCTCTTGGTTGCAACGGGTGTAATTGCAGAATTAGGCGACTTAACACGCTTTGATCATCCCAGAAAATTAATGAGTTATTTAGGACTCGTCCCCGCTGAACACTCTAGTGGCGGCAAACGTCATCTCGGAGCAATAACCAAGTGCGGCAATACTCGGGCTAGGCGATTACTCGTGGAGGGAGCGCACACCTATCGCTATCCCGCCAATATCTCTACAGACCTTCAGCTAAGACAAGAAGGTTTGCCGAAGCAAGTTGTTGATATGGCATGGCAAGCACAACTTCGGCTTTGCCGTCGATATCAACGGCTAATGCAAAAAGGTAAACACTATAATGTGGTTGTGACTGCCATAGCGAGAGAAATGATTGCTTATATTTGGGCGATTGCGAGGGAAATTGTATTAGTGCAGATCAATCCCAAGTTGCGTTTAGCGAGGGTGCCTGCATGAGTTTAATTTTTGAGTTAATGCAGCTGGTGAGGCAGCGGATGTGGCACAACCACCGACGGCGTTAGGATGGCAATACGGCTAACCCTGTATTGAACCACGTACATAGACTGAAGACAGGTGCCACGGCGGATAAAGTAAGGTAGGCGCTGCTTGTCGAAAGATAAGTAATCCACGGATATCAGCATGACAACCGACGAAGTTACTTGCTTCATCTACTGCGTTAACTCAATACTTTTGAGTAACGTAAAAATAAGGCTTAAATAATTAGGCCGATATTTGTGTGCTCTACTTGACGTGGGGAGTCATACCAACGCCGCCAGCAGGGGCAGACAAAGCGCGTCGCGGTTTGGCAGTCCCTCTGGCTGGCCTTGTTAACTGTGGGATTGAATAAGCTCATCGACCCACGCTTTAAGTTTTGGGATTACCTCATTGATTTCAGACTCAAAGCCCTCTTTGTCGAAGTATTCCTCAGTTTCAATTTTGTACTGCCAATCCCTACCTTGCTGCTGAACTGAATAGGGTATCCCCTCCAGGGCTTCGATTGACTCATAAACTATTTGTGCAAAAGCATCACGATCATTACGATTTTTATCGTACTTCTCTATTTCGTTTAAAAGTCTTTCTAATACGGTTTTATTCGACATTACCAACTCGATACTTTCGTACAGTTAACGTATGGTTAAGGGGCGGGCTTTAGCCCGTCCCAGTGAGCGAAGCGAACGGTTTGAACCAGTTGTTAGGAGTTGCTGACACTGCGATCAAAACTGACACCGCCTCTGCTCAGGAACCCTAGAGATTGTCGATCGAGAAGGGTCGGACTCTGACGGATATACATTTTGTACCCCGTTGCTTGCAAAGATACTTCTCCTTCCTGGCATTCAAAGCAAAATTTGTACTGAGTAAACTTCCCATTTGGAGAGGGGCCCAGCTCTGTGCAATGCAGAGCCGAAATCTCCATATCTCCTTGAGATGATTGGATATCCACTCTTACGTCAAAAGCATTTTCAAAGACCATTGTTACTGGTGCAACCCAGAACTTGTAATAGGTTTCGCCGGGGCCTGGATCAACCCATTTGAATATGTAATCAAGGTCAATCAGAAACTCGAAGGACTCAGTATTTGCCACCATTGACCAAATTGTGGCGTCATGCCAACCCATGATTTTGAAGTCATGGTGATCCCAAATGTTTTTGTCCGGGCGGTAATGGTCCATGATTATGTCCTGGCGACTCCTAACGCTTGCAGCATGCGCGCCCATGGAATGGAGCCGAAGGCGCAATGTAATTGGCGTCGCCGTGCCTGCACTGGTTATGTTTCTTTGGCAAGGTGTACCTCTCCAAAATTCATAAACACGAAAGTGCCTGGAGCGGCCTCAGCACAATATGCGCCGTTTGCTTCAGCAAGGCGCATAGCCAGTGCAGTATATTCCCACGCTCTCATCTCTGTGCAGGTAACCTTTTGAGTCGTTAGTTCCTTTGAACCATGCTCTTCGCCAAATTGCTTTACCCGCAATGCGTTGGCTTGAAGTGTAGGCAATATTGAAGGGTGGTCCCAGCCCCACATGAACGTGTCATCATTGGAATTGAAGGTACCAATAATTTGGACTGGTGATTCTGCAATAGTGCCATCTTCAAACGAAAAGATGATTTGTCCGCTGTCCTGATCTACGTTCCAGGATTTCTCTTCGCCTAGGTGCCACGTTGCTCTGTGAGCATCAGTGGTCATCCTCAGGCCTTCGACGCTACCCGAGATAAATTCTTCGACGTTCATCTTTTTTTTAAATAGGCCAAACACCATCAACTCCCAGAGACATAACGCCATTACTAATGGGCGCATAAATGCTTGGCTAAAATTAGCGACGAAGGAGCGCAAGCCAAGCGTTTAGCGTCCTTTTGAGTAACTTGTTAGCTATACTTTTCTGATTCAAACTCTGTATTTGACCATACTAAGCCAAGCTCTGGACTTTCTAATGAAAATTCTGAAAATACACAACTGTATGATTGTGCTACATCACACATAAATTCGACCCAGTTTATAAAGTCTGTTTCACTCAATTCATTGCCGTAAGGTCGAGTTGTACCAATTAAAGTTTGATACCCTTTTTCATCAACATCGCCAAGCTCAATTTCATAGTTTTCACTCAATTGTTCAGCTAAATCATTTAACTTGGATGGAACATCGCAAAAGTGAGAAAAATCCATAGCAAAGACAGTTTCGTCGTTTGCTCCAGAGCGTTTAACATCATTCCAAAGCTGGATCGCTTCGTCTATTTTTCTACTTTTAATTCGGGCGTAGTATTCTTCCCAAATTTTTTGAGGATCGCTCATGTGACTTCCTGTATAGCTAACGTCTTAGTATTTATGCGCTGCGCTGTTTGCAGGGCATAAATCGCTTGTTGGACTTGGCCGCTGCCACATCCGTGTAAATGGGTATGAATGATGCTATAGGAATTTGCTTTTTTGCGGTAGCGGTTTTTTATACAGTTTGATGGGTAATCACTTGATATCGTTTTAGCTTTCTCATTCTTTTACGCTCACTTTCGACTGATTTTTGACCTTGGTTGACAGTATTTTGGCTCCAGATTCAGGCTGACACTCACACCCTATCCCCTCATCGGCTTGCGCCCATAAGGCTGGCTGCTTTTCGCTGTCGGTCATTACGCTACATCTTGAGGGAGTGGTTATCCTGACAGACGTACTGGCTGACTTTGGTTGTTAATCATCACTAATCCCTGCGGCCTTAACAGCCCAATAAACTGCAAATGACCTAACTGGCATTGCGGACATGACCACCAACAGTCCTTCTTAACTAAAGGACTCGCCAATACCACCTGCGGCTTACGTAATTGCCGCTGGATAAGCGCGAGCTTTTTGCGGCGGCAAGCATTGGCGAGAAAACCAAAATGTCTCACTCGCATCAGCCCTTTGGGCAATACATGCAATAAGTAACGGCGGATAAACTCATCACAACTTAGCCGCATTTGCTTATGCTGCTGACCGTCACGATAGTCCTTGTAGTGAAAACGGACATGCTCTGCGGTCACGTCGGCAATTCTTGATTCATGCAGCATGCCTTTACGGGTATAACGCCCGAGATATTCCACCACGGTTTCGGCGCGGCTCAGACACGCTTTGCTGTAAATACACCACGGTTTTGCCATTAAGGTGTCAGCCGCAGGGATAGCCAGCTCATGTTGTCGCAGCGCCCGTAATAACTTTGCCCGATACACGGTGGACAAGGCTTTAACCGGAAACAGATAATCCGTTTTTACGCCATGCCAATCTCCCGCTGACGTCACCACCCCGCCTGGAATTAAGCAATGCAAGTGGATATGTTGACTCAAGGTTTGCCCCCACGTGTGCAGCACCATAGTGCAACCCAATTGCCCCTGAAGGTGTTTCCGTTTCATGCCAAACTGCGCAAGCGTCTGCCACACAGACTCAAACAGGGCGCTGTATAACGGCTTGGCAGCGTAGTGCGCCAAGATATTCAACTCGTGGGGTAAGGTAAAGACCAAATGGAAATAGCGACAAGGCAAGACTTGCGCCTGCTGCGCAGCAATCCACGCTTGCGTCTGCCTTCCCTGACAACGAGGGCAATGCCGGTCACCACAGGAGCAAAACAGCTGCTGCTCATAGTGACAAGTATCACAACGCCATTGCTGTATGCCCAAGGCTTGCGTGCGACACTGTTGAATATGCTGGCAGACTAAGGCTTGTTGTTCGGTCAGTTTATGCTGCTGTTGATAGTGGGCTAAGTGCTGATGAAGGATATCGCTTACATGGTAGGAGGTTGCCATGGCATCCCCCAAGACTTGCTAGCAAGTCACAGCCTTGATGACCCAATTCCGGCGACCAATGCAAGTAGCGCTCGGTGGATTTAATACTGTGATGACCAAGTTGAGCCTGTAATTGATGAAGTGGCATACCCGCTTGTAATTGATGGGTCGCATAAGCATGCCTTAGGCTGTGTGGACTGCATGGCTTAGTGATACTCGCTAAGCGGGCCGCCTTCGCTAACGCTTTACGAAAGGTCGACTCATGCAGCGGATAAACCACATCATGATAGGTCGAGGCAAACAACCATTCGACGGGATGATACGCTTGCCAATACTGACGCAACAGGGTGAGTAAAGTCGGTGAGAGTATCACCCAGCGGTCGCAGGCACCCTTGCCTTGACACACTTTGAGCAACTGCCGCTGCCCATCGATATCAGCAACCTTAATATGGGTTAACTCACTGACACGCAAACCACAACCATAACACAGCGCCAACATAGCGCGTTGTTTCAGGTTTTGACAGTGACACAGCAATGCCGCGATATCTTGGCAGCTAAGCAATTGCGGCAGCTTGTGCGGACGTTTCGGTAAACTCAGCTGAATCGTAAAGTCACGCTTTAGGACATGTTCATAGAAAAAATGAATGCCATTAAGCTGTAACTTTAAGGTGGCCCTGGAATGATGCCGCTCAAGATTTAAGTAACGGAAATAAGCCGTAAGCTGCTCATCCGTAATGTTATCGAACGGTTGGTTTGCATAGTGCTGCAGTTGGGTGATGGCATACAAATAAGCGTTACGCGTACGGGCCGAGTAACCACGTAAACTGATCTCATCATGGAATTGTTGCAGAAGTGATGACATGGTAGACCTCCTAGGTGAGGGATTATCCCTAGGAGTAAGTGTGGAACAGTGGTTCGCTTTGGGCTCCGCGCAGCGGCTTAGTTCAACATTTTATTAGTGCGCATGCGCGTTTACCTCATTAGACCAGTGAAAACGCGCACAGTTAACTACCTGTATGCAAAGAACTTATCAGTTTTTTATCAAATACAGCATCCGGAAAAACGCGCATGCGCGTTTTCCAAACCTATTAACTAATTTTGGAAAAATATATACAAATGATTTTAAAGGGTTTTGTTAATTTCATGCTGGATAAACGCGTAAAAAAATGAGCTTAAAAACACTCAAAAGCATCTAAATTTAAATACGACTGTACCCATACATTGTTAGTCGCTTTACGGTAGGGCCAAACATTCGTTAAATAGATGAGATTTTGTAGGGCAATTTATTCGTCCGTTTTCGACTCACTAAATGAATGCTAGCAAGCTTTGGGGCATAAACGTTTTAGAAAAGGCAGAGTACCTATGTGATCGCTGCCATTTCAGTATGAAACTTTAATACTTAGTATCAAACTGATTACTCTCTCACAACAAGAGATCAAACCTTGTAAGTTTGTTCAGGCTTATCGGTTGGTTGATCTTTGATTAGTTTCACGGCATAACAGAAGGCGTGCGTGTCTGAAGGCCAAAAAATAAAAATTTTGAGACACGGTAATTCGTTTTACTAAGCGATATCTTAGTACGAAAATACAGAAACAAAAGGTGCTTATCGTGACGAAATTACCTACAAACTCACCAACTGACTTTGCGTAGCCTTTATAGAAAGGGAACTTGAAGATAACCGAGAGAAAAAGATTTGGATGAGCCGCTGGCCACTTATGCAACGGATGATTGACCAGGCATCAAACCTTGAAAGGGTATTCAACGAGCTAATCAATCAGTTTGGCTACGCTGACAAACTAGCTATCCTTTATGAATCAGAAAGGCCAAATGCTGAAGCTGTTTGGTTGACATTGGAACATATCTGGATGAGCGGTGATTTTGCGAAGGAAGAGTTTATCCAAGCTAGAACCAATAGGCGTGAGCTACTCAAATTACAAGAAGATATCTCAGAGCTTTCATGTTGTCTGGCCGGTATGCTAAGACGCCAGAGTGAATTGTATGAGTTATCTGGTTTTCGCCGGCATGATTATCAAACAGCAGTCGATTCGTTGGTGCAAGGCGGAGAGCATAACTATCTTTTCGGAGCTTACGTTAAAAATGAGCTTAAAAGTCTGGCGTACCAATATGATCTTAAATACTGGCCTTCACGGGCTGAGGTCGTAGAAGCCATTGGTGAATTTGAAGGTCTTCAACCAATACCACAACATGTTGAAATCCCTGATGCAGTACTAGATGGAAGATCGTCAGACCATAAAGATTTTGTTCTTGCGTTTGACGCCCAATTTGATGAACTAAATCAGCTGCCTATCGGATTTAGATTCAGTAATCAAGCAATGGCAGACATTATCAATGTAGTTTTAGATTTTCCTGAAGATAAACTCATCCTTGGTGATACTATCAGAACGATCAGGAATCGATACTCAGCTAACAAATAGCCTGTATAACTACATGAACTGTTGAACCCGGCCAGCATTTGATATGGATGAGACATGTGAAGTGGCGAAGCAATACTGAATCGCCACTGATATTGTAGACACTTTCTAGCATTACAAAAATTAGGTCAACAAGGCAGTACTAAGCAAAACTAGTTAAGTTATGCGAAACAATGAATGCGTCAGAAGAGAGCCTGAGCAACCTTTCGGATCGGTTGCATCGTGATTTGAATTTGGCGAGCTGAGTCCAGATTAGTACAATTCAACCAAGAAAATAGGCCTCATAGCTAATCAAATTCTTCTCTCTTTTTGAATTCTAGAACGTTGCTTGTTGCCCCCGTTTTTTCCATATCGATCATTAACTCAATATGCTTGCATTCTTCAGGTATATGTTTCCACATTGCAACGGTCACTTCGTGCATTCTCACAGCTTGAGACTTTAAGCGTTTTTTATAATCTCCAAGCTTTTGTTCTTTCTTTTCAATTTCTTCATTGAGCTTTTTGATTTCTTGTTTGGCTTTGTCTAAGTCTCCCTTAGCCTTTATGTGGAGAGGGTGACCGCGAACCACATTATCGGACACATTGCTTGCACCATGAATACGCGTTGCTTCAGCACTTTCGATCAGCGCTTTTATTTCTGGATAGCGCCTGGCCGATCCATTTGATAACCCTGCTTCTTTTTCAACATTAGAAACAACAATTTTAAGCTTGTTAGCTTTAAGCTTTTGTTTCAACTCTTTGTTAATCGGCTTTTGATCAACAAGTCGCGCCAATGCGTCTCTTAGCTGCCTTTCTGTGGAGCTTAATCCAGACTTGTCTGCCATGCCTTACGCCTCCATTGTCGTGTCGATAACCAAATTCAGCACATCTTCTGCAATTTCATACTTTTCATATTTAAACCCTAGGTCATCCATGATCGCTTCCGCAGCTTTTACCTGCATCAGGTATTTGGTTGCAGAACTGGAATTTAATTCATTGTTTTCTTTTAAAAACTCAATGTTGCGCATTGCGTCCATGCGGGAGGATTCGGCATAAACAGCGTTTTCAATAAAATCATATTCGCAGTCTACACATTCACTTAAATCAATATTGATACGCATTGAGCATTGAGTGTTAGTACAATACATCCCAGGAGCAATAGCATGTAAGTGTTCTTTTCCGTTGGTCAATCGATCTATCCAGTAGTCAATTGATAGCTTGCGTTTGCTTAATCCATCTTCAAAATAACTTTCACCTTGGCGACTAATTTCAGCAACTGCTGCTTGACCTTTACCACCTGCGATACGCTTACCATTCGCCATTTTTTGATATATGCGAGCAAATATCTCAGCTTGTTGTGTGACACGTTCTTTTTGTATTTCGCTGTATAGTTTTTCAAATGAATAGGCATTTCGGGCATACCATCGCGTCATCGCCATCGACAAATGCGAAAATTGCTGCTTCAAGGCAGGGAAAGAACACAGCTCATATCCAATTAGGTAGTATGCGAGAGTGCGCCGTGTCTGATGTGGAGAGAAGTGAAATTTATCGCCCTGATTAAAAGATGTTTGGGCTGGGTCTGAGGTCTGTAAATACGCCATATCTTCGGCTGTAAGTGTAAAATCAAATTTATCGCGGTTAAACGTCGTATTAATTACAGTGTGCAATGCGCTCTTTCCTATAGGGTTGGGAAAAGCGATGTCCTTTAAGTTTGCAAACATTCGATGATTATATTTCTTTTCAAATCTTTTGCGATAGGGCGTATTAATTGCATTCAGCATATGGAATGCTTTCCAGCCAGCTTGCGTGGTTACAAACGTGTCATTTTTGGTTTGGCTACTGAGCGTAATCTTTGATTGGCGTGTAGTTAAAAAGTAAATGGTTTCCTTGCCAGTTTCCGACTCACAGCCATTTTTATTGAAAGTCATTCTTTGTGCACCGTAAACAGGGCTTATTTTGTACAGCTCGTCTACGCGCATTCCAGACAATGTCAGACAAAGCCATGAGGATTCTGTATTTAGGCTCCTCAAATATCGCCTAAAATCACCCCAGCCATAACAAGTGTTGCCAATGTGTGCTCTGAAGCTTCTAAGACGTTCTCCGCTTATTTGAATGCGGGGTTGAATAGATGTGAATATTTGCATCCACCGAGGATCCTCACCTTTATCCACTAAGGTTATTCCATTTTTGTTGAGCGCCTGCGTAAATTGTTCCCATGATTTTACGTAGCTGTCACTAGGTTTATGGCCATAGCCTTTTCTAATCCTCAGGATTTTTCTTTCTAATTCATTCTCATAAAGCGAAATCATCTGCTCAACAGCTTGTTCTATTTCATCTCTTAACCCGTAAGCTTTTACGATGTCTTCACTGTACTCTTTTAATGCCGCAAAATAGATTCGTGGGGGAATCACCACTTTTCCGTTTTGCGCATCAGAACTCACGTTATGTATCTTATGGGTTTGATGTGAAAAGTTGACCTTGAAAGGCAGCAGCCCTTTCAAGTGGACAAGGTTATTCAGCCCTATAAAACAATAGCTTCTAGAAATATCATACCATCCCTCAGAAACCAAAATTTCTAAATATCCTTGATTCAATTCCTCAAACGAATTGATGCCACGTTTGATTAGCTGAGCAATATCCTTTCGAAGAGAGTTTTTTTTATTATTAATTGAAGCCAGTTCTGTATGTTTAACAGAAAACCACATCTCTGCTAATGCTACGCACTTCATTTGATTAAGCATGTGACGCCCTTTTTGATGAAGTACAATGACATTTTCTTCTTGCTTTGGCTCAATGTTAAAAATCAAGTTCGCGATCCCACTCCCTTTGTAGTCAGAATATCTAAACGCCCATATATCCTCGCCAAACAAGATGGTTTTTTTTTGATCTTGATAGACCACCATTTTATCTAACTCTTCCCAATCGCCTCGCAGTAGTGCAGGGAGAAGTTCCTGTTGTAAATAGTCGCCTCTATCACCAATCGAACGCATGGTATCTAAGGTTGAATCCATATCTTGTGAGTTTTCAAAAGACAGCATAGATATAGTCCTTATAGAAATTGGGAAATGGAAGATAACGAGTTGAAAAGTGGATAACGCCCTTTTTCTTCGAGCAAATACTCAGCTTGTTCAATGGTTTCTAATGGGAGGCCGTCAAGGTTAGCTTGAAAGCGATTTATCTTTAATTGAATTACCGAAGCGCGTTCTGGGTATTGGTCAATAGCTTCACTTAACGCATCGAGAAAGCTCAATAGTTTATAAATAGCGTAGGGATCATCAACGAGTTTGGCACTTCTGCAAAAGACACAAAGATCGTATTGATAGCAGGTAATATCTTGACCCTCTTCAATAATCCCTTTTTTTTCTGCGAACTTGCGTGCTGTATAGTGCCAATCTTTCTCGGACACCAAATCGATTTCCCCGTCGCAGCTAATGCCATTGGGGTTTGTAGGAGCATTACGTTGTTTCCAAACATCGTATTCTAAGATGGGAATTTCCAATTCTTTCTTAACTGATTCTATAGCTTCACTGCGGCTCTTACCTTGGGCTATGTAGACTAACCCCATCATCCCTTGTGACATTTGCCTGTTGTTTGAAACAGGGTGACCGTTGGGGTAATGTCTTTCCGTTGTTTCAATATTGTGCTGCAAAATTTTTCGGGCTGTCCACCCTTTTTCTTCTGCTTTATACTCTAAGTTAGAATGAGTAATACGAATCCTACTGGCTGTAATATTTAGAAAGTAATCACCGCGACCAATACCACATAAATTTAATAGAATTTTGCGAATCGGAACCTCACCCTCTGACCACTGATAAGTAACATGCTTACCACCCTGCGGTAGTAAGTAAGGCAGTCTGGTTGTTGAACTCCCCCCACCAAAACCATAATTTTTTCTAGGTAAAGGGTTTCTGGTCGCAGCATAGCGTTCGACCAATTGAAGAAAATGTCTGTATTTAGCTGCAATAATGAACTCACCTAACGAGCCATCAGCGTATTTGAAAGAAACGGTGATCGCTCCATCGAAATCTTTCTCTGAATAATTAAGTGGTATCAGCGCGTTCCGCAGTGAAACATCTGTCATACATGACAGCGCTGCGTAAGCAATCGGCATTGTTCTTATTGTTACAACTTGCTTATTAAGATCGGTGACATTTGATTCCATCGTGTGTACACCATCATCTCGTTTAATCTTGTTAAACGTGGTCATCTTTTGATCTTCAACAATGTCGGTATAGGTTTTTACTAGATGGTCGATCAACTCAGCTCTGCTCTCAGAAAGCAAATTTAGGTTCTTTGATAATTGGAATGAAGCTCCAGATACATCAACTTTGCCTTTATCACCTTCGCTATTGAGGAAATATATCAGAGTGTCATAAGGGTCTTCGCTGTAGGTTTTCGAGAGGAGTTCGAGTGCTCGAAGAAAGGTGATTCCGTCAGCTTCTCCGACAGAGTCGCGCTTATTGATGTCAGCGACAATAAACCCAGCTTCATCGTCTTTGGCTTCGGGATGAGAGTTTTCCTCAGTGCCTGAAAATAACGCTTTTACATCTTTTGAAGCGCGGCCTTTATAAGCGCGGACTTGAGTAGATTTTGATGTCCGACCATCTTTATTTGGCGTAACAAATTTAATTGGGTGGCGAACTTGTCTAATCACTGAGTCGTTAAATGCAGTGTAATAGGCAAACAGAGTGTAAGCTGCTGCCATACATTGATTAAAAGGACTCGCTAAGCCATCTAACGCTGAACAATTTTTTCTCCCAAGTGTAATCGTGATGTCACGGTTATCTTTTCTTTCAACCACAATATTATCGAGGTGTTGAGGTGGTGGAGAATCAGGATTTTCTTCTTTATATGCAATAAGTTGAGTTGCCAAAGAGAAAAAGAGAAGCTGAGTGCGTCTAACTAGTGCATACCATTCTCTTGATGTATAAGGTTGTGTAGCAAAATCTACAATCTCACCATTAAAGCTCTTGAGCGTGGCTTGCATGTCTGACACATCAAAACCAAGTATTGGAAGTAGCGAGTCGAGATTCATCTTTTTTTGAAGAGCTGAATATTCCAACAAACCAAACTCTTCGCCATTATGATACTGAAACTGATATTTTTTAGGCTCATTAGCAATATCAACTAAGCGCCGTAACTCTCCAGAGTTACCAGCGTAAGAAAGATATCCAGCCTGACTAAAAGGTGCGAACTTCTTAATGTCGCAAAATGCTATATAAGCCTTTAAGGCGCTTAATTTCACCACTAGAGACCATGCATTGGTTTCATTTTTCTTCTCTTGATCAACCCATCTTTTTAGCTTTTGCATTTTTTCTAATCGAGAGGGTTTAGCTAATGGTTTTTTTGGATCACACTGTTCATGACACCAATAAAGAAAATTGTGTTTTGTGCTGTTCAGCTTCCCTTCTGGCCATATATCAACGTTCAAATCTAATGAAGTAACATTATTCTTAGTAATCGGCGGAGTGGGTAATTTATTTTGATTTCTTGATGCTGCTAATCGACTTTTGGCCATGTACTCACCTCAACGATTGTTGTGCGAATTCATTTTTACGCTGAGAGAATTCCAACCATGTTTTATTGTCATTCATATAGTTAACGTATTTTTGGGTGGTAGATGTGCTTTCATGCCCCATCAAATCAGCCAACTCCTGTAACAAGGCTTCGAAGGGCTTAGCTGTTTCCATGTGTTTGCCGTACAGCCAGTCGGTTGCGAAAGTGGCACGTAAATCATGAGAGAAAAAATAAATATCAAGCCCACAGTGTGCTAAATCGTTACGGATAGTTTCCACATACTTTTGAATGGTGTTTGGAGCATAGATATTGCCATTTGATTTTACGAATAAGTGGTTATGGCGAAGTAGTCCGTTTTGAATAGCCTTCTTTCTCGCCTTACTCAATTTGTACTCGTACAGCAGTTCCATAACCTTAGCTGGGATTTCAATTGATCTGTTTTTTTTAAATTTGGTTAAACAACCGTTAATGTTCTCACCAATTTGCACTTTAACTACTTTAGCTTTTGGCTTGTCCACGACAGAGGCTGGAAATGTTATCAATTCCTCCAATCTCAATCCCGTTTCAGTCTTTACGTACAGCATGAGAGCTTTAGTATCAGTCGAGTTTCCAACATCAAGGTATTTATAAAGCTCTTGCTTTTCATCTTCACGAAGTGGATTAAGTTCTCTGAGATCAGCTTCTTGAGGTTTTTTGATGCTTTTAAATGGTTTAGTGAGACCTGTGGTATATACAGTAATCTCCTTACTGTGATAGCGGTTAAGATGTGAGAGCATTTCATGCTGAGATCTCTTTCCTTTGCTGCTTATGCGAACAGTCTTTGCCTTAAACTCAAATGGTCGAAAGGTTTTGCTGATTGAAATGATCCGCTGGCGATGAAGGAAGATGAAGTAATTAACAACTTTCAAAACATAGTTAGAAGCTGTACTTGGAGAACCACCAACTTTTCCATTTTCATCCCTGGTATAAAGGTTTTCCAGTAAATAGTCTCGATATCTCACGATTGGACTTTCCTCTACCTTGTCGGTGCAGTCATATATTGTTAACGGACATTTTTTATCAACCAACAGTCCTGTCCTTGGGTGAGTATGTTCGGGGATTTCCGTATTCAGCCACCGATAGAAGCTCAATAGCGCAACTGCATGAGATTGAATTGTTTTATCTGAGGATATATCAGGGTCTGCCAACAAAGAGTGAAGATATAGATTAACCGGCACCACATTGATGCCATCGAGGTCTATTAAAATTGGAAGTTCATGAGCAAACGGTTTTGAGTTATCCCTAACGTCATGGATGATTTCGCCACTGTCAGGGTGTGGCTTACTGATAAATGAGGGATATTTATCACTATTAATCCATATAAGACAGTAGTCAAAACCGAAGTCATCTGGAAACGACTTATTCTGCTCAATCATATTAACACCTAAATCATCCGTTATTCACACTGATAAGCCTTGCCCCAAGGGGTACGCGTTCATCCATCTACTTTTTCAAGATATCCAGACAAACAGTAAAACTGTAACGACCTCTCTTCTCTTCGTCTAATTTATTTATCATGAAAAATTCCAACATGTGGCATCTAAAAAAATTCCCAACTGTAAGTGCATAGTTGGAGGAGAATACCGCAACCTGATGCTGGCGGAGTTGGTTTGCTATTTGATATACAGGCACCGTCATTTTGATGCCAAGTTGTTTTGCCTCTACGGAGCGGGCGACGACGCAGCCATCGTTATTGGATAACACCACAATCGGCTTACCAACCAAATCCGGCCTAAACATCCGCTCACAGGAGGCATAAAAATTATTGCAATCGACGAGGGCGAATAGTGAGGGCGTCATTTGAGCTTTTTCACCACGTTGGTCACTACCCCAAAGATGTTTAACTCAGACTCATCATTGATAGCGATCGGGGAGAATAAGGCATTACGTGGTAGCAATTGCACCACAGGGCGTAGCTGTAATTGCTTTACGGTAAACTCACCGTTCACCGCTGCGACAACGGTATCACCGTGGGCTGGCTGTAGTGAGCGATCCACCACCAAAATATCACCGGAGAAAATCCCCGCTTCGATCATCGAATCCCCTTGGACTTTGACAAAAAACGTGGCGGCAGGATGTTTGATGCATAACTCATTGAGATCTAATGTTTGTTCTACATAGTCTTGGGCCGGTGACGGAAATCCTGCGGCAATCAAGGAGCTAAATAACGAGAGCTGATATTGGGTATGTTTGGCGAAGCGGCCTAGAAGCATCATAATAAATCACAATATACTGTACATATAAACAGTATAGTCTAACTATGAAGCTTATCGAAAGAATTTATGTGGGGAGAGTTATGTTATCGACCCAAGTGCTGTCGAGTGCTGAGCAATTGATGATGGCTGCTCTAAAGCACCCTTGACGGCTTGAATATCGCCAAGGGTGAGCGTTTCGTCCATTTAATTCAGTTAACGCACTTTAGTTAACGCAATTTAGTTAATCCAACCGAGCCATAGCCACCATAAATAATCCAGTGGCATGAGTGCAACTAGAGTTATTGCCGCTAGAGGTAAGGTGATGCGAAGTAGTTTAGTTAATGGCTCTTGGGATAATTGCATCGCCAAAATCAAAGGAGCCACCTGATAAGGAAAAATCACGGTTGAAAACCCGATCACCTGCGTCATTAATACCGCAGGGGTGGAGAAGCCAGTTGCATTGGCAAAGTCTGCTGCCATGGGGGATAACACAGTCGGCACGCCTGGAACCGTTGCCACTAATCCTGTTAGCGTCGCGATTAACGATAACGACATAAAATTCAGGAACGATGCCCCTTGCTGCAATGGTAACCATTCACTAAACAATTGACCTAGCGCAGTGCCGAGCCCGGAATGATTGACCAATGCTCCCAGACCTAAGGCCGCCGCGACAAAAATGACGGTCGACAAATCCACTGAACTATTAAAACTCTTAGGCTCAAGTACTCCCCATTTGGGGAGCAATAACAAGATAGCCGTTGTTAATCCTACCCAAGCGGGATTGATGCCGTGCAGCGAGTCAGTCACCCAAAAGAGCAAAGTTATCGCCAGTAACAGTGCAACTTTCTTTTGCATACCAAGGTTATAAGCTTCTTTTTCAATAACGCGTTCAGGCTGATTTTTATCAATTTTTGCAGGAAATAGGAAGATAACTAGCGCCACAATCAATATCGATTTGAGTAAACCAAGGATTGGAAAATGCAATAAGAGATACTCGGTATAACCAAAATGGATATTGAATAGATTCTCACTGGAACCTGCCAATATCATGTTGGGAATATTCGCGGGCAACACGGCAAAACTGGGCATGTTGCACGCCAGTGCCAAGGCGGTCGCAATGCCTATCCGTCCATGGCTACCACGAGCAAAACCGACTTGCTCAGCTAACGCCATACCAATTGGCACCATGACTACAGCACGGCCAACGGATGAGGGCATCACAAAGCCAAGCAGCACGGCACTAAAGACCAAACCCGCAATCAAGCGTGGATAACTTGAGGTCAGTATGGGGGCAATCAAACTGGCCATTCTGCGACTTAAGCCAGACTGAGTGATGGCACTGCCGATCACAAACCCCGAAATGATTAACCACACCGCAGTTGAGCCGAATCCGGAGAAAAGTATACTCGGCTCAATGAGTTTAAAAATGGTGGCAAGGGCAAAAAAGATTAACCCCGCCATAAAGGGCGGGAAGAAACCTGTGCTCCAAAACATCAAGGTCACTAACACTACGCCTGCGCTGTAGGAAAACACCGCGGGATGCTGACTTAGCGGAAAAAGCGCAAGTAAAGTAGCGATCAACAGTGCACTGAAAAACGCTAGCTGTTTAACGCCAATAAAACGTTTCATGTTTACCGACCTATTGGGTTGAATACGTAAAAGATGCCTACTAAGATAACTGACTTGGTTTGGCGTTTTAAGAAGGTAATATGTCAAAGTATGTTCCTAAGGCGACATTGTTAACACCCAGTGATGCGGCGTTTATCATAGATGCCAATCGGCCCGTGCTGACCCATACTCGCAATATGGCGGCGGAAGCGGGCATCGAACCTCACTCGCACCCGCGGGGGCAGCTACTTTGGGCCGCCAAAGGCTTGTTACGTGTTCGCAGTGAAAATGCCGTCTGGGTGGTACCCTCAACCCATGCGGTATGGATCCCCTGTAATTTGCCCCATCAAGTGAACAGCGAAACCCACGCCCACACTCGTAATATTTATATTGACCCTAGTTATGGCGTTAGGCCACAGGATACACAAGTGGTGATGGTGACTATGACAGCGCTGATGCGCGAATTAGTGCTTAAACTTTGTGAAAGTTCACATCTTATGGACAGTGGACAACTGCATCGGCTGGGTTTGGTTGCCATCGATGAGCTTCAAACTCTGGACAGTCTGGATGCCCATTTACCTGCTGGCTCAGATCCAAGACTCAGCCGCTTGATCCAAACGCTGATCCGACGTCCAAAAGTGAGTTACTCACTGACCGAGTTAGCCGAAATGGGCGGCGCGAGTGTGAGAACGATTGAGCGACTATTCAAAGCTGAAACTGGGCTCACTTATCGACAATGGCGGCAAAGGTTTCGTTTGTTAAATTCGCTTGAGAGCTTAAGCCAAGGGGAGAGCACAACTATGGTGGCCCATAGTTTAGGTTATCTGAGTGTCAGCAGTTTCAGTGCCGCTTTTAAAATGCAATTTGGTTGCACGCCGCAAGATTACCCGCAGCATAAACCTATGAAAAGCGGGAGCTAAATCAGGCATCATAAACCGTCTATAAAAAAGCTAGAACAATATCTAGGATGCTGTTCTAGCCTGCAATTTATCAAAGTGTCTTAAGCTAATGCGCTATTTTAATTGGCTATTTCAACTTGTCATTTCAATGCCGCTGGGACGATAGGGTTATAATCCCAGACTTGGCCATCGGTCATTGAGCGCACCAGTTTGATGTATTCTGCATGGGTCCAGGCGAGCGGTGTGGCAGAGTTGGTGCCTTGTCCGAGTTGGTAATGATAGCGAGTGGCGTCGCCGACACCGTCCCACGCTTGCTCGGGTAACATCATGCCCGCATTCGCAAAGGTTTCCATGCCTTGCACATAGGTGTTGATTAACTGCTGCTTGGTTTGCTGCGCGTTATTGCCTGTTAGCTCGCCTTTTGCTTGGGCGAGTGCTAATTCAAAATGACCACGCTCGCCGGTGAAGAAGGGCCAGACTCGGCCGCGTTGATCGGCGCTGTTGCTGCCAGATTCCGCATAGTTTTTGCCAGTCACCGTATCCTCGCCGTAACCGTCGTTGCCATAACGTCTAAAGCCGGGGATAGTGCTGCCATCTTTGGCGGTAAACTCGTATTTAAGGCGTAGGTTGTGCTCAAGCTCTGTATTATCAATTAATTGAAGGCTTTGATTGATGAGCTTATCGGTTGCACCGCGCACGCCATAACGCACTAGTTCTAAAAATCCGCCATCGAGGATCTGACGTTGATCCAAACCTTGCTTACCGTTATTTGCCGCCAGTGTATCGCGAGTATTTGGCTCGCCATTCGGGCTTAAACGTAAATAGTAAGGCGCGCTGACATCTGCGCTGTTTTTCAATAGCCCTTGGGTGGTGACTAAGTGTTTTTCTAAACTATTACTTAAGTCTTTGGCGGCGGTAAGATAACGGGCGCTTGAAGTAATATCTTTAGCTTCTTTGGCAATTTCACTCGCGGCAACAAGACCGGCGATCACGGCAGCCGTTGTTGAGGGGGAGTAACCCGCTTGTTCTTCCCAACGTTCTTGCTGAGTTTTAGGTGGGGTGATTTGAGTGTGATTCCAATCCAGATTGACGTCACCGCCGCTGATCAAAAAGTCCGCTGCACCTTTGAGCATCTCTTGATACCAGTGACTGATCTCATCAGGGGTGAGTACGCCCGCTTGCCAGAGTTTCCAGCCGAGCATGATAGGCATGGCGGTTTGATCGAGCTGCACGCCGACCCATTCAATTTGGCCATCCACATGGGTCTTTTGCAGGAACCAACCGGGCGTACCCGTAAAGCCGGGCGTCTTTTCGGTCACTTGCACTTTTTTCAGGTATTCGAAGGCCACTTTGGGCGTTTGCGTGTCACCCATGGCGAGGAATGCCATGGCGCATTGGTAAAAGTCGCGCGGCCATACTGCTTTATAGCCAGTGCTCGGCACGGCTGCCGAAACCGTATCGCCCCAAGGATTAGATAACGAGGCGATAAGTGCGCCCGCATAGGTTTTATCTTCCTGCGCTTTCAAGACCATAGCACTGGTATACAGCAGCTTACCGTTATCGGTCGTGTTGTTGGCCATGTTAGCGATGGCGGGCAGTGAGCTTAAGTAATCGTGCCAGCCCGTGTTGTAATTGCTGAGCACAGCATCATAACCTGCGGCTAAGCTGGCATCGGCATTGGCTAAACTCTGGGGTTCATCTTTACCAAAACCGATGGCGAGATTAAAGGTGACGGGTTTGGCTTTGATGAGCGTTGGGTAGCTTGCGGTAAAGGCGATATTGCCGACGGTCGATTTATCTTGCGCACTGGTTGTTTGATAGGGCGTATCGAGTTTGCCGTTATCGGCCAAATCGGCTAGGCCATCGGAAACACCGACAAAGCCAGTCGTAGCCTGCACAAAATTCAGATCGGATTTTACCGTCATTACGCTACTGTCTTTGGCGGCGGTATAGGCCACCAGCGCCTGATTCTTTGTATGAGTGTCGATGCGGCCGATATCATTGGCGCCCGCATTGTCGATATGCGGATTGACATACAAATGCGGTGTAATGCCATCTTCAAAGGCGGTAAAGGTGACACGCATCATCAAAGTGTCGCGGTCTGGATCGGTAAAGATATGCTTTTCAATCTGATACTTACCTTCAACATCTTTATTGATAATTTTATAGGCAAGGGATTGCGGTCGACCATTAGCATCTGTATCTAAATATTCTATACTGCTGATGGTGTTCTCTTTTTCGGTATCGACAAAGCCATTACCTGTGACCACAAATTGCAGTTCTTTGAGCTGCGCATTATGGATAAGACCATACATGGTTTCGGTTAAAATACCTTGGGCGAGGGAGAACCAAACGCGGCTAATGGGATTTTGCTTAGCATCTTGATATTGACCTTGGGTATAAGGCTCGTAAGACGTCCCAATACCAGTTTTACCCGAAAATGCCCAAGTCGGCGCTTTACCTGGTGCGCCGGGCGCAACCTGCTGCACACTTGGCGCGGCATTCACACTTGTGGCAGTTGTTGCTGAATTCGATGTGGGTGAACAGGCCGCTAACCCTATTATTCCTAATAGGCTTGCGGCGACGGCAAGCGCTAGGCGGCTGCGCCTTGTTAACGTTTGCGCGTGACGGGTTTGGCTGGTGTGCAGATCCTGCTGCGGCGTAGGACTCGATTCCATCTCGTTCTCCCCAAATAATGGTTATATTTTTATAGTGATTGGATTGATAAAAAGGCTTCATGCTGCGGTGAATCGCCAATGGGGCGAGTTCACCGCGCTTCACATATTGGATGTATATCAGCTAACTTTTTGCCACCTTTTGTGCTTAGTGACGTTTTATCAGTTAACTTTGTTTACGGCTTTTGCGGTTAAGGGCGTGTTGCCATTCAGGCCAGTACTTTGCTCATTTTGAACCACAATTTCTTGCTCCACAAAAAGCACGGCAATACCGGCGCACATCATCAAGACGCCACCTGTGATCAGTGCATAAATAGGTTGACCATCGAACAGACCATTGAGCACTAAACCCAGCACACTGGCGGCAAGAAGCTGCGGGATGACGATGAAAAAGTTAAAAATCCCCATGTAAACGCCCATTTTTTGCGGGGGTAACATGCCCGACAACATGGCGTAGGGCACAGATAAAATTGACGCCCACGCGATACCGACACCTATCATAGGCAGCCATAACAGGCTTGGGTCTTTAATAAAAAAGAAACTAATCAAACCTATACCACCACAGAACATATTGACTGTGTGGGTCAGCTTGATGCCAATACGCTTAGCCAGCATAGGAATAAAAATCGCGGCAATGGCGGCAAAACCATTGTAGGAGGCGAACAGTACGCCGACCCAATCTGCGCCGTCGTTATAAGCTTGGGACAACACATCACTGCTGCCAAAATGGTAAGACGTCACGGCGGCTGTGGTGTAAATCCACATGGCAAACAGTGCGAACCAAGAGAAAAACTGCACGATCGCCAGTTGATGCATGGCTTTGGGCATATGGAACAAGTCATCGACCACGCTAAATACCATGCCGAGCTTATTGCGTTCAGCGGGTTGTGAATGGCCCAAACGCAGCGCGCAATACAGTTGTAATGGGCCAAAGGCGAAAATCCCTAAGCTCAAAATATACAGTTGCTTGTCTAAATCCTGCGCCCCAATAGCGAAGGTGAGCAGGGCGCCGAGACCCATCCATACGATGGAGGCAAATTGATAGTCCTTGCGGGTACGAGTGCGGGCTAAGGTTTCATCTTCAGCATCGACTTGTTTTGCGTTAAAGGCGGCTAATTCTTCAGGGGAATATTCTCTTGACGATACGACAGTCCAACTGACGGCGAGCAATAATACTGTGCCGCCAAAATAGAAGGCATAACGTACTGAATCGGCAATTTCACCCGCAGGTGCAGTATTCGCAACATCAAAAAAGTGAGTCAAAATATAGGGTAAGGCCGAAGCGACCACAGCGCCAATGCCGATGAAAAAGCTTTGCATGGCATAGCCTTGAGTACGTTGGCTTTTCGGTAAATTGTCACCGACGAAGGCGCGAAACGGCTCCATGGCGATATTGATCGAGGCATCCATGATCCATAACATGCCGGCGGCAATCCACAGGGTAGGCGAGTGCGGCATGATGAAAATGGCAAGGGTAGTAAAAATCGCGCCAATCAAAAAATAGGGGCGACGACGACCAAGGCGTCCCCAAGTGTTATCACTCAAATAACCAATAATAGGTTGAACCAATAAACCCGTCAGTGGTGCGGCAATCCACAGTATGGGAATTTCATCGATAGAAGCCCCTAAGGTTTGAAAAATGCGGCTGACGTTGGCATTTTGCAGGGCAAACCCAAATTGAATGCCTAAAAAACCGAAACACATATTAAAAATTTGCCAGAAACTCAGCTCAGGTTGTTGCTTGAATGCATGCGGCAACTGAGGCGCTGCGGCTTGATGGGGATCTTGCTGGTGATTCGAAGACATTGAACTTCCTTTCTGTTGCCGGCAGTCGTTCTGCCTTGAGTGCTTATTGTTTTAATTGTTTTGCCTAGCAATGGATTGGCACTGTACTTTGCTTTTATGTGGTGAGCTATTTCATCACAGCCAAGAGCATACAATAAAAGCTAAGAGTCAGATTCATGGCTTATTCATGGTAGTTTCGCGCATGCCATGAATGAGTGTACTCTGTGAAAAAATGGCGAATATACTCCTCCCTCAGAAGCATATTCGCCGATAAATTCATTTCAAATTTGGACCTAACACCTTAATTCAAAGGGATTAGCCCAAGTGAGTGGCCTAAAGCCAGTCAGCAGAAAGAACTTAAGCCTGATAGCAATCCTTGTATGTAACCCTATCAGAAACGACCTCACAGATTTCAAACCCCACAAGCAGAGGGTGAAACGAGCGGATTTATAGTAGCCTCGGCGTAGATTTTTGCACAACTGCTTACATACGTATTCATCATGGCTCAGTAACTGGATTGAAACATAGGCGTAACGCATCTAGACGGTTTATCAATAGCTATAGGCTTGCTGGAATGCTCAAATAACTCTCTAATCTTGTTAGAATACTTGATGATCAGTCATTGCATTATTTTTTAGAAAAAAGGGTATTGTTATTGCGGATGTTAACTGAGTGATAAAATCAACCGCAGCATAACTGACGGCGAGTTAAATGCGCTTAATCAGAGTCAGCATGCAATAAATATCCAGTACGGATGCCGATAGCTTGACTCGAAAGTCGCGCACTCTGCACTATATAGCCAGCCTAGATATGGTGGGCTCAAATAGTTACTTAGCTTATGATGATCGCCAGATTAAGCGTTTTTCGTTCGATTATTTTAAATTTTTTCAGTTGATTAAAGGATCCCTATGTTTGTTGTCTCGCTTACCTATAAAAAGCCAATTGCAGAAGTGGAGTTACATTTAGCCGCCCATATTGCTTATCTTGATGAGTATTATGCCGCAGGGACTTTTGTCGCCTCGGGTCGTAAGGTGCCACGTACCGGTGGCGTCATCCTCGCCAAGGCTGAAAGTCGCGCGGCGCTAGAGGCTATTTTGCAGCAAGATCCTTTCTGCATTGCCGATGTCGCTGAGTTTGAGGTGATAGAGTTTGTGCCGACTAAAACGGCGCCAGGGTTAGAGCCGTTGCTTGAAGTGATTTAACCTACATCTTTGTTTGAAAATTATTCCGTGCACTTGGTTATAACAGGCTTGGCGGGTTGGGGGACATAGAGTTCCCCCCATTTGGGTGTTAGTCGGTGTTTATGCTGTTTTCGGGGCGAACTTTTCCGATATTCTGCGACCTAGTTTGGTATTATGCCGTTTTCCCTCTTGAAACCTTACGCAGGTTTCCGCTGCGCGAGTCCCGCTTTTTATGTCTATTCAAACGCTGTTATCGACGGCTCTGGCGAAACGCCATGATTTTTTACAACAAGCAGAACAGGATCAAACCGATTGTTTTCGGGTGTTCCATGGCACAGTCGAAGGCGTCAGTGGCTTGAATATCGACCGTTATGGCGATACTTGGCTAGTGCAGAGTTTTCATCAGACCTTAACCGACGAAGAGTTGGTTGATGTCGGCACTGTTTTGTTGCAACAGGCCGATTTGCCGATAGTGTATAACGATCGTTCATTAGGCCATTCCCGTGTATTGAATGCCTTATCTCCCGCACTGACAGAGATTGCGAGTTCTGAGCGAGTAATGCAGGAAAATGGCATCAAGTTCAGCACTAAACTGCGCCACGAAGGACAAGATCCGCTGTTATTCCTTGATATGCGCATTGGCCGCGAATATGTGCGGGCACACAGCCAAGATAAAACTGTGCTGAATTTGTTTTCCTACACCTGCGGCATTGGTACTGCGGCAGCCATCGGCGGCGCGACTCAGGTGATGAATGTTGATTTTTCTTCCTTTGCTTTAGCGACGGGCAAAGCGAATGCGGCGTTAAATCAGGTGTCGAATGTATGTGAGTTTGTGCAGAGTGATGCGTTTCCGGCCCTGCGCCAATTGGCAGGCTTGAGTGTGGGAGGGCGTCGCAATCAAAAATTACCGAGTTATCCCAAATTGGCGCAAACCCAGTTTGATCTGGTGTTCCTCGATCCGCCGCGTTATGCCAAGAGTGCTTTTGGTATTGTCGATTTGGTTAATGATTATCAAGGTTTGTTCAAGCCCGCATTAATGGCGACGAAAGTCGGTGGCACTATCGTTTGCTGTAACAATGTGGCGAAAGTCGAGCGCCAAGTATGGTTTGACAGTTTAGTGCGCTGTGTTGAAAAACAAGGCCGTACAGTCACTACGCACACTTGGCTCGATCCCCATGAGGATTTCCCTTCGTTCGATGACAATCATCCACTTAAAATAGTGGCACTGACATTAAGTTAGTTATACAAATGGTATAGTGATAAGAACTACATAGTGATATTAACAAGCAGGGCACCCGATTCGGCGCCCTGTTTATTTGCCGTTAGATGGGTTGCAAGTGGAAGGCAATCGCGACGCGGTTCCAGCCATTAATGGCAATGATTAAGCTGGTGAGGTCGACAATTTCTTTCTCGGAATAATGCTCTGCAAGCGCCGCATATTGACTGTCATGCACGGGGGCAGTAGCAACTTGGGTTAAGATTTCTGTCCAGAGCAGCGCTGCACGTTCCCGTTCATTAAAGATTCCATCGACCTCCTGCCAAGCGGCAAGTAAATCTAAACGCAGCTGTTCTTCACCGTCGCTTCTGGCTTCCTCGGCGTGCATTCGCTGACAAAACGCGCAGCCATTGAGTTGCGATGCTCTGAGCTTGACTAAATGCACCAGTAATGGTGCAAAGTGGGAATCACCGGCCGCTTTGTCTAAGCTGAGCAGCGCGTTAGCGAGTGTGGGTTGTAGCTGGTAAATTTGCTGGCGTGGTATACGTTCTGACATAAAAGCCTCCTATAAGCTGAGGCTTCAATCTAAGCTGTTAGCGCTATGTAGGATTGGAGATTTGCGACATTTTACGCTTTTTGTATTGTCCTGGAGTTTGCTGTGTCACCCGTACAAAGTGTTGATGTAGATGGGCTTGATCGTAAAATCCGCAATCGAATGCGACCTGCACTAGGCTGAGGTTAGGTGATTGGCTGAGTAAGTTTCGGGCGATTTTGACTCTGTTTAATTGCAGTAACTGCGCGGGTGACAATCCGGTTTCTTGTTTAAATCTTCGTTCAAACTGGCGGCGACTTAGGGGCAGTTGCCTATAGAAATCCTCTAAACTGGCTTGGGTTTGAGTAAGCTTTGGTAAACTCGCCTGCACTAAGCTAATCATAGCGCTTTTATGTCGAGATAAGGCCGCATCACATTGCTGCTGGGTGAGCTGCAATAACCAGTGCTCAAGTAGGGCGACGCGTTGGGCTGGCTGATTGGTTTCCGCCAGTTGCGATAGCAGTTGATCCAATCCTGTTAGCTGCAATTGCGTCGCATCAATAGCCTTCATTGATGCGGCAGACAGAATATCTTGCAGTTCAATGCCAAGTAAATGAAACGCGCCGCCGGGGTGAAAGCGAACTGTCATCAGCTCGATTCCTGGTAAAAAGGCGTGGGAATGTCGGCTCTGACCACAATGAAACAACACTTGAGGTTCATCGCCACTGAGTGTTTGAGTTGGGAAATAGAAATGCAGGCTAGTGCCGCCGTCTGGATAAAATGTCTGTTCAATGCTCTGCGGTAAATTAATCGCAACGCGCAAATGAAAGTAGCGCTGCACCCAAGGGCGAAGTGGCGCTAAGGGTTGGAAATGGCTAAAGCCTAAGTGTGCGAGTTCAGTTTCGAAACGTTTAAAGCTGCGCATTTCTAATAAATTTGCCCGATATCGCAAGCTGAGCACCATAAGCAAGTAAAGGAAGGTCAGATTAATCTAACGGAGGCATTTTTGCACCTGTGTTGGTTTTACGCCTTCGCCTTGGGTTGGCATGGTCTGTCTACGATGTTGGTGAGTTTGCGAGGGCATTTCCAGCCTGTTCATTCGGTTTATACCGATTTGTCGGCCAATGGGCACGAACTGAATAGACGCCTCGACCTTGATCAACTTTTATGTTTGTATTGGGATCAACAGGTGTTAGTTGGCGATAAAAAGTCACCAAGGACAAGGTATATCCTTGGTGACTTTCTGTTTTTTACTCTGTATTTTCACACTCGCTTAAACACGTTCTTAACGCACTGACTTTAAAAAACTAAACCTAAAGCACTTTGAATCTGATTGCTGTGCCGCCACTGCTGGCGAGTGCGAGGTTTAGGCTATCTTTAGCGCTCACTTCTTTAGTCTCAATCACATAATCATAGGGATTGGTTTTCCAATCGGCTTTTGCGCCATCGCGGTAAATCTGCGCTTGATAACGTTTATTCGGGGAGAGGAAATCCAGTTTGACCGTGACCTTGCGTGCGGTTTCATCCGTGAGTGCGCCTAAGTACCAATCACTTTGATCCTTCGCTTGGCGAGCAAAGACCACATAGTCACCGACTTCACCGGCCAGCGCGACACTTTGATACCAATCTGTGGGCACATCGCGGATAAATTGGAAGGCATCTAAGTGCTTTTCATAATTGCGCGGTAAGTCTGCTGCCATTTGGATTGGGCTATAGAGCACAACGTACAAGGCGAGCTGTTTGGTCAATGTGGTTTGCACACGATTTTCAGCATCCAACCCCTTGGGCGCTAAGTCAAAAATTCCCGGGGTAAAGTCCATTGGACCCGCAAGCATGCGGGTAAAGGGTAATATGGCCGTATGTTCAGGGCTGTTTGGTGGGCTACCCCAAGCATTATACTCTTGGCCGCGGGCACCTTCGCGGGAGATCCAGTTCGGATAGGTTCGGCGCAGGCCTGTGTCTTTAATCGGCTCGTGGGTATTGATACTGATGTGGTGTTTCGCTGCTTCAGTGACATTGTGCAAATACTCACCGACCATAAATTGGCCGTCGTGCCACTCGTGACGGGTAATGCCTTTGTCATCTATGCGCTTGATCTGGCCACCATCGGCGACATAGCCCGTTTTGACTTGAGTAACACCATGCTGCTCATACAGGGCGAAGGCATCTGCCATTTGCTCGCGATAATGCGTGACTGAACCTGCGGTTTCATGGTGGCCGATTAAACGTACATTTTGTTTTGCTCCGTATGCTGTGATGGCGGGCAGATCGAAATCAGCATAGGCCTTAGTAAAGCTAAATTGGTCGCCGTTGTGGAACCAGTCGCCATCCCAACCTTCATTCCAACCTTCTACCAGTACGCCATCAAACTGATATTTAGCGGCAAAATCCATATAACGCTTTGTTTCACTGGTGGTGGCGCCGTGGGTTGGGCCCGAGCCCCAGGTATTTTCGTTTAAGTGCATTCCCCACCAAATACCGACGTATTTCCCTGGTTTTACCCAAGTAACATCGCCGAGTTTATTGGGTTCATTGAGGTTTAGGATGAGGTGCGAATTGAGCAACCCAGTTGCTTTGTCGGCAATTTGAATGGTGCGCCACGGCGTATAAAAACCCACTTGGGTTTTGACGCGAATACCGTCGGACCAAGGCGTGAGATCGGCCTTAAGTTTGCCATCGCGCTGTTGATCTAAGGTCATGGCGGCAAAGTCCACCAAGGCGGCTTCGTGGATACTTAAGTGCGTACCGTCTGCGAGTTTAAAGGTGAAGGGGGTATGGGCTCTATCGACGTCTTTAAGCGCTGTGGTGCGATATAAATATTCGTAGCGATTCCAGCCGCGGGCAGGGATCCACCATGCTGTGGCTTTAGCGCTATTGCCGACATTGAACTCGGTTAACTCGTCAGTGATGGATAGCGGCGAATTGGCGGGCAGGGCTGCTTGTTGGGCTAAGTGATAGCGAAAGCCAATCCCATCGTCAAAGGCTTTAAATTCGATTTCGAGTTGCACCTTGCCATTACTTAATACAGCAGTCAGTTGATTGTGTTGATCGCGGATCCATTCCTGTTCGCCCCAAGGTTGTTGCCACTTTTCATCGGCACTTTGTTTATCGCTGCTGTTTATCTGTAATCCTTGACCGAGTTCGCCAAGGGATTGAAAAACTAAGCCTAAGCGGCTCGGTTCTATGACTGTCTTGCCGTGAAAATCGATTTTATATTCGGGGCGGCCAGTATCATCACTCAAGCTGATTTGAATTTGTTGGTTGGGTGAGCTGACGGTAACGGTTTTGGCAAATACGTTGGCACTAAAAAGACTCGTGACCGCAAGGGCGATAGCTGTAGGGCTTAATAGCGCTTGCGATAGCTTTTGTCGCGATGAGCACTGGCGAGTGTGGCTGTTTGTTAAGTGGCAGTCTGTTACGTGACGGGCAGTTAAGTCGCTGCGAGTGAACTGAATAGGGTTGGTCTTGATGAACATTCCTTGATCCTTGTTTTTATAATGAATGTGACTCACAGCATACTAGTGGCGATGGCTTTTTAACCGCAACGGCCTGCATACGTATTCACCACATTAAGGCGTGTCGTAACAGACGTGACGAGAAGCACTTTGAGGGCACGAACAAAAGATGTGGTTTGCTTTTGACTCGGGTAAACTGCGCGCTTTCTTTTTGCTTAAAAATGCAATTTAGCGTGGGATTTACAGCATTTGGAGCCGCAGCAGTAAGGTCAAACCGTGAAAATTAGCCAACGTTTACAACAGATAAACAGCATGATCACTGGTCATTACGATCATATTTGGGATTGCTGCTGCGATCATGGTTTGCTCGGTATGCTGTTGTTAAAAAGGAATGCTGCTCGCCAAGTGCATTTTGTCGATTGTGTGCCTTCGCTAATGCAGGCGCTTGAGCTGCGTTTACAGCGTTTCTTTCCCGCTGACATATCAGGCCTTAATCCACACTTAGATCCAAACTTAAACCCAGACATAGACCCTCACTTAAACCTAGACATAGACCCTAATTTAAGTCGTCATAGTCAGTGGCAAGTGCATTGCCTTGATGTCGCGATTTTACCGCTCGAGCAAACCAGTGACAAAGATAAACAGTTAATTATCATCGCTGGCGTGGGTGGTGAATTGCTGGTGGAATTAGTGCGGGCAATTCTAGCCAAACATCCACAGCGGCACCTCGAGTTTATTTTGTGTCCCGTGCATCATAATTACTATGTCAGGCAATCACTTTCGGCCTTAGGGCTTAAGTCGGAACTCTTATTGGAAGAGAATCAACGTTTCTACGAAATCCTCCATGTCAGTACAATCGCAGCTCCAAATGGTCTGCCTATCACTGCTACGGGGTCGTTAATGTGGCAGACGCTAGATGAAGCAAGTTTGCCGCGAGCGCAGCGTTATCTGTCGCAGGTGATTGGCCATTACCAACGCATGCCCGCGCATAAGCAAACACCAGCGATTATTGATGCCTATCAGCAGCAATTGGCCCAGCTCTTGAGTGAGCATAGTGAGTTTGAATGCGCTTGAGCATTTTTGCCGCTTGGGCATTACGTTAAGAATGACTATGAGCACCAAAGATGAGAATCAGGCGAAAGAGCTGATGCATCGCGATCTCGTTGTTAATATCATGGGCAAATCGATTTTAGCCTAAGCCGTTAATAATCAAGAGTCTAATCGCTAAAACCTATCAATCACTCGGATTGGACTGAGTGTGATTATTGCCTCTGCTACATTTTTTGATCTGCATTTGGCACATTTTCGTTTATGCTGCGACTCCTTTTCGGCAAATGGCTAAGACTATGCGTTTATTGAGAACCACCCAAGATCCAGCGGTTAACCTACAGACGGCACGCGTTTTTTATCGCAGAGCTGCCCGCGCGATTGTGTTATCGGGTGAAGACATTTTGCTGCTGTATACTCAAAAATACCGCGACTACAGCTTACCTGGCGGCGGCATTGACGATGGCGAGAGTCTCGAAGATGGACTGATCCGCGAGCTTCAGGAAGAAACCGGTGCCTTAGACATTCAAGTGTTAGCGCCCTTTGGTCGCTATGAAGAGTTTCGACCTTGGTACCGTGAAGGGGCGAATGTAGTGCACATGGAGTCATTCTGTTATGTGTGCAGTATTGACACCGCACTGGGCGAGCGTGGTTTAGGTGAGACTCGATTAGAAGCCCATGAGATTAAAAATGGCATGCGACCTCAATGGCTCAATATTCATCAAGCTATCGCCCATAATGAAGATATTCAGCGTAATCATCCCCATAAAGGCCAATCAATAGAACGTGAAACTTTTCTGCTAAAACAGATAGTGTTGGAATGTTTGTAAGTTTTATCATTTTTAAATCATAACTTTAATCTATGATTTTATTTCACGTCAAACTTAGTTGGCTTGGCTTATTGGCGAACGAACGCCGTTATTTTAACCTGAGCTTTCAAGTGGATGTGCTTCGAGCCTGTTCCTAACATCGCTAGATGTTTAATGTTATTTCTCATTCTTTTGCCGCAGCAAGGAAGGCAATGCAGATTATTTTATTGACCCACGAGCGCGAGTTAACCCGCAAAACGAATACTGGCCAACTCGCGTTAGCCGCATTCCCTGAAGAGGTGAAAAGCATCGTCTGGTCGAGAACGGCACCTGATAACGATTTAGTGGCTATGTTGGCATCGCAGCAAGCCAAGCTGTTGTTTCCTGCAAGTGATACTGAGTTTGCTATGCCCACTGATATTAACCCCTTAGAGACGAATTTAGCTGAGCCATCGCTCTCGAACGCACAAGCCTTGTTAGTGCCTGCGCAATCCACACTCATAGCAGCACAACGAATGCCGAGCCAAGTGGTAATTTTAGATGCGACTTGGCAGGAGGCGCGTAAGATGCTGCGCCAGAGCCCCTATCTTAAAACGGCTGCACGAGTCAGTTTGCCGCCACTTATGCCTGAATCCGCCTTTATATTGCGGCGTAATCAGCAAGAAGGGGGCTTGTGTACCGCAGAATGTATTATTGCGCTTTGGCGGCACTGTGGCAGAGCAGAACAAGCGACGGTATTAGCGTCGCTGTTTACTGAATTGAATAGCCGTACTTGATTGCGATGTTTGAGAGAGCGTTCGAGGAAGTGCTTAAATAGATAATTAACGACGTTTAGCTTTGACCCATAGATAAATCACCGTCAGCTGAATCACCATCTGTTAAGTCATAGTCATTTAAATCAGAGCCAGTTAAATCACCATCTGTTAAGTCATAGCCATTTAAATAACAGTCAGATAAATACACAGAAAGTGACTCATGGCACCGCCGAGCACAAATAAATGCCAAATGGCATGGTTGAAAGGAATGCGTTTACCGACGTAGAACACCACTCCTAAGGTGTAAAATAACCCGCCTAAGATTAATAGATTAAAGCCTATCTCTGACATGGCCGCCGTTAAATCGCCCATCACAGTGACACATAGCCAGCCCATAGCGAGATACAAGACTAAGCTTAACTTTTTGAATTTGTGAATAAACAGTGTCTTAAATAGGATCCCACCAATTGCAAGCGACCAAATAGCCGTTAAAATCACTATCGACTGCGTGCCTTGTAAGCTTATCAGCATCAAAGGTGTGTAAGTTCCTGCAATTAAACAGTAAATAGCGCAGTGATCGGCGATCTTCAGTTTATGTTTCCAGCCTGAATGGCTAACGCTGTGATATAACGTCGAGCATAGGAAAAGCACTATGATGCTCGCACCATAAATGGTTACGCCCGTAAGTTGAATTGGCGTTAGGTGATCTTGACCTTTAAGCAGCATGAGCACCAATGCCACAATCCCCGCAATAACACCTAGGCCATGGGATACACTGTTAGCGATCTCTTCTTTGATACTATATGGTCCAGATTTTACCGGGTTTTTAACTGTGTTTGGCTGTTCGGTAACACTTTGACTCGACATGGTAGATACACACTCGTAAACGATAATGACTGAGTCTATCAGTTAGAAAAATAAATCACCATATTTAAGCGTACACTTGTAAGCTTAAATTTATGGTTGGCTTCTATTTTTCATCTTTTAGATTTTTAACGCCGTCTTGCACTCCCATCAGTGCATCGCATTGATGATGCTACTCGCTTCAAGACGTGAGATTTAGCGCGATTATGATCCCAATTCCCAGCCTTATTTGTCTTAACTGGCAAGTGACTTATCAAGCACTGGCGTAAAGTACTGTGCTTGTAGCAGGTTGCATTTGCATTGAACTTTACCCTGTTTGCCTCCTCTAATCTGCGTTGAGCACTCGCAAGTAAATGCAATCATTGGATAATTCGTTTTCAATATTCACCAACCTGATATTGGATTGATATTGAATTAGAGTGCAATCGTTCCACGTTAAGCGTCATTGAAATCAATGGATACTATACAAAACCTAAGGATGGATTTTGCCTTTTCAACATCAACCCAAGGCCGCGCCTTTATTGACAGCATCTCCTACAGCGATAGCGATTGGAGATGATGCCGATAGTGCTTTGCTGATTTCGGTCACATCGCCAGAAGGTGAGACTTTTATCACCTTTGATCATCACCTCGGTGAACTGGATGCTGCTCAAACGCCTGTTTTTACCACTGATACGGAGCCATTAGCGTTCAATAGCGATACAGGTCATTCAGCCTCTAAGCATGACATCAAAGGCATAGCTCAAGATAAAACCCAAGATTTGGTACTGCAAGAAATCCATGCTGAACATCAACATCAACATCAACATCAACATCAACATCAACATCAAGATAAATTGGTTGCTGAATCTGAATCCAAACCTGAACTGTCTAGGACAATACAAACTAGTGCTCAGGGATTGGGTACGGGATCCGTTTTGCGTGCTCGTCAGCCGTATTTCAAAGGATTCAGTTTGTTATTTTTTGTGCTCTTAGTGCATGCGTGTTTATTTTTACTTATCTGCATTTTGTGGCGCCCGCAGTTAAATCCCTTTGGATTGAAGGAAATAGAAAGCCGTGGCCCTAAAGTGACAGCGATCAAGGCTTACTTTATTTATGCTCCCGCGGTAGAGAAAGCCGAAACCTCGGAGTCCAAAACTGAGATCAAGGCCGAGGATAAGACTGAAGCGACAAGTTCTGTTACGCCTACAATTGTTCCCACACCTCAAACTCAAGTGAAGCCTCTGCCAATACTTGAAAAGGTCATGCCTGAAACAATAGCACCCGAAAAGGCCGTCTCTGAAAAAGTAGAGTCGGAAAAAGTGAACCCAGATACGGTTAAACCGAACATCACTCAATCGAGCCAATCTCAATCAAAGAAAACTCAATCAAGTGCCCAAAGTGAAGTAAAGCCCGCTGAAGTGACTGCAAAAAAACCAACGAATACGCTTAATACCACAGAAATAAAGCCGCAGCTTGGCGCTAAGAGTTCACCCGCAGCAGAAGGTGAGAGCACAATAGCGACAAGCTCAAGCATGAGTTTATTCACCCAGCAATATTTTGAACGTCAGCGCGAGCAAGCGCTCGATGCTCTCGTCATTGAACAGGCCGATAAGTTCACCCAGAAATCGAATATGAGTGAAATGAGCCCAGAGATGGAGGTGCTATTTGTCTCTAATGCTGATGATTTCGGTGGCACAACGAGTCTAGATTTACCCTTAGACCCAAATCGTATTGTGCGTAAAGGGGATACTTGTTATCGCGTGGTACAAGTCGGCACTCAAGTTAATCCTAACGCCGAAAATTTAGGTTTTCCCATTAACTGCAGTGGCAAAAAAATCAATCAAGCTATTGATGATGCCATTCAATCTCGATTAAACAAAATGATGCTCAAACCCCATAAACAGTGACTTTCTTTTATGATTTATTTTCATGCTAATTATAGATTTTTTAGTTTAATTTTATTTAATCAATTAAAAACAATTAATTATGAATCTTTATTTTGGATTGGTGGTTAAGGTTTTTAATTGCTTTTTTCCTTGTTTGTTGCTGCCGCTTCTGTCTATACTGCGCACTCATCTTGTCGGAGTGCCTCTTGGCTGAGACCGTTTATTCGGGATCCGTTGAACCTGATCAGGTTAAAACCTGCGAAGGAAACAAGCGTAATAACACACATTAAATCGCCAAAATAGACGGCTTGAACACCTGTTAACTCAGCAGTGTTTTAAGCCTTAATGTTTAGATTTAATTGTTATTGAGCAGGGTAACTCAATTTTTGAAGCCAGTGTTGGTCACAAAAATTGATTGCCATGCCCAGCTATCAACAACTCAATTCTCCAGACAAGCAACTCCATTTTTTAACGTGAGATTGCTTATGTCCAGTTCAAACCCAGCTGTAGCTGCCAATGCGATAGAAATCACAGCGCCAGAATCGACAATCCCTAATAAATCGACAGTGGCTAATAAATCGGCTGAGTCTAGTCAATCAATCGTGACTAAGGCGCCGAGTCGCCGCGAAACTCGCGCGCAGGCTCAAGCCTTTATCGATACGTTAGCGCCACTGCAACATCCTAATTCACAAAAGATTTATCTCGAAGGTTCCAGTGCCGATATTCGCGTTGGCATGCGGCAGATTCTGCAGACTGACACGCTTGTCGGCGGTACTGATGATGCGCCTATCATGGAAAAAAATCCGCCAATCCGAGTGTACGATTGCGCCGGACCTTATTCCGATCCTGAGGCCGACATCAATGTGCGTCTAGGCCTTGGTAAATTAAGACAAAACTGGATCCTAGCCCGCAACGATACAGAGCAATTACCCTGCGCGACCTCAGACTTTACCCAACAAAGAATCGCCGATGATGGTTTAGACCATCTGCGTTTTGAGGCAGGCTCGAGTGTCATTGTCCGCCCGCGCAGAGCGCTGCAGGGCAAACGAGTCAGTCAATTACACTATGCCCGTCAAGGGATTATCACTCCCGAAATGGAATATGTGGCGATCCGCGAGAACATGGCACTTGCGCAAGTACAGGATGAAATCCTCAATCGTAAAGCCAAGGGCGAAGCTTTTGGTGCCTTAGTCGGCGAACCGATTACCGCCGAATTTGTCCGCGCCGAAGTTGCCCGTGGCCGCGCGATTATTCCGCTGAATATTAACCATCCCGAAGCCGAACCTATGATTATCGGGCGTAATTTTCTGGTGAAAGTGAACGCCAATATCGGTAACTCGGCGGTGACGTCTTCCATCGAGGAAGAAGTGGAAAAGCTCGTCTGGTCTACCCGTTGGGGCGCAGATACGGTAATGGATTTATCCACGGGTCGTTATATTCACGAAACCCGCGAGTGGATCATCCGCAACTCACCAGTGCCCATCGGCACAGTGCCGATTTATCAAGCGCTGGAGAAAGTGAACGGCGTGGCAGAGGATTTAACGTGGGAAGTGTTCCGCGATACCTTGATTGAACAAGCTGAGCAAGGTGTTGATTACTTTACTATTCATGCTGGTGTGCTGCTGCGTTATGTGCCGATGACGGCTAAACGTGTTACTGGGATCGTTTCTCGCGGCGGTTCAATTATGGCCAAATGGTGCCTGAGTCATCACAAGGAAAACTTCCTCTACAGCCATTTTCGTGAGATCTGTGAGCTTTGCGTCGCTTACGATGTATCCCTGTCTTTAGGTGATGGTATGCGTCCCGGATCGATTGCCGACGCTAATGATGCAGCCCAGTTTGCAGAGCTTGAAACCTTAGGTGAGCTAGTCAAAATCGCGTGGGAATACGACGTACAAACCATTATCGAAGGGCCGGGACATATCCCGATGCAGCTCATTAAAGAGAACATGGACAAGCAGTTAGTTCACTGCGACGAGGCGCCGTTTTACACGCTTGGCCCACAAATCACCGATATCGCACCTGGGTATGATCATTTCACCTCCGGCATAGGCGCGGCCATGATTGCTTGGTATGGCTGCGCTATGTTGTGTTACGTCACGCCAAAAGAACACTTAGGACTACCGAATAAACAAGATGTTAAGCAAGGTTTGATTGCCTATAAGATTGCCGCCCATGCTGCCGATGTGGCAAAAGGTCATCCGAGTGCGCAAATTCGTGATAATGCGCTGGCAAAGGCGCGGTTTGAATTCCGCTGGGAAGATCAATATAACTTAGGGCTCGATCCTGAAACCGCGCGTGCTTATCACGATGAATCTTTACCGCAGGAATCCGCTAAAGTCGCGCATTTTTGCTCTATGTGCGGCCCTAAATTTTGTTCGATGAAAATCACCCAAGATGTTCGCGCCTATGCCGCTGGCTTAGAGGCGGCACAAGCGAAGGCGGAGCAAGTTGAAGCGGCTGCCCAAGCTATGCAAGTCACAATCAAGACGCCGCAGGAGTTGGAAGCGGCAATGGCGCTAAAATCGGCACAATTTGCTGCCTCGGGCGCCGAGATTTATCACGTTAAAGACAAGCTCGTCGCCGAAGCTGAGGAAGCCTAATGATGCTGGGTATTCATGGGGGGAAATTGCCCATGAATACCGAGCGCCCCGCGTTTGTCTGGACTATAGCCGGTTCAGACAGCGGCGGCGGTGCCGGTATTCAGGCGGACTTGGCAACGATTCAGGATTTGGGCTGCCACGGTTGCAGCGTGATCACCACAGTGACGGCGCAAAGCTCAGTGGCGGTCACTTTAGTCGAGCCCGTATCAGCGGCGATGTTAATGGCTCAGTTGACCACTTTACTTTCAGACTTGCCACCCAAAGCGATCAAAATCGGCTTACTGGCAGATCAATCTCAAGTCGCATTGCTGGCAGATTGGATCGCGAGTTTTAAAATCCACTATCCATCAGTGCCTGTAATTGTCGATCCTGTGATGGTCGCCAGTTGTGGTGATGCATTAGCAGTAGATAACAGTCAGGATATAAAAAGTACGGCTAAATCAGCCTTAGATTTTAGGCCTTTCAAAGGTTTAATCGAACTTATCACGCCCAATGTGCTTGAACTTGGGCGGTTAACTAACAGTGATGTTTCGACCAAATCGCAGTTCGTTGCTGCAGCACAGGCTTTATCCCAGAGTTTAGATTGCAGTGTGCTCGCCAAAGGGGGCGATGTGAGCTTTGGCAGCACTGACATTCTTGCTGATACTCATGCTAAAACTCACGATAACACTCATGCTCAAACTCAGGCTAATGTTCATGTTAGCACTCTCGATAGCAACGGCTGGGATTTTGAGCTTGCCGAGGATTATCTGGTTTGCCATCAAGTACGCGCTAGCTCTGAGCTGCATCAAAATGGGCGTTTCTGGTTGGCAAGCCCGCGGGTTAATACACGTCATAACCATGGCAGCGGCTGTACTTTGTCATCGGCCATTGCCGCCGTGTTAGCGCAGGGTTTTGTATTGCAAGATGCGGTGGTTGTTGCAAAAGCCTATGTGAGTCAAGGCTTAAGCGCGGCGATTGGTTTAGGGCAAGGTCCAGGGCCGTTGGCCCGTACGGGGTGGCCCAATGACTTGTCCCGCTATGCCAAGATAAATCTGTGTGATGGCAATTTTATTAGTTATCACCTCAACCAACATTTTGATGTTGGTAATGATTTAGTTGCAACAGTTTTTTCCGCAACAGATCAGGCAACCGCTCAGGTAAGAATAACTTCGACGCCAGCTCAATACATCTCATCCCACGGTTTTAAAGTGCTCGATGCCGATCTTGGTGTTTATCCCGTGGTGAGTGACTTAACCATGCTGGAGAGTTTGTTAGCTGCGGGCGTTAAAACCGTACAGTTACGGATAAAAACCGATTCAAGCGAGTCAACCGCTGCAGTGTTAGCCGAATCTGATTCAGGTAAGTCTGCGCTAGGTAGATGTGAGTCAGGCAAATCTAAGTCAGGCGAACCTGAGTTAATTGGCTCTGAATTAGAGGCAAAAATTCAAACGGCTATTGCCTTAGGCAAGCATTTTAATGCGCAGCTTTTTATCAATGATCACTGGCAGTTAGCGATAAAATACCATGCCTTTGGGGTACATTTAGGCCAAGAAGATCTCGCCGTTACCGACTTAGCGGCCATTCAAGCCGCGGGACTCGCGTTAGGTCTATCCAGCCACAGTTATTTCGAGTTGCTATTGGCGCATCAATACTCGCCATCCTACATAGCGCTTGGGCATATATTCCCAACCACGACGAAGCAAATGCCTTCTGCGCCCCAAGGGCTCGCAAAACTTAAGCACTATGTGGCGTTACTCCAAGACCATTATCCCTTGGTCGCCATTGGCGGCATCGACTTAGATAATCTGGCAAAGGTGAAAGCTACTGGGGTAGGCAATATTGCTGTGGTGCGCGCAATAACGAAAGCTAAGGATCCGTTAGCAGCGTTCGCAGAGCTGAGCCAAGCTTGGGAGCAATGTAGCTTGTCTGAAGAACTGGCTGTAAAGCATGAGGTTGCTAAGCATGAGTAAAAACCAACCGCTTTCTCACGCAGACGTTCTTTGCGACGGTACACAAAGCGCTCATACACTCAGTGATGCTGATTTCATCCGCTATTCTCGGCAAGTCTTATTGCCAGAAGTCGGTGAGGCAGGGCAATTACAACTGGCCGACGCCAGCGTTGTTATTGTAGGGCTTGGCGGTTTAGGGCAATTGGCGGCGCAATATCTGGCCTGTGCAGGTATTAGTCGCTTGACCTTAATCGACATGGATAAGGTTGAAGTTTCGAATCTACCAAGACAATTGCTATTCACCGATGCCGACATTGGACTCAATAAGGCGCGAGTTGCCAAGCAAAAGCTTAAAGGCTTAGCGCCGCAGTGCACTGTTACTGCCCATGAAACAGCATTTAGTGATGAGACATCAGCTCATCACTTCGCTGAGGTTTTACAATTAAAACAACAGGGTAAAAGAGTGCTCGTGCTTGACTGCACAGATAACTTTGCGACTCGCCAATCCATTAATCGCTGCTGTATCGAAGCTGCTTTGCCTTTAGTTAGTGCGTCAATCGCAGCATTTAGCGGTCAATTATTTGCAGTCAATCAAATGCAGCTCCCCTCTGGCGGTTGCTATCACTGTATTTTCCCCGCACAGACAAGAGTGTCGCAGAGCTGCAGTACCCAAGGTGTACTCGGCCCCAGCGTGGGCGTGATGGCGTCAATGCAATCTTTGGTGGCCATGCAACTCTTGCTGAGTGTGAATAGCGGTGGTGATGCACCGAAAAATGCCTTGTTGGGGCGTTTTTGGCGCTTTGACGCTAAATCACTTGTGTGGACCGCTGCGGTATTAACGCGGGATCCCCATTGTGACGTGTGTTGTCCCAAAGGGGCTTATCTATCATCAAATAAAGATAGTCTTGAGATTTGATATGATTTTAATTCACATAAACAATATCCCGCAGTCGTTATCTGAACCGACGTCACTCGCGGCTGTGATCCTCGCACAAAATATTGCACTCGATTCGGTTGCTATCGTGTTGAATGCTGAGGTGATTCCGCGTAATCGCTGGCAATCTATTCTCTGCCAACATGAAGATAAATTAGAACTTTTCTCAGCTGTAGCGGGAGGCTAGTATGTTAAAGATTGCCGATGTGGAGTTTGAGTCGCGGTTATTTACAGGAACGGGAAAGTTCAGTAATAGCCAAGTGATGATCGAGGCGATAATGGCTTCAAAATCGCAGTTAGTGACAGTTGCGATGAAAAGAATTGATTTCAAAATGGGGCTTGATGATTTACTCACGCCGTTACGTCAAGCGGGTGTCCGGCTATTGCCTAACACTTCGGGGGCGAGAAACGCCAAGGAAGCGGTGTTTGCGGCTGAGCTTGCCCGTGAAATGCTGGGAACTCATTGGATTAAGCTCGAAATCCACCCCGATCCTAAGTACCTGATGCCCGATGCAATTGAAACCTTAGCAGCGGCTAAGATTCTCTGTGATAAAGGTTTTATCGTGATGCCCTATGTGCATGCCGATCCTGTGCTGTGCCGTCGTTTAGAAGAAGTGGGCTGCGCTGCGGTTATGCCACTGGCGAGTCCGATTGGCAGTAATCAAGGTTTAGTCACTGAAAGCTTTTTAAAAATCATCATAGAGCAGGCGCGGGTGCCAGTGGTGATCGATGCCGGCATTGGCGCGCCTTCACAGGCTGCGCGGGCAATGGAGCTGGGCGCAGATGCTGTGCTCGTCAACACTGCAATCGCCAGCAGCGCGTCGCCGATAGTGATGGCCGAGTGCTTTAAGGAGGCGGTGCAATGCGGTCGGCGAGCCTTTGAAGCTGGGCTTGGCCGAGTACAAACGGGCGCAGTACAGACCAGTCCTCTGACGGGATTTTTAAACCAATGAGTTTTGTAGCTGAATTTGCCAACATTCCACGGGATAAACTGTTACTCGATTTGTATTCTTGCACAGCCCAAGATATCGAACGGGCGTTAGTGAGCCCGGCAGGGGATTTACGCAGCTTACTGGCCTTGTTATCACCTGCGGCTGAACCTTATATCGAAACCATGGCACAACATTCAGCGGCGCTTACGCGGCAGAGATTTGGCGCGAATCTGGGCATGTATTTACCGCTATACGTCTCGAATCTGTGCGCTAATGAATGTGATTACTGTGGTTTTAGCATGAGTAACAAACTCAAACGCAAGACCTTGAATGAGCAGGAGTTGATGGCCGAGATGGTCATTATCAAAAATAGGGGGTTCGATTCTATTTTACTGGTGTCGGGTGAGCATGAAACTAAGGTCGGTATCGATTACTTCAAACAAATTTTACCATTGGTAAAGCAGCAATTTAGCCATGTGGCGATGGAGGTCCAGCCCATGAGTGAGGATCATTATCGCCAGTTAGTCGTGCTAGGTTTAGATGCTGTGATGATTTATCAGGAGACCTATCAGCCCGAGACTTATGCTCGTCACCATTCCCGAGGTAAAAAAATGGATTTTGCCTATCGCTTAGCAACACCGGATAGAGTTGCGGTGGCGGGGGTCGATAAAATTGGTCTTGGGGTGTTACTGGGGCTGGATGATTGGCGTTTAGATGCGTTAATGATGGGATATCATCTTGACTATTTAGAGCGTCGCTATTGGCGCACTCGCTTTAGTATTTCGCTGCCAAGGTTAAGGCCTTGTACTGGCGGGATCACCCCAAAAGTTATGCTATCGGATTTAGGTTTAGTACAAATGATTTGTGCATTTAGACTTTTTAATCATCAGCTTGATATCAGCATGTCGACAAGGGAAAGCCCTGAGCTGAGGGATAATCTTTTACCACTTGGAATTACTCACATCAGTGCGGGTAGTTCGACACAACCGGGCGGCTATCAAGCACCCGACAGTCAACTCGATCAATTTGAGATAAGCGATGATCGCAGCGTCGAGCAAGTCATCGAACAGATGCAACGGCAGGGTTTTAATCCCGTATTTAAGGATTGGGAAGCCAATTGGATCACAGGATAAATAAGACCGTAAATAAATGGTGAGAATGCGGATAAAACCTGTACTTTTGCAGGTGATTGGTCAATAATTGACCCATTAATCACAGCGTGCAGGAATACCGTTATGCAAATCCAATCTGCTTATTCATCCGGTCTGCAAGGCTTGCAAAGTGCGCAATCTGGGCTCACTCAAGCAACAATAGATGTGGCTAAACCTACACCGACACAAAGTGCATCTCCGGCAGAGCCTGCCAGAGATGTTGCTCAGCCCGATAAAACCTCGGCATTATTGGCGGCAAATGAGTCATTAAGACAAGGTGAAGCCTCTACAGAGGTGATTGAAACTGATTCTGAAACGATAGGTTCGATCATTAATATTAAGGTGTAAATATCATGTCGGTTGTGGCGCTATCACCTAAGGTTGGAGCGCCATCCTCTTCATTTTCGGCACATGATAAGATGCTCAGCTCGAATCTAAACCAGACTCAAAGCCAGAGCCTAATCCAGAGTCAAGCTAATAGCACTTATCAAGGAGCCCGCGCTCACACTGCAGGCTCCGCAAAAATTGAAGCGAGTGGTGTCCATGAACTACAGGTTACTGGAACTTCATTTGCTCCAGTTCAAGCCACGCCTATTACTTCATTAGCTGCTAACGTTTCCCAATCTCTCCACTCATCACCGAATGTGTCTTTTGCTGCTTCTAGTGCTGTTTCATCAACTACTGCATCTGTACTTCCTGTACTGAATGGTGCAAGCCAAGCACCCAAGATCGATCCTTTTTCCGTACCAACGCCAAGGAGCAATCCTCAGGTAAATACGTTAAATGATCGAGCTAGCTTACATGCCGATGCGAGTTTTAGTTTGTTAACAGGACCAAGATCCATTTCTGGTGTACGCGGGGGACAGATTGCGACACCTATTTCTACTCAGGTATTTTCGCCAGTCGCGAGTACGAGTAACAGCGGACTTGGGGTAAATTCCTTGGCTACAATAAGTCCAAATCACAGCGTAACGAGCAATATTCCCGTTGATATTTTTACGCCTCTGAGTCCATCAATTGGCACGAGTGGTACTGATATTCCTGCTTTCAATCCATCTAGCACGGGTGATGTTTCTCCAATAATGCCTGATTTAGCTGCAGTGTTTGGACCACAAACTGTCTTTACTGGAACTGCGTTAGTTGATCCCACTACGTCCGATTCTTCAATCAACAGTTCTGTAAATAAGAGTGCTGTAAATAAGAGTGTAGCAACGAGTGCAGGGCCTGTTGGTCAGTCAAACTCTGCGCAAGCCGTAGATCAATCCGCTAGCAATGATGTTGCTCAACCGACTGTGTTAGAGCAATTTACTCAAGTTTTCGGTGAAGCTCAGGCTCAAGCTGGTCCTGTAGATGCTCCTGCGACAGCGTCTAACCCAGATGATAGTCAACAAGTCTTAGCTGCTGTCTTTGCCCCAAATGATAATCAGCTTGAAAAGCAAGTACAGGAAGAAGAATCGCGGAAACAGCAAATAGCAGCAGCGGAAGAGGCAAAGCAGCAATCACTGGTTCAGCAGGCTCAGGAACAAGAGATACAAGCCCAAGAAAAAGTACAGGCTCAACAGCAACAGCAAGTCGATGAACTTAAAACTCGAGATTCAGAGGTTAAAGCCCATGAGCATGCCCACGCAACCGTCGGAGGACAATACGCTCAGAGCCCGAGTTTTAAGTATGAAAAGGGTGCTGATGGCCAACGTTACGCCACCGATGGCGAAGTGCAGATTGATGTCTCTCCAGTGGGAGGCGACCCGCTTGCAACGATAAACAAAATGAAGCAAGTTTATGCCGCAGCAATGGCTCCTGTTGACCCGTCATCAGCGGATATCCGTGTTGCCGCGGAAGCCTTGCAAAAAATGAATGAAGCTAAGGTGATGCTGGCAGAGGAGCGACAAAAACAAATTGTTGACTTGCAAACGGCTCAAACATTAATAGACGCGGATGCTCAAATCAAAGAGTTGCCACCGTTAGAAAAACATACACCTGTAGTGACGGGAGACGTTGATGAGTCAGGTAATATTGCTCAGCCCCAAGAGGCTGTATTCACCCCCGCCTCTACTGCGCTTGATAAGCTAAAACAAGCGATCGAGGCGCAAACGGCCAATACGAGAGTTATTGATACGGGTTCGAAAACCTCTTCTGATATCAGTGACTCAATCACTACATCGATCACAGTGGAAACGATTGAGCCACCGACCGCAACTTTAGCATTTGGAGAAGCTTCAACTTCAGCGGATTTAGCGACGGGTTTTATCTCAAGATCCGATAGTGCTGTAAGCCGTTATTATGCCGCAGTTGCACAAGCCAGTGCAGGACCTTCAGCTCGTGTCGATATGACGTCGCAAGCCAATATTCTGCCTTCTTATCTGGCATCTTCAAATGAGCTGCCTAGCAATTTGCAATCTACGGATGTTTTGTCCGCAAATGATGTAAATGAGCCGTCTTCAAATATCAGTGCTAGCGCGAATACGAATGTGTCTTTGCAGAGCGAGTTATATGTGGAAGATGACCTCTTGCAGGAGACGGGATTTATTCAGCCGCAATATTTGGGTTATCAACAAGCACGCTATATCGACTTTAGTGTGTAAGATTAGGTTTTAAGCTTTAACTATTTCCATTATTCGCTTTTCATTATCTTTTTCGAAACAACTTCTCAGCGCCACTAAGAACTAAGCATTTAATCAGCAGTTGGCATTTATCGTTTTGCTCACTCGAATTGATAACTCGTTTGGTATCTTGCTGTTAATGACTATTCGTCGTTTCAATTCCATGCTGTTTTAAAATCAAGGAAGCAAGCAGTTTTGATGCAGGCCCTTGTTGATCCCTATTAGGGATAACTAAACTCAACATGATGCGACGTTTTTGGCTACCTTCAAGATGTAAACGTACTAGATTACCCGAAGCCAATTCTTCTTGGACTAAGAAAGAGGGGATCCAACAGAAACCAATACCTTGATTTAAAATGACTTTAGCTTCGTGAAAGTTAGAAACTGTCCAGCGCTGCTCAGCTTTGAGCCAGCCTATGTCGATATTGGATTGCACGCCGGTATCTTTGATCACTAACTGTAGATATTGTGCCAATAGTTTATCGTCTTCAATTGTGCCTAAGTCAGCGAGTGGGTGATTTGGATGACAGACGAGGTAGAGTTCTTGTTCACATAAGGGTTCGGATAAATACCCTTTAGGCGGCACCCCTGCACAGATAGCAATATCGACTTTACTCTGCAGAATGAGCTCTTGAGTACCGGTGATCACTGAGTCCAGCATGATGATTCGAGTGCCACGACTGTGGGGCAGAAACGCATTGAGGGCACACACTAAGCTTTCCATCGGATAGATAATTTCACGGGCAATCGTGAGTGTCGGCTCCCACCCTTGTTCAAGATTACTCGCAAGTTGTTCTAACTCGTTGACGGCTTGGGTGACATGCCGTGAGCGGCGCAGCAGCACTTCGCCCTGCGGGGTGAGATAGGCTTTACGGCCTTTGACTTCGAGTAGCTCGATACCTAATTGATGCTGTAATTTGGCAACGGCATGGTTAAGTGACGATTGACTCTTGTTGAGTTTTTCGGCCGCTTGGGCATAGCCGCCAAAATCGACCACCGCTTGCAAAATACGCCATTGTTCTAAGGTAGATTTAGCTCGAGTCATTATAATCTCAAAAAACCGATAGATTGAGGCTTATAGTGGCCACTTCTTACGACTTTTTCAATTAAATATCATAGAGTCAGTCGTTTTCACGACATACAGCTAACTATGTCGCGCTAAGTTATTAAGGTGATAGAGAGGCGAATCATGACGATTAGCTGTGTTTGCGCCCGAGCGAGTCACAAACACATCCTAAGCATTAACACTTAAAACGCACAAGAACCTGTTGCGTCGAAAGCTTGGGTGTTGGAATTGTCAGCATGTTCTGAAGCGGTGCTATTTGAAATTCTTTGGATCAGCGCAGCACTATCAACGGGGGCGCCAATGACCGCTTTTAATTGGTCACTTAAGCTCAAAGCGTCTTCATTGATGACTAATACATTGAATAATTTTAGTTTGTCTTGGCAGTTGAATGTGGATTGAGCTACCAGCTGGGCTAGCGATGCTTGCCAGAGTGATTGGTAGTAGAGCGGTCCTTCGTTGGCGATAGCATTGAAGCTATAAGGATAATCCTGTGTTTGTGGCCAGTCTTGACCAAAGCTCGCATTAAACTCCGCACCGAGATCGGGGTAGACTTGTGCACTTGAGTTTTGGTAAAAGTTGACTGCAACCTTAGCGCGAAAGACTTTAAGCTGCTTCGAATAAGCTTTAGCCAGTGTTTCACGCTCCTGTAAATAGGTGTGCTCAAACTGCGGAAAGAGTTGATGGCGCAGTACTTCTGCTAACCAAAGACTCGCCACAAAATAGCTATCTTGACTCTGTCCCATGGCATTGTTGAGGTAGAAATGGCTCGCTTTAGCAAGAGAAGTGACAGCCTCTGCGATAGACTCGGTTAATTGCTCAATGTCTTTGTAGTTACTCAGCTGTGGCTTGAGATCTAAAGCTTGTTGTCCAAATTGCTGGCCAAGTACACTTTGACGCAATGTCTGCTGTTGACTACCTTGCTGTGAATTATGGTTGTAAGCCACATAGATTTCACCCAACAATCTTTGCTGGTGGTAGACCCTGACGATATGCGGCCGATTAGGAACGGTTGGTGTTTTCTCGGCGTTGGCGGTTGCTATGGTCTCAAACTGCAAACCAAACACTTGCAGATAAGTAAAGCTGCGACTCAAGACGTCAGAAGTTTGCCATGTCGGCCCCTTAGCTGATGCTTGTTGTGACAGGGTTCGCCCAATATCCCAGGGAGCCACTTGCAGATTTTGGGTTTGGCTATCGAGAAAGGCTTTGACTAATTCAGGGGACGATAACTGCTGCGAACTAAGCGCTAATGCGCTGTAATCGGTAAAGCCTGCAGTAGTGGCGGCTTGTTGGCGCTGCTCAGCAATACGCTCTAATGCCGTTTGGTTGGTTTCACTGGCTCTGGCTTGGTAGGCCTGCCATACATTTTGGCGACATACGGCGTTTTCTTGCGTCAGTAAGTAACTGACTATAGTGCCAGAAAAGTCGCTCTGCTTTGAACTGTCGGGCTTCGGCTCGTCACTTTTATCCTCTTTTGTATGCAGATGATGTTGCTGAGTCACTTCAGGTTGGCATTGGATGTCATTGAAGGCAAGACTAAATTGTTGACTGCCTAACCCTTGGCCTATACTGGCTTGCGCTGTATGTAATTTCGCTTTCTCCTCGGCGCTCCAATGTTGTTGTAGCAATTGTTTAAGCTGTTGGCTCAGCAGTATTTGTTCTGCATTGCCTTGGGCTAAGGCGTAGGCGAGTTGGCTCAATTCAGTTTGGCTGAGAAGTTGCGACAGGGTGTCGGCGAGGTGTAGCTGGCATTGCAGTAGACCCTCGCGTTCCTCACTTGGTAAGTTAAACCCACGGTAATAGTTGAGCCTGTCGTTGATATTATTAAGCCCTAACATCTGTTGCTCAAAAATAAGCGCGCGCTGGGCCAAGGTTAATTCAGACGCAGTTAAACGAGCATTGGCGAACACAGTCGCGAGATCAATACTTGGCAAACGCAGGCATTGTTCAACTAAGAGGGGAACAGGGCTTGGCGCCGCATAGGCGGCATTCGTAACATAAAGGCTCAAGCCAAACAGGCTAACCAGTAAAGTGGGTTTTAACATGGGTTATGTGTTCTGCATCTGTGATGGAATGAGTTAACTTTGACTTAGTATCCAATTGAGTTAGCTTCAAGTCATTGTTATGCATGAAACCCTGTTCTGTTCTGGATGTCAACGATAAGGGTGGGAGTCGCCAATGTATTGCTATTCAAGGAAGGAGTTACACTGAGCTGCTGAACACTTACATATTCCTGATGAACTAGAGGAATGGTGATCTTTCGGCTTTTGATATCAGCCATTACTAACTCAAACCTTGAGGACGCAATGACTGATATTCGCTTACTTCAGACTGAAAAGGTTAGTTTAAATCCTGATTAGGTTGATTTTTTACTGCGATAATCGTGGCGCGTTTGGGCGCAGGATAACCTTCAACCGTTTTGGTGATGTCGTTAGGATCTAGGTATTCAACCAGTGATTCGTTGGGCATCCAGTCGGTACGGCGTTGCTCGGCAAGGGCTGTGACATCGGTATCGACACAACGGATATCAGTGAAATCACACTTCTTTAACCAGAGCATGAGCGCGGCAACAGATGGAATGAACCATACATTATTCATTTTGCCATATCTATCTTGAGGCACGAGTACGGCATTTTCGTCGCCATCTATCACCAAGGTTTCTAGCACGAGCTCACCACCGGTGCGCAATTGATCACGCAGCTGTAACAAGTGATCGATAGGCGAACGTCTGTGATATAAAACGCCCATGGAGAAAACCGTGTCAAATGCATCGAGCGGTGGCAGCTCTTCAATGCCAAGAGGCAACAAGTGCACAGGATGATGTGTGCCCGCTAAACGTTTGACGGCTTCAAACTGACATAAAAACAACGGCGAAGGGTCGATACCGACGACACGTTTAGCACCTGAGCCCAACATGCGCCACATGTGATAACCACTGCCACAACCGACATCGAGCACAGTGCGGTTTTTCAGCGGCGAAATATGTTGCTTAACGCGGTCCCACTTCCAGTCACTGCGCCATTCGGTATCGATATGGATACCATGAATGTGGAAGGGGCCTTTACGCCATGGCATAAACAGACGCAGTAGGTTTTCAAGCTTCTCTTTTTCACCAGGGCTGAGTTGCTCGCCGCTACCGACGGTCACGCTATCGATAAAATCTATTTGATCTGGTGCAGGATAGTGCAGCTTGTTGAGCACTTTTTCCCACTTTGGCAGGTTGCCGTGTTTATGATCTCGTTGCCACTTGCCTAAAATACTCGGCAGGGTTTCGAGCCAGTGCTGTAGATTCGAATCGGCGATTTGTTGGTAAAATGAGCTAAAGCTGATCACTTGATGGCCACCATAGAAGCAAAGTTAAAGCATTGGAACCAGAGACTAAAATGACTAAAGCCTTGGCTGGTGAGTCGTTGTTGATGCGTGGTTAAGGTGTCGGGCTTCATGACATTTTCCAGCGCACTGCGTTTTTGGCTGATCTCAAGTTCGCTGTAACCATTAGCGCGTTTAAAGTCCAAATGTTGCTCTTCCAATAAGGTTTGGATAGGAGCATCTTCGAAGCGAATTTTTTCTGACAGCACTAAAATCCCGCCGGGATTAAGACCCTGATAAATCTTGGCTATCAGGGTTTCTCTGTCTTCTGGTGGTAAAAATTGCAAGGTAAAATTGAGTACCACTAGTGAGGCATTTTTAATATCGATATCGCGAATATCACCGCAAACCAGATCGACATCTGTATCGCTGACATAGGCATTCAGGTTCTCTTGGCAGCGTGCGACCATAGATTCACTGTTATCTACAGCAATAATGCGACATTGGCGGCCTTGGATTTGGCGACGAATACTTAAGGTCGCGGCACCGAGTGAGCAACCCAAATCGTAAATTTGAGTATTTGGCATGACGAAACGATCTGCAAAATCGCCTATGGTATTGATAATTTGCGTATATCCAGGCACTGAGCGGCGGATCATGTCACTGAATACGCCTGCTACACGGTTATCAAACTGGAAATCGCTAATATGCTCGCTCGCTTGAGCGTAGATAGTGTCTTGAGAAACGTTCATCTGAGATTTTTCATGGGAATTCAACTGCGCATTTTAACGAATCAGAGCGATTAGCAGCAAGTCTCATGCTAGTAATTTGCGATAAATTTTTGTCTAATACTTAATAGATAACAAAATCGTTACATGTACATCAAGTACTAAGGGCTCAACTTGAAGTTTGTGATCCACTTAATTGTGATCTTGTGCAGCTGTTTTTTGAGTATAACGGGGCAGGCAAGTCCGTTGTCCTCTGAGCCATTAATCATCGTTATGGGTGAGGATAGCTTTCCCTATCAATATGTCGACAACGATGGCGAGCCGACTGGATTACTGGTTGATTTATGGAAAGAGTGGGCTAAACAAAGCCATACCCAAGTGGTTTTTGTGGCGCGCCACTGGCATGAGTCCCTTGATCAACTGCGGCAAGGTAAAGCGCAAGTGCATATCGGCATGGGGAAAATCCCAGAGCGAGAGCAAGAATTTGATTTTGCGGTGCCCATTGCGGATGTGGGCACTTTTTTGTATTTGCATAAATCCTTGCAGGGCAAAAAATCCATCAAAGAACTGATCCCCTTTCAAATTGGTGTGGTAGCGGCTTCATCCCATGAAGCGGAATTACACCGTATCGAACCGCAGCTTGTGTTTAAACGCTACGAAAGTCGTGAGAAATTATTGGTAGGGGTCGCCGCGGGCGAGATCGTAGTCTTTGCGGGGTTAGAAGGCTATTTGAAAGATCCCGACTCATCCCAAGAGATTGCCGCAAACTTTCCCAATACTGCCCGCCTTCAAATTAAGGCGATGCAGTTTGTACCCGCAGTTCAAAAGGGCAATCTTGCATTAGTCGATAAAATCAATAAAGGTTTCACTGCGCTCGATGCGCACTTTATTCAGCAAACGGAGCGACGTTGGCTTGGCTATCAACGTCAACAAGCTGGGATTGTTATTTCGATGCAACTGGGCGCCGAGCCTTTTGTGGACTTAGGGGTCGATGGTTTACCCCATGGTTTGTATGTGGACATGTGGCAGCTTTGGTCTGAGAAAACGGGTATTGCCGTTGATTTTATTTCTGGTGATATGAACTCCAGCGTGGACGATGTTCGTCGTGGTCTCGCCGATGCCCATATAGGTTATCCTGAAAGTGATGATGTTAAAACGGGCCTTACTCAGGCTTGGCATTTATATACGGTGAAGAGTCGACTCTTTCTCTATCAGCAACAGTTAACCGATTTAGACAGCTTAAAAGGTAAACGTATTGGTGTGGTGCCTACAGCGCCTTATTTGGTGGATTTGCGTAAAGCATTACCCCAAGTGTCACTGCGTTATTACGACAGTATGGATGCCATGGTGGAGGGGGCGAGGTCTGGAGAAGTTGTCGGTTTTATCGCCGCGGGTGCATGGACATCCCATTATTTACTGCTCAATAAAGGCTGGTCTGACTTTAGCCAGTATCCTGATCTCGAATTTAGCACCAATATTTATGTGCTGACCCGTAGCGATGATGCTGGCCTTACACAGAGGATAGCCAATGGGTTTAACAGTATTAGCAATCAAGAATTTGCTGAGGTTGAACATAAATGGATGCTCAATCCTAAAGATCATGTTTTTATCCAAGCTGAGCGCCATGTCAGCCTAAGCCCAGCAGAACAGGCCTATGTGGAAAGTGTAGGCGAACTCAAAGTCGGTTATTTAAAGCAATGGCCACCGATGGAGTTTATGGATGAGCAGGGTGAGTTTGCGGGGATCAATAGTGATATCGTCAAATTGCTCAAGGAACAACTCAAACTTAAGCTCACGCCCGTTGCCTTTGATGATTGGCATTCGTTAATCGAGGCGTTGCAAAAGGGCGAGGTGAGTTTAGCCGGCAGCGTCGCGCAAACGGCGGAGCGCCAGCAGCGTTTAGCGTTTAGTGAAGCCTATTGGCCATCGCCGTGGGCCTTAGTGTCGCAACTGGAACAAGTCTCGGTTTTTAATATTGCTCAGCTCGCAGGTCAAAGGGTGGCTGTGGTTGAGGGATATCATTTGGTGGCGCAATTGATGAGTCTGGAGCCTTCGCTCAAGTTAGTCATAGTGCCAAATACGCAGGCCGGATTAGCGGCCGTGACGAATGGCAATGCGGATGTGTTTATCGATAAAGTGGTGACTTTAGCTTCTGAGCTTAAAACCAGCCACTATCCGACACTGAAAATGTCGCTGCTCAGTGATCTCGCCGATCAACACAGTCATATTGGTGTTTATCCTCAATTTGCGCCGCTGGTGCCGTTGATTAACAAAGCTTTGGCTTTGGTTGATGCTCAACATCAGCAAAAAATATATACGCGCTGGGTGTCATTTTCTGTGGCGACAGAGAGTGCTAAATATCTGCAATGGCTGCGTTATATCGTGTTTGGCGTGATAATCTTGTGCTTAGTGATGGTGGCGGTGTTATTAGTGAATCGTCGCTTAAATCGTGAGATCACCCAGCGATTGGTGGCAGAAAAACGTTTGCTGCATGTGGCTAATCATGATGCTTTAACTCAGTTGCCCAATCGTGCCTTACTTGATGACAGACTAACCCAAGCTTTGCTATCTCATCGCAGAGAACAGGCACATTTCGCTTTGTTATTCATCGATCTCGATGGTTTTAAACAAATCAATGACCAACACGGTCATCCCATTGGCGATGAATTATTGGTACTGGTCGCCCAAAAGTTAACCAAGGTTATCCGTGGATCAGATACCGTTGCGCGATTTGGCGGCGATGAGTTTGTTATCCTGCTAAATCGTGTGCAAGATCTCGATGCCGCTACCCAAGTTGCTGATAATATTCTACAGGCACTGACGAGCCCTTTGCTTATTCAAGGCGTCAGTGTCAGCATAGCGGTTAGTATTGGCGTGGTGATTTACCCCCGTGATGGTGACACAGCGATAGGTTTATTGAAAAAAGCCGATCAGCTGATGTACCAAGCAAAAAGTAGCGGCGGGCGCTGTTATCGCTCAGCTTGATGTTTTTTTGAACGCTCATGCTCAGATAGTGCGTTCGCCTCTAGTCAAGGGCGTAAAACTGTTTGATACTTCACCGCCTAAGTGTGAAGTACTTTGGTAATCGGTATTATTTTACTATAATGCCGCTTTTATCTCGTTTTGATTATTTCCAAAGCACCGGTTTCCGGATAAAGGATAGAGTTAGATGCGCAGTCATTATTGTGGAGACGTCAATAAGTCTCACGTTGGACAAGAAGTTACCTTGGTAGGTTGGGTTAATCGTAGCCGTGATTTGGGTGGCGTTGTCTTTTTAGATTTAAGAGACAGAGAAGGTCTCATCCAAGTGGTCTATGATCCAGACTTACCTGAGGTGTTCAATGTCGCTAGCACGCTGCGCGCCGAATTTTGCGTTCAGGTCAAAGGCTTAGTTCGTGCCCGTCCTGATAGCCAAGTCAATGGTCAAATGAAGACGGGTGAGATTGAAGTCTTAGGTCAAGCCTTGACGATTATCAATGCTGCCGATCCACTGCCATTGAGCATGGATAACTACCAGAACAACAGCGAAGAGCAACGTCTTAAGTATCGTTACTTAGATTTACGTCGCCCAGAAATGGCGCAGCGATTAATTTTCCGCGCTAAAGTGACCAGTTCTGTGCGTCGTTTCCTCGACTCAAACGGTTTCTTAGACATAGAAACACCGATCCTGACCAAGGCAACCCCAGAAGGTGCCCGCGATTATTTAGTACCAAGCCGTACTTATAAAGGTCAGTTCTTTGCCTTGCCACAATCACCACAGCTGTTTAAACAGTTGCTGATGATGTCAGGTTTTGATCGTTACTATCAAATCGTAAAATGCTTTCGTGATGAAGACTTACGTGCCGACCGTCAGCCAGAATTCACCCAAATCGATATCGAAACGTCTTTCATGAGCTCTGAGCAAGTGATGGCGAAAACCGAAGAGATGATGCGTGGTCTGTTCCTTGAAATGCTGAACGTCGATCTTGGCGAGTTCCCGCGCATGACTTACAACGAAGCGATGCGTCGTTTTGGTTCAGATAAGCCAGATTTACGTAACCCATTAGAGCTGGTGGACATTGCCGATTTACTCAAAGAAGTCGAATTTGCGGTATTCTCTGGTCCTGCGAACGATGAAGAAGGCCGTGTTGCTGCACTGCGTATTCCGGGCGGCGCTGCGCTGTCTCGTAAGCAAATAGATGATTACACTAAATTTGTTGGCATCTATGGCGCTAAAGGCTTAGCGTGGATGAAGATTAATGACCTAAGCCTTGGCTTAGAAGGCATTCAATCACCTGTGCTAAAATTCTTAAATGAAAGCATAGTCAATGAAATCGTGAGCCGCACTGGCGCGCAAACTGGTGACATTATCCTGTTTGGTGCAGATCAGGCGACTGTGGTTGCCGAATCTATGGGCGCACTGCGTCTTAAAGCGGGCGAAGATTTCAGCTTATTACAAGGAGAATGGCGTCCACTGTGGGTAGTTGACTTCCCAATGTTTGAGAAAATCAACGGCAACTTCCACGCGGTTCACCATCCGTTCACCGCACCGCGCGGCGTAACGGCAGCTGAACTTGAAGCTAACCCAGCAAATCGCGTTTCTGATGCTTACGATATGGTATTAAACGGCTGCGAATTAGGCGGTGGTTCAGTGCGTATCCACAACCAAGAAATGCAGTCTGCGGTATTCCGTATTCTGGGTATTACTGACGATGAAGCTAAAGAGAAATTCGGCTTCCTGTTAGAAGCGCTGCGTTACGGCACACCGCCACATGCAGGTTTAGCGTTTGGTTTAGACCGCATCATCATGCTGATGACGGGCGCAAGCTCAATCCGCGATGTGATGGCGTTCCCGAAAACCACCACTGCAGCTTGTCCGTTAACTAACGCGCCTGGTTTTGCCAATCCGCAGCAGTTAGCTGAACTGGGTATTGCCGTGGTTGAGAAAGCCATTAAAGCGGAAGACTGATCTTTTGTAAGAGGGCTTTGTAAGGCGACTTTTGTAAATCGACCTTATTCAAATCGACATTATGTAAATCGTTTTAGTGTAACTCGTTTTTGTGTAAGTCGATTTGGGTTAACCCTTATCAGTTATTTTTAGTCGTACCGAAAACCGAGGCATGAGCCTCGGTTTGTTTTAGTGAACCGTCATTCCACCGCTTATCAATATCTGTTAGTTCAATCCTTTAAGTAAATAGCCGTTATTTAGTCTCATTCCACCTTCGGCTCTTGATAAGCTTTGCGATGGCACCTAGATGATACCTAAGTAGAGGAGACTTCCCATGGCAGGTCACAGTAAATGGGCCAACATTAAGCACCGTAAAGCGGCTCAAGATGCTAAACGCGGTAAACTCTTTACTAAATTCATTCGCGAGTTAACCGTTGCAGCCCGTGAAGGTGGCTCAGATCCCGACTCCAATCCACGATTACGTGTCGCCATCGATAAAGCCCTTGGTGGCAATATGACCCGAGACACGGTTGAGCGTGCGATTAAACGCGGCGCCGGTGAATTAGAAGGCCAGCAACTCGAAACCATTCTCTATGAAGGTTATGGCCCAGGCGGCACCGCTGTGATGGTTGAAACCATGACGGACAATCGTAATCGTACTGTGAGTGGTGTACGTAATGCGTTTAGTAAATCGGGCGGTAACTTAGGCACGGATGGGTCGGTTTCTTATCTGTTCACTAAGCGTGGGGTGTTATCCTATGCGCCGGGAACTGATGAAGATGCATTGATGGAAGCGGCGCTTGAAGCGGGCGCGGAAGATATTGTCAGCTATGATGATGGTGCTGTGGATGTTTTTACTGATCCCGTTGATTTCTATATGGTGAAAGAGGCGCTCGATAACGCCCATTTTGTGGCGGATAATGCCGAAATCGCGATGATAGCCTCGACGAAAGCTGAGCTTGATCTAGAAACCGCCGAAAAATTTATGCGCCTTATCGACACCCTTGAAGATCACGATGATGTGCAAGAGGTGTATCATAATGCGGAAATCTCCGATGATGTGATGGCAAGCCTAGGCTAGATTGACTGTGAGCTGAATTGGGGCGTCAATTGATGCCCATTTCAGCTCGCAAACGCTAACGTAGGAACAGGGACGCAAATGTAGATCCCATATAAGGTATTGAATGGCAATTATTTTAGGTGTTGACCCAGGTTCACGGATCACAGGCTACGGCGTGATCCAATGTCAGGGACGGCATCAGATTTACCTCGGCAGTGGTTGTATTCGCACTTCGTCTGAAGAGCTGCCTGGCAGGCTCAAGCAAATATTTGATGGGATCACTGAGATTATTCGTCAGTATCAACCGGACGAATTTGCGATTGAGCGCGTATTTATGGCAAAAAATGCCGATTCTGCGCTCAAGTTAGGCCAAGCACGCGGCGCGGCCATTGTTGCTGCCACAGTCGCCAATTTACCTGTGGCTGAATACAGTGCGACTCAAATTAAGAGCGCTGTCGTGGGTACGGGGCGAGCGCAGAAAGCCCAAGTACAACACATGATCCAACAACTACTTAAATTACCCGCAGCCCCACAAGCTGACGCCGCAGATGCACTCGGTGTTGCTGTGTGTCATTATCACACCAGCCAGAGTTTAATTGCATTGAGTGGCCGGGCAACGGCAAGAACATACGGACGGTACAGATGATAGGTCGTTTACGGGGCGTGCTCGTTGAGAAACAAGCACCAGAAATTTTGATCGATGTTAACGGTGTTGGTTACGAGTTGCAGATGCCGCTTACTAGCTTTTATGAGCTGCCTGAAGTTAATCATGAAACTATGGTCTACACCCACTTTGTGGTACGTGAAGATGCACAGCTACTCTATGGTTTTATCACTAAGCAGGAAAGGGCGTTATTTCGCTTACTGATCAAGACCAATGGCGTCGGTCCTAAGCTTGCACTGACCATTTTATCAGGCATGACAGCCGCAGAATTTGTGGGCTGCGTTGAGCGCGATGACATAGTGACCTTAGTGAAATTACCTGGTGTTGGTAAGAAGACCGCCGAGCGGTTACTGGTAGAAATGCGCGATAAGCTCAAGAGCTTGATGGAAGCCTCAGCAGGCTCAGAGCGTGAGTTCGTGCTGCAATCCAATTACTCACCCGCGCCGACAGTCAATAGCGCCGAAGAAGATGCTATTTCAGCTTTAATTTCACTGGGTTATAAACCACCGCAGGCGAGCAAATCGGTTTCTGCAGCCTACAAAGAGGGCATGGATTCAGAAACTCTGATCAAAGCCGCCCTTAAATCGATGCTTTAATTGAACAATGATGATAATTAAGATGAAAGCTGCGATAAGGAATAATAATGATTGAGGCAGACAGACTCATCCAGCCGCAGATCCAAGCTCAAGATGAATCCATCGACAGGGCGATGCGCCCTAAAATGCTCGATGAATACACGGGTCAAGATGACACTCGGGCACAGCTTAAGGTGTTTATTCAAGCGGCAAAGAATCGTAATGAAGCCTTAGATCATATGTTGATTTACGGTCCGCCGGGATTGGGTAAAACCACCTTAGCCATGATTGTTGCGAACGAGATGGGGGTGAACATTAAATCCACCTCTGGGCCTGTGCTGGAAAAAGCGGGCGATCTCGCCGCACTTTTGACCAATCTCGAATCCGGTGATGTGTTATTCATCGATGAAATCCACCGATTAAGCCCTGTGGTGGAGGAGATTTTGTATCCAGCGATGGAAGATTATCAGCTGGATATCATGATAGGTGAAGGGCCAGCGGCACGTTCTATCAAGCTTGATTTACCACCGTTTACTCTAGTGGGCGCGACAACACGGGCAGGGGCTTTGACTTCACCACTTCGGGCGCGTTTTGGGATCCCGCTACGGCTTGAATTCTATAACATCAAAGATTTAAGCACCATAGTCACGCGTTCGGCGAAGGTGATGGAACTGGATATTGATGCTGAAGGTGCATTTGAAATCGCACGCCGTTCACGTGGTACACCGCGGATAGCTAACCGACTGCTTCGCCGCGTGCGGGATTACGCGCAGGTGAAGCATGATGGCGCTGTCACTAAGTTTGTTGCCGATCATGCACTAGACTTGCTGGATGTCGATAATGAAGGTTTCGATTACATGGACCGCAAGTTACTACTCGCCATTATCGATAAGTTTATGGGTGGCCCAGTTGGACTCGATAACTTAGCAGCAGCCATAGGTGAAGAACGCGAAACCATTGAAGATGTGCTAGAGCCATTTTTGATCCAGCAAGGCTTTATCCAACGCACGCCCCGCGGCCGTATTGCAACCGCACGGGCATATCAACATTTTGAGTTGATCAAACCCGAGTAATCATCATTTTGATGATACAGACTATAAGAGGCGACCTAAGTGGTCGCTTTTTTTATAAAGAAAATTTGTCCTTGAATGTGGTCCGTATGAGATGTAAGTCATTTATTTAAGAATAAGAAATAGGGAGTGTTTAGAGGGATTGGAAGCTAATACTTATATTTAAAATTAATATGCAAGATCAGTAACAAATAGTCATTTCAAAGACGTGTAGAATTATTTGTACCTTAATTGTTAAACCATAGTTTTAGACGTTGTTAAAATGCATAATTAGCACAATTGATACATAGTGTATCTCTGTTTTAATGCAATTTATCTATGTTTATCGGTATTTTAGCGCTTTGGCTATCTGTGGATATTGCTAGATATGCAGATTTAACAATAGTTAATCAATACACTGTTCTTCTAGATAGCTTTGATAAGGATTAAAATTTGTGATCTGCATCACATTTTTTAATGTGCGAAATGTTTCATTTATGTTTTTTATTAACAGGCTTAAAGCTTGCCTAATCCACATATTGTGGTGATTAACTCTGCGTAAGTGTGGTTAATAAGGGTATTAAAAAATAACCGTCAAATTAATTAACCAAATAAATCGCAATAATTAACAATATGTTTTTATTGGTTAAAATTTTGAGCATTGACGGAGTTAAAGTGAATCCTCAGTATCAGGTGCAACACTAGTACAGCAATAACTGTACAAGCTGTAAGCATAAAAATAATAGTAAGATCTAGGGAGCATTCATACATGATCAAAAAAACGAAAGTTGCGTCAGCTATTAACTTAGCTATCGTTGCATCTATCACTACTGGTGCATTTGTTACGTCAAGCGCATTTGCTGCTGAAGAAAAAGCAAAAGTTGAACGTATTGAAGTGACAGGTTCACGCATTCAACGCCAAGATATGGAAACAGCATCTCCTGTGACCGTTATTGATGCTGCTGCGATTAAAGCGGAAGGTTTTACTTCTGTTGACCAAATGCTGCAAGTACAGACTTCGATGGCGGGTGCGGCAGTGGGTTCAACCACAAACAACGGTGCTGACGGTGTTGCCCAAGTTGACTTACGTGGTATGGGTTCACAACGTACGCTTGTGTTATTGAATGGTCGCCGCATGGTTAACTCAGGTTCAGGCGCCGATAGTGCAGTGGATCTTAACTCGATTCCAGTCGCTATGATTGCGCGTGTTGAAATTCTGAAAGACGGCGCATCAGCGGTTTACGGTTCTGATGCCATTGCTGGTGTAGTGAACATTATCACGAAGAAAGATTTTGAAGGTTTCCAGTTCGATTTTAACGGCAGTGGTACAGACAAAGGCGATGGCGAAAGTGGTGATGTCAGTGCACTATACGGTTTTAACACCGATGGTGGTAATTACACCTTTGGTGCCGCTTTTTCTGACCGACGTGGTGTGATCCAATCTGATCGTGATTGGACTAAACCTGGTGCGAGTGGAATTATACCAACGGGTTCACTAGATGGTATGGTTCAAGATGCTAATGGTAATTGGGTAGCACAAACAGAGACTTATGATTTCACCCAAGATAGCTACTATCAAACACCAAGTGAACGTCGCAGTTTATTTGCTAACATGACTCAAGAGCTGGGTAATGATGTTGTGTTAACTGCAGATGCTATTTATACCAACCGTCGTTCTCATCAGCAAATGGCAGCTCAACCTGCACAGCTATATCTTGATGTCTGTGGTCAACCAGATGCAGATCCATTAAAGTGTTTAACACTTGATAGTGATATGATTGCTGCAGGTATTAAGCCTGATGATCATGGGCAAGTTTTCTATGCTAGACGTATGAATGATGTAGGTCCTCGTATTTATACTCAGGATACTGATACTTGGCGTTTATCAGGTGGTCTAGCGGGTACTTTAGACGTTCATACAGGTATGAACTGGGATGTTACTTATACATTTGGTAAGAACAAAGCAGAAACCGCAGTAGAGAACTCTATCAATGCTAGCGATATGCGTAACGCTATTTATGCTAATCCTGATGCTTGGTTGAGTGGTGCACCACTTACACAAGCGATGAAAGATGCTGTTGGTTATACAGAGGCTGCAAATGGCGGTAATGAACAACAGACATTATCTGCGGGCTTGAATGGTGAGTTGTTTGATTTAAAAGCGGGTGCCGTTGGTTTTGCGATTGGTGCTGAATACCGCCGTGAGAGTGGTTTCTATAATCCCGATCCAATTGTTGTCGCAGGTGAAAGTACTGCAGCACAGCAAGACCCAACCGATGGTAACTACAACGTTATTTCGATTTTTCAAGAAGTAAGTGTGCCTTTCACCGAGAAATTAACGGGTGAATTCGCGCTGCGTTTAGACGATTACTCAACATTCGGTAAAGCGACCACTTGGAAAATTGGTTTAACATACACTGCAACAGATGACTTAATGGTTCGGGGTGTTGCGGCTACAGGCTTCCGTGCTCCAAGTGTTGCTGAATTATATGGTGGTAATTCGGGATCGTTTGATTACCTTACAAATCCTTGGTTGTCAGATGATGAACAGCCAGGACAAATTTTGGTAAACCGTACTTCTGATCCAGATTTGAAGCCTGAAGAGTCAGAGTCTTATACTGCTGGTTTAGTGTATTCGCCAAGCTATCTTGATGGTATGTCTCTGACATTAGACTACTGGCGCTTCAAAGTGGATAACGCGATCGCCCGTTTAGATACTCAGGCTGGCTTAGATGATTGTAAAGATGGCATTACGTCAGCTTGTGAAACGTTTAATATTACCCCAGAAGGTGACTTGCGTAATCTAACGAATGCGTTAACCAACGTAGGTTATCAAGATACTAGCGGTATTGATTTTAACTTAGCCTATAACTTTGAAGGCTTAGGTTTGGATTGGAAAATCAGCAATGACACGACATATTTATTGAACTTTGAGCAGGATAATAAAGATTACACTGATACTATCGACGGTAACTTCGGTGCTTATGCTAAGGTTCGTAATAACTTCAGTCTCTCAGCTGGTCAAGATGATTGGAGTGTTATGTACTTCAACCGTTATATTGGTGAGATGACAGACTTGGCGAAAGGCTATGATGTTGACTCAGTGCTATACCACAATATTTCTGGAACATATCACATCACTGATATGACAACTGTTAGTTTAGGTGTGAAAAACTTCACTGATGAAAAACCATCACGTGTTTCTAACGGTAGCGATGGTGGTACAGTTCCACAAGTATATGACACAATCGGCCGCGTGATTTACGGTGGTGTAACGGTTAAATTCTAAGCTAAGTTCAGACTCTTAGTTTCTAAAAAGCGCCTTAGGGCGCTTTTTTATTGGGAGTTTACGAGATGAATTTAGAGTCGCTAATCATCCGTTGATTGGTTGTTAATATCGTATTTTGTTCACAGTTTTCAACATCACACTTCTTAACTAATGTAATAGCGCTAGAGTCGTCTCGATTCGCATGGTAATATAAATGATATAGATTCTCGTTTGGGCTTTAAGGATGAGTAAAATACTCTTGGTCGATGATGATCCATTGTTTAGCGTGTGGTTAGCTGATGCCTTATGTACGCAAGGGCATGAGGTTAAGTGTGCGGTTAATGGCATTGAGGGTCTGGCATGCATTGAAAGTTTTGCTCCAGACATCATAGTGCTTGATTTAGTGATGCCACAGATGAATGGATTTGAGTTGCTAAAAGCGCGTGAATGTTCAACGCCAGTATTGATGATTTCAGCACGTGATAATGAAGATGATCGCATCACTGGTTATGAATTGGGAGCAGATGATTTTCTGAGTAAGCCGTTTAGCATAAAAGAGATTTTTGTCCGCTTACGAGCCTTAGAGCGGCGTCTCTGTGCTGGTCACTCTCACTCGCCGCAAATGGCGACTGTGGCGGCTAAAGTGATTAACTTCGATGAAATGAGTTATAGGATCACTATTGGCACCCGCTATGTCGATTTGACCCAAACCGAGTTTAAATTATTTAAATATCTTTTTGAAAGAAAAGGCCAAGTCATCACTAAGCAAGAGTTGCAGCGCTCAGTGCTACAGAAAGATTTGGGCCGATTTGACCGTAATCTGGACATGCACATTAGTAACACTCGCCGCAAGCTAGCTAACATCAGTTTGCCGCGTAACTTGATTAATACAGTACGAGGCCAAGGTTATAGTTTTATGGTCTAATATCTTCATGAATTTATAGCGAAAGGCTCATTTCTTGTGGATTTTAGGCGTGTTAACTGGTTAATTAAAGGTCGATTGCAAGTGTCTTGACTGAATTTAATGGCTTTCGTTTTCCCCTTGGGATGTTTTGGTTTATTCTATCGGCCATATAATAAAATGTGTCGTGTGCTATCTGTCGCACGCCATTAAATTGCCCTTAGTTTTAACAACCTATTAGGAATCATTATGCGGATCAGTGCCAACTTTGATGGCGGAAATATCCAAGTCGTCAATCTTGATAATAAAGACGATATTCAACTTGCTATCCGCCCTGATGCGGGTGGTGAGTTTTATCAATGGTTCAATTTTCGATTTGAAGGTGAAGTGGGTAACCATTACACCTTGAATATTATCAATGCGGGAACCGCTTCTTATACCAAGGGATGGGAAGATTATCAGGCGGTGGCCAGTTATGATCGCCAGCATTGGTTCCGTATTCCGACTCAATATCAAGACGGTAAACTGAGCATTAGCATAGAGTTAGATTGCGATGCCATTCAAATCGCTTACTTTGCACCCTACAGCTATGAGCGTCATTTAGATTTACTCAGCGGCGCCCAGTTACACCCAGATGTCAATTTAGAGCATTTAGGCCTGACCTTAGATGGCCGCGATATTACTCTGATGAAAGTAGGGAATGGCGATCCTTCTAAACGCAATATTTGGATCACCGCCAGACAACATCCGGGTGAAACGATGGCTGAATGGTTAGTTGAAGGCCTAGTGAATCGTTTACTCGATAATGACTGTCCCACGGCAAAGGCGCTGCTTGATAAGGCCAATTTCTATATAGTGCCCAACATGAATCCCGATGGCAGTGTCAGAGGTCATCTGCGCACTAACGCGATTGGGATTAATCTAAACCGCGAGTGGCAAACACCGAGTTTAGAAAAAAGCCCTGAGGTATATCACGTCGTCAACAAGATGCAGCAAACGGGTGTTGACCTGTTTTATGATGTGCATGGTGATGAAGGCTTACCTTATGTGTTTCTAGCGGGTTGTGAAGGCGTCCCCGCTTATAATGATAAACTCGCGCAGCTGCAAGCGGACTTTAGTCAAGCATTGACCTTAGCCAGTGCCGATTTTCAAACTCAGTATGGGTATGATAAAGATGAGCCCGGTCAAGCGAATCTGACCGTAGCGTCTAATTGGGTTGCCCAGACCTTCAAGTGTTTATCAAATACCCTTGAGATGCCGTTTAAAGACAATAATAATCTGGCCGATCCTTTTGTGGGTTGGTCACCAGAACGCAGTATTTATTTAGGTGAAGCATCGCTAATTGCCATGCTCGCCGTTGTTGATAAGTTACGTTAGGGCGAGGCTGATATGGCATTAATTGAATGTCCGGTGTGTCGTAAACGTATGTCGAGCAAAGCGTCTTCATGCCCCCATTGCCAAGCAAAAACCGATGGCGACAATGAGTCCTTATCGCGCATTAGTCATATTCAAAAGTCCAGCAGCTTAATGAATCAGAGTTTCGTTGCTATGACCTTGTTCATTGCTGGTGTGGTGATTTGGTTTTGGGGTGGGGAACCCGCCGAAGGTATGCGTGCGAATATCGCCGGAATATGCTTTGTGTTTGGTTTTGTAGGTTATCTCATTACACGAGTCAGAATCGTGTTACATAAGCGGAAAAGTGTATGACGGATATCAATCAAGTGATCGATCAAATGCCCATTGAAGTTTATGAAAGACTTCGCAGTGCTGCTGAGCTGGGTAAGTGGGAGGATGGTACTGTGTTGAGTGAGACTCAGCGTGAATCGACTCTGCAGGTGGTGATGTTGTATCAAGCGCGTAAGCTTGAGCAAACAGAGCATTTCACTATTGCATCTGACGGTAAAATAAATGAGCTGTCTAAGGCCGAGCTGAAAAAGCAATTCCGTGGTGAGCCAATTGCCGGCTTTAAAGCACAGGATTTATAATTTCTGACTGGCCGCGCAGATCGGCTTGCAAGGTGTGCTTTATTAGGAATTAGGTGTAAGTCTGAGGTTGGCAAGGGGAGCTAGCATTTTATCTTTTGTTAGTGATATCAATGCTAACATTGATTTGATATCAAATAACTTCAATGCAACTCTTGGTCCGCAAAAGTCTTAAAATAAACACTCATTTAGTGCTGTTAAGTCTGAACTAAAATCTAGTCTGAGTTTAAATCAAAAAAGCCCATCAAATATGGGCTTTTTTTGTTGCTAGCGTTTGAGGGCAACAAACAGATTAGAAGACTATATCTTTAATCTATGCTCAGTTCACCGACTAGATTTTGTAACATGGCCGCTTTTATCTCAGCTGGCTGCAAATTTTTAGATAGCAAATAATGCAGTTTTGCTAAGGCCGCTTCTATGGTCATATCGGCGCCACTGATCACGCCTGCTTTGGCTAATGCATTGCCTGTGGCGTAGCCGCCCATATTCACCTTACCTTGGAAACATTGGGTTAGATTCACCAGCACTATGCCACGTTCATCTGCTTGCCTTAAGGTTTTGAGTAAGGCGGCATCCTGCGGTGCGTTACCCACACCAAATGTCAGCAGTATGAGGGCTTTAACTGGCTGTTGCAGAATGTTCTCAAAAATCTGTGTCGATATTCCAGGATACAAGGTCACCACACCGACAGGTTGTGGGCTGATATGAGCGACTTCTAATGGGGTATCGTTGGCGACCGTGATTTTGCCTGCGCGCAGATTGATTTTGATCCCCGCCTCAAGCAGTAGCGGGAAGTTGGGTGAGGCGAAAGCATCGAAGCCGTCGGCGTGGGCCTTAGTCGAGCGATTACCCCTAAAGAGTTTGTTATTGAAGAATAAACACACTTCAGCGACTGGATAATTCGCCGCAATATAGAGTGAGTTCAATAAATTGGTTTGGCCGTCTGAGCGCAGCTGGGCGAGGGGAATTTGCGAGCCCGTCACTATTACAGGTTTTGATAAGCCTTGCAGCATAAACGACAGTGCCGAAGCTGTGTACGCCATGGTATCTGTGCCGTGAAGGATCACAAAGCCATCGTACTTATCGTAATTGGCTTGTATATCGTCGGCGATCATCTGCCAATCGGTTGGTGCCATATTGGAAGAGTCGATAAGCGGGCAGTATTCGTGGATGACGAATGTCGGCATTTCTTCATGGTAAAACTCAGGCATAGATTGCACGCACTGAGTCAGGAATCCCGCGACGGGAACAAAGCCGTTATCGGTCTTTTGCATACCGATGGTGCCACCAGTATAGGCAACATAAATGGAGCGTTTAGTCATTCTTGTCGTTTTCTTAGCTTCAAGTGGCCGAATTATACGATTTTACTGACATAAACCCAATAAAAAAGCCCGGAGATCCGGGCTTTGTCTTTGTCATCATCTTGAAGTTGCGAGCTGCAACCTAGACGCTGGCAGATTTAGTTCATCATATTGCAAGTATCACAGTAGATGTAGACGTTATTTGGATCATCGAAAGAGGTGAGTGTTTTCAAACTGCTAGTCCACTGTTGTAGCATTTGTTCTAACATCGATGACTGACTTAGTGAGGCGGGCAGGTAGCTCGATACTGAGGCAAACATCTGCTGCATGAATTTTTGTTCGGGTGTCAGCTCTTGTTCGATGACGCGGGTGTCAAATAGCGTCATATCCGCGAGTTTAGCGGCTTTAGCTATGGCTTCATCTACATCACCTAGTTCATCGACTAAGCCAAGCTCAAGAGCCTTTTTACCGCTCCATACACGGCCTTGAGCAATCTTATCGACTTGTTCTATGGTCATCTTACGTTCTTTAGCGACCAGGGAGATAAAGTCCGAATAGCCGCGTTCAATATGACGTTGGATAATCGCTTCAATCTGGGGGGAAAGTGTGCGGGTAACAGATAATCCTGCCCATTCTGAGGTCGATACGCCATCGGTATGCACGCCTATACTGGCCAATGAATCTTCAAAGGTAGTGATCATACCAAAGATCCCAATCGAACCCGTGAGTGTTGTTGGCGTTGCGAAGATATAGTCGGCACTGGCTGAAATCCAGTAACCACCGGATGCGGCTAAACTGCCCATGCTCACAACCACGGGTTTACCTGCTGCTTTAAGTGCAAGTAATTCTTGACGAATTTGCTCAGAGGCAAAGGCGCTACCGCCAGGGCTATCAACGCGTAATACTAAGGCTTTAATGTGTTTATCAAAACGTGCCTTACGTAGCAGTTCGGCGGTGCTTTCGCCGCCAATTTGGCCCGCAGGTTGAGTGCCGTTCAAAATTGTGCCACTTGCCACAATAATACCAACACTGTCTTGCTCTACAAAGCTGGGTAATGGTGTCACTAAGGTTAAGTAATCATAAAAACTGACTTGCTTGAAACTGTCACCACTGCTGGCTTTTCCTACTGTTTCTAGCATGGTTTTACGAAAATCTTCTGTGGTCGCTAGGTTATCAACCCATTTCATGTTGATTGCCATTGTGGCTGAATCGCCATTGGCTTTATCGAGTTCTGCCAAATAAGTGGTTGCGTCGGGCACCAGAGAATTCGGTTCGATATTGCGATTGCCAGCAACCGTTTGTGTGTAGCTTTGCCATACATCGGCTAACAGTGCACTACTGGCTTCCCGCGCAGCATCTGACATATCGTCACGTATGTAGGGTTCAACTGCTGATTTAAAGGTCCCCACGCGGAAAATATGCGCTTTGACTTTGAGTTTTTCTAAGGCCGATTTGAAATATTGGTTGTACATACTCAGGCCATCAAGCGAGACACCGCCTTGGGGATTGAGGTAAATGGTGTCGGCAAAACTGGCGAGGAAATATTGATTTTGCTCGTAGTAGTTACCGATGGCGATGACTTTTTTACCGCTCTCTTTAAAGCGATTGAGTGCATTACCGATAGATTGTAGTTTGCTGATCCCAGCACGTTTAAGATCGACCAGATCGAGCACTAGTACGCTAATACGTTGATCTTGCGCTGCATTGTCAATGACATAAAGCACATCGGCGAGTAGGATTTCACCATCGGCGTTGGCATTTTGGCCTTGTTTGAATGCGGCTTCTAAGGGATCGACTTGTTGTTTCTGATCGACAATAGAGCCGGCTAAATTAAGCACCAGTGCCGAATTATCTTCAACTTGGATATCTTCGCTACTGCCAATGGAGATAATGATCGCGGCTAAGAGTCCAAAAAAGATTAGATTGAGGATGAGTTTACGTGTCCCGTTCAGGGTGTGCCAAATAAACAAACATATTCTCTTGAAAAACGATGGGTTAGCGGACATCTGCCACTCCTTTATAAGTCCAATCTGCCAATGCTAACTGAAAATGGCGCTACAGGCTAAACACAATTGTAAAGGATTTTGACTGATGGCCTCGATCCAACGGTTGAGCTTAGATTTGACACAAGGTATGCTGATTTAAATCACTTGTTTTAAAAGGATGTTTGAATGTCGTTTCCCCATTTATTAGAACCCTTAGATCTGGGATTTACCCAGCTCAAAAACCGTGTGCTTATGGGCTCAATGCATACAGGTTTGGAAGAAGAAAAGGGCGGATTTGAGAAACTGGCAGCGTTTTATAAAGAACGCGCTCTGGGCGGTGTAGGTTTGATTGTGACGGGTGGTATTTCCCCCAATCTTCGTGGTCGCCTTACGCCCCATGCCTGTCAGCTGAGTTTTCCTTGGCAAGTGGGTAAGCATCGCGTAGTAACGCAGGCGGTGCATGAGGCTGGCGGTAAGATCTGTATGCAAATTTTGCATGCGGGACGTTATGGCTATCATCCTTTTTCCCAAGCACCAAGTAAGATTAAGTCTCCCATTACGCCCTTTACGCCGTCTGCTATGTCCAGCCGTCAAGTGCGCTCGACCATTAAGGATTACGCCAGTTCAGCCGCCCTTGCCAAGAAAGCGGGTTACGATGGTGTTGAGGTGATGGGCTCTGAAGGATATTTGATTAATCAGTTTGTCAGTGCGCGCACCAACACTCGCACCGATGAATGGGGCGGTGCGTTTGAAAAACGGGCGCAATTCCCAATTGAGATTGTTAACGCGATACGGGCAAAAGTCGGTAAAGATTTCATCATTATCTTCCGTTTATCTATGCTCGATCTGGTGGATAACGGTTCAACTTGGGATGAAGTGGTGCAGCTCGCTCAGTGGTTAGAGCAAGCTGGCGTGTCCATTCTAAATACGGGCATTGGCTGGCATGAAGCGCGTGTACCGACCATTGCGACAAGCGTGCCCCGTGGCGCCTTTGCGTGGGTGACGGAAAAGCTCAAGCAATCTGTTTCCGTTCCCTTAATTGCGACTAACCGCATTAACACCCCTGAGATTGGTGAGCAGATTATCGCCTCAGGTCAAGCTGACATGGTGTCGATGGCGCGGCCTTTCCTTGCTGATCCTGAGTTTGTGAATAAGGCTGCGGCGAACACGCCGGAGCTTATCAACACCTGCATTGGCTGTAACCAAGCTTGTCTTGATCATACTTTTTCCCTCAAGCGCGCAACTTGCTTAGTGAATCCTCGCGCCTGTTATGAGACTGAAATCAACTTCTTACCCACAGCCAATAAAAAGCGTATTGCGGTGATGGGGGCAGGCCCTGCGGGCATGGCGTTTTCTGTCTATGCCGCTATGCGTGGTCATGACGTTGTCTTGTTTGAAGCGAAATCTGAGGTGGGTGGTCAGTTTAATCTCGCCCGTAAAATCCCAGGGAAAGAAGAGTTTAACGAGACTATTCGTTACTTCATAAACCAAATTAAGTTGCATAAGGTGGAGCTGAGATTAAACACTCGCCTCGATGCCAGTGTGTTGGCGACCGAAAAGTTTGATGAAGTGGTAATCGCCTCAGGCGTTGTGCCGCGTGATTTAGTCTTACCCGGTTTTGATGACCCACGGGTGGTCGATTATCAAAAAGTGCTCTTGGGTGAAGTGACTGTCGGTAATACGGTGGCCTTGATTGGCGCCGGCGGTATAGGATTCGATATGGCGCACTTTTTGTGTGAGCGCCAGTCGAGCACCTTGAACCCCGATAAATGGCTACAACAGTGGGGCATAGATAAAACTTACCAGCATGCGGGCGGCCTGACTGAACCTCATTCCGACAATACTGATCATCGTAAGGTGTTTTTACTGCAACGTAAAACGTCGAAGATGGGCAAGGGCTTAGGTAAAACTACCGGCTGGATCCACCGTCTTGTGCTTAAGCAACATGATGTGAAGATGAAAACGGGCGTGAGTTACGATAAGTTCGATGATGCGGGACTGCATATTCGCGTGGGCGAAACAGCTGAAGTGCTGGCCGTTGATAATGTTGTGCTTTGCGCTGGACAAGAATCGAATCGCACCTTAGTGGATGAGATGAAAGCGACGGGCTTGCCTGTGCATCTGATTGGCGGCGTGGATGTCGCGGCAGAGCTTGATGCTAAGCGTGCAATCCGCCAAGGCGCTGAACTGGCAATGCGTTTATAGAAAGTCGATAAGCCTTACGTTTTAAACCTTAAGTATTCAATTTTAGATCCTGAAAGCCTGAACCTGTGTTCAGGCTTTTTTGTTTTAGTTTGTTTTAGTTTGTTTTAGGTTTTTTAGTGTGAATGCATTGAAAATAGAGAGAAGGGAAAATAGTGGAGTTTAAAACGTTTGGTATCTAATGGCGCGGATTGATTTAGGCTGTATTGAAAGGGGCTGTTTGTCTTAAAGCTACTTTTTGTTTAAAAGCTCATTTTTGTTTTAAAGCGATTTTGGGTTTTAACGCCACATCTTGTTTAAAGCAGCTTATTGAACAATCGAGTCTTGCCGTTATGAGTCTTCAAACACTGCCTGTTTCTGCGTGCGTGTGTCACTTGCTACATTTTGTGTTTGCTTTGGCTTAGCCAAACTGGTTTTATTCTGATTCGATTGACACGCATAGGTGACCACAGCTGCACCTTCAGGTGATAGATCCAGCTCTAAATCTTCGGTTGGAACACAGCAGCAGGGCAAACATTCATCATGTTTGAGTTCGGCTAAGGGTTCGTTTAAGTAGCTGACTTTTCCGCTGATGACGCGTGTTTTGCAGGCGCCGCAGAAACCGTTGCGACATTCTGAGAAGATTTTAACTTTTTTAGCTTCGAGCGCTTGCAGCAAGGTGCCTTGTTGCTCGGTAAAGAGCAACACAGGTTGACCTTGAAGGCGCACGATCGGCGCCTTCGCAAACAGGTTTTGTGGCCGTTTTTTTGATGTCACTGTTTTAATGCCATTTTGTAACGTCACTTTTAAGTGTCTTATAGATCGAAGTCGAGGAACTCATCACCATCAACCGCGGAGTCGATTTGGCCGACAAGGTATGAAGAGACTTCAACTTCCTGTGGTGCAACTTGCACTGCATCGCTTTCTAACCAGTTTTTCATCCAAGGTAATGGATTGGTTATTTCTGGGTATGGTTGCGGTAGATTCACCGACTTCATGCGTTGATTAGTAATAAACTCAACGTATTGGCACAGGATCTGTTCATTCAAACCTATCATAGAGCCGTCTTTGAATAGGTATTTTGCCCATTCTTTTTCTTGCTCTGCGGCTTTGAAGAATAAATCGAAAGCTTCCTGTTGGCATTCTGCAGCAATTTCACCCATTTCTGGATCGTCTTTACCGCCTTGCATGATGCTTAAAATATGCTGAGTGCTATTTAAGTGTAAGGCTTCATCACGGGCGATTAAGCGAATAATTTTCGCGTTACCTTCCATGAGCTTACGTTCAGCAAAGGCAAATGAGCAGGCAAAGCTAACATAGAAACGAATAGCTTCTAGGGCGTTGACTGACATCATGCATAGGTACAAGGCTTTTTTCAGGGTGCGGGTATTGACTATGACTTCTTTGCCATCGATAACATGGGTTCCTGCACCGAGTAAATGGAATATCTGAGTCAGTTGGATCAAGTGATCGTAATAAGCGGCGATATCGGTCGCACGGCTTAAGATTTCTTTGTTCACGACGATATCGTCGAAGATCACTGAAGGATCGTTAACGATATTACGAATGATGTGGGTGTATGAGCGCGAGTGAATCGTCTCAGAGAAAGACCAAGTCTCAATCCAGGTTTCTAATTCAGGCAGTGACACCAGCGGCAAAAAGGCCACATTGGGCGAGCGGCCTTGAATCGAGTCGAGTAGGGTTTGGTATTTCAGGTTCGAAATAAAGATGTGTTTTTCATGATCAGGCAATGCACCGTAGTCAATCTTATCGCGACTGACGTCTACTTCTTCTGGGCGCCAAAAGAAAGATAACTGCTTTTCTATCAGTTTTTCGAACACTTCATATTTTTGTTGATCGTAGCGCGCCACGTTGACCGATTGACCAAAAAACATAGGTTCACGGGTGGCATCGTTGGGTGTTTGACAGAAGGTAGAGTAGGCCATGGTGCTATTTTTCCAATGGATAGGGATCCACTAAATAGGGATCCCTATAAAACCGTTAACGTTAAAGTTAAAGACTAGATTTTACATGCGCCGCCGGCGCAACCGTCATCTTCTTTCTCTAAATTGGTGATGTCATCGTGTGAATCCGACGCACCATCGCGAGTGTTATGGTAGTAAAGCGTTTTAACACCTAACTTGTAAGCATTGAGCAAATCTTTCAGCAGGGTTTGCATGGGTACTTTACGGCCTTCAAAACGTGAAGGATCGTAGTTAGTGTTAGCCGAAATCGCTTGGTCAACGAATTTCTGCATAATACCCACTAGCTGTAAGTAACCGTCGTTGCTTGGCATTTTCCACAGCAATTCATAGCTATCTTTCAGTGTATCGAAATCTGGTACCACTTGTTTTAGCTGACCGTCTTTGCTCGATTTCACGCTGATAAGGCCACGTGGTGGCTCAATACCATTGGTCGCATTGGAGATTTGCGACGAGGTTTCTGAAGGCATTAATGCCGATAGCGTCGAGTTACGCAGGCCATATTGCTTGATATCGCTACGCAGTGATTCCCAGTCTAAGTGCAATGGTTCGGTACAAATTTTATCTAGGTCACGTTTGTAGGTATCGATTGGCAAAATACCTTGAGAGTAAGTGGTCTCGTGGAATAACGGACACGCACCTTGCTCTTTGGCTAAGTTCATTGAGGCTTTCAGTAAATAGTACTGAATCGCTTCGAAGGTTCTGTGGGTTAAAGCGTTCGCACTACCATCGGAATACTTCATGCCATTTTTCGCTAAATAGTTAGCGAAGTTGATCACGCCTATGCCTAAGGTACGGCGATTCATCGAGGCGATTTGCGCGGCTTTGATAGGGTAATCTTGATAGTCCAATAGATTATCCAGTGCGCGTACGGCGAGGTCGGCTAATGGCTCAATATCAGATAACTCTTTGATAGAACCTAAGTTAAGTGCTGACAGCGTACAAAGCGCGATTTCACCTTCTGGATCATCGATGTTGTTCAATGGTTTAGTCGGCAGGGCGATTTCAAGACACAGGTTAGACTGTCTGATCGGCGCGACTTTTGAATCGAACGGGCTGTGAGTGTTGCAGTGATCCACGTTCTGAATGTAGATACGGCCCGTTGAGGCACGCTCTTGCATCATCAGTGAAAACAGCTCAACGGCTTTTATGGTTTTCTTACGAATGCTGCTGTCTTGCTCATATTGCAGATATAAACGCTCAAACTCGTTTTGATCTTCAAAGAAAGCATCGTACAAGCCAGGCACGTCAGATGGGCTAAATAAACTGATGTTTTCGCCTTTGATCAGACGTTGATACATGACTTTGTTCAACTGCACACCGTAGTCTAGATGACGGATACGGTTGTCTTCGACGCCGCGGTTATTTTTCAATACCAGCAGAGATTCGACTTCTAAGTGCCAAATAGGGTAGAACAGGGTCGCAGCACCGCCACGCACGCCGCCTTGAGAACACGACTTCACTGCGGTTTGGAAATACTTATAGAAAGGTAAACAACCTGTGTGGAAGGCTTCACCACCACGGATTGGGCTACCTAAGGCGCGAATACGACCGGCGTTAATACCGATACCCGCACGTTGGCTGACGTATTTCACGATAGACGAAGCGGTCGCGTTGATGGAATCTAAGCTGTCACCACATTCGATCAGTACGCAAGAGCTAAACTGACGCGTTGGGGTGCGCACACCGGCCATAATTGGCGTTGGCAGCGACAGTTTAAAAGTTGATACCGCGTCATAGAAATCTTTAACGTATTTCAGGCGCGTCTCTTTTGGATAACGGGCAAACAAGCAAGCAGCAACCAAAATGTAAAGGAACTGCGCGCTCTCATAGATTTCGTGGGTAACACGGTTTTGAACTAAATACTTGCCTTCAAGCTGTTTTACCGCAGCGTAGGAAAAATCCATATCGCGCCAATGGTCGATATAGGTATCCATCACATCCAGCTCTTCGCGGGTGTAATCTCTTAAAATGTGTTGATCGTATTTACCTAGCTCAACCAACTTAGTCACGTGAGCATACAATGCGGGCGGCTCGAACTGACCGAAGGCCTTCTTACGCAAATGAAACACCGCTAAACGTGCAGCGAGGAACTGATAGTCCGGTGATTCTGGAGAAATTAAATCCGCCGCAGCCTTGATAATGGTTTCATGGATAGCTTCGGTTGGGATGCCATCGAAAAACTGTAGGTGCGAGCGAAGTTCAACTTCCGAAACAGAAACGTTTTTTAATCCCTTGGCTGCCCAAGTAATTACGCGGTGTATTTTTTCGAGATCGATATTCTCACGATCGCCACAGCGTTTTGTGACTGTCATAGTGCTATTCATTTGGAGATAGGCCTTGGTTCTTATATGTATTTAGGTGAGCAAAATCACCGTACGTATCCTTGTAAAACAATCAACAATCGTCCCTTAAATACAGCTGACTGGTTACAAACGAGTCAATTAAGCGGCGAGCTTCTAGTGTGTCTGATTGTTACCTATACACAAGATATGGTGTTTTAAATTATATGGGATACAAGATAGTGAGGTTTGCCCCTATTTGCAAGTCTGAATTCAGGGGACATCTTGTGGATAACATGAGGATAAACTTTTGCGTTAGTAACGACTAACCTTGAAGCTCAATTTCAGGTTAGCGTGTCACACTCATGGGGGATTTTTAGGCGATCTTTTTCTTTAGATCGCGATTGCTCACGAGTGCCGATCTTTTATGCGCCTGACTTTTTCCGTGGGTCATAAATAGTATGCTGACACACTGATTTCCGTCAGTGAAATTATGTATTGGATGCCTTATTCGTGAGCATTGTAGGCGCTGTTTTTGGTTGATGTTGTTAAGCCAATGCTTCGATTAGTGCTTGATGTAGCTCAGTTGGGCTTGCAAAATGCGCGTGCGCAGGCCATTGCAACGGCTTGTCGTTCACGCCCAGATAACCCCATAGGGCCACGCCGCCTAACATGCCAGCAGCCTTGGCCGCGAGCAAATCTCGCTCGGCATCCCCAAGATACAAAATGTGCTCTGGAGCACAGTTCAGTTGTTGTGCGCCTAACAGCATTGGTGCAGTGTGGGGTTTAGCGTGTTTTGTAGAATCGCCACTGATGATAACGGGCATACGCAAGTGTAAATTCAGTTTTCGCAATAAGGGACGGGTAAAGCGCGCAGGCTTGTTGGTGATGACCCCAAACGGCAGCTGAGTTAACTCGAGCCAATCGAGTAATACCGCTATGCCTGTAAATAGCGCACAATGATCGCCATTAATGCGCTGATAGTGGGCGAGCAGCCCTTGCTGTACTTGAGTACGAAGATCATCCGCTGCATCAGGGATCGCGGCATCGACTAAGGCAAAACTGCCGTGGGATGCGGCGTAGCGCATGGCTGCTAACGGCTGTGCGGCGATGCCGACGTCTTGAAGACTTAAATTGAGGGCATGCACCAGATCCGGCGCGGTATCGGCTAAGGTGCCGTCGAGATCGAACAGTACGCCTTTGATCTGTGCCAGACTCATATTAATCAACCTTACGCGTTGCTATCATGTAATTCACATCAACCTTAGGCGTGTACTTAAAAATGCCCGTCAATGGGTTGTAGCTTACCCCTAAGGCATCGGTACAGATAAGATCGGTATTATCTACTAGCTCAATCAGCTCCGAAGGCTTAATGAATTTTTTATGCTCGTGGGTGCCAACTGGCAGCATTTTTAGCAAATATTCCGCGCCTAAAATGGTGTGCACGTAGGATTTAATGTTGCGGTTGATGGTGGAGAAAAACACATGACCACCGGGTTTGACCATGTCACAGCATGCTTTAATCACAGATTGTGGATCGGGTACATGTTCGAGCATTTCCATGCAGGTCACCACATCGTAATAGGCTTGATGATCTTGGCTGTGGGCCTCGGCAGTATTTTTTACATAATTAATGCTCACGCCCGTTTCGAGGGCATGTAGGCGGGCGACTTCTAAGGGCTCATCACCCATATCTAAGCCATCAACCTCGGCGCCGATGCGGGCCATGCTTTCAGACAAAATGCCGCCACCACAGCCGACATCGAGCACTTTCTTGCCGAAAATACCGCCAGCGGTTTGATCAATATAGTTTAAGCGCAGCGGGTTTAATAGATGCAGCGGCTTAAATTCGCCGTTGAGATCCCACCAAGTTTCGGCCATACGTTCAAACTTTGCGATTTCCTGTGGGTCTACATTGGTATTCTGATGCATGCTATTACCTGAAGAAGCTGTATTGTGCGGCTATTATAACGACTATGTTTGATAAACAAAGTGCTCGACTGAGCTAAGCCCTTGTGGTTGAGTGAATTTTCAGCAGTTATCTGCTTTTATGTTAATTGTTGTGCTCCGTATCGACCTTTTACTTTATCCCTTTGACGATTTTTCCTCATCGTAAGCCATGAATTTCAACGCTTGTTTATCGCACAAACGACCAAATTGACAGTGTTTTCATCTATTAAGCCACCAGACTCTCAATTCGATAATGATAGGTCTGGCGACATTAAATAACTGTGTTAGAATGCCAAATCACGTTTTTGGGCTAGGCAATGATACGGATTATACGTTGTCAGCTATTTTTCAGGGGAACGAGCAGTTTATGACTGATCTGGCATCATCTATTTCGCCAATTAATATCGAAGACGAACTAAAGAATTCGTACCTTGATTACGCCATGAGCGTTATCGTGGGACGTGCATTACCAGACGTGCGCGACGGCTTAAAGCCGGTTCATCGCCGCGTTCTGTTTGCCATGAGTGAATTGAAGAACGATTGGAACAAGCCTTACAAAAAATCTGCCCGTGTGGTCGGTGACGTCATCGGTAAATATCACCCCCATGGTGATTCTGCTGTTTATGACACTATCGTCCGTATGGCCCAGCCATTCTCACTGCGTTACACCTTAGTAGACGGCCAAGGTAACTTCGGTTCGGTCGACGGTGACTCAGCGGCGGCAATGCGTTATACCGAAATCCGTATGGATAAGTTAGCGCACCAATTACTGGCCGATCTTGAAAAAGAGACAGTTGATTTCGTCCCTAACTACGACGGCACAGAACAGATCCCAGCTGTATTACCTACACGCGTACCTAACCTGTTAATTAACGGTTCATCGGGTATTGCAGTGGGTATGGCAACCAACATCCCACCCCACAACTTAACAGAAGTGGTGAAAGGCTGTTTGGCACTGATTGAAGAACCCTCACTGTCGATTGAACAGTTGATGGAATACATTCCTGGTCCGGATTTCCCCACTGCAGCGATTATCAATGGCCGTAAAGGCATTATTGATGCCTATAAAACTGGCCGTGGCCGCGCGATCATGCGTGCTCTGGCTGAAGTGGAAACCGAAGATAATGGCCGTGAGCGCATTATCGTCACTGAAATCCCGTATCAAGTGAACAAAGCCCGTTTAATCGAGAAGATTGCCGAGCTGGTTAAAGATAAAAAGCTTGAAGGGATCAGTGGTCTACGCGACGAGTCTGATAAAGACGGTATGCGTATCGTTATCGAAATTAAGCGCGGTGAAGTGGGCGAGGTTGTACTAAATAACCTTTATGCTCAAACGCAAATGCAGTGCTCTTTCGGGATTAACATGGTGGCCCTGACCAATGGTCAGCCTAAACTGTTTAACCTTAAAGAAATGCTCGAATGCTTTATTTTGCATCGCCGTGAAGTGGTGACGCGTCGTACCGTATTCGAACTGCGTAAAGCCCGTGAGCGTGCCCATATTTTGGAAGCACTGGCGGTTGCACTGGCTAACATTGACCCGATTATTGCACTGATCAAAGCCTCACCCACGCCTGCGGATGCCAAAGTGAAATTGGTTGAGCAAGGTTGGGAATTAGGCCACGTTCAAGGTATGTTGGAAAAAGCGGGCGATGACGCCGCGCGTCCAGAGTGGTTAGAGCCACAATACGGTATTCGTGACGGTCAATACTTCCTGACTGAGCAACAAGCTCAGGCCATTCTGGAACTGCGTTTGCACCGTTTAACCGGTCTTGAACACGATAAGATCATCGCCGAATACGAAGAACTGCTCGAATTTATCGCGGGTCTGCTGTTTATTTTGCGCAGTCCTGAGCGTTTGATGGAAGTGATCAAGGAAGAATTAGTTCAAATCCTTGAAGAATATGGTGATGCGCGCCGTACAGTGATCAATGCCAACGAAGTCGATATGAGTCTTGAAGACTTGATCAACGAAGAAGACGTTGTGGTAACACTGTCGCACTTAGGTTATGCCAAGTATCAACCATTGACCGATTACCAAGCCCAGCGCCGTGGTGGTAAAGGTAAAGCCGCGACGAAAGTGAAAGACGAAGATTTCGTCGAGAAGCTGTTAGTTGCCAATACCCATGATACCATTTTGTGCTTCTCTGATTTTGGTAAGATGTACTGGCTCAAAGTGTATCAACTGCCATTAGCGAGCCGTACGGCCCGTGGTCGTCCAATTGTTAACTTGTTGCCGTTATCCGATGGCGAGCGCATTACTGCGATTCTGCCAGTACGTGAATACGCGGCGGACAAGTACATCATCATGGCGACCTCACACGGTACTGTGAAGAAAACCGCACTAACTGCTTATAGCAATCCACGTGCAAACGGTATTATCGCCGTTAACCTCAAAGACGGTGACCAACTGATCGGTGTCGATATCACTAACGGTGATGACGAAATCATGTTGTTCTCGAACGAAGGTAAAGTGGTTCGCTTTGGTGAGAAAGTTCGTGATTCTGAAACCGGCGAAGTAAAAACCGATCCTGAAACCGGTGAAGAAGTCTTGTCCTTACGTCCTATGGGCCGTACTGCAACAGGCGTTCGTGGTATCCGTTTAGAAGAAGGTCAAAAAGTCGTGTCGCTTATCGTACCCAAAGGCGATGGCGCGATTCTGACTGTGACTGAAAACGGTTACGGTAAACGGACGCAACTGTCTGAATATCCTGCGAAGAGCCGTGCGACTAAAGGTGTGGTTTCAATCAAGGTGAGCGAACGTAACGGCGCTGTTGTTGGGGCTGTTCAAGTCGGTCTTAACGACGAACTGATGCTCATCAGTGATAAAGGTACCTTAGTGCGTACACCTGCGAGCGGCGTGTCTATCATTGGCCGTAACACTCAAGGTGTAACGATTATCCGCACTGCGGGCGACGAGAAAGTGGTCGGCCTACAACGTATCGACGAAATCCAAACTGAAGAAGATGAAGTCGAGCTGGATGAAAACGGTTTACCGATTGTTCCTGTCATTATCGAAGGTGAATTAGCCGACGAGGCGCTTGAAGAAGCGCTGGATGACGAAGAAGAGTTGGACGAAGATGAAGACGAGCTTGCTGATGATGAGCAAGACGAAGAGTAATTAAGTGTCATATTAACGAGCGTCCAATTGGACGCTCGTTTTTTTAATGGCATTGATGTTGATAGCATTGTTCGTTTTAGAATGGTTTCGTTTTATCAATACCTACATCATGGTTGGGATTAAGGAGAGTGTCAGTGAGCGCGATTTATAATTTCTGTGCTGGACCTGCAATGTTACCCGCAGCGGTAATGAAAAAAGCACAACAGGAATTACTTGATTGGAATGGCCAAGGCGTTTCCGTGATGGAAATCAGCCACCGAAGTAAAGAGTTCATCGCGCTTACACAACAAGCCGAGTCCGATTTACGTGAACTGATGCAGATCCCCACAAATTACCATGTGCTATTTATGCACGGCGGTGGTCGTGGACAGTTCTCCGCTGTTGTGAATAATTTTTTAGGTAATCATGGTAGAGCCCTGTATTTAGTCAGTGGCCAATGGTCATCAGCCGCGTTAGCAGAAGCGCAGAAACTGGCGGGTGAAGCACAGATTGATAGTCTGAATATTGTTGAAAAACACAATGGACTCAATGCGGTTGTCTTACCTGATTTACATAAAATTGATGCCGATTATCGCTATGTTCACTACTGTCCAAATGAGACAGTAGATGGTATCGAAATTTTTGACGAATTAGACTCACCTTGGCCAATTGTTGCCGATTTATCGTCAACCATTATGTCACGTGAAATCGACGTCAGCCGCTACGGTTTGATTTACGCCGGTGCGCAAAAGAACATAGGTCCATCGGGTCTATCGATAGTGATAGTACGCGATGACATGTTAAAACTGCCGAGTTTACCGCAGTCGTCCATCATGGACTATCGTTTAGCCGTTGAGCATGACTCTATGTTCAACACACCGCCAACCTTTGCTTGGTATCTCGCCGCTGAAGTCTTTGCTTGGCTTAAGTCCATTGGCGGCATTGCGAGTATTGCAAAAATTAATCAACAAAAAGCGCAGATGTTATATCAATGCATTGATGGTAATGCTTTCTACCGTAATGGGGTTGTTGCAGCGAACCGCTCACAAATGAACGTGACTTTCCAATTAGTCAACGAAGCGCTCGATAGTGAGTTCCTAAAGCAAGCCCAAATAGCTGGACTCGTTGCCTTAAAGGGCCATCGTATCGTAGGGGGTATGCGTGCTAGCCTCTATAATGCAATGCCACTCGATGGCGTAGTTGCTTTGGTCAAGTTTATGAATGAGTTTGCAAACAAACATAGCTAGGCTTAGCTGTATTGAGTCACTCATTAGCTTGCGACGCTTAGCGTCTAGGCTTTGCTGCCTGAATATCAACGTTATGCTTATTGAATGTTGATCATCAGTTAGCCATCTCAAGTGAGACATCCCAAAAGCGAATGCTCAAATGCATTCGCTTTTTGTTAACTTTAATTTATCGACAATGGCGTTAAGCAAGATGACGTTGAGACCAGATGCCTTCAAGAACACTCGTTTTGAGAAAGCCTGTGAGCTGACGCGCATTACTGAATAAGATGCTGTGCTAGTTGTATGTTATTGTTTATCATGATTAAAATGACGTATCTTTGGATGCGTATACACGATAAATCAATAGGATGTCACAGATGGATTTGGCCAAGCTTTCGCGGATTAGTATGAAGCATTTGATCACTTTACATGTGATGCTCGATACCCTGAGCGTAACCGCCAGCGCCGAACGTTTATGTTTAAGCCCCTCATCCGTCAGTAAAACCTTAAGCCAGCTCAGGGACAGTTTGAACGATGAACTGTTCTATCGTAACGGCAACTCACTGGTAGCAACCCCATTGGCAAGACGATTAGGGCCTAGCGTGCAGCAGATGATCAATGATATGAATCAGATCATGAGTCAGGATGCGTTTAACCCTGCACATTTTGAGGGGCGTTTTTCGCTTGCGATGCGCGAAAGTACCTTTGAGCTGCTGGCCGCCAAGCTCAGCGCCCATATTCTGAGCTTGGCTCCTAATATCCGCCTCGATATTTACAGCAAAGACAATATTGGTTTTGATGGATTGCTTAAAGGTACATTAGACTTTGTGCTGTTACCCCATGATCTGAGTCAACCTAATCCTCTTCAAGACGATCTGGTGTGGGAAACCTTGTTTAGCGATGAAATGATCTGCCTGATGAATTCATCCCATCCCTTGGCTAAACAGCCGCATATCAGCTTCGATGATTACCTGAGTTTTAGCCATATTGGCATTACAGACACAGATCTGAGCACGCCTTTTTTTGATATTTTGCTCGCCCAACAATCTAAAAAACGGGCAGTCCCCATTTCGGTCCCAGACTTTGGCAGTGCGGCGTTAATGTGCCATCACAGTGAGTTGCTCTTTACCTGCTCGCGCCGCTGGGCATCCATCGCCAGCCAAGCTCAAGGCTTAACGATTAAATCTTTACCCATAGAATATGGCAAAGTGGCTTACAGCCTAGTTTGGCATAGTCAAAGCATGAAAGATCCCGCACTGCGCTGGCTTTATGAGCAAATTTTGCTTTGCAGTCGTTAAAGGTATATGGAAGGTAACACGAGATTGGTTACGCCTCGCTTTGTAAGGGTTGCGGCTAAGCGTTCAATATCGGCTTGTTTACAGCTTGGCCAATTGAGTGCTTCATCGACAACACCATGATGGTGAAATGCATTTAACTTAACTCGCGTATCTGGGCCTAGCAGAAGTAAATAGGTCGCTAGTGCGTCTATTTCTTCCTCGTAATCCGTGATGCTCGGAATGTGCAGCAATCTCACCTCATACAGTTTTTGCTGTTTAGCTAATAATTGGATTGATTTGAACACGGCATGGTTATCACGACCGGTAATATACCTATGGGTATCCTGTTGCCACGCTTTAAGATCCACCATAGCGCCATCTAAAAACGGCAGCAGTTTATGCCATCCCGTTAAACTCAAACTGCCATTGGTGTCGAGCATACAAGTCAGGTGTGATAACGGTTTTGAGGCCTTAATCGCTTGAAACAAGGCAATAATAAACGGCAGTTGCAGGCTCGCTTCGCCGCCGCTAACCGTAATGCCATTAATAAAGTGACGCTGACTATGGAGAATCGTCAGCATCTCCTCAACGGTGTAACGACTGACCTTAGGGCTCGCTTGTTTCGGGCATACGGCAATACAAGTATCGCATTGGCTACAACGCTCACTATCCCATTGAATATGATGCTTATTATTGAGATTTATCAATGTTAGCACATTTTCAGGGCAAGTGGTGACACAATCGCCACAAGCATCACATAAGCCTATGGTATGTGGGTTATGGCAGTTTTTGCATTGATAGTTGCAGCCCTGCAGGAATAATACGAGCCTGCTGCCAGGCCCGTCGACGCATGAAAAGGGCAATAGCTGACTGACAATAGCGTGTCTATTTAAAGACACAAGGGGAGTGTTCATGGGCGATAACTCGTGCTTGTCGTTGCAATATTCCCGTATTAACCGCAGCTTCTGCGGCTAAGCCTGTGGTATTGAGACGCGAGCCGCACTGTTTAAACGCTTCAATATCTGAGCGTTTTACCATATAGCCAGTCACGCGCATTAAATCGTTAGAGGCGACATTGGCGGTAAACTCCCTAAAACCTAACTCAAGCGCGGCTTTACACAGTTGGAACATGGCTTGAGGATTAGATTTCACGGTTTCATCTATGGTCAAAATATCGCTAATCCCCGCCGTATAATACTGATGATGTTGCGCTAGGGCTTGAATATGGGCGATGGGATTCGGTTCAGTGCCATAGGGAATGCGAACACCAGGAGTCACATCGTTGTCGATACTAATACCGCCCTGTGAATGCAGTAGTGCCCGCCCATGGTAACCATGGGCGACGGGTGTGGATTTCACTATGGCATCGAGCGTGGCTGAAATACGGTAGCCAAGTTGATTTGCGTCCGTGCTATGGCCATAGCCTGTGTGTTGATCTCGTTGAGATAACTTCGTTGCATCAGTAGCCGTGAATGTCCGCAGAATATTCACGGCTTCTGCCATGCCGTAAATACCAAACATGGGTGCAAAGCGCGATTCATCAATCAATTGCTCTTTAACTAAAAAGCTGTCAAAGAAGTGTGATTCTTGATGCAAAAATGCCGAGCGCGCTTCAATGAGCTCGAAGGTGAGTGAGCAGTAGTTTGGCAATACAGTATCAAAAAAATCGTTTATAGAATTGACCTTTAACGCAACTTCTTTAAGATTAAGTCGAACTAAAGTATTGGCGCCGCCCGCTAACGGCAACGCGTTGTAACAACTGACAATACCAAAACCGCGCTCATCAAACGCACCGGAATGCAGAGGGTAATTCGCGATATGCGGCTTACTGCACTGACAAATATTGGTGGTCGCAAGCAACAACAATTCATCCGGTGTGACGGCGGGGTCGTACATAAAGGTCAAATTGGGGGCAACTTGTTTTAACTCGGCATCAATGCGCAGTAGGGTGCGGCAAACGATGTTATCTGTAGGGCCAATATTCACATGCATAAAGGCATCGGGCAGGGTTCGGTCGAGCATGATCCAGAACAGTTTTAATTTACGATAAAGAACTTCCGCATCCATTCCTTCAACGAAAGGCATCAAAATGTCATCCAGCTGACCTAAATACACGGGGATATTGGTCACCGATGGCACGTGATGATACAGAATCGTTAAGGCATTGATGGCTTCGTCCAAGTTTTTTGCCGCAGATAACTCTAAGTATTCAGAGCCTTGTTGAAGGTAGCGGGCATAATCTGGCAACACATAGCGTGGTTTAAACGGCGCATGGCCTTCAAACATGTCGCAAATAATACCGTCATTCATCGCCGCTTTTACCTCGGGCGATATCGACATATAGGGCAAACTGGCTTCCGCTTCTAATGCTAAATAGTTGGATTTTTGCTTGGGTGAAAGCTGCGGGTTGGTGACGATTTGCACTAATTTATCTTGTAATAACATGGCTGAACATCCACAAGTTCTATGATGACCACTAATCTACTCAGTGGCGTTGGCTTTAAAAAGTGAAAATAGCCGCAGTCCTGATTAATGAAATGGAAATCCGCCGACTGAGGTCACAATTTGTGGCTTATTGCGATAAAGCCGCGATGTCAAAATCGCTAGAATGTGGTTTTACGATTAAAAATAAATGCTTGAACAGTGAGACGTGGCCTTGCTTGTCATATTGGGGATATGAAATAGAGGATAATAAACTGCCAAAACTGATCGGGTGGGATGATTAAAAAATTTAACACTTGAGGCGGTAAATGAACTCTGCTGTATTCCTTTATTGCGGGAATACAGCAGAGTGAGCGGTTCAGATAAACTCAGCGGCTTAAAGCACTTTAGCAATCGATTGGGCTAAGTAATCAACGTTATCTTCACTGATCCCAGCAATACTGATGCGGCTTGAACCTACCATATAGATGCTGAATTCTTTTTGTAGGCGCGCCACTTGCTCTGGAGCCACCCCAAGGAAAGAGAACATACCTTTTTGGCGGGCGATAAAGCTAAAGTCACGGTTTACGCCATTGGCTTTAAGTTTATCCACTAAGATGGCGCGGTTGCCGTTGATGCGATCGCGCATCACTTTCAGCTCATCAAGCCATTCTTGGGTTAATTCTTTTGATCCTAAAATCGTCTCAACAATCGCCGCGCCATGGGCAGGTGGCATAGAGTAAAGGCAGCGAACCACATAAAGTAGTACAGATTGCGCGACATTGGCGGTATTGGCATCTTTGGCAATCACAGAACACGAACCGATACGCTCACGGTACAAACCGAAGTTTTTCGAGCATGAGCTGCACAGGATCATATTATCGACCGCTGCCGCCATATGACGCACACCGTAGGCATCAATATCAACGCCATCACCAAAGCCTTGGTAGGCCATGTCAATCAGCGGCGTAAAGCCTTGATCTTTTGTCAGGGCAACCACTTTATCCCATTGCTCTGTGGTTAAATCCATTCCGCTTGGGTTATGGCAACAGGCATGGAATAACACCACATCATCAGGACTTACTTGCGATAATGCGGCAAGCATCTCATCAAATTTCAATGATTTGCTATCGTAGTCATAGTAAGGATAGGTTTTAACAGTAATGCCAGCCGCTTCGAACAAACCGATGTGGTTTGCCCAAGTTGGGTCGCTTACCCATAATACCGCATTCGGGTTGCAGCGCTTGATAAAGTCACCGGCCACGCGCAGTGCGCCAGTACCACCGGGTGTCGATACAGTGCGGATACGGTTAGCTATGATGGCACTGTGACCAGCACCAAAGGCTAATTCCGTCATCAAGGTGTTGAATTGTGGCGAGCCGGTTGGACCGATATACACTTTAGTGGTTTCGGTATCGAGACGGAATTTCTCGGCTTTTTTCACGCAGCTCAGGATCGGGGTCACGCCTGTAGGGTCTTTATAAACGCCCACACCTAAATCCACTTTTTGCGGGTGGGTGTCTTCGCGGTACTGAGTCAACAAGCCAAGGATGGGATCTGCTGGCATTGCGATGAGTGAGTTAAACATAGCTCCATCTACCTTTCTGGTTATAGTGCAAACGTGATTGTTCGTATCAGATATGCGTTATTTATCGTTTGGAGGCTAGAATAGCGCGGAAAGGTAAAGTAATTAAAGTGAAAACTGTGATTACACGCCAGTTATCTTGGCAAAAAAGCCTGCCAAAAATACGGTTAAATCATAAATTAACCGCTTAAATTTTGCGTTTTTGTTATTTTTACACTGTTCTCAGCAAATAATCTGACCAAAATGCCATTTTTCTCGAAAAAACGGTTGAATCCTTAGCGACAATCGGTAATTTTATAACGACGAAGCACCAACAAGGCCCCAATCTCCTTTTATTTGTAATCTTAACTTGACGCGCTGTAGCGTGAAGTTGCCATTTTGCGTATTCAGTCCGCGTGATCGTGATGATGACGCCCTATAGAGAAAGAAGATTTATTCATGAAGCAATTACGTCTTGAACCTGTTGTGCAAGTCCGCGGTGAAATCAATATTCCGGGCTCAAAAAGTATTTCAAATCGAGCCTTATTATTGGCCACCTTAGCCCAAGGTACGACCACGCTCACCAATCTGCTCGACTCAGATGATATCCGCCACATGTTGGCCTCCCTCAAGCAGTTAGGGATGAACTACCGTTTATCGCAAAACAATACTGTGTGTGAACTCGATGGCTTAGGCGGTGTGATTTCCTCAGTATCCGCGCAGGAATTGTTTTTAGGCAATGCGGGTACCGCAATGCGCCCCTTATGCGCCGCCTTAACCTTAGGCCAAGGTGAATTTACTCTCACGGGCGAACCACGTATGGAAGAGCGTCCGATTGGCGATTTAGTCGATGCCTTAAGGCAACTCGGTGCCAATATTGTTTATCTTAAAAATGACGGTTTCCCGCCACTGACGATTAATGCCACTGGCCTTAATGGCGGTGATGTTGAAATTGCAGGCGATTTATCGAGCCAGTTTTTAACGGCTTTGTTGATGGTTGCGCCGCTTGCTAAGGGCAGCGTCAATATCCATGTCAAAGGCGAGTTAGTCTCTAAGCCTTATATCGATATTACTATCGCCTTGATGGCGCAGTTCGGTGTTAACGTCATTAACCATGACTACGCGCGTTTTGAGATTGTTGCAGGCCAGCGTTATATATCACCGGGTAAAGTACTGGTAGAAGGCGATGCGTCATCGGCATCGTATTTCCTCGCGGCAGGGGCGATTAAGGGCGGCGAAGTCAAAGTCACGGGTGTGGGTCGTTTGAGTATTCAAGGCGATGTAAAATTTGCCGATGTGCTCGAAAAAATGGGCGCAGATATCGAGTGGGGCGATGACTATATTATTGCCCGCGGCTCCCAATTAACTGCCGTCGACTTAGACATGAACCATATTCCCGATGCGGCCATGACCATTGCAACGGCCGCGTTATTTGCTAAAGGCACGACGGTTATTCGTAATATCTATAACTGGCGTATTAAAGAAACCGACCGGTTAGCGGCTATGGCGACGGAATTACGTAAAGTGGGCGCCGAGGTTGAAGAGGGGAATGACTACATTAAAATCACCCCGCCAGCCGTGATTAACACCGCTGAAATTGATACCTACAACGATCACCGCATGGCCATGTGCTTTTCTATGCTGGCATTTGCCGATTGCGGTATCACCATCAATGATCCAGATTGTACTTCTAAAACATTCCCTGACTACTTTAAGCAGTTTGCGAGCCTGCAAGGCTAAGTCTGTTTGTTTCGTCATTGTTACAACCATCGATGTCAAGAATAGCAAGCCGTATTTGTGCGGCTGCTAATCTTCATAAAAAATCCACGGATTTTGTTTGTCTTTTGTTGTACAATGCTGCGCGCTCATTTTCGGGGGCTCACTTGATGAACTCACGGATGATGGTTATTTTTTGCGGAGGAATGTATGTCTGAACGGGCTCCTGTAGTCACAATCGACGGCCCAAGTGGTGCTGGCAAAGGTACAATTAGTCAATTATTGGCTCAGCATCTAGGTTGGCAACTACTTGATAGTGGTGCCATTTACCGAGTTCTTGCGCTTGCAGCAATTCATCATAACGTTGAACTGGAAAATGAAGAGTCTATCACGTTGTTAGCGGCACATCTGGATGTGAAGTTTCTAACAGGCAATGATAAAGATCCGGTTCAAGTGATATTGGAAGGTGAAGACGTCACCAACGACATTCGCACCCAAGAGTGCTCGAATGCCGCTTCAAAAGTCGCTGCCTTTCCACGGGTGAGAGAAGCCTTATTACGTCGCCAACGGGCCTTTAAAACGGCGCCAGGATTAATTGCCGATGGTCGTGACATGGGAACAGTCGTTTTCCCAAGTGCACCGGCAAAATTATATTTAACCGCCTCAGCTGAAGAGCGTGCCCAAAGACGCTATAATCAGTTGCAGGACAAGGGCTTCGATGTTAATATCGAGCGCCTTTTAAGTGAAATTATCGAACGTGATGACCGCGATATGAATCGTCCGGTGGCTCCTTTAGTCCCCGCCGATGACGCGCTCATTATCGATACTAGCGGTAAGGGTATTGATGAAGTACTGGCGCTTGCGCTTAACTTTATCAACCAAAAATTATCCGGCACTAACTAAGTTAGCCCACCGGATAGGTATTCGTATTAAGGATGATACGGATAATTTGACTGACTCCACGTCTAGGACGGACAGTGGTTTAATAAAGAAAGTAACCTAAACATGACTGAATCTTTTGCTGATCTATTTGAACAATCCCTTCAAACTCTGGAATTCCGTCCAGGCTCTATCGTTCGTGGTACTGTTGTATCAATCAAAAACGGTATGGTACTGGTTGACGCGGGTCTGAAGTCTGAAAGCCCAATCCCAGCTGAACAATTCAAAAACGCTCAAGGCGTTTTAGAAATTCAAGTTGGCGATGAAGTTGACGTAGCTCTTGACTCTGTTGAAGACGGCTTCGGTGAGACTCAACTGTCTCGCGAAAAAGCGAAACGTCATGAAGCTTGGATCGTTCTGGAAAAAGCTTATGAAGATGCTGAAACTGTAATCGGTATCATCAATGGTAAAGTTAAAGGCGGTTTCACTGTTGAATTAAACGGTATCCGTGCCTTCTTACCAGGTTCTCTAGTTGACGTGCGCCCAGTTCGCGACACCGCTCACTTAGAGTACAAAGAATTAGAATTCAAAGTTATCAAGCTAGACCAGAAGCGTAACAACGTTGTTGTTTCTCGTCGTGCAGTTATCGAATCAGAAAGCAGCGCTGAGCGTGATGCACTGTTAGAAAACCTGCAAGAAGGTCAAGCAGTTAAGGGTATCGTTAAGAACCTGACTGACTACGGTGCATTCGTAGATTTAGGTGGTGTTGACGGTCTGCTACATATCACAGATATGGCGTGGAAACGTGTTAAACATCCATCAGAAATCGTCAATGTTGGCGATGAAATCAACGTTAAAGTACTGAAGTACGATCGTGAGCGCACTCGTGTGTCTCTAGGTCTGAAACAACTTGGCGAAGATCCATGGTTAGAAATCAGCAAACGCTACCCAGAAAACACACGTTTAACTGGTCGCGTTACTAACCTAACTGACTACGGTTGCTTCGTAGAAATCGAAGAAGGCGTTGAAGGTCTGGTTCACGTTTCTGAAATGGATTGGACTAACAAGAACATTCACCCATCTAAAGTGGTTAACTTAGGTGATGAAGTTGAAGTTCTGGTTCTAGACATCGATGAAGAGCGTCGTCGTATTTCTCTAGGTCTGAAACAATGTAAGACCAATCCATGGGATGACTTCGCAACTCGTTACAACAAAGGCGACAAGGTTTCTGGTAAGATCAAGTCAATCACTGACTTCGGTATCTTTATCGGTCTTGACGGCGGTATCGATGGTCTAGTTCACCTGTCTGACATTTCTTGGAACGGTACTGGCGAAGACGCAGTTTCTGAATACAAGAAAGGCGATGAAATCCATGCAGTGGTTCTGTCTGTAGATCCAGAGCGTGAGCGCATCAGCTTAGGTGTTAAGCAAACTGAAGATGATCCATTCAACGCATACTTGGCTGACAAGAAGAAAGGTACTATCGTAAACGGTACTGTTTCTGCTGTTGATGCTAAAGGTGTGACTGTTGAACTGGCTGACACTGTTGAAGGTTACATCCGTGTAGCTGACATTTCACGTGAACGTATCGAAGATGCATCTACTGTCTATAATGTAGGTGATGCAATCGAAGCTAAGTTCATGGGTGTTGACCGTAAGAACCGCTCTATCAGCCTGTCAATCAAAGCGAAAGACGAAGCTGAAGAGAAAGAAGTAATGGCGACTCTGAACAAACAAGATGACGCTGTTATTAGCAATGCAATGGCTGAAGCGTTTAAAGCAGCTCGTAAATAATCGCCTGTTGTTTGGGGAGACATCTCTCCCCATTAGGCGACTGTGTTTGGCTTGATAATAGGGGATAGCTAGGATGACGAAATCTGAACTTATCGAAAAACTCGCCACCAGGCAGTCGCAGCTGTCGGCGAAAGAGGTTGAAGGCGCAATCAAAGAAATGTTGGAGCAAATGGCAACAACATTAGAAAGCGGTGATCGTATTGAGATCCGTGGCTTTGGTAGTTTCTCGCTTCACTATCGTGCACCGCGGACTGGCCGTAATCCAAAGACTGGTTCATCAGTCGATTTGGAAGGTAAATACGTCCCGCACTTTAAGCCAGGCAAAGAACTGCGCGAGCGTGTTGACGCCGTTAATGTGTGATTGACCGCATAGTAAAAAGCCTCCGTTAGGAGGCTTTTTTGTATCTATTGCAAGGCAATGCTGGTCAGCTTAGTAAATTTCTTGGATAATCATTAAATTGAAACGCGTTTAGGGAGTGCAGCGTGAAATCATTTGTAGCAACTGTGCTTGTGGCACTGTTATTTATTTTGGCGTTGATTTTTGGCGCGCGTAACGAACAAGTGGTGACCATCAGCTATTTTGTCGCACAGGGTGAATATCGTTTACCTGTTGTCTTAGCGATTGTCTTTTTTGCTGGTTTTATTTTGAGTTGGTTATTTGCTAGCTACTATATTGTTCGCTTGAAATTAAGTTTAGCGGCAACTAAAAAGAAACTAAATCAAGTGATCGCTAAAATCCCTCAGGATGTAGACGCCTAATATGCTTGAGATCCTCTTTCTGTTGCTTCCCATTGCTGCCGCCTATGGTTGGTATATGGGACGACGGAGCATAAGGCAGAATCAAAGTAATCAACGTAAACAATTGAGCCGGGATTATTTTACTGGTCTCAATTTCTTACTGTCGAACGAATCGGATAAAGCCGTCGATTTGTTTATCAGTATGCTAGATGTTGACGATGAAACCATCGATACCCATCTGTCACTCGGTTCGCTGTTCCGTAAGCGAGGTGAGGTCGACCGCTCTATTCGTATCCATCAAAATTTAATCGCGCGGCCTACATTAACCAATGAGCAGCGTGACATCGCTATGATGGAGTTGGGTAAAGATTATCTAGCAGCAGGTTTTTATGACAGAGCTGAAGAAATCTTTATCAACTTGGTCAGCCAAGACGATCACAGTGAAGAGTCTGAAACACAGCTGATTGCTATCTATCAAGTGATTAAAGAGTGGCAAAAAGCCATTGATATCACTAAGCGTTTGAGTCGTAAACGTCAGCAAGTTTTAAAGCCGTTAACGGCGCATTTCTATTGCCAGTTAGCCGATGAAGCCAGTGATGACGCGCAGAAAATTAAACTGCTACAGCAAGCGCTGAAGCAAGATCCCCAATGCGGTCGTGCATTATTGACCCTAGCGAAAAAATTCCTCGATATTCAAGATTATGCCCAGTGTAAGCAAATGCTGCTGCAACTGAAAAAAGCCGATATCGAGCTTTTTGCCGATGCGATTCCAACGGCTAAACAAGTTTATCGCGACACGCAAGATAAAGAAGGCTTTCAAGAGTTACTCGCAGGGGCCATGGCCGATGGTGCGGGTGCATCAGTGGTTGTCGCCTTAGCGCAGCACATGATAAGTCTTGATGAGATTAAAGCGGCAGAGACCATGGTGCTCGATGCGTTATATCGCCATCCGACCATGAAAGGTTTTCAGCACTTGATGCAGATGCATTTGCGCCAAGCCGAAGAAGGGCAAGCTAAGCAGAGTTTAACTATGCTAGAGCAGCTCGTTGAGCAACAAATTAAATTCCGTCCGAGTTACCGTTGTAAGGAGTGTGGTTTTCCTTCACATGCGCTTTACTGGCATTGTCCTTCTTGCAAAAATTGGGGCAGTATCAAGCGGATCAGAGGCTTAGACGGCGAGTAAATAAGATAATATCTATAGTTAGTGTAACTCTGTTGGAGAGATGATGACGACTAAACCTATCCTCGTAGCGCTTGATTACGATAATAAAAACCACGCTTTACAACTGATAGACAAACTCGATCCCAACATGTGCCGCCTTAAAGTCGGCAAAGAAATGTTTACCCTGTTTGGCCCGCAATTGGTGAAAGATATCCATGATCGTGGTTTTGATTTATTCCTCGATTTAAAATTTCACGATATTCCCAACACAGTCGCTAAAGCTGTGGCCGCAGCCGCAGAGCTTGGCGTTTGGATGACAAACGTGCATGCCAGTGGTGGTTTAGCCATGATGGAGGCGGCAAAAAAGGCCTTACTGCCCTACGGCGATAAAGCGCCTATGCTGATCGCGGTAACGGTATTAACCTCGATGAGTGATGACGATCTTAAATTACTCGGTATCAATGTGCCTGCATTTGAGCATGTGCAACGTTTAGCTAAGCTCACGCAGCAAGCAGGACTCGACGGCGTGGTGTGTTCAGCCCAAGAAGCAACAGCCTTGAAATCACTGTTAGGTCAGGATTTCAAGCTCGTGACGCCGGGGATCCGCCCAGTTGGCAGTGATGCTGGCGATCAACACCGGGTGATGACGCCACCTCAAGCGATAGCAGCGGGTTCAGATTACCTAGTGATTGGCCGTCCAATCACCAAAGCCGCCGATCCGTTAGCGGCATTGCAAGCGATTCACCAATCATTGGCATAGACGCCACACTAGCCGTTTAAATCTCGGTTTGTTTGACCGTCGTTTAAATAAAAAAGGCTTGGAATTGCTGGTTGGTATCCTTGATATGATTGATAAAAGTTGAAATAGTATCTTGAATGACAACATAAAATAATTAATCACACCCTGAGTGCATATCTCACTGTTCACGGAGAACGCCCATGTTTAATGCTACGATGTTTAACTATCAAGGTAAGAATGTTGTCGTTGTCGGAGGAACCAGTGGGATAAATCTCGCGATTGCCATTGCGTTCGCACAGGCTGGCGCAAATGTGGCCGTTGCGAGCCGCAGTCAAGATAAAATCGATGCCGCGGTATTGCAGTTGCAACAGGCCAATCCTGACGGTATTCATTTGGGTGTGAGTTTTGATGTGCGCGATCTTAGCGCCCTTGAAGTCGGTTTTGATAAAATCGCTTCTGAGTTTGGTTTTATCGATGTGCTGGTAAGCGGCGCGGCGGGGAATTTCCCTGCCAGCGCCGCAAAGCTTTCGGCCAATGGTTTTAAGTCGGTGATGGACATTGATTTGCTCGGCAGTTTTCAAGTGCTAAAGCAGGCTTATCCTTTGCTGCGTCGCCCCAATGGCAATATTATCCAGATTTCGGCGCCGCAGGCTTCGATCGCTATGCCAATGCAAGTTCATGTGTGTGCGGCTAAAGCGGGTGTGGATATGCTGACGCGAACCTTAGCGTTAGAGTGGGGCTGTGAAGGGCTGAGAATTAATTCGATTATGCCTGGCCCCATCGCCAATACTGAAGGTTTTAATCGCCTTGCCCCCAGCGCCGCATTACAGCAAAAGGTTGCCCAATCCGTTCCGCTAAAACGCAACGGCGCAGGTCAGGATATCGCCAATGCCGCGCTATTCTTAGGCTCTGAATTAGCTTCCTATATTACGGGAGTTGTGTTGCCGGTTGATGGCGGTTGGTCACTTGGTGGCGCCAGTATAGCGATGACAGAGCTTGGCGAACTGGCCGCAAAAATGTAGTTTGGTTTTAGATTATTGATATTCAAAATCGAGAACTTTGATTTTATAGAAATTAAGTAGGTAATGATCCATGGCTAATGCATTACAAGAGCAGCTACTCAAAGCAGGGCTTGCCAGTAAACAAAAAGTTCGTGACGTTAAGACTCAAAAACGCCGTGATAAAAAATCACGAATAGATGATGGCTCCAGTGCTTTTAAGCAAGAAGTGGCTGAGCAAAAACGGTTGCAGGCGCAAAAAGATAAAGCGCTGAACGAGCAACGTTTTGCAGAGGCATCTGAGCGTGGACAGGTGCGCGGTTTAATCACTGAGTTCACTAAGTCTGCGATAAAGATCCCAGCTTATGCTGAAGTGAAATTTAACTATACTCTTGATAATAAAATCTATTCTTTATACATAGATGAAAAACTGCAGGCAGAATTGCTTAAAGGGCAGTTAGGCATAGTACGTTACGAAGATAAGAGTTACTTAGTACCACATAAGTTAGCCGAGCGAGTGAAACTGCTGGTGCCGCAGTGGTGTGGTTATCTGTGGCAACAGGATGAATCTAAAGCTGTGGTCGTTGAAGATGATCCCTATGCGGATTATGCAATTCCTGATGATTTAATGTGGTAATTGCCACAAGCTTGTGAGCTAACGCTGCGACAACACTGTGGTAAAGCTTATAAAATAGAGACCCTTAAGTTCAAGCTTAAGGGTTTTTTTATGGGTTAAATTTATATTTAGCTCGCATACTTTTATATTGTTCACAGCTGTATTTGTAATGAGATTGTTTTCTACAGTGAACTGGTATAAATTAAAACAACTGTTTTAATCCTACGTTTAAGAGTCTACCAATGAATCCTTACCAAGCCCCGTTGACGGATATGCGTTTCCTACTGGAACAGGTATTTGATGCTCCAAACACTTGGGCACAATTGCCTGAGATTGCAGAAATGGTCGATATCGACACAGCTAATGCCATTTTGGAAGAAGCAGCCAAGATCAGCAGTGAGTTGATCCATCCACTGAACCGGACGGGCGATGAGCAGGGCGTGTTACATCAAGACAATCAAGTGATTACCCCTGATGGTTACAAAGCCGTTTATGAGCAGTATTCCCAGGGCGGTTGGATTGGTTTGTGTGGCGATCCTGAATTTGGTGGCATGGGGATGCCGAAGATGCTGGGGATCTTAGTCGACGAAATGGCTTACAGTGCTTGTAATGCGTTTACGCTTTATGGCTCGTTAACCGCGGGGGCAGCTTTATGTATCAATGCCCACGGCAGCGAAGAATTGAAACAAGCTTATTTGCCTAAGTTATATTCCGGCGAATGGGCGGGTGCTATGGATATGACGGAGCCGCAAGCGGGTTCTGATCTGCGTAATATTCGCACTCGAGCTTTACCGCAGGATGATGGTAGTTATGCCATCACGGGCAGCAAGATTTTTATCACAGGTGGCGATCATGATTTAACTGAAAACGTCATCCACTTAGTGCTTGCTAAGCTACCGGATAGTAAAGGGATTTCACTCTTCCTTGTACCTAAAATATCGGTAAATACCGATGGCAGCTTAGCCAATGCCAATGGTGTATCAGTGGGGTCTATCGAGCATAAGATGGGCCTTAAAGGTTCTGCGACTTGTGTGATGAATTTTGATGCAGCTCAAGGCTTCTTGATTGGTGAGCCTAATCGCGGCCTCGTATGCATGTTCACTATGATGAACTATGAGCGTTTAGCGATTGGTATTCAAGGGCTTGGCAGTGCGCAGGCGGCGTACCAGATGGCGGCCGATTACGCTAAAGAGCGTAATCAAGGCATTGCCGCTGGCGGCTCACCGACGGGCAGTGATTCTGATCCCATTATTGTCCATGGCGATGTGCGCCGTATGTTGTTGACCATTCGTGCGATGACAGAAGCGGGCCGTGCTTTGTCTGTGTTTACAGGACAACAGCTGGATTTAGCAAAATATGCCCAAGATGAGGTTAAGGCTAAAGCGGCGCGTTATGTGGGTTTATTAACGCCAGTGGCGAAAGCATTTTTAACCGATCGGGGTCTAGATGCGACTATCATGGCGCAACAAGTCTTTGGTGGACATGGTTATATTCGTGAAACAGGTATTGAGCAATTAGTTCGTGATACCCGTATCGCTCAGATTTATGAAGGCACCAATGGCATTCAAGCCATCGATTTCCTCGGTCGTAAAGTCACCGGCGATAACTTAGCCGCATTAAACGAATTTGTGGCAGACTTGAAGGCACAAATGCGGGCATTCACCCATGTTGATGCGGTGAAAGTGGCGGCAGTATGCGCACGTTTAGATGCCTTGGTCATCGTTGCCGAGTCAGTTAATGATCGCAAAGTGGCTCAGCCTGCACTTATTAATGCGTGTGCGGTCGACTTTTTAGATGCCTTTGGTTACACCCTGTATGGTTTCTACTGGTTGGCTATGGTCGATAAGGTCGCGGATCATGAAGATAACGCTTTCGCCGAGCAGAAAGTCTATTTGGCTAAGTTCTATTTTGATAAGTTATTGCCAAAAGCGGATTACCATATCGCTCAAGTCAGAGCTGGTGATGCGACGACTATGGCGATGCCTGCGGAGTTGTTTTAACAAGGCTTCGGTATATTCGTTTAGATAAAAACTGAAAAAGCACTGATGACTCAGTGCTTTTTTGTGCAAGTTTTTTACTCTGTAGCAGTTAATTAATGACTCTAGTGAGCCGCAGTATTCACAGTCGCAGTCGTTGATGACGGTTGCAGCACTGAAATCAATTGTTTAAGAAACTCGGCATTGAATGAGGGTTTATGTTGATTTTTCAATTCAGGACTCATGCCATTCTCAAGGATTACAAACAAGGTATCGTTATGCTGGGGCAAACGGATAAAGCCCGCTAAGTTAGACACGCCTTGCATCGAGCCTGTTTTAGCAAAAATTTGCTGTTTAAGCGGCGGCTTGTTGTAGCCCATACGATATCTTAAGGTGCCGCTGATCCCTGCCTGTGGCAGACTCGTGATTAACGGACTAAAGCGGCTATCTTGGTGGATTAGCGCCAACACCGCGGCTAACTGCTTGGCATTGAGCAAGTTATAGCGTGACAATCCTGAACCATCCACAATATTGGCGTTACTCAAATCTATGCCTAAATTCGTTAAAATTCGCTGCATGGCAGCGGCACCATTGGTAAAGCTGCCTTGGGTCTTAAAATAACTTTTACCAAGTTGCTTAAAAAGGCTATCGGCAATCAAATTATCTGACTTGAGCAGCATAGTCTCGAGCAGCTCAGGTAAGGGCGCCGAGCTATGGCTGGCAATTAGTTTTGCCTTTTGGGGTAAGCTAGTGCCGAGTTGTACTTTACCCGCAAGAGACATCTCGCCTTTAAGTAGGGAGGTGAGGTTATCTTGGGCAAATTTGAACGGATCGCTGACCGCAATCGCCAGTGGTATCGCCTCACCGCCAGGGTAACAGCCGCGTAAATGGTAGTGATTTTGACCCAATCTGACCATATCAAGTTGGCAAAATTCGCGGCTCGCCTTTTGATCAAACACCGCATTGCTGCTGATTTTGACCCCATAACTTCCTGCACGCAGACTCACCTGTGAAGGTTTGCTGGTAGAGCTGGGGCTAAACTGACCATAGACACAGTTTTGATTGATAATATAGCTAGATACAGGCGCAGCAAAACAAATACCTAAGTCATCCCATACCCAACCGGGAGCTTGCAATTGTTCCTGTTTATCGCCGAGCAAATACAGATGTCCATCAATGCGATTAATGCCTTGTTTTACGAGATTGGCAAAAATGGCCTTGAGATCGGCTTGAGTGAGTGTGGGATCGCCACTAAAACGCAGATAAGCACTGCCTGCGATATGGCCTTTGCTTATTGGTGCATCTGTCCATAATTGTGTGACATAACGAAAATCAGGTCCAAGCTGAGCCATAGCACTGACTGCCGTGAGCAGCTTTTGGGTACTGGCTGGAATAAACAAGGTCTCAGCTTGTTGGCTATAGATCACTTGATTGTTCGACATATCCATTGCCAGTAAGGCGATTTGTGAATGTCGAGGGCTGATCTTGCTGATTGCTTGGCTAAGCGAAGTGGTTTGAGCACTTATCGGCCTAGAATCATGTTGCTCTGCATAGGCCATATTATGACTTGCGGCTAGGAGCAGGCCGGCATATAGAGTCGTTTTCAGTAACGTTTCCATGTTAGCTATTGGCCATTTTTATCAAAACATCATTAAGATTAGGTTGGTATTGTGTGCGGTTAATCCTCACTGCTGCCGTCATCCTTTTCCATCAAGCGATATAAACGTAGGGTAACAAACAATACTAGCCCAATAAACAACGGCAGGATGAGTAACCCTAACTGGGTTTTAAAATGGAAAATACCCCAAGCAAACAGCAATGTCAGTGCTAACGTCAGCAGAATTTTTTTGTTCATAGTCTTAATCTTGTATCGTGTGGTCTAATCGCAAATAGGCGGTTTAGTTTACGCTAAATCACTGGATTCGGGGTGAATGAAATGGGTTTGAAGATTATTTTGTGATTTGGCAGACATTTTGGGCGCAGTTCAGTGAAATTTGGACTGATTTGTAGCGTTAAAAATCCCCCTATTTAGGGGCAACATATTGTGTGGACGTGCAAATAATGCCGAGAATACTCGCCGTAAAATGCGATTTCAAGCAAGGATAAATGAAGAAGATTTTTAGGTAAATCGGTGCACTGAAGTGGAATAAAATCGCGTGAGGTCAAATTACCAGCAAAACCGTTAGGTTTAACAAGACTTTTGGGAGAAAAGTCTTGCCGAGACGAGGTGAAGTCGGTAATTTCTACCCCTTACGATTTTAGGTTCTTAGGTAACAACTAAACCATGCCACATATTAGTATGCGCGGCTTACCACAAGCGGTCGTTGCAGCGTTCAGCCAAACATTACTGCAGTCATTGGCGGATATATGTAAAGGTAATGCAGAGAGTTTCACATTAGATTGGATCCCAAGCATCAGTTTTCGAAATGGAAAAATTGATCAACGCTTTGTCCAAGTTGAGTTACTCTGGTTCCCTAAGGACCCTGATATACATCTTAAAGTAGAACAAACGATCAGGTTGGCAGTGACAGAGGCCTATCCAGAGTTAACACATATTGCTGTGATGTTTTTATCACTGAACCCTAGTGCTTCCTATCGGGGTGGTCAGCATGTTTAAAGGAGGATGCCTTGCTAGATAAGCTTGGTGGAATAGCCGTTCAACCCGAGGCTTTAACGTGGTTGCTCACGCCATGCCGTTTCAAGGCAGAATTACTCGCTCGTATTGCGAGCGCCAAGCACAGTATTTATATTGCGGCGCTGTATTTAGAAGATGACGAAGCGGGTCGTGAGATATTACAAGCCCTCATGGATGCCAAAGCGGCAAATCCAACGCTTGATATCAAAGTGTTAGTCGATTTTCACCGTGCGAGACGTGGCTTGATTGGCCATAAAGGTGATAGCGGCAACTATTTGATGTACCGTAGAGTTATGGCTGAAGCCGAACATCCCATAGATATCTTAGGTGTACCCGTCAAATCCCGTGAATTTATGGGTGTGTTGCATCTTAAGGGATTTATTATCGATGATGCCGTGATTTATAGCGGTGCCAGTCTCAATAATATCTATTTGCAACAACACGATAAGTACCGTTTCGATCGTTATCACTTGATTGAGTCTGCCGAATTAGCCCGCAGTATGCGCGTGATGATCCAGAAAAATATCATTTCTGATCCAGCTGTGTGTTCATTAACGCAAGATGCTGAGCAAGAAGTGCTACCACCAAAGACGGATATGCGTAGCTTTAAGCTGAGACTGTCTGACGCTGAGTATCAGTTTAAGGAGACCCGTGATGGCAATCGCATCACGCCGTTACTTGGGCTAGGACGTAAGAAAAACTTGCTCAATAAAGTGGTTGTCGCCTTGGTGGAAGAGTCAAAAGACTCGCTGTTTATTTGCACGCCCTATTTTAATCCGCCGTACATTTTAGTGCGCGCTTTAGCGAAGCATTTACGCAATGGCAAACGCATCGATATCGTTGTGGGCGACAAGACGGCTAACGATTTTTATATTCCGCCAGAGCAGGATTTCTCAACCATAGGTGCATTGCCCTATATGTATGAGCAATCATTGCGTAAGTTCGCTAAACGCCAACAGTGGGCGATTGATAATGGTCAGCTGAATATCCATTTGTGGAAACATGGTATCAACAGTTATCACCTCAAGGGCATCAGTGCCGACGGTAATAAGCATTTGATCACAGGCTCGAACTTGAATCCAAGAGCTTGGGCGCTGGATCTTGAGAATGGTTTGTTGATCCAAGATGAAATTGGCTGCTGGAAAGCCCAGTTTGAAGCCGAGCAGGCACATATTCTGGAACACACACAGCGGTTATATCACTACAGCCAAGTGGATACCTTACAGAGCTATCCCGCGCCAGTGAAGAAGATCATGACCCGAATTCGTCGCCTTAAAGCTGACTTTTTACTGCGTCGCATTCTGTAACGATTAAAGCTATAGAAGCAATAAATTAATCGAGATTTTTGATTTATTACAGTGTCTTATCGATTTAAAAAGCCCACAACAATGTGGGCTTTTTTTTGACTGATGGTAATAGATTTAGCTTAAACCAAGAATTGTCGCTTCAAATCATATCCATTAAATCTGTGGCATTAAATTCTGGTGAGTATCATTTTGATCTTTGGCGTAATACAGAGACAGAATCACTAAAACCACCATTACAGCACTTAATAAACCTATGCTCAACTGGCCGCCCATAGGCACTAAAGACATAGTTAATGCGGCAAGTCCGGCACCAAAATTTTGTAATCCCCCTAGTAATGCGCCCGCAATCCCCGCCTGACGTGGAAATGGCTCTAACGCAGCAGATGTTAGGGTAGGGAATAGCATGCCTGCGCCACTGAAGAATAAAATCGATCCAATAAGTAAACTCCAGCCAACCACTAAATTAAAAAGACCTGGGATCAACATAAATAATGCGCCAGCACCGAGTAACGCAACACCTTGGTAAACAACCCTTTGTGGCTTATTTTGTCGGCCCGCGATGAGTGCCCCCAGTAAGTAGCCAGGAATTGGCGCAACAAAATAGCAACTGACCATAAAAGGCGTCAGTCCGAGATATTGGCCATAGAGTACACCAGCAATGGCTTCAAACGCCGCAATACCGGCAAAGGTGGCGATCAATGAAAATAAATAAGCGCGAAACGCTCTATGGTGTAGGACATGCTTATAGGATTTGAAAACGGCTTGATGTTCCCGTAGCGTCTTGGGTAAAGACTCTTTAAAGAGGAATATTAACAACAGCCAGACCGCGACACCGAATCCCGCTAATACCCAGTATACGGCTTGCCAGCCGAAATAGGCTGCACTGGCGCTGCCGATAAATGGTGCAAGCAAAGGTAAAAACACCACAGCCATAGAGACATAGCTATTAAATTTTACCAGTCGGTCGCCAAAGTAATGATCGCGGGGAATGCTACGGCATAATGCGCCTGCGCTGGCTGTGCCTAATCCTTGGATAAGGCTTGCCATAATCAGTTGGTTAAAGCTTGTGGCCTTCGCCGCGAATACAGCGCCTAGAACGAAAATAGCGATACCCACGACGAGTGGCATTTTGCGGCCAACGCGATCTGACACTGGGCCATACACAAATTGAAACATCCCGTAGGAGAGTAAGTAACAGGCCATCACGGCTTGTAGTTGGCTGGCGTCCACATGGAGCCCGAGTGCGATTTGTGGAAGGGCAGGTACAAAAATCGTCTGCGCCATTTGGCCACAGGCGACCATAAAGACAATCATTAACAGTAGGCTAGACTGACTCGCCGCTGGAGCGACATCGTGATGAATAGGAGAATGTGGCGTGCCTGACATGATATTTCCGAAAAAGGTCACTTAAGGTATTTGCGCGCATCTTACTCCCTAAAAGCGTAACTTCAAGTGTCAATCATATTGATTTAACGAAATAATTTTTAATGCGATGCATAAGTTTTTATCCTGATTTTAAGCTGTAAAGCTAAACTTACGATAGGTTATTTGTCTGTTAACTAGGTCGATGAGTTGCAAATGAATTAACGCAAGGATTAACCCTGCGGTGCATCTTTTCTTACAAGCCGCCATGAGAAAAGAGAGATTGCAAGGAAACTGTGAGTTAGCAGCAAGGTGTCAGCCATAAATCAGTAGCGACAAGAATATTGTTAAGAAAAAGGAGATAGCACCAATATACTTATCTCCTCTATCCTAGTGCATGGTTATTTTTGCAACTTTTCGATCCCAGTTAAAATCTGGTAGCCCACAGTGACCCGTGGCGGAACGGGGGTGTTTTTATTACTCAGCAGTACAATGCCAAGTTTTTTGGCCGGAATAAAGGCTGCATAAGCGGCAAAACCGCCAGTAGAGCCTGTTTTATTAATCCACACATTTTGCTGCGGTGCGAGGGGCGGCACTATAGGTTTAACTGGCGTACTGCCAAATACGACTTCCTGAGTGTGACCTGCAAGCAAGTTATTGAGATCAATAGGATATGAGTAATGCTCCCAAATCATATCTTGGGTCATCATGCCCACATCAAAGTATCCCGTGTGGGTCTCATCGAGTGCCGTTTGCAGTGGTTTGGTAAGCGGGTGCATTTGCATATTAGCCTCAACAAATTGCAGTAAATCCTTGGCAGAGGTTTTAACGCCATAGGCTTCATCGGCTAATACACCGGGATTGACTCGCACTGGCATGTCTTGCTTATCATAGCCTTGGGCATAATCGGCCATTTTGTTGCTAGGAACCTTGAGATAGCTGTTTGTCATACCCAATTGTGGAAATAGTGTTTGCTCAAGTACTTGTGGAAACGTTTGCCCTAAACTCTGCGCGGCAATCATGCCAAGCAGCCCAATACTCGGATTGGCGTAATTCCTATGGGTCCCCGCGGCAAATGATGGTTGCCAATGCTTAAGGTAATCCATTAACTCTGCGTTATTAGTGACCTTATCAGGAACTTGCATCGGCAAATCTCCCGCTGTGTGGGTGGCTAAATTGATGAGACTAATCTTATCAAAATGGCTGCCTTTTAATGCTGGAACATAATCACTGGCCATATCCGTGAGTGTTAATTTTCCTTCGCCCTGTACATAGTTAGCCAGTGTTGCGGTAAAGGTTTTACTGATAGAGCCAATCTCGAACAGGGTATGTTCAGTCACACTTTGCCCAGAGGTTTTAGAACTGACGCCATATTGGTAAAAATACTGTTTACCTTCTATGGTGATGCCAATTACTGCACCGGGAATAGCATACTCGGCCATCAGTGGTTTAACTGCGGAATCTACAATTGACTGGATGTCTTTGGTATTAAGTGTTTTGGCTGCAGTGGCATGAGAGAATAGGGCCGCAGATATGAGGATGCCGTTTAATAGCGGTATTAAAGCGATCGGGGCTTTTGGGTGCATAATTGACCTTTCATCGAGACTGTATTTGTAGAGTAGATTTTCGCATGATATTAGGGCAATTCCACACGAAGTTAAGTCATTACTGATATTTAGCTTAAATACTCCCCCAATAAGTAATTTAAACGTTAATTTAGTCGGTTTAGTGTTGCACGCTATTGCATACTAAGTGGTAACACAGATTAATACATTACAGTTGTTTTAAGAGATAATTGCTCTGTGCTCTTAAATTATCTCACTGGCGTTAGGCTGCAGATGAAACCATCAACCACTGACACCGGCCTTTTATCACGATAATGTATTGCGTGATTGCACCATTGATGGCCAAGGGATAAACTGCGCCACCGCGATTAAAAGTGCTGACTGATGTGGTCGCGATCCTTAATAAGTTTGATAGAGAATTGGTTTTTATGGCTTTAGCCCCCCATGCTGTGCACCATTTATATCAGTACCGTAAGTCTATTTCGACTAAACCCTTTGGTGCCCGCGGTAAAAAACTGATCCGCTGTCCATTATGTCTCTTAGGTGAGCAGTTCTGTACCTGTGCGCTACGCCGTCAGTTAGATACTCACGCCAGTTTTCTGCTGATTATGTATAACGATGAGGTGTTAAAGCCGACTAATAGTGGACGACTCATAGCGGATCTTATCCCTGATACCCACGCCTACATTTGGTCACGTACAGAACCTGAAGCTGAGCTGCTTGCTTTGCTTAATTCGCCGCAATATCAACCCTATTTAGTGTTTCCTGCCCAGTATGCAGAGCAAGGGCAAACCGTACTAAACCAAGTGCCGATGTCGACATTGGCCGAAGGTAAACGGCCGCTGCTAATCATGCTCGATGGCAGTTGGCGTGAAGCGATTAAAATGTTCCGTAAGAGTCCTTACTTACAATCACTGCCGTTGCTTTCCTTCGATCCCGACACGCTCGCGACCTATGCATTGCGTAAAGGTAGTCATGATTTTCAACTTGGCACCGCCGAGGTGGCATCATTGGCTTTAGGAGCGATTGGCGAAGCGGCTAATGGCAAAGCCTTAAGTACTTGGTTTGATTTGTTTGTTGAATCTTCCTTACTTGGCCGCAATCGCCGTTGCCGTGAGGACCTTCTGCCAATTACAGATTTTACCGATGCTTTTGAACTTGCCTTTGAACAAGCAAGTCGTAGTAAGAGTTAATCGATGTTGGATTTAATCTATTTTGAAAAAGGCTAGTTAACTATCTTCTTAAATAATAAATCCCCTACAGTGAGGGGATTTTTTATGTGTAGCAATTAACTTATAGGAACTTCATATTAAGAAGATACCTCGCACAAGCATAATTGTTTATACCGCGACTTCTTTACCATCTAACTTACGGATAACGACCGTAGCGGCGCGAGGGCGTAATGTCGTGCCCGCAGGCGTTTTTTCAGCGGCATTGGACGAATAAGGCCAATTACCGGGATGCTGAATGTTAGCAAAAACAGATGTGTAATCAGGGCTAATAGCAAAACCCGTAACCTCACAGTCGTTTGGTCCAACGAAGAAACGCTTTAATTCCATTTGGTTATCAGCCGTTACGCCGAGCTGTTTCTCTTGGCCATCAACAAGCGTTGAAGGCACTATTGCTAGCATCTGATCGTTGGTTTCTTCTGCGACCTCCTTGGCTCCATTGTCGGTTTGAACCCACAAAATACCGCGTTGATCGAAGGCCAAACCGTCTGGGCTGGCAAATTGGTTAAGATCCGTTAAGCCTGATAAGTTTGTCTCTGCGTTACCATCACTTGGTGATCCGAATACGAAGATATCCCATGTAAATTCAGTATCTTTGTCACTTTCATCCCAACGAATAATATGGCCAAAGTGGTTTTTCAATCTTGGGTTCGCTGGATTGGTTTCAGTTCGTTTTGAGTTGTTGGTCAGGGTCAAATAAATTGAACCAGTGAAAGGATCGACAGCACACCATTCAGGGCGATCCATAGGTGTTGCACCAACAAGATCCGCTGCGCCAGCGGTGTTCAAAATAATCTCGGCTAAGCTAGCGAAAGTATTGCCTAGGGTTTTTCCGTCCGTAGTCTGGCTATCTAAGGTTAAAGGCAACCAAACACCACCACCATTTGCATTAAACTTAGCTGCATATAAAGTACCTTCATTCATATACTTATCGCCAGTTTGTATGCGATTGCTGCTGTCAGCATCTTTTGCATCCCACGCCGCGGCCGAGACAAATTTATATAAGTATTCGAATTGTGAATCGTGACCAGAATAGAATACTACTGGCTTACCTTCGGTTAGCTTGCCAAAGGTACATCCCTCATGGCGGAAACGACCAAGCGCGGTACGTTTTACTGCGCGCGATGTTGGATTGAAAGGGTCAATTTCAACAATATAACCGTGACCATTCGCTTCATTACGATAGTCATCTTGAGCACTTGCGCCTTTTGGCGTGACATCAAAACGCGCGAACTCATCGAGACGTTCTTCATCATGACCTGCAAGATCATCCCAGCCATAACGTGTGCTGGTTTTGCTGATCCCAATGCGATTTTGCTCGGCAGTTAACGTACCACGGTTTGCGAAGTAGCCTGGCCAGTTTTCTTCACAGGTTAAATAAGTGCCCCAAGGCGTGTAACCATTGCCGCAGTTATTTAATGTACCGCGAGCCTGACTACCGTCGGGAGAGTAGCGGGTTTCGAGTAGAGAAGAGTAGGCGAGAGGACCACTAATATCCATTACAGTCGCACCGGTGAATCGGCGGTTATGGTTATCATTGCTAACCACTTCCCATTGATTATTAACCAGTTTTATACGTACAACCGATACGCCATGGGCGTTGATTTCTTTACGTACCTCATCGATAATCGTGCGCAAACCTGAAGTAGGATCAAAAGTTTGTCCTGCAGGATGTAATGCAACTTCATCAATATATTCATGGTTAATGCAAAGTAAACCGTCATTACCCGTATCATTTAATGGAAAGAAATGCATGCCATCGTGGTGCATACCGACTGAGTTCGCTTGGTCATCGGCAGTGTTACTACCATCGCTTTTCCATGGTGCTGCTTTTGCATTTAATGGCGTGCCCCATGGTGCAAGTACCTGCGCTGTATAGCCTTCTGGCACAACGACGGCATCTAAACGAGAACCCGCAACTGACGTAAAGTTTAGCTTGGCGGTACTTTTTGTCGGTGGCAAAGGTGTCACTGGATCAACAGGTTTTGTAACGGGTGTGTCATCTGATCCGCAAGCAGTTAAGCCTACACTGGCAAAAGCTGTCATAGCACTGAGGCCTAAACCACTTTTTACGAAGTTACGGCGAGATAAATGTTTATCCAACACTTGGTTAAATGGCTCGTTATTACTTTTATTATAAAGTGTAGGATCAAAGGTGGCCTTACTCATATATTACTCCGGCTAGTACGATGGATTAAATTTCGTGACTAAGGCTAAAGTATCAATATGACAATAAAGATGATTTTATATTACAATAATACTGCAGTGAGCAATAAACCCGATATGCTATAAAAATGTTAACCAGCAGTTTGCTATGGTCTAAGCTGCTGAGGTCAAAGTACCTCGATTAGGATTTTTATTCTGCTATGATGTCAAATCTTGTGTCACAGATAAAAATATATAATGTGAAGTTATTGCTTTAATTATTTTTCAAATTAAAAATTGGAAATAATTTTAATATAATTACTGAATATCATTTTTTTTCATAAACATGATAGATTTATATTTAACGTTAAAATTGCTATTTTATTTTAGGTAAAAGACTAACTGATTCTTATCGAGTCATGATCTAGTTTAGTCTTTTGTGTTTTAGTCTCTTGGTTTTAAATAATGGCGAAGTGAGCGCGGATCGGTATGGCCAGTTCTGGCCATAATGTATAAATGATCTTTATCATTTTCATGGAGTTGAGTGACACAACCACTACGCAGACTGTGGGCACCATAAAATTTTGCAGGTAGGCCCGCTTTTGTGCAATATTTTTTAATGATGCGATAAATATCATCTCCCGTGAGAAAACCACTATTTTTATGTAAACTTGAATTAGCTTCAGAGTGATGTTCTACTATTTGATAAGGGCGTAAATATTTCCCATCACGGGAAAGCGATCTAAATAAATGTCCATCCTCTATATTGGCTAGTGATAACCAATTTTTTACCGCGTTGAGTGCTGCAAAAGGTTCATGATCCGGCAGGTCTTTCCATTCCCGTTGGCCTTGCTGATTACTCTTCGAATAAGGTAGGCGAACTTTTAGCTTATTGCGTAAAAAACTGACATATTGAACTTTTATATCTGCAAGTTCAGAACGGCGAAACCCACCTTGTAATCCTAACTGAATAATGGCTTTGTCTCTTGCTCGGGTTAATGGCTGCACTTGTTCATCGATAGCTTGAATGAGCATTTCCACTTCATCATACATAATCGGTTGTTGATCATAATCACTCACATGGCGAGATTGATTTCTACTTAAACCGCGCATCACTCTGATCACCAGAGGGTGCTCGGTAGGTGAGTGGAATCCCGCTTGAATATGGTGGTAGCGAATCGCCGCGAGTCGAGTCGTTAATGTCTGTTTAGAAAGTTGTACTCCAGTACTCTCTTGGATCAATTCTTTCTGATAACCAATAAATGAAATCACGCTACGGGGATCTGCGGGCAGAGCCTGCAGTTGGTGTTCGGCACAATAACGGCTAAATAGACTAAAGCTCGTATTATAAACACGGCGGGTGTTGGCTGAAATTTCATATTCAGTTTCTTCGGCAGCACTTAAATAATCACTTCGAACAGATTGTGGCAGGAAAGTCTCTTCAAAAAAACGTGGCTGTTCAGCACGGTTATTATTGTGATGATCTGATCTAGTCACTCTTTCATTCGATACATTGGTGTTATTTTGAGCATTACTATTTGTCCGGATCATTTTAGACATGCCGTTGAAGTCACCTGATATCGAATTAAGAAGGCTTAATTATACGCAAATCACGCCTACATCTACCAGTGATAATCGTCATTATCACTGGTAGAGTGCTTATTTGTTTAAATAATCCTCTTTTATCAGAGGAGGGGGCATTAAATAACATTTAGCTGGATTATTTAGTTTAAAAAACAGCCAAGATAAACCTATTCTAACAATGGCGATTAATTAAGCGGATATAAAATTAAAGGCAATGATAGTATGAAATTCGTACTTTCTCTATGCAGTGGTTTCGAACTTAGTTAGTCACAGATGCATAATTTTAAAGAATGGTTTAACCATTTTATTGGTTTTCTTGAATGGAATGCCGCTAAACTAGGCTTGAGTGTTGGGTGAAATTTAAGCTAATAACGACAACCGCTTATCGGGTTCTTAGCCTGTTATGAGTTGAGCTATTTCTGCCAAAGGCAAAATGAAGCATAAGGGATCGATTCCCAGCCAATAAAATGGTTGAACCATATATTAATACTTGTCGATTTGTACTAGCATGAGGTCCCATTTATTTCATCCGCATTAAACGCATGCTTAACTAAAGAAACGTATTTATGGAACCGCAAGCTTGGATATATCAACAAGACAAACCGACAGCAGGAAGAAAATTATTATTGCTTGAGGAAGCAGAATTAATTTTTGCCTTACCCTTAATTTATCGCCTTATCAATCCTGAAGCTGTGGCATCTAAACCAGATTGGTTTTGTGACGCTGAGTTACAAACGGTTTTCTATACTAAGTTGGTAACACAACTAAATGAATTAGTCCGATTACGCAAAAAGGCACAGCGGATCGACAACGAGCTTACTAATGTAAACAAAATGCTCAATCAGTATTTTACTGATTTTGGCTGGCGTATGGTTCGCAAAGAATTATCTCAAATAAAAAAACGGCAAAAAAAGTCTCATATTGAGCTAAGCAGGGATATTATTTTGAGGTTAAAACGTTATATGGAAACTCAAAAGTTAGACAGTTTTGACCAAGCCATTGATACCCTATTGTCAGAGCATAATGAAAATATTTCGCTTAATGTTTTACAACATACTGATGAGGATGTTGTAGACGACATTGTTGATGAATAGAACAAAATAACCGCGGATCTATGTTTTGAAGAATATGATTTTAAAGTTGTTCTATTGCCTAAAATGGATTATCTAATAAGGGTAAGTTAGCCGTGACTTATCTGTGCAGACACGTAAAATTACTGTTAAGATCTTATGTTTACGACTAGATAACGCGGGGCATTAGAGATGAGTTTAAGTATTGCAAACGATAGGAAAATTGCGGTTTTATGCCGAATTGAACCTGGCTGTCTCGGACCTGATGGCGTAGATCATATTGAGGCTTTTTGTGCTTTAGCCCAGAAAGCGATGCAACATTTTGACGTCGATGTCGGCACTTGGGTGTTGATCCCAAGATATGATAAAACCTTAGAAGAGATGCAATATAGTCTTGCAAATAAGCTGCTTTCGCGTGAGCAGGCAACTAAATATTTAGTTTCTATAGGGCGTGACATTGATGGTTTTGAAGAAAGATTTCAGGACAAACTGACGTCGCTGATCAACCTATATCTTGCTAGAAAACCTTAAATGCTCTATTTATCGGAGATGTATTTTTTGCTGAGATTCATCTGACTTCTTGTTTTTTCATAGGAGATATCGGATTTGTATTTTTACAAATCGGTTTTATTTTCATATTTAATTTCTGACTAAAAAATAAAATTAATCCTATATTAATCATTGTTTTGTAACAAAATTCGAACCTATAATTACGCTCCTGATGAGCAGTTAAGTTGGCTTGAAAACTCAGTTGTTGCTAATTAACTCCGTAAAGTACGTCAAAATTTGCTAGACTAGTCGACTCACTTAATGCTGAATCTTTTTCTTGCGGTATGCCCGAATTTTGTGGGTGGTAAGGATAAGTGTAAAGGACGGTTGATGTTCAATCCCATTCCGGAAACCAATCCATACGTTAGTTTGTTGCAGCAGGATTTCGGTTTTTCTGAATTTCGTCCTGGTCAAGCGCAAACGATAACACAACTGTTAGCAGGGAAGTCGAGTTTAGCGATTTTCCCGACAGGTTCTGGTAAATCCCTTTGTTATCAATTTACAGCATTGCAGTTACCCCATTTGAGTTTAGTGATTTCGCCTTTACTCGCCTTGATGAAAGATCAGCTGGAATTTTTGCAATCTAAGGGAATTCATGCGGCCAGCATAGATTCAACCTTAAGCGCTGAGCAGAGTCAGCAAGTGATGACAGATGCGCGCTTTGGCAAACTGAAAGTTTTAATGGTGTCGGTGGAGCGTTTCAAAAATGAACGCTTTAGGCAGTTTATTCAATCGGTTCCGCTGTCTATGTTGGTCGTCGATGAGGCGCATTGTATTTCAGAATGGGGCCACAATTTTCGGCCTGATTATCTTAAATTACCCGATTATCGGCGCGAGCTTGAGATCCCGCTGGTACTGTTACTGACGGCCACCGCGACACGTAAAGTGAAACTGGATATGGCCAAGCGCTTCGATATCGCGCCCGAACACATAGTACAAACGGGATTTTATCGACCCAATTTAGATTTGACTGTTCTGCCCGTGTCGACGCAAGAGAAAAATGCCTTACTGGTTAACCAGATAACATCATTCTCAGGTGCTGGTATTGTGTATGTGACGTTACAGCAAACTGCCGAAACAGTCGCACGACTCTTGAGCCAACAAGGCATAGTCGCCAGTGCCTATCATGCTGGATTTGAAGATGAAAAACGTCAACAAATTCAAAATGATTTTATGCAGGATAAGCTGCAAGTGGTTGTTGCTACCATCGCCTTTGGTATGGGAATAGATAAGAGCAATATCCGTTTTGTGATCCACTATGATTTGCCTAAATCCATTGAAAACTACAGTCAAGAAATCGGCAGAGCAGGGCGTGATGGTGCGTTATCCCATTGTGTGACTTTAGCCAATTTTGACGGACTCAATACCGTTGAAAATTTTGTGTATGGCGATACGCCTGAGCGAGAAGGTATAGCGCAAGTCATTGAAGCTATTCGACTTGAACAAGATTCTGGTCAGTGGGAATGTCAGCTTAATGGCGTGTCGACGGCGAGCAATATTCGCCAGTTGCCGTTAAAAACGTTACTTGTGCAGCTAGAAATTCTAGGTGTGGTTAAGCCGTTATTTGCTTACTACGCCGATGTTAATTACAAATTTTTAATGGATAAACATGTCATTCTGAGCCGCTTTAATCCAGAGCGGCAGGCCTTTTTGACGCAAATTTTTAATCATACGCAGATGAAGAAAATATGGGGCGCGTTAGATTTTGATGCCTTGTACAGTGCGACGGGCCATGAACGCAGTCGTGTATTGGCCGCGCTGGAATATTTAGCTGAACATCAGTTGATTGAATTAGAAACCAAACGAATTACCGATGTGTATCGGGTGGATGTTGCCGCATTAGCGCGTCCGGAACTCATCGATGAGCTGTACCATTATTTTATTGATAAAGAGCAGAAAGAAATTGCGCGAATAGCGCAGTTAGTCCGCTTTTTTGAACTTGAGACGTGCTTAAGCCACAATTTATCGCGTTATTTTGATGATAATGAGGCACCGGCGGTCTGCGGTCATTGCAGTGTCTGCCGCGGTCATTTCGCTAAGTTGAGTTATTCGACGGAACCTACTTGGCCGACAGAACAGCAGATATTGGCTGATTTGCGTGAGTTGAAACATCATTTAACGGCTAAAGGCATTGGTGCTTTGTCAATCGATACCTATTGTCGTTGCCTCGCTGGTATGTCAGTTCCTTTGGTGAGTCGTTTTCAAGTGCGTAAGTTGAGTGGTTTCGGCCGCTGTGAAAAATTGAGATATGCTGAAATTAAACAGAAAGTTGAGTCACTGTTGTCGCAACTAGATGATAAAAGAGTTGAACATGAATAAGGCCGTAAAAAAGATGTTAGCCACCCATGAACATTTGGTTCACTCTGAAGGTGTGACTGTGGTTTCGCATATGCAAAGGGAAAAGGCGGAGTGGATACAACATACTGTTATGATTGAAGATTGTGACGTGCCGTTTAAATTTAGACGGGTCAAAAAGTATCGTAATCTGCAAGGGCAAAAGATCAATGTCATCTATTACCCAGAGACAGAAACTGTGGCAGGTTTTGAAATAGAAATTATGCAAGTCGTTAGAATTAAACGATTCTAGTTAATGCGCTTCGAGTCTTTGCTTTTATCAATCAGCAAAGACTCGAAGCGCATTTGATTGATGACGCAAGAGTTAAATTTGGCTATTTACTTGGAATATTGATAGGTTGAATCTACTTTCCAAGTTCTGAAACGCAGTTCAGCGCCTTCTGGTAGATAAAACACCTTAGGCAAGCGACTGTCATAGCGCATTTTTAGTTCACCCGGAATACGTACAAAAGCTTCTTTCTTCGCCAATTCGAAACAGGCCATCATAGTGCTTGGGCCTTCAGCGATTTCATCCACTTGATAGTAGTTATAACCCCAACCTTGCACTGTCAGTTCCTTCAATTCCCCGTTTAATCCATGCTTATTGCAATCAACCATTTGAGTCTGACCAATTTGGATTTCGACCATGTAGTCATCTTCGTTTTCTAATTTAGGTAAACTTAAAATGTGCTGCACCATACCTGCTGCCGGAGCAGGGAACATCTTAGTGGCTTCCTGTGCGCTGTAATCTTTTGGATCGAAACGTTGAATACTGATCATAGGCGCATTTAACCCTGTTGGATGTGGTGGGCTCACCGCCGCGGCATTGAATGACAATAGTGCAAATGCAAGGGGAACAGTGCTAACGCTAAATAAGGTCTTCAATTTCATTTTGTTTCTCCTAATCGAACTGAATTGATGTCGATAAATTTGTCTGTGTTCTGCTCCCTATAAACGCAGCAGAGGTAAAAAAGGGTTAAATTATTCAATAAAAAATCGATTTTTTACCCAAATAATTTTTATCAATCTGAATAATAAGGGTTAATTACACTTTTCAATGACTTATTTTGTTAAGTTCTCAGCTATTTCAATTCTTTGCTGTGGCTGTTTTATGACTCATATCATGCGAAAAATATACGAAATATCCTAGATAAAAACCTTAAAACTTGGATTTCAACTTGCACTGAAAAGCCACCGCAGTGTCTGTCTATAACTGCGTAAGGCTGTAATAAAGCCAATCTAACTCAGCTATGTGAGCTGTTTTTACTCATAAATCAAGCGCTAATCCATTAAACCTTGCCTGATATCCTTTGCCTAGTCTAGCTGCCTATCTTAATTCACATATCAGTGTCTCGGCTGATGGCAGGTGCGCAGATGCATTATGGGGATTCAAATACACGTTTAAAAGTTTGAAAACAGTATATCTTGATAAATAGTTAATTCGATCTTCATATATTTTGATTTTCAAACTATAATTCAAGCGACGAGTTTTTCACCATTAATAGCGATAGAAATGGAACAGGGGCCATACAATGAAATCAATGACAGCCGAGCAAGCGACAGGGCATCAAGCTACTACGGGAAGCCGCCAAGGGCATTCACTCGCCCAGTGGCAGCACGCCCATGAGTTTTCCAGTCAGAACCGCGATGGCGAGAAGAACACTCGCTATGTACTGTATTTAACCGTGATCACTATGGTGGCTGAAATTGCTGCCGGAACCATCTACGGTTCTATGGCACTGCTCGCCGACGGTTGGCACATGGGAACCCATGCCGCGGCCTTTATGATCACTTTATTCGCCTATTCGTATGCCCGTAAACACGCTAACGATCCTGCATTTGCTTTCGGTACTGGCAAAGTGAGTGTGCTTGGCGGTTATACCAGCGCAATAGCGCTAGGACTTGTGGCACTGGTGATGTTGATTGAATCGGGAATGCGACTGATTAATCCTGAGCAAATCCATTTTAACGAAGCCATATTTGTGGCTGTCATAGGTTTGAGCGTTAATGTGCTGAGTGTATTTTTACTCAAAGATCACCATACCCACGACCATGGGCACACTCATGGTCATAGTCACGATCATGGACATCAAGATGATCATGAAGACGAGCATGCTCATCACAGCTGCGAAGCACACTCCTCCCATGACGATCACGTCCATACGGCTCATTCACATGGTGCGGGTCCACATACGCACGATGACTCACATGCACACGTTGAAAGTCATCAAGATCATAGCCATTGCCATCATAAACAGGAGCACCATGCTGCTGAGCATGAGAGTCAGAAGGCACACGGTGGTCATGATCACAACCTACGCGCCGCCTATTTTCACGTATTAGCCGATGCGTTAACGTCAGTGCTCGCCATTGCGGCCTTGTTGTTTGGTAAATACATGGGACTGACTTGGCTCGATCCGGTTATGGGTATCGTGGGTGCTGTGATTATTAGCCGTTGGTCATGGGGCCTCATTCAGCAAACGAGTCCTATCTTACTTGACGGTGGTGTTAAAGCGTCATTACAGCGTAAAGTTGTGGAAACCCTTGAGGCCGTACCGGATCATCAAGTGGCCGATTTACATCTTTGGCGAGTGAGTGCCGATCACCATGCTATTATGGTGTCTATCGTGTCCCATTCACCGAAAGATGTCAGTTATTTTAATCAGTTACTGTCACAATTTCCTGAATTGGCCCATATCACTATTGAACTCCATACTTGCCGTCAGCGCGAGTGTATGGCTAAGGAAGCCTAAATGACTGTTGAACATCATCATTCATCAAACCTGAATTCAACGACTGCTCATTCAACGGCCGCACATTCAACAGATCATGCATTAAATCATGTGATTATTGAATTTTACGAAAAGCTGTCGTCTTGGGAACACGCCATTGTACGTGACAAAGGTTTTAGCCTATCGCAGGTGCACACCATTGAGTTACTCGGCGTGCACGGCGCTATGAGGATGAAAGAACTGGCGGATAAAATTGGTGTCACAACAGGTACACTAACGGTCCAAATCGACAAAATGGTAGAAGCTGAGTGGGTTGTACGTCGTCCCCATGAAACCGATCGTCGTTCGATTCTGGTGGAGTTAACCGAAAAGGGCCAAACTTTGTTCCTCGAACATGATGCATTACATCTACAACTCACTACAGATCTCACCGCTAAAATGAGCAGTGAGGAACGAATCGTACTGCTCAATTTGTTGTCTCGTATGAATAACGAGTTTTAATTTACCCTATTTCATCCACTAAAAAGCGTCCCTCGTGGACGCTTTTTTATAGCATGACATTTTTAAAAACGCGATTCATTCTAGATTAATCATCTGCTATTACAGTACCTTACCTTTTGTTACATTCTTGTTGGATTAATAGTTGAACTGGATATTAATTAAGGTAATGTAAGGGCAGATCTCAAGATGGACTTTGTTTAAAAGGAATAGAATGAATAATAAATTACTGCCTTGGTGCATTGCAGGAGTGCTCGGTATGAGCGGTCAACTTCACGCAGAAGAAGATAAATACATTTGGTTAGAAGATGTTGAAGGCGCTAAGCCTATGGAATGGGTGAAAACCCAAAATGCCGCATCTGCCGCCGAAATTAAAGCGTTTAAAGGTTTTGATACCTTAGTGGCGAACAGTCTCGCCATCCTGAACGATAAAGAACGCATTCCCTACGCGACCCACATTGGCGACAAGTTATACAACTTTTGGAAGGATGACACCCATGTGCGCGGTATTTACCGCCGTACTACCATGGAAGAATATGCTAAACCCGATCCCAAATGGGAGACTGTGCTTGATATCGATGCCTTAGGTAAAGCTGAATCCGTCAATTGGGTATTTAAGGATATTAGCTGTCAGTATCCCGAAAATGAGCGCTGTTTTGTCTCACTTTCCCGCGGCGGTGCCGATGCGGTGGAAGTGCGAGAATTTAATTTAAATACTAAATCCTTTGTTGCCACCAAAGATAAGCCATTCTTTTTAAAAGAAGCCAAATCAAGTCTGAGCTGGATAGATAAAGACCACGCCTTTGTCGGTACTGATTTTGGTGATGGTCAAAGCATGACTGACTCAGGTTATCCACGGGAGGTGAAACTCTGGCAACGTGGTACAGCACTCGAGCAAGCGAAACCGATTTTCACTGGTGACAAAACCTCAGTCGCAGTATCAGGCTGGGTTTTATTCGATGATAAAACGCCGCTGAGTTTAGTCACCGAGGCACATACTTTTTATACCGCCAGCCAATATGTCTATCAAGATGGCAAACTCATAGGGTTGCCATTACCTCAAGATGCTGAGATTAAAGGTTATTTTAAAGGTAAGTTATTTATTGAGTTAAAGAGCGATTTAACCAACAAAGACGGTAACTTTAAGCAAGGCGCGGTCGTGTATGCCGATGTGGCGGATCTTATCGCCCAAAAAGCCAAATTCAGTTTATTTGTGAGCCCGACTCAGACCGCATCGATAGCGCAGCTTAGTTTTAGTAAGAGTGCGATTTTCGTGAATTGGCTCGATAATGTGAAAAGCAAATTAGTGCGGTATGAGCAAGACGAAAAGGGCGCTTGGCAAAGCACCCAAGTCCCATTCGAAGCGAATGGCGCCCTGACGGTAATGGACGTTGAGCAAGACAGTGATGATTTTTTCGTGAATTACACCAGTTTTCTTGAGCCTTCAAGCCTCTATACGGTTAATGCAAAAACCTTAAATCCGAAGAAAATTAAAGGTATGCCGCAACAGTTTGCTGCGGATAAGTTTAAAACTGAGCAATACTTTGCGACGTCTAAAGATGGCACTAAAGTACCGTACTTTGTGGTGATGGCTAAGGATCTTAAGTTAGATGGCACTAATCCTACGCTACTTTATGGCTATGGTGGGTTTGAAGTCTCACTGCGTCCATCCTATTCGGCCACCATTGGTAAGAATTGGTTAGAGCAGGGCGGCGTATATGTGTTATCTAACATTCGTGGCGGTGGCGAATATGGCCCAGCTTGGCATCAAGCGGCGTTAAAGCAAAATCGACATAAAGCCTATGAGGATTTCGAGGCAATAGCGGAGGATTTGGTTGCCCGTAAAATCACGTCAAGCAAACATTTAGGCATCCAAGGTGGCAGCAACGGTGGCCTGTTAATGGGGGCGGCATTTACCCGCAGGCCTGATCTGTACAACGCTGTCGTGTGCCAAGTACCTCTGCTTGACATGTTTAGATTCAATAAGTTACTCGCCGGTGCCAGCTGGATGGGCGAATATGGTAATCCGGATATTCCTGAGGAATGGGCTTACATTAAAACGTACTCTCCGTACCATAATCTGCATAAAGACGTGCATTATCCAAAGGTCTTTTTCACCACATCGACCCGTGATGATAGGGTTCACCCAGGTCACGCCCGTAAGATGGTTGCTAAGATGAAAGACATGGGAATTGATGTCTTGTACTACGAAAATATTGAAGGTGGCCACGCCGGCGCTGCAGATAATAATCAAGCTGCGGAACTTAATTCAATGGCGTTTGCCTACTTATTACAGCAATTAAGATAATTACCGCTGGGTTAGCATGAATTGTTAACTCTTCACTGGTAAAACCGAGCAAGACCCTAATAGGTTGGGGAGCAGAAAACGGTCGAACTTATTGAGGTTCGGCCGTTTTTTTAAGTTTATTATTTAATGTTAACAATACCCACAGATAATTTGAGCCATTGCCGAGAGCTTGCTACTATTGCGAAAAAATTTCACTGTCAAAGGCTAAGACTACCTTAAGAATACTAAGTTATTCTCGACAAACAACTAATTTGAGTGAGAGCTATCAGTGTTAGCAAGATTTAAGACTCTATCGGTGAATCGATTCACTTTTATCACAGCGTTATTTTACGTCTGTATTTTCAATATCCCATTGTTTGGCATCATTAAGAAAGGCATTGAAAAACAACCTGATGTCGATCCTATCTTCATTGCTACTGTGCCGTTGTTTTTAACCTTTGCACTCAGTTTTGTATTTTCCTTATTTACGGTGAAGTATCTCGTTAAACCGTTTTTCATCTTACTCACCTTGTTATCATCGAGTGTGTTCTTCGCTGCCTACCAATACAATGTCGTCTTCGATTACGGCATGATAGAAAACACTTTTCAAACCAATCATGCCGAAGCGTTCATGTATGTGAATTTCGCTTCGATAATGAATATGTTACTGACTGGGATTTTACCCGCATACCTTATCTATAAAGCGGATATTCAGTACAAACCTTTCCTAAAAGAACTACTGCATAAAGTGCTTTTTATGCTAGCGATGTTGGCAGGACTGGGCATTATTGCTTTCTTCTATTTTCAAGATTACGCGGCTTTTGGCCGTAACAACGACGAGCTAAAACGTTATATCGTGCCGACATATTTTATCGGCGCTGTCTCTAAGTACATCAATGTGCAGTACTTGCAAACGCCAATGGAATATCAGCAACTTGGCCTCGATGCAAAAAATGTCAGTGCCAACTCAAATGGAAAACCGAATTTATTAGTTCTAGTCGTGGGGGAAACCGCGCGTTCAATGAGTTATCAGTATTATGGCTACGACAAGCCAACCAACGCTCATACCCAAGACCAAGGATTAATAGTCTTTAAAGATACCCATTCATGTGGCACGGCAACGGCGGTATCTTTGCCTTGCATGTTTTCTCGCATGGGACGGGAAGATTACGATTCACGCCGTGCCTATGCTCAAGACACCGCCGTTGATGTGTTGGATCATGGCGGTATTAAAGTGCAGTGGTTTGACAATGATTCTGGCTGTAAAGGGGTGTGTGACCAAGTTGAAAACATAACCATTGATTTGAACAGTGATCCTAAGTTGTGCACTGGCCAATATTGTTTCGACCAAGTGTTACTGAACAAATTAGATGAAGCCTTAGCCAACGCAGAACGCAAAGATACCGTGATTGTATTGCATGTCATTGGTAGTCATGGCCCAACTTATTTTTTACGTTATCCAGCAGAACACCGTAAGTTCACACCGGATTGTCAGCGCAGTGATATACAAAACTGCAGTGAAGATGAGCTGATGAACACCTATGACAATAGTATTTTGTACACTGACTATATTATTAGCGAAGTGGTTAAAAAATTAGAAAATCAACAAGATAAATTTGATTCAGCCATGTTGTATCTGAGCGATCATGGCGAGTCTTTAGGCGAAAAAGGCATGTATTTACATGGCGCGCCTTACAGTATCGCACCGATTGAGCAGACGAGCATTCCTATGCTTGCTTGGGTGTCAAAAGATTTTAGCAAAGATAATCAATTGGATATGGATTGTTTGGCTGAGCATGCGGCGAAAGGTGGTTTCTCCCATGACAATTTATTCGATAGTCTATTGGGACTAATGAATATCAAAACTGAGGTATATCAGCCTGAATTAGATATCTTTGCTCGCTGCCGCGGTTAATTGTGGACTTAATTGTCGCGAGGTTTAGCTCGTTCTAGTTGGTTCGACACCATGATGAGGAAGAGGATGGCAACATCCTCTTTTCTTTTGCTCCCTGTCATAATAATTGATTTCTCCCATATCCAAATCGAATCAGTTGAGTTAACTTAATGTATACAAAAACATAACAAATCTATGGTTCGCGATTTATGTCTTCTACTGCAGAAAATAAAGAACTTGATTCTGCCGCGCAAATTTTGCGTTTGGCCGTGCCGCAAATGTCTGCCCTCGATATTCCTGTTACTCCTGAAAATTACACTGTTTGGTATGAATATTTTGCAGGTACAAATCTCGATTTAAATCGCGCGATTGATGGTTTTTTGGCGAATTCTGTCTCTTTTACCAAGGAAGTTAATACCAGTCTTTATAAAACCTTTATCCAAGAACAGTCACCAGAAGTAATTGAAAATGTTCAGATTGAAACACAAATCTTGATCAATAGCCTGTTGAATAAAATCAGCCAGTTGAGTCAAGGAACCGCGGCATTTTCTGGCTCATTAGCCGAGTTTGGTTTGCGATTACAGACTAATCCCGATATCAATACCTTGAACGAGCTGGTTGATGGTGTGGTCGATGAGATGCAGATGCTACTTATCAACAACCGTGAGATGGAGCAAAGTCTGTGTACCATGGGTCAAGAAGTACAAAATCTTAAGTCGGAAATGGAAAATCTTAGCCTCGCAGCGATGACAGACCAATTAACGTCTCTGCATAATCGCCGCGCCTATGAATTGAGTATTCAGGATCAAATCTACCGTTCACAAGATCACCAGACCCGCTGTAGTCTCTTACTGATTGATATCGATAACTTTAAAGCCTTTAACGACACCTATGGCCATTTGACCGGCGATAAAGTATTGGCCTATGTCGCATTAGCCTTAAAGCAATGTGTGCGTGGGGATGACTTTGTTGCGCGTTATGGCGGCGAAGAATTTGTGGTGGTGCTACCTAACACCCATTTTCACGACGCATTGCAAGTGGCTGAAAATCTGCGTGAACGTATTTCTGAGCGGCGCTTAACGGTAGGGAAAGACAAAAAGCTTTCCCTTGGCGCGATTACTGTCTCGATTGGGATGGCCTCATTGCAACAGGGGGATGATGCTGAAACGCTGTTTAGTCGCGCCGATAAAGCACTGTACCAAGCTAAGTCCGAAGGCCGTAACTGTGTTAGAGGCTGAGAATGTGATGCAAGTGTCGATGTTTCAAGGCGTTAAGTATTAGCTCGGTCGCTATTTCGTTAAATAATCATTTACTTAGGATAACAAAATGCCGCAATGATTTGCGGCGTTTTTGTTCGTCTGGATAGGTGCTATTGATCACTGGGCGGTTTTAAATCCATGTGCATTTTGATCAAATGCTCCTCCATATCGAAGGTCACTTTAAAACCGAGACTCTTGGCAAGACTGGCCATATTGCGATTCTCAAACATGGTAAAGCCAGTGAGCACGGGCGTGTCGTTGGCCTGATAATACTTGATCAATTTTTCGAGTAACAATTTGCCTAACCCTATACCTTGATGATCGCCACGCACCGCCATGGCAAACTCGGCCTCGGTATTATCAGGGTCAATAGATGCACGCACGGCACCTAAGGTGATGTCATCGCCATCGGGTCCCTTAGCCGTGGCGATAAAGGCCATCTCACGGGCGTAATCGATTTGAGTTAATACCGCCATTTCTTCATGGGTCATTTTCGAGCGCACCCCAAAATAGCGTTTGTATCTGTCTTCATCGGATAACGAATTATCAAAAGCCAAATGTTTAGGTTCATCTTCGGGCAAAATCGGCCTTAGCATTACCTTAAGGCCATTTTTAAGCTCGGCGAATTCTTCTAATTCCTTCGGATAGGGCATGATGGCCATCCGCGATGAACTGTCGGCATTGCCATCATGCAAACGGATATTCACATCGAGCAGAGTGATGTTTTCACCCGCGGCCAGTACTGGGTTTAAATCTAACGAGGCGATTTCAGGGCAATCGATAATAATATGGGATATTTGCGTTAACATCACGCACAGGGCATTCATGTCTAGACCCAGTGGTAAATGTCTGTCCTTTAACTTATGGGTCTTTAACGCTTGGATCACCATATAACGCGCCAGTGCCATATTCAGGGGTGGCAGGGCAACGGCAGCATCATTGGTGGGGTCCCATTCTGAGCCACCTTCGCCAAGGCAAATCGCCGGACCAAAGACGGGGTCGCTTATCACGGCCACGCGGATTTCTTGCGCGCCAGCGGTCAACGCCATTTTCTGCACTATCATGCCTTCAATAATGGCTTCGGGATTGGCTTGATGCACCCTCTGGGTAATCGCATTCGCGGCGTGGCGGATATCTTCAGCCGAGGTTAAATTGAGCATCACTCCGTGCACATCGGACTTATGCAAGATGTTAGGGGATTGCACTTTTAACGCTAAGGGATAGCCCGCTTCATTCGCAATGGCCACCGCTTCATCGGCATCTTTCACAAACCAAGTGTCTATGGTGTTAAGCCCATAAGCCCGCAAAATAGGGCTGGCCTCATGGGTTTCCAGTACTGATTTTCCTTTAGCTTGAGCCGCTTGCAGTAATTTGCGCGCCGTGAGGCTATCTGTCGGAATATTGTCGGGGATCGATTGCGGCACTTCTTGCAGCAGTTTTTGGTTACGACGGTATTCAACCATGTGCATAAAGGCACCCACAGCACCTTCGGGTGTACGGTAGGTGGATATGCCGCCCTTAGTGAAGCGTTTTCGTGCCTGATAAGCCGAGTCTTCACCGCTCCAGTTCGTCAAAATATTGAGGCGATTCTTTTTGGGATGCGCGTGGATCACACTCACCAAAGTATCAGCAATCTCAACACTTTCACCGAGTGCTGAAGGGGAGTGCAAGACCAAAATAGCATCAAGTTCATTGGAATCCATCAAGATAGTCAAAGCTTTAGCATATCGTGATGCGTTCGCATCACCAATAATATCGATGGGATTTTGCCTTGACCAAGTATTCGGTAACACCGCTTCTAATTTGGCTATGGTGTCTTCTGATAACTCCGCCAGTTTACCGCCGCGCATAATGAGTTCATCCACAGCTAACACCGCGGGGCCGCCGCCATTACTGATAATTCCTAAGCGCTCACCTTGCAGCGGATTGGAATGCGCTAAACTTTCAACCGCGGCAAACAGTTCAATTAAATCGTTAACCCGCAACATACCTGCACGGCGAAACGCCGCTTCATATACTGCATCATTACCGCCAACACCGCCCGTATGCAATTTTGCGGCGCGGGCACCTTCGGCGCTGCGGCCCGATTTAATCACTAGAATTGGCTTATTGCGTGAAGCGGCTCGAGCAGCCGAGAGGAAATGGCGCTTCTCATTCACCGAGTCGATATAAAGCATGATGGCGCTGGTGCGGCTATCGCGGCCAAGGTAATCGAGCAGTTCGTCAAAGTTAATGTCGGTGGCATCACCGAGGGAGATAAAGGAGGAAAAGCCAATACCTTTGTTATTAGCCCAATCGAGTACCGTTGTACAAATGGCGGCAGATTGAGACACAAAGGCTATTTTGCCCGGTAGTGCGCTGGCGTGGGCTAAGCTGGCGTTTAATCCCAATGGAGGTAATAGCATTCCTAAGCTATTTGGCCCCAGAATGCGCATCCCGTAACGCTTAGCATTTTGCATGGCAAGGTCGAGCAGGCTCACGCCATCTTCGTTAAATTCCTGTGCCATTCCCGCTGCCATAATAATGGCCACCTTACAGCCAAATTGCGCAAGGGTTTCAACGATGGCGGGCACACGGCAAGCGCGGGTACAAATAACCGCTAAATCGGGTTTGATGGGTAAGGCTTCAATATTGGGATAGGCGAGCACGCCCATCACTGCCCGATACTTAGGGGTGACTGGCATGATAGGTCCCGAAAAACCACTCGATAGTAGGTTTTTCATCAGCACATTACCCGCGCGTTTTTCGGTATTCGAAGCGCCGATAATGGCAACGGAAGTCGGTTTAAATAAGGAGTTTAATGTACGTTGACTCATAAGCGATTCCATCCCAATCCATGACGCTTCCAGTGTAACCTAGGGTATGAGGACTGCACAGTTAAGTTTCAGGTTCCATTAAGACAAGTTTATTAGCAAATCATGAATTTACGCCAATTTACTGAGAATTAATGCTCAATGCTGAGGATTTCTATCGCGATAACTGCATTTTCCGCATTGCGACACGTAACAATGTGAATAATTTCACTTTCGTGTTTGAAAATCACCCAATATGAAACTACTTTTTAATCACTGTACAATTATTGTGAAGTCCATATGACATACAAGGATGGGGTCGTTGCGGTGCTCGCGGCAGGCGTTGGATATGCGCTGAGTTTGATGACATTGTGGGCTATTGGTCCGGTTATTTCTGTATTGATTATGTTGCTGTGGCAATTTTATCAGCACCAGCAAATGCAGTTAGTTCAACAGCATGATGATAAGTCCTTCAACAACCAACTTGCCGCGGATTGGCAAGCCCATATCAATCTGTATCAAGAGTCAATCACGACACTTAACGGCTGCGAGGCTAACATTGACAGTGTGCTAGCGGTGCAAGGTGACGCAGTCAATTTGCTCGGTGAGTCATTCGATGGTTTAGGGCGGTTAATGACGGAGCAGACAGGATTTATTTCAGATCTCGTTAAGAGTACTGATGATGCTGAGTTATTCCATTCAGATCAAATGAAGCAATTTGCCAACAATACCTCAATGACGTTAGAGCGCTTTATTCAATCCACCATAGAAATGTCGGCATCAACTATGGAGTTGTTGGAAAAAGTGAATCTCATCTACGAGTCTATGCCTCAAGCGATGAAAGCCTTGCAAGACATAGATCAAATCTCGTCCCAGACTAATTTGCTCGCTTTAAATGCGGCAATTGAAGCGGCGCGGGCGGGTGATGCGGGTAGAGGCTTTGCCGTTGTGGCAGATGAAGTGCGCGCTTTATCCACTCGTAGCGCAGGTTTTAGTGAAAGCATACAAAAACAGCTTAAATCAATTCAAATTCAGATTGAACAATTAACCGTACATGTGAGTAAAGTCGCCGCTCAAGATATGACTTATATTATTGATGCAAAAAAGGATATAGATACTGCACTAAGGCAGATTATCGTTAAAGCAGAGAAGGATTCTCAAGTGATTGAACGTATCGATTCATCGGCACATGAACTAGAACAAGCCATCTCGGATACTATTCGGGGATTGCAGTTCAGTGATATTACTTCCCAAAGCCTGATTTACACAAATCAGTCCCTAAACCATTTAAAAGAATCGCTCAATCGCGTCACCACTATGTCACAACAGGAGTTTGGCATTAAGGGGGATGACATCACAATACAAATGAGTCGCCGACGTCAGGAGACTCATAATCCCGTTTCAAGGGATCAAATTACCTGTGGTGAAATTGAACTCTTTTAATTAGGGATAACACAATGTTAAATATTAAAGTTATTTCATTGCCAGAGCGCTTTGACTTTTATTACCACAAGAAATTCACCAGTGATTATCAAGATATTTTAACGCTTCCAGAGGTTAACCATATTATTTTAGATTTTAGTCGAGTGCTTTACCTCGATAGTTCTGCTTTAGGCATGATGGTACTGCTGCATCGTAAGGCGCAGGAGTTACATATTTCTACGTCTGTAAAAGGTGCACATGGTCAGGCGAATGAAATCCTTAGTATTGCCAATATGCAGAAAATCTACATCATAGAGTAACACTCATTATGGTATCGCTTACTCAGCCGGAACATTTTATTTTAGTTATCGATGATGACGCTATTGCGAGTCAAAGGATCAGTGACTTTATTCATAGCAAAGGTTACAACGTCATTGTCTGTAGTGATCTAGAAGAAGGTTTATTTGAAATAACGCAAAATACGGTTGATTTAATTCTGATTAACTATTGGTTAAAGGATGGTACCGCACTGGCGTTACTGGACAAGTTAAATAAGGATAAAAAAGAAACACCTGTTATCGTCATGAGCGAGACAAAAGAAAATCAATCCGTATTAGCCTGTTTTAGAATGGGGGTTTTGGATTTTGTTGTTAAACCGATAAATGTTGAAATATTTTGGTACAAGGTTGAATGTTTACTTACCCGGGTGCAACTTCAGCATAAAGTAGAGCATCAAAGAATTGAACTTGAAAAAATGCTTTATGAAAAGGCCCGAGAAGAACACATGGCCCGGCATTTATTTGAGCACTTAGTCAATATTGATAATACTGACTTTGATTTTGTACATACTTACTGCCAAGCCAGTGCCAATTTTAGCGGTGATATTATCCTCAATGGCATAGCGCCTAATGGCAATTTCTTCTTAATTCTCGCCGATTCAACGGGTCATGGCCTGAGTGCAGCCATGCCCATCATGCGTGTTGCCAGTACATTTAGGGCTATGGTTTCAAAGGGATTTTCTTTAGTTACTTTTATTTATGAACTGAATGCTAAGCTCCACCGAGAAAACCCTGAAGACAGATTTGTTGCCTGTATTATTTTAGAAGCCGATTTTAATCGTAATAAATTACACATTTGGAATGGTGGCATGCCCCCCGTGTATATTCAAACGGGGGGGATTGACTGTTTAACAAACCACAATATTAAAGAAACTGACCATTCTCGTTCAGTCAGTAATCAATCTATCGATAAATTTAAATCGACAAATATGGCCCTTGGCATTTTACCTCCGCATACTTTTATAGCGGATATTGTTACGGTTGATTTACCACCCCATGGGCATGCTTGCCTTTTTAGTGATGGTTTAATAGAGCAATATACCCATGAAGGCAATCCATTTGGCATTGATAAATTAAAAGATCTTTTTATTCATTTTTCAGGTGGTTTAATAAAATATTTAGAGAACAATATACATGAGTACTGTTCTGCTGAAAATATTGCCGATGACATCACTATTTGTACCTTAGATTTTGAACGATTAAACACTTGGCATCAAGATCGTGATGTCAATCGTATTAAAGCCATTATGGATGGAGAGTTCTGCTGGGATGTCAGTATTGCAGGGCCTATGTTACTCAGCGCTGATTATTTAAGTTCATTGAATCAGTTTCTCAGTATATTGGGATTTGCGACCAATTTCTGTCAACGGGTTTTTACTGTTGTCGCAGAGTTATTTAGCAACGCTATTGACCATGGTGTACTAAAATTAGATTCTCGACTAAAAAATGATCCAGAAGGCTTCGAACTGTACCATAGTATTAGGGACAGTTTTGCAGATAGGCTCACGGAAAATGATTGGGTAAAAGTGAGCATCATCTGGCGTTCATCGCAGGATGAATTACATATTAGCGTGGCTGACAGTGGCAAAGGCTTTGAGGGTGATGAAAATTTGATGGCGGACATTCCTCAGTTGTCTGGGCGCGGTCTATCGCTGGTGAAAACATTATCTAAGACATACGAATTAGTACCGCCAGGGAATATAACTAAAGTCATAATGGAATAGCGCATGAGTAAAAGAATATTAATTGTTGATGATTCCGCAGCGATTCGACAAATGGTCGAAGCGACCCTTAAATCGGCTAATTATCAAGTGGTACTGGCCAAAGATGGTCGAGAAGCCCTCGATATCTGTAATGGGCAGAGATTTGACTTCATTCTGACAGACCAAAACATGCCTCGAATGGATGGGCTGACCTTAATTAAATCCTTACGTGCTATGTCGGCATTTATGCGTACGCCGATCATTATGCTCACCACGGAAGCGGGCGATGACATGAAAGCCCAAGGGAAAGCCGCGGGTGCGACGGGATGGATGGTAAAACCCTTTGATCCTCAAAAGTTGTTGGCTATTACGGCTAAAGTGTTGGGTTAACTGCAACGGGGTGCGCTATGTCCATCAATATGGCCGAGTTCCATCAGGTCTTTTTTGAAGAAAGTCATGAACATCTTGAAAATATGGAACAATTGCTATTGGCATTGGACCTTGCTTCTCCCGATCCTGAAGAACTGAACACCATTTTCCGTGCTGCACATTCTATAAAAGGCGGCAGTGGTATTTTTGGTTTTACCGCATTAACCAGTGTCACCCATGTGATGGAAAACCTGCTGGATAAAACCCGTAAGGGTAACTTCCAATTAACGTCATCCATTATCGATTTACTGCTGAGTACTGTGGACACGTTATCCCATATCTTGAGCTTGTACCGCGAAGAAGAGCAGATTGATTGGCAGGAGGTTGAATACAGTAAAAGTCAGTTGGTCGCAGCGTTAAATGGTGAGCCTTTTAGTTCATCAGTTGCGATACGTAATGGTACAGACGCCGCTACTAGCACTCCCATCATAAATGCAGCACCCACCATACCAGTGGAGGCAGAAGATCTGGGTTTTGGATTTTTTGAAGATGAAATGGCACGTGATATTGCCATCGAAGGTGAAGACTTTGGATTTTTTGATGAGCCTTATCAAGCGGAAGACATCAGCGCTGACAGTGCGATAAATAATAAAGAGCGTAATGCTGAGCTGTGTGATGCGACAATTGACGATGATGAGTTAGGCTTTGGTTTTTTTGAAGCATTAACGCCAGAATCCTTCGCTAATGAAATCGAGTTATTAAGTTCAAAACCGCTAGTGCAGAAGGTTTATAAGCCAGCGACCAGTCGAGCACATCAAGCCAAGGAAACTGGAAGTAGCCAATCCAAAAACACCTTATTTAAAGCCAAAGCGGCTGAGTCCACCGCACCCATTTCAACCGTGCCTACGAGTCCTTCTGTGAAAGCAAGCTCGCCTGCAATACTGAGTTCAAACGCAACATCAAACTCATCTGTTGTCCCAAAGCCCAATACCGCAGAAGTGAAAACAGCGACTAAAAAATCAGCCGCGTCGGCTCAGGATGCCACCTTAAGGGTCGAAACCTCTAAGATAGATACTTTGGTTAATCTCGCGGGCGAGCTGGTGATCACTCAGTCTATGTTGACTCTCATTGGTAACGAGATGACGGGCGATTTAGGTGAGCGACTCAAGACCGCACTCAATGAATTGGAACGTAATACCCGTGAGATGCAAGAGGCAGTGATGTCGGTGCGTATGCTGCCGGTATCCTTTGTGTTTAACCGTTTCAACCGTTTAGTGAGGGACCTTTCTGAGCAACTGGGTAAAAACGTCAATCTCGTGATTGAAGGTGGCAACACAGAAATTGACAAGGGCATGATTGAAAAGCTCGTCGATCCGCTGACCCACTTAGTGCGCAATAGTTTAGATCACGGTATCGAAAAACCTGAAAAACGGCTCGCAGCGGGTAAATCTGAAGTGGGTGTGTTATCCCTTAAAGCCAGTCAAAGGGGCGGCAATATCGTTATCGCTGTGCACGATAACGGCGCAGGCTTAAATCGTGAACGCATTATTCAAAAGGCGCGGGAAAATGGTTTGCAAGTGGCTGATAACAGTAGCGACAAGCAAGTCTGGCAATTGATTTTTGCCGCAGGATTTTCAACTGCGGAGGAAGTCACAGATGTGTCTGGCCGTGGTGTTGGTATGGATGTGGTGCGCCGTAATATTGAAGCCTTAGGCGGACGCATTGATATTGAGTCCACTGAGGGCCAAGGCTCAACCTTTGAAATCCAGTTGCCACTCACGCTCGCCATTGTCGATGGTATGACGGTTTCTGTGGGAAATCAGATCTACATTCTGCCCTTAGTGCACATCATAGAATCTATTCAGCCGCAAACGGAACAACTTAAATTTCTCGCCAAAGAAAGACTCTTAAAAGTACGTGAAGAGTACTTACCTCTGCTCAATCTTTATCAGCTGATGGAAATTGAGCCCAATGCCCGCTGCCCAGAAGAGGGCATAGTCGTATTGCTCGAAAGCAACCACAAGCGCTTTGGCCTGTGCGTTGATGCCTTAGTTGGCCAGCAGCAAGTGGTGATTAAAAGTCTTGAAAAACATTATCGCAGGATCCCCGGTGTTTCCGGCGCCACCATCATGGGCGATGGCAGCGTCGCGTTGATCCTCGATGTCGAATCGCTCGCTCTGCACATTAAAAATTAAGGAAATAGCCATGGAGAGTCGATCAACTATGACCGCCAAAGTGGAATACAACGCCCATGATGAGGTGGAGTTTTTAAGCTTTATGTTAGGCGAAGAGCACTATGCCCTCGACATTATGTCCGTCAAAGAAATTCGCGGTTATGAGTCGGTCACTAAAATCGCCAACGCCCCTAGCTTTATAAAAGGCGTGATTAATTTGCGCGGTGACATAGTGCCCATAGTGGATTTACGTATGAAATTTGCTGTTGGAACCGCCACTTATAACGAGTTCACTATCGTTATTATGCTCAATGTGTTTGAACGTATAGTCGGCATAGTGGTCGATGCCGTCTCCGATGTGATTAAGCTGTCGGCGGAGGAAATCTTACCTGCCCCAGAATTTGGGGTGGCGTTCGATAGCCGCTACCTCAAAGGCTTAGCCACAGTCGAGGATAAGATGATCATTTTAGTAAATATTCAGGCTCTGATCAGCAGTGATGAGCTGGGTCTAATTGATGCAAATAGTCTGACTGATCAGGAGTAACAATAATGAGTATCTTCAAATTTTTTGGCAATGATGAGGCGCGTGAGCAAAGGGATGAAGAGCGTCAGCGCTATTTTCAGCTACTTGATAACAGTGGCAACAGCTTTATGATCGCTGACAGTCAGCGCAATATTATTTATGCGAATAAAGCCGTTGTCCGTTTGCTGCAAGAGGCAGAGGACGATATTCGTAAAGAGTTACCTCAGTTCTCGGTTGCCAAACTGATCGGCAGTAATATCGACATTTTCCATAAAAATCCTGCACATCAGCGTAATTTATTAGAGCGTCTAACCCAATCCCATACCGCGCAAATCACCATAGGCAAACGTATCTTTAGGTTGATTCTGACGCCGATTATCACCGCTGAAAATAAGCATTTAGGCACAGGTGTTGAGTGGATAGACCGCACCGAAAGTATCGAAGCCGAGCGAGCAACCCAGCGCATCCTCGAAGCGCTCAATAATACCAGTACCAACGTCATGATAGCCGATGCTAACCGTACGATCATTTATATGAATCGCTCGGTCGAAACTATGTTGCGCCATTCTGAAAGTGAGATCAGACAAGCCTTACCGCATTTTTCCGTGGATAAAATCCTCGGCAGCTCTATGGATATCTTCCACCGCAATCCTGCTCACCAAGCAAGTTTACTCGATAAATTAGACCGTAAATATGAATCGCTTATTAAGGTCGCGAGTTGCCATTTTCGCTTAACGGCCAGCCCCATTGTGTCTAAAGAAGGTGAACGCTTAGGCACTGTAGTTGAATGGCTCGACCGCACCATTGAAGTCCAAACCGAGCAGGAAATTTCCCGCATAGTCACAGCCGCAGCTGCGGGTGATTTCTCCCAAAGGGCGGAAACAGATGGCAAGCAAGGTTTCTTTTTAATGCTGGCGAACAATTTAAATTCGTTAATTGAAACCTCGGAACGTGGATTGCAAGATGTGGCGCGGGTGCTGATGGCGCTGGCGGATGGCGATTTGACCACTCGCATTTATAACGATTATGAAGGCACCTTTGATGATTTGAAAAATTACTCAAATCAAACTGCTGAAAAGTTATCCTTCATGATCCAAGATATTCAACGAGCCGCGGATACCATCAATACCGCTTCGGCAGAAATAGCCCAAGGCAACGCTGATTTATCCAGCCGCACCGAAGAGCAAGCTTCTAGCCTAGAGCAAACCTCGGCCAGCATGGAGGAACTCACAGGTACAGTGAAACTCAATGCGGATAACGCCAGTCAAGCCAATGCCTTAGCCTCTAAAGCGGCTGAAGTCGCAGTGGATGGTGGTGAGCTTATCCAGCAAGTTGTCCAGACCATGGCATCGATTAATGAATCGGCGCGTAAGATTGCCGACATTATTGGTGTTATCGATGGCATTGCTTTCCAGACCAATATCTTAGCGCTCAATGCAGCGGTTGAAGCGGCGCGGGCGGGCGAACAAGGCCGCGGTTTTGCTGTGGTCGCGTCAGAAGTGCGTAGCTTAGCCCAACGTTCGGCCAATGCCGCTAAAGATATCAAGGCACTGATCTCGGATTCGGTGTCTAAAATCGAGAGTGGCAACAGCCTTGTCGGTAAGTCTGGCGATACCATGAAGGAAATTGTCATCGCCATTAAACGGGTGAACGACATCATGGCGGAAATTGCCTCAGCCTCTAATGAGCAGGCCATCGGTATCGATGAGATCAGCAAAGCCGTAGTGCAAATGGATGAAATGACGCAACAAAATGCGGCATTGGTTGAAGAAGCGGCCGCCGCAGCGGAAAGCATGCAATCCCAAGCGCAGCAACTCTCAGACAGTGTCGCCAGTTTTCGCGTGGACGACGAAGATGAAGCCCCAAGACGCAGCAACGCGAGATTAGCGGCGCCCAAAGCGAAGGCGATGAAGCCCATCAAACAGCAGCTTCAACCTATGGCAAGAGCCAGAGTGACAGAGAAACCTAAAACCAATGCGATGAAGCCCATGAAGCAAGATCAAGACGAATGGGAAGAATTTTAATTGAGTGAAAACAAACCATTGGAACGAGAGTTTGCCTATACCTCGGTGCACTTTAATACCGCGAGGACGACGCTGTACCGCTTAGCGGGGATCAAACTCGCCGATAGCAAGGATGCTATGGTGTATAGCCGTTTAGTGCGGCGGATCAGAACATTGAAATTAGCCGGATTTTCGGCTTATTTTGAGTATCTGCTAAGCCATGAAAACGAACACCAAGAATTTATCAATGCGTTAACCACTAATCAAACGGCATTTTTCAGGGAACCGCATCACTTTGAGGTGTTAAAACAGTATTTAATCGATAACCCAGATACCCGCAGGATCTGGTGTGCTGCCAGTAGCACAGGGGAAGAACCTTACTCGATTGCGATTGTCGTCGCTGAACATTTCAACAGTTTTAAAACGCCTATTGAGATCATTGCTTCCGATATCGACAGCGGCGTGCTTAAAAAGGCTGAAATGGGCATTTATCCTTTAGAGCGTATCGATACAGTCAGCGATATCCGTAAGAAACGGTTTTTTCACCGCGGACGCGGTTCACAGTTGGGCAATGTGCGCGTGGTTCCCGAATTAAAGCAGATGCTCAAGTTTACCCGCATCAATTTACTCGATTCTTTTTGGCCGCTAAAAACACCAATCGATGTGATTTTTTGCCGTAATGTAATGATTTATTTTGATAAAGAAACACAGGAAGTCATATTAAAACACATGATGAACTCCCTTAGTGAGGATGGGCTTTATATTGCGGGACATTCGGAAAATTTTAATATGTTCCCGCAAATCATCACTGCCGTTGGTCAAACAACCTATCGGCCAGTGAAGGGGCTCATGAGTGCTAAAACCTAATATCGAATATGCTATTGCAGAGCCGAATCGCTATCACGATCATCATTTTGGTTGCGATGCGGTAAAAATATTACCCGGCGAGTATTTTGCAACCCGTGAAGATACCATGATAGTGACAGTATTAGGCTCCTGCGTCTCAGTGTGCTTGTATGACCCTAAGCTCAAAATTGGTGGAATGAATCACTTTTTATTGCCAAGTGACAATAGTAATTGTACTGGGGTGCTCGCCGATTCAGCCCGTTACGGCGTGTATGCCATGGAGTTGTTAATCAACGACTTACTCAAGCTTGGCGCACAGCGCAACTCACTCGAAGCTAAGGTGTTTGGGGGCGGCAATATGTTACGCAGTTTTACTGTGCACAACATTGGTGAGCGTAATGCTGAGTTTGTGATTGAATATCTCAATCTTGAAAATATCCCTATCGTTGCTGCCGATTTACTCGATGTGTATCCGCGCAAAGTGTATTTTTTCCCCCATTCGGGCAAAGTGAAAGTCCGTAAAATTAAATCCATGCATAACAGCACAATTCTTGACAGGGAAAGTGAGTACCGTTTACGGGTTCGTAATTTACCTTCGGGCGGCGACGTTGAACTATTTGGTGATTAAGTTATGACGATCAAAGTGTTAGTTGTTGACGATTCTGCGCTAATGCGCAGCTTGCTCGGTAAAATGATTGAGGCTGACTCTGAACTGTCTCTGGTTGGGCTTGCTGCCGATGCCTACGAGGCCAAAGATCTGGTGAACCAATTTCGCCCCGATGTGATTACCTTAGACATCGAAATGCCCAAAGTAGACGGTTTAACATTTTTGGATCGCTTGATGAAAGCCAGACCCACTGCAGTAGTGATGATTTCATCGTTAACCGAGCAGGGCGCTGATGCGACCTTTAATGCCTTGGCCTTAGGCGCGGTGGATTTTATCCCTAAACCGAAATTAGACTCGCCCCAAGGTATTCATGATTATCAGGATTTGATTTTAGATAAGATCAAATCTGCCGCGAAAGCCAAAATCATCAAGCCGCAGAAATTTGTTGAGCCAGTACGCCCTGTTTCAAGTAAGCGGCCAATATTGGCCAATACAACCCTGACACAGCATTTAGTCGCGATAGGCGCATCTACTGGCGGTACTGAAGCCATTCTTTATGTATTACAACATTTACCCGCGGCTATGCCGCCGATAGTGATCACCCAACATATGCCAGCGGGGTTTACCCGCACTTTTGCGGAACGTTTAAATCGACAGTCACGGATTACTGTCAAAGAAGCCGAGCATGGGGAACGACTCTTACCCAGTTATGCCTATGTTGCCCCTGGCGATCATCACCTTGAGATCATCAAAGTGGGTGGTAGTTATAAAGTTAAATTAACCCAAGATGAAAAGGTCAGTGGCCACAGACCTTCGGTCGATGTGATGTTTACGGCCTTGGCCCAATGTGCCGCGCCCAATATCAGCGCGATGATTTTAACTGGCATGGGCAAAGATGGCGCCGAAGGCATGGTGGCGCTACACCAAAAAGGCGTCACTACATTTGCCCAAGATGAACAAAGTTGTGTGGTATTTGGCATGCCACGAGAAGCAATAAAGTGCCGTGCGGTAGATTATGTGGTGGAGTTATCGCAGATGCCGAGCAAGCTCATTAACCATTTAAGCTCACTGTGACCGCCCACGCTGAGTGGGATTCAAAAGTGATGAATAGAGCGTGAGTCTCGCAGGAAGAGCATCACGCCGAACTGATTTGTGCGCTGCAGTGGCTCATTCTATCTAGTGCTAGTCAGTCGGAGAAACCACGAGCTGATTTCTGCCTAAACGTTTAGCTTCGTAAAGGTTTTTATCTGCTAGTAACAGACAATCTTGAAATTCCTCACATTGATCCGAAAAGGCTAAACCGCCGCTGAGCGTCACCTTAAATTCGACGCCATCTTCAACAAATACGATATGGCTAAAGCTTTCACGGATCGCATTCAACTTGGCAATCGCCAGTGGTTTTTGCATATCTGGCAGCACTAACATAAATTCTTCACCACCGTAGCGGCCGGTAAAGTCAGTTTGACGTAAGGATTGTTGTAACAGGTGGGCAAATGCCAACAACACCTTATCACCACCGGAATGACCATAAGTATCGTTGACCTTTTTGAAGTGATCTAAATCGAACATAGCGATACAAACTTGAGAGTTAATCCGTTTCGCTACGTTAAAACAGCGTCTCGCCGCCACCAGAATTTGGGTATGATTTAACAGCCCAGTTAAGCTGTCGCGACTAGCCGAACTGCGAATATCATGACCCCGTTGCGCACGGGAAATCACCTGCGCGACGAATAAACTCGGTGCGGTTTGCTTTGAAATTAAGTCATCTGATCCCGCTTGTATGATGCTGACCTTATTCTGCATCGTATCGTCTGAGCTCAACACGAGAATTGGGCTCGAGGTGTATTTATCCAATTGGCGGATCATCTTTGCCAGCTCAAGCCCGTTCACTTCGGGCATGTACAAATCGAAGATAAACAAATCAGGCTCAAATTGCTCAAGGGCAGGCAAGACTTGCTCGGCACTGGACAACCCTTTTACCATCAAACCATGGCTGCGTAATAGGCTTGAAAAGTAATCCACCATAGATTGTTGATCATCCACCAGTAACACCTTAAGTGGCTGTTTCTCTGACATTTTGAGGGATTGATGGATTTTGCGCACCAATAAAGTGGTTTCCGCAGGTTTAACAAAATATTCGCTGACGTTGGCACGAATGGCCAATAGCCGCATGTCAAAATCCCCCCGCGAGGATAAAACAAACACTCGGGTATTGTTCTTCTCAAACTCAGTGGCGGCTTCGAACAAGGCCTCTTCAGTCCAATCGGGCAGAATTAAATCCAATAGAATCAGATCGAAGGGCGTTTCATTTTGCACCACCAAAAAGCTCGTGAAATTCAAAAAATGCTGCACACTAAAACCGAACTCTCGCAGCTGCTTTGTGATCATAGCGCCGACATTACCATCGTCTTCTATGATGGCAATATGGTGCTCATGGCGCGCCTTTGACGGTTTATAGGGGCTTTGCTGCATTTGCGCCTCTACTACTGGCGCCGACGGTTGGCCACGCATATTGTTTTGTAACAACTGGTGGAAGAGGGTATCTAAGCCTTTGATAGTAGGAAGTTCGGGGGCTGGCGCATTGAGCAGCCCCTTAAGCAGCAACTCCAGTTTATCGACTATGTGTTTGGTATCTGACAACCCAAAGGTCTCGCTCGACCCTTTTAAGTTATGCACCTCTCGGTACACGGCAGACAGCATGTGTGCGTCCCAATTTTTACGCAATGAAATCCACAAGGTAATGATTTGTTTCTTTTTATCCGGCAGTGCATGTAAAAACTGTCGTTTAAGTTGCTCTAACGAATCTTCAAAACTCATAGGCAATAGATATCCTAAATAATTGAGCCCTAGGTCTTAATCTCTATATAGACGCTACGCCAAGACGTTAAAACCCGTTCACTCCCACACTGAAATGGAAACTGCTCTGGAGAAGCATGTAACAGATTCAATCAATTGCACTTATCTTTACACTCACTCATAGAGTGTAAACCACTGCGAAAAAAACGACGGGAAAATGCTGAGATTGCATAGGCATTGATAAGAATATTGGGGCGAATAGCCGAAATCAGCACAGTGATCGCGAGCTGCATAATGCTAAATATTTTATGCAAAACAGCATGATAATGATGACATGTATTTTTTATCAAATACGATTGTGATAAGTTAGCGTCTGTAAAAACAATCACTTGTTGCAAAAGGATCGTTGTCAGTGAGCACAGTGTTTTATAATGACTACGCCGAAATACTCGCGGCACAGTATTTGTCTAAAACCTTTGAAGAAGTGCATTCGAGTTGGTTGCATCATCTTTTGCCTCTACTCACCAAAAATACATTGTCGATATTGGATGTAGGAGCTGGTTCTGGCCGGGATGTGTATTATTTAGCCGAAAAAGCACAGGGCAAAGAGACACAAATTATTGCAGTCGAACCTGCGGTTGTTTTAGCGAAAATGGGGCAGGTGTTAACGCGGGATCTACCCGTGCGTTGGATTGAGGATGGTTTACCTCAGTTGCAAAAAGTGGTTGGCCTAGCGCAACAGTTTGATCTGATTTTACTCAGCGCAGTGTGGATGCATTTATCTCCCTCAGAACGCCCACTTGCACTAGTAACACTCTCACGCTTACTCAATTCGACTGGACTTTTAGTCATCAGTTTGCGCCATGGCCCAAGCCCCGATGCGCGCGTTATGCACCCAGTCAGTGTCGATGAGCTGCTCACACTGGCTGCAGATTGTCAGCTACAACTTTTAGATTTGAGCCAAGATGAAACCGATAAACTCGGTCGCTCACAAGTGCATTGGCAGACGCTAGTTTTTACACCCAAACTGATGCCAAACGTAAATGCACCTGAATCAAGCGTTATTATTCAGGAGCGACTGAATGCCGATTGATGCGAAAAGACAAGTTGAATTTATTAGCTATTTACAACGTCTGTTAGTTGAAGGGGATTTCGTTGCAACTTACAAATTTGCCTTACTGCATGCGATCGCCGATATCTGTATCGAACGGCCATTAATACTCAATGCCGATCCTGCGCTGAAAACCGCCATCAGTATTGATGATTTGGTAGAGAAGTTTATTGAACTTTACTGGCAACACTCTTTGCCTTTTGGTGCCAATGATGGGTATTTTGTCCTGATCCAAAATAGTGGAAAGCAATCAGCCTTGATCAACAGTTTGATTGAACTACGCAATCAAGGTGTTAACAGTCTATCCCAGTTAAAAGCGCATCTTAGTTATCCAGCTTTATTGCGTAAAACGCGCGGTACGTTTAAAGATGGCCCCTTATGGCGCTTACAAAACTTGTCACGTAATGAAGAATGTTTCCTTTATCCCCATGATAAAACGAAAAATTACATCGAGTTGAATCCGGGTATCGCATTTTGCTTCAGGCGATTTCACGATTTAGTGGTGTCATTGGCTCGTACTCAATGGGTACAAAAAATCGCCGAGTTTCCAGCAAATCAGGTCATTATAGGCAGTAAAGGCAATTTAAGTGAGTTTCTGTTTGGTAGCGACAGACAGACGATCACCTATGCTAGACCTTTACTGCTTGATATCCAAAAAGGCCAATGCTTCTATTGCCAAAAATCATTAAAAGAAACAGGCGAAGTGGATCATTTTATCCCTTGGGCACGATATCCTAATGATTTAGGCCATAATTTTGTCCTCGCACATAGCAGTTGTAATAATCAAAAACGCGATCACCTTGCCGCTCAGCACCATAAAGATAACTGGTATGAGCAGAATATTATCCAGCATGGCCAAACGTTACACTCTGAACTCAGTCGATATTTTGTCTGTGAGAGTGATCGCTCTGAAGCCATTACGACTTGGGCTTATCAGCTTGCAGGACAAAATCGCTCGCCTCTCTGGCTCGATAAAAAGACCTTTGTGCCTTTTAATGCATTAGACAATGACCTGTCAAATACAGCAATTTAGAGCATGCTCACAGTTTTATGGCACTTATTTTTAGCACTTGCCAAAGGTCGAGTGATCTTAAAGCATTTGTTCCTGCAATTGAGTGAGCAACGCTGCCAAGCTAAAGTAATCGATGAGCTATTTACATGTTATCTTGGTGGCATTACATTTTATCTTCATTGATTTTGTTACCTGCTGATAGTAAAGGTTTACTTCCTGCTAAGGTAATTGATTTCAAAGAAAATAAAGAGTATTTGGTGGACATATATGGCGCACTCGTTCAGTGACAACAAGCAGATGAATGCATCATGGAATTTATTGATAATACATGTCTAGTTTTGGAGGTTCGATGATGAAATCGATTTTCTTACTGCTCATATCTGTGCTTGTGCTGATAGGTTGTACAACGCCTAAATCGCCGAGTGAAGTCTATGACGAGTACAATGCTAAGGTACAGCAGGGGATGAGTTATCAAGAGGACAAGGCTTACTATACCCAACGTAAGCAAGCGGATGTGGAGTCTAAGTTCCCACAGTATATGCAGCAGATGAAGCTGTCCCGCGATGAAGTGATCGCATCTTATCTTTCATTTTCAAAAGCGGCTGCCAAGTGCAAAGCACTCACCTTAGTGTCGCAGGTGATAGAAGGGGATACGGCCGTTCTTGAATATGCACAAAAAGATCTCTGTGGTAATGCATCGGAGGCGAATGAAAAACAAAGAATTAGTATGATAAATGAAGGTGGTTGGAAAATTGATGAGCTCCAAATTAGTCTCTAAATCATTTGGAATGTCGTATCAATGACAGGATTTTATGAGTTTTTTAGCCTGCCAAACGGAGTTGAGGTTACTTGCCCCCATTGTGCTGGCTGCGCCACTTTTACCTTTGCCCATGTTTTTCGTTTAGAGAAAAAAGATGCGCATTTATTTGAGAGTAGGCAGTTTGAGATCAAGCAGTTTAATCAAAGATTTGCTCATAAATGGACTGGTGTGCTGTTTTTCCCTCCGCTATTGGATGCTTCTTGGCGGGAAAAATTGCCAGAAAAATACCAAGGTACTTCGACTTGGGAACATAGGGCGAACAGTGCTTTTACAGATGGTACAGATCTTGGTCTTATTTGTTGTTATCAGTGTATGGCAAAACAGAAACATCGACTTGAATGGCCCAATGACGCATTTTATTCCCTTGAGTTTAAAGGTCATTCACTTTGGGCATTTAATAAACAGATGATGCTTCAGATCCGTGATTATATTCAGGTCAAAGATCGCAATGCAGTATTCGAGTCTGAGCCGATAGTCATTCGACATTTGCCGACAATTTTTAAACTGGCTAAAAATCGCGAGATATTGGTTAAAAAAATTAATAAGCTAATTTATAGCCCATAGTTTCTACATACCTATTTCAAAGACTTGTGTGGTCAATCTCATCGAGTAGTTGTGTTAAGTTGTCTGTGACTCGGATATTTGCTTTTCTATTAGTTATTACAGTTAGCGGGTCTATTATCATGTCGAAATATCATATTGGCACTACCGAGGATGAATTCGAACCCGGTTCCGGCGGCCATATACTTCGTAACAAACTCGCGATAACCGATGAAGAGGATATGGCAGAGGTAGAGACTCAGTTGTTACTAAAGCTTTATGAGTACGTGTTTCAATCTGGTGTTATTGAAAGCGAGCATCTATCGGTTGGTATGCTCTTTGAGTGGCATCGAAAATGGCTCGGTAATGTTTATTACTGGGCTGGTGAGCGGCGTACAGTCAATATGGAAAAAGGTGGTTTCGAATTTACGGCAGCGGCTCAAATACTTAAGTGTCTCACTCAGTTTGAAAAGGAATATTTAAGCAAGTTCAATGGTTTAAATTCGTTTTCTAGAGACGAAGTTGTGAGTTACTTGGCTGAAAGTCATGTGGAATTTATCCTAATTCACCCATTTAGAGAGGGAAATGGACGTTTGTCACGTTTGATACTCGATGTGATGGCAGTAAAGGCGGGTTATCTCCCACTTGATTATGGGATTTGGGAACAACATAGAGATTTTTATTTTAAGTCAATTCAAGCAGGGTTGGGTGGGGATTATCAACATATGGCTCGTTTGGTAAACGATGTGCTCAGCGCTAAAAACGAATGAAGTTTAGGCTAAGGTCAAATGACTGAAACGGCTTTTTTTGGCCTTCAATTTTGCTTCAACTTCAGCCGTAGTTTTACCCGTCTCAATAGCGGTTGAACTGGCCACAGCGCGATAGAGTCGATTTTGAGTCACTTGTGTGTTTTTTGATTTAGTTTTCATAGGATCAACCTCAATTAAGTGCATGAATTATAGCACTCTAGATAACGAATAGACAGCTGTGTATCCAAGGCCCAAAGCAGCAATACTTCATGTTTTACCAATCATATCGCTCTTTAGATATCGATAAAAAGTCGTCAGTAGGTTCTCCAATGACGACTCTTTTAATCAAGCTGACATAGCCGATTAAGGTTTATCAAAGCACAACATTACGCGCTTTTTCTCGCTTCCATTTCTGCTTGGCTTGAAAGGTACTCATCGAAAGTGCCTTGGAAGTTAATCACTTTTTTATCTTTAATATCAATGATACGTGTTGCGAGTGACGATACAAACTCACGGTCATGACTGACGAATATCAAAGTGCCTTCAAAGTCTTTCAACGCATTATTGAGTGCTTCGATGGCTTCCATGTCCATGTGGTTAGTCGGTTCGTCCATGATCAGCACATTGATGTCTTGCATCATTAACTTACCGAATAACAAGCGGTTTTTCTCTCCGCCTGAACAGTTACGAGCTTTCTTGTTCGCGTCATCTTCAGTGAACAGCAGACGGCCTAACATGGCGCGTACCATAAGGTCGTTGTGCTTAGGTTGGCGCCACTGTGACATCCAATCCATTAATGTATAGTCATTATCAAATTCGTCACTGCTGTCTTGTGGACAGTAGCCGATTGATGCGTTTTCTGACCACTTGATCACGCCTTTATTATGTTCTAAATCATTGACTAAGCAGCGTAGGAAAGTGGTTTTCCCCACGCCGTTTTCGCCGATAATCGCTAATTTTGCACCGGCTTCGAGGATTAAGTCGCCGCCTTCGAATAGCAGCTCACCATCAAACCCGTGGGCCAAATCTTCGAGGATCAGTGCTTGGCGATGCATTTTCTTGCCAGCATCGAAACGAATAGAAGGGTGAATACGGCTTGAGGATTTCACTTCATCAAGCTTGATCTTGTCCATTTTTTTCGCGCGCGAGCTGGCTTGTTTTGCCTTAGATGCGTTGGCACCGAAGCGGTTAACGAAGTCTTGCAGTTCTTCGATTTCAGCACTCTTCTTGGCGTTGCCCGATAATAATTGTTCACGGATCAAAGACGATTGTGCGAGGAAGTATTCGTAGTTACCAGGGTAAATGCGCAGTTCGCCGTAATCGATATCGGCCATGTGGGTACATACGGCATTCAAGAAATGCCTATCATGGGAAATAATGATCATGGTGCATTTGCGTTTGTTCAACTCGGCTTCTAACCAGCTAATGGTATGTATGTCCAAGTTGTTGGTTGGTTCGTCAAGCAGCAAAATATCTGGGTTGGCAAATAGTGCTTGTGCCAACAATACCCGCAGTTTCCAACCCGGTGCGACTTGTTGCATTAGGCCGTAATGAAAAGATTCTTCAATACCCGCTTCGAGCAGAATTTCACCGGCGCGGCTTTCGGCGCTGTAGCCATCCATTTCGGCAAATTCACTTTCAAGATCGCCAACGCGCATGCCATCTTCTTCGGTCATATTCGGATTGGCGTAGATTGCATCGCGTTCCTGTTTGACTTTCCACAGGGCAACATCCCCCATGATCACCGCATCGATCACACTGTATTGTTCAAACGCGAACTGATCTTGGCTTAGGGTACCGACTTTTAAGCCGGGCGTGATGGACACATTGCCAGAGGTTGGCGCTAACGCTCCGCTGAGGATCTTCATAAAGGTCGATTTGCCACAGCCATTCGCGCCGATCAAACCATAGCGGTGACCGTTGCCAAATTTCGCTGAAATGTTTTCAAACAATGGCTCAGGGCCAAACTGCATCGTGATGTTCGCGGTAGAGATCAAAGGAGCTTTCCTAGGTATTTGCTAACGGGGATTGTGACAAACAAGCCTCAAAATGAAACATGCGCTTCACCCACTCTAAGCCAAAACATTAAAGTTGGGATAATAAGGTCGCGGAGTATACAGACTAAGGGCTAAAGATGCGAGCAAGGATGTGATGCGCAGCTATAAATCGAGCCGTTTCAGTTGCGTTTATTTTGAGGTTGACCCAAGGCATCAGCGGATCATAGGTAAAATTTAGAAACGGGTTTGAGCTTGATGCTGAGTTCATACCTGTTAGCGTGATATCGCGGATATGCAGATTAAAACCGTCGGCTGCGGCGTATTTTCTTTGCCCTAAAGCCGATGCCAAACCTCGCTAGCGCAAATAAAAGAAGGCGTTTAGCTTATTTACCGTTATTATTCCCGCAGTTTTGTCGAGCAGCAGATTTTACGGCTAATATTTAATGGCTCAGTTTGGAGGCTTCAGGTCCTTAAGATTTAAGATCTAAGCATCGCGAGCAATAAGGCTTAACGCCCTATGCTATTGCCGTAGCAACGTCAGTGGCTCATGAATTCATAACTTGAGTGATTTCTCTAATCGCGAATTTTAGTAGCGAATTGAGTCACTCGTTTAACAACTCAAAACCGTAAACTAATACAGTAAAATCAGCCAATAGGGCTGAACTTGGAATTCCCATGATTGAAGAGCAACAGAACAACCCATTACACGGCCTCAAACTCGAGACAATGATCACTGAGTTAGTCGATTTTTATGGCTGGAAAATTTTATACGCGGCATTAAAGCTAGGTTGCTTTAACACCAACCCGACCATTGAGGCTTGTATTATTTTCCTCAAGAAGACTGAGTGGGCGCGGGAGAAAGTGGAAAACTTTTACCTGTATCGATTCAAGCGTATGCCTAAAGCCGTCGGTGAGCAGTTTGATCTTAAGCCACGCGAACGAGGTTTTGCCTCAGGTATCGCGCCGCGTAAACCGATGGAACTCACCATAGAATCTATCGCTAAAATGCAGGCACAAGCCAGCGCCGAGTACGAAGCGGGTAATAAACGTCCCAACTCTGGTTATGGCTCAGGTAAGAGCTTTGGTAATGGTTCAGGTAAAAGCTCAGGCAAAAAACCTACGGGTGGACGTGGCACCGGCTCTGGATATGCTTCATCGAATAGCAACTCACAGCGCCGCAGCGAACTCCGAAACGAGCCAAGAAACGATTCAAGAATGGCTGAGCGTTCCGGACCAAGCCCATCGACGGATGACAACGATCCGTGGGGCACTAAACGCGGCTAATCTCATATCTGTCGAATTGTGTGGGCATGGTTTTTCGGTTTTACATTCGTTATTTACAGTGACTAGCCTCAGCTTGCTATTTTCGTATCCGTAAAAATTAGCTTTTGGTATGAGTTAGCTTTTGTAAGAGTCGTTTTGAAGTCATGGCTCTAGTTGTATGATAGAACATCTGATTTATCGCCTGATTTAAAGAGAAGAGGTTAGCTGTTGAATACAGCTAACCTCTTTTTTATGATTAACTATTCACTTTATTGCATTAAGGTGAGAAAAATCTCGGGGATTATAGTTTTAGACTTGCATATCAAGTGCATAACCAGTTAATTCATCAATTTGCAATCAGATGGTGCCGGTTGCTCATGTTTACGACCAATACCAGCGCCTTCTCTAACACCTGTGCTTTATATTCTATACCTTTGTTCATCTTAGTCTGCTAAATGTCCAGAGTTAACGTCAAGGTGTTTGACGATACAGCTCCAAGGTAACCATTTAAATGTTTGATTATCATTGGGTAAGTAGTTTTAGCCGTCTTGCTCCACCAGCATTCCCTGTTGCCAAACGCCGCTGCCGACTTGCAGATGCGTAACGGTCAAACCATAGGTTTCGGCGCTGCCGTCATTCAGCGCCAAGGGATATGTCAATCACTACTATATTCGAACTGCGGTTAGGCTTAGCGGCTGGTATTCTTTTGTGTCTAATGCGGGATAACTTAAGTTTGCCCGACATAGCTGAAAAACTGACAATGAGCCCAGCCACCTTAACAGCCACCTTAAAACGTTGTTTGGCCGAGATGGATTTAAACTTTGCCCAACTCGCTGATACTTGCCGATGAGACCCGTTTAATCAGAGCACTGTATTACTTGGCTACACCTGCGCAAGATGTATTGCCACTTCTTTATCCTTCAGCGACGCCAGTGATTATAGGCGTTCCTTTAAACGCTGGACTGGCCAATTACCCACTTATTTTCGCAGTTGGCTTGCTTAAGCCATAAGCCATTAAAAACTATCCTACTTATATCTCTAAGCTGATACTGCCGCGGTTTGCCTATTCCAAATGTGAATAACCATGCAGGGAAAGCGCAGAGCAGTGAGAAAAACCCCGAAGTTATATCCAGCATGTTGAATATTTAATGAATAAATAATCAATTTGGCGTTTTATGGCCTTTGCTGGTGAATCATATATTTTATGCGGTTTTATAGGGGGTTCTGTTGATTGCGGTTTTATCTATGATGCAATGATTTAACCGAACGAATAACTAGACACTTTTTTCCATCGCTTTTTTGACTGTGCCATGGTCTCAGATAAACAATGGCATTTATACTCGTTTTCCTATTGCAAAAAAACGTGGTGAATAAAAGGCTGAGATGGAGGAACTGAGTGATGAGTGACGAAAAAATCACTGGACTTTATTTCATCGAGAAACTTCAACGCATTTGGATTACTTTTACATTTAGACATCCAGAGCCAGTAGATGACATCGACCATAAGACGTATATGGAGCTGCTAGATAAAATAAAAAATTCAGATGGAACGCGATATGATTTGTACACCTATCTCCTATCAAAGCAAAACAAGTGCACAGACATTCTCCAATTTCTTAAAACACACCCGCAGTGAGAATAATTTATCTCAAGAAGATTTATGTAGTCTACTCAGGCAAAAAAGCTGCCTGTTCGATATGCTAGATTCCATCACTATTAGCCGTTGGGAGCGGGGAGTTAACATTCCATCCCTAGCTAAACAGTCTGAAATCGTTGAAATATTTGGCTCTGAACTGTTTGATATTTATCGGGAGGATAAGAAATTCATCAACGAAGGTTTAGCGTTAATTAACCTTTTTGAATCGACCATAGAACGCAGTGATCATCCGTACTACCGTAATACTCCTTATCGTGTCGAGTTTATCGAAAGCCACCATCAAAACTTTATGACTCTGCTGCAACTCAGTTTGGTTTATGAAAGTAACCCGCGTTTATCCTTTGTGAGCCGTAAGTTGTCTCAACCTTTTTTCCGTGGACTCTCATTGGTGGTGGCTTTTAGCTTTGGGGATCAAATCATTGGACACAGTCTATTCTGCCGCACTCAAGGCAAAATTGCCCTTGAATTTATGAATGATGAGGTGGACTTATTTGAGGTCATTAACCATAACAGTCAAGCTTTGCCAGATACCTTAATGGTGTTCTCCTCCTTTGGCGTAACGCCTTATATTGAAAATTATATGATGTCTGTTTATCTCAATGAATTGGCCACGAGTCGCTCACTTAAGTTTTTGAGTTTTAATATCTGTGATGAGTCACTAAAACGAAAATTGACGCAATTTAAGTTGCCCATATTTAAAGTAAGAACGATAGAAGGCGGCTTCAAACCAGTCAAAAACTATTCGTTTTTCTCCAGTCGCACAGAAGTCATGGCGAATCGTAATTTACTCAAGCTTTCTGTCATCCCTACATCCAAATCCCAGACGATCGATCCCATTTTCTTTATGCAGTTAGAGACCAATATATGAATATTCTCATCATAGATGATCAACGCTTTATTAGAGAAACCATGAAAGCTGATATCCATAAGTACTTAGCAGAGGACAATGTGGAGATCTATGAAGCCAGTAATGGTAATCAAGGAATTGAACTGATTTTAGCTGTAGAAGCAAAACTTGATTTAGTCATTTTAGATTTAAAAATGGATCAAGGTGACGGTATTGCGGTGATTAATATGTTGGCTTCCGAGCCCCGATTTACTGCCATTCCGATTGCGGTGATAAGCTCCTCGGATAAACGGACTTTAGAACTGGTGGATAGCATTATCACGGGTTTGAAGCTCAACTTGCTTGGCGTATTTGCTAAACCTATCAATGTGAATGACATTTTAACGCCATTGCTAGACGCCTCCGACGATAGAAACCGTGCCCATCAAGATGAGTCTATCGTGCAAGACATGGCGGCGAATATCAATGTGCGGCAATTGCTCAAAAATGAACAATTAATTTTGTGTTATCAACCTAAGATTAACCTTAAAACAAAGGAGATCATCGGTTTTGAAGTGCTTTCGCGGCTTTGCGATCAATCCAATGGCTATATTTATCCCGACGTTTTTTTGCCACTGGTGAATCAGCAGGGGCTAAATAGCTTGTTTTCGCGGATGGTTATTTCCCAAGCATTGCAATGTTGGTCGCGCCAACCGTTATTAATGGCGTTTGCCCTGTCGATTAACATTACCGCAGATGATCTGACCTGTGATGAACTCATTGAGTACATCATCGAATGTGGTCGTGAGTATAAACAAATCCATTTGATTTTAGAGCTCACCGAATCACAGGAAATCATTAACCAAGATAGAGTGCTTAACTCAATTGCACGGCTGATCATCAATAATATTGATATTTCCCTCGATGATTTCGGTAAAAGTTATTCTACTTATGATCGTCTTGATGCCATTCCCTTTAAAGAGATCAAAATTGATAAAAGTTTTGTCTCCGATATGGATATCAATCACCAACATTATCTCATCGTAGAATCCACCATCGCGCTTGCGCAGAAGATGCACGTAAAGGTGGTTGCAGAAGGCGTTGAGACAAGTGCAATAGAGTTAATTCTCTCTGAGTTGGGGTGTGATGTTGCCCAAGGTTATTTGTACAGCCCCCCGATTGAAGGTCGTTATCTTATTGATTGGATTGCTCAATATAATAGGAGTGCCTAATGTATGAATGCTAATACTGAGTTACTCAAGGCCTTATCTGTATTCTTTGAGCAATACAGCCAAGAACAGCAATCACGACTGCGATTGACACTGATTGCTGAATTACAGCGAATGCGACTTGAGCTAGAACAATATGAATCTTCTGACAATATCGAAGGGCTGAAACATCAATTTACGGGTATTGCGCGCTACTTGCAGCTTAAAGATATGCTGTCTGTCATGGATGTTTGCGAGCGAGAGCAGTTTGAATATCAGTTATGCAGCTTGCTAAAGGCCGTAATGGATTACGCTAATGAGCTTTAAATATAGCGCTTGTATCAATATGTTCAGTGGCTTATGGGTCACTCTGTTGGTGCTGTGGTTAACCTTGTCCCACTCACGTTATGAATTTGACTCCATTTACAATAAAAAAGCAGAAGCGGTTTTTACTTCTTCACGGGATATGTTCTTACAACATGAAATTATGTTGGATGCGCTAAAATCGTTTTTTTATGCTTCGAGTGAGGTAACGTCACAGGAATTTGAGGTTTTTGCTAAGGACTTACTGAAGATCAAATCTGCTGTCGCTTTTACACTGACCTCCGAACTTGAACTGGCCTATATCTCTGATCAGACAATGGCGCCAGAACTTAAGCCACTTAAATTAGTCAAGAATAGTAAAGGGGAACTTCAGGCTAGCCTTGCCGATTACACGTTAGCGGTTGTTAATATCGATGGGCCTAATACGCTTTATTTAGTCTATGCCATTTCTCATCAGCGGATATTAGCGCGGATTGAGCAGGAGCAAGGTGTATGTATTAGCTATCAATTTGAACAATCGTTATTGCAAAGTTCATCCTGTAACCATGAGTTTTCCACAGGCATATTTTCAATGTTTAGCTACTCAGATAGCCGAACTTTGGATATTCCTGGATACCAAACCCGTGTGAATTTACGCATAGAATATCAAGTGCCACAAAAAGAGGTTGTCGAGCTAATCGTGATTATCTTACTGATTGCTTCTCTTGGTATTACTCTGTCTTTTCTTTTGTACTTTAAGTCTAAAAATCAGCATATTGTAGAGCAGATTAAGCTCGATAATCGATCTAGATTAGCAGTGCTTTCCAGCATAAATCATGAGATCCGCACTCCTATCAATGCCATTCTTGGCTACAGTCGCATGTTAAAAAAAGCGCGCTCACAGCCACAAAAACTGGACGAAATTATCGATAAAATGACCTGGTCAGCTAACTTACTTTACTCGGTTGCCGAAAATACGTTGAATTACAGTAAGGCTGAAGCTGGGCAGTTAAAATTGAATCGGCATTTAGTCAATTTACACGAATATCTGAGCAATATTGAGGATTACTATCGTGCTTTTAGTGCGACATCGGGTAAACGTTTAAAGGTTGTCGTGAATGAGTCTCTGCCGAAGTTTATCGAGCTCGATGGGACTAAGTTATTCCAACTCATGACGAACATTATCAATAATGCCTTTAAATACAGTACGGGTAGCGAAGTGCATTGTTATATGGACTTACGCCTTATACGTAACCATAAAGACCATAGTCCTATGCTTAGGGTACTGATCCGCGATTTTGGCGAGGGAATGTCAAAGGAAGCGCAGCGCGCTTTAGTTGATCCCTTTATGCACGCATCTAACTCATATACAACAACATCGGGCATGGGATTAGGACTCTATACTTGTAATCGATTGCTTGAGCAAATTGGCGGTAAGTTTATGTTGCGCAGTCAAAAGGGCAAAGGCACCACAGTGCTGTTACATTTTCCCTGCCAACTTACCGAGGTGAAAGAACGATTAACGATTCAATATGATCAACAAAAAGTGTTAATCATAGATGATAATCTGTTTAACCTTGAGATTTGCAAAGCCATGCTAGAGCACTATCATTTTCAAACCTTCAGTGTTGATAACGCAGCGCAAGCACTTAAGATGTTGATTCACTCATTGCCACATATTGTTATTGTGGATTACCGTTTACAAGATATGAATGGCTTGCAACTTATTAAACAGATGCAACAAACATTACAAAACCTTGCCAGTGATACCCAGCTTGAGCATCACTGTCGCTTCTTTTTGCTTTCAGCTAATGATAGCGATGATATTCCTGAGTTAGCATTATTCCCTGAGGTACATTTCATGCAGAAACCTTTTAGTGCTGAAATATTTCTCAGTAAATTGGCCGTAAAATCGTAAATTATCAAAGCATTGGATCTGGTTTTTAAAGCTTATTTGCCGAATGTGTGGGATTTACATCGCGGTAGAGCCAATCCCGTTGCGGTAATATGGGGGTAAAGACAAAGACGCTGTGATTAGTGTAGAACGCTGCTAATCTAAACATGTCGGAGATCTTCTCTAAAAGCGTCATTGCTAGGAATAATCGATGGAAAAAGAATCTCTTGAGTCTGTTTACCCCTTTTTAACTGAAGCCTTACGGCTAAGCGAGAATGGCCTCGCTGTTTTGGACAAGCACAATCATTTTATCTTTTATAACCATACCTTTGCGAAAATGTTTGGTTTTGTTGATCAAGACATGGCTGGCCGGCATTTTGACGACATGATGCACTTTGCCTTTACCCATAAGCAAGGGCCTAAAATTGATCATGAAACCATAGAGGAATGGCTTGAACTTATTCATGCGAATCAACGTAAATCAGCTTTTCGACGTTTTGAAGTGGATCTGGTCGACGGTAGCTGGTTGCAACTTTCTGAGCAGGTCTATCACAATGGCGATATGGTCATTGTTTGCACCGATATTACCCAGTTAAAACAGGTCGAATTTGCCCTAAGGAATGCGCAGACTGAGTTGAATCGACTCGCACTCACCGATGAATTAACCGGTATTGCCAATCGACGGCATTTTTTCCAGCAGTTAGAGCATGAAATCAAACGCTTGAGTCGTCTACAGTTACCTTTGTGCCTTGTCATGATGGATATCGATTATTTTAAACTCGTTAATGATCGCTATGGGCATCAAGTGGGTGACAAGATACTGCAGCATTTTACCCAATTTATCAGTGCTCGCACGCGCCCATACGATATCTTTGGTCGCTTCGGCGGTGAGGAATTTGCGCTATTACTGCCAGAAACATCGATCGATGTCGCGCAGAAAATTGTGACGCGTATGATGTCAGCGCTTGCGAATGAAGATATTTCAGCGATAGTCGCCGATTTTCACTATCAATTTTCGGCAGGAGTGAGTGCGTTAACACCTGTAATTACTCATCATGCCATCGAAGAAAACAGCGGTATTTTAGCGCTTCAGTCTGTGCCTTCACCGATTGAAATAGGGAGTCAGTGCCGTTCAGATGCTGAAAAGCTGGTGGCCGAGGCCGATAAAGCCTTGTATCACGCTAAAACTACGGGGCGAAATCGTGTCGTGGTTTGGGATGATGTGATATTAACGGCTAAAACTTAACGAACCCTGTGGTTGACGAAATCTAAGCATCGCGATACCAAACCAAGGGTAAGCGCTGCTTGGCTCCTATTCTTAACTTGATATTGCACTTAATGCAGCGTTTTGTTCCTGTGCATTTTCACCTAAAATAGCCAGCTTAATGTGTCTCTCACTGCAAAGGGTTCAAGGGAAGCCGTGTTAATCAATCAGCAATATAACCGCCATGGACCCGATTATCGATTTGGTGAGCAAGTCACTTTTCTTGATATTAAACAAACCTTTGGTTTTAGCCATGTGCGTGTGGGCCGCTGGGTGACGCGAGATGAATCGCGCATTGCTGCAGATTTAGTGTTTGATTCGCTCGCCGATCTGGCCTTTATCTTAAAATTGCCACCTTTGACTTTAGGACTGCGAGAAACCGTCAGCCTGGCCTTTGGTCATGGCGGCCAAAAGGGCGTTCAGGCCCATTATGCACCCGCGACCCGAGAGTTGGCATTAGCTAAAAATGCAGGTGCAGGTGCTTTAGCCCATGAGTTTTGGCATGCGTTTGACCATTATATTGCCGCTAAATCATTCAAACCTACTAATAAGCGGTTTCAGTGTGCGAGCGATCTTTGGCTATCCGATCTGCCCATTATAGAGCATCCATTAAATGTTCGATTATCTGAGATCTTCAAAGTGACATTGTTGAGTGGACAGGGTGATGAGCCCCATGATTATGTTCGCCGAGCGATTGCATTAGATAAAAAACATGGGATGCAGTACTTCTCTCGGCCAACGGAGATGATGGCGCGAGCATTTGAAGCCTGTATTGAATCCTATACTGATATTTCGAATCCGTATTTAGTGTCGGGAACCCGTTTCTCAACAATGGCAAAGGAGGGGGCTTATCCCGATGAGACCCACAGACAAGTGATTTTTCAGGCGCTGATCAATTACTTTGAACCGTTGGGGATCGCATTGGGTAAAAATCCCTTAACTAGGGCGTGTTGACGTTTTGAGTCATGCATTTAAACAGAGGTTGGTTTAGCGTCGGTAGAGGGCAAGGTAAAAGGTAAAACGACATTCGCCTTAGGTATTTTGAATGTGTTTTGAATGCGAATGGCAGTGGACAGGGGGGAGGGTCACGAGCCGTTTGAAGACTGATTGCCAATCACAAGCTCGCGTGCTTAGTCGACAACGTTTGCCAACAATAGGCCAAACTATGGCGAATCGCATCAAGATATTGAGATGCCTGAGTATCCATTAAATACCAATTGCTGGATTTTGATTCTGGCATGTGGTTGAAAAATAAAGCTTCAGTATTGATGAGCTGGCTAGGATGAGCAAATTGCTGCCAAATGTTGATGGGTGTATGCGCCAGTGTGATTAGCCATTCAAGTTGCATCTGCCGCGTGGCTGGATTTAGCGCATCTGCGATTAATAAGCTCGACTCTTGTAAACGCTCAAGTAAATCAAAGGGATTACCTGCGTTTATCCTAGGTGCGACTTGGCATGGTTGCATTTGGTTTATTGCGGATAGGCGAGGTAAAAATACGGACGCTAAGCTAAATTCAGGCCAGTCGAGCGATGGTACCAAAGCCTGGGCAATCCGCCGTTCGCCTAACCAATTATGCACCATGCAAGGTAAGTGATCGTCAGGCGGTAAATCATTGGGTCTTGATAAACTCGGAAACAGCGACATCCGCTGCACTTGCACATGCTGAGACAATTGCTGCATCAATACTATTGTGGTTAAGCCAGATGAAGGCCAGCAGCCAAGCTGAGGCGTTAATTCAATCGCAACTTGTGTCAAGGCTTGCGTAAGCAGACCACTTTGTGGATGACCTTGTACCACAAAGGCATATTTTGATTCAGCAAAACCACCGTTGGCGATATTTACTATCTGATTATTTACATTGCTGTTTTCAGCCCATTGAGTACCGTTAAAAATAAATGTCGTACCTGTGGTCGCAGGCTGCCAATCGCCGGAAGCATTACCAATAATGGTCACTTGCTCAAAGGCAAGAGTGCCCACTAGAGCTTGCAGATCTAATTTAGCATGTGGCATCTGCAAATGTTGATGCATGTGGGTGTGAGACTTAGGCATAGGCGGAACATCTGTTTTACGAACTCAAAATGGACTTCATTGTAATGGATTATCCCACTGAGCCCAAAGGGTTAATCCATTGAAGTTTACCGGATGCTGTTTTAACGCAGGATAGTTTAGCTTTAGGTATACCGCGCATAAAAGTGATGCGCGGTATTGGCGATTAACAATTAGACTAAAAATTATAACTCAGGCTAAGTTCGACATTTCGCGGTTCGCCGAAGAAACCTTGATTGTAGAAATCAATACTAGAGTAGTAAGAAGCTATTTGGCGTAGGAACTCGGCGCTAACAATAGGCTCGAAATGAGCGCTGCTAACAAGGTTTTATCCATCATGATTCCCCATCATAGTATTTTGTGACCGGCATTCTAATTGAAAACAATTCCCAGTACATCGTATTGATAACAATTTGCATTACCTTTACACTCGCGAAATACGATAAGTGTTAGGAAAGTCACAAATGGCGAAGATCAGTAACCGATTCTGGTTTATGTTGCATGGTTGGGTGTCGCTCCCAATTTGGTTGTTATTTTGTTTTATCTGCTTGACGGGGACGATTGCGGTACTGAGTCATGAGATCACTTGGTTAACGAATCCTGCATCGAGGGCGTTGAACCCTAATGATTTACCCGTAAAACCGGTTAGTGAATTAATAACGATTGTTGAGGAAGCCTACCCAAGTGCGGCAGTCTCTGGCGCTATGACATTAGAACCTTATATGGTCAATGTGATCATGTTCAGTGACGCGGATAAACCCTATGCCATGGCCTATGTCAATCAATACACAGGTGAGATCCAACAGATTAATGAAGGCATGACATTTGCCGGTTTTATCAGATCTTTGCATGCTTGGTTATTATTTCCTTGGCAAAGCGGTTACAGCTTGGGCTATTACCTTGTCTGTTCGATGGCGCTGTTTATGCTCGCGTCTTTAGTGACGGGACTCATTGTTTATAAACGTTTTTGGCGAAGTTTTTTTGCTCCGAAATTGCGTGTGAGTCAAGGTAAAAAGACACTATTGGCCGATTTGCATAAATTGTCTGGTGTGTGGTCTATTTGGTTTATCGCGATTATGGCCGTTACCGGATTATGGTATTTAGTCCAAGCCATTTTTTGGCATGCTGATATTGATATTGAGCCACATGCGCCATTGGTTGCTGCTGAGCAATTGCCCTTTATCCAAAAGGGTGATGTGAATCCCGCAGATCCAAGCGTGACATTTGCACAAGCCTTAACATTAGCGCAAACGCACTTTCCAGACTTTCAACCAAGCTATGTGATGAAACCCGAGCATAATCGTGACATGTATCATCTGAGCGGTAGTGGCGAGCACATTTTTTACGATCAGTATTCTTACAACCTTAGTATTAACCCTTGGACGGGGGAGATTGCAAGAGCGACATCACCCGAGACGATGACAGGGATACAAACACTAATGCATATCGCAGATCCTTTGCATTACGGTACCTTAGGTGGTATCTGGACAAAAATCATTTGGTTTATTTTTGGGGTGATCCTATCGGGTATGTCAATCACGGGATTTATGATGTGGGGACTGCGTAATGTGCGTGCAATTAAAAAAATGGAATCCCCCAGTGCTGTGGCAGATAGGTTAGAGGAGGTACGTTAATGGCTTTCATTCATTCAACTTTTTGGCAAAAAAATAAATATAAACTGAGTGGGTTTATTCTATTGCTCCCTCTATTGTTTTTGTATCAGTCGCTAACACCTACATTTCCACCGGCCTGGCAGGCTCAAGAGTTAGGTGAATTTAAAATAGCTCCTTTACCCTTAGATCTAAAAGCACCCTATGTGCATCATGATGACTATGTGAAAGATTTTATGTTGGTTTTTGAAAAAGGTGAGGTAGGCAATATACGCCAAGGCTATGCCAATATTGGAACGCAGGCTTTGCCAATAGCAGATTTACAGCGCAGCGAGAATGGTATTTTACACGGTAATAAGCATGGCCAACACGTACACGCCATCGCAACTAAGACGCTAACCTCCGCCGATAGTCTGTGGATATCGATTGAGAATTGGCAAGGTGAGTGGCAAGTGGCAAAGTGGCCTCTGCCTGCCGAGCTAATAGTACAGACACACTGAATGAGGTAAAAGCTAAACACTAATGGCGATCCTATGGAGTAATAATTTCAGGGTCGCTTTTAGTGGCGTAGATTAAGAATGATTAACCGAATACGGGTAAAGAATAACCTTTTTCGCCGTAAACGCTCACTTTTGAAGGCATAAACACAGCGGGGACGTTTATTCCTCATTAATAAATGATGAATTTGTTATATACATCACCAAAATACAAATGAAAGTGATTCGCAATAGTGTTACCGTATATCCATCCTAAATAAACTCCCTAAATTACTATGCGCTTTTATCTACTACCTCTCGCGTCTGCCATTACTTTGGCATTAAACCCTTTGTCAGTTTTGGCTGCAGAGCCGTCTTCTGCAGCAGATGCAAATGATCAAAATATTGAAAAAATAACAGTGATGGGCAAGTACACTGTGAGTCGAACCATTGATACCGCCACAGGTTTAGGGCTGTCACTGCAGGAAACGCCACAGTCAGTGAGCATCTTGACCGCTGAACGGATCCAGGATCAGGCACTCAATACCGTTGTTGATGTGGTTAATAACACAGTAGGTTTGTCTTCATCTAAAACAGATAACGTTCGAAATGGCTTTATGGCCCGTGGTTTTGCGGTTCAGAATTACCAGATTGATGGCGTACCTTTATCTTGGAGTTTGGGGGGCGATGCAGGTGAGACTGTGTCTGATATCTCTCTGTATGAGCGTGTAGAGGTGGTGCGTGGTGCAACAGGCTTACTAACGGGGGCAGGGGATCCTTCTGCTTCAATCAACCTAGTGCGCAAACATGCCGACAGTGACGAACTTAAGGGCTATGTTGATGTTGCTACGGGTAGCTGGGATAAAAAACAAGTTACCGCAGATGTTTCTAATGGCCTCAACGACAGTGGCAGTGTGCGCGGTCGCATGGTCGCGAAATATGTCAATAGCGATTCTTATCAGGATCTTTATCAAGACCGTAAGACCATTCTTTACGGCGTAATTGATTCAGACATTACTGACAACACTATGCTGCGCGTTGGCGGTAGTTACAATAACAACAACCCCAAAGGAGCGATGTGGGGTGCGTTACCAGCAGTATTCAGCGATGGTTCGGCTACTGATTGGGATGTTTCTACTACAACAGCGGCAGATTGGAGCCGTTGGGAAACGACTAACATCAACTATTTTGCTAACTTGAACCATTATTTCAGCAATGGTTGGCAGTTGGTGGCGAACTATAATCGCATGGAATATGAAACCACCACCAAAATGATCTATATGTCTGGCTTGCTGAATAAAGAAACCGGTGCAGGTTTGAGCGGTCAGCGTTATCACAGCCATGGTGAAAGTAACTCTGATAATTTCGATTTTCAGTTGAAAGGCGATTACCAACTCTTTAACCGTGAGCATCAATTTGTGACTGGTGCCTTATACAGCAAACAGAAATCCTATGCTGATACTTATGAACCCATCCGTGAGAATATGACGGGCTGGGACTCAAAGGCAGTTGAAAACTTTTATGATTGGCAAAGCAACGCCTTTGAAGAGCCTGAATGGTCAACAAACGCCAATCGCCAGTTGAATATGGATACCGAGCAGAAAGGTTTCTACGCAGCAACTCGGCTAACACTTACCGATGATTTAAAAGTGATTGCCGGTGGCCGTATTTCTAGTTGGAACCGCGAAGGGATCAGTTATGGTACTGATACCAACTTTGGTGATGATGGCGTGTTCGTTCCTTATGTTGGCGCCTTGTATGACATAAACGAAGAGCATCGTGTTTACGCCAGTTATACCGAAATATTTAATCCGCAGAATAAACAAGATGCTAGCGGTAACTATCTGGATCCACTCGAAGGTAAAGCCTATGAAATCGGTTTAAAGAGCGCTTATCTGGACGACCGTCTACACACCACTGTGGCACTGTTTAAGATTGAACAGGATAATTTTGCTAAGCAAGATACAGACTTTGAGCCGACGGATGAGCAAAAAGCAAATGGTCAGACAAGTGCTTATTATGCAATACAAGGTACTAAAAGTACTGGCTTTGAGTTAGAAGTTGTAGGTGAGTTTATTGATGGCTGGAATATTTCGGCAGGTTACTCTCAATTCACCGCAGAAGATGCAGAAGGCAAAGAACTTGAAACCACGAGCCCTCGCAAACAGTTTAAACTCTTTACTACCTATCAGTTTGTCGATCATTTACCTGAATTAACTGTTGGCGGTGGCGTTAACTGGCAGAGTGATAGTTACGCACAAAATGATAGCGTTGTAATTGAGCAAGATGCTTATTCACTAGTTAACCTAATGGCTCGTTATAATCTGGCGGAAAATATGGACCTACAACTAAATCTCGAAAACCTGCTGGATGAAAAATACTATGCCTATATGTCTGCAGCATCCTATATGCCTCTTGCATACAGTGTGTATCACTACGGAACCCCACGTAATGTGACCCTGAGTTTTAATTACCGCTTTTAAATTTTCCGCTAAATAAAAGGAGTAGCCGAGTTATCGGCGACTCCTTTTATATCTTCTATTATTGTTATTCCCAATATTTTGATGGCTCGTTTAGTGCGTATTAACGACTCAGTACTGACATCGGTAAATATTGGGCTAGCTCACCTATGGTTCGTTCCAAAATCTAATACTGTTATTAACTGAAAGCGGGAAGATGATGCCCTTCAATCTAGTTATGGAATGGCACATATTATATTGGTAGTTTTCCTTCTTTCTTGTGCGCATTGTATTGTCAACAATCAGTGCGGCAACGAACAGAGTCAATAGAAAAATATAGGTATACTCATGTCATTAGCCTCATTACAAGGTTATGGCTTATCGCCAGCTTTTTAAGCTAAAGACCAGATGTTACATAAATTAAGCCGTTGTTGGACTTATAAAGTATTTTATGTTGATGACAAGTTGTTAACAATTCATATCATTAATAATAGACATAAGTGTTTGACTATTTAGTCAATAATCATTTCAAAACTGCACTTTTAATGAGACATAATGTCATAGTAAATATAGGCTTGTTTAGTAAGTTTATTTTCATCAATGCATAGAAAAGTGATTCATTTTTCACAGTAAAGACCAAGGACTCCCGTTTTGAGGAGAATAATATGCAAATAGAAACGCTTTATGATGTTATGCAATGGACTAGAAATATACACCAACAGCTGCATGCATTTGCGGCACATTGCGCACTTACAAATGATAGCGAAAGAAGCGGATTACTGTTGGAGTATATTTCAGCCCACGAGCAAAAAATGGCTCTGGTTATCAGACAGTTCGAAGATAATGGCAATAGCAATGCACTTAACACTTATTGTCGGCATTATTATGAAAAAACCGCTATTCCTTTTAACACCATAGGTGAACATCCGTTTAAGAGGATGGATACGGATGAAATAGCGATGGCCACACTTGAGTATCATAAAAATATTGTAGGGCTGTTTGAATATCTACAAAACTGCAGTTCTGCACCTTCCGTAACAGAATTTCTTAGCAATATACTGTCCCTTGAAGAAGCTGAAAAGCGATTACTGGCACGTAATATGAAACAAATCGATGACTTCTAGTATGTCTGCTAAAAATCACATCCTTTTACCTATTGCTCGGTGTAGCTTCGGTATTTATTCTGTAGTTCAGATATTGAAATCTTGACTTCATGTGGGTAACAAGTAGATCTGCCATCACAATAATTATTGATTAGCCTTGAAACTAGAGTGTATGACTTAAACTGCCACATTATTAAGGATTAACATGAATCAACCCCTGAACATTGATTACTATTCTGATATTCTTTGTGTGTGGGCTTGGGTTGCACAACAACGTATTGAGGAGTTAAATCAAAAGTTAGAAAATAAAATTCATTTTAAATATCATTATCTCGATGTATTTGGTGATGTTCAAACAAAAATTGAGACGCAATGGAAACAGAAAGGTCAATATAATGGTTTTGCAGAGCATGTACATAAATCTGCATCTATCCGTGATGACGTTCCCACGAACTCAAAAATATGGACAGAAGTCAGACCGACAACGTCGGCCAATGCTCATTTAGTGCTTAAAGCCATTGAACTTATCTATGACAAAAACACCAGTATCAATATGGCATTGAAATTTCGGAGTGCATTTTTTATCGACGCATTGGATATTGGTAAGCTTGAAATACTTTATGATCTGGTTGATTTCTATGGGCTGGAACAGAAAAAAATCACCTCAAGCGTTCATGATGGTTCTGCTATAGCCGCATTAATGAGCAACTACCAAAAGTCAGCACAACAAAATCTACAAGGCAGTCCAAGTTATATTATCGACGAAGGTAGACAAATATTTTATGGTAACGTAGGTTATCGTGTTCTTCTTGCGAATATAGAAGCATTATTGTAAAAATCAGCAGTCGAGGCTAGTTGGTGCTAAAAACCTTAGACTACCAACTGTGGTTCTCTAAGTTCTACAAGATGCTATGAACACCTCTAGACCATTTTAACGTTTTTAGAGTTATACCTCTTAGTTCCTTCTTAGTTTAGCCACTGAATACTCATATTCATATTTTTAATGGCATCTATGACATACGCAAATGTAGCTATATTAGGTATCAGATGATGTTTTAAGTTAAATTATGTATTAAAATATTTATAATGTGTACGCTATCGCACAGACACACTTTTAGATAAATTATAAATTGGATACAGAGTTTAGATTGATATGCCTTTAATGGGTAAATTTTATCTTAATAAGATATTTTATGTTATTTATCTTGATGTTGTGGCTCATCATTAGGATGTCGTTTAGTTGGAAAATCACTAGGTAATTAAATAATGGAATTCAGTCATGGTTAATACTAAATTTCAGTAAATAAAATGATCGCCACAATTTATACTTAAGATAAAATTCAAGATTGCTACAAAATATTTTCCTATTTAAACCAATGTCATATTGTAGCATTAATACCTAAGTTGACACGGTATGATTGATGTGGAGCCAGTCACACAATTTTATGAAAACACCGCGGAATTAATTTTAGCCTAATTTCTATGTCGCTTTACTGATATTTACCAACTAAGATTTTTACTAAAAATATTTAGATGTTTACTAAACGCTATTTACTAAAAATGAACAATAGCTCATAGCTGATTGTTAGCGCTCATTATTATTTAGATGTTATATCAACAACAAAAGGAAATTGACCATGAACAAAGACCAGATAGAAGGTTCAATAAAAGACGCAGCAGGCAAAGTGCAGCAAAAAATTGGTGAGATCGTTGGCAACCCGAAACAGCAGATGAAAGGGGTTCAGAAACAGATAAAAGGTAAAACTCAAAAAGCAATTGGTAATGTAAAAGAAGCGGCTAAGGATGCCGACAAACACAGTTGATGTCAGCGGCTTTTACAATTAAGTAAGCACCTTAAGCATAAAGTTTGGCAGCTTAATGTGGGTATTTAAAAGGATCTTAGTCATATTGATTAAGATTTCTAGTTCGAGTTATATCCATAATGTCTAGGAGACTCTCATGAGTATAGGAACAATATTATTAGTGGTTTTGATTCTGATGCTGATCGGTGTGGCTCCGACTTGGCCACACAGTAAGAGCTGGGGGTACGGCCCGAGCGGTGGATTAGGTTTGGTAGTATTGATCCTCGTTATACTCCTTCTACTCGGTAAAATTTGAGTGATAAAGCCTAAGTCATGTATGACCTCAATATTGAGTCGTCATTTCTAATTGCCGTAGGTAGCTAAAAATAGTGAGTGATGTTTTTAGTCGTTTAAAAATGGCTGACATCGCTCGTTTTTCTTGCACGGCAGTGCTCGCCATACTGAGATTGAAAGGTCCTGTACGCCTAAGATTTACACGCGAGATATGGTTTACACGCAAGATATTTCGTTAAGGTAGCATTAGGTGAAGTCCTTCACGCTAAAAATGAAAGTCACTAAGTCCGAAGCATTACAGTTTGCACGCTAGTATTCAGCAAGGTTGTATGAGCTGAGCTAAATGGTGCAATAACACATACAGAGGTTTGTATTATAAGAACGGCAGCTTAGTGACTAAAGGCGTTTGCTCACGAAAATGGCTTACTCAAACAGCCAGATTGAATACTTATTTGTGAACAATAGCTGTGTGAGCAACAGGCGTATCTGTAAAAAGGTAATGTTTTAGCTGTTTATCAAAGCTCGGATCTTGTCTCCTTATCCATTCTTGTAGCATTGCAGCATGTTCTTTTTCTTCATCTCGATTATGTATGAGTATCTCTCTCAACTCATTATTTTTGCACGCATCAACTCTTTGGTTATACCAGTCTATTGCTTCAAGCTCTTCCATCAGTGATGTAAGTGCACGGTGCATGTCCTTGGTTTTATCTGTGAGTTCAGTAATGGGTTCATGATAACCTTCATTCGACATTGGGATTTCCTCGCTAAATGCAGATAGGATCGCTCACTATTGAGCGGTGATGATAATTGCAGATGATTGTTTGAACGCTATTTTCAACGAACAGACTTTGAATGCATTATTCTGTGATCTTAACCTTCGAGTGTCTGTTCGATGCCGTACTTAGTCAGAAATTTTTAGGTCGCTCGTTTAAAAGGATTGGAGAGGGCGCAGAAATACCACTGCGAATATTTGATTTAGCACAGGATATTACTTTGGATTTTGAACTTTGAGATATTTGGGAATGAATTTTAAATCAAAAGATAAAGGCAGTGAAAACCATAAACACCTGCTTTAAAAGGCAGATTAATTGTATTTAGCTTGATAAGCAGAGGGGGATTAATGAAATACATAATAAGAAATGGTACACCCGAGTGGACTCGAACCACCGACCCCTACCATGTCAAGGTAGTGCTCTAACCAACTGAGCTACGGGTGCACTGTTTGAATTTCAAATTTAGACTCTTTGAAGAGAGTGGTACACCCGAGTGGACTCGAACCACCGACCCCTACCATGTCAAGGTAGTGCTCTAACCAACTGAGCTACGGGTGCATCGCAAAATTTAACAAGCTATTCAAAAGCGTTGCGCCTTGGAACGAGCGCTATATTAGGGGCATAGCGCAGGGCTGGCAAGCAAAAAAAACAAATTTGTCGTCAAATGGTGAATTGCTGTGCAACTTGCCCAGTGTTTCAACAACGCCGCTGATAAAACCGCAATTTCTTATTCGCTTTACTTCAGAGAATGCATCGAAATCAAACTGATAAACCAAAAGGCGAGCACTGTCGCTCGCCATTAATGCAATCAATGGTGAACACTGTCACCTTCAATAAGGCTCAAATGCACGCCATGCTTTTGGATGTAACGCAGACGAATGAAAAATAACAGCGCTGCTGAGGTCAAGCCCGCAATCAATCCTGCCCAGAATCCATGGGCGCCCATCGCGGGAACGATATGGTCCGTATAAGCTAAGGTATAACCGAGTGACATACCAATCCCCCAGTAGGAAAACAGCGTGATATAAAAGGCGCTGCGTGTATCTTTATAACCGCGAAGAGCACCCGCTGCGACCACTTGAACTGAATCAGATAATTGATACAGGGCTGCCATCAACATCAAGCTGCCGGCTAAGGCAACCACTTCAGGATCACCATTATAAAGTTTCGCAATTTGGAATCTAAATAAGACGGTCAAAACCGCTGTCGTTAGAGCAAGGGATAGTGCCAGCCATAAGCCCACTTTAGTGACCACCGCGGAAATATCAGCGCGATCACGTCCTAAGTAATAACCAATCCGAATCGATACCGCGATACCGATAGATAACGGCAGCATAAATACGATGGCAGAAAAGTTGAGCGCAATCTGGTGACTTGCGACCACTGTTGCGCCAAGTGGCGCGAGTAATAGCGCTATGATGGCAAATAAACTCACTTCAAAAAACAGCGCCATTGCTATCGGCATGCCGAGTTTGGTCATTTTCTTCATAGTTTCAAAGTCTGGACGATGAAATTTACTGAAGGGAGCTAAAGCCGCGAATTTTTTATGTAACTGCATGTAAATGGTCATGGCAACTAGCATGGCCCAGAATACGAGAGCAGTGGCGATACCACAGCCTGCGCCGCCCATGGCCGGTACGCCAAAGTGTCCATAAATAAAAATATAGTTAGCGGGGATATTTACGGCTAGACCGACAAAACCAATGACCATGGTCGGTAAGGTATAGGATATACCTTCACTGCAGCCACGTAGCACTTGATAAAGCACAAATGCGGGTGCGCCCCATAAAATACCGTCGAGATATCCTATGGTTAAGCGGTATAATTCGGGTTCTAAATCCATATGGCTAAGCACAAAGGGCGCAGATGCGAGGAAAACCATCACGCCAATGCCGCCAATGATGGCAAGATAGGCACCTTGAAAGGCCAAAGGTTGGATGGCTTTTTGATTATTCGCTCCATTGTAGTGGGCAAATAAAGGCGTAAAAGCCATCAGTAAACCTTGGACGAACAGAATAGCGGGTAACCAAAGGCTAGTGCCGACCGCAACAGCGGCCATATCAACCGCGCTAACACGGCCCGCCATAACGGTATCAATAAAGCCCATCATGGTCTGAGTGACCTGAGCTATCAGTACTGGCAGCGCCAATTGGATTAAACGTTTGGCTTGATAGCCTGAATTATTCATAAATACAGCCTTTAACGATTAAGCGAGCAGAAAATGTTTACAGGTATAGTTCAAGCCACCTGCGAGGTGGTTGCAATACATAAGAAAGATGGCCTAAATACCCTTGAGGTAGCGTTCGAACCTGATTTGCATGAGGGACTTGCGATTGGTGCAAGTGTGGCAAATAACGGGGTATGTCTTACTGTGACTCAGGTAGTCGATGATAGGGTATTTTTCGACGTAGTGGAAGAGACCTTGCGACTGACGAATCTGGCTAATTTGTCTATAGGTCAAAGCGTTAATGTTGAGCGCTCGTTAACTTTTGGTAGTGAGATTGGTGGCCACATTCTCTCTGGCCATATTCATACCAAGGCTAAAATCGTTGATATTAGCCATACAGAACAGCATTATGATCTGACACTGGGCATTGAGCCTAAATGGATGGATTACATTTTTTATAAAGGTTTTGTTGGCGTTAACGGCTGCAGCTTAACGGTAGGCGAGGTGAGTGACTCCGGCTTTAAGTTGCACTTAATTCCTGAAACTTTAAAACTGACCAATTTAAGTCAGTATAAAGTGGGTGATGAACTCAATATTGAGATCGACAGCCAAACACAAATTATCGTCGACACAGTCGAGCGCGTGCTGGCCAGGCGTTTTAACGAACAAGCACGTTAGTTTTGTGACATCGCAGCGTGTAGTGCAATCTCGTTTAATAGATTTGCTCGTCGTCTGAATCGATATACAGCTCAACCGTTCGTCTCGATTCATCGATGTGTAAGCGTAAGTGAATCGGATTACAACAAATTCGGCAGTCATCGTAATAATCTTGGTCTCCACAGCTGGCATCGATACTGATATCTTGATGGTGCCCGCAGTGGGGACAAGCAATAACTTTGTTCATGACTCTCATGGTGCAACTCCTTATCGCCAATAGAGCGAATCGCTCTGCTCAATCAACGCATCTCATACTTCGTACGCTTATATTGTCTGCGCTTTGTCGATATTCGAAACCTGAGTGCGCTTTATGTGCTTCCTATTTGAGTATACAGCAGAGTGCAGTGCACTGACTTAGATGAAGTCGGTCTCAAAACGCAGCATGATAGACCTTCTGGTTAAATATTTTCTTGTTGGATCATTATCTCTTCTAAAAACTAGTCCTTTACCGTCACTAACCCCTCCATTTCACTGCTGTGTAACACGCCATCGCGGGCATCTTGGGTAATATCCAGCGTTAAACGCTGCATCTGTTGCTCAAGTTCACTTTTAATATCAATGAGTAACACTTGAGTATCAATCAAAGATTTGCTTGTGATTTTCACCTGCGGCTCAGGTAAAGCGGTTGCAGTGTGCGTGAGTGTTACGGCCAGTAGAATGCAGTTCAACATATCAACTCCCTTGTCATGTTTTCAGTGATGCCCAATAAACTGGCGCTAGAATAGGGGAGTTAGATGACCAAGAAGTTACCAAGACACTGCAAAATCATGAATTTGCTTTTTGTTTCCAATCCCAATTCTGGTCAATATGCTTGCGCCTTTTAGCTACAATCCCTTAGAATAAACGCCCTGCTACGCAAGGCGGCTAAGACTCCTGTACTGTCTTAACCTAGCGAGCATTTCTCTTACATTAACTAAAACCAAGTGGCCCTACGTGTGGGTCACCACTGGAAAGGACATTTCATGCCTGTAATTACACTTCCCGATGGTAGCAAACGCGAGTTTGCTCATGCTGTATCGACCCTCGATGTTGCCGCCGATATTGGCCCTGGTTTAGCGAAAGCTTGTATCGCTGGCCGCGTTAATGGCGAATTAAAAGATGCTTGCGATCTCATTGAAACCGATGCTGAGCTATCAATCATTACCGCCAAAGACGAAGAAGGTGTTGAAATTCTTCGCCATTCTTGCGCGCATTTATTAGGTCACGCGATTAAGCAAATGTGGCCAGAAACCAAGATGGCGATTGGTCCTGTTATCGATAATGGCTTCTACTATGATATCGACCTTGAGCACAAGTTGACTCAAGATGACATCGACGCATTAGAAAAGCGTATGCTTCAACTGGCAAAAACCAACTATGACGTAGTAAAACGTGTCGTTAGTTGGCAAGAAGCCCGTGATACATTCGCTGCGCGCGGTGAAGATTATAAGATTGCCATTCTGGATGAGAACATCAGCAAAGACGCGACGCCTGCGCTGTATCATCACGAAGAATACACTGACATGTGTCGTGGACCGCACGTACCTAACATGCGTTTCTGCCAGCATTTTAAATTAATGAGCATTGCCGGCGCTTATTGGCGTGGCAACTCAGAAAACAAGATGTTGCAACGTATCTATGGTACCGCTTGGGCCGACAAAAAAGCCTTGAGCACACACTTAACCCGTCTTGAAGAAGCGGCTAAGCGTGACCACCGTAAAATCGGTAAGCAGCTCGACTTGTATCACATGCAAGAAGAAGCACCGGGTATGGTGTTTTGGCATAACGACGGTTGGAGCATCTTCCTCGAATTAGAAAGATTCATTCGCCGTAAGCTAAACCAATACACTTACCAAGAAGTGAAAGGCCCATTAATGATGGACCGCGTGTTGTGGGAACGTTCTGGTCACTGGGATAAATACTCAGAAGCCATGTTCACGACCAGCAGCGAAAACCGCGAATACGCCATCAAACCAATGAACTGCCCAGGCCACGTGCAGATCTTCAACCAAGGGTTGAAATCTTACCGTGATCTGCCATTGCGTATGGCTGAATTTGGTTGCTGTCACCGTAATGAACCTTCAGGCTCGTTACATGGATTAATGCGTGTACGTGGTTTTACGCAAGACGACGCCCATATTTTCTGTACTGACAGCCAAGTTCAAGAAGAAGTGAGTGCCTGTATCCAGATGGTTTACGATACTTACGCCACCTTCGGCTTTGAAAATATCGTAGTAAAACTGTCTACTCGCCCAGAGAAACGTATCGGTGACGATGCGATGTGGGACAGAGCGGAAGAAGCACTTAAGCAAGCTCTGCGTGCCAATAATATTGAATTCACTATTTTGCCAGGCGAAGGCGCGTTCTACGGACCAAAAATCGAATTTACTTTACACGATTGTTTGGACCGAGCGTGGCAATGTGGTACTGTGCAGCTCGATTATGCGTTGCCAAGCCGTCTTGGTGCAACTTACGTTGCCGAAGATAACAGCCGTCAGACCCCTGTGATGATCCATCGTGCTATTTTAGGCTCTTTGGAACGATTCTTGGGTATCTTGATAGAAGAATATGCAGGACGTTTCCCAACTTGGTTAGCCCCAATGCAAGTTGTCGTGATGAATATCACCGATAAACAGGCTGATTATGTTGAAGAAGTCGTAAAATTCTTCAAAGAACAAGGTATTCGAGCGTCTTTTGACTTGAGGAATGAGAAAATAGGCTTTAAAATACGCGAGCACACCTTAAGGCGTGTCCCTTATTTGTTGGTCGTTGGCGATCAAGAAATGGAAAATAAGGAAGTAGCGGTGCGTACCCGTGATGGTATCGATTTAGGTAAGATGCGACTTGAAGATTTCGCCACTAAAATCCATCAACAGATTTCGCTCCGTAGTCTCAAATTGTTGGAGGAATAGGTCATAAAGATCAAAAAAACAGCAGGGCGTCAGCCGGCCCCTAATAGAATCAATGAAGAAATCACAGGTGTACCAGAAGTACGCTTAACAGGCATTGATGGTGAAGCTATTGGTGTGGTAAGCATCAGAGATGCTCAGAATTTGGCAGATGAAGCAGGTGTAGACCTAGTAGAAATCAGCCCAAATGCTGAACCTCCAGTATGTCGCATTATGGACTACGGTAAGTTCCTTTTTGATAAGGCTAAGTCAGCCAAGGAACAAAAGAAGAAGCAAAAGCAGGTTCAGGTCAAGGAAATTAAATTCCGTCCTGGAACTGACGAAAACGACTATCAGGTAAAACTACGCAACCTGATACGTTTTCTGGAAGACGGGGACAAAGCGAAGATTACGCTTCGTTTCCGAGGTCGCGAAATGGCACACCAAAACCTAGGTATGGATCTATTGAACCGTATCAAGGCTGATTTGGACGAGTATGCGGTTGTTGAATCTTTCCCGAAAATGGAAGGCCGACAAGCAATTATGGTGCTAGCGCCTAAAAAGAAATAAGTAGGGCAAAACTTAAAGTAGCAAAGGTCTATGGCCTTTGCTCGCCTTGCTTTTTATTAAACATCCCAATGCGGAGTTTTAGAAATGCCTAAAATGAAAACAGACAAGGGTGTAGCGAAGCGTTTTAAGAAAACCGCTAATGGTTTCAAGCGCAAGCAAGCACACTTACGTCACATTTTGACGAAAAAAAGCACTAAACGTAAACGTCACTTACGTGCCAAATGTTTAGTATCAAAAGCTGACGTTCCAGCAATCGCGCGTCAATTACCTTACGCTTAATTTAGGAGATTAGAAAATGCCAAGAGTTAAGCGTGGTGTAACCGCTCGTGCTCGTCACAAGAAAGTTTTAAAACTAGCTAAAGGTTATTATGGCGCTCGTAGCCGTACTTACCGTGTTGCTGTTCAAGCAGTAACTAAAGCTGGTCAATATGCTTACCGTGACCGTCGTCAGAAAAAACGTCAATTCCGTCAACTTTGGATTGCACGTATTAATGCTGCCGCTCGTCAAAATGGTCTGTCTTACAGCCGTTTCATCAACGGTCTGAAAAAGGCGTCTATCGAAATCGATCGTAAGATTTTGGCTGACATCGCTGTATTCGACAAAGTTGTATTTGCAACTTTAGTTGAAAAAGCAAAAGAAGCGTTAAACTAAGAAATTAGTTTGTTGCTGTAGAGAAGGGACCATTTGGTCCCTTTTTTTGTGCGCCATTTTTGACTTAACCTAATGATGTTATTTACCTAAACACTTATAAGCGCCCATCTAACTGGTACAAGATTAAGAATCGTGAAGGAAAGACACGTGCGCGCGTGAACAGTACTTACTGGTAAGCCCGCAAAAATTTTTGCTATTGCTTAACGATTTTGACCTAAAAAAATAGCAGGCTTAGCCTGCTATTCGTTGAAAAATCGAGTCTAGTTACTTTTTAGCATCTAAATAACGCTCTGCATCGAGTGCGGCCATACAGCCTGTACCGGCAGAAGTAATAGCTTGACGATAATGTTGGTCCATCACATCACCACAGGCATAAACACCTTCGATACTGGTTTGCGTGGCGTTACCTTGCAAGCCACTCTGAACTTTTAAATAACCGTGGTTCATTTCCAACTGGCCTTCAAAAATACCGGTATTAGGGCTGTGACCAATAGCGACGAACACGCCAGCAACGGATAAGTCAGTGATCGAGCCATCTTTAGTGCTCTTCATCTTTAGACCTGTCACACCCATGGCATCACCAACCACTTCATCCATGGTTTGATCTAAGTGAAGGATGATGTTGCCATTGGCGACTTTGTCCATCAGACGGTCGATCAAGATTTTTTCTGAGCGGAAGGTGTCACGGCGATGGATGAGGTGAACTTCAGCAGCAATATTGCTTAAATATAATGCTTCTTCAACGGCGGTATTGCCGCCACCGATCACAGCGACTTTTTGATTGCGATAGAAGAAGCCATCACAGGTTGCACAGGCTGATACACCGCGACCTTTGAAAGCTTCTTCTGACTCTAACCCTAAGTAACGGGCAGAAGCGCCAGTTGCGATGATCAGCGCATCACAGGTGTACTCGCCGTTATCGCCTTTCAGACGGAAAGGGCGCTCGGTAAGGGTTACTTCGTTGATATGATCGAACAAGATTTCAGTATCGAACTTTTCAGCATGCTTCTGCATACGTTCCATCAAGGCCGGACCTGTTAAGTCGTCCGCATCGCCTGGCCAGTTTTCAACTTCAGTCGTCGTGGTTAATTGACCACCTTGTTGCATACCTGTGATCATCACAGGTTTTAAATTCGCACGCGCAGCATAAACGGCTGCGGTATATCCTGCTGGGCCTGAACCCAAAATCAATAAGTTACAATGTCTGACCTGGCTCATTTTTATCTCCGTGCCTTTAGCAAATTGCAAGGATTGTAGGGAATTTACCTGTGGGGGTAAAGTGTTGGAGGGCGATTCTTTTAGATTGCACTAATCGAGTCCATCCGTTTTGGTATGGAGAGTGTCAGTTTTACTTTACTGTGAATAAATAGCTTAAGTGTGAACCACGAAATGAAGCACGGGATGAGCTTGTATAAATATGATGGTACGATCGTAGTGGAGCCTATTTCTACCCAATAAAAAATCGGCCTCAATTGTATCGAGACCGATTTGAATTACATACTAAGTAAAGCTAGCTCAAATCCACATAAAAAGTTAAGTTAATTAAAAACTTATACTAATAGTGTCGCAGGAGATGTGAACGCTAAGTTTAGGGCGTGAGCCACTTCCTTACACACCACTTTACCGTGCATGACGTTTAAGCCATTAAGAAAATGCTTGTCTTGCAACAGCGCTTCTTTATAGCCTAAATTTGCTAACTTGAGAATGTACGGTAAGGTTGCATTATTAAGCGCAAATGTTGAAGTACGAGCGACCGCACCAGGCATATTTGCAACACAGTAATGCACAACATCATCAACGATATAGGTAGGATCTTGGTGAGTAGTGGCATGTGAAGTTTCAACACAACCGCCTTGATCGATCGCCACGTCAACGATAGCGCTGCCAGGCTTCATACGTGAAATCATGCTACGAGTAACCAATTTGGGCGCCGCAGCACCTGGAATTAGTACACCACCGATCACAAGATCGGCCTCAATAACATGACGTTCAATTGCATCCGCAGTTGAGTAAATGGCTTTTACAGCAGAACCGAATTGCACATTTAAACGACGTAGAGCATCAATACTGCGATCAAGCACAACAACATCAGCACCCATACCAACTGCCACTTGTGCTGCATTAGTACCAACCATACCGCCGCCAATAATGACGACTTTAGCAGGCTCAACCCCCGGTACGCCGCCCAATAACATACCGCGGCCACCAGAAGATTTCTCTAATGCCATAGCGCCAGCTTGGATTGACATACGACCAGCGACTTCAGACATAGGAGCAAGCAAAGGCAGGCCACCACGATCGTCTGTCACAGTTTCGTAAGCGATACATACGGCACCACTTTTGATTAAATCTTCAGTTTGCGGTAAATCTGGAGCAAGATGCAGATAAGTAAATAAAATCTGATCGTGACGCAACATAGCGCGTTCAACTGCTTGAGGCTCTTTTACTTTTACAATCATCTGCGCTTTAGCAAAAACTTCAGCAGCAGTCGCTAAAATTGTGGCGCCAGCATCAATATAATCTTGATCTGAAAAACCAATACCTATGCCTGCATTTGTTTCAACAAAAACGTCGTGACCTTTGATCGCCAACTCGCGAACACTAGAAGGAACCATACCGACACGATATTCGTGGTTTTTAATTTCCTTGGGAACACCAATAATCATCTTTGAGCCTCAATTGCCTGAAATCCCACTTTTAATGGGCATAATTGTTATTTTATCGTGACCTGAACGTGATTAATTCAGGGATATCTAGTATAGTATCGGCGACGCAGTTTATGCTGCTGAACTTTCGGCATACGTAGAATAAAATGTTGTTTTAGTGATAAAGCAAGGTTAAATAAATGGCATATAATAAAAAGAGTCCTGTAAAAGACTTGGATCGCATCGATCGCAACATTCTTAATGAACTACAACTTGATGGCCGCATTTCAAATGTGGAATTGTCAAAAAGAGTCGGACTAAGTCCAACTCCGTGTTTAGAAAGAGTAAAACGTCTCGAAAAGCAAGGTTACATCAATGGCTATACCGCATTGGTGAATCCTCATTTCTTGGGTGCATCCCTACTGGTATTCGTGGAAATCACATTAAGCCGTGATACTCCCGAAGTGTTTGATAAGTTTAACCGCGCAGTGCAACTACTCGATGATATTCAAGAATGTCATCTGGTTTCAGGCGATTTTGACTACTTACTGAAAACTCGTGTTTCAGATATGTCGGCTTATCGTCGCTTGTTAGGTGAAACTTTATTGAAATTACCTTCTGTTTCCGACACGCGTACTTATGTTGTGATGGAAGAAGTTAAGCACACCAGTCGTGTAGCGATAAATCATCTACTCTCAGATATCTAAATTACCCTGATTGTTTGGTTTTACAATAAGGGGCTTAGGCCCCTTATTTATCAGTAACGTCGATATATCCATCTCATTTAACGCTTATTGCTATTAGCCTTGTATTGCCCTTAAGTTTGCTAACTTAGGGGCTTCTTTTTGTGGCATTTTTAAACAAATTTGTTAACGGAAGTGTTTGTGTAATAACTCATTCCTCCCTAAAAGCACACTAAAACACCTCAATAGACTAAATTTTGCCAATCATGACCAATTCTGTATAGAAAAACAGGCTAATGTGCTCCACATTTAATGGGATTCTGGTATCGTTAGCCCACCTGTTTTCACTTTTATGGATTACGTCGTTTGTCTCAAGGAAATAGTGTACGCACGCTCACTGGCCTGCAACGTCTGCTGGAAGGCGGACTCATCATTTGTTGTGTTCTCGCCACTTATATTTTGCTCGCATTGACGAGTTTTAGTCCGTCTGATCCTGGTTGGAGTCAGTCGCATTTTCAAGGCGATATTAAAAACTGGACCGGAGCAGTAGGGGCTTGGATTGCCGATATTCTGTTATATTTCTTCGGCGTTACGGCTTATATCATGCCAATCATTGTCGCATCGACAGGTTGGTTATTGTTCAAACGTGCCCATCATTTACTTGAAATTGATTACTTTTCAGTGGCCCTGAGATTGATTGGATTTTTACTGATCATTCTAGGATTTTCTGCTTTGGCGAGTATGAATGCCAACAACATCTACGAGTTTTCGGCAGGCGGAGTGGCGGGTGATGTCATAGGCCAAGCCATGTTGCCGTATTTTAATAAACTCGGCACTACCTTATTACTGCTGTGTTTCTTGGGCTCAGGCTTTACGCTGTTGACTGGGATTAGCTGGCTGACTGTGGTCGAGAAAATCGGCTTAGTCTCTATTTGGATTTATAAAAAGTTAAAATTATTGCCGCAAGCGATGAAGCGTGAGCATGAAACCGAGGATACCCGTGGTTTTATGTCCGTGGTGGATAAATTTAAACAGCGCCGTGAATCCCAGTACGTGCTAGAAAAGCCCCCCATAGTTGAAAAGCCTAAGGTGCGTGAGCGTCATATTGGTCGTAGAGCTGAGATAACCCCAACGCTATATGCTGCCACTGATGATACGGTCATTGAACCAGAAGGTATTATTACTGAAACTGAGAATAATTCGTCGCCCAAAAACAAACTATCGGCGCTTGCAAAAATTCTGAGCTTGAATGGCAGCAAAAGTAAGAGCGTACAACGGGTTGAGCCACAAATCGATAATGATGATTTGGCCGCCCATGGCAATTTTGAAGCGCCACCTTGGTTAGCTGAACCTCAGCATTCAAATGCCGATGAGCAAGATAGTGCCGATTTTAATTCGCATTCATTCGATCATGATGACAATGAGCCAGTGTTTAGCAGTCAAGCATTTACAGAAGATGAAGACGATGAAAATCTAGGTTTTAGCGATGATGACGTCATTGATTTTGATACCAAAGTGTCAACAGGTGCAGTGAATCAAGCGCAGCGTAATAAGCAAGATCAAAAAGCTAAAATTGTCGATGGCATTGTGGTGTTGCCAGGACAAGAAGACAAACCCGCGCCGAAAAAACCGATGGATCCTCTGCCGAGCATTAACTTGCTCGACATACCTGATCGTAAGAAGAATCCGATCAGCCCAGAGGAATTGGATCAAGTCGCTCGCCTTGTTGAGCTTAAATTGGCCGATTTCAACATCATCGCCAATGTAGTGGGTGTGTATCCAGGTCCTGTGATCACACGCTTTGAATTAGAATTAGCGCCGGGCGTTAAAGCGTCAAAAATCTCTAATCTATCAAAGGATTTAGCTCGTTCATTACTGGCTGAAAGTGTGCGTGTGGTTGAAGTTATTCCGGGCAAGGCTTATGTCGGACTCGAATTGCCCAATAAATTCCGCGAAACCGTGTTTATGCGCGATGTGTTAGATTGTGCCGCCTTTACTGAGAGTAAATCCAACTTAACTATGGTGTTAGGCCAAGATATTGCTGGTGACCCCGTTGTTGTTGATCTTGGTAAAATGCCACATTTATTGGTAGCCGGTACTACAGGCTCTGGTAAGTCTGTGGGTGTAAACGTGATGATCACCAGCTTACTGTATAAGTCTGGCCCAGAAGATGTACGCTTTATCATGATCGACCCCAAAATGTTGGAATTGTCTGTCTATGAAGGTATTCCGCATTTGCTATGTGAGGTCGTTACCGACATGAAAGAAGCTGCCAATGCGCTGCGTTGGTGTGTCGGCGAGATGGAACGTCGCTATAAGCTGATGTCTATGATGGGCGTACGTAATATCAAGGGCTATAACGCTAAAATTGCCGAGGCTAAGGCCAATGGCGAAGTGATTTTAGATCCTATGTGGAAGTCTTCTGACAGCATGGAGCCAGAAGCGCCTGCGTTAGATAAGCTCCCATCGATTGTTGTCGTGGTCGATGAATTTGCTGACATGATGATGATTGTTGGTAAAAAAGTTGAAGAGTTGATTGCCCGTATCGCGCAAAAGGCCCGGGCGGCAGGGATACATTTGATCCTGGCAACCCAAAGACCGTCAGTGGATGTGATCACAGGTTTGATTAAGGCCAACATTCCCACACGTATGGCGTTCCAAGTGTCATCGCGTATCGATTCGCGCACCATTTTAGATCAACAGGGTGCCGAAACCTTGCTTGGTATGGGTGACATGTTATTTTTGCCACCGGGTACAGCGGTACCGAATCGTGTTCATGGTGCGTTCGTTGATGATCATGAAGTTCACCGTGTCGTTGCCGACTGGTGCGCCCGTGGCAAACCGCAATATATCGAAGAAATCCTCAACGGTGCCAGTGATGGTGAACAAGTATTATTGCCTGGTGAAACCGCTGAATCAGACGAAGAATACGATCCGTTATACGATGAAGCAGTTGCCTTTGTGACTGAAACTCGTCGCGGCTCGATTTCAAGCGTACAGCGTAAATTTAAGATTGGTTATAACCGTGCAGCCCGCATTATTGAACAAATGGAAGCACAAGGTATTGTTTCTGCTCAAGGCCACAACGGTAACCGTGAAGTCTTAGCGCCGCCAGCACCAAAACATTATTAAGCCGCGCTAAGGCGTAGCTTTGATACACCCAAGGGTTTACAGGGTAAGGAATAAAATGAAAAAACGATTATGCGCTGTGTTGTTAGCTTCACCTTTGCTATTTAGCGCGGCTGTGTTTGCCGATGATGCGCAGCAGCTCAGGGAAAAATTGATTGGTACCGCGTCACTAAAAGCCGATTTCAAACAAACCGTAACAGATGTCAATAAAAAGGTTATTCAAACAGGGTCTGGCATTTTTGCCTTAGCGTATCCGAATCAATTTTATTGGCATTTAACCCAGCCCGATGAATCGCAGATTGTTGCTGATGGTAAAGATTTGTGGATCTACAATCCTTTCGCCGAAGAGGTGGTCATCATGGATTTTGCTGAAGCAATCAATGCATCTCCCATCGCATTGCTCGTCCACCGCGACGATGCGACTTGGTCACAGTATTCAGTGTCCAAGAAACAAGATTGCTATGAGATCAAACCTAAGGCGATTGATTCGGGCATATTGTCCGTCAATGTGTGTTTCAAAAATACCCAGTTAGTCAACTTTAATGTTGCCGATGATAAAGGTAATTTAAGCCTGTTTGATTTAAGCAATCAGCAAGCCATCACAAATAAAGACAAAGCCTTGTTCACCTTTGTGATCCCAGACAGCGTCGATGTTGATGATCAACGTCGTAAAGCAGCGCATTAGGCTATCGCGTGAGCAGTTTATCGTTTAATTTTGCACCCGATTTTCGTCCCTTGGCCGCGCGCATGCGGCCAAGAACGATTGGCGAGTACATAGGTCAAGCCCATTTACTGGGTGAGGGCCAACCACTACGCAAAGCATTGGAAGCTGGGCGCGCCCATTCCATGATGTTGTGGGGACCGCCGGGCACAGGTAAAACAACCTTAGCTGAATTAATCGCACATTATTCAAATGCTCACGTTGAGCGCATTTCCGCGGTCACCTCTGGCGTTAAGGACATTCGCGCCGCGATTGAGCAAGCAAAAGCAGTTGCAGAATCTCGTGGCCAACGTACTCTATTGTTTGTCGATGAAGTCCACCGATTTAATAAGAGTCAGCAGGATGCCTTTCTGCCATTTATTGAAGATGGCACAGTGATCTTTATCGGCGCGACCACAGAAAATCCGTCTTTTGAAATCAATAATGCCTTACTCTCGCGGGCAAGGGTCTATCTTATCAAGCGCTTAAGCCATGATGAAATCGCCCATATAGTGACTCAAGCCTTAAACGATAACGAGCGCGGTTTAGGCCTACGACGATTTGTAATGCCAACCGATGTGCTCACCACATTGGCACAACTTTGTGATGGTGATGCCCGTAAAGCGTTAAATCTTATTGAGTTGATGAGTGATATGCTCATCGACGGTGGCACCTTTACCACTGAAATGTTAATTCAAGTGGCGGGGCACCAAGTTGCTGGTTTTGATAAGAACGGTGATCAGTTTTACGATTTAATCTCGGCTGTACATAAATCCATTCGCGGATCAGCACCCGATGCCGCGTTGTATTGGTTTTGTCGAATATTAGAAGGCGGTGGCGATCCGCTTTACGTGGCAAGGCGCTTACTGGCGATTGCCTCTGAAGATGTGGGCAATGCCGATCCTGCGGCGATGACAATCGCACTGAATGCCTGGGATTGTTTTCACCGTGTTGGCCCCGCCGAAGGTGAGAGAGCAATAGCACAAGCCATTGTTTATCTTGCCAGTGCGCCTAAGAGCAACGCTGTGTATACCGCATTTAAGGCGGCGCGTGCGTTAGCTCGCGAAACAGGGCAAGTCGAAGTGCCGCACCATTTACGCAATGCACCGACTCAGTTAATGAAAGACATCGGCATGGGAGCTGGGTATCGATATGCCCACGATGAAGCCAATGCCTATGCCAGTGGTGAAAATTATTTCCCCGAATCCCTGCAAACAGCACAGTTTTATTTTCCGACTGAGCGAGGGTTTGAGAAGCGGATCAAAGATAAATTGGCGCAATTAGCCCAGTTAGATCAAGCCAGTGAGAACAAAAGATATGACTAACATCTTATTAGTGGCTTTCGGCGGGTCAATTGGAGCAGTTTTACGCTATCTTATTTCAATATTCATGATCCAAGTATTTGGCAGCAGTTTTCCTTTTGGTACACTGTTGGTTAATGTTATAGGTTCATTTTTTATGGGCGTAATTTACGCTCTGGGGCAAATGAGTCATATCAGCCCTGAACTCAAAGCGCTTATAGGTATCGGTCTATTAGGTGCTTTGACAACGTTTTCGACTTTCTCTAATGAAACCTTGTTGCTGATGCAAGAAGGGGATTGGCTGAAGGCGATTTTGAATGTGGTGTTGAATCTAAGTCTATGTTTATTCATGGTGTACTTAGGTCAACAACTGGTTTTTTCTCGCATTTAACTATTAAGAATATATCACATGTTAGATCCTAAATTTTTGCGCAACGAATTAGAAGTTACCGCTGAGCGACTGGCTACCCGTGGCTTTATTTTAGACATAGCTCATCTCATTCAATTAGAAGAAAAGCGTAAGTCACTGCAAGTGGCTACCGAAGAATTACAAGCGTCGCGTAATGCCATCTCCAAATCCATTGGCCAAGCTAAAGCCCGTGGTGAAGATGTTGACGCGATCATGGCGCAAGTGGGCGATTTAGGTTCACAGTTGGATGCCAAAAAGATTGAACTGGCCGCTGTACTTGAAGAAGTCAATGCCATTGCCATGTCTATGCCTAACCTGCCTGATGAATCAGTACCAATGGGTGCCGATGAAACAGAGAACGTTGAAGTGAGACGTTGGGGTACGCCACGCACTTTTGATTTCCCGATTAAAGATCATATCGATTTAGGTGAAGGCTTAAACGGCTTAGATTTTAAAAATGCCGTTAAAATTACTGGCTCACGTTTCATCGTGATGAAAGGCCAAGTCGCCCGCTTAAACCGCGCCATTGGTCAGTTCATGTTGGACTTACATACCACAGAGCACGGTTATACCGAAGCCTATGTGCCATTACTGGTAAACGAGGCAAGCTTACTCGGCACAGGCCAGCTACCTAAGTTTGGTGAAGACTTATTCCACACTAAACCTGCGACTGAAGAAGGCCAAGGCTTGAGCCTTATCCCAACCGCAGAAGTGCCATTAACTAACTTAGTTCGCGATAGCATTGTTGATGAAGACGAGCTGCCAATAAAGTTAACTGCGCATACTGCATGTTTCCGCAGCGAAGCGGGCTCATACGGCAAAGATACCCGTGGTCTGATCCGTCAGCACCAATTCGATAAAGTTGAAATGGTGCAAATTGTTAAGCCTGAAGATTCAATGGCGGCACTTGAAGCGCTGACAGGTCATGCTGAAACTGTATTGCAGCGCTTAGGTTTACCGTATCGAACAGTGATTTTATGTACTGGCGATATGGGCTTTGGCTCAAGCAAAACCTACGATATCGAAGTCTGGTTACCAGCACAAAATACCTATCGTGAGATTTCTTCTTGCTCAAACATGAAGGATTTCCAAGCCCGTCGTATGCAAGCGCGTTACCGTGTGAAAGCAGACAATAAGCCTGCGCTATTGCATACGTTAAACGGCTCAGGTTTAGCTGTAGGTCGTACTTTAGTGGCTATTTTAGAAAACTATCAAAATGCTGATGGCAGTATCACAGTCCCTGAAGTTCTGCGTCCTTACATGGGCGGTTTGACTCAAATAGGCTAATGGAACACAAAATAATACTATGGATAAAGGCCAGCGCTATCTCCGTTGGCTTTCCTATACCGCTGTGATTGCAGTATTTTTTGCTGTAATGCTCGCCACCGTAGGCAAAGCCATCTGGGTTGTGTTAGAAAACGTCAAATAACCCTATCAACTTTGTTCAAGTAAAAAGAAAGGCATGTTTCCCAAGGGAACATGCCTTTTTGTTTGTGTCATGTTTACGTGATGACTTAACCCTATGCCATTAAATACACTTAGCTGGTTTGGGCAGGCCCGCGATTTTCGTTGCTTGTTTCGCAGGTCCAATCGGGAATAGGGTATATAAGTATTTTGAATTGCCTTTGTCTGGTCCTAAGGCTTGGCCAATGGCTTTAACTAATACTCGGATAGCAGGGCTCGTTTTATATTCGAGATAGAAATCTCGAACAAAGTTAATCACTTCCCAATGGGCTGGCGTAAGTACAATTTGCTCTTCTGCCGCTAACAACAGGGCCATATCGGGTTGCCAATCGTTAAGATTTTTTAAATAACCTTGATGGTCACGGGCGATTTCTGCGCCATTAAATTGCAATGGATTTACCACGTTATCACCTTGTCATGGAGTAATGATTGAGCCACAAACTCATTGTAATCGATAAGCATCACGTTCTTTAAACGTTCGGATAGGCCACGTGCGACAACATCGTCTTTTAAGACCATCAACTTGAAGGGCGATAATGCCATTGCCCACTGGCGCAGCAGTAACGCGTTAACGCCATCGCTCGATAATAAAATTGCATCTTCCTTACAGGCGTAACGTAAACAAAGTTTCAGCGCGCTATCTCGACTGGGAGATGTTTGAATATGATGTAAAATCATTAGAATACTAAGACCTCATCCACTTGGTTTAAATGGGCTGCGATGGCTTCATCGTTGACCACTGTCACTGGGATCGACAGTAAGCCATGGCTTAAGCCGTAATCGGCTAAGGATTGCTTACAGACAAATACAGAGCCAATATCATACAGCGGCAGTGCTTTAAAGGTGGAGATGTAATCTTTAGCACCAATAAGCTCAGGCTGTTGATCTTTAATCAAATGCAACACACCTTCATCAACAAACACTAAACTCACTTCTTGTTCGAAGCTAGCGCTAAGCAGGGCAAGATCTAAACCTTCGCGGCCACGAACAGTACCATGTGGCGAGCAGCGAAATAGAATACACAATTTTTTCATAGTAGCCCTGAGAGTTAAAAACTGATCAAACGATCGGCCGATTCAATACCTGTGATTAGCTCACCTAAACCGCCCATGATAAATGACTCGCCCACATTCCAGTGGCTTAGGCCATTCTCGCTGGCATCTTGCTGACTCACAATGCCACGACGTAGCGCTGCAGAAACGCAATTGACTAACGGGACCTGATGGGATTGCGCCAGCTGTTTCCAGTCACTGATCACATCATTTTCATCGGAGGCGGGTAAGCTTAAATCTGTGGAGTTATACACGCCATCTTGATAAAAAAACACACAGATAATCTGATGCCCAGCTAAAAGTGCAGCTTGGGAGAAGCGTAAGGCGTTAACACTCGCCGACGTGCCATAAGCGGGCCCGTTCACTTGGATAATAAATTTGCTCATTTAAAATAAAAATGGCCCTAAAAGTAGGGCCATTCTAACGCAAGTTAAGCTAAAAATCGCTAACTAGGATTAGTCATCGTTGCCTATGCCCATCAGGTGCAACAGCGCGATGAAGAGGTTTAAGAAGTCTAGGTATAACGAGATAGTCGCGCGAATGTAGTTAGTTTCGCCGCCATTGACGATACGGCTAGTATCAAACAGGATAAAACCTGTCATCAGTAACGCCAAGCCCGCGTTAATTGCCATAAAGGCAACACTGTTACCCATAAAAATATTAATCACAGCGGCGGCGATCACCACAAGCAAGCCGGCGAACAAGAATCCACGTAGGAAAGAGAAATCTTTCTTAGTGGTCACTGCATAGGCTGATAACGCAACGAAAATCACTGACGTTAACCCCAGTGCTTGCATGATCAGCTGTGGACCGTTTGCCATACCCGCGTAGTGATTGAGCATGTAGCCCAGTGAAGCACCTTCCATACCCGTAAAGGCAAACACCCAGAAGATACCCGCTGCAGACTCGGCTTTACGTAAAGTGACAAACAACAGTACTAGGCCACCAATCGATAAACCAATGGAGACTAATGGACTGATATTTAATGCCATTGCCAAACCCGCACACAGGGCAGAGAAGGCCAATGTCATCGATAACAGCATATAAGTGTTTTTAAGAAGTTTGTTCACTTCCAGTGTTGACGCACTCGTCGAATATAAGGTTTCTTGGGTCATGTTGATCTCCGTTGACACATTTCCAAACTGATCATTTTGATTTTTTACGGCACACTAAGTTCCCGTAAAATCCTAAAATGAACTTAACTGGTGCAATGATACCGTACATGAGATACGGGTGAAAGTCATAGAACCATGAATAACAAATTGTTAATCTTCAAAATTTTACTCAATTATTTATTTCAAATTTAACTGCAAAGCATAAAAAATAAGATTCTTGTATCTGCGTCTTCATCCACTATGAAGGTAAAGACTTAGTCTGTACATAAGCAGACGGTACACAATCACACTCAACGCTGATTTCAATGACTAGATCAACATATTGAGTTTAAACCAAGCTTAAGCCAGCCACTCTTTGTGCAATTTTTCAGTATCGCCAAGATATTCCAGCACCCAAGCGAGCGCAGGCGACATCTTGTCAGCATTCCAGGCCAAGCAACAAGGGCTTGTCTGCTTTGGATTTTCCAGTTGTTTTTCAACGAGCGCACCCGCCTTAATAAACACGCTCGCTAAATGCACTGGCATATAACCGACGCCTAAACCTTCACGGAAACAGTTAATGGCACGGATCCAATCAGGTACGACTAACCTGCGTTGATTCTCTAGTAACCAAGTCATACGTTTTGGAATTTCCCGAGAGGTATCTTCTAAACAAATCGAAGGAAAAGGGCGCAGCTCATCGTCACTTAATGGGCGGTCAATACTGGCCAAGGGATGATTTTTACTAACAAGAAACGCCCACTCAATATCCCCCATGTCTTTATATTGGTAAACACCACCGACTGGAATTGCGGTTGTCGCACCAATAGCAATATCACTGCGACCCGTGGCGAGCGCTTCCCAAACCCCGTTAAAGACCTCAATGCGAATAATTAATTCAATATCATGGAAGTGTCGATAAAAGTCAGCAATTAATACGCTGATCCTGTCGGCACGGACGATATTATCAAGGGCTATGGACAAGGTGGGTTGCCAACCATTTGCCACGCGCTGAGTGCCACGTTTCATCTCGTCCATCTGCGTGAGCAAGGTTCTGGCTTGCTTCACAAAATGTTCACCCGCTGGTGTTAACGTTACGCTGCGATGATGCCGTTCAAAAAGAATGACGCCGAGTTCTTCTTCTATTTGCTTGACCGCGTAGCTCACGGCAGAGGGCACTTTATGTAGCCGATTCGCCGCCGCGGTGAAACTACCTACACGAGCCACAATATCAATGAGTTCTAGCGCTTGTTCTGAGAGCATAGCTGACGTCCGTTCCAATGAAAATAATTGATAGCACAAGTCAAAAATAAACGTTTCCAATAAATTTAACAAGTCTTTAGACTGCACACTTTAGTCAATCTGACACGATTATTTTATGAAAACGTCTAGTAACACCTTTGTAAACATAAAGTTCTTTATGTTTCTATTCTATTTAGCCATGTTGAGCATGCTTGGCTTTATTGCCACTGACATGTATTTGCCTGCTTTCAAAGCAATTGAAGGCTCATTTGACAGCACACCATCACAGGTGGCGATGTCATTGACCTGTTTCCTTGCGGGTCTTGCCTTAGGTCAGCTGCTTTACGGCCCGTTAGTCAATAAAATCGGCAAACGTTGGGCACTGATCTTTGGCCTTGTTTTATTTGCCATTGCTAGCGTGTTTATTGCCAACAGTGATTCTATATTAATGCTCAATACCGCGCGCTTCTTCCAAGCCATTGGCGCCTGTAGTGCAGGGGTTATTTGGCAAGCTATTGTGGTTGAACAATATGATGCCGATAAAGCACAAGGTATTTTCAGCAACATTATGCCATTGGTCGCATTATCGCCTGCATTAGCACCGATCCTTGGCGCTTATATTCTGAACGAATTAGGCTGGCGTGCAATCTTTATCTCCTTGTGTGTTATCGCTTTTCTGCTGGTATTGATGACCTTGTACTTTGTTCCAGGCAAGAGTCAACATAAACACAGTGAACATGTTGCTGTATCTTATGGGCAAATTTTGAAAAACACCCGCTATTTAGGCAACGTCGTGATCTTCGGTGCCTGTTCCGGTGCTTTCTTTGCCTACTTAACTGTGTGGCCGATTGTGATGGAAATGCACGGTTATCAAGCGACTGAAATTGGGTTAAGTTTTATCCCGCAAACCATCATGTTTATTGTCGGTGGTTATGCGAGTAAGTTACTGATAAAACGCATTGGCGGGCATCAAACACTCAATATCTTGTTGTCGGTTTTCGCAGCCTGCGTTATTTCGATCATCATGTTCACGCTGATTTATCCCGCGAGCACGATTTTCCCACTGCTTATTTCGTTCTCGATTTTAGCGGCGGCCAATGGTGCAATTTATCCAATAGTCGTGAACAGCGCGCTACAGCAGTTTAGTCAGAATGCCGCTAAGGCCGCAGGATTACAGAACTTCTTACAGATCAGCATTGCCTTTGGTGCATCAAGCTTAGTCGCTATGTGGGCAAGTCTTGGTGAAGTGGCGATTGGTTGGGGTATCCTATGTTGCGCTATTTTAGTTGTGGCCGGCTATATACTTAAGAGTCAACAAGAGTGGGGCGACTTTGCCAAACATTTCACTAAGCCAGATCCCGCACGGGTAGGCATAATGTCCGATGTGAAGCAAAATCCAGCGGATTGAGTGTAATAGCAACAATTGGCGCATAATTGAGAGTTAGTGCTTTACAGTCAACAGACTTACTTATATTATGCGCCTCGTTCGGAGGGGTGGCAGAGTGGTTTAATGCACCGGTCTTGAAAACCGGCGTGGGTTTATAGCCCACCCAGGGTTCAAATCCCTGCTCCTCCGCCATATTTAGTCAAAAAGCCGCTAAGCAATTAGCGGCTTTTTGCATTTTAGCTATTTTAGCCTTGCGTTTCTGATCCGAAACGCAGTGTTTCAGCCATATTTCACAAGCAAAGCCATCAGCAATGATGACTTTGCTTGTATTATTTAACTCTAGATTTCCTCATTCAACATGATGCCAGACAATCTCAGCCATCATTACACTTTGGGGAGTTTGTGTTGGACCATGGCAAGAGCAAAGGAATGCCAATCTGCATTAGCATAGCTGCTCACCAGATCTCGCAGGATAGTCGGTTCGCCAGCATTATCCACTGGTTGAAAAATTATCAGCAAATTCAGCGCATTGCAGTAATCCCGCCGCTCCACCACAAAAAACTGCTTCTTGTAGGGGAGTAGCAATGTGTCCTCAACTTGCGCATTAAAATCACGCGCGGCTAAATAGCCAGTAAACCAATGATTGAGTAATGTGTCGCATTGTTTAGTATGGAATAAGCCTCCCCAATCATCCCCGAGTGTGGCTTGACCCGACAGGACTCGCTGGCAATGATGAAAATCGATAAAGCCTAGCTCACGAGCAATCACTTGTTGGCAATGCTTAAGCTGTAGATCTGAGTGTGATATGTCCAATTTCGCCATTAAGGTCGCGACTCTTTGCTTGGCTAACGGCTCATCCTGCTGACAAGCTTTGAGCAGTTTTTTAGCGCGAACTTTGGTTTCATTTAATGCGATGGCGCTTGAGTCTTTCATCTTGGCTAACTTCATTTTGCATTACCTCCATGACTGACTCGATTTGCTCGCGGCACGTGAATGAAAGGCCAAATACTGATGATCAATAAACTCAAGAGATAAGCTAAAAAATACCAAATAGGGATGGCTAGCGTACCTAAGGACTCTGTTGACTGAGATATTAACTGAGAGCCTGAGTAAGATTTCCCGTGAGAGGGTGTTTTGGTGACTGCCAAGGGCATAATATCAGCAGGTTCAACATTGATACTAGCGGGTTTGAAAGTGTTGGCTGTTGCATGTTTCACAAACAATTCTCCTAAGTTTATTGGCATTCCGCTAAGCCAAACTTATTTGATTGCTGTGGGTTCGATATGAAATCGATTCGCAACACTGTTAATTTATCAGAGTGATATCATCTTTTGCGGACAGGCTTCTCTGCAACCTGCCGCGTATTATTCTCATTCATCCGCCCGATGTCAATCATCAGCTTGTCGTATTTGACGGAGGCATTTAACCACTTCCCAGTAGATGAGCGATAAATGACGCCATCCAACAAGCCACTTAAACCACTTTCTGTGCCGCAGGTTACTAAGATTTATTACCTAGCGATAATATAAAAGTCCGTTGTACACACTCCCTTTTAGTTACGACATAAGCTGTCGCACCTCTGCGTATAATATTAAAAAATAACGCATTGAGGTGCACTATGGATGGTCTAGTTATTGAGTCAATCAGCCTACTTACCTTGCTTGAAGTGGGTGATGCCTACATTCCGCTCTGTAGGATCCCCTCATAATTCATAGCCCCAACAACCATGAGTTAATGAGAGTTCAGCTAGTTTCTTCGCAGCACAAAGCAAATCATCTGCTGATATGGGGTAATCATGCCGTCGCCGCAGCAGTTCTTTGCCCATCCTGATTGTTGATAGCACATTCCTTTTCTTTACCGTGTTGGCTTGGAAGTGCCGCTGTAATTGCTGTGTTTCTCCGTATAATCCTACCCACCAAAATGCCAGTTGCACCAATAATGCTATCAATAGCAGTATGTCCATCCTCGCCGCATAACGTGTTCTGCTATGATGTAAACCAAAGCCATAAGCGGGGCTTTTTAAATCTCTAAAGGTTTCTTCTATTTGCATCCGTTTTTGGTAAATATTAACCAGTTTTTGAGGCGACATGGCTTCTATGGTTAAGTTGGTCACCAGTGCCCAAGGTTCTTTGGCGGTCAGTTCATACGTCCATTGCGCCGTATGGTGACAGTCTGTTGTCGTACTTCGCTGGCCTTTACTTGGGGCTCTGAACAACACCATCTCGCATAACAAGGGTTTCTTTACCGATAACGCCACCCGCCCAACATGTTTTGCGCGACGACGGGCTTGGGGATAAAGCGCTTTTAGTGAAAATTGGACCAGAAGGATGCGGCCGATAGACACTTAATCCTCTGACACGACCCAGGATTACGGAAGCCCGCGTCAGTGACTATCAGCGGGGTAATGTTGTCAGGTAACACTTGTTTGAGTTCATTCAGAAACTGATTATGGGCAGTTTGAGTGCCTTGCAGCACTAACGGAAATGTTCGCTCGTAGAGCGTGATAGAGCGGCCCTTGATAGCAATAGAGGCGCGTAGTGCAATCAGCTCACGACCTTCACGCATATCTGACCAATCCACCAATATAGTCGGCATCGTATGAGTAGTCAGCAGCCACTTTGCATGCCACTGATAAACCGCCAGTCTTTCATGGTGAAGGTGTGGGTTGCCCAATAATCTATCCATGCGTTTTATCGAGTGTTTAGTATGAGTGCTCGTGCCATCAATGTGCCGCCCTAAATGCGTTAAGGTGAGACAATCCGCATTGATGAGAGCTTTGCAGGCGACCATGAGTGTATTAAGTCGCTTTTGATGGATTTCTGGACAATGTTGATAGAGAGATTGATGTAAGATAGTTAACACTTGCACCTTAATGCCTTGTGATTGATGTTTGTTCGCACTTCCATCTGATCACACTTCAAGGTGCAAGTTCACTCTAATTTAATGATTTATCTGAAAATCATCAGGGGATTCTTCAGCATTCCGCTCTGATGTTATGTTTTGCCAGCTGCCGTTTGCTGTAGTAAAAAACGTTATTGTTGATTTTACAGCTCGGGGGCAGGGTGTTGGTTCGACCTTATTTAAGGAAATTGAATTTTTTGCATAAACACTAACGACTTTAAGATCATGCTTCTTAAAACCCACATCATTACCGATGACGAATGTGGGTTTTAACCTTAGAGTCTATGCTTTAAGCTAAATCGTAAGTATTTATATAGTTTTAACAGGCAACATTGCTTCATTATATGAGTGATAATTGCATCGGTTTTTGTTGCTGGCGTATTTGCAGTACATCTTCAAATTGGCAAAGTGCCAGCACGCGCGACGAGAGGTAGCAACAAACCATCATCAAGTCCCCAAGCACAAACTTAGTTAATCGTACTAATACCCAAATAAGAGCAGGTAAGATGGCCAGAAGATATCGGCGAAAAAAGCAAATCTCAGTCTGCTGCGAAATCTCATTTTGAGTGGCCACGAACACACTAGTGATTAAGTAAGTAGCAAATATTCTTCATTTAACATAATATACATTGTGCGCAGCTTTGTATCTAATCACTCTATGCCTTTCAAATGGTCGATTGGTTTGTTGAATGCACTTTCATGACGTTCAATTTGGCTTGTGTGCAAATATTGCGATGTAGTGTCGATACTTTCGTGGCCAGCGTCGGCTTGTACATGGGATAACGGTCTGCGGTTGATATTGATATCGTGCGTAATACCAGTGTGACGAATATTGTGGGCAGTAAGTTTGCGCATCTGCGCCGCATCTTGTGTAAAGCCATCGATTTCTATACGTTCTGCAGCCAGATTAATTATTTTTTGAATTTCGTCGCGAACATGACGAATGCCTAGATTGGCATTGAGGATACCAACATCTCGGCCGCGTCCAGCAGCTTTATGCCGTACAAACAAAGGATGATTTTCGTTTGGTCCTGGATAATCCGTTAATCCTAAAAACTGACGATATTTGACTAATGCATCGAGCAAGGCTTTTGAAATCGCAACACTGCGTCTTTTACCACCTTTACTCAACGGAATATGAAAACTCCAGATGCCCGTTTGCTGATTACGTTTAAACTGGTTCATCACCGGCGAATAACCCGCACGTGCAGACACATCTGAAATGCGTAAATAACAGCAATAAATCAATATAATGAGGAATAAACTTCTTTGATGTAACTCAGGAAATTCTTCTGCTAGTCCAGTAACGGTCGCCATAATATATGACCACTGTAATTCAGTGAATGCGAGACTATTTTCATCTTCATGACTTTGACGCTGATATTGCCTGTTTGCTGCAAATCGACTGTGATTAAGCCAGATTTGAGCAGGATTCCGCTCACAATATTCTTCACTTGTCAGATACGAATAAAACGAAGACAAAATGGCCATTTTTGTTTTTAACGCATTATCGCTTAACACATAAGGCTGGATTTGCCCGAGTTGTTTTTTGCCGACAAATGGTCGCCATTGCGAGTTTGGAACCCGTTCATCATGCAGTTTATCGTACTTAAACTGTGGCACATTAAAATAACCGATCAGTGCTATCGGCGGTGCTTGGCAATAATCAACGTAACGGCTCATGTCTTTGCGCGTAACTTGAATGGGAGACATTGAAACTACATCAAAACACCAATGCAGAAACGTAGTGAGTTCACTGCGATAAGCTTTATAGTTGTTTTCGTTATGCTTTTGCTCAAATAGCCAATCACTGGCATGCTCGATGACTAAGCCCGCATCAACCACCTTTTTCATGCTAATTTGGGTGATATATTGGTTAACAATACTATTGCCAACTTGTATGAATTCAAATGAGTCAAATAACGGGATTACTGGAGGAAGTTGCATATTACATCTGAATTATAAGAGTTTCTTGTATGATAATACTTAAACGCAAATGCCGATAATGTTATTTATCGGCATCAAGATATGTCAGATTTTTAGCGCAACTTGAAAATGAACATTGCTGACAAGTAATACGCTTTTTGCAACAGATCAAGCATAGCTGCCACACTTGCTGTTTCGATTGACTATCTAAGCACGTGAAGTCAGATGCGCAGATGTGTCCATCATGTATTAGCTGTGCCAATTTATGTGCTGAAATTGATAAGTTAATTCGATTCGTCATGCCCTTTCCCTCCCTATCATTGTTTGATATTAATAGAATACACAAATGAGAATCGTTATCAACAATGTAATTTAAGGATTGCCACTTACCTCGCTATTTTATGCAAGATTTTGCACCGCTTTGAAATGTGTCTACTACACTGATTATGTGATCATTATTTTTACTTGAATGAGGTATCGGATGCTGATTGATCTTGCAAAGAAAAACCCTCTTTTTTCCGGTAAAAAGTCTACCGAGACAACAGAGTCTGGTATTCCTTGGAAGGTATTAGTGGTCGATGATGAACCTGATGTTCATACCGTCACTAAGCTTGCCCTCTCCCGCTTTAAACTTGATGGCCGTGCCCTCACCTTTATCAATGCTTATAGTGCCGAACAAGCAAAAGAATTACTCAATCAAGAACATGACATCGCCATTGCCTTTATTGATGTTGTCATGGAAAGTGACCATGCGGGGTTAGAACTAGTAAAGTGGATCCGTGAAGAATTATTGAATAAAACCACTCGATTGATCTTACGTACAGGCCAGCCAGGGCAAGCACCTGAAGAAGACGTTATCGTCAATTATGATATTAATGATTACAAAGCAAAAGCTGAACTGGATTCCCGTAAGCTGATGACCAGCGTCTACTCAGCCCTTCGCTCTTATCGCGATATCATGGAAATCGAGCAAGCAAGGCGCACTCAAATAAATCACCGTAAGGGCTTAGAAAGAGTACTAGAAGCCACCTCAGGATTATTTGAACTGCGCACCCTACATAAATTCGCCGATGGGCTACTGACTCAAGTGGCCACTCTACTTAATCTCGATTCAGAAACGCTACTGCTGACTTGTAATGCGATTGATGCAATTAGTGGTCATGTTGAACCTGTTAATATAGAAATCCTTGCAGGTACTGGCCAATTTGCGAATAAATCCCACATTACGCAACTACCTGAACATATTGATCGTCTACTGCGCAGTGCGCTCACCCAACAGCGGTGCCTTTATGAAGACAATTGTTTTATCGGTTACTTTCCCACCAAAGGCGGTTTAATCAATCTACTTTATATGGATGGTATTGATAGAATTGATGATCTTGATAAGAAACTCATTGATATTTTTGCCATCAACGTGGGCATAGCCTTTGAAAATTTGCTGCTCAATCAGGAGGTGGAAGATACACAATCAGAGCTTATTTTACGTTTAGGTGATGTTGTTGAAAGCCGCTCGAAAGAAGCTGCCAATCATGTGAAACGTATGGCGGAGTATTGTTCTCAATTAGCATTACTCGCCGGTTTAAGTGAATACGAAGCCGATTTACTGCGCCGTGCCTCACCAATGCATGACATAGGCAAAATTGCGATCCCCGATGCTGTCCTACTTAAACCCGGCAAATTAGATGACGAAGAATGGAAAGTTATGCGTCAGCACCCTATGATTGGCCATCAAATTCTTGCAAATTCTGAGCGACCAATACTAAAGGCTGCATCAATTATTGCACTGCAACATCATGAAAAATATGATGGTTCTGGTTATCCTGCAAATCTAAAACAAGACGAAATTCACATTTTCTCGCGGATTGTGGCAATCGCAGATGTGTTTGATGCCCTTTCCCATGCCCGCTGCTATAAAACAGCTTGGCCTTTAGAAGAGGTTTTAGCTGAAATGCGTAAAGGGGCGGCAACACACTTTGATCCGCACTTATTACAGCTCTTTATTGAAAATGTAGATATTTTTGTCAAAGTAAAAGAAAACTGGAAGGATCACTAATCTGTATAGTTGATTGTCTTGATGTTTAGAAATCCATATCAGGCACTTTCAAAGATATATCTAACCATTGTCATCTGCGAGAAAATCAAAAACAGCCGTTTTAGTTTCACCATTAACGCTAAAACTCACAAAGCCACGCCAAACCATGTAGCCACTACTGCAAGAACCATAGACTAACTGACCGATATAAGTCATTTCGTCAGTTTGCTTCACATTTACAGGAATAACGCCCATAAACATGTCTCTTCCTTCTAAGCGGATTTGCACATTAGAAATTGGCATGGAAGATAACAACTGTAATGTCAATGGCTTTTCGCTTGGTGCACTCTCTGGTGACAAGCGAAAAGTGAGCTCAACATCCTCAACTTTTTTAACACAATCCCCCTTAGAAAATTGGCAAAGTGAAGGATCAAGACTGCTTTTAAGTGTGACTTGCTTTGCATCTTCCTTACAAGCTGTGAGATTGAAGCTAAATAATGCGATAAATAAATAGGGACTCAGACGAGTTAGCACAAAGATTAACCTTATGATGCAATATGTTAACATTCTATGGCGTAGGTTGATCTAGATCAACTTTCCACACCCCTTCTTTGGTATCTTTTTTGATATGGCTCAAGTATCATTGCGAAACCTCATATTTGAGCAAAAATATGCAGGGTAACGCATTGACATCGCTCAGCAACCTTAATAGGGAGGCTGAGTTTTATGTCATTTATAACAGGTAAAGCTTGTCTTTACTAAAAGTAAAAGTAATAAGCAGTGGAAGCATTATGATGAACCATTCCCAGCCAACAGGCGCTGATTACAATTACGCCATTGTCCGCCAATTTGCCTTAACCACAGTTTTGTGGGGTATTGTTGGTATGTCAGTCGGCGTATTAATTGCGGCTCAGTTAATCTGGCCTCAGCTGAACTTTGACACTCCTTGGTTAACGTATAGTCGCTTGCGACCATTACACACCAATGCGGTGATCTTCGCGTTCGGTACATCAGCCCTTTTTGCAACATCCTATTATGTCGTACAACGCACCTGTCAAACCCGACTATTTGCACCTAAGTTAGCCGCATTTACGTTTTGGGGATGGCAAGCCATCATTCTGTCAGCAGCTATCTCTTTACCAATGGGTTTCACCCAAGGAAAAGAATACGCTGAATTAGAATGGCCTATCGATATCGCAATTACTATCGTTTGGGTGTCCTACGCTATCGTGTTCTTCGGTACTATTATCAAACGAACAACTTCGCATATTTATGTGGCGAACTGGTTCTTTGGTGCCTTTATTATTACCGTTGCCGTACTACACATAGTTAACTCTATGGCAGTACCAGTCAGTCTGTTCAAGTCATACTCTCTGTATAGCGGCGCTGTCGATGCTATGGTGCAGTGGTGGTATGGTCACAACGCTGTAGGTTTCTTATTAACCGCAGGCTTCTTGGGGATGATGTATTACTTCGTACCTAAGCAAGCAGGTCGTCCTGTGTACTCTTACCGTCTTTCTATTGTCCACTTTTGGGCACTGATCGCACTGTATATCTGGGCTGGTCCTCACCACTTACATTACACAGCGTTACCTGACTGGACTCAGTCTTTAGGTATGGTGATGTCACTGATCCTATTCGCACCTTCCTGGGGCGGTATGATTAACGGTATCATGACCTTGTCTGGTGCTTGGCATAAACTGCGTACTGACCCTGTGTTACGTTTCTTAGTTGTTTCTCTGTCTTTCTACGGTATGTCTACCTTTGAAGGCCCTATGATGGCAATTAAGACAGTTAACGCATTATCACACTATACAGACTGGACTATCGGTCACGTTCACTCCGGCGCGCTAGGCTGGGTTGCAATGGTGTCAATCGGTTCTCTGTATCACTTGATCCCTGTATTGTTCGGTCACGGCCGTATGTACAGCATCAAGTTAATTAACGTCCATTTCTGGTTAGCGACTATTGGTACTGTGCTTTACATCGTCTCAATGTGGATTTCAGGTGTAATGCAAGGTCTGATGTGGCGCGCAGTGAATGCTGACGGTACTTTGACTTATAGCTTTGTTGAAAGTCTGGAAGCTTCTTATCCTTTCTACTTCGTACGTTTCCTTGGCGGTTGTTTCTTCCTGACCGGTATGCTGATCATGGCATATAACGTGATCCGTACTGTGAAAGCCTCTAAAGATTCATTGCCAGCATTGGCTGAACCAACAGCGGCTTAAAGGAGCAAACTCGATGAAATTTAATCATGAGATAGTTGAAAAAAACATCGGTTTGTTAGCGATTTTTACCGTTATCGCTATCAGCTTCGGTAGTCTCGTTGAAATCACACCGTTGATTTTTCAAAAAGATACGACTGAGCCAGTTGAAGGTTTAAAGCCATACACTGCCCTGCAAATTGAAGGTCGTGACATTTATGTTCGTGAAGGTTGTTATAACTGTCACAGCCAGATGATCCGTCCTTTACGTGCAGAAACTGAGCGTTATGGTCACTACTCTGTCGCGGGCGAATCAGTTTGGGATCATCCATTCCAATGGGGTTCTAAGCGTACGGGTCCTGATCTTGCACGTGTTGGCGGTCGTTATAGCGATAAATGGCATGAAGTTCACTTAATCGATCCTCGTGCTGTAGTTCCTCAATCGAATATGCCAGGGTTCCCATGGTTAGCTGAAAACAAGTTAGACGGCAAACTAACGGGTGACAAGATGACTATCCTACGTAACCTGCATAAAGGTGGTTACAAAGGTAATGATCTTTATACCGATGAAGAAATCGCAGGCGCACAGCAAGCTGTTGCAGGTAAGACAGAAATGGACGCCTTGATTGCATATCTTCAGTCTTTGGGTCACGCACTCAAATAAGGAGGCAATATATGGATTACGGCACATTACAAGGCATTTTGACCATCATTGTGATGCTGACCTTCGTCGGTATATTTGCTTGGGCATATAGCTCGCGTCGTCAAAAATCATTTGATGAAGCAGCTAACCTTGTGTTTTCCGATGAGGAAGTCAACAAGGTATCGAAGGACTCAGGAGAGAATAAGTGATGAGTAGCTTCTGGAGTGTTTGGATTACTGTACTCTCGTTAGTCGTGATCGCGGGTTGTTTTCTATTACTGCGTGTGTGTTCTAAGAACACCACTGACGTAAAAGAAGGCGAATCCATGGGTCACAGTTTCGACGGTATTGAAGAACTCAATAACCCACTGCCAAAATGGTGGAGTTATATGTTCTATATCACTATCGTGTTTGGTTTGATCTATTTGGCCCTATTTCCTGGTTTAGGTAACTATAAAGGCCTATTAGGCTGGACCAGTTCTAACCAGAGTATCGGTACAGAGCGTGGCATTAAAGCCGATTCTGCTGCAGCGATTGAGCTAGCAGCAAAAGAAGGTCTTTATGTTCAGTATGATCAAGAAGTAAAACACGCTGATGAAAAATATGGCCCAATCTTCGCCGCTTACTTGGCAACACCACTAGAAGAATTAGTGAAAAACCAAGAAGCGTTGAAAGTGGGTGGCCGTTTGTTCCTGCAAAACTGTGCTCAGTGCCATGGTTCTGATGCACGTGGTAGCAAAGGCTTCCCTAATCTTACCGATGGTGACTGGTTATATGGTGGTGAATTAGCCACGATTAAGACCACTATCATGGCTGGTCGTCATGGCATGATGCCACCCAAAGGCGGTTTGCCAATCGAAGATAGCGAGATTGCTGGTTTAGCTGAATACGTTGTTAAATTGTCTGGTCGTGAGCATGACGAGAAACTCGCTGCCCAAGGTCAAGGCTCATTCATGAAAGGTTGTTTCGCGTGTCATGGTATGGACGCTAAAGGCAACAAGTTTATGGGTGCTCCTAACTTAACTGACGATGTTTGGTTATATGGAGGTAGCCGTGGCATGATCGAAGAGACCATTAAACATGGTCGCGCAGGTGTGATGCCAGCGTGGAAAGACGTTCTCGGTGAAGAGAAAGTTCACGTCATTACAGCTTATGTTTATAGCTTGTCAAACAAGTAATTAGGTATAAGTAACACTAAGGCCTCGAAGACTTCGAGGCCTTTTTTTTAAAGTGCTAAAACCGTCTTTTAACGGTAAAATGGCGCAAATTTTTTGAATGGGTATCTGACATGAGCGAACAACAAGCCTGGTATAAGCAGTTCTGGCCTTGGTTTTTAATTATTCTTCCTTTATGTGCCGTCGTCGCAAGTTTTACCACGCTAAAAATTGCCCTTACGAACTCGGACTCCTTAGTCGCCGAGGATTACTACAAAGATGGCAAAGCCATTAATATGGACTTAAGTAAAGTGAAGTATGCCAAACAAATAGGCATGAATTTTTCACTCGATCAAGCCAATAATGAGATTTTACTGACGCAGCAAGGGGGACCTGCATATCAAGCCGCCTTGAAAGTCGAGTTCTATCATCCAACCATTGCCGACAGAGATATGAAACTCACTGCTACGGCCGATGCCAGTAATGTGTATCGGATTACCATTCCTACTACCCTAACCGGCCCTTGGGAAGTTCGCCTCGAAAGTTACGACGGTAAATGGCGAATTCACCAACGCGTTGAATTAAAAGATCACGTCCAACTTTGGCTGAATTGATTGTGGTTAAATAAGTAGCGCTATGACGTATCCAAGTTGTTTTCACTGCCAAGAGCCCGTTCTGACGGGCCAGCAGTTTGTGACTCGCATTAATGACCGTGATGAACTGATGTGTTGCCCTGGCTGCCAGGCGGTTTCTCAAGCGATTGTCGATGCGGGATTACTCAGTTATTACAAGTTCCGCACTGAACCTGGCAGTAAACAGAATGCCCTGGTCCCCGAAGCATTAACACAATTTAGCGCCTATGACTTGCCCGAAGTGCAGCAAGACTTTGTGCATTCTGAGGACAATGTCGAATCAGTGTCACTCTCCATCGATGGTATCACCTGTGCCGCCTGTGCTTGGTTAATTGAACACAAAGTCAAACAACTTGTGGGCGTGAGCCAAGTGCTAGTCAACTCAACCACCCAACGCGCCATGATCAGTTGGGATAAACGCAAGGTAAAACTTAGCGATATTCTCGGACAAATTAGTCGTATCGGCTATCAAGCCGCGCCCTACCAAGTTGACGAACAAGAGCTCAACAATAAACTCAATAGCCGCAAGTTTTTACTGCGTTTAGGCTTAGCTGGCTTTGCGACTATGCAAGTCATGATGTTCGCCCTCGCCCTTTATACTGGCTACTTCACTGATTTAGACGTGCAGTATCGGGACTATTTCCGCTGGGTCAGCATGATTTTTGCCACGCCTGTGGTGCTTTATTCGGCGCAGCCCTTCTATTTTAGTGCCATTCGTACCCTGCTCAGTGGCAAACTCAATATGGATGTGTCTGTTTCTATTGCCATTGGTGGTGCCTATACCGCAAGCTGTTTTGCCACAGTGAATGGCACAGGCGAAGTGTATTTTGAATCCGTATCCATGTTTACTTTCTTTTTGTTACTCGGGCGTTACTTCGAGCAAAAAGCAAGACAAAAGGCCTCGGTCAGCTCCAGTAATTTACATAAACTGGTGCCGCTCACTGCACACTTAGTCACCGAAAATGGTCAAGAAGAAATTCCGGCCAAAAAGTTACGCCTCAATGATGTGATCCTTGTGAAACCAGGGGAAATGGTTGCGGCCGATGGTGTGGTGATTGAAGGCCACACAAATATCAATGAAGCTATGCTCACAGGTGAGCAAATGCCCATTGAAAAACAGCAAGATCAGCAAGTGTACGCTGGTACTATCAACGTCGACCAACCGATAAAAGTTAAAGTTACCGCATTGGGGCAAGACCAACTCGTGGCTGAAATTATTCGACTGCAGGAACTGGCATCCAATACAAAACCTGCGATAGCCCTATTAGCCGATAAATTATCCCGCTATTTCTCGGGTACGATTCTAACAATCGCGACGATCACCTATTTGGTTTGGCAACAGATTTCCCCAGAGGATGCCTTTTGGGTAACGCTATCGGTTCTGGTCGCGACTTGTCCTTGTGCCTTAGCGCTAGCGACACCGACCGCCGTCACCTGTGCAACCGCCATTTTTACCCGTCTTGGGATCATTACCCGCAAAGCCGGCGTATTTGAAAAACTGCCGCAGATTAAGCATGTGGTCTTTGATAAAACTGGCACCCTTACCTGTGGTACGCTCTCTATCGGGCAAACGCAGTGCATGGCCGATTTAACCAAGACGCAGGCCTTAGCGATTGCCGCAGCGCTGGAAACGGGCTCTCGTCATCCGATTGCGGCTGCATTTGCCCTATTTGCCGATAATACCTTGGTCGCAGAACAAGTTCACCATGAAGTCGGCTTTGGTGTTCGAGGCCGTATCGAGGGGACTGATTATTTAATTGGTAATGCTGTATTTACTGGTGCACGTGTCGATACTCAGGACCCAACCCAAAAGATTTGGTTAGCACGCTCAGCCAATGAGCAGCTTGAAGTGCTTGCAAGTTTTGAGATCCAAGACAATATTCGTCAAGACAGTAAGGCCACGATTGAGATATTAAAGCAACAAGGTTGCCGCATTAGTATCGCCAGCGGCGATAGCTCCGGACATGTGCATCAATTGGCCAAAGAGCTGGGAATTGAAGATGTGCACAGCGGATTAACCCCCGCGGGTAAACTTGCCCTAGTAACGAAATTACAACAGCATACTCGCGTGGCGATGTTTGGCGATGGCATCAATGATGCGCCAGTACTTGCGGGGGCTGATTTGTCGGTCGCCATGGGCAGTGGCAGTGCGATTGCCAAAAACAGTGCCGATTTGATTTTACTGGGCGATCATCTATCCCGTTTCACCCAAGCTGTCGCGGTCGCTAAACTGACCACGCAAATTATTAAACAAAATTTAGCTTGGGCGCTGGGTTACAACGCCCTTATCTTGCCTTTAGCTGTCACTGGTCATGTGGCACCTTATATTGCCGCGATTGGCATGTCGGCGAGTTCTTTGATTGTGGTCGGTAATAGCCTGAGATTATTACGGGTAAAAGTGTGATCATAATAAAACGTTTAACCAGATAGTAAGAGGTCATTATGGAAATTATTTATGTGCTTATCCCCATTGCCATGATCTTCGTCGCCATTGCGGTAATGGTATTTTTTTGGGCAGTGAAATCTGAGCAATTTGATGATCTTGACCGTCAAAGTGTTTCTATATTGTTTGATGAAAATACTGACAAACCTGGCCATCTAGCCACCCCCGCCATTCAGTCAACAGCAGAACATGATGACATCGCAGCGCAGCAAGCGATAAAAAATCAGCAAAAAGGCATGCCTTTGTGATTGAGTACAATGTCACCGGTGCCTTTCTCGTCGGCTTGATGGGAGCTGCACATTGTTTTGGTATGTGTGGCGGTTTAGTGGGTGCTTTTTCCGCCCAAATTCCTCATCCTAAAATAGGTAACCAGCTGGCCCATCAGCTTAAATATTTACTGAGTTACAATTTAGGCCGTATTTTAAGTTACACCTTAGCGGGCGGCTTAGTAGGCGCATCGTCGGCAGGTCTTGGTCACTTATTTGAACTGGATATTTATCTGATTGTCCTGCGCATGATTGCCGGACTGATGATGATCGCAACAGGACTTTACATCGCTAAAATTTGGGTTGGAATAGTGCAAATTGAGCGTGTAGGTCAATGGCTATGGCAATATTTAAAACCCATAGCGCAGCGCCTTGTTCCAATCAAGAATCCGAGCCAAGCAGTCATGGCGGGATTCATTTGGGGCTGGCTCCCCTGCGGCCTCGTCTATAGCACCTTAACTTGGTCGGTTGCATCTGGCTCTGCCAGCCAAGGCGCCTTGATTATGTTAGCCTTTGGCTTGGGTACTTTACCCGCCCTATTAAGCGCTGGCGTGGCGGCAAAACGCCTTGCTGCATGGGTACAAAAGAAAACCGTTAGACTATTGAGCGGCTTACTGTTAATCGCCTTTGGTGGTCAAACTTTATATATCGCACTCGCGCAGCTAAACTAGCCCAAGTGAGTGAATTGGTTTAACATGGTTGCAGTGGATAAACTTGAGAATCAACATGACAATTGAACAAAATAAGAATCGTCGTCCTGCCGCTAGCGGATGCACAATCCATTGTCACGATTGCAGTATGGGTACCCTTTGTATTCCTTTTACCCTCAATGCAAGTGAGCTAGATCAGCTCGATGATATTATTGAGCGTAAAAAGCCAATCCAGAAAGGCGAGCAAATTTTTAAGTCAGGTGATGCATTGAAATCCCTGTTTGCGATCCGCTCTGGCACCATCAAAAGTTACACTATTACCGAGCAAGGTGATGAGCAGATAACAGGCTTCCATCTCGCGGGTGATGTGATTGGTTTTGATGGTATTCACGCTCAGTTGCACCAGAGTTTTGCACAGGCCCTCGAAACCTCAATGGTTTGTGAAATCCCCTTTAATATCCTCGATGAACTTTCGGGCACTATGCCTAAGTTACGTCAGCAGATCATGCGTCTAATGAGTAATGAGATCATGAGCGATCAAGAAATGATCCTGCTGCTCAGTAAGAAAAATGCCGAAGAACGTCTAGCAGCGTTTATCAGTAATTTAGCAAATCGTTTCGGCAGCCGTGGTTTCTCACCCAAAGAATTCCGTTTAACCATGACCCGTGGTGACATTGGCAATTATCTCGGTTTAACCGTTGAGACCATCAGCCGCTTACTTGGACGCTTCCAAAAGTCAGGCTTGATTGAGGTTAAGGGTAAGTACATCACTATCCTCGACTCGCAAGAGCTGAATCTGTTAGCGGGTAATTCTCGCATCGCGAGATAGTCAATCGCAAGTGCATTAACAGTAAGAGGTCAAGCCTAAATAATTGTCGCCAATAGCATAACAGTTTAATGGTAAAAGCTGTGCTTGCTAGACATGTCATGCAGATTAAGGCATGATTTTTAAGCGAGTTTTAATCAATTTCAAATGAGTTTGATCTAGAACAATACAGCTCACTGCCAAAGGCTCATGATGATATTGAGCCTATGACTAAAGGAACCAAACATGAAGGATTATCAAAAAATACTGGTTGTGGTTGACCCTACCACTGAGAATCAAGTTGCCCTTGCACGAGCGGTCGCCTTGGCCAATAAATGCAACGCTCAAGTCACTGTGTTTCTTTCTATCTTCGACTTCTCTTACGAAATGACTTCGATTCTGTCGAATCAAGAACGCGAAGCCATGCGTCAAGGTGTCATAGATCAACGGCTCGCTTGGATCCAAGACTTACTCGCCGCTTATACTCATCTGCAACTCAATATCGATACTCAAGTCATTTGGCATAACCGCCCCTTTGAAAGCATTATTAATCATGCTATTTCAGGGCAATACGATTTGATTGTTAAAGGCACCCATGCCCACGACAAACTCAAGGCGGTGATCTTCACTCCAACTGATTGGCATTTGATGCGTAAAGCCCCTGTGCCAGTGTTGATGGTGAAAGCCCATGACTGGCCAGCCACGGGTAAAATCCTCTGTGCTGTGAATGTGGCAACCGAAGATACTGATCATCAAATGCTTAACGGTAAAATTATTGAACATGCAAAAGATTTGGCGAAAAAGTTCTCTGCTGAAGTACATTTAGTTAATGGTTATCCCGGCACGCCAGTTAACTTAGCCATCGAGCTTCCTGACTTTGATGCTCAGTCATACAACGAAACCATTCGCATGCAGCATGAGCAGCGCGTGAGTTATCTTGCTGGCGCTTATGATATTAATCCAAGTCATTGCCATGTAAAAGAAGGTTTACCAGAGGATGTGATCCCTGAGCTTGCTGAAAAACTTGATGCTGAATTGGTGATCCTAGGGACTGTCGGTCGTACCGGATTTTCAGCAGCACTGATAGGCAATACAGCTGAACATGTTATCGATAGCATCAACTGCGATTTATTGGCTATAAAGCCCGACGGTTATAAATCACCGTTAGAAGAAGCCTAAGCAATACGCGGCTCTTTACCCCGCCAAAGATAGCTGGAATAATACGCGCCCTGAAACTGTGTTACTGGGCGCTTTTTTATGCTTGAAGCTATATCTGAAGTTACGGTAAATCCTATGCCGGAAGAATTATCAAAAAAACAAACTACCCGTCTGAATAAATTACAGAAGCGGCTTCGTCGTGAAGTGGGTAGCGTGATTGCCGATTACAATATGATTGAAGATGGCGATAAGATCATGTGCTGCCTCAGTGGTGGTAAAGACAGCTACGCCATGCTCGATATTTTGATGAATCTGCAGCAACGCGCGCCCATTCAGTTTGAAATCATTGCGGTTAATTTAGATCAGAAACAACCAGGCTTCCCTGAGCATGTATTGCCCGCCTATCTCGATAAGCTCAATGTGCCTTATCACATCCTCGAGAAAGATACTTACTCGATAGTGAAAGACAAAATTCCTGAAGGTAAAACCACCTGCTCCCTATGCTCTCGCCTGCGCCGCGGCACGCTCTATGGCTTTGCCCAGCGTATCGGCGCCACTAAAATCGCCCTAGGCCATCACAGGGATGACATTATTGAGACCTTGTTCTTAAATATGTTCTTTGGCGGTAAAATGAAAGCAATGCCGCCAAAGCTGCTGTCGGATGATGGCGCTAATATCGTCATACGTCCCCTAGCCTATTGTCGCGAGAAAGATCTCGAAGAATATGCCAGCTTAAAAGAATTTCCAATCATTCCATGCAACTTGTGTGGCTCACAGGAAAACTTAAAGCGCGCCGCAGTCAAAGACATGCTAAATCAATGGGATAAACAATACCCCGGACGCATTGAAACGATTTTCACCGCCATGCAAAACACCGCACCATCACAGGGTGTTGACCGTGAGCAATTCGACTTTGTGTCTCTAACACGTGACCCAGATGCGCCTATGCGTGGTGATGTTGCTGAAGCCAATCTACCTGCATTCGATTTTCTTGATATCGCCAATAGTGGTCGTATCGATTTGGATGCAGCAAAACGCATTGATATTGTTAACACTTACGAAGTCTAACTTAGACTGAATTTAGCGCCTATTCAGTAAGAGAAGTTAACGCAACGAAAGTAAACAAGATAAATTAACACAACAAAAATGCCCACTTAATGTGGGCATTTTTATGGCTACAGAATAAGTTTATCTTTGAGCCAGCGCTTCTGAATCGCTTATCTCAAGACACCTATTCAAGATACAAAGATGATTACTTCACCCAAGGACTTAACACTAATGGCTGGGCACTGAAGCTTAGCGTGGTGATGCTTTCAAGCTCATTAGCGGCTAATTTATAACTGCCTTTTATCGATTCTTCACGGCCATTAAGGCGTACATAGACTTCTTGTTCAGGTGAGAATTCAAAGTTTAAGCCAGTTATGGATTCCCTAAAATAACGCATCGGGAAGCCTTGCATAGCACCGAGCAGCGTGTCCATCTCAGTCATGATTTGTTGTAAGCGCGTTTTATCGTACTCGGCTAATGTCTGTTTTGCTCTAACTTGCATTGCAATACCACATCCCTCAGCGCTGCCAGCGAAATTCAGATTAACCAAGGCTCGCTGATCTTTTAAATCATCATCTAAGGGAATGAATAACCGCTGAGCATCAGTATACGTCAGTGGCGTTGAGGTTTTTTCACTGGAAATAGAACCACTTTGGATCAAACAATTCTTTTGCATTGGAACACTAAAAGCCACTTCCACGAGTTGATAACCGCCTTTATTGACTTGTTTTAACCTATCATAAAAGCCTTTATATTCAAGGGATACAGTTTCTGCAGCGGCGCTAGTTGCCAAAAAAAACAGGCTACTAAACAACAGTTTTTTATACATCGACATTCACCAAATATTTTTCATTATGACGTAACATATCAAGCAGCTCATCAATATAAGCTTCTTGTCTTTCAGAATAATTCACTAAACCGTAAATCAATTGATCCGCTGTTGGCTCTAGCTCCTGTGAACGTAAATCAGCTCGAATAGAGCGAAATAACGCATAGGCAGTATTAGAATTTAAATTACGCATATAGGATGAAACCGATTCATCGACCGATGAAAACACTTTCACCTCATGACTTTTACCCGAACCACGTGAGGACGGCACTATGCCGCAGCCAGAAGTAAAACACCATTCACCAAAAAAGTTAAAACCTTCTCTGGCAAAACGTGAACTCCCCCAACCCGATTCATTCGCGGCTTGAATTAACACCATAGATTCCGGCACGATATCGACACGTTTAAGTAAGCTTGCTAATGACTTAGCATCTACGTTACGCGCCGCATATTGGTATTTATCAAATAACGCATTGATCTGCGCTAATTCAGTATCAGATAAACTCTTACCATTATCGACTAAGGCAAGCATCTCATTGATAAAGCCACGCTCCATCAAGATAATGGCATTCTGTTGCTGAACAATCGGCCGCAGGAAATCAAAAAAAGCTTTCTTCTTTTCGGTAATGTCGCTGATCGCTGAAAAGTCAGGGACTTGCGTAACAGGATCGACATCGCTAACGAATTGGGGCGCAATAGCGGATGAGTCATTCGAGTGAGGAATGATCCAAACTCGTAATGCAAAAATCGCCACTATGACCATGGCTAATGCCAATGTAAACGAACCGATTCTACCCGTTTTCAATCATTCACCTTAGGTGTAACGCCCTTATTGGGCAAATAAAGGCCGGATTATAAGCTATTTGTCAGATTTCACGAAATTTGCCCATCATCATGATCACGAACTCAGGTACAATATTACGCCTGAGGCACCATTATCGAGTCGAGCTTGCTATTACGCCGTCGTTTATAGATGCAAGCATTTGACTGAGTATTTATACTAAGGTTCCTTAGCGTTATCACCATTGCACAACGGCTCATGAGTCATCCCGCTTATAGCGACAATGGATGGCTATGACATTAAATTTTCGGGTATTCAGGAAGGAAAAACCCAGATGCAGCATTTGATGTTAAATCAATTTGAACGTGTCGTCGCCATCGGCGGAGGCCATGGTTTAGGCCGAGTATTATCCTCGCTCGATTTTTTAGGCAACCGCCTTACAGGGATTGTCGCCACCACTGATAATGGCGGTTCTACTGGTCGACTGAGAGCCGAACAAGACTGCATTGCTTGGGGTGATTTACGTAACTGCTTATCCCATTTAGCTAATCGTCCTTCCGTTGGCTCGCAATTGTTCGAATACCGTTTCCAAGGTGCCACTGAACTCAGTGGCCATAATTTAGGTAATTTAATCTTACTGGCTCTTGATCAACTCTGCGTTCGTCCATTAGAAGCGGTTAATCTCATTCGTAACTTACTTAAGATAGAAACCCAACTTATTCCCATGTCAGAGCAGCCCACTCACTTAGTGGCCCTGCAAGCCTGTGGTAGTAAAGTCTTTGGGGAGATTAATGTTGACAGTATGAATGAGGCTCCTATTGCACTCTGCCTTGAACCACAGGTCGATGCCACCTTTGAAGCCTGTGAAGCTGTTCGTCAGGCAGACTTGGTCATCTTAGGCCCTGGAAGTTTTTTAACCAGTATCATGCCACCGCTGCTGTTACCTAAATTTGCCAAAAGTCTTGCAGCAACTAAAGCGCAGGTGATCTTTATCGACAACCTTGCCGAAGAGGCCTCACCCGCGGGTCGGTTTAGCATTGAGCAACGTATCGCTTGGTGTCACCAAGTGATTGGCAAGCCCATTATTCACAAAGTACTTCGCCACGGTGAACAAACGCGTTTAGGGCCACTGATTAACTATTTTCCGTTGAAGAATCGCCATAATCCAAACTTGCATGATCAAGCGAACCTATTAGATGCATTAAGCGCCCTGCTGCGACTCAATGATCTCACTCAACAACCGCTTGCCTGCTAACGCTTACCTGTTAATCATTCAATCAAAATAATAAAGGACAGCAAGTGCTGTCCTTTATATTGTAAAGCTAAAAGGAATGTCCCTTTAGTCTGTCTATAAGGCTGCAATAACCATTACAACACTTGTGCTATGGCTTTACAGATAACAGGCATATTCGTCTTAGTCATGCCTGCAACGCTAATGCGTCCAGAGCCGACAATATAAACACCAAATTCGTCTTTCAAACGTGCCACTTGGGCTTTGTTTAAACCTGAGAAACTGAACATGCCATTTTGGCGAGAAATAAAACTGAAGTCCTGAGTCACGCCCTCAGCCTTTAAGCTATCAACAAACAGAGTACGCATTTCGGCGATACGTTCACGCATCTCTTTGACTTCCTGCACCCACATGGCTTTCAGAGCTGCATCATTTAATATCGTGCTGACGATCAGTGCGCCGTGGGCTGGCGGATTAGAATAGTTGGCGCGTATGGTACGTTTCACTTGGCTAAAAGCACGTACGGCAGCATCAGCATCTTCAGCCACCACAGTCACGGCGCCAATACGCTCGTTGTATAGACCAAAGTTTTTAGAGAAAGAGTTAGCGACCAGTAACTCAGACACTTTAGACGCGACTAAACGCAGACCTGCCGCATCTTCTTCAATGCCAGCACCAAAACCTTGATAAGCAAAGTCAAACAGTGGCACGAGTTTCTTATCAGCACACAATTGAGCAACAAGTTCCCATTGCGCCAACGTTAAATCGATACCCGTTGGGTTATGGCAGCAACCGTGTAGCAGCACGACATCACCCGCATTCGCGTTGGATAAATCAGTCATCATGGTATCGAAATCGATGTCATGGGCTTCTGCTTTGTAATAACCGTACTCTTTAACCGTTAGGCCTGCCGTTTCAAAAATATTCTGATGGTTGGCCCATGTTGGATTACTCACCCAAATCGTGTGCGAATCGGTATTACGCAGTAAAAACTCAGCAGCAATACGCAGTGCTCCTGTACCACCAGGAGCTTGCGCTGTGGCAGCACGGCCAGAAGAAATTAATGCACTGCCTTCGCCGAACAACAATGTTTGTACTACACGGTTATAAGCTTGAACGCCTTCAATGCCTAAGTAGTTTTTGGTCTTCTCTTGCTCAAGTAAAATGGCCTCGGCTTTTTTCACTGAAGCCAGAACGGGAGTCTGTCCTGCCTCATCCTTATAAATGCCAACACCAAGATTAACTTTATCCTGACGCGGATCAGCTTTAAAGGTATCGGTTAAACCAAGAATTGGATCAGCGGGTGCGAGTAATACTTGAGAGAAAATCATGACTACGTATCCTAATATGCGCGTGTAGGGGAAATTTCGGCTTATTTATACCACTGTCTTTAAGGGGGTAATAGCGACTTAAGTCCCTTCTTAGGGAAATTATTACACTATTGTCGATTCAACAATAAAAAGTACATTTTATTACGCAATTATTAGCCAAATAGTGACATTACTTAAATAAAGCGATTTACAACATCTAGATCACAAAATCACTCAGTTTTGTATTGTAGAAAAGAAACAGGTCAGAAGTCGCAATACTGAATGAGTAAAATAGTGGGCTTTGGCCTAACCAATCTATAGCTGTAGTGATACTAGATTAAGAATCATGAAATGTGGGTGTAGAAGTTATAAAGCAAAAAAGCCCTGACATCAGTCAGGGCTTTTCTGTTTTTTGGTACCCGAGGCCAGACTTGAACTGGCACGCTGTTACCAGCGAGGGATTTTAAATCCCTTGTGTCTACCGATTCCACCACTCGGGCAAACTCTTTATATTAACGACGGGAATCGTGTCATTAATACTTTAATCTATGGAGGCGCGACCCGGAGTCGAACCGAGATCGACGGATTTGCAATCCGCAGCATAGCCATTCTGCCATCGCGCCCAACTGCCAAATTTATTAAAATTTGGAGCGACATATCGGGTTCGAACCGATGACCTATACCTTGGCAAGGTATCGCTCTACCAACTGAGCTAATGTCGCCTATCATTGCGCTTAATCATTTGAACTCATGCTCGGCATGCTTTCCCCTGACTGCGGATTGGCATTCTACCGATTTAGACCTCAGAGTCAATCAACAATTTTTAAAAAATGATCTAAGCCGTATCGTTTGCCCAATAAACCGCCACACCTCAGTAAAGTTGATGTTTCATTCATCAATTTAGGCTTTGTACCGATACTGATGCCGATGCTACCGCTAATTAAACGCGGCAGATAAACAAGGGATCATGGTGAGCTATGGAGTCGAGTCCAATAAAATTGTAGAAGTATAGAAAAACAAAAGCGCCCTATTGGGCGCTTTATTCAAAGGTTAAGCAAAGTCATTAATCACTCGAGCAAAACCTACGTGAGCAATTTACGCAGGTAGAGATAGCGTCGTTAAACCTAACATAGTTTGCATTACGCCAACCACTTGGCAACTGTAACCAAATTCGTTGTCATACCATACATAAAGAATGGCACGCTTGCCTTCTGCAATAGTCGCTTGTGAATCAACCACACCCGCGTAGCGAGAACCGACTAAATCGCTCGATACAATCTCAGTAGAGTCTGTGTAGTCAATTTGATTTTGCAGTGGTGATTGTAGCGCCGTATCTTTCAGATACTCGTTCAGCTCGTCTTTACTGGTTTCAGCATTCAGGTTCATGCTGATGATCGCCATAGAGACGTTAGGCGTCGGCACACGAATCGCGTTACCTGTTAACTTACCGGCTAATGCAGGCAAAGCTTTAGCAACCGCTTTTGCTGCCCCCGTTTCAGTGATCACCATGTTTAATGGTGCACTACGGCCACGACGGTCAGCGGTATGATAGTTATCAATCAGGTTTTGATCGTTGGTATAAGAATGAATCGTTTCAACGTGACCATTCTCGATACCATATTTATCATTCACAGCTTTCAGTACTGGCGTAATAGCATTGGTGGTACAACTCGCCGCAGAAACAATAATGTCTTCCGGGGTAATATCGCCTTCGTTCACACCGTAAACGATATTCTTAATCGCGCCTTTTGCAGGAGCCGTCAGTAATACTTTGCTGGCACCTGGGCTCTTAAGGTGTAAACCAAGACCCGCTTCATCTTTCCAAATACCTGTATTATCAACAATCAATGCATCATTGATGTCGTATTTAGTGTAATCCACTTCGTCGGGTGAATTGGCATAGATCACTTGGATATAAGTGCCGTTGGCTATGATGGCGTTGTTCTCTTCGTCAACTTCAACAGAGCCATTGAAAGGACCATGAACTGAGTCACGACGCAGTAAACTCGCGCGTTTTTCTAAATCGCCTTTCTTACCGCCACGTAAAACGATAGCGCGTAACCTTAACTTATTGCTGCGACCTGTGCGTTCAATCAGCAAGCGTGCCAATAAGCGACCGATACGGCCAAAACCATAAAGCACGACGTCACGCGGTGCGACATCATCGGCATGGTCGATAGCATCGGCCAATTCTTTTGCCATATAGCTTTCAATTTCGCTGACATCAGTATGGTCGCGCCAGTAATTGACAGCGAGTTTACCAATATCCACTTTACATTGTTTAACTGCGAGTTTGCTCAAAGCTTGAACGAAGGGGAAACTCTCGCGTAAACGTAATTTTTCACCGACATGACGACGAACTAAACGGTGCGCTTTAATGATTTCAATCGTAGAAGCATTGAGTAACGGCTTGCCGTAGACCACGACTTCAACGCCTTGGTTACGGTACAACTTGCCTAACAAAGGCTGCATCGCCTCTGCCATTTCAAAACGTTCTTGCCAACTTTGTAGGTGTTTATCAGCGCTCATTTACAGATCCTTTATCTCACTTTTCAATAAAATGTACTGAAAGGTTTGAGTAACATGACGAAAAGACCAATAATCTAATGCGGGTTTTAGGGAAAACCCTGTTTTGGTCGGCGCCATTGTAATGAAAGTCGCGCTTTGTTGCCAGTAAGATATTTTCTGTAAATCTGTAATTTTATTAGAAAAATTATCGTTTGGAGAGTGTTTTGAGACAAAATCTAGTAATAATTACATCATTTACCTTAGGGATGAGCTTTTTCAGTCTTTTCGGTTGTGATAATGACCGAAATATCTCAGCAATTTGTAAAAATAATCCTGAAATTTGTGCCGATTTGCATAAGGACAGCTGGTGTTTGACTGAAAAGACCAAACTTATCCAAAACCGCTACAAGTTAAAAGACAACGAAAACCTCACAGGTAAGCAGCTCTACTCACAATTAACCTACCTTGAGGATTACAGCCGTTGCATTGAACTCGCCTCTGGCGTTCAGCATATCATCCACACCAATCGCACAGCTGATAGAGCCAGAGCCTTTAGACTAAGCACTCAAAATTTAAGTTTACTACAAGATCAAACCCGTGAACGGCAAGACCCTTTTATGTCCTATTACCAATGGACTCGCTTTGGCGATACCGCAGCGTTAAATAGATTATTAGAACAGGAAAACGCCGGAGAAGTGACCGACCCCTTTCTACTTGCCCAAGTCGCAACCTATTACAGCAATCGAAATGCCATCAAAGCGCAACAACTCTATCTTAACGTCTTTACGGAGATCCAATACGATGATTTCGACGTTAACTGGTTACTTGGGCTCGCATCTGCCTATCGCCAGCAACAGGTTTTAGATAAATCCTATATGCTGACGAAAGCAAATTTACTACTTACGCAGCAGAAGTATTCTGAAGAAAAAATGCTAGCCTTGCTCGGTGGCAATAAAACGCTGGCGACTGAACTCGATTTAAAAGCCCAAGCCCTAATTGATGTGTTAAAAAAGGGCACTTATTCTATGAGTCCAGTAAGACAATGGCTTGATCCTCAAGCGGTTGCCCAAGCGCCAACTGAAACCGAAGCTTTGCCGCCTGCGCCTGTCGAAAAAGTAAACTAAGCAACTGATGGCAAAATGTTTGCCATCTTGTAATTTTTTACCCAATTAACGCGTGAAAAATGGCGATTTCGCGACCGATGTAAAAAAAATACCTAATTTGTTAATCAAGACAGCGGTAAAATGCCGATTTAACTTGACGATAGCTGTCAGTTTGGTAATTTTACTACCAGTTGAATTTTATAATCACCAGAGGGATATGAGATGACTATCCGTGTAGCAATAAATGGCTATGGCCGTATCGGTAGAAACGTATTACGCGCCTTGTACGAAAGCGAAAAAGCTTATCCAATCAAGATTGTCGCTATTAATGATTTAGGCGACGCTTCAATCAACGCTCACCTGACAAAATACGATTCTGTTCACGGTCGTTTCAATGCGAAAGTTGACCATGATGCCGAAGCCATTTATGTGAATGGCGATAAGATCCTCACTTTCCAAGAACGTGATCCTGCAAAACTGCCATGGGCTGAGTTGCAAGTTGACGTGGTTTTCGAATGTACCGGTATCTTCACTTCTAAAGAAACCGTTCAACCACATTTAACCGCTGGCGCGAAGAAAGTGATTATTTCTGCTCCAGGTAAAAATGTGGATGCCACAGTTGTTTACGGTGTGAACAACAACGTGCTGACGTCAGACATGACAGTGATTTCAAATGCTTCTTGTACAACAAACTGTTTAGCCCCTTTTGCTAAGCCGTTAAATGACGAGATTGGTATCGAATCAGGCCTGATGACCACCATTCACGCTTATACCAACGATCAACGTTTATCTGACGTGTACCATACAGATTTACGTCGTGCCCGTGCTGCGGCACTGTCAATGATCCCAACTAAAACTGGCGCAGCTGCTGCTGTAGGTTTGGTTGTACCTGAATTACAAGGTAAATTCGACGGTTTAGCGGTTCGTGTACCTACAGTTAACGTATCACTCGTGGATTTATCTTTCATCGCTGCCCGTGACACGACAGTTGAAGAAGTGAATGCCATTATCGAACGCGCTGCCAGCGTTGCGCCATTGAGCGAAGTGTTAGCGGTAAACAAAGAGCCATTGGTGTCTATCGACTTTAACCACAATGCGTTTTCTTCAAACTTTGACGCAACTCAAACCCGTGTAAACGGTCGTTTAGTGAAAGTGATGTCTTGGTATGATAACGAGTGGGGATTCAGTAACCGTATGTTAGATAACGCGGTTGCACTGATGAACGCAAAGTAATCTAGTCACTAGATTCCGCGTTACTCAATTAAGCCTCGCATTTGCGGGGCTTTTTATTGTCTTAAATTTGATGAAACAACAGACATAAAAAATCCCCACGCTATGGTAGGGATTTTTATTAGGCTGAAGAAAAGCTAAATAATGGGCTTAGGCATTACCCTTCACTTTCATATTCAGTGTCTTGGCAAAATCCAGCATACGCGTCAGCGGAATAAGCGCCTTAACTCTTAAGTCTTCATCCACAAAAATCTCATGGGTGGTTTTATCGCTGTCGGCGAGTGACGCTTCAATTGCCTGCAAACCGTTCATCGCCATCCAAGGACAGTGGGCACAGCTCTTACAGGTTGCGCCATTTCCGCCCGTTGGCGCTTCAATTAAAATTTTACCTGGCGCCGCCTGCTGCATTTTATAGAAAATGCCGCGATCGGTTGCCACGATAAAGCGCTCATTTGGCATTGTCTGCGCCGCTTTAATCAGTTGACTGGTCGAGCCAACTGCATCGGCCATTGCCACCACACTGGCTGGCGACTCAGGGTGCACAAGAATCGCCGCATCTGGGTAAACGCTTTTCATATCGCGCAACGCGTTCGATTTAAACTCGTCGTGAACGATACAATCGCCCTGCCACATCAACATGTCGGCGCCCGTCTGCTTGGCAATATAGCTGCCTAAATGACGATCTGGTCCCCAAATGATCTTTTTGCCTTCGCTGTCTAAGTGCTCAACGATTTCAAGGGCAATACTGGAGGTCACCACCCAATCGGCGCGCGCTTTAACCGCAGCCGAGGTATTGGCGTAAACCACCACAGTATGATCTGGGTGCGCGTCGCAGAAAGCACTGAACTTATCGATTGGACAACCTAAGTCCAATGAACAAGTGGCTTCTAAGGTCGGCATTAAAATGTTTTTTTCTGGGCTTAAAATCTTGGCGGTTTCGCCCATAAACTTGACCCCAGCAACGATTAAGGTTTTTGCTGGGTGATCGCGGCCAAAACGCGCCATTTCTAAGGAGTCTGAAACGCAGCCGCCAGTATCTTCGGCAAGGGCTTGGATTTCAGGATCGGTATAATAGTGGGCAACCAGAACGGCATCTTTTTCAATGAGCAGTTGTTTGATACGCGCCTTGTAATCGGCTTTTTGCGCATCGGACAAAGGCACTGGTTTAGGCGGAAACGGGTAATCAATGGTTTCTATTGTTGGAGCAAATGGGCTGGGGGCTAACTGACTCATAACACATCCATCAGGATAACTACGTTCGGGAATTATACGTAATCGGGATCAAAAGATTAACCCATTTGTGCAAAGCAAATAAAAAAGGACGCTTTTAGCGTCCTTTTAGTGTCAGTTATTCGTGCCAGTGGCTTAGCGCATCGCTAATAACATCTCTTGAGGCTGCTCAAGATACTGTTTCCACAGATTACAGAAGCGAGCAATCGTACCGCCATCGATCACTCTATGGTCACCTGACCAGCTCACTTGCATGATTTGGCGAGCTTCGACTTCCCCTTTCGCGTTAAAGCGCGGTAGGGTTTGCAACTTACCTAAGGCCACAATCGCCACCTCAGGTTTGTTGATAATAGGCGTCGCCACTGTGCCACCTAAGGCGCCAATGTTAGAGATGGAAATCGTGCCGTCTTTCAGATCCGCTGGCGCCACGCGGCCGCTGCGGGCAGCTTGGGTCAGGCGGGTGATTTCTGCCGCCACTTCTAAAATGCTCTTGTCCTGCACATCTTTGATGTTGGGCACCAAGAGACCGACTTTAGAATCCACCGCCATGCCGATATTGTGACGTGCCTTGTAAGTTAGTTCAGTGCAATCCGCATTCACTTGACTGTTCATCACAGGGAACTGACTTAACGCGAGCGACATTGACTTCATGAAGAAAGGCATCATGGTCAACTTCACTTCATCAGACGAATACTTCACTTTCATGCTTTCACGCAGTGCAACTAAGTCTGTTAAATCAAACTCTTCACAATAGGTAAAGTGCGGAATGCTCGACACAGATTCCACCATCATGCGTGCCATCACAGCTTTTACGCCGCGGATAGGCTCAACCGTGTCAGCGCGTTGAGTCACTGTAGATGTTGGGACTTGGGTTTGAGATGCTTGAGTCGCTTGAACTGACGCCTCTTTTACCTGAGCCACACTTGGAGCAGAAACATTGCTCGCGCCTTGTTGGAAGCGAGAGATGTCTTCCTTATACACACGGCCGTGCTTTCCTGTGCCAGGTACTTGGCTCAAATCGATATCTAACGACCGCGCCATACGACGAACTGCGGGGCTGGCTAAGGCTTTACCTTGACGAGCAGGTTCTGCATTCACAGCCTGCGCTGCAGGTGCCGCATTAGCCGCAGTATCAGTATTTGTTGTCGCCGCAGGTGCAGAAGCCATCTGCTCAACTTCAATGGCAAATAAAGGCGCATGTACTTTAGCTAGCTGACCTTTGCGATAATGCAGTTTGGCAATTTTACCCGCTTTAATGGCAGGAATTTGCACCAGCGCTTTATCAGTCATCACGTCGGCAATCGGTTGATCTTCCTCAACCCAATCACCTTCACTCACCAACCATTCAACTAGCTCACATTCAACAATGCCTTCGCCGATATCAGGTAGTAAGAATTCTTCAATGCTGACAGATGAATGAGATGACGTGGTCGCGTTTGTGACTGCCACTGGCTCAGCAGCTTTTGCGATTGTCGCAGCTGCAGCCGCAACAGATTCTTCGCCCGCGATTTCAACGGCACCTTCAATTTGTACGGCATAAAGCGGCGCATGCACTTTCGCAATATCGCCCTTCGCGTAATACAACTTAGTGACCACGCCCGCAAAAGGCGCAGGGATTTGCACTAAGGCTTTGTCTGTCATGACATCGGCAATCGGCTGATCTTCAACGACAGTGTCGCCTTCTTTGACAAGCCATTCAACCAACTCACACTCCACAACACCTTCGCCAATATCCGGCAAAATAAAATCTTTAATCATACCGGACTCCTAGAAGGTCACTGATGCTTTGATGGCTTCAAACGTTTTGAATGCATCTGGCATGTATTCTTTTTCATGAATGAGTGGGTACGGGGTATCTAAACCACAAACGCGGCTGATGGGCGACTCTAGATACAAGAAGCATTCTTGCTGAATCGTCGCCGCTATCTCACCAGCAAAACCACCGGTTAATGGCGCTTCATGGTTGACCAGTAAACGTCCGGTCTTTTTGACTGAATCGGCAACGGTATCGATATCCCAGGGTGACAAGGTGCGTAAATCGATAACTTCACAGGAGATCCCTTCTTTAGCGGCCATATCGGCGGCTTTTTCAAGGATTTCCATTTGCGCGCCCCACGCCACTAAGGTGATGTCTTTACCTTCGCGAACCACTTCAGCCTTACCCAGTTCAATTTCATAATCGCCCGCGGGCACTTCGCCAACCGATGCACGATATAAACGCTTAGGCTCAAAGAAGATCACCGGATTTTTGTCACGGATTGACGCCAACAGCAGTCCTTTGGCTTGCTCAGGGTTGCGTGGCACCACCACTTTTAACCCCGGCGTCTGGGTAAAATAGGCTTCAGGTGATTGCGAGTGATAATGGCCGCCCGCTATGCCGCCGCCATAGGGCGTACGGAACACTAATCCACCGACATCGAACTCATTACCGCTACGGTAACGGAACTTAGCAGACTCGTTGACGATTTGATCAAACGCCGGAAAGATATAATCGGCGAATTGAATTTCAGCCACGGCGGTCATGCCATTTGAGGCTAAACCATTGGCAAAACCGGCAATACCTTGCTCTGTCAGCGGCGTATTAAAGCAGCGAGCGCGACCGAATTTTTCTTGAAGACCGGAGGTGGCGCGAAATACCCCGCCAAAGTGGCCCACATCTTCACCAAAAACCACCATGCGTTCATCGGCTTGCATGGCAATCGATAAGGCCTCATTGACGGCCTGTAACATATTCATTTCAGCCACGGCTTATAGTCTCCCTGCACTTTTTGGATAGGCTTGCGGATATTTCTTGATATGTTCTTTAAGCTCGGCGAGTTGCTTTTTCAGCACTGGCGTCGGCTTGTCGTACACATCTTCAATAATTTCATCCAGCATAGGCACAGGAATTTTTTCAGCCACTTTTACCGCAGCCAATACTTCTTCACGATATTTTTCATGCAGTTTCACATCATCCGCTTCAGCCAACCAACCTTTGTTGATAAGCCATAATTTGAAGCGTTTAACCGGATCGTGTTGCTGCCACTTGGCTTCTTCATCTTTCGAGCGATAACCTGAGGGATCGTCTGAAGAAGAGTGTGCGCCGAGACGGTAAGTCATGGCTTCAATCAGCACAGGCGCATTATGCTCAATCGCATAGGCACGGGCTTGCTGGGTTGCCGCTAACACGGCCAACATGTCATTGCCGTCTACACGAATGGTGTGCATGCCATAACCCACACCACGGCTGGCAATACCGTTTCCAGCAAACTGCTCTTCAGTGGGGGTAGAAATGGCGTAGCCATTGTTACGACAGAAGAAAATCACTGGGCATTTCAGTACCGCGGCCATGTTTAGGCCAGCATGAAAATCCCCTTCCGATGCAGCGCCTTCGCCAAAATAACAAACCGCGACTTTGCGCTTACCTTGCATTTTTAAGCTGTAGCCCACACCAGTCGCCTGCGGGATTTGCGTGGCTAACGGTGACGAAATCGTTTGATAATGCAATGCCGCACTGCCGTAATGGATTGGCATTTGGCGACCTTTACCAAGATCTTTCTCGTTACTGAACATCTGATTCATAAACTGTTCAGTGGTAAAGCCGCGATAACGCAGCGCCGCATGCTCGCGATATTGCGCGAGGATCACATCTTCTTGATCGAGTGCGGCCACACTGCCGACAATCGCTGCTTCTTCACCCGTACAGGTCATGTAGAAGCTGATGCGCCCTTGGCGCTGGGCACCAAGCATACGTTCATCAAGTACCCGAGTGAATACACAGGTATCGTAAATTTTAGTGGCTAAGGTTTCATCTATCACAGGCAAAACCGCGGTTTCATAAGTGGTGCCGTCGGCTTGTAGAATTCGAAGGATAGGAATGTGTAGCGATGCCTTATCCAAGAAGCCGACACGGTGCACTGTATCAGTGTTGAGTGTTGCTTTGCTCATATTGTGCTCTTGTTATCTCATTACGCATCAAAGCGTTTTGATGCGTCTGTTTATACGAATATGCCCGACGAACATTACGTTAACGTAAACTACCTATCAACCATTGGCATAGCTCAAACCACAAGTTATCCCTGCCTCGCATGTATATATTGCTTTACAAGCCTAACGCACGTCCGCATTCACCGCAGGGATCAGGCAAATCACAGTGCGATTGCCAATAGGCACTTTGGCATTAGGGAACACGACAGACTCAAACTCATGTTCCACTTTAATTTCTTGCCCACCTTCCCGCGCTAATACAAAACCTTTCGGGAAAGCTCTGAAGTTTTCGACATCGGTTGCGAAGGTAAATTCAAAATCATCGAAATGTTTGTTGATGACGCAGCACACTTGGTACAAGTTAACCTTATCGGCATCAAATGCATCTAACTCCAACGGCTTAGCGGTGATTAAACGCATAAACATTTCATGTGCCGCAATAAAACGCGTCATGTCGTTCTGCCCCATGGGATACACTTTGCCAAGCTCAATGGTAAAGGCATCAGCGCCGTAGCGTTCAGAGGAAAAATAGCTGAAGGTCGTGGTCGGTTCGTGGTGGAAAAGTACTGTATCGACGCCGCTTGCGGCTAAAAACATAATTTGCTCGCCGCTAAAGGCGCGCCCAGGACGATAGGGATAGATAGCGAACTTTTCATGCTTCGAGGCGCGCATCGCCGTGTGCAGATCATAATGGATGCGCTGACGTCCATCGGCAACCGCAGTATAAAAACGATCGACATAGGCTTCGAGTTTTTTCGCGCGTACTCGCTCAGGGTTCACTAACCCTGGTGGATTGGAATGCTCACCACTAAAGAGACGATTCATGTTTTCGTCAATAATCCGCGTGCCGTTATTAATCGCTAATGGGTTACCAATGAGAAATAAAGTGCGCTGCTTTGCGATGATCTTTTGCTGTAGAAGTTGTTTAATTAAGCTATTGCAGAGTTCAATGGGCGCGGTCTCGTTACCGTGAACACCGCAGGAAAGCACAATATCTTTTCCTTCATTCTTTACTGGTTCGAAAACAATAACACCGGTATCCCACACTTCCACTTGAGTATGATCGCCTAAGTTAAATGAAAATTCGCCATCGAACTGTTCAGGATGGGCTAAGGTGAGCGCTAAAAAATCCTTTGAATCTAACAGAGCTTGTAACACAGAATTCTCCTTATAATGATGTGTAACAGTATTGGCGCAATAGCATAAGTACAGGCAGTAATAACCACTTAAGCATTTATCTCACCGCGGTTAGTCTCACTCGCACCTAAAAAACGGCTTCAATACTAACACATGTTTTTAGTGCTGTTCTCAGACATTTATTGCCGTAGGACCCAGTTTTAAGCGGAATGACATTCAACTAAGCTGATTGTTAAATTCTTAGGACATTCCCTAAGAATTTCCCATGATAAATATTCCAGCTTGAGGCTTGCTTTTGCACTCAAGTTTTATCACAATCCTTAGCCATCTAGACTTCTATTGGATTTAATTATGGCGTTAGCAACCTTTGGTGCCGGCTGTTTCTGGGGCGTAGAGTATTTTTTTAGACAAGTGAACGGCGTATCCAATGCCACCTGCGGCTATATGGGCGGCAATAATGCGGCGACGAGCTATGAAGAAGTCAAAAAAGGCAAAACGGGCCATGCCGAAGTGGTGCAAGTGGAATTCGATCCCGCCCTTGTCAGTTATGAAGACTTGCTCGATGTATTTTGGAAAAACCACAATCCAACGAGTCTGAACATGCAAGGCGGAGATATTGGCACTCAATATCGCAGTACCATTTTCTTCCACGACCGTGAGCAAAAAGCGGCCGCAGAAGCCTCAAAGTTAGCTTTTGCCCGCTCGGGGCGTTGGGGATTACGCCATATCGTCACAGAAATAGTGCCACTGCAACAGTTCCATGTGGCTGAGGAATATCACCAAAATTACATCGATAAGAATAACTTATCGAGTTGTCATATCGAGTACTAAATACGGTCAAATCAGTATTAGATCAACTACTCACAGCTGAATTAGACACAAACAAAAACGCACTCAAATCTGAGTGCGTTTTTTATTTTGAGACGTTAGCTAAACCTACTACTGCATTAAGCGTTTAGCGCCTTATCAATTAATGCCTGCGCATCTTTGATGATCTCAGCCAAATGCTGCTCACTGATAAAACTTTCGCCGTAGATTTTAAATAACGCTTCAGTGCCCGATGGACGCGCCGCAAACCAACCATTCGCCGTAGTCACTTTGATGCCGCCAATCGCCGCATTATTGCCCGGCGCATGGGTTAACACGTTTTCGATTGTCTCACCTGCAAGCACAGTGGCATTTAAGGTATCGGCATTGAGCAAAGCAAACTTGGCTTTGTTTTCAAGACTGATTGGGCTATCGATACGCTTATAGAAACTTTGGCCAAATTGTTTTACTAACTCTTGGTGACGCTGACCTGGGGTTTTACCTGTCACCGCAAGAATTTCTGCGGCAAGTAACCCTAGAATAAAACCGTCTTTATCCGTACACCAAGTAGAGCCATCACGGCGTAAAAATGCTGCGCCAGCACTCTCTTCACCGCCAAAGGCGATTGTGGCTTCGGCTAAACCGTCGACAAACCACTTAAAGCCCACTGGCACTTCGAGTAACTTTTTGCCGTGGAAAGCACAGATTTTATCGATAAGCGCACTCGATACTAAGGTTTTACCTATGGCTAAGGTATCGCTCCAATCTGGTCTGTGTGTCAGTAAATAATCGATAGCGACCGCAAGATAATGATTCGGATCCATCAAACCCGTACCAGGGCAAACGATGCCGTGACGGTCATAATCGGGATCATTACCAAGGCATAAATCAAAGGATTCTTTATGGGCGAGTAAACCTGCCATCGCATAGGGAGACGAGCAATCCATGCGGATTTTGCCGTCTTTATCCAGCGGCATAAAGCTAAAGCTTGGGTCAACTTTATCATTAACTAACGTGATATCGAGCCCATAACGCGCGGCAATCGGTGCCCAGTAGAAAATCCCTGAACCACCGAGCGGATCAACACCGATATGCAGCTTAGCCTTAGCAATCGCCTGCATGTCGATAACATTTTCTAAATCAGCCACATAGGGTGTAATCAAATCAATGGCGTTGACATAGCCTGATGCCAGCGCTTCGGCATACGCTAATTTTTGCACGCCAGCTAACGCTTGGCGCAAGTAATCATTGGCTCGCGATTCAATCCAAGCCGTGATATTACCTTCAGCAGGTCCGCCATGGGGTGGATTGTACTTGATGCCACCATCCTGAGGAGGATTGTGGGAAGGCGTAATGATCAAACCATCGGACAATGCAGCACCCGTAATATTGGCTTCGCGATTGGCGCAAATCACCCCATGGGAAACCACTGGCGTAGGTGTAAATCCGTCGTTCTGTTGGATTTTCACTGTGACTTTATTTGCCGCCAGCACTTCAATTGCCGACAAATAGGCTGCATAGGATAACGCATGGGTGTCAATCCCAAGGATCAGCGGCCCATCGATATTTGCCGATTGACGGTAGTCCACTACAGCTTGGGTAATCGCCCAAATGTGTTGTTGGTTAAAACTGCCATTGAAGGCGCAGCCTCTGTGCCCAGAAGTGCCAAAGGTGACGCGTTGTTGTACGTCATCCATATTTGGCGTGATGCTGTAATAATGGCTCATCAGTTTTGGAATATTGACCAGATCCGTCTGATTAGCGATTTGTCCTGCCCTTTGATGTATTGCCACCGATGGCTCTCCTGCACTCAATTACAATTAGAAAAAGTAGAAAAATGTCGTACTAACTTGGCTCATCCGCGGATTAAACGCGCTCGGAGATACCCGCTGCTACTGTCGCATCACAACCAAATTGCACTAAAACTTCCGATAAAATAGTGCGTTTCTTGGCGGTATTGTTGTTACTCGTTACCCAGAAACCACTTGTACCAATTTCTTTTGGGTTAGCCGAAGCACTCGCTTCGAGCAGTTGCTCCTTAGAGCGAGCAAAATACAAACGATCGCGCCCTTGGATCTGCAAAATTTGTGAGAATTGCTCTGGGGCTAATTGATACAAACTTTCGAGCAAAAACAGAAAACGACCTACTGCGCCTTTTTGCTGCGATAACTGATGTTCATCGACTAAGCGACTAAAATCATTCACTGCTGGCACTGTTTGCGCCGCGATAGGCTGAATAGGTTCAGCTTCAAGGCTCGGTTGGCTAATCGCCAAAGGCTGGGGTTGTTCGACCGCATCGACGGACAGGCCGAGTAATCGACGAAGAATGTCAGAGGCGCTCTCACCAATACGTTCTGTTTTGCTGGCAATATGACGATAGAGCTCTTCATCTACTTCGATATATTTCATAACCTTAATTATCCTTTGTTATTCGACAGGCTTAACCGAAAAAAGTTTACCACAGCGATCGGGGCAGATCATTGCGATCTGTTACCAGTGTATCTATCTCTATCAATCTGATAAAGCGCCATTATTCTAAAAGTGCGGGAAATAGCACAGCAAACTAGCAGTTAATCGACAATTGCCGAAAAAGCACACAAGTTACTGGCCGCCCCCACTATAGAAATGGCAACTGACTTGTCAAGCCAACGGCATTAAGGGCACAATTCGCGTCACGCTAAGCTAAAAATCTCCAACAGGAATCACAATGAACTTTGTTTCCACAGGCCAAGGACCCGCAGTGCTCTTGATCCACGGCTTGTTCGGTAATCTAGATAACCTCAAAGGTCTAGGGCAAGTATTAGAAAATCAGTATCAAGTTATTCGTGTCGATGTGCCCAATCATGGTTTAAGTGAGCATTGGGATCAAATGGACTACCCTCGCCTCGCCACTGCAATGATCAGCTTGCTCGACGAACTGGCTATTGAACGCGCCCATATTGTGGGTCACTCCATGGGCGGTAAAATCGCCATGGCGACGGCGTTAGCCTTTCCAGAGCGCATTATCAGCATGGTGGCAGCCGATATCGCCCCTGTCGCCTATGAGCCAAGACACGATACAGTGTTTGCGGCATTAGAAAGTCTGCCCTTAGAAGGCCATACCGACAGACGCTTTGCCCTAAACCACTTAATTGACAATGGTATTGACGAAGCAACGGCACAATTTTTACTCAAAAATCTACAACGCACTGATACTGGCTTTCGTTGGAAAATGAACTTAAGTGGCCTAAAGGCTTGTTATCCTAATATTATTGGCTGGCAAAATCAGACACTAAATCCAGTACAAAGCTATGCTGGACCAAGTCTGTTTATTCGCGGCGGCGACTCAAATTATGTCACTAGCGAGCACAGAAGCGCTATCATGGCGCAATTCCCCGCGGCACAGGCAAAAACACTTGAAGGATGTGGTCATTGGTTGCATGCGCAAAAACCCGTCATTTTTAACCGGATCGTGTCTGAATTTATTGACAAACATTCAATGTAAATCAGCAGCAAACTCGACCGAAAGCATATGGCAGCCGCCATCTTGTTGTGATATATTCGCGCCTCTTTTGGCCTTAGAACACTCTCAAGGACTAAGAAAGTATGTTATCTCAGTACATGGAACAAATTGAAACCATCGGCCTGAACCTGTTTTTTGCCTCGATATTTTTCTTTATCGGCATGGCCATCCACGATGTGCTTAAACAAGGTAACGTGCCAAAATTTGGTCGATTTATTGTTTGGTTAGTGTTATTTCTCGGCTGCGCCGGGTTTATTGTAAAAGGTATTATCCAGATCACTTGGGAAGGCTCAGGGATCGGTTAACAATAAGAACATGGCAAAAGAAGCGACAGACAGAACCACTATTGACCTTTTTGCCAACGAAAAGCGCCGGGGCCGACCACGTAGCAATCCTTTGTCCCGTAGCCAACAGCTTAAGGTCAACAAACGCAATCAAATCCAGCGCGATAAAGCCAACGGATTAAAGCGAATAGAGTTAAAGGTGTCACAAGATTTGTATGACGCCTTGAATGAGCAGGCATTGGCCAGTAACATCAGCCGTAGCCAGTTAATCGAATTAATTCTTCAGCAACAAGTTGAGTGCTGAACGAGTACCAGCAAGATTAACCTAATAAGTGAACTAGACATTAAAGGATAGACAATGGCAACTGTAGGTCTTTTTTTCGGTAGCGACACAGGTAACACCGAAGCTGTAGCCAAGATGATCCAGAAAAAACTGGGTAAAAAAATGGTTGAGGTGAAAGATATCGCCAAAAGTACCAAAGAACAGATTGCAGAGTATGACTTGCTGCTGTTCGGCATCCCGACCTGGTATTACGGTGAAGCGCAATGTGACTGGGATGATTTCTTCCCTGAATTAGAGCAAATTGATTTTACTGACAAACTTGTCGCTATTTTTGGTTGTGGTGATCAAGAAGACTACGCTGAGTATTTCCTTGATGCCATGGGCATGGTTGGCGATATTGTTCAGGCCCGTGGTGGCATCATCATCGGCCATTGGCCAACTGCAAGCTACAATTTTGAAGCCTCTAAAGGTCAAGTCGATGACGACCACTTTATTGGTTTAGGTATCGATGAAGATCGCCAACCAGAGCTGACTGAAGAACGTGTTGATGCTTGGGTTAAGCAAATTTACGAAGAAATGTGTTTAGCTGAATTAGAAGATTAATTCTGTTAACCATTTGATTAAAGCGGCTTAACGCCGCTTTTTTTATGCATATATTTCTGACTAAGAATAACGACATACCACACTCATGACCAACACACCCAGCTCCACCCATTGGGATATCTTTTGTACCGTCGTCGATAACTATGGCGATATTGGCGTCACTTGGCGTTTAGCCAAACAAATGGCTAATGAGTACCACATTCCAGTTAATTTGTGGGTCGACGACCTCGCAAGCTTCTCGCATATCTTACCGACACTCGATCCACTAAAAGCCATTCAAAGCTTCAATGGTGTGAATATTCTTCATTGGACTAAGCCTTTACCTATAGAGTTTGTCGCAGGGGAAGTACTCATCGAAGCCTTTGCCTGTGAATTACCCGAACAGGTAAAAGCGCAGCTGGTTTATTTACATCAGAACGCCCCAAAATCTGTACCTGTCTGGCTGAATTTAGAGTATTTAAGTGCTGAGGATTGGGTTGAAGGCTGCCATGGTTTGCCATCGTTACAAGCCAATGGTTTGAAGAAGTATTTCTACTTTCCCGGTTTTAGCGCCAAAACGGGTGGACTCATTTGCGAGCAAAATTTGTTTGCAGAGCGTGATGCTTGGCAAGCTGATACTGCCAATAAATTGCAGCTTTTTACTGATCTAGGTCTTAAGGACATTCAGGCACAAGACACTGTTATTAGCGTTTTTAGCTATGAGACCGAGGCGCTACCCGCATTATGTGAGTTATGGCAGCAATCGGTAGAAAAAATCCATGCGCTGATCCCCAAGGGGCGTAGCTTAAACAGTCTGACGCATTTACTGCCCTGTGAAATTGCCGCTCTAGTGCCAGGTCAACAGATAAATCATGGCAATTTAACCCTGCACATTTTACCTATGACAGACCAACAGGGGTTTGATCGCCTGCTCTGGAGCAGTGATTTTAATATCGTGCGCGGTGAAGATTCCTTTTTACGTGCCCAATGGGCCGCAAAACCCTTCATTTGGCACATTTATCCCCAAGAAGATGATTATCACCTCGTAAAATTAGAAGCTTTTCTTAAACTTTACTGCGATAATCTGCCACCTAAAATTGCTTGTTATTGGTCTGAATTGAATCTCGCGTTCAACCAAGCACAGCAATCAGCCGTGAGCCTTCACTGGCAAAACCTTAATCCTGTTAATTTGCCCTTGTTGCATCACCATGCTAAACAATGGCCAATTAATGCATTAAATGCTGCAGATCTCGCTACTCGACTAGTTCAGTTCGTTAAAAACAGCTAAGATACTGCGCGAAAACAGAAAAATCTAAATATAGGAAATAGTGTAATGAAAACTGCTCATGAAATCCGTCCTGGTAACGTGATCATGTTAGATGGCAGCCCATGGGTTGTGCAGAAAACTGAAACAACTCGTTCTGGCCGTAACGCTGCTATCGTTAAGTTAAAGTTGAAAAACTTACTGCTTAACTCTGGTACTGAAACGACTTTCAAAGGTGAAGATAAGTTAGAAGACATCATCCTAGATCGTCTTGACTGCACATATTCTTACTTTGCAGATCCTATGTTTGTATTCATGGATGCAGAATACAACCAATACGACGTAGAAGCTGAAAACCTAGGTGATGCAGCGGCTTATATCGTTGACGGTATGGAAGAAACTTGCCAAGTGACTTTCTATGATGGCAAAGCTATCTCTGTTGAAATGCCAACCACTATCGTACGTGAAGTGATCTACACTGAGCCTTCAGCTCGTGGCGATACTTCAGGTAAAGTGATGAAGCCTGCGACTATCACTGGCGGTGGCACAGTAAGTGTTGCAGACTTCGTGAAAGTAGGCGACAAAATTGAAATCGACACTCGTACTGGTGAATTCAAGAAGCGCGTTTAATCGCCCTTCTCGTTTCCAGACGAAGAAAAGCCAGTGCTTGCACTGGCTTTTTTGTTGCTATTTTTTTTAGTGATGTGTCGAGTCACTCAAGGGAATAGGCATTAGCATTGCGGCCCTAAGAAACGTCGCTCCCAAGCCCCTATCTCACTCAAATAACTTTGGAATTCAATTTCCTTCACCGATACAAAGCCAGTGACAAAATCGTCCCCGAGTAAGCGTCGTGCCGAATCACTTTGGCGCATTTGCGTTAACGCAGCTAAAAATGTCTGCGCGAGGTCATGGCTGCTATCGTAGGCGCTCCCGGTTTCTGGTGCACTTGGCGATAATTTTTCTTCCATTCCGGCAAGGCCCGCAGCCAAAGATGCGGCAATCATCAAATACGGATTGGCATCGGCGCCCGCAATACGGTTTTCTACCCGTCTCGCCACTGGAGCACTTAATGGCACACGTAGGCCAGTGGTGCGATTATCAACGCCCCAACTTAAATTAATCGGCGCTTGACTGCCGGAAATGTAACGTCTAAATGAATTGATATTGGGTGCAAATAACAACATTAAATCAGGTAGATACTTTTGTAATCCGCCGATGTAGTGGTGAAAACGGTCAGTGTCACTACCATCAGCATGGCTGAAAATATTATGACCTTTATCATCGACGACACTTTGATGTAAATGCATAGAACTGCCGGGTTGACCCGCTATGGGTTTTGCCATAAAAATCGCATTCAAACCATGTTTTATGGCGATTTCTTTCGCCGCGTATTTAAACATAAAGGCTTGATCCGCTAAGGCCAGCGGATCGCCATGCACTAAGTTAATTTCATATTGCGATAGCCCCATCTCATGGATCCAAGTATCACCTTTAATCCCAATCGCATCGATGGCGGCATTAAACTCATCCCAAAATGGCGCGAGTTCATTGAGCATATTCATGCTAAACGCAGATTGACCGTTTTCAGCTCGGCCACTTTTTGAAATGGGTGCATGATACGGCACACTCGGATCGGTATTGGCTTCAGTCAGATAAAACTCAATCTCAGGGGCCACCACGGGCGTTAACCCAAGGGCTTGGTAACGGGCCAACACATTTTTTAACATAGAGCGCGGCGCAAATGGACATAAATTGCCATCCAGTAATACGCAGTCATGGATGGCAAATGCGCGCGGCACTGTGCTCCATGGGATCATGTTGAGAGTGCTGTAATCGGGGACGAGTAAAAGATCAGGATCAGCATCAGGGAAAACAGGATCGTAGGAATACTCACCGGTAATCGCTTGCATCGAAATCGCTTGGGCAATACGTAATTCAGCACCCTGAGCAAAACTTCGGGCTGGCATAAGCTTTCCCCTTGGATAGCCTGAAATATCAGGGAATAAACACTCGACATCACGTATTGTGCCGTGCTCGAAAAACGCAGTAAGAAGAGTTGAGTCCATTTGATTCGTTTGCCACTAATGTTGAAAATAATGCCCTGAAGGATGCAAAGTATAATCAGGCTTTGATTTGAAAAGCTACATGGCGATGATGAAATATGTAAAATATAAATGACAATTTCGTAAAATATAATTTGACATCAGTTGAAAATCTTCATTTAACAGTGTAATCGTGTTTATCCTAGTTCAAGCCTCATCACTCTTTATTCACCTTTTACTCACTCTAGCCGTCTAACCTAATTACGGCAGACATAAAAAAACCAGCCGTAGCTGGTTTCTTATATTAATCGTGACAGAAGTTATGCAATCACAATAAAGCCGATAAATGCTATTACTGCTGCGATAAGTGCATAAGGTAACTGAGTCACAGCATGGCTCACTAAGTTACAACCTGAGCCTTGGGCGGCCAATACGGTTGAATCTGAGTAGAAGCACGCTTGGCTACCAAATGATGATGCAGACAATAAGGCCCCAATGACTAATGGGATGTCCGCCCCAACCGCTTGCGCTAATGGCATCACGATAGGAATCGTCACGGCAAATATACCCCAGCTCGAACCTGTGGCAAATGCGAGTATAGCCATAGATAAGAACACTACCGCAGGCAGCAATTTAGGTGTCATAAATGGGCTTAATGATTCAATGACGTACTGCGGCAGTAACAACTGATCGCACACATCCTTAAATACAAACGCCGCAATCACAGTGCTAATGGCCGGTAGCATGCTTTTAAAGCCATCGATCATTTGGTCCATCATCTCTGAAAATGGCATCAAGCGCTGCACTGCATAATAAGGAATCGTGATAACTAAGGTCGCCAGCAAGCCTTTCCACACGTCGATATCAAAGTACACGGTAAAGGCAACTAACAAACCAATAGGCACTAAAAAGTTATGCAGTTTGCCCTGATTATCGGCGTGCTTAAATTCCTCTTCTATGGCTTTAACCGCATATTCATCCGAAGTTTGCACTTGGTCGAAATCCACTTGCGCTTCCGCGGGTTCACCTTGGGCAGCGCGCAGCTGCGCAGTCTTCATTGGACCAATGGCGGGCACAATACCTAATGCGACAAGTAGCACCATAGCCACAGCTAACCAAGCATAAAGCATGTAAGGAATGGCTTGCATATACACTGCAATGCCTTGACCTTCGGCTGCCACACCGTTATCCACCAGTAATCCACCAAAAAATACCGCCCAAGTCGATAATGGCACTAACACGCACACGGGCGCGGCGGTGGAGTCCACGACATAGGCGAGCATTTCACGGGACACTTTAAATTTATCCGTTACACGCTTCATGGTTTCACCCACGGTCAACGCATTGAGATAGTCATCGATAAAAATCACGATCCCAAGGATAAAAGTCATTAATAGGGAAGATTTAGGTCCTTTCGCCAATTTAAGTGCATTGCGGCCAAACGCTAATGCGCCGCCAGTTCGAACTAAAAGTGCGATGAGCGCGCCAAAACCACCACACACCAGAATCAACCAACCTATGGTTTCATCGGCCATAACCTTCAATGACACACTAGCAAAATTGTTTAAGACTTGACTGGGATCGAGTAACAGGAAACCGGTTACCGCACCTATGATCAAAGATAAAATAGGACGGCGTAACCAAATAGCTAACACCAATACCACCAAAGGTGGAATGAGACTTAACGCTGTCGGTTCAGACATGCACTTAGGTCCTCTAAATAAATCGCCTAAAAGGCAAATGGTTTTAGAATAACGTCTGAAATCAACACGATTCAGAACGTCAACACAGCTGCTTCATGATGACTAACCCTGAAGATAAAACCCGCGAATTGCTTGCTATCTAAGGTGCCTTGCCAAAAACATCGCGCAGAAAATAAAGCGCATCGAATATTGAGTCAACTATAAATTTAACTTGATAGAAAATAAATTTAATTCCCGCGAGACAATTTTACATAACCATATAATTTAGAAGACTTTTAACGCCATCGCAACTTAAACATTTATGATCTTCTTAGCTTAATAAGCATTCAATAAATATGCCTAATTATCACAAGATAAAATGCCGCTTGCATAAGTTTACCTTATCAAAAATCTGTGATTAAAAATCAACCATTAAGTATCCGCTAAAATACATTTTCTTCTGTCACGATTAATATGGCTAATATAGAAAAATCAAATATGAGTCAGCTAATGAAAACGCATTTTCATCTTTCGAAATGAAAAAACATAAACAAGATTCCTCCACCAACCCAACAGATAAACAATCTTAAAATCATACAAATATCAGAACATAAAACTTGTGCATATTTCTTTAATCGACTGTTAAAGCATATTTAACTGAGGGGTATTTATAAAAAAAGCGCAATTCTGTGCTTATCCCCCCTTTCATCTACAATGAAATTTCGTTATGGTGCGCTAACTTAAGCCAAAACTTTATGCATGTTCCGAGGTGTAAATGCGCCCTATCATCAAATCCAACAAGCTGGATACCGTTTGCTATGACATCCGCGGCCCAGTGCACAAGGAAGCCAGACGTTTAGAAGACGAGGGGCATCGAATCCTCAAACTCAACATTGGTAATCCGGCCCCCTTCGGTTTCGAAGCGCCTGAAGAAATTGTGCGCGATGTGATCCTCAATTTACCCAGTGCCCAAGGCTACTGTGAGTCAAAAGGATTATTCTCTGCCCGTAAGGCCATAGTGCAGCATTATCAAGCCCAAGGGATTTTTGGTGTCGATATCGAAGATATCTATATAGGTAACGGCGTTTCAGAACTCATTATGATGGCAATGCAAGGCCTGCTAAATACCGATGATGAGATCTTAATCCCCTCACCAGATTATCCCCTGTGGACAGCAGCGGCGAATCTCGCGGGCGGCAAGGCTGTGCATTATCGCTGCGATGAAGAAGCGGACTGGTTCCCCGATCTCAACGACATTAAAAGTAAAATTTCATCACGTACTCGCGGCATAGTGCTGATTAACCCGAACAACCCAACCGGAGCGGTATACAGCAGAGAATTACTGCTGCAAGTGGTTGAACTGTGTCGTCAACATGATCTGATCCTTTTTGCCGATGAAATTTACGATAAAATTTTATACGATGAAGCCAAGCATATTCCTGCTGCGGGTCTATCAGATGATATTTTAACTGTTACTTTTAACGGTTTATCAAAGGCTTATCGTGCAGCAGGATTTCGTGTTGGTTGGATGATGTTATCTGGCAATCTTAAGGCTGCTAAAAGTTACATCGAAGGCTTAGAAATGCTGTCCTCGATGCGCCTCTGTGCAAACGTACCCAATCAACATGCAATTCAAACCGCGCTCGGCGGTTATCAGAGTATTAACGAGCTTATTTTGCCTAATGGCCGCCTCACAGTTCAAAGGGATGCCTGTTATGAATTACTTAACCAAATTCCAGGTGTGAGCGTTAAAAAACCAAAGGGCGCACTCTATGCCTTCCCTAAACTGGATATGAAGAAATTCAACCTAAGGGATGATGAGCGTTTAGTGCTGGATTTACTCAGAGAAAAGAAAATCCTGTTAGTGCACGGCACGGCCTTTAACTGGCCTGAGCCTGACCATTTACGAGTGGTTTTCTTGCCCTATAAAGAAGATCTGAAGAAAGCATTTACTGAGTTTGGCGCCTTCCTCGAAAACTATCGACAATAGAATATCCCTTTAACGGTTTGAGTCATAAAGCGATCCTAGTGGTCGCTTTATTTTTAGCTATTTCTTTAAATCCTCTACGCTCATGCTCACGTGTCATCCAAGGCTGTGATAATCTAAGACTTCACTAGCGTCAATACTGCCTACTCACTCGTTTCATGTCTTCCATTGCAGCTTGTCGCCTTCCGATTTCACTCTTTAGCAGGAAAACTATGAGTCATTTATTTGCGCATTTAGCTCGCATGAAACTTATCCAACGCTGGCCTTTGATGTACAACGTTCGCACTGAAAATGTTCAAGAACACTCGCTACAAGTTGCTATGGTGGCCCATGCACTGGTGATCATCAGCAATAAAAAGTTCGGCACGACGCTCGATCCCCATCAAGCCACCAGTTTGGCGATTTTTCACGATGCCAGTGAAATTCTCACGGGTGACTTACCGACGCCGGTGAAATACTTCAATAAAGAAATTGAAGCCGAGTATAAAAAGATTGAGGCGATTGCCGAGCAGCGCATGTTAGATATGGTACCTGAGGAATTTAAAGAAGATTATCGCAATCTGTTCATCAGCGATTACGCCGATCCCGTTTACAAGACCATAGTTAAATCCGCCGATACTCTGTGCGCTTACCTTAAATGCCTTGAAGAAAACCGCGCCGGCAACAGTGAATTCAATACCGCCCGCAAGCGACTTGAAGACATGCTGGCGACGAATCCCGATCCTGCAGTACAGTATTTTATGAACTGCTTTGTACCCAGTTTCACCTTGAATTTAGACGAAATTAACAAGATGCTTTGATTTTCCACTCTCGCTAGGAATGCATATGACTTCAAGTGTTTGGCAAGAACGCCGTCATGGTGAAGATAAACAACGGCGCTTTGATCACCGCAGCCCCTACCAAAGAGACAGGGCGCGTATTCTCCACTCGGCCGCCTTTCGCCGCCTTCAGGCCAAGACCCAAGTGCTCGGCGTTGGCATGAATGACTTCTATCGCACCCGATTAACCCACTCACTCGAAGTCTCGCAAATTGGCACTGGCATAGCCGCGCAGCTCAGACGCAAATATCCACAACATAAACAACTGCTTTGCTCTATGAGCTTATTAGAGTCCTTATGTTTAGCCCACGATATTGGTCATCCTCCCTTCGGCCATGGCGGCGAAGTCGCATTGAATTACATGATGCGCGACCACGGCGGTTTTGAAGGTAACGGCCAAACTTTTCGCATTTTATCTAAGCTTGAGCCCTATACATTAGATTTTGGGATGAACTTGTGTCGGCGTACCATGCTCGGGATTTTAAAATACCCAGCGCCGCACTCGAGGCTATTTGTCGCGGGTGAACATAATGAAATCACCAACCATAGACAGCTCAAGCCGTCACAATGGCCGCCGGTTAAGGGCATTTTCGACGATGATAACGACATCTTCGCTTGGGTGCTTGAGCCTTTGTCTGAGGCGGATAGCCGTCGTTTTACCTCGACACAGCAAGGTTCACACCCCGCCCTGCACCACTATCCACATCTGCGAACCCAGTTTAAATCCTTCGATTGCTCGATTATGGAACTGGCAGATGACATCGCCTATGCGGTGCACGATCTCGAAGATGCGATTGTGATGGGCATAGTCACAGCGTCCCAGTGGCATCAAGATGTGGCGCCGACACTGACCAGCAGCAGTGATGCGTGGATAAAACAAGAGCTGGCAGATATTGGCAACAAGCTGTTTTCCCATGAGCATCACCTGCGTAAAGATGCCATAGGCACACTCGTTAATGGCTTTGTCACCGCTATTGTTATCTCAGAAGATGACGTGTTCGAAGAGCCATTATTGCGCTTTAATGCGACGTTAGAGCCAGAATTTGCCATTGCGCTCAATGTGCTCAAGCAACTGGTTTATAATTACGTGATCCGTAAACCTGAGATCCAAATGCTCGAATATAAGGGCCAGCAGATTGTGATGGGATTATTCGAAGCCTTCGCTTCCGATCCCGAGCGTTTGCTGCCACTGAACACCCAAGAGCGCTGGCGCGAAAGTGAGCAACAAGGCTTAAACAGTCACAGAGTGTTGGCGGACTATATTTCAGGAATGACGGATGAGTTTGCAGGCAGACTATATCAGCAGTTGTTTAGCCCAAAAGCCGGCTCAAATGTAGAACTGAGCAAGGAAATGTAGGCAAGCAGACATTGCGCGGCCCGACTTGCTATAAAGCCAGACTGTTTGTAAATGCTCGTGTTACTGTAAAAACCAGACTTTCTACAGAGTCAGCTATCGCCGCCGTTCTTTATCAAAATGCGAAAGATAAAAGACAAAAAACCACCTTGCGGTGGTTTTTTATTTTGTCACTATTTCAAACTCGATTTATAAAGCGCCGATGGCATCTTTACAAAGTTGAGTGATACGATCCCAATCGCCGTGTTCCATTGCATCCGTTGGCGCAATCCAGCTACCACCAATACAATCGACGTTTTTCAGCGCTAAATAATCTTTATAGCTGCTTGGCGTAATGCCACCTGTTGGGCAGAAGCGAATATCCGCTAGCGGACCCGAGAAGGCTTTAAGGGCATCGACACCACCCGAGGCTTCGGCTGGGAAGAATTTAAAGTGAGTATAACCGAGCGCCATCCCCGTCATCACTTCTGAAATGCTCGCAACCCCTGGAATTAAAGGGATTGGACCATGCATACCCGCTTTGAGCAGTTCAACCGTCGCGCCTGGGGTAATAATAAACTGCGCACCCGCGGCAATCGCAAGATCAAGCTGAGCTTCGTTTAAGATAGTCCCTGCGCCGACTAAGGCCTCAGGCACTTCTTTGGCGATTTTAGTGATAGCTTCGAGTGCACAAGGCGTACGCAAAGTCACTTCTAACACGCTAATGCCGCCGGCAACCAGTGCTCGCGCTAATGGCACCGCATGTTCAATCTTGTTAATCACCATAACAGGAACAATAGGGCTGCGTTTAAAAATATCTTGTGGCTGTAGTGACCAGTTATTCTCAAGCATTGCGTTATTCTTCCTTTGTATTAATAAAGTTCATCGATGGCATTAGTACAACGCGCACCAGTTTCTGGACTACTTAGATTTGAACGTAGCGCACTAAATAACTCGCGGCCCATGCCATAACGTGAGCGATGTAAATCCACTATTCCCGCGGCTCTGGTGGCAAGTTCAGCTTCAGATACAAGCAGGCTCAGTTCGCCTGTTAACGCATCGACACGGATCAAGTCGCCATCTTGGACTTTGGCAATTAAACCACCATCTAAGGCTTCTGGCGTCAAGTGAATGGCCGCAGGGACTTTACCCGACGCACCAGACATGCGACCGTCGGTCAGCAGCGCGACTTTAAAGCCTTTGTCCTGAAGCGTTCCCAATAATGGGGTTAACTTGTGCAGTTCTGGCATACCGTTAGCTTTCGGGCCTTGACCTTTAACCACCACAACACAATCTCTATCCAAAGCACCGGCTTGGAACAAGGCATCGAGTTTGTTTTGATCGTCAATCACCACCGCGGGCGCTTCAACGACACGATGTTGTTCTTGTACTGCTGACACTTTGATCACAGCGCGGCCTAAGTTACCTTTGAGTAATTTTAAGCCACCGTTGCCTTGGAAAGGTGATGCGACTGACGTTAACACTTCAGTATCTAAGCTAGTCGTTGGACCATCGACCCAGCGCAGTTCACCGTCGAGCAACCTTGGCTCTTGGGTATAACGGCGTAAACCAAAGCCCGCAACGGTATTTACATCTTCATGCAATAGACCCGCATCGAGCAATTCTTTGATTAAGTACGCCATGCCACCGGCTGCATGGAAATGATTAATATCGGCGTGACCGTTTGGATACACGCGCGCCACTAATGGCACGGCATCGGATAATTCAGAAAAATCATCCCAGTTCACAATAATACCGGCAGCACGAGCCGCGGCGACAATATGCATCGTCAAGTTAGTAGAACCGCCTGTCGCTAATAGCGCGACTATGCCGTTAACCACAGACTTTTCGCTGACCACTTCACCGATTGGGGTATATTGGGTGCCCATTTCGGTTAAACGACACACTTGCTTAGCCGCCATCTTGTTTAAGGCTTCACGCAGTGGATCATCTGGATTCACAAATGACGAGCCTGGTAACTGCAGACCCATCACTTCAAGCATCAACTGATTCGAGTTTGCCGTGCCGTAGAAAGTACAGGTTCCTGCACTGTGGTAGGACTGGGCTTCAGCTTCTAATAGCTGCGCGCGGTCTACTTTACCTTGAGCAAATTGTTGACGAATACGGGCTTTTTCTTTGTTCGGGATACCTGATTTCATCGGCCCTGCCGGCACGAATAACATAGGTAAGTGACCAAAACTTAAGGCGCCGATAAGTAAACCTGGAACGATTTTATCGCAAATGCCGAGCAGTAAAGCGCCATCGAACATGTTGTGAGACAAACCCACAGCCGTTGCCATCGCAATCACTTCACGACTCAGTAAGCTCAATTCCATACCGGGTTGACCTTGAGTCACACCATCACACATGGCCGGAACACCGCCTGCCACTTGTGCAACACTGCCGACTTCCTGACAGGCTTTTTTAAGCAATTCAGGATAGCTTTCATAGGGTTGGTGCGCAGATAACATATCGTTAAATGCCGTCACTATGCCGATGTTCGCCTTATTCAATTGACGCAATGCATTTTTGTCGTCTGGATTACAGGCGGCAAAACCATGGGCTAAGTTGCCACAGCTCAATGAGCTACGGTGTACACCATGGTTACGGGCATCATTCAATGCGGCGAGATAACCTTCACGTGACGCTTTGCTACGGGCAATAATTCTGTCGGTAACAGCTTGAACTACTGAGTGTATTTCTACTGAGTGCATAGTGACTCCTTAAGCGCTCCAGAACACATCAACGGGCGTTTTACGCTGCGCTAATACGGCTCTGATAGGCATAGCATGGACATCATCACTTTCTAACGCTTGACGATATACGGATAATTTCTGTTCCCCGACCAAGTGCAGATAAATTTGTCTGCTGTTCAAAATCGCACTCTTAGAGAGCGTAATTCTGCCATGGGGCGCTGTGGTGGGGTTCGTCGCCACACACAGGGCTTGGGTTGTGAGCGCATTTTCAAGCTCAGCACTGCAGGGAAACCAAGAGCAGGTATGACCATCGTTACCCATGCCTAACACCACCACATCAAAAGGACGTGGGAAGTTAGACAAGGACTCTGCGGCCATATCGGCGCCCGCTTCTGCAGTCGAAAACATGTTTTTTAAACCGCGGAATTTGGCATTCGCCGCACGGTTTTGTAATAAATGTTCACGCACGAGACGCTCATTAGAAGCATCGGCGTCGGCTTCAACCCAGCGCTCATCGGCAAGCGTGATATAAACATCACTCCAATCGATGGATTTCATGCTCAATAGTTGAAATAACTTAAGCGGCGTCGAACCACCGGAAACCACTAAGCTCGCTTTTCCGCGGGCATCGACGGCTTCCTGCAACTGGCTCGCAATTCTATTCGCAAGCTGTTGTTCTAACGCACTTGGCGTATCGAAAGATTTGAATACGGCTTCTTTAATCATCAAAGTCTCCTACTCGTCCCACGAACGGCCATCTTTGGTGATCAAAGCAACTGACGCAACTGGACCCCAAGTACCCGCAGGATAAGGTTTTGGTTTTTCGTTGCTTTGTTCCCACGATTGGATAATGCCATCCACCCAAGTCCATGCCTGCTCGACTTCGTCGCGGCGCACGAACAGCGCTTGATTACCGAGCATAGCTTCGAGTAATAGACGCTCATAGGCATCGGCGATGCGTTCATTTTTAAAGGTATCGGAGAAGCTCAAATCGAGTTTAGTGGTTTGTAGACGTTGTTTTTGCTCCAAACCTGGCACTTTGTTCATCATCTGGATTTCAACCCCTTCATGGGGCTGCAGACGGATCGTCAGCTTGTTTGGTGGCAGATTACGGTAGCTTGAGCGATATAAGTTATGCGGTGGGTTTTTGAAATACACCACTATTTCAGAGCTCTTAAACGGCATACGTTTACCGCTACGTAAATAGAAAGGCACGCCCGCCCAACGCCAGTTGTCGATATCCACACGAATAGCCACGAAGGTTTCTGTGTGTGATTGAAGGTTGGCGCCTTCTTCTTCTAAATAACCCGGGACTGGGCTGCCCTTTAAGAAGCCTGCGCTGTACTGACCGCGAACGGTATTTTCATACACATTGTCTGAATTAATCGGACGCAGTGATTTCAGCACTTTAACTTTTTCATCACGGATGCTGTCAGCGTCCAAGTTAACAGGTGGGTCCATGGCAACGAGCGTTAACACTTGCAGCAAATGGTTCTGGATCATGTCACGCATTTGACCCGCTTTGTCGAAGTAACCCCAACGGCCTTCGATGCCCACTTCTTCTGCGACTGTGATCTGGACGTGGTCAATCGTACGGTTATCCCACTTAGAGGCAAATAAAGAGTTAGCAAAACGCAGTGCAATCAAGTTCTGTACGGTTTCTTTACCTAAGTAATGGTCGATACGGTAAACCTGACGTTCTTTGAAGTAAGCGGAAACTTGGTCATTGATAACGCGAGAAGAGTCTAAATCTGAGCCGATGGGCTTTTCGAGCACCACGCGTGAATCTGGGTGGATAAGATCTTGTTCATGCAAACAACGGCAAATGTCGCCGAATATTGCAGGTGGCGTAGCAAAGTAACTGACCATAACGCGCTCTTCTGGTTTGAGCAGATCATGGAAGGCACTGTAGCCCGCTGAATCGGTAAAGTTAGTGCCTATATAGTGGCAGCGGGACAGGAAACGTTGGAGAGTCTCTTCGCACAAAGGCTCTTTCACGAAGGTGTTTAATGCAAGCGTGACTAATTCGATAAACTCATCTTGAGTAAACTCGTCTTTCGCGACACCGATCACTTTCGTATCTTTATCGAGAAGTTCAGCTTTATCTAGCTGGTATAAAGAAGGTAACAACTTGCGTCGTGCCAAATCGCCTTTAGTACCAAAGAGTACGAAGTCACAAGCTTTGGCGCCTGATGTTGTTTTGCCCATTGCGTTACGATCTCCTTTGTATGTCGTGTCCCTTCATGTCGATGAAGAAATCCACACTTTTGTTGTAATATAACAACAGAATTTGTTAAATGCATCTATTTTTATAAATATTAACATTCTTGCTAACTAGTCACTTGCTGCATAAATCTGATATGCTTTTTGTGCTTAAATTACTGAAGGTAGTAAAGTCTTATTTCAAAATTGTACTGAAAAGTTACTACATAGAGTCTATTAGTGGGCCGCCAGTCTTGATCTGCTCCCACGAAATAAAAATAAATAAAATTACATTCTCAATTTAGCGGACATACGCGTATGAATACCCTAGAAAAGGTTCAAAAAAGCCTCACCCATTTTAGTAAATCAGAACGCAAAGTTGCAGAGGTGATCTTAGCATCACCACAGACAGCTATACATTCTAGCATCGCCACACTGGCTAAGATGGCAGATGTCAGTGAACCTACTGTGAATCGTTTCTGCCGCCGCTTAGATACTAAAGGTTTCCCTGATTTTAAGTTACATCTAGCACAAAGTCTTGCGAACGGTACACCTTATGTGAGCCGCCACGTTGAAGAAGATGATTCGACTGAGTCTTACACGACAAAAATATTCGAATCTTCAATGGCTTCGCTCGATACCGCACGTCAAAGCCTAGACATTTCAGCCATTAATAAAGCCGTTGACATTCTCACTCAAGCTAAGACTATTTCCTTTTTTGGCCTAGGCGCATCCGCTTCAGTTGCCCATGACGCGCAAAATAAATTCTTCCGCTTTAATGTCCCTGTCATCTGTTTTGACGATGTTCTAATGCAACGCATGAGCTGTATTAACAGTAATGAGGGCGATGTGGTGGTATTGATTTCCCACACTGGCCGCACTAAGTCATTGATTGAAATAGCGCGTTTAGCGAGAGAAAATGGTGCAGCTGTGATTGGTATTACCGCCCGCAACTCGCCTTTGTCAATGGAATGTACACTGCCCGTGACAATGGAAGTGCCAGAAGATACAGACATGTATTTACCTATGGCCTCGCGTTTAGCCCAATTAGTCACTATAGATGTATTGGCAACGGGTTTTACCTTACGTAGAGGCCCACGTTTCCGCGATAATTTGAAACGAGTGAAAGAAGTGTTAAAAGAGTCTCGCATCAATAAAGATCCGATACTGTAACTCACTTCCTTTTCTAAAAATGGCTAGTGTTGATCCTTAACCTAGCCATTTATCGTGCAAATATCAGCGATACCTCACAATTTTCATACATAACTTTAGATCAATTTGATTGTAACTTTACTACAAAATTTGGAATTGCATGGTAATATAGTCCCAAGATTTTTTTTAACTTTAACGGAGTATCCTTATGTTCCGCAGAACCAAAATCGTCACCACTCTAGGTCCCGCTACCGATCGTGATGATAACCTACGCCGCATCATCGCGGCAGGTGCAAACGTTGTACGTCTTAATTTCTCCCACGGTTCCCCTGAAGATCATCTAAAACGAGCAACTCAAGCGCGCGAAATCGCTAAAGAGTTAGGCGTTCATGTGGCCATTCTTGGTGACTTACAAGGCCCTAAAATCCGCGTTTCTACTTTCAAAGACAATAAGAAAGTACAACTCGTATTAGGTCAAGCCTATGTACTTGATGCCGAGTTAGCCAAAGGTGAAGGCGACGAGACCCAAGTGGGTATCGATTACAAGCAATTGCCAGACGATGTGACTGTTGGTGATATCCTGATGTTAGATGATGGCCGTGTTCAATTACGCGTTGAGCGTGTTGAAGGCCGTAAAGTGCATACCACAGTGACTGTGGCAGGCCCTTTATCTAACAACAAAGGTATTAACAAACAAGGCGGCGGACTTTCTGCTGCTGCGCTGACCGAAAAAGACAAGGCTGACATTCTCACTGCAGCAATGATCCAAGTGGATTATTTAGCCGTGTCTTTCCCGCGCAGTGGTGCAGACTTGGACTATGCACGCGATCTTGCCCGTCAAGCAGGTTGTAATGCGTTGATCGTTGCTAAAGTTGAACGTGCTGAAGCGGTTGCGACCGATGCCGCGATGGATGATGTTATCTTAGCGTCTGACGTTGTTATGGTTGCCCGTGGTGACTTAGGTGTTGAAATTGGTGATGCTGCACTCGTTGCAGTGCAGAAGAAGTTAATCGCCCGTTCACGCCAACTGAATAAAGTCGTCATCACTGCCACCCAGATGATGGAATCAATGATTTCAAGCCCAATGCCAACCCGCGCCGAAGTGATGGACGTGGCGAACGCTGTGCTTGATGGTACCGATGCTGTGATGTTATCTGCTGAAACTGCTGCCGGTGACTTCCCAGAAGAAACCGTTAAGGCAATGGCAAACGTGTGTGTTGGCGCTGAATCTCACCCAAGTGTGATTGTGTCTAAGCATAGATTAGATGTGCGTTTCACTTCAGTTGAAGAAACCATTGCACTATCAACTATGTATGCAGCAAACCACCTAGAAGGCGTTAAGGCGATTATCGCTCTGACTGAATCGGGTGCAACACCACAGTTGATGTCTCGTATCAGTTCTTCACTGCCAATCCTGGGTTTATCACGTCACGCAACAACCTTAGCCAAAATGGCCTTGTACCGCGGCGTGTTGCCAATTTACTTCGATTCAACTATCCACCCAGCCGATGAGCTAGCGCAAAAAGCGTTAGAAGCATTAACTGCGGCTGGTTATTTGAATAGCGGTGATATGGTATTAATGACCAAAGGCGATGCAATGGAAACCATCGGCGGCACTAACACCTGTAAAGTGTTGATCGTAGCTTAAGTTGCTTAAGCTTCTTCTAACAACTCAAGCGCGTTAGAAAAAAGCCAATAAAAAACCACCTCATGAAGGTGGTTTTTTTATATTGACTGTTTTCTGTAAGTGCAGATTTCTGTTGGTGCTGATTTATCGGTCTATCATTGCTGGGGGAAATCTAAGCGGCCCAAGTGTAGTAGTAGCCATCGAACTTAACACCGCTTAGACCAAACTGCACTAACATTAAACGCTAACATCAAACACTAGCAATCACTATAACGCTTCGAAATCATTCACATTAATTGCCGCTAAGCGCAGCTTATCAGCATGCTGTAACTTTTGTTCTTCGTCGGCAGTGATAACGCCAGTCTCGAGTGCTTTTGCAAACAAGACTTGATTAGGCACTTTTGCTGGCAACTCACCGGCACGCTGCGCTTTCTTCAGTTTTTTATAGATTTCTTTACAGGCATATTGCGCGATAAATGCTTGCTCAACTTCAGCAATACCGCCCTTATCCCCTTCAAATTCAGGACATAAGAAAGTAATACGTTCACGAGCTGGGCCAGGCTTCAACATGCCGCTAACTAAATCGGTCGCCATTTTGTCGCTCGGTGCAGTGAAGTGATTACCCAGCGGGAAGATTAAGCCACGCAGTAACCATGCCACAGGACGGCTTGGGAAGTTACGAATCGTGTCTTCCAACGCTTTAGCTGCCAAGTGCAAACGATTGGCCATTACATAACGTACCGCAGGCAAATCATCCTGTTGACGGCCATTATCTTCAAACAACTTCAAGGTTGCTGAGCCTAAATACAACTGGCTGAGCACATCACCCATACGTGCAGACAGCATTTCTTTACGTTTTAAATCGCCGCCCATGATCAGCATTGATAAATCTGTCATTAAGGCTAATGCAGACGAAATACGCGACATATCTTTATAGTACTGCTTAGTTTCACCGCTCACTGGCGCACTGCCAAAACGGCTACCGCTTAACGCGCTAAACAACGCACTGAAAGCATTACGCGTGGCATAACCCATGTGGCCCATTAATAGCGCATCAAAACGCTCTAAGGCTTCATGTTGGTTTTCCATCGCAGCGGCTTCCATTTCGGCAAGTACGTAAGGATGGCAGCGAGTCGCACCTTGACCAAAAATCATCAATGAGCGGGTTAGAATATTCGCGCCTTCTACAGTGATCGAAATTGGATTCGACATATAAGGGTGGCCTAAATAGTTTTTAGGTCCTAATTGAATGCCCTTACCCGATTGAATATCCATGGCATCGTTCATCACAGAACGGCCTAATTCAGTCATGTGGTACTTAGCTATCGCGGTCACGACCGAAGGTTTGACTTTAAGATCAATACCCGTGGTTGTTAAACGACGCGCAGCTTCTAACTGATAAGTGTTGGCAATAATACGCGCCAGCGCTTCTTGCACCCCTTCAAACTGGCCAATTGCCATACCAAACTGGTGACGCACATAGCTGTAAGCCGTTGTCGTCTTCGTCGCCATGTGACCAGAAGCCGTTGCCAATGCTGGCAATGAAATACCGCGGCCCGCTGACAAACACTCAACCAGCATACGCCAGCCTTTACCGGCAAACTCAGGGCCACCGATAATCCAATCCAGCGGAATAAACACTTCTTTACCTTGAGTAGTACCGTTCATAAACGCCATACCCAGCGGATTATGACGACGACCAATAACCACACCAGGATGATCCGTTGGGATCAACGCACAGGTAATGCCTAAGTTTTTCTTATCGCCAAGCAGACCTTCAGGATCGCGCATTTGGAACGCTAAACCCAGAACTGTTGCTACAGGAGCCAGCGTGATATAACGCTTATCCCATGTAAGTTTAAGCCCAAGCATTTCTTCGCCGTTGAAAATATCACGACACACAATACCTACATCGGGGATAGCGCCGGCATCACTGCCCGCTTCTGGACCAGTTAATGCAAAACAAGGAATTTCATCGCCTTTAGCTAAAGCAGGTAACCAACGTTCTTTCTGCTCGCTCGTACCATAGTGGGTTAGCAACTCACCAGGGCCTAAAGAGTTCGGCACCATCACAGTCACAGCGGCACTGACGCTACGGCTGGCTAATTTGCTGACAATGGTCGAGTTTGCATAGGCAGAGAAAGCTTTACCACCAAATTTCTTCGGAATGATCAGTGCGAAGAAACCTTCTTTCTTAAAGTATTCCCACAGCTCTGGCGGTAAATCCTTGCGGTTATGCACTATGTCGAAATCATCGATCATCGTCAGTGCTGTCATCACTTGATTATCAATAAAGTCTTTTTCTTCTGCAGTTAGCGTGGGTTTGCCATAGCTATGCAAGGTATTCCAGTTAGGATTTCCGCGAAATAACTCCCCTTCCCACCAGACATCACCCGCTTCCATCGCTTCGCGCTCGGTATCGGAAAGTGGCGGCAAGACCTTCTTGAAAAAACTAAAAACTGGGCGGGTAATAAACTGCATCCGGATATTTTTCACCGCAAACAACACGACAATGGCTATCAGGGCAAGAATTATAATCGTCAACATTATCAAGACCTTTTAATTAAGAAGAAACGGGGACTGATACACCAGCCGCCATGTAGGGGATAACTTTACGGATCACGGCTTCGATGTCGTTATGCTCACCAAACTCAGCAGCAGCAATGTCATTTAGGGCATCAGCGGACGCCATAGTGAACACGATAGTGCCTAAGGTAAAGTGTAAGCGCCAAAACATTTCAGCGGGTGGAATATGTGGTGCACTGGCCGAAACGGCTTTAACAAAAGCATCGAGATGCTGGCCGTAATGGGTAGTGATAAACCAACGTAAATGCCCTTGGCTTTCGATATAGCCACGGCCTAAAAGCTGCAGAAAGATCGTGGTGCCTTCGGTACGTAGCGCGTTTAAATCCAATAAAGGATCGACCAAAGAAGACAGAATCTCTTCGAGTGTTGCTTGTGCTGGAGCGGCATTTAAACGATGAATTTGGCTTGAAGCGGCAGGCATAAACACGTCTAAATAGCGGGCTAACACTGCACGGATCAGCTCTTTTTTAGAACCAAAGTGATAATTGACCGATGCTAAATTCACCTCAGCTTTGCTGGTAATGAGTCGCAACGAGGTCTCAGAAAAGCCCCGTTCGGCGAACAGTTTTTCTGCGGCATCAAGTATTCTAGTTTTTGTATCGGATCGACTTGCCATTCCGTGACCTTGAATTAATTTAAAACACTCGTTTAAATTAAACATTGGCACCACGGATGTCAAACTAAAATTGGACAAATTCACCGCTTTCTAGTCTGTGATATAAGCGGTATGTCGTACATGTCCGAATAAGTGTTAAAAACAAGTCAATTAACCCTTGTGCAATAACCCTGTGGTTTAGGTAAACTGTGTAACACAAAAACAACAAGGAAAACTAGACATGGTTATTTCATTGAATCGTCGCAGTAAAATCGCCCTCACAGTGGCACTCGCGCTGGGATTAACGGCCTGTAATGATGCACAAAGTAAAACAGACAAAACAGCTACTGCAGAAGCAGCTGTCATCAATACCGCCCCAGATAAAGCACAAGCCATTGCTTTTATTAACGATGCTGAAGCCAAGATGGCCGAATTATCGATTGAATCTAATCGCGCCGAGTGGATTTACAGCAACTTTATTACTGATGATACCGCGGCCCAGTCTGCCGCAGTCGGCGAAAAGGTCAGTGCAGCGTCGGTAAAATTTGCAACCGAGGCGGCGAAGTACGCCAATGTAGAACTCGATCCTATTAATGCCCGCAAGCTCAATATCCTGCGCAGTGCGTTAGTGTTACCCGCCCCGCTCGATCCTGCAAAAAATGCCGAGCTGGCACAAATTAGTTCAGAATTAAATGGCTTGTACGGCAAAGGAAAATACTGTTTTGCCGACGGCAAGTGTATGACCCAGCCTGAGCTATCGAGCTTGATGGCCGAATCACGGGATCCCGCAATCTTGCTAGAAGCGTGGAAAGGCTGGCGTGAAATAGCTAAACCTATGCGCCCTTTGTTTCAACGCGAAGTTGAACTGGCCAATGAAGGCGCAAAGGATCTTGGTTATGCCAACCTGTCTGAACTATGGCGCAGTCAATACGATATGAAGCCCGATGACTTTTCACAGGAACTCGACCGTCTTTGGGGCCAAGTTAAGCCACTTTATGAGTCCTTGCACTGCTACGTGCGGGGAGAATTGAATAAAGAGTACGGCGATACCGTCGCACCGAGCACTGGACCCATCCCGGCACACTTACTTGGCAACATGTGGGCCCAGCAATGGGGTAATGTGTATGATCTCGTCGCCCCTGACAATGCCGATCCAGGTTACGATGTCACTGAGTTACTGGCAAAGAAAGGCTATGACGAGCATAAAATGGTGAAACAAGCCGAAGGCTTCTTCACATCACTAGGGTTCGCACCATTGCCAGAAAGTTTTTGGGCACGTTCTCTATTCGTTCAGCCAAAGGACCGTGATGTGGTTTGTCACGCTTCGGCATGGGATCTCGATAATCTCGACGATATTCGCATTAAAATGTGTATCCAAAAAACTGCCGAAGATTTTAGCGTTATCCACCACGAACTTGGGCATAACTTCTATCAACGCGCTTATAAGCAACAACCCTTCCTGTTTAAAAACAGCGCTAACGATGGTTTCCATGAAGCCATTGGTGACACGATTGCCCTATCTATTACGCCAAGCTATTTAAAGCAAATCGGCTTATTAGAAGAAGTACCTGATGCATCTAAGGATATCGGCCTTTTACTAAAACAAGCCTTAGACAAAATTGCTTTCTTGCCCTTTGGCCTGATGATAGATCAGTGGCGCTGGAAAGTGTTTAGCGGCGAAATCACGCCTGCCCAATATAACCAAGCTTGGTGGGATCTGAGGGAAAAATACCAAGGCGTAAAAGCACCGACTGAACGTAGTGAAGCAGATTTTGATCCGGGTGCTAAATACCATGTACCAGGCAATGTACCCTACACCCGTTACTTCCTAGCGCATATTTTGCAATTCCAATTCCATCAAGCGTTGTGTGAAACTGCAGGCGATAAAGGTCCGGTACACAGATGCAGTATTTATGGCAATCAAGCCGCGGGAGAGAAACTCAATAAGATGCTCGAGTTAGGCTTAAGTAAACCTTGGCCAAAAGCATTGAAAGAAGTCACCGGCAAAGAAACCATGGATGCAAAAGCGGTGCTCGATTACTTTGCCCCACTTAAAACATGGTTAGATGAGCAAAATACCACCGCAAACCGCCAGTGTGGTTGGTAAGGGTTCGTTAAATCATCACCCAATAACATAAAACAAAATGCCCAATAAAATTGGGCATTTTTATTCAATCCTTATCTGTTTAATCTAACGCCATCCCATTCCTTTACGATTGGCTTCACGATTTTCAAGCTTAAGCTGTTCTGACTTAGTTAACATCACATAAAGTGCCCCAGCACCGCCCTGCTCGGTTTTCGCCGAATGATAGGCAAGCACCATGTCGAGTTGTGATAACCAATAGCACACAGCGGATTTGAGCAATCCTGCAAAGGGTTGACTCTGATAGCCTTTACCGTGGATCAACATGACACAGCGTTCACCATGTGCCTGCGCTGCCAGTAAATAGTTAAGGACGGCATCACGAGCTTGGTTTAACCGATAAGCATGCACATCAAGCTCCATCTTGATGCTGTATTGCCCCATTCGGAGTCGTTTAAAAACACCGCTTTGTACTCCCTCACGCTTAAAGCTCACAATGTCATCTGGCGCTTGCTGTGGAAACGCTTTTAAATCCAGTGGCATACACGCTAGGAAGGCTTCCCGTTCTAAAGCATCGCGTCTGTGTATTTGCTCAGCCGTCAACGCTTTCGGTGCTAAATTTACCACTGGCATATCGCCTTTTAGTGGTACGACTCCAGCCATTTCCTCAAAAAACAGTGCTGATTCATCATCCAGCATGGCAAGCTCCTTTACTTCACACTCTTGTACAGAAACACACTTTGTAAACATTCAAGGCTTTAGTTCAGCGGGCGCCTCCATTATAGTGACGCCATGATTGCCAGATTAGAATAAAGTAATGAAATTTTTGCCGCTAGTCCTGATGTGCTTATTGTCACTGCCAAGCTTAGCCAATCCAGCTAAAACTCATACAAAATCCACTGATGATCAATTGATCAACGCTAATTACCCTTTGTTTATTAGCGCTTTTAATCAATTGTCCCCTGAGGTGACTCGTGAGATTTACGCTGATGACGCTAGCTACTTATCAGAGAGTCAAAGTAAAGAAATTTACTATGGACGAGACAATATTGTCGCCATTTACAAAAAGTTTTTCGATAAAATCCGCGCCAAAAAAGCCACTATCGACGTGGATTTTCGCATTACTAAACGCAAAATTATCAGTAATGGTGCCATAGATACAGGCTATTATTTGGTTCGATTTTACCCAGCACAAGAAACCGGCGAACCTGTGAGTGAATTTGCGGGCAAATTTGCTATTGGTACAGAAAAAGTCTCATCCACCCAATGGAAAGTGAGCTTAGATACCAATAACCGTGCAGAACCTAGCTATTATCTGAACGCGAAACCTGTGCCTAATTTGTATTATGGCCGCCAGTTTCCGCCTTTACCTGCGGGTAAGAAATTACCCTAATGTTAATGCCGACTACGTTTAAATGGACTATCTCACATCTAGCGCATTTAGATAGAAATCGAATAAATTTAAACAAATACAATTAAATTAAAGATTTAGCCAATATGACTACAACTAAGCAAACCTGTCCCTGTGGCAGTGGGCTAAGCTATCAAGATTGCTGTGGTCCACTGCATACGCATGTAGACACTGGGCAAGTGATTGCCCGTACACCTGAACAGCTTATGCGCTCACGCTACTGCGCATTTGTATTGAAAAATTTTGATTACATTTTAAAAACACATCATCCAGACTATCTAAATGGCCTTACTCTCACGAGCCTCAATGCTGGTCCTCATCCACATTGGTTAGGATTAGATGTACAGAGCAGTACTGAAACACCAATCCACAATGCTCAAGCGGCGATAGCTGAACAACGACATGGCACTGTTACTTTTAAAGCTTGGTATAAGCTCGATGGTGAAATTGATGCTATCTATGAGCGATCAGAATTTATCTACCAAGCAAGTCGCTGGTATTACAGCCAAGGCCAGCAAATGACGGCTAAATTACCCGGTAGAAATGACCTCTGTATTTGCCATAGTGGCAAAAAATTCAAACAATGCTGCTTAAAATCTTAATAGGTATACAGTGCTGAGCTGCACTGGAGAATGACGGTGAAGGTTTATAGTGCTGATTGAACAAGCACAGAGATGAATAATAAAGGCAACCTAGATTACAAACCTAGGTTGCCTTTATTTTATCGTGAGCAGCACATTTGAAATAATTGTAACTTTAGTGGGTTATGACTGAAGCGCTTTTCGCCGACAAGATAAATTGTGCAAACTCAGGCTCCCGTAATGCAGGACTATAGAGATAACCCTGTGCCTGATGACAAAAACTTTTCGCTAAAAATGCTTCTTGCTCAAGGGTTTCAACCCCTTCTGCCGTCAGAGATATATTCAATGCATTCGCCATGGCAATAATGGCTGACACAATTTCGCGACTTTCGCGGCTGACGGTAAGATCTGAAATAAACGAACGATCAATTTTAAGTTTACTGATCGGAAACTGCTTCAAATAACGCATAGAGCAGTAACCCGTCCCAAAATCGTCAATCGCGAGCCCTACGCCTAATTCTGCTAATTCTTGACATAACAAGGTCGCGTGGCGAATATCACCCATCAATTCAGTCTCAGTGATCTCTAAGATTAACGTCTTCGGTTTCAAGCGATAACGCGTCAACAACTGCCACACTTGCTCGAATAAATTACCACTGAAGAACTGACGAGCCGACACATTCACATGCATTGTCATATCGGCATTATGATGCTGCCATAGGTTTAACTGTCGACATGCGGCCTCTAAAACCCAACTGCCGATAGAATTAATCATCCCCGACTGCTCTGCAATATCAATAAAGGAAGCTGGAAATAACACGCCTCTTTTAGGGTGGTGCCAACGGATTAAGGCTTCGGCGCCAATATAGGTATTCTGCTCAAGATCCCTCAGAGGCTGATAATAAAGCTCAAACTGACGACCACGGATCGCACTGTGTAAATCACGTTCTATCTGCGCATCCTCTTTAAATGCACTCAATAACGTGCTGTTAAATACTTGGATTGCAGTGCCTTTTTTCTTTTTAGCATACTGCACTGCAATATCGGCACAGGTTAATGGGGCAAACAAACTCGCCACAGAGGCAATATCAACCACAGCTAAAGCAGGCTTTGGTTCGACTTGCTCGCGGCCGATTAAAATAGGCATGGCAAGATGTTGATACAGGCGCGTACTAAAATAATCGAGATCGTAAACCGCATTATCATCGGTCAACAGCACGGCAAATTCATCGCTGCCGACGCGGGCAATTTCGGTGGCCTTATTAATCTCAGAAAAATGTTTCAAGCGGCGGGCAATTTCTATCAACAAGCTATCGCCATTTTCATGACCATAGGTATCGTTAAAACGCTTAAATCCCACTAAATCAACTAATAACAACAGTCCCTTCGTGGTACGTTCAAGGACTCGATTAAAATGAGTACGGTTATGTAGTCCCGTTAATCCACAACGCCAAGCAAGCCGTTCAAGCTCTGACTTATAGTTATGCTCATCGGTATTTTCTTCACACGAGACCAAGGCATAATGATTACCGCGATCGGTAATGAACTGACTCAGCACGTATGTCAGCCAATAACGACTGCCATCGGCACGACTAAACTGCACTTCGCCTTTGGCAATTTCCCCCCTAAAGATTTGCGCTAGGGTTTGCTCGGCTAATTGGGCATGCTGCTTGAAAAAAGCCAACTCACGGATATTCGCGCCGATAATCTGCTCACGGGGTATGCCGGTGATTTCACTGTGCGCCTGATTCACATACTCGACTTTTTCAGTATGCAGATTAATTAACATACTGATTTGTCGCGATTGTTCAGTGGCACAGCGAAATAAACTCAAGCTTTCTTCTTTATCGTAGCTGTGTTTTGTCGCTAAGGTCAGGGCTAATTGGTCGGCCATCTGGCACGCGAGGTGAATTTCACTGTCATGCCAGTGGGGAGTCAATTGTGCCCGCTCGATGCAGAGCACACCTTCGAGATGGCCATTGATACGAATGGCGATGTCAAGACTCGAGTTGATTTGCCGCGGGATAAAATAGCACTCAGCCAATTCACTTAAACGTGGATCGGTCAGGGCATTGCCTGCATCGATATGGCGCAGAGTTTTGAGCTCGTGTACATACCGGGGACAATCTTGTAATAACTTAGGTCTATGAATGTCTTGCAACATCATAGAACCAAATTGTGCGACGAGTGATTGGGTTTGTTGATCAGATGAAAAAGTCCACACTGATACCAAAGAAACCGCTAAATTCTGGCACAACAACTCTGTGGTTAACTCTGCCGTCTTTGTGAAATCGCCCTGCTGTTTTGCAGTTGACTGTACCAAAGACTCCAATAAATGCTGATGCTGACGTCGCTTCACGCTGGTTCCCTACAAAACTTCGTGTTGGGCTAAAGGTCTTTGCTGTTAGCAAACTTACCTCAAAATGTGGAATTAAGCTGATTGAATTATTCTTATTTGGAGGCAGATTACACTAACTGTTGTAAGCACAGCAACATGTGGCACAATTTATTACAATTTGGTTAACAATAGCAGCATTTTTAGGCAATTAGCGCGATTTCCGGATATCCATAACCGACTAAAAACTAAAGTGCTGCTTTAAAAATTACAGGCCGTTTTCCAATTGAAAAATCATTTTTTCCGCGCTGACATTGAAGGTCAGCAGTAAGTCGACGCCTTCAGTCTTAGTCACAAATTCAGTTTGCACTTCAGCAAATCGAGTTTGAGCGCGTGTTGCCATGCTTTCGGCATCCGCTTGAGCGCTATCGCCAACAAAATTTAACGTCAATAACGTATCGTGTTCATCAATAACGGCGCCGATATCGACAAAGCTGCCGCAATCGGTGCAAGTGTCATTCACTGTCGGGCTCTGTGCTTCTATTATGCCTTTCATCTGTATTCCTTAATGTATAGAGCGACTGATTAACGGCATCACTAAAATATGCTCGTTAAATTTTTAACGCGGTAAATTTTAACTCGATAGGTTAATACGAATTATAGGTAATTAAGCTTCAAGATAACTGGCTTTAGCTCACGCTTATTTATAGAAATGGATCAGATTGACCCGATGGGTATTGAAGATCACTTGCAGGAAGACTGCCTTAGGCTGAGGCGAGCAAAGGCACAAGATTACGTTGGATTGCCAATTGATCAGCAAAGTGCATGATCTCGACTTTGGGTGCGGTTAATTGGCCCCTTTGCCTCAGCTGAGTCACATGGTCACAGTTACTTAACGCTTCTGCCATTGCGACTGACTCGCCGCCACGGATGACTAAGGCTTCCGGTCGCAATGCTTGTTGTAATTGAAACGCACGTGGACCTTGAGCCATAAAAATACTGCTGTTATCAACCACAGGCTCAGCTGACGATAAATCCGCCATTAAACTTTGCTGCGGTGGCAATTCAAATTGGCGTTGTAATTTTTGCGCCATATCGAGTTCATTTTGCCATTGGAATTGCGCCATGTCCCGAGCGTCAACCGACAGTAACGACAGCAACAGGGCGAATTCGCCCCGTCTGTCGTTTTCTATCGCCGCGTTTAAGCGGGTGCCAATTTGGGCTTCGTTGACTAAAGGAACATCAATTTGCATAAAAAAACATCGTCAAAACAATTCGTTGTTAGTTAATCGACCATTTGATACATAACTTTAGGAATATTTTTAAATTGGGTATTTACATGGAAAAGGTTTCTGACTACTATGGCGGCCGCAATTGAGGAGGGGTTCCCGAGTGGCCAAAGGGATCAGACTGTAAATCTGACGGCTCAGCCTTCGAAGGTTCGAATCCTTCTCCCTCCACCATTTGCACTGCAAGTTTTATCGTGTTGTTCGAAAATGATGTAGAGTTTTACAAAAGTGTTAAAGGTATTCGTGGAGGGGTTCCCGAGTGGCCAAAGGGATCAGACTGTAAATCTGACGGCTCAGCCTTCGAAGGTTCGAATCCTTCTCCCTCCACCATCTTTATCTCTAACGCAGAGAATCATTTTCAAAGACTAAACATGGCCAATGTTTAGTTTTGTCTTGATAAATAAGTCCGTTATTGATGATGTTTTGAAAGACAATTTTAAAAGTTAGTTGTAAAGCTAAAAAGAAAGTTTGTGGAGGGGTTCCCGAGTGGCCAAAGGGATCAGACTGTAAATCTGACGGCTCAGCCTTCGAAGGTTCGAATCCTTCTCCCTCCACCATTTCTTTCACTCTCGCATATCCTTCTTGTTCCACTTCCGCTTAGTCTGTTCCAACTTAATCTGACTGTTCCAGCTTAATCTGATTAAATTCTTGGCATTTTTATATTAAGTAAACTTCTTGGTGGACGACATTTTTGATTTCAATTACGTCGTGCTCTACTTTAAGCGAATGACTTCAAGCTCATCCAATAAAACCGCTTTGCCCGTCCCTGTGATATGCTCTGAAAATGATCCCTTTCGATGTGACTACTATGATTTCTAACACGATTCAACCGCCAGTGGATTCTCACAGCGCTCACAGACTCTGTCCCACATGGGAAGCCCACGCGATAGGCAAGATTGAAGCGGATTTTCAGCGCAGCGCCGATACCCACTTGATTAAGCTTGAATTACCTATGCTCGATGGCATAGATATTTATCTCAAAGATGAAAGTACCCACCCGACAGGCAGCTTAAAGCATCGCCTCGCCCGCTCACTCTTCCTCTATGCCCTGTGTAACGGCTGGATTAAGCAAGGCACGCCGATTATCGAATCCTCATCGGGCAGCACAGCGATTTCTGAAGCCTACTTTGCCCGTTTACTCGGTTTACCTTTTATTGCCGTAATGCCCAAAAGCACAGCTAAAAAGAAGATTGAGCAGATCACTTTCTATGGCGGTCAATGTCATTTTGTCGATCATTCCAGTGAGATTTACGCCGAATCGGCACGCCTTGCCGCAGAGCTAGGCGGACATTATATGGATCAATTCACCTACGCCGAGCGTGCAACCGACTGGCGCGGTAATAACAACATAGCCAACTCTATCTTCAATCAGATGGAGCGCGAGCCACACACTATCCCGCGCTGGATAGTGATGAGCCCTGGCACTGGTGGCACATCGGCGACCATAGGCCGTTACATTCGCTATCAAAGGTTGGCGACACAACTTTGCGTGGTCGACCCGCAAAACTCCGTTTTTTTTGATTTCTATCAGAGCGGCGATGCCAGCTTAACCTGTTGCAATGGCAGTAAGATTGAAGGCATAGGTCGACCGAGAGTCGAGCCATCGTTTATTCCTGGTGTTGTCGATACTATGCTGCAAATTCCCGACGCCGCATCAGTGGCGACAATTCATTGGTTAGAACAATTAATTGGCCGTAAAACCGGCGCATCCACAGGAACCAACCTGTACGGTGCATTACAACTGGCTGTACAAATGCAAGCGCGTGGAGAGCAAGGCTCAATAGTGACCCTTATTTGTGACTCGGGTGAGCGTTACCTTGATACTTATTACGATACAGATTGGATTACAGCTAACATCGGCGATATTGCGCCCTATCAGCGCCAACTTGCAGCATTTAATCATTTCGGCCAGTTAAGTGAGCTTGTTTAAGCAACTGTATTAAGTCGTTAGGTTTAGAATCCACAAAACATCCACCATAAAAAACGCCCCACAACTGTGAGGCGTTTTTTATGCTTTGCAGATTAGCATTAATCAATATTCAAATACTTATGGGTCTGGATCGATAAGCGCCAATTACGGGCGATACACACTTTCATCGCCAGTTCTGTCGCTCTAGGCTTTTGACTAATCGGCTGAAGGCAAATCGTTTTCGCTGAAATATCGATGTCTTGCAGTAACTCGTCAAGTTCATCGATGTGATTTTCAGTGGCGATAGGATGCTTAATCTCATTGGCGCGATTCAGCGCCTGTGCTAATACCTGATACCCCCCTTTCATGTTCACCTTGGGTGATACTGTCACCCAAGTGTCATCGGCACAGTTGATTTCGAAGGTGCCACTGGTTTCGATTTGAGTCGCAAAGCCTTGACTGTGCAAGGTCTCGGTTAATTCGCGTAAATCGTACATACAAGGCTCTCCGCCGGTGATCACGATATGCCGCGCAGTAAAACCTTTAGCGTGAAAGGCAGCGATAAGACTTTGCGCCGTATGATCAGCCCAGCGACCAATGGTGCCGTCCACGGTAATCACTTGCTCTGGCGACACCTTATTGGCTTCAAGCACATCCCATGTCTGTTTCGTATCGCACCAAGCACATCCCACAGGACAACCTTGTAGGCGGACAAATATAGCAGGCACTCCGGTAAAAACACCTTCACCTTGAATGGTTTCAAATACTTCGTTGACAGGGTAATTCATACTGACGTTCCACTTTTCTGGGGCGGCATTTATAGTGGATTTTAGCTTGAGCTGCAAGTCTTTGCGCCGAGAAAGCCTATTTCGACCCTATAGTCAGAGTTTGCAAGCCCTATGGCCTGAGTTACACTAACGCCCTATTTATACCTGTTCTACGGTGAAGTGAAATCCTTTATGTCAACGAGCTTAGTGTCAAAAACAGTGGTGTCCAAAGCAGTGGTGGTATTCAGTGGCGGACAAGACTCAACAACTTGCCTTATTCAAGCCTTAACCCAGTACGATGAAGTACATGGGATCACTTTTGACTACGGTCAACGTCACCGCGAAGAAATTGAAGTCGCCAAATCCTTAGCAAAACGCCTGAAGATCACCAGCCATAAAGTCATGGATGTCACCTTACTCAATGAGTTAGCTATTTCAGCCCTCACCCGTGATGCGATACCCGTTTCACACGAGTTGATGGAAAATGGCTTACCCAATACCTTCGTGCCCGGCCGTAATATTTTATTTTTAACGCTTGCAGGCATTTATGCCTATCAATTAGGGGCGCAAGCGATTATCACAGGCGTGTGTGAAACCGATTTTTCAGGCTACCCAGATTGTCGTAACGATTTTGTTAAAGCGATGGAATCCGCCTTAGTTCAAGGTATGGATAAGCAACTAAAAATCATCACGCCTTTAATGTGGCTCAATAAGGCACAAACCTGGGCACTGGCGGATAAATATCAGCAACTTGATCTGGTTCGCCACCATACTCTCACCTGTTATAACGGCGTGATTGGCGATGGCTGTGGTGATTGCCCTGCCTGTCATCTTCGCAAACGTGGATTAGATGATTATCTACAGAATAAAGCAGCGGTCATGGCTGAGCTTGACGCCAGCGAGCCAAAAGCATGACACGCAGTCCCTATTGGGTCGCGCTGATGGTGAGTCTTCTTTGTGCGGGTTTGTATGCCGCAGGCTTAGCAAGCCCCGAAGTCGATAACCTACTCGCCTATCGCCGCAGTGCAATTAGTGAGGGTGAATGGTGGCGATTAATCAGTGGAAATTTACTGCACACGAATCAATGGCATCTATTGATGAACCTTGCAGGGCTCTGGGTGGTGCTATTTTTGCACCATTTTCATTATCATCTCAAAGGCTTAAGTGCACTATTTTTCGTATTATGTTTACTTGAAGGTATAGGCTTGTATTTAGGCTATCCGCAATTGCTTGGTTATGTCGGCTTAAGCGGTATGTTGCATGGCTTGTTCGCCTACGGCGCAGTGCAGGATATTGTCCGTAAGCTGCGCTCAGGCTATCTGCTGCTCGTTGGCGTTATCATCAAGGTCGGTTACGAACAGCTTTATGGTGCCAGCAGTGATGTCACCGCCATGATAGGTGCGCGCGTGGCAACCGAGGCGCATTTGGTCGGCTTAATCTGCGGGCTGATTTGCGCTTTAGCGGTGTTTATCAAGCTAAAAATGAGCCAATCAAAAGTCCCTGCTTAATCCAAGTCAAGATATTAAAAAGCCGTCGCTGCATGATTGCTGGACGGCTTTTTTAATGCTGAGCGCAAGAATAAATCTAGGCTTTGATCAACAGGTCCCGCAGGTGCTTGACTTCATCACGCATTGCCGCCGCTTGTTCAAACTCTAAGTTGCGCGCATGTTCATGCATCTTCTTCTCAAGCTGATCGATTTGATGGCTCAACTCTGCCGCATCGGCTTTATGGTAATGGGACTTAGGCTCAGCCACTTTGCCATACACAGCTTTACTGTCGCGGCCATCATCCACATCCATCACATCGGTGATCCGTTTAACGACGCCCTTAGGCGTAATACCGTGTTTTAAGTTGTGCGCCCGCTGACGTTCACGACGTCGGTCAGTTTCACCTATCGCTTTCTCCATCGAATTGGTGATGCGATCGGCATAGAGGATCACTTTACCATTGACGTTACGCGCCGCGCGGCCAATCGTTTGGATGAGCGAGCGTTCAGAGCGCAAGAAGCCCTCTTTATCGGCATCTAAAATACACACCAATGACACTTCAGGCATATCTAAGCCTTCGCGCAATAAGTTGATCCCAACCAGCACATCAAACTTACCTAAACGCAGATCGCGGATGATCTCAACCCGTTCGACTGTGTCTATGTCCGAATGCAGATAACGCACTTTTACGCCATGTTCGTCGAGGTATTCAGTCAAATCCTCCGACATACGCTTAGTCAACGTCGTCACTAACACCCGCTCATTGACGGCCACTCGCTTGGCGATTTCAGACAATAAATCGTCCACTTGGGTCCCAACGGGGCGCACTTCTAATTCAGGATCGAGTAATCCCGTTGGCCGCACGACCTGCTCAGCAATTTCGCCTTCGCTCTTTTCCAGCTCGTAGGCACTCGGTGTTGCCGACACATAGATAGTTTGCGGCATCAATTGCTCAAACTCTTCAAATTTGAGCGGTCGGTTATCCAAGGCGGACGGTAAGCGGAAACCATATTCCACAAGTGTGGTTTTACGGGAACGGTCACCTTTGTACATAGCGCCGATTTGCGGCACAGTCACATGGGATTCATCGATAATTAATAAGCCGTCGGCAGGCAAATAGTCGAGCAAGGTTGGTGGCCCTTCCCCCGGTGCGCGGCCAGACAAATAGCGCGAGTAGTTTTCGATGCCAGAGCAATAACCCAACTCCACCATCATTTCCACATCGTATTGCACCCGCTCATGGATACGCTGGGCTTCAATTAACTTGTTGTTATCGAGTAGATATTGCTTACGCTCACGCAGTTCTTCTTTAATAAACTCAGTGGCAGCAATGATTTTTTCCCGCGGCGTGACATAGTGAGTCTTAGGATAAACCGTCGTACGGGCGATACGTTTAATAATATGGCCCGTTAACGGGTCAAACTCACTTAAACGTTCAATCTCATCGTCGAACAACTCGACTCGAATGGCATTACGCTCAGAATCGGCGGGGAAAATATCAATCACTTCACCGCGCACACGATAAGTACCACGTTGTAGCTCAATATCATTGCGCTTGTACTGCAATTCACTGAGACGAATTAAGATGTCACGCTGCCCCATCACATCGCCTTGGCGTAGATGCAGCAACATTTTTAAATAGGAATCGGGATCGCCCAAGCCATAAATGGCCGACACCGAAGCAATCAGCACCACATCTTTACGCTCTAACAGCGCCTTAGTGGCGGATAAACGCATCTGCTCAATGTGAGCATTAACCGAAGCGTCCTTTTCGATAAAGGTATTTGACGCAGGTACATAGGCTTCGGGCTGGTAGTAATCGTAGTAAGAAACGAAATACTCGACCGCATTATGGGGAAAGAACTCTTTCATCTCGCCATAAAGCTGCGCCGCCAAGGTTTTATTAGGCGCCATGATAATCGTGGGCCGACCTAACTTTTGGATCACATTGGCAATCGTGAAGGTTTTACCTGAGCCCGTCACCCCGAGTAAGGTTTGGCAAGCCAGACCCGCTTCGAGTCCATCGACTAATTTGGCAATCGCTGTAGGTTGGTCGCCTGCGGGGGCGAATTGCGATTCAAGCTGAAAAACAGATTCTGACACGCGCACATATCCTTTTAGTGAGTCGCCCCATTCTAATCAAGTCACCGACTAAGCTCCACAGTTATCCTTCCTGTCGTCATATCAATACGATCTAAAACCGCAAGATGACAATTTAAAGGAAGAAACATGAAACTTTTAAACTAAGGCGTTTTCAGCGTTTTTTGCTCACAAAACACCCGCAAACTAAGCAAAAATGCCAATTTAATACACAAGAAATCAATTTCGTTCGATTACAAAATTGCAACCTTGTTTTCACCCTCAACAAAAACCACTTGCTTTTAGTATGCAGTTGATAATGCTTAAATTTATTTTTGAACCCCAAAATAGTGCATTTTAAGTCCGCCGCCCATACCCCAAGGCTTTGGCGGCCATTTTTCAGGACAACTCACAGGGTTATCCACAGATTTTGTTGATAAGTCGAAATAACCTAGAAACCACGCGGGATTGGAGGCTGTCATGTGTCTTAACAACCGTCTCTCGGCATTTAGTAATTTAATTACATTTGATAAATGTTGCTACTTGTATCAATTTCACTAACTGTAATTAACACGAGTTGTAGTAGCGCATCTGGTGCCACAACTGATAGTGAAGTGCATCACTTAATTTGAAAAACAGCTCACGCTAATTCGATAAAGCCTCAATTAACACCTCCATCAACAACAGCAAACTTGTTAAAACAGAAAAACGGGCTTTAACAGCGAAAAGATAACCCACGTTTTCTATCGGTATAAAGAACTGAGTAAATTCACATTACCCCACCTGAGATCCTTTTTTGAGCGGTTTGAGTCTTAAGTACTCGACCAAGTACCGAAAACGGTGTCGATTATTTAGCGAATGATTTCAATTTCATAGAATCACCGCTTAAAAACGATGGACTCAATTATGGCTATATTGCGAATTGTTAAGTGGTTTTTCACGAAAAATGTCGAATTCTGCACCACGATGCACATTAGATGAGCACTTAACAGCATAATTACACTTTTTTTAGTAACTCGAGTTGACTCATCCAACAGAGCGTTTTACTATGCGCTCCGTTCTCAACGAGTCGCTACGATTGTGTGAAACGATTCCCCTGTAGTTCAGTCGGTAGAACGGCGGACTGTTAATCCGTATGTCACTGGTTCAAGTCCAGTCAGGGGAGCCACTTTAAGCACATGATAAAAATGAGTTAGAACAAGCAGTAAGATAAGTTGTAAACAATTCCCCTGTAGTTCAGTCGGTAGAACGGCGGACTGTTAATCCGTATGTCACTGGTTCAAGTCCAGTCAGGGGAGCCAATTACGTTATCAAGCTGAAGCATTAAAATGATTCCCCTGTAGTTCAGTCGGTAGAACGGCGGACTGTTAATCCGTATGTCACTGGTTCAAGTCCAGTCAGGGGAGCCAATTTAAGCAAGCAAAAAAGTCGATAGTAATATCGCACCTCGATTCCCCTGTAGTTCAGTCGGTAGAACGGCGGACTGTTAATCCGTATGTCACTGGTTCAAGTCCAGTCAGGGGAGCCATTTTAAAAGTGTTATTCTGTAAAGTCGATAGCAATATCGCACCCTCTACTCCCCTGTAGTTCAGTCGGTAGAACGGCGGACTGTTAATCCGTATGTCACTGGTTCAAGTCCAGTCAGGGGAGCCAATTTATTCTTCGTTTTGTTCCCGTGCCTTTGCCTCTTCCGGCTTCTAGTTACCCTATTCTTTTCCGTTTTGTTTTTAAGCAAATGCAGTTACACTGTTATCAGCTTATTAATAAAAATTTATGAGTGTCATCACACAGATAGCTGCAGTTAAGTATTCTTGACTTAAACTTATCCTGTTTGAGCTCACCCAAAAAAATAGAGCGGATTTTTATGGCCATGTCAAAATCATATCCAATTTTTTTACTGCTTATTTTCTTAGGTCTTTTTGCTTGGGTATATCAAAGCGAAAATAGCCAATTAAAAGTCCAACAACAGCAAGAACTGGATAGCTTTAAAACCAGTTTAACCCGCTACCAACAATGGCAAGGTGATGGCGCCGAACTCTTCAAAAAGCTTTCTGAAAATTACCCATTCCAATTTTTCCAATATATTGATGATACCGATGGCCAACTGAGTTATACCGAAGGTCGTTTAGACAGCCAACATCCTCATCCTTTAGCCCGTTTATTTTCTATCGAGCTCAGTCATACACAAAAATTGGCAACCGGTCGTTTACAAGTCAAACTCAGTGCAAACCAAGCGATTGAAACTTCGATTAGTCATACTCAAAAGCTCGGTGTCATGTTACTGGTGGCTTACCTTATCTTGCTGTTAGTGTTTATTCTGTTAATGTCAAAACATAGGGCGGCGATACGTTATGCTGCTGATTATATTTCAAAAATACCTGAGTTAGGGTTTTCTGCTGTCGCATCATCAAAACTTACAGGTGAGCTCAACCCCATTGGAATATCCCTTGAAGAGTGTCGTCTTCAACTTAAAGCCCAAATCGATAAACTCAATCAAGAGAATGAAAAGCTGCATAAAGCGGCCTATCAAGACACAGTGACGGGTTTTGGTAGTCGCCAGCGCTTTACCCAAAAATTAGAAACCATAAGCAATCCCGATATTCCTCAATTGGGGCTGATGGCAATGGTTAAGGCCACAGAGCTTGCGCAAATCAATCAAAAACAAGGGCGAACTGCGGGGGATGATTATCTTTCAAGGGTGGCAAATTGTATCCGCAAAGCCTGTAGTAAGTATTCAGATGCAGAATGTTTCAGGGTATCGAGCGCTGATTTTGCCATCTTTATTCCTGATGTCATGCTGAAGGATGCGCCAAAATTTTTAGACCAATTAAAAATTTATCTCGATGAATATTTGCAGATGACAAAAGCGGAATCTGTTGCCCATATCGGTTTAGTTCCCTATCACCAAGGTACCGATGCGGTTAATTTGCTGACGATTGCGGATACCGCAGTCAGCATAGCGCAGACCCTTGGACCGAATAGCTATCATATCCAAGAAAAACTCAATGGTGACGAGCAGTTTGGTGATGATCGCTGGAAAATGGCGATCAATGATTTAGTCACTCGCCAAGCATTAAAATTCTACCAACAGCCAATTCAGCCGTGTCGTACCGATGTAGAGGTTTACCGTGAGTTGTTGGCGCGCTTTTACAATAGCGAAGGTAAGTTTTTACCGACCACCACAGTGATCGCTATGGCCGAACGTCACGGTATGAGTTCTGAATTAGATAAACTGGTGGTGATCAGTGCATTAAGAATGCTTAAGGAAAACCCGACCATTTCGGGTAACTTTGGCATCAATATCAGCGCATTTTCTGCGCATCAAGATATGTTTGTCGCTTGGCTAAAGGACATTTTAGGCAAGCAAAAATACATCGCCTCGCGCTTAGTATTTGAGATCAATGAGTCAGGTATGCAGTCTAACTTAGGGGCAAGCTATAAGTTCGTTCGCGAAATACATAGCGTTGGATCACGGGTGTCGATAGAGCGTTTTGGCATGAGCTTTACGTCCTTCAAATTCTTCAGCGAAGTGCGCCCAGACTACATAAAGCTTGATGGCAGCTACACATCGAACATCGATGAAGACAGCAATAATAAGTTCTTCGTCCGTATGATGGTGGATGTTGCAAGACGGATAGGCATTCGGGTTATTGCGACCAGCGTCGAACGCCAAGAAGAAAAACTCACCCTCGAAAAACTCTTAGTTGATGGATTGCAAGGCTATTATATAGCACAGCCCCAAGCCATGGCGATTGCAGATCAAATTTAATACTTTAACGGGTTAATTCGTCGCCAAAATTTACAGTAAAGATGGTTAACCCTGCATTCTATATGTTGTTTATGCAAACGGAAAAGTCGATAATACGGCCAAGATCCGTTTAGAAAAGTATTGAGATGACTGAATATCTCCTCTTGTTGATCAGTACAGTACTGGTCAACAATTTCGTTTTAGTGAAATTCTTAGGCTTGTGTCCTTTTATGGGGGTCTCCAGTAAACTGGAGTCCGCTATTGGCATGTCTATGGCGACCACTTTTGTGCTGACGTTAGCCTCTATTCTCAGTTACCTCGTCAACCAGTATCTACTATTGCCCTTTGATCTGAGCTACCTGCGAACCATGAGCTTCATTTTAGTGATTGCGGTTGTGGTGCAATTTACTGAAATGGTGGTGCAAAAAACCAGTGCTGCACTGCATCGCGCTTTAGGGATTTACCTGCCGCTGATCACAACTAACTGTGCTGTGTTGGGTGTTGCCCTATTGAACGTTAACGAGAAGCACGATTTTATCCAATCGGCTATATATGGCTTTGGTGCTGCGTTAGGCTTCTCATTAGTGTTAATTCTCTTCTCGGCGATGCGCGAACGTTTAGCAGCCGCAGATGTCCCCTTACCTTTCAAAGGCGGCGCCATAGCGATGATCACCGCAGGTCTTATGTCCCTCGCCTTTATGGGATTCACAGGATTGGTTAAGTAAGATGTCCGGAATTTTAATTGCAGTCATATTGTTGACCCTATTGGCATTAGTCTTTGGACTATTACTCGGTTTTGCCGCCGTTAAATTTAAGGTTGAAGGCAATCCGATTGTCGATGAACTCGAAGCGATTCTGCCACAAACCCAATGTGGTCAATGTGGTTACCCTGGCTGTCGCCCTTACGCTGAAGCGATTGCCAACGGTGATAAAGTCAACAAATGCCCTCCCGGCGGCACAGCCACCATGGAAAAACTGGCGACCCTGATGGGCGTCGAGCCCGAGCCACTGAATGCCGAAGCACAATCTCAAGTGAAAAAGGTCGCCTACATACGTGAAGACGAATGTATTGGCTGCACTAAGTGTATTCAAGCCTGCCCCGTGGATGCGATTATCGGTGCAGGTAAGCTTATGCATACTGTGCTGACAACCGATTGCACGGGTTGCGATCTCTGTGTTGAGCCTTGTCCCGTCGATTGTATTGATATGATCCCAGTCACCCAGAATCTTAAAAATTGGAACTGGCGCTTAAATGCCATCCCAGTGACTCTCATCCAAGACACTCTCATCAAAGAGATTCAGAACCAAGACCCACAGTTAGAAGAGGAAAAGCGGTGTTAACTTTATTAGATCAATTAGATAAAGGAACCCTTTGGCGCTCACCCGGTGGTATACATCCACCCGAAGTCAAATTCCTCTCGAACGCGACGCCGATTAGCCAACTGCCCTTAGCCACTACATACTTAGTGCCCATCCCTCAAGTCGGTGAAAACTGCACACTTGCGGTAAACATCGGCGATAGCGTACTAAAAGGCACACCGTTAACGCAAGGCACCTCTATTTGGCATTTACCTGTGCATGCGCCGACATCAGGTACTATCGTTGCCATTGAGCCAAGGGCTAGCAACCACGCCTCAGCATTGCCGGTTAATACCTGCGTTATCCAAGCCGATGGCAAAGACACTTGGTGTGAGCTGGTGCAAAATGAGCTTGATGACTTAAGCCATCAACAGATGATCGATAAGATCCGTGCTGCTGGCATTGCAGGCATGGGCGGCGCGGCGTTTCCAACTCATATTAAGCTTAATCCGGTCAGTGAAATTGATTTAGTCATTATCAACGGCGTCGAGTGCGAACCTTATATCAGCGCCGATGACAGATTAATGCGCGAATACAGCCAAGATATCCTCGCCGGTATTGGCATTATTCATCGGTTATTAACGCCAAAACGCATTGTTATCGCCATTGAAGATAATAAGCCAGAAGCGGCCAAAGCCATGCAAGCTGCAGTCGTCCAATGTGGGCTCCCAGCGGACAGCATTCGGGTAACCGTCATTCCGACAAAATATCCTTCTGGTGGTGAAAAGCAGTTAATTCAAATCATTACTGGCCGCGAAGTGCCCTCGGGCGCGATTCCCTCCAAACTCGGTATCGTCGTGCATAACGTCGGCACTGCCTTTGCAATTCATCAAGCGGTTACCCAAGGTAAACCGCTGATTGAGCGCGTTGTGACTGTGACGGGCAAAAATGTCGGTAAACCGGGGAACTACTGGTTACCGATAGGCACACCTGTTGAGCATGTGCTAGCTGCGACTGAGTTCACGCCAGAGCCTGAACAAAAGGTGATTATTGGCGGGCCTATGATGGGCCATGCATTGGCGAATATCCAAGTGCCTATTTTAAAAGGTACTAACTGTATTCTGGTGCCAAGCAGCCAAGAAATAGGAACTACGCCAGAAGAAAAAGCCTGTATCCGCTGCGGCGAATGCGCCAATGCCTGCCCTGCACTCTTATTGCCACAGCAACTCTTTTGGCACGCCAAGGCCGAAGAATATGACAAAGCAGCCAGTTACAATCTAAAGGATTGTATTGAATGCGGTTGTTGTAGTTACGTCTGCCCGAGTGATATTCCCTTAGTCGAGTATTACCGCATTGCCAAGTCCGCACTTAAACAAGCCGCCGATGAAAAGCAGCAAGCGGAGCGCGCTAAACAGCGTTTCGATGCCCGTTTAGCGCGTCTTGAAGAAGAAAAGCTTGCCCGTGAAGCTAAAGCCAAAGAAGCCGCAGAGCGCCGACAAGCGACTATGACTGGCACGGATAAAAATGCCGTCGCCGAAGCCATGGCACGGATCGCCGCGAAAAAAGCCGCAGCGGCACAATCAGCAACTGAAGAGTTGTCGACTGAAGAATCATTGAATCATCAATCAAACGTAACAAGCACTGATACGACAGACGCGCCCAAGGCTAAAGCTGCCGTTGCCGCAGCCATCGCCCGCGCTAAGGCGAAGAAAGCCGCCCAAGTGAATGCCAATGGTGCAGATACAAACAATGTGGTTAATGTTGATGCCAGTGATGAATCCTTCTTAGCAACAGATGCAATCGCGCAAGAAGCGCCGTTATCTCAGAAGGACAAAGTCGCCGCGGCCATTGCTCGTGCCAAAGCTAAAAAGGCGGCTCAGCAAGCCGATACCGCGCCGCTTGAAACGACTGACAGCACACCAGAAGCCAGCGCTGCCGATGATAAAAAGGCCAAAGTGGCTGCCGCAGTCGCGCGGGCAAAGGCCAAGAAAGCGGCGCAGCAAGTAGAAACCGCCGCTAGTGATATTGAAGTTAGCAATACTGACGTTAGCGTTAGTGATGTTAGCGTTAGTGACGTTAATGATTCAGAAGCGATTAAGAAAGCCAAAGTAGCCGCCGCGGTTGCCCGTGCTAAAGCGAAAAAAGCCGCGCAGCAAGCTGAGACAAATGCTGACAATGATTTAACTCAGACCGCGACTCCAGCAGTTGATTCCGCAGCTAGCGTTCAAGCAGATGTGAATGATGATACAGAAGCAGCCGCTACTGACGTTAACAACGCTGAAGCGATTAAAAAGGCAAAAGTGGCCGCCGCTGTTGCTCGTGCTAAAGCGAAAAAAGCAGCGGCGTCAATTGTTGAGCCTAAGTCTGATTTAGAGGCAGAGTCCACGTCAGTTGACGACATTCAAACTAAAGCTAACGTGGCATCGCCGTCGATAGCAGCAGTCCATGATGCCGTCGCAGCCAAACCCGAAGCCGTTTTACCATCCGCAGAACAAATTGCAGAACCCATTGAAACGGCAGCCTTATCAGGCGATGAGCTTAAAAAAGCACGGATTGCTGCGACTATCGCCAAGGCAAAAGCCAAAAAAGCGGCACTCGCTCAACAAACCGAAGCTTCGAGCGATTCAAGTGTTGCTAATGATTAAGAACAGAATGATAAAAAGGGAACACAATGGCGTTTAAAATAGCCTCATCACCCCATGTTACACGTAATTTGCATACCTCAACTGTGATGCAAAGGGTGATTTTATGTTTACTGCCGGGCCTTGTGGTGCAATGCGCCTTTTTTGGCTGGGGCACGCTTGTTCAAGTGCTGCTTGCGATTATAGTTGCCCTAAGCTGTGAGGCTGCGGTGATGAAACTTCGCAATCGTAATATCAAAGCCAGCCTTAGCGATAACAGCGCCATGCTGACCGCAATCTTGATTGGTGTCGCCATTCCTCCCCTAGCACCTTGGTGGATGATAGTGATGGGCACCGCCTTTGCGATCGTTATCGTTAAGCACCTTTACGGCGGTTTAGGCCATAACCTGTTTAACCCTGCAATGGCGGCGTATGTATTGCTGTTAATCTCATTCCCAGTGCAAATGACCACTTGGATAGCACCGAGTACCGTTGCGCTGCATTCACCTAGCCTAGCTGAGAGCTTGCAACTTATCTTCAACATTGGCGCCCACGTTAACTTGGAACAGTTTCGTTTAGGGATAGATGGCATCGCAATGGCGACGCCACTCGATACCCTTAAAACCGATTTATCCCTAGGATTAACCACCACAGAAAGCCTGACTAAAGCCATTTTTGATGGCAGCACAGGCGTAGGTTGGTTCTGGGTGAATTTAGCTTATCTGGCTGGCGGTTTAGTGTTACTTAAACTGAAAGCCATTCGTTGGCACATCAGTACTGGCGTGTTATTGGGGCTCTTTGTTGCATCGAGTATCGGTTTCTTACTGTCGCCCGATACCCAAGGCAGTCCCCTATTACATTTGTTTTCTGGCGCGACCATGTTAGCGGCATTTTTTATCGCAACCGATCCCGTCACAGCAGCAACCAGCCCCCGTGGTCGCATTATCTTCGGCGCGTTAATTGGTGTGTTGGTGTATATCATCCGCATTAAAGGCGGTTACCCTGACGCCTTTGCCTTTGCCGTGTTATTGGCTAACCTCTGCGCCCCCTTTATTGACTACTATGTGCGGCCACGCACCTATGGTCATTCTGCTAGCTAAGGCCATTGGGCGGACTACCGTCATGCTACAAGATAATGTCATTCTGCTGGCAACGAGAGCTTAAGGAAAAAGAGTTGAAAAATCCGATGATTAAAAATGGTTTTTTATTGGCACTGTTTGCCTTGATTTGCACGGGTCTCGTCGCCGCGGTCAATCAACAAACCTTTGACAAGATTAAGCAGCAAGAACAACAGGAATTGATGCGAGTATTGCAACAATTAATCCCTGATGAAATACATGATAACGAGCTTACCGCTCAGTGTACCTTGCTATTAAACAAAGAAGCATTAGGCACGGATAGTCCAATGCCGGCCTATATTGCTACCCATGCAGGCAAGCCTGTCGCTATCGCCATGGAAGCCATCGCGCCCGATGGCTATAGCGGTAATATCAAATTAATTGTTGGGATTAATATCCAAGGTGAAGTCTTAGGCGTACGTACCTTGTCCCACCAAGAAACCCCTGGGCTGGGTGACAAAATTGAACTACGTAAATCGAATTGGGTCACTCAGTTTGTTGGTAAAGTGCTGGGCTCTGCAGATGATAAGCAATGGTTAGTTAAAAAAGATGGCGGTGATTTTGACCAATTTACCGGTGCAACCATCACCCCGCGCGCTTATGTTAAAGCAGTCAAAAACGCGGTATGGTATTTCAGCACTAACCAAGCACAAATTTTCAGCCAGCCGCTAAATTGTGAGGCCAACCATGACTAATTATCGCGAAATTGCGTGGCAAGGACTGTGGAAAAACAACCCAGGCCTAGTGCAACTGTTAGGTTTATGTCCGCTACTCGCGGTTACTGCAACGATCACTAACGCCCTTGGCCTTGGTCTAGCCACTATGCTGGTGCTGATTGGCTCTAACATTTTGGTGTCACTGGTGCGCGACTATGTGCCCAAAGAAATTCGTATTCCTGTGTTTGTGATGATCATCGCCGCGCTAGTCACCACAGTGCAACTGCTTATCAATGCCTATGCCTACGGCCTGTATTTATCCCTTGGGATCTTCCTGCCATTAATTGTGACGAACTGCATCATCATCGGCCGCGCCGAAGCTTTTGCCTCGCGTAATAATGCGTTTAGTGCCGCCTTCGATGGTCTAATGATGGGCCTTGGTTTTACTTTAGTGCTTACAGTGCTGGGCGCAACGCGGGAAATCTTAGGTCAAGGCACACTGTTTGATGGTGCGGATCAACTGCTCGGCCCATGGGCTAAATCGTTAACCATGCATCTATGGCAAGTCGATACCCCATTTCTCCTTGCTATGCTGCCACCCGGCGCATTCATCGTGATGGGATTATTGATTGCATTGAAAAATGTGATTGATAAAAAAGTCAAAGAACGCCAACCTCAAGTCGCCGCAGAGCCGAGTGTTACCCGCGCACGGATCACTAAGGTAGGTTAGGCTTTCAAGTAACGACAGGCATTATGGCGATCAGATATGCCCTAGTGTTAACGCGTTTAATGTGTGCCTAGCACATGATTAGCGGCAAAACTCAAAGCATAAGAAAATCAGCGAACGTGGGTTGTAAACTCATCAATCATCATTAATAAGATAGTGATAATGAACGGTTGAGAGTTGAAACCCACCACAGCGCAGGAATCGTACATGAATCAAGAAAAACGTATCCAGATCCTCACTCGTCTTCGCGATAACAATCCCAAACCTGAAACCGAACTCAATTTTTCAAGTCCCTTCGAGCTGCTAGTGGCAGTGACGTTATCGGCCCAAGCAACAGATGTGAGTGTCAACAAGGCAACAGACAAGCTCTTTCCTGTGGCAAACACAGCCCACAGCATTTATGCCCTTGGCGTAGAAGGTTTAAAACAATACATAAAAACCATAGGCTTATATAACAACAAAGCCATCAATGTGATCAAAGCCTGTGAGATCTTGATTGAGAAATACAATGGTGAAGTACCAGAAAACCGCGAAGCCCTAGAGTCTCTGCCCGGCGTTGGCCGCAAGACGGCTAACGTGGTACTAAACACTGCGTTTGGTTGGCCAACCATAGCCGTCGACACCCATATTTTTCGCCTCGCCAATCGCACTAAATTCGCGCCCGGCAAGAACGTAGTCGAAGTGGAAGAGAAAATGCTAAAAGTCGTGCCAGCGGAATTTAAAGTCGATGTGCACCACTGGTTTATTCTGCATGGCCGCTACACTTGCCTCGCGCGCAAACCCCGTTGTGGCAGCTGTATCATTGAAGACTTGTGTGAGTTTAAAGAAAAAATATACCCTGAAGAATAAGCTTCGAATCAACTGAGTGGAGCAAATTGACGTTTCAGTGTTGTTTTCACATTGATTAGACTGGATTTCAAACAAACAAAAAGCCGCAATAGCGGCTTTTTGCTTAACTTGGAACTGGGTTAACTCAAACTTGTATTAGTCGTTAAAACATTGAAACAAAGAACGCACTGAAAAATAAAGCAATAACAACTGTGGTGCCTAAAGCCATTTTAAGTTCGGTGTTCATCATTCACTCTCCTAGTTAGTATGGCTACATTATTATCAACCCAGTGATAAAAACCCATGTTTGTCTCTGTGTTTTGTGAGCGATAGCCAATTTATCGGCAATTTTCTCTTCTAAATCCTGAAAATTCCTCTTACAGACAATCATTTCCCTATCCTAAGCGTTAATCTGGGTCAAGCGCTGTAAAAACAATGGCTGACATTTAGCGAGGTCCATCTACGGATTTTTGGTATACTCCACCCCGTAATCTATTTAGAGAGAGGACCTATGTCGCAACTATTACATACTATGATCCGCGTCGGTAACTTAGAACGCAGTATTGCTTTTTATACTGAAGTGCTCGGCATGAAACTACTTCGCACCTCTGAAAATCCAGAGTACAAATATTCTTTAGCTTTCGTGGGTTATGGTGAAGAATCCACAGGCCAAGCCGTGGTTGAACTGACCTATAACTGGGGCACTGACAAATACGATTTAGGCACAGGCTTTGGCCACTTAGCGATTGGTGATGAAGATATCTACGCCCGTTGCGCAGCTATTGCCGCAGCCGGTGGCAAAGTGACTCGCGCCCCAGGTCCTGTCGCTGGTGGGACCACTGAGATTGCCTTTGTTGAAGATCCAGACGGTTATAAAATTGAGTTTATTCAAATGAAATCAGCGACTCAAGGTTTAGGTTAAGTCCTGCCTACTGGCCCCGAAAAGTAGCTGAGCAAGACTATTTATTCAGCGAAAAATGCCGGATCTTCATTCGGCATTTTTGTTTTTATACTTTATATCTCACGTTAGCCACAAAAAACATAAATCAAGCCAGTGATTTACTGCTCGCGCCATGCGTCTAAACCGACTTTATCGAAGCTTTATCTTGTGTCAGCTTTCGCTCGGTTTTGTTCGCCACTTTCCGGCTGAAATGACGTTTAAACCAAGGCGTACGCCACAGCAGCAACACACTAAAACCTACGATATACAGACTCGGCTCGATGATTTCCGATTTTACCGACCAGTAAAAATGGATTGGCGCTAATATCGCGACTAAATACACTCCATAGTGCAAGGTTTGCCAACGACGTCCCATCTTACGCATCAAGGCTTTAAACGAAGTTATCGCCAAGGCGGTGACGATAAGATAAGCCACTGCGCCGACTAAAATATACGGCCGTTTTACTACCTCGCTAAACAGTAATTCCCAAGCAAACAACAGATCTAAACTAAAAAAGGCCAATATATGCAAAGTGGCATAGGCAAAAACATATAAACCCACTAAACGGCGGGTCTGCATCAACAGCCCTTGCTTGGTCAACTTGGCAATCGGTGAGATCAGTAAGGTCGCCGCTAGCGCATTTAATGCGCCTATGCCTGTGTAGTGAATAATGTGCTGCACGGGATCGCCACCCGCACGGCCAAGCACCACTGTGAGCACAAGGTAGACGATGGGCACTAAACCCAACAAATGAAATAACGCCTTTAGCCAAAACAAGTGCTTAGCGGTTAATCTCAACATAGTTTGTCCCCGCTTAATAGCGAATCCCCAAACAACAAACCAATCATCAATAGTATTTCCTCAGATCCATGCCGTCATACAGTGAAGCCACAAACTCGCCGTAACCGTTGAACGGCTGGGTATTGATGCGGGTTGCTGAAAACAATCCCCCCTCGCCGATACGACGCTCTGTGGCCTGCGACCAGCGCGGATGATCCACCGCCGGATTAACGTTGGCATAAAATCCATACTCGTGTGAGGCAAGCTGATTCCAGCTGGTCGGCGGTTGTTTATCCATAACGCGAATTCGCACGATTGATTTAATGCTCTTAAAGCCATATTTCCACGGCACCACTAAGCGAATGGGCGCACCGTTCTGCGGTGGCAAGGTTTTACCGTACAAACCCACAGACATTAAGGTTAAATCGTTCATTGCTTCGGCTATCGTGAGGCCTTCAACATAGGGATAATGAATACCGCCCCCCATTAATCGGCTCTTCTGCCCCGGCATTTGTTCGGGATCAAAAGCGGTTTCGAAGGCGACATACTTGCCCTTACTGGTGACGCCAACTTTTTTCAATAATGCCGCCAGCGGGAACCCCACCCAAGGGATCACCATAGACCAAGCTTCAACACAGCGCAGGCGATAGTTACGCTCCTCAAGCGGGAACATTTTAGTCAGATCATTAAAATCTAAAGTCATGGGCCGTTCAACTTCACCTTCGATACGCAGTTGCCAAGGATCGACTTTAAAGCCTTGGGCATTATTGAAGGGATCTTGTTTGTCCGTACCAAATTCGTAGAAATTATTATGCTGCGTCACTTTATCAAACGGGGTTAACACATCAGCGTCACCGTACTGCTTATTGGATTGAAACGTCAGTGGCGTAGTGATAAATGAGGACTTAGGTTGATCGCCAAATAGATCGAATAATCCAGCCTGCACATAACCGGGCACGCTGGCACCGATAGCACCGAGTCCCATGGCTTTTACAATTTGCCGACGCGAGCGAAATACCGCTTCAGGCGTCACTTGGTTGTCTTGCATGTGCCACTGCGCTTTTTTAAGAATACCTGGGGTAAAACGGGAATGTTTAGCCAATTGACACCTCTACCATCCAATGATTAAAGCCACCGAGTCGCGATAAAAATCTTCTCTGGCGCTAGTCTGTATCGCTCACTCTTATATAGACAGGTAAAAGTCAGAAAAACTTTCCACCCGTGAATAAATTCACCTTAAACGTATAAGACTTGCTCATTCAAGCATTAAGCGCAGATATAGTTGATTAAAGGGCTTGAAGCCTGTTGGGGGGCATGCGAACCTAAGCGCCAAAGCTAAAGGAGTGCTATTGATCATGCCATTTTCTCAATCTTTTTCTGTCGCCGAAATCATCGGCCTTCTCGCCATTGCCTTCTTAGGCCTGTTGATCGGTGCTCTGCTCAATCAAAGACTCACCCGCCAACGCTGGCAACTACACAAAGACCAACTTGAGCAAGAAATGCGTCAAGTAAATGAAGATGCAGAATTATCCTTAGCACAACAGCAAATTTTGGTCGATGACAAAGAAGCGCAATTACGTCAATACCAGCAACGCCTTGAGCTCAAAATTGAACAACTGGGCAAAGCCGAGGCCTTAGCCGAACGCGTGCCCACTTTAGAGCAGCAATTAAATGATAGCCAGCGCCGTCAGTTAGAGATCCAATTAGCCCTGTCGAAATCCAATGCCATGCAGCAAACCATTCAAGCCAAGGCCGATGCCCAGCAAGAATCGCTGCAGGATAAAATTGCCAGCTTAGAATCGGCCGAAGTGCGTTTACAAACCCAATTTGAAAACCTCGCAAACCGTATTTTTGAAGAACGTAGCGAAAACTTTAAGCACCAAAATGCCAGCCAACTCGAAGGCGTGCTTGGGCCATTGAAGCAACAGCTAGAAGGATTCAGACAGCAAATTCGTGAATCCTACACCCACGAACAATCCGAGCGCAGCGCCCTCAAACATCAGCTTGAGCACCTGCGGGATCTCAATCTGAAAATGAGCCAAGATGCCATCAACCTGACCAAAGCGCTCAAGGGCGATAACAAACAGCAAGGTAACTGGGGTGAAGTGATCCTCGATCGCGTACTGCAAGAAAGCGGCCTACGTGAAGGCCATGAGTACCATACTCAGCAAGATCTCAAGGATGATAGCGGTAAGCGCTTTAAGCCGGATGTGATTGTGCATCTGCCAGAAAATAAAGATGTGGTCATTGATGCTAAGATGTCGTTGGTCAGTTATGAGCGCTACTTCAACAGTGAAGATCCGGCACTGCGCCAACAGGCCATTAACGAGCATGTCATTTCAATTCGCAGTCACATTAAAGGCTTAAGTCAAAAGGATTATCAACATCTGCACGGCCTTAAGAGTCTCGATTATGTGTTGATGTTTATTCCTATCGAACCGGCATTTTTACTGGCATTGGAGCATGATCCTAGCCTAGTCAATTTTGCCCTTGAGCAGAATATCATGCTTGTTAGTCCAACGAATTTGTTGGTAGCCCTGCGCACAATTAACAATATTTGGCGCTACGAATATCAAAATCAACACGCACAAACCATTGCAAAACAAGCGGGTCGAATTTACGACAAGTTATGTGGTTATATTGAAGACATGGAAAAACTCGGCCGCGCCTTAGATAATGCGGAGAAAACCTATCACAGTGCAATGAACAAGCTGTCATCGGGCAAAGGCAACCTAGTGCGTCAAGCCCATTTAATGCAGCAGCTCGGGGTCGATACCAGCAAACAACTGGATAAAATGCTGCTAGAAAAAGCACTCAATGAAGCCCAAGACGATAACGACACTCAGGATGACGACGCTGAACTTAATCTATCGCATACCCGCGATCCTAAGGACACGGAACTCGAACCTGTCGAGTGCAATGATAGATAACAAGAATTGAACACCCATTAATTACCTCAAATCGATACGGACATGTCGATTGATACCTTGATGCCCGGAGGCAAACGCTCCATGTGCAAAGCAGTTATAAATGTGGTTATATCCAGTGCAATATTGCTCGCAGGCGCATTGAATGCCCCTGCTGCACTTGCGTTAACGTCAACGCAGAAAACCTTTCTTGAGGCCGAAAAAGCCCTGAAGAAGCAAGATTATGCAACCTATAAACCCCTACGGGCAAAACTAGGTAATTATCCGCTCGCGATTTATTTAGATCATGATATCGACATAGGTGCTCTTAATGCCTTACAGGGTTATGCAGCTAAAGCCTTGATTGAAAAATATGAAACCACACCCATGTACAATAGGTTACGGTCTAAATATTTAAACAATGCTGGTAGCCAAAAACGCTGGAATGATTATCTTGCGATCACCCCAGAAGCGCCTACAGACATCCGCCTGCAGTGTTATTACTATGAGGCGAAACTCGCCAAGGGCGATCTAAAAACGGCTTATGCGGCCGCACAATCACTTTGGGTATTTGGGGGTTCGCGACCAAAGGAATGTGATCCTCTTTTCAACACATGGACCAAAGCGGGCAAACGCACACAAGATGTCGTATGGGCGCGAATGATGCTGAGTTTCGAGGCTGGTGAAACGAGTTTACTGAGTTTTTTATCCCAAAAAATCACCACCCATAGTAACGAAGCTAAGCGTTTAGTCGCCGTCTATAAAGATCCCAATAGCCTGCGCCATACCGAAAAGTTTAAAGATAAAAATCCCATTGTCGGTGACATTGTTGCAGCAGGATTAAAACGCCTTGCCCGTAAGGATCTCGACCAAGCCATTAATTTGTATGAACGGTATCAAAAGGCCCATCGTTTTACCCCAGAACAAGCGCAGCAACTCGATAAATACCTTGTTCGCCGCATTTTAATTGAACAAGATGATAACTATAAAAACTATGTCGACAATGTGCTCACTGAGCTGAAAAATGACGACTTATTTGAGCGCCGTTTAAGATGGGCTATCCGCGATCACGACATGCGCAGTATTGCCCGTTACTTGAACCTACTCCAACCAGAAACCTTGGCAAAGGAACGTTGGCAATACTGGCTTTATCGCACCAATGCCAAAGAAGCGCCTGAAAGCGCCATAAAAGCGCTCGCGACAATCAGTAATGAACGTAATTTTTACGGTTTTGCTGCTGCGCAGTTCTTAAATAAACCGGTATCACTCAATCAAAGCCCTGAGCCTGTTGTTGATGCCAATAGCCAAAAGTTAACAGATGATCTCGGCTTTGTCAGAGTGCAAGAGTTAATGGCGCTCGACCGTTATTTCGATGCTCGCTATGAATGGATGTCACTACTAAAACGCAGTGACAATACGATGCGAGCACGTTATGGACGCTATGCCCATGAACAGGGCTGGTACGATTTTGGTGTTGAAGCCAGTATTCAAGGTAAGCTGTGGGATGATATTCCTCTACGCTTCCCTATGGCGCACCAAGCCGGTTTTGAGCACGCCAGCAAAAAGCATAGGGTTAACATCGATGAGATCCGTGCGATTAGCCGCCGCGAAAGTGCATTCTATCTTTATGCGACCTCGGGTGTAGGTGCCCGTGGCCTAATGCAAATTATGCCCGCCACGGCCAAAGCTACCGCCAAAAAACACGGGGCCAGATATAGCGATCCAAAGGATCTCTACAGCGCAGAGCTTAACCTCAATCTTGGTAGCGCTTACTATGCCCAGTTGTTGAAAGAGTTTAACCAAAACCGCATCCTCGCCACGGCTGCCTATAACGCGGGTCCCTCTCGCGTGCGTCGCTGGTTATCAAACTCTGATGGCAAACTCGATGCCATGGGCTTTATCGAGGCGATTCCCTTTACTGAAACCCGTGAATATGTTCAAGCCGTCCTCAGCTATCGATTGATTTATGAGGCGCAAAAGCAAAAAGCACAGCCATTATTCAGCGAAGCTGAGCTTAAGTTTGCTTACTAACTCGTGACATGAAAAGGAACTCGATACTCAGCTGCATCGAGTTCCTACTTTTCAGCATACCCTAGGGTAACGCTCATGCTTTAACCACCAAAAATTCTAAATGTTATTCTCTAAATTCAAATAATTAGCAAAGCGAATAATTATTCAGCAATCACGCCGTTTTATCGAAAACTTGTTTGCACTGAAAGGCATTAAATGCGAATAATTAGCATTAAAGCATTAAGAATCCCATTACACCCATGATTAACCTTAGTTCGTTAACCCTTAGCTGCGAATACCAACCCTTTGTCAATCCTCATACTTTAGCCATCGACGGCTATGAAGCCTTAGCACGCTTTTACTTGCCTAATGGTGATGCGGTTGCACCTAATATTGTGTTCGAGCAATTGCATGAATCTACAGAAATACTCGCTGCAGTTGAATATCAAGCCAAGGCATTTCAACTCATCCATGCGCCGAGTCAGCAGCGAATTTTTATCAATGTTGATCCCCACGCCGTCGATGGACCACATACCGCCAAGCTCATTCGTTTACTGTCCCACTATGAACGAGTCACGGTCGAGATCATCGAAAACACCTGCATTAACGATGCCCAGCTGGCCAGTCAATTATTCACTCAATTTAAACAAGCTAAGATACATGTGGCGCTGGATGATATTGGTGCGCCCCACTCCATGCTCAGTGTCGATCTGATGATAAACGTGGATTATCTTAAGTTTGACCGCCATTGGTTAACACACATAACACACCCCGAGGGAGCCCAATTATTAATTGCATTGGTCAACTTTGCCCAAAAGACCCACAAACAGTGCATTTTAGAAGGCATAGAAACTGAAGCTCACTTAGCCTTTGCGCGGGATATCGGTGTCGACTTTGTCCAAGGCTTTTTGTTTAAATCCTGGTTTATTCGCCCCACCAGCAGCCAAGTACTGTGCCTTACGTAAGATCAGGCTAAAACGGTTTACATTCGCGCCACCAGCCCACTCAAGACCAAACCTAATGCTGTCGAGTAATTGATTTAGCACTAAAAATGCCACTGGATATACGGGCAATGATCCGCCATAGTGATAACGCACATCAGCTTGCAAATGCACCTTAAGCACACTTCCAAATGTATTAGGAGTCGCCCGTGGCACAATCTGGGATCAGCGAATTACTACAACAACTCGAACAAGTATTGCTGGGCAAGCCTAGGCAAATTCGTCTCGCTTTAGCCTGTATTCTCGCCCGTGGGCACCTGTTGATTGAAGACTTACCCGGCATGGGTAAAACCAGTATTTCCCATGGTATAGCCCAAAGCTTAGGTTTGAGCTATCAGCGGATCCAATTCACCAGTGACATGCTGCCTGCCGACATTCTCGGCGTATCGATTTTTGATAAGCATCAAGCACAATTTATCTTTCATCCTGGACCGATTTTTAAGCAGATGATTTTGGCCGATGAAATTAATCGCGCCAGCCCTAAGACACAAAGTGCTTTACTCGAAGCGATGGCCGAACAACAAATTTCCGTCGATGGCATCACCCACAGATTGCCCAATCCTTTCTTTGTGATCGCGACTCAAAATCCCACCGATCAATCCGGTACATTTTCGCTACCAGAATCGCAGCTCGACAGGTTTATGATGCGTCTGTCTATTGGTTATCCAAGCCACGATGCTGAACTCGCTATGCTTAAGAGCAATCATAACCACTTAACCTTAGATCAATTGCCCCAATGCCTGACACCGATGGCCTTAATGCAACTGCAAGAGCAGTGCGACAAAGTCAGCACTTCCGATGCCTTACTCAATTATATTTTGGCCTTAGTGAGTTTTTCCCGTAGCCAAAGTGATAGCGTGGGGTTATCACCGCGTGCCACCAAAGCGCTATTACAAGCGGCTAAGGCATGGGCCTTTTTAGAAGGCCGACATTATTTAGTCCCAGAAGATGTGCAAGCGGTATTTTGTTGTGTAGCGGAGCATAGACTCAGAACCAGTAGCCAATTACAGGGTGAAGCCCTATCTGAGCGAATTCTCGCCAGCGTTAACCCTATTATGTAGCAAGATACTGTAATGAGGAGATATCGCTAAAGTATGCAGTTAACCCATTAAACTAAGGAAATAACTCAGAAGTGAAACGACTGATACTCCCGACTTTCATTCCGACGTTAGTCCCGATTTGGCAACGTTGGTTAGCAAGACGCTTGCCACCGAGTCCCGAAATAACCTTAAGCCATCGCAGCATTTTTATTCTGCCGAGCGGTTTTGGGTTAGTTTGGCTTGGTCTGGTTTTACTTTTATATCTATTCGGCACTAACTATCAAAACAACTTAGTCATTGGCCTCAGCATCTTACTCCTAAGCCTCTTTAATACCTGCATTCTCTACAGTTACAAAAATCTGGCCGGCTTACATTTACGGGCCACGACGCCGCCCGAAGTCTATGCGGGCGAAACTTTAACCTTTCCCGTCCTCATCAGCACGCACCATAGTGGCCATAACATACAACTTAACTATCCGAATAATCGCACTTATACGGTGCAGAACCTTGGTACAGATGAACAACAAGCGCTCGTGCCCTTCGAATATCATCAGCGGGGTCAAGTGTCACCAGGTCGGCTCAAAATTGAATCCTTCTATCCCTTAGGGCTTTGCCGCGCATGGTCGCATGTGGATTTAGCCATTAGTCACTTAGTCTTTGCCCAGCCGATTGAAGCGCCGCTGCAGCTTGAGGCTGATCATGCCCAGTCGGAGCAAGATCCCCTGTTACTCGCGGGTAAACATGTGTCGGGGATTGATGAGTTTAAAGGCCTGAAACCCCATGTGCTCGGCGAATCCCTCAAGCAAGTGGCATGGAAACAATGGGCACAGGGTCGCGGCATGTTGACTAAAGAATTCCAGCAGCCCCAAGGTGATCCCGTCTGGTTAAGGCTCAGACCCGATGCCAAACGCCTCGAAACCCAATTGAGTCAGTTAAGCTGGCAAGTCAATAAACTCACGCAACTTGAGCAGTATTTTGGCTTACATCTGCAAAACCCAATGGGAGACGATGTTCTGATCGCGCCCGCGATAGGCAATCACCATAGGATCGCCTGTCAAAAAGCCATTGCCTTATATCCACAATTAGCGCCTTCAACGGCGAAGCCCCCATATCAGTCATCAGTCGCTAATCAGCCACAAAAAACGAATCAAGCTCCCCGCAAGCAGCATCATATCCCTACTTCGAGGGAGCAAGTATGAAGTTAGCGGCCAATAGCACGACACCGCAAATAGGCGACAATATTAGCCGCCAGACACTCTTTTGGTTATTGATCACCAATATTGCGGTATTAAGCCCACTATTTGATAAAACCACGCCTTGGACTTTGGGCATTTGCGCTATCTGTTTGCTGTGGCGTGTGGGGATTTATGTCGGCAAAGTGGCAAAACCACCGCGTTTTTTGGTCACCAGTCTTGCAATCGGCGCCGCAACCACACTGGCACTCGTCTCAAAGGAAATCGGCTTACTCAATGCGCTAGTGAATCTGCTGCTGTTAGGTTATGCCTTAAAATACATTGAAATGCGTAATCAAAGGGATGTGCGCGTTGTCGTCCTCGCGGGCTATTTTATTATCGCGCTGACCTTTATCGACCATCAATCCCTGCTTAATACCGCGCACTTGCTCGTGGTGACACTGATCAATACCTGCGTGCTCGTGACTTTGTATCAAGATAAGCAATCCTTAAAACACACGGCTTGGATCGGTGGCAAATTTTTACTCCAGAGCCTTCCCCTCGCGCTGCTGTTATTTTTAGTGTTACCGCGTCTTGCACCGCTCTGGTTAGTGCCCAACATGAAAGAAGCCCAAACGGGCTTGTCCGATAGTCTGGCGATTGGTGATATAGGTAAGCTCACCCGTTCGACTGAACTGGCCTTTAGGGCGAGTTTTACCAATGCAACGCCCATTAATGCCGAGTTATATTGGCGCGCCCTCGTGATGGAGCACTATGATGGTGTCACTTGGCGCCAAGAAGCGGGGATTAAACAGTTGCAAAAAGATGCGCTGCTGTTTCCGCCCTCACGGCCCAGCCCAGCATTGATAGGCAGTGAAGGTCAAGATGCTGCAAAACAAGGTGAGCAAAACAACAAGCTGAGTCTTCGTTACCAAGTGATTGCTGAGCCGAACCACCAGCCGTGGTTATTTGGTCTCGATGTGGCCTACAGCCAAGATGATAGCGTGGTCAATATGCCCGACTATCGACTGTTAGCGCTGCGCAATGTCGATCAGCGAATGAGTTATCAAGTAGAGTCTTGGCCTAAGGCGAAGATGGACCTCAAGCTCTCGGTGCGGCAAAGGCAGATTAACCTCAAACTGCCGAGCCAAAGTAATCCACGCACTTTGGCGTTAGCTGAGCAGTTTAAGACTCAGTATCCCGCGCCTAAGCCACGACTATGGGCCATGATGGGCCACTTTAATAGTGAGCCTTTTTTCTACACTCTCACGCCGCCTCCCCTTGGGCCGCAGCAAGTGGATGATTTCTTATTTGAAAACAAAGCCGGTTTTTGCGTGCACTATGCCGCAGCCTTCATTTTTATGGCGCGGGCCACAGGCTTACCCGCGCGTATGGTCACAGGCTATCAGGGCGGTGAATTTAATCCGCAAGCGGGTTACTACAGTGTGTATCAATATATGGCCCACGCATGGGCAGAAGTCTGGCTTGAAGGTGAAGGTTGGGTGCGTTTCGACCCGACCGCTATGGTGGCGCCCGATCGTATCGAACAAGGATTCGACGCCCAGTTTGATCCCGAGCAAAGTTACCTGCAGGAAAGCCCTTTTAGTAGCTTACGATTTAAATCAATGCCTTGGCTCAATGAGTTAAGACAACGTTTTGCCAGCATAGATTATTACTGGAGCGTGTGGGTACTGGGTTTTAACCAAGAGAAGCAGAATCAAGTGCTCAGTGGCATTTTAGGCGATGTGACTCACACTAAAATCGCGGTCTTTATGGGGCTCTGTATCAGCCTTATCGTGCTCTATATCGCCTACAGCGCGGGCTTATTACATTTTAGAGTTCAAGGCGATCCTATTAGTACTTGTTATCAACAGCTCTGTATTCGTCTTGCACACCACGGCATTAAGCGCAAAGACAGTGATGGACCAAATCAATTTGCGCAGCAGATTATTGAGCAATACCAACACAGTGCACCAAAGCTTTGCACGCTGTTCCAAACCTTGACACAAAGTTATGTGGCGCTGAAGTACCAAGATTTACCGGCTAAAGACTATCAAGCGCATTTAACCGCATTTAAAGCGGCGGCGAAGCAACTCAACTGGTTATTGCTCCGAACCAAAGTGAAAGATAAGTTCAATCTAGCCTAGCATTCGTCAACTGAGCTGTAACTGACGATGCCTCATCGGAGCAAACACCAATAAACACCTAAAATTGCGGGTTAATTCCACAGAAGCAGCAATAGTGTTGAATCTTATAAATCAAACACATAGAATTGTTTTACTGTCACCATGCCGAGTTGCACATGCTAAAGTTAATCCAGTCCAATCAGATGGAAGTGCTCTGCGCCCATTTAGCCGCTTACCTGACCCAACCCCTTGCTTTCGCACGTCTACTGAGTAACGAGCATATTCTGGTACAGAGTCCCGGCATGTCGACTTGGCTACGCCTCGAAATCGCCAAACAAAATGGGATTGCCGCCGCATTGGAATTCCCGCTGCCATCGAGCTTTACCTGGCAGTTGTGCCATGACTTATTGCCCAATGTGCCTAAGGATAACGCCTTCACTAAGGCGGCAATGACGTGGAAGCTGATGCAACTCTTACCGCGCATGCTACAAAATGACGCCTTTGGGCCGTTGAGACACTATCTAAGTCATCAGCAATCCAGCACAAATGCCGCCGACACGAATGAACAGCACAACACGAGTGATATGACGGCTGACGATATTAAGCTGTACCAACTCTGTGGCCGCATCGCCGATATCTTCGACCAATACTTAGTGTATCGCCCCGATTGGATTTTAGCGTGGGAGCAAAACGAGCATCCCGACTCACTCACCAAGCCGCTGAATGAAGACCAACGCTGGCAACCCATTTTATGGCGCGCACTCATTGCCTTTAATCGTGATGAGCTTAATCAAAGCCATTACCACAGGGCCAACCTGCACAGTGACTTAATTGCAGCGCTGAATAATCTCGACACGTCACTCGCCAAATTGCCACAACGCCTATTTGTGTTTGGCATTTCCTCGATGGCGCCGCAAACCCTTGAAGTGCTTTACCATCTAGCAAGTCGTATCGATGTGATCGTGCTTGGCTTAAGCCCCTGTCAGCACTATTGGGGCGACATTGTTGATCCCCGTAATCGGGCTCGCATGGCGGTGCAATATGCGGGTAAACGCCAATTAGCCGAATTGTGGGAAGATAAACTCGAAGTGGGCAATCCGCTGCTTGCCAATAACGGCAAGATGGGCCGTGAATTACTCGATATGCTGCTTGAGCTCCCCGCCGAACACTGCGACTTTGGCGATGATGTGTATTGTGAACCCTGTGACGATCCCAACTCGCCACACAGTCACGCCAGCATGCTCCACGGCGTGCAATACGATATTTTAGAGATGCAAACCTTAGACAGAGTGCTAGGGCCAGATGCCGAGCTGTACCAAAATGTCGAGAACAGACGCCTACTAAAGCGCGACGATGAATCCATTCGAGTCAAGAGTTGTCACAGCCCACTGCGGGAAATCGAAACCCTACACGATCACTTGCTTGAGTTACTCAGCAATGATATCGACCTGACGCCTAAAGACATAGTGGTGATGATGCCCGATGTCGCCGCCTACGCGCCCTACATCGATGCTGTCTTCTCGGCCAAACAAGGCCTGCATTACATTCCCTACGCCATTGCCGACCGCGGCGCGGCGCAGGAATCACCGCTCATCAATAGCTTTTTAAATTTACTCGGGATTAATCAGAGCCGTTTTGGTCTGACCGACATTTTGAGCATACTCGAAGTGCCCGCCATTTTGCGCCGTTTCCAGCTCGATGACGATGAATTGCAACTGATCCGCCGCTGGTTAGATGAAGCGGGCGTGCGCTGGGGCCGCGATGAACAAAGCCGCCTTAAACAAGGTGTGCCAGCGTTTGAGCAAAACTCTTGGGCCTTTGGTATTAAAAGGCTGATTTTAGGTTACGCCTTGAGTGACGATGCGCCGCTCTATCAAGACCATCTTGTCGTCACTGGCATCGAAGGCCAATCGGCGCAGGCGTTAGGTAAGCTACTCAATTTTATTGAAGTACTCGATGAAACGGCGCAAATACTCGCCCTGCCACAAGTGGGCGCACTGCGTTTAGCGGAATTAACTGAGCTACTAGATGCCTTCTACGACACAGATGAAGACGAACGCGAACAATTACAGGAAATCCGCGATGCCATTGCCGCCCTAGAGCAAGAGTTACTGTCGGCGGGCAGGCCCTTAGATACAAAAACGTTAGAGACAAACCCGCTAACCCAAGAGAACATAAGCGGACTGAGCCTCAGTATTGAAGTACTGCAGCAGTGGTTTAATCAACGCTTAACCGAATCTCGGGTCGGCCAGCGTTATCTTGCGGGGAGCGTGAACTTTTGTACCTTGATGCCGATGCGCTCGATCCCCTTTAAGGTCGTGTGTTTACTCGGCATGAACGATGGGGTTTATCCTAGGGTTCAACATCCCGTCGGCTTTGATTTAATGGCACACTTTGGTGCCCGTAAAGGCGATCGTTCCCGCCGCCTCGATGACAGATATTTGTTTTTAGAAGCCTTATTGTCGGCGCGGGAACAACTGTATATCAGCTATATTGGCCGCAGCGAACGGGATAACTCTGAGCGTATCGCCTCTATGCTCGTCTCTGAACTGATTGAATATTGTCAGCTGTGCTATCTACCTGAAACGCTATTGGCTCAATCGCAAAACGCTTCAAGCCCCATAGACCCAGAGGATGCCGAAAAAGCCCTCTATAACGCAATTGTCAGCCACCAGCCGCTGCAACCCTTTGATCCCAAGTTGTATCAAGCCACAGTAAAAAATGATGACAAAGATGGCTCAAACATAAGCCAACATAACTCAGGCATAGGCCAAAGTTACAGCCTGCAATGGTGTCCGCCCAATACGGATGCTGCGGGCACACATGCGGGCTGCTTTATCGGCGCGCAAACTCGCATTATGCTCGACGCGGATGAACAAGACTCAGTGCCAGATTCTGAGCACGAACAACAGCAAAGTAAGCAAGTGGATGTGTCAGCCCTGATCCGTTTCTTTCGAAATCCGGCGCAGTACTTCTTCAACCGTACGTTAAAAGTCGATCTCAGCCTTAATATTCAGGCTGATGATAATGACGAGCCCTTTAGCTTGAATGCCCTAGAGCGCTATATGTTACAGGCCAAGTTACTCGACGATGCCATAGGCCAAGGCCTAACTGAGCCTGATATCGAGCTGATTAAACGCCTCAAAGCCAGTGGCACTTTGCCCATGCAGCCCTTCGATGATTTGCTACTGCGCCAATATCAGCATGATATTAAACCTTTGATTGGCAGAACCTTGTTCCTCAAGGGAGAACAAGCCAGCAGTCACGCCGATATTAAACTCGTGTTTGACTTGCCCATCACGGCGGGTAAATCCCAGCAAGTGTTACTGCAAGGCCGTATTGATGACATCAGTCCTAAGGGATTAGTCAATTACCGCCCTGGTAGCGCCCACGGCCGCGATGTGCTGAGGTTGTACCTTCGCCACCTGTGTTTAATGGCAATGGGCCACACACATGCAAGCTATCTACTCGACATGGGGCATTTCCACGCCTTAGCGCCAATCACTGCTGAGCGCGCCCATGTGTTACTGGCCGATTTGCTGGTGCTGTTTTATCAAGGTCAGCAATACCCACTGTGTTTTATGCCGCGCACCTCACTGGCCTACGTCAGCTGCGAGGGTGAGCACGATGAGCGTTTGCAGCAAGCGTTACCCGAATGGTTAGATGAGCAGAGTCAATTGGGTGAAGCTGCTTTTGGAGAAGGAAATGAACCCCATTACCAGCGATTATTCAGTTTCCCGCGGGATTTCTCTGAGGATAGCTTTGGCGCATTAGCCGAGCGTATCTATCGCCCTATGGTGAGTTTATATCTCAAAGACACGCTGGCTCAGCTTGAGGAATTTGCGCTAAACGATGGCATGAGCCAAGGCCCTGCTAATGAACACGCGACTGACACACAAGCTCTCGCACCACATTTGAACCGCAATAGCGCACAGGGAGAGCAAGCATGAGTGAACAAATGCCGTTGAACACGCAAGCCTTACAGTCTGCACCACAAGCGCTTGATCCTCTCACTCTGCCCTTTGGCGGTAGTCGTCTTATTGAGGCCAGCGCTGGCACAGGTAAAACCTACACGATTTCAGGTCTTTACTTACGCTTATTGCTTGGTGATGGCATTCCTGCGCCGCTCACCTGCGAACAAATTCTCGTAGTCACCTTCACCAATGCGGCCACCGAAGAGTTAAGGGATCGTATTCGTCGCCGTATTCAAGTTGCCTTTAAGTGTTTCTTAGGACTAACGATTGCCGATCCCTTTGTGCAGGCGTTGTATGACAACACCCCAGAGAGTGAACGCGCCATTGCCCTGCGGCGGTTCGATCTCGCCCTTAAATCCCTCGATGAAGCGGCGATTTTTACCATCCACGGTTTCTGTCAGCGAATTTTATCGGATCTCGCCTTTGAGTCTTCCTTGCTGTTCGAATCGGACTTTACCTTGGACGACAGCGAATTTTTGCACCATGCTGTGCGGGATTTTTGGCGTGAGGCCTGTTATCCGCTGCCCGATTACTTAGCGCAAATCATTGCCAAGGAATTTGGCGAGCCCGATGGTTTAGTCAAACAGTTGCGACCGCTCCTTGGCGCCAGTCAAGCAAAGCCTCTGAAACCCGCGCTTAAGTTTGATGCCTTAGCCCTGTCACTACGCCAAAGTTTAGAGCGCTTTAAATTAGCTTGGCCAAGGGGACGCGATGGCTTATTGGCATTGCTACACAGTTTGCCACTCAACGGCACCCGCTTTGGCAAAGCAACGGATAAGTACCCCAAGCTAGCCGCCATGTTCGATGCGCTAGATAACTGGCTCGCCTTCGGTCATGGGTTACCGCCGCTGAAAGAGTTAGAAGCCTTGTCCTTGTCTGAGTTAAAACTCAACAAGGGCGGCGTGATCCCAAGTGTGAGTGAAGCGCCGCTAATGGATCATATGGAGCAACTCGCCACATTGATTGCCGCCATTAAACCCGCATTTTTATATAGCGCGAAACTCGGCATAAGCGAGCGATTTGCCCAGCAAAAACAACAAAAAAATGTGCTGACCCCTGATGACTTACTCACGACATTAGCGAGCGCGTTAAACGCCAATAATGAAACCTTGCCCAAAGCCGTGGCAACACGTTTCCCCGTCGCGCTTATTGATGAATTCCAAGATACCGATCCGCTGCAATTTGCGATCTTCTCTGGCATCTACCAAGACCGTTACTCGTTTGAACAAAGCAAAAACGATACAGAAAATAAGCTTAGCCTGTTGATGATTGGCGATCCTAAGCAAGCCATTTATGCCTTTCGCGGTGCCGATATCCATACCTATATTGAGGCCCGTCATCATACGCAGGCCCACTATCATCTGGATACCAACTACCGCTCAAGCGCAAACATGGTCGCTGGGGTTAACCATCTGTTTAGCCAGCATCACGATCCGTTTATCAGTCAATCGATCCCCTTTGATAGCGTGAAAACGCCCAGCAGTGCTAAAGGGAAAATCCTCACTGAAAAAACCGCCAATCCTGCCGCCTTAAGATTAAGACTCTTAAGCGAAAGCGCAGAAAACGGCCTCAACAAAACCACGGCAAGACACTTGCTCGCAGAAGACGCGGCGGCACAAATTACCCATTTACTGACAGATGCAGCCAATGGCGAATGCCACGGCCCGAAAGGGCCTTTGATCGCTAAAGACATCGCTATCCTAGTGCGGGATCGCAACGAAGCGGCAGTGATGAAAACCGCATTAAGTAAACGCCACATAGGCGCAGTATTTTTAAGTCGCGACAGTGTGTTCGATACCCTTGAAGCGCGGGAAATGGCGTTAATTTTGCGATCTCTGGCGAACCCTAAAGATGAACGGGCACTGCGCAGCGCCCTAGCCACGGCATTATTAGGTTATAGCGCCGAGCAAATCCATGCCTTTAACCAAGATGAAGAGCACAGACAGCTGTTATTAGAGCAGTTTTTTAACTTGCACCAAGTGTGGCAAAAACGCGGTATCATGCCCGCGCTACTCAGCCTTGCCAATAGCACTAAACTGATTGACCGTTTACTGCACACCGCCAGTGCGCAAACTGATGCACAAGACCGAGATGCCACAAACGGTGAGCGTCGCCTGACGGATTTTCGCCACCTTGCCGAGCTATTACAACAAAAAGCCACCGAACTTGATGGTATGAGTGCCCTACTCAATTGGTATGAACAACAACTGATTGATAACACGGGAACCGATGAACAGCAGCTGCGCCTTGAGAGCGAGCAGAATCTAGTGCAAATTGTGACTATCCATAAGAGTAAGGGCCTTGAGTATCCCGTGTGTTTTGTGCCCTTTGTCAGCCTAGCCCGTGATAATCGCCGCCGCCCGACGCCTATGCTGTACCACAGAACCAACGATGCAGGTGAGCAAGAGCTAGTGTGGGATATCGAAGGCACGGATGAGGGTTGGGAGCGCGCCAAACAAGAAACCTTGGCCGAAGACTTGCGCTTGCTATATGTGGCGCTCACTCGCCCAGTGTATTTGTGTTACTTGTATATCGCCAATCACAGTCGTCAGCTTAAAAATGGCCTTAAAAGTCAGCTGCATGAAACCGCTATCGGCTATCTATTGGGCATAGGCGATTCAGAATGTGACTTTGCCCGTATCTGCAATGCTGCGCAGCAGCTCACCCAAGATGTGGAAGCCATAAGTATTGATAAGGTGCCCGATGACATAGACGAGCGGCCATTGCCCTCAAGCCAAGACATAGCACAAATACTGAGCGCGAAAACCTTAACCCGCCAATACAGCACGCCGTGGCGAGTCGGCAGTTATTCAGGCCTAGTTAAAAATACCAGCCATGGTAAAGCCGCTCCGGGTGCCGACGATGAAATATTAGGTACGCTTGAATATACGGCTGCGCAAACACTCTCTATTCCTAATGAGGCAAGCCATGAGCTGCAGGATGGCATGCTCAATCGCTTTAACTTTGAGCGCGGCGCCAATGCCGGTAGCTTTATGCATTTAGTGTTAGAAGAGATTGATTTTACGCAGGCAGAAATCGACTTACCGCTGCAATTGCCTAAAGCCATGCTGCAATATGGTATCGCGCCCGAGTGGCAAACAGTATTACATACTTGGTATTTGGATGTGCTGCATGCACCGCTCTGCGCGATACCGCACGCCTTAGAGTCGCAGGTCACGGGGCATGTAAGCGCCGTCAAACCTGCTCATCCAGATCTGTGCTTAGCCAAGTTATCGCCGCAGAATACCTTAGTCGAAATGGAGTTTTATTTACCCTTAAGCGAACTTAAAGATACTGAGCTCAATGCGCTACTGCAGCAGTTTGGCTATGAGTCGACACTTAAGTTTGATGATCTCAAGGGCATGCTCAAAGGCTTTATCGATTTAACCTTTGAATACCAAGGTCAATATTATATCGCCGACTATAAGTCGAATCATTTAGGCGACAACATCAATGCCTATCATCAGAGCGCACTGCAAAGCGCAATAACCGATCACAGGTATGATTTGCAGTACATTCTCTATTCATTGGCGCTACACAGGTATTTGAGTTTACGCCTGCCAAGTTATGACTACGACAGCCATATCGGCGGTTGTTATTACTTGTTCTTACGGGGAATGTCGGCTCAATATCCCGGCTATGGTATTTATTACGACAAACCGCCGAAGGCACTTATTCTCGCGCTAGATTCACTTTTTAATGACAATTTATTTCACAGCAGATTGACTGGTGCAATAGATACAGGAGTCACGGCATGATGCGCTCAACCCAAGGGCTAAATGCACATTCACTCACAGCGGCGAAATGGATAGACCATGGCGCAATTCAGCTTACAGCGCCGCTGCCAGAGCTATTGAAACAGTGGGAGCAAGAACGATTGCTCACGCCACTCGACCGGCATTTCGCACTCGAGATGAGCCACTTACATCCAAGCGACAGCCAACAACCTTTGTTTATTTTGCTGTGCGCACTGTTAAGCCAGCAATTATCTTCACAGCACAGTTGTCTAGTGCTCGCCCATATCGTGCCACTCAATCCCATGGCCGAACAAAATAGCCATTGTAAAATCACCTTAAGCCTCGAAGCACTCACAGAGACCTTGCAAACCTTTGATGCCGTCGGCCAAGCGGGCAGTAACAAACCGCTTATTTTTGATAATGGCAGACTCTATTTACAACGTTATCATCAATTTGAAACCTCAGTCGCCGCCTCATTAATCCGCTTGTCCGGAAGCGTATCTAAGCACTTATCTGAAGAAGCAAACCACCAAGAGCAACCGCAAATCGCTAAGTTGAGGTCACTGTTAGATCAACTGTTCCCTGCCAATGTGAGCGCGACCCATGCACTCACTACCAATGTACTCACTAACAGTGAAGACACAGCACCCATTGATTGGCAAAAGGTCGCAACGGCCACAGCGCTGGGTAAAAAACTGTCAGTGATCACTGGCGGCCCAGGTACGGGTAAAACCACCACTGTAACTAAACTTTTGTTATTGCTACAAATGGAATCACAGCAGGAAATCCGTTTAGTCGCGCCAACGGGAAAAGCGGCGGCTCGCTTAAGCGAATCAATCAAAGCCTCAAAAGCGCGTCTGGCGAAGGAACTCAGCGCCCATGCTAATGTTATTGATGAAGTTCGCAATAGAAATAGCCAAGACTTTTTAACGGCTCTGGGCCGCATTCCAGAGGAAGCTTCAACCTTACACAGGCTGCTTGGGGTGATCCCCAATTCGCCGCACTTTCGCCACCATCAAGGTAATCCGCTTAGGCTCGACTTATTGATTGTCGACGAAGCCTCTATGGTCGATTTGCCCATGATGTATAAATTGCTGAGCGCATTGCCTGAGCACGCCAGTTTGATTTTACTCGGCGATCAAGACCAACTCGCCTCGGTTGAGGCTGGCGCTGTGCTCGCCGATATTTGTGCTGGCCTTAAAATACCAGTAGATCCCAATAACCTTGCTCAGAACAACATAGCTTCAAGCAGCCCTGCTCTGTGGCAAATGCGCTATTCCAAGGAACAAGCCGAGCGTCTGAGTGCTTTAACGGGTTTTGAGTTAACGCCCTATATCAGCGACGCCCCTAAACTTGGCGATAGCTTATGTATGCTAATGCACAGCCACAGATTTAAAGGCGATGCAGGGATTGGACTGCTCGCCAGTGCCGTCAATCGCGCAGATCTTCAAGGTATTTTGCAGGTATGGCAACAGGGACCTGCAGAATTGAGCTGGTTAGAACACAGTATGGTCGTAAGCCAAACCCAAGCCAAAGTGAGCGAGCCTGCTAATAATATGGGACTCAATTCACTTCTAGAGCAAGCCTGCCAGCAATATGGCACTTATCTCGGTGCCTTGAATAGCCATGCAAGTAACAATGATGCAAGTAATAGTGATGTAGGCACACGTCCAAGCACAGCTGACATCATTGAACGCTTTAACCAGTACCGTATTCTATGTGCTATGCGCTCGGGCGATTATGGGGTTGAAGGTATTAATCAATTTGTGACTCAAGCACTGGCCAATGCCAAGCTGATTAAACCGCTACAGGAGTTTTATCTGGGTCGGCCCATTATCATCCAAAGCAATGACTATAACTTAGGCCTGTTTAACGGTGATATCGGATTGATTTTGCAGGATGAAGATAAACCCGAACGTTTAATGGCGCACTTTATCAAGGCCGATGGCAGCCTATTAAAAGTCTTGCCAGCCCGTTTGCCCAGCCATGAAACCTGTTATGCCATGACAGTACACAAAAGCCAAGGCAGCGAATTTAGCCGTGTGGCCTTAGTATTGCCGCCGAGCCCCAGCCTAGCCCAGTGGCAACTGCTGACCAAAGAGTTGGTCTACACCGCCATCACCCGCGCTAAAGTCCACTTTACCTGCTTAGGCACCCAGCACGTATTCGAGCGGGCCAGTAGCCAAGCAACCCAACGCGCATCGGGTCTTGCCGACCGCCTTTGGGGGTGAATGAAGCTTTGTGGTCAATGGGGAACACTTTAGGAACTACATTTTAAGGTATGACTTTTAGATTTACTCTAACCATGAAACTAAGGATTTAAACATTGATTAAAAAGAACATTATTACACTTAAGGATCTACAAGCGGTTATTGCCTTGTTTGACGCCATAGCACCAGATGCCGCTTTACCTAAGCGTTATTATGAAAAAACCCGCTATATCCAGTGGGCAGAATTTAAAGACATGCAGGTATATGCACTCGACTTTGAGCCCTATTTAACGATTAGCCAGCGTTGTAATATGACGTATTTTGGCATACATCAAAGTACGCGACGTTTATACCTAGCACACTGTAATGATGCTGGCCACGCACCGCGCTGGGAAGCGAGACCAGTGACCTTAGCGCAACTGATGGATGTCGAGTTAATGGTGAATTTACATAAAAATCATGCCTATAACTTAGGACTAAACATCTGTTTTGATCTGAACTATTTACTCTGAGCTTTGGTATTAATGTACAAATTCGGATGACTGAATATCGGTGGTGGGCCAAGCAATATCAATTGCTAAAATCAATCAATTTGAAATTATCAATGTCACCCGCAACGTTTTTCCGGTACCCGAAGGCACAAGGACAACGGATCTGATTATGCTCGCTCGAGCCAAGAATTAGCCGTTTGGTTCGCTCAAAACTAAGCTGTAGCGAAAAGATGTTTTGGTAAACCCTATACTTTCATAGTATTGCTGTGTGGCAATGCGCTGCATCGATGTAGTGAGTTCGAGTAACTGGCAATTCTCTTGCATTCCCCTTTCTTTCGCAAAGGCAATCAACTGAGAGCCAACGCCCTGACCCCGCATGTCGGCATCCACCACAATTGCGGTTATACGACAGATACGACTCAAGGCGGGGAAATAATCAAAGAACATTAAGGCCATCACAGCGACAACTTGCAGGTCACCCTGCGCATTATGTTGCTCATACACCAGTAATTCATCACTGCGGCGCAAAGAATCATGCTGATATTGGCTTAACGTCTGGGCTAAAGCGGCATAGGGCAAAGAATAACCGAGTTGCTCAAGTAATACCTGCACACTATCTGTATCCTGTAAGCGGGCTAACCGAATGTTTTTATTCACCATGAGATACCATGCTGTAATCTGCCTAAAGTCAATGTCACTCGTACTGGGTTGCACAGTTTAGATGACGGTGACGAAGCAATAGTCCAACGACATTGCCATCTCACGCCACAAAAATCAAAATAAACCCGACAAAGGCACAACCCCATATTTGCAATGCGATGTAATGCGTTAAAATTCACCACTTAATAGCCATCAGTCAGCAAAACCTTGCACTCATAGGGGCAAGAAAACTAAGATGACAGCGGCTGTACTATAGGATGATATTCGTATTGCCACAGGCCGATGTCATCCGATTTTGCTCACTTTGAGGAATCACTCACAATGTCTAAGATCAACCTGCTTTTGCTGTGCGGCGGCGGAAGTGCCGAACACGATATTTCACTCATGTCGGCCAATTATTTTGAAACCTCACTGGCAAAATCCGAGCAGTTTTGTGTATTGCGAGTCGAACTGGATAAATTTGGTCAATACCGCACCGCTGCGGGTGATGATTGTGAACTGACCAATAGCCGTGAAATTCGCTTCCGCGATGAGAGCAAAGCCCCATGGCCGGTCGATTACGTCATTCCCTGCATTCATGGCTATCCCGGCGAAACAGGTGACATTCAATCCTATTTTAACCTGATCCAACTGCCCTATTTCGGCTGTGAATCCGAAGCGAGCAGTAACTGCTTTAATAAGATCACCGCTAAAATGTGGTTCTCGGCCTTAGGTATTCCGAATACCCCGTATATTTTCCTAAACCAATTCGATGATGCAGCAATAGAGCAAACCCAAGCCGCATTAGCACTATGGGGATCCATCTTTGTCAAAGCGGCCTCACAGGGTTCCTCAGTTGGTTGTTATAAAGTCGATGACAGCGATAAAGTCGCTGGCGTGCTTAAAGATGCTTTCGGCTATGCGCCCTATGTTATCGTTGAAAAAACCATTAAAGCCCGTGAGTTAGAAGTCGCAGTATACGAGTACAACGGTGAAGTGGTGGCGACAGTACCAGGTGAAATCATCTGTGATACCAACACCTTCTACACCTTCGATGAGAAATACGCCAAAAATAGTAAAGCACGCACCGATGTGGTGGCACAGAATGTGTCAGCTGAGATCAGTGAACAAATCCGCGCCTATGCAATCAAGGCATTTAAAGGTATGAAATTGCGTCACCTGTCGCGCATCGACTTTTTCTTAACCGCGGACAATGAGATTTTACTAAATGAAATCAATACCTTCCCAGGTTCTACGCCGATTTCTATGTTCCCCAAAATGCTGCAAAATCACGGTCATGATTTTACTGAATACTTGAGTCTAGTGATTAACAGCCAGATAACCGCTAAATCTTAGCGCTCGCCACCTGACTCAATGTGAACGCAGAGACTCAGTGCAGCACCTGTTTTCAGTAATAAAAAGAGCGCCTCGGCGCTCTTTTTATTTATTATGTTTCAATGTGTTATATCTAAAACTTGAATTATTACCTTACATCTAAACCCAATATTAAAATCAGACTGTCACTGATTAAGCCGCCCTCACATCTAGGTCAAACATCAAGGTTAAACGTCAAAACCCTTATGTAGCTCAGCTTGCTTTGCCAACAGGGCAAAGAATGCAGCTTTGGGCATAGGCTTATAAAATAAATAGCCTTGAATTTCTTGAATATGATTCGCCATTACAAATTTTAGCTGTGACTCAGTTTCTACCCCTTCTGCCGTCACAGTTAAATCTAACGCATGGCTTAAACGCACTATGGCCTCCACCAACGCTTCGTGACGTTTGCCTTCATCTAATCTGTCGATAAAGCTCTTATCGATTTTAATTTGATCGATCGGGAAATTAGCCAAATAGGATAAGGACGAATAGCCAGTGCCAAAGTCATCCAAAGAAATTTTAATCCCCTTAACCCGCAAACCATTAAGCACATCAATAAGATACGTATGCTGCTTCATCAGCAAAGATTCAGTGATCTCAAGGGTTAATCTATCATAAGGGAAATCTGTCACCTCAAGTTGCTCGATAATCGCAGCAAAGGATTCCACAAAGGCATCTTGTAGTTCATGGGACCAAAACTCAAAAGTCGAGACATTCACCGATAAATTAATGGGCCAATTTCGCTCCTGCATCTCTAAAATAGTCTGCATAGCACCAAGGCGAACATCTCGACCAATATCAACGATTAAACCACTGTTCTCAGCGATAGGAATAAATTCATCGGGTGGAATAAACGTTCCCTCATGCTGCCAGCGCAGCAGCACTTCAGCACGGACAATCAGGCCAGTGGTCGCATTGACTATAGGTTGGTAATAAAGCTCGAAGGTATGCTGATCTAATGCCTGCTTAAGCTGATTATGAAGGCTAGCAACACGCTCGGCATTTAGCTGCATTTGTTCAGTAAAAAAATGATATCGATTGCGACCATTTGCCTTAGAAATATACATGGCCTGATCGGCACAATTTAACAACTGTTCAAGATCGAGGGCATCTTCAGGAAAACGTGCAATCCCTATACTTACCGAGCTATAAACGCCTTTTCCATCGGCTAGCACATAATGTTTTGCCACATTTTTGTTAATTGTATCTGCAATTTGTGCCAATTCTTTCTGGTTAACAACCCCAGGTAATAGCAAGGCAAACTCATCCCCTCCTAAGCGTGCAAACACCATAGTGTCATCGACACACTCGCTGATCTGTTTAACCACTTGCACTAACAGTGCATCACCTTTGTCATGGCCATGGGTGTCGTTAACTTGCTTAAAGTTATCTAAATCCATCAACATAAAACTAAAGCCGGGTGTCAAACTATCGGAGGTAATTAACGCTTGGATCTGCTTGAATAACGCATTGCGGTTAGCAAGTCCGGTAAGAGAGTCATTATTGGCCTGATACTTAATCAGCTGCGCCGCTTTCTTACGTTCACTAATGTCTGAAAATAGCCATGCAAAACAGGGTTGCTGACCATTGGACTCTCGGAAGGTCGTGACGATAAGGTCAAGATAAAACTCCTCACCATTTCCCCTAAGACCCACCAACTCACCCTGCCACATTCTGTCCTGAGCTAAATGCTCAAATAACCCCACTAAGTCATTACATTGGGATGATGCTAAAAAAATCTTAGGATGAAAGTTAGCGATATCAGTATCTTGAGGAATAACTATATGTCTGAAAGCGGGATTAGCATAGAGAACTGCATCGTCAGAATTGGAAATAACCAGAGCAAGGGGTAACCGGTCAAAAATTTTCACAGCTAAATACTGAAATTCCATTGCACGACTGCGTTCAATGGCTAAACTCGCCAGTCTTGCCGCCTCAGAAATGAGTTCTAAATCCTGCTCTGTTGGGGACTTTATCGTATCATAATACAAGGCAAATGTGCCTAGCACTTTACCATGAGTATCTTTGATAGGTTCTGACCAGCAAGATTTAAGACCTGCACGTAATGGCAGTTCTTTATAATTAACCCAGTAAGGATGTTGAGCGATATCTTCAACGATGACACGCTGCGCATAATAGGCAGCCGTGCCACAAGAACCCACGTTGGGGCCAATTTCGACACCATTAATGGCTTGATTGTAACTGTCGGGTAAATTGGGGGCGGCACCTAATAACAGACGTTTACCGTCAGCACTGAGCAGTAACACAGACCCTCTGGTTCCTACTTTTTGAGCTTCGATTTTTAAGACTAAGGCGTGCAAAATTTCATGTAGCGGTGCGCCATTGAGCAGCATAGAAAGAATACTGCTATAACAAGCTATGCTGACATTGTGGGCGAGTTTAACGTCTGCATGATCGAGCAGATCTGGAAGGTTAACGCCGTACGCCATAATTTCCTTAAGAGCAAAGTTGCAATATAAATACTGATTAACAATGTTAAATATTTATAACTTATAAGAAATTCTAGGCACTAATGTTAATTAAGTAAACCCTTTACCTGCGCGGTAAAAGGTTTACTTTAGTCTAAAAAGCAATGCTTTATTCTTGAATACGTTCAAGTTTGGCAAGGTAAAAGCCATCAAAGCCGCTATCGGCTGGGCTGATACTTTCATCCTCAATCAGGCGAAAGTTGGGGTTCTCGGCTAAAAACGCATCCACTTGACCGCGGTTCTCGCAAGGGAAGATAGAACAAGTCGCATAAACGACTATGCCACCGACTTTGACCATGCGGCTGTAACTGTTCAAAATGTGTTTTTGCAGTTCCATTAACACGGGTAAACGCTCTACGGTATCACGCCATTTTGCATCGGGATTACGCTTTAATACACCCAAACCAGAGCAAGGCACATCAAGCAATACTCTATCGGCACTGAGCTTTAAGCGTTTAATGGTTTTACTGCTGGCGATAACACGGGTTTCGACATTGTGTGCCCCATTACGACGGGCACGCTCTTTGAGTTTGTCGAGTTTCCATTGCTCCACATCCATGGCCAACAAGCGTCCTTTACCCTGCATTTGCGCAGCTATGTGTAAGGTTTTACCGCCCGCACCCGCGCAAGCATCAATCACTTTCATGCCTGGCTTGGCATCAAGCGCCGCAGCTACGCGCTGAGAGCCCGCATCCTGCTGCTCGAATAAGCCATCTTTAAAGCTTTGTGTACGGAACAAGGCAGAATCGGAGGTCACTTCAAGGGCGGAATCAACCCCATCAACACAGAGCGTGCTCACAAACTCAGCGGCAAGCTTAGCGGCCAGTTCATCACGAGTCACCTTAAGGCTATTAGCGCGTAAAAAACGTTTCGGCGCTGTACTTAACGCGGCGCGCTCTTTTTCCCAAGACTCACCTAGTTGCTCACGGCCCATAACATCGAGCCACTCAGGGCAACCGTCCCACAACACAGGCTTAGTTTTCGCTTGCTCGATACGCTCAGCTAAACGCACCTCATCAACTTGCAGCGAATATTGCATTTTAGGCAGTTCAAGCCCATGAAATAAATGCCAGGCATTAAGCAATTTAGAGCCAAAACGCTCCATCTCATCTGGACTAATTTCCGCCAGATAACAATATAAATTTAAACGACGTAGGATATCACCCGTCGTTAATGCGATACGCGCCTGCTCGGCGGGTACCAATTGCAACCCAGAAAAATGCTGAGAATAGGCCCGATCTAAGGGTTTTCCTTGGCTCAGCACCATAGTTAAGATACTGATCACTAATTCGTTCGAGCTGGCAGAAAGCGGAGAATTCAACATTTAAAAGGTCACCATGAATGATAAAACCGGAGGATCATAGGAGGTCAGGCCCTAATACGCAAGCGCGCTGGCACCGAGTTAAGGTTAAAGCCATAAAAAAAGCGATCCTAAGATCGCTTTTTTGCCACAGTCTGTTTAACCCATTACATTTTTGAGCCTTTAGTCCCGTAGAACAGGATAAAACCATAACAAATCACGGGCAGAATAAAGGCGAGCTGAACGCCAAGATTATCCGCTAACATGCCTTGGAATAAAGGCAAAATCGCGCCGCCCACAATCGCCAAACACAAAATGCCACTGCCCTGTGAAGTGTGTGGACCTAAATCCCGAAGCGCTAAGCTGAAGATCGTTGGGAACATAATCGAGTTAAATAACCCCACCCCAAGGATTGCCCACATGGCAATGCTGCCACTGGTTGTCATCGCTGCAACCACAAGTAGTGCCGCCATAAAAGCATTAAATGCAAGCACTGAGCCCGCTGGTACTTTTTGCATCACCACAGAGCCAATGAAACGTCCCACCATAGCGCCGCCCCAATAATAGGCGATGTAATGGGCGGCTTCAGCTTCTGGCATACCCGCTATATGGCTTTCGCCTAAGAAGCTAACTAAAAAGCTACCGATAGACACTTCTGCGCCGACATATACGAAAATACCCACAGCACCGAGCACTAAGTGCTTGCTTTGTAAGGCACTGGTTTTACCTAGATGGGTCTGAACTTCACCTTGAACACTTTCATCATGCTCACGGATCACAGGTAAATCTAACTTCGCAAAAATCAGCGCTAAAATTGCCAAGGCGCCAGAAAGTAACAGGTATGGCAGTTTAACCACTTCTGCTTCAGCGCTCGCTTGGGCTAAATCGCCTGATACTGAACTGGCAACAGAAAGAATTAACATAGCACCAAAAAACGGTGCAACCGTTGTGCCTAAGGCGTTAAACGCTTGCGTTAAGTTCAAACGACTCGACGCAGTTTCGCGACTGCCTAAGGCATTGACATAAGGATTGGCTGCCACTTGCAGGATTGTGATGCCTGATGCCAAAACAAATAATGCACCGAGGAACAAGTTGTAAGTAGCGAGGGCCGCCGCGGGATAAAACAGCGCACAACCAATACTTGCAATCACGAGACCAGTAACGATTCCCTTTTGATAACCCAGCTTTTTCACTAAGTTACCCGCAGGGATTGAGACTAGAAAATAAGCACCGAAGAAACAAAACTGGATCAACATGGCTTGAGTATAATTCAGTGAAAACACCGCTTTAAGATGCGGGATCAGAATATCGTTCAAGCAGGTGATAAAACCCCACATAAAAAACAGTGAAGTCAATGAGATCAAGGCAAAACGATAACTGCCCGACCCATTTTCGCCAGTGCTGCTCGTGTAGCTACCAGTATTAATTGATGACGCCATAGTTATTCTCTCTGTATGTTTTTATTATCAGGAACTAATTAAGGTTACATTCCCCATGGTGCCCGTGGGCGGGTTTATATCAAACTGTGGGCTTGGGATCCCGTATCTATAACACTTCAACCGAATAAAAATGAATCATTTTCACTTTAACACTGCATAAAAACTGGTAAATGCCGAAAACTTCAGCTGATTGTGTTCTATTTGTGCGGTTTTAAGGCCGTGTCCCGTCAGCGACTCACTGATTTCAAATGCAGAGAAATCAAACTCGACCTCGGTATCACCTAAATTAAATCCCACGAGCACTTTTATATCGCCTAAGGTGCGAACAAAGGCCAAAATGGGCTCCTTTGTATCAACAAATTTAATATCACCTTCAACTAACACTGGGTGTAACTTACGCCAAGCCAGAAAACGTCGATAACCATTGAGCATAGAATCAGCATCAGATTCTTGTACATCCACAGCTAACGCTTGGTGCGCAGGTGGAATTGGCAGCCAAGGAGAAACATCACTAAAGCCACTAAAGTCAGCGCCTTGCTGCCACGGCATTGGCGTACGGCAACCATCACGCCCCTTAAACATAGGCCAAAATGTTTTGCCAAAGGGATCTTGCAGCTCATGGTATTCAATTGGCGCCTCGGTTAGACCGAGTTCTTCACCTTGATAACTACATATACTGCCGCGCAGCGAACTTAGCATGGCATTGAGCATTTTGACCATGTCTGAATTCAGCTTACCTTGCCCCCAACGACTAGCTACACGCTGCACATCATGATTGCCGATAGCCCAACATGGCCAGCCATCACCTATGCTCGCTTCCAAAGCCTCTACGGTTTGGCGAATATAACTTGCGCTGTAATCATCAGTAAGCAGCTCAAAACTGTATGCCATATGCAGGCGATCTTCGCCCTTAGTGTAGGCAGCCATTACAGCCAAAGAATCTTCGGCAGAGACTTCGCCTAAGGTCACCGCTCCTGGATAGCGATTGATGAGCTTTCGTAAATCTTCAATAAAAGCGATGGTTTGCGGACGGTCATTATTGTAGTAATGGTATTGATAAGCGTAAGGGTTATCTTCACTGAAACCACGGCCCTGACGTTTATCCTTAGGCTTTGCCGGATTATCCCTGAGCAGTTCATCGTGATAACAGAAGGTAATGGCATCTAAGCGGAAGCCATCTACCCCCTTTTTAAGCCAAAATTCAACGTTATCCAGCACAGCTTGGCGCACTTCGGGATGATGGAAATTAATATCGGGCTGACTACGCAGGAAGTTATGTAAATAGTATTGCTGTCTGCGCGGTTCCCACTCCCAAGCACAACCGCCAAAAATCGCGAGCCAGTTGTTAGGCGCTGTACCGTCTTCCTTAGGATCGGCCCACACATACCAATCCGCCTTGGGATTCGAACGGTTCTCGCGGCTCTCAATAAACCACGCATGTTGGTCCGAGGTATGACTTAATACTTGATCAATAATGACCTTAATACCTAAACCGTGGGCTTTTTCAATCAATTCATCGAAATCATGCATAGTGCCAAAAAGAGGGTCAACTTCGCGGTAATCACTGATGTCGTAGCCAAAATCTGCCATAGGAGATTTAAAGAAAGGTGAAATCCAGATGGCATCGACATTGAGACTCGCAATGTAATCCAGCTTTATGATAATGCCGCGTAAATCCCCGACGCCGTCACCATTGGTATCTAAAAGGCTACGCGGATAAATTTGGTAAATCACTGCACCACGCCACCACGTTAACTCACTCATTGTTGCCCCTTTATCATTATTCTACAGCGAACTTTCCCTAACACACTCAAGCAAACAGTTATCGTTTTGTTACTGCAGAGTAAAGTCATCGCGGCTTATTTTGTGTTACCGAGCATACGTGAAGAGGGAAATAAGGTTCAATACACCTGCATACGTATGCAGAAGATGCAGCCAATAGTCACATGGCATCACAATGAAATTTACTTTTTAGTAACAGTCACTTGATTACAAAATAAAATCATTTTATTCCCTGAGTTCACCCTCTATCACAGTCTATTCTTAACTCTGCTAGGTATTGAATACGTATGCACTCTGTTGTTCAGCTAAGAAACTCGGGAGTAGTATCTTCACCGTTGCATAACAATTTGGTCATAAACGCAGCACTTATGCAGTCAATTAAGCGCCCATATACCAAAAAAAGGCCGCAAACATAACGCGGTGATAACGATAAAACGCTCTACAAAGCGATAAAGCGACTCCAAGGGGAAGAGAGATATGATGCGATTTAAACCCAGTTTGCTAACCTTAGCGCTCATCGCCGCAGGTGCCAGTATGCACTCCTATGCGGCAGATGAAGTGACCACAGATAAGGAAGCAAAAGCAAAAGAAGCTGCTATTGAGGTTATTGAAGTTAAAGGCTTTAGAACCAGTGTCATCAAATCACTAAATGATAAACGCTTTGGAGATACCGTCTCTGAATCGATTTCAGCAGATGATCTTGGCGCCCTTCCCGATCAGTCAATCGCTGATGCACTGACTCGCTTACCAGGCGTGACCGCAGTGCGCACTGGTGGACAAGCAAGCGGCCTCAATATTCGAGGTCTTGATGGTGATTTCGTCTTTGCAACACTTAATGGACACGAACAAGTGACAACGGGCGGTAAACGCGCGATTGAGTTTGACCAATATCCATCCGAATTAATTAGTCAAGCCGCCGTCTATAAAACACCAAAAGCCTCGCTGATTGAAGGTGGCGTCGCCGGTACGGTAGAATTAAAAACCGCAGATCCCTTAAAAAGCGACAAAGACCAATCATTTAATATCAATGCTCGCGGCAGTTTTAATGACAGAGCGGATGAGATTTCCGATGCCGATCAATATGGCAACCGTCTTAGCTTTGCCTATCAAGGCAAATTCCTTGAAGATACACTCGGTGTGGCGCTAGGCTATGCCCATTTGTACCAACCTTATGTTGCCAGTCAATTCATTGGTTTACGTTTCAACGACGATAAAAAAGATGTCAATGGCGACGGTGCTGCCGAATCAATCAGTGAAGGTTTTGAGTTACAGCAAAAAGGCGGTGATGATACACGTGATGGTTATATGGCTGCTATCCATTGGCAACCAACAGACAATCTCAGTGTAAAAAGTGATTTATTCCATTCAAAATTCACTTCCGAAAACTTTGCCCGAGGCTTTCGCGTTAAGTCATTAAAAAACGGTACTATTAGTGATGCGGTTGTCGAAAATGGTTCTATGACCGGCGGAACGGTATCAACTGATGGTACTGATAACTTTGCCGTTTTTGTTATCAATGATAACGACTCAAAATATTCAGAACTGACATCAGGCTCAGTCAATATTGAGTGGAATAATGGCGGCGCATTAACTGTCGCAGGTGATGTGAGCTATTCAAAAGCCGATGGTGAGTTCGTCAACGGCGGCACTCGTGCCGTTTTATATGATGATATAGGTAATGAAGTACGCTCAGCAGAATCAATCACCTATAGACTACATGGATTGAATCCTGCGGATGTCAGTTTTTCACACGACTATACAGATACGGCGACTTTGGGTTTAAAAGAAGTGGGTATGTGGCCATACGATCAACAAAACGATCTTGTCGCCTACAAGTTAGACTTTAACTATGTGTTAGATTCTGGTTTCTTAACTTCAGTTGATTTTGGTCTGCGCTACTCAGAACGTGAATTCAACGCCCAGCGCTCTCAAGCAGGCTACGGCTTCGAATTTGACACTAACCCCGCCAATCAACCAGTGTTGGTGTTAAATGATGACATGACAAATATAGTCAATTTCGGTGGTGAACTTTCAGGCTACCCCAGCTTCCTATCGATCGATTTCGACAAGGCTGTGGAGCTGGTCAACAATCAATTGGCAGCGACGGGTCAAGGCCCATTTAATCCGACGGCTAACTGGTCGGATAACTGGACCATGATCCAAAGCGGTGCCGTTAATGAAGATATACTGGCAGGATATGTACAGGGCAATCTAGAGTTTGATCTGGGTGATGTCAAAGTAACAGGTAACCTAGGGCTGCGAGTGGTTCACACGGATCAGAACAGCACAGGTCTGCAACAAATCGGCTTCGGTTTGGGCGAGCCTATCGCGGACGAAAAGGGTGTTATCAGCACTGACTATATCCGCAATGAAATCGGTCAGACCTACACAGACTACTTACCATCACTCAACCTCAACTTCCACTTGACGTCAAATGATCAACTGCGTTTCGCCGCAGCCTCTGTGATGGCTCGTCCACCGATCAATAAGCTGAAGTCAGGACGAGGCAACTGGTATTCCGACGAAAACAAAGGCTATAAGACATACAATGCCTGGGGTAACACCAGCCCTTTGCTTGATCCTTTCTATGCCGATCAATTCGATCTGTCTTACGAGCATTATTTCGAAGACAGTGAAGGCGCCGTGGTGATAGCTCTGTTCTATAAAGACATCAAGTCTTTCATCAACGATTTCACTATCACTGAATTTGATTTTGAATCTGAAGGTTTTATTGTCCCAGATACAGTAGTTGATAATGGCGTCACTTATCCTGTTAATAAAAATTTGGGTCAATATCAAACTGCAATCAACAACGACAATGGCGGCTACATTCGTGGTGTTGAGTTAGGTTATACCCAAATATTTGATTTCTTGCCCTCGCCACTCAGCGGTCTTGGCTTCACTGGCAGCTACTCGTATTCAGACAGTGAAGTGGAATTTACCACAGATTTAAGTGGTTCAAACTTAACCATTCCATTACCAGGTTTATCAGAAAGCGTACTCAACACCACCTTGTTCTATACTCTGGATGGTTTCGATACTCGCGTAAGCATGAGATATCGTAGTAGCTATGTTTCAGAACAAGTGGCAGTTGAATCACAACTCGCCTTCTTCGATGCCGAAACGATTGTGGATTATCAAGCTTCATACGCACTGGAGAATGGACTTAAGTTCTTATTCCAAATTAATAACTTAACTGATGAACCGAACAAAACCTATTTTGGTGAAGAACATCAAACAGGAACAATCCAATACTTCGGTAGACAGTACTTCCTAGGGTTAAGTTACTCTTTATAAACTACCCCAAATAAAGCCTGCTTCAATTAAGAAGCAGGCTTTTGCTTATGCAGATTTCAGTATTTCTAACATTCATCATGCCAGCACGTTTTACTTATTTATCTTTAAAAGGCTTACATTATGATCCGTCAAAACCTAATGATAGTGCTTTATTTATGTTTGGTTTGCTCTTCATCTAATACGGCCTATGCAAACACCTTTAAGCAAGATATATCGACGGACGTTAAGCTTGAACCCGCGTTTTGGTGGGCGGGGATGCAGAACCCTGAGTTACAGCTGATGCTGTATAGCCGCGAACTTCCAAGCTTACCGCAGCAGATTAAGGTTGATATACAAGGAAAAGGCATCACACTTAAAAGCCTTGAGCACACTGATAACCCTCACTATCTGTTTATCAATTTAGATCTGAGCCAAGCTGCGCCGCAAACCTTTGAGCTGGTGATTTCCAGCACTGACTTGGCTTCAAAAACCAACGCTTCAAAAACCAACACGCCTCTTTATCGCCTGCCCTATACGTTGCAAGCGCGTGCTGAGGGCAGCCGTGAACGCCAAGGATTTAGCAATAAGGATGTGATTTACCTTATCACCCCAGATAGATTCGCCAATGGCGACACGAGCAATGACAATCAGGCCGATATGCTAGAGCAAGTCGCGGCTAACTCTCCTAGCAATTCCAGCAACCCCTATTATCCCGATGCTCGCCATGGCGGCGATATAGCAGGGATCAGCCAGCACTTAGATTATCTGGCAAAACTTGGCGTGACTCAGTTATGGATCAATCCATTGCTTGAGAATAATCAAGCCCAGTATTCATACCACGGTTACTCAATTACCAATTTATACCGCGTCGATCCCCGCTTTGGCAGCAACAAGGATTATAAAGCCTTAGTCGCTAAGGCTAATAAGCTTGGCCTAGGGGTGATTAAAGATGTTGTGGTGAATCATATCGGCTCTAACCATTGGTGGCTCAACGATTTACCCAGCCATGACTGGCTGAACGATGCCACAAAAACGCAGCTAAAGAATCAAGAATCCAAGCCTAATTTGACTCAGTCTGCCGATGCTAAATCCAGCGCTATTAAATCCAGCGTTACCAGCCCCCGTTTCACCAGCCATAGGCGCACGACAGTGCAAGATCCCTACGCGGCAGCGCAAGATCATATTGATTTTGTCGACGGCTGGTTTACCGACACTATGCCAGATCTAAATCAAAGCAATCCAAAACTGGCAACCTATCTTATCCAAAACAGTATTTGGTGGGTCGAGTACGCAGGACTTTCGGGGATACGTGAAGATACTTACTCCTACGCCGACAAAGGGTTTCTCGCTAAATGGTCTAAGGCCGTAATGGCTGAGTACCCAAATTTTAATATTGTTGGCGAAGAATGGACCGCAAACCCCATCACAGTGTCCTATTGGCAAAAGGGCAAAATCAATGCCGATGGCTATACCTCAGATTTACCCAGTTTGATGGACTTCCCGCTATATGAAAAATTGATTGCCAGCCTTAATGAGCCAGAAAGCTGGGATACGGGTTTTATCAAGCTTTACGAGATGTTAGCCAACGATGTTGTGTATGCAGAACCTAGTAAGCTAGTGCTATTTGAAGGCAATCACGACACCAATCGTATCTTCAGTTTAGTGAAAGAAAATATAGACTTATACAAGATGGCCCTCACCTATGTGCTGACCGCCAAACGCATTCCGCAGCTGTTCTACGGTACAGAAGTGTTGATGACAAGCCCAACCGAGGGCCGTCACGATGGCGTTGTACGCAGTGATTTTCCCGGCGGGTTTGCCAACAATGCCACTAACGCCTTTACCGGCCAAGGACTGAGTGAACCTCAACGACAAGCGCAGCAATTTATCCGTACCCTACTGAATTACCGTAAACAATCCCTTGCGCTGCAATCGGGCGAACTACTGCACTTTGTGCCGCAGGATGGCATCTATGTGCAATTTCGCTGCTTATTGAATGACCCATTATCAGCTGACCTAAATGCTAAAGAGCTTAAGTCACTAACTCAACACGATTCTCAAACCCAACACAATGCCTGTACTCAGCCCTTAGCCGATAAAGTCATGGTGATTTACAATAAAAATGACAAAGCAGTCACGCTAGATGTAAACCGCTTTGCCAGTGTACTTGGCGATAACCGCGCCGCTACAGATATCATCAGTGGCAACACAGTTTCACTCAATCAAGCGCTAGCATTGCCCCACGCAGGTGTCACTATCCTTGAGCTTAAAGCCAGACCGCAGCTAAATACTGGCTTACCTAGCCGTCAAACCTCTAATCATATGAGTTACTCAGCTAGCGATTTAACTCAGGCTCAAACAACTCACCCAATCAAAAACTCAACCCTAAAAGGAATTCAGTCTTGAGCTTTTTATCACCTATCTATTCCAGAGTTATTCAGTACCCCCAAGCGGCGAAATTTCCCATAGTGGCTTTACTTATAACCCAAGCAGCGAAAGCCCCGCAGCGCCGACAGTCATCACTCAGCTTATGTTTAAACGCTCTATTCAGTGCCTCTTTATTAACTGCCTCGCTTTTTAGCTTCTCGATCAATGCAAATACATCAACGCAGACGCTTGATAATGAGTTACTACCAAAGTCTGAGAGTGAGGTTATGACGCTTAAACCTGTGGTGTATCAAATCTTTACTCGCCTTTATGGCAATAAAAATCCAACCAACAAACCTTGGGGCACGATTGCCGACAATGGCGTCGGCAAGTTTAATGATATCAATGATATTGCACTCAATAGTATCAAGGACCTAGGCGTTACCCATGTGTGGTACACGGGCGTTCCCCACCATGCATTGATTGGTGATTACAGCGCGATTGGCGTGAGTGCTGATGATCCCGATGTGGTCAAAGGACGCGCGGGCTCACCCTACGCAGTCAAAGATTACTACAACGTCAACCCAGATCTGGCGGTCAATCCCGCCAACCGTTTAGCCGAGTTCGAAGCGCTCATTGCCCGTACCCATCACCACGGCTTAAAGGTGATTATCGATATCGTGCCAAACCATGTGGCGCGCCATTATCAATCCGTTAGTAAACCCCAAGGCGTGCGCGATTTTGGCGAAGGTGATGATACCAGTCTGGAGTACGCCAAAAACAACAACTTCTATTACGTTGTTGATAAAGTTGATGTTTATAATGGCTCGGAGGGGGCAAAGGGAAAAGCGCATGCCTTTGAAGTGCCAAGCTTACCCGCAGGGCTTAAACCATTGGGCGGAGAAGCTCGCCCCTTAAGTGACGGCAAATTCAACGAATTTCCCGCAAAATGGACTGGTAATGGCTCACGCTTAGCCAAGCCCGATGCCAATGATTGGTACGAGACCGTTAAAATCAATTACGGCGTACGCCCCGATGGCACCTATGACTTCCCTCGCCTGCCAGCCAATTTCGCCACTTTAACGCAGGCGCAGCATTACGCTTTTTGGCAACAACACTTAGCCGAGCTCCCAAGCTCTTGGATTAAATTCAATCAGATTGCCCAGTATTGGCTAGCGAAAGGGGTCGATGGCTTTCGCTATGATATGGCAGAAATGGTACCAGTGGAGTTTTGGAGCTATCTCAACAGCCAGATAAAACACACAAATCCCGATGCCTTTATCTTGGCCGAGGTCTATAACCCTAAGTTGTACCGAGATTATATCCAACTTGGCAAAATGGATTATCTGTACGATAAGGTTGACCTTTACGACACCCTAAAAGCCGTGATGGCGGGTAAAACCAGCACAGCTAATATCGCGGCAGATCAGGAAAAAGTGCAGGATATTGAATCTCACATGCTGCACTTTTTAGAAAACCACGACGAGCAACGTATTGGTAATGCGGCATTTTTAGCATCGCTACACACAAATAAGCCCACGGCAACCCAAGCCGTGAATCCACACTATGCCCTACCCGCTATGGTAGTGTCGGCAACGATAGGCACTTCACCGACGTTAGTGTATTTTGGCCAAGAAGTGGGAGAAGCCGCCATCGACAACCCAGGATTTGGTCATGCATCACGCACCAGTATTTTTGACTATGTTGGCGTCCCTGCCCATCAGCGCTGGATGAACAATGGCAAGTTTGATGGTGGACAATCAACCGTAAAGGAAGCCACTTTGCGGGCTTATTATCAAAAATTACTGAACCTAAGCACAGGTAAAAATGTACCTGCGCTCTTAGGAGAATATTACTCGCTCGATGCCGCCAACCGCAGCGCACAAACCGCCACAATGGATACTCATGGCAGTGCAACGGGTTATGATGACAGCACTTTTGCCTTTGTGCGCTTTGAGGAAAATACGACCAATAAAAAGGACCAAAAACTGATTATTGTGAATAACTTTAATCAAACTCAAGCAAAGCCATTATCCCTTAAGCTACCAAAGCCACTTATCGACCAATGGCAGTTAACGGATGGGACCTATCCACTTAAGGATTTGCTGGAAGACAATAAAGCGCAGTTGGTTGTCAAACAAGGTGAAGGACAAGTTCAGATGCAACTTGCACCGCTGTCTTCAGCCATATTCGAGCTGGAAGATTAAACGAGCAAAAGGCCTAGGTGAGCTAAAAAGTGAAATCGACCGATAGCGTCACGCTAAACTGTGACGCTATCTTTTTTTAACCGTTATACTCTCAAACCTTTCTATCTTATTTGATCACCCTTTAAAAATCACAAAGGAAAGCAATGTTACTCGGCATTCACCATGCAGCGATTATTTGCAGCGACTATCAAAAGTCCAAACACTTTTATGTAAACATTCTTGGCCTTACCGTGCTTGCAGAGCATTTCCGTGAGGCACGTAAGTCCTATAAACTTGATTTACAACTGGCCGATAAGAGTCAAATTGAGTTATTTTCATTCGATAATCCACCCAAACGACCAAGCTATCCCGAAGCCTGTGGACTTAGGCATCTCGCCTTTCGCGTAACATCGATTGAAACCGTCATCGAACATCTTCATAGCCATCACATTACCGTTGAACCCGTCCGCATTGACGAATACACAGGCAGAAAATTCACCTTCTTTAGCGATCCCGACGGCTTACCCTTAGAGTTATATGAGCTATAGCACGAGTGAAATAAGGCAACATCACAGCAATAAGATGAATAAAGCTTAATTACGCTAAGGGATGGTCAGCATTAGACTCAATAAAACGACGCAGCCGTTTAACCAATAGTTTAAGTAATCGATTGACTAATTTGGCGCTGTGATAAGGTCAAAGCCTACCTAGGCTAACCATTTAGGAACTCAAGATGTTTGATAATCCAGCATTATTACTATGGAGTTTAGTCTTTAGTCTCTTTGGTCTTGGCTTTTTCACCTATGGCAAACGCCAAGTTGCACCCATCCCTTTAGTCGTTGGCCTCACCCTGATGATTTATCCCTATTTTGTCACCAATCTCGCGTTACTTATCGCTATCGGCATCGCCCTGATCGCACTGCCCTATTTTGTAAGGATATGATTTGGGGTTTATAGAAATGTTTACGGACAGAAGCTACAAAATAAATGGTGAGGCTAATACAACTTCGTATACCTCTACACTCATACCACAATAGGTTGATACAAAATCTCAGGCACCCCACGCTTCTTAAGAAAATATTGCGCCGTCTTTGTTATTTTTTCAGTATGAGAAACTGTTTTCACCTGATAATAACCGCTTAAAATTCGCTTAGTCAGCATGACCGCGAAATCATAATGTTCCTGTTGATAAGGTTCTATTACCTCATTTGTTGGAATTAATTCATTTAGCTCATTCATTTCTAACCAATCCATCGCTTCAGCAAGCCAAAATAGCTTTATGGCAATGGCTAACTCGCATAATGGATGATCCGCAATTGCAATAGGAATCTCATTACCATCATCCCAATTATAATGGTCCAATAAGGCATACAATTCATGTGCTGACGAGATAGTTTTTACAAGGTTTACCGCCTCTTCAACATCCTCGATTTCATAAACAATTCTATCAATAATGTCTGTCATTATATTTAAGTCCTTAATGTTTCAATCAGCCCATTTAACATAGGGTAAAGGAGTGATAAGAACTTAATACAAAGCCCGAAATAGGAATGGCCAAAAGATGAAACTCCTTTTCGTTCACCTCACCCCTGATAAATGAGTTCAACTATTCTCGGCAGATGGTAAAACGGCCGAGTGACAAAATTCCCAATAGTGAAAGTATTAATAAAGATAAGCTGCCACCGCCGCTGTAACCTTGTTTATGTTCTATGGTGGCGACGTGCTCTTCCTTAACCCGAGTTTTAAAACGGGCAAGCTCGTCATCTAAATTGACTATCATGTCGTTCACCGCAAGATCAAAACCCTCGTAAGATTTCTCTCTTAGGGTTGTCGTCACGCCAACAGCGGTTGAACTCTCAGTTAACTGATTAATACCTGGCGCCCTAAATAACATCTTCTGGCTACGCATATCGAAAACGGCTGTATCAACAAAGGTTTGAATCGCATTTTCATTACCGGGGATTAAATACATGCCCACGATAGTCCAATAAAGGATGGCGGACTTGTTCTCGTGGCTTTGCATCAATTGATCGTAAGAAACCAATGCCATCACATCAACATCATGCAGGCGAGAAACCTGCTGCAAGGTTTCAAAACCTTTACCATTTTTAAGATAGGTACTTGGGATCACTTCGATACGATCGATATAGTCATATTTAACAAAGGATTTTTTAACCTTATCAAGTAATGCCATCTGAGTTCGGCTATCAATTGCATCGGCTTGCCAATGGGACGAAGGCAAGAAAGCGATGCCGACGGTAATAGGCAAACGCAGCACAGGTAAGGATGGCTGCTGGGCTTGGCGACTCTTCTCATCAGGGTATAAATATTCAACTAAGCTACTTGATACCGCATTTTTCTCAGTAGTATTACCGTTAAAAAATGCACTACAACCACCCAGTGAAAGCATTGCGAATGAGGCTATACCACAGGCTATTACCTTAAGTTTCATTTGTTTCCCTACCGTATCCATACACTTGCTGTTAATGATGAAAACTGAACCTACAATAATACCAATCACATTAAATATCTAATCAGTTCAGAGCCTCACAGACATCTCAATCCAAGGCGCATGGACGCAGAAATGGTCATTCCCTTTTAAGTCAATGCAACACCGGAGTGGGATGCCTGTGTGGCTCCCGAAGGGCGGGTTTCAACGCCCTTTATACTGCGTTTAAGGCTTTCGACAGAGCACCACTATGCCTTCATGCCTTCGCCTTGTCTAAAGCGCGTTGAACTCCCGCTGAATGAACAGATATTTAATACGATTGGTATAATGCAGATTTTGGGTTACCTTATCCATTCATCAGAGTAAAAACAAGCTGTTATGTTCACATATCACAGTATTAATCTTCCTTGATTAGATTTTAAATACAAAAAAGCCGCACTATAAATGCGGCTAGTCAATAGGTACAACCACTCTCTAAAATACAACTTAAGTCAAAAGTTAAGCGTATTTACGCACTTTTTTAAGGGCGATTTGTTGTTTTAGCATGGATAAATGTTCGATAAATACTTTGCCATGCAAATGGTCGATTTCGTGCTGCAACACTATGGCTAAAAACTCATCAGTCTCGATTTCGATAGCCTTGCCAGTTCTGTCTAAGGCTGTCACTTTAACCTTTTCAAAACGTGACACTTTAGCGCGATAACCGGGGATAGACAGACAACCTTCTTCACCGACGAACTCACCTGACTTTTCAACAATCTCAGGGTTAATCAGCACTAAAGGCTGGTCGCGACCGTCAGATAAATCGATCACGATAATGGCATCTGTACTGCCGACTTGAGTTGCCGCTAAACCTATACCATCGTCCGTGTGATACATGGTTTCGATTAAATCATCGATAAATCCCTGAACAGCTTCAATATCTTTTACAGGTTGCGCTTTACGTTTAAGGCGCTCATCGGGAATAGTTAGAATATCGAGTACAGCCATGCCAGTTATCTTCTCTCATCGAGTCAAAAAAATTGGCGCTATTATGGACTATTTGACCATTTACACAATATTTAAGCTAAAAACAGTTTAAATATTTTGTTAGTAATCGAGCTAGCCGATAAAAATATCGAGAAGTGCTTAATCCTTTAAATGCCAAATACTCTCACATCTTCCGCTAAGCCACGCTTTACCGTTACACTAGCGTGAACTCATCAAGCAAAAGTTTTTGAGCGTGATTCTTTGTGAGTCATACCAATCGTATTAAATATCTGTTCATTCAGCGAGAATTCAACGCGCTTTAGACAAGGCGAAGGCTTGAAGGCATAGTGGTGCTCTGTCGAAAGCCTTAAACGCAGTATAAAGCGTTTTGAAACCCGCCCTTTGGGAGCCTCACAGGTATCCCACTCCGGTGTTGCATTGACTTAAAAGAGAATAACGATTTCTGCGTCAATGCGCCTGAGATTTAAATACCTGTGAGGCTTTGAACTGATTAGATATTTAATGTGATTGGTATCAATACCATTAAGCTGAGGGTTAACAATTCAATGGCATCGTTTCCTAAAGAAAAATCACCACTGTATCAATACCTTGAACAAGATAAACAGAGTGTAGCGAAAAAACAGCCCCAAGCAGTGGATTTGTCTCCTATGGCGAAAATCTGGCATATCGTCGCCATGATCCCGCAGGGTAAAGTCAGCAGCTATGGCAAAATAGCTGATTATGCAGGATTACCGGGACGAGCGCGTTATGTGTCAAAAGCGCTAAAAGCAGCTCCCGAACATTTGTCACTCCCTTGGCATAGGGTACTCAATAGTCAAGGCAAAATATCCTTCGAGAAAAATTCAACCTTCTTTCAAGAACAGATGGAATTATTAAGAATTGAAGGGATAACAGTGAACTGCGGCAAAATTAATTTGTCTGAATACGAGTGGCGCCCGGATCTGGTGACTTTAGTCATGGCAATGCCATTTTAGTTTAATATATTGATCCATAAACTATTTACATCTCTATTTACAGAAACGTCGTCCTCGGCTATAACCTGCTTACAGTCGATCCGATAATTGATTTATGCTCAACTGATTGACCCAGAACTGTGTAAGTAAGCATGCTACTCGACACTTTTTTATCAACCACTACCGACAATTCTGTAGTGATACAAGGTGAAAACCTGCGACCCAAGGAGCATTCTTTGCGTACCATTCCCACATTATTAGTGAGTTTTACCGTCCTCACTCAAAGTATGTTTGCCATGGCAGCGCCAACGCCGCTAACACCGCAGACGGCCGAATACCAAGTCAACTATGGAGACATTGAATTAGGAAAAGCCAAATACACGCTACCCAATCCCGAAGATGGCGTGTTTAAGTATCGTTTTGATAGCGATCTCAGCCTGTTATTGTTAACCGATGTGCGCCACATCTTGAGTGAATTTACTCAAAATGATACGCAGCTCAGTCCTTTGCGTTACTTACAACAACGCCAAGGTGTCGGGCCTAATTACACGGAGCAAACCGCATTCGCCAAAGCTCAAGGCTTTATTCATACCCGTTACAAAGATGAAAAAGGCAAGTTTCCCTATGATGATAAAATCTTTGATCCTCTTATGGTGCAGTTGCAATTTAGGCTAGATATGATGGCGGGCAAAGAAGTGCTCGACTATAAGATGGTCAAGGACAACGAAGTCGATGAATACAAGTTTCATGTGATCGGTAAAGAACGAATGAACATCGACAGCGGCAGTTACGACACAGTCAAAATTGAAGTCGTGCGTGACAATAAAAAACGTCAAACCTTCTTCTGGATGGCGCCTGACTTAGCGTATTTGCCCGTGCGTCTAACTCACTTTGAAAAAGGCAGTAAGCAGCTCGATATTAAGTTACTTAAATATCACTTCGATGAAGTGCCGCACCAAGAAACCATACCTGCAGACATTGCAGAGAAACCGCTAGTGCCTAAACTGCTCGGCACGACTGAAGGTTAATCGGTAAGGCATTGAGTTAAGATGTATAAACTTAACCCAATGATACAAAGCCTTAGCTTCACAATACTGAACTAAAGCCAAACTCATATCGAATAAAGCCCAACCGAACGAATATCTAACCGAACTATATTTAACTGAACTATATCTAACTGAACTTAGGGCCTACCTCTAAGTTCAGTTAATGTTCATCGCTAATGGTTCATCACTGATTGCTAGAAGGTATGTTAGATACTGACTCGAACTTTTTAATAAAGTGACCTGAACAAAACAAAGTCAACCGTAAATCCGCTTGCCCTCATTATTTAGCTCTGTGGTATCACATCAGAGATCAATTAACAGCTCACCCAATCTAAACAGCTTCCAATTACCCGGCTGCATAATGCACCACTGTTCATTCTCGGTCAAAGGGCGAGTCGCAATCACAGTCACCACATCATGGGCGGTAGTTTCCTTATCAAAATCAATCACCACATCGGTATCGATAAGTTTCGCTTTACCAAACGGCGCGCGGCGAGTGATGTAACATAAGTTATTACTGCAATAGCTCATTAAATGCTCGCCATCGCTCAATATCATGTTGAACACACCTAACGCACGGATTTGCTCGGCCAACGTTGCGACGTAATGGAAAACTGCCAACATATCTTCAGGTTTAGTACCGCCAAACTTCTGGGCGACTTGTTCCAAAATCCAACAGAAAGCAAGTTCGCTATCGGTATCGCCTACGGGTTGATAGCGCGAGACATGAAACTTGGGCAGATAGTCCGTCAATTGACCATTATGGGCATAGGTCCAATAACGTCCCCATAATTCGCGGGTAAAAGGATGAGTATTCTCTAAAGACACACAGCCGCGATTCGCCTGACGAATGTGGCTTATCACCACTTCACTTTTAATCGGGTAGGATTTGATCAATTTTGCAATATGCGATTCGCTACTCGGGCAAGCATCTTTAAAAGTACGGCTACCTTTCCCCTCGTAAAAAGTAATACCCCAGCCGTCCACGTGGGGACCGGTTACACCACCACGTTGTGCTAATCCCGTAAAACTAAACACAATATCGGTCGGCACATTGGCGCTCATCGCCAGTAACTCGCACATATTTCTCGCCTATCATCAATCAAAAAAACTACTTGTTGGCATTGTAACTAGTTGATGACATTTGTGGAATGATCAAAGCTGACAAATAATTTAAACAATTGTTTGAAAAATACTTGTATTAAAATTCTCTTAGGTTTAACTTTTATGCGACACAGGTCTGACCACAAACTATAATTGTGATCGCAATCAATAAAACACTCTATGACCTGTGGTTGGCACTCGGTCATATTTAAGGAGAATTACAGTGACTACCCTACTTTGGATCATCGCCATGATCTTAGTGCTAGGAGCCCTAGCTTACCTTCGGGTATCTTTGCTCACTGCCACTATTACAGCCGCTGTTGTGATGACAGCAGGATGGACACTCGATGTTGTCGGCCCTATCTCTTGGATCGTTTTCCTCGTGATCGCGCTGCCGTTTAATATCAGTGCATTTAGACAAAATGTGATCAGTCGTCCACTGATGAAGGTATATCGCGGCATCATGCCGGAAATGTCTTCAACAGAGAAAGAAGCGATTGAAGCCGGCACCACTTGGTGGGAAGCGGATCTGTTTGCGGGTAACCCGAACTGGAAAAAACTCCATAACTACCCCGTTGCGCGTTTAAGTGCAGACGAACAGGCCTTCCTCGATGGCCCTGTTGAAGAAGTGTGCCGCATGGTGAATCAACACCAAGTGTCACATCAACTTGCCGATCTGCCTGCCGACGTATGGCAATATCTGAAAGATCACGGTTTCTTCGCCATGATCATTAAGAAAAAATACGGCGGTTTAGAATATTCAGCTTATGCCCAATCTCGCGTGTTACAAAAACTGGCGGGCTTAAGCAGTGAGTTGGCTTCAACTGTTGGCGTACCTAACTCCTTAGGCCCTGGAGAGCTGCTGCAACATTACGGTACGCCAGAGCAACAAAACCATTATTTACCACGTTTAGCCAAAGGGTTAGAAGTCCCCTGTTTCGCACTGACCAGCCCAGAAGCCGGTAGCGATGCAGGCTCGATTCCTGACTTTGGTATTGTGTGTAAAGGCCAATGGGAAGGTGAAGAAGTTCTGGGGATGAAGCTGACCTGGAACAAACGTTACATCACTTTAGCCCCTGTCGCAACAGTATTAGGCTTAGCCTTTAAACTGCGCGATCCAGAGCATCTACTTGGCGATAAAGAAGAACTCGGCATTACTTGTGCTTTGATCCCTACCGATGTGGAAGGAGTAGAAACGGGTCGTCGTCACTTCCCGCTCAACTGCATGTTCCAAAACGGTCCGACTCGCGGCAACGAAGTATTCGTGCCATTAAGCTTCATCATTGGCGGCCCGAAAATGGCGGGTCAAGGCTGGCGCATGCTGGTGGAATGTTTATCTGTGGGCCGTGGTATCACACTGCCATCAAACTCAGCTGGCGGCGTGAAAACCGCAGCGTTGGCAACAGGGGCCTATGCTCGCATTCGTCGTCAGTTCAAATTGCCTATCGGCAAGCTTGAAGGTATCGAAGAGCCAATGGCACGCATCGGCGGTAACGCTTATCTGATGGATGCGGTAACCACGTTGACCACTACAGGTATCGACCTAGGTGAAAAACCGTCGGTTATCTCTGCGATTGTGAAATATCACCTGACCGATAGAATGCAGAAATGCGTTATCGATGCCATGGATATTCACGGCGGTAAAGGCGTGTGTCTTGGCCCCAATAACTATTTAGGCCGTGGCTACCAAGCTGCGCCTATCGCAATTACTGTTGAAGGTGCAAACATCCTCACCCGTTCTATGATCATCTACGGCCAAGGCGCAATTCGTTGCCATCCGTATGTACTCGCAGAAATGGAGTCTGCGTTTGATACTGAATCGGGTCAAGGTTTAGCTAACTTCGATGCAGCTATTTTTGGTCACATTGGTTTCGCGACCAGTAACTTCATCCGTAGCTTCTGGTTAGGTCTGACATCAAGCCGTTTCTCTAACGCGCCTTATTCAGATAAAACCAAACGTTATTATCAACAGATGAACCGTTTCAGTGCCAACTTAGCCCTGTTATCTGACTTAGCCATGGCAACCTTGGGTGGTAACCTTAAACGTAAAGAACGTATCTCTGCCCGTTTAGGTGACTTACTGAGCCAACTATATCTGGCATCAGCCACACTGAAACGCTATGAAGATGAAGGCCGTCAAACCGACGACTTGCCATTAGTACAATGGGCAGTTGAAGATGCGCTGTACAAGCTGCAAGCTTCTTTAGACGATTTACTGGATAACTTCCCTATGGGCCTTGGCGGCGCGTTACGTGTGGTGATGTTCCCATTCGGTCGTCCACTGAAACGCCCAAGCGATGTGTTAGATCATAAAGTCGCTAAGATCATGCAAACACCGTGTGAAAGCCGTAACCGTTTAGGTAAAGGCCAGTTCTGGACTAACTCTGAGCACAATGCTGTGGGTATCCAAGAACAAACACTACTTGACATCATCGCGTCTGAACCGCTGCATGACAAAGTCTGTAAAGCGAGTGGTAAACGTCTACCATTTATGTGGTTAGATAAAGTTGCCGCAGAAGGTAAAGCCTTAGGTGTGTTAAGCGATGCCGAAGTGCAATTACTGGAAAGAGCGGAAATTGGTCGTATGAAATCAATCAACGTTGATGACTTTGACCCAGCAGAACTGCGTCCAGAAGTGGTTTCAACCACTTCACAGGAACGTGCTGCGTAATCCACTCAGTAAGATTTAAACCACAAAAAGGAGGCTAATTAGCCTCCTTTTTTAATGCCTATAACCAATCACACGACTCAAGTCATTAGGCAGCATTAAACGCAATAGCAGCCTAGGTTAATTCTTTACTAAGGTCTCATCTACAGCTTGTAGTGCATCAGCGGTATTATCTTCAGTAGCAACATCAGCTTGAGCCTTTTCAAGCTTTAATCGCTCGGCCTCCTCTTCCGCTTTTACCTTTGCTAAAGCAGATTCTGCTGCTTTTTCTTGGGCTTCCCGCTCTGCAATCGCTTGCTGCACTTTGGCTTCTTCTAAAGCTTCAATTGGCAATAGACTGATAAGCTCAATGCCATTCGGAAATACGGTATCATTACCCGAAACAACGACGACCTTACCTTCTTTCGTCAGGTAAACCAGTGGTATTGCCGTCTCACCGTAACGTTTACGAAAATTTTCAAAGCTGAAATTTTCGGTTAAATTCGTTATTTTAAGTTGAGCGCCTTTCGCCATTAAGCTGGCTATCTTGGCATAAGACACTGCATCACCAAACAAACATAAACGTTGCTTATAACTTTCAGAGAGCTGGTGGCGCGCACTGCCTACTTCGGTATTATTAAGACCAAAAACTTTTTTAGCACCAAAAAAATCTTGGAAATGAAAGCTCACTAACGGGTTTAACTGTCGGTAAGGTGAAATAATCAACACGCGGCCAATTCCAGTTAAATCCATATAAGTTTCAGCATGTTCCGAAACAGGATTACCAAAATACACTGGAATATTATCCATACGAGCAAGCCTAATGTTGTCCCAGTTATTATCAGCCAGTAGCACTTTGACATCTTTGGCTTTTAAAATTTTAGCTAACTCTCTGGAAAATTTAGAGGCACCAAAGATCAATAAACCTTGAGCAGAATCGGCTTTAACCCCAAGAAATCGTGCCCAACGTCCCGCCGTTAAACTTTGAACCACCACAGTGCCGATAATAATTAAGAACACTAAGGGCACTATTGCATCTGCGCCCTGCACATTGTTGGCTTCTAACTTGATTGCAAATAAAGAAGATACCGCCGCGGCCACAATACCTCGAGGGGCAATCCAGCATAAAAACCACTTATCCGCTTTCGACAGAGATGTGCCGATACCAGAAGCCCAAATACTCAGCGGTCGTGCCAATAACATGGTCACAGCTAAAACACCCAGTCCACCCCAACCTAAGCCGAGCATGGCATTAGAATCTAATCGCGCTGCCAGTAAAATAAACAGTGCAGAAATTAACAGTACGGTTAATGTTTCTTTAAATTCAAGGATTTCAGCAATATCCACACCACGCATATTCGCAAGCCAAATACCCATAACCGTCACAGTCAATAAACCCGATTCTTCTTGTAATAGGTTCGAGCCGACAAATATACCCAGCATTAAGGTCAAAACGGCGGTATTACGCAGATAGTGTGGCAATAGGTTGTGTCTTAAGATTTGTCCCGTTAGATAACCCGCCACTGCGCCAAGTCCTAATCCGAGGGACAACATAGAGCCTAAGGCATAGAGCACATGCGTCGTTTGATCGCTGGCAACGGTTATGTATTCAAAGACTAACACTGCGAGCAGCGCGCCTATTGGATCAATCACTATGCCTTCCCAACGCAAAATACTCGCTAGCTGGGATTTAGGACGCACACTTCTGAGCATTGGCACGATAACCGTAGGGCCAGTCACTACCACTAGCGCCCCAAAGAGCAATGCAATTTCCCAACTAAAATCCAGTAAATAAAAGGTGGCCGTACTGATACAGGCCCAAGTGATCACGGTACCGATAGTCACAAGATGCGTCACCATACGACCATGATCTTTGATTTCTTTGAAGTTAAGAGTCAAAGCCCCTTCAAATAAAATCACGGCGACCCCGAGGGAAATTATCGGAAAAAGCAAATCACCAAAAATCGCATCAGGATTGAGGAATCCAAGCCCAGGGCCTAAAGTGAGCCCACATAGCAACAAGGGTAAAATCGCTGGTAACCGCAGTTTCCAGCCAAGCCATTGACAAAATAACGATAGCACTCCAATTAGCGCTAGCATGCCAGTAATGTGTTCAACCATATAAATCCTTTAGATAACTGAGCTAAATACTAATGAGCTTAGCTTTAATGACGCAGATGACAACAGCATGAACAGTAAGCTGAAATTATCTATTCGATATATCCACTGTTAAATATGACTCTTCCCTCATAACCTATGGAGAAAAATCAAGAAAACGGAGCAATCTAGCGACATCAAGTAAAATAAGCTGTAGTACAAATCCAAAAACATCAGATTTACCTTAAATAGGGATTTAAACTTAAAATAGAAAAACAAAAAAGCCTTATCTTTCGACAAGGCTTTAATCATTTGATGAAGCGAAGACATTGATCAGCGATACACGCTGGTGACTTTCGATAATACGCTAGCTCAAACTTTTATCGTTATTAGGTGTCAATCATGGCGATGAGTAAATCCCTAACAACTAAAATGCGTATGGGCCTACTCACTTGATAGACACAACCACACTTATACATATTTACCGAATCCAAATAATAACGCAGGGGATAAATCCCCTGCTTAACACCATTAATCCCTACGGCTACCGTAGTAATCGTGCAGTTCGTTTTCCCATTCAACATCTTTCATATTGGGCCAATGGCCTTTGTCAAAACCCGGCGCCGTTTTGAGTCGCTCTAATGATATGTCCATGACAAAACATTTTTGCTCATGATTAAGTGTCAGCATCTTCCAAGGCACTGCAAACAGCTTTTCTCCAAAACCAAAATAAGTACTGAACGACAGTACCGCATACCCGACGTGGCCCGTTTCCACTTCAAGCATAATTTCTTTGATATCCCCTAAGGTTTCACCAGAATTATTAACAACATTATTGCCGATCAGTGTTTCAGCGCCCATCAGATATGGGCCGGGTCCTTGTGCCAATGATGGAGAAGCGAACTGTGGATTGTTGTAAATACCGTAAACATCGCGATCATGATAATTCATTTTGTTGACCTCTTTATTAGCGCAGCCCATGAAACTGGACAACGGAATAAGTGAAATACCAAACGTTGGTTTCGAATTGAACATGTCCGTCATTGGACATAAGTTAGAGTATGCATCTCTTCAATCACTCGCTCTGTTCGGCATACCGCTTATCAGGTAATGCGAATATAAACACATCGACTCGTCAGATCCCAGTAAGTGCGCCAGCGTACCGACATCCCATTTGTTACGGCACAGACTCATGTTACCCAGTGCAAAATTGCCCCGGTATTAGGAAGATTAGCCATGTCTATTGCGACTATTTTATTGATTATTTTAATTTTGTTATTTCTCGGCATGCTCCCCACTTGGCCCCATAGCCGAAACTGGGGTTATCGTCCAGGTGGCCTTATAGGCATAGTGCTACTGGTGCTGATTATATTGCTGTTAACGGGACGCGTTAGCTAATGCCCCCCATTTTTACTCTTTATCAAAAAGGATAATCTGATGAGAACAATTAAAATGTTAAGTATCTTCCTGCTGGCTCTAGGCTTAGTCGCCGTGGCCAGTTGCAGTTCTGCATACAACAAAGAAGGTACTGGCGAGTATTTAGATGACAGTGTGGTCACCACCAAAGTGAAAGCTGCCATTTTAGGTGATAAAAACTTAAGTGTGGCCGAGATTAATGTTGAAACCTTTAAAGGCGTGGTCCAGCTCAGCGGGTTTGTTAAATCGCGTGAAGATATCAATACTGCGGTAAAACTAACAAGCAAAGTCCCCGGCGTCATTTCAGTCAAAAACGATATGCAACTGAAATCAGCTGCACCTTCACCGCAACTAAACAACTAGTCGTTTAATATCCATCATTCCGTAGCCCCCGTTCAGGGGCTACGGCCCTTCTTTTTGCAGCAGATTTTCTGGTGCCAAGTCAATGCCACCACAGGTTGAACCGCTATGCCCACTCAACACCAAGACACATTAGCCCCACAAATTCAGAACCGATTAATCCGTCATCTGCCAGTGGTAGAACAAGCGGATTTATTATCGCAAGCTGAATTAGTCCAACTTAACTTTGCCGACTTACTGTGCAAGCCTGGCGAGTCATATCAATATGTCTATTTTCCCTTAACGGCTTTTATTTCTTTGATTGCTAAACTCCCCAAACATCCGGCATTGGAAATGGGTTTGGTTGGTTACGAAGGTATGCTTGGAGCGACGACTTTGCTGGGCACTCGGCAAGTGCCTTCCGAGGCGATAATCCAAGGTTCTGGCCAAGCTTGGCGACTCCCCATTGAAACCTTTGAAAACTTACTCGCTCAAAATACCAATCTGAAGCAAATAGTAGAGACTTATCTATACACCTTGTTATGCCAATTATCACAAAATGCAGTCTGTGCCCATTTTCACTCCATTGAGTCTCGGCTAGCACGTTGGTTGCTAATGAGTCACGACCGAATTCAGACTGATGAGTTATATCTAACCCATCAATTTTTAGCCGACATGCTGGGTGTTAGGCGAAGCAGTATTACCGAGGCCGCAGGCAATTTACAGATCCGCGGCAGCATTTCATATAATCGTGGGCGGTTACATATTCTTGATCGGCAAGCTCTACTTGCCCGTTGCTGTAGCTGCTATCACTCAATGCGCACTTAAGTGCATATTTTCCGCTCAACAATTCAAATAATCTGCCATTATGTTCGCTACCGTACATAGCATAGGTGTTTCTCGCTGTAACCTGAGTTAGCTATATCACCATACAAGGACACGCTATCATAATGGACACACTAGAACTGAAATCTGTATCAGAGCGCGCGCCACCGGAAACTCACTTCCCGCCAGAATCCAATCGGTTGTTATGTGAATTGCCAGAGGAAGTCAAACAACGTATTTTCCCGCATCTGGAGCTGGTTCCACTAGAACTCGGACAAGTGGTCTGTGAAGCAGGCTCAAAGCAGCGTTATGTGTATTTTCCGTTGGACTCCATTATTTCGCTGCTGTATGTGATGGAAAATGGGGCATCCGCTGAAATTGCCGTCGTTGGCAATGATGGTATGGTCGGCGTTGCACTGTTTATGGGAGGAGAAAGCACGACGAGTCGCGCTGTAGTGCAAAGTGCTGGCGTTGCCTATCGATTGTTTGGTCAGCGACTTAAAGACGAATTTAACCGTCATGGCGCCCTACTCCATCTGTTACTGCGTTACAGTCAGGTACTGCTGACCCAAATGGCTCAGACTGCGGTTTGCAATCGCCACCATAGTATTGAACAGCAACTGTGTCGTTGGTTACTGCTTTCGATAGATAGGCTGCCCGATGATCGCGTGCTGATGACACAGGAATTGATTGCTAATATGCTCGGCGTACGCCGTGAAGGTGTCACCGATGCGGCAGGCAAACTGCAGCGCATGGGAATTATCAATTACAGTCGTGGGAATATTGAAGTGGTCGATCGCGCGTTACTAGAACAAACCTGTTGTGAATGTTACACGGTCGTTAGGCAGGAATCAGAACGGCTGATGCCACCTCAACAAGCGCAGCAAACATAAACCTACAGTGAATATAAGAATACAGTAACAATAGGAAGTGCGTTAAAAAGGAAGTGTTTTAAAAACAGCCGATACTTTAGTACATCAGCCATAAAGACTCACATTTCAATTCTTGTATCCTAACCGGTACTTCAAATAAAAATACACATAGCGGATGGCTAGACCACTCGTACAACAGCCATTCTATCGTTATCCCATATGCCACTTCAGTACTAAACCCACACTGGTACTGCAAACCATAAATAAGAACAGGCAGTCATCAACCCGACACGCCAACATGGCGAAAACTGATGCTGCCTAATATCCAACATATTTCCTTTGTAATCAAAGCATTATTGTTACTCATTTTTTAGCCCACCCAGCAAACAAAAAACGTGCCGAGCAGCCAATACTGCCACCACGGATCCCATGCGCGCTAACGCACAGACGTTTAATAGTTAACAGGTCATGCTGAATGTACGGTTCATGCACTCTTGCACTACACCGGGTTACTTGAGGTTTATATGAAAAAATTCAAAGAACAACATAAATCCGTCGATAACGATGCACAGAATTCCAACACCAACAAGGCCAATCCTCCCGTCGTAGCCCGCAACCGTCAGATGATCAAAACCACAGTTGCAGATAAAGCTAAACAAGACGTGGATACCAGTAAAAGCACACACAATAAGCGAGGTTGAAGAACTTAAATCAAACGACAAGGAAGAAAACTGGACTGAAAAAGAGCCAAATCATCACTCGTTAGACTAGGACGTGACGAACAAACAGGGAAAAGTTTCATTGATTAAGTGCAAAAACTAAACCATGCAGTAACACACTGCGTTTAGCTCAAGCCGATGCAACCCTTAGTGTACCGGCCCTCTTTACTCAGAGGAGTAGATCATGAATTTCCGTGGCGTCAAATTACTCACTCATACCAACTGACTCAAAAATGAGGCTATTCACCAGCATATTTAACTGTGCATGGTGGAATAACAAACCTAAAGACCACACTCTGGACACTGTTTCCGAGAAAGGAATTTCAAATGAACATCAATAAAAATCAACAACCACAGCAATATCCAATCGGTCTACAGCGAGCCAAGCACTTCTTATTGGCAGGTTGTATTGCAACAGCGCTCGTGGGCTGCAGTTCAACGCCATTGACTAAGACCGCAGAAATGGAACGGGCTGAACACACCATTGCCCGCGCAGAGCAAGCAAGAGTCGGCCAATATGCCTCAAATGAACTGGCACAGGCCAGACTTAAACTTCAATCTGCAAGCAGCGCATTACTCAATATGGACACTGTCAGCGCCGATCGTTACGCCATAGAGGCGAGCCTTGAGGCCGAATTGGCCCAAGCTCGCGCTGAGCTGGCACAAGCCAATAGCGTCAATAATGAAATGAAAAACAATATCAGCATTCTGCAGCAAGAAATGTTGCGCCGTTCAGGAGGAATTCAGTAATGAAAAAACCTATCGTTTCATCGGGTCTGCCTTTACGTTTTAGCCGCCATCTACTGGCATATAGCCTAATTCTAACCACAGTAGCAGCTTGTAGCAGTACGCCCAAAATAGCTGAAGGCATCGGTGATATCCGTACAGAACTTAATAAACTGCAAGCGAATAATGAACTGGCAATTTTAGCCCCTGCTGCCATTAAACAAGCTGAAGAAGCCGTTCGCGCTGCTGAACAACCAGTAAAAGACGAGCAACAATCACAGCACCTAGTGTTTGTTGCCGATAAGAAAGTCAATATTGCCTTAGCTCAAGCGCAGAGCCGCTTTGCCGAAGATCAACACAAAGTCCTCGCCAAAAAACGCGATGACGCCAGATTGGATGCTCGCACCACAGAGGCCAATCAAGCCCATCAAGATGCGCGCCTAGCCCGTGCTGATGCTGCTGATGCGCGTCAGGAAACGACCGAACTGCAAGCCCAGCTCACATTGCTGAATGCCCGTCAGTCAGAACGTGGTTGGGTCGTAACCTTAGGTGATGTCTTATTTGACACTGCCAAAGCGGATCTTAAGTCATCGACCAGTCAACATCTAACCAACCTAGCGAACTTTCTGAACAAGTATCCCGCGCGTGGTGCCATGATTGAAGGGTATACAGATAGCGTAGGCAGTGAACAATACAATCTGGGTTTATCGCAGCAAAGAGCTGATAGTGTTAGCCATTTTCTACAGGGAAAAGGGATCCAATCCAATCGGCTCAGTAGCCTAGGTAAAGGTGAAAGCTCACCTGTTGCCAACAATGAGTCCGCCAGTGGCCGCCAGCAAAACCGTCGGGTTGAAGTCATCCTCACCGACACCGCACAGGCTCCACAGTAGCTATCTTAATCCTATTAAGATTTCAGCGTGATCCTTGAATCGAGTCTAATCGCTAATAAGATGAACGGCGCAGAAATTAAGGAGATCAGTAAAAAGCAAAAAGCCCCATCTTTCGATGGGGCTTTTGCAATTTGGCGGAGCGGACGGGACTCGAACCCGCGACCCCCGGCGTGACAGGCCGTGTAGATATGGATTTTAGTCCGTTCCCTATTTGACCTAAATTGCTGTCAATTGATTTAATTAGCATTATTCGCATGACCATCGGACAGTACATTAACGACAATTAACGACAACGTGGTGGTCACGGTCACGAAAACCTGTCTTTTGGCTGATCAATTATTGATCATAACTTAGGGGTGCCAAAAAGCATTTGGCTAGATTAAAAGGTGTTGGCACTCACAAGAAAAGGAATTCTGGTAGCTCACCAAAAATGCAATACCAGCACAATCATGAATTCGCCTTGCATCCTGCCGCAAGGCGAGCGTTCGATGTGATGCAATCCCTGTTCGCTTCGCAGACAATATACTGCGTGGAGGAAACTGATAGCAAAGCCCAGGGCCGTCAACCGAAACACCACAGAAAATTCCTTTCCTACAGTTCTGCTATGACGCGGACCAAAGCCATAAGCGGGACTTTTTAAATCTCTAAATGTTACTTCTATTTGCATTCGTTTTTAGTAAATATTGACCAGTTTTGAGGCGACATGGCTTCCATGGTCAAGTTAGTCACCAGTGCCCAAGGCACTTTGGCGGTCAATTCATACGTCCATTACGCCTTATGGTGACTGTCCGGTTGTCGTACTTCGCTGACCTTTTCTGCCTTTACTTGGGGCCCTGAACAACACCACCTCGCATAACAAGGGTTTCTTTACCGATAACTCCACCAGCCAAACATATTTTGCATGACGACGCTAGAAAGGAGGTGCGTCCATCACATCAAACCCGATCACGCTCACAAAAATCGATCTTTTTCCTGATCAATTTTTGATCGCACTTGGGAGGTGAAAAAGTGAGCACTATATTAAAGAAAAGACGTAATCACACGAAATGGAATTCTGATGGCCCAAATGATTTTAAAGTACCAAGACAAGCATGAGTTGATTTTACATCCCGCAGCGAGAAATGCATTCGATGTAATGCAATCATTCCCAGGGCTCTGTAATCGACATGCCCTACCTGCAAGTATCAGGTCTGAATTTGCCTCCCAAACAATATGTTGTTTGGAGCACACAGATTCGAGAGTAAAAAGCAATAAGGTAAAACATCGTGTTAGAACATTTCAGTTTTATAGTCCTATTTGGGCAGCAAGTTTTTGGGATAACGGACGCCCACCAGAAGGTACTTTGCTGATTTACGAAGCAAACATTCAAGACCAATTGACGCCTGAAATAATTGAGAAAAAAGCGTGGTTGTCACTATTGCAACTGCTCTGTTTATCCATCAATTCTAAAAATGTTGCGTTTTTTATTGATGCCTGGCGCCATGGCCTGCCAGAGCAGTTTTCACGCGAACTCTTTGAGAGAAATACACTACCTGACCAGCTATTTTGCGATTTGTTATCTATCTCGAGAGGCACTCTAGTTCAGCAGCGGCAACGCCAGTCTCCTAAATGTCCAACATCTGATTCTGTCGATATTGTCTCCGAATTAACAATGCCATGGGAACCCAAATAATGACTCCTCCGGCACGCAACATCAGCAAAAAATTAAAGGAATTATTAAACAAATGGCTTGTGCCAGAGCATTTAAATCCAGAGCTCAAGCAAACTCTGTTAATGCAACTCGCCTACAGTATTCAAGCATTTCCAGCTAGCTATTGGGAACAATTTGAACTGATGCATAGGTTAGTAAAGGTTCTGATAACAAAAACGTCTTCAGGCTCAGTGAGCAACACTGAAATATTTGGAATTTTAAAGAAAAATAAGCATCTTACATCATATCCATTTGCTGCCACCATTTGTGCAGTGTTACCGCCCAATGTAACACCACAATGGATAACAAAATACACGGCATACCAATCTATCGTTCTCATCGCTTGCTTCATTCGCTATACCCACAATCAACAAATCGCAGCCTCCGGAAATGAAAATGCATTACGAGAGTTACGTCTGGTCGCGATGGATCCTAGGCATCGAAAGCTATTGGATATATTGCCAGAATTGGATGAAACATCATCAATTGAACTACTGGTATCTGCACTTAAAGAACTACGTAAGCATAAGTATCCTGCCCTGCAAGAATACGGTATTGGTTACCTGAATTTAGTGCTTAGAGACGCACTATCTTGGACCGAAAGACGACGAAGAATTAGAATTCCTCCTGCTTCGGACTCTGACACCTTAATCGAACTCAATCCCATTGATGCATTTGAAGACGCTGGTCTAGAGGTTAAAGAACTGTGTGTCATCTCCCCAAAAGCGACGACTGCACAAGAACGAGATGAGGCTATATCGATAAAAGCAGGCCGAACATTTCGTATTGAAGAGAGTACCTTGACACATAATCAAAAAACAAACCATTCCCCATTATCAAGAGCAGTCCGTGCTATACAGCATCAATGTCTGACCGAAAAATTGAGCATTATGCAGTTATCGTTAAGCTGCAGTTACAATCAACTTACCGAATGGGATATACGCCAGCTCATTCGCTTCACGACCGATGGAATTATGAATGGAGCAGACCCCGAAAGCTGTTCAGCCCTACTTCTGAGTCTTCTATGTGGTCGAGATCCTATTTCACTAGCACAATCTTCAAATGCATTTTTTCTAAAACACTACAAAAATCACCCTTGCCTGTATCTAAGCTACTCTGTGCCAGCAAGTAAACAAGATGGAAGACTAGAAAAGTGCTTGAAAAATACAACAAATCGTTTGGTACTACCTCTCCCTAAAATATTACAAGGTCAGCTTACTCAAAACGTGGGCACGGAATACTTAAAGTCAGTCATTCATAACATTAACGAGCGACATCGATGCCGTTTAAGTCTTGGAAGAATTACCCGATTTATGGAGCACTGGTATCTCAATAACGGGCTAGATAGAGCCGAAGTTGGACTGATAAAAGGGCGAGCCCCCCGAAACCAGCCTGCGCTGAGTTATTCAAATTTCGATGCAGATAAACTGATTGAAAACTACCGCGCTTACGTGATTTCAATATTCAACATGGCTGAGATCGATCCGCAACTCCCCATAGCTAAGCCCATCAAAAAGCAACTAGGCAGTGCATTACATCTCCCTCCGCAGACTTTGCACAATTTTTTCCGCATACTGAGAAGTCAAATTCCTCACCCGCGAAAGCATTCTTTGGAAGAACTCACGACACTACATAATCACTATGTCTGCTACGTATGGGCTCTTCTGACTTTTGCAACCGGTCACCGCGATGTTAACGCACCGATGGGACAGCGTACAGATTTCAACAGCCATAACAACACCTGGTGGATAAGCGATAAAGAAAACCGTCATGGGCTATCAGCTAGAACACTGATACTCCCAAAGACTGCAGTGAAGCAACTTGAACACTATCTACAACATCTTCAAGAGTTGAAAAAACGCAGTCAGCTCATCGTAGAAGATATTTTCAATCGTGCAGACGAGGCGATTACAGGTAGCGGAAATCTTCTATTTTTTATAAAACATCACGAACAGGACAACATCCCCAAAATTGCGCAAGAACTCACGCCTGCTAGAGTAAAAGCATTTCTTGGCGACCAGTTACCTTGGCCTGGCAACTGGGGGCGACATCACATGCGCAGCGAATTAAAGCGTCTCGGTGTTGCTCCGGAAGAAATTGATGGTTGGATGGGACACGAAGATATCGGAGAAGAGTCAATGGGTCGTCATAGCATGCTATCAACTCAATACCTCAACCGCATCGCTCAGCATATCGAATCGCTACTGAACACTCATGAAATTACGGTGGTTGACGCATGGAAAACCCACTGATCCTTCCACATGAACAGAAATCCCTAGTGCGGCTATTGGGGCATCAGTCCAGAACCGCTGCTCGGCAAAAAAGTAATATAAAGATAATAAAACAAGCTCTGGCGGTGCTTGAACAACATCTACCTGAACTGTTTGAAACACAACCGAAATACGATCGATTTTCGGCAGTTTGGCCACAGGTTGACTCGGATCTGCGAAAGGTCCTCAAATCGGAAACAGCATACCGCCGAGGATATTCTTTTATCTGCAGACAATTAGAAACGGGTAACCGACAAGGACTTTGGCAGATCAATCCACCTTCAGACTATCTCACCCTTCGTAGGGTTCGACCGCTGAGAAGTTTGACCTGGCAGCACAATACTTCTAATTTCGCTTCAAAAATTCACGGTTTGCTGGACAATCTTGATAAAACATCCGATCCCCAGCAATGTTTTGCCAGATTGCTGATGAGTTGTATTTGCTATGGAGGCCTGAACCGACCTGCACTATGGCCTGCTCTGGCTAAAGCATTAACCGATGATAAACCATTAAATGGCAACAAGGACCTTTGCTGGCTAACGTTGAGGCCAAATCATGGGAAGGACTTTGCCAGTAACCTCTATACCGATCACGACGGTATGGGGCCAAATGAAGCTCAGGTGGAAGTTCAGTTCTTCCCCGACCCGATAAGCCTTGGTCTGATGAAGCTATTCCTAAGTTTCAGACCCAAAAATTGGCGTTACCCCAAATCAATTACAAAATGTTTAGAGATAATCAAGTCTGAACTCAAGCTTGATCTTCCAATAACACAACTTCGACAAGGCGGGGTTTGTTTTGCAGAGACTCAACTAAATGTCGATCTACCACAAGTGTTGGTAGAGTATTCGTTGGGACGTCAAAAAAGCGCATCTCTACCAAGTGTTTACTGGTTCAGATTGTTGAAAGGCACAACGGGATCCTGCAATGTAAGGAGCTTTTCTCAATTCAAGCAATGGTATGATCTAACGCAAACAAACAGTTCAGCAACACCGTCATCACGCAGTTCTAAGCTAGGTAACCGATACCTACCGAATCAAATAAGAGAAATACTTAAGCAAAATAATGCAAAATCCCAAGGAAAGATTCATGTTGTCAGTAAGTTGCGGGATCTAACACAACCAAGCCTCCGACTAAACGAAGAGATCCTTCTTCAATGGCTAATTCACCACCTGAATACTGAGAAAAATGCAGTATCAACAGCTAATAGGTACTTTGGAGCAATTGGAGGCCACTGGTTGGCTGCGACCGCAGGCGTTGACCTACACAGCTTGAGTAGTGACGACTTTATCTATATTTATCAAGAAATTATGAATCGCACATACAGTCAGCGGGAACAGCACTATAAGGCTGGTCGATTTGAGAACCTACACTCATTCGCACAACAGAAATTTGATCTCCCTCCTCTTAATCAGCCGCTAAGCGAAGGGAGCAATATTACTCCCCATGTGAGTGCCGCCATTGTTGATGAGGCACTTTTTTCAGCCCTGCTGCGTCAAATTGATTATTTAGAAGACTTAGACCATGCTGCCAAACGGATATTAAAGTGCTTTCTCATCATTGCTTATCGAACTGGTCTCAGACCAGGAGAAGTCGCCAAACTGCGTCTAAAAGACATTGAGCCTTCCTCTGTCGGCTGGCTATTTGTTCGTGAAAGTCGCCACGGACATAACAAAACCGACTCAGCGCTTCGAAAAGTGCCTTTATTGCCTTTACTGACTGACAACGAAAAGCTTTTGGTGGAAAGCCATCTTAGTGAACGTCTTTTGGCTTGCCATAACCACTATGCCGAATTGCTCATTCACGCAGATGGAAATCCCTTTGAAGTGTTAAACACTCGTCAAATATCCTTGATGATGAAAGAGATATTGTCTCAATTAACCGGCGGTATTTATTATCGACTGTATCATCTACGCCATACGGCATTGTCCAGACTTCAGCTTCTTGCCCATGGTGACCTGATCGGCTTGCCAGAAGTAGTGAAGGCTATGCTGCCGTACACCCCCTCGCAACGGAAGATAATACGTAAATTGATATTTGGTGAAGGACGGTTACGTGACAGATATTCTGCGCTGGCTGTGTTTGCAGGCCATAGCAGCCCAGACACAACATTCAGAAGCTACTTACATTTCACCGACATACTACTGGGCAGCCATTTGGCGGTAAGTGCCCAAGAAATACCTGCTGGCACCGCGAAAGTGGTACTTGGAGTACGCCCTTATCGTTATAGAGTGATGCAAAAATCAGGAAACATAACCCCTGTACGTTTACTGCCATTCTTTAGAAAACGGCTCTCACCTTTTATGAGCCCAGTGAACAGCATTCGTCAAAGTACAGTCCTTCAGAACAACGAGGTTGAAAAAAGCAGTCACTACATTCAGGCCTTAGCTATACTCAGGAGGATTGAGCTTGGTCATGACTATCAAGAAGTCGCACTTCATTATCGCCTCCCCCTAGAACAGGTCAAACGCTGGCTTGATGCTGCAACTACACTTCGGATGTTAAAAACACCACAAGACATTGACCGATTATTTTCAAAAAAACGTTGCTATGCACTGCTACCCGCAGAACCTACTGACATTGCTGATCGAAAGGATATTTATTCAGCGTTACAAGCATGTAGCAAGCTCAAGTCGAGCAAAGAAGGAAAAGTCGAATTACGATGGGCTATTCAGTATTGTCTGACGCATACAACCAGCAGCCACACGTCGATCTTCTTTGATAAAGCGACAGAGTTTCAGCGATTCATGGCGTTGGTAAGCCAACTTTTTACCTGGAAGCGCTGGCATCTTAAACTGCGTTACCAATATGGCAAAACATATAATCAGTGGCGATGTCACCCCGATATCGAAATAACTCGCGACACGTTACAGAAAATAAACGAATATCCAGAAGGAGCTGGAAGATTATTTTTACGTCATACCAATGAACAAAAACACATCAAAAGCAACGGTGGCAAAGCAATAAGCCAATATTCTTCCCCGGCATTGCAAACCGTATTCCACCGGCTGGCGATCATCCTATTCAAAGCGGAACAAATAAGGCAATGGGAGCAGAAATAATGCCCCCACGCCTCACCCAAGCCGCTTATACCATTGATCGTTCATGGCGGAATGTGCGTACCAATGATGGGGAGGCACGTCTGCAAAAGCGGTGCGCCAATGACATACTTCCATGGATAGATTGTCACATAGTCTCACCATAGAGGCTGGAAGATAAGCCTCTGAGCGGCGCCCTACCTTGACCGAAAAGCAACTACTCAACGCCTCAAAAATCTTGGGGGAACTACGATGCAATGCCTTCAAAGGTCCAGCCAACACCATAAAATTGTAAGACTCGTGAGAACCCGCAATGCCATCCCGAGTATCTGCATTGTAAAAAAGGTGAATTTTACCTATGTCGTGCAAAAGACCCCCAATGAAAGCCACACATACACTCAAGGGCCCTACATTATAACGCCAACAAAGCATAGCCGCTGTCACCGCCACCTCATGACTATGCTCCAGTAATCCACAAGAATGATTATGATGGTGACTACGACTAGCTCTGGCGGTAAAAAACTGCCCCATCAACTCATTGTTGAGTAACACTGCTAAGTAAAAACGTCTCAATGCCTCATCATGGATAAGCCCCAAAATCCCCCAGATATCGATAATGATCGACTCACAACCTGCTGGTACGAGTTTAAAATGATGATGCACAACAGCTTTATCAGTGACCTCAGGAATACTCAAAGTTATTTTTACCCGTTGCAAATCATCACAATGATTCCATTGAACCATCACTAGTTGCCCGTCAGGTTCTACACCTTCCATAACATTAGGGGATAGTTCAAGAGTATAACACTCTCTTAAGCAGCTAAATTGCCACAACTCTACCTGTTCTCTGCGCTCAATCAGATGAACCCAGGCCAAGTCATCTGCATTATTTGTTCGGGATCTGATATTCATTTTGACGACTCCCCTTTGGGTCCATTGCCAATCAACCGTTCAAATGCTGCACCGTCTTGCCCCAATAAATTAGGTACATAGCGCGAGTAAACCCTAAATAACATACCAGTATTGGCGTGCCCTAACTGTCGAGCAATCCATTCCGGACTCTCTCCAGCAGCGAGCCAAAGGGTTGCTGCTGTATGTCTTGTCTGATAAGGATTTCGCTTTTCGAGCCCCAAACTTTTCAGCAGTGGATACCAAACGCGTTTGGTGACATTGTGATGACTCAGTGAGTCACCACGCTGGTTACAAAACACGAAGTTGCTCTGAGTCTCGGTTTGCTCACGTTGGGTCTGAAGTGCTTCATATACTGGCTGGTTCATTGCAATAGCTCGGCATGAACCAGGCGTTTTAGTTGGGCCAAGGCTGCCACGTACCAGTGACTGGCGGATGTGGATCAGTCTGTTTGAAAAATCAATATGCTCCCAAGTTAGGCCATCGATTTCCCCTGTTCTCATCCCCGTGAAGAACCTAACGAGGTAGTAAGTACGGAAATCTGTTCTCACATTCTCTACAATTCTGTATACCTCGTTGAGAGAAAATGGCTGAATTTCACTTCTCGGCATAGGTAACGCCTTGATATTTCGCCACGGGCTCTGAAATTCAAAACGTTCAGCAGCCTCATTCAGGATCAATCGCAAATATGTCATGATATGGTTGATGCGAGAGGTTGATAAAATTTTTAAGGTGACCAGATCCGGTTCGCACAGCCTAGTGCGAAAGCCAAGAATGTCAGTCTTACTAATAGTGGCAATCATACTATCCCCCATTGCAGGTAACAGATGACACCTCAAGATACCTTCAACGGTCTCAATTTGACTGACTCGCCACTCAACTCTCTTTTCAACTAACCAAAGGTTGGCGAAAGTGCCAAACAGCATCCGTCCTCCCGAAGCTTTAAGTTGGCTAACTTTGGCAAGTTGTCTGAAATACTCAGCTTTAGGACTATCAGGGAAATGATGCCCATAATCAAAGCTACCCGACTTCATTTGCTGTTCGAGTAGCGTTAGCAACCTATTTAGCTTCTGCCGATTAGTTGAATTATCAACAAGACTCGTCTGCTCTCGGCAGCGCACACCCTTATAGCGAAAATCCAAATAAAGTTTCCCATCACGGCTATTTACTGTTCCCATGGTAACCTCCTAGTTCATCTGATTAATCAGATCATGAGCAGAGGCTCCAAGCAACATAGACTCCTCAACTCGTTCCCAGATGTAGAGAATTTTTCGTCCGCCAAAGGGCCGGATGTAATGTACACCTTCAAACAGCACAGCATCTTTTAGACACTGACGGATAGTCCGAACGTCGTACTTAATCCTTATAGATAACTCTTCTGTCGTAAGATAAGTATTCATACTTGCCACCATATAGACCTGATATTGACTCATTTGTGATTCATTTGCGTCTTTCGGGATTACAATACTGCACGCAAGATTGAAGTCAAGCTTTATTTGCGTCATATGTGAGTCATTTGATATGATAGATGGTAAATAAGACTTACGGATAAAACATGATCAGGATCCTCCTCATCAAGCAGCTTGATGAAAAAGCGTTCAAGGAAAAGCGCCGCATAACGTTGTCAGAAGTGAGTGAGAAGACAGGGATTAGCCGAGCAACCTTGACTCGCATTGCCAACGTGCCGGGCAATGTCACCAACACTGATACTATCAATGCTCTGTGCAAATATTTTGAATGTCAGCCTGGAGAACTATTGATGTATATCGAAGACGATACCAGTACAAATTAGCTATTAGACATTTAAAGTAGTAATAAGTAACTCTTCGGATTTTCCATGGCTTTACTTTCAATGCCGTGATCTAGACCAGTGATGGATAGAGAGGCAATTATTAATTGCAGAGAATAAACTTTATCGGCGAGTTTAGTGCATTAATAGGGTGACAAGTGAGAGGAATTTTAATAAAGCTTGTTGCGCATTTATGTTATTTACTCGTGGTAATTTTTGTTTGGCGATAATTTGATCACGAAATGACATGTGTTTTCCTCAGCATTTGACCTATCTACTTATTTTTAATTGGGGGCAGTTAGAGCCGGAGACCTCTAGGTAACAGCTGTAGATGAGCATCATTTTGTTTATTGTTCAGCTGATTATAAAGATTTATAAAATCAACTGTAGCGTCCAAAATTTATTCCTCCCATTAGAACAAAATATTAGTAAAGTCAAAACTCAGCTAGATAAGGTTTGCCATTCAGGCGCAGAAATTTGTGTAATAGGCTTGAAACCCTGCTCGAAAGTTGTCGTGCTGTTCCCACATAACCACACATTCTGCCAAGTGTTCAAATATCAATACAATCCCAGGCTCGACAAGCTTCCTATGACCAACTCAGTGGCATCCGTCAGCTTAAGATCGACAAGGTATTAGCTCACAGAATTTCTGAACCGCGGGTCCTGCCCCCCAGCATTGACTAGAGAAACTCTGTTGGAGATACCTTGTTTTCCAATGAAAAATCCCAAGCTCGGTAACAACATAGATTAGAACCAAACAGGATAAGGCTAATTTCTAAATCATCGAGACTGTAGGTAAATCAAATGAGAACGTTGGGGCAGTTTCAGCCTTGAGCCCCCCCAAGAGGCTCAATTCACGACAATCCTGCTAATGGCGCCTTCATCAATCTAGAAGATGAGTGAACCGCGGTTGATTATATTGCTTCCAGTTAATCGTTTTATAGCGAAGTTTCGGCATGGCTGATGGGAAATTGATGAACGATACTGAACAGAACAACCGTTACCGCTTTAGTTCAATCGATTTAGGAGACAAAGTCTATCAGGACCATAAAATGGCGAAAATATTGAATTGCAGCGACATTATCAATGTCAATGCTGTGAGTAATAGGGAAGATCTAATACTTTATATAAAAGGGAAAATTCTTACATATTTTATAAAAATGTTTTTGTAAAATACAGAAACAACCTAAACAATACGAAATACCCAAGTTTCACATAATAATTCAATATAATATCGATTTTAGTTAATATTTTAAATAAGTATTTCTGTTAGGTGAAATTTTATGTGGAGTCACTAAAAAGGATTCTTGACCATTACAGTCAAGAAGATTGGTACTCCCCAATCTTCTTATATTTATAGTATGGAGAACTATCATATGTATTCACTAAGCGCTAAGTTAGCACTTTCTGCTGAATCTTGGTGGGGAATAGCATTTAAAACTGATAATGGTTTTCAAGTATATCAACAAAGCCTTTTTTGGCTTGCTTGCAACGGAATTAACTATGATAACTCAGATCTAAAGTTAAATTTATTCATGGGCTCAGATGTTATTTCTTGCAATTTCTCTTTTGACGTTATAAAAAATATTCTTGATAAGATTCAAGTACTTTATTTTCTTGATGAAAATCAGATTAGATGGATACTTCCGCATAATATCTCACCAATTTTCTATGCTCAGTGGAAGTACCGTGTAACACTAGATTTTTATGAAAAAAATATTTAATTTTTTTGTCGCGATACTAATCCTATTGAAAACATCTTCTGATTTTTTATTTATGATTTCTTCTTACAATTAAGTAATATTGCAGAAAGCTCCTCTGAAAATGACAGATCCATTCAATAATTGGATTTTTTCTTACCCAACCGTAAAATTACTCAATATGAAAAATTCAGCATTTATGAACAACTCGGTTTAGCAAGGCCCAAATCTGATTAGCGTATTCTGGATTATAGTCCATATTTACCAAGTTATCAGCCACTGCATCAGCGTGTTTTCGCTGTGTCGCCATTGGGTTGCTTTGAGTCGAAGGAGGTGCATAATTTTACTAACGAGAAAGCGACCAACCAGGTAGCCTTCTTTACGCAATTTCTTCACCATTTCACGATTCCCTAGGCTGCCACGACTTTGCTTAAAGATCTGTCGAACCGGGCGATAAAGCTTCAGAGTTTCAAGACTTATCACGCTTGCAGGGCGTTTATGCCAATCACAATAGCCGACTTACTCACACTCATTACTCGGTATAACATTAACCTATTGAAAATAAATAATAATTATATAGATAAACTTCAGTATTGCTCTTAATAACATATTAAATTTGAAGGATTTTTTACATTGCTTTTTACCCTATTATAAAATAGGCTAATTTTGAGATATCCATATCAATTTTCAGCCAAAAAAGGTTATATCTTACACAACGCTAATGAAAAATATACAGAATTAGTATTCTTGATTAATCAACAAAAGATGAAATAAAGTCATAAGGAATTGTTATGGATAGTGTAAGCACAATATTCGTTATATCGTTAGCAATCCTTGCTAGTGGGGTGTTGGTTAGAGTGATTCCTTTCAGCATCCCCCTTCCTCTAATACAGATTACTTTAGGAATGGTCATCGCTGGAGTGTTCAAGAAAGGAGTAAGCTTAGAGCCACATATGTTTCTTTTAATTTTTATTCCACCGCTATTGTTTCTTGATGGTTGGCGAATGTCTAACCGTGTACTCAAAAAAGAGTGGACGAACATTTTTCAGTTAGCTATTGGATTAGTCATTTTTACTATGCTGGGTCTAGGATATATAATTCATTGGATGATACCAAGTATGCCTCTTCCTATCGCCTTTGCTTTGGCCGCTATATTATCACCAACAGATCCCGTAGCGGTGGCTGGAATAGCTCGAAAACTAGCAGTACCTGAAAGAGTAATGTCAATTTTGGAAGGTGAAGCCTTATTTAATGATGCCACAGGTCTAGTTGCTTTCAAAATGGCTGTGATTGTAGCGATTACTGGATCTTTTTCAATTTATAAAGCAACTGGTACTTTTGTTTGGGTGGCCTTAGCAGGAATAGCAATCGGAATCGCAACAACGTGGTTGTTATCTTATTTTCGTCGAAAGTTTACTAACCAACATGGAGAAGAGTTAGGCTCAGAAATACTGTTGAGTTTATTGATGCCATTTATTGCTTATCTAATTGCAGAGTATGTTGGTACTTCAGGAGTTTTAGCTGCAGTGGCTGCAGGTATAACTATGAGCCGACTAGAGTTGCAGGGAGGTATAGCCCCGCTGACTCGTATGCGACGTGGCGCAATATGGGATACAGTTCAATTTACTCTCAATGGTGCAATCTTTGTTCTGCTTGGCGAACAACTTCCTGATATTTTTGAAGATGCAATAAATGTTGCAACAAAGATTGGTAATCAGAGCGTGTGGGGACTACTAGTATATGCAACAGTTATTTGTTTAACATTAATCATATTTCGTTTTACATGGGTATTTGCTTCTTTAAATGTGACCTATTATCTTAAGAATAAGAGGCGACTTGCGCTCACTAGGGATAATTTAAGAGATATATTAGTAGTATCATTTGGGGGGGTAAGGGGAGCAATTACACTGGCTGGAGTGCTTAGTTTTCCTTTGTTTCTGCCAAGTGGTGATGAGTTCCCCTCTAGAGATTTGGCTGTTTTTTTAGCGGCTACAGTAATTATTATTAGCCTTATAACTGCAAGTGTCTTTTTACCTTTGCTATTGAGAAATACTCATGAAGAATCAAATATAAATTGCCCACAAGTTGAACAAAAAAGATTAGCCATTGATGCAGCCAAAATCGCAGTCGAGTTTCACTTGTCAAACTTGCTTATTGAAATTAAAAAGTCCAATCCGGAACTCACTGAAGACTATTACATGGCATTAACAAATCGATTATGGGTTGAATTCGAAAATATCTTTGATCCATATCGAGACCCTGAAAATCTAGCTCACCTGCAATATGAGGTAGAACGTAAAATTAGACTGGCTATTATAAAATCTGCACGGCAGGTAATTTTTAGTTTAGCAAGTGAGAATAAAATATCAGATGATGTAGCAAGAGATATGGTGAAAAAATTAGATTTTGATGAAATTAGATTTATTAGTTAAAAACAAGAATAATTTAACTTTTTAATCATATAAAAAATCTGTGTAAGTCGCATTCTATCCATATGTCTGAAAGGAGTGAAGAATACCAGAATCATACCAGCTTATTAACCAGTTACTAGCTAACTACATAACCCCTGAAGACCTGCTTGGTGAGCAAAGTATTCTTAAGCAGTTGATGATTAGAGCTTTAATCTTGCCGTTGGAAACAGGTGTGCCATACATATCTTCGAACTGAGCACGAATATCTTGGTAGCTAGAGCCTAATGAAAAATAAGCCAATGATTTTACGATCTATTTCATCGGTCAGCTGGGTTTGGTACTTTTTGACTAATTGAGGTTCGAAGGTGCCCAGTCTCTGAGTGTGTTTAACACGATGTTGCCAATGGGGCTTTTAACCGTTTTAGTGGTTTTGCCATTCTTACGATTAACCGTATTAGAGTGAGCCAAATGGCCATCCAGCTCAAACGCCAATGCTGCTTCGGTGAGTTGCAAATGAGTTAGGGTGCGTTGATGAGTGCTCTGCAGACGACCATGAGTGTACTGAGTCGCTTTTGATTTATTTTTGAACAATTTTGATAGGAAGATTGATGTAAGCTAGTTAACACTTGCACCGTGATGCCTTGTGATTGATGTTTGTTGCACTTCCATCTGATCACACGTTAAGGTGCAAGTTTACTCTAATGATTTATCAGAAAATCATCTAACAAGGCGTCCAAAATGTTAATTTAGGACATATTGAGAAGTTTACCTTGAGAGTGCGCAATAGTGATCAACGATACTAAAATGTTGTTTATATACCAATTATAAAATAAGTGACGCTTGACTAATAAGCCTAACTACAAAGAGTTTTTATAAACCTTACCATCTTTCATGATGACCTTTATGTTATCTTTTGACTCTAATAGCTTGATATCTTCAATTGGGTTTCCCTCTACAAGCAATAAATCAGCCAATGCCATCTCCTCTACCACACCAAGCTTGCCTTTATATGGAGAGCGATCACCAGACAACATCAATAATTGCGCATTATCATGAGTTGCCATTTTAAGGATTTCAAATGGGGTATACCACTCCATTAAACGAGTTAATTGGGATGTTTGCTCTTGTAAACGCTCACTATTAAACAGAATATCCGTCCCCCAAGCCACTTTTGCCTGATATTTTTTCGCCAATTTAAATGCGATTAGGGTTCCTTGCTCAACTTGAAGCTGCTTATTTCGTTGATCTGACCCGTCTGCAAAGGTTGATTTACGATCTGAAGTAAAGGGCTGTAAGCTCCACCAAATGCCCTCTTTCGCAATCCGCTTAGCAGTTGCATCATCTATAAGTTGCCCGTGTTCAATGCACTTTACGCCAGCATCAATAGCACGATTAATTGCATTAGGTGTATACGCATGGACAGTAACATAGGTATTCCAATTTGCCGCAGCCTCCGTAGCGGCTCTAATTTCCTCTTCAGAATATTGTGTAACATCAATAGGATCATACAGCGACGAAACTCCCCCTCCTGCCATAACTTTAATTTGGGATGCTCCTAATGCCAGTTGTTCTCTAACGTGTTGTCGCACTTCTGCGGGGCTATCAGCAATAGCTGTAGTTCCAGTTTTAACTGCTTGGGTTTGCTGTACATCTGTAGCAATTAATTCATTGGGTAAACGAAAATCACCATGTCCTCCTGTTTGAGAGATAAACGCACCAGATGGCCAAATTCGAGGACCTGCAGTAAAATATTTGTCAATTGCGAGTTTCAAACCGAATACAGGCCCACCAAGGTCCCGAACACTAGTGTAACCACGCTGTAGCATATCAGAAGCAGTTTTTGCAGCGGCGATATTAATAAAACCTTGGTCTGCGAGCAATAATGTCTGTTGGGATAATCCCGCCAACATTAAGTGAGTATGAGCGTCAATTAAACCAGGCATTAAAGTCTTACCTTGACCATCAATAACAATTCCCTGCTCAGAAGAAATTGGTACTACATTTGTATAGCTTTCTATTTTACTAATATACTGATTGTCAATATACACATTTTTTGCTGAAGTTAAGCTGGCATTACTTCCATCAAAAATGCGCACATTCTGAAAAATATACGCACTAGAAAAACACTCTTGCGAAAAAAACAGACTAAAAACCAAAGCAATATGCTTTTTATCCATTTTTAACTCCTAGTATTTATAAAGTTTATAATTTAATTTGTTGCAAGATTTATCTTGCAACTTACTGGAAAATCAAACGTTAAAAGTATGTTCACTCACCGCATAAAATATATTAAAATTTAAACTCAATATCCAAAGCTGCAGCACCTTGATTATCCATATCAACAGCAGCTTGACGTGTCACTTCTAAATCACCGTTAAAGTAGTAACCCGCATAAAGATTAACCGCTATTGTTGGAGTAGCCTGCCAGCCACCACGGAGATAACTCACCCATTCGTTAATTTCAACAGCCGTATCATCATCCTCGATAAGGAATCTTTCGATACGCTTCGAGCTGCCAAATCCAATATCCCAAACAGAGTTAAATTGATAACTTAACTCTAATCCTGCTGGACCACTAAAACCAGCTCTAAAAGGATTAGCTAGCGCCCAGTGTTCATCTATCTGCCATCGCATTGCAAGGTATGGAACTGTACGGACGTCATCAATATCGTTCAGATAAGCCACACCAAAACCAAACATGTTACCAGAATCAAACGCATACATCACTGAAGTTACGATACCATAGCTTTGAGCGTGACTAAAAGATGCGGCCTCTGTATCCGCATAGGCATATTGGAGTTGGGGTGCCAAAAAAAATGCCCAATGTTTATCCAAACGGTAATTTAAAGACACACCAGCACGGTAACGATTTATGTGTCCCCAAGTTTCTCCATTAGTATCAAATAACTGTGAAATATTGTTTAACCCCGTCAAACTGACATTACGCCAATCGTAATTTTGTTTGTCATACCCGAGGTTAACATCTAATGACCATTGTCCATTTAACGGAAAATGTACCCCAGCGTTAAGTAATAAATTATCTCGTTGCAATTCAGTAGGCCCATTAGCCAACTCAGAGCTCTGTGTAGTGACTGTAGTGAGACTTAGTTTAAAAAATTCACGCCCTTTCTCTGCTCCATTAGCCTGACAACTTAATATCGGAAGGAGTAATATACTTACTCTAAGTATTGAAATAACATTTTTACTTATATCTTGCACACTTAGAGTAATCATACTAAATCCTTGAAATATAATCAGGTGATGAACTTACACAAAAAGAAGCTGTTGTTTAATAAAACTGACTCCTTTAAAGTAAAGTATAATGTAGCAAATATATGTAGAACACGCCATTCCATATTATAAATTAATTTAACTTTTTTAAATCCACTAAAATTAGCACACCAATGTTCTAGAAATTATAGACACTTTGCTAATCATTATTTTTAAATTCAACGTTTTCTGAGATAACATAACTAAGAGCGCATGCAGTCAGGTTCGATTGTAATCAACTTCAAATAAACATCAAATACCGTTCGCCTCATTTGCTCACGTGTCATGAGCAGCTCACTTAGCGAGAGGTAAAAAAGTATTGACACAGATCGTTTTGAGATTTCCGATGATTGAAAATTTTCGTTCTATCTATATTAGAATTTTTAAGATAATGATTGAGTTGTCACAGCTTTTCCGTTTATTTCAGTTAAAGCTCCATTTCTTTATGAAGTTTATACGAACAAGCGACCAACTCTGAACATCACTTTACCGCGCTTAATTAAAGGTCACCAACATTTCAGCTGAAGCCGTAACGTTGCCAATCGGTAGACTGCTCCCGCCAGAACACAACCGCCACGTCACTTGATTAGTAGTATTTTGGCTGGCCTGTGTATTAATGATACTTGCAATTTTTAGAGGAGAGTTATCAAATGGCACTCCAGTACCATCACTACAACGACCACTTCCTGTAACATTATTAATTTCACCAGTAATATAGCCTCCCCCCTCACTTAGTGCCAGACGAGTTTTGGTTCCTTCATATAAGCTTGATAGCGCCCGAAACTGTACGTTAATATTGGCATCAACTCCTACAGAGTTATCTTGTGAGCACTGGACCGTTAACGGATAAGAGAGCGAACCTAGCTCTGCGTCTTGTTTAGTATTACGAGATACTGCACCAAAATCGATTGTCTGATTGGTACTGACATTACATTCCAAAGTGGAAATACGTAGGGTCATATTATTCGAGAAGATAGGAGAAAAATCTACATAACCATTTCCTGCAGTAGTGAAGTTCACATTGGATAATGAAATATTATCCTTTCTGGTTTGCGATCCGTCTGCAATCATCACCCAAGTGCCTGTCACTGTTGCATTAATATACGTACTAGCCTTATAGAAATTTGTACTGGAAGACATTCTTGGTGCTAAACACCAAGTCGTTCCTTGTAGTGGATTAGTTATCACGGCGCCACTCGTTGTAGTCGCTTGTGTGGCAGGTAATCCAATAGTGCCACTGAGCATCTCTACCGTATTGTCATTCAGTACATAATTTGCAGAGACTGTTGCTCTAGGAATAATGCCGACACCGGGAGCAATTTTGTACACTTTGTATCCCGCAATCGTTGTTAGATAAGTATCCGGCACACAACCACCTACCCCCAAAGCCGTTGGAAGAATATATGCAACACTATAGTAAGCGATTAAATCTGGATTTGGGAAATTGGGTGTTGTAGTGGGAGATTTATTGGTAGCAGTAAACGGCATTCCCTCCCATACAATTCCACTACCTTTACCTATAGTAATAATTGTTTCAGCTACCGCGGACTGCCATATCGGACTCAACAAGTACAGTCCGATTAAATTATAAAACACTGACCGTCTAACAATTGACAAATATTTGCTCATTTTGTTTCCTATTGATTTATTCGTACTGGATATCATAGGGATATTAACCAGCTTCACAGCGTATTGTTAATTGATGTAGTGGACTATTACCCGATGTAGCAGTACTGCTCGTAAAATCGAATAGTGCATGACATTGCCGATCAGCACCTAGGTCCATTTCGCTGTTACCTGACCAGCATCACCCACTATGCTGGCATTGTTTTTATCTGCAGTACTCCCTTCTACTGTAACTACCGTTCCAAATGGAAGAACAGCATCGTTATGGTAAAATGTCACCAATGCTTGATAACCAACGTGCGTATTAAACTTAGCCATGACCACCGCGCCCTTTTGTGTAATGGTATTAAAATGTTTAAGATAATGATTGAGTTATCACAGCTTTTTCCGTTTATTTCAGTTAAAGCTCCTTTCTTTATGAAGTTTATACGAACAAGCGACCAACTCTGAACATCTCTTTATCGCTCTTAATTAAAGGTCACCAACATTTCAGCTGAAGCCGTAACGTTGCCAATAGGTAAACTGCTCCCGCCAGAACACAACCGCCAGGTCACTTGATTAGTGATATTTTGAGACGTCTGTGTATTAGTGATACTACCAACTCTTAGCTGGGTACTATTAAATGGCACTCCAGTACCATCACTACAACGACCACTTCCGGTAACATTATTAATCTCACCGGTAATATAGCCGCCCCCCTCGTTCAAAGCTAAGCGTGTTATATTTCCTTCGTATAAACCTGTTAATGCCCTAAACTGCAAATTAATATTCGCATCAACTCCAACGGTTCCTTCGGAGTTATCTTGTGTGCATTGTGTTATCACAGGATAAGAGAGCGAACTCAGCTCTGCATTATTTTGGGTATTATGAGCTACTGTGCCAAAATTGATTGTCCCCATCGTACTCACATTACATTGTAAAGTCGAAACACGTAGTGTCGTTGTTCTTGAAAAGATAGGGGACCAATTAAAATTAGCAACGGAGCCTGTACTGAAGTTCACGTCATATAATGAGATAGAACTTTGGCTCACTTGTGTCCCGTCGGCAATCATCACCCAAGTGCCTGTCACTGTCGCATTGATATATGAATTCTCTTGATAGAAATTAGCACTGGACGACATCCTTGGCGCTAGACACCAAGCCATTCCACTTAACGGATTCGTTATCACTGCACCGCTCGTCGTTTTGGCTTGTGTGGTTGGCAATCCAATGGTCCCAGTGAGCGTTTCAGGCACGCCGTTATTCAATACGTAATTTGCAGTAACCATCGCTCTAGGAATTATCCCCACACCTTGAGCTATCTTGAATACCTTATAACCTGCAATGGTTGTCAAAGCATTATCCGGTACACATGAAAGCACAGATAGATCCACAGGATTAATAAATGCCACACTACTGTTAATGTCTAAAATAGGGTTTGGGTGATAGGACGTGGAGGTTATCGCATAATTCGTAGCTGTAAACGGCATCCCCTCCCATACAATTCCGCTACCTTTACCTATATTAATAATTGTTTCAGCTACTGCAGACTGCAATAACGGACTTAATAAGTACAGTCCGACTAAACAGTAAAACACTGGCTGTCTGACAATTAACAAATGTTTGTTCATTTTGTTTCCTATTGATTTATTCGTACTGTAGATATCATAGGGATATTAGCCAGCTTCACAGCGTACTGTTAATTGACGTAGTGGACGATTACCCGATGTAGCAGTACTGCTCGTAAAATCGAATTTCACTGTTACCTGATCTTTTTCTGATAACCCGCTCAAATACACCTGACCAGCATCACCCACTATGCCGACATTGCTTTGATCTGCAGTATTCCCTTCTACTGTAACCATAGCGCCAAAAGGAAGAACAGCATCGTTATGGGATAATGTCACCAATACCTGATAACCAACGTGCGTATTAAACTTAGCCATGACCACCGCGCCCTTTTGTGTAATGGCATTAAAATGTTTAAGATAATGATTGAGTTGTCACAGCTTTTTCCGTTTATTTCAGTTAAAGCTCCTTTCTTTATGAAGTTTATACGAACAAGCGACCAACTCTGAACATCTCTTTACCGCTCTTAATTAAAAGTCACCAACATTTCAGCTGAAGCCGTAACGTTGCCAATAGGTAAACTGCTCCCGCCAGAACACAACCGCCAGGTCACTTGATTAGTAGTATTTTGAGACGTCTGTGCATTAGTGATACTACCAACTCTTAACTTAGTACTATTAAATGGCACTCCAGTAGCAGCATTACAACGGCCACTTCCGGTAACATTATTATTAATCTCACCGGTAATATACCCCCCCCCTCACTCAGGGCCAGACGAGTAGTAATGCCTTCGTATAACCCTGTTAGCGCCCTAAATTGTACGTTAATATTGGCAGCAACCCTTGCTGAGTTATCTTGTGTGCATTGGGTCGTTAACGGATAAGAAAGCGAACCTAGCTCTGCGTTTTGCTGGGTATTTCGAGTTACTACGCCAAAATCGATTATCTGAGTGGTACTAACATTACATTCCAAAGTAGAAATACGTATTTCCGTAGATGCCGGAAGGATAACAGTATAGCTTCTATTACTACTACTATTTCCTGACGTAATAAAGTTCACATTTGGTACTGTAAATACCTGACTGGTTTGCGACCCATCTGCAATAATCACCCAAGTGCCTGTCATTGTTGCATTGATATACGTACCAGCCTTATAGAAACTAGCACTGGACAACATTCTTGGCGCTAGACACCAAGTACTTCCATTTAGTGGATTAGTTATCACTTCACCACTCGTTGTAACCGCTTGTGTGGCTGGTAATCCAATTGTGCCACTGAGCTGCTCTGACATCCCGTTATTCAGTACATAATTTGCAGAGATTGTTGCTCTAGGAATCATTCCGACACCGGGAGCAATCTGGTACACTTTATATCCAGCAATCGTCTTCAGAGCTCCCTCTGGTAGACAGCTAACTCCCGCCTGTAAAGCCATTGGAACGACAAAAGCTAAGCTATCGAAAGTGTATAAATCTGAAGCTACAGTGGTAACATTATTCGTAGCAGTATATGGCATTCCTTCCCACACGATTCCGCTACCTTTACCTATAGTAATTGTTGCGGCTACTGCTGACCGCCATAACGGACTCAATAAGTACAGTCCGACTAAACAGTAAAACACTGACCTTCCGACAATTAACAAATGTTTGTTCATTTTGTTTCCTATTTATTCGTAATAGATATCGTAGGAATATTAGCCTGCTTCACAATGAGCTGTTAATTGACGTAATGGGCCACTACCCGATGTAGTAGTAACGCTCGTAAAATCGAATAGTGCATGACACTGCTGATCGGCACCTAGTCCCCATTTTGCTGTTACCTGACCTTTTTCTGGTAAACCGCTCAAATACACCTGACCAGCATCACCCACTATGCTGACATTGCTTTGATCTGCAGTACTCCCTTCTACTGTAACCATAGTGCCAAAAGGAAGAACAGCATCGTTATGGTATAAGGTCACCAATGCTTGATAACCAACGCGCGTATCAAACTTTGCCATGACCACCGCACCTTTAGTTGGGTAAACATTGAGAGTTGACTGCGTAATATCAACATCATCCGGCAGTGTTGCAGGATTAAGGCTAATACTATTGTTCTGGTAATTAGACAGATAAGGTACAAGTGCATAACCACTCTCATCAAAGCGCATATTTCCATTCATTAACGCTGCATCAACTGCCCCAGGTGCTTTTACTATAGCCACAGAATTACCCAACATTTGCCCTAGCGTTACGCCTTCAGGATGAACAACCATGCTTCCGCTACCACTAAGATTTAACGAGCGGAATTCATTACTGTAACTGTATCCGATATTTGCCATACCTTTTGTGCCCTGATAGCCCGCGTTTAATGTGCTGTTATTGCTGTGACTATCGTTTGACCAGTCCTGCATTGCACTGTAAGAAAGGCGGTCTTCCAATGCATTACCGCTGATCCCTGCCTGCTGATGAACTTGGCCACGATTATCATGAGTCATTTGGTAATTTGCATAATTACGGCTCACTCTAGGGGAGGAACTGAATAAACTAAAAGGAACCTGCACATTTAGCGATAGTTGATGATTTTCAGGCCAGTTGCCATCACCTTTGATACGGTCAATACTGTAAGCCAACCCATAGCTCACACCACGATAACTCGTGTTGTATCCAGCTGAAACTGTGTTATTCACTTGGCCATTGTTCCAGAAATCATTTCGAGAAGCGGATAAATATAATGAGCCCCAATGACCTAATTGCTGGCTAACCCGCATTTGAAAATTAGAACGTTGGCGTTCTAAAGTCCAAGGCATCTGATCATCATTTAATTGAAATCCGAAATTATTAAAGTCCGAAAAACTATAAAAGTCACGGGTCGAGTAACGATAGGCGGTTAAATCTACAGAGGTACCTGTACTTAACAAGCTTTTAGCATATCGCATCCGATAAGAACTACCTTGTTGCCATTCATCTTGTTCATAAAGCTTGGTATTTGAGGTGGTGATGTCAAGCGATAAAGCACCAAAATCCCCCAATGATAAGCCAGCCCCACCTACTAGTGAGTAGTAATCATCAGCAATCAATGCTCCGCCGTAAAGCGTCATATCATATGGTAAACCGTAAATAAAGGTGCCCATCCCAAAAGAGGATTCACGAGAAGTCGTTGTTATTCCACCGTTGTAATGCCCTGTAGTTAACTCATACTTAAGTGTACCTGGGCGCTGCATTACCGGTAATGAGGAAATCGCTATCTTTTGAATGCGGACAGAACCGTCAGCCTCAGTAATGGTGACAGTTAAGTCCCCCCCCTGGCCAGTCTGATAGAGATCTGTAATACGAAACGCTCCAGGTGCAACATAGGTTTGATATACCACATTGCCATTCTGGCTGACGGTCACACGAGCATTGCTCTGCGCAATACCAGAAATCTCAGGAGCAAAACCTCGTTGACTATTAGGCAGCATCTCTTCACTGGAATTAAATTTAACGCCACGAAATGGGATGCTATCAAAAACCTCATTGCCAGTATTATTTTCTCCTGCGAGAAATTCTGCGCGTAGGGTATGAATATCACGTTGCAAATAAGTATTTGAAAAATTGGTACTTTGATCGCTCGAAGAAATATCTCCGCTAATCTGATTGTGGTTAAAGGTTATGTCACTACGTAAACGCCAGGCTTCCCAATTAAATCCACTCTGCAAGCTAGCAAACACGTTAGTCTGTTCACTGCTATCCATTCCAACCTGCGCATCCTGCCAGTTCTGACTTCCATTAAGACGATAATTCATAAAAAACGCAGGAACACCGTCATCCCATAGCGCTGAGTCAACGTAGCCTGTGGCATTTTGTTGCATAGCAATCTGTGGCACACTGATATCCACTCGTAATTGAGACAAGTTAAAATTAACATATGAATCAGGAATAAGAGTTGCTAAATCATTTACAGGGACATCCAATGGTAAAATGTTAAAATTTGGTAATGCCGTTGTATTAACTCCTAGCTCATATAGAAACGTGGGGGTCAACTGTGGTAAAACCTTACCTTGTTCATTTCTCTTAAACACCAGCTTATACTGTCCCTTCTCCGACTGATTCATCCACAGTGTAACCAAATACACCCCCTCAGCGACCTGACCTGCCGATTCAAAGATACTCAAATCTGTACTGGTTGTCTGAGAGCCGCCTAGCGCCAAAAGACGAGGGTCAAAGTAATCGCTAGCCCAAACAGTAAAAGAACCTGTCAGCAAAAAGGTCCCCATCAAAATAGGCATAAAAGTTATTTTATTACTTATACTTTGTACTACACAGTGCATGATGCGCGTCTATCCATCAAAATCAAAAATTACAGGGCTTGGTGATTCGTTTGTGTATTCCATCCATCTTCATCAATCAACTGCCATTCCACTGTGTCTTTTGCCCCTGAAGGCAATGCATAGTGTTGTTGTCCCTTAGGTGGAACCATCAAACGCAGTGCAGGCTTATCCAATGCAATACCACCGACTTTAAGATGTGAAAAAGTTAGCCAATATGGTGTCGAGTTAACAGCTATCAGCTCATTATTTTCAAGGTGGAAATGCAGGCGAGAAGCCACATCAGCAACTGCGCGCTTAGCCAACCCTTCAGGCCGATAGAACAGCTTAATATTGCTCACCATCGTTACTGACATCTGACCTGACGACGCCGCTTTATCCAATTCCTTACTGGCAGGGATAGTTTTCATCGAGATAAAAAACACCGACTCACGATCTGTCGGCAGCGGTTCACCGTTATGACGGATACGTAATGTCAAAGCACTGTTAGCCTCTAACCGCTCAAGCGGTGGAGTGACAATAAAAGGCATTTTCGGTTGCCCACTGTAATTCAGGTCAACGTCACCCGTAATTGGATCAACAGGACGAACCCACGACTGCAATAAATAAGACGCTACACTGTTGTTATTAACCGTTAAGGTAACGCCTTTATTTTCACTTGCGGGGTAAATGACACGTAAAACAAAAAAAGAAATTCCCTGAGATTTAGCAGAGTCCGCGAGAACTTCTACTGATACTGACAAACTGCATAAAAACAACATGACCAATGAGATAAAGTATTGCATTTTGGTTATTCCTATTACTTTTATCATAGAGATACTGCTTGCTGGCATAATGAAGATAAGCCACCGACATCAGTGATACTCTGCCACTCTATATGCTTTATTGGCTGCTCAACGGGATAAGCCTGTATCCCCATTGGTTCAATCATCGAAGCTTGTGTATTCAAATCGATAACGTCATTGTCAAACTTTAAAGACCCAAATGTTATGAAATAAGGGGTCGGATTCTCAATACGAATGCCATTAGCCACTCGATTAAATTTCAGTTGGCAACCGTTATCGCGAGGGATATTTTGTAGTTTCGCAGGGCGATAAAACAGTTTCAGAATAAACTGAAAGCCCATAGATAAATGAGCCTTATCGAGTACTGATTCGGACTGACCTGGAATGGCTAGTACTGAAAGATAAAACAGTGATTCTCGATCTGTTGGCAATGACTCTTCCTGCTTAAAAATGCGCAGTAATTGATTACGCTCAGCCTCTAATGGAAACAAGGGCGGCGTCACAACGAAAGGGATATTTAAAACATCTCCCTTCTCATTTTTAATACGACTTTGAATAAGGTAATTTTGTTTACTCGTATTCTTCACTGTAATAGTTTGTGATTTATCTTCATTGAGAAATATCACCCTAGTCTGATTCAAACTAATACCGCCATTGCTTTGAGCCATTCCCTGCCCTGTTATAAAAAAAATTAAACACAGTACGACAAGGGACCTATATACAAATGGCATAGTGACCTCAACGATAGGCAAAATTAAATACAATATTCGCAGTAAGGAGTCCCGGCTTAACTGTGCCGCAACCTGTACTCCCTCCACAACTGACACCGGCAAAGAATGGTAACACCATATCGGCAGGTGCTTGGCCTACTGCCGCTAACGGAAAAGCATCTCCGGACTTTACTTCTGAGTCTAAATAACTTGGTTGAGTGACGCTTTGCACTAATATCACACCTGCGCCTCCGACATCAGAATCACTACTACGAAATAACCATTTCCCATCTTGGTAGCCCCCCACTCCAGTGACGAAAATCACCGGTTGTATGTTGGCTTGTGCAACACCAATACAATTACTAGCAATAACGTTAAAGGGCTGCGCATTGACCAATGAATTGCTTTGCAAGCGCGATTGAGACACTTGATCCAATGAAAGTACACTTTTGTCCAAATTCAGAGAACACGTGCCTTGTACTATGTTGGCCGAAAAATCCAAACGAATGGTATTTGCATTGCTGTTAAGATTGACGCCTCCGAATAACAAGATCAAAAAAATTAAAATAACTTTCTTAGGGTAAAAGCTGTTTAAATACATTAATACCCCCTTGGTCGTTAATGGTTTGCCACTCAACCTCCAGACTGCCGCTTTTCATCTCAGCTGAATAGGTATGTGAACTAAACGGTGCAATCGTTAACGCCTCTGGCGTATCTAATTTTAGTGATTGCCCGCCAAATTGAATACTTGCCAAACTGACAAAAAAGGGCGACGGATTGGTGACCAATAGACCATCACTATGCCGAGAAAACTGCAAATGCTTTTGGGCTGCACTCGATGTTGACGAAAGTCCTGTAGGACGATAAAACATCTTAATGACACTACCGACACCAAACTGGACTGCCGCATGAACATCATCAACCTGCGGCTCAGACGCTGGCTTATCTGTAGCAGGGATCGCCGTGGCGTGAAAATAAAATATTGACTCACGATCCTTAGGTAATGAAGCGTCATTACCTGCAATACGGATCTGGTTAATACTCTTCGGCTCCAAACGAAAAAGTGGTGGAGTTACAGAGAACGGTGTAGCTATATAGCTATCTTGTGCCTTACTAATAGAAACTTGTACCAGATAAGGTAGATTTGACTGAGTATTTCGTACTGTAGTAGAAATACTATTTGTACCTTGAGGGTATATTAAACGAGTCGCATTGATTCCAAATCCATCAGCAAGGGCAATTATTGGAAAAAAAAATAGTACCACAACCATTGTATAGAATTGGAATAGTCGGTTCATTGGTAATTTCCTTCGGAGTAAAAATGGCAAGCAAAAAACTACTTGCCATAGAGCAGATTAATTATAGGCAAAACTAAACAGGATAGGAGCACTAACTGAGCCAGTACTGATTCCTGTGGTACTGGTTGCTGCTAGTCCGGCCTGCATTGTCAACACTTTATTATTAAAGTCAGCTGCTGAAGGAGTCGCTCCAGCTACAGCAAGTTGTAACTTCTGCCCTGTAGAAATATGAGTAGAAGGTGTAGCAACTTGGTTCAACATAATTCCAGTGTTAGTTCCACTTGCATTAAAAATATTTGGGTTACCACCCAGGGTTGGGCCAGAGACAACTAAGTTTGCCGTATGACCAGGTGCCATTGGTACATCACAGTTACTGAGCCCCACGGTGAAATTTTTGACACTACTTGTGATTGGTTGGGCAACACTTATAAACTGACTCGGAGTATAATTGCCTAAGTCTAAGTTATTCGTCGATAAGGTAACATCACAGGTAGCAGCAACAACGTTAGCCGTTATGGTTATCTGTCCGTTGGTTGCAGCTTGAACATGACTTGTTGCAGCCAATAGCAATAGGGCAGCAGTTGGAGCAAGGGTTAAAATTGATTTATATTGCTTATGCATGTCGAAATTCCTTTATGGAAATTAATTTAATAAAAATTAGCGTAGTAAATAGTGTTGCAGCATGATAAGTTCTTTTATAGTTAAGAGAGAGGAAATACGTTCGTCACTTGACCGTTTATTCCAGCTACAAATAACACCCTCAAACAGGAGATGCTCAATCACTAGTTATTTTATTTCATGACCACACATTTAATAAAACAAGTGGTCAGATGAGTAAGGTAGCAATATTAATGAAAGATGTATGTAGGAACTATCTTGCTTTTTTGTGGGAAAATTCTGACGTGAACTCTATTTATTCAAAGCACATAATCAAGGAGAAGTTAAAAATATACTACAGTCGAATGTACCTACATCCCTTTAACAAAAAATTACTTTGCCTCAACATTCTTAGAAATAGTAAATCGACAAGTCAATACTTAAGATCATCAGCCACAAATCTATATCAATCAATAGACACCCTCCGCTTCAAACAATTCACCATTAATATCATGATTTTTTAATAAAACAAATTATTAACATACAAACTAAAATATTAATGGCAGTATTTATCTAAACAAGAAGCTTACTAATTTTAAAACAAACCCATATAATAGATAATTACAATTTTCAGAAATGGCATTACATATGTCTTGAACTATACATAATTATAATCAACCCTTCAGAAAGTAAGTCTAGCTTATAATTGCAGATTATTTTTCATACCATCATTTTGATAGGAAAAATATTAGTGATAACAAACTTTTAGAATACAGTAATAGTTGATATATAGTACACAATACAAATAGACCAAAAAACACTCTTACTAAAGCAATAGGTGTAATAGGCATTTAAACTAATATTAAAATAATATTTAAATGCCATTTGTCTAATGGACAGCTATAGAAATCACCTATTATTGATATAGTTTAATATTTCTTTTTCCAGCAACTTAATTTCAACTGAAATTTCCTTTAAATTATCCATGATATCTTGCACATTATTAACTTCAAGCTGTTCACAATGCCAAACAAGTTTCCTTGCATCAATAATCTTTGCTGCCCCCTTGATTTTATGAGCTAAATTTTTAACTGAATTAATATTACCAGACTCAATCTCTTTATACATTAAACTTAAATCACTTTTATTGCTTTTCAGTAATTCTTTGAGAAGCTCAATAACTAGTTCTTTATTATTCCCCGTTAATTTTTCAACAGTTTTCGCATAAAAACTTCCAGAATTAAGAAATTCTTGTTCTGGTGAAAACTTCTTGAGCATTCTATCAAGTTCAGCAAGACTAATAGGCTTAAATAAACAGTCATTCATCCCTGCATCAATGCACGCTTCCATTGCTTCTTTCTGAGCATTAGCAGTATAACCAATAACAATTGAAGACTGTAATTGCTCTTTCTCTATATCCCTAATTCTCCTGCATAATATATAACCATCCATTTCAGGCATATTACAGTCAGTAATAACGATGTCATAGTCCTTATCCTTAAACATTTTTAGGGCAACCAGACCATTTTCGGCTTCTTCTACGATATGACCAAGATAATTAAGCTGCTGTGCAAGTAATAGGCGATTTGCGGGATGGTCATCTACAATTAATATTTCCAAAGGAGCGATTGTAGTAATATCTGGCACAACATCAGTTCTATTTTCAGACGGATCATCTTCAATCTCAGATAGTGTTAATGCCATACTAATCATGGTACCTTGTCCTAAATCACTTTCTAAATATAATTCCCCCTCCATCATTTCACATAGTGACTTACTGATCATCAGCCCGAGCCCTGTACCACCATATGTATTATGGGAACCATGTACCTGACTGAATGGTGTAAATAATTTGAGTTGTTCCTCTTTCGAAATCCCAATTCCAGTATCGGTAACCGTAAATAAAATCCTATGCTTCCCATCAATAAAACATTGAGAGCGAACTCTGACATGCACATAACCAGTATCAGTAAACTTTATTGCATTGCTAATTAAGTTTGACATGATCTGTTTAATTCTAACTGGGTCAACAAGCACATCCTTTTTTATTTTCGGGTCAAAATCGAACTGTATAGCAAGCCCTTTTTGCCTTGCTAACCCATCAAAAACTCTTATAATTGAAGAGAGAATAACTTTAAGGTTAGTTCTAATTGGTGAAAGAGAAAGTTGACCAGCTTCTATCCGAGCAATATCTAAAATATCACCAATTAATTCAAGTAGACCATTTGCAGAATCGTAAGCAACTTTGATTGAATTATAATCAAATTGATGACTGCTTGGGCGTTTTAATACCAACTCTAACATACCTATAATAGCATTCATCGGAGTACGAATTTCATGACTCATGGTAGCTAAAAATGTACTCTTTGCCTGGCTTGAACTATCAGCGACTTCTTTCGCATACCTTAACTCTTCAACAAGCCGTACTCGGTCACTTATATCAATCCATCCACCAATAAGACCTTCAATATTACCATCTTCATCCCCATATGGTTTAAACCAGTGATAAATATAAAATTTCTCACCATCTATATGTAACTCTCTATCTTTGAATACAGAAATACCATCATTTAAGGCTTGAATATATTCATCATCTATATCCAGAGCTTCTATAGAGCGATCAATTCCTTCTGCTGTACTCTTATTCAGTAATTCTTCACGTGATGCCTTGAACGTTTTTTGGTAACTTTCATTACACATTGTAAGTTCTCTCAATTTATTCCTCACATATATTGGATGAGGAATAGCATCAACAATTGATTGCATAAATTGCAATTGCTGATTCAGCTCTTTTTTTGCAACGAGACGTTTTCTATAATGATTATGTGTATAAAAAGCCCAAACAATAGATATTAATATCATGATGGTCGAAGAAACTATTATTGTAATGATAGTATATTTATAATCTTTCCAGCTTTGACGTGCAGGGAGTGCATTACGATGCCAACGATTCTCTGCAATTTGTAATTCATCTGGAGGAATAACAGTTAAAGTTTTATTGAGAATGCTTTTGAGTAATTTATTTGAGCTATTAATAGCAAAGGCTACTGATGCTTTCGGGATATCATCAACAATTCCGTTCACTTTTAAGACATCACTAAAATAGTTGTTGACATAATAATTAGCCAACGCCAGAGGCGCTATAGTTATTTTAGTTGGATCTTGTGCAATAGAGTTAAAAACTTCGAGATAATTATCAGTAATGACTACATTTAAATTAGGTGCTATTTTTTTAACAATAACCTCATTTAAAATCCCATCGGGGATGATAATCGTTTTTGCGTTATAACCTTGAACATTTTTTGGGGTCACATAAACATAACTTGAACTCGAAAACTCTTTCGTAAAACTTACATCTTTTATTGGTATTTCGCTAAGAGGCAATAATACCATTGAAGCTTTATGACTAACAATTGAACTTAATTGCTCAGAAAAATTTGCATCTACTATATACTCAAAGTTCAGTCCAGAATACATCTTTATCAAATCTAAAACTTCAATTCCATATCCTTCAATACTTTGTGCATCATCAATATAGGTTAGAGGCGCAGCATACTTGTTTATAGCAACTATAACTTTATTATTATTTATCCATGTAATTTCATCTTTAGTAAATTCAGGTAATTCTGACTGAAAAGGGATAGTACTACCTCCACCACTCCACCGCTTCCTAATTAACTTTTTTTTATCAAGTGAAATATTATTTATAGCCTTATTAAAGATATTAATTAAATCTTCATTCTGTTTTGACGTTGCAAATGAGTTCCCCAAAGAGTTTAATGGTATGTGAGAATCTAATTTTAGCTTACCTGAAAAACTATTATTTATAAGGTAGTTTGCAGAAACCAAATCGACTATTACTGCATCAACCTCTCCAAGTGCAGCCGCGGCGACAGCTGCTTCCCGAGAAGCATATTTAACCAATTTTCTATTAGGAAAAATATTATGTACTGCTGCATCAGGTAAGTATTCATTTACGATAGACATCAACTTAATATTGCTACCATCGACTAACTTAGCATTCCTAAAAACTGACGGTCTATCAAAGACATATGGGACTGTCAACTCAAGCCCATGAATTTTTTCGTATTCATTTGCAGTCGTAATTAGATCAACATTGCCATTAAGTGCCGCATTTATTACCATATCCCTTGATTTATAATGTTTAACATTAATTTTAACATTAAGCTTTTTGGCTATAATATCTAAATAATCAGCACTAATTCCTTTATAGAATGATTGATCACCAGTAACTGTCATATCAAATGGAGGATAATCTGGTGCAGATATACCTACATCCAGAACCTTATATCTTTGAAGTGTTTCTTCCTCATCAGGAGAGAGTTTAATAGCAACTGTGTCATCATTTTGATAATTTACAAAATGATAATGCTGATGTTTATCTTCATGTGATAATGAATTAAATGAACATAAGCTCAACAATAATAAATAGATTTTACACTTCATATAAGATTATGCCTTTTAGCTATTTCAATAATATCAACTAATGTTTTGGCATTTAATTTTTCGAGCAACCTAGTTTTATATGTACTGACAGTTTTATTACTTAAAATCATACGTTCTGAAATCTCATTATTTGTAAAACCCATTGCAAGCTGTTGCAAGACTGCCATTTCACGGGTTGAAAGTTTTTTGATCCGCTCAACCTCATCGATATTTGAGTACGATTTAACATTAATTCTATCTAATAATGGGAAATAAGGGCGACCAGAAAGTATAGTACGAAGTGCGTTAGTAACTTCAGTCATATCCTTTTGTTTTGAAACGAAACCAGACGCTCCAGCTTGAATACAACGGGAAACAAAGTAATCAGATGGCTGTGCAGTCAATACTAAAATAGGTGGACAACTCACTAATTTCCTAGATCGTTCGATCACTTCTAGTCCATCTAATTTTGGTATTCCTATATCTAAAACTACAGCATCAGGTGATAGCTCTTTTATTATTTTTAGAGCATCAACACCATTATTTGTTTCAGCAATCACCTCAAAACCATCTTGTTCTAAAATAATTTTTAATGCCAAAATAACTACAGGGTGATCATCAACTATTAATATTTTTTTCTTCATTTATATAACTCCGAAACTATTGAGGACAAATTTTACCCTTTACAAAGCACAAGAGTGAAACGAAATCAAATGATTCAGATTTTTCCTACGCATTCTTCAGAGATTTCTTTTTAAGAATAATTATAAAATAATGAAAGATACAGATTATGTCGTAGCGCTCTCATTTTACTGAATCCATTGGCACCTGCAGCAGTCAGAGCCCGCAGAACCCATGAGTGACTATTTTACACTCATTAATAAGTTGTTTGTAGCTAGAAGTTGCTAGTTTTTTGAACATTACTAATGTTAATCTATTATTTAATAGGATATTCAATGAGTAAGATTACAATACTGGTCTTGGAAGACCACCCTTTTCAGCGTGCAGTACTTGAGTGTAACCTCGCATCTTTTACTGATGTTGAGCTCTTCACTTTTGATGCTGCAAAAGATGCATTGGCTTGGCTTGAAATACATCATAGCGTTGACATTGTCATATGTGATTTGATGATGGCAGGTATTGATGGACTGTCATTTTTGCGTAAAGCTAAATCAAAATACAATATTTCTTCAGTGATATTGTTTAGTAATATTGATAAGGAATTACGCCGGTCGGTTTCCCAAATGATAAAAATGCTTAATTTTGAATATCTTGGTGATTTAAATAAATGCCCTTCAGTCGATAATCTTCAACGTATGTTAGATAAGTTTACTTATAGTAAGAATCAACGTAATCAGGTATTAACTGGTCCAGAATCAGAATCTTACAAAAATAATTTTACCTACGAAGATTTTGATTTCGCGTTAAAACAGGGGCAATTTGTCGGTTTTTACCAACCAAAATTTGGTGTTGCAAGTTTTAATCTGCACGGAGCTGAAGTTTTAGCACGTTGGGAGCACCCTAAATTAGGGATATTACCCCCAGGTTCATTCATAGAACAATTAATTAATTATACATTACTTGATAAACTTTTCTTGCAGCTATTTGAGCAAGGCTGTCTTTTACAGCAACGCTTACAACTAGCAAATAATCAAATTTCTCTTGCCTATAACCTCGATATATCTCAGCTAAATTCAACAAAACTGGTATATCAAATCGTTGATATGGTGGACAAATATAGAATCCCCCCACAATTAATCACCCTTGAAATCACCGAAACGGGTCTCTTAGCTGCGCCAGCATTGAATATGGAAAACTTAATTCGCTTGCGAATGCATGGATTCGAACTGGCCATTGATGATTTTGGTGCAGCATATTCATCTTTGGCTCGACTATGTGAATTACCATTTTCACAAATAAAGCTTGATGGTTGCTTTGTACATGAGCTTAGTGTCGAACCAAGGTGCCAAGCGGCAATTTCTAGCGTAATTGCCTTGTCACAAGCACTTCATATGGAACTTGTAATTGAAGGAATTGAAACAAACTCCCAACTGGTACTGCTGCAACAGCTTGGTTGCACCATTGGACAGGGGTTTTGTTTTTCACGTCCGATCAATGAAGACATTTTTATACAACGTTTTTTCCCTTTAAGTTTAGAGCTTAACTAGCGGATATAGGAAAGATTCGAGACCTGAATAGCCCAATAACAAGCCAGTATCATGAATAAAAAAGTTAACATTATGAAATGCACTTTAATCGCCCTTAAAGGGTATTTTTATGTTCTCGCCTCTATGCTCAAATATAAATGCTAACCTGATAGCAATTCCATCAGATCTATTATTCTAAAATGACTCGCTCACCTCCGCGGTTAGCGCGATTGAGGATCGGACTTTTTGCAAAAGGGTAAAACTAGTAACTCTGTTAGTTGAATAGTTTCGGTCAACAGAGGCACTACCAAAATGCTTTCTCCGTCACTTTGAAAAAAATCTGAAGCTTTTTATGACTTTTCAAAGTTGAACCGTTCTCTTTTACTGAAATAACGTTAAGATGGGAGTTCTAAGGCAAAGAACGAGACTAAAACAAGAATGGGGCGAAAATATTAACCCAAGTGTAATAGCCGCCAATCATGATAAACACCATGCCGGTGACTTTTCTAGCCCATCGCTCGAACGCCACTATACGATTATAGGCTTTCGCAACCCGATGGGCGCTAACACCTAATAGAATCGCAAAGCCCAAAACCGGTAACCCAGTGGCTAATCCATATATAGCAGGCAGTTCAATACTTGATTGCGCTTCTAACGCAAGTGGCAACAGCGAACCAAAGAAAAGCACTGCTGAGGTGGGACAAAATGACAGCGCAAATAATATCCCCAGTAATAAAGCCCCTAGATATCCCTGCGAGTTAATTTTTTCCTTTAACTTTTCTATTAACGCACCACTACCAAGTACACGTAGTGTCAGTAACCCAAGTAAAAACATCCCCACCAGTATCAAGATAGGCCCAAGAAACAAGTTCATATATTTCTGTAGTAGCACAGATACTGTCACAGTAGAGAGCAAGCTTCCCACAAGTATGACGCCGAGCACTAAGTAACTGAGCATGCGTCCAAAAGTATAGGCGAGCCCAGTAGCAAACATCCGGTAAGGCGATTGTATCCCTTTACTAATATAAGAAATTGCCGCTATATTAGCAGCTAATGGACATGGACTAATAGAGGTTAGAATACCAAACCAAAAAGCAGACAGCAGCATCGACCACTCATCCATGCGTTTGCCCCAATATTGCTTCAATCTCTTCGGTTAAATACTGTTGAAAAGCCACTTCGTTATTAGCCAGCTCCCAAATTCTATCTAAACGTCGCCACTCTGTTTCAATGCCATCCTTTGAGGTTGAAATGACTACCGTTCTAAAAATTAGCTGATAATCATTGATATAGTGTTGATTTTCATTTAAGTCAACATTGACCAGATGTAGTTGTATTTCACCATCACGCACTTCTTTAAAGAAATTATTCATCACTGTGTAACGAGTAAAATTTTCCATTCGAACACAGGTTGTACAACGCTGATTCCCATGAAAATAATAAACATTTATGCCATTTTTGAGTGCAGGTTCTACTATTGATGAAGCGTCGAGAGACTCGAACGTATTGGCAGTGCCAGCACTAAATTGTTGATATCCCATCAAAGCAAATCCTAAACAAACGATACTAAGCAACAAACATCTGATGATTTTCTTAGTCTTCATATCGACTCCTAAACGCAGTTACTGAACATGTGCTTTAAGCAAAACCATTATTTCATCAGTACTTGCTAGGCGACCCGTGAGTTTAATCTGACCGTCCACAACTAAGGCAGGTATAGACATAACGCCGTAATCCATAATTTCTGCTATGTTAGTTACTTTAGTGAGTTGATAATCAAGATGAAGTGCTCTTGCAGCTTCAAATGTTGCTTCCGCAAGTTTTTGACACTTAACGCAACCTGTACCTAAAATTTTGATGTTCATATTTGGTCTCTTAGCTGGCAATTATAAAATATTTTGTCATTACGCCATTTGACCAAATGATAAAGTCAAAATCAGTCCATTAATGCGATCTGCTTCTGAATTTGATTATTCAACAATGTATCAATGCAATTGAGTGAATTAAGCAGACAAGGGATTGTTAGATGATAAAATATCTGCTTACCTCTTTTCTCCATATCCACAATTCCAACATTACGCAGTACAGACAGATGTTTAGAGATCGTTGAAAAATCAACATCTGCCGCTTCAACAAACTCACAAACGCACTTTTCACCATCTGCAAGTTGTTCAACAATCCATAGGCGAGTTGGGTGACCCAGAGCCTTAAAAATGTTCGCTTTTACTTTGGTTCGTTGTTTCATTTCTCTCAACTTTTTAAAAAGGTCTTAAATGAACGGACCAGGATTATAGAACAATTAATAGGATAAATAATATAAAGCTTTAACATTAGGATTTTGTTTGACCAATGACGAGCATTAATTAGCAAACATGCATGCGACATGAAGCACAGGTTAATCGTTGTTCACCACAAACGAAAACACCAGCTTCACCAGATGCTCCAAAAACTCTTAATAAATTAGTAAGTCTGGCAATGTAATAAAGTTCAATTTCATACTGGATGGAACAAAATCGAGGGAAGAGTTTATTCTGGTAACCTGATATTGCTCAACATTCAAAACTCGGGAAACGGGTATCGATCCTTTAAGAAAAACCATATACAAACAATATAGATGCAAGTATAGGATATTAGAGAAAGTAAAAGTTACATTGTCATGAGGTCTTGTTTCTTAAATCGATTGAACTAAAGCGGTAACGGCTGATCTGATCGGCATCGTTTATCAACTTCCCATCAACCATGCCGAAACCTCGCGATAAAACGACTAATTGGAACCAATACAACCAAACCCTAATCAACCGCGGTTCACTCACCTTCTGAAGCGTATTTTCTCTATGCCACTGCAAGCTCTACAGAACTTTATCAATTCAGTGTATAAACTAAGTGACATCCCGTTATCTTGCCAGCATTACACTTGCATCAGTAAGCGAGCTAAAACTGTCGATATTCCCTTCAAAACCAAAACCCGAAGCACCATAGAGCACTTGGCTATCGATTCTACTGGCTTGAAAGTTTATGGCGAATGTGAATGTGAGGTGAAGAAGCATGGCACGGAGGGAAAGCACCGAGTCTGGTGTAAGCTGCATATCACTGTGGATATGCAACGTCACAAAGCTGTTCACCGAAAACGGGCCTTAGTGCTCATTCCATCTCGGGAAGGCGCAGCGTTATGGGAATAAAGGCATCCCCGTAATCTAGCGGCCAGTTTACAAATTTACAAAAAGCTTAATGACTCAAATAAGCAATGGAAGAAACTGTACGGTTATCATCGCAGGTCAATCTCAGAAACCGCTATGTACAGGATCAAGCAACTACTAGGTGGTACGTTGAGTATGCGAAATTATAACCCTCAGGTGGGAGAAACTTAAGCCATGATAAAGGCCCTGAACAAGTTTACAGGGCTAGATATGCCTGAAACTCCGGATATCGTTTAATATTTAAATAGTTCTGAAAATTCTGTTCACTGAACTGATTTAGGAAACAAAGCCTTGTGATGATACTGATACAGACGAATCTCTGATGACAAAAGCGAGCCTCCTTCAAGCAGCTCTCAAGTTGCAAGATGATTTGTAACACTGGCTATTGTTTGTTGAACTTGGAATCCAAAAATTTGCACAGGGATTCTTCTGATTTTTTTCTCAATGAAGTCCAATGCTATCTCAGACATATACGTCACCATCAACCTATGGATTATATTATAAGCGACAGGTCTTTAACTCATAGATGCCTTCAATAACAATGAAGATCTAATGCCGAATTTTTAAACAAGCATCTAAGTAAGTCTTTTAAATTAATTACTTATGTGAGGATTTCAAGAAGCACATGACATCTGTAAAAATTGAATTTTGCTTTTCCGAAATTCTTCTATTTACATCACACAAACCAAGTCACACTTTTACACCAAAAACTTTACATTTTTAAAACCTATTTATATAACTATGGTAAGCATAATTTTATAGAACAAGATTCATGTTTCAAAGATCTTTAGTGAAACAGATGAGTACTTAATTAAAATCAACACCTTATGCAATCACCAGTACTTTAAATAAGGATGTTAGAATGAACCATTTTCTAGTCTTGAAACGAGTTCTCGTCACGGGTATAGCGACGATTGCTATTTGGCTCCCGAATTTCGCTGATTCTTGCACTTCGTTACTTTACAGAGATGCCAACGGTGCTCCTTATGCAGGCAGAACAATGGAGCTACCTTATGAAGTCACCTATATCCCTAATGGAAATTTTTTTAACTCGAAGACTAATAATCATTCCACGCTATCATTTCAAGCGAAGTTCAGCTTTATTTCTTTAACAATTCCAGATCCAATTAACAAGAGTTTGAAAGTAGTTGAAGGGTTAAATGATCAAGGCCTCAGTTTTAGCGTACTAGCTTTTACCAGTACTCAAGGACCTAAAGACATGGTCGCGAAAACGCAAAAAGTTCTGGCAGCTATAGATCTTGGTGCCTGGACTTTATCTCAATTTAAAACTGTTGCAGAGGTTAAAACGGCACTTGAAGAGCAACCTGTATTAGTCACGGCATTATTACCATTAGGTATTCTCAATCCCCCCTTTCATTATGCGCTGCACGATACTAGTGGTAGTTCGCTAGCCATTGAATTTTCGAAAGGAGAACAAAAAAGTTCGAAATCAATCGAATTAAAAAATTCCGGCTAACATTAGTGAGGGAACCCAGGCTATGCAAACTAAAAACTGAGCTTTTCACCATTTATTTCAGGTAAGAAATGGTTTCCTGATTTAAATAATAATACACAAAAAGTGGCAATCTAACTGCTAGTTAAATCTAAGAGCGTCAGAAAACACTTATGTTGTAAAAACATATATTTAGTAATCTTTATGAATCATTGTTAATTGGGTGTTGGTATAAGTATCCAATTGATAGAGACATATGCAAGTTCATCAAAATCTACAAAGGAGAGAATATGGAGCTATGGAATTGGTTAGTAAGCACACTACGTAACTCACCTGAGTTAGCAATATTTTTATCGCTTGCTATTGGCTATTGGATAGGTAATTTAAAATTTGGTAGCTTTAGTTTAGGCACTGTTACAGGAACATTATTAGTAGGCGTCATTATTGGGCAATTGAACATTGATATATCATCGCAGATAAAATCGATATTTTTTATAATGTTCTTGTTCGCAGTAGGTTTTGGCGTCGGCCCTCAGTTTGTCCGCGGCCTAGCTAACAACGGCTTACCACAGGCTCTCTTTGCAGTGGTTATCTCAGGACTCTGTCTAGCGAGTACATATGTAATTGCCATAATCGCAGACTATGGCCCTGGCTTGTCTGCTGGCCTTCTTGCCGGCACACAAACTATTTCAGCTTCTATTGGTTTAGCTACGAATGCAATAAACCAATCAGGGCTCAGTACAGAGGCAGCTAAGGCGCAGCTGGATGATATCCCAGTTGCTTATGCTATAACCTATTTATTTGGTACGGTCGGAACCGGTTGGATTATTGCTTTTTTAGGTCCCAAATTATTGCGTGTTGATTTAGTAAAAGAGTGTGCTCGCTATGAAAAGGAGATGTCCTCAGGAGAACCTGAAGGTGGCATAGAGTCAGCTTGGTATCAGTATGTATATAGAGCATACCAACTTAAGACACCACACTTTATTGCTGACAAAACGGTGTCAGAAGCAGAAAATTATGCTGATGGTCGTATATTTTTAGAAAATCTGCGTCGTAATGGAAAAATAATTGATTTTAATGGTGATACTATTTTAAAAGTTGGCGATATAGTGGCCGTGTCTGGGCGAAATGAGACACTAGTGGAATGGTCTAATAAAGCTGAAGAGATAGCAGACCAAGAGTTACTGCAGATCCCAATTGAGTCCGTCGACGTAATCATCACCAGTAAGCATGCCAATAATAAGACCCTGCTCGAACTTACACATGTTCCTCAGGCCCGAGGCGTTTATATCAATCGCATTCGTCGAGGTTCTTTAGCGGTCGATATACCAGTGAAAGCTCAGACGGAGCTACACAGAGGCGATATTGTTAGTCTGAGTGGTAGTAAAAAACATGTAGATTCTATAATTAAAGAATTAGGATTTGCTGACCGTCCGACCAGTATTACAAACATGGTATTTGTAGGTGCAGGTATTGTTTTGGGTGGCATTATTGGATCCATTACCGTCCCTATCCATGGAATTCCTCTTACTCTTTCTACTTCAGGTGGAGCCTTAATCTCTGGATTGATCTTTGGTTGGCTAAGAAGTTTCAAACCTAACCTTGGCAGCGTACCTAGTGCAACCTTATGGTTTATGAATTCAGTAGGTTTAAATATTTTTATCGCCGTAGTAGGTATTAGTGCCGGACCTACTTTTATTAGTGGAGTGCAGAAAGTCGGAGTTGCTCTTTTCTTCTGGGGACTATTAGCAACGGCTATTCCCATGATATTAGCACCACTAATAGGCAAATATATCTTCCGCTTTGATCCAGCCATTAATCTAGGTTGTTGTGGGGGGGCTAGAACAAGTACAGCCTCAGTAGCTATGGTTGCAGAGGCAAGCAAAAGTAATGTGCCTATGCTAGGTTATACTGTTCCTTATGCTATTAGTAATACTCTGCTTACTTTATGGGGGATGGTCATAATTCTACTGCTCACATAAGTATAAATGTCTTTTGATACTTACACTTAAATAAGTTACAAATAATATTCAGGTTTAAATTTATAAAAATAGAATGAAATTTTTATCAATAGGAAACACTTTATATTAGGAGAAAATGAATGCCATTACATAAAAAAAACCATTTAAGACAACAGTTCCTAGATGATACATATGCATCAGATGATCTTAGTCTGGTGTTACCAAAATATAAAATTCCAACAGAAGAACAGTCCTCAAAACATGCATATAACGTAGTTCGTGATGAACTAATGTTAGATGGTAACTCTAGACAAAATTTAGCGACTTTTTGTCAAACATGGGTTGAAGATGAAGTCCGTCATTTAATGGACGAATCAATCGATAAAAATATGATCGATAAAGATGAATATCCACAAACTGCAGAAATAGAAAGCCGCTGTGTGCATATTATTGCCGATTTGTGGCATTCTCCACAAGCCACAACCACTTTAGGTTGCTCTACAACTGGCTCATCAGAAGCTGCGATGCTCGGTGGATTAGCACTAAAATGGGCTTGGCGTAAACGTCAAACTGCAGCAGGGAAACCCACTGATAAGCCCAATCTAGTATGTGGACCTGTGCAAATATGTTGGCATAAGTTCGCTCGCTATTTCGATGTGGAAATACGAGAGGTACCAATGGAAGGTGAACGTCTAACGCTTACATCAGAGGAAGTCTTGAAGTACGTGGACGAAAACACTATCGGTGTAGTGCCAACCTTAGGTGTTACTTTTACCTGTAACTATGAGCCGGTAAAAGAAATTAGCGATGCGCTCGATAAATTAGAAGCAGAATCAGGTTTAAATATACCAATCCATGTAGATGCAGCTAGTGGAGGTTTTCTTGCTCCCTTCTGCGCACCTAAATTAGAGTGGGACTTTAGATTACCTAGAGTCAAATCCATTAATACCTCTGGTCACAAATTTGGCTTAGCACCATTAGGTGTGGGTTGGATCATATGGCGCGATGCAAGTGACTTACCACAAGAGTTAATTTTTAATGTGAATTATTTAGGCGGAAATATGCCTACATTTGCGCTAAATTTTTCCCGTCCTGGTGGGCAGATCATTGCTCAGTATTATAATTTCTTGCGATTAGGCCGGGAAGGTTATACTAGAGTTCAAAATGCTTGCTATAAGACCGCACAATTTCTAGCAAAGTCAATTGAAGCCTTAGGTCCATTCGAACTGCTGTTTGATGGTGATCCCTTCACTGGTATTCCAGCAATCAGTTGGAAGTTAAAAGAAGGTAAAAATCATAAATTTTCGCTATATGATTTAGCAGACCGTTTACGTAGCCGTGGATGGCAGGTACCAGCTTATTCAATGCCAAGCAATCGAGAGGACTTGATTGTACAACGTATTCTAGTTCGTCACGGAGTTAGTATCGATCTTGCAAGCTTATTACTAGAAGATATGCAGCGTTGTTTAGAGTACTTTGAAAAATATCCAGTCCATAAATCATTAGATGACTTAGACGGAGAAGGCTTTAGTCATAATTAAATATTATCTCGTTAAGTACTCTTGCGGCAACATGACACGTTCCCGCAAGAAGTATCTCTGTTTACTTGACCACCTAGGATATAGAAAATAATAAGAAGGTTTGTTTGTAAGGTATTCACTAAAAAAGTACAAACCAGTGACCTGCTGGGATAGTTCCAGTGGAAGAAGCTTCTTCCACTCATTGAACTTCAAGACAAGCCAATTATGGGTCATAAAACAGTGTACTAATACATTTTTGAATACATTGAGGTTGATTGCAAAAAGACCAGAAGGCATTGTGCTCTCGGTTATTTTAGCCCAGAGAATTTTAAATTCTAATCACCTCACTAACCCGAACCACCAACGGCGCATCCCCCCTTTGAATTTAAAACGCCATTTATAAAACCATACTGTGTTCACAATACATACAGTTCTCGAACAGGAGTCTGACTTCAACTTGCCTATTAATTGCGATAATATGCCGGTAAATTTTTTAATGCAGAGTATTCTGTGGTTAATGTTCGAAAATTCTACCTTTTATGCTATAAAGTTGAAAGGATAATTGCCGTCTGAGTATTTAACGTACACCAATAACAGCTAATGACTTTATCACCACGGAGTGTTTATCGCCCATGTCGACTATAGTAAATCTAGTACTACTACGCTGTATTAAAATGCTTGCCTTATCGGCTTACCCCTTTTAATTCTGCCATAAAGAACTTTTGATTCAGAGAAGCAATATGTCTCTTGCTGAGGCCGTTAGTACAAGCTAGAAAATGTCTTTCTTGAGCTCTACTATTTTCAGGAGTATACAATACTAATCAAGGAAGGTACTTATGTGAGGTCAACGAACCGACCACGAAGGCAAGGTTGACGGAGCTGGTAAGCGCGGCTGTGTGGGCATCTCCCTGAACCTGCCGGGCGTCGAGCAGAGCAAGGTCTGCCGATGTCACAGCATCAACAGTGCCAACACCATTACGATAAGCTGCCAAGGCGGCTTCATAGGTTGTTGAAACGGCAGCGACAAGTGCAGTGGCTGCTTGATACGATTCCAGCGAGGTCCTTAATGCATTGTATGCCACTACAATTTCGGTAACTGCTGCGGTTTGCACCCGATGGAAATCATCAGCGGCCATTTCAGATTTGGACTTGGCATCTCTGACAAGTGCGTCTCGTAATCCACCATCATAGATTGGCACGGTGATCCCCAAAAGCACACCACTACCCGTCCCCTGTTGGCCAATAGAAGGTAGGCCGGACACGTCAAAGTCACCAGAACCCCAACTAATGTTACCGCCAAGGTATACCTTAGGTAAGTAACCGGCTTGAGCAGCCTCAATACCAGCCTTGCTAGCCTGTAGCGCTGCATAGCTTGCCGCTACATCTGGACGTCGTGAAAGCGCTTGCTGAATAGATGCCTCAAGAGATGGGGCGTATGGTGCAGGTAGCGCCTGCTGCGCCACGCGCTGAGCATCAACCTTAAGTTCAGCATTCACACCCACAGCAGCGAGGAGATTCTGGTAGGCAACACGCTCATCACCAGCGGCTTGAACCCGGCGAAGTTCGGCTTGAGCCACAGCTTGACGCGCTTGAGCTGCTTCCATGCTGGTCGAGAGCCCTTGAGCAGCACGCGCTTCAACAGCGGTCTGAATTATTTCAGCGTTATGAAATGCTTTCGCAGCAAAAACTGTTCGTTGCATCGCTGCTCCATAAGCATAATAGGCATGGGAGACTTCAAAGATCACCTCTTGATGAGCGCCATTGAACAGAATGTTTGCAGCAATTGCCACATGTTTACTCTCTTTGATAAGCGACTCTCGCTGACCAAAGTCAAACAACAGCCACTGAAGCGAGATGATTTGCGCAGTTCCCTTTTCAGTGTTATCTAAATTGGTATTCTCAAGGTTATCTGGCAATGGTACTGACAACGTTTGAGACCCCGCAACCACACTCGCGGTAATGATGGGCAAATAACTTGCCTCCACCATACCAACGGCCATCGCTGCTTGCCTGGCACGTTGCCATGCAGCTCTAGTATTCGGGTTTGTACGTTGTGCAAGATCGATCAGCTCAGCAAGACCATAGCTTCGATCGACATCAACTTTCACGTTCTGCACGATTTTTGCGCGCTCAAGATTCGCAGGAACAGTAAAGTTCTGAATATCGTCCGTATATGTTCGCTGCTCAGGACGAGTTAAGCTCCATAGACGGGTCTCCTCATCGCTGCGCGGCATCCAAGGTCGGTCTGGGGATGAGGAAGCCATATTAGCTGCATTAGAAGCACAACCAACTAACAACAGCACCGAAGCTAATATGAGGATAGAGGAGCCCGCAAAACTTAGTTGAGAATGTTGGTCCGTCATAACGCAGCTCTTATAATTCGATCAAGTGAATGGATTGATGGGACACCAATTAAGTTTGAATTATCAAGCCGATCTCCCAATTCAGGTAGGCAGTTACTCACCTTATTAGGCTCTCTACCTATCCTTTGAAATCGTTGCGCAAGCAGTTCTAGTTGCTCAGCCATCAGTCCAAGATCAACTTCACGGCTCAACCAAATTGCACGGTTGAGCACCTTGATTTCGCTGACTGCATCTTTGAGCGTCGATTCACGTTCTAACGACGGCCGCAAACAACATGGTTCGAACGGCAACAGATCCAATGCTTCATCACACTTGCCAGCAATGGACTCAACCGCAGCAACACTATCTATGGCACAAACTCGACGCTTAGGCTCAAGCTTGGCTATGCAAGCTAATTCCGATAATGCTCGCGCAAGCAATGTTCGTACTTCCCCTTCCAAAGGCACTGGCCATAGTCGCGTGAAAACCAGGTAGACGACAATATTACCTAGCAGTATGCCAAAGATCCGTCCCTGTGCCGTTTCCAGGCTAAGACTCGGGCCAAAGCCTTGTAATACCGTCAACAAGAAGGCGAGTGCAACCTGCACACCAGCGTAGGAGATGCGCTCTGACCCTGTCGATATCCAAGCACCAACAAGACAGCCAAAGAAGACCAGAACCATCAACGAGCCTATATCATCAATATGGGGTATAATCCAGAAGATAGACCCAATGCCAATTGCAGCCCCAACTAAACATCCAATAATCCGTAATGCGAGCTTATGTATTGTCTCCGCCGTGGTAGCAAGCGCAGCAACATAGCAAGTGATCATAGCCGTATGGATGCCTTGCCAGTCAATCGCAGTGTAGATCAAAAAGCAAATCATCGCTGCTAGGGTTGTTTTAAGCGCAAAACGTTTATAAGCAGGATTGCTCAGCGCATCCGGCGCAACGAAGGGAGGTTTAGGCCTAGGAACCACTTCTGCTTCGGGTTCTCCAGCTAGCAAGTAGAGCATACTCCAAGCTTCTATCTCTGCGGGATCCGCATCTGCAGGCAGATCTTGAACAGTCATGGACGGACGTTTGGGTGCCAGTCCTCTGGCAAGTGAATCATGAACAGCACTGATCTCATCCGCGAGCGTTACACGACGACTTCTTTGGAGAGCAGTTGGCAGAGCCGATACTGCAACCATCAACGCGAAACTGGCTCGGATATCAGTAGCTATCTGCCGTACACTTGTGTATGGCACGAGTCGTAACACTCTGACGATGAGCACCTGTGCGTCAAAAGATGCGTTTCCCTCATGAAGAGACTCGCGTAACAATGCCGAATCCCCCTCTCTCAAAGCTGCTATGGTTGCAACGAGGCGAGCGTGCAGCTTATCGCGTAAAAGTGTCACGGGAGAAAAGCCAAGTAGCAAATTGAAAACGATCATCAACACCATCGGCATGGCAGCCATCGCCCAAGCTTCACGCAACGCAAAGCTAGCAGCCTCGCCAAATGGCGCCTTGACAATCAATGTGAGTAAAAATGCAACAATTAACGCAGCCACACTGCCCTGCTCGCCAAGTTGTGTCGCTGCACCGATATAAACCAGCAAAACGGAGGTAATACAGATGCCCCCCATAATGTGCATCGTTGAACCATTAGTCAGATTAATGATCCACACTAGGAAAGCGATAAGTCCCGGCAATAGCACCAGAAAACCAATACCAGTGCCAATATTCACCACTGCGTCAGGCTTCATGAGAAAGATCACCAAATAACAGCTGATCGCCGCTTCTGGAATCTCAAAAACCATACCTACAACAGTCACTAATGCACACAGTAATGCGATCCGCCAAGTCAAAGCCGCTCGGCCAGGTACCGGCTTTAAATCCTCAACCAAGTTGCGCCATAGCGACTTAGTCGCCTCGAACTGGTTACTCTGCCACACTTTTTTTGCAACCTTCGTTATGCTTTATTACAGTGACTGCCGATGCTCCCACTCGCATCAATGATGGTGGAGGGTTATCCAACTTTATCCGCACAGGGAAACGTTGCACAATGCGAACCCAGTTAAGTGACTTAGGCACATATGGGACATTTCGAGGTAAGTTGATCAGCTCTTCGGATATGACCCCCCAACCGATACTTTCGACATGACCGACGAGTGAGTTTGAACTATCAGCCAGCACATAGACCTGCGCGCAGTCACCGACCGCTATATTAGCCAGTTCCGTTTCGGGAAAGGTTGCAGAAGCATACCAGTTTTGGGTATCAATAAGCGTAAACAGGGACTGTCCTGGAGCAACAACCTCACCCGTAGAGACAGTAAGCCCAACCACCAGTCCATCATGAGGAGATCGCACCTGAGTCGCCGCCAACTCGTGTTTGGCAATAGCCACGGCTGCACGCCGTGCAGAGACTAGAGCTTCCGATTCGTCAAGCGTAGTGATCAGAGCATCAGCAGCAGCAGACTGATGCAAAGCTTGTTCAAGGCTGGTTTGGGCATCATCCTGGACAGTACGCGCATCATCAAACTGCTGAGCAGTAACATAGCCCTTAGCGGCTAAAGGCTGAATCCTTGCAAGCGCGACTTCTGCGAGGGACAGATTAGTACGAGCACGCCTGACCTGCTCGGTAGCAATAGCGGCATTGGACAGCTCCGCAGTAATCGTTCGACTCTGCGCATCGCGCAACGCCTCTGCTAACTTCAGATCAGCGCGTGTTTGCTCCACAACGAGTTCATAAGGTTCGGGATCGAGCTCAAACAGTAAATCCCCCTTGGCAACTCGCTGGTTGTCGGCTACTGCGATCTTCACAACTCGACCAGCTACCATTGCTGCTACATTCACAACACCTGCAGTCAATATAGCGTCTTCGGAAAGAAGTGTTTCCTTGGCAAGCTTAGTGTAATGCCATAACGAAACTACCGCACCACTGATTATTACTACCGCTAGTACGATGCCGACAGCATTGTACCTGCGAACATAGGCAGAATTGGCCATACTCTAGGTTCCCAAAATAGTTGCAGAAAGAGTAAAAGCGATCAAGCAGGCAAACGCTATGTATACAATTGTCCGTAATGGTACACTTTCATCGATTCCCAAGCGGATCAGAAGTATTCGAATCAAGACAGAACCAAGTATCCCAACCAAGGCACATACTAGCCAGAATGGAAAGTAGGCCCCATAGAATGGTATTGATGGACTCATCAGCGAAGCCCTCAATATGTTGACGTAAGCACTTGGGTACCATTTAATATCTCTCCATTAAACTGACTCAGAGGTACAACCGCTGGGCTAGACTGATTCCGCAAATTGTGTAGGTCAAAGGTCACATAGTTCAAACTATTGTAAAGACGGACGTACAACCGCAAACGCTTGAGGTCTGATAAAGCAGTCCAAGTCGTGTATTCAGATGTATACATAGAATGGCCGTTGACTCCTGGAGCAATCTTATCCTGCAACGCTTCTGATGCACGACTGTCAATAGTGATACCTCGTGGACGATCGAAATTGTTCATAATATGTGCTAATGTTGTGACAGCGTTATCAGGTGTATCAGCTTTTTCTGTAAATTGAGAGTAAAAAACTGCACGAACAAAGCGACCAACCGAAGTATTTGATGAAGGCAGTCCTGAGGTCGCTATACCTGAGTCCGGCTGCATGAACTCAATACCACCGAGCTTCAACTTAGAATTATCTATATTACTCAGGAATGTATAGTTGTTGAGATTAGTTAAATGCCAAGGAAACTCCGGTCCATTGGTCATCACTCCCAGCGGATTATCGTAAATATGCTGTTGTCCATTGGAAAACTCAATGACAATGGAATCACCATTGACATCGTGTAATGTATAGTGAAATGGTGTTTTCATCAGCCCGAGTGGCAGCAATGCGGTAACTAACACTGGCTGTTTCTGCAATGCAACCTTTACCTCGCCCACCGTCTTGAACTGAGACAAAACCCAACTGCCTAGATCTATAGCCGACAGTATCTTCTGAGTCTTATTCGACATATCGGCAGGGCCCTGAGTGCTTGCGAAAGCCAACACACTGAAACTAAGCCCCTGATCGTTAAGCCCCTCTACCACCTTGAGATCTTTAGAAATAGGGTCAGGCATAGTGATCGACACAAAAGAATGTTTTGCTTTGTAATCTAGTGCTACATGCTTATCGGAGCGGGAAGAGAAACTCGAACCTTTAGGGAAAAAGGCAACCTTATAGTCCAGTTGCACAGGTAGTTCCATAGTCCTGCCCGCATAAGGTGCACCGTTAGCATCGGTATACAACAAAGACGTACAAGCTTGTGCCATTGACGAAGCTACAAAGTTTGTTGCCAGTGCGGTATAAATAATTGTCCATTTAAGTGCGAATTTTTTACGCATAACAATTCCTTAAAAAGTAGATACTAGGGATGATAAATATCAGCCTCTAGCACTGTTTATGATATCAACGTCAGTAAATCTTCTTTAACCGAGAAAGTTATACTTCTAAATCTACAGCGTCTCCCTTTTTTTTGTCAATGACTCGTTTTATCTTCGTTATAAATTAGTGATCTATATATTATTTTAGCCCACATAACCAAATAGGATGTGAGAGACCCCAAATAGCATGCCTAGTCAGATGCTACTAAGGAGCGTTAATCTAATTATGTTCAGGTCTAATTCCATCGGACACTTAATTTTAAGACAGTATGGTTAATAAATTAAGAGATCGATATGAGTCTGAAAAAATTACATAAGAGTTATTAAAGATGAAGGTGTCTTGATGCAGCTAGAGCAAGGTTATAGCATTGCAGATGCAGCAAAATCTCTTGGGGTTAGCACTATTCTGCTTTACAACTGGAAGGAAAAACACGAAGCCCTGCAACAAGGTTTCACCTTAGAAGAATCTGAACGTGGTGAGCTGAAGCGATTGCGTTGAGAAAACAAATAATTACACATGGAGAAAGAAATACTAAAAATACCCAAGGGATACGCCGAGGCAAGCGCCTTCTTTGCGAGAGAAATGAAGTAAAATTCCGTTTCATCAAACAACAATGCAACCTGTTCCCTATAGCACTGTTATACCGAGTAATGAGCGTGAGTAAGTCGGCTATTACGATAGACATAAACGCCTAGCAAGCGTGATAAGTCTTGAGCTTTATCGCTTTGTTCAACAACTATTTAAGTAAAGTCGTGGCAGCCTAGGGAATCGAGCAGTGTTCAATCGTGTGGAACACCTTCATCGAGAAGAAAGTAAGAGTGATAGAAGTGCATACTAGACAGTGGGCAAATCTGACCAGTTAATTAATGCAATTGGTATTAAAATTGTAATATCAACGGGGTCAAGCTGAAAAGGCAGTGACCTCCGGTCAAAAGAGAGTTTGGGTCACCAAATGGTCACTTGTTAGTCACGGTCACGAAGAGAGAAACGAGAAAATTAGATGGATCAAAATCAAAAGCCCATGCTATTTAATAGCATGGGCTTCATGAATTTTGGCGGAGCGGACGGGACTCGAACCCGCGACCCCCGGCGTGACAGGCCGGTATTCTAACCAACTGAACTACCGCTCCAAATTCTTCCATATCCCAATATTTGACGGGTATCTAACCCACTAACCCCAGCGTGACAGGCCGCTGATGTTAAAACTATAGTCTAACCAACTGAACTACAGCTCCAAATTTTTCCATATCCAAGTATCTTACGGGTATTAAACCCACTAACCCCAGCGTGACATGCTGCTGATGTTAAAACAGAACGATAATTCAACACACTTATCAAGGCTCTGCTTAAGATGCGAAGAATAATACGGTTGAGCCCTGCAGGCGTCAACCGTTTTTTTACTTCGATTTATCATTTGATTAAAAAAAAGCCAAGTCAATTGCAGACCTTGATTTATATCTCAAATATCGCTGCAACGTTCCAGTTCAAAGTCATAAATCAAACACATTAAGCAACGCTTGGCTAACGGTCTTTATCTGCCTCATCTGGCATAGTGAGATCGATTTCATCTAATGAAGGCGCTGCGGGTGGATTTGCAGATGCTTCATTCAATAAACGTAACTCCGCGGCAGCTAAGGCCTGCGCCAAACTTTGACGCTTACGCCACACAATTAATCCCACCACGCCTAAGACTAATAAGATAGCGTTGACTGTAATGATCCAGAACATCGCATCTTTCTTCGCAAGCTCTTCTTCCTCTGCCGCTTTTTGTGCAGCAACAGCAGCCAACTCTTCGGCACTTGGTGGTGGTTCTGGTGGTTCAATTAAGTTAAAGAAAAGCTCAGGTAAATCCAGCACGATTTCACGACCAGTGACAGTCGTCGTAGCCACAAAACCTTTAATTCGATAACTACCAAACTCTGTCACTGTAGGTAAATCTAATTCAGAGTCAGGCTCAGTGAGACCATTAACAACCAAAGGCAGTTGCAAGCCAGCAGGACCGACTAACTCAAAGGAAAAATGCGTCTCAGCCAGCTGCAACACTGTCTTATCCACGTGTAACATGACTTTCCATTGCCCTGTTAGCGGATCGTCAGGGGTAATAACTTCTAGATTAATTGGCCGAGGTGACAATTTAAACGGGAATGAAACCTGCCGTTCAAACACATTATTACGTGCCTGCACGACAAACTCATAATCACCCCAAGGCTGCTTTATATTGATATTGCTGGTAAATACACCATCGTCGGGTTTTTCATCGTAATCTTCACCATTGTCTTTATAGGAACCAACAATAATGTCACCCGCGGCAAAGTTTTCATCGCCCGCCTTATGTTTACTCACAAAATGTGCCGTCCATTCGACTAAATAATCCAACCCAGGCATACGCACACGCTGCTCGTCACCCATTAACTGCGCGACAATTTTAACTTGTTCACCTTGGAAGATTGGCTGTGGTAAAGGCTGGACTTCGATTTCGAGTTTTGAGAGCTTCTTAAGGGTTGAACCAGAGACGACCTTGCCCACCAACTGCCAAGGTCCGGGCTGTGGTGACTCAATGTAAATAATATCGCCCGTTATACCATCAACCCACTTAACGGTTGCTGGATGACGATTGGCGTACCATTTACTGCCATCGGGTAACACTATGACCACAGGCGCAGAGCCATATTCACGCTCCACTAATAAGGTCATGTTATCGACCATATGATCAATACGAAAACGGTTTTTAAGCTCGGAAGCCGTCTCCAATCCTACAATCGGCGTAGCCTTAGGTGGCTTGACGACTTTTTTGGCTGGATCTAGGTCAGCGGCCAATACACTCGCCACACTTAATAACAGCGTAGTGACAAGAAGGCAAAAAGCTAAAATGGGTTTATGGCGCGACATAGGCATAGTAATTCTTCTATCCTCTCCAGAGGCATTTACCTGATTTTGCGACTAAATCAAGGCGTTGTTCATGCATTGTCAGTTCATCGGCCGATGCGCCAATCACTTTAAGATTAAGTGATTGTGGATCAAAACGTTGAATCCCCCCCGCTTCCTGCCCCGCTTCTTCGTTAGACAAATTAAACTTTGTCTGCCCGCCGGTCATGATCAGATAAACATCGGCGAGGATCTCGGCATCGAGTAAAGCGCCGTGGTACTCGCGGCGAGAGGTATCCACGCCATAACGCTTACAGAGGGCATCAAGGTTGTTTTTCTGGCCGGGATGTAAAAACTTAGCAATCTCTAAGGTATCGAGGATCTGACAAATATCAGCGGTTTTCGGCCCACGTGGCTGCAACAATGAAAACTCATGATCCATGAAGTTCACGTCGAAGTTCGCGTTATGTGCGACGATTTCAGCGCCGTCGATAAAGTTGATAAACTCTTGAGCAATTTGATGGAAACGCGGCTCTTTAGCCACGCGCTCATCGGTAATACCGTGAACGGCGATGGCTTCGGGATCGATTGCTTGACCTGGATTGATATATTGGTGGTAATAACGCCCCGTCAAACGACGGTTCACCACTTCCACACAACCTATCTCGATGATCCTATGGCCTAAATAGATGGCACCGCTGCCTTGGTTCATACCTGTGGTTTCGGTATCTAAAATAACCTGACGGCTAGCATTAGAGATAATATTCATGTTTTTATGCGCTTCTTATGACAATTTTTAGTTATACTCGGCCGAAATTCCCGGCTATGGTAACAATTTGATGACTGAACTAAAACTGATCCACATCTTCACCGACGGCTCTTGCTTAGGCAATCCCGGTCCTGGCGGCTATGGCATTGTAATGAATTATAAAGGCCATACAAAGGAGATGTCCGACGGTTTTGCGCTCACGACCAATAATCGCATGGAATTGTTAGCCCCAATCATAGCGTTAGAAAGCTTGAAAGAGCCTTGCCAAGTCGTGCTCACCAGCGACAGCCAATATATGCGCCAAGGCATAATGACATGGATCCATGGCTGGAAGAAAAAAGGTTGGATGACATCAAACCGTACCCCAGTCAAAAACGTTGACCTATGGAAACGGTTAGATAAAGCCTCACAGATGCACACTATCGACTGGCAATGGGTTAAAGGTCATGCTGGCCACGCCGAAAACGAACGTTGCGATGTGTTAGCTCGCACCGCAGCAGAATCTAAACCAACCCAACCCGATTTAGGTTATCAGCCTTAACCCAGTGCCACTCAGTGTAAACTCGCTAAGTGCGAAAAAGTAAGTTCGATGCAATCACGCCTAAGTTAAGCACTTGGGCGTGACGATTTATTTCACTATTCATCTCTGTGTCAGCCCACCGTTAACATTTATGCTCACTATTTATGAGCCATTGCTATCAAACGGCTTATTTCAGTTCCACACCTGCAATATTGAAAAAATTCTCACAAAACAGCACAAAAGCTTGACCTAGGGATGTCGCCTGACGGCTCTTATGGGTGATGCGATAAAACTGCCGTTCGAGTACGAGTCCCTCAATCGTGACTAACGCCAACTCTTTACGACTGATTTCTTTCTCCAGCGCCAACTCAGATAACACCCCAAGCCCAGCACCTTGTTTCACGGCCAATTTAATCGCATCCGGCGTAGTAAAGCAGAATTTAGCCTCTGGCTGCATATCCAACTCATTGGCGGCATTTACAAAATATTCGCGAGTGCCCGATCCTTCCTCACGTAGCACCCAAGACAGGCCTTTAACAACTGCAGGTTTAACCACTTTCCCCGCCAGAGGATGCGCCGGATGACAAAACACCAGCAGCCTATCCTTATGCCATGCCTCGACACTCAAACGATTGTCAGTGCAATGGCCTTCAATAAAACCCATTTCAGAGCGGAACTGCGCAACCGCTTGGATCACATCTTGAGTATTAGTAATCGCCACATCCACATGGGTTTGAGTATGTTGCTGACAAAATGCCACTGCGGCTTTCGCCATTAGATAATTGCCGATTGTCGAACTGGCACTGATGCTTAAACGCCCAACCAGATCACCACCATGATAAGTAAATGCCTGCTCAATTTGTTCAACGCGGTGCAATAAATCCGTTGCCAATGGCAGCAGTAAATTACCCTGGGAGTTAAGTTGTAATCGATTGCCAATACGTTCAAATAGGCGGGCATTTAGCTGCTTTTCTAATTCGGCTAAGGCCATAGATGTCGCCGGTGGTGATAAACTCACTTGTTCAGCCGCCTTTGCGACTTGGCCGCTACGTGCCACAGCCTCAAATACTGCCAGTTGTCTTAAGGTGATCCGCATATAAAAACCTGTACTTAAAATGGAAATGGCTTATCCGTTTTCCGAATGCTCTGATAAATGCCCCGAACGACCCGCGGTCGGTGCCGTGGTCCAATTTGTCTGCCGCACCTTACGTTTATCGCGAATAGGTGTGAGTGGCGACTCGAGTTTACGTGCCACAATCAAATACAAACTGCCCGCGCTAGGAAGCCATGACGCTAAACTCTGTTGAAAAAATCTACCTTGGGTAAACTCGCCCATTAATGGGTGATAGACCAAACGCTCATCCCCCACCACTTGATAACCTAATAAACCTAACCAATCTCGCACCCTCGAAGGCATAAAAAAACGGCCATTCCAAGGAAGACAATCCTGATATTTAGGCCATAACTTACCCAAAAATACCGGACTCAAGGGATTAAAACCGACGATAAAAAGATAGCCTCCGGCGATGAGTACCCTATCGGTTTCGCGAAGAATACGGTAAGGATCGGGTTCAAATTCGAGCAATAGACTCATTACCACCGCATCTATCGCCGCATTCTGCAGGGGTAAATGGCAAAAATCGCCTTCAATAGAGGCGCCTTTAGATGGCGAGAGTGAAAAATGATGGGCGACTGGCGATGCCATGCTCGACAATTCGGCACTCAAAGGCCCTAACTTTAATAAATGATAACCAAAGACTCTTGGCCACCAATCTTCAAGCTGTTTAGCGACGGCTTGCTGTAGTGCCTCACCATTGGGTAGGTCACTCCATTGTTCGGGCTTGAGCTCAGTACTAAAATGCGACACAGAGTTCCTCCGTTAGTTGGGTAGACAAGTATCCAATTGGGTCAAAGATGACCAACATTCTGCCACAGGGCAAAAGCGGCAAAGGTCGCCAAGGGCCGTTCACTCATGGATAATACCTTTATCTTCAAATTGAAATACAGACATAGGCAGTTCTATGCTCACTATAACAGCGATCAAAGCCTTTAATGACAATTATATCTGGGTGTTACAACAACAGCCCCATACTCAGGTTTATGTTGTCGATCCCGGCGATGCAAGTGTGGTCATTGACTACCTGCAAGCCAATCAACTCACGCTAGCGGGCATTTTACTGACCCACCACCACAATGACCATACGGGTGGCGTAGCAGCGCTTCAAGCCTATAGTCATAATAGACTCACGGTTTATGGCCCAGATAATGAGAAGATCGAAGGCATCACACATCCACTGCACGCAAAAGCCAAGCCCAAATTCACACTGGAGTATCTCAGCGCTGAGCTGCAAGTTTTAGATGTACCAGGCCACACAGCAGGACATATAGCCTACGTTGTTGAAGATGCCTTATTTTGCGGTGACACCCTGTTTAGCGGCGGCTGCGGACGCTTATTTGAAGGCACGCCAGCGCAAATGCTCAACTCACTACAGCAACTTGCCCAGCTTCCCGCCGACACTCGGGTTTATTGTGCCCATGAATACACACTTTCAAACCTCAAATTTGCCCTCGCGGTCAATCCCAACAATCACGAGCTCCAAGACTATAACGAACGCGCGATGCAGTTACGTCGCCAAGACAAAGCGACTGTTCCCTCCACCATCGCTTTAGAGCGTGCCATCAATCCCTTTTTACGCCCTAGCGACACTGAAATTGTCGATAACATAAAACAGCATTTTAGCAGTCTAAATCACGCAAATTTAGACGAACTCAGCGGTTTTACCTTACTCAGACAGTGGAAAGATAATTTTTGATCACAAAAGCAATATTATAGATTGAAATTCAAACAGTTTTTCTCATTTTTGATGATGTAAGTCAAAAATGGCCTTACATTATGTACGATAATTAAGGGACAAGATCGAAAAGATCCCATAGAATGGCTCGTTTTGCGTGAAAACTTTGCGCGCTGCGTCGTCTTTATCTTCTTATAAAACATACTGTTACTATAAAGAAAAGCGATGCACTAACAGAGGACTACCGTTTTCAATGAGAGTATCACTTTATGTTGTTGTAGGGGGATTTGCCCTACTCACAGGCTGTCAAACATTAGACAACCATGGCGTTAACCAAACAGAAGTTGAAGCCGTCACAACCGAAAATACAGTCCCAGAATATTACCTCGCAACCGAGGCTCCATCGGCGCAAATTACCGATGTGTGGGAGCGAATTCGTCAAGGCATGCAGTTACCGGTTCCAGATCAAAAATTGGTGAATCAATACCGTGATTGGTACATCAAAAACCCACAGCATCTGGCGATCATCTCGGAACGTGCTGCACCTTATATGTACATGATTGTAGAAGAACTTGAAAAGCGTCATCTTCCTATTGAGATAGCTTTGTTACCCATAATTGAAAGTGCCTTTGATCCTTCCGCATCATCGACTGGCGCGGCATCGGGTCTGTGGCAATTTACCACACCTATGGCCAGTCATTTCGGTTTAGAAATGAACTGGTGGTATGACGGTCGTCGTGATGTCCCCGCATCAACGACTGCGGCGCTCGATATGCTGGAATACCTCTACGATAAAACCAATAACAATTGGCTTTATGCTATTGCTGCCTATAACTCGGGTGAATCACGGGTGCTCAATGCAATCAAACGTAACGAGAAAAAAGGCTTAAAAACGGATTTTTGGTCATTGGATTTGCCCAGAGAGACAGAACGCTATGTGCCGCAACTGCTCGCACTGGCAGAAGTCATTAAACACGCTGATGAATATGGCATATCTTTAGCGCCAATTGACAACAATCCGACTATTGAAGTGGTTGATATTGATAGCCAAATTGATTTAGCCATGGCGGCAGGTTTTGCCAATATGACCACGCTTGAGTTACAAAAACTCAACCCAGGTTATAACCGCTGGGCTACATCGCCACTTGGTCCGCACACCTTAGTGCTACCAATTGATAAATCGGAAGAATTTAAAAAAGCGCTTGCTGAAACAGAAACCGAAGATAGGATCAGCTGGTTACGTTACACGATCAAATCTGGCGATAGCATTGGCAAGATTGCTACGCAGCACCATACGACCGTTGCCGCTATTCGCGCCGCCAACGGCATGAAAAGCAACACGATCGTCGCAGGCAAGCATTTAATTATTCCTGTCGATGCGCAAGACAAGCAGCTTTATGCCCTGTCAACTAAGCAGCAATTGCCGAAAAAATCACATGCTGCAGTTGAATCAACAAAAATTGCTTATCAGGTTAAGTCAGGAGACACACTCTCAGAAATAGCCCAAGCCCATAAAGTGACGGTGAAACAACTCAGCACTTGGAACAAATTGGCTAAGAATAGCAAGCTACAAAACGGTCAGAAGTTAGTGATCTTAGCACCAAAGGAGCTTGAGCAAACCGCACAAATTCGTACTGTTAGTTACAAGGTAAAATCCGGTGATTCACTTGCCCGTATCGCCAATAAATTTAACGTAACTGTTGCCGAGCTACTCGAGTGGAATAGCCTAGCGCAATCACAGTATTTACAACCAGGCCAAGTGATCAAATTAGTGGTTGATGAAACTAAGTTGAGTGCGTAGGGACTAAACTGGCACATAGTTCGAACGGATTAGTGCTATAAATCCTAAGCAAAATTGAGCCATAGATAACAAAAAGGCAGCAACCCTATCGGATTGCTGCCTTTTTCTATTACGGGCTTTCTCTATTATGAGAAGCGACGTTATTCCATCGTCAGTAATAAGACAACGGGCGCCATAACAACGGCATCAGACTCTAACGCTTTAGCGGCAAAATGCGCTTCTAAGCGAGCACCATTTGCAGGTATTCCTGCAAATGCTTTGGGCGGAATACTAAATGAAGTCGTGATCACTTTCCCTGCCGCCAATTGGCTATCACGTAATGCTTGGGTAAACATCATATCATCCGACCAAGCCCACAGACGTTTGCCCTCCTGCGTTATCAACCACAAATCCGCCGTCATCCCAGAGTTATAACGTAGGCCGACAGCATAGGTTTGTGGATTTGTCACTGTCAATGTCGCCTTAACCGGCTGCTTAAAATCAATAAAAGGTTCTAAAGTTAATTCGCCGCGAAGCAAGCCTTGTGCCTTTTCTGCCATCACAGGTTCAGCCTTTAATGTCGGAGTGCTTTTAAGCCCAGAAACATCGAGCGCCAGATCGGCAGCGCGAATAATCTCAGGCTGAACGGCCGCGGCTGTTGTAGTCTCACCCTTGGTTGACTGACTCGTGTCAGCGGCTTCAGGCGCCGAGCACCCAACAAGTTGCCCGCCGACAAAAGCACTCGCGCAAACAAGTAATGCGTAACGCGTAGAAACAACCATTAGAAACCGCCTAGTTTTTTCAATAAGGAGTCTTTTAATTTTTCCTTAGCTTTGTCGGTTTCTTCCTTTAGCTGATTATTCAGTAAGGCTTTAGTATCCAAAGCATATTCAGGTTTTTGGAAAGTGCCTGTAATCGCCAACGGAATGTCAACTCCAGCCAGCGCATCTTTGTCGCTACCACCCTGACCCTTCAATGAATTCACTAGGCTAGCGGTTAGTCTGTAGTCCAAGGCTTCAGTCAATAAATTCGCAGTGCCTTTACCATCCAAACGCAGTAAAGGCGAAGACAAGGCAAGATCTGGATTCGTGGCAACGCCATTATCCAACGAGAAACTGCCCGTCAGACTCGAGAAGTCAGTTTTGCGCTCCGCCTTCGTTTCTGGCGATAAGTCGCCCTTTAACTTAGCTTGTGCGCTGCGGATCATCTGTGGAATATTTACCCCGTACAGAGCACCGTCATTAATATCAAAATGACCATTCGCTAACAGGTTTTTCTTTAACTGCTCAGGGATCAAACTCTTACCTTTCCCCTTCACATCAAAGTTGGCTGTACCGGCCAATAAATCCACATCCGCCGCATCTTTCAGCAAAGGACGAATTTGCACGCCCGTCACTTTTTTATCGAATTGATAACTTGCCACCGCTTGACGAGCATCAACCTGAGCGCTCACCAGCAACTGACCTTGATATAAATCCGCATTCAGCTTCGTCAGATCTAACACGCCATTTTTAATGCCCACATCCATTAACCAATTTTGAGTCGACAGATTCGCGACCTTAATAGACTTAACAGTCAACTTGAGTTTTACATCAAGCTGCTTAAGGGCTGAGAGATCAGGCTCAACTGCCTGAGAGTTTGCTGCTGGCGCTTGTTCAGCGGTGGCGGTGGCCTCTGTTTTAGGTAACAGTGTATCTAAATCAATATCACCAACTTGAAAATCAGCATTAATTTGTGGGATTTTCGTACCATAATTAACACCCACTTTACCCGCAGCGGTAATGCTCGCCGCGGTGAGCTGCGCAATATCGACGGACAATTGCTGTTTATCAAGGGCGATTTGAGTTGCTAAGCTGACAGATGTTTCGAGTTTCTTGTTCGGAATACTCTCACCTTCCACCACAGTATCAATTTTCAGCCCATTGATAACGAGTTGTTTAAAGTCTCGGCTGAGTTTTAGTTCACCTTTAGCTTCGCTACTTATCGTCATATCCGGCATAGTTGCACTGAATTCAAAGGCGATAGGCGCAAATTTATCTAAAGAGAACTCACCTAAGGTGAAGCTACTTAAGGTAAAGACTTGAGTCTGCTTATTAGCTTCGTCAATCATATTAATTTGGGTATTGGTGATAGAAATGCCACCAATATTAATGTCGTTAAGTTTAGCATTCGATGAGGATTCGGCAGCAGCTGGAGACGCTGTTTTTGGGCTATTATCGCCGCTCAACCCATCGAAACTGCTAGTGCCATTTTTACGGGTGACTAAATTGATCGTTGCGCCATCGAGACTCAATTCTGCAATTTCAATTTTCTGACTAAACAACGGCATGAGCGCCACTTCAGCAACGGCTTTTTTGACTTCTAACATAGCCTTAGGCGTAAAGCCTTCAGGGTTAGATAAAGACACCCCTCCTAAATTAATACCTATAACAGGGAAAAATGTCCAAGATAAATCGTCAGTAATGACTAATTCACGACCCGTTTGTTTTTTTACGGCATCGACTATCTCAGGTTTAAAATCATTAGGGTCGAAAAAGACGGTGAGATAAACGGTGACTAAAAGAATGAGCGTCACCATTAAGGCTAAGAGCCACTTAATGAATTTCATATAAATATCCTTATCAAAAACAACTTGAATTTATAGCAACTAATGCATTTAGAAATGTTAATTTAAAAATGCAAAGTTCAACATTTCATCACTTACTGCAATACCATTTTCATCAGCATAGAGCATCATACCGGGCTTAACCGTCACGCCCCCCATATCGATAACCACATTAATTTGACCTTGACCTAATTTTTCGGTTTTTATCGGCATAGCCCCTAAGGCAAAGACACCTAAGCTGAAAGTATTTAATCTCGCCACATCGCGAACACAACCATTAATCACTATCCCTTGCCAACCATTATCTAAGGCGCTCTGCGCTATGAGGTCACCTAATAGTGCGCGGCGCAGAGAACCGCCGCCATCGACAACGAGCACTTTTCCATGCCCATCCTGTGCAAGTATCTCTTTTACCTTTGAATTATCCTCAAAGCACTTTACTGTGACTATCTCGCCCCAGAAGAGCCGTTTACCACCAAAGGGTTTAAATGCAAGGGGAAGTAACTGTAATTTAGACGGATAGTGGTCGAATAAATCTGGTAGTAGATCAAGCATTTGAATCTCCATAATAGTCTATAACTTTAGACTACTCATAATTGTAGACCCCGACAAGGTCAAAGCAAAAATCAGCGGAATTTTTTATTTCATTTTAACGTGCAAAGGCTTGGTGTATATTGGCATAAGCATTATAATCTGCGATAGTTAACGTCCTATGACACTCTTTAAAGTTTCATACATTTGTTCCCACACCTCTTTGTTATAAAGCGAAAACCAAATGACAACTGATCTTGATTTACAGAGCGCAATCGCAGCTCTTGATGAGTATGGATATGATAAGAAAGTCTCAACGGATCTTGAGCAAGCACGTAACAAGCAACAAATGGGTAAATATATTAAATCTCTCGACTATAGTTTACGTCGATTATTGATATTACAAGAAACCGTTAATGAGTTAGTTGAAGAAAAGAAACATCAATTAGCTCAGCAAGAGAATATTCAAACCTACAAAACAAAAATCATTAACTTGTCGAGAGAATTTAACATTTCTTACGATGAAGTATTAGCGCTGATGGCATCATCTAAATCTAAGAAGTAAGTTTATCGCCATTGTGCTCTATCACCACGCAGTTAAATTGTTTGATTAACATCTGCATATGCCATATAACGAAATATATACTTTTTCGGTTATATGGCAGAATTTTCGGCTTTTCATTATTCGCACAGTATTAACGGTTTCATTTCATAAGTAACAATGCCAACTTATGTTAAGCTCACACTATACCTGTCTAGCTATTTGGCATAAAAAAGCAGAGCCTAAGCTCTGCTGATTTATATCAATATGCGAACTTATTTGCTCTGCATTAATTGGCGAATATATTTCACTGGTGCACTACCATAACTCAAGAATGTTTCGTGGAAGGTTTTAAGGTCAAAATCTTTACCTTGCGATTTTTTGTATTCTTCACGGAAATCATAGATTTCTCGATAACCAGAATAGTAGCTCGTCAATTGAACTTGGCTAAGCGTCGCGCGGCGCCACTTGCCTTCGGCTTCTGCCTGCTGTTGGAAGGCTTCGTTCATCATCAGAGCGATGGCTTGCTCTTCAGTCATGTCTTTCACATGAATGCTATAATCCAAAATCGTGTTACAGATAACACGTAAATTCCACTTGTAGTACATCAACCACATTTCAGGCTCAAAATTGCCATAGCCTTCTTCTAACATCATACGCTCGGTATAAACCGCCCAACCTTCGACCATAGCACCATTACCAAATAAACTTTTCACTAAACTCGGAGATTGATTAGAGTAAACGAGTTGAGTGTAGTGCCCTGGGATGGCTTCATGAATATTGAGGATTTGCAGGATCCAGTGATTATATTCACGTAAGTAACTCTCGGCAGACTCATCACTCATGCCATCGAGTGGCGTCACGTTATAATAAGTATTGCCTGACTTCTCATAGGGTCCAGGCGCACTAATTGATGCACCGGCATAACCACGCATATATTCGGGCGTTTCACGGACAACGAGTGGCTTTTTAGGATCCAATGTGACTAGTTTTTTCTTATTTACAAATTCAATCAGCTCTGGAATTTGCTTACGCACTTCATTCACGAATTCATCGCGCTGAACATGCTGAGTCGATAATTTATCGATTAATTGGCGAATGGCGAGCTTACTGTCAGCAGGCTTTGGCGTAGTAAAATATTTAGGCCATAACTTATCGGTAATTTTAGCCATTTCTCCTTGAACACGATCTTTATCGGCTACGGCTTTTTGATATAGCTGTTTCGCCGTCATCCCCGCTTGGATATCAAAGGCAAATTTTTGCTCATATAACGCCTCGCCAATTCTAAAACTACGTGCCCCATCTTTTTTAAGTTGAACCACTAATTTGTCTAACCAAGCGATATGGCCGTTAATCGCGGCAGTTGCCGTATCGAAACGCGTTTTAAATAACGCTTTTTCCGCATCAGTCAAACCAGAGTCCGCGACCTGTTTTAATAAGTCATCGGAAAAAACCGAAAATGCACCTTGATTCTGCAGCACTGCTAACTCAGTGTGCTCCAATGTTGGTTTGCTAATGTTCGCCTGCGCGGCAGCATAATAAGCTGGCACATTTTCTAAACGCGCTAATACCGAACGTAATCTGTCATCTAATGGAGCGAAATTTTCATTGATGATTTGGGCAAAACCGCCCGATACGTTGTAGCTTGAAGGATCCCACTGCCAGGATTTAAAACTGTCAATTTCCCATGCCATGCTACCGAGTAAATTGTCGATCAGATGGTAATCAATCAGCTCATTCGGCGTTAGCGACTTTTGCTCGAACTGAGTCAATTGCGCTTGCTGCGCTTTCACAAACGCTAAGGTCTTTGCTCGACCTGCTGCATCGGGGATTTCAAGGTAACCATCGTTAACATGCTTGCCACTGTATAAGGCCCAAGTCGGTGATAATTCCCACAATGAATCAATAAAGGATGCTGAAAATTGCTCAAATGAGTGGGCTTTAACTTCAGGTGCGACTACGGGCGCAGTTTGACTCGTATGGGATTGACAACCAGCAAGGCTGGCCAGCGATAGCACTATCGCAAGGGAAATAGCGTTTTTTTTCATTATTATGGGTCCTTTGTTAAGATTTATCAGGCATACAAAAATTACCTCAGTTAATCATATTGCCCCAATAATTGCAGCTATGTTAGCCATGAATACATGCCCGGTTACAAAATTGTAAGTTCTCAATATTTTACCGCCTATCATTCGCCTATTCGACGTATAAGCCCCTCTTTACCAAACACACACAAATAATGATAATCGCCTATTCTGTTTCACCTCCTGCTATAATATCGCCCTGCTTCACTGTTCATGCTTTAGCGTAACAGTTTGCTTATACATTATTGACCTGACCCTTTACCTGAGACATTCAATGCCATTTTCCAAACTTGGATTAAGCGATCCGATTTTAAGAGCCATCACTGAGCTCGGCTATTCACAACCTACTCCGATCCAAGAAAAAGCCATTCCGGTGATCTTGAAAGGCAAAAACCTGCTTGCTGGCGCGCAAACAGGTACAGGTAAAACCGCCAGTTTTGTGTTGCCAATACTGCAAATGTTCGCCGAGATGCCGAAAATCCGTGCTAAACGCGTTCGTGCATTAATCTTAACACCAACCCGCGAATTGGCCGTTCAGGTAGAAGACAATATTGCCAAGTACGCAAAATACCTGCCGCTGACGTCTATGGCCATGTATGGTGGCGTGGATTCCGCACCGCAGAAACAACGTCTTATTGAAGGCGTCGATATTCTGGTGGCAACACCCGGTAGATTGCTCGATATGTACACCCAAAGAGCGATTCATTTCGATGAAATCTCGGTATTAGTCCTAGATGAAGCCGATAGAATGCTCGATATGGGATTTATCGAAGACATCAATAAGATCATCGAACGTCTGCCAACAGAACGCCAAAATCTGTTGTTTTCGGCAACCTTATCTAAGCAAGTGCGCTTTTTAGCGAAAACAGCGGTTGAAAACCCAGTCGAAATTGAAATTGCCCGCGACAGCGCAAACGCACCACAAATCGACCAATGGTTGATCACTGTCGATAAAGATAAAAAGTCGGCCCTGTTAAGCAAACTCATCACTGAGCAAGCGTGGGAACAGGCACTGATCTTTATCCAGACGAAACAAGGCGCCGCCAAACTGGTTAGCCAACTCGAAAAACGTGGCATTGCCGCCGAAGCCATTCACAGCGGTCGCAGCCAAGCGGTACGCGAGCAATTATTAGTGGATTTCAAATCTGGCAAACTACGCTTTTTAGTCGCGACTGGCGTTGCTTCCCGCGGTATCGATATCGACGCCCTCACCCGTGTGGTCAATTATGATTTGCCCGATGAAGCCGATGATTATATTCACCGCATCGGCCGAACCGGTCGTGCTGGCGCCTGCGGCGAAGCCATCTCCTTTGTTTCTAAAGATGATTTTAGGAATCTATGTGCTATCGAGCGCCGTCTAGGTCACCTCATAGTGCGTAAAGAAATTGAAGGCTTTGTGCCGAACAAAGAAGTGCCTGTGTCTATTCTCGATTTTGTGCCCAAAAATACTACGCCAAAAACCTTTAAAGCTCGGGCACCTGAGGCCAGATCCTCGCGCCCCGCGAAAGAAGGCTCCTTTGAAACCGCCCATGCGAAAAAGCATCGCAGCGCGAAATCAAAGCCAGAGGTTAAAGCCAATGTAACACGGCCGCAATCTATTCAGACTGATAATGGTAACGAGACAACGGGTCGCAGCGCGCCCTTTAATCCGTGGAATAGCGGCCCTAAAACCAAGTAATGACTCAGTACAAGTCGTGACTTATTAGATATAAAAACTCATTAAGATAGAAGATATTAGCATGATTACATTTAGCACAAATCTAGGCGACATCACTATAGAACTCGATTTTGAACATGCGCCAGTCAGTTCAAAAAACTTTGTCCGCTATTGTGAAGAAGGCTTCTTTGAACACACGATTTTTCACCGAGTGATCAAAGGCTTTATGATCCAAGGCGGCGGGTTTACCGCAAAAATGAAGGAAAAACCAACCCACGAGCCTATCGTTAACGAAGCCAACAAAGGCCTAAGTAACACCATAGGCACAATCGCTATGGCTCGCACCGATGCGCCTCACTCGGCCACCGCGCAATTCTTCATCAACACAGCCAATAATGACTTTTTAGACCATACTGCCACCACCAATAACGGTTGGGGCTACGCGGTATTTGGTAAGGTTACGGCGGGAATGGACATTATCCAGCAAATTGAGAAAGTCAAAACCTCCACGGTCGCTGGCCACGAAGACGTGCCCCGTGAACCTATCGTCATCGAGAAAGTAACGATTAATATCCAAAGTTAATTTTTAAAACAATAATACTTTTTTGTTAATATGATTAATCGCTCAGTTTTAGTTGAGCGATTAATCATTTCCCCAAAGTTATTTAGTTAACTTTTCTGTACGATTCAACGCAATTTCATTTTATATAAACCTAAAAACATTAAATCCCCAATACAAAATCACTTAGTGTAAAATCAACTGATGGATTATTTAATCTTTCCCATTATTGGCTTAAGACTACTACATATAACATTAACCTCACAATATAGGCTTCTTTCAAACAATATAGACCTCTTTCAAACAATGTTATTCATCATAAAAGCTGAAAAACAGCAGCACATACCTGACATCAATATCTTAGACTAGCCGTACAAGTTGATAATATTAAAACGATACACCAACCATAATCCTTATGGTAAAAAGAGGCTTAACTTGCCATCTGATATAGATAAAAAAACCATTTCTGTATCTATTATCGTTTCTTGCTAATGCTTATTATCCCTATTTATTTTTAAACCAGAATCATTGTTAACTTAAGCTACAAACCCTATTCAGATAAGCAGAGAAAGCTTGCTATAGTGATCAGAAAATGATGTTTCTATTGGATTCTAATAAGCTATATTGTAGTGGTAAAGTAAAATTGGCCACGGTTTTAGAGTCATTCCAATATAAACGTTCTGACTCATTTGGCGTTAACCCTCCATTATATTGATGGGGTCTGGTCTCACTGTAATATCCAGTGATGTAATTTGTGATCTCTTTATCTGCTTCTGTAAAATTCCCATAACCACTGGCGGATATCCACTCAGATTTCAAACTTCTAAAGAAACGCTCCATTGGTGCGTTATCCCAACAATTCCCGCGGCGACTCATACTTTGCTCAATCTGAAGACGACATATTAATTGTCTGAATTTCAAGCTCGTGTAATGCGAACCTTGATCGCTGTGATATATCACATTCTCAGGCTTACCCCTTAACTCAAATGCCATTTTCAAAGCTTTACAGGTCAGCTCACTATCTGGTGATAATAACAAAGCCCATCCAACAGGTTTGCGGGAAAATAAGTCTAAAACAACGGCTAGATAGGCCCAACGATTACTGACCCAAACATATGTCACGTCGCCACACCACACTTGATCTGGTTGAGTTACTGCAAACTGTCGATTAAGCGTATTGGGGATTGCAACATGCTCTTGTGTCGCTTTCCTATAAGAATGCTTAGGCTGCTGACAGCTTAATAACCCAAGCTTTTTCATTAGATTACGGGCTCGATAACGACTGAGACCAATCCCTTTGTTAGTCACTAATTGCGCTATCGTTCGCGCACCGGCAGAGCCATGACTAATATGATGTGCGGCCTTCACTTCACTGCATAAAATAGTAAAGTCTGCATCAATATGTTCTTTTCTTTTTAGCCAATACTTATAGCTACTTCGATGCACTTTGAATGCATTACAAATTGTGAGAATAGAGTGGCTCTGCTTGAGTGCGCTGATTAGCGTAAATTGTTCATCGAGTCTGACATCAAGAGAGCGGTAGCCTTTTTTAGGATAAGATTGTGCTCCTCAAGACGAGCTATTTGCTTCTTCAGCTCACGGATTTCAATTTGTTCAGGGGTAATCGGAGATGCTTTTGGTGTGCCACCCTGGCGTTCTAGTTTTAACTGTCTCACCCATTTATCCATAGTGGACTTACCAACGTTCATCGCCTTTGCAGCTTCGATGATGCTATGGTTTTTATCGAGGACTAATTGGGCTGCTTCAAGTTTGAATTCAGCACTAAATGTTTTTCTGGTTGTCGATCTCATGTGTTCACCTAAAGTCATCTACGAGGTAATAATATCACCTCTATTTAGGTGGCCAAAATTAGTGTGCCACTACACGCTACCTTAGGTTTTGCAGGACGCGATTTAGCAACACGCGCAGCCTCTCCCGTGTTATCTAATATGCAGCTTGGAGTGTATGGTTTTTTTGTGTTGATTCCTACTGGCTTAGCGATACTGATGTACCAAAATGAAGCAATACAGTTTAGTGCTGCCGCTGCAATACAGATAATTGGAGCAATCGTCTTTGGTGTAATAGCTTATAATGCGCTGACAATCGCTATGCGCACTGGAGATGTATCGGTAGTAAGCCCCTTTCGTTATACACGTTTACTCTTTGCCTTAGCTTTAGGAATATTTATATTTGGAGAATCCCCAGATTTGCTGACTATTCTGGGAAGCCTACTCATAGTATTAAGTGGCGGCTATACCTTAGTTCAAGCGCGTAAAAGAATGACGACGAATAACATAGCTAATGTGGCAAAAACCTAAGGACTCACTAAGAATGGCTAATCGTATCTCTGAAATGATGGGTTTTAGTGAGGAGAATAACGGACTAGAACGCCCTAAAATGGTCCCCAATAGGTCCCAGAGCAACAAAGGGAACCAGTAAGATACTGATTCCCTTTGTTTTAATTTGGCGGTGAGAGAGGGAGTCGAACCCTGAACAGTAGAAAGATAGTCCTATCATGTACTTGATATTTATACGAATTAGTCAGTATTGGAAGGACGATTTAGGATGCAAAAGGACATGATTTTGCCCAGCTTTTGCCCAGCTTAATTCTGCTTACTATATGGACCATATTTGGCCTATAAGTTTGGGACCAAACCTGCTAAGTCGGCTCCTCAGTTGGGGCAACACAAACCGGCTCACTCAATATTTTTACATTAGAAAAACTATCAATCAATGTAACGTAAAATTGCAGGGACAGCGTGGAGCAACTTGTTTTGACTCGCAGTTAATTTAGCGATCTTCTAGATTTTTTATGTAACACTCTAAGTTTCCAGCTATTTTTTCGAATACTCTAGGAAAGAACGATGCTAACTCCGAAAACGATGGATTATCGGTTTGTGGCCCACCATGGTAATACCTAAGGTGCGATAAAATATCTGTCTTTTCATCAATACTTAGAGATTCGAATGGATTAATATCAGAGTAATCGTGAAACGCCGAAAAATGAATGAATGCACATCCAAACTTGTAAACGGAAAGTGTCCAACCTTGCAGTTGATTAGATAGCTCAACCATCTCCCTATTGGTAACTTTCTTGTTCTTGCCATTTGCAGTCAACACCGTCCAAACTTCACCATTCAAAGTTTGCTTGATTAGACGCTCCCTTTCAGTTAGGTCACTTTCGGATAAAAGAAATATTACCCTAACCATGGAATCCAGCTCTAGCCTTAGAACTGATACCATTATCCCTGAAAGGCCAGCCAATCGCGACATTGCTTTCGCATGCTCGGAGGATCTTTTTCTTAATATCGAACAAAACCTTTGAGTGTTATCCATTCGGTTCCCCGTTGAAGGCATAGCGCCCGCTTAAGTGGTGAGTAACGCTACCACAATACTCAATTACTGCACCGTAAACACATAAGCTAAATTAATCTAAAACCGCCGAGCGTTGCGAATCCGTTTTGAAGCGTTTGTTATATTTTTATCCTCCTCCTAGTTTGTAATAATCTAATAATGACAAGTACTCATCTTGGGCTAGATAACTATCGTAATCTTTTGGCGTTGATAAACCTAAATACTTTAAAACCTGAATGATAGCTTCGCGCCATTGTAGTTTATAAAACTCATTTGAAGGAACAAGGATTGTTTTGTCAGTCGATGTCAATTCTTGAAGACGATCATCTCTTATTCTTATGACTGTCCAACCATCACTTTTCAAGATAATATCCTTTTCGGAATCTTCTTTCGCTTTATCCTTATGCCATTTATAACCATCCACTTCTAAAGCAAACTTTTCACCATTATTTAATCTTATTGGGATATCTACTTCTACTCTATTTTCAGAAATTTTCACCACTTCTGAATGGGAAATGGGAATATTCAGAAAATGCGAAAGTTCAGCAGCAAACCTTAACTGCATTCTACTAACGTTAGCAGTACAAAAAGGACAACCTGCTCGGCCATCTACACTTCTGGTCCACACATGCTTAGGATTTACTTTACACTTCCATTCCACTTTAAGTCGTACATTAGGAGGAATATCCCATGGTGTTATCTGAGGTAAGTCAATACACCTAACCCATTCGTCAATTCGCTGAGGATGTTCCGATGCAAAAGTTCCTCTAGATTTTATTCTTGTCTTCCAATCTCTCATCCTAAAATAATTTTTTTTACGCTGTAGACATTTTTCTTCCTTACAATAAAACTCCTCGTGAGAAGTAGTTTTGTTAAGAGAATAACTTGTTGGCGCACCACATGAGTAACAACTCAAAATAACCTTTTTGTTTGAACCCGCTTTTATTTCATTTAAGTTTAGGGTACACGTAGGATGTTGCATCCTCGCGATATTGGGATATAAAACACCAATGCTAGAACTTTCATCAATTGCAAGCTTTTCGTAGCTTCCCCTTTCTTTACAAATTTTTGACTTAACAGTTTTACTTTTATTTTTACAATCTGTTTTTTCACAATAAGGAGCCCAAGCATCATTGTTTTCTTTGATCCTTTTTGGTGAAATCTTCAATGTATCATTACAACCAATACATTTAAAATCATAGTTATTAGTATCTCTCCAAGAAATACGTTCTGGATCATTAGATATTAACTGTTTAGCTAAAGTTGGAAATTTATCTTTTATAGAGTTGCCTTTAATAACTTTCCTCTTAAGCATTAATGCTAACTTCTCTTGACCACAACTCTCGCGATTACAGAATACTCGAGGTTCGCCAGAGACTCGGCTCATATTATCTGGTCTTCGTTCTACATAGTTTTCGCAATCTTTTCCCATACATAGAATTTCCACCTTCTTATGAGTTTTAGCTGAAATTGACTTTGGATCAAAACCAGACTTCAATCGCAAAGATAATCCTGGAAATCTTTCACTAAACATCATATTTTAATTCCATCTTCTTATTAATGTAAAAGCCTTGTTAAAGGTTGTCGTATAAATTTAACGACAAGGATCAGCCGCGGCCGGCGAGGAGCGAGCGACGAGACGGACGTCGGCTGGATCCGCTGGTTAGGTGGCAGGCTGCGTATAAAGTGGAAGCTTATCTTTTATTTCACTACGGAATGCCTCATCTGCATAGAATCGAACCCGAGTACAGGAGTCAGGCACACGGTATGAAGAATTGCTACGGCAGTAATTAGAAGTCGGACCCCACGGTGCCGGTATCACTGCAATGCCGTGCGGCAGACCGATAAGATAATGGTCCATATAGCGGACGATGCTGGTCGGATCCAAACCAAACGACCAAAAAGCGTCCCAATATATTATGTCTACATTGTTGTACGGATCCAGCGACATCAAACTCATGCTTCCAACAAGTACCTTGAGAGGATAGTCCTTTCGTTCGTCGTCTAAGTAAACAATCGTTGGTGCGTCAGGAAGCTTTGTCACGAACGTCGGCGTCGGCGGATCGGACAACTCAGAGATCACGTGAACTGCACCGGATCGCATACTTAGATGCGCGAGACCAGATATAACCAAGGTTTCGTCACCCATCGGCAGGAGATCCACGATGTTGCCCTTCAAGATCTCGACGGCGCCATGCTTAGTAGCTAGCTCCAGGCGCCCACCAAACTCGCCACCATTAACCCACTGGTAATGCCGTGAAGCTACTTGTAATTTTCGGGGATGCTCTTGCGGCCATTCGGTAGAAACAAGGACTTCGCTTCCCCGCTTTGATACAACATACGGGTTGCTAAAGAACTGCAGCATGGGCAGCTCTTCTAGATCATATTCAGTGAGCTTGTTAGCTTGCATCACAGCTTCGATTGACCCGTTCTGCGAGTATGCCGCGACGGAGTTGACAGCAATCGACAGCAACAGCAGAACCTTCTTAATTTTCATGATGTACTGCACAGCGTTTCTCCGGCCACCTAACGTCTTAGTATTTATGCGCTGCGCTGTTTGCAGGGCATAAATCGCTTGTTGGACTTGGCCGATGCCTTATCCAGATTAATTGGTATGCTTCATGCTTTAGGAATTTGCATTTTTGAGGCAAGGTCTGAGTTGCAGAGCTGTTTTGAACAAATAATATTGCGTGGTTTCTGCGTAGTTCATTGAAAATCCTTTGTCATGGTTGTGTTCCATCGAATATTTTTAAGTCTAGCTGATTCGAGCAGGCTAAATCATTCCACTAAATCGCAGTTAAGCTCCGCGCAGCGGCTTTAGTTCAACGCTGCGTTAAAGGGCCGGAAAAGCGTAGCTTTGAAGGTCCCAAGGAGCGCAGCGACTGATTTTCAACGCCTTGTATGGATAATAAACTCACCTGATTACAAATAATTTCCAGTTTCGGGTAATGTGAGACCCAGGCTTTAGCTGCAACTAAAGCTTTCCTTGTCGTAGTTCGATTGAACGCTGGCTCCTCTATTGAGAGACCGATAACAAGAAAGAACGCGACAAAGGACTCCAAGCAAAATACTCGAATAGTCTACTGGGTCTCGAACCCGCATTTGCAAGCAAGAGTTAGCTTATTATGAAAACAACTTCTAATCAAAACATTAACGTAGGTGTTGATACTGGCAAGTTTCAACTCGACATTTATATCCGCCCTCTCAATATCTATTTCACTGTATCGAACGATGAAAAAGGGATTAAAGAGGCCGTCAAAACTATTAAAAAATACACTCCTGAGCGCATCGTTATCGAAGCGACAGGTCGTCTTGAAATGCCCTTCATTATGGCCTGCGCTGAGGCAAACTTACCTTTTGTCATCGCAAACCCTGTTCACATAAAACGCTTTGCTGGTGCCATTGGTCAACGGGCAAAAACTGACAAGCTTGATGCGCAACTTATAGCGCATTACAGCGAAGCGATTAAGCCGACCTTATCAACTTTAAAACCTGATGTAATGCGTGCTATGAGTGATTTAGTCGCAAGACGAAATCAACTATTGGTGATGCAGACGATGGAAAAAAACCGCCTTCAAATATTGCCAAAAGAACTTGAAATGACCATTAAACCTATTTTAACGGCGTTCAAAAATCAGATTGAAAAGATTGAAATAAAAATCGTTAAACTCATTGAGTCAAACCCTGATTATCAAGCGAAAAATATACTGCTTCAGAGTATGAAAGGTATCGGTAAAATCGCCGCAGCTTCCATCATCAGTAACTTACCAGAATTGGGTTATATCAGTAACAAGGAAGCAAGCGCATTGGTCGGTGTGGCACCGATGAATAAAGAAAGCGGGCGCTTTAAAGGCATGCGAAAAATACAAGGAGGAAGGCATCAAGTGAGAACGGTTTTATATATGGCAATGATGTCAGCCATACAATCTAACCCGGTTTTTAAGAGCACCTATCAGCGATTAGTTGCCACAGGGAAACCTAAAAAAGTGGCTATCATTGCCTGTATTAGGAAGATGGTGGTGACGTTAAATTCGATGTTGAGAGACGGTGCCCTATGGGAAGCGCCAAAAGCGATAAATTAGTTATTGACGCCATAGTCTCTTGTTATCACAAGCACTTTTGTCGCAGAAAATCGTACCGATTTTTGCTCGTCAAAAGCACATTCTGTTAACGCCAACCTGCAAGCTCAGCATTAAAATGTCGTCAATAATGTGAGTGTGAAGTCCGAGACAAGATAAAAAAATGAAAGAAAAACTACAAAACTCACTCAACATTTTTATTGTCCACCATTGCGAAAAATATGCTTGAAAAAGTGCTTTTTTTCATTAATGTCAATTTAGGAGCTTTACTCTTAATCACATTAAAGGAATAACAGCATGACTGACAATAATCACGACGGCCCGATCGTAAACATTGATGGCACACCTATGATAGGTAACACAGGAGTCGATGTGCATGGCAACCCATTTGGCATTACTGAATCCGACACATCGGCGTGTAATAGCAGCATAAGCGATGATGCTTGGTCATTACCTAACGACACATTTAGCTGCGATTTCGAAAGTGGATTTGGGGATGGTTTCTAATTATGCGCCGTCATCTAAACGACAAAATACTTGCCAAATGGATACCTTTAGTCCTTTTGAGCATTATCACCATCATGTGCTTTTGCTGGTTTATCTATACTGAGGATATGAATTGCCTTTTACCTCCGTTAATACTGCATATTAAGTACGCCTTCGGTGTTTTAGCCTATGATAGACGTTATGCAAATACACCCGAGCCCGAGGATCCATGGGTGCGTTTTAAGTACATGATGTTCCGGTTTTGCTAAACCTCAACGTAACTAACCAGACAAATTAGTGAATGACGCCTATAGGGCGGTTAAGGAAAAATGATGGAATTTTTACTACCAATTGCGCTAATGATTATTGGCAGCATAGTGCTTGTGAAAAGATGTAAGCCAAAGAAATAGATAAGAAAAAACTCTGAAATCCGTGACCATAGTAAGGAATCTGCCTAAATGTTTAAGCAGTTTCCTTATTTAAATCGCATCGAAATCAATCTGGCTCAACCACCACTTCGAGCCAACAACTTTCGCCAGTTAGCTTAACTATTAAGTAAGGCGTCATCATCTGAGAAAGTTATTAAATAACTCAATCTCAACAGCACTCCAGTCTGGAAAGCGTATTGAACCAAACTGCCACAAATCCCCCTTAAAAAACTCTTGGCCCTTTCCTTCAACGTGGTCGTCGATAAGAATATCTCCCTTCAGCAATCCTTTGTTCGGAATGATTATAAGACGACTGACATATTCCATGCCTAAGTGTTGCTCTACCCAAATACGCTTCTCCATATAACACAATGGATTTTGTAAACTTGGCGCTGTGGCTATATAAGGTTCAATTTCTGGATGTTCGAGCATCTTTTTCATCACAGCAATGCCACCTACTTTAGGGGCTAAGCAGCTGAAAAATCCCAATTCAGCTTGAGGGTATGCCTGCTCAGGTTTCTGGAGTTTTTTAAAGGTTACAGCTTCTGTATAATTTACAAGCACATCGTCCATGTCTACACATACGATTTTTGGCATATATTAACCTTAAGTAATTTCAATCATTTAAATCAAAATGTGAAAGCTTTTTCAGCCATTTCTCTCATGCAGTATTTTTGCGTTGGTAGCCACTTACCATAGTGTTTCTCGATCATCTTTATGCTGGTATGCCCCATTTGCCGAGCAACCCAGGATAAAGGTAGTCCTGCCGAAATTAAGTGCGATGCAAAGGTATGCCGCGTTTGACTTGGCCCTCTAAAACGAATCCCAGCTTTCTTCAAGTGGTAACAATAAAATCTTTGTCTCAAGTGGGCATCTGAAGTGTATGCTTTTCTAGTCTTACTATTACAAAATACAAAGTGAACACGCTGCCTCTCTATAGACTTATTGTCCTCTCGAAGCACATTAATCGTTTCTAGTGCAGAATAATTATAATTATCACGCTGATCAATGAGTATTGTTTTTGCCTGCGGGAGTAACTCTATATGCCTGTTACTAGATAGGTTTTTTGGCTTTTTGTAAATGCCTTCAACGACTGCACGCGAGATATGAATTGTATCGTTCTCTAAGTCAACATCTTCCCATGCCAACGCCATCAACTCACTGACCCTTAGACCGAGAAAGCAATTACAAATGATCATATTGACTTCAGATTGTCTATCTGTGGCCACTGATGCTATTTGGGTTATCTCTTCGGCTAAGAATGGATCTGGTACTTGCGTTAATACTTTGAGATTTGTAACGTTAGTCGATTTTAACCTATCCAGCGGATTAACCGATATTGCCTCATCCAACAGCGCAAAGGTAAATATCTGATTTAAAATGCTTAAAATCTCCTTAATCGTTTTGTTGCTCAAATACGCTAGTTTAGTATTCATCCATGATTCAATATCTAACGGCTTGATTTTATCAACTGCATCATTTGCAAAGCGAGGCACGATATGCGTCAGAATCGTATTCTCGTAGTTTTTAATCGTACATGGCGCTAATGTTATCCTTTTCGCATTCAAAAAAGCGTCAATGTAATGATTGAAGAATTTAGCTTCAAGCTGTTCCTCTCGAATGAAATGATAATTATCAAGTTGCTTCAAAAATTGCTCATGATTATATTTTGCTAGATTTTTCAAGTCACTAACGATTACTGATGCGCGTAACAATCCTTGTTCGGTGCACTCAACATCATCCAATGCCATACGGTATAGTTTTGAGTTAAGTTTAAACATCATTCGGACGCAGGTACTTGAGCGAATATCTAGATGTTTAATATTTTTTTTCTTACAAAACAATTTCGCTTGCTCAACAGTCATTAACATCTGGTCTATCCAAAGTATGAAATACACCTTGATATTAACTTAAATTAATGATATTAAAAGGAATATTCACTGTGAAACTCAGCTTAAATTCCTTCCTAAACAAAATAATCACTCCAAGAACTGCCCTAAAAAGTAGTCAATTCAAAAATATTTTTTTTAAATATCAGTAGTGTTGCCTGGCTCGACAACAAACCTTAAGTCAAAACAAAATAATTAAAAATCAGCAACATAAAAAAAACTATGAAGCTTGGGTTACAAAAATAAAAAGCAAAGAAAGCATAATCAAAATTTTCAGCGCCAAATCACTTCGATGACAATAACCTCATACCAACAAAATGCGAGGTTAAGATATGTCTCAAAAACTAGGATGGGTCACTGCAGAAATTTTGGAACGTTACAAAGGGTTAACTTATAACGCAATTAAGAGCAAAATTCGTCGTAAGGTGCTGATTAAAGGGATTCATTACAAGAAATTCGATGGTACGAATATGTTTCACTACGAAGCAATTGACGTATTAATCAATGAACAAGGGAATTAAGCACAGTGAAACAATTTCCTTTAAATACAGTGCAACTAACACCTGCTGAAGCAAAAGGGGTAATAAATCAGCATCAAATTAAAAATATTGAAGTACATGGTAATTCGTTAAGAGCTGTGTTTAAACGACAAAACAGGACTTATAAACAAACACTGTATGTGGGCCTTACATCTCTAGAAATTGTTTCCGTGATATCTAAGTTAGATGGATGGCGGAAGTTATCGCCAGCTGAGTTGGAACTCGCGTTCGCTAATTATAAAAGAAATAATACCAAAGTCCCTTTAACTATTAATGACTTAATAGAAAACTATACAAAAAACCACTATCCCACCTTGGCTCCCGCTACAGTCAAAAGCTATATAGGTCACTTTAAGCGTATCTCATTGGCTATTGGTGAAAAAAATATACTTGAAATTAACTCAAATGATGTCTTTAAGTTTCGTAACGAACAATTATCTACGTTGGCATGGAAAACAGTGAATGAGACGATCAGGCTGCTGGATACACTCTTACAAAATGCCGTCGACAACGGTGATTTAGTAAAGTCGCCGATCAATTTACGAAGAATGAAAATTAAGCAGGGTCATGGCGATAGCACAATCACTGAAAAATTATTCACGATCGGGGATCTTAACAAAATTCAGAATAGTATTTCTATTAACCCAATGATTGCACTTATTATATTATTCAATTGTTGCGCAGGGCTCAGGTTTTCAGAGCTAATGGGTTTATCTTGGGAGGATATTGATTTAGAAAAAAGAATTATTACCATCCGCAGAGCGAGAGTAGATGGAAAATATAAAACCTTAAAAGTAAGAGGCGTCGAATCTCGTCAAGTCGATATTTTAGATCCTGCGCTTTGGATGCTGAATGAAATAAAGAAAAGGTTCTATGAACTATCACCTCAACAAACAATCAAGACTCTTGGTGCAGATTATAAACAAATCAAACAAGAAAATGTCCGATTCGTCTTGCTATGCATGGATACACAAACAAGCTATCAAAACGAACAGAAATTTAGAAAAGATTTTTATCATTTTCTGAAGGTTATCAACGTCAGCAAGACAAAACCAAACCATTGCCGACACACTTTTACATCCTTAGCATTAAATGAAGGTGCTAATCAAACGTACATTTCAAAACAACTCGGCCATGCAAGCGTCTTAACAACAGAGAAACACTATCTTAAATGGAGTAAAGAATCCGCCTTCTTAGAAGGCGGCTTTGACTTGCCCCTGGAAGGGGCTATTCCAAGAACCTACATCATCTGCAACGACAATTGAGCCTCATCTTCCTGATCTTGTTTATCTTGATGGCGCACATATCGTCTAATGATTTCTTCATTAACACCTACTGTATCTACAAAATAACCTCTGGCCCAAAAGCTATTGCCCCATAGCTTTTTACGTACATGAGGGAATTTATTGAATAGCCTTATCGCACTTCTTCCTTTCAATACTCCCATCAGCGTTGATACTGACAGCTTCGGCGGGATTATGACTACCAAGTGAACGTGATCTATCTGAACGTTTAATTCTAAAACCTCACAACCCTTCATATTGCAAAGGATATAAATTGACCTGTATAACTCCTTACCAAGGTTTCCTTTTAATATTTTAAAACGGTACTTCGGAGTCCAAACAATATGATATTTGCAACGCCAATAAACATGTGATGAACTTCTATAATCGCCCATGCTTTTCGTTTCCTCTTACTTGTGGTGAATAAGAAGTCTCTTTTAGCATGGGCGTAATTCAGGCTATAGCCTCAAGGAACAATCACCACCGCCAGAGGCGGTGGTTTTGGGATGACAATAAATCTCCAAACAAAGTAGAACGAGATAGCGCATCCCAAAAGATAAATTCTATTTTTGAACGGTTCACAACCGCTCAAGGGTAACTATAGAGCTGCTTACATTAGATAAAATAAGCATGCCAATATCCAGCATTATTAAGGTTCTAAAAAATCACCGGAACAATGCTGGTTTCAACATTTCAACTGTTCTTCCCTTCACATTAGCTAAGCAACATTTCAGTTGTTTTTACCCCATCAAATAATTCTAGAAATTGTCGAACTAACATAGATGATTTTTTACACACCTACACTTGATAACATACCAACTGCCTGTATGCCTAAGATGGGTAGATAAGTGCTAAATGAGTGAAAGAATATCACTAAGGTAAAACCGGAAAAAAATGATTGGAAGGGAGATTTTAGGCTAAACAACTATATTAAAATCCACATTTGGATCCCAAATAGTTCCCAAAACAAAAAAGCGACTCGTAAGTCACTGTTTTTGCTTAAGAATTTGGCGGTGAGAGAGGGAGTCGAACCCTCGATACGTTACCGTATACACACTTTCCAGGCGTGCTCCTTCGGCCACTCGGACACCTCACCATATGTCGATTTATGTTAGCGTGGTTAATCTTTCACGTTTAAGAATCACTAACGATTTCGTATAGCCTTGCCGAGAGGCTTTCATCGTTAACGGAGCGGTACTGTACGCAAAAGCCTAAAGGGGGTCAAGTAAAAAAGACTCAGTTTCAGGCGGTTGCACAATTGCTAAACAAACCGCCGTGATTTCTTGAATCTTTTCACCGTTTTATACCGTTAATTGACGGTAAATTTGTGCACTTCTTTTGACATTGAATTCGCGTCAAACGTCAGAGCTTTGGTCAGCTCCCTAAGCTCATCGGAGATCCTTTGAGTATTAAGGTAAATCTCACTGATCTTCAGTGCATTACGATTTACGTCTTCGGATACCGCCGATTGCTCATGGGTTGCTGTAGCAATTTGCTCGTTCATGCGGTCAATAATGTCTACTTGCTCCACAATACGTTTCAATTCGATACCTGCCTGTTCAGCTTCATGGACACTGCTATTAGCCTGAGCTAATCCTCTGTCCATGGCTTTTACTGCAATGCTCGCTCCCGCCTTCAATCTATCTGTCATATTTTTAATGTCAGAGGTCGAGGTTTGTGAGCGCTGCGCTAAACTTCGGACTTCGTCTGCAACTACAGCAAAACCGCGACCCATTTCCCCTGCGCGAGCAGCTTCAATGGCGGCATTAAGCGCGAGTAAATTAGTTTGCTCAGCAATACTGCTGATCACTTCAAGCACTACCACTATGCCGTGAATTTCACGGTCTAAATCGTTAATGGCTTTAGAAGCTCCACTAATATCGTCGGCTAACGCTTTGATCGCTTTGCTGGTTCGGCCGACTTCGAGGTTGCCTTCTTTAGCCTCTATATTGGCGGCGGAAGACGCTTCGGATGCCTGCACTGCATTGCTGGCAATCTCGGCCACTGTTGCACTCATTTCTGTCATAGCGGAGGCCACTTGTTCTGCCTCACTGTGGCCCGCCATCACATCTTGCTCCATGGCATGGGTACAGAGATCCATTTGCGCCACAGCTTGTTGCAATTTAGCGCCACTGGAACGTACATGTAGGATCACTTTTTCAAAATCACTCATCATGTCGTTAAAGGCGATGGCGAGTTCACCGAATTCATCGGAGCTAGAGTGAGTTAGACGCACACTTAAGTCGTAATGTTTACGGGCTTGCGTGATGGTCGAATATAAGTGATGCACACTGTCATGCAAATAACGGATAACAGATAGACTCAATATCAAGACTATCGCCAATACTGAGATTAAGGTCGCGAGCACTAAGAACATTTTCTCATTCGCTAAGGTTAATCTTTCATGGGTGGTATTAAGTAAATCTGCCGAGACTTGCTGTTCAAACTCACGTAATAGCTCAATCCGCGCGGTCGATTTACTGAACCACTCTTCGGGACTTTGTTGCAGGATTTTTTGATTATCTTGCTCGAATGCGATTTGACGTAACAGCTCAACGTCATGCATTGCAGCTGAACTCTGTAAACGGTTAAACGAGGATAATAAATCAGAATTTGCTAGCGCTAAAAAACGCTCTTGATATGTATTTTGCTCCGAAACCAAAGTGATAAATTTGGCATAAACCTTAGGCTTAAATCCAGCTTGGCCAAAGGTTGAGCTGAGTACCGCCCTTTCAATCCCCGCCCTTTCCTTTAATTGCAAAAAAGCACTAAAAGCCGTCGCTTTAATGGCGATTTCTTGATTAGCACCCGTTTTTGCGGTTTCATCGACTATTGTCAGTAATAACTTATTTAACTCAGTGTAATAGGCAACTTCATCGGCGACACTGATACTTAAACTATCCACCTGCGAGCGGATTGCATTTAAACGCCCGAGTTGAGCGTTTAGTTCTCTAAGTTTTGGGGCAAATATCTCCGGCAGATGATTCTCAGTGATAAAACGCTGATAGAGGCCGAGCTGCGTATCCGTTAATTGTCTTTGATCAGGTATTTTACCCGCAAACGCTTTTCCTGCTGAGCCAATAAATCCAGCACTCATGCCGCGCTCTTTTTGTAACTCATGCACTAAATTACTGTTGGTGACGGCTAGCTCGCTTAATTGCACCACTAAGGTTAAATCTTTTCTATATTCATATTTTTCAATGAGGTAAAGCGTGCCACATAAAAAACAGGCTAACAGTGGAGGCAAGACAACCATTAATAATTTTTGTTTTAGACTGAGATTACCAATCCATTGCCATTTCATAGAAATATCCTTTTAAACTTAGTTTTAGATCCAAATACCGAACACTAGGTATAGCATAATATCAACCGTAGGACGACTAAGGTTTATTGAAATTGCACAAGCTAATATCCTGATAAACGAGGATTTCCCCCATATTCCATCAATTGTTTAGATTTTGCTAATCGCAGAGCAAACTTGAGAAACGTCAAACAAGGATCAGATAGAAATAAAAAACGCATTGAAAATTCCAATGCGTTTTTCTAGAGAAAGGAACACTTAATACTGTGACTGAAGATGACTCTAACTGAAAAGCTGTGGGAATAACCCCTTCACACCAGCCGCAATGACTTCGATACCAATAGATAACATCAAGAGTCCCATGAGACGGGTAATCACGTTAATACCCGTTTTGCCGAGGATCTTATAAATGATAGATGCCATTCTAAACAGGCCAAAACTGACTAAACCAAACACTATCACAGTAATGAACATCGCAATAATGTTCGACAATGAATTATGCTCAGCGGCAAAGACAATCACCGAACTGATAGCGCCAGGTCCCGCCATCAGTGGCAAAGCCAAAGGCACAACCGCCACAGATTCCATCGCCGAGGATTCGCGGTCTTCCTCTTGGTTACGCTTCACTTCACCTAACTTACCTTGCAACATTGACATCGCAATAATGGCAATCAGGCTGCCACCAGCAATTCTAAAGGCAGATAACGAAATGCTGAACATATTCAGGATGTGCTGCCCCGCCACAATCGTGACTAAGAGAATCACCACAACCGCAAAGTTCGCTACTTTACCCGTGTGATTCCGCTCAGCCTCCGTTTGATGGCTCGTTAAGCTCACAAACACAGGCAACAAGCCAACCGGATTAATGATGGCAACGAGGCCAAGAAAAAATTTAACGTAAAGAGTTAACTCCAAGGGACTATCCTTATGTGCGTGTCACGCCGTCTTCATCAAAATAAGCTTGAGGGCAAGTATAGTATCTCAAGCGCTATTGACTGAAAAATGAGATTTTTGAGGTTAAATCACAACTTCGAATAATATTTAGTTATCGAAGCCGATGCATTTTCAGCGCAATTTTAAACAAACAAGTTACCCTAAGTGTAGTTTTATTACATAAAAGCACGATATTGTCGTTGATATCACACTTTCAACGCGGCTTTAGGTGTAATTTTCTACCATAAAGAGGATTTAGTGAATGCCTTGATTCACTAAATCTTTTTAGGAGTATTAATCATGACAGTGACCAATGCACAAGAACTGGATCTCATGGTCGAGCGAGTGGCGAAAGCACAAGCCGAGTATGCGACATTCAGCCAAGCGCAAGTCGATAAAATTTTCCGTGCAGCCGCCCTTGCCGCTGCCGATGCGCGTATCTCGCTGGCCAAAATGGCCGCCGCAGAAACCCGCATGGGTGTAGTTGAAGACAAAGTAATTAAAAACCACTTTGCCTCCGAATACATTTATAACAAATATAAAGATGAAAAAACCTGCGGAATTTTATCTGAAGATGTCACCTTCGGTACTATTACCATTGCTGAACCCGTAGGCATCATCTGTGGCATAGTCCCCACCACGAACCCCACATCGACTGCCATTTTTAAAGCCTTAATCAGCCTTAAAACCCGTAACGCAATTATCTTCTCGCCCCATCCTAGGGCCAAAGTTTCAACCACAACCGCAGCAAAATTAGTGCTTGATGCTGCCATAGCCGCGGGCGCACCCAAAGACATTATTGGTTGGATTGATGAACCCAGCGTTGCACTATCAAATCAATTAATGACTCACCCTAAGGTCAATTTAATCCTCGCAACGGGTGGCCCTGGTATGGTGAAAGCTGCCTACTCTTCCGGTAAACCTGCTATTGGCGTAGGTGCGGGTAACACGCCTATTGTTATCGATGAAACCGCCGACATCAAACGCGCGGTCAGTTCGATTCTCATGTCAAAAACCTTCGATAACGGTGTGGTTTGTGCGTCAGAGCAAGCGGTAATTGTGGTCGACAGTATTTATGAGCAGGTTAAAGAGCGTTTCGCAACCCACGGTGGCTATATGCTGTCGAAGGATGAAACCGCGGCGATGCAGCAGGTCATTTTAAAAAATGGTGGCTTAAATGCCGATATCGTTGGCCAAAGCGCCGCCAGTATCGCGCAAATGGCGGGCTTTGAAGTGCCGCACTGGACAAAAGTGTTGATTGGTGAAGTCACCGACATTTGCGACAGCGAAGCCTTCGCCCATGAAAAATTATCGCCATTACTTGGCATGTACCGCGCCATCGACTTTAACGATGCTATGGATAAAGCCGAAGCCTTAGTCGCGCTCGGCGGCATTGGCCACACATCAGGGCTTTATACCGACCAAGATACCCAAACAGAACGTGTTCATGCCTTTGGTTTTAGAATGAAAACAGCACGTATTTTGATCAACACCCCAGCTTCACAGGGTGGTATTGGCGATCTGTACAACTTCAAACTGGCACCTTCGCTCACTTTAGGTTGTGGTTCTTGGGGCGGCAACTCGATTTCAGAAAACGTTGGCCCGAGTCATCTGATCAATAAAAAAACCGTCGCTAAGAGGGCCGAAAACATGTTGTGGCATAAACTTCCTGCATCTATCTATTTCCGCCGCGGCAGTTTACCCATCGCGCTCGAAGAACTGAGCGATAAAAAGCGCGCCTTAATCATCACAGACAGATTTTTGTTCAACCACGGTTATTGCGATGAAACCATGCGGATTTTAAAAGCCCAAGGCCTTGAAACCGAAATTTTTTACGATGTTGAAGCCGACCCCACCTTAGCCATAGTCCGTCAAGGCGCTAAGGTCGCTCAAAGCTTTAAACCCGATGTGATAATTGCGCTCGGCGGCGGCTCACCAATGGATGCGGCTAAGATTATTTGGGTAATGTACGAGCATCCAGATGTGGATTTTGCCGATCTAGCATTGCGCTTTATGGACATTCGTAAACGTATCTACAAATTCCCCAAAATGGGCACCAAAGCCATGATGGTGGCAATTCCGACGACTTCAGGCACTGGCTCAGAAGTCACACCTTTTGCGGTAGTGACAGACGAAATTACCGGTAAAAAATACCCGATTGCCGACTATCAACTCACGCCCAATATGGCGATTGTTGATCCAAATCTTGTGATGGACATGCCTAAATCCCTCACCGCCTTTGGTGGCATAGATGCGGTGACCCATGCATTAGAAGCCTATGTCAGCGTGATGGCGAATGAGTACAGCGATGGCCAAGCGCTACAAGCCCTCGACTTACTGTGCAAATATTTACCCGATGCCTACAACTTGGGTTCACAATCACCTGTCGCCCGTGAAAAGGTCCACAATGGCGCCACTATTGCGGGTATCGCCTTTGCTAACGCTTTCCTTGGGATTTGCCACTCAATGGCACACAAACTGGGCGCCGAGTTCCATCTCGCCCATGGCCTAGCCAATGCGCTGCTGATCAACAACGTAATACGCTTTAACGCAACGGATCTGCCCACTAAGCAAGCGGCCTTTAGCCAATACGACAGGCCAAAAGCCCTGTGCCGTTATGCTGCCATCGCAGATCACTTGAAACTAGGCGGAAAGACGGATGAAGAAAAAGTCGAAAAATTGCTTGAGAAAATCACACACCTCAAGAAGACGATTGGCATTCCTGCTTCTATCCAAGAAGCCGGTGTCAACGAAGCCGACTTCCTCGCCAAGTTAGATGAATTAGCCGAAGATGCGTTCGATGATCAATGTACCGGTGCCAACCCACGTTACCCATTGATTAACGAGCTGAAACAACTGTTCCTCGATAGCTACTATGGCCGTGACTATAGCGACAACAACTAGGTTACTATCTGCCAATGCTAGGCACGAGCTTAGTAAAAGCCTCGCGACATAAATGAAGAAGCCCTCGAATGAGGGCTTTTTATTGCATGATTTATTGCGAGTTTTACCGTGATGTAAACCGTGGATATAAAACGTAAAATTGCTTCACTAACCGTTAATTCGACTGTTCATCACTAAACTGATCATCACTAAAAAGCAACTAACGCTGCACCAGCACATAATCGATGGCACTAGTGATTGCCGCAACCTGCGCCAAATTACACTCAGCTGGCGTGGCCGTTGGGCTATCTGGGTACACTTCTGTCGTTGTGTTATAGATACAGCCAGTGACACTGCTGCAAAGCCCTAATGACTTAAGCGGATAGTTAATCACCCCGTGCTGCACCACAGTCGAGCCAATGATCTCGCCTTTCTCATCGGCAGGAGCAATGTGCGTCACTTTACTCACACCATCAATAATGGCTTTCTGAAAGGCATCCATTGAGTTTTCGGTATCACCCACAGCATAAAAACCATCTGGGATAGTTCCTTTGACGTACTCCTTACCATCACGGGCGCAAAGTGCTGGACGAAATTCTAATTCATCTGAATCAGTGGTTTCATGTAAGTCCACATGCACATCAAAACCTTGCTCAACTGAAGTAACGGAAGCAACTAAAGCCATCAAGGCCGCCGATTCTTCTGCTGGGCTGTTGGCATAAAATGAGCGATTAGGATCGATAGCCTTAGGGTTCCAACGGTTGATGGTTTCGTAACCCCAAGGACTCACGCACACGGCGATCACAAGATTGACGCGATCAACATAATGAGCCGCCTTATCCACTAAAAATGCCAAGGCACCATGAACACCGCTGGTCTCGTAACCGTGCACGCCACCTGTGACTAATACTGTCAGTTTTTGAGGATCGAAGGACGCTGACTTAACCGCAAGCAAGGGGTAACGAGCGGCATTAATCGATAAGGCGCCATATTGCACAACGGCAAGCCCAAGTGCTAAGAGTGATGCTTCCATCGCCTTGAGTGGCGTCACGACATCGTCCTGATACGAACGCTTGATTTTGGCGCTTGCAAGCCATGCAGCTTTTTCAGCCTCGCCCCATTTTTCGCCTACGGTGCCGATGGGATAAAATGTTAAATTTGCCATAATTCCTCTATTTTTAGTTCTATTCGGTAAAGTTCTTTTTATTCAAGCTCTTTTCGCTCAAGCTTTTTCGTTGAATTACTATTCAGTCGAATGATAGTGCTCGTGTTCGGATGATAAATAAGTACAGTCAACCTAAAGCACTAGCTGCATGGGAATATCGCGGATCCCGCCGCGTTCTCGCTCGGGTCCAAGGGGCACAAAGCCAAAGCCTAAGTACACAGCCTGCGCATTCAGCGCCGAGTTCACGGTAAATATGCCCGAATTGCCTTGGGCTAAACATTGAGCTTTGGCATGTTCCCACAACATTCGCGCCACGCCTTGCCCCTGCGCATGGGAGGCGACAAAGAGATGGTATAAGTGACTATTCGCCTTCATCCCCACCACGCCTGCGAGTTGGCCTGAGTCCGTTATGGCGACATGGTACTGATAACCCATAGCAAAGTAGCTACCAATCGCCTCTATCGACATGGCATTGACTAAGATTGCAGCGCCCTCAGCAGTGCAAGTTGGGGCGATAAATTCTTGGGTTAATTGAGTGAGTAATACGCTTATTTCAGGGATGTCAGTTAAGGTTGCGGCTCGAATGTTCATCTTAACTCCTTGATTAAAAACATTTCATGACATAATAAAAAGCCAGAACAGAGTTCTGGCTTTGTTAAAACGCTGAACAAAGTGCACTTAATTGAAAACGCTTAGCTTATTTAAAGCGCTCCGCTTAAAACACTCTAATAGTCAACTCGCCGATGATAACCCTATCGGGCGAGCCTTGCTTCTATGGGCTTTCGTCGGTGCAAAGCCCATAAACGCACGGGTCGTTATTGCTTAGTCCAGCGGTCCATCCAACCGAAGACATTAGCATACCATTGCTCTAAGTTTTCAGGTTTTAAGATCCAATGGTTTTCATCAGGGAAAATCAATAACTCTGATGGGATCCCTTTGCGCTGCATAAAACTGAATGCCGCTAAACCTTGACCATAAGGGACGCGGAAGTCCTTCTCACCGTGGATAACCAGCATGGGTGTTTTCCAGTTTTCAACATAATTCACTGGGTTAAACTTCTCATATAACGCTTTGTTATCTGAATAAGTGCCGCCAAACTCATGCTCTGCGAACCACACTTCTTCGGTCACGTAATACATAGAACGCATATCGAACAGACCCGCGTGGTTAACTAAGCACTTGAAACCGTCGTTCCAGTTACCTTGGATCCAGTTCATCATGTAGCCGCCGTAAGAACCTCCGAGCGCACAGGTGTTTTGCGGATCGAGCCATTTTTGTTGCTGGCTCACCGCTGCTAGGCCTTTTTGCAGATCTTCTAATGGCTTACCACCCCAATCTTGGCTGATTGAATCAGTAAAGGCTTGGCCGTAACCGGTAGAGCCGTGGAAATCCACCATAACGACGCCATAACCCGCACCCGCCCATAATTGGGCATTCCAACGACCACTGAAGGCATTACCAAATGAACCTTGCGGCCCACCGTGAACGAGATAGGCAATTGGGTATTTTTTCCCTTCTTGGAAGTTCGCCGGTTTGATCCAGTAACCGTAAACGTCTTCGTTATTCCAACCTTTAAAGCTGAACTGTTCAAACTTACCAAACTTGATCTCGGCCAATTTGTCTTTATTCACTTCGGTCAGACGTTTAAGCCCTTCACCTTCAGTCGTAATGCTATAGAGATCGCCCGGTTCAACTAAGGTTTTGCTATCGAAAATCAGTTGTTCGTTAGTGACCGCAATTAAACTGTTCGTACCATCACTGTAGACAGAACGTACATCGCCAAATTGGGTATTCACTTGGAAAATAGAGACTTGACCTAAGTCTTGTGCCGTCACATACAAAGTACGATTGTCAGGAGCAAACATCAGTGAGCTTGGGCTGCGATCCCATAATGGCGCCACTTCTTTAGTTTGGCCTGTGCTAGTATCGCGCAGCATAATGCCGTAACGATCTGCTTCAAAACCCGGTTTTTTCATTGCTAAATAGGCCATGTAACGACCATCGCTCGAAAATGTTGGCTGCGCATCCCATGCAAGATTGTCTTTGGTTAAGTTGGTTGCGGTGCCGCCTGTCACTGGCACTTGCCACAAATCATAGTTAGTGGTCCAAGCTTGATCTTTGCTGGGGGCTTTCGCGCTATAAACCACAAACTTACCGTCTGGGGTGAAAGTTACTTCTTCCATACCCGAGAAAGGTTTTGGCGGCGTTTCAGTGTCTAAACCTTGAGTCACATCCACTACTCTAGTGAGTTTCTCACCGTTTACAGCGCCCACAAATAAATGATTACGGGCGTGGTCTTCCCACGTATCCCAATGGCGAACCATTAACTGCTTGTATTCACGGCCAGTCGATTTACGCTCAGCTTCAGCGGTAAATTTATCCTTTGAACAGGCTAAGTCCTTACACTCGGGGAATACCCGCATGCTAAGTACAACTTGTTTACCGTCGTTTGATAATTTGTAGCCATCAATATCCAAAGGTAAATCAGAAACTTGTACCGCTTCACCGCCCGTTAATGGCAGTTGAAATAACTGGCTTGAACCACTGCGACTAGCAAGGAAATAAATCGACTTGTCGTCATTGGCGAAGCTCACATCGTGCTCAGTGCCCGTGGCAGAGGTCAATTGTAGTGGTTTCGCCTTCGTGTCTATCAAATCTAATAGATACAGATCCGAGCTGGCCTCTCCCTTATCGTTTACCGTTTTAAGACCATAAACTAATTTAGTGCCATCGTGGGACACAGTCGCAGAGTGCATCTTATTGAGTTTAATGAGTTGTTGCACAGTAAAAGGCGTTGGATCGGCCGCTTGGGCTGATAACGCCAGTCCTGCAGCGCCGAGCGCCAATAGGAGAGGAGCTATTTTCATTGTTATGTCCGTCTTTGGTTAAACTGGTTCGATAGTTGCGCCAATCATTGCAAGGGTTCTATTGAAATTGCAATAGTTCTACTGAGTTGCAACCGCACGAATGTTAAAAAACGATCTGAGATCGTATCTTTCGAAGATAAGCTTGCCACACTATCGAAACAAAAACGCTCAGGCAAGCCAAATGGCGAACCTGAGCGTATTTTTTTGTGACAAAATGTCAGTGGCGCAGCGTTTTACCTCAAGAACAGATATCAGAACTCAAACTTAAGCTATTTTGCTTAAAAAACCATCAAGTTCAATCCGCTGCATCCCAACCTTTACGCTTTCGCGTTAGCAATATTCACTTTCCAAATTGCAGGGCCAGTTTCATGGGCGTTCACACCGTTTGAATCCACAGCCACAGTCACTGGCATATCTTGCACATCAAACTCGTAAATCGCTTCCATGCCCAAATCAGCAAAGGCCACGACGCGAGAATGTTTAATCGCTTTAGACACTAAATACGCAGCGCCGCCAACGGCCATCAGATATACCGCTTTGTGTTTTTTGATCGATTCAACTGTCGCAGGGCCGCGCTCAGCTTTACCTATCATGCCCATCAAGCCCGTTTTCTCTAACATTAAGTCAGTGAATTTATCCATACGAGTTGCTGTGGTTGGGCCCGCAGGACCGACAACTTCAGTGCCAACTGGATCAACTGGGCCAACGTAGTAAATAAATTTACCCGTAAAGTCCACGCCTTCTGGCAGACCTTCACCGCTTTCAATCAGGCTTTGAATGCGCTTATGGGCAGCATCACGACCAGTCAACATTTTACCGCTCAGCAGAATGGTTTCACCGCTTTTCCACTGCTCGATATCCGCTTGAGTCACAGTATCTAAGTTCACGCGGCGCACATCATCACCCACTTCACGGGTGATTTCTGGCCAATCGGCCAATGATGGCGGCGTTAATTCCGCAGGACCTGAACCGTCTAAATGGAAATGTACGTGGCGTGTAGCCGCGCAGTTCGGGATCATCACCACTGGCTTTGACGCCGCGTGGGTGGGCGCCGATTTGATTTTAACGTCTAACACTGTGGTTAAACCGCCAAGACCTTGTGCACCTATGCCTAAGTTATTCGCACGCTCAAAAATGTCTAAACGCAGCTTTTCTTCGGTCGTTTGCGCGCCACGGGCCATCAACTCATGGATATCCACGCTTTCCATCAGCGCTTCTTTGGCTAATACGGCGGCTTTTTCTGCTGTGCCGCCAATGCCTATACCCAGCATACCCGGTGGACACCAGCCCGCGCCCATGGTCGGTAGCGTTTTTTCTACCCATGCAGCGATATCGTCAGATGGGTTTAACATCACCATCTTAGCTTTGTTTTCACTGCCGCCGCCTTTGGCTGCAATCGCCACTTCGATGTGGTTGCCTGGCACCATGTCGATATGCACCACAGATGGCGTGTTATCTTTGGTATTTTTACGGCTGCCCGCAGGATCTGACACTATTGATGCGCGCAGTGGGTTATCAGGATTGGTATAGGCACGACGAACACCTTCGTCGACCATTTCCTGAATCGTCATATCGGTTTTGTCCCATTGGACACCCATGCCCACTTTCACGAAAGTGGTCACAATCCCAGTGTCTTGACACAGAGGACGCTTACCTTCGGCCGACATACGCGAGTTAATTAAGATCTGGGCAATTGCATCCTTCGCCGCCGCACTTTGTTCACGCTCATAAGCTTGGCTCATGGCATCAACAAAATCCTTCGGGTGGTAATAAGAAATGTATTGCAAAGCATCCGCCACACTTTCAATAAAGTCGGCTTGTTTAATCACAGAAGTTTCAGACATTTTATGGTGAGATGACATAGTAGGAGCGCTCCAGCAGCCTTTGCGGCCTAACTTGTTTTTGTTTAATTCTTTCTGGGCCAATATGATACTCTTTCACATCTTTTTGGGCTACATCACATTTTGAATAGGGTTAATCGATGGCAATTAGGGCGTCAAAACAGCTTGCATCACGCCAACTTGACTGGACATTAAGTACCGCAGCACTGTTCGAACACTTTGCAAATGACACTTGGGCAATTCTGTTAGATTCGGCGAACGCGCCGCATCAAGACGCCAGATTCGACATCATTTGCGCCAATCCTATCGCAACGTTAGTGACTCAGGGCGAGCGTAGCGATATAAAGCTCATCGATACGAACTTGAGCTTACCCGAGGCAATAGACTCAAACCGTGATCCCTTCGAGTTACTCAACACTTTATTAACCCATTGGTATTCAAAATCTTTTGATTGCGATTTGCCCTTTAGTGGTGGCGCAATGGGCAGTTTTAGCTACGATTTAGGCCGCAGAATTGAATCCCTGCCGATAACGGCCAAGCAAGATATACAACTGCCAGAGATGAACATCGGCTTTTACGACTGGGCGTTAGTTTTTGATTACCAAGACCAGTGTTGGCATTTGCTGCATTATTTAGGTGAAGTAGCACTCGATATTGAATTGAATAAAATTCAAGATAAAATCGCCAAAAAGCCAAATTCCGCCGCATTCATGCTCACTAGCCCATGGGCAGCACAAATCGATAAAGCCCAATACACGTCAAAATTTGCAGCAGTTCAAGCCTATTTACACAGCGGTGATTGCTATCAAATAAATTTAACCCAAAGATTCGAAGCCCATTATCAAGGCGATGAATGGTCAGCCTATAGCCAACTGCGCAATGCCAATAAAGCACCCTTCTCGGCCTTTATGCGTCTGCCGCAAAACACGATTTTATCGATTTCACCCGAGCGCTTTATTCAGCTTCGCGGTGACGATATTCAAACCAAACCTATCAAAGGCACGCTGCCGCGTCATACCGATCCCGCATTAGATGTTAAAGCCGCCAATACACTGGCAAACTCACCAAAGGATCGTGCCGAAAATGTCATGATTGTCGATTTACTGCGTAATGATATCGGCAAAGTGGCGGCAGCAGGCTCAGTACGTGTACCGCATCTATTTGAGATTGAAAGTTTTCCTGCCGTGCATCACTTAGTCAGTACGGTGACTGCCAAGCTTGATAGCCGATTCACGGCGAGTGATTTACTGCGCGCGGCGTTTCCCGGCGGCTCAATTACCGGCGCACCGAAAATTCGAGCCATGGAAATTATCGAAGAGCTCGAACCTTCACGGCGCAGCCTTTATTGTGGATCTATGGGTTATATCAGCCAAGACGGTCAAATGGATACCAGTATTACCATTCGCACTATTGTGGCTGAGCAGGGGAAACTCTATTGCTGGGCGGGCGGCGGCATAGTGGCGGATTCAGAAGTGAATGCTGAATACCAAGAAACCTTTGATAAGATCAGCCGTATTTTACCTTTGCTTGGCGCTGCGTCACAAAAGCCGTAAGCTTTAATACTAAACAGTAACGAGAACGTCGATGGATCAAGCGGAATTTAGACTCAGATTTAATCTGCACCCGTTAGCGCGGCAAGATCCGGCGGCATTCCCTCACCTTGGACTGCGCAAAGCTGCGGTTTTGATCCCACTGCTGGAGATGAACGGTGAGCTGAATCTAATTTTAACCCAAAGACCTATGCATCTGCGCGCCCATCCGGGGCAGATCAGTTTCCCAGGCGGTAAAATTGAGCCCTATGATATTGATGCGATTGCGGCCGCGTTAAGGGAAGCAGAAGAGGAAATTGGACTCTCAAGGCATAACGTCGACGTGGTGGGCACGTTTCCAGCCCATAATACCTTCACAGGGTTTGAAATCACTCCTGTGATAGGCATTATCAAGCAGGCATTTGATTTAAAACTCGATCCCGGTGAGGTCGCCGATTGCTTTACCGTGCCATTAAGCTTTTTTATTGAACCGAATAATCGCCACCAAAAACGCTTTTTACGCCAAGGGCGCTATTACAGCGTGCATTTTATTCCCTATCAACAACGGTTTATCTGGGGTGCGACTGCCGCGATTATCGACCATCTGTGCCGCCAATTAAGCATTCCTGCCGATATCCTCTGACTTCACTTGCCATTGCTAAACCGTTAAAAAAGCCAAACTGTTAAATTAGCCAAATAATGGCTAACTTAAACCACCAAGTGGATATACAAACCGGCGACAATAGAGGTTAACAGCAACATGGGAATATTAAACCAATAACCCATACGACTGTGGTGGGCGACATAATAGTTAAACGCTAAACTGACCAAACTAATACCGCCACAAACCCAAATCAAATACTGCAATAATTGGGTTTCATGTGGATCCCAATGGACTCTAAATGTCGCGCCACGGGTTAAATAGGCCCCAACTTCACGGTCTGGCCTTGCATCACTAAACACTAATAGCGCATAGACGGCTATTGCCCAGCCTAAAATGGATAAGGTCGCAAGGATAATTTGAAATATTCTAGTCTTGCTCATACCGCCTCCCGCCGTTTAACTCACTATATCGCTCAATATCGATATTATTAACCTCAGGATACCTTTTTCAGCTTGAGAAAAGCCACCAGCAAGGTAATATAAACCTCCAAAATTTTCATATAAAACGTTTCGTTGGAGAATTAAGCAACAATGAGCATTGCATCTGTCGCATCTGTATTTAAAGGTGAGCACGCCGTCGGTTCTAAAGTCACAGTGCGTGGCTGGGTCAGAACCCGTCGTGACTCTAAAGCCGGCATCTCTTTTTTAGCTGTTTACGACGGCTCTTGCTTTAATCCTATCCAAGGTGTCGTGCCCAATAGCTTAGATAATTACGACAACGAAGTGTTAAAGCTGACTGCGGGTTGTTCTGTTGTGATGACAGGCGACGTGGTGGAATCTCCTGGTGCAGGCCAAGCATTTGAGCTGCAAGTGACTGAACTTGAAGTCGCTGGCTGGGTTGATGATCCAGACACTTACCCAATGGCCGCTAAGCGTCATTCAATTGAACATTTACGCGAATTAGCGCACTTACGCCCACGTACTAACATTATTGGTGCCGTTGCCCGCGTACGTAACTGTCTATCCCAAGCGATTCACCGCTTCTACCACGAAGAAGGCTTTATTTGGGTATCGACCCCACTTATCACAGCATCAGATTGCGAAGGCGCCGGTGAGATGTTCCGCGTATCGACCTTAGATATGGAAAACCTGCCGCGTACTGAAGCGGGTAAAGTCGATTACGATAAAGATTTCTTCGGTAAAGAAGCTTTCCTGACCGTATCAGGCCAGTTGAATGCTGAAACCTACGCCTGTGCACTGTCAAAAGTATATACCTTTGGCCCGACTTTCCGTGCTGAAAACTCAAACACTAGCCGCCACTTAGCGGAATTCTGGATGGTTGAGCCTGAAGTCGCCTTCGCTAACTTAAACGACATCGCAGGCCTTGCCGAAGCTATGTTGAAATACGCATTCAATGCAGTCTTGACTGAGCGTATGGACGATTTAACTTTCTTCGCCCAGCACGTTGATAAGACTGTGATCGACCGTCTGCAATCTTTCGTTTCAAGCGATTTTGCTCAAGTGGATTACACGGATGCGGTTGAAATTCTGCAAAACTGTGGCAGAACCTTCGAGTTCCCTGTGTCTTGGGGTATCGATTTATCTTCTGAGCATGAGCGTTACTTAGCCGAAGAACACTTCAAAGCCCCTGTGGTAGTGAAGAACTATCCAAAAGATATCAAAGCCTTCTACATGCGCTTAAACGATGACGGTAAAACTGTTGCCGCGATGGACGTGTTAGCCCCAGGTATCGGTGAGATCATCGGTGGCTCTCAACGTGAAGAGCGTTTAGACGTGCTAGATATGCGTCTAGCCGAAATGGATCTGAACCAAGAAGATTACTGGTGGTACCGTGATATGCGCCGTTATGGCACAGTGCCACATGCAGGTTTTGGTCTAGGGTTTGAGCGTTTAGTATCTTACGTGACGGGCGTGAACAACATTCGTGATGTTATCCCTTTCCCACGTGCACCGCGCACTGCGAACTTCTAATCTCCCTTAACTTGGGACTGCATAGCTAAGACATCTCTATTAAGCCTTAGCAAAACGAAAGGAGCTGAATATTCAGCTCCTTTTTTGTTCGTCCGTTTTTAGTCACATCATGCGGCTAAACAACCATTAATCCGCCAGACTCAACGCCTGCGCAATATATTCCGCGACTCGCTTGGCAGCAATATCATCGATTGACACCAACTTAATATGGCGACGAAATTTGCCACTGCCTTCAAGTACCTGATGTGGATCGCTAAGATTCGCGCCTAAGCTAAACTCCAATGAAACATGCTGTTTATAGGCAAACACACCACCAAAACTGGCTTTGGTGCTAAAGAGTATACCGCCGTACTTAACGGCTTCAGTAATGGCCCGCGACGATGTGGTAGCGGCGGTTTTGACCTCCTGTCGCACCCCCTGCACTATTTCAAACAGACTCGGGCTGGTACATAAAATATCTTCTAACAGTTTTTCAAGTTGCGGTTGATCTTCCATCATGATCTCTTCACCTCTCATACAAGCAAGACTATCTCAGTCAGATTGTAGCGCGCTAATCGGACTGAATAACACCCTATTGAAGCATCCCTAAAAAATAGTGACGTGCAAATAAAAAGGCCAAGCGTGGAGTACGCTTGGCCTTTTGCTGGAGTTGTCCAACTTAGCAAGGCTAAGTCACACGGATAAACACTGCGCCCTAGATTAAAACCCCTTCACACCGGCCATGTCAGGGAGATGATGAGCAATCCCCTTGTGGCAGTCGATACAGGTCTTTTCGCCGCTTGCCAGTGACGTTGAGTGCATCTGCGCCGCTCTGGGTGATTGGCGAGTAAAGTCCATGTAAGTGAAGTTATGGCAGTTACGACACTCGAGCGAATCATTGGCCTTTAACCTTGCCCACTCATGTTCTGCCAGTTCACGACGCTTATCTTCAAACTTCTCACGGGTATTAATCGTCCCAAAAACCTTACCCCACACTTCCTTAGATGCCTGCATCTTACGGGCAATTTTATCGGTCCAGTTATGCGGTACGTGGCAATCAGGACACGTCGCCCGCACGCCACTGCGGTTAGTGAAATGAATCGTCGTCTGTAACTCTTGATAGACGTTATTTTCCATCTCATGGCAACCGATACAGAAAGCTTCTTGGTTGGTCACTTCTAGGGCAGTGTTAAATCCGCCCCAGAAAATCACGCCAGCCACAAAACCACCTAAGGTCAAAAAACCTAAACTGTAATGCACACTCGGACGATTGAGTACCTGCCAGATTTTTTTCAGTTTATCTAACATGCTAACTCCTAGTGTTTTTTCTGCTCAGTGTTGGCTTTGATCAGATGTTCCATATCCACAAAGTCGTTTTCGACCAGTAACTTGGCATCTAACTGCGGCACATGACACTGAGTGCAGAAATAGCGGCGCGGCGATAACTCGGCTAAGAAGTTATTGTCCCTGTCCATAAAATGCGTGACGCTGACCATAGGTGCTTGCGAATCCCCAATGCGGCTACGAGCATGGCAAGCCATACACTTGTTCACTTTAAGATCAAGCTGATAGCCGTCGATCTTGTGTGGGATCACCGGTGGTTGCATAGGATAGCTGCGCACTTCCTTCACATCGGTATTACGCACACTTTGCATCGCAGGTGGCGTAGGCTCGACATTGATAGGCGCTTGGCGCAGGGTATCAATTTTATCTTCGGGAATGCTGGCGGCAGACACACTTGTCATGATGAATGAGCCAAATACCAATAAACCGATCGCTGAGACTAATTTTAGGGTTTTCATCGTGTTCTCCTTAAACCTTGACGATCTTCACCGCACACTTTTTAAAGTCAGTTTGTTTTGACAAGGGATCTGTCGCATCTAAAGTGACTTTATTAATGAGCTGGCTAGCATCAAACCAAGGCACGAACACTAAACCCACGGGCGGTTTATTGCGGCCACGGGTTTCAACTCGGGTCTTAATTTCACCGCGACGGGACACAACGCGAATTTCATCGCCACGGCGCAGACCGCGTTTCTTCGCATCTTCGGGGTGCATAAAACATACGGCATCGGGGAAGGCACGATATAACTCAGGCACACGTTGGGTCATAGAACCCGAATGCCAGTGTTCCAACACTCGACCCGTCGACAGCCAGATATCATATTCTTCATCGGGCGCTTCTGCGGCAGGTTCATAGGGCAGCGCGAAAATCACCGCACGACCATCGGGATGACCGTAGAACTCAAAGCCCTTACCTGCTTTAACATAAGGATCTGTGCCTTCACGGAAGCGCCACTTGGTTTCTTTACCATCGACCACAGGCCAACGCAGACCATGAGCCTCATGGTAAACATCAAATGGGGCGAGATCGTGGCCATGGCCGCGGCCAAAGGTCGCATATTCCTCGAATAAGCCTTTTTGGACATAGAAGCCAAAGTGTTTAGCCTCATCGTTCAAATACTTAGGATCGGCATCCGCAAGCGGGAACTTATCAACATTACCGTTCTGATACAGGACTTCGAATAGGGTTTTGCCTTTAAACTCAGGGTTCGCCGCTAATACATCCTTAGGCCAGACTTCATCTGTGGTGAAACGCTTCGCAAACTCCATCAATTGCCACAGATCCGAATGAGACTCACCCGGTGCCTGCACCATTTGATGCCAAAACTGAGTGCGGCGCTCGGCGTTACCGTAGGCGCCCTCTTTTTCCACCCACATAGCGGTGGGCAAAATCAAATCGGCAGCTTGAGTCGTCACCGTCGGATAGGCATCGGACACCACGATAAAGTTGGCAGGGTTACGGTAACCCGGTAAACCTTCTTCATTGATGTTTGGGCCCGCCTGCATATTGTTGTTCACTTGCACCCAGTAACAATTTAAGTCGCCATCTTTTAGACGACGGTTTTGCTCGACGGCGTGATAACCGGGCTTAGGTGGAATAATGCCGCTTGGGATCTTCCAAATGTCTTCGGCATGCTTTCTGTGTTCAGGATTGGTCACGACCATATCGGCGGGTAAACGGTGGGAAAACGTCCCCACTTCACGGGCCGTGCCACAGGCTGATGGTTGACCCGTCAAAGAGAATGGACTGTTACCTGGGGTTGAAATTTTACCCATCAAGAGATGAATGTTATAAATCAGGTTGTTACACCACACACCTCGGGTATGTTGGTTAAAACCCATGGTCCAAAATGAGGTCACTTTGATGTCGGGATCGGCATACAGCTTGGCCAGCGCAATCAGTTTATCCTCGGGTACGCCCGACAACTTACTGACTTTTTCGACGCTATAATCCGCCACGAAGGCTTTAAATGTCTCAAAATCAATTGGGGTTGAATCCCCCGCCGTTTTAACATTTTTCGCTTTTTTCTCAAGGGGATGTGTCGGACGTAAACCATAACCAATATCTGTTGTGCCCTGACGGAAGTTAACGTGTTTCTTCACGAAGTCCCAGTTCACTTTATCATTCTGAATGATGTAGTTAGCTATGTAGTTCAAAATGGCTAAATCGGTTTGCGGGGTGAACACGATCGGCAAGTCGGCCAAATCGAAGGATCTGTGTTCAAAAGTCGACAACACGGCCACTTTTACATGGCTGGCACTGAGACGCCTGTCAGTCACTCGACTCCAGAGGATCGGGTGCATCTCCGCCATATTCGAGCCCCAAAGGACAAAGGCATCGGCGGCTTCCATATCGTCGTAGCAACCCATAGGTTCGTCGATACCGAAGGTGCGCATAAACCCGACCACGGCTGACGCCATGCAGTGACGCGCATTCGGATCGATATTATTCGATCCAAAACCCGCTTTCATCAACTTAACGGCAGCATAACCTTCCCACACAGTCCATTGGCCCGAGCCAAACATGCCCACGGCGGTTGGCCCTTTGGCTTTAATGGTCTCTTTCCATTTTTGCGCCATGATGTCGAAGGCACTGTCCCAACTGATGGGCGAAAACTCACCGTGCTTGTCGTATTTGCCATCTGTCATCCGCAGCATAGGCGTGGTTAAGCGATCGCTGCCATACATGATTTTCGACAGGAAATAGCCCTTGATACAATTGAGCCCACGGTTCACTTCACTGTTGGCATCGCCATGGGTCGCAACCACTTTGCCGTCGCGAGTTGCGACAATCACGGAGCAACCTGTGCCGCAAAAACGGCAAGGGGCTTTATTCCACTCTAATTTGGTTTGTTCTGAGCTGGTAATTAAGTTGCTTGCGCCTGCGGGCAAGGCTAAACCCGCGGCGCCTGCAGCGGCAATCACCGCATTGGCCTTGATAAAGTCACGTCTGTTCATATTCATTCTTCACCCTCTTCGAGCACTTCACTCTGGTGGTAAACCATAGTGGCTGATAACACGCCCGGAATGGCATTGATCGCTTCGATACTGTCCATCAAGGCGCGTTGCGTCTCGCCTTCGATCACGACGACCAATTTCACTTCGTTGTTGACGGAAAGTTCGGCATTTTCAATGGTCATTATCTGTTGTCTAACATCTGCCATTTTCTGCGGTAAGACCTGCACCACTAAACTGGTGATATGGAGTTCTTTGCTCATCCGACATTCCACTCTTATTTTTAACTATTTGATGATGTTACGTTTAACCAGCGCCCGGTGGACCCGTCAAAATTTGGCTGAACCAAATAGCAAAGCCCAGACCACTGACCAGTAGTACGGACAATAACGGTGCGAGAAACACGGTTAAAAAGATAAAGATTTTCAGTTCTAAGGATTTTTCTTCTGCGGTGCTAGCACTCATGCATCCTCCAAGAGGTGTGTTCCTGCCACTTTGAATGCGCTGCAAAAAATCGCCAGCGGCAGGTTTTATGTATATCTATTGCATCTTTGGATCACGAAGCGATCATACCTTTTAGTTGTTAACAAAATGTATACCTCCAAATTGGTAAAGCGGATGATGCTTGATCCAGATCATCAATTTGATGTGAGTATTCGTCAGATCTCAGTTTTTAAATGTTTTTTGCAATTACAAATTATATTATTAAACTGATTTTGTGATTAATAAACAACTGGAATGGATAAATCACTGCAAGAAAACAACAGAAAACCCGCCAAAAAAACCTGAGTATTCATAAAGGAGTAGGCAGTAGAAAGGTGTAAAAACATGCGAGATAACGACTTGATCCCAAAAGAAAGATATTCGGCATAAAAGCATCGCTGCCACCCAAAAAAGCGCTCATTTTATGGCGCATCACTGGAGGTATATCGCGTGAGAAGAGTAAACATAGGGAAAATAAAAAACCGAGAAAATGGTTAGTTTTCTCGGTTTGTTTAGTCATTTTTTGATCGCGTTATTGTTACATTAATCGGACAAAGGCGCTCAGCTCAACCTTTAAATCAGTCCATTAAACCTGTTGAATATGATTCAAAATACGCTTTTCAGATATCGGATACGCCGTGCCTAACACCTGCGCAAAACAGGAAACACGGTACTCTTCAATCATCCAGCGTGCCTCGATTAACGCAGGCGGTGTTGGCATAGAACGCGGTACTTTAGCCAGTTGTGCGATTAAAGCTTCTTGAACCTTGTTGATGCTCTGCATATGCAAACGGTCACGGGTCGGATCAACGGGCAACTTCTCGACACGGATTTCAATCGCTTTTAAGTAACGCGCCACATCGGCTAACCGATTCCAACCACAGGATTCGACAAACCCTTTAAACACTAACTTGTCTAATTGGCTTTGAATATCACTCATAGCAAAGGCAATATCTAAGCTAATTTTGCCCTTAAGACGCTTTTTAATGCTCTGATACAAGGTCAAAATCTGCTCAACCTTCAATGCAATTTGCTCGGCGGTCGGGTTGAGTTCTTGGCGAACCCAGTCCTTTGCCTGCTCAAATTGGGCTTGATTACGCACATCGAGGGCTTTTTCATCCAACAATTGCTGCACAGCGGCGGCAATAATGTCATCAATCAAGATTTGCACTTGACCGAAGGGATTGAAATACATCGCCAATTTCGCCTTATTCGGCAAAGCTTGCTGTAAGTGTTTCACCGGTGATGGAATGTTTAGCAGCAATAACCGTCGCAGACCTTGGCGATGGGCATCTAAGGCCTCAAATTCATCATCAAATAATTTGATCGCAACACTGTCTTTTTTATCGATCAGCGCCGGAAACGCCCGCACTTGGTAATTGCCTTTTTGCTGCTGATACTGCTGCGGCAAATCGCCAAAGGACCACTCAGTTAACGCTTCTTGCTCTATACCTTTATCCGCCACCTGACGAATGGCCTTAGCAACCACACCCTGCAGCTCAGCTTTTAAGGTATCGAGCACCCGACCTTCAGCCACTAAGTTGTGTTTATCGTCTTCGATTTTAAAGTTCATCTGCAAATGCGCGGGCAGTTGCGTTAAATCAAAATCTTCCGGCGATATACGCGTGCCACTCATGCGCAATAATTGCTTGCACATGGCCTCAAGCAAACTGGCACTAAAAGGCACCATGGCCTGCACACAAGCGCGGGCATAGTCAGGCGCGGGCACAAAGTTGCGTCGTAAACTCTTAGGCAAAGATTTGATCAGCGCGATGCACTTTTCTTCCCTTAGCCCTGCCACTAGCCAATCGAAATCGCTATCGTCGATTTGATTAAGTAGCGCCACCGGAATGTGCACCGACACACCATCATCCGCCGCCGCGGGTTCAAAGTGATAACTTAGCTGCAGGCGCAAATTGCCCTTGTGCCACGTATCGGGAAAATCCAAGGTCGAAATATGGTCGGCATTGCGCTGCATTAACAGTGCTTTGCTGAAATCGAGTAAATCCGGTTGCTCGCGCTTTGCCTTCTTCCACCAGCCAAAAAACAGCTGGGCGTTGTAAATCCCTTCCGGGATCCGCGGCTCGTAAAAGTCCACCAACACTTGCTCGTCCACCAAAATATCGCGGCGACGGGATTTATGTTCGAGGGATTCAATGTCTTCGAGCAACTTTTGGTTAGCGACAAAAAATGCTTCTTGGGTCTGTAATTGCCCTTCTGCCAAAGCGCTGCGGATAAAAATCTCACGCGCTTCAACGGGATCGATGGGGCCGTATTGCACTTTACGACGGTGCACAACCGTCAAGCCGTAGAGCACTTGATTCTCAAGGGCGATAACGCTGCCAGGTTTTGCCTCAAAATGGGGCTCGACATAGCTTTTCTTAATCAAATGCGCCGCTAAGGGCTCTAGCCATTCAGGTTCGATTTTGGCGCAGCAGCGAGCAAATAGGCGCGATGTTTCGGTAAGCTCAGCCGCCATGATCCACTTAGGGCCTTTTTTGGCCAAAGGCGAACCGGGAAACACAAAGAATTTACGATTACGGGCACCTAAGTACTCGTTATTGTTATCTTTAAAACCCACATGGCTCAATAAGCCCGATAAGAGCGCACGGTGCAAGCTGTCGTAATTGGCTGGCGTATCGTTTAGGCGCCACTTTAAATCGTGCACGGCTTGTTTAAGCTGGGCGTATAAATCCTGCCACTCGCGAACGCGCAAATAGGCCAAATATTCATCGCGGCACTTTTTACGGAACTGACTAGCAGATAACTCTTTTTGTTGATCTTTTAAGTGCTGCCACAGGTTTATCCAACTGACGAAATCGGAACTGGGATCGGCAAAACGCCGATGGGCTTCATCACTGGCTTGCTTCTTCTCCATCGGACGCTCGCGGGGATCTTGAATCGATAAGCCCGCGGCAATCACTAGCACTTCGTTTAAACAACCTAACTGCTGACTCTCGACCACCATACGCGCCAAACGCGGATCCACAGGAATTTGCGCCAAGTTGCGCCCAAGTGGCGTCAGCACTAGCTTGCCGTGTTTGCTCTCAACCGCTTGTAATTCTTCGAGCAACAGGAAACCATCGCGGATATGGCGTGGATCGGGTGGCTCGATAAAGGGGAAACCGGCGATATCACCTAGGCCGATGGCCAGCATCTGCAAAATAACCGAAGCCAAGTTAGTGCGCAAAATTTCGGGATCGGTAAACGCCGGACGATTATTAAAATCCGCCTCATCGTACAAACGAATACAAATACCCGGCCCTACCCGACCACAACGGCCTTGGCGCTGATTGGCGCTCGCTTGCGAGATAGGTTCAATCGGTAAACGCTGCACCTTAGTGCGATAGCTATAGCGGCTGATACGCGCCGTACCTGGGTCGATAACGTAGCGAATGCCCGGCACAGTCAGCGAGGTTTCCGCCACGTTGGTCGCTAATACAATCCGCCGACCTCTGTGACTACTGAAGACTTTAGACTGCTCACCGTAAGATAAACGTGCGTACAGCGGCAAAATTTCGGTATCGCGGTAATTACGCCGACTTAATTGTTCGGCCGTATCGCGAATTTCCCGCTCGCCGTTCATAAAGATCAGAATGTCACCCAGCCCTTCGGCCACCAGTTCATCGACGGCGGCAAAAATGCCTTCGATTTGATCTAAATCGGCATCGCTATCTTGCACTAAGGGTCGGTAACGGGTTTCGACCGGAAAGGTACGGCCCGACACTTCAATAATAGGTGCATTGTTGAAATGCTTAGAAAAACGCTCAACGTCTATGGTCGCCGACGTGATAATAACTTTGAGATCGGGGCGTCTTTTGAGAATTTGTTTGAGGTAGCCCAGAATAAAATCGATGTTGAGGCTGCGCTCGTGGGCCTCATCTATGATGATGGTATCGTATTGATCAAGATTACGATCGGAGGTTAATTCCGCCAGTAAAATACCGTCGGTCATCAACTTGATATAAGAGTCACTCTTAAGCGCATCGGCAAAACGCACTTTAAAGCCAACCACTTCACCGAGCGGACTTTGTAATTCTTCAGCGACTCGGCTCGCCACACTGCGGGCAGCCAATCGTCTTGGCTGGGTGTGGCCTATCATGCCACGGCAACCTAGGCCCAGTTCCAAACAGATTTTAGGTAACTGGGTCGTTTTACCCGAGCCCGTTTCACCAGCGATGATCACCACTTGATTGCCCGCAATCGCGCGTGCAATATCATCGCGCATCAAGGAAACAGGCAGGTTTTCAGGATAGTGGATTTTAGGCCGAGCGTTACGGCGCTGCTCAACCTTCTCAAACGCCGCCTGCGCTTGCTCGCTCAGCTGAGCTAAGACTTGGGTCTTTTTATCTGAGTCGGCTTCTTTATTGAGCTTAAATAAACGACGACGGATCCGCGACGCGTCGCTCTGATAACAAAGATTAAGAAAGGCGTTCGATAGCGGATGTTTGTCTGAGTTCAAATCCAAATTCCATTGCTAGCATCAAAAACGGCGATCCTAGCAAGGAAAGTGGCGTAATGGTATTGCTAATTTACTCTGCACTCAGTATATGGCGTGTCAGTTTCGCACTGGCTCGACTTAAATTAAACCGGTGACAGATAACATTGTTGCATATAGATATTCATGGCTTTGAGCACATTGGTGCGATTAATCGTGCCAATCACTTTGCCATGTTCAACCACTGGATACACTTTTGGTTTAGGCCCTAGCATTTGTTCGGCGAGCTGCAAAATACTGTCATCTGGCCCAACGAACAGCACTTCAGTTCGCATGCAATCCTTCACCACTGAGGTCATATCACAGTGATAGCTACTTTTAATCATCACAGCCAAACAATCCTGCTGGGATAAAAAGCCCACCAAATCGCCCGCATCATCAACCACTGCTGCACCCATTTTATTATTATCTAACAGCTTTTCGACCGCAGTCGCGAGCGACATATTAGCGCGCAGCAACACGGGCTGACGATCCATATGGTCGCGGATTTTAATTAAGTCCATAGTCTTTCCCTCGAATTAACCCTACGTTTGTAGTCTAGTCAAAATATCGGCAAGAATGTGCGATTTATATCGATTGGGCTTATCTAGTGCATAATACCAATCACATTAAATATCTAATCAGTTCAGAGCCTCACAGGCATCTCAATCCAAGGCGCATTGACGCAGAAATGGTTATTCCCTTTTAAGTCTATGCAACACGGGAGTGGGATGCCTGTGTGCCTCCCGAAGGGCGGGTTTCAACGCGCTTTATACTGCGTTTAAGGCTTTCGACAGAGCACCACTATGCCTTCAAGCCTTCGCCTTGTCTAAAGCGCGTTGAACTCCCGCTGAATGAACAGATATTTAATACGATTGGTATAATCCAATGTCAACAAGAGCTAACAGGACAAAAATAGCGTCAACAAAGGCAGCCAGAAATAGCGACTTAGAGTTAACTGAAGCGAACACTACAAACTGAAATCAGACAAGTATCTGATTGAGCTTCAATGGCGGCAGGTCATGCCATCAGTCTTCGGTGATCATTTTACTTGTCATTCCAACGCGTTTTAATTCGCTATTGATACAAGTTATAAGTCGATATAAAAGCGATAGCCTACACCGGGCTCAGTCCGCACATACTGAGGTTCACTCGGGGAGTCGCCTAATTTTTGTCTTAAGTGACTGACCACAATTCGTAGATAATGTGTGTCTTCTGTATGAGCGGGTCCCCAAATTTCTTTGAGCAACTGAGTCTGAGTGACAACGCAGTTAGGTGACGACGCCAATTTAGACAATACTGCGTATTCCTTGGGTGTGAGTTCGACAATTTGATGATCAACTTTAACCAGCCTGCGACTTAAATCAATCTGTAACTTGCCGTCATCTAATATGGGTAATTTTTCAGGTTTGATATGGTCCCTTAAAATCGCCCGCACCCTTGCCAGTAACTCTTCCACACTAAAGGGTTTGGTCACATAATCCTGCGCGCCTGCATCTAATGCTGCGACTTTTTCTTTATCTTGATTGCGAACCGACAATACAATCACAGCAACATCGGACCATCCCCGTAACTCCTGTAGCACTTGATGACCTTCCATATCCGGCAAGCCTAAATCCAAAATAACTAATTCAGGTTGCTGTCGAGCGACAGCTGCTAGCCCTTGCTGACCATTTTCAGCTTCGGTAACGTCATAGCCCTCACTGGTGAGTGCAATCCGCAGCATGCGGCGTATTTGGGTCTCATCATCGATAACCACGATTTTTATTGCCACGTCTCTAGTCCATTCTGTGGTTTATTAAGGATATTTTGGCTGAAAATGATTAGCCAGGAACGGGATAGTCTAACGGCAATTCAACTTCAAAACGAGTACCTTGCCCCTGTAGGCAATCGGTAACGCGAACACTACCGCCGTGTGCAGCTATCATGCCTTTACAAATAGCCAGCCCCATACCTGTATTCTGTTTTTTCTGATCGCCATCGGCAACCACATAAAACATATCGAAAATTTGATCCCTATGACTGGCGGGAATCCCAGGCCCTCTGTCTTCAATGGCAATACAGCAACGGTGATTAGAAATGGTCAATTCAATACAAATAGGCTCTTCTGGTGGTGAAAATCGAACAGCATTCTCTAGAATGTTAAATAATCCTTGTTCAATCAGCGCCGCATGCACAAATAGGAGTGGGGGCTCTTTTTCTCTGTGATATTCAACGATTGCGTTAGGGAAATAACGTTTAAGCCTGCCAAGTACGCTGCCAATAATGTCATCTGCCGAAACCCAATCACGCTCTATGCTCAAAGTGCCATGACCCAGGCGTGTCATATCGAGTAGATTTTGGATATAGCTGTCCAAGCGACGGCTTTCTTGCAAAATAGTATCAAGTAGCTCGTTACGGTCGGCCTCTAGCAATTGTTTGTTCAATAGTTTTAAGCTCTCCGCCGCCCCCATCATGGCTGAGAGTGGTGATTTTAGATCGTGAGACACTGACGATAATAATGCGGAACGTAACTGCTCAATTTCTGTTTTCACCCGTGCCGATTCAAGATCTGACACTAACTGAATACGACGCCATGTATTAGCGCCTTGCTGTAACATGGCCAGAATAAGCTCTCTATCAAACGGACTGAGTTCGTTGACCGTGGGTTGCCAATCTAAAATCGCCGCGCCAATTGTCGTACCTTCAAGTTCAATGGGGAACACACTCACACCCGATGCGCTCAAGGTATCGCTCAAACGCCCCGCCGCTTGCCCATGGCGCAAGGTCCAATCGATTGCGGCTAAATCAAGGTCGTTAAATGGCGTATTCAGCAGCGGTAAATAGGATCGCTGACCGTCTTTACGCTGCAAAACAATATAACAATCGGCATTCACTGAACCAGCAATCTTGCGCCCTATCGTTTGCCAAAGGGCTTTTTCATCATCGGCGACCGATAATTCTTGGGCAACATCTTTTAAGGTTTCAGCATAACGATTTGACTCACGCAGTAAAATAAACTGATTTCGGATCCGAGATGCCGCAGGGCCACTGATAAGCCCTATACACATCAAAAAGATTAAAGTGGCAATATCATCCTGACTATTTACATTCATAGTAAATTTGGGATCAGTAAGAAAAAAATTAAAGCTGAAAAAAGACCACACCGCAGTTGCCATGGCAGGCCTAGCGCCATAGGTTAAGCCAATGCTGACAATCAAGAAAACATATAACAACACCAGATTGCCATTACTGAGCCAAGTATCTAAAAATGCCACCAGCGGAAAAATAACCACCACGCCAATCAGCCCAAGAATATGGCCTCGAAGATCACCAAAACTGGCTTTAGGCGTAATGGGATCTCGTACTTGCATTTGGTTTTCGGGTGCGTGATAGACACTCACCTCAACAGGTAAACCAGACTCAATCAAGCGTTGATACAGCCTTTTACGCCACCAAGGATAGGTGCGTTTCACACCCGCGCCGACTAATACTGTGTTAATTCGATGCAGGGCTATGTAAGGTAAAATGGCCTGATAACTGCTTGTGTCGCGTAATACTTCGGTCTGCGCGCCAAGTTCCTTCGCTAAGGCAAAGGCCTCATTTAGCCTTTTCCGCTGATAAAGGCCCAGCGCTTTGCCGGTATCGACCCAAAGCACTAACCAAGGAATTTGCCGCCGCTCGGCAATCTGCCGACCTATACGGATCAAATACTGATGATCACTGCTGTTACTCACTAAAACCAACAATCTGTCTTTGAGTACAAACTCTGTGCCGAGAGCCTTAGCATCTAGCTCGCAAATCAGTTTTGCATCGACTCGCTCTATGACTTTTTTCATTGCCAATTCGCGCAGTGCAGTCAAATTCGAGACCGAAAAAAAAGCATCTAAAGCCGAGCGAGCATACTCTGGCAGATAAACTTTGCCTTGCTGTAAGCGTTCGATGAGTGTTGATGGCGGTAAATCGACAAATATAATTTCATGGGCTTCATCAAGGAAGCGATCGGGTACAGTTTCCCGTACCCGCACTTGAGTAATTTGCAAAACCAGATCATTCAAACTGACCAAATGTTGGATATTGACTGTGGTATAGACATCAATGCCCGCAGCCAATAATTCTGCGACGTCTTGATAGCGCCGTTTATGGCGACTACCGGGGACATTCGTGTGGGCCAACTCATCGACTAAGATAAGCTTAGGCCGACGAAGCAGCGCCGCATCCAAATCGAATTCCGTTAAACGATTATGATGATAATCAATGGGTTTACGTGCCAATACCTCAAAACCCGCTACCATGGCCTCGGTATCGGCACGCCCATGGGTTTCCACCAGTCCAACCAGCAAATCGACACCTTGCTGGGCCATTTCCCTTGCCGCACTGAGCATTGCATAGGTCTTGCCCACGCCTGGTGCCGCCCCAAGAAAAACCGTCAGTTTGCCTTTATCATTTTGCTGTATCTGACTTAAGAGCGCATTGGCTTGCTGTGTTTGACTGATTGGTACCACGATTAGAAACTCCTTGAAAGACTCACTATCCAGCGCGCATCACACAGGGACTGGCACTGACTCTGCGATAAATCCGTATCGACATAACCGACACTCAACACATCCTGCTCAGTCATATTGAGGTTCAGCCCAACTCGCCAATCTAAATAGTGGCTATTGCTTGCGGCCATAGAACCTAAAAACAGTGCCATATCTTGCTGAGAAGCAAAAAAATTGCTCCCAAGATGCAGTACTAGACTTACATTAGAGAACAGTTGCGGCTCATAACTGGCATAAACATACTGAAAATCGTCCACATTCTCGCCAAAATAATCAGGAGAATAAACCAGCCCTAACTTAGCATCGGCGTAGCTTACCACAGCATAAATTTCGTTATAACTCAGGTCGGTATCGTCCTGAGAGTATTGGTAACGTATCACGCCTAGGTCCGTTGTTAAGCCATTATCCCAATCTTTAGCCCAGCCAGCGGACAAGTCGAGTTCTAAACTTCCATCCCCAAATTCGATGTTACTGCCCCAAAGCGAGCCATACCAGCCAGAATCATGGCTTAGGGTATACCCTGCTTGAACTGCAGGTCCTTCATCAGTTTGAGAAATACCGCGAAACGCATAATCACTGATGAGCATCACACTCCCTTGGCTCTGCCAAGAGGCATTGCCCCCATGAGTCTCAGTGCTGGCAAGCGCACCCATAGAGAGTGAAGATAATGCCATCATCACACCCGCACAGAGGCGTGAACAAGGAGCAGACTTAATCGGTAACATAAAAATTTATCCTTAAATTCAGTAGAATATTGTTTTATTGAGCGTGTTTAGCAATCTGGTCGAGAGCGAGGTTGAGCTTGAGTACATTGACGCGCGCTTGCCCAAAAATGCCCCACTGCGGTGGTTCGATAAATTGCGCCACTAAGGTCAACACTTGTGGTTCGGCTAACTGTCGAGCCTGAGCCACGCGCGCAACTTGCAGTTTGGCCGCTGCGGGTGAAATATGGGGATCCAGTCCCGCGCCCGATGTGGCGAGTAAATCCACAGGAATATCTGCGGCCTGAACGGATTCTCTGGCTTGGATTTCTTGGCTCGTTGCCATCACACGTTCACGTAACGCCGGGTTACTCGGTGCAAGATTACTACCACCTGTCGCCATAGGGTCGTAACCGACAGCGCTCGGCCGACTAAAAAAATAGGCTGGATTAACAAAGGGCTGAGCGATGAACTCAGAACCCATCGCGACATTATCCCTGTGGATCACACTGCCCTTAGCTTGTACGGGAAATAAAGCGCCACCGAGCTGAGTCACAGTGCCGGTATAGACAACGCCACACACAAATAACAGGGCGAGACTGGCTCTCAATCCCATAACGGCATGCTGGGTTTTAGTGGTATATACGATTGAATTCATTACTGTCTCCTAGAGCATAAGGGCAATGATTGAGTCGAGTGCTTTAATGCCGACAAAGGGTAAAATCACCCCACCTAAGCCATAAATCAGCATGTTATTTCGCAGTAATTTTTCGGCACTTATGGGTCTGAGTTTGATGCCTTTTAATGCCAATGGAATTAAGGCGGGAATGATAAGAGCGTTAAATACGAGCGCTGCGAGTACGGCTGAGGTTGGGCTGTGAAGCTGCATCAGATCCAGTGCACCAATCGCAGGCAAAGCCCCCGCAAATACCGCAGGAATAATGGCAAAATATTTAGCCACATCATTAGAGAGAGAAAATGTAGTCAAGGCGCCGCGGGTGATCAGCAATTGTTTTCCGACTTCAACGATTGCCAGTAATTTAGTGGGATCTGAATCCAAGTCCACCATATTGCCAGCTTCTTTAGCGGCTTGGGTACCTGAGTTCATCGCAAGACCTACATCGGCCTGCGCTAATGCCGGCGCATCGTTAGTGCCATCCCCCACCATAGCCACTAATCGACCTTTGGCCTGCTCTGCGCGAATAAGGGCAAGTTTATCCTCAGGTTTAGCTTCAGCGACAAAATCATCGACCCCAGCTTCGGCGGCAATCACGCCAGCCGTTAGCGGATTATCCCCTGTCACCATGATGGTCCGCACACCGAGCGCTCTTAAACGGGCAAACCGCTCCGCAACGCCTGGCTTAATCACGTCACTTAAGGCTATAACCCCTAAAATGTGCGTGCCACTGGCGACGACTAAGGGAGTGCCCCCTTGCAAAGCCACTTTACGGATAAGCGCGTTAACAGATTCAGGCCAGTGAATTTGATGCTGCTGCGCCCAAAACTGCATCGCATCACCAGCACCTTTAATGCCTTGAATACCATCGGTTAAAATGACCCCAGAAACCCGAGTCTCCGGCGTAAATGGGATAAAAGTCGCATCCGTAGGTTTGACAGGTAACACCGCGCCCAAATCTATGGCCAATTTGAGTACAGATTTCCCTTCTGGGGTGGGGTCATCGAGGGAAGAAAGCACCGCCGCATCACGCAACATCTCAGCTGCAATGCCTTTCACGGGTAAAAATGCGGTCGCTTGACGATCACCGAAAGTGATAGTGCCAGTTTTATCCAGCAGTAACGTATCGATATCCCCCGCAACTTCCACGGCTTTACCCGATTTAGCGACCACATTGGCGGCTAAGGCGCGGTTCATACCTGCAATACCAATAGCGGGTAACAGGCCACCAATCGTCGTTGGGATCAAACACACTAACAGCGCAATTAACATAGTGTAATCAAGGCTTGCACCGACGAAACCCGCCATGGGTGGCAAAGTCACCACCACGATAAGGAAAACCGCAGTCAATGATGCAAGTAGCACAGTCAACGCCGTTTCGTTCGGTGTTTTCTGACGCTTCGCCCCTTCGACCAGCCCTATCATACGATCTAAAAAGCTATTCCCAGGATCGTTGGCAACCAGCACGGTAATTTCACCCGTAAGTACCTTAGTGCCGCCAATCACACCGGAATGATCTGTGCCTGCTTCACGCAGCACAGCCGCAGATTCACCGGTAATCGCCGATTCGTTGATAGTGGCTATCCCTTCAATGATTTCACCATCGGCAGGAATATAATCACCCTGTAAAACCTTCACCTTATCGCCTTTGACAAGCAAAGTTGCGGATACTGATTCCAACTCACCGTGGCGTATGCGCCGAGCCTGCAAGGCCTCTTTCGCCGACTTTAAGCTAGCAGCTTGTCCGCGCCCCCTTGCCTCTGCCACGGATTCCGCAAAGTTAGAAAACCACACGGTAAGCAAAAGAATAAGGGTCGTGGCTAGCTCAAAACCAACAGTCTCGCCATTGAAGAACTTTTGTCCTGTGATCAAAGCGGCAAGTAAAGCGCCGACCATCACTACGAACATCACAGGGTTACCAGCCATACTCACTAAGGACATTTTCTTTACAGCACCGAAGGCAGCTTGCTTCACGCCGGCGCTATCTAATATTTGAGCAGGTTTATGCATGACTATTTCTCCAGACTCATAGTGGCAAGTTCTAAAGCTTCGCCAATAGGCCCTAATACCGCCGCAGGTAAGAAAGACAGGAAGTTAATGATTAAAATCACAGCAATAAGGGTGAAACAAAAGGTGGGACTCTCGAGCTTCAAGCTCGCGTTACTGTCGGGGCTCACTCTTTTACTCGACATCATCCCCGCAATCGCCAGCGGTAAAAACAGTGGCAAGTATCGACCAAGCAGTAAGGCGATAACGCAGCTGATATTCCACCAAGGCGTGTTATCACCTAAGCCTTCAAAACCCGAACCGTTATTAGCAAAAGCGGAGGTATATTCATAAAAGACTTGCGAAATCCCATGAAAGCCGGGGTTACTGTTGCCCGTAATACTCGGGATAGCCACAGTGATTGCCGTCAAACCTAAGACGCACAAGGTAGGTAAAACTAATAGACTTCCCAAAAGGGTGATTTCACGGGTTTCGAGCTTACGACCAAATATCTCTGGCGTACGGCCAATCATCAATCCCGATAAGAAAACAGCAATCCACACATAAACGATAAAGTTAACAAAACCGCAGCCAATACCGCCCCATATCGCATTGAGTAACATGCCTGATCGCGTCATCAATCCTCCGATTGGATTGAATGAATCGTGCATGGCATTGACCGAACCGTTAGAGGTTTGTGTGGTAAAAGAAGCCCATAGCGCCGAAAGCTCAGGTCCAAAGCGAACTTCTTTACCCTCCATATTAGGCCCTTGGGCGCTTAATCCCGCAAAGGCGGCGTTGGGTTGCAACTCGCTGTACACAGTTGCCCCAAGAAAACTGACGCTCAATAAACCCATAGCAACCAGAGCCATCAAGGTAAATTTTTTGCGTCTTAGCATTCCGCCAGCCATAAAGACGACGGCCATAGGGATCAGCACTAAGGCAATGGTCTCGATTGCATTACTGACTGGCGTTGGGTTTTCAAGCGGGTTACTACTGTTGGGGCCATACCAGCCCCCGCCATTAGTGCCTAACTGCTTGATGGCCACCATAGAAGCAACGGGGCCGATCGGAACGACCTGCTCAGTGATAGGTGATGCAGAATCTAAGGTGTTTACTTTTTGCGCACCGTCAAAACTACTCGGTACGCCTTGCCAAGTCAGTAACAGCGCCACAATAGCCGCTAATGGCAGCATAAGTCTGAGCACACCGCGCACTAAGTCAACATAATAGTTACCCAGATTTCGAGCCTCACCCTCTTTGGCGCTGTCATTATTCAACCCACCTAACATTCCCCGCAAAATCGCCACACAAACCGCCAGCGCCATGGCTGGCGTGACAAATTGCAGCGTGACAATGACAAATCCTTGGGATAGATAACTGAGCTGAGCCTGCCCGGAATAATGCTGTTGATTGGTATTGGTAAGGAATGACACCGCAGTGTGCAAAGCCAGATCCCAAGATAATGGTCCTATGCCATCGGGGTTAAGCGGTAACACATGTTGGAATTTAAGGATAAGAAATGCCAAAATGCCAAGTACCAAGTTGCTGATAAGAAACGCCGCACCATAGGATTTCCATGTCATCCCCGAATGGGCATTTACGCCTATAGCCCGATAAATCCACTTTTCAATGGGATTAAATAAACGATCTGAAAAATGGGACTGACCAGAGAAAACCCCTGTCATATAGGATCCCAACAGCCATGCGAGCCCAAGCGCAGTAGTAAAAATAAGGGTAATTTCAAACATAACGACTCCTAAAACTTATTAGGGGCAAACATTGCCACTGCTAAGTAGATGAAAAGTGCTATGGAAAGTATTAGAAATATCCAGTCCATATAATTTGTCCTTAAGAAAGTGAGTAACAGGACAAATATATGAATTAACCGCGTAAAGTCTCTAGAGTTCAAATGACTAATCCCGTAAAGAATACGTAAAAGTCATCATAATCAGTGGTAAATAAGGCCACAATAAACCATGGCATTAGCTATAAAAGTAAAATAAAAATGCCAGCTAGAAATACTAACTGGCATTAACACATGACCAAGCGATGATATTGTAGATTAATTAAGCTCTATATTTTTCATTTTATTATAGCTATCAGTCTTAATCTCTTTAAGTACACCTTTATTGTCATCAATAAATAATGCTTTTATATCATTCTGATTAGCGACGACTAATCCTTCTTGACTTCCTAAACATAATAGCGCTGTAGACCAAGCATCAGCTCTAGCCGGATCCGTTGCCAATACAGTTACAGATACTGTGTTATGGGTTACGGGTTTACCGGTTCGCGCATCAAGAATATGTGAATAACGCTGCCCTAAATGATCAAAATAATGACGATATGTACCCGATGTCATGATCGCTTGAGGGAAATCAATAAGCAGAACCTTTTGCATTGTTCGCTGTTCGGGCAGCGGTTTTTCAATCGCGATTCTCCAAGCAGAACCATCGAGCTTACTGCCGTGTACGAACATTTCGCCGCCAATCTCTACCAAATAATTATCGATATTGTATCGCTTTAGCACATCTGCAACTTTGCCTACGCTATATCCCTGTCCAATCGAAGATAAATCAAGATGTACCTCTGGCAAATCTTTAGTTAACATTTGATTATCAATACTTAAATGATGCAAGCCTACATAGGTTAATGTCTGTTGAAGTGCACTTTCTGTAGGAATGGTTAATTGGTTATGGGTAAATCCCCACAAATCGAATAATGGTTTAATGGTCAAATCATAACAACCCTCCGTTTTTGAAGTGACCTCCTTGGCTATCCCTATGAGCCCTAAAATATCATCCCCGACCGCCATAGCAGAGTGCATACTGTTAAAACGAGAAATCACTGAATCTGAACGATAAGTAGACATATGAAGATCTATTTCTGCCAATTGCCGCTCAATCTCGCGATTTATCTCTGTACTATTTAACTTGTCTTTACTCCAAAATGTCACATGCCAACTCGTCCCCTGCGCAAGGCCTTCTAACTTGGTATACACTGATGATTTCTGACACCCTACTAGCATAATGAGTAATATACATCTCAATAACCATTTCATTTACTGACCCTCCCAGTCAATTCGACAAATCAACCATAAAATACACTTAAAATTAAAATCGCCAGAATGCCCGTGAGAAAATGATGAGTACAGGAAATATTTCTAATCGCCCAAAAAGCATAGCGACACACATCAGCCATTTAGCCGCATCTTTTAACGTGCCAAATCCAGATGCAGTGTCACCATAACCAATTCCCATATTATTAATGCACGCAGCGACGGTTCCAAAGGCGGTGGCAAAATCATGTCCAATGGCGACCAATCCCCATACAAAAACGCAAGTAAAAAATATGTACAGGAAAAATAATCCCCATACTGAACGAATGACTCTGTCTGAAACGACTTGGCCACTGATCTTTGTCGTTAAAATGGCATTAGGATGAACCAATTGATGAATTTCTCGGATCCCTTGACGGTACAAAAGTAAAAATCTGACAGCTTTAATACCGCCACAAGTAGAACCAAAGCATCCACCAAAAAAGCTCGCGCCTAATAATAAAAGCACAATATGACTGGGCCAATTAGGATAACCTGCAGAGCCTAATCCATTGTCCGTCATAACTGAAACTGTTTGAAAAAATCCATGTACCAATGAATCTTTAATATCAAAAGTTTGAGTACGATTCAGCTCTAAACAAGCGATCCCAACAACGATAGATAATATGAGAATAAAAAATCGAACCTCCGCATTATACCAAATAGGCTTGAAGCTTCGTCGAACTAATACTGTGTAGTATAAGGCGAAATTGATTGCTGCCAGTATTGAAAACACACCACCCACAAGCTCAATTGCAGCACTGTTATAATATCCTAAGCTGTCACTATGTGTAGAAAACCCACCCAATGAAACGGTAGATAGACTATGACATATGGCATTAAACCAATTCATTCCTGCAAGTTTATAAGCAACTGCACAACCTAAGGCAAGTACGCTATAAAGCCCCCATAAATTTCGAGCCGTATCCGCAAGGCGAGGCGTCATCTTTTCCTCTTTCATGGGACCTGGCATCTCAGACTGATATAATTTTGCGCCACCAATACCAAGAAATGGCATAATTGCAACGGCCAAAACAATTATCCCTAACCCACCGAGGAAATTAAGCTGTGCTCGATAAAATAAAATCGATTTAGGTAGTTCATCAATATCTGAAAAAATCGAGGCTCCAGTCGTCGTAATGCCAGACACACCTTCAAACATGGCATCGGTTAAACTCAAGTCCAATCGTCTATCAAGAAGAAAAGGTAATGCACTCATTAAGGAAAATATCAGCCAAAATAAACAAGCGACCATGAAGCCATCACGTTTTTGCAGATTTTTATTTTCCTCACTTGTCATCTTCCAACCGACCACACCAATAAAAAAGGAAAGAAGGAATGTGATTAAAAATGGAGTGATATATCCATCTTTATAAAATAATGCAACAGCGATAGGCATCAACATGGTGAAGCTATATATGACAATCAAAAAGCTACATAGATGAATTATGGTATGAAATCGAGAGCTAGATTTCTGTATTCCACTGACTGCAATCATTCCAACTCACCTTTAGATATTTATCGTGAAAGACTTAATGAATAATTTATTAGGTATCATAAAATACGAGCGCTCACGTCCTGTTCTAAAATTATATGCAATCGATAACAGAGTTAGGTTAGGAAATAGATCGTCCCTAATACTCTTTGTTGTCGTCTAAGGTGGATTGCAAGTTGACTTATCGTCGCGACAATGGCTATGACAATAAAAGCGATTAGATTGATAAAAACAGCCACATCTATCATTGGGAGAGAATAATAAGGAGCGTTAAATAAAAAATAAACACGAATAGCTTCAACAAATACAGCCATATACGTATATTGAAAACAACATTGAAGTGTAATCATAACGACAACGAGTTGGAGTACAATAATAATGCTTTAGATGACACCCTCCAAGAGGGTAAATACAAGCAAATAGCGAGTAGGCACTCAGAAATAAAGCTCAACCTAACAGAGAGTTTAAAAACACTTAGTTTGTCCATCAAAATGTAAGTCGTTATGTCATACAGATTTTCACTTTAACAGACGAAAACAATTCTGACGCGTAAAAAAAACGTAAAAAAATACGGAAATTAACTTTAGATAGACGAAATTAATAACATTATACTTTTGAAATCCCCAATCAATTTAACTGGGGATGGCTAGTATCAATATGCTTAAATGGCTAAGGCTTGCTCAAGATCGGCAATCAAATCTTGAGGATCTTCGACGCCAATGCTCAATCTAATCAGGTTGTCATTCACCCCTGAAGCTAGCCGACTCGTGGCATCCATAGCGGCATGGGTGGTACTAGCGGGGTGGCAAGCAAGGCTCTCTAAGTCGCCTAAACTGACCGCTTGGGTAAACAAATTCAAATGATCTAAAAACTGCGCCGCTCGATTAAAGCCCCCTTCGAGCTCAATACTCACCATACCGCCAAAGGCGTTGATGGTTTCACTCAGAACTTGATGACCTTGATCCTCTGCTAGCCCTGGGTAATAAACTTTTGCAACGCTCGGATGGGTTGCAAGAAAAGCGGCGACCTTAGCCGCGCCCGCAAGATGAGCATCCATTCTAAGTGCTAAGGTACGTAAGCCTCGCTGTAATAAATAGGCTTCCTGTGGCCCAATCGCAGCGCCGATATGTTTAAGCGCTATAGTGCGAATAGGTTGCATTAATGCCTTAGGTCCAGCGACAACACCTGCGATTAAATCGCCATGGCCACTTAAATACTTAGTGGCACTGTGCATCACGATATCAATGCCATGTTCCAGCGGTTTGAATAAATACGGGGTTAAAAACGTATTATCACAAATGGTTATAGCGCCCACTTTTTCGGCGGCAAGCTTAACCTTACGGTAGTCACTGACTTTTAAGGTCGGATTGGTGATGGGCTCAAATAAAATAATTTTTGTTTCGGCGGTAATCTCTGCCAATAAATGATCATCATCTTGATAACGGCGCACAGTAATACCCGCGCGGGTTAACGTTTGGATTAAAAATGCCGCAGTGCCACCGTATACGGGGTCGATAAATGCGATTTCATCACCTTGACTGGCTAAAGCATAGAAAATACTGCTGATTGCCGCCATCCCACTCGCAACAACGAGTGCTTCATCAGCCCCTTCCAGTTGTGCTAATTGATATTCAAGCGCCTGCACTGTCGGATTCGCCATGCGACTGTAGATAAAGCCCGGTTGCTCACCTGCAAAACGGGCTCGACCATCCTCGGCACTACCGTAGGCGAAGGTGCTACTTTGATAGATAGGAGTTGTAAGAGCGCCCGTCGAGTTATCAGCGGCATAATGGGTGTGAAGTAATTTAGTTTTAAATTGCATAATAGATCCTAATAACCATTAAATGGCATGAGCGAATGAGGCGTAATGCGCTTGAGCAACGTCGGGATGAGAGCGTAAACGCCCTTTTAATACGTTCTGGCCCACTTGGTGGAAAAGTGGATTTAATGGATCGCTTGCCGGTCCTTGAGCTTGGTTCGCCAGATGCTTTGGCAAAGGTAACAAAGGGACTGTCGCATTCAACTGCGCCGCCATAAAAAAGGCGCACGAGTAGCGCTCGACCCCAGCAGGCGGGCTAGTAACCCTATGGTTGGTTGCCTTTAAATACCCATTAGAAGCCAACTCAAGTAATTCACCTATATTCACCACAAAGGCATCTTCTAATGGCGGTATGCTTAACCAACCGTTGTCAGTCTGAACCTCTAAACCGGATTGTTTATCTTGCAGCACTAAGGTCAAATAGCCAGGATCTTTGTGTGCCCCTACGCCTTGGCCAGAAGTCTGTCCATCCGCGCTGGGATAGCGAATAAGCTTCATATGCTGATAAGGACCCGCTTCGATCGTGGCATCAAAGGCGCTTTCTGGCTGCTCTAGCGCAACAGCTAAAGCCCTCAATAGTGTGACACTGGTATCGGCTAAATCCTGTTGCCATGCCAATAAAGTCGATTTCATCTGTGGTAATTGTGACGGCCATTGATTAGGCCCCTGTAGCTGCCACCATATAGGCACATCAGACTGCTGAGGGTTAGCCACTTCTTCTTGCATGATATCAAACTGTTCCCGCAAGTCCGGTTTCCCTAAGGTCAATTCACCTTGCAAACGGGTATAACCGCGAAAATGCGGTGTATTGGCCATTTTCACCGCAAGTTTATCTACGACGGGCAGCGCAAAGAAATCTGCCGCTAACTGAAGTACTTGCTGCTGTCTAGCAAGCTCAATGCCGTGGCCTGTGAGATAGAAAAACCCTATTCTTCTGGCAGCATCGGCAAGCTTAGTAATAAAAGCGTTACGACGTTGTCCACCGGCATGCCAATCACTTAAATTCAATATCGGTAATTGTTCCATCAATGACTCCCATTTAATGCATTGTCTGAGCCGGATTCTATGCCTTTATGGGTCGATGGATAATGAATTAATAACTATTTGATATATTAAACAGTAATAATAGATCGTTTAGATATATATACATCTAGGCTTCTATACTGCTAGATTTGAATTTTAAAGGTTAAACAGCGGTAATTATTAGGCCAACTCAAACCGCACCACTCAGATAAACATCATAAGCCATACTGCTTAATGATCTTTATCTGGTTATTTTTCAATATATTAGTACAATTAGGATATAAAAATAAAAGCGAGTCCACTTTTGCGGCACTCGCTTTTTAAGGTTTCGAAGTTTTAACGTTTCTAAGTCATGTTAGTTATAAACCTAGATGCTTCTACAAATGACATTATTGATCATGCCAAATTAGCACTTGGGCTGGCTCACCATTACTACGGGTGGCGCGGTACATACCTTCGGTATTAAATGGCGTAGCAATATTGCCACGCTGATCGACTGCAATCACACCACCCGAACCGCCAGCAGTGATAAGACGTTGATTAATAACTTCATCTGCTGCCTGAATGATAGATTTTTGCTGATATTTCACCTTGGCACAAATATCCCCCGCGACGAGGTAACGGATAAAGAATTCACCATGACCCGTTGCCGATACGGCACAAACACCGTTTTCAGCATAAGTGCCAGCACCGATGACAGGAGAGTCACCGATACGACCAAAGCGTTTTGCCGTCATACCACCGGTCGATGTACCTGCAGCTAAGTTACCCTTTTTATCTAAGGCGACAGCACCAACGGTACCAAATTTGTAATCGAGGTCCTTCATCTCAACATTAGCAACTTGTTCAGATTTAGCCGCAACTTGCAGTTTTTGCCGTGCATCGAGTAATTGCTGATAACGCTCGTCAGTATCAAAATGATGATTTGGCACTAAAGTAAAGCCTTGAGTCAGGGCAAATTCTTCTGCTCCTGCCCCCGAGAGCATCACGTGCTCAGATTTATTCATCACGGCCAAGGCTAAGTCAATTGGATTGGCAATATGACGCACTCCAGCAACAGCACCGGCATTCATGGTTTTGCCATCCATAATAGAGGCATCTAATTCATGTCCGCCGTCATAGGTATAAACCGCGCCTATACCAGCATTAAACAGAGCACTATTTTCAAGGATATTAATTGCGGTTTGTACTGCCACTAAGCTGTCACCGCCCTCCTCTAAGACTTTTGAGCCTTTATCGACCGCTTCCTTTAACTTATCTTTGTAGGCTTGGCGTTGTTCAGGGGTGAGATTAGCTTTAGAAATCGTCCCCGCACCGCCATGGATCGCAATGGCGAACGGTTTATCATTGGCAAAGGTGTTATGTGACATAAAAAGTAGGCCCGAAATAATTAAACTAAAGGTGGCTAATTTTGTTTTCATTCTTTACATCCCCTTAAAAAGTAGCGTCCTTTGTAACCATTTCATCGTGTAATTTCAATCATCTCCTTGCCTGTTGGTTTTATTCTGGCGACAATGATGCCAAATCACAGGGACTATAAAGTGCAGCCATTTTTGCAAATCACCTCACATTACATTCGTCTTTGCTTGTTTCTGAGTCTGATTTCAGTCACATCAGTCGCGGCAGCAGATGATTTTATCAAATTATCTGTTACAGGCGTGAATGAAGCGCTTCGAAGCAACATAGTTGCTCACTTAGGCGCTTTACCTGAATCTGAGGTGCAGCGCCGTGCCTTTTTGTTTAATGTCGATGACAATATCAGCACCGCCTTAGAATCCATGGGCTACTATCACGGTGAAGTAGAAGAAAAGCTGATTGAGCATGACAAGGGACCGTGGGAATTAAAACTTGAAATCAGCCCCGGCGAGCCAACCATTGTTCAGTGGGTCGATATTAATTTTAGTGGTGAAATGCTTGATGACCGAGCCTTCGATCAATGGCTCGCAAAGGTCAACATTAAACCCGGCGATGTGTTAAATCACGGTGTTTACAGCGACGTAAAATCGCAACTGGTCACCTTAGCCTTGGCACGAGGTTACTTCGATGGCGAATTTACTGAATCACAAATTAAAGTTAACCGCGATATTAATACCGCACAGGTAAGTTTGCATTTTGATTCAGGCAAACGTTACCGATTTGGCCAAGTCAGTTTCGATGGCCATAACTTAGAACCCGATATATTAGAGGATCTTATCCCCTTTAAAGAAGGTGCTTCATACTCAACTCGCCGTGTAAGCGCCTTGAATCGTCAGTTATTAGATACTGGTTATTTCGCCAATATCAAAGTGATCCCGCAAATCGATAACGTCGAAGATAACCATATTCCAATGCGAGTCGAATTAACACCTAAGGCAAGTCACGCAATTGAACTCGGTTTTGGTGGTGATATTGGCAAAACAGATCAAGCCTTTGATCCGAGGGTGCGCGTGACTTGGCGTACACCACAAATCAATAAATACGGGCATTCCCAAGAAACCAGTCTCGAATGGTCGCCCGATAGACCAAAGTTATTAACCACTTATACGATTCCGCTCACGCATCCCTTAGACGATCAATTGAAGATCCGCCTCGGTTTGCTGCGGGACAAATACGGTGTGACTCAGGTATATGATGCCGAGAATCGTGATTTTAGTAACACAGGCCAGCTCGAGTCGACTAAGTACCTTCTGGGACTATTACGTCAGCAAAGACTAGAAAATCAATGGCTAATGAGTTATTCGTTGGAGGCCATACGCGAAGAATATACTCAGTCTGACGTCGATTATATGCCGTCGTTTTATCTGGCAGGAATTAACTTTTCTCGGACTAGCCGGGGTGATAACTCACTGGATCCTAAATCCGGGTTTAGACAAATTTACAGCCTAGACTATGCCGATCCCTATTTAGGATCAGAAACCCGCCTAGCCCGCTTGCAAGCTAAATTTAAATGGATTGATACCTTCTTCGATAACCACAGAATCGTCGCTCGTATTGATTTAGCTGCCAACTTAGCTAACGAGAATGATCTTGCCTCTATCCCACCATCACTACGCTATTTTGCCGGTGGCGATCAGAGTGTCCGAGGTTATGGTTATCAAGAACTCGGCCCCTATTTAGACTATGTTGCTGACGATGGAAAAACCAATCGCGAGGTTATCGGTGGCCGCTATTTAATGGTTGGTAGTTTGGAATATCAATATTATGTGACACCCACTTGGCGGGTCGGTACATTTATCGATGCGGGTAACGCCTTCGATAATAATCAATTTGAACCTGTCGTCTCTGTCGGTGGCGGTATCCATTGGATCTCCCCGATTGGTCCAATCAAATTAGATTTAGGGGTCGGATTGAAAGAAACTGAGACCATTGAAAGATCATGGCGAATTCACCTAACCATGGGGACAGATCTATGAGCCAGCCCCCAGAGCATAATAAGCCAAGCGAACAAGATATCGTTGATAATCCCATCATTGAAGCCAATGAAGCCGAAGCCACTGAAACCATAGTGACCTCTGTCACCCCATCGGTGTCATTCATTCAAAGACTGTGGCGGCAGTTCAAACTCTGGACTCGGATTATTATCTATGTGCCATTAGGGCTTTTAGTGTTAATCGCCCTATTACTCGGCACTGAATTTGGCTCGCGCATTACCGTGGGTTTAGCCGATCAATTTGTACCCGATCTTGAACTGACTTATACCTCTGGTTCCATTAACAAAGACTTAGCCCTATCACACGCGGCTTGGTCTATGGCCGGAATGAACGTGCAACTTGAGGATCTGCATTTACTGTGGCAACCCGCCTGTTTACTGCAAAAACGCTTATGCGTGAATAGCTTATCTGCGGCTAAAGTCAATGTCACTATTGATACCCTAGCGCTTTCTGCAGACTCAAACGAAGCACCTGTCGCACCACTTGATGAAGAACCCAGCGAGCTCCTATTACCCTTTGATATTGTTTTAGATTCTGCTGAACTCAATGGCGTTAATATCCAAGTGGATGATATGCAATTTACCGCTAATCGTCTTAACGCAGAAGCACAATGGTTTACCGAAGGTTTGTCGGTTAAACAGCTATCCAGCGAAGGATTATTAGTACTGATCCCTGCATCAACCGATGTAGCAACGCAAACTAGCACGGCAGCGGTAACGAATGCAGCAGATCCCAGCACTGCCGCGGGAAAAACACCGACACCATCGGCCAGTCCGTCGCTAACAAAAGAGGCTGAATGGGCTTTAGCACAATTGCCACAAGTATTTATGCCTTTCCCTGTGACAGTCAATGCCCTAACGTTAGACAACACCACACTGCAAATCGGCGATCGTAAAGATGTTTTTGGCCATGCAGAACTACAAGGCAGTTTCCGTGAATACCAATTGACCTTAGACCATCTTGCCATCAGCCACACCGATGGCAGCGTCGATATCACTGGCAGCCTAACACTTGATAAAGATTATCCACTCGATTTAGAGGCAAATCTCACCCTTAACCAACTAGTCGAATTGCCAGATCTCACTCATCAAGTATTAACGTTAAAGCTGAGCCAAAGTTTAGGGCAACTTCAGGTGAATGCCGTCGCCAAGGGCGATGCCGACTTTACACTAGATGGCCAAATAACACTGCAAGACCCTAACCTGCCCTACAAGGTGAAACTTGAACAAACACGGCTTCAGTGGCCACTGAAGAACCCTGAATACTCGGTAAGCAATGCCACACTCGATAGCCAAGGCGACCTTAATCGGCAAGAGGCGAGTCTTACTGGCCAACTGATCACACCCTTTCACAAAGTGCTCGACATAGACACTGACATCCAACATCAAGATGCTAAGTTAACCATCAATAATCTTGATGTAATGGGCGCGATTGGTAAGGTCAAGCTCACGGGCGAACTCGATTATCAAAAAGCCATTAGCTGGAACGCCAATCTCTGGATCAATGACGTCAAATTACAAGAAATACAGCTGCCACAAACGGATACAGCGCAAAGTACAACGGGTTTACCGGACAGTTTGATTTCAGGAAAATTACGCACTAAAGGCTCATTTGCAGACCCCCGTTGGCAAGTATCCCTGAGCGATACTGAGCTCACTGGCACTTTGCAAGGTTATCCCTTCGACATTACAGGGGATATCAGTGTGAATGACTCCCTGTATATCAGTGCTAAAGGGCTGAACGCCAAAGTACTAGGTTCAACTCTGGCACTCAAAGGCGAAGCCAATGCCAACTGGGATCTCCAAGGTGAATTACAAGTGCCCGACTTTGGCCTGTGGTTACCTAAGGCCAGCGGCCAACTACAGGCGCAGATCAATGTCACTGGTGACGAGAAACACCCCCAGGTCGAGCTTACTGCGCAGCTGGCAGAACTTTACTATCAAAACATTAAACTGCAGGAATCTAATTTAAAGGCCTATTACAAGCCGCTAGATCAACATGAGTTTGCTATCTCGCTAAAATCAAAAACCTTGCAGATTGCAGAACAAAATTTAGATACAGTGACACTCGGGGCGAAAGGTACCATTAACGCTCAAAAACTCACTCTCAACGCCACGGGCGATCTTGGGCTCGATGCAACGATGAGCAGCCAATACGATGTGAAGAAGTCACGACTACAGCTCGATGTTGATCGTTTAAATCTCAACACGCCCGTAGGCCTATGGCAGCTCGATAACACCATTAATCTGGCTTGGGACCAAATCAAGAATCAAGGCAGCATTACGCCCTTTTGCCTCATGAATCCCAATAGCCGTATCTGCCTAAACAGTAATACACCAATAGGTAAAAAAGGCAGCGCACAGGTGAGCTACTCAGGTAATCCAGGGCAATTACTTATCCCAATATTACCAACGAATATGCGTTGGAACGGCCATGCATCGCTATTAGCCAATGTTGCATGGGCTGCTGGCCGTAAGCCTACTGCCGATGTGAACTTTGATTTTGCTCCCGGCAGCATTATGCTCAAACGGGATAAAAATCGTGAAGTCACCATTAATTACCAAAACCTGTCATTAAAAGCGACCTTAGATGCAAAACGGCTGGCGACGGTTTTAGATTTTGAATCAGAAGGCGTGGCCAGTTGGCAGAGTGAGATTAACGTCAATGTCACACCCGATCGCACCCTGTCAGGTTATGCCAACATCAAGCAAATCAACTTGCAGCCACTTGGGGAGTTTTTCCCTCAATTAAATACAGTGCAAGGTTTGCTAACGAGTCAACTTAACTTTGCGGGTAGTCTAGATGCGCCCGAAGTATCGGGGAGCATGGCCTTAACTGAGGGCGCCTTAGCCCTAACAGCAAACCCAACATTAATCGACAAAATTGACATGTCGATGTCATTTGCGGGTCAACAAGCGCAGCTTAAGGGACGCTGGATGATGGGCAATGGTTTAGGCAGAGTGAATGGTCAACTGCAATGGCCCCAAGGTCAATTTAGTGGCGAGTTAGCCCTCGAAGGCGATAAGCTCGCCGTGATCCAACCGCCACTGGCTATTCTCGATGTCTCCCCCGAGATCAACTTAACCTTCAACAGTAAGCAACTGGCAGTAAAAGGAAAAATAGCAGTACCTTCTGGCAACATTAAAATTGTGCCATTAGCGGAAGGCGGTGTCGCAGCCTCCGAAGACGTGGTATTTGACGATTCCATTGCCGCCACTCAGCCTAAAACTAGCCCCTACGCCATCGTTGCAGATCTGAATATCAGTGTGGGGAACGAACTCAGAATTGATGGTATGGGTCTCAAAGGTAAACTCCAAGGGACCTTAAAGCTACAGCAGCAAGCTTTCCGTCCTCCTTTGCTCTTCGGTAATATCAAAGTCAATCAAGGTAGCTACAAGTTTATGGGTCAAACCCTAAAAATCCGTACTGGTGAAGTGCAATTTGTGGGGCCAACGTCATTACCAAACCTGAATATTGAAGCAATACGGGAAATTAAGACTGAAGACTTAGTGGCAGGTGTACGCGTCACAGGCACGCCATCACGCCCAGTGGTGACCTTATTCTCCAATCCAGCCAAAGAGCAGGCCGAAATCTTGTCTTACATTATCAAAGGCAGTGGCTTTAACAGCGCCAACAATGAGCAAAATAACTCGCTGATGATGGGGGCGGCACTCGGTTTAGGGTCACAGGTAGGCGGCGGCGCAATTAACAACTTAGGGAATACTGCGACAGGACTCATTGAAGAGTTTGGTTTCTCTAACGTGCAACTCGACACTAATGATGAAGGGCGTGTGGCGATCAGTGGCTTTATCGGCGATAACTTAATGGTGAAATACGGAGTAGGTGTATTTAACCCTGGTTACGAAATGACCGTCAGGTATTACTTGCTCTCACAACTCTATCTAGAAACCGTGTCAGGCACTTTAGGCCAATCACTTGATATCTATTACAACTTCAATATCAAGTAACCATATGAATACCAATATGAATACCAAAATATTGATACTACAAAATTAGCATCCAATCACTCTAGCCAAACAATCTCAAAATACGGGTTACAGTATGTTGAGGTTGTTTGGGTAAAGCCTAAGTGTCTACCCATAAATACAAACAACTAAAAATCAGCCACAAAAAAAGCGCCCTTAGGCGCTTTTTGCTTCAGTTACGACAATTAAGCGTAAACGAAGTCAACGTGTTCAATGATTGGTTTGAACACGTGGCGTTGCATAGCTTGTGCACGAACACCCACGTCTTTACCATCAACAACGATAGTCAGAGTAGAAGTGTAGAAGTCAGCATTAGCTTGAATGTTAATGATATCTTTGTGATCAAAAACAATAGAAACTGGCTCTTTGCCTTGGCCATAAATAACAGCAGGTACTTTACCAGCATGGCGTAGGCGGCGGCTCGAACCTTTCCCTATTTCAGTGCGGGTTTGTGCTTGGATAGTGTAAGACATGTGTTTCTCACTTAAATTTAGAGTAAAAAGTTGCCGGCATTTTCGACCAATGACGGCTCATATAAAGCGCGCGAATACTAACATAGATACCCAAGGCGCACAAGAATACCGCAAGCCCCCTATTTATCGGCGTCAGCGTTAGCAAAACAGACCGCTATTTATCAAATTGAGGAACTTGTATCTTGGCTGTTACGGCAGAGAAAAGGCTTTGATCTCAAACAAAAAACACGAGATCTAGATCACACTGGGAAATTGAGAAGCCTGTTAAGCTCGGGCAAATTTCGATAACTGCTGTGTCAAAAAATGCGTCATGCGCTATACCAGTTACAACAAGAAAATAGACTTTCATGCCAACTGGCCCGTGAACTCGTCTCTCTTATCGAAACCGTTCCTTATCAGCAAAATACCCTCGAATTAAAATTCTTAGAATTGCTTGCCTGCACCCAACAAAAAAACCGCAGCTTGATCTTACTTATGCAAATTATTGAGTCCGTCGATATTGAGTCGCAGAGGCAAAGACAATATCAATTTTCACAACGTCTCAGCCTATTGATCTGTGATTGGCAACAACATAGAGAAATGAACAAACTCAATCAACAATTTATCCCGCTGCTCAGACATTACTTGATCGAATCGCAAGCCTTGGAACAAGATTTTTATCAGCAGATCCAACAACAGATCATTGCTACCAGTGCCTTACCGGACCACAATCGACGTGCACAAAGCCAGAATTAGGATAATAACCCACACCACCGAGTTTCAGGGATAAAGCCGCTTCTCTGAGGGTTTTTAGTTTAACGCTAGGGATAGCTATGTCCATCGCCATGCCGCGCATGTGATAACTCTTCTTAGCAACTCCGCCACTGTGGCTCACGAGCATGGCATTGGTTTTTGGTGAACGGTAACCAGAAATTACATGGATTTCATCGTTGGTATTCAAGGTTGTTTTGAGCGAGTGGAGTAAATCAAATAAGCGCTTATCCATAGGTGCTGCCACATTCTGACGATGATCCCGCAGCAAATGATTAAAATTGTCTAACACCTTGCTCTGATAATGACCATCTACCCAGTAACTACCATCATCGCGCTCGCCAGTATGACGATTAAACAAACTTAACTCGCGGATCCCTTTGGTTGAACGGCTGGCAACTGCTTTTGAGGGAATAAAGGAACATAATGCCACACCACTAAGGCCTAACAATAACTGCCTACGGGCAGGACATATTAAAGTCACATGATCACCTTTTGTATGCTTTTTGGTCACTAGTAAGGCAAATTATACTGAATAAGCCCTAAGATCAAGTTTTGCCAACCCCATTCTGAGTAGGATTTCAAAATGCCAAGCGAGTTCAGATGCTTATCTTGCTCAGCTTTACAGCACAAAAACGTTAATGTTGTTCCAAAACCGTGGCAGGCACAGCATTCGTCAGCTCAGGTTCCAAATGATAAATATCGCGACGGTATTGCTCCTGCCCACTATCGTCTAACCATGCAGTCCAGTAAACCAGATGCACGGGCAGCTTTTCGGAAAGTGAAAACCACTGGGGTTCAGTGATACCAGGGGCTAACTTGTCCCATAAACGTTTGTCTTTCACTAAATGTTCTTTAAACCACTGGGCTAATTCAGTGGCTTTTTCAATACGAATACAGCCAGATGATAGTGCCCTATCGTCCTTTTTAAAGAGACTTGGCTCAGAAGTTCCATGTAAATAGACACTGAAACTGTTATCAAAGTGAAACTTATATTTACCTAATGCATTCTTCGCCCCTGGGCGTTGTACAAGCTGATAGGGAAACGAAGCGCTGGCTAAGGCCTGCCATTCCTCTGGCATGCGTTGCACCTGTTGACCGTTATAATCGTACACATCAAATTGACGTTCCTTAAGATAATGACCATTTCGCTGAATTTGCGGCAGAATGTCCCGCCGTAAAATGCTGCTAGGCACTCGCCAACTAGGGTTAAGCACCACGCTAGAAATCTGACTGTCCAAAATCGGTGTTTGCCGAGAAGATTTACCCACAATGACCTTGGAACTTAACACTGGCGTACCATTATCGACCAACGTCATCTCAAAAGCGGGCACATTAATCAGCAAATAACTCGGCTCTAATTTACGTTCAAACACTCTTTGTCGAATAGTGTTTTTAGCTAATAGTACCGCCCTCGCCCTTGGCGATTGGTTCACCCAAAATAAGGTCTGCTTACCTATCACCCCGTCCTGTTTTAACCCATGCTTTTGCTGAAAGCGCTTAATGCCAATCATAAGTTCTTCGGTATAAACTTGATTCACTCTAGGCTCAGTGGCTAAGTCTCCCAATATCCACACACGCTTTGCTATGGTATCAACGATCTGATGACTCATTCCTAAGGTTAACTTTTCATCTAGCACTAAAGTTTCCCATGGTTCAATTGTGTCCAATTGCACTAAATGGGCGATTTGCTTAAGCACCCTTTGATATTGGGGATCCTCTGGAATAACGGATGAAACCGTCTCTGGGGCTCCAGCGTTGTTACATTCTGCGGATGTCATCACATAATGCCAGTAACCGGTAACATCAGCTTGGATTCGTACTAAATCAGCAGTAGATAAGGTATTAGGAGAAAGTGTTAAGTCACGATAATGCTGGCCAAATACTGGATTAACGCCTGCGAGATCCAATAGCAACACCTGTGGCACTAAGGCCGCAAGCGGCAGCACAGCAGTAAGATCTTCAGCTTTACCCTCAAGATTTGGCTGCGCAGCAATACTCGAATTTGATGTCAGGGATTGAGCGCCATCAGCTGCACTTACCTTTGGCACTAAAATTATTGGAATACAGAAAAAAAGGCTAAGTAATAGTTGCGCGAGATTACGCCTCGTCGGCATCGAGTTAATCTGCAATGCTTTCAAGTTCGCGATGTTGAACTCCTGCTCTATCAATTTGAGTTCTCTCACGTTTAGCGTTACACGCATGGATGGGGGCAAATAGCGAATGATCTTTTTCAATATCATAAATACTCCCTTAGCTATTTTTAAGGTCACCTGAGAGCCAGCGGTTATATCAGTCAACAACACTGTTATATGACTATTCCATGGAGATCAATTAATTACTAGGGGTTAACTCCAGATAATGAAAAGAAAAATGCCACTGAGGTCGTCAGTGGCATTGATATCAAACAAACTCGCATAAATATGCTGATCAAGTGTTCGTTAGCAAAAAGACACCAGATCTTCTTCGACAAATTGCTCTGGTAATTTCTGTAGGCTACGTAACATCAAAGGATTTGCCAACACCATCGCCATTTCTTGACGATTGAGTAAAGCTAATGCGCTCTGCTGACAACGAGCTTCATGCACCTTCACATGCACTATTGCTTCCATCGCTTCAATTGGTGTACCCGCAGCACGCAAAGGCTGTTTATCCACCATGGCTAAATGCAATTCCATCAACGCAGGGTCTTTAAGTACCTGTGCTAACGTCCAAGGCTCAGCAATGTGTCTTTGGTAAGCGGCGCGCGCTTCTTGCGCTTGCAGACAAATTTGCGCAGGGTTACGTTCTTCTGGTGTTGCAAGAATACCGGCACGCTTGAACACTTCGCCAATTTTGACTGAACCTGTCCATGCCGAAATTGGCACAGCAATCCACAGACCGATCAACGCCGGACTCATCCAAGCTAACAAAGTCAAAGAATCCAAAATTGCCGCATAACCTAACATCACACCTGCCAGCATATGCCAGCGGTGACGATAAATTAACGTCATCCAAGGCATACTGCCGTCATCACGACGTTGCGGCGACCAACCACTGTCCCGCCCCATCAGAATTGACATCACAGCACCACAATGGATAAACATCATGATAGGTGCAATCAGCGCTGAAAGTATAACCTCAAAGATCACACTGAATATCGCTTTAATTCGACCACCAACACTGCGAGCAAACTCACCGTCTTTAAGCAGCAACAAGACACCGAATACTTTAGGGCCAAACAAAACCCCCATAGTAATGTAGAACAATCTTAATGCCCTATCCGAGTCCATGATGGGCCAAGTCGGGAACAGTGAAAATTGATCGGTGAAATATTCAGGTCGAATAAAGTGTGCCTGCAAAGCCAACATCAAACCGGTCAAAATCAACATCAACCAGAAAGGAGATGACAAATAAGCCATGATACCCGTCAGTAAATGTAAACGGCTTACCCAGTGCAAACCTTTAGTCGGCAAAATACGCGAATGCTGCAAGTTACCTTGGCACCAGCGACGATCACGCACGGCTAAGTCGATAATCGACGGTGGACATTCTTCGTATGAACCCGGTAAGTCATAAGCAATAACCACACTCCAGCCCGCACGGCGGATCAGCGCAGCTTCAACAAAGTCATGGCTCATGATATGACCACCAAAAGGTGGCTTACCCTTAAGGTTAGGTAATCCCGCCGCAGTCATAAAGGCTTCGGTGCGGATTATGGCGTTGTGGCCCCAGAAGTTACCTTCTTTTTGTACCCACCAACCTAACCCGGTACCAATAACCGGACCATAAATACGCGCCGCAAATTGCTGTAAACGGGCCATTAAAGTGGTGCCATTGATCAACGACGGAATCGTTTGGATCAAACCCGCATCAGGATCGGCCTGCATGCGCTGAGCTAAGCCAGTGATGGTTGAAGACTCCATCAAACTGTCGGCATCAAGCACTAACAAGTGATCATAGCGCGACCCCCAACGACGGCAAAAATCGGCTACGTTACCCGCTTTACGAGCGACGTTTTTACGACGGCGACGGTAATACACCCGCGAATGCTTATGGGTTTCTTGACGTAACACCAGAAACGCCTGCTCTTCGAGTAAAGCAATATCGGGATCCGTAGTATCACTTAAGATAAACCAATCAAAAGCATGACCGTGACCCGTTTGCGACAAGGTTTCAGCCATCACTGAAACCGCCGAGAATACCCTATCAGGAGATTCGTTATAGGTCGGCATCAAAATCGCGGTGCGCGTATGCAGTTCAGTCACTTGCAAATCTTTTGCCCGCGGTTTTCGCAGTAAAATTAAAAAACCTGCAATACCGCTACAAAACGCCAAAGCAATCCAGCAGAAGTTAACCGCAAACAGCACTAGCACTAAATATTCCAGAGGAGTAATTCCGCCAATGCTAAATACCGCCCCCATTTCATAGATAGCAAACAAAGATAATAATAAAGCCCCACCCACCACAAACACACGACGGTAGGTACGCGAACGTACCCCATCAGCCACAGTGCTACGGCGAGGAAATCCCTCTGGCATCTTACTTAAATTTTGGGGTTCCATAGCGCCAGGCCGTTCATTTGGCATAGCACTACCACCCACGAGGACTTCCGTCTCGAGTACCGAGTTATCGGATACAGTCATATCATGTTGCTCCGTCATGAACCTTACAGCGTCCAGCGATAGAGCCAGGTTTCAACCTGACGAGGAGTTGGGAACTTAAGTTCAGCGCGCAGTTCGATAAGATCTTTATCTTCTGGCTCTAATTCAAAAGCTAAGCGATAGCCATTTTTAGCGGCATTACGGGCAATCACCACGTTCGTGACCACACCACCAGAAGCTTCAACTTTAGCGACTGGCATTTCATCTGTCATCGGACCTTCAACTTGATAGTCGACCACAAATAAACGTCTTGGAGTTGCCTTAGCAATATCGGCACGACCACTGGCAGAGCGAGAAATATGTACAGCACCGACTTTCGCAGCCGGTTCTTCACCCCAACTCATGCGATAGGCAAAATGAAATTCACCGCCAGCAGGAATAGGCTGACGTGGTTTCCAATAACTAACAATGTTGTCATGAATTTCAGACTCTGTCGGAATTTCAGTCAACACCACTGAACCTTGCCCCCAATTACCCACAGGCTCAATCCATAGGCTTGGGCGACGTTCGTAATGGGCTTCTAAATCTTGATATGACGCATAGTCACGCTCACGTTGGATCAGACCAAATCCCTGAGGCGAGTTGTCAGAAAACGCACTGACTTGTAACTGACGTGGATTAGCCAATGGGCGCCATAAATGCTCACCACGACCATTTAACATCAATAAACCATCAGAATCATGTACTTCAGGTCTAAAATCATCGGTGTCGTGACGACCATTGAGTGAATGTAAGAACATGCTAGTGCTTGGTGCTAAACCGACTTTGCTCAGCTCAACACGAGGAAACAGTGTCGCTTCTACATCAATCAAGGTGTTATCACCGGGACGGACAGAGAAAGTATAGGCACCTGCTACGCTTGGGCTATCTAACAAGGCATGCACAACAATCAAGTTGCTGTCATTGTGTGGACGCTCAACCCAGAAGGCGCGAAATATCGGGAATTCTTCCCCTTCAGCGTCAGCCGTTTTTAACGCCAAACCACGGGAAGATAAGCCATAGGCGTTACCTTTACCTAAAGCACGGAAATAACTCGCACCTTGGAATACCATAAGCTCGTCAAATACACCGTTCGTATTCAATTGGTTATGAATACGGAATCCTGAGTAGCCAATGTCATCATTTGGTAGCGCTTGAGTAATCACTTCACCCGCGGTGAAATATTTAGGCTCATAGGCTAAGTGCGTTGCATTCTGACCTTCTACAATCGCAATCTCGATCAGATCCTGAAAATAGAAACCACGGTGGAACATTTGCATTTGAAATGGCACGCCCTGATCACGCCAAATAGACGCAGTCGGGTTAAAACGAATATCTCTGTATTCATCGTATGACAGTTTAGCAAGGCCAGCTGGCAAAGGATCTTTGAGGGTCACATAAGGTTTCGCTGCCAAACGTTTTGCAATCTTCACGACAGTTTCGCTATCAAAAGCGCCTGTCTTAGTGAATCTGATTTGATTTTTTGTACTGGGCTGAGAAATCACTTTCGGTGGAGTAACCACAGGAACTGCCTCGGCGGGTTTTGTCTCTTCAGCGTACGCGACACCAGACAGGGCGACTACAGCGCCTAGCGTCAGTGAACATATGAGTGACGAATAAGGTTTGGACGATGGGCAACGCAACAAGCTAACCATAGATAGGTAACCTAAAAAATAAACTAAGAAATCAATGTTTTTTATGTATACAGTGAATTTTTTTCACTCTGATTTAGGGATGAAAAAAAACAGTTGCTTACATATCGCGAAAGATATCAGAAGGAGAAAAAAACTCATAAATAAAGATGCAGTTAACCCCTTCCACACAATACTATTTGAGAATAAGCTTATACCAAAAATGAATATTAAAATAACATTATCATGCTTATTTCTGTTTTCAAAGTTACAAAAACAAATTAAGTGATCCAAATGCTACATTATTGAAAGTAAAATGAGCCTTTTTACACCTCAACTAAGTGTTGATGATCATAGATGAAATATCACAATAAGCGAATCAATCCGTTGGTAAGCCTAAGGATTAACACTAAGACAGCAGGAAAATTCAAAATTTTACCCGCTTAAATGTATCAAAACAACTGAGCTGATGTCACTGAAACTGCGGATCTATTTTAACATTTCATTGCCTGAACTATTTTGGCAGAAAAAGTGTCACAGATAATCCACCTTGATCCCTAGGCGCAATCACTAAACGACCTTGGTGCAATTCTATGATGTGATAGCAGATAGACAAACCTAATCCCGCACCTATGCCTTCATTTTCATTCACACGATAAAAACGTTCTGTCGCATTGGCAATCTGCGGCTCTGTCATGCCTTGGCCTCGATCCGCGACACAAATACAGATTTCATCATCCAAAGCATGGGCCGACACTGAAATCTCCGATTCCTGTGGACTGTATTTACAGGCATTTTCGATAATATTCTTCAGTACAAGTAGCAAATAAAAACGATCACAGGTCACCGTTAGATTGGATCCGATATCGATATTCCATTCATAATCTGTGATTTGTGGCATTAATTGATTAAGCGCATCTTCGACCATAGGCAAAATGGCGTGGGATGACACATTAAGCTCATTAATCGAGTCCACCCTTGCTAATACGAGTAATTGTTCAACGGTATGACTCATGTGCACTACGCCAGCATCTATCGCAGCTAAATGGAATTTCTGCTGCGGATCATCATCAATCAGACTCTCTAAGCCATGTTGATGTAATTTAATCACAGATAATGGCGTTTTAAGCTCATGGGCCGCATCGGCGCTAAAACGACGCTCACGGGCGATAAATCGCGCGATACTATTGATATATAAGTTCAATGCGCGCCGAACAGGGACTAATTCTTTAGGCAATGACATAGTCAACGGGGTCAAATCGTTGGGCGCCCGTCCAATTAATTCTCTTTCAAAGGTTTTTAATGGCCGAAACAAGAGATAAAACAAGAAGCTAACAATAATTAATGTTAAAGGCACTACCATTAAAGGCACGATAACGGCGTTATGCATGATTTGCGATACGAGCTCTTGGCGTACTTCATCCTGTTGAGCAGTGACAATCCAAACATGATTTTTAACCGAAAAAAAACTGAACACATGCCAGAGTTCTCCTTCGAACACTTTCTTATGATAACCCTGTACGAATCGACTGATAGGTTGATGACCAATATTATCCGATAAAACTAAGGCTTCACCCGCCTCACTCCAGATTTGAAACGCCAATTTATGCTCATAGGCCAGTTTCAGCGCATCGGCCTTTTCGGCAAAGGAACTGATCTGGCTATCGGGAACGTGGAGCACTTGGGGTATGACGAGATCCTGAGCTGTTGCATCGGGCTCAGTATGATAGAACAACTCCAACATTTTAGCGGTTTGGAGCATTTGCGCATCGAAGAGTTCTTCGATTTGATGCTTAGAATCCCGAGTACTCAACCAGCTAGACACAGCGACGGATACTGAAATACCTGACAAAATTAATAATGTCAGTACCAAACGCAGTGAATACACATCTAGCCCCTTTAATCGAATCACTTCTTTTTCCTAACGACTATGCTTCAAGTCATCACTGCGTTATCAGTACCCACAAACGTGGAGCTTGTCACTTAACTCTTCAAATTAATTTATTTCAATCAAGGTATAGCCTATTCCACGCACGGTTTTGATTAATTCATTGGCAAGTTTTTTGCGCAGATGGTGGATATGCACTTCTATTGAATTACTGCCGACTTCATCCCAGCCATAGGTTAACTGTTCTAACTGGCTGCGGGTCAATACACGCCCTGCCGACTGAGCGAGTTCGAGCAGTAATTGAAATTCACGCCGTGAAAGCAGCACATTTTGATCGCGAAATGTCACTTCACGGGTATTTAAATCGATACACAAAGCACCAATAATCAAACTGTTGTGATCGAGCCCATACTGACGCCTGACGATAGCACGAATACGCGCGGCTAATTCACGCACATCAAAAGGTTTACCGAGATAATCATCGGCGCCCATGTCTAAACATTCAAGCTTAGTGTCAAAATCCGTATTAGCGGTCAGAACTATTGTGGGAATTGACACTCCCTGCTGGCGCCAAGCTTTAAGTAACTCTTTACCATTACCGTCAGGCAATCCCAGATCGAGCACTATGGCACTGAAGCTTTCATTTTTAACCCCCAGCAAAGCTTGCTGATAACTATTAAGGTGATCAACTTGCATACCCAGCTTTGCCAAACTCAAGCAAATCCCTTGGGCTAATAACTCATTGTCTTCAACCAACATAATACGCATTCAATGTCCTTAACTGAGCCCTAACGGAAAATACTGAACTTAACATCTTGTTGCTGTAAAAAATCTTCCGCGTCTCGCCCCTGCAGCATAGCCATAGTGGCGAGCATACCTGCAGTCACGCAGTTTGGCCCTAACACAGTCACAGAGCGCGGCGCATGGATAACGGGATAGCCAGTGCGTGGGTCGACAATATGGCCGTAACGCTTTCCATCGACTTCAAAAAATCGCCGCGTATCGCCACTGGTCGCTAATGCACCCTGACTAATCGCTAGTACACTCGCAGCATGATCGAGGTGTCGTGGGTCTTCAATTCCCACTTGCCATGGCGTCACTTTGGACACGGGACAAGCGATATCACCGCCAAAATTCACTAACACTGGAATGTCTGGATAACATTCGGCTAACTCATAGGCGACTCTGTCGACCGCATATTCTTTTGCGATACCACCAAAATCCAATTTCATTCCTGTTGGCATCTCAATATGGCGCGAATCAAACTCGATACGCTCAAACCCCACTAAGGCTTTCGCGGCAAGTATGCGGTCATGTTCGGGCAATTGGGCTTTGGGATCAAAGCGCCACAGTTCCATTAACGGCCCAGCAGAAATATCAAAGAGTCCATCACTGAGCTGAAAACATTGTTTAGCAAAAGCTAATAACTGCCAGGTTTCTTCATCGATAAGCTGCTTATGACCATTGGCATGGTTTAATTGCCACAGACAATTCTGCGCGATAAAGCGACTGTACTTATGTTCGATACGCAGCGCCTCAGTGACTACCATGTCCAACATATCGTCTGCAATATCAAGTTGATCGCACCCAATGAGTATTTCACAGGGACTCGCCATGGCTCTAAATTCACCCACATAACCCCAATCACGGCGCTGCAACGAATAAGGTGCGGTCTTTAGGGACGATGTCGACATCATAAATCACCTCTTCACATGGCATCCCACTGGGATTGCGATTGAATAAGTTCAGGGGTAAATTGAGTATGGGTAGCTAAGCTACCCATACAGTTTAACGCCTTGCTATCTGAGCCAGTAGCATTATTTCGTATTAAAAAGAATAACTAAACTGTGCTGTAATTGCCTTCTGAGTCGGAAATAGATCGAAGTTTTGCAGCTCTCCAGGAATCGTAGCGCCGTTATTTTTCGGATCCTGTTGGTAATACTCTAAGCGATACGACATTTCATGACCGCCCGATAATCTATGGCCAAATTTAACCCCAATCGTATAAGCCGACATATCACCGATACGATAATCGGCACTGGCAAACTCTGGCAGTGGCGTATCAGCCATCAAGAAAGGTTGATAGAAGTTAGCCGCAGTTTGTTGGTAATAGCGCAGATGTAATTGACCATAGAAATTGCCGGTAAAGTAATACCGATAATGGGTTTCTAAGGTATGCGATGTGAGGTCCCAGTCATCGGTATTATAACGATAGGAAAAATCCACCACACCCGCATCTAATGCGCCTTTGGTCATCACGTAAAAACTGTGCTTCAAGCGCGAATCGGGGCGGCTCTCATACAATAAATCCTGAGTAATGCCGTTGTTATCCACCACACTGAGCATCTTGTAGGGATCCGTTAAATAGCCATTGACACTCGACAAGCCGTAATTGGCTTGCAACAACCAGCGCTGACTAAGCACTTGGGTGATACCTAACATCACATCCGCGGTCTGCTTATTATCACTGCCACCTTGACGGGTCGCATCGAATGCGCTGCGATAAGCTTCCTCACTGGTGAAGTTATCGCGAATGACCATCGAAGATAAATCCACCGGACGACCGCCAACGGGGTCAACCACATCGAAACTATAAGCCGTACCTAAAAATAAAGTGGTGTTGTCTTTATTAAACCCTCGCTCAATTCCGGCATTGATGCCCATTGACATATAATCAAACTCTTTCGAGCCATATGCGCCAACATTGAGTTTCCAATCTGGTGTTAGCACTTCACTCCAACCGACATTGGCTTGTACGCGAGTATCGTGAAAGGTGTCATCTAACGGCGTTTCTCCCGCTGAAACATGATATTGACCATTACCAGATGGTCGAGTAAACGTTTGGCTGGTACTTTGGGCCACGGCGCCCGATGCTGAAGGCCCCGTTAGACTGTCAACCACGAGTTTGAGATCCAGCACACTGTCATCGCCAAAGGCTTTTTGCGCTGTGCCTATGGCTTCGATGGCTTGTACTCTATCTTGCTCACCGTAATACATTAACGCAGCATCGATCTTCCAGTCGTCAGCTTTTTTAGATAATTCAGTCGCATGGCCACTTGTTGCAAACAGTCCACAACTGGCTAATGCGAGAGCACCCGCTATCTGCTTCGATTGTTTTGTATTTATTTGGTTCTTTTTTTGAGTCATAGCTGACAACACCTGTAGGTCACTTCCATCTATTCAATACCGCGGGATTTCGCCCCAGATTTTAGAACATCTGCTCGTCACATTTGTTTTAGTAGGTCTGTTCATTACGTCTGTGCGTTACATTTATTCGTTACATCTAAGGGCAAATAACACCAACGGAGAGTTTAGTTACAGCCACATCCGCCACCGGCAAATGCACGTCCGCCGCTACTGCCTTCTTTACTAAAATAAATATGATCATCGAGTGCTAGATCGAGCTTTTCACTGTCGAGCGCCATATCGCTGCGGGCCAACTGGCCTTTCTCCCACGGCTGCACTCCTAAACTTGAACATCCACTCAAACCTATGATGAGCGTTACTGCGACTAATGCGGGTTTAAGCATAAATTACTCCTTCAGTAAATTGACGAGTTCTTGCTCGTATTCAGCGGTTTTATCGGCATAAAAGCCAACATGATGCTGTACTAACTGACCTTGACGATTGAACATAAAACTGCTCGGCATGCCCAGCAAATCGAAACTGCGCGCGACATCACCTTCTGGATTGAAACGCACTGAAAAATTGGCAGGGACTTGTTTTAAGAATTCTTGAGCTAACTCGTTATCTGTATCTAGATTGATTGCCACGACGGCCAAACCTTGATCTTGATACTTTTTTTGGATCTCATTCATCCAAGGAAACGATTTACGGCAAGGGCCACACCAGGATGCCCAAAAATCGACATAGACGACTTTGCCTTTAAACTCACTCAGGGAAACAGCTTGGTTTTGCGCATTAAACACTTGATAGTCCAGCGATGGCGCGGCTTGTACGCCTGCGGCCAATAAACTGAGTAACAATAATATTTTCTTCATAGCACATTCCGCGTTAACGATTACGTTCGAATCTATTAACTGAATCTTAAGGTTTTCTTAAACAAGCTTATATAAGTTTAATTAACCTGCTCGCCCAGACTCACCACGCGAATGAACCATAGTCATCTGCATGGCCTTAATCACATGAGTGCTGATTAAGTGACCGATTTCATCCAAAATGGCAAATGTGAGACATTTTGTCCCATTAGAAAAAGTGAAATTAGATCTGTGTCATGTTAATTAAATGTCAAAATCAGTTCGGTCACATCTCTTAAAAATTCTTGATATACATCAATAATCTTTACACTCCAACGGCCTAAACTGACACTGTCAATTATGTAAACCCTTACCAATTTACATTTAAATAACAAAAAAGGTTGACCCATGGACACACATGCAGCCCTATATGAACAGGGAAAGGCGCGCTTAGATGCGTTACGCCAATTCGCTCCCCGTCAACAACAATCGCTGATTGAGAAAATGCAACAGCACGGCATTAGTCGCCGTGATTTTATGAAGTGGAGTGCCATGGTGACGAGCATGCTCGCATTACCCCTCCCCTTTAGTAACTTAGTGGCCGAAGCTGCCGAATTAGCCGATCGTGTACCCTTAATCTGGTTACATATGGCCGAATGTACTGGCTGCTCCGAATCTTTAATTCGTACCGATACCCCCAATCTAGACTCACTGATTTTCGATCATATTTCCTTGGAATATCACGAAACCTTAATGGCTGCAGCGGGTTGGCAAGCTGAAGAGAACCTCGAACATGCACTCGAAACTTACAAGGGCCGCTATTTACTGGCCGTTGAAGGGGCGATTCCGACTGCAAATAACGGCAGTTTCTTAACTGTGGGTTGTAAAGGCCACACGGGTTTAGAAATCATCAAGCATGCTGCTGAAGGCGCCGCCGCGATTATCTCTGTCGGCACTTGTGCGGCGTTTGGTGGGGTGCAAGCCGCTTATCCAAACCCAACGGGGGCGAAAGGCGTGCATGAAGTGGTCAGTAAACCCGTGATTAACTTAGGCGGTTGCCCACCGAGTGAAAAGAACATAGTCGGCACTTTGATGTACTTCATCATGTTCGGAAAATTACCTGCGCTGGATATGTTTAATAGACCTAAATGGGCTTACGGCGCACGGGTACACGATAACTGTGAACGCCGCGGCCGCTTCGATGCTGGTGAATTCGTTGAAGAATTTGGCGATCACGGTGCGAAAGAAGGCTACTGCCTTTATAAAGTCGGTTGTAAAGGTCCTTACACCTACAACAACTGCCCAACCGAGCGCTTTAACCATCACACTAGCTGGCCAGTACTCGCTGGACACGGTTGTATGGGTTGCTCAGAACCTAACTTCTGGGACGATATGGCTGACTTTGAAAAACCCCTTGGCCGTCAACTCCTCCATGGATTGGATGCGACCGCAGATACTATTGGTGCGGTGATTTTAGGCGCGACTGTGGTGGGCATTGGAGCCCATGCCGTTGCCAGTATTTTTGCCAAACCGCTGGAGGAATAACCCATGAGCAAGCGCGTTGTTATCGACCCTATCACACGTATCGAGGGTCACTTACGTATCGAAGTCGAAGTTGATGAAAATAACGTCATCAACAAGGCTTGGTCATCCTCCACACTTTGGCGCGGTATTGAAGTCATTCTCAAAGGCCGCACGCCTATGGATGTTGGCCTTATTGTGCAACGTATCTGTGGCGTATGTACCTATTCCCACTACCGCTGCGGTACTGAAGCGGTTGAAAATGCGCTAGGAATTCAAATTCCATTGAACGCGAGATACTTACGTTCATTAATGCAAACCTCTTTATACATGCATGACCATATTGTGCATTTCTACCATCTACACGGCTTAGATTGGGTTGATGTGGTTTCTGCACTGAGCGCCGATCCTGCTAAAGCGGCACAAGTTGCCCTGAAATACACAGACCATCCCATAGCGGCGGGTGAAGGTGATTTAAAAGCGGTACAAGAAAGAGTTAAAGGCTTTGTCGAAACGGGAAAATTAGGTCCATTTGCCAACGCTTATTGGGGCAACGGCACCTATAAATTTACCCCAGAGCAAAACCTTATCGCGCTATCTCACTACCTTAAAGCGCTTGAAGTACAACGTGTTGCGGCAGAAATGCTAGCCATTTTTGGTGGCAAATCACCACATCCACAATCCGTTGTTGTCGGTGGTGTGACTTCGGTGCGCGACATGCTCAGCCCTGCTCGCCTGCAGGAATGGAAGCAAAAACATGCGACAGTAACTGACTTTATTCTGCGTGCCTATCAAGCAGATATCGTGATGGCGGCCGAAGCCTTTGGTACTGAACCTAGCGTGTTGGGCGGCGTAAACGTGAAAAACTTCATGGCGACCGATGACTTTGTGTTAGCCAATGGCGAATACATGTTTAATCAAGGCGTGATCATGAATGGCGACCTTGCCGGCGTCAGTGATGTGAATCCAGATCTGATTGCCGAAGACGTCAGCCACGCTTGGTATAGCGCCGATGCACCGCAACATCCCTATGACGGTACAACGATTCCTAATTACACGGGTTTTGTTGAACGCGACACTGTCTACGGCAAATTGCCAACACTGGATGGTGATGGCAAATACTCATGGGTGAAATCTCCCCGCTATCAAGGTGAACCTGTCGAAGTGGGTCCACTCGCTTGCCTATTGGTGAGTTATGCCCGCGGTAACAAGGTGGTCGTGGATTCGGTTAATGCCCTGCTCGCTCGCACAGGTCTACCCGTAGCGGCTCTATTTACCACTTTAGGTCGCACTGCAGCCCGTATGTTACAGACAGTCATCGTCGCCCAAGAAGGGTTAAAAACCTTTGATGCGCTGCTGACGAATATCCAGTCCGATGAATCTACCTATGTAAAACCCAATATTGATCCAAATAAAGAGTATGTAGGTCACGCCATGATCGAGGCGCCACGCGGCATGTTAAGCCACTGGATCCGCATTAAAAATGGAGTGATTGAGAACTATCAAGCCGTGGTACCGACGACCTGGAACGCAGGTCCTGTGGATGCCAACGGTAAAATGGGTCCCTATGAAGCCTCTTTAATTGGCTTGAAACTGGAAGATCCTACTAAGCCCCTTGAGGTGATACGTATTATTCACTCATTTGACCCTTGCATGGCGTGTTCTGTACACGTGATGGATTTCAAAGGCCAAGCATTGAGCGAGTTCCGTGTCAGTCCCAATGGTCAATAATCGAGGGAGGGAACGCAAAATGAACCATTCTGCAACCCGCATTCGGACACTGATTTTTAGTCCGGCAATACGGATTTTTCACTGGCTCAGGGCACTGTCAATTCTGGTGCTAGTGATCACCGGATTCTATATTGCTTGGCCGTTTCTTGTGGCGCCTGAAAGTACGGACGTACTCGTACAAGGCTGGATCCGCTTCGCTCATCTGATCTGCGGTTTTGTACTAACCGCAATCACTTTAGTGCGCTTCTACCTGTATTTTTTCAGCCGAAGCGACATTGAGCGGCGCTCATTTCGCGATGTCATGAGCGTAAAAAGCTGGATCACTCAGCTGAAATCTTACTTATGGATGGGGCACTTACATAAAGCCGGTGTCTATGGACCGCTGCAATTTGTGACTTATGTAGCAATCTCACTGGTCGCTCTTGTGATATGTATAACGGGTCTGGTGTTGTATGCCAATGTGTATCACCAAGGTTTAGGTGGCATGCTTTGGGGCAGCGCCGCTTGGATCACGGCACAAATGGGTGGGCTGGCACAAGTTAGGATTTGGCATCACTACCTCACCTGGGCATTTGTTATCTTTGTAGTTATCCACGTCTATATGGCGGTTTGGTCAGGGATACGCTTCAAACATAACTCAGTTGACTCGATTGTCTCTGGCTATGACTACCCAAAGCCAGACTCACACCACTAGGAGTCCAATGAAGATATTGCTACTCGGTATTGGCAATGTCCTGTACGCCGATGAAGGCATCGGCGTACATTTTGTCAATTATATAGCTGATAATTATCAGTTTACCCATGAGTCCCACCAGCTAACGCTGCTCGATGGCGGCACCTTGGCTCAGGGACTTATCCCTATTATTTGCCAATACGATTATTTAATCGTGGTCGATACAGTTAATGCCAATGGCGTAGAAGCGGGCGAAGTCTATTTCTTCGATTTTGATAAAGCGCCGAAGGAAATCGACTGGCAAGGCAGCGCCCATGAAGTCGAAATGCTGCAAACCCTCAATATGATGGAAATGGTTGGCGACAGGCCTAAAACCTTCGTGCTTGGCGTCACCCCAACCGTGCTCGAACCTATGGTGCTAGGCTTGACCCCTAAAGTCGCCGCCGCGGTACCTTTAATGGAATCAAGCTTGTTATCCCACTTAGCCTCCCTTGGGTTCACTGCAACGCGTGTTGCAGAGCATAGTATCGACTCGCTGATCCCTGACTCTTATAAACGTGGCGTTACTACTGGTGAAAGTATATAGAAGATGAAAAACATCAGATTTGATTTTACCTGCTCACGTCAGGTGCCTTTGTACGCGCATTTATGTAATCAATATCTAAATTATGATGAACTAAATATCAGCATAGGCTGTGATGGTCAACATAGCTCAGGTCAATATAGTGGCCAACATGACTTTGGCCCCCAAAGCTATTTTATTGAAGCTCAGGGCGAGCAAAACCAACTAGAACAATTGGCCGATGCCATTGCCGCGGACTTTTTGATTTCCGCTTGGTTGATTGACTCTAGTATTAAAGTCATCGACGAGCCCCAGGGCAGTAAAACCTTACTGCCCTTTCCACAGTCTGGATCAAGCCCTGCCATAGTGCCTTTTTGCCAGCATTGTTATCCGTTGATTGGCGATAATCAGTCGGCTAAGTTTGGCACACTCGATTTAATTTGCCCTTGCTGCAAGGGCGAAACACAATTAACGTCCGCACAAAAAGCGTTAACCTTGTCAGATATTAAAGCCATGGCACAGGGACTGCTAACACAAGGCCCACTGACATTAGCGGCCGCCGATAATCTGCAAATCAGCCTGACACCGTTTGAGCAGCCCTTAAGCGAGCGGCCACAACTGTTAATTTGTAATCCCAATACGCTGAACGCCCATTTTTGTCTGAACGATGCGCAGGTGCTCGCGCTTTCGAGTATTGAAAAGCCGCTTATCTGCGCGAGACCCACGCAAGAACACGACAAACTCAGTGCGCCACTGTACGACATTTGCTTTGCCTACAGCCGAGTGATCTTAGTGCTCGGGGAAGTATTACGACAAAAAGGGGTCGATTGGGTTTACATTAAAGGGCCGCATAATAGGCCAAAGCTAGCGTGGGTCGATGGTGCTTGGGCACAAATCGCCAGTCACGATTTAAGCTCAACACAGGTTCAAACCAAGCACTTTATCGCTCCAGAACCCTTAAGGGAAAAAGTCAGTTTTCACGGCTATCAAGCCCAATGGCAGGCGGCGAAACGTTCACGATCGCACCAAGGCGAACTGAGTGTGGCAGTATTGACTCAAGTAGCGTCAAGTGAAGACAGTGATATTCATTACACCAGTATGCTAAGCGATAATAATCAAAATACAGTCAACACAGAAAATCACACCCTTGCAGATGCAGCGCTATTCAGTGCGCTGCTCAACGGTAAGTTTACCAGTCATAAACAGGCAAAAAATGCTGCGGTCATTTACTTAAGCCATACCCACGCCAGTCAAATTGTCACCTGCAATAATAAGGGCGACACTGAACTCTTCTTTGCCCTGCCCGAGCTGCCCGATAACGGTTACGAAATCTTCCATCAACTGGACAGCAGTCCGCAAAAAGCCGTAGCGCAAAAATTTAAGAGCCTGTTCCCCGAAGATTACCTAAAACTTTTAAGCCTAAAGCTTCACGGCAGACGGGACAACTTACAAAGCCTGTGGGCGATTGCTGCCATATTAATTGGCCTTAATACACAAGAAGAGACTCAAAGCCAAGCAAGGCTCAGCGATGCACTCATGGCCGCCGCCATGCGCTACCACGGTGCCAATGCACCGCGTATCGATTATCCGCTGACCAAAGGTGAAGCCCACCGCAGCCTAAATTGGTGTAAAACCTTAGGCACTGTCTTAAGTTTTCGTATTGCGGGTAATGACGATCCGAGTCAGCTCGCCTTTGCAATGCAAGACTCGCTGGCGGACTATTTATCTAACTGGATCGAGCATATCGATTTAAATATCGGCGTGCACAATATAGCCTTAGCGGGCAATGAATTAATCAATGAAACCCTGTGCAAACGCATCAGCTTACGCTTAGGCAAAAACTTTCCATTGGTGATCAATCGCAGCCTAGATTTAGACGGCGATAACTTAGCCGTTGGGGCACTTTACGTTAAGCAGCGCCAACTGAATGCCCATGATTAGGAGGCCAAAAGTTAAGTCACAACGTATGAAGCCACATAGGCACAATAGTCGCCACAAAAAGCACTGTGACCTGCAGATAAAACGAAGGCTGGCATTGGAATACCTTGTCCACAAAGGAGCCACGTTAAAGCGTTGTCAGCTGCACGTCACTGGCATAGTACAAGGGGTGGGATTTCGCCCCTTTGTCTATCGTTATGCCCTTGAGTTTCAACTGACGGGCACTGTGCTCAACAATGCCAAGGGCGTGACCATTGAGCTGCAAGGTAATGATGAAAACCTCACTCGCTTTATCACTGTACTCAATACCACTCCACCGCCACTTGCCCGTATCGACAATATCAGTCAAATACCACTGCCGATTTTATTAAGCGAAACCACGTTTGAGATTATAAAAAGCGACAGCCATGAGGACGATGATCCAAGTTCACCGATAGGTGCGCAAGTGGCGGTATCGGCAGATAAAAGTACCTGCCAAGATTGCTTGAACGATATACATAATCCTGATGACCGCCACTTTGGCTATGCCTTTACCAACTGCACTAACTGTGGCCCTCGATACACGATTATCAATGCTTTACCCTATGATAGACACAACACCGCCATGGCCGATTTTGACATGTGTCCCGAGTGCGCCAAAGAATATCAAAACCCACTCGACCGCCGCTACCATGCCCAGCCCATAAGTTGCCCCGCCTGTGGCCCCAGACTCAGTTTAAAAACACCGCAAGGGGAATACATCCTTCCCAATGCCTCAAATCTCAGCGCACCTGAATTGAGTACGGACCTTGCGGTACTGACAGCAGCGGCTGATAGATTACGCCAAGGGCAGATTCTGGCAATTAAAGGATTGGGTGGATTTCACTTAATCTGTGATGCCCGAAGTGACTATGCCGTCAACGCACTCCGGCTGCGAAAACAGCGCCAAGCCAAGCCGCTAGCGGTGATGATGGCGGATATCACCATGGTGCAGCACTATGTCACAGGGACGGATGCCGAGTGGCGAGTGCTAAGTTCGCAAGAAAGGCCCATAGTGCTGATGAGCAGCCGAGCCGAACATGATCTCAGCTTAGCTGTCGCCCCCAATCTGAATAAACTCGGGGTATTTTTACCCTACACACCGCTACATCATTTGCTATTAGGTCTCTTCAAAGGGCCATTAGTTGCAACCAGCGCCAATGTTTCCGGTGAACCTATCATCACTGATTGTGATGAGCTTATTAGTCACTTAAGCCATGTGGTGGATGCGATAGTCGATCATAATCGGCCGATTATTAATGGCTGTGATGACAGTGTGGTGCAAGTGATCCAGCCGCAACTTGATTCCTCCGCAGAGGTGCAAGTATTGCGCCTCGCCCGCGGCTATGCACCGTTAAGTTTCCCCTTAGAGATACCGCTGACCCAATCGATTTTGGCCGTGGGCGCACAGCAAAAAAATGCCATCGCCTTAGGCTTTGGCAATAATGTGTTTTTAAGTCCCCATATTGGCGACCTGTTCAGTGTCAGCGCCGAGCAGTATTTTGAGCGCACCTTAGCCACTTTTGCTCGGTTGTATCACTTTACGCCAAATCTTATTATTTGCGATAAACACCCAGATTATGCCCCTTCACGCTGGGCTGAAATGCACTCAAACTCGAGTGTAAAACTCAGCGATACCCGTCAAAATCAATGTTTATCGGTGCAACACCACCATGCCCATGTGCTCAGCGTAATGGCGGTTAATCAATATCGAGATCCCGTATTGGGCTTTAGTTTTGACGGTACTGGGCTTGGCGACGATGGCAGTTTATGGGGCGGTGAAGTGCTATTAACTACGCTCGATAAAGCGCAGCGACTGGCGCACTTTGAGCCTATAGCCCTGCTAGGCGGCGAGCAAGCCATTAAGCAACCCGTGAGGTTGTTACTGGCATTATTGTTCGAGCAAATGAGCCTCGATGCTGTGCTCGCATTGCAATTACCTATATTAAACAACATGCGCCCAAACACTCTGACTAACTTACATAAGATCTGGCAGAACGGCAGCGCGATAAAAACCTCCTCTGTCGGGCGACTGTTCGATGCCCTCGCCTGCGCCTTAGGCTTAATCGAAACAACACTGTTTGAAGGCCAAGCGGGCATGGCAATAGAAGCCGCGGCCAATCGCGCCGATGCATTAGCCCTTGAAGTCATTTCGCTTAACTTACCTCTTGACATCGACCAGTGGCGAAGCAGTGAAATGTTCAAGCAAATTGTTGAATTGATTACAGCACAACCGCTAACAGACAATAGATGCTATGCCATCGCCCGCGCCTTTTTACACACATTAGGTGATGCTATCTGTGATTATACTGCCCAGTATCAACACCTCCCAACCGTGCTCTGCGGTGGCGTATTTCAAAATAAATATCTATTGGAATACTGCCTGAGTAAGCTCAGCGCCCAAGGAAATAAAGTGTTATCCAGTAAACAGATACCCATCAATGATGGCGGCATCGCCCTAGGCCAACTTTGGTATGGCATTCATCAGAGTCAATAACCGTACTTATTTGATAATCCCTGATGTTCGCTCGCCATTTTTATCCCCATAAACCTGACGAACATCAAAGATCCGTAGCGCAATTTGTATCACACTCAACATTAGCGTAACCAAATTAACGATTCGTACATCAATCATTATTTGTCAGGCAAAGTCCTCGTACTCTGCCGATACAAGGAGAGGTAAAATGTGTAAAGACTGCGGCTGCTCCCTTACCCGCCACGACCATGATCATCTAGGCGCGCATGCCCATAGCCATGAGCATAATCATGACCATTCACATACTCATGAGCATAGCCATCAAGAGTTACACACAAATCCTCAGTTAAACGATAAAAAAACCTTGTCAGTCATCCACAAAATTTTAGATAAAAATGATGTCGAAGCTGGACATAACCGCGCCCACTTTGAGGCACATAATATTACTGCCTTCAACATCATGAGTAGCCCGGGCAGTGGCAAAACCACCCTATTAGAAAATCTCAAAGAATACACGCAGCTCAACTATGCGGTGATCGAGGGCGACTTAGAAACCTCACGTGATGCTGACCGCCTCATCGCTAAAGGTATTAAGGCCTATCAAATTCAAACGGGCAGCGCCTGTCACCTCGACGCCTTTATGGTGCACGGTGCCCTACATCATCTGCCGCTTGAAGGACTCGATATTTGCTTTGTCGAAAACGTCGGTAATCTCGTCTGCCCAGCCAGTTATGATGTGGGCACTCACAAAAATATCGTGCTGCTATCAGTGCCAGAAGGCGATGATAAGATTGAGAAATATCCTGTGATGTTCCGCCGCGCCGATGTAGTTTTTATCACAAAGTGCGATCTACTGCCCTATTTTGATTTCAAGATGGACGAAGCCAGAGCGCAGCTTAAAAAACTCAATCCAGCAACTCAAATTATTGAAGTCTCAATTAAAGATGGCGACTCCATGCAGGCTGTAGCCGCTTGGCTTAAAGACAATATTCGAGGTGCACAATAATGTGCTTGTCCATACCTTCCCAAGTGGTGGCGGTCGATATTGAGCGCCAGAGTGTCACCGTCGATACCTTAGGCGTGCGCCGCGATGTCAGCAGTCATTTAATGAATGAGCCACTGGAAATTGGCGACTATGTGTTGATCCATATTGGTTTTGTGATGAACAAAATTGATAAGGAAGATGCGCAGCAAAGCATTGATCTATACAAAGAAATCGTCACTAAGCTTGAAAATGAAGCCATACACTGACCATCAGCAGTGCAGGATTAAGTCGCAAGGCGCACCCCTATCGAGTGCACCGAGGAAAAAGCATGCTTGAACTAAAACACCTCTATCAAGGCTTTCGCGATCCCCAAACGATTGCCAATTTAGCACGGGATATTCGGTTAACCGCTAAATTGGTTAAGCAACAAATCAATATCATGGAAGTCTGTGGCGGCCATACTCATACGATTATGAAATACGGCTTGCTAGATTTACTGCCAGATAATATTGAATTTATCCATGGTCCTGGCTGCCCAGTGTGCATTATGCCTAAAGAGCGCATCGACCAAGCCGCGGCGCTTGCCTCCCAAGAAAATGTTATTCTTGTGACCCTGGGCGATATGATCCGCGTGCCCGGTTCTCAAGGCTCTTTAGCCAGTTTTAGGGCCAAGGGCTGCGATATTCGCCCAATTTACGATCCCTTAGATACGCTCAAAATTGCCCGCGACAATCCCGATAAAACCGTAGTGTTCTTCGCCATTGGCTTTGAAACCTCAACCCCAATGACAGCAATTTTGTTACAACTGGCCGAACAAGAAAAACTCGAAAATCTACTGTTTCATATCAATCATGTATTAGTGCCACCCGCAATTGATGCCGTGATGCACGACCCAAAAGCGAGGGTCAACGCCTTTATCGGCCCAGCCCATGTGAGCGTGATCAGTGGCGCAAAAATCTATTGCAGCACAGTCGAAAACTATGGCACGCCCGTAGTGGTGGCGGGATTTGAGCCCGTCGATGTGATGGAGTCCATTTTGCGGATTGTGCGCCAAAAAGCCGCGGGCAAAGCTGAGCTCGATATCCAATACAGCCGCGCGGTATCACAGGACGGCAACCTCACGGCGCAGGCCAAAGTAAATCAATTCTTCAATGTCAGACCGCAATTTCGCTGGCGTGGCCTAGGCCCAATCCCCAATTCAGCGCTGCAGCTTAAACCCGAATATGCCCACAGGGACGCCGAACTGCGCTTTAAAGACCGCCTACCCGTGAAGGAAATTGACGATCATAAAGCCTGCCAGTGCGGCGATATACTTCGTGGGCTTGCTAAACCAAAGGACTGTAAAGTTTTTGGCCGCGGCTGCAATCCCGAAACGCCCTTAGGCAGTTGCATGGTCAGCTCCGAAGGTGCCTGCAATGCCTATTACCGCTATCAAGGTATCGATATCAAGGAGCCACATCATGGCTGATACGCTTAAAGATAAATCCATTCAACTCAGCCACGGCGGTGGCGGCAAAGAAATGAATAAACTGATCCGCGATCTGTTTTTTGCCGAGTTTGATAACCCTATCCTTCGTAGTGAAGAAGACGCCGCAAAACTCGATTTGCATGGTGCCAACGCTTTTACTACTGACTCTTTCACCGTCTCACCTTTATTTTTTGCCGGTGGTGATATCGGCAAGCTTGCCATCGCCGGCACAGTCAACGATCTCGCTATGATGGGCGCAGAACCTCAGTATTTGAGTTGTAGCGTGATCATCGAAGAAGGCTTTTCTATCAATGATTTAACGACGATTGTCCGCAGTATGGCGAAAGAATTAAAACACAGTGGTGCACGGATTGTCTGCGGCGACACTAAAGTCGTACCCAAGGGCTGCGCCGATGGTTTATTTATTAATACCTCAGGCATTGGTCGCATCTTGCGTCCGAATATCTCAGCGGCAAACATTGCAGTGGGCGATGCCATTATTGTTTCCCGTGATATTGGTTGCCACGGCGCAGCGATTTTAATGGCGCGTGAAGGACTCACGCTCGAATCAGCATTACAAAGTGACTGCGCCACGCTCTGGCCGATAGTCGAGCAATTGATTGCCGCCAATATTCCCATTCATGCGATGCGAGATGCGACTCGCGGCGGCTTATCGGCAGTACTGAACGAATGGGCTATTGCCTCCAATGTTGGTATCACAGTGAATGAGGCCAGTATTCCCGTCAGCGATGAAGTCAAAGGTCTGTGCGAACTCTATGGTTTCGAAGCCATGGATCTTGCCAACGAAGGCACTTTCATCCTCGCCGTCCCCAACGACATCGCTTTAGGTGCGCTCGAAATCATGCAACGCTTTGGCCACTGTGAGCATGCAGCGATAATCGGCACTGTGAGTGATGAACTCGTAGGGAAAGTCGTACTAAGAACGCCTTGGAATACTAAGCGTTATCTCGATCTTCCCCAAGGTGAACTGCTGCCAAGGATTTGCTGATGCACGAATATTCGATTGTGAGTGCCCTGATTGAGCAATGCGAACAGCACGCGCTGGCCAATCATGCCGATAAAATCACCCGAGTGGATATCAAACTGGGAGTCATGAGCGGGGTTGAACCTAGCCTGCTACAAACAGCCTTCGATACGTTTAAGCTCGATGGGATTTGCAAAGAAGCCCTACTCAATATGCAAATTCAGCCGCTAGTGATACTTTGCCAAGACTGCCAGACTGAATCCGTACTGAGTGAGCGCACGGTCGTCTGCCCTGCATGTCAAAGCTTTCGTACTCGCGTACTCGATGGCGAAGATATGTTACTGATGCAACTTGAGATGGAACAGAACGAGGATTAATCATCCACGATACGCATGGTTAACGACAGCGCTATTGATAAAACGCTCTATAAATAAAGAGTGCTATCAATAAATAACGCCCTTCAACACAAAAATGGCTTCGAGCAATCAGAGCTCAAAGCCATTTTAAACCACACTATTTCAGTCACGCTACAATCAGCCGTAAATAGAAGCTTCACCCTCTGGGCGCGTCTTGAGCAACCGCAGGAACCACATATACTGCTCTGGATAAGCTAAGATAACTTGCTCGACCACTTTGTTCAGTGCCAACGCTTCGTTTTCTTTGCCCACCATATCTTCAGGCGCAACGGCCGCCATCACGGTGAGATCAAATTGGAGTGACGTTTGGTTGTAGCCAATCTTTACTGGTAACACTTGGGCATTCCCTGCCTGCGCTAAACGCCCAGCAACAGGTAGCGTTGCCTTCACTGTGCCTAAAAAAGGCGCAAACACGCTTTGTTCAGGACCTAAGTCTTCATCGGGAAGATAAAAGAAACTGTTACCGCGCTTAAGCTCAGCCAATAACGCCCGAATGCCCGCCTCGCGCATATACACATGGCCACCACAACTGCTGCGTACACGATTACTAAACCAATTGAATAACCCGTTTTTATGGGCTTTGGCCATAGTCACCATAGGCAACTCAAGGTTAAGGCGTAAACCAGCATAATCGATTGGCCACACATGGGGCATGATAAAAATGATCGGTTGCCCGGCCGCTTGTGCTTTAGTCACATGCTCAAAGCCGATTAAATTCACTCGACGACGTAAATGCGCTTTTGAGCGCACCAGCAATTCGCCCTGTGCTAACAACACCAAAACGAAGTTTTGCACGTTCTCACGGATTAACACTTCAATCTCGGCGGTGGATTGATTAGGAAAGCACGCCCTTAAGTTTGCTCTCGCAACGCTAATGGGCTTTTTGGCAATTGGCATCACTATTTTTGCCAATAATCTTGCAATAGGATCACGCAGCCATGCGGGCATGAGTCCGAAAATCACTAATAGACCAATCACTAACCAAGTGGCCCAGTATCTAGGGTGTAATAAGGCGAGTTTAAAACGACGGTCAAAATGTTTGGGCTGTCTTGACAAAGAATTCACCTCAGACAGTGGATAAAAACAATGGAGATATTGCACGAAAAAATAAACAGGAAAGCCACTCTCTAAGGAGTGGCTTTCCCATCAAACAAACGAAATTACTTACCCGTGTTTGCTGCTTCTACACGAGTTTTCAGCTTTTGGCCGGGACGGAAAGTCACGACACGACGAGCAGAAATTGGGATATCTTCGCCTGTTTTTGGGTTCCTTCCCGGTCTTTGATTCTTGTCCCTAAGGTCAAAGTTGCCAAAGCCAGATAACTTGACCTGCTCACCACTTTCAAGTGCGCCCCGAATCTCTTCAAAGAACGACTCAACCATCTCTTTGGCGACACGTTTGTTCATTCCGAGTGTTTCAAAAAGATGTTCTGCCATTTCGGCTTTGGTAAGTGCCATACTTTAATCCCTCAACGATGCGTTGAACTCGGACTTAAGGGCAGAAACGACTGAACCAACGGTCTCAGCAATCTCTTTTTCCTCAAGCGTACGAGTAGTGTCTTGTAATGTAAGTGCTATCGCCAGGCTCTTCTTGCCAGGTTCAACACCTTTACCTAAGTATACATCGAACAAGTTTATGCCAACCAACTGATTTTCGCCAACTTTTCTTATCAATTTCATTACATCACCTGCAGATACACTCTCATCTACTACGACTGCGATGTCACGACGATTAGCTGGAAACTTAGATACAGCTTGGGCTAGCGGCAAACTGGTATGCAATAAAGCATCCAATTCCAACTCAAAAACGATGGTTTTACCATTGAGTCCAAAAGGCTTCTCCAAACTAGGATGGATTGCACCTATATGACCGATCACTCGATCATTTCTCAATATTTCAGCACATTGCCCCGGATGGAGAGCAGAATGCGTCGCTCCTCTAAAGCTAAATTCTGATGCGGAAACTGTCAAGCCGATAATTGCTTCTAAATCACCTTTAAGGTCGAAAAAATCAACAGTTTTCGATTCCATAGCCCAATGTTCATCATTTTGGAGCCCAGTAATGACACAAGCGAGCATTGCTTGCTGTCTTACACCGGATTCTGCAGTGATATCAGGAACAAAGCGCAGACCAGTTTCAAAAAGTCTCACGCGACTCTGTTGACGACTTTGGTTGTAGCCAACGGCGGCCAATAAACCGGTGAACATTGACAGGCGCATGGCCGACATTTCACTGGAAATTGGGTTTGGTAACACCATAGCGTCTAAACCAGGATGAACCAGATTTTGCAATTTTGGATCGACAAAGCTGTAGGTTACCGCTTCTTGGAAACCACGAGCGACCAATAAGGCACGCACGCGTTTTAGGCTTAAGTCAGATTCTTTATGATCTGACATACGCAGCGCAGCAACAGGCGCCGTATTCGGGATATTGTTATAACCGTAAATACGGGCAACTTCTTCGATCAAATCTTCTTCAATCGCCATATCAAAACGATAAGTCGCGGTAGTGACCTGCCAACTATCTTGGCCAACAACCACACTAAAACCTAAACGTTGTAGGATTTCAACGACATCGCTATCAGGTACATGATGACCTAAAATTCGATCTAACTTGCTGCGACGTAAAACGATTTGTGCAGGTTTGGGTAAATCAGCCTCTGATTTAGCCTCAACTACAGGGCCAGCTTCACCGCCACAGATATCCAGTACTAAACGCGTAGCACGGTCGATAACCTTGTGTTGCATCTCAGGGTCAACACCACGCTCAAAGCGGTGTGATGAATCTGTGTGCAAACCTAAACGACGTGACTTACCCATAATGGCGAGCGGCGCGAAGAAGGCACATTCAAGCAGTATGTCTTGGGTCGTGTCGCTCACGCCTGAATATTCGCCGCCAAACACACCAGCAAGGGCTAATGGACGCACATCATCGGCGATCACTAAGGTATCGCTTGGGATGGTCACTTCGCTGCCATCAAGCAGGGTGATTTTCTCTTCGCTAGTGCCTAAACGCACTTGGATATCGCCTGTTAATTTGGCAAGATCGAAAGCGTGCATAGGTTGACCGAATTCAATCAACACAAAGTTAGTGATGTCTACGATAGGATCGATAGAGCGAATACCGCTACGGCGCAGTTTTTCCTGCATCCATAATGGCGTAGGCGCTTTCACATTAACGTTTTTAACCACACGGCCTAAGTAACGTGGACACGCTGCAGGCGCGTTAACGTTAATCGTGACCTGTGCATCTGTCGTTGGCGTAACGGCTTGCCACTGTGGCTCAACCACTGTTTGGCGGTTTAACACGCCCACTTCACGGGCAAGACCTGCCATACCTAAGCAATCGGCACGGTTAGCCGTTAAATCCACATCGATAACGGCATCATTAAGTTGCAGATAGTCGCGGATGTCAGTGCCTAATGGCGCGTCCAATGGCAATTCGATAATGCCATCGCTTTCGACGTTAATGCCAAGCTCGCTGTACGAGCACAACATGCCTTCTGATGGCATGCCACGCAGCTTGGCTTTCTTGATTTTGAAATCGCCAGGTAATACGGCGCCAACCATAGCCACGGCCACTTTAAGACCCTGACGGCAGTTTGGTGCACCGCAGACGATATCGATAAGTTCACTACCACCAACGTTGATTTTGGTCACGCGCAGTTTATCGGCATCGGGATGCTGACCACACTCAACCACTTCACCAATCACTACACCGCTAAAATCGGCAGCTACGGCTTCAACGTCATCGACTTCGAGACCGGCCATAGTGATCTGGTGGGATAATGCTTCACGGCTGACTGAAGGGTTTACCCATTCACGAAGCCAAGATTCGCTAAATTTCATGCTATTACAGCTCCGTTATTTAAATTGCTTCAGGAAACGTAGGTCGTTTTCGAAAAACGCACGTAAATCGTTTACGCCGTAACGCAACATAGTTAAGCGCTCGACACCCATACCAAAAGCAAAACCAGAGTATTTTTCTGGATCTATGCCAACGCTGCGCAGCACATTCGGATGTACCATACCGCAGCCAAGCACTTCTAGCCATTTACCATTTTTGCCCATCACGTCCACTTCCGCTGAAGGTTCAGTGAATGGGAAGTAAGATGGACGGAAACGCACTTGCAGATCTTCTTCGAAGAAATTACGCAGGAAGTCATGCAAAATGCCTTTCAATTCAGCAAAGTTAACATGCTCATCAACCAACAACCCTTCCACTTGGTGGAACATAGGCGTGTGAGTTTGGTCGTAATCGTTACGATAAACACGACCAGGAGAAATAATGCGTAATGGTGGCTTTTCAGTTTCCATAGTACGGATTTGCACGCCCGAAGTTTGGGTACGCAGCATCAGTTTAGGATTGAAATAAAAGGTATCATGATCAGCACGCGCAGGATGGTGCTCAGAGATATTCAGTGCGTCGAAATTGTGGAAATCATCTTCAATTTCAGGCCCCTGCTTTACCGAGAACCCTAATTCCCCGAAAAAGGTTTCGATGCGCTCAATGGTTCGAGTCACAGGATGTAAGCCACCGATCTCTTGGGTGCGGCCTGGCAAAGTCACATCAATCTTTTCGGCGATTAATTTGGCTTCCAATTCCGAACTTTTCAGACCATCGATACGCTCAGTTAATTTTTGTTGAATCGCCTGTTTAGCATCATTGACCGCTTGGCCAAAGGCTGGCTTTTCTTCAGGGCTTAAGCTACCCATCATTTTCATCATGTCGGTGATCTTACCTTTCTTACCAAGGTAATCGACACGGATATCATCCAGTGCTTTTAGATCACTGGCCTGGTCAATAATGACTAAGGCTTGTTCTACGATCTCAGTTAACTGCTGCATTTTCTCTTCCACTGCATAGTCGCGCTTGATAAACAAGTGCTATGGGCGCCAAACTTTCAGGCTATTTGGGTGCTCAGGTTATCGGGCGTTAATGCCAGACGCTTTGCTAGCTATAACGAAATAAAAGGATAGAAATTTTACGCGAGCGAGCGGCATATTACTAGGGCTTATTGGGGGTTTTTATCATGCAAATTCATGTGTTACCCCAGTTTGGAGCCTGAGTTTTACTCAAGGGGAAACCCAAACCTCGATTCTGACGTAAACAACTTCCGCTTTCAGCCACTAGCAGCATTTGTAACTAAACTGTAAACTCACACCTGTACCTTGCCAAAATTGCAGCAAACAACACAATAATGACTGCAATTAGACTACATTAACCATATAAATCGTTACAAAACAGAAAACTATAAAGTCTATGGCAAACTGACCGATATAAATTCGGTTTATGGCCCATTTTATCGAGGCACTCATGAAAGAAGTAAAATTTCGCTGGATAGATCAATATCTTATCCATATGACCTTAAAAACTAAATTCGCTATTCTCTCTATCGTTCCTATGTTGATGATTGTTGGACTGGCGCTTTTCCTAGATAACCAATCCCAGCAAACCTTAATTCAAGGACAGCTCAACAGTCTGCAAAATGCTTCACAACAAATCAACCAAGTCACTGGCAGCTTATATAACAAACTACCAGAGCCAGAACGCCAAACTATCCTTAATCAACTTAGTCGCGAAATTGAAGGTAATGTCAGCATTGTTTCGGTAAATGAAGCCGACAGTAAAGCGCAATCCATCGCTCGCAGTGGCGGTGGTATCGATGACAGCGGTAAGCAACCTAGAGCTGTGAGTCGGGTTAACGATCAAAATCTGATCACGATTATTCCCCTAGACAGCAAAGAAATTGATGCCTTGCTCGCCAACGATAACCTGCTGGTTTATGGCCTAATGGCGGCACTCTTGTTTGTGCTATTTTTGTTCAGCTATTACATTTCAACCTTCGTAGGCGGCGCACTTTATACGACAGTGATGGCATTAAAACGGGCCGCATCGGGTGATTTAACGGGGCGTTTAAACTTCTTCGAAGTAAAAGACGAGTTCAGTATCTTAGCCATCAGCATAGATACCTTGGTAGAACGTCAACATACCTTAGTCAAGCAAATCGCAGAATCGACCGCTAAAATACGCGAAGTTGTATCATCGTTTCGTAGCACAGCGCAGCAAGGTCAATCCTTGGCGGTAAACCAGAGACAACATCTGGACTCCTTAGCGACGGCAATGGAAGAAATGACTGCCGCAGTGAAAGAAGTTGCCCGCAATGCCGAACAATCCTCAGCCGAAACCCAAGAAGCCAATCAACAGGTTAGCGCGGGCGGGAAAGATATTGAAACCACAGTCAAAGCTATTGACGTGTTATCGGATGAGATCTCCGCGGCCTCAAATGCGGTGGGTGTACTCAATGACAACGCCAGTAAAATTGATGAAGTGGTGTCAACCATTAATGCGATTTCCCAGCAAACCAACCTACTGGCCCTCAACGCGGCGATTGAAGCGGCACGCGCCGGTGAACAAGGTCGTGGCTTTGCCGTGGTGGCCGATGAGGTACGTACTTTAGCGGGGAGAACTCAGGCCGCAACGGTTGAAATCAAAACCATGATCGAATCACTGCAATCGGGTACTCGCAATCTGACACAAGTGATGTCGCGTACTGTGAATCAAGCCAATGAAGGTAAACAACACGTACTGCAAACGGGCAAAGACTTAGAGTTTATCGCCCACCACAGCAACAAAGTGTTTGAGATGAGTGTGCTAATTGCGACCTCGGCCGAAGAGCAATCGGCAGTGGCCAACGAGATTGCGACTAACTTAATGGAAATTCGCAACCAATCACACGATGTGGAGCAATCGGCCAACCAGTCGGTTTCAGGTTGTGATGAGCTGCAAGCGACTGCGGGGCAACTGGATCAGTTGATGGTGGGATTAAAAATCTAGCTGCGCATTATTTGATGGAATTTAAATTCACTTAACACCCAAAATGCACAAGGGAGCGATAATCGCTCCCTTGTTGTTTTCATTCTGACGGTCACTTTCCAATCAACAAGTGTCGTTTCAATTAATAAGTTAATTTTCAATCGATAACGCTACGGCAAAATGAATTCACGTCTGTTAATCCACGTCTTTAAGTGGCCATAGCACGATATGATCTTCAATATCCTTCACGCGTCTTTCATCCACCACCTTGCCTTGGATCGACATACCCGCTAAATGCATCGCTTCTTTGGAGCCTGTGAGCAGCGGATGCCAACTCGGTAGCTCACGCCCTGCCGCTAGGCGGCGATAGGCACAACTGTCGGGCAACCAAGTTAACTCATGGATATTATCAATCGTGATCACTGTACATTGGGGGACATGGGTGAAACGGTCACTGTAATGCTGACAGCCTGCCGTTTGATGATCGAGCAAAAGGCAAGCTGCATTGGTGTAATACAAGTCTTCGGTTTCATCATCTATCAACTTGTTTAAACAACATTTACCACAACCGTCACACAGGGATTCCCACTCGGTTGTGCTCATCTGCGCTAATGTTTTACTCTGCCAAAATGCCATGATTAACTATATCTTCTTAATAAAAAACCCGCTCAATGCGGGCTATTTTACACTAATTTGTCGTCAGATACGCAATGCCACTGAGATTAACGAGTGTGGTTTGACGCGCCAGAGCTCATTAGCAGCGTCTTGATGCTACCAAGTTAATCTTTGATCCCAAGACTTAGCTTATGCTCAGCCAATAAATTCACCTGAGGTGGCGGAATTTGTAAATAAAAGCCATTTTCTGCCATGGCTGCTCTGACTTTATGTATATCTGCCATTCCTAACGCGTCGCGTTTAGCGATAGGAAACACCATCACCAACTTTGGCACGCCAAACATTTCCATCAAAGGCACTGGAACATCGTCAAAACAATCTCTTTTCTTCACAAATAAATAAGTATCAGCCTTTCGGCTACTTTTATAAACGGCACATAGCATAAGAATCAAATATCCAATAGTTCAAACTTGCCAGTCAATGGGGCACACTATAACATGGTCGCCTAGTAATTTAATTGTAAAATCAGCGAACCGACTGATGATTTCTGGAGAATAGTGCCGGGATGTCAAAACCTAGCTTAGAGTTAAAAGGCGCTTCTTTTACTCTTTCAGTGCTTCATATTAATAGCAGCGATTTACAAGCTGTCATGACTGAATTAGACCATAAATTGGCACAGGCTCCTCAGTTTTTTCTGGGTGCTCCTTTAGTCGTCAATCTGAGTGCCATTCAGCACGACAGCTTGAATTTAAGTGCGTTAAAGGATCTGCTGATCTCACGTCAATTAGTGATTGTTGGCATAACGGGCGCGACAACCGTACTCAGTAAACAAGCAAAAGACTTAGGCCTTGCCATAGTCAAAGCGGGAAAACAGAGCAGTACCCCGCCGCCGGCCCCGCGCCAAACTAAAATAGTGAAGCAAAATATTCGTTCAGGCCAACAAGTCTATGCAAAAAATGGTGATTTAATCATATTTGGTGCGGTAGGCAATGGCGCAGAAGTCATCGCAGATGGTAGCATTCATATCTATGGCGCATTACGAGGGAAAGCCATGGCAGGCGCCGCGGGCGATACCAGCGCCGTTATCATTGCCCACTCTCTGGAGGCCGAACTCGTTTCAATAGCAGGGCAATATTGGCTCGCTGAAAATCTACAACAACATAGCTCAGATAAAAGCGGCTGCATTCGCCTAAACGGTGAGTCGCTTATGGTTGAATCATTGCCCCTCTAAATGGCAGAACAAAGGATAGAGAGAAACATGGCACAAATTATTGTTGTCACTTCAGGTAAAGGCGGCGTAGGTAAAACCACATCGAGTGCTGCAATTGCGACCGGTCTTGCCATGCAAGGACACAAGACAGTCGTTATTGATTTCGATATAGGTTTACGAAACTTAGACTTGATCATGGGTTGCGAGCGTCGTGTTGTTTATGACTTCGTTAATGTGATCAATGGTGAAGCCAATTTAAATCAAGCGCTGATCAAAGATAAACGCTGCGATAAGTTATTCGTTTTACCCGCTTCACAGACCCGTGATAAAGATGCACTGACCAAAGAAGGCGTCGGCCGTGTTCTAGACGATTTGGCCAAAGACTTTGAGTTTATTCTGTGTGACTCTCCCGCAGGGATTGAGCAAGGCGCTATGATGGCATTGTATTTTGCCGATATCGCCATTGTGACCACTAACCCAGAAGTCAGCTCAGTGCGCGACTCAGACCGTATTTTAGGTATGTTGCAAAGCAAATCACGCCGCGCAGAACTGAATCTAGAGCCGATAAAAGAATATTTACTCTTGACTCGCTATTCACCGAGCCGTGTAAAATCGGGCGAAATGTTAAGTGTCGACGATGTTCAAGAAATTCTGGCCATTGAGTTACTCGGCGTTATTCCTGAGTCACAATCTGTACTGAAAGCCTCTAACTCAGGCGTACCTGTGATTATCGACCAAGAAAGTGATGCGGGTTTAGCCTACAGTGATACAGTCGCACGCTTACTGGGTGAAGATGTACCAGTACGCTTTATTACGGAAGAAAAGAAAGGTTTCTTACAACGGATATTTGGTAGCTAATTATGTCTTTACTCGACTATTTCAAAAGCAAGAAAAAGCCTAGCACTGCGGTAATGGCAAAAGAGCGCCTACAGATCATCGTGGCTCATCAACGTGGACAAAGGGACACTCCCGATTATTTCCCACAGATGAAACAAGAGATCATTGCCGTTATTCGCAAATATGTGCCGATTTCTGATGATCAAGTTTCTGTGCAGTTAGATCAAAACGACGCCAACCTGTCGGTACTCGAGCTTAACGTCACTTTGCCTGACAGATAAGTCGATGACACAAAAAATGTCATCTTCAATTGAAGATGACATTTTGATGTGGATGTTTTTCAGCGATAGCTTCAAGTACGAAATATTAAGCACTAGACCTCAAGCTTTGCTAAAGCCTCAGTTGCCAATTCCCCTCGCCAACCGCATAACACTGCCGGTAAATCCCCTTGTTGCTTATCCCAACGCCATTGCAAAAACTCATGGATATGACGTTTAGAACCGAGCATTTCCTGCGGCACATCATGCTTTTCGCATAATTCGACCAAACAGCTTTTAATCGCTTTAAAGGCCGATTTGTAGCCTGATTTTAACGCCAATACATCCACTAACTCGGGTAAATTAACCAAATCCGCAGTTTGTAGCACACGTAATAAATCTTTGCCGTGAATGCGTTTTTCCTGTTCGGTCAAGTCATTGAGCTTAAACAAATCAGCCGAAGTTTTAGGTTGCTTCTTCGCTAATGCAATAAGACCATGATCTTTGATCACAAAACCTAAGGCTAAATCACGGACTAAGGCTTTTTCAAGGCGCCATTTGGCGAGCACTTTAAGGTAAGCCAATTGAATTTCAGTGAGTTGAAAAGCATTTTTCACTTTCAAATAGGCTGTATCGAGATCAGGATCGGCAAGCCTGCCCAGAGTCATCCTTTCCCCTTCCTCGTATAACCAAGCTAAACGCCCTTGGGCGCTGAGTTTCGCTTCCAGTTGAGGATAGAGCTGATACAAATACAGGACGTCATTGGCGGCGTAGCTTAACTGGGCTTCCGTTAAAGGACGACGGATCCAATCTGTACGCGACTCACCTTTATCGATCACTTCACCAAGACAAGTTTCAACTAACTTGGCATAACCCACCCCATGACCCATACCACACAAAGAGGCGGCAATTTGGCTATCAAACAAAGGCGTAGGCTGACATTTACCGTAGTGCGCAAAAACTTCTAAGTCTTCACTGCAGGAATGCACTAGCTTAACGATATTCGGGTCCGATAACAGCGCCCAAAACTGGGCTAAATCAGGTAAAGCCACCGGATCAATCAAAGCTAAGGTTTTACCATCATAGGCTTGGATCAAACCTAACTTGGCATAATAAGTACGAGTACGAACAAACTCGGTATCTAACACGAGTATCTTACTCTGTTTATATTGGGCAACGAGGGCATTAAGGCTTACTTCATCACTCACATATTGAAACGCTGACAAATTCTTCTCCAGATCCTGTGGGTCAATCACAGTCCATAAAAACAAAAGCCGGCAAATGCCGGCTTCAATCTTACGCGCGCTTAGCTTCGTCTCTAAGCTCTCGTCGCAAGATTTTACCCACGTTGGTTTTAGGTAACTCGTCCCTAAATTCTACCAGCTTCGGCACTTTATATCCCGTTAAATGAATACGGCAGTGCTTAATGATGTCTTCAGCGGTTAAAGATTTATCTTTTGCCACCACAAATACCTTCACTAACTCGCCACTGGCGTCGTTTGGCACACCAACGGCAGCCACTTCAATCACTTTGGGATGAAGTGCGACCACTTCTTCGACTTCGTTAGGGAATACATTAAATCCTGAGACTAAGATCATGTCTTTCTTACGGTCGACAATATAGAAGAAACCTTTCTCATCCATGTAACCAATATCACCCGTGGCTAACCAGCCGTCAGTGTCGATTACTTTGGCGGTTTCTTCAGGACGTTGCCAATAGCCTTTCATCACCTGAGGACCTTTACCAAACAGCTCGCCGGTTTCGCCTTGAGCTAATACCTTGCCGTCATCATTACGGATTTGGATCAGTGTCGAAGGTGCAGGAAAACCAATTGAACCGTTATAACCGTCTAAGTTATATGGACAACAGGTTAATAAGGGTGAGGCTTCCGTCAGACCATAACCTTCAAGTAAACGGGTTTTAGTAATGGTTTGCCATTTATCCGCCACGGCTTTCTGTACCGCCATGCCGCCACCGATAGAGAGTTTTAAGCGTGAGAAATCCAACTGGGAAAAATCATCACTGTTCACTAAAGCGTTAAATAAGGTATTCACCCCAGTTAATGCGGTAAAAGGATACTTTTTCAACTCAGCCACAAATCCTGGGATATCGCGAGGATTGGTGATGAGTAAATTCTGACTACCTTTGTGCAAAAACAGCAGGCAATTCACGGTCAAGGCGAAGATGTGATACAGCGGCAAGGCCGTTACGACAAACTCACTGCCATCGTTTAAAGCGGGAGAATATGCACCATCGGCCTGCAACACGTTTGCGACAATATTGCCATGGGTCAACATAGCGCCTTTAGAGACCCCAGTGGTGCCTCCTGTGTATTGTAAAAACGCTAAATCATCGTTAGTGACTTCTGGTTTGATGTATTGCATGCGACGACCCGTTGATAAGGTATCGCGCATTGATAAGGCATGGGGTAAATCGTATTTTGGCACTAACTTCTTGATGTACTTCACCACAAAGTTCACTAAGGTACGTTTTGGTGCACTTAATTGATCACCTAAACTGGTGATAATCACGCTTTCAACAGGAGTTTGCTCGACCACTTCTTCTAAAGTGCGGGCGAAGTTTGACACCACCACAATGGCTTTGGCGCCAGAGTCAATCAACTGATGTTTAAGCTCGCGCGGTGTATAAAGTGGGTTAACGTTAACAACCACCATACCTGCACGCAAAACACCAAACAGTGCAATGGGATACTGCAACAGGTTTGGCATCATCAAGGCGACACGGTCGCCCTTTTCAAGCTTTAATTCATTTTGTAAATACGCAGCGAATGCTCGGCTGCGTTCTTCCAATTTACGATAGGTTAGCGTGGCACCCATGTTGATAAATGCAGGTTGATCTTCATACTTAGCCACCGCTGTCTCGAACATATCGACAAGCGATGAGTATTGTTCCACATTAATTTCAGCAGGCACATCTTCTGGCAAATGATTAATCCAAGGCTGATCCACTACTCTCTCCTAAATCCCCACAACTGCGGAAACAATATCCATACAAGCGTCAAGACTCGATAAATACCGAGTTAAAATACCGGCTTACATTTTATAGTTATTGATTTACTCGTCATAAATCATACGAGCGTTTTAATTTTGATCATCATCACATAAAAAAAACAAAAAACCTAGCGTCTTTTTTATACCCATATAAGCAACCTATTAAACGAATTTGCGGATCAAACGTGCAACGCCTTCGGCATTGTCCATATGCACATGATGATCGCCCTCAATTATGTGCTCAGACAAATGCTTGAACCACGTTCTGGCCTTAGGTATCGCGCTCTGCAACTGGCTAAATCCCTGTTTGCCACAAATTAATAAGGTTTCGACATTGATGTCCTGCATCAAGGCATCAACTTGGGCGAAGGTTAATCGTTGGGGTGAATCTAATCTTAATCGAGGATCACTACGCCAACCTATGCCATCACCTTCGGGCTGCATATTACGATCGAGCAACAAACGACACCAAGGTTCAGCAAGTCCTGTTAAATGTGCCCTCGCCCGCACCGCAGTATCTATACTGTCGTAAATCTTTGCCTGCCCATGCTTCTGAGTTAAATACTTCTCATGCTGATAGAAGCTTTTTTTCAATCGCGCCTTAGCTTGCGTTGGCAACTCAGACAAGGGGCTTAACGCTTCAATCAATACCAGCTTGTTAACCTTTTCGGGAAATGTCGCCGTGTAAGCTGAGGCGATTATACCGCCAAGCGAATGCCCAATCATTGCCGCTGGCTTTTGCGGTAATGCCGTTAACAACGCGTCTAAATCATACAAATAATCAATCCAATGCAGCGGATAGTGTCCCGGCCTATGTGCAGAAAAGCCGTGTCCTGGCCAATCAATGGCGAGCACTTGATAATCGAGTAAATGCGCTGTTAAAGGTTCAAAACTGTTGGCGTTATCTAACCAACCATGTAAGGCAAGCAATAAAGGTTTATCCTTCGCCCCCCATAATCGGCCCGCGACCGTAATATGAGGTAATACAAATTCAATTTGATTTTTGGGGGCGAAAGATTGCCACATAATGCCTCTGATGTCAGGTAATTAAGATGATTTTTTGACAAATTTAAGTGTCATACGGTCACTTTCACCGATCGCTTGGTATTTTTCTTTATCGGTATCACCCAAGGCAAAAGAGGGCGGTAGCGTCCAAACACCTTTGGCGTAATCCTTAGTATCTTTGGGGTTCGCATTGATTTCTGCACTTTCAACTAAGGTAAAACCTGCTTTTTTGGCTAAAGCAACCATAGCCGCTTGATCCATATAGCCAGTGCTGAAGTTCATTCCTTCGTTAGCTCTATGCTCTACCACGCCAAAGATACCGCCGTCCTTCAACACTTTATAAGACGCGGCAAACACGTTTTCCAGCTGATCTGTCGATGCCCAGTTATGTAGATTTCGGAAGGTTAATACCAGATCAGCACTACCGTCAGCACCTAAATCCATCTTATGTGGAGGATCGAAGGTAACAATCTTAGCATTGCCCATGACGTCTTTATTGGCCGTCATCCACGCAGCATACTTAGTACCCGCGTTAGCGCGATAACGATTTCCGGGAGTATCTGTCGCAGGAGCCGTTTCGAAACTGGCTGCGATATATTGGCCCTCTTTAGCAAGATAAGGCCCTAATATTTCACTGTACCAGCCATTACCCGGCCAGAGTTCAATCACAGTCTGTTTTGGGGTAATGCCAAAAAAAGTTAAGGTTTCAGCGGGATGACGATAAACGTCACGACTGGCATTTTTAGCCTGACGAAAATCGCTTTTTAAGACTTTATCTAAGCTTTCATCGGCATAGGTAACACTCGAACATAAACCAGCAAGCAGCAGACTGGCAACTAAGGTGACTTTTTTCATTGTAATTCTCCATGGATACCGAAGGCTTAACCTAGCAGCCAATGGCCAAAAATCCAAGGAATAGAAGTCGGAAAACTAAGCTTTAAGCGACATAAGTGGTTATAGCTCAAAGTGATGAGCAAAATCACCTTTACCTAAATCAACAAAGTTCAAAGCAGAAAAACGATGGGGAAAACACTAGACGACTGAGGCATTAAACAAGCTTGAGAACTAACGACTTGCGGCATTATCTACGCGGCGCCACGCAAAATACAAAGCGCAGGCACTGGTTAATAACCATAATCCCACCCAAATCCACGCGGGGATCCAAGAACGCTCGGCCAACATCACTGCATCACCTTGACCATCAAGCCCGAGCAACACAGTCGGACTCGCAAGTGCATTAAGCATGATCATCAAGCCAATAATACGCAAAAACTGAGTCAACATTTTGTTTTGACTGAGTTTAAGCGGTAACAACAAAATAATAGTCAGCACAGCTAAAATCGCTAACGTGAGAATATCCCTGCCCCAAAGCAAGCCGCTTAGCACCACTAAGGCACCTAGCAAGGCAAAACTCACGCGGATCCCCTTTGGCCAAGTCGCTAATAAATAGATTAAATATCCCCAACAGGCTGCACCAAAATACCCAGCAAAGCCAATAAACATCGGCGAGCCGCCTTGGCTAAAACAAAATCCTGCTCCATTCGGAAACAACTGAATATGGCTGACCACGCCCGAGCTTAAAATCGTTGCAATACCATGGGACAGTTCATGAAAATAGCTTTCAAGCCATTTAAACGGCACGCTTAAATAGGGAATGCGAGTGATGAGTAACGCCACCACCAGCTCGATAATAAACAAGCCACGGCTTGGCACACCGCTGGCGGCTAAACCCGTTAATTTAGAAGAGGAAAATCGCGAGGTAGAACGGGGAGGCTTTTGTTGATGTTCAAGCATACAAGTCCACGCCAACCATTTGCTGAATTTCATCGCGTTTGGCGGCATGTTGAGTTTGTAAATATTGGGCTATCGCCCCCTGATGGCCACGCGTATCTTGCTCATACTCGAGGTGCGCGCCGAGCCTTGACTGTAAATTTCCTGCTGCGCTTTTACTTTTAGGCTGGGTTTCTAAACTAAGGGCTTCGACGGCATCTTGCTCAATCACTGGGCGTGACGATTCAGGCGCAGTCAGCCCCTGAGCGATAGCGGGTCTATTACTCGCTACAGCATTAGTCAAACTCATTTGATTCACATTAACTTGCATCAAGAAGCCTTAAGTTTGCACTATTCATCGTTAAGCCATTCATCGTAAAGAATGCTTAGCATTAATTGCCTGAGATTCTATCGCAGATACTCAGGCAAAGAACAGCTTATTCACGACCGGGTAACTTTTTCCATGTGACTGTATCACGTAAGTACACAGGTTCAAGCTCATCGACCGAGGTTGTCAGTCCAGCTTTTATGCCTGCTTCAGCCAATATCAGCATAGCCTTTGCATCGGGATATTTCACGGCCTCGAGAGCTAAAATCCCCTTGCCGAGTGCCAGCAAATCGGGATAAGCATCAAAACCTGTGCCGCAGCCCACAATTGGCGCTTGAGTATCGAGCTGAAGCAGTACGTCCGCAGGCGCACTGACCACTTCTTTACCGACAAGCGTTGCAATACCGTCAACGGCCACAAACTGGCCCCAATACACTTCGCCCATGCGCGCATCAATGGTGCACAAAACTTGCTCGGCTTGATGCTCGCTAATCGCCATTTGTGCCATTGCCGCTAAGGTTGAAATACCAATCACAGGCAAATCTAACCCCAGTGCCAGACCTTGCGTCATGCTAGTGCAGATGCGGATCCCCGTAAAACTGCCAGGGCCTCGTCCGTAAGCAATCGCAGTCACTTTATCTAAGCGAATGCCCGCTTGCTTGAGCACTGAATCGACCATAGGCAGCAGACGTTGACTGTGTTCACGCGGTGCATCGGCAAGTTCAGCATAAATCTGACCTTGGTATTGCAGCGCAGCTGAGCAGGATTCGGTACAAGTGTCTAAGGCAAGAATACAAGCAGAGTGTTCATGTGTTATTGTCATTTCAAAACCGGATTAGCGGGCAATATTTCGCATCAAATTTACATAATCTGTATTGCGCGAATATGCCATGAGAAAACTGGCGCAAATAATAACATCAAATGCCCGAAAACAAAGGGCTAAGCAAGCAACTCAGCTAAAATAGCGCTCACATGATATTCAGTCGCAAATCTGGACGAGATGGATTTATGTGATCTAAGTCAATGATCAATAAACTCATTAATGAATATAGCTCGCTTGGGGAAACTTTTTCAACTTTGATTGTCAGAGCAGAAAAGTAAGGGGCGAATTTATCCCTTGCCTTTCCCTTAGTATTGTACGATTGCTTTAACCCGCCTTCGATAAGGACATTTCATGTTAAACACGCCTCCATTGCGTCGCTTAAGACGCTTACGTAATTCAGAAGCAATGCGCGATCTGCTGCGCGAAACCCATATTTCGCTAAGCGATCTTATCCATCCCCTGTTCATTGAAGAGCACATCACCCATGCTGTGCCTATTTCCACGCTACCTGGCATCAGCCGTTTACCTGAGAGCGCACTGGCGGATGAAGTTCGCGAGCTTTACGCCCTCGGGATCCGCTATGTGATGCCCTTTGGGATTTCCCACACTAAGGATGATAAGGGCAGCGATACGTGGGACGACAATGGTTTACTCGCCCGTATGGTGCGCACCATTAAAGCTACCGTGCCTGAGATGATGGTAATCCCCGACATTTGTTTTTGTGAATACACAGACCACGGCCATTGCGGCGTGGTGCACAATAATGAAGTCTGCAACGATCTCACAGTCGAAAATTTAGTTAAGCAATCGATAACAGCCGCCAAAGCGGGCGCTGATATGTTAGCACCATCGGCCATGATGGACGGTCAAGTGAAAGCCATTCGCCAAGGGCTCGATGCCGCAGGTTTTGAACATGTGGCGATTCTGGCCCACTCGGCAAAATTCGCCTCTTCTTTTTACGGTCCTTTTAGAGCAGCGGTTGATTGTGAACTCAGCGGAAATCGCAAGGGATATCAACTGGATTATGCTAATGGTCGTCAAGCCCTGTTAGAAGCCTCATTAGATGAAGCCGAAGGCGCCGATATCCTGATGGTTAAACCTGGCACCCCCTACTTAGATGTGCTCAGCCGTTTAAGACAAGAAACCCACTTGCCACTCGCCGCCTATCAAGTCGGCGGTGAATATGCGGGCATTAAATTTGCCGCCCTTGCGGGCGCGTTGGATGAGCGTGCGGTGGTGACTGAAACGTTTATCGGCTTAAAGCGGGCGGGTGCAGATTTGATTGTCAGCTATTACACTAAACAATACGCCCAATGGTTAACTGAAAGCCGATAGTTGCGTCGGTAGCGAATCAAAAGTTACGCTAATCGTTAAATCGATAGCTAAGCGGCTTGTTAAGAGAACAACTAGGTTTTGCACTTTAGAAACCCCATAAAAACGCCACCTTTATCGGTGGCATTTTTGTATTTAACACCTTGTGCTAAATCGCTTAAGCCTTCTGCAATCTTGCAAACAAGGCTTTCACTTTTTCCACTTTAGGACGCACGACCATCTGACAATAGGGCTGCTCACCGTGTAAAGCGAAGTAGTCATTGTGATAATTTTCAGCGGGATAAAAAGTATCAAATGCTGAAACTTGGGTCACTATCGGCGCATCAAAAACCTTGGCTGCTGCTAACTGAGTCAGCATAGCGGTAGTTTGCTCTATCTGCTCAGCATTATGGGTAAACACCACTGAGCGATATTGTGGCCCCTTATCATTACCTTGGCGATTAAGCGTGGTCGGATCATGGCTCTCAAAAAAGACCTGTAATAACGTCGTAAAATCAATCTCCTCAGGGTTGAACTCGATATGCACAACCTCTGCATGGCCGGTTTGGCCCGAGCAAACAGATTTATAATCGGCATCATGGGCATCACCGCCAGCATAGCCAGAAGTGACATTCACCAAGCCCTTTAGGCTTTTAAAAATCGCTTCGACGCACCAAAAACACCCAGCACCAAAAGTCGCAAAGTGATTAGGTGCTGGTTCAACAGCATCATCCATCCCTTTGAACACCATAGATACGGAGTTAACACAGTGACGGATATTGTTAGGTGTTAACATTTCACCTTCAAAGACATGCCCCAAGTGACCGCCGCACTGGCTACAAACAATCTCGGTTCTGCGGCCGTCGGCGTCTATGTGGCGGGTTACAGCGCCGGCAATTTCATCATCGAAGGCAGGCCAGCCACAATGGGCATTAAATTTATGCTCAGAGCGATACAAGGGGGCATGGCATTTTTTGCATAAATACAAACCCTTAGCATCGTGCTCATAATACTCACCACTAAAGGGGCGTTCAGTGCCTTTCTCTTCGATAACATAGCGTTCAAAATCGGTCAGTTTATTCATATTATCGGTCAGTTTATTCATATTAATGCCCTTTCGACTCACGTCGTTGTGTATTTCGATATTCTTTGATTAAGAAGCTGATTTATAAGGAAGCCAACATAAGACCCACTCCAAGCAAGATTTCTTGCACTCGGCTTCAAAATGCAGCTGACATCAATCCAATCACAACAAATCTAATACCCATACTAACGGATTTGGTGACTAAAATCTTACCACTCAAGTAAGTACTAATATAAGTGTTCATATTAAGTACTCATATAAGCAACTGCATAAATGACGGAAAATACGGCAGTTGATCCAGATCACAGTCGCTGAGTATTTGCACCCACATCAGCGCACGGCTACACTTGCGGCGGGTCAAATTACAACTAAATATAACAAGTAGAAACCAAAATGAAATTAGAAACCATTGATTATCGCGCTGAAAACAGTGCCCAGCAATTCGTTGAATCACTTCGGGAAACTGGCTTTGGTGTTTTATCTAATCATCCGATTGATAAGCGCTTAGTTGAAGACATCTACACCGAGTGGCAAGCCTTTTTTAATTCAGAAGCCAAAAACGACTATATGTTTAAAAAAGAAACCCACGACGGTTTCTTCCCTGCGTCGATTTCTGAAACCGCCAAAGGCAACACAGTCAAAGACATTAAAGAGTACTACCACGTGTACCCTTGGGGGCGTATCCCCGATTCACTGCGTGCCAATATTCTCGCCTATTACGATAAAGCCAACGCACTGGCTGCAGAACTATTAGAGTGGATCGAAACCTACTCACCAGAAGACATAAAAGCCAAGTTTTCGATGCCATTGCCAGAAATGATCGCCAATAGCCAAAAAACCTTACTGCGTATTCTGCATTACCCGCCGATGACGGGCAGTGAAGAAATGGGCGCCATTCGTGCCGCCGCCCACGAAGATATCAACCTTATCACAGTGTTACCTGCGGCCAATGAGCCTGGATTACAAGTGAAAGCAAAAGATGGCACTTGGTTAGATGTCCCCAGCGATTTTGGCAACATTATTATCAATATCGGTGACATGTTACAGGAAGCCTCTGGCGGCTATTTCCCATCGACCTCTCACCGCGTCATCAATCCTGAAGGTACGGATAAAACCAAGTCACGGATCTCTTTGCCGTTATTTTTACATCCAAACCCTGCAGTCGTGCTATCGGATCGCTATACCGCTGACAGTTATCTGATGGAAAGACTGCGCGAACTAGGGGTAATCTAAGCCTTAATTCAGCCTATTAATCCAAGTAACAATCGCAAGAGACAGTCAAGGATTAAGCGATTAAAGCGCCTTAGGGCGCTTTTTTTATGACATTCGCCACCTTCAAGGTAGAATAGCCGTTCTTTAAGTTATTTAGGACAAGGCGTTATCATGGCAATTCAGTGGTATCCGGGGCATATGCACAAGGCACGCAAGGAGATTGAAGAGGCAATGCCTCAAGTCGATCTTGTTATCGAAGTGCTGGACGCGCGTATTCCCTACAGTAGCGAAAACCCCATGGTGGCTCAGCTTCGAGGCGACAAACCTTGTATCAAACTGCTCAATAAATCTGATCTGGCCGATCCAGAGATCACCGCACAATGGATTGAATACTTAGAGCGTGAACAAGGCGTCAAAGCCACGGCGATCACGACACTGCAAGCGGCAATGGTGAAAAAAATCCCTGCTCTCTGCCGTAAGCTAGTGCCAAGTCGCGATAAAACCGAAAAAGACATTCGCACTATGATCATGGGGATACCCAACGTTGGGAAATCTACCATCATCAATACCTTAGCTGGACGTGTTATTGCCAAAACCGGTAACGAACCTGCGGTAACCAAAACCCAGCAACGGATCAATTTACGTAACGGTATCGTGCTGTCGGATACCCCAGGTATTTTATGGCCCAAAGTGGATAACGAAGCGAGCAGCTATCGCCTTGCCGTCACTGGCGCGATTAAAGATACGGCGATGGAATATGAAGATGTGGCCCTGTTCGCCGCCAAGTATTTCTTAACCGCTTATCCAAAAGAGATTTGTGAGCGCTATAACTTAAGTGAATTACCAAAGGATGATGTCGCACTTCTCGAGGAAATCGGCCGTAAACGTGGAGCGCTACGTCCCGGTGGTCGCATCGATATGCACAAGGCATCAGAGTTATTACTGCATGAATATCGCTCGGGGAAAATAGGCTTACTCTCGCTAGAAACGCCTGCGATGGCAGAGCTTGAAAAGATTGAAGTCGCCCGTATCATGGCCGAAAAAGAAGCAGAGAAAGAAGCCAAATTGGCAGCAGAGAGACTTAAACGTTCAGGCAAACGTCATAACGACTAGTCAGCCCGCCACTCTGCATTTGGAATATAAGGCGCAGAGTTTGTTAAAGACGTTAAAGACAAGACGCTGATGACTTTTATATTCCAGCTTATGGCGCTCATTCATCAAGTTTAAAGTTAAAGCCAGTATATTGAATATACTGGCTTTTTATTATCAGAAACGGAAAGCTTGTGCTAAAAAACACTTTTACGCCAATGACTTCTGCGTGCCAGATATAAGCTCTCAATATCCGCCAGTCATCATCCTCTTGGCACAATACACCAAGGAGCCATCTTGGATTTGACTGCACAGCAAAGATGCTTTAGTCGCGGGATAGATCTACCACTTCTTTCAAGTTTTCTAATGGTACCCACCCTGATTCTTCACTGACAGCTTTTATACACCATACCCAGCCATTCAACATTCGTGTGCCAATGAGTTGTTCCCCTTCATGCACATTAAGTTCTCTTGCCGTATAGTCCTCAAGCGCCAGCCCGTTGGCATTTTTTAGGCGCTGAATCACTTGACCAGGAACCCAACCAGCATCTTGCCCTGGCGTAGTGCAAAGGAACCAGAGATCCCAGCCTTCAGGACCTGCATATTTTTCTCCAACGATAAGAGGATCACCTTTTTTGAACGTAATGGGGTTAGGAAACTCACTTTCATGTGGATTGACAACGATATATTTCTTAGTAGTCATGTATTCAGCTAACCTTTTGATAAATATTCGTAAAAATTAACTTTGTTCGCTTATTAAAGCACGCCCAATTAACGCTCGGTTTGAGTGAAACTTATCAGTTTTCTATCAGACATACTATCCGACAACACACGCATGCACAGTTTTCAAACTAATTATCAGCATAAAAAAACTGTAATATTTTGATTTTAAATACGATGACAATAAACTGCATTGTGAGTAGGAAAATGCCAGTTAGCGTAATATGAAGGTATATTCAGTTAGCCAAAAACCGCGCCAATTTGCACGCGGTTTTCAATGGGAATTAACAGCAAGCTAATGAATAATTACAACTTTTTTAACTTATTTTAAGGTCTTCCAAAACATGATCTGCAGCCTGGAATGCCAACGCTGCCAAAGTGAGGGTTGGATTACCTGTTGCAACCGTTGGAAACACTCCGCTACCGACTAAAAACAGATTGCTATGATCCCAAGATTGCTGACGAGGATTCACCACCGACGTATCTCTGCAGTCCCCCATTCGATACGTCCCCACAATGTGTCCAGCACCGTAAAACGTAAAATTATGGCCCTGATATTCAAAATTATTCGACGTTACTTGACTCTTATCACCATAAAATACCGGCGCAGGCGGAGCCTTGGTATATTCCCGCGCATCAAGGGCGTCAAAGAGTTTGGTCGAAATATCTTTAGCCGACACGAACGCATTGCGCACATAATCTTCGCGGACTCGATAGGTTAATTTTGGGCGCGGTAAACCTAAGTTATCTTTCAGCGTCTCCGACAACTCGACACGGTTTTCCGGATCAGGTAATTGTTCAATTAAATAGCCCATACGAATTTGCCGTGTGTAAATACCATTCAAGGTATTCACCAGTGAGGCACCAAATAAGGCGCTATTCGCAGACATGGCGGGATCAAACCGTAATGGAATCCCCTGCTGATTGACAGAATCCCCATTTAATTGCGAATTATTTTGCCCAAATACAAAATCAGCTAAGGTCGTGAATGGATCATTTGCTGCCCACTGCCAACCTTCATTGCCGATTTCAATACGATAGGCGGCACGGTCTTTACGAAAGGCGCCATCACGTAAACTTTCTATACCCGCAGTAGATAAAGGCCCCCGAAAACCATAGACAGGATCTTTCGCCAGACCCCAGGCCAAATACATAATGTGATCCATCAAATTACGCCCCACTTGATCGCTATGGTTGGCGACGCCGTTCGGACAGGCTTTATTACGTTTAGACATGAGCAATAATTTAGGCGTCTCAATCGCGTGAGCTGCAATCACATATTTTTTACCCGTAACGGTACCGCCGCCCGTCGCTATCCCTCCGTGAGTTTGATAGGTCACATAATCAATACCAACAACATCCTTTGTATTTTCATCCACTTGAACATTTGTCGCAACATGACGATAAAACACATCAACATTGCCGGTTTGCAATGCTCGCCCGAGCGTCACAGTGGCATCGTATTTGGCTTGGATAGGGCAAATAGGAATACAATTCGTATTCCCCGCACATTGACGGCGTTCACCCGGTAATGAATTGCGCCCCTGGGGGGTTGGCGTGACTGACAATTGAATATTGTCGTACACCATATCGCTCACAGCTTGTTCATATTGTTGATCAACTAAAGATGAAACAATGCCAGGCATTGGGTAATCGTAATTCGGCCCATAAACACCATCCGGTGAAACATTAAATCCGCGATAAAGCTGATCCATCGCCTCTTTGTCACCGGCGACGCCAATCTCATTGGTCGCCTGTTCATAGTAAGGAACCAGCGCCTGATAAAATTGTTTTCCACCGGGCCAATCCACACCCTGCTTATACTGGGTTTGCAACTCAAAATCATTGGGCAATAGATGCAAACTGGTTCCTAGCCAATGCCAAGTTGTGCCGCCGCCAATACGCTCATAGGAACTCGCAAAAGCAAACTTTGCTTCAGGGCTGTCAGGTTTCAAATGCTCTGGTTGCGGCGTGTAATCGAAATAACATTGCTTTGGATTACGCCATGCGCCAACTTGCAACACGGTATAACGCGGCACATTTTCCTTCGCAGGATCAGGCAATCCGAGTGGATTATCCGCCGTCGATGCCGCTGGATTTTGCGTAGTAGGAGGATAAGGTGATTCAGGTGTTTTGGCATTGGCTTTAAAAAAGGTTTCCATGTAACCACTGCGGTCAACCGGCACTTCCTGCCCTGCTTCGAGGATTAATACTTTTTTCCCCGCCATCCCCAATTGATAAGCCATGATAGAGCCGGCAATACCTGATCCCACAATAATGACATCGTAATTGGTTTGAGTGCTCATACTGCACCTCCTTGATGACCCGTATAGGCCGACAGTACAGCGGGTGGTTTCGCCCAATAGCCATAGCGATAATTTGAATCCCCCATCGGATGAGCCTGCATAACTTGCCAGACTAAACCTGTGGTATAGCTTTTTGCCGAAATCATATCGCTAACCGTGGTTTCCGGCTCTGTATCCGTCGCGGGAATAATGGTTGGCCATGCACCTGAGTACCACATAAAAATCAATTTACGGCAGGCCAACACAAAATTAGCCCCGTTATCAGGCGCCAGCATTTGCGTACCAATTTGTTGATCTGATAATTGCTGCGCTTTTAACGCCGCAAATTTTTGCAGAATAGTTGTAACTAAAGTTAGGTCCTGCGATTCTTCGGTTATTTTTTGCGTAAACACGGCTAAGTATTCGGATTTAATATCCACGGGATCCAATGTCGGGGCAATAATACTGGTAGCAAAGCCGGTTAATACCGCGCTCAAACCAATAAAATGATTCATAGTATCGGCAGTCGCGCCTGTAATATCAGTCATGATGAGTTCCTTTCGTAAATTATTGCGCGCGTTGCAGCAAGTAAGTGAAATCAGCAAAATTACCGTTAGTGGTTGCCGCATTATTGTGACAAGCCATACAGCTACTTGATGTTTGCTTTACCGAACCTTGGATATAAGTTTCGAGCGTGGTGTTCGCTAAAAATGAGGGAGCAGGTACGCCCGTTGGATCGGTGGGATTTTTGGCATCGGTAGGCCATTGCGTACTGATCAATTCGTAGTTCTTCCATACCGATCCCGGCACTACAGCGTCGAGTGCAGCGTGATAACTGGCATTTAAGGCTTTAGCGTCGGCAGTGATAGGAATGACGCGTTCCACTTGAGTTGGTTTAGTGTGCAGGTTTGCCGGATCCCACGGGCGTGCTGGTGGTTCATTCACTTTGCAGTCAGTACATTTAGCATCGTAAAAATTATATGCCGACAATGATGCTGACTCACCTTGGGTTGGCGCGTTAGCGACATGCTCAAAGGTAGACCAAATCCATTGTGGTTCACCTGTGGTTTTGTGAGCAATGTGAAACCCCACTAGACCGACTTGTTCAAGCGCACACGCGGGCTTGACCCCGTGTTGCTCTTCGGGATTGTTATAAACTAGCGCATAAGTCGTATAGTAATTCGTCGCATCAAACTTGCCGCCCATTTTTATCCATGATGCCTTAAGCATGATAGAACCTACCTGCCCGGTTTTACTGTCGCTCGCGGTAAAATCGACATCGGCATTAAACTGTTTCTGTCCTTTTTTACTGTAAAGGTTATTGTCCAAAATAAAATTGAACATGGTTTCATTGGTTAATATTTCATAACGGGTATAAAGCCCGTTTTGATCAATCAATGGACCCGTTGTAAAAGGCTCACCACTTTCATCCAACACATTCGGGGTCTTCCCTACTTGCGTTAAATAAATAGTCCCTTGAGGAATGGACTTGGGATCAATACTTTTGCAAACATCCGGCACATTATTGGACTGATCCCACCCAGGTGGTTTTACGCCATCGGGTAAAAAAATCTCCCGGCTTTCCTTCCAATGCAGCCACACGACTGGCTGGTTAGTTTTTTGCCCAATGGTAGACATAGTATTGGGTGTGCCATCGGCATTTGCTGGCCAGTTAAGTGCAATAAACGATTGCCAAGAAAAATCATCAAAATCATGTTGCAGGCTTTCGAGTGAGACAGGGGGTTTTGCTGTGATTTCCAGCGGCATAACAGGGCTTAACGTTGGTAGTGTTATAGCTGCTTTTGTCACTACTGGTGCTTCTGCATGTACAGCAGCACTCATACACAAAAAAAGCGTACTATAGCGAAAAGATTTGATAGACATGAAATTAACTCTCCTTGTTATTGGGACTTATTCAATGCTTAAAACGTTTACAACTCCACTTTCTTTAACGACTTAAAATCAGGGCTTTCACAACACCCGCCACTGCAGGCGTGATGTCACGATACAAATAGCGTACAAGACTTGACCTCAACCAAATCCCAATAAATGGATTTCGATATTAAAATTGAAGTTTGCTGTTTTGATCGCAGTCTCTGGCTTACTGAGCCGGTCTGAACAGATTGATTGATAAGGATAAATATTAACGTCTTTCATTGAAATTCCTTTTCATGATTGCGTTTTATCACAATACCTTGAGCCTAGATTATTCATTGAGGATCGCCTCAAATGAAGCCTAGTTATCTCAGTAGAAGGGTTAAACACTCCTGTGTTCCCGTAGTGAAAATAATTCTATTCTGCAGAAAGAAAAGTAACCTTCTGAAAATATTCCATGTTAAAAGATTGTTTACGTTTCACTTATTGTCAAGCGTGAGGCAGGAGGTTTATTTGCAAAAAAGCCCACCGTACGACACGACGATAACAGCGGTAAAAAGCATAATGTGATATCAAGAGTTCAACATTGATCTGAAGTCTGCGAGGACCAAGCGTGGACAGGAACTAACTAAGCGATCGTAAAATCGGTCGCAACTACGCGCGGCCTATTCTTATTTGGTAGCCATTGATTCAACAATAACTGTCAAAGTTTGGAAGATTTCGACTCATTTTCATCATTAGATTCTGTAAAGAGTCACTCAGCATCTGATTATATGGCCTTGCTAATGACTTTATAAACACTTTGACTGAAACAGAACACAACTGGTTCTTACTGTTGAAACAGAAAATCTATTTTCTTGTACTGACGAAAACTCTAAGATTAAAAATGATGCCATTTGGGGATGCTTTGACCTACTTAGGTAGCCCTGTGAAATATAACCATATCGTTCCACTTGCTTCCCTCAATTGAGCCGCAGTGCACCTTCAAAAACTTGTTATTCACCGATGTTTGTGCCCATAACCAATACATTTATACCTTTATAATTCACCTGTTCTATAGGCTTAAACCCATGATGTAAGTACAAACCTCCAGTTATATCTTCTGTTTGAAGATATAATTTTTTCACACCTATTTTATGTGCTAGCGATATTATCTCTTTCACAAGTTTTGAGGCGACACCCTGTCCCCTAGCCTGCTGAGTGACGTAAACACCACCAAGCCAAAATTCAAATTCTGGGTATATGTCCATTTCTCGAATTTTTAGCTCTGCTGAACCAGCAAGAACACCATTTACTTTTCCAATGATCAGAATAGGCGCGGTATCACGATTTATTGATGCAGAGACTTTTTCAACGACTTCCTCCTTGGTATAGCTACCATTGTCTTGGCACCATTCGTTGAAATACCAACTAGCTACCGTGTCTATCGCAGAGGGATTATCGGCAAGTAATGAAATTTCCATATATGTCCTTAGATGTACAACGATTTGATTTTCTTTATGAACAACATCTTACCAACTTAACCTTGTAAGGCAAGCAGCCCACAACCATTGATGTTTGTAGTCAAACTATACTGATATCTATTAATGACTTTATGATGATGTTTACTTTGCTGTGGCTTTATTGAAAGTTCGGACTGGCATGACTTCTAGGTTGAAAGTAACCTCATCACATTAGCTTTTTTATAGCCCACAACTTTATTCACCCTACTTGCATTTTAAACTTTGAAACAAGCTTTGGGGCATTTTAGAGTTAACCGATTTTAAGCACGCCACGCTTTAATCGCTTCTGTTGCTAAACCAGCTAGCTGTTTTGAAACTTCACGACCTTTGTAAATTGACGTTGTGTCTTTTGCGATTGGAACAGAATAATGAATATCGTGAGCAAGATTATTTAGATACTCGCGGCCACCACCGTCATAATTTTGCAGTTCCTGACCATTGAGCTGGATCATATAGCTATAGCCAAATGCACTCATGTTGCAATTTGCATTCAAGTACAAGCGACCTTCATGCTCCAAAAGGAACCATACTCGGTTTTCAGAATCCATTACTTTCATCGTCATCTCGCATAAGGGGATTTACCCGAACTTATCATAAAACCCAAACCGTAAATGGAAATACGCATCTCAACGGAACTTTTCGGTCAATTGATCTAATAAAGCTTCCATACTCTGCTCGAGGAGATCGAGCACTAGTTCAAAACCCTGTGCGCCGCCATAGTAAGGATCTGGTACTTCCGTGATTTGCGTATCAGCATAGGACAACATTAACTGTAACTTGTGTTGATACTCAACCGGACAACGGCTAAGCAGATCCGCCAAATTGGCATTATCCGCAGCTAGAATTAAATCAAAATGCTCAAAATCAGCATTCACCACCTGCCGCGCCCGCATGCCCTCGAAACTAAAACCCCGCTTTTTACCAGCCTCAATAGCGCGGCTATCGGGCTTATCCCCTTGGTGATAACCAATAGTACCCGCCGAATCCACCTCAATATTAAGCCTGCGCTCAGCAATCTTAAAACGACAAACCGCCTCTGCCGTCGGTGAGCGACAAATATTACCCATATAAACACAATAAACAAGATAAATTGCAATAAAATCAATTGATTAATTGCTATTTGAGGTGTTTTTGTAGAGAACATTGAACAAATTTAAATGCTATTCTAATCAATTACTTATTTTGGGTTTTGGAGAGAGAAAGTGTGAATAACGCACCTTCTAGATGCAAAACTGGACCTCTACTTCAATAAGTAGCAAGTCTATGCTGTTCCTTGCACCCTGCTATGTTATCGCCGAGAGTGACACTGGCAATGGCGCAGATGCTCCAGCCATCACGGTAGTGTTTAATACCCTGTGGCAATTTATGTAGTACTATTTGAAATTATTTTTTATTTTCAAGAAAATCACTTTTTGGAAGTATCCTGCAGCTGAATAGAGACGGTCCAATAATCAGTCGAACCAAAGTAACGCCCACAAACAGCGAACTATCAGATAAAATCGGCAATACACTGCACATTACAGTATCCGACCTGCAACCCACGTTTCCAATACATCAGCCAGTTTAATGAGTTGTTCTTGATGCTTGGATTTGTTTTTCGCTAGGTTTTGGATATTCAATAGCTTCCATCTCACCGCAGGTAGTGCCGCGACGCTCGGTTCATCAAACAATGACCAATCAGGCTGACCCTGTTTAAAGGATAATAAAAAGTCTCTGTCTTTTGCAGTAAAGTGATGCTGCAACGCTATCAGCATTTCTGAGCGAGTTAAAATCAGCTCATCGAGTTTAATCGGCTTTGTCGTCATTCCATTGAATTCAGTTTGAAAGCTTTCATCAAGCGGTTTCCAGCGTGGAGACATCACTTCATTAATAGGCCTTGGATGGCTAAGTGTATAAGTGAGAAAGCCGACCAAAATCTCTCGACTGATCCCCTCTTCCGCCAGCAGCATTTTCACATCGAAAAGATCCCTTGGGTGCTGTCTATCCATCGCTGCACATAACTTACCACCGTATAGATCAGGCAGGCTTACAACGGGGATCTCTGCATACCCAAATTCTTCTTCAACTAACTCAACGACTGGCATTAATACCGCTTTGTGTAGCGTACCTCTCGCAACAGGAGAGACTTCAATTTTTATTGTGACTCTATCACTTGTCACGACAACCCTGAGCTCATCATATTTATTGTCTTGAAATACTGCACTAAGGTTCGGTTGTAGATTGATCTGCGCAGTCAAACGACCAAGCGCTTCCTTCACACTTTGTAGCGCTTGTTCCCTTGGCTCCAAAGGAAGATAAGCCAAATCGATATCGACCGATAAGCGTGGGAAGTTGCGCACAAATAGGTTGATAGCCGTACCGCCCTTTAGGGCAAATACCTTCTCTTGGGCGACGAGCGGCAGCATCCGAATAAGCAAGGTCACTTGCTGGTAGTATATCGATGACTTATTCATATTGATTTTCTTCTGTATTAATAAACGATGCCGGCACTGTTATTTGATACCGCCCATCGTAACGGCCATGAGCCACCACCTGACGCTTTCCCGCGCCTAGCGTGATTTGCTGCTCATCTAGCCTTTTGCTCCACTGATGTTGATAGTAGTGGCCTAAAAAGAGAAATACGCGATTAGCTTGTACGGCTTCACTTCGATTCAGTATTGACTGTATTTTACGTGGACTGAGATTCACTAACCCTTGAAACAGCTCCGCGGCATGCTCAAAACTGATATGTTTGCCAATGGCATTGACGACCTCATAGGCTGCAAGCTCCGCACAACTTGCCTTAACTTCCCTATTGTTCACCCCTATAGTAATAAAGTCTTTTTCCAACGTTTGGGTCAGCTTGCTACTGGTATAGAAAAGCCAGTTTTGCTCCTCCAATTCGCGGAACCACTTTGGCAACGCCTGCTTACTTTGACAGCCAACCCAAACTTGCTCGCTGCTTAGTTGAAGATAATGACTAAGCCCTTGATGTGTTAGGCTACTGACTCCCGCAAGGTGAACAGGAAGCTTTAGCTGCTCATTCACAGCCTTGAGCGCTTCAACCCAATGAGGCTGTAACTTACCTGTTGACTCAGGACGAACGTAAACCCCCGCACTTATCTTGTACAACCAACCACTCTGCACATATTTTCTCACCAAAGATGAGCTGATCTCATTTTGTGTTAACCACGACTGAAGCACTACCGCACCAGGACTCGTATGATTAATAAGCCAGTTTATTTTTGATGACATAGTTGCACCATAAGTACCAAAATATAGAGTAAATTAAACCAAATATAGAAGCAGAGTTTATAAATTGCAACATATTAGGACCTAAAGTGCACTTTTAACGTGAATTATAAACTAACTGAATGAGAGGGGGCGCCGCCGTTGTTCCGCGGTTAAATACAATCAGTCACCATCGAGCATAAAAAATGCAATATCGATTTTTGCATGAGATTAGATCGGTTATCTAAAGATTGAACAACTCAAAACAGGGAACTAGTGGCAGGTTTTAACGGAGGACATGAATAGTCTGTTTAGTAAAATTCGGATTAGCTATTCTATTATTACAACCTCTTTTATCTACAAACTAATCAACGCTCGATATAACTAGTCGGAATGGGAATAACAGGCCCATATATGGGTCTTAATCAGTTATCTTGAGTTTGATTCATTCTAGGGCAAAAACGCCACAGAATAGCCGCAAACTGGGCTCTAGGGCGGGTTTTAGGGACTCGCGTGAATCAGGCTGGTGCAGAGTGATTCACTAGCTCATTTTTTGACATTTCCGAGTTAAAGCCTTAACTCTAACTCGTCAGTTTCGGATAAAAAATCTATGATTAACGCTTTTGTAAGGGGCGCGTGCTGTATACTCGTCCCAACCCAACTCGTTAGGCGAACTTAATAAACTTGTATGGATAATAAACTCACCTGATTACAAATAATTTCCAGTTTCGGGTAATGTGAGACCCAGGCTTTAGCTGCAACTAAAGCTTTCCTTGTCGTAGTTCGATTGAACGCTGGCTCCTCTATTGAGAGACCGATAACAAGAAAGAACGCGACAAAGGACTCCAAGCAAAATACTCGAATAGTCTACTGGGTCTCGAACCCGCATTTGCAAGCAAGAGTTAGCTTATTATGAAAACAACTTCTAATCAAAACATTAACGTAGGTGTTGATACTGGCAAGTTTCAACTCGACATTTATATCCGCCCTCTCAATATCTATTTCACTGTATCGAACGATGAAAAAGGGATTAAAGAGGCCGTCAAAACTATTAAAAAATACACTCCTGAGCGCATCGTTATCGAAGCGACAGGTCGTCTTGAAATGCCCTTCATTATGGCCTGCGCTGAGGCAAACTTACCTTTTGTCATCGCAAACCCTGTTCACATAAAACGCTTTGCTGGTGCCATTGGTCAACGGGCAAAAACTGACAAGCTTGATGCGCAACTTATAGCGCATTACAGCGAAGCGATTAAGCCGACCTTATCAACTTTAAAACCTGATGTAATGCGTGCTATGAGTGATTTAGTCGCAAGACGAAATCAACTATTGGTGATGCAGACGATGGAAAAAAACCGCCTTCAAATATTGCCAAAAGAACTTGAAATGACCATTAAACCTATTTTAACGGCGTTCAAAAATCAGATTGAAAAGATTGAAATAAAAATCGTTAAACTCATTGAGTCAAACCCTGATTATCAAGCGAAAAATATACTGCTTCAGAGTATGAAAGGTATCGGTAAAATCGCCGCAGCTTCCATCATCAGTAACTTACCAGAATTGGGTTATATCAGTAACAAGGAAGCAAGCGCATTGGTCGGTGTGGCACCGATGAATAAAGAAAGCGGGCGCTTTAAAGGCATGCGAAAAATACAAGGAGGAAGGCATCAAGTGAGAACGGTTTTATATATGGCAATGATGTCAGCCATACAATCTAACCCGGTTTTTAAGAGCACCTATCAGCGATTAGTTGCCACAGGGAAACCTAAAAAAGTGGCTATCATTGCCTGTATTAGGAAGATGGTGGTGACGTTAAATTCGATATTGAGAGACGGTGCCCTATGGGAAGCGCCAAAAGCGATAAATTAGTTATTGACGCCATAGTCTCTTGTTATGTCTCATTTTTTCTACAGCGAGCGGGATCGTCATAACGACAAACTTTACTTGTAGCAGGTGTTCCACCGATATTACAACCACTGCCACCTGCAAAGCTTTGAATACTAGCCATTTCTTTACGGATTACTGGTTCAATTTGAATTAAATAGTCACTTACTACTTTATCCGTTTCGGAATTAAGCTCAATTCCGTATTTTGATTGATATTCTACTAATCTGCACAGTGTTTGAGTTGGGTTCGCCGTAAGTTCCGTGTAATTGGGTTTAAGAAACATAAGATAGAATACAGTCGAATTAAACTTTTTATTGTATTGCTCTTTTATCTTATCAGTGAACAAGCCTTGCTCATCAAGCGAACCAATAATTTCGAAGTCATTCACTATTCCTGAGATTGTGCTTGATGTATATGCTTTTCTAATATCCGCGCCATTAACATAAGCATTCGCTAACCAGCCTATGAGGACACCTATCGCGAGTATTATTGATATATAAATAATCCGTCTAAGCATAAAACTCCCAAAAAACAACTGTATTTTATTATTGTTTAACAGCTTGTTAGCTGCCGTTTACTGCAAAATAAATTCTTGGTAATTCAGTACCCCAAGATTGATTTTTAAATGCCATCATCTTGGAGAAATCAAAATTTGAAATAACAAATTTTTCATTAGTTTCCCATTCAATTTGATAACTTACATCGTCAGGTTTTCCATCTAAGCGAATCAAAGCATCAGTTTTTTTTAACGAGAATGGAGATAAAGATTTATTTTTTATTCGTTCTACATATATCTGAGTTTGGGGACTAGAAAAACCACCACAGCCAGTCATTATAACTACCGCTCGCAACTCCCCATTAGGAGAATAAAGTTCTTCGTATTCATCTGTAGAACATGCTGTACTCATCAAGTACATGAAGGAATATAGAATACAACCCCACCCCAAAATATTGCGGCCCCTAAATTCCAGAGTTTTTTTCCAATCTGATTCAAAGCTCAAATCCTTTTAGGCTGCTAACGCCCCAATTTGCGGCGTTTGTGAGTGTTTTGGTACGAAGCACCAGCGAGTAAAAGTCCCAGCAACATTGGCTTGTTAGGTGGCATTTTGATTAAAACTGAGTAAAAAATCAACAACTTCAGTCCTCAAGGATAAATCCGAAGTTTGTTCAGATGCATCGTTGGCAGTATCAATATAAATTCTAACTTTTTCATTTTGACCTAAATCTAAATACAACTCAGCAAGCCCAAACGATATAGAAGCAATATAGTCTTGTTCTTCGCTATTTTTTGCTAAAGCCAATGCTTTAAATAGAGATTAATCGCTTCAGATTTGTCCGAAGTAAAATCTGCCAGTGTTTCCCACTGAAAAGCATGATCTAAAATAGTACCTTCATGTTTTTCACACACATCTCTGAGTTGATTGTAAGAAGCCCAATATGACTGATTATTATCTGTATTGGTCATTTCTAAAGCTATATCGAGAACAAACTCATAGTGTGGTGGTTTAAACTTCAAGGGAGGCACCTAACGCCCGGCTTTGGGGCGGACTTGTAGCCGCGCAGCGGCGGAAAGGCCGTCCCAGCCCCGACGGGGCGACAACAGCAGTTTGTTAAATGGCTTGCTCATTTTTGCATGTAGCCTTTGAAATCTTGCAGGCTACTTGCAACTTTTATTGCCGTATCAGGTGCCATCCCTATTGCGGGCAAATAAAACACCTCACCCTCATCGTTTACTACCAGAAGCTCTCCACCACCATTACCACCGAATGTTACGAACCCCGGCGCGTACTCGGGTAGCTGGTAATCACGGTTAAATTCTTCTATTTCTTCGGGATGCCACAGAACATACCATTCGGGCTCCACCGACAATTCACCTTCGGCGTAACCTTCAGCGATCCATGACTGCAAAATTTGCTTAAGGGCTTCGATGTTCATGCTGTCCATTTAACGCCGCGAGCACACGCTGGAGGTTTTGTGCCTTGCCTTGTTAGCTTCTTGCTTCCCAGCCATCTTTACCATGAGAATATAGTTCCACTTTCATGTCTTCATCCCAACTTTCAGGATGAGGTACAAATGCTAAGAAGTAATTATCACCATCTTCCGGTACAGCACCACTCAGTATTGATAACGCCCAATTTTTTATACTTTTACTTTGAGAGAGTATCAATAGCTTATTTTCTGATCGAGCCATGGCCAATTTACTAAAATCGATTATAGAAGCGCGACTATCGCTTCTTTGAAATTCACTTTCAATAGCCCATTCCATTTTATTCACATAGATTAGCTGCTTCTTGTTTGACGCAGAAGGTATAGATTTAACATTCACAACACTAATATCAAAAAGCAATTCATTTAATTTAAATTCGCTTCTATTATTAGAATAATCTGCTGAAAAAACTCTGTATTCAGTTTGAACATATTCTTCTCTAAATGATGCTGCGATGTTTTTCACCCAAGCTTTACTTCTAGCTGCATGAAATAATCTAGGCTTAGAATAATTTGAACTTATACATTCTTGAAATGCATCTCTTAACGAATTCTGCAATTTTTCTAAAAGCATCGATTTATCCATGAAGCTAACGCAAAGCACACGGATGATGACCGCGCAGCGGTAGACATCCCAGCGACCGAACGGAGCGAGTGATGCGCCTTGTTATATGTACATTGCTCATTTTATTGCACTTCTACTAAGTCGTAACTTTGTTTTAATTACAAGAACCAAAGTTGGAATTTGAAGCACTAAGAACGACAATCCTAAACCTTTAACGGAAAATTCAGCAGAGCCTGAAAAAATCAAAATACAAGCCAGCACAAGCCAGATAATAAAGAAAAACAAGCCAAAGCCTATCAATGATTTGAGTATTATTTCATTGTTTAACGACATAACTTTCCGTACATATAACGTCTTAGTATTTATGCGTTGCGCTGTTTGCAAGGCATAAATCGCTTGTTGGACTTGGCCGCTGCCACATCCGTTTAAATGGATATGAATGATGCTATAGGAATTTGCTTTTTTGTGGTAGCGTTTTTTTATACAGTTTGATGGGTAATCACTTGATATTGTTTTAGCTTTCTCATTCTTTTACGCTCACTTTCGACTGATTATTGACCTTGGTTGACAGCATTTGGGCCCCACATTCAGGCTGACACTCACACCCTATCCCCTCATCGGCTTAACCCCATAAGGCTGGCTGCTTTTCGCTGTTGGTCATTCCGCTACGTCTTGAAGGAGCGGTTATCCTCCTGACATACGTACTTGCTGACTTTAAGTGTTAATCATCACTAATCCCTGCGGTCTTATCAGCCCAATACACTGCAAATGACCTAACTGGCATTGCGGGTATGACCACAAACAGTCTTCTTTGACCAAAGTACTCGCCAATGCCACCTGCGGTTTGCGAAGTTGCAGCTTGATGCGCGAACTTTTTGCGGTGGCAAGCATTGGTTAAGTACTGCGTAAAATCACCGTCATGACATACAGTACTAACCGGTTAGGAAATTTTGAATGATTTAGTTATCAGTTAAGTGATTCCGCGATAAAGCTAGAACAAAACAATATGCCTAGGTAGCTGCGCTCTGATGTATTCAAACTAAAGGTAGGTTTCTCCCCTCACTGTTCTCCGCTTTATAGTGACTAGCTTACCAAGAGACGCAAAATATCGGCCCATTCAACAAAGATCAAAGGATCACAAATCGATCTGTTCAAGTTGGTATATCCGAGCACACCTATTTTTTAAATCCCTGAGGAAATAAGAATAATAAGCAAATAAAATCAACGTCATAAATAGCGTTCGAAATTATGAACGCCCCCTAAAAGCCCGCTAATAAAACAACAACCAAGCCCTCTAAAATCCTCATATGTAGTGAAGCACTGCGCGTCACTGCCCCCGCAATCAACCGAGCCGGAAGGACCCGTGATGATAATGGTTCGCATCTACATCGAGTTGCGAGTGATTCTCATCACCATAAGGTGTCGCGTTCTGCTTCAATCAAACCGTGAGCATCGGCGAGGCACAAAATCCGCCCATCTGAAAATCAAAATTCCTCATAATTGCACATGATCATCGCTCCATTCCTATCCATGCAGGATGGCTAATATAGGTAAAGAGAGCGAGCTTGGCACTCGGCTAAAGTGAGCCAAGGCCTAGACAGCTACTGTTCACATAAAACCGTCAAAAACCGTTTAAAACCTTGGCTTTTACCCTCTTCACCCCATTGCCAACATTTAACACCAAAGCAACAAATGCACGTTATTGCATCCTTCCTTAGGGTTGATGCAATGACTCGTCTGTAGCCTTACTGCTGCATGGGCTAGAGTGCTCCCAACTTTTTTAGGCTATCTAGGGATTATCTAGGCCGCATCGAAAAACGGTTGAACCATATTGGTGCAACACACTGAACAACACCCATTGAATTAAAACATATCAATAACAATTCAAATTAAGGCAGCATGAGCCTAAAAACGCGTTCAATTACCCAGAAACAGTGTGCAGATCATCCCAGTTTGCCTGCTTTTCATGACCAAAAACAGCGAGCGGATTGCCCCCAAGCAGGATGAGGCAACAACCGAAACCGTGAGCCCAATAGAAGGATCCATTTGGGCGCCATCAATTCACCCAAAAAAGCCAAAAACCTCGCCTTTTGCCCTACCCTTCACGCCATCAGGAGTTAACACAAAAGAAACAAAAGCGAACCGTTGCATCCTCCTCTAGGGTTGATGCAACGACTCGCCTGTAGCCCTACTGCTGCATGGGTTTGAGTGCTCCCAACTTTTTGAGGAGATCTAGGGATTATCTAGGCCGCATCGAAGATGCGTTGAACCATAATGGTGTAATACACCTATCGCTACACAACAAACCAGCAACAACTAATACTAAGAAAACGTGCGCTATTCTCACTCGTCATCGTCGCTCAACACACCTACATCAGCCCTATTTATGCCGGCTTCACCCACAGACATGAGTAAATGCCTGAACGACTAAAACATCTGCTGGTAAACACACGGCTAGATCATAGGACCAAGCGGAACAACACGCTTAGGTACGTGCCATTATCGACCACCGGCATTAGCGTATAACTGCGCATAGCTCATGATGTACATTAGGATTGGGCAAAGCCGACGACTGAGCATGAAGCGTAAGGTGATCGGGTGACGCGTCTGCAGATGAAAAGAGCACGGATAAAGAGTTCGCCGTACCAAGCCAGCGACTAGCCATGAAGCTTAAGGTGATCGAGTGACACGTCTGCAGGTGAAGATAGTGGTCTAAGAACAGGTCAAACTGAACGCACGATTGAACTGGATTAGTCTTGACTTAACCCCTCAATATTCAAACCACTATGCAATTAGATCCGACAGATGGCTTTCCACTTCTGCACCAAAGCTTGCGAGCACTCGTTTAGTGAATCGAAAAATTGCAGACAGGCTGCACTACAAATTCTTATCTATTAACTTTGCTTTTTAACCCTCCTTTTAGCGCTTAATCAGTGTGATCAAGCTGGATAGATATACTTTAAAATTAACCACTTATGTAAAACAGAGCTTTGATGATAGATTTGAAAAAGGCGCATGAACGTTTTTCCGGATGGTACATTTGAGAAAAAGCTGATAAGTTCTTTGCAATACAATCAGTTAACTATGCGCATTTTTACTGGTCTAATGAGGTAAAGGCGCATGAACACTAATAAATAAAATTTTGGGCATCACAATGCAGCGCAGAATCGACGGCTATGAAGATATTAACCCAGTCAGCATCGCCAAATACATCGATGCTGGTGAGCGAGTGATCGTTCAGTATTCGAAGAGCGGCTATTCCGCACAACAGCTAACACTACTGAACCAGCTGGCAAAGAATCATGGGCGGAGTTTTGAAATCCGCTTTTATGGCCACTACTCTGAATCTTTTGACGCCTCAGTATTGCAGTTCATTCCTGACGCCCAATGTGTTTCGATAGATTGCCTTATGAAGGCGTCTAATCTTGAGGTATTATCCAAAATTCGATCTCTTGCGGAGCTTAGACTTGGTGTGTTCGAACTCGAAGATGCTGACGTTCTCAGCTATTGCAATCTCCCTTCTTTGAAAGTTCTGTCATTGGGAGAAACGAGAAGATGTAATATTGATTTTCGGCATCTCTCTAAGAGTGTTGTTCTAGAGGAACTTCACACGACTGGCCACACAAAAAACATTTCAACTATCTGCAATTTGCCGTTGTTCAGAGGCTTATCCCTTGCTTCAATCAAGAAGAAAGACGGCATCGAGTTCGTTTCCAGTATCCCGACATTGAAGACATTGCGCTTCATTCTTGGTGGTCGCTCGTCCATAGCTCAAATAACCTCACCGCAGCTTGAGTCACTAGAAGTCATTCGAGTTCAAGGGCTCGAAGACTTGGGTGACATAGGACGTTTCGAGAATATAGAGCGCTTGTTTATAGAAGATCAGATTAGGTTGGCTGACGTAAAAGTTGGTCCAAACCCCAAATTGAGTGACATGAAGATCATCAACTGCAAAACGCTTGAAAAGATTGCAGGTATTGAGGACTTGAAGGGACTCTCGTCATTGCGAGTTTATAAAACCGCGATTGATTACAATAGTTTCGTTACAGACTCGGTGCCCAGTAGTCTAAAAACCTTTGCGTTCTACACGGGCAAAAGCAAGCGGGACTCTGAAATTCGCGTGGACTTAGAAAAAAGAGGCTTTCATGAGCATGCCCGTCAGTGATGCCTAACAATTCATCTAGAGGACTCCGAAACTCACGAATTAGAGTTAGGAATCTAGCTCGCTTTTTGCCCCGAAGTAAGTTGTGTGATGTCGAGTAGAGATTGTACAATTTAGCGCATACTGCTCACACAAGACATCTCAAAATCTCGCAATTCCCCAGACCTTTTCGAACGGAAATAATTAACACAAAAGAAACAAAAACACGTCATTGCATCCTCCTGTAGGGTTGATGCAACGATATGCCTGTAGCCCTACTGCTGCATGGGTTTGAGTGCTCCCAACTTTTTAAGGGGATCTAGGGATTATCTAGGCCGCATCGAAACACTATTGAACCATAATGGTGTAACACCTCTATCGCAATGCAATATTTCAGTAGCAACTGAGGCTGAGAAAACGTGCGCTATTCTCACTCGTCATCGTCGCACAACACGCCTATATCTGCCCTAACATTACCGGCTTCACCCACAAACATCAGTAAATGCCTGAACGACTAACACACCTGCAGGTAAAACAGCTGACAAAACGTAAACATGCACATTGATGCCAGGCATCAACACCTATCCGCCCAACTAATATTCCTGCCTCACAAAGACTATTTAGCCAGCGTAAGGTTAGTGGACACACCGGCAGGTCAACACGGCAGGAACATAGGACCAAGCAGAACAATACGCTTAGATACCGGCCATCATCGACCACTGGCATTAACGTATAGCTGTTCAGCGCTCATGATGCACTTTGGGATTGGATAACACGCCTGCAGGTGAAAAGAGTACAGTTCAAGAACATGCCGCACTAAGCCTGCGACTGGCCATGATGCCATTGTGATTGGGTAACACGTCTGCAGGTGAAGTCATAGTCCAAGAACAGGCCGAACTGATCGCACTATCAAACGTCTGCGGCTCACGCAAGACAACTAAAAATATCGATATTCCCCTGACCTTTTTGACCTGAGAAAATTAATACAAGACCAACAAAAACACGTCATTGCATCCTCCTGTAGGGTTGATGAAACGACTCGCCTGTAGCCATACTGCTGCATGAGTTTTAGTGCTTCCAACTTCTTGAGGGGGGTCTATGTAGTGGCATATTAAATTTGGTCAACTAATTAGAAGTGTATGACTCTGCTCATAGTAATTTAGGACCCCTATAGATTTAAAGCTATTAAGTGATACTTTGTTCTGATTTCAGTTATATTAAAGTGCTTTCGCAGCTGTTACTGCGAGTGAGAGTCTAAGATTGATAGATATGTGACTATTTATGCATATTCTGATGCATAAACTGAGTTTTGCACTAGTACGTATCGATAATGTGAAGTACGTCGATTATGCACTAAAATGCGTGAAAACTGCACTTTAACAGTTATTAAAGTGCATCTTTTTCGAGACTGTTCATAATTCTGTGTCTCGTTTAAATACTTTGGCACCTTAATCTTGCAGGGGGACTCCCTCGCTAATCTAAATTTAAAACATCAGATTTACTCGTTTTCCAGCCCAATAATTCGATAATGAATGCATTATTGGATAAGATTTCGCATTTGTTATCATTTGAATTATTTGTATAATTAATACCAATGCTCGTTTTATCTAAATTTTCTTTTCGTAAAGTAAATGTGTAATAAAGCTCACCACTATCATTAAAAGCTAGCGGCACTATAGCTATTAGTCCATTATCATCATAAAAACCAACATCAACTTTGCTAAGTCTCAAACAGTGCCATTTAGGTGGAATACTGCTCACTCTAACAGTTACTTCATACATTTTATAAATTTCACTAGCACTAACTTTAACATCAACATTATATTTAGCTGCATTTTCTCTCGTTATGTAGATTGAATCACTTGCAACAACCCTAAAACAAAAAAACATCAGAATATAAAGTATACGTATATTAAATTTCATCTTGAACGTTCCCTATAAGCTTCAACTGCCCCAAATGATTTAGACTCTAATCTTTGATCATGAGTAGGCCCATACTTAGTATGAACTCCTTCATAAGCCAAATTGAAAACAACACTTTCCACAGACGTCAATTGTGTTTTTTGATAACGATTAAATCGATTCGCCACAATTTTAGAATAAGTAGCACTTCTATACAGTGTTACAAAACCTCCTCTCTCCATTGCCTCAGGCCATTTTCCATTGACTTTTTCAGCAAAATCATTAGCTTCACTGAAGGATGAAAACGTTTCTAACTTAACCTGTCCATTCTTATCTACATAAGCGATAGCGAATTTATTAACAAAATCTCGACCTTTACCTCTTCTTATGTCGGGTATATCTCTAGAGGCAATATCTCCTTCTTCATATGCTTGCTCTGGATCAGTGGTTCGCTTTGGGCTCCGCGCAGCGGCTTAGTTCAACGCCCGGCTCACCGAGTAAATTTTTGATGGCGGCTTTTGTGCGTGTTTTGCACAAAAGGTGACAGCGGAAATTTGTCCGGTGCAGCCGTTTGTTAACTGTTCCTTCTGATGAAATTTGCAATTTCACACTCTTCAGGAACACGCTCCACTCGACGATCAAGGTCTGTAGCTTCTGCAACTAACTCTGAACGATGGGGTAATTCTTTTGGTAGCTTAATGTTTTTAACGACTCCTAGATTATGAAGCGCGTTTAATACCCACCAACCTGAGTCAGGTTCATCTTTGTATAAACCAAGCATAGCTGAGCCGGGGTATGCGTGATGATTGTTGTGCCACGCCTCACCCATTGATAGGAAACCAGCAATACGAATATTGTGCCCCTGAACAGCCGCACCTTCAACTTTCCAAGTTCTTTGCCCGTGGTTATGAGCGAAGTAACCAATAAGCCAATGACCACCGACAGAGATGACAACCCTTACAGAGACGCCCCATACCAGCCAAGGTACACCACCCAATAAATATAGAGGAATTGCGACAACTAATTGTTGGGGCAACCAATATTTCTCAATAAAAAGGTAGAACCGATTTTTTGACACTTCATCTTCAATTGTAAACTCAGGTTGATATTTTAAATTGAGATCACAGTTAAGCTGCCACCACCCATCTTTTATTATTTTCGACCCGTGCAATAAGAAATCATGGCATTTTTTCTGCCGTTGCGCCCAGTCTCTTAAATCGTGCTGCATCATCATTCCAATTGGCCCAGCCATACCAACCAAGACCCCCAAATAGACAAACAAATATTCCATCCATTTTGGACATTCATATGATCGGTGAATGAGTAGCCTATGCATTCCGAGGGAATGACCAAAACAAAGAGTTACGGCAGTCAATGAGATAAATACCATAAGAGATGAAAAAGAAAATACGAAAGGAGCGATACATAGCGCGGCAATCAGATTTGAAAGAAACCAAATCGATTTCAAAGGGCTCCACACTACCTCGCCCTCAAATGCGCTTTCCGGTCTTTCTGAATTAACTCTTTCAGTATTTCGCATAACTTCCTAGATACAGTTAGACATAATGACTCCCCACAAAGATGCTGATCTCCAATCAATCGTGGATTAGCTTAAAGCCAGAGCCATAATAGTTTTGTCAAAGAAACTAAAAATTGGAGATCAGCATGATAAAACATAACATACTTTTCATTGGCTTAGATACTCATAAAGAATTCGTCGAAGTCGCCTATATCGAAGACCATTATGGTGCACAATCGGTACATTATGGCCGCGTTTCTAGTGCAAAAGCATCCATCACTAAATTAGCAAAACAATTTCAATCCAAGTATCCAGATGCAACACTGCACTTTGTCTACGAAGCAGGCCCTTGTGGCTATTGGATCTATCGTCTCCTCACTAGCTTAGGCCACTGTTGCTACGTTATAGCTCCCTCTCTCATTCCCAAAAAGCCTGGTGAAAAAGTCAAAACTGATAAACGTGATGCGCTTAAACTCGCTAAGCTACTTAAATCTGAAGATCTCACACCCATCTATGTGCCTGAGCCTGAAGACGAAGCCATTCGTGACCTTTCCCGTGCAAGGGAAACTGCCATGAAGGATTTAAAGGATGCCAAATACCAACTTAAAGCGTTACTCCTTCGAAATAATATCAACTACAAAGGTACGGCCAATTGGTCACTACAGCATTTACGTTGGCTGACCGAACTGATATTACCCCATCCCAGTCAGCAGATTGTCTTGCAGGAATATCTACAGACTGTCACGGAACGGATTGCAAGGCTAAAACGATTAGACAATGAACTTGAGCATCATGTGAGAAATTGGCGCTATTATCCCGTTGTCAAAGCCATTCAAGCGCTAAGAGGTGTGCGGCTCTTGGTTGCAACGGGTGTAATTGCAGAATTAGGCGACTTAACACGCTTTGATCATCCCAGAAAATTAATGAGTTATTTAGGACTCGTCCCCGCTGAACACTCTAGTGGCGGCAAACGTCATCTCGGAGCAATAACCAAGTGCGGCAATACTCGGGCTAGGCGATTACTCGTGGAGGGAGCGCACACCTATCGCTATCCCGCCAATATCTCTACAGACCTTCAGCTAAGACAAGAAGGTTTGCCGAAGCAAGTTGTTGATATGGCATGGCAAGCACAACTTCGGCTTTGCCGTCGATATCAACGGCTAATGCAAAAAGGTAAACACTATAATGTGGTTGTGACTGCCATAGCGAGAGAAATGATTGCTTATATTTGGGCGATTGCGAGGGAAATTGTATTAGTGCAGATCAATCCCAAGTTGCGTTTAGCGAGGGTGCCTGCATGAGTTTAATTTTTGAGTTAATGCAGCTGGTGAGGCAGCGGATGTGGCACAACCACCGACGGCGTTAGGATGGCAATACGGCTAACCCTGTATTGAACCACGTACATAGACTGAAGACAGGTGCCACGGCGGATAAAGTAAGGTAGGCGCTGCTTGTCGAAAGATAAGTAATCCACGGATATCAGCATGACAACCGACGAAGTTACTTGCTTCATCTACTGCGTTAACTCAATACTTTTGAGTAACGTAAAAATAAGGCTTAAATAATTAGGCCGATATTTGTGTGCTCTACTTGACGTGGGGAGTCATACCAACGCCTCAAACAGGGGCGCGCGTTAGCGCGTCCCTGCCCGAAGGGCACTTGCTGGTTTGATTTGTTAGGCATTTATTGCTCCAGAACTCGAAGAAACTGGAACGACAAATACCCACCAAGACATTCAAAGCCGCTCGACACAAACTGTACTGTCCATGAAGGCATAGCCTTTGTATTAAATCCAAGTTCATTCAGCTTTGGATTTATTTCGATATCTTTAATCGGGCCCAGGTCTTTGAGTTTGTCTGCGATAATTTGGCTGTCCCTGTGCGGAGGTATACCAATCCGTGCATTGTATATGCAATCAATTTGCTTCGGTTCATGGTCAATGAACTTTTGATACAAGCCAGAATTGCTTTCAATAAACGCATCAAGTTCCTTCTTTTTATCCAGCTCCAGTAAATACACAAATGCTGGATCACAGCATTCTTCTTTGAATGAACGTTTGAAGGAGTCTGAAACGAATCTTTTTGAGAAGATGGTTGTTTTTTCAACTACCTTGCCTGTCACGGGATCTTTGCATTTATAGTCCAGAATTCGGTAAATCTGCCAAATACCAGCGCTATAGCTTCTTACCCAATCTCCAATCTTAGGTGCCACGATCTCTCCTGATGCCTAACGCCCGCCACACAGGCGAGCAACTTGTTGCGAGTCCAGCGCCGAAGGCGCGGTGTGTTGGCGTTTGTTATGCACTTTGTGACAATGCCTCAGAAATGGCTTTTTTCATTAGCTCTTCATCATCAAGTAATTCACGATAGTTCTCATAGGGTAAGTTTCCATCATTGACTTGTCTCTCAACAAAGATCTGCATACGCCATGGGTCTGGGTCGGGTTTGTCAAAATCAAAATCTATACCTCCAACATCAGGAGTTTTAAAAACATCTACACCGATGCCATGAGTGCGAATATACCAAGTTGTTCCTGGCACCAATTTGCAGCCACGATTTTCTCTAGAAAGAATGTCTTCTGCTTTCGATAGTCCGAATCCAAGCCGAATTAGCTCCTTAGCCCAACTCATTTGGGCATACCATAATGGAATCGCTACTTTGATTGGATTAATACTCATGACATCCTTAATGCATAACGACCGCATTTGCGGAAAATTGAAGCGCAGCGAAAATTTATCCTTAATGCGCTTGTTAAAACTTAGTGCCCTGACTGCATATAAAGCCACACAAGTCCACCCACAAACACGGCTAGGAACATACATGAAACAATTAGGGAAGCCGAGCTGAATTTGTTTAGCTTTCCTCTCACCCATTCAAACCCACCGACGGCCATGGCAATAGCATAAAGAGCAATAACCAAATATAGGGATATTGATTGCCATAATGGCACATAGCATTCGCGATCTGACTCCCCGCCGCATTCAACAGCGCGAACTGAGGAATATAACGAAATACCAACAAACAATACGATGAGAAATACCGAACTATATGCCGCCAATTCCCCCTTTTTCCAAGACAAACCCTGCTCCCTCATAGAGTTTTAACGCCGAGCTAAGCGGCAGTTTTTAAGTTGTGATTTTGTGGAATACTTTTGCGTAGCAAAACCACAAAAGCGCGACTTAAAAACTGTCCAGCGCCGAAGGCGCGGTGCTTGAGCGATTTGTTATGTAATTTTTTGCTTGCGAAAGCCTCTACAGCCATTTTTCATATGCTAAATAAGCTAAGTACACCACTAAAAGAGTACGAATCACAATACTGTATATGGAATAGCCTAGTTTGATTTCACTTTGTTCATACTCGAACCCCAAGAACTTAAATGGGTTTGCCCATGGATTAAACCCAAACTGATAGTTACCAGTTGCAGTTACGAGCTGAAGAACGTTGACCGGAATAAACAACTGTTTTGCTTTGTATAAGTGAGCGGATTCAATTTCTGAGAATGGAATTTTCCAACTACCGCACTCAACACGATCATCATAGACTTTGAACATAGCTCGTTTAGCAGTAACCCAATTATGTGAGTATCTAGGTTCTTTGTCTTCTCGATTTGTTGCTTTACAAAAACACTTGTACTTCATTCATTCCCTCGCGAGACATAACGATTAAGCTAAGGGGCCGGCTTCGCCGGTCCCAGCGAACGAAGTGAGCGCTTTGAGCGCATTGTTAGGCGAAATTGACGCACCCATATAGTTGACTGCGTGCGCATACTTTTTGCCTGCTGTATGGACTAGCAAAGAGTGACAGTTGCTGCAGTAATCATCGGCAAAATTTTCTGGAAATTCGAACATTAGTACCGCTGCTTTGAGCTCTGGCTTTGAAAAGCCTTCGGACTTGAGTATTTCTAAAAAACGCAGCTTCAAGGAATTTAACGCGGTTTTCAGTGGCACGATTTCAGAAAACCGCTGAGGGCATGGCTCGTCTGCAAGAAGATTAATAAAAACTGTTTCTTCTGTATGCGCTTTTGCTGCTTGCCTCAGATGTGGGTGGACATACGACAAGCCGCTCACTGCGTGGTGGGCAATGCTGTGGGATACGCTGCTTAGCCGTTTACTCGAAGCCATGAATTTTGCCTAACGCTGCCAGCAGCGGCCGAGTGAAACGAGGTCCAGCGACCGCAGGGAACGATGCTGGCTGGCCTTGTTATGAGCTTTTGCTATTGCCACAACAAATTATCCTTATAGTTCGCAGGAGGTTTTCCATCGGTAGTTAACCCTAAGTAGTAATGAAAATTCACCGTTTTACCGTCAATGACGGCGGAACCAACAAAATACCAATGATCTGTATAAGACACTAAACCGAAGTGTGAGCGATGAGAAACCTCTGAAACTTTAATTTCAGCCCCCTTTAGAAGGGACGCAACATCCATTCCGTAAGGACAGGATTTGAAACCATGGTTTTCATATAGCTCGTTAACGGGTAAGCCTTTCGTAAACATCGCATTATTATCAACAGAACAAATGAAAGCGTTCTTTTCTAAATGCTTTATGCCTATGTCACCTCCAAATTGAGAACTATCTGAAACATTTTTTATGGTTGTGCAACCAACCAAGAGAATTATCAGGCTACAAATTGGTAAGTTATTCATATGGCTCATAACGTTAAGCACAACGGCAGTTTGTAAGTTGTGCGTTGTGGAATACTTTTGCGAAGCAAAACCACATAAGCGCGACTTACAAACTGTCCAGCCACGCAGTGGCGTGTTGCTGCGCATTGTTATGTGTTTTTGTGTAGTTCATTGTACTGGCTAACCAAATGAGGAAATTTAATTTCATACTCAGGATACGGGATGCCCACTAACTCTAGTGTAATTTCCTCAAGTTCTTCCACCCAACAAATTAACCCACCGGAATAATTTAAATTTCTATCTCCTCCATCTAAGACTGAGTGAGGTTCTGACAAAGCAAGTTCGTTAATGCCAGTTTCTGCTTCCACCCCAAACTCCTTGATGTGATTTTCCAAGAGCTTAGTCTCTACTCCTGTGTTAATTACAGCTAGAACACAACCCATTGGGGCGTCACCAGATGTAATTTTAAACTCAAGCAGCTTTAATTCATTAAATTTAAGTATGTACATGGATTTCACATAACGCCCCAATATGCCGCCGAAACGAGCACTGCGAGTTGAGGTCGGAATAATTGGTTTGTTATAACCCATTTTTACGCTTACGCCTAAACCAGTAAATACATTCGTACAATGCTAAAACGGTTGTGCCAATGAGAATTACATTAGCCATTTCCAGTAATTCTGGCCTTCCACATGCGCCACCTGGTCCGGCAATACCTTCCATGAAAAGCACATACATAACTACGGGAACGTAACCAAAAGATAGCCCCAACAATGCAGGCACCCAGAGTCTAGTTTTTTGACTGAGAAAACGGAAGGTTAACGCTGATATGAATAGAACAAAACTCACCCCTACTCTTTCAGCGAAAATCAACTCATGACTATCGCTCAGTCCTTCAGGAGGGGCAAAACAAGCAAAAGATGCTGATGCGAATAAGGCTAAAAACAGAGTAAGTAAAATATTCAAATGTACTATCCTGAATGGGTTACAACGCCGTGGTAAACGGCAGAATTTAAGTTGTGGCTTTGTGGAATACTTTTGCGCAGCAAAACCACAAAGCTGCGACTTAAATTCTGTCCAGTGGAGCGAAGCGGAACGATGTTTGACCACATTGTTAAGTATGATTTTTCCGCTTTGATACAACCAATGCAATTGACTTACTTTTACTGCCGTTCTTCGTACCACAAAGAACCTTTGAATTCCGATGGAATTTCTTGTTCGGTTGGAGAATCAAAGCCCAACTGTTCAAGAGTGTCAAACCACAAATCTCGCTTTGATTCAGGAAGCTTTACGCCACACCAAGGACAATAATTAATTAGAATAGAACTTGAGCCTCCGTCATGAATAATTAGGCCGTACTCGTCAAATTTTGGCGTATACCTAATAATTGAGTCAGGACATTCGAATTCATCACGATGAACCTTACATGTAAATGTAAGTTTTTCTTCCATTTCTTGGCAACAATGCTTATTCATATAGTTACTTAACGCGAAGCACACGGGCGACGAGCCGCGCAGCGTGTTGGCGTCCCAGCAACCAACGGGAGCGAGTGGTGCGCATTGTTAAATGTGAATTTGGCACAAACCATATTTTACCCCTATAGCATTTAGCACTTTGGTTAGTTCAGCCTTGACCAAGGACTTGAGTTGATCAGGGTTGTTCTCGACAGCCTTTCCCTCACGGAAGCTAATAGTGGTTGCGACATCTAAGCTTTGCTGGGATTTACGCAAGGGACCAATTTCAGGCTCGCTGATACCTTCCTCGGCCCAGCGAATAACCATATTTATTTCTTTAAACGGCATACCTTCGAACGCATTTGATTGCTCAATAACTGGCTTTACGTCGTCACAGACTGCAACCATGGCTTGGCCTATGTTTTTGATGCGGCCTTTAACTAAGCCTACACCGCCGATTAATACTGGATACTTACTCATAAGCATTTAACGCCCGCAGCACGCGCGGCTTTGTAGTGGAGGCAAAGCCGCAACGAAAAAGCCATCGCTGTGCCTGCGATTGTTATGCATTTAGTAACTCAGCCTCATACCAGATATCTTCATAGTTGTTTCCATCAATGAGAAAACGGTAACCAGGAGGCAAATCAAGATACTCCATTACCTCAGGCAAGTACTCTTGAATATGCTCGATGTGGAGTGGTGAAAAGAAGTCGTCATCTTGTGACATTACTTCACCGCACCAAATATACCAACCGTTCGTACCATTTTCCGGTTTATACCGGAGTCCGTTGATTGGCCCAGAGCCCAGCGTACCGAGCGCGATACCCAATTTAGTACCTGCTTCGGGCTTTTGCGGCTCAACATCTGCCCATTCACAGATTGTTTGGTCACGCAGGATTCTCATGATGCTCCAGATGCATAACGTATGGTTAAGGGGCGGGCTTTAGCCCGTCCCAGTGAGCGAAGCGAGCGATTTGAATCAGTTGTTATGCTCCCTCTTTCTCGATCCATTCCGCGCCTAGTAATGCCTCAAGTGTTTCCTTTACTGTGGTTTCAAAGGCTCCTGCCTGCCCTTCATCATAAGCAGCCTTCCAAGTGTCATAGCCTTCTTGAAAGTCCGGCACCGTTTCCATACCTTTGAATTTGGTAATGCTTGAGTCTAATGCCTTCTTTTTAAAAGGAAGGTGAGGGATGTCTGTTATTTCGTTACCCTTTATTGGGTTTATCATTTTTACTTGATCGATTCTTATGTGTATGACCTCGCCGAGATCATCATATTTCTCTACTTTTAATATAGTTAACTTTGACGATTTCTCTGTGTCGCGAGTTTTGTATTCCCAGGTTTGGCCCGGTGCATATTCCTGTGACATAACATTCGCCGAAATGAAGATTAGAAATGCAAATAATACGGTTTTCACGATGCTTCCTTGTGGGCATAGACATAATGACTCCCCACAAAGATGCTGATCTCCAATCAATCGTGGATTAGCTTAAAGCCAGAGCCATAATAGTTTTGTCAAAGAAACTAAAAATTGGAGATCAGCATGATAAAACATAACATACTTTTCATTGGCTTAGATACTCATAAAGAATTCGTCGAAGTCGCCTATATCGAAGACCATTATGGTGCACAATCGGTACATTATGGCCGCGTTTCTAGTGCAAAAGCATCCATCACTAAATTAGCAAAACAATTTCAATCCAAGTATCCAGATGCAACACTGCACTTTGTCTACGAAGCAGGCCCTTGTGGCTATTGGATCTATCGTCTCCTCACTAGCTTAGGCCACTGTTGCTACGTTATAGCTCCCTCTCTCATTCCCAAAAAGCCTGGTGAAAAAGTCAAAACTGATAAACGTGATGCGCTTAAACTCGCTAAGCTACTTAAATCTGAAGATCTCACACCCATCTATGTGCCTGAGCCTGAAGACGAAGCCATTCGTGACCTTTCCCGTGCAAGGGAAACTGCCATGAAGGATTTAAAGGATGCCAAATACCAACTTAAAGCGTTACTCCTTCGAAATAATATCAACTACAAAGGTACGGCCAATTGGTCACTACAGCATTTACGTTGGCTGACCGAACTGATATTACCCCATCCCAGTCAGCAGATTGTCTTGCAGGAATATCTACAGACTGTCACGGAACGGATTGCAAGGCTAAAACGATTAGACAATGAACTTGAGCATCATGTGAGAAATTGGCGCTATTATCCCGTTGTCAAAGCCATTCAAGCGCTAAGAGGTGTGCGGCGGCTCGCCACGGTATTGAACTGTCGAACTTTATGCGCGGGCAAAAAAAGCTAGAGCAAATCGCCGCCACGGTCGAGGCCATTAAAGCCATCGACTGGGCCAAGCTGCAATCAAACCCTTTGCAATCAACTCCTTTGCAACCAAAGCAGGTGGCCTAAATGACTCAATCAGCGGCGTTTCGCCATCTGTTAAATCATTTCCGCAGCCATAAGTTAAGCCTGTTACTCAAGGCCACAACGGGCGACAGTATCAAAATCGCACTGGCGCTCGGCGCGTTAGATTGCCTGTACTGGCAAGCATTGGGCAACGGCTTAACCAACTTAGCCAAGGGCATTAGCCGCACCATAGTGTATTCGTACCGATATCACCCAATGCGTCTGCCCTGCCATTCGCCTGTCAGCCAAGCAAGCGACAACCAAAACATGGAGGCGGCATGAATAAGTTTAGCACCAAAGCGGGCGTGGTCACGCTATCTAAGCCCTACTCCACCTTGATGTGCGATCAGCAACAAATCGAAGTGAAGTACACCCCCAACAACTATCACGGCTGGGGCATTTGTAAGTCTTTTAACGCCATCGAGTGCAGCGATTTCGGCCAAGCCGACGCCGAAGTATTCGCACTCAACGCAGAATCAAAACTCAGGATAAAAGGAGAAGCAGCATGCGAGGCTTAATCGTCGATAATTTTGCAGGCGGTGGCGGTGCAAGTACGGGCATAGCGTGGGCGATTGGTCGCAGTGTGGATATTGCCATTAACCACGACCCTGACGCCATTGCGATGCATTCAGCAAATCACCCAGAGACGTTTCACTATTGCGAGTCGGTATTTGATATTGACCCCGTGCAAGCTACGGCAGGTAAGCCGGTTGATTTAGCTTGGTTCTCACCCGACTGCAAACACTTCTCAAAAGCCAAAGGCAGCAAGCCCGTGAGTAAAGAGATACGCGGCTTGGCTTGGGTGACGGTTCGCTGGGCGATGATGGTTCGGCCGCGCGTGTTGATGCTTGAGAATGTTGAAGAATTTAAAACGTGGGGGCCTGTTATTGAATGCCCAGTCACGGAGGCGATGCGCCCCTGCCCTGAGCGCAAAGGCGAAACCTTTAACGCCTTTGTCAGTATGTTAAGCACTGGCATAAATGCAGATCACCCCGCACTTGCGGAATGCGTTGAAACCTTGGGCTTACTCGATACCGCTAAACTGATGAAAGGACTGGGTTATAAGGTGGAGTGGCGCGAGCTACGGGCTTGTGACTTCGGCGCCCCAACTATCCGTAAACGCCTATTCATGATCGCCCGTTGTGATGGCCAGCCCATAGTTTGGCCTGAGCCGACCCACGGCGCACCCAATAGCGAAGCGGTTAAATCGGGCAAGCTGCAACCTTGGCGAACGGCGGCTGAATGCATCGACTGGTCACTGCCTTGTCGTTCCATCTTTGGCCGTAAAAAGCCGTTGGCAGAAAACACCATGAAGCGCATTGCGAAAGGGATTCAAAAGTTTGTGTTTGATGCCAAGGAGCCGTTTATTGTTCCGCAAAATGTCACGTTAGCCCCTTTTATTACTGAGCACGCGAATGCCAGTAATCAGCGCAATATGCCCGTTGATGAACCCTTGCGCACGATATGCGCCGAGGTAAAAGGCGGTCACTTTGCGGTGGTGCAACCGGTACTAGCGGCGGCCAATATCTGCAAGCATTACGGCGGCAATTACTCGGGACCAGGTGACGACTTAAATAATCCCTTACCGACGGTGACAACGGTTGATCACAACGCGCTGATCACCAGCCACATGATTAAATTGCGTGGTACTAACCTCGGCTTTGCAATGGATGAACCCGCACACACGATCACCGCTGGCGGCTTACACCTCGGCGAAGTGCGCGCGTTCTTCATCAAATACTACGGCAACGAGCAAGACGGTGTGGCATGTAATGAACCATTGCACACCATCACCACCAATGATCGCTTTGGCCTAGTGATGATCAAGGGTGAGCCCTATCAAATCATCGATATTGGTATGCGCATGCTCGAACCCCATGAGCTGTTCGCCTGCCAAGGTTTTAACCCTGAATACATTATCAGTAACTACAACGGCAAATCGACCAAGAAACAGCAAGTCGCCCGTGTGGGTAACAGCGTTCCGCCCCCATTTGCCGAAGCACTCACCCGCGCAAATCTCCCAGAGCTTTGCATACACACCGCCGAAGCGGCATAGGAGTTTTTATGAACCCGATACAAGCAGCAACAGTAGAATGTGAAGAAGGTTATTGGACCCATCCAGATTTGCCCGAGTGGGACGAAGGCGTAACCCGTGTGGAGTGCGAAGCATGGGCGGCACGCCAAGGCGGCGAGTTTGTGGCGATTTGGTTTGAACTCGATGCGCCTGAAAACTTAATCGAGCGCTACTTTGACGAGGGCGACACCGATATCAGCGATTGGCAACCCGTTTGCGACAAGGCCGGCTCATTCTTGCTGAGTATTCACGATACCGAAGATGGCCCCGTTGCGCTGTTCTTCGCGCCGAAAGATAAGGTAGCGGCATGAAGCAGCTTTCACTATCAGAACGGCTAAAGCAGTTCGCTACAGATCAAGACGACTTATCTCGTCGTGGTGAAAAGAATCTTGCGGCTGAGGCAGCGCAAGAAATTGACACTCTAACAGCTGAGCGCGGCCAGCTGGCGATGCAGGTGGATAAGCTCAAAACCTTCATATCTACACAAGCACTGCCAAACCTATTTGTATTAAGTAATGACTATCCACAGTGCCTAGGAATCGAGAGTGCAATAACTGATGCGAACGAGCTTCTAAAAATTTGCGGCCAAGAAAAAAGCGTTACAAATGGTGGTAAACAATGAAGAAGATGGCAAAGCCTGCAGGGCTAATAGTTTCATGTCCACACTGTGGCGGTGAAAATACGATTTACGCATCAGATCTATGCGAAAACGAATTTGTCTGTTCATGGGCGCATTGCGAAAAAGAGTTTGCAACATGTGGCGGGGATGATTTTCATCGTTACATTGAGGATGGTAAGCAATGAGCTGGTCAAATTGTGGTGAAGATAGTAACGGCAGACCCATTGGTTATGCCTTCGAAGCAACCTGTGATCATCCGGGTTGCCACAAACAAATCGACCGTGGCCTTTCTTATGCGTGTGGTGGTATGCATGGCGAAGATGAGATCAGCTGCGAGGGTTATTTCTGTGAAGCGCATAGACCAACCTTTGTCGAACATTGCGGCCGTACCCATCAGATTTGCAGTCAATGCACCAAAGCATTAATCGACTCTGGTGAATGGCAAGAAGATGAGGATGAAGGTTGTTTAAAGCAGGTAAGGCACGATGATGAACACTGCAACAATGCTGGCGCTGACTTAATCAGGAGTCCGATATGATCGAGCAATATATTACCCTTGAAGATTGGGCGAAAATGCATATCGCCTTCTCTGTATCAAAAGCGACTTTGCAGGCTTGGGCAAAGTCAGGGTCCATTGTCCCAAGACCAATTAAGCTCGGTAGACGCTGGGCGGTTAAATCCAATGCGATTTACGTAGACCCGACTCAGGTTGTGGTCAGTGATATAAGCGACCCTGTTATCAGGAGAATCCTCAATGGCGGCTAGACCACGTAAGTTCGACCTAGGTGTAGAAAACCTTTATTGCCGGCAAGACGCTCGCAATGGTGAAGTTTATTACCAGTACCGAGATCCCCGCAATGGGGCCTTTAGAGGGCTAGGTAAAGATAGAACCATCGCAAAGGAACGAGCAAGCGCATTAAATCTGTTAATTGCTCAACAACTTGCAAGTGCGTTTATCGATAACTATAACGCTAGGCCGGAACGTGTGGCACAACATGGCATTGCCTTTAAAAAGTGGGTTGAAAAATATATTGCTATCCAGGGCGATAGATTAAATAACGGCGAGATCAGACTCAACACGTTTAAAACCCGTAAGTCTCAGGCGACTATTGCTATAAAAGCGATGGGCAATATTCCCCTCAAAGACATATCAACCAAAGACTGTTACGAGCTGATGCAGTCTTTAAGAGCGCAAGGAAAAGAAAGAACTGCGCAGGCGGTGAGATCAGTACTGATTGATATTTTCAAAGAAGCCGCTCAAGCGGGAGAAATCACCGGTGGATTTAATCCCGCATCGGCAACCAAATCCCCACGGGTAAACGTCGTTCGGGATCGGCTTGAACTAGAGGCCGTGAAACAAATCCTCACGGTTGCCGAAACCAAAGAGCCGTGGGTTAAAAATACCATTCTGCTCGCATTGGTGACTGGGCAGCGCCGCGTTGATATCGCTAACATGCAATTTAAAAAGGGCAAAGATTGGGAAAGACTGTATCAAAATTGGAAAACAGGAAACCGTTCGAAGCCGCCCTACTCCTACGTTGAAGGCGAATGGTTGCATGTGTTTCAGCAGAAAACCTCAACGATGCTCAAGCTGCCGTTGGGACTTAAACTTGAGGCGTTAGATTTGAGCATTGGCAACGTTGTTTTATCGTGCCGTAGCCGCTGTGTATCTAAATACCTGATCCACCATCAACACGGTAGTAGAGGTGCAACCATTGGTGGGCAAGTGTTTGTTGATACCATTACCAAACGCTTTTCTGAATGCCGCGACGAGCTTGGTCCATCGACAACAACCTTTCACGAATTGCGATCACTTTCAGAAAGACTCTATAGCGGTCAGGGAATCGACACTCAAATCTTACTTGGTCACAAAGACCCGCGAACCACTGCTGCATATCATGATATACGTGGCCAGATGTGGATAGAGCTAGTGATTTAGCACCAGAAATCACACAGTGTTTTGGAGAGGAATTTTGGAGAGATTTTGGAGAGAGGTTTTTATCTAACAATTACAATGAGTTAAATTTCAAGCAGATATTACCCATACAAACCATCAATATTCGCCGTACACTTTGATTTTTTAACATGAATACCTCATAGCTTAGTATTATCAATAATTTATCTAATGTGCTTAAACCTAGATGTAAACTTAATATGATAAGCAGCTTAATACATTAATTATTTACCTATAAATACAAAATGTTAAACCTAGAAATACAAAATATTCTTACGCCAAACCATTATCAAAAATAAAATGCGCGCTACGATCCGAAAGTTAAGGGTGTCACCTCAGCTAAAATATTCCCCTTGAGTCATATACATACCAAGCACGCACAAAATTTAACCTAACCCGTAAAATATACGATAAACAGCACAGAAACAAATTAGCCTCCTTGCTAAGGATTTTTTATCGACTAGGTTTATATGTCAGAGTACGGTTTAAAATAAAACTGAATGTTCACCGCATACTCGCTCAAATAAAAAATACACCACAAAGTACAAGAAGAGGAAAAGTAAAATGGATTTTATTGAACGAATCGATGTTCTATCAAAACGCATCCCTCAAATTGCTAATAGCCTTCAAACTGAGGAAGCGACTAAGAATGCCTTAGTTATGCCATTTTTGCATACAGTTCTAGGATATGATGTTTTTAATCCTAGCGAAGTTGTCCCAGAATTTACGGCAGATACTATAGGTAAAAAAGGTGAGAAAGTTGACTACGCATTAATTAAGGAAGGTGAAGTGCAAATCCTTATTGAATGCAAAAAGTACAATGAAAAGCTGTCCATAAAGCATGCGTCACAACTATTTCGTTATTTTTCTGTCACAAACGCACGCTTAGCTATTCTTACAAACGGTACTGAATATCAATTTTATACCGATCTTGATGCTCCTAACAAAATGGATGAAAAACCATTTCTGATCTTAGATCTTGAAAATATTGATGAACACTTAATTCCTGAAGTTAAAAAGCTGACTAAAAACTCGTTCGACGTTAACTCAATAGTCAGCGCGGCAGGAGAACTAAAATACTTGAGTCAGATAAAACGTATTATTAGTGAGCAATTTAAAGAACCTGAAGAAGAGTTTATTCGCTTTTTTGCCTCAAGGGCTTATGATGGGGTTCTTACACCTAAAGTAAAACATCAATTTGCTGAAATTACTCATAAAGCACTAAGACAATTTCTCAACGACAGCATTAATGAACGTTTAAAATCCGCTATTGGCAATGATAAACCAACTGATGAAAACAAAAATTTAATCGATACCCCAATCCCATCCAATGATGAAAAAATTAAAGTAGTTACTACTGAAGAAGAAATTGACGGTTTCAATGTGATAAAAGCTATATTGAGGCAAAAAATAGAAGTTAATCGAATCATCGCAAGGGATACCCAAAGTTACTTTGGCATACTATTGGATGATAATAACCGAAAACCCTTATGCCGCTTACACTTCAATGCTAAACAAAAGTATCTAGGATTAGTGGATGAAAATAAAAATGAAACTCGTCATCCTATTAACTCTGTAGATGATATTTTTAATTTCAGTGAACAACTATTATCGACAGTCGCCTATTACGAATAACACTATCAAAATATCAATTGCGCATTACTCAGCGTAAAGACTTATGCGCAATTTGATTTACTAGGAACGGCTACTCAGTTTCAACATCGGTTCTTACCCGTAAAAAACTGGCAAACCGCGGTAAACCGTTAACGGTAAGCCCAAGGTATTTATAGGTGATGATAGTGCCCACTGCGGGGGGATGTTGGCGCTCTGCGAGACTAAAACCTGTGCCAATACTAAAAATTCGGCCGTCTGGCGTTTGCACTTTTAATGCGCCCATCTGCCCTGCAAATTGACCTTTACCAGGGATATAAGCGATAACAGTAGCTTCAGCATCATAATAAGGTTTTAGCTTCATCAGATGAGGATTGCGGCCACTGATATAAGTCGCAGAACTGCGATGCAGCATCAAGCCTTCGGCGCCTTTTGCAACTAAGGCATCGAGTTTTTGATACAGGGCTTCAAGGCTTTCTACTTGGAACTGCACTATGACTTCAAGATAATTCGATTTGCCACTCAGTTCAGTCAGCGCAAATTGATAGCGATGCTGAAAGTCGCCACTCGCCTTGGGGACATCGAACACCATAAATCGCACTTTGCGCCAATCATCATCCTTAGCCGAAGTTTGTCGAACAAGACTGGACATCGCTTCAAACTGGCCTCGCCCAAGCCATAATTCACCATCGAGGGGATAATTCGGAAAATTCGCAGTAAACCAAATGGGTGCGGCGATGGCATTTCCCTGCCGAGTGAATAATTCCTTGCCATTCCAGTAACCTCGAACCCCGTCGAGTTTCTCACTAATCAAAAAATTTTGAATATTAATATCTTGCGAAGTTCGAGTCGCATCAAACTCGGTAGCAAGTTGTATGGCAGGAGGTGAGGTGTGTGCGTTAACCGAAAGAGTTAAACCGCAAATTATAAGCAAGCTGAGCTTAAAAATACTAAAACGGATGAAATGATTAAATGTTAAATTTCGTAACGGGTTTGTATGAGTCATTCCCTTGCCCACGCTGCAATATATCCTTCATCAAGCTTAGGCCGCACGGCTAAAGTTGCACTAAAATAACCGCAAAAGTCACTAACTCCCTAAGTTAACAACGAATGTTGATGATCAAATTTGCTCAGTTAATTGTTTATGCACTTTTCATCTCAGGCTATACTGCGGCCAAATTTATGACTCAGTCAAATGTTAACAAAGACAACAGTAGGGTTTATTCCCCCCTGTTTTGAATGAGCAGAACCTCAGCGCTTTGTCGCTAACGTCAATTGGAAACACTATGAAACCAGCCAATAATCACGGTATTAAGCGCATATTCAGAGCGACGGGATTTTCGATGAAGGGCCTAAAGGCCGCTTGGATCCACGAAGCCGCCTTCAGACAGGAATTAATCTTGACGATAGTCATGTTACCCGTAGCCTTATGGGTTGATATCAGCACTATTGAACGCCTTATGCTGATTTTCACGTTGTTTATCGTGTTGATTGTTGAGCTATTAAACTCGGCGATTGAAGCTGTGGTTGACCGTGTCGGCAGTGAAATACACCCGTTAAGTGGCCAAGCCAAGGACATTGCCTCGGCTGCCGTCTTTATGAGTCTTGCACTTTGTGGATTAACTTGGCTGGTTGTATTAACGCCGCTAGTGCTTTAATTCTTAGTTTCTAAACCGTCGCATGAACAACCATTGAGCCATCGTCCCTTAAAAAGTCGATGGCTTGTTTGATCTGGGCTAAGCGGTCATTCTCAGCCCAATACGCAAGATACACATTTCGTGAAATGGCATTCGCGCCGCTGACGAGATGCAATTCGCCGCCGCGCAATGCATGTTGCACTAGATGCTCAGGTAAAAATGCACAGCCGCCATTATTCAAGATGAAATCTAACGCAATACGTGCTGAACTCGTGTGCAGCGTTGGCACTGGCAGCGAGGCATATTCCTGCGCGTGAACAATATTGAACGCCGTACCCCAATCGACTTTTACATATTGCCCCGGCACAACCGCTTTTACCGTTTGACCTTTTAAGCTCGACACCAACAACAAATTAATTTGCCCCAGTTGCACTATCTCAAATTGATCAAGCTTTGGCGGATCGAATGAAATCGCAATATCTAAGGTGCGGTCCATTAGCTGACGCGTCATTGCATTCGCGGGTAGCACTTCGGTGCGCAACGCCACGCCAGGTAAACCGACATGCAGTCCCTGTAAATAACCTTGCAAGTAAGCGTCCCAAATATTCGGCCCTGCACCGATGGCAAGCTGCGTTGTCTGTAACTGGCTGAGGGAAACATCTTGCTTAGCCCGCTCCCATGCTGTTAACACCGCTTCGGCATGACCAAGCATACGTTCGCCTGCTGGCGTGAGCTGAATATTATTACGTTGCCGTTCAAATAAGGCTACACCCAAAATGCTCTCAAGCTGTTTCACCCTAAAGCTCACAGCGCTTCGGGTGAGATAAAGATTCTCAGCCGCTTTACCAAAATGGCGAGTACGGGAGACTTCGAGAAAGGTTTTTAGTAAATCGGTATCCATAAAAATTCTTGACCAACATAGGCAAATTTTTTTGATTTATAAATCAATAATACTAGCCAATACTCCAGTTGCAAATCTTTGTATATCAAAAACTAGAGGGTATCTGCCATGTCTGAACAGTCTTTTTTTAACGCTAACAAGGGTTCTGAGACGTTTAACGGCTCAGTTGCTACCAGTTTTGTCTCTCAAAAACGTTTCTACGACGACGCTAATTTCCCCAAAGGCTTTAAACGAAGCGGCGATTTTACCAATAAAGAAGCTGAACTCCTTGAATTGCATGGTCATGCGATGAAGAATTTAGCGGAAGGGAAAACGCTGCCTTGCACCTCTGATGAAGCCCAATTTGTGGAAGTCGCCAAAGGAAATATCGCCCCCAGTAGCTTGTTAGAGCAGATCTGGGTAAAGTATCGCAGGCTCGCCATGGGGAAACCCTTTTATGCCGTGGTTGGTACAGTGCATTTGCCTGCAACCAAGCCCGAGATAGAAATAGAGGCTGAGGCTGTATTTGATATTGAAGATGATGTTCAGGATGAACCTGAACCCGAGGATAAAGAATGAAGATTAAGGTTTGCTACTAAATGCGTGGTTGGATTTTATATAAAGAAACCGCGACTCAGCTAAAACCTGAATGGTATGAAATTGAGCGTCTACTGGCGGCAGCAAAAGCCGATAACATAGAGTTGGAAGTTTACGCACCTGATGAATTTGATCTGACTGTCACCAGAGAAGATAACAAGAGTATTTTATTGAATGGGCAAGCCGTCGAGCTGCCCGATTTTATCATTCCGCGAATGGGCTCAGGCACGACCTACTTTGCTTTAGCCATTATTCGTCACTTAGAAAGATTAGGGGTATATTGCCTCAATCCATCTAAAGCCATTGAAATCGTTAAAGACAAGTTATTCTCCCAACAATTGTTGGCCGAGAAGAATCTGCCTACGCCTAAAACCATGTTGGTTAAATTCCCCGTCGATATCGCCCTCGTAGAACGCCATCTCGGTTTTCCTGTGGTGATAAAAACACTTTCAGGCTCACAGGGCAGTGGTGTGTTTTTATCCCATAAGGCGCGTGAATTTGACGATTTAATGCAGTTGATTGAAGCGACCAATAAAAACGCTAACATCATTCTGCAAGAGTTTATCGCTAACAGTCATGGGCGCGATCTACGCGTATTCACTATTGGTGGTCGTGTGGCGGGTTGCTATGAAAGACGTGGTCAAGAAGACAGCTTCAAAGCCAATGTCAGTGCCGGTGGTTCAGCGCGTCCATTTCAGATCACTCCTGAAATTGAATGGCTTGCCACCCAAACAGCCAATATCCTCGATCTTGATGTTGCAGGTATCGATTTATTGTTTGATAACGGCCATTACAAAATTTGTGAGGCTAACTCATCTCCAGGGTTTGAGGGCTTAGAGTCCTGTTTGAATGTGGATATTGCCGCGCAAATTTTGCATTTTATTCGCATCCGTTTAGGCATGTTTAATAAAGATGAACCAAGTAGCCCAAAAATCGTGACTGATAGCGTAGAGGCTGAGACTTCTACCCCGTCACCTCTATCGTCCTCTATCGAGGCGAAATAGAAGTACTAGGACATATCAATATCTAGCGGGATCGTACCGCTAGATATTCTCAATATCGATGATTCTCCACCATGTTTGTGTCTATATCCATTTGTATCTCGCCCCATCAACAACGCAACAATCCTAAAGCCGTTCAGGAAGGAAACACTTGCCCTTAGTCTTTCAATCCACAATTGATGTGATCGCTCACTCAAATTTCATTCAACCTCACGAGAACCAACCCTACTTTTGTTTTGAATCACAATTTTTTGCATTTTTTAAAACATTTTGTTCACATTGAAAAATTTGCTGTTAAACTCCAAATGTTGTTTTTTTATGGCACTAAATTCTGACCTTATCGCTAAACATAATAAGAATAATGCAGGAGTCACTCCTTAACATGTCGATCCGCCTATTACCCCTAATCATAGCGTCACTGCTCAGCACTCAAGTGCAAGCCGATGATTTTACTATTCAGTTAGGCGGCTTTTATTCGCAATCAGACACCAATATGGAAGTCACTAACCCTATTTCGGGTAATAATTTCACCTTAGATTATGAGTCCGATCTACAACTTGCAGAAAACGAATTTTTACCCTTTATCGAGTTAAATTATCACTTTAACGAACGGCACAATATCTACCTAGACTGGAAACAGCTTCATCGTAACGCCGAAACCCAAGCCTTAACCAAACCCTTCCAGCTCGAGATTAACGACACCATTTACGATATCAAAGCAGGCGGTAATCTAAATTCAACCTTAAACATTGATGTACTGCGCTTCGGCTATGGCTATGATGTATTTCAAGGCAGTAACTATGATGTCGGTTTATCACTTGGTTTACATACTATGTTTATCAAGACAGGTTTTGAAGGGGTGATTGGTGTTTGCGCTTCATCGGAATTACTCAATAATGTCTGCGGTAGCCAAGCAATTCCGCGCATTGTTGACGAAAATGTCACTGCGCCACTGCCCGACATTGGCATATATGGTCAGTATGAATTTGTTCCCGGTTGGCAAATCACCAGCCATGCACAGTATTTCTATATCAAACTCAATGATGTCAAAGGCGAACTGGTTGATATTAAAGTGGGGGTTAATGCACAAATCACCCCAAACTGGCGTATGAGCGTGGCCTATAACTACTATAAAGTTGACGTTGATATCGCCCAAAATTCGCCGAATAAAGATACTCAAATCGCCGATTACAACATCTATTACAATTTTATTGGCCCTATGCTTTCTATCAGCTATTCCTTTTAATTTTAATGCTATAAAAAATCTCTTCCCATATTGTATTAAACACCCCTTCTAGCTCAAACCGTTGCCCGAACCCTAACCCAAATTAGTGCTAAAAAATAAGGGCGCCTACTGGACTCCCTCATGATCCAACCCATTAAACCTATTTACGGCCATCCTGCTCACGTTTGGCTTTAAAGTCTGATGATTCAAGCCAATGGGGCCAATCTGAACCATTCGCTAATGTGGTTATCATACTGGCGATCAAGTCTAGGTCTTGACTCACGCCCTCCAACGTCCAATTTGGATCATAATCATCGGCTCCTTGGTGATATTTATGCGCAATATAGTCAGGATCTGTATCCCCAAGACTCATAAATAACAATCCTGGTACACCTTGCTGGGCCAGCGCAAAATGGTCTGATCTAAACATCAATCCATTCTGTGGTCTTGGATCCGCTTTTACCGAACGGTCTTGGGCTTTGGCGGCTTTATCTAAGTATTGCTCCAACTCAGATACCCCTTCCCCATAGCGCAAAATGTAATCCACGCCTTTATTTACATTCATGCCATCGATATTTAAAAAGGCGACGATATTTTTGGTTGGCACACTGGGATGCTGAGCAAAATGCTGTGCACCAATCAGACCCGTTTCTTCTGCAGTAAAGGCACTGAAGAGCACCGAGCGATCCAGTGCCGCCGTGCTAGCCTGCTGTTTGAAGTAACGCGCTAACGCTAAAACCCCCGCCACACCGCTGGCATTATCGACCGCACCGTTTAAAATCTCTGACTTACCGTCTTCAATCACAGTGCCAAGGTGATCCCAATGGGCATGCATCATCACCACTTCGTCGGGGCGCGTTTTACCGGGCAGTAAGGCCGCGACGTTATGGGACTCGGCGCGTTCAATTTTATTGTTTAACGTGAGCTGCGCGCTCAGCTTAAGTGGGATAGCCTTAAAGTTTGGCTTGGCTGCTTGCTGTTTTAAGGTATCAAAATCCAATCCCGCTTTGGCAAAGATTTTTTGTGCGGTTTCGTGCTGAACCCAGCCCATCACGCCCACTTGACCTTGGTTATTATTGGCATCGACCAGAGTAAACTTAGTGCCCGTGTTGGAGTTTTGCACCACTCCCCAGCCATAGGCGGCTGGCGCGGTTTCATGGACAATAAACACGGCCTCAGCGCCTTGACGCGCCGCTTCCTCATATTTATAAGTCCAGCGACCATAATAGGTCATAGCATTACCTTTAAATATTGTTGGATCTTGGGTCGCAAAGCCGGGGTCATTCACGAGTACGATGACCGTTTTGCCTTTTACATCTAGCCCTTGATAATCATTCCAGCCATATTCGGGTGCATTGATACCATAGCCAACAAATACCACATCGCTTTTATTCAGGCTCACGGTGTCGGCGATTCTTTGGGTTCTCGCAGTAAACTCACTACCATTAGCAAACTTCAGCCCACCGATATCAAGCTGCATGTTTTGATCGGCACTAATTTGCGCCAAAGGAACCGCCTGTAAATAGCTATCGCCAAATCCGGGTTTGAGACCCATATCTTTAAATGCTGTCACTAAATAGTCTAAAGTTAACGTCTCACCTTCAGACAAGGGCGCGCGTCCCCCAAAAGCATCGCTCGCTAAGGTTTTCACATCGGTTCGGTATTGCACGAGATCGAGACTTTTCACAAATGCCGTTTCAGCAAAGACAGGTAATGAGATAGTGGCCAACAGACTTGTGGTTATGATTAAATTTTTCACAACTTTCTCCCAAGTTATTATCATTATTTGGTTTTAAGGATAGACTTTACCATATCATCTTTAATTTATGATGGAAGTCTTAGCGCAAACGGAGTCGCTGCATCCAAGAGTAAACGGTAATCATGTCTCCATCTGACCGATATTCTTGTCGTTGACCTAAATCTGACTGCAACAGAATAAAAAATAGCGAAAATTTTAAAATATCCGTGTATTTTCATTGAGTAAGGTAACAATATGTCGCTAGAGTTATTACAAGCCGCTGCACTGAACCTCAAAAAAGCAGTGCCTCTGATGCTCAAACATAAAATTCCGACCACCCCCGTTAACTATGCGCTTTGGTACACTTATGTTGGTGAACAAAATCCCGAATTAAATCAACAACTCGATACTGTTATTGCCCAATACAATACTTGCCCTCCTGTCAGTAGCGAAATCTTGTATCGCCAATATGTTGCCGACCCAGTTGAACTCGATGTCAGAGAAATGCGCCAAAATCTGGATGCTATGGTGACTGAGCTTTCCCAATCACTTAAAGATACCAATCTAGATGCCAATGACTTCCAGTCACGTATCGAAAGTAATTTTGAAAAGCTCAATCGCATCGAAGACGAAGGCTTTAGCGTCGAACAAGTACTCGATCTGGTCCGCAGCTTAGTGAAAGAGTCGGACAATATTCGCTCGAGCACAGAGTTCTTTACCGGTCAGCTGCAGAAGGCTCAAACCGAAATAGACGCACTAAAGAAAAAACTTGAACAAACAGAAAAAGACGTTCTCTACGATGCACTGACGGGCTGCTTTAATCGCCGCGCCTTTGACACTGATTTTGCAGGAATGATAGCCCAAGCCCCCTTAGGCACTTGTGTGATCTTGGCCGATATCGACCATTTTAAAGTGTTTAACGACACCTATGGCCACCAGCTCGGCGACCAGGTGTTACGCGCCGTGGCGAAACGACTACAGGAATCCTGCCGCGATGGCACGAAACTGTATCGTTTTGGCGGTGAAGAATTTGCGATTATTGTCCCTAAAAGTCAGCTACGTATCGCAAGGCAACTGGCCGAAGCTATGCGCCGTGGACTCGAAAAACTCAGTTTAAAAGACAGACGCAAAGACGAACGCATCAATAATATCAGTGCTTCCTTTGGCGTCGCCCAATGGCAAGAAAAACAAACGGGTATGCAATTGATTGAAGCGGCAGACAAATTACTTTATGAAGCCAAACGCTTAGGACGAAATCGTGTACTGCCTATCAGTAACTGATGGTTATAACTTAGCCTGAAGCCGATAATTCAGCTTCAGGCTAAGATGATTAACAAAGGAGCATTTTTTTCAAAGCTAAGTAAATGATTTAAATTAGATTTCAGATTAATGTTTGAAACTGCGAGAAACAGTTCCAATATTCCCTTGCACGCCACTCCCTATTGAAACGGATACATTCGTACCGTGTGTTTCCATCGACTCATTTTCGACGGGTATCGCCTGCACCACAAACCGCAGTTCAGCACCACCTTGAAGTGAATCGAAGGGATAACACGTAATTAACGTTAAGCGATTATCATCGGATGGCGCCATAAATTGAGTTTCGGTTTCATGTACGACCTGAGTCGCCACCACTTCATAAATAATGTGATTGCCTTTAAGCGTTTGTAACGATAATCGACGCCCCACCGCCATGCCATTAAGTATCGCAAAATGCGTGTCCCTGTGGCCGGCAATCACAGTATTGCCTTTTTGCCCCGCTGGCGCACTGGACAACACCAGACTCGGACCAAAGGCCAAATTGCGCCCAGAAGCCCCCGCAAGAACGTATAAACTGTCATTAAGCTCTGCTTCAATATTGTTGTTCGCCGCCACTTGCTCACGATGAATAGACAGCTTTGCCACGGGATAAGTATCCGCCCATGACCAAGGCTTATGAGATTGTCCATCGGCTAAGGTTTTAGTCCACGCCTGTTCAATCAAATACTGGGCAAAGTGTGCTTTAGCTTGCATATAGAGTCCCTTTCCTAACAATGTTGCGCCAATTAAAAATAATCCCACCACTAAAAATCGCTGTGTTCTGCTTTTGCTCATCGCGCTTAACTCATCGTTCACAGGTAAGTGCCACCAAGGCCGCCTTCTCTTCCCGTCTTTGTCGAAGAATCGATCCCGTAAGAATCAAAGCGAGTAGCAAGGTCAGCGCACCTAATAACATATCCAAACGGCTTGACGTCGCGGTTTGCGGCAAGGCGCCAAAAGGTTGCCAACCTAAGGGCAAGTGTTGACGAACCACGGCATCACGGCTCATTGCAGTTGAGTCAATTGGGGTTAAGTCCACCGCCACTAAGCTGGTATAGGCGCTGACTAAGTGATAATTCATTGATAAGGCCGTCACTTGCTGTTTGACCTTGTCATCATTCGCGCCATTTTTACTCAACTCCAATGCACCAATCTGTTTACGCGCCCACAGCAAATCTAAACCCGCACCTTGATGGGTCATCAATCCTGCGGAGTTGTCCTGCAGCGAGAGTGACTGTTGCCAGTTTTGATGCCCTTGCCGTCCTGAAATCACTAACTCCTGTGGCTCACGGGCGCTGCGCTTTAAACTCACGAGCACTGGCTCACCGCGGTACAGATCGGCAATCGGTGATGGCCAATAATCGGGCACACTGCCATCATCAAAACGCACTTGAATATCGGTTAACACCGGATATTGAATTTTGCTCAGTAAGGCGCTGATCTTCTCATCGACTTCATCCACTTTGCCAATATAGGTAAAAGTGCCACGACCGAGTTCAGCCGCCCTTTGCATAAAGTGAGAATTAGGCGCCGAACCTATACCGACAGTAAATAGTCGGCTTTCACCTATTTGATAACGGATCAAATCAAATAACGCTTGTTCATTGCCCACAGAGCCGTCGGTCATAAAGATCACTTGGCGCAAAGGCTGCGTTGCATCAAGCGATACACTGCCCAAGGATTTTGGCAAGGCAGCATCCAGTGCCAACGCCATTTCAGTGCCACCATCGGCCTGTAAACGGCTCACAAATTGACGGGCCCGTGACAAATTCGACGAGGTCGCCGGTAATGGCACTGCTGAGAACTGAGACAAACTGGAGTTAAATTCGATAATGTTAAAACTGTCCTCCGGCTTCAGTCCTTTTAACGCGTATAACAGTGCATTTTTAGCTTGAACGATAGAATCCCCCGCCATAGAGCCCGAAGTATCAATCACTAAAATTAATTCACGGGGCAAACTCGGCTGAGTACTCTTTTCAACCTTAGGAGGCAACACCATGACGAGACTGTAATTATCATCATTTACGCCGCTGGTTTTACTTGTCTCAAGTGTATCCTGAGACAGATTTTCGTCATCGAGCTTATGGGTTTTACCTTGCTGATTAAACACCCAAGCCATTGGGCTCGTGCCCTGCTGTACTCGCCATTGCAGTACAAAATCCCGATTAGCGGGCACACGTTGCGCCAGCGATACATCGACCGCACCGCTGTTGTCTTGCTTGAGTTTGATGTCATGGTAAGGACTCTCAATGGACGCTTTATCAACCCCCTTTGAGAGTAAAACTTGAATGTCTGCCTTCAGCACAGGATCGCGTCCACTGGCGCCGTCCCGCACTGGTGCCACAATCCGGTCAGCATCAAACACCTGCGAACTTGTCACTCGGCTTGATTGGCGCACCTGTGCCATAGGATCATGTGAGTCGCTAGCACTTGAATCCGATGTTAATCCCGGAATATAACGGGGCGCGACCACCAGCGGAAAACGTAAACTAAACAAACCATCTTCATATTTAATGGTCTCCTGATAGCTGATTTCTACAATCAGCTCCTCTTGAGGTGCTAGGTTTGCGACTTCGGTCGTAAACATATTAGGCCGCTCTTGGCTCACTAAGCTGGCACGTTTACCTTCAGCTTTCGCTTGCTCAAAAATCTGCTTGGCATCGGCCTTAGGATGAATTTGCCCTTCGATCACTCTCTGGCCTATATGTAATCGCAACGAATCCACCGCAGCCTCATTGGGCAGCGGGAACAAATATTGCCCATTCAACACAAATTCAGTGTTGTTGCGAAAAACCTGTTTCACGCTCACGCGATTACTTAAGCCAGAGACTTGCATCGACACTTGTGTATCGAGCGGCAAAGATGGCACCCAAGCACCGCTCGGCTGACGATAAAGCAACAGCCCCTGCGTAATATCATCGTAATTAATGATGTGTGACTCTGCCGTTCTGTGAGCACTATTTTGCCCGACCAATGCCGAAGCCATATTCTGCGGCGCAGATAATGTGCCGGTGCTATTCGGCGAAGCCAATGCCACAAAGGGCAAACCCCAACACACGGCTGCACTGATCAGCAATACCGCTACCGCTTCACTCACTTCTTTTACCCTTTTCCCTGTGATCATCACAAAGGCTTCCTCTATTAACAAATATGAACTGATGTTGGTTGTCGTTAATATGAACGACGTAAAATGGACAGCTTAAATTGACCGCTAGTCAGCAGCGTGCCTGGCCGTCAAGGCCAAATGAGGCTGTAGTGTTAATGTCACGCGGCGGTCGAACACATCCGATTCTCTGTCTTGGTCGGCTTGCAAAGGCGATAAAGCGCCAAAGGCTTGAGTGGTCATACGCTCGGCAGTGACGCCTTGCTTAATCAGGTAGCCACGCACCTCCAGTAGACGCTGCTCAGAAAGGGCTTGGTTGTAACTCTCATCACCACGGCGGTCGGCATAACCCTTCAGCTCAAGATTGAGTTCTGGTGACAAATTCATCACCTCAGCCACATCATCTAATTGGGGCAAAAAATGCGATTCAACCTCAGAGGAACCGGTACGAAACTGTACGCTAAGCCCCAAGGCGAGTTCACTGAGCAATTGACGTTGCGCTGACAGCAACTCATCCAGCTCTTGCTGCGCCTTGGTATATTCGCTCGCCCGTTTTTCGGCGGCTTGCTGTTTTACACTCCACTCGGATAACTGGGACTCTTGCAAATGGATCTGTCTTTGCTGAACGTGCAGTGTGTCTGTATCGCTGACCGATTTGCCAATTAAGGTGCCTGTGAACGCACCAATAATGGCCCCCACTGGACCACCGACTAACGCCCCTACTAAGGCTCCACCACCGAGGCCAATGAGGGCTTCCGGTTGTTCGTCCTCGCTTGCGTATTCATCATCCATCGCTATACCGCTTGCATAGGCATCATTTTCTAGGGTGAGGTCTTGTCCTATCACTTTATTTTGCAGTGAAACCCGCGCCGACACACTGGCTACAGGTGCGCTTAATAAACTCAAAACCAATAGATTAATTAGTGTCTTTTTCATCATCTCATTCCTTTTTGATTATTAGCTGAGCTTGGACTCGTACCTGAAGCAATCCACTCAACACCACATCAGGTCAAACGGGTACAAAACTGAATGGGGCTATTAAACACAAGTGGAATGGCATGAGCAGGGATGGAAAATGGCAATACAACTATCAATTGTGGCAACAAAATGGCAATTGCATTTGTGGCCTTTTTTCTCGGGTAAAATCCTGTATAGTCACGAAAACTTACTCCCCCAAGTCAATAGGAATACGGCTCTATGAAGCGTATAGCCATAGTGGAAGATGAAGCGGCCATTCGCGAAAATTACAAGGACGTGCTGCAACAACACGGTTACAGCGTGCAAACCTACGCCGACAGACCATCGGCCATGCTAGCCTTTAATACCCGTTTACCAGATTTAGCCATTATCGACATCGGCTTAGGTAATGAAATTGATGGCGGCTTTATGCTATGTCAGTCATTGCGCGCCATGTCGAGCACGCTGCCGATCATCTTTTTAACCGCCCGTGACAGTGACTTTGATACTGTGTGTGGCCTGCGTTTAGGCGCCGATGATTACTTGAGTAAAGAAGTGAGTTTTCCCCATTTAACCGCACGCTTAGCCGCATTGTTTCGACGATCTGAACTTGCGGCCAGCCAAACGGCGCAGGAAAACCTGCTCGAACGTGGCCCACTGACCATTGATGCCAACCGCATGCAAGTCTATTGGAACCAGTTACCAATCGAGCTTACTGTGACCGAATTTTGGATGGTGCATGCGTTAGCCAAACATCCAGGCCATGTACGCAGTCGCCATGAATTAATGCAAGAGGCTAAAATCTTTGTCGATGACAGCACTATCACCTCCCATGTGAAACGCATTCGCAAAAAGTTTATCGCTACCGCGCCAGAGTTTGATTGTATTGATACTGTCTATGGTATGGGTTATCGCTGGGATAGCTTGGCCTGATCTATGGCTTAACCAACCTTTAAGCGCGCGGCGTTGAACCAGATAACCTTGGATGAATGAACTTTTAAACCCATTAATGCTGATCCCTAACTTATGACACGTTTCCCCTTTGGTCTACGCACTAAAGTCATCGGCCTTAGCCTGTTCTTGCTCTGCCTACCTTGGCTGGGGTATCAATATGTGTGGGAAATGGAAAAGTATCTTCGCCACGGCCAAGAACGCACCTTAGAAGGCACCACTCAAGCACTGGCCACCGCGCTGCACGAGCGGCCGAAATTGTTCGATGGGCAAGCGAGTTTTTTAAAGCAAGTAGAAAAAAGCCGCGATCTATACGCCTATCCACTGGCGGGGGCGATTTTGCTCGACGGCAAACTCAACGAATGGCAGGAATATCAGCACAGATTTATCCAATACGGTGAGGCGCACCAAATTATGCGTGCCGATCCGAACGCTCCCCTGACCTTAAGCTTTACCCACATGGTCGGCCAATACGATGGTTATCTGTATGCTTTTTTTCAAGTCATTGATCCAACCGTGGTACTGCGGGGTAAAAATGCCCTAAGTGTCGATAGAAACGATCATCTCTCGATTGCAACACTCGCGCCCGACAATAAATTCAAACGCTATATCGTTGCCACGACTCAACCCGGCTGGATCAGCGCCTTCGAATTACCCGCTAATCCTAAGCAAACTGTGCCTGTTACACCTGAGGTACGTATCCAAGGACAATGGGCGACGACAGATGTGGGCTACAATGTCGAGCTGCGTATTCCCTTAGACATGGTCGGCAGCAAACTCGGATTTGCCATTGCCGATGTCAACGACAGCAAATACCGTGATGTCGCTGCAGTTGTCGGCACCTCGGCCTTAGATACGGTCGACAATCTCGGCACTGTGCTGGTACCATCACCGGAAATTGAAAGTATTATCAAAGGCATGAGCCACTATAGCTCACGTATTTGGGTAGTCGATAAACACGGTCGCGTACTGGCAAAATCCGGCGACATTCGCGCTAATGACAGTGTATGGACCCGCACCTTAGAAGATGAAAAGAGTACCGCGCTGTGGGATACCTTCAAGCGTGATTATCTGCATCCGCTGTACTATAAAATTCTCACTAAACCGCCCAAAGACTTTATTGATTCCTTACAAGATTCCACCGAGCTTGACGGCAGTCATATCCAAAAAGCCCTCGCGGGTCAGCAAAGTTCGACTTGGCGGTTAACCCCAGACAACAAAGCTGTGGTACTCGCCGCCGCGAGCCCCATTTGGATTGATAACAATGTGATGGGTGCCGTCGTCGCCGAAGAAACCACCCACGGAATTCGAACTCTACGTAACCGAGCGCTGGAAAAACTCTTTAACGTGATTTTGACCATAATGAGTATGGGCACCTTGGCGCTGTTCTTCTTCGCCTCGAGTATTTCTAACCGCATCCGTAAATTGCGCGATGAAGCCGAAAACGCCATCGATAGCCAAGGCCGTGTCCGTAATCACCTCAAACCGTCGAAGGCTCGGGATGAAATTGGCGATCTGTCCCGTAGCTTCTCTAGCATTGTGGGGCGACTGGGTCAGTACACTCACTATCTAGAAAACATGTCGTCGCGCCTGTCCCATGAGTTGCGCACGCCCGTGGCTGTGGTGCGTTCATCCCTTGAGCATTTAAACCTGCAGACCTTAGATAAAGACACGCAAAAATATGTCGACCGCGCCCAAGAAGGTGTCAGCCGCTTAAGCATGATTTTAAACAACATGAGCGAGGCAACACGCTTAGAACAGAGTTTAACGCAGGCCGATATCACTAAGTTCCCACTCTCCCAAGTGGTCAGCGGTTGTATGCAAGGTTATCAAATGACCTATCCAGAACAAGGCTTTAGTGTGAAAGTGCCCGAACAACCACTGATGATGCAAGGTGTGCCAGAATATATCGCCCAGTTAATGGACAAACTTATCGCCAACGCCATTGAGTTTTGCCATAAAGACAGTGCTATCGAAGTCACGCTCACACAAGTGGGTAAGCAAGCGACTCTGCTTATCAGTAACTTAGGGCCTGAACTGCCCATTGATATGTCGGAGCAGATTTTCGATTCCATGGTGTCGGTACGGATAAATCAAGCCCAAGATAAACCCCACCTAGGCTTAGGTCTGTATATCGCGCGATTGGTCGCCGAGTTCCACCAAGGACAAATCCTTGCCCGTAATCGCAGCGAACATAATGGTGTGGATATCCTTGTTACCTTACCTTTAAATTAAGAACATACGGCCTTTAAGTTAAGCGTGTTACAGCTTTTAAGCCCTGCGTAATAATCTCAACAGCTAAAATACAGGAGGCCAATAACATGAGCCAAACTCATCACGCGCCTCCTGTCATTTATGCGTGCAGATGCTAAGATGACCGCCATAACAATCGATTAGAAATCGCCAATTATTCTCCCAAATTGTTCAACCTCTTCGTTCAACCTAAATGCCAAGGTAATGATCCAATGACAGATAAACATCATCAAGCCACCCAAATCGTCAGCTTAGGTCGAGACAAAAAATGGACCAAAGGCGTGATCAATCCGCCCGTCTTTCGCGCTTCGACTATCGTATTCGAAACCATGGATGAAATGCGCCACGCCGCGAAAAATAAAACCAATGGCGAGATGTTTTATGGCCGCCGTGGCACCCCAACCCATTTTGCCTTTCAGGCCGCGATTGCCGAACTAGAAGGCGGCGTCGGTACGGCGCTGTACCCTTCTGGCGCTGCGGCGATCAGTGCGGCGCTACTGTCATTTTTAAAAACGGGCGATCACCTGTTAATGGTTGATAGCGTGTATGAGCCAACGCGGGATCTGTGCACCCATATTCTCGGCGGTTTTGGTATCGAAACCACTTACTACGATCCGCTAATTGGCGCAGGCATTCGCGACCTCATTCGCCCCAATACTAAGGTACTGTTTTTAGAGTCTCCGGGCTCCATCACCATGGAAGTGCAAGATGTACCGACCTTGTGCCGCATCGCCCACGAACATGGGCTGATCACTATGCTGGACAATACTTGGGCCTCGCCCATCAATAGCAAACCCTTTGAAATGGGTGTAGATATCTCAATTCAAGCGGCGACCAAATATATCGTCGGTCACTCGGATGTGATGATAGGCACGGCCACGGCCAACGAAAAATACTGGCCACAATTACGTGAACACAGTTATTTGATGGGACAAACCACATCGCCAGACGATGTGTACCTTGCTGCCCGCGGCCTACGTACCTTAGGCGTGCGTATGGCGCAACATGAAAAAAATGCACTGCAAGTGGCCAACTGGTTGAAAACCCGGCCAGAAGTCGATCATCTGCGTCACCCCGCATTCGAGACATGCCCTGGGCACGAATTCTTTAAACGCGACTTTAGTGCCTCCAACGGCTTGTTTTCCTTTATCTTAAAACAGGGCGATGCCGATGCCGTCACCGCACTGGTTGAAAATATGAGTCACTTTAAGATGGGCTTTTCTTGGGGCGGCTACGAGAGTTTAATCCTCGGCATTTTCGGTATTGAAAAAATCCGCTCAGCAACTCAATGGGATGCGAGCAAACCTTTGATCCGTTTACATATTGGTTTAGAAGATCCCGCTGATTTAATCGCCGATCTCAGTGCTGGGTTTGAACGCTTTAACGCAGTATTGGCGGCCAAAGCTAAGTAACGATATTTAATGTGCTAAGTGCTAGCAGAATATAAAAAAGGGGCTGAATAAATATTCCGCCCCTTCTCTTATCGATACTGACACAAATACGAATTTTTATTGCAATATCATTATGCTTATAGCAAATAAACCGCTAAATCATAAACTCTACGGTGATTAATTCGCTTTCGTTCCAATACTTAATGCAGGATCGACCCAAGCCGCAGAGCCATAAAGCGGCACTGTTGAGAGCGCATGTTTATGGCTACCATTGGTCTCTTTCGTCGAATAGGACAAATACAACAGAGTCTGATTTTGCGCATCGTAAATTCTACGCACTTTTAATGACTTAAATAAAATACTCAGGGATTCGGTGAAAATCACTTCGCCGTGTTTTCCCATGTCTATCTTCGCCAGATCGGCCGCAGTAATTGGCCCAGTTTGACGGCAACTGATCCCCATATCGGATGGATCGGCAAAGTCTAAATTGGCTTCGATACGACTGATATGGCAAGTCACCCCAGGTATTTTAGGATCGTTTTTAGCATCAATAATCACATCTTTAGTGGTAAAAAGCCCTAAGCTCACCTTACCCACATCGTCACCACAACCCGCAAGCAATAAACCTACAGAGGCCGCAAACGCACACTTCAACAGAGTTTTCATTCATACATCCTTTTACATTAGTGCTTATATGTTAGCGCTTATATATTAATGCTTAGCGAATAATTTTTGTGCCCAGCGGGTTAATCCGGCTGTCACAGAGCCAAAGTGATCGCCGACCACGACCGGAATATCGGGATAAATACCAGCGATTTTCGCATAAATCGCAGGGCTTCGTGCCGTACCCCCCGTCACGTAAATCACATCGGGTTTGCACTCTGCTTCAGCGGATAAATCCTCAGTTGCTGAGCGGTTTACCGCGACATTTGTTGCAGCCAAAGTTTTTGCAGCTTGCGCGAGCGCTTGGTGCATCAGGGCTTCCACTTTCGTCAGCGACGGCTCAATGGCATTTTCAAACAAGTCACGACTCACACCCGCGTGCAGCGCCGCTTCGATAAAATCCAGATTAACATCAGTATTATCGGTATCTGACAGCGCAATTTTCGCACGCTCGGCTTGGCGAACCAGTTGATAGCTTAACTGCTGCTGTTGCACCTTTAACAATCGCTTCAGTAACTGTGGCTGCTCGGCTTCTTTAACCAATTCATCAATCAATTTACGGCTACTTAAGGTACTGAATTCTCGCTGGGCGCTAATATCATTCACTGCGACCGCATTCCAAAAGGTTTTACTGGGCATAGGTTTGCCATTGATCATCAAGGAACCTAAACCAAAATGCGGCATAAAGGCATTCATTGCAAGGGCGATATCGAGATCGTTACCGCCGATCCGCTGGCCGCTGTGACCGAGGAAATCTTCACTGCGATCCGCTTTTTGTTTATGGGCGGGTCCCATTTTTACCACAGAGCAGTCCGTTGTACCGCCGCCTACGTCGACGACCAATACCGTTTTGTTGTCGGTCAAGGTCGCTTCATAATCCATCCCCGCCGCTAACGGCTCGAACAGAAAATCAACGTCGATGAAACCCGCGCGTTTTGCCGCTAAGGTCAAAATGGCTTCGGCCTGACGGTTACTCTCTTCTCCGCCTATGCCTTGAAAGTTCACCGGACGACCAATAATCGCATGGGTGATCATCGCAGTGCTACCCTGATTAACAAGGTCCTTTTCAACTAACACAGATTCGGCGCGCACTTTAATGTGCTGCATCATCAAGGTAACAATATCTTCAAACAGGGCCACTTGTTCGGGTCTAAGCCCTGTCGCGCCTAAAAAGGATTTTGGCGAACGGACATAGAATCCCTCCTCCGGCATTTCTAAATACGCGCTCACCGCCTGCTCGCCAACAAATACAGCCTGAACATCGGCATCGAGATCTAACTCATGGCGCACCATACGGGCACGGCTCAATTGCGCGGCGCGCTTTTTGGCGTAATCGGCTTTTAATTCAGTGGGAAGACCACGATAAACCGCCTCGGCGATCAGTTCCCTGTCCATCGCGTATAAGGTCGAAGGCAAATAAGCTGATTGCCCTGATAACGCCAATAACTGCACACCATCATCCAGCATGATCCCTACGGCGCAGTTAGCACTACCATAATCAAATCCAACAAACATACCTTTTACTCCCGCGATAAAAAAGCCGAGCAAGATAACATAGTTTGCGATAATGCCCAAGGAGTTAACACTGACGGATTTATCCTCCAGTAAGCCGCGCTTGCACAGTTTCTCAAGACTTAAATCGCAGTGACGCGAACAGAGTTTAAGCTCAATCCAAGATGATCATCATAAGGTCATATTTCTGTCACACTCGTCATCAAGTTGACATATTTCCCTCGTATCTTTATCCCAGATAAATCCCTGACTGATTTTGGCGTGTACGCAATATTTATCATTGAAATTCCTTCACTTGTCGGCAGTAAATCTGATTGCACAACGGCGGATGAATGCTATTGTATATTGCGCCATGACGCTTGCTTAAAGGAGCTGTGCAGTGTCCCCGAATACCGATAAACTTTCGATTGATAAAGAACTCTCTTGGTTGTCTTTTAATGAGCGGGTATTGCAAGAAGCCTGCGATCACAATGTTCCCTTAGTGGAGCGAGTCCGCTTTTTAGGGATATTTTCCAATAACATGGATGAGTTTTTTAGGGTGCGTGTGGCTGCGGTCAGACGCTCCATTTTGCTGTCATCCCTGCAGGAAGGTCGCAGTAATAGCCGCCATTTAATGGCCAAGATCCAATCGAAAGTGATGGCATTGCAAGAAAGGTTCGATGGCATATACACGGATTTAATGCGCGAACTTGTACGTCGTAATATTTTGTTAATCAATGAGAAACAATTAAGCGAGTTCCACAGCGACTGGCTGAAAAAGCATTTTAGAGACCATTTCAAACGCCATATCGCGCCGCTTATGGTCAATAATAATCGCGATCTGATCAAGCAAATCAACGACGACGCCACCTATTTGTGTGTTTGTTTGTTCACTAAGGCGCGCCGCCAATACGCCTTAGTCGAAGTACCGACTAAAAATGTACCGCGATTTATCGAACTCCCAGCTGAAAAGAGTAAAGCGAAAAAATATCTGATTTTATTAGATAATATTATTCGCCACTGCGTAGATGAACTCTTTGGTCCCTTCTTCGAGTACGATGCTATCGAAGTGTATTCGATGAAGTTAACCCGCGATGCCGATTTTGATATCACTGACGAGCTTGAACAAACCCAGCTTGAGAAAATGACCAAGGGATTGAAAAAACGTCTTACCGCCGAGCCTGTACGCTTAGTGTACGACAAAGAAATGCCTGAACACATGTTGGTGATGCTCAAAGAAAACCTGAACATCAGCTCGACCGAATGTTTGATCCCAGGCGGGCGTTACCACAGCTTTAAAGACTTTATCGCCTTCCCCAACCCGAGCCGCGACTACCTCGAAAACGAAAAACTACCGGCGCTCAATAGTGCAGGTTTCGGCCGCAGTGCCAACAGTTTCGATGCGATTCGGATGGGCGATATCATGCTCAATTATCCGTACCATAAGTTTTCCCACTTTACCGAAATGGTGCGCCAAGCGGCCTACGATCCGGCGGTGCGCTTTATTCGAATTAACTTATATCGAGTCGCGAAAAAATCCCATGTGATGCAATCGCTTATCGATGCAGTGAAAAATGGCAAACAAGTCACCGCCGTCATTGAACTCAGGGCCAGATTCGATGAGCAATCCAACATCGAATGGACCCGCATCTTGGCCGAAGCGGGCGTCAAAGTTCACCACGGTATCACCAGTTTAAAAGTGCATTCCAAGTTGTGCTTGATTGGCCGCGAAGAACAAGGGGAAATCAAACTCTATTGTCACGTTGGCTCAGGCAACTTTAACGAAGGCACGGCGCGGGTTTACACCGACTTGTCACTGTTCACCGCCAATCAAGAGATTGCCCGTGAAGTGGAACAAGTGTTTGACTTGATTGAACATCCGTATCGCCGCGATAACTTCCAGCATTTAATCGTGTCGCCCTACGATGCCAGACAAAAACTGAGTCACTTAATTGATAATGAAATCGTTAATGCCCAAAGCCATATGAAGGCGGCAATTACCTTAAAATTAAATAACTTACTCGATGAATCCTTAGTCCAAAAACTCTATGAGGCTTCAGCCGCTGGGGTCAAAATCAAGTTACTTATTCGCGGCATGTGTTCGCTTATCCCGCAAATTCCAGGGATCAGCGACAACATCGAAGTCTATAGTATCGTCGACCGATTCCTCGAACACTCACGAGTGATGCTGTTCCATGCGGGTGGAGAGAACAAACTCTTTATCTGCTCCGCCGACTGGATGAGTCGCAACATAGATAATCGCGTTGAAGTGAGTGTGCCGATTTATGATCTGCGCCTAAAACAGATGATAATGGATATTTTATCCTTACAGTTCAATGACAACACTAAAGCACGTGTCATCAACAAGGAACAAAGTAATCCTTATCGGAATCGCGGTAACAAACGAAAAGTGCGTTCTCAAATTGCCATTTATCAATATCTGATTAATTATGAGAAGCGCCAACTGCAAGAATTTAATGCCTTACGTATGTCCACCCATGAGGGTGACGCTGAGCGAGAAGTGAAAACTCAGCCTGACATAACACCTGAGTTACGGGCCAAAGCCAGCTAATCGCTGGCTTTATATCGCTTTGATTGCCTAAGGATAATCCGATTGGTAACCACATATTCGCACACACAGTCACACGCTACGCCCAGCAATGTACTCGCAAACTCTAAATCGCGCCACTTTGTCGCCATCGATATGGGGTCGAACAGTTTTCATCTGGTCATTGCCCGCGAGCAAGATGGCAGTTTGCAGATTTTACATAAAGAAAAACAACAGGTTCAGCTCGCCACTGGGCTCAATGCGCAAAATATTCTCGACAATGACGCCATAGAACGTGGGCTCAATTGCCTACGGGATTTTAACCAACGATTTTCCAATCTCGACCAAGCGCAAGTGCGATTAGTCGCCACCCACACTCTGAGAATCGCCAAAAATCGCGATCAGTTTATCGAGGCTGCGCTCGCCATCATGCCCTATCCGGTGGAGGTCATTTCGGGCCATGAAGAAGCGCGTTTGATTTATAACGGTATTGCCCAAAGCCAAGTGCTAGGGAAAAGTAATTTAGTCATCGATATCGGTGGCGGTTCTACCGAAGTGGTGATCGGCCAGAAAAATACCCCAACTCAGTTATCTAGCCTGCGCTGCGGTTGTGTGAGTTTTAATGAGCGTTTCTTTATTGATGGGCTCATCACCCCAGCCTCATTTCGCGATGCCCAAAGTGCGGCCGATAAGCAGTTCGCGTCGCTCTCAAAGGAATATTTCGCGGGTGGCTGGGAACTCACCTTAGGTAGCTCAGGCACAGTAAAAGCCATCTGCGAAGCAATTCAAGAAGAGCACGGCGATGAAACCATCACGCTACCACGACTCAAACAGCTCAAAATCAAGTTGATCAAATGTGGCCATATTAGCCAAATCCAATTTGCCAACGTCGATGATAAACGCATTCCCTTAGTGCCCGCCGGACTTGCCATTTTGATCAGCTTTTTTAGGCGCTTACCAATTCAAAAACTTGAGTTTAGCCCAGGCGCACTGCGTGAAGGCGTACTCTATGAACTGGCAAAGATTGGTCAATATCAGGATATTCGCCACCGCACCGTCGACAGTATTGCCCAGCTTTATCATATCGATATGGCCCACGCGACTAAGGTACGCGACACTGCCATGGCCTTGTTTGAACAGGTCGCCGATGAATGGCAATTAAGGCCCCATGCGCGCTTGCTCGCCTATAGCGCGACTTTACATGAAATCGGATTACACATTAATTCAAAATCCCTGCACAAACACGGCGGTTACATTATCAGTAACAGTGACTTACCTGGGTTTAGCGAAGCATTACAGCTGGATTTAGCGCGGCTTATCACCAATCACAGAAAGAAGCCTAACGAATTAATGCTGGCTGAACTCGATCCCAACCATAAGCTCACACTCAATCGCCTGCTCTGCTTGCTTAGGCTCGCTGTCTTGCTCAATCTTGGCCGTATCGCTAAGACGCTGACCTTAGATCATATTAAAGTGATCCCCGATGGACTCATGCTAGTACTACCAAGCCATAAGCGGAAAATCAGCTTGTTTATGAAAGATTTACAGCGAGAACAAAAACAAATGCTCACCCTTGGAATGAACCTGCGTTTAGTGTCTAGTCTGACTTAGCGGTTACGGCGTTAGCTCAGCCTAACGTGGCCGAGGCGAGTGTGGGTTAGCTCTGTGTGAATGCGTTTAGCGAGGATTCGGCACTGTTCGGCGCTAAAATATTGCCCTTAATCGAGGGCCATTATCTCGCCTAAAACAAGGTTAAGTTAGCTGTCAATCTGGCTAGGTAACCGGATTTCAACAGCATAGCGGTAGACTTAATCTATGCGCCACAACAGATTAAAGTTTAAAGGATTTTTAACCCTTCACTAAAGCACAAATTCCTGCTCGCGCGTTTGCCGCTGAGTGGGAATTTCTGCTATCATCCACGGCTGACTAATCATAATTCCACGAATTTAAAGATAATCAGAGTCAAACCCTTTTTATCTCGCGATATCAGCCCCATCGCCTGCAGGTACAAGTATGATTAACCACTTTAGTGTGCTTGGTATAAAACCCAGTGCCAAAGAAGACGACATTAAAAAAGCCTATCGACGGCTGTCAAACAAATATCATCCCGACAAGTTGTTAGGCGCCTCGGAAGAGGAAAAGCAGCAAGCCGCCGTACAACTTGAACGCGTTAAAAATGCTTATGATGTGTTGTCCGATCCTAAGCGACGAAATGCGTTTATCAAAGATTTCAATAACGTCATAGTGACCGATCCCGCTAGTGCCATGCGCGAGCTGTGGGATCAATTTTATCCTTGAGCGTTTTCTAGAGTAAGTGCCAAATGGTCAAAAAACTGAATATCTCACGCATTAATGAGCTAAAAAATAATGCCTACGACAATATCGAGTCCTACGACGATCCCGATACACCTAAAGCGCTAGAGCAATTTACTAGCCAAATCAAAAAGGTGTTAGAAGCCGATCCTAAGATGCTCGATACTGTGCCTGAGTACCTGCCTGTCGCGCTTTACGGTCGAATTAAGTTTCCCGCCGAAGCCAAACTCAAGTGGGCACATTGGATAAACACGGCAACTCAACCCGAGTGGGATGAGTTTAAAGTCACGATTGGCTTTAACAATGCTGATTTACCTTTAGTGTTAGCCGTGCGTGGTTACTCGGAAACCTTACTGATTGAAAGCTGCGCCGTGCTGTATTTACTTGAAACTCAAGGTAAAGCAACGCCAGCAGCAAAACATCACGACGATGAAGATGATGACAACGATTATGTTGGCACCTCAGATAACGACGATGATGATGAAGGCGAAGAGGAAGATGGCTACTACGATCACTACGATGATGAGGACCGCTAATGAACACTAGTCTCATTGAGATTACCGTCGCCGAAATTAAAGAGTTGGCGGACGTAGAGCCAAAACAAGCGAGCAAACGCTTTGAAATCATTGCAAATACCATGAGCGACGAGCAATTAGTCGAAGTTATCGAACACATGGATATCGTCACGCTGACGCAAATCAACAGTCACCATGATATCTCTTGCCCTTCGATCATGTCTGAACTCATGACCCCGGAACAAATTCGCGACATCGTCTGTCAGCAACCTTTGTACTGGGAAGAAAAAATCAAAAACAATGCCGAAGAACTTATTCAGCATACCTTTGATTTTTTGACCTATTTAATTCGCATTCAAGATAGCGAAGAAAAGCAAACTGCGATTCTAGAATGTATCGCCGAAGATCCTGCGGGCCTCTTCTACCTGTCGATCCCTTTCATCGAAATGATGTTAGGCGAAAAACATGAAGATGAAGACGGCTACACAGATCTCTATGATGACGAAGAAGACACTGAAACCATCGGCTACGACAGCCGCGTTGCCAGTGAAGATGCACACAGCCTCAGCATAGACGACCCACGCAGCCTAATGGCCTTGATCCACGAGCTCGCGCCCGATGTTGAAAAAGCCATTAAGAGTCTGCTGCGTAACGAAAGCTCAGGTTGGGAAATGATCATCAGCAAGTTTGTCAACGAGCTGGTTATTCAAGCCAAAGAGAAAAACCAAGTGACGGATGAATACGCTGAAGTCGATGATATGTTTAGCTTTTTGGATTAAGGAATTATTTGATGCAACTGGTACTGCGTGATGTAGATCAAGGACCCTACCTGAGCAAGGTATTGATCCAAGGCCAAGCAGACGAAACGCTGAGCGGTGAACAGCTGTCACAAATCAAATCCAAAGCCATTTTGATGAGCCTCAAACTGGCCGATAAGTTTTACAACAAGTACAAAATGCACCTGCTCGAACAAGCGGCGCACGATGTCATTGGTGTGGTGAGTCTTGGTTTGATGGAGTTATCAAACCAGAATCCGCAGCAGGCGATACGCCTGTTGATCACCGCCGATGGCGTAGTCAAATGCTTTCAAAAAGGCTGGAGCATGCTCAGCACCGTCAGCAAGCACAAACTCGTCAACGGCAAGTCACTGTACGGCGATGTCGACAAGTTCTTGCTTGAACAAGTGTCTAGCCCGCCCGATGCGGAAGAATGGTTAGGCTATGAAGCCTATCAAGATGCCCTGCTTGAGCATCAACGCCAACAGTCAATTGCAGCCCTATTGGCACAGTTTTACGCGCAATCGAGCTATGATCCGCTAGATTTTCTCAATCTAGAGAGTGTATTAGCCGAAGCGGTACTGTATCGATTGTTGTTTGATGGCGCCAAAGTCAGACAGGATTTGAAAAAGCGTATCGGCAAAATCACCTTAAAAGAGGAGTGGTTTACCCGTGAGCGTATCGAATTGGAAACCCAGAAAGCGTTAGCAGAATTACCCGCAGAACTCGCTGAAACCATCAGTAAAGATCTCGGTAAAAACTTTGCCCCCGCCCTACTGCGTACCCTGCACTTTGCGAAAAGCTACCGCGAACTCTTACTCAGCGACGCTTCACCCGAACGCTTAGAAAGATTCGAACACAAAGAAGGTCTCGTCGGTCTCCTTGGCTGGCCACTCTACATAGTACTTTGATCGCTACTTTAATCGGTACTGTGATCAGTAGGTTAACGAGTGCTTGAGTCGCTTAAAAATGAGTGCTTTATTGAAAAATAAAGCACTTTTTTATTGTCTTATTTCTCTATCTCCAATCCCAACAATCAGTATTTAGGTCTCGATTTTGAGTGGTTTTAGCTTGAAAATAAGTAACTTACAGAGATATAACTCTTCAGTTAGATAAATTCTGGAGATTCATCCCTCCTCAGATAACCCCAAATCCGAAACATACCATTTTCTATCGAATAAGGAATTGAATATTGGGCTAATTGTGCGCTTACAACATCAGAAAAGTCCGTCACTCGATCCGCCACTAATCTGCCTAGCCATTCTCTTTTGAATGGATCAACTTCTAACCACTCAATGGTTTCTGCTATTTCAAGTAACTCGTGCCACCACACAGCAGTAAAACCTGCATTAGGGTTTTCATCATAAATCAATTTGTATCGCACATAGGGAATAAAGTCTTCAGATCCATTTAATGCCTTTTCAAGCTCGCACCACTTTGTTTTATTCATTACAGACGAAAGCTGATGCTCGTTTACATACTTCAAAACTTCAGAATTCATTTTTTAGTGTCTCAAGCGACTAAGTGAAAAACTAAATGATATAGCTTTAATAGATATATATTGCCAATAAAAACTAATTAAAATGACAGATAAAATGATGGGCAATAAATTAGGCCATCCATTTTAAACCGTGGAGCGCTTATTGGTTTGACCTACTCATATAAGCTTGCCATCGTATTTGCTCGTCGACAGGGTGAATAGAAGCCTAGGGATTCTAAGTTTATGAATGAGAGCCATGGACAGCGAACTGGCAGTTAAACAAGAATGTTGTTCAAGTCCATCCTAGAATGCCCGACCGCCCCATCCATGGGGCGGACGGTCGTATCGCAAATCACCACGGCTCACCTTTCGAGCATTCGCGTAACCTGTAGGTTTAAAAGGCATACGCAACATACTTTTGTCGGATAGACGGCATCTGTTACCAAGTGCCGCCCTCCTAAGAACCGTACGTGCAACTTTCACTGCATACGGCTCAAGCCTCCACTAAGGCGTGTTCTGTTACCCAGCACCCTACATAGCAGCTAAGACAGGATCGAACCAAGAGTTTCGACCTTCCTTTGCCTGTTTCCGCTTACTTAAGTAAGCTTCGTATTCGGGGTCGTAAGGTATGGCTGCGCTCCTGATTTTCACATGTCTCTTTATCAGCGTTTGAGCTATCTGAACCAGATTAAAATGGCAGTCCATGTTGGCGATTTTCTGCCAACCGTGAAATTGCCATCCTCCTATGCGATTCATATAGTATTTACGCCTCACCCAGTCCTTACTTTTAGTTGGATGACGCCTAACGGCCCAACGCCATAACAACCAGAAAAGTTGATGCCCTACATAACCGAAAACTTGCTTTGCAACACTGTGGCGATAATAGTTCGCCCATCCTCTCAGTTTCGGATTCAATATTTTGATTAAATCGTTAACGGGGATTGTTGGATGTTTTCTGATGAATTCACGTAGATTACTCAAAAATGATAGAACGTTGCTCTTGCTCGGCTTAATGAGCAGTTTGCCGTTGTACTTCCTGATATTGAATCCCAGAAAGTCAAACCCATCATCGATATGAGTTATGTGCGTTTTCTCATCAGAGAGTGTTAAGCCTCTTTCCTGTAGAAAACCAATTAGTTGCGGCTTGATTTCATTAACGAGCACTTCCTTCGAAGAACCTGTGATAACAAAATCGTCTGCATATCCGATAAAGTTGACCCTATTACCTGTTTTACAGGCAATAGACTTAACCAATTGTTCTAACCCAGCCAGCGTGAGCAACATCAGCGTTGGGGAGATTATCCCGCCTTGCGGTGTTCCTTCTGCTGTTTTGTAGAACAATCCTTTATCAACATAACCACATCCAAGCCATTGTTTCAGCATTCGCTTATCTAATTGAATGTTGTCGATGAACCATTGATGACCTATCTTATCGAAACAAGCTTTGATGTCACCCTCAAGAACCCATTGGCTAGAGCGCTTCATACATAAACATTTGAAGCACTGTGCAATTGCATCTGCTGCGCTTCGGTTAGGTCGAAAGCCATAGCTATTGAGGTCGGCCAACGTTTCCGAAATAGGCTCCAAGGCGAGAAGATGAAGCGCTTGCTGCGCTCTATCTATCATGCAGGGTATGCCTAAAGGTCTGAGTTTGCCGTTTTTCTTGGGGATGTAGATACGCCTGAGCGGTTTGGCATGATAGCCTTTCCGGCTCAGTTGATTCACCGCAGTCATACAACGAGCATCACTATTCCAAATAATGCCGTCGATCCCTGGTGTTTTGCTGCCTTTATTTTGAGAAACTCTTTTAACAGCAAGCAATTTTGCTGATGTAGAGTGGGTTAATATCCACTGCAATGCTTTCGCCTTGCTGTGTTTACCTTCTCGGGTTGCTTTTGCAATGCGCATTTGAAGCTTTAATACATGTTGCTTAACCGCCTTCCAGTTAATGGATTGCCATTGAGCATTGTCAGGAGGTGCACTAACTTCGTTTGAAGCCATCATTTGCGTTTCTCCTTGAATAAAGTTCTTCAAATCATCTTGCAACGGGAGACCAGCTAGAAGTCAGCTCGCTTTCGCGCCTGATAAAATCAGTATCCGCATCATTACAATGCGGCATTCGCTTTTTCTAGCCTCCTTTACCTGCATGACTATCGGCAGTCTTCGCAGACCGCTTTCCCAAGGGGAGCAATACAGGCTTACCCTGTTCCGTATGTCGCGCAACGTCAGGTTAGATGCCCACTATAGTGCGGAGAGTTATTTGATCACGAAAGAGCACTGTCCAATCTCTTTCCAACTCTCGTGCCTTTTGGCCACAGCGTATTAACCACTTCCGCTGTTTCACGTATAACGCACCTTATATGGATTCACTTACGTTCATCATACTGACACCCTAGCACTTACCCGATTGTGGTTATCAGGAAGAACGTCCTCTCACAATTCTGTTCCCATTCGGCATAAAGCCAAATATCGTTACATTGTCAGACTCGCTGCTTTATTCAGAGTCTTAGGGTCATCTGGTGATACAGATGGTTCACTCTTATCGCGGTGAACAGCGCTTCATACGACCTCAGGTCGCACGGACAAAACCTTGTTAGATAATTCACTCTGCTTAGTCAGATTCGGATTAGCTATTCTATTAGTAACGTCTCTGTTGACTGTAAACTAATCAACTCTCGATATTACTAGTCGGAATAGGCATAACAGGGACATAAATCAATTCTATAAAGATTTGATTCATCTCAAGGGAAAAAAGCGCCCCAGAATAGCTGCAAACGGGGCATTGGGGATAGCGTGAATCAGTCTGATGTAGAGTGATTCACGGGCACGATTTTTAGTTAAACAACCATGAGGAAATCTATGGCTAATGCTCGACTCACCGAGCAGATTTAGTTGGTCGCTCTTTAGACGTGTTTTTTGCACTAAAGCTGACAACTACTATGCTTTTGAATTTATCAATCAACAAATATAGATTCTTCTGAAGAATCAGCATCAGGTAACATTTGAGCAAGGACTTTATCTACCCTTTTACCGTCCATATCCATAATTTCGAGTCGCCAACCTGCAACTTCAACAATATCTGTGGTTTGAGGTATTTTCCCTAATTCATACATTAAAAATCCATTTAGCGTTTGATAACGCCCATCCTCTTCATTTGGCAATTGCTTTATACCTAAAGCGTCTTTTAGGTCAAAAATAGGGATTAGACCATCTAGTAATAATGAGCCATCTTCCCTTTTTATCACCATCTGATCATTCACATCTTCCTGAAAAAACTCACCAGTCAGTGCATCCATCATATCTTGAAGCGTTACCAGCCCTTTCAAATCACCATATTCATCAACAACAAACACCATCTGCGAGCCTGTAGTACGAAAATGCTCAAGTAGCTCCATTCCAGATAAGCTGTTGGGTACAAAGTTACAATTCTTAACGAGATCCACCAATTCTAAACGTTCACCCGCGATAGACTGTGAAAGGAGTTGTTTAGCTGAAATAATACCCACCATATCATCAACATTGTTACGACAAACAGGAAATCGTGAGTGAGGAGACTGCATAACAGTTCGCAGATTTGCATCAAGAGGCAGGTTTAAGTCGAGAAATACAATATCAGACCGTGGCACCATCAAAGAAGAAATAGTACGTTCATCTAATCGAAAAACGTTTTTAACCATCGCATGTTCATTGTGCTCAATCACCCCTGCAGATGAGCCTTCCTGCAACATTGCCTGAATATCTTCCTGAGTCACATTGTCGTCAAGTCTATGCGAAAATCCCATTAGACGCATAAGAGCATGAGTTGAACCGGATAACATCCATACAAATGGTTTGGTTGCTATTGCTAGAAATACCATTGGTTTAGCCATTAGACAGGCAATACTTTCCGCACTGACTTGACCAATTCGCTTGGGAACTAACTCACCAATGACAATTGACACATAAGTGACAATGATAACCACTAGAACGGTTGAAAAGATGTTGGTTAAATCTGGACTTAGACCAAAAGTCTGAAGCCAAAGTGACAAAGGTTCGGCGAGGATGGATTCACCAAATATTCCGTTTAAGATCCCTATTGATGTTATGCCTATCTGCACAGTTGACAAGAATTGCGTTGGATCTTCTGCCAGTTTGAGTGCTGCTTTAGCAGTGCTGCTACCGCCATGAGCAAGGGCAGTTAGCCGTGACTTGCGAGCAGTCACAATGGCGATTTCCGACATAGCAAATAAGCCATTTAACACAATCAAACCAATAAGAATAAAAATTTCCATAGTCGTGGCTCTGGGTTCCGCTTTAAGTTGAACAAGAAAAAATGAATAGACAATTGATACTGAAACTCAATGAGCTCAGCTAAATATCGAAAGATAGCTTAGATACAACTCATGAAATAATCTTCTTAAAAAACAAAAGAATATAACGAAAGGACCTTTCCCAGAACGGGCTTGGGGTATGATTTGAAATTCTCAGAACAAACCATCTACTACCTGCTATCAACTTTTTGATTAGCCGTGTATTTGATTGTGTAGATACTTGTCTTAACTCATTGAAATAAATGGAAAGACAATGCTTATTGATAATGGCTGCAACAAATGAAGTTACAGCGTATCGTCGGTGAGGGTCCATAATCCTACATAAAAAAGTGATTGTAATTCGCATATTAAACGAAAAGAGAGAGTTGTAAAGTATTAGTAATTAACATAATTAGTACGAATACTTAAGCTCTGATATTAAAAAATTATAGCTTAAGTGTATGAGTAGTGAAGACTACTTAGGTCATCAGTTGTATGGAGCACTTACGTTTTTACCTTACTTAAGCACACTAAGGTTAACAAAAATTTAAGAAAAACACCTAAATTTTAATGAAGCTCTAGTTGATTAGAATAAAACCAAAAGGCATAGTGCGCACATAGATTTTAACCGTTATCACATTGAAGTGAATTTTTGCAAAGTGTCCTTATCCTATCTCCAATAACTGTGGCACTGAGTGAATGATCCATTTTGTGAGAGTGTAAAAATGCTATACATAAAAATTTTGGGCAATGGATGCACAAAATGCACAAGTACAGCAGCGTTAATCACTACTATCGCGACTAATCGTGGCATCAGTATTAACTTGATTATGGAGTCAAATCCAGAAGTGATGATGGACTATAGAGTGGTGAGCTCACCAGCGGTTGTTATTAACGAAAGATTAATGCATTGGGGCTCTACTCCCCAACCATACATGGTTGAATCATGGCTAAACATTTTGCGCTGAATTGTTGCATTATCACTGCTCAATAAATCAACAGATTACTTTCTTGTTTTACCGTCACCTCAGATCCCAATTAACGTTCTATACATATAGAAAAAAAGAAAAATCACACGTTATTTGTTGATTTGTTGATTTGTTGATTTATTGATTTGTTGATTTGTTGCCTTATTTTTCCAAAATAGCTGTAAGCACAACAATACTCATTAACAAAAGCAGGTCAAATATTCAAGCTTGATACGACGAGTCTACTGGTTTCAATTAAGAATGGGGCAGAAGTGCTTTACCCAAAGCTAACGCCAAATACTAGATTTTGCTCCCGAGAATCACTTCAAAGTCTGATCAACTGTAACGGTTTATGCAATCCCTGATGGTCAGGCCTTACTTTTTGGTAGTCATTACTTTATGTATCTCAAATTATCAGACAACAAATGGCTGAACTTCAAGCTGTGGTGAACTTTGGGGCAATAGCTTTTTAGCTAAACGAACAGCAGAAGGGTTAGTTAAGATTGGCATTGTTGCACCTGTAACCTTCTAAAACAGGGATATTTTATTAGAACCCTCAGGGATACTTCTTGTTAAATAAAGAGGTGAAGAGTCACTGGGGAAACAATGACAATTGATGCGTCACAACAACTGACGACAAAGTTATCTTGCTTTTAGGCAAAAACAAAAGCCCGCGGCTGCGGGCTTTGAATCACTTAAGAATCAACGGAATACAAAACTGGCTTAACGGTAAGTCAGCGTCGTGGTATCCGTTAACTTGTCGTTATCTTTAACGGTCAGTTCAACAGTGTGTTGTCCACGGCGGGCAAGGCGCAATACCACTTGACCGTTAGCGCGGGTGCCATTGTCGAATGTCCATTTATGTTGCTTGATTACGCCATCGGTATCATAGCTAGTCGAGATAAACATATCGACTAACCATAAATTAATACGCTGAATTTGCGCAACAGGTGGTTGTTTAACATTACCAGCAACCACTGTCACCATTTGTGACGTGCTATGGGTTAGGCCGTCATTATCCGTGACTGTTAATGTGACCAGATACTCACCACTTTGGCTGTAACTGTGAGTAACAACCTCACCCACTGCCACTGTGTTATCACCAAAGCTCCACTCAGCTGACACGATTTGTCCGTCGCTGTCGGTTGAAGTGGATGTCAGTTGCACTGCAGCGCCATTCACCACTTGAGTGAAACTGGCCACTGGCGCGACTTTTTCCGCTTCAAGTAAGAGTGAAATCACCACAGGATCGTGATCCGATGAGCGGTAAGCATCACTTGCGAATAAGTCTTGGATTTGAGCGGGCGTCTTAAACTCTTCGTTGTAATCCAAAACGCGTGGTTCGTCGGTATTGATATGCCACTGCGTCACATCCACCACTTTATCCACCAGGGCAGCGTTTGCTAAAGCATGGTCCAACTGACCCGATTCAGCCGAGAACACATAGGAATAAGGATTTGGCTTTTCAAGTTTGGCAAACAGCTCACTAAAGCCTGCATTACCTAAAGCAGTTAATGGATCTTCCTTCGCATAGGCGTTCAAATCACCAATCAGCAATACGCCTTGATCTGGATATTGCTCGCTAATCCATTGACCTGCAGCCGTCGCCGCACGGGTACGAGTGATATTACAGTTGCCTTGACCGTCGTTAAGATCAGGTTCGCCCGCACATTCACTGCCCTTAGATTTAAGGTGATTAACCGCAACAACCACGCCTTCTTCACTGCCGTTCACGCTAAAGGCTTGCGTCAGCATTGGACGGTTTTTGCTATCGTCAAACAGGGGCTGTTGATCGCTATCTAATGGCGAATTTGCACTGGATAAAATACGTGCAGCGCCCTGCGGCGTGACTTTATCACTGCGATAAATCAAGCCGACTGTGATGGCATCGGTGCCAATCGCATTCATGCCTGTTGGCGCAATATAAGCGTAACGTGCTTCACCCACAGCAGCATTCAAACCTGCGACTAAATCGGCAATGGCTGAATTAGCGCCAAAGCCATCGTTTTCAATTTCCATCAAACCAAATACATCGGCACTAATGCCCACCATGGCGCTGACAATCTTCGCCTTTTGACGCTCAAACTCGCTTAAGGTATTGGCACCACGCGCAGTTGGGAAACCTGCGCCTTGGCCATCACCATTGAAGTAGTTGAGTACGTTAAAGCTAGCGACTTTTAGATTACCACCCTCAACCAATGTGGGCGCAACTGGGCGTGGGTTTTCAGCCACAAAGTTCACCGTTTCGATTGGCATAATACGATACAGATTAAAGCCATAGTGCATTACACCCGTAAGCGATGTGGCTTTATCGCCTACACGCACAGTGTTTGATGCGCTCAAACCAGGAGCGGGGAATTGCACAGGATCAGGATTCTGCGCCGTTAAACCGTCATCCAGTAAAATACTGTCCCGTTGGTTGGCTGCACTCACAGCTAGCGCATCCGCGCCCGGTGCAGCCACCTGCGTACCGATAAAGTGGCGCTGACTGCCTAATGAAATCTCGCCATAACGGCCTAGGTTATAGACTTCATTCACCACTAAATCTTGGCTGAAACGAACCCGCATGCCCTCAAAGGGCTCAAAATCATCACTGCTGTTAACAGGTAAGGTCACTAGCGCGGCCGTAGGTAACGTTTGTCCTGTGGCACACAACTTGTGATCAGATAAAGTCGTTAGTTCAGTTAAGCCTTGATATTCAGTGACTTTGGCTTTTAAACGAATACGATCGCCTGCCACATAAGCTGTGGGCGCAGTGCCGGTATATACAAACACACCTTCAGAGGTTTGGGGATCGCTATCGGCTTCGTTATCAGCCATTTGCACGAAAATGCCCTTAAGACCGGCTTCTTGATTACTGACGACAACCGCCTCAACCACTAAAGTTTGTCCATTGAGAGGGCTGGAAGCACCCGCGCCTTGAAGCGCATGAATTGCTGTGGCTTCTTCGCCGCACACTAAAGAGCTTGGTGGAGGGTCGACTGGATCGGTTGGCGTACCCGCACTGAATTTACCAAGATCAGAAACATCGTCCTTCGCAAAACCTAGCCAAGTGCTAAAGCTTACTGCATCGGTACTGATAGGATCGGCAATCAGCAGATCAGGATTACGGCGCAGGGTATTATCTTGAGTGGAGAGATCACCACTGCCCCACTCGGCGCCGGGATCAACACCGACTTGGCCTAAACTATCAATGACTTGATTTTGATAGGTCAGTTCAATCGCATCGTCGCCGTTAAAGAAGCTGGCGCTACTCTGTTGATTTGTAACCGCAAGGATATCGGCAGAAGAGTCATTATCGGCAACCACATAAGTCGCCCCCGCCGCTAATGAGCCAGTGAGCGCAATGGTCGTGCCGACGTTTGTGCTGCCATTAAAATAGAAGCGCAATTGGTATTGGCTTAAATCAATAGCGCCCGCGGTTGGGTTATACAATTCGATAGCTTTATTATTACTGCTGCCTTCGACATATTCAGAAATGATCAAATTATCCGCGCCATGGGCAAGCCCACAAACGCTGCTGATGGCTAACGCCAGCACAGTTTTAGTGTTAAACATTGAGACCCCTAAATGTATTGTTTTAATATTTGGTATTTAATTGATGCGCTTAGATGCTTCAAGGTGATATCACCTCGAAGACTGACGATACTATAGGCGGTCAAGGTTACAAATTGGTTGCATCAAAGTTGCAACTTAAGGTGGATATTATTCGCGCGATTTAGCGATCAGAACTAGGAAGAAAGCAGTACGGGAGATGCTGGCCGCACTACACAGTGCGGCCAGAGATCAATCGAGGTTAATCAAGTAAGCAGAACAAATGGATGGCAATCCTGACATAGGGTTATAAGGGCTGAAGCTTTTCATCGAGTAAACTGACGAGCAGTAACTCACCTTGCAAATTCACTCTAAACTCACCGTATTTAGCTGCACTAAAATGATCGGCTTGCCCTTCTTCAAAGAAAAAGCTGTTCGATGCGAGCTTAATTTGATTACCACGGACACGAAACTGCACTCGTAGTTGATCTTTACCGAGTGCTTGGTCGGTATAAAAGTCCACAAAACGCGCCACTTTTTGCCCATCGACAGCCAGCAATAACTGCCCCTGCATTTGTTGCGGCGCTAAGGCGCTACGCACATCGCGCGCAATGGCATATTCAAGCGCCATGTAATCACCCTGCATTAATGAGCGCGGATCGACCGGTGCTAATGCAAAACGCACCACTTGCCCGTGATTAAGCAGTTGTTCGAATTTGAAAATGCGCCAATTCACGCCAGCGAGAATCGTCACTGTTGTGAATAATACGAGTCCAAGCGCCCATTTATGTGAAGCCGACAGTTTTCCCATCACATTGCCCATCACACAGTCTCCTTGGCATTTTCATTGGCAGGAAATAACCGCCACATCACTAACCTTGCCACCAACAGCAAGGCGCCTAAGCCCATCAAATAACCAGATTTAAGTAACAGAGTCGTCTCTAGGGAATAATAATACCCGCTGACAAATAACAGCGCCGACACCATTCCCATACCTTTCAACCAAGACTCGTTGCAATAATGGCCAAGCAAGATCAATAGAATAGCTGTTGATAAACCCTGCATAGGTAAGGATAAACCGCTAACGATGACTAAACCGATAACACACCCTAGCGCCGCTGGTGAGCTTAGTGATTGATGGCGCTCGCGCAAGATTGTCACCAATAAAAATCCGCAAATAGCGAAAATAATCAACAGATGAGTCAGTGTCAGCCACAGGCTTTGCTGCCAAGGGCTAAATAAGGCTTCAAAAATACTGTCCATACTAAAAGCGTGCATCAACTGCAACGAAAGCAACGCGAGTGCGAAACCATAGATGAGCATCCGAGCCCTGCGATAATGACGCCCGAACTGATTGATATTTAATAACACTAGACTAATGACTACGGCAAAAAGGCTTGGGCTAAAATTGAGCAGTTCAAATTTTGCCATCAGGCCAATCACGCACCAACTTAAGCAAAAAGCGAATACAAACTGGGCTAGCCCGTGGGCAATCAAGCCCCACAGTACCAATGTAATACCCGCCATACAGAGATACCATGTGAGGCTAAAATCATTGTTAATTAAATCAAATAATCCCCATGCCACACTGATCAAACCACTCAAACAGGCGGCAAAAGCAAATTGTTCAATAAAAATCTGTTGCCGCGGTAAAAAATACAGCCCAATCCCCAAGGCTAAATAGGTTAAGCCGATAAATAAAATGACATCTTCTTCAACATGCTCAAAAATGGCACCAAACACTGCCATCATGAAGCTCAATAAAAACAACGCCGCTATCCAAGCAGCAAACGCCTGCATAGTGGCAATATACCAAGGGATATCATGGTCTTCTGGCATTTGAGCAGCACTAACATTGCCTTCGGCATACAAAGCTTGCCAGAGTTTGATTAGACTTAATTCACTCGAAGCGTCGATTGATGTAACACTATCAGTGCTGGATCGAGTGATCATTTCGCTATCCTGTAAACCATTATTGTTGCTCATGAACATCTCCCACGCTCACGCTTCCTTGGCTGGCGATTCCTACAAACTGAGGTTTAAGTTTCCGGTTTAGCTCCCTCAACCAAATACTCAAACCTGTGCTTGCCAAAATGATATAAAGCCCAATAAACAAAAATCCACCTATGGGGTCATTATCCTCAAACATCAGCTTTATCAGTAACGCGGCGCCTACGGCAATCAGGCTAAAACCGCCCAAGGCCAAGGGATATATGCGTGGTAATCTATAACGAAAAATAACGAATCCGAATATCAGATGGGCAAAATAACCACAGAAGATCCCAGTACTGAAGCTGTCACGTTCAAGGAAATCGTCAAAAATAAGCCAAGTGATTAACCAAGTAAAACAGCCCATAGCAAACAATGAACAAATATATTCAAGGATTGGCGCATGCCAGCGCCCCGCGACTTTGTTGTCTAAAAGTACGAAAGCATAATAGATAATTAAATTCAAACAGATAAAGATCAGCAATTGTCCTTGAGCGCCCCAAAATAATCCCCAGAAATGGGAAAAGGAATCCAGAAATATCCCTATGCTGAGGTTTAGCAATCCCACCAGCAACAGCCACAAACCATCAAATCCCGCCACCCAAGCAAAGGGTAAGATAACGAATGCCCATAGCGCAAATAACTGCCAAGGATCGGCGCCCGTTTGATAGGTTTGCCCAACTAACGCTAATAAGCCACCAACTAACACACTTGCGGCCAGTAGCACGCCATTGGCGGTCGTCGCACCAAAAGTGCTGTCTTTACGATAAGAACTAACAGGGGAATAAATATTGGCACGATAATAGAGCCAAGCAAATGCGCTGATAGCGAGTATTATCGCCACTTCAATCAGTCCAAATTTGGCAAATCGCCCCAAAGATTGCCAATTATAGGCAAAGAAAAAAATCACCCCACAGGCAAAACTTAACGCACCAAACCAGAGTAATAAATGAGCAATTAAGCGACACCAACTCGACCCATCCGGCAAGACAGTCACCTGTCGATAAAGCTTATTCGCCTGCTCTTGCGTGATATGTCCCTGTTCAACCCAACCACACACTTGAGATTTTATCTTGCTCAATGTGAAATCTCCCTCATCCTGTTTGCGCTAGCTTACTATGACAGATTTAAAATTCGCACTTTATCGACAGCATTGAACAAATTAAATTGTGTATACTTGTAAAAAATCATTCATGCTAAAAATAACAAGGGGTGACTATGATATTGAGCCAGTTGTGTCGTCTACTCTTTTGTTTAACCTTAAGCATTAGCGCATTTACCACGGCTATCGCCCAAGATAAAGTTCAGTCGCCAGCGATTCCCGAGTCAATTCCGACAATTCATGTCGGTGGTTATCAATTTGCTCCCTATGTCCATCAACAACAAGACGGCCGTTACACAGGTCTCACACTCGATATCATTAATGCATTAAATCAAGTACAACAAGAAGTGGTCTTTAAATTTGCCGTCACCAGTATTGAGCACAGATATAAAGCCTATTCCTTAGGTCGCTTCGACATGATGCTCTTTGAGAATCCCGCTTGGGGATGGCAAAAAATAGCGACTCAGTTTATTCCGCTACATATGATAGATGGTGAAGTCTTTATTGCACTTAAAACTAAAGCTCATAACCAAAGCTATTTCAAAAACTTAACCAACAAGTCAATTGCGTTCATCAAAGGATATCACTACCAGTTTGCCCACTTTGAAACCGATGCGAACACGCTGGCAAAACAATTTCGCCCCTTGTTCGTCAGTCACAATAACGCCTCTATCGAAAGTATTCTGCGTGAACGCGCCGACATAGCGCCCGTGACTAACTCTTACTTACAGTATTATTTAAAGGTTCATCCAGAAGAGAGAAAATTACTTTTAATATCAGATGAATGGGACCAAAAATACGCTAATGGCATTTTACTCAACCCCAGTTCACAGCTCGATAGCAAAAGGCTCTCACACTGGATTGAACTGCTCATCAATAATGGTAAGCTCGCTGAACTCGCCGCCCAATACGGTATTCAATTAACCCCATAATTCGCTGTTTGTTTTTCAAACTCTTACGCTTCAATCGCGATGATTTACAAACTATCATGAGCAATTTACGCGGCAGACAAGAGTGGCCCTAGCATAGCCAAAATACCAATGAGCAAGAAAATCAGCGCTTGCACTATGATCATCTGGCCACTATTTGGTGGACTCAGAGTGGCAATATAAAACTGCCAAATCGCAAAGATCCCATAGTTCATCCCGAGGAATAACAACAGGCTAAAGGCATACATCCCAGGGATCACCTTTAATGCACAGGCTAAAAGTGCAGCTGTAGAAACCACAAAAAATACCGATTGGCAGTGAAATAAGCACAGTAGCATTTGCTTGCTTTGCTGTGACACATTCGCCTTTAAGAGTGGCGCTAATAAAACCCGCTTACCATAGATTAAATGGTAGCCACAGACTCCAGCACTCAAAACAGTCGCTGCCATTATTGTTAATACCATAGTGCTCCCATTTAGTACTTATATTTGATTATCTTTGAATATCGTAAACTGAACTAAGAATTTAAAACTGAGGAGAATTTAAACCCAAGGCTTAAATACTTGACCATGTAACTAAGACCCTAAAAACTGCGGTTGAGTTTCAGCCGAGCTAAAATAAGCAACTTGGTTCTCAGCCCCTAAACCAAACGGGGCTAAAATCTATGGGGAAACCGACTCAATATGAATGACCCCATCAGCTCCTTAGTGCTTGTACTTTAACGCAAAAAAGGAGCCATCAGGCTCCTTCTCTTCACAATCCGTAAACGATTACCCTGACTAAAACCTACGATTACATAGTTGCCATAGTCCAATAATTTAAGCGCTTTTGTGGATCGGCTAACAGGTTTTTACATTCTTCTTTATATTTACCCATTAACGCACCTAAGTTGCTTGACCCCCCTAAGCTTTCGATTTGACGGGCTTTAGCATCGGCAACCGCTTGAGTGACCTCTGCTTCAGAGCTGTATTTCTTAGCTAAATTCTCAGACTCAATTTTAGAACTTTTTAAACGCTCACCCACGGCCTGCATTTGCGGTGCATTCATCGCCCCAATGGCTTCTGAGCTAATTTGATAGTAAGCGGCACATTCAATGGCTTCTTTACTAAACGCTTTTTCTGCTTCATCAGCCCAAACTGCAGTACTGGCACTTAAGACTAAACCACCTAATACTAACGTTTTTACCTGAGTTAACATGTTACTTTTCCTTTTAATCGTCATAAATAAACCTACTCAAGTCCTCGGTGGAGCTCAAGTTCGTAGATATAAAAATCTTGGTTACGCACAAAGCCTAAACCTTCATACAAGCCCTGCGCGCGCTGGTTTTTTTGCTGTGTTTCTAACATCAAATAACTCATATTATGCGCTTTGGCATAACTGGCGGCTTGTAGCACTAATGCCCGCCCAATACCGACACATCGGGCATGTTGAGTCACATACACATCATTGAGGATCAACATAGGGGCCAAACGTAACGATGAAAAACTGGGATACATTTGAACAAAACCTAATCCAAGCCCTTGATTATCTTTGGCTATAAATATCACCGATGAGCCATCTGACACTCTTGAATGAATAAACTGCTCCGCAGCCGCGAGATCATCCCTACGCCCATAAAACTGTCGGTACTCATTGAATAACACTGCAACCTCATGGACATGAGTCACATCTACTCGAGTTATGATGCTTGCCATGGGCTTTTCCTATTTATCATTAGAGTGTTAGCGGTCGTTGTCGCAATCGAAATTGCAGACTGTTTTTCACCGTTGGCCACTCGGTATCAATAATGGAATACACCACAGTATCGCGGATAGTGCCGTCCTTAAGAATCTTATGATTTCGCAATACACCATCTTGCTTAGCGCCCAGTCTCGCAATGGCTTGTCTCGAAGCTTGGTTATGCCAATGAGTACGGAACTCAACGGCAATGGCGTCTAAAGTTTCAAAAGCAAAGGTCAATAACAGCAGTTTAGCTTCAGTATTAATCCCAGTGCGCTGGGCACGTTTAGCATACCAAGTGTATCCAATCTCAAGACGGCGATTATCAGACTCCCAGTTGCAAATTCGCGTGCATCCGACGATTTCCCCTGACACTCTATCCCGCACCGCAAAGGGAAAACTCAGGCCCCGCGCTTTTTCTTCGAGTGCTTTAGCCACATAGAGCTTCATCTCTGTTGGCTCAGGGACACTGGTAAACCATAAACGCCAAAGTTGACCATCTGTGACGGCGAGACTCAATGCCGCCACATGGGACAAAGATAAGGGCTCAAGTACAATATGCTCACCACTTAAACAACCTAAGTTATCTTCACAGCCCACAGTATCGCCTCCGTTAGATGATAGAAAAGTGTGTTGTAGCGCACGTTTTTATCTAGCCTAACATTAAACGAGAATAAAAAAATACCCTATTTTCAGTATGATTGGACAAATTTACCCCATTGTCGGCGGCTTAGATTACCTAAAGCTTAAGAGTGTAAAAAAATTTGAAAAAATGAGTAGAAGGTAGTTAAAACAGGTTGGAATAAATACTGCTGCGGAAGAACACGCCGTGATGGCCAATCAATATCCGAGAAATAGCCAATGACATTGCGCAGTCGCGATAAGTGATTGGTGATGACCAAAAGCGACAATCGAGAGCAAAAACACCTAAACCAGTGGGCAGCATTTAGGCGTTTGTTATCTGGTGAAGTTAAAAGCTAAAGTTAAAAGCCATGCACGCTGTTACTGACCCTAAACCAGCCCGCAATACTATTACGCTGGGCCAAGGTTTTAGTCACTTCATGGGGAAAACGCTCACTGAGGAAAATCACAAAATGGCCCATTTTAGGCGCGATGCGCTCAATCTCAATATCGGCTTCATCATAGATAATCAACTCACCACAATCTGCCGCTTTCCAGTCAGGATTTAAGAAAAACACTGTGGTTAAAATACGATTTTGGCTGCCCTTAAGTGCATCAACATGTTTTTTATAAAAGGCCCCAGGCTGATATACCGCATAGTGGCTTTCATAATCGAATAAGCCCATAAACAAGCGACGATTCAAGCCATTTTTGAGTTGTGTCATCAACTCAAGATACTGGGCATCAGGCTCATTTTGCTCTTCTAGCCACTGTATTCTGTCACGACGAATGTCTGGATTTAAGTGCTGTTCAGAACCTCGACCGATAGAGGCAGCTTTTAATTCATATATTTCAGTTGATTGAATTTTTTCCAATAGTACTTGGCTAATACAGGAAGGAACTAAGTCAGATAAAAAAATATAGCCTTTGTCTACCAAGGCATCAGCGATCACGTCCAGCATTGCTTCACTTAATTGCGAAACCATTATGCTACATCCAAAAAAGGGCTACGCTTTTGCTGTACTCAAGGGCTCAAGGAGGGATTAAGTGAGCCTGATTTTCGAGGGGCGTCGATAAGAGATATGATTGCCATATCTCAACGATAAATTTTGCGAAATTCTAGAATAAAGAAGACGGAATTACAATAAAATAAAAACCTATATAAACAACATGTTAACGTTAACCAAACAGTTCAACAGGCTCATCATGATCACTAAGCTGCAAACAACGCTCAAAGTGTAATCCAAGTTTGTTCAGCAAAGCTTTTGAAGCACTATTATGGCTGCTAACAATCGCGACAATACGCTCAATACCAAAACTTTTACCTAAGTCAAAAGCGGCTTTCGCGGCTTCGAATGCATAGCCCTTGCCCCAATATTGCGGCAAAAAAGCATAGCCTATATCGACATTGTCCAGTGTCGGCCGTTTGATTAAACCGCAGATGCCAATAGTGAATCCATTCTCGGCGAGCACTACAGCATAAAAACCAAAACCGCACTCGGCATAACTTTTCATCGGTCCATTGACGATATAATCCTTAGCCTGCACAAGTGTGCGTACTCCTCTATTCCCGATATTCTCTATAAAGCCTTGGCTGTTGAGCAAGACTAACATAAAAGAAGCGTCGGCTGGGGTTAACTGCCGCAGGATGAGTCTAGGAGTTCGCGCAACTTGCATAGAATTTCTCCACTAAAAAAGAGGGCGGATTTATAAATAACGGACGTACTGACTGCCGTCCTTTTGCGGTTTCTTAGGAGCAGTAACGGCTGGCGTACCCACATACAAAAAGCCGACGATTTGATCGTGTGGCTCAAGACCTAAAGCAACATTCACATTCGCATCAAAGGCAAAATCCCCTGTACGCCACACTGCACCTAAACCTAAGGCGAAGGCAGTCTGCTGCATCGCCATGGTCGCGCAACCCGCTGCAATAAGCTGTTCAAGTACGGGGACTTTGGAATGTTGCTGCGTTTTCGCCACGACAGTAATCACCATAGGCGCACGCATTGGCATACCCTTAGCTTTATTGACAAAATCCTCATCGGCGCCGTTCGCTTTAGCCGCCTCAACAAAGATATCTGCCAAGGTCTCTAACCCTTGTCCTGCGGCAATAATAAATTCCCATGGCGCTAAGGCGCCATGATCTGGCACACGAATGGCAGCATCTAAGATGATTTTTAATTGACTCGCATCTGGAGCAGGAGCAGTTAATCGTGGGGTTGATTGGCGAGTGAGTAAAAGTTCAATAGCGTCCAAGTTCTTATCCTAGTTCGATATAAATTGCGCTCAAGCATAGCAAATTGCTGACAAAGAGGCATAAAAAAATCCCGCCGCTTGAGTGGGATTTAACTTGTTGAGTGCACTTAACAATCGAGTGGGCTTCAAAATTAAATGCGCTTGAAAATCCGATGCAGTTAACAATTGGGCCCGCTTGAGAAAGACTTACTTAATCCCACAGCGCTTAGCGATGAAATAATCTAGGCTAGTGTAACGACCACCGCCTAAGGTAAAAAGCGCCAGCAACATAATAAAATAGGTGATCGCAAACTCAATACCATTATTAAGCACAGCAAAATTACCTGAACTGGTCAGCCAGTCATAGTTACCGTGCTCCTGCAATAACTCTTTGGCTTTTATCAGTTTATCCCCTGCCTCAAGCACTCTGTCATTCGCAAGCCAAGAACTACCATCGGCAATCGCTAACCAACCATTTGGCCAATGCACAGTCAATGCGGCGACCAACATAGTCACCATTAAAGGGATTGAAATCAGTCGCGTCGCGAGCCCAAGCAGTAACAAGATAGCGCCAAAGAACTCAGTTCCCGCCGCCAGTCCAGCCATTAACGCCGGCATTGGCAGACCTAAGCCCCAATCGGGATTGGCAAACCAAGCAACCGTATCTTCAAAGTGAGCGAGCTTGTTATAACCTGCTTGCATTAACACAGGTGCAAGGTAAATCCTAAGGGCTAATGGCGCTAAGCCTTCGAAATAGCGGCTCATATTGAGCAGTTTCTGATAAAGGGATACGAGTGGCATAAGGTCTCTATTAGTAGTTAGTTGGCTGATTTATTGGCTTGCAGGAATAGACCCTAGCAAGGTAATAAATCTTTCATTGCCTAGGCTTCTTTTTCAATCGCTTCCTGATTCAGTTCTTTGAGATCTTGAATGAGCCCACCTAACTTTTTATAAAAATGCTTAGACTGCTGCTCCGATAAGCTCGCATTCAGCGCCAGCAGCAAAGTCCCGAATGCCTCAGTATTTTTACGTAAAAACACTTTATGTTGTTCTGACTTAAGCTCATCGGGCTGCGTCATCAGCAAGGTCAAACGCTCGGTTAATAATGTTTTATCGGCGCGCTGACCCAATGCAACTTCAAACTGGCGTAACCATTCGTGTCTGTACTCAAGCCACATATCTAAGGTGGATAAACGCTGTTGATTATATTGGTGAATAAGCACTTTTTGCTCCGCAGTTACACTTCCAAGCCAATCATCAAATTGGGTTTGAAGGTTTTCATCGGCATCTTTTTGTAACTGTTCAGGGGTTTTACCCGCAAATTCTTTAACGAGCTCCTGCTCTTCCTCCCGTAATTTTGTGAGGATCTGCTTCACCTGTTCATCGGACAAAGACATTATGATAGGTAGAAGCTCGGGCAAGGCGAACTCAAACAATCGAAACCAATGCCGCTTAGCAATATTCACATGATCTGCCCATAGCACTGGCGTTAACGTATTGGTTTTTATGAGGCTTTCGACTTCGGTCAATTGCACCACATAATGAGCTAACTCTTTGGATTGGTGCCAAATGACAAATTTTTCAATGAGGGAATCGAATGCCTTTTGCTGAGATTTATCTAAGGTAACATAATCCTCTTGCTCCCAGCCGATGGCCCAGTCGAGGAAATGGTAACTGAATTTAGTGGAGCAGGCGCTTAAGCCTAAGAGACACACAAGTAGCATCACGCCTTTTTTCATACTGAATAATCCATCCTAGAATTGTTGCTAATAAGACGCTTGAGACTATATAAAGTTGCTTTTTATATCAAACAAGTTTGTCTAATAAAGGTTTTCAGTATGTTAATAATTTGCCTTATTTAAGTTTCTAATCGCGCAGAGGAAAGCTAAGTGCAGCTAAACAGTTATGATTCTTGGGTGATCAGCGGCCAGAAGCAATCAAACCAAGCAAGGTAGTCGGCGCTACGACTGGGTTCTGTTTGCGCTGCCATCAATAATGCCCAGTAGCAAGCAAATACCCAATACATGTCAATAGCGGCAGGCACTGCCGTTACGGCTTGTGCAGTAACATAAGGATGTCCACTCAGATACTGTTTCACCAAAACACTTTGCTGATAGGGCGTTAACGCATGGGTCGCTAACACTACAGCCAACTCACACAGTGGATGCGACGCCGTCGCATACTCAAAATCAATACAACACAAGCGGTTATTTTTAAGTAACAAATTATGGGGATTAAGATCGCGATGGCAAAACTGCGGCTTGATTATGCAGGCTGCTAACTCATCACACCAATGTTTAATTTCGATTTGAATTGCAAGCAGCTTAGCCACCCGCTCATTCCAATCGTGAGTATTGCTATCACCAATATCACTACCCTGCTTCAATGGCACAGGTCGCCTTAATACTGGCTCACTAAATGTTGCAGAAGCCTGATAGGCAAGTATTTGCTGGTGATATTCCTGCCACTGCTCAGTGATACTAATAGCATAAGGCCCTGTAGGCAGATCGCGTAATTGCAGCAATAACGCCAATAGCAAACAATGGGCTTGGTTAGGATGCGTTTCTTGTTCTGCTGCCGGATACTGTAAATAATTAAACGTCGATTGCCCCAGCACAAAATCAGCAGCACTCGTTTGGCGCTCTAACGCTGGCCAGTGGATTAAGACCTCGTTTTCAATATCGTCACTTTCAATATAATCACTTTCAATAAAATCACTGAGGTAATAACGCTCATCTTCGCTCACCCACAACAGTTCAGGAGCAAGTTTAGCTTGAGCCAATTGCTGCCAGTAAAAACGCTCCTGCTGGCGGTTGCAAAAACTGTCCGCCGCATCGGCATTCACCCGCAGCACATAACTGCCTGTGGGCGTAGTGATTTTATAGTTGTGATTACTTAAGCCGCCCGCAAGCTCATGAATACTTAACACGTTAACTAGCCCAGCACTTTTGAGTATGGGGTAAAGTGCTTTGAATGGCTCGCCCACTGAGCGCTGCATCGAGGCGTTTATATCGAGCATTAACTGAGTAACTTCAAGGTATTAGCTTCACGTGCGTCGGCTAACGCGGTTCGCCACAGGAAATACCCCACGACCGCCAGACCCACATAAAGCACGAATAACAAGGATGTCAGCATCAAGCCTTTGCTGAGATAAAGGTAAATCGACACTATGTCGATAACCACCCAATAAAGCCAATTCTCAAGGACCTTTTTTGCCACTAAATAAGTCGTCATCACGGCGAAACAGGTTGTCGCCGCATCTAGATACGGGAATGCGGCTTGGGTATACGTCGCCATACCGTGACCAACCAAAAGCGAAATCACGCCCGTCGCTGTGATCAACTTTAAATGGGTTTTCAATGGCCAAGTGGTCACTTTTACTCCTTGATGCTTATCACCACCTTGGGTCCAGAGCCAATATCCATAGAGCGCCATTGCCATGTAATAGACGTTAAGCACAGACTCCATCAGTAGCGACACCTTCCAAAACAACACAGTGTAAATGGCGGTACTGGCAAAGGCCGCCGCCCAGCACCACACACTGGCCTTCATCGCCAGCAGTAAATATGCCATCGCCAGCAACACCGCGAGGGCTTCCCATACGGTCATCACATGGACTTCACCAAAGGCCGTATTAACGCTCTCGACCAAGGTTAACCATAAATCTGTCATAGTGTTGTTCTCATTGCCTATTTGTCGCTTACATGGCGGTCAATCATTATTCGCTGTGGGCTAAATTCAGCTCACCACCGATAAACTTACACACAAATACTGCCTTGCCCCACTTCTCATGGGCCGCTTGCATCTCGGTCGCCAGCATAGTCATCACATCTAAATAATCGCCGCACACTTGAGTTGCCATCGCATTAGTCACGCGCTCGATATTGGGATAGCTATCCACGCGGCCAATAAACCACTTGATAGGATCGAGGTAATTTTCATTAAAGGGATACATGCTAATTTCTGCGGTCAGTTTCATTTTAATTCCTTGATATTCTGAAGTAAGGCTGTAGCCCAAATACTGGGCTACAGTTCAATTAACACTTAAATGATTATACTCACTTTAAAATGAGCTATTACATAAACTTAACGTTAAAGGTTACGCCAATCTGACGCGGATCGCCGTAACGAATATATTGCTTTTCCGCCCAGCCGTTATCTGGCTCATTGCCAAAATAGAAGCCACGCACACCGTATTCTTCATTAAACAGATTGCGTCCCCACAAATATGCCGACCATGCGTTCGCCTCATAACCTACGCGTGCATTGACGATAGTGTAGGGTTCAGAGCGGGATTCATTGCTGTCTGAATAATAGAATTCACTCTTACCGCTAAGATTCAGGTTAGCAAACCAACCCGAATTAGCACGATAAGTCCCGCCAAGGCTGTAGGTAACGTGTGGAGAATGGGCTAGATCGCGGCCAGTTAAATCCACCTCAGTGCCATATTTGTCCTGATACTGATAGTCACCGTAGGCCGTTTCTAACCAACCTAAGCTTGAGTAAACTTGCAGATTATCCGTGGCATACCAGGTTGCATCTAACTCAGCGCCATAGTTATTCGAACTGCCTGCATTTTCAGTGAACAAGATAAAACGCTGTGGTTTATCGGGATCTTGCTGTGATGCAGCCACCTGTTGATCTTGTCTGTCCATATAGAACAGCGCCAAATTAGTATCGATAAGTCCCGCTAACCAATGGGATTTAAGGCCGATTTCATAGTTATAGAGCGTCTCAGTACTAAACTCTTTTTTATCGTTCAATTCGACTGGCAAAGTCATGTTGAAACCGCCCGCCTTGTAACCGCGTGCGACTCGGACATAAGCATTGTGTGAGTCGTTCAGCACTTTACTCACAGCAATATGACCGCCCCACATAGTTTCGCTCGGGTCGAAATTATCGTTATTCGTATCAGAGTAATGGCTGTTGCGACGCTCTAAACGTAGCCCCACAGATAAAGCATAATTTGAGCCCAAATCCGTATCAAGCTGGCCAAACAGTGCATAGTTTGTCGCCTCATACTCTGAGTCTAAGACTTCATCTAGCGAAGTATTGTACTCAGAATACAATTGGTTATCTTCTTTCAGATTCATGGCATACACACCAAGCAACCAATCAGTACTCTCTGCAAAAATACGGCCCTGCTCGGTAGAACTTAGGCGAAACTCCTGCGACACGGTTTTACGCTGACCCGTTTTATCCCAAAAATAATCGTATTGACACGGCGCCAGATTGCCATTGTCATCATTACATTGCTTAGAGGCCCAATATTCTGAGTTAGCCCAATCGCCATCGTAACTGTAATGGTGATCGGTATTCGCAAAGGACGTTAACGAGGTTAGCTCAAAGGTTTCGGCGCCGGAATAGGTCGCTTTAAAACCCGCGCCAGTGGTGCGTTGGCTATCGACACCCGGTTGATCCGATGTTGTCTGGGTTGGTGAATTGGTTAAACTCCATACATCATAGCCATTATCAAAATCGGCATGCAGCACAGTTAAATCAAACTGCAAATCATCAGTCGCATACCAGCGCAGCTTAGCGCGGCCGCTGAATTCATCGCGACCATTAGTATCATCACGGCCTAAATACAGGTTATCGTGGTAACCATTTTGCTGGTGCTGCTGCATTGACACACGATAAAGCAGCTTGCCAGAATCCGTTAATGGGCCAGAACTGAAACCACTAAAAGTGCGCAAATCATCCTCGCCTAACGACACTTCGCCGCCATGCTCAAACACATCGGTGGGATCGTTACTCTTCAGATAAATCAATCCCGCTAAGGCATTCGCGCCGTAACGCGTCCCCTGCGGTCCACGAAGCACTTCGACCTGCTGTAAATCGTACATGCTCGACACCATACCAATACCGGATAAATCGATATCATCTATGATGTAACCCACGGAAGAATTAGGTGCGCCTTGGTATTGTTCCTGCTCTCCTACACCGCGAATTTGAAAATATTTCGGCCGCGAGCTTCCACCTGACCAGTTAAAATTGGCGATAGAATTAAGCAGATCTTCAAAGTGTTGCGCACTTTCATCTTGAATTTTTTGACTGTCGATAACGGTAATGCTGGAGGGCATTTTTTCTAAGCTTGAACTGCGAAAATCCGCCGTCACCACCATGACTTCCATCTCAGTGCTGGGATCGGGTTTATCGATAGCGTCGGTTTGTGCAAAAACAGGGGTGCTCAGCGCTGCGGCGATGGCTAACGCCAGCGGCGCTCGGGCTAAAAATAAGCTTGGCGATACGGTTGAAAATGGAGATTGATGGTTTGACGTTTTACGGTTTGACATAGGACCTCAAATATAATGTTTGAGATCCGGCAACGAATAAGCGATTCAGAAGTGTGCTGTTGATTGGCCCATTCCTACGCCGGTATTAGCCGGATCAGGTTCTAAGGGTTCGTCAGATGACATCTCAGTTTGCAGCCGTTAACGTTAAAATCAGAGTAACATTAATGCACAACAAACACCCCTTGGCGGCACCTAGTATACATGACGGAAATAAAAAGTGGGCACTCTTATCTCTGCGATTCAATTAAATGTCGCGAAAACCACTGCCCTTCAGTTCGTATGATGAAAATGTCTTTAGTAGCCGCCTAAATCCTTTCGTCCATTTGACCGCCTATCATGATAATGCTATAGAAGGTCGCAATTTCGAACACAGTAAGAGGATCATAGTCGATGCAGCTAAAACCTTTATCGAAAGGACGTTATAGCCAGCGATGGGAGCAAGACTATCCACTTATTGAAGCGGTTGTACTTAGCTGCATCAGCGAAATAAAAATGCTCAAAAAAGGCGCTCACCTCATGACGCAGGGGGAAGCGATGGCATCACTTGTATTGGTGAAGCAAGGTCGCGTATCACTCGGCCATACCGCGAGAAATGGTCGGTGTTTTCAATTAGGTACTATTGATTGTGATTCACAACTGTTTGGCGAAATGGAGTTCTTCACCCAGTACCACTGTCAACTAGACATTATTGCCAGTGAACCCTTAGAAATCATGTTGATTAGCGCTGAAAAACTGCAACATTGCCTCGGTCAACACCCTCAACTCGCGCTATTTTTCGCTAGTGCAATTGCGATTGACTACCAAGACACAGTGGATATTTTTACTCGGCGACTGCTCTATCCCATCAGTTATAACGTGGCATTTGATATTTATCATGAATACTTAAATGACTTGCCTGTAGATGGCTTTAGTAAACGCTATTTAGAGGCTGAACGATTTGGCACTACTGACCGAGTCTACCGTCGGGCGCTACAAAATCTTGAGGAACGAGGCTTAATTGAGCGGAAAAAAGATGGCATTCGGATTTGTGATCTCAACGCACTCAAGAAATTTGTTGAAGCAGGTATATAACCGCTTTCAACATAACCCACACTCGACTTAATTTAACAACCGAGTGTGGAATGGATGCACAGGTAAATTAACTTACGGATGGCGAGTGTTGTTCCATACCCGATTTCATCTGACTTGAAACGATCAATAGCATAAATATCGCTGCGTAAAGCAGAGGTATCACATACATCACTGTTTGTAATCCGATAATACGTTCAAAGAAAGAACTGATGGCTGGGCTAAACATCGCCCCTGCACTTCCGCTAATAAGAATATATGACACATTTTTGCTACTGGCTTTTTTTACAAAAGACACGCCATAAGCAATAAATGCATTATAAAGAGCAGCACACACAAAACCATAACCATAGGTTAAATAAGCTATCCAATTAAGATTATTGGTACTGACAATGGCAGCGGTGATCACCATAGCTAAAGCAATAATACCGACTAAGAAATGGTGAATTTTTACACGCGTCACAATTACAGTCGAAATTAACGCCCCAATTAGCGCAGCGGACCAATACTGGGTAATAATATTACCGGCATCTTCAAACGGAATATCAAATTTTTGTTTTACAAATAAAGGTGCCCAAGTTAAAAAAGTATATAAAGCCAGCATTCCTAAAAATAAACCAATACCTCCACTAATAATACCGAGATTCCATTCAGACTGTTGTTTCTCTTGTGTTGTAGAAGATTGCTCGCAAATAGAGAAATGAGTGAACAAGGTAATAATGACTGTACCGAACGCCACTAAACCTACGGCTAAATAGCTATAACTCCATGATAATGAACTTGTTAATGCATAAGTCGTTATCAATGGAAAAATAACGCCTGCAATATTAAACGTCGCATCTTGCACCACTAACATTGTGCTTTGTAATTTCTCTTGCCACACAGACACCACAATCGTACCAGCAATACATAGACCGATACCGCCACAAAAACCAATTAAGGTCATTGCTACCATCACAACTTGTAGGGAATTGGTTAGATGTAAAGCCAGAGCAGAAAGAGCAACCAGACTGTAACTTATCAAGGTCATTCTTTTGATACCCATTTTTTCAATAAATAAAAATGCTGCAATCGTCCCCGCGAGTGCACCACCATTGAGCAATGAAAAGATTGATGCAACTTCGTTAACACTAGCGGCAAATTTCTCAGCTATGGGTTCAATCAACATCCCAAATTGGGTCGCAAAGCCCGCCATAATAAAATTGGCGAGAAAACTGATGGCTGTTAAAGTAATTTTATTATTCATTATGTCATTCCATAAGTGAAATGCTAAGGGTTCAAAGGATGGCTTTAAACCTAATTGAGGGCGGTTTCTAACGCGAGCTCGATCATATTATTAAAAGAGAGTTGGCGTTCTTCGGCCGTTGTTTCTTCACCGGTTAAACAATGATCCGATACCGTTAAAATGGCTAATGATTCGATACCTTGTTGGTGTGACAATCCATAAAGCCCCGCCACTTCCATATCAATACCTAATACCCCAAAACGTTCAAGTGCGGGGATCATATCTTCATCGGGATCGTAATAAAGATCACCACTAAAGATATTGCCAACTTTTACACTAATGCCTTTCTCATTCGCTGTGGTATAAGCTTTATGCAATAAAGAAAAGGTCGCAGAAGTTGCCATTTGGTAGCCGCTACTACGCTTAGCGTTAGTGGGTGAATCCGTGCCTGCGGCTTGGGCTAAAATGACATCTCGCATTTGTACATGTTTTTGTGTTGCACCTAAACTGCCAATACGAATAATGCGTTTCACGCCAAAATAATTAATCAGCTCATGGCCATAAAGCACCATAGATGAAATACCCATACCATGACCCATTACGGAAATACGCTGTCCTTGGTAAAAGCCCGTGTAACCAAGCATATTGCGAACATTCGTGACTTCTACGGCATCGGTGAGATAGGTTTCAGCGATATATTTAGCACGGAGTGGATCACCCGGCATAATAACAGTTTCAGCAAAATCAGTAGGTTGAGCATTAATATGAGCGGTCATCTTTCTATCCTCATGTGGTAATATGCTGATAGTAGTGCTCAATCACTGAATGTATTTAGGACTAAAGTCCGGATTTCACCTTGCCGTAAACCTTTTTGCTTAAAAATGGGTAATTTATCGCAACTTTCAATGTCAAAAAGACGAAAGCTAATAACATTTTAGTGACCTTAAGGTCATTGAACGTTGATGTAAAACGATAAAAAGGCTTACTCCTTAAAAGAAGTAAGCCTTTTTAGAACGGGTTTAATATCAAAAAATCAATTAAACCCGGAATAAACTAAACAGAAGTAAACTCAAGCTTAGTTTGAAAAGGTTTCACGCACGTATACATCAAATTTAACCACTTGGGCATTAGGTGCTACGGCGCCGACTTGCAATTGCTGTTTGCCGTGTAATTTCACCGATTTCCAGCTGGTCGCTTCATCTTCGATAGTAAAGCCGCTGGCATCGTACCAAGTAAATTTATATTGCACACGCATATCGGAAGAGGATTTGCTAACAATCAACGCTGAGCCCTGCACTAAATCACCGACTCGGCGTGCATCCACACTCTGTACCGCAATATCTCGGGCAAAGCTGGAATTATCGACGCGGGTTTCACCCAGTGAACTCACTGAAATCCCTGCGGTATGTGAGGCACAAGCACCTAAAGTAAGCGCTGCGGCCAGTAATAACCCTGTATAAACTTGTTTCATATATTTCTCCTAGTCACGCCACAAAATACGCAGCTAGCGCATCATTTCCCATTAAACGACAAACTAATCGAACAGTGCTGAACTCATGCTTAATAACATAGGCTAAATAAAGCATTCTCAATCTAAAATAGTGAATCAGTCATGCTTCATCAATCTAAACTTAATCAGATTAATCAATCAAAAAATGTGCCCGTGCCGTAGCAATAAGCTGCTTACGATTGGTTTGCCAACAATCAATATTCACGTTGGCGACTCGTCGACCCTGACGGGTAATACGACACTCAGCAAAACTATCCTTGTGCAGACCTGCACGTAAATAGTCGATTGAAAAATCAACGACTTTAGGCACCTTTGCTGTTTGCATAAATACCATTAACTGCACTATCGCTGACATTTCCATAAAGCCCGCAATCACGCCGCCATGAATAGCGGGCAACACAGGATTACCGATATTGTCGTCTTTAGCGGGCAATTTAAAAATCAGTTCATCACCAAAACGCTCCACCTTCATGCCAATAAATTTGGCATAGGGAACGTGCTCAAGTAAATGGCCAAAATCATTAAGTTCAGTGGCGCGTTTAACTATCCCTTGCACATCAATAGGCGCTTTAACCTGTGAGTTTTGAGTTGGACTGGCTGCATCTAGTATCGAATTATTTGCGCTCATCACTCTCTCCTATCGCAGGCACGGCTTCACCCATTAACGCTTGCCTAAAGGCATCACCGACCATTTCAGGGCTTATCCGCATAAAAGAGCCGACGGCATGGGCGATGGGATCGTCAATACTGTCTTGATAAGCAATCGCGCGGGTAAAGGCAATATTAGAAGACAACTTGTAGCATTCAGCAAAACCAAATACAGGCTTATGGGGCTGAGCGGGCTTCATGTAGTCCACCCGCAAATCGAGCGTAGGTGATATTTCTAATAATTTGAATTTATGGAAAATAGCGCTCACGACTGCACTGCCACACGCGGTATCCATTAAAGTAGTGATCACCCCGCCATGGATAACACCGGTATCGGGATACCCAATTAATTCAGTGCTATAGGGCAACTCAATCAACACATGGTGCTCACTCGCCTCCAATACGGTTAAACCGAGACGGCGACACTGGGCTAGTTGATCCACAAACCGCTGCGCCATTTGGGTCAGCGGGAAAAAATCCGAATTGACCTTCATTTGCCTTGGCTCAACATGGGCCCCAGAGGCTCCCCGCCCACAAGGTGGAAATGAATGTGATAGACTTCTTGTCCACCGTGTTGATTGCAGTTCATGATCAGTCGGTAGCCATCTTTAGCGATACCCGCTTCCGCCGCCAATTTCGCCGCAACCGTCATCATACGGCCAAGTACTGGCTCATCAGAGGCTTTCATGTCGTTCGCCGTTGGGATCAAATGATTCGGCACAATCAAAATATGCGTTGGCGCCTTAGGGGAAATGTCTCTAAAGGCAGTCACAAGTTCATCTTGATACAGAATATCCGCGGGAATTTCGCGACGAATAATTTTGCTGAAAATAGTTTCTTCGGCCATGGGGCGTCCTCCTTGGGTTAGTTGGCATAGTATACTAGCAATTCAATACTTTGTGTCTGCAGATATTTTGCTTTTCATTTGCCAGTTGCAGGCATTTTTGGCAGCATGGCCACCATTAAAACACTCAGGTTTTGCAGGATAAATATGATCCATTACCAGATAATCCCCGTCGATCCGAAAGCCCATTTATTCGCTGTTACTATGACATTATCACAACCCAAGCCAGTGCAGGTCTTTAGCCTACCCGCTTGGCTGCCAGGCAGTTACATGGTGCGCGACTTTGCCAAAAATATCATTGAACTCAAGGCACAAGATGCACAAGGCCAAACGCTTAAGCTCACCCAACTAGATAAGCAAACTTGGTCGGTTGACCATAATAGCAGCGAAATCATTCTGACTTATCAAGTGTATGCTTGGGATCTGTCGGTGCGCACCGCGCATTTGGACATGACCCACGGCTTCTTTAACGGCAGTAGCGTGTTTTTATCTGCCCATGGTTTTGAAGACACTTTACACACCGTCTCTATAGAGCCACCCACAGAGCCAACATTAAGTGACTGGCGCCTTGCTACCAGCATGACTCGCACCAGTGGTGACGATTTTGCCTTCGGCCAATTTTCAGCTAAAAGCTATGACGAGCTCATCGATCATCCGGTGGAAATGGGTTTATTCACCTTAGGGAGTTTTGATGCCTGTGGCGTGAGGCATGATATCGTACTCAATGGTCGCCACCGTGCTTGCATGCCAAGGCTCTGCCAAGATTTAAAGGCCATTTGTGAGTATCAGATTAACTTCTTTGGTACGCCTGCACCGTTTAAGCGTTATTTGTTTATGACCACAGTATTAGACAATGGCTTTGGCGGTTTAGAGCACAGAGCTTCTACTGCATTAATGTGTTCACGCAAAGACTTACCACTGTCGCTCGATATGCCAGTCAATAACGACTATCGCACTTATTTATCCCTGTGCAGCCACGAGTATTTCCACAGCTGGAACGTTAAGCGTATTAAACCTGAATGCTTTTTACCCTATAAACTTGAGGCAGAAACCTATACGCCACAATTATGGGCCTATGAAGGCATCACCTCCTATTACGATGACTTTCTTACCTATCGTGCAGGTCTGGTAGATGAACAAAGCTATTTAGATATGCTGAGTGAGACCTTCACCCGTGTCTATCGCAGCCAGGGACGCTTTAAACAAAGTGTTAAGGACTCAAGCTTTAATGCTTGGACTAAGTTCTACAAGCAGGATGAAAACGCACAAAATGCCATCATCAGTTATTACACTAAAGGGGCTCTGTTTGCGCTGTATTTAGATTTAACCCTGCGCAGCGAAACCCAGGGCAAATACAATCTCGACCATGTTATGCAGATTTTATGGCAGGAATATGCTCTGCAAGATAAAGGCACCACAGATACTTGCCATCAAGCCATCGTTGAACGACTCCTTGGTCGTGATTGCCAAGATCTGTTTGCCTACTTAGATAGCACTGACGATATTCCGTTAGCGGCTTTACTCGCCGAATTTGGGGTCAACTTGAGTCTTCGAGCCAGCCAAGGCCCGCAAGATGTGGGCGGTGGACAAGTGAAAGGTTATGAGATTACATTCGGCGCGAAAACCCAAGCAGCACCTATAGGATTAAAAATCGTGACAGTCACCCAAGGCAGCCCTGCACACCTTGCAGGGTTAAGTGCAGGTGATGTGTTAATTGCCGCGGATAACCTACAAGTCACAGGACAATTTGAGGCGCAGCTACAGCAGTATCCGCTGGGTGAATCCTTGAATTTACATTGGTTTAGACGGGATGAATTGATGACGGGTGAATTGATGATAACTGCCGCGCCTAAGGATACTGTCGCCCTATCCATTCGTGACAAAAGCAAAATAGCGGCTTGGCTTGGACGTTAATAGACTTTCGGCTTAAGAACACTTTTGAGAAATAATAAAAGGGGCTTTAGCCCCTTTTATCTGAGATAAGACTTAACTTAAACGTATATACGTTTGTATATCAATACTGATATCGACTTAAACCACCACATCGTGCAAATAGGTTTGTGCCCACGCAATCGCTTGACCACGGCTAGACACTCCAATTTTACGGAATACTCGGTACAAATGGGTTTTTATCGTGCTTTCACTGACAAACAACTGATTGGCGATATCTAAATTAGTACTTCCCGTCAACAATGCTTGTAATACTTCACGCTCACGGATAGTTAACGGTTCAGTGTCTTCGAACAATCCAAAATCATCATTTACCCCATTAATGAGCTGAATTGGGATGACCCTATGACCTCGTAAAATATTCGAGAGTCCTAGGCTTATTTCAGTTAAACCTGCATCAAGATAAAACACCCCTGCAGTTGTGGCAGCTTGCATTAAAAAACGTGCATCCACTTGTTTAGGGAACTGTAAATAGACAACTCGCACACTCGGTTGCTCACGGGCAAGTAAACGTTGAAATTGATGGGCTTTTTGAAGATCAACAGTCGCTAAATCGATCACGACCATGGAGGCATTATTATCTTTGATTTTCTCACACATCTCATCAGGGCTGACTTGGGTCAACTTAACGAGAAACTCCTGCGGCCAACGTCCTGCGAGCAATTCTATCAATACTTGCGATCGTGACACTACAATCCAATGTAATATTTTGAACATCCTGCTCACTCCCTGTCTGGTTAACGATTATTCACTTTAAGGATCTAAGATCCTCCAAATACGACTTCAACATCCGTTCAATAGACTTCCAAGTCTACCGTGGTCACGATATTAGCATTAGATAAAACAGATTAAAAAGACTTACGTAAAAAATATTTACCGTACGCAAATCAAAAACTTCTAACACTTTCGTTGACTACACTATCAATCAGAAGTCTTAATTGAAACTGAAAAAAGTTACTGAAATTTTAGGATAAAAGCGTAAGATCATACCAACACAAAAAATAAGGAAATTCCATGTCCAGCAGTAACCCCACCGCTTTTGAAATAAAATCCTATCCTGTGTGGGACAAACCGACGCGATTATTTCATTGGATTAATGTCATTCTTGTACTCGCACTCATCTTAGTCGGTGGCATCATGATGTATCGCACTGAGCTAGGCATATCTGAGTTAACAGGTAAAATTGGCTTGAAAACTTTACACGTGTGCATAGGATATGCGTTTGCAATAAACCTCATCGTCCGCCTTGTGTGGGGTTTTATCGGTAACAAATATGCGCGTTTCAGCCACATGTTTCCCAATGCTAATAGCAAAAGCGAATTAATAGCTTATAAGACTGAATTAGCCGCGGGGAAAAATCCGCAGTATTTAGGTCATAACCCTAAAGGTAAATTTGCCGTGCTGGCCATCATGTTGCTATTAGTGACCATAATGATCACTGGACTTTTGCGTGCAGGTACAGATATTTATTATCCGCCGCTAGGTAGTGCTGTACAAAGTTATCTTGCTGATACCAATGTCGAACCAACAAGCTTAAAACCCTATGATGCAACGGGTGTGAACGCAGAAAAAGCGGATGCACTTAAACCAATGAAAGGATTGGCAGGTCAAGTGCACGTCTATGCGGTTTATCTGTTGTTACTGCTGATGTTATTACATGTATTCGCGGTGATTTATACTGAAGTAAAACGTCAACCAGGGATTATTTCAGCCATGTTTTCGGGTAAAAAAATCATCCAAGGCCAACCCAAAGATGAGTAATGAGTGACTTTAGTCATAAAAATAACGCCAGCATTTGCTGGCGTTATTTATTTAGATTTGAAGGCTCACGCCAACGTTTCTAACATGTTTGATTATTTTTTCAGAACAGTTGCTGGGGTACGACCATCATCATGGCAACTTTCACAGGTAGGTTTTTGACCGACATTCATATCATGTACCGCATGACAATCTGCACAGACTAAATTACCGTCATGTGGCTTATGCACAGCGTCCATTTCAGCATAGGTACCATGACAACTTTGGCACTGTGCAAATTCAAAGGCACCATCCGCAGAAGGTGTACCATCTTTATGACAGCTTTCGCATCCACCCGACTCAGCATGGAAATCAGACAATTTTTGATCTGCAGCAAATGCGGTTGGCGACAGCGCTAACGCTGCAAGACTTGCCCCGAAAAGCGCACTTAATAGTTTTTTGCTCACAATAGTATCCTCCAATGGCGATTGTCAGTGGAAATTCTTGTCAGGGTGACTTCCATCTCTCAACCAAAATAAATAGCACGACTCGATATAACTTAGCTAAGGATGAACGAATAAGCAAACCCAAACTAAGCGACACAACTTTATCAACATACTCAAGGGTAAAATGTGCGCTGCATCATGTAACCACATGCTTATATAAGAGTTTTACATCTACCTAACCTAGAGGCTACATAATGTAAATCCCTAAACTGGCAAGCGACAGAATAAATCCCCCTTAATCTAAAACTAAAAGCTCGATTCATGGTGATACTTAAGACAAAGTGATAATAAAAAGGAATGACAATAAGTGAATGGGTACAGAGTACTAGACGAGGATGCTTTAAATAGTGAAGGCACAACATTCAACCAAAACGCCTCTGGCACTTAATTCAAATGCCAGAAGGAATTAGCGATAACGGTTAACTCGCCCACTATAACCAATGATACAAATAGCTATTAGACAGGTAGGCATCAACTCGCATCAAGTTTATTGTCAGCCTCAAGCTCTGTTTTAGGCCAAGCGTTAATCACGGCTTTGACCAACGATGCCAATGGAATGGCAAAGAATACTCCCCATACACCCCATAAACCGCCAAAGACTAAAACGGCCGCTATGATGATCACCGGATGTAAATCCACCGCATCGGAGAACAAAATAGGCACGAGTAAATTACCGTCGAGCGCCTGAATAATACCGTAACCCAACATTAAATAGCCAAATTCAGAACTAAAACCCCACTGAAAAAATGCCACTAGGGCGATAGGTAATGTAACTAGGGTTGCACCGACATAAGGGATCAATACCGATAACCCCGTTAACACACCAAGCAACGCCGAATATCGCAGTCCCATCAAGGCAAACAAAATATAAGTTGCGACACCAACAACCACGATTTCGATCACTTTGCCACGAATGTAATTAAAAATCTGTTGGTGCATTTCAAACCACACTTTACGGGCTAACTGGCGATTTACGGGAAAAAATCGCTTACTGCCGCTAATCAGTTGGTCTTTATCTTTTAAAAAGAAAAACACCAGTAAGGGCACTAAAATCGCGTACACCATCAAGACGAGTAAAGAAGCTGAATAACCGATTAATTGCTTAGCAATATCCAACACATGTTGAGTATCGAGCAGTTTTTTAAGCTCACCAACCATCAGATCTAACTGCTCTGGATTGATAAATCGTGGATATTGATTGATCAGCGTTTGTATTGTCAGCAGGCCTTTATCTATCATGCTAGGCAAGTCGGCAATTAAGCTAACACCTTGACGCCACACACTCGGAATTAAGCCAAATGTCAGTAAAACCACGATTCCCAAAAACAACACAATAACCAAGGACGCACCAGCGGTGCGATTAATCCCCAATTTAAGCATTTGCGCCACAGGCCATTCCAATAGAAATGCCAACACAAGAGCGACCAACAGCGGAGCAAGTAAACCTGCCGCAAAATAAATCACTAGCGCAAGCCCGACAAGAATAGCCATTAAGGTCACAGCTTGTGGATCACTAAAGCGCTCTTGGTACCAACGAGAAAAAACAGTAAACATGGATCATTCCAATAGTGATGGTTGGCGAGGCTTCCCAAACGCTCAGGAAAGTTTATTTATCATGATGTTATTCGAGACTTTACTCAGTTAGACTTTCGCTTCTACACGTCAGCTAAATCAAAAAATAAACTGATAGGAGTAAACAACCTAGCCTGAGCGGTAGTCTGGCTCAGAATTAAGCGATTAATGTTAGTCTAAGAGGATTTAAACATAAAAATCCTCAATTTATCTCTGAGATAGATCAACTTTGGTGACCATCAAGGCTAACAGACTTGCATCATTACGCAACTCTTGCACGACATGCCCTTGTTTTTTTAAATATTGGGGAACATCTCGCCGCGAACCAGAGTCTGAGAGTAAGATATGCAACTGCTCACCCTCTCGCATTGGCTTCAATGCAAGCTTCACTTTCACTAAGGGTACTGGACAACGAAAGAGCGTTAAATCAATAAAAATCATAATGAACTTGCTATAGACGAACTTGGGCCATTATCCTAAGTTGCACCTCAAACTACAAGCTAAGTGCAGTATCTGCCTTTAGTTGAGATAATTAGAAATAAAAGGATCCGCTTGCGTAACTTGACTTTTTTGACTCGATTCAAACCTTTTGTTGCAGGCGCACTCTCCTTGATGCTGCTAACCTTCGCCGCCAAAAGCTTTGCCAACAATGACTTACCGGATTTAGGTACGGCCGCAGTTAACACCTTCAGCCTTGAAAAAGAAATGGTTTACGGTGATGCTTATATGCGCATCATTCGCTCATCGGCACCTATGCTAAATGACCCCGTGTTGAGTCAATATCTTACCGAGCTTGGCAATAAACTGGTCGCCCATGCCACAGGCGTAAAAACGCCGTTTTATTTTTTCCTATTACAAAATGATGAAATCAACGCCTTCGCCTTCTTTGGTGGCCATGTTGCCGTGCACACAGGCTTATTTCTCAATGCCGACAATGAAAGCGAACTCGCTTCAGTATTAGGCCACGAAGTGACTCACGTTACTCAACGTCACCTTGCCCGATCCCTTGAAGCACAGCAAAAAAGTAATCCTGCAACAATTGCCGGTTTACTCGGCGCCATTTTGTTAACGATTGCAGTACCACAAGCAGGTATGGCGGCACTTGCGACAACCCAAGCTATGGCAACACAATCGAAAATCAACTACACCCGTTTGCATGAAAAGGAAGCCGATCGCATCGGAATGCAAATTCTAGTGGATGCAGGCTTTAATCCTAATGCTGCAGCGGATTTCTTTGGTAAATTAGCCAGTCGTTATCGCTTTACCACAACACCACCACAAATGTTATTAACTCACCCATTGCCTGAATCGCGGATCACTGAAGCCCGTAACCGTGCCGAGCAATACCCTAAACGTTATATCCCTGATAATCTTAATTTTCAGCTAGCAAAAGCTCGTATTCAAGTCCGTTTTTCCAGCTATAGCGACGAAGCAGTATTAAGCATGTTTGATCGGCAGCTCAACAAACAGACCTATACCTTCAAAGAGGCAGCACTTTATGGCAAAGCGCTGGCTTTATATAGATTGAAGAAGTTTAATGAATCAGAAAAAATCGTCGATGAGCTGTTAAAAATCGATGATAACAACCTGTTTTATATAGACACTAAATCTGATTTACTGATCGAACGTAAGGACTATGCAAAAGCGATTACTATGCTCGAAGCCCAGCGTAAAATGAAACCAACGTCTCAAGTGATCAATGCCAACTTAGCCAATATATATATCGAAGCCGATCAAGCCCCCAAAGCAATCCCTTTGCTGGAAGATATGATTTTCCTCGATAAACAAAATGAACTGCCTTATCAATTGTTGACTATGGTGTATAAAAAAACCGGCAATCAAGCATTGGAATATTTTTCCACCGCAGAGCTGATGGCCTTAGGTGCTAATTATAAGGGCGCAATCGATCAACTTAACTTCGCCTACCGTGCATCCGAAAATAATCCATTACAGCTTGCACGTATTGAAGCACGTATTCGCCAGTTTAAAATGGCTGATAAAGAAATGGATGCGCTTAAGTAATAAGTTGGTTTACAAATAGATTAAAGACAATAACCCATTTATGCGCCCCGAACACACTGACGGGGCGCGGTTTTTTCTGTTATTATCCGCGCCATTGTTATTTCAGCCCGTATTGAGCCTCTAGTACTATGACCCAAGCGACGATTTACCATAACCCACGTTGTTCAAAAAGCCGTGAAACCTTAGCTTTACTCGAGCAACAAGGCTGCGACATTACCCTAGTGGAATACTTAAAAAATCCCCCTACGGCTAAAGACATCGGCGACATTCTGGCTAAATTAGGCATCAGTGCTCGCGAATTAATGCGCACCAAGGAAGCAGAATATCAAGCCTTGGGACTTGCAGACTCATCACTAACAGAATTGCAGTTGATTGAGGCTATGGTCAACACACCTAAACTCATCGAACGGCCAATTGTGCTCGCCAATCAAAGCGCAGCCATCGGCCGCCCTCCTGAGAATGTGCTCACTATTCTTTAACCCATGATTTTTAAACCAAAATGGCTTTTATTTTCAACCCTTAGGTAGACTTATGACGTCCAACACCTTATTTATCCTTAGCCGTTTAGGCTACTTTGCGCTAGTGCTGCTATTAGGCGGTTGGTTTGTTGGCCAAGGGATTAGCGGTGAATACACCCTGCTATTTAGCCTCTTATGGATAGTGCCGTTATTACTACCCGCAAAGGGAGTTTTCCAAGGTAATCCATACACTTATGCTTGGGCGAGTTTTATTCTGTGCTTATATATGTTACATGGGCTCACCCTGCTTTATGTCACCAATGACGCCTTCGCTTTTGCCTTAATCGAAGTATTATTGATTGGCGTACTGCTAATCGCTTTCCCATTTTATGCCCGCATACGTGGTCGTGAACTGGGATTAGGCCTGAAGAAAAAATCTAAAGAATAGTCCGTTCAATATATTTTCAGTGCCGTCTTACCTTGCTAGGTATGGCGGCATTTTTTATATTACAAGACCAAACCTTGGCTCAAATATCCCTTATGATCTCAGTCTGAATACCCATTTCAACCTTAGTTTCAACCTCCGTTCCGACGTCAATTCCCATCACGACAAAATTAACACTTATTATACTTACACTGACTTTTTGCAACTAAGTGCCCGTGTTATAGTCAGTTTCTCACGGTATAAGCGTCCCATGACGCCACAAAAGTCTAAATAGCACAGCAGAGTTAACAAGGGAGAATGGTGTAATGGGAATGTCGATACCACTGAAATTTTTCGGATTTATGGCCTGCTCGGGCCTACTTGCGGCATGCGGGGGCGGTGGTGATAGTCAACCAGATGATAGTGTAGTCACGCCCCCCTCCACTTCACTAGCACGCTGCACAGATAGTATTTCGCCACTCATTACCACCACGTCATCCTCAATTCGCTTTCAAACCGAGCCAAATTATGTGGCGGGTCAATCCAGTACTATCATTGCCAATATCCTAAATCGTGACAGCCAAGACTTAACCTTCCGTTGGCAGCAAATCGATGGCGCTAACATCGCACTCGTCAGTCAAAACAGCCCGGTATTAGCCTTTGATACTCCCACCGCAGGCGGCTACCGTTTTAACTTGCATGTGACGGGCAGTAATCTAGATGTCACCGGAGAAATTGGCATTAATGTCGATCCCGCATCGACGGGTATGCTAAACGTCCGTCAAGATCACCAAGTGGTTGAAGGCAATAATGTGAGCTTAAGACTCGGACAACAATCGGAATTAAGTGCAGCAAATATCTCTTGGTGTATAGCATCTGGCCCAGATTTAATGGTCGATGTGAGCGATCCGTTTAGACCCTTGTTTACCGCGCCAACGGTCACCCAGGATACAATCACTCGCCTCAAAGTGAATGCCAACGTCAATGGCAATCAGCTTAGCGATGATGTCTTTGTGCTAACAACCTCGGCGCCAGCGATCAGCTCACCATACTTCGATACCCCAGTTGCGCGCACCCATGCCTATCGTCCGGCTTCACCTTACGCCAATGTGCTAGCAAACTGTGTTTACTCCAATCAGCTTAATGATAGCTGCACTATCAATACCTTACCTTTGATAGGTCAAACCTCAAGCGATCTCAATCACGAGACGATTCTAAATCGAGTACTGGTTTCCCACGATTGGATGGGTGATAACTTTGCCGCTTTCTTAGCCCAGATGGACCCCAACAGCGATTTTGCTCGCCTATTACAATCCGTCACGGCCGTGGTGATTAGCTATGATGTACGCCCTTCTTTTTATTGGGTAGTCACAGGGGCGATTTATCTCGATCCCAATGATTTATGGCTTACGCCAAGCCAACGCGACACTATTAATGAAGCGCCGGATTACCGCAGTAATTTTGGAAATGATCTTAACTTTGTGATGCCTTGGCGTTATGTAAAAGATAACCAATATGCCTCCCTTGGCGTGCCTATCACCGTCAGAGCAAACCGCACATTAGCGCAAATCAACCCCGATCTGGCCTCCTTGTTGTATCACGAACTCGCCCATGCCAATGACTTTTTTCCACGCAGCGTGCATGCCACACTCACAGGGCCAAGACTGTTAGATGACTACAGCCGCCGCAATGCCAACAAGAGTCTAATTTCAGATCAAGTCAGCAAAACCTACCCATTAACGAGTACTGAAATGATGGGACTTGCCAATGTTAGTTTCCTCGGCGCAGCGGCGAGTAATGTGCAAAAGACCTATCAAGCATCGGATGTCAGTACTTTCTTTTCTGCCGATATCGCCAGCGACTTCTATGCCTATTCCAGTACCCGTGAAGACACGGCCATGTTATTTGAGGAAGCCATGATGAGTTATCGCTATCAAATATTGCGTGATGTCGCCGTCACCAATAAACCTGCGATATTAACTGCGGATTCGCTGATTATTGACTGGGGACAAAGGGGAAGAATTGCGCAAGACAGTCTAGAAAATCGCGCCGCGTTGGTGATTGATGAAATGCTGCCAGAGCTTAATGGGATCAGTCTGATCGAAAGCCTACCCGAGCCAATTAATATGGTGCAAGGTCAAAGCTGGCGTCAAACACTGGCAATATCGCCTGCGAATACGCATCTCAAAGGCCAAAGCAATGCAGCTGCAATTAATGCCGAGTCTCGTTTTGAAGCCGAACTTCGCTTAAGTGGTGATCGTCACCAACATCCACAACAATAGCGTTTTAAGTTTTAGATAAACAAAAGCCCGTATGTATTCAACATGACGGGCTTTACTCTTTTTGGCTTTAATGCCAGTAGATTTTGTATCTTCAGAACGAATGCAAACCATGCAGTATCTAAAGGTGCAGCATCTCTTTGGCAAACGGAATCGTGAGCTTACGTTGATGCACTAATGAGGCTTTATCTAACTTATCCAATACATCAAACAAGGTCCGCAAATCCCGCGCCATACGGTTCAGTAAAAAACGCCCGACATCTTCCGGTAATTGCAGGCCACGCATAGCGGCGCGGCGTTGCAGTGCAGCAAGTTTTTCATCATCTGCCATGGGTTGCAGTTGGTAATTCAACCCCCATTGCATACGTGAAACAAGATCTGGCAAGAGGAACCCAGCATCCGCAGGAGACGAGCTGCCGCTGACTACTAAGGCGCAATTCTTATTTTCTGCGACGCGATTGTAGAGATCAAAAATCGCCTCTTCCCAAACGGGGTGGCCGGCGATGGCATCGACATCATCGATACAAACCAAATCCAACTGTTCTAGGCCTTCAAGCAATGCGGTCGAAATACTCGCATGTATGCCTAAGGGAATATAAAAGCTGCGACGCTCCACTTCATTAGCGTGCGCGCAAGCAGCGTGCATTAAATGGGTTCGACCCGATTTAACTGGGCCCCACAAATAGATGGCGGCTTCACCATGCCCTTCGGCATTCGCTCTCAATTTTTGAATAAGTTCATCATTACCCGCGGCGGGGTAATAACTATTAAAGGTTTCGTCGTCTGGCAAATGCACAGGTAACGAGAGTTGCAGAGGTGAGTTTAAGGGCACTCGGTCTTCTCAATATTAAATAAAAACAATGCCGTGCTTAACTAAACACGGCCGATAACATCTTAATATAAACGCCATTCATACACAGGTTTGCCAGTTTGATTAGAGACAGGGCTAAATTCACCTGCACTCACAGGTGCGACCACAGAAATACGCGGCTCTAAGCTTAATAAGCGTTGTAAATCCGTCTCTGAGCCAAATAAATCTAACGAGAAAGTCACAGTATTACCTTGAATATGCGTTAACGTAGCATTTTTAATCGCGCTGAGTTGCTTCAAATATTTTTCAACTTCAACTAATTGCGCCATTTTTTGGATATTAACGAAGGTAACACTCGCACCAAGCTGAGTACCAGTATCGGCAATCGCATACTTAGTAAAATAGTATTCACCTAACGCCGCCATCATAGCGGTAATCGCTTGGGCCGAATTTTCAGCAGTACCGTTGTAACTGAATAACGGTGGCGTCAAAGAATCAATGGTAGCCTTAGTATAAAGATTTAAACGATAACGAACCTGATTCCCGGCGGCATCAATTGCCACTAGCGCCAAAAAGTCAGCTTGATAGCGGCCAGACACACTCGCCACGATGTCGGCAAACATCCCTTTAATATCGTTAGGATTTATACCCATCAACTCATCAAGATCTAAGATAGGCAAGAGTACAGGTATACCGCGGGCATAGGAAAAATCGCTAAAAATCTTACGTTCGGCTAACGCAGATGAGTCACCCAATATCATAGTGTCGCCATCACCAGGCATAGCGACCCAAAATAAGGTCAGCGGGCGTTGAGTTCCCCAAACAGGCAATTGTGCCTGACGCAGTAACGCCACTATGCGGCGGTGCTCAAAACTCGCGGTCAACAGCAATTGGCCATTTTGCTCGATATAACCATACTGGCTCAGCAAGGTATCAGGATTACTGAGCTGAGATTGGATCAGGCTGTTATCGAGGGATCGCGCAGTCCCAGTGTTCTTGATAATGACTTGCTCAAGTGCACTTTTTAAGGCTTTGTCGCGTTCAGCAACTGCGCGCGAAGACACAGGCACATTGGCCTCATCTAATTTACTCACCTCAACAGCATTGACGCTATTAATCGTGAACAGACAATATAGAAATGCAATTAAGCTCGGCTTCAATAGGAATTTCAGCATCTTTGAGTAGTTGAAGTAGCGTCAGATGAGGCAAATTGTACCATAGTTAGCGCCTTAAGCGAGTCTTGCCAAAATTTAGCCCCATTTCCGTGCCTGCCATAGCACAGAAAACCCAAACAGTGATCAACGTCGGCAAAACAGGCGATTTTCTTCTGCTCAAAATCCAACAAACTGTTATCATTTGGCGGTTTACCCTAAATTAACGAGAATAATAAATGAGACGACTCGCTATCCCCCTACAGGGCGCGCAAATGCTATTTGTGGCCTTCGGTGCCCTAGTGCTAATGCCGCTACTCACAGGGCTCGACACCAGTGTGGCATTGTTTACCGCAGGTATCGGTACCCTACTCTTCCAATTGATTACTAAACGCCAAGTGCCTATCTTCCTCGCATCTTCCTTCGCCTTTATTGCCCCCATACTTTATGGCGTGCAGACTTGGGGAATTCCATCCACAATGGGCGGCATTATGGCCGCGGGCGTGGTCTACGTCATGCTCGGCGCCTTGGTTAAAGTGCGCGGCACTGACTTTATTCACAGATTATTGCCCCCAGTCGTAGTGGGACCTGTGATCATTATTATCGGCCTTGGCTTAGCCCCCGTTGCGGTGAATATGGCATTAGGCAAGAGTGGTGATGGTAGCTTGACTTTAGTCGCTACAAATACGGCGTTATTTATTTCGCTCGCATCGCTTGGTACCACTATCGCGGTGGCCATTTTCGCAAAGGGCCTCCTCAAAGTGATGCCTATTTTAGCAGGTATTATAGTAGGTTACAGCTTAAGCCTAGCCTTTGGCATTGTTGATTTTGCAGTCGTGACCGCTGCAAGCTGGATTGCTATTCCTAAATTTGTCGCGCCAGAATTAAACTGGTATGCCATCGCATTTATGATCCCAGTGGCAATCGCCCCTGCGGTAGAACATATAGGTGATATTCTGGCGATATCCAACGTCACGGGTAAAGATTTTATGAAAAAACCCGGCCTGCATCGCACGCTAACGGGTGACGGGATTGCCACAATTGCAGCCGCAGCCTTTGGTGGTCCACCGAACACAACTTACTCAGAAGTGACAGGTGCAGTAACCTTAACCCGAAATTTTGATCCTAAGATCATGACTTGGACTGCCATTACCGCTATCACTTTAGCCTTCGTTGGCAAACTAGGTGCACTGATGCAAACTATCCCCGTCCCCGTGATGGGCGGTATCATGTGTTTGCTATTTGGTTCCATTGCCGCAGTTGGCCTCAACACCCTTATTCGTAATCATGTGGATTTATCTGAGCCACGTAATTTAAGTATTGTCGGTGTTACCTTAGTCTTTGGTATCGGCGGCATGGCATTTGGCATAGGTTCATTCAGTCTGACTGGTATTAGCTTGTGCGGTATTGTCGCTATTACCATGAACTTACTATTACCCGCGACTAAGCCACACAATAAACACCACGAGTCTGATGTGACGCCTCATTAATCACGGCTTGAAGACACGATCAATTTCGAAGTAGGTCGTTGAAAAATGACCACTTTATAAAATTGATCGTTTCTTAAGAAACCACCATAAAAAAGCCGCCGTGATATCAATCACGGCGGCTTTTTTATGAAGCAATATTTTTATGAAGTAAGAATTAACTCTTACTCCTCAGTCTTGATCTTAGCGGCAGCCGCTTTGATCAAAGGTTGTAATTCGCCTTTTTGGAACATGTCCACTACGATATCACACCCACCGATCAACTCGCCTTCAATCCACAATTGTGGGAAAGTCGGCCAGTTAGCAAACTTAGGTAATTCTGCGCGAATGTCTGGATGCTGAAGAATATCCACGAATGCAAACTGCTCGCCGCAGTTAATCATGATCTGAGCTACCTGTGACGAGAAGCCACAGCTTGGTAACTTAGGAGAGCCTTTCATATAAACAATGATAGGGTTTTCCGTGATCTGCTGCTTAATTTTCTCTACTGTTTCCATTTTGATTCCTAAGTAGGATGACGTTGACTCAATGCGACTATTGTACGTCAGCTAGACGCAGAACAAAATCCCACAGTTTGTAAGGTTATGTCGACATTTGATTTTTCGATGGCGTCTATCTAGTCAATTAGCTAAACAATGATTCACATCACAAATTTTATCGGTACAATAGTCCTAAGTGAGCACGTTTAAGAAACGATAACCTAAGACCATGGAGAGATACTAATGGCTTTCGAATTACCCGCATTACCATATGCAAAGAACGCACTAGAACCACACATTTCTCAAGAAACCATAGAATACCACTACGGCAAGCACCACAACACTTATGTTGTGAAGCTAAACGGCTTAATCGAAGGAACTGATTTCGCTGGCAAATCTTTAGAAGATATCATCAAGACTTCTACCGGTGGCGTATTTAACAACGCAGCTCAAGTGTGGAACCACACTTTCTACTGGAACTGCTTAGCCCCTAATGCTGGCGGCGAACCAACAGGCCCAGTTGCTGATGCAATCAATGCCGCTTTCGGTTCATTCGACGCATTCAAAGCGCAATTTACTGATTCAGCAGTAAACAACTTCGGTAGCGCTTGGACATGGTTAGTGAAAAAAGCCGATGGCACTCTTGCTATCGTTAACACTAGCAATGCAGCGACGCCACTGACTGACAGCACAGTAACGCCAATCATGACAGTTGACGTGTGGGAACACGCTTACTACATCGATTACCGTAACGTGCGTCCTGACTATCTTGCCCACTTCTGGCAATTAGTTAACTGGGACTTCGTTAACCAAAACTTCGCAGGTTAATTCATTTAACCTAACGTTGTTTACTGCCGAATGAGCAGTGGGTTAATCCCAGTAAAAAGAGCCCTAGTGGCTCTTTTTTTATGCCCCTCGTTTGCCGCCCATCCCTTATTCTACCGATTTATCCTCCGCTAACTACAAGTGCAATAATTGCGTTTGCAACTATTTGTTATTGTTTTTATTTGATATTTTTTTGACACAGATAGTGAGTTTGTGTCTAAGATTAGAGTAGGAGGCTGGCTAGCCAGTTATCCGTTCCATGACATCACTGGCGTTTCAGGGGGTTTATATGGGCATTTTCGAGCATTACCAAAAGCGCTACGAACAAAAACTCGATGAAGAATATTCTTTGCAGGAGTTTCTGGACATCTGCAAGGGAGATCGCAGCGCTTACATGTCAGCATCAGAGCGACTACTGCTTGCAATTGGTGAAGCAGAAGTCATTGATACCGCAAAAAATCCAACACTTAGCCGTATTTTTTCGAATCGACTTATTTCACGCTATCCCGCATTTAAAGATTTCTTCGGCATGGAAGACGCCATAGAGCAAATTGTGGCTTACCTAAAGCACTCGGCTCAAGGATTAGAAGAATCCAAACAAATTCTATACCTACTGGGCCCAGTGGGCGGCGGTAAGTCATCACTCGCCGAAAAACTCAAAGCCCTAATGCAAAAAGTGCCCATTTACATTCTGAGCGCGAATGGAGTCCGCAGCCCAGTCAACGATCACCCCTTCTGCCTGTTTGATGTGGAAGAAGATGGACAGCTGTTAAAAGATGAATTCAACATTCCCAACCGTTATCTGAAAACTATCATGTCGCCTTGGGCGGTAAAACGTCTGCATGAGTTTGGTGGCGATATCTCCAAATTTCGCGTGGTAAAAGTCTTTCCATCCATTCTGGACCAAGTGGCAATAGCGAAAACTGAACCTGGTGATGAAAACAACCAAGATATTTCGTCCCTTGTCGGTAAAGTCGATATTCGGCAACTCGAACATTTCTCCCAAGATGATCCCGATGCTTACGCCTATTCAGGCGCATTGTGCCGTGCAAACCAAGGGGTGATGGAATTCGTCGAGATGTTTAAGGCACCAATTAAAGTGCTGCATCCACTACTGACTGCGACGCAAGAAGGTAACTATAACGGCACAGAAGGCTTATCGGCCTTGCCCTATAGCGGGATTATTCTGGCTCACTCAAACGAGTCCGAGTGGTCAACCTTCAAAAACAACAAAAACAACGAAGCCTTCCTCGACCGTGTTTACATAGTCAAAGTGCCCTACTGTTTACGGGTCTCAGAAGAGCTGCAAATCTATCAAAAACTGCTAATCAACTCTGAGTTATCGAAAGCGCCCTGCGCTCCCGGCACCTTAGAAACCTTAGCGCAATTTAGTGTGTTGTCACGCATCAAGCCGCCTGAAAACTCCTCCATCTACTCTAAGATGCGGGTATATGACGGTGAAAGCCTGAAAGATACCGATCCTAAGGCTAAGTCTTACCAAGAATACCGTGATTACGCAGGTGTCGATGAAGGCATGAATGGACTATCCACCCGTTTCGCCTTTAAGATTTTGTCGCGGGTATTTAACTTCGACCATTCAGAGATCGCAGCCAACCCAGTACATTTATTCTATGTCCTCGAACGACAAATTGAACAAGAACAGTTCCCCGGTGATACCGCCGAACGTTATCTTGAATTCCTAAAAGGTTATTTGATCCCTAAATATGTGGAGTTTATCGGTAAAGAAATTCAAACCGCTTACTTAGAGTCTTACTCTGAATACGGCCAAAATATCTTCGACCGCTATGTCACTTACGCCGATTTTTGGATCCAAGATCAAGAATACCGCGACCCAGAAACGGGTCAGCTATTCGACCGCGCCGCCCTCAATGCTGAACTTGAGAAGATTGAGAAGCCCGCGGGGATCAGCAATCCTAAAGATTTCCGTAATGAAATCGTTAACTTTGTGCTGCGCGCCCGCGCGAATCATGAGGGTAACAATCCGCTCTGGACCAGCTACGAGAAACTTCGCACTGTGATCGAGAAGAAAATGTTCTCCAACACAGAAGATTTACTGCCTGTTATTTCCTTTAACGCCAAAACGTCGAACGACGATCAACGCAAACACGATGATTTCGTCAATCGCATGATGGAGAAAGGCTATACCAAAAAACAAGTCCGACTCTTGTCTGAGTGGTATTTACGAGTTCGTAAATCTTCTTAAACTTGCGCTAACTAAGTACAGGGCTTTGGTGTTGCCAAAGCCTTCGCTGGGTTTTGGGAGGTGCGTATGGCGAACTTTATCGATAGACGGTTGAATGCGAAAGGAAAAAGCACAGTCAACCGCCAACGCTTTATCAATAGATATAAGCAACAAATTAAAAAAGCCGTCAGCGATGCAGTGACTCGTCGCAGCGTAACGGATGTAGATAAAGGCGAAAAAATCAGTATCCCAACACGGGATATCAGTGAACCAATGTTTCACCAAGGCAAAGGCGGTGTCAGGGATAGAGTGCATCCCGGTAATGACCAATTTACCCGTGGCGATAAAATTGACCGACCACCTGGTGGTTCAGGCGGCGGTTCGGGCAAAGGTGAGGCCTCAAACTCGGGTGAAGGCGACGATGACTTTGTGTTCGAAATCTCTAAAGACGAGTATCTAGAGTTATTGTTTGAGGACTTAGAACTCCCCAATCTACAAAAAAATCGCCTCAATAAACTGGTAGAATACCAAATCTACCGTGCTGGGTTCACCAATGATGGCGTCCCTGCTAACATCAATATTGTCCGTTCATTACGTTCATCCCTTGCTCGTCGCATTGCGATGTCGGCCAGTAAAAAGAAACTATTAAAAGAGTTAGAACAAGAACTTGCTGAACTGGAAAATATTCCAGGCACTAGGGCTGAGTTGATTTTGGATTTAAAAGCTCAAATTGAGGAATTAAAACAAAAGATTGCTAGAGTGCCGTTTATCGATACTTTCGATCTGCGCTTTAATAATTATGCGAAACGAGAAATCCCCTCTAGCCAAGCTGTGATGTTCTGTTTAATGGATGTGTCTGGTTCTATGGATCAGGCAACTAAAGATATGGCAAAACGCTTCTATATCTTGCTGTATCTGTTCCTCACTCGTACCTATAAAAATTTAGAAGTGGTTTACATTCGCCACCATACCCAAGCCAAAGAAGTCGATGAACACGAGTTCTTTTACTCCCAAGAAACGGGCGGCACCATAGTGTCCAGTGCATTGAAATTAATGCATGAAATTCAACAAGCACGCTACCCCGCCGATGAATGGAATATTTACGCAGCCCAAGCATCCGACGGGGATAACTGGGCCGACGATTCACCTACCTGTAGGCAATTATTAGAACAAAAAATATTGCCACTGGTGCGCTACTACAGCTATATCGAAATCACCAATCGCGCCCATCAAACCCTGTGGCGCGAATATGAATCCCTGCAACAGCATTACGACAACATCGCCGTGCAGCATATACGTCAAGCCGAAGATATTTACCCTGTCTTTAGGGAGCTATTCAAGAAACAAGCGGTTTAAGGGGGCACTATGGGGATAACTAAATCAACATCTTGGACACCACTGAGCGATGGTCCCGACTGGAGCTTCGAGCTACTTCAGGACTACCTCAAGGAAATTGAGCGGGTGGCAGCGCTCTATAAACTCAGCACTTACCCAAATCAAATTGAAGTCATCACTGCTGAACAGATGATGGATGCGTATGCTGGCATAGGCATGCCCATAGGTTACACCCATTGGTCTTTCGGCAAACGTTTTATCGAAACCGAGCAAGGTTACAAACGTGGCCAAATGGGGCTCGCCTATGAAATTGTGATTAACTCTAACCCCTGCATCGCTTACTTAATGGAAGAAAACACCATCACAATGCAGGCGCTGGTGATAGCTCACGCCTGTTTCGGACATAACAGCTTTTTTAAAAACAATTACTTATTTAAGACATGGACAGATGCGAGCTCGATTATTGACTACCTTGTCTTTGCTAAAAACTACATCAGTGACTGCGAGCAAAAATACGGTGTAGAACAAGTCGAAAGCGTCATAGACTCCTGTCATGCGCTAATGAACTATGGTGTCGATCGTTATAAACGTCCCTCTGAAATCTCATTCAGGGAAGAACAAGCAAGACAAAAGGATCGCGAGGCTTACCTTCAAAGCCAAGTAAATGATTTATGGCGCACGATTCCGACCCATCAACATGAGCAGTCTCAATCGAAAAAACGTCGTTTCCCCGCCGAACCGCAGGAAAATATTTTATATTTCATCGAGAAAAACGCTCCTTTGCTTGAACCATGGCAAAGGGAAATAATCCGTATTGTGCGTAAAATGGCGCAATATTTTTATCCGCAAAAACAAACTCAAGTGATGAATGAAGGCTGGGCAACCTTCTGGCATTACACTATCTTGAATCACTTGTACGACGATGGCGTGGTCACTGACCGCTTCATGATCGAGTTTTTGCAAAGCCATACAGGCGTTGTGGCCCAACCCGATTACAACAGTCGTTATTACAGTGGCATCAACCCATACGCTTTAGGCTTTGCCATGTTCACCGATATTCGGCGTATTTGTGAAAATCCAACCGATGAAGATAAAGCTTGGTTTCCCGACATTGCCGGCAGTAATTGGATAGAAACATTGCATTTTGCGATGCAAAACTTTAAAGATGAAAGTTTTATAAGCCAATATCTCTCACCTAAAGTTATCCGCCAATTTAAATTGTTTGGTATCCATGATGATGAGAAACGCAATTATCTTTCGGTATCCGCGATCCACGATGAACGGGGCTATCAAGATATTCGCCAGTTACTATCACAACAATATAACCTGTCTAATATTGAGCCAAATATCCAAGTACATAATGTGGAAATCAACGGTGATCGATCCTTAACCTTACATTATGTGCCAAATAACGATATTCCCTTAGCCAATAGCCATAGAGAAGTATTAAAGCATTTACATCGATTATGGGGCTTCACTGTCACCTTAGAGCAAAAAAATGCAGATGCGAGTATTAGCGTCTTAGCATCCTGCCCTGAAGCCAATAAACCAGAATAATAAGCACAATAAAAAGGCCGTTTCCAATTGAAACGGCCTTTTTGTTTATTTAGCGCAATCTTAACGCGATATAACTCACAGAGTTTAATGATCTTGAGCAATAGAAGCCGGCATATCTTCGCGTAATTGTAACCACATCTTACCGCTATTCATGCCATAGGTACGCATCAGCGCAGAGACATCGAGGTAATTTTTAGCCTGAGCCAACAGTTCTAATTCTTTGTAAAAGTTCAATGCTAATAAACGCGCATCTGAGCTGGTAAAGTAATAACGACCAACTCGACTATACAAACCTTTAAATCCGTTTAATATCAAAACGTAAAGTGGATTTCCAGACGAAAACGCTAAGGTGTGATGCAGTAAGTAGTCAAATTCAGCATAGGATTCAGCCGTATCTTCAAGCTGGTGAATCTTTGCAAGTACCTCCACAGCGGTATCCGGGTTATAACGCAAAGCACCGCGAAAATAGATAGCACTGACGTTCGTTCTAGCTGACAAGAGTTGGTCAACCAATACCGGAAAACCCTCGGGATTCAAATCAGCAATAGTCTCAAGGATGTTTAAGCCTGAGGTTTCCCAAAAGTTGTTAACCCGTGTTGGTTTGCCATGCTGAATTTTCAGCCAACCGTCACGCGCCAAGCGCTGTAGCACCTCACGCAGAGTGGTGCGAGTCACACCAATCAATTCTGAAAGCTCACGTTCAGCCGGTAAAATGGACCCTGGAGGAAATTTGTTTTCCCAAATTGATCTCACAATATACTTCTCTGCAAAACTTGCAGGTCCTTTGGCATTGATAATCATCAGCCCACTTATCCAGTTGTTGTGCGTCGTAATGGTCACTGATCATACCAGAGCGGTAAAAAATGGAAACCATTCACTTAAAATCACTGTGTTATCGCCGTGTAAATGTCACAGAATCGTTCAAAAAAACGACCAAGGTCAATACAGGATGGGCCAATTTTGCCGCTTAGCTCCGCTTTTTGAAATGTCGGTATCAGTAACTCATTACATTAGCTTTCTCTTTAGGCTAGACTCATTTAACTAACGCAGGTATTGATAATAATCACGTGCAATTTTTAACATAATTAGAAGAGAGGCTGCCATGCCGGCGACAATGAGTCAGGCGTTTATTGGGAACTTCTTAGGAAATTCTCCTAAGTGGTACAAAACCGCAATACTGTCATTTTTAATTATCAATCCAATACTCTTTTTCTATGTCGACCCCTTTGTGGCTGGTTGGGTATTGGTGCTTGAATTTATTTTTACCTTAGCAATGGCATTAAAATGCTATCCATTACAGCCTGGCGGATTATTGGCAATTGAAGCCGTCGCGATCGGAATGACATCGGCAAGCCAAGTCTTACATGAAATAGAAGCCAACCTCGAAGTATTATTACTCTTGGTGTTTATGGTCGCTGGTATATATTTCATGAAGCAATTGCTGCTATTTGGCTTCACGAAAATCATTACTAAAGTGCGCTCTAAAATTTTAGTGTCATTAATGTTTTGTTTGGCTTCAGCCTTTTTATCAGCCTTCTTAGATGCGTTAACGGTTATTGCCGTCATTATCGCGGTCGCTGTGGGTTTCTATTCTATTTACCACAAGGTCGCTTCTGGAAAAGATTTCGGCGCCGATCACGATCATACCTCTGAAGGTAAAAATGATGATGGTGAAGATCAGTTAAACGAAGAAGAACTCAGTGCATTCCGTGGTTTCCTACGTAATCTGTTAATGCATGCGGGTGTGGGTACTGCGCTGGGCGGCGTGTGTACTATGGTCGGTGAACCACAAAACCTTATTATCGCCGCGCAAGCAAATTGGCAATTTGGTGAATTCGCCGTGCGTATGTCACCCGTTACTGTTCCTGTATTAATCTCGGGCATCTTAACTTGTTACTTAGTTGAAAAATTTGGCATTTTTGGTTATGGCGCTAAGTTGCCAACGGCCGTTCATCGGATCTTATGTGAATATGCCGCCCATGAAGATGCACGCCGTACCAATAAAGACAACATGAAGTTAATCGTCCAAGCCTTAGTGGGTGTCTGGTTGATCGCTGGACTTGCATTGCACTTGGCCTCAGTGGGCCTAATTGGTCTTTCTGTGATTATTTTAACCACAGCCTTTAACGGCGTTACCGATGAGCATGCCCTCGGTAAAGCTTTCGAAGAAGCACTGCCTTTTACCGCGTTATTAGCAGTCTTCTTTGCGGTTGTTGGCGTGATTATCGACCAGCACTTATTCGCACCAGTGATCCAATGGGCACTGAGTTATCAAGGCAATACTCAGTTGGTGATTTTCTACATCGCCAACGGATTGCTGTCTATGGTGAGTGATAACGTGTTCGTCGGCACTGTGTACATTAACGAAGTGAAAGCGGCATTGATTAACGGTCAAATCAGCCGTGATCAATTCGACTTGCTGGCCGTTGCGATTAATACTGGAACTAACTTACCTTCGGTTGCCACGCCCAATGGTCAAGCGGCGTTCTTATTCCTACTAACCTCAGCACTAGCGCCACTTATTCGCTTATCCTATGGCAGAATGGTATGGATGGCATTGCCTTACACTATCGTGCTGTCTATCGTAGGTGTCATGGCGATTCAAACGGGTTTCTTAGAACAAGCTACCCAATATTTCTATGATTCCCAGATAATCATCCATCACAGCGCGAGTGAAGTTTTAGAGCCGATGACTGGACATTAATCTTCTTTATTGACTGAACTTTATTTAATAAGTAGAGTCCAAAAAACGCCCCATGTCTGAGGGCGTTTTTTGTTGATATGGAGCTCACTTTGACTGTAATGACTCGCTTTGCCCATTCCCGTTCATCTTGGTTTATTCTCGCAGGCACAGCCCTTGGGTTAGAAGCAGCCGCCCTGTATTTTCAATATGTTATGAAACTGGAACCCTGTGTCATGTGTATTTACCAAAGACTCGCTATTTTTGGTTTATTGGCAGCAGGTCTCATTGGCATGACAGCACCCAAATATCGAATCGTCAGGATCTTAGCTGCCGTGCTCTGGGCCATCAGTGCAACTTGGGGATTAAAACTAGCCTTATCGCTCGTAGATATGCAAGCCAACCCATCCCCTTTTTCAACCTGTTCATTCTTACCTGAATTTCCAGCTTGGATGCCATTACACGAATGGTTCCCTGCCGTTATGATGCCTACTGGCATGTGTACTGATGTACCTTGGGTCTTTATGGGTGTAACGATGCCCGAATGGATGGTCGTGGGCTTCAGTGGCTTCTTAGTCGCTTGGTTACTCTTTATTGTGCCTGTCCTAAGTGGTACAAATAAACCATCTCTTTATAAATAACAAGTTTGAGATAAGGCAGGCATAGAACCTGCCTTTTTATTGACGATTGTATTCCACTTATCCCATTCAATCCTCGCAACTTAAACATATGCCAATAGCAAAACAGTGAGAAAGCGCTACACTGGCTCAATGAAAAGTGGTGATTTGGAAACTGGGGATTATGGGAAAAAGTTCGACATCTGAGCCACACACGCCATTAACCCAATGGCAAAACAGTTTGCCATTCAAATTTAGCCTTATTCAGCTCGTCATTGCCGCTATTTTGATTTGTAGTACAGCTTGGGTGATGCTAAGCATTCAACGCCAACAAGTTCTTGATCAGCAAGCCGTGTTAAACCAAAACTATGGCCAGTTGATTATCGCCAAACTGCAAGAAATGACTTCACAGGTTGAAACCGTAGTCGACTCTATTTCCAGTATTGCCAAACTTTACCGCTATGATCATGAGCAACTGGTGAAAACCATTCCCACGTTGCTGAAACTCGATAGTCAACAACGCATCATTTCTGGCGGCGGCGTCTGGCCGGAACCCGGTGCGTTTAATCAGCAAAAATTTCGAGATAGCCTGTTTTGGGCACACAATGTAAACGATGAATTAGTCGCCATTGATTCCTATAACAAAGACACGTTCCCAAGCTACCACACCGAAGAATGGTATCGCCCGACGCGCTATTTTCCTGCAGGTAAAATTTTCTGGTCAAAATCTTATTTCGATCCGACAACCCATGAGTCAATGATCACAGCCTCAGGCGCTATGTGGATGGACCATCAGTTTATTGGTGCAGCCACTGTGGATATCAGTTTAGAAAAGCTCAATGTGCTGTTACGCAATGCTATGATTAATGTCAGAGGCTATGTCATAGCCTTAGATCATCAAAACCAAGTACTCGCCTATCCGGATGCCAATAACGATCTTAAGCATCAAACCAATACCAATCATTCTTTCGTCACCTTCAATCATCTCGCCAGCCAACAGCCAGATTTCAGCCCCGTCGAAGTCGCATTACAGAGTGCAGATAAAGCCTTTATAGAAGCGGCGATTGCCGAACGCGTTTTTACCCAAGAACAGATGCAGCATCTAACGAGACTAAGTCATCAAAATGAGCGTGACATGTTAGCGGCCATCGTAAATAACAATGCCTTAAATCATTTTACTGCCCCGAAATTACTGACGTCGGTAACTTTGACCCATGATCCAATCCTTAAAACGGCATCCCTCGTTTCGGTATTTCTCATGCCAAATACCTATTGGAAGGTACTTGTCGTCACCCCAATTTCACCGCTGCAGGATACCGCTAAACATTTAATCGAAAAGGTCGGCGTTTATTTAGTCTGTATTCAACTATTAGGCTTAATTCTATTATTCTTACTCCAGCACCGACTATTTATTACCCCCATTATTGAAATCGTCCAAGCCTTAAAACGTAATGATTCCGCCTCTATCGAACTCAAAGCCAATAACAGCCATGACGAAATTGGCTTATTGGCAAAAACATTCCTATCGCGTACTCGACAACTTGAAGTGGCAATGGCGAGCTTAGATGCGAGTAACCTGGCGCTAGAACAGCAATTGCAGAGCCAAAATCTGTTTCAACTGGAGTTAAAGCGCCATAAAGAACAATTGAGGGCTTTGCTTAAATTTTCTCAAAATCTCATCTATATCAAAGATCTTCACGGTAAATATATTCTCGTCAATGACAAATATTGTGAAATCTTAGGTATAGAACGCAGACGCATTATTGGCACCTCTGATTTTGAGATATTTCCCAGCCAATTTGCCCACGAGTATCAACAAAATGATCGACGCGTTCTGCATAATCATGAAGCCATAAACTTCGAAGAAGCTATTCCATCGCCCCTAGGCAATCTTATTTATATCGTGACTAAATTTAAGATCAAAGATGATGACGATACCGTTATTGCAGTCGGTGCTATCGCCTTTGATATCACCTTACAAAAAATTAAAGAGCAAGAACAAGAAAAGTTACTTTTAGGGCAAGTCGAAGCGCTTAATCACCTACAAGAACAAGTTCGCCTCAGTAATCAACATAACCATGAACTCTATCTGCTCCAAGACAAATCAACCCAATTACTTGAGAAGCATCATCAACTCAATCTCAGTCGTGAACAAAGTCAACAGCTAATGCAAAATTTTCTAGCTGAAATGATGACGCAAATTATGCATGAGCAAGATCAGCTACTCGCCAAAGTGTGCCAACTTCAGCCAATAGATAATGCTAACGACCAAAATCAGATCACCGAAATCATGGTGACTCAGGCAGATAAATTGCGACATATTGCCCAGTTATTAACGAATCATCAAAATGACATTCGGCCACTGCATCTCGCACAATTTATGCGCCATCTCTTAGGGTTACTAAAGGTACAACTAGCTAAAACAAATGTGGAAATAGCGTTAAATTGCGAAGAAAACATCATTATTGATGGCCCTTCATGGCAATATTTGCAGCTGTTTTATCGTCTAATCACCAACACGTTGAATCATGCATTTAAAGCTCACAATGAACAGCGTGAAATAACCATTAATATCGACAAGTCGAGCGAAGAGTTACACATCAGTATTATCGATAATGGGATAGGTATGACAGAGCTGCAACTCGCACAGTTACGGCAAGAACTAGCGCAAGAACTCTGCCTTGGAACGCTGACCTGTATAAATCTGTGGCTTAAAAATGATCTCAATGGCAGCCTTAGCATCAGTAGCCACTTGAACCAAGGCACACACATTCAATGTCGTTGGCCATTGAGTACAGATTTAGAACCGCAATAAACAAAGGTGCGTTATTGATCTAACCATGCCTTGGCTTGGCTATGTTCATCGGCGGTAAATACCTTTACCGGACATGGCAGCATGCAGGCTAGCGCATTAACCATAGCATTTGTTTGAGTGGCATTGGCAATCATCACAACCCTTGAAAAATCACTTAAATGAAATAAACCTAATACCGCATCATCCCACAGGGCCCCAACGGATATACCTTCAAATTCAGGGGAAAACTCGTACCAAAGGCGAATACTGGCGTGGTCTTGCAGCTTGGCTTCTATGGCGGGAACCAAATAGCCTTCAACATCCCCATGGTTAACACGGCCAGATGCGACCACTGCCAATATATCATCAGCATGACCCGAAGAAATCGTTAGCATTGAACACTCCTTATCAATACATGAAGGGAAAAATAGTTAAAGCTCATACACTAAAGATACACAGACAATGACATAAATGCGGGAAAGATGGGCTTTTTATTTTAAGCTAACACCATTTAATACATACACATCAGCAATGCAAATAACACTAAAAGGAGCTAATCCACAGCGATGACTCGCATAACCCAGCAACAAAACTTAGTCGCAGAACTCGATGAAAAATGGTGACCATACGAAATAACATGAGGTGAAGCAAAGAGCAGATATTTACCTCACACTCAAGGCTACGACTGCTCGAGCTTAACAATAAGAGTGAGGAAACACATGGTACTCAAACGATGATGATTTACGCCGCTAAAAATTAGTATTAGTCGTGACTTACCTGAAATCACGCATTAATAGATAATCTAATTGCTATTCTGACTAAGCACTCACTTGAAGTTTAGCGATTTCTTGATCGAACAAATTCTTAATCAAACTAGAAAACTCGGTAATAAATAAAGTCTGTGCGGGAGTCGCTTTATGGTTGGCAACTGAAGCTAAAATCTCTTCTAAATCATACACAATTGCATCCACTTCACGGATAATCACATTACGTTGCGTAAAAGACAACGATGGATTTTGGCCACACACCATAATGATCTGTGCCGACAATTGCTCTTCAAATAACTCCATCACAGTATCGTCTGAAACTACCTCTGAACTTGGTGTTTCAAATAAGCCAAGATGTTCAGTTAAATACTGGACCAAATGCATGTAACCATCTTTATCTGTGACCATTTTTTACCCTTTAAACTCATTAACTTAATATCTATTGTGATGCTATTAATAGCACATCAGAAAATATCAAAGAAGCCAAAGGCTCGGCTTCTTATCAAGATCTAGCATACGCCACTTATTTAACTCTAGCCTATCTTCGATAACAGACGTATTGATCTATACCAATCTTATTGAAGTTACTGAGTTAAGGTTAGTATAAATGACACAGGAACAGCTTGACTAATGCTCGATAAACCCGCAATTTCACGTAATTTATCAATCCCAGCAACAAGATCAAACTCATTGGCATTAACAATTACCGGTTGAAAACTGTTCACTAAAAGTTTGTTATCAGAAACTTTAGTGATAATCACCGAAAAAGCCTTAGTTTGCGATTTACCGTGTAACGCAATTTTTCCATCAATATCAAAAACTTTACTCTCACCAACGCCAAGATTTTTTAGTATCTGAGGGTCTACTTGTGATGACAGTTTCAGCTCTGGATACAAAGACACTTCAAATAACAAATTTTGCATCCGCTCATCGCGGACATCAATACCCGTTGCCACACCGATTAGTGGAATTGTTAATTCAAATAGACCGTTATCTTTTAGCGTACCTTTGAGTTGTTTAAAGTGATGGACTTCACCTATATCACCTTTCTTTACCGAAATAAAACTGACTCGCGAATCTTGTTCCATCACTTGCCATTGCGCGGCACAGCTAAAACTGGCCATAGCAGATAAGGCGACAATTCCCATCCATTTTTTCATCGTATCCGTCCTTAAAGAGTGAGTTTAAAGCCATGCCGTAAAGAAAATCGACATCCGCAACAGACTAAAATCCTGCCCAGTTAAACGTGATCAACATCACCTAACTTAAGCTAAAGATACTCTGTTTATCCATTAGCGACCAGTAAACTATGATTCATACGCGCACTAACCATTTATCTAAGCTATTGGCAAAAGCCTGTTTATCTGCTTGAGAAAACGAATCAGGCCCGCCAGTGTGCACGCCAGAACCGCGCAAATCCTCCATAAAATCGCGCATCGTCAGCTTTTGTTTTATGTTATCGACGGTATAAAGCTCGCCACGGGGATTGAGCGCCAAGGCGCCCTTTTCAATGATTAAAGCCGCTAAGGGAATATCCGCGGTGATCACTAAATGCGTCGGTTCAACATGATCGACAATATATTGATCGGCCACATCAAATCCCGCACCGACTCGAATTTGGCTGATATAGGGAGATGGTGGTACGCGGATCATTTGATTAGCCACCAGCACCAGCGGCAGGGCTTTGCGCTCCGCCGCCCGAAACAGGATTTCTTTGATAGGATTGGGACACGCGTCCGCATCAACCCAAATTTTATAATCACTCAATGTCTTTTAACTCTGTAATTAGGTTCACAAGCTCAGTTTTATGCCGAGCTATCGAACTATGCACCGTACTAAGGCGCTAAACGATCGATTTCCCACTCTGCATCATGGCGAGAATAAATAAAACGATCATGCAGCCTATGTTCTCCACCCTGCCAAAATTCGATACTCGAAGGTCTCACTAAGTAACCGCCCCAAAAACTGGGTAAAGGCACATCGCCCTTGGCGAACTTAGCTTTCATTTCGAAGAATTTGCCTTCAAGTACTTGTCTAGCGCTGAGTTTACTCGACTGCTGCGATACCCAAGCAGCAATTTGGCTGTCCTTAGGACGGGTCATAAAGTATTTAAGCACTTCAGCGGTGGACAGTGCCTGCGCTTCACCGAGCACCGATACTTGACGCTCTAGAGGATGCCAAGGGAAATGCAAACTGACTTTATTATTAGCAGCAATTTGCTGTGCTTTGCGGCTGCCAAGGTTAGTAAAAAATACGAAACCTGTGTCATCAAAACGCTTAAGTAATACTATACGTTGAAAAGGTTGGCCGTGCTCATCCACAGTCGCCACACACATAGCGGTGGGATCGCTAAGCTCTGCATCCCTCGCCTGCGTCATCCACAGTTCAAACAAATCCATCGGGTTTTGCGGTAAGTCGGCACGTCTTAAGCCGCCTTTGGCATACTCGCGGCGGATATCACTGAGATCTGTCATAGGGTTTCCTTAAGCAAACGCCAAAAATTCACATGAGTTCAGGGATCAGCACTTCAGCCTGAAGCTGCTGATAGTGGCTAAAACCAATGTTATAACCTTGCTCGGTCGTTAATGAACACCGCCCTAAGCATAAATGGGCAGGAAATCCCTGCGTTGAGTCGTCGGTATTAAAGCGGATTGTGTCCCAACTGACAGGAGCAAACAAGGTTAATAGACGCGCTAATAGATCTTGCGGATACTGCGCTAAATCCAGATTCGTTTCAAAGCTCACATAGGAGCTAGCGCACGCATTGTCGCTTTGAGGCGTAATATGCAAAGTAACATAATATTTGCCCCAGAGACCGTTCATCGAAAAGCCTGACGGATCAAATAAATGGGCGTCAATCTCAAATTCAGGGAGTAAATCGTTAAGTTCGAGTGCAGCGCAAATCTCATCGTTACTCTGCGAGCCGCCATTAAGATAGTCGGCAAATTCGCCACGAATGTGATACATCAACAGCTCACTAGTTTGATCATCCTTTGGTGCTCGATAATCACTGTCAGAGCAGAAAAAATAGTGATGATGGCTGTCGAGATGACCCACTCGAAAGGCTTTACCGGCGATACGTTGGCGCAGTTTGCCAATATCCTCGGCAAAACTCGTGGTTTGCAGATGGGCTTGGTATTCGTTTTTACGCTGATAACTCACCAAGGCCATGGCAGGCACGCCAAGCGCGTCGATAAAATAACAAGCGGCGTCCACTAAGGTACTGTTACCACAGGTGAGCATGACAAATCTGTCATGCCATACAAACAAGCTGGATTCGCTCAAAAGATAGGCATCACAGTCCGCATTACTTAACTGCGACAGTATCTCGGCGTGGGCACAGTTGACTAAGGCAGACCAAAAACTCACATCGAGTTCTCGTAAATTCGGCGTAGACGCCGTCACGATAATCTCGAGTTTTTTTTCTGAACCTTCGAAAAACATCAACCCTTTGACCTCATGATCGTCACTCATCCTTTACTTGATCCTAGAACAACGCGATTTTACACGACTAAAACGGCAATAAAAGCGAAAAATCTGTCCTTATAAAAACAAAAATCAGCCGAGGTTACCCAAGGCTGATTTATTTTAACACGCTAGAAATTAAGAAAAATCTTCTAAATAGGTATAGCCTTTCAGCCCTAGTTGCAATTCTTCTAAAATTTGTGCGCGTTCACCTTCGGCGATATGCAGATTCACTAACTCTTCATAAGTGCGCATAAAGGCCACCGCATCTAAGTTAACGTAACGCAATACGTCAGCAACCGTGTCACCCGCCAATACAGATTCGATGTTAGTCACACCATTATCTTCGATGCGAACCACTGCTGAGTTTGTATCACCAAACAGGTTATGCATATCACCCAAGATTTCTTGGTATGCACCCACAAGGAAGAAACCAATCAGGTATGGGCTATCCGCACTCCATGCTGGCACTGGCAGCGTGGTTTCAATCCCTTGACCATCAACGTATTGATCGACAATACCGTCAGAGTCGCAGGTGATATCGAGCATGACAGCACGGCGTTCAGGGGCTTTATCTAGGCCCGATAACGGCAATACTGGGAACACTTGGTCAATACCCCAAGCATCCGGTAATGACTGGAATAATGAGAAGTTAACAAAGAACTTATCGGCTAACTTTTCATTGAGTTCATCAATGATAGGTCTGTGATAACGGTTTTTCGCACTCAATAGCCCTTGCACTTCATGACACACGCGCAGGTTAGCTTGCTCAGCCCACGCACGCTCCGCTAAGGTCAATTGACCTAAAGCGAATAGCGAATGCGCTTCTTGTAAGTCACTTTGGCTATCGTGGTAAATCTCAATCAAAGCACGTTGATCGGCGCGACCGCTGATCTCAGACCATGAATGCCACATGTTATGCAATAACTGTGGTGAATCTTCCGCTGGCGGTTGAATATCTTCAGGCTGATAAGCTTCAGTACCGATAACATCGGTGATAAGCACAGCATGGTGCGCCGTTAAGTAACGACCCGATTCTGAAATAATACGTGGCATAGGTTGCTCGTATTCATTACAGATGTCAGTCAATACGTTAACTATGTTGTTGGCGTATTCGGTCAGGCCATAGTTCATCGAGTTATTACTTTGGCTACGAGTGCCATCGTAATCCACCGCTAAACCACCACCGACGTCGAAGCAGTTAACGCTTGCGCCTAATTCACGTAATTCACAGTAGAAACGACCCGCTTCACTCACACCTTGGCGAATATCACGGATATTAGCGATTTGCGAACCTAAGTGGAAATGCAGCAATTGCAGCGAATCCAGCATATCGTGTTGCTTAAGTTGCTCTACAACCAACAAAATTTGCGCAGCAGATAAACCGAACTTAGATTTTTCACCGCCGCTCGCCTGCCACTTGCCTTTGCCTTGGAACGCTAAACGTGCACGTAGACCTAAACGCGGTGTCACACCCAGACGTTTAGATTCAGCTAACACCATTTTCAGTTCAGACAGTTTTTCTAAAACGATGTAAACCTTGTGGCCTAACTTTTCACCAATCAGTGCTAAACGGATATATTCATTATCTTTATAACCATTACATACAATGACTGAACTGGCTTTTTGCGCCATGGCTAACACAGCCATCAGCTCAGGCTTACTGCCTGCTTCTAAACCCAGTTGTGGTACTTCTTTTGATGCCTGACTCGCCAGGATCTCTTCCACCACAGTTTGCTGTTGGTTTACTTTAATCGGGTAAACCAGCAAATAGTCCGCCTGATACTCGTACTTCTGTATCGCTTGGTCGAATGCTTGGCACAAACTGTTCACTCTGTGGTGCAGGATCTGCGGAAAACGAACTAGTACAGGTAAAGCGACTCCCGCCTTAACCATGTCTTTGGCTAGCTCATTTAAGCCAATCTTGTAATCAGGATTTTTGGGGTCCGGTGACACAGTCACCTCACCTTGATCGCTAATCCCATAAAAACCTTGGCTCCAGTGAGTAACATTGTACCCAGCACGAGCATCATCAATAGACCAATCATTCATTATTATTTAGCCCGTCTATTAAAAAATGGGTTAAACGGTTATGGCTTAATAGCACAACCGCCCGTTCGACAAACCCAGGCAAAGGGACACCTTACCTGACATACACGAAGGTAGATTTTACCTTCTCCTTAATGCCGCAACGTCACGCTAGTGTAAGTGACATTGCTGCGATTTTCATTAATAGCGCAAGAGACAACGCATCTTAGCGCAATACATCGTATCATATTGAAGGGAAAGCTTATTCCCTTACCTCAGTAAAGCTATCTTTACTTGCCTCGCTTGCATTTATCCTCAGGCTAAAGGGCACAAATACCGCCAAAAAGCCAAATAAGATCCTGAGTCGCATCCTTAAAACATCAAGCTAATAAGTAGCTTAAAGACGTTTGAAAGAGGTTAAGACCTTCAGAAACCGATAACACAAGTAGAAAACGAAAACCGATAACACTGAACTAGCGAAAACGCCAAACCAGCTTATCGCTAGGCAAGATTATTTTAACAGGGGACTATTGGCTTCTTCGCGGCCAGAATTGATGCGGATCAACGTGAGATGCTTAAGGCCAGTATCATCGTATGGTACGACAATCGAGCGTTGGCATTGTGACACTTTTAGGCAAAGTGCAAAAAATGGATGCTTGTGCATTAGCTAATAAAAACCCTCTTAACCCCATGTAAATCGATATGTTGTCAATTACACGGTTAATGACTGGTGAACCATAAAACCTTTATTACTCACGTAATATTTGTAATGTCTGCAACGAGCGGAATCGTTGAACGGCGCAATTAAACCGCGCAATGTCACAGAATGCAAGCAAGAATCTCATTTAATCTTTTGCATTAAAATATAATAAACACTTGCTTAACAACCACCCGCCACCCATTGGTTTTAAATAGAGTAATATTAGTTAGTTAACCCATAAACGTCGTACAAGTCTGTTCAATATTTTTTATATCACCTTTGTCACTTTTATTGACATTTACCCCTGCAAATATCCCTGATTTTTGTGTGTCACTCAAGTGATACACATTTGCCAACATTAAGCAAAGCCAAACAACCAATATCACAGCGCCAAACCCGCCACAAATCAGTGGTTCCTCCGAGACACAATGCGTGATCAAGCCTTCGCTGAGTGACGGCCCACACACGCTAAAATAAAGCTCAAAGACAATAATGCTGCAGTTTCAGCACCGAAGTGTATAATCGCAACCGAATCACATTCCATTATGCACAGAGAGATCCATGGTACAGATAGGTAAAACCTGCAAACTTGAGGTTGTAAAACAAGTCAGCTTTGGCGTGTATTTAAACGCCCACGAATTAGGGCAAGTACTGCTGCCAAACAAAGTCACCCCAAAAGACTGCCAAGTCGGTGATCTGCTTGACGTGTTTCTGTATCTAGATTCTGAAGATATCGTGATTGCTACCACGCGCCGTCCATTGGCACAGGTAGGCGAATTTGCCTATTTAAAAGCCGTTGCAACCGGCCCTTATGGCGCCTTTTTAGACTGGGGCTTAGATAAAGATTTATTACTGCCCTTCGGTGAGCAACATAAGCCTATCGAAGAAGGCCGTTCATACTTGGTCTATGTACACGCTAACCGCGCCGATGAACGCATCATGGCCTCATCAAAAATCGATAAGTTCCTCGATAAGACAGAGCCAGACTACACAGTGGGTGAGCAGGTCGATTTATACATCGGCGGCACCACAGATTTAGGCTACAAAGCCATTATTAATCATGCCCATTGGGGCGTGATTTACGAAAACGAAGTGTTCCAAAAACTGCGTTTCGGCCAAAGACTCAAAGGTTTCATCAAACAAGTGCGTCGCGATGGCAAAATCGATCTTGTGCTGCAACAAGGCAGCAAACAAGAATTAGATAAGCACGCCCACATCATTCTGATCAAACTCAAACAGGCTGGCGGCTTCTTAGCCCTGACCGATAAAACCGATGCTGAAATCATTTACGATCAGCTTGGCATGAGTAAAAAGGCCTTCAAAAAAGCCATAGGTGGCTTGTTTAAGAATGGCCAACTGAGCATAGATAATGATGGTCTGCGTTTAACTGAAACAGCAGAATAATCAACTCTATTCAGGACTTAGCGTTAAAATTGTACAGTTTACCGCCACTAAGACAGAGTTTGACTGACAACTCCTAGGATATTAAGCATGGCTCTGTTATAAACAAAGCCATGCTTTTTTCTTTGGAGCTTATATGGAACTCACGTTACACGAAGCCAGAGTCATCGGATGCCTGCTTGAGAAAGAAATCACCACCCCTGAGCAATATCCACTCTCGCTAAACTCTTTGACCTTAGCCTGCAATCAAAAAACCAGCCGCGAGCCCGTACTCGAACTCAGTGAAACCCAAGTGCAAATCGCCGTTGATTCCCTAAATCGGAAACGTTTGATCAGCGAACAGTCGGGATTCGGCAGCCGCGTCGTTAAATACAAGCACAGATTCTGCAATACCGAATTCAGCGAACTTCAACTGTCCCCCGCCGCACTCGCCATCGTCTGTTTGTTGCTATTACGTGGCCCACAAACACCGGGAGAACTTCGGACCCGCAGCAACCGCCTACACGAATTTAAAGACGTGATCGACGTGGAAGATTGCATCCGCCAATTAATGAGCCGTGAAAAGCCCTTCTTAAAACAATTACCCAGAGAAGCTGGTCGCCGTGAATCCCGTTATGTGGAATTATTCTCTGCAGCGTCATCGCACGAAAGTGCTAGTCAATCCCATAGCACAAGTCATACCTTAGCCCATGTCGCTGTGTCTGTAGACGCAGAGCCGCTTGAATTAGTGAACAGAGTGACAGAGCTTGAACAACAAGTCGCCGAACTGACGCAAAAGCTCGATGAATTAATCGCCTCATTGAGCTAATTAGCGATAGATAATGACTGATAAATACCGATGGATAATAAGTGCTATGTGAGCAACATGGCACTTATAGACCAATCCACTGTCTACCCAAGGGTGAGAAACTTAACCGCGCCAAGCACCATAGCCCCTGAACCTAGCGCAAAAAAGAATAGAGACAGCACATGACCAATAATCCACCCAGCAGTTTCAACAACATGTTTATTATCGCCATGTTTGAACTGCGCAAATTTTTATTTAATACCCGCGGGATCATCGCCTTGGTCGCCTTTGGTTTAGTTTGGGGTGTACTTCTGCTTTACCCCATTCAAAGTGCATCGGCCATGTTATTGCAGCCCAATGTAAAAGATATCATCGACAGCTTATTTGGTGCCAATACCCTCAATGTGCTCTTTGAGTGGCCCGTGGCCGAAATGGCAGTGTTTTGGTGTTTTGCGCTGTATTTGTTTCCACTGTTCAGTATTCTTATCGCCGCCGATCAGTTCTCATCGGATAAAACCCGCGGCACGCTGCGCTTTTTAACCATACGCACTAGCCGTGACAGCTTATTGTTCGGCCGTTTTCTCGGCCAAATTCTGATCCAAGGTTTACTGATCCTATTAACGATTATCGCCACTGTCGCCCTCGCGCTCAGCCGCGACAGCCAACTGTTTTTATCTGCGTTAACGTCTGGCGCCTTAGTGGGCCTTAACCTCATCATAGTGATCTTGCCCTACACGGCTGTGATGACTTTATTGTCCCTGTATGCGCGCACGGCACGCCAAGCTATGGTGTTTGCCACCATTTTATGGACAGTGATTTCCATCACTATCGTGGTGTTAGCGAATCAATCTAGCCTACTCGCACAACTCCAGTGGGTATTACCCGGTGCTCAACTGTCGGACATGCTCAATACCAATGGACTCAATAGCTTAGTCTATGCCCCTATTCCACTGTTACAAACCGCTGTGGCCCTCTTGCTCGGCAGAATTTATATGCAAAGGAGCTCGCTATGAGTCTGATCCAATGCCAAGGGCTATCGAAGCTTTACGGCAGCAAAAAGGCGCTGAATAATGTGAGTTTCAGTCTTGAAGCGGGTGCCCCCATCGCCCTTGTCGGTCCCAATGGCGCGGGTAAAACCACGCTTTTTAGCCTGTTATGCGGCTATTTATCACCCAGCTCTGGAACCATAACCCTACTCGGTGAAGCCCCCAATAGCCCTAAACTCTTAGGCAAGATTGCCGCTTTACCCCAGGATGCAGTACTCGATCCCAACTTGACGATTGTCAGCCAGTTAATATTTTTCGCTCGCCTGCAGGGCATGAACGTGGAGCAAGCAAAGCAAGAGGCCATTCGCGTGTTGGCCTTGGTCGATCTAATTGATGTTGCCGAACAAAAACCGCCTAGCCTTAGCCACGGTATGAGTAAACGTGTATCGATTGCGCAGGCGCTGATTGGCTCGCCAGAATTAGTATTATTAGATGAACCGACGGCGGGACTCGACCCTGCCAATGCAAAAAAAGTCCGTGAACTGGTCAAAGCCTTATCGCCCACCACAACTTTTATGATCAGCTCGCATAATCTCGATGAGCTCGAAAAGCTGTGCGATCAAGTGTTGTATTTAGATAAAGGCCAACTGAGCCAAGCTGTGTCAATGCATGCGTCGACCGACAGCGATTACCTGACGTTAACCATGCAAAATTGTGAGAGCGATGCACTGCAAGCGGAAGTGGCAAAACTGGCGGGAGTAGTGAACATTAGCTCAAAACAAAGCAATGTGTTTATTATCCAGCTAGACACAAATACAGAAAAAGCGCACAACAGTGATATTGAGATGCGCCTATTCGCCCTCTTCAATCAGCATCAATGGCAATACAAGATGCTGCTGAAAGGTCGCACTCTGGAAGAAACACTCTTTTCATAGGCAAGCGTTAAAAGGGGTTTCTCATCACCCAACGGTTGATTAGTGTTCAATCCACAGCTTAAGCGCAATACGCCTTGCGCTTAAGCCTTTTAACTAAGGTTTTAAACTAAGGCAGTCAATTCACCCAATACAATCAGCCCGCCACTCAACCCGACAAACTTGTACTTACTTTAGCAACACACAATCACCAAAAGCTTCACAAGCCTGTCAATAAACCACCAATCAACCGCGCTGAGCTTGCTATGGCTTTCAATCTCGGGACGAGCTTGTTATAACTCCCCTTCGATTGAACCTAAGCTGACTTCAGAGGTTTCTATGAACAAAGCACAACTTATCCAACGTATTGCCGCCGAGCTCAATGCATCGCAAGCGAGCACTAAACCTGTGGTTGAGCAGATACTGCAACAGATCCACGTCGCCTTGAGCGAAGGCGAGAAAATTTTCCTGCCACAATTTGGCACCTTTGAACTCAGATACCATGTCGCTAAAACAGGGCGTAATCCACAAACGGGCAAAGCCATAGAAATCGACGGTTACAATCAGCCCAGTTTTAAAGCCTCAACCGCATTGAAGCAGAAAATCAATAGCGGCGCTTAGCTTTAATGTGCAGGCACTATTTTGCGAGATTTTGCGAACATTAGTCAGCAGCCTTGATAGAAATGAGCCTCAACATAATTTGAGGCTCATTTTTTATCAAAAGAAAAATAACCGTTCCGCTTAGGGGAAAGCCTTAAACAATTAAGTAGTCGCTAAGTATTGCTCTCCTCACCTTGATAAAGTGGCGCAATATCGACATAGTCAGCAGCGTTTTCAGCACTTGGATCCTCGAGAAATGGCACACAACCGAGGAAAGGTGCTGTCATCATCTCTTTAAGGCTCGTCAGATTCTCCTCAAACATACTCATGTTCGGATCGACACGATTAGCAACCCAGCCTGCAATCTTAAGCCCATCGGCCAATATCGCCTCTTGAGTCAGCAATGCATGATTTAAGCAGCCGAGTTTCATGCCAACCACGAGTATCACTGGCAGTTCTAATCTCTGTACGACTTCCGAAAGATACCTGCCATCACCTAAGGGTAAACGCCAGCCTCCCGCGCCCTCAATCAAGCAAAAATCCGCTTGAGCAAATGCCACTAAATCTAAACTTTCAATAATAGCTTCAGGCGCTAAACTCACGCCCACTTGGGCGGCGGCAATGTGCGGTGCAATCGCAGGTTCGAAGGAAAAAGGATTGATGACGGAATAGGCCAGTTTTAGTGAAGATGACGTCATCAGCTGTAACGCATCGGCATTACGCAATCCTTCAGAGGTTTGCGCGCAGCCCGAGGCGATGGGCTTAACACCTAAAGTCAACATAGTGTTAGCCGCAAGAATACTCACAGCGGAGTCAGCATTGGCTATGAGCCCTAAACGATTCACAGCGGTTAATAATGCCGCCGAAACCAAAGTCTTACCGCTATCGGTATCTGTACCTGTTACAAAATACATATTAGATCCTTATCTGTTGCTATGAGTTGTGCTTTGTTAAGCCCACTCTCCATAAGCTAAATGTCCATATAGCTAACGATCTCTATACGTAATGTTAAAAATCCAACGTTTTCTAGATATTAGTGCTAATTGATAATGCCATGACTAAAGGCATAATATGTGAACTTTAAAACCTACGCCGAGCACGTATTTGAACTATCTGGTAGGTTAAAGGCAAACCTTGGGGTAAACGTAGCGATTCAGCTTTGGCCTGCATGGCCTGCCAATCTTGACGACCACGCAGCCGTGGAGTGAATTCTGAAGCACTCACTGTTGAACCTGAAACCCGAGTTGTTGAACTGGCGACATGTACAGAAGCCCCCACACCTTTAATTGAATAGAGTAGTGCCTTAAGAGTGTCAAAATACACTGTCATAGGGACGAGTTGCACTTCAAGTAATTGCCATGTATCGAGTTTAAATGCAGCCTTGAGTGCTTGCATCGTCGAAAAGTCATTCACTCTTAACCCTAATTCAGCTAATTGATTCAAACTCCCCTGCGCTACTAGGCTCAAATGACACTCGCCGTTAGGCTTAAGTACCCGCGCTATTTCGGCTACCGCAGCAGGAAAATCAGCACACCATTGCAGGGCTAGATTAGAGTAAATAACATCCATGCAGCCATTGGTAAAAGGTAAACACTGCGCATCGGCACATACGCCGAGATAATCGGGATAAGACTGTTTTAGCTTTTGCAGCATGCCAAGGGCAATATCCACGGCAAATACAGTTGTGGATGGATTTTGCGTAGAGAGATCCGCTGGTTGAGAGACACTGTGGTACGCAGAAAAATCCGTGCCTGGGCCAGCCCCTATGTCTAACAGATAACCTGCTGCCGAAAACTCACTGAGTAAACTGGCAGCGCTCAGGCGTTGTAATTGATTATGATCTTGGTAACTATGAGCCGCTGCAGAAAAACGTTCAGCAATTTGAGTCCCGTGCACATTGGACACAGTCCCCGCGAAAACGCCCTCATAAGAAACGCCCGCATTAAGCTCACTCAGCTTAAGATCGCAAGAAATAAACTTGTTTGACTCAAGAGCAAATTCACTACAGCTTGGATCACTAGACTTTATCAGGCTTGGCATTTTAACTAACACTCAACCATAAAAACTTAACATTCAATAAAATAACGCGATCTATAGGGTACATTTATCTGTACTCATCGGCAGATTCTCGTTCACTGACAAGCGGGATACCAACACGACTGAGCACTTGGGCTAATTGCTCAACACAAGCAGCAATATCTTCAGCGGTATGGGTCGCCGTTAAGGTAATGCGTAATCGCGCCGACCCTACAGGCACCGTCGGCGGGCGAATCGCCCCAACCCAAATGCCCGCGGCTCTTAACGCTTCGGCGACTTGCAGGGTTTGCTGCGCATCGCCAATGATCAACGGCTGAATTGCGGTATCCGAACCTAAAAGGGGCACGGCAGCATCGAGGCATAACTGTTTGAATAGCGAAATATTCTCAAGCAGTTTCAGCTGTAACTCAGGATGTGCAGTGCAGTACCGAGTCGCGGCTAACGCTAATGCGGCATTGGCGGGCGATAAGGCGGTCGAATAAATATATTCGCGGGCATTACTGACCAAAAAGTCGATCAGCGCCTGACTCCCCAAAACCGCTGCGCCTTGGCAACCTAATGCCTTACCAAAGGTCACCACTTGCACATCGATAAGCTTGGCGGCTTTATCTTTTACATCACTATTTTGATAGCCATCAAGCACCGCAAAACCATGGGCATCATCAACAATCAACCAAGTATTTTGTTGACGACAAAGCGCCGATAACTGCACGATCGGCGCACAATCCCCGTCCATGCTAAACACGCTTTCTGTGATTAACGCCGATGCGTGATTTCGAGTCAGAAGCCGCTCAGCGCTCTCAAGCGAATTATGTAAAAAACGTTTTAACTGCGCACCGCTGTCCTGCAAACCATCGATAATTGAGGCATGCACAAGTTTATCGGCAATCACAGTATCTTGCTGATCAAACAAGGTTTTCATTAACGCCGTATTAGCACTAAAGCCCGAGCAGAATAGTAATCCCGCTTCATGCCCCGTTAAGGCGCAGAGTTCACGTTCAAGTGTGACATGCGCATCACTGTACCCTGTCACTAAGGGCGATGCGCCGCTACCCACACCGTAGGTCTGCGCGCCAAGGTGCAGCGCTTCAACCAACTCAGGAACGCGGGATAAGCCTAAATAATCATTACTGCTAAAATTAACATAGGATCGCCCTTCGAACACAAAGCACGGGCTCGAAGTGGGTGCGTTAATATCAAAGCTGTGATCAACACTCAACATTTTACGTTGCCGTAATAAACCTTGCTCACGTAAGGCTTGCTGACGGGCGGCAATTTTCATCTCGAGCAGAGAACTCATCGATTTAGCCTCAAGAATGATTGTCTTAAAAATGCTGCTTGAAAAATGGAGTGCGGCCAATAAAGCTATCGGCCGCAATCAAAATAGGCTGCAGCCAACAAGGTTTACAGGCTATTCGACCTGTTTGTCGGACAACATGCACTCAGTGGTATTACAAAGCAGCCGCGTCATAGAATTGTGCCGATGACTTATCTTGATAGGCCGCCGCTTTGGCTAAAACAGCACTTTCTTCTTCCAGTTTTGCCGCGGCGCCCTGCTCGGGACGTAAGCCTAAACGTCGAAATAGCCCCATATCATCGCTTTCTTCTGGGTTTGGTGTGGTCAGCAATTTACAACCATAGAAAATCGAGTTAGCGCCAGCAAAGAAACACATGGCCTGCAGCTCATCACTCATATTTTCGCGGCCTGCCGATAACCGCACGCGGGAAAGCGGCATTAAGATACGCGCCACGGCGATAGTACGAACAAATTCGAGTGGGTCGAGGTCGTCAAGCTTCTCAAACGGCGTACCGGCCACTTTGACTAACATATTGATTGGTACTGAATCAGGATGCTGCGGTAAATTAGCCAGCTGTTGTAGTAAGCCTGCGCGATCCGTCGCCTTTTCACCCATGCCGACAATCCCGCCCGAGCACACTTTCATGCCAGAAGCGCGCACATGTGTCAGTGTATCTAAACGATTTTGATAGGTACGTGTCGTGATCACATCGCCGTAATATTCAGGCGAAGTATCTAAATTATGGTTGTAATAGTCTAAGCCAGCACTGGCTAAATCGTTCGCCTGCTCTTCCGACAGCATGCCAAGCGTCATGCAGGTTTCCATACCTAAGGCTTTAACTTCTTGCACCATTTGTTTAAGGTACGGCATGTCTTTTTCTTTTGGATTACGCCAAGCAGCGCCCATGCAGAAACGAGAGGCACCCGCGGCTTTAGCACTGCGTGCCTCGGTCAGCACAGTTTCCATCGCCAGCAAACGCTCTTTTTCTAGACCTGTGTCATAACGGGCGCTCTGTGGGCAATATTTACAATCCTCAGGGCAAGCACCGGTTTTAATCGATAACAAGCGGCTAATTTGCACTTCATTAGGATCGTACACTTCACGGTGAATGCTGTGGGCTTTAAATAACAAATCATTCATCGGCAGCGCAAATAAGGCTTCGATTTCTTCCCGCTTCCAATCATGACGAACTTGCAACTGCGACATTGAACACCCTTTTTATTCTGTTTTTTTATCTTGGCTAGGATAACCTCAGCCCTTAAACTGTCAACGCCAACCAGTGAACCCAGTTTACTAATGGCTACTTTATCACCAAAAAAAGTGAGCATTTATGCGCAATTTACTCGATTTTGACTTTGATAGCGCCCATATTTGGCATCCTTACACCTCAATGACCCGATCTCTTCCTGTTTTTGGTGTACATAGTGCAAAGGGCTGCGAGCTTGAACTCGTCGATGGCCGCAAGCTGGTCGATGGCACTAGCTCGTGGTGGGCCTGCGTGCACGGCTATGCACATCCCAAGATATTAACCGCGATGGAAAAACAGTTGCATCAACTGAGCCATGTGATGTTTGGCGGTATCACCCATGAACCCGCCATTGAACTGTGTAAAAAACTTATCGCTATGACCTGCGAACCGCTAACAAAGGTCTTTTTGTGCGACTCTGGATCTATCTCAGTCGAAGTGGCAATTAAAATGGCGCTGCAATATTGGCAAGGTCAGAGTTGGCAAGGGCGAAGTGTACATGGAGAAGAGCGACCGCTAAAACAACGCATTCTTACCGTTAAGAAGGGTTACCACGGCGATACCTTTGCCGCGATGAGCGTATGCGATCCCGAAGGCGGCATGCACACTATGTTTGGCGATGCAGTAACCAAGCAATCATTTGTGCCCGCGCCACAAACCGCCTTTGGCGAAGCCTTACAAGCCGATGATTTAACCGCAATGCGCGACATATTAAGCATTAATCACCATGATATTGCCGCAGTGATTATAGAGCCGATAATGCAAGGCGCTGGCGGTATGCGTTTCTACAGCGCAGATTATTTAACGGGTCTTCGTGCCCTATGTGATGAATTTGATGTCCTGCTGATCTTAGATGAAATAGCCACTGGCTTTGGTCGAACAGGCAAGCTTTTTGCCTATGAACACGCCCATATTACCCCTGATATCTTATGTTTAGGCAAAGCGCTGACTGGCGGTTATATCAGCCTAGCGGCAACGCTATGTACCGATAAAGTTGCCCAAGGCATAAGCCAATCTCCCGCAGGCGTGTTTATGCATGGCCCTACTTTTATGGGTAACCCGCTAGCCTGCGCCGCGGCGTGTGCAAGCTTAGACATAATTAACCGTAATGAATGGCAAGCGCAAGTGGCTGCTATCGAGCAGCAAATGCGCTTAGAACTTAAGGATGCGATTGATTTGCCGAGCGTAAAAGATGTGCGAGTGCTCGGCGCTGTCGGCGTGTTAGAGATGCACGAACCCGTCAATACCGCAGAGCTACAGCAACAATTTGTTGATTTAGGCGTCTGGGTGCGTCCCTTCGCCAACCTTATCTATATCATGCCGCCCTATATCATTAGCTCAGCACAATTAAGCCAACTCACCTGCGCGATGAAGCAAGTCGCAACAGGTATTAGCGCGGTATCAAAAAGTCTTGAGCCGCAGCTTATCAGCCACGGTTAATGTTTTAGCGCTTGACCATCTTTTAGCTTAACGCTCTTTCAACTCAATAAGCCTTCAACTTACATAGGCTTTCAAATACACGAACCCCTGCGCACTGTGCGCTAGGGGTTCGAACTGCTTGGCTTATATCAGACTCAGCAGCCCTTCCCTTGTTCGAATCTCGCATCCTCTCGATAGATAAACGCGCTAAGGTTGCAATTGCAATATTGCTCACAATTTCCATTAAAACTCTGTAATTTAGTGCATTTATTTAATCCGCCAACTGGAAATTTTATCAAAGCCAACGATGCTTATATCACTCACTTTACACAACATATCTTTCGCCAAAAGCTGACAACAACTTGAGCAGAGGGAATGGCTTAAATCGCTACACAAAGAAAAGGAGAGCATATGTTCAAACTCGCTGACATCCCCGTTAATCGAAAACTCGCACTACAGCTCATTATCGCACTCGCAGGTGCCTTAATTTTACTCACTATTTCCGTCACAGCCCTAAAGCACAACCTGATGGCAGAGCGTGAAGCACGACTTAATGCCGTATTGTCCCTCGCCAGCAGCCGTATCCAAGCGTTGTCGCAATCGCTCCCCCTAGAGCAAGCACAGCAAGCCGCTAAAGACATGTTGAACGACATGCGTTTTGATGGTGATAACTACTTGTTTGTGATTGATGAATCGAGGCACGTTATCGTTCATCCCATCAAAAAAGAACTGGTTGGCCAACAAATGGGTAATCGAGGCGAAGAGAATTATTGGTTTGAAATGGTCGAACTCGGCCGTGATGGCAAACAAGGATTAGTCGAATACCGCTGGACGACGGCGAATGGCAAATCAGCGCAGAAAATCTCACTTGTCATGGGATTTAAACCTTGGGGCTGGATCTTAGGCTCAGGTATGTTACTCCAAGATATCGAAGCCACCATTTGGAATGAATACCTCACCATGGGAGGCATTACATTTGTCATTATTGTGCTTATGGCTTGGCTAGGATATGCCATTAGCCGCTCTATTACTCAGCCATTGGATGATGTGAATCTGGCTATGCTCGCCATCACAAAAGGTGATTTAACAACTCAGCTAAAAATCTATGGTAAAGATGAACTTGGCATCTTAGCCCACAATATAAACCAAAGCATAGACTCCATTCGTAGCACTTTACTTCAAGCGAGTCATAGCGCTGACAATGTTGCACAGGCCTCGGCTCGTATCGCCTCAACTGCAGAGGAAACTAATCAAGCGGTAAATAATCAGCGGGATCAACTCGCCCAACTTGCCACCGCCATGAATGAAATGAGCGCCACTATCGCCGATGTAGCGAATAATGCGGAGAGCACAGCCAAAGATACCAAAGAAGCCACTTGGGAAGCTGGCCTTGGCGACCAAGATGTTCACGCCAGCGTAGATGGTATTCATGCTCTTGCCAAAGAAGTGGAGCAAGCGACGGATCAAGTGAATATGCTTAAAGAGGAAGTCATGCAGATCAGCGAGGTCACCTCTGTTATCAGCGCGATTTCAGACCAAACCAACTTGCTGGCACTGAATGCCGCCATTGAAGCCGCCCGCGCAGGCGAGCAAGGGCGAGGATTCGCTGTAGTCGCCGATGAAGTGAGGCAACTTGCCAGTCGCACTAGGCAATCGACCGAAGAAATTCAAAACACGATTTCATTATTGCAACAACGGGCCGTGAGCGCCGCTAAGGCAATGGATGCAAGCCGTGCACTGGCAGAAAACAGTGTGAGTCAATCGGCAAAAGCGGGGAAGGATTTATCGCTTATCGTTGCTCATATAAAACATGTGAGTGACATGGCAACCCATATCGCCACCGCCGCAGAAGAACAAAGTGTGGTCGCAGAAGACATGAACAGAAACGTGTGCGGGATTAATAACTCAGCGCTCGAAGTCTCTGAATCGGCAACTTATTTGGCTCAAGAAAGTGAAAGTTTGGCCGAATTATCACTGAATTTAAACAATAAACTGGCCGTATTCAAACTCTAGTCATGTATTTAGTTACACCCACAAACCTGTGTCAAACCGTTTAGCCAAGATAAGCCGCATAAAAAATTACGCGATTATCTTGGCATTTCGTTAAACGTGCCGACGTCACTAAACTCATGTTACCGAACACGTATACCAAGCTTATTTTACCAAGCTAGAAATCAAGGCACGTAGCGCGGCAGGTTTTATCATTTTCGCCATATAGTGATAGCCGCGGCGTTGCACATCTTCCACCAGCTCTTTGCGGGTATTGGCGGTAATCAAAATACCGGGTAAATCTTGTCCATAAAGCGCGCGAATACCGTCCATCGCATCGACGCCATTTTGGCCATCATCTAAGTGGTAATCCGCGAGCACAATATCAGGCGCGACGCCTTTCAGTCCTAGTTTAATGCGTGCATCGGATAAATCTTTTGCACAGATAACCTCACACTGCCAGCGGCTTAATAAGCTTTCTAATCCAGCTAAAATGGCCTCTTCGTTGTCGATACACAACACTTTGATACCCGATAACGGCTGCAGCAGCGACGGTAACGCTTTCACTTGTGGCTGACGCACAGTTTCTCCAAGCGGAACACAAATGGAGAAGACCGAGCCGCGCCCTAAATAGGATGAAACCTGAATACCGTGTTCTAACACTTTACTAATGCGATCAGCAATCGCTAGACCTAAGCCCAAGCCGCTAACATTGTTGCTCTTAGGATTATTCAACCGCTTAAATTCTTTGAAAATTTCTTGGGTTTCTTTTTCATCAATACCACAACCCGTGTCTAACACTTGGATTTCAAGGTAATGACCTCGATGACGACAACCAAATAACACTCTGCCACCGCGAGCATAACGGTAGGCATTCGTTAAAAAGTTTTGCAGGACACGCCTTAACAGCGAAGGATCGGAATTAACGGTTGCGCTGCATGGGATCATCTTAAAACGAATTTGGTTATCCGCCGCCATCGCTTCAAATTCAACGGATAAGCCATTGATCAGTTCTGAAATCGCAAAGTCACGGCGATTAACATCCACCATGCCAGAATCGAGTTTAGAAATATCCAGCAGATCGGTGAGCAACTCGCCGGCAATTTTTAGCGAGCTATTCACATGGGATAAGGTGGTTCTGGCCTCACGATCTAGATTGGGATACTGAGATAACGACGCAGTGAATAATCGCGCAGCATTAAGTGGCTGCATTAAATCATGGCCGACGGCGGCCAAGAAGCGACTCTTAGAAGCGTTAGCGATTTCTTCCTGCGCTTTAGCCTCCAGTAACTCACTGTTTAACATAGCCAATTCATAGGTACGTTCGTTAACACGGCTCTCTAAGGTTTCATTGGCCTCAAGCAGCGCGCGCTCCTGTTCGCGATACTGAGTAATGTCGGTAAAGGTCATCACAAAGCCGCCATCTGGCATAGGATTTCCCTGAATTTTTATCACTTTACCGTCCCTGCGATGGCGCTCAGAAGTGTGCGGCGTGCCATTACGCATATGCTGCACCCGCTGCTCAACCTGCTGTTCTATTTCCCCTTCACCACAATAACCCCGCGCCGCATTAAAGCGGATCACTTCACTGATCGGCATGCCCTGCTGCAAAAATCCATCGGGATATTGATACAGCTCCACATATTTGTAATTCCATGCCACAAGATTGAGATCGTTATCGATAACACTCATGCCTTCATAGGCGTGTTCAATCGCGCCGCGCAACATGTCTTGGCTGAGCATGATTTTCGATGAGGCTTCATCGACCAGACTAAAGACTTCATCCAGCGCTAAATCGCGCCCTTGCAGCACGGAATCCATCACTAGCGCTGCGCTTGAAGCGCCGAGCACCCCCGCCAATAAACGTTCAGTGTGGGAAATCAACTCCGGCGGCGCCGCTTTATGCCAACTATCACTTTTTACCGCATCAATCGAGAAACGGCTAAAACTCTCATAGGCGCGTGTTGGGCTAACGAAGCGACTCGCCAGTATCAGTAAATCTTGCTGTGAAATCGGACCATTTTTCTTATTAGTGCTGTTTTTCAATTTGCCAGGGCTCACAAAAGCACTGGCCTGAATACGCTCAGCCACACCGGCTCTAAACCAAATAGAACCCAAAATATAACAGGCGATATTGGCAAAAAGAGCCGTCAGCGCATCACGCACATTGGGTGTTATCGCATCTAGTAGGCCTTTCTCGCTCGCAACGCCAGACAAGAACACCGATGAGCTTTGCACATCTGTCATGCCCTGCAACATGATGTAGAACCACAACGTAAAGCCCACGCCGAGCCCTAAAAATACCCCAGCACGATTGCCGTGTTTCCAATAGAGTCCACCGACTAAAGCTGGCGCGAGTTGGGCAAAAGCCCCAAAAGACAACATACCTAAATGGGACAAGGAATCACTGTCTGATAATGCCAAATAGCTGCCATAGCCTAAGCCAAGAATAATCACGATCGCCAAGCGGCGGGCATTAAGTAACAGGTGCGAGAACTGACTGAAGTTTTTCTCGCGGATATGACCCGTGCGCAGCATCACTGGCACCAGCCATTCATTACTTACCATCACACTGATAGTTACTACAGCAACAATGACCATACCCGTTGCCGCAGATAAGGTGCCCAGCAAAGCAATCACAGCCAACAAGGGTTGATCTAACGCCAGCGGTAAATTAATCACATAGGTATCGGCCGACACGGAGTCTCCGAGGATGAGCTTCCCCGCCAAGGCGAGCGGTCCAACGAATAAACCGAAAAGTGCTAAATAGATGGGAAACAGCCAACGCCCTTTTGACAACACGGACTCATCGGCGCATTCCACCACCATTACATGGAACTGCCTTGGCATACATAAAAAGGCCGCCATTCCGACGAGTAACTCAGGCATTAAAGCTTCAATACGTGGATTGGGATAATTAATTAGTGACTGCGCATTGGCCTGCTGCCAAATATCCCCAAAACCATCGAACACTCCGAAACTGATGACGATGCCGACCAACAAAAATGCGGCAAGTTTCACCAGAGACTCAAAGGCAATCGCAAGCATCATGCCGGGATTATGCTCGGTCGCATCGAGTTTGCGAGTACCAAATAAAATGGCAAATATGGCTAACAGCGAAGTGATCAGTAACGGAATCGTCACGCCATCGAGGGGATCGTCTGCGGGTTGAAACAAATTAAGGCTGAACACCATCGCCTTAAGCTGCAGGGCGATATAGGGCATGATACCAAACAAGGCGATTAAGGTGACTAAGGCGGCTAAAGTTTGAGATTTGCCATAACGGGCGGCAATAAAGTCGGCCACTGAGGTGATATTTTGCGCCTTAGACACTAATACCATCTTGCGTAACATGCCAAAACCTAGAGTAAAAATCAGAATAGGGCCGATAAAAATCGGTAAGAAAGACCAAAAATCCTTAGCCGATTGCCCAACTGTGCCTAAAAAACTCCACGAGGAGCAATAAACCGCTAAGCTCAGACCATAGATAACGACCTGAAGCTTTTTAGTGATCTGAGTAAACCAACGCTCCGCCCCCCAAGCCAATAGGAATAAAAGCGAGACATAACAGACGGCAATAACAGCAACGACTAAGGTTAAATTCATACTTTGCTCTTTTTTCTGATTATTGTGCGATAAAACCTGTCTAAAATCTAGCCGGATTTTTAATGCAACAGACTAAATATAAAGGAAAATTTAACACTAGACCAAGGTCTAATGGAGTTGCCGCCCCCTTGCATACCATACTCAGTCCACGCAATTTTTCAAAAGGGAAGCCCTATGAGCTCGCAGTCTCTCTACAAAGTCTCCGGCAATATCGCTGCCAATGCACTTGTAAACAACGATAAATATAAAACAATGTACCAAGAGTCGATTGTCAATCCTGAAGGTTTCTGGAGAGAACACGGCAAGCGTATTGATTGGATAAAACCCTATACCAAAATTAAAAAAACCTCTTTTGATGACCATAATTTATCGATCAATTGGTTTTACGATGGCACCCTGAATGCTTCAGCCAACTGTTTAGACCGTCATTTAGCCGAGCACAGTGATCGCGTGGCGATTATTTGGGAAGGCGATAACGCCAGCGAACAACGCAAAATCACCTACGGTGAATTACATGCAAATGTGTGTAAGTTTGCCAACGCACTGCGCAGCCAAGGCGTGCGCCGCGGTGACATAGTCACGATTTACATGCCTATGGTGCCAGAAGCCGCAGTGGCTATGCTCGCCTGTGCCCGTATCGGCGCTGTGCACTCCGTGGTCTTCGGTGGTTTCTCACCGGATTCTATCGCCTCTCGCGTGATTGATGGCAAATCAAAAGTCATCATTACCTCAGATGAAGGTATGCGCGGTGGCCGTGCTATCCCATTGAAACGCAACATCGATGATGCTTTAAAAAACCCTGATGTCACTACCGTTGAAAAAGTTATCGTGCTTAAACGCACGGGTGGCAAAGTGGATTGGGTAGAAGGTCGTGATGTTTGGTGGCATTCACTGATGGAAACCGCATCTGAATACTGTGAACCAGAGGAAATGGACGCCGAAGCGCCGTTATTCCTGCTGTATACCTCAGGTTCAACCGGTAATCCCAAGGGCGTATTGCACACCACTGGTGGCTACATGGTTTATGCGTCTATGACCCATGAGTATGTGTTCGACTACAAAGCGGGAGAAGTGTACTGGTGTACCGCCGATGTGGGTTGGATCACTGGCCACTCTTACATGGTTTACGGCCCACTTGCCAATGGTGCGACTGTGCTTATCCATGAAGGTGTGCCGAATCATCCAAGCCCTGCCCGTTTAGGCGAAATGATTGACCGCCATAAAGTGAACATTCTATATACAGCGCCAACCTTAATTCGCGCATTGATGGCAGAAGGTAAGCAACACTTCGATAAGTTCGATGGTAGCAGCTTGAGGATCATGGGCTCGGTAGGCGAACCTATCAACCCTGAAGCGTGGCGTTGGTACCATGAGGTCATAGGTCATGAACATTGCCCTATCGTCGATACTTGGTGGCAAACTGAAACGGGCGGCATTTTGATCACGCCACTGCCAGGCGCGACCGATACTAAACCTGGCTCAGCTACCCGTCCGTTCTTTGGCGTTCAACCCGCCTTAGTGGATAACATGGGGAATATTTTAGAAGGTGAGAACGAAGGTAACTTAGTGTTACTCGATTCTTGGCCGGGCCAAATGCGTACTGTGTATGGCGACCACGAACGATTTGTACTGACCTACTTTAAAACCTTCCGCGGCATGTATTTTACCGGTGACGGTGCACGCCGTGATGAAGATGGCTACTACTGGATTACTGGCCGCGTCGATGACGTAATCAACGTATCCGGCCACAGATTAGGTACTGCAGAGGTCGAAAGTGCGCTGGTATCACACGAACTGGTCGCCGAGGCAGCAGTAGTTGGCTACCCACATGATATTAAAGGCCAAGGTATTTATGCGTACGTCACGCTAACCCGCGGCACTGAAGAAACCGAAGAGCTACGACAAGAGCTGCGTCAATGGGTTCGTAAAGAAATTGGTGCGCTGGCAACCCCAGATCTCATCCAATGGGCGACGGGCTTACCTAAGACACGTTCGGGCAAGATCATGCGCCGCTTCCTGCGTAAGATTGCCGCTAACGAAGTGACCAACTTAGGGGATGCATCAACCTTGGCCGATCCAGCTGTGATCGAGACCTTGATTGAATCACGCTTGAATCGTACTGAGTAATATCCGAGTGACGAACAACGTCCACAACGCTTAGTCTATGCCCAATAGGCTAAGCGTAACCTGAACCTCCCTTTTTAAACCTCAGGTTAAAAGTGAACCCTGTTGAGAGAGTGTGTGTGATTGCTCCTTTCTCTAGCTTGCCCCTCCAACCAGGGGCATTTTTTTTGCCTGTTATGTTAAGCTTGCAGCCTCACTTTTATTCAGCATAGATTTTTTATCAGCGTGTCAGTCAAACTCAGAGACTATCAACAGCAAGCGGTTAATGCCGCCATCGCCCATTTTAGGCAAAGCCAAGCTTCCGCCGTACTCGTATTACCCACAGGCGCCGGCAAAAGCATAGTGATCGCCGAACTGGCACGCATCGCCAAAGGCAGAGTATTAGTGCTCACCCATGTGAAAGAATTAGTTGCACAAAATGCCGAGAAAGTCGGCCTCCTCACCGCACAAGCCAGTATCTATGCGGCGGGGCTTAATCAAAAAGCCACAGAGGGGAAAACCGTCGTTGCCAGTATTCAATCGGCGGCGCGGGGGTTAACCCAGTTCGATCAGCCGTTCTCGTTAGTCATTATTGATGAATGCCACAGAGTCAGCCTAGAAAAAACCAGCCAATATCAGCAAGTACTCAACCATTTACGCACGAAAAATCCCCAATTAAGATTGCTCGGTCTCACCGCCACACCCTATCGCCTTGGCACTGGCTGGATTTATCAGCAACACTATCACGGCAAAGTGGGGTCTCCCGAACATGCCGTGTTCGAACATTGTGTGTTTGAGCTACCCATCAGGCCGCTCATTAAGCAAGGTTACCTCACAGCGCCAACCCTGTTTGATGGCCTAAGTGCCCAGTACGACTTCAGCCAACTTAAAGCAAACGAGAATGGCGAGTATGCCGAAGCCGAGGTTAACGATTTACTGGGACATTACGGCCGCGCGACCACTGCGATTGTGAAACAACTCATTGAACTGAGCCAACATAGAAAAGGCATTATCATTTTTGCGGCAACGGTGCGCCACGCTAATGAGATTTTTGGCCAACTCAACCAAGCTCACGCTGCACAAAGTGCCATTATCACAGCACAAACGCACGACAATGAACGTGACGCGACGATTGAACGCTTTAAAGCCCAAGAGCTTAAGTTTTTAGTCAACGTGGCTGTGTTGACGACAGGCTTCGACGCGCCCCATGTGGATTTGATTGCAATTTTGCGCCCTACCGCCTCAGTCAGTCTGTTTCAACAAATGATCGGCCGTGGATTGCGAATCGCTGAAGGCAAAAAAGATTGTCTTATCATCGACTATGCTGCCAATGGTTATGACTTGTATTTCCCTGAGGTCGGCCAAGCTAAACCCAACAGTAAATCGGTCCCCGTGCAAGTGCATTGCCCAGTATGCGATTTTGCCAATATATTCTGGGGACTCACGGACGACGATGGCGACATTATCGAACACTTTGGTCGCCGCTGTCAGGGCATAGTCGAACAGCAAGGTAAAAAGCTGCAGTGCGACTTTCGATTTAGATCTAAATCTTGCCCTGATTGCGGCGAAGAGAATGATATCGCGGCGCGCATTTGCCAGCACTGCCAATCGACCCTCATCGATCCCGATAAACGCCTACGCCAAGTGCTCAGCCTGCAGCACCATCATTTATTCCGCTGCCAGCATATGAGCCTCATCGACGATGGCGGCAATCTGAAAGTGCAGTACCTCGATATCGACGGTAATGAATTCAATCGCCGCTTTAAATTACAAACACCGGCCCAGTGGCGAGCCCTATATGCCTTATTCATCTTTCCCCATAGCCGTACACCGGGATTAAAACCGAAAAAATACACTAAGGTGACAGAGTTAATCAGCGACGCGGATAAATTCCGCATGCCCGATCTCTTGCTGCTGAAGAAACATAAAAAAGGCTGGGATCTGCTCGAAAGCTATTTTGATTATCAAGGTCGCTATCAAACTGAAAATAAACGTGGCTGACATTATCAATTCACTTAGGCCTATGGTATAAAACGACTAAAGTAATCCTAAGGAGCTATTATGTTCGTTGTTATTTTTGGCCGTCCAGGCTGTCCTTATTGCGTTCGTGCTGTGCAATTATCTGAGCAACTCGTTGAAAAACGTGATGACTTTAAGTTCAGATATGTCGATATCCATGCAGAAGGCATCTCTAAAGCAGATTTAGAAAAAACTGTCGGTAAGCCAGTTGAAACCGTACCGCAGATTTTTGTCGATGAGAAGCACATAGGTGGCTGCACAGATTTCGAGCAATATGTTCGTGAAAACAATCTGTTAGATTAAGCGTTATAGATATGTGATCCGCTTAATGCAAAAGGAGACCTAAGGTCTCCTTTTTAGTCTTTATCACAACCCAGTGAGATTAGAGCTTTCCATAAATAGTGCTCGGTACATGAACTGCCTAGAAAGCCCCCTTGAATCCAGCGCACCATTGTCATCATCACGGCACATAATGTCAGCTTTAATATATCAAGATACGTTTCTTTTTAAAGATGCCGCATTAGTCGAACTTGCTAATGCCAATAATTATGTTAGAAAAATATTTTGCAGTGGAATAAGTAAAACGAAGGTATTAAATTCGGTACTCAGTATTGGAGTAAATTCGGTACTCAGTATTGGAGTTTAACGTGGGACATTCAGGGGGAAATTCGAGAGATATACAGCTGAAGAAATAAGTGGTGGGTCGTGAAGGATTCGAACCTTCGACCAATTGGTTAAAAGCCAACTGCTCTACCGACTGAGCTAACGACCCATCTATTGTCTATTAAAACTGTTACGCTGATTTATACACTTTCAGTAAAGTGGTGTGTCATGAAGGATTTGAACCATTCGACTGATTGGTTAAAAGCCAACTGCCCTAGCTTTATAAAAAAAGCGACTGAGCTAACGACTCATCTAAGTATTGCGATAAAACGATTCACTTAGTGTGGCATTCATAATGCAGATAATAAGTGGTGGGTCGTGAAGGATTCGAACCTTCGACCAATTGGTTAAAAGCCAACTGCTCTACCGACTGAGCTAACGACCCATCTAGTGTTGCACTGATTTATGCACTTTCAGTAAAGTGGTGTGTCATTAAGGATTAGAACCATTCGACTGATTGGTTAAAAGCCAACTGCTCTACCGACTGAGCTAACGACCCATCTAGTGTTGCACTGATTTATGCACTTTCAGTAAAGTGGTGTGTCATTAAGGATTAGAACCATTCGACTGATTGGTTAAAAGCCAACTGCCCTCGCTTTATAAAAAAAGCGACTGAGCTAACGACCCATCTGGTGTTGCACTGATTTATACACTTTCAGTAAAGTGGTGGGTCGTGAAGGATTCGAACCTTCGACCAATTGGTTAAAAGCCAACTGCTCTACCGACTGAGCTAACGACCCATCTGGTGTTGCGCTGATTTATACACTTTCAGTAAAGTGGTGGGTCGTGAAGGATTCGAACCTTCGACCAATTGGTTAAAAGCCAACTGCTCTACCGACTGAGCTAACGACCCATCTAGGTATTACGATAAAAATGTTCACTTATTTTAGCATCAACAATGCGAATAATAAGTGGTGGGTCGTGAAGGATTCGAACCTTCGACCAATTGGTTAAAAGCCAACTGCTCTACCGACTGAGCTAACGACCCATCGAGGTATAACGCTGATTTATGCACTTTCAGTAAAGTGGTGGGTCGTGAAGGATTCGAACCTTCGACCAATTGGTTAAAAGCCAACTGCTCTACCGACTGAGCTAACGACCCATCTGGTGTTGCGCTGATTTATGCACTTTCAGTAAAGTGGTGTGTCATTAAGGATTAGAACCATTCGACTGATTGGTTAAAAGCCAACTGCCCTAGCTTTATAAAAAGCGACTCAGCTAACGACCCATTGTACTACTGGCTATCTCATTAAATACCACTAACTTATTCTATTCATTAGAGTAAGTGGTGGGTCGTGAAGGATTCGAACCTTCGACCAATTGGTTAAAAGCCAACTGCTCTACCGACTGAGCTAACGACCCATTTACTGGTATTTCACGCCCCGAACGACCTCGCCGCTCTGAGGGCGCCTATAATACCTTTTTCATCTTCTCATGCAAGCGCAAATTCCCAATTTTTTGTCGTTTGCATGAAAAACAGACTAAGAGTATGTTTTTTAGTTAATTACGCTTTAATTGCAGCCAGTTGCTGCTGTGCAATGCGTGCTGCGGCACTGTTTGCGTAATCTTTGACAACTTGTTGGTAGTATTGCATCGCACCAGCTTTATCACCGGTTTTCTCGGCGATCATGCCAAGCTTCACTAAACTATCGCCACGTTTATTAGAATCACTAAAACGATCAACCACAGTTTTGAAGGCTTGTTTGGCTTCTGCAAATTCGCTCTTATTAAATAATAGCTGTCCTAACCAATAGTTCGCATTCGCGGCATACACAGAGTCTGGGTATTGTTTGATAAAAGCACGGAAGGCAGGAATGGCATCGTCATACTTACGCTCTTTTAAGACTAAGTTAACGGCATTTTCATAACTTGCAGTTTCACTTAAACTACTTGCGGCAGCATTAGTCGATACCACAGAGGGGATTGATGTCGCTGCAGCTGCAGGTGCGGCAGATGCCTTTGAGGATAAATTAGCAAGCTCATCATATAACTGACGCTGACGCTCTTGCATCTGCTCAATCTGATAATTCTGTTGTTCGGTTAAACCGCGTAAATCAAGAACTTCCTGCTGCAGTGTATCAAGACGACGTTGCATCTCGAGCTCACTTTGTTGTCTCGATTTTACAATACGTTCGATACGAGCAAGTCTGTCATCACCCGAACCACCAGCAATATCTTCCACAGGAGCAGGCGCTGCAACTGCAGCGCCCGCACCAAGGAACATTGCCGTAATTAAGACGGCACGTTTCATTGTGTTACTCTCCGAGATTCAATCTTAGTAAACTAAAACTGCACGACGGTTTTTGCCAAAACCTTCATCAGTGCGAGAAAAATCAAGTGGTTTTTCTTCGCCATAGCTGACTACGCTCATTTGGCTTGGCTGTACGCCCATACCTTGTAGGTATTTAGCAACGGCTTTAGCACGACGTTCGCCCAGAGCAATGTTGTACTCAGGAGTGCCACGCTCGTCCGCATGACCTTCAATCAGTACGCGCACACTTGGGTGCTCAACTAAGTAAGTACCATGAGCTTCTAATACTGCGGCGAATTCAGTTTGAACTTCACTGCGGTCGAAATCGAAGTAAATGATGTGTTCTTTTCTCAACTCTTCTAACTGCTGACGTTGCTGCTCTTCAGATGACAACATAGCACCCACACCACCAGTTTGAATGCCACCATTCAGTTCGCTACCTGAACCGTTTGTTGAGCCCATTGCATCAGTTTCTGATTCTGAAGTTGAGCTACATGCACTAATAGCCATAATTGGAAGTGCTACCAACATAGCTTTTAACAACTTATTCAGATCCATTACGTGTTCCTTATAAAATTAAATGTGATTAAATCAAGGTATAACATTAGAGAAACGGAGACCAAGAAGGTGATTTCACCTCGCCTTGACCCACGGGTAATCTCGCTTTAAAGCGTCCATCCGTAGAAACAGCTGCTAATACTTGCTTACCTTGGTGTGTAGTGCCATATATGACCATAGTACCATTAGGCGCCACACTTGGGGATTCATCCAAGCGTGTAGAGGTTAGCACCTGCATAAAACGCGTATTTAAATCCATACGCGCAATATTAAACTTACCGTTAGTACGGTTAACAAAAATCATACTACGTCCATCTGGCGTAATTGAACCGCCAAGGTTCCATTCACCTTCAAATGTTTCACGACTCACTTTACCTGAACTTAACTCTACGCGATAAATTTGCGGTCTACCACCACGTTCAGAGGTGAAAATCAACGACTTCCCATCAGGATACCATGATGGTTCAGTATCGATAGCATAGTGATTGGTAATACGCTTAATCGCTTTTGTCGCAATATCGATAACATAGATCTCAGGCTGACCATCCTTAGACAGCGTCACAGCCAAAGATTTGCCATCAGGAGAGAAAGCCGGCGCACCGTTAATACCAGGGAAAGAGCTCACTTTAGTGCGCACTTGGGTATAAAGGTCTTGTACGAAAATCTCTGCTTTTTTATTTTCAAAGCTAACATACGCCAAACGACGCCCATCAGGCGACCAAGTAGGTGACATTAATGGCTCAGGTGAGCGCAGTAACATTTGCTCGTTAAAACCATCATAGTCAGCAACCATCAACTGATAAGGTGCTTTTTGAGTATGATTGACCACGACGTAGGAGATCCGCGTTAAGAATGCACCGCGAATACCGGTTAACTTTTCATAGACGATATCGCTAATTCTATGACCATATTGACGAAATTGCGCTGCTGAAATCACAGTTTGGCGACTGTCCATCAAAAATTCTGTAGCGCTGACTGAGCCTTTCAATGCTTGGTTTTGTGCTTTAACTAAATCGATTAAATCAAAACTCACCAAATACTGATCGGTTCCGTAAGGTTTCACAGTACCTAACACCACAGCTTCTGCGCCAACGCTAGACCATGAACTAGGTTGAAACTGAGCCAAAGCACCAATATTGCGCTGAGGTAGTCCGAGCTCGTCTAAAGGTTTAAAGGTACCGCTACGAGCTAAGTCAGACATCACCACATCAGCAATCGCTTGTGGCGGTGCGCCAGGACCTTGCCATACAAAAGGCATCACAGCGATGGGACGCGCTGCGTCAACACCTTCTGTGATCACAATATCCAATGCCGCTTTCGCGGGGGTGGCGCACAGCAGAACTGCCAGTGCTAACCATTTTGCCAATATTTTCATGGTGCTCCTTTAATTAAACGTTGGTTCAACGATTAAGTTAATTTCTTTCATCAAGTTATAAACCGCAGGATCCGGAGACACAGGCAGTTTGCCCGCTTTCAAAATCGCCGCTTTTGCTGCACGACAAACGTTGGGATCACCACCTTTTGTTTGGCTGCTGATCACAAACCCATCATTCGCTAAACGCACAGAGACAGTACAAGTCTTTCCACGCATAGATTCATCCACTACCAAATTACGTTGAATAGTTGATTTTATCATTGCCTGATACTTACCGACTTCACTCTGCATCTGCTTATTCATGGTTTGCGACAGCGCCGCTTGCTCAGCCGCTAATGCATCAGCCATTTCCTGCTCTTGATCGGCAAGGGCTTTAGCATCCGCTTTAGCTTTGGCATCTGCTTTAGCTTTAGCATCTGCTTTAGCTTTAGCATCTGCTTTAGCTTTAGCATCTGCTTTAGCTTTGGCATCTGCTTTAGCTTTGGCATCTGCCTCCGCTTTAGCTTTAGCTTCCGCATCTGCTTTTTGCTTACGGTCAGTTTCAGCTTTCACTGCAGCAGCTTCTTCAACCTTACGTTTTTCAGCGGCTTTTTGTGCGGCGTCTTCAGCAACCTTACGCTCCTGCTCTTTCAGCTTACGGTCGGCTTCGGCTTTGACCGCCTTTTCCTTTTCCTGCTGCTGTTTCACCTGGGCTAATTTGGTCGCTTCATTGGCTTTTTGAATCTCAATTTCCTGCTGCTTACGTTCTTGCTCTAGCTGTTTAATCTGAGCTTGTTCGCGCTCGCGTGCCTGTTTCGCTTCTTGAGCTTTGCGTTCAAGCTCGGCTTGACGTTCTTGCTCACGGCGTTCAGCATCACGCTTTTCTTGCTTAAGTTTCTCAACTTGATTAGCCACTTTTTGCTGATCAACCATAACCGCTTTGATTGCTGGTGCGCTAACTTGTTGCATAGGCTCAGGTTTGTGAGAAAAATCTATTCCTAATGCCAGAATAATTATCACGCCAATATGAATACCCGCTGAAATTGACAGAGGTAATGTTACATCTGACTTATCTGCCACCTATTTCTCCTTGGGTGAATCCGTCATCAAACCGACTGATGGCACGCCAGCTTGCTGCAGTGTCACCATCAACTGAATCACTTTATCGTAAGGAATATTTCTATCGGCTTTAACCACAACAGGACGCTCAGGTTCAGTCACGATAAGTGCAGCTACTTCCGTTGCCAATTCTTCCAAATCCATAGGCACATTCGTTGAACCGCCTTTATTGAGGAAGTAATCACCGTCACCATCAATTGAAGCAACAATGGGCGGCTTACTGTCATTGGGTAACACTTCTGCCGCCCCTTGAGGCAGCTCAACTTTGACCCCTTGGGTCACTATGGGTGCTGTTACCATAAAAATAATTAACAGCACGAGCATGACGTCGATATAAGGCACAACGTTGATTTCAGCAACGGGGCGACGACGTTTGCGCTGATAAGCTGGTTGCATTATGCCCCTTCCTTCTCACTGTATGCTTGGCGATGCAAAATGCTGGAGAACTCTTCCATAAAGTTTGCGTAAGCCATTTCTAATTTATCGACTTGAGTCGAGAAACGGTTGTACGCAATTACCGCTGGAATTGCAGCAAATAAACCCATAGCCGTTGCAATCAAAGCTTCAGCAATACCGGGGGCAACCATAGCTAAGGTCGCGTTTTCCATCGAACCAATAGCGATAAAAGAATTCATGATCCCCCATACCGTACCAAATAAACCGATATAAGGGCTAGTCGAACCAATCGTTGCTAATAACGGTAAGTTCGCTTCTAACTTTTCCATTTCGCGAGACAAGGTCACACGCATAGCTCGCGATGTACCATCCATGACGGCATCGGGCACTTTGCTATTTAATTTATTCAGGCGTGAATATTCCTTAAAGCCAGTCACAAATAATGACTCTAAACCGCTATTATCTGGACGAGATGATAATTCTTTATACAAACGGTTTAAATCAACACCTGACCAAAATTTGTCTTCAAACTTCGCCGATTTACTTTTTGCGGATGTCAGTAAGCTACGGCGTTGTAAAATCACCGTCCAAGACATCACCGACAAGCAAAGTAAAGTGAACATAACAAATTTCACTAATAAACTGGCTTGTAAAAATAACCCAACAATCGACATATCAGCTTGCACTGTCAAACTCCTGCACAATATTTAAGGGAATAGCTCGGGGACGCATACGTGATAGCGCAACACAAACAACCAGCACTGTGCCTTCACAATAACAGTCTCCCTGTTTATCGACCAAGCGTTGATGAAAGATCAACGAGGCCTTTTTCAACTCTATGACCTTAGTTTCAACAATAAGGTTCTGTTCAAAACGTGCTGCTTTGCGAAAATCGAGTTCCGCACGCTTTACGACAAAAGCGGTGTCGTCGGCTAATAACGCAGTCTGACTCACGCCAAGGGCTTTTAGCCACTCGGTTCGCGCGCGCTCAAAAAAGTTGAGGTAGTTCGAATGATAGACAACGCCACCAGCGTCGGTGTCTTCGTAATAGACTGAAATTGGCCAATGAAACATCATTTGAAAATAAGCAAATTTTGGTTGAAAAATTGACGCTTACTATACCTAGGGAAACAAGACTTGTGAATGACCCGATGAAGATATAGATAGGAATAGCGCGGGTTTCAGATGAATAGGGGCAATTGTAAAAGAGAATGGGGTCAAACGACCCCATTTTATTAACATAGTTAGTTATTTTGCGATAGCTTGTGGCAAGGTTAAGCCAAAACTCTGCCACAAGAAACTGTAGATGTCGGCAAATTCGTCGATCTTCATCGCCGTGGGCTTACCCGCTCCATGACCAGCATTTGACTCGATACGCATAATGACTGGTTTATTGCCCTGCTGTTTCTCCTGCAGCATGGCCGCAAACTTGAAACTGTGTAATGGCACAACACGATCATCATGATCCGCAGTCATTACCATAGTCGCAGGATAAGCTTGCGCTTTTACATTGTGATAGGGCGAATAAGCCAATAGCGCAGGGAATTGCTCTGCTTTATCAGCACTGCCGTATTCACTCGTCCAAGCCCAACCAATAGTGAACTTGTGGAAACGCAGCATATCCAACACGCCCACCGCAGGTAATACGGCAGCAAAGAGTTCAGGACGTTGAGTCACCGCAGCGCCCATCAACAGACCACCATTACTGCGGCCATAGGCACCGAGTTTAGAGCTGTTGGTGTATTTTTCGCTTACCAGATATTCCGCAGCAGCAAAATAGTCATCAAACACATTTTGCTTTTTGTCGAACATCCCCGCTTGATGCCAGCTTTCGCCATACTCAGCACCGCCACGTAAACTCGGCACGGCATAAATGCCACCCATGTCTAACCAAGCGATATTGGCAGGGCTAAAACGTGGTGTCATCGAAATGGCAAAACCACCATAGGCATAAAGTAATGTCGGATTTTGACCGTTTTTCACTAAGCCCTTTTTATAGGAGAGCATCATAGGCACACGCGTACCGTCTTTGCTGCTATAGAAAACCTGCTCAGAAACATAGTCATCGGGATTAAACGAGACTTTGGGTTTAGCAATGACAGTTGAACCACCAGTTTTAAAATCAAACTTATAGGTGGTTTCAGGCTGAATATAACTATTAAACACATAATAGAAATAATCTTTGCTGGCTTTACCAAAAGGCCCTGCCACATTGCCAAGACCAGGCAATGCCACATCTTGACGCTTCTGACCACCCATACTGTAAATCGATAATTGACCTAACACATCATGTAAATAACTCACCACTAAATGGTCATTAATAATGGCGACATTATTAATCGGATCTTTAGACTCAGGAATAATCGTTTGCCATTGCGATTTATCACTATTGCGGGTGTCAATCGCAATCACTTTACCATTAGGCGCCTCTAAGTCGGTTTTGAAATAAAACACTGAACCATCATTACTGAGAAACTCATATTCAGCTTCTAATTTGAGGATCAATTCCACCACTTGGGATTTAGGCTCAAATAACGATTTATAGAAGAAACGATTACGCTTATCCGTACCTTGAGAAATCGACAGTAATAAGTATTCACCTTTCTCAGAGACATCAATGCCAAAGCCCCAATCTTTATTCTGTGGACGCTCATAAATCAATAGATCTTGATGTTGGTCTGTGCCTAATTTGTGGTAATACACTTTTTGGTTAAAATTAACGTCAGCTAAGACATCCCCCCCTGCTGGGGCATCATAACGGGCGTAGAACACACCTTGATTTTCTTTATCCCACACTGCGCTAGAAAATTTAATCCATTTCAGTTCATCGGCCAGTTTCTTACCGGTTGTGATATCAACGAACTGCCATTGCTGCCAATCTGAGCCAGAATTTGAAACACCATAAGCTAAAATTTTACCGTCATTACTCACAGCAACGCCGGATAAGGCAACAGTACCATCCGCAGACAGTTTATTTGGGTCAAGAACAGGCTTTTCAACACCATCTAAACCTTTAACATACAAAACCGATTGCGCCTGTAGGCCATCATTGCGGTAGTAAAATTGATTGTCGCCGTTTTCAAACGGAGCAGAGACTTTTTCGTAATTCCAAAGTTCTGTAATACGTTCGACCACAGCTTGTTTATTGGGGATCTTAGCGAGGTAGGCTTGACCAAAGTCTTGTTGTTCTTTTACCCACTCTTCAGTTTCAGGCGTATTGGCCTCCAGATGACGATAAGGGTCGGCCACTGCGACACCATGAATGGTTTCGACGAGGTCATCTTTTTCAGTAACAGGGTAAACGAGTTTAGTTGCGCTTGCCTGCTCAGTCGAATTTTGCTCAGGTGCATTGCCACTTTGGCAGGCACCGAGTGCCATCCCCAATGTGGCCACTAACAAACCTTGCTTTGCAAGGCGAAATCTTAATGCCATCGTGTTGTCGTCCTTCTTATGGTTTCGGGCTTAAGGCCTTTTCAGCAAGTACTATACAAGCAAAAAAAATCATGGCAATGGCGTAACTTAATATGAAGTTTTTTAAGCTGTATCGTGAATTTAACAAAATAGCAGCAAGGATAAGCTTATTGAAGTGTATTATTATGCATTAATAGTGAGTTATAAGTTATTAATCAAGGTAAATAGTGACTTAAGTGATATAAATCACCTTTGTAGCCATTAGAATTACTAATGTTTATGGGCAATTTTTCTCGTTTGTGTTACAACAGGTTTCCCAATAGAATGTGCTTGTTTTCAGGAGATAACTGCTTGCAGATATCGAAAACAAAGAACTTTTAAACTGGTGTGTTCCCAACACTTCAGTTTCTTTTCTGGTTCTTATGCTTGACTTCCTTCCTTCAATTTGTTGATTGCAAATGCATTATTTTTGCGGCCCGCTTAGTTTAAGCGGGCTTTTTTTTAGCATTTCAAACACAATCCTGATTATTGCAACGGCCAAGTTTTATACTTCATCTATATTACTCGTACTTATCCCACTCTCGCTTTCTGCAGTACTTGTTGAGGTGGATATGTCATATCTACAAATTAAAAAATCTCATTATTTTTACCCATACGCGCAAATTGAGCGAATCATTCGATTAAAGTGGCATACTGCCTGAACTCTCCTTCTTTTAAAAACGACAATGCCAAGTCATAAACTTGGCATTGGAAAACACTTAAAACCTAGGTAAAACAAACACTACAAAGGTTTACTGATCCGTATAACAACACGACGGTTACGCGCCCTTTCATCCATTTCATCATTGGAAGCCACGTGACGACGCTCACCATGCCCAAATGTGACAATACGATCTTGAGGAATACCACTGGCAACAAAGAACTCTTTTACAGACGCAGCTCGTGTATCCGACACTTTCTGGTTTACTGAACGGCCGCCATAGCTGTCGGTATACGCATCCACCAGCACTAACTCTACCAAGGGATCATAGGCTAAATATTCTTGCACCCGAGACAGTTGTTGCTGGGAGAAACGAGTTAAATCGGTTCCGCCTTCATCGTAATTTAATACAGTAAAAGCGATATCTTCAAAGCTATAGGGCAATAAATGCGCTAGACAAGCTTTAAACTCAGTATATTTACGGCCAAAATTAGCTGAAGACAAACCCACAGCTATCTTATTCGACTCGTTATACCAATCAGCATAGTAAAACGTTGGTTCCATACCGCGACTCAACTCTGCCAACATAGACCAAGCTGCACGCTTAGGCACTTCACCGTTAAAGTACTTTTGATAATGTAATGACGTGATCTCTTTCGATACCACACCAGGACGCCACTGCGGCGCGCGGCTAATTAATTTCGCCTGCGTCACTTGATCAGGTTTTACCCACATATCTAAGGTAAAAGTCATATTCTGCTGTTTACCCGCTTCACTGGTAAAAATTGCTTTACCGTAAGAAGGAATATCATGCTCAAGGCGACAGACGATGGGAGTATTTTCACTCACTCGCCACTGGGAATCACTTAAAGAGGCGACATAATGGCGCAACTCTGCCATTGCAGTTGCTGGAACGCATAAAATTGATACTAATATCAGTTTTCGCCACATAGCCTTTACTCATGTTTAATCGGTTACATGGCTTTATCGGCAAACTATTTAGTTCCTTTAGCTCATAAAACCACCAATCAAGCATGACACACCCCAACACATTTAGCATAATAGCGCCCTGTGAATTTTCTTGAGTACTTTATGAGTGACATTTGCGACGCGAACAAATTGAAATACCGATTTCGAGGCTACTTTCCCGTAGTTATTGATGTCGAAACTGCGGGCTTCAACTCTCAAACCGATGCGTTGCTAGAAATTGCCGTCACCCTACTAAAAATGGACAATGAAGGTGTGATAGGAATCGATAAAACCCTACACTTCCACATTGAGCCCTTTGAAGGTGCAAATTTAGAACCCGAAGCGTTAGCATTCAACGGTATTGATCCCACTAATCCGTTACGGGGAGCGGTGAGCGAGAAAGAAGCCTTTTTAGAAATCTTTAAAGCCGTGAAGAAAGCCCAAAAAGCCTCCGACTGCCATCGCAGTATCATAGTGGCGCACAATGCGGCATTCGATCATGGTTTTGTGAGTAAGGCGATAGAACGTTGCGACTTAAAACGCTCGCCGTTTCATCCTTTTGCCACCTTTGACACAGCTACGCTTGCCGGACTCGCCATTGGTCATACCGTACTTGCCAAGGCATGCATTATGGCGGGTATTCCCTTCGATAATAAAGAAGCCCATTCGGCGCTATATGATACCGAACGTACTGCGGAGCTTTTTTGTCACATAGTGAATCGTTGGAAATCATTAGGTGGCTGGCCGTTACTGGCCGTGGATGCGCAGGATGCAGAAAGCGGTACTGTGGAATAAATTGAACAGTTAACAATAGATCTTCAGCAATGAAAAACAAAAAAGCTGCCATTGGCTAATGCCGATCAGTTAAGACAGATCGCTTGACGATCTCGCTGAAAAGATCAAAATCCGATGACCTCATGTCATCGGATTTTTTTATGCAACTCTCAGAAGCACTCGCCCGTACTCATATTACCCGCCTAACCGAATTCACCTGCTTAGCAGATGTGTTAGAACCTGAGTTAATTCAATCTTGCCTAGACTCTCAGGGCGTTGCGACGTTAAGACGGCGTAAATTGCCGATGGACGCGATGATTTGGGCCGTTATCGGAATGGCTTTGTTCCGAGGGGAATCTGTTCGGTCACTCATCAACAAACTCGACATTGTTTTGCCGCAAGAGATTGATTATGTTGCACGCAGCGCCGTGACTCAGGCGCGTAAACGATTGGGCAGTGAGGTTATTAGAGAAGTATTTAGTCGCAGCGCCAATACCTGGCACGCGAGAGCTGAACATCCTCATTGGTGCGGCCTTAACTTGTATGGTGTTGACGGTGTAGTGTGGCGGACACCCGATAGTGTCCAAAATCAAGCCGCCTTTGCGCGTACCGCAAACGCTTCAGGCGAAGCTGCTTATCCGCAAATTCGCATGGTTTGCTTGATGGAATTAAGCAGCCATTTGTTGGTCAACAGCGCCTTTGATTCGGTTGCCGAAAATGAAATGAACTTAGCATCCCAGCTCATTCCTAGCATTCCCAATTACAGCCTAACCCTATTTGACCGAGGATTTTACTCGCTCGGCCTGTTACACGCTTGGCAGCAAGCGCAACCTGATAGCCACTGGTTGTTGCCATTGAAGAAAGGCACTCAATATGAGGTGGTGCGAACGCTAGGAAAGCATGATCAGTGGGTGAAACTCACCACTACACCTCAGGCCAGAAAGAAATGGCCGCAGCTGCCTGAAACTCTTGAAGCGCGTTTATTGACTAAGACAGTGAAAGGTAAGCCAGTCGCCATTTTGACCTCGTTGACAGACCCGATGCGTTACCCCAGCGAAGACATCGTCGACTTATATGCCCATCGATGGGAAATAGAACTGGGCTACAGAGAGATGAAGCAACATCTACTGGAGAGCCGTTTTACGCTCCGTAGTCAACTACCGGAGCTGGTGACTCAAGAGTTATGGGGCGTGCTACTGGCCTATAATCTCATTAGATATAAGATGTTGCTGATGGCTAAAAGCTTGCCATCGGTCCACCCCAATCAACTGAGTTTTCGAGATGCGGCGAGTTATATCATCTTCAAGTTGACACAACTGTCATCACAAACACCGGGGAATGTCCCGAGAGACGTATTGGATATAGAACGAAATGCACGGCAATTTAAGCTGGATGGTAAGCGGGAAAGGGCATATCCACGAGTTCTTAAAATGAGCAAAAACAAGTTCCCGGTTAGACCAAAGAAAAATGCCGTTCACTCTTAAGTGAACGGCATTATGCCATTGGCAGCTTTTTTCATTTAACAGGCGACTATGATTAGAAAAGTACTAATTACAGTGAGCTTGCGTTTTCAGACAGGTAAGCAGCAACACCTTCAGTGCTTGCATTCATACCTTTATCGCCTTTTTCCCAGCCAGCAGGACAAACATCACCGTGCTCTTCATGGAATTGCAGTGCATCGATCATACGTAGCATTTCATCAACGTTACGGCCTAATGGCAGATCGTTAACGACTTGGTGACGAACCATGCCTTCTTTGTCGATCAAGAATGAACCACGGAAAGCCACACCCGCTTCTGGATGCTCAACATCGTATGCTTTACAGATTTCATGTTTAACGTCAGCCACTAGCGTGTATTTAACTTGGCCAATACCGCCTTTTTCAACTGGGGTGTTACGCCATGCATTGTGGGTAAACTGAGAATCGATAGACACACCAATCACTTCTACGCCACGCTTAGTGAACTCTTCCATACGGTGATCAAAAGCGATCAACTCTGATGGGCAAACGAAAGTGAAGTCAAGTGGATAGAAGAATACGACGGCTGGTTTGCCTTTGATGGCTGCAGTCAAGTTAAAGCTATCAACGATTTCGCCAGAACCTAATACAGCTGCAGCAGTAAAATCAGGAGCCTGACGGCCTACTAATACGCTCATTTTATATCTCCATCTATGAGTTGAACTAAGTGTAAGGCAAGATGCCTTCTAGCCAGTATGTTCTCAACCTAGGTCAAGTTAAATCCTTACTGATTAAAAGGTGTTCTTACCAATCAAATCCTTAGGCATTATAAGTCGTGTGCTGTGCCTTACAACCTATTTAAGACCAATATCACATTTTTCAAGGGTATTTCCGTTTTGCCTGACTAAGGATAGAGCAATCTGTGTATCCAGTGTGCGGAGCAATCCACATTCAGCTAACAGACAAAACCCTGCATGATCACATTTTCAGATATTTTTCAGATAAGCCCTCGGCAAACTGGACATCCACTGCCTTTGCAGTCGAAAATAGCTCCTTTGGCTTAAAGAATTAAGAAAATTGATAATGAATGCAGTCGTAATTGCAGTGTGCTTAATGTTAGCACTCAGTTTAGCTAGGGTGAATGTGGTTATTGCCCTGACCGTGAGCGCCCTCGTGGCGGGATTGGTAGGCGGAATGGATCTGCACCAAACTATAGATGCCTTTAATACAGGCTTAGGTGGCGGCGCACAAATTGCGCTCAGTTATGCATTATTAGGTGCTTTCGCTGTCGCACTATCGCATTCAGGCTTAACGACGCTGATTTCTAGAAGCATCATTAGTAGCCTTGGACAAGATCCTAATCCCACTAACACTAACTGGGTACGCTGGTTACTGCTGTTATCGCTACTCGTCATGTCGATGGCTTCACAGAATATTTTACCGATCCATATCGCCTTCATTCCGATTTTAGTGCCACCACTCTTACATGTGATGACCAAACTGAACATCGACCGTCGCCTTGTGGCTTGTGTTCTCACCTTCGGCCTAGTCACCACCTATATGATTTTACCAATTGGTTTTGGTGGCATTTTCTTAAATGATATTCTGCTTTCCAACTTAACCAGCAATGGCTTAGCCGCTGCTCGCGAGCAAATTCCGCCAGCCATGTTAATCCCTGCCGCGGGTATGGTCGTAGGATTACTCACTGCAGTATTCATCAGTTACCGTAAACCTCGGACTTACGACGAGGCAAAAGTGTTGGTCGCTGAACCTGAAGAAAATCTCAACAAACGCAATATCATCATTGCTGCACTGGCGATATTAGCCACTCTCGTCGTACAACTCGAAACTGACTCTATGATTTTTGGTGCCTTAGTCGGCTTCATGATTTTCAGTTTTTCGGGTGCCTTGAAGCATGTCGCCGACCAAGATATCTTCAACCAAGGTGTGCGAATGATGGCCAATATCGGCTTTATCATGATTTCAGCCGCTGGCTTTGCCGCTGTAGTGAAAGAAACCGGTGAAGTGGGTACGCTTGTGGCCTCGCTTAGCGACATCATTGGGGATAATAAAGCCCTCGCAGCCTTTTTGATGCTACTGGTTGGGCTACTGATCACTATGGGAATTGGGTCGTCTTTCTCCACCATTCCAATTATCGCGACGATATATGTACCATTGGCATTGAGTTTTGGTTTTTCAGTAGCGGCCACAATCGCGTTAGTCGGCACTGCCGCCGCGCTGGGTGATGCGGGCTCGCCAGCATCAGATTCCACCTTAGGTCCCACTGCAGGTTTGAATGCCGATGGTCAACACGACCACATTCGTGACAGCGTGATCCCAACATTTATCCACTACAATATTCCACTATTAGTGTTTGGGTGGATTGCGGCCATGGTGTTGTAAGTGTTATCGCAGATGTTTACATTACCGGATTAGAAAGTAACAACAGCGCGGCATTCTCCGCGCTGTTTTTTATCTCGGGTATTCACTTTATTGCGGGCAGCTGGTTAACTTACTGATTCACTCGATAACTCACGTACTAATTAACGTAATAATTAAGATGTCGGGTCAAGTTTGCGACTCCCTTGCCTATTCTTTTTATCTTCATATAACGCTTTATCCGCCGCTTGTAGCACTGCCTCAAAGGAAGCATAATCTTGCGAATCAGCCACACCGCAGGAGACTGTCAGCACATTTAAAAACTGCCGCTCTGCGACCGCCTGACGTAAATGTTCAGCCAACAATAAAGCCCGTTCAAAAGTACAATTGGCTAAGATAACGACAAACTCATCACCGCCGGTTCTGATTAACAAATCATTTTCTCGAAATACACTGCGCATCGCATCAACAATTTGCATGATCGCCATATCCCCGAGTTTATGCCCATAGGTATCATTAATGGTTTTGATTTTGTCGCCGTCCACGCAAATCACCGCGTAATGCCCCTTAGTTGCGACATCAAACAGTGTGGTCTCATAGACTTTCTTATTATAGGTTCGAGTAAAAGCATCCAATAACATCGCTTCACTAAACCGTTGACGCTCAGTACGAAGTTTCCTAAAACGATTGATATTAATTTGAACGAAGAAGATCACGATAGATAACAAAAACCACAGGGGCAAATTCCACACAATGAAACGAAATATACTGATTTTATATGTCAGTGAAGTCATGTTATCTAAATGATTTGTCATCGAATAAAACAAGAACTCCGGCGTCAGTTCAGCCCAAAGGCTATCTGTCGTGATCACCAACTCAGTACCATAATCCGTTTTCTGCAATTCAACATGTTTATTACGCATAAAAACCGACGTCATTAAGGCCGTGTCGGCAATAACATCACCGATGAAATGATTAGGATCATTAGATGATGAAATCGGTGATGCCATCGATAAAATGACTTTCCCACTGACTTCATCTTGATAAGGAATGGATAATACGATTCCATCGGCTAAGGACTCTGGGGTCGCGTCTTTCGCGCAATAGTGCAGACTCTGACAAAACTCATTCGTTGAAGTACGGTCTTTAATCAGCCGCGCTTTTACGTCCTCAGGAATTGGGGAGGCAAAATACATGGCATCACTGCGATAAAGTCCCACATACAGGAATATATCTTCGACATTGGTCTTTTTACTGGTTTTACTGGAATAGAGATAATCAAAATAGCGTAATACTTGCTCTTCTTCTGCGGAAAGCACTCCCCCTTGCGGCAGCATTAATCTGGAAGGGTCGAGTTGAAAAAGCGCTAAAGAGGATTTATTGAAATCAATAATATCGTGCAGAGATAAGCTTTTACCGAGCAGTTCAATATAACTCGGTGTAAGTTGCTCGTTTTTTACAAAAGACACAAAGGATTTATGCTCTCTATCGATTTTAAACGGTAATAGAATAAGTAGGAGTACGACAAACAAGAGGGTCGCAAATTCAAATGATCGACGCAATAATAACCAGTTGAGAGCCGAATTTCCCATAATTCCTCTTAATCCCTGTTCTACCGACAATGTACCTTGCACAAAACGTAAACTGCGATCAATAAAATTGCAAAATAAGCCAATAAAAACAACTTCAATAGATAATTATTATTTACCTTATCCTAAACTTTAGCAGCTTAAGATAAAGTTGTTATTACTGTATTGAACAAAAACAAAAAGGGAGCCTAGGCTCCCTTACTGACCACATCCGCTCAATTGAGCATCATCAACTCTGATTATTTAGCAACTTTGGCTATTTAGTACCAAAGATTTTATCGCCCGCATCACCCAGACCTGGCAGGATATAACCTTTCTCGTTTAAGCATCTATCGATAGCGGCAGTATATAATTCGATATCCGGATGCGCCGCTTCTAAGGCTTTAATGCCTTCAGGCGCAGCCACTAGCACTAAGGCCTTAATTGAAGTACAACCTCGCTTTTTCAATAAATCAACGGTCGCAATCATAGAACCACCTGTCGCCAACATAGGATCGACAACTAAGGCGATACGCTCGTTCATGTCGCTGGCCAGCTTCTCAAAATAAGGCACTGGCTCAAGGGTCTCTTCATCACGGTAAATACCGACAACTGAGATACGCGCACTTGGAATGTGCTCGAGTACGCCGTCCATCATGCCCAAACCCGCACGCAAAATTGGCACGACAGTGACTTTTTTACCTTTGATTTGATCGACTTCAACCGGACCGTTCCAGCCTTCAATCGTCACCGTTTCAGTTTCGAAATCTGCGGTAGCTTCATAGGTTAATAAACTACCCACTTCGGCGGCTAGTTCACGGAAACGTTTAGTGCTAATGTCACCTTCGCGCATTAAACCGATTTTGTGACGCACTAAAGGATGTTTAACCTCGACAACTTTCATTTTTCTCTCCTGCTTATTTTTCGGCGTATTATTTTAGGCAAATTTTTCAGATTCTAGTTGATTTGTTTACTAGGTAAAACAGAAAGTTTTGCCATTCGGTCTAATCGTGAGCTATCTCGCAAGAATAATCCCCAATCGTCTAAGATACCTACTGTGATTTACTATTTTGTGACCAAACTCAAGACCTCTAAAAATAGAATATCTCGCATTCAGACCAAAAAAACTCCGCCGAGGGGCATAAATCCAAATCATGACTTTCGACCCCTAGCACAAGCTGGTAGAATACCGCCGCATAAAATCCAATAACGATGTACCCGAGAGGATCCCTCCGTGAGCACACCTACCCCACTGAGCTATAAAGATGCCGGCGTTGATATTGATGCAGGTAATGCACTGGTAAGTAACATTAAAGCAGCCGTTAAACGTACCCGTCGTCCAGAAGTTATGGGCAACTTAGGTGGTTTTGGCGCCCTATGTGAAATCCCCACTAAATACAAGCAACCGGTTTTAGTGTCTGGCACCGATGGTGTTGGGACTAAATTACGTTTAGCTATCGACTATAAAAAACATGACACTGTCGGCATAGACTTAGTCGCCATGTGTGTGAACGATCTGATCGTTCAAGGCGCTGAGCCACTGTTTTTCCTCGATTACTACGCAACAGGCAAGCTCGATGTAGAAACGGCAACGTCCGTCGTCAACGGCATCGGCGAAGGTTGTTTCCAATCTGGTTGTGCGTTAATTGGCGGTGAAACCGCTGAAATGCCAGGCATGTATGAAGGTGAAGATTACGACCTAGCGGGTTTTTGCGTGGGTGTAGTTGAAAAAGCCGACATTATTGACGGTAGCAAAGTGGCAGCGGGTGATGCGCTTATTGCGTTAGCCTCAAGCGGCCCTCATTCAAATGGTTACTCTTTAGTACGTAAAGTATTAGAAGTGAGCCAAGCAGACCCTCAACAAGATCTCAACGGCAAACCGCTGATTGAACATCTACTTGAGCCAACCAAAATTTACGTAAAATCATTGCTCAAACTGATTGAAGCATCTGATGTCCATGCGATGGCGCACATTACTGGCGGCGGCTTCTGGGAAAACATCCCGCGCGTACTGCCAGATAATTTAAAAGCGGTTATCCAAGGCGATTCATGGCAATGGCCCGCTGTTTTCAGTTGGTTAATGGAAAATGGCAACATTGCAGAATACGAAATGTATCGCACCTTCAACTGTGGCGTCGGCATGTTAGTCGCGCTGCCAGCCGATAAAGTAGATGCAGCACTTGCATTACTGGCTGCAGAAGGCGAACAAGCATGGCTTATCGGTGCTATCGCACATCGTGAAGGCAATGAAGAGCAAGTGGAGATCCTGTAATGCCCCAGAGCTGTCGTGTAGTTGTATTAATTTCCGGAAATGGCAGTAACCTGCAAGCGGTTATCGACGGTTGCGATGATAATCTGCAGGCCGAAGTTGTCGGAGTCATCAGTAATAAACCCGATGCCTATGGCCTAGTGCGCGCCCATCATGGCGAAATTGATACCAGCTGCGTGATAGCTCACCAAGGTGAATCTCGCTCTGAATACGATGCACGTTTAATGACAGTGATTGAAAAGTATCAGCCCGATTTAATCGTGTTGGCGGGATTTATGCGGATCTTAACCGATGATTTCGTGAATCATTACCTAGGTCGCATGATCAATATTCATCCTTCGCTGCTACCTAAATATACTGGCTTAAACACCCATCAACGTGCCATAGACGCGAACGATAGCGAACATGGTGCTAGCGTGCATTTTGTCACGCCTGAGCTGGATGCAGGCCCAGTGATATTACAGGCCAAAGTGCCTGTTTATGAAGACGATACGGCTGATATGCTCGCCGCCCGCGTGCATGAGCAAGAACATGCCATTTATCCGCTCGTGGTGAAATGGTTTAGTCAGCAACGTCTTAACATGCAAAATGGCCAAGCCTATCTCGATGGCAACCTTATCGGCCCAAGCGGTTACGCGCCCGATTAGTTCCACTTGACCGTAAGTTGTACCAATCAAAAAAATAGAGACCTTCGGGTCTCTATTTTTTTAACTATTTTCAACAAAAGCATTGTTTTCTTAGGCAATGTGGCATTAGATAACTTAACGAAAAAGTGATTTTTGATCGGCATGACAAGAGACTATTAGATGAAAAATATTATCTGCGATATCGATGGTGTACTACTGCACGACAATAAACTGATCCCCGGCAGCGACAAATTTATCCAGCGCATTTTAGAGCAAGGCAATCCGTTAGTGATATTGACTAACTATCCCGTACAAACGGGTAAGGATCTGCAAAACCGTTTAAGTGCCGCCGGTATTGATATTCCTGAAGAATGCTTTTACACCTCTGCCATGGCAACCGCCGACTTTTTAAAACACCAAGAAGGCAGCAAGGCCTATGTCATTGGCGAAGGCGCCCTCACCCACGAACTCTACAAAGCAGGCTTTACCATTACCGATATTAATCCCGATTTTGTGATTGTCGGTGAAACCCGCTCATACAACTGGGAGATGATCCATAAAGCCGCAGGCTTCATCGCACGTGGCGCGCGCTTTATTGCCACTAACCCCGATACCCACGGCCCAGCTTACAGCCCTGCTTGTGGCGCACTCTGCTCACCCATCGAACGTATTACCGGTAAAAAACCTTTCTACGTGGGCAAACCGAGCGCTTGGATTATTCGCTCTGCACTTAATCATATCGATGGGCACTCGGAAGACACTGTCATCATAGGCGACAATATGCGTACCGATATTTTGGCGGGCTTCCAAGCAGGGCTTGAAACCATTCTGGTCACCAGTGGCGTGAGTAAGCTTGAAGATATCGACAAAGAACCCTTCCGCCCGAACCATGTGTTTGCCTGCGCTGGCGACATCGACGTTGTTTAAATCTTCATTTTAATTAAGCTCATTTCCCAATGTGTGCCCAGTGCTTACAGCGCTGGGCACCATAAACTAAATAGAGGCTGTTCATAATTCTGTGTCAGGTTAATTTCACAAATCGATGTGGTTTTCTAAGCGCCCCTTAAAGTGGATTGAAAGCTGTGACAGTGTCAAACTCCAATTGTGGATAGAGTTACTAGTAACACCTCTAGAACGGCATCACAAACCTCATTTTAAAACAGCAAGTTACCACCCTACTTCTTGCCATATCTACATCACGCGATAGAATGCTTCTAATAGCATTGTTTTGTGAGGCATGGATGGATAAGCAAGAAATTATTGATGGATTAGAGAAACTTAAAGAACGACTACTAAGCGACGTTTATACATCGTTTAATGATCGAGGTGCTAACTACGGTGCACGCAGATTTGTAACATGGAAACATGTTACTACGGCTTTTCTTGAAGAGAATATGCCTCGAGAAGTTAAACACTTTAATGCTTTGTTCGTGGTTTATGCTGTTTTATTACGCCGAACAGAAAGCGATGCTGACTATTTCTGGATAACTGATGGAGAGAAAACATATTCATATTTAGATTCGTTAATTCTTGATATCCAAAATGATGAATATGATTTCACCCCAATCAATAAGGAAGTTAAACAAGTGGAAGCAACACCTAAAGAAAAATCAAAAAACGTGTTTATCGTGCATGGACACAACAACGAAGTCAAAGAGCGAACCGCCCGCTTCATCCAAAAGTTAGGTTTTGAACCAATCATTCTTCACGAACAAGCTAGTGGCGGCAGCACTACAATCATCGAAAAAATCTTGGAGTATGCTAAGACAACTGACTTCGCGATTGTCCTCTACACCGCTGATGATGTAGGTGGAATAAAGAATACAGAATCGAGCGGTCTAAAACCAAGAGCAAGACAAAATGTTGTCTTCGAACATGGCTTATTGATTGGTCTACTTGGGCGAGAAAATGTTGTGCCATTAGTTGCTGATAACATTGAGATACCAAACGACATTAGTGGTGTGGTTTACGTCAGAGATGACTGGCAAACAGCTATAGCTAAAGAAATGAAGAAAGCAGGTTACGAGATCGACTTCAACAAGCTTTTCTAAGTTTTGATTGAAAGCCCTTACTAAATACATAAGCGTATTGTTGTTACAGTAAGGGTTACATCCTAAGTCAGGTGCCAATCATTACCGATACCACCCCCAACAACCACCACGGTCCCGCTTACAGTTCGGCCTGTGGAGCCCTGTGTCCACCGATATTTTGGCAGGCTTCCAAGCGGGGCTTGAAACCATTCTGGTCACCAGTGGCGTGAGTAAGCTTGAAGATATCGACAAAGAACCCTTCCGCCCGAACCATGTGTTTGCCTGCGCGGGCGATATAGATGTTGTTTAAACAATTATCTAAACCTTTGTCTAACCCTGCGTAGCCAGTCATTCTGCAATTACCCATGCAACACGCCTCGCCCAAAGGCGTATTGCATAGGGTAAAGCAACATTAAGTAACATATTCGCCTTCTTCTCAGCCTTGTGGCTCACAGCGGCTTGCTTCATGATAAGTCTCGCTTCTGATTGATTAACAGAAATCTAAAATACCTTAATTAAAACAACAGTAGGATTAACCTATGCGACGTCTGTATCCCCTCTGTGCGTTGGCCATGCTCAGTGCCTGTAGTCCGAATGCATCACAGCCTGATGGCAACAGCACTTTGGCTGAACTCAAACCAGTGCAGTTTAATGAAGCGCGCTTTAGAAATGATATTAAAGCCCTGTCATCCGATGAATTTGAAGGTCGTGCGCCCACCACTCACGGTGAAAAACTCACCTTGGATTATTTGACCAAAGCCTTTACAGAGATGGGACTCAAGGGCGCGTACCAAGGCAGCTTTTTACAACCAGTGCCTATGGTGAGCTATACCGCAGATGAAGCACAGCAAGTCACGCTGGCAGGATTACCCTTTAAATACCGAAAAGATCTAGTGCTCAGCAGTCGCCACGATAACGGTGGTATTAGTATTGAGAACGCACCATTAGTCTTCGTCGGCTATGGGGTGAACGCACCCGAATATGGTTGGAATGATTACCAAGATCTCGACATGAAAGGCAAAATCGCGGTGATCTTAGTGAACGATCCCGGCTTTGCTCGCCCTGACTCGGGTAAATTCAACGGCAAAGCCATGACCTATTACGGCCGTTGGAGCTACAAATTTGAAGAAGCCAGTCGTCAAGGCGCACTCGGCGCACTGATTATCCATGATACCGAGCCCGCCTCTTACCCTTGGTCCGTGATAGAAAATAGTTGGACTGGACCACAGCAAGATCTGGTCCTCAGTAAAGCAGAACAAGATAGCCGTATCCAAGTCGAAGGCTGGCTTACACTGGACGCGGCTACGCAACTGTTCGATAAAGCCGGTTTATCACTGCCTAATTTAATGGCGCGCGCCGCCGACAGCTCAATCAATTTACCCCTTGAACAAACGGCCAACATCGCCTTTAAAAATAAAGCCGAATACGCAAATAGCTACAATGTGGTCGCCACACTCCCCGGCAGCACACAAGCCAACGAGCAAATCCTCTACACCGCCCATTGGGATCACATAGGTAAAGACGAGACGAAAGAAGGCGATCAAATTTATAACGGCGCCATGGATAATGCCTCAGGCACTGCCGGCATTCTCGAAATCGCCAGACAATTAGCCGACAATGCGAAACAAGGCCATGGTTTAGCGCGCTCGGTCACCTTTATTGCCACCACAGGTGAAGAACAGGGCTTACTCGGTTCACGCTATTACGCCGCTAATCCACTTTATCCTATCGACAAAACCGTGGCAGTGTTAAACCTCGACAGCACTAATATCTATGGCAAAACCAAAGACTTTACCATCGTCGGCAAAGGTAAATCTGAGTTAGAAACTTATCTTATCGATGCGGCTAAACAACAAAACCGCATCGCCATGGGTGAGAAAAATCCCGCTTCGGGCGGTTTCTTCCGTTCAGATCATTTCAGCTTTGCCAAACTAGGCGTGCCCGCCGTCTTTGCCGGCGGCGGTAGCGATCCCGTTGATGAAGCCACGGCTGCTTATAAAACTCAGATGCAAGCTACAATGAAAGGCTGTTATCACAATGTCTGCGATGAATACCGTGAAGACTGGGATTTGAGCGGCGCGCTGCAAGATTTGCAAATCTACTACCAAGTCACACGCACATTGAGCAACAGTAAAGATTGGCCGGGATACTATCAAGGCACAGAGTTTAATAGCCTGCGCCCAGCCAAAACGACGCTGGTAACGGACGCAAAATAACAGGCTAAGTCAGTGGCTTCTTGCGAGAGACAGTTGGGTTAGTCATCTCTTATTGGCGTCTGCTTGAAATAAAGCGCCTCCTCCGCCAGCCAAAGCGCCAAACAAGACCTACAAGCACGTGAACCATTCACGTGCTTTTTTGTTTTCAGCTCACAAAAATGCCGTTATCGCGAAATATCCATTCCACAACGCCATTATGAATAGGCTTATGCCATTTGTTGATGTCAAACTCGACGCATTAATTGATTAAAAATAAAACACTTAAACGAGCCAACTCATTATTTATGGTCTTTTTTAACGGTTTTTCTGTCATCGACACTTTTTTAAAACACATTGTGAATTCCCCAAAACCCCTCATGCCAAATCAGACAATAAAAACAAATCATCAAAAATAACTCGAATTAAATGAATTATTCTCAAATAAAATCGCTAAACATAAACATCTAAATCAATAAAAATACCAATAAACAGATAAAACATCAAAAATAGTATTTGGCAAATACCTAAATTGCTGGCACATTAAACCTCAATTGAGACATCCTCAAATGACAGACAGTGTGGGAGTTGTACTATGTGTTCAATCTTTTCGATTTTAGATATCCAATCTGATGCCAAAGAACTGCGCCAAGTCGCGCTAGAAATGTCTAAGCTCATGCGCCACCGTGGCCCTGACTGGTCAGGTATTTATGCCAGTGATAAGGCAATTCTTGCCCACGAACGTTTAGCGATTGTTGACATTGAACATGGTGCTCAGCCACTGCTGACCGAAGATGGCAGTTTGATCCTCGCGGTCAACGGCGAAATCTATAACCACAAAGAATTGAAAGCCCAGCTAGGCGATAAGTACAGCTATCAAACCAACTCTGACTGCGAAGTAATCTTGGCGCTGTATCAAGAATACGGCACTGAATTTCTTGATAAATTAAACGGTATCTTCGCCTTTGTGTTATATGACAAAGCCCAAGACAGATACCTTATCGGCCGCGATCACATGGGTATCATCCCGCTATACACAGGCCGTGACGCTGCGGGTAACTTCTATGTTGCCTCCGAGATGAAAGCGCTGATGCCAGTGTGTAAAACGGTAGAAGAATTCTTACCGGGCCAATATTTGTACTCAAGCGATGCCGCCGCGGTGAAATACTACACTCGCGATTGGCAAAGCTATGATGCGGTTAAAGATAACCCAGCCAGCCAAGAAGAATTGCGTGACGCATTAGAAGCGGCGGTCAAGCGCCAATTAATGTCAGACGTGCCCTATGGTGTGTTGCTGTCGGGCGGCTTAGATTCATCGATCATTTCCGCCGTGACGCAAACCTTTGCTAAACGCCGCATTGAAGACGATGGCGAAACCAACGCTTGGTGGCCACAGTTACATTCCTTTGCCGTCGGCCTTGAAGGTGCGCCAGATTTAATCGCCGCCAAAAAGGTAGCCGAAGCGATTGGTACGATTCACCATGAGATCCATTTCACCTTCCAAGAAGGCTTAGATGCGATTAAAGAAGTGATCTATCACTTAGAAACCTACGATGTCACCACCATACGTGCTGCCACGCCAATGTATTTAATGGCGCGTAAAATCAAAGCGATGGGCATTAAAATGGTGTTATCGGGTGAAGGTGCTGACGAGCTATTTGGCGGCTATTTATACTTCCATAAAGCGCCAAACGCACAGGCATTCCACGAGGAGTTAGTCCGCAAACTCGATAAGCTGCATCTGTTCGATTGTCTGCGAGCCAACAAAGCCATGGCCGCTTGGGGGTTAGAAGCTCGCGTGCCCTTCCTCGATAAAGAGTTTATGGATGTGGCGATGCGCATCAACCCTGAAGCGAAAATGTCTAAGGATGGCCGTATTGAGAAACATATTCTGCGTAAAGCCTTTGAGCACAAATTGCCAAAAGAAGTAGCGTGGCGTCAGAAGGAACAATTCAGTGACGGCGTTGGCTACTCTTGGATTGACGGTTTGAAAGAACAAGCTGCAGCGCGTGTGGATGATTTACAATTGGCGAACGCGAAATTCCGTTTCCCATACAACACGCCAGAAACCAAAGAAGCTTATTTCTATCGCTGCTTCTTTGAGGAACATTATCCACTGAGCGGCGCTGCAGAAACGGTTCCAGGCGGTAAATCCGTCGCCTGTTCAACGCCAGAAGCATTGGCTTGGGACGAAAGCTTACGCGGCATTATCGACCCATCAGGCCGAGCAGTACGCTCTGTACACACCTCAAGTTATTAATAGCCTAACGTTGAAGGACTAAGTTCATAAATTAGGTTAATGAGCTAGATTGATGAACTGGTTAATACAGCCAACCACAAGCGCTACCCTAGGGTGGCGCTTGTGTTTTAATACTTTTTACTTTTATTGCTTACTCACGTACAAAATGGTGACTTAGCTAAAATACCAAACTAGGCCGACAGCGCACTGAATGGCTTGATTTGAGAGTGAGCTTGAATGTGGGTTTGAGTGTGAGCGTTGGTTTGCACTTGAGTTTGAAAATAAGCATTACTCTGCGTCAACGCCATCGGATCTAAGCTTAAAAACTGCTTTCCAGCACTCAGCCCCGCATGATAATCATGGCGTAAATCCGCATCGGTACTGCCCAGCAATTTACTTTGCAAATTTTCAGCAGCAAAAATCTGCACTATCTCCACATCCTCTGGCGGATTAGCGATGAAATCCAATTCATCCTGATAGGCTTGTTCGTGCTGCACTAAGTAATCTATGGTTTTCGGACAAAAGCCAGAAACACAAATCCAAGATTTGAGCTTATGCACCCAAGCCGATTGCGCCTGAAAATCCTCACTCACAGTACGGATCACCACAATTTTGCGGGCACCACGACGATAGGCCTCACGCACAGGTAAAGGCGCAGCTAAACCGCCGTCGAGATAAAAATCACTATCAATACCTTCGCTTAATGCTGTGCCGTGACCAGAGGCGCTATGATTAGCCGCGCCGTTATTACAGGCGTTGTCACTCAGCCAAGGCGTGAGTTTCACCCCTTGTTTATACAAAAATGGTAATGCGCTAGAAGCTTTTAGCAATTCGCGCCACTGGCTTTTACTGCTTGGACTTAAAAAATAACCCTTGCGATCACTGGCATTCGTAGTTGTGATCAGTAACTGCCGATGACCGAGTGAGGCTGTTGCCGCGTTAAGATCTAATTTAAACATCCCTTGTCTAGTCTGCTCAAAATACCAATCTAAATCGACCACGTTACCGCCGACTAACCCGCGACCGAGTCGATAGAAACGTTTATGGCGCGATAAACCGCGGATTAAGCGTTTGGCATAACCCTTTTGGCGGGCCAAAAAACTGCTGAGATTCTGTGAGCCTGCTGAGGTACCGATAAACAAATCAAAGGGATCGAATCTGCCATCAAGCCAAGCATCGAGCACGCCTGCGGTAAATATACCCCGCTGACCGCCACCTTCTGCAATCAGGGCCACCTGTGGGCTAGCGTTAGATTGAGGGTCTTTGGAGGCTAAGTGGCTGACGGCGTGCATAGGAAAACCTTATCGAATAATTCATATAAGGCGAGTCTAAACAAGCTGAATCAGAAAGGATAACGGATAGAAACTATCATCTTAATAGGTAAACACTATTAAGATGATAAGTCACACAAGGTTAATCCATGCTCAAGGCACGAATACAGACAGAGAGCTACGGCGGTTATTCGCGCAAGATTAACCCATTCGCTCCAGCTTGCTCATCATCCTTAACGAACAAGCTATTTTTACATCAATGCATTAAAACTTATGACTCAGTTCAAGCGTGATATTACGCGGCTCACCGGGGAAATGGCCATTACGCTCGCTAAAACCACTGACGGCATATTCTTTATCGAAGATATTTTTAAGATTTAAGCGAACTTGAGTTTGATCCCACAGGGTCGTCCAGCTCATGTCAAAAATCGTATGGGGCTTCACCGTTTGGCCATCGAGGCTGAACTGCTCGCCCACATAGTCCATACCAAAAGCAATCGCCGAATCGAGTGCATTGATATCGTAACGGGTCCATATCCCTGCTTGATGGCGCGGCGCATTGGCAAAGTGCTTACTATCAAACGTATTGGTTAAACTATCGTTCGTTACCCCTTTAACCACTTCGGTCTCGTTATAGGCATAGTTTGCCGTGACGGTCAGGTTATCGGTTAGATCCCCCACCAGCGTCCATTCAAGGCCTTGACTGTGTACTTCACCCAAATTAAGTAAAGCGGGAATACCATCGTCATCGCCAGTATCTAAAGGGTTAGCTTGGGCGACATTTTGTTTTTCAATGCGATATACCGCGAGCGTGGTCATAAACTGGCCATCAAGCCATTCATTTTTCATCCCAAGTTCAATTTGATTGCCCGTTTCTGGATCGAGGAAACCATCACCAATATCTTCCGCTTGATTGGTTAAAGATGCTGGATTGAAGCTCTCAGAGTAATTCAAATAAAAGGACATTGAATCAATTGGGCGATAATTAAGCCCTGCCCTTGGCGTTATCGCGTTATCGCTGAAGGAGAAACCGGTATTTTTATCATAATCATCAAACTGGCTAAAACGCAGACCGGCAATCAATGACCACTGTTCATTAAAGTGCAGATGTTCCTGTACATAAATGCCGTAACGGTTAGCGCGGGTACCATCGGTATTTTTATCCTTCAAGTTGTAACTATTAGGGTTGGTTTCACCATAGTTAAGGTCAAAAATATTCAAGTTACCAACACCATCTTTATCAGTCGCCAATTTGTACTGATATTCGGTTTCGACATAGTGATAGTCGCCGCCGAACAGGAATTCATGTTCAAAACCTAAAGCATCGAATGCATAGACAAAATCATTGGTTAAACTGATTTCATCATTAGCCCGTGCTTGAACTCGGTATTCACGCTTAATGGTGCCATCACCCATAATGGGCTTTTTATTGGCATCTAAGGTCGCCCAACCTCTCGATTCATGATATTGCTGCGTGGAATCATTATTCAGATAACGGATCTGAGTCTTGACCGAGAAATTATCGGTAAATTGATGATCGAGAATCGATTGCAGCACCAGTGCATCCATCTTCTGGAAGTCACTCTTCTCATTGGCATTATAGGATGGCGCAACCAGGAAGTTACCGTCATTATCGACAGGAACGCCGCGCAGTCGATTGCCACCTAAATCCTGCTTAATAATATCGAAAGTGGTAGTGAGCTTAGTATCATCACTGATTTCGTAGAGTAACCCACCCGCCACTTCGGCATTTTGGCTATCGGCATTATTTCGAAAGCTATCTTCCTGCTGATAATAGGCGCCAAAGCGATAGGCAAGATTTTGGGTTAAGCCACCGGTGAAATCCAGCGAGCCGCCCATCATATCCTCGCTGCCCGTACTTAAGGTCAGCTCTTTACTCTCGACAAAGGTTGGTTTTTTAGTGACATAGTTGATCATGCCGCCGGGTTCACCGCCGCCATAAAGTGCGGATGCTGGACCTTTTAGCACTTCAACCCGCTGCACATTAAAGAGTTGCGGCACTGAAAACCCCGAATAGGGATCGCCCCTTACCCCATCATAAAAAACGTTGGCATCGTCACGGAAACCGCGAAAGGTCACGCCGGAATAACTAAACTCACTCACGCCCGCGATTGAGCGGTATAAATCGGTAATATTGCGCGCGGCTTGGTCGACGATTAACTGCTCGGTCAGCACTTGCACAGACTGCGGCAATTCCATCACATTAATCGCCGTCTTAGTGCCAATCGTCGTTTCTTTATCGACGTACATTTGCATTGCGCGGCCATGGACTGTAATACGCTCAGGTGCTGCGAGTTTTATCTCCCCATCGGCTGCGGATTGAGTCGATGCAGGACTGGGGACTGGTGAGCTCGTAGACAAGGTCTGCTGTGGAGCCTCTTTATCGAGTACAGTTTCAGCGGCGAATGCCGACTGATGTTGAGCAAGTGCAAGTGCGATTAATGAGTAAGCGAAACGAGTCTTCACAGAATGTCCCCAGCGCGAGCGCATAAAAATGGCATAAACCAAAGGGTTTACAAATGTATTCAAACGAATTGGCCGTCATTATAAAGAATGATTTACGAATGACAATAATTATCATTTGAATTTACGCAATTGTGAGACGCGTTTAATAAATCATCGACATCAACCCACATAATCCTTGTTATGTTTGGTTATGAATCAAACAAAGGAGCGCCAGTAACACAAACCTTCGATGGAAGTTTTAATGTGGAATGAAATAGAGACTCACAGCATCAAGCTGAGTATTTGCGTGCAGCTTAATAAAAACAATAAGTTAAAGATTTAAACAATATAAAAATAAAAACCAGCGACAAGACGCTGGTTTTGACTGTTGTTGAGCTGTTTTTAAGCAAAGGCTTAACTCAGCCTATAAGGTGAATGCTTAAAAGATAGCTTCATCCAATTGAGTTAGCATTTCACTCGCCTGCTCGATTTGCTTACGCAGACTGCGACCTTGCACCGCCCAGTAAGCCATGTAGAAATCGGCAGTTTTCAATTTGGCCTGATAAAATGCAGTTTCTTCGGTGCCCTGCTCCAGCGCCGCTAATGCCACTGCGGCACTTCTGGCCCACATCCACGCCAGCGCAGTCACCCCAAATAACTCCAGATAAGCCATAGAGGCTGCGCCGATAATGTCAGGATTGGTCGCCGCATGGGTCGCTAAATAACCACTGGCCTTTTGCAAATCACCCGCACAATCCATTAAACCACTCACGTAAGGTTGCATCGCCGCATTCGTGCTATGTGACTTAATAAACTCTGTCACTAACGCCGACCATTGCTGCATCGCCGCGCCGCGGTCGCTAAGCAACTTACGTCCCACTAAATCCAATGCCTGAATACCGTTAGTGCCTTCATAAATCAGTGCAATACGGCTATCACGCACAAATTGCTCCATACCCCACTCATGAATATAACCATGTCCGCCAAACACTTGCTGTGCATCGACACAGGCATTAAAACCACGGTTAGTGATAAAACCTTTCACCACTGGCGTGAACAGTGCCGCTAATTGGGAGGCAACTTTGGCTTTTGCGGGATCGCTATGACGCTCAGCTTCATCGAGCCATAAAGCTTGTTGTCCAACTAAGGCTCTTGCGCCTTCATTGAAGGCTTTTTGCGACAGCAACATGCGGCGCACATCGCCGTGAACCAAAATCGGATCGGCGGCTTTTTCCGGGGCTTTGGCGCCACTTAAGGCGCGGCTCTGTAATCTGTCTTTGGCATAGGCTAGCGCATTTTGATAGGCAATCTCAGAGACACCCAGACCTTGCACGCCAACGCCTAAACGCGCTTGGTTCATCATAGTAAACATGGCGCGCAGTCCTTGGTGCGGCTCGCCGACAAGCTCACCCAGCGCAGCTTCAAATACCATCACACAAGTTGAGTTACCGTGAATGCCCATCTTATGTTCAAGGCCACTGGCATATAAAGTGTTCGGTGCGCCTAAACTACCATCGTTATTCACTAATACTTTAGGCACGGCGAACAAAGATATGCCCTTCACACCTTCAGGTGCATCGGGCAAACGAGCTAATACGAGGTGCACTATGTTGTCGGTGAGTTGATGATCACCTGAGGAGATAAAAATTTTTTCGCCGGTAATAGCAAAAACGCCTTCAGATACTGGCACGGCTTTGGTGCGTAATAAGGCTAAATCAGTACCCGCGTGGGACTCGGTCAAGTTCATGGTCCCAGTCCATTCACCGCTAACCAGTTTACTCAAATATTTTTGCTTGAGAGCATCACTGCCGTGGGCATGGATGGCGGCATAGGCGCCATGGGTCAAACCGGGATACATGGCAAAGGCCATGTTAGTTGCCGTTTGTATCTCAGTGGCAAAAATCCCCACCACTTCGGGTAAACCTTGGCCGCCATATTCAGGATCGCAGGTCAGCGTCGGCCAGCCATTATCAACAAACTGCCGATAGGCGTTATCAAATCCTTCCGGTGTAATCACCTTACCATCGACCAACTTACAGCCTTGCAGATCGCCGACACTATTGAGCGGTAACATAACTTCAGTACTAAAGTCGGCCATACCTTGCAGGATCGCATCGACAAGATCTGGATCGATTTCATCGAACCCCTTGAGCGCATCTTGCTGATAAATATGTAACATTTCATCGAGGATAAATTGATAGTCGCGCAGCGGCGCTTGATAGACTGGCATAATCGCTTCCCTTTTCTTGTTAGACTGCAACTCAACTAAGTGATCTGACCACTTTGATGCTCTGACCACTTTAGCTAAATCTGCCGAAAAAGAAAGCACCTCAGTAACCGCCACAGACTTTTGTTTACACAAACGAACAGCGAAACCGTAAATTGATCGCAACAAAGCCTTATGTTATCGCGGAAAACTTTGTAAGCTAACTGCCTGTTTTTCTGATACGTCAGCAGAGTTAAGGATATTGTTACTATGGGTTCTGTCACTACTAAAAAGCACGCCAACGGGCTCGATTATGTCGAAGTAAATACGGCGTTATGTCAGGCAAGAATTTTTTTGCAGGGCGCGCAAATAGACTATTTTCAACCCGTAGGAAAACCACCTTTGCTGTGGGTTTCATCGGCTGACGATTATCAACCCGGTAATGGGATCCGTGGCGGTGTACCCGTATGCTGGCCTTGGTTTGGCATGAGTAGTGAAGCGAATTTTCCCCAACACGGTTTCGCCCGTACCCGTATTTGGGCGCTGGAATCGGTAGAAATGCGTAATCAGTTAGTGGATTTACGTTTTAGCTTAAAAATCAGTGAGCAAGATAAAATCTATTGGCCGCATAACACTGAGGTCAGCGTGTTATTCACCCTAGGCGACACCCTAAGCATTAGCCTTGTGAATACCAACTTAGGCGATGAAACCGTCACGCTTACCCAAGCGCTACACAGCTATTTCCCGATTGAGGATATCCACCAACTCAAAGCCAGCGGTTTTAGTGAGTCAAAATACATCGAATTTGCACAAGGGCCTTACCCGCAAACCACGGATGAAGTGCTGTTTGATCGCGAGACAGATCGTGTCTATACCGATCTCGGCCCAGTGCAGTTATTGCATACGCCGCAGGGGATAATCGAAGTCAGCCGTGAAAACAGCCAATCAGCGGTATTATGGAATCCATGGATTGAAAAGTCACAGCGCCTGGGCCGATTTAATCCAGAGGATTATCTGACCATGGTCTGCCTAGAAGCGGCCAATGTATTAGAAGATAAAGTCGTGCTCGCGCCAGGTGAAACCCACAGTTTAGTGACCCATATTCGCTGGAAAGACTAACGATTAAATATCCTAGCTCTTAATGTCCTAGTCAAAAACGATACACACAAAAATGCCCAGTCCTATTTGCCAACGCAATCGAGACTGGGCATTTTTATCACTGCAAAACCAGAGTTTTTATAAGCCTATTTAGCTGATTTCTCTAAGCGCGCCAGTAAGCTAGACGTATCCCAACGGTTACCGCCCATGCCCTGAACTTCTGAATAGAATTGATCCACCAAAGCGGTCAATGGCAAGTGTGAACCATTGCGGCGGGCTTCTTCTAAGGCGATACCTAAGTCTTTACGCATCCAATCGACGGCAAAACCAAAATCATAGCTTTGGCCCCACATCGTCTTGTAACGATTTTCCATCTGCCAGCTTTGCGCCGCGCCTTTGCTGATCACTTCAATGACTTTCTCGCCATCGAGTCCCGCTTTACGGGCAAATTGCAGCGCTTCTGCCAAACCTTGCACCACACCCGCGATACAAATTTGGTTCACCATCTTAGTTAACTGACCTGCACCAACCTCACCTAAACGCTCGGCACAGCGGGCAAAGGCTTCAATCACGGGTTTAACACGCTCAAATACCGCTTCATCGCCGCCGACCATCACAGTCAAGGCGCCATTTTCAGCGCCCGCTTGACCGCCAGACACGGGCGCATCGAGGAAATCAATGCCCTTTTCCGCTAACACTTGATGAAGCTCACGAGCGACATCGGCCGAAGCCGTAGTATGATCAACCAGCACAGTGCCCTTTTCCATCCTATGAATAACACCATCACTGCCTAATACCACTTCACGCAGGTCGTTGTCATTGCCCACGCAAGTAAACACAATATCTTGACCCTCAGCCGCTTCCTTTGGTGTTGGACAGCAGCGACCGCCATAGGTGTCGACCCAAGTTTGCGCCTTGGTAAAAGTACGATTATAAACAGTGACCTCATGGCCTTTGTTCAGTAAATGCCTCGCCATGGGATATCCCATTACGCCTAAACCAATAAATGCAACTTTTGCCATGAGCAGATCCTTAAATAGATAAACAAAGTGAATCGATTCAAAATAGTGGCCGCAGTTTAACATTCATCAACGGTAACGTCAGAGTGAAATCGGAGCGAGTGATAAACGCACTTTTCGCTAGAAACAACAAAGGCGCCTTAAGCGCCTTTGCTGATTTAATTTATGGAGCTATTTCACTACATGGGCTTCCATTTCGGCGCCAATCTTTTTACGCATTTCCATCAAGCGCAGTGCAGAATCCCGCAAATGAATATCATGTTCCGTCTGTGGTATCCACTCAGGCACTGGCGTAGGTAGGCCATCTTCATCAACTGCTACCATGATCACAATACAATGGGTGGTGAGATGACGCTCAGAAACTTTAGGGTCGCCCGCTCGCACATCGATACCGATATGCATAGAAGTTTTACCCGTATAAATCACTTTTGCGCTGACTTCAACGATATTGCCCACCAAAATGGGTTGCACAAAACGAATACCGCCCGCATAAGCAGTAATACAATATTTACCGCTCCAGCCCGCTGCACAGGCATAGGCCGCGAGATCGATCCACTTCATCACAGCGCCGCCGTGAACTTTACCACCAAAATTCACATCCGCAGGCTCTGACAAAAATCTCAGGGTACTTTGTCTATCTATACCAGCCATATAACCTCAACTTATTCAGCCACTGTGGCTCAATGTTTCGTGCAATAGGCTGAGTTTACGATAGAAAGCCCCATTAGCGTAAAAATAATTACGATTGACCTCGTCAAAAAATTCGATTTAACCAAAGTGGCTAATAAGCACGCAGCAAAGCAATAAACTCGGCAACGCTAAACGATAAATCCATAGTTGAAGTTCACTACTGACGAAACGCGTACCCTTAGCAAAAGTGTAAACACCTAAGCCAAACATAAAGAAACCAAGCACTTCGAGGCCAGAGGACATATTGCTATCGCCACCGACATTAATCGCCGTCACCAATAAGGCAAACCAAACCACCACGTAAGCAGCGATTGCTAAGGTAAAAGTCTTGATCCCAATGTCCATGTTTGGATGCCACACTTTAAACTCACCGCGGATCAATTCGGTCAGATTGGCAGTTAATGCGCCAATAAGGGGAACAAGCGGGATCACCGCGGGATTTAACATGACACACTCCATTAAGATTGAATATGTTTGTCATTATCTGTGGTCACTAGAATTAAACAAGCTTGATGAACAAATGTTAACACTATGGATATCATGCAGTTAGAAAGTGACATCCATCACAATAAAGTCATGAGATAACGGAGTTCAACTCACATGAGCAATGAATTTGACCCATAAAAAATGCGCCCTCAGGCGCATTTTTTCACTGTTTTTTACACCATAAATGCGTGTTTTACACTTTCTTGAACAGTAATGAACCGTTAGTCCCACCAAAACCGAAGGAGTTACACAGAGCGTAATCCATCTTCACGTCACGGGCTGTATGGGCAACAAAATCTAAGTCACAACCTTCATCTGGATTATCCAAGTTAATCGTTGGCGGCACGGCTTGGTCGCGCAGTGCTAGCAAAGTGAAAATCGCTTCAACCGCGCCCGCAGCACCTAATAGGTGACCCGTCATCGATTTAGTCGAGCTAACCAGTACTTTATAAGCGTGGTCGCCAAATACTGACTTAACCGCTGCCGCTTCCGCTTTATCACCTGCTGGCGTCGACGTACCGTGGGCATTGATATAACCAATTTGCTCCAGTGATAACTTAGCGTCATTAATAGCATTGACCATAGCCGCCGCAGCGCCTGCTCCGTCGCTTGGAGGCGATGTCATGTGGAACGCATCACCGCTCATACCAAAACCGACTAATTCGCCGTAAATGGTCGCACCGCGCGCTTTTGCGTGTTCGTACTCTTCCATCACCATCACACCAGCGCCATCACCGATCACAAAACCATCACGGTCTTTATCCCATGGACGGCTCGCCGCAGTCGGATCGTCATTGCGTGTCGATAATGCTTTCGCTGCACCAAAACCTGCCACGCCTAAAGGAGAAGTGACATCCTCAGCACCGCCCGCAACCATCACGTCTGCATCACCATAGGCAATGGTACGCGCCGCGAAACCGATATTATGCACGCCCGTAGTACAAGCGGTAGTCACGGCGAAATTTGGCCCTTTCATGCCAAACATGATCGACAAGTGGCCCGAAATCATATTGATGATGGTACTAGGTACGAAAAAAGGAGAAACCTTACGCGGGCCACCATTCATCAATGCGCTGTGACCTTGTTCAATCAACCACATACCGCCCATACCCGCACCAATAGCAGTACCGACACGACCAGGGTTTTCTTTACTCATGTCCAGACCTGAGTCTTGGATAGCTTGGATGCCAGCCGCCATACCGTATTGAATAAAGAGGTCCATCTTACGGGCGTCTTTTTTCGTTACGTATTGCTCAACATCGAAATCTTTTACTGAACCACTGAAACGAGTGGTAAATTCACTGGCATCAAATTTGGTTATCGGTGCAATACCACTCTTACCCGAAAGCAAAGCCTTCCAAGTAGTATCGACAGTATTGCCCACTGGAGTTACTAACCCCAAACCGGTTACCACTACACGACGTTTAGACACGGCAGTCACCTTTAAATGCTAATTTGTTAATTCAGATAGAGGACACAGGGTTTTCTATCATTAGACAATTTCTTAAATAATTTTTATTTAGAAAAATTCGCCAATCTGCGGCGAGCATCTCGTGGATAACAATTAAAACACGATCCAGAGACGATTGAATGGCACGGAGGCAGAATTTGACGGGGGTAAAACAAAAACAGGCGGCAAAAATGCCGCCTGTCTTCAAGAATTCAGAATTACTGATTCTTAGAAACGTAGTCGATCGCTGCTTGAACAGTAGTGATCTTTTCAGCTTCTTCATCAGGGATCTCGGTATCAAACTCTTCTTCCAGAGCCATAACCAACTCAACAGTGTCCAGAGAATCTGCACCCAGATCGTCAACGAAAGATGCCGCTGGCTTAACGTCTTCTTCTTTAACGCCCAGTTGCTCTACAATGATTTTCTTTACACGTTCTTCGATGTTGCTCATTAGTTTTCTTTCCTATTCAAATTACGCACTTGCGTAAGATTGCGAGTAGTTTATTAGATTTGGCTGACAATGCAAGCTTAGTTTTCGTGGTCTAACCACGAAATTTCACTATCAATTGATACAGATCACTACTCAGTTGCGACAGAAATCCCTGCCATTCGCCCTTAAACCATGTACATGCCGCCATTCACATGCAAAGTTTCGCCTGTGATGTAAGCGGCTGAGTCCGAGGCCAAGAAGAGCACTGCGTTCGCAATTTCTTGCGCTTGCCCTAATCGTTCCATCGGAACCTGTGACATGATAGCTTTTTGCTGCTCTTCGGTCAGCTCATCTGTCATATCGGTCTGGATAAATCCAGGAGCGATAGCATTAACTGTAATTTGACGAGATGCAACCTCTCTTGCAAGAGATTTTGTAAATCCAATCAAACCCGCCTTTGCTGCCGAGTAGTTAACTTGACCTGCATTCCCCATGGTGCCTACCACTGAACCGATATTGATGATTCGGCCAAAGCGCTTTTTCATCATGGTACGCATCACAGGTTTTGATAGTCTAAATAACGATGTCAGGTTAGTGTCGATAATATCCTGCCATTCATCATCTTTCATCCGCATCAGCAGATTATCACGGGTTATACCCGCGTTGTTGACTAGAATATCAACATCACCGGCTTTTTCTTTGATCGAGGCGAATAAATGTGTAACAGATTCACTATCTGTGACATTAAGCACTAAACCAAAACCTTTGTCACCCAGATATTCTTGGATCGCCGCAGCGCCCTTCTCACTGGTTGCGGTTCCAATAACCACGGCACCCGCTTCGACCAGTGTCTCAGCGATCGCACGGCCAATACCGCGGCTCGCACCTGTCACCAAAGCCACTTTGCCTGTTAAATTCAGGTTGAAACTCATATAAACTCCTTACTCAGTTAATGCTGCTAATGAAGCAACATCATTAACCGCTTGGGCTGATAGTGATTTATTAATTCGTTTTGCTAATCCTGTCAATACTTTACCAGGACCACATTCCACCAGTTGGGTAATGCCTTTTTGGGCCATTAGCTCAACAGTTTCGCTCCAGCGGACAGGACAATATAACTGACGCACTAACGCATCTTTAATGTCATCAGCAGAGGTGGGCGATGCCACATCAACGTTATTAATCACTGTAATTGTTGGGGTATTAAACTGTACATCGTTTAATGCCACGGCCAGTTTATCCGCCGCAGGTTTCATTAATGCACAGTGTGATGGCACGCTGACAGGTAAAGCCACCGCCATTTTAGCGCCCGCTGCTTTACAAGCTGCTGCAGCGCGCTCAACTGCGTCTTTTTGACCTGCAATGACCACTTGACCAGGACTGTTAAAGTTAACTGGACTCACCACCTCACCTTGAGCCGCTTCGGCGCAGGCATTAGCGATACTCTCGTTGTCCAAACCGATAATCGCATACATAGCACCCGTGCCAGCGGGTACAGCTTGCTGCATCAGTTGACCACGTAATTCCACCAACTTAATCGCGTCTTTAAAATCCATCACACCGGCGCAAACTAAAGCAGAATACTCGCCTAAGCTGTGACCCGCGAGTATAGCAGGCATAGGTTTGCCTGAAGCCACGTAGGTACGCCAAATCGCCACGCTCGCCGCTAATAGGGCTGGTTGAGTTTTATCGGTTTCATTTAAGCTTTCAACAGGACCTTGCTGAACCAATGCCCACAGATCATAACCTAAGACGTCACTCGCCTCAGCAAAGGTTTGTCCAACAACAGCATGAGATTCGGCAAGCTCGGCTAACATGCCTAGGGCTTGTGAACCTTGACCCGGAAATACAAAAGCAACATTTTCCATATTCAAATTACCTATGGCTAACTTAATTTATTGAAAAATCATGTGGAACACACATGTAGAACTTAGAAACGAATGAGCGCACTGCCCCACGCAAACCCAGCACCAAAGGCCTCAAGCAGCAGTAGTTGTCCGCGCTGAATACGGCCATCACGTACGGCTTCATCCAATGCAATGGGCACTGACGCGGCAGAAGTATTACCGTGTTTAGCTAAGGTCAATACGACTTTATCAAGACTCATATCGAGCTTTTTAGCGGTAGCATTGATAATTCGGAAGTTGGCTTGATGTGGCACTAACCAGTCAATTTCTGACTTATCGATATTGTTAATGCGTAACGTCTCAGTCACGACATGGGACAATTGAGTCACAGCCACTTTAAAGACATCGTTGCCTTTCATGGTCATAAAACCAACCGCTTCAGAGGTTTCGCCTTTACGTGGTGGGAAAGCGCATTTCAATAAGTCACCTTGGCGACCATCGGCATAAATGTGGGTCGAAATGATCCCTGGCGTTTCGGATGCGCCTATCACAACCGCGCCCGCACCATCACCAAATAAAATAATCGTTGAACGATCTTCTGGCTCACATAAGCGAGACAGTACATCGGCACCAATCACTAATACTTTTTTAGCCGCGCCCGTTTTTACAAATTGATCGGCAACAGATAAAGCATAAACAAAGCCTGAACACGCCGCTGCGATATCAAAAGCTGGAATGGTATGCACGCCAAGCATGGCTTGAATTTCACAGGCCGCAGCCGGAAAAGCATTGGGAGCACTGGTGGTGCCGCAGACGATCATGTCTAAATCTGATGCTTCTATGCCAGCCATTTCTAGCGCTTTTAATGCCGCTTGGTAGCCCATAGTTGAAACGGTTTCATCGAAAGCCGCAATGCGACGTTCTGATATACCTGTACGTTCAACAATCCATTGGTCAGTGGTTTCCACCATTTTTTCCAAATCTTGATTGCTACGCACCTGCACTGGTAGATAACTACCAGTTCCGAGAATTTTTGTATGCATAAGGAGGGATCAGTTATTTATATCTAAAAGAATCGACTCCAAACGATCTTTTATCATTTCAGGGAGTCGACGTTGAGCTTCCGTTACTGCCAAACTAATTGCTTGTAAATAGGCAGTTTCATCCGCGTTTCCATGGCTTTTTACAACTATTCCGCGCAATCCTATCAGACTTGCACCGTTATAGTGGTCGGGGTTCATCTGACTAAGGACCGCCTGGATACGAGGGGCGATAAGTTTAGCCAGAAAACGAACGAATAAACCTTGGGTTAGTCCCCGTTTTAACTGATGTACTAATAACTTGGCAATACCTTCTGAGGTCTTGAGCGTGATGTTACCCACAAACCCATCACAAACAATCACATCCACATTACCGGAATAGATTTCATCCCCTTCGATAAAACCTGTGTAATTGATTTGTTCTGTGTGTTGCAGCAACTGCGCGGCTTGCTGAACTTGGTCATTACCTTTAATTTCTTCAACGCCCACATTGAGCAAGGCGACTTTTGGCCGAGATTTCTTATCTACCGCTTCGCACAGGACTGAGCCCATCACGGCAAATTGAAATAAGGTTTCCGAGTCACAGGAAATATTCGCGCCCAAATCCAACAAATAAACCGGTTTTTGAGTCACCGCAGGTAAACAACTGACTAATGCAGGTCGATCAACACCAGGCAAGGTCTTCAGCAATACTTTCGCCATTGCCATCAGCGCCCCAGTGTTACCGGCACTCACACACGCTTGTGCGCGGTCGTCACGCACTAACTCAATAGCCAATCGCATGGAACTGTTTTTACGTGTACGCAAGGCATGCACAGGCCTATCGGACATACTAACGACTTCATCGGTATGAATGATTTCTATGCGCGAAAGTAAACTCGCTTCGGCTTGACGTAGATAGACATCAATTTCAGTCTTGTCACCGACTAAAATGATTTTAAGAAAAGAATGTAATTGTAGTGCCCGCAAGGCTGCAGGCACCGTGACGTGGGGGCCATGATCACCACCCATTGCATCTAACGCAAGCGTCAGATTCGTCATTAGGAAACCAACAAATTACTTGTTGATTACCTTTTTACCGCGATAGAAGCCATCTGCAGTCACATTGTGACGCATATGGATTTCACCGCTGGTAGCGTCTACAGACAGCTGAGCAGTGCTCAGTGCGTCATGTGAACGGCGCATTCCGCGCTTTGAACGTGATTTTTTGTTCTGTTGTACAGCCATTGGCCTGTCTCCTCGATTACTTGCTCTTCAGTTTTTCTAACACTGCAAACGGATTTGGACGCTCCTCTTGAGCGGGTTCTATCTCGCCTACAACCATGTCTTTAGATCCTGCACTGCAATCAATTTCTTGATGCATTGGGATTATCGGCATAGCGACTATCAATTCATCTTCGATCAATTGATGTAGACGCACTTCGCCAATTTCATTGCACTCAATTGGGTCATACGCATCCGGGAGCTCATCGATTTCTGCTTTAGTCCGACATGGACCAAAACAAAACTCGACCGTAACCTCAGTGGTAAATAGTGTCATGCAACGTTGACATATCAGAGTGAGCTCCGTCACAGCCTTCCCTTTCAGGTAGACTATCCCCTGTAAATCTACGCCACATTCAAGCAACACTGCCACATCGGAACAGTCGCCGGCACATAACTCAGTTAATCTTTTCAGTTGCACACCAGGAACAACGCCCTGATAAACTAGGCGACTCGAGGCGGCGCGAAATGGATCAATTGAAACCGGTATCTTTACTGTTTGCATAAGGCGCGCATATTATAGTTTGAAAACGCTAGAGTCAAAGAAAAAATACTAACTTAAGTCCCAGTTTGCGACTTAAGCCTTTCCCCTGCCCCAACATTGAAATTGACGGAAGCGAAATAGTACCCAAGCATGGGGCCGCATACAAGCGCAAGCCGCCTAAAATAGTCGCATTCATTGAAAAGAAACCGTAAAAGACGAAACTCTTGCACTCTCGCGCATTGATTGGTCACAATATGAGTCACTCTTTTGCGGATATCTCATTATGCCAACCCCATTAATCTTAGCTTCGACGTCTGTATACCGACAATCTTTACTGCAAAAACTCGGGTTACCCTTCGAATGCTGCAATCCTAATATTGACGAAACGGCGTATCTCGAAGAATCGGCCCATGCTTTAGTGCTGCGATTAGCCAAAGCAAAAGCCGTCGCGGGGGCAGAACAATTCCCCGATGGTCTGATTATTGGATCCGATCAAGTTGCCGTCATTGATGGCAAGATTATCGGTAAACCCCATCATTTTAATAATGCCGTCGCGCAGCTCACTCAAGCCTCAGGCAAGGCCATCACCTTTTATACTGGTCTTGCACTCTATAATGCCAAAACTGGCGCTATGGCCGCTGAGGTTGAACCCTTTACGGTTCATTTTAGGCACCTTAGCCATGCGCAGATTGTGGCTTACATTGAAAAAGAAGAGCCTTATTATTGCGCGGGGAGTTTTAAGAGCGAAGGTTTAGGTATCGCGTTATTTACAGCGCTCGAAGGGCGCGATCCCAATACCTTAGTTGGCTTACCACTGATATTACTGACGGAAATGCTGTTAGCCCAAGGTGTAGACGTTCTTGCTTAAACGTTTGCCAAGGCTTTGTTCTGTTTATTGAATCGATGACACGCATCAAAAATACCGAGCTACTGAGTCGTTTCATCGACGAGAAGATGAGACGTAAATAAAAGTGATAAGGAAGTCTCATGCGCAGCGGCATGTATTGCCGCTCCAGCATTAAATAGCAGTGTTAGAGGTATTGCAGTAATTGCTTTGGTGAATCTATCAAGGCGATAGGTTTTGCCCGCAGCAACTTTTCGGCACTGTGAGCGCCATAGGTCACACCAACGCTATCAATCCCTGCATTGGCCGCCATGGTTAAATCCAGCAGAGAATCACCCACCATTAAGGCTCTGTTCGGTGCAATATTCAATTCTTTCAGCAAGCTTGAGATCATTTCAGGATGGGGTTTGCTGTGCACTTCATCGGCGCAGCGTGATGCAACAAAGTATCGACCTAAGCCTGTTTGCTCAAAGACGCGATCAAGTCCCGCACGGGCTTTACCGGTTGCGACGGCTAACTTATAGCCTTGGCTATGCAAGTCATCAATTAACGCTGGAGTTTGTACAAACAAGGGAGTTGGCGTGGTGTCTAAATGCAAATACTGTGCTTTAAACTCAGCGCGCATTTGCTGATATTGATCATTTTCGCCTTGGCTGAATGCATTATTAGAATGCTGCTGATGCTGAGAATTGGCAGAAGAAGCGCTGCAATTAAGTCCCTGTGGGAACAGGACTCGCAGCGCTTCTGTCATAGAAAGACCAATAATATCGCGAATGTCACTTTCAGTTGGGATAGGTAACTGCAATGCCTTAGCCATATTTTCAATACAAGTGATAATTTTACCGATGGAATCCATCAGAGTGCCATCCCAATCGAAAATCACTAAATCGTATTGCTTTATCTTCATCCTTGAAACCTATCCCCGTCGATTACGCACGCTTTAACTTATCGAGTAATTGCGACAAATTTTCATCTAAAGGCGCTGAAACCCGCATCACTTCATCATTTTCTGGATGAATGAACATCAATTCAGCGGCATGTAAAAAGAGTCGAGTTAAGCCTAATGCACGCATGCTGTCGTCAAACCCTTGCTCGCTGTACTTATCATCACAGGCGATTGGATGACCGGCAAATTGACAATGCACCCGAATTTGATGGGTACGTCCAGTGACAGGGCTTGCCTTCACTAAAGTACAACCTTGGTAACGCTGCATAATTTTAAAGCGCGTTTCTGAAGGCTTACCCTCAGCATTAACGCGCACTATGCGCTCACCGGATTTAAGGGTGATCTTCAATAAAGGCTGTTTAACGGCTTTATCTTGAGCAGACCATTCACCTTTAACTAAGGCCAAATAGTCTTTCTGCATCTTTTTATACCGAAGCTGATCATGCAGATGTTTAAGCGCGCTACGCTTTTTCGCCACCAATAACACGCCCGAAGTATCTTTATCGAGACGATGTACTAGCTCTAAAAACTTTTGTTGAGGACGCAGTGAACGCAATGCTTCAATCACACCGTAATCGACTCCACTACCACCATGCACGGCAATGCCAGCAGGTTTATTCAGCACGATCAAATGATTGTCTTCATGCAAAATACGATCTTCGAGTTGCGAGACTTTACTTAAGTTCGCCGATGGTGCGGTACGGTTATCCGGCTCTGCCACGCGAACTGGCGGAATACGTACTATGTCGCCAATCTGCAACTTGTACTCGGGTTTGATGCGTTTCTTATTCACTCGAACCTCGCCCTTGCGGACAATGCGATAGATCATGCTTTTCGGCACGCCCTTCAGCTTGGTCATTAAGTAGTTATCGATACGCTGTTCGAAGTGATCTTCATCAATCGTGATCAACTGAACCTGTTGTGGGGTGGATTCTATATTCATGATGCGCCATCTAATTATAACGGTCGCCATTGTACAACAACTGAGAAGAATTGTGCCTTTCCATTGCTGAATTTTTTGATTATTGCTATATTTCACCAGCGATTAGGGATAAGCCGTGAATAAAGTGTTCACAACGCCCTGATCCCAAGCGGAAAATTTAACGGATAAAAAAAGATTTTCTTGATAGCAAATCATTGATTTGCAAATCGTATATAGAGTAAAAATACCACAAATGCGTTTTTTACGATTAAATCGAGAAAGTCACCTTACTTTAATAAGGTTTACCCTAGGTTTTCCTCCCCGATTTCGAAGGATATTTTAACTTGTCGTCAGACAAACCGATTCGACTTGGGCATTACCGGAACGAAACTAAAGAATTTATGGGGTTGGTTGATGTTTTACAACGAATTCCTTGTTTTTGTAATCATTAAAAAATAAGCCATAAATAGGATGCGACACGCAGCGACTGCGTCTAACAGTAATGCGCACCTCTTGCCTAGCCACCAGCCGTGAGGCTCAGTTGACCTACTGCTAGGCCCGTAATGCAGCGAAGCGCGATGTTTGATGACCTCTATTTAAAGAAGAATGACGTCATCATGAAACGTATGTTAATCAATGCAACTCAATCAGAAGAGTTGCGTGTTGCCCTTGTTGATGGGCAACAACTGTATGATCTAGACATTGAAAGCCCAGGTCATGAGCAAAAAAAATCAAACATTTACAAAGGTAAAATTACCCGAGTAGAACCGTCTTTAGAAGCCGCTTTCGTCGACTACGGTGCCGATCGTCACGGCTTTTTGCCACTGAAAGAAATCGCTAGAGAATATTTCCCGAAGGGATATTCGTTCCAGGGTCGCCCAAATATCAAAGAAGTGGTCAGTGAAGGACAGGAAGTTATTGTCCAAATTGACAAAGAAGAACGCGGCAATAAAGGTGCAGCCTTAACGACCTTCATCAGCCTTGCAGGCTCTTACTTAGTATTAATGCCAAACAACCCACGTGCTGGCGGGATTTCTCGTCGTATCGAAGGTGATGAACGCACTGAGCTAAAAGAAGCGATGGCTGACTTAGAAGTGCCTGCGGGCATGGGTCTTATCGTGCGTACTGCGGGTGTAGGCAAAGAATCTGCCGAGTTAAAGTGGGACTTAAAAGTTCTACAACACCACTGGGCGGCGATCACCGAAGCTTCACAAGTTAAAGGCGCACCTTTCTTAATTCACCAAGAAAGCAATGTGATAGTTCGCGCTATTCGTGACTATTTACGCCGTGACGTGGGCGAAATCCTCATCGATCATCCACGTATTTTTGAAGAAGCGAAGCAACATATCGCCTTAGTTCGCCCTGATTTCGTTGAGCGCGTAAAACTGTACGAAGCTGAAGTGCCATTATTCACTCACTTCCAAATCGAATCACAAATTGAATCTGCCTTCCAACGCGAAGTGCGTCTGCCATCTGGCGGTTCAATTGTTATCGACCCAACTGAAGCATTAACCTCAATCGATATCAACTCTGCCCGTGCCACTAAAGGCGGCGATATTGAAGAAACAGCACTGAACACTAACCTCGAAGCCGCCGATGAAATTGCCCGCCAATTGCGCCTCCGCGACTTAGGTGGCTTAGTGGTTATCGACTTTATTGATATGACGCCTGTGCGCCATCAGCGTGAAGTTGAAAACCGCTTACGTGATGCTGTTCACCATGATCGTGCTCGCGTGCAGTTAGGTCGCATTTCTCGTTTCGGTTTGATGGAAATGTCGCGTCAACGTCTGCGCCCCTCTTTAGAAGAATCTGCAGCGCATATCTGCCCTCGCTGTCATGGCCAAGGCACGATTCGCAGTACCGAGTCTTTAGCACTGTCAATTTTACGTTTGATGGAAGAAGAAGCCATCAAAGAAAACACCTCACAAATCGAAGCGATTGTGCCTGTGGATGTTGCAGCTTTTTTGTTAAACGAGAAACGCAAAGCCATTCGCATCACAGAACAGCGTCACGATGTCGAAGTGTATGTGATACCTGACGCACACATGATGACGCCTGATTACCGCGTGATCCGTCACCGTAGTGATGATGAAATCAGTGAATCAAGCTATAAGCGTATAGAGCATCCTGAAGCCAAATTGTATGAGCCACGCAAACTGGAACGTACTGCGGCGCCTATTCCGGCATTAAAAGGTTTTGCAGCGCCACAAAAAGTAGAACAAGCCCCATCACCAACGGTGAAAGTTGAAGCGCCACAACCAGGCTTCTTCAGCAAGCTTGTGAGTGCAATCAGTGCCATGTTTGCGCCAAGTGAAAAAGCTGAACCCGTAAAAGTTGTTGAAACTAAAGCAACTGATACCAGTGCGGCTAACGCAAATCGCCGTAACCGTCGTAATGACACTCGCCGCCCACGCAATGCCCAAGATGCCGACAAAGCAAAAGAAGGCACTCGTGAGCCGCGTAGCCGCAATCCAAAAAAGCCGACTGATGCAGTAGTCAGCACACAAGAACGTCCAGTACGCGAAAAAGAAGAAACGGCTAAACGTCCAGCTAAAGCTGAACCGAAGCCACGCGTACAAGCGCCAAAAGATGTTGTTGCCGACATTGAAGCAGATGATGCCCCTAAGCAAGAAGTCGCCCGCGAGCGTCGTCAGCGCCGTAACATGCGTCGTAAGGTGCGTATCGATAATGGCCATAATACGCCAGATAATGCGATCCCAATTGCACCTGAAGATGCCGCAGAAGTGTTAGCGGAAATTGCAGCCCTTAACGCCGCAGCGGCAAGTACTATCAGTGTTAATGCCAAAGCTGAAGTCATTGCCCAAACGCCAGTAGAAACTAAAGCGCCAAGAACACGTCGCCAGCCTCGTAAGGAAGCTGCACCTGCTCAAGAAGCGCAAGAAAATATTGTGCTAGAAGAGACAACTGTAATTTCTACTGTAGTAGAAACACCTGCTGTTGATGCTGTTAACGTAGCTGAAAACACCTTGGTTGACACAGCAGCTCATACTGTAGCAGCGGATGCTGTATCGCAAGATAGCGAAGTTGATGCAGACAACGAAAATGCGAATGCTGATGATCAATCAAAACGCGAGCAAAGAGATGGTCAACGTCGTAGCCGTCGTAGCCCTCGCCACCTTCGTGCAGCGGGTCAACGTCGTCGTCGCGACGAAGATGACCAAGGGACATCAACGCCAGCGCAATTCGTTCCTAATGACGAATTAGGTGCGGACCAAGAGTACCCAAGCGAAATCGTCAGTGTTCGAGTGGAAACTCCTGTTGTTGCAACTCAAACAACAGCGGTAACTGAACCGGCCGTTAAAACTGCTGACGTCGAAATAGCTGAAACCAGTTCAACTCCAGCTGTTGAAGCTCCTGCTGTTGTTAAAGTAGAAGCAAAAGTTGAGCCTCAGCCTCAAGCAAATGACGTTGCAGCAGTTGAAACTAAACCTGTTGTGACTAAAACCACTGAAACGAAAGCGGAAGAGCCAAAGGCTGCTGACGTAAAAGTTGACCTTGCGTCAATCGTTGAAACTCAGGTGACCAGCGTTACTGCTGAAGCCGTAGTCGTTGTAGTCCCATCAGTTGAAAGCTCAGTGACTAAATCAGTAGCAGTACCCAAAACTGAAGCAGCTAAAACCGAAACACTTGTCGAGCCAAGTGTTGCACCGAGCGCTGAAGTAAAAGAAGCCGTGAAAGCAACAGCCTCTGCGCCAATGGCCAGACCGGCTGCTATCGCTAAGCCTCAAGCCACAGTACAAACAGCTCCAACAACACCGCAAATCACGGATGCAGTTGTTGTCAGCAAGCCGAAAGCGGCCAGCCGCTTTGGCTCTATGGTGTCTTCGGATATGACCAAGCCTGTCGTTGAAGTGAGAGAACAAGTGGCAGTCCCTAAAGGACGAGAGTATGAGAATACTGCGAACGAAGAGTCTACTGCCAAAATCAAACTCGCTAATGGTGCAGAGTCTGATATGGCACGTCCATAATCACTTAAGCTAAACCAGAAAAGCCATGCAATTGCATGGCTTTTTTATTTACACTTAATACTCCACAATATTTAAATTTAGCTCTATCCATTTTTCGGCTTAATCGTAGTCCCTTGAATAACATAACCCATCAAAAGATCCTCGGTATATAGTTCTCAACTTTAAGTATTCTTGTATTGTCACTAACGTCACATTAGAAGCAATAAACATGCTAACAAAATATTAGGCCAATACCGCCAGTAGAAAGGGCACTTAATCCATTTAGTGCTAACTGTAGACCTCTCCTTTATAAGTTAGGGAAACTAGTCGAGGGAGAACATTATTCCGCTATAAAGTAGCCGATAATTAAGTTGGATTAGCAACCTAAAGCTTCTGTCGGAAATACTTAAATGTACGAAATGCAAGGCATCTCAATAGCAATATTCATTTTTTGGTCGGATCCAAACTACATCATAAATAAGCTAGTGTTCTTTAATATCAAGCACTAAATGCTTTGCCAGCCTCAACTCTTTACTACAAGGCTTTCAGCCTTATATATGTAGGATAACTAAGTGCAAGAAATGTAAATGCACCAATCATATTCGGCAATATCTGAAGTCACTGATTTACAACAAATGAATGATTAGACACATTCGCGTTCGACATTGAATATAAGATTACGCAAAAAACTAAACTCGATAAGAGCAAGCGTTAAGAGTTAGCATATAAAGGAATTGAATGTTAAAGGGGAAAAAATAAGGAGAGTGCATCAAATGGTTTTATTGAAAATCTTGGAGATATCAGAATTGGGTTCTAACAGAGAAAGATTAGAGGATTAACTTCAGATTTAAGCATTAAATTAATGCGACATGTTAAGTGGATCTCGTCGCTTTACTGGATTTAACAATCTAAACTAAATGAAATTTCATCTTTCGCAAAAATAAAAAGAGCCACGGAATTAACCATAGCCCTTTAATCCATTGCTATCAGCTCTAGGCTAACAGCACTGAAAATTAACCAATGATAGTTACGTTTTCAGCTTGTGGACCTTTTTGACCTTGAGTCACAGTGAAAGACACTTTTTGGCCTTCATCAAGAGTTTTGAAACCGTCAGAGTTGATCGCACGGAAGTGTACGAATACATCTGGACCAGATTCTTGCTCAATGAATCCGAAACCTTTGTCAGAGTTGAACCACTTAACAACACCAGTAACTTGAGACATAATATAAATCCTGTAAATAAAAAATTAAAGCCTTAACGGCGGGTGGAGCTGGAAAATGCCGGTATTACTTATGTTTACAGGACGAACTGGTCGTATTGAACACATAAATATAAGCCCAACCTTCAAGCTGATAAGACTATAAACCATTCTAAAGATAAGTCAACACACTGCGACACTTTGGATTATTTATTTTGCCTAAATCTACTTTACGGTTTTGCAACCGGCTAGCAGAACACTAGGTTCATGCTGTTTAGCAAGTACAGTTAAGCATTTTAAATAATTTATTTCAATAGCTTAATCTTATCGCTTACTTTGAAATCCGATGCACTTCAATTTGGAAATCCAATTCACAGTTCAGCCCTTGCAACGCAAATGCTTGCTTTTGGGCATGAGTAAACTTCCAAGCATAGGGCGTCATTTCTAAAAAATGAGCAATATGTTCACTGTTTGCCAGTTCTAACTGGGAGATTAAGCGCTCCTGATGAAGACACTCAAATCCAGCAATATGCGCTGTGGAAACGGGGTGTAATCTTGGCTCAGCATAAATTTGTTGTTTCAACGCAAAATGGTGTAAAGGTCCCGGAGAAACCGTTATCAGTAAGCCTCCATCAGCCATAATCCGTTGTAACTCTTCTACTTTTGAGGGGGCATAAATACGAATGGCAAGATCGACACTTTGGGATGCGATTGGCATTTCATAGGCACTTGCGACACAAAATTGCAAATTAGGGTAACGTTTAGCTGCATATTTAATTGCAGACTTAGAGATATCTATACCTTGTAAATTGCAATCATGGTGCTGGCTCAACACATGGAATAAACGTTGACTGTAGTACCCTTCCCCACAGCCTATATCAAGGATTTGTTTTGCTTCGGCACCAAACTCAAGCGCGAGCTCATTCACTCTATCACTCAAACCTTGATAGTAACCCGCGTTTAAAAATTCACGCCGAGCAAACATCATCTGTTTATTATCACCAGGATCTTTTGAGTTTTTCTTCTGTACAGGTAATAAGTTGACATAGCCTTCTTTGGCCATATCAAACTTATGTTGCTGCGAACAACCCCAAGTTCGCTCCGTTAACGTCAGTGGGGCGGCACACAGGGGACATAAATAATGCATAATGGACTCTTATCATTTAGCTAAATTTGGGTAAAAAAAGTTTACGTTTCGTCTTCCATTAATCGGTCTACCATCAGGATCAATTCCGGTGAAGCAAGTAATTCATAACACTCTAATTTTCTTAATAGCTTATCAGTGTTATCGACATCATTAGCAGCGCGGCTGTAGTTTGGTCGCTCAAACATATGGGTATAGGTTCTAAATAACCATTGTTGTTTCTGCAATAGCAAGGGATCGATCCTTAATACTTCATCAGCAAGGCTGGCGTGACATTGACCAAGCTCCCCGCGCATAAACGACTGCAATTCTAATCTAACCTGCTCGATTTCAGTCATGTAAATTGCAAGAGATTCAGATGATGCGGCATAGTCGTAGTGCCTTGCTAATAGTGCTTTAGCAACCATTAATGCTTTGGGCTCATGCAAAACCCGTAAATCCGCTTCTAAGGGAACTAACTCAAACTTTGAATTAGCTTGTAAGGCAAAAGTTAAGTAACTATTTGCACCTATTAAGTCATTATCTGCACCTAAATGACGAGTCGTATCTAAGGTAAAAGATACACCTCGCCTCAATTCTGCCGCACAAAATTTCGCAGCTGTTCCCATCCGTGTATAAAGCCTAAAACCTTGCCCAAGGCTGCGGGTTATTGGTGTATTGAAAGCCTGAGGGCTTTGCGGTAACGATTCGACCTTAAGACCCATAAACGGCTGGAAGCGGATGACTATATTTTGCTGAATTCCGGCTTCAGCGATGACGATAATCTCTAGTAAAGGGGCACTGATCGCCTGTGACACAATAAAATCACTCACATCGTCGGGTAGCCGTAATGTGAGTATTGATGCATTTTCAATATCAAGCACCATAGGTTCATTTAGAAATTGATGGTACATAAGACATTATTCTCCTATTTAACCGCAATTGTACCGTCCAATACCAATTAAAATCACCCCGTAAACCATTACCCATCGCAAGATATGACTTAATCTTCATGATGGCGTAAATAGGCATTCGAGAAATAGTAGTGACATTGCGTGGTAGCACATTTATGCTTCCAGTGTTCTATTACGTTAAGCACAGGAAGATGTAAGTGACGTATACAATGAACTTCGCGTAACCATTCACCCAATGTAAAACTCACGATGCACCCAACCCAGAAAGTGACGAGCCTAGTCAGCGTTATTAGGCATCGCTCGGCTTAGCGCCAGAAAATCATTCGGTATGCTGGTCACCTTGACGGCCAAAATAGGTTACACGTTTACCTCGCAAAAACACGAAATAACCTTGAACTCCTGCATTCATAGCGCGCTGACAGAAAAGCCGAAATGTTTGCCCATGCTGCTGACTATCCAAGATGGCAGCTCTGAGTTCAATCACATTAAAATTTTCAGCAATGAATGGAAGTCCCTCATATGATAAAGGTGATTGCACTGTAGAACCTGCTGCGCTATAGAAAGTAAATGACTTCAAGGCATAGTCTGAAGAATCCCCTGATGATTTTCAGATAAATCATTAAATTAGAGTGAACTTGCACCTTGAAGTGTGATCAGATGGAAGTGCGAACAAACATCAATCACAAGGCATTAAGGTGCAAGTGTTAACTATCTTACATCAATCTCTCTATCAACATTGTCCAGAAATCCATCAAAAGCGACTTAATACACTCATGGTCGCCTGCAAAGCTCTCATCAATGCGGATTGTCTCACCTTAACGCATTTAGGGCGGCACATTGATGGCACGAGCACTCATACTAAACACTCGATAAAACGCATGGATAGATTATTGGGCAACCCGCACCTTCACCATGAAAGACTGGCGGTTTATCAGTGGCATGCAAAGTGGCTGCTGACTACTCATACGATGCCGACTATATTGGTGGATTGGTCAGATATGCGTGAAGGTCGTGAGCTGATTGCACTACGCGCCTCTATTGCTATCAAGGGCCGCTCTATCACGCTCTACGAGCGAACATTTCCGTTAGTGCTGCAAGGCACTCAAACTGCCCATAATCAGTTTCTGAATGAACTCAAACAAGTGTTACCTGACAACATTACCCCGCTGATAGTCACTGACGCGGGCTTCCGTAATCCTGGGTCGTGTCAGAGGATTAAGTGTCTATCGGCCGCATCCTTCTGGTCGCCAATTTTCACTAAAAGCGCTTTATCCCCAAGCCAGTCGTCGCGCAAAACATGTTGGGCGGGTGGCGTTATCGGTAAAGAAACCCTTGTTATGCGAGATGGTGTTGTTCAGAGCCCCAAGTAAAGGCCAGCGAAGTACGACAACAGACTGTCACCATACGGCGCAATGGACGTATGAACTGACCGCCAAAGAACCTTGGGCACTGGTGACCAACTTAACCATAGAAGCCATGTCGCCTCAAAAACTGGTTAATATTTACCAAAAACGGATGCAAATAGAAGAAACCTTTAGAGATTTAAAAAGCCCCGCTTATGGCTTTGGTTTACATCATAGCAGAACACGTTATGCGGCGAGGATGGACATACTGCTATTGATAGCATTATTGGTGCAACTGGCATTTTGGTGGGTAGGATTATACGGAGAAACACAGCAATTACAGCGGCACTTCCAAGCCAACACGGTAAAGAAAAGGAATGTGCTATCAACAATCAGGATGGGCAAAGAACTGCTGCGGCGACGGCATGATTACCCCATATCAGCAGATGATTTGCTTTGTGCTGCGAAGAAACTAGCTGAACTCTCATTAACTCATGGTTGTTGGGGCTATGAATTATGAGGGGATCCTACAGGGCATAGTCTACATAGTAATACTCGACACCTTCAGCAATAAGATTGCCGACAATTTGAGGAAATGGTATTAATCCAGACAAGGTTGCTTGTGCAGATTCTAAAATTTTATCCGAGTTCATTGATGTCCTCTCTGGGTCTTGAGTGGTCAATTTATATGTTTAACATCAGCAGTAGAGCCAAAGTGATAGCACTGTAAAAACGTGGAGCATGCGCCAGCGCTGGTTAAACGCTCAAAACACGTTCTCATAAATGATTAACGCAATAAACACGACCTTCAAACTTCCCCCAAAATCGTTGCCAGACTACAAACACGTTTATGCATATATAACGTAAAGCCATATTAAAAACACTATGGCTAAAGAACATAAGGACTTTAAAATATTCTGCGAGCCACTCGCACCCAGTGCCAACACCGTTGGGGTGTCTAAATTGATTTACAACTCACATAAACCCAAACTAAAAAAATGTATCATTTACACTTATCATCTGTTTCTTTATCCCGCAAGCCATCTAGGCTACTGCTAAAATAAGCACACCGAATCAATTTCAACCTCTAGCAATGAGTTTATTGATGGATAATTTACAGCGACTGGGCATTATTTTTTGTATTCTTTCCCTGTGGGTCTTGGCAAACTTACCCGTCACTTATGCTAATGATCAATTCATTATCAATCAGTCAGAATCCAAGCTTGATCACAGATATCAGTATACTTATGACCTTTTACAATTAGTTATTGATGCAACTAAAGCCGATTTTGGTGAAGCATCACTGCAAGTCTCAGATCTAATAATGAGTCGAAATCGTATCTTCAGAGCATTACAAGAGGGTGAAACCATCAATGTTATTGCTGAAGCCTCTAACCTACAGTGGAATAAACAGCTTATTCCAATAAAAATTCCTATTAGAAAAGGCATTCAGGGATTTAGAATTTTTATTATTAAAAAGGAAAATGTACCTAGGTTAGCCCAAATCACCTCGCTAGCGCAGTTAACTGCTCTTGATACTGGTTCAGGTAGCCAATGGTCAACTAAAGTCGCCATGCAACAAGCAGGATTTAAGATTATAGAAAGCAATCAATATGACAGTTTATTTAATATGTTATCAAAAGGACGGTTTATAACATTTGGCCGCGGAGTGAATGAAGTCTTTCAAGAGGTTGAGCCGTTTAATCAACAATATCCAGATCTCGTTGTTGATGAAAGCATCATGCTACATATTCCGCTAGCGACATATTATTATGTTTCACCTAACAAACCTCGCTTAGCTCAGCGAATACAAATTGGCCTCCAGAGAATTATCGATAATGGTCAATTTGACCAGTTATTTTATCAACGCCATTGCGATTTTTTGATAAAAAGTAAATTGAATCAACGAGTAGTTTTTAAAATTAACAATCCTTTTATATCTGAATCAGAAATGACTTCCATTGTCGGTAAAGATTTCTTACTCAATCCAATGGATGACTTTTCCATATTATGTAAGAAATATCATTGAATAGGCTTCATCAGATAAACGCTTTGGGTCCGTCATGACTTAAAAACATCTCTCGGAAAATGGGATAAAAAACAGCAAGTCGCGGCTTGAATTGAAGGAGGTTAGATTTTTGGCCTTGGGTATCAAGAAATCAAATGAAAACCTTCAAGGCCATTAGCCTTGAAGGAAACTTTTTAGAATTGCACTCTGACACCAATAGCCGCTGAGCGACCTGGCATAGGGGATAAATGCCTTAGGAAACTGTTATGTGGGCGCGCATCTACATCGGTAAGATTATCTAAGCTTAGGTAGAATTGAGTCGGCACTTTCGAAATGACTTGATCTAAAGTGATATTGGCTCCGAGCAAAGCATAAGATTCAGAGGGCCTCTCAAATCTGCTAACGTCACCTTGTGAATGATAGCGAACATAATCGATGGACACAGTAAGCGCATCATACTGCCAATTTAGTGCAGTGCCTGTTTTGGATTGTGGTGTTCGAGGCATTGAAGTGCCTTCTAACCTGCGGCGAAAGTATTCGTCCCGCTCACCTGCGAGAGGTGGGCGAGTACTAAAGATGTCGTAACTACCATCGTATTGATATCGAGGAGTATTTCTCACTCTGTCAGTAAATGCGCTAAGCTCAAAAACTCCCCAACTTTGCCACGGGAAGGTATAGATAGCTTGTACCTCTAACCCTTGATTGTTTGTATCTGCTTGGCGCCATTCACGAACATAAGTACCATTACGTTCAAGGCCTGTACTACCAAGATAAATAAAATCATTGAATTGATTTTGATACCAACTTGCCATTAGCTGTAAATCGGCGATTTTAGCGGTGGTATTTATTTCAAAGGAGTGATTAATTTCCTTTTTAAGATTTGAGCTGCCCTGTTCTTCAATTAACAGAGCATAGTGTGGGTTACTGGCGTAAAGCTCATTCATTTCAGGAGCACGCTCGGCATGAACGTAATTGACTCGTGTTGACCAATTTTGCAATATGTCCCATTGCAGTGATCCTGAGTAGCTTTGGAGATAAAAATTTCTATCTTTAACATTCGCTCCTGAGCCTCGACCTACCTTGTAACCCTCTGCGTTTACTTGGTGCCTAATCGCATCATAACGACCTCCAAACTCAAAAGTAACCGAACCAAAGTGCAGGGTTTGTAGCGTATAGGCTGCATAGTTTTGACTATCGACATCAGGCATGTAATTGTCATAGCCCTCCCCTTTATAGGCTTTAGTGTCGTACTGTAATCCTAAGACACCATCGAAGTTTGATGTCCAACTATGATAGAGCTTAGGGCTAATGACCCAAGAGGTAAGTTCGAATTGGTTGACGGATACCTCTGCCATATGCTCATCATCGACTTGATTCGAATAGGCGCCATCGAGGCTAAATGAGTTTATCCAATTGTCATCCCAGTTTTCGACATACTTCATATCTACGCGATCACCACGGGAAAAAATTCGAATATTACCCCGTTGATCAAAATCCACTGGTGCGCTGCTGCCACGACGCATAAATCCCGGAATACCGCGATGAGTGTCCGTATAACCATAAGCCAAACCCAAAAGACGTTGTTGGCCAGTGTAGCTTCCGCCTGCCGAGAATGATGATGTGTGGTGGCTGCTGTTAAGCACAGTGCCATTACTGTCTATTGAGTAGTCGGTGATAATTTGTTGTTCTAAAGGTGTAGCATCTTCATAGCGTTTTAATTGATTGTTCATCTGCCACACAGGTTGCGCATATTTGATTTGGCATAGATCGGCAAACTGTGCGGCACCTACGACTTTTGACCACGTTTTACAATCGCTGTCTTTAGAATATCCAGGAATATCGTAGTCACCACGGTCTTTGTTGATCATATTCAGCGCAAAGTTAAAAGATTCATTCCCTGCGGTAAGTTTTGCCAGTGCGGTACTTGTACTATTGAAGCCAGCTTTCACTTCAGCGCGACTGTTAAACCCATTGATTGGGCTCAATGGAATACGGCCATCTTGGAGATCAACAATGCCTGCCATCGCTTGCCCACCATAGGCAATCACAGCAGTAGGACCTTTAATGACCAAGATACTGTCAGCAAGAAAGGGCTCGATGGGGATGTATTGATCCTCACTCACCGACGACATATCCTCAACTTGAGTTCCATTGAGCAACATTTTAACCCTGTTTCCACCAAATCCACGGATTTGTGGCCTACCCGATGAGCTACCAAAAAAACCACTGTCTACCCCCGGTAATTGGCTTAAAGTTTCTCCTAAGGTATCGGCTTTACGATTATTTAGTTCATCGCCGCTGAGTTCGATTTTACTGGCTTGTATTCTTTGGCTTAATGGTTTTTCTAAAGCATGCCCAGTGACATTGATACGTTCAATAGGTTCTGCTGAAACAGCTAAAGTGCCAACACCTAATAACAGAAGGTATTTGTGGGAATTCATTTTGTGGGTCGTCTCCATATGATTACTGCTGAAAAAATGATATGTTATAACGTATCACTGCATATCAGTCGAGTTCAATATGAATGAAAGCAAATTAAGTTACTGATTGTAAATGGCAATCAGAACAGCACTCGGTATGGTGACTGATGATTGCTAACAAAGATTGTCATTAGAAGGGGTGGATCAGGTAAACTGTTCAAGTATGATCATTTCAAAAAAATTGGCAGTTCTATGACAGGAAAAAATCTTGATTTACTGCGTGAAGTAGTGAAAAAGTGTGAAGAAAAAGGCATCAATCTTACCAGTAAGCGCAAAAAAGTACTTATCGTATTACAGGAACATGATGTTCCTTTGTCTGCCTATGAAATTGCCGATGTGTTAAAACAAAGTTTGGGCGAGAGTTTACCCATAATGTCTATCTATCGCATGTTGGATTTCTTAATACAGGAACAATTAGTGCATAAGTTATTAACGGTGAATAAGTATATTGCCTGCCATCATGTATGTGATCATCACATTCACAATCAATTTTTAATTTGTAATACTTGTCAAAAAGTCACAGAGATAGCATTGCCCACTGCTCTTGTTGAACAGTTACAGTTGAATGTTAGCCAAGCGGAATTTACCTTATCGAGCCCACAGCTTGAATTAGCGGGTTGGTGTCATGAATGTCAGCAGCAACATAATAGTTAAGTTATGTACATTAACTAATTTGGAACGCTATTTATCATGGTTACTGAACTTATCCCATACTCACAGTAACGCTATAAATCCCCCAGCCTCCGACATTCTGGTCGATAATGTCCGTCTAAAATCGTGGATATGCCAGTCTTGATTTCATATCGCGGACCAGCTCATTAATAGAAGCAACATTACTCGGTCGCTTGCCGTGGGAAAGCGCCATGGCGAGTGATATAAGTTCCACTGTTCTTATAATATCTCGAGTAAAGCGGAACTGATCGGCCTTCGAATGTGTTAAGCGGTTTCCAAAACGCATAGGGATCTATAATATTTACCCATGAATTTAGTCACACAGGGACCAGCTTACGTGCGTCAGCAAGTCCTAAATCCGGGTAGAGACCAAAGGTTAAGCACCCTGATGGATTATCAATCCTAAATCGATACTGCCATGTTATAGTCCCTGCAGGGGTAATACGAACGCTTAAGCCGTCGCGGTCTGCAAACTCTGGTTTCTCTAAATATGGATTGCCGTTTATTGCACGTAACCAATTGTCAGATAAAGACATTTTAATTACCCTGTGTACATGTGATTTTAGCTAATCTGACGCAGAACCCAATATATACAGATTATGTACTCACATCGAAGAGCTGCATACTAAATTGATGTAAATGACAACGAATCCAATTAAAGCAATTTAACTACTGATAACATGAAGTTACATGCTTTAGAGAACGAAAATAAATGAAGATGAAAGACGATAAAGCAGGGTCGATTTTTTGGCACGACTATGAAACATTTGGAGCGAACCCAGCGAAAGACAGACCCTCGCAATTTGCTGGTATTCGCACGGATTTAGATCTCAATATCATCGGCGAGCCTGAGACATTCTATTGTAAGCAAGCCACTGATTATTTGCCGTCTCCGGAAGCAATATTAATCACAGGGATCACTCCACAGTTAGCTAATTTAAAAGGCATCCCTGAAACTGAGTTTATGGGACGAATTCAAGCGCTATTTAGCCAACCAAACACTTGTGTTGCAGGTTATAACTCACTGCGTTTTGACGATGAAGTGACCCGTTATGGCTTTTATCGGAACTTTATCGATCCCTATGCCCGTGAATGGCAAAATGGCAACTCTCGTTGGGATATCATTGATTTAGTGCGCGCTTGTTATGCATTTAGGCCCGAAGGTATTAACTGGCCGACAAAGGAAGATGGCTCTCCGAGTTTTAAGCTAGAACATCTGACCCAAGCGAATGGTTTAAGCCATGAGAAAGCCCATGATGCTATGTCTGATGTGTATGCGACCATCGCTATGGCAAAACTCATTCGCGAGAAACAGCCTAAGTTATATCAGTACTATTTTGACCTGCGCCGTAAGCAAGCGGTGAGCGATCAAATCGATGTGCTCAATATGCAGCCTTTGGTTCACGTAAGCTCTAAAATTAGTGCGCGCAATGGTTGTGCAACGTTAATTTCACCCGTAGCGCACCATCCAACTAACAAAAATGCCGTTATTTGCGTTAATTTAGCCATGGATTTAACACCGCTATTCGAGCTAGATGTCGAGCAAATTAAAACGCGCATGTATACGTCAAGGGCTGATCTTGCCGAAGATGAATTACCTATTGCAGTAAAACAAATTCATCTTAATAAGTGCCCTTTTATCACCTCGGCAAAAATCCTCAGTGATGAGCATGCCGTTCGTTTAGGCATAGATAAAGAATTTGCCAGAGAGCAATATAAACGCCTAAAACGTCACCCAGAATTACGCGAAAAACTGGCGCTATTATTTGAGCACGATGACAGCAGAGCGACCACAGATCCCGATTTGATGCTGTATTCTGGTGGGTTCTTTAGCCAAGCTGATAAAGCAAAAATGGAAATCATCCGTCATACCCTACCGCAAAATCTAGCGGCGTTAGATTTGCAGTTTGATGATCCACGTATTCCTGAGATGCTGTTTCGTTACCGCGCCCGTAATTACCCTGAACTACTCGATGATACAGAGTCGCAGCGCTGGCGTGAATTCTGTCAAAGTCGCTTAGCCGATCAAGACTACGTACTTAAATTAGAAAATTTGCTACAAGAAACACAAGCGGATGAGACTAAGCAAAAGCTACTTGCTGCCCTTTGTCATTATTTGCGTGAACTTTAAGTTGTGTAAATTCAAGCTTAAGTCTTTTGTTTTATAGTCTTAAGCTTATATGTGTGCACCAATAGACTTACTCTATACGTGAATAACATAAGTTTATCACTCTCGATAGCACTGACATTGACAGCGTATAAACGCGAGCTAACTCGCATTTATGCTGTAACAAAATTACTAGAATGTTCTTCCATGAACTTAACAAATAAGGAATAGGGAAATGCAAGATAGATTCATTCGTAGCATAACCCAACTGCCAACGCCGTTAGCCGATGCACTTATCCCAATGTTGCACCAGAATTTTGCTGGACACATTGATGCGCAGCAACTTGCTACGCTAACAAGTGCAAGCAAAATGACCGAAGCAGAAGTGTTATTAGCATTACTGCCGATAGCAGCGGCATTGGCCAAACCGCCTATCAGTGAGTTTTATGTCGGCGCGATAGCCAAAGGTAAAAGTGGCGATATCTACATGGGGGCCAACTTAGAATTACCCGGTGAAGCGTTATTTCATTCTGTCCATGCAGAACAAAGCGCTATCAGCCACGCATGGCTCAGTGGTGAAAGCCAAATTGTTGATATTATAGTTAATGCCAGTCCTTGCGGTCATTGTCGTCAGTTTATGAATGAACTGGTTGAAGGGAGCAAGATCAGCATTCATCTACCCGCACAGGAAAGTCATCCTCTGGCCTATTATTTACCCTATGCTTTTGGGCCAAAAGACTTAAATGTCACTTCGCCCTTAATGGCCAAGCAACAAACTGAATTTGCACTAGACAGTGCCGATCCTATGATCATCGAAGGTTTAGATCATGCAGGTTTAAGCTATGCACCTTACACCCAAAGTTTTGCCGCCGTGGTATTAGAAACTCACGATGGTGCAACCTATTGCGGACGTTATGCCGAAAATGCGGCATTCAATCCTTCTATGCTGCCCATGCAGATGGCCTTATCAAATCTGGCACGCCACAATCGTGAGTTTAGCGATATCAGCCGTGCGGTTTTAATTGAGTCATCTCAAGGAAAAATCAGCTTAGTTGGCGCGACTATGGATGCGCTCCATACCGTTGCCGCCATCGAACTTGAGCACATAGTGGTAGATCCTGTGTAACGTCTGCTTCAAATGCCAAGGGGGTTTCAAAATGCCAACGGCGAAATACGTTTATGCGTATTTCGCCGTTCGATTATCCACTTAAAGCTTAAAAATCAATTATCGTAGGTAATTCTGACGGCTAATCATGCTCCATCCTGTCTTCTACTAACCGCGTCATTGAACTTAGCCAGATACTCCCCCTTACGCTCCTCCATCCTGATAAAACAAGCTTGCCGCTCCACTTCCGACATAACGCGCCACGCTAAAATTTCATCAAGATGCCTGAAACAACCTAAACAAATATCTTGCTGATCTAAACAACAATTTCGAATACAAGGAGTGACATTAGGATCATTCTGACCAGACGGCATATTCATTGCCACAAGGTTCAACAAAATGGAATCGACGGCCACCGGGAAAACTAAAGATGTCAGCTGTGATAATGCCACCAGCTGTTACGACAGCCGTCAGAGTCAATTCTAAGTTCTGGCTGTAGATCACAATCAGCGGGCAACCTCGAGCAAGGGTGAAATTCACCTCGGCTTGATAGAATCCCCCAGTAATGCCGACATCCATAAAGCAACTGTATTCAGGGCCATAATCGACATAGGTCCATCCAAAAACCTGGCTAAAAAAGGCCTTAGAGCTTGCAATGTCGCGACTTGGGATTTCCAAATAATTAATACTGTGGTGACGGTTCATAGACTTCCTTGCTATTTAATCAGGGCACAAAATGATGGATATAAAATGCGTAAGTAAAAATGGGAGCCAAAGCTCCCATTCTATTCGCGGCTTTAACTCAGGTTAACCTTGGATTAAGGCTGCGACAAGTCCAATCAGACCGCCAAACACGCCGCCCCAAATCACTAACCAACCTAAGTGCGTTTGGATCATGTCCTGAACGATTTGTTTCACCATTTGTGGTGTTAACTCGTTTAATCTTTGTTCCACTATGTTAGCAATTTTAGTTTGCAGATCGGCCATCACATTTGGCTGTTCAATTTCTTGTTTCAGCAACTCGTGAAATGCATCGCTTTGTGCCATTTCAACTAAAGAAGCTTTCATCTTCACAATAAACGGCTCTTTTAACGGCAATAAGGCATCTGTGCCACCAAACATAGACAACATGCCGCCAAAGGAAGATTGGGCGACTGTGCTAATTAACGCATCAAAAGAAGGCGCTAAATCAACCTTTTCAATCACTGGCGCCAAGTCTATTTTACTCAGCCCTTCTTTTTCAGATAGGAATCGGTCGATATTTTCAGTGGTAAAAAACTGTTTCATCATCAAATGAGCAATGCCCGCCTTAAACTCTTCAAAACGAGAAGGCACGACTCCCGAACCATAGAGTCCGGGGACTTTCTCAAACAACATATAAACTGCAACCCAGTTGGTAATCGCACCCGATAAAGCAAATAATCCGACATTCAGGACAATTGCCGAATTCATCAGGTAACCTACAACGACCAAAGCTGCCGCCAATAAATTCGTCACTAAACTCTTATTCAATCTCATATCCCCTAATGTGGCATCGATAAGATGCAAAACTCGCCTATATTAACAAGTTAACGGGAGTCAGGTCTAACACTCAAACCACAGTAAACAAACCCGTTTTAAAATCTGTTTTCAGTGCTAAGTCTTGGCGCGAGGGGCAAGATGAAGCCCATCAACTAAGCCGCAGCGCCACTGAGCCACAAGAAGCTGATTAGCCAGCACCAAATAAAGTGAATATCCTTGTAGAACATTAAGTTAATTTAATGTTTGCCGACCTAAAAAACGCAAAAATTTTAATTTACCGTCTGTGAATTATCAACTTGCCTCAACTACACTCAATCAAGATAACGTACAAAAAATATGGCTCAAAATACAGACGGTACTGAACACTGACAGTTAACCTCGGCTCAATACACAAAATTTACCCAAAATAGAATAAAGGATGCGCTTATGGAATCGGCTTTTAACACTGCAGGGGCGTTAAGTTGGCATGAATTGACAACCAATAATACCGAAGAAGCTATGCACTTCTATGCTGAGATTTTTGGCTGGCACTTTAAAACCGTCAAAATGCCCCACGGCAATTATCATATTATTGAAAATCAGGGCGTCAGCATTGGGGGGATCACAGATAGTTTGCTCCCAATGCTTCCCTCACATTGGACCGGCTACATTACCGTTAACGATGTCGATCAAGTCGCTATCAGCGCAAAAAAACTTGGCGGGGATATTCTGTTTGGTCCTGAAGATATACCCGAAGTAGGCCGTTTTTGTTGGATAAAAGATCCACAAGGCGCCATTATTGCAGCGATTAGTTATTTAAATCGCTGATCAAAAATAGCCTCCAATATAGCGAGTATTGACGACTCAAATCATTAGCCATAGGCTGAAACACATGTAGTTATCAATGTAGATGATAGGTTACCACTCAGGAACGTCTTAGATCAGAAGACGTTATTGTCTGTGTAATACCAAGATTTCATTGGTAAAAATATAAATAATTTCTGGAAACATTAGCATTATTCGCTAGAATGTCCCTACTTATGGAAGTTTTTCCCTGTCTTATGCATTGGAGCCTTGATATTAATGCTGACCCAGTTATCGCAATTCAGACACTCTTTTTTTGCCCTCCCAAGATACCTGCGAGTGATTATTTACCTCACAGCAGTCTACCTTAGCTATGTCTGCACATTAGGTTTAATCCTCCCCTATGCGATAACCACGCTGGCACCAGAAAAACTCTCAACTCTGCTCGGTCGTCCCGTCACCCTCGGCGATATACGCATTAACCCTTTTAATTTCAAAGTCGAAATCGACCAACTGACCATTAAAGAAAAAGACGACAAACCTTTTGCTGGCATTGCACAAGTCCAATTCGAAATACATTTTTGGCGATCTGTTTTTAATCGCGCCGCCGTTATCGAAAACATACACATACAAGCGCCTTTCGCACATATCATTCGCGTGGAGAAAAAAGGGAAAGCTGGATTCAACTTCGACGATATTCTGCAGACCTTGAACGAGAATTCATCCACGAGCACAGAAACAGCCCCCACAGAAGCCAGCTCACCCGTTCGTGTCCTGCTCAGCCAATTTGTGTTGGATGCGGGACAATTTAACTTCGATGACAAAATTACCCACGCTCAAGTGAACTACCCCAATATCAATCTAAAACTCAGTTACCTTGATACTGAATATTTGATGGCGGCATCATCGGCATCGATAACGCCAGCCATAAAAGTAAACAAAGTTGATAATACGACACCAAACGCCCAATCAACGTCTGACTCACCCATTGTGCCTATCAAGCACAATCACTATGCGATACAACTCAGTGATGATCATGCTGGTGAAATCAGTTTGCAGGGGCAATTCCAATTGTTCCCGCTAAAAGTTGCGGGTGACATCCAAGTCGCCAAACTGAAACTGACACCACTATGGCGATTTATCGACGATCAATTTAATCCCGTCCTCACGGATGGCGAGCTCAGTATTAAAACTCAGTATCAAGTGGATCTTGCCGAGAGTGGCGAGTTACAAGTCACCAGCAACAAAGGCCAGCTTATTGTTGAAAAACTGAACTTTAACGACCAAGACCGCTCTGTGGTCAAGCTGCCAATCTTTGCCCTCGACGGTATTTCAGCCAACTTGAAGCAGCAGAAAGTGCATATCAACAAACTCCACAGCGATGGCCTAACAATGAGTGCCATTTTGAACCAAGACGGGCTCGATCTTGTTGGCTTATTCATGCCTAAATCGTTAAGTGCCTCCACAACGACTACGCAGCCGGTTGCTAAACCAATCGATGCTAAGCCAGCAGATGCTCAATCGCTTGAGCGCGTACAAGTTGCGCAAGTGGAAGAAAAACGTCAAATAGCAGAGACTGCCACTGATGCAAGCGATAGCGCAGACAAAGCAACGGAAAGCGAATTAGCCGCAACTAACGAGAATGATAAAACAGAACAAAAGACAGAAGCGACCGCAAATGTCACCACTGATGCCACTAATGAAGCCACTGCAGAAGTCGCTTCTGAGGCAGATCCTCTACAGCCAATCAAGCAAACACCAGTAACGACGTCAACTGACACTTGGTTCGTGCAACTTGATGCGCTCAATATTGAAAACTATGACCTTAATCTATCGGAACAAAAGCTAACGGCAACGCCGCAGCAATGGCGAGTGTATCCGCTTAATTTTTCAACTAAGGTCATAACGAGTACCTTAACCGCTCCGATTGAATATGAGCTACAACTCAGCCTCAATGATCAAGGTACTTTGAGCTCTCAAGGCCAAGTCGATGTGACGGGCGAAACCATAGATGCCAATATCCAACTCGATAAGCTGACATTAACCCAATTTCAGCCCTATTTAGCGCCCTACGTGAATATCCAGCTCAAGAGCGGTCTATTAAGCTCAGCAGGCAAGCTGACCGCCGATGCTAAAGGCAAAGCCATTTACGGTGGTAGTGTTGAGCTCGATGATTTAGCTATTCATGACAAATTGCGTAATGCTCCACTGGTCAAATGGCAAAAGATGAATATCAATCAACTGGATTTTGACCAACAGAAAAATCAAATCAAAATTGATCACTTAGCCTTTAATCAACCCTACGCCAAAGTGGTGATAGCCAAAGATAGAACCACTAATATCAGCGATCTTATCGTTGAGGCTCCGGCTGCAAATAGCAAGACAACTAAAAACACAACCACAGCCAGTGCTAAGCAAACCGAGCTGCAAACGGCAAGCAAGACAACGCCGGAGTTAAGCCTCGATATTCAAAAAATTAGCTTTAGCCAAGGCTCAGCTTACTTTGCCGATAACTCACTGACACCAAACTTTGCCTCAGGGATTGAGTTACTTGAAGGTAATATCACTCACTTGTCGTCAACGCCAGGGACTAAGGCCTCGGTCGATATCAAAGGTAAGATAGACAAGTATGCGCCTGTAACTCTAAAAGGCGATATTAACCCTTTGCTAGATATGCCATATTTAGATCTTGATTTAGTCTTTAAGAGCGTTGAGTTAACCTCAGTCAATCCTTACTCAGGCACCTATGCGGGTTACTACATAGATAAAGGGCAGCTATCACTATCGCTGAACTATCAACTCGATAAGAACAAGCTCAAGGGCAGTAACCATCTGGTCATAGACCAACTGAAACTTGGTAAACCCAGTGACAGTGACCTTGCCACTAGCTTACCCATCACGCTCGCGATTGCCCTGCTGCAGGACCGTAACGGCGTGATTGATTTAGGTATGGAGGTCTCAGGCGATTTAGACTCACCCAGCTTTAGTGTCGGCAGCATCATAATGACGGCGATTACCAATGTGATCACTAAAGCCGTCACTGCGCCCTTCACTTTCTTAGCAGGACTAATAGGTTCTGACGAAACCTTAGATAAGATCAGCTTTGCCGAAGGCAAATTCAGCCTAAGTGAAGATGAGCAAAAAAGTTTAGACAAACTCGCTAGCGCCTTACTCGACAGACCTATGCTCAAGCTCAGCGTTGAAGGGGAAGTCGATGCCATCAATGACAGCCAAGCCATTGCTGAGCGCATCATGAAGCGTAAATTGGCTAAATTAGCCAATATTGAATTTAGTGCGTTACCTGATGATTTAAGTCCGAGTCAATTCCCGACCCAAGGGCCGCTTGCCGATGCGCTAGTAAAGCTTTATGAACAAGAAGTTAAAGCCGATCCTGCCCAAATCAAAGACACTGTTATCGCAGAGGCCAAAGACACGCAGCTTTCCGATGACGAAATCACCACCCGCTGGCATATCGCTTTATATAATCTGTCGGTAAAAGCACAGAATGTTAACGATGGCATGTTGGGTAATTTGGCCCAAGAAAGAGCGAAAGCCGTTAAAGCTTACCTTGTGGATGTGAAAGAAATTGCTCCAGAGCGGATCTTCTTGCTCGAAAGCCGAGTGAGTTTAACCCAGAATACAGCCCAAGTGAGCCTTACCATTGATGCTCAATAACTTAGCCAATTAACTGCTTTTTATATAAAACTAAGCCCGCTAAAGTTCGACTTTAGCGGGCTTTTACCTTATGGCTAAGCGTCATAACCAATCAAAAAACCATTCTTCTACAATCAAATCATCTATCTGTTAATTCACTCTAAAATGTTGGCCGTGCTTGGTGCCATAGGTTACACTCTGCGACCTTTATACAACTGAGATCACAGTTTTTAAACGACTGGCTCTCAGACTCGCCGCACACTTTCTGTGGCGCCATAACGCACAAATGTTCTTCCACAAAAATTATCATTAAGGTCAATAACATGTTTATCATTCGCTGGATTTTAGGCAGGATTATTCTGTTTTTAAACTTCGTATTTAGCCCTAAGAAGCGCCAACGTCCACTGGCTGAGCAACAAAAAATTGATGCTCAAACTCAAGCATTAGCCCTGTATCAATATCCTGCATGCCCATTTTGTGTAAAAGTCCGCCGTGCAATGCGTCGCCAAGGACTCAACATAGTGACCCACGACGCTAAAAAAGCGCCGCATAAAGATGAACTCATCGCTCAAGGCGGCAAACAACAAGTGCCTTGTCTGCGGATTGAAGAAAACGGTCAAGTACAGTGGTTATATGAATCAAAAGAAATCATTAACTACTTAGACCAACGCTTCGCCTAAATCACGGCGCAACGGTCAGCGCAAATATACAAATAAGAGCGTCCAGTAACCTTTTCAATCGTCTGTTCAATGGGCACTTACAAAGGGCTTTACGTTGGAATGACGAGGTTTCGGGCGCAGTTCTTTTATTGCGTTGTTTTATCACATTCTTTTATCGCATTTACTTACGCCACAAATATTCACGGTCAGAATAATCAAATAACCACTGGGGCTGATACACCACCAATAGCGTCACCGCCATGCCATTAAGCAATGCCTCTGGGAATGCCAGCAAAGGGATTAGCATCAGGTAGTCGTCTACTAACACATTCCAATCGTAATCCGCCGCAGACCACAACCACGTCGCCCAACTCAATTGATGAAACACAGTTGAGAGGCCCGCATTGATAAAACCACCGACGAAGATGAATACAAAAATATGCTTAGGAAATAAATGGTAACTGCGACTGTATAGGATAAAACACAGAAACAGCGGCACGGCCATAGCGAACAAACTAAAAGCACCAAAATCAGCGGGTTGCTTTAATACAAAAAGACTAAAAAAAGCGCTCGGCAATAGCAACACTAGAGTCGCAAGACGCCAGCCGAACATCAGCATACAAGTGACAATTCCCAGAAAATGCAGATGCAACCCAGTTTGAATACTGGCATTTAGCGACCACAGCGCATTGATCCCCACCAACGTCAGCAACAAACGTAATTGGAGATGTTTATCCCGCCGGAGCTGCACTAACTCTTCTTTTGGCCATATGGCGTAGAGCCATAACGCCAAGAACATAAGGCATATACCTTGAGTCAGGCCCATATCCCATTCGATTTGCGCCCATTTATTCGACCAAAACGCCCACATTACTCGCCCATCCTTAATCCATTACACCTATCGGCGCGTACTCACCCTATGAGAATGCCATAAATCCATGAACTTTAGGGCCATATTAAGGTATTCTTCTGTCAGTTAATAACCTAAGAGTTAAATTTGATTATGCCGTTTCGATATCTCAGCCTTGCCATCTTAAGTTGTTTCTCGCTCATCGCCTGCAGCAGTGCGCCAATTGACCCGAGTGAACTCGCCGGAAAATTACGGGATAAGTTAACGACGGATATTAAAAGCGATGGCCTTAAACTCTTCAGCTACAAAGCGCGGCTGGTCGATGAAAAGTCGACAATGAATGATACAGAGCGCCCTTTTCCACACGAGGCACGCATACGTAATATGCAAGATCCCCGTGAGCAACGCCGCGCGATGCAAGATCTACAGGACTCATTAGAAATTTGGGGGAGACAGGTTGATTTAGGTTTAATCAAAACCCTTGAAATGACGGGTTATTGCCGCGAAGGTTATATTGAATTAAGCCGAATTATCGAGCCTGGTCGAGGAGAAATCCGCGGTGAGTGCCAAGAGGGGGCAACCAATGCTGATAAACACAAATTTATGAGCTATTAACTAAACTCAAAGTAATGAAGAAACGTGCACAGTTACCAATACAAAAAACTTAAATCGGCTAAAAATAGCTAAAACGATAATAAGCAGAATAAAAAGTAAGCATGCGCGTATGAGACAATACGCGCATTCACATCACACTAAACTGATTCGGTCAGTGGCACAGCACGATTTTCCAATAACACCGGGATACCTTCAGTGATCGGATAAGCAAGTTTATCTGCCTTACAAATCAACTGCTGCGTCGTTTTATCGTACTCAAGTTTTCCCTTACACACAGGGCAAGCCACTATATCTAACAATTTTTTATCGAATGCCATGGAAGTTTCCTTATTTAGCTGCAGCCACTTCACGAAGACGTGCGAGCAGCTGTTCATCAAATTGTGGGGATAGCTTGGCATCGACCGCCAAATACCACCAGTTTTCTTGTGCAAAATCGCGACATTTAACCGCATCTTTTTCTGTCATCAATAGCGGCAAGTCTTGGGCTAAATCACGTAATTGGGTTTTATCGTAGGGCTGATGGTCATCAAAACCCTGGCATAGCGCCAGTTGATAACCTTGAGCGCGCAACGATTCAAAGAAACGCGCTGGATTACCTATGCCCGCCATCGCAACGAGCGGCTGAGACTTATCGAAAGTATATTCACCAGACGTCGCATCACATTTAACAGGCTTCACTGCCGTAGGTGTCAGTTGCATTTCGAACTGCCCTTTTGCCGCTGGGCCGCCATTACTGACGATAAAATCCACGGTATCGAGACGCCACGCGCCTTCACGCAATGGACCTGCTGGCAATAGCAAGCCATTGCCTAAACCGCGCTGACCATCAATTACCACCAGCTCAATATCGCGTGCCAGAGCATAATGCTGTAGGCCATCGTCACAGATGATGACATCAACACCAAACTCAGCAATAAGCGCATTAGCCGCATCGACCCGTTTAGCACCAACCACCATAGGCACTTGAGTGCGCGCCACTATCATGGCAGGTTCATCACCCACCTCTGCCGCACTTGCACCTAAGCAAACCGATTTAACGCCTTGAATATCAACACCGTAACCACGACTGATCACACCGGGGTGAAATCCATGTTGGCGCAGTAATTCAATCAGATAAATCACAGTTGGCGTCTTACCGCTGCCACCGACGGTAATATTACCGACGACGATGACAGGTACAGGCATTGCAGTTTGTGATTTCATCCCGAGGTGAAACAAAGCGCGGCGCACATAAGTGATAACCGCGAATAAGCCAGATAAAGGTAACAGGAGCCATCGCAGTGGATGGCCCTGATACCAAATTTTATTCACTAAGGCCTGCATCTAACTACCAAATTGCATTTGGTATAATTTGGCGTACATCCCATCTAATTCCAATAGTGATTGGTGCGTCCCGCGCTCGACAATCCGCCCCTGATCGACTACTAAAATTTGATCGGCACTCTCGATGGTCGACAACCTGTGGGCAATCACTACAGATGTGCGGTTTTGTCTGAGGTTATCTAACCCTTTTTGAATGGCTTTTTCTGACTCAGTATCCAGTGCGGAGGTCGCTTCATCGAGGATCAACACAGGCGCATCACGCAACATAGCGCGCGCAATCGCAATCCGCTGTCTTTGACCACCGGACAATAACACGCCATTCTCACCCACTTGGGTATCAAGGCCTTGGGGCAGCTGATCAATAAACTCCATCGCATAGGCCAAGGTCGCAGCTTCAATGATCTGCTCACGAGTGGCTTCACCTGGGTAGGCGTAAGCGATGTTATTGGCTATCGTGTCATTGAACAAGGTCACCTGTTGCGATACCAGTGCCACTTGATTACGCAGCGATTTTAGCGAGTAATCGTAGATGCTGACGTCATCAAGCAGAATATCGCCGGATTCAAGGCCCGTATAAAAACGGGTCACTAAACTCGCAATAGTCGACTTACCTGAGCCAGAACGTCCAACTAAGGCTAAGGTTTGCCCGGGTTTGACTTCAAAATCGACATTCTCAAGAGCACGACGATCTTGGCTGTCATAGGTAAAACACACATTATCAAAACGTAGATGACCCTTAGCACGCTCAACAGTATAAGTTCCCGTATCTGACTCAGGCAGCGTATCCAGTAATTCAAACACTGTGGTACAAGCCGCAATACCCCGTTGAAATTCGGCATTCACTCGGGTTAAGTTTTTGATTGGCTGTAACATGGCCATCATGGCACCAAGAATCGTCGCGAAAGTACCCGCGGTAAGATCGGCTTTCATGCTGTCTAAGCTTGCCGCATAAAGTACAAAGGCTAAGGCGAATGAACCAATAATCATGATCAGAGGCTGACTAATGGCTTGTGCCACAGCTAACTTCATATTTTGATGGCGGTTTTGATCGTTTACTTTAGCAAAACGGGTTGCTTCTGTTTCCTGTCCACCAAAGGCCAATACGTTTTTATGGCCTTTAATCATTTGCTCCGTAGTCGCACTCACCCCGCCCATGGCTGTTTGAATTTGCTTAGAGACCTTACGGAAACGACGACTAACCACCGCAATGACCATGCCCATGATAGGACCAATCACAAGAATACAGAGGGATAGCTTCCAAGAGTTATAGAACATCAGCACCAGCATACCAAACACAGTCACACTATCGCGGACGATTGAAATCAAAGCACTTCCCGATGCTCGAGCGATTTGCTCAGTATCAAAAGTCACTTTTGAGATCAAGTTACCGGTATTTTCCTTATCCATATAACTGACAGGCAGGCTCAGATAATGCTCAAACACTTGCTGACGCATGTCCATGATCAAACGCGCACTCATGTATGAAATGCCGTAGGTCGAGACAAAGTTGGCAAAACCGCGCAGGGAAAACATGACGATAACCACAAGCGGCGCCATCATTAGCACGTCGTTGTTCGCGTGGAAACCTTCACTGGTTGGCAATGCGATGCCGTTGGTCACCGCAGCAGGTGCGCCGCCGGAGAAACCCTTATCAATAAAGGGGCCGATGAAAGCGATAAAGGCGGCATCGACGAGACCATAAATAATTAATCCCGCAACTGAAAGCATAAACATGCCTTTCATCTGTTTTATATAGCCCAGTAATCGTTTGAAAACTGTCCACATTTCGTCTTTAGGAGATGTTGTCATTGATAACACTAAATTATGGCAAAGTAGGCATTCTACTCTGGATTAATCAAGTCACCAAATCTAAACAGAGAGTTGTACCAAAATGGCGCTAAATCACCACGATAGGTCTTAACCTCTCGCTCAGACTGCTGAAAAATCACACTAATCTGCCCTTCTATACCTGTAGTTAGGCCCATAATCTCCCGTTGCTGATACCGTTCAACCACTGTGGATTTTGGAAACCCCCAGCGATTAGCAAAACCAGCAGGAAACAAGACTAACTTGGGGGCCACAGCATCAATAAAGGCTTCAGTTGACGAGGTTTTACTGCCGTGGTGGGGCGCAACGAGCACTTCACTTTGTAACTCATACTCACCACTTAAGGCACGACTTAATAGCGAAGTTTCGATTTGCTTTTCGATATCCCCCGTAAGCAGTAGACTCTGCCTGTCATCATCAATGCGTATAACACAGGAACCATTATTACCCACTAACGCTTGAGGCGGAGAAAGCAAATTCAAGCTCAGCCCTTGCCATTGAATCTGCCTTGGGCGGCAATCTTGGCCACTAAAGCCAGCCATGTCTGTGATCACTAAAGCCTTAGGGTAAGCCTCAATCAAAACAGGGGCACCACCTGCATGATCGTTATCGCTATGGCTGATAACAATATAATCAATATCTTGAATGCCTTTGGCTTTTAGGAAAGGTAATATCACCCGCTCCGCATAACTGAAGTCATCACCAAAGGCGGCACCTGTGTCGTAGACCAGCCCTCTACCATTCTTTTCAATAACCACAGCTAAACCTTGGCCCACATCCAGTAAATGCATAGCCCATCGATTATTTTGAACGGGTGACCACAGCGTAATACAGAAAAGCAAAGCGGGAATAAACAGTAAACTCAGCAGGCTTAACCAAGCAGTATAATTTTTATTTTTAGGCACATAGCGCCATAACACACCACCGATGAACGCAGATAACCCCAAGGCTAATATCGTATCTGAAAGCGCTAACCAATGGGCTGGCAATTGCTGGCTTATGTCTAGCAACTGTGCATAGGGTGATAAACTCCAATCACTTAGGCGAAGCAGTCCTAACCAAGAGAACCCAAACGCAGTACCAACCCACCAGCATATAAATCCCGCCATAGCTAATGGGATAACAACAAAACTAAACCATGGCACAGCTAGGATATTCATCCACAAGCTGTGTAAACTCACACCACCAAAGAGTGCTCCTTGCAGTAATCCAAGCCCAAGGCTCAAGCGCCACTGGATGGCCCAAAATTGTAAAAGCCCCGCGCCTACACGCGTCCTTCGAGTCGACACAGCCGTAAACTCTTTGGGCTGGATGACTAAGGTATATAAAATCACCCCTAAAGCACAAAACGACAGCCAAAATCCCGCACTTAAACAAGCAAGCGGGTCGAGTAACAATACGACAAACAATGCAAACAGCAAGCGCTCCCACGCAGTAGAAAATCGCTTTAATAAACTCAGTAGCATTAACAGTAAAATCATCACGAGTGCACGCTGAGTCGATACACCAAAACCTGCAAGATAGGCATAAAATGCTGCGCCTATACCTGCCGCGACTAACGCAAAAGTCATATTACGTCGACTCTGATGTGACACCAAACGACTCAATCCAAACAAAAGGCAAGCGTATACCCATGCCGCGACGACGGAGAGGTGCAAACCGGAAATCGCCACTAAATGGCCAGTGCCAGTCTGCCTTAGTGCTTGCCAACGAGCTTGTGAGATCAAATGCTTATCCCCCAAAAGCAAAGCGAGTAAAATGTCACCTTGAGGTAAAGAGGCTAATTCAGGTGTCAATGCGCTTATGAGGTCATTACGCAATGAAGGCGAAACCGCAAGTAACTGCGCCTCAATCACTCGTCCTTTACCGACAACATGTTGACTGATTAATTGTTTTTGTTCGTTGTAGCCGCCTTGATTTAGCACGCTAGCAATGCTCTTAGGTGTCAACGTAAACAGCCAAACCTGACCCACATCGACTTCTGGCGGATCTTTCCACGTGAGTCGCAATTTTGCGTTTGGCCCTAAGATTAAATTTGGTTTAATGAGCGATATATCCAAACTTAGCCAGTCGCTGTTTCGACTAACTAGTGATATGATTTCGCCCCTTACCTGTATAGGTTGTTGTAACACTGGCAAATCCTGCCTAGATAATCCTAAGCAAAAACCAGTTAGCCATGCTACCGCAAAGAGCCCACCTGCACAGACAGGGATTTTTCGGTGTAAGATTAACGCCCCAACAACAAAGTAGGGTATGTAACTGACTGGCGGCAGCGAAGGCCATAACATCGCTGATAATAAGATGGCACTAAAGCCAAACATGAATCGATTCATAGTGAATTAAGTTAAGACAGCAATTTCAGCATATGCCAAAAAAATTAATTAAAAGATTTATGCCTAAGCCTGAAACCTTGCGTGAGCATAAACACTTACGCATGTTCGGACGCTTGTTACATAATCCCAATCTATGGGCACTTAATCGAAAATCCGCCCCAGGCGCATTTGCCGTAGGGTTATTTGTCGCTTGGATCCCAATGCCATTTCAGATGGTTGTTGCAGCGGCTTTTGCCATTCTATTTAACGTTAATATTCCTGTTTCAGTTGCATTAGTATGGATAACCAATCCCTTAACTATGCCAGTGATGTTTTATGGGGCGTATTTACTCGGTGCTAAAATACTCGGCCATGCTCCGCAAGATTTTGCCTTCGAAGCAAGTTGGCAATGGATTGAAGCATCGCTTGCGACCATAGGTCCGGCATTCTTACTCGGGTGTCTAGTGCTAGGAGTGGTTTTTTCCGCTGTCGGTTATTTGCTGATTAATAATCTGTGGAAATATTCAATTATGTTTAAGTGGCAGAAACGCAAGAATAAATAATCTTTTATATTCAAACCGCTTATGTTGGTACAACGATTGAGTCAAGGTAACAGCATAAGCGGATTAACACATTCGCTCTCGCTTCCCTTTTGTTCATCATGTGAATCACCTTTTACAATACAACCACGTTAACTCCACTTTGCGCCGAATTTAAGATCGTACATATCTGTGAATTAAATCACACAGCGGCGCCTAGCTTTTCCCTAAAAACAGATTTTTGCTGTTACTATTTATAAAAACATCAAGTAGGGAATATCCATGCCTTTTTATCATCAATATGGTTCTAAAAGCCTTAAAGCCGTTGAACACTTAGTCCTATTTATTATTGCCATTGCCACCGTTGTCGCAATAGGCCAAGAAATTGTGCATATCATCTCTGTACGTATGGTCGCACTGGCCGATTTACTCTTGTTATTTATTTTCTTAGAAGTGTTAGCCATGGTGGCTAACTACTATGAATCCGGTAAGTTACCAGTACGTATGCCGCTTTATATTGCGATTGTCGCCTTGGCCCGTTACCTAATCTTAGATATGAAGAGCATGGAAGACTGGCGTATCGCAGCAATATCATTATCGACGCTAATTTTAGCGGCAACCGTGATTGTGATTCGTTGGGGCCAATTAAAAATGCCTTATCCAAAAAATCAAGAATACGACAATTAATCAAATACCTGAGTTGGTGCTATTGAAACCTAAATCAATGGCACCTGCTGTTCTCGTTTTAAAACTATTATCAAAGACCTAGCTTTCACATTGGTATTCTGCCAAAAAGCAATTATGCTAGTTTTACTGAGATCAATAATTTACGGGGCAATTGAGTTATGGGTGACCATACTACTGGTTTTGAAGAAAAACGCACATCACTGCGAGTCGACATGGAAGCAGAGCGCGTGGTCTTGAATTGGATCGACACTCAAGGCATGAAGCAAACAGATGAAGGTGTGTGTATCGACTTAGCAAGACGCGGCATTTTATTCGATTATAAAAATCCGTTTGCACTCGGGGAACTCATCGAAGTGACCTTTAATCCCAATTCAACCCAACAAAATACCGTTAAAGGACAAGTCTGCCGTTGCGCGAGATGCCATGACCAAAGCTACCATATTGCTATGCAACTGCTTTAATTTAACTTAAATTTCGCAGCTTTAATGGCTCTGTTCTACACTCAATGAATTGAACAATTCATTAAGGGGCGTCAGTATGATCTTGCTGGTAGGTGGTGAAAAAGGTGGTAGCGGAAAAAGTTGTCTCGCTCAAAATCTTGCCGTTTATATTAAGCAAAAATTTCAGGCAAACGTCCTCATGGTCGATTGTGATCCCCAACGCACGACTTCAGATTGGATCCAAGCAAGAAATAATGATCCAAGCCTCCCAAGTATTAATTGCATCCAACTTTACGGCAAGATTCGTAATGATTTACTCAGCCTCAATGAGCGTTTTGACTACGTAATTGTAGATTGTGGTGGCCAAGATAACTTAGCCATGCGCGCAGCTATGTCGGTAGCGACTTATGTTGTGATCCCCCTCAGACCCAAAAGACGCGATCTCAAAACATTACCCCACATGGAAGACATGCTAAGTACGTGTAAGATGGTGAATCCTAAAATGATCGCGACTATAGTGCTAACCCAATGTCCAGCGCTTCCTACACAGTTTAAACGCATTTTAGAAGCCAAAGATGTGGTGCAATCCTTTGGACTAAGAGTGCTAAATTCAGTTACATTTTGCCGAAATATTTATGATGACAGTGAAGAAAGAGGCTCTTCAGTCGTCGAAATAGAACCCGATGGAAAAGCAGCCGATGAGATCCGCGCCATCGCGGATGAGTTATTCGCAATGCCACCAGAAAATAGCTATGAGCTTAACTGATCTTAAACGTAAGAAACCTAAGCAAATCATCAAGCCGGTTTCTGTCGATGATTTCATTGAAGATGCCAATAACTACGCTTTAGGTAAGGCGAGTTTATTAGCTGCGCCCACCACACAAACCATAGTTAAGGGCTTAGATAAAAAATCGACTAAGATTTATCGCCACGCGACCTTTACCCTCACTGAAAACAGTATTTCTCAGCTTGACGCCCTATCGAAATCCACCAATATTGCAAAATCTCGATTACTGCGTATTTTGATCAATGAATTTACCCAACTCACCCCCGCACAGCAGGAGCAAATTGCAAATAAGCGCCATGATGAAGCCTAAGCTTCAACAAAATAATTACACATCTAAGTGACTAAAAACTAACCAGCCAAATAAAATGAGTACGCTATGGTCACTGTGTATTATACCAATCACATTAAATAGTTAGTCAGTTCAGAGCCTCACTGGCATCTCAATCCAAGGCGCATTGATGCAGAAATGGTCATTCCCTTTTAAGTAATGCAACACCGGAGTGGAATGCCTGTGGCTCCCGAAGGGCGGCTGATATTCACTGCATGGCAACACGCTTATACAGCGTTTAATGCTTTGGACAGAGCACCGCTATGCCTTCAAGCCTTTGCCTTGTCTAAAGCGCTTTGAGCTCCCGCTGAATGAACAGATATTTAATACGATGGGTATTAATGCTCACACTTTCGCCCTGCTACAAGTTGTATACCTTGGGACGTTTCGTAAAACTTACCTTTACCTATGAGTAACTCAATTAATGCTTCGGCACTCAAATCAGTTGCACTACAAGTATGGTATCGAGCCGCCGAGCCAAACTTTTGCTCCATCATGGAAATTAATTCAGGCTTTATAATAGCGGCCCCTTGAGCTACCATCAGCGCCATAACATCATGACCGTGAACAGAATTGGACATATGTCCTCCTAAAGATGCAATATTATTGTTCTTTATATCCTAACGGTTAAATTCGAACCCTGATCTCGCGCACAAACTTTCAAATGGGGACGACTGCGCCGACATCTGTGACGATAATGTGAGCCATTATGTCTTTGATCCTATTACTGACCCAACAGATGTCGCTGTACTTAGTGATCGTTTACTTAGTCAGTAAAACACCGCTGTTTAAACTGTTTGCTGAAACGTCTCCTCGTCTGCCACATAAGATTTTTATGTATCTGATTTTTTCGAGTTTCTGCATCATGGCCACTTATTTTGGTGAGCAAACCTCAGGAGCGATTGCCAACACTCGTGCTATGGGCGCCGTTTTAGGCGGATTACTAGGAGGACCGGTTACTGGTTTTCTGGTGGGGCTGACTGGTGGGCTACACCGCTACAGTATGGGCGGCTTTACTGATATAGCCTGCGCCATCTCCACCACCTTAGAAGGCTTATCCGCAGGGATGATAAGCTTCTACTTAAGACGCGCAGATAAAAGTGAGCTCATCTACAATCCATTACTCGTTTGCCTAGTGACTTTTTATGCTGAAATGATGCAAATGAGCATCATACTTTTGGTCGCACGCCCCTTCGATGATGCATGGGAATTGGTACGTCAAATCGCGCCGCCCATGTTGTTAGTGAACTCCGTGGGAGCGGCACTCTTTATGAGCATGATCCGTGACCAAAAAACCATGTTTGATAAACTCTCATCGAGCTTTTCGACTAAGGCATTAAAAATTGCCGAACGCAGTGTCGGATTACTATCCAAAGGATTTAACGAAGAAAGTAGTAGTCACGTCGCCCAAATCGTCATCGAAGAAACCAATGTGGGTGCAGTGGCCATCACGGACAGAGAAAAACTGTTAGCCTTTATTGGCATAGGCGCCGATCACCATCTCCCTGGTACACCGATTTCATCCAAAATCACCTTAGAAGCCATCAATCAAAATAAGGTCATGTTCGCCGATGGCGTTGAAACGCCCTATGCATGCTCTATTTCTTCTCATTGCCGTCTAGGGTCAAGTCTAGTGATCCCGCTGCGCAGTGATACCGAAGTCATTGGCACGATTAAACTCTATGAGCCTAAGAATAAACTTTTTTTGAATATCAACCGTACTTTAGGTGAAGGTATTGCCCGCCTGTTATCGAACCAAATTCTTTATGGGCGTTTTGAGCAACAGCAAAATCTACTGACTCAAGCCGAACTTAAATTGCTGCAGGCTCAGGTCAATCCGCACTTTTTATTTAATGCACTGAATACCATTAGCGCGATTATCAAACGTGATCCTGATATGTCTAAGCAGCTATTGCAGCAGTTATCGCAATTTTTACGGATCAATTTAAAGCGAACGACAGGCTTAGTGACGCTTGGGGATGAGCTAGATCACATAGCGTCCTATCTCACCATTGAAAAAGCGCGTTTTATTGATAAATTACAAGTCAGTATCGCGATACCTGAATCACTCTACCACTGTAAAGTCCCCGCCTTTACCCTGCAGCCAATTATTGAGAATGCCGTAAAGCACGGCACGTCGCACATGATTGAGCAAGGGCAGATCAAAGTGACTGGCAAGCTCGAAAATGATGTACTGGAGCTAGAAGTCACAGACAATGCCGGGTTGTATCAGCCCATTGAGGGCTCAGAAGGCCTAGGGATGAACTTAGTGCATAAGCGAATTCAAAATATTTTTGGCGAACAATACGGCGTGACAGTGGAATGCGAGCCCGATCAATTGACTCGTGTCACCATAAGATTGCCCATAGAAAGCCCTGAAACATCAAATATGGATAACCGCACGTGATCAATTGTTTAATTGTCGATGATGAGCTGTTTGCTCGTGAAGAATTAGCTGACCTTTTGGGGCAAGAACACGACATCCAAATCGTCGGTCAATGCGCCAATGCTATTGAAGCATTACAGAGCATAACCAAAGAAAAACCTCAGTTAATCTTTCTTGATATCCAAATGCCACGCATTTCGGGCATGGAACTTATTGCAATGCTCGACCCCGATGACATGCCGAAAATCGTGTTTGTCACCGCCTACGACGAGTTTGCCGTCAAAGCCTTCGACAATCATGCCTTCGATTATTTACTCAAACCCATAGATGCCGACAGACTCAGTAAAACCCTCACTCGTGTGCGTAAAAATCTAACGCCTCAGGCTATGGACTCCATTACCCCAAAGAGTCTTGAACATATTCCCTGCTACAGCGGCAATAAACTCAAAGTCATTGCAATCCAAGATGTGGAATATGTGTTCAGTGACTTAAGCGGCATCCATGTGGCCAGCACGAAAGGCAAAGTCCATACCCAGTTGACCTTGAAAGTGTTCGAAGAAAAAACCCCACTGGTGCGCTGCCATAGGCAGTATTTGATTTCACCTAAGGCGATTGCTGAAATTGAGCTGTTAGATACAGGGGCTGAAGTCACCACTCATTTAGGCGATAAAGTACCCGTATCACGCCGCTATCTTAAAAGCCTTAAACAGCTATTTGGCTTTCAATAAACACAATACCAAAGTTATCTTAGCGACGTATTTTTAGCCATAAGATGGCCAACAACACTCACCGTTAACATACAATGGTAACCACTTAAGCTCACCAATTGCCGCTCACACTGCATTTTCGACCACTCATTGAAATTACAAAGTTTTATATCAACAACTTGTTTACACTCGCCAGAACTCAAATGGGGAGATAACAAAAATGATGTGGTTCCTACTCTGTGTCGGTCTACTGATCGGCGGCTACTTTATCTACGGCGCCTTTGTCGAGAAAGTCTTCGGCATTAACGCTAATCGTCAAACACCCGCTTTCAGTCAAACTGATGGCGTCGACTTTGTGCCTATGTCTAAAGGCAAAGTCTATCTAATTCAATTATTAAACATTGCAGGCGTAGGCCCAATTTTTGGTCCTATCTTAGGTGCACTCTATGGTCCTGCAGCCATGTTGTGGATTGTGGTTGGCTGTATCTTTGCAGGTGCAGTACATGACTACTTCTCCGGTATGTTGTCAGTGCGCAATGGCGGTCAATCCGTGCCAAACCTTGCGGGTAAGTATTTAGGTAAGAGCGCCAAACACTTCATGAACGTGTTTGCTATTGTGCTGTTACTGCTTGTCGGTGTGGTCTTTATCTCTGCGCCTGCAGGCTTACTTGGCAAGCTTACTGGTTGGGATGTCAGTATCTTCGTTGGTATAATCTTCGTCTATTACCTGATTGCAACTGTGGTACCTGTCGATAAAATTATCGGTCGTCTGTACCCCTTCTTTGGCGCTTTATTGTTCTTCATGTCGTTTGGTTTAGCTTTCGCAATTATGCTATCAAGCGAGCATACCTTACTGCCTAACGTACAAGCGGGCGATTTCTTCCAAAACTTAAATCCGAACGACATGCCACTTTGGCCTGCCCTATTTATCACTATTGCCTGTGGCGCAGTATCGGGTTTCCATGCTACTCAATCACCGTTAATGGCCCGCTGCGTTGAAAACGAGACTAATGGTCGCTTCGTCTTCTTTGGTGCCATGATTGGCGAAGGCATTATCGCATTGCTTTGGTGTGCCATCGCGTTGTCTTACTTTGGCGGAGTTGAAGGGTTAAGTGCGGGTATGTCAGGTAACCCTGCCAACGTCGTCTATGAGGCCTCTACCGGTCTGTTAGGCGCTATCGGTGGCTTTATGGCTATCCTAGGGGTGATTATTCTGCCGATTACCTCAGGCGATACGGCTTTCCGCTCTGCGCGTTTAATTCTGGCTGAGTTTTTCAAGATGCCACAAATCTCACTACCAAAGCGCTTAGTGTTAGCTCTCCCACTCTTTGTTATCGGCGGCATATTGACCCAAGTGGACTTTGGTGTGATTTGGCGCTACTTCGGTGTAGCAAACCAAGCCACTGCAGTATTAATGCTGTGGACGGCTTCGGCTTACCTGCTACGACATAACAAACTACATTGGATTGCGACAATTCCAGCGATGTTTATGACCACTGTGGTTATCACCTTCCTACTGAACTCGTCAACCTTAGGCGCAGGTTTACCTATGACGGTATCAACCATAGCGGGCATAGTCACAACCTTAGTGATTACAGCACTCTTGATTGTGAAAACCAAAGGTAAAGGCGAAATTGATTTACTGGTTGAAACTGAGCTTAAAGAGCCAGTCAAAGACTAGTCAAACAGTCCAAATGACCAACCTAAAACAGGCGCTTTATTGCGCCTGTTTTGATCATACTGCTGCACCAATAACAGCTATCACAGGTTTGAGCTAGCAAGGTATTCAAGCTTGACTCGATACCATTGCACACTGTATCAGGCATACAAAACTGCTATACTCCCGCCATAGCACACTGCAACATGCATAATATGAATCAATCGAATAACCCGCTCCACGGCATTAAACTGGAAACGATCATCACTTATTTAGTCGAGAAATACGGCTGGGAAGAATTAGGTGAAAGAATTAATATCCGCTGTTTTACCCACGATCCCAGCATCAAATCCAGTTTACGTTTTTTGAGAAAAACAGAGTGGGCGCGGGATAAAGTCGAATATCTTTATTTAAGAGCCAATAAATTACCCTTGCCGCCACCCAAAGCAGACTCTAGTCAAGCGACTAAGAAGCCTGCGGCAAAAATTGCGACGAAGAAAACCAATCAAACTCCCCCTGACAAGTCTGTTAAAAGCGATAAACCTAGCACAGATGACAAAGTAAATAGCCATATTTGGGGTAACAGTTAATCTTCGCCCTCTGCAGCCATAAAACGTGAACAGTCCTCACTTGAGGGCTGTATTGTCATCAGCAATATCGCGCTTTTTGCCAAATAAGCCAAAAATTAGCTTCAGTTTTCCAATTAATGGCCGATAGCGATTTGAGTATCAACACAGTTTGCATCTAATGGAGTATGGAATGAGCATTAATGGAATAAACAGTGCCACAATCGGCTCAACTTTCACTCCGGTATCGAGCGCATATATCGCAGCAACTCCTGCCACAACAAAAACGGCGACTAATGAATCGACAGCAGATGCGCAGGATACTCAAGACACAGTCTCCATTTCTTCAGCCGGCCGCGCCGCATTGTCCGCAGATGTAGGTGCCCCTTTAAGAGACAATGCTGCAGCAAAAAAAGATGGAACAGAAAATGATGCGTCAGAAGAGCCCATGACGTTAATCGACCAACAGATCCAGAAAATAAAAGAGCAGATCAAAGCACTACAAAAAATGCTGGCCAAACTTAAAGGAGATGACTCTGAGGTTGCGGAGCAACAGCGTAAGTTAATCCAAGAACAAATAATGCAGCTAAGTAGTCAAATAGCGACCTTGACTGATAAGAAGATGCGCGACGCGCAAAAGTCAGCTTAGACAAAATAACTGACCAATAGTCTTTGTAATACATCCCGTAATGGATGATACCTAGATAGGAAAGCTAAACATTAAACGCCAAACATTGAGCCCATCGCCACGACGATAACTGAATCCGATGCGATCAACACTCAATAATTCACCGCCTAACGGCTTAGAAAAGGCAAGGGAAAAACCTGCCTCATAGCTGCCTGAAACTATGGTATCTTGCTCTATCTCGCTGATAAATCTGAGTTCATTGAAATACCAATAACCCACGGCAAAGATCCTTGGTTGCACCTGCAGATCCCACCATTGCCAGCGTGGTGCTAACCCTAAATCAACACCTGTTTGTAGTACTGCAAATTGATCCGAAAACTTACCATAGTGCTCGCTGTACCCAGCAAAGCGTAATCTCGATACCCACACAGCATCCTGCCCTGCTAAGGTAAAGTCATACAAGCTACTAATCCCTGAGGCGATAATAGCAACGTTATCGTTTTTATCGAAATTAGTGCCAAAACCGATATCTAAATACCCTTCCATTCGAGTATTTTCGCTCGCCTGCCAATGATGCTCAAAACCTGGGGTAACTGTCATAGTACCTATCGACGACGGCAACTCACCTTCAGTGATATCTTTGGCTAAATAATCAAAAAAGCCAAAGGAGATAGGTAACCGTAACCAAGTTTGGCTACCGCTATCTTTCTTCAAATCAAAGCTTAACGGAATGCTAACGACGGTGGCATTTTGGTTTGCAGCGCGGTAAACGCCAGTGCCAAGATAACTACCAAAGGCGTAAACAGAATTTGGATTAGTGCTAGTTTCTATCGGATTACTACCATTAGCATTATTAGGTGCATGATTGATAGAAAAGTCGGAATAATCCGCTTGAGATGCAGATACGAATGTATTTGTAGCAGAGACACTATCGGCAAAGGTGGTAGGAATAACGCTCAGTAATGCCAAGCACATTAGCGACAAGCTTAATAGCAACCGACTGAAACAATGGCTCAATTGACTTAAACCTTCCTCATTTTTAACTCAATCGGTCGACTCTTTATGATGACAAAACTACTTATTTTCATCCATAAAATGATATTCAGACATCATGTGTCCAAGCTCAGTGGATTTAGTTTTTAAGTACGCTTCGTTATAACGATTTTTACCAACTTGCAGCGGTACGCGCTCAACCACTTCGATGCCAAACTCCTTCATCGCTTTAACTTTACGCGGATTATTGGTCATCAAACGCACATGCTTCACCCCTATCTGTTCCAGCATAGGCTTGATCATGTCGTATTTACGCATATCCGCTTCGAAACCGAGTTGCTCGTTGGCTTCAACCGTGTTGGCGCCTTTATCTTGCAGCTCATAGGCGCGAATTTTATTAAGCAAACCAATGCCACGGCCTTCTTGGCGTAAATAGAGGATAAAGCCACTGCCCGTTTCCGCAATATTTTGCATGGCAGCTTGTAACTGAAAACCACAGTCACAACGCAAGCTAAATAAAGCATCGCCGGTTAAACACTCGGAATGAATACGGCCCAACACAGGTTCATCCGCACTGAGCGTACCGAATGTGAGCGCAACATGCTCTTTACCTGATTCGGTATCTTCAAAACCATGCATGGCAAACACGCCCCAAGGAGTGGGTAACTTTGACGTCGCGACATATTTTATCGACATACTTAACCTTAACGACAACTCTCATTCCATGAGACGAATAAGATCCCTAGAAACAAAACGAGGATTAGGCACTTAGCCAACTAAGCGCATTATTCTAAAGTGTTTTCGAACAATCCAGAAATACTTTAGTGTTTTAATCAACTAAACCAAACATGAATGTCTTTTCGATGGGCAGCACGAAGGAATGGATTAAAACGAAGCAGTGCATAAAATACAAGGAGCACAAACACGCGATCGACACTCGATCCCGTGCCAGTGACATCCTATCCCACATTAAAATTTTGCGGGAGCGTATCCAGTAACTTCCGTTAGCCCCATTTCACGGCCGATAGCCGTCATAGGGTGGATTACCACAAGCCCTTTGACAGACTTTTTCAGTTTGCCCATGTCTGCTTGTTCCGCTTTTGTCAAAGCACGATGGAAAGGCAAACCTTTGATATCTGACCCTTGCTTATTCAATAAGCGGGTTTGTTGTCCTTTCACACTGCCGATTTGCTTAGTGACCGCAGCGATTTCGCGTTTGAACTGGGCAATAATGACGTCATCGCCTCTTTGTTCAGCCGCAGCAAGTTTACGACGAAATTTATCTAATTTATCGTTAAGCTGCTGCAGTTCTTGCTTTAAATTCATTCTGTTACCTTAAATTACCTAAGTTAGCCACAGTAAAATCTTAGCCTGATTATGCTAGCGTCTGTGTCAAGGCCTGAGATTATAGCAGCAAGTTACAGATCCTCGTTACCGCTTTTATAACAAACGAATGATCTGATTGCTGCTACCGCGAAACACGAGACTCGGATCGGCAAGACTTTGTTCAAATTTTCCGTCCACCAGCACATCAATATAGGCCAACACGGCGCGCTGTTCATCACTCAACTCATCGAGCACATAACCTGTCCACAGCCAAATATCTTTACCCGAACACTCAGTCTTGACTCGTTTGACGAGCGTCAAAATGGCACTGAGATTGACAGGCAATAAAGGATCTCCGCCCGAAAGCGATAAACCTCGGCGCACAATCCGCTTATCATTAAGATCGGCAATAATCCTATCTTCCATCATCCTATCAAATATATGCCCAGAACGGGGATCCCACGTGCTTTGGTTGTAACAACCGCGGCACTGGTGCTCACAGCCAGAGACAAACAAGGTCGCACGGGTACCTGGGCCATTGACCACATCGATAGGGAAATACTGATGGTAATTCATTGATGGTCACTCACAGTGCATTTCATCTTTTAACATTGGTACTTACCCCATGGCACCATTGATGCCACGGAATAAGTCTAACAGGCAGAATAAGGTAATAGTGTTACAAGTGTTTAATCCTGCGCTTTACTTCTTCTTGCTTGCCATAATTAAAAGGCCGCGCATCTGGGCTGCCTAAGTAACCGCACACACGGCGCGTCACAGAAACTCGACTAGGCTCATGATTGCCACACTTAGGGCAAGTGAACCCTTTACTGGTACAACTAAATTCGCCGGTAAAACCACAGTCGTAGCATTCATCAATTGGCGTGTTAGTGCCATAGTAAGGCACGCGGCTGTAGCTATAATCCCAGACGTTTTCCAGCGCTTCGAGGTTATGCTGCATATTGGGATATTCGCCATAACAAATAAAGCCGCCGTTGGCGATAGCGGGATATGGCTGTTCAAAATCAATTTTATCGTAGGGGTTAACGCTTTTTTCCACATCGAGGTGGAAACTATTCGTGTAATAGCCCTTATCTGTCACCCCTGTGACTAGCCCAAATTGCCTCGCATCCAGTTTACAAAAACGGCTGCAGAGACTCTCACTTGGCGTGCTATACAGACTAAAGCCATAACCTGTTTCGGCCTTCCACGCATCGGTAGCCGCTTTAAGATAAGCTACAATAGCGACGGCTTTGTCCCTTAATTGTGCATCGTCAAATACATGGGTTTGGGTGCCATAGAGTGCATTCATGGTTTCATGCAGGCCAATGTAACCGAGTGAAATCGAAGCGCGGCCATTTTTAAAGATTTGCGCCACATCATCATCTGCCCGTAAACGTACACCACAGGCGCCTTCCATATAGAGGATAGGTGCCACGCGAGCTTTAACACCGTTCAGTCGCTCAATACGGGTATCCAGCGCTTTACGGGCTAATACTAATCTGTCATCTAAAATGCGATAAAACTCAGTCTCATCGCCATTGGCTTCTAAGGCAATCCGCGGCAGGTTTAAACTGACCACTCCCAAATTATTGCGCCCTTCATGCACAAGCTCGCCATTTTCTTCATAGGTGCCTAAAAAGCTACGGCAGCCCATTGGGGTTTTAAATGAACCGGTCACTTTCTCGACTTGCTCGTAGTTGAGGATGTCGGGATACATGCGCATTGTTGCGCATTTGAGCGCCATCTGTTTTACATCGTAATTGCAATCGCCCGCTTTATGATTAATACCATCGCGAATCGCAAACACTAGCTTAGGGAATACTGCAGTCTTGCGATTTTTCCCCAATCCCGCCATCCGCACTTTGAGCATAGATTGCTGAATTAAGCGTGATTCCCACGACGTACCTAAACCAAACCCAAAGGTCACGAACGGTGTTTGGCCATTGGCAGTGTGTAAGGTATTGACCTCATATTCCAAAGACTGGAATGCATCGTGACATTCTTTTTCAGTTTGTGCCGTAGCAAAGGCTTTGGCATCGGTGATCTTCCAATTCAGGGCAATTTGGTAGTGCTTGTCGTAGCTCTTAGCGACAAATGGCGCTAACACTTCATCGATACGGTTGATAGTTGTGCCGCCATAGATATGGCTCGCCACTTGGGCAATGATCTGCGCGGTCACTGCTGTCGCTGTTGAAATAGACTTAGGGGTTTCAATTTCGGCATTACCCATTTTAAAGCCGTGGGTCAACATGCCAGCTAAATCAATCAACATGCAGTTAAACATCGGGAAAAACGGAGAGTAATCTAGGTCGTGGTAATGGATCTCGCCCGCTTCATGGGCAGCGACTACATCCTTTGGCAAAATATGACTCTTGGCGTAATGTTTGGCGACTATGCCCGCGAGTAAATCCCGCTGAGTAGGAATGACTTTTGAATCTTTATTAGCATTTTCATTGAGTAAAGCCGCATTGCTTTGCTCAACTAAACCACGGATTTCGAGGTTGAGTTTACTGGTCGCTTCACGGCACACATCTCTGTCGTGACGGTATTCGATATACACCCGCGCCAGGGACTTGTACGGCCCTTCCATCAGTAAATTCTCAACTGCATCTTGTAGATGGTGGATATCGACTTCAGCTAATGGCGCGACGCTCTGACTGATACACGCTGCCACTGTCGCTGCATAGTCGCCATCCTCTATTCCAACTGAGTTTGCAGCGGCATTCACTGCATCCCTTATCCTTGTTTCATCAAAAGGTGTGCGGCAACCATCACGCTTAATTACGACTGGCATTGTTCAGTTCCTCTCCATCTCGCCTAAAAATTAACACTACATCTAGTGATTTTAAAAGCATAAAACACAATATGTAGAGCATTAGGCTACAATGACGGTAAGGAGTCCATGATCCAGATCATAGTTTTTAGGATGAAATAAAAGAACAAACAAGAACTGCAGCTAGGCCCAATTATCTGAAAATTGCGCCTTGACCTGCTGATTAAACCCAGCTAGTTGAATGCGTGACAATTTGTGTTTATCACGCACTATGGATGTGAATTAACGTTTAGCAAGCGCAAGATAACTACTGAGTTGGCCCGATGCAGATTGATGTGCCCCCATAGATGAAGCAAGTTGCATCATAGATTTTAGCCCCTGCCACTGCTGCTTTTGAGCATCCGTAAGCGGAGGTTCAGAATTCAAATAATCCGTCAATTGGCTAAGGACTTTCGTGGCCTTCTGGGCTAGCACCGGCGACTGAGCATCATCCATATTGGTTAAGACGTTTTTAGCATCAACTAAGGTATTGATAAGAGGATTATTAGGTGATTTTTTAGCTAATGACTTGATTTCATCATCTAAAAAATCTTGCAACGATTGTTTAGTCGGCGTTGTTGTGCTCGGCACTGTAATACCGTTTTTCGATAAACGCTCGAGTTGCACATCCGATAAAATGCCATCTTTTTGTAAGCGCGATACCAATGCGGGAATATCGGCGACGCCAAATTGACCATCGGCAAAAAAATCCTTCGCCATCGATTGAATTTTCTGTGCGCGTTGCGCCCGTGGCGACAGCGCTATCTCATCGGTTTTACCGTTATCGGGTTTGGTAGCATCCGTCTGCGTTTTATTTGTTTCTGTCGTAGTATCGGTTTTAGCCGTGCTCGTCTTTTGGCTATTGGCACCATAGGCACCATAGGCATCGGCGATACTGGCACTGCTGCGATTAAGATTAAAGGCATTTAAAATAGAATTCATCGTCAAAAATTCGGCGTCTAAGACTCAATAACGGTTTTAAAGCAAAAACTAAGCCAATCAAGTATTAATCAGTGCAACCCCTGAGTTAATAGCATCACTATGCATAAACCAACTTATATCTAGGACTGTATATCTTCGATCAAGGCAAGACATTGCCGCCTTAGTAAATCGAGTGCCTCAGCGTCCATCTGCACTTTATCAAGCAAGGTTTGCTTCAAGGCAAGAGCTTCGTGCCTGATACCCTCTCCTTGACTTGTCAGAGTGATCAGCTTTTTCCGCTCATCTTCAACGCAGGCTAATCGCGTAATCAACCCCTTCAACTCTAACCGCTTGACGATGGGCGTTAAGGTTCCCATATCGAGTTTAGTCGCCATTGATAGCTGGGTTTGGCTACAGCCGTTTTGACGCCACAGGGTTTGCATCACTAAATATTGAGGGAAAGTTAACTCGTATGCCTCGAGTAGAGGCCGATAAGCACGCACTAATGCATTGCTCGCAGAATATAACGCGAAACAAACATTATCGGATAAACAGAGTGGATCGCTAGAAGCTTGGCTATGAGTCTGTTTTGTAGCGTCTAGCTCATGTTGAGGTAAGCAATTCTGCACGTTTAAGCGCCTGTCATTTAAACATAACGCTATCTTATCCGATCTGTCCCACCCCATCTAGTTTGCGCGCAAACTATTTGCATTCAATCTTAAAGCCACGTAGAGTTAACATCATTAGTTTGCGCACAAACAAAAGGTGAGTTTTTATGAAGAGTATGACTGAAACCCGTGAGATCCATCTAGCTAGTCGCCCAGAAGGCATGCCTACAGCACAGAACTTTACTTTAGTAAATAAAGCGTTAGCACCACTCGCTGATGGACAAGTGCTGATTAAAAATCTATGGATGTCGGTTGACCCTTACATGCGCGGGCGCATGGTTGATCGCAAGAGTTATGTTCCGCCCTTCGCCTTAAATCAAGTCTTAGAAGGCGGTGCGATTGGTGAAGTTATCGCGTCAAAAAACACCGAGTTCCCGGTTGGTACTAAAGTCAGCAGCATGCTAGGTTGGCGTGAACACGCAGTCACAGATACCGCAGGACTAACAGCTTTACCACTAACTACGCTTGATAGTTCACATTTCCTCGGCGTACTCGGCATGCCAGGCATGACAGCTTGGACAGGACTGGCTCGCATTACAGATTTAAAAGCGGGTGAGACATTGTTTGTTTCCGCCGCCTCTGGCGCAGTAGGTAGTGTGGCTTGCCAAATTGGTAAACTAATAGGTGCCCGTGTTATAGCCTCTGTCGGTTCAGATGAAAAAGCTGAATTATTAAAAAGTTATGGTGTTGATGCGGTCATCAATTACAAGACTTGTGGCAATCTTACCCAAGCGTTGACAAAAGCTGCGCCAGAAGGGGTTGACGTGTATTTTGAGAACGTCGGTGGCGAGCATTTAGCCGCAGCGCTGAGCAATATGAAAGATCATGGACGTATCGCTGTTTGCGGTATGATTTCGCAATATAACAACACAACTCCAACACCTGGCCCTGACAACTTAGCCCTAATTGTAATGCGAAAACTCAAGTTAGAAGGTTTTATCGTATCCGAACATTGGGCGCATTATCCTGAGTTCACCGCAAAAATGGCTCAATGGTTAGCGGAAGGCAAAGTAAAAGCAGAACAAACAATTTATCAAGGGCTTGAACAAGCACCTGATGCTTTTATCGGTCTATTTGAAGGTAAGAATCGCGGTAAAATGTTGGTCAAACTAGCCTAAGTCACCAACAAAGCGGTATAAACATCTCAATATGAGATAGCAAATAGTCGGTATCGCAAAAGTGATACCGACTTTTGTTTATCTGGCAATCAAACGCTATCTATATAAAGCTTTTGACTCTACATTTTGCATCATCAGCCTTTCCAGAGCGCAGCTTCAATCAAGTGGGCGACTTTCTCCACCGCAGCTTCGCCGGCGGCAATCGCCTCATCAGCACGGTGAAACTCCATAGTGCCGATATTTCCCACCTCTGGCACAATACAAATATCTGGTGGATCGCCCATCAACCGCGCCCGCTTATGTCTTTGCTCTAAAATACCCATAGATTGCGACATCACAGCAATCATCCCCGGATTCGATTTAGTGCCGAGTGAAAACTTATCGGTTAGGTTGCTGACATAATCTCGGCCACGGGCGAATAAATCCATAAAGCCCGTTTCTTGTCGCGCTGGCATATCCATTTCAGCTTGGACAGTCCTTTGGCTGGTCATATTCACGGGTAACACTTGGATACGCCCAGAATGATAGCCATATAAATCCACTGCAATCACTACATCAACGCCCATGGCACGGCTGACCGAAACAGGAACAGGATTCACCACAGCACCATCGACTAACCAGCGATCTCCTTGTCTGACAGGGGCTAAAATCCCCGGCATGGAGCAAGAGGCCCGTACCGCTTGCCGTAAATCCCCTTCAGTAAACCAAATTTCCTGACCAGAGTATAAGTCAGTCGCGACGGCTGCAAAGGGACGATTGAGATTTTCAATATTCACATCTCCTATACGTGCATGCAGCACATCGAACACTTTGTCTCCGCCGATAAGCCCGCCCTTACGCCATCGAATATCCATCAAGCCAAGCACGTCCCAACTAGAAAAACCGCGCACCCATTTTTCTAACTCGGGTAAATGATCATGGGCGTAAGCGGCCCCCACTAAAGCCCCTACCGAACATCCAGCCACTTTATCGGGCTTAATACCCATGGCAGCTAAACCATTCAATACACCTATATGTGCCCAACCTTTCGCCGCCCCACTACCCAAGGCAATACCTACCGAAGGGGTTGTTCCGTTAGCCATAAATCATTTCTCCTGTAACTCAATGCAGTACACGATAACGTAAAATCCTGCCATATCCACTGTCAATCGGTAAAAACGACACAATTAAGAGGTTGTAATACCAATGTAAATAAATACAATCAACAGAGCATAAATGGCACTCTTTCTACATCAATCCGTGCATGAAGCAGAGATAATCACCGATGTGGATAGCTGAGCAAGGATGATTAAGGCTATAATCTGCCCTTACTAAGATTTAGGGGATATACCTTTGCAATTTACCGATTTTTCTCTGGACCAGCGTCTGCTTCAAAGCATAAAACATATGGGGATCACAGAACCCACCGCCATCCAGGAACAAGCACTGCCTATCGCATTGGCAGGTAAAGATTTAATGGCGTCATCAAAAACGGGCTCAGGTAAAACCTTAGCGTTTTTGTTACCCGCATTGCAAAGAGTCATTTCTACCCGCTCACTGTCGAAACGTGATCCTAGAGTCTTGATTTTATTACCGACCCGCGAACTAGCGCATCAGGTTTATAGTCAGCTTCGCCTCCTTGTCGCCAACACCCAATACAAGGCCATCAGCGTACTGGGCGGGGAAAACTTTAATGACCAAGCCAAAGCTCTAGCGAAAGAACCGCATTTCATTGTCGCGACTCCAGGCCGTATCGCCGATCATTTAGAACAGAAGCATCTTTTTCTCAATGGCTTAGAGTTATTAGTCCTCGATGAAGCCGACCGCATGTTGGATTTAGGCTTTGCACCGCAGCTAAAAGCGATCAACGATGCAGCCGATCATAAACGTCGTCAAACTCTGATGTTTTCGGCCACGTTAGATCACGATGAAATCAATGATATCGCAACAACATTACTAAAAAATCCAGCGCACGTGGCGATTGGCGCAGCTCACTCTGAGCATAACGATATTCATCAACGTATCTTTTTATGTGACCACTTAGACCATAAAGAAGCGTTATTAGCTCGTTTGCTCAAAGATGAAACCCATAAACAAGTGATCATCTTTACCGCGACGCGTCCAGATACTGAGCGCTTAGCCGCTAAATTAACCGCGCAAGGTTTTGCAACCGCCGCCCTCAGCGGTGATTTAAAGCAATCCGCACGAAACCAAATCATGGACCAATTTGCCCGTGGCCAACAACAAGTACTAGTGACAACCGATGTCGCCTCTCGCGGCCTCGATTTGCTCAATGTGTCCTTGGTCGTTAACTTCGACATGCCTAAATTTGCCGAAGAATACGTGCATCGTATCGGCCGTACTGGTCGTGCAGGCGCAAAAGGTGATGCGATATCGCTCGTCGGGCCAAAAGATTGGGACAACTTTAAGAAAGTCCAAGTCTTCCTCAGAAAAACCTTTGAGATCAGCACAATTCCAGGCCTAGAAGCTAAATTTAGTGGTCTAAAAAGCAAAGCTAAACAGACGCCAGTAAAACGTGTTGCTAAAGCGGAGCTTGCTAAAGGTAAGAGCAAAAGAACCAAAGCAACCACACCAGCACCGTCGCGGGATAAGCGTTTCATCACGGGCGTGGATGTCGGCGATGCTCCTATGCGTAGAAAACCTGCTGCGGCACAATTACTGCAAGATAATGATACTGAAGAAGTTTAAAACTAATTTATGCATAAAGGCCGGTGGATTTAACATCAGATATTATCTCTGATACAAATCACATAGGCATGATCTAATACTGGAAATTGACATACTAAAATTATCAGTCTGTCGCCAAGCGAATCAAAAGCGCATGGTAAACACTGATCCTCATGTCATTTCCAGCTACAATAGCGCTATTATCGATATTTTGAAGGTGTAACATGAGAGTTTGTGGTGTTGAATTAAAAGGTGGCGAAGCCATTATCAGTTTATTGAGCTATGAAGGTGAAACCTTCAATGTGCCAGAATGCCGTAAGGTGTCTTTCACCGTTTCCCAATCTGCTACCACAGAAGCTATTCGTGAGTTTCACTTCGCTTTTCATAAGCTGATGCAAGATTATCGCGTTGATGAAGTTGTCATCATAGAACGTGAGCAAAAAGGTAAACTCGCGGGTTCAGCGACAAGCTTTAAACTTGAAGCAGCCATTCAATTAGGGGAATTACCTGTCAGTCTATTGTCTCCTGTCACTATCAAAGAGCAAAACAAGCGCAATCCACCCCAAGTTGATTTCGATAGTTTAGATCTTAAAAAAGTACAGCAGTTAGCTTTCGAAGCCGCTTATGCCCATCAAAATCGCCGAATTTTTGGCAAAGTATAAGTAATGTGATGAACTCAGGCTCCGAAGTCATTCGGAGCTAAATCCTCTATGAATCCATTAAAGTACTTAAACGGTTACAGCCTTGATATTCAGCAGCAGGTACAGCAACATCTCGATGCTGGCACATTACCCAAGCTATTGCTGAAACGTCATCCTGTCATACATAGCGTTCGTAGCGATAAAGCGCTGTACGACTATACTCAGACGATTAAAAATCAATTTTTACGCCAGTCCTCCCCGCTCTCAAAAGTGATATTTGATGACAAAATTAATATTAGTCATCATGCACTTGGCTTGCATTCCTACGTAGCACGAGTTCAAGGCAATAAAATCAAAGCGAAGAACGAAATTCGCATTTCTTCGCGTTTAAAGCGTGTGCCAGAACCTTTGTTGCGTATGGTCGTCGTACATGAATTAGCCCATTTAAAAGAAAAAGATCACAACAAAGCTTTCTATAATTTGTGTACCCACATGGAGCCGGATTATCACCAGTTTGAATTTGATTTGCGCTTATTATTGACTTGCATCGACGCTAACATATCCCCTTATTCTACAGATAAAGTCGACACCTGACCTTCGTATATTTTTTGCTCAAAACTTGACTGATAATAGTTTTCATTTAGAATGTTATAGTATCTAGCGCAGCAAAATACTGTAATGACAATGATGAAACAGAATATCGACAAACTCTTAAGCAAGTGGTGTAAAAAGCAAGCTAAAAAGCTACTCAAAGCACAGGTTAAATCTGTTTCAAACACAGGGAACGCTATTACATCCTCATCACATCTACGCGCGCAGACTGATAAATTTTTGACGAATAAAAAGGCTCAACGAAAGCACCTCACCCAATTACTCTCTAAGCATATTGCTCAGCAAGAATTTGCCCATAGCAATAAATCAACACTCAAAAAACAATTAAAACTCGCGAAAGCTAAGTTTATTGCCGCAAATGATGCGACATTTTCATCGACTATTATTACTCGACTTTCTCCTTTACCCACGGAACACAGCTTTGCATTACGTCCCTTTAAAAAATCACCCTGTGGTGGCTGTCCCGCATTAAAAGGTAAATTGTGCAAGTGCGCATTAAAAGTGATGCAAAGGCGCCACGCAAGCTGATAGGCACGATTTAGCACTGCATATTGGGTTCTCTGTTCAGTCCTTAATAAAAAACGTTATAAGCTCTTCAGCCGCACAATTTTCCTCTTCACAACCTTTTGAATGACTCGCTATAACACTTCTAACTGAAGATCCTATCTATTTTATCCCCTTATGTTTTATCGCCACGACTTCGAGTCGAACAAATTTTAAGCTTTTATACAACTCGAACAGTACTCGTGATAGCAGGAAAATGTCTACCATAATAAGTATTGTGGAAACAAAAATGCCGATGAAATTTTCATTTCATCGGCATTGATAAACTCTTCTAGAAAGTCAGTGCTATTGTTTATTCAAACTTTGATACTATAAATTCTATTAGCTTAGGTTTGGCTAACCTAAGTTCATTATAGCTTCACGACTCTTCACCATATTAGTGAATGTGCGTAAATCTTGATTCGCTAACTTGCTCGACATAGGAATATCGGCTTTCAACGGATCAACAGGTTTACCATTGATATGGAATTCATAATGCAAATGCGGGCCAGTCGAACGACCTGTATTACCAGATAAAGCAATCACTTGACCGCGAGTTACACGTTGACCTTTACGCACTAACGCCTTAGACAAATGTAGGTAACGGGTACGGTACTTACCACCATGTTCAATCACAATATACTTACCAGCAAACTGATGGTCCGTCACTAAACTGACAATTCCATCACCAGGTGCAACAACTTTAGTCCCGATCGGCACAGAAAAGTCTGTTCCATTATGGGGAGAAATACGCCCTGTGATTGGGTGTTTGCGATGGCTGTTAAAACGTGAACTCATACGCGGTTGTTTAGCTAACGGATAACGTTGGAATGCCCGAACTAAACTCTGACCTTTAGCATCATAATAACTACCATCAGAATATTGATATGCACTAATTTCAGAACGGCCACTTTTAATACTGACGCCTAAAATTTGGCTACTTCCCGTCGGTTCACCTTCAACATATTGATCATTTACCAAAACTGAGAATTTGTCGCCAGCTCGTAAATCACGGGCAAAATTCAATTTTTCTTTGAGTAAATCTTCAATTCGCTGAATATCTGCAGCGGCTAAGCCCATTTTTTGGGCTGAAACGTAGAAAGAACCTTTAATATCGCCAGTCAAAATTCGATTTTGCCAAACACCTTCAACGTTCACTTCTTCAACATTAAAACTACCGTCTTCATAACGCGTAAAAACCACTTGGCGGGCAGCGTTAAAATAAAGTTCTAATTTTTGTAACTGGCCTTCACTATCAAGCCAAAATTGCATTCTGTTACCAGGTAACAGGGTATCAAGTGCCAAAATGTTTAAATCAGCTTCTAAAACCTTATACATAGTCTGCTGATCAACACCCGCCTTGGAAAATAACCCACTTAAGGTATCACCGGAAACGATAATTCGCTCAAACTGGGGAGCATTATTAATGAGTGCAGCTTGATCTAGGACTTCAGGTTCAGAAACTTGAGGGAGAATATTTTCAATATCGAGAACAACAGGGATACGCTGAGCAGTTGGCGTAACATGGTTATTATTCGGCATCAACATAGCAGCACCCATCAACAAACTACCCATTAATAGAATGTTCTTTTGGGTCGATGATAAGTTCTGCAAACGGGTTTGCGATAAGTTGATAAAGTTGGGTTTGCCTGTTTGCAACGCTTTTCACCTTTCGTTAACTTTGCGTTCTATTTTGACCAGTCCCTTTGAGGGAAGCCCGAATTTTTCCCAACTTATATCAAAAAACCGATTATGACAAACGCTATTTCACTCTTTTGTTGCACCATTAATGAAAAACATGCGCTAGTTGGCATTTCCAACTCACTTTGCGTGTATTATCCGAATGTTAAACACACTGGAGATACAATAAATAACACTTATAAAACAATTTGTTATTTATCGCACTCTGTGAGAAAGAGCAACTAAGGCAAAACTATCGTCATTTCGCTCCCATGTGAGGTTTTATTGATGTCGATGCGGGTATTTATCTGCTCTTTCATTTCCGACACGTGCGAGATCACCCCTATCATGCGGCCAGAGGATTGCAAATCCATCAGGGTCCGAATGGCCAGTTCTAAAGAATCTTGATCTAAACTGCCAAAGCCTTCATCGATAAATAAAGTATCGAGTTTAATACCACCTGCATAGGCTTGCACTACATCTGATAGGCCTAACGCCATAGATAATGCTGCCATAAAACTTTCACCACCGCTTAAGGTAGCCACAGGACGCACTTTGGAGGTATAAGCATCTTCTACTTCTAATTCGAGCCCAGAAGCTTTGTTGCCCTTGGCCCTATCTTCCTTACGTAGTAAACGATAACGCCCTTTGCTCATTAGGTGTAGCCTGTGGCTTGCCTCTAACAACACATCGTCAAGCAGTACGCTTAACACAAAACGTTGCAGACTGATCTTATTACCTGTATTTCCATTAGCGACATCTGCAAGGGTGCCGATAACCGCATATTCATCTTCCAAAACCTTAGCTTTTGCATCGGCAATACTCAGCTGGGTTTGGGTTTGCATCAGTAATACTGTGCGAGTGTGAAGCAACTGCCATGCCTGCTCGGCAGCGTGTAATGCTTGCTGCGCGAACTCAAGCTCAGCAGCCAGCTTAATGCTATCGGGTAGTACTTTATCCTTAAGCTTAAGCGCTAACTGCTCGCACTGTGCCTTGGTCAAAGCACTGCGCTGCTGGTAAGCCTCAATTTCGCTGGCTAATGCACGCTGTTGTTCTTCATCCAGCATGGCCTCAAATAAGGCCTGTTGATCGGCAAAACCTGCTGCGACTAATTGCTGATTGAGTTGCTGCTGTGCACGCGTTTGCTGGGCTAATGCCGCCTCAGCAGCATTTTCAGCACCATTAAGTGCCGCTTTAGCCGCAACAAAAGATTGGCCAGTCTGTTGTTGGAGATCCCTAACACTAGTGATCTGTTGCTTAATTTGGCTGATACTTTGCTGATTTTGCGCGATTGCTGCAGTTAAGGCCTCAAGCGTTACAAGCGCAGATGGAACACTTTGCTGCATGTGCGCTAACTGCCCCTGCAATATATCCACTTTAGATTGCAGTGCACTGTCGTGTGTTTGTCCTTGCTCTAGCTTTTGTTGTAGATGCGTTTCCTGTGCGTGCAACAATGCAATCTCTTGCTGTAACAGCTGTAACTGCTGATGGGCTTGCTCCGCTTGAGTGAGTGAGAAAGCGTATTGCGACAAGGTATGTGTATGTTCGTCTAAAGGAATATCAACCGCAGTGCCCAATTGGACCGCGAGATCTTGTGCTTGCTGTTGCAAGGTTTCTAACTGCGTTTGTAGCCCACGATATTCCGCTCTGGCTTTGCTCAGGATTTCTTGAGCATTCGTTTCAGCCTCAAGTGCTAATTGCAGCGCTTCATCACTTGGGAGTGGCTCTTGGCTTTGTGCTGGCTGTGGATGTGTTTGGCTGCCACAAACAGGGCAAGGTTCATCTTGCTGTAATTGCCGCGCTAAAATAGCGGCCTGTCCTTGATGCCAAGTCAACAATAAGGCTTTATATACAACCTGTGCTTGCTGATGCTGAGCACTGAGTTGTTGCCCTTTGACTTTAGCCTCAACAAGTTTTGCCTGTGTCGACGATACCCTTGCCGCCACTTGTTGCCATTGCTGATAGGTAGACAATAACTGCTGTTGCTGCTGATGCGCTTGTTGCAATGAGAGGCGAGTTTCGCTGTTGGCCTGTAGTTGCGGCAGAGCGGATTCTAATTCACGGCGTTTTTGGACTACGGTGGTTAACTCATTTTTGCTGTTCTGAAGTTGTGTTTTCGCGCTAATGAGCTGCGCTTGCTCTTGTTCAAGGGTTTTATTAAGCCTATCCAATTCCCTGAGCTGCGGCCCTAAGGCATTCAGTTGCTGTTTAACCTGTTCCTGTTCGAGTAACGACGCTTCCAACACGGGCAAATCAGCGGTCTTAAGCTCTGCGTTATCGAAGGCTTTTTTAGCATTGATTAATGCTGTTTTCGCATGTTCAAGGGCAAAACTTGCCGCCTTGGCTTCCTGCTCACGGGCCACAAACACCTCAATCATGGGTGCCAAGTGCTGCGCCTGTTTGGCCAAATTCAGTTTATAGGTTTGCGCAGCCATGTTTTCTTGCTGCGCATCAAGCACTACTACCGTTTGAGTTAAGGCATCAAACTGCACAAATTCGGCCAATAAATGCTGGGCGGCATCGCTGGTTTTTATCACCCATTGTTGCTGCTGTAATGCCTGTTCTTTCGCACTTTGGGCTGTTTCAAGTTCTGGCGTAAGCTTGGCTAATTCACAGCTAAGCTCGTCATCGGATGCTAAACCCGCACTTTGTAAAATGCCATCACGGCGGCTGCGTTGATCTTTCACTAAGGCGCGGATATCTGCAGCCTTACTTTTTAAGGAATCTTCAATACGTCGGTATATATGCGTTTGAAATAGCTGACTAAATATCAGTTCTCTTGCTTTGGAGTCTGCCATTAACAATTCGCGAAATTTCCCCTGCGGCAACACCATCACTTGGCGAAACTGCTCCACATCGAGGCCAGTTAAGGCTTCAATCTCAGCGGTTGCCTCAGAGACTTTGCTCGCTACAAGCAAACTTTCATTACCCGCGGCGTCTATCTTATATAACTGTGCTTCGGGCTTCTGCACCGTTGAGCCGTCACCGCTTTTTTTAACCCTGTCTTGCTCTGGCACACGGCGAATACGATAACTGCAATTACCCAACTGAAAACTAAAAGTGACTTCTGTTAGCAGACTATCATCGGCCATATCGCAGCGCATCTGGCTGCCTTCACGCTCATTACCAGTGGTTTTGCCATAGAGAGCAAAGCAAATACCATCGAGCAAGGTCGTCTTACCCGCACCAGTGGGTCCATTAATCAAAAATAACGGATTAGTCCCTAAGGCCGTAAAATCAAGTTGTTGAATCGATGCAAAGGGGCCAAAGGCTGACATGGAAAGGCTAAGTGGTCTCATGCTTGGTGCTCCTCATTGTGTAGCTTAGTCAGGAGTTCATCCATCACGGCTTGCTGTGCTTGTGTTAATGACTCGCCGGACACTTGAGAGAAAAAGTCACGGAACATGTCCATCTCGCCTTTTTTGATATGATCTCGGCTCAAGGTGACTTGTTGCTGCCCCGCCATCAGACCAGTCCGCTCTAAATGCAGCACATTAGGGTAAACGGCTCTCAATTTCCCCATAGCATCTAAAATGGCATGTTTATCAAGGAGTCTGACCATAAGGTAGTCCTCACGCTTGATATCCGTTTTTCCATGGGCGAGTAATGTGGCTAACTCCCCTTCTAAGATGCGGACATCGCGTATCGACGTTAATGGCAATAAGCGGATATTTGCTGGCGTTTTTGCACTAAGTTCGACTAAGGTCACCGACTTATGTTGATGTTGTTCGCTAAAGGAATACTTCAAAATCGATCCTGAGTAGCGCACATGCTCTGCACCTTTGTATTGCGGTCCGTGCAAATGCCCAAGGGCGACATAATCAAACTCAGTAAATAGCGTTGGCGATATTTTATCGGCGCCACCAATGCTCAGTGGTCGCTCAGATTCTGACTCACTGCCACCATCCAAAAAACAATGGCTTATCACCACTTTCGGCAAACCTTGGCTATCGTGCTGGTGTACTTGTTCAAGCAATAGCGTCATTGCGGCCTCATGGCTTGCCGCCTCACACTCAAAAACTTGGCGCACTGTGGCAGGTTCGGCATAGGGCAAGGGATAAAACACCACATCACCGCTTGAACTCGACAAAGTAATGGGATGAATGTCAGCACTCAAAGGGCCAATAATATGTAACCCACTTGCCGCCATTTGTTTTGCTGCAAAACCTAAGCGCTCGTGACCATCGTGATTACCCGCAATCATAATGACTTGCAGACCTAAATCATGTACTAAGCGGTTAAGCACATCATCTAACAGCGCGACCGCATTCGCAGGCGGAATCGATCTGTCATAAATATCCCCCGCCACAATCACGGCATCCACCTTGTGTTCATCCGCTAGAGCAATAATTTGCTCGAGCACAAAGGCTTGATCATCCAGTAGTGATTGATTGTGTAATTGACGACCTATGTGCCAGTCCGAGGTGTGGATAAATTTCATAATCGCTCTTTTAAAGAAGTGGTGGCGCTAAACCCGAGCGCACATGCCGCCCGTCGATGCAAATAAGACTAGCAAGATAGACACTGCACTTATATCAATCGGATTAAATATGTACACAATATTTAAAATACACACCAAAACAATAAGAAGCCTAAAAAGTGTATTAAAAATGACAGGTAATACTATTCAAAAAACTTGAAAGAGTACACCTAACTCAAAGTAGGATGAGACGTTTTAAGTCGTCATTTGGCGGATCTTTTGGATGATATCCACCTCAGCTTAACTTTTGAGCCAAGATGGACGCCACTAAGATACACTCATGCGCAGCTTAAAGAGCGTCTATTGATGAGTGAGTTTTATAAAATGCTTAATATCAAATAGTTTACGAAAATAAATTATATTGGCTCGCCAAAAGTTTAAAACTCATAGCAAGGGACATAGTCACCACCAATGGCTTGATAATCTTTGTACCTTTAGTGACCACGAGACGAGAACCCAAGGTTGCGCCAATCGCTTGCCCTGCCAGCATGACTAATCCTAATAACCAAATCACTTTTCCGCCCAAGGCAAAGAAGATCAGCGAAGCAATGTTAGTGGAGAAATTAAGTAGTTTTGCGTGGGCAGTTGCCTTCGCCAAACCAAACCCCGCTAACGATACAAAGGCCAGCGCAAAAAAGCTCCCAGTACCAGGGCCAAAAAAGCCATCGTACAATCCCACGCCCAATGCCGCAGTAAAGGCAAATGCGGTAGGTGTTAGCACTTGATGTTTGTCATCTTCAGAAATCTTTTTCGAAAATAAAAAGTAACAACCAATAGCCAAAATCAAAAAAGGTAACATCAACTCCAGCACTTCAGTATCGACCAGTTGAACTAGAATCGTACCCAATGCCGCACCGATAAATGCACAAATCAAGGCTAACTTAACGGATTTAAGATCAACCAGCCCTTTACGGACAAAGTACAAACTCGCAAAAAAACTGCCGCCACAGGCCTGCAGCTTATTTGTCCCTAAGGCAACCGCAGGCGGCAAGCCTGCCCACATAAGTGCAGGAATGGTCAGCAAGCCTCCGCCACCAGCGATTGAGTCAATAAAACCAGCCACCATAGCGACGGCAAAAAGTATCGCTGCGATTTGTAGAGTCAGTTCAAATTCCATGATGATTTATTATTCTTCTGATAAAAAAGAGAGTGATTGCCGAACATTAGACTGCGTTTGCCAAATAAACGCAAAGGAGTTATTGTCGCCACAGCGTGAGATAAACTCACACAAAATCCCGAGTCCTGTTCTGATTTTCCAGCAGTAGGAAATAAAATGTTTGCCGAACTACCGCCCCTCAATTCTCTCCGTGCCTTCGAAGCCGCAGCACGTTTACAGAGCATGACATTAGCTAGCAAGGAGTTGCATGTCACCCATGGCGCAGTCAGCAAACAAATCAGAGTATTGGAGGATTATTTAGGTTTTGCGCTCTTTGTACGTTTACACAAAAAAGTTGGTTTAACCGATGAAGCCAAACGCTATTTACCCCATGTTCAAGCCGCTCTGCAAACATTATCTAGTGCTACAAGTGACTTGCGCCGTCAGCCCACTAAGCCGCAAACCTTAGCCATCAATGTGCTGCCAAGCTTAACCATCAATTGGCTCATTCCAAGAATGGAGCAGTTTAAATCCCGCCATCCACACTTGTATGTCGACTTATCCATTGGCGACTTTGCCGTGGATTTTAGCCAAGGTCGTTATGATATTGCGATCCGTAGTAGCACAGTCATCCCTAAGGGCGCGAATTATATCAAGCTGATGGATGAGGATTTATGCTTAGTTTGCGCGCCTTCACTAGCGCCTAAACTGCAAAATATCGAGGACATTAATCACGTCACGTTACTGAAACACACCACAAGACCCGAACTTTGGGAGTATTGGGCGGAAAAGGTGGGTTTAACACTCACCCAAGCACAAACCTTTGGTGTTGAGCATTTTTATATGTTGAGTCAAGCGGCTGCGAGTGGCATGGGTGCAGCACTTATTCCGCGATTCTTCATCGAAGAACAACTGGCAAATGGCAGCTTAGTCATCCCCTTCGACGCCCCCTTTACCAGTCCCTATCGATATTATTTACTCACCCCAAAATCCCCAAGCCTGCCGTTAAAAGCTCAAGCTTTTATCGACTGGTTATTAGAGATTTTTGCGCCCTATCGTCATTAATCTGTATTAAACGTATCTCAGTTTAAGCGAGGCACAATAACGCTATAAGTGCTAAACGAGGCTATTGAGATCACTAACGGATCGCAGAAAAACACCAATAAAAAACCACCCAAAAGGTGGTTTATTAGATTCAAGGCTTAAAGCGCATCAGAATTAGTGATTGCAATGCTCACCGTGAACATGGTCATGGTCATCATCGTCCATAAACTCATCGTCACCGTCTTGATGTTGCATTACGCCCCAACCGTCGGTCATGCCGCCGAATTCGGCAGCAAAATCATTTAGCATGACTTCTTGTTCAACCAATGTATCGTACTCAGGCACCATATTGAGACAAACAATGATTTCCCACTTACCAAGCTCATCATTCAGATTCAGCTCAAGCTCGCCTTCCAAGTCAGAATTTGTTAATTCTTCTAACGCAGTTTCAGCATCGCGTTGGTCATCAAAAACCAAAAAGAAATCAACATCTAACTCTTTAGTTAAATCGATTCCCGCTTCAGCCATTGCGGCCAGCATTTTACCATTGTCATCATCTGGAAATTGCATTTCTTGCTCCACTGTTTCAGGCTTATTCTGCCGCAATGATTTGAACTGATTCACCATTAAAGCTGACGATGTCGCCCGCGATAATTTTTTTACGTTTACGAGTTTCAACTTCACCATTCACAGTGACTTGACCTTCGTCGATAAAATGTTTGGCTTCACCACCCGCATTGCTCATGCCTTGCACTTTTAATACTTTGTACAATTCAATGAAATCTTCGCCAGAATGCAAAGCCAATTGATTAATTTGCGCCACTTAATACACGCCTTCTAAAAATAAACCTGCGGCATTATACCAGCACAGTACAAAATTCGCTGAAGATAATTTGGCTAGAGACGTCTTTCATCGGCGAGTAGGCCAAAGGCTGATTCATCGAGCCAGTTTTCACCTATTTTGAATTGCTGCCTGAGCAAACCTTCAAGCCGAAAACCACACTTTTCGAGTACTCGTGCCGATGCGTGATTATCTTTAGCACAATGGCCAACAAATTTATGTACATTAAAACTTAAACAAGCCCAATCAATGACCGCCATTAAACTCTCAGTCGCATAACCTTTACCGTGGCCCTCGGCCGCCAGTAAATAACCCACTTCGGCACGCTGTTCCTCGAAACTTTGACAATAGAGGCCCGTTAAACCGATAAACTGCCCAGTATCAACGGTCTCAATTACTAAGGTCAGCCAATCGCCAGAACCGTAGAACCAAGTATCGGAACGCTGCTGAAACTTACTGCGGATCACCTCTTGCGACTCTGGAACGCGTACAAAACGATTAATCTCAGAATCGTTATGCAGTGCATAAAAATGTTCCCAATCACTATCTTGTAAGCTCCTGAGTTTCAATCTATCTGTGTAGAGTTCCAGCATAGTGACTCCGTGATGAGCATATAAAACAAAACGGCAGCAAACGCTGCCGTATCAAACAAGCTGTATTAGATAAGCGGTAAAACTTACGCGCGGCTGGTCACTTCAAGTAAATGAAAGCCAAATTGCGTTTTCACGGGGCCTTGTACTTCGTTTAATGGTGCACTAAAAACCACTTCATCAAACTCTCTGACCATCATGCCAGGACCAAATGACCCTAATTCGCCGCCTTGGGCACCTGATGGGCAAGAAGAGTGCGCGCGAGCAATTTGAGCAAAATCTGCGCCTTCCATTATTTGCTGTTTCAGCGCTTGACACTGCTCTTCACTGCTGACTAACAAATGTCTTGCTGTTGCCTGGACCATAGTAAAACTCCTGTAAGGATCATGAGACATTTGCCCCAAATATCATTGAGTTCCCACTAAAACATTCGTTTTAACAGGTTTTGAATCAACAGTATAAAAACTTTCTGTTGAATAAAAAAGTCTTAAAATGCCGTCACTGACAACAAAGTCAATTAACGGCATCTTACACGGCTAAGCTTGTTTCGACGCAATCCAACGATCGATCTTGTTTTCCATGACCGCCATGGGTAATGAACCTGAGGTGAGGATTTGATCGTGGAACGCTTTAAGATCAAATTTATCACCCAAGGCTTTTTCTGCGCGGGCACGCAGTGCCAAAATCTTCAACTGACCGACCTTGTAAGACAAAGCTTGACCAGGGATCGCCATATAGCGCTCCACTTCAGCGACTATGTCACTCTCAGCCATAGGCGAGTTGTCTTTCATGTACTGAATCGCCTGTTCACGACTCCAACCTTTAGAATGAAGGCCAGTATCAACCACTAAGCGCATGGCACGCAGCATTTCATCGGAAAGCTTACCAAAATACTGGTAAGGATCGGTAAATAACCCCATCTCAATACCTAAGTATTCAGCATAAAGTGCCCAACCTTCCTCGAAAGCGGTATAACCGCTAAAACGCTGAAACTCAGGTACACCGGTCAACTCTTGTTTGATCGCGATTTGGAAGTGATGCCCAGGAGCGGCCTCGTGCAAAGATAAAGTCGTCATCCCCCACTTAGGCTGTGCTTTGAGGTTATAAGTGTTGATATAAAACACCCCTGGACGGCTGCCATCCACCGCTGGCGCTTCATAAGAGGCACCCGCTGCTGATTGTTCTCTAAAACTTTCAACCGGCTTAACCACGTAATCAGCCTTTGGCATCACATTAAAGTAGTTAGGTAAGACATGATTGATTTTATCTTTCAACACCATATAACCATCAATCAAACCTTGGCGATCGCTATAGAAATACTGCGGCTCTGAAGATAAAGACGCAAAAAACGCCTTCAAATCGCCCTTAAAACCGACCTGCTCACGCACCTTATCCATCTCAGATAAAATTCGCGCCACTTCACTTAAACCAATTTGATGAATTTCATCCACAGACATAGTGGTGGTCGTATGTGAGTTCGCCAGATGCTGATACCAAGCTTTACCGTTAGGCAAACCTGACCAACCATCAGTCGCACGCGATTTAGGTAAATAGGTTTGCTTAAAATAATCGCGTAAGTTCGTTAACGCTGGCACGATACGTTCGGCTATCATGGCTTGATAACGGGTGGTCAATTCCGCTTTATCTTGCTCTGAAAAACTCTCGGGGAAATGCTGGATTGGCGAGTAAAAAATACTCTGAGTCGCATCCGTCGTTAACATAGCATCTAACTGAGGAATAATGCGCTCTACCAACACTCGAGGTAGTACCACTTTACTTTCAATGCCTTGATTCATACGATTTTCAGCAAGTGCGACCCACTTGATGAAACCATCGACTCTCTGTTCCCAATTACGATAATCTTGGACAGTCTTAAAAGGTTGTGCACTTTCGCCACTTCCCAGCTGCACCATAGTAATGACAGTGCTATAGAACTGGCTTATCGGCATAAAGCGTGAAGGGAAAGTTTCGTCCACTAACGCCATATCACGGTCATAGACGAACAGGTCATAACTTAACTGTAGATCCGCAGGCAGTTGCTTTGGATCTATCGCACGCACCTGAGCTAAATAGTGAGTGTTAAGATCATGACGAGCCTTAAGGTAATCCTCAGTTAAATCCCCACCGAAATCGGCGTTATAGTTATTAACGCCGACAAAAGTGGCGTAGATGGGCTCAAGCTTTAGGTAATCTTTAAAATAAGCATCCACAAGCGCTAAGTAACGCTGCTCTGCCGTTTGTGTTTCGCCCTGCACTGCTGGCGTATTAGCCGAGCTATTTTCTTGAACTGCAGTGACTTCAGGTTTAGAACAACCTTGAAGGGTGAAGATTAACGCTATCGAACCTGCCAATAAACCCAATTTCATTTTAATATTTCTCCTTTTTGGCCCGCTATTGCAGAACTGTTTCTATACTTAGTTCAAGGTCTGCTATCGGAGTTAATCTATGATCTACTCGTTCCGCAACTCAGGTTTCAGGGATCCTGAAACTGGAGTCTATAACCAAACCTATTTCATGGAAGTATTCAACCGAGAATGGCATCGTCACATGAGAGACCACCAAAGCTTGGCACTATTGTATCTGTGCCCTCACATTCATGAAACCGTCAAACAACCCCATTTACTCGAATTCTTTACCAAACAAGTGCAAGAAGCGCTATTAAGAGCAACAGATATGATTGCTAGGCTAGATCACAATCACTTTGCACTGGGTTTATTCAACATAGATGAGGTGGGGACGGAAGTAGTGTTAAAACGAATAGAACAACAAATATCTGACTTTAATCAAGATTTTGGTAAACATCATAAACTGACAATCGACTATAAACTGGCTGCCTGTATTTGCCTACCTACACAGGAAAGTAAAATAGAGTCACTCTTCAGTAATGTCAGCCAACTTTCACAACAGCTTGAAAAAAATCATGATCAATCACAAGCTTTAATCCGATTACAGTAAATAGGTTTATTGATACCAAAGAAAAAGCCCCTTGCGGGGCTTTCGATTCAAACACTAAACTGCGAAGTAATTACAGCGTGATATTATGCATACGTGCTTTCTCTTTAATATAAGAGATATAGCTATTTGCACTCTTCTGTGTCTTCTTATCATTAGCAGCTAACACTGCACGGTTATAAGCCGACTTATACTGTTTCAAACTTAAATGAGCCAAAGCTAATTCAAAGTTTGCTTCACCAGGATGATCAATACCCATTGATATGGCTTTTTCAAGCACAGGGATCGCAGCTGTATATTGTTCATTCAAGTTTAATAAGCGACCTTGTTTTAAGTAAGTCTTGCCATCATTGGTGATGGCTGCAGCTTTACCGTAATACTCAGCAGCTTGCTTAAACTCTTTCGCATTTTGATAGAAACCCGCCAAAATCTCTAAAGACTTAGCGTCCTCAGCGATCATGCCTGATTTCATATGTTTCTGATAAATTTTAGCGGCTTGATAAGGAGCACCTTTTTGTGCCATTAACTGCGCTAAACGCGTAATGTTGCCCGCGCTATCTAAGAAACCATTTCTATAAGCCAGATCGTAAGTTGCAAGAGACTTGTCATAGTCTTCAACCATCAAATAAAACTGTGCTAATTGAACCCACAATCTGCCATCATCCGGGAATAAAGGCACCATGACTTCTAACACACCAACAGCTTTCTTGTACTTCTTCTGATTGAAGTAAGCTGTCAGTTTCATTTGATACAGACCTTTGTCAGGAGCTTCAGCTAATGAAAGACCTTTGTCGGCCACTTCAATCACTTTATCCCACTGTTTAAGTTCTGAATGCGCAATACCAATACGGCGATACATTTGAGAATCGGATTTACAAGTAAATTCCATCCACTTGTAATAGTAAGGAATCGCTTCCTTAAACTTTTTCTCTTGTAATAGCAAATCAGCATAAAGACGCATAGTTGCAGCATGATCTGTACCACCTAAAATATCAGCTTCAACAGCTTGTTTTAGGTATTTGATCGCGGTATCCATTTTGCCTTTCTCGGCATAAAAGTTACCCAACATACGTGCAACATAGGCTTTATCGAAGTCATTCTTGGCATTTGCCTCTAGCAAAATAGCAATAGCTTCATCGACCTGACCATTGGTATAAGCTTCAAATGACTTCTGAACTTTCTTCGCCGCACCTTCGCCCACAGCTTTAGATTGACGTTTGTCGATAGCACACTTTTCTTCTGCGACTGCAGATGAAAGAGTTAATGAACCTCCACAAACAGAAAGCAATAATAGAACTGCGATTTTATTAACATTACGCATTATTGGTTGCCTCCTTTATCTAAGGTGAAGTCTAGTTGTACTGTCATACCAGGTTGTTTCAATGGCTTACCATCAACAATCTTAGGCTTGTACTTCCACTTCTTCAGTGCACGAATAGCTTCTTTATCAAATAAGCGTTTTGGTTCTGCTTGAATAACTTCAACGTCGTCGATACCACCGAGTTCGTTAATGGTAAAACGAAGTTGTACCCAACCTTCTTTACCATCACGCGCCGCAGCAATTGGATACTGAGGTTCGATACGAACGATAGGTGTAGCATCACCATCGCGAGTCATCATATTGCCTAATTTAAAACCGGTACTTGGACCACCAGCTTCTACACCACCCATATTGAACGACATTGCAGTGTCAATATTGCTCGAAGATTCTGGCGGCGTTGCCTCAGGCTTCTGTGGCTGTTCTGGCGGTGGCGGCGGCTTAGGCACTACCCTTGGCTTATTCTGTGCTTTTGAATCCTGTCTATCCATAGTGATTTCAATTACAGGGGTCTCGGCCGATGTTTCGCCGCGCTGTGCGCCGCCACCGACCAAGAACGCCATAAAAGCGAACAGACCAAAAGTCACAGCAGCACCAATAATGATCGATACTAGTGCTCTTAGCATATTAATCGTTCCCCGCAGATACCGAAATTTTATCTATACCAGCCGCTTTGACTTGGTCTAGAACTTTAACAACTAAGCCGTGCATTGCGTCTTTGTCAGCCTGAATTAATACAGCAGCTTCAGGAGCTTCAGCCAGCATGCGCTCAACGTTTGCCGTTACACGCTCGATATCAACCTGACGGTTTTCCATCATGATCACGCCTGTTTTACTGACGCCGATAAAGATGTTAGCCGAAGGCTTTGAAGTCGCTTGCGAAGCTTTGGGTTTGTTATAATCCAAACCAGAAGGTTTCACAAATGACGTTGTTACAATGAAGAAGATCAACATGATAAACACGATGTCGAGCATCGGTGTCATATCAATTTGCGCTTCCTCGTCTACACTGGAATGCTTTTTACGTGCCATGTTCAATCTCTCTCTAGTGGTGCGGCATGCTGTCTTTTAGCTTTTCTAAACTGATTTTCATTTTTACATCCAGACGAGTACTAAAGAATACTCCCGATAATGCTGCAACCATCCCCGCCATCGTGGGCATAGTCGCCATTGAAATACCAGCCGCCATTAAACGAGCATTACTCGTCCCCTGAACTGCCATCACATCAAACACTGAAATCATACCGGTTACGGTACCTAACAAACCTATCATAGGACAAATAGCTACTAAGGTTTTAATCATCAGCATACGTGCATTCAAATCTTGCTTCGCTTGGGACAGCCAAGCTTCACGGATACGGTGTGCGTACCAAGAGGTTGTTTCCTCTCTAGCATCCCACGCAGATATGATAGCTTTATGTTGCTTTGGTGATATCCAATTAAGATACCAATAACGCTCAAGCATCAATACCCACATGAAGAACAATACAAACGCAACCAACCAAAGGACGTTTCCTCCAGCGGCCATGAAGCCCCTGACGGAATCCCATATGTCCATCAGGTATAGCATCATTAGTTAGCCCTCTTCTCAGCATGTGCTGCGATAATGCCCGCACTTTGCTCTTCCAAAATTTGGGTGATTGATTTGCTACGCGCAACGAGTATTGCATGTAGTAACATCAGTGGCAGAGCCGCAACTAGACCTTGTACTGTAGTAACCAGAGCCATAGAGATACCACCCGCCATCAATTTAGGATCGCCAGTACCGAACAGTTGGATACTTTGGAAGGTCGCAATCATACCAGTTACTGTACCTAGTAGACCTAACATTGGGCCGATAGCTGCAATGACTTTCAAAATTGAAATTCGAGCTTCTAATGCAGGCGTTTCTTTCAGAATAGCTTCATCCAGTTTCAACTCTAATGTTTCAACATCAACATCTTTGTTTTCATGGTAAACCTTCAAGATACGACCAAGGGCATTGTTACCTGGGTTATCAACATTCTTAGCTTGGCGTTTAACTTTTGCACCGATAGCTGCCAGCACAATGAAACGCTCAACCGCAATTAATAAACCAATAGCAAGTAATATCAGAATAATATAACCAATGGTACCGCCTGACTCGATACGATCTTCCATGCTAGCTTTGTTCGTAAAGATGTTTAACAGTACGCCACGTGCAGGGTCGATATAGAAAGGTGCTGTACCAGAAGCCGTTTCTTCCCATTTAGCAACAGCGCTAACTTGATAACCTTCAGGTTGTTGAGATAACTGCTGAATTAAACCTAATTCAGGGTTATATACAACGTATTTGCCGTCAGCCGTTAAGTTATAAGCACCAATACGATGAATAGTCGTCGTTTTCACGTTACCATCAATTTCGGTAACAGAACCTTCAAACTTAACCACTTTGCCAGATTGCGCCATTTCAAATAGCTGCTCTTGCCAAAATTGTTCTAACTCTTCAATTTTTGGCAATTGCTTACGGGCACCTAAATCAGCGATAAATTTATCGCGATTTGGGAATTGAGCACTGATGTTAGAGCTTGCCAGTTTACCAGCGAAATCACCGGCTTCACCTTTAACTACACCAAACATTTCACCCAAGTCACCTTGAGCCGTTTTTAGATCTTCTTCTAGCTGAGCAATTTTACGCTCGTTATCTAAGAACGCTTGGTTTAAATCTTTACCACGTTGCTTTTCAGCAGCTAAAGCATCTTTTTCACGCTTTAATAATGCGGCTTTGTCGCCACGTTCTGCTTGGAATTCTTGCTCACGCTTGCTGTTGACTTTACCTTCTGCAGCGCGTTCAACTTTAACTTGTTGCAATAATTGGTCAATTGACTTAGGCGCATCAGCAGCGCTCGCCATACCAGCAGTTAAAGAGAAACTTGCAGCCAACACAGCTGTAGTAATTAACTTCTTCATTATTGTGCAGTCTCCGCAGCAGGAATTGGTAACGCGAATAGATCTAGAGCGCCTTGTTTACGGGCAATGCGGATACCTTTAGTCAGTTCACGCAAATAGCTGTCATCTAACTTATCCCAACCCTTAGATTCTGGGTTGTACATCCAGCCAGTCTTTTGATCTAAACTCTGTGCATAAAGAGCAACACGACCTAAATTAAAGAAGTCAACCAACACTTCTTTACCATCTAGGTTTAACTTACCTTGGTTAACGGCAACAGCACTACCGTATTCACGCTCAATACTATAAGCATCAAGAATTAGACGGTATTTTTCTGCTAGTGTTACTTCGGCAGTATTAAGAAGTTTTTTCAGTTCATTAACACGATTAGTGCGTATTTCAGAATTGAAAGGTAAATCTAATTGAACAAACTGTTCTAATGACTCAACCATTTTAAACATTAATGGCACAACACCTTGGCGAAGTTTATCAACACCATTGATGTCACCCTGCACTGAATCCATTGTCTTTTGTTGATCAGCGACTAAGCTTGCAACGTAATCGTTATATGATTTCAGTGATTCGCGCTCATCTGCGACAGAACCATACTCAAAAAGCATGTCTTGTGCTTGATCGAAATACTTATCAACGTTCTTTTGCGACGCAGCAGCATCAGCATGGATCATACTATCCGCTTTCTGCACGTCGGTAAGAGGATCTGCAACTACTAAGTTGCTGCTCGCTAATGCCAGCACGCCAACAAGTGCAGTAGCGATTTTTGTTCTATTGCTTACCTTGGACATAGTTCCCAACCAATTTGAAGTGAATAAAAAGGTTTAACTTACCAGCAACATAACGACAAGGAATAAATACTTGCCGAAAAAATTTCTGTAAGTTCGTCTTTCTCTTGTGATTCTTAGTTTTTTCTTCCCTTTCCTACGCCCTTACAGGCATAGACCCGCTGGCATCATTTCACAAAATGTTGACCTGTGTCAACATTTCAGACGACTAAAAACTAGTGTAAAGAAGCGTTAATAATGAAATTTTTTACGAAAGGTGTTTTTTTAGGCGGAAATGAATCTTTAGGGTTATTACTTTTTGTTCCAAAAAATAATAAATTAACTTAAACCCTATAAAATCATAAAGATAAACCAGAGTAATACTTGTGAGCCCTGTTTGTAAAATTAACATTTTTTAACATGAAAGCAACTCGAGTAGATGTTCTTTACTCATATTCTCCTGATAAAATTTACTTAACTTGAACTCGATGTAAGAACATTATAACTAGGGGCACCACGTGATAGGATTTTTCGACCACAATAAACCCATCACACCAGAGAACCAGCTCTCAAAAAGCCAACTTTTAAAAGTTGCTTTTATGATTAAGTTTGACCCGTCCTAAATAGCGTTGACACTTTTTAAACTCATTTTGGAGAGTGTAATGACTTCAACAATTAAACGAACTCAACGTGATTATTCCCTCGCTTTTAAATTGGCCGTTGTCGACCAAGTTGAAAAAGGCGAGCTGACCTATAAGCAGGCCCAAGACAAGTACGGCATTCAAGGTTGTTCCACCGTGTTAGTTTGGCTTTGCAAACATGGAAAACTGGATTGGTCCCAAGGGACACCGTCTACATCAATGCGAGGACATTTAATGACTGAGCCCACCACACTGCCCCCTGAACAAAAGATAAAAGCACTCGAAACCGAACTTGAGGATACCCGCATGAAAGCCGCATTCTTCGAAGCCATTGTCGAAAAACTTAGCACTGACTACGGGATTTCTGTCGTAAAAAAGCCACGCGCGAAACGCCCCAAGAAAAAACGGCCATAGGGTATCGCGTCACCCAGTGCTGCCGCTACCTCGGGATTAGCCGTCAAGCGTATTATCAGCAATGTCAGCGGCAAAAAATATCAGAGCAGAGGGAGCAACATGTGTTGCAAACGGTGCAATATGAACGGTTGTTTCAACCTCGAATATGTACACGCAAGCTGCAGTATTTACTGAATAAATCGCATCAAATAGTGATTGGGCGAGACCGGTTATTTAGCAGCCTCAGAGCGCATCGTTTGTTGGTCGCGCCTAAACGGGCGTACCACAAAACCAATCACAGCCATCATCGATTTAGGTGTCATCCCAGCTTACTTAAGCCCAGTGAGCAACAAGTGGACATCACTCGCTCAGAGCAAGTCTGGGTGGCTGATATTACCTATCTACCACTGCAAGATAATGAAGCCTATTTAAGCTTGGTGACCGATGCCTAGTCACGAAAAATCGTGGGTTATCATGTTGATGATAATCTCAAAACAGATTGTGTGCTAACAGCGTACAAACAGGCACTGATGCAGCGGCAACACAAAGATAAACCGCTGATACACCACTCAGACCGAGGAATACAATACTGCTTAAACGCTTATCAAGTGGTTCACACTCATCATGGCGTGACATGCTCAATGGCAGACGGATAGGACTGCTATCAAAATGCGTTAGCAGCGCGAGTAAATGGCATATTGAATAACACATAAACTAGCAACGCTGCAGGAGGCGCGACAGATGGTGGCAGAAGCGTTCGCCATATATAATCAATGACGGCCCCATTTAGCCTTAAAATACAAAACGCCCGATGAGGTTCATCAGGCGTTTTAGGTGGAAATAAGTGTTAACTTATTTCAGGCTATACAGGGCCAACTCTTAAAACTTTTGGTTGACACTTAAGAACCAACTACGACCAAATAATCGATATGTACTTTCATCAGTATTACCATTGAAAGCCGTTTCAATATATGGAGGTTTTTCGTTAGTAATGTTAGTTACACCTACGGACAATGTGGTGTTAGTTGGTAAAACGTAACTAGCTGTAACATCGTGATACATAACACTCGGAACCTCAAACTCATATCCTTTACCAACAACATCAACGTAAGTTAATGTGTCATATGTCATGCTTGAAATATAATTAGTACGATAAGTTACACTTAAGTCTTCCCATTTATAATTAGCACTGAAATTCCACTTATCTTCAGCATAAGAAGTATCGTTTACAAATGTACCGGCAACATCACCAAAAGCATACTCATAAGCAAAACTACCATCAGCCTGTTCAGTCGCTACAAATGAATTTTCGCCACGCTCTAAGAAATGAGTCCAAACAAAATTAAGTTTAAAATCACCTATAGATGTTTCAAAACCATAATCAGCTTCAAAATCAACCCCTTTTGCAGTCATTCGTGCTAGGTTAATATTTCGTCCATCAACATATGAAAGATTACCATCAGGCCCACGATTGACGCTATTACACATTTCTTCTAAGTTGCCTAAATAACAACCATCAATAGAATCTGAAGGGTCAATAGAGGTGATAACGTTATCTATATCAACAGCCCAGTAATCTAAAGTTAAACCTAATCCTTCAATAAAGTCAGGAGAATAAGCAACTCCTACAGTTAAAGTATCGCCTTCCTCAGGCTTCAAATCAGGATTACCACCAACCTTAGCCAACTGTTGCGACTGGTCATTATCAACTCCACCAGATGGTACTCCATCTGCAACACATCTAGCTTGAGATTCTGCACTTAGATCTGCCCAATTAGATGTACGGCATGGATCAGTAGCTGATGCAAATGAATCATTAGCTGGTCCATATAATTCACCAATATCTGGCGCTCTGAATACTGTTCCATATGTGGAGCGGGCTAACAGACCATCAAATATAGTCCACTCAAGACCAGTTTGATATGTTGTTGAACCGCCAAAGGTATCAAAATTATCATAACGAATTCCTACAGGAATTTCTAAGCGCTCTACGCCAGGTAATCCTTCGACAACAGGAATACGAAATTCTGCAAATAATGAGTTAACATAGAACGAACCATTTGTTCCTTTAGATTTATTCCCTGAAACCTGACTCATAAATTTGCCAGAGTCTACGTTGGCTTCAGCTTTTTCACCACGATATTCATAACCAAAACCAGCACTTACAGATCCAGCTGGTAAATCAAATAACTCTCCGCCTAAAAACGCTGTAAAGGTTTCTAATTTATAATTTGAAGAGTCGACTAGTGGAGCTGTTATATAATCAAGCATATCAGACGTAATACTACCTGCACCACCAAATAAATTTAGTGGTACACAACCGTTAATGACATTGCCAGCAGTACCGCATACAACATTACCATCTGCATCCTTAAATGATGGCCCCAAAGCTTTTGCTAAATTAGGGCCGTATAATTGACCAAAATCATTATCTGTTCGTTGTGAATAGCCATAGTTATAGTTGACATCTAATGACCACACGTCATTCAATGTAATATCAGCACCAATTACTTGTTGTGCACGAAGAATATCTTGTTCAAATGAGCGACCACCTTCAAGCATACGACGGCGAGCTTGTTTTACATCCTCACCAAAAGGATTGTAATAGTTATCTTTCGATACTCCACTGTAAGAAATCCCTGTTACAGGATCAATTACAGTAAAACCAGGATCTGTACCCGTATTATATGGAACTGCAGCTAACTCTTGTCTTGATTCACGTTTATTTATACGAGTTTCAGAATAAAGAGTCACATCATCATTAAGTTCGAAACTTCCATCAATGTAAAAGTTTAATTTTTCATATGGCGTTTGAAGGTAGTTAACAGGATTAAAGTTGTAAGTGTCTTTAGAACCATCATAGCGTCTCATATCGTTTAGTGTCGCTAGATCACTGGCTGATTGATCACCATTGTCACGACATTTTCCATTCGTATATGAACCAGGTTTTCCGAATAAAAAGAAATTACCACATGGAATAATAGAACTACCAGCATCGAAGGCGTTTGCACCATCTTGTCCTGGAGGAATCAAACCATTAGCTTGGAAACTATCAGGATCCTCAACGTTCCATGGATGCTGAAAAAAATCAACATCAGTTACATCACCCTGATAAATTTCTTTCTGTTTAACATAGTCAATGTTAAAAACTAAGTGCCCAGTATCAAACTTTTTCCCAGCAATTAAACTGAAACTTGTTTGCTCACCAGCATCAACATCAAAGTTTTGCTTTGTTTGAGCAGTAAACTCAAGTCCATCGAAATTACGTTTAGTAATAATGTTGACTACACCCGCAACAGCATCAGCACCATAAGTTGCCGAAGCTCCATCTTTTAAAATTTCAACACGCTCAATCATAGACGCAGGAATATTCTGCATATCATTAGAAACTGGACGGCGTCCATTTACTAACAATAAGGTACGTGATGATCCTAAACCTCTCAACTCAACAAAAGCGCTACCATCCCCTCCGTTATTTGTAGTAGTAGCAACAGGAGAACCAGACATAACAGAACTAGATTGCAAAAACTCACCAACATCCTGAATACCTAAGCTGGTTAATTGCTCGGAAGTAATTGTCGTTACTGGTGTCGCATTTTCCATATCAGTTCGTTTTAAACGAGAGCCAGTAACCTCTATTCGTTCAACTTTATCAGCGCTTTCATCAGCTGCATATACAAATGGCACAGTTAACGTCGCTGCTGCCAAGCCACCAACCAGAGCGTAACGCACTGAATTAGATAATAAATTTTTCTTATGCATTGTCTATCTCCCTTGATAAATCATGTTTTTCTTATATTCTGCACCTACATTTATGTATAGATGGCGTAAATTGCTCTATCGCAACCTTAGTTGCTAACAGGTCAATTTCAAGAGCAATAAAATCACATATGAAACACTAAATCAACAAATAACAAACAAACAACACATTATCACCCCAGCAAAGATACATAAGGATGAGTGGATGATGATTATTTATACAGCGAGTAATTTTAGGGGATGGAGATAGCACAACTTACGTCATAATTAACGTGAGCTTGGTTGCAAGGAGAGAAAATGCTAAAACTTAAAGCGTTTAACACGACCTTATTGAGTTTAATAACCTTTTTAAATGAAAAAACCCAAAGTTTTACACTTTGGGCTTTGAAGCAACACTTACAACTAGCACAATTCTAAACAATTAAACTATTGTAATAGATAAGGGCGAACTTAAAGTGTGTAACGGATACCAATGGCAACGCCGTCAGATTCAGAAAGCGCCATTCTAGCTTCTTGTTCTTTATCTGCACTGGTAAAATCGCTGTAATCTTTACGTGCTTCTACGTAAAGCACTGTGTTTGGGTCCCATACAAAATGCAAACCAACCACGACAAACTGACGTTTGAACTCATCGTTAGGATCGGCATTAAAGTTAGGTTGAATGACGTAGTCTTTACCGGCATCAAGCACGTTGTAAGAAATGAATGGGCGTAATCCATTGTCAAACTTGTAAGAAACTAAACTTTCAATACCATAGGCGTCTTTAATCAAACGACCAATATTGTCTGTGTCATGATTTTCTTGTCTGTTAACGTTTGCAGCAGCGTATAAGCCATTGCTATCGAAGTTACCCCAAGTGATACCCGCACCGTAGATAAGATCAACCGCTGTGGTTTGTTCGCCGTTACCAAAACTCACATCAAACTCACCGCGGTTAACACCCGCAGTTAAGGTCAGCATATCAGTGGCTTTATAAGTCAGCGCGCCACCATAAGTATAATTGTATTCTACTTGTTGAGCCGCTTTATCACCACTTTCCCAGTTCGCTTGACACTGAGCTTGTGAAATATCATCCGTTGTATCACAAGTATAGAAGCTGCTGTTTTTCAACTGTGCTTGAACTGCAAAGCTTACATCGCCAAATGCATTGCGATATTGAACTGTTTTATCACCACGACCAACACCGTTTACCGCGCCATCATCTTTATTATAAGTGTAAACACCTGCAGTGTTACCGTCCCACACAAAACCATAGTTAGTGTTGTAAACGACATCGTACCAAGCGCCCCACTGCTTACCAATAGTCAGTGTTCCATAAGTGTCATGGGACAGACCAGCGTAACCTAAACGGTTATAAAAGAACTCTTCTTGAACAGATTCGAAGCGATTGTTATAGACGATGTCGCTACTACCTACAGGGTTCACACCCCATTCCAATTTAGCAAATGCTTTCCAACCGTCAGTCAACTCACGATTAAAACCAAAATTAATGCGAGATGCGCCGTTAACAACCTCTGTTTCCCCTTGAGTGTTGATCACGCGTGCATCAATAAAACCACCGATTTCTACGGCATTTTTATTATCTTTATAGATCTCGATAGCTGAGACTGATGGAACTAAAAAAATTGCTGCAAGCGCAGTTGCTACTAACGTCTTGTTCATTTGGTGCTTAACCTTTTTTGTTTATGTTCTGTCAACGTCATTCCGTTGTTATATTTCCTTACAATTTCCTCTTAAAGGGTAGCAAACTTTCAATATTCCCTCAAAGCTAAACCTAAAGAATATGTCGATTAACATCACAAAAACAAACCAGTTAACCTCTACAAAACAGGTCAAAACGCTACATTCGCCACCCTGCGCAACACATAAAGAACATTAAAAACACTATATTAACAGTAACTGCTTTGACGCAATATCCATGTAGTTTAGTTTCATTATCGAAAAAACAGGCTCGGCAATAGGGCCAATTTGCTTATCAATGTAGTATTGGTAATCAATTGGTGACGTTCTGTACAGTAAGGATTCCGGTCCATTTACAGTAATCAGATAATCAATCTGCGCCCCACGCTTGCCAAAAGAGGCATCTCCTGTTAAGTCGCATAATTGTTGAGCGACTTTAACATGGGGAGAAGATTTAGCCGTGTAATCTTCAATATTGCGTCGCATACGTTTGCGAAATACCAAATCATCATCCAACTCGCCATCAAGCAGCTTTTCAAACACACTGGCCAAATAAACACTGATATCCCTTTGGTTAAACATCCGTTCATAGAGTGACTCTTGAACTTTGCGCGCTAAAGGGCTCCAATCACTGCGCACTTGCTCCATACCTTTAAAAGTAAGCTCAAGTTCATCGCTCGCATTACGCCACGCGCCAACATAACGTTTTTTACTGCCTTCTAACGACCCTCTTAAGGTCGGCATAAAAAACTGCTCATAGTGGCGTTCAAACTGTAACTCGAGAAAACTCTCAACTTGATGATCTTCACCGATCTTAGCCTGCCACTTAGCATTAATTTCCCGCGCCAGAGTGTTACCTAAGGCGTTAATGTCTGAGAGATCTGGCTCGCTGCCAAGCCAGACAAAGGTCGAATCCGTATCGCCGTAAATCACTTGATAGCCCATCTCTTCTATCCATGTGCGGGTTTGTTTCATGATTTGATGGCCACGCATAGTGATCGAACTTGCTAACTTTGCATCATGGAAAACACAACCTTGAGAACCTAAAACCCCATACAACGAGTTCATGATAATTTTTATCGCTTGGGATAAAGGCGCATTGTGCTCACTTTTGGCCTTTTCGCGCTGCTCAGATAATGTTTGGATAAGCTTAGGTAAAATGGGCTGTTGCCGACTGAAACGCCCACCGAGAAACCCCGCAACACATTCAGACTCGGGCAATCGCAAACCTTCAATTAATCCCTTAGGGTCAATCAAAAAAGTACGAATAATGGAGGGATATAGACTTTTAAAATCGAACACTAAAATATGCTTATAAAGTCCCGGCACAGAATCCATCACGTAGCCGCCAGGACTTTCAATGCCATCACTGGCAGGCTCTGCAGGAGCGACATAACCCGCTCGATGTAAATGCGGTAAATACAAATGATTAAACGCCGCCACCGAAGCCCCTACTCGCCCAAGTTCTAAACCTGTCAGTTCGGCACGCGCGAGGGCAAAATCCCACAATTGAGTGTGAGTAAAAATATCCCACACTAGGCGGCTATCGGTAAGATTGTAATGCGCTAAGGCTTGTTTATCGGTCTTAAACAGCTGGTCAATTTCTTCAACGCGATTATCGACGTTATGAATGGCCTTGCCTTCACCCAATAATTGCCGCGACACAAATTCCAACGAGAACCGCTCAAAATGATAGAAAGCGGCTTTGAGCCAATCGATACCATCGAGTACCACACGGCCCGGTAAAACTAAGGTTTCTGGCCGAAATTTATTATCGACTTTCCACTCAAGCTTTGCCCCTCCGCGGCCAATGGTGAGCGGAATACGGTGTAATAATGCCCGGCGTGACAAGAGTGCGAGGTCAAAACTCACCACTGACCAACCTATGACAAAGTCAGGATCAAACTCATGGAACCACGCGATTAATCGATGAATGAGTGCAGCCTCATCGGCCACCCATTCAATATATTCGAGAGAGTTTGATTCAGCCTCACCCACCATAATCACTTTTTCATAAGTCTGCTTGAGACTGTCTTGCTCTTCGTCTCGGCCACTGTATTGACCATATAGTGCAACTGAATAGAGTAAACCTTCAAAGCTGCATTCAAAATCCAGTGAAATACAGCGGAAATGTACAGCCGTTAAAGGGGCAATACTCTTAGCCCGCTCGGCGATAAACACGGGCAGCGAGTTAGCCTCAAGACTGTCGCTAGTCGGCGCGTGTATGTTACTCGTCGCAGAGAAATGCCCTAAAAATGCCACATCCAGCGCCACAAACCGCTCGATTAAATAACGCTGTTCGGGGCGAATGTCGGCTTCAAATAAAGGGATATCGGCATCTTTAGCGATGCGCTGTAAGGTACGTAAACTATTGCTAGATTTAGCATAAACACCACTAACCGCGCCGCCTTTAAAGCTTTTGAGCGCTAACGGTACAAACCGCAATGCTTGACCCGGCGTTTGCAACTGCAAAGCAGTGACATCAGTTTGATGACAAAAACAAATGTGTTCAGTGCCTTGCACTTCCACCAGCACAGGGCCTTGGGCGGTAGCCAGATAATACTGCAACACTAAACTCCCATGACGATGAATCGCATGGCGTGTTAAGACTCGACCTTGTACACTAACGGCCGCGGTAGCCTCTGACTTCATCGCATGGGTTCCCAAATCGCATAGCTAGTCAATTTAGATGGTTCCTCAATTTAAATGCCGCCAAATGGCAGAAAAGTTTCTTAGGCTATGCAATCACTGTTATTATGTACAGCATTAATTCGATAAAGTAGTGACGCATGTTACCTGACAATGTAAAAACCCAGATCCGCGCCATCTATAAGGATATCGCTACCGCCTTGCCTAATTTTAGGCCGCGCCGCGAACAAAACTATATGGTGGCGGAAATCTCTAAGACCCTCGCCGGCGACTATGACAAAGATAGACGCATCATAGTGGTCGAAGCAGGGACTGGGATCGGTAAATCATTGTCTTATATTCTCGGTACCATCCCACTGGCACTAGCGAGCAAGAAAAAAGTCTGTATCGCCACCGCGACCGTCGCCCTGCAAGAACAATTACTGCATAAAGACTTGCCCTTCTTCCTTGAGCAATCCGGCTTAAATTTCCGCTTTGGCCTAGTCAAAGGTCGACAACGTTATGTGTGTCTATCGAAACTGGCGATGCTCATCGGTGACGACAACAGTACACAAATGGCCATGTGGCAAACTAAGCCTGACAATAGCCAAGTGGCTATGATGCATGGCCTGTTAAAAGACTATAACGAAGGTCGCTGGAACGGCGAAATCGACACCTTAGCCGTGCCGCTGCCCGATCACCTGTGGCAACAAATCGCCTGCGACAAACACAGCTGTCATCGCCAAGTCGCCAGCCACAGAAATTGCCCGTTCCATAAGGCCCGTGAAGATGTTGATACCTGGGACGTGCTCATCGCCAACCACAGCTTGTTATTTGCCGATTTAGAATTAGGTGGCGGCGTGATTTTGCCCGATCCCGAAGACGTGTTTTATGTTATCGACGAGGCACATCACTTACCCATTGTGGCGCGGGACTTCTCCAGTGCACAGGCCACGCTTAGGGGCGCCTGCGACTGGCTCGAAAAAATTGGCAAAACCTGCGCTAAGTTACAAAACCAAATAAAAAGCAACAATATCATTGCCCCCGCGCAAGCGATGCAAGATCATTTAGGCGATCTTATCAGCCAGCTCAATCAAGTGGCCCACTATTGCGATACCCAGACCAAACACTTTGCCAATCCTGAAAACCGTCTGCGTTTTGAGCACGGCAAACTACCAGAGTCATTACTCATTCTCGCCGAAAACCTTGCTGTGACCTCTAATCTTGCCCTCAAACAGTTTAATAAAATGCTGTCACTGCTGGCCGAGGCGATTAAAGATGGCGATATTCCTAAACATCAATCCGAAGCGCTATTGGCCGAAACCGGATTTATGCTGCAAAGGCTCGAAAACCTGCAGAAACTGTGGAGGATGATGGCCAAGGAAGATAAGCACAAAGGCGCACCTATGGCGCGCTGGGTCGAACTCATCACAGGTAAACAAGTGGATTATCTGTTTAGCGCCTCGCCGATTGAAGTCGGTTTTATGCTGGAATCCATGCTGTGGCAAAAGGCCGCAGGCGTAGTCTTATGTAGCGCCACGCTGCGCGCACTCAATAACTTTGACCATTTCGTGCATCAAGTTGGGTTGTCACTCAATGATGGCAGTCGTTATTTAGCCTTACAATCGCCCTTCGATTACCCCAATAATGCGACACTTTATTTACCCAAAATGCGCACTGAGCCGACGGATGATGCCTATACGGCTGAACTTGCCGAACAAATCATCACCCTTATTGAAGGCGAAATGGCAACCTTAGTGCTATTCGCCTCCTACTGGCAGATGGAAAAAGTGGTTGAATTACTTGAAGGTAAACTCACCACTGAGCTACTTATCCAAGGCAATGCGCCACGGCAACAATTGTTAGAAAATCATAAAGCTAAATGCGATAAAGGCGAACCAAGCATCTTGTTTGGCACCGGCAGTTTTTCTGAAGGTCTCGACTTGCCCGGTGATTATCTGACTAACTTGATCGTCACTAAACTGCCCTTTGCCGTACCAACCTCGCCCGTTGAGCAAGCGCATGCAGAATATGTCAAAGTCAAAGGCGGTAATCCCTTCTTACAACTGACGATCCCAGATGCTTCACGTAAGCTTATTCAAAGTTGTGGTAGATTACTGCGTAAAGAGCAAGATTATGGCCGAGTGACTATTTTAGATAGGCGGTTAGTCACTAAACGCTATGGTAAGTCCTTACTGGATGCCTTACCGCCCTTTAGACGTGTTATAGAGTAGGATTAAAATTTGGAGTTGTTACTCGAGCCCAGTCATTGGGCCCTGTTGGCAGTCATAGGTCTTATCGCTGGATTCATTGATGCCGTCGTGGGTGGCGGTGGCCTATTGTCGATCCCCGCACTGTTAACCTTAGGCATTGCGCCGCATACCGTATTAGGCACCAATAAGTTAGCAGCAAGCTTTGGCTCTTTTATGGCAGCTTGGACCTATTATCGCAAACACCTCTTTAAACCCTCGTTTTGGTACATGGCTTTTATCGCCACCTTTATTGGCGCCGTATTGGGCAGTTTCTTAGTCTATTTAGTCGATACTCAATGGCTCGAAAAAGTCCTACCCTTGCTGATCATTGGCATCGCTATTTACAGTTTAGTCAGCCCCAATGCGATGTCAGACGTTAACTGCCAAGTACCAATCAGCAAGCCGCCAGCCAAGCAACAATGGCTACAGGGACTGGCTTTAGGCACTTATGATGGTTTTGCAGGCCCAGGCATTGGCGCATTTTGGACCGTCACATCTGGCTCTTTGTATAAACTGCCTTTACTGCACAGTTGTGGCCTTGCCCGTGCGATGACTTTTACCAGCAACTTGACCGCACTGACTATCTTTGGCTGGCTTGGACAGGTACAGTGGCAAATAGGTCTGTGGATGGGATTGTGCATGATGTTAGGCTCATTTATCGGTGCCCGCTGTGCGATTAAATTTGGCATGCCCTTTATCCGCCCACTGTTTATTTTGATCGTGCTAATGATTGCAGCGAATTTGGCATGGAGCGCATGGTTGTGAACACCCAACAATTAATGGTGATGCTGAAGAATCAGCTTAAAGCCTTAGAACAAGAAGTGCTGCAACACGATAATCGACTCGCGCCGCCACAGCGCAAACTCCTGCAAGAAACAGAGCGTTTTAATCACTCGCTGTTTGTCCAACACGGCGCCCAACTCAGCCCCTGTATTGAACAAATTCGTAGCAGTATTATGCAGCTCGAAAAACAAATTAAGCTTAAACTCGCCCCCCAGACCATTGCCCTGAGCTGTGAGCGGATCCAAGATAGATTCACCGCAGTCAAACGAGCCTTGCTGACCACTTCTATCGACATTAAGTCTAAAACTCAGCAGCGTGCCAGTAGCCGTGCCCGTTTTGCACAACGCCAGAATCAGTCTCACCAAGCCAGTGGTTTCGATTGGATCGCCAATAACGTGATGCAAAATAGTCATGAGATCTACGAAGAATTGAACAAACATCTGAATTGGGCGAAAAAATTTGAACAAAAAATTGAAGAAATGGAATCAAAACTTGAAAACTGTCATAGTGCTGACAAAATAAAATTGCAAAATGACATCCTTTTGATGCATCGTCGTCTAGGAAAATGCAGGCAAGCTATTAGTTATATAGAAGATCGCATTCAAATATTCGAACGCCCGTATCAGAGTAATAACCGTTAAGGAGTAACAATGAAATCACTTTTGCCAATTAGCAGCCTGCTAGTATTACTCGGATCTGCCTCAGCCTTCGCCGCAGATCTGAACATTCCTATGTCATTTGAGTACCTTGCTCTTGATGGTAAAAAAGTCGAGTCGAGCGTATTCAACCATAAAAGCAGCTTAGAATTGGCCCCCGGCACTCACAAAATCGCCATTCGTTACCATGAAATGGTAGAGGATAATTTTAGTGACAGCCAAACCTTTGTTAAGTCAGCACCTTTCATCGTTACTTTAGATGTTGATGGCGACCATCAATATTACCTACAAGCGGCCGAAGGTGAAGTCGTTAAAAAGCCTAAAGTTTACGCGCAAAACCCACAAATCAAATTAACCCGTAGTGACAAAGGCAACGTCAATTACCAAGTGGTGAATACCAATTTAGAAGAAGAAAGCTTCGTCTCTCGCCTTTTCAGTGGTAATCAAGCCGTTGACGTATCCGGTACTGCGGCAGCAGCAACCGGTGCCGCTGGAGCAGTAGTAGCCGTTGCACCAGCACCCGTGACAACATCGGCGACCGTTAACGCAACATCACTCACCGCCCCCGTAGACACCTCTAAAGCAGCAGGAGCCAACCCACAACAAATGTTGCAATACTGGTGGCTACAAGCGGATGAAAAAACCCGTAAAGAATTTATGAGCTGGGCAATTTCACAGCTATAACAACTTGCGATAACGAGGTTTAGTCAATATTGACTCTGATCCCACTGGTTTATCACGCCAGCTATTCCAAGCTGGCGCTTCCTCCCCATCACAGATTTCCCACCACTAAATACGCACATTTACGGCAGTACTTACTCGATAACCACATTGCCACGACTGCACAGTTCCACGCACCAACGGCCATGACTGCAGAAGATGTAATACAAGTGCATCAACGCGAATATGTAGAGCAATTTATCGCGGGTACCTTGCCAACAGCGGCGCTAAGACGGATTGGTTTCCCGTGGAGTGAAGCCTTAGTTGAGCGTACCTTGCATTCAGTAGCAGGCACCACACTCACAGCTTCATTAGCCATAAATCAGGGTATTGCCCTGCATCTCACGGGGGGCTACCATCACGCCCATTACAATTTTGGCAGCGGCTATTGTATTTTCAACGACCTTATCCTCGCGGCCAGAAATGCCATCGCAAGCCATCAAGTACACAAGGTACTGATTTTTGATTGCGATGTGCATCAAGGTGACGGCAGTGCAACCCTCAGCCACCAACATCAAGGGATCATCAGTTGCTCGATTCACTGCAAAGAGAATTTCCCGAGTCGTAAGCAGTATTCCCACCATGATATTGAACTAACCAAAGGCAGCGATGACAATCTGTATCTCGAAACCGTGGAGCAGACACTCGCCCTCCTTATGCGAATCCATCAACCAGATCTGATTCTTTATGATGCTGGGGTCGATATTCATCAAAATGACGATCTTGGCTTGCTCAATATCAGCCAAGAAGGACTGTTCAGACGGGATTTAACTGTGTTATCAATGGCAAAATCGGAAAATATTCCAATTGCAGCCGTGATAGGCGGCGGCTACAGCAGAGACGCACTACAATTAAGCCAAAGACACAGCCAACTTTTTATTGCGGCAAATCATTTGTGGTAGCAAACTCAATGAAAACCGTCATGGAGCATAACAATGCAACTCGAAATCCGTAATTACTACGAAGTTCTTTTAATGGAAATATTGTCAGATGAAGGACTTATGGACGAGCTTCCTGAAGACTATCTCGCCGACTTATGTTGCGTGACCTTAAATCAACTGCCTGTGCGCTACATACGCCACCTCGTCGATACCTACTTCTTTGAAGACTATAACGAGCTGCAGGAATTAAAGCGTGAGATCCAAACCGCACTCGAAAAGTCCCGCGCCTTTCTTAAACAAAATCTGCAAAAAAGATTACAGGAAGAAGCCGAAGCAAATCGCTAATCTTGCTAAGAGTTACTATTGAGAGCATTTTTAGCCGTTGCAGTGGCAAGAACTGAGGCCGGTAATGGATTATCTCATTGTGCAGAAATATTAATGCTATAAATGATTAACGACAGAAAACGGAAATAGTCTGTAAGCTAAAATATTGAATAATATAAATTGAGTAGATATATAGAAGTACAACGGAAATAAACAGAGGGACTGTTGAATTGGAGGTTCCCCTAGAGCCGACACCCCGGCACACGAGTCGCTTGCTGCGGTTGCTCCCTTCCGGGCCTGGCCGAGTTCACAAGTTATCATTGCGGGGGGACCCTAGGGTCACCATAACTTCGAACATTACTTTGAATGACATAAACCAAAGCATTGCTTGAACGCGGAGGATTATCCCCCATGGACCCTATGGGATCAAGCGCTAATCGATAAGATCTCTTAATATCCCACCTAACTGCACAATCTATAAGCAAATGGAGTGATTGAAATGATAAAAGCCTGCAAATGCAGACTTTTATATATGTTTTACTGAATCTCTTATCATAAAAATCAGCAGGCTACACCGCAATCATCGCCAAAGGTGGTTACAACTTGATCAAATGGCGATTTTGCTCAATTATCTTAGCCCCAACACCAGAGACATTGGCTAAGTCATCTATAGCATTGAACTTACCATTTTTAGTGCGATAGTCGACAATCGCTTGAGCCTTTGCGGCACCAATCCCTTTGAGTACGAGTAACTGCTCGGCTGAAGCGGTATTAATGTTGACTTGAGCGGCATCTGGCATAGCTTTCTTCACATCCGATGCCATTTCACCCGCTTCAGTTTTAGCCTGTACTTTCACGGCGGCCTTGGTTGGGGTTTCTGTTGCGATTGCTGGGCTTGCCAAAAAAGCCGTTAATGCTATGGCACTCATAAAAGCTGGTATACGATTTGTGGTTTTCATAACAATTCCTCTATTCCATGATTTGCGGCCTTTCGTCCTACTTCCGTGGCCTCAAATCAAAAATAGTCTAAGCTGTCCCGAAATACCAAATCGGCGTCATAAATATTCACTATCGCTAAACTTCTGTCTTCAGCTCAATGAGCCAGTGCTTGACTATGATAAAAAGATGCAAAAAGCATCCTTTTATCATTCAAATAGCTAACGGTCTTTAAAATAACAACATTCATTAAGCTAATCGAGCTAGCGCTTGGTTCAAGTCGGCGATGATGTCGTCACAATCTTCTAAACCAATAGAGATCCGCAGCAAATTATCACCAATCCCAGCCGCCGTTCTTGCCTCTGGCGTATAAGGTGAATGCGTCATCGATGCAGGATGTTGGATAAGGGATTCAGCGTCACCTAGACTCACCGCAATTGAGAACAACTTTAGATATCCGACAAAGGCCATAGCTTCTTCTAAATTTGCCGCCAGTTCAAACGCGATAACACCACCAGCACGTTTCATCTGCTGGCCAATGAATTTATGCCCTTGATGAGATTTAAGCCCGGGATAATACACACGTGTAATGCTTGGATGTTCCGCCAAAAACTCTGCCACGCGCTGGGCACTATCGCAATGGCGCTGCAAACGCACATCTAAGGTTTTAAGGCCGCGTAAGATCAGCCAAGCATCATGTGGCGATATCACAGCGCCAATATCCTTTAAAATTTCATACTTCACTTTATGGAGCTGTTCTTCACTGCCACACACTATCCCCGCAATCACATCGCCATGGCCATTCAGATATTTAGTCGCACTGTGGACCACCAAATCAATGCCAAAATCCAGCGGTCTCTGCAGTAATGGCGTCATGAAGGTATTGTCGACAATACTGACCAACTGATGACGTTTGGCAATATTCGCAATTGCAGCTAAATCAAATACCTGCAAATGCGGATTGACAGGGGTTTCACAGAAAATGACCTTAGTATTGGATTTGATCGCCGCTTCTATTTCTGTTACCGATGAAAAGTCCACTAGGGACACTTCAATACCAAAGCGGGCAAACTGAGTCGTCATTAGCGCATAAGTACAACCGTATACGGCATTCGACGCCACTAAGTGATCGCCCATCTGCAAATTAGCCAGCAATGCGGCGGATACTGCGCCCATACCAGAAGCGGTTGCGGCTGCGGCCTCAGCCCCTTCTAAAATCGCCATTTTACGTTCAAGCTCGGCAGTTGTCGGATTACCTAAACGCGTGTAAATATACCCCAGCTCATTGCCCGCAAATCGCTCACCACCTTGCTGTGCAGACTCAAACACAAAAGTCGCACTTTGGTAAAGCGGCGTCACTAAGACACCAAAGGCCTCTCGCTCATGGCCGCCATGAATAACCTGTGTTGCCGCCTTCCACATCTTGCCTGACTCATCTTGCATACCTAGCTCCTTGTCATTGGCATTGAGCAGTTCCCGTTCTTGATTGATTGTTGGTGTGGAGCGCTCAATGCCCACATTATGGATAATCTAATAGATAAGTTAATGAAACATTAGTCCTATCGAATAAGCCCTACCATAACGCGGCCAAGCACTTAAGCCAGTAGCATGACGAAAATAGCAGCGTTCAAAAGTGTAATTAACTTGTTACATAGCACTTTTACGTCGCACTTAGTCATTCTCTTTATCTGCAAGAATCATAAAAAATGCGCTAAGGAACAAGTCCATTAGCGCATCTAATTTCGGCCATTTAAATCGGTTAATTTTTTGATATTAAATAATATCTACTCTTTAGTCTTCTCTTTAGCTGCCCGAGGTACTTTGTCATCAACATCGGCGAACTGGCCTTTTAATGCGTCGCGACCTTCTTTGGTAAACAGCTTGCCTGAAAACTGCTTAAGTTCGATCAACAATTCCTGATGCACTTTAGACAATTTAGGCCTTTGATCTTCTCTAAACACAATCGGCCGACACAGCGCCATGGCTTGATATCCAAGACGCGCCGTTAGCATACCGCCGCCTAAACCTTGGGCCAAGCGAGCAGACAATTTACCTGTCATTTCAACCGATAATAGCTGTGTTCCTAAATCTGTGACTAACTCACTGGTGCCCGCATAAATAATATTGATGATGATACTGCGGATAAGTTTAATTCGGCTCCAGTAACCCAGTTCTATGCCATAACAGCGCGCGACATCACGCAACATACGTTGATTACGCCAGAGGATAATCGCCATATCGAGCACTGCTAACGGACTGGCCGCCAGTAGCACTGCCGACTCAGCCGCATAGCGTCGCACGACTTTTTTGGCCAGTTCATCTCGCTCCGTCAGCACTAAGTCCTCGAATAACAAGACTTTCTCGGCATCATTATGTTCATCTTTTAATGAACGGCGAAGTTGCTGCAAACCTTGGCTGTCTTCATAGTGACAAACGATATTATCGATAAAGCTGTCTGCTTCCCCCATTTGCATGCTCTGCGCTAGCCTTGCACCCGTTTCTTGAGTATCGGCGACCTGTTTGAGTCGCTTGAGCTTACGGTATTCACTGACTGCACCCGCTAATGCCCACGCACTGACCACCCCAAGCACTACACCATAAAAACTAAACAACCAAGGGCTCTCAAGCCAAGCATCCCTCAATCCTAATCCTGTTTGAACGACTACAAGCAGCAATAAACTCACAGCTGCTAGACGAGCGAGCCAAGACCAACGCCGTGACTTGACGAGTTTAGGCGATACCGATTTAGCATCAATCATTTGGGGATGGGCTGACAGCGTTTCATCCATCAATTCCTCAATATCAGCAGCCACTTCTTGCACTGGCGTATGGGGATCAAAGGCTTTCGCCCCTTTGAGATCCTCTTTGCTGGGTTTAAGCTCCACTATTTGTGGGTCAAATAGCTGCTGCTTTTTCAGCGCCTTATACTCAAATGAGTGTACAGAGGAATTAGAGGCCTGCTCATTTGGATTATCAGATAGCTTTAACGTCATTCCAACTTATCTCCCAGTAAGTACTGCAGCAGATGATCGAGACGAATATGGTCAAAATGCACTTGAGAAGGGTCAACATTAACATTGCTCGGCGGCGCGAACCCAACAAAATTAAACCCTTGGTCACGCCAAAAATGCGCTTCAGGTAAGCGAGTGGGCACTTCGCCGGGAAACAAGGTCAGGGCTTTACCATTGAGTCCCATCCCCCGCACGACTTCCACCTCGCCCTCTTGGGTCGTTACCATGCCATGGCGAGTCGCTTTAATGGCGCTAATCGCCATCGTCTCCACTTTACAACCATCGAAACTGGCAAAATGCTGGCTGTGTTTCAACATATCGGTCAGCAGGGACAAAACATGGCTCTGCTGATCGCGAGTCACATGGTCAACCTTGCTCGCGGCAAACAATAAACGGTCGATGCGGGGGGCAAATAAACGCCGTAAATAACTCGATTGGCCAAACTGAAAGCTTTCCATAATGGCATTGAGCGCCGCGCCCATATCCTCAAATTGCTTTTTACCGCGATTCAACGCACTAAAACAGTCAACGAGTACTAACTGCCGATCAAAACCGGCAAAGTGGTTTTTATAGAAAGGCTTAACCACTTTAGCCACGTATTCTTGATAGCGTTTTTCCAGTACATGGAATCCACTGTGTTTATCGCTTTGCGAAAGCTCAGCAAACTTTTCATCATTCACCAATAACAGGGGGAAAAAAGCCAATAAGGGAGCACCCTGCCATTCACCTGGCAATAACATGCGCCCAGGTTGCGCTTGGTAATAACCTTGCACGTGCACTAAATCATTGAGTAATAGCTGATATTGATCGGCAATTTGCTTTAATTGCTGTTCATCGGCGTTCGCGGCTAAATCCAATGATGTCAAAGATTGCTCAAACTCGGCATACAAGGGAGAGCTTTTAAGATTCTCGATGCGAACTTGTTGAGCACGGCACCAAGTAACGAAGTCTTGGCGCAACATAGGTAAATCGAGTAACCATTCGCCAGGATAATCGACTATGTCCAAATACAAGGTGGCGGTATCAGAAAACTTGGCTAGTAAGCCCTTCTTAGGTTGGTATTTAATCGCCAATCGTAACTCAGAAATAGTACGGGTAGAGGCTGGCCAGGTCGCAGGTTCGGAAGTGAGCGCTAACATGGCGCCTTGATAATCAAAACTGGCGATTTCAAGATCCGGCTGCATGGCACGCTTAACACCGAGTAAACGCTGATCGCGGCTCACCTGCCACAGTGGCAAAGCGCTGTTGTTGCGGGCGTGAGGTAAGGTTGAGACAGGTCCAGAATTGAGTAACTGATTGACTAACCCCGTAATAAACGCTGTTTTTCCTGCACCAGAAAGCCCAGTCACGGCCAAACGTAAATGCCGGTCCGCGGTGCGATGTAACAGGGATTGGCCCTTTTGGGTTAATTTATGGAGCGAGGCATCAAGCATTCCCATAGAGACTTCCCTTATGTCGAATGATGTTAACTTATGTCAAGTGATGTTGACTATACACTGGAATGGAGCAGAGATTAAGCAACAAGGGCGGACATGGCCGCCCTTTAGAAGGGTTACAAACTATTGATTTGTCTTTTTAAGTCAAAGTTGTCAGAGGTGACGTGACGTTCTAAGTTTTGTAGCCTGACTTCCAGACTTCGAAATTGACGACTCACGTCGCTTAGCGCTTGCTTTGCGGGTTCTCCCGACTGCCACGGCTTCTTCTTCACCTCGATATCGTCTCTATCGTAATGCTTTTGCGGCTTGATGTCTAAAATCACCCACAAAGCGACATAGATGATAAATACCACACCTGAGCCGCCGAGTAAGAAGATAGACACAGTCAGCACTCGCACTAACCAAGTTTCAATCGCAAAGTACTCGGCAATCCCTGCACATACACCCGCTATTTTGCCTGACTGGGGAATGCGGTACAAAGAACGGCCATTAGATCCTCTCATGTTTCCCCCTCCATTCGGGCGATTCTGTATCCAGAATGGCCTCTAAGGTCTCGATACGCGCCGCCATTTTATCGGCCTTGGATATCAAATCATTGAGTTGTGAAAACTCTTCCTCAGTGAGTCCCTGGCTCACTTGTCGCTTACTGCGATAATGAAGAACTAACCATATTGGCGCGACTATCACCATGAAAATAATAATCGGCGCCATTAGCACGTCCATATCCATAACTCACCTCTGAATTGTTATTCTTTTGACTTAGTTGGCGCTTTACCTTTTACCTTGGCTTTGAGCGCTGCCAGTTCTGCATTCACAGAATCTTCCGCTTCTAGCGCCGCAAACTCATCGGCTAAGGTCTTCTTGCTGCCAAGATCGTAAGATTCAACTTGGGCTTCTAAGCCTTCGACACGGCGCTCATATTGCTCAAACTTGAGCATAGCATTGTCGATCTTGCTTGAATCTAGCTGCTTTTTCACTTCTAAGCGTGATGACGCTGTTTGAGTGCGCAAAATAATGGTCTTTTGACGCGCTTTTGCATCGAGCAGCTTTTCTTGCAACATGCCCACTTCATCTTTCAAGCGTGCGATATGTTCATCGATGACGGCTAACTCTTGATTCAGCGTATCTGCTAAACCGGTCGCTTTTTGTTTTTCAACTAAAGCGGCTTTCGCTAAGTCTTCACGGTCTTTGGACAGTGCCAGTTCAGCCTTATCTTGCCAATCTTGCACTTGCTCTAACACGCGGTTGATACGACGTTGCAGCTCTTTCTTTTCAGCTAACACTTTAGCTGAGGTAGAACGCACTTCAACGAGTGTGTCTTCCATTTCTTGGATAATCAGTCGAACCATTTTTTCTGGGTCTTCGGCTTTATCCAGCAATGCGCTGATATTAGAGTTAATGATATCGGCGAAACGAGAGAAAATTCCCATAATCCTATCCTCAAATTGATGTTGGTCTCGTACAAGGTAATACACTAACCGTGCCAACTTTTACTTCTTATTTAAATACAGCAACTTAAACAAAAAATTAACTTTTACTTCCTTTTACGCTTCAAGCCACTTATTATCATTTTCACCAAATTTTAGCGCGAAAGACTAAAAAATATCGTGGATAATAAATTTCAGCAAGACAACCTCATCGGTCAATCCAACGCCCTACTCGAAGTGTTAGAACATGTGTCGCAAATAGCGCCTCTGTCTAAACCCGTACTGATTATTGGTGAACGTGGTACAGGTAAAGAGCTTATTGCCGAACGCTTACATTATCTGTCTAAGCGCTGGGATCAAAGTTTTATTAAGCTAAACTGTTCATCTTTGAGTGAAAATTTACTCGAGAGTGAATTATTTGGCCATGAGTCAGGAGCCTTTACTGGCGCCAAAGGCAAACACGAAGGCCGCTTTGAGCGCGCCGACGGCGGCACCTTATTCCTCGACGAATTAGCCAACACCTCAGGACTTATCCAAGAAAAGCTCCTGCGCGTCATTGAATATGGCGAATTTGAGCGGGTCGGCGGCAGTAAAACCGTGCAGGCTGATGTTCGTTTAATCTGCGCCGCCAACGAAGATTTACCATCACTTGCTGACGCAGGCGAATTTCGTGCCGACTTGCTCGATAGACTCGCCTTCGATGTAATTACTCTGCCACCACTGCGTTGCCGCCCAGAAGACATAATGACGCTGGCGGAATATTTCGCCGTTGGCATGGCGCGCCAATTAAAACTGCAGCTGTTCAGCGGTTTCAGCGCCCATGCGGTCGAGCAATTAATGACCCACGACTGGCCGGGTAATATCCGTGAACTTAAAAACGTAGTCGAGCGCAGCGTTTACCGTAATGGTGGTGAAAATAGGCCCATCGATCATATTACCCTCGATCCCTTTGCTTCACCGTATCGGCCTAAAACGCGGATCAAGACCCGCGAACGTCAAATCACCTCAGTAACGCCAACAACTGTTGCCAGTACGCCACAATCTGCGCCGACATTTGAGGCTGAAGTACAAGTCAATACTGAGTATTCAACGAATTGCTTTAATTTTCCGTTAGATTTTAAAGAGCAAACGGAGCAGTACGAAATGGATCTGATCCAGCAAGCACTTTCAAACAGCCAATATAACCAAAAGAAAACCGCCGACATGCTCGGGTTAAGCTACCACCAACTGCGTGGCATCCTTAAAAAGTACAATTTACTTGATAAAGCATAAGCAGATTGCCCACGGGGGAGATGCACTGCTAAAATAGCCGTTCATAGTCGATAAAATAATGATTTATAAATGAGTGTGCTAATTAGACGCCTGTGCCTAACAACTGCAGTTTCTTGCATGAGTTGGTTGTTGGTCGCGTGTGGCCCCCAACGACTCCCTTCTGGTTTGGTGTATTGCTCCGAAGGGAACCCTGAGTCTTTCAATCCACAATTGGTGACATCTGGCACGACAATCGATGCCACCTCGCATCAAATTTATAGTCGCCTAGTGGATTATGACACCCAGTCAGGCAAGCTTGTCCCTGCCTTGGCGACGAGTTGGGCCATGTCTGATGATGGCTTAAGCTATCGTTTCACTCTCAGGGAAAACGTGCAGTTCCAGCATTCAAAGCGTTTTTACCCAACTCGCCCCTTTAATGCCGACGATGTGTTGTTCTCCTTTAATCGTATTATCGATACCCAGCATCCTTATCATTTTGTCTCCCGCACGGGTTATCCCTTCTTCCAAAGTATTGGCTTTTCTCAGCAAGTTAAAGGGATAGAGAAGATAAACGATCATGAAGTGGTCTTTTACTTAACCCGCAAAGACGCTTCTTTTCTGTCGAATTTAGCCACCGACTTTGCGGTGATCTTATCAAACGAATACGCGCAGCAGCAGTTAGCTTTAGGTCATCCTGAAAACGTCGACCACTTTGCCATTGGTACAGGACCGTTCACTTTAGTGCAATACGCTAAAAACGAATATATCCGCTATCGCCGTAATCCCGATTTTTGGGGAGAGCCAGCAAAAATCGATATGCTGGTATTTGATATCACGCCCAAAAGTACAGTTAGGCTCGCTAAGCTTATCGCGGGGGATTGCAGCGTTTCTGCGCTGCCCAAAGCAGGTGAACTGCCTGTTATCAAACAGCATCAAGAATTAAACATCGAATCACAACCAGGTCTTAACGTAGCATTTTGGGCCTTTAATACACAAAAGCCACCGTTAGATGATGTTCGCGTACGTCGTGCACTTGCCTATGCTGTTGATAAACAAAATATCCTGCGAGCGGTTTATCAAAATACTGCCATTGAAGCCACCGGCGTTCTGCCGCCAGCATCATGGGCCTACGAAAATAACAAAGGACTTGTCGATTACAATCCGCAAAAAGCACGCGACCTATTAAAAGAAGCTGGTATAAAAAATCTCAGCATCAATATTTGGGCCATACCGGTTGCCCGCGCTTATAACCCCAATTCGTTGAAAACGGCCGAATTAATTCAATCCGATTTAGCAAACATCGGCGTAAAAGTGAATATCGTCAGTTACGATTGGAGCGTATTTAATCAGAGACTGAGCCGCGACGACTATGATTCTGTGCTGATTGGCTGGAATGCTGATAACAGCGATCCCGATAACTTTTTTAATCCGCTGCTGAGCTGTGCAGCAATGCAATCAAACAACAATCGTTCTCGCTGGTGTAACCCTGAGTTTGATGCCATCTTAAACAGCGCAAGGGAAGTATCAGATCAAGCGGAACGTAAAGTGATTTATCAACAAGCAGAAGCCTTTTTAGCTGAACAAGTACCTATGCTGAGTCTGGCCCATGCCAAACGTGTAGCGTTAACTCGCAGTGATATCAAGGATATGCAGCTTACGCCTTTTGGTGGTATTTCCTTCACCCATACTAGCCAAGCACCAAAGGAGGCGAATTAATGTTTACATACCTACTGCGTCGCCTCAATTTATTTCTTGCTACTTCGTTAGTCATGGTGGGTGTCTTATTTTACGCTACAGGCTTGTTTCCAGTTGAGCGCACCTATGCACTCACTGGCATACATACACCGACGGCGAGCCAACTGGTTCAAATAGAACAGGACTACAAATTAGATAAAAACCAAGCGTGGCAATTTATCGCTTACCTACAACAAAGGCTTAGCGGTAATTTAGGGATTTCAGTCACGTCACATCAAGAAGTCGCCGAAGAACTCAGTGCCGTCCTGCCCGCCTCCTTCGAACTTGCTGTGATGGCGGGCATTATCGCAATTTGCTTGGGCGTGCCCTTAGGCGTGCTCGCCTCCCAGAGTCAACATAAGCTCACCCAAAATACCATTATGGCGATTACCCTAACGGGCTACTCTGTACCCGTATTCTGGTTAGGCCTTTATCTTTCGCTTTGGTTTGGCGTCGATCTTGGTTGGTTACCAATTTCGGGACAAATCAATTTGCTCTATGAAATCAAGCCTGTCACAGGCTTTATGCTAGTGGATACCTTGTTGTCAGAGTCTGAATACGGCATGTCGGCATTTAAAGATGCCCTGCTGCATATCATTTTGCCTGCCACAACACTGGCCGTGTTACCTTTTACTGTAGTGGTTCGTAGCACCCGTTCGGCAATGGTGAATGTGATGAATCAAACCTTTATCCGCGCCGCCGAAGCCAGAGGCATGCATACTGGCACGATTATACTGCGCCACGCCCTGCCCAATGCGTTAATCCCCGTACTTAAACATTTAGGGCTAATGCTTGGCTCATTTGCCAGTTATGCCATAGTGGTTGAAATGATTTTCTCTTGGCCTGGTGTAGGATCTTGGCTGGTTTCAGGGATTTACCAACGGGACTATACTGTTATCCAAGGTGGGATTTTGGCCGTGGCCCTATTGATTATCTTCCTAAGTATCTTGATTGAAGTGCTGCACACAGCCTTTAATCCACTGAGCAGAAAAGACCTTTATGCCACCAGTTAAAATTTATCAAGAAGATCAAATTGCCTCCCCGACTATGCGGGTTTGGCTTAACTTTTCGGCTAATCCTTTCGCCTTAGCGGGTCTGTGGACGATTGCATTTCTGCTCTTGCTAACCCTGTTTGGCCCTATGATTGCGCCCTTCCCACCAGAGGCACAAGATCCAAGAGCCTTGCTGTTACCACCCTCTTGGGACCCTTCAGGGACAGTGGCGCACTTTTTAGGGACTGACGATCTCGGCCGCGATATTTTTAGCCGATTATTACACGGCGCGCACTTGACCTTTGGCATGGCGCTGCTGATCGTCGTTACCGCATTATTCACAGGCTTTATCATAGGGTCGTTGTCGGGCATGATGCGGGGCTTAAAGTCCAGTATTCTCGGTCATTTGCTCGATGCGCTGTTATCGATTCCTTCATTATTAATGGCCATTTTAGTGGTCGCTGTAATGGGACCAGGGCTTGAAAACGTGTTCTGGGCCGTCGGGATTGCCTTAACCCCACAATTTGTGCGCTCCATACACCAGTCAGTGCATGAAGAATTACAAAAAGAATATGTCACAGCCGCGCGTTTAGACGGCGCGAACTCGATGCAAATTTTTTGGTATGTCATTATGCCAAACGTGTGGGAAGTGGTGATTATTCAAACCACACTTGCCATTTCAGCTGCTATTTTAGATATCGCTGCCCTGGGTTTTTTAAGCTTGGGCGCACAGGCGCCGAGTCCAGAATGGGGCGCAATGGTCGCCCAAGGGATGGATAATTTACTAACTGCACCTTGGGCCGTAACTATCCCAGGCTTAGCGATTCTTTTCAGTGTGCTTTCCATTAACTTGGTTGGCGATGGCCTACGGTCGGCGCTTGCGCCCATCAGAAACTAACTTATGCCCTTACTCGACGTACGAAATCTAACGATTGAACTCGATACGCCCCACGGTAGAGTGCGGGCGCTAGAAAAAGTCAGCTTAACACTCAATGCGGGCGAAATTCATGGGCTAGTTGGTGAATCTGGCTCAGGACGAAGTTTGTTAGCCAGAGCGATTTTAGGCATCCCCGGCCCCAACTGGACTATTACTGCAGACCGCATGATGTGGGATGGCAATAACTTGATGGCCATGAGCTCAAAAGAGCGCCGTAACCTGATGGGTTCAGACATGGCAATGATCTTCCAAGATCCGTCTGGCAGCTTAGATCCAGCACAAACCGTTGGCAGTCAGTTAATGCAAGCTATGCCTAAAAATCCCAACGCCTATTTTTGGCAACGGCGCAGACATGCAAGACTTACAGCACAGAAATGGCTGCATAAAGTCGGGATCAAGAATCCGCGGCAGGTGATGTCTAGCTACGCATGGGAATTATCCGAAGGCGAATGCCAAAAAGTGATGATTGCGATGGCGGTTGCTAACCAGCCTCGCCTCTTGATTGCAGACGAACCCACAAGCTCGATGGAGCTCAGCACTCAGGCGCAAATTTTCAGATTATTATCCCAATTAAATCAATTACAAAACGTATCGATTCTATTGATCAGCCACGAGCTGGAAACCTTAGCCCAATGGTGCGATCACTTATCCGTGCTCTATTGCGGTCAAGTCATGGAATCTGGGCCGACGGACGAAGTGATTAAGCAGCCTTATCATCCTTACACTAAGGCGTTACTCGAAAATATGCCCGACTATTCAGGCTCAGGTGGTCACAAGGCGATTATGCCTACCCTACCGGGTTCTGCGCCCGCCTTACAGCATTTGCCTATTGGTTGTCGTTTAGGGCCACGCTGCCCTGAAGCACAAAAAAAATGCGTTAATCAGCCAAATTTGAGTCATATCAAAGACCGCTATTTTGCCTGTCATTTCCCTTATCACGGCGAAACCCATAATGACGACCCCACTGCTTAAAGTTAATGACCTTTATAAAAGATATGATACTGGTTATAAGGGCTTTTCCCGCCAATATAACGATGCATTAGCGCCCGTATCCTTTGAACTCGAACGCGGTGAAACCTTAGCGATAGTGGGTGAGGCGGGTTCAGGTAAAAGTACCCTCGCCCGCATTTTAGTCGGTGCAGAGCCCCGCAGCGGTGGTGAGATTTTTTTCGAAGGTGAAGCCTTAGATAGCCGCAATGTGAAGCAAAGATGCCGCTTAATTCGGATGATTTTCCAAGATCCGAATACTTCACTGAACCCGCGCCTAACGATTGGTCAATTGCTCGATGAGCCGCTGCGTTTCAACACCCAAATGTCTGCGCAATCGCGGCACACCCAAGTGGTCGATACCTTACGAAAAGTAGGTTTATTACCCGAGCACGCGGAGTTTTATCCGCACATGATTTCCGAAGGGCAAAAACAACGAGTCGCAGTAGCACGAGCCTTAATGCTCAATCCTAAAATTATCATTGCCGATGAAGCCTTAACCGCTCTGGACCTTTCGGTGCGTTCGCAAATTCTTAATTTGCTGTTAAAACTGCAAAAAGATCTCGGCTTGTCTTATATCTTCGTGTCCCATAATCTCAATATTATTCGCCATGTCAGCGATAAAATTATGGTACTGCACAAAGGTGTAATGGTTGAAAAAGCTGATACAGAACAAATATTTAATTCACCAAAACATGAATACACCCAGAGGTTGGTCCAAGAGCAGAGTCTGTTTGTTCACAAACGCTAAACTGCTCCAACCACTTAAATAATGAGGTGAATTGGCTAAAAATAGGTGCCATTTACCCGCCGAAATATTTATCCTATTGGTCATTTTGATAGAAGAAGCTTAAATATGATTATCAAACCAAAAATTCGTGGATTCATTTGTACCACTACACACCCTGTCGGTTGTGAAGTAAACGTTCAAGAACAAATCACCTTAACTAAAGCAAAAGGCAAGATCGCTAACGGCCCGAAAAAGGTATTAGTAGTCGGTTCATCAAGTGGCTATGGTCTGTCTTCACGTATCGCAGCCGCTTTTGGTAGCGATGCCGCAACGATTGGCGTGTTCTTCGAAAAGCCAGGTACTGAAGCGAAACCAGGTACTGCAGGTTGGTACAACTCTGCCGCTTTCGACAAATTTGCTAAAGCGGAAGGTTTATATTCTAAAAGCATTAACGGCGATGCCTTTAGCCATGAAGCTAAACAAAAAGTCATCGAGCTTATCAAGCAAGATCTCGGTGAAATTGACATGGTTGTTTACTCACTGGCATCACCAGTGCGCAAACTCCCAGATTCAGGTGAGCTTATCCGATCAGCTTTAAAACCCATTGGCGAAACTTACACAGCGACTGCCGTTGATACCAATAAAGACTGCATCATTGAAGCCACCGTTGAGCCAGCAACTGAGCAAGAAATTGCCGATACTGTCACTGTTATGGGCGGCGAAGATTGGGAACTATGGATCAAAGCCTTATCTGAAGCCGGTGTATTAGCCGATAACTGCAAAACCGTAGCCTATAGCTATATAGGTACAGAACTGACGTGGCCAATTTACTGGCACGGCGCCCTTGGCAAGGCCAAGATGGATCTGGACCGCGCAGCAAAAGCCTTAAATGAACAACTGTCAGCCACTGGCGGCAGCGCAAATGTTGCAGTGCTAAAGAGCGTTGTGACTCAAGCGAGTTCGGCCATTCCTGTCATGCCTTTATATATCGCTATGGTATTCAAGAAAATGCGTCAGGAAGGTCTCCATGAAGGTTGTATGGAGCAAATCTATCGCTTATTCAGTGAGCGCCTATTCCGTGCCGATGGTGCAAAACCTGAGACCGACAGTGATAATCGCTTACGTTTAGATGACTGGGAACTGCGTGAAGATATTCAGCAACACTGCCGTAATTTGTGGCCACAAGTGACCACAGAAAACTTATCAGAATTGACTGATTACCGTGAATACAAAGCTGAATTTATTAAGTTATTTGGTTTTGGTATCGAAGGCATTGATTACGATGCCGACGTTAACCCATACGTTGAATTTGACGTTATCGAACTCTAATCAACTCGATAGCGAATCACTGCTTATCACAAACGTTAAACGCCACTTTTTAGTGGCGTTTTTATTTATAACTCCCAGATTAAGATGCGCTACACTAGCTGCAGTTGACCCCTAATAATCCCTCAATAAGGAAAATCAATGAAAATTAGCGCAAGAAACACCCTCAGCGGTACAATCAAATCCATAGAAATGGGCGCTGTAAACAATGAAGTGACAATAGAACTTGCACCCGGTGTCGTACTGACCTCTGTGGTGACTAAAGCTTCCTGTGAGCGCCTAGGGCTCAAAGTGGGTGATTCGGCTTATGCCCTCATCAAAGCCAGCAGCGTAATGATTGGCGTTGATGATTAACCATTCAATTCAGTAACGTGGCGATTGAAGTAATGGAATATGGAGTCTGACAGTGTTGCGATAGTGGATATCCTTCGAACTTCATTGGTAAACTTTATCGAATTAAAAAACAAAAAGGCCAAGTGAACTCACTTGGCCTTTTCTATTTAATCAGTCGGATAGTAAATTTAATAACTCACTATCCTCACTGAAATTATTCTTCTACAGGGTAAAGCACCTTGGCATTGGCTTTAAGCGAATCGATCAAGCCACGGTAGTCTGCTTCACTGTATTGTGCGTTCAGACGTTGTTTAAGTGCATTAACTAGCTCATCACTCACACCTTCTGCAGCGTTGACTTTATCCAGTGCAACCACAGCATAACCGTTTGCTAAACCAACGGTATCAACAACAGGAGTTGTACTTGGTGTTGGCATTTGGAACGCTTTGCCTACAATCGCAGCATCAACGTCCTGCGCGCCACGGCCTAGTTTCGCTTTAGACACTAAACCAAGATCAGTTGCACCCGCTTTAACTTGTGCCATCAGTTCCTGTGCTTTTGCACGGGCGGCTTCGTTTGCTTGATCTTGCTTCAAGCGCTCAGTGATGTTGGCTTTCACTTCAGCTAAGGCCAAAGTACCCGCATCATGATGTTCTTTCACTCGGATAACAACCACATGGTTAGGTTCAAGCTCAATCACTTCACTGTTTAAACCTTTCAGCATCACAGTTTCAGAGAAGGCAGCTTTAACTAAGTCAGGCTTGTTTAGCTCAGCAGGTGCGTTATCGCGAGAAAACAGTGCTGTAGTCTTAACATCAACGCCAACAGCTTTTGCGGTTTCAGATAGTGTATCTGGCACTTCATAGCTGGTATCCGCTAATTTACTTTGTAAGCTATAGAACTGGTCAACCGCTTTCTTATCTTGCAATTGAGCCACTATCTTAGCTTTCACATCAGCAAACGGTACAGTCGCGCCAGATTGCACATCTAATAGCTTGATAATATGGAAACCAAAGTCTGTTTTAACCACCGCAGAATGTTGGCCTTTATTTAATGCAAATAAAGCGGCATCAAATGCGGGGTCCATTACACCAGGTTCAAACCAATCCAGTTTACCGCCCTGCTCTGCACTCAAAGTATCATCAGAGTTAGCTTTAGCCAGATCAGCAAAATCGGCACCGCTATCTAATTGCTTAGCGAGATCTTCAGCCTTGGCTTTTGCTGCCGCTTCATCGTTACCTGGCATAACCAAAATATGCGCGGCAAGACGCTTCTCGTTAGAAACATATTGTGCTTTATGTTCTTCGTAATACGTTTGTGCTTCTTCATCAGAAACTGGATTATTTTTAGCAAAATCAGCAGCATTCAGTTCAACATATTCTAGGCTCACCATCTCAGGGCTCATAAACTGCCCTTGGTTTGCGTCGTAATAGTTTTTCACTTGCTCGTCAGTCACAACCGCTGTCGCTAAGAATGGTGCAGAATCGACAATAACATAGCGCACATCACGGGTTTGGCCTTGTAACTCAGCCAATTGCTTAGCTTCGCCAGGTAACACGAATTCAGTACCCACAAGGGCTGCAGTTAACTGACGACGGGTCATATCGACACGCATCATGTCTCTGAAAGTCTGTGGCTGATAACCTAACTGACGCAGAATCGCCTGATAACGATCGTTATCAAATTTGCCATCAGTTTGAAATGCCGGTTCAGCTCTCATTGCAGCAACAATTTGCTCGTCAGATACACGTAGACCCATAGCCTTAGCAGCTTGATCTATCAACTTGTCAGCCACTAAGCGTTCTAATACGCTCTGCTTAATGCTTTGTAAGTATTTTTCGTCAGCAGATAACGCAGCAAACATTTCACCTAGCTGTTGCTCCATGCGAGAGCGCTCGCTCTGGTACGCCTGTTCTAGCTCGGCTTTAGTGATCTTGTCACCGTTCACTTCTGCCGCAGGCACATCAGTTGTTGAACCTAAGTAACTACTGACTCCTGCAAATGCAAAAGATAAAATCACAAGTACGAGAATGCCTTTAGCAATCACGCCTTGCGAACCATCGCGGATCTTTTCTAACATCAGATTTCTCGCTTGTTGCGATTAACAAAATAAAAAGGCGCATCAGGTTGAGATGCGCCTTTCTGTAATTTATGGGGAATATTCAGACGCTACCACTGGTAAATTCTAAAACCCCGAGTAATGGTAGAAATTAAGCTTCATATTCCATTACTTTCAATTCGTAAAAAGCACTGATAAACAGTGCTTGTCATTACGAACGCCTTACAAAGGCTACGATATTAATGATTAATTAACAGCGTCTTTCAGTGCTTTACCAGCTTTGAATGCAGGAATTTTAGCTGCTGCGATTTTGATTTCTTCACCCGTTTGTGGGTTGCGACCAGTACGCTCAGCGCGTTCACGCACTTCAAAAGTACCAAAACCAACAAGAGAAATTTTATCACCTTCTTTCAGACCTTCGGTCACAGCAGCGATAAAAGAATCCAGTGCTCGGCCAGCAGCGGCTTTAGAAATGTCAGCACCAGATGCGATTTTCTCGATTAGTTCAGATTTGTTCATGTCATCCCCTTGAATGTAATTTTTTTGCGCCGCAACCAAATCCGTCTCTAGAGCGGTCTGCGGAGGCTTTTATAACAAGCTTGAATTCAAAGTTCAAGCTGAGTTCGAAAACCAAAGAATTAAAACTGGATACAGCTCAAAGCCAGTTGCGCCAAGGGCTTGGAGCAGCTGGCTCTCCACAGACCTAGGCTACCACAGGTCTGCGCTTTGTTAAGCCCCTTTTTTCATTTTTTTTAACGTGATAGCGCAATTTCTTGCGTTATGCCAAGTTTTTAACCACTTCGAAGCCTTCTACCGGCCTTTCTAGTGCCAGTTTTAACACTTCATCGACCCAACGCACGGGACGAATTTCTAAATCGGCAATCACATTGGCAGGAATTTCTTCCAAATCACGCTCGTTTTCTTTTGGAATAAGCACCAATTTTATGCCGCCGCGGTGTGCTGCCAGCAGTTTTTCTTTCAAACCACCGATAGGTAACACTTCACCACGTAAGGTTATTTCACCTGTCATGGCCACATCAGCACGCACGGGGTTACCCGTTAAGCTTGATACTAACGCGGTACACATTGCCGCACCTGCAGATGGACCATCTTTGGGTGTCGCACCTTCTGGCACATGCACGTGGATATCACGCTTCTCGTAGAAATCCGCATTGATACCTAATTGTTCCGCACGGGCGCGAACAACTGTCATCGCTGCTTGAATCGACTCTTGCATCACGTCGCCAAGGGAACCAGTATAGGTTAACTTCCCTTTACCAGGCACTGAAGTTGCTTCAATCGTCAGTAAGTCACCGCCCACTTGAGTCCAAGCTAAGCCAGTCACTTGACCGATTTGGTTCTTAGACTCGGCTTTGCCGTAATCAAAGCGCTGCACGCCAAGGAAAGACTTAAGATTCTCTTGGTTGACAGTCACTGACTTAACTGACTTATCGAGCAAAATCATTTTCACGACTTTACGGCAAATCTTAGACAACTCACGCTCGAGCGAACGCACTCCTGCTTCACGGGTGTAGTAGCGGATAATGCCAACGATAGCACTATCCTCCACCTGAATTTCAGCCGCTTTTAAGCCGTTGCGCTCAATTTGCTTATTCAGTAAATGTTGCTTAGCAATATTCAGTTTCTCGTCTTCGGTGTAACCCGATAAACGAATGACTTCCATACGGTCAAGTAGTGGCCCAGGAATATCCATGGAGTTTGACGTTGCAACAAACATCACATCGGATAGGTCGTAATCGACTTCGAGGTAATGATCGTTAAAGGTCGCATTTTGCTCAGGATCTAACACTTCTAATAAAGCAGAAGCCGGATCGCCGCGCATATCAGAACTCATCTTGTCGATTTCATCGAGCAAGAATAACGGGTTTTTCACGCCGACTTTAGCCATCTTTTGAATGACTTTACCTGGCATAGACCCAATGTAAGTACGGCGATGACCACGGATTTCCGCTTCATCACGCACGCCACCGAGGGCAACACGCACATACTTACGACCGGTGGCCTTAGCGATCGATTGACCTAGCGAGGTTTTACCCACACCTGGTGGCCCCACTAAACACAGGATTGGCCCTTTAAGCTGACGCACTCGGCTTTGGACTGCCAAATATTCCAAGATACGTTCTTTGACTTTTTCAAGACCAAAATGATCGGTGTCGAGTACTTCTTGGGCTTTGGCTAAATCACGTTTGATTTTAGAGCGCTGGCTCCAAGGCACAGCCGTCATCCAATCGACATAACTGCGAACAACCGTCGCTTCAGCCGACATAGGTGACATCATGCGTAACTTGTTAAGCTCGGCGAGGGCTTTCTCTTTCGCCTCAGCGGGCATGTTAGCCTCTTCAATCTTACGATTTAAGGCTTCAAATTCGTCATGGCCTTCATCTAAGTCACCCAGTTCTTTCTGGATGGCTTTCATCTGTTCGTTCAGATAGTACTCACGCTGACTCTTTTCCATCTGTTTTTTAACGCGAGTCCGGATACGTTTCTCAACCTGTAATAGGTCAATCTCCGATTCCATCATCGCCATTAGATATTCCAGACGTTCGCCGACGTTGACCATCTCAAGCACAGATTGCTTATCTTCAAGCTTAAGTGGCATGTGTGCGGCCATAGTATCGGCCAGACGCGCCGCTTCATCGATACCCGATAAAGAGGTCAAGACTTCTGGCGGGATCTTTTTGTTCAGCTTGATATAACCTTCAAACTGACCAATAGCACTGCGCACTAACACTTCTTCTTCTTTGTCTTCCAGCGGTTCTGATTCCAGATACTCAGCCTTAGCCACAAAAAATTCTGTTTCTTGGGTATAACGGGTAATACGGGCGCGACGACCGCCTTCAACCAGCACTTTGACTGTACCGTCTGGCAGCTTAAGTAACTGTAAAATAGAGGCAACCGTACCCACTTCGAAGATGTCATCTTTTGATGGTTCATCGAGCTCGGCATCACGCTGCGCCACTAAAATAATTTGCTTATCCTGCGCCATTGCCGTTTCGAGACATCGAATAGATTTTTCTCGTCCGACAAATAACGGAATTACCATATGGGGATAGACCACCACATCTCGCAGTGGCAGCACGGGGAGTTCGATATGCGCTTCACGCTCTTGGGTCATAGTTCGATTCCGTTTTGGTGAAATGGATTAATACTGGAGTATATTGGGACGCTTTATGGAGTTTCAATGGCTAATACGAAAAAAGGAGTCCATTGGACTCCTTGTTTTTCAGTTTATTAGCGATCAGTACAATTATTGTTCGCCTGATGCCACTTGGGCCTCATTGTGCTCGTAAATCAAGATTGGTGCAGATTCCCCTTTCACGACTGATTCATCCACAACGGCCTTCACCACACCGTCAACGGATGGGATATCGTACATAGTATCCAGCAGAATACTTTCAACGATGGAGCGTAGACCACGGGCACCTGTCTTGCGAGACATGGCTTTGTGAGCAATCGCTTTAAGCGCATCTTCGCGGAATTCAAGCTCAACCCCTTCCATCTCAAATAACGCACTGTATTGCTTAGTTAGGGCATTTTTAGGTTGAGATAGAATTTGTACTAAAGCTTCTTCATCCAGCTCAGTCAGAGTCGCAACCACTGGCAGACGACCAATAAACTCAGGGATTAAACCGTATTTGACTAAATCGCCAGGTTCTACTTGTGATAAGGTTTCAGAGATCGTCGCTTTCTCTTTCTCGCCTTTCACCTGTGCACCAAAACCAATACCCGAGCCAACGTGCGCACGTTGCTCAATCACTTTCTCAAGCCCTGCAAACGCACCACCACAGATAAACAGGATCTTAGAAGTATCGACTTGTAAGAATTCTTGCTGTGGATGCTTACGGCCACCTTGTGGTGGAACCGCGGCAACAGTACCTTCAATCAGCTTAAGCAGCGCTTGCTGTACACCCTCACCCGATACGTCACGGGTGATTGATGGATTGTCTGACTTACGGCTAATTTTATCGATTTCATCGATATAAACGATACCACGCTGCGCTTTCTCAACATCGTAGTCGCACTTTTGCAGCAACTTTTGAATGATGTTTTCAACGTCTTCACCCACATAACCCGCTTCAGTCAGCGTAGTAGCATCTGCCATAGTGAAAGGCACATTGAGTGAGCGCGCAAGGGTTTCAGCCAGTAGGGTTTTACCGCTACCCGTTGGACCGATAAGCAAAATATTACTCTTGCCCAGCTCGATACCATCTTTAGGCGATGCATTTTTTAAACGCTTATAGTGGTTATACACTGCCACAGAAAGCACTTTTTTCGCTCTGTCTTGGCCAATAACATAATCGTCTAAATGTGCACGCAACTCATGTGGTGTCGGTAATTTATCGCTATCACGCTTTGGAGAGATTTCTTTAATCTCTTCACGAATGATGTCGTTACATAACTCAACACATTCGTCGCATACATACACTGATGGGCCAGCAATGAGTTTTCTGACTTCATGCTGGCTCTTTCCGCAAAAAGAGCAGTACAGCAATTTACCGCTGTCACCATTATTTTTGTTGTCGCCCATTAATTACCTCATTTGCAGTCTGCTCTACTGCCTGTCTTAAATTTGCTTAACTTTTACAAAGCATAGCTCAGTCAAAAGCAAAAATCAGCCGCGTTTCGTCATCACAGAGTCAACTAAGCCATATTCGACGGCTTGAGTTGCACTCATGAAGTTGTCACGATCGGTATCGCGTTCAATCACTTCGAGCGGTTGACCTGTGTGTTCAGCGAGCATTAGGTTAAGCTTATTTTTAATGCCTAAGATTTCTTTGGCATGAATAGCAATATCTGATGCTTGACCTTGGAAACCACCCAGCGGTTGATGGATCATCACGCGAGAGTTTGGTAAACAGTGACGCTTACCCTTCTCACCACCAGCTAACAAGAAAGCGCCCATACTAGCGGCTTGGCCGATACAGACAGTGCTAACATTCGGTTTGATAAACTGCATGGTATCATAAATCGCCATGCCTGCGGTGACAGAGCCACCAGGAGAGTTAATGTATAAAAAGATATCTTTATCTGGGCTTTCTGATTCTAAGAATAATAATTGCGCCACGATAAGGTTTGCCATGTGTTCTTCAACTTGACCTACCAAAAAGATAATCCGCTCTTTCAACAAACGAGAATAAATATCGTATGAGCGTTCACCCTTAGCAGTCTGTTCGATCACCATAGGCACTAAAGCACTTTGTATGTCTGACGCATTATGCATTATTCACTTCCCTAAATAAAAATGGCTCGCATGAGGAGCCTCATACGAGCCATTATAAATGGCGAACAGCTAATCAAGTCAAGCTTAGCTTATGCGCGACCGGTAGCCTTGTTCATAAATTCTTCAAAAGCGACTTGTTTTTCGGTCACTTTGGCAGATTTCAACAGTGCTTCAACCGCTTGCTCTTCTAAAGCAACGTTGCGCATGTTTTGCATCAGCTCTTTGTTGCTGTTGTAATAAGCAACTACTTCACTTGGATCTTCGTAGGCTGAAGCCATAGAAGCGATCAAGCCTTGTACGCGTTCATCTTCCGCTTTCAGTTCGTTAGTCTTGATGACTTCGCCTAATAGCAGACCGATTTTAACACGACGCGCAGCTTGTTCAGTGAACAATTCAGCTGGCAGTTCTGGCATGTTAGCCGATTGGCCGCCAAAACGTTGCATGGCTTGTTGACGCAGAACGTTAACTTCGCCATCGATCAATGCTTTTGGCAAAGTGATATCGTTGTTCGCTAACAGACCATTGATCACTTGCTCTTTCACGTTAGCTTTTAACGCTTGCTCAAGTTCACGGTTCATGTTTTTACGGATTTCAGTTTTAAGGGCTTCTAAGCCACCTTCACTGATACCGAACAAAGCAGCAAACTCATCGTTTACTTCTGGCAGGTTAGCCGCTTGCACTTCAGTCAGCGTAATCGCAAACTTAGCCGCTTTACCTTTCAGGTTTTCAGCGTGATATTCTTCAGGGAAGTTCACGTCGATAACAAATTCTTCGCCCGCTTTGTGACCTAAGATACCTGCTTCAAAACCAGGGATCATACGGCCGCTACCTAATTGCAGTTCGAAATCATCGGCTTTGCCGCCTTCAAATTCTTCACCGTCAACTGAGCCAACAAAGTTCATTTTCACTTTGTCGCCATCAGCAGCTTCACGCTCAACAGCAGCGAAAGTCGCGTGTTGTTTACGTAAGGTTTCAATCATAGTGTCAACGTCAGCGTCAGTCACTTCAGCTTTTGGCTGTTCTACTTCGATTGCATCTAAGCCTTTCAGCTCAACTTCTGGATAGATTTCAAAGGTAGCGATAAATTCGAATTTTTCGCCATCAGTAGAACCAGGAACAAAAGTCGGTGCACCCGCTGGGTTTAACTTCTCAGCAATAATTGCTTCGATGAAGTTACGTTGCATCACTTCACCCATGATGTCTTGACGAATCGCTGCGCCGTAACGTTTGTTTATAACAGTAACAGGCACTTTACCAGGACGGAAACCTGGGATACGAGCACGCTTAGCTTCACGTTGTAAACTGTCTTTAACCAGCTTTTCAATTTGTTCAGCAGGAACAGAAATGGTCAGGCGACGCTCTAGGCCTTGGGTTGCTTCAACAGAAACTTGCATTGTTTTACCTCGAAATTTGTCTAACGTCCTTTGTAATAGCCGATTCATCAACTATTCAGGTATTCGTTTCTTGATCATTAAATTTGACTACAATGCCCACCACAACTGGCTTTAGGCACAGGTCGCTCATAGTTGATATCTATCAAGACGCGACATTATAGCCACCGTTTTCTGCAGAGTCGAGCCTCAACAGCCGAATCTGGGGTATAAAAAAAGCGACACAAGGTCGCTTTTTTTAATTTGTACTCAAAGTACTAAAAATGGGGTGACTGATGGGGCTCGAACCCACGACAACCGGAATCACAATCCGGGACTCTACCAACTGAGCTACAATCACCACTGAAACTGGTACGCCCGGCAGGATTCGAACCTGCGACCACCCGCTTAGAAGGCGGGTGCTCTATCCAACTGAGCTACGGGCGCATGGTTTACAGAATTTTCTGTATCCTAACCGATTTGGAAAGCATTTATGCTAACCCTATCATTTGCCTATTTTAGTTCAAATTATTTTGAATTCATCGAAGCAAACGACAATAAAGTGGTCGGTGATAGAGGATTCGAACCTCTGACCCTCTGGTCCCAAACCAGATGCGCTACCGGACTGCGCTAATCACCGAAGGTCTTACATTTTACTTGGTATCAACTCAGAGGGTTTCCTCTGGTCCACTCTCATCCAAAATCTGGATGCACTACCGGACTGCGCTAATCACCTAAGGTCTTGCATGAAAGTTTCAGCGCAAGATGAACACATCTGCCTGAGAACGGAGCGCATCTTATCCCCTCACTTTACACCCGTCAACGATTTTTTTATCGTTCGACTCTAGGTGCTGAATTATCAGGCTAATCTGTTTTTTTTTATCCACTTGGCAACGGCTTTAACCATGACACAGTAGCTGTGCCCTGTTAAAATAGCCACGATTGCCAATCTCTGTGTTAACTACTGTTTTCACCATCGCCCATATAAAGGATATCCTACACCCATGACAGCCCAAATAATCGACGGCAAGGCGATTGCTCAATCCATCCGCACTAAGCTCAGCGAAAAAGTCACCGCCCGCAAAGAGGCTGGACAACGCGTACCGGGTTTAGCCGTAATATTAGTGGGAGCCGATCCGGCATCACAAGTTTATGTTGGCAGTAAACGTAAGGCTTGTGAAGAAGTTGGATTTATTTCTCGTTCATACGATTTAGAAACAAACTGCACTGAAGATGAATTACTCAACCTGATTGATAGTCTTAATGATGATCCGACAATTGATGGCATCTTAGTGCAACTGCCATTACCCGCACATATCGAAGACTCAAAAGTCATCGAGCGTATCCGCCCAGATAAAGACGTCGATGGATTTCACCCGTACAATGTCGGCCGTTTAGCCCAGCGTATTCCGGTGCTGCGCTCTTGTACCCCAATGGGCATAATGACACTCATCAAATCCACCGGCGTTGATACCTATGGTTTAGATGCTGTTGTGGTTGGCGCATCGAATATTGTCGGCCGCCCAATGACCTTAGAGTTGCTACTTGCTGGCTGCACCACCACTACTTGCCACCGCTTCACTAAGAATCTCGAACAAAAAATCCGTCAGGCAGATCTCGTGGTCGTTGCAGTGGGTAAACCCGGCTTTATTCCTGGCGAGTGGATCAAGCCTGGCGCGATTGTAATAGATGTGGGTATTAACCGTTTAGATAACGGCACCTTAGTCGGCGATGTGCAATATGACATTGCTGCGCAAAATGCCAGCTTTATCACTCCAGTCCCCGGCGGTGTCGGCCCGATGACGATTGCAAGCCTATTAGAAAACACCTTATATGCCGCCGAGCAGTATCATGACTAGGTTCTAGGTTCTAGGTTCTAGGTTCTAGGTTCTAGGTTCTAGGTTCTAGGTTCTAGGTTCTAGGTTCTAGGTTCTAGGTTCTAGGTTCTAGGTTCTAGCAAGCATAAAAAAACCTGCATGATGCAGGTTTTTTATTTACTGAAGATTTTCTTGAATTAAAAATATAGCGAATAAGCTTATTTCTTACGCCAAGTGGTGCCACTTGGACCATCTTCAAGCACAACGCCCAAAATATCTAAACGATTACGCGCCACATCCGCAGCAGCCCAATCCTTTTCGGTACGAGCACGGTTACGCTCAACGATTAAGGCTTCGATTTCGGCCACTTCATCGTCACTACCGCCGCCTTGAAAGAAGGCCTCTGGCTCTTGGCTTAATAGACCTAACACATCCGCTAATTGCTTCAAGGTGACCGCTAATGCCGATGCCTGTGCCATATCGGTCAGTTTTAAACGATTGATCTCACGCACCATATCAAATAGAACGGAATAGGCTTCAGGTGTATTAAAGTCATCATCCATCGCCGCTTTAAACTTAGCAATAAACTCTTCTGCAGGCGCCGCAACGACAGTTAAGTCGACATCTTTAATCGCCGTATACAAACGCTCTAAGGCTGAGCGCGCTTGTTTCAAGTTATCTTCTGAATAGTTCAGTTGGCTACGATAATGGCCAGATAATAAGAAATAACGCACAGTTTCAGCATCATAGTGACCAAGTACATCGCGAATGGTGAAGAAGTTGCCTAAGGACTTAGACATCTTTTCACGGTCAACCATCACCATGCCAGTGTGCATCCAATAGTTGACGTATGGCGTGTCATGGGCACAGCAAGACTGGGCGATTTCATTCTCATGATGTGGGAACTGTAAGTCAGAGCCGCCGCCATGAATATCAAAATGCAGACCTAAATGTTTGCTGTTCATGGCCGAACATTCGATATGCCAGCCAGGACGACCCGGTCCCCATGGGGATTCCCACGTTGGTTCGCCAGGTTTCGACATTTTCCACAACACAAAATCCATTGGATTTTGCTTGGTTTCGTCCACTTCAACCCGAGCACCGGCTTGCAGTTGATCTAAATTCTGGCCCGATAAACGGCCATAATCAGGATATGAGGCCACGCTGAAAAGCACATCACCATCGCTCGCCACATAGGCATGGCCACGGGCGAGTAATAACTCAACCATGTCGATGATTTCAGCAATATGAAGGGTCGCGCGCGGTTCAAAATCGGGACGCAACATATTTAAGGCATCGAAGTCTTGGTGCATTTCACCAATAAGACGCTCGGTTAAGGCTTCACAGCTTTCGTTATTCTCGTTAGCGCGCTTGATGATTTTGTCATCAACATCAGTAATATTGCGCTGAAAATTCACTTCATAACCCGCGTAACGCAGGTAGCGCACTATCATGTCGAAAGAAACAAAAGTACGGCCATGACCAATATGACAGAGATCGTATATGGTCACACCACACACGTACATCCCAATTTTCCCGGGATTAATTGGCTTAAATTCCTGTTTTTGGCGGGTAATACTGTTGTAAATCTTCAACATCGATATTCTCTTCAATGATACATTCAGGTGTAAAATCAAGGAGTCAGTCTATCACGGCCTGACAGGTTTTGAATACTGCACTTTGCGCGCAATCCGAGATAAGTTAGAATCGCGCCACTATTTACACAGAGTATGAAAACATGATCACATTACACACTAATTTGGGCGACATTAAACTGCAACTGAACGCTGAAAAAGCACCGTTAACAGTAGCAAACTTCATGAAATATGTTGACGAAGGTTTCTTCGACGGCACTATCTTCCACCGTGTGATTGACGGTTTTATGATCCAAGGTGGTGGCTTCAACGAAGACATGAGCCAAAAGCGTTGTAACGAGCCAGTGAAGAACGAAGCCAATAACGGTTTATCAAACCGTACTGGTACTGTCGCTATGGCGCGTACCTCAGATCCACATTCAGCTACTGCGCAGTTCTTCATTAACGTGAACGACAACACTTTCCTCGATTTTAAATCAGAAACCTCACAGGGCTGGGGCTACTGCGTATTCGGCGAAATCGTTGAAGGCATGGATATTATCGAAAAAATTAAAGCCGTTAGCACAGGCAACCGTGGTATGCATCAAGATGTGCCATTAGAAGCCATTGTGATTGAAAAAGTCAGCGTCGCGGCATAATACGGCGAATGCGAACTCTATTTATAGGCGATCTGCACCTGAGTGCAGATCGCCTTGATATCACCCAAGCGTTCACTCACTTTCTCGACACTGAACTCGAAGATGCCGACGCCCTTTATATCCTAGGCGATTTGTTTGAAGTCTGGGTTGGTGATGATATTGCCTTGCCTTTTGCCCTCGACATCGCCGAAAAACTCAAGCAAGTATCACAAAAGTTACCCGTGTATTTTATCCATGGCAACCGTGACTTCATGCTAGGCAAACAATTTGCGCGCGCCGCAGGCATGCAAATTTTACCCGAAGTCACTCGCCTCAATTTATACGGTGTCGACACTGTAATTTTGCACGGCGACAGCTTATGTACTTTAGATAAGGCCTACCAACGCTTTCGAAAACTGCGCAGTTTATCGCTGTCTCGTTGGCTGTATGGTTGTTTATCCAAGAAAACCCGTCAGGGCATTGCTGATAAAATTCGCAGCAAGAGCAAGAACAGCAATAAGCAAAAAAGCTACACTATCATGGATGTAGAGCCCAATGCGGTCGATGTTTTATTTGCCAAGACACACACTAAGCATATGATCCACGGTCATACCCACAGACCAGCCATTCATCAACTTGCTAATGGCTGTAAGCGTATAGTGGTTGGCGATTGGTATGAACAAGGCAGTGTGCTCAGTGTGAGCGCTGAAGGGATTAATTTACAGTCCTTACCCTTCGACCCGATGATGACCTAAAGGCATTGGCTTAAGTAGGCCTCATTTAGCGTTACTTAAGCTTAAATAGCTTAAATTTTTAGCTTTAATAGCTTGAAAATACTGTGATTAACGGTTTTTTAGAACCGTTAATCGTTTCAGCTATATGGACTTAACTCTACTCGTTTGGGGAAACAAAGCCGTTCAAATTAATTTAATAGAGGCGACCCACTGTGGAAACGAAACTCATCATCCTGCGCCAAAATCAACTCCGCTTCTAACTCGCCAAAGTACTTCACTCGCTCACTAATATCCTCAGGTGAAACCAACTGAGCTAACGCAAGATAATCTTGATAATGTCGAGCTTCAGAGCGCAGCAGTGACACATAAAACTTACTCAGCTCACCGTCTAAATAAGGCGCGAGTTTAGCGAAGCGCTCGCACGAGCGAGCCTCAATATATGCCCCTACAATCAACTTATCCCGCAAAATATCTTTCTCATGGGTTGTCACATGACTCATCATGCCCTTGGCATAACGACCCGCGCGAATATTGCGGTAATCAATACTGCGCTTGTGCATTAAATCCAATACTTGTTCAAAATGATGAAACTCTTCTTTAATCAAGCGGATTAAAGGTGAAACTAAATTCGCAGCAAACTTAAAGTTGGGCTTAGGTATAAGGTCAGTTACCAACTCATTCTTTTTCACATCACGGGCCAAAAAACTCACCACATCATGCTCTTGCGAATAAATAAACTCTTCATAGGGTTTAGCCCACGCCAACAAGGTTCGACCACTGTCTTTATCTAACGCATATTTTCGTAGCAAAAAAATCGCTGTCTGAGCGGCTTTTAACTCACAGTTACAATGGTCGATCAGCAACTCATCCAAGGAATCTGATTTTATCGCAACATCAATCCAAGTTTGCGGTGTTTCACAGTGAAGAAATGCGTGGATGGGGGCAAGAAGTTGCAGCATGGACTCACTCAATATCATTCTGAATATCGCACTATTTTACGCATATTTACTCATAAGCTATAGCATTAGGCTTAAGTAAACTTGACGCGCTGAACTTTTTGTTCAATAAATAATCTACACTCTAAAGAACTGAGATCCTGATCACACAGCCTCTCACTTCTCTATGTGTAACCAATCGATGGATAAAGAGACAGGACACCATTTTAACCTCGATTGTAGAGCTGTTATCAGCTCGTCTGACGTTTGGCGAGCCATTCATCAATGCTGAACAAGGATAATTATAATGATACTGAATCACTTAATGGGGCTATACACTCATCCAAAACAAGAGTGGCAAACAATTGAAAAAAACCATGAGGCACTGAAAAGTAGCTTAAGTCATGTAGTACTTATCGCCTTAATTCCGGCGGTGTGCAGCTATATAGCTACGGCTTACATTGGCTGGAATCCTGGCGCTGGCGATCCTATTTACCTTACACCACAAAGTGCCCTGTTTATGTCCGCAGGCATGTATTTAGGCCTAATTGCAGGCGTATTCGCCCTTGCCTATTTAGCCTATTGGATGGCAAAAACCTTCGATGCTAACCCAACTTACACCCAAGCATTAGAGCTCGCGTCCTACACTGCAACCCCATTGTTTATGGTCGGTTTAGCCGCATTATATCCAGTGCTATGGTTTATCATGATAGTGGGGTTGATTGGTTTAGCCTACTCAGTGTATTTACTGTACGCGGGGGTGCCTATCATTATGAATATCCCCGAAGAGAAAGGTTTTATCTACGCCAGCTCTATGGTGACAGCAGGCTTAGTACTTTTGGTGGGGCTAATGGCAACTAGTGTCATTTTATGGAGCTTAGGCTTTGGTCCTATGTACCAATAACCATTTTAATTCATCACAAATTTAATCAACAGCAACTCAAGCTCTGCGTCGCAATTGATTTGTAGCAGAAAATAAAAAAGAAGGCCGTAAAGGCCTTCTTTTTTGAGTTGAATTAACGCTCTGAGCGATTTAGCAGATCTGTTTGACTCACTCAGTCAAACAGATCCACTTAAGCAAAATCACTCGAAAGAATCACGCAGCGCTACGGTTAAGTTAAACACTAAATTATCCGGCGATGAATCTTTGCTGTCAGCGCAGAAATAGCCTTCACGCTCAAACTGATAGGCTTGTTCCGCAGGTGCATTCACTAAGCTTGCTTCTGCAAAACCTTGTACAACGATCAATGATTCAGGGTTCAACACTTCATCCACAGTCTCTGCCGCAGCAGGATTAGGATCGGTAAATAAACGCTGATAGAGACGGAATTCAGCAGGCTTGGCAGTAGATGCCTCAACCCAATGGATCACGCCTTTGACTTTACGGCCATCTGCAGGGTTTTTACCTAAAGTTTCAGGATCATAAGTACAGTAAACCGTCGTGATATTACCTTCGCTGTCTTTGTCACAACGTTCAGCTTTAATCACATAGGCATTACGTAAACGCACTTCTTTGCCTGTAACTAAGCGTTTGTATTGTTTGTTCGCTTCTTCTTTAAAGTCTGCCACATCAATCAATATTTCTCGGCCAAAGGCTAATTCACGCGTCCCCATGCTCTCATCATTTGGATGAGCGGCCGCTTGAATGTACTCAAGTTCACCTTCAGCATAGTTTTCAATGATGACTTTCAATGGACGCAATACGGCCATCGCACGCGGTGCATGTTCGTTCAATTCTTCACGAATACACGCATCTAACATGCCGACTTCAATCATATTCTCTTGCTTAGTCACGCCGATACGTTGACAGAACTCGCGAATTGACGCCGGTGTATAACCACGGCGACGTAAGCCTGCAATCGTTGGCATACGTGGGTCATCCCAACCTGACACGAGTTTACGGGTCACAAGGTCGTTCAGCTTACGTTTAGACATCAAGGTATATTCGAGATTTAAGCGGGAAAACTCGTATTGACGAGTACGATTCGGCGCTTGAAAATCGTTCAAATTATCCAACACCCAATCGTATAAACGACGGTTGTCTTGGAACTCTAATGTACATAAAGAGTGGGTAATATGTTCTAACGCATCAGAAATACAGTGCGTGAAGTCGTACATTGGGTAAATGCACCACTTGTCACCTGTTTGATGATGATGGGCAAAACGAATACGGTAGATGATAGGATCGCGCATACACATGAATGGCGATGCCATATCAATTTTGGCACGCAATGCGCACTCGCCTTCTTTAAAACCACCGTCGCGCATCTTAGCGAATAAGGCGAGGTTTTCTTCGACAGATGTGTCGCGGAAAGGACTGTTTTTACCTGGCTCTTTTAACGTACCACGGTATTCACGGGTTTCATCCGCATTCAAAAAACACACATAAGCCAAACCTTTATTAATCAGTTCAACCGCATATTGATGTAACTGATCAAAATAGTTTGATGAATAGCGAACATCGCCATCCCACTGGAATCCAAGCCAACGCACATCCGCCTGAATAGAATTAACATAATCAATGTCTTCTTTTTCAGGATTAGTATCGTCAAAACGTAAATTACACAGACCTTTATAGTCTCGCGCTATCCCAAAATTTAAGCAGATAGATTTAGCATGACCAATATGAAGATAGCCATTCGGTTCCGGCGGGAAACGAGTCTGTACACTCGTGTGCTTACCGCTTTGTAAATCTTCATCTATGATATTACGAATAAAGTTACTCGGACGTACTTCAGTGTCCACATGACTCATGGAATTCCTCTTTGCGAACAATGGCAATTTTAAGAAAACCAGCATGATCCTACAGATCACCACTAGTTACAATGCCTAGGGTTAAAAACTCTGGTTTTTGACTGTTTAGGGTTATAACCGCGATAGTAAAACAATAAAAGCAGCCATGAAAGCTGCTTTTATCTTTGACCTAACTAAGCTGACATTTATTATTCAGTCACGCCGACTCAGTAAATCTTACTCAGTGATAATGCGGATCCCAGGAATAATCTGCTGGCTTCTTTTACCCTTACGTTTCAACCACAGATAAAAAGCGGCTAATGCAAACAAGAAGAAACCAATCCACAGACTTGATTGAACTGGGTGCTGCGTAAAGGTAGCGGCTTGATAAACTACCGTTGCAGAACCATAAGCCAGTGAGAAAGTCCACGTTGCCGCGAACGTCGCCCACCGAGAACCAAACTCATGCACTAAGGCGCCCATTGCCGCAACACAAGGAGTATAAAGTAAGATAAACAGCAAATAGGAGAAAGCCGCAACTTTACCACTAAAACCTGCTTGTAAAGCACCGAAAGTCGATGTCGCAACACCTTGTTCTTCAGCAACGGTTTCTTTATTGGTTAAATCACCGACCGACAGTTTAAGCGGATCTTCAAGATCTAAACCAAACAAGTTAGCTGGAATCGTTGCCAGAGCCGCATTAAAGCTTTCACTCAATGGTGCAAGTTCTTCATCTGTCGGCGCCGCGCTGCTGTATAGACTGTTTAAGGTACCAACAACCGCTTCTTTGGCGAAAATACCCGTGATAATACCGACGGTTGCAGGCCAGTTATCCTGCTCTATGCCCATAGGCGAGAAGATAGGCGTGATTTTTTGACTCGCGACACTCAGCAAAGATGCTTGGCTATCTTCATGGCCAAATGTGCCATCAACACCAATAGCATTAATGAAGTTCAATAAGGTCACGACTAGAACAATCGTTTTACCTGCGCCTAAGATAAAACTCTTAGTGCGTTTACCTGTACGAACCATAACAGCTTTCAGCTTAGGTAGTTCATAACTTGGCAGCTCCATCACCACAGCGCTACTGCTGCCGGGTAATAAAGTGCTTCTGAGTAATAAACCCGTACCGATAGCGGCAAAGATACCAATAATATACAGCAAGAAGACTAAATTCTGACCTGAATCAGGGAAGAAAGCCGCCGCAAAAAGTGCGTAAACCGGAAGACGTGCACCACAGGACATAAATGGTGCCATCATCCCTGTCACAATACGCTCACGCTCACTGCCTAAGGTTCGCGTAGCCATAATTGCCGGCACTGAACAACCAAAACCGACAATCATAGGAACGAATGCTTTACCAGGCAGGCCAATACGACGCATTAAACCGTCAACCACAAATGCAGCGCGTGCCATGTAGCCAGAACTTTCGAGGATCGACAAACCGAGGAAAAGCGCCGCAATAACAGGAATAAAGGTTGATACGGTTTGAATGCCTTGGCCGACACCGCCCGCTAAGATAGTGACCAACCAAGCCGGAGAGCCCATGCTCGTCAAGAATGAACCGAAGTGATCGACAAACAGTGCGCCAGCAAAAACATCAAAGAAATCAATAAAAGCACTGCCAATATTAATGCTGAACATAAACATCAAATACATCACAAACAAGAACACAGGAATGCCAAGCACAGGATGTAAAACGAGTTTATCTAATTTGTCACTGAGGGTGAGGAGCCCTGACTCTTTCACTGAACCTTGAAAGACTTGTTCAACGAAATTAAAGCGCGTGGTCGCCACCATCACTTCAATATCATGGCCTTGCTGAGCGATAATCTGAGTACAGGAATTCACTTCATCCTGCAGTTCAGCATTTTTACAGCTACCACAACCTGAACCATTACCTAGCATAGCCAAAGCACGGCCGCGACTTAATTGGGTATCTTTGCTGCAAAGTAACTGCACGCCCGCTTCAATTTGTTCATCATAATTAAGCACTAATGGGGCTTCTGAGACTCGGCCTTGAAGTAAATCGAGTACCTGTGCCTGTACTTTAGCAACATCGGCAGGATCTCGTGAACACACGCCAATCACAGGGCAACCCAGCTCTTGGCTCATTTTCTTTAAATCGACTTTAATCCCACGTTTGACAGCCGAATCAATTTTATTCAGCACCACCACCATAGGGATAGCGAGTTCACGCAATTGGGCTGTGAGATATAAGTGACGTTCGATATTAGTGGCATCGACTAAATTGATAATGCCATCGACACGTTGCTCGGCAAGATATTGCTGCGCAATTTGCTCATCAAGTGAACAATCGCAACTATTACCCGCAGGAAGAAGGTCGTAAATACCCGGTAAGTCTGTCAGATAGACGTCAGCACCGTTTAAGGTGAAATGACCAGTCTTTTTTTCGACCGTAACACCAGACCAGTTACCCACTTGCTGATTTGCACCTGTTAGCGCGTTAAAGAGTGTAGATTTACCCGCGTTAGGGTTTCCTACTGTGACGCAATGAAACTGCTTAGCCATTCGTCTTTTCCACCTCAATGATGTCTGCCAAATCTCTGCGCATACAAAGTTTACTACCACGAATATCCAGTTCGAGACCAGAACCCATAGGTGCGTATCGGATCAATAAAAAACGCGTATTTGGCGTGATCCCCATGGACAACAACTTGCGCTTCACGGTTTGTGGCAGCGCCAAACGCCCCACTTCAGAAATAAGACCGCGATCGCCGGGACTGAGTTCGCTTAACTTCATTACGTATTCCACCTTGCAACAGGTTCAGCTCGAAAAACTGCGCCCATTGTAACCGAGCGATGACACTAATAACTTTACCTAGATCAAGATTTTTGATTGGTAACGATAATAGTTTTCAATTGTGTTGGGTATTATGTGATAAAAATTCCAATGAATAAACGACCAACCGAAAATAAAAATCCGCACCTTAGCATTAGTGACTATCAAGCGATGCACAGAAGTCAAAACGCTGTAAACAAATCCCACCCGAAGCAAGTGTGATCAAAATCACACTTAATCTATATCGCCTGTAAAATCATCCCTCTTTACAGTGAAAAGACCCCGCAATGTTAAGCACGTGTCACACACTTGTTCTAATATTAACCGAGCTCAATAAGCTACATTAGCAATGTCGAAAGCGTAAAAATAACAAATATAAATGCACTCGGGAAAACATAACCATGGAAATAGGGCTAAAGTTCAGAAGCATAGCTAAGGCTATGCTATGTATTTTGTTATCAATCGCGAGCGTTTCGGCCTCAGCGACCCCTTGGGATGACAAAAAACCAGAAGAAGTTGTTGCGACATTAGACAAAAAATTCGCCGAAGGTAAGTATTCCGCTAAAGGCGCTGATACTTGCCTGATGTGCCACAAAAAAAGTGCCGTGGTGATGGCGATATTTGAGGGGGTTCATGGCAACCCTAATGTGAAAGATTCACCCATGGCCGATTTGCAGTGCGAAGCCTGCCACGGCCCGTTAGGGAATCATAATAAAGGTGGCAAAGAGCCGATGATCACCTTTGGCGCAAACTCCCCTGTTCCCGCGCAAAAGCAAAACAGTGTCTGTATGAGTTGCCACAATGACAGTCAACGTACCGCATGGAAAGGCAATCACCACGATAACGCCGATGTCGCCTGTAGCAGCTGCCATCAAGTGCATACCGCAAAAGATCCTATCAGCGATAAAGCCAATGAAGTCGCCATTTGTACCCAATGCCATACCCAACAAAAAGCCGATATGCACAAGCGCTCGGCGCATCCATTACAGTGGCAACAAATGGTGTGCAGTGACTGCCATAATCCCCACGGCAGTTTAAACGATTCAAGCTTGAAGCAAATGAGTGTTAATGAAAATTGCTATAGCTGTCATGCCGAAAAACGCGGCCCTAAACTGTGGGAACATGCCCCCGTCACCGACAACTGCGCTAATTGCCATAATCCCCACGGCAGCGTGAACGAAGCCATGCTGATCAGCAAACCGCCACAACTGTGTCAGCAGTGCCACGCTTCGGATGGCCATAGCAGTAATGCCTATTTTGGCAATCAAACCAATGCCTTCACTTCTGGTAATTCCTGTATGAATTGTCACGGACAAGTGCATGGCTCTAACCATCCTTCTGGCAAATTACTACAGAGATAACAAGGGAATGATCATGCGAACAGCTAAAATGTCCCACCCTAACGCTTATTTCTCCCTCACTTTGCTGGCTTGGGCGATAAGCGGTGTTTTGACTCAAGCACACGCCGAAGGTTATGAGCTGCAAGAAGCAAATCGAAGTAGCATAAAGACCGAGGCATGGAGCTGTAAGCAATGCCAACCTAATATAGGGCATATTGGCAATGTCAGTGCCAGCCTCGCTTACAACGATAGTGAGGACAGCCGTTTCGGTAACCGCACAGGGACAGATAATGATGGTCTCGTTGGCACCGTCGGTGCGGATATGGTGTACAAAACGCAGACGGGTTATCAAACCGAGCTGGTCGCGGACAAGTTAGGCTTTGACGCTGGCTCTGCCATGCTCACAACCGGAAGGCCGGGAAACTATCAAATCAACTTGGGTTATAGAGGCTTAGCAAACTATAACCATAATCAACTCAAAAGCCCCTATACCTCAGCGCAAGATAAAATGTTATTGCCCGATAACTGGATAACAGGCGGCACAACGCAATCTTTGCCTATGTTACAGAGCAGCCTTGTTAGCCAAGATTTAAGCATTCAACGTGATCGCTTTAGTATCGGTGGTTACTACGCGGGCAAAATATCACCTGAAGGTGACAATAACAGTCACTACAAAGCCTCGCTAAACTATCAGCATGAAGACCGCAGTGGCGCAAAAAAGACCAGTGCCAATATACTCATCAATAGCGTTATGCTAGCCCAACCAATTGATGACAGTACTGATGAAGTCGATGCGAGAATTTATTTTAACGGTTCAGGCTGGCAAGCAGGCATCAATAGCCAAATCAGCCAATATAAAAATGATCACCAAGCCATGCAGTGGCAATCAGCCTACACACCCAACTTTGGTGCAGCATACTTAGGCCAGAATGCGGTCGACCCCGACAATAAAGCCTACCGAGTTGCCGCAGAAGCCTCAGGGGGGGCAAATGGTCAAAATGTATTGATGCACGCAGGCTTTAGTCGCATGACCCAAGATGACACGTTTAATCCTGCCACCATCAATGGCCCATCGCCCGTCCTGCCTGCGGATACCTTAAATGGCCAAGTTGATATTGTAGAGATGGACCTTAAATATTCAGGACGGATCAACCAAGATTTAAGCATGCAGGCAAGCTACAACTATCAAGACAGAGATAATAAAACGGCTCAATTAGACTTTCCGCAGATCATCACCGACAGTATTAATCAAGGCACAGCCCAAAATAGACTTTATGATAAGCGCACCAAAAAACTCGAACTTAAAAGCAAATACCGTTTTACCTCAGCGGCTTATGCCGAAGCGGGTTACAGCCATAATGAAAACGATTATGCCGAACTCGACCGCCAATCCATCGATGAATCTGGCGTGTTTGCTAAACTAAGTTATCGCTATTCACCCGCATGGTCAGCTTGGTTGAAAGGAGAAGCACTAGAGCGAGATGGCAGTGAATATCATCCCGTCGCAACCACTCAAAGTTCAAGTAATCCTTGGCTACGTAAATCCTACCTTGCCGATAGAAAAAGACAGAAAGTCACCTTACACACGGATTATCAAACTGATATGGGCCTCTCGCTGGGCGCCAGCTTACACAGTGTCGATGACGACTATCATCATACCCTAGTAGGTCTAACTCAGGTGTCCTATCTCGGTTACGACTTGTCAGCCCAATATGTGCTGAGCAGTGACCTCAATTTAACCGCCTTTGTTAACCAAGATTGGCGCGATTCAGACCAAGCGGGCAGTAATTCCTTCTCGACACCCGATTGGTACAGCACTGCCGAGGAAAAATCGACCTTGATTGGTGCAGGGCTTAGTTATCAAAACCTGTTCGATCATCACCTCGATATTGGTTTGGATTACAGCTATTCCGATGGACAGAGTGATACAGAAGTGACCTACGGCATCACCAGTCCCTATGGCGATTTTTACGCCCGCAAACACAATATTAATGCCTACGCTAAATATAAGTTTGCCGACAGTATGTCGCTGCGCGTCGATTGGTTATTCGAAAAATATCAAGATGCTAACTGGCAAAACCAAGGCACAAGCTGGGACACGATTCCCAACGTACTCAGTTTTGGTGATATGGGCCACGACTACAACGCTCACTACTTAGGCTTGACCTTAAGCTACCAAATGTAACTTAGGCACTGACAGCGCATTCCAAGGATAGAAATATGAACAAGTTTGCAAAAATTCGCACTCAATTCAGTCTTATGCTGGCCTTAGTCTCGCTATTAAGCGCCTGTGGCGGTGATAACGGCCAAGATGGTAATCCCGGTGAGCCTGCTAAACCGCCTGCATTAACGATAACTAGCCTTAACATCATGGTCGATAAAGTCGCGATGACAGATGGCATTGCTCAAGTGGATTTTCAAGTAAGCAATCAAGATGATGAAGCCGTGATTGGTATCCCATCGGCGACATTTATTGCCGCGCAGCTTCTCCCCCAAGGTTATACAGGCGCGGGGAATAGCAGTGAATGGCAGCACTTTACCGCTGAAACCTGCGCAGCAACTTGCCCAGGCAGTCTCACAGATCATAAAAACGGTCACTACAGTTACACCTTCAGCACAGCATTTAATGGCATGAATGGAATGACGTTTATGCCCGAAGCGACCCAAAGAATGGTGGTCAAAATTGGCGGCGATAAACTTGCCGATAACACGCCCTTACCTATAACCAATCAGCATTATGACTGGCAATCTTCAGGGAGTAATATCGCTTACACCCGCAACTTAGTCACAATAGAGACCTGTAATAGTTGCCACAGTAATCTTGCTTTCCATGGCAGTAGATATAATCAAATCGAAACCTGCGTCACCTGCCATAACAGCAAAAAAGTCAGTAACCCTGCGGATATTTTCCCACAAATGATCCACAGCAAACATTTAACCGGCTTCCCGCAACCCATTAGTGACTGCCAAACCTGTCACGTCGATAAGGCTGAGTTAACCGAACAGCAAAACTGGCGCAGAGTCCCGACCATGCAAGCCTGCGGTGCCTGTCATACACAGATCAATTTCCCCGCAGGCGAAGGACACCCAGTGCAAACAGATAACAGTAACTGCGTGGCGTGTCATAATGCCGACTGGACCGCAAGCGTACACAGTGATGAAGCTAAAAACGCGGCATTGATGCAATTTAGCCCAAGTATCACCAGCGCCAGTATGGATGCCAATGGCACGGTCACTGTTGCGGTTAAACTAATGAATCCAGCCACAGGAACTGTATATAGCGAAAGTGCCGATAAGCTAAAATTTATCAATGATTTAAGGGTATATGCCAACTGGGGAACCAGTTTTGATTATGCGACCCGTTCAGCTCGCTCGATTAAACTGCCGGAATCCACACCCATAACAGGCTCTAATGGCATTTATACCTATACGATAGCGGGCCTTACCGTGCCAGCAGGCACTGAAACGGATCATGGCGGACTTGCGATTCAAGGCAGAGTCTGTGCCAAAGATAAAGTACTGGTTGATTGCACGACTGAACTGGCGGAAGTGTTAGTGATTAAATCCAGCCACAGTTATTTTGATATGGCAGCATTGAGCAATGAAGGTCGCCGTAGCGTTGTGAGTAATGCAAGCTGCGGTAATTGCCATGGCGATCAAAAACTGAATATTCACGGCTCACGTAACGATCTCGATGGTCAATGCCAGCTATGCCATAACGCCAATATGCTGGCCGATGCGACGGCAGCCAATCCTTCAATCACGTCATTTGACTTTAAGCAGCTGATCCACGGTATTCACACCAGTCAATTCACAGGGTTTGAAAGCCTAAACTACCCAGGAAAAATCGGTAACTGTGCCCAATGCCATGTTAACGATACTGCGGGAATTTCCACCGTCGCCCTCCCCTTAAATTCAGCGGTGCAACCCCTTGCCCTCAATAACGGCACTTTTACCAGCCCAATTGCCGCTGTGTGTAGCAACTGCCATTCAGATACCAGCACTCATAACCACATGGCGCAGCAAGGTGCTGTTTTTGCAGGTACAAAATCCGATGCAACCGCAGGAACTGAAACATGTGCTTTCTGTCATGGACAGGGTGGAGTTGCGGACGTATTGAAAGTGCATCCAATAAACTAACCCTATGATGCTGGCCTAAAAAGGCCAGCAACTGCAGATATAAAAGGAACTCATACGATGCAGTCATCTACTCCTAAAGAAATAGTCAGATCTCAGTCACATTACCCGCCTAAAGTGACTGATAAATACCAGTGACTTAGTTAGCCTTACAGATGGAAAACTAATTCCACACATCTTATGCGGGTAATGAGATTTATTCTTATTTGCCAAGCGTTTGATGATGATTACAACTATTGCAGGGAAATATCATGATGAAACGGTTCAATTTCAATACCGCAACAAAAGCGATGTTGGGTGCCGGTTTACTCTCTCTACTACTCGCCGGTTGCGGTGGTAGTGACGGTAAAGATGGTGAAGACGGAAAACCGGGCGTTGTCGGTGTTAATATCGATTCAACTCCTACACTGAAAGCAAGTTTCACTAACGCCACAGTCGATGCAGGTAAAGTGACTGTTAATTTCACATTAGAAAATGCGAATGGTGTGGCTGTACTTGGCTTGAATAAAGATCACGACATTCGCTTTGGTATTGCGCAACTTAGCCACGTAACAGTAGCAACAGAAGATCCAGCAAAACCCGCTGACCGCGGTTACCAATGGCAAGCCTATATCAATACGAAAAAAGAACCTGGCACAGTGCCTTCTGGCGTGGATAACCTCAATCCATCCGCTCAATATCAAGCCAACGTTGAAGCTGCAGCCAAGTGTGATACATGTTTAGTCGATCATGGTGATGGCAACTACAGTTATACCTATCAAGCCAATATCGCCAATGTCACTGAGCCCTTAGCCATCACTTACAGCGCTGAAGCGACTCAACGTGCAACCTTAGAGCTTGAGTTACCACAACTTTCAGCAAACGCACATTTTGACTGGCAGCCTTCAACAGGTAAAACAGAAGGAATCCAAACACGTAACGTTGTTTCAATAACAGCCTGTTACACCTGTCACCAACCAGAAAGTTTAGAGTTACACGGCGGCCGCAGAGTTGATATTGAGAACTGTGCATCTTGCCATACGGCAACCTCTGGTGACCCTGAATCAGGCAATAGCATTGAATTTACTTACATGATTCATGCTATCCATAAAGGTGGCGAGCGTCATACCTATGATGAAACTGGAGCGGAAGTTCCTGCACCATATAAAATTGTGGGGTATGGCGGTAAAGTCATTGACTATGGCAAGGTTGGTTTCCCATTAAAACCTGCCGCTGATTGTGCAGCCTGTCACGTAGAAGGAACGAACGCGCCAGCTAATGCCGATCTATTTAAGGCTGATTTAAGTAATCAAGCCTGTATTGGTTGTCACACTGAAAAACCATCTGCTCACCACAGCAGCAATGACTGTGTTGCCTGTCATAATGCAACTCAACCCTATGGTGGAACAGGCAGTGCGGCTAAACGTCATGGCGATGTGCTGAAAGCTTACTCTGACACTAAAACTATGGGTATTAAGTTCAGCAATGTAGGTGTCAACACCACAGGCAAAATCACTTTCGATGTTCAAGTTATTGATAAAGATGGCAATGCGATTGACAAAGCCTTCGTGAACCAGGGCTCGCGTGTTGTAGTAGCATGGGATTCTAATAAAGACTTCCCGAGTTCTGCTACGGCTTCTTACAGTAACCGTCGCATTGCTCTAAGTGAAGGTACCTATAACGAAGCCAATAAAACCTACTCATTGACTGGCACTAAGTTCAATTTACCCGCAGATGCAAATGGTAAAACATTCGAACTATGGTCAACATTGGAAGTATGTTTCAACAATGGTGGCTATGGCGTTGCGGATGTTGTGATGACAGATTGTGCGGCAGCTAACACACACAAAGTCCCAGTCAAAGAAGCTCCTTATCACTTCGTTTGGAAAGATAATGCTGTGGATAGCACAGCTAAAGCAGCTATTCGTCGTGATATTATTGACCCAACAAAATGTCAGGGTTGTCACAATCAAGAAATTCACCACTATGACAATGGTGTAAACTGCCAAACTTGTCATACATCAGACAAAACCCTTAAAGCCGATTCAAGCTATCCTGGTGGCAAAATCCCAACTAGCTTTGCTTGGAAAGCTCACGAACGTGAAGGCCATTATCTAAAATATGCAGGCGTACAATCGGGCACTGTGCTTAAAACCGATTGCGCTACATGTCATACTGTAGATAAATCAAACGTCATTACAGGTATTACCTTAGGCCGTGCACCTGAACGCACATGGCGTTTTGGTGACATCAACAATAACGGTACCGATATTTGGGTCTCTTCTGATGCAGGCGCATGTTTAAGCTGTCACCAGAAATATCTCTCTGATGCCGCTAAATCTCATATTGAAGCTAACGGTGGTATCTTAAACGGTACTAGCGCAGCCGATGTGCAAACCCGTGCATCTGAAAGCTGTGCGACTTGCCATACACCAGCTCAATTGAGTGAAGTCCACGGTAACTAAACAGGTGTAACGCTCTCATTCAGAGCAATGTTTTTATCGTTATTAAAGAGAGAGGTTGTTACCTCTCTCTTTATATTCTTCCCTTTCAAAAATCCGCTGTTTTTTTGTTCTAGAATCATTTTTACCTCTCGCTTTAAATACCTCTTTAGAAATAGAAAGATCCAAGTCACACATTAGCAAAGGCCTTGGAGATTTTAAGGTCATGTTAGGTTAGCCTTTCCTTGGGGAATTCTATTTCCAGCATCCACTTAAGTCGCTTCTAGTGACCAAAAACACAGACATAGAATCTGTTGGCTCTAGAACATAGCGTTTAAGCAATGCCAAACCTATGCAGGGAAAAAAATGATGAACGCACAAACAACTAAAATCGCACTGCTGTTAGCAGCAAGTGCAGTCACTATGGCCTTAGCGGGCTGTGGTGGCAGTGATGGTAATGATGGTAATCCCGGTGAACCTGGTGGCGAACCTGCTCCAGCGATTCAAACCCTTAATTTTGCCTTTGACAAATCTGTCGTCACTAACGGTATTCCGAGTGTTGAGTTTACCGTCACTAACGAAAATGATTTACCCGTTGTTGGCCTACAAAAAATGCGTTTTGCCGCAGCACAATTAATCCCACAAGGCGCAACTGGTGCAGGTAATGCGTCACAATGGCAGTACTTTGGTGATGAGACCTGTGATGTCGCTGCAACATGCCCAGGGACTTTCGTTGACAAGAAAAACGGTCACTACAGTTATACTTTTAGTATGAACCTGACCGCTAACACTAAAGTCACCTATAACGAACAGTTAGCTCAACGAGTATTAATCCGCGCTTATAACACTCCGCTTCCCGATGGTACTCAAGTACCAAACAGTAACGCCTTTGTCGACTTCACTGCCGATACTGGCGCACTGCCAACATACAGTCGCAAAATTGTCGCCACAGAAAGCTGTAATACTTGTCACCAAGATTTAGCCAATGTTAAACATGGCGGCGCGTATTCTGACGTTAATTACTGTGCAACTTGCCACACAGCCGGAAAAGTCGGTGTAGGTAAAGAGTTCAATGTTCTCGTTCACGCTAAACACAAAGACCTCACCTTAGGCTCATTAGAAAGCTGTCAAAGCTGTCACGCTGCAAATGAGGCTACGCCTGATTGGAGTAATTGGTCACGTATCCCAACTGCTGCCTCATGTGGAAGCTGCCATAGCACAGTGGACTTTGCTGCCGGTAAAGGTCACTCACAACAGCTAGATAACTCTAACTGTATCGCCTGTCATAACAGCGATTGGACTGCAGAACTGCACACAGGTAAGACTGCAGACAAAAAAGCCGTTATCGCTCAGTTAAGTATGTCAGCAGCACTTGCTGGTCAAGCTGATGATACTGCAGTATTAACCGTGTCTATCTTAGACAAAGATGGTAACGCAATTGATGCGGCAACCGTTCAAGATAAGATTAAACGTTTAGAGTCCGTTACCAACGTTGGCCCTAACTTCCCGATCATGGGCTACAACCCAAGTCCAGGTAGCGGTAAAGCGAAAATAGCGAAAGACTTAGTCAAAGATGGCGCACTGCAAGAAGGTGTAACCTTAGTTGACGGTAAATTAGTCTTTACAACACCCGCTCTACCTTTCGGTGCAGGCGATACTGATACCGCCTTTACCATTATCGGTTTAGAAGTGTGTAGCACTGGTACAAACTTAACCGCATGTACCGCAGACAGTGCAACAACGAGCATGAAAGCCGAGCTAACTTTTGGCACTAAGTCTGGCAAAGCACCGAGCATGCGTCATGTTAACTCAGTTGAGTTTGGTACCTGTCAAGGTTGTCACGGTGATAGCTTCGAAATTCACAAAGGCCACCATGCGGGTTTTGTGATGACAGAACAGCTATCACATGCAAAAGATGCCAGCGGTAAGCCAATCGTCGGTGTGGATGCGTGTGTCGCTTGTCATACCCCTGATGGTACCTATGCAAGTGGTGCTAATAAAGGTGCGTTGGAGATGAAATTACACGTTGTTCATGGTAAACAAGGTGTCATCAAAGAATGTACCCAATGCCATAACGACTTCAACCTAGATGCATTCAAGGTCAAAGGCGCTCTGGCAACAACTGCGGGTAAATACACCACGCCAATCACTGCCACTTGTACTTCATGCCACGTGCCAGAATCTATTGGCCACGGCTTAGAAAATATGGGCGCGATTGTGAACGGTGATTATGTTCAAGCCAATCAAGCGGCGCAGTCAGAAACCTGTTTCTACTGTCACAAACCCACACCAACAGATCACACTCAGGTGAAGATGTAATTTGCCCAAGCAGGGGGAGTTCGCTCCCCCTTTCTTGAATTTTGTTGGGACAAATTGGGAAGCCTATTATGAAGAACAGCCTAAAAATGAAAAACCTACTGCCGGCACTTGTCATCTCCATGGCAATGTCTGCAGTGATGTCTTTATGCATCACACCGAGTGCACACGCCTCAAAGTGGGATGACAAAATGACTCCAGAACAAGTCGAAGCCACCTTAGATAAGAAGTTTGCCGAAGGCAGCTACTCCCCTAAAGGTGCCGATTCTTGTTTGATGTGCCACAAAAAATCTGAAAAAGTGATGGACCTCTTCAAAGGTGTCCATGGCGCCATTGATTCATCAAAGAGCCCAATGGCTGGCCTGCAATGTGAAGCCTGTCATGGTCCTATGGGTCAACACAATAAAGGCGGCAACGAGCCGATGATCACTTTTGGTAAGCAATCGACCTTAAGTGCAGAAAAACAAAACAGTGTCTGTATGAGCTGTCACCAAGATGATAAACGCGTATCTTGGAACGGTAGTCACCATGACAATGCCGATGTCGCTTGTGCCTCATGTCACCAAGTGCATGTCGCAAAAGATCCTGTGTTATCAAAAAACACCGAAATGGAAGTCTGTACTAGCTGCCACACTAAGCAAAAAGCAGATATGAATAAACGCTCGAGTCACCCACTAAAATGGGCTCAAATGACCTGTAGCGATTGTCATAATCCCCATGGGAGCATGACAGATTCCGATCTAAACAAGCCTAGCATTAACGAAACCTGTTACTCCTGCCACGCCGAGAAACGCGGCCCAAAACTGTGGGAACATGCACCCGTCACTGAGAACTGTGTGACTTGCCACAATCCTCACGGCAGTGTGAATGATGCCATGTTGAAAACCCGCGCACCGCAGCTGTGTCAACAATGTCACGCTAGCGATGGCCACGCCAGCAATGCTTACTTAGGTAACACTGGTTTAGGTTCAAACGTCGGCGACAATGCCTTTACGGGTGGAAGAAGCTGTTTAAATTGCCACAGTCAGGTCCATGGTTCAAACCATCCATCTGGCAAGCTATTACAGCGCTAAGGAGACGAGAAAATGAAATTTAAACTCAATTTGATCACTCTGGCGTTACTAGCAAACACAGGTTTTGCAATAGCGGCCGACGGGTATGGCTTAGCCAATGCCAATACAGAAAAAGTCAAAATGTCCGCTTGGAGCTGTAAAGGCTGCGTTGTTGAAACGGGTACGTCTGGCACTGTGGGTGTTGGCGTGGGTTACAACAGCGAAGAGGATATTCGCTCGGCGAATGCCTTTGGGACTTCAAACGAAGTTGCAGGTAAATTTGATGCCGATGTCACCTTCCGTGGTGAGAAAGGCTATCAAGCCAGCGTTGAAGCTTATCAACTGGGCATGGATGGTGGCCGTTTAGATGTCAATGCGGGCAAACAAGGCCAGTATAATGTCAATGTAAACTATCGCCAAATCGCCACTTACAACAGTAATAGCGCCTTAACGCCCTACTCTGGTGTCGGCAGCGATAATTTAACCTTGCCAGACAACTGGGTAACTGCGGGTTCAAGCAGCCAGATGCCTTTACTGATGGACAATCTAAATGCCTTAGAACTGTCGCTCAAACGTGAGCGCACAGGGTTAGGTTTTGACTATCAAGGTGAATCGCTGTGGAGTACGCATGTGAGCTACATGCGTGAAGAAAAAACCGGCTTGAAAAAAACATCAGGTGGATTCTTTAACCAATCCATGATGTTAGCTGAGCCAGTTGATTACACCACTGACTCCATTGAAGCTGGCATTAAACTCAAAGGCGATCGTTGGTTCACTGCACTTAACTACAATGGCTCAATTTTTAAGAACGAGTACAACCAGTTAAACTTCGACAGTGCCTTCAATCCAACTTTTGGTGCTCAAACCTCTGGCACACTCGCCCTTGACCCTGACAACCAGTCACACACAGTGTCGCTCATGGGTCAATACAACGACAATACCAATGTGTTAACAGGTCGTGTGCTTGCGGGACAAATGAGTCAAGACCAAGCATTAGTCACTTCGGGCTATGGCTATCAAGTGCCGACAGAGGCCGTTGATGCAAAAGTTGACCTCACAGGGTTGAACTTAAAAGTCGTCAGTAAAGTGACTAACTCACTGCGCTTAAGTGGTAGCTACGACTATAGCGACCGTGATAACAATACTCAAATTGAAGAGTGGACCCAAGTCAGCATCAACAATGTCAATGGTAAGGTTGCCTATAACACCCCTTACGATAACACTAGCCAACGCTTCAAAGTGGCGGCGGATTATCGTATTACCCATGGACTGAAGCTTGATGGCGGCTATGACTTCAAACGTGACGACCGTAATTATCAAGACCGTGAAACCACGGATGAAAATACCGTTTGGGCACGTTTGCGCGTTAACAGCTTTGAAACTTGGGATATGTGGGTTAAGGGCAGTTACGGTCAGCGTGATGGCTCGCAATATCAAGCTTCTGAATGGACATCTTCTGAAACTAACAGCCTGTTACGTAAGTACAATCTGGCTAACCGCGACAGAACCCAGATTGAAGCTCGAGTCACCCACTCGCCAATCGACAGCTTGACCATAGATTTCGGTGCCCGTTACGCATTAGATGACTACTCTGACACAGTTATTGGCTTAACTGAGTCAAAAGACACCAGTTATGATGCCAACATCAGCTACATGATCACCGATGATTTACTGGCGACAGCATTCTACAACTACCAAATCATTGAGTCTGAACAAGCGGGAAGCAGTAATTACAGCACCCCAACATGGACAGGATTCATTGAAGACAATGTAGATGTGGTCGGGGCGGGCCTGAGCTACAACAACTTGCTTGAGAACAAGTTACACATGGGATTGGATTACACTTATTCAAACTCCGACAGTAACACTCAAGTCAGACAAGGTATCACAGGCGACTATGGCGATTATTTTGCCAAAGTGCACAACATTAACTTATATGCTCAATATCAAGCCACCGAGAAAATGGCGCTGCGCTTGGATTATAAAATTGAGAATTATAAAGACAATGATGCCGCCAATGATATCGCCGTCGATGGGATCTGGAACGTCGTAGGCTTTGGCAGCAATAGCCATGACTACACAGCGCAAATGATCATGCTGAGCATGAGTTACAAACTCTAATCGATACTGTTCATAACACGAAAAGCCCGCATGTTGCGGGCTTTTGTTTAAGTGCAGCTGGATCTTTTAAAGCGATAACATCATGGCAGATAACAGTAAAAATCTTGAATAAGATCAGACTCTGGCGCGAAAGTCCGCCCATAAAAACCTTAATCCTTGAGTTTTGGCTCACTTTAGCGGATCTTAATTCAATCTTTTAGTTAATCCTCTGAGCCCATGCGTATTTATTCTTCACTCTCCCAATCTCAGTGGCTGTTATCACTTTCTGCACTAGTGGGGCTAAGCCTATTACCCTTACCCGCCATGGCGTTCGACCCTTCGGGTGGCACAGCGAGCCTATTTATCATTTTAGGCCTCGGTGGTTTTACCTTAATCAATCTGTTTCTACAGGGCTTATTCTTTTTTGCGGGTCAGTATCGCAGCGCCACTTTTGCTAAACGCCATGTATTAAGCGCACTAATAGTGCCATTAATTGCCATTGCGTTAGCCATTTATGATCATAGAGGTTGGAGTGATTTCGCCCTTAACTTAGGTATTATCTGTGTCGGTATTGGACTGATTTTATTGCCACTACAGCTTTGCCAAATCGATAAACCCACCAATCGCAATGCCGATTGGATCATCAGCCTAGGGGCATTATTCATCTTAGCTTTGAGCTATGTGATTGCGCCATTAGCCCTCTTTACGATTGTGCTGGCCCACATTTGTTTGGCTTCAAGCACAAATCAAATTCCTAAGATATTAAGTTATATCAGTTTAATCCTTGGCTATTCTCTTTTTGGCTACTGGGTATATCAAACAGTGATGATGCTCCAATCCTGATTGAAAATGAATGAGCAACGATAAAATTAGCGATTAAATTGACTAAGACGAATCTCACTAAAACGCCATCGCCACTTTGCGTAACTGTATCGCCATCATGCTCGGCATCAATGGCTAAACTGCTGGCAAAAATCAGCGCCTGTACTTTATGTCAGGCCCATTTACCCTTAGCGCCCAAGCCGATATTACAGGCCAGTACCCAAGCGCGAATTTTGATTGCAGGCCAAGCTCCGGGCGTGAAAACCCACCATAAAGGCATACCTTTTGACGATGCCAGCGGTGAACGGCTGCGCACTTGGTTGAATGTCACGCGGGAGCAATTCTACGACCCCAATCTTTTTGCCATTATCCCTATGGGATTTTGTTTTCCGGGCAGTATCGAAAAAAACGGTAAAAAGCAGGGTGATAAACCACCGCGCCCCGAATGTGCTGCCACTTGGCATCAGGCCTTGCTCGCCCTAATGCCGCAAATAGAGCTAATTGTGATCCTCGGCCAATATGCCATCGACTATCATCTACCGCGCGAATCGTCCAAGGCCGTAAACCCCACTTTGCCGATCACTGAGCCTCAAACAACCAGCAGTAAAATTTCGACCAGCGCTAAAGTAAAAGCCATCCCCAAACTGAAACCAATAACTGTGACCCAAGCATGCGCGCAATGGCAGCAATATTGGCCTAAGTATCTTGTCTTGCCGCACCCAAGCCCGCGTAATAATCTTTGGCTTAAGCAGCATCCTGAGTTTGAACGCGATATGCTACCCAGATTAAGAATGCGTATTGCATCCCTGTTAAACCTTCAACCCCACTAGGCGCCTGTATGTATCTGCTTGATTCTGCCATTGCTAAGCAAATTGTGAGTCGCACAATGAAAATCATTGGCCACAATATCAATGTGATGAACGGCCAAGGGGTGATTTTAGGCTCAGGCGACCCTAAGCGTATAGGGTCAACCCACGAAGGCGCGCTGCTGGCGATTGCCCAAAATCGCAATGTTGAGATCAGTCAAGAAGTCGCCTCAGGGCTGCATGGCGTTAAGCCAGGCATCAATTTACCCTTACATTATCAAGGACAAATTATCGGCGTCGTCGGCATTACCGGTGATCCGCGTGAGCTCACCCATTATGGTGAGTTACTTAAAATGACCGCCGAAATGATTGTTGAACAAGCCAACCTGCAGGATAAATTGCAATGGGAGAATCGCCAGCGTGAAGAGTTTATTCTGCAACTGATCAAAGCTGAAACCGATGATGCACAGTTGCACCGCTGGGCAAAACAGCTCGACATTGATATCAGCCTGCCAAGAGTCGCGGCCATTATTGAGATCAGCGAGAAAAACATCCAGAAACACCATTTAAAAACCGACACAACCCCATCGACCTTGTTCTTAGCTGAGGCATCCACTCTGCCCGCCGATGAACGCAGCCCCAGAGTCAGTGAAACCCTCAAGCAAGTGCTGCATCTATTGCAATATCCTGACCGTGGTAACTTGATTGCCATGACCTCAATGTCGCAGTTGGTGATCCTAAAGCCTGCTTTTTTAGATGGAAAACAATGGGATCCTGAGCTTGAAAATCAGCGCATCGATAAGCTGTTGCAGCGCTTACCCGCCCAGATGGATTTAAACTTTAAAATTGCTCTAGGCCATTTCTTCCCGGAAAAAGGTGGGATAGCGCGCTCCTATCACACGGCTCAAGAAACCTTGGCACTCGGTAAGCAGCTCAATGCAGAAGGGAATAAATACCTGTTTGAAGATTATTCCCTACAAGTGTTACTTGCAGGGCTGAAACATGACTGGCGCGGTCAGGCGCTGGCAACGCCCTATCAGCAACTCGCCAAAGCGGATAAAAACGGCCAATTACGCAAAACCTTAGCGGCTTACATCACCCACTTTGGCGATGCACAGCAATGCGCGAATGCTCTGTTTATTCATCGCAATACACTGAGATATCGCCTTGATAAAATTCAGCAAATCACCCAAGCCGACATTCAATCCCTGCATGGATTATTAAGCCTGTATCTTGGGCAATTAATTGATACTTCGACTCGCTTAACTTAACGCTCAAATGACTTAGCAACTCAACAGATTAGCCAGAAAAATCCCGCAGATGACGGCGCAGACCTTATGACCAGATCAATTGAGTAAAACTTGGCCTGTACTAAAAAATTAATTGAAAGATTTATACCGTATCCCCTTTCCTATCCTTTCATATAGTATCGCGTCGATATGCTAGCGCTCTCTACTTAGTCCATTGAAAGGAATGATAATGACCTCAATCAAACTGACTTTACTCGCCAAGGCTTGTCTCATTAGCGGCTTAGCGCTGACTTCACCTTCGTTAATCGCGGCCGAGAAAACCATTCCCGAACTGGTCGATGCCGTCAACGGCACACCCGATGCGGCAAGTCGCGAGGCGGGTAAAAATGTCAAACTGCGTAATCACACTAAGGGATTTTGTACCTCGGGCAGTTTTAAACCGAATCCACAATTACAACAAACGTTGGCAATTCCATTTTTTAATCAAGATAGTATCAAGGTCACAGCCCGCTTTTCCCTCGGCGGTACAAATCCGCAGATCTCCGATAAAACCGCTGGGCGCTTTATGTCACTCAAAATTGACGGCGATAAAGAAAACCTTAACTTTGTCACCACTAACGTTCCCGTTTTCTTTGCCAAAAATCTCGAAGAATTTTTTAACTTTCAGACCAAAGTGAAACAAGGCCCTGAAGGTAAACAGTGGCTTATTGATAATCAACCCAGCGCCAAAGCTTTTTTCGAATATGTTAAACAGCTGCCTCCCAGCCCAAGTTTTGCCAACAGCCGCTACTTTGGTGTAAATAGTTTCCTGTTCAGCACGCAAAAAAACAGTGTTCTACAAGGTGAAACCGTCGCGGGTAAATGGATTTTTGAACCTGTCGCAGGTACTGCCGCGCTGTCAGCCAGTGAACTTGCCAGTCTCAGTGATGATTTTTTAAAGGCAGAATTACTCGAGCGCATTAAAACCCAGCCAGCACAATGGAACCTCTATATTCAACTCGCCGAAATGGGTGATGAGATTAATGACCCAACCGTGCACTGGCCTGAAACTCGCCAGCGTTTACTGGTAGGCCAAGTGATGATTAACGGTGAGCGAGACAGCGATCCCCAAGTTCAACAGTGCGATAAAGGCATATTTAACCCACTGTTATTACCTAAGGGCATTACTGCATCTGCCGATCCCATACTCAATGCCCGCACCGCAGCCTATGTAGAATCCTTTATTCGTCGTCAATAAAGATGTCGAGTTAAGTCCCTCCTGTTTAGGATTGGCAAATAGCCCTATTTGCCAATTCTTACCGACAAGCGCCTCCCTTACCGACAAAATGCCTCCTCCTGCATTCGAATTCACCCAAGCATTTTTGTGCATGAGCACAAAAATGGCGAAACATAACGCGGTAATTCCGTGGATTTAGCCAAAGCTATTCAAACATACCTGCACAATAATAGGATGACCTTAAAGCAGCCCTCATTTGGACTCAGGCCCAAATAAGCACTGCGCCCTACACTATAAGTCAAAAAACTTACTCAAAAACTTCAGCCAAGAACTGAACGGGACAAACTATGAACTTAGTGCTTATTCTCATCGGCGTGATTGCATTTATTGTTATCGCGACCTCAAAATTTAAACTCCACCCCTTTTTAACCTTAATTCTGGCCGCCTTTATCGCGGCCTTCGCCTATGGCCTGCCAAGCGGAGAAATCGCTAAAACCATTACCACAGGGTTTGGCAATATTTTAGGCTATATCGGCTTAGTGATCGTCTTAGGCACTATCATAGGGATTATTCTGGAAAAAAGTGGCGCCGCCATCACCATGGCCGATGTGGTGATCAAGATATTAGGTAAACGCTTCCCGACACTCACTATGTCAATTATCGGTTATCTCGTGTCTATTCCGGTCTTTTGTGACTCGGGTTTTGTGATCTTAAACTCACTGAAACAATCGATGGCGAACCGCATGAAGGTCTCTAGTGTCTCCATGAGCGTTGCCTTAGCCACAGGTCTGTACGCCACTCACACCTTTGTACCGCCAACGCCAGGCCCTATCGCCGCCGCAGGCAACTTAGGTTTAGAGTCCAACTTAGGTTTAGTGATCGGTGTGGGTCTCTTTGTGGCCGCCGTTGCGGCACTCGCGGGTATGTTGTGGGCAAACCGCTTTGCCGATGTCGAGCCCGATGGTGAAGGCGCAGAAGAACTTAAAGCGCAGGCCAGTGACTATGAAACGCTGAAAAAAAGCTATGGCACGCTACCAAGTCCATTAAAAGCTTTCGCACCGATTTTTGTGCCTATCGTATTAATTTGTTTAGGTTCTATCGCTAACTTCCCTTCAGCGCCTTTGGGTAAAGAAGGTGTGTTTGATGCGCTCGTGTTCCTCGGTCAGCCCGTTAATGCCCTGATGATTGGCCTGTTTTTATCCCTGCTGCTGTTAAAGGGTGAGAATAAGATCAGCGAATTTAGCGAACGCATCAGCCAAGGGCTCGTCACTGCCGCGCCGATTATTTTAATCACAGGTGCAGGTGGTGCTTTTGGTGCGGTATTAAAAGCCACACCTATAGGTGACTTTTTGGGTACATCGCTGTCGGCACTGGGTATCGGTATCTTCATGCCATTTATCGTCGCTGCCGCGCTTAAGTCAGCGCAGGGTTCATCGACGGTAGCGTTAGTCGCAACCTCTGCACTGGTTGCGCCTATGCTTGGCGATATTGGTCTTGGTAGCGATATGGGCCGAGTGTTAACAGTAATGGCAATTGGCGCAGGTGCGATGACCGTTTCCCACGCCAATGACAGCTTCTTTTGGGTCGTCACCCAGTTTAGCCGCATGAGCGTCAAACAAGCCTATAAAGCCCAAACTATGGCGACCCTAATCCAAGGTGTAACATCCATGGTAACAGTGTATGTGCTAAGCCTAGTGTTGCTCTAATATTAATGAGTTCTTGATTCAATATTGTCCCTTGGGCACATACCGTGCCCAAGATATAGTTCTGTTATACGCCCTAATAATTGCAACAGATTAATGTGCCAGTGATGGATATAAATGCCTTTATATCACCTCAGTTTTAGCACAGGGATGTTGTTGCGCCCAACGTAAGTGGCCTTGGGTTTAGTGTTCAACATTGAGCCCTGTTTTATCCCATTTAGCTGTAGGATTTTTAATGAAAATAGTTATCGCCCCCGACTCATTTAAAGAAAGCTTAAGCGCGCTCGAAGTGGCCAACGCAATCGAGCAAGGCTTAAAACAAGTGATCCCCGACTGCGACATAATCAAAATACCCGTTGCCGATGGTGGCGAAGGCACAGTGCAATCTATGGTGGACGCCACGGGCGGCAGTATTGTCAGCTTAGAGGTCATGGGGCCACTGGGGCATAGAGTGCAAGCACACTATGGCATTCTTGGTGAAGGCATTCTCGGCGCTGCGATGAATACAAGTTCTGCGTCAGTTTCACGTGCAGATCCAACGAACAAATCGCCACATCAAGGCGCGATTGCCGTGATTGAAATGGCCTCAGCCTCAGGTTTGCACCATGTGCCGAGGGAGCAACGTAATCCGCTGCTTACCACAAGTTATGGCACCGGCGAGCTGATTTGTGATGCGCTTAATCGGGGGATAAAGCACATCATTTTGGGGCTAGGCGGCAGTGCCACCAACGATGGCGGCGCGGGTATGGCCCAAGCGCTGGATATTTTATTGCTCGATGGCCAAGGTAAAACCTTGCCTTCTGGCGGCGCAGCGCTGGCGAATCTTGCCAAAATCGATGTATCAAACGCTCATCCACTTTTACGTGAGTGCAGCTTCGAAGTTGCCTGCGATGTTGATAACCCACTGTGCGGTGAACGCGGTGCCTCGGCGATTTTTGGTCCGCAAAAAGGTGCGACGCCCGAGATGGTTAAGCAGCTAGATGCCGCTCTTGCCCATTATGCCGATGTGATTGCCCGCAATGGCATTAGCGATCACCGCGATCATGCTGGGGCTGGCGCTGCTGGCGGTATGGGTCTTGGCGTGATGGCTTTTTTAAATGCCGAGCTTAAACCTGGGGTTGAGATTGTAATGCAAACCGTTGGCCTTGCGGACAAAATCCGTGGCGCCGATTTAGTGATCACAGGTGAAGGCCGCATCGATGGTCAAACCGTGTTTGGTAAAACCCCAATGGGCGTGTTAAAGCAAGCCAAACTGCAGGGCATTCCCACTATCGGTATCGCGGGCTGCCTCGGTGAAAACGCCAATGCCATATTGGATCACGGTATGACGGCTATCTTCCCTATCATCCCGCACTTAAGTCCACTTGATGATGTGCTAGCCAATGCCAAGCTAAACCTTTGCAATACCGCTCGAAATATCGGTGCGGTACTCATGTTGGGCCAGCGCTAGTACTGGAACTAATGCTTAAGTAATTCCCTCTGTTTAATGATTTGAAGAAAGGCGCCATAACGGCGCCTTTGCTTATTTAGGCCGCAACGCTTTGGTAATACCAATCGTATTAAATATCTGTTCATTCAGCGGGAGTTCAACGCGCTTTAGACAAGGCGAAGGCTTGAAGGCATAGTGGTGCTCTGTTGAAAGCCTTAAACGCAGTATAAAGCGCGTTGCCATGTAGTGAACATCAGCCGCCCTTCGGGAGCCTCACAGGCATCCCACTCCCGTGTTGCATTGCCTTAAAAGGGAATAACCATTTCTGCGTCAATGCGCCTTGGATTGAGATGCCTGTGAGGCTCTGAACTGATTAGATATTTAACGTGATTGGTATACACAAAATTTTAGTGCTTGATGCCTAAAAGGCCTTGCAGTAAAGTGAGCTCCCTTTTTGGTATTCCGCTGATTGAACATTTGAGAGTCACTGATCGCGCATCACTGGTCGAGAATCACTGGTACGTTATACTCTTCGAGCCAATTTGCGGTTTCACTATAAAAATTAATAGACGGCAAGCCCAATGACCCAGAAACTCCCTCGCCAAGCCACCGCATCCGAAGCAAGCTTGCTCCGCATTTTTACTGCACCGGAAGATGCAAGCTCAACGCTGAGTATTATTGAGCAAAAGCTCTCCGAGGACTTAGCAGGCTTTTTGGGTGACAGTATCGCCGTGCTCGAAAAACCCTTGTCGGAAATCGAAACCGATTTTCAAGCCTTTGAGATCCCAACTCAGCCACGTTTTGTCTCCGATTACACCGACGAAATCATGCAAAATTTGGTGGCGCATTCGGTACACACAGCGGCGCCAAGTTTTATCGGCCACATGACTTCGGCACTGCCCTACTTTGTGTTGCCGCTGTCAAAAATGATGGTGGGACTCAATCAAAATCTGGTCAAAATCGAAACCTCTAAGGCATTTACGCCGCTTGAACGCCAAGTGCTCGGCATGATGCACCATTTGATTTATGCCCAAGATACGGATTTTTATCAAAGCTGGATGCACAGCGCCAATCATTCCCTCGGGGCATTTTGCTCCGGCGGCACAGTGGCCAACATCACGGCGCTGTGGATTGCCCGTAACCAATTATTGAAAGCCGAGGGTGAGTTTAAAGGCGTCAGCCGCGAAGGATTACTCAAGGCGCTACGCCACTATGGCTATGACGATTTAGCGATTTTGGTCTCAGAGCGCGGTCACTATTCGCTGGGCAAAGCTGTCGATCTGCTTGGCATTGGCCGCGACAATATCATCAGCATTCCCACTGACAGCAATAACAAGGTCGATGTCGCTAAAATGCGCCAAGCCGCCCTTGAACTTGCCAATAAAAACATCAAAGTGTTAGCGATTGTTGGCGTGGCTGGCACCACAGAAACCGGTAATGTTGACCCACTGACAGAATTAGCTGCGCTGGCAAAAGAGTTAAACAGCCATTTCCATGTGGATGCAGCGTGGGGCGGCGCGAGTTTATTATCCAATAAATACCGCCACTTACTCGCAGGTATCGAACTTGCTGATTCAGTCACTATCGATGCCCACAAACAAATGTACGTGCCTATGGGCGCAGGCATGGTGTTATTTAAAGATCCAGAGTTCGCCCACGCCATTGCCCATCACGCCGAATACATTCTGCGCCGTGGTTCAAAGGATCTCGGCAGCCAAACGTTGGAAGGTTCACGCCCCGGCATGGCGATGTTAGTGCACGCTTGCTTACAGATCATCGGCCGCGATGGTTATGAAATCTTAATCAATAACAGCCTTGAAAAAGCCCGCTATTTTGCCGAACAAATCAAAGCCCATGAGGATTTTGAGCTAATCACTGAGCCAGAACTTTGTCTGCTGACTTACCGTTATGTGCCAGCCCGCATCCAAGCCGCCATGCAGCTTGCCTGTGAGCAAGCAGACACAGTAAAACTCGCTCGCTTTAACGAGCTGCTCGATGGTCTTACTCAGTTTATTCAAAAGCACCAACGCGAACAGGGTAAGTCCTTCGTCTCCCGCACCCGCATTCAGCCAGCCCGCTATTTTAGACAAGCAACCGTGGTGTTTCGCGTAGTACTCGCCAACCCCCTCACCAGCCATGACATTCTCAATCAAGTGCTGGTCGAACAAAGCGAAATCGCCGCATTAGATAACGAGTTTTTACCCGCACTCATGGCGATGGTGGCTGAATAGTAAGTGGTTTGATGTAAGCTTTAAATCCCAGTTCAAATACAGTGTGTTAATCGCAAACAGCCGCAAATTATTTGCGGCTGTTTTTATTGGCAGAGCTAAATTTGCGGAAACTTGGTGAAATAACAAAGATAAAGAACTTCTATTCACGTAGTTGATACGACAAATTCCATTGCTTCCGTGACACGCCGTGAAGCCATCCATGGCGGCTCTACGATGACATCCATGTCATCGAAGGTCACGTCAGCAATTGACTTCGCCGTGGCTAATTTCTGTGTAATCTGCGGCATATGGAAGAACAAATAACGCGATCACATAGCAGCGATGTTAATCACATTCCATTGGGATGATGGTGTGAAAGATTAACCATAAAAGCTGTGGGTGTCCTTACTCTTACTGAGCCAGAACTTTGTCTGCTGACTTACCGTTATGTCCCCGCTCGCGTACAAGCCGCCATGCAGCTTGCCTGTGAGCAAGCTGACACAGTAAAACTCGCCCGCTTTAACGAACTGCTCGATGGTCTTACTCAGTTTATTCAGAAGCACCAACGCGAACAGGGTAAGTCCTTCGTCTCCCGCACCCGCATTCAGCCAGCCCGCTATTTTAGACAAGCGACCGTAGTATTTCGCGTAGTACTCGCCAACCCCCTCACCAGCCATGACATCCTCAACCAAGTGCTTGTTGAGCAAAGTGAAATAGCCGCACTAGATAACGAGTTTTTACCCGCACTCATGGCGATGATTGCTGATTAGCAAGTGGTTTGATGTAAGCTTTCAATCCCAGTTCAAATACAGTGTGTTAATCGCAAACAGCCGCAAATTTTTTGCGGCTGTTTTTATTGGCAGAGCTAAATTTGCGGAAAACTTGGTGAAATAACAAAGATAAAGAACTTCTATTCACGTAGTTGATACGACAAATTCCATTGCTTCCGTGACACGCCGTGAAGCCATCCATGGCGGCTCTGCGATGACATCCATGTCATCGAAGGTCACGTCCGCAATGGAATTCGCCTTAGCAAATCTAGGTGTAATCTGCGGCAACGTTTGAAAAGATGGGAGTTTAACGTTGTGCGCATGTTCTACCCCTTAACCGATTAAACGGCGAACAGACGGGACGCGATTAGCGGCATAGACAACGCCGACAGCAATCGCCACAAAAGGCAGGTATTTTTTAAGCATGGTTTTCCCCTTGGGATACGCTGCCTCGCGGCAGACTATAAGCGCCTCACGGCGGGTTAACGAGCCTACGCTTCATAGCGTTAGCTAAGTGCGCTTATAGGTATACGGGGATTTTGAATATAAAAAAAGCGTACCCGTTAACGTGTACGCTCACTACCATTCGATACTTGAAAGAGAAAAATCACTTTCTTCATGAAGGTGCCGTAAATAATCGACACCAAAGCTTGAAAGATCACCATCCTGATCTTCTTGTATCATTATATTTAGATCATGATACTTTCTGGAGTTAATTCCATTATTAAATTCAAAGAGCAAAGCTTGGGTAACAAGTAATTGAACTCTAATGGCAGAATTCAATAAAGTAATCATTTCAAATGATGACGAATTGGAGTCTTGCGGTATATCATAAGCCACAGACAAAGGGAACTTACCATGCAGCATCAAATTTCTTAGTTCTCTAACAGAGTGTAAATATCTGCCAGCCCCTGACTCTTCCTCGTTTAAATCAATACCATTCCTATTTATAAATCTTTTGAATTTAACATCAAAGTTATTACAAAAATGACTAAAATTGTTTGGATATGAAGATGCCTTTAAATTTGATAATATTTTACAACACTTAACAGATGCATCATATAGGTTTCCGCCAGAATAATGTTTCTCAACGAACCTATACAACTCTTCCATCGCATTACAAATATATATAAATCTGGTAATAGCTGTCGAGTACTCCGATATTAATCGAGATTCATCCTCAAGCATTTCATAATGTGTATCACATGCAAACGCCGAAATACTTTGATGTGACTCAAAAGCGACATCGACACTATTCAAATCTGCCCCAAGCCTTAGCCACTTACCCACAACATCTGTTTCTGCAGTAATACTTACCTTCTGATTAGTCCTGCGGTTATTTTTTTCATATATAGACGTATTATCTAAGTAAAAGCAAAACTCTGACAACTCATATGCATGAAGCCTTAAATGTCTAGATTTTTTGCAAATAGGACATGGCATATTTTCCTCCTGAAAACTTTGACTCATTTACGAATATTCGTTATGAATTTAGTAAATCACATTATTAAATAAAAACTCAACAATAGCTGGAACTATTTTTTCATGTTAATGAGTAAAAATATATGCCTTAGTCTATTAACTTCATCAGCTCAGTTTTGATATTAGCAATATTTTCTTTGACCACCTGATTTGTGTTCATATCTTTCATCACGTAATCAAGCGACACCAGCTTCGCCAACACACTTGGGCTAATATCCATTTCAGCGGCCATCATACGGCGGCGCGGCTTAGGCGACCACAGCGGATAATGGTCGCGTTACCTAAGGCGGTTTTATCGAATTCGGCTGGGCGCTGGGTTAAGGCAAAAATGGGCGCGAGGCCACGGGCGCGGCCTTTGCGTATCACCAGTCCCCACCATGGCGGCGCTTTACTTGGGCTTGTGACATCGGCAATTTCTTCGGCGACCACGGCAGCATTACACCAGCTAAAGGCACACAGTGCCCACACTTCAAACAACTTAAAGTTAGTGGTGACAAAGCGAACCTTTAACGCGCCCCTTGGGTAACGCCTGAGAATATCCACCAATGCGGCGGCGGTGGTCACTTTAACAATGCCCTCAAGCTCGCCGTATTCATCTACTGGATCCCCAATAATCACTCGAGGGCTTAAGCTCGGCCTTAACGTAGCTCGACTTTGCTGACCCCGTAGCACCACAGACAACCAGCACATCAGCCTTGCGGCTGTTATCAATCAGCTTTTTCGGTGGTCTGGTCATCGTTTTTCACCTCCTTTTCAGCGTGGCGTAGAACAATTTAACTAGCCACAATTTAACTAGGGTCTGTTGATCTTTCGAGAGTAATTTTTAGACAGCATGGCAAGACGTTATAATTTGCTTCGCCAAAAGTAACCATAACCTCAAGCCATGCCAAGACTTATGCTAACCGATGCACGCTGGGAAAAGCTATTTCATTTAATGAAAAGCACAGGCCGTGTTTATGACAAACCTGAACATAGACAAACATTCGAAGGTATTCTTTACCGCCTTAGAACAGGTATCCCTTGGCGAGATTTACCTAAAGAGTTCGGTCATTGGAGCACGGTCTTTAGACGGTTTCATTTATGGTCTAAGAAAGGCGTTCTAGCACATTTATTCAAGGCCTTAGCCAACCTTGCTGATATAGAATGGGTCTTTATTGATGGCTCGATAGTGCGGGCTCACCAGCACAGTGCAGGTGCAGCGACGCTAAGTAATGAGAGTATTGGTAAAAGTCGAGGCGGTAATTCAACCAAAATTCACTTAGCCGTCGACAGCGGAGGATTACCGATTTATTTCGAATTATCAGAAGGCCAAAAACACGATATTACACACGCCCCCAGCTTAATTGAGCACCTGAAGCAGGTTGATACCGTCATTGCAGATAAAGGTTATGACAGCGATGCTTTTCGTGAACTTATCGCAAATAAAGGCGGGAAATCTGTTATTCCAAGGCGCCGCTATAAGAATACACCTCAAGAAAGAGTCGATTGGTGCTTATATCGGTATCGACATTTAGTGGAGAATGCTTTTGGAAGAATTAAGCACTATCGAGCAATATCAACAAGATATGACAAGCTAGCAAGAAATTACGCCAGTATGGTGTCACTGGCGTTTATGTTAATGTGGCTGCCGATGTATTGCTGAACAACATTTGTACAGCAAAGATCAACAGACCCTAGCCACCCATTGTTAAATTTCTAAAAGTGGTAATAAGCATTACTCGGTTTGCTTTGCATGACTTGCAAACAAGGCGAAAAAACAAGACACCCACATGTTTCTGAGATAAAAAAGTGCTTATCTAAAGCATCTACGTGAAAATAAAAGATGATAGTGTTAAAACTGCCGCTAAAAGGTACACCGGAATTAACGAAATTAAGCACTATCATGGAAGTGACCGTTGACGGCATGGATGCCGTCGTCGAGCCCTCAGGGATGAGTTGATGGCGTGTCACTGGAATGAAAGTGCTTAATTGTGTCGCTGGATTTATAGTTTCAACATCAAGGCAGTGAGCGTTGGCAGCATGGCAGCCTTATGCATTCAACAATCATCCCCGAAATCACATAGGAACTAAGATGTTTTCCATGCGAAAGATAATTCTCCTACTGATCATGCTAAGTCTTGGCGCATTGCCTCTATATGCTCCAGCACAGCACACCAGCGCGTTATGGGGCAAAAAATACGCTGAGGTGAAATCGAGTTTATTGGCTGCTGGCTGGGTATTAGCACCCGTAGCAGAAGATGAAACGCCAATGGCAATATACTGATTTACTTGATGAATACGAAATAACAATGGAAAAATTGTCAACGCTGATTGCGAGTCTCAGTGATCATCCCTGTAAGCTCGACCGTGACATCCATGCCACAAACGGTCACTTACATAAATATGCTTTATTCATTCAGTCATGTGTATCCTGTTGCTCGACGAACTTGTGTTCTACCTGATAACGTTTTTCTGACTCACGGTGCATGAGTTACACTAGGTAAGCATTTGAAATAAAAGAAAAGAGATGATTAATGATAGCACCTACACTTAATATCAAAGCAGGCTCGGAAAATACATGAATCTCGCATTATTTGATTTTGACGGCACAATAACCGATACGGATATGTACACTAAATTTATACGATTTACGGCTTCTAAAAGACGAACTGTCGTCGCGCGCTGTTTATTATTACCGCTTTATTCACTGTATAGAATTGGCTGGTTTCCGGCACGAAAACTAAGACCGATTGTTAGCTATCTTGCCTTCCGTGGTCGTGATTACCAGCAATTAAATACTATGGCTGCTACCTATGCCCAAGAAGTGATCCCCAAACATGTCATGCCACATGCGCTAAACAAAATCCGCTGGTACCAAGAAAATGGCGATACCGTCGTAGTTGTTTCAGCGTCACTCGATGTCTATTTAAAACACTGGTGTACTCCGCTCGGATTAACGTTAATCAGTAGTGAGTTAGAGGTAAAAAATGGCATTTTATCGGGGTATTATGCAACAGGTGATGTCAGTTGTGAGACAAAGGCAATAAAAGTCAGACATACTTTCGACTTAAACAGCTACGAACGTATTTACGCCTATAGTGACACAGCAGAAGATCTGGCAATGTTACAACTTGCACACGAAAAATATATGAACTGGAATGAAGTCACTTACTAGAAAAATAATACCAAGGGATCACTATGTACTTCATTGCTGCTTTTGGTTTAATGATGTTGTTATTAAGTCTAGTGATGGCTGTAAAGCCTGAGTCTTTCTCTAAGGGGATTATTTCATTTAGCGAGCAGCCCTACTTCCATATTGCTGAAGTGTTTAGTCGAGTTATTACGGGTCTCATTTTTACCCATTACTCAACCGATACTCAGTTTCCACAGACCATTTTTGCGATAGGTATTGCATTGTTCAGTGTTGGAATGGGCTTGGCGTTAACGCCTCCAAGGTTACATAGGAAGTTTGCGCTATGGTCTGCTCAATACTTCAACAATAAATTCCGTTTAATTGGTCTATTTTCCATCCCGCTATCTTTGCTACTTATCTATTCTGCTGTTGGCGCCTAAAAAATAGTATGCAATCCAACAACAAGGATTTTGTCACAATAATTTAGTTTTAGCTAAAGCAATCGCAACTTGTAAAAAACAATGCTAAGGTAATGATTCGTATAACAAGTATAGCTTTCTAAGCAGAATCTGTCGGAGAAAAAGGATGTTTATCAGATATATTTTAATGCTCACTGCCGTGCTGCTATGCCTTTACCCTGTTTGGGGATTAGTGAGCCCAGCAAGCTACTTGCAGGAGATATTAGAGGTTTATCCCGATGCGGAACAAGCCAGTCATACTCAAGTACGAATTACGGCGGCTATTTTATGGATAAGCAATCTGACGCTATCATTTGCGTTACTATTTATTGCAAAATTCATTAGACAACCTCAAACGTACAAATTCGCGAAAATATCGTCTATTGCATTAATTAGCTATCCATTTATTCTGACGATAACAGAGGCAATTTCTCACAGTATTCTATACCGCCACCTAGAACATCCTACGTTGACAATCGAGTTTTCAGCGCAAAAATTGTTCTATTTCGTATTTGGCCTGATCATTCTGGGAATTTATCAATCCCAACAAGAGTACAAACGCGCAAAAGAGAATGGTTAATTTATCAACATATTTTGAGGGAAAACCATTGAAGTTCTTTACCTCTTTTATTTTTGCTTTTATTGGCTCAAAATTATTATTCAAATACTTCGATTTTCACTACGATATTTTTAGCGATCCTTTTGAACCATTGAAATTTATTATTGATACGGGTGTGTTCGTTGTTATTTTTATATCAACACAGATACTGTATGAAAAATATTGGGAAAAACGAAGAAACAAGAACAGCCATGATTTCCCCGACTAATGCACATAGGGATAATGCGCATAGGACTATGAATAATAAATGCTGTTAACACGCTCAAAAACGCTAAGCGACCAACCGAAACCACATAGGAACTGAAAGCTTTATATGCGAAAAATCATTCTCCCACTGATCATGCTAAGTCTTGGCGCATTGCCTCTATATGCTCCAGCACAGGACACCAGCGCGTTATGGGGCAAAGAATACGCTGAGGTGAAATCGAGTTTATTGGCTGCTGGCTGGGTATTAGCACCCGTAGCAGAAGATGAAACGCCAATGACAGAAGATTACCCTGAAATCACCTGTGGTAACGGCGCGATGGCCATTTGCTCTGTCGGCTTTAAGCGAGACAATAGTACACTTGCCTTAGTTGTTGAATCTATTGAACAAGAGCTTATTGTGACAGGTGAATACTAAACAGCCCAATAGATGATGTTAAACTCAGCCTAAGCATCTAATGTAGACGAGGTAGTGATGTCATCTATCCCCCAATCAAAACAAGAACTTGAATTGGCTATTTATTCAGTTTTCCCCAAATTGATAGCAGACTATCGTTCAATCCCAGCCCAAATGTCCCGTGTGTGCAGCATAGAAGGAAACATCAAAGGTACACAAATGAGTGTAAGTGATACCGTCGCTTACCTTATTGGTTGGGGTAAATTAGTGCTCAAATGGTACGAGTTAACATCGCAAGCACTCCCCGTTGATTTTCCCGATACGGGCTATAAATGGAATCAACTGGGATTATTAGCAGAGCGATTTCATCATGAATATAGCCAATGGCAATATACTGATTTACTTGATGAATATGAAATGACAATGGAAAAATTGTCAACGCTGATTGCGAGTCTCAGTAATCAGCAACTGTACGGCATAACTTGGTACGATAAATGGACTCTGGGCCGTATGATCCAGTTCAATACTTACTCCCCGATGAAGAATATGCGTACCAAAGTACGACGATTCAAAAAAGACAATGCATTACCCTAGTAAACAACTCTTTTAAGCACGGAGGTATTCATGCCAAGTACCCGCACTCCCCCGCAATTAGGCCCAAATCCCAACGATAAAGCGCCGATGAAAGGCTTCCCTCAAGTTGGATTTCTTAAAAACTTTATTACCCGCGAGAACATTATCGTCGGTGATTACACTTATTATGACGCTCCAGCTGGTCCTGAAAGGTTCGAGTCGAATGTGCTTTATCACTTTGACTTTATTGGCGATAAACTGAATATCGGTAAATTCTGCGCCATTGCGAAAGACGTGAAATTCATTATGAATGGCGCCAATCATCAAGTATCTGGCTTTTCAACTTATCCCTTTTATATCTTCGGCAATGGCTGGGAGAAAGCGGCGCCCAAGCCCGAAGATTTACCTTTTAAGGGCGACACCTGTATCGGTAACGACGTGTGGATTGGTTATAACGCCACTATCATGCCTGGAGTGAAGATTGGCCACGGCGCCATTGTTGCCAGTCAATCCGTAGTGACAAAAGATGTGCCACCCTACGCTGTGGTTGGCGGTAATCCTGCCACAGTGATCAAGCTGAGATTCGAGCAAACTGTGATAGATGAGCTTGTTGCCATCGCTTGGTGGGATTGGCCGATAGAGAAAATCACTCAACACCTTGAGGCTATCGCGGGGGCAGAACTCACAACATTACAGCAGGCAACCTAAATAACGCCTATCGCGAGCAAGACTGAACGAAAAATCTCAAGCGACAAGCATTAAGCAACAAACATTAAAAAAACGCCATTAAACGCAAACAAAATCCAATATGCGCAATTTTGTACAAAAGCACTGAGGGTTTCTGGGTTACTATCAGGCACAACCCGCCCATTCATACACTAAACACGGAGGCCTAGTGTGAACACAGAACATGCGGCCTACCAGATTGCCGATGAATTAGGTGGCCTCGAGTTACTCAATGCCCACTACCATAAACAAAACTTTAGTCGGCACACCCATGAAGGTTATACAGTCGGCGTGATTGAAACGGGGGCGCAGCGTTTTTATCGCACAGGTGGCAACCATGTGGCGCCAAAGCACAGCATCATTCTCGTTAACGCCGACGAAGTCCATAATGGCTGTAGCGCCACAGAGGGCGGTTGGTCCTATCGTGCCATGTATCCAGTACCCGCACAGTTTGCCAATATTAACAGTGAGCTAGCATCAAACCGCGGTGCGCCCTATTTCCCAGAGCCCGTGGTGTACGATCCTGAATTAGCCGAATTACTGCGTTTCACCTTTACGACTTTAGATTCATCGGACAATCGATTACTGCGCGAAAGCTTGGTCTATTCCAGCTTGACACAGTTGATGACACGCCATGGCAAGAATCGCCCAAGCGATGACCTCGCTGTAATCGCTAAGCCTGCGTTAGCACTGGTGAAATCCTTTATCGACGATCATCCTGCAGCCGACATCTCCCTTGAAGAGCTGGCAACACTCGCGGGATTAAGCCCCTATTATTTGCTGAAGCAATTTCAGCGTTATTACGGCTTACCGCCCCACGCTTATCAAATTCAGGCCAGAGTGAGACTCGCCAAAGGAAAAATCAAACAAGGCACACGGCTACTCGATGTCGCCCTCGATTGTGGTTTTCACGATCAAAGTCATTTGAATCGACATTTTAAAAAGACTGTCGGTGTTACGCCGGGGCAATTTGCCAAAGAAATAGGCCGCAATATTATCCAAGCCTAAACAACCACTTTAGGTTAATCTACCATGCTCATTCTTGCTTTCTCCTTGATTAACTAAGCAAGCAAGCTTATCCAAGCATTCATTGTTTAATAGCGACCCTCGCGTCGCCGCTATTTTTAGGAGCCAAAGTGACCACGGACAAGCTTATAAAACCTGATGTTTATCCTATGCATCCTGCAAAAGCCAAAGCCTTTTTAAATGGCACTATTGCCATGCTGCCACTGACAATAGCGGTTGTACCTTGGGGGATTTTAGCGGGCTCCTTCGCCATTGAGGTTGGGCTAACGCCCATTGAGAGCCAAGCTATGTCAGCGATTATCTTTGCGGGCGCGGCTCAATTAGTGGCACTGGGCATGGTGAAAGCCGGTATTGGTCTGTGGAGTATCTTAATTACGACGCTACTCATCACCTCACGCCATCTGTTATATGCAATGGCGATGCGCAGTCAAATCAGTCCGTTGCCGTTAAAGTGGCGCCTAACATTGGGCTTTTTGCTCACAGATGAACTGTTTGCTATAGCCAATCAAGGCAAGTTGCATAAGTTCGACCCTTGGTACGCCCTTGGCGGCGGTTTGAGTTTCTATATCGGTTGGAACATCGCGACCCTACTTGGCATAGTGGCGGGCAATGCTATCGAGAATTTAGGTGAGTTGGGATTAGATTTTGCCATCGCAGCCACCTTTATCGCTCTGGTCGTTCCTACCATAAAAAAGCCATCGATTCTCGTCTGTGTATTAGTGTCGCTCACCCTAGCAGTGGTATGCGCCGTTTTTAAAATTCAAGCGGGACTGCTCATTGCCGCCATTGCGGGAATGACGGCAGGTGTACTTTACGCCAAAGTGACCAAGGAAGCGGAACGCGCAGAACAATCAGTAAGTCAGTTAGCAAGCACACAGGCCAAAACAGAAATGGATACAGGAGATGGGCCTGACATTAAGACAAAAACATTGTCAGGAGAAAAAGCATGATTTGGTTAATGATCTTTTCAATGGCGGCGGTTGTGTTTATCAGTCGTCATTTACTACTTGAGCCTAAACTACCGCTGCGATTAAGTAAGGGCACCCAAACCTTTTTAAGTTACTCAGCCCCTGCGGTACTCACTGCAATCTTTGCACCCATAGTGTTTGTGCAAGAAGGTCAGCTTGATCTCAGCCTAGATAACAGCTATCTCATCTGCGCCATAGTCGCTACTGTGTTGGCGCTCGTCACCCGTAATACCTTACTGACCACAGTGCTAAGTATGGGACTATTTTTCTTTATCCACTAAGTCAACAAAGAGTCAGTGTTCAGCAACTGCACTGACTCTTGCATCAATCACTTACACTGTCCCTACCACTCTTTTACACAGCCTAACCCCTCTGAGACATCGCCCCCTAGAAAATTACTTCCACGTTATCTTGATTTTCCACAATCTTCATATATTTAGACTCTTATGTCTGTGCAACTAATAGTATCGGCTTTAACGGTATTTCACACATCGACGATAATGAAAGAGTGATGGTATTTATCAGCAATAACAAAGACTCAAACAATAAAAACAAAATACTTAACCTAACCATATTCAAACTATTTAGTCTCTAAAACGTCCATTCAGAAATGTTATTTACTGTATCTATTACAGCACTCATCTCAGTATAGTTCTCGGTATAGCTCTCGAAATAAAGAGTCCATTCAAAAGGTTTTACATAATAAAATGCCGCATAAATATTAATCCACATTCAAAAACCAACCCACTAAAAATTAAAGTAAATACACTATATTATAAAGTTTTAAATACCGTTTAAAAATAAATAAATTAACACTTTTAACCAAACTTAAACACATCTTAAATTAATTCATTTTTATTTTGTTTAATAAAAATAAAAGTGCTAGTTTTTAGATGTGCCTAGCAGTAATGATTATTTATATGATTTATGACTACATATAATTGCCATCGGCGCTCTCAATGAAAGGACGTATTTTATTAAAATAAAGGAACAATCATGAGAACAAAATCTAGCCTGAGTATATTAACTTTATCCTGTTTAACCGCACTTGGAACTGTTTCTTTGTTGGCCGAAGCCGCTATTCCGAATACTATTCCAAAACTGTCAATGGTAGAACACGCTGCCCCTGATCTTGATTCGCTTAAAAATGATGCGATTAACGATCCCTCGTTTATCAGCTCGTTATTCTCCTTAGGACACCATCTTGGATATGCATGGGCTGGCGGTACGGCATCCCAGTATGTTGGTGAAGACATCGAAGTCAGAAGGGAATCGAGCAACGAATACAGTCTTAAAGCCCGCTATAACGGCAATGATCCTTATGCAAGCGGCTACAGAGCGAATGAACGTTTGAAGGTAAATTTACAAAATATTCATTTCGTCACTAATCCTCAAAGTCTAAAGTTAGGTTCACCTCAAGTTTATGATCGTGAGGCTATTTATACTGCTCCTGTGGTTATCTATAACTGGGGCGATACCGAAGATACCGGTGTGGCCACCCTAAACTATGATTACACCACTAGCTGGGCCAAAACCGATAATTTCTCCTTCTCCGAGAAAATTGGCGTAACCAATAAATATGAAGTGGGTATTCCAGGAATAGGTGGAGCAAGTTCTGAAATCAGCGCCGAATTTTCTGCCAGCCAAGGTTGGAGTGAAACCGACGGCAAAAGTACAACGATTTCGAGTCAGGCGCAGTACCGCGCAATTATGCCGCCTCGCAGTAAACGTTATATATCAATTACCCTATTTAAACAAAAGGCGGATGTCCCATACACCTCAAGTTTATATATGATGTACGATATAAAATATGAGAACTTCTTAAAATGGGGAGGTAATGCGCATATTAATCATCCGACAAATAGACCTAACTTCCCTTACACCTTTGGCGGAGCGAATGCGAATAATTTAAATGGGCCAGAAGCCTTAGTCGATCAATATCTTCATCAAGATATAAATGGTTATGGTGTATGGGATTGGCCTGCAGCGATTAATTCGGCACAGTCAAAAAGTGGGTTTGAGTGGCAATTAGCGAATATTGTTAGACAACATGGCGCACCTATCAGCGGTAAATTTACCGCAATAGATTCGAGTCAATTTAATATCGATGCCAGTGAATCCTATCCACTAACGGATGAAGACATTGCTAATCGTCCTAAAAGCGCTCAAGAATTAGGACTGAGTCGCAATATTCAGGTTGCCGTCGGCGAGCTCCAAAACAATGATGAAGATGGTTTAATCAAAAAACTGAATATTTCGCAATCAAGTGAAGTCATGTTAAACAATTAAAAACGGTGAGCTTAGACTCTCAATAACAGCTATGACACCAGTATCAGAGAGATCTCGATACAACTAGCGAATTACTAGAAAGTTACTAGCAAATTAGAAATGTAATACAAAGCCACTCATTCGAGTGGCTTTTCTTTCGCTTCTGCTCGCGCCTTCGATTGCTCATCCATCAGGCAAATATAATCTTCAAGCTCTTGCCCGAGAGTGAGATCAAAATGACGGTTTAACCGCACAAGACCTGTGATGCGATCGACCCTGAAATTACGAAAATCAGCACGTAGCTCACACCATGTCAGTAAGGTCCAAGTACCACGCCAAAAATAGATGGCGAGCGGCCTAACTTCCCGCTCGGTGACATCCAGTTTGACGTCTTGATAGAAGAGTTTGACGTATTCGCGGCGCTGAGCCGCATTACGGAGGGGATCGAGGAATTGAAACTCATTGGAGTCGAGGTAAAAATCTGGTGAAAACATTAGGGATTGATAGGCTTGTAATCGTTTAGGTAGTACGGCTTCGACTTTGATCATCGCCTGCCTCGCTGCGCTACCAAGCTCCTTACCACCCCAAGTTTGCACCATACGCATGCCAACTTGAATCGCTTCGAGTTCGGCTTCGTTAAACATCAAGGGCGGGACATTCACCTCATGGCGCAACAAATAGCCGACACCCGCCTCCCCTTCAATGGGAATGCCACTTAAACACAAATCCTGCACATCACGGTAAATCGTGCGTGTAGAAACCTCTAACCGCTCAGCCAACTCTTGGGCTGTGGTTAAGCGTTTATGTTTGAGAATTTGCACTATTTGAAATAGGCGGTCAGCGCGGCGCATTAGCTCTGGTTTAACCCTTTATCTATCAATCAGTTGATTAAGTATTATTATCCTAGATCAATCGCTGGTATGTCTTTGAATACACACTTGAGTGTTTTTACGATTTGAATCATAAAATCCCGATATAGATCTCAACCTCAGTAGCACTAAGATAGACTTCAAAATCCGTTTGATAGCGTCGCTGATGAGAGCAATCAGCCGCGCTAAAATAACCCCACACTTGCCCCCAAAGATCGATAACACACTGGGGCATATCACCCTGAGCGGTGAATTTTAGGTACTTGCCCGCGTTAAGCTCCAATGGCGTAAAATGACTTGCATCAACAGGGGCATCAATTGCCTTACCCACCAGCACAGAAAACTCGCCATTCATGTCTGACTCATAGTCATAATACACGCCATACATGGGCGAATTGAGCATAGCGGTGAGCTGGGATGATTCAAAAAAGGCTTGCCACAGACTACCTATTCTCGCGCTATCGACAGACATTTCTGCCCGATTATTCGTGCGGGTGCTTAGTCCAAGTAACGGTCGAGCATCAATATAAACCACATCCATCTTTGTTTCTTCCATAGAAATCTAAACCAATAGGTTAATGTTAGCGTCGTGCCTAAGGGCACGACGCTAACAATTTAACACTCGAAACTACTTATCCTTAGACCACAGACCGACTTTATTGCCTTCACTATCGGCAAATAACGCGATGTAACCACACTCTCCACCATTAATCGGCGTCACTGGCAGCAAAATATTCACATTGGCGGCAGCGAGTTTATCCACTAGCGGTTGTAAGTGGGTGCTGAAATGCAAATACACTGTGCTGCCCTGCATTGACGGCTGACTCATACTGCATTTGACTAGCCCTATGCTCGCCGCACTCGCATCCTCAGTGACTATGCTCGCATATTCCATGTCTTCCATATCGTCACGTTTAAACTCAACCCCAAAATGCTGTTGATAAAAAGCAATGGCACGGTTCATGTCACTGACAGGAATTTCACCCCAAACTAACGGTGCAATAGATAACATTTTCACTTTCTCCTTGTTGAAAAAATATCAATGATTCAAAACCTTATTCGTACAATTCAGGACAGAATCATTAACGGGCGACAACAAGAATAAAACAAGGCTACTGACAGCATGATGTCAGTAGCCTTTTAATAAAAGTGAATTTTGGCGTTTTAACTTAACCAGCAACCAAGATTACTTTGGCAAACTGGCTTGATGTGCCTGAATAAAATCATCCATGGCTTTGCTCGCCCTCGCTTGGGCGCTGGCTAAGGTATCTGTATCAACCATAGTTTCTACCACTTCGTAGTAGCACTTAATTTTAGGTTCAGTGCCAGATGGTCTGACAATCACCCGAGCCCCACCCGCTAAGCAGTAAGTCAATACATCGCTCGGTGGTAAGTCGATTTTCTCAATATTTCCATCGGCAAAACGACGCTCAAGCGCCTTTAAGTCATCGGTTGAGAGCACATCTAACTCACCAATCTTCACAGGTGGATGCTCGCGCAAATAGGCGCCAATATTGGGCGTGTCAGGTTTTAAGGCAATGCTCACCTGCGCATTGAGATGGAAGCCATGCTCACGGTAAATTTGCTCGAGTCTGTCCCAAATCGTTTGCCCCTTCGCCACCTGCTCGGCAGTCAATTGGGCAAATGCCACCAGCGCCGACAAGCCATCTTTATCCCACACCATACTGCCAACTGTGTAGCCAAGAGCTTCTTCATAGGCAAACAGGAATTGATCCTCAGGCGAAGTTTTTGAAATCCCCACATTCATCAGCCACTTAAAGCCGGTGAGCGTGGTAAAGCTTTGCGTGCCAAACCCTTGAGCAATTTTAGATAACAGGCTCGATGACACTATCGTTGTGCCCGTAAGTCTTTGATTATTTTTGGTGTGAGATAGCAAGTAATGCCCAAAGAGCACACCGACTTGATCGCCAGTCAACATCTGATACTCGCCATCCTCTTTACGCACTGCAACCGCAAAACGGTCGGCATCGGGATCGTTAGCACAGGCGAGCATAGCGCCGTGTTTTTTCGCCTCGGCAATCACTAAATCCATCGCACCCTTTTCTTCAGGGTTTGGGAAGTTCACCGTCGGGAAATCGCCATCGGGTTCACGCTGGGAGGCAACCGAATACACTTGGGTGAAACCGGCATCTTTCAATACCGTTTCAGCCATTTCGGCACCCACACCGTGCATGGCGGTATAGGCTAAACTGACCTTTTCAGGAGCGGTATGGTTTTGCAGCACCTCAGCTTGCTGCACGCCATGGCGATAGCTTTGGTAAAAATCGTCCTGCAGGATAATTAACTTACCTTGTTTTACCGCGTCATCATGCTCTAAAAACGGAATCGCTTGATTCGCGGCGCGCTCAATTTGCGCGGCAATACCAGAATCGTGGGGTGGAATAATCTGCGCGCCATTCTCCCAATAGACTTTATAGCCATTGTATTGCGGCGGGTTATGACTCGCAGTCACCACAATGCCCGCTGCCGCATTAAAATGTTTTACCCCAAAGGCCACCAGCGGTGTTGGCGCTACTTTGGACGTTAAGCGCACCTTAATCCCCATAGCGGTGAGCACACTCGCCGCATCATGGGCAAAATTAAATGAATCGTGGCGGCCATCATAACCAATCACCACGCCACGCTCGGCTGCATCTTTAATCTGATCAAGTAGATACGCACCAAGACCAGCAGAGGTTTGGCGGATCACCAAACGGTTCATCCCCATAGGCCCAGCGCCAACGACACCACGTAATCCTGCGGTGCCAAATTCCAAGCGCCCCGCAAATCGCGCCGCGAGTTCGGCTTCATTGCCGCTATCAATTAGGGTTTGTAACTGGGCTTGAGTGCGAGGGTCTGGATCATTTTCAAGCCAATGGTTTACCTGTAACTGCAGATGGGTATTCATATCACGCCTCATTGAAAATCATTTGCAATCACCTTAGGAAAAAGCACGTAGAAGAACAAGCTAATTTGCATTAATTTCAAAATGAGCCAAGGGTATTGCCATAAAAAACGCACTATCTAACAGGTCATGCCAGATAGTGCGTTGGTTTTAAACTTAAACGCCAACATTAGCGCGAGGGTAAAGTGCCATCAAATACACGTACTTTGATATTCTTTTTCAGATTATCTTGGTCTTGTTGCCATTCTTGCCACTGGGTGAGACTGATACTGAGCTGCAATGAAAAATCAGTAGAAATCCACTGTTTTTGCCCTTGAGTATATTTAGGTGCAGGGACTATGTTACTGGGTCCAACGAAGGACGCAGAACACATAAAGGTTTTGAAGTACACTTGGTCAATCGATAAATCGAGGGCGCTGGGCGATGTTAAACATTGACCACTGCCCGGCTCTTGATACGAAGCAAATTGGTACATGATTGCCGGAGTATTATTAGTGCTATCAGGAACGGATGCGGTTTGATGGCAAGATAAACAGCTACTTAATGCATTATCCGCAGGGCCATTTAAACGCCCATTACACCCTAAGTGTCCCGCATTGGTGTGCTCATTCAAACGGCCAACGACCTCTTGAAATACGGCGCTATCCTTAAGCCCTGTGATTGGGTTTTGAGGGAATGCTGCCGCTCCCACTGTTGCTGGCGGCGTGTCATTCCCCCACATTAATCCCAGAGGTGAGATACGATCCCAAGGATTTTTCTCTTTCGCTTTAAACTGACCATCGGCGACAAAAGTGCCATAGGCCCAGCCCACGGGTGAACGGCTGTCGCGCACTGCAATATCAAACTGCAATAAGTACACATCGGCGACAGAGCGCGGGCATTGCTCTGTTTCCTGTTGGAAACTACAGGCACTGCCATCGGCGTTTTTACATACACAGAAATCACTGGCACTGATATTGGCTTGCCAAACAGGTACATTTTCAAGGAAAGGATAATTATTAGGCGTTGCGGTAGTGAACAGTAACTTGCCAATCACACTGCCTTCATTAAATGCAAAATTTTGCTGGGGCATCACAGGTGATGGTGCCCCGGTCCATACCTTGCCAATGCTGTTTGCCGCCTGAGGATTATAAAAGCCCACCGCCCACATAGTGGTTTTAAGGGAGCCTTGGCCTTTTATCTCCATAGTAACGGGGGCTTCTCGGGTCAAGCCATGGATAAATTCCCGCCCACTCATGGGATCATAGGTCTGATAGGGAATATGGTACCAAGAGCGCACCTTGTTGTTACACAGATCCCAGTCTTTACTGACATCGCCTTTGTCGATGTTTCCCTCTTGGATGTACTTCATCACAGCCCAGAGGTATTGCTCAGCTTGGGTATTTTTATCACTTTCACTCAGATTTTTATCGAAGGGATTGAATTTAAGCCAAGGTGCAGCGCTATCTGGTTTAGCACTCGAATAAGCATCACTGAGGCTAAAAATAGGCCCCTTCCAGCCAGAATAAGCTTGGTTGATAATGACTTGATTGTCCCACATGCCTGTTTTTGCAAAAGCAGGATCTTGGAAGTAACTTGGATAGGCTCCAGTACAGGTTGAGTTTGCGTTAGATCTAGTGTTAGGCGATTGTTTATCTGCAGCTTTTACGTTGACTGCTGTCAATGAACAAACGGTGAGCAGAAGTATGGCGGTAATGTTGAGTTTCATAATATCGTCCTTGAAGAGTATTAGTCCTAAAAACTCCCTTTGTGAGCCTAAAACTAACAACGGCTCAAATTAAGCATAGACTAATTTTTAACATCTTCTGTAAAGCTTAACGATTCACATATTAAGGATATAAAAAAGGCCGTTTAGCATGACTAAACGGCCGAAACATATTACTTATTGGACTAGCCGTCCAAGCTATTTCTCAACTTCTTGCCCGCGCGTCTTCCACAGCGAATACAAGACACCTAAGACCAACAGACCAAAAGTCACACCAAGGGACACGGCAGTAGGGATAGTAAAGTCCACTATTCCCTCGTGATTGAAATACACTAAACCCACTTTCACCCCGATAAACACTAATACCACTGAAAGTGCATATTTAAGGTATTCGAAACGGTGCACCATAGCAGCCAACGCAAAATACAAAGCACGTAGCCCCAGAATCGCGAAGATATTCGAGGTATAAACGATGAAAGGATCTTGGGTAATTGCAAAAATAGCTGGAATACTGTCGACTGCAAACACCAAATCCGCGGTTTCCACTAAGATCAACGCCAAGAATAACGGCGTCGCCCACCATCCTTTTGTTAACTGATGATCTTCGCCACGTACCCAGAATTTTTCTTTATGCAGCGTTGGCGTAAAACGCATCTTAGTGCGTAACCATTTATAAAACTTATTGTCTTGGATATCACCGTGCTCATCGTTTGAGAAGAGCATTTTCACGCCAGTGAAAATCAAGAAGAGTCCAAATAACACAAGTACACCTTGATACTGGGCAACAAGCACAGCACCAAGACCGATCATAATGGCGCGCAACACTATTACGCCCATAATGCCCCAGAAGAGCACTCTATGTTGGTATAAACGTGGGATACCTAAGCTACTGAAGATTAACGCGATAACAAATACGTTATCCATAGACAGTGATTTTTCAATCAGATAGCCCGTTAGGTATTCCATACCGGCGGTTGAACCCTTGTACCACCAGAGCCAGGCCCCAAACAATAAGCCCATACAGATATAAAAGGCTGAAAGCTTTAAACTTTCAGCCACGGTAATTTCATGCTGATCCTTGTGCAATACGCCAAGGTCAAAAGCTAATAACGCCAGCACAAAACCGAAAAACATTAACCAAACCCAAAGCGGGTAACCCACAAATAGGGTGGTAAAAAACTCCATAAGTCTCCTTAGTAACACATAACGACTGATCTAAATCAGTAAAGTTGAGCAGATAGACATTGACTCATTGTAGAAATATAAACTGTGAAATCTTATATGAAAAATGCAACTATCAAGATTAAAATTCTTTTACAATCAATATAATTATGGTGCTTATTTATACTTATGCCTCGAATAAGTTCACTTCTCAATCACAGCGCTTCCCTGAGAAAATCATCTAACCCACCCATTCGTGACATTCCTTTAGATAGCAGCCTCGAACAAGCGCGTAGATGCTCTACCAATAATGCAAAATTGCTATCAATCATAAAACTTACACTATCCATTAAACGACGAACTACAGCTAAATCAAGGCTAAAGCCGCTAGGATAAAACTGCCACAGTTGAATTATGGCCACTATTTAGCACTCATTTCTTAACTGAAAATGAATTAATTTAACCGCTTAGTATTGCTATAGCGAGCCTTAAAGAACGGCTAAAAATGTTAGTTATACAAAATATTCATCACTTTCAAGACCCTTGGCTGTTCCATATCATCCGAGTGTGATTAACTGCTGCAACAGCGCCGTCTTTTAGCGATCAAAAGCGCCGCGATAATCACAAATAATGAAAAATAATTAATAAAATTCATTACGATAAAATGAATCATTAGCTGCTCGGCGCATAAAGTGCCAGCAATGGGAGTCTTAAGTGTCAATAGAACAAAACCCGCCGCACGCAATGCAGGGCCCACAAGGCTCGCCCCCTGCTGAAATGCTATTTGGGCATCCTAAGGGCTTATTTGTCTGCTTTTTTACCGAAATGTGGGAACGTTTCTCTTTCTACGGTATGAAAGCATTACTGTTTCTTTACCTGATTAAATATCATCTATTTACCGATGAATTTGGTTACAACGTGATTGGTGCTTACGGTGCCTTAGTGTATGCCATGCCCGTAGTGGGTGGCTTATTGGCCGACCGCTATATCGGCATGCGTAAAGCGGTGATCTTTGGTGGTGTTTTATTGGTGCTCGGCCACTTAGGTATGGCCTTTGAAGGCCATCAAGCGGTTATCGTTGCAGGTGAAATTCAACGGGATGAACAAGCGCTGCAAGTATTCTATTTATCCCTCGCCTTAATCATTGTCGGTGTGGGTTTTTTAAAACCCAATATTTCCACCATAGTCGGTCAGCTTTATCCTAAATCATCCGCTAAGCGAGATTCTGGTTTTACCATTTTCTACGCGGGCATCAACTTAGGCGCCACCTTAGCCCCGCTAATTTGCGCTTATTTAGGTGAAACCTATGGCTGGAAGTACGGTTTTGGTTTGGCAGGTTTAGGGATGTTAGCAGGTTTGTTGGTGTTTATTCGTGGCAAAAAACATCTGCAAGGCTTCGCCGAACCCAGAGATCCTGCGCGGATTTTAAAGAAAACCGCTGGCATAACGACAGAACAATGGATTTACTTAAGCGCAATTGGCAGCGTAATCATAGTCTGGGGGTTGATTCAAACCCACTCCCTCGTACTTTCGATTAGCAGTTTATTACCCGCTGTGAGCCCAGTGATTTGGTTCTTGCACTCAGTATCACTAGTGCTCGCCCTCGGGATTGGCTGGTTCATGGTGAAACATTGTAATCCGATTGAACGTCAACAGATGTCGGCTTTGCTGCTTTTCATCGTTGCGGGTTTGGTCTTCTTTGGTTTATATGAGCAGACCTATGGCTCTTGGGTAGCATTTTCGGACCGTGTGATGGACCGTAACATGCTCGGTCTCGAATGGAGCGCGGGACAATTGACCTTCCTCGGTGCCTTCTTTGTGATCAGTTTGTCGCCTATCTTCGCTTGGCTGTGGCCAGCCCTCGCCCGTAAAAATTGCGACCTAAGCAAACCGGTTAAAACCGCACTCGGTATTTTGTTCGCGGGTTTATCCTTTATGGTGCTTGTGCTCGGGATCCAGATGCCGCTAAGCAGTGGCTTAGTGAGTATTTGGTTCTTAGTCGCGGCTTATTTTGTATTAGAAATCGGGGAGTTATTGTTGTCGCCCATAGGCTTATCTGCCGTGACTCAGCTTTCGGTAAAACGCGTAGTCAGCCTGATGATGGGTGCTTGGTTCCTCGGCACTTCATACTCTGAAATCTTAGCCGCCGAATTAAACAAACTCGCCGCGATTGATACCCAAGGCGGCGTGATAAGTGACGTACCGAGTGCGATGGCGCTATACGAACAACTGTTTATCTTCTCGGCGCAAATTGGCGTGGTGATGGCATTAGTCTTCTTTGCCCTTGCGCCATTAATGAAAAAAATGATGCACGAGAAAATGGCGACTCACTCAGTTTAAGCACACAAACAGAAAGTCGGTTGGCTTACTTTCGCCCTCTGAGGCGACGGTAAGCCAAGACGATAAGGTGCAAAGCAAGTAACCCCGTAAAAGCCGCGCAGAAAAACAGTAATGCAATCGAGTCTACATCCCTAGGCGCATCACGATAAAGCCACCACCACAGCGGCCAGCCGATTGCCGATAAAGCCGTAAGCTGCCACATACAGCGTTTGCAGCGACCAATCTTTTGCCTGAAAATTGCCCAGTTTAAATCTGTATAATTACAATCCCTACAGCCCATACGATACCTTTTTAAAATTAGATTTATTATTAAATACAGCTAATAAAATAGACTTGAACAAGTTCATTTTATATACACTAGCGTAAACCTAAAGTATGAATCTATAGGGTGTTAAATAAATTTAAATCTATTGTGGTCAAGTATACATGTAATGAGTTAATAACTAATTTAGAATCATTCATTGAGTAAATCAGTATTCAGGTTGACAGCCATTGGCATACTAACCATTTCGTAACGCACCGATCACTTTTTAGCATCTTATTCATGCTTTTGTTTGCTTTTATCATTTCCAGTTATTTATATAAAACTCATTAAAATGGAATTTAATCATGAACACACAGTTTCTTACTCCTTACAGTGAACAAGCAGAACAATATTTTTGGAAAACTGGCGTTGCGGAAATTGATTTAGGCAAAGTGCCTTTTCAATCAATTCATAATTTGCTCATATCAAAAGACAATAGCAGCATTTCATCTGTTGGTTCATGCTTTGCTCAACATGTGGGAAAATGGATGATCGATAATAATTATCCATTTAATCGCAGCAAACTCGACAGTCGACAAATATCCAGCTTTGCCTTTGGCAATGTGTATACCCCTAGATGCTTTCTTCAATGGTTAACCTTAGATCCTGCTCATTCCCACAGATTTGATATTTTTTATGACAAGAATGCAGAACGCTATATCGATCTATTGAGACCCAATGTACACCCTGATGGGTTTAGCTCAGAAGAAGCGTTACGCGAGGCTCGGATATCTGCAAAAAACGAGCTATTAGCTACGCTAAGAGCAACAAATGTACTTATTTTTACCCTAGGTTTAACAGAGGCCTGGAAAGATATTGATGATGTTTTCTACCCAAATTGTCCTGGGGTTATTGCCGGTGAGTTCAATGATGCAATATTTACTTTCCATCAGTTTAATTACAATGAAATTAAATCTGATTTATTGCTTATAAAAGACATCATTCAAGGTATCAACCCACAGATAAAAGTGATCTTAACCGTATCCCCAGTCCCTCTTACAGCAACCGCATCAGATAAACATATCCTTGTTGCCAGCCAATATTCGAAGTCTGTTCTACGCGCTGTCGCGGGTTATTTAGCGGATAATGATGAAGTATTTGACTATTTCCCATCATTTGAAATTATCACAGTCAATAATGTCAATGATTTTAGATTCAATGAGAATAGAAGAACGGTCTCAAATAAAGCTATTGAGTATGTAATGAGCCACTTCAAATCGGCATTTTCTGATAAAAAAATCACCAAAGCACAAAATAACGGTGAGAAAAATCACCAAGAAACGGTTTGTGATGAAGAACGTTTAGACGCGTTGAACAAATTATTACATCATTCAAATGACACCACAGTGAACCAATTAACATTACTCGGTGATAGCCATATGGGTAAGTTAGCAAAAGCACTAAAGGAAATGGAAATCCCGTTTATGGGTGGCATGGTAATGAACGGCTCAGGATTTGCCCAAGGCAAATTTTCAATATGCGAAACAGAATATTTCGTACCACTTGAAAACGCCGCATCACGTCAACTTTTCGCGCCAATATTGAAAAATTTACAGGCTCACGAGCAATCTAAGTTTGAAAAAAAATCTGTGATTATTTCCAATATTGGCCTACAAACACATCAGACTGTTGCTCGTTTTTTTACATGGCTACAAAAACAAAAAGATGCTGACATTAAAGATATTACCTTGAAGAATTATGTTGATTTCTTCCATGAGGACCAATCAAAACAACTGTCTATATTATTAACGATGAAAGAAAGAGGACATACAGTCATCGTTGTTTCTGATCCACCTTTCTGTCGTTACTTCAAAGAATCACAGTCAATGACGTGGCTTGTCTATTCTTATTTTGACGCGCTTGAATACATTTGCTCACAGCTGAATATTTTGTTTTTTAATGCGGCAAAAGCCTTCGATGAAGAAATTGACACTCCTATGGCATACGCCTCAGATATTTGTTATCCAGACGGCCAACATGATTGGATCCATGGCAACTCGATGTATTACACATGGCTAGCAAATAAATTATTGCCCATCGTATCTGAAAATACCTAAAAATTGCTTGGAATGAGGCCTCATTGAGTCCTCATTCCCTCAAAGAGAAGTTTTAAGCCTTGCCATCCCTTGATTAATAGAGACGAGCGCACGATAACCTAAATCTCGTTTAGCTGCGCTGATATCAAAATAATGGCTGCAGGATAACTGCCGTGCGACAAAACGCGTCATCATGGGCTCTTCTTGCTTCTTTAGGAGGTAATGTACACTCTCCAATACTGCGCCTATTACATAGGCCACAGATTGAGGCACACGCTTAGTCACTGGCGGTAAAGCATCGCAGGCCAAAATCAAATTGATCATCTCGGCCATAGTGATGGGTTCATCATTACTCAGAAAATAAGCTTTCCCTTGACACTTAGGCTTTGCTTGGCAAAGTTCCAGTGCCGCCAGCACATGGGCATAGGCAGCATTGTCTATGTAGATGGTATCGACTAGCTTATCTTCGCGGCCAACCAGTTTAAGCTTACCTAAACGCCCGCGCGACAATACCCGAGGCACTAGATGGGGATCGCCAGGCCCCCATATCAAATGCGGCCTGAGTGCGACGGTTTTTAACGCATAGGGTGCACTGGCTTGAGTCGTCACTTGGCTAAATACTTGAGTCACATCAGGATTTTCAAGTGGCATGTCACCTACTTGATTGGCGTCGAGCATCATCTTTTCAGCGATGGCTTTAGAGTGGGCATAATGATTCAAGAATCTGGTGGCATAAGGAGTTGACTCATCAATACCCGATTCATCCTGCCCTGCAAAGGTCACACTCGGGGTACTGGTGTAAACTAACTTATCTATTTTTAATGCCTTACAAGCGGCAATCACATTGGCAGCGCCCTTCACATTCGGACAAAAATAGCTGTCTCTGTCCCCCCAAACACCCGCTTTAGACGCCACATGGAATACGATATCGCAGCCTTGCATCGCCTGTTGCAGCAGATCTTTATTGACTAAATCCCCTTGCAGCATGACTACGCCCAGCGCTTCAAGTTCGGGATAATGCCCACGCGCAAAACCTGTGACCTTAATGCCCGCGGCTAACAATCTCAGGCAAATCGCTTTACCTAAAAATCCCCCCGCCCCCGTGACAAAGGCGTGTTGCACCTTAAGGGCGAGCTGCGCGAGTGCAGTTTGTTCAGCCGCATCAAATTGGGCAAGCGTCGTGCTCTTGATTGGGTCTTTCGTCATTAAGGGGTATCCATTTCAGCACATTTACATGAACTTAAAGTCGGTGTAATAAGTTTAAAATAAGCACAAGGGCTTAAAAATAAGCGAGTTTGTTCAAATGAACACAGAATATAACGTAAAAAATGCAGGAAAAAGCCGTGGAGTTTCAAATCAACCTTTCGTTTGCGATTGCGCCCAAACGGCTAATTTTTCTCTAAAAATCTTGGCATTATGCCGCACATCCACAGGGAAATCAGGATGGATAAGAAACCGCCTTATGCCCTGAGTCTGGGTAAATTGCTCGGCGATGGCGATCAAATCTTGGTACAACTGCTGACTCTTATTGCACACCAATGACTGGTCGAGTTCGATACAAATTAACGGCTCTATCTCGTTCGCCACTTTCACTCCCACTAAAGCGGAGCGCTTCACATTGGGATGCGTATTAAAAATGCGCTCGCAGGGAATGGAATAATAACGTTTAGCAAACAATCCGTTAAGAGTAGCGTCGACTCTGTGGGCCTTACGACCACACATCCACAGAAGACCTTGATCATCAAGATACCCCAAATCGCCCATGCGGTGTCTAACGGTATTGGTTGCCGAGTCCCAAATCTTGGCCGCCGCAGTCGCGCGTTTGCCTTGGCTATCATGCTGACTATTGTTTAGATAATAGGACTGACTCACCATAGGCCCCTGCACGACTATCTCGCCGATTTCACCGTTATTCAGCTGTAAGGCATCATCCCACTCGGGAATAACCTCTTCGCTGATAGCAATAATGCGAATCGTCACGCCATCGATAGCGCGACCGACACAGATACCACCGCCGTTATCTGTGATGTCAGTCGTGGCAAATAACGCATCGCTGGCAATCATACTAATAGGCAAAGATTCGGTTGCGCCGTAGGAATTTAAAATCGGCACACCTTGGCTCAGCATCTTACTAAAACGGGCAATGGAGGCAATGGTGGCTGGCGCACCCGCGGAAATCACCCGCTGTACGCTAGGCAATTTATGCTGTTTTTGTTCCCCCGCGCGGCCTAAACGTTCGAGCAAAGCGGGATTAACAAAAATATTACTGCATTGATATTTCTCAATCGCAGCAAACAGAAATTCAGGATTAGCAGTAATAGGTTTGCTGGCATCCATTTCTGGAACGATAGACGCCATGCCAAGTGCGGGACCAAAGAGTGAAAACAGCGGAAAAGTGGCGAGATCGCGCTCGCCATGGCAAATGCCATAATCGTTTTTTAACGCTTTAATTTGTGCCTCAAACATCCCATGGCTATACACTACGCCTTTAGGCGTGCCGGTACTGCCACTGGTGAATAAAATCGCCGCCATCTCATCAGATTTAAGCATCACCATGGGATATTCAGACTTTGGAGCAGAAGATTGCACTAAGGTGCTTTGCAGCAGAGTCGATAAACTTATCGCACCAGTACCGATACGGATTAACTTTGCCGCTAAGCCTGTTTTGCCGTCATCAACATTGAGTAATGACTTAATACTGCCCTTACCCCAACCAAATAAACGTCTGGCGATATGAGCCTTGGGAATACCGATAAAAGCATCGGGCGCGGCTTCAGCAAAACACTGTTTAAGATTGCGGATCCCCATGCCGGGATCAACTAGGATAGGAATAATCCCCGCTTTAAACAGCGCAAAAGTAAGTGCAAAAAAATCCAAACTCGGCGTGACCATAAGCACAGCCTTCATGCCGCGCTCAATACCATGGGCGTTCAGCGCAAAGGCGATTGCATCGCTTTGTCTATCCAGATTAAGGAAGTCCAACTCGCTGTAATGCAAATTCGCCACAGAAGCGCCCTGAGCGCTTTGTACTGCTACCGCAAGATGATGGGGAATGGCATGGGCGGCTTGCTTGAGATGACGACAAATATTGGCATCATTGACCGTTGCTGACGCAGAAGTGCCACTTAAAAGTGACTTTTCCAACGGCGTCACTAAAGGAGCAACCAAAGGAGCCACTTCAGTCTCAAGCAAGGTCGACATTAACCTGCGGCCTGTTCGGACGGCGCCGCTTCTACGTGGTCGTCAGCCATAAAATCTTTAATATGGGCAATCACTTCATCGCTGGCATCTTCCAAAATGTAGTGACCACAATCGGCAAACTCATGCACGGTCGCATGGGGCATGTGCTGACGCCATTTTGCTAAAAAGTGCTTATCGAACACAAAGTCCTTGAGACCCCAGCAAATCAGGGTCGGCACTTTGGCAAACTGCGGTAAACTCGCAGCAATATCAGAGACTAATTGATAATTTCTATCGCCTTCACGCAGCGGAATATCCTGCACAAAACGCAGCGTCGAAATGCGATTGGCCCAAGAGTTAAACGGCGCGACATACGCCTCGCGAATGTATTTGGACATCGGCTGGCGCTTAACACCCACATAGGAAGCAATAGACGAAAAGGCATTGAAACCGCGTACCAACACTGTGCCTAACAGGGTATTACGACAAATCCACAGCGGCCAAGGGAATGGTTTAGTCTCGGGCAAATGGAAAGCACCCGTGTTCAATATCACTAGGCGTTTAATGCGCTCAGGATAACGCGCCGCATAACCCATACCTATCATGCCGCCCCAATCGTGTACGACTAAGGTAATGTTTTCTTTCACATTCAGGCTATCGAGCAGGGCTTCGAGATCGTCGATACGGTTCTTAAGGGTATAGTCATAACCACTGTCGTCTGGCTTATCCGACAGGCCACAGCCGATATGATCCGGCACTATGCATTGGTGAGTGTCTTTTAAGGCGCTAACAAGGTTGCGGTAGTAAAACGACCAGCTAGGATTACCGTGAACCATCACCACAGGCTCGCCTTGACCCTCGTTGATATAATGTAGCTTGTTGCCATTACGGCTCAGAAAATGACGTTTAAAAGGCAACAGAGTGTCTAACATGACGCTTCCTATCTTAATTCTTTATGAGAGCGAATAACGGGTTATGTACAGCTGGCTTAGCTTATCGACAGAACTAAAGACTAAGCTATCAACTGAATCATGGACTTACTGGGTTGACTCGAATGTATTCTAGCCATCAAGCAAAGGCGTGAAAAGGTGCACTGCACCCTACCACTTAATGCCTAACATCATGCAATTCAATCCACTGCCTATGCCTAAAAAGCTCACTTGATCGCCCGCTTGCAAAAAGCCTTGATCGTGCGCCATCGCAGCGGTCACAGGTAACGACACTGTGCCCATATTGCCCAGCAGCTGATACGTTGGAAATTCTTTCTCAGGGGGAATATTTAACGCGCTAAGCACTTGCTTACGGTTTGAGGCGCCCACTTGATGGCAAATCACTTTGTCCACTTGCTCAACCAGCCAATTACGCTGCTCAAGGAAATGCTCCCAAGTGTGCTTCGCCAATTCAACACCTTCTTTAAGCAAGGTAACGGCATCGGTACGCATAAACTCACGGTACAGATTGTGCCCCACTTCCTGCAGACCCCATTGACACAACTGGTGATGCTCAGGCGCCGATAAGTGCGATGCACCCAGCAATTGATGCTGGCGCACATTTGTCAGCGGCAAGCTGCCATCAGTAAGGATCACCGCCACTGCACCAGAGCCACCGGTTAAGGTCGCCAGTGACTGGGCAAAATTCTGCATGGTCGGATCGGCCAACATGTTATCGATAGTGACATCGACAATATCCCGCGCCGACTCACAGGACACCACCATACCCGCCTTGATTTGACCCAACTCAATACGGTTCGCGATATCTAAAATACCCGATAACACCCCAAGGCAAGCGTTGCTGATATCGTAAATCGCGGTGTCTTTTGACACCCCCAATTCGGCAGCAATACGACACGCGGTCGCGGGCTCATGTTGATCGCGGCAAACGCCGGTATAGACAACAGCACCTAAATCGGCGACATCAATCCCAGTTTCAACCATGGCTTTACGGGCAGCTTTAATCGCACCGTCGGACAATTGATGTCCTTTTGGCCACCAGCGGCGTTCGGTAATCCCAGTCAATGCGGCAAGCTGTCCCATAGGAATACGGAACTTTTGATACAAAGGAGCAAGACGAGACTCTAGCTCACTACTGGAAACCACAACAGGCGCCAGTTCATAGGCCAGGCTATTAATAAATACGCGGGAATATTTCATGAAACTGTTTTATTCGCTCACTAGAATGACTGACCAGCAGGTCAGCTTTCAGTTGTTATTCGTCATTAATGCGACATTTGAACAAGAAAAGCTCGATGATTCAATAAAAAACCATCTTGAGTGTAAGACTTGTCTCACAGCGCAGGTTCCAAACACGACGGCCCTGAATTCACTATCACTAAACTTAAATGCGCTAATATAGAAATAATTCATAAAAAACATCACAGTACAGCATATTTTTAGACGCGAAAAATTATACCGCCATTTTTTGCGCTAAAATCAGCGTATTTCTTGGTGTGATGCTGTTTGCACAAAATTCACCCACGCAAACACCATATCCTTGTTCCTGCAAAAAACAAGCGCGATCTAAGATTAACCACTGCTCCAGTGCGCTGCGGAATAAATGCGCGACTAAATCAATACGGCGAGTTAATTGTTGTCTTTGTCGCCCAACGTCAAGCCAAGCTTCAAAATCCCTGTTTTTCGCTAAATTAACGGCCTTAGTCTCGGCCGCCCACAGGCAAAAATCCGTAAAACTGCCGCTCAATTGACTCTGTTTTAACGAGGGTAAAGGCAAATATTCGTCGATTTGTCGACATTCACGTTGCAGTGCATCAAAGCCTAAGCGCCACGCAATTTCTTGATGGCGTAGCGCTTGCTGCTTGGGATTAGCGATCACACTCTGCTGCAGCGGTAACTGTAAATCATGGCGACTGAGCTTTAGGCTGCTCTGCTGAGCAAGAGTCGATAACGGCTGATAATGGCTCGCTTGAATTAAATGATAGCAACAGGGAGAAATAGCCAATGCCTGCGTGCCCGCCTCGGCCGCCAGCGTTAACAGCCGAACATGTAAATCACCGCAGGCATGCAATGCAACCGCTTGCTGCCGTGCAGTTAACGGATTGGCATTTGAGGCATGTTCAGCTTGTGCTTCAACTGTAGTTGTAGATGTGTTTGTTACAGCATGTTCTGCACCAATAGCAAAGGCATCGGCGCAAATAAAGGTCTGCGATAACTGCCACTTATCAGCAAAGGCCTGCCCTGCTTCACACAGCGGCGCCTGCCACTCTAAACTCAGCACATCGGCGCCGCGGGCTTTAGCAATCAAGCGGCCCAAATGCCCTTTACCCGCACACCATTCCAGCACAGGTAAATTAAGCTGGGGTAAATGCTGCACAAAGGCGGTAATTTGCTGCCATTTTCGGCCTTTAATGTGAGCGCTAAAGTGCGCTTCATCATCAAAGGACAAACCGCGGTCCTGCGCTGTATCTACCTTTGTGGTATCGGTAATCGCAATATCAGCAATGGCTGCGGTAAGTAATGACAAGTCCCAATCTTGGCCTAATGCCCTAAGATCTTGGCTTAATGCCGGTGACAGTGCCTTGACCAGCAAAGATTGCTCGGCATCGAATCCATCAAGCTCATCGTCAGCCAGCGCCCACACAGCTTCGGCCAACTGCGGAAAATCCTGTGCCCAAGGCAAAGCGTTCACTTCAAATGCACGCACTAGCCACAGGGCAGCACTCTTTTCAAGCAACTGATTAAGCTTGCTAAATTGCTGTGAGTAAGTGAATTGTTGCTGCAGATTATCTTGGTTCACGTCATGCCCAGTGTAAAAAATACTTGTCTCGTATTAGGCTGAGCAAATCTGCCCTACGGATGACTTTATGCGAAAAAATGTTAGTATCGCGCCCATTAAAAGCACTCAACCTGACTGTTAACTGCAAACCGCGGTCAGCAATACCTAAAGAGGACACACATGCTTTCACCTTGCGTCGCACGCTGCGGTTTAAATGACGAAGACTACTGCATGGGCTGCTTTCGACATATCGATGAAATCGTCAGTTGGCGTACGAGCAGCGAAGCACAACAAGCAGCCATTTGTCAGCAACTTCCCGCCCGTAAAGCTTTATTTGAAGGCAGTGAAAACCAGCATATTTTAAGTCGTGATAAATGGTTAGCTGCCGAGGCGCGTTTAACCGACAAGGACTAGACCCCATCCGCTAACGCCACCCTCTGCGCAAGCTCATCCTGCTAACAGCCTACAAGACTATTTTTTCAGCATTGATTTCAAGTCAGCAAAGGGATTGTAGGTCGCCGCCGCTTGCTTGGTTTCTGTGGTGCTACCGTAGCGGATCAATTCTTCAAAGCGAGAATGTTCGTTGTCATGGCAATAAAGACATAATAATTCCCAGTTTGAACCGTCTGACGGGTTGTTATCGTGGTTATGATCCCTATGATGCACAGTCAGTTCACTTAAGTTTTTTGGGGTAAATTCGCGGGTACAGCGGCCACACACCCAAGGATAGAGTTTTAACGCTTGTTCACGGTAACCGCTCTCACGCTTAGCTTTGTACTCCCGCGCATCGGCTAATACTTTATCTAACTTACTCTGGCCTGGCACTGATGACATAGTGTAATCCCTAAAACAAACCCTAAAAAAATTGCCCCAAGGATAATCCGAGTTATCACTTGGGGCAATATCTCCCGCACTTTGCGGGTTAATGGTGCGCGATTTGTAGACGTAAATGGTTAAGCCGACCTAGGTTACTGGCTTAGCTAACTTAGCTTACGTTACTTAGCTTACGTGGGCATGATCGGCATTCGACAGATGCAAATAGTGTAAGTATTTTTCATACTGAGTCACCACATCCGCGAGAATTTGCTCTTCGGTATAACCCATCACATCGTAATGCTGACCACCTTGTTCAAGGTACACTTCGGCGCGGTAATACAAGGTATTGCCCTGCTCGATTTCAGTCCCTATTGGGTTAGTGATGTCAAAACAACGCGTTCGTACACCGTAAACAAAGGGCAAATTCACCTCATTGCTGATCACTAATCGCACGCGGCCATCTAAGTATTCAAGATCGGCCACTATGCCTTTAGCCATAAAGTGTTGACACACCTTAGATAAAGCGGGCGTAGCCACATTATTCAAGAACACTTGCGCTTCTTCATGGGTAGGATGCGAGACTAAAACCCCAATACGCTCTTCCCAGCTCATATTAGTTTTGGCGTATTGCACACTAGTATTGTGTAACTGCACGCTATTAATCTTCAGCCAATCATTTTTCAGGGCTTTAAATAAGCCCAGACACATGAATAGCATCACCACTAAGAACGGCATAGCACTGGCGATAGCCGCCGTTTGCAGCGCCTGTAACCCACCCGCTAACAACAATACCGAAGCAACGACCCCTTGCAACAGTGCCCAAAAGATCCTCTGCCATACGGGGGCATTGTTATCACCACCCGAGGTTAGATTATCAATCACTAGCGATCCCGAATCCGACGAGGTCACAAAGAAAGTGACGACTAAACAAATCGCAATCCCAGAGAGTAAAGTCGGGAACGGCATGTGCTCGAAAAACACAAACAAGGCCACTGATACATCGGTATTCACCGCCTCGGCAAGATAGGTCGCGCCGTGATTCATAATCGAATCAATCGCCGTATTACCAAATACCGTCATCCACAGAAAGGTCAGCGCCGATGGCACAAATAACACACCTATCAAAAACTCACGGATGGTACGGCCGCGACTCACACGCGCAATAAAGGTACCGACAAAAGGAGACCATGAAATCCACCAGCCCCAATAGAGCAAGGTCCAGCCTCCGAGCCAATCTTCCTTATGTTCATAAGCGTACAAGTTAAAGGTTTTGCCCACTAAATCACTTAAGTAACTACCGGTATTCTGCACAAAAGCCTGCAACAACATAACCGTAGGGCCAAGGATCAAGACGATAAGCAATAAAATAATCGCGAGACCCAGATTGAGTTCGCTTAAGCGTTTCACGCCTTTATCGAGACCAGAAAATACCGATAATGTCGCCAATAAAGTAATGCCGATAATCAAACACACCTGCACCACAGCATTATTGGGTAAATCTTCAAATAGATAACTCAGACCCGAGTTAACCTGCAACACCCCAAAGCCCAGTGATGTCGCCACCCCAAACATAGTGCCAAGCACAGCAAAGGTATCCACTGTATGGCCAATCGGACCATAGATGCGTTCACCAATTAAGGGATAAAGCGCACTTCGCGGCAATAACGGTAACTTATGTCGATAAGAGAAATAGGCCAGACTCAATGCCACCACAGCGTAAATCGCCCAAGCATGCAGTCCCCAATGGAAGAAAGTGATCTTCATTGCCTCTTTTGCGGCAATAAGGCTCTCAGGGGTTGCATCCGGCGGCGCCAGATAGTGCATCACAGGTTCAGCGACCCCAAAAAACATCAAACCTATGCCCATACCCGCCGAAAACAACATGGCGATCCAGCTTTTATAGCTGTAGTCAGGCACTGAATGGTCTGGTCCTAGTTTGATATCGCCAAAGCGACTGACCATGACAAATATGATAAAAATCAGGAAAAACGCCACACTTAGAATGTAAAGCCAACCGGCTTTCATTTCTATCCATGACTGCATTGATCTAAAAAAGGTGTTTGCCTCTGTGGGCCATACTGCGCAAATCATCACCATCAAGATGATGAAAAAGACCGACGAATAAAATACCGGCGGATTAATACTAGACTTGATTGACATTGACTCTCCCTATTTCTAGCGGGTTCACACTCCAAATATCTCAACATACCAACGGCGAGATAGGACAAAACTTATACTTAAAATTTGGTTAATACTGCGTGGCTCATCTATGACCAGTATGGGGAAAATCCCAAAGATCATGGCAACGACTCGCTATGGCTAAACGCGACAGGATCTGAACAACGGGATTAACAACACTCGACTTTTTTAAGCCAATGATTGATGGATAAACAGAATTAACACCACTAAGGCAGCCAACACCCACCTTTAGCATAAAACAAATATATTACTAGAATATTCAGCATAAAAAATGGCGACCATATTGGTCGCCAAAAAATTATACCACAAAAATCATCAAATTTAATTTTAAACGCTAAAACGCACAAACCTTCATAGGATTACTTAGTCGGTGACTGCGAGATACCAGCAGTTAAGTTGAAGCGCATCGCCTCCTCAAACGACCAATCAACCATAATTAAATCATCCCGCTTAACTAAGCTCGTCACGCCCGCCATTTGATAACTCAATTGGAACAACACAGGCACCCAATCGCCCTCTGGTAGCGCATCTAACAATGGCTGTGGCGGCGTATCCGTCATAATAAAGCCCACCACAAAACTGCCATTCGCCTGCTTCACTAACACTGTCTTTTGGCTTGTTGGCTTACCGTCACGATTCATCAAAGAGGCGATATCACGGATACTGCCATAAACCGATTTAAACAATGGGAAACGCATCAACTGGCGCTCAAGCCAACCATAAAGCCACACAATCGGGCTGACCGAAAACAGCAGGCCCACGGCAAAAACTAATGCCACCACCAGCATAAATCCCGCGCCGACAAAGTGTTGGTTAATCCCTACCAGCTCTAAAATTACAATTCCTAAACCATCTAACGATACAAACAACGACCAAAACAGCCACAAACTCAAGGCCATAGGTAATAGATTCATTAAGCCGCGGGCTAAGGTTTTTTTCATCACACTCTCATTCAGTCATAGGGATATAGAAGGCATAAAATATTTACGCAAAAAACGCCACAAATGCTACCACAGAGTCACTTTTGCACCAGCACATGATGTAAGGTATCTGGCAGTAATAGTCTCAAGCATAGAGACAGCGTTCAAATTCAGAGCCCACTCTGAGCCATTCTAAGGAAAGTAAAATGCGCGTAACCCGCTTAGATCATTTGGTCTTAACCGTAAAAGACATCGCCGTCAGCGTCGAATTTTATCAAACCGTGCTCGGGATGAAGAAAGTGGTATTTGGCAATCAGCGTATTGCGTTAAGTTTTGGCGACCAAAAGATTAACCTGCATCAAGCGGGCGCAGAATTTGAACCTAAAGCCGCAGCAGCCATGCCCGGCAGTGCCGATCTGTGTTTTGTGGTCAGCCACAATATAGAAGAAGTGATCGCGCATTTAAACGCACTTCAGATTGAAATCATTGAAGGACCAGTGCTACGAACCGGCGCCACAGGCCGGATAAACTCTGTCTATATCCGCGACCCAGATTATAACCTGCTTGAGTTATCAGAATATCTACCCGCCTGCACTGGGTAAGCGAATTTTGGTAATATCAGCTGCAGTTCTGCTAGCACGCGGCGAGCAGAACTGCAGCTGACGTTATACTGGTTCACTGTTGTTTGCGATAAGACTCTCGACAGTTATATGGCATTCATTGTCATTGTTTCCCGATTGACTCATGATCCTTTGAGCTAATAAGAGGTATCCCTATAGGCTCCACTAAAAAGCGAGTGATCAAAACAAGACGACTGGGTTTTGCAGTGTTAATTATCATTACTTCCCCAGTGACTCGCCGTAAACTCATCCTTGAGGGCTCTACTAAATCATCCCTGTTTTAGAAGGTCACTGGTGCGCAATGACAATCTTAGGTAAGTTATCAATACCTATGTCTGCCCTAAAAAGTATTTGCCCCAAAGCTTTTAGCCAGTTTCATTTCTCACTTCTTCATCACTTATTTTGACAGACTTTTCCTAATGGATGATTTTATAGGTTGACAACGATCCTGACACAGGGGGCTCCTCGTTAAATAGATAATGCCCTAATAGATACTATCTCAAATCAATATGCTTTCAATGCGTATAAGCCTAGTGCTAATACGCCATAAAGTAATTGATTTCATTGCAAGTATCACTAAATGTGATATTGTTTTCAGAGAGAAATAAAGAAATTCACCCTACGTTTATAAAAAATTGGATTGATATGAGATTAAGTCTAGGAAATACCTCAATAATAAACATATTTCTTATACCTGAAGATGAAGACCATAATTCGCCTTTTCAAGGTTATCTAACTAGCCTTTTTTCAGATGCCTTTCATAGTACATTACACAAAACTTTATCGTATCCAATGAATGCATTAGAGGTTTATATGCCTCAAGATGAGCTAATTCGATCTCGCAATGAAATTGCGTCTCCAAGCAATTTTCTCATAAATCCTCGTAGTCTAACCCAATTACTTCCTTTTTTTAAAAGCCATCCTTTTGTCGTTATAACATGCTTAGATAAAGAGTTAGAATATATAAAGAATTTAGATTTTAAGTTTAAATATAAACCGTTGGTTGTTGGCATAGAAGAGGGGGTTGACTTAGATATTAAAGAGTTTAACATTTTTAAACTAGACGAATTTATTATAAGCCGACTTCAAGAAGCTATGGAAAATAATGCATTTCCTAGTCAAGTAATAGATGTGATTAACTCTAGAACTCAAAGAGAGAAATCATTAACAAAAATAGAGTTCCCCTCTCGAAATCATGCAGTAACATCCCCAAATGAAAGTGTGCTAAGGAGCGTCGGTTACTATTTTGAGCATGACGAGCCTATAAAATTTTCTAAAGATAAGGGGGAGTACATCAATGCTATACTTGAAAGCTCTAATAACCTTCTTAGTATAATTAAAAATGAAAACAGTGGTATAAAGGAAAGTTCCAAATCTGATTTGATTGTCTACTCGCCAAGTATCTATACACACCTATATAATTTTAAAAGTCATTTTTGGAACCAACTGTCACGGAATTTGAATAATAAAAAGAGCAGAGAATTCATTATGGGTGGGGTTTTCAAAAACCCTAATTATTCAGGAATGAATATCACATTAGATAATAAAGATGAATTCGAAAAAATAATGAGTAATAAAGCTGTTCAAGCTTTGATGGGAACAAGGCAGTTCGAACTTGCCTACACAACGTTAGCAATGAATAGCTTAGCGATTGCTAACAATTGTCCAGTAATTAGACTGCCAAACTCACTTAATTTCCATAGTGCTAAACTACGTGACCTAGAGTCATTATCAATGTCTTCAGTTGAACGTTCCAAAGATAAGTTCAATAGAAAATTTAAAGACCTAACAACCGAAATGACAAGCGAAATTGGTAATGATTTACTAAGCTATATATCTGAAAATAGCAATTCTATAACTCTGTGTACCGATAGCCTAGTAGAGTGGGTGAGCTTCGATAAGATACCCTTAATGTTCACTCATGAAATATCTAAAGTACACACTACCCCTGGAAATCAGTTACTAAAGATCTCTACTAATTTTTCACGTATCCACTTTAACAAATCAGAACTTTTAAAAGTAACAGTTATTCGCTCTTTTAATGAAAACGACCCTATAAAATACATGCTTGAAAAAAGTTTGAATTACTATATAAACATCGACAAGGAAATTAATTTAAACATTATCGATGTGACAAGTAAGGCTCAATTAATTGAATGTTTAAAAACAGTGAATACTCCAATTTTAATATTCGACTGCCATGGTAATCATGGTGGTGCAGAAGAGCATGGATGGCTTCAAATTGGAGGAGATAAAGTAGACACCTGGGAGTTGCCGACCAGAGGGTTCGCTCCTCCCATTATTATCTTAAGCGCTTGCCTGACATCTGCTATAGGTGGTTCACATGCATCTGTTGCCAGTGGCCTTTTAGATTTAGGTGCAATAGCTGTATTAGGTACACTATTGCCTGTTGATGCAGAGAAATCTGCTGTGTTCGTCGGGAGAATAATGCTCCGTTTAACGGGCTACTTAAAAGCACTAGATCAGATTGGTGTTGACTATATAACATGGAGGCAGTTCATTAGTAACTTCTTTAGAATGTCATTTTGCACAGACATTTTAACCGAACTTAAAAATAACTACAAAATTATAAATGAAGCTCAGTATAAGGAAATTCATATTAATGCAAACATGCATATCAACTTGGGTTCCACCGACTGGTATGAAAAGATAACAAATGATATTTCTAAAGTGACAAATATAACAAACGAAGAAGTACTTGAGGTGATCTCTGATATCGGTTTTTTAGAAACAATGAACTACTCTCAAATTGGTAGACCTGAAAATATAATCATAGAATTAGGTAAGGAATAGATCAGATTCCCTCCCCTTGTAACATCGGGAAGGGTCAGGGTAAAAAATTTCAAAAACTATTAGGTATATAGGTCGGTAAATGCAATATAGTAATGTTCCATTTAGAATTCAGCGATATGTGGGGTCAGTGTAAACTTTAATTGATACGCATACATTTACTAATCCCACTACCCATTTTTAGACCCTTTGCACTAACGCATTCATGTCCAAAAGCGTGCAGCGTAAGGTTTTTAAATGTACAGGTTACGTGAATGCACGAAAGGTGAGCCATGGTGATTAGCGAGACGACCGTCCGCCCCATGGACGGGGCGGTCGAGCATCCAAGGACGGACTTGAACAACATCCCTGTTTAACGGCCAGTTCGCCGTCCATGGCTCTCGTTCATAAGCTCAGAAACCCTAGGTTTCTATTCACCGTGTCGGTGAGTAAGTACTATGGCAAGCCTGTATGTGTGGATACCAGCCAACGCCTAGCAACTAAAATGACAGTTCACTCAGCTATACTAGCCTGCAGAATTTTCCAATGCGTTTTTACCAAATCGAATTGACTCATCATTGCTATTAGTACTGTCAAATCAGTCTATAAAAGCAGTCGGCATTTATTAAGCCGCATTTAAAAGCCCTAAAAGCAAAACGCTCCACAGAGACTGCGGAGCGTTTTATTCAGGCATTAAAACTGCAGATTAATGCGTGTGTTAGCTTTTCATGTCCTTTTCCATATCTTCGTAGGAAGTATGGCGAACGTCTTTGCCTTTCACGTAGTAGATGATGTATTCACAAATATTTTTGCAGCGGTCGCCGACACGCTCAACTGCGCGTGCAGCCCATAATACGTCGAGTATGTCTGGGATTGAACGCGGATCTTCCATCATATAGGTCATTAACTGGCGAATGATGCCTTCATATTCACGGTCAAGCTTAGCATCTTCTTTATGCAGCTCTAACGCGGTATCGGCATCCATACGGGCCAAGGCATCTAAAGTCGCATGCAACATCCGAGTCGCATGACGCCCCATATTTTCAATGCTAACTAACAAAGGCTGCTGATTATTCAAACGTTTATCTAATGCCGCTTTTGCAATCCGCACACAGGCATCACCAATACGCTCAAGATCGGCGATGGTTTTTGAAATAGCGATAATCAAGCGTAAATCACTGGCCGCAGGTTGACGCTTAGCAATAATACGCGTGCATTCTTCGTCAATGGAAACTTCCATCGCATTGACTTTATGATCGCCTGCAATCACCCGCTGAGCTAACTCGGCATCGAGGGCACTTAAGGCATCAATCGCTTGCTCTAGCTGACGTTCAACCAAGCCACCCATGGCGAGCACTCGATTACGGATATCATCCAGCTCAGCGGTGAACTGACCCGAAATGTGCTTACTTAAATTCATGTTTTCCATTGCGTTCCAACCTGTTACTTAACTGTTGACCCATACCAAGCCGTGGTGGCCTTATCCGATACTCAAGCGATTAACCGTAACGTCCTGTGATGTAATCTTCAGTCTTACGTTTTTTCGGCGTGGTGAAAATCGTATTAGTATCAGCATATTCAACTAATTCACCCATATACATAAAGGCCGTTTGATCCGATACCCGCGCCGCCTGTTGCATGTTGTGAGTCACGATAACCACAGTGTATTTCGTCTTAAGCTCAGTGATTAACTCTTCAATCGTCAGCGTCGAAATCGGATCGAGTGCCGATGTTGGTTCGTCGAGTAATAGCACTTCTGGCTCAATGGCTATCGCACGGGCAATCACCAGTCGTTGCTGTTGACCGCCAGACAAACCAAAGGCGTTATCGTGCAATCTGTCTTTCACTTCGTCCCAAATCGCCGCGCCGCGCAATGAACGCTCAGCCGCTTCGTCGAGTTCACGACGGTTATTCAACCCTTGCAATCTCAAGCCATAAACAACGTTTTCGTAAATCGACTTAGGGAAAGGATTTGGGCGTTGGAACACCATACCGACATTACGGCGCAAAGCCGCGACATCAATCTTTTTGTCGTAGATATTCTGGCCGTGCAGCAATATCTCGCCGCCAATATGACAATTATCAACTAAGTCATTCATGCGGTTAATACAGCGCAATAGTGTCGATTTACCACAACCACTGGGGCCGATAAAGGCAGTGACTTGCTTCTTGGGGATCTTCATCGATACATTAAACAGCGCTTGCTTATCACCATAGCGCAAATCTAAGTTACGGATCTCCAGCGCGGTGTCGTTCTGGCTTAAGTTAGCTAAATCAAAGTTATTGGTTTTCATTGCTGTCGAATCTATAGAAATCATATTTAGTCCTAATACTTTCAGGATAATCGCTGATTAGTGCTCAAGCGAACGATATTTTTCACGTAAGTGGTTACGCACGCTAATGGCCGTCAAGTTGAGTGCCACAATCACAGACACCAGCAAGAAAGAGGTCGCATACACCAGAGGACGTGCCGCTTCAACGTTAGGACTCTGGAAGCCCACATCATATATATGGAACCCTAAGTGCATGAACTTACGTTCTAAATGCACAAACGGGAAGTTAAAGTCCAGTGGTAATGTTGGCGCTAATTTCACGACACCCACCAACATCAGCGGTGCCACTTCACCGGCAGCACGAGCGACCGCTAAAATCAAACCCGTCATGATCGCTGGACTCGCCATCGGGATCACAATCCGCCACAGGGTTTCAGCCTTAGTCGCGCCCAGTGCCAAACTACCTTGACGTACCGCGCTTGGAATACGACTTAACCCTTCTTCAGTCGACACAATAACCACTGGCAGCGTCAAAATCGCGAGGGTTAATGCAGACCAAATCACCCCCGGCGAACCAAAGGTAGGAGCAGGCAAAGCTTCAGCGTAAAACAATTGGTCGATGGAACCGCCCATCATGTACACGAAGAAACCTAAACCGAATACACCATACACAATCGAGGGCACACCCGCTAAGTTGATTACCGCAATACGGATCATCTTAGTAATCGGGCCTTTCTTAGCATATTCATGTAGATAAACCGCCGCGACCACGCCAAATGGCGTCACGATCACCGCCATCAACATCACCATAAACACAGTGCCGAAAATCGCGGGGAACACGCCGCCCTCAGTGTTGGCTTCACGCGGATCGTCACTCATAAAGCGTCCAATACCGACAAACCACTTACCAATTTTTCCTACGAGTCCTAAGTGATTCACATAGGTCACATCGAGAACGGTATCGAGCTTCAGTTCAACTTCTTCGCCGCGCATATCTCGGACAATAACCGAGTCACGCGCCGCATCATCACGCAGGGCAAATAACGCCTTTTCAAGCACTAAGTAATCTTCTTGCAGTTGAGCCCTCTTGGCGACCAACTCAGCTTTAATACTGTCGGTCAGTTCCCCATCCAGCTCGAAACGACGCTCCTGCAAACGCAATTTTTCAATGGCGTAGTTAATCGAGCCAATATCTTGCTTCTGCAAATCGACCGCTTTGTCCGATAAGGCAACTGCGCGTTCGATGTGCTCCATTAAGGAGGATTCAATCGCATCATTCACTAAATCGAGACGCTTGCCATTTTCAATCACAGCTATCGGATAACCGTAGAAGTTACCGTTTTTAGCCCGCTCGATCAGTGCGACCTCGCTTGGCACAGAACGGCTAACAATGTCCGTACCTAATATCCAGCGGAAATCCAAACCCACAAATTCACGGTTACCGGTTTTCACTAAGTAACGGGTCACAAACTCGCCCGGATGTTGCTTAAACACATGGCCAGCAGCAATCAAACGCTCAGTCGGTACTTCTTCCCTATCGTAAACCTCACCAATTAAGGTCGAACGTACACCCGTGTTATCTTCAAGCTCCCACTGGTAAACGGTTGCAGGCCAAAAGTAACTTAAGCCACGCCATGCGATTAACAATAATAAGCCTAAGACGGCAATCAAACTGATGCTCACAGCACCGCCCGTCATCCATATCCATGGCGAGCCTGATTTTACCCACTTACCCATTGCACAAACCTCTCAAGGTCACTGGCGAAATAGTATTTAATGTCATTGTCTTATCCCCGTTACAGCGAGCTATAGCGTTCACGTAGACGCTGTCTCACCACTTCTGCAATGGTGTTAAAGAAGAATGTAAAGATGAATAGTACGAACGCAGCAAGGAAGAGCACACGGTAATGCGAACTACCGATAGCCGATTCAGGCATTTCAACCGCAATGTTTGCCGCCAAGGTTCGCATCCCTTCGAACACACTCCATTCCATGATGGCAGTGTTACCAGTGGCCATCAGTACTATCATGGTCTCGCCAACCGCACGGCCAAGGCCCATCATAATGGCCGAGAAAATCCCCGGACTGGCGGTTAACAACACCACGCGTGTCAATGTCTGCCAAGGCGTCGCACCTAAGGCTAAGCTACCGTTAGATAAATGACGCGGTACAGAGAAAATGGCATCTTCAGCGATGGAGAAAATCGTTGGGATCACCGCAAAGCCCATGGCAATACCGACCACCAGCGCGTTACGTTGGTCGAAGGTGATCCCCAGTTCGTTAGTGATGAATTGACGGGTATTACCATCAAACAGCGCCACTTCGATTATTGGGCTGACCGCAAAAGAGAACCAACCCACGAAACAGACCACAGGGATCAACATCAGCTCTTGGTACACTTCGGGTAAACGTTGTTTCCACTTACCCGGCAACCTGCTCCAGCCATAGGCAGACGTGAGTATCGAGGTCGGCAATAAGATCAGTAGAATTAAAATGCCGGGGAGATGCTCTTCAATCAGTGGCGCTAACCACAGACCCGCCAAGAAGCCTAAAATCACCGTTGGTAATGCTTCCATGATTTCAATGGTCGGTTTCACGAAACCGCGTACCTTAGGCGACATAAAGTAAGCCGTGTAAATCGCACCAGCAACGGATAAAGGCACGGCAAATAACATGGCATAAAATGCCGCTTTCATTGTGCCGTAGGCCAATGGCATTAAGCTCAACTTAGCTTCGAAATCGTCAGAACCTGAGGTCGATTGCCATACATATTTAGGCTCTGGATAACCTTCATACCACACCTTGTCCCACATAGCGCTCCATGACACTTCTGGGTGGGAGTTTTCCACACTGAAGATATGCAGCTTTTTGTCCGCCTCAACGACTATGCCGTTTGAGCGTGGGGTAAAGCCCATTTTACCGGGATTTTTAAGGTCAAACTTTGCATCAAACAGTTCACGATGACTCGTGGTATAAAGTAGTGTTAGCTCACCCTCAGGGCTCACTGTCGCAAAACTCTTACGATAAAACTCAGAGGCAATCGAGCTGATGGGCGGTAAGTCATCAAACTGACGAATCTCTTGATATAAACGCCCTTTTTCACCATTAACTTGGAAGTACTGCGCCACAATACCTGTGTCATAACTGACCAGTAATGAACTCGCACCCGCCAGCAAAGCCACGTTATTGACTTGTGCCTTAGCACGTTCAACATCAATCACCTGCAGCAGATCTAAGCTGTCAGTATCACGGATGTCGTACACGAAAATTTTATTGCCAGTTTGCAACATCAATTGACGTTGATCGGGCGTCATCAGCTCGTGGGAGACTTTCTTCGGCGCATCTTGAATTTGTGACGTCGTAGAAACCCACTCCACTTCTTCAGTCATCATGTTCTCTTGCCCTTCGAGACGAGTGAGGCGCCAAACACCACTCTCATCTTGATAAGCAAAACTCATTTTGTCTGAGCTATAAGTAAAGGTCAGCTTATGAATCGCGCTGCCCGTCTCATCGACTGTTATGGGGGTTTCACCTGCGGGATAACGCAGTTTAGGTGTGATTAAACGTTTGTTATTGGGGTACGTTAAACCAAACTCTAGGCCCGCCACTAAGACCTGACCATTACTTAATCCCAGCGCAAAACGTTGTTCGCTCGGTACAGCAACGGCGGCGCTGGTGACTGTAACACCCGCTGGTAACGTCGGGGTAAAGCTAGAAAGTAAGCTACCGTCGGCAACAGTATAGAAGTCCACTTGACCATGAACGCTCACACGGTACATCACCTCATTTTGCTCTTCAGCACCCACCATTAAGGTCGGCACATCCGCGTGTTGATAACTCACACTCTTAACGGGTATGACATCAGCACTGTCGAAAATGGGTTTAATCACATACAACAGATAAAAGAAGATCAACAATAAGGCGACAAATACCATAGTGCCGCCGATAGTGACGCTGATTTGCGCCGCTTTATCCTTAAATGCCCTGCGATTCGAGCGTCCGCCTTTAAGCATACTGTGCGATGCAGAACCAGGTTGAGTGACCTGACTTTCCATTAAGAACCTCTATTATTAATAGCTAGCGAGTTTTTTCGCTAGGATTTGCCGAGTGCTATGCTTACACTGTTTGAACGTAAACTGAGCAATAACAACATCCTTTATTCTAAGTGCGTTGGATTATATGACGCAAAGATGACAGTTGTGTTACACCCCATTTTAAAACAGGTGCCTTTTACAAAAAATAGGAGTCAGTCACTATGCTACGATACTTAATCACACTACAAGCACCTGATAGAAAAGGATTAGTAGAACAAATCGCCCATGCTGTGAGTCGTCATGGCGGCAACTGGCTCGACTCAGAATTACGCCATATTGACGGTGTCTTTGCCGCGATATTGTTACTCGAAGTGCCGTCACTGCGCATGGATGAGCTCATTGAGGCCCTAGAATGCATCGATAGCCTGTCCCTCACCTACTCCAAAACCTCGGTCGCTCTTAAGCCCATCAAACGCTTAAGTTACAACCTAGTGGCCTATGACAGACCCGGACTTGTGCTCGATATATCCAATAAAATCAATGCAATTGGCATCAATATCGAGCAGTTTAGTAGTCAATATGAAACCGCAGGCCACACAGGTATAGCTTTGTTTCGGGCAACCATTGGCCTTGGACTCACAGATCTAGCCCAAGAAGATCAATTAGTTGAATCCCTCTATGCTCTTGGGGATGATCTCGTGCTCGATAGATTAAGCCGTTAATGCCATTAACTTTTACGGCAAGCTAACACTTAGCACACCAATACATTTAGAGAGTGCACTCGCAATGGCACTTTCAAACAGCACTTTAAGAGCGCTTAAAAGAATGTTTAAAAACCGATATTCGCGGCAAGGTGTTCAAATTAAGTTAAGCCAGTGCAATCAATACTGGATAGTTGGAATGCGCATAGGAATCTGGCAAGTGGGTTTGTAAGTTGATGCCATCATTCGAAATTTATTAACCCTATAATAATGCTTAATATTTTTACTATAAAAAGCCCACAAAACCCGATTACTGAATCATAAACACACTAACACCAACAAAATTTAATGTTGTAACTGCCTTTCGATTCATGCTCCCTTGGTAGAATAACCCACGAAACACCATAGCTCAGGTTCAAAATTGCCGCTTTCGAGCTTTTCCATCTTTATGTTTTATCAATTATTTTAGGGAGTAGTACGTATGGAGCAGTTATACGAACTGGCCCAAGCCATGATACACAATGATCTGGCGGTTTTAGCCAATCCTAAAATCGCCCTCATGGTCAGCGCATTAATTTGTGGCTTTTTAGTGTTAGAAAATGGCTTTATTCCCACCGCATTTTTACCCGGAGATAGCCTACTCTTTCTCACTGGAGTGCTGATTTATCAAGATATTCTTCATATCGGTATTATGCCGTTATTGGTTCTAGCAACCTTTACAGGTACAGCTATAGGTTATTTACAGGGTCGATTTTTAGGGCATACCCAAATTTACCAAAAACTGCTGTCGAATATTGATATCAAACATCAGGAAAAAGCGACCCACCTAATTGATAACTATGGAGTGATAACCCTGCTACTCGCACGTTATATTCCTTTTGTTCGTACCGTTTACCCCTATATTTTAGGTGCAACGGGTATTTCTTCCCGTCGTTTTTTACTCATTAACTTCATCAGCTCAATGGTGTGGATTTTTTCCGTTGTTGGTTTTGGGTATCTCATTAGCCATACCCAATTAGCAACAAAATACCAAACACAATTTATGAGCATAATCATTTACTTGCCAGTAGCCTTGCTAACTTTCGGTATTATTGCCTTAGTGTACAAATGGTTAAGTAAAACAAAAGAGGTTTAGGTGCACTCAGTCAATCGACTCACTTAGCAAAAATTCCTATCTAAACTGACTTGGATAATCTTGTATACTGACGGCCACGCAATGACGATATAACGAAAGCGTGCAGTTAGATGACGCGCAACAAGTGCAATATCAACTCGTTGTTGGTGATGAGTTACTCCCGCTCAATCCATTGATAGGCAAGCAATTAACCTTGACCCACACGGGCAATATCTTCTGCTGCAACTGCGGTAAAAAGAGCAATATTACCCAGCCGCGTGAGACTTGCCCAAACATGTTGCAACTATGTAGTTAAACCCTCTCTGAGAACGATTACTTTTTCCCTTGCAACTGCAAGCGCTTAGCTTGACTGAGGATCTCATTCAAAAACACTGAATCTGTTTGTTTTGCTAATAGCACGGCTTTGTCGGAGGCTCTTATCGCCTGTTCAAGTTGTCCATCCAGATCATAGGCGGTCGCTAAACTGTCCCATAACACCTCTGAATGAGGAAACGCACGCGTCCCCTCTGCGAGAATTTCAACGCCCCAAGCCGTTTTTTGTTCATAAGTGGCCTTGAGCCCATAAACATTATATTGCTGAGCAAAGAGTGGAAATTCATAGCCAAACTCAGCGCTCTTTTGCCGATAGAACTGTTTTATATCCTTAAGTGGCATAATGGCAATTTCAGGCACGGCATTCCAATCGGCAAAAAGTGTCTTTAACGCCTCAATATTGCCTACAAGCGGCGTACTGTCGTGAGTTTCATCGGGGAAATGCTTGTAAAACCAATGTAATTGCTTTGATGTGTTATCCGTGGGGCTTGTACCTAAGCCGTCTTGCAACTGCTTAATTTGTGCCGCAAACGCGCTCGCCATCTCATTGGGCTCACTTGCCATACTCAAAAACCAGCGCAGTGGTTTCGCACGCTTAGCTTGTAATAACTCGGCCGACTTAAGCACTAGCCAATCACTGTCCCACCATAAACTGGGACTGATTGAAATCACCGCATCAAATTGGCTATTTGGCGTCAAGGCGACATAACTGCTAAACAGCCCCGCGAAGGAGTGACCCGTGAGTATTTGGTAATCTGAGGTGCGGTATTTTTTGCCTAATTCACTGAGCAGCTCTTGCTCTAAAAACTGCCTGAACCTTTCAGCACCACCGGAGCTGTCTTTAAATTTATCGATTTGAGTCGGCGTGAAATACTTCATCCGTTGATCCGAACTCACGCCAACGGTAATCATTTCCGGAATAATGGCATAAGTACTTAAAAAACCGACATTCGCAGCCACATGCTCAAATTGGCTAGAGCCATCTAATACGATTAATACCGGATAGTTAAAATTGTTGGAATGCGCATAGGTATCTGGCAAATGGATTTGTAAGTTGATGTCATCATTCAAGATTTCTGAATGAATTACCGTCTTATCCATCTGTGCGAAGACACCCGTCGAAAAGAAAAATATCAGCACTAAAACCAACCGCATAAGTACACCTCCATTTGTAATGCAGGGTAACTTACTGGTTTTCATCATAAGACTCAAATCATTACCCTCAAAAAGTCCGTCTAAGCCTATGGGGTTAAGCGCAGTTTACAAAAACTCACTTAGCAAAAAATCCTATCTAAACTGACTTGGATAATCTTGTATACTGACGGCCACGCAATGACGATATAACGAAAGCGTGCACTAGAACGCATGATGAGCGACTAAGCTGCACCAGAACGCAACACATTAGGATGACCATGTTAGGAACGCTAAAAAAGATGCGCGTGCAGTTAGATGACGCGCAACAAGTGCAATATCAACTCGTTGTTGGTGATGAGTTACTCCCGCTTAATCCATTGATAGGCAAGCAATTAACTTTGACCCACACGGGTAATATCTTCTGCTGCAACTGCGGTAAAAAGAGCAAGAAGAGTTACTCGCAGGGCCATTGTTTTGTCTGTATGCAAAAGTTGGCGAGTTGCGATATGTGCATTATGAAGCCGGAAACTTGTCATTACGACCAAGGCACTTGCCGCGAACCAGAGTGGGCCCAGAGCCACTGTTTTGTGCCGCATTATGTATATCTGTCGAATACTTCGGGCGTTAAAGTCGGCATTACCCGCCACACTCAACTGCCCACCCGTTGGATTGACCAAGGTGCTACCCAAGGTTTACCGATTTTTAAAGTCTCAACAAGACAGCTCTCAGGCTTAGTCGAAGTAGAATTGGCAAAACTGGTTAATGATAAAACCCATTGGCAAGCCATGTTAAAAGGCCATGCCGACGATATTGATTTAAATGCTAAGGCTGCGGAACTGATCCCGCAAATTGAGGCTAAGTTGCACGAAATCGGCATGCAAAAAGGCGATTACAGTATCGAGCGTTTGCACGAAACGATTCAGCCAATTCATTATCCAATTGACACCTTTCCGAAGAAGATCACTTCGCACAATTTCGATAAAGATGTGGTCGTCAGCGGAATTTTGCAGGGGATCAAGGGGCAGTATTTAATGTTTGATACGGGCGTGATTAACATTCGTAAGTTTTCATCCTACGAGATCACAGTCGAGCACGACTGAAACAGTCTGAAATCAAAATGGAACTTCCCTCCATTAAAATGAAAAAGCGCGGCAGTTTTCACTGTCGCGCCCTTTATTGAGATGGCTGTCACTAAAGTACCATGTCCCACAGTTCAAAAATGGGAGCTAGCACCACAAACATGGGACCAAGACACCTCAATTAAGCACTAATCCCGTTTATCTGGCGAATGCTCCAACCAAAATGCTGACTCAATTCACTTAGAACTGAACTAAAGCTCAAACGCTGACTAAGGAGCCACATTAACCGACGGCATATTGGCCAACATACTGGCAATGAGACTGTCGAAATTTTCGGTTAGCTCATCCATCTTTTTAATGTTGCCAAAACCTTGGGCAAGCACTCGCCAAATTGGCTCATCAACGCCCTGTATTTTAGTAGGTTTAAAGAGCGCTATCACCACGGTACCTTTGTCATACTTTTGGGTATTCACACCGTCGGTTGACAGCCCAGCGACTAACCCTGTCACTGCCAAAATTTGTTCATCGCTCATTTCAGTTCCCATAGCGACGCCAAAGCCAACCTGAAAATCCGCCAGTAGTGGATCTTCAACCCAGCGATATCCCTTACTCTGCAAAGTTTGCTTCAATACGGCTTGCATGTGTTGCAACACTGGCTGCGGATCTAAGCGTTTATCTGTGATGATTTTTTGAAATTTAGGATGCCAAGTGAATGTCATTGCCGTTGACGGTAATTCACTGAGATCGCCAGACATCACGATTGTGGTTCGCAACGGCTGCGCCGCGTTATCCGTCACAGTCACGCACCCAGTAAGACCTAAAACGCTGCTAAAAAGCAGTATTAACACTCTCAAATACCGACTTAACGCTCGGTCGGGAACCCAGCAAGGAACTCGACTGAACTGTCGATTTAGCACTCCACTTAGCTCACTATGTAATGATGGATTCATCATGCCCTGTTACCTCAATCTATAAAATGCTGTCTAAGGATAGTTACTATTACTAAAACTGAAAGCTGAAAGCTGAAAGCTGATATCCATCATAGTGTTAAATCAGCATATTCCAATATATCTTGATATTCGTACTAACACAGAAAACCATCAAACTGCGCTAGCCCTATTCTCACGCCATTAATCCCATCGAGGCATGTACATATTTTGTTATTCTTTTTAGTTTATAAACTCGCTATGTCGTATAGGCGCGGCAACATTTAATCGCTAGAATGCCTCGCCTGCGTTGCAATCAAATGTCGCAATTATAAATAATAGCAACACAGTATTGCGTACCGTCTGATGAGTAAATCGCAGGCTCAATGCGGCAAATAATCACAATGCCATAAAACTAAAATAAAGGTGTGGATCTATCTATGGAGTTAATACTCGCTATCGCGTTGTTTGCCTTTTCATCGGGGATCACCCCAGGGCCTAACAATATTATGCTGATGACCTCAGGGGTAAACTTTGGCGTAAAACGCAGTATTCCGCATCTTATGGGAATAAGCCTTGGCTTCCCGACCATGATCCTCGCGATAGGTTTGGGCTTAAGCGCCCTATTCCAAAGCTATCCTATCATCCATCAAGTGATTAAAGTCGTCGGCATAGGTTACCTTTTGTATCTGTCTTGGTTGATTGCCAACAGCAGTAGCAAGATGGAAGGCAAAGCCATTGCTAAACCCTTCAGTTTTATCCAAGCCGCGGCCTTTCAATGGGTCAACCCTAAGGGCTGGATCATGGCCGTGGGCGCGATTGCGACGTTCACGTCAGTACAGCAGGATTTGACCCCGCAGGTCATCACTATCGCAACGGTATTTTTGTGCGTCGCCTTTCCCTGCGCTATCGTCTGGCTCGGCTTTGGTGTGGCCCTTAAACGCATTTTAAAAAATGAGCGCCAACAGAAGATTTTTAATATCAGCATGGCGCTCTTGCTTGTGGCGTCTATCATCCCTATGATCGCCCCCTAATTTTTAAGCACGAGCAAACGACCGCCATGAACGAAATTGACATGATCACTCAACAAACCGACGACTGGGTGAAAAAAGTGATCATGAAATACAATATTTGCCCCTTCGCCAGACAAGAAGTCGAGCGCGGCAGTATTCGGTATCTGGTGGTGGAACAAACTAAAGTCAAACTCGTACTCAAGGCATTGATTGAAGAATGCCAATACCTCGACGCCCACCCCGAAGCCGAAACCACACTGTTTATTCTACCCCGTGGTTTTGAGGGGTTTTATGCTTATCTCGACCTCATCGACATGGCAACCGATACGCTTATCGAACACGAGTACGAAGGCACTTACCAACTCGCCACCTTTCACCCAGACTATTGTTTCGATGGTGAACCACAGGACGGGGCAGCCAACTTCACCAACCGCGCGCCCTACCCAACCCTGCACATCATCCGCGAAGCCAGCATGGAGTTAGCCCTTGCTAACTACAACGATCCCGAAACCATCCCAGAACGTAACATCGCCTTTTGCGAACGTAAAGGCAGCGACTTTTTCGTCAAACTGTTAGCAGAATGCATGGGGAAATAGCTTCGTTTCTTTAAACAACAGAAAGCAGTTATACAAAGCAAGACAGGGTTTATTGGGCTGTTGACGTTATTCCAAGTTAGACATTAAGCACTATCATTCCAGTGACTCGCCGTGAACTCATCCATGAGGGCTCGACGACGGCATCCATGCCGCCAACGGTCACTTACATGCCAGTGCTTAATTCAGTGTGAAATTCCAAACAGTTGTAATTTATGACAATATGTTTATTTCTTTCATATTTTCTGTTTGAATAGATTTCCCATACTATTAATTTCAATAGGAAAATCAATTAAATATTTCTTTTAATATGTAATCTTGAAATAACGAAATCACCTGATGATTCAACTTTCACGGTAGTATTCCTTATATATTCAGAATACAAACATGTTACATTTGGAAAATTAAAACTGCATAAAATTGCAGTTAAAATATGAGGTTTAGGGCCAAAAGGAATAATTGAAACATTGTAGTCCGTTTTCAACAGAGATAACATTTGAGACATATTGTCGTAACAAGTAGAGATGCTATTAATAGGAAGTTTTACTAAATTTTCAACTCCTCCCAAATAATGTGAAATAAAATCTTTATTTTTTTCTAAGCATGTATTTTCATAATCATAAGTTGCTGCTGGCGCAGCCATTATACCAAAACATTTATTTGGATTAAGCAAGTTATAAAGTCTTCGCGGACCATATTTATCAAATCCAAGCATAAAAATTGCAGCATTATGTCTCTTTGTTAATGAGATCCCCTCACAACCAGGTATAATTCTCAGCTCACCCAATTCGACATTAAGGTCTAAATTTTTATAAATAGCAGTTGCATATGTTAAATCTACAATGATATTTTTAAGAGTGAAATTAATTAAATAATTTAAAATAGACGCATACCATGCTCGTGACATTGACGTATAATCAATTAGAATTGAAATTTCCTCTTTATTTAAACCCTCAACAATTTCACTTACTTTTTCATAAATAGAGAATATTTCTCTCTGAGATATCTCCAGAAAATAATGCCCAGTCCAGTTTTCATCAAAATAATTAAGGCAGTCTTGTCTTGTCGAGTCATTTTTATGTTGATCAAAAGCAAGGATAATAACTTTATCAACATTCTCATTATTTAACCTTGTAGCTACTTCAATACAACGTTCTTCATACCCACATGAAAAAATTGCCAAATCATATTTTGCATGACTAAGTTCACCAATAGATAAATCATCAACATGTAATTTATTCATATGTACCTTCAAAATCTAAGTCATATTGGCTAATATCATTAGTTTTATTTTTAGACCGATATCTACTGTATGAGTTATTATTCATAATTACTGACAAACTAATTGCACTTCCTTTTCTTGGCATAAGATAGAAATGAGGTGACAAACAAAAGGCTAATGTAAACCTACCTTTTCTATTTGGCATTTTATTATCATTATCAAAGCCTCTAAAATCTGGGTAAATCAACCCTAAATCAACTGCAGTTTCAATATTCTTCCATACATCATCATTATCTACATCAAAAGTAAATGAATTATAAAAATCTGTATTTACTCTATCGCTGTGAAGTTTATCCTTCAAAAAACGCCCGATAGTTGAAAATAAATCAAATGCTTTTTTACCACCAACCTCTAAATTTAAGCCGTCCAACTCAGAATAAGAGAACTCTTTCATTTTAGAACCCTGTTCCTTATCCGTTAAAAAGTTAAACTCTTTCTTTGAATCTATGTTATTAGAAAATAGATAATTGAAAATCCTTAAAAGTCGACGTGGATTGCCATCAGAACATCTAACAACTAATGAGTACCCAGAAAAAACTGAATGGGATGCATTTCCTTTATATTTCTGGAAGGAGTCTTTCAGGATCAATGTTCCTCTTATTTTCCTTGAAATTGAACTTTCGAAAAGCTCATAATTCTCGACGAATAACTTTTTAGCTCTATTTATAGTTATATCATCACAATATAACTCAACCTTTTCCATCAACTTATCATCCGGCAGTGCATCTTTTGGAGAGTCGATCAAAATTGAACCACCTAACAGGGACCTCAGAGTCACATCTTTGTTAAATATTGTTGAGTTATCGATACGCTTCTTGAATAAGTTATCTGCAAAAGATTCAAAAAATAACTGTGAATTATTTTTTGCATTTCCATGCAGACCTTGCTTATCAATATTTAAATAGTCAAAATCATGCCCCATATTAAGAGGAGTACCGGTATCAGTTTCTAATGTATAATGACGATACGGCATTGTTGTGATCTTAAAGACAATCTCATTATAAGACCGCATGTGAGTGTTTAAAATTCTATGATGATCTTTTGTTAAAAATTCAGCCTCATCAATACAAACGCTAAATGTAGAGTTAGAGGTAATTCTAATTCTTTTTTTACAATTGACAAGGCCATAATAAGTGGCTTAAAAAGATCAGTATTAAAATTTAGACCAACTTGCTCATCTTCTGGTGTGATTTTAATACCCAGCTTTATTTTGTTAAATATAACATTCTTTTTATATTCTACAACTTCAAGCTCATTATAAATATCATCTAAAGTATTCAGATGCGTTGATAACCAAAAGTCAGACACTCTATTCGCAATTCTTTTCTCCTTAATAACCCTAGCGATATCATCTTCAATATAAGTATCTAAACAACTTCTAATAGTATCTAAGAAACGGGCACAAGATGATAAGTTTAAACTCCATTTAAATAAAGTATTGTTATGGTCGATATCACCTATCGAACTTACCCACTCGACCTTCAATGGTATATAAGTTGCAATAAATGATTTCTCTCGTATTATTTGCTTTGCTTTTTCATCATTCAGTTTTGTAAGGCACTCATGTGATAGCATTTTTATCAACGCAGTTTTCCCAGAGCCTCTTGAACCTAAAATAATATGATTTTTATTTGAAATTAACGATTCAAATGATGGAGTCCAGACAAATTCATCAGCAAGCTGTTCGGAACTCAAATACCTTGCATTTGAATGTTCGAAAATATTATTGAAACCAAATAAATTATGCATTTCAGTTTCCTTTTAGCAAAATAAATAACTCATCTTGACCTGGGGTTTTAAATACTGTAAAACTCAATTCATCAGATAAATCAAGAATTGTTTTTTCTAGTAGCTTTCTAGATGTATATACAATATCCGAACATTCACTTGACAGTTCACTCCATTTTACATGAGTCTGCCTTTCAAAAAATAAATTTATTGATTCTCGTAATTTTTGTTCCAACTGAGCTGGTGACATTCTGTTTCCAAAAAATTCTTTATGAGGAATACCATTGATTGACTCATCCTTAGTCCAACCATGCCCAGTATTATGTGACCAACTGGTAACTTTCCCAAATGGAGTTTTATTTATCAAACAAACTTTGTCGACCTCAATTTGATGAATTGTATTTGGCACACCTTGAAACCATCGATCATCTAACCGAGCAGAAAAACTACCAGCACACAAAATATTTATTGGATGTTGATAATCATCAGAATACTGAGCAAGTCGGGGTATATGTTTATGGCCATGAACAATGAAATTGATGCGATGTTTTGATGCTAAATCCATTAATATTGCGGCATTTTGCAAAATACTATGGTCAGCATTATCAAAAGGTAAATCTGGTTGCTGTACTGGATGATGATGAATTATTAATAAATTTATTTTACCTGACTTTTCAACACTCAACTGTTTGAGTTTTTTATCTAACTCGTTCAGATCTTGCTTTCTAATGACGCCATGATGAGGCTTTTTATTATAATGATCATATACAGAACTATTAATACCAATAACATTTAATTGATCATCACTCCATATAGCAAAATAAGGTTCGGTATAATAACACCCCTCAGTTGCACAAGATAAACGCTCATTGAAAAAGTCATTAATTCGTAGATTTCTATATTTACGTTCAATAGTTATATTGACGTCTTCATTGGACATCATCGACTCTTCTTCTTCAGTCCAATCACCATCGTGATTACCTGGTACAAAAAAGATATTTGAGCTCGGCACACCAACTATTGTAGATATTTCTTGAACTCGCTTTGATGCTAATTGAAATTCTTCTTTTGTAGCACGATTTGTTATATCTCCAGCAACAACAAGATAATCTGCACTTATTTTTTCTCGCGTAGCCAATTCCTTTAACTCGATTAAAAATCGATTTTTTACAGCATTGGTAGAAGTTCCAACTGAAAACTCATTGGAAACGGCTCCATCACCTACATGTAAATCGCTAATGACAATTATTTTCATGTACACCAAGCTACTGATTCATAGAATAATTCATGTAGCATGATTATCATAAGTTCGTAACACTTATAAAAGATTATTGAAAGATAATATGAAATTTCAGATGGCTAATAGCTAAAATCGAATGTAGTAGTTGACGTGACCTTCGATGACATGGATGTCATCGTAGAGCCGCCATGGATGGCTTCACGGCGTGTCACGGAAGCAACTGCACTCGATTTACAACAGGCAACGATTCAGATTCAAGCAATCACTCAAAGAAGTCTTAATCCCCATACATCAAAGGCATCACGACTTAATTGTTCCCTAAAATCTGGGTGAGCGATGGCGATCAGCGCTTGTGCCCGTTCGCGCAGTGAACGGCCGCGTAGATTGGCGGCGCCGTATTCGGTCACAATGTAATGCACATGGGCCCGAGTGGTGACAACCCCAGCGCCAGGTGATAACACGCTTGCAATGCGAGAAAGCGTTCCCCCCGCGGCAGTGCTGGGCAGCGCAATAACAGAACGACCACCTTCAGATAACCCTGCTCCGCGGATGAAATCCATCTGGCCGCCAACACCGGAATAGATTTTAGTGCCAATGGAATCGGCACACACTTGGCCTGAAAGGTCGACCTGCAGCGCCGAGTTAATCGCCATCACATTGGGATTTTTACGGATAATGGCCGTGTCGTTAACTTGCTCTATGTCCATAAAGATGACCGCAGGATTATCATCAACATAGTCGTATAACTTTTGACTACCCAAAGCAAATCCTGTGACGAGTTTCCCCGGATAAAATCGCTTCTTGCTGTTGTTAATCACACCTTTTTCAACCAGTTGTAATATACCGTCAGAAAATAGCTCAGTGTGGACGCCTAAGTCTTTATGTTCGGTTAAACAAGACAGCACTGCATCGGGGATCGCACCTATGCCCATTTGCAAACAATCGCCATTACGCACTAATTGGGCAACATTTTTACCGATCGCCAAACTCACCGCATCCCCCGTCGCGAAGGAATGAATGGGCAACGCTGCGCTCTGCTCATACACAGCGGCAAAACGGTCGATATGGATAAAGCTGTCGCCATGGGTTCGCGGCATTTGTGGATTAATATGAGCGATAATTTTACCCGCCACTTGGCAAGCTGCGAGCGTTGCTTCAACCGAAATGCCTAAGGAACACATGCCATGCTTATCGGGTGGCGACACTTGGATAATTGCGGTATCTATTTTTTGTTCGCCGGAACGAAATAACTTAGGCACTTCAGACAGGAAAATCGGCACATAATCCGCGTCACCACTTTGCAGTAATGCCCGCGTTGGCAGCCCACCGAAAAAACATCGATGGCGTAAATGCCCCTGTAAACTGGGATGGCTTAAGGATTCGGCGCCTTCAGTATGTAACTGTAACAGGGTGAGATTTTCTTTGGTGAGTGCATGCTGCGCCAACGCATCTAATAAAATGCGCGGAGTGGCGCCCATGGAATGAGTCCACAGCGTCTCGCCGCTTTGAATTAAAGCAACCGCATCGAGCGCGCTATGACAAATGATTGGAGGCATAATGAATTCCCTTCGCTAAGCATGATGGCGGAAATCGCCCTAGCGGCAGTGTAAGGGATATCCTAATTAAGCAACATCGATTTCAATGGCTTAGCGCGACTGTTTACTGATAATTTGCGCTATATCAAAACTCGACACTTTGCCCTTGATGATGAAACTCAGTACAGGGCTAATCCAAGCGCTTCGAAAATCTCATACTGGCGATCAATAACCCAATACAAGTAAAACCTATCATCCACAGGGCATCAAATTGTAGATCCATCACTTGGGCATCGCGCAGCACTATGGCACGTGACATGCGCATAAAATGGGTTGCGGGTAAGGCTTCGGCAATCCATTGCGCCGCGATGGGCATGGCTTCGTAGGGGAACATAAATCCCGACAAGAGAATCGATGGCAGCAGGATAAATACCGTCATCTGCATCGATTGCAACTGAGTTTTAGCTATGGTCGAAATCACTAATCCTAAGGTTAAACTGGCGCAAATGAACAACATAGCAGCAAGGGCGATAGAATCAAGCCCGCCGCGAATGGGCACATCGAACAACAGATGCCCTGCGCTCAGGATAATGGTCACTTGCACAAAGCCAACCATCACATAGGGCACGATTTTACCCAGCATCAACTCCAGTGGCCGCACAGGCGTAGTGATCAAAAACTCCATATTGCCCTGCTCGCGCTCACGCACTATGGCGGCGGAAGTAAACATCACCATGGTCATAGTCAAAATCACTCCCAACAGGCCGGGTACTATGTTGACCACAGAACGTTGTTCTGGGTTGAAATATTGCACCACTTCAAAACTCGGCATCGCCGTTTTTAGTGCTCTTCCTGCGACTTCATCCAGTGGCATTTGCCTTAGGCTACGAATAGTTGAAGCGACAACCGTATCTGAACCATCCACTAGCCATTGGCCAGCGGGTTGTGCAATATAGGACTGCGCTAAATATTGCTGACCCACAAAGCTTGGGTGACGCACTAAGCGCTCATCAAGATCGGCGGGCAAATACAGCACAGCTTTGACTTCGCCGCGAGTGATCGCCACCTCAGCCTCGGCGGCACTTAAATAACGCTGTTTAAAATCTACGACCTGCGTTGCTTCCACCGCCTTAACCAGTGCGCGACTGTAGGCAGAATCACTCAAATTAACTAACCCAGCAGGCAGATGGCGAGCATCGGTATTGATGGCATAACCAAACAACATCAGTTGCACTAACGGGATCATGACTATCATGCCAAAGGTCATGCGATCCCGCGACAACTGCCGCAGCTCTTTGACCACAATCGCAAAAATCCTACGCCACATGGTCAGTCTCTCCCTTGGAAACCCCAGCCAAGCGCTCGCCGGTGCAAGTGACAAACACATCTTCTAAGCTAGCGCGCACTTCTTCCATCGTCCGGCTGGCAACTCTTGGCTTAAGCCAAGCGAGCGGATTTTCAATATCGCTGCGCACTAACACCCGCAAACGACTGCCGATTTGCGCCGCCGACAATATCGCGGACTCGCTGATCAATGATTGTTTTAAAGTGCGTAAGTCGTCCCCTGAGATCTCAACCACCCGAGCCCCCATCGCCGCCATCAGCTGCTGGGGTGAACCGTCGGCGCGTTTTATCCCGCGCTCTAAAATCGCAAGACCATGGCAACGCTCGGCTTCATCCATATAGTGAGTCGACACAAGAATCGTGGTGCCTTGGGCGCAGAGATCGAATAAGCGCTCCCAAAACTCGCGCCGATTTTCAGGATCGACCGCCGATGTCGGCTCATCGAGAAACAGCAATTCAGGGTGATGTAAGGTCGCTGCCGCTAAGGCCAAACGCTGTTTCTGGCCGCCACTCATGGAGCCCGCCATTTGTTTCTCGCGGCCGACTAAATCGTATAGCGTGACTAACTCGGCTATTCGCAGCTTTGAGGCTCGGCGGTTAAGGCCATAAATTTGCGCGACAAACTCTAAGTTTTCCCGCACCGAAAGATTGTCGTACAGGGAGAATTTTTGCGTCATATAGCCAATGCGGCGACGCAGTTTTTCCTCGGCGCCGGGTAAGGTTTCACCCAATACGCGGATATTCCCCGATGTGGGACTCAGTAACCCAGTTAACATGCGAATTGAAGTCGATTTTCCGCAGCCATTGGGGCCGAGAAACCCATAAATTGTGCCCTTGGGAATGGCGAGGTCGAGGTTTTCCACCGCATTAACACCACCAAAGGCGCGGGTCATCCCTTGGGTCTCGATAGCAAAATCAGCGCTTTTCATGGCTGCTCCACTTTTTGCTGCACTCCTTGCAGCACATCGAGTTGCAGCACATCGAGTTCAACTTCTAATGCCATGCCAGTAGGTAAGTCCTGATCTGCGGCGGAAATGGTGATATCGGTCAAATACATTAAGCGCGCTCGATCACGTTCATTCAGCGCATAAAATGGCGTGTAAGCAGGTTGACTGCGGATATTGCGCACAGTGCCAGCAATCGGTATCTCGCGGCCATCCACAAGAATATTGACGCCATCGCCCGCCTTCACTCTGTCTAACCAAGTCGCGGGCAGGTAAACCCGCACATAGGGATTATCGCTCGCCAGCAAACCAATCAACTGAGTGCCTGCGGCAATGCGATCACCGACTCGCCAAGGCAACGTATCGACAACGGCATCACGCGCCGCCACTAAGCTCAAGTCTGCTAAGGCTTTTTGTTCGATGGCTACACTGGCGCTGGCGGCGGCCACCGCTGCTTTGGCTTGTTCTAGCTGCTCACTACGGGTGCCATTTTCTAGTAGTCGCAGGCTTTGCTGCGCCTCGGCTTGCTTGGCTAAACTGGTATCCCGCGCTGCACGGGCGGTATCTAAATCCGCTTGGCTCAGCACTTTGGTGGCATACAAACGGTTAGTACGCTCAAAGGCACGCTGCGCTTCCTTCACGCTGGCATTTGCCCCGTCGAGCACGGCCTTGGCGCGTTCGATATCTTCTAAACGCGCGCCAGTCACCGCCTCAGAAAGTTTAGCTTTAGCCTGTTCAAGCTCGGCTTGACGCAGGGCAAGGCGCGCATTGGCCGAAGTCGAATCGAGCGTGAGTAGCACTTCGCCCGCCTTAACCTGCTGACCTTCAACCACATTTACCTGAGTAATCAACTCACCCACGGGCGCGGTCAGTGTCAGCCTGTCACGCTCGACTGTGCCAAGCACTCTGGGCGGCGCTTCGGTGCAGCCGACTAATAGCAAGATCACACAACCCACACTCACGTGCGTAAGAATTTTAAAATTCACACCCATTACGACTTCCTCGGTTCACGCAGTACACCTTGGGTAAAAACCTGCATATTGTGCAGCGCTAAACGCTGTAAACCATCAGCATCGGCACTAAAAAAACCGAACTGACGCATTAACACCGGTGGCGCAATAAGCGGAAAAACCATCAGACTCACAAAACTGAGGCGTACTAAATCGGGATCTAATCCCTCCTTCAATAGCCCCGCATTGACTAATGTGGATTCGAGCCATTGCCGCGAGAGGGATAAAATTTGCTCAAAAACAGACAACATAATGCGATAGGGTTCTGAGCCATCGCCTTCCTGTAACACCCGTATAATCAACCGTGGCAATCCCAGGTTAGGTGCCATAACGCGATAATATGTCTGCATAAGTTCACCCAAGTTATTAGGGGCATCCGCAGCGGATATTTCGCGAAAACGCGCTAATACGGGCTCAAGGGTTTCCCGCACCATTTGTTCGAACAAGCCCGCTTTTGAACCAAAATAATAACGAATAAGCGCGGCATCAACCTCGGCTTCGCGGGCAATTTCACGGGTAGAAACGCTGGGATAACTGCGATGACTGAAGAGACTTAGGGCTGCGATAATTAAGCGTTGGCGGGCATCGGAATCCCCTTTCGGACGACCAGGAGTCTGCGGCTGTGATTCAGTTTGGGCGGTAAATGGCACAACCCCCTTTGGGCGACCGGGAATAAGCGACATAGCAAGCTCCAGCAAAATTCATCTATTGATGAATATACTGAAAAGCCGCGTAAAAAGGCAGCAGTTAAATTCCTCATTTTCATTGATATTGAGGAATTTAACCCTAGGACTGCATGGTTAAAATTTAGATACCGTTCAATCGAAAAATTAAGCGGCATTCTATTAAAGATTTATGCAGTAAAAGCTTATGCGCCTTTCACTATCGCACTCAAACGGGTAATGAATTGCTGTACGGCTTCAACCGTGTCAAAACTAAAGGCAAGGCCATAGTGGGTTTCGGTCAAACTCTTATGTAAACGTTTGGGGAAACGTGTCATCTCGGCATTGTGGAAATAGTCGTATTTGGCATGCACGCCTGCAATAGTGGCAAGTTCGCCGGAAAAGACTTCGAATGCGGGACGAATAATCAAGTTTGGTGATTTACCGTCGAGGTGTAAATAGAAAGCCTCTTTGGTTTCTGGGAGCATGTATTCAGTAATGTTTTTTATGGTGAAATTAGTGCGACATTGCAGTCCACTTAAGCAACTCACCATCTTATTATGTTCTATCGCCAAACTTATTCTCCCGTGTTTGTTGTCTATTTAGATTAAACCTGCCCATATCGCGCTACTTTTTCTACTCCCAGTCAATCCATGGCTCAGATGACTGATTAAGATAAGAAGAATATCATCTCGGCAATGTTGGTTCTTATCCCGTTTATCCCACTTTACCTCAGCTCAGCCTAATCGGTTTAGTCTTTAAATGCACTAAAGTGATACCCATATCCCAGAGTAAATGGGCGAGTTTGAATTATTTATCACAAAAAACCTTTATATACAGAATGATAAACTGATTAACTCAAACACTAAGCGGGTGTCACAGAAAATTCTTTTGTGTGAGCAAATCGATATTTCAAACACGATAAAGCACAATTTAGTTTATTAGGCATTGCTTATCATCAGGTTACCAACCTTTAGTTTGACATTAAAACGAACCGTTCAAAATGCGACCCTGCGATTGCATTTTATAATGATGGTTTTACTTGCCAGCTTAAAATGTTGCGTCTAGGTTAATAAGCTTGAGTTAAGTCCTGTTGATAATGGCTAAGTTACGGCAATCACATTTGATGCCAACCTAAACTAGCGCATTCACACTATCCCGTCGTATTCAGGCCTTAAGTCATGTTTTACCCAAAGTGAGTAACCCGCGCTTAAGCGCCTATAAACCGAGCCATGCCAGCCGATTTCAAGCTTATTTACGGCAAATCCTGCATTAACTGACTTGCCCTGAACTGTCGCAACGGACTGGCGGCCACAATCAACAAGACCAACAACACGAGATATAGCCATGAAGATCAAAAAAGCCCTCATGCTCTTGGGTCTGTTCGCTGTCAGCCCAGTAACGTTAGCCGCAACCGGAGTCGCCTTTATCCATGGTACGGGTCACCAGACCAATGCCTTAGCCGATTACTGGACGCCCGAATTTGTTAACTCAGTGCGCCAAGGCATCCCAGTGCCAAACAATTACACAGTGACCAACTGCGACTTTGACCAATATATGTGGGAAGAAAGCGCCGCAGGTTGTCTGGCCACACAGCTTAATGGCTTTATCCAAGCCAAAAATATCGACGACTTAATTCTACTGACCCACTCCAATGGTGGCAACGTAGTGCGGTGGATTTTATCTAATCCAACGTGGGACAGCCGTTATCCTGCAGTGATCAACGCCACCTCAAAGGTTATCGCCATCGCGCCTTCCAGTGCTGGTACGCCGCTGGCCGATGCGGTGAACCAAGGTAATGTGTTCGAAACCAGCTTAGGCTGGCTCTTAGGCTATGGCAGCAATGCGGTGAAACAACAGCAAGTCGGTTGGATGGCAAACTATAACAACGCTTGGCTTAATGGCACAGCGGGTCGCCCATCGCTGGGTAAACCCTTCGAAGTCGTGGTGGGCTCAGATGTTGATTCCGCTATTTGGGACAGCGACAGTTACTGCGCGGGTTATCAATACCAAGTCGCGCTCGAAACCACCCAAAACTGGCTCGATAGCTGCTCCGACGGCTTCTTAAATTGCAGCTCACAAAAGGCGGCTGGCACTGTCTGGTTTACTGATAAACAAAAGACCCGTGGCCAAGAGCCCTTAAGCCATCAGCAGAGCCGTCGTACGTGTTTCAACTTAGACACGCTGATCCGCAACCACATTTAAGGAGCACTAAGATGCACACACTCAGCAAACTTGCCAGTGTCTTGGCGCTAAGCGGACTGCTTGCAGCCTGCCAAGATGAAGCCACACCCATAGATCCCAAAACCAATGCCAGCCCTATGTATGCCAAAGGGTTAACCCTAGCCGCGCCGAGCGATACCGATTTAGTCGATAGCAATATTGCCAGCCCAACACTCACGCCCATCAACACCAGTTCGGATTACATTAGCTTTATCACCCCGCTGTACGGCGAGTATCAGGCAAGTGCGCCGCAGCTTGAGCAAGCCAGCCAAAGTGACGAGTATTGGGTCAATGTAACAGGCGCACAGCTTAATGCGGGCGTGGGCCTCACCATGAGCCAAGCGTCGAGCTTAGTGCGCATTGCACCTCGGGGCGATACCCGCTCTGGTGCCTTAATGCATGCAGAGGCTATTGCCCCTGAGCGCGTACAAATTCAGCGCGTTACCCCTAATCAGTCACCCCAAGGCAAAGCAGCCAATAGCAGCGGGATAAACACCAATGAGTCACTGGTTAAATCAATGGTCAACGCCGATGCTTTGGCTAGCGCAGGGTTAACCGATGATTCGAGTGCATTGCAAATGTCGGCGAAAGCCACACCGGGCCAATATCGCCTGCAGATCAGCCAGCCGTTAACACCGAGCGCCAGCTACTTAGTCAATGTGAAGGAAAAAGGCTCGCCCTATCAACTGAGCGTCAAAGCCCCCACCGCCATCGCGGCGGATGCGCAAAACCTTGGGCTTGAACTCGCTCTCAGCCAAAGTGATAACACCTTTGTACCACAGGCAAAACTCAAACAAGCCGATGGCAATATGCAACCGCTGGCGATGGTAAAACAAGGGGAGACATGGCAAGCGGTGATCCCCGCGGGCGTCGCACTTTCAAGCAGTAATGCTGGTTTCAGTGAAATTGAAATCACAGTGCAAACCCAAGTCGATGGCCGACCTGTGCAGCGCACGGTTAAATCTGTCTTTAAGTCCTATGTCAATTCGGCGAGCATCAAGCCCGAAGTGCTCACGGTTTGGGATAAAGGCCTGCCTAACCAAATCAACTTTGAGTTAACTGTCGCCGAGGCGGGACGTTTTGGCTTAAGTGGCACGTTAACAGGCACCAATGCCGAAGGTCAAAAGGTGGCGATTCTACGCACGCAAGCTGCCAATTGGCTGACCCCAGAGTCGCCGAAGTTAAAGCTGATGTTAGATCCTAAGCTTATCCAAGCCTCGGGTTTACAGCCGCCCTTCGAACTCAATGAATTAGAACTGCAAGATCAAGGTCAAATGGCCAGATTAAGCTATCAAGCCAAAGCACTAACCTTAACGCGCTAATTCAAAGGGACCAATGTTAAGGGGCTAACGTTAAGATACTTAACTTAAGGTACTGATAAGTCAGGCTTGTTATCCTTAAGTTCCTCTCTAATACCAAGTGCCTAATCACGGGCACTTTTTTATTGTTGATCTTTTGCAATCTACACCTAAAAGCCATCACCTTATTTAACATCTAGCGCAAAGCACAAATTGTTGACAGAAAAATGACAAGCTAAAGACTATTTACCACACCTCACCCTGATAAAATTTACATTGATTATCAAGGGTTATTCCTTTTAAATAACAATCATCAACGGCATAATGTCAAGGTCTTGACGTCAGACCTTTGAATGACAAGCATACGGTTCTTTATAACAATACGTATAACAATAAGAGTGACTCACAGCGCAAGTTTTTACCGTGCCATGGTCAATACTCAATAAATGGACATCGTTATGAGTGACAGCACATTTTTCTTTGGTGAATGGCAAATCAATCCCAGCGCCAATAGTCTGCTCCTTGGCAAACAAGTCAAACAACTTGAACCCAAGGCGATGGATGTGCTGCTATTTCTCTGTCAACGGGCGGGCGAAGTCGTCAGCAGTGATGAAATAGTCAGCCACTGCTGGCCAGGTGTAGATACCGGCGACAATCCACTACACAAGATTATCAATCAGTTACGTCGAGCATTAGGCGATAGCGCCACCGATCCCACCTATATAGAAACCATACGCAAACGCGGCTATCGCACCTTAGCCGAAGTGCGTTTTCCTATCGGCCACCAAGCCACCGCCAGCCCACAGAGTTGGCAAGGCGGCTCGCCCTTTCCGGGGCTCCAAGCCTATAGCGCTAATTATGCCGAGGTGTTTTTTGGTCGCAGTGAACAAATCAGCACTTTGCTTAACCGGATAAGTCAACAAATCCTGTTTGGCCGTGCCTTCTGCCTGATCTTAGGTCCAAGTGGCAGCGGTAAATCTTCCCTGATTAATGCGGGTGTTGTGCCCAATTTAATGAAGGGCGACGGCTATAACGGCATTGGTGTCGCGTCATTCAGCAGCTTAGATTTTGCCGATGTGAGTAAAGGACAACTACTCACCGATCTTGCCAGTGCTATGCTCGACTGGGAAATCAACGACATCCCAGTATTCGAAGGCATGAGCGCTGAGACTCTGGCGATTCAACTTATCGAAGATATCCAAAGCGTGATCAATCAGTGTACCCAAGCGCTCAAGGCTAAACCCTTTTCCAATCCGTTTTTTGCCTTGTTTATCGACCGATTAGAAGTGTTGCTCTCATCACCGCTATTTAGCGATCCCGAACGAACCCAGTTCATAGAATTATTGGAACAACTCGCCACCTCAAAAGCCGTGATTATCATCAGTGCCTGTCGCAACGATTTTTATCCTTTATTGGTCAATTACCCAAGCTTAATGGCGGGTAAAGCCCGCGGCGCCCACTTTGACTTAGCGCCGCCAACACGCACTGAGCTATTACAAATGATCCGCCTGCCCGCAGTGGCTGCCAACTTAAGCTGGGAAGTTGACAGCGACACCGCGATGCCGCTCGACGAAATGCTCTGCAGCGATGCCGCCAGTAACCCAGATGCACTGCCCATGTTGCAATACACGCTGCAGGCCTTGTATTTGCAGCGCAGCGCCGACGATAAGTTATTAGTCTCGGTTTATCATGCACTTGGCGGTATTGAAGGGGCGATTGGCAAAAATGCCGAGCAAGCGATTTCCCATTTAAGCGATGCCGAAAAAGCCAGCCTACCACGGATTTTATCCCTGCTAGTGACCCTACGCGAAGATGAAAAGTCCATCACCAGCCGCACCGCTCGCTGGTCACAACTGCAAAGCACGGCCGAAACCGCCCTAGTGCAAGCCATGGTCGATAGCCGCTTATTCGTGTCGCATCTGCAAAATGGTGAACCCTGTTTTAGCATCGCCCACGAAGCACTTTTGCGCCGTTGGCCAAGGGCAACCGCTTGGATTAGCGAGCATAACGACAGCTTAAGCATTAAGAGTCGCCTACAGCATTTATCTAAGCGTTGGCTCAGCGAAGCCAAACACAGCGCTTATCTGCTCGCCGAAGGCAAGCCGTTAAAAGAGGCCCAAAGCCTCAGCCAAAATCCGTTATTCGATTTAGACGATCCCGAAACCGCCTTTATCGCAGCCTCCAGCAAACGCGCCAATATGCTGCGCTGGACGAGGCGCCTAACCGTCGCCCTACTGTGCGTCCTCACCTTAACCTCCGTCATTATGAGCGTGCGCAGCATAGAGGCCGAAAAACTTGCTCTGCAAAAACGCCTCGCCGCCGAAGATTTGCTCGGCTTTATGGTGGGTGACTTCGCCGACAAGATGCGCGGCATCGGCCGTATGGACTTACTCGACGGGATCAGCAATAAAGCACTGGAATATTTCAGTGATTTTTCCAATAAAGAAGATGATACGCACTTAAGTTTTGATGCCCGTTTCCAACACGGCCAAACCTTAGAGGCCATGGGGGAAGTCGCCTATTCGCGCAATAAAATCGATGAAGCTCGCAGCGCATTACTCGCAGCGCAAGAAAAAATGCTGCCACTACTCGAATTGCAGCCGGAAAACTTAGCCCTACTGAAAACCCTAGGTGCCAATGCCTTTTGGTTAGGACAGCTTAAGTATGATGTGAGTGAATGGGTATCTGCACGTCCTTTTTGGGAGCAATATTTACAATACAGTCAAGCCATGTATGCCATTGCGCCAGAGGATAAAGATGCGCTGATGGAGCTTTCCTATGCCCATAACTCGCTGGGTTCAGTTTCGATGAAACAGCAGGAATTTGCTAAAGCAAAGCAAGATTTTGAGGAGTCATTAAGGCTTAAATTGCTGGCTTTGGCAAAAGCGCCTGAGGATAGTCAGTTGATTGCGGATGTGGCGGATACAAGATCTTGGTTAGCGAGCGCAGCGGTATCACAAGGGGATATAAATACCGCTATTCAAATCCATGAAGAAATTCAAGAAGCCTTGCTAACTAAAAATCTTGAAAAACAGCCTTATTTACTCGATAGACTCACTGGAAGTTATCAAAACATCGCCACACTGTTAAGTTATCAAGGTCGCCTAACAGAAGCTTTGAATAAAGCCTCTTTGGGACTTGCGACTATTGAGTCTGCATTTAAACAAGACCCTGAAAACGAACGCTGGAAAAGATTAAAATATTATTCTTATTCACAAATACTTGAGTTCACCACGAGTGAAAGCCAATATTTAGCATTTGAGAAATCAACAAACATAAACTTTGATGATAAATCTTCACCAATAAAACTCTCAACATACAAAGATATCTCTGCAAAACTCCTTTTATCCAAGGCAAAACTCATGCTAAACATTGGAAAATTAAAAGAGAGTTTGCAATACGCAAAATTAGCAACTGAATCATATCGAGAACTTGGAAATGACTTCAATCAAGAAATAACCTACATAGCAAACCTTGCAATAAGCGAATTATTACAAGCTAATATCTATAAAAAACTGGGCGAGTTATCTTACATTGAGTTATGTAACAATGTTAAAAAACAAGTAATGCCTTTTACTGAAAAAAACAAAGACCCAATATTTACGATTTCCTATGCAAAATCGCTCGATTGTTTAGGGGTACTTGATACACATAAAGAGCTTATTCTTTTTTTAGAAAAAACCGAAATTAGAAATATTCGATTCTAACCACAGAAGGAACATAAAGATGACAGCACCACAAGGCTCAGCACAATTTATTAAAGTTAATGTTACCCTTGAAAATGGTGAACCTGTATTTATTTATACGGATGCCAATGGTCAAGTTTGCCAAGGTGATGTCACCATCACTCAGGCAGGTACAATTACTTTTTTACTAAATGATCAAACCACTAAAGGGTTAAAATTTGTCGGGGTAGGCTTTGTAACCCCATTCGATAACATTGTCGATGCTGTTACCATCAGCAGCGATGGTAAGTTAGTGCAATTTGTTGACCTCGATAGAACTCCTGGTACTACTAAGTTCCAGTTTGTATTAAGTAACACCACAAATACCTTACTGGTGTTAAGTCCAGATCCACAAGTTATCAATCATCCTAAAAACTAGGGTCTGTGGATTGGATTTTTCTCATGATTTCTCTCAGGACAGCCATATCTTTTCGAAATAAACGCCTCCTGAAATGAGCTCAAAATGCTCTGCTGCTACGGCAGAGCATTTCTCACAAGACATCCGCTTATCCGTTTTCCCATAACAGCACTGTCTTTGGTTGCTAGTGACGCTGAATCCCGTAAAAGGGAGAAAAAAGCGGAAAAAGCGGGGACAGCCATGTCTTTTTGTGCTTTATCCCCTCTTATACTAGCCTTTACATTATCTTGATTGCGTCTGTTTGGAGCGGATGATGACCTCGGCCAGAAGAATGCTTATCGATGCTAATACAACGCCCTTCTATCATGTGATAAATCGCTGTGTCAGAAGGGCTTTTCTGTGCGGTGAGGATAAACTCACAGGCCGCAGTTATGAGCATAGACGTGGCTGGATTGTCGATAAAATCAAAGCATTATCCACCATCTTTAGACACTAAAATCCTTTGCGCTTGCCGCTTAATACCCAAAAATCCACTCATGGGTGCCACTTTTTTAACTTAGCCATGCCCCAAAACCTCGCACGTTTCAGCTAAACCTGAGAATTTACCGTGAGAAGATTAAATTTAAAACCTTTATAAACAATAGATTAAATCGGAAGGTAAGCAGAAGGTATCTTTTCTTTGCGAAGAATAAAGTCATCATCAGAAAAGCGCTTAGCGCAGATGACATTAGGTTCTCGGAGAATGATAACAATGACAAGCTCACCTAAACTGACACGTTCACAACATCCATTATCACTTGTGGGTGAAGGCAATGGTTCACAGTGCACTGCGCAGCAAGGCTTGGTCGAGCCCGCATTGCCGTTAACCTTCTTCGAACATGCCTCGATTGAAACGATTCAACAGTTTATTCAGCATCTGACTGAGCCGGTGATTATCGTCAATGCCCAAGGTTACATTTACTTTAGCAATAGCAAAGGTGCTGACTTACTGACGTGCCCGCAGGCCAGTTTGAAGGGACAAGATTGGCGCAACTTTTTGACTGAACACCACCAAGCTCGCTACGACAATCTGCTGAGCAATGATATTAAATTAGGCAAAAATTGCGGTATCCCAGTGCAGCACTCCGCCGAAGAAATCACCCTCATTACAGCCTCAGGCAAAGCCAAAGATGTTGAGCTTTCCATTTCCTACATCCGCAGCCATGAACCTCTGTTTGTGATGATGATGCACGATTTAACGCAGCACAAAGCGGAAAATCAAAAGCTACGTAAATTGGCCGCCACAGATTCACTGACAGGACTGGCGAACCGCCGATATTTTGATGAAATGCTGCATCACTATTGGGAAGAATGCACAGGTAAGTTGCGCCCGATCAGCGTGGTGATTATCGATGTGGATTACTTCAAAGTGTTCAACGACCAATTCGGCCATATCCAAGGGGACGAATGTCTACGAAAGATTGCCAAAGTGATTGCTGACATAGTGCCGATAGAAGTTGGCCTGGCAGCGCGTTACGGCGGCGAAGAATTCGCGCTAATTCTACCAAGCCACAATGCCAAAATGGCACTAACGATTGCCCAAAAAGTGCAGCAAGGGATTAATGACCTGCGCTTTACCGAGCAAGGGCTGCGCGATTATGTCTCTGTGAGTGCGAGCCAAGGGATTGCGAGCGAAATCAATGGCCAGTTCCGTACCTCACTCGCCATGCTGTGCGCCGCCGATACCGCATTGTATCGCGCCAAAGCCGATGGCCGTGACAGGATCAATACGTCGCTTTAATACCTATTAATTGGCGACTTGTTTGCCCGCACCTGATTTACCCAAAACTGATTGACCCAAAACATAGTTACCCGCGGCTTAGTTATCCGCAATTGATTAACAACGGGATGAATGACCTCAGTAGCGCTTTAGCGCATTGAGGAAAACACATAAAGCACACGAAAGGACTCATGAATATGGACAAGCTTGAGGCATCAAGAAATATACGGGCAGTGATTGAAAAAAGCTTACCCGTGAGCACGTCACCCCTTGCCATATTCACTTACCAGTGTTGGTTGAAAACCAGCGCAGGTGGGCGTGTGTTCCATTATAAAACCGATCGAGAAGATACCTATTTCGCGGTGGATATTAATTCACTGGGGCATATTGAATGCGTGATTAATACCACCTTGCTGCGGGTTGAAGCAATATCAACCTTAGGTGGACTTAACGACGGTCAGTGGCACTTATTGTCTATCTGCCATGAATACCATGAAATAAGTTGTTATGTGGATGGTGAAATTACCCATACACAACTCAATAATCTGTCACTGGTTGCCGACAATGAATTTTTAATTGAAAACGTGTCTTTACCGAATCATCGCGATACACATTTCGATGGTGAAATATTTGGCATCACCTTACTCAATCGATTATTAACGCGAACTGAAATCGTTGACTATTACCGTAATCCAGCGCAACAAAGATCGATTAGCGAAAATAACCTTTACATTTATCAGCACCAAGATGCACATAATATTCGCGGTGAAAACTTTATCCCACTTAAAAGGCAAAAAGTGCTGCTGGTCATATTTAATGATACTGAACATCAATTCATAAAAACCACTGCGGATAGCAACACCTATAATCAACAACTGCCTAAGATTATTCCGCCCCACGAACGCCGAGCCTATATTATTGAATGTAACTATAACACTTGGCCTAATTTTAGTTATTTAGTGAATTACACAGCGAGTAATCAAGCGGATATTACACTCAATATTGAAGTGTTTAAATCGCTGACGGCCTATCGCTCTAATATTAAAGTCACCGTCGCAAATGAACTGGAACGGGATTGTTTGATTATTCAATCGACCGAAGAAGAATTAAGTGCTGAAGTGCGTATTAGTGAAAACTTAGTGATCACTCAAGCCAAAAACTTTGTTAATTTCATCAATGAAGTTCGCGCACACATTCCGGCCGACAATATTATTACCGGTGGCCATTATTATAGTGAGCAGCAACTCTCGGTCAGCACAGGTAAGCAAATGATTGCCTATCAACAGGCTTGCCAACTGTTCAACCGCAGATTACAAAAAAAACCACTGGCGATCATCAAATGCACGTCAACTGAAGAAGTCAAAATCGCCTATAAGGCGGCCATCGATTATAACTTGCCAATCAGCGTGCGCTCAGGTGGGAATGATCACGAAGGTGAAAGCACTGAAACGAATACCGTAGTGTTAGATCTGCTGAAGATGGATAGCCTCACTTTAGATCCCATCACAGGTATTGCGGCCATTGGCCCTGGCAATCGCTTTATCAATCTCACCACTGCGCTTGCCAAACAAGGCGTGATGATCCCCCATAGCTCCTGTGGCAGTATTGCCTTAGCGGGATTTATTATGGGCGGTGGCTCAGGACCTTGGACCCGCAAACACGGCATGTGCTGCGAATCCCTATTACAGGCAGAAATCGTCCTCGGCATTGGTGAAACCCAAGTCGTCTCTGTTGCCAATAAACCAGAGTTACTCTGGGCGCTTAAGGGTGGTGGTGGGTTAAGTTATGGCATAGTGACCCGCTTTTTTGTGCAAACCTTTCCACTACCGCCTTGCCTTATCAAGTTTGAATTAGAATGGAATTGCTACGATAAACAAACCCATGAACTCATTGAGCACACCCCAACCAAAGACATTTTACAGCGCTGGGAAGCCATCATAAATGCCGACAGCACTGGCTGTTTGATTGGCACTAATCTCAAGATTAATGCCAAACATTTACCCGTAGAACAACACAAAACACTCGACATAGACACTGACTCAATTACGCATAACTGCTTGATGTATGGTTTTTGGGAGGGCAATTCCGCCAGCCTAAACCACTTTATCCAGACACAATTTAATGAATTTGGCCTAGTCCCCAATGATATTCGCATCGAGGGTATGGGCGGACTCACCAAAGCCTACGGTGAAAACTTAATGCCCAGTTGGGAAAGGGAATCTTTTCATCATCTGCAAGCTGACTTACAAGGCATAAGCCGCTCACCTAATCCAACCGATGTGGATGAACCCGCGCCCCATAAAGTCACCTCGCGCTTAGTGAATCAAACGGGCCTGAGGGACGGTTATAAGCCACTGCTTGAAAGCTTAACTTCTCGCTATGTGCTTGAAGGTAATCGCCAACTTGGGCTATTTACCTATGTTACCCTTGGCGCTATAACTGGTGATTATTATCGCACTATGGGCGAAGAGCAAAAGAGTCGCAGCGCCTTCCCCTACAAGGACAGACAATACACGATTCAATATCAAACTTGGTGGAATAACGCGCTGCAAGAGAAACAACAATTGCAGGATAGCCAAGTGTTTACCCGCATTAATCGTGCGCTCGATTGGATTGATGCCAGCCGAAGCTATGACATCCCCAACACCTCGGGTGCTTTTATCAGTTTCAAAGATAAGGCCATTCCAACAGATGTGTACTTTGACCACAATTACGCTGCGTTAAAACGGATTAAGGCGGCCTACAGCCAAGATAGCTTTAACCATTTCCGCTCACGTAAAAGCATTATCTAAGTTAATACATCGGCATAGCCTAGGGTGAGTTTTTAAGGCAAAATCGACGCCGTCCACAGGACGGTGTCGCCCCTTAAATTCTTCAGTTACAGGTTGCCTATGCCAAGCTCAGCTTTAGCTATCATTTTTGCCCTATTGGCAGCCATTCTTATGGGCACAATCGGTGTATTAGCGCGCTTTGCCGCCCTGCCCGCCGAACACATTACCTTCTACCGCTTACTGCTCGGTGCCCTATTTCTATTGGCTTATATGCTGCTCACAGGCAAAGGACAGCAAATTCGCCATAGACCGAGTAAACGCAACTTATACCCAAACAACCTCAAGATGCAGGATTCAGCGGAAATTTAACGCACTTTAGGCAAGGCGGTTATTTGCGGACCTAGTGGACTAAGTTAAAAATAACCAACACAGCATAAAGTGCGTTAAAAACCGCCGGGACGGAGCGCCTAGGGCACTCCACTTCCGTGTTGCATCAATTCAAAAGGTAGCCGACATTCTGTCATTGATGCGCCTTGAATTGAAGCACCCTAGGCGCTCTGAAACTCGTATCTTGAGGTAGCTTGGGTATATAATGGCGCTATGCTCGCGGGTTTTATGGCGTTTTATATTGAAGCCATTCAGTACACCCAAATGGCCAATGTGATCATGATTATTTACTTAGCCCCTGTGGTGTCGGCTATTTTTGCCCATTATTTCTTTGCCGAGAAACTCACCCGCTTAAGCATGGCAAGCGTAGTGGTCGCGCTGATGGGCTTTATGTTAATGATCCCAACAGGGCCGCAGCAAGCGAGCGATCATACTGAATTATTAGGCTATTTTTATGCCCTACTCGCCCTATTAACCTACTGCGGTTTTATGTTAATCAACCGAAAACCGAGCCTGAGTTCGCCCTACCAGAGCACTTTAGTGCAGCTTAGTGTAGGCGCTTTATGCCTACTGCCCTTAGTGATAAATGCACCGCTGACGCCAAGTTTGCCGCAAATGGGTTGGTTAATTGCGATTGGATTCTTCCCCGGATTTTTAGCCATTTTGCTGGCGGTAAAAGCCCTACGCCAATTACCTGCTGTCACTTTTGGAACCCTCGCCTATGTGGAACCGGTTATCGTAGTGACGTTAGCATGGTGGATATTTGGTGAAACCTTGAGTCCCATGCAATTAATCGGTGTCGGCTTAATTCTTCTGGCCGGCATTAGCCAAGGCTTTATCAGTCAGCGCAACGTATTGATTACGAGCGGCTAACCAACAACACTTTGCCAAGTAGCTGAAATAATATGAAGAAAATAGTGTAAGCTCGACAGAGGATTGATTGAACATTTAACTTAAGATGTGCAAGTAAGACTTAGGATCTGGAGGTCAAATTGAGAAAGCTACTGTTAGTCATCAGTATATTTTTGCTCAGCGGTTGTTTAGGCATGCCTAAATTGGTTCAACCCGTTAATGATTTTGAGCTGAATAAATACTTAGGTAAATGGTACGAGATTGCGCGCTTAGATCATTCATTCGAAAGAGGCTTAAGCCAAGTTAGCGCAGAATACAGCCTGAAAGACGATGGCGGTGTGATGGTCATTAACCGTGGATTCTCAGCGGCTAAAAACGAATGGAAAGAAGCCGAAGGAAAGGCCTATTTTGTGAATGGGGACTCAGAAGGCTATTTGAAAGTCTCCTTCTTTGGGCCATTCTATGGATCGTATGTGGTCTTCGAATTAGATCATGAAAACTATCAATACGCTTTTATATCGGGGCCCGACACGGGTTATTTGTGGCTACTGGCTAAAACCCCTACTGTGCCACCCGAGGTGTTGCAAAAGTTTGTTGAAATGTCTAAAGCCCGCGGCTTTGATACCGACAATTTGATTTATGTGCAGCAAGAGTCAGCGCCCTAACGAGTGCCACCAATGCACTAAAATCGAGTGCGCGAAAAGCTAATCGCTAGAGAAAACGACAGCAAATGGATATAAAAACGCCGCAATGAATCGCGGCGTTTTTATTGATGCTGCATTTAGCTGCACTGTTTTTAAATGCATGTATTTACACATGCAGCGAAATAACAAATAGCGTTAGACTTCAATGCCTTTGCTGGCAAGGAACTCATCATAAGTGCCTCTGAAATCATTCACGCCTGAGTGAGTGACTTCAAGGATACGGTTTGCCAGCGATGATACAAATGCACGGTCATGACTCACGAAAATCAAGGTCCCTTCGTACATTTCCAGCGCGTTGTTCAGTGATTCAATCGATTCCATATCCATGTGGTTGGTCGGTTCGTCGAGCACTAAAATGTTGGCTTTTTGCATGATGAGCTTGCCGAATAACATACGACCTTTCTCACCACCAGACAGCACTTTGACTGACTTTTTTATGTCGTCAGAGCCAAATAACATACGGCCTAAGATGCCACGTACCGATTGGTCGTCATCTTCTGGCTTGCGCCATTGGCTCATCCACTCGAACAAGGTCATTTCGTTAGCGAAATCAGACTCATGATCCTGTGCATAATAACCAATGTTAGCGTTTTCAGACCATTGGATAGTACCTGCATCCTGCGGGATGTCATGGATCAGGGTACGTAACAGGGTTGTTTTACCGACGCCGTTTTCACCCAATACCGCAATGCGCTCGCCCACTTCAACAATTAAGTTTAAGTCTTTGAATAACGGAGTGTCGTAGCCTTTAGTTAGGTTTTCAATCACTAAGGCATTACGGAATAATTTCTTCTCTTGCTCGAAACGAATGAAGGGGTTCACACGGCTAGAGGCTTTTACTTCATCTAACTTAATCTTGTCGATTTGACGGGCACGAGAGGTGGCTTGTTTCGCCTTAGAAGCGTTAGCCGAGAAGCGTGCTACGAAGGTTTGCAGTTCAGAGATCTGGGCTTTTTTCTTCGCATTATCAGACAATAAACGCTCGCGAGCTTGAGTCGCTGCTTGCATGTATTCGTCGTAGTTACCAGGGTAAACGCGCAGTTCGCCGTAGTCTAAGTCAGCCATATGAGTACAGACTGAGTTTAAAAAATATCTATCGTGCGAAATGATAACCATAGTACTGCTACGTTGGTTCAACATGTCTTGTAACCAACGGATAGTGTCGATGTCCAAGTTGTTGGTAGGTTCGTCAAGCAGCAGCACGTCTGGATCAGAGAACAGGGCTTGTGCTAACAATACACGCAGTTTTAAACCCGGTGCGATTTCAGACATCAAACCAAAATGGCTTTCAATACCGATACCTACACCTAACAGTAATTCGCCAGCACGAGATTCGGCGGTATAACCGTCCATCTCAGCAAAATCCATCTCTAGGTTGGCGACGGTAATGCCATCTTCTTCACTCATTTCGGGTAAAGAATAAATACGGTCACGTTCTTGCTTTACCTTCCACAGTTCGCGGTGGCCCATGATCACGGTGTCGATCAGGTTGAATTCTTCATAACCGAACTGGTTCTGGCTTAATTTACCCAGACGCTCATTCACATCTAACGAGACGTTACCGCTGCTAGGGTCTAGATCACCACACAGGATCTTCATGAAGGTCGATTTACCACAGCCATTCGCGCCGATAAGACCGTAACGGTTACCACCGCCAAATTTAACTGAGATGTTTTCAAACAGTGGCTTAGCGCCGAACTGCATGGTGATATTTGCTGTTGTGATCAAAATGAACTTCCAAATCGAGTAATGTTGGCCGAGCCCGCTGGCGCCGCTTTAAATAAGCATAAACCAAATAACGCTATGCCGAAGGGGTAAAAATAAACGTGGCACTATAGCAGTTTGGGCTAAATTATCAACTAAAAAGGCGGCTAGAAAGCCAGAGGGAATGCCGAAATCACCGCACTATGCCTGCGTGAGAAGCGTAATTAATTTTACCCTATTGGCTTAGCTTTCAATGTATTCGAGCAGAATGACAATCTGATGACCCTTAGCGTCGTAAAGCTTGGCGATGCTAAGGGACTATCTGTTTAGGGACTATCTGCTAAGGACTTATGTGGTAAGTGTTAATGTGGACATAGCCCAGAGTTAGCTCAAGATACCCGTTTCAACATTTTAAGTTAGCTTAGGTATCGACAACTTATAACTTCTGTCGTCTTAAGCGGTTGGCGTTCGTGACGACAGTCAGTGAAGACAAAGCCATGGCTGCACCCGCAATCACAGGGCTTAATAACATGCCCGTAAGTGGATAAAGCACGCCCGCCGCAACAGGAATACCCAAACTGTTATACACAAAGGCGCCGAACAGATTCTGCTTAATATTGGTAATCGTCGCCCGCGACAATGCCAATAAGTTAGCAATCACTATCAATTGCTGCGACAACAAGGTGATATCCGCACTTTCAATCGCCACCTCAGTACCCGATCCCATCGCGATCCCCACATCGGCGCTCATCAGAGCTGGCGCATCATTAATGCCATCCCCAACCATAGCCACCACATGCCCTTGCTTTTGCAAATCCAGCACATGCTGTTGTTTTTGCTCGGGCAGTACACCGGCAATCACTTCGGTAATACCCACTTGGTCGGCCACCGCCTGCGCCGTTTGTGGGTTATCCCCCGTTAACAGCACCACGCGAATGCCCCTTTGCAGCATGGCCGCGATGGCTTCTTTGGCATCGGGTTTAATCGGATCAGCCAGCGCGATAGTGGCCACTAACTTGCCCGCTTTAGCGACATAAATTGGGGTTTTACCTTGATTTGCAAAACTTAATGTCGCGTTAGGATCTAAGGCACTGCCATCAGAATTGACAATCTCCAATGCAGTCATCAAGGCGAGATTACCAATCGCCAGCGATACGCCATCGACCTTGCCCTCAATCCCCTTACCTTGATGGTTCGTAAATGCCTGTGTGTCGGGTAATTGTGGGAGTGATTCCTTGGCATAACTGACAATCGCCCCCGCTAACGGATGCTCAGAGTGCTGCTCAAGGCTTGCAATTTCGCCCAGCAAAGTCTCTTTGTCGGCATCACTCAGCGTTTGCACTAAATTAAAATCAGTGACTTGCGGCTTACCTAAGGTGACCGTACCGGTTTTATCCAGCACCACACAATCAACTTTACTGGCGGTTTGCAATGCTTCGCCATTTTTGACTAACACGCCCATTTGGGCTGCGCGGCCAACGGCCACCATGATAGACATAGGCGTAGCCAGCCCCAGCGCACAGGGACAAGCTATGATAAGCACACTCGTCAGCACCACTAACGCATGGCTTAAGGCGGGCGCTGGACCTGCAAAATACCAAATAGCCGCCGCCAGCAGCGCTATCGCCACCACAGTCGGGACAAATACCGCTGAGATCTTATCGGCCAATCGACCTATGGGTAATTTTGACGTTTGCGCTTGCTGCACCAGTGCGATGATTTTGGCGAGTTTGGTATCTTCTTGCCCCGCCGTCACTCGGAAAACTAAGCTGCCATTGCCGTTGACTGTGCCCGCGCTCAGACTGTCTCCCCGATTTTTAAGCACGGGAATGGGTTCACCTGTGAGCATGGCTTCATCTAATAGGGATTGCCCCGTTTCGACCTCACCATCGAGGGCAACTCGGTCACCGGGGCGCAAACGCAGCTTATCGCCCAATTTCAGCTGACTTATCTCAACCTTTTCATCGCCCTTATCTGTGATCCGAATCGCAGTGGTGGATTGCAATCCAAGTAATCGCTGCACCGCTTCACTGGTTTTGCCCCGCGCTTTAAGCTCGAGTCCGTGACCTAAGTTAATCAAACCTAGAATCATCACACTCGCCTCAAAGTACACATGGCGGGTATCCATAGGGAATGCGCTGGGCATAATGACCACCAACATGGAATAGGCCCATGCGGTACTGGTGCCCAGCACAATCAGCGTATCCATGTTGGTGGTTTTGGCTTTGAGCGCCCGCCACATACCTTGATAAAAATGTCTGCCTGTGGTGATGAGTAAAGCCAAAGTGACCAGTCCCATGATGCCCCAGCCTAGCTGCAGATTTGGGCTGTTGATCATCATTTCACCGCCCAGTAATCCCCACAGCATCATGGGCACACCCACAACGAGCGCGGCTATAGCTTGGCGCATCCGCAGTCGATACTCGGCGGCATCTTCAAGGCGTTTTTCTTCGGCGGCGACTTTAGCATCAATAACGACCTGCGCCGGATAACCCGCATTTGCCATCACAGCCAAGGCGGTATCAGCGCTCATCTTGCCTTCTACCGTCACTTGCTTATCGGCGAGATTCACACGCGCTTCAACGCCATCTTGGGCAGCAAACGCCTTTTCAATTTTTGCGACGCAGCCAGCGCAATTCATATTGGCGACATAGAGTCTGGTCATAGACATGGGAGATCCCTCACTTGATGTTTCACACTATAGGTCTAAGATAAAGTCTCCCATCACTGGAGAGTCAAGGATGAATTTGCTCAATGTGATCACATCGACAATTAATTGTTAGGCGAAATGGGTGATACCATTCAGTTGGAAAAATAGAGGTCAAAATGAAGATAGGTGAAGTGGCGAAACAAACGGGCTTAAGTGTTAAGAGTATCCGTTATTACCATGATATTGGTTTAGTGTGCGGCGAGCGCAATGAGGCGGGTTATCGAGTTTATCGCCATCAAGATATTGAAGCACTTAAGTTTGTGCATCAATGTCGCGACTTAGGTTTTAGACTAGAGGATTGCAAATCCTTGCTTGGTCTTAAGGGCAATGAAAGCCGTAATGCCGAGGACGTTAAGCAGCTTACCCAAACTCATCTTGCCTATGTCGAGCAACAAATCAATAAGTTACAGCAGCTTAGGGCGCAATTGCAGCACATGGTGACCCAATGCCAAGGCGGCGATCAGCCCCACTGCGCCATTATCGACAGCCTAAGTCACGAGACTCATGGCAGCCTCGAAAATCACAAGAGCCAGCAAAATGCTGGCTCTGAGTGTTGCGGTAAAGCCAATCGCAATAGCGATGGCCAAGATCAATAACGGTAAATACCACGTTATTGACTTCTCACTATAGTTGGCTTTAGCGCCGCGGCGTTATCCAGTACCAGTGTTGCAAGCTTACCCGCAGGGGTAAAGTTAAACACTTGCCCATAAAATGCTAGCTCAGTTTCTAATCCTGCGGCCTTGTGCTCAGGTTTCCAACCGCCGTGGGGTTCATCCTGATAAGCGATATAAGCCGTGGGTACGCCTCTCACTTTCAATGCCTCATAAATCTGCCGCGACTGCTGTGGTGGTACGATTTGGTCACGTAATCCTTGAAAAATTAATAAAGGCTCATTCAATCCTTCAAGGTGATGCAGGGGCGACAGTTCCCTATAGCGGGCTTGATTTTCACCATAGGGGCCGATGAGCAGATCTAAGTAGCCAGTCTCGAATTTATGGGTACTCTTGGCGAGCTGTTCAAAGTCACTGATCCCCGCATAGCTCACCCCCGCTTGAAATACATCATAAAATGCCAAGGACGACATCACAGTTAACCCACCAGCGCTCACACCTCGAATCGCCAGTTTTTGTCCATCAACCCAACCTTTATCAACTAAATATCGGGCCGCATTGACCGCATCTTCCACATCAACTTGACCCCATTTTCCGTAGATACTTTGACGATAAGCACGGCCAAAACCACTGCTGCCACGGAAATTAACATCGAGAACCGCAAAACCTCGGCTGGTCCAAAATTGAATATCGCTGCGATAAGCCAGACTCGCCCGCGCCGTAGGACCGCCGTGTAACATTACAATCAAGGGCGGACGGGTATCATTAGGCGCAGTATAGTTGGGGTTAACCGGACCATAAAAATAACCGTAAGCTTGCTGGTTAGCACCTGTTTTAAAAGTAATATTTTTAGCACGGGAGATATAGTTGGGATTAAGTTTTGGTAAGTTAGGGGTATACACCAACTCAGTACCACGACCGATCACTTTATAAATGCCCTTCTCTGGCGTCGCCTTAGCGCCGACAAAATAAACAGCATCTTCCCCACGGATCACTTGGGTGATTTCACCAAAGTCGACGGCCAAAGATTCGGTCAGGCCTGAATCTAGATGCAGTCTAATTAAAACGGCCTGACTACCAAGCATATAACTGGCAATAATCGTTTTTTCGGATTCAAAGGCATAGTTATGATTGCCTAAATACCAATCAGCCACCGCAAACTCGGCCTTTTTCTTTAGCACTGGGTCTAAGGTATTTTGTGCTGTAACTCGATAGATATTCCACCAGTTACTAATATCCGATACGACATACAATTGTCCATCGGGGCTAAATAACGGCTGCGACACCGAAGAGTCTGCGGGCGTGTTTACCTTACGAATATTGTGTAATTGCCCTTTACGGTCCAGATCCCCAAGCCAGAGCACGCTATTATCCCATGGCATATAGGGATGTTCCCACGTGATCCACGCCAGTTGGCTGTTATCGGGCGAGATGGCTGGCGAAGAAATAAAGTCATGGCCCGAAACAAAGGTATCGCCTTCACCGGCAAAATTAAGATTAATGGTAACAAGACTCGCCTTAGGCTCACCCGCTTGACGATGATCTTCGCGCACACAGATAATCCTCGACCCTTTGGGGTAAGCAATACAATCTGCATGACGAGTACCATTTGGCGTTAAAGGCAAAGGGGGTTGATTAGGGGCAAAACGATAAAACAGTTGGTCCTGTGCCTTAGTGGCAAACAGACTCTGACCAATCCCCAAAAAGGCGGCACCACCGTATTCATGAACGGCGGATTTAACATTAAACGCAGGCGGCACTATGTCGGTAATTTTTCCCCGTTGATCGAGGCGTTTAATGCCGACTTGGCCTTGTTTTTCACCATCAGATTCAGAGAAATAAATAGCACCATCAACGCTTTGCAACTCAGCCACATTATCGGCCTGCTCAAAAACTTCAGTCGCCGATAGCGGAGACTGCCAACTACCATAGGGCGCAACTATGCGCGCGCCATTATCACTAAGATGCGGCGTCTCTTTGTTCGAGCGCTCGCAAGCACCTAAACAAAATAAGCCCCCCAGCATCCATAAATATCCATGTAGCTTCATTGTTTCTCCCCAATGTTTGCCAACTGCACAAACCGAAACAAAATATGAACTTGCAGAAATGAGTTATGTGTAAATTAGTTATTTTTTAAATTTTTTTAAGAACCAATTTACCACTTGCACTTGTTGTACTTGCGTTAAACCAAAATAAATACACACCCAAGGTGAGATAAGAAAAAACCATGGGATCACGGCCACAGAGCGGCCACTAAAGAGCAGAAAAAAGAAACCGCAATAAATCACAACCACCCCTAAGATACCCACGATCAACATCATGCGCTTAGTGATTTTCTCAAGCCAGTGGGCTTTTTCCTGCCAAGACATCCGGATTTCAAGCTCCATTACATGTGATCAACATGTTTGTAAAGTTATGTAAAAAAACGGGAGAGCGATTGTTGAAGGTTAACAACTAAATGTCAACTCCAACAGTGAAATCTAAATAAATCCGAAAGCTAGGGCATAAGAACCATTATCTTTATTTACCCTATAAAAAAACCGAGCCTAAGCTCGGTTTTTATGCAAATCAATAAGATATCGCTCTAAAGACGGATACCACCATCGATTTCAAACACACGACCGTTAACATAATCGTTTTCAATAATAAAACGTACGGTAGAAGCTATCTCGTCGGCATGACCTAAGCGGCCAACAGGCACGAGTTTCTCTAAACGCTCCAACGCTTCTGGCTTCATTGCTGCCGTCATCTCGGTCGCGATCACGCCTGGTGCTACGGCTGCACTACGGATATTGTAGCGCGCTAACTCCTTCGCCCAACCGACAGACATAGCCGCAACACCCGCTTTTGAGGCCGCGTAATTTGATTGGCCCATATTACCCGCCTTAGCAAGGCTAGAGATGTTAACAATCACCCCCGCTTGACCCGATTCAATCATGGCCGCTGCGGCCTCACGGCCACAGAGGAAACTGCCGGTCAGGTTCACATTGATCACCGATTGGAATTGCTCGTAAGACATACGATCAGTGACCTTGCCGTCTTTGGCTTTGACTAACATGCCATCACGCAAAATACCGGCGTTGTTCACTAACACGTTCACTTGACCAAAATCTTCGAGAATATAGGCAAAACCCGCGACGACGTCTTCTTCGTCGGTAATGTCTAAGGCATAACCTTGAACTTCAGTGTCCGATCCAAGCTCAGCGCAGGCTCGCTCGAGTTTTTCTTGGTCCACATCGATAAGCGCTATCTTAGCACCCGCCTGCGCAAAATTTTGCGCCATTGCTAAGCCTAAGCCACCCGCGCCGCCAGTAATGACGACAACCTTATCTTTTAAATCCATCTGGTGATCCCTTGTTATCTGTGTCTATTTTTTAAGTGGTGCAAATTGTTCAAATATACTGGAAAAATCTCGGCGACCATTGCCTTGTCTTGCATGATTGACATACAAGCTGCGGGCTAAAGCGCCCATTGGCGTGCTAGAGTTGCTCAATAATGCAGCTTCTTGTGACAGACCGAGATCTTTGACCATCAAATCTACCATAAAGCCCCCCTGATAGCCCTTAGAAGAAGGCACTGTTTCCATCACGCCTGGGCAAGGATTGTACTTCTCTAGCGTCCAGTTTCCGCCACTGCTGACCTTCATAATGTCGGATAGCACTTTGGGATCTAGACCATGATCGACGCCCATTTGCAGGGCTTCGGAAGTACCGACCATCAACACAGATAACAGCATGTTATTGCAGATTTTCGCGACTTGCCCCGCACCTGGACCGCCTGCGTGGAAGATATTCACACCCATAGCCTTAAGTACGGGCTGCGCACGTTCAAAAGCGGTATCCGAGCCACCACAAATAAAAGTTAAGGTGCCCGCCGCCGCGCCTGCCGTGCCGCCAGAAACCGGTGCATCCATAAATTCGATGCCGCTTTTAGCCGCTTCAGCTGCCACGAGTTGTGCGCTTTGTGCATCGATGGTTGAACAATCGATGAGCAAGGTATCACCCGCAACCACTTCAAGCAGACCTTTGTCTGTTCCATTGCCTAAATATAAACTTTTCACATGCTTGCCCGCAGGCAGCATAGTAATCACCACACTTGCGCCCGCTGCAGCGCCGCAGGCGGTACTTGATACTAAGGCGCCTTTTTCTGCCAATTGCTGCATAGCCTCGGGGACTAAATCAAAGACGCGAACCGTCATGCCTGCTTTTAATAAATTGGCCGCCATTGGGCCGCCCATATTACCTAAACCGATAAAGGCTACTGTACTCATGCCATCACTCCTGTATATTGTTCTTTTTAGTGTTGTGATAATGCTAGCCCATGGATTATGCTGTCATTATCACAGAGTAAAGCGAGCTTAGCTAAGCCGATAAATACAGCTCTTAGCCCACTCGGCCCTTAAACGCTTAACTCAGTTGGTTAAAGGGATGCGCCTCGCCCCATGGGGAAGCCAATATTTGCTCAAGTACCGCTGTGGGTACTGAGTTAACATCCTTAAAACGCCATTGAGGTTTCTTGTCTTTATCAATCAAGAGTGCACGAACGCCTTCGCAGAAATCACCGTGGGCACACACGTTAACACTTGCGGTTAACTCCCATTTGAAACATTGAGCTAAGCTAAGCTTAGTCCCTAACTGCCCTTGGATATAGACCAAGTGCCAGCTGATAGGGCTACCCGCAAGGAAGGTGTCCCGCGCTTTCATTAACCACTTTTCTTCCGATACCAGAGTTGACATGCGTGCTGCAATATCCTGCAGACTGCCCGCCATAAGCCTGTCAATTATGTCTTGGCTTTCGGCTAATACACTGTCGCCCTTAGGAATATCCACTTGATTAGACAGCTCGTTGATCATGCTATCTAAACGTTGATGATTAAGAGCTGGCGTATCACTCCAATCTAAGGTTGCCATGGCATCAAACATCAGCTCTTTGTCGTCGCGGTTCAGGTAATGATCCGCAAGGCCCACATAACAGGCATCGGCGGCATTGAGTTGATAGGCGGTCAATCCCAAAAACAATCCCATCTTGCCCTGCATACGATTAAGGAAATAACTGCCGCCCACATCGGGATACAGGCCGATAGTCACCTCAGGCATAGCGATGCGAGAAGTTTCGGTAACGACTCTGTGGCTCGCGCCCGCCATCAAACCGAGGCCGCCGCCCATGACAATGCCATCGCCCCACACCAACACAGGTTTGCCAAAGGTATGCAGTAGATAATCGAGGCGATATTCCTCTTCGAAGAAAACCTTTGCTTCCTCAGTCACTTGCCCATTAGCGGCAATGGAAGCATGGTATAAAGCGCGCACATCACCCCCGGCACAAAATGCCTTCTCACCGCTGCCATCTAATACGATGCAAGCGATAAGGGGATCTTTTTTCCACAGATTAAGCTGCGCCGTCATAGCGCGCACCATGCCTAAATCTAAGGCATTGAGGGCTTTTTCCACATTGAGTGTGACCACACCAACCAATTTGCCAGAAGCAGTGGCTAAGGTTTGAAACACCACATTTTGTGTGGTCGTGACCTGATTTGCGACATGCTCGACCACGTCATTATCTACTACATTCGTCATTAGCGGTTTCTCCACTCAGCTTTACGTTTCCCTAAAAACGCATTCACGCCTTCGGCCTGATCTTCAGTATCAAATAATCCGACAAATAACTCACGCTCAATCGGTAACGCTTGGCTACGCGCCATAGTGCGCCCCGCTTGAATAAGCGTCTTACACGCTGTCACGCTGCTTGGGCTTTGATTGGCCACTTTAACGGCTAACGCAATTGCCGCATTAAGGGCCTCACCCGTATCGACCACTTCTTCCACTAAACGTAGATTCAATGCCTGAGTCGCATCGATGCGCTCGCCGCATAAAATCATCCGCTTAGCCCAACCTTCACCGACGAGTGCGGTCAGATTTTGAGTGCCACCCGCACAAGGTAATAAACCCACGGTCGCTTCGGGTAATGCCATTACAGCTTGAATTTCGGCGATGCGAATATCGCAGGCCAGCGCAACTTCTAAGCCGCCGCCCATGGCATAGCCATTAATCGCGGCAATCGACACACCGCGGAATTGGCTTAAAGTTTCAAAGGCTTCACCAAAATGCTTTGCCATCGTTGCCGCATTACCTTTGTCACCATCGCTAAACAGTTTTAAATCGGCGCCGGCGGAGAAGAACTTTTGCCCTTGGCCCGTTAACACTAAGGCGTAAATCTCTTTATTGGCATTCAGCTCAAGCACTTTGGCTTTAAGCGCCTGCAAACTCTCGGCGGTCCAAGTGTTGGCTGGCGGATTATTCATGGTCAGAATCGCCGTGTGGCCTTCGATACGTTCAACTAAATATTCCATCTTTATAGACTCCTTTTCTGTTATCGCCGACCTGTAAGTCACGCATATTGCGCGTTGACTTACAGGATTTGTCCTGCATTTTCATCGAGTAAACGACGGGCGATAATTAAGCGCATAATTTCGTTAGTCCCTTCTAAAATCTGATGCACACGCACATCACGGAAATGACGTTCCAGCGGGTACTCCCTTATATAACCATATCCACCATGAATTTGCAGCGCCGCATCGCAGACTTGAAAACCCACATCGGTGGCAAAGCGTTTCGCCATAGCGCAATAAGCCGTGGCTTCAGGATCGCCACTATCGAGTTTAAAGGCCGCAAGGCGCACCATTTGACGGGCTGCGACTAATTCTGTTGCCATATCGGCGAGCTTAAATTGCAGCGCTTGGAAAGCCGCTAAAGGTTTACCAAATTGCTGGCGCTCATTCATATACTGAGTTGCACGCTCTAAAGCCGACTGCGCCGTACCCACAGAACAGGTAGCGATATTAATGCGACCGCCGTCTAAGCCTTTCATCGCGAAAGCAAAACCTTGGCCTTCTTCACCGAGCAAATTCGCTACTGGCACGCGCACGTTTTCAAAGGTGATTTGACGAGTAGGCTGGGCATTCCAGCCCATTTTATCTTCAGCTTTACCGTAGATAACGCCTGCAGCATCCGCCGGAATGGCAATGGCCGAGATCCCCTTAGGCCCAGCTTGGCCAGTACGGCACATCACGATTAATAATTCAGTGGCACCCGCACCTGAGATAAACATTTTCGAGCCTGAAATCACATACTCATCGCCGTCGCGCACCGCTTTGGTTTGCAAAGATGCGGCGTCCGAACCTGCACCCGGCTCAGTTAAACAATATGACGCTAACATCTGCCCTGTGGTTAACGGCTCGGACCAAGTCTGACGCAGGGTTTCAGTGCCCCAAGTCGTCACCATCCAAGTCGCCATATTGTGAATGGTCAGCATGGCCGTGGTCGCAGTGCAGCCCTTGGCAAGTTCTTCAAAAATAATCGAGGCATCGAGGCGCGATAAGCCCATGCCACCTTCGGATTCTGGCGAATACAGAGAGCAAAAACCCAGCTCACCAGCTTTTTGGATCACGTCTTTAGGGAAATGATGTTCTTCATCCCACTTGGCGGCGAACGGGGTTAATTCTTCCGCGGCAAACTGGCGCGCAAGATCCGCAAACTGGCGTTGGTCATCGTTGAAATTAAAATCCATTGGGCTCTCCTATGACTCTATGGTCACTTTTTATTTAATAAATTGGGCGCCATAAAGACGCCGTGGTTTATAACCGAGCTTAGCGTAGGTTAATGCTCATATTTGGCGTTGAAGCTACGGCAATATCAGACTCGAACCAGCGGGAAGTGATGGTCTTGGTCTCGGTATAAAAACGCACCGCTTGCTTGCCGTAGGCATGTTGATCGCCATAGAAACTGCCCTTCCAACCGGTAAATGAGAAGAAAGGTAATGGCACAGGAATCGGCACGTTAATCCCCACTTGGCCGACTTCGATTTCATGTTGATATTTACGGGCAGCAGCACCACTAGCGGTAAAGATAGACGTGCCGTTGCCATAAGGGCTGGCGTTAACTAATTCGATGGCGGCTTCTAAGGAGTCTGATTCCATACAACACAGTACAGGGCCAAAGATTTCTTCCTTGTAAATGCTCATCTCAGTGGTGACTTTATCGAACATGGTTGGGCCAATCCAATTACCGGATTCATAACCTTCCACGGTAAAATCGCTGCCATCGAGTAAACACTCGGCGCCTTCGGCTTTACCTTGGGCGATAAGTTTAAGCACCCGCACCTTAGCTGCAGGGCTGATAACTGGACCATAACCCGCTTCTTTATCGTCCCATAAACCTGGGCGAACTTTGGCTAAGGCTTCTTTTAATTCTGGGATCCACTCTTTAGCGGCACCAACAAACACGGCAACCGAAATCGCCATACAACGCTGACCCGCCGCGCCCACAGAAGCGCCAACTAAGTTGTTGATCACTTGCTGTTTGTTTGCATCTGGCATGATAACGCAGTGGTTTTTCGCGCCCGCAAAGGCTTGCACGCGTTTTAAGTTATCGGTACCCGTTTTATAAATATATTGACCCACAGCCACAGAACCGACGAAAGAAATGGCTTTAATCGCAGGGTCTGCCAGCAGGATATCTACGGCGGTTTTATCGCCATGCACTAATTGCAATACGCCCTTAGGTGCGCCCGCCTCAACAAACAGCTCAACCAGACGCTGCGGCGTCATAGGGTCTTGTTCAGAAGGCTTTAAAATGAAAGTGTTACCGCAGGCAATCGACAATGGAAACATCCATAACGGGATCATCGCAGGAAAGTTAAATGGCGTAATACCCGCACACACACCGAGTGGTTGAGTGTAACTGTAAGTATCAATTGAACGCGCGACGTTCTCGACGGTTTCGCCCATCAATAATGACGCCACGTTACAAGCATGTTCAGCAACTTCGATACCACGCCATACATCGCCCTTGGCATCTTCAAAGGTTTTACCAGTTTCCTTTGCAAGAATGGTCGCCAATTCGTCGTGATGTTCTTTTAGCAGATGTTGATAACGCAACATGACGCGCGCGCGTTCAGACACTGGCACTTCTTTCCAGGTTTTAAAGGCCGCTTTGGCGCTAGCAATCGCAGCGTGAACTTCTTCGCTAGTGGCAGCATTAATCACAGCAATCGGCGAGTTATTCGCGGGATTGGTGACAATAATCTGTGATGTGCCCGTACCTTGGATAAACTCGCCGTCAATGTAATGCTTTACTTGTGTGGTCATGTTGCAATCCTTTCCTTGTAGAGTGATGGACTGGCGGTGCGATATTATGATTATCCTCAAGGGAAGTGATTGCCCTTGCCAGCCCCGTCTTGTTGATTCAAATCTAAATGATCTAAGTCTTGTTAATCTCAGTCTTGTTGATTTAACTAAAATGTTAAGCGATTAGACCTCAATGGCCATCGCTGTTGCTTCACCACCCCCGATACACAGCGAGGCGACACCGCGTTTAAGGCCGCGGGCTTTTAAAGCATGAATTAAGGTCACCAGCAAACGTGAACCTGAGCAACCAATCGGATGGCCTAAGGCGCAGGCGCCGCCATTGACGTTAACTTTAGCCACATCTAAACCCAGTTCAGACACGGCAAGCATAGTCACCATGGCGAAGGCTTCGTTGATTTCAAATAAATCGACTTCATCCGTTGACCAACCCACATTAGCCAGCAATTTCGCCATAGCGCCAACCGGTGCAGTGGTAAAGAGTGAAGGCTCTTGGGCGTGGGTCGTGTGACCTTTAATGGTTGCTAACACAGTTAAACCTAAACGCTCAGCTTCGCCGCGAGAGGTCAGCATCAATGCCGCTGCGCCATCGGAAATAGAGCTAGAGTTAGCTGCTGTGATAGTGCCATCTTTGGTAAAGGCTGGGCGCAGCGTAGGAATTTTTTCAGGGCGGGCATTACCGGGTTGCTCGTCGGTATCGATAGTCACATCACCACGACGATCGCTGACAGTAACTGGGGTAATTTCGGCTTTAAAGGCACCCGAGTTAATCGCGGCATTGGCTTTTTCGAGCGAACTTAGCGCAAAGGCGTCCATCTGCTCACGAGTGATCCCAAATTCATCGGCGGTTTTCTGGGCAAACGTTCCCATGGCGCCGCCAGTATAAGCATCCTCAAGACCATCTAAAAACATGTGATCTAACACTTTGCCGTGGCCCATGCGCATGCCGCCGCGAGCTTTATCCAAAAGATACGGCGCTTGGCTCATACTTTCCATACCGCCAGCGATCACGACTTTTGCACTGCCCGCTTTAATCAAATCGTGGGCTAACATTACCGTCTTCATGCCTGAGCCACAGACTTTGTTCACTGTGGTCGCACCAACGGATAAGGGTAATCCCGCACCCAAAGTGGCTTGACGTGCAGGCGCTTGACCTAAACCAGCGGGTAATACGCAGCCCATCAAGACTTCATCGACATGCTCACCCGCTAATTGAGTCTCCGCCAACAAGCCCTTAATGGCTGTCGCGGCTAAAGTCGGTGATGCAACAGATGACAAACTGCCTTGAAAACCACCCATAGGGGTGCGTTTAGCGGCAACAATAACGATATCTTGATTTAACGGTTCAGTACTCATGCAGGCTCCAACCCAAATTGACCACAAGGCCTAGTGCTAGCCTTGGGACGTTTAATAAAATCGACAATAAAACCACTCTGACGTTTACGCGAACGTAAAGCAAGTATTCCTTGGTCTAATGTGTCGATTTTATCGGGTGAAAATTGTCAGTAAGGATTTACAGCGAGGCAGGGATTAAGCACAGTCAAGTGTGGACAACAGAATCTAAGGGAGAGATAAATTAAGGGCTTTTGGGTATCAGCTTAGGTCACATCCATGTGACCACATCACCATAAAAGGCTAAAAAAAACCTTAGCGCGATTCCCACGGCGTCATCGCCGTCATATCACTTAAGTCATAAGGCGTTAACTGGTAAACGTAATAATTGAGCCAATTACTGACCAACAAACTACCGTGGCTGTGCCAGCGGGCAATGGCTTCGGCTTCTGGATTATTATTTCGATAATAGTTTTGTGGCACATTTGGCGTTAAGCCTTGGGCTAAATCCCTATGGTATTCATCGTTTAAGGTCGATTTTTGATATTCAGGGTGCCCCATTACAAACAAGTTACGGTTATTGCGACTTAATACTAAATAGGCCCCGGCCTCATCGGACTGCGCTAACACTTGCAACTGCGGGTGTTGTCTAATTTCTTCCACATCCATCTCGGCAAAACGCGAATGGGGTGCAAAGAACTCATCATCAAAACCACGTAACAGTGGGAAATGCTGACAAGTGCGCCTATGTAAAAATACGCCAGAACGCTTCTGTTGCAATATTTTTCGATTTAAACCATAGAGATGATACAAGCCCGCATGGGCTGCCCAGCATAAAAACAACACTGAGGTGACATGCTCTTGGGACCAGTCGATGATTTCACGGATATGATCCCAATAAACCACATCTTCGAAATCGATTTGCCCAAGCGGCGCGCCTGTGATGATAAGACCGTCGTAATTTTTATGGCGCACGGCTTCAAAGTCACGGTAAAAAGTATTCATGTGGTCGATGGAAGTATGCTTGGATTCTTTGTCGTGAATGCGCAGTAAATCCACATCGACTTGTAAAGGCGTGTTACCCAGTAAGCGCAATAACTGGGTTTCAGTCTCGATTTTGTTCGGCATCAAGTTCAAAATCAGCACCTTCATCGGCCTGATATCTTGATTCGCCGCCCGAGTCTCGGACATAACGAAAATATTTTCTGACTCTAACACCCCTGCTGCAGGCAGATGATCTGGAATTCTAACCGGCATACCGCGCCTCTTCTGTTCGTAAATACTAACGGATTCGGCGCGTATGTCAGCTCACTTCTGAGCGGGCTAACTAGCCACCGACTTTCTCTAGCAGTATCGTCATTGGCTCAGTGGAATTGAGATCAATGTGATAGGCTTGAGTATTAATAAACAATAACTTATCACCCAACATAATCCGGGCACCTATGGCATAAGTGTGACCGGGTTGGAACTGATCGCTACCAATCGCAAAACTGAATGGCGCGGGCGTCGCAGCACCTTGTTGCACGCGCTCCGCCATCACTATGGCTGGCACATCCATTTTTGAGACATCAAGCAGTTGCACTATGACCTTAGCATCGGCAGGTAAGGCTATCCGTTCGCGATATAAGGTCTCGCCTTTTATCTCAACGATAGCATTCGGTGTGGCACAACCCGATAACCCCCCCATTACGGCCATTAATGCTAAGGCTGTTAATCTCAACGCGCTTAAACGCAACCATTTGTTCATTTTGTTTCTCCTAATCATACATAAAGACTTCTAGATGTCCACACGCCCAAGCTATAAATCTTGTCTTGGTGAACATAACTTTCTATCATAAGCCACCATTTCGTTGCCGAAAAATCTATGACCCAAGCAACTGCAATCATTGTGGGAGCTAGCTCACAATTAAGTCGTGAACTTGCAAAGCAATTGGCAGATCAACAGGTTGAATTAGTCCTATTCGCCCAAGATCCAGAATCACTGCGCGATTTTGCCTTATCCTTGCCAACAAAAGTACAAGTTTTTGCACTTCAAATTGAACAACCTCAAGCCATCATCAACCAACTTGAATCAGTCTGGCAAAGTCTTGGCGGCGCACACTTAGTCTTAGTCAATACAGGCCTCAATAGCTATGACCCCGAGTTGCCTTGGCTACCGGAGCAAGACATTATCGATGTCAATGTGCGAGGTTTTGCTGCCATCTGCAATACGGCATTTAGACTATTTCGCGAGCAAGGTTATGGACAACTGGCGGCAATCAACTCGATTGCGGGCCTGCGCGGCGGGCCGAGTGTGGCCTATCACGCCTCAAAAGCCTTTGGGCAGAATTACCTTGAGGGCTTAAGTATGCATGCTCAGCGCCTTAAGCTACCGATTACGATTACCGATATCCAACTTGGTTTGCTCGATAAAGCCGCTATGCAGCAAAGTGCGATGTGGCTTGCACCATTGCCACAAGTCGCAGCACAAATCATCAAGGCAATGAAACAAGGCAAACGCCGCGTCTATGTGACCAAACGCTGGCGCCTCGTCGCTTGGCTTACTGTGTTATTACCCGAATTTATCTATAACACTCGCCACTGGAAAGCAAAAAAGCCAAAGCGCTAAATCGGCTTAGCCTAAGTGGAACAGAACATGGCGCGATAAAAAGTGCAGAAATGAAAAAGGAGCCTAAGGCTCCTTTTTTACGCTTATCTAATCAGTGGATTAGAAAGTGTAACCCACGCTGACCATATAAACCCATGGATCAATATCGGTTTCGATGGTAACTGGGGTACCTTGGTATTTAAATTTAACGTCACTATCAATTTTGGCGTACCACACGGAAGCGTTCACTAACCAGTTTTTGTTAACTTGATAATCAACACCTGCTTGTGCCGCTAAGCCCCACGAAGTGCTCATGCTCAAGTCAGTTAACGCACCATTTAAATCGTTGGTGAACTCATTGTCGAAGAAATTAGTATAGTTAACACCGACACCCACGTATGGACGTAATTTAGACTGCGCATCACCAAAGTAGTACTGCGCCACTAAAGTGGGTGGTAAATGCTTAGTTTCAGCAATCTTACCTACGCCAGCCAAAGAGACATCGTGGCTAAAAGGCGTTGCTGCTAATAACTCAACCCCGAAGTTATCAGTCAACATATAACCGAAGTTCAAACCCACTTGAGTATTATTGCTGATTTGGAACTCGCCGTTACCCGCAACATCATCACTTGATTCATTTGGCGCAACAACCACAGCACCCGCACGAACGATAATGTCACCCGCTTGGTGAGCCGATACAGAGGCAGAAAAACCAGCGGCTAAAAGGGTGGCAGCGACCAGTGTAGAAACAGTGTTTTTATTCATCATCATACTCCATATGTACAACATAGGTTTTTGTTTTGTATTACATCCTTAACAATTGACGCCTACACTGCCAGAGATATGCGGCTGATTTATTGATCCAAATCAAAGTGAGTGAGCAATACTCACTTATAGGTACTACACATGGGAGCTGAATCACGAAATTCAAACATTTATTGATAATACCCCTTTGTTTTCTGTGAGCTAAGTGTTGTATTAGCCATCACTAATGACTACCGCAAGAGGTAGTGATCAATAACACCATAAACATTTTAGTAACAATGAAAAGCACTTAACTAAGAGGTTATTTGAACATTAAGTTCAAATTATTGAGACGAGTTAAATGATACCAATCACATTAAATATCTAATCAGTTCAGAGCCTCACAGGCATCTCAATCCAAGGCGCATTGACGCAAAAATGGTTATTCCCTTTTAAGTCAATGCAACACCGGAGTGGGATGCCTGTGTGGCTCCCGAAGGGCGGCTGATGTTAACGGCATGGCAACGCGCTTTATACTGCGTTTAAGGCTTTCGACAGAGCACCACTATGTCTTCAAGCCTTCGCCTTGTCTAAAGCGCGTTGAACTCCCGCTGAATGAACAGATATTTAATACGATTGGTATTAGGATAAAAACAAAAAATGGACAAATAAAAACGGCTTGAGGATGATACCTATCATGTTAGATAACTAGATTGCATGGAATGATAGTGTGAGGCGGTTAAGTCAGTTTTAGACTGAACGAATAAAAAAGTGAGAAGATTAGCTTGAGTAACAACACGTAAGTAAAGGATAGCGAGTTAGCCAGCCCTTAGTCGCGACTCTGTGATGAAACACGGGTAATGATCGCTTTGGATTGGCGCTCAATTTGAGGGCAAACAGGGAGTTCAGCCCAAAGGGAACCACCAGCTCAATACCGTAATGCGTGCAATGATGATCAGTCTCTGCATCTACCTGAGTATCTGTCTCAACATGAAATTTTAAACACACCCCAACCGCAGTTTCTAACTCTGGCCAATGGGCCATAGCATCAATACAAGATGTGTAAGCCATGTCTTGATTGCGACTATGCATGCGCGCCTGATTCTTAACCGACCAAGGTAACTCAGGGGCAAGCTGATGAAGATAGGCTTCAATCGCCAGATCCCGCTCAGGGCTAATATCTAAAGGGCAAAAATAGATCAGATCGATATCATTCAGTGGACTCAACTCAAATCCGTGCAAGCGATCCCAGACTAGATTACGAACAAATCCCGCCGCCAGACACCACTGCGGCATTGAGTGTACTTTGGCACATTGAAGCGCGAGTTCAAGCGCCCTCACCCGCTCGCAGTCTTGAGCTATCCATTCAAGTAATTGATGCTCTAGCGCTGCTTCACTCATTGCATCATTCATAACATTATTCGTAGCACCACTCATAACAGTATCGCCCGCTTCAATATCAGATAAAAACACGGGAAAGACATTAGGCTTACTCCACTTCGCCATCGGTTTCTGAGCACTTTACGACCTCATGACAGAGTAGTGAAACAAGACTATAAATCGGTGCCATCACCGCAACACAAATCCAAAAACCATGTACATCTTTGTCTAGCAGATTAACGCTAACAATATAGATAGGCACGAACAGTAGCATCCATTTTATTATATTGAATTTGTACAGTATCGGCTTATCACAATGACAGCAGCGTCCTTCCTTAATCGGCACATCCTTAGCGCCGAGTTTACCTTTGCAATACGGACATTTTTTACTGAAAAGCATTTAAACTCCATCGCTGAGATTAGACTCTCAAAGCAAGCCTCATCATCCATTCTTTCTATTCGTAAAAACCGTATCCGCGCAATTCGTTACACCGCATCCGCTTGGCGCTCTGGCGCAGCATTGGCAAAGGCTTCAAGCTGATTACACTCGGCCCACACGCGCATGATATTGGGATAAGGCGTTAAATCCACATTAAAACGCTGGGCGTTATACACCTGCGGTACTAAACATAAGTCGGCTAATGTCACGGCATTCCCAAAGCAATAACGACCGTAATGCCGTGTTAACAAGGTTTCTAAGGCCGTAAAACCACTTGCGACCCAATGGTGATACCAAGTATTTTTGGCGGTGTCATCAGCACCTAAGGTTTGCGTTAAATATTGCAATACCCGCAAGTTGTTTAATGGATGGATCTCACAGGCGACCGTAAGTGCCATAGCGCGCACGTGGGCACGTTCAAGAGCCGATGCAGGCAATAATGGCGACTGTGGATGTATCTCATCAAGATATTCGATAATCGCTAAAGATTGCGACAAGGCATCCACATCCAGCTCATCATCCACCACTAAGGTTGGCACTAACTCTAAAGGATTAAGCGCAATGTAGGCCGCTTTATGTTGCTCGCCGCCATCACGTACGAGATGCACTGAAAACTGTTCGGCTGAAATCCCCTTGAGATTAAGGGCAATACGAACCCGATAGGCTGCACTGGAACGCCAATAACCGTAAAGTTTCATATTTTCATGTCCTTATAAAAGTCAGTATAAAAACGGGGCAATTAAGCCCCGTTAGTTTGAGTCGGTGTCGCCCTTTAAGGGAAAGCCTTAGGCTTTGTATTCAACCACTTTTTGATCGATAGAACCAAAAATGGTTACATCATTATCATCGAGCATTTCGATACGCACTGTGTCACCAAAACGCATAAATGGCGTAGTGGCTTTGCCTTCGGCAATCACTTCTAACATACGTTTTTCCGCTAAACAGCTCGAACCTGCGCTACGGTCATAGTTAGAAATAGTACCAGAGCCAATAATCGCGCCTGCGCCCAATGGACGGGTTTTTGCAACATGCGAAACTAACTGACTGAAATTAAAGGTCATATCGACGCCCGCATTTGGACGACCGAATAATTCACCGTTTAAATGGGTGATCAGCGGTAAATGCACTTTAGAATCTTCCCAACGAGCGCCCAGTTCATCCGGCGTCACTGCCACAGGTGAAAAACTGCTCGATGGCTTAGATTGGAAAAAACCAAAGCCTTTCGCCAACTCACCTGGGATTAAGTTACGCAGTGACACATCGTTCACTAACATCAACAATTTAATATGCTCAGCCGCATTGTCGCTGCTCACGCCCATAGGCACATCATCGGTAATAACCGCAATTTCAGATTCGAAATCGATACCCCAGTCTTCACTCGCCAATGGGATATCCGCTTTAGGGGCAATAAAGCTGTCTGAGCCACCTTGATAAAACAACGGATCTGTCCAAAAGGTTTCTGGCATTTCTGCGCCACGGGCTTTACGGACTAACTCAACGTGATTCACATAAGCGCTACCATCGGCCCATTGGTAAGCACGCGGTAATGGCGACAAACACTTAGCTTCGTCGAACGCTTGCGCGTTATCTAACATGCCTTCATTTAACGCATCGTACAATTCTTGCAATTGCGGTCTCAGTAAATCCCAACCATCGAGTAATTGCTGCATAGTGTGGGCAATGGCAGGAACGGCAACCGTTTTAGTGAGATCGCGGCTGACTAACATCAACTGACCATCACGACGACCATTGTTATAACTTGCAAGTTTCATATTGGCTCCAGTGCTCTTCGGCTAGGTGTACAATTTTATTGTGCTGGAAAACGCGTGACGTCACCCAGCTTATATTCGGCGATTTAAATCGGACTTTTTGACTCATTAAGGGCATACACGTTACGCAGTCCGCGCCAACGAGGCATGCTCTGTTACTTGCTTTAACGTATTTGTTGCGCGTAGAAATACCCGATGCAGCTCAAGATTCCTATAGCGTGACCAAAATCACATTTAGGTCAATTATTTCACATTTTGTAAACTAATCATTACGCTTATAACCTAGTTACCGCTTATCAATATCTCGGTAAGCAATATGCCTGAAAAGTCGGCAACTAAGTGGAACGATACTGTTACATTGACTGTGTCAACCCATCGAGACTCTGACTAACGGCGCTTGGCTATCTTGTATTCACGCAGTTTATTAGCAATAGCTGTGTGTGATACACCTAGCTTTTTCGCCAACTGGCGAGTGCTCGGGTAGGCCGGATATAATCGACGCAACAAACTCGCTTCAAACTGCTTCATTGCATCGTCGAGATTGCCTTCAAACTCATTATCAAAGTAACCAAAACCTTCGGCGTATGACGGCAATTTCAGCTGTTCTACCGTCAACTCGGCCGAGCCATCCCACATAGACACGGCTCTAAAGACCGCGTTCTTTAATTGGCGTACGTTACCTGGCCAAGCGTAGGTGAGCAAATGATCGCGGCACTGGGCCGAAATCCGCCGAACAGGGCTAGACAACTGTTGACTGTAATGTTCGAGGAACATTTCCGTCAGTGGAATAATATCGACTTTACGCTCGCGTAAGGACGGGATGTGATAACTCAGCACATGGATGCGATAGTACAAATCTTCCCTAAACTCGCCGGTTTGGCATAGTTCAGCTAAATTTTTCTGGGTCGAGCAAATAATTCGTACATCAGCACGCACTTCTTCATCGCCCCCTATGCGTCTAAAAGTGCCATCTTGCAATAGCCGTAGCAGCTTAACTTGAGCCGCCCTAGACATTTCCGCCACTTCATCGAGAAATACTGTGCCCCCCTTAGCTTCTTCAAAAAAGCCTCGTTTGACGACTTTGCCCTGACTGACGTAACCGAATAATTCCTCTTCGGCAGCGCTGTCGGGTAGAGCGGCGCAGTTGATGGCGATAAAAGGTTTTTCACGGCGCATCCCCGCATCATGGCTAGCTCTGGCCATTAATTCTTTGCCAGTACCCGTTTCACCCGTGATCAACAAAGGTGCATCGAGCTGGGCCATACGCCGCGCTTGCTTAAGCACTTCCTTCATCTTGTCACTGCTGGCTAATACATTTTCAAAGCCAGTGGTTTGGTTCTGCAGCGCGTTAAACTGTTTTCCAACGCGCGCAGGGGATTTCAGCGACACCACAGCACCAACCAAGATGGTCTTTTCATCCTCATCGGGTAGGTAAATCGGCAGCATTTCCGCTAAATATTCGTTTGGACCGATTTGTACTCGCGCCGCTTGTGGCAATACTTGTGCTTCACTCAACCAACGGCTGAAGTTAAAACCTTGCACCCAATGATTAAGCGACTCTTCAAGCACTTCGTGCTCACCCATGCCGATATTGAGCAAGGCGGACTCATTAACGATACGGATACGAGCCTTGGCATCGATAGAAAAAACGGAGTCCGGTAAGGTTTTGAGCAGGGTTTTAAGGGCGTAATGTTCTTGCTCTGAGGGCATAAATGACACCGTACGCACATCGTGCACGCTTTCCACTTTGCGGATCTGCGGCATCAAGGCACTCAAGGTTTCAAAACTGATTTCGGCAAATTGTAAGTACAGGAATCCTTGGTTACTGGCATCAATGGCAATTAAATTAATACCATAACGCTCTAACACGACTAAGATATCTTTGGCTAAACCAACACGATCCTGACAGCTGACTTCCAAGCGCATAATGACTGATATTCCCTTTTTTGATTTGAATTTTGGGGATAAACCGTGCAGAGCTATTTTTCGCCTTAGGCTTTACAACAAAAATAACGCTTGCTAGGCAAATCGTTACCTTTGACGAAAACGTCAGCGATGAGGGGAAATAGCAGAGCCCGTATACGTTAGAAGGTTAAACTGAAAGTGGCAAGCCTAGTTTACAGTTGAATTGTAACAGGAAGAAAAAATCAGCATCATAAAACACATTAAGATGCTGATTAAATTGATTAAATAATTAACCTAGTAACTGGTCTGTCTTGGCGGCCATGATGAAGTCATTCTTATGTAGCCCCTTAATGGAGTGCGACCACCAAGAGACAGTCACTTTGCCCCATTCAGTGAAAATGCCTGGATGGTGGAATTCTTCTTCCGCTAAATCCGCCAGCTTATTCGTGAATGCCATCGCCAGTTTAAAGTTTTTAAACTTGTAGACGCGCTCAAGCTGCATTACGCCGTCACGCACTTGCACGCCCCAGTCAGGGATCATACGAATAAGTTCTGCCAATTCTTCATCGGTCACTTTTGGTGCATCGGCTTGGCACGCTTCACATTTCATATTCGATAACGCAGTCATACATACTCCTGTTGGCAACATTAATAGGGATATTTAGTTGCACTTTACTCATTACTTATTAATTACTTAAATCACATGACTAAATTAGATGGCGACTCAAATGACACATCAAAAACCATCCATCGAATCGAGACTAGCTCGCCTTGGCTTTGGGAGGATATTTAGGAGCAAATAAACCTAACTGACGTGCCTTAGTGACATAACTCATGATGTCCATTTTGGCAATTTCATCAAGTATATCAATGTGTTCAATCACATAATAAATCGGCTGCATAATGTCGATGCGATATGGGGTTCGCAGCACATTCAATAAATCAAAAGGCTGACGTTCTGGCACGTCACTTCCCATTGCATATAAAGTTTCACCAGGTGAGCTTAAAATACCGCCACCATAGATACACAAGGGGCCATCTTTAGGCTGTAGCAAGCCAAACTCAACCGTAAACCAGTATAAACGCGCTAAAAACACCCTTTCTTCTTTGCTGGCATTTAAACCTAATTGGCCATACATATGTGAAAAATTAGCAAATGAAGGGTTGGTGAGCAAAGGGCAATGACCAAAGATTTCATGAAAAATATCAGGCTCTTGCAGGTAATCAAACTCTTCCTTACGGCGAATGAATGTCGCCACAGGAAACTCTTTATTGGCCAGTAGTTCAAAGAAACGGCCGAAGGAAATAAGCGCAGGTACGGCTGCCGTTTTCCAGCCGGTGGTCGCTTGCAATACAGTATCAATTTCAGTAAGTTGCGGAATACGATTCTTTGGCATAGCCAAGGCATCTAGCCCTTGCAAATACTCCTTACAGGCACGGCCAGGCAGGTTTATCGTTTGACGGGCATAAAGCTGGCTCCAAATCTCATGTTCTTCTTGCGGGTAGTTGATAAACCCTGTGTCATCAGCTCTGTGAGCGATGTACTCTGTTCCTTTCGTCATAGTCTTCACTTAGTGGCTAGCGCTCATGGAACCATAGTGATCTAAGCCTTTAAATTTGTTAACTCCCTCACACTTTATTCTTGCACCACTACTGTGACGTAAACGTAAAGCAAATATTACAAGGGTATTAAAAACGCCATACAAGTGCACATCACCCATGCTGGATTTAGATGCTCTGTGCTACCTTTGCTAAAACTTACGTCGACTTCGCTGTAAAAATACTTAAATATCCTAAGTTTTCAGCGTTTCTAAATAGCTTTTCTGTGCAGGTCATTTACAATATTGGCCATTAACCGCATCTCCTTGACCTAAAAGGTTCGCAATGAAACAACATCAAATTCGTAAAGCCGTTATTCCTGTCGCAGGCCTAGGCACTCGTATGCTTCCAGCGACCAAAGCAATTCCAAAGGAAATGTTACCTGTTGTCGATAAGCCATTGATTCAATATGTAGTCAGTGAAGCTATCGCAGCTGGGATCAAAGAAATTGTACTCGTGACCCACGCCAGTAAAAACTCTATCGAAAACCATTTCGATACCAGTTTCGAACTAGAAGCCCAATTAGAACGCCGCGTTAAACGTCAGTTACTTGAAGCCGTACAATCTATTTGTCCTAAAGACGTCACTATCATCAGCGTGCGCCAATCTCAAGCTAAAGGCTTAGGTCATGCGATTTTGTGTGCTAAATCTGTCGTCGGCGATGCACCATTTGCCGTATTGCTACCGGATGTGATCATAGATGAAGCCAGCTGTGACCTTCGTAGCGATAACTTAGCCGCTATGGTTGCCCTGTTTGATGAAACCCAAGTCGGTCAAATCATGGTGGAAGGCGTGCCACATAACGTCGTCAACCAATACGGTATTGCCGATGTGAATGGTCATGATTTACAACCGGGTGAATCTGAGCCATTAGTCGAACTGGTTGAGAAGCCAGCCGTGGATGAAGCGCCATCTAACTTAGCCGTTGTAGGCCGTTATGTGTTACCAGCCAGCATTTGGCCGCTACTGGCTAAAACCCCTGCGGGCGCAGGCGATGAAATTCAATTAACGGATGCGATTGCGATGTTAATGAAGCAAGAAACCGTAAATGCTTACTACATGGAAGGTAAGAGCCATGACTGTGGTAACAAGCAAGGTTATATGCGTGCTAACGTTGAATATGCCCTGCGCCACAGCGAAATCGGTGAAGATTTTGCGCACTATTTAAAAACCGTTGTAAAAGGAATTAAGTAATGACGATTTTAGTGACCGGTGGTGCTGGCTATATTGGCACCCACACAGTAGTAGAACTGCTCAATGCTGGTAATGATGTGATTGTATTGGACAACTTGTCTAATTCAAGCATAGAAGCCTTAAACCGAGTCGAGCGGATCACTGGTAAATCGGTTACTTTCTATCAAGGCGATATTCTCAATAAAGCGTTATTGCAGAAAGTGTTTAACGATCATGCTATTGATTCAGTTATCCACTTTGCAGGATTAAAAGCGGTGGGAGAATCCGTCGTAAAACCCCTTAAGTATTATGAGAATAACGTTACGGGTACGCTTATCCTTTGCCAAGTCATGGCAGAATTTAAGGTAAAAAATCTCGTATTCAGCTCATCGGCAACCGTGTATGGCGATCCCGCAAGTTTACCGATAACCGAAGACTTCCCTACAGGGGCAACAAACCCTTATGGTCAGTCTAAGTTGATGGTTGAACATATACTGGCAGATGTACACAATGCCGATCCGAGCTGGAATATCGCACGTTTGCGCTATTTTAATCCGGTTGGCGCCCATGCCAGTGGCCTAATCGGCGAAGATCCTAATGATATCCCTAACAACTTGATGCCCTTTATTGCGCAGGTTGCCGTGGGTAAACGCACCGCCTTAAGCGTGTTTGGTAATGATTATCCGACTCACGACGGTACCGGCGTGCGTGACTATATCCATGTCGTGGATTTAGCCAATGGCCATTTAAAAGCGCTCGCAAAATTGGCCACTAAACCTGGTCTAGTGACCTATAACTTAGGCACAGGCCAAGGATATAGTGTATTAGACATGGTTAAGGCCTTTGAAAAAGCCTGTGGTAACACTATTGCCTACCAAATTGCGCCACGTCGCCCAGGGGATATTGCCGCCTGCTACGCCGATCCAACCCACGCAAGGGAAGATCTTGGCTGGCAAGCGACTCATACCCTAGAAGATATGGCCAACAGTAGCTGGCATTGGCAATCAACCAATCCGAATGGTTATAACTGCTAATAACTTGAATGGCTTGTGGAAATCTCCCAAGCCATTTTTCTTTATCCCTCTAAATACCATCGCTTTACATCATTAACCACCCGAGGAGCAACATGACTCAAAGTATTAATCACAGCCGTCGCAGCCTCTTTAGCCGGCGTAAAGATAATGCGATAAGGCCGCCTTGGGTGCGTGATGATATCGAATTCACCGATGTGTGTACCCGTTGTTCCGCCTGTCTTGAGGTTTGTGAAACTCACATTATCATCAAAGGTGATGGCGGATTTCCTGAAGTCTCCTTTAAGGACAATGAGTGCACATTTTGTACTCTGTGTGCTAAGGCTTGCCCTGAAAATATTTTCGATTTGACTCAAGCACCTTGGCAATACCAAGCCCATATTCAAGAAAGCTGCTTAACCTTTCAAGGGATCTGGTGCCAAAGTTGTAAGGATGCCTGCGAACCAAGAGCCATCAGCTTTGTGCTCAGTATTGGTCAGGCTCCGAGCCCCAAAATAGACCTTGACCTTTGTACTGGATGCGGTGCCTGCTTAGCTCCTTGCCCTAGCAAAGCCATTGAGATAAAACGACCAACTTGATAGAAACACTGTAATTGTATTAACACATGCAGAGCTGTGCTTCTCCTGGATTTTAAGCTAGTATCGCGCCTCTGTTGAACTCAGTGAATCCCTTCTCGAATTAAGTTAATTTATGATGATGTTTGTAAAAAAACTGTTTTTCCCGCCTAAAAAAAGTACCTCTTTTAGCTTTATTGCTCGAGGCACTAAACTCACGGGAAATATCGAATTAACAGGCGACGTGCTTGTTGGCGGTGATATCCAAGGTCAGCTGCTTTCTGAGGCCAATATCACCATAGAACAAGGCGGTATAATTCAAGGTGAAGTAAAGTGCCATGAATTTATCGTCGATGGGCACTTCAAAGGCAGACTCATTTGTGAGCGTTTAGTGATCCAACGTAATGGTGTTGTCGACGGCGAAGTGGCAAGTACCTCAATGCAAATCCTTGAGGGTGGCCAATTTATCGGGATGCGGATTAAAGAAGATGCACCAACCATTTATTCCCATACAATAGGCCATACACCAACAGCAGATCCACTCAACTTACCGTCCGAGCAAAACGACGTCATAGAATCTCGCTAATCCTAAATGCATCACTATCGTTTGCTCGCCGCCTTAGGTGAGCAGACTTTGACTCACTCTTTTAGCTCAATCATTCCTTTCCGCCTGATGTTAAACATAGCGCCTACTCATCTAACTCTCCCCAACTCTCCCCCTTACAATGGTTAAATAATTGTTATTTTGCCGAGAGGGATCACAGTTAATCCGCATGCTGAATGTTAATCTTGGCAGTTAGTATCCATGATATTTGATCGCGGTGGTTCGGGTAATCGCAAGGACACAGAACTCCCCTAATAGCGCCGCAAAAACATTTAAGACTCATACAGGGCAAAATACAAAATGAGCAACTTATTACTAAAACAGATCTGTGAACTCGATGTTTTTACCTTGCTTGTATTTAAAAGTATTTTCGACACTGGGCACGCAAATAGCGCGGCCAAAGCGCTAGATGTTTCTGCCCCCAAAATAAGCCGCTGCCTCAATGCATTACGCCTAACCTTTAACGATGAACTATTTTATCGTCGTCAACAGGGGCTTAAACCGACGCCCTTAGCAGAAAGTCTCTATGTTGCTATTTGCCAGTTTACTGAATCGGTTTATCACCTCGAACAATCTGCAATCCAGATACAAAATGCGGCCATCAATACCGACTTACCGCTGCATATCGCTGCTTGTAATGGTCTGCTAAGCTTTTTAGCGCCTCAGTTAAGCACTCCTGAACTTGCCCAAAAGCTAGGACAAATACGCTTACATAAATGGCAGGAAAATAGCGCTGAGTTGATCCACGCAGGTGCGCTTGATTTTGGGATTACGTTTGAAAGTGCTGAAAATAAAGAATTAAGTTACACCAAACTTGGCTCAATCAATGGCATTTATATCGTTGCAGCCAAGCAACATCCGCTTTGGGACGTTGAGACAAATATTACCTTAGAGCAAATTTGTCGCCATCCGTTTCTATTTCAAGAACTCAAGGGTTTTAACAGTAAAATAGATCCCTTAGAATTATTTTGCCAACGCCAAGGTATCTTATTGCCTACCGTAGAGAAAGTGATAGACAGGGAGGAATGGTATGCCCATCTATTAACCATGAAGAGTGTGGCTTTTTGTTCTAGCATTGATATGCACACAGTTAAACATATGCCCGGATTACATCTCGAGCGCCTTAGCGACATAGAGCTTAATAGACTCCACGAAACTATGATGGCGCCTCATTATTATCTGATTGAGAAACCTGCAATTCATCGGCGTTACAGCCAAAGCCAGTGTGATCTCGTCGTGCGCTCCTTACTTGCCGCACTCGAACCAGCACACTAATACAAAAATAGATTACACACTAAGTTCATCAACCTAGCTTACGTCATGGATGTTAAGTGGGTTAAGTGGGTTTACTGGGCTATACTTCTATTTATCCAAGGCACAATTTAATCACTTTAAAATGCCATATCGTCCCCCTATCCTCGCTCTCTTATCCCATTGCTTTTATGCTCAAAACCTTAACATAACGACTTAAGATTTAGGCTCTCTTAACATCGTTCATTTTGCTTAACCGAAAATGAATTCATCATTTCGACCTAAGTTTAAAGATTGAAATTGTGATACACATCATAGGCTAGCGGCTTAATTTCACTATTTAAAATATCAAAATGCAAAGTTTAGAATTACCATTCACGGGTGTTAAATCATCGTTCACATATCAGATACAAATTTGCAAATACCACTTTATAAGTAGATGAATCCTCCTATATTAGAGGCACTGCACACGCAGTCTTATAGATAGAAAAAGGGACGCGATGATGAAAAACTACAATAAATCTCTACTGGCACTGGCTCTCGTCAGTACCTTAAGTCTTACCGCCTGCGGGGACGGAAGCGATGGTCAAGATGGGGCACCTGGCACACCAGGTACCCCCGGAACACCAGGCACTCCCGGAACACCAGGTACACCCGGAGCCCCTGCGGGTTCCTTCGCAACGACAGCTCAATCCATTACAGATCTGGCATTCACGTTAAGTCCTGCTGACATTAAAGTGACCAGCAGTGAAGGCTTCAGTGTTAAATTTACTGTTACGGGTAAAAATGCAGGCAAAGTAGTCCCTTTCAAAGGACTGGATAAAATTGCAATTTATTCTTTAACAGCAAATGAAAACACCTCAGGTACTGGCGCGCCGATTGAGTGGCAAAATAATGCCACGGCAAATGCCGCTGGCACTTCGTTAACTTGTACTCTAAACGGCCTGAACGGAACTAAAAACGCTTGTACTTTAACCGAAGATACAGCGACGCCAGGCACTTACACAGCAACTTGGACTTATGGTGGCGCAGCGCCAATCATTAATCCAAATGATAATCCAAACGCAGTACACAGAGTCTTTTTACGTGCTTACAACATCGCCGATAGTACTGGTGTTGTCCTATCTGACAAGATTTTGTCTGTACCCGTTGATTTTATCCCTGCAACAGATGAATTAGGTGTATCGGGTAAAGACACAGTATCTAGTGCGGCATGTAAAAACTGTCACGGTGAAGTAGACGGCCATATCGCGAAGATTGAAGCCCACCATAACTACCAAGATGTTAAAAACTGCGTAACTTGCCATAACCCTGATCTCGTTCCAAGTGACGCACAACTGGCCGAAGGTTGGGTATTTGATTTTGCTCCCATGATCCATAGGATCCACGCAGGTCATCACATCAGTGACAGCTTAAGTGGCGAAGCAAAAGAATATTTTGGTGAAGTTGGTTTCCCATCTGATTTGAAAGAATGTAAATCTTGTCATGATGGTGCCCCAAGTTATAACACCAATATTTATGCGCAAGCTTGTGTGGGTTGCCATATCAATGTGAACTTCACCACTGGCGAAAACCATTCAGAATTTGGTTTAGCCCAAGCTGATGATACTCAATGTAAATCTTGCCATGGCAGCGGTAGCTTAACACCTGAAGCTGTACATAGTGTCGGTAAACGCGCTGAGTATGCAAGCCTATTCAAAGTTGACTTTACCAGTGCTGCTGTAGTGACTTCAGCAATACCTGGTATGAAAACATTGACATTAAAAGCCAATGTGACCATGAATGGCGCTGCAATCCCTAACGGAACCGATTTAAAAGTGTATAACGCGACAACTAACCCTACTGGTATGTTTGTGGCTAACGGCTTATTACTGGGTAACGTAACCACTGATGGTACTGTTTACGCTTGGAGAGATGTCAAACCAACAGCAATCGCTCTGACACTGAAAGATGGAACCTTATCTAATGGTGAATTAACTTTCGTAAAAGATATTCCCGATGCCCAAGCTGTAGGTACTATCTACGTCAGTTCAGAAGCCAACGTCTGTATCAAAGCAGGTAAAGTGAGTAGCTGTAATGCCACAGGACTTGAATTTGGCCCAACAAATCCAATTGGTAACACTGCTCCTGTTAAATTCTATAGCTTAGATGCTTCTGCAGTAGTTAAAGCTCGAATGACAGATCCTGCCCGTATTACCGTAGAAGAAGCAAAATGTAACGACTGTCACGGCACCTTAGATTATATCAAGGGCACCAGACACGGAACTTACACCTTTGACCAATGTATGCACTGTCACAACGATACAACGGGTGCATCAGGCCATAAAACAGTGGTTTATAAAGGTGAAGACGGTAGCAAAGTCATTAATCCAGAAGTCACTTTCAATAACAAAGACTTATTCACCGTCGCCCACCGTTTCCACAGTGGTAACTTTGATGTTATCGCAGGGATCTTCCGCGATGCTAATGGTGAATTAGTCGGTTATCCATCACCAGAAACTGCATGTTCTGCATGTCACAAAGATGATGCAAAACTGTTTGCGACTGACGGTGGTTTAGCTTCTGAGAAACGTTCAATCAAAGTGGGTAGCAACTACATTAGCCCAGTAGCTGAATCATGCCGTAGCTGTCACGCTCACTCTGATGCAGCGGCTGTCGCTCACTTTAGAAGTAACGGTGCTGTGGTTGAAGCTGACGCAATGACAGATCCTAACTTACCAGTAGAATCTTGCGCAACTTGTCATGCTGAAGGTAAAACCTACGGTGTAGATAAGGTACACGCAGAGGTAGCACACTAGTACCTTTGGGTTGCCCCTGCACAACCCAAACTTTAATCTCTGCAACTCATTGGGGACCCTAGGGTCCCCTTTTTTTATTGCTGATGATCTTCAATTGAGATTGTAGATTTAACCAGCTGAGCGGCTACATTGTGCAATACGTTGTCTAAGTAACTTAATAAAGTCCTTAGGTTCCCTATCTAAACTGTCATGGGGAATATACAAGTGATACCCTAAACGCGTATCTAACATCACGCAGCGATGCCCAAACATAGCCAATACGCCACGATAACGATCCCCTTCTATCACTAAAGGGCCAAACTCAGCGCCGAGATAAGTTTCTAAAGTCGCTAAGTCTGCATCTTGAGAGGCGGCTGTCACCAGCAAAGGTCGCTGTTCAGTTAATAATCCTGTTGCTAGACGCAGGGAAATATTATCGAGAATGGGATTTAAATGTTTCAGTTTAATGCCTAAATAAGATAACTCTATAGTATCTAAACCATTAGTCACCCGCGGAATATCGACCCGCTGAATATTATCCCAATCGATAGACACTTTGCCGCGGCGATGAAAATAGGTCAGCCCCTTGTCATCTAATGCTAGAGTCGTTTCCGGTTCATATACCTTGGCTAAACCGAGAATGAGTGAAATAGCGCCCAAACTAAAAAACATCAAACCGACAGCAAACAAGGCCGGCCACGTCAGAAACAGTCCCAAACCCAGCACCAGACTTAAGCCTCCCAGCCAAGTTAAGGTTAACCCATTTCGTTTCGATAAAGGACGCACAGATACTATTTCTGACTCAATTGTCATTGTTCATCTTCCTGTTAACACTCACTATCTTTAGACTGAACTTGGCAAACCACACCTTTAACTTACGGCCTTTATCCATAACCACAAACGGCCAATGTATTCGTGAATCGCCCGTTGAGAAGCCACTAAATTATCGGCAGTTAACCGCCACCAAAAATCATCTCGGCCAATAAAATCCGTTGGGGCAGCATCGGGGTGTAAGCCTTTAGTGGCGAAAATAGCCATCGCCCTTGGCATATGAGTGGCCGATGTGACTAAGCGAAAGGGCTCCTCCCCTAACTCCCACTTTAAGTATTGCGCTTCTTCTATCGTATCGCGCGCCAGTGGAAATTGAATAATTCGGCTTTTATCAACACCTAGCTCTACCGCGGCTTTAGCCATCATTTCAGCATGGGAAAATTGAGTGAGTTCACCACCCCAGCCGCTGACGATCAACATACACTCTTGACCCAACTTAAGTTGCCGAATTCCTTCAGTTAACCTTGTAAGGGCTACATCCGATAAGGATTGCACCGCCGTCGCTCCCGCTATATCAGCATGCCCTGAACCTAATACCATCACAAAACAAGCGCCTGTGATGGGTGAGGAATTAATCGGGTAAGCTGATTCTAATGGCCGCACTAAGGTATTCACACTCAGTTGACTGCTTAAAAACAGTAAGAGAAAAAAAGCGCAGGATACTAAGTATTTCGCCATACTGCGACGGCGCCATACTAGAAAAGAAATCAGTAATAACAATAGGATAAAGGGAATCGGCATCATCCCCTGTGAAACAACTTTCTTAACCCAAAACATGATGTCCATGCCAAGCAATCCAAAGGAGCGCAATCATAGCATCAAAATACGGGGGGAACACATCGCACATAAAGCTAGCCCAGCGTTTTACTGGGCTATTGTTTACAAGACTCTAATATCACTAGACGTTGATTTCATAGCGTAATGAGTTCACTGGTTGAGTTTATATCTTCAATAATGGATCACTTTTCCCACAACCAAGCGGCACCGCGCACTCCCGATGAACAACCGTATAGATTCTGTACCACAGGCGTATGACACTCACGCCCCACCACATAATGGGCCAGCAATGCCGGTAATCTTGGGTAAATCGCCGCGACATTCGACATTCCGCCGCCCAACACTATGGCATCGGGATCGAGCATATTGATCACATGGGCGAGTGAACGAGCGAGCCTATCCATATAACGATCAAACGCAGCCACCGCAATGGCGTCACCTTTATCGACTAACAACATAATATCGGCACCTGATTTGGCAGGAGCACGCACTGTACCCGCCGTCGTCAAAGCCGCATTATAATCACGCACAAAGCCAGTTCCTGAGATAAAGGTCTCGATACAATCGGGATTGCCACAGAAACATCGGGTGGTATTGAACTCTTCCTTGGTCATCCAAGGTAAAGGATTATGACCCCATTCACCGCCGATACCATTACCACCACCGTGAACTTTGCCGTTAATTGCCACACCCGCGCCACAACCAGTACCAATAATCACGCCAAACACCACAGAAGCGCCAGCGGCTGCCCCATCGACCGCCTCTGATACTGCAAAACAGTTTGCATCATTGGCAACCCGCACTTCACGCTGCAACAATTCCCCTAAATGTACATCGAGGGGCTGACCATTGATCCACGTCGAATTAGCATTTTTGACTAAACCTGAATAGGGCGATACCACACCTGGAATACCCACGCCGACAGTGCCTTTCTCGCCAAGAGTTGCTTCCGCTTCCTTAACTAAATCAACCACCGCAGCAAGCGTGCCCTGATAGTCACGTGGCGTCGTCACTCGTTTGCGAAATAGCTCATTGCCCTCATCACTCAGTGCGACTAATTCTATTTTTGTTCCGCCTAAATCGACGCCCATGCGCATCATGAATTACTACTCCAGTGTTTAGCTTGCCCTTTCATCAAGTGAGATTGATGCAAGGCAATCGTTATTTTACCCAGCCAGGAGCTGTGGCAATAAAGTAAGGGTTTAAAATGTCAGGTTTTTGATTATAAGTTAATGGTTCACCTGAGTCATAACAGACAACTGTGCCGCCTGCACTTTCGAGCACAGCTTGCGCCGCTGCGGTATCCCATTCGCTGGTTGGGCCAAGTCTGGGATACAGATCGGCACTGCCTTCAGCCAACATACAAAACTTAAGCGAGCTACCCACGCTTAAGATGTCATGCTCACCAAACTGTTGTAAATATTGCGCTAAGCCTGGGCTCAAGTGCGAGCGACTGCCGACAATCATCGGCATTTCGCGTGGCGTGTTGGCGCCCAATAAGGGGCTCTCTTGACCCGCTTGTTGGCGCCACGCACCTAAATGTTTAGCGCCGTAATAGTACGTATCGAGCACAGGCGCATATACTACACCTGCGATAGCAACCCCTTGATGGATAAGCGCAATATTGACGGTAAACTCGCCATTGCGCTTAATAAATTCCTTAGTGCCATCTAAAGGATCAATCAACCAATAGGTTTGCCATTGACGACGCACGTCCCACGCGATATCCGCCGCTTCCTCAGACATAATAGGAATACCGACAAACTGCTTTGCCAATGCCGCCACTATCACGTGGTGCGCGGCTAAATCGGCCGCCGTCACAGGGCTATCGTCCCCCTTATGGCTCACCAAAAAGTCATCTTGACCATAAACCGTCATGATGGCATCGCCCGCCGCTTTGGCAATCGCGACCACTTGCTGTAGATCTTGTTTGGTCAATGTCTGCGCTATTGTCGTCTTGTCTGTCACTGAAACTTCCTTAATGCATTAAATATCTTGGCATTATGCCATTGTCATCCAAGGGGAATTTAGAACAAATTCATCATACATCAAGCAAAATAGACTAAGACTCACGGCTTAAACCGCGGTGCACAAAACCACAAATACACAAAGTGATTACGATACTAAGGCAAGCCATTGGCGCTGAGAAGAGGCTTAAGTCCAGCTGCATTCGTATTCACAGCCTATGTTTTCATATTGATAGTCTACATTTGTCGCTTAAATCTGATTATTGGCGGGCTTATTGTTTTCGAAAGCGTTAATCACTGCGATGACGTAAACGCTTAACGCCTGATTAAAACGGCCTAAACCCAAATGTGAGTCACGTTAATTGTCGTCATAATAGCGTCGCAACATGCAATTCAGTTGCTGACGCCAATCTTGCCATACGACGTTATCAGGCATAAACAGTGCGGTATTGACAGCCAAAGCGGACTGCACTTTGGCACTATTCAACACGCTATAACTCGGTCTTTTTGCCAAACTCACGCCGCGATTTAATGCTTGTTTAGCATAGTGAGCGCTGGTAATCGGCTGGATAACTACTGGCAGACTTAACAGATTGAGCGCTAGGGCTTGTCGCTGGATTTCACAGGCAAATTCATACCAACTGCATTGGCCTTGGGCGCTGTAATGAAATACGCCCGAGCACTGTTGCATGACTAATTGCCAAATCACCTTAGCGAGTGCATCACTCCACGTCGGACAGCCGATTTGATCGACTATCACCTGCAAGCTTGGTTGAGTGCGCATCAAGTTCAGTATGGTTTGGACAAAATTATGCCCATCTTGACCGTAGAGCCATGAGGTACGCACAATCGTTGCATCCTCGCCCAGAACCGCCAATACCTTCTGCTCGCCGAGCAACTTACTCGTACCGTAAGCAGACAACGGCTCGGGAGCATCAAGTTCAACAAATGGCCTTGGTAAATGATTTGGAGCTGAGTCTAGATTTTGATACTGCTCAACGCCAGTTTCTCTAACATCACGAACAGCATGACCACCAAACACATAATCGCTCGACACATGCAGTAGGCGCGCGCCCGACAGCCAACATTGCTGCGCCAATAACTCAGGGCCGAGTGCATTCACGCGATTGGCTTCGATTGCATCATGCTCAGCTATGTCGACCGCATTATAGGCCGCACAATTGATCACCCAGCTTGGTCGATATTGAATAAACACGGCGGCAATATTGGCGGCATCGGTAATGTCTAACTGACTGCGACTCAGCGCATAAAGCTTAATTGGTGCGCCTATGTTTACACTTATGTTTGTGTTTGCACTTGTGTTTGCGATGGTATTTGGGGCTAGCTCGCCAATATCGGCAGCGACTCTCAGCAAGGCCTTAGCGAGCTGACTCTTCGCACCAGTGATTAACACCACTTGAGGAGTGTTAGCGTCTGTGGCACTCGCCACCCCGCATTGAAATGGCGTCACTTTAGTTGCCACTATTTTCATCACTAATCAACAGCATGGCTCATCGTCACTGAATAAGGGGATCAAATCAGCAACGGTTTCATGGCCACGGGCGGCTAAAAAGGCTAAGAGTGCTGAAGGACTTCGATTGAGTAATCGTGATGGCGGATAAGCCACTTCATCGATAATCGCTTGCGCCCGCGCAAAACCGCCTAAGCTAAAAGCCACATGGGAATCAGAGCCCATAACTAAAATCGTGCCAAATTCCTTGGCCGCTTTGGCAATCGCAGTGCAATTGGCTTCGCTGCCCTTACGGGACACTTCAAAGGAGGAATTGTTAATTTCGAGCGCCACACCGTATTCGGCAGCGGCGCGGGCAACAGCTTCAATATCAATCGGATAGGCTGGATTACCTGGATGAGTAATGATATCAACCTTGCCGCTCTTAATCGCATTAATCATGGCCTCTGTGTGAGTCGCTTTATCTGACGGAGGATAGACGGGCTCATGAAATCCTGCGAGCACAATATCGAGCTGCTTTAAATAATCACCAAAGAAATCAATCTCGCCGTCGATATTTTTGATATTGGCTTCGATACCCCGCAAAATCCCGACGCCATCAACCATACGTGGCAAAACTCTCAAATTCACAAAGTGCCAAAAATGCGGCGCATCGGCCATCGCAGGCCCATGATCTGTGGTGGCAAATAGGCGAATCCCCTTCTGCTTTGCCACCGCTAAGTAGTCATGAATCGTGCTATAAGCATGGCTCGAAGCCACAGTATGGGTATGAGTGTCGACTTGGTACTGCATGGTTCACCTCAGTCAAATGATTCAATCAATTTAGAAAAACTGGCCACTATTTAGCTAAAAAGCGATAACAGTTCATCGGCACTTCCTTGCCATGTGCCCTTGCCTTTACCTTCGAGAATACTGTCCGCCAGACTTTGCTTATGCTGCTGCATTTCTTGGATTTTTTCTTCTACTGTACCTTCTGCAATCAGCTTATAGACAAACACGGGCTTATCTTGACCGATACGATGGGCTCTATCCGTAGCCTGTTTTTCCGCCGCCGGATTCCACCAGGGATCATAGTGGATCACAGTATCCGCCGCGGTGAGATTAAGCCCAGTGCCGCCGGCTTTTAAGCTGATTAAGAACACAGGCGTATCGCCCTCTTGGAACTTATCTATCTGCGCTTGACGCAGGCGAGTTTGTCCTGTGAGCTTACTGTAATCGAGCCCCAAGTCCACCAGCTCAGCTTCAATCAAGCTGAGCATGCTAGTGAACTGGCTGAAAATCAATATCTTACGTCCCTCTTGCACCATCTCGGGCAAGTTTTGTTTTAGCCAGTCTAACTTAGCATTATTCTTCACTTTCTGCGCTTGCTCTAACTTCACCAAGCGCGGATCACAGCAGGCTTGGCGTAGCTTAAGTAAGGCATCGAGAAACTCGATATGACTGCTACCAACGCCTTGAGTGGCAAATAAATCCCGCAGTTTTTTCTCCATCACCAGTCGAATACTCTCGTAGAGATTTCGCTGATCTTTTTCTAACTCTAAGCTCTGGGATATTTCGGTTTTAGGGGGTAATTCACCGACCACTTCATCTTTGGTTCGGCGCAGCACAAAAGGCGCAATCCGTTGACTCAAGATTTGCGCTTGCTCCATATCGCCATAACGTTCGATTTTGTGCCTAAAGGATTTGTTAAAAAAAGCATTAGTACCGAGTAATCCTGGCAAACTAAAATCCATCAAGGACTTAAGTTCACCTAAGTGATTTTCAAGCGGCGTACCCGACAGGCACAATCTAAACGGCGCTTTAAGATCTTTAATCACTTGAGTCACTTTCGCCTGCGCATTTTTTATCTGCTGCGCTTCATCCAGCACGATATGTTCAAACACATGCTGTTGATAATAGTCACTGTCGCGCACGATCAGCGGATAGGTCGTCACCACAATATCAAACTCATTTAAGCGTTCGAGTAAAGGCTTACGCAAGGCGCCATGAATAACGACTACCTTTAACAATGGCGCAAATTTCGCGGCTTCTTTCGCCCAATTGCCCACCAAGCTGGTTGGGCAAATAATGAGGCTCGGTGCATGGTTAGCCCCTGCGGGTTTTAGTTCTTGCTGCTTGAGTAAAAAGGCCAAGGTTTGAATGGTTTTCCCCAGCCCCATATCATCGGCCAAAATACCGCCAAGCTGATATTCCTTTAAGAAACAGAGCCAATTTAAGCCTTGCTGTTGATACTGGCGTAACTCAGCATGTAAGTTGTCTGGGACTGTGACCTCTAACACACCGTTAAAATTTTCGAGCTTAGTCGCTAAACTGCGCACTCGTTCACCATTAAGCAAACGAATATCACTGTCGGCAAAATCATTTAATAGGTGGGCACGGTATTTAGGCAAAGACACGCTATTGCCTTTGTGGCTATCGAACAGTTCTAAAATAATGCTGATCAGCGGCTTAATCACGCTGGCTTTGACTTTTAACCAATCACCATTTGGGCTGGGCAACAGCAGTTCTGCATCATCGGCGGGCTCACCGTACTGCTTAAGCCAAGTGGCAATTAAGGGCAGCATAGGCACTATTTGACCATCGATGTCAGCATTCAGTGACAGAGAAAACCACCCCTCTTGCGTATCATCCAGCTCAATCGCCAGCGGAGTCTCAATGACATTTAAGCTGAAATTGTCGGCAAAATGCACTTGGTAACCTAAAGCCTCTAGCGCCGGGATTTCCTGTTGAATAAAGTGCAACCAAACATCAATCGTTTCAGGCAGTGAACCTAACCCCCAAATACTGACATAGCTGCCACTGTTAGGGATAAAAGAAGGCGCCAGCTCCACCAGTTCCAATGCCATCAGACGATTAATCGCATCCATTTCCGCATCGAGTTGACGCACGACTTGATAGGTTTTGCCTTGATGAGTGACTAAGGACAAGGGCTCGTCGGGATACTGACCGCCGAGCACCACATCTTGATAGATAAACTCCAGCAGCACTAATGGCTGCGCCATAGCAAACTCAGGTAAATCCTGCGATGTTAAGGTCAACCTAACTTGAAGCGGCACTTGCAGCTCGACAAAATCAATCAAAGCAGGCGTAGGTACCGTTTTCGCCGAAAAATGCTTAATCAGTTTGTGGCTCACCAGTTCAATCTGTGAGCTAGGCACTGGCGGCATCTGACTGAGTAATAACAGCTTTTCAACACTGATCTCAGTGTCCAATGCGCCCACTTTAAAATAATCTAAATCGATATAAGTCGGTGGCTCACAGGGGATCAGCTCCCAATTGTCCTTATTGGGCAGCCTTAACTGCATTTGTTTATGCTCGGCATCCTTATCTAACCAAATGAATTCAGGCTTGCTCGCTTCACCTCGGGTGAGCGGTAAACGACTCTCCTCCCAAAAACACCGCCCAGTGACGAGCATTTTTTCCAGTGCCATGGCACCTAACTGAGCTTTAAGATACAGGCGAGAGGCACCATGGCGACGAGTTGACATGATGAGATTGATGATGAGCACGTCTTCAGCGCCAATCCAAGCGGGCATGTAATATTGCACGTCGGATAAAGCGATTTTCGAGCCTTTGTTATAGCCACCATTCTTCGCCAACTTGCCTTTTCTTAGCTCAAGAAAGACACCGTTATCATCTTTAGATAACACGTACAGCACGCGATCGTCGTAGAGTAAATCGACATTTGAAACCGTGAGATCATCACTTTCGTCTAGCAGATGTAACCACTGAGCAATACGTTGATCCTCAACGGTTCTATCACTCAGTAAACTGTAAAGTACGGCAGCAATATGTTTGCAATGCCCAGTGGCGGGACATGAACAGAAGCCATTCATGATCAACTTATGGTTCATGCTGACAAGGCGAATATCCTGCCGATAGGGCTGGGATTCCGTCCCCATGACACGACCTTCAATATGACGAAAATCGGCGTTCGCTTTGGCGCTCAACACCCGTCCCTTCATCACATAATCACGGGCACGCATTAAGGTTGGCGGCGTGAATAATGACTCAATCGTGGTTCGAGTCAATTGGATAGGATCTTGGGGGGACAAGCGATTCATGTAAAAACCTTGAAACTAAAAATATCAACTCCGAGCAATAGCAAGCCATTGCCGCGCGACATTTATCAATAAGTTGTGTGGGATTGTATTGAAAGCCTTGGCCGAAAGCCAGAATGATAGCCACGATAGACAGCACCACCATGCCCGCAGGATAAAAATAACAAACTTATCCGCAGACATGGAACTGGCCTTACTTAGATGTAAACAATTGATAAACAATGCTTTACTATTAATAGCCAAGCATTAACTGTTACCGCCAAACGCTAAATTTTCGCTTTAGCGTCAGTGGCTTTAGCCCCAGCACTTTTTTTATCAGCAATGTAGCGGTCGACCAGTGTTTCTAAGATATCCAAAGGAACTGCACCATTCTTCAGAACTACATCGTGGAAATCCCTGAGATCGAACTTATCACCTAAGGCCAACTTGGCTTTTTCGCGCAGTTCGAGAATTTTCATCATGCCGACTTTATAAGCCGTCGCTTGACCTGGCATAACGATATAACGCTCAATCTCTGCCGTGACATCACGATCGGACATGCCAGTATTTTTCTTCATATAGTCAATCGCTTGCTCGCGAGTCCAACGGCTATGATGAATACCTGTATCTACCACTAGACGCACAGCGCGGAACAACTCTGCCTGCAGACGACCAATATTATCAAAGGGATCCTTTTGAAAACCGAGCTCCCACGCCAAACGTTCGCTATATAAAGCCCAACCTTCAATGTACGCCGTAAAAGGCGCCATCTTACGAATAAGTGGCATACCTTCTAACTCCATCGCCACCGCAATTTGGAAATGATGCCCAGGGATCCCCTCGTGGTAGGCTAAAGTGCGCATACCGTATTTAGGCGTAGCCTTGATGTCATATAAATTGGCATAGAAACGCCCTGGACGACTACCGTCAATCGCGGGCTGCTGATAATAGGCACCCGGTGCCGTTTTCTCTTTAAACTCAGGAATACGCACCACTTCCATGCCCGCTTCGGGTCGAATACGGAAGGCATCACCGAGTCCCGCATTCACTTCATCAAGAATCGCTTGATAATCGACGAGGATTTGCGCCCTACCCGCATCGCTATCCTCGTAGTAAAACTTAGGATCGGCGGCTAATGCTTCAATCGCGACCGAGAAACCTTGGCTCACATCGTAACCTTCAGCAGCTAAAATAGTCATGATTTCATTTTGAATACGATCTACCTCAGCGAGCCCTTTGGCATGGATTTCATCCGCAGTGTAATTGGTGGTCGTGAAGAACTTCAGCAGTTGCTCATAGGCAAGGGAGCCATTAGGCAGCGCCCAATAACCATCATCCGTCCCAGCTTTGGCTTGTAGCTGGGTAAGGTAGTCGATAAATAATTGATACGCTGGATGCACGTAACCTTTAATGTCCGCTTCCGCCGCTGCCAATAACCGTGCTTGCTCATCGGCACTGATATCCGTGTCAGCCAATTTAGTTTTGAAGGAACTGTAGAGAATATTGTCTTGCACTGGCATCGCGACAAACTCATTCATCTCGGTCAGAACACGCTCAATCACAAACTTTGGCGGGATAATACCCTTAGCCTCACGAATTTTTAAACCTTCGAGAGTTTGCGCAAACTTAAGTTTCACTTTTTGTAAACGCGACAGATAGTTTTCAGCATCGCCCACAGAATGCACTTGGTGCTGCGCCTGCATAAAGCTGGGGTAACCGTTTTGCACGCCAAACAACTGATTCAGCGGATAGTTATGGTAACGATACGGCTCAGAGACCAGCGCAAAATCGGCAAGATATAAGGCAATATCCTTGGAGATACGTTGATTTTCATCTAAATCCGCATCGGAATAGCTCAATAGGGTTTCACGCAGATCTCGCACTTGCGCGAAAGTCTTATCCATCGCCTCAGGACTATCGTCATCCAACTCTGCGTTATGGCCTGTAATCCCTACCGATTCTAAGAAACCCAATGAGGTTAAGGTCTCAGGGCTTTCGAAAGCCATCTTGACCACACTGCGGTCTAGAAATGCGCGAAAGAAAAACGGCTTTTTCGCAAACCATTCATGGGCGACCAGCGCCACTAATAACAGCACTAAGACTAAGCTGCCAAGTCCAATCCGTTTTAGTACTGTTTTCAACGTCATTCTCCATTCTTATTATATTCAATCTAAAGTTATCGCCCTGAATCCATAGCTCAAGCACGTTTTTATTGAATGACGAGAATACCATTAACCACAAATAAGCAACAATTCAATAACGTAACGAATCATGACAGAATCCTTACCTAAGCATACAAGCCCGCATTTAAACCTCATGGAACGGATTAAAAGGTTAATCGCAAGTCAGTCGTGGCAAACATAAAAAAACTTTTACACTAGATAACAATCAAACATAAAACCTATTGCTTTGAATATTAAGAGTTATATCTAATTCCGCACTCAATAAGTAGCAAAAAAGCAGTTTCAATATGAGAAGTATTTAAAAATAAAACTATACAAACCCCTAGAGTATGTTAATCTGCACTCCGGCCTGTGATTCAGACCTATTTATAAGCAATATTATGTATTTGAAAACCTTCGCTACGCCTGTAATATTTTTTTTGCTGTCATGAAGCTTTCCACTCATAACTTATCATCAATGTAAATAATTCTATTTCTGGCTAACATACCGCATAATTGCGAATTATTTGTTTGAAAATTTTGGAGACATTCATGTCTAAAACTACTGGTGTAGTTAAATGGTTTAACGAAGATAAAGGTTTTGGTTTTATTTCTCCTGACAATGGTGGCGCTGACGCATTCGTTCATTTCCGCGCAATCGTTTCAGAAGGCTTTAAAACTCTTGCTGAAGGTCAAAAGGTTTCTTTTGACATCGAACAAGGCCAAAAAGGTCCTCAAGCTGCGAACGTAGTTATTCTGTAATTAGACTTTGTCTAATTTAAGTTAACAAGTTCCAGACAAAAATGCCGACACTATGTCGGCATTTTTATATCTGCATTTTCATCCATCTCAAAAGAGTGACCCTCAGGCCTTTAGCCATGTAGGAGCTTAGCCTCAGCTTTCTCAAGTCGCCGTGGTTTACCCACTATCAGTAAGATATCCCCTGCACGAAAAACCCAGTCCTGCTCAGGATGTTCCACTTCGGCGCCATTGCGACGAATCGCCCTTAGCTCTACTTTCAGTGTTTCCCACAGGATATCGGCAACGGTTTTACCAATCGCATCAGCCCCACGCGGTAATGCCACCGCATGCAATGACTCTAAAGTAAAATCAGTTTCTGTGCCGGAAAAGAAGCCGTGTAAAAATTGATAATGATTGCGCCGCTCAGATTCTAGTCGTTTTAGGATCCGTGCCAATGGCACACCACATTGGTGTAGTACCTGCGATACTAACATCAAGCTCCCCTCTAAAGACTCAGGGATCACTTGATTAGCTCCTGCCTTTTTAAGCAAGTCTAGATCGCTGTCATCTTTGGTTCTAACTAAAATTTTAGCCTCTGGTGCCAATAACTTACATAAAGGTAAGACTTCTTCTAAACTACGTGACTCACAAAAAGTGATAACGATCATCTTGGCCTGTTTAACGCCCATTTGTTTTAAAATTGCCCGTTTACACACATCACCGAAATAAATAGGTTCGCCCGCACGACGCGCTTCAGTGACGCGCGTTGGATCGAGATCCAATACCAGATAGGGTACAGCTTCAGTTTTTAAAAAACGGGCAATGGTTTGTCCTACTCGGCCGTAACCAAAAATCATCACCAGCTCATGATCATCCATCATCAATGGCACAGCTTCATCCACATGCTTTGCCTGACGGATCCCCAGCGCCCACTTAGCAATATCCACACTATGACGAACTAACCAAGGAGCTATTGCCATGGAAAGCACGGCGACCATGACTAATATGGTACTGATCTCATTATTTAAAAGTTGATAGTTGACCGCTAAAGCCAATACCACAAAACTGAACTCCCCCACTTGAGCTAAGCTCATAGCCGTACTCATCGCAATTCGAAAAGGCTCACCTACTAATCTTAAAATGCCATGAATGATCAGCGCCTTACCTAGCACAACCGCCACTAAGATCAGCAGTATCTGCCACCAGAAACGCATCACTAAAGTAAAGTCCAGCATCATGCCAATGGAGATGAAAAACAGCCCCATCAATAGATCACGAAACGGTCGTATATCCGCCTCAAGTTGGCGGCGGTACTGGCTTTCTCCCAGCAGCATACCCGCCATAAATGCCCCCAGCGCCATAGATAATCCTAGCCACTGAGTAAAAGCCCCTGTGACAAGCGCAACGACTAAGGTCGATAATACAAACAGCTCATTGGAGCGAGAACGCGCAACCTCATCAAATATCCGCGGCAATGCCCACTTACCAAACGCCATTAAGAGGAAAAAGGCCAATATGCCTTTGAGCAAGGCAAAGGCGATATCCGCGACCATCAAAGGTTCGCCGCCATTGGCCAGTAATGGCAATAGGATCAACAACGGCACAACCGCTAAATCTTGGAACAAAAGCACGCTGACGGAGAGTTCGCCATGGCGGCGCCTCAGCCATCCCTGTTCATTGAGTAATTTAAGGACTATAGCAGTAGATGACAACGCGATGGCTGCACCGATAACCAAGGCTTCAACCCAATTCAGGCCGCACAATAGGGCAACGCCCATGGTCAACAAGGTCGTTATCACCATCTGTGCACTGCCTAAGCCAAATACGGTCCGGCGCATGGCCCACAGCCGCGGCACAGAGAACTCTAAGCCTAAGGTAAACATCAGCAGCACAACGCCAAGCTCGGCGACAGATTGCATTTGATGCTGGGTAAACCAATGAAAACCACTCGGGCCACTCACAACCCCTGTGAGTAAATAAGCCAGAATTGCAGGTAGGCCCAAACGACGCAGCACAGCAATGGCCACAATGGCAATCACGAGCATAAGTAATACTTGGATTAAAAAGCTATGTTCCATTGGGGCTATGACTCCTGTCAAAATGCTGACGTGTCAAAAAATCTAACGCTGAGTTTTAAGCTTAACTGAATGACTAACAAAGACAAATTTTATTAACAAATATTGCGGCACGGTATTTGCTTAGACTAGGTTAGAGATGTATCGCACTAACATTTGCTGGAGTGATGATTATGGACTTTGGCCTAGCGACCGAGCTGTATCCCGACGAATATCGCTATCAAACAGAACATTATAGTCCCAATGATAATCCATTGGACTTGATACAAGTGATCCAACAACTGCATGCCAGTTTAGATCCTAGGACAGTCTTTGCCTGCTATGGCAAAGTGCTGGGACAACACTTGCCGATCCAAGGCGTGCGCTTAACCTATGGCGAGCACAAATTCAGCTGGGGCAAACGTTATGGTATCAGCGTCAAACGACAGCTCATGTGTGCAGGAATGCCATTAACGATTCAGTACCAACTAGTGACGCCATTCACGCCATCACAAACCTCAAACTTACAGGATATTGAACCGCTGTTATTGCAACCTTTATTAAATGCGTTGCAATATCAAGAAATGTCGATGCAAGCTATGTTTGACTCGCTCACTGGCTTAGGCAATCGCCATTATTACAGTCAGAGTCTCAGTAATGCGACCGCCAGAGCCCATCGAAAACAAGGAGCCGTCGCTCTCATAGTGCTCGATCTTGATAACTTTAAACAACTTAATGATAAATTCGGCCATAAATGTGGTGACTATATTCTGAAGGAATTTGGTGACATCATTCGTGCAACCATACGCAATACAGATCAAGCCTTCCGGATTGGTGGTGATGAATTCGTCATTATTGTCCAAGGCAATATTCATGCGGCTGGCTTGTTATGTGAACGGATTGTCTCGGTAATCAATCAGCACAGTAGTTTCAATCAATTTGGGGTGAGCTGTAGTTTAGGGGCGGCAGAATCACACGATACCATTGAAGCCGAACAACTTTATGAACTTGCCGATAAGGCGCTTTATCAAGCCAAAGCCGCCGGACGTAACTGCTATAAACTCAGCCAAAATCAATTAGTTTAACACGCGCAGGGATGCCAAATGAAATGCGATAACTCACTCGCAGCGCGTACCCCATAAAGGTCTAAATCAAACTGACGCGCTGCGTTCCACTCTCCTCTCGCTTTCCTAGAACACACCAATATTCCAAGATTGACTCTCGACTAGAATTCCTTTGCTTCCTCAACAAACACCTGTAAACCAAGTCCATTCGACTCAACAATAAAGCCCTTTTCAACCCACAGCCCAATTGCCATCACCAGTTGCTCACCATAAAACACAAAACCCACCTTTTCGCGTACCCAAGGCGGAATGGCAAACTCTTGCCACAGTTTCTTTAATTCTCGCCCCTTACCCCGAGAATGCGGGTGGCAGCGAAATTGTCCCGCAAGTTGATAACGCACACTAACGACTTCATTAGGCCAAGGTAAACGGACTCTGGGACCTTGTTCTGTCACTATCAGCCTAATCTGCTCACCATTCGCTAAGTCCGCAGGCGACACGACTAATTCGGTACTATCTCCCTGTAATAAAGAAATAAAGTCATGCTGTGGCAAGGTCCAACTCACAGGCTGAGTGTGACGTTTGTGAGTTTGATACTTGAATAAATAGACTTGATTAGCAAAGCGGCGGATTTCACACTCACCCACTCGAATATGCACTTTAGCATCGTCTTTCGCGTTAAGAAGCTGAGTGATGATTTGCTTAAGCTGCACCTTTGAGGGCAAAGCAAAACCTTGGGATTCAATAAAGCCACGCAAGAGTAACGCTTGCCAGTCGGCTGACTGTTCGGCAAAACCATCGAGCTTGAATACACTTTGAGTATGGTAAGGCGCTTGGGTTAACCATAAAGGTAAACGTTCACTCACCTGTAAATCCAGCGTCGCCTGTTGTTCGGCGCACAATGCCGCACTGCGACTCGCAGTTGTCGCAATACTCGGCCAACGCGCTTTTAAGCGGGGAATGATTTCTAAGCGTAAAAAATTTCGATCGTACTTATCGTCTTGATTACTTTCATCTTCAATATGCACTAAGCCCTGCTGTTTTGCGTAGGCTTCAATCTGCTCACGGCTGATATCCAATAACGGCCGCAATTGTTTGCCTTGTGCTAATGCTTGTACTTGCCCCATGGCCGCCAGCCCTTTCGGGCCTTGACCACGTTTGAGCGCCAGCAGAATAGTTTCGAGCTGATCGTCTTCATGGTGAGCTGTCAACAACACATCATTTTCGCTTAAATGCCGTTCAATCGCTTGATAACGGACTTTTCGAGCTTCGGCTTCAAGGCTCAATCTTGGTCCACGATTAACCGCGACTCGCTCAACCGTCACGGGCAGGTCGTAATACTGGCCCCGCTCAAGGCAATGCTGTGCCCAAGCCTCAGCGTTATCGCTTAGGCCATGGTGTACATACACTAGCAGATAATTAAACTCCGGATGTTGCCGTGCAAACTGGCTTAAACCAAAGGCCAAGACTTCGGAATCAACCCCACCACTGTAAGCCAGTACTAACTTGCTGTCAGGCGCTAAGGATTGCGCAGCCAAAAAATCACAGATATGCGCGCTGAGATCGCCTGCAGTCAACGCTTCGTCACGCTTAGCCGACATAAGTTAACTTCATCTGTTTACACCTAAGACATTCGCCAACATTAGAATAAAATTCTCACCTTGTTTGGCCCGAGGAGCGATTCGAGCGAGAGCATCAAGTCATCGGTCGGATTCACTCGCCAAGCATCGGCTAACCTAAACTGACCTTTGGCTTGAGCTTGAGTGTAATTGATCACCACAGGCACGGCGCCGTTACGCCACGGGCTTAGGGCTTGCTCGAAAGTGTCTAACGCCGATGGCGTTAACTCGCTGCCATCCATATCAATTTCCAGCGCTTTGGCAAAGTGGCTGCGCGCCTCACTGATATCTATGATGTTACGCGCCGTCATACGGTTGCCGCCGGCAAAATCATCGTAACTCACCTCACCTTCACAAATGAGGATGCGGTCTTTCTCCAGCAGATGATTAAACTTTTCAAAGGCTTCGGTAAACAACATGATTTCAAGACGTGCGCTCTTATCATCGAGCGTCAACAGACCCATTTTCGAGCCGCGTTTGGTCAGCATCACTCGCGTTGCCACCACTAAACCCGCAGCCTTAGCGGTTTTACCGCGTTCGGTGGGATGCACATCTTTCAAACGACCGGACGTGTAATGCTTAAGCTCTTTTAAATATTGATTGATCGGATGACCGGTCAAATACAAGCCTAGGGTTTCGCGCTCGCCTTCGAGCCAAATTTTATCTGGCCATGGGGTACATTCGACAAACTGCTGCTTACTGTCTTCGGGTTCACTGTTGAGCAAACCAAACATATCGTGTTGGCCAATCGCCTCTGCTTTTGCATGTTGATCGGCAGCGCGAATCGCTTCGGGCAAGGTTGCCATCATAGACGCACGATGCGGCCCAAGAGTATCGAGTGCGCCCGCGCAGATCAGCTTTTCAATCACGCGCTTATTGAGCTTTTTCAAATCAATACGGGCACAGAAATCGAATAGATCCACGAAGGGGCCATCTTTACGCGCCTCTAAAATCGATTCAACTGGACCTTCACCCACGCCTTTAATGGCGCCAATGCCATAAACGATGCGCAAATCATCATCGACGGTAAATTTGAACAAGCCTTTGTTCACATCCGGAGGAATGAGCGGTAGCCCCATACGCTCACATTCATCGACCAAAGTCACAATTTTATCTGTGTTGTCCATATCGGCCGACATTACCGCCGCCATAAACTGCGAAGGATAATGGGTTTTTAGCCATAATGTCTGATAAGACACAAGCGCATAGGCGGCTGAGTGAGATTTGTTAAAACCGTAGCCGGCGAACTTTTCCACTAAGTCGAAGATCTTCATCGACAAGTCGCCGTCGACACCGTTATTGATTGCGCCCTCTTTAAAGATACTGCGCTGCTTGGCCATCTCTTCGGGCTTTTTCTTACCCATAGCACGGCGCAACATGTCGGCGCCGCCAAGGGTGTAACCCGATAACACCTGTGCAATCTGCATCACTTGCTCTTGATACAGAATAATGCCGTAGGTCGGTGATAACAGTTCTTTTAAGGATTCATGCTGGTACTGAGAATCGGGATACGATACTTCCTCGCGCCCATGCTTACGCTCGATGAAGTTATCTACCATGCCCGATTGCAAAGGCCCAGGGCGGAACAATGCCACCAGTGCGATCATGTCTTCGAAACAGTCGGGTTGCAGACGTTTAATCAAATCCTTCATACCGCGGGATTCCAACTGGAATACCGCTGTGGTTTCATATTTTTGCAACAAGCGGAAAGATGCCGCATCCGTTAACGGAATCGCTTCGATACGCACAGGTGGGCGACCGTTTTTGACCTCGACCTTGTTCACCATCTCCAGTGCCCAGTCGATGATTGTCAAAGTACGTAAACCCAAAAAGTCGAATTTAACTAAACCTGCGGTTTCGACGTCGTTTTTATCGAATTGTGTTACTGGATTTTTACCTTCAGCGTCGCAATAGAGCGGCGCAAAATCGGTAATTTTAGTTGGTGCAATCACCACACCACCCGCGTGTTTACCCGCGTTACGCGTCACACCTTCGAGCTTGCGACACATGTCGATCAGATCTTTTACGTCTTCATCGGCATCATAGGATTCTTGCAGGGCTGGCTCGACCTCAAACGCTTTTGCCAGGGTCATCCCAGGTTCTGGTGGAATGAGTTTAGAAATTCGGTCAACGAAGCCATAGGGATGACCGAGCACACGGCCAACATCGCGAATAACCGCTTTTGCCGCCATAGTCCCGAAAGTGATGATTTGCGATACTGCTTCGCGACCGTACAATTCGGCCACATGGTCGATCACTTCATCACGTCTATCCATGCAAAAGTCGACGTCAAAGTCGGGCATAGAAACCCGCTCAGGGTTGAGGAATCGCTCGAACAGTAAATCAAATTCCAATGGGTCTAAGTCGGTAATCTTAAGCGCATAGGCCACGAGTGAACCCGCGCCCGAGCCACGACCAGGCCCTACTGGAATACCGTTATCTTTACCCCATTGGATGAACTCCATTACGATCAAGAAGTAACCGGGGAACCCCATCTGGTTGATCACTTTAAGTTCAATGTCGAGGCGCTCATCGTATTCGCCGCGTTTCTCGGCGCGCACCTCAGGATTGGGGAACAAGAATTCGAGCCGCTCTTCAAGGCCCTTCTTCGAACAATCGACCAGAAAGTCTTCGATGGACATATCACCCGTCGGGAAGTTGGGCAGGAAATATTCGTACAAACGGATCGTTACATTACAGCGTTTAGCGATTTCGACACTGTTCGCCAACGCCGCAGGAATGTCGGCGAATAGTTCACACATTTCCTCTTCGCTACGCAAATACTGCTGTTCACTGTATTTTTTAGGTCGACGAGGATCTGCAAGGGTAAAGCCATCGTGAATTGCCACCCGAATTTCGTGGGCATCAAAATCTTCGGGTTTAAGAAACACCACCTGATTGGTCGCCACAACAGGGATGCCCTTCTCCTGCGCTAAGGCCACCGCCATATGCAGATAACGCTCTTCATCGGGGCGACCTGTGCGGATAAGCTCGAGGAAATAACGGTCAGTGAAATGGGTCTGATAAAAGTCGCATAAAGATTCGACTTGTGTGCCATTGCCCTTGAGCAGTGCCTTACCCAGATCGCCTTCTTTGGCGCCCGATAACAGCAAAATGCCTTCGTTATAAGTGAGTAACCACTCTTGGTCTATCACTACACGGCCGGCCACTTGGCCACGCAAATAGGCTTGACTGATGATTTGGGTCAGATTTTGATAACCGACATTGTTCATCGCAATAATGGTTAAGGCGCATAATTCGCCTTCAAATCCGGGCACTTGCATCCAAAAATCGGCACCAATAATCGGCTTGATCCCCGCACCATGGCAACCACTGTAAAACTTCACCAAACCACAAAAGTTATTTTGGTCAGTCAAGGCGACCGCGGCCATTCCCTGCGCTTCCACCTGCGCCAAAATAGGCTTGACCTTGGCCACGCCATCGGTCATAGAGAAGTCACTGTGGACACGAAGATGCACAAAACGAGGATCGGACATAATTAGGATTATCTTTGAATAGCAGGTTAACAATAACTAGAAAGCAGACTAACAAAGTCACGCAGCCAGAGCCAGTGACTTTGCTGGATAACGGGAACTTATACCCAAACAACCTGAAACTCGTATCTTCAGGTGGCTTGGGAGCACAACTTACAGTCCCAGTAATGCCTTGACGGGTTTAAAACTTTTACGATATTGGTCAAATACCCCATGTTCGGCGATGGCCTCAAAATGCGCCTTAGTCGGATAGCCCTTATGCTTAGCAAAACCGTATTGCGGATAAGCAGCATCGAGCACATCCATCTCACGATCCCGCGTCACTTTGGCGATAATCGATGCGGCACTAATACTGGCAATTAAACCATCACCTTTAATGATGCTGTGACTGGTAAGCGAGACGCCATTATGGGCAACAAATGCCGGACTGCGATTGCCATCGACTAACACCAACGCAGGCGCAATCTTAAGCCCTGCAACCGCGCGCTGCATTGCCAACATAGTGGCATGCAAGATATTAAGCGTATCGATTTCAGCAGGACTTGCGCGGCCCACGTGATAACACAGGGCTTTTTCACAAATCTCATAAAACAAAGCTTCGCGGCGCTTCTCACTGAGTTTCTTGGAATCATTCAGACCACTGATGGGCTTGTTTGGATCTAAAATCACAGCCGCAGTCACTACATCGCCGACTAAAGGCCCACGGCCGACTTCATCCACACCAGCAATTAATCCCGTCGAAAAGGCCAGCAAATCGGCGTCGGTTAAACTTTTAAAAATTGCCACTAGTTAGCCTCCAGCGATTTAGCATGACTTGGTTTAGGCTCAACCAGTGCCATTACCGCTTCAGCGGCTTTTAAGCTCGCATCACGGCGTAACACTTGGTGCAGGGCATCAAATTCAGCTTTGAGCGGCGTAAAATCTCGATTTAACTCGACTGTGACCGCCGCAGCTATTTTCTCTGGCGTGCAATCTTCTTGAATGAGCTCAGGGACGAGATCTTTTCCAGCCAGTAGATTCGGTAACGAGAAACGCTCGACCTGCATCATGCGCTTAGCAATCCAATAGGTCATAGGGCTAACACGATAAGCCACCACCATTGGACGCTTAACCAACATGGCTTCTAACGTCGCGGTGCCAGAAGCTAATAAAATGCCATCGGCAGCCGCCATGACTTCGCGCGACTGACCTTCGACCATATGAATTTCGAGATCGGGTGCAAAATCCTTCAACGCTTGCTCAAATTGCTCACGGCGCTTTTGATTTACCAGTGGCGTCACAAAACGTATATCAGGGAAGTTCTGTTTAATCAGTAAAGCCGCCTTCACGAAAGGCTCAGCCAGTTGCTTTAACTCGCCACCACGGGATCCCGGTAGAATCGCTAAATATTCTGCATCGGCATCGAGTTCAAGTAACTGACGCGCCGCCGCTTTATCGCTTCGCAACGGAATATCATCCGCTAAGGTATGACCCACAAAGGTGCAAGGTACTTGATGCTTGTCATAAAAAGCTTTCTCAAATGGCAATAACGACAACACCATATGGGTCGCCTTCGCGATTTTGAATATACGTTTTGGGCGCCATGCCCACACGGATGGGCTCACATAATGGACGGTTTTAATACCGCGCGCTTTGAGTTTAAGCTCGAGGCCTATATTAAAATCCGGTGCATCTATGCCAATAAAACAATCGGGCTTAAGCGCGGTGATCTCTTTAATCAAGGATGACCGCACTTTTAATAAGCGAGGTAGACGAGATAACACTTCAACGATTCCCATCACTGCGAGTTCTTCCATCGCAAACAGGGATTTGAAGCCTAGGGCTTCCATGCGGGGTCCACCGATACCGACAAAGCGCGCATCGGGATGGGTCTTTTGCAGCGCAGCCATTAAACCTGCACCTAAAATATCGCCTGAGAGTTCTCCGGCAACCATGGCAAACACTAATGGAGTTTTATTGCTCATAAACCAATCACGTCTCATGAATTAATGGCATTGGATGAAGAGGTAAACCGCACCTAAAATGCATCGTTCCAAGCCTACACTTATGTTAAGTTAATGATTCAATTAATGACTAAGCTCATTTATGGTCGAATGCATTGATGAATAAACACATTTTTAACGGCTACGTCTACCACAAAAAAGGCTTAAACCAATAATACAAAAGGGCATAAAAATGCCCTTTTGTTGTCATGTGGTCATCAAGTTAGCGAATAATGCCGCGACTCGATGACTTTACAAACTCAAGCAGTAATTTGACTTGCTCATCATTCTGCGCATCTTCAGCTAATGCTTCAATCGCTTCTTCTACCGTTAAACTGCTACGGTATAACGTTTTATAAGCACGACGCACGGCTAACTGGCTTTCTTTAGAAAAACCGCGACGCTTCATACCCTCACTGTTTAAGCCGCGAGGCACCGTCGGTTGACCCGCTGCCATCACAAAGGGAGGCACATCCTGCAGTACTAAAGAACAACCAGCAGTAAATGCATGGGCACCAATATGCACAAACTGATGCACACCTGTCATACCGCCTAAAATCGCCCAGTCACCGACGTGCACGTGACCTGCAATAGATGCATTATTCGCCATGATGACATTATCGCCGACCACACAGTCATGGGCGATATGCACATAGTTCATAAACAGGTTATTCGACCCAATACGGGTTTCACTGTTATCTTGAACTGTACCGCGGTGAATGGTCACGTTTTCACGGATGACGTTATTGTCACCAATGATCAGTCGTGTCGGCTCGCCAGCGTACTTTTTGTCTTGGCATTCTTCACCAACGGAGGCGAATTGAAAAATACGATTCCCTTTGCCGATAATCGTTGGGCCTTTGACCACCACATGGGAACTCAACCAACAATCATCACCAATTTCGACGCCCGCACCGATATAGGTCCAAGGGCCAATAGTGACGTTATTGCCAATTTTTGCATCGGGATGCACAAACGCTAATGTATCTATCACTGACTAATCTCTCTGCGGGCACACATGATTTCAGCGGAACAAACCACTTCACCATCCACTTTGGCCTCACCGTAGAAAACGCCAATCCCGCGGCGCTCTTTAATCATTTTGACATCAAAATGAATTTGATCTCCTGGCTCAACCACACGTCTAAAACGCGCATTATCGATACCAGCAAAGTAATACAACACACCTGGTGGTGGTACATCACTACTCATCGTTTTAAAGGCTAACAGGCCAGTTGCCTGTGCCATCGCTTCTAAAATAAGCACACCTGGCATCACAGGTTGTATCGGGAAATGTCCCTGAAAAAATGGCTCATTTATTGAAACGTTTTTGATCGCCTGCAGACTAACACCAGGAGTGTAATCAAGCACACGATCGATCAATAGGAATGGATATCTATGGGGTAGATATTTAAGTATTTCTTTAATATCCATAGTGTTCATTTGATTAGACACGAACCGAGTTCCTCAAATTGCCTTGGGGCAATTAATCTGGTGTTTTTAAATTTTTTTCCAACGTTTTAACACGCTGGAACAGTTCATCTAACTGACGGAAACGAACTGTATTTTTACGCCAAAGTTTATTGTCCATTGCCACGGTGGCAGAAGAGTATAAACCAGGCTCACGCATATTAGTGGTGATATTGGTAGCACCAGACACATGCACACCATCGGCAATGCTCAAATGACCTGCGATGGCACAGCTACCGCCAATAATACAATATTTACCAATAGTGACACTGCCAGCAACAGTAGTACTGCCTGCAATAGCAGTATTTTCGCCGATTATATCGTTATGGGCAATTTGCACTTGGTTATCAATAATCACACCGTCGTGGATCTCTGTATGGCCTAATGCCCCACGATCTACCGTTGAATTAGCACCAATTTCAACCCGATCGCCAATACGCACGCCACCTGTCTGCGGAATTTTAATCCACTGACCACGTTCGTTAGCATAACCAAAACCATCTGAGCCTAATACGGCACCCGAATGGATAATACAATCCTGTCCTAAATGCACATCGTGATAGACGGTGACATTAGCCCACAAACGTGTTTTTGAGCCAATAACCACATCTTGTCCCAGCACAACACCGGCACCGATCTGCACATTTTCACCTAAAATGACGTTCGCACCAATCACAGCATTCGCGCCAATAGCGACACCTTCCCCTAAATGGGCTGAAGGATCAATTTGTGCCGAAGGATGGATACCCACCGCTGCTTTGGGTGTAGTGTCCAAATACTGAGCAACACGAGCAAAACCGACATATGGATCTTTTACAATTAACGCAGTACCTTGATAATCCTGCGCATCTTTAGCTGACAATAACACCGCACTCGCTTGAGTTGCCTCAAGCTGAGAGCGGTATTTACTGTTGGCTAAAAAAGAGATCTGACCCGCCTTGGCATTTTCTAAGGTCGCCACACTATTAATAATTAGCGTTTCGTCGCCTTGGATATCACCGTCTAATAACAGGCATAGCTCTTTTAAAGTCACACTATTCATCTATTACTTGCCTTTGCTTAAGGCTTCAACCACTTTGCCACTGATGTCAGCGTTAGGCTTAACATAAATGACAGCACCACGTTGTAATACCAAATCATATTGGTCTTTTTCAGCGATAGTGTTGATGGCTTTTTGCACTTTAACTAACAGTTTATTTTGCTCTTCACCTTGGCGACGACGTAGGTCTTCATCCAATGCTTTGCCTTTTAACTGATATTCAGATTTTAGCGATTCCATTTTACGAACCAGCTCAGTTTTTTGTGCATCGTTCATTAATGCACCATCACGTTGCTGCTTCTCCATCAGAGAACGCATTTCTTCTTGCATTTTTTGGACATCAGCTACGCGATCACCAAACTCTTTCTTCAGAGATTGAGAGATCTGTTCACGTTGTGGGAGCTGTTCAAACACAGCGCCCATATCCACTACGGCAATTTTCTCAGCATGTGCCACTAACGGCGCGCCTAACAAAACTAACGTCATCAGCGCGCAATTTACCATCTTGTTCAAAATAAACTCCTTGTTACCTTGTTATTGTCAGCAAAACTTGCCGAGTGTATGCCTTTTAAAAAGTTTTGCCAATATTGAAAGAGAAGATCTCCGTTTGGTCACCTTCATATTCTTTAAGCGGCCACGCCAAGCTGAACACCATAGGTCCCATAGGTGATAACCATTGAACACTCAAGCCCCAAGAGGCGCGCAGGCGAGCTGGATCACTATAGTCTTGTAACTTAGCAAACTCGTCCGCCGGAAGTGTTTGATATGACTCGTAATCAAACTCAGTATCCCAGACGTTACCCGCATCGACAAAGAAGCTAGTACGAACTGAGTTAGTGTAAGCCTCATCCAGGAATGGGGTTGGTACAATCAACTCCATACTTGCCGTTGCAAGGGCATTACCACCGATAGAGCGGCCAGAACTGACTTGGATACTATTAGGATCGCCAGGCAAGCTACAGCCATCGCCCGATGGATCCGGTGCACACGGCTCACTACCTCGATAGAGATAGAATGAACGTGGACCTACAGAGTTCGACTTAAAGCCACGTAGCGAGCTACTACCACCTGAGTAATAGTTTTCCCAGAAAGGTAAAATTTGGTCATTATCATTAAATTGACCATAACCGTTACCATAACCTAATCGACCACGGGCCAAGAGCACAACGCTCTGACTGCGGTTAACAGGGAAATAGTAGTTAGTGTCAAAGTCTGTCTTAAAATACTGTAAATCAGACCCTGGCGAAGTCATTTTGCCGTTCAGACGCTGGGACGAGCCGTCTGTTGGGAAAGTGCCACGGTTCAAGGTGCTACGATACCAGCCCAGGCTGAGTTCAAAGTTATCGAAACTTAAGTCCGCGTTTGGATCGTCATCACGATAGATGTTATAGAAACGCAGCGCCTGCTCATAAGCTGAGATCTCAGAAATCGTGTTGTGACGATAGCCAATACCACCATTAATACGGTTGTATTCGTTAATCGGGAAACCCGAGTTAAGCGCCACACCATAAGAACTGTTTTTATAGCGTTCTAAGTTAGCTTCATTGGCGTCAAACTCACTCCAATAAACGCTCCCGCCTAAACTCACACCGTCTTTTGTCCAGTACGGATCGGTATAGGATAAGTTAACGTTTTTAGAGTACTTGTTGGTGCTCAAGCTAATACCCGCTTGATTACCTGTGCCTAAGAAGTTGTTTTGCTGTACACCAAACTGCAAACTCAGACCTGATTCAGTACCATAACCGACACCCGCGTTGAATGAGCCCGACGGCTGCTCTTTCACTTTAACCGCAACATCGACTAAATCATCGGTACCTGGCACTTGAATGGTTTCAGTGTCAACGGTTTCGAAGAAACCCAAACGGTTAAGACGCGCTTTAGATTGCTCAACTTGCGCTGAGTTTAACCAAGCGCCTTCCATCTGACGCAGCTCACGGCGCATCACTTCATCTTTAGTCACTGTGTTACCAGTGAAGTTAATCGCCCGTACGTAAACACGTTTACCCGGTTTAACATTGATGTTTAAGGTGACTTCTTTAGTCTTATCATCAATTTCAGGGTAGGTTTTCACTTCAGGGTAAGCATAACCGAAGCGGCCTAAATACTTGCTGTACATTTCTTCGGTGAAAGTCACATCACCGCCGTTGTACATATCACCCGCTTTGATTGGCAGAATTGATTTCATCAACTCTTCACGACCCATCAAATCACCCGTCAGGTTTACTTCTTTAACTTTATATTTCTCACCTTCGTCTACGTTGATGGTAATATATAAACCTTTACGGTCAGGCGTCATAGCCACTTGAGTCGAAGTGACTTCGAAGCGGATATAACCTTTATTGTGGTAATAGGTTTTGATGGTCTCGAGATCGGCCTGCAGCTTTTGCTTCTGATAACGGCGTTCGCCGAACAGATCCCACCAAGCCACATAATCTTTAAGTTCCAGCATGCCAATCAACTCAGCATCGGTGAACTCATGATTACCGACCACGTTAATTTGGCGGATTTCGGCCGCTAAACCTTCGGTAAACTTAAATTTCAGCTCAACCCGATTACGGGGTAAGTTAATCACTTGGGCTTCCACTTTCGCACCGTATTTACCCACGCCGTAGTAGAAATCCTGCAGACCCTTTTCAATACCAGTCAACATAGTACGATCGAGGGACTCACCGACTTTAACGCCAGAACCGTCCAGACTTTCCTGTAACTGTTCGTCTTTAATGTCTTTGTTGCCATCAAATGTCACGGCACTAATAGTCGGACGCTCAGTGACTTTCACCACTAATACGCCGCCATCTCGGCTCACGGAGACATTTTCAAAGTTAGTCGATGCATACAAGCTTTTAATCGCTTGCTGGATTCTTAACTGGTCAACAGTGTCACCTACTTTTACTGGTAAGCTTAACAAGGCAGCACCGAGTGCAACTCGTTGCAAACCTTCAACTTGGATGTCGGTCACTTCAAACGGTTGGAAAGTATCAGCCAACACAGTCCCTGAAAACGACGCACCGACGAATAACATCGAGGCAAAAAGTTTATTCAATCTCATAGAGCACTTCTAATTATTAGTCTGTCCTTGCTCAGAGTCGGGCAAAATCATTGAAAAGCGCAACGCTCATCAACATCAGCAGTATTGCTGCCCCAAATCTGAATCCTATTTCCTGCACCTTTTCAGGTACAGGTTTACCAGTTATTACTTCAATAAAGTAATACAGCAGGTGTCCCCCATCGAGCACAGGTAAAGGCAGCAAGTTAATGATGCCTAAATTGACGCTGATGAGCGCGAGGAACCCGAGAAAATAGACCAAGCCATAGTTTGCACTACTGCCCGCACCCTGTGCGATCGAAATGGGTCCACTCAGGTTTTTCACCGACACATCGCCGGTAAATAATTTGCCAATCATCTTAAAGCTCACAGCAACAAGTTGCCATGTTTTATCCGCTGCTATGCCGAAAGAATCGATTGGTCCATATTCAAGTTGTAAACGCATATTGTCTGGCCATTGTGCTTGGGTTGGGCTCACCCCGAGCATACCTATCTCTTGGCCATCGGCATTTTTACTGCTTAAGGGTGTCACTGCCACATTAAACTGTTCGCCATTGCGACGCACAGTTAAACTCACAGGCACATTGGCAGAATGTTGAATAATGTCAACAAAAGCCTGCCAATCGGTATAATTTTTACCATTTATTGCGACTAAGGTGTCACCGACTTTTAGCTCACTATTCGCAGCGGCACTGTCAGGACTAATCGCAGCAATGGTGGGGACGATTTCGGGACGATAAATCCCTAACCCTAATGCCGTAATCGGGGATTCTTTTTCAGGATCAAAACGCCAATTACGCGTATCTAAGGTGTAAGACCGCGCACTAGAATCCAAACCTTGCAAACCATTCAATGGCATCAGCGATACACTCAGACTTTCATCACCTATGTGGCCGACTAAAGCTAAATTCACTTCTTCCCAGTTACGCACAGCCTGACCGGAAATGGCCGTTATTTGCATTGGCTCTGTAATTTGAATTTGCGCAGCAGCAGTCCCGGGTGTCGTCGAGGTGATCACAGGCTTAAGTGATGGCACACCAATCAGATACATAAAATACAGGGCAACGATGGCAAAAATAAAGTTAGCAATTGGACCTGCGGCCACAATCGCAATACGTTGCCATACGGTTTTACGATTGAACGCTTGATCTTTTAATTCATCGGGAACGTCTTCAACACGCTCATCGAGCATTTTGACATAGCCACCAAGGGGGATCATGGCTAACACATATTCAGTGCCGTCTTTACCAACACGGCGCCAAATAGCCTTACCAAAACCAATGGAGAAACGTTCGACTTTCACGCCACAACGTCGCGCGATATAGAAATGGCCGTATTCGTGGGCAGTAATTAACAGACCCAGTGCAACGATGAAAGAACCTAAGTTCCATAAAAAATCTAACATCCCACTCCTTACGTTATAAATTTAATCACTCAGCTATTGCTAAGCGATGCTTGCTAAGGTTTCACGCGCATAGACGCGAGTTTGCGCATCTAAGGCTAAAATATCTTCTATGCTGCCCATAGGGCGTTTAGGCACAGTCACTAAACAAGCTTCGTTCACTTTTGCAATTTGAGTAAAGCCAATTTGTCCCTGTAAAAACGCTTCAACAGCGACCTCATTGGCAGCATTTAACACAGTTGTCGCCTCTTGGCCTTGGGCACACGCGTCCATTGCCAGAGCTAAACAGGGGAAACGTTCAAAATCAGGTTCATAAAAGCTTAACTGTCCGACTTTGAAAAAATCTAAAGGTTCAACGCCAGAATGAATTCTTTGCGGATAAGCCATGCAATGGGCAATAGGCGTACGCATATCTGGGTTACCCATTTGGGCGATAACCGAACCATCACGGTACTGCACCATAGAGTGGATAACGCTTTGCGGATGAATAACCACCTTCAGTTGCTCAGCCTGAGTGTTAAACAACCACCGCGCCTCAATGAACTCTAACCCCTTATTCATCATAGTGGCGGAGTCAACAGAGATTTTAGGTCCCATGGACCAATTAGGGTGTTTACAGGCTTGGGCAGGCGTCATGGCCGCAAGTGTCGCAAGATCCGACCGCAGGAAAGGTCCGCCAGAACCGGTTAACAAAATATGGGATATACCCGACGCAGCTAAATCGCAACGGCCGAGGTTAGCCTGTACTTCTAGGGGTAAACATTGAAAGATAGCATTATGCTCACTGTCCACGGGCAAGAGCACAGCACCAGAGCGCTTAGTCGCCTCAATAAACAACTCACCCGACATGACTAAAGCTTCTTTATTGGCCAGTAATACTCGCTTTCCTGCCTTCACGGCTTCAAGGGTTGGTACTAGCCCTGCAGCCCCGACAATCGCTGCCATTACAGTATCCACTTCGGCAGCCGTCACTAAACCGAGTAAATCGTTCATGCCAGTAGTGACTTGGATATTGAGCGCAGCGGGTAAAACGGCGCGTAACTGTTTCGCAGCCTCTTCATCCACCATATGCGCGACTTTCGGTTTATGGGCTACACACAAAGCCAGCATCTTATCAACGCTCGCATTGGCCACCAATCCATAAATACTATAAGCCAATGGATTAGCCGAAATCACGCTTAAGGTACTAGCACCAATTGAACCGGTAGCACCCAAAATCACCATATTTTGCATAGCGTTACATCCAGAATGCAATGTAGATCAGGGTAAACACCGGCAAGGCTGCAGTCAGGCTGTCGATGCGGTCGAGCACGCCGCCGTGACCGGGCAAAATAGTGCCAGAATCTTTAATACAGGCCGCACGCTTAAACATACTCTCAGATAAATCGCCCAGCGCTGACACTAAAGCAACAAATAAGGTCACTGCCACAACTAAACCCAGTTCTTGCTCTGGTGAATAATACATAACACCTGCAACCACGAGCATAGTCGTCACTAAACCACCAAGTAGGCCTTCCAAGGTTTTAGCAGGGCTCACTGCAGGCATCAGTTTCGTTTTACCTATCGCTTTACCGACGAAGTAAGCCCCAGAATCAGCGGCCCACACAATCAACATCACTAACAGTACTAATACTGGGCCGTAATAGGGTGAAGTTTGTGAGCTAATGGATTTGAGTGCGATAAGAGCAACAAAGCAAGGCACTAAGGTTAACTGTCCAAACATGGACTTAAACATAGGATTCTTTTGCCAGAACTTAGCGCTTTTAGGATAAGTTACCACTAATAATAGTGATGCTAACCACCAGAATGCACCAATATAGAGAATGGCCAAATAGATAGGATGTAACTGATGGCTTAACCAAACTGCATCGATTGGCACAATAAGATTAATTGCCACCAATAGGATGCCGACTGTGAAGGTAAAGCTCCACTGAGTGACATCACACTGATTATCGATAATTCTTCCCCATTCCTTTGCTGCAATAAGGAAGACGGCAACTAAGGCCCAGGCGAAGTAGCTGGCAGGGAGCAAAAATATCGCCCCTAAAACTAATGGAACTAACCAAGTTGCTGTTATTATTCGTTGTTTTAGCAAAAAAAATCCCTCATGAGGTTTTACAATGCACGCATCTCATCAATCTGACTTCCAGTCAGACCAAAACGGCGCTGGCGACTTGCAAAAATGGCTATCGCTTCATGAAAAGCCTGTTCATCGAAATCAGGCCAAAGGGTGTCGGTAAACACCAATTCTGCATAGGCCGCCTGCCACAGCACAAAATTGCTGATGCGACAGTCCCCGCCCGTGCGGATCATTAAATCAACTTCACTCTGATTTTGCATGCACAAATGTGCACTTAAGGCTTCTTCGGTGAACTGACTGCTGGTCATTTCGCCAGTTTCGACCTTTTCCGCTAATTTTTGTGCTGCTTGAAGTATGTCCCAACGGCCACCATAGTTAGCCGCAACATTTAGAATCAAGCCAGTATTGCGAGATGTCTTCTCTTGAGCAGCAGCAATTTGCTTCTGTAATCGCGCCGAAAAGCGGCTGATATCGCCAATAATGTTGAGCTTAACCTGATTCTTATCCAGCAATTTAATTTCGCGCTGTAATACGGTAAAAAACAACTCCATCAGCAAGCTGACTTCTTTATCGGGTCTACGCCAATTCTCGCTAGAAAATGCGAATAAGGTTAGCGATTCAATGCCTAATTGGCTTGCCGTGCTTACGGCTCTTCTAACTGCCTTAACACCAGCCTTATGTCCCATCACTCGTGGTTTACCTTGGGTTTGTGCCCAACGCCCATTGCCATCCATGATAATAGCAACATGCTTAGGTAACGACTGTTTCACGAGTTCGGGTAATTGTCCCGGCAAGGTCGTTTGAGTGTATAAATCACTCTCACTCGTCCTAGGGTGCGGATCAAGTTCCACTGTGGATGACATCTAATACAGCCCTTTAAAATAGACAAACGCCGTGTAGTATACCCCTACACGGCGCATCAACTCTAGCTTATCGAACTGAGATTAGACTTCCATCAACTCAATTTCTTTGGCCGCTAAAATCTCATCGACCTTTTTAATGTGAGCATCAGTGAACTTTTGTACTTCTTCTTCACTACGACGCACATCATCTTCAGTACAAGCTTTAGCTTTTTCAAGCTTTTTCACTTCAGAAATCGCATCACGACGCACGTTACGGATAGCAATACGACCGTTTTCAGCTTCGTTACGCACCACTTTGATGAAGTCTTTACGACGTTCTTCAGTCAACGCGGGTAATGGAATACGTAATGTCGCGCCAGCTGACATAGGGTTCAGACCTAAATCAGAGCTCATAATAGCCTTTTCAACGGCTTGGATAGCACTACGGTCAAACACAGTCACAGACAGAGTGCGTGAATCTTCAACGCCCACGTTAGCCACTTGGTTTAGTGGCGTCATAGTGCCGTAGTAAGAGACTTGAATGGAATCCAGCAGGCTTGGGTGGGCACGACCGGTACGCACTTTTGCCATTTGGTTTTTAGTCGCGTCAACGCATTTACCCATACGCTCTTGCGCATCTTTCTTAATGTTCTCAATCACGTTAAATGTCCTTCTTGGTCATTAAATAACTTTTTTCGCTCTGATCAGCGTGCCTTCTTCTTCACCCATGATAACGCGGCGTAGAGCGCCAGGTTTATTCATGTTGAAGACTAAAATAGGCATGTCGTGATCACGCGCCATAGTAAAGGCGGCTAAGTCCATTACTTTTAATTCTTTTTCCAGAATTTCCGCATAAGTCACTTCATCATACTTAACGGCGTCTGGGTTCTTCATTGGATCTTCGGAGTATACACCGTCGACTTTAGTGCCTTTCAATACGACTTCAGCTTCGATTTCAATGCCGCGTAAACAGGCCGCAGAATCGGTCGTGCAGAAAGGATTACCTGTACCGGCAGCAAAAATAACCACTCGGCCAGATTTTAGCAAGCTGATCGCTTCAGCCCAATTGTAATCATCACACACACCCTTTAACGGGATAGCTGACATCAGACGAGCATTAACATAGGCACGGTGCAGGGCGTCTCGCATTGCCAAGCCGTTCATAACCGTTGCCAGCATACCCATGTGATCGCCCACCACACGGTTCATGCCTGCTTTTGCTAGGCCTTCACCGCGAAACAGATTACCACCACCAATAACCACACCCACCTGAATACCCAGCTCAACCAGCTCTTTCACTTCCTGAGCCATGCGATCTAATACTTTAGGGTCGATGCCGAAGCCTTCGTCGCCCATCAGTGCTTCGCCACTTAATTTAAGAAGAATGCGTCTAAATGCGGGTTTTGGATTGGTGCTCATAATTTTTATCCTGGTCATAACAAGACCGCAGCTATTGCCGCGGTCTTGGGGGTATTTAGCGTTGGCGATTAAGCCTTTTTAGAAGCAGCGATTTGAGCAGCAACTTCAGCCGCGAAATCTTCTTCTTTCTTCTCAATACCTTCACCCACTTCTAAACGAATGAAGTTAGTGACTTTAGCGCCTTTCTCTTTCAGAATTTCGCCAACAGTTTTCTTTGGTTCCATGATGTAAGCTTGACCAGTCAGAGAAATCTCACCGGTGAACTTCTTCATACGACCAAGAACCATCTTCTCAGCGATCTCTGCCGATTTGCCTTCGTTCATTGACATTTCGATTTGCAGAGCTTGTTCTCTTGCAACGATTTCTGCAGGAACATCTTCTGGGTTCACGTATTCAGGCTTAGAAGCAGCAACGTGCATTGCGATGTGCTTTAAGGTTTCTTCGTCAGCTTCACCGGCAACAACAACGCCAATGCGCTCACCGTGACGGTATGAAGATAGGTTTGCACCATCGATGTACTCAACACGACGAATGTTGATGTTTTCACCGATTTTAGTTACCAATGCAACGCGTGCATCTTCGAACTGTGCTTTTAAATCTTCAAGAGTCACTTTAGATGCAGCAGCGGCATCTAATACTGCGTTCGCGAATGCTAAGAAGTTTGAATCTTTAGCAACGAAGTCAGTTTGACAGTTAACTTCTAATAGCGCAGCGAAACCTTCGCCATTCTTGATCAGAATTGTACCGTCAGCAGCGATGTTACCCGCTTTTTTAGCCGCTTTAGCAGCGCCAGACTTACGCATGTTGTCAATTGCTAACTCCATGTCGCCGTTAGCTTCTGTCAGAGCGTTTTTACAATCCATCATGCCTGCGCCAGTACGGTCGCGCAGTTCTTTAACTTGGGCAGCAGTAATTGCCATTGTTAAATCCTCTATAAAAAATCGACTAATTTGCAGATATAAAACAGGGGCCGAATGGCCCCTGTTAACCAATCAAAAATCTTGGTTAATAAGGGTGATGATAATCATCCCGCCTTATTATTATTCGGCTTCTACGAAACCGTCTTGCTCAGCTTGAACAGCCAAATCTTGACCACGGCCAGCTTTTGCAGCAGCAGCAACAGAAGAAGTGTACAGGCGGATAGCACGCATAGCGTCGTCGTTACCAGGAACGATGTAGTTAACACCATCTGGCGCAGAGTTAGTATCAACAACTGCAACAACAGGGATACCCAGGTTGTTAGCTTCTTTAATAGCGATATGCTCATGGTCAGCACCAATGACGAATAATACGTCTGGCAGGCCGCCCATGTTTTTAATACCACCTAAAGATTTTTCCAGCTTTTCAAGCTCACGAGTACGCATCAGCGCTTCTTTCTTGGTCAGCTTGTCGAAAGTACCGTCTACTGATTGGCTTTCCAGTTCTTTCAGACGTTTGATTGACTGACGAACGGTTTTCCAGTTAGTCAGCATACCGCCTAACCAGCGGTGATCAACATAGTACTGGTCACAAGACAGAGCAGCTTCTTTGATCGCTTCGCCAGCAGCACGTTTAGTACCAACGAATAATACTTTACCTTTCTTTGAAGCTACGTTGCTGATGAAAGCTAGCGCTTCATTGAACATTGGCACAGTATGCTCAAGGTTGATGATGTGAACACCGTTGCGAGCACCGAAAATGAATGGCTTCATTTTTGGGTTCCAGTAACGGGTTTGGTGACCGAAGTGGACACCGGCCTGAAGCATATCGCGCATTGAAACTGTAGTCATTTCTATTACCTTAAAATTTAGGGGGTTAGACCTCCACGTATCCCATGTCTTCGACCCCTTATATAACAACTGAGGGCACCCCGAAGAATGTGTCGACACGTGTGTGATTTAGTATTTAGACAAATAGCCATGTATAATGGCCGCCATCTTTAGTCTTGCAAGTATCAAAGCAGCGCAAAAGCTGGCTTGGACAATTCATCAAGACTTAAACATAACGGCGCGCTTTATACCATAAATAGCCCTAAAGCACAAATTTTTGCATTAGGTTGCGTGGCCAACAGACATTAAAGACACAAGAGAAAACGCAATGAGTATAGTCATCAAGACCGCTGAAGAAATTGAAAAAATGCGTGCTGCGGGCAAACTAGCCGCACAGGTATTAGAAATGATCGCGCCGCATGTTAAACCGGGCGTGACCACCAATGAGCTCAATGACCTCTGCGCCAAATATACCGAAGAGCAAGGTGCGATTTCGGCGCCGCTTAACTACCATGGTTTTCCCAAATCCATTTGTACTTCTGTAAACCATGTGATTTGCCACGGCATTCCAAACGACAACCCACCATTGAAAGAAGGCGATATCCTCAATATCGACATCACAGTGATTAAAGACGGTTATCACGGCGATACCTCGATGATGTTTTTAATCGGTGAAGTGAGCGCGAAGGACAAACGTCTGTGCCGCATCGCGCAAGAAAGCCTGTATTTAGCTATTCGTAAGGTTCGTCCAGGTTTAAAACTGGGTGAAATTGGCAATACTATCGAAAAATTCATCAAAGCCAGCAAAACAGGGCTTGAGAAATATTCCATCGTGCAAGATTATTGTGGCCACGGTATTGGCTCGGGTTTCCATGAAGAACCTCAGGTTATGCATTACCGTAACGGCGATAACACAGTATTACGCCCAGGTATGTGTTTCACCATTGAACCTATGATCAATGCCGGTCGCCACACGACCATACTCGATCGCGATGATAAGTGGACGGTTACCACCTCCGATGGTAAAAATTCAGCCCAGTGGGAACATACCTTACTGGTGACTGAAAAAGGGGTTGAAGTACTTACCCTGCGTGAGGATGAGGATTTCCCACGCATCATCAATCACGAGCGATAGGCCATACTAACAAGCATAAAAACAAGGGACTCGATGAATATAGCTCTGCTCGCTAAACAATCATTAATCGAACAGAATCAGATTCTTTTGGCCAGTTTTAAGGCTAAAAAACCGATTGAAGAGCTCGTCACGCAGCGCTGTCAATTTGTCGATGCCCTTGTCAAGCAAGCTTGGAAACAGCACGGTCTAAGGGAATATGATATTGCCTTGATTGCCGTGGGGGGCTATGGCCGTGGGGAGCTGCATCCCCACTCGGATGTCGACTTGCTGTTCCTGTTTAATGATATCTTGTCACCCGCCGCCGAAGCGGCACTCAGTCAGTTTATTGCCTTTCTGTGGGATGCCAATCTGGAAATCGGCCACAGTGTCCGTACGTTAAACGACACGATTATCCTCGGCCGTGAAGACATCACCATAGCCACCAATTTGTTAGAGGCACGATTGCTCGAAGGGCCCGAATTCTTATTCGATCAACTTTATGATGCGATTCGTCAGAGTGACTTTTGGACTTCAAGCGATTTTTTTATCGCAAAACGGGATGAGCAAAATGCTCGACATGCCAGAGCCAGTGCCTTCGATTTAGAACCCAATATCAAGAGTTGTCCAGGTGGTCTTAGGGATATTCAAACCATTGCTTGGGTAGCCATGCGTCACTTTGGTGCCGCTCGCCTCGAAGAATTAGTCCAATACGACTTTTTAGAGCCTGGTGAACTAGAAGAGCTGCTCGAATGTCAACACTTTTTGTGGAAGCTACGCTTTGCCCTGCACATGGTGGTCGGTCGCGATGAAAACCGCTTACTGTTTGATGTGCAGCGCCAAGTTGCCGAGCTTATGGGGTATGAAGACGCCACCCAGCTTGCTGTTGAGCAAATGATGAAACGTTACTATCGCACGGTACGTCGAGTGATGGAGCTAAACGAAATGTTGCTGCAACTGTTTAAACGGGCAACACTGGGGCACACAAAAGCTTTAGAAATTCAATCGATAGATAAACACTACCAGCGCCGCGGCACTTTTATTGAAGCGCTAAGCGATGATCTTTTCGATAGCGGCGAAGAAATTGTCCGGCTATTTTTGTTAGTCGCTAAAAACTCCAACATCAAAGGCATTTACGCACCAACGCTGCGTTCGCTGCGCCGAGCAAGACGCGCCCAGCCGCAAGCCTTACAAGAAAACCCGCTTTGTCGCCAAGCCTTTATGGAAATTCTGCGCCACCCTCGCGGCATTGTTGCTTTGTCTTTAATGCATAAACACGGTGTGTTATCGGCCTATCTACCCGCATGGCGAAATATTGAAGGCCAGATGCAGTTCGACCTTTTCCACGCCTATACGGTCGATGAACACACCCACAGATTACTGCTCAATATCGAGCGTTTTTCCCAAGCCGAACAAAAGGAAGAATTTCCCTTAGGCTCGATTCTCATCAACCAACTGCCTAAAAAAGGTTTACTCGTATTGGGCGCTATCTTCCACGATATCGCCAAAGGTCGCGGTGGCGATCACAGTAAACTAGGCTCAAGCGATGCCCTCGCCTTTTGTAAGCTGCACGGGTTAAACGATCACGATGGCCGTCTAGTCGCTTGGCTGGTTGAAAATCATCTGGTGATGTCTGTCACCGCCCAGCGCCGCGATATTTCCGATCCCGATGTGGTGGCCGACTTTGCCAATAAAGTCCGCGATGCCGTGCATTTAAGCTATCTGTACTGCTTAACCGTCGCCGATATCTGCGCCACCAACGAAAAAACCTGGAACAACTGGAAAGGCTCACTGCTGCGCGATTTGTACTTTTCGACCCAAAGGGTGCTCGCCCGCGGTAAAGAAAAACCCGTCGATATTCGTGCCAGAGTGCGTGAATACCAAGCCAAGGCGAAAAAAGAGCTGCTGCGCCGCGGATTGAAAGAGAAAGATCTCGATGCCCTGTGGCAACGTTTTAAGGCAGATTACTTTTTACGCCATCAGCCCAATCAAGTCGCGTGGCACGCCGAAGCAATTTTAAAGCACAAACAACAGGATGAGCCTTTAGTCTTAGTGTCCAAACACACCACCCGTGGTGGTACTGAGCTATTTGTCTATTGCCAAGACAGACCTAAATTGTTCGCAACTGTGATGGCGGTACTCGACAATAAAAATATCAACGTCCATGATGCCAACATAATGACGTCAAAAGACAATTATGCCCTCGATACCTTTGTGATCTTAGAGCAGGATGGTGAGCCCGTTAGCCAGCTGTCACGCATCCAAAGTATCCGTAAAGCGCTTGAGAAAGCCCTGTCGAGCGACAGTCCAAAACTGCCGCGCTTTAGAAAACTATCGCGCAAGATGAAACCTTTTAATGTGCCGACACAAGTGAGTTTCCTCGAAAGCAGTCGTCATGGTACAAGTATGATGGAGCTTATCGCCTTAGATTCGCCAGGATTACTGGCAAAAGTTGGGGATATCTTTTACCGTTGCAACACAACATTACTCGCGGCCAAAATCACCACCATTGGTGAGCGAGCCGAAGACTTTTTTATGCTGCAGACCAATGACGGCTTGCAACTTAACGAAACCCAAGAGAATACCCTCAGGGACGCTTTAATCAGTGCCCTGAGTGCAAAGAATATCGAATCAGTTAATTAACGAGACCAGTGGGAGAAGTAAATGGAGGCTTTACGCCAACGTATTGAGGCGGCTTTTGAAGCACGCGCCGACATCACACCAAGCACAGTTGACGCAGGTGTGCGCAGCGATGTGCAAAATGTCATCAATATGCTCGATAAAGGTGAAGTACGTGTCGCCGAGAAAATCGACGGACAATGGCATGTGCACCAATGGCTGAAAAAGGCGGTATTACTGTCCTTCCGTATTTTCGATAACGTGGTTATCGATGGCGCCGAAACCAAATACTTCGACAAAGTGCCGTTAAAATTTGCCGAATATGATGAAGCCCGCTTTAAAGCGGAAGCCATTCGTGTAGTGCCTTCGGCGACAGTACGTAAAGGCTCATTTATCGGTAAAAATACCGTGTTGATGCCATCCTATGTGAACTTAGGTGCCTATGTTGATGAAGGCACTATGGTTGACACTTGGGCAACGGTTGGCTCATGTGCACAAATCGGTAAAAACGTGCATTTATCTGGCGGAGTGGGCATTGGTGGCGTACTTGAGCCATTGCAAGCGGGCCCAACCATCATCGAAGATAACTGTTTTATCGGTGCGCGTTCTGAGATTGTTGAAGGCGTGGTGGTTGAAGAAGGCTCAGTGATTTCCATGGGCGTGTATATCGGCCAAAGCACTCGAATTTACGATCGCGAAACTGGCGAAGTGCATTACGGTCGTGTACCAGCAGGCTCTGTTGTTGTTTCTGGCAACTTACCATCAGCCTGTGGCAAGTACAGCCTCTATGCCGCTATTATCGTTAAGAAAGTGGATGCAAAAACCCGTAGTAAAGTGGGTATCAACGAATTACTGCGTATTGTTGATTAACAGTCACAGCATTTGTTCGATAACATGAGTTCCATAAAAAGATGCCTAAGGGCATCTTTTTATTGTCGGCACCATTTAGCCTACAGTTGCGCTGTCATTATCAGGCTTAAAAATAAAGTGTTTAATAAGGCACTTAAATCAAGCGCTCTACTTCACGGAATGCATTTCTCGTCATTGCAATGGCCCGCCAGCCGATAATCCCCAATGGCTGCTGCGCTTTGTTCACTACCACAAGATATTCTGAGTCTAGTAAATTCAACTGCAGTAATGCATCTTCCGATGTGGCCACCTCACTGATAATAGGCACTGAATGCTCCATGATCTGATGGGCTTTTTTATGTAAAGATGCCCTATCCAGTTCACGCTCAGCCGCAGTGCCAAGTAATGGGCTAAACCAATGTTCCAGTAAGCGACTCGTGATCACCCCAAGTATCTTATGTTGCTCATCCAATACCACTGCCACCTTAGCATGGGCAGTCGTAAGTAAACGCTTAATATCAACTAACTCATGGTCGAGTGAAATCGTGACTAAAGGTTCAAGCGGCGCAGCACCAATATGATCGCTAATACTCAACTCTCGATTAATCAAAATCGCTAAACAAGTTTCGACTATCTCAGGGTCAAAAAGTGTACCTTTACCCGCACGCAGCACTTCAGTCATTTTCTCCAGCCCTAACGATGGGCGATAAGGCCTGTGGGACAATATCGAATCGGCAACATCGGCGACGGCAATAATTTTCGCCTCATATAAAATAGCCTTATCCTTTAAGCCCGCTGGATAACCTGAGCCATCAAGCCGCTCATGATGCTGTAAAATCATCTCTTTAATGGGCCAAGGAAACTCCACATCCTCAATAATTTCAGCACCATGTAATGGGTGAGTCTGAATTAATGCGTATTCTTCTTTTGAAAGTTTTGACGGTTTTGTCAAGATCTGCGATGGAATCGCTAACTTGCCGATATCATGGACTAAGGCACCAATCTTCAGTCCTTCTAAACGCAGCGGGTCTAAGCCTAATTTCTCACCAATCAAATAACTTAATTGCGCCACCGACTTTTGATGCCCTGCGGTATAGGCATCTTTCAGTTCTAATGCCTCAGAAATGGCACTAATAAGCTGGGTTAACGATTGAGATAATTGCTCTTTTTGCGCTTTAATGATTTTGGACTGCCTGGATACCGCGCGCAATGTGCGTGGTAGTTCAATGCTGTGCCATAAAATGCTGGCGAAAGTCAGTAATGATCTCGCATCATTACGACTATAGGGCTCGTTACGGTCAACCACACACAGCATGCCCACTAAGCGACTGCGAAATAAAATCGGCACCGCCAAGTAACGCCCTCCAAGTAGCAGTTTATCTAAGGGCAAATCCCCTAAGCGCCTTTGAGAGTCGGTTTGATTTTGGATGATCGGCTTATAATCTCGCACACATTCGAGCCATACGCGGCTTTCAAGTTCTGACACTTGGGTATTATCTTCAACAAAATCGGCTTGATTAGCCTCTGCGTGGGGATACTCAGAACGCGCAGCGAGTGTGAGTGTTTTTAACTTTTCGTTATGCAACAGAATAAAGCCATATCGACTGCCAGTGAGCGACATCGCCTTAGAAACTGCGACTTTAAATACTTCTTCTTGGGAGGATTTAATCACATCTTCTATGTGTTGCAACCAAGCATCGCTGGCTTGAATCGCTCGACGATAATCCGAGTGCAACTCCTTCATCTGCGGATCTTCAAAATTGATGTCGGATAGAATCAAGTACCATCCCATTTCAGGTAAAGAATGCAGCGCGAGATGCACACGTATGCCGCGATGATCTTGTAATTGAAAACCTATTTCTTGGCCGCGTCGCCTCACGATATCGGCGCATAGTTCAGCATTAAAAGCACTAAACAATTGGCTAATGGGTTGATTAATGATTTGCGCCGCAGAGCGTTTGCAACGGCTGTAAAAGGCTTGGCTCATCCGTAGCACACAAAACTGCTCATCTAGCTGTGCCCAAGATAAATTCAAACTATCGGGCAAGTCTTTCATTCCAACAATAAGGCTTTGACGAGTTGACATCCAGCACTCCGACCTGTAATTCGAGCATGGGTAATACACTATACCGCTATGTTCACCCCAATGTGAGCACTATAAAATCTCCAATAAACATAATGATAGCTGATTTCATGACAGACGCGGGTTAAAATAAACGCCGCTGAATGTCATGCCATTGCCACGACTCACCTACATCTTAGAAAACGATCGTTTTATTGCCGTACACGACCACTTGTTCGTTGAGCACTAATTGCAGCGCTTTACTCAATACACTCTTTTCAACATCGCGCCCAGCACGCGCCATTTCTAAGGCACTATAACTGTGGTCGACGGGAATTACGTCTTGCTTGATGATCGGCCCTTCATCGAGGCAATTATTCACAAAATGCGCCGTCGCACCGATAATTTTCACCCCGCGCTCCCAAGCCTGACGATAGGGTGCTGCGCCGATAAAAGCAGGTAAAAAAGAATGATGAATGTTGATGATACGATTAGGATATTGCGCCACAAAATCTGGAGTTAGCACCCGCATGTACTTAGCCAACACCAGATAATCTGGCTCATATTGCGATACCGCGGCCAACAGTGCTTGCTCGTGTTGAATTCGGTCTAAGCCTTCGTGGCTCACCAGATGAAAGGGGATGTTAAACTTCTCTGCCAATTCACGTAGTGCATCATGATTGCCCACCACAGCGGCAATCTCGACACTTAAACCACCGTAATAGGCTTTCATTAACAAATCGCCTAAACAGTGCGCTTCCTTTGTGACTAACACCACAATGCGTTTTTTACCTGCGCTAACTAACGTCATATGATTTTGTGTAGGCAGTACGTCACGCAGATCCTGCAATAACTGTTCGCTGTTAAAAATGCCCTCTAACTCAGTTCGCATAAAGAAACGCCCTTGGGCATTATCCACGAACTCACTGTTTTTGATGATATTCAGTTTATGAGTAAAACAAACACTGGTGATTTTAGCGATGAGGCCTTGGGCATCAGCGCAATCCGTCAGTAAGATTTTACGTTCTATGGATGGCGAAGTATTACCGCGAGTTTCAGTCATTTGTTGCAAAGTTGGCTCTCCTATATTGTCCCTACATCGAGTTTGCCATAGCAAATCATGCTGAACAGTATGAAAACCCTATAATGCGAAAATAAAAATGATATTTCAGAGGCTTGAATCAATAAAATGTAAAAATTAAGCAGTTAATTTTGTAAAAACACAATCCTAGCGCCGAGTATCTAAGTAACGCTGCAATACTTTACGCAGGGTTTCGGCCTTAGTGCCATAAACCACCTGCACACCTTTGCCCATAACAATCACGCCCTTAGCACCCAACTGACTCAAACGCACCTTATTGACTAACTCAGGCTTGTGCACGCTCAAGCGTAACCGTGTCAAACAAGCATTAAGTTCAACGATATTTTCACGTCCGCCGAGCGCCGCAATAATCGCCCGTAAACTTTCTTTGGGTCCTTTACTGTCGTTATGCTCAAGCCTACCGGGAGTTTTCAAATTAAAGGCTAAAATACTCAGCCTAAACAACAGGTAATATATTATGGCGGTTAAAGGCCCAAGGAAAATAAACCAGCTGGCATTACGGGACAATGGAAATAGCAGCGTAAAGTCCACCAGCCCTTGGGAGAATACTATGCTGTGGTGAATATCCAGCATAATACAAACAAAATAAGCGAGCCCAGTGAGTAAGGCATGAATAATAAAAAGAATCGGCGCCACAAACATAAAAGCAAATTCGATAGGTTCAGTCACCCCAGTTAACCAACTGGCCGCCCCCGCCGAGAGCATAATGCCCGCCACGCGATTCCGCTCTGAGGGATCTGCACAGCGCCACATTGCCAGTGCAGCCGCCGGTAATCCCCACATTTTAATCAGATAACCACCGGCAAGGTTTCCCGCCTGCGGATCGCCCGCTAAATAGCGCACCACCTCACCACGAACGACTTCATGCCCCAATAACTGATATTGGCCCACCTCTAAGTAAAAAGGCGCATTCCAAATATGATGTAAGCCAAGGGGAATAAGTAACCGCTCTAATGCGCCATAAACGCCAAAGGCGATGGCCGGTTTTTGATAAACCGCCCAGTCAGATACGCGCTCAATCAATAAAGCTAAGGGTGGCCACACATGGGCGAGTACATAACCTAGGCTCATCGCTAGGGGAATAATAAGTAAAGATGCACTGCGACGTCCCTCGAAGAAAGAGAAAATCGCAGGCAAGCGAATATATTGACTCCAACGGACTGCGAGGCAAGTGATACCACCGAGCATCATGCCACCTGCAATTCCAGTATCTAAGGTATCCATTCCTAATAAAGGTTGGGTTGGAAGTCGATACAAATCGGCCAGTGCGGCTAACGTCGCCGTCATCACCCCATAACCAAACACTGCCGAAAAGGCGGCAATGCCTTGATCGCGACAAAAACCAATAGCGACAGCCACGGCAAATAACATCGGCATAATGGCGAAAATGAGTTTGCCTACCGCCAGCATCAGCACTGTCAGCTCTTCGGGCATAAAAGGAATCGGACTAACAGTTAAGCCGAGCATAACCCCAGCGGCGGGTAAAATGGCAATAGGAATAAGCAGCGCTTGGCTTAAGCGCTGGGCAAATTTAAACCACTGTAGATTGACGAAACTACCTAAGCGACGAGCTCGGTTTTGACGACTTGATTCCAGCGTTCTAGCCATTTTATCGCTTCAACCTCAGGTTCCATGGTTTCACAGGCATCAATTTCGAGTAATTCCACTAGCGGCTTAGCGCCAAGTTCACTCAAGAGTGCATCTACAGACTTACCTGCACCGCAGAAAGTCTCATAACTTGAATCACCTAGAGCTATCACACTGTATCTAAGCTCAGGTAAGTAGGGTGCTAAATGTTTAAGATTATGATACCAAGACTGAATATCATCGGGTAAATCCCCTTGTCCGGTCGTCGAAGTCACCACCACTAACAATTCATCCTGAGGAGGAATAAAGCTTGCTACCTCATTAGGTTGCCACAATGTGACATCATAACCTAAAACTTGCATTTCTTTCTCTAGGGTTTCAGCGGCAAATTGTGCACTACCATATACAGTGCCAAACACCAGATTCACCTTTTTCATGATACACTCCACATCGCGTTGCAAACCTTATTAGGCTGACCTTACTTTATTGTTCAGCGTATGAGCAAGCTAAGGCGCAAATTTTTTATAAATCAAGCCATTGAGCGTGAGAAAATATCTAATGCGACAGTCCACCCGCCAAAAACACCTCAAGCAGCACCACAAAACAACCCATATTCGACGTAAAAACTATTTCCACTCCGCCCAGCAAAATCTCATATCGCCACTTGCACTCACGTCTGGATTCTCAACCTTAGCCGTCATGATGCAAGAGCTGCGGCCACAAACAGCACAAACGCCACAACTCCTCGATTAAGCAATCCACCTCGTTTTAAATTCGATGACTTTAGTTTCAATAACAAAGCAAAGTGAATGCACTTAATTTTACTCACGCGGCTAAGTTGATATCACCATATCAAGCATTGGCCGCTTGCTGTTCATACCTCTTGGGCGATGAATAACTCAGCTTGCTGACTCAAGGTCGCCTCATCCCAACCTAGCTCGGCAAACACGGTTTCCCACTCAGGCTCGAGCTCGGTTTCTATGCTGAGCCGAGTTTGAGTTATTGGGTGTGTAAAGGTGAGTTTTTTTGCGATAAGCCACAGGCGATTAATACCGAAATGCTCACGAAAAAACGCATTTTGCTTACCGTCGCCATGGGTGGTATCACCGACGATGGGGTGTCGTAAATGTGCCATATGCCTTCTGAGCTGATGCTTACGCCCCGTTTTAGGACTCAAACGCACCAGTGCGAAACGGCTAGTGGAATATCGACCCGAAGGATACGGAATTTCAGTATTGAGTAACGGCTCATACGCCGTCACAGCCTCCTGCGCCGCTTTATTAGGATCGGCATTCTTATCGCCTAATTCATCCAACTCAACCTTAAGTGCATAATCTAAAATACCGCTCTCATGCATATTACCGCGCACTAAAGCCAAATATTGTTTTTCAACCGTATGGGAGGCAAATTGCTCACACAGAGCATTGGCCACTTCACTACTCTTGGCAAACAAGAGCACGCCGGATGTCGGCCTGTCGAGACGATGTACAGGAAACACATGACAGCCGACTAAGTCACGGGTTAACTGCATGGCAAAAAATCGCTCCCGACGCGCTAAATAACTGCGGTGGACCAATAAGCCTGCAGGTTTATGAATTGCCACTAAGTGCTCATCTTCATAAAGAATTTCAATCTCAGGCGCCTGCTCTTCTGAATCATCCTCTTGGGATACATTCACTGCATTTTCAGGCGTTTCAAGCCAGATATCATCTTGATTCATTTAACAACATATCCAATTCATTCAATAGGCTAATTAAAGTTTGGCGCGGGGGCATATCCAGCCAAACATGTTCAGCCATAGGGGCAATCGCAATTTGAGTCGGCAATGGCGCCCTCGTTTCGATTAAAGTCTGCATTCTAGGCAGCAAAATAAACTGCAGCCACTGCTCAAGGGGCATAAGATCACAGGCAAAAGGTGCTGTGCTTGCCATTGCAGCGGCAGAAGGTGCTTGCTCAGACCACAACTCGGCCGCTTGCAGCGCGTGGGTAATCTGAGCCAATTTAGCTTGGGTTTGACTGTATAACATAGCTTTCAGATCCATTCTCATATTAGCCCTGTGTGATTCAAGAACTCCCCACAATTCACTGGCCGAATAGGTCGATTAAAGTGCCGCAATCATACCATCCAGACGCACTTCCCCCTATAATGGCGCCAATTTATTGAGCCTCTTTGATTGATATGGCAGCCAAATGACTGAAATTACAACTTTAAGCCAGTTTTTAACCACAGCCAAAACCCAGTTCCAAGTGTATGATCTTGGCCGTAGGGTGCAACATATTGATATGCTCGCATTTCACCAAATCGAATCTCTGTTAGCCCCTTATCCTTATCCCATTCAAGGGCATGCACAATTTGCTATCGTCTTTTGGGATGCGAGTCAGCAACACTTTATTTGGTTTCTAAAACTGGCGTTAGATGAGCAAGGATTACTGTCGCCTGCACCGCGCTCACAATTTATCGAAATGATATTAGCGGCATTAGGGCAAGATCCCACTCAGCCACTTAGTGATGAGCAGCAAGAACGACTCGCAAATAATCCGTTTAACTTCAAGCCAAGCCAGGAAAAACTGGCCGTATTTAACGCACTCGTTCGTAAACAACTTGGCCAACGCGCTTCATCACAATACGAGTTTGCCGTGCAATATCTGTCAGGCCAAGTAGCCCCATCACAGTGGCAACATATTGGAATGCAAGGCATAGCCGATGTGTGTGTACGCACAAAAGAATTTGATCATGAGCAGCAGTTAGTATCGAGCTTTGATACAGCCGCCATCGAAGTGCAAATCGCCCTATGTCAATGTCTTGAACACTTACTGCTTAGCGACACACTCGCCGATAAGATTCTCGCGAAACTTCAAGACGCAGCGCCAGAGCACCAAGCCTATTTCCTTCGCGCTTTGGCTTCTAGCGCCAAACACAGCCAAAAAGCGTTTGCGCATCTACACGGCCAATCCTCTTTAGATACCAATGCCCTCATCAGCATTGCCGGACGTAACTGGTCGGTATTAAAACAAGATTCAAGTCGCAGTCTTTACTTAGAAGCTTTAGCACTGCAGCCCCAAGCCTTTTTTAATCAGGTCTTTGCTGATATTGTGGCTATTCCTAGTTTGCGCAATCAACTACTAGGCGAATTAAGAAATCCCAATCGAAGTGTTCAACTATCACAAGCCATAGGTGGTTTGTTTAAGGCAGCTAGCAAATGATGTCAGATTTACTGTTAATTATTGGCCTCGTCGTGATTGCCGCATTCTTTTGGCAACTACGCCAAATGGCAGAGTTGAGCCGTATTTTTGCCGAAAAAGAATGTTGGCGACAAAAAGTTCAACTGTTAGCCATTGCCATGGAAACTGCCCGCCCAAGTATTGGCGGCACCACGGGGATTTGTTGGAAAGCGAAATATTTATTTGAATTCAGCACCGACGGCATTAACCAATACCGTGGCCATATTTGGATGCAAGGCAAGAAAATTCAAAAGATTGAATGGCCTATCTTCCCTGAGCCTGAATGGCATGAAGCCCCAACGTCACAGGGTAAGTTTGGCGGGTGTGGTACGCAAAGTGGTTGTAGCTCAGGCAAATGCCATTAAGCTTTTATCGACAATGTTGGTTCAAATAAAATGTGAGCCAACATAGAGAGCAAGACATCATTCTTTTTTATCGTAAATACGGCTAAAAAATAACTCACTGTAAAAGTTAAAAAAGAAAGGGCGCGGCCCTAAAGCCACGCCCTCCTATTCTCTGTTAAGCTATCCAGCTATTTTTGTGCTCCCTGCACCATCCATGCGTCAATCTGCGTCCTGCTTCATCCCTGCTCAATCCTTGAGGTCCTTGTACTCATGTACTTCCCTATCTCTTGGTCATCCAGTCCCAAGCTTGCTCTTTCCTGAGCGGTTCCATCATCATCCATGAAACGGATATTGCATCCATTCAATTGCACTCCCTGTGCCATTGCCATCCTATGCAATGAGTCTATCAATCCTTGATAGTCTCCCTTCCTTAGTATTGGCTCTCTTTCATCCTGAAAGGCCTATATCCCTATCTTTCCTTAAGTCACATTCCTTAGTCACTGTTCGATCATCCTGATCGCCAACATCCTGTTGCCCGCAATTCCTTCTACAAGATGAATTCTACGCCAACCAACGAAAGTACTCATTGTGGATTATTTAAAATGTTAACGAAAATAGAGGGCTCAATTGATGGCAAATATACTAACTTACTGATGTAAATAAAAATAATAACCAGCCCCAAGACATAACCACCCTTTGGACTTACAAATTACTTACATACTTGTGAGAGATCTCTTACACGGAGGATGGCAATTCGAATCAAAAGTAAGCAAAGCGCTAGATGTTCTCCCCTGAAGGACTTATGCATAAACCGCTATCGCTCAAAATTCGACAAGCATTCGGCGCATGACCAGAACACAGACAACACAGAGTAAATCATTGGGCAATAAGAGAAGTAAGACTGGTAAACATGCTTTACGGCAAGATGTCTTTAAGCAGAGTTAAGATAAAGTCTATGTGAATAGCGTTATAGCTTGGCAAAGCCAGATTAATGCTGAAAATGAACCAAAGAAAAGGGCGCAACTAAAGTGCGCCCCATTTATCCTTTGTAAGCCGTCCTGCTCGATTTGTGCTCCCTGCACCATCCATGCGTCTGCTTGCGTCCTGCATCGTCCCTGTAATCCCTTTTTGTCCCTGTGTATCAAACTTACGTGAGATAACACTCAGTCCCTTGACCTGTAAATCCTTTTTACAGAGCCTGTCACTTCCTATGACGTATTCCTATTGCATCCTGCAAAATTTATTTTCCATAGATTAGTACAAGCTGTTCACCCTTATACTTTATCCTTATCTCGACACATCCTGTTTCGAGTTCATGCTTAATCCTTAAGCGTGTCCTGTATTCTTCCTGAAATTCATCATCCTGACGATACAACTCACTGTCCCTAATCATCCTTGAAAAGCAATCCTGCTTTTCCTTAGCCTATCCGAGGCGAATGACAGTTTTCCTACCGTCAGCGATTTCAACCTTGAAATCTTAATTCGTTGCTTCTTGCGTCCCTTTGGCCTGTTTCGCTTTCCTTGCTATCCATTTGCTTTGGCCATGAGTGAATTCTACGTTAACCCTAACTTTTTTGTTCGGCTCAAAGAACGGACTACAAAATTAATTACGGACCAACCAAAGGAAAATAAATACAACCCAATGATTCTATTTAAAATTAAATGTCGCAGAACAAAAAACAATCAAAAAGAAAACATTATGTCCTACAACGTTTGTAAGCGATCTCTCACACGGGCATGGGCATCTCACTCTGGCAATTTTTTTAACGTTTAAAAAAGCGGCAGATCATCTGCGCAAACATCACCCAATCTGCCATCAAACTGTAAAAAGGATACTGAAATGTCGCGGGTCGATTCTTCTCAAATACGAAGTGTCCCACCCACGCAAAACCATAACCAACAATAGGAATGAACCAACATAGCCACCAGGCTTGTGAAACCAAGGCAATGCCAATCAGCAGCAGAACTAAACAACTGCCAACAAAGTGTAATTGCCGACAAATCGGGTGCTGGTGTTGGGATAAATAGAAAGGATAAAAATCGGCGAAACGTTTATAAGAGTTAGTCATCTTGTTGAACCGAATAGAATAAAAGTTGGCCATGAATACTGCCAATACTCAGCTCGCCTATGGATACAAAGTCATGCTGAGTAAACAGTTGCAAGTGGTTCTCCTGAGCGATAAACACACCAATGCCATCCAAATCAGGCTGCTCATCACACCAACTCACCACAGCTTGTACTAACTTATGTCCAAGTCCTTTGTGCTGTTCATTTGGTGCAAGAGCAATAAACTGCAAAATACCGCAGTGCTTACTGGGTAAAAGTTCAATAATACTGGACTCTTTGTTCATTAGCGCTTGAGTCGATTGCCAACCTGTACCTAACAACATCTTTAAGCGCCAATGCCAATAACGCCCTTCCCCTAAAGGCACTTCTTGAGTAACTACACAGGCTAACCCAAAGAGTCTTTCATGGTCGAATAAACCAATGAGGGCTTGTTTTTGTTGCCATAACGTATTTAGTTCTTCCCTGATTGCGGCGCGCAATTTTTGCTCATAAGCGGCTTTGTCTGAGGTAAAGAGTGAATCGACAAAAAAAGGATCATCATGGTAAGCGTTATAGAGAATAGAAGCGGCAATGCGTAAGTCTTCCGCGGTCAAATAGACTGCGCGGCAGTCCTCCAGAATTTCATTGTCCATCGTTAGCATTCCTTGACTTAGCTCACACTTTTTTATGCGTAACTGTTAATCTACCAAGGAAACTAAAAAGTGCAAATTTTAATCATAGATTGCATTTTTCAATCAGGCGCTTACTCTAAACGAAGGCACTATACTGAAAAGGAAATAATGATGGATACAACTCCAGTAGACTTAAGCCACTTGTTTGAGCAACTCGGTTTAGACAGTAGCGACGAGGCCATAGCGCAGTTTATTGCAACCCATGATATCGACCATCACATCCATTTAAGCCAAGCGCCCTTTTGGACCCCAGCCCAAAAGAGCTTTATCATTGAAGGTTTAGAAGCCGATGCCCTCTGGACTGAGCCCATTGAGCAATTAGACACTCAGCTACGTAAACGATAAGACTCGTTGGTTCAGATTTTACCGTAAGCCGTTTCACCCCAACCCACTAAGGCATTGTTGCTCAGCACGATAGGCGTGCATTCATCCTTAGTGGTTTTTCCATCGCCATTATTACGCTGGGTACGATAAAACAACACTAAGACTTCTTTATTGGCTTCACCTTGTTGAGCACTTTGTTGAATATAGGCTTCACTAAAATCAGCGGTGCCCATTAAGATCATCACTTGGTCTTTAGGCATACCTAAGCTCAGCTTGGTTAAGTTAGTGCGATTTTTATCCTGCACTTTCTCCCAAGATTCGCTGCTATCCCAGCCCGATTCTCCATCACCGACATTGACCACGCAGCCGCTAAGACCTAAGCTTGCGAGCCCTAAAAAAGTGATGGCGATAAGTTTGTTATTCAATTTATGGTTCATCATGTGACATCCTGTGTAATTATTATTGAAGCTTAAAAAATGGTATTTCGGCTGGACAATAAGCAAAATAAATGCCACAAGACAACACACTGTTTTTAAATGAAAAAATTAATTATTATTTTAAAATTGGTTTAAACAATTCAACAAATTAAGGAATTTTGCTAATTATGAGTCCCCTTGACCAAGTATTAGCGGCCGCACGTTCGCTCGAAGCCTGCGGTAAAGTACCGAGCCTTGCCTTAATTAAAACCCGTTTAGGTAGTAGCCTACCTTTACCTATATTGATCCAAGGCTTACAGCAATTTAAATCTATGCCTAAGGCGGATCGCGAGCGTTTAGCTGAGTTGCAAACTATCAGCCCTACAACTGACACTCCCGCAACTAACGATACCTTAACCCTTGCAGTGCTCGCCGAGCGCCTGCAGATGCAACAGGCGTATTTTGAACGTCATGCTGAGCAGCAAAAAACAGAAATAATGCAATTAAAAAACGAACTGCTTGAACTTAAACAACGCATCAACTTATTAGAAATCCAAGGAAAAACAGCTTAATGTTTGTCACTGAACTGCGCTTCGAATGCTTCGCCGACACCACGATATCTGCCGCCGAGAAGGCAATTAATCAGCTCCTTGAAGCCTATCGAGCTAATGGTCAAATCTTAGGGCGAGAATTTGCGGTCGCCTTTAATGATGGTGAGTTTAGAGTGCGTTTATTGATGCCAGAGAAAAGCAGTTTAGCGCACAAATATCACAGCCCTTGGGTCAAAAAAGCCTTAGTAGAATTAACCGACGCTAAACTACTCGCGCCGCGGGAAAAGTTTATTGGTCAGGATATCAATTCTGAAGTAAGTAATACCGAAACACCCAGCTGGCAACTGCTATACACCAGTTTTGTGCATATGTGCTCGCCCCTACGCAGCGGCGACAATTTATTGCCCATTCCCCTGTACCGTTTACCCGCAACCTTTAATGGCGATCATAAGCGCATTATCCGTTGGCAGAGCGAATGGCAAGCCTGTGATGAGTTACAAATGGCGGCGGCCACCAAGGCAGAATTTGCCGCACTTGAGGAATTATCGAGTCCGGACAGTGATTTATTTCGTAGAGGTTGGGATTTGCGCGGTCGTATCGAATATCTCACTCAGATCCCGACCTATTACTACTTATATCGCGTTGGCGGCCAAGATTTAGCCACAGAAAAAACGCGACCTTGCCCACGTTGTGGCAGTCATGATTGGAAACTCGATGAACCTTTATTGGATATGTTCCATTTTCGCTGCGAGCCTTGCCGCATAGTGTCGAATCTGTCTTGGGATCATCAATAACATCTGTTTATCCCCTTGCAGAACTCAACCTAAGATAAGCCACGCTTAGGTTGAGTTAATACTTAGGTTGATAATAAAAATGTCGCTCACAGAAGTTAACGTTTACCGAAAAGGTTTTGCCACATACGTTTAAAACTGGCGAAAATACCAGGATGTTCTAATGCTGGCATAGGTAATTCTTCATGTTTAACGGGTGGTGCTATCCGTGGCGATAATGCTTCGATAAACGCAGTCAAACTCGAGGACAATTGCTCAGATTGCACTTCACCAGGGATTTCAATCCATACGCTACCATCACTGTTATTGATGGTGAGCATTTTATCTCCCTCATCTAACAGACCGATAAACCAAGTCGGTGACTGCTTCAGTTTTTTCTTCATCATCAGATGACCAATCAAGTTTTGTTGCAGGCAGTTAAAATCGTCATCATTCCAGACTTGCAGTAACTCCCCAGTGCCCCACTTAGAGTCAAATAATACTGGGGCGGAGAAATAATGACCGTAAAAATCATTGATCTCTGGCCATAAAGTTAACTCCAGTGCATGCTCTACATTGGCGAAACTGCCTTCAACTTTGCGTTTCACTGGCTGCCAAGAAACGGCCTGTTCAAGATCCGGTTGAAATTCGCCTTGAATACACACAGAAGGCTCACCCTGTGGGTAATAACGCGGTAGTTCACCTAAACTCGTTAAGTAAGCTTGATGATAGTTTTGCAAAAATTTATCGAGTGCGGGCAGACAAGACACTTAAGCACAATCCAATTTCAGGTATAATGTGCGCCTATTTTGACATGGAAACAGTATTGATGACACAGAATCACGATCCCTATAGTGATGCGCAAGCGCTCGTTGGCCTGACTTTAGGTAAAGCCACCGATTACCAAGCCGAGTATGATGCGTCGCTGCTGCAAGGGGTTCCACGCTCACTAAACCGTAATGCTATTGCACTCACTGGGACGTTACCGTTTCATGGTGCCGATATCTGGACGGGTTATGAGCTGTCTTGGTTAAATGCCAAAGGTAAGCCTATGGTGGCCATAGCTGAATTTCATTTAAGCTATGAAAGCCTGAATCTGATTGAGTCGAAATCGTTCAAACTGTATCTCAATAGCTTTAATCAAACCAAGTTTGATAGCCTAGATTCACTGCAAAAAACCTTAGTGCAAGACTTAAGTCAGTGTGCTCAAGGTGATGTTAGCGTTAAGATTATCGAGCCAAAAAGCTTTGGTATTCAGCGTATTATTGAGTTACCTGGCACTTGTATTGACGATCTCGATATTGAAGTCAGCGATTATAGTTTTAATCCTGATTACTTAGTTAACAGTACAGACGATAAGCAAACGGTCGCGGAAACACTTAATTCAAACCTGCTGAAATCCAACTGTTTGATCACTTCGCAACCCGATTGGGGCAGCGTGATGATCCGTTATCAAGGCCCTAAAATCGATCGCGAGAAACTGCTGCGCTATTTGATTTCTTTCCGCCAACATAACGAATTCCACGAGCAATGTGTCGAGCGAATTTTCGTCGATTTAAAACGTTTTTGCCATTGCACTAAATTGACAGTTTACGCCCGCTACACGCGTCGCGGTGGTTTAGATATCAACCCTTATCGCAGTGACTTCGAGCAACCTGGTGAAAGCCACAGACTCGCAAGACAGTAATAACCTTCTTAGGCTATTAGATTAACAATCTGAGATAGAAAATAAAATTTAAAAACTGCAACAAAGCTCTGAATCGCTAGCCCTAGCTGCTCGCTAGATTCAGAGCTTTTTTATTCACAGTGTTTGCACTCTCATTAAGCAATAAACGCCGTAGCCATTGATGGCTCGGGTTTTGGGTATATTTACTGCTCCACACCATATACAAATCAATTGGCCTTGTTTTCAGGGGCATAGGTAAAATCTGTAAGCCGAACATCTCAGCATACTGACTGGCGTACCGCAAAGGCGCTATGCCTATCGCCTCACTTTTGCCAACGGTTGCAAACATACTCAATAGGGATGACTGCTCACTGTACATTTTGCGCCTTGGTAACACACCTTCGGTAAACAAATCCCCCGCAGTCAAATTAAAACGCCTTAGATTCAAAAAGACGTGTTTCTCCTCAAAATACTGTTCATGGCTAATGACACCTTGAATACGAGGATGCTGCAAACTGACGATACAAACGAGGGTTTCGGTGAAGAGTAATTTACTCGAGAGCAAACTTTGCTGCGCGGGCTTAATGTCTATGGCAACGGCGACCCGCTCAAGCAAAATATCGCGATATAGATCATCCTCCTGCGGCGGCGACTCGCGGAAAATGACTTCAATATCCGCATTCTGTAACAAAGCCTGCACGCCTGATTGCAGCGCTTCGATAACCGACTCATTAGCATATACATAAAAGCGCCGCTGGCTCGAGTTGGGATCAAAATGCTCAAACCCCAGTAATACGGTTTCAATATCCGCCATGGGCTGCTCAAATTTACGGTACATCTCCCGTGCCACCGATGTAGGCTCAATTCCCCGTCCAACCCGATTAAACAGCGACTCCCCGACCCAAGCCCTGAACCGGCTTATCGCATTACTCACGGAAGACTGAGTTAAATCTAACTCCTGTGCCGCTTGGGTGAATGAACGAGTACGGTAAACCACCATAAACACGCGTAATAAATTTAAATCTAATGGCTTTCGTGTCGGCATAAAAGAGTGCACTCATTCACTATATGAATATTACAACCCAAGCTAACTCGAGTTATCTAAATACACAAGCTGGCTATACTCAAACCATCGACGACACTATCCCACTTTTCGGTAGGTAAAATAATGCAAAAATCTTTGATGACAATGAGTATTATCGCCAGCTTCTCTTTAAGCGCCGTGGCCGCTGAACACGAGCATGAACATATTAGCCTGCACTATCAGGGAAAGCCTGCCACCGAGCAAACCATTGCGGTAAATAAAGCCTCAGCAGCAAGCCTTAATTTTGCTGACAAAAAAGCCTTTGAAGAGTTTTCTAAAAATCTTATTGCTGAACTCGATGAACCAACAGCAGCCATTTTACGTGCCGATTTCAGCTTTATTGGCGACAAAACCCCAGACACAGTAAACCCTTCACTTTATCGCCAAGCTCAATTGAATATGGTGTCTAACGGCTTATACAAGGTCACAGATGGCATTTATCAAGTGCGTGGCACAGACTTATCGAACTTAACCCTTATCCGCGGTAAAACGGGTTGGATCCTTTATGACGTGCTGCTGACCAAAGAAGCGGCAAAATTATCCCTCGAATTTGCGCTAAAACACTTGCCAGAGGGCAATAACTTACCCATAGTCGCGATGATTTATTCCCACAGTCATGGAGATCATTTTGGCGGTTCCCGCGCCATCAAAGACATGTTCCCAAACGTCAAAGTCTATGGTTCCAATAACATCACCAAAGAAATTGTCGACGAAAACGTGCTTGCCGGTAATGCCATGAGCCGCCGCGCCGCCTATCAATACGGCGCAACATTAGAGCGAAACGATCAAGGCATTGTCGATGCCGCACTTGCTAAGGGATTATCCAAAGGCGAAGTGACCTACGTTAAACCCGATGTCACCTTAAATGCCAAAGATAAGTGGGAAACACTCTCCATTGATGGTATCGACATGGTGTTTATGGATGCCTCAGGCACGGAAGCCGCCTCGGAAATGGCCACCTATATTCCCTCAATGAAAGCATTGTGGACCGCAGAGCTCACCTACCACGGCATGCACAACATTTATACCTTACGCGGGGCAAAAGTTCGAGATGCGATAAAATGGTCTAAGGATATCAACGAATTACTGACCCATTTTGGTAATGATGCACAGGTTATATTCACTGCCCACTCAGCCCCCGTATTTGGCAATACTGATATAAACCAATACTTAAGAATGCAAAGGGATAACTATGGCCTAGTGCATAATCAAACCCTGCGCTTAGCCAATAATGGCGTGGGTATTCAAGATATTGGCGATGCGATTCAAACCACTATCCCTAAGGCTGTGCGTGATACTTGGTACACCAATGGTTACCATGGCACCTACAGCCATAATGCCAAAGCCGTGTACAACATGTACCTTGGTTATTTCGATATGAATCCCGCCAACTTAAACCCACTACCGACAAAAGATGAAGCGACGAAATTTGTGGAGTATATGGGCGGTGCCAAAGCCGTAGTGAAACACGCCAAAGCCGACTATGCCCAAGGCGAGTACCGTTTTGTGGCCACCGCACTCAATAAAGTCGTGATGGCAGAACCTAATAACAAAGAGGCAAGACAATTACTTGCCGATACCTATGAGCAACTGGGTTATCAAGCCGAAGGTGCTGGCTGGCGCAACATTTACCTCACTGGCGCCCAAGAGTTACGCGTAGGCATTCAACCCGGCGCGCCTAAATCAGCCTCTGCAGATATTTTAGGAGAAATGGACATATCGACCCTATTTGACTTCCTCGCCGTAAAAGTCGATAGCCTCAAAGCTGCTGAACTTGGACTCATCAGGCTTAATGTGATTAACCCCGACACCAAAGAAACGCTCTATGTTGAACTAAGTAACGGTAATTTAAGCAATATTAAGGTTGATAAACCGATGGAGGCCGATGCCAATCTTTATATTGATAAACGCTATATTACGGGGATTTTACTCGGAAAAGTCACACTTAAAGAGTTACTGGCTAAGGGTACTGCCAAGTTAGAGGGTGATAAAGATGCCTTCGGTAAGATAGCGTCGACCTTAGTAAGGTTCGATGAAAGCTTTGAAATCGTCCCACTACCAAGCGCGAAATAACCAAATCAACGCCCTGAATCTTCAGGGCGTTTTATGGAAAAATTACACTAGCACTAACCATTCTGACACTTGGCGAGTCGTGTTCTGTAAGCAAAAGAGTGAAGTACGGATAGCCATTTGCACGACATGTTCTCTCTCGCACACTCCTTAAAGGCCAGATTAAAGTAAGAGAATTAGTTCGCAGAGCCTAGGGTTGGCGCTGCGGTTTTGCACTCAAGCAATAACTGCTGAAAATGCGCGCCTAAGTCTTGCTGGGCAAATTGCTTGCTCGCGGTCACCATTTGCTTAAGGCTTTGTAAGGCTTGATCTAAACCTTGTTGCTCGATAAGACTTTTAGCATAAGCCGCCGCATCGGCGCCCTTTTGTAGCAAGCTCGCGACCTGATCAAAACTGATGTCTTGCTCCATTACTTTCTGTAAGTCACCCAGCAGTTCTGCCACTTTAGCCGACTCCACCAGCGAACCTTCAACATTGACTAACTTACCCAACGGATCTTGGCTGAGTTTTCCAGCCACACAGGCCGAAACTGTGCCTGCTGCCGCGCTTTGAGCCACAACATCTAAGCCATTGGCACGAATTTGCTCAACCACTTGCTGCAACTGTGGATCTTGGGCTAACCAAGCCTGCTCCAATTGCTGCTTTTCATCGCCACCAAAATAACCACAACCAGATAGCAACACCATCATAGTGGTAGGTATTAGGCACTTAATCCGTTTCATTGTTAAACCTCATTTATTTCATTCAAATTCAAAATATTATGGGCGTGACTATACCCAGCAATGTTTAACCGAAGATGAATAAGACAAGTTAACCATAATCGGCAAGTAAGGCTTCTATGTTGCTCAGTTGCGACGTTAGCATTATGGAAATCTCGGTGTTACCAGCATGCCCTAAGCTCACGGCAAAACGGTACTCCTCGGTCAAACGCCCAAAATAGGTTTGCCAATACAATGAACTTGCATCAATGGTTTGCAGCGGGATATTAGGATAGACACTCAGCAAAGGCGCCACACCATAGAACGGCATCAACGCTGCATCTTGGCATCTAAGCTCAACCGATCCGGCCACCAATTGCTCGAATGGCTTTAGATCAAAGCCGAAGGATTTAAGCGACTGCGCTAAACCTAGGCCAGTCGCCTTAATATAGGATTCCTTTAACGCCCATAAATCGAAAAAGCGCTGCCGCTGACTCGCTTCATCGGCGAGAGCGAGCAAGGCTGACGTTTCTTGGGGAGAAAAATAATGATTTAGGATTGGATAGATATCCGTCTTCGGCCGCGATCTTTCAATATCGACCCCAAATAAACCAGACTCAACACCATGAAACTGTGTCACACCAATCAATAACCAATCGCCGCTATGGCTTAAGTTAAACTCAAGCCCCGTTTGCTGTTGCAATTTTGCCGTTAAACTCGGCTTACCCTTAGCGCCATATTCAAAACACCACTCGTGTGGCAATAAATCCGCATAGCGAGATAACACGGCCCGCAACGCTGCCCTGACCTGTAATCCCTTTATTTGCGCCTTGGGATCGCGATAACGCGCGACCTTAGCGAGTTCATCATCACTTAACCAAGACTGAGCGAGTGATGTTTGCGGCAATGAAATATCGCTCAGTGGAATAAAAAATAGATCCACATTCACGCCGTTTTTGCTAGATGTTCTGGAGTCGGTCATTTGAGAGCCTTGCAGGACAAAGCCTTGCGGCTGATGGTTATCATTGTCTGGCTTTTTGGAGAGCACTTAGCAACATTCTTATCTGGGTTAATCATTATTTGAGTTCATTATGCATCTTAAATAGTTTCAACTAAGCCCTATTTCAATTCTTAGCCACACTCTAATAAGAGCAATTCTTAGCAACTCTCTAATTAGAGCAATTCTTAGAACGACTCTGAACGCCATCCTAAGCGCAAATTTTTGCTGCAATTGCGCCAAGATTTTGCGCCCAAATTAACAGGTTTAGCAGCACAGTCTCATTCATGACGAAAGGGCAGTAAGCCAATATTGGGCTATTTTACCCCGCTAACTCAAAAAAGCGGTCTTTATCGCCCCTAAAAATTTAATTCTTCCACTATCAAAGTATTAAAAAGCCCAAGCGGTCAACGAAAACCCAACATAACGCACAGAAAATACCATTACTCAACGAAAGCCAATAAATTCCAGTCCCAGATGATTGTATCGACCCGAAACCTCAGGTAATCTGCATCCCCATTAAGTGACACAGATGATAAGCACAGGTTTTACGATGAGTGTCACTATGTTCTTCAAGAGTGCCACAGCTGACTCAGCCAAAATGGCTTCTCAGTCCCAATAGATTATGTCGGATGATAATTATTATTAATGGCAGCTCGCGACTCTCAATCTAAAGCGCCGTCTTACGCCCCCAAGAGCACGACTCAAGCGGCGAAAAAAGACAGCGCACCTCGGCATCGCAACGCCACCACCACGCCTGAAATGCGACTCTTTATCCAGCAATCGGATCTGAGCGTCAGCCAGCTGGCAAAAATTTTAAATATTACTGAGGCAACAGTCCGCAAATGGCGGAAGCGTGAGTCCATTAGTAACAGTCCGAACACCCCACACCACCTCAATACCACGCTCACACCGATGGAAGAATATGTGGTGGTAGGATTACGCTACCAGCTAAAACTCACCCTAGATAGATTACTGCAGGTTACCCAAACCTTTATTAATCCCAATGTGTCGCGCTCCGGCCTTGCCCGTTGTTTAAAGCGTTACGGCATATCGCGCCTCGATGAATTTGAAGCACCGCAAGTCCCCGAACGCTATTTTAATCAATTGCCTGTGACGCAAGGCAGCGATATCCAAACCTATACGGTCAATCCAGAAACCTTGGCCAAAGCCCTCGCATTGCCGAGTACCGACGGTAATACTGTGGTGCAAGTGGTGTCACTCACCATACCGCCGCAACTCACTGAGCAAGCACCAAGCTCAGTACTATTAGGCGTAGACACAGCAAGTGATTGGATTTACCTCGATATTTATCAAGACAGTAATACCCAAGCGACCAATAGATATATCGCCTATGTCCTCAGACATGGGCCGTTTCATTTACGAAAGTTGCTCGTTCGCAACTATCACACCTTCTTAGCCCGTTTTCCCGGTGCCCATGGCACGCCAAAGACAAACGCGGCTAAATCCCAAAACAAGGTCACCGAATCTAGGTCGACCCGTGGAGACTCTTTATGAGCCATACCCCTTCTGTACCTCATTCAACCACTGACTCAAAAGCTGAGTCAAAAAAAGATAAACGACTCAACAAACGCTTAAAAGATATGCCCGTTGCCATCGTCGGCATGGCCAGCATCTTCGCCAACTCACGCTATTTAAATAAATTTTGGGATTTGATCAGCGAAAAAATCGATGCCATTACGGATATCCCTGATACCCATTGGCGCACCGAAGATTACTACGATGCCGACAAAAGCAAAGCCGATAAAAGCTACTGTAAACGCGGCGGTTTTATGCCTGAAGTTGACTTCAATCCGATGGAATTTGGTCTGCCGCCCAATATTCTTGAGCTGACGGATACCTCGCAGTTGCTGTCGCTGATTGTCGCCAAAGAAGTGCTCGCCGATGCTAATCTGCCCGCCGATTACGACCGTGACCGTATCGGCATCACCCTAGGCGTGGGCGGTGGTCAAAAAATCAGTCAGAGCTTGAACTCGCGCCTGCAATATCCAGTGCTAAAAAAAGTATTTAAAAGCAGCGGCCTGAGCGATGAAGACAGCGAAATGCTGATCAAAAAGTTCCAAGACCAATATATCCACTGGGAAGAAAACTCTTTCCCAGGGTCATTAGGCAACGTGATTGCAGGCCGTATCGCCAACCGTTTTGATTTTGGCGGCATGAACTGCGTAGTCGATGCAGCCTGTGCAGGCTCGCTTGCCGCCATGCGCATGGCGTTGACTGAACTGACCGAAGGTCGCAGCGACATGATGATCACCGGCGGCGTCTGTACCGACAACTCGCCATCCATGTACATGAGCTTCTCAAAAACGCCAGCCTTCACCACTAACGAAACCATTCAACCCTTTGATATCGATTCAAAAGGCATGATGATCGGCGAAGGAATCGGCATGGTCGCGCTTAAGCGCCTTGAAGATGCCGAGCGCGATGGCGACCGGATTTATGCCGTCATCAAAGGCGTTGGCGCCTCATCGGACGGTAAGTTTAAGAGTATTTATGCACCGCGCCCCGAAGGCCAAGCTAAAGCATTGGAGCGCGCCTACGATGACGCGGGTTTTGCCCCGCACAGCATTGGCTTAGTTGAAGCCCATGGCACAGGCACAGCCGCAGGTGATGTGGCTGAATTTAATGGTTTAAAATCAGTATTTGCCCAAGGCAACGACACAAATCAACATATCGCGTTAGGTTCAGTAAAATCCCAAGTGGGCCACACTAAATCAACCGCAGGTACTGCAGGGGTGATCAAAGCCGCGCTAGCGCTACACCACAAGGTATTGCCTGCGACCATTAACGTTAGTAAGCCTAATCCAAAACTGAATATCGAAAGCTCACCATTCTATTTAAATACCGAAACTCGCCCATGGTTCCAGCGCGCCGATGCAACGCCGCGCCGTGCAGGTGTAAGCTCCTTTGGTTTTGGCGGTACGAACTTCCATCTTGTATTAGAAGAATACAAACCTGAGCACAGCCGTGACGAGCAATATCGTCAGCGCAGTGTGCCGCAAACGCTATTGTTTGCCGCAGCCAATAAAGCCGCGCTGCTTAGCGAGTTAAAAGCTGCGCTGAGCCAAAGCGTGAACACAAGCGCAAACGCGAATAAGAGCAGCGCTGCGAACCTAAACGCTATCGCTCAGCAATATCCGCTGCGCGCGCTGGCAAGCACAGATGCCCGTTTAGGTTTTGTGGCTAAGGATATCGCACAGCTGCAAGCTCAGTTAAATCAAGCCATCTCTCATCTAGAAAGCAGTGCGCATTTAGAAAGCGGGCACCTAGAAACCAATGCAATTGAAGCGTGGCAATTACCTTCTGGTATCAGCTACCGCTCCCATGCCTTGGTCGCTAAAAATGAATCAAAGAAAGTAGCTGCCCTGTTTGCTGGTCAAGGTTCACAGTACCTGAACATGGGCCGCGAACTCGCCTGCCATTTCCCGGAAATGCGCCAACAAATTACGGCCAGCGATAAGGTATTTGCTCACCACGGCCAAACGCCGTTATCGAACATCCTTTATCCTATTCCGGCATTCGATGCCGATGCAGTTAAAGCCCAAGAAGCGGCGCTGACCAATACCCTGTTCGCCCAAAGCGCCATAGGCGCGGTTTCAATGGCGCAATATTCGCTATTAACTCAAGCGGGGTTTGCCCCCGATATGGTGGCAGGTCACAGCTTTGGTGAACTGTCAGCCCTTTGCGCGGCAGGCGTGATTTCCAATGAAGATTACGTCGAACTGGCCTTCGCCCGTGGGCACGCCATGGCGCAAGTGCCGAGCGATACCGCGAGTAAAGCCGCAGACACTGGAACTCAAACTGACTTAGGGACAATGTTCGCCATCATTCTTAAACAAAAGAATGATATCGATGCGCTCAATAGCTGTTTAGCCCAGTTTGATGGCGTTAAAATTGCCAACTACAATGCGCCGACGCAATTAGTCATCGCAGGTGGCACAGAACAAACTCAGCTGGCCGCGAAAGCCATTAGCGAACTGGGCTTTAAAGCGATTTCCCTGCCTGTCTCAGGCGCGTTCCATACTCCCTTGGTTGGACACGCACAAAAGCCATTTGCCAAAGCCATTGATAAAGCTAAATTCAGCGCACCTTCAGTCGCACTTTATGCCAACGGTACGGGTCAATTACACCCAACCGATGGCAAAGCGATTAAAGCAGAATTCAAACAACACATGCTGCAATCGGTTCGCTTTAGCGAACAACTGCAGGCCATGTATGACGCTGGCGCCCGTGTGTTTGTTGAGTTTGGCCCTAAGAACATACTGCAAAAGTTAGTTGAAAATACCTTAGGTGAACACTTAAATGAGCTTTGCCTTGTCAGCATGAACCCGAATCCTAAAGGCGACAGTGACAGTCAATTACGCTTAGCCGCAGTACAACTCGCGGTAGCCGGTGTGGCGTTAACTGAGGTTGACCCCTATCAAGCCGTCACGTCACAAGAGATTGCCGAGCGTGAAGCACCATCGGCAATGAACATCAAACTCACCGCCACTAACCATATTAGTGCAGCGACCAAAGCTAAGATGGCCAAATCCCTCGCCACTGGCAGCGTGTCTAGCCAAGTGCAATATGTGGATCGCATCGTTGAAACCGTTGTCGAAAAAGAAGTCGAAAAAATCGTTGAGAAAGAAGTCATCGTCGAAAAAGTGGTTGAAAAAATAATAGAAGTGGAAGCAAATCAAGTGGCAGCTGTTGAAATGAAACAAACATCCCCAAGCGTTACACAAGGCTTAAGCCATCACCAGCAACAAGCGACGGCGCCGTTGAATCCAAGCACAGCAAGCGTCAGCGGCGATGCGTTAACGGCATTTTTCAGCGCACAATCTCAAGCGGCGCAGTTGCATCAACAGTTTTTAGCCATCCCGCAGCAATACGGCGATACCTTCACGACACTGATGACTGAACAAGCCAAGATGGCAAGCCTTGGCATTGCAATCCCTGAAAGCCTGCAACGCTCGATGGAAATGTTCCACCAGCATCAAGCGCAAACCCTGCAAAGCCACACCGAATTTATGCAGCTACAAAGCAGTAGCAGCCAAGCGGCCTTGGCGATGTTAAACAATGCACCGATTAACTTTACTCCAGCAGTTGCAAGTCAGCCACGAGCAACTGCGTCGGCTCCTGCACCTGTTGCGGCAACGACAGTGGCACACAATGCTGCACCAGTAGCGGCTCAAGCTGTTGCGACGAGACCCGCGGTTAGCACACCTGTTGCGCCTGTTGTGCAAACCGCTCCCGTTGCTTATTCACCTGCTGTGACTGTACAAGTTGCGCCAGCAGCTCCTGCATTAGTCATGCCTGCTGTAGTGATGCAAGAAGTGACACCTGTGGCAACAGCAACGAGCGGTTTAAGCGCTGCATTAGTGCAACAAACCATGATGGCAGTGGTGGCTGACAAGACTGGCTATCCGACTGAAATGCTGGAGCTCAGCATGGATATGGAAGCCGATTTAGGTATCGATTCGATTAAGCGCGTTGAAATCTTAGGCACAGTGCAAGACGAACTGCCGGGCTTACCTGAACTCAGCCCAGAAGATTTGGCCGAGTGTCGTACCTTAGGTGAAATCGTTGACTACATGAACAGCAAACTGCCTGCGGCTGGCCAAGTTGTAGCTTCTACAACAGCGCCAACAGCTCCTGCCGTTAACGGTTTAAGCGCTGCGTTAGTACAACAAACCATGATGGCTGTGGTGGCTGACAAGACAGGCTATCCGACTGAAATGTTGGAGCTCAGCATGGATATGGAAGCCGATCTAGGTATAGATTCGATTAAGCGCGTTGAAATCCTAGGCACAGTGCAAGACGAGCTACCAGGCTTACCAGAGCTCAGCCCAGAAGATCTGGTTGAGTGCCGTACCTTGGGTGAAATCGTTAACTACATGAACAGCAAATTGCCAGCGGCTGGCCAAGTTGTCGTTTCTACAACAACGCCAACAACTCCTGCAGCCAGCGGTTTAAGTGCTGAGTTAGTGCTGCAAACTATGATGGCAGTGGTAGCCGACAAGACGGGCTACCCCACTGAAATGCTGGAGCTCAGCATGGATATGGAAGCCGATCTCGGTATCGATTCAATTAAGCGCGTTGAAATCCTAGGCACAGTGCAAGACGAACTGCCAGGTTTACCTGAGCTCAGCCCAGAAGATTTGGCCGAGTGTCGCACCTTGGGTGAAATCGTTAACTACATGCAAAGTAAGCTTACACAAAATGACAAGCTGCCTGCAGCGGGCGCAGTTATCGTAGCAACTCATGTGACAACTGCCGCGCCTGCCGCCAACGGCTTAAGTGCTGCTCTTGTTCAACAAACCATGATGGCTGTGGTCGCCGACAAGACAGGCTACCCCACTGAAATGCTGGAACTCAGCATGGATATGGAAGCCGATCTAGGTATCGATTCTATCAAGCGCGTTGAAATCTTAGGCACAGTGCAAGATGAGCTACCGGGCTTACCTGAGCTGAATCCTGAAGATCTGGCCGAGTGTCGCACCTTAGGCGAAATCGTTGACTACATGAACAGCAAATTGCCAGTAATTAGCGCGGTAGCAGTTGCACCACCGGCAAAGGTTGAAGCAACACCTGCACAAGTTCCAGCGAATAACGGTTTAAGCGCTGCTTTAGTGCAACAAACCATGATGGCTGTGGTGGCTGACAAGACGGGCTATCCGACTGAAATGCTGGAACTCAGCATGGATATGGAAGCCGATCTAGGTATCGATTCCATCAAGCGCGTTGAAATTTTAGGCACAGTGCAAGACGAGCTACCGGGTTTGCCTGAACTCAATCCTGAAGATCTGGCCGAGTGTCACACCTTAGGTGAAATCGTTGCACTCTTTTCGAAAGAAATAGGGCAAAGCAAGCTAGGCCAAAACGCGGTAAGCCAGAATGCTGCGCCAGTTAGCGCTGTCGTTCAGCCTGAACCTACTATCGATTTGCCACCCCATGATTTACCACCACACAGTGAGGTGGTGCTAAAAAAGTTGCCAGCGGCGGCTGAGCTAACGCAGCAATCAGCACAAAAAGCTCTGCCACGTGTTTTTGCTAAAGATGCCTGCATTATCATTAGCGATGATGGTCACAATGCTGGTGTACTTGCCGAGAAATTGCATGCTCAAGGTCTAACGGTTGCGGTTGTGCGCTCGCCAGAAAGCCTTGTAGCCAGTGCATCACCGCTCAATAGCCACATTGCCAGCTTCACATTGGCGGCGATTGACGATACCAGCATCAGCGCAGTGATTAATGAGATCAAAAGCTTAGGTACAGTTGCAGGCTTTATTCATCTGCAACCACAACATAAAACCTCAGCCGATGCGAAAGGTTTAGTGTTGTCCAGTGCCGCCAAAGCGTCGGTTGAGCAAGCATTCTTGTTCGCCAAGTACTTACAACCCCTGCTAACAACAGCAGCAACCGCCAATACTGGTAGTAGTTTTATCAGCGTCAGTCGTATCGACGGTGGCTTTGGTTATCTTAACCACAGCCAAATTGCCCGCAGCGAGTTAAACCAAGCGGCATTGGCAGGTCTGACTAAAACCTTGAGTCACGAGTGGCCAAGCGTGCATTGCCGCGCCTTAGATATCGCGCCAGTACTTGATGCCAAGCAACTGGCCCATGCGGTGATCGCAGAGCTCTTTGCAACCGATAACGTATTGGAAGTCGGTGTTAGCCAAGGCGCAGCCCAAGCACTTGAGCGCGTAACCCTAGTTGCTGGCAAGGCTGATACCCGCCACGGCGCAGCAAACTTGACGAGTGCAGATAAAATACTGGTGACTGGCGGCGCAAAAGGCGTGACCTTTGAATGTGCGCTAAGTTTAGCCAAACGCAGCAAGGCGCACTTTATCCTTGCTGGCAGAAGCAGCCAACAAGCCATTCCCGCTTGGGCACAGGGTAAAAATAACAGTGAACTTAAAGCCGCAGCTATTACCCACATTCAAAGCTTGGGCGAGAAACCCACGCCAAAACAAGTGGATGCCTTAGTATGGCCTGTTCAAAGCAGCCTAGAAATTGCAGCCGCACTGCAAGCCTTTACCGCTGTGGGCGCGAGCGCCGAGTACTTAAGTCTCGATGTTAACAATCCAGATGCGATCGCCAGCACGATAGTGCCGATCACCGAGTTGTCGCCTATTACTGGCATCATCCATGGTGCGGGCGTACTTGCCGATAAACACATCCAAGACAAAACCTTAGATGAGTTAGCACGGGTGTATGGCACTAAGGTCACAGGTATAAGCAATCTACTTGCCGCACTGGATTTAGATAAATTAAAACTGATTGCCCTATTCTCTTCGGCAGCGGGTTTTTACGGCAATACTGGCCAAAGCGATTACGCCATGTCCAACGACATACTCAACAAAGCCGCACTGCAACTGGCGCAGCAACTGCCAAATGCCAAAGTGATGAGCTTCGATTGGGGTCCGTGGGACGGCGGCATGGTGAATCCTGCGCTGAAAAAGATGTTTATGGATCGCGGTGTTTATGTGATCCCGCTAAAGGCAGGCGCTGAGTTATTTGCTAGCCAATTACTGAGCAACACAGGCGCACAATTGCTGGTCGGTACTGACATGCAAGGCACAGTTCCAAGTGACGAGCAAGCAACTCAAGGTAGCAATCTAAAAAAGCCTGAAGCGGATCTGACCACTGACGCGTCGGGTCCGCATGCTTTGCTTAACGCTTTAAATCCAAGCGCAGTAAATATAAGCGCTGTAAAACTGCAGCGCACACTGGACCCTAAGGCAATGATCTTTATTGAAGATCACTGCATTAATGGTAATCCCGTATTACCGACTGTGTGCGCGATTCAGTGGATGCGTGAAGCCGCCTTTGATGTGCTCAAGCAGCCTGTCAAAGTGCAAAGCTACAAGCTGTTGAAGGGCATTATTTTCGACACTGCCGTGTTACAAAATGGAGTGTTAGAAAGTGCAGCCCCCATCACGCTGGAACTTGAACTTGCACCGATTGCGTTAACGGATAAAGCCGCGAAAGATACTGACGAGTGCTTGAGTGAACAATTCAGTGCCTTAATCAGCTTTGAAGGTCGTCCGCAATATCAAGCCATCTTAGTGATAGATGACGCGGCGATTGATAACTTAGCCACTAACAGCAAAGCAACTGCCTTTGACGCGCATAGCTTGGCAGGGCTTTCTGCCATCACAACCGCGAGCAGCCTTTACAGCGACGGCACGCTTTTCCACGGCCCGAGACTGCAAGGTATTGAGTCTGTGGTGAAGTTTGACGATGCGAGCTTAGTCGCCAAGGTGAGTCTTCCCCATGTTGCGTTAGCAGACTGCGGGGATTTTGTGCCTAATCTCACGCCTAAAGGCTCACAAGCTTTTGCAGAAGATTTGTTGCTACAGGCGATGCTGGTGTGGGCGAGACTCAAATATGGCGCGGCGAGTTTGCCATCAAGCATTGGTGAGTTTATCTCCCATGCGCCGTTTGCCTTTGGCGATAAAGGTCATTTAGTGCTCGAGGTGGTGAAACACTCTGGCCGTGCCCTTGAAGCCAATATCACGCTGTATCATCAAGATGGCCGCTTAAGCTGCGAGATGAACAACGCCAAAGTCACCATCAGCAAAAACCTTAACGGTGCATTCTTAACCAATAAAGTTGCTAATAAAGCCATTGAAAGCGTGGAGGCCAAAGTCGAGTGAACTTAGCACACACTTTAGCAACGCTACATAGCAGCCAAACTGAAACGTCGATAGCTGACACAGCTATGACCGAAAAGCTTGCCAAGCCACTGCGTATTGCAGTGTTGCTTGGCGATGCGGTCAATCTTGACTCTCACTCAGCCCAAGTATTAGGGACGTTTGCGGAACGTGAAAGAGTTCAGATTTGCGCTGCCGACGCCAACCAATCGACAGCTCATGAACCGTCAGTGCATGAGCAAAGCTCGCTCACTGCGTTATTAAGCCAAGCAACAACAGCCATTGAGCAAGGCAAGCTCGTTGAACTTAAATTCAATGATGGCAATCTGCCCCAGTCTCTGTATTTGCTTGATGGTTTACGCGCCGCCAAACTGCGTCTTCACGCCCACGCGTTTATTGCTGGTTTTGCCGCTGGCAATGAGACTACAGGTGTTGTAAATGCAGGTGTTGCTAATGCAGCGGCTGTTGCAAATGCGGCGTTAGTGGCGGCAAAGCGCAGCCCTGCACAAACCGTTCAGCATCAGCTCGTCGCCAACACTCTCAACGAGGCATTTGTTGCGCTGCGCCAAGGCGTAACCGCCCTCGCGGCGCGAACACAAGCGCCGCTTAAAGGCACTACTGATATAAAACAGACAAACGACACAAATCATCAAACTGGCTATTGGTTTAGCGACCAACATCAAGCGCGGGTTTTATGTCTAAATCTTGTAGCAAAAACGTCAAGTAAAACGGATGAGTCTCGAAATCTAAGCCAAAGCCTAGTACTGACCCAAGGCACACAAGTTATCGCGCCCAAAGCTCTTGTTGATGAAAACCGGCTGTTTGTGCCGATAAGTGCTGACAATATTGATTCACTCATCGCGCAAGTATTGCAACTAGTTAACACTCTGGAAAATAGCGTAGGCTTGCACGCTGACTTTCGCGCTGAGCAACTCAAACCTTGGTTTGAACGCTATGATGCCAACGCACCACTGGCATTAGTCTTGATGGCGGCATCGATTGATGACCTCAAACTTGAAGCCAAAGCTATGCTTTCGGCCCTTGAAAGTGATGCTGTTCGTCATCATGGTCAACACTTTAAAACGCCAGCGGGTAGCTGTTTCACCGCTAAGCCGCTAGGGGATGCAGGACTTACCTTTGTATACCCCGGCGTTGGCACTGTTTACGCCAATATGTTCAATAACTTGCATGAGTATTTCCCCGCGCTGTATCACCAGCTAGAACGTGAAGGCGATTTAAGCGCCATGCTGCAATCACCGCAGATTTATGCCGCAGATGTAAAAACTGCAGCGGGCATGAGCTTAAGCCAGCAAGCGATTAGTGGCGTGGGCGCCAGTTATCTATTCACTAAACTGTTGACCCAAGTCTTTAATATTAAGCCAAAAATGGCGCTCGGTTACTCAATGGGCGAAGCAGCCATGTGGGCCAGCCTAGATGTGTGGCAAACGCCCCATGCTATGATCAACGCCACAGAAAATAGCGATATTTTCAACCATGCCATTTCTGGCGAGCTAACCGCAGTCCGCCGAGCGTGGCAACTTAAGGATAATGAATCCATAGTGTGGAACAGCTTTGTGGTACGCTCAGGTAGCAATGAAATCAAAGCATTACTGCCAGAGTTCCCTCGCGCTTATTTAGCCATCATTCAAGGTGATACCTGTGTCATTGCAGGCTGCGAAGCGAGCTGTAAAGCCCTACTTGCCAAGTTAGGCAAACGCGGCATTGCTGCCAATCGCGTCACGGCAATGCATACTGCGCCTGCCATGTTAGTCCACGGGCAAGTACAAGATTTCTATACTCAAGCGCTAAAACCCGAGGCGCTAAATCCCGAGGCATTAAAACCTGAGGCGCTAAAAGCGGCGGCGCAAGACTCGCCGATCCGCTTTATCAGTGCAGCGCAAACTGCGCCAGTCACCCTTGATAGCACAAGCATTGGCCGCGCGATTGCCGATACCTTTTGTTCGCAGCTCGACTTTAGTGCGCTCATTCAAAATGCCACTGAGCAAGGCGCAAGACTATTTGTCGAAGTGGGTGCCGATAGGCAAACCAGCACACTCATAGATAAAATCAGCCATGCCCATGCAGGCCAAAGCACCGAGAACGCAACTACAGCAGCCATTGCCTGCAATGCCAAGGGTGCCGATGCGATTACCAGCTTACTCAAGTGTTTAGCTCAGCTGATAAGCCACAGAGTACCGTTGTCGCTCGCGCCGCTTATTCAGCCATTAAGCACTAACGCAGCCCCTTTATCATCAGCAGTATCACCAAAAGGAGAACCCCTGTGAGTTCTCAGCATTCCCCTACTATTGATAAAACTACCGTGCCTATGATTTTGTCAAAAAGTGCGTCAAACAGCGCATCAAAAAGTGCGTCAAAAATTGCGATTGTCGGCCTCGCGACTCAATATCCTGATGCCGATAATCCTCAAACCTTTTGGCAAAACCTGCTGGATAAAAAAGACTCACGCACCCAAATCAGCCGCGAGAAGCTCAATGCCAATCCCGCCGATTACCAAGGTGTGCAGGGACAATCTGACCGTTTTTACTGTGATAAGGGCGGCTACATTCAACACTTTAAGTTTGATGCTAGGGGCTATCAACTGCCTGAGTCCGCCTTTGACGGTTTAGATGAAAGCTTTTTATGGGCACTCGATTGCAGTCGTAAAGCCCTGCAAGACGCAGGGATTGCCCCAAGCGATGCCGTACTGGCGCGCACTGGTATCGTAATGGGAACCTTGTCGTTCCCCACGGCCCGATCCAATGAATTATTTTTGCCTCTGTATCATCAGACCGTTGAAAAGGCGCTGCAAAACAAACTTAATCAAAGCGCATTTCAGCTGGCTGATTTTGGCAACTCAGTTAACGATCTCAATGCCAATAGCCAAACCTTAAACATCGCCAATGGCGCCGTTGCTCACACAGCCTCAAAACTGGTCAGCGATGCACTCGGTTTGGGTGGCACCCAGTTGAGTCTGGACGCCGCCTGCGCCAGCTCGGTTTATGCGCTCAAACTCGCCTGCGATTACCTGACCACAGGCAAGGCAGATATGATGCTTGCGGGCGCAGTATCAGGCGCCGATCCCTTCTTTATCAACATGGGATTCTCGATTTTCCACGCCTATCCAGATCACGGTATTTCAGCGCCCTTTGATAGTAACAGCAAGGGCTTATTCGCCGGAGAAGGCGCAGGGGTGTTAGTCTTAAAACGCTTGGAGGATGCCGAGCGCAATGGCGATAACATCTATGCCGTCGTCAGCGGCATTGGTTTGTCGAACGACGGTAAAGGCCAGTTTGTATTAAGCCCCAACAGCAAGGGCCAAGTGCAGGCCTTCGAGCGCGCCTATAGTGCCGCAAACACACTGCCTGCCAATATCGAAGTGATTGAATGCCATGCCACAGGCACGCCGCTTGGGGATAAGGTCGAACTCGCTTCGATGGAACGCTTTTTTGAGGACAAACTCTCGGGCTCTGCGGTACCGCTGATCGGTTCGGCAAAATCCAACTTAGGCCATTTACTCACAGCCGCGGGCATGCCGGGGATCATGAAGATGATTTTTGCCATGCGCTCGGGTCGACTGCCGCCAAGTATTAACTTATCAGCGCCGATATCTTCGCCTAAGGGCTTGTTTAGCGCTAAAAATCTGCCAACAGAATTGCATGCTTGGCCAGATAAAGCCGGCAATGACCGCCGCCACGCGGGTGTTTCCGTGTTTGGTTTTGGCGGCTGTAACGCGCATTTATTGCTGGAATCCTATGCAGCGGCAAATACCAGTAGTAAGCGTCAGCAGAGTGCTGCCACAGTAAGCTACCAACATACACCATTAAATATCATTGGCTTAGCATCACACTTCGGGCCTTTATCCTCCATAAATGCACTGGATAACACGATTCATGCTCGGCAAGATGCCTTTATCCCGCTGCCCGCTAAACGCTGGAAAGGCTTAGATAAACATCCTGAGATCTTAGCTAACTTTGGTTTGCCTTCTGTCCCGCAGGGCGCGTATATCGACCAGTTCGATTTTGACTTCCTGCGCTTTAAAGTGCCGCCCAATGAAGACGACCGCCTGATCTCCCAGCAACTGCTGCTGATCAAAGTGGCCGATGAAGCGATTCGTGATGCCAACTTAAAGCCCGGTGGCAAGGTTGCTGTATTAGTAGCGATGGAAACCGAACTGGAATTACACCAGTTCCGTGGCCGCGTAAATCTGCACACTCAACTGGCAGACAGTCTTAAAAAACAAGGGATAACACTCACACAAGCCGAGTATCTCGCCCTTGAAAAAATCGCCATGGACAGTGTGCTCGATGCCGCCAAACTGAACCAATACACCAGTTTTATTGGCAACATCATGGCGTCACGTATCGCATCCCTTTGGGACTTTAACGGCCCTGCCTTTACCATTTCAGCGGCGGAGCAATCGGTCGCCCGCTGTATCGATGTGGCCGAGAACCTCTTGTCCCAAGAATCCTTAGATGCCGTAGTGATCGCCGCAGTCGATTTAAGTGGCAGTCTAGAGCAAGTGATCCTCAAAAATGCCGTATCGCCAGTGGCATTTAATGCGACTGACACTGGCTGGAAAGTCGGTGAAGGTGCAGGCGCATTAGTGCTCACGACAGCGCAATCAAGTACAGCCCAGCCAAGTAATGCCGCTGACAATGCTAATGCCAATAGCAGCTATGGCGACAGTTATGGTCACATCAGCGGCCAAGTATTTGGCGCGATTTGTGACATACAAGGTAATAGCAACACAGCGCGCATTTGCGATGACCTGTTAACCCAAGCCAAGGTGAATAGCAGCCAGATTAGCTTGATTGAAAACAGTATTTCTGTTGAGCAACTTGCCGATTCAGAGTTGGTACTCAATACCCTGTTGCCGAGTGTGAACCAGCGCAGCCAAGCCGCTGATACCCTAGGCCACAATTTTGCTGCTGCGGGAATGGCGAGTATTTTGAGCGCGCTGTTGCAGCTTAAAAATCAAGCGCAACTTAACAAGCATTCTTCTCAAGCTCAGCAGCACGCGCTCGTTGCCACGTTTAGCCAAGGTAAATGCTCGCAGTTACTGCTCAGCCAAAGTGCCACGCAAGCATACAATTTGCAGCAAAGGCTAGATCAAGACTTAACGCTTTCAGAGCAAAAACACTTAATAAAACAAGTAACGCTCGGTGGCCGCGATATCTATCAGCATATCCTGGATACGCCGCTCGCAGGTCTTGATGCTATACAACAAAAAGCCCAAGCCATGACAGCACTGCCAGCGCGCAGCCAACGCAAACATTTGGCCCAAATAGCGAGCAAAGACACGAGTCGCTTTGCAACAAGCAGCCCAACCACGGCTCAACAAAAAGAGACATTAAGCAGCATGCCAATGAATGCCCTAAGCACGCCCAATAAAAACGCCACTCAAGCAGAGCTAAAAGACGCGGCATTTTTAAGCAATCAGCAACTCGCCCGTGAAGCCCATTTAGCCTTTTTACAAAGCCGTGCTGAAGGCTTGAAACTAGCCGAGGCCTTGATGAAAGCCCAGCTTGCCAGCGAGTTAGCCGTCAATGGCCAAGCTGCGCCAGTACAACAGCAAGCCATTGTTCAGGCATCTGCGACAGCGGTTCTTCCACCTCCTGTGCTTTTTCCCAATCATGCAAAAGTGCCTGAGTACACGCCGCCAACACCGATAAGCAAGCCTTGCATTTGGGATTATGCAGATTTAGTCGAGTACGCCGAAGGTAATATTGCTAAAGTATTTGGCCCAGATTACGCCATTATCGACAGCTATTCGCGTCGTGTACGCCTGCCAACGACTGACTATTTGCTGGTATCTCGGGTAACGAAATTAAACGCCCAGATGAACCAATATCAGCCTTGCACTATGACCACGGAATACGACATTCCTGTGGACGCGCCGTATTTGGTCGATGGCCAAATCCCTTGGGCCGTGGCGGTCGAATCGGGTCAATGCGACTTGATGCTGATCAGCTACTTAGGTATCGATTTTGAAAATAAAGGCGAGCGCGTGTATCGCCTGCTCGATTGCACCCTGACCTTCCTTGGCGACTTACCGCGCGGTGGCGACACCCTGCGCTACGATATTTCCATCAATCACTTTGCCCGCAATGGCGATACCTTGTTGTTCTTCTTCTCCTACGAATGTTTCGTGGGCGACAAGCTGATCCTGAAAATGGATGGCGGCTGTGCCGGCTTCTTCACCGATAAAGAACTGGCCGACGGCAAAGGTGTTATTCACACCGAAGCTGAAATCAAAGCGCGCAACCTCGCCTTGAATAATCCGAATAAACCGCGCTTTAATCCGCTGCTTGATTGCGCGCAAAACCAATTTGATTACAGTCAAATCCATAAATTGCTCGGCGCCGATATCGGTGGCTGTTTTGGCGGCGCCCATGCGGCGCATCAAGCCCAATATGGTTTGCAGCCCTCTTTATGTTTTGCATCCGAAAAATTCCTGATGATTGAACAAGTCAGCAATCTTGAGGTGCATGGCGGCGCGTGGGGCTTAGGCTCAGTTCAAGGCCATAAGCAGCTCGAAGCTGATCATTGGTATTTCCCGTGTCATTTCAAGGGTGACCAAGTGATGGCGGGGTCATTAATGGCCGAAGGTTGTGGTCAATTACTGCAATTCTTTATGCTGCATATTGGTATGCACCTCGGCGTTAAAGATGGTCGTTTCCAACCGCTCGAAAATGCGTCACAAAAAGTGCGCTGTCGCGGTCAAGTGTTGCCACAATCTGGCCTGCTCACCTATCGCATGGAAATCACCGAAATCGGCATGAGCCCGCGCCCGTATGCTAAGGCGAATATCGATATTTTGCTCAATGGCAAAGTGGTGGTGGATTTCCAAAACCTTGGGGTGATGATCAAAGAAGAAGCCGAATGCACCCGCTACCTTGCGGATAATGATGCCAGCACAGCTGACAATACGACTACAAATGTAGCTAAAAATGCTGCTTCGGCTGCGCCGCTGGTTTCGACAACACCCGCATCGTTAGCCGCGCCGCTGATGGCGCAGCTGCCAGATTTAACTGCGCCAACCAATAAAGGCGTAGTGCCGCTTAAGCATGTACCTGCGCCGATTGCGCCAGCGGATTCAAAGTACGCCAACCGCGTGCCCGATACCCTGCCGTTCACGCCATACCACATGTTCGAATTTGCCACTGGCGACATCGAAAACTGCTTCGGCCCTGATTTCAGCATCTATCGCGGCCTTATTCCACCGCGCACGCCTTGCGGTGATTTACAGCTCACGACTCGCGTCATTGCGATTGAAGGCAAACGCGGCGAGCTGAAAAAGCCTTCTTCGTGTATCGCCGAATACGAAGTGCCTGCAAATGCTTGGTATTACGATAAAAACAGCCATCACGCCGTGATGCCCTATTCTGTGCTGATGGAAATATCACTGCAGCCAAACGGTTTTATCTCAGGTTATATGGGCACCACCTTGGGCTTCCCCGGCCAAGAGCTATTTTTCCGCAACTTGGACGGTAGCGGTAAGCTGCTGCGCCATGTGGATTTACGCGGCAAGACAATCGTAAACGACTCACGTTTGTTATCGACTGTGATCGCTGGCAGCAACATCATTCAGAATTTCAGTTTTGAATTAAGCTGCGATGGCGAGCCTTTCTACCAAGGAAAAGCGGTATTTGGTTACTTCAAGGGCGATGCGCTGAAAAACCAGTTAGGCATAGACAACGGCAAGATCACTCAGCCTTGGCATGTGCAAAATGGCATAGTAGCCGATAGCCAAATCAATCTGTTAGATAAACAACATCGCAGCTTTAATGCACCACAAGGTCAGCCACATTACCGTTTAGCGGGCGGTCAACTTAACTTTATCGACAAGGCTGAAATCGTGAAAGCCGGCGGTAAGGCGGGCCTTGGCTATTTATACGCCGAGCGCACGATTGACCCAAGTGATTGGTTCTTCCAATTCCACTTCCATCAAGATCCGGTAATGCCAGGCTCATTAGGGGTTGAAGCGATTATCGAGCTGATGCAAACCTATGCGATTGACCAAGACCTTGGCGCTGGCTTTAAAAATCCAAAATTTGGGCAGATTTTATCGGATATCAAATGGAAATATCGCGGCCAAATTAACCCATTAAACAAGCAGATGTCGCTGGATGTGCACATTACCAGCGTGACAGACGACAATGGCAAACGCATCATTATGGGCGATGCCAACTTGAGTAAAGATGGCCTGCGAATTTATGAAGTTAAAGATATCGCCATCTGTATTGAAGAAGCTTAATACGCTAAATTCTGTTTATTGAATAACTTAAAAATAATCCTGCCGCTGCGTTGGCTTTTATACCCGAACTTTTTACCCAGGTAATAGCAACGCAGCAGCAATAAAAACGAGACCCAAGATGACTAGCCATACTCTAGATCAATTCAATAGCAATAACGAAAAACTCAGCCCTTGGCCGTGGCAAGTCAACGATGCCGCGCTGAGCTTTGATATCGACTCATTAGGCAAAAAACTCAAAGATTTAAGTCAAGCCTGCTACTTAGTCAATCACAGTGAAAAAGGCTTAGGCATAGCGCAAACGGCTGAAGTGACCACAAGTGACAGCCAAGCGCCATTGGGCTCGCACCCTGTCAGCGCCTTTGCCCCTGCCCTTGGCACCCAAAGTTTAGGCGATAGTAATTTTCGCCGCGTACACGGGGTTAAATACGCTTACTACGCCGGCGCTATGGCCAACGGTATTGCCTCGGAAGAACTGGTTATTGCGCTAGGTCAAGCGGGCATTTTGTGCTCATTTGGCGCGGCGGGGTTAATTCCATCCCGCGTTGAAGCGGCCATTACTCGCATTCAAGCGGCGCTGCCTAATGGCCCCTACGCCTTTAACTTAATTCATAGCCCAAGCGAGCCCGCATTAGAGCGCGGCAGTGTTGAGCTGTTCTTAAAACATAAAGTGCGCACGGTCGAAGCTTCGGCATTTTTAGGGTTAACGCCGCAAATCGTCTATTACCGCGCAGCGGGTTTGAGCCGCGACGAACATGGCGAAATAGTCATTGGCAACAAAGTCATCGCCAAAATCAGCCGCACCGAAGTCGCGACTAAGTTTATGGAACCGGCGCCTGCCAAAATCCTCCAGCAACTAGTGAGTGACGGTCTTATCAGCCAAGACCAAATGGCGATGGCATTGCTTGTGCCGATGGCGGATGACATCACAGCCGAAGCCGACTCTGGCGGCCATACCGACAATCGTCCGTTAGTCACGCTTTTGCCGACGATTTTGGCGCTCAAAGATGAAATCCAAGCTAAGTATCAATACAAGACACCCATCCGCGTGGGTGCTGGCGGCGGCGTCGGCACACCCGATGCAGCATTAGCCACCTTCAACATGGGCGCGGCCTTTATCGTCACAGGTTCAATCAACCAAGCCTGCGTCGAAGCGGGCGCGAGCGAACACACTCGTAAGTTACTCGCCACCACAGAAATGGCCGATGTGACTATGGCGCCTGCCGCAGATATGTTCGAAATGGGCGTGAAATTACAAGTGGTTAAGCGCGGCACTCTGTTCCCGATGCGCGCCAATAAGCTGTATGAAATCTACACCCGTTACGATTCGATTGATGCCATCCCTGCGGACGAGCGTAAAAAGCTCGAAGAGCAAGTGTTCCGCTCATCACTCGATGATATTTGGGCGGGCACAGTCGCCCACTTTAACGAGCGCGATCCTAAGCAAATCGAGCGCGCGCTGGATAACCCCAAACGTAAGATGGCACTGATTTTCCGCTGGTATTTGGGTCTATCTAGCCGCTGGTCGAACACAGGTGAAGTCGGCCGCGAAATGGATTACCAAATCTGGGCAGGCCCTGCCCTTGGCGCATTTAATGCGTGGGCGAAAGGCAGTTATTTAGATGACTATAAGGCCCGTAATGCGGTGGATTTAGCCAAACATTTAATGGTGGGCGCAGCATATCAATCCCGCATTAACCTGCTATTATCCCAAGGCGCGAGCATTCCAGTTAGCCTGCAGCGCTGGAAACCATTAAATCGTTTTTAAACGTATTTAGCTCCTATCGTCTTGTATTATAAGATCATAATATCTTCAAGCCGACACAAACTCACAGTGTCGGCCTTTATTTGTCTTTACTTATGAACGACATCAGCTCACAGTCTTTGATGCAACGTATTAGGCTGAAACTCTTACCGAAGCTTAGGTAAAAATTGCCTACCCCTCTTTTAATTCACTCACACCATTTTAAATAAAATGATTTAAATTATATTTAAAATCAATTAACTACTTAAAATTTTTAAAGTTGGCATTAAGATCGCAATCAAGTAAGAGCCATTAGCCGTTACCTTACAAGTGACACAAACGGTCATGAGAAGGATTAATACAAGGGCAGGAGGTTATTATGCTAGGTTGGACATTAGTATTTCTAGTTGTTGCCGTGATTGCCGGGTTGTTAGGATTTGCTGGGATTGCTGGCGCAGCAGCGGGAATAGCGAAAATCATTTTCTTCATATTTATTGTGTTATTAGTGATTTCTCTGCTGATCAATGCCCTTAAGGGTAAATCACCGCGACTATAATTTTTTTTAGAAAAGGAGATAGATATGAAACCATTTACCCTGATGACAAGTGCAGCATTCGCATTATTACTCGCCCTAGGTTTAACGGCCTGTAGTGATAACAAAGCCGAAGACGCGGGCGAAAAAATCGATGAAGTAATGACTGATACAGGTAACGCCATCGAAGATGCCTGTGAAGAAGTCAAAGAAGGTGTTAAAGCTAAAGATACTAAGTGCTAAACAAACCTGACTTTAGGGTGGCAATAGACTCGTCTACTGCCACCCTTTTGGTTTAGACTCGCTCATTTCTGCATCTCTCATCTCGACATCTATCCATTCAAGTGCAACGATTTTAACCAAGAACAATGGCATTGGAGGACTTGCATGCTAACGAAGATCCACATCAAATATTTGTACACTGCAGGTGCAGTATTGTTAGCCTATTTTGCAGTAACAGACACTTCTCCCCTGCTCACTTTCATTTGTGCATGGACAAGTCTGTCACTGTTTTTAGTCGGTTCCGCCTATTGGTTTAATCTCGCCAGTATTTTTAGAAAACGCCAAGATGGCACTATTCCTTGGTATATTCGTTGGGGTTTTATTCCCTTTTTATTAGGCTGTCGACTCTATAACCACTGGGCCAGAAAATACGATTCAGTACCGCCCATGCAAAGGATTGATGAACATCTGTATCTCGGCTGTAGACTCTTTTCCGCAGATCTGGAAAAGATTAAAGCCAATAAGATCACTGCCATTCTGGATGTCACCGCTGAATTTGATGGCTTAGATTGGTCGCAATTTGAAGATCATATCGAGTATTTAAATATTCCCATCCTCGACCATAGCGTACCGACCAGTGCCCAACTCAATCAAGCCGTTAACTGGCTGCACCGCCAAGTACGCGCCAATAAACAGGTACTCATCCACTGTGCTATGGGTCGTGGCCGCTCAGTGCTGGTACTCGCCGCTTATTTGGTTTGTAAAGATAAACAACAGCACTTCGCCGAAGTACTGCAACAGATAAAGCAAATCCGCAAAACCGCTGGCTTAAACAAATGGCAATTACGCGCGCTCGATCGCATGCTTAGTCAAGGGAAAATTAACATCCACAAAGTGGCGTGGATTATCGCCAACCCAGTTTCTGGTGGCGGGAAATGGCAAGAATACAGCGAGCAAATCCAAGATGAACTTAAAGCCTATTTTGACCTGACTTTAAAACTCACAACAGCAGACGAAACCGCAAATGTCTTCGCCGAGCAAGCCCGTAATGCAGGCGCAGATATCATTATCGCCTGTGGTGGCGATGGTACTGTGACTGAAGTGGCCTCTCAAATCGTCGATACGGATATCGTCTTAGGCATCATTCCTCTTGGCACAACTAATGCCCTCAGCCATGCCCTCTTTGGTTTAGGCAGTAAGCTTATTCCTATCTCTCAGGCGCTGGATAATATTATTCAAGGGCATTGCCAAGCCATTGATACCGCGCGTTGTAATGAGGAGTTAGTGTTGTTACTCGTAGGCATAGGGTTTGAGCAACAAATGATTGAATCCGCGAACCGTGAGCGTAAAAATGCCCTCGGCCAGTTTGCCTACCTCGATGGCTTATGGCGCGCAGTGAATGCCGATATCACTTTAACCATCCAGCTCAGCTTAGATGATGCAAAACCCACAACATTGACGACCCATAGCCTAATCGTTGCCAATGCCGCACCGTTTACCAGCGTGTTGGCGCAGGGCGATGGCGAGCCAAACATGACCGACGGTTTGCTCGACATTACTTGGTTGGATGCTGGCGATGAACCCAAAGAGCAGTTGCTTAGCCTCGCTGAATTAGCGATTGCGGGATGGGTAAAAGAAGGCAATAAGAGTGTGCGAGATCAACAAGCGAGTGCAAGTAAAGTCCATCATGCCCATGCTAAAAAGGTCACTATCAGCAGCCAGCCTAAGTGTAAATATGTGATTGATGGTGAAGTATTTGAGCCAGCGGATCTCACTATTGAAGTCCAGCCAGCATCTCTTAAAGTGTTTGTTCCTTATCAGGAAACCACTGAGCAAGATGAGTGATCGTTGTGGAGGACATCCAGCCTAACTTTTTAGGCTGGATGACTGAGAATTTATAGGACGAACAAAAAATATAAAATATTCAACAAAATAAATATAACCAGCAGAACCAGTACCCGCATGAAATTAAATTCACTACCTTTGGGAAGTGATTTTTGAGTGGTGTTACTAAAATCCTGAAATTTACAATCTATCGCCTGCGCACATTGCTGTAGAACTTGTTGTAATTCCTTTCTATCAGTGCTGTTAGCCAATTTTAGTTGCGCGCCCTTAGGCTGCTGCAATTGTAGATAGGCGAGATAATGCTCAACGATATCTTCTGCTTGGCGATTACGCTCGAACTGGTGCCAATGGGTTGTTTGCAGCAGATAGAGTTGCACGGAGTGAATATCCGAAAAGGCATAGGAACGCCACCGCCACAATCCCATATACCTCCCATTGAATAAACCTTTACCGAGCCACAATTGCTGTTGCTCAGCGTCTAACCAACACTGTTGCTGAACAAACGCAGTCGGTAACACGGGTAACAATAGAAACAGTGTTACCCAGCCGAGAACGAGCTGTAGTATCGGATCGGGTTGTAAATAGGTTGCTCTGGCGCAGAGTAAACCAAGCAGTAATAACCCAGCAGCAAACAGCAATAATAGAGGTCGGTACTGAGTACTCAGAGTTTGAATATAAAATGCATTTTTAGAAGGTTGATTGAGTTTCACTGAACTTGTTCCTTGTTCCAAAAATTATCTCACCATTCAATATTGACCTGTGCCAGTCACAATAAGAGGCATTGATAGTTTGCACAATCAACACCTAACTCATTTCTAGACGCTTTCGAGTTAAACCAAAGACTCACATCAACGTAAATACCAGTTGCGATATAACTCATACTGCAAATATAAGCTGCAACTTTGCAGTTGCAGCTAAGGTGTTATTGACCCGCAGCAGTATCCTCACCGGTCCAGAGTCGCATAATACGATAAGGCGGTTTGGCTGTTTCGGCTTTTCCATTAAAGGCTTTTGCTTTATGCAATTGGTTCACTGAAATATATAACCAGCCTGTTTCACCAAATTGCACACTATCAGGAAAATCCAGTAGTGGAGAACTGACCGCTGTTGTTAGTGTGCCTTTGTTATCTAGCATGGAAATGGCATTGTGGTTCAAATTGGTAAAGTAATGATTACCTTGTTTGGACGTTGCAGCGCCATCTGATACAGGCTTGGCTCCGACTAATTTTACCGTGGCGATAATTTTATCATTATTGCCTGTTTGTAAAGCTGCAGTCGATAACTGATACCAGTGAGTACCATTCATTGCACCATAATAGAGTGTACTTCCATCGGCAGATAAACTGATTGGATTGACCGCTACACTAGCGACTTTGCCATTAAACAATGTTGTTTTGTTATCTATGTTCATTACTGCATCCGCTTCGGCCTGCAGCGAGCTATGACCTGAAAAACGTATTGTATGGCCATCGTCGATACGCACCGCTAAGAGGCCAGGGTTGGCGATATCGGCTAAATAAATCCAGCCTTTTTGAGAGTCGACAACCAGATCCTGCATAAAGCTGCCTTTAGGCGCGAGAGCTTGTGGTAGGACGATTTGTTTATATAGACTGCCGTCCTTAATGTTGAATCCCCAAATCCTTGTCTGGCCTAATTCTAACCCCATATCTGCGGTCCAGAGGTGTCCAGCCTTGTCCTGAGCAATACCTAATAAGGTATCAAATTGAGCAGTATTGGCTGTCGATGTTTTTTGCAAATCCATTGAAGGCCAAGCTTTATAAGCGTTGGTCTCACGATTAACTTCAATCAATTGCAAACCTGATGGTGTATCAAATGGATGTACTGTGGCAAAAATCCGACCTTGTGCAGTGACGCTGACATTGCCAGGTCGTATTGGCAATTCAGCGACTGTTTCAAGACTTCCTACTGCTGGGGTGGCGTTCACAAAACTACTGGCTGTCAAAGAAAGCCATAATGCTGTTGTTAATAAGTGTTTCATATTCTATCTCCGCTTTTTCTGTTTAAGGGCTGTAGAATAGGAGTTATTATTTACAAAAAAAAGAGTATAAAGTTTAGCTCTGTTTCAATATTAATTTGATAATTAATGTTTATTCAGCAGTCGTTTCACCGGTCTCGACTTGCTGCTCGTACTTGCTGAGCTTGTTGTAGAGGGTTTTAACGCTGATCCCCAGTTGTTCGGCGGTATCCGTTTTATTACCTTGAGTGGTTTCTAGTGCTTGATAAATAGCGATTCTCTCTAAATCATCTAAGCGCATGCCTTGGGGGATAACAACTTGCTCACCACCACATAAACCCACTTCATTCGTCTGAGGTAGCTGTAAATGGCTGGGTAAAATATCCTGATCGGCCAGAATATAGGCTCGCTCAATTGCATGTTTTAATTCGCGCACATTACCAGACCAAGGGTACTTAGCAATCATCTGAATACAGTCTTCAGCTAAGCTCTTATTCTGCTTTTCGGCCACGTTACGATAGGCAAGAAAATGCTGCGCAAGCCCAATAATATCCTCGCCACGTTCCCGTAAGGGCGGAACGCGAATGGGAAACTGAGCCAAACGAAAGTACAAATCTTCTCGAAATAGCCCAGCCTCTATCGCCACTATGGGATCACGGTTAGTCGCTGCCACAATACGTACGTTTGCACGTTGCACTTTGTCGCCACCCACAGGACGATACTCGCTATTTTCCAACACTCTGAGTAACTTCACTTGATGATCAATCGGCATTTCGGTGACTTCATCGAGAAACAAGGTCCCGCCTTCAGCCTGTTCAAATACGCCTTTGTGATCGCGATTCGCCCCCGTAAATGCGCCTTTGACATGACCAAACAGCTCACTGTCGACCAATTCAGGGCTTAATGCACCACAGTTAATCGCAATAAAAGGCTCGTTCACCCTAGGGCTGGCAAGATGTATGGTATTAGCAACCAGTTCTTTCCCGACCCCACTTTCCCCAATAATCAGCACATTACTGCCTGTCGCAGAGACGCGACGAATTGTACGATATAGCTTGTGCATAGGAGCTGATGAACCAACAAGCAAACCGTATTGGTCTAGCTCGCTAGCAAAAGGATGCAGTCGATTAGGCGATGATGCTAAATACTGTGCAAAATCAGCAAAAATTTCGCTGATTAGCGGCATATCGTAAGGTTTGCGAAAGTGGTAACCCGCAAAATGAGACATTAACTGATCAAGATTAGGGTTTGGCTGACCATCGGAGAGAAAAATAAACTCAATATTTGACATGGCCGTATTATCCAGCAGCACAAGGTAATCTTCTCGACTAAGACTGGATAACTCAATAATGGCAACATCGACGTGATTTGCCCCTAGCTGCTCTATCCAAGGCAAGTCATCGACACTGCGTAGCTTATTAAAGTCAGCAGCGCCAGCAAGTTCGATGATTGCTTGCTCGGCGCCAACATCCTGCAAGTGATAAAAAAGTGTCAGTCGAGCCATGCGTATCTACTCCCTGTATGAAAAACTACTGTATGTCAGCCATGAAATTTTAACAACAGCAACGGTAATAGTTGCCGATGTTCTAAGATGATATCTCGATGAACTGAGAATATCAGTCTAAAAATCAGCCTGTTAAAATATCATTAAAAACGAGAACAGAATATGCATGGTAGCTGAACGAAACGAAATCAGTTTACCCAAGCAGTTAAACAATCTATGTCGAACACTGGCATTAGGAGGCCCATAATGAAGTCTAATGTTGTGCAACATCAGACTGATATCCGCGCCGATATCATGTTGATCGATGAAATCATCAAGCTGAATCAAGAAGGACTCACATTTTACAACCAAGCGAGGAGGTATGTCGAAGACTATAATCTTAAGCGTGTTTTTTCCGCCAAAGCTAACATCCACCAACGAATGTTAACTCGGTTTGAACAGCTGAGACGTTTGGCTGACGAGCCAATTAATGGCCTAAGTCACACCGTGCCCGTCACTTATACTCAAGCAACAGAATTGCTGCAACAGTGCCAAATTTCGCAGGCTATGACCGCCCTTGTCGACATAGAGCAGCAAGTGCTAATCCAAATAAAACAAGCAGTAAGGCAAGCACATCAGCCACAACTTGCAAACCAACTTGCAGAGGGTGCCGCTTGGCTGCAAATGAGTTACGACGGTACGGGATCGCTCAATTACCATTAATTCCCTGTCGCTAAGTGAGCCATATTTAACCGACTCCCCCACTTTTACTACAGACATAATACCGCACTGATGAGTGCGGTTTTTTATGTTCGAATGATGGCTCAGCATGCCAGAAAAAATTACATTTTGTCGGTAAAAAAGACCGACCTAAAGGAAAATGCCAAGGTATAAAAACGCCAGACAAAACAATTAAAACATTAAAAATCATTACCTTAAAAACATTGGCACGATTGGCGCATTATCTAGCTTCGAGAAAACAACGGAGGATATGATTATGAAAACTACAACAGCATCAGTACTAGTGGCTTTACTTGTCGGTTCAATCAGTTTAAATGTGGCCGCCGCCCAAGATTGGAAAGACGGAACCAAGGATGCGTGGATCGATGGAAAAGCAGAAACCACTTTACTGCTCAACACGAATCTCAATTCCTTCGACATCATTACAGATGTCAAAGATGGTAAAGTGACGTTAACAGGTAAAGTGGAAAGCAGTGTGGATAAAGCCCTCGCCACAGAGCTCATCAAGAGCTTAGATGGGGTGAAAGATGTCGATAACCAACTCACTGTGATGAATGAAAAAGAAGGCACCAGTGAAGTTGTTGCCACCTTAACTGACTCTAAAGTTGCCACAGTCATCAAAACGCGTTTACTGTTTTCAACTGACGTATCCGGCACCCAAATTAATGTGGATGTTGCCAATGGCATAGTCACATTGAAAGGTGAAGTTACCAGCGATGCAGAACGTCAGTTAGCACTGAAAATTGCCGAAAATACCGACGATGTGAAAAAGGTCGTTGATAAAATTAAAGTTGTTAAAAAAGTGTCTTAACTCTCGCGACAACGGCATTTTTTAAATTAAACGTATTTTAAGTAACAGCACGCCGATCTAGACTCAAGGTTCGATAGTGCTTTATGAAAAAAGAATCAAAAAAACCAGCCTCAGCTTAATGCCGTTCACTTAAGAGTGAACGGCATTTTTCTTTGGTCTAACCGGGAACTTGTTTTTGCTCATTTTAAGAACTCGTGGATATGCCCTTTCCCGTTTACCATCCAGCTTAAATTGCCGTGCATTTCGTTCTATATCCAATACGTCTCTCGGGATATTCCCCGGTGTTTGTGATGACAGTTGTGTCAACTTGAAGATGATATAACTCGCCGCATCTCGAAAACTCAGTTGATTGGGGTGGACCGATGGCAAGCTTTTAGCCATCAGCAACATCTTATATCTAATGAGATTATAGGCCAGTAGCACGCCCCATAACTCTTGAGTCACCAGCTCCGGTAGTTGACTACGGAGCGTAAAACGGCTCTCCAGTAGATGTTGCTTCATCTCTCTGTAGCCCAGTTCTATTTCCCATCGATGGGCATATAAGTCGACGATGTCTTCGCTGGGGTAACGCATCGGGTCTGTCAACGAGGTCAAAATGGCGACTGGCTTACCTTTCACTGTCTTAGTCAATAAACGCGCTTCAAGAGTTTCAGGCAGCTGCGGCCATTTCTTTCTGGCCTGAGGTGTAGTGGTGAGTTTCACCCACTGATCATGCTTTCCTAGCGTTCGCACCACCTCATATTGAGTGCCTTTCTTCAATGGCAACAACCAGTGGCTATCAGGTTGCGCTTGCTGCCAAGCGTGTAACAGGCCGAGCGAGTAAAATCCTCGGTCAAATAGGGTTAGGCTGTAATTGGGAATGCTAGGAATGAGCTGGGATGCTAAGTTCATTTCATTTTCGGCAACCGAATCAAAGGCGCTGTTGACCAACAAATGGCTGCTTAATTCCATCAAGCAAACCATGCGAATTTGCGGATAAGCAGCTTCGCCTGAAGCGTTTGCGGTACGCGCAAAGGCGGCTTGATTTTGGACACTATCGGGTGTCCGCCACACTACACCGTCAACACCATACAAGTTAAGGCCGCACCAATGAGGATGTTCAGCTCTCGCGTGCCAGGTATTGGCGCTGCGACTAAATACTTCTCTAATAACCTCACTGCCCAATCGTTTACGCGCCTGAGTCACGGCGCTGCGTGCAACATAATCAATCTCTTGCGGCAAAACAATGTCGAGTTTGTTGATGAGTGACCGAACAGATTCCCCTCGGAACAAAGCCATTCCGATAACGGCCCAAATCATCGCGTCCATCGGCAATTTACGCCGTCTTAACGTCGCAACGCCCTGAGAGTCTAGGCAAGATTGAATTAACTCAGGTTCTAACACATCTGCTAAGCAGGTGAATTCGGTTAGGCGGGTAATATGAGTACGGGCGAGTGCTTCTGAGAGTTGCATAAAAAAATCCGATGACATGAGGTCATCGGATTTTGATCTTTTCAGCGAGATCGTCAAGCGATCTGTCTTAACTGATCGGCATTAAGCCTCAGCTGGTTTTTTTATGCCCATTTTCAGACTCAATCGAAAAGACTTACTCGCTTAAATTAAGAAGGGTGAATTCAGATGACTCGAATGATCATAAAGGAGAATAATTACAGAAAACTGAGCTAAAACGCAGGCGTTACTCAAGCTTCAAAGCCAAACTAAGCTTCAAAGTCAAACTAAGCTTCAAAGCCAAACTGGAATGCATAAAAATGTTGGCCATTCTCAATATTGATGGTCATAGTGCCAGTTAACCCCTGCAACTCCCCCGCCCCAGAATGGGGTACCACTTCTAAGATCAGACGATTTTGTCCATCGGTCATAATGCCAAAATGTTGTAACACAAAACTGCCCTGCTTACCGCACAAGTTACCAACCACTTGTTCAATGGCCACATAACCAGCTGAGCCCTTGACTGACGTCATAGCACTGAGCATTTCCCCTTTGCTGCGCCCCTCAAGCTCACCATAAAAGGTTTTATCTAAGCCCATACGCCCTAACGTCACACCACCAATGCCAGTAGCATAGGGGCTATCAGGAGTGAGCTTAACATCAAATTTTCCAGTGATTTTGCTAACTTGCATGACACTCTCCTTGTCGAAATCTTATGCTGACCTATTACCTGCTAACGCTTGCTATTGAAGCAAACATCACCCACTGACCGAAAAACAACTTAGCATAAGCCTGCGTAGATCCATAATGGCATTTACACGCTACTTATGTATGCTGGTCTCACTCACTACCATCTCTATGGTTTTGACTATTTCAGGGCTTTCAGACATGGGTTGGTCAGACGCTCTATCGCGATAAGTCACAGCAATTTTGAATGGGGCTTCAAAAGGATAAACAGGTTCAATACTATCAACTTCGATTCGATCGCCAAGCATGACACTGCCTAAGTGTTTCAAGCTATTGTGTTTAAAATCCAGATTAAACAATCCAAGATACCAAAATACGCCTGAACCTTGAGTCGTCACAATAAAGGGCGCCACAAAGGGCATAGTTTGCATTTTAGGATCATCTTGAATCGGTGCGTCACTTTGGGTGTCCGGCTCTAGAGCTGGATCGAAATTTAACGGTGTAATGCGTAAGTAATCAAGTAATGCTCGACCTTTTACCTCACCATCTTGGTAGTCGCCCATAGCAAACTCTGTTTGTTTGATCTTAATAAAATGAGTCAATGCAACGGACTTGCCGCCCTCAGGCAGCGTTATTTCAACAGGATTGGCGGTATTTAAGCTAAAGAGTTTGAGCATCACTTCCGATGCATTCGCCACAGGCTTTACCTCAAAAGGTGTCACAGTTTCGATCTCATTCGCCTGAGCCTGAGTTTTTTCATGCGCCATGGCCTCATCGTATTGCATCACCTGTCCATCTTCCATCACCATATAAATATCATCATTGGTCATGTTGAAACGGTAAATACCCGCAGCAAGTAAGGCTAATACCACTAAGGTTGCCGCTATGGTTAATTTTACAAACGTACTCATCTTCTCTCCCCAATCGCGCTCGTTATGCGCTACTTTTCTAACACCGATAAACTTCAAATCAATGTCGGAGCAGTATTACAGATACTGAGTTAAAGCGAAGTGGGTAAAGTGTAAAAAATGCCGCTATTTTGAATTTTGTCAGGCTAAGTTCAGCAACATGCCTTTTACTCGACCAATATGATGGGCTGAGTAAATACTCAGCCCAATACATCACTACTTTTCGTTTTTCCACAAGGCTGGGGTTTGGCTTGGTTGCCAATTGCTTTGGGAGAAATGCGCTTGCACTAAGGAATAGATTTTATCTTGATAGGACACAAACTCAGGTAGTTGATAATTATGCTGATCCTGCCAAGCAGGGGCATAGTTATCTAGCGTATCAAAACGATATCCTTGACGTTGAGCTTCTTCAACAAAACGCTTAATTTTAGGCAAGTTGATGGTTGCACCTTGTCCGCGGTGAGCATTCTCAAACAGGAAATCGTGGGTCAAGATAACCACTTTCCCGTTATGTAAACCATCACTACAATCTAAGTTCTGCGTACGACTGTTAAGCGGATTCATCGTCGTTCCAGCGCAGGTGTTGATCACTTGATTGACTTTTGCCACCAGCTCAACCCCATCAGCCATGGATTCAGCAGGAAAGGCAACCCCCCAATCCTCTGGTCCCCAGTCTAGATCCCAGCCAAATATTTTATAGTCACTCTCGGCGAGCATGTTTTGAATTTGCACCGCAACTTGCGAACTGTTGGTCGAGGTTTCTGCGGTACAAGCAAAAGCGGGGTCCCAAGGCGGCACAGTATCGGATGTCGCACACAAGCCATCGCCTTTGAGTTTACTGGTCACTCGCCAACCATTGGTGTAAGGCAAACGTGCCAACTTAGTCATCTTGTTATTGGGATAACTGGCGGCATTAGGAATAAGCTCAACCACTTTGGCCGTGTTCGTCACAAAATAGGTGAAATCGGTGGCCGCATCTTGATAGGATTTTACGGGCCAGAGTCCAACTTGATTACAATATGCCGCGCCAGATTGCACGCCATCAGTGCAGTTATGCAGCATATGATCGTAACTGTGGTTTGCCAGAATATGACCATCATCTAGCAAGCGTTGTAGAGCGACAGCCGCTAACGCCTCGTTTTCATCCCCTTCGCCATACATATGAAACGCATTAATAAAGAACGTCGCCTTGATATTGGCATCCTTTAACGCATCTAACAGCCCTAAGGTCGCGTCAATTGGACCATCATCAAAGGTAAGGTAAATGGTTTTATCGCTGGCGTAGGCCGCACTTAAGCCAGTACTCAAGCTCGCAACACAAAGCCCAACTGCAACGGCTATCGATTTCAGTTTCATGATTTCATCCTATAAATAATGTTTAAAGATGAATAAGTTAGTTCTCTTTACGCACTGGTTAATTCATAACCTGTAGACAGCGAGTTCACTCATCCGTTTAGCTTATCTATAGTGAGTAATCCCGCCGGCATTAGTTATACCATCCTAGCAACAAGCCATACTTTTCTACGCTAAGTCGATAAATCCTGCCTTTGCACCCAGTTAACCATCCCCTTCAAAGACAATAGAAAAATACCAATCCTAGTGTGAAAAGTACCGCATCAACAATTCGATAACAGGTAAGTTAACTGGAGAAAAAAACAACATAAAAGCACTACAGGGATGCAATAACATGTCAGAAGGTCAACTATTTAAGAGCTCTTTGCTCGCATTATGTATCGCTAACGCCTTGTTCGGGATGAGCTCAACCGCAGTCGCGGCGGAGCAACAAGAGGCAACAGCAGAAAATATTGAGGTAATCCAAGTACGCGGCATACGTCGCTCGATTGAAGCCTCAATGAATACCAAACGCTTCGCCGACTCCACGGTCGATGCTATCACCTCGGAAGATATCGGTAAGTTTCCCGATAAAAATATCGGTGATGCGCTGCAGCGCATTTCTGGGGTGACGGTCGATAGGCAATACGGTGAAGTGAGTGGGGTCACCATTCGTGGTACAGCGCCAGAACAGAGTCGTATTTTGCTGAACGGTCAAACCGTTGCGAGCACCTCTTGGTATGATCTTGGTCCTGCCACTCGAACCTTCAACATGGAATTATTGTCAGCCGAGCAAGTCAGTGCGGTTGAAGTCCACAAAACGCCAACCGCTAGCCTTGAAGAAGGTGCGCTGGGCGGCACTGTCGATCTCAAAACCCGTAAGCCCTTAGATCTCGATGCTCACACTTATCAAGTGGCGGGTGAGTTGAGCCAAAGCAGCCTGTACGATGAAACAGATCCGAGTGGATCTTTCGTCGGAAGCTGGAAAAATGATGATGAAAAATTTGGTATTTTAGGCGCTTACTCAGTAGAAAAACTCACCAGTGGTCGGCATGTATTAGAATCGCTCAGCGGTTACTATGAGTACTTTGCCGCTGATCCTGCACAAAACCAAGAATCAACTGTAGGAGCATGGGGGATTGGCTCACAAGCATTTAGGGCCGAACGTGAACGGACCAGTGCCCAAGTCACACTGCAATTTGCACCGACTGAAAAAACAGAGTTCACCTTAGATTACTTTAATTTTGAACTCGATATCCCCCACGTAAACCATAACTTCTTAACCGTTGGCGCCCGCGGTTCGGGCTCAACCAACGTAGTAAATAACGCCCAAGGCGGCACAGCATCGGCAACAATTCTGCCAGCGTATGCGTCGATTATTTATAACCCTGTGGTACGCCACGCGGTCAATATGAAATCTGACGTACTCAACTTAACCGGAAAATACGTCGGGGACAGTTTCACCCTTAGCGGCGTCATTGGCCAATCGACCTCAGATGGCGGCACCCAAGGCGGCTCATCTTCTTGGTGGATCCCTGCGACGGACCAAGGCGGCAAAATTGGCGATCCCGCCTTCCCTAATGGTCAAGGCAGTGTCGATGGTGGCTTTAGTTACGATGCCACAGGTCCCTATCAAGTGGTGCTCACGAGCCTAGATGCCAACGATGCTAGCCAGTTCAAGCATGCGCAGGAAGCCAACTACGAAACCACAGTGCAAGATCATAAAGTCACCTACGCACAGTCTGACTTCGAATATCAACTCGATCATGATTTTATTAATAAAATTGCGGTCGGGATTAAGTACAACACCAGTGATTTCGAGCGTAATGCCTTCAACCGTAACCCCTCAGAAATCCTAGGTTTTGTGCCCAATGGCAACCTAGCCAACTGGAGCGATGGCGTACTGTCTGGCCTGCATTCCCAGAGTGGCGGCAATGTACTCGACTCCTATGCCAAGTTAGATGAAGACAAATGGTGGGCGTTTATCAGCGAGAAATACGCCAATGGCGAGTTAGTGGAAGTCGCCGATCTCGGTAACACCTTCACTGTCGAAGAGGATATGTTGGCCCTGTACGCCCAAGCGGATTTCAGCGGCGAATTCTATCGTGGTAACTTTGGTTTGCGTTACGTTAACACAAACCAAACCTCAACCGGTTTTGCCGATGGCAAGCCCTACAATGAATCCGTTAATTACGATAATTGGTTACCGAGTATCAACGTCGCCTTCGATCTACAAGAAGATCTAATCCTACGTGCCTCGGCCTCTGCCGTGATGGCGCGTAACAATTACAGCGACCTCAAACCCGGTTTAGCCATAGCGAAAAACTTTGGTACTGCGACCGGCGGTAATCCCAATTTAAAACCCTATAAGGCGAATCAAGCTGACCTTGGCATCGAATGGTACTTCACTGAATCTTCTATGCTGTCGGCAGCATTGTTCTACAAAGATATTGATAACGTAGTGTTTGTCACTGAGTCGACTCAGTACATTGAAGGTTGTGGCGCGTCAGAATCCGAGTGGGATAAATGCCGTGTCACAGCCCCAGCCAACGGCGGTAGCGGCTCAGTGACTGGGCTTGAAATCCAGCTACAACATAACTTTGAAAGCGGTTTTGGCTTCTTAACCAACTACACCTATGTTGACAGTAAAAGCACTCGCCCCGATGGCACAGAGCAGATGATTGAAGGCGTGTCAGAGAACTCTTTCAACGGTTCACTCTTCTACGAAGATGATCTGTTCAGCGCCCGTATCGCCTATAACTGGCGTTCAGAATACTTAGGCGTAGGTAATATTCAAAACGTGTTAAACGACAGCTATCAACAAGTGGATGCCTCGATTATTTGGCATGCAATGGAGAACTTAGATATCTCACTCGAAGGGGTTAACTTAACCAATGAAGTGGTGCAATCCTATGATGTTAAATACGGATTAACCCAAAACACCATCGAATTTGGTTCACGTTATTTCGTCGGTGCCAGCTACAAATTCTAAACTTGAGTCACAGCATAGCCGACCTTAGGGTCGGCTTTTTGCGTTGATAATGCAGAGGTATAAACCATGAAAGTGAAGCAAGCAATCAGAAAAATCATTATCTTAGGGGGTGGAACCGCAGGTTGGATGGCAGCGGCAGCCCTCGCGAATAACCCCGTATTTGCCGCCATTGAGCTCTGTTTAGTGGAATCGGACAACATAGGCACCATAGGCGTTGGTGAAGGTTCAACGCCACACTTAAAACGCTTTATGGACAACTTAGGCATTAGCGAAAAAGATTGGATGGAACAATGCCACGCCAGCTATAAAACCGGCATCGATTTCATCAATTGGAATGGCGACGGGCAGCAATACTTTCACCCCTTCTATTGCCAAATGGATGTGAAACCCGCTGAAGTTTTCTTTATCAACGCCAATGCAAGACGCCGCGGTCATGGCAGTGCAGTAAAACCCGATGCGTTTTTCTCCAGCGGCGTACTGGCGAAACGCAATCTCAGCCCAAGGCCGAATAAAGCGTTGCCCTACGCTAACGAATACGGCTATCACTTCGATGCGACTGAGCTGGCCAACTACTTAAAAGATTATGCCTGCCAACGCGGCGTACGGCAGATCATTGCTGATGTGGTCGAGGTGTCAACCTCCCAACACCAGCAGATTGAGACACTGATCCTGGCCAATGGCGAACGACTTAACGCCGACTTTTTTATCGATGCCAGTGGCTTTAGCGCTAAGTTAATTCATAAAACCCTAGGCGTACCCTTTCAATCCTTCGCCAATGAACTGCTCAACGACAGCGCCGTTACTGTACCTGTTCCTGTACCTGCATTAATGGACTCCACTCAAACACAGCAAAACCAAATGCTGCAAGCCCAAGCATTGCAAACACAAGCACAAGCACAGCAAGCCAAGTACCATACCCGCGCAACGGCGCTCAGTGCGGGCTGGCTATGGCAAATTCCCCTCACCCACAGGCTTGGCAATGGCTATGTTTATAGCAGTCGCCACCTCAGTGCCAATGCCGCGGCCAAAGAATTATTGCACAGTGTTAATCTGCCTGAATCAACCCAAGTACGGTTTCTCAAAATGCGGGTCGGTGTCAGTGACAAGGCTTGGCACAACAATGTGCTGGCGATAGGACTTGCGCAAAGTTTTATCGAACCGCTCGAAGCCACGTCGATCATGATGACCCAATTCACCCTTGAAAAATTTATGTCGTTATTCGAGCGCTATCAATTGAATAAGCAGGCAGAGACCTTAAGTCGACAAACACTCAATCAGGCGGTCATGCAGTTAGTACTCGGCATAAAGGATTATATTCAGGCCCATTATGTCACCAGCCAGCGCAGTGAACCCTATTGGTTGGCGGCGAGAAAAGTCACCATTTCCCAAAGGCTGACACAACTATTGCAAGCTTGGTATCAAGGGGAAGACTTTGATTTACTGCTTTACCAATACGATCAGCAACTCGCCTACTTTCGCCCTTCTTGGTATGCGCTGTTAGCGGGAATGGATTACCGCGACCCAAAACTGAAGCGCCCATTTGAGCCGATTTCAGCGGAGATCACGGCGCAAGCGATACGCTACAGCCAAACCTTAGTGGAGCAGTATTTTCAGCCTAAGCATCCGTGATAAGAATGGTTAAATTGCCCTTTGTTTACTGCTAAAGCACTGACGAAAACGACTCGGCGTGATACCTTTAAATTGAATAAAACGCCGATTAAAATTGGATAAGTTGTTGAAACCACACTGATCGCTGATGGTTGATATCGGGCTTTGATTTGACAGCAGTAACTTGCACGCCTTAGCTATCCTGAGTTGATTGATAAACTCAGTTAAGGTTTTCTCGGTGCGTTTTTTAAAGAATCGATGGAAATGATTGGTGCTCATGTGCGCTAACTTTGCCAAATCCTGTGCCGACAAGGCCTGAGTGTAATTGTCATAAATATGCTCAATCACTTTATCGAGCTTTTTCACGGTAAAGTCGAGTTTACTACCGTGGGTAAACAAGGTGCTCGACAAGAGTTCTTGCTGACTATCCTGTTGTAATAACGCTAATAATTCCAATAACAAAATATAGCGTCTAAAAGGATTGGCCGTCTCCATTTCGATAAACACACTATGGGCCTTACGCGCCGTTTCCTCACTAAACAACACACCTCGTTTGGCATGGGTCAAAAGAGAATGCAAGGATGCTAACTCGCGCTGCTCATTCACAATTTGATGTAACCAGGCTGCGGGGATTTGTGCCACATAGACGACTTCCTTCACTCGATTTTTCGAAGCGGAGCCCATCAAAACGGGCTCTTTCAAACCAACCGCAGTTAAAGTACCGCCTTTCAAACAATCGTTCTTTGAAACCTCGTCAGTTAAAACATCAAGGTTAGCCTCGGATTGCCAGCCGTGGGGCATGTCTGGGCCTATGATCACTAAATCATAATCGCCATAGCGGGCAATATGGTCGCCCACATAACGCATGCCATAACTGTTGAGGGTTAAGCAGATTTCGTACTCGGGGTGATAATGCCAGTTGAGATCCATGTGGTCCCATTCATAGCGAAAGTAACGCCAAGAGCTGTTTTCATCGGGGATCACTTTTTCACACAGAGGTTTCATCCATTAAACTCCAGTTACTCATTCCTTTATCTTAGCTTCAATCAGCTCTTACAGATCAACGCCATTCACTCAAGCTAGCCGTTATTGCATCCTGTTAAATTATTCAATTACTTAGACCTTATTTTTAATGCCAGCCTTAACCTATCAGCTCGGCGAAATCGCTGTGCCTCGCGCACTATTGTCTATAGCAAGTCAGCCCTGAAGTGATACCAAACTCCGCCACTCCAATACTATTCTATCCAATGTTAATTAAAGGTAACTATTTTACAAGTAAACACTTTATCAGCAGATACTAAAACACGGTTTTACCTATGCCTATCCGCAGCAGCTATCTGCAACTCGTATCTATCGCCAGTATCTACAAATATCTACAGCCCGTATTAACTGCACCTGATGTAAATCAGCCAAATCAGCGCGAACACGATTTGCATATGTGAGAAAAGTATCGACAGAGGCACTATTCGTATCACCGCCATAGCGAGCGTCAGTCCACAATGAATTTCACTTAATTCAATTGGCTAAGCACATGAAACACAAACTCATCATTCTGTTTGTCCTCTGCACTTTCTTTGTTATTTCCTTGATGACTAACAGTATGGGGCCGATTTTCCCTGCGTTAATTGACAGTTATGCTATCGGCCTGACGTTGGCGGGGTTATTTCCCTTTGCGTTTTTTATCGCCTACGGAGTGACATCGATTCCTGCGGGAATTTTGGTGGACAAGTACGGTGAAAAACGGGTGATCATCTTAGCCTTTAGCCTCGCGTTTATCGGCGCCGTCACTTTTGTGTGTCTCCCTACCTTTAGCATCGCCATGTTTAGCCTGTTTTGCATCGGCACTGGCATGAGTTTATTGCAGGTAGCAGTGAATCCCTTACTGCGCCAAGCCGCGGGGCCTGAGCATTTTGCCTTTTTCTCCGTACTGGCCCAACTTGCCTTTGGCGGCGCCGCGACCTTAGCGCCGCTGGTGTATCAGCATTTTGTCGCCTTAGATCAAGCCAGTGTTGCATCAGCCAACTATGTGCAACAGCTATTGCCCGAGAACATGAGTTGGCTCGCCATGTACTGGTTATTTGCCGTGGTCGCACTCGCCATGGTGCTCTTTGCCAGCTTAGTGAAGATGCCCAAAGTGAATAAACTGGCAGATGAGTCGGCGGGTGCCCTCGAGACCCATTTACGCCTTTTCAAAGATAAAACCGTTTTGAAATTCTTCTTCGCTATCGCCGCCTATGTTGCGCTTGAGCAAGGGCTTGCTAACAGTATCTCAGTCTTTTTGCTGCAATATCATGGTCTTGATACCTTAAGTGTCGGCGCCAATGTGGTTAGCGATTTTTGGTTTTACATGACGCTCGGCTGCCTACTCGGTTTGCTGCTACTTAAACTTATCGACAGTCAGATCTTGCTGCTCAGTTTTTCCCTTAGTTCACTGGTTTGTTTTCTGGCGGCGATTTGGGGACCGAGCCAACTAACATTAATTTGTTTCCCATTGGTTGGCTTTTTCATTTCTATCATGTGGTCGGTGATCTTCTCGCTGGCGCTTAATTCTCGCGCCCAAGATCATGGATCATTCGCTGGCATTCTCTGCACTGGCATTATCGGCGGCGCGTTTATCTCGCCGATCATTGGTGTTATCAGCGAGCTATCCGGCGAGTTACGGTTCGGGATGTTAGTGCTGTTAATCCCTATGGCTTACATAGGTTATGTCGCGCTAACGGCTCGCCCCTTGATTAAAAACACCACCCTATTTTCTGATAAAACGGCATCAAAGGATGACGGTTCTAAGCAGATGGCAACAACCAACACGAGAGGCAACAAGCTATTATGAGCGTCCTATGTTTAGATCTTGGGGGAACTAAACTGATGTTGGCACAGGTGGAAGGTAAAACCTTACTCGACACTTGGCGGTATCCCGTTCCCGCCGATGGCAATTTCGAACAATTATTCGATTTCCTCGTGACCTGTATCCACAGCCACCTCACGCCTGAAACCTGTGGTATTTCCATCGGGATACCCGGCATGGTGGATATGCAGAGCGGCACTTTACTCGAAGTGCTCAACATCCCTGCGCTGACAGCAACGCAGTTAGCCCAGCAGCTTAAAAATACCTTTGAGATGGATGTGGTTGTAAATAACGATGCGAACCTCTTTGCCCTTGGTGAAGCTGTGCTCAATCACAATCAAGACATGCTCGGGATTACCTTAGGCACAGGCGTGGGCGCTGGGGTGATTTTTAATGGTCAGCTGTATTCGGGTAAACATTGCGCCGCAGGTGAAATCGGCAGTTTGAGTTATCGCGATGGCATTATTGAGCACTACTGCTCGGGGCAATACTTCACCGTTCATCACCAGATGAGTGGCGAGCATTTGTACCAAAAAGCCTGTGAAGGTGACAGCCAAGCGCTGCAAGCCTTCGTCCATTTTGGTGAACACTTGGCGCACATGATCGCCCAAACCTTACTGGTATACGATCCCAAAGATATCATCCTTGGCGGCTCAGTCAGTCAAAGCTTTCCCTTTTTTATTGAGGCGCTTAAACAAAAATTGCAGAGCTTAGTCTATGGCCCGCAACTGGCGGACTTGACGATTTCAGCCAGTCAACATCACAATGCAGCACTCATAGGCGCGGCGCAGTGGTTTTTACAACAAAAGGACTCAGTTAAGTGAAAGGACTAACGAAAGGGAAAGGTAAAATAAAGTGGCAGAGGATTAAGACGGCCTTAGTCAGCGGCATAATGGCAGTGCTTCCCTTGGGGCCAGTGCTTTCAATATTTATTATGCCATCGGTACAGGCCGCCAACGCCGTGCAGGAGGCAAATCATGTCGCACTTAATCAATTGGCCGATAAACTTCAGCTAAGTTATCAGTTAACCGCCAGTTATCTTGAAACCTGTCCCGCTAAAGAAACCCAATGCTATCGCTCTGCCATTGAGCTAACCCTGCCCACTCAGCTATCCAACGACAAGTTATCCAACGAAGAGCTAAATCATGGCGATTGGCAAATTTATTTCAGCCAACTATCGCCCGTTTATTTTGTCGATGCGGGTGACTTTAACATTGAACATATCAATGGCGATTTACACAAAATCACTCCTAAAGCCAGTTTTAAGGGTTTCGTCGCCAATCAAGTTTATCGTATTGAGTTTTATAGCAAAGGCAGCCAAATCACCCGTTCCGAGTTTATGCCAAACTTCTTTGTCGCTATGGGCTATAAGGCGCAGGTAATAAAGAGCACTCAAACAAGGCGCGATCCAGAAACGGGTTTAGCCGAGCAAGACTACCTGGCGCCTTTTAATGCCGAGAAACAATTCTTACTGGCAAAAAACGATGCAACCCCCTTTGCCGATGGCCAGTATTTAGCCGAGCAATATCAAGCCTTAGCCGCAGACAAAGCACCTGACATTAGCGGCAAACTTATCCCCACGCCACTTCATAGCCAAAGCCTAAACTCGGCGCCTTTATCCCTTGCTAAAGGTTATCGACTCGCGGCTGCAACTGTCGATTTTAAGGGCCGGCAGGCGGCGTTGGATTACCTCGATTCTTTAGGCTTTTCGGCCAAGGACAAAGGCACGCCGCTGTTATTGCAACTCGATACTCAAGCTCCTAAAGTCGCCAGCACTGAAGCCCATGATAGTGAAATTAAAAACAGCGAAGCCTATCGGTTAACCATAACGGCCGAGCAAATCAGTATTCGAGCGAGCAGTGAAGCGGGACTCTTCTATGGCCTACAAAGCCTAGCTGGGCTGATCAGTTTAAGTGACGATCAACTGGTCGCCATCGAGATCCAAGACCAGCCTCGCTACGCCTTTCGCGGCCTGCACATCGATTTAGCCCGTAACTTCCACTCGCTCGATTTTATCAAACGCATTATTCCACAGCTCGCCGCCTATAAAATCAATAAGCTGCATTTGCACTTAGCCGACGATGAAGGCTGGCGTTTAGCCATACCCGGCTTACCCGAACTGACCGATGTGGGTGCAAAACGTTGTTTCGATTTAACCGAGCAAAGCTGTTTATTGCCACAACTGGGCAGTGGCATAGCGGACGTAAACCCCGTCGATGGCTACTTAACCGTGGCGCAATACCAAGCAATATTACAACTGGCTGATGCTCACCATATCGAAGTGATCCCTTCACTGGACATGCCGGGGCATTCACGCGCCGCAATAAAATCCATGGAGGCGCGTTATCACCATTACCTAGCAAAAGGAGATAAAGCTAAGGCGGAGGAGTTTTTACTGACTGAATTTGCAGATAAAACCCAATATTCGTCGATTCAGTATTATCACGACAATACACTCAATGTGTGCTTGGCGAGCACCTACCACTTTATCGATACTGTGATTGATGAAGTTAAAAAGATGCACCAAGCCGTAGGCGTTCCCTTAGTGCATTACCACATAGGTGCCGATGAAACCGCGGGCGCTTGGGTCGACTCTCCAGCGTGTATCGCAATGAAGCAACAAAAAACCGATGAGTTAGCCGGACTGCATTCGCTCAATGGTTACTTTATCGAGCGCGTCGCTAATATGCTGGCAGATAAAGGGATTATTGCCGCAGGTTGGAATGATGGCATGGGTGAAGTTCGCCCCGAAAACATGCCCGCCCAAGTGCAATCTAATGCTTGGTCGCTGATTTCGGATAACGGTCATCAAATCGCCCATAAGCAAGCCAATTTAGGCTGGAAGGTGGTGATTTCAACGCCAGAAGTCACCTATTTTGATTTCCCCTACGCTAGCCATCCAGATGAGCGCGGCAATCATTGGGCCTCGAGGGGGATTGACAGTTTTAAGGTGTTTAGCTTTATGCCCGACAACCTGCCCGCCCACGCCGAGCGCTGGCGCAACACGCTTAATCACCCCTTTACCTCAGATGATACTCAAAGCCAATTGCATGCTGGCCGCGGTTTTTATGGCTTGCAGGGGCATCTTTGGAGCGAAATGGTGCAATCGGATGAGCAAGCCGAGTACATGTTATTCCCGCGTATGATTGCCCTTGCAGAACGGGCATGGCATAGGGCGCCATGGGAGTTAGCCTATGATTATCAAGGTAAAATCTATAGCCAACAGACTCAATATTTTGCCAGTCAACTCAATGGCCAAGCCGAGCAAGTGCTCAAACAGGATTGGCAAACCTTCGCCGCGGTTTACGCCAATAAAGTGCAGCCTAAGTTAGTAAAAGCGGGAGTTTTCTATCGCATAGCACCGCCTGGAATACGTGTTGAACATCAGCAGTTAGTGCTCAATAGCTTATATCCCAATGCCGAGCTGGAATACCAACTCGACTCAGGACCTTGGCTAAGCTACCGCCATGCTTTCAAGCTTAATGATGTCAAACACATCCGCGCCAGAGTCAAAGATGGCACGCGTTATTCTCGCCCATCGACTTGGCGAAGCTCCCTCTAATCGTTCATCGCACAATGTCGGCCATCACATGTGATGACCGACGCGTTAACGCCCAACTGATGCCGCTGATATTTGTTTTTTGGAAACGCTCACGTTATTAATCTGAGATTGCGATTTTATGCTCGAAGCTCTCTAAAAAGTTAATTAATTATTTAAAATCAGATTGATACACAGCTACCTAACATGGTTAATTTATTACACCTTTCTTAGGTTGAATAAATTTTGCCTTAGCAGTCACACACGCGATATCAGCCACATAAAGTGAGGCTTCTAATTGGTACATTCCCATACGCTGGCTCACGATTCGGCCGACAATTTTAATGGCATCTCCCACCTTTATTGGCGCAACAAAACGCACAGTCATTTCAGCAGTTAATGCTTTTATGCCCTGCATAAACAAACAATGGGTCATAGCGGCATCCACTAAGGAACTGGCAACGCCTCCATGTAGTAGGTTGTTATAGCCCTGAAGCTGGCGATTGACCTTATGATAACCCACAACCTGATCCTTACCGTCAGCAAAAAACTTACACTGCAACGACAAAGGGTTTTGAGTCGCGTCGCCACAGACAAGGCATTGGCTGTGGCTTTGTTTACAGTTTTGATAATTGTTCACGCTGCACCTATTTATTGATGGATGTAAATGGTTTTAAAATCCATCTTTAATGCTGTTCTTCACTAAAAACGTGCATTAACCATTTGATAAGTTTTATAGCCACCACTGAGGTTGCGTACCTTAAAACCATGTTGCACTAACATCCGATAAGCGACATGCCCGCGCAGACCCACTTGGCAAAATACGAGCAGTTCTTTGTCTTTAGGAAGTTCATTGAGCCTGTCTCTCAGTACTGGCAACGGAATATTAATCGCACCAACAATGGCACCCACTGCCGTTAGCTCGCTCGGGTTGCGCACATCGATAATGACTTGTTCAGCCGTCAGATGATCTAGTTCCTGAGAATGGCAAATGGATTCATCACCTAATAAGACGTTTGCAGCCACCATGCCGGCTTGATTCACTACATCACGCGCCGAGCCAAAGGGTGGTGCATAAGTGAGTTCAAGATCGGCTAAATCATAAACTGTCATTCCTGCCCGTTGTGCTACTGCTAACACATCAATGCGTTTGTCGACGCCATCAATCCCAGCGGCTTGAGCCCCTAAAATACGGCCGTTATCAGGGCAAAACAACAGCTTTAGGGTAATGGGATGTGCTCTAGGGTAATAGCTGGCATGGCTAGCGGTGTGCACATAAATCTTTTCAAACGGAATAACTTGCCTTAGCAAACTCTTCTCGTTTAACCCCGTTGAGGCGATTGCCATATCAAACAATTTACAGATTGCAGTACCTTGGGTGGCGCGATACAGCTTATTGCCGCCAAGCATATTATCTGCGGCTAATCGACCTTGACGATTGGCGGGACCTGCGAGTGGAATAAGTATTGGATTACCTGTAACAAAATCATCAGTTTCAATCGCATCGCCTACGGCATAGATGTCCGGGTCAGAAGTGCGCATACTGGCGTCAACGTAAATTCCACCGAGCTTGCCTAAGGTTAAACCACATTCAGATGCTAAGCGGGTTTCAGGCTTAACACCTATGGCAAGGATCACTAAATCTGTAGCTAAGCTGCTGTTATCACTCAAATCTAAATGTAGATGGTAATGAGGAAACACTGGCGTATCGTAGTCATCGGTAATGTCGGATTCAGCCGGTTGAATAGGACGCTCATGAACTGCGGTCAATCCTGTTTTTAAACGTAAATCCACGCCATTATCGACTAATTTTTGATGTAGTATATTGGCCATTTCAACATCGACCGGCCCCATCACTTGGTCGGCAAGCTCTAGTAAACTCACCTCTAATCCTCGATGTCGTAGTGCTTCTGCCATCTCTAAACCAATAAAGCCACCACCGACGACAGTGGCATGCTTAGGTTTATGCAGCAGAAGGTTAGCTAACACCTTATCCATATCGGGAATATTTCGCAGGCTATGCACAAAATGACTATTAATGCCGCTAATTGGAGGTTTGATTGGCGAGGCACCTGGACTTAGCAACAACTTATCATATGACTCTTGATAGACTTCATCTGTGAGCAGATTACGTATGCTTAACTGCTTGGTTTGTCGATTAATTGCAATCACATCATTAAACACGCGCACTTCAATATTAAAACGTGATTTAAAGCTTTCAGGCGTTTGCAGCAACAAGGCCTCTCTAGACTCTATCTCACCGCCAATATGATAAGGCAAGCCACAGTTCGCAAATGAAATAAACTCGCCTCGCTCTAACATGATAATTTCAGCAGTTTCTGATACACGTCTTGCTCTTGCTGCTGCAGATGCGCCACCAGCAACACCGCCTACAATCACTATTTTAGTCATGTTCTTCTCCAATAAAATTAACGAATAATATTTCGTCTATCTACCCGATTTGCTCTCAAGCTTTCGCTTACAATCAAAACAGTGACCATAAATATTAAGGCTGTGATGATCGATACTCATACCGTGACGTTCAGCTGCTAACCATAAACGTAAGTCAATCAAAGGATCGGCAAACTCAACTAACTTGCCGCAAGTTAAGCAGATTAAATGCTCATGACGCGGTTTCCCATTGAGCTCATACATCGCATTTTCAGACTCAAAAAGCCGCCTTACCACTAAGCCGGCTTGTTCGAAATGCGCCATGATTCGGTACACAGTATTGAGGCCCATGGTCTCGCCCTGCGCATTTAACCCCTGATAGATATTTTCGATGGTTAAATGTTGCTTATCGACTTGAGTTAAAAACTTAAGCAACTTGCATCTTTGAGTGGTGACTTTAAGGCCCGAGTCTTTCAATACTGCTTGCATTACACTTACCTAGACACGTCGATACGCGTTACCAGTGTTCAATACTCAGTTGATATTGTTTGTCATCAGCGCTTTACCGTTGATTAAGCTATCAACCACCTTATACCTTGCCCCTTTAACTAAATTCGCCAAGGTTTGACGTGATACACCCATTGATTTAGCCGCTTCCTGTTGCTGCATGCCGAGTAAATCAACTAAGCGCATAGCCTCGATTTCGTCCTCGGCCAGCGGCACCTGCTCTAACTGTGTCATAGGAATGCCATTAGGCTTAAAACAGATATTGGCTCTTTGGCCACAAATAGTTCTGGGGATTTTTGGTCTGACCATGTTACACCTCGTTTATAGCATATGCTATTTATATTCGGTATAGTTCCCATATGCAACCTATATCAGTAGACGAGGAAAATGCTAAAAGCGGCCTAAGCCATGAAAGCACCGTTCGCTGTTTGCATTTGAGCTTTTCAATATCACCTAAACTCAGGCTATAATCGCCACAACTAAGGAAAATGCCGATTGACAGCGTCGTGAGTTGCTCATTTTTAAGCCATATCATTCACTCAATTTTTAAGGATTTCACTGCCGATGACAACAGCGTCTACTAGCCCCTTTGCCGTGTTAAATCAAACCACTGCAACCTCGTTTAATGAACAGAAAAATCTGATTAAACGGGTATTTAAAGGTAAGCCAGTGCAATGTCCCAGCTGTAAACTGACACTTAAAGTGATATTGCCTGAGCAGGCAAAAGCCGAACAAGCGGCAGGAATTTACTGTGCCAAAGGCTGTACTGATATCGAGCTGGATATGGAAGCCGTCGCGGGACTCTAGCTATCCTAGATTAATCACGCACAAAGATGCTCTTCACATCAACGCCAAAACGACTATGCAAGCGCTAAAAATTTAACCTCTCAGTTAAGGCTAGAGATGACCTTGGCTGATCACGGAAGTTGCTTAAGCCGCCCGCGAAAATAATGCCGATAATAGCCCAGCAAATTACTGCCAATAAATAATATCTCCATCAATACCGCCACGGGCGATCCCACTAAGGCATTGTGAACAAGCCAAAAACTGGTTCCGACTATCATCAGTAATCTAAGATCTTTATCCCTTTGACAGAATGCGGCGCGGGTTTGAAACAAGGTACCTATACAACTGATCACTGTCGTTATGCCATTGAAGGTCACGATACTCATTGCCACTGCTGCGCTAGAAAAACACCACATGGCCACCTTTGACGTCGTAAACATGCTGGTGAGATAACGCACTGTGGCTATGCCCATTAAGCCTGCAGCAGTCCATTGCTGCAACAGACAAAAATGAATAGAAATCAGAATACCCGATACAAAAAGGCAGGCGACAATCCGCTCCCGCGCCTTAAATTGAAACGAAATCAGATCGAAGATAATGGCTATCGCCACCAAAATTTGAGACAAAGTAAACGCAGTCAACTTATTAAGCCCCTTAGCTTTAAGCAATAATGCGCACTCAGATTGCAAGCCTTACAGACTTGAGAGCGCAACTTAAGGCTCAGCATCATGGAAATCGCGCTTTAGCGCATTAACTTAAGTTAACTGGGGGCAAAAAACGTTAAAAAGAGTCTTGAAGTCGTCGACGCATACGCGACAAACTGATTGCCGTAATACCAATATAATTAGCTAGCTGACCTTGGCTTAACCGCTCAAGCCAAAATGGTGAATGTTCGCGTAAATACAGATAACGTTGCTCAGGTGTGTGCAGCAGTAAAAAGGCTTCCTTTTGTTCTTTATACAATAATTGCTGTTTAAGTAACCCTAGTTGCACGGGCTGCAGCGAAGTATCATCCAACACGGATAACGGCATTTGGATAAGTTTACAGGCGCTTAAAGCTTCTAATTGGTAACGAGCGGGAATTTGCTTAAGCCAACTGACATACAAAAAACACAATTCACCCTCGAAATAAAACTCCTTACAGCGCTCTGTGCCCTCCTGAGTATAATGGCAAGCGCGCACGATACCATCCACAACAAAATATGCCTGTGACTGCTCATTTCCTTGGCCAAGAAGCACCTCTCCCGCCGGCACGTTCAACGCTTTAAACTGTGGTAAGTAACGTTCAACAGCAGCTTGACTCGCCCCTAACGCAAGCAAAAATTGTTGCAGAGGCTGGCAAATTGACACCTGCAATACAGCAGTCTTTTTTACGTCATCAGGTTCAATCATGCGAGCTACTCAGCGATTTATCACTAAACACTTAACCATTGCCATTCGAGTAAGGGCTCAGCACTCGCTTGCAAACCCCGGCTCAGCGTCACGTTGAATACACTTTTAGCGGGAATACTTCCCACGCCCTTGGGGGTGCCTGTCATCACAATATCGCCGTCATCTAGACTGATAAACGCTTGTAGTTCGGACAATATGGTCTGAGGTTTGTAGATCATTAAATCGATATGCCCCTCTTGCACCAAGTTGTCGTTGATACTCAAGGTAAAATGCAGCGGCGCCTCTGCATAATCAATCGCCACAAACGGACTGAATAACGCTGCACCATCAAAGGCTTTTGCTCGCTCCCAAGGCAATCCCTTAGCTTTTAACTTAGTTTGCAAATCACGTTTTGTGAGATCTAAACCGACGGCGACGCTACTGAAACGGCCATTTTGAAACATAAAACACAGCTCGGTTTCATAATGCAAGGTTTCCCCTTGATGCTCAGAATGAAGCACAGTCGAAATGGCCGAGTTGGGCTTTAAAAATACCACCATATCCTCGGGGATTTCGTTACCTAATTCATGGATATGCTCAACATAGTTACGCCCAATGCAGAGAATTTTTGTCGGTACGATAAGGTTTTCACCTAACACGACTGATTTCATCTTTAATCCTTTTCAAGATAGGGTTGAAATAATTTTAAATAATAAAACCAACTAGTTAACCTAAATTAAATCTAAACATTCAATTGAACTAATCACTGTACTTATGACGAACTCTGCTACACTTAAATCAATATTTCAACGAAAACAGCGATCTAACCATTAATAAACCCATTTTACAGGGACAGTCATAGAAGAGGTTTTCGCACTATGTTAACGCTTACCATAAAACAAAAAATCATCTTTAGTTTTAGTGCAATTGGCGCGCTGCTCATCGCTGGTAGTAGCTTTTTCTACTATTCACTCTCCCAAGTACAAACCGCCTATCAAAATATTGAAACCTTAGCCGTACCCGTGCAAAAGCAGAGTAATAGCTTACAACTAGTGCTATTAAAAATGTCACGCCTTGCCACCTTAGCCCATAGTCAGCAAGACACTGCCGCCTTAACCAAAAGTCAGCAAGCATTTACCGCGCTGCAGAAGAAATATCAAAGTATCGAAAATGAGTTAATTGAGCGAGTTGCAGATCAACCTAAAATGCAGACTTCTCTAGATGAAGCACAGGCAAGATACCAAGCCTATTTGCAGCAAAGCCAAGCCATGTTTAGCGCGAAACTCGCCAATGAACAAGCAAAACGGCAGTACCTGCAACTCTTTGAGCGCTTTAACCATGCCAAGACCAACGCCAGTAATGCGATGATTGATCTCGAAACTCTTTCCATCCCCGATAATCCCACTTTACTCGAAGAAATTGTCGGCACAGGTACTCGCATTGACGACATGCTCTATACGCTAGCCAACACTATGGGGGAACTGATCCACACTCAAAGTTTGGATGTTATTCAATCGCACCAACAGGATGTCGGTATTTTACTGGGGAACCTCACCACTAACTTTACCTTTTTAAAACAACAAACTGATGGGCTTGATACCTTAGGCCTACTGCAAACATTCGAGCAAGAATATGTGATTATCAATACCTTAATCGCAGCGCCTGCCGAACTTTATAAAGTGCAGGAAGCCGTAGTTGAGGCACAACGACAAGCTGAGCAACATTACCTCGATGCCGATAAAGAGTTTAATGCGAATAATCTCGCCTTAGATAAGTTAATCAACTTAGCCGACCGCCGATTTACCAGCCTGCAAACCATCGCCAGTAATGATATTCAACAGGGTCAAACCTTAGCGATTGTACTAGCGCTGGTATTTATCATCATGGTGAGTTTTATCTCCTTCTTCACCTCCAAGGCCATGCTCAATCCCTTGGCCTTAGTGAACGGCGCACTCGCCAGTATCGCCCGAGGGGATTTATCTAAACGCATTCATAAACGCCATAACGATGAATTTGGTGCCCTAATCGATAACATGAATACCTTGAGTGACGATCTTGCCAAGCTGTTAACCAATATCAGCCAAAATGCCCATTCATTGGACAGCTCTGCCACCCAAACCAATGAGCAAGGCCAGCGCATCGCCAATGCCGCAACGGCGCAAATCAGTCGAGTCGATGAAACGAAAGCCTTGGCAGAACAGATGTTTACTAGCTCAAATCTAGTGACAGAACAGGCCAGTGAGTCGGCGAGACAAATCAGTCAAGCCTCGAAATACGGTAATCAAGTGAAGCAAATTGCCGATGATAATCGCAATAAAATTGCCGAACTGAGCGCCCGTTTAAGTAGCTCAGTTGAAGTCATGTCTCGCTTGAGCATTCAAAGCGATAATATTGGCAGCATTTTAACCACCATTAGCAGCATTGCCGAACAAACCAATTTGCTGGCACTGAACGCCGCCATTGAAGCCGCCAGAGCGGGGGAACATGGTCGTGGTTTTGCCGTCGTGGCCGATGAAGTGCGATCACTTGCCTCACGCACCCAAGCCGCCACCGCCGAAATTCAAACCATGATCACGGCCCTGCAAAAAGAAACGTCCACGGCAGCCGATGCAATTACTACGGGGCAAAATCAAGCAAATGAGTGTGTCGGACAAAGCCAAAATCTGCAGGATGCTATCACCCACATAGAAAGCACTTTGCATACACTCAATGACATGAGTCTAGAAATCACCCACGCCGCCCATGAGCAGCTAGATTACAGTCAACGTATTGAATCAAGCATGAGCGAGGCGGCGCAAGCAGCGGATCAAAATGCCAATGAAGCCATGGACATGGCCAAACGTAGCAACGAAGTCACCACGCTTGCCCACTCACTCACCAGCTCAGTGGAACGGTTTAAACTCTAGTGAGTTTAGATATTTGGGAATGTCGAAAATGGCATTCGTAGGATGACTAGGCAGAAGTTAGCGAAGTAAAAATAAGCACTTAAAAAGGATCACAGAAGTCGCAAAACCATCTTAGCGACTTCTGTGGCTGTATATCCAATGCCAACAAGTCTGCGGTTAAGCATATTCCATCAAAAATTCATCGAGCTGTTCATTGGCCATTTCAATTTCGTCGCCTTCAAACTGGGCGATATGGAACATGCCCTCGCCTTCGTTAGTAACGGGAATATTGCTGATCCCTATGATGATGCCGTCGGTTGGTGCACGAATCGCCACACTGTCACCGCCGTGGGGGCTGACGATATGGGCAATGATATAACCCTTAGTCACCCGCTGGCCGAGCTTGAGCTTCATATTCACTAAGCCGTCGGATTCGCTGCGCACCCAATAACTGCGAATGGCGCTAACACTCGAGCCCTTATTGCTTACCCGTCCCTTCAACATGCCTAAACTGCGCATCACATTGAGCACGCCCTTGAGGCCGGATTTTATCGACAATTCACTGAAACGTAGCGCCTCGCCCGCCTCGTACAAAATGCACGGAATGCCCTGCTGATTAGCATAACCCCGCATCGAAACACTGCGCGCTTTTGAATGCATAATCAGCGGTGCACCAAAGGCATTCGCCATGGCCAGCATAGTCTCATCGCTGGTATCACAGCGAATTTGCGGCAAGTTGTCTCTGTGAATCGCGCCCGTATGTAAATCAATCACATGGGTTGCATGGACTAATAACTGAGTGGCAAAGAGGTTGGCTAACCGGCTTGCTAGTGCCCCTTTACTGGAGCCTGGGAAGCAGCGGTTGAGATCCCGCCTATCGGGTAAATAACGGGATTGCTGAATAAAACCAAACACATTCACAATCGGCACCACAATCAAGGTGCCCGTCAGATTCTTGGGATTGACTCTGGCTAATAGTCGCCGACAAATCTCGATACCATTGAGTTCATCCCCATGAATGGCGGCGCAAACCAGTAAAGTTGGGCCGGGTTTGGCCCCGTGAAACACTTCAACATGAATATCGAGTTGCGTATCGGTATACAACTTAGCGGCGGCCAGCTTGATCCCCAATTGAGTCCCTGCTGTGACTCGTTTACCTGCTAATTCAAATGCTTCACGTCTTTTTACCATGGCAACTCCCTTGTACTATCGAATGTTGTCCCGCGCGGCTGACTCATATTGGCTAATAGCGCTCGGCTATCGCTTATCGCCAGATGTCTAACACTAGAAACTAAAACTCACGTGAAGTTTAAACGATTTATTGCGGCTCAAATTGGTTCAGCCAAGATTTTAAAACCTGCAACAACATAGGCCTATCTTCAGCGCTCACGCCCGCTAACAAGGCACTCTGACATTGAATATGCTGCGGCAATGCCTTATCAATGAGCGCCTTTCCCTCGGCAGTTAACGAAACATGGACGGCGCGGCGGTCTTCCTTACTGTGCGTTCGCGCTATCAGCCCCTTATTCTCGAGTCTGTCTAAACGGCTCGTCATAGCGCCTGAACTTAGCATCATGCTCTGATAAAGTTGCGAAGGCGAGAGTGTAAACGGCTCTCCCGAGCGCCTTAACGTCGCGAGCACATCGAATTCCCCCTGACCTAAGCCAAATTCGGCGTGGCATTGCAGCAGTACCACTTCGATATATTTCGTTAAACGAGCGATTCGCCCGAGCACAGCCATAGGGATCAAATCCTCAGTCACCCCTTGCTGTTGCCACTGTTCAACAATTCTATCGAGACCATCTTCTTTAGTATTCGAATCTACTTTCTTTTTATCCGTAGAACTCGCGTTAGTATCCGCAGGACTGGCATTAGTTAGCGTCATTTTAGCTGTCATAGGTTTATCTCAATATAAAGATTCTTTACATCATTCTTTACATCTTAGTCATTTTCTCGCAGAATTAAAATATCTTTATATCAAGATACATCTGAAAGAGATTCTTTTTGAATTGTAGTGATGCAGTTTCAACCTACTGTTGTTGAAAGGAAATCATCATGAGTATGCTAAATGCTGCTACAAATCACTTTTTCAGCAAATCAAACTCAGCTTATTTTTGGAGACAATCCATGCGATCCCCCCAGACAGAGAAAGCGAATTTATTGCTGCTCGGACTCGCGTTCATCCTTATTGGTCTAAATCTACGTCCCATTCTCGCCTCCGTTGGGCCTTTACTGCCCAGCATACAAAAGGATATCAGCTTAAGCTTTACCTTAGCATCTATGCTGACATTGCTGCCCGTGCTCGCCATGGGACTGGGTTGTTTTGCAGGCTTTAGTATCGCCAAACGTTTAGGATTCAATACCGTAATGACAGGATCATTGCTACTGCTGATCGGCGCCACTGCAATGCGCTTCTGGGCGATAGATGCCAATTGGCTTATCTGCTCGGCATTACTGGCAGGGGTCGCAATCGCCCTCATTCAAACCATAATGCCCGCCATGATTAAGCTTAATTTCGGTGAACGGGTGCCCTTAATGATGGGGCTTTACGTCACCGCCATTATGGGTGGCGCGGCATTAGCGGCGAGTAGCGCACCTTTTATCGGGATGAACTTAGGTTGGCGCGCGGGTCTAGGTCATTGGACTTGGTTAGGCATATTCGCACTCGTGCTGTGGCTCCTGATTAAACATAAAGCCGCATTACCGAGCCAAGCAAAAGAGCAAGCTTTGCAACTTAACTTTTGGCGTTTTCGTCGCAGTTGGCTATTGGCGATATTTTTTGCATTAGGCACAAGTTGTTATGTCTGCGTACTTGCATGGTTAGCCCCCTACGCAGTCGAGCTAGGTTATAGCCAAACTCAATCGGGATTAGTGTTAGGTTTCTTAACCAGCATGGAAGTGATCGCGGGCTTAGTGTTTCCTTGGCTTGCCAGCAAGTCAACGGACAGACGCGCTATTATTGCCCTACTGTGCTTACTGCAACTCATCGGCTTTATGGGACTTGCACTCGCCCCTCAAGTGTCGCTATTTTTATGGGCAGGACTTGCGGGATTAGGCATAGGCGGGATTTTTCCACTCGGATTAATTGTGACTATGGATCATCAACAAAATCCGATGTTAGCGGGTAAATTAACCGCCTTTGTACAAGGTGTGGGTTATACCATTGCCGCCATTTCGCCTTGGATTGCTGGATTAATTCGCGATAATTTCAATAGCTTTAACAGTGCGTGGTTATTGCTCGGTGGCATAAGTCTGATGGCGTGGATACTATCTTGGCAATTTAATCCGCAGGGCTATGCACGCCAATATCAAGTCACCCGCTGCGTATCTTAACTCTCTAATTCAAAATAAAAAAACCGCCATGTCGATTAACGAGCATGGCGGTTTTTTATGGTGTGCGGCTCGATAAATCGAGCCCACACTAGGTTCAACTTAAGACTTTTTAACGAAGCACGTCAGGATCACAATGCGAGTACCGTTAACACGGCCTTCAATGTGCTCTGGGTTGTTGGTCAAAGCAATGTTACGCACAGCTGTGCCGCGCTTAGCCACAAAGCTAGTGCCTTTCACGTTTAAATCTTTGATGATCACGACCGTATCGCCAGCGTTAATCACGGCACCATTACTGTCTAACGTTGGGGTAGTGTCGTCACCTGCGGCGGCAACTTCAGCATCGCCCCACGCTTTTACATCGTCTTCAAGGTAAAGCATATCCAGTAAATCTTGCGCCCAGCTTTCGCCATTTAAGCGCTTAAGCATACGATATGACATCACTTGAACTGCCGGTACAGGGCTCCACATGCTGTCGTTCAGACAACGCCAGTGGTTCATGTCCATGGTATCCGGTGCCGCAATTTGGCCACTGCAGGTTTCACAAATCATGATCTCATTGTCACGGCCATCGGAGGCTGGCAGATCATAAATAGAGAGTTCGATCTCGCTGCCACACAGTTCACACTTGCCGCCACAGCGACTTAGCAATTCATTTTCAGTCATTTTTCTGTTCTATATGCCTAGTAAAACGCGGATTATGCCATAAACTGGCTTTTTTCGGCAGGGGGCTTAAGCAATATAACCCTATTTTTTATAAGTTTTATAAACCGCGCCCACACTGACTTGGTGATTAATCTTTAAAATTCATAGGCTAAACTCAAGCGAACATCGCGCCCCGCAGCGGGTATCCCATCGGAGAGAAACGGCACCACTTGCAGATTGGTGAGGTTTTTCACCATCAAACGCACGCTTAAGCCCTTTAAACTGGCTTGAGGTTCATAGGCGAGATACACATTCTGCAGGAAGTAATTCTCGCTCGGCGATTCGGCATTAAAGATATCGCCGTGGGGAACATTGGTTTGCGCATTATACCAAGCGCCCTGCCAAGCGATAGAAATGTCATCTGTGATATACATGCCTAAACGCAAACGAATATCGAGCGGGGCTATGTTAGCTAAATATTCATCGTCATCTTGGCTGTCTCTGAGTGACCCATTGTGCTGTCCTTGCAGCCATGAAACCGCAAGATCACTGAACACATCTTGATAGCGATATTGGGCTTCAAAATCGGCACCGTAAATATGGTAACCATCAAGATTTGTATAACCACTTTGAATTAACTGGGTTTTATCAGACTTAGCTCCGCGGCGCTGGGCAATATCATCACGACCTAAATTGGCAAACAGGGTGATTTGCGTCGACAAGGCATCCTCATTGGCAAGTACATGCTGATGCTGCGTCATTAGGCCTAATTTGAAGGCATGTAAGCGTTCGACATCGATGTCGCGACTCGTACCGGTAATGCTGGCTTTGGCGTATTGCACGGCATAAATCTCATCCACCACAGGGGCTTGCAGACTATAGGCGTAATCAAAGTTTAACCGAGCATAGTTTGTCAGTTGGTAATCTATGCCTAATCTTGGTGAGAATCCCGAGTGGTGAGTCGAGCTATAATCGTGACCCGCGTTGATGTCGTTATAATCTGGCGCAATATTTGGCCGACCTATGCTGTAGATAAAATCATATCGCAGCGAGGGAGTGACGGTTAAGTCGTTGGTGAGATGAATCGCATCGCGAACATACACGGCATATGTGTCTTGGCGACCTTCGGGTTGATAATAAGGTGTGTACCAGCCAAAGTTTTTCTCAGGATTCTTCTCATAACTCTTGTTAAACACAAGCGAAGTACGGTCGAGACTGCGGTACTGCAATCCTGTGGTGATCTCATGGTCACCAATCAAGCTCAAGTTGTTAATATCAATGTAGTCACGTTTATAGTCTAGCCAAGATTCGTGACCGAAGTTGCCTACGGAAACCGTCATTTTCTCCCACGCGATATCGGGTCTTACCCAGTGGCGTGCATTCGCCGAATGGGAAATCACCACTTGGGTATCGATCAGGGGATTACTCGGCGAATAGCGATAATTTGCCGACCAAGTGTTGTCTTCATAGGTGTTGTAGGCGGTTGTGGCATACAGAGCCTGCTCGTAGGAACCGTACTTTTTGATGTTGTAGTCCGAAATTGCAGGCATAGGGCCACGGCGGTTAGCCCAAGGTTTGCGGCCCTCATCAAGATAATGGGTCACGCTCAAGGCTAATTGGTGATCGCCCTGCGCATAATCCATCTTACCTAGGTAGTTATCTTGCTCATAGCCCGAATATTCAAACTCTTCACCATTGGCTAAAGTGACATCCCCCGCATCGCGACGCGTAAGATGCAGCAAGCCAGATAGATGTGAATTCACGCGGCCATAAACTGTCCCCGTATAACCCATAGCGTCATTATTGCTGGCGTAGCTGGTTTTGACTCGCGCGCCAAGGGATTGATCATATTTAAGAAAATCATCAGCCGATTTAGTGACCACATACATGGCACCACCAAAACCGCCATTGCCCGAGCGCACGTCATGGGCGCCTTTGATCACTTCCACTCGTTTGATGAGGTCAGGATCGAGGAAAAATGAGCCGTAGCGATACTGCTCAAATCCCACCGGAGCATTATCCACATAAACGTTAAAATCTTCAGTCTCGCCAAAGCCCCAGATATTAATCCGCTCACCGCCGCTGCGGGTACCACCATCGATATGCGCCCCCGCCATATCATCGATCACTTCGGCGAAAGTTGTCGCCTGCATCTCCTCGATTTGATCCATGGAAATAATCGCTTCACCGGGTTTAGCGACTGTGATAGCCCTGCGATATTGCTGCCCATGAACCTGCAGGATCTCAATCGGCTCAACCTTAGGCTCGCCCAATACCTCAGCGGCGTACAACGGCATTGAGGGCAATATACATAATCCCATAAGCGACAGATTTCTATTCGCTTTCCACTTATCACACTTAGGCAGGCAACCCATTCAACGTCATCCTATTAACAAACCAATCTAAAAATAGGGCGGCATTATAGGCACTAACGAGAAAGATAAGAATAGTTCTCACTTAGCTTTACGTGTAAATAACCGACTTATTGAAAACAAGGTAGAAGCGGCACAATGCAAAAATTTAAGTGAAGATCTTGCCGAAGGATGGCAGTATTGGCACCCTATTTGGCAGTCTTAACTATCGTGTTTTAACTATCGTGAGTAAGAACGGGCAGGCGATACGGAAGGATATGTCAGCAACTCACCTTGCTCCTCAATCGACATTAATACTGCTTGTGCTCGGTTTATCTGCATTAATAAGGTTCCCTGATAATGGCCACTCTAACAACTAAAATCCCCATCGCGACTGGTGTAACGTTCAGCGCTGCGAGCCTGCAATTTTTAAATCAACTGGCACAAAACAACTCCCGCGACTGGTTTAAAGCCCATCAGGCGGAATACGAAGAAACAGTGCGAACGCCTGCACTGCAGTTTATCGAGCAAATGCAGCCCAGTATCCTCGCCCTCTCGCCTAGGCTCACTGTCGTACCAAAAAAAGTCGGCGGCAGCTTGATGCGTCCCCAGCGAGACAGCCGTTTTAGCAAAGATAAAACGCCCTATAAAACCAATGTCGGCATTCAATTTCGCCATTTTCAAGGTAAAGACGTACATGCCCCGGGACTGTATCTACATATTGCCGAAGATGGCTGTTTTATTGCAGCAGGGATTTGGCACCCAGAATCAAAAGCCTTAAATGCCATTCGCACTTGTATTGATGAGAATCCTAACGGCTATAAAAAGGCGCTACAGACCTTACAAGGTCATGGATTTAATATGGATGGCGACAGCTTAACTAGACCACCAAAGGGATTTGATAAAAACCACCCTATGCTGATAGAGCTAAAACGAAAAGATTTTATCGCAGTTAAAAATATCGCCTTTGAGGAACTCTGCCGTCCAGATGCAGCCAGTTTTTGTGCCGAGCAGTTTGCACACTGCACTCAACTGATGGCCTATCTGTGTTTTGCGCTGGACTTGGACTTTTAGAAATAGACTTTTAAAAAATAGATTTCTAAAAACATGGCCTAGGCAAAACCTAGGCCAATCAAACTATGTCATTTGCAGTTATGCAGTCTGATTAGCACTCAAACTACGTAAATAGTCTTGCAATACAACAAACGCATTGTCTAACAACTCATATTCGCCCGCCTTGCCTAACACTCTAATCCCTTGTAATTGCAGCACTAAAAAAGCAGCAACTTGATGTGGTTGCACATGGGCTAATAGCTCTCCACGCGCTTGGCAAACTTGTAACACTTGGGTGAATGAGGTCTGTAATCGACAAAATAATCGCTGACATTCCTGCAGCACACTTTCATCGTTAAGGCTCTTTTCGAGCACGGCATTTTGCATAAAACAGCCATACTTTTGCTCCCGCTGCAAAGCAACAAAGCGCGCTAAATAAGCTTCTATTTCAGCCAAGCCCGCTTTTTCATGCAGCAAAGTATCTGAAGCGCCAAAGGAGTAATAATCAAGGTAAAAACGGAGGCACTCGCGGTAAAGATTCTGCTTGTCGCCAAAACTGTTATAGAGACTAAATCGATTAATGCCTAAATGGCCGACGAGATCGGAAATCGAGGTTTCGGCAAAGCCCTTTTGCCAAAAAAGCTCCATCGCCAATATGAGTTTTTCTTGCCGATCAAAATTACAACTCCGTGCCATAGCCTGCGACCTAATCTCTTGAATACGCGTTCACGATCAGCTTCACCATTCCTCTTTACTACAGAAAGTTGAGGGGTAAATCATTCTTGACTGTTCGTTTAGATATGGCGTAAATTCTAACCTAACCGAACGTTCAGAAAAAGCCTTATGTGCCCGAATCGAGCATAAAGCACTGATAAAAACTACAGGACTTTAGATGAAACTCTACGAATTAGCTCCGACTCCCAGCGCACGCCGCGTCAGTATTTTTCTTGCGGAAAAAGGCATAGAAGTGCCAAGAGTGAACGTCGATATCCGTGGAGGCGAGAATTTAAGCGCCGAGTTTAAAGCCAAAAGTGTAAATGGCCGCATTCCGCTGCTCGAACTCGATGATGGCAGCTACCTGTGTGAATCTGTTGCCATTTGCCGCTATTTAGACGAAATCCACCCGAGTGAGCGTTCACTGTTTGGTAATACACCGCTTGAGCGCGCCAAAGTAGAAATGTGGCAACGTATCATAGAGTTACAAGGATTAATGGTCGGGTTTCAAGCCTTTCGTAATTTAAGCGGTGTCTATAAAGACAGGGAAAATTGTGTCGAGTCTTGGGGCGTAGAATCACGCCAAAGGGTCATTGACTTCCTACCAACCTTAGACCAACAATTGAGCAAGTCAGCCTTTGTGGCAAGCGATGAATTCAGCATTGCCGATATTTCGGCTTACGTTTTTATCAGCTTTATTAAGAATTTAGATATTGAAGTCACTGACAGCTTGCCGCATCTCAAGGCTTGGTTCATCACTATGGCGCAGCGTCCTGCCATAGTATCGTTAACCCCTAAAAAATAGCGGCGCTAATGCCTGATAATGAATATTCATGGGCACTAAAGTGAGTAGCTATAAGCGTTATAACCTAAAGGAATCATCATGATAGATTTATACACAGCCGCGACCCCTAACGGTTTTAAAATTTCCATCGCACTGGAAGAAATGGGACTTGAATATCGCGTCCATAAATTAGATTTCAGCACCAGTGAGCAAAAACAGCCCGAGTTTATCGCCATCAATCCCAATGGTCGCATTCCCGCCGTTATCGACCGCGATAACGAGGATTTTGTGGTATTCGAATCCGGTGCTATTCTGCTGTATCTCGCCGAAAAAACAGGTAAATTCCTGCCAGCCGATCCTAAAAAGCGCTCACAGGTGATCCAATGGTTAATGTTCCAAATGAGCGGCGTCGGTCCCATGATGGGACAAGCCAACGTATTCTTTAGGTACTTCCCTGAAAAAATCCCCGCAGCAATTGACAGGTATCAAAAAGAAGGTCGACGTTTATTCGAGGTTATGAATACTCAACTAGCTACAAATCAATACCTTGCTGGTGACGAATACACGATTGCCGACATCGCAACTTGGCCTTGGGTGCGGATCCACGAGTGGAGCGGCATCAATATGGAAGGTTTGACCCATTTGCAACGTTGGTTAGATGAGTTAGCACTCAGACCTGCTTGCCAAAAAGGCATAGTTACGCCGCCACCGGTGGAAATGAGCGATGAAGAACGGGCTAAGCAAATCCAAAAAATGGTGACGAAATAGTCACCTTCCAAGCGGTAATTGAGCGAATAGCCTGCAAATAACCCTTTGGTACTGAATGCACCATGAGTCTCAGTGACTCAACCACAAAAAGCCCCGCAAGTTGATGCTACTTTGGGGCTTTTTTTCTGCCTGTTATCGGGCAAAACTGCTACACTCTGCGCCACTTATTTTTCCCCTCTGTTACAGTTATGCCTCCTACATAAGGCGCAGCCACAGAGAGCATAATTCAGGCTAAATTTATGGGTAATCCAAGCAGCTTCTCTTCCGGTAAAGCATCCAACTCAAACACATCGTCAGCATTAAATGCAGAGGCGAGCACCCCAGCGCAAAAACGTGCGCTCAGTTACGCCAGTACAATTAAGCAATTATTCGATGAAATTCAAAGCAGTAAAATGCCCGCCGACCGTATTCTGGCCAACTACTTTAGAGAACATAAAAAACACGGCTCGAAGGATCGTAAAGTCATCCGTGAATCCTTATTTAGTCTATTTCGTTGGTGGGGTTGGTTTCAGCGAATAGGCGATCAACAAGAATCAGCGACTTATTTTGCCAGCCTAAGCGCCAGTGCCCTATTGGAAGCTCACGCATGGCAAGATATTGCTAGCGCTTGGCATGAGTTATCACAATCGCCCATCGATTATCAGCAAGCTCAAGCACTTACCGTTGAAAGTCTCGACGACAAATTGGCACTGATACAGTATTTATTTCCCGCGACTGAGTTTAAATCACAGGATTTATTACCCGACTGGTTCTGGCAAGTGTGCCCTGTAGATACGGCGCAGCAAACCCAATTAATTGCTGCTATGTCTAGTCGCCCACCAATTTGGGGCCGCGCACAGGGGATCACTAGCCAAGATGCGGCGACACAACTGCAAGCGCTTGGCATCGATGCTAGTTATGGTCATTACTTTAACGATGCGATTAACCTTGGCAGTAAGAGTATGAATCTTAATGAAATCGCCCTGTATAAAGACGGTAACATTGAGATCCAAGATTTGGCTTCACAGGTCATAGGGCAAATTTGCGCGCCAGAACCCGATGCCCATTGGTGGGATGCTTGCAGTGGTGCTGGCGGAAAAACCCTGCAACTGCGCTCTTTGATGCTGACCAAGGCTGCTGATACTCAAACACCCTCTACGGGCAGCATTATATCGTCAGATATTCGCTCCAATGCCCTAGAAGAACTCACTAAACGCGCCCAAAGAGCTCACTTTAACGGTATTAGCGTTGCCCGTTGGAAGAGCGATGCCCTGCCGGTACCTGCGGATCATTTCGACGGTGTGTTAGTCGATGCCCCGTGCAGTTGCACTGGGACTTGGCGACGTAATCCCGATATGCGTTGGTTGGATAGTGTTGAGGCCGTGGCCGATAAAGCCGCGTTACAGCTCGATATTTTAAGCCGCAGTAGCCGCGCAGTTAAAGCGGGCGGCGTACTCGTTTACGCCACGTGTTCCTTGTCGCCGCTCGAGAACCAAGACGTGGTGACGGCGTTTTTAAAGCAACATCCAGAGTTCACGCTCACGCCGATACGCCATCCTTTTACGGGTGAACAAACAGAAATGTTGACCGTTTGGCCCTTTGAAGCTAATAGTGATGGTATGTTTGTCGCGCGTATGCTGCGCGTCAAGTAACACTAACTCATTATTTTGTATCAAAACTTGGCGCCTTTCATTCTGGGCGCCAGTTTCAATCATATAATATAATTTCTGATGATAATTACACTTATCCTTTAATTATCATAAAGATAACCAACGCACTCCCCATTAAAATCTCAGATACGGCCATTTCAGTGGCAAGATATAGCCTTTGGACAAAACTTTTCACCATCAGTGATGAAATATTTCGCTTTAGCTTCATCTCACCTTTGGGTAAAAAGATCGGGTGCTGCGAATGGCACAGGTATTTTTGGAATTTTGACCATGTCACACTCCTATGAATTTGACGACGATGATGCGCCATGGGGCGATAACGTCAAAGGTAAGCAAAAGAATAAACGCGTGAAACAGCGCCGCAGAGATACTAAGCGACGTTACTCGGACGATAATACAGAGGTGGATTTCTACCAAAATAAATCGAAGTAACTAAATCTAAGTACCCTTGCTCTCACGGGTTTGTTTTACAAATTCGTTCTGTGCTAAACCTGCCAAATCTGAGCAAGTTGGATAATATCCAACTTGCTACTCAACCCCCGTTATCACCTCTCAAATACTTAATCATTCCAGTGTAAAATCAATGGGCTTAATTGCTTATTTGCCCTATGCTTTTTGGGCTATAACTCCCAAATCATTGGACTTACACTGAAATTTAAGGATGAACGCCATGGAAAAACAGCGCCCCGACTTTATTTATCCCCAAGGCAGTATGTTGATGCACTCGCCCTTAGTGCTAAATAAAGCCAATATGTACGGTTTTTTTCTTAAGGGGAAACAGGAAAACCTGCAATGCTCTATCGATAAAACCCTGAATCAAGTTGCCGGTAGCGCAATGTATTTTAAGGTGCTGTCTCCCTACGTACTGACAACCTTCACTCAAATTGAAAAAGCCTACTCCGCTTATCCAGAGGACAGAGCTAAGGGCTGGATCCAAGAAACGGACATCATCACTTGGGTCATGGTCGGGCGCCAAGATAGCAGCGACAGTAAACAAATCAGCCAAGTGTATTTTCAGCCGCTACACATTTGGGTGAACGATGCCATGGCCTTAATTAATGGCAGAGAACTCTTTGGTTATCCTAAGTATTTATGTGAATACACTATGCCAGCGGTTGGCGAGCCTCTGACGCGATTATCCCTTGAGACCAAAAGTTTTTTACATTTCTCACCCGAAACCGAACTTGCCCTGCATCCATTAATTGAAGTGAATTGCGATGCCAAACCCGAGGCACAGCTTTCAACCCTTGAAGCGATAGCTCAAACTTGGCAACTCTTTAAAGAACAAACCGATTTTATTCCAGAACTTGACCAGCTTGGCGAAGAACAGCTATTTCATCTGTTATTTAAACCCGCTATCGATCAAGTATTTCTAAAACAGTTCCCCGACTCGTCAGGGCAAAAAGCCATTTATCAAGCCATCGTTGCCGCGCCAGCCCAAGTGAATAAAGTGCACAGTGTTGCCCTGCTAAAAAATGATTTTGTCGCGACCATTTTTGATAATGCCAGCTTCCCGTTAAAAGATACGCTCGGGGTCGAGATTGGTGAGCAGCACGTTTTACTCCCTTACCATGTGAACTTCGATTTTGAAGTGCCGCCCGGCGAGGTATTAGTCGATAACTCCGAAATCAAAAAACAGAAAATAGCCATTCTCGGTGGCGGTGTCGCGGCAATGACAGCAGCCTGTTATCTAACCGATAAACCCGGCTGGCAGAATCAATATGAGATTGATGTCTATCAACTCGGCTGGCGTATCGGTGGTAAAGGGGCAAGTGGCCGCAATGCCGCTATGGGGCAACGCATCGAAGAACATGGTTTACACATCTGGTTTGGTTTCTATCAAAACGCGTTTGCCTTAATGCGCAAAGCGTATGAGGAATTGGATAGGCCAGCAAACGCGCCGCTTGCGACTTTTTTTGATGCCTTTAAACCCCATAACTTCATCGTCTTACAGGAAGAAGTTGATGGCCGTTCTGTAAGTTGGCCAATCACTTTCCCAATGTTACCAGGCATCCCAGGTGATGGCACCGAAACCCTCACCTTCTGGAAAGTCGTTAAAGTCGCCTTTGCGTGGATCAAAGAATGGCTCAAAGACATGGATGACCTGCTCGATGCAGATGAAAAAGCCATGGGAACACCTAAAAACTGGCTCGATAGCAGCTGGTTTGAACGCTTAAAAGATAAGTTAGAGGATTCGGTCGAAGATGCCAAAGAATCACTCGACGCGCTCGGTGATAAGCTTGAATGCCATTTTAATCAAATGATTGGCCGCGAGTGCGATGAGCATGTACACAGTGAAAGTGACGATGGTTTTGTAGAATCGGCCGTCGATGCCCTGCATCAAAGACTCGTGAAACGTTTTAGCGGACATTTAGATAATAATGACGAACTGCGCCACTTATATATAGCCGCCGATCTGGGGCTCACGATCCTCAAGGGCATGTTTGCCGACGATGTATTTGAAAAAGGCTTTGATGCCATCAATGGCTATGATTATCGCGAATGGTTAACCAAACACGGCGCCAGCCTTAAGTACACAGTCGACAGCGCCCCAGTGCGCGGTTTTTACGACTTAGTGTTTGCCTATGAGAAAGGGAACTTCGACAAACCTAATGTCGAAGCGGGCACAATTATCCGCGCTATGCTGCGTATTGCCCTGTGCTATCAAGGTGGCGTGATGTGGAAAATGCAGGCGGGTATGGGTGATGTTGTGTTTACACCTTTTTACGAAGTGCTCAAACACCGCGGAGTCAACTTCCACTACTTCAATCGCATCGATAATCTCGAATGCCGTAATCAAAGCGTTCAAGCGATTGAGATCACTGAGCAAGTAGCTCTGGCGCCGACTGTCACAAACTACGATCCCTTGGTCGATGTTAAAGGGCTCGCTTGCTGGCCGAGTACGCCCAATTATGAGCAACTTGAGCCTGAACAAGCGGCATTGCTTAAAGCCCATAATATCAATCTTGAACACTTCTGGAACGATTGGGACAGCGTGTATGAAACTCACTTTGGCAAAGCCCTGCCGAAAAAGCGTTTAGTCAAAGGCGTAGATTTCGACAAAGTGATCTTCGGTCTATCCATAGGTTCTGTGCCCCACGTGGCGAGTGAAGTCATGGCACAAAGCCCAGCCCTCAAGCTTTGCGTTGATAAGGTGCAAACTGTCGCCACTCAAGCCTATCAACTGTGGATGAACCAAGATCTGAATGGGATAGGCTGGCCTAATTACTCTGAAGATGGCGAGGAACCCGTATTATCGGGCTTCACCGAACCCTTCGATACTTGGGCATCAATGAACCAACTGCTAGACAAAGAAGATTGGCGCGGCTTAGAACCTAAAAATGCCAGTTACTTTTGCTCGGCATTGCCTGTCGAGGCCTATCCACCAAGCTCGGATGTAGATTTCCAACAACGGAAAACCTTAGAAGCAAAAGCGGGCGCTATCCATCAACTCAATACCGAAATCCATAAACTTTGGCAAAATGTCGGTGATAGCTTCCCTTGGAAATGGTTACACGATGAACAAGGCCGTCAAGGAGTTGCCCGCTTCGATAGCCAATATTGGCGCGCAAATGTAGACCCATCCGAGCGTTATGTCTTATCGGTAAAAGACAGCTCGCAGTATCGCATCACGACAGATGGCACAGGGATAGATAACCTGTATATAACGGGCGATTGGATAAAGACAGGCCTTAATGCGGGCTGCGTCGAAGCGGCGACGATGGCAGGAATGCACACTTCAAAAGCGATATCGGGTCATCCTGCGGTGATTAAGGGCGAAAAAGACTTCTAAGCTCGTCCTTAAATCTAGCTAAGTCGCAAACTTGGACACTGCTCAGTCCAAGCAAGATGAAGCTAATAAATCTAAGATAAAAACATAAACGGCGCAGATAAATTCTGCGCCGTTTATGTTTTCTAATGTTCTAATAATACCAATCGTATTAAATATCTGTTCATTCAGCGGGAGTTCAACGCGCTTTAGACAAGGCGAAGGCTTGAAGGCATAGTGGTGCTCTGTCGAAAGCCTTAAACGCAGTATAAAGGGCGTTGCCATGTAGTAAACATCAGCCGCCCTTCGGGAGCCACACAGGCATCCCACTCCCGTGTTGCATTGACTTAAAAGGGAATAACCATTTCTGCGTCAATGCGCCTTGGATTGAAATACCTGTGAGGCTCTGAACTGATTAGCTATTTAATGTGATTGGTATAAAACGATTATTTTAAATTTTTCAATAACTAGCTTAAATGTAGCCTCACATCGACACCGCGAGTATCTGCATACTCTTGACGACGCTTATCCATACGCGATTGATATAAGTGAGTGTCAGCGGAACGCAACCACTCATGGGGATCTGCGACCTCAGTGTTTAACGACATCCCAAAACTACACTGGCAATCTTTAAAACCATGGCTTGCTAATTCTTCACCTAAGCCACTCAAAGCACTCTGTAATAACTGGATACCAGCAGAAGGCGTCACAATCACAAACTCGTCACCACTAATCCGATAAACCTTCATGTGCGCTAAGTCTGTTGCTTGCAATAACTGCACTATCAACAGCAATAATCTATCGCCTTCTTGATGGCCAAGTGTTTCATTGACACTTTTCAGACTATCGATATTCAATAGTGCTAACGCCATCGGTTGCACGACTTTATCGGCAAATCCTAACTGTGAGTTCATATATTCGTCAAAGGCATAACGATTACCGACTCGCGTTAATCCATCTAAACGTGCCTTTTCCCATGCAATCGCTAACTCTTCAATATGCGCCTTACGTTCCTCAGCAAGTAATTTCAGCTTATTCGCTAACGCTAAGGACAGTAATAACGCATCAGCCGTACCGCCCATCAGAGTCGCAAGCTCTGCATGTTCAATGAAATCAGGAGTGAGCCCCATATTTCCGGGTAAAATAATCACCGCAGGCAACAGCAAGCAAGTAAAGGCAAGAATAAAATAACGCGCAGGAGCAAAGCCTTTCATCAAGCACACATTACCGCAGGTAATCGCTAAAGCAATCCATAGCATGATCAGTACAGAGGCAATAATTGCCGTATAGGACAACAACCAAATACTGGTCGGCAGAGCCACAATACAGGCAAACATTAAATACTGACTAAGACGCCACAGCCGCGGTGAGTAACTAGGCAACTGCAGGAAGTGCTTGTAAAACATGATATTAAAAATGGGCAAACTGATGAAAAACAGATGATGCAACTCAAGGTAATGAAAATTAAATAAGTGTGCGGGCAAATGGAAAGTCAGTGCCCAGCCACCAAAATAAGCAAATACATAAAGGCCATAGTAGAGAAAGGCTTTATCAAGAATAGAGATATAAATCAAAATATTATATAAGGCGATAAACAATAATCCGCCTAAACACAGCAGCACTGCCATTGCGAGACGGTCAGACATCAACTGATGATCCGCCACACTTTGCAATGCTATCTCAGGGGGAGAGGAGTAATAACGGCTACTCAGCTTCACCACCAGCCAATAATCCGTGCCCATATTCAAGGTGACCTTACGGCCATAATCGAATAAAAACTGGTATGGAGCACTGTAGCCACTGTGGGCATGTTGTACGCTGCCGTCACTGCCGAGTATCCAATAATCTACGGATTCAATAATCGAATTACTTGCATCCACTACCCAGTTTGATTGACGTTGATTGACCATCACAGGTGTAATCATCCAATAATCGCCACCGGTTAAGCTGACCGAACTAGCTTCGTCGAGTTGTCCCATCCAATGGGGCACGGTTTCAAACCGCTCAGGAGGCTGTTGATCCGCTTTAACATGGAACAAATACGGGGAGTCCAACGCAATTTCAGCGCTTAATACAGAGGGACTTAATGTCCACAAGAAAAGTAAAAAACACCCAAATAGAGTTTGTTTAAGTTTGTTCATCGGCTTATTTAGTTAAAGGGCCATAGATCATTTTTACAGCTATGAAGAAAATGCTAATGCTGTCAATCTTAGTCGATAGTTGGATTTGTAGGTTAACTTTATGGCTACATTTAGTTTTTTACAATCAGTTAGGCTAAATTAGTCGGATATACCATGCCTTATGATGCTATTTTAGTCTCAAAGTCCAAACTGCGGCATGAAATTCAAGATACACCTTAATACTGACTTATTTTTGCTGGGATCCTATGCAGCCTCTATTGATGATTTTAGCCGCACAACTACTGATTGCCAGCGGTAACCTATTGGTTAAGTTGCTTGAAACCAATGCACCTGTTTTTCAACTGGTGCTCTACAGGCAATTATTTGCCACCCTGCTTGTACTGCCTTTTGTGTGGCACTTACAGGGTAATCTTAAACTCAGTCCTTTTTACAAAGTGCATCTCGCCCGCGCGCTATTGATTGGACTGGGCAACGCCATTTTTATGCTCGCTATTTTGCATCTTCCGCTCGCAACAGTAACAGCCGTGATTTATACCTCACCCTTGTTACTGCTAGTACTATCGGCCATTTTTTTAAATGAACGTATTGGTTATCGACGCACGGTCGCAGGTCTTATCGGCTTTAGCGGCATTTTGCTTATCAGCCAACCAACAGAATTTAACCTGTATATAGGTTTAGCCTTTTTCGGTGCCATGACATCAGCATTGAATAGTTTGATTTTAAAGGCCTATTCGACCCATGAACATCCTTTTTCCATGCTCTTTTGGTCTAATGCCTTTGCGATGATATTTCTGATACCTGCGACCTTATACGAAGGCGCCGAATTTAGTTTACCAGTGGCGCAAGTGGGGCTGACTTTGGGACTATTTTACATTGCCATGACCTATCTCATCATCCATGCCTATCGACGTGCCGATGCGAGCCAAATGGCACCAGTAGAATATACAGGATTGATTTTTGCAGCCTTGTTAGGCTGGTGGATACTCGATGAAGAACTCAGCCTAGTGATTTTAATCGGTATTGGATTGGTCATTTTCTCATCCATATTGCCAAGCTACTGTGAGCTAAAGGCGAAATGGAAAAGCCGGCGAAGTTAACCTCGCCGGCTCTTTAATTCGACATCACGATCGCAATATAGCTAAATCAATAAGCCTTGTGCTTAGAAACGGAATTTACCGCCAATATACACACCATCTTCGAAAGTAAAATTGCGAGCATCATCGTATTCGAAGGCAATCTTGCGGTAACCAACATAAAGTGCCATGTTTGGCGTTATACGGTATTGCACTTTTGAGTCTAATTCATAATGACCATCAACATTGCCAAATGACAATACAGACGGTGCATAGTAAGCCGCGGCGTGCAGTGAAATATTGGGCCCCATTGATAGTGCATAACGACCACCAACAGAAACAGCACTGCCATTGGGTGAATAGTCAGACCAAAGCTGGCTTAACTGAGCACCGACCTCAAAGTGATGCACACCCGCATCATGGGTCATGTGCATTGCACCTTGAGCGATATGGCCGCCTTCATCCGCATAGATATAACCCAAAACCGCGTTAGTATCTTTGTTCAATTGCAGTTCTAACTCAGTTGAAACCACATCGTTGTTCAACCCAAGATTAAATTCTGACGCATTCACTTGCAGCGCTGCTGCACTCAATAATAAGACACTTGCTACTCTGAACTTAGCCATAAAAAAACACCTCAATAATGACTGTGGGTAATAGCCGCGGATCATACCGAATAAATAAAGAAAATCAGCCTATTTGCGTATAAAGAGGGATTATTTGCGAGGAATATACAAATGTAAAACAAGATGAAAACACATTAAGATCTAAGTCTTTTCACTTACAACACAATTAGACCGCAGGGGTACGATCGCCAACTAAAGACTGCATTATCGCTTCAGCATCGACATTAACGCTTAAAGCTAAGTAATACCAACCCACAGTATTTCCCGTGCCACGGATACTCAAATAATTACGCCAAAACTGAAAACCTGCCTTCAATAAATTAGCTTGACTCGACGTATTCTCGGCGCGAATAGTCGCATACAAAATCGACATACCTAGGGCCTTTGCCACCTCAATCCGTTTATGAGTTAACCCTTGTGCTATGCCTTGACGCCGATAATGGGGCGACACCACCAGATAACCCAGTTCACCGACAGTGCCTTTATCGACAGTGCCTTTACCGACAGTGCCTTTACCAGCTTTTATCGCGGCGCAACCGACTATCTCACCCTCGATAGTTTTCGCTAAGATCACCGCACGGGAATGGAAAAAGACCTGATGATCCAACGGATGAGCATTATCATCACGCCCATCAATTAATTGTGCCGCCAGCGCTAATTCTTCCGGCTTTTTACCTATAACAAACTGAATGTTATTCATATCCAGATTAAACCGTTAATGTTCCCAACATACGGTGAATGCACACCAAATTGCCGTGCATTCATCTTCCAAACTCACCCAAGAACCCACGCTACAGATATAACAACGTCGCCATACCTAAGAAAGTAAAGAAACCCACCACATCGGTCACTGTCGTTAAGATCACTGAACCCGATAACGCCGCATCTTGATTAAACTTCTGCAACACCATAGGCACTATCACCCCAGCAATAGCGGCAACGGCCATATTAATCAATATCGCACAGCCAATCACTATACCTATCGTCGCTTCACCGAACCACCAGCCAGAGACTAAACCTATCACTATCGCCCACAAAAATCCGTTAACTATGCCAATGCCGAGTTCGTTTTTCATTAGCGAAAACAAGTTACCCGCCGAAATCTGTCCCATGGCCATACCGCGGATCATTAGCGTTAGAGATTGGCTCCCCGCGATACCGCCCATAGAAGCGACAATCGGCATCAACACAGCTAATGCAACCACTTGCGATAGGACATTTTCAAATAAACCAATAGTCGCTGAGGCAAGGAAAGCCGTCAGTAAATTGATCCCAAGCCATACAGCACGGCGCTGAGCACCTTTCATAATCGGGGCGAACAAGTCGTCGGATTCATCCATACCCGCTGTTGCCATCAACTGCGCCTCATAATGCTCACGCACTAATGCCGTTGCGGTTCGTAGCGTCACTCGGCCGATTAACTCTCCGGACTCATCAATCACAGGCAATTCAATTTCGCGGCTGTGCTCTATCGCTTCGGCCGCTTCTAAAAGACTCGTATCGGCGGATAACGCACGGCAGTCCTCAGACAAAAGTGAAATCAATAATTCATCGGGATTATGTTTAAAAATATCATAACGACGAACAGTACCTTGATACTTATCCAGATCATCAACGATAAACAAATTGTCGTTACAATCGAGCTCTATACGGCGAAAGAAGCGCTGCGCTTGAGCAACTGTCGCCTTATCACTGAGCACCAACATTTGATGATCGGTATAACGGCCGATTTCATTCTCAGAATATTGATCATAAAGTTCGAATCGTTGTCGCTGACGCTCCCCCATCTGAGCCAAGGCACGATCGGTAAAACTTTCAGGAAGATAATCACTCCACTCAATTAAATCTTCAGGGCTTAATTGCGCAAATAACAGATCCACTTCATTGTCAGGCATCCGCTTCAGGATCCCCATGCGCGGATCGGCACGCATTAAGCTCAACACTGTCACTCGGTCAGCAAATTCAACTTGCTGCCAACGCTCGTAACGCTCATCCAAGGGCAAGGATTCAAGCGCTAAGGCTATGGTTCCAGGTTCTGAGTCATTCAGAATTTCACTAAACACTTCAGCCTGTTCTTCGCCTTCAACTTCAGTGAGTTGTTGAACTACTTGCCCCACATCCGCTTGCATGTTTGTTTCGTATTCTGCGTCATTTTCTATCACACAGATGCCCTTTTCTTTAGCCACAAAATTGCTGTAACTATATTGATAATTAAGTAAATTAGCAAACTCACAAAATAAATTGCGCGCAATTATATTGCTGAAAATTATTTTAAAGTTTATGCTGTTTGGCTAAGATCCTACGGAGGTGAACATGACTACGAATATATACAGCCAATCAGCAACAGACATTCAAGGCAACGCGGTAAGCTTAGAGCAGTATCGGGGCAAAGTACTCTTAATCGTCAACACCGCCAGTGAATGTGGATTTACACCGCAATACAAAGGATTAGAAGCGCTATATCAAGAATACAAAGATCAAGGCTTAGTGATTTTGGGCTTTCCTTGCAATCAATTTGGCGCCCAAGAAAAAGCCGATGAACAAGGCATTCAAGCCTTTTGTGAATTGAATTTTGGCGTGACGTTTCCGCTATTTTCTAAAATAGAAGTGAATGGCGAACATACCCATCCACTTTATCAATACCTTAAGAAAGCCGCTCCCGGCGTATTAGGCACTCAAGGTATTAAATGGAATTTCACTAAATTTTTAGTTAATCGCCAAGGCGAAGCAATCGAAAGATTTGCATCAACGACCAAACCCGAAGCATTAGAAAGTAAAATTGCTGCTTTACTAAAATAATTTAATCACTATCTATTTGAAATCTTGCAGTTTATAAAAATTTAGATTTATTTTAATTTTTTTATGGAACTTTAACCGTACAAGGCCCCTCAAATGTATTGAACAGTGAATGTCTTTTTCATGTTCATCATCTCCCTGGGGCTTCTAGCGCAGTCCCCTTGACCTAGAAATAGGTCATTAGGCAACCATTAGGTTGCCTTTTTTTATCCCATCATTTTATATGTAAAACAAATGTAACAACTAAGTATGGGCACGCAATATCTCTCAAAAACTTTTTTTGTCTTTTTTCTGATATCGGTGAACTTAATTAAAAATGACGACTCTGAGTATAGGTAAGGATTAACGGATAAGATTAAATGCACCTTGAGAATGAAATATGTGAAGTCGCAGTTTCATGCACTCAAATGACACAGTTTCTGTTTTATCGCATTGAGTCGAATTGGTTGGTCGTTCATCATCATCTCCCTTTTGGGACACAATAGAAAACACGCTAGCGCACTGAATTCTATTTGTATCCCGCACTGATTTCCTTGCGGCAACCTTAGGTTGCCATTTTTTTTACTCAAATTTCAACAAGCGCTAACGCTAGCTTATAGATTAATAAATCTGGCACGCGTTTAATTTTTATCCCTATGCTTTTAATGTAAAACAAATGTAACACTTAAGTGTAAGCACTCAGTATTCCCCAGAAAAATGTCCTAGAAAATCTTTTTGAAACTTTTTGGAATTTTTTCTGATATCAGTGAACTTAATTAAAAATGGCGACTCTGAGTATAGGTAAGGATTAACGGATAAGATTAAATGCACCTTGAGAATGAAATATGTGAAGTCGCAGTTTCATGCACTCAAATGACACAGTTTCTGTTTTATCGCATTGAGTCGAATTGGTTGGTCGTTCATCATCATCTCCCTTTTGGGACACAATAGAAAACACGCTAGCGCATTGAATTCTATTTGTATCTCACACTGATTTCTTTGTGGCAACCCATAGGTTGCCATTTTTTTTACCTAAATTTCTATAAGCTGAGTGATTTGTCCAATTGAACTTGAATCGAAGGATGATAGCCTGCACGCGCCTTTGTATAGATGTCTTTTAATTCAGAGTGATATCCCGCAATTTGTAACTCAGCATAGAGTGGCCGTACAAATTTACCGCGTCCAATACGCACTAAATAGGCACTTAATGCCGGCAACACAGGATCATAATGATTACGAATCGCGACTCGAAACCAATCACAGGCAATTTCTGCATTAGTCGATTGGGTTAATTGGAAGGTCTCATCCAGATCCATCAATTGAACTTGACTAACGACTTCAGGTAATTGGGTCAGAAAATATTGCCAATGGTGCACTCGCCAATCTTTAACGCTTAATCGGCCCGCTGCTGTTCCCTGTAAAAAACACGCCAGCGCATCATCGACTTTATCTAAACTCATGGATGTTGGTCCGCAATAGCCCTCAGGTAAGCCTTCACCATAAATCCACGTTAATAGTTCAGCTTCAGTGATTTTATCTGCATGTAATTGCAGTAAAGTTTGTTTTGCGTACTCGACAAACACTTCGGTGGTAATGGCTTTAAACGCAAAATGATTCACATAAGTGAGTAAAAATTTATCAAATTCTACTCGCCCTAGCCTGCGCTCTAAATCATGGACAAACATCGAAGCCTTATCATAAGTAAAACGATTAAAGGCAAGATTAGGATCGTCCTGCTGCACATTAGCGGGTAAAGTTTGCTTACCCGTAGGCAAAGACGCTATTTCTTCTTTTAAGCGACCAAACTCTATTACCCATTCTAATTCTGCCTGTTCTTTACCGTAGACAACCTCGACAATACGGTTAGTAAAATAGGTCGTGAAACCTTCGTTTAACCAGAGATCACGCCAAGTCGCATTACTGACCAAATTGCCTGTCCAAGAATGCGCTAACTCATGGGCAACGGTTGACACTAAACTTTTATCACCAGCAATGAGCGTGGGCGTTAAAAAGGCTAAACGCGGATTTTCCATTCCACCGAATGGGAAACTCGGCGGCAAGATAATCATGTCATAGCGGCCCCATACGTAAGGACCTAACAATGACTCGGCAACGTCGAGCATGTGCTCAGTATCTTCAAACTCTTTTGTGGCGGCCACTAACATGCTCGGCTCGGTATACACGCCGCATCTTGGACCTATCGCTTGAAAGGCAATATCACCCACAGCCAACGCCATTAAATGAGTCGGAATAGGCTGTTCCATCTCAAAGTGAAACACACCATTAAGTGGCGTATCGGGATGATTCATCGCGCTCATTACGGCGCGCATGCCTTTGGGCACTTGTACCTTAGCATCAAAAGTGATCCGCGCTTTAGGCGTATCTTGTAATGGGATCCAACTGCGGGCATTGATCGGTTGCGATTGACTAAAGAGGTAAGGTAACTGTTTACCCGCGGTTTGCTCAGGCGCTAGCCACTGTAATCCTTGGGCGGACGGAGAGGTTTGATAGTGAATACAAACCTGCTTGCAAAGAAATGCAGGTAAAGTGATACACAATTTTTGCCCGAGTATGGGGTCAGCTTCATTAAGCACAAAGTCGAGCGGTTCTTCATCCATTTCTGTTAATACATTCACCCCCTCTGTAGCATTAAAGCAAGTCACAGCAAGTATGGTTAGATCTCGACTATCAAGCCAAAGCTCTGTTACATCACACTCAAGAAAATCCAAGGACAGCGTCGCTTTAGCGAAAAGACGCTGCGCGTCAAAATCCACCATGACATCTAAAGAGACATGGGTCACTTGCACTTGTTCGGTATTCGCAAAAGAATGGTAATCTCGGGTTAAATCCCAAGGGGCTACATCAGCTAATGTACTCTTAGTTGGTTGCAACACTGTCGCCTCGATATTCAAGTTTTGAGCGGTATGTTCTAAATAGTGAGTTATGAGTTACCTTGCTGTGTTGACGGGCTTGATAACTTATCACTAATCATTAGAAGGTATTATCGACTGCAAATTTACTCAGAGGCAAATCGTAACTGAGCTCTAGAGCTCCTTAGGAACAAGTTTTTTGTAACAGTTCATCTTTGGGTGTAGGTACCGAGTTTGCAATAAGCTATCTCTAGCTTGCTGGATTTATCGGTAGTCACAGTAGAAGCAGCTAAAATTGAGACGTGCAAACTTGGCAAAAATCGAGTCAGCCTCTTTTTATAGAAACAAAATGCAAAATTATTTAAAATATTTCGCACTTTCCCTGAACTAATTTGATGATGCTGAGTCAGATATTATGAACCGAATCTTTGTAATGAGTTTCTTCGTTCATCATCATTCTCCTTTAGATGGTTTCTAGCGCGACCGTCCCAAGATTCCGAATTGGAATTTACAGCAACCTACTTAGGTTGCTTTTTTTATGTCTTTAATTTGGTCTAAACCTGACATCATCACACATTTAAAACCACAAAAACAAAAAGGACCTCCTAAGAGGTCCTTGATTAACAAGCCGTTTGGCTTACAAGCGAATACCTACTTGCTCTAAATCTTTAGCAACTACGCTATTAGGCACTGGCACATAGCCATCTTTCTCTACCACTTGCTGACCTTGCTTAGACAACACATAACGCAGGAATTCTTTTTCCATTGGTGCTAAGTCTTTGTTTGGTTGCTTGTTCACGTAAACGTATAAGTAACGTGATAGTGGGTAAGTACCATTAGCCGCGTTTTCAGCTGTAGCTTCGATAAACTCATTGCCTTTCTTAGCGATGGCAACAGCTTTAACACCTGCAGTTTTGTAACCGATACCTGAGTAGCCAATCGCATTCAGAGATTGAGAAACAGATTGCACAACAGAAGCTGAACCAGGTTGCTCGTTTACGTTAGCTTTAAAGTCACCTTTACAAAGCGCGTGCTCTTTAAAGTAACCGTAAGTGCCCGATACTGAGTTGCGACCGTAAAGTTGAACGTCTTTGGCAGACCAGTTACCGTCTAAACCTAAATCGCCCCAACGTTGGATGTCACTGCTACCACATTTGTGAGTAGAAGAAAAAATGCCATCAACCTGTTCAACGCTTAAACCTTTGATTGGGTTATCTTTATGTACGAATACGGCTAAAGCATCGATAGCTACACGAATCGCAGTTGGCTTATAACCAAAATGCTTTTCGAACGCTTCTACTTCATTAGGCTTCATCTTACGGCTCATAGGACCGAACTGTGAAGTGCCTTCAGTCAACGCTGGTGGCGCAGTAGAAGAACCCGCCGCTTGGATCTGAATGTTGACGTTAGGGTACATTTGTTTAAATTCTTCTGCCCAAAGTGTCATCATGTTGGCTAAGGTATCTGACCCTACAGATGATAAGTTGCCAGATACACCGCTCGCTTTTTCATAAGTAGGCAGAGATGGATCAATCGATGCCATCGCAGTGGCAGAGAATACACCAGCGGCTGTTAGAGTAATCGCGCCGACAAGCTTTTTCAGTTTCATTATGTGCTCCAGTAGTAAGCTAACTAATTTGTAACTTAAGTTTCTTCAGACGCAGCCAGTATCAATCGCTACAATGACAATTCTATGTCCGTGATATGACACTTAAATGACAATGCACTATTTATCGCTTTTTTCTGTCATTAATACCAATCACATTAAATATCTAATCAGTTCAGAGCCTCACAGACATTTCAATCCAAGGCGCATTGACGCAGAATATAGTCATTCATGCAACACCGGAGTGGGATGCCAGTGTGGCTCCCGAAGGGCGGCTGATGTTAACGGCATGGCAACGCGCTTTATACTGCGTTAAAGGCTTTCGACAGAGCACCACTCTGCCTTCAAGCCTTCGCCTTGTCTAAAGCGCGTTGAATCCCCGCTGAATGAACAGATATTTAATACTATTGGTATAATAAAGACTCAATAAATCTAGAAATAAAAACAGGCCCTAATGGCCTAATGCCGTTCACTTAAGAGTGAACGGCATTTTTCTTTGGTCTAACCGGGAACTTGTTTTTGCTCATTTTAAGAACTCGTGGATATGCCCTTTCCCGTTTACCATCCAGCTTAAATTGCCGTGCATTTCGTTCTATATCCAATACGTCTCTCGGGATATTCCCCGGTGTTTGTGATGACAGTTGTGTCAACTTGAAGATGATATAACTCGCCGCATCTCGAAAACTCAGTTGATTGGGGTGGACCGATGGCAAGCTTTTAGCCATCAGCAACATCTTATATCTAATGAGATTATAGGCCAGTAGCACGCCCCATAACTCTTGAGTCACCAGCTCCGGTAGTTGACTACGGAGCGTAAAACGGCTCTCCAGTAGATGTTGCTTCATCTCTCTGTAGCCCAGTTCTATTTCCCATCGATGGGCATATAAGTCGACGATGTCTTCGCTGGGGTAACGCATCGGGTCTGTCAACGAGGTCAAAATGGCGACTGGCTTACCTTTCACTGTCTTAGTCAATAAACGCGCTTCAAGAGTTTCAGGCAGCTGCGGCCATTTCTTTCTGGCCTGAGGTGTAGTGGTGAGTTTCACCCACTGATCATGCTTTCCTAGCGTTCGCACCACCTCATATTGAGTGCCTTTCTTCAATGGCAACAACCAGTGGCTATCAGGTTGCGCTTGCTGCCAAGCGTGTAACAGGCCGAGCGAGTAAAATCCTCGGTCAAATAGGGTTAGGCTGTAATTGGGAATGCTAGGAATGAGCTGGGATGCTAAGTTCATTTCATTTTCGGCAACCGAATCAAAGGCGCTGTTGACCAACAAATGGCTGCTTAATTCCATCAAGCAAACCATGCGAATTTGCGGATAAGCAGCTTCGCCTGAAGCGTTTGCGGTACGCGCAAAGGCGGCTTGATTTTGGACACTATCGGGTGTCCGCCACACTACACCGTCAACACCATACAAGTTAAGGCCGCACCAATGAGGATGTTCAGCTCTCGCGTGCCAGGTATTGGCGCTGCGACTAAATACTTCTCTAATAACCTCACTGCCCAATCGTTTACGCGCCTGAGTCACGGCGCTGCGTGCAACATAATCAATCTCTTGCGGCAAAACAATGTCGAGTTTGTTGATGAGTGACCGAACAGATTCCCCTCGGAACAAAGCCATTCCGATAACGGCCCAAATCATCGCGTCCATCGGCAATTTACGCCGTCTTAACGTCGCAACGCCCTGAGAGTCTAGGCAAGATTGAATTAACTCAGGTTCTAACACATCTGCTAAGCAGGTGAATTCGGTTAGGCGGGTAATATGAGTACGGGCGAGTGCTTCTGAGAGTTGCATAAAAAAATCCGATGACATGAGGTCATCGGATTTTGATCTTTTCAGCGAGATCGTCAAGCGATCTGTCTTAACTGATCGGCATTACCCTAATGGCCTGTTTTTATTATTCATTGTAAATATTTCACTCACACATACTATTTCTTACGTTCGATAAGATGCAAAGGGATAATAAAGCTAAAAGTACTGCCTTTACCGACTTCACTGCTGATTTTAAGCTTACTGTGATGGTGGTTAAGCGCATGTTTTACTATCGCTAAACCTAAACCACTACCACCAGTTTGCCTTGAGCGCGCACTGTCTACCCGATAAAAGCGTTCCGTTAATCGACCAATATGCTGAGCCGCAATACCTTCACCCGTATCCGTTACGCTAAAGATGGCGCCCGTAGCCACACTGCACCACTGCACTGTAATTTTCCCGCCAGGTTCTGTGTAACGAATCGCATTAGAAATCAAGTTAGAACAGGCACTTCTCAGCTGCAATTCATTGCCGTGAGAATCAAGTCCAGGCTCACAATAGAAACTCAACTCATACTTATCTTGTGCCAGCGCCTTAGCTTCCTCCTTGAGCACCTCCATCAACTGCGTCATATTCACAGTGTTTTCGAGGTTAATATCCGCTGCATCTTCAATTCGCGATAACATCAATAGCTGTTCGACCATAGATTGCATTCGTCGTGTCTGCTGCTGCATCAATGCTAACGGCTTGACGTTCATCGAATCAGGCTCAGCCATGCTTTGCATCATTTCGAGGTAACCCTGTAGCACAGTGAGCGGCGTTTTTAATTCATGCGACACATTGGCGACAAACTCTTTTCGCATTCCCTCAAGCTGACGTATACGAGTGATATCCCGCGCAATTAACAGTAGCTGCCGGTCACCGTAAGCCATGATACGGATTTCAAGCAAACGCCTATCCGATACCGGCGAAGGTAACTCCAGCGGCTCTTTGTATTGTGCGGATTTAATGTAAGCAGAAAAATCAGGATGACGGATTAAATTATCGATTCGTTGACCATTATCCTGTGGCCACACAAAACCGAGAATGAGTTGCGCTAACTTGTTACACCATAAAATATTATGCTCTGAATCAAGCACGACAGCGGCATCGGGTAACGCCTCAGCACCTTGACGAAATCGTGCCAGCAGTGCGGCCAGTTGACCGACACGCCGACGATTCTTCCCTTGAAGGCGATAAATACCGTTAAATACACCTTCCCAGCTCCCACTGCCCTGCGGCGGCGTGAGTTTCCTATCCCGCCATAACCAAAAGTTAAGCCGTGATAATTGTCGGTAATGCCAGCAAACTAACCCTAGCGTGCCGATAAAGAGTATCCAGAGAAGTTTCCCTACCAATAAACCTATTAGCGCGCAAAGCAGTAGATATAAACCTAAACGCGTAAACAACCGATACCCTGAATAAGAGTCAGACATAAATAAACCCAAACATCAGGCTAAATAAGAGGAGCACAAGATAGCGTAAAAGCTAACTTGTGCCTAACAGTTATTCAGCACTAAATGCGTGTAGAGAAACGATAACCAGCGCCACGAACCGTTTGGATCAAGCGATCATGACCAGACTCTTCAACGGCTTTACGAAGGCGTCTGATATGCACGTCAACGGTTCTGTCTTCAACATACACATTGGTGCCCCACACATTATCGAGTAGCTGTTCACGGCTGTAAACACGCTCAGGATGGGTCATGAAAAAGTGTAATAAACGAAATTCGGTTGGGCCCATATCTAATACAGTTTCACCCACACTCACCCTGTGACTCACAGGGTCGAGCATTAAGCCCTGTACATCAATGGTTTCTTCTAAACGAGTCGGTGCACTACGACGCAATACGGCTTTAATACGTGCGACCAGCTCTTTAGGGGAAAAAGGTTTAGTGATGTAATCATCGGCGCCAACTTCGAGGCCTTTGACTTTATCTTCCTCTTCACCGCGGGCGGTTAACATAATGATCGGAATTTGGCGCGTAAACTCATCTTGCTTTAAGCGTTTCGCCAATTGAATACCACTTCCGCCAGGAAACATCCAATCCAATAAAATCAGATCGGGGTAAGGCTCCTTTAGCAGCGCAATGGCCGAATCAAAATCTTCCGCCGCAGAGGTTGTAAACCCATGCTGTTCCATTACAAAAGTCAGCATCTCGCGGATGGCCAACTCGTCTTCTACTATCAATATCCTTGCAGTCATAAGTGATTTTCTGTCAGTGAATGTCAACACGGCTATTATTAGTCATTTTTATTACAGATTTATGAATAAGCACGCCGCTTGAGCTATATAGTAGTAATATTTGTCATAATAAGTTTATATAACTGTTTGTTTATAGCAATAAAAAAGGAGGCTATATGCCTCCTTAATTGAGTTTTAATGCTAGATTTAGAATTTGTGTTCTAAGCCAACACCAATGTATTTGTCATCATCTGTAGACGCTTCTAACGAACGGTTCGTGTAGAAAGCGAATAGTTTAGTTGGCTTACCTAAGCTGTAGTCTGCACCTACCGACCATGAATCACCAAGTTCTTCCATATCTTGGAACTGAGCTTTTAAAGTAACAGCATCAATATCATAGGCAGCGCTTAATAGATAGCCGTTAGCACTTTCTGCAGTGACTTCAACTGGCATCGACGTTGCAGAATCAAATTTATAGGTTTGCTCTTGTTGCTGGTACATACCACCCAGTTTAATACCGGCTAACTTAGCTTGTAAGCTGGCACGAACAATCTCATATCCAGACACATCTGAGTCATAAGCAAGAGATGCATAAACGGGTGTTTTTTTCAGTTTCGCATCACCATACATGGCCGCTAAGCTAAAACCATCTTGAGCAAATTGACCTTTTACATCATTGCCTTCGGCAACATAGGTAACACCGAATACAAAATCACCAAAGGAAGGCGTAAGGTAAGTCGCCGTTTGAGCAGCGCGAACTTCACCCTTGAACAGCTTACCTAAGTCACCTGAAAGGTCGTTAAACTGATCAACATCACCTTGAGAAATTTTCAACAAGGTATCATTACGACCCACAGAGAACGAACCAAATGCGCCTTTCAAACCAACAAATTGGTTACGTGCAGTAAAGTTATCGCTTGATGCTGCACCTGTATCAACTTGATATTCCACTGTGTAGAAAGCTTCCAGCGAGCTAGACAGCGCAAAATCACCCTTCACACCAAAACGAGAAGCATTACTTTGAATAGTTGTTGTAGCATCACCTTTCTCATCATTTGATTGAGCAGTGACATTCAACTTACCATAAACAGTCAGTGGCTCAGCGGCATTAGCTGAAGCCAGAGTTGCAGAAGCTAGCGCAGAAGCAAGTAGAGTTTTACAAAAAACGTTCATCATTTAATCCTTTCGACGTTATGTTCGTCTTGGTTATTGGTTTGGAACGACCGAAAGTTTGCAATGAATGTGTTTCAATTTTATTTCAATTGTGACCATTAACGTTGGCGTGCAAAAAAGCTGACGCGAAGCCAGGCATAAAACCCAGTAAAAATGCGGGCTGCAGCTAAGCTAATTATTATGTTACAGTTTAATGAATTCTGATCCTCAGTTAAAAATCAGCTATTGAACACAGGTTTACCCCGTCCAAACTATGCCGTAAACTGCCACTTTAATTTTCAATGGGCGCCTCTTATGTGGTTTAAAAATCTTACTCTTTATCGTTTCAATAAACCTTTTGCCGTCGAAACCGAAGCGCTAGAAACTGCGTTGGCCGATTTCACTTTCTCCCCCTGCTCAAGCCAAGATGTCAGTAAATTTGGTTTCTCAAATGCGTTAGGCAAAAAAGGCAGTTCTTTGGTCCATAGCGCTGACAATCGCCATCTGATCTGCGTGACTAAAGAAGAGAAAATTCTGCCAGGCCAAGTCATCAAAGAAGCCTTAGAAGAAAAAGTGGCTCTCATTGAAGATGAAGAAAATCGTAAACTGGCGAAAAAAGAAAAAGATGCGCTAAAAGATGAAATCATCACTAGCCTACTGCCACGCGCTTTTTCGCGTCGAAGCCAAACCCACGCCTTGATTTTGCCTGAGCTAGAAATGATCCTCGTTGATAGTTCAAGTGCCACTAAGGCCGAAGAATTATTAGCGTTATTACGTAAAGCTCTCGGCAGTTTACCTGTGATCCCACTGAGCTTTAAAGCGCCAGTCGAATCCAATTTAACTGAATGGTTAAAACTTGGCAGCGCACCATTACCCTTTGAAATGCAAGACGAAGCCGAGCTAAAATCTGAAGCTGATGAAGGCGGAATTGTGCGCTTTAAGCAGCAGGATTTGAAAGAAGACGAAGTGTTAGCTCACTTAGCAACAGGTAAGCAAGTACACAAGTTAGCGCTGCATTTCGGCCAATCGATTGCACTATTATTGCAATCAGATGCCAGCGTGAAGCGCCTTAAATTCTCTGAAGAGTTTAGAGCAGGGAACGATGAAGTCGGCACTGACGATCCTATGGCCCGTTTAGATGCAGACTTTGCCCTAATGGGCAGCGAGTTAGTCGCCTTGATGCATGCACTCGTGGCCGCCCTTGGTGGACTCGAAGACGCACAAGTTTAAGCAGAAATCGTTAAGCAAACGAGATCTGCAATTCGCTTGTTAGACTGAGCCGTACAAGATAAGAAAAGGCGCCCCATCAAAATAATGGTTGCGCCTTTTTTATGACGATTTCACTTTAGGTGGCTTTAAGACAAAGGCATTTAGATGCTAAAGATGAAGCCCTAACCACATTAAGCTTTAATCGCTAACTCGCCTTTATTGTCAAACGGCCAATCAATGCCTAACCAAGTCTTGAAGAAAGCTTTTTGCTGTTTAGTCGCTTTTGCATCCCCCTTGAGCACTAGCTTACCGCTTTGCTGCTCGCCAAGGATGAGCTGTACTTGCTTGATTTTATCGTTGCTAAATAATACCACCTCTACACTATCGCCAACCTTAAAGTCTTTGATGCGCTTATAGAAACCCGCAGCAGTCACCTTGAGACCATTAATCGCTAATACTTCATCCCCCGCAACTATGCCCGCTTGCCAAGCAGGACCATTACGCAACACTTGGTCTAACACTAAAGAGCCATGGGTGCTGCTCAAGGTCATTCCCGCAAATGCCTCAGCTTTTGAATCTTTACCATAGGACAGATTTAACCCAGCCTGTGATAATAATTCTGGGAAATCTAAACTCATGGGACTATTCACATTGGCTTGCCACCAAGGTGCATAATCTTTGCCGGATAAGTCTTTAAGAATATACTGAACATCACTAACACCATAACCTTTTGGTACGCGATGTTCTTGATATAAACGACGGTGCACATCGCGATATGAATACTTAAGTTCGGAGTCTTGCAGTAATGAAAAATCTAAGGCTAAAGAGGTTAAGTAACCCTCTGAGTAAATATTTACACTGTGGTTAATGGCATAATCGCCACCGATACTGCTCCACTCCCCTGCACTCGCCTCTGCCACAGATTGAGTTTCACGACCCGGATTGAGTTGGTTTTTCTCGACGCGCTTGGCTAAATCTTCGAGGAACTCTTTAACTGTTATCACTCCAGCCCGCAACAGCAACTGATCTTGAAAATAACTGGTAGAACCTTCAGCCATCCACAGTAATTCCGTCATGTTTTCATGTTGATAATCGTAGGGAACTAATCCCTCGGGACGATAAGCCTTCACGTTCCAGGTATGGATAAACTCATGGGATGCCGTGCTAATAAAGCGCAGGTAGTCCTTGCGTTCACGGAAACTAAAGCGCGGCAGCTGAATGACAGTAGAATTTAAATGTTCTGTCGCGCCACTGGCACCACTCGTTGCATGCACCATATAAACGTAACGATCAAAAGGATAATCATCCCAAATCACCTTAGCTTGACCGCTTAAGGCTTTAAGATCTTTTACTATTTTATCCGTGTCATAGTTACCTTCCCCCCAAAACACCAATTCATAGTTTTTACCATTAGCACTAAATTGTTTATGGGTACTCACACCAGTTTCAATCGGGGAGTCGATCAACACATCATAATTAGGGGCAATAAAGGAATGAGCGGCCTTACCCGATGACATCCCAGAGTAACTTTGCCAATTTTTAGGTACTTTTAATTCTACGGATATTGGTTCAGAGCGAAATTGCGGACTGTACATGAACACACCGCTAGCATCTAAATAGGCATGGCTCGCGTCAATATGGCGCACCCTTTCGCCTAATTCATTAGCATACAATTGATAACTGACGGTAACACGGGTTGGCTGCGTGAGCGCCACTTGCCATTCACCGCTCGCGGTGCGCTTCCATTGCAGTTCATGACCTTGACTATCTTTAGCACTAAATAAGCGCACACCATCGGCCAAAGGCAATACTTGATATTTGCCCGTCCGCCACACAGGGAGATTCACCGTAAAATCGTTCGTCTTCACTTCAGGAAAAGTGACACTCACTTGGGCAATATGGTATTCGGGTTTAATAAGGTCGATTTGGTATTTCACATCGGCCAATACTTGACCCGAAAATAATGCGCTCAATATCAAGATTGATAGTCTGTTGGGTTTCACTCTTGCTTCCTTCTGTTATTATGCTTCTTATGATTTTTCCAAGTATAACAAGTCGATGTAGCATCCTCATTAGGCGCTAACAAAAGCTAACAAAATAAGTTCCTTGACTAAAGGAATGAGGAATCACAGTTCAAATGCAAAAACTCACGGTTATTTTATTTACTCTGTTGCTGTCACTGCCTTTTACAGTCCAAAGCCGAGATCTCGAAGCGGATGAGGTTGAGTTAAGAGAATCACCGCAGCAAATGTATGATGCACTCAACAAAACGATTTCCTTTCCCCTCGCATTTCAAAACCGTGACCAATTTGAGCGCGCAGCCCAAGAGCAAGGCTACAATCCACTCGAATTTGAACAGATTTTGTATTTACTGGCCCGCCTCAATATGGAGCCAAACGTTAAAACCAAGGTCGATTTTCAAAACGCAAAAAGCTTGATTGAACTCCTATCGACTGCGGCGCAATCGCCCTACGAACTTGCCATGGTCGCCATGTTAAATGGCCGTTACCTTGGCCGTACGGAACAGAAATATCAAGAAGCGATTGGTCTTTATAATGAAGCGCTCACCCGCATCAACGACAGCTATGACATCGAAGCATTAATTCTTAAACACAATATTCATGAACATCTAGGTGGCTTACATTTATTGATCCGCCAAGAAGTGCCAGCACTGATGCACTTCCACACATACCGCGACATTGCCTATAAACTCAGAAACGATTATTTAATCGCGGCGGCTGAAGCGAGGCTTGGCTTTTATTACAACTTTAATCAGCAGCTTACAAAATCATTACAGCATTATAGTGAAGCGATTCGGATCTCTAATCGTTCTAATTACCCATCAATGAAAACCAATCTGCAATTACAACTTTCAAAGGTATACCGTGATTTAAAGCAGTGGGATGAAGCGCTTAAAAACGCTCATGAAGCCGCGGCTGGCTTTAAAAAAATGGGCAATGACACTTATCTTTCAAGTTGTATGACAGTGATCGCTATGGTCTATGGCGAACAAGGGGATTGGCATAAAGCGATTGATTACTACCTAAATGCCCAGCAATTAGATGCAAAACGCGGTAACTACATCGCACAGGGGCTTAATTTCCATAATTTAGGACAAGCCTACTCAAATATTAAAGACAATGTTAACGCCCTAAAATATTTACTGATGGCCAATCAAATATTCAAAGAAAAACAAAGCCATCACTATCAAGTTTATAACGAACTCTTAATTGGTGAAATCGCCCAAACCAACCAAGATTGGCCGCTAATGATGGCCCATGCCGATATCGCATTAGCACTCGCGGTCGATTTAAAACTGGTCGATGAACAAAAATCCGCACTCACACTTATCGCCTCGGCGGCGCAAAAATTAGGTGAATTAGCAAAAACCATCGATGCCCAAGCCCGTATCATTGAGCTAGGTAAAAAGCCTGCCGAGACTGATAAAGACTCCCCTGTGTCGGCCTCTGCCCTTGCAGAGCAACAGCTAAAACTTGAGCTCAACATGCTACAGGGAAAACTCGTTGAGACAGTGAAAGAAAGCAACAACACTCACACGCTACTGCTCATTTGCAGCCTTATTGCTGGACTCTTGCTGCTCGTGATTATTTTCATGCTACAAAATCGCCGCAAAATAACGGCTAAAAACGCGGCATTAACTCAATTAACGCTACAGGAACCCTTCACTCACAATTTAGGGTATGCCGCATTATTAGCGCACTTAAGCCATAATCAAAGTCAGGAATCCACAACGGCACTCGCGATTATCGCCTTCCCCACCCAACTTACGGCGGATCTGGACTATGGCCAATATTTTAGTGATGCAGTAACAGCGCAAATTGCCAATCATCTAACGGATGCACTCGCAGCATCTGTTTATGTGGTACGCCAAGGGGTATTTGCGGTTCGGTTCACGCAACCTATTGAGCCGACACAAATACTCAGCCAAGTACGCCTGAAACTCGATCAACAGCAAATCACACATCATTTCCGTCTTGGCTTTGCGCATTTGCCACTTTTAGCGAAATCAGAAATTAAAATGGCCGCGAAATTAAAATTTGAAACAGTGCAGATGGCGCTTGCCTGTGCCCGTAGTTTAGATGGCAATAACGACTATTATGTCGTTCTCAGAGCCCTAGACTTTGTTCCTTTGAGCTTATTTGCAAACCCGTTATTTTTGCACCTTGAAAAAGGCATTGAGCGTGGATTAATCAGATTAGAGACCAACGGCAATAAAGAGGATATTCGCTGGCCTTGCTGGGAAAATAACCAAGATAGGCAATTATTGGAAAATATTTGATCAATATCGGTAATTAATCACAGAGTCACAGGCAAATCGCATTTGCACTCTACGCCCAGTGTTATAACATTAGTATCATATGAGTTAACAGCTAATCTGGACATAGGATTGTCATGTTTTTTAGCCTTGCAGAGTTAGGACAATACTCAGGATGAAGGATTCAAGCGCTACAGTTTCACAACTTGCCTTGCTGCAACAGAAACTCCATTCGGCCAAACTTGCCCTTGATGAAGTTAATGAAGATAGAAATGCAAAGTTACAGACATTACTCCAATTTATTGGTCACTTAAGCCTCGCCTGTAAAGGGCAAAATCTTGAGCTGGATAATAAACTCGCCAAACTGCGCCATAACTTAAATACGTTTGAGCGAGTCGATGAGGCATTGCCAGAATTAGTTGATGTCGAGCGCCTGCTAAAAGGCCAATATCACCATGTGATGGTACAACTCGAAGAGAGTCGTACTGGTTTGTCACAGGTGATCCGTCAGATCCAACGCGTTAACTCTGCACCTGAAAAGCTCAAAAAAGAAGTCAATTACTTCAAGCAAGATCTGGCAAAACCTTTTCATACTGTGTGGGAATATATACCTAAAGTTAAGCAAATCATTGGCTTCTACGAAACCATATTACAGCTACAATTTAGCGAATCTGAAAAACTTGATGTCTTACCAAAACACAGGCAACTAGCCCATGAGCTGGCACAGATGATTTCGGAAATCGAGTTCCGTAAAGATCAACGTGACCAAGTATTAGTGATCAAAGAAGTACTCTCTTCTGAGATTGAAGTTGATAGCTTGCTCGAAGCCTACCAAACCATTTTAGCGTTATTGCTTGATAACATCGCCCGCGAGAAATCGGCATCCCAAGAGTTTTTGTTTGCACTCAATGATGCCTTAGCCGCGGTGCGTGAAGTGGTGAGCGAATCTTACAATCACAATCAACGTAGCTTCCAATTAAAAACCCAGCTAAATCGTGAGATTAACACCCGCGTCGACAACGCCGGTGAAATCATTATCGATGTGGAAGACGTCGTTGACCTTAAAGCTCAACTAACAGAGCAACTTAACTCTATCCGCTCGGCATTAGCCCGTAAAGAAGCCCTAGAGCAAAGAGAGCAAGCTCTGCTACGCAAGTCGATGGAGACAATGCGCAAAGAGCTTAATGAGTTAAGTAGTGAGGCTAACACCTACAAAGAGCGTTTGTTTGAACAACAAAAACTCAACTTACTCGACAGCTTAACTCAATTGCCTAACCGTGCTGCATTAGAAGAGCGCATGGAGCTAGAATACCGTAACTATCAACGACATAAGTCCCCGCTGTGGGTTGCCGTTGCCGATATCGATCACTTCAAAACCATCAACGACAGTTTTGGCCACAGCACAGGTGATAAAACCTTGCAAGTTATAGCAATGGCATTAAAAAACTCCCTGCGAGATACAGAATTTGTAGCCCGCTATGGCGGTGAAGAATTTGTACTGCTATTACCTGATGTGGCCCCTGCTGATATCGCTCAACTTTTAAACAGAGTGCGCGAGAAAGTAAAAAATATTCCATTTAAATTTAAAAATCAGAGAATTACAGTTACAGTATCTATAGGGGCTGCGCAAGTTATGGGAAGTGAACTCATACATGAGACCTTTGAACGCGCCGATGCAGCACTCTACAAAGCGAAACACGAAAGCAGAGACAGGGTTGTGATTGACGTATAATTAAGCCCCACTATACGCCTCCTCTAATCACTCCTGTCATGACGAAGGAGTGGTAAATGATAGTAAAAGTCAGCCCAAAAGGCAGCATGGATCAGCTTTCGCAACTTGAAGTTGATCGACTTAAAAATAGTGCCAAAAGTGCCCTATACCAACTGTACCGCAACTGCTCCTTAGCAGTGCTTGCCGCGGGTTTAAAAACCGACAACTCTAAAGCCCTATTCGAGCAATACCATGATTTCGACATCAACGTTCTACAACGGGAGCGCGGTGTAAAATTAGAACTGATCAATCCCCCCGAACAAGCCTTTGTCGATGGTCAAATTATCACGGGAATTCAAGAGCATCTGTTCTCAGTCTTACGCGATATCCTTTATATCAGTGATAGATATGACTCACTAAAACACATTAATCTGACCAATGCCCACCATATCACCAATGTGGTGTTTGATATTCTGCGTAATGCGCGGGCGATAGCACCAATGAAGGACCCTAATGTAGTCGTTTGTTGGGGCGGACACAGTATTAATGCCATCGAATACCAGTACACACGTGAGGTAGGTTATCAACTTGGCCTGAGGGAATTAGATATTTGTACAGGCTGTGGTCCTGGTGCGATGGAAGGTCCGATGAAAGGTGCGGCGATAGGTCATGCCAAGCAACGGATTAAAAATGCACGATATATTGGTTTAACTGAACCAAGTATTATTGCCGCCGAGCCACCGAATCAAATTGTCAATGAACTGGTGATCTTACCCGATATTGAAAAGCGCCTCGAAGCTTTCGTGCGCTTAGGCCACGGCATTATTATCTTCCCTGGCGGTGCTGGCACGGCTGAAGAATTGCTCTATATATTGGGTATTTTACTTAACGAAGAAAACCAACAAACGCCTTTCCCCCTGATACTCACAGGCCCAACGGAGAGCGCAGATTACTTTATTAAGATTGATGAGTTTATTGCCTCAACCTTAGGACCCGAAGCTCAGAAAAAGTACCAAATTATCATTGATAATCCCACTGAAGTGGCACGCATCATGAAGCAAGGAATGGAGCAAGTAAAAGCCTATCGCCGCTCAACAGGTGATGCTTACCAATATCAGTGGGCACTGAAGATAGAGTCTGAGTTTCAGTTACCTTTTATCCCAAGCCACGAAGTGATGGCAAACTTAGATCTACACTTCCAAACCAATAAAGCCGAACTTGCCGCCAACCTGCGTAAAGCGTTTTCGGGTATAGTGGCGGGTAACGTCAAATCGGAAACAATCAAGCACATAGAGCGTGATGGCCCCTTCCAACTAAAAGGCGATCCTAAGCTCATGGATATGATGGATAAACTCTTAAGTGCATTTGTACAACAACAAAGAATGAAGCTTCCAGGAAGCGCCTATATTCCTTGCTATCAAATAGTGAAATAGAGAGCGAAGCAACAACACCCCATGAACAAGTTTTTAATCATCGATGGTCTCAACTTGGTTCGCCGCATCTATGCGGCGATCCCCGATGAATCCGATATGCAAAGCCTCACAGAGCGCGTCAGTTTGGCGTGCACTAAACTGCTGCGTGTGCATCGCCCAACCCATGTAGCTATCGTGTGGGATGGGGATGAAGTCTCATGGCGTAAACAGCTTTACCCCGATTATAAGAAAGGCCGTAAACCTATGCCGGAGCCGCTGGCAAAAGGCCTTGCTGCGCTGCAAGATCACTTAACCATGATGAACATTGGCTCTATTTATGCGGCGGCTGAAGCCGATGATGTGATTGCCACTCTAGCGATAAAAACCGCCAAAGCGCAGGGTGAAGCCATTATAGTGTCCACCGACAAAGGTTTTAGTCAGCTCAATCATCGCCAAATCAGCCAGTGGGATCACTTTAATCAGCAGTACTTAGATATCGCTGCATTGGAACAAAAACTCGGTGTCGAGCGCAATCAATTTCTCGACTTGATGGCATTAGCGGGCGATAGCGGTAATAAAATTCCCGGAATTGCAGGCATAGGCCCTAAATCAGCCGCCGAATTATTGAAAACCTTTAGAAGCTTACCAACCTTGTTTTCATCGCTATCTAACTTAGGTGCTAAACAAGCCAAAAAACTTGCCGAAGGTAAGGAGATGGCAAGACTCAGCTATAAGCTCGCACAGTTACAAACAGACCTGCCACTCAATATTAATTTAAAAGATTTTCGCGTGATGAACTCCTTACCTGATAATAACTGCCTGCCTGAAAACCCAATCAATCCTGCCTAAACATCTGTTAATATAAAGTTGCAATTAACGCATTTACCTTAGAACAACAAAAGCGTATTTTATGGACGTAATAACGTGACTCATTTAATGAGGTAAAGGAATAACTGTAAATGAAATCAAAAGTTTCGGTAATCATCGGTAGCATTTTCGCCGCCTACGTCGCCTTTGTCGCTGTGGTGGTACTCGTTTATGAACCTACGCCAGATGACATGAGTTGGGAGGACAGACAATCCTATAACAGCCAAAAAATGAACGAGTTAGCGCTAGGGCAAAATATCGTTTCAGTAAAACAGTTACTAGGTAAAGCTGACTTTTCAGAGGCCAAAGCCGTAAAAGAAACCAAGCTACAGGTGCTCTTTTATCGCACTCACCATGAAAAATCAGACGGTGTGACCACGAAAGAGGAATGTACCCCACTGATTTTTGAAAATGATCAATTGATTGCTTGGGGCCAAGATACCTATAAGCAATATCTCGATGCAGATACTGACACAGCCCTCAGCTCTGCCCAAGAGACATTAACCAGTAAATAAATACGACTGACAGTTAAATAAAAACGCCACCGAATCGGTGGCGTTTTTATTTTGACAATCAACGAATTGGCTCAATTGTAAAACAACTAAGCCAATTGCCTATTCATCATCGGCCTTATACTCGACATAGGCTTCACCTTTGCTGAGCCATTCTGGCGCAGGTTTTCCCTTCAGATAATGGTCGAAATATTGCATCATGCGAATGCTGTAATCGAGCTTGTTCGGGTACTTTTTCAAGTGATGCGGCTCATCCTCGTATTGCAAGAACACCACCTCTTTACCCGCACGGCGCATGGCTAAGTACATTTCAACACCTTGTTCCCAAGGCACTGCATCATCCTTATCACCAAACATGATCATCAAAGGCGTTTGAATACGGTCAGCATAAAATACTGGCGAGTTTTCAATGTACTTTTGTGGCGCGGCAAACAAACTTGTGCCAATACGACTCTGTCCGGTTTCATATTGGAACTGACGCGCAATGCCTGTACCGTGGCGAATACCGCTATAGGCACTGGTCATGTTCGATACTGGAGCACCTGCAACCGCCGCCTTAAACATCTTAGTTTGAGTAATGGCAAACGCCGTTTGATAGCCACTCCAAGAATGACCTTGCAAACCAATAGCATCGGGATCGGCAATGCCTATCTCAATCAGCTTTTGCACGCCAGACGTGAGCGCTTGTACTGAACTCGCCCCTGGGTAACCAATTTCAAAGCGAATGTCCGGTAGGAACACCGCATAGCCATTATTGATGTACCAAGCAAAGTTAGGTCTGTGGTTAATGTTCATCTGCGGGAAGGCATGCAGTCTATCCGTCATAAAGCGATAGTAATAAACCAGTACAGGATAGCGCTTGCCCGCTTGATAATTCGTCGGCTTGATCAGCACGCCATCTAACGGTTTACCATCGCCATTTGTCCAGTGAACTAACTCGGATTGGCTCCAGTTAAAGGCTTGACGCTGCTTATCTAAATCGGTTTGCTTAACTGCATTTTGCGGCGCGCTATAGTTAGCCGTATATAAGTCAGGGAATAAGTCAAAACGCTCCTTAGAAAACACGATAGTATCGGCATCTTTACTGCGGCCTAACACGGTCAGCTTATACTCACCTTGCATCAACGTCTTCACGCCAGCTTCGCCCAAGGTGGCTTGATAAAAACCATCGGCCTTGGTTTTATCACTATAACCGTGGAGTAACACAGTGGCGTTATAGGCAAGCTCTGCTGGCTCATCGGGATTATCGACTAAGCCCTCAAGGCGATATTGAATTTTCTGAGTACGCCCTTTACCTGCGGTTAAGGCAAAACCCGCCTTAGATTCGGTATTAAACTGCCAAACATCGTATTTGTCGTAAACCAAGAAACCCGCATCATTTTTAAGCCAAGGACCAAAACCATATCCTGGAGCGCTGGATGGATAATCGTGGTCTTCATCGGCAAAACTGACCTTTAGGGATTTTGTGAGATTAGTACGACGATCCTGAGCAATATCATATAGATACACATTACCTTGCTGATAATAAGCCACATACTTGCCATTTCCCGACAGCGTAGGCTCGGCATCACTCGGCTGTTGTGTCAAAAATGGCACTTTACTGCCAGTATTAATATCGACCAGATAATAATCTTGGTAGAACCCTGCCCAAGTTGCCATCTTGCGATAGGGCAAATCTGAACTGGCCAACATAAAACGTTTATGTTGTGAAATCGTCACATCTGGAACAGTTTTATCGCCAAGCTGCACCACGTTATTTGAGCCTAAATGCAATACCGCAAGGTAAGTGCGTTTTTGCTCATCCTCATATTGCTTGATTTCATTAGGCTTAATACGAGGATCATCCCCATGCCACACCTTAAGCCCACGCTGTCCGGTGACAATATTTGTATCAAACAGGTCTTTTTCTTCGGTGATCTTCTGCAAACTGAGCTGCTGACTCACCTCAGGTACGCGGCCAAAAAACAACCGTTCGCTATCCAATGAGAAGCTTAAGCTAGTGTAGCGATTGAGTTTCCACTCGGGTGATTCGGGGGGGTTACTGATTTTGCTCGACTGCAAATCGACCAGCGATAACTGATAGCTGCGGCCATAAGGTAACTCGCTGTCTTTGCCCTGCGTAAATGCAAGCCAACGACCATTTTTAGCCAGCGCTAACGCACCAATCTGTTGGCTAGGCGAATCAAAGGCAACGGTTTTTTTGTGAGTGTTTAAATCGACTAACTGCAATTGATGTTGCTTATTGGTGATATCGTTCACTGCCAGCGCGAGTCTACGGCTTGCCTTATCAAAAACATAGCCAGTAACCTGCTCGACATCAATTCGCTTTGTTTGGTCTTCTAAACTGATCAACGTAAAACGTCGACCTTGGTCAAACTTATCGACCTTTGGCTTATCAATATTCGCAGGGCTTTGTGTGCCTGCTTCAGCGAGTTTTTCGGTAGTTTTAGGCCCAGCATCTTTTTTGGACTCTTCATCAGCCTCAAACCAAATCGCCAGATGCTTACCGTCATCACTGAACACAAATTCCTTCACACGCTCGAAGCGAGTTTGCGTGCCAGTTTGAGTATCGAGCAACACCATGTCGGACTTGAGTTTTTTCTTCGCCTTGGCATCACTCGTTTCACGCGTGAGCAAACTCGGTTTAACCACCACAGCTACATAACGACCATCGTGGTTCACCAAGGGAGCTGACCCCCCCGCGATTTGATAGCTTTGCTGCGACAGGACATTTTTCACAATGACGTGACTATCCCCACGATCGGGCGCAGACTCGACCGCGATGACTTGCCCCTTATCTGAGATAACCGGCTTTTCAAGGGATTCAAAATGCATAATGTCTGTTAGGGTGAGCGGTTTAGTGCTGGTTTCAGCCTGCACTGCTGGCAATATTCCGAGGGATAACAAAACCAGAGATGTGATAGGGATTAACTTCAATGTCTTCCTCTTTTATATATTTGTTAGACTAAAGTAGACTTTTTTAACCATTGGCTCTCCATCATGGTGAGAACCCAGTATTTTTACAAGTTATACCACATAAAAAATCGTGATATTGCTCACTATTTCCTGTGAAGTTTGACCAAAGATGGTTAAAATAATAGGCAGAAAAAATACCAAATTCATAGTCCTGCTATCCAGTTAGCACTGGTGCAGACAATTGCAGTAACGACGAACCGTGGAAGGACTTCTCCATGTCAAAAAGAACGATAACCGTAATTCCAGGTGATGGAATTGGCCCAAGTATTATTGATTCAGCCTTAAAAATTCTTGATAAAGCGGGCTGTGATTTTGAATATGAATTTGCCGATGCCGGCCTGACTGCACTTGAAAAGCAAGGCGAGTTACTGCCAGCACGCACTTTAGAACTCATTGAAAAAAACCGTATCACGCTGAAAGGGCCGCTGACGACTCCCGTTGGTGAAGGCTTTACTTCTATCAACGTAACCTTGCGTAAGAAATTCGGTCTGTATGCTAACGTACGCCCAGTACTGTCTTTCAAAGGTACCCAAGCCCGTTACGAAAATATCGATATCATCACGGTACGTGAAAACACCGAAGGCATGTATTCTGGCCATGGTCAAAAAGTGTCTGAAGATGGTTTAACAGCAGAAGCGACCAGTATCGTGACTCGCCAAGGTGCCGAGCAAATCGCCACTTTCGCCTATGAACTGGCCCGTAAAGAAAACCGTAAGAAAGTCACTATCGTGCACAAAGCTAACATTATGAAGTCAACGTCAGGCCTGTTCCTGAAAGTGGCCCGTGAAGTGAGCCTACGTTACCCAGACATCAAGACAGAAGAAATGATCGTCGATGCAACGTGCATGAAGTTAGTGATGAACCCAGAAAACTTCGATGTGATCGTGACGACTAACCTATTCGGTGACATTTTATCGGACCTGTGTGCAGGTTTAGTGGGTGGTTTAGGTATGGCACCGGGCGCAAACATTGGCCGTGATGCTGCGATTTTCGAAGCCGTTCACGGTAGTGCGCCTGATATCGCTGGCAAAAACCTCGCAAACCCAACCTCAGTGATTTTAGCGTCTATCCAAATGCTGGAATACTTAGGTATGGCTGACAAAGCTGAGCAAATCCGTAAAGCGGTATCTGCAGTAATCGAAGAAGGCGACCGTACGACTCGCGATTTAGGCGGCACTCACGGCACGACTGACTTCACGCAAGCTGTGCTTGAGCGTCTGTGATCTCAATGCTAAGCGCGTTTAAGACGAGTCTATAATGCGCTTGTTCATGCAAAAGTTTAAAAGAAGCAAGCGTTTGAAACTCGAATGAGTAAACACAAAAAAGCCCCAAAGTTTCCTTTGGGGCTTTTTGTTATCTAGCTTTTAAACCTGCGTGGCTTTATACCCGCGTGACAATTACCATTCTAGCGACAACAAGATCACCGCAGGGTTAGCACTGGAATTAATTCCACGCGGTATTAGGGCGTAGCCATAAATGCACAGTCACTTCATCACGGTCGTGATAAAGATGCTTACACTGCACTTTAAAATCGGTCACACCATTCTCTTTAAGAATCGTCTGCATTGTCTCAAGAATGGCTGTCACTTCTTTATAGCGGCTCTTCATCGGTAATTTAAGGTTAAAAATCGCTTCCTTAAACCAACCGTTAATCGCCCAAGCTTCAATCAGTTCGGCAACACGCGCTGGTTTCTCAACCATGTCGCACACCAGCCAATAGATATTTTTACGTTGCGGTTCGAAACGGAAACCGTCTTCACGGTAATGTTTCACTTGGCCCGTTTCCATCAGTTTTTCATCCATAGGGCCATTATCAACTGCCGATACAAACATGCCGCGACGCACCAGTTGATAAGTCCAGCCACCTGGGCAGGCGCCCAAATCCACGGAGTTCATGCCACTGCGAATACGCTCTTCTTGCTCTTCCTTAGGCACGAATTGGCCAAAGGCTTCGTCGAGTTTCAGACTAGAGCGACTCGGTGCATCCGCCGCCATTTTAAGGCGTGGAATGCCCATAAAATGTGGCGAACTGTTATTACTGTAGGAATAACCCACATAGGCACGGCCGGGTCCAATAAAACACACGTGGATAATCGGACGTTTGGGATTTTCCTGCGCAAGCAAACTACCCGATTTTTTCAAATGCTGGCGTAAAGGCACAGTGAACTTACGGCAAAAAGCCGAGAGCTCTTTCGCTTCGTTAGTGTCAGGTGTTTCAACCCGCACTTCACCCGCTTTGCTGACGTCACTGAGCGCCGCAACGATTGGGCTTATTCTGTCATTTTCAGGCAAGTCGACTAACAAGTCGCTAGCAGCAAACATCTGGCGAGCGAAAATGAGCGAATCTAAAGGTAATTGTTTGACTAACGTATCGGCAGCGTCGTCTTCAAAACATTGGTATACAACATAAGCGTCGTTATTGTTGGCCTTAACAAAGCCACCCACATTGAGCTCACCGGCTCGCTGTTGGATTTCTGCAGCGCATTCTTTTTCAAAGCCTGCGCGGCAAAATAAAAATAGGTTTTTCATGGGGATCCCTGAGAAATCCAAGCCAAAGCATTGGCTGACTATCGATTTGGGCGCCAGTATACCAATTTCAATCCACAAATGCCCTATTTGCCTACTGCTGAACCTTGAATTGCGATTAGAGAAATAAAAAAGGCTTAGGTGCGCCCTAAGCCTGTTAACTCACATAAGCATCAGCGATTAAGACTCATGGCCGTCGATAACTTTGTGACGCCATACCGCGGCGGCAAATAATAACCACCCCAATAAGAAACAACCACCACCCATAGGCGTAATAGGACCTAACCACTTAGTCCCAAACAAGGCCAGTCCATATAGTGAGCCCGAAAATAGTACTATGCCTGCGACAAAGAGATATGCCGACCAGTCCAGTAAACGCGAGGTTAACCATTGGCCCGAGAAGGCAACCATGATGAGGGCAAAGGTATGGTAGAAATGATATTGCACACCTAAGTTAAAGACTTCAATTAAGTTTGGTGGCGCGACCGCTTTTAAACCATGGGCACCAAAAGCCCCTAAGGCGACGGCTAAGAATCCGCTCACGGCGGCGAGTAACAATAAACCTTTACGCATTTAACGCTCCTGCTGGAATGGGATTAACTCATTCAACATTTATTCGCTCAACATCAAGCTCACGAATAAAATCACTTGATAAATCAATAGCACGTGCAAGGTTAGCGGCTTCACTGGTGCCTGACGACTTTCTTGGGACAAAACTATGATCGCCGTCGGTTATCCAAGCCAATCCTATCTCAGCTTTCAAGGGCCAGCTTGGGATCTGCGCTTTGCCACCAAACTTATCCCGCTCACCCTGTACGACTAATACTGGGACTTGGCATTCATTCAAAGGTTCCAATCTAGGCTCGCCGCCTTTGAGTGGCACAAAAGGATAACCTAAACAAATCACCCTATCTATGCGCGCCGCTAATGCAGGATCGCAGGCTAATAGGGCCGCCATACGACCGCCCATGGATTTCCCCATTAACACCACACGTTCAACTTGTGGTTGTGAGTGGGCGATATCGAGCATCTGTGTAAAACACGCGAGCAATTTAGGCGCACGGTCCGGTGGACGCCGTTTACCATCGACTGCATTCGCCTGCATATAAGGAAAATTAAAGCGCATCACTCGGAAGCCATGAGCAACGAATCCCGCCGACATGGCCTGCATAAAATCAGAATCCATGTTAGCACCCGCACCGTGGGCCAATAAAATCAAAGTATTAACAGGCTCCCCTTCTAATACATAACTCGGCTTATCCAGGCAACAACTCACTGCGAGACTCCTCGGCAAACATGTCTAACATCCATTCACGAAACGCCACCACTTTACCCAGCTCAGCATGGTTTTGCTGGCAAACTAAGTAGTAAGCATCTTTACTGACTAAGACTTCTTGGAATGGACACACAAGCCGCCCAGCTTTGATATCGGGGCGTGCCAGCACGCTGTAACCCAGAGCAACCCCTTGACCGTGGGCCGCCGCCTGCAATACCAAAGACGAATGACTGAAAATAGGTCCTTGATTCACATTAATATCGGTAATGCCACATTGCCTAAACCACGCCTGCCAATCGTGACGATTCATATCATGTAATAGCGTGTGATACTTTAAATCGCTCGGTTTTGAAAGTGGTTTAGGACCGTTGAGCAACATGGGCGAACACACGGGAATAAGCACTTCGTTTCTGAGCTTATCTGCACGTAGCCCAGGCCAATTACCTAAGCCATAATAAATAGCCACATCCACATCATCGGTTAATGAACTCGCTTCGGTATCAACGGCCTTTATTCGCACATCGATATCGGGATTTTTCTCACTGAATTTAGCCAAGCGTGGCACTAGCCATTGAATCGCAAAACTGGGTGACATACTGACCGTCAGCGAACCAATAGCACTGCGGGCGAGTAATCTGTCGGTAGCATCGGCAAGCTGAATAAAGATATCTTTGATGTCGAGAAAATAGCTCTGCCCTTCTTCGGTTAATAGCAAAGAACGGTTCTTTCGACGAAATAATTTTAATCCGAGGAAATCTTCTAATGCCTTTATTTGATGGCTCACCGCAGCCTGCGTAACAAACAATTCTTCCGCTGCCCGCGTAAAGCTCAAATGCCGCGCGGCTGCCTCAAAAGCTTTAACCGCATTAAGCGGTGGTAATCTTCTCGACATAGTGATCTCAGTCTCGTTTTTTAATTAGTTTTTCTAATCCGTATTGTTACATTTAATCGTTTGTAAAGGCCAGCGTTTTTGGTTAAATTTTGCGCCAATGAAACAGCTTATCAACGAAACACCAATAGCGATGAAACATCCATAGCTATGAAATACCTAAGTTAGACAATCTCAAAGTTGATGATGGGAATGTCTGACAGCGTTAATTTGTCAGCCCGGAGGCGACTATGTTCAATTTAAAATCGGCATTTGCGTTAATATTAGTCTCAGCACTCAGCTTCAATGCCAGTGCAAATGTACTCGTTGACAAAATCGTCATCGACACAAGTGACTTGCAAGCCAATATCACTGCAGATTTAACCGCTGCAATGAATAAAATGCACCAAGAAGTGCTACAAGAAGCCACTCTGTTGATTGCCACAGACGATGTCACGTCTCATCAGCAAGTCGTTAAAGCCGAATAACCTAAACGACACTGAAACTCAGGTCACGATCAGTAAGAGCAAAGAAAAAGCCGCATTAATATGCGGCTTTTTTGTACTTGAATAGCAAATCAATCCCACTGACGATATACGGCAATGGGCAAGTTTTCGCCCGACTTATGGACGATACACTTTCACGTTCGTGTAGCCTTGCTCGATTAAATACAATGCCTGCAATTTACTCATCACCCCACGCTCACAATAGAGCAAATAAGTCTTTTGCTTATCGAGATCGGCAAACTGAGTCGCTAACTTGAAGAATGGGATGCGCTTTATCTCAATACCTTCAATTTGCAGCGGTTTGCTTTCCTCTTCTTCAGGGGCACGAATATCAATGACCACTTGGTTAGTATCGATACTAGCAACCGTTTCTGTCTCAGTAATCCGAGTATCCATTTGTTCTGCGATCTCCCTGATATCGATAGTGACAGATTGGGCGATGATCTGATCGATCAAATCCTCAGAGAACTTTTTCTCTTCCGCTTCAACCTTAGCTAATACCGCTTTTACCGTCGGCTTTTGCGAAATGACGCCGCAATATTCAGGCATTGATTTAGCAAAATCTTCGGTGCCGATTTTACGGCTCTCGTTGATAATGTCTTGCTTATCCATGGCGATTAAGGGACGTAGAATCAATAACTCAGTACAACGGTCGATGACGTTTAAGTTGGTCAGGGTCTGGCTAGACACTTGGCCTAAACTTTCACCGGTAACTAAGGCTTGAATGCCCATACGCTCGGCGATACGCGCCGCGGTACGCATCATCATGCGTTTCAATACAACGCCCATTTGTCCGTTATCGATACGCTCTAAAATCTCAGCAACCACAGGCTCAAAAGGCACGGAGATAAACTTCACTTTGTGGGATTCACCGTAGGTTTTCCACAAATGGTAAGCCACTTGTTTAACACCAATTTCGTGCTGTGCGCCGCCCAGATTGAAGAAACAGTAGTGGGTACGAGCGCCTTTTTTGATAAATTGATAGCTAGAGACGCCAGAGTCAAAACCACCCGAAATCAAGGACAATACATCTTCCTGTGTTGCCATCGGAAAACCGCCTAGACCTTCAATACGCTTAGTCACCATATAAAGATTATCACGCTCAATCTCTAAATTAACGGTAATGTCCGGATTCTTTAAACGCACGCCCAGCGCATCAGTAAACTGGTTTAAGCCACCACCGACATAACGCTCAACTTCAATAGAATTAAAATCATGATCGCCAGTACGCTTTACTCGCACGCAGAAGGTTTTACCCGCGAGTTGGTCACGGTAAACAGGCAAGACTTGCTGATAAATATCATCAACAGATTCAAAGCTGTACTCATCCACTTGCACTACGTGTGCAATGCCAGGAATACACGCCAGACGCTCACCGAAAGCTTGGGCCAATTCAGGCTTATCCTTTGGTACCATCACCATAATGCGGTCCCATTGACGCTGCACTTTTGCATCTTCGTCAACTTTTTTAAGCACATTACGGATGTTAGTTTCGAGCATTTTGGTGAAGCGCATGCGTACAGGCTTGCTCTTCATCATGATTTCTGGATACAGCTTTACAATAAACTTCATGGGATTTCCGCGGGCAATTTTAAAACAGCAAAATTGGTTAAAAGAATAATCGGGGGATTATATACCCAAGCAACCTAAAAAGGCGAGTTTCAGCGCACATAGCCAACAGCGACACAGGCCACATTTATGGCGTATTCATTGCGTATTAATGACTCAATCACGGCAGCTAATTAGGCTGAAATAATGTCACTAAAGCCTATTCGAATGGTGTGAATTGCCCTGCTTAAAATAAGTGATTTGAGATGAATTATTAACAATAAGTCGTTGAGGGATGGTCAAGGAAACTTAGGGATTACACACTCAATGTGATTAACGTAAAGCCCAAATGGATTTAAATAAACCACAGTGATTTGATGCATAACACGTTAACTAAAAGGGAAAAGTCCACATTAGCTCAATAAAAAAGCCGCAAGATTATTGCGGCTTTAGATTGGGAGAGTATCTAAACACTTAAGGCGAATTACCGATCTGAATTTCTTCAGACTCCTTAGCTTTACCTTGCTCAATAGCAATTTCAACCCTGCGGTTACGGGCACGATTTTCCGGAGAATCGTTAGGCACAATCGGATTGTTAGACGCCATACCAACCACTTTCATTCGATTAGAATCAAAGCCGCTGACCTGTACTAACTCATGGGCCACTGCCACGGCACGTTTGCTGGATAAATCCCAATTAGAACTATAGAGCTCATCGCTTATTTGCATATCATCCGTGTAACCTGACACTGTGATGACACCTGGCACATCTTTTAACAATTCGCCAACTGAGCGCACCACAGGTTTAAATCGAGGCTGCAGGAAACCTGAGCCAGAAGCAAATGACCCCTTCTCACGTATACGAATAATAATCTGCTGACCTAATGACTCAATTTCAATCGCTCCATCGGTGATCTCTTTATTGAGCTCCTGCGCCATCTTCTTCACTTGCTGATTGATCTTTTCTTGCGCCGCTGCCGCTTCCGCTTTAACCGCATCGGCCACTTCTTGCGCCGTTGCACTCGCTTCGCCACCCCGCTGAGAACCATTTTGCTGCTGCACACCGCCCGCACTATCGTCTTCACCCGCTTGGAAATCCAATACAGGTTCCGTCATTTCATTCGTTTGCTGGTTAATGATTTCAATCGGAGTCGGATCGGGGCGACCTGGTCTAAATTCTAAGGCAATGACAGAAGTCCCTTTCGGGATATCTTTAACTTCCACCTTATTTTGCACACCAAAGGCATACTTCATTGAGCCCGCGATCTGCTTAAACTTCATCACGTCCATTTCAGAAAATGACAATAACAATACGAAGAAACACATTAACAGCGACATCAAGTCGGCAAATGTTGCCAACCAGAGCGGTGCTCCGGGCGGTGGACAATTGCACTTAGCCATGGGCTACTCTCCGTCCGTTGTATCGATTTTACGATTTTTTTCAGCAAGATAGTTTTTCAAAAAGCCTTCAATCACCCGCGGGTTTTGTCCATCTTGAATCGCCAATACCGCATCCATAATAAGGTTACGATTGAGCATTTCCTCCCCCATTCTAAGCGTTAGCTTATCCGCGATAGGAAGACAAACCATGTTAGCGACCATAGCGCCGTATAATGTGGTTAACAACGCAACCGCCATCGAAGGACCAATAGATTTAGGATCCGCCATATTTGATAGCATGGCCACGAGACCAACGAGTGTACCTATCATCCCCATCGCTGGCCCAACATCGCCAAAGGCTCTAAATATGCCAATCCCCGTACGATGACGTTCTTCCGTTAGAGCGATATCCTTCTCTAGAGCTGCACGCACTACTTCACCATCATGACCATCGACCAACATATCGACAGCCTTTTGCATAAAAGTATTGCTAATTTGCGCCTCTTCTAATGCCAAAAAACCCCCTTTACGGGCAGCATCCGCCATAGTCACTGACTGTTCAATCAAGTCTTCTGGTTTATCAATCTTAAATACAAAAGCTTTCAAAGCAATTTTAACGGCGCTTAAAAACTGTTTAAGAGTGAACTTCATCATTACCACGAAGAAGGACCCACCGAACACAATCAGGATCGAGGGCACATCAACGAAAATCATCAAGCCGCCACTGGTCACCATAGCGCCGAGAATAAAACCAAAGGCTCCCACAATTCCGATTATTGTTGCTAAATCCACAACGGCTCCTCAATTTTCGTAATAAACGACATAATACTTACTCTGGGTAAGCAAGAACACTCAGTTATTCTACCGAATAAGATAATCCCACCGACACACATACGAGCCTTGTTTATCCAGTTAAAAATTACCATACAAATGATGATACTATTGTCAGTTATCGGACACACACTAAGCAAGTTTAGCGACAATTTATATTTTCTGGAAAAATTTCAGTAACAAAGCGTGCTATTGAGCAAATATCTTTAGTCTGAATTTGACCCTTACGCCGCCCTGATATACCTTGTGTCCGCTAAATCAAAGGAAACCTGAACGTGGCGAAGAAACCCGAAAATCTTAGTTTTGAAGAATCCCTTGGCGAACTTGAACGCATCGTTGCCTATCTAGAACAAGGCGATATCTCCCTCGATGACGCGTTAAAACAATTTGAACGTGGCATTAATCTCGTTCGAAATAGCCAAGCAAAACTCGAACAAGCCCAACAAAAAGTGGCCATTTTACTGAAACAAGACGAAAATGCGCCCCTATCCCCCTATGCCGTTGAGGGCGAATAAGCGTGTTAGTCAGTACCATTCAAGAATATCAACAACGAGTTGATGATCAATTAAAACAGCGTTTTAGTACGCTTGAAGATACAGCTCCCCAATTAAAAGCCGCTATGACTTACGGTGCCTTATTGGGAGGGAAGCGCATTCGACCGTTCCTCGTATACAGTGTAGGACGCATGTTTGGGGTCGAACTCGAAAAGTTAGATGCTTGCGCCGCAGCCATTGAATGTATCCATGCTTATTCATTAATCCACGACGATTTACCCGCCATGGACGATGACGAGCTCCGCCGTGGCCAGCCGACCGTGCATATTGCCTTTGATGAAGCGACGGCCATTTTAGCGGGGGATGCTCTGCAAACCTTAGCCTTTGAAATTGTCACCGAAGCCGTAGCAGGGGTCAGCAGCGAACAACATATTGCTATGGTAAGAGTATTAGCCAAAGCCTCAGGTTATCGTGGTATGTGTGGAGGCCAAGCGATAGACTTAGCCTCGACCGATAAACATATTGATCTTAAAGCATTAACTCAGCTACATAATATGAAAACCGGCGCCCTTATCAGCTGCGCCGTTGAGTTAGCTTTGATCGCCGCAAACGCGCCAAAAGATCAGTATGCTGCTATGATGGATTTTGCTCGTGCGGTCGGACTCGCCTTCCAAGTACAAGACGATATCCTTGACATCGTAGCCACCACCGAAGAGCTAGGTAAACCGCAAGGCTCTGATACTGAATCGAATAAGAGTACGTTTCCACAACTACTTGGACTACAAGGTGCACAAGACACCGCCAAACAACTGATCCAAGAGGCACTATCAGCGCTGGCTAAATTGCCATACAATAGCCAGTTAATTGCAGACTTCGCCCGCTATATCATTGAGCGAAGAATATAATAAGAGTCGAAGTATCTCGCTATGAGTTTGGACATTTCTCAGTTTCCCGTGTTGGCGCAGGCCAACACCCCCAATGAGCTCCGCCAGCTTCCTCAGGCACTTTTACCACAAGTAGCCGATGAACTGCGCGAGTTCCTTCTTAAGTCTGTTGGCATGTCCAGCGGACATTTTGCCTCTGGGCTCGGCACAGTAGAACTCACTGTGGCACTGCACTATGTCTACAATACCCCCTTTGATCGACTGATCTGGGACGTAGGCCATCAAGCCTACCCCCATAAAATTCTCACGGGTCGACGTGACAAGATGCACACCATTCGGCAAAAAGATGGCTTACATCCTTTCCCATGGCGTGAAGAAAGTGAATACGACACTTTCAGTGTTGGCCATTCTGGCACGTCGATTAGCGCCGCGCTGGCGATGGCGATAGCTGCAGAAAAAGAGCAAGCAGGTCGTAAAGTGGTCGCTGTCATCGGCGATGGCGCTATGACCGGCGGCATGGTGTTTGAAGCAATGAACCACGCAGGCGACTTGCACAATGACATGCTAGTGGTACTGAACGACAACGAAATGTCGATTTCAGAAAATGTCGGCGCCCTCAACAATCATTTAGCACAACTGATGTCAGGCCGTTTCTACACCACACTGCGCGAAGGCGGCAAAAAAGTGTTGAAAGGTATGCCAGTCATCAAAGAAATGGCCAAGCGCACTGAGGAACACCTCAAAGGTATGGTCGTTCCTGGCACTCTATTTGAAGAGTTAGGTTTCAACTACATAGGTCCTATCGATGGCCATGATGTAGACGCTCTGGTTGAGACCATGCGCAATATGCGTAATCTGAAAGGTCCACAGGTGCTGCACATCATGACCAAAAAAGGTCGTGGTTATGAACCTGCTGAAAAAGATCCTATCGGTTGGCATGCTGTGCCTAAGTTTGACCCATCACTCTTTAAAAAGCCGGCCACCAAACCCGGTTTACCGACTTTTTCTCAAGTCTTCGGTAAATGGTTGTGCGACATTGCCGAACAAGATGAGAAAGTGTTAGCGATTACTCCTGCGATGCGTGAGGGTTCTGGCATGGTGGAGTTTTCCCAGCGCTTCCCGAAACAATATTTCGATGCAGCGATTGCCGAGCAGCATGCAGTCACCTTAGCGGCGGGTTTTGCCTGCGAAGGTTTCAAGCCTGTAGTCGCGATTTACTCGACTTTCCTGCAACGCGCCTATGATCAGCTTATTCACGATGTCGCACTACAACAATTGCCCGTGTTATTTGCCATTGACCGTGGCGGTATCGTCGGTGCCGATGGTCCAACCCACCAAGGTGCATTCGATTTAAGCTTTATGCGTTGTATCCCTAATATGGTGATCATGGCGCCGTCCGATGAAAATGAATGTCGTCAAATGCTCTACACTGGCTATTGCTATGATGCGGGCCCAAGTGCGGTGCGTTACCCAAGAGGTAGTGCCACGGGAGCGATGCAAGTCGAGTCCATGATTGCGTTGCCAATTGGTAAAGGTGTCATTAAGCGCATCGGTAAGCGTATTGCCATACTTAACTTTGGTACCTTGCTCGCATCGGCATTAACCGCTGCCGAAAGCTTAGATGCGACGGTTGTCGATATGCGCTTTGTGAAACCACTTGATGTTGATCTGGTAAAAGAAATGGCACTAACCCATGAAGTGTTAGTCACTGTGGAGGAAAATGCCATTATAGGCGGTGCGGGTGCCGGAGTGCTTGAACAGCTTCAAAAGCTAAAAATGCCTAAAGCCGTACTCCAAATTGGTTTACCAGACGAGTTCATTAAACATGGCTCGCCAGAGGAAGTCATCCACGATTTGCAACTGGATGCCGAAGGCATACTGGCGCAAATCAATGCTTATCTAGCGCAATAGGCTGAACTTGCTTATCTCGTTAAGACGCTAAATGTTATCAATAAAAAATTCCGCCCATAAAAAAGGACTGCAATTGCAGTCCTTTTTTGTTGCTGTCTTTTATAACAGCGGCTGATCCAATAAAGCTTAAGCTTCGATATCTATCGTTGCACTTTCTTGGTTAGGGCCACCCTGTGACACCATCACCATCGCAGGGCGCAGCAAGCGACTGTTCAGCTCATAACCCTTTTGCATCACCAACATCACAGTGTTCGCAGGGAACTCGGCGCTTGGCTGCATGCCAATCGCTTGATGTTGATCAGGGTTAAATGACTGACCTTGTGGATCAATTTGCTTAACACCAAATTTTGCCACCGCGGTGAGTAAACTTTTTTGAGTTAACTCAACACCTTGATAAATCGCTTTCGTCGCTTCATCTTCTGGGTTTGTCCCCATTAGCGCGCGCTCCATGTTATCAAGCACAGGCAAAAGCTCATTGGCGAACTTTTCCAAGGCAAACTTGTTCGCCTTTTCCACATCCATTGCGGCACGACGACGAATGTTATCGACCTCGGCTGCGGCGCGGATGACTGAATCCTTCTGCTCTTCAACTTTCGCCAAAGCTTCAGCGAGTAACTGTTCCAGCTCTTCAATACGGAAATTGGCCTGGGTAAGCTCATCGATCAGACTTGCTTCTGCGGTAGATACTTCAGACTCTACACCCTCTTGGATCAGATCCTGTTCTGCTTTAATCGATTCGTTGCTCATTTTCACTCCAGCTAAAAATGCTTTGTTTCTGAAATACTCTGGGCATATTATGGGGATCAATTTTGACGTTTCAAGGCCTAAGGCCAGATCTAGCATAAATATGACCACAAAGTTTCATACTATCGGCCTTATCGGCAAACCTCACCACCAAGGGACCAACCAAACCTTAAAGCGTCTGCATTATTGGCTGACAATGCAGGGCTTTGAAGTCTTAGTGGAAGAGCGTGTTGCTACCGAATTAGGACCCAATATCATAGCGGTCGATTTACTAGAAATTGGCGCGCGTTGCGACTTAGCCATAGTCGTCGGTGGTGACGGTAACATGCTCGGCGCGGCAAGGGTATTAGCCCGCTTTGATTTAGGCGTGATTGGGGTTAACCGCGGCAATTTAGGCTTTTTAACCGATCTGCCGCCCGATGCCTTCGAAGAGGCGCTCGCCAAGGTACTCGATGGAGAGTTCGATACCGAGCATAGATTCTTACTCGAAGCCGAAGTCTATCGCCACGGTATGCTCAAGGCGAGCAACACCGCCGTCAACGAAGCCGTACTCCATCCGGGTAAAATTGCCCACATGATTGAGTTTGAGGTCTATATTGACGATCAGTTCATGTACAGCCAACGTGCCGACGGCATGATAGTGTCAACGCCTACCGGTTCAACGGCCTACGCCCTCTCCGCTGGCGGCGCTATTCTGACGCCTAATTTACAGGCCCTAATCTTAGTACCTATGTTCCCGCACACTTTGTCGTGCCGCCCAATTGTTGTCGATGCGTGCAGCACCATAAAAATGGTTGTGTCACCTGAAAATGGCGAAAACCTCGAAGTCAGCTGTGATGGCCACGTGCATTTAGCCGTGTTACCCGGCGATGAAATCATAGTGCGCCGCAGCTCTGAACGTTTACGGCTTATTCATCCTAAAGGACACAACTATTTCCACGTTCTGCGGACCAAATTAGGCTGGGGCAGCAAATTGTTTTAAGTCTGTATCTTTGGGCTAAATCACCAATAAAAGAGACATATCACGTCTGTTTTTTATTTTGTAAATTTAACCTAATAGATTGCCATTAAAGCCTTATCTTTTCCCCTGCACAGTCTTTGGTGAACTTTTTAGCACCACACACAAACGGCTGATATTCGCATTAATGACGTTTAAGCATTAATGACACTAACCAGTTTGATAAAAGTTCAAACAGTATTTTTTAGTTTTGTTACTTAAAATTTCTGCTTCAATTTCACCCTGTTCTCTCAATTTCCTCTCTTAACCCATTAGAAGCGGTCACTTTTTATTTCAACTTTTCTGTTGTTATCTCAATATACTTGAATATTTTGGCTGGCAGTTTGCTCAAATAAACTGAAATTAAATTAAACAATGGTTATTAAATTTCATATTAAAGTAAAATTCATTAAGTGATATCCATCACAATAAAATCCCACCATTTTAAAAGGTGCTCTAGATCACTATAAAAAAACATTCCAGAATGGACATATTAGGCAAACATTACAATAGCTTGATGAAAATAGAAGTAAATGAGTTAATCCAGCCACAACAATCTATGCGACCTTAATCACACCTTAAAAATGACTGAAAAAACCAATAACAGACTATTAATGAAATAAATGGATCAGTTAATTGCAATAATGACGATGAATATGAGTGATAGCTCTACTTTTAATAACCAGAAAAACAACAAATTTAATTTAATATAACCAAAGTAGATATACACCCAACAGTCTAAGTGATCATTGTCACATATAAGAAAATCCCCCGAGAGAAGCACCCCGCAGCACTGTAAATTAGCATTTCATATAACAGCCAAGATGATCTAGATCATATTAGTCAAGCTCACAATAGCGTCTAGTACACAACACAGAATGTCGAGACCGTAAGTACTTGCAGTATTAACTGCTGATTTATTGGTCTGGGAAGTCGACATGAAGGCAGATGAAAAATCCTAATATCAATAATAAGACAGACCACTTTATGAAGAGGCAAGCATGACAATACTTCAACTCCTCGCTAGCTTGACGCCAGTGCTCAGTGTAATGCTATTTCTAGTGTTACTCAGAATGCCTGCATCTAAGGCTATGCCTATCTCCATGATAATCACAGCGCTCGCCGCCGTGTTTATTTGGCAAATGGATACCACATTACTGGCGGCATCGGTCCTCGAAGGACTGCTCTCAGCCATCACACCGTTAACCATCATTTTTGGTGCCGTATTCCTACTCAATACCCTGAAATACTCAGGTGCCATGGACACTATCCGTGCTGGGTTTACTAACATCAGTGCCGATGCCCGTGTACAAGTCATCATCATCTGTTGGTTATTCGGTGCCTTTATTGAAGGTAGTGCTGGTTTTGGTACTCCCGCAGCCATTGGCGCACCACTACTGGTATTGCTTGGTGTACCACCCGTTGCCGCAGCTGTCGTGGCTTTAATTGCTGACTCGGCCTGTGTATCCTTCGGTGCGATTGGTCTACCCGTACTTTTTGGGATGGAACAGGGTCTGATCCAAGGTGGCGTGAGCATGGCGGCGGAGCAATTTGCTGCCCATGGTGGTAACTATGCTGGTTATGCTCGATATATCGTCATGCATATGATCACTATCGACTTAATCACAGGTTCATTAATTCCTCTCGTAATGGTGACCATGCTAACTGGATTCTTTGGTCGCAATAAATCCTTTAAGGAAGGCTTAGCAATTTGGAAATTTGCGATTTTCTCAGGTCTTGCCTTTACCGTCCCCGCGTGGATCATCAACTACCTTGCAGGCCCAGAATTCCCTTCGGTTATCGGTTCATTGATCGGTATGGCCTTAGTGATCCCGGTTGCGCGTAAAGGCTACTTACTGCCTAAAACGCCATGGAATGATTTCGCAGAGAATGACAGTCAAGAAAGCGGAAAAGTCGAAACAACGGCTAAGTTTTCCCAAATTGCCGCTTGGACACCTTACATCATCATGGCTGCGCTTTTGGTACTGTCGCGTACAGTGGCACCGTTAAAAGCATGGTTATCAAGCTTTAACATCAGCTGGACAGGCCTAATGGGCACTGAGCTTAAAGCCAGCTTCGCAACCTTATATGCACCAGGTGCCTTCTTTGTTGCCGTGTGTATTCTAGGTTTCTTCCTGTTCAAAATGAAAAGCCCTGCGATTCAGCAAACGGTCGGTGTTTCATGTAAGTCCATGTTGCCAACCATTATTTCATTAGGCGCATCAGTGCCTATGGTAAAAATCTTCTTAAACTCAGGCGCGAATGGTGCAGGCCTTGCTTCAATGCCTGTCGCTTTAGCGGATATGTTGGCAGGTTCCATGGGCGCAGTGTGGGCTTGGATGGCACCTATCGTGGGGATTTTTGGTGCCTTCTTATCCGGTTCCGCCACGTTCTCAAACATGATGTTCTCCAGCCTTCAATACAGCGTGGCCGACAATATTGGCATGAACCACACACTGGTATTGGCACTACAAGGTATCGGTGCAAACGCCGGTAACATGATGTGCGTAATGAACGTGGTTGCCGCTGCAACGGTAGTGGGTATGGCAGGTAGAGAATCAGAAATTATCCGTAAAACAATGCCTGTTGCCATTGGTTATGCCTTACTGGCGGGCACAATAGCTACCCTGTGGGGTGGATTCTAAGCCGTTTTATTTTATTGAATGCCCGAAGTCACTCCCAGTGACTTCGGCTTTAATCTATTAATAAAGAGAGTGATGCTATGTCGATTAACTATAAACTGGTCATCGATGATCTAAGAACGCAATTAGGTGATCATCCCGTGACGGATGATCCCGTTCGCCGTTTTGCCTGGTCCACCGATGCAAGCTACTTCAGGATAGTCCCAGAAGTGGTTGTCCATGCAGAAACCCTAGAACAGGTAAAGCTCACATTAGCCGTTGCCCGTAAGCATGATGCACCCGTCACGTTTAGGGCCGCTGGAACCAGTTTATCTGGCCAAGCTATCGGTGAAGGTATTTTGTTGATCCTAGGCCATGATGGTTTTAGAAAGATTGAAGTCAGTAGCGATGCCAAACAGATCACCTTAGGTGCGGCTGTCATTGGTTCCGACGCTAACGCCGTACTCGCGCCGCTTAACCGCAAAATTGGTCCCGATCCCGCCACCATAGGCTCCGCCAAAATTGGTGGTATTGTGGCAAACAATGCTTCGGGAATGTGCTGTGGTACTGCGCAAAACAGTTACCAAACTATCGCTTCCGCGAAACTTCTTTTTGCAGATGGTACTGAACTCGATACAGGCTGTGAAAAATCAAAAGCTGCCTTTGTTAAATCCCATGGAAAAATACTGGATGCGCTGACAGAACTGTCGTACATGACTCGTCATAACACAGTGTTAGCGGACAGAATTCGTAAAAAGTATTCCATTAAAAATACCACCGGCTACGGCATCAATTCGTTACTCGATTTTACCGACCCATTTGACATCATCAACCACTTAATGGTGGGGATGGAAGGCACCTTAGCTTTTATTAATGAAGTCACTTATCACACAGTAAATGAAGCTAAATTTAAAGCCTCTGCTATGGCCGTATTCCATAATATGGAAGATGCCGCACGAGCAATACCACTGATAAACGGTGAAAGCGTTTCTGCTGCTGAACTCCTTGATTGGCCATCAATCAAAGCAGTAACTGGCAAGCCTGGCATGCCAGATTGGTTATCAGAATTGCCGGCCCTATCCGCTATTCTACTGATAGAATCCCGTGCTGATGACGACAAAACCTTAGAAAATTATACTCAAGATGTCACCGCGAAACTCGCCGGTTTTGACTTTATCCGCCCAATGGAATTTAGTACTAATCCAGCGGTTTATGACAAATACTGGGCAATGCGCAAAGGCTTGTTCCCGATTGTAGGTGGTGAGCGTCCAAAGGGAACCTCAGTTATCATCGAAGACGTGGCCTTTGAACTAGAGCACCTTGCTGCTGCGGCGCACGATATCACTGAGCTTTTCCATAAACATGGTTACCCTGAAGGCTGTATTTATGGCCATGCTCTTGCGGGGAACTTCCACTTTATCATTACCCCCACCTTCTCGACTCAAGCCGATATCGATCGTTTCCATGCCTTTATGGATGATATTGCCGACATGGTGATTAACAAGTACGACGGTTCAATGAAAGCCGAGCATGGTACTGGCCGTGCTGTCGCGCCGTTCGTCGAAAAAGAATGGGGACAAGATGCTTACACTTTGATGAAGAGCATCAAACAAGTATTTGATCCACAGGGTATTCTAAACCCAGGCGTTATTCTTAACGACGATAGCAATGTCCACGTTAAAAACATCAAGCCCTGCCCTGTGGTCGACGATTTTGTTGATAAGTGTATCGAATGTGGTTTCTGCGAAAAAACCTGCCCTACCTCTGCCCTTAACTTTTCGCCGCGCCAACGTATTGCGACTCTGCGTGAAATCGAACGTTTAGAACAATCCGGTGATAAAGCCGCCGCAGCAGAAATGCGCGCCGCCGCTAAATACGATGTAGTTGATACCTGTGCCGCCTGCCAGCTTTGTACTATTGCTTGCCCAGTGGATAACAGCATGGGGCAACTGGTGCGTAAACTGCGCACGCCGTACATCAGCACTACAGAACAAAAGGTCTTAGATTTCCAAGCCAAACACTTTGGTGCAGTTAACCAAGTCATCAGTTCAGGTTTTGACATGCTTGGCGTGATCCACAAGATCACTGGCGATAGCATTACCAGTGCCCTAATGAAAACCGGCCGTTTGATTTCAAAAGAAGTGCCTTATTGGAACCCTGATTTCCCGAAAGGCGGTAAATTACCAAAACCATCACCCGCTAAAGTTGGCCAAGAAACAGTAGTTTACTTCCCAGCCTGTGGCGGTAGAACCTTTGGTCCGACGCCAAAAGATCCCGATAACCGCACTTTGCCAGAGGTGGTTGTCACGCTGCTGGAACGTGCTGGCTATAACGTCATCACGCCAGAAAAAACCCGCGATTTATGTTGCGGCCAGATGTGGGAATCTAAGGGCGACTTTAAAAACGCCGATGCCAAACGCCAAGAACTTATCGATGCAGTAAGCAAGATGACCAATGGTGGCAAGCTGCCAGTGATCGTCGATGCCTTGTCTTGCACCTACCGCACTTTGTCAGGTAATCCAAAAGTACAAATTATCGACTTAGTTGAGTTTATGCACGACAAGCTACTGACTAAGCTCAACATCAGCAAAAAAGTCAATGTGGCACTGCACTTAGGTTGTAGCGCACGCAAGATGAAACTTGAACCTAAGATGCAAGCAATCGCCGATGCCTGCTCTGCACAAGTGCTCAAACCTGCGGGAATTGACTGCTGCGGTTACGCGGGTGAAAAAGGCTTGTATAAGCCTGAAATCAACGCCAGCGCACTGCGTAATATTAAAAAGCTCATTCCTGTCGAGATTAAGGAAGGCTATTACGCCAACCGTATGTGCGAAGTCGGTTTGACCCAACACAGCGGCATTTCCTACCGCCACTTAGCTTATCTGCTCGAAGAGTGCAGCCGCTAATCTGGTATGACAGTAGTAAACAAACGGGGCTATTTTTAGCCCCGTTTATTTATATAAGCGAACTATTCTCATTTATTTGTCATTAAGTATTTTTTGAGAATTTCAAACCTGAATAAATACATTTTAAAACCAATGTAATCATCAAGTTAAAACATTCTCATTTTTGAAAAAATCTACAAGCTCATTTACTAAATTAGGGCTACTTATTCCGCTAAGATAGGCCTATATTTGATCAACTACCTTAGCATTAGTGTGGATATTGGGTCACACTGCAAGGCAATGTCGTTCACTAACAAGAAAGAGAAAACACAATGAAAATCGCCCTTTTCATCCCGTGTCTAGTCAATCAAATGATGCCAGAGGTCGCGATTGCCACCTTGGAATTATTAGAGAAACTCGGGCACCAAGTGATTCTACCCGCGGGTCAAACATGCTGTGGCCAGCCGATGACAAACTCGGGTTGCTTCGATGCAGCACGCAGTACCACCCTTAAATTGCTCAACGCCTTTAAAGGAGTGGAATGCGACGCTATTGTTTGCCCTGCCGCCTCTTGTTTAGTGGCCGCCAAAGAAAACTTCCACGAGTTTGATAGCAGCCCAGAAGCACAAGCTGTGATCAACAAACTCTATGAACTCACAGAGTTTTTACACGATATCGCGCCGATCCCAGCCTTTACCAAGCCCTTCGCGCACAAGGTAAGCCTGCAACTGAGTTGCCATGGCATTCGCATGTTAAGCCTTGCCACCCCAAGTGAGCAAATGGGGCCAAGATTCAACAAAGTCGAAGCTGTATTGGCCAATATTGCAGGCATAGACATAGTGTATCCAGACCGCCGCGACGAATGCTGCGGCTTTGGTGGCACCTTCGCCGTCGATGAAGGCGCAGTGTCAGCCAAAATGGGCAAAGACAAGGCCCAAGCCCACGCCGCAACGGGTGCTGAGTATGTGGTGGGTTTTGATCCCTCATGCCTGTTGCACCTCGATGGCATGATCCGCAGACAGCAATTGCCGATTGAAATTCGCCACATAGCGCAAGTGCTAAACGCCGCGCTCTAGGAGACTCACCATGGCTTACAATCATAATCACGGAGCTAATGGCTCCCAAGTCCATGCCCATAAAGCCGATATTTTTTGCCGCGACGAAACCCGTGTCGACTGGCATTCAAAAGCGCTATGGATGCTCAGAGAAAAACGCGACCGCGCCGCGGGTAGCATCCCAGAATGGGAACAACTGCGTCAGTTAGGCTCAGAAATTAAGCTCCACACGCTAACCCATCTTGCTCAATATCTTGAAACCTTTGAACAAAACTGTATCGCCAACGGCATACAAGTCCATTGGGCGAAAGATGGCGCAGAGCACAATCGTATCGTGCATGACATTTTATCCCGCCATAAAGTCAAAAAGTTGGTGAAGTCTAAGTCTATGCTGACCGAGGAATGTCACCTCAATCCGTACTTAGAACAACGTGGCATTGAGGTCATAGATACCGACTTAGGTGAGCGGATTATTCAGCTCGCCAAAATGCCACCATCACACATAGTCGTGCCCGCTATCCATATGAAAAAGGAAGAAGTCGGCGAACTCTTCCATGAGAAACTCGGCACTAAAGCAGGGGCAGCCGATCCCTTGTATTTAACCCGCGCCGCCCGTGCCCACCTGCGTGAACAGTTCCTTAGCGCCGATGCCGCGATGACAGGCGTGAACATGGCGATTGCCGATAAAGGCGCCGTGGTGGTCTGCACGAACGAAGGCAACGCCGACATGGGTGCTAACCTGCCTAAGTTGCAGTTGCATTCAATGGGCATCGACAAAGTGGTGCCCGATATCGATAGCGCAGCCGTCTTGCTACGCACACTGGCACGCAACGCCACAGGCCAACCTGTCACGACTTATAGCGCCTTTTACCGTGGCCCACAGCCCGAAGGTGAGATGCACATTATTATCGTCGACAATGGCCGCACTGAGATGCTCAAGGATAAAATCCTCGCAGAATCATTGAAGTGTATTCGTTGTGGTGGTTGCCTCAATACCTGTCCTGTGTATCGTCGCTCCGGCGGTTACAGCTACAACTACACCATTCCTGGCCCAATTGGTATCGCAGTGGGCGCTAAGATTGATGACACGAACTCGATTGCCTGGGCCTGTACCTTGTGTGGCAGCTGTACCTATATCTGCCCAACTAAGGTGCCGCTCGATAAGATTATTTTCCACCACAGACGCCTTAAGGCTGAAGCCGGAAAACTCCCCTATGGCAAAAACAGTTACATGCCATTAGTGGGTAAATTTATGGCAAGCGAAACCATGCTGAACTGCTCTATGAGTGTGGCGAGAACTGCGCTGCGCATTCTACCGGGTAGTCTATTAAAACCCTTTAGCGGTGCATGGGGTAAATACCGTGAACTGCCCGTTGCCCCGAACTCCAGCTTTGAAGCTTGGTTTAAGAAACACAGGAGCCTATAAGATGTCTAGTAAACTTGAAATTCTCAATGCGCTCAAACTGTCGGCCTTAACAAATCATCCTATGCCAAGCATAGAAGTGGCGCCAAGGCTCGAAAATCTCGTCGGCCAGTTCGAGACCAACCTCAATACTGTCGCGGGTACGCTGCATAAAGAAGGTGGCATCAAAGCCCTGCAAGCCAAAGTCGATGAACTTATCGCCCAAGGGTTACAGGTCATCTCCCTTGTAGAGGGGGTCACGGCAAACCGTGAAATGCCACCCACAGCCCACGAGCTCAAAAACATAGATTATGCAGTGATCCCAGGTGACATTGGCGTTGCCGAAAACGGTGCCATTTGGGTTAACAATAAGAATCTAGGCCACAGAGTGACACCTTTTATCTGTGAAAACCTGATCTTAGCCCTGCCAACGAATAAGATTGTGCCGACCCTACATCAGGCAGCTAAAGAAATCACGTTAGCCTCAGGTGAGTTCGGGGTGTTTATCGCGGGTCCATCAAAAACCGCCGATATCGAACAAGCCCTCGTCGTCGGCGCCCACGGCGCCTGCAGCTTGAACGTGTATTTGCTCTAATGCCTCGAGATTTAATGTAACCAAGAAAATTCAAGGGTTATGGAATAATCGAAACACAAAAGCCGCCTTCATTAGCGGCTTTCTTATTGAGACTTCGCTGAATGATATTTGAGTTGTAGGCTGATAAACCACTAACACAGCTTACCAATTAACGTTTATTGACTAACAGTTTACAGGCTTGCCATGGCATTCACTCGCCGACTCGGTGAATAGAAACCTAGGGCCTCTAAGCTTATGAACGAGAGCCATGGCCGTTCTCATGCATCCCTGCATTGCACGACATTCAGGCGTCCTGCCTATCAGATGGCGAACTGGCAGTTAAACACGGATGTTGTTCAAGTCAATCCGTGGATGCAGGGCCGCTCCATCCTGCTCTTTGATGAACGGCGCCGTCCCTAACATTTATCTGCGTACGTTAGTGACGCTTAAATACAAACCCAACATTAAGATGTTGATTTACATTGTGATATAACTACGTTCTAAGACAATCGTTAGTGATAAGCAGGGGATCTTTATCAAGTCGCTTTAACCACGTGCGATAGCGCACATACTGAGGATACCTTGGTAGTATCCTCGACTCGGTTGATAGTATTCTCGATTATGTCCATGAGGCATTTATAGTAAAGGTGAGTAAATGAACGAGGTATTACTACAAATAAAGGCGCTCACCAATGGTGATCCTTTGTTGACGGCTGTCATTGTTGGAGTATTAACATTTACGTTAATTGGACTCGTAGGCTACATGCTAAAAGATGTCCCCGCGAAGCTGTTAAGTTGGCTCAGTAGTCTGCTGTTTGTGCGGCTCACTATAGACGATAGCCATCAGGCGCGCACAGAGGTATTCAATAAACTGTCCTTTTTGATCAGTAATACTACCATTCCGTTTTTTTCACGCTCTATCTCTGAGGCTGTGTACTATGACTATAGTGTGAGTTACGACGGGCGTGTCAGTGTTAAATCTATCGGCTACGGTATGCACCTGTTTAAATACGGTGGTTGTTTCATGTTGGCTACCCGATCTAAGGTCGATAGTACGATGGCATACGATTCTATTACTGTAAGTGCACCATGGTGGGCAAAAGATAAACTATATAGTTTTTTAGAAGATACTCGTGGAGACATATCTACAGAGCCGAAAGTTAATATTTTCGAAGAAACCGAATGGTGTCGCTATGGCACATTGAAATCATCGGGTTTTAGTGAATTAGTGCTAGATGAAGAGTTTAAGCAGAAGTTGATGGGAGAAGTTGATAACTTCGCAAGTAGAGGGAAATCGGTTGTAAGTAAGCTAACCATACTGTTACATGGAAAAACGGGTACTGGTAAGACGGGTATAGCGAGAGCCTTAGCTGTTGAGTATCATCGCGATCTATACATATTGAATCTTTCGACTGTAAATGATGCCACTATTCATAAGGCGATTAGAAAGGTACCGCCCGGAGCTATGTTGTTAATAGAGGACTGTGACTGTGTAAAGGCGACGGTATCACGAACTGCAGAAAGCAATGCAGATAACCCACCACTCACTTTAGGTGGCGTTCTAAACGCGTTAGACGGAATCATTCCTCTTGATGACTGCCTTGTAATAATGACCACAAATCATCCTGATAATCTTGACCCGGCGTTGATACGTAAAGGTCGTGTAGATGTCAGTATTGAAGTACCACTTATCAGTGCAAAACAAGTTAATGAAGACTACTTTGAGCGTTTTGGCGCAGTTCTTAATAGAACTGAGCCATTGTTAGGTTGTGAAGTCTATGAACTCCATCGCAGAGCGAACTTAAGATATGGTGTGTGTTGTAAGCCAGTGTAGATGCTCTGGATTCAACAAACCATGAGGTCATGATAACCATGAATAAAAATAAACTTATCGTCTTCGGTTAGGGGTAACTGGCCAAGTTGCTGTAATCTGATTTTTAATTCAGCAAGCAGAAATACATTGTCATCCGCCAAACCGGCGGGAAAAACGGTTTTCGCAATTCTAATCGCGTTAATGGATTTATAGCGAATACACCTTTGCACAAAAAGACAATCAGTAGCCATGATCTCGGATAACACTTGATTTGAGGCTTCATAATCGAGAGGAAAGTCCTCTTCACCGACCAACTGTAGTTGCAAATACACAGGACGAGAAGCTAACAGCGTCATACATTCGCGCCATTTAGTATTATTCATCATAGAACTCATAATGTTAAATTGCTTTTTTACCCCTGATGATTAACAAGTTACCTTTGGTGTTTAACAGCCCGTATAGGGATTAAAAATGGTAGCGAATAAAGTAAGCCGCTTAAAGTAATGGGCTAGACGTAAACTCGTTTAGTACATCTTCTGAGGTTGACTCATATTCAACCACCAGTTTATGGGGTGTAAGCCGATACACTCTCACCTCAATATTCCCTCGCACAGCATAAATTAAAGCGCCGCCATAGGTTGTTTCAGGCCCAAGATCTCCTGCTGGAACTTGCTCGGCGGCGCCAATATACAGGCACCCTGACAATACTGTTAAGTTTGCAGAGAGATAATTCGAATTGAGCCCAGCCTCACCTAGCTTGCGGAAAATTTCAACCTCATAACAACCATCGGCACCAAGTCCTACGAATAGCACATGACCTTGATTGATTTCCAAAATTTCGTCACTCGGCACAGACCACCAATCAGCCGTATCTTCACAGCGATGAGTTAATGCCGCGGGATCAAATATCGCCATTGTGGCGGTATCTGTGTCAAACCGAGTTGTTGTATAGGGTTTACTCATCATCCTTGCCCACTAACAGAAATGATTCTGACTACCTGTTTTATCCTTGATAACTCCAAACCTAAAATAGAAAAATCGCCATAATTTTAGGCCGTTACTACCACTTACTTACAACAATCCTTTACATAAACGCTTTGGTGAACGCTTCCTTCGACTGGCGAATGTAGTTACGGGCGCTTTTGGCGTGCTGCTCCCACACGGCGCGATCGCTAGGATCGGTAAAGGGGTTTTGCTCGGCGGCAATTGAGCGCTCAAATTTGTCGTAGAAGGTCAGCATGGCCGAAGTGATCTGATTAAAACGTTCCTTGAACTCTTGAAATTCATCAATCTTCTCAGTGGTTTTAATCATGTACTGCACTAACTCTGCATTGCTGTTCGAAGCCAATAGCGCCTCAGCTTTAGCACTGATATTGGCACTCGCCTCAGCAATCACCAGCGCGCGTGCCTGCTCGTCTTTACTCATCACTCGGCTGTAATTTTCAGGTGTGCGGGCAATACTGGCATGCTGTAAGTAACTGCGCAGATGCTTGTCGAGATCCTTACGGAAATTATCTAAGTTCTTCTGCATACTGACTAAATCATTGTCGAGTGCAGTGACTTGTTGCAGTTCTTTTTCAATTTCAGACATAAACCGTTCGGCCTGCTGATAAATTTTCAGGCCATTTTCTTCAGCAAACTTTTTATCACTACGGCTTAAGTCACTGTTGTCATAATTAGAGCGATCAAAAGTCGCTGCTAAGAATGACTTAAAGGGTTCGGCAAAGGCGGAATACGCGCCAGCACTAACCACGTTTAAGGTGGCAGTTGCTAAGTCACCAAAGGGTTTAACCATAGAGCCTAAACGCGCCTGTTGGAGAGGCGATGCCACACGTTTAGCGTCAGTTAAAACCGACCTAAAGGTGTTATATCCCATAGGGTTAGACATTTTATTACGCTCAGACGTCGCCAACACAAAGGTGATACTTGAATAAATAGCATTCGAGTACTCGAGGTATTGTCTTTGGCTCTCGAGCTGGGCGGCATAATTTTTACCTAAAGTACGAAATGACTCAGACTGCACTTCGTAATTCTTGTCAGCTTTCAGCTTATCTAAAATCCCGCCGATAATTTTCTGCTCATTTTTTTGCAGGGCCATATCAAGGCGAATTTTACCTAAGCTCAAATCGTCCAAACTGATAGGGCCATTAATGGCCTCAATATCAAGACGGATATATTGGCGACTCGGATCATCAATAGACACTCGGTGTGCTAAATATTCGTTAGCCCCAGGGGTGATATCGATTAAAGCAACATGCTGCCACTGGGCATCGAGCTTTAATACCGGAGAGGTCAATACATTGATTCGATATTGGGTTTGAGTATTCTGGGTTTTGACCCAAAACTCTAATAGACCCGCTTCAGAAATAGGGTACTTACTGACGATACTGCTATTGCCTTCGACGCAAAGCAGCGCACTTTCACCTGTGTGAGGTTCAGCGCCTTCAAATTGACAACCCATGATCCACGACCAAGGTTGAGATAAACGATTGCCTTCGAAGTCGCTGGCAAACACTAACTCATTCTCTTTGGCACTGGCATTAACTGTCGTTAACACGCCAAGCAACAGCATAGAAATGACTGCAGTGGTGCGCATAAGGGCCTCATAAAACATAAATTACTAAAATCAACGAGCGAGTCATTCGGCTCAATACCCAGTCATATCAACGATCAATCGACCCAAAAGCCTAAGCGAACTCAGTCTATTAATTGAGGACTATAGCCTCGACTTAAGAGCACGCTTGGATAAGTCATTTTTGATTGCAGATTAAACCAGCGAAATGTACCAGAGGCCATCATCCCACGCTAGCCCTAAGTCATGTTTAACGACGAAAGATATGTGGGCAATTACAATCGGGGCCACTAATCGCCCCAATTGTAAAATTTACGTAAAACTAAACACTTATGCCCAAGCTACAGGTTACTTGTCTCGCCCCTTGTCTTGTCAATAAATCAGGCGAAACCAATACAACCCAAAGCAAGGATTAATGCAAACGTGCCTCGACTCGCTTCATGGCGTAAAACATCCATATCGTCAAGATAGTGCTACAGGTCGCGAGCGACACCCACACACCAATCACGCCGAACGCCCATGCAAAGCAGTAGATGATCGCAGCGATAAGAATAAGCTTAGCGCCCGTCAGCATAGAAGCTTGTTTCGAACAGTTAATCGCTTGGAAGAAACTCGCACCGACTAAGATTAAGCCTTCCATAGGCAACCCCCAAAAATACCAGCGCATACCTTCAATCGCCACTGGTGTTAAATTCGGATTATCACCGGCAAACAAATACACTAACCATTCAGGGCGAGAATAAATCAGCGCTAAACCTAAAGCTGCGGTGAGTAACGTCATACCAAAAGCAATATTGCGCGCTTGTTTAACCCTGTCAAAACGCCCAGCTCCCGCGTTAAAGCTATAAATGGGTTGAGTACCAAGCGCAATGCCCTCAAAAATCAGATAGAAAAACGCTTCTGTGTAACTCACCACACCATAGGCGGCCACATGTAATGGACCGCCAACCCACAAAAAAGCCGTATTATGCAGGGTTAACACTATCGACAAATAGAGATTCATCAAAAAGCTGGGGAAACCAACGCGGGCTATATTAAGGCAATTATCGAGCTTGAGCTTCATCTGCTCAAAAGTGATTTTAAGCTGAGTGCGCGGACTGAAAAAATGCTGTAAACACAAAAGCCCCGTTACCGCCTGCGACAACATAGTCGCAATCGCTGCGCCCGCTAAACCAAAGGGGAAAACCACAATAAACAGCCAGTCTAAGAAAGTGTTTAATACACCACCCAAAATCAGCACCCAAGTCACCATGGATGGCCTGCCATCATTACGCAGCAGTGTGGTGAAGGTCATTGAAATTATGGGGAAATGACACAGTGCAAAATACCAGAATAAGTATTCGTTAGCATTTTCGAGCATCTCACCTTGCGCCCCAAGGGCAACCAAAATATCTCGCGAGAATATCCCGCCAACAAGGGCAAAAAAGCATCCCGTTAATAGACATAACGTAAAGGCATTACCCAGTAGTTTACGGGCCTTGACTACATTACCTTGGCCAAGATTGATTGACACTAATGCCGCGCTACCCATACCTATCATGGCGCCAATAGCGTATAAAATCGCGCCCACAGGGTAAGCTAGCATCATCCCCGCCAGCCCTGTTTCACCTAAATAGTGGCCAACAAAGATGCCATCAATTGTCACATATACGCCCGTCACCAACATAGAGGCTATGGTGGGTATGGTATAGCGCCAAAAAAGCTTCGCAATCGGCTCCTCGAGCAAGCTCATATCCGCAGGAGCATGATTAGATGTTGTTGCTGTCATTAGCGTTTCTCACAAAAAGGGGGGGCTAGAGTCGTATCTATCTAGAAAAATGATCGGGTGAACAAAAATGCGACAATGGATTGTACCTAAAAATAGCGAGAACTCAAAGCATGTTCATTGTGAATAATTAACAATAAAGATTAATCATCACAATGACTTAAGCAGAAACAGTCCAATTTCAGCCAAATGACAAACTCAGTACAGTTCAATAACAGATGTGGGTTAATTCATCATTTTCTGCTACTTTTTTGGTGTTTAAGGCCGAATTAGGTAAAGTATCCGTTCAAGCAAGCCCATTATTGTATTTAAACAAGATGAAATCATTAACTTTATAAATTTAAGCTTTTGATAATTAATGGGTTAAATAGAAATAAATTCAATAACAATAATAAGGGAAGGACATGAGTCAGAATAGTCCAAATGCAGGCAACGATCTGCGAGAAGTCAAACAGCTCGGCATGTGGGCCTCCATTACTAGCTTAGGTTATGTGTTTTGGTTAGTTGGCGGTATGGAGTTAGTCGAGCGTATCGCCTACTACGGTGTTAAAGCCAGTGCAGGACTGTACGCTAAAGCGCCAGAGTCTGCGGGCGGCCTTGGGATCAGCCTGAGTGACTACGGCATTATTATTTCCCTCTGGGCGATCATGCAAACCTTTGTGCCCGTTTTCACTGGTGGCATGTCTGACCGAGTGGGCTACAAAGAAACCATCTTCGGCTCCACCATCATTAAAATCTTTGGCTATCTCGTCATGGCATTCTTCCCCAGCTTTTGGGGCTTCCTTGTCGGTGCATTACTCCTTGCCATAGGCACAGGGATATTTAAACCGGGCATTCAAGGCACCTTAGTGCTGTCCACTAATCGCAATAACACTTCAATGGCTTGGGGCATTTTTTACCAAGTTGTAAACATTGGCGGTTTCCTCGGACCCTTAGTTGCCGTGCATATGCGCCAATTGTCGTGGGACAATGTATTTTTCGCCTGCGCCGCAATTATCTCACTCAACTTCTTATTCTTACTCACCTATACCGAGCCTGGTAAAGCCGAGCGACTGGAACGCAATAAGCAAATAAAATCGGGTGAAGTCGAACAAGAATCCCTGTGGCGTGATGCTTGGCGCGAGTTGAAAAAGCCGATTGTAATCTACTATATGCTCGTTTTTTCAGGATTTTGGTTCTTGTTCAATGCCTTATTCGATGTGCTGCCTATCCATATTTCCGAATGGGTCGATACCAGCGTAATCGTCACCTCCCTCTTTGGCAGCGAAGGCACCAGTAACGGCATTCTGCAATTTTGGCTTGGCCTCAATAACGAAGGCACTAAGGTGATGCCCGAAGGCATGCTCAACCTTAATGCGGGCCTGATCATGACCTGCTGTTTTATCGTCGCGGCACTGACGGCTAAATACCGTATCACTACCGCCATGTTTATTGGTTGTTTGCTGAGTATTTTAGCTTTTGTGTTTATCGGTGCTTTCCATGCGGCATGGTTTATCGTATTCGCGATTGCCATGTTCTCCATTGGCGAAATGATGATTAGCCCGAAGAAAAACGAGTTTATGGGTAATATTGCTCCCGAAGGCAAAAAAGCCATGTACTTGGGATTTGTGATGTTGCCCCAAGGGATCGGCTGGGGATTAGAAGGCTACTTTGGCCCTAAACTCTACGAGATTTATGCATCAAAGGAATTGTTTTCGCGGGATTTATTGCTAGAGCGCGGCATGAACAGCACTGAGGTCAGCGCCATTCCCCAAGGTGAAGCCTTTACTACTTTGGTGAGTTACACAGGTGAAAACGCACACGATCTCACTCAATTGCTGTACCACAGCCATAACATTGGCATGGCGTGGTACATCATAGCCGCCATAGGGACTATCTCAGCGGTAGGGATTTACATCTATGGTAAGTGGTTACTCACCCTACAAAGAGCCCAGCAAGCCGCCTAAGTGACACTCGCTGACCTCATTCTGGGCAAGGACGACAAAGACAAGATAAGGGCTAGATGATGGCAAGGTGAGGAGCGATCCTCATCTTACCTCATCAGTATCAGAAAGATCTTGTCAGCAACTCAGGCGTAAATTGTTCTGGCGACAACAATAAGCCTAGGCTTTCGATTTGTGCATTCAAACGATTGAGATCATGAGTCAGTGCCGGTAAGGTCAGCGTATTATCATCGAGTGCATACACTTGTCTTAAACTGGTGTAATAAAACAGCAATATAATCAAAGCATTCACGTCATTTTGCGCCGCAGCGGCTTTAATCTTTATCAACTTGCGATAGATACGATTATGGAGTTGCTTTAATTGCCACACATAATAAATTTCGCTGAAGAAGGATTTATCCTTCAAGTTGTAAATCACTGCGCTACACAGACCCAGACTGAAAATCACGCCTAAGAGATTCAAATGGAAATTACCTGTAGGCTCACCTGGCACAGGCGTCGCCCCAAACAGCGCAATGAGTCCAGTACCAAAAATCAGCGATAACACGACTAAGCTAACAACTAGAATCACAATGAATAAATTCATATTTTTACGATACAAGGTTTTATCTATTTCCTGCAGCTTCATAACATCCCGCTCAAATAAACCGCCCAGCATTGGCGTATAAATCAATCAATGGCAGAGCATACCGCAATCCCCTTTATTCGGCCTTAACTGATTTAAACGCATAACAAAAATACATTTCTCATTCTCACTTACAAACGATACAAATTGAAACTTTTAGGCGTAACTAAGCAGGCTGAGGGATAGGATGATGTATCGATTGAAGATCAACGGCTTAATGCCCTTACGATTAATCTTCCATTTATTTCAAAACATTAAAATGTTAACGTGCAATCAAATCTGAGTAAAATTTGCTAACCTTAACCCTAGTGAATTGCATAACGATATCGCCGCTTTTACGAGAGACAGTGTTCTAACCTCCCGCATTCAAACCACACAAGGAATGCCATGATACTCAGCAAAGGCTTTGCACAAGTCGTCCTTTTGGTGCTCAGCAGCCTTTGCTTGACTGCACAGGCCAAAGACCTGCTCGCAGTGGGTTCGAGTTTCAGTCAAATTTTCGAACTACAAGCCAATGGAGAATATACAGGCTTAGGTGTCGATATTTTGAATCGCTTCGCCCAGCAGCAAAGTGTGAACATTCACTATCAAATTACCCCATGGCGCCGCGCTATCTCTATGGTTGAACGTGGCCAAGCGGATATTCTTATTGGTCCCTACGATACCCCAGAGCGTAATACCAACTTGGTTTTTGCGGCGAAGGCATTTTACCGCGATGATATGGTGTTTTATGCTCGGGCAGACAATGAAATAGTGTGGAATGGCGACTATGCCAGTATTAAAACGCAACGGATTGGAAAAATGCAGGGCTGGAGTTATGGCACACGGTTTACTGAACAAACTAAATCATTAAATATCAATGAATTTGTCGATATTAAAAGTGGCATAGAACGGCTTTCGCGGGGTGATTTAGATTTACTCGCCACCAATAGTCGCAATACCAATGCAGTGCTCGCCCAAATCAAAATCCCTAAAGCAATTACGCCAATCATGCCGATAATCGATGTCCGAGACGGCTTTATGGCTTTTCCGAAACAAGCTAAATTTGATCCGCTAAGAACTCGTTTTGACAGCTTCTTCGAGGAGATGATCCAAAATGGCACACTCACGACACTCGGCCAAAAATACCGCGTGACCTTGCCTTACTGAGCCGGCCTTACTATTCCCACCAAATCTGCCCCCTCTTACCTATGCTCACACCTGTAATAAAGAGTGATGGGGAACTCTGTTAGCTAAGACAAGCAATCAACTGCAGCTCAATCTCGTTCCAATTGACGTCGTCCATGGTAATCATTTCTAGTCTGGAATCTAAGGTGTCATCGAGTTCAACCACAGTAAACTCATGGTCAATCCAGTTAAATCCTGCAATTCCATCAGTAGTGATCATCACGGCCTTTAATCTAAGCAACACTTGCCCAACGTTGGATGACTGGGCTTGCCGCTGAATAAAATCCATTAATTTATCAAAATCAAATTCTTGACTCGGTTCAAACACCCAGCCGCAGCTAAAACAACCTTCACCTTGATTCTGCTTTCGCACGATACCGCGATCATCAAAATCAAGTGCGGCTTCGATTGCACCTTCGGCAAAGAGGCTCAACTCACTCAAGCGAAAACCACCAGCACGAAACAAGCTTGGGGCCGTCGTCGGTAGGCTGCCCAGCTTTAGGCCCGCGCTAGCATGCCCATTTATATTGAGTGACACGCGCCTTGGTTGGTTAAGATAGTCCAGCAAATCGCTAGGTAAAGGCTGTTGATTAGAGTGGCTCACTACAGGAATATCAGTACGTTCAATATGGCTTAAATAAGTCTGCAATTCATAGAGTAACTTAGTATTTTCAGCATCATACAAGTCAGACTTAGTTGCGATGATCACATCGGCCACTTGCAACTGTTGAATAAAATTTGCATGTTCGCGATAGCGAGGATCGTGGATCTTACGCGCGTCCACCAAACATAGGGTGCTACGCAGTGAAATCACATTCTGATAATGGGGCGCACTCAATACTTTAATGATTTCATTAGGATGCCCAAGCCCAGTCGGTTCAATCAATAAGCGGTCAGGTTTCGCTTTCGCAATCAACTGATTGATGGCCACTTGTGTCGGTACGCCTGCTGCGCAGCACATACAGCCACCCGCAACCTCACGAATTTGTATGCCGTTATCGGAGGAATTCAGTAACCCCGCATCAATGCCGACCTCACCAAATTCATTGACCAACACAGCCCAAATTTCATCCGCGGGTTTAGTCGCCAGCAATTGCTTAATCAGAGAGGTTTTACCTACACCTAAAAAACCTGTAATGATATTGGTGGGAATCGCTTTGATAATCATAAGGAAACTCGCTCGAATAGAAAGCTTAGCGCTCGAGTGTAGAAGTATTGGCTTTGAAGCTCAACAAAAAGCGCATCGGTGAGGATGCGCTTTTAGAATCGCGACAGGCTATGTAGCAAAATATGCAACTGACTATTCAACAGTCTAATCAACAGTCAAATCAACAAACTAGGTAACCGTTAAACGGCTAAGCTAATAGGCACTTTGCACTTATTAGCCTTGATTGTTGTGCTTAGCTTATTTTGACTTAACTTATTTTGACTTATTGGTGCGAGAGCCAAAACCTGACTTATTGCTCACCAAATTCGACTTAGGTTTAGTCGCATTAAACGGCTTACCTGAGCCAGAAGCTGGCTTAGCACGGCTAGAGGATTTATCGGCACTGGTTTTGCTATCCTGCGCTTTACCTTTCGCGTACTTACCCTGACGAGACTGACCAATAGTACGATCCTGCGGCGCCTTATGGCTCCACTTTCCAATCGGCTTAATCGGTGCTGCGGGCGCATCACGGTAACGGGCAGGCAAAGGCGTGCCTTCTTCATAACCCGGTTGTACCGACACGGGCAGTTTCTGCTCAATCAAGGCTTCAATTTCAGCGAGCATTTCATCGTCAGAAGGTGAAACAAACGAAATCGCGCGACCCGTTAATCCCGCACGGCCAGTACGACCAATACGATGGATATAGTCTTCGGCAAGGAAAGGTAATTCAAGGTTGATCACCATAGGCAAGGCATGAATGTCTAAACCACGAGCGGCCACATCGGTCGCCACCAGCACCCGCAATTTACCCGCTTTAAACTCTTCCAACACCCGATTACGGGCGCCTTGTGTTTTATCGCCGTGGAATACACCTGCGGCTATGCCATCCAGCTTTAATTCTTGCAATAAATGCTCGGCGCTTTCTTTCGTGCTGGCAAACACCAGCACTTGCCGCCAATTGTTGCGGCCAACCAATTCAGACAACAGCTCGGCTTTGCGACGTTTATCAACGCGATACACTTCCTGCACAACTGTGGATGCGGTAGTCGTGTCAGCAACATTCACCCACTGAGGTTCATTCAGCATTTTCTCGGCGAGTTGTTTGACTGCATCGCTATATGTGGCTGAAAACAACATGGTTTGATGCTGCGGCGCAATTAAGCGTTTCACTTTTTCAATGTCGCGCACAAAACCCATGTCTAACATACGGTCGGCTTCGTCGATCACTAACGTGGTAACGCTCGACAAATCTAACTGAAATTGGCCGATAATGTCGAATAAACGACCAGGAGTTGCCACCAAAATATCAACGCCCTGCTCTACCCCTTTACGCTGAGGATTCATGTTGGCGCCGCCGTAAACCGCTAAGGTTTTCAGTGGTAGGAACTGGCTGTATTTTTGGATATTTTCGCAGACTTGAATCGCAAGTTCGCGGGTTGGCGTCATCACCAACGCGCGTAAAATCGGTTTATCATTGCTGTCGCTTGTTAAAGACTCAGCCGCCAACTTTTCAAGTACAGGCAGAGCAAAGGAAGCCGTCTTACCTGTACCCGTTTGGGCGCAGGCCATAATGTCTTTGCCTTCAAAGGCAAGCGGGATCACTTTCTCTTGCACTTGAGTGAGTTGCTGATAGCCACACTCAGTTATCGCATTCAAAATAGGAGAAGATAAACCGAGTGTTTCAAATTTCATAGGGACTCTTTAGCTAAGTAGTAAAACTTTGATGCGAGGTGATACTCAATGCCCCAACGCGGGGCCGCGGAGTCTAGCAAAATCCGCGGCGTTTTTATAGGCAATTATCGCCACTAAGTTAATATCTCCTCAGACATGGGAGGCTAAAAGCGGATCCTGTAAGTATTTTTGGCTAAATTCACCCGCAGGCACAGGTCTTGAGAACAAGTAACCTTGGCCGTAGTCACAGCCTGCAGCCAACAAGACTAGCCGCTGCGCATCGGTTTCGACACCTTCGGCAATCACCTTCATTCCCAACTTGTGGGCCATCACGATAATCGCCTCGCAGAGAATTTGATCGTTTGAATCGGTATCAATATGGCGGGTAAAAGATTGATCAATTTTAAGATAATCAATATCAAACTTTTTCAAATAGGCGAGTGACGAATAGCCAGTACCAAAATCGTCCAGCGACACTTGCACACCCGCATCGCGGTAGGCCAGTAGTTTTTCGGTTACACCCATACTGGCGTCCAATAACAGGCCTTCGGTAATTTCAACACAGACTCCCGCGCCTGTAATATTAAGATCTTGCAATAACTTCAACCAATCATTGAGCAGCGTGCCTTCATCACGAAATTGAATTGGGGATTTATTGACGCTGATTTGGATTTCAATCCCTAATTCATGACGCCACGCCGCACTCTGGCGAGCGGCTTGCTCGAACACCCAATTGCCGATTTCAACAATCAAGCCAGTATCCTCCGCCACAGGAATAAACTCAGCAGGCGACACAGCACCACGCTCCGCATGATGCCAGCGGATCAAGGCTTCAGCCTTAGTCACTTCACCCGTTGCTAAGGCAACAATCGGCTGATAATGCAGTTCAAATTCTTTATTCACGACCGCTTGACGTAAGTCTTGGATCAAGCGCATGCGGTATTTGGCGTATTCCTGCATCGATGGGGTGAAATAGTTGAAGCGATTACGCCCTTGATCTTTCGCCGCATACATAGCCTGATCCGCATGCTTGAGAAGCCCTTCAATACTGGTCGAATCATCGGGATATAAAGTAATCCCGATACTGACGCTGATATAAGCGGTTTCTTCCCCTAACACATAGGGTTCGGCAATTCTTCGCAAAATATTCTCGGCGACGCGCTCAATCCCCTTATGGTCTTCCATCGAACTTAACACCACAGTAAATTCATCGCCGCCAAGACGCGCCACGACGTCGGCATCACGCACACAAGATTTCAATCGACTCGCGGTTTCTATCAGCAGTAAATCGCCCATGGCATGGCCTAAGGTGTCATTCACTTCTTTAAAGAAATCTAAGTCCAAGAACAATAAGGCAAAGTGGTTGCGATTGCGGTCGGCATTTTTCACTTCACTGCTTAAATACTCCAACAACATACGCCGATTAGGCAACCCCGTCAGCGTATCATAGTTAGCCTGTTTCCAAATCAGATGTTCATTTTGCTTCTTATCGGTAATGTCTGAGAACAGGGCAACACGTCGATAGGGATGGCCTTCTTTGTCATTAATGGTATTGATGGTTAACCAGATGACATATTCTTCGCCATTTTTGCGCCGCTGCCACATTTCCCCCTGCCATTGGCCTTTCTCGCGGATATCATTATTCATTTTGGTGTAAAAATCGCGGCCATTGAGGTCACAATAAAGCAGCCGAATATGTTGGTCCCGCACTTCAAATTCGCGATAACCCGTCATCACACTAAAGGCGGCATTGACGGTAATAATCACGCCCTTTTCATCGAGGACACTCATGGCTTCAGAGCTGTTATCGTAAACCAGTGCCGACAACTTTAAGGATTCTTCGATAAGTTTTGCGTCGGTAATATCGGTATAGGTTCCACACATACGCAGAGCATTGTTGTTTGCATCTCTGCTCACGACTTTACCTGTATCAAGGATCCACCGCACCTTACGGTTTACGGTATTTAAGCGGTACTCCATCTTATGTTGCGCCGTTTCGCCACGAATATGGGCCTCAATCGAATGCAGCACTTTAGGCCTGTCTTCGGCGACTATCGCATCCATCCATTGGCGACTATTAGCGTTGAGCATATCAACATCGCAGCCAAGAATATCGGCGCTGCGGGCGTTACGTTCGATACGATCATTACGAATATCCCAATCCCACACCCCAAGATCGCTACTACTCAACACCAGTTCGAGTTGTTCACGGCTAGCGAGCACCTCTTGGTCAGCAATGGCCTGTGAGGTGATATCTAAATATCCAGCAATAACAAGCAACACGGCATTATTACCACCGCGCTTACAGGCGACTGTCATATGGGTGTAAACCACGCTGCCGTCTTTAACGATAAAACGTTTATCCATCTCGTAATTATCGATATCCCCCCGCAGCATAAGCTCAAATTTCAGGGCATCCGCTTCTAAATCATCGGGATGGGTAATTTGTGCCCACGTCATCCGTAGCAATTCAGCTTCTGAATACTTGAGCATTTGACATAACCGTGGATTCACCTTTATCCACTTTTGATCTATCCCCGTTATTGCAATACCAATATTGCCCGCGTTGAATTGGCTCCTAAAAAGAAAATCATCCTGCAGACGAATTTGTTCATCACGCTCTAATTCAAAACGTCGCGATAACAAGCGGCTCAATAGCCAAGTCGCAATCGGGAAAATGGTCAATACTGGGAGGGTCACTTTGGCGAGTAATGGCATTGCTATGCCATCGGGTAGAAATAAGAACCACAACAACATCACGATATGAACGGTATAGGCAAAGAGAAAAATTTCTCCACCTGAAATATTGGCTAACAGAGACTTACGATATTGACGCCAGATCACCCCGATTAAACCGGATGACACTATCACGCCGACGCCAATCCATATACCAGCGCCACCGATACTGATGCGATACAGCGCGGTCATCACGACAGCCACTAAGGTCGGTAAACCACCGAAAAATAGACCAGAAATACAGAGAATAACTGAACGGGTATCAAAGAAAACGCCAGGCAAATATACCCAAGGCGTACTCATAATAGTGATACCAATACCACCGATGAGCATCCCAATAATGATGCGCCACAGTAAAAAATACTGCCGCTGATGCTTTTTAGGAATCACGTCGTACAAAAAGACCAACGCCAGCAATAAAGCCGCATTTTGTACTAACGGAAAGAGAATACCTTTATCCATAACTCAGAGAGCGACTCCAAAAATGAGGGGGCTTGATACCATTTTAACATTCCCCCACAAGTGTAGCAGAATCACTTAGAAATCATGCGTTAATTCCCTTTGCCGCATCACACTTTGGACTTACCACATTACATTTTGCAATAGAGTTGTTGACGATATTGCTCTGCAATAGAATGCCAGTCAAAACGCTGTGCCATGGCCGCAGCACGCACTTGTGGCCATGTTTTCCCCTCGAAACAAGCAATGGCTTGCGTCAACCTTTGCAGAAACGCTTCGGCCTGCTCATTTAAGCTATTGCCGTTAAAAGCAAAACCATTAACGCCATCCTCAACGGTATCCTTTAAACCGCCTACACTATGCACTAAACATGGCTGTCCCGCGCGCATGGCCAACATTTGACTGATGCCACAGGGCTCAAAGGAACTTGGCATCAAAAACAGATCGCCATGCTGATACAGCGCTTCGGATAACGCCTCGTTGTATCCCTGCAAAAATAATAGGTTATCGTATTTAGCCCCTAACGCTTGAAAAGACTTAGCAATCGATGCATCGCCACTGCCGAGTAAAATCAGCAGCGCCGTCGGTTTTGTTTGCTTCAATGCTTTAAGTAAGGTTTCAAGCACAGATAAACCCGAGGGCAATTGATGGCGCAGCAGTAAGACTTTTTGATCGGTCAAACGGCCCACCGAAGTCAATAACAGACTCGGTACTTGCTCCGCCATTGCTTGACGCCAATGGGCTTGGGTGCGGGCAAAAGCAATCATGTCCACGCCACTCACTTGCGTTTGATGCCCCTGCCATTGCACTAACGCAGTTTCAATCGCACTGAGCAATTGCTTGAACTCGGGTACTTGAATACGCGCAGGTGGCTTAGCGGGTAAATCCGATACTGACGAATATACACAGCCATTTAAAATCCCCACCACTTTGCCGTCATTGGCCTTGACCTGTAAGTCATGTTCTAGCCCTTCACCACCAAAGAATCCCGCCTCTGGTTTGGAGGGCTGCAACACTTCCTTGGCATAACTGGGCGAGACTAAATGCACTTTGTCGCTCAGCACTATGCCCATACGCATAGGGTTAACACAGTAGGGATAACGGGGATCAGTAATTAACTGTTTTTGCCCCAGCGTCAAAGTGGCAAACAGCTCGGGAAACCAAGCCGCAAAGGAGGATGAGTCTTGGCTTAAGGGACGTATCCCCTGCAGTGCAAGATTGTGGATAGAGAACACACACTCAATTTCTTTGAGAACACTGAACTCAGGCACGAATGCTCTTAACATGGCTAAGCAGCCCGCATGCCAGTCATGTAAATGCAGCACAGTCGGCATAGGCACTCGGCCAGTAACTAATGCTGTCGCGACGCTCGCGCAAAGGAAAGCAAACTTAGTCGCATCGTCGGCGAAAGGACGCTCGGCACTGCCTTGGCTATAAATCTGCCCAGGTACGGATTGCCATAATGCATGTTCGAGCAGATAAATCATCGCCTCTGGCACATGGGGATGGGGCATGGCAAACAAATGCACTCGCTCCAAGCGACCACCAAAGGCCACAGTTAACTCACCCAGATCTTGGGGTTGATTCGCTACCGCAGTTAAAAAGCCATAGCTTGGCATGATCACATCGGCGCACAAATCAACACCCGCCAGAGCGGCGGGTAAATCACGGATGACATCCGCCATACCGCCAACCTTGGCGCCCGCAAGGGCACCGTTTTCAGCCGCGACCATCAAAATGCGTTGTTTCAATTAATTGGATACTCCCGCTACTTCAACTGTGCAGCTTTTATTAAGCTGCCTATACCTAAGCCATTTTTACTTTAATGATCAGTTTACTTTAATGATCAAAGCACTATTCATAGCCTACAGGCAAACCTAGCATGTCACGGGTCACTAAGGTGACGCCTTTTTCCGACACCCTAAAGCCTTTAGCTCTGTCGTGATCATGGTTATAACCTATCACCATGCCTTCGGGAATAATGCAGCCACGGTCAAGTATCGCATTCTTGATTTTGCAATGGCGCAGCACGACTACATCGGGTAGCACTACTGAATCTTCAACTAACGAATAAGAACAAACGCGCACTTCGTTAAACAATACACTACGGCGCACTGTCGCCCCCGAAATAATACAACCGCCCGAAACAATCGAGTCCAGCGCCATACCGCGTCGGTCATCGTCATCAAACACAAATTTAGCGGGTGGTAATTGTTCTTGGAAAGTCCAAATTGGCCATTTCGCATCGTACAAATTCAGTGCTGGCGTAGGCGATAACAGTTCCATATTCGCTTGCCAGAAAGAATCTAGCGTACCCACATCGCGCCAATAGGCTTGCTCATTTGGGAAAGCGCTCTTAAAGGGATAGGCGAACACATTATGTTTTTCGATGATCGCAGGAATAATATCCTTACCAAAATCGCGATCTGAGCTTTCGTTTAAGGCATCTTTCTTGAGCTGGTCAAACAAAAACTCTGTGTTAAACACATAGTTGCCCATAGATGCTAAACACATTTCAGGATTACCCGGAGAATGCTTAGGTTGCAGCGGCTTTTCTTCAAAGCCTAAAATGCGCATCTCTTCATCGACTTCCATCACCCCAAACGAACCCGCAGCTTCGGCAATCGGCACTTCAAGGCAAGAGACAGTCATATCTGCACCCGACTCGGCATGGGCAGCTAATAACCCAGCATAATCCATGCGATACACGTGATCGCCAGACAACACCATCACGTATTTAGGCAGCTCGTGGCGAATGATATCGATATTTTGAAATACCGCATCGGCCGTGCCTTGGTACCAGTTTTCCGAATAGCGTTGTGAAGCGGGTAAAATCTCCACCGACTCGCCCAGCTCCTTCTTAAAATGGCCCCAACCGCGCATCACATGGCGGATCAAGGAATGCGACTTGTACTGTGTGACCACACCCACGCGGCGAATACCTGAGTTGATGCAGTTAGACAGCGGGAAATCGATAATACGAAACTTACCACCGAAATACAGTGCAGGTTTAGCACGCCAATCCGTGAGTTCATGCAAGCGAGACCCGCGCCCACCAGCTAAAATCAACGCATAGGTTTCACGAGTTAAATTACTGATATAACGAACATTAGACATAGGCTCTTACTCCGAAATCGGCAAACTGATTGCCCATAAATGGCTTATCGATACGGCAGACACTGCCGTACTCCCCTGAGTATTTCTCACTTGCATTCCCCATTCCTTCCATTGATTGCTGCGTTCCTTTCAAACACATATACTCATCCGCTATAACAAGAGACTTATAACCAAGAGCTCAACCCTTACAGTTTCCAAATTTCATCGCGATAACCTGCGATCGTCACATCACTCGAAAAACGTCCGCTGGCGGCGGTATTGCGAATACTCATCTGCGTCCACACCTGCGGATCTTTATAGGCCCGCGCCACGGCTTCTTGCACGACTCGGTAACTGTCAAAGTCGGCGGCCGTCATCCATTGATCGTCGCTACTTTCGATGGCGGCAATAATGGGATCGAAAATCCCCGGCTCAAGCAGATTGAAGTGACCACTTTTGAGTAACTTCATCACCTCAGATAACGCCGGTGAATCATCAATAATACTGCGCGGATGATAGTGACTACGTACCTGCGAGACCTGCTCCGCATTGAGTCCAAACAGGAAGAAGTTCTCAGAGCCCACTTCCTCTAACATCTCGATATTGGCGCCATCCATAGTGCCGATTGTCAGGGCGCCGTTCATCATGAACTTCATATTGCCCGTGCCCGATGCCTCTTTGCCCGCGGTTGAAATTTGCTCGGACAAATCAGTCCCCGGACAGATTTTTTCCATGGCGCTGACGTTGTAGTTTGGTAAGAAAGCAAAGCGTAGGTAAGGCGTCACCATAGGATCGGAATTGACCATATGAGCAACATTGCTGGCGAGCTTGATGATCAACTTAGCCATAAAGTAACCGGGCGCCGCTTTACCGCCGATCAATACACAACGTGGCACCATGTTTTCGGTGTGGCCTTGCTGGATCTGATGATAGAGATGGATCACATGCAAGATATTGAGTAACTGACGTTTATATTCGTGAATACGCTTCACTTGCACGTCAAACAGCATAGCCGGATCGAACTCAACCCCACATTCCTTAACAATCATCTTAGCCAGCAAAGCCTTGTTGGCTTGCTTCACATCACGCCATTTTTGGATAAACGCATTGTCCTGTGTGAGAGCATTGAGCGCCGTTAACTGGCTTAAGTCTGTCACCCATTCTTGACCTAAATGGGCGGTCAGTAACTTAGCTAAGGCAGGGTTACAATGGGCAAGCCAACGCCTTGGCGTCACACCATTGGTACGGTTATTAAACTTATGCGGCCACAACTCATAGAAATCCTTAAACAACCCAGATTTGAGTAGTTGCGTGTGTAAACCCGCGACACCGTTGACCGAGAAACTCGCCACAATCGCCAAATACGCCATGCGCACATGGGGATGTGGACCATCTTGAATAATTGACATACTCGCCAATTTCTCACTATTTCCAGGCCAATGGTGGGCGACTATATCTAAGTAACGGGCGTTGATTTCATAAATGATTTCTAAGATGCGTGGCAGCATTTGCGCCATCATACGCACGGGCCAACGCTCTAGTGCTTCAGGCAACAGGGTATGGTTAGTGTAAGCCATGGTCTGACTGGTAATCGCCCACGCACTGTCCCATTCCAAACCGTATTCGTCGATCAATAACCGCATCAACTCAGGCACGGCAATGCTAGGGTGAGTGTCATTCAACTGCATGACATTTTTAGCGGCAAACTGCGTAAAATCATGACCATGACGACTCACCCAACGTTTGAGTAAATCCTGCAAGCTAGCGGAGGATAAAAAGTATTGCTGACGTAATCGCAGCTCTTTGCCGTTCTCGCTCGCATCATTTGGATAGAGTACCATAGTGATCTGCTCGGCCAAGTTTTTACGGGCCACGGCTTCTGTGTAGTCGCCTTGATTAAACTCAGCTAAATCAAAATCATCGGTCGCTTCAGCCTTCCACAATCTCAAGGTATTTACCCGCCCATTGCGATAACCAGGAACTGGCATGTCATAGGCGACGGCGAGCACATCTTGGGTTTCAACCCAAATAATGTGCCTACGGCCTTGTTTATCGACATAGGATTCGGTATGGCCAAAAAATGGCACTATTACGTTGTGGGTAGGGACACGCACTTCCCACGGATTACCTTCGCGCAACCAACGGTCAGGGCGTTCAACTTGGTAACCGTCGACTATCTTCTGGGCGAACATGCCATATTCGTAACGTATGCCATAACCCGTCACTGATAAGTCCATGCTGGCGCAGCTATCGAGGAAACACGCGGCTAATCGACCTAGGCCGCCGTTGCCTAAACCAGCATCATGTTCGGCCTCTTCTAACTCTTCTAACGATACCGCATAGTTGCTCAAGGCATCACGGCTATCTTGTTGCAAATCTAAACTCAGTAGTGCATTACCTAGCGCCCGGCCCATCAAAAATTCGAGGGATAAATACGCCACTTGCTTGCGCTTAAAATGGCTGTCATCCACTCGAGTCTGACGCCAATTATCTAGCATCTGTTCTTTCACGCTGTATGCTAACGCTTGAAATAATTCGCAGCTCACGCCTTCGCCACGGCTGAGTCCATAACGTAAATGGCGCTCAAAAGAAGCGGGCAAAGCATCGCAGGGTTCACAGGGCTCAGCGGCTTTAGACTTAGTCTGACGTTTAGCGGGAGCTTTCTTGCTCGCGGCTTTTGACTGAGCTAGTGTTACTGGTTTTTCGCTGGTATTGGGGCTCAGCTCGCTTTTGTCACTCATAGTTAATTCCTTCATTTCCTATAAAATCAGCATGAAAAAGCATGAGACTACGATCTTGCAGTAAGTATCGCGTCGCAGAGATCTGAACATCCAGCGGCTCAGTTTGGGTATGAATAAGGCATTGCCACGGACTCAAGTGCTCGAAAGTCGGCAGGGTAAAAGCGAGAGGATTGTCGTCGGCATTAACCATCAACAGCAAAGCTTGCTGCTTGCCTTGATCTTCTAAATCACCGGAAAGCACCACAGACAAACTGCGGCACATAGATTCGGTCCACAAGCTCTTGGTCATTTGTTCACCTTGGCGACTAAACCAATCTAATCGAGTACCAATATCGGCTAAGGATTCAGCCAATAACTGTTCGTGAATGAAGCGCTTAGCACATAACAGCGGGAAACGTTTCCGCAGAGCAATAAGCTGTTGAGTAAAGGCCAACAGCTCAGTGTCCATGTCCTTTGCCGACCAATCAAACCAGTTCAGTTCATTGTCTTGGCAATAGGCATTATTGTTGCCTTGCTGAGTGCGGCCTGTCTCATCACCGCTCAACAACATAGGCACACCTTGAGATAAAAATAGCGTAGTCAATAAGTTACGTTGTTGACGACTGCGAAGTTCTAGAATTGAGCTATCTTCGGTTTCCCCTTCAATCCCATAATGATGGCTGAAGTTTTCTTGGTGACCATCGCGGTTATCCTCCCCATTTGCCAAGTTATGGCGCTGGGTATAACTCACTAAGTCTTTAAGAGTAAAACCGTCGTGACTGGTTAAAAAATTAAGACTGGTCGCAGGTGGACGGCCACTGTGCTCAAAAAAATCCCCCGAGCCGTGAAAACGCCGAGCAAATTCGGGCAACATGCTGTGATCGCCGCGCCAAAAGCGGCGCATAGTGTCTCTATATCTGTCGTTCCACTCGCTAAAGGCCACGGGGAAATTGCCCAATTGATAACCACCGGGGCCGATATCCCAAGGCTCAGCAATTAATTTCACTCGGCATAAAACAGGGTCTTGCAACAGCGCATCGAAGAAACCTGAGCCGGGATCAAAACCATAGGCCTCGCGACCTAAGCAAGCCGCCAAGTCGAAGCGAAACCCATCGACGCCCATGATTTCTACCCAATAACGCAGCGAATCTAGTACGAGCTGTAACATGCGTGGATGATTGATATTTAAGGTGTTTCCGCAACCCGTATCATTAATATAAAAACGCTTATCATTCGGATGCAGGCGGTAATAACTGAGATTATCTATGCCACGAAAACTAAAGGTCGGCCCAAGTCGACTCCCCTCGGCGCTGTGGTTATAGACCACATCGAGGATCACTTCGATACCTGCGCCGTGAAGTGCATCCACCATGGCCCGAAACTCACCAATGTTGTCGGATGACAGATAACTCGGCTCAGGGGCAAAAAAACCGATACTGTTATAGCCCCAATAGTTAGTGAGCTTTTTCTCGAGCAAAAATGGCTCAGTGAAAAAGGCCTGTACAGGAAGTAACTCGACACACGTCACCCCAAGTTCGGTCAAATAATCGATAGCAGGCTGAGTCGCTAAGCCCGCAAAGGTGGCACGTTTATGGGGTTCAATCTCAGGATGCACCGCCGTAAAGCCTTTAACGTGCATCTCATAAATGATGCTGCGCTCTAGGGGTTTGGGCTGAAACCTCGTCGCAAGGGGCTGAATCGACTGCTTGGCAGCTATCTCGATTAATGGACGAATGTCCACGACCTTGCATTTTGGCACATAGGCAGTGTTATCTAACTTACTGAAAGATAAGTCTTCATCCATGTGGTTCAGCTCGTAACCATAGTTAGACTCATGGTCGTGATATTCACCGACGAGCTGGCGCGCATAGGGGTCGAGCAATAATTTATTGGGGTTAAATCTGTGACCAAGCTGAGGCTCATAGGAGCCATAAACGCGATAACCGTAGAGTTGCCCCGCCTTAAGCCCTTGCACAAACACATGCCAGATTTGCTGGGTTTGTTCAGTTAACACAATACGCGCGATTTCTTGCTCGCCATTGTCATCAAATAAACATAACTCGACCGCTGTGGCGTTAGCTGAAAATAACGCAAAGTTGACGCCATCGCCTTCAACATTAGCACCGAGCGGAAAAGGCTCACCTACCCCTAACGCCCATTTTTCGCTTTGAAATGGGTGGTTTTTAGCGTCAGGGTTGAGCTTAATATCATCAGCCGTGGGCTTTTGCATGCTAGTTCGCCTCAGCCAATCCAGTTGCAGGCCCTATCACTAGGCAGCCCAAGGGCGGCACAGTGATCAGCGCGCTCTGCGCCATTCCCTGCCATGGCAGCGACTCAGCAACCACAGTGCCCGCATTACCTTGATTACTGCCACCATAAATCTGGCTATCGCTATTAAGATATTCGCGGTAATCCCCCGCCAAAGGCAAACCAATACGGAACCCAGTGTGTAATTGGGGCGTCATGTTGATGACAAACACTAACGGCGCATCACCCGCTAACCCGTAACGCACAAAGGTAAAGATGCTGTCGCGGCTATTCTCACAATCTAGCCAACTAAATCCTGCGCCCTCGTAATCCTGAACCGATAAGGCTGGCATTTTTTGATATAAGTGATTGAGATCTTTAAGCCAACGCTGGACGCCTTGGTGCGGCTCGTAAGCCAATAAGTGCCAATCTAAACTCTGGTTATGGTTCCACTCATTTCGCTGACCAAACTCGCAGCCCATAAAGAGTAATTTCTTACCTGGATGCCCCCACATAAAACCGTAATAGGCACGCAGAGTTGCAAATTTCTGCCAATCATCACCGGGAATTTTATGCAGCAACGAGCCCTTGCCATGGACCACTTCATCGTGACTCACGGACAACATAAATTGCTCGGTATAGGCGTACATTAAACTGAAGGTCAATTGATGATGGTGGAACTGGCGGTAAAGCGGATCTCGGCCTAAGTAGCTTAAGCTGTCATTCATCCAGCCCATGTTCCATTTAAAGCCAAAGCCGAGACCTTGCTGATCCGTCGGCTTAGTCACCCCCGCAAAAGCGGTGGACTCTTCGGCAATCATGCAAATGCCGGGGAAAGCTTGGTACAAGCGTTGATTCAAAATTTGTAAGAAACTAATGGCCTCAAGATTCTCCCGTCCACCATAGGCATTGGGCAGCCATTGGCCCGGCTCGCGGCTGTAATCGAGATACAACATAGAAGACACGGCATCGAGACGCAGGCCATCAAAGTGAAATTCCCGCAGCCAGTAACAGGCATTACTCAACAAGAAACTGCGCACTTCACCGCGATCATAGTTATAAATTAAGGTATCCCAATCGGGATGTGTGCCCTTGCGAGGATCTTCATGCTCATACAGACATGTGCCATCGAAACGCACTAAGCCGTGGGGATCCTTAGGGAAATGCGCCGACACCCAATCAAGGATAATACCAATTCCCGCCTGATGGCAGGCATCCACAAAGGCCTTTAACCCATTGGCATCGCCAAATCTGTGGGTCGGCGCATAGAGACCCACTGGCTGATATCCCCACGAACCATCAAAGGGAAACTCGCTGATCGGCATCAGTTCGATGTGGGTAAAGCCTTGCTCCTTCACATAGGGAATCAGCTGTTCAATCAAGTCTTGATAATCAAGATATTGCTCGCCTTGCTCTCCCTTACGACGCCACGAACCTAAGTGCACTTCGTAGGCCGACATGGGCGCTTTATGCCAAGCAGTCGCCGCTCGTTTACTCATCCAAGCGGTATCATTCCAGCTATGGTGAGCTTTTTGGGGCACGATAGAAGCATTATGGGGCGCGCATTCCATTTGGGTTGCCATAGGATCGGATTTAGTATGGCGCTCACCATTTTGATAAACCAAATCAAACTTATAGTGTGCACCTTCAGCCACATTGGGTAAAAATAGCTCCCATAAACCATTGGCAATATGTTGGCGCATCACATGGCGAGTATCGTCCCAATGGTTAAAATCTCCCACCACAGAAACCCGCTTAGCATTGGGTGCCCACACACAAAAATGCACACCTTCGACGCCTTGGGTTTGACGCCAGTTGGCCCCCAAAAATTCATAGGCACGCTCGGCGCTGCCTTCACCAAACAGGTAAATATCATCACTATTGAGCAGTGAATCAAACTGATAAGGGTCGACTATATCTAACTGACACAGGGGATATTCCACCCGTAGCAAGTAGAGAAACGGCTTGACGCGTCGTCCCAGAGTGCCGGCGAACAGTCCCTGCTCGTTGACCTTGTCCAGACTCGCCACTTTGCGGCCATCTTTAATGCTGATCACATCCACACTGAGGGCATTGCGAAAAAAACAACGAACAATTAATGCCTTACCATCGTTGGCACTGTGCATACCCAAGAGCGAAAAAACATCAGTGTATTGACCATTAAGTAGGGCGACGTCGGCACCATCGTAGAAATAGGCATTGGCTTGAGTCATCATTTTTCTTCCGTTTATCAGTCAATTAAACTTGCAAATTGGCACTCTTTACCCACATCCCCCTAATAATCTCATCTTTAGGGATGGCATAATGTGGTGCGACATAGGCAGCCTTTCGCTGGTGCTAGATTTAGCTCGGTAGCTGTCTCGCCACAGCGATATTTTGTAATCGCTGCAGTATCTCTGGCGAAGTCGACACTTGCGTTAAATTCAGCGGCAGGCGACGCTGCCAATTTGGATATTCGAGCCAAGTACCGGGAATATTCACCGCATGGCGATCTGCTAATAAATCGCACAGTTGCACGCTGTATAGCGCACTATTACCGCGAGCTCCTAAGGTCATCCAAGCCGTGAGCAAGGTTTGAATATCGAGTTCGGCTATCGTCACATCGGCTAACAGACCTTGAGCGACTAACAGTGAAATGAGTTGCTGCTTTTCATGTTCACGCCCAGCGAGCGCCTCGCCTAGCTGCTCGTCAGTTTCAAACAGGGATAACTGTCGACGCAGGTGTAAATCACTGCCACACCACCAAGCGACTAAAGTCGGCACATCGTGGTTCGCCAGCATCATTAAGCTTTGGGACTTATATTGATCCGGTGATTTAAAGCCTTGATGGTCTTTGCAGAAATAGAACAACTCATTGGAATAAATGCCAGAAGTGTAGAGACGATGAATAATGTCAGGTGGCACCAGTCCTAAATCTTCGCCAATCACCACACAGCGAGCACGTTGGCTCTCAAGGCAAACGATGGCAAGCAAGGTTTCGACGGGATAATACACATAGGCACCGTGACCGAGTTGCTTATCCAGCGGCCACCACCAGAGTCGCAGTAAGCCCATCACATGATCGATACGCAAGGCACCACAGCTTTCCATATTAGCGCGGTTCAAGGCAATAAAATGACTAAAATTATGTTGTTTTAACTTCACAGGATCGAGTGGCGTTAAGCCCCAATTTTGTCCTTGGGGTGCAAAGGGATCGGGCGGTGCACCTATGCTGGCATTCAAACAAAACTGCTCGGCATTAGCCTGTACTTCACTGCCCTGCAGCGCTGCACCGACGGCCAAATCACGGATCAATCCCAGCCCCATCCCAACCTCTTTAGCTTTTAGCTGACAGAGGTGTAACTGCTTTTCAGCCACAAATTGCAGGTAAAGATAGAAACCTTCCTCTTGCACAAACGCTTTAGGACTACGCAAATATTCCGCTTGAGCAAACTCTTGTAGCGCACTGCCCTGCTCACGCACAAACTCATGGAATCTTTGCGCTCTGGGCGTATCATTCGCCAGATGCGTGTCACAAAAAACGCGATATAACTGCTCAAAGGCACGGTATTTCAGCTCGCTCACTTTAGGATAATCGAGCCAATTATCACGATTCAGTAAGGCGATAGCCTCTACCCAAATAGAACTTGAAAATTCAGTGGCAAGAGCTTGGTATTCAGGAACGCTTTGTAATTGAATATAAAGAGGATTAAGTCTGCGGCGATCGCACGGACTATAAGGACTCGGATGCTCTGGCGCCGCGATATCGAGGGCATGCAAGGGATTGAGTTGAATAAAATCCGCGCCCTGCGCCGCCACCAGCCCGATCAGTTGTTCTAAATCACCAAAGTCGCCAATGCCCCATTGGCTCTCGCTGCGCAAACTGTAAAGTTGGACGCTGATCCCCCAAGGTTTATGGCGTTTACCTTGGGCAACAGCCGTGAGTACGCCTTGATAAGCGGCCCGCGGCGCCACCATTAAGGTGCCAGAGAACAAAGTACGAGTATCAGCCTCTGCCGTCACACAGCTCTCTAGCGCCAAGCTTGGCGCTTGTGTACTTGTCGATAGGGCATGTTTTAAGCTTAAGGCTATGCGATGAAAGCCCAAACCTAACACAGAGAAATCACTCGCATTTTTGTCTGCTACTTGCACAAATGAGTCTTGGTTTTTTGTGAATGCAGGGTTGTTAGTGAACTCTTGGCTGCTCAGGAAATAGGACGCTAAATTCACCGCTTCAGTCTCGGCGGGCATTAAGTTGTCAGGGAAAGCTTGGGTCTTGGCCTCAGCTAAATCGAGGCGTGCGAATCCCAGTTGCGTAAGATCAAGGCGATAGTGTAGATAAAGCGTTTGTTCAATGCGGTAATCGCCAATGGACTTAAGCGCCGAGAAAGGCACATCGAATACGATGGACTCACCCTGTTCGCATTCAATCGCCACACTCAGATCTGAGGTATAGGTTTCCGGTAAACAAAGGCTTATCCAAGGTTCATCCACAAAACACCAATGGAATTCAGGTAGCACCTGAGTCCAAGGACGGGCATCCAGTAGATCAATTTGCGACGCGATCAATGCTTCGGTCAATACCGCATCGACACAGGTCAGCCCAGCATCACTCGATAACGCTTCTGTAGCAGGAGCATCAATGGCAGTCCCTGCCACGCTGTTTTTTTCCTGTAACATACAGGTCAAGATACCTTGCCTGTCTACCTCGGAAATATGGATATTTTGGCCAAAACAATCAGTAAATTCTGCTCCAACTCCCCGCAAATACAGCAACTTTTCCAGCCCCATATTTTGTCGCCCCCGCGACCGCTCATCCATAGCTTTAGATATACAGTAACCATGCCAACGAAAAGTAACAAGAAGATGACATAAATATTTCAGAGAAATAACAAAAAACATTTTCAAAAAATCAGTAACTTACTAGAAGCACTCAGTTAAGTTGGCGCTCAGTAGCTATCAGGATATAAAGAGTGGAATGCACTAAATTGGGGCATGCGTTCAGCAAGAGGGCAAGCATGGCTCCTAAAGCATGCAATAAGTGAAGAGCAAAGGGATAGAAATAACATGACAAGCGTAAGTCATTTTTATGTCATTGTGTTCAGACTAATACTAACAAATACGTCAAGTTACATATTAACCACAGATATCAGTGCAACACTTTGTATCAATTGCGTTTTATAACTTGAACAGCCTATCTCTCCTCTGTCAACATCTCGTCTCGCTACAGCATAGAAACATAATAACAACATTAAATTCATGGAACCTGATATGCCCTCACATATACGCCAGTGGCTCAAGCCCATGGAATGCTAAAGCAAAAACACCCCAATGATGATTGAGAATAAGGATATGAAATGAAGAAGTTATCAGGATTACTATTTGTCGGCTGCATAGCCTTGACGGGTTGTGAAGGAAGTACAGATGGTGATTTAACGCCGACGCCACCGACGCCCGATCCCACTCCGCCAACCTTAGCTGCGGATGTGTGTTATTTAATGAAAACGACGAAAGGCGATATCACACTTGCCATTGACTTAACTAACATGCCAATCACAGGTAAAAACTTTAAGCAGTATGTTGATAAGTCTTTCTATAACGGCACCTTATTCCATAGAACCATCAATAACTTTATGATCCAAGGCGGCGGTTTTACCACTGGTCTCAAAAGCAAACCGACCAGTGCCTCAATCAAGAATGAAGCCGCAGTCGGTATTAGCAACAAACGTGGCACTATTGCGATGGCAAGAGCAAATGCACCTGATACCGCTGCCTCTCAGTTCTTTATCAATGTATTAGATAATCCACATCTAGACGCGTCAGCGAGTAGTTATGGTTATGCCGTGTTTGGCAAAGTGGTTGACGGCATAGAGGTGGCAGATCAAATCAGCATAGTCCCAACAAAAAATATCGAAGGCTTCCAAGACACACCAGTACAAGAGATCCTCATCAATTCAGTAACAGAAACAAGCTGCCCTGCTGTCTGATCTAACGCTTAATCGGCTAAAAGCAAAAAAGCACTGAGAATTCAGTGCTTTTTTATCTTATAACTTTAGTCGTTGAAAAAACGAAACTTACTCATCCCCTTGGATCTTCCCCACCAAGAGCATAGGCGCCGCATCAATTTTATCGGCGTCCATCATAGTCGCGATACGCTCAACGGCTGAGAGCAATTGACTCTGCTCCCATTCTTCAAGATTCTGATAACGCTTAATAAAATGATCCTGTAACGGTTTAGGTGAGTCCTGTAACAGTGCTCGGCCCGCATCGCTAAGATATAAATGCACCTTACGTTTATCAGTCTCACTGCGTAGACGGATCACTAAACCACGTCCCTCTAGACGATCGATAATGGTCGTTACAGTCGCAGGGCTGAGCGTAATTTCTTCCGCCACGGTTTTAGCCAATGGCGCATCCAATTGGGCGATTTTCTGCATCACCATCAATTGCGGCCCAGTTAAACCTGAGTGTTTGTTCAGCTGGCGAGAATGAATGTCGATAGCGCGTATCACTCGGCGCAGCGAAATAAGCAGTTGTTCGTACTTTTCCATCGTTCTTTTCATTCTCCCCATTCTAAGCAACGAGTGCACCTTACCAGAAAGCGCGGCTGAACTCACCAAGAGGAGGCACTTTTATGGTAAAAGTCCCTTAGATTACAACATGAATTGACGCGATACCGACAACACTAAACGCTCGTCACTGGTATCTAAGTTCATACTGGTATCTTCGGCGGCAAGGCTAAAATCAAAGCCACTCCAGCTGGTCAGATAGGCGATACGGAAATGATTAAAAGATTTGCCACCATCCCATGACCATTTATCCTCATCAAGTGATGTCGAGCGATCGACACTAAAGCGAATATCATGCCCTTCAGCGACACTGACAGTATGGCCAAGCAACATAGTGTAATGCTCACCACCCAAACCAAAGTAATCCCATGTGTAGGTTAACTTAGCTTCAGAGTGACCCAGTGAACTATCATATCCTAACTTGCTATACAGCTCAGGATAGTTGTACTCATCGGAAAACGACTCGCCGTGGTAAGTGTAATAGGCCAGCCCGACATCGAAACTCAGTTGCTCATTGAGCTGATAAAACTTGCCCGCATAGGCATCGAGTTCCAACCAAGTGCTGTCATTCCCCCCAAAGTCGACGTTCGAGGTAAAGCCGCCCACGTACCATCCCGAATCAAAACCGTAATCCAGACTGCCTTGCAGTGCTGGGCCACTGTCAGTTTGGCTGACACCATTAAAAGTGTAATCCGACGTCGCCGTCACAGTGGCCGATAATCCGGCATTCGCCGCAGTCGACATCAATAACAATCCACCAGCGACAAGATAAAAACATTTTGATTTCATTATTAATTTTTCCATTAGTTGGCTAGCTCAATTTTAGTAAAGTCGATTTTGTTCTCTTTTGGCGAGCGCTCAATGGCACGAACAGTTTGCAATTGCGTCATCATGATGTAACCAAAACAGCTAAAGATCAGGCCCAGTGCGATTGCACCAACCCATTGAATTTGAAGAAAGTCTAATTGAAAAAGTAATGTCAGACTGCAGAGCAAGACTAAGTTAAAACTGACATATTTAAACTTGCCTAACCGCTCAATGGTCAAATTAAGATTATCGGTATAGAGGCGTACAAGTGAGTCGAGTGAATTGATTACAAAGGTAATTCCCACAATCACCATCGCCAGATTATAGAAGCCCGAGGTATCTAAGCCATTGGCGCTGTAGTAATAAAGTACAGTGAACCAAATCGCGATGGGGATAGACGGAAACACCATCATGGCCAACAGCACTTGGTAGGTTTTCATGCCGCCGACAAAGCGTGAGGTAAATTGACCGATCATAATGCTCCACGCAAACCACCAGAACAGATAAAACTCATGGTAGTCGTTGATGGGTAACACAAAATGTTGAATATTGCCGAAGTAGTCACCCAGCATGGCAAAGGTCGTAAAGAACTCGCCCACACTCGAGTCAGCCGATAAAAATGCACTGGCCCACATGATGGCAATCAAGCCTAAAAATAACCAGGTGCTCGCCAGACTCAAGATACGCACATAACGTATGCTAGTGCTGGAATACACAGCCGCGGCGATCACCATAAATACGATTAAATAGAAGCTACCGACTATGGTTTCGCCATCACCTAATTCGGGTAAATACCAAGGTAAATTGCTCAATAGCAAATAGGCGGTAAAGGCGCAGGTGCCAATAATTACGATATTATTGATGAACTTAACCCAAGGAATATCGAAGAATCTCACCCTAGGCTCGATGACACAAAAATAAAAACAGGTTAAAAAGTAGAAGATCCAAATCAAGAAGGCCCAGAAGCCAAACTCAATCGCCAGCGGATTACTAAAGCCGTATTCAGGACTCGCCGCCACATTGGCGTAACCCGCAAACTCGGTGAGCGGAAACATGATCAAGCCGACATCAAGTCCTGAGGTAAACAGAATCGCGATAAAGGTAAAAGTACGCACAGGCGTCACCCCGATACAGCGAATATTGCCCCAGCGATAAATCACAAACGCAATCGCGGCAAAAGTGAACAGTATCCCTGCGGATAATAACCAAGTCATAATGAGCACTCAGTCCCAGTCGATACTGGGTATAAGTCGGCATCTGGATATAGACCCATAAAATGTAACTCCATGTTTTTATTTAATAATAAAAACTGAACCATTTTTAAAGGCAGCGTTCTGCCCTCAAGCCTTAAATATCGCTACTTAAAAATACTCCGCGATAGTTAAACCCTGATAGATGATCAGTCGTGAAAGCGGTCATTTGCACACTCACTGCGGGCTGACCGACCCTTTAGATAAAATGAATCATGACCCTTATTTTGAGTAAACAATTAATGAGTTTTGAGTCATCAATTAATGAGTCATTTCAAAGTTGAAGCCGCCAGTCCATCGATAAGACGGACCGAGCAGGCATGTTGTGCACTTATGGCATTAACTTGCGCCGTTAACCTGTAGCAGTACTTCTTTGTGTGGTTTGCCAAGCATCGGCAACCACAACGGCGGAATCTGCTGGCGCTAACATCTCAGCCTCTAAGATCATATCCGCAGCGCGCTCAGCCAACATTATGGTCGGCGCGTTCAAATTGCCGTTCGGGATAGTCGGGAAAATAGAAGAATCCACCACCCGTAAATTCTGCAATCCATGCACGCGGGTTTCGGGATCCACCACCGCCATCGCATCCATGCCCATCTTGCACGAACAAGAAGGATGGTAAGCACTCTCAACCGATTGACGCACAAAGGCATCGATTTGCGCATCGGTTTGCACTTGTGTGCCGGGTTGAATTTCTTCATCGCGATACTCATCGAATGGCGCTTGATTAATGATCTCACGGGTCAAACGCACGCAGGCCCTAAAGCCTTCAATATCATCGGGATGCTGTAAATAATTGAACTGAATTTTGGGCGGCGCTTTAGGATCTGCCGACACTAAGGTCACGGCACCACGACTCTTAGGCTTGTTATGGCCCACATGTACCTGAAACCCATGACCCGCAAAGGCTTCTTTGCCATCGTAACGCATGGCCGCAGGTAAAAAGTGGTACTGTAAATCTGGCCATTCCAGACCCGCTTTTGAGCGAATAAAGCCACAGGACTCGAAGTGATTCGTGGCCCCTAGGCCAGACTTATCTAAGATCCAACGGGCACCGATTAAGAACTTGCTGAAAGGATCTAACTTGCCATTGAGTGAAATCGGTTTAAGGCATTTGAATTGGAAATAAAACTCTAAATGATCCTGTAAATTCTGACCAACACCGGGCAACTCATGTTGTAACTCGACCCCTGCATCGGCCAATACTTGGGGATCGCCAATGCCTGATAATTGCAGTAAATGCGGCGAACCTATTGAGCCGGCAGCTAAAATCACGTCTTTGTTACAACGAATATCTTCAACTTTACCTTTGTGTTCAATGCGAACGCCAACAGCCGTTTGTCCTTCCAATAACACTTTATGCACTAAAGCGTGGGTCACAACCGTGAGGTTACGTCTAGCCATCGCTGGGCGTAAATAGGCATTGGCGGTTGACCAGCGTACGCCTTTTTTGACCGTCATATGCATAGGGCCAAAACCTTCTTGCTGCGCCGCATTATAATCGGCGGTCGATAAATACCCCGCCGCAATGCCCGCATCCACAAAGGCTTGGTACAAGGGGTTTTGCATTTGATTGCCGTTATTCACGCCTAACGGCCCAGACTCACCGCGATACTCATCACCACCAAAGGCCCAGGTTTCCGCCTTCTTAAAGTACGGTAAGCAGTGGCTATAATCCCAATCGGTCGCCCCTTGCGCCTGCCACTCATCAAAGTCCCTAGCATGACCACGAACGTATACCATGCCATTGATCGACGATGAACCGCCAAGCACCTTGCCCCGAGGACAATGCATCTTGCGATTATCTAAATACGGCTCAGGCTCAGTTTCAAACTGCCAAGCATATTTAGGGCTGTTCATCGGAATTGATAACGCCGTCGGCATTTGAATAAAGATGCTCTTATCGCTGCCACCGGTTTCTAATAACAGCACTTCGTTTTTAGGATCCTTTGACAAGCGATTGGCGAGCACACAACCCGCTGAGCCTGCGCCAACTATGATGTAGTTATAATATTTTTGCTCTAATGACTGAGTCAAAATGCCTCCTTAAAATGGGCTTTCTAAGGGCTGTAGACCCACATAAACGGCTTTAACTTGGGTGTAATGCTTGAGTGTCTCGCTACCGTTTTCACGGCCAATGCCCGACAACTTATAACCTCCCACGGGCATTTCGGCTGGCGAGGCGCCATAGGCATTGATCCAGCAAATACCCACCTGTAACTGATGAATAACCCGATGGGCACGGCTGATATCTTGGGTAAACACCCCAGCGGCCAAGCCCATAGCGGTATTGTTTGCCCGAGCAATCACTTCCGCTTCCTCTTTAAAGGTGAGTACCGACATCACAGGGCCAAAGATTTCTTCTTTACAGATGCGCATCTCGTCGGTGCAATGGGTGAAAATCGTCGGGGCGACAAAGTAACCATTGGGAGCATTTTCCGGCGTTAATGCTGTGCCACCGGTGAGTAGAGTTGCGCCATCGTCGATACCTTGCTGAATATAATCGAGCACTTTTTGCTGGTGGTCTTTGGAGATCAAGGCGCCAAAGTTAGTCTCTGGCGCCATAGGATCGCCCACCACAATATTAGTTTGAGTACGCATAAGCAGTTTTTCGATAAAGCGTGGATAAACCGACTCATGGACAAACACCCGCGTCCCATTGGTACAGACTTCACCTTGGGTATAGAAGTTACCGAGCATGGCACCTGAAACCGCATTGTCGATATCGGCATCGTCAAATACGATAAGCGGTGATTTACCACCGAGTTCCATAGTGACGTCTTGTAATGAACTTGCCGCCGCGGCCATGACTTTTTTACCGGTACCGACTTCCCCCGTGAAGGACACTTTGGCAATATCTGGATGCCCCGTTAACCAAGCGCCAACCTTGCCGTCACCCATCACGACGTTAAATACGCCATCGGGCAGACCCGCCTCACTAAAGAGTTGCGCCAATTTCAGTGCGCCAAGCGGCGTTTCTTCCGAAGGTTTAAAAATCATCACATTGCCGCTGGCTAAGGCAGGCGCCGCCTTCCAACAGGCGATTTGCAATGGATAATTCCACGCGCCAATGCCAGCACAAATGCCTAAGGGCTCGCGGCGGGTGTAATAAAAATCCCCACCGACTTGCTGCTGCGCGCCTTCAAGCCCTGGGGCAATATGGGCGAAAAATTCGATAGCATCTGCGCCTGTGACCACATCAACCACTGAGGCTTCTTGCCAAGGTTTACCTGTGTCGCACACTTCGATTGCCGCGAGTTCATCATTACGAGCACGCAATAATGCGACCGCCTTTAACAGAATACGACTGCGTTCGGTGGCGCTCATGGCTGACCAAATCACAAAGCCTTTTTTGGCGCTCTCGATGGCCGCTTGCTGAATTTTTTCATCAGCCACTTGCACTCGATACGCCAATTGCCCGGTGGCAGGATTGACGACGTCGAAGGTTTCGCCGCTGTCGTTAGCGAGCAACTGACCCGCAATAAAGTTGTACTGAACTTCTACTGATACTGACATGTATTAACTCCATGCTGCTTTATCACGTTATGGATAAAGGTTTTGCATAATTTTTCGGCCTGAACAAAATCTTGCTCAGGGGTTTCACTTAAGGCGCTGCGTAACCAAAATCCATCGATCATCGCCGCCGTTTGCTCAGCAGCCATCAGGGCAAACTCTTTGGGCAACACGTGCCGAAAGGAAAAATGTAAGTTGCTGTATAAGCGGCGACTATTGATATTCTGCAAACGGGCTAACTGGGGATCGTGGACGGCCTGTGCCCAAAAACTCAGCCAAGTGTGAGTGACATTTCGTGAGCGCTGTAACTCGGTAAAATTCGCTTCAACTATCATCATTAAGCGCTCTGTTGGCGCCAACACTTGTCCTTGGATTCGATTGAGCAACGCTTGCTTTAACTGCTCGAGCAAGTGGCGCAGCGTCGCTTGGATCAAGCCCTGCTTACCACTGAAATAATGACTGATGATCCCCGACGACATCCCCGCCAACTGACTAATGCTGTTGATGGTCGTGTGCTGCAATCCATGCAAGGCAACCGATGCTAATGTCGCATCGATAAGCTGCTGTCTGCGTATCAATTTCATTGCGGCTTTAGGCATAAATACTCAAGGAATAACCACTCTCTCAATACTCTGAACGACGTTAATTGAACGTTCAATTAACAATCATGATAATGATTAGTGATGTAACTATCAACCTAAAATAGCACAGTGACAAAGCTCACAAGTTAGTTATGTAAAAAAGAATTAATCTGTAAAAACAAGATAAATGTATAGATTTCTTTGACTTACGGCCCTACCACAACCACAGCAGCACGCATAAATTAATATTAGATATCAAACTAATTAATTGGAGTTAATGCTACAAATGAGAGTATTCATGAGGTTTAACCTCTGTTAGATTTAACAATTGAGCCGTCAAACTCTGGATAAGAAAGTGGGATAAAAAGTAAACGAAAAATGCACAGAAATGATGCATCACCAGGGGCGCTAACAACGCTAAAAAAACCATATCGTACGCCAACACTAATACCCGTCATAAAAGTCCGAAATTTAGTTACCCAGTTCCAACTTTAGTGGGAAATTACCCTCAGATAAGCGCCGAACTCGATCAAGCTCACACTTTCACTACCTCCAAATTGGTAGCTTGATCACCAGAAAAGAACACAACTTAATCTTTACAAGCAAATAGGTGGATTTTATGGCTGCTAAATTTTTTATTCCTTCTGTCAACGTATTAGGCCAAGGCGCAGTGGATGATGCTATCGGTGACATCAAAACCTTAGGCTTTAAACACGCACTCATAGTGACAGATAAACCCTTAGTCAAGATTGGCTTAGTGGGTGAAGTGGCCGAAAAACTCGGTCAAAATGGCATTACCTCCACCATCTATGATGGCGTACAACCTAATCCAACAGTGACGAACGTCGAAGCGGGTTTAGCCCTGTTAAAAGCCAACAAGTGTGACTTTGTGATTTCACTCGGCGGCGGTTCACCCCATGATTGTGCCAAAGGTATCGCCCTTGTTGCCACCAATGGCGGCAGCATTAAGGATTACGAAGGGTTAGATCAATCCGCAAAACCACAATTGCCGTTAGTGGCCATTAATACGACGGCAGGTACTGCCAGTGAAATGACGCGCTTCTGTATCATTACCGACGAAGCCCGCCACATTAAAATGGCGATTGTCGATAAACACACCACGCCTTTGCTGTCGGTCAACGACCCTGAGCTCATGCTGAAAAAGCCTGCGAGCCTAACTGCCGCAACTGGTATGGATGCACTGACTCACGCGGTTGAAGCCTATGTGTCTATTGCAGCTAACCCGATCACCGACGCCTGTGCGATCAAGGCCATGGAATTGATTCAAGCTAACTTAGTCAACGCAGTTGAAAACGGTCAAGACATCAACGCCCGTGAACAAATGGCCTACGCCCAATTCTTAGCGGGTATGGCGTTTAACAATGCCAGCTTAGGTTATGTGCATGCGATGGCGCACCAATTAGGCGGTTTCTACGATCTGCCCCACGGCGTGTGTAACGCCCTGCTGCTGCCCCATGTGCAGGAATATAACGCCCAGGTCGTCCCTGCACGCTTAAAAGACATTGCCAAGGCTATGGGTGTCGATGTGTCTGCGATGACAGATGAGCAAGGTGCCAGTGCGGCGATAGCGGCAATCAAAAAACTGTCTGTTGCGGTTAAGATCCCTGAAAACCTGACCTTATTAGGCGTGAAAGCGGAAGATATTCCAACACTTGCGGATAACGCGTTAAAAGATGCCTGTGGATTCACGAATCCAAAACAAGCGACCCATGCGGAGATCTGTCAGATCTTCACTAATGCGCTGTAATTGTGCGCTGTAATCGCGATACCTTACCAATCGCAAGTTAGCACACAGCAATCGTGCGCTAACTTGCTGGATAACGACTTATTGTCCTGCTAGTGCGTAAACACGACTTCATCCTCCAATGAATTCGTTTTAGGCTCCAATAGTGCACAGATTATTGCTGTACTATTGGGGCCTTTTTTACACCTGTATCAACAAGATGGTGAGGTAAGTTACTATCTTAAAAATTGAGTAACAAAAACCAACATAAAACTCAGTGTCTATGCACCTTTGCACTGACAAAACGCTCACAAATCAGCATATTCAAGAAGAAAGGATCTGAACCTCAAATATTCATAGCAAAATGATATAAAAAACGTGATCTCTGTGGGTTACAGACTGTTACAGATCCGATAAGATGGCCCCAGTTCGCTTTTTCCCTGCAAAAGATGAAGCCAGCTGAGAGGCCCGTTCTAACGAATGGGCCTCTGTCCATTCTGCTTTCTGCGTTTCCTCTGCGACAACTTAGTACTGCCACTTATACGTATTGCTCCCATCAAAGTTTAATTAACCTATTTACTCCGCTGTTCGCTCTTTTTATCAATAAGACTTACTGACGACCAAGTTGTTGCTTTATTAATCAGTAATTCAGCAAAAGCGAAACTTCACCCAAAACTGAGATCTAGCACAAAGTTATTGGCATAAAACTCATGCTAAATAGAGACATGACAGATTAAGTAAATGGTTAATTTTCATGCAGTAACTATCCTTCTCCGTCAAAAAACATCAAGGCTATATAGACTTAATTAATGATTGACCGAATTCAAAAACGATGCCTATGATGGCAACAATATCCTCGAACAGGTAGGTACGCTATGACTGCAATCACCCATGTATATAACTACACAGTTAGATGTCCACATTACAAAGATCCTGAACATCCCGTTACTTGGTTAAATCATATTGAAATGAACCAGTCCTGTGAGATCGCGTTAAATCGCATCACTAAATGGCACGAGCTTTCTGGGGAAAAAACCTTCGAAACGAATAAGTTTGTGGTTCGTAAAGCCGAAAATGAAGATGCTTACTTCTCAATGCAGAGTGACAGACTCAAAAATGATGGCCATGCCTTAGTCACCTTTAAAATCTTTTTAGACGATTGCTGTGACGATGCGGCGCCAGAAGAAATCATGCAGCACCTGATTGAAGACTATCAACAACGCTTAGCCAAACTCGAATAATCTTTGCAGTATTATTTAGCGACCTTAGACGCCAGTGCGCAAAACGCCACTGGCGTTTTTATTTGTCGAGTTCGATAACTCAACCCACGACGTCATTTACTGCTTTCTGTTTCGCTCACTCGGTTGACACTCGCCCAGAAGCATTGCAACAGCGACTCGGCAGATAATATCGCCATAGCGTGATTCAGCTCAAGATCTGTTATATTGTCCCGAATGTCATTTAGTACAGTAAAAATGGCAAGGCCCAGTAAATTGAGTTACGAACTTAAATTGAGGATTAGCATCACAATGAATAAAGCGACGCTCATTATTATTCCTTTATTACTCGCTACATCCGCCTGTGCGGATTTAAAGGACGCAGGCCGTGCCATCGGCACAACGACTAAAGAAGTCACCACTGAGATAGGCCACGCGACTCGAGACACGACAAAAGCCATAGGTCATGCTTCACGGGATGCGGTCAAATCGGTAAAAGAAGATTTAACCAAAGACTAATGACAGTGACGCCTAGGTGTCACTGCTCATTTTAAGCATCTTATACATTTAAGCATCACGCATTTTAAGCGCCACGCCCCTTAAGCCGCATTCGCCCGAATACCATGGGGCACAGGCAATCCTTGGGCATTCACATGCACAAACACCATCTTATCTATACTCACCACTGGCGCCTGCGTCATCTTATTGCGTACTTGACAGCTGACAGTAATCGAGCTGTGGCCGAGACTCACGAGCTCCAGACCAAACTCAATCACATCCCCTTGATGTGCTGGCGTCATAAAGTTGATTTCAGAAATCAGCTTAGTCACATGACTGGTGCTCTTCATCTGGCAGGCAGCAAAAATAGCGGCCTCCTCATCTATCCAACTGAGCAACTGACCGCCAAACAGGGTGTTTGCTGGATTTAAATGTTCAGGTTTAACTAAACGGCGACTGTAATATTTCATGGCGGTGACCTCAATGTGAATGCCAGCAATCAGCTTTAATACGCTATAACTTTCCACATTATTCAGAGCATTTTCCAGGCCACTATTGATAGCCATTAAATAACAATGAGATAGCAATAAGCTGCTGTAAAATAATCCGATTATTGCACCAAGTCGCATCAGAGTTGCACCATATTAATCAGCGCAATAGTGAACCAATAAGCAAAAAAATAGCGACTCATAGAGTCGCCAAGCTAAGGCAAGCAAAAACTTACTGGGTAGGAAGTTAAGTCACAAAATTTGACTTAAAAACCCGCACAGCACATGTAGGCGAACTGCACGGGGATAACAGCTGCAAAGCAGCTAAACACAGGCTTACGGGTAACACTCTTTCATACTCGACTCGATATTTAAGCTGCAAGCTCGGTAACTCATCACAGTCCGCCCTTGCCCTCTATTTCGAGTTTTTAACCACGCCTCACCACACATCGGCATAAGGCGTGCTGAGGAGTGATCCACAATCACAATGGACCATCCTAAGCGCTGCTTACTGCTTAAAACTGCTCTTCTTCGGTAGAACCTGTCAGTGCGGTCACTGATGAATGGCCACCTTGAATAACCGTAGTCACTTGGTCGAAATAACCTGTGCCCACTTCCTGTTGATGCGCGACGAAGGTGTAACCTTTCTTCGCTGCAGCAAACTCAACTTCTTGAACTTTTTCAACATAATGCTTCATACCTTCGCCACGAGCATAGTCGTAAGCGAGGTCGAACATGTTGTACCACATGTTGTGGATACCGGCTAAAGTGATGAACTGGTACTTGTAGCCCATGTCTGACAAGGCTTGTTGGAAGCGCGCGATAGTGGCGTCGTCCAGATTTTTCTTCCAGTTGAACGAAGGCGAACAGTTATAAGCAAGCAGTTGATCTGGGTACTGAGCATGAATCGCTTCAGCAAAAACACGCGCTTCTTCAAGATCCGGTTTAGCGGTTTCACACCAAATCAAATCCGCATACGGGGCGTAAGCTAGACCGCGAGAAATCGCTTGGTCAAGACCCGCTTTAACACGGTAGAAACCTTCATTAGTGCGCTCGCCTGTCACGAAATCACGGTCGTATGGGTCACAATCTGAAGTTAACAAATCGGCCGCGTTAGCATCGGTACGGGCGATAACCAGTGTATCGACACCGCTCACATCCGCCGCTAAACGTGCAGCAACCAGCTTTTGTACCGCTTCTTGGGTTGGCACTAATACTTTGCCGCCCATGTGACCACATTTCTTCACTGAAGCTAACTGATCTTCAAAGTGAACACCGGCAGCGCCTGCGTCAATCATCGACTTCATCAGTTCGAAGGCATTTAATACGCCGCCAAAACCCGCTTCTGCGTCAGCAATAATTGGCAGAAAGTAATCAACAAATTTTTCATCTTCTGGATTAACGCCATTGCCCCACTGAATTTGGTCAGCACGACGGAATGAGTTATTGATGCGTGACACCACAGCTGGCACTGAGTTGGCAGGGTATAAAGATTGATCTGGGTACATAGTGCCGGCTAAGTTAGCATCGGCTGCCACTTGCCAACCTGAAAGGTAAATCGCTTCGATACCCGCTTTCGCCTGTTGTACCGCTTGACCACCCGTTAACGCACCCAGTGAATTCACATAGCCTTTTTTAGCGCCACCGTTAACCAATTCCCATAACTTAGCAGCACCGCGCTTAGCGATAGTATTCTCAGGCACGATTGAACCGCGAAGCGCAACCACTTCTTCTGCGGTATAAGGACGACGCACGTGTTTCCAACGTGGGTTTTCTGCCCAATCTCGCTTGATTGCATCAATCTGTTCTTGACGTGAAGTCTGAGTCGTTGCCTTAGTCATAGTGTCGCTCCTTTATCTTTGATGTTGTAGCTATCATGAAACTGCCCCCCAGTTTCACTCTGCTAAATTGTTTGGTTGACGGTAGCCCCGCCACAGCTAAATCTGGTTTACCTAAAACGGTTCAAGCAAATGAGTCCATTCTAAGCTGTCAGCATTTCATAACCGGGTAAGGTTAAGAAATCGACCAGCTCGTCGGAGGTGGTAATGTCTTCGAGCAATACCGCCGCTTGGGTGAATTTGCCATGGGTGAATCTGTCGCTACCCACTTCTTTTTTCACGTTCGACAGCTCTTCAACCAACATGTCTTTAAAGAGTTGTTTGGTCACTAATTTGCCGTTTGACAGCGACTTACCATGTTGGATCCATTGCCAAATTGATGCTCTAGAGATCTCAGCCGTAGCCGCATCTTCCATTAAGCCGTAAATAGGTACACAACCGTTGCCGCTGATCCACGCCTCTAAATACTGCAGGGCGATACGAATGTTCAGACGCATCCCTTGTTCAGTGCGCTCACCGTCGCAGGTTTTAAGTAACTCGCTGGCAAGGATCGGCGCATCGACATCACGGGTAATATGTAATTGATTACAGTGATCTTGGCCTATGTATTCGTTGAAAATCCCCATAGCGGTGTCAGCAAGGCCAGGGTGCGCGACCCAAGTGCCATCGTGACCGTTACGCGCCTCAAGCTCTTTATCTCGACGAACTCGCTGCAATACCGCTTCGTTCTGAGCAGGATCTTTAGCAGGAATAAAGGCTGCCATGCCGCCCATCGCTAAGGCACCGCGTTTGTGGCAGGTCTTAATCAAGAGTCTTGAATAAGCGCTTAAGAAAGGCGTATCCATAGTGACGGCTTGGCGATCCGGTAAGACTCGGTCGCTATGACGTTTTAATGTTTTGATATAGCTGAAGATGTAATCCCAACGACCACAGTTCAGTGCGACGATATTGGAACGTAGTTCATAGAGAATTTCGTCCATTTCGAACACGGCAGGCAAAGTCTCAATCAAGCAAGTACATTTAATCGTGCCCGCTTGCAGACAAAACCTTTCCTCAACAAAAGCAAACACTTTTGCCCACCAGCGCGCTTCAATATGACTTTCTAACTTAGGAATATAAAAATATGGACCACTGCCCTTGGCCAAAAGTTGGCGATAGTTGTGGTAGAAATACAGTGCGAAATCAAACAGTGAGCCAGGAATCGCTTTGCCATTAAACTGCACGTGTTTTTCTTTAAGGTGCAGACCACGAACGCGGCAAATAAGCACTGCAGGATTTGGCCCTAATTTATAGTGCTTACCCGTGTCCGGTGCTGTGTACTCAATATCGCCACGCACTGCATCACGTAGATTGATTTGACCTTCGACGACTTTTTCCCAGCTTGGTGCTAAAGAATCTTCGAAATCGGCCATAAACACTTTGGCATTGGCGTTGAGTGCGTTAATCACCATTTTACGTTCAACGGGACCTGTGATTTCTACGCGGCGGTCAAGTAAGTCATCAGGAATACCGCGAATTTGCCATGCACCATCACGAATAGCGCGGGTTTCAGGCAGAAAGTCGGGTAATGAGCCTTTATCGATACGCGCTTGCTTATCTTTACGTTTAGCGAGTAAGGCGGGTACTTCGTCGGCAAATTCACGACAAAGGGATTCGAGTAAGGCGACAGCCCCTTCGGTAAAGATGACTTCTTGGCCTGGAATGTCACGGCCCACAATATTAAGCGTGGCGTTTGCTGTAGCTTTACCCAGTGTCGAATTCAATTGCTGTTCACTCAAAGTGTGTTCCGTCATCTTGATGCCCTCCCAAGAGGCTCCACTATCACAGGCTTAACGCTGACATATAAAGCAGTAGTATCCCCAATCACCACTGCTTATAAACTCACCAAAAAACCATCAAATGTTTGTTTCGAACTAAAACTTACCGACAAACGTTTGTATTTGCAACAGTCCAAGATTGACAAAAACATGCATTAACCTAAGTAAAAACCATGCTAAAATTGGTCTGACCAAGCAACAAAATAAACAACAAACGACTGATAAATATGCAATTAAACATTTTAATCACATATGGTAATTGCAGTTAAATGAAACTTGTCAGACAACTTTACCAATCAATACGCAAAGTAATTAATTACGTAATTAAATAACGTATAGTAAATTTATTGTTACATCATTTTTACTCTATTAGACCTAAGTAGAAAATGCTCAATGTTTTGAACTAACCTAGAGGTAAGTCAGATAAATTCATATAAATCATAATGATAAAGACTGTTGCCATTGCTACGAATTTAAACGACCGTTTTATTTTGACGTTTACGTAAACGAAACAAGTGTCGTGTGCGATTCAAACTAAGTACCAGGTTGCGTTTCCCGATCAACAAGGTGGGATGTGATGGTTAACTCAAAAAATAAATCACTTTTTTATAAAAAAAATGAAACAAATTTGACATTACAGCGGGATGAAGCTTAGACGCGACTTTTTATGAAGCTTTTCTCCTGCGAGAACCCATACCTTACTTCCTCAAATACATGCCTTTTCGTAACACTTATTCGCAGCACTGCACATTTCAACCACGACATCTGAAACATATGTTGCCAACTTAAATGCAAATCATTACTATTCGCGACCTATTTATTTGGGGGAACCATTAATGAAATCATTTCGTTTGTCACTAACTGCACTCGCCTGCCTTTCCGTTTTATCGCAAACTGCATCCGCCGAAGCTAACTCGGTATCAGCAAATACTGAAGCCAATGTTGAGCGCATCACGGTTTATGGCAGACAAAACTCAGTGGTGAAAAATTCAGGGCTAGCGACTAAATCCGACATGTCCCTCATGGAAACCCCTGCAGCTGTAGTGATTGTTGACCAAGAACTGATCGAAACCCAAGGTACAGATAATCTGCAAGACTTGATCCGTAACATCAGTGGTGTGACTCAAGCGGGTAATAACTATGGCATCGGTGACAACATAGTCATCCGTGGTTTAGGCGCAAATTACACCTATGACGGTATGTATGGCGGTGCTGGCCTTGGTAACACTTTCAACCCCACGCGCTCTTTAACCAACGTTGAATCCGTAGAAGTATTAAAAGGCCCTGCGACTGGACTCTATGGCATGGGGAGTGCTGGCGGCGTCATCAATTTAATTGAGAAAAAACCGCAATTCGAGTCAAAAAACAAATTTACCGCCGAAGTTGGGCAATGGGATACCTACTCTCTTGCTCTGGATAGCACGGGTGGCCTGAGCGATGATGTCGCCTACCGTTTAGTGGCCAAATCCGGCCGCAGTGATGGCTATCGCGATATAGGCACAGACAGAGACGAAATCTATGGCGCCTTGAAATGGGTATTAAGTGATAGCCAAGATGTAATGCTTTCAGGTGCTTACATCAAAGATGCTATTGCCGTTGACTCTATTGGCCACCCGATTCGAATTTACAATGCCGATTCAGTCGGCGGTAAGAGCGCGGGAGAGGTCACTTGGCAGGATTTGATCAACGATCCAAGTGGTAAAGGTCTACAACTGACCGATGCACAGCGTCAGCAGTTAGCGGCCTCGTTGTCGGGTGCTGACGGCTTAAGGCCCTATTCGTTTGGTGATGCAGGGCTGATTTCACCCATGGCGAAGGACAATGAAGGCGAAGAGTTAAGATTTAAACTAACCCATAATATTTACTTCAACGATAATCTGTTTCTTAATCAGCAATTACAGTATCGCGACTACACTTCAGGCTTCGCCCGCCAAACAGGTGCTTATAACTACGTCTACTGGAAACAAGGCAAAAACCCGATCAACACAGATCCCCGCGCGCCTTTAGTTGAAAACGGCGTACTTTATCCTTTTGCTGCAAGACGTCAGGAATACCGTAAAGTGGATGCCGACGAGACTTCGTGGCAGTACTTTGCCGATTTACGTTATGACTTCCAAATTGGCAATATAGACAATGAATTATTGGTCAATGCCAACTATGAAGACCGTAATATTCGCTTCCAGCAATATTCTATCTACGATGCGGATCAAATCTATAAAAACAAGGATGGAGAAATCACTTATCAAGGTTCCCTGCCTTATATTTACGACATCCGTAATCCTAACTGGGGTACAGGCAAGTTTGAGGACTATGACCCACTCAAGACTGCGAACTATGACAAAAAAGTTAGCGCTTGGGGTTTAGGTGTACAACACGTGGGATATTTAGGACATGGCTTCACCACACGTGTAGGCGTTGCCTTTAACGAGATAAAACAAAGTTATGAACACTTAGGTGTCGATGAACGCTATAGTGCAAGTCAAGCTGCTGCGACGCAGGAAGAGGACACTACGGATAACGGCATCACCTATAATCTAGGTTTAACTTATATGCCAACGGACGATTTATCTTTCTTTGTGAACCACTCAAAGGGGCGCACGGCTTACAGTATATTAGGCTCTGTGACCGGCAAAAATACTGACCGTGAAGATTCAGAATCGGTAAGCAATGATCTGGGTATGCGCTTTAAAGCCTTTGATGATCAAATGCTCGCATCATTGGTGCTCTTTAAAAGCTCACGAACCAATGTGCCTTATACGAATGAAGAATATAAAGTAGGCGTATCAGGACCAGAAGTACCCGTGTATTTTTACGATGGTAGCGAAGATACTCAGGGAGTTGAACTCGATCTCAATGCCCATCTTAATGATCAATGGCGCATTAACCTCAACGGCATGTACCAAGATGCAAGGGATAAACAAAATCCAAATACTTTAACCTACAATAGCCGACAAAAAGGCGTACCTTATGTCACTGCCAGTGCTTGGATTACCTATGGCGCGGATTGGTTTAGATTATCAAGCCCAATCGAGCTGAGCCTTGGTGCAAAATTTGTCGATGATCGCAGTACGCACTCAAGCTCATTTGGTATTCCAGACGGTTACGTGCCTAGCTATACCGTCGTTGACTCGGCAGTAAGCTACAACGCGGATTCTTGGAAAATCCAGCTGAACATCAATAACCTTTTCAATAAAGACTATTACAGTAAAGCCATGTTCCTCGGTGGTATGCCGGGTGAAGAACGCAACGTCAAACTGCAATACAGCTATAGCTTTTAACACTTAAACATCAGCGTTAAATTTGATGTTGTAAACCAATAAAAAAGAGAGCATTTATGCTCTCTTTTTATATCCAAATCAGAGTGACAACATTAGCTCACATTCTCCCTATCTCCACGCATAAGGGATTCCAACTCTGCCTTACCCTTATTCGATAGATTGATTAACGTCGCTAAATCATTTTGATGGGCTGCGCTAGCAATCACCAGTTTCTTATCATGTTCAGCAAAGATTTTTACCCGCTCGTTGGCTTGTACCTGCGATAAACCTAGGCCTTGGAGAATCTTCTCACTGGCCGATAGCGCCGAACCAAAGGTCTCACGAAACACATCCGTCACCCCAAGGCTCATCAAACGATAAGCATGGTTACGGTCCCTCGCCCGCGCGACTATGTTGATATGGGGAAAATGCGTTTTCACTTGCTGAGCAATTTCAATGGAATCCTCAACACTATCCACGGCAAGCAATAGTAATCTAGACCGAGCAATCCCCGCCGACATCAACATGTCTAAGCGTCTGGCATCCCCAAAATACACTTCACCACCGTATTTACGAATAACATCCACATGACTCGCATCCTTATCCAATGCGACAAAAGGGATACCTGATGAGGCCAAAATACGCCCCGTGATCTGGCCTACTCGACCAAATCCAGCAATCACCACTTCAGATTCGGTGACATTAATCGTATCTGGCAAACGAGTATCCACCACTTTGGCTTTAGTTGCTCGGAACAAAGTAAATAATAGAGGCGTTACTGCCATAGACAAACCAATAGCAAGCACAAGGACTTGCGCAATTTTATCGCCGACAATACCAGATAGCTGCGCCTGAGATAAAAGCACAAAGGCAAATTCGCCCCCTTCAGCAAGGATCAAACCTAGTGCAATACTAGGCCGCCATTTGTGGTGCCGAATGCGCCCCAACACCATAAGCACAAAGGTTTTAATCAGCAACATAGCCATTAAAATGCCCAGAATAAGTAACGGATCAGATATCAATAATTTCAAATCCATACTCATACCGACAGCCATAAAAAACAGCCCAAGCAATAAGCCTTTAAAAGGTTCTATGTCAGTTTCGAGCTGGTGCCGATAACTTGAGTTAGCGAGCATAATACCCGCCAAAAATGCCCCCATGCCCGCAGAAAGTCCCAACCACTCCATTAACTCAGCGCTACCCATGACCAGCAATAATGCAAAAGCGGTGAGCACTTCACGCACCCCACTGCTTGCCACTAGTTTAAGGAATTTAGGCAGTAAATATTTCCCCACTAACACAAAACCAACGAGCGCAAGACACGTCCAGTACCAAGGCACCGCATGATGTTCAATCTGAGCAGAATTGGGCGCCAAATATGCTGTCAGCAGCAACATAGGGATAACCGCAAGATCTTGCATTAACAAGACCCCAAAAGCATCACGTCCAAGTGGGGTTGTAAGCAACCTATGCTCACTCATTAACTGCACGGCAAAGGCTGTCGATGATAAAGATAGCGCGGCACCAACCACTAAAGCCGCCTCAATAGACAAGCCAAAGCCCCAAGCCAATCCTCCAATCGCAGCCCATGACAACAACAGCTGACCACTACCTAAACCAAAGATAGCACTGCGAAGTTCCCATAATTTACTTGGATTCAATTCGAGACCCAGCACAAACAACATGAGCACCACACCTAACTCGGCAAAATGCAACACAGCAGCAGGATCAGAAACTAAGGCCATGCCACCAGGGCCTAAAATGATGCCAGCAGCTAGATAGGAAAGGATCGGGCCAGCGCCAAAACGTTTACCTAAAGGAACAAAAATAACCGCCGCCAATAAAAATAGCAGCACCGACGTGAGTAAACTCGACTGTTCCATGAAGGCTCCAACGGAAAAAGGAATGCGCATTGTTCTATGTAAGGCCCCAGCAATAGCTAGGCAATTATCAGCTATGATATCCCATTTATTTATTCACAAGGTCAAGGCAATTCATTAAAAATGAGAAATTTTTGATACGAAAAACACTTAAGCGTAGGGGAAATCAACTGGAGCAACAAAGCAGAGTAAAAGAGCGCTTAGAGACACCTTAAACTGTTATCTCATTTTGTGAGTGACTGCAAAATAAAAAACGAGCAATAAACTAAGGAAGGATAAAACCAGTAAGGGCTTGCCAACTCTGGATGAGACTAAATGCTCACTCGACTTACATTACACAGAGGGCGATGCAATATGACGCCGTAAATCAGTTGCCTGCTTGTCACATTTTAATATGTCAGAATAGCGTACTACGGTGTTGCGGCCATTGGCCTTAGCGGCATAGAGCGCCATGTCGGCTCGGTGAAATAATGGATCCAAACTCAGATCATCAGCCATTAAACCGCTCACGCCAAAACTCGCCGTTATGACGAACTTATGCCCTGAATGTTGGGTATCAATGGCCTCGATACGGGCTCGGCACTGCTCCGCCACTTCCATGCCTTTATCTTCATCGGCATAGGGTAATAAAATTGCAAACTCCTCACCGCCGATACGAGCAAAAACATCACCATTTCGGATATGGGATTTAAGGGAGTCAACCACCTTTTTAAGCGCCCAATCGCCAGTTCCATGACCAAAAGAATCGTTGATGCGTTTGAAGAAATCTAAATCGAATAAAATGACACAGAAATCCCCGCTACGCGCCGTGGCTTGCACAAAAAGGTTTTCTCCCAACTCTTGCCCTGCACCACGATTCAATATGCCTGTTAAGGCATCCATTCTCGCCATACGCATAAACTTACGTTTCTGCATCTGACCTACGGCTAACAAAATCCCAAGGAAGAACAGCCCACCCACTAGAATAGTGATAAACATCAGCATATTGGTGTATTCCCGCTCTTTTACCATTTGCTGAGCGATGTAAAGTTCACGCTCTTTATTGAGTAAATTGATTTCACGCGACTGTTCATCAGCATTAAACTTAGCCGCCTGATAAGCGAGGGTTTTCATTCTAGATTGGTCAAAAATCAATTGATTATAATATTGTTCTTTTCTTGTGTATTCATAGGCTTGCTCAAATTGTTTATCCGCCGCCATCAGTTCGGCAAATACCTTATATGCAATATGCTTATGTTCGATGTAGCTATTATCATCGGGGAATGAAAGCACTTTAACGGCGTGACTTTTCGCTTGAACCTGCTCATCCATGGCAAAGTAATTCTCGGCAAGTAGTGCATGCACATGGCTGATTTCTAACTGAAATTGAAAAGCTTCATACCCTTTTAAAGCTAATAGTAGAATCGCTCTCGCACCTAAAAAGTCGCCCCGCTCCTGCAAAACCATAGCTTTGCCTTTTATCGACATAGTCGCCAGAAGGGGGAATTGCTTCGCATCACAGTATTCACGGCTATCTTCGAAGGCATCGAAGGCGTCGGGATTTTTCACGCCGAGTAAATAAATAGCGCGCAGCAATTTGGCATGGCAAATATCGCGGACATCGGTTTCCTTTGCGAGTTGTAACACCTTATTGGCATAAAGGCCCATATCGCTATAAGCGTCCATTTCGGAATAAATATTGGCAATTCTTAGATATGAGTGCCGTTTAATCGTGACATCATCAATATTCACCACTAGGGCTAATGCTTGAGCGACTGCAGCCAAGGCTTTGTCATAGTCACGCAGACCTATATATACCGTGGCTTTGTAACTATAAACTGACGCCAATAAATCAGTATTTGGCACTAAGGTTTCGGCTTGGTGTAGATCATCTAACGCTTTAGTATATTCACCAGTGAAAAAATAACCTATCGCTCTATCTATCCTCAGTCGTCCTTGTTGTATTGTAGTTAAACGACTGAATTCTTTCTCATATTCGGCAAGCTTTTTCTGCGCAGCACTAAGGTCAGATTGCAGTAATACATCAAGCTCATTGAGTGCCTGATCAAAATCGAGAGAGTTAGCCATCAAAGCTGTCGAACACAAGGCGAAGATGGCTAATAGGGCACAACGTAACCGTTTCAAGATTAGTTAATTATTACCATGATTGACTAAAATAAATGTTTGATAATTTTGGTCGCCACTCAAAACTTTTAGTTTTGTCATATCCCCTCTCATTACAGCGCTAATTTCTTCATCAGTTAACCCATGGGCGCGCATTACGGCCTCCGGGTCCTGTTGATACGCTTCCATCAGTTGTGCATCTTGACCTAACTGGGTAAAAAAATCCGATAATGCAGACATACCTTTCCTTATTTATATGATGACTCCCGAATTCAGCTCAGAAGTACAGCACTCACAATTAGCCTAAATCTTCAGGTCTAATGCCTAATTTAGTTAAAATAGCATAGTTGTATTCGAGTTTTTTTGCTGGCGGGATCAGTAAAGTACTGATCGGAGACAAGTTTGCCTCGGGCAGCTTACTCAACGGCAAATACTCAATTCTAGGGGCTTGAACTGGCAGATTAGCAGCTTCGTAGATCACCACTTGATGATCTCGCGGATACAATTGATTCAGTTGTTCAACCAAAATCTGCAGCCTGTCACTCGTAGTATGGAACTGAGTTAAGGTATGTTCACCAGCAATCGCAATTTGCCATAACAATAAATGGGTTGTCGGATCGGGCACATGATTAAAAAACATAAACTGGCTAGCTTCAAAACTTTGATGCCCAGAGCTGCCGGGGTCAATACCCAGATCAGCCCATAAACACGCCTCGGCCGAAATCCCCGGCTCCATCTTCGCTGAAAACCCTTCTGCCCTCGCCCGTGTAATCGCCATATGGGAAACACAGGCAAAGACTCCAGGATGACCATAGAGCGCACAAACGGTTTTTTTGCCAGCCCTTACGGCCTCCAATATAGAATTAACCATTTGTTCGTAGGTTTCTCGGCGATTTTTAACTTCACCATTTTGTGCATAAAACGGCTGTAAATTGATGACATTGGGATTAATGTTCTGGATCCAACGCTGCGAAAAACCATCGGGCAAGAGTGAAAACACGACATCAGCGTGCTCAATATAACTACGACTCATCACACTGATCTGTCCGGCCAGTTGTAAACCCGTACCTACGCAAACTAAAGAACCCAATGCATCTATCCCACTATTTTATTTCGAACACTGCAAACTTACGGCAAAAAGCCACAGTACAAGAACACAATAAAAACATATCGGTAACTTTAATCTGATTTTAACGAGATTACTATGTTTATCGCCACACATACTGTCTATCGACTTAGTAACTAATTGCTTGGCTTTAAAGAAGAAATCGCTCACATTTACTCTTTTCCCAATCCAGCCAACAGTAAACCTGTACGGCTCTGAAGCAGAAAATCATACTCATAGCCCCATATGACTTCAGCGAATAAATATCCTTAAAGATTGAGAACTAAAGCCAACATACTGGGTCGAAAAGTCACACAATTCGATCAATGACGGTTGCAAAGCCCGATTGCCCTTGTCATGAGGGGGAATGCTTGGGTATTATGGCCGCCAGATTTTCAGAAGTAGCGCATACAATGATCAATAAAAAGCAAAGTCTTACCCTACTGGGCGCTGTGGCGCTCTCTGTTTCACTCAGTGCCTGTAGCCTGTTCGATTGGTTAATTTATAAGCCCGACATTCCACAGGGCAACTACATGGAACCGCAACAAGTTGAACAGTTGCGCATTGACATGACCAAAGAACAAGCCGAATACATTCTCGGCCGTCCGGTATTACGAGATAGTTTTGCCGACGATACTTGGTACTATGTGTATCACTACAAGAGTGGGCGTGATGCCAGCATTACGCATAAAGAACTCATACTGCACTTTACGGGCGATAAACTTACCTCAGTGAAAGGCGATTATGAACTGAGCAAAGAATTTAGTACGCCGCTAGAACAAAGCAGCTTGCCAACAGGTAATAAAACTGAGCTAGTGCCACAAATTCCAGCACAGCGCGCCGATGAAAAGCCATTAGTGAAAGAAAATCAAGCTGAAGCGCAAGTTCAAAAACCAATTAAGTAATATCCTAAACTTTGCTTATGCTCTTCTCAGTCAATCAAATACAAAAAAGCGCCCAAGGGCGCTTTTTTATTGAGCAATGATGTCAGTATTTAAGCCCGTCCGCCCGTCACTTTATTCGCGCGGCCTTCATCTTTAGCTTTATCTGCTCGGCGACGACGCACATCCTTAGGATCAGCAATCAAAGGACGATAAATCTCAACCCTTTGCCCCGGCAAAATCACTTGGTCATGCTTAACCACATTACTAAACACACCGAGCTTAACCGTCTCTAAATCGATCTCAGGAAAAAAACTCACTATGTTACTTAAACGCACCACCTCAATCGCTGACGTGCCGGGATTCACATTCACCGAAATCACTTTTTGCTGTGTAGGCAAGGCATAAACCACATCAACTACAAACTTATCTGTCTCATTTGTCACTGTAAATCACCTTAGCGCGACTCGTAAATGCCGTCACCATTGATACCATAAGATCATTAAACACTTTACCAAAGGCCATATCGGCTAACGAACTTGAAAACTCAAAACTCAGCTCGAACTCTACCTTGCAGGCCTCTTCAGTCAGCTCAGTAAAACGCCACTGCCCCAATAAATGCTTAAAGGGCCCATTTTCCAATGTTAAATCAATACTCTTACCAGGAACCACTTGGTTGCGAGTCGTAAATGTCTTACGGATCCCCGCTTTACTCACATCCACAGATGCCAGCATAGTCTTACCATCAAATTCTAAGACTTTACCACCCACACAACCGGGTAAAAATTCCTTATACGACTCGACATCATTCACTAAGTCATACATTTGCATCGCACTAAAACGGACTAACACACTTCGAGAAATTTGCGGCATAGGACTTAGTACTCTTCACTAACGTATTCACAGCGACCTAAGCAAACTCAAACGCACGAAAATAACGCACGTGCAATAAACAACTTAGGCCAGCAATCAAAATTTGCACGGATTTTATCACGATACGTAAAAAACGCACCCCTTGTGCACTTAGGCTGATACTCAACCCCCTAATCACGTTCAAAAAACCAGCAATAACACGATAGAGGCTTGAAATTAACTAAATAAAACCTTATATCAATACCAAATTGATTCACCGTGCGTATAATGGCGCCACTATGGTAAAGAAAAATTCAAGCAAAGCCGCGCCTGCGACTATCGCACGTAATAAGCGCGCAACCTTCGAATACCGTTTCGAAGAGAAAATGGAAGCCGGCCTATCCCTTATGGGATGGGAAGTGAAATCTATCCGTATGGGTAAGGTCAACTTGTCCGACTGTTACGTATTCCTGAAAAATGGCGAAGCCTTTATGCATGGCTGCACCATTATTCCCTTGAATACGGCATCGACACACGTTGTCTGCGATCCCCTACGTTTGAAAAAACTGCTACTCAGCCGTAAAGAGCTAGATAAACTAGCGGGCTTAGTTGAGCGCCAAGGCTACTCTATTATTCCTATCTCAATGTACTGGCGTAAAGGTGCATGGGTAAAAGTGGAAATTGGCCTAGGTAAAGGTAAGAAAGATCACGATAAGCGCGAAGATACTAAAGCGCGTGAATGGGAAGTTGAAAAAGCCCGCGTGATGAAAAAAGAAAAAACGCACGGATAATGAACAAACGATTGAACTTGAAGCAAATGATGCTAGGTGATCATAGTGCTACGGGTTACAATCAAATTCTTGGGGGCGATTCTGGATTCGACAGGATTCACGAAACCCTGGGAGCATGCCGAGGGGCGGTTGGCCTCGTAAAAAGCCGCACAGTTATAGTTGCAAACGACGATAACTACGCTCTAGCAGCTTAGGCTAGCTAGCCATCTGACACAGGTCTCTCAAATGGGCGGTGTATACAGATGGTCATCTTACATTTGATAGCGAGGGAACTCCGTCCGGGGGTGAACCGCGAAATAGTACCGGACTCGCCCGATGAAATCCTGTCTTTCGGAGTTTATTCGGGTTAATTAAAAGAGAGACTAAGCATGTAGTGCCTTGGATGTAGGTGTTCTGGACGCGGGTTCAAGTCCCGCCGCCTCCACCAATTTTACCAGAAGGGCTTAACCGCAAGGTTAAGCCCTTTTTGTTTGAACTTTCAGGCTATTTTGAGCTATCAATTCAAATGCGGCGGCGGGAACTGAACTGGCGTCGATAAATGAATCATGTCACCACTTGATCTAATCTCTATTAGATTCAGCCATTCAGACGCCGCACCTAAAAAACTACCTTTTTCCCTTTCCACCCAAAGCGCGCTTTTTAGCACGTTGTTTTTGCGCCGCTTTGCCGTTACGTCTAGGTTCGGTATCCATCTTATTAAAGTCGGGTTCGAAGCCTAGTAACCATTGTTGTGGTAGACGCTTGTCGAGCACAACTTCAACTTCTTCCAATAATAGGGCGTCCTCTTGACTAAAGAGGGTGATGGCAAGCCCTGCACTGCCCGCTCGACCTGTGCGACCGATACGATGAATATAATCTTCAGCGATAAAGGGTAGCTCAAAGTTGATCACATATTTAAGCTCGACGATATCTAGGCCTCTGGCGGCGACATCCGTTGCCACTAGCACTTGGATCTTACCTTGTTTAAATTCCTGTAAAACTTTCTCGCGCGCGCCTTGGGACAAGTCACCGTGAAACGCCTGAGTGATAATATCGGCTTTATTCAGTTGCTGAACCAGTTTATCGACACCTTGCTTAGTGCGGCTAAAAATCAGCACTTGATGCCAGTTTTTACTGCGCACCAGATGGCTGACGAGTTCGGTTTTACGGTCGGCGTCGACGGCATAAACCACTTGTTCAATTTCAGCAGCGGTCGTATTGCGCTTGGCAACTTCAATCAACTTGGGATCGCGCAGTAAAGTTTTACTTAAGCTGAAGATAGCGGCATCTAAGGTGGCAGAAAATAACAGGGTTTGCCTATCACTCGGTACTTGCTTGAGCACGGCTTGGATCTCATCCATAAACCCCATGTCGAGCATACGGTCAGCTTCATCGAAAACAAGCACACTCAATTGCTTAAGATTTAATGCACCTTGTCTAAGGTGATCAAGTAAGCGACCAGGAGTTGCGATTAACACATCAATCCCTGCATTAAACACGGCGACCTGCGCATCGATACTCACGCCGCCGTAGGCGATGCCGATACGAATATCAGTCCCTTTAGCGTACTTAACAAAACTCTGCTGTACCTGCACTGCCAGTTCACGTGTCGGCACTAAGACTAATGCGCGTACGGGTCTCACAGTTATTAATTCTTGCGAAGGGCTGAGTGTCATCAAATGATGCAAGATAGGCAAGGCGAACGCAGCGGTTTTGCCTGTACCCGTTTGGGCGCCAGCCATCACATCCCGTTTAGCTAAGATGGCAGGGATCGCTTCTAACTGGATAGGCGTTGGCGATTCATAACCAAGAGCCGCTAAGGTATTCACTAACGTGGAGTTTAAGGATAAGGCACTAAAAGACATTGCGGTTAACCACTGAAAATAATGGCCAGAATTTTAGCAGACACAACCCTAAGCGACTAGCGGCATAGCGTTAGTCCTATTGTTATATGCAAACTTGTTTTACGATAAAAATGCGTCGAGATCTGCAGCTAGTTGCGGACGACTAAAAAGGTAACCTTGGGCTTGATCGCACTGGTTTTGTTGCAGAAAATCAGCTTGCTCTTTAGTTTCAACCCCTTCAGCGATAATTTCCAGCTTCAACGCATGTCCAAGCGCAATCACAGCCTTAGCGATAGCGGTATTGTTAGTATCAAAGGGAATGTCTCGCACAAAAGACTGATCAATTTTCAATTTATGAATAGGTAGTTTTTTCAAATAGTTGAGCGATGAATAGCCTGTACCAAAATCATCAACCGATAATTCGATACCCAGATCGCCAAGTCGCTTTAAGTCACGGATAGCAAGATCAGGATTCTGCATCATCACACTTTCGGTCACTTCAAGCTCTAAATGCTTGGCGGGCAAACCCGTTTCAGCTAAGACACGCTTCACATCATCCACAAAGGAACTGCGCTGTAACTGTTGTCCTGCCACGTTCACGGCAATACGGCCAAAATTTTTGCCTTCACCAAGCCAACGCATTCCCTGACGGCAAGCGGTTTCTAAAACCCATAAACCAATTTCATGGATAAGACCTATCTTTTCTGCCACAGGAATAAATATCGCGGGAGAAATCAACCCCAGTTGAGGATCGTGCCAACGCAGTAATGCTTCAAATCCAACGGTTTGTCGAGTCACTAAATCAAGTTTTGGCTGGTACATTAAGTACAAAGCATTTTGCTCAATCGCTCCATAGAGAGCACTTTGCAGCTTAAGATGTTCAAAAGACTGTTGAGTTAAGGACTCTGTATAAAAAGCATAATTATTGCGGCCATCATTTTTGGCGCGATACATGGCTGCATCGGCGTTACGCAGTAAAGTGTCCGCATCGGTTCCATCATTCGGATACAAAGAAACGCCCATACTCGCCGTTAAACGTAAGTGGTCGCCCGTGCTCACAATAAAAGGTTGCTCAAACACTTGGCGCAATTGATTTATGGCAACTGCGGCATCTGCACTATTGTCGATCCCTGAAATCAATGCCACAAACTCATCGCCACCAATCCGTGATAACACATCCTGATCACCCACTTGACTGCGTAAACGCTTGGCAAGCTCGACCAACATCTCATCGCCTATACTGTGGCCAAAACTGTCGTTGATATGCTTGAACAGATCGACATCAATCATCACAGTCGCTAATTGCAAATTCAGCCGCTTAGCTTGTCGCACTTCTTGCTTAAGCTGCATCATGAACTTCATGCGATTGGGCAAATGCGTTAGCGGGTCAAAATACGCTAAGTGCGTGAGTTGCGCTTCATTCTCTTTCTGGGCTGAAATATCGGCAAATACAGCGACAAAATAACGCACATCTCCAACGTCATCATAAATAGTGCTTATGGTGATATTTTGCGGAAAAATCGTGCCATTTTTACGCCGATTCCAAATTTCGCCATTCCATTTACCTTGAGTAAGCAAGGCATTCCAGAGTTTATCGAAAAAATCTTTATCATGCCGACCCGAACTAAAAATCCGAGGATTCTGGCCGAGTAACTCTTCCCTCACATAACCTGTGATCTCAAAAAATGCACCGTTAACGTCGGTAATATTGCCATGCCGGTCGGTCACTACCACACCTTCAACCGAGTTTTTAAACACATTGGTCGCCAGTGTCAGTTGTTCTTCAACTGCTTTATGCTTGGAGATGTTGCGAGTCATACCGATAACGCCCACGAGCTCACCCAGGGCATTGAGTGTTGGGAGTTTTAGCGTTTCTAGCCAAAGATGATTTTTAGCTTCACTGCCATCTAAACACTCAGCGACAATGATAGGTGTACCAGACTCGATAGCGAGCCTATCACCCTCTAGAAAAATCTCTGCAATATCAGCACCAAAGAGTTCAACATCGGATTTACCAACAATCTCACTACGGGGCATTTCCCACGCATTCTCAACACTACGATTGCAAAGAGTGTAAATGCCAGCGGCATTTTTCATCCAAATATGTTCGTCAAAACTATCGATAAAAGTTTGTAAATCGACCGTATCGACACGACTCGGTGAACCTCGGCTTAATGTTTCAGCCGCATTATGTTGGCTCAATATCTCGCCTAACTGATGTTGAATGCTATCGCTGATAAGCTTGGCAAGTTGTAGCGTTTTTGAATCTACGCCGTGAGCCTCGTTATGATAGAAACATAAAAAGCCAAAATTTGCCCCAGATGGCCAAGCGAGAGACAAACAAATCACGCTGCCGATTGCGCTACAAGTGTGCCAATCTGAGTGCTGCAGAGTATCCATAATTAACAGAGGCTCACGTACCTGCTCAGTTAGCTGTGATACAGATAATGCAGCCGTGATTTGATGACTGCCTAATCGGGGCAATGCTGAAATCGGCTCACTCAAGCTGGACAACTTAGCATTGCTTAGAGGGAAAATAGTAGGTTTATCAATAATATCAAAGGGATTGGAAACGATTTCTGATGGTGTGAGCATTGAGGGCATCACAACGGACTGGCTTATAGCAGGCTGGGGGGTAGCCAAATGATTGCCACTTAAGTGGCTGAGTATTGCCTGTATTTCACTTTCAGCCGCAGAGTCTGAACTTAACATGCTGCTAAGTTCACCCGCAGCATTCCATGCTAATAACATTACTTTACTGCTTGATATCTCAGCGACTAAATTTAAGTCACTCAACCAGTTATCCAGCTGTTGCTGCGTAATAGGTACATCTATCATCATCTTGCCAACTCAGATCTCGTTACTGCTCAATCGGCCTACAGCGAGAATACCGTAAGACCTTAAACACATGCCCAATATTGCTACAGAGGGAAAACGTTAACCAAGCAGTAAAATCTCATAAAATTTTACGTTTAACATCAAATCAATACATCTCAATTGGCACTAAGGTTGGATCTAAAACTTACTCCATCATATCCACCTTTTAGGGTGGTAGAGGTCAAACCATCAAAATTCACACTAACTTACTCACACTCAGCAGACTGCTTGCACGGGTAAATCCAACTAACATTGCATTTGCTACTTTAGCACAAAATTTTAGTGTCAGTATCGCGATAAGTTTATTGAGTAACAATTAGTTAGACTTAATCAATTAAGTCTTCCCCCGGATAATTCAGCACTTTCTTAGCGAGAGAAAACCATCCCTAAAGACATATATCAGCAATAACAGGGTTTTGATTGACAAAAATGCTATCTTATTGTCTACAATGGAAATAATAAGGCTGAAAAACCAAGGATATTTATGCCCACTGACGTCGTATCAAGCCAAGCTACCCTGCTCAACAGTAAACAATTATATCGCATTTGCGAACTCGACCAATTAAGCACAGATTGCCAATCGACAGCAGAACTAACACCTCTCAATGATATTGTCGGCCAAGAACGCGCCCAGCAAGCGGTAGAGTTTGCAATGGGAATTAAAGAAAAGGGTTACAACATCTACGCCATAGGTCAGAACGGCCTCGGCAAACGGACCATGATGCTGCGTTACCTAAGCCGTCACGAGCCAAACGACCATACCCTGTACGATTGGTGCTATGTGGTTAATTTCGATGATACCCGTTGCCCTAAAGTACTGAAACTGAGCGCAGGGACTGGGCTTGAATTTAAAAAAGCCGTCGAAAAGTTGATGCTTAAACTTGTCAAAGCTATGCCTTTAGCCTTTGATAATGAAATGTATTATGCCCGCACCGAAAAGCTCAAAAGCCAATTATCACAGAAACAAGAAGTCGCACTCACTGAATTAACCGAAGAAGCGAAACAAAAAGGCATCAGCCTCAGTTTAACCATGCAGGGCGACTATCAAATGGTAGCGCTCAATGGTGAAGAACCCCATGACGAAGCTTCATTCGAAGCATTGACAGAGACTGAACGTAGTCAATTTGAAAGTAATATCAATGGCCTAGAAGTTAAACTGCGCGGTATTATTCGCCAAATCACTGAATGGGAAGAAGAATTCAGCGACAAGCAGCAAGAGCATGACGAACAAGTCGCCAAAGAAGTATTAATCCATTTTATTAAGCCACTCAAAGATAAGTTCAAGCACCAGCCCGAAGCGCGGACTTTCTTAACCGGTATGCAGGCGGATATCTTAGACAATTTAGATATCTTTTTAGAAGAAAGTGAAGAACAACTGGGCCTAGCCTACGCTTCCCTTGAAAAGAAAATGCCCCGCCGCTACCAAGTTAACGTTTTGGTCGCTCAAGGGACTCAAAAATTCCCTATTGTCGTAGAAGAAAGCCCAAGTTATCACAGCCTATTTGGCTATGTGGAAAACGCTACCTTCAGGGGGACAGTGTTCACCGACTTCTCACTTATCCGCTCCGGCAGTCTGCACAAAGCTAACGGCGGCGTGTTATTGATGGATGCGGTAAAAGTGTTAGAACGCCCTTACGTGTGGGACGGGTTAAAACGCGCCCTGCGTTCACGCAAACTCGATTTAAGTTCGCTGGAGCGGGAAGTGTCACTGTCGGGCACGATTTCATTGGCGCCTGAGCCTATCCCCTTAGATGTGAAAATTATTCTGTTTGGCGATCACGAAACTTATCAGCTGTTACAGCACTATGATCCTGACTTCAGTGAGTTATTCCGCGTTACCGCCGATTTTGAAGATGTGATGGACAGAACCTCAACTTCTGAGGCGCACTATGCCCGCTTTATTTCGAGCATAGTTCACGACAACAACATGCTACATTGCGACCGTGCGGCTATAGCACGCATCATCGAATACAGCTCGCGTGAGGCCGAAGATCAGCAAAAACTGTCGCTACACTCAGCCAATATTGCCAACCTGCTGCGGGAATCAAACTACTGCGCTAAATCTTCGGGTAGCCAGCAAATTTTAGTGCCGCACGTTGAGCAAGCACTGCGAAATCAAGAGCAAAGAGTCTCGCGTCTGCACGACAACATAATGCAAAGCTTTACCAACGGCACGACCTTGATTAGCACTCAGGGCAAAGTGGTTGGGCAAATCAATGCCTTATCCGTAATCTCGACCTCAGATCATCAGTTTGGTATGCCCAATCGCATCACAGCAACCACTGCCTTTGGTAAGGGTGAAGTGATGGATATCGAGCACAGAGTCAAACTTGGAGGCCGGATCCATTCTAAGGGCGTGTTGATCTTAACCGCTTATTTAGCCTCAGTTTTAGGTAAGACGGCGCAAATCCCGCTCACCACTTACCTCACCTTTGAGCAATCATACAGCGGAGTGGACGGTGACAGCGCGTCGATGGCTGAATGCTGCGCCATTATCTCGGCTATTAGCGAGCAAGCAATTAGGCAAGATATTGCCATCACAGGTTCGATGAACCAATTTGGTGAGACTCAACCCATTGGCGGCGTGAATGAAAAAATTGAAGGCTTCTTCGATGTCTGCAAAATAAAAGGCCGTACACCGGAACAAGGGGTGATTATTCCTGCCTCGAACATGGCCAACCTTATGCTGCGCAAAGACATTGTCGATGCAGTGGCACAGGGGGAATTCCATATTTGGGCTATTACCCATGTGACTCAAGCAATGGAATTACTGCTCGGTAAAACCGCAGGAAGTTTGCCGCAAACGGCCGCACCTAGCCAAGGGCAATATTCTCCCGAGAGTATTTTTGGCATCGCTCAGCAAAAGCTCACCGCACTCAGATCCTTAGTTAAAGCGGATTAAATAAAAACGAGAGAGACAAAAAAAGGGTTAGCACATGCTAACCCTTTCTTTATAAAGCTATTAAGCGAAATTACACTAAGCTTGTAAGCATTTCATCGCTGTAAGGAACAAGTTCAACGCCATCACGCACGCGAGCAACATAGTCAGGGTTAGCAATGAATGGACGACCGATAGCAATCAAATCAAACTTATTCGCTGCAATCGCTTCACTGGCGGTTTCAGCGCTGTAGCTTCCAACACCCACTAAGGTTTTGCCATAGTGTGCGCGCACATAGCTTGAAGCTCTGCCACCAAGATAGTCGAATTCCATGCTGTCATCGAAAATCCCAATATGCACAAAAGCGATATCGCGGGATTCCAGCTCAGGCAAGAAGTAATCGAAAACTTCGCGGTCACGACTATCTGCCGCCATATTGAAATAAGCCCCTGGAGAAATCCGTAAACCGGTTCTGTCTTTGCCGATACGAGCCACAACAGCATCGACAACCTCAAGCGCAAAACGGGACATATTGGCAGGTGTTCCACCGTATTCATCGGTGCGGCGATTGCTGTCATGGTGTAAGAAGGTATCAATCAAATAACCATTTGCACCATGGATTTCGACGCCATCAAACCCAGCTTCAATGGCATTTTCCGCCGCTTTGGCGTAATCACGCACTAGGCCTTGAATATCCTCAAGTGTGGCAGGTTTTGGCGTGACATATGTCAGTTCGCGCATTCTTGGCACGCTGCCTTCAATCTTCTGTGCTGATGCCGCAAGCACATCACCACCACCGAAAAAGTGTGGATGAGCAACACGGCCCGTATGCCATAACTGCACAAAAATCTTACCGCCATTGGCATGTACCGCATCGGTCACTTTACGCCAGCCAGCAATTTGCGCTTGAGTAAAAATACCAGGGGTATTTGGATAACCTTGAGCATCGGGACGAATAATCGTCGCCTCTGTGATGATCAAACCCGCTTCGGCGCGGCGTGCATAGTAGGCAACCATATCATCGGTCGGCACTAAATCGGCATCCGCCATACAACGGGTTAAAGGTGCCATTAAGATACGATTATTTAAGGTAATAGTGTCATTAAGTGAGTAGGTATCGAACAGATTCACCAATGAATTTGGCGTGGTTTGTGTGGTCATTTTCTCAGTTCCATTCTTGAATATGCATTCAAGATATTATTTGAACGATCATTCAAGTTCATTTTTGAATGTTTATTCAAATTTAGGTAGAATCTGGCCTAAGCGTTTCTATATAAGTGAATTAAATTCGATGCGTAATGCAGAGTTCGACCGAGAACTGGTACTTCGCGGCGCTATGGCCGCCTTCATGCACAAGGGTTACACCAAAACGAGCATGCAAGATCTTACTCAAGCCACGGGATTACATCCGGGGTCGATTTACTGTGCCTTCACCAATAAACGCGGATTACTAATCGCGGCCATTGAGCAATATCAACTCGACAGAAACGAGCAATTCAACAATCTATTCGGCAATGGCGAGAATGTGCTTACTAATTTGAAAACCTACTTAGATCATCTCGTTATTGAATGTCTGAGTTGCGATAGCGCCCAAGCTTGCTTACTGACAAAAGCGTTAAATGAAATTGCAGAGCAAGATGTTGAGATCCGAGACATCATCAATCAGTATCTACAATCTTGGCAGCAAGCACTCACACTACAATTTGCCACCGCAACGTTACAAGGACTCCTCCAAGGCAATCGCAGCAGCGAGCAAAGAGCCCAATATTTAATGATGGGAATTTATGGTTTAAGAACCTTCGCCCACACCCATCCTAATGCCGAAACCTTACAGTACCTTGCAGACCAATTATTGGCAGAAGTCTGCCATTAAAGTGCGTTAATTTGTGGGACAGTAAATATCTGAATGACTAACCGAATATGATTAGGCGAACAAGCGCTAACATTAATAGAAATAGATGGATTGAATAGAATTTTTGCAGAAGATGTCGGGACGATAATTTAGCAAAGCGAATTATTCGTCCCAAGAATGACGATTAGTTTAAAATGTTAACCTATATTAGCTTGAGCAAACACTCGCTCGCCTAATGAATTCAATATCTTACACTCACCTTCAAGTACAGCAATGATAGATTTTCCCTTGCGGAAACTTGCAGGTATCATCACACGCCCAGCTTCACTCACTGGCAAATTACCTAATACGGCGTTGTGCATAATTAACCCTACGGGGGCATCATAATATAAAACAGTTACAGTCGCTTGATTTGCTTGCATCACATTTAACTCACATTAAGCAGCATCTACTGCGTTATATTTACGTCGCAAGAGAGCTCCCTGTCCTCAACATTTTAAAATATCCAGGAAGATATTTTAAACATTTTAAATCAATTACTTAAGGTCTTATTCAAATTTTATGATTTTTTATTGGATACAATACTGTCTTATACTGTACACCTTGGGCTATTTAAGCACTTCGGCAAAAAGATGCCAATCTATTTCTATTATGTTAATCAATTACCCACTATCGATCACATATAAGACACAAATAAAGATGCGTTTTTATGCATTTTTTAGAGTAAATAACCTAAATTTGAGTTATCAGTAATCTACTTAGCTTTAAATCCCACTCGAAATCCGCCCCAATGTTTACCGTTTACAAAAATGGGCACCGACAAGTCGTGCATCACTTCGCCCGTATCGCGTTTATAAGTTTGCAATAGCACAGGTTCAGTATGGGCGCCGCAACGGATCCCTGTCGGATCATTAAACAAGCGTTTGGTTCGATTGTGCACCATATCAACCTCAACTTTGCCTGTCAGTGCTTGGCTAAAGCGTTTATTATGGGTCGGAAAATAACCTTTCCTATCAACGGCTCCCGCATAAATAATTTCGCTGTGTTTTGCCAGAATGGGCTCTTGAATCGTTGGAAAATGCTGATCGGTATAACGATCGAAAGCCGTGCTGTATTTCTGCGGCTGAGTATTGGTAATAGGTTGGTATTTAGGATTAAACAAATCAGCCTCGCTAAAACTGCCACTGGCTAAACCTTGTGCTAACTTGTCACCGCACGCTTTAGCGGCAACATTCGCCAATTGCAGAACCTGCTGATCGAAGGTTTGTGTATCCCATTTAGACAGCGCTTTAAAAATACCCTCAGTGGTCAAGGATAAAGTAAAGGCCTGCTCGGATACGCTATGACTCTGTTTACCCGTCGAATTTAACGAGTCACGTATTTGAGTCACCGAGCGGCTAATGTCGTTAGTAGTGTTGTTATATTGTTTGAGTGAATCTTCCATATCACCTAAGGCATGGGCCGATTGAGTCACAGAAGCCGAAATCTCAGTGAAGTGCGCGTCTAACTCGCCCATGGCGGCGACCACATCGGCGGTTTGCGTCACGACTCGCTCCATCAGCCCAGAAGTTTTATCCGTTTCACTGCGGATTTCTAATAGCATTTTGCCAATATCTTGGGTTGCACCCGCCGTTTTCCCCGCAAGGCTGCGTACTTCGTCAGCCACTACCGCAAAACCTCGACCCTGCTCCCCCGCACGAGCCGCTTCGATAGCCGCATTTAAGGCCAGCAGATTCGTTTGCTCGGCAACGGAGTTAATCACCTCGGTAATTTTTTGGATTTCTTCGGCTCTTGATTTAAGCGCCTGCACTTGCTCAGCGGCGGTATCAATATCCGTACTCAGTGAACGAATAGCCGCAACACCTTTCTGAGCTTGACTTCGTCCCTGCACGCTAACGCGCTCAGCCTCTTGAGCTTGGCCTAAAATATCTGCCGCATTATCGCCAAGTTGGGCCGTAGTGTGGCTCAATTGCCCCGCGGCAACCGCAATGGCACTGGCATGCTCGCCATTTGATTTTATTGATTTATTCAATAAATCAATAAAATGCGACACCTCAGCCGAACCGATAGCAATTTTGCTGGTTTGCACACTAATGTCGTGGGCGGGGATGCTTTGCTCTTGTAATGCCTTAATGTTTGCCTCATCGGTGTCGAGCTTAGCCTTAGATGCGCGCAAACACACCCTCACCACTAAGCCACAGGCAAGAACGCCCAAGATCACCGCCTGCACAATACTCGGAAGATGCAGTCCCTCAAGTAATAAACTCCCCAGAGTGACCAGCGTAAAACTGATGAAAATTAAAATTTTGTGCTGTATTTCCATATACTTCCCGTAACTGCGCAAGGTAAAAATGAAAGGGAAATGCTAAGAGTCGAATCATTAGCCTTCGTTCAGTTGGTATCAATTACAGCGGCTATTGATTACAAATGACCAAGGAGGACTAACTATGATAGCGCTCAAGATTTATAGTTTTAGTCTATTTCTCTGAATAAGCTAGATAATTTATCTCGCTAAATAAACAAAGTAGAAGTTAGCTATCATCAACAGTCTCACGAGCGTATGGCATTAGACATTAGTATTAATCTATCGCGATATAGTCCTAGCCTATCTAAAAGCGGATCTTCCTTGAGAAAACCAACTTTGCCCTGAAATGCGTGCCCCGTCGCCTTCTCGGTAATAAATCACATAGGGACGACTGCACTTATGCCAAGAAAACTGCTAATATCGGCGCAATTTTTTTGAGCTAACGAGATCAAGATGGGCAGAGCATATCAAAACAAGAAAGAATCCATGGCGAAAACAGCCGGTCAAAAAACCCGCATTTATTCACGCTACGGTAAAGAGATTTACGTTGTCGCTAAGCAAGGCGGCGTTGAGCCCGATGGAAACTTATCACTGCGTCGCTTAATTGAACGCGCTAAGAAAGACCAAGTGCCTGCGCATGTTATTGAACGCGCAATTGAAAAAGCCAAAGGCGGCGGCGGTGAAGATTACGATACAGCCCGTTACGAAGGTTTTGGTCCTGGCAACTGCATGGTCATTGTTGACTGCTTAACCGATAACGTAAAACGTACCTTCACCGAAGTGCGTCAAGCCTTCGTGAAAAACGATGCCAAACTCGGCGGCCCAGGTACAGTTGGCCACATGTTTGATCATCAAGCCGTGTTCGTGTTTGCGGGTGATGACGAAGATGCGATTTTAGAACTGCTGATGATGGCTGACGTTGATGTAAGCGATGTTGAGCTGGAAGATGGCTTAATCACAGTTTACGCGCCGCACACTGAGTACTTTAAAGTCAAAACTGCGCTGACCGAAGCGATGCCAGAGGTTAACTTTGAATTTGACAATATCACCTTCGTACCGCAGGACATGACTAAAGTTGAAGGTGAAGATGTCGTTATGTTTGAAAAGTTTATTGCCGCACTTGAAGATTGTGACGACGTACAAAACGTCTATCACAATGCGGAAATTGATGACTAAACGTTTCTTTCGCCTGAAACAAGAACGCAGCTAAAAGCTGCGTTTTTTATTTATAGATCAAAATATTAAGCTTCAATAAAGCAGCCATGAAACCCTAGTGGCAATACCCTGTTCATTTGAGCCGAAGCGATGGGGCCCGCACTGATGTCACTGGCACGAAACAAAGACAAACCAGACTGTGCATTATGGTAATCGAGCCAAGTCATCAGTAAATAGGCTTCGTGCTGCTCAGTGGCGGGGATATAGAGCGGCTCTTCGGCAATCTTGCCTTTGCCAAGATAAAACGCGCTATAGCTCGCGTCGCCAATTGTATCCGCACTGTGCTTGCTGCTGTCTTTTGCATTATGAATACAATACAGAGTGTTACTTAGCCCTGATTCAGAGTCAGATTCTGCTTCATATTTAAAGTTAGAGCTGGAGCCAGAGTTAACAGCTGAATCTGATCTTGCTCCAACGCCAAATAACGGAACAAACTCCGAAGCCCCGCCTGTTTTCTCTGCAAACGCTTTTTCACCGCTAGTTTGTTTTTTACCCATAATGTGCTGCGAAAACTGGGGAAACTCCATCATCACGCCGCTGCGGTTAATACGTGCAGAGGAAGACAAGGTCTCTGCAAACTGCGTTTTGCTAGCTGCTGTGAGTGGTACTGTGAGCGGTACTGTGGTAGTCACTAACTCTGCATGGGGTGTTTTTGTTTTTCGGGCACCCGTTAGTAACCCCTTCATCCCTTGCGTTAAAATCGCCGAATTGGGATAGAGGCAAAGTTGTACTGAAAGTTCGTCATTCTTCTCAATGGCTTGACCAAAGTGAAACACAAATCCAGCGGGCAGCGGGTGTAACTGGCGCGCTTTAAAGTCGGCTTTGTCGATAACCAGTAATTGCGATGGCAATTCGGGGCGCCATTTAAAAGCATCGATATAAGTTTCGCCCTCTTCATACACGCAGGATGAAATATAAAACACTAGCTTATTCTCACTCTGCGCGAAGGCATGTAAATAACTCGCCTGCGGTAATTCAATCACTTCCATTCTGGCAATGCTCTCATCGGCTGCCACTTGATACACAAGTAATAGCTTCTCGCCGCCGACATACCAGACGCCAAAATTCCACAATCCACCTTGTCCATCATCGAGTGGATGGGCGGAAAAGGGTAAACCCTTAAACTTGTCGCCAAAGCTTTTAACGCCGAGCGTGGTTAAGGTCTGCGCATCGAGTCGATAGGGTGAACCCGCCTCCCATAAAGCGAGCAACTCGCCGTGGCGCGGCAATAAACTAGTATTAGCCACATTCAAATCATCGTTATTTCGAATAGGTAAAGCATTGGGGATCACTGTGCCTGCGGTCGTGTACTTAAACGCGCCAGCGGCCTCTTCGACTTTAAACTTCTTTGTTTGGATAAACTTAGCCTGATGCTGAATTTGCCCATTGCTCACACTAAACTGTTGCACCATGCCATCACCATCAAACCAATGTTGATATGCCTTACCTGCCCGAGACATTTTCGCTGGCCCATTACGATATAGATTGCCATTCAACTGCGCTGGCCACTCGCCCGAAACCTGCATAGTGAGTAGCTGATAGTCGCCTTCAGCACCACTAAATCCAATCGCCCATGGCTCACGTGCGACCGCTTGTGCGTTATCCAGCGCCAGCAATTTATCCACTGAACAGGCCCAAACAGCGGTCGTCATTAGGGCGGCTGAGCCTGCTAGAAATTGACGTCTATCCATGGTGCAGCCCCCTCTTAGCGAATGTGTATGGTGATTTGCGCATCGGCCTGCAAACTAAAGCTGGCGTCTTTAAAGCTCGCAGGTCCAAAACTGCCAGCGTTATTGCTAAAGCCATAACCTTCACTCGGCACACCTAACATATTGGTATCTAAACTGTGATTACCGTTTTCATCGTGAAAGACCTTGACCGCATATTGGCCATCGGCGAGATCGCTAAATACCAGCCTATGCTCTGTCTTAGTGACGGGCTTTATCATAGATGCGCAGGGATTGTGGCCTGCGGCGTAATCCTCGGCATTGGCGTAAAGCTCCACCATCAAGGCGCCGGTTTGTACTTGAATATTATCGATATTCACAGTCAGGGTATGTGCCTGTCTCTCAGCCGACATGCTTCCTGCCGACACACTTCCAGCCGACAAGAGTAAGCAAGCTAAGCCTGCGCCCCAAATCGCTGATAACGTCCTTTTCGTCTTATTAACTTGGCGAACCTGTGTTGTCATAGCCGAGTTCATGTGTTTCATGTCTTACTCCTGTTATTTGCGCTCATAAGTAACCGCGATGGAGTTAGCTTAAAAAATCACAGGACTAAAAACAGGTGCCAAAAGTCATGAAACAAAATAATAACAACATGACTTTTGGCATAGTGACATCTGGCGGTGATACCTTAGAATGGTCGGCAGAATTGGATTAAGGAATAGACATTCGTGCTAGAAAATCGATTAGCGAAAGAAGAAAACATGTTGATTGCCGCTGGAGTGCTCACTTGGGCATTAGTCGCTTGGGTTGGGATAAATCAAGCCGCATTGCATACATGGCAAGGCATGCTAAATGCCGTACTGTATGGGCTGTTTGTAGTGCAATTTATACTGATAGCTACCGATAAAGTTGCGCATAATAATATTCAACTTCGCCGCATAACCACGCTAGTGATGCCGTTAACCGTGATGAGCTTAATGCTCACAGCAAACAACGCATTACTGCCGATCCTCTTCGTTATTTGGGCGTCACTGTTGCCTGAGTTTTTCAATCGCCGCCAAGCTATTTCACAGCTGCTGCTAGCCAACCTTGTTTATTACGTGCTGCTGCAATGGCAATTGCATGAACAAAGCAATGTGTTCAATATTTTGATTTATCTTGGCTTTCAACTCTTTGCCTACAGCAGTAGCCAAGCAAGACTTTCTGAACGTAAATCACGTTTGATACAAGAACAGCTAAACCAACAGCTTATTGCCACTCGCGCCCTGCTGAGCCAAGCCAGCGAACAGCAAGAAAGATTAAGGATATCACGCGATTTGCACGACATTCTCGGCCACCAACTCACAGCGCTTTCCCTGCAATTGGAAGTACTAAGCCATACCGCGCCCGAGGAGCTCAAACCTCAAGTTAACCAAAGTAAATCCTTAGCTAAAGAGCTACTTGAAAGTATTCGCGCCGTCGTCAGGGCGCAAAGAGTGCAAGTGGGATTGGATTTAGTCCCACCTTTAGAGGCACTGATGACCCGCTTGCCCAGCGTGACTCTTAACTGCAAAGGGATGAAGCCACTGCAATCAGCCGAACTGACTCAGGCACTACTGTTAGTGCTGCAAGAAGGCATCAGCAACGCCGTACGTCACGGCAAGGCGAATCAACTGCAACTGAGCATGGAAGACTCCCAAAGCGCGCTGGTATTGCAACTAAGCGACAACGGCATGGGGCTAACACGGGGATCCGCGCGAAACGCATCAGCTAAAAGCGGCACTGGACAGTTCGGTACTGGGCTCGGCGGCATGCAGGAAAGGCTACAACCCTTTAATGGCACCTTGGAGTTAAGAGCAAATGACTCGGCGCCCGGCTGCCAACTCACCCTCACCCTCCCAGCACTCGCATAACTTTTTATTGGAAACTCTTTAGAATCGCTATGGATACGCAAAACAACATCATCAGTGTCGGCTTAGTAGAAGATCAACAATTGGTTCGCCAAGGTATCGCTAGCCTGCTCGCTATTTCCGACAACATTCGCGTGTTATGGCAAGCCGAAGACGGCCAAGATGCACTCAAAAAGCTTGCCAGCAATCCCGTCGATGTACTGCTCAGTGATATCCGTATGCCAAATCTTGATGGTATCGCCATGCTCAAACAGATACGGCAAAGTGCCAATCGCTTACCTGTCATCATGTTAACCACCTTCGATGACAGTGAGTTATTCCTCAATAGTTTACAGGCGGGAGCCAACGGCTTTTTGCTCAAGGACGTGTCACTCGACAAGTTACTGCACGCCATCGAAACCGTCGCCAAAGGCGGCTACTTGATAGAGCCTTCGGTACTCAAACAGATGAGTGAGCCTAAACCTGCACCTAGCGTTGGGGTAACTAGAAATGAATTATTGTCGGAACGGGAGCGGGAAATTCTCAGTTTTATGGCGGGCGGCTTCTCCAACAAGGAAATCGCCAATGCGGTATTTTTAGCCGAGGGCACAGTGAAGAATCATGTCTCTAACATACTCACTAAACTCGATTGCCGAGACCGTACCCAAGCTGTGCTCAAGGGATTACAACTGGCATTGATTTAACCCATTAGCATTAAACCAAACCCGATTGCCAACAAAAAGGGCCATTTAAGGCCCTTTTTGTGCTCATCTAAAGCGATGAGTTATGACTAAAACCTAACGAAGATCCATCTCTTGGATAATTTCATGGGCAATAGCTGGCGTTGTACAGCTCGGGGTTTCATGCAAATCCGCTTTTAGCTGACCTTTACGGTGCTTAAGTGCTGCATCTAATTTTTTCGATGCGGCTTTGATTGCTGGGTACATAACCTCATCAGTACCTGAAGCAGAAATACGGCTTCCTTCATAATTCGTACGAAGCTCAACCTGATACTCGCCATGCTCTTTCGCAATAATAATGTCCAGTGCGATCAGAGAGGGGAAATGGGTGGCGATTTTTGCAAATTTTTCGTTAACATCTTCTCTAATAGAATCAGTAACATCGACGTGGTGACCAGAAATATTTATTTTCATAGGTTGTCCCTTTTAGTGTCATTACTTTTATTTTTGCTTCACTAATAGAGCTTGGGGCATGCAGGATAAAACACAAGGGTTATTGGCAAATATTTCGGTCAACTCAGGTATTAGCATCTCCTAAATGTGACCTCCATCAAGAAGTCAAAAATAAAACAGCGAGAAAAACATGATTAAGTGATTGATTTATAAACAGGCATTAATAATAAATCAATCACAAAATGCAATACGACATAAGGTAAATACGCTTAATATTTACGTTGCACACTCTGCTGCCAAAACTGTTGGGACAAATGATGCGTCTTGGTCGATAAACGCGACACTTGATCACCCCGCGCCGCCGCATCGAGCGTCTGCTCTAAACTCTGCTGAGCCAAGTCGCTGATCACATGGATGGCTCGGCTAATTTCTGCGGCCACCGAAGTCTGCTGCGTCATCGCCGCCGCATTATCATCACTCAAAGAATTAATTCGCGAAATAGATGAAAGCAACTCGCCAAAAGCCACACTCGCATCTTGCGCTAAGCTTACCGAACGTTTTACCTGTTCCTGCCCTGCCATCATGGTCGAGGATGCCCTTTGAGTGCTTTCCCTAAAACGACTAACAATTAACTCAATTTGTGAGGTTGATTGGCTAGTACGGCTCGATAATTGTCTGACCTCATCGGCCACCACGGCAAAACCACGACCACTCTCCCCAGCCCGCGCCGCTTCAATTGCCGCATTTAAGGCTAATAAGTTAGTTTGGTCGGCAATGGCACGTATGACTTCGAGCACTTGGTGAATCGCACTGCTATCTTGTTCAATAGCTTGTACAACATCGGAAAAGTGGCTCACTTGTACACTTAACTGATGTATCGCATCAATAACCGTTTCTAAACGAGAATGCCCGCGTTGAGCCGCCTCATGGCTCGACACCATTTCCGAGGCAGTGCGATGAATGTTTCCCGTTACTTCAGCAAAACTGGCACTCATCTGCTCCATCGCAGTCGCAGCTTGCGTGGTTTGTTCACTCTGACTATCAGCGTGCTCCCAAGTGTTTGTAATGGTTTGTTTAAGGCTGACACTTTGTGCTTGGATCTCACTGGCAGAATCAGCCATACGGCCAACAACGCCACCAATTTCAGTGATCAAAAAACGTAGGGCGAGGTCTAATTTACCGATCTCATCTTGGCGGCCGGTGTACACGCCCGTAGCGACGGGATCGTCAATAATGTTGGTTGCCATAGACACAAGCTTTTGCAGCGGCTGCATCAGGTAATACCATGCTAGGCACGCGAGACTCATTCCCACCATCGCGGCAACTATGGGGGAATAACTGGCAATTATCGCCGTAGCCGTAATCGAAACCAACATGGCCAGCAGTATTTTGCCACTGAAACCTAACCTATCTTTACGCAACACTTTAGGTTGCTTGCCCTGATTAATATCACTGTAAATACTCTCAGCGGCTTTAATCTGCTCAGGGGTAGCTTGGCGACGAACAGATTGATACTCATGAACTTTACCATCTTCATACACTGGCGCGACGTAGGCATTCACCCAATAATAGCCGCCCGTTTTGGTGCGATTTTTAACTATCCCCATCCAAGGCTTGCCCTGCTTAATTCGCTCCCAGAGGATCTTAAATGCAGCCGCAGGCATATCTTGATGGCGCACTATGTTATGTGGATTCCCTTGCAACTCAGCAACACTAAACCCACTGATCTGCGAAAAAGTCTGATTCACATATTTAATGTTTCCCTTCAGATCCGTCGTTGATAGTAAAATCGCATTATCTGACAGGTGTGTTTCACCATTTGTAGAATTTTTATGCATAGGGTTATCAGGCTAGGTCTCGGTAAAAAAGATAACGCATTCTGCCAAAACCGTCGTCTATCAAAATTGATAAAGCTCACATTGGCAGCATAAAAATTAACCTAATGCTAAACAAGCAGTAACCACTAAACACATATCAACAAATAAAAACAAACAATTGTGACAGGGCGCTCGTTACGCTACATACGTTAAACTCGTCACCCTACACTCGCTAAAGCAGATCAGCTTAAGATCACAGATTCACATTCGAATCTAAATGATATCGTTTATCATTTGAATTAACTAAGTTATACTTCTCGCGGTTAGCTATCTACTGCTATAGAAATGCATTCGTCGTTAAGCCAAAAAGCTCAAGCACACTTTGCAGAATCAACAGTAGCGGATAGCCATAACAGACCCATATTGGCTCGAAATGAGAAGTGGCACTTATGTCTAATACACCCGCGTTTGAAACCTCAACGCAATCTTCTACAACTCAAATGCGCTCGTTCTCGCTGATTTCGCGGGGAATTGTGCAATGGTTTAAGCAAGAGCAATCGCAGTTTGCCTTCAAAGTCTTTGCCCGTGCGAGTGCCGCTCTACTGGCGGGTTATGTTGCGGCAGCAACCTTGGCTTGCCTGCTGACATTAGTGCTACCTATGCCGCGCTTTGAAAGCACGATAACGGCCAATATGTTAGCTTTCCTGTTTTATGCCATCGCGATTATTTATGCCTTTTGTGTGCGTAAAACCTGGCATGCGTGGCGAGATTTAGGCTTAGTGAGTTTGTTATGTTTTGGATTAATCAAGGTATGTGGGCAATAAGATGAAAGAGACATTTTTTAGAACTTTATCTTGGCTACATACCTGGGCAGGCTTGCTGGTATGTTGGGTATTATTGTTGATCTTTTTTGCGGGTAGCTTGAGCTATTTTCGCCATGAGATCAGCCTTTGGAATGAACCCGAATTACACAAAGGGGTTTATCAAGACTACCGAGCCGATACCCTCGAAAACCAATTAGATAAAGGGCAAAGTTACATAGAAGCGCATTCGCCGGCAACAGCGCAGCGCTGGATGATAGGTTTTCCAACTGAACGAACCCCCTTTCAAAGCGTTAGCTGGCAACTGCCACCAGAAAAAGGTCAGCGTCGTGGCAAGACTGAAGAACATGTAGCCTTAGCAGATGGCAGCGGCATGATCTCTGAAGTGCGTGAGAGTCGCGGCGGTGATTTCTTCTATCGTCTGCACTTTGACTTGCACTATATGTCCGCTATTACAGCCCGCTATATCGTCGGCGTTTGCACTATGTTTATGCTGATCGCCCTTATCAGTGGCATAGTGATCCACAAACGGATCTTCAAAGATTTGTTCAGTTTTAGACGGGATAAAGGCGCTCGCTCTTGGCTAGACGCGCACAATGTGAGCTCTGTCATCGCCCTGCCCTACCATTTGATGATCACTTATACAGGGCTTATTACCCTAATGCTTATCTATATCCCATGGACGGTTAATACCGCCTATTCGGGTGATAACCAAGCTTTTTTAAAAGAACTTAATCCCGCCAGACAAACCGAGAAAGCCGCGGGAATTAGTGCGCCACAGGTGCAACTGAGCCAATTACTACCTCAAGTGAAAGCCGCATGGGGCGATGCGCCAATTAAGCAAGTGATAGTGTCATACCCTAAAGATCAAAATAGCCAAGTGACCTTTTACCAAAACACAGGTAAAGATGTGACCGATGAAGCCAATATTTTGATATTCAACGGGGTAAATGGTGAGCTTAAATATGCCAGCCCGCACGAAGCCTCTGGAGCATCCGCGACTTACGATACTATGATGTCGCTGCACACGGCACGTTTTGCCGCACCGCTGCTAAGATTTTTATTCTTTTTCTGCGGTTTATTAGGCTGCGCTATGATCGCGACAGGCACTTTGATGTGGGCCATTCGTCTACGTCAAAAACAGCAAAAATTGATCGATAAAGGCGAGAAACCAAGCTTTGGATTACGTTTAGTTGAAGGGTTAAACTTCATGTTTATCTTAGGATTACCCTTAGGCACTGTAGCCTTCTTTTACGCCAATCGTCTCTTATCGACAAGTTTTGCAAGCCGCTCTGAATGGGAAGTTCACAGTTTCTTTATCGCGTTAGCGGCAATGGGAGTTTGGGCTTTCTTGGGTCGTTCACGTCGCCAGTGGCAAACCGCATTACGACTCACAGGGATTTTGTGCTGTGCGCTGCCTGTGCTCAATGCCTTCACATCACCAAGCAATATCATCGACAATATCCAATCCCATCAATGGGCTTTAGTCGGATTTGACGTGCTCGCAGTGCTACTTGGTGGCGCTATGCTATTTGCCAGTAAAAGAGTGACTTTGATTGCTAAGGCCCCCGCTAAACGCCCAGCAAAAGCAAAAAATGCACGTAGAAGCGAATCCCAAACATCCCTTGCCAGCGACCTTAGTTCGTCATCTTCATTGGAGGAAGCCAAATCATGATGCCAGAATTTATTCCCCTACTTGGGATCTTAGGTTTGAGTTATCTTTCCCTCGCCCTGTTTGCCTTAGCTAAATTTGGTCACTTCAAGGATGTGTTCAATCGTCCACCAGCACAATGGCAAAGTCGTTTGCTAACCTTGTTTGCTTGGTTACTACTAGCATTTAGCTTAAGTGCCTGCGCGAGCGATCAGGGCTGGGCCTACGGGAGCATTTTGTTTATGGGAATAATTTCCCTCGCGGCAATGCTGGTCATCCTAACGTTAAGCTACAGCCCACGCCATTTACCGATAGGAATCGTCACTGGCAGCGTGCTCACTGGCACTCTATTACTGAGTGCAGGGATCTAATGTCCAGCTAACACTAGCATGGCGATCATGGCTAAGTGAGCACCGCTAGGCTATAGTGCCCTGATGTCCTTCAGATAGGAGAAAATAATGGGCTTTAACTTAACGGTTAACTGGCAAACCTCGCCCGCCGAAGAAGGCGAATTTTGTCGAGACCACAGTATTACCTTTGGCAGCGGCCAGACGATTCAAGCCTCGTCGGCACCGGAATACAAAGGCAATGGGCAAAATGTCAATCCAGAGGAAAGCCTGTTGGCTGCATTATCCTCATGCCATATGTTGACCTTTCTAGCAATTGCGCATCTTAAGCGCTTACCTGTAACCTCCTATGTGGATAATGCCACTGCAGAGCTGGGTAAAAACGAGGCGGGCAAATTGGCAGTGACAAAGATGGTGCTCAATCCTAAGGTCATTTTCGCTGAAGGGGTCGAAGTCAGCCAAGAAACTCTTGAGAAAATTCACGAGAAAGCACATGCAAATTGCTTTATCGCTAATAGTTTAGCAACAGATATTCAAATCAAGTTTTAGGATTTGAGCAGATCTTTATGGCCCGCTGATGGTTTTCCTAAGCGGGCTTTTTTATTGCCGCACCGTAACTCAATACCAGTCTGAATCATTGCTATCACCGAATTATCCGCGCCACCTAATCATCCACAGAGTCCAACTTTTCACCATTATTCAGCTCAGGTCCAGCTTTTAAACAGTACGATATAAGCCAATCTTAGCTTGGTATCATCTGTTGGAGTTAAAAGATGCACATTCAACCACTGCGAAATTCCCCGTCTGTCAGCCCACAAAAAAATGTCTCTACTGCTGAATTTGCACAGGTTAAAAATCCAGTTCAAACCAGCGCACCAGCATCAACTGATACAGTAACGCTTTCTAGCGATGCAAAACAATTGCCGGCAAATGCGCAAAAACCAGCAGAAATGCCAGCACTGAGGGATAACATAGAAACCTTAGTCGAATTGAAACACGCGAAGATGAAGTATCAAGTGATCGCCGACATGACCAATTTAGCGACAGGAACGAGCCAAGGGATTTCAGCGCCAACGGCCTATTATCTAAGCCATAACGAAGATGCGAGAGCAATGACAGTTAATCACCTTGCCCAACAACAGCAAGTGAACACTATGCAGACCTATGCAGAAACAAGTAAAAATGGGAATAGAAGTATTAATGAATGGGCATAAAAATGGGTGTTGTCTCGGGAACCAAGAGACAACACCCTAACTTTGTACGCGGACATGCTAGCCGAGATACCTTAAATTTCGGTTAAATACTGAATTTAAATATCAATTACTTAGCTTTAATATCCTGTGCCATACCTTTTACAGGCAAAGGTTGCACTTTTAAGGCTGGGATTGGCTGTTTAACCAACTCATCCTTTAAATAACTTATTGCAGTTTCAAGCTGCGCATCTTTTCCATTAAAGGTAGCAAAAGGTAAGTTATCGACTTCAATATCCGGCGTTACGCCATGGCCTTCAAGCACCCAGCGGCCATCCATTGCATACTGTGGATACTCGGCCACCCGCGCCATCCCTTTATCGGTCAACGCATTTCGCCCAGATAACCACACACCCGCACCTGCCGTTTGCTTACCAATTAAGGGCGCAATACCGAGTGCTTTAATCCCTGCGGAGAAGGTTTCGCCGTCGGAATAGGTCAGTTCATCGGTTAACACCACTAAATGACCGCGGAAGGTTTGTTGCATATTGGTGTTTGGCGTGCCGTGGGTCGGTTGCCAAAACGCCCAAGCGCGGCGTAGTAACTTCTCGATAATCCAACTGTCAATATTGCCACCGCGGTTACGGCGAACATCGATAATCAAACCCTCTTTATCGTAGTTGGCATAAAACTCACGGGCGAAACTTTCAATATCACCACCGCCCATGGCATATAAGTGCAAATAACCCATCTTGCCCTGACTTGCATCCTCGACCACAGCCGCGTTATGGCTCACCCAATCTAAGTAACGTAATTGACTGTCCACCACAGCGCTAACGGGCATGACGATGGTTTTATGGGTTTGGCTACCACGCTTAAGCTGTAGTAATACTTGCTTATCCTGTTGATTGCGCAGAAGACGCGTGACGTCGGCCACATTCACCACTGGCGTGCCATTAATAGCCAACAGCATATCGCCTTCTTTAGCATCGACTTCGATACGATTTAACGGTGAAGCATTAGCCGGTAACTCAGGATCGTTACTGTAAATGTGCGCGATTTTAACGCCATCTGCAGTTTGTTGTAGGCGCGCGCCAAGGCTTGCCGCTTTAGCCGCATCGGGATCTTGAGGTAAATCACCACCGCGCACCTGTGAGTGCAAAGAATCTAACTCGCCCATCATTTGCATGAAGATGTCATTCAGTTCGTTACGATCGGTCAGGCGGTCGAGCAAAGGCTGATACTTAGCCTTAGTGGCTTGCCAATCGAGGCCGCGCATCTTCTTGTCGAAGAAAGATTCTCGGTGCATCAACCACGCATCTTCAAACATTTGCTGCCATTCAAGCTGCGGAGAAATCGCTAGCTGCCATTGTTCCGTTTGCACTTTGGCATTATCCGTATCGCCTAATTTATCACCGCCATCAACAATCAGGAGTGATTTTTCATTACTGTGCTTACGTAGCATCAGCTTTTTACCATCGGCAGAAACCTCATATTGGCCAATGTCCTCGGCAAAAACCTCGGCTTTGGGGCTTAATCGGTCAAATTTGATGGTCATTAAATTAGGTGCGACATCGTCGCCAATAGCTTGATCTAACAAATAAAGTCTATCATCGACGACGCGCAGCTTACTGTAATTTCCTGAATCGACAGGCACTTGCCATAAACGCTGAGAGATCCCTGCCCAATCGATTTTTACTGGATTCGGTTTATCCTTAGCATCGGTTTTTTCAACTTGATTAGATTCGAGTTCATTGGGTTTACTAAAGGGGAATTTGGCATTTTTGACCAGTGCGATGGCAAAAATTTGGCTGCGTTTATCAAACACAGGGCCCATGTTTCTATCGCCCCAAGGTGAACTTGGTGTTGCGCTGAATTGGCGGTTTGACAGGAAATATAGCCACTGGCCGTCACTGCTAAAGGTTGGCGAATAGGACTCGTATTTGTCGCTGGTGAGCGTCTCGGCCTTATTTTCATCCACAGAATACAGAACGATTTGCGGACGTTGTTTACCGATTTCCGACTTAGTTAATGCAATAAAACGGCTGTCACCGGACCAGCGGATATCGGCGTAAGGCCCAAGTCCCTCGCCGTTAGTGATGATTTTTTGATTGGTATTTTTCTTTAAGTCGAGCAGCCAAACGTTACCATCGTTATCGTCATGGGCGATAAATCGACCGTCACTGGACAAATTAAGACTCATTCTTAAAGTATGACTGTCTTTGGTTAACTGTTTAGCGCCACTGCTGCCATCAGCAGGGAATTGCCAAATTTCCTGCTGACCTGTCATGTCGCTAATCGCATAAACCGACTTGCCATCTTGGCTCAACACAGCTTCCCTTACGCGATAAGTTCCCGGCAGTGCAACTTGAACTAAACGCGAGCCATCAATACCCGCGATCGCCACGTGGCTGCGGGCGGTGATCACTACTTTATCGCCAGCGGGGGCCAAATTAGTTGAAGAAGCGTAATCCATAGGATCTTTTACCCAATGCTCGCGGCGCTCGGCAAAATCGGAAATGAGTTCAATATTGAGTAACGAGTCTTTAGCGGCCGCAATATCAAACACATGGATATCCGCACCCAACTGGAATACCACTTTGCCTTGGTCCATCCGCGCACCGCGGACCTGCCAATCTTTAAATTGAGTTAACTGTTTTGCATCTGAACCATCGAACGCACTCGACCAGAGGTTGTCGTTGCCATCGCTGTCGCTAATAAAATAGAGTCTGTCCTGCCATAGCATAGGTTGGCGCACTGAGCCGTCGTGTTGGCCGCTGAGCAACTGTGCTTCGGTTTTGCTGCCGAGTTTAAAGCGCCATAATTCACCTTTTGCGCCGCCACGGTACACTTTGGCATTATCGCCAGTCACTTGCAGACCAAAGCGGGTGAAGTACACGTATTCGTTGCGATCATCAATCACACCTTCAACTGCATCGGCTAAGGGTAAATCTGTGGTGGTGAGGGTTTGAGGATCGACGCTGCGCAGCATCCAATTATTAGCAGGACCAAAGCCCGTGTCGGTAGAATATAAAATCTCGCCTTTGGCAGTCCAGCCCTGAACTCGTACACGGCTATTCTCAAAACTCACCCGTTTAGCCACACCGCCCGTAATGGGGATCACATACACTTCGCTCGCGCCTTCATAGTTGGCAACATAAGCAACCCACTTACCGTCGGCCGAAATAGTCGCCCCTAGCTCTTCCGCAGGTAAACTCGTTAAGCGAGTCGCCGCTTTTTGACCTAAGGTCTGAGTCCATAAATCCCCTTCTGCAGTAAAGACTAAGGTTTGATCGTGCAACGCTGGCGCACGGTAATACCCTTGATTGCTCACCGCATCGGCAGCGATGGTTTGGAACGCTGTTAATGTGCCAAGGGCAAGCATGCAGCAGGCGACAGAATGGCGAAGTTTCATGTATGACCTCTATCCTATTGTTATTTTTAGCAATAGACTCTTTACTACGAGATTTTGCTAGCAGATTTAGCGAAGAAATTCTTGCCATGGGCTTTTGTAAAAAACCACAATCAAGTCCAAAGCATGACAATTGAGCCCAACAAGCTAGCAGAATTTGATAGAGAGTTCAGTAACTTCGAGTCAGAGAAGTTTTAGCAAATGTGTCACATCTTAAATCGCGGAGGAACAACTGAATAAAAGACAGGATTCATTAGAGGAAAACATCAAAGATCATAGCGTTACCATATTGCACTAGGATAAAAATATACCAGAGTCGGACATGAGTGGCTAACGTGAAGGGCTAATGTTAAGGGCTGACATACAGCGTCTTTAGCGGACTGTTTAGGCGGCTCATATTAGACTGTTTCGCCAGTGTCATTTGTTGCCATTTATTGATCACTCGTGCAATTTCACCGTTATCCATCAAGGCCTTAATAGCATGATTAAACTGCTCTAACTGGCTTGGCGTCATACTCGCTTTGCTGAACATTAAATGAATATGGTTTTGATCTAACACTAACTTAAGTGGCACTAGCTTGATGCGTTGATGCTGGCTGGCGATATAGGGCATAGCTAAGGTATCTCCGACTATCATATCTCCTCTACCGTAGATAAGCATTTGCACAGACTTATCTGAGTCTGGACTTAATACTAACAAGTGCTCCTGCTCTAATCGATATTGAGATTCTTGATAATCTGCACCATACCAACCGCTAGAAGGGACAAGTAGACGCAATTTTTGGGTAAAAATGTCCTCCCATTTATCGATATTAATCTGATCTTTTTGCTCATCGAGTACAAATAAGCGCAGCTCTTCATCCCGGTAATAGGTTGAAAAAAGAGCATAGTTTTGACGTTCATCCGTCGTAGTCGCTCCCATCAACACATCTAACTGCCCTGCTCGCAACATCTGATGCGAGCGCTTAGCGGGCACATTAATAAAATGAACTTCACAACCAAGATACACGGCAAATGCCCGCATCAGATCCACATCTAAGCCTTGTGCTTCTCCTTGAGGATCTTGCCAAGCATAGGGAGGCCAATCGTTGTAACCGACTTTAATCGTGTTCTTACAAGGTAAAGGACTATTGACCTGCGACGCACTTACAGCGGGCAAGACTAAAAAAAGCAGCAATAAGACAGGAACGTATTTAAACCATGGCATAGGCTAAGTTACTTGCCTCTTAAGTTGACGATCCTCTCTTGATTAAGATGAAGTATAACGATTCAGCGTCAGACTTCCGCGAGGGGGTTCTACCTCAGTAAGCGTAGTTGTCACTTAGATAGTGCGCCATAAACACCGGCGAGATCACAGTAATTAGCCTAAAAAAGGGCGAGGAATTATAACAAAAAAGCACAACAGCCAAGAGTGAGATCTAAACGACTCACTATGCTGCGATAAAGGCTAAGCCTGAACGCAGGAGATAAAATAAAGTTTTATACATTTAAATCAGACACTTATAAATAATAGCAACAACTTTAGTGGGATCCCCCATATCGACTTGTAACCAAACTATGTGTGTCCCCCCCAATTCCTCACCCTGAGCCGTGGCGGACTCTTTAGCTTCATCAAGCCGGTTTTCATGGCGGCTCACCCCAGTGACTAAAGCAAAACTATCGCAGTGGGTGACTTCAAAATCGTAGGCCACGTTAATGCGACGATATAGTTCATGCTGCTTGGTCGCACATCCAGATATTAAAACGCAAAAACATGTACTTAACAGAAAAAATTTAGACAAATCAATTAACCCACAGATTAAACACGCGGGTGAACATAACTAATTGCAACCGATAAAATTGTGAACAATGTCACATATAAGAAACCAAGGATAATACAGAAAGTTACAAATATTAATTAAATATCATGTAGTTAACTAAGGGTTGTTTTATGTTCACTGGTAACACAAGCTCATCGATTCCCCACCATAAAACTCACACTTGTAAAAAAAGGGAGCCAAGCTCCCTTCCTGCTTTTACGCCATGTTATTCCACTGCTAGGCAGACATCAGTAGGGCTAAAGCCCTTAAGCTAATATTTTGAATAAATGCACTTTTAATGCAGCAAAATCTGCCGCTAATTCCGCGGATAAGATGGGCTTACTCGCAACAGCTTCAAGCTCAGGCGGCAAGGGTAAGTTAAGCGTTAATTCTCTATCCACAACATCCTTAAATTTAGCGGGATGCGCCGTCCCCAAGAATATGCCCACTTCATCGGGCACTAAAGTTAAAGATAAGGCCTTAGCCGCAATCGCCGCGTGGGGCTCAGACACATAACCTTGAGCGTGTAACTCGGCCAGCGCCTTTGACGTTTGTTCCTCCGATAAGCGAATACCCACTAAGCTACTCAGTGGCCAGCCTAATTTCTCACAAATGGCTTCCACACGCGGCCAGTTGCTGGGCTCACTCACATCCATGGCATTGGACATAGTCGCTTGAGTCGGATTGGGCTGCCATTGGCCATTGTCTAAATAACGCGGCACAGTATCGTTGGCATTGGTCGCGGCAATAAAGCGTTTAACCGGTAATCCCATCGCTTTAGCGAATAAACCTGCGGTGAGGTTGCCAAAGTTACCACTTGGCACTGAAATCACAGGATCGGCTTCATGCCGTTGTTTAGACTGGGCAACCGCTTCAAAGTAATAGCAAATTTGCGCGAGTAACCGGCTGATGTTGATAGAATTTGCCGAGTTTAAGCTCAGCCCATCGCGGACTTCGGGATCATCAAAGGCGCGCTTAACCAGATCTTGGCAGGCATCGAAATCGGACGAGACGGCAACTGTATGGATATTTTTGCCCAACGTAGTGAACATCTTTTCCTGCAGATCACTGATCTTACCCTTGGGATAGAGCACCACCACATTGACTTTCTCAAGCCCATAGAAGGCATCGGCAACCGCTGCGCCAGTGTCGCCCGAGGTCGCAGTCAAAATGGTTAAACGCGTGTCACCCACAAAGGCATTGACACATTGCGCCATAAAACGCGCCCCAAAATCTTTAAACGCCAGTGTTGGACCGTGGAACAATTCGAGGCAGGCACGCTGCTCATCGACGGCAACCAAAGGTAAATCGAAGTTAAAGGCACGCTCAACTAATTCATCGACCGCATCTTGGCCTAACTCAGAGGCAAGCCATGCGCCGAGTACTTTTTTACTGCGCTCAACGAATGGTAACGCCAGCAGCCCTTCTATATCGTCTAATACGGGTATTTGACTAGGAAAGAACAAACCTCTGTCTTTACCTAACCCCAGCTGTACCGCCTCTTTAAAGCTCACTTTCTGCGAAGGGTGTTTTAAATTATATAGTTCCATGCTCACTCAACCTTTTGATGCTAAACCTTAAATGCTAATTTGGGGTACTTAGTCTTAGCTAAATTAACTATTAATCGACTCTACGCGTACCTTGCTCATCGAGGCGACACACGTGGGCAAAGCCACCCACCTCGGTGAGATAATGCGCCTCTAACCAGGCTTTAGCGGTATTTGCCGTGGCTAAATCATCGGTAATCGAAAACAGCGTTGGGCCGCTGCCCGAAATCCCCGTCGTCAACATGCCTAAATCGGCTAAAGCGGCTCTGGCCTTGTCGTAACCCGGGATCGCGGCGGCGCGATAGGGCTCGGCTAACACATCCTTTAATACGCTGATCGCAAGCTTGGCATTCTGCTGGTAAGACGCATGAACAAAGGCGCTTAAATAACGGCCAAAATCGATAGTGACACTTTTATCATATTGATCTGGCATGAGTTTGCGCATCATTGCCGTTGAAAGTGAAATTCCTGGATAGGCCACAACCCAATACCATTCTTTAAAGCTGGGTATCGCTTCGCATACAGTGCCTGGCACATTGAGCATCAATTGCATGCCGCCCAAATAACAAGGGGCGACGTTGTCATAGTGCACACTGCCGCTGATCTTACCTTCAAACTCGCCCATCAGTTCCAGCAGGGCTTGCTCGTTATAGGGTCTATCAAAATGTTCATTTAAGGCATATAACGCCGCCACGACTGAACTTGCACTCGAACCTAAACCACTGCCAACGGGTAGGTTCTTTTCCAGTGTCAGCGCTACGCCTTCATCTGCTTTACCAAGCGCTTCTAAATACTCCTTACTCAGGGCGGTTAAGAAGAATTCGGCACATTGGTACACTATATTATCTTGCGGATTTTCAGGCAGTTTATGGGCCCAAGCACCAGTCTGCGCCAGACTCACACCCGACTCTGCCGCCGCGATAGTCACTCTGTCGCCGAGTAAACTGCCATCAATCGGCGCCAAAGCGGCGCCCAGTAAATCAAATCCGACTCCCACGTTACCCATAGAGGCTGGAGCGTAAACGGTCAAACTCATACACTCACCTCACGAGTCCAATTCAAAGTTCTTAATACATCGGCAAAGGCACCGGCGGCGGTCACTTCAGTCCCTGCGCCATAGCCGCGTAGCACAAAGGGAATGGGCTGATAATAACGGCTATAGAACGCCAAGGCATTTTCGCCACCTTTAACGCTATAAAGCGGATCATTTGCATCGACTTCGGCGATACGCACACGGCACACACCATCCTCAATTTGCCCAACATAACGCAGCACTTTACCTTGGGCTTTGGCCTGCGCCACTTTTGCGGCAATTGCAGCATCAACTTGCGGTAATCGTGCCATAAAGCTTTCAACATCACCTGAATCATCAAACTCGGCTGGCAATACAGATTCAACCTGCACATCACTGAGCTCTAACTTTAGTCCCACTTCACGGGCAAGAATGAGCACTTTACGCGCCACATCCATACCGCTCAAATCATCACGGGGATCAGGCTCAGTAAAACATTTTTCCCGCGCAAGACCAGTTGCTTCAGAAAGTGTCATGCCTTCATCGAGCATGCCGAAGATAAAGGATAAAGAGCCCGATAAAATACCGTTAAACTTATGCAGTTTGTCACCCGCAAATAACAGTTTTTTCAGGTTATCGATCACAGGTAAACCCGCACCTACTGTGGTTTCGTATAAGAATTGGCGACGCTGTTTTAATGCCGTTTGGCGCAGTGCTTGATAATAAGCATAATCGCGAGTGTTCGACTTTTTGTTCGGCGTGACAACATGCAAACCTGAGTTCATCACATCCAAATACAGATCCGATACTTGCTCGCTCGAGGTGCAATCCACCAGCACTGGATTAAGCAATTGTTGCTCTTTTGCCCATGCGAGTAATGCTGGGATATCACAAGCTTGCTGGCTATCGGCAAGCAAGCTAGACCAGTTGCTTAAATCGATGCCTGCGCTGTCGAGTAACATCTTGTTCGAATTCACTATGCCGCAAACACGGATACTGATGTGCTGCTCTTTGAGCATGGCAGACTGTTGTTTTATCTGCTCGAGCAGGCCTGCCCCTACATTGCCGCAACCCACTAAAAACACATCTAAATACTGCTGCACATCGAAAAAGCCTTGATGACAAGCCGCCACCGCATGCTTAGTCTTACGCTGCTCGATCACAGTCGAAATCGACCGCTCGGATGATCCTTGGGCAATGGCGATAATGTTCACGCTCGCCTGCGCTAACGCTTGGAAGAAACGCGCTGCCACGCCTTTGTGGGTGCGCATACCATCACCAATCAATGACACAATTGCCAGCTCATGACGCATAGCGATAGGTTCAAGCAAGTCGCTTTTTATTTCTAATTCAAACTCTTGCTCTAAGGCCCATTTCACTTTGGCCGAGTCAGACGTCGCCACACAGAAACTAATACTGTATTCAGAGGAGCTTTGGGTGATTAAAGACACTGACACGCCGCTGCGGGAAATCGCCGCGAGAGTACGGCTCGCCATGCCAACCATGCCTTTCATGCCAGGGCCTGAAATATCGAACATGGTCTGGTTATCTAAGTTGGAGATAGCTTTAACCTGCAAGCCGGTTTCATCGGCTTGGTTTGATACCAGAGTGCCGGGCGCATCGGGGTTAAAACTGTTTTTGATATAACAGGGAATATGGAACTGGGCGATAGGCGCAATCGTCTTAGGATGCAGCACCTTAGCGCCAAAATAGGAGAGTTCCATCGCCTCTTGATAGCTGAGTTGTGATAACAGCTTAGCATCTGCAACCACACGGGGATCGGTATTATAAACACCGTCAACATCGGTCCAGATTTCACAGCTCGAAGCATCTAAACAGGCGGCGAGCACGGCAGCAGAATAGTCAGAACCATTACGGCCTAACGTCACCACTTTGCCCTGTTCATCGGCGGCGGTGAATCCCGGCATTACCCATACGCGCTTTTCACCTAATGCCAACGCACGAAACCTTGGCTTACTCACAGCGATATCGACCACGGATTCTAACGGCCGACCACGACCCAGAAACAAGACGCGAGGATCGAGTTGAGCAGACGTGATCCCCTTAGATAGCATCACTTGTTCCATCAAGGCTGCAGATAAACGCTCACCTGCCACCACGATTTCAGCACGTATGCCATCAGGACACTCTTGCAGTAAGCTAATGCCACGTAATCTATCCTGCCAAATTACCAGCTGCGCATTAAGTCCAGAAAAGAGCTGTTCACTCTGCTCACTCGACAACATTGAAGTAACAGCATCTTGGTATAGCGAGGTAAATACCCGCTCAACATGCTGCAGCACAGGCGAATAATCTTCACCTTTGACTGCTACATCAACCATTTCTAGTAACGCATTTGTCACAGTCGCCGGGGCCGATAGCACAGTGGCTATGGGTTCAAGCTTAGATGACTTAGCAACGATATCCGCCGCCATCGAGAATCGCTGCCAATTTGCAAGCGAGGTACCACCAAATTTCATTACTTTCATCTTGTTCTCCTGTACCGCGCCCGACTTAGAAATAAGAGCTAGAAACAAAAAAGCCCGCTTCTTTGTGGGAAGCGGGCTCATCGTTAAAATTCTTTAAGGTGTATCAGCCCGCCCCCACTGTTGTTGTAGTGGTGGTTGTAATAATGGTAGTTACTACGAAACCTAGGCTATGCATGTGTTTGGGCTAATCCATGTTAATTTCTTGATAAACAGAATTGCTTTTTTTACCCGCGCTTGTCAACCCCTAAAATGGATTATTTATAGGCAAATATTAACGCTCGATAAAATACTGCATCAAGATTCGTTAATATGAAGTTTTCTAGGGGTAAAAATGCGATTTACGCAACAGATAACTGTTGACGTCAACGTAACACGGTACGAAAAAACATTAGATAATCACTTGTTTTCAATCTGATTATTTATAATACACTTTCAAATAATGAGTTATTTGTTCTACCTCATCACTCAGGCTAAATTGACAGGCTAACGAGCAAAAATCACATTACTCATCCTTTCTACCGTAAAGCACCGACAAATTTGCCTAAAAAAAACCTGTGCGATATCTAACATAAGCCACTTCAAATTATCGCCAGCACTAAAAAAGCACGTTATTATGCGCGCACATTACGAATTGGAGGCGATATGAAGATCACTCAACACAGCGCGGTAACCATTCATTACCGTTTATCAGATCAAGAAGGCAGACTATTAGAAGACTCTTTCGACTCTGAACCTATGCTATATCTACACGGCACTGAAAACCTGATCCCAGGTTTAGAAGCCGCATTAGATGGTAAAAGCAAAGGCGAAAAACTCGATGTCACTATTAGTGCCGAAGAAGCCTATGGGCCTTATCACGATGGCCTACGTCAAGCAGTGCCATTAGAAGCCTTTGGTGATATCGAAGATATCGTCCCAGGTATGCGCTTCATCGCTGAAACTGAAATGGGTCAACGCCCTGTTCAAGTCATGGAAGTGAAAGACGATGTGGTTATCGTCGATGGCAACCATCCTTTAGCGGGCCAATCGCTCAATTTCAGCGTCGAAATCGTTGACGTTCGTGAAGCCTCAGCCGAAGAAATCGCTCATGGCCACATTCATGCCCAAGGTGGTTGTGGAAGCCATGGACATGATCACGACCACGGCGGTGGATGCTGTGGCGGTTCAGGCAAACAAGAAGCGGGCGGCTGTTGTGGTGGTTCAGACCACGATCATGGACACCACCATGAAGAGCACGAAGCCTGTGACACACCTAAAACAGGTTGTGACGGTAATGGCGGCTGTGGTTGCCGCGGCTAAACAAAGCCTGATACCAGAAGTTAAACGAGAAGTTGTTTATCCGTAAGTGATTAAACTGCCATGGTTTAACCTTTTAAAATGCACGCCCTTAATTTAAGGTCGTGCATTTTTTATACACAAGCGTTTATAATATTCGTAATAGATAAATAACTGACTGGTAAATTGAAGTATTCAAATTTTATATGAATATTTTCAATTAGATATTGATATCAACCTAAGTTAAGCGACGGAGTGCTTATGTTAACCAAACCACTTTACGAAATTTTGCCTTTTGGCTACATGGCGCTCGGTAGTTCGAGTTTTATTGCACTCGACATCAACTATGCCTTGATAGCGGCAACTGTGGTATTTGTATTAGGTGCGAGGATCTACGTTATGCGTTCTCAAAACCGTCGAACAGACTCGGCCAAACGACGTAAATCGGGTTATCTTCCCGAGATAATTTATAACTTTCTACCTTTTATCTATCTCTTAGCGGCGCTGGCAATCTTTAAATTCCTTCCCAAGGATCTTTACCCAATTTTGGCTATCTGTTTACTCAGCTACGGCTTATACATTCTGGTTTGTCGTTCCCTCTATCGTCGTCATAAGCTTCCCATCACGCCTTAAGACTTAGTTCTATTCACCACAATAGGAGCAGATGATATTCACAAGAGTTGTATCCACGTGAACACTAACCAATTAATTTTTGAACTTTCGCCCTATGCTCAGAAGACATATTCTTCAAATAATTAGAACAACGTGTAATCGTTGCAATACTGACTTCATATTCAGCAGCGATATGCCTTTGACTCATTTCCCCGTCTAATAGCAATTGAAAGACCTTCAAACGTCCGGCAACGGCACTACGTTCTTCTTCGGTTAACAGTAAATGAAACAACACAGAAAGATCTTCATAATTGCTGTGGCTCAAAATTTTTTCTAATACTAGATCCCAGTTAGCTCGCATAATCACCCTCATAAGTACTGTTCAAGCATTACATTAGCAGTCTAACAGATTTAGCCTACTTACAAATAAATTGTTACGTTTAGCCGTCTTATCCAGACAAAAACTGACAAAATTGCTTCTAGTACATCAAGTTAATTTGTGTACAATAGGCGTGCAATGTCACACTTCGACGCTAATTTGTGAGAATACGATGAAAAAATTACTACTTACTCTCGTTGCCAGTACCTTATTGGCTTCAACTGCTCAAGCACACAATTTCGAAGACTCTAAAGATGCAATTGAATACCGCCAATCTGCATTTGGTCTTATTGCTTATAACTTCGGTGATATGGCTGCCATGATGAAAGGCAAAAAACCTTTCGAAGCAGAAACCTTCGCAATGCGCGCAACGAATGTTGCTGCATTATCCAAAATTCCTTTCGAAGGTTTTATTGATGGCTCAGACAAAGGTGATACCGAAGCCCTAGCCAAAGTTTGGCAAGACAGAGCTGATTTTGATGCAAAAATGAAAACCTTCCAAGAGAATGCTGCCATTCTGGCTACTGTAGCTCAAAAAGGTAATCAAGCTGAAATCAAACAAGCCTTTATGGACACTGGAAAAAGCTGTAAAAGTTGTCACGACATTTATAAGAAAGATTAGTTTGACGTTGTTTTTCCCATCAAAAAGCCTGCTAAATAGCAGGCTTTTTGATGTTCCCAAACTAAGTATAAATCTACAGAACTTGCACTATTGGCCACATTAAATAGCCAAAGACCACAGCAGCGCATACTGTGAACAGCACTAAAGCAAGCCACTCAGACTTGAATCGAAGCTCGCTCTTCGCACTTGATGAAAAAGCAACCTTCGAGACTTTCTTGTAACCACTGATCATAGCACCAACTAACTTATCCCCTTTCATGGCATGAATAATCACAGCCAGTACATGAATGGCACTCAGCAAGAGAATAAGGTTAAAGTTCGTTTTGTGTAACCAAGTCAAAAATCCACTGGTATCTGAACTGACGTAGCTATATAGCGGACCTTCGGTAAAAATATCATCAGTCGCAAAAAGGCCTGTAACTAATTGAAGGCTAATGATCCCAATCAACGCGATGACCATATAGCCACCGATAGGATTGTGTCCAAGTACCACAGACATCCCTTTAGTTCGAATCGATCTCAAGTAGTCGAGTACAACTTTGGGTTGATGAACAAAGTGGCTAAACCTTGCCGTATCGCTACCAATGAGCCCCCAGAGGATCCTAAATCCAATAAGGATCAGCAAACTATAAGCAAAAATTTGATGCCACTGCATTTCGCCCGCATCGGCACTCCACCATAAAAGTGCCAACAGACACACCATGCCCCAATGGAAAATTCGCGTGGGTAAATCCCAGACCTTAATTTTAACGTGTTCAGTATTCATAAAATGGGCAAACTCAAAGTGACCGAATGGAATAAGTAGAGGTATTTTATCGGGATTCGGGATGAAACTTAAAGTAAATATAAGTAAATAAGGGCAAAGACTGCGGAGTTATCCCATCGAATATGACCCCATTTAGCTAGCAATACAAGGCTTTTGGGCCAAGAATTATTGATATTTGTCTAAGTGATCAAATATCCAACGAACAGTATCTAATGGGCACAAAAACGTGATCTACATCTCGTTTTATAGTGCGAACCTTGGTAATCTGAAATCCAAGGAAACAACAGAAGGTTCGAAATATGCTAAAGATTACTAGCAAGCAACTTGAAGTCACATCTCCTATTCGCGAACGCATTGAAAGCCGTTTTGAAAAACTTTCAAGGCATGATGTGCAAATGATAAATCCCCATGTAATCATTACGGAGGAGAAACCTGGTTTCAAAATTGAAGCATCGGTTGGCATCCCAAATGGAGAACTCTTCGCTCAAGCAAAACATGAAAATTTATATACTGCGATTAACGCTATGGGCCAAAAATTAGAGAAGCAGCTCAATCGCATAACACACAAACCTGAAGCTCAACGCTCCACATCACTAACACCGACTAATAATGTTGTTGAAATTGACGACGAGTACGAGGAGGAAGATGCGGCATAATTTAAATCTGGTGAGTGCGAGAAACGCATCACTTTGAGAGCAATAAAGTAGAAATATTTAATCAGATCACAGTTTTTAAAAAAGCTTAGTGCAATCATTTTAATGATGAAAAAAACAGTTCTTTTGACTAAATACCTACTACACTTTACAAAGTGACAGCAAGAATCGAAGTGGTGCGGATTTAAATCGTTTCAAATGTTGATTTACTTTAAATTTTGATTTACAAATATTGATTAACAGATCTTAAGTTCTAAGTAACGTTACTGGATATAACTAAGGAGCACTACTAATCTAAGCTATATAGTTTTAAGTACTAAGGTTTACTGTTAATGATTAATTTTACTTATAATTTCTACGTTTAAAAGTTCAATTTTTATTTTCAACTAGGTTCCACTTTCAATAGCCAATAGCAAGTTTGGAAAGGAGGCAACACAAGAGCGAACAATTTGATTTTAGAAACAATCAAGTATGTTGGCATTCACTAAAAGCAGTACTCAATTTTGACCCAATATCAGGATGACCACCAGAAACAGGCGGCATTGCTGAATACCAGAGTTAACATAAGGAGCCGAGTACAGTACAACGAGTACATTAGCAAAACCTTTAACTATCAAATTTTTTATATCCACAATGGAGGTTCAGGTAAACATAAACAAAAATCACATTTACAAAAGCTACATGAATAAAAGCGTTTATTGTAAAACGGGTCAGCACCAATGCGTGCTAAACACTGAGATAAATGATGTAACAACTGTCACGTTTAGTTAGATGTAGATTAGTTATATGAAGAGAGTCATATTTACACTGATATGTTAGTTAGCGTTTTTAGCGTGTGATTTAATGTAAGTGTTTAATGTAAGTGCAATACGTTGGTTTGATTAAAAGTCATTAGTTTACTTAGTGTTATTTGTATAGTAAAAACTGTAAATCGTATAAATTTTTATTTATGTAATGTGTTAACGTTTACCATTAGTTGAGTTCTGATATTTATAGGCACCTTAAATAATGTTTACTTATCAACTAAAAAGGAGGAAATCTAGACTTGACGAAAATTGTAATAACAGTAAATGAGAGCTTTTTATACGCTCAATGTATTAACATGTTAGGTTTTAAAGTAAAAAATAATAATGGTAATAATGTAAGTAGCAAGACCTAAACGCGTGACAAGGCTAAGCTGTTCTTACAGCAAAATGTACCTAGTACAACCAATGAGCCGTAAATCGTTTATTTTTAAATGTTCGTTTTGTTAGTGTTAGTTTTTAATGTTATAGCTCCATGCAAGTGTTAATTGTTAAAATATAAGTGCAAGACATGTCAACGTAAGTTCGCTGGTACTGCAAACTGCATAGTTTCAAGGTTATACGCTATGCTGCATAAAGTACTTGTTAATGTTCATTGTAAATGCAAGTCGTTATCTAGTGAGTTGTCAACGTTTTACTGTTACACGTAAATGTAAGATAAACGAATGTGTTACCTTGTCCCACACTGACCATAAGGAGGATAAACTCGCTTGACCATATATACATACTTGAACCAAACCAGCGCACCCTCGGGTGCGCTTTCTTTTTAGATTACCTTTAAGAAAGTTTTGATTGACAGCTAAGCCCTAGCCCTTTAGTTTTAAGACTATGAAAATGATAACAGCAGCTTTTTTTACTTTCTTTTTTACACCCCCACTCTAGGAGGCGGATTTACTGTGTAAAAACGAAAGTAAAAATCCAAAGCCTCCCAACTGGGAGGCTTTTTTGTCTTAAACGATTGATAAAATACATGGCGGCAATTGAGGTCAGAATGCATACACCACAGCCTTTAAATCAAACCCGAGAGCAGATCACCCATCTGGATAATGAACTGCTGGCATTACTCGCTGAGCGCCGTCGCTTAAGTTTAGAAGTAGCCCGTAGCAAAGAAGTGGATGTCAGACCCATCAGAGATACTCAAAGGGAAAAAGAACTGCTCGCTCGCCTCGTGAAAGAAGGCAGAGAGAAAGGATTAGATGCCCACTATGTTATCTCCCTTTACCAGAGCATCATTGAAGATTCAGTATTGAATCAACAAGCTTACCTTCACGGCCGCGCCAATCCAGAGACACAAAAACAACAGTATTGTATCGCTTACCTCGGTGCTAGAGGTTCATACTCTTATCTCGCAGCTACACGCTATTGCCAACGTCGCCAAGTTGAAATGCTGGACTTAGGTTGCCAAAGTTTCGATGAAATAGTGCAAGCCGTTGAGTCTGGACATGCTGATTATGGTTTCCTGCCGATTGAGAACACATCTTCAGGTTCAATCAACGAAGTCTACGACGTGCTACAGCACACCAGTCTGTCGATTGTTGGCGAAACGACGATTGAAGTCAGCCATTGCCTACTAGGAAAAGCTGGCAGTAAATTAGCTGAGATCAAAACTGTCTATGCCCACCCTCAGCCTATTAGCCAATGCAGCAGATATTTAACTCAACACAAAGACTTGAGACTGGAATACTGCTCAAGCAGCGCAGAAGCAATGGAAAAGGTAAACCAAAGTCCAGATAACAGTGCAGCAGCGATTGGCAGCGCCGAAGGTGGTGCACTCTATCAACTTGAGTCCATAGAAGCAGGTTTAGCAAATCAAAAAATCAACCAAAGTCGCTTTATCGTTGTTGCTCGCAAAGCCGTTGCCGTACCAGAGCAGTTACCCGCTAAGACTACATTGATCATGGCAACAGGCCAAAAAGCCGGTGCTTTAGTGGAAGCCTTACTGATTCTAAAAGCGCATCAGTTAAACATGAGTAAATTAGAATCACGCCCGATTCCAGGAACACCTTGGGAAGAAATGTTCTATTTGGATATCGACGCGAATATCTCCAGTGAATCTATGCAGGCAGGTTTAAAGCAACTAGAGCGGATCACCCGTTTTATCAAAGTATTAGGCTGTTATCCTTGTGAAACAGTCAAGCCCACACAGCTGAGTAACAGCCAGCTACTGATTGAGCCCAGCACCTCTAAGGATCAAGTCATCAGCGAAAATGGTACTAATGCCAGTCCAGTTCGATATAGCAAAGCCTATAAAGAGCAAGCCAGTGAAATCAACTGCGGCGCAATGACAATCGGTGCAGGGCATGTCGGTGCCATAGCCCAAATCACACTGAATAATGACATTTCACATTTAGCATTATCGGCTTTCGAGCAGCAAGTGAAGCAGCTTAAAGAAGCGGGATTCCAAGCCGTTTTGCTCAGCGCTGTTAATCAACTGACTATGGCAGAAGTTACTCTCGCTAAACTACGCCAAATCCTGCATCAATATGGCCTAGTGTGCATTATTGCCATAGCGCAAGAAGCTGATATGCCATTAGCAGTCCAGCACGCCGATATGTTATTCCTCGCAGGCAAGCAGATGTTTAACCAAACTTTACTGACTCAAGTAGGAACCCTACCGGTACCTTTAATACTTGAGCGTAACGATATGGCAAGTTTTGAAGAATTACTCACGGCAACAGAAGTCATTTTAAGCCAAGGCAATCAGCAACTGGTTCTGTGTGACTCAGGCATTAGAACCTTAAATAACGCCAATCTACCTTCACTCGATTTAGCGAGTCTGATCCAGATTAAAGCCACGAGCCATTTGCCGATTTTGATCAACCCAAGTTATGCCGTATCAGATGATGCCCTATTGATTCAAACACAAGGTATTAAACAGCTTAAAGTGGATGGATTGATACTCAATTGTCCACTAGCTAGCAGTGATGACCATGAGTCGCTTAACTTAATAAGCGCTGTGGTACGGGAATTATATCTGGCGAACTAAAGCTTTGATCTTGATTGATTTAATTTAAAGTGAAATGTGGTTAGTTCGAAGTGTGTTAAGGGATAAATAAGACATCTTTTATCCCTAATTGACTCAGACAAGCCTGCTAGCCAGTGTGATGACTAGCAGGCTTAATATTGTTTAGTATTGCAGCGCAGTGAGCTTTTATGCATTTTAAGAAGAGCCAACAGCACTCGATGGTTCAGTAACGGCATTACTCCTACGGATAAGCCCTGTCATAGTAGAGCCCTGCACTAAAATCGAAAATACGACGACGGCATAGGTCATCACTAACAACAATTCCCGCAGCTCCACACCACCAATAGCATCTATGACGATACCCTCAGGCAAACTCATCGCCATAGCGAGGGCTAATCCTCCCCTTAAGCCACCCCAAATCAAAATCGTCTCTGCATAGGGGTTGTATGACTTAAACAATCGAAAGCCTAAATAAGGTAATAACACACTCATTGCACGCGCCAACAAGACTATTGGTATAGCCACAAACATAAACCACCATAATGGCGCTTTGAAAGTGACTAACAAAAGTAATAAACCAAGCAATAGGAAGAGTAAGGCATTAAAGAAGGATTCAATCAGCGACCAAAAAGTAAATAGTTTCACTCGCTCGTTGCGAGCAAAAAACTTAGGCACACTGAAATTTCCTATGATGATCCCCGCACTCACCATAGCTAAAGGACCAGAAACACCAAGCACATCCGCCATGACATATCCCGCGGTTGGGATCAGCAGGGTAACCAGCATTAATTGCGTTTCTTCCTCACAGTAGCGGAAAAAATGATGCAGCAGAAAACCAAGCACGCCACCGTAAATAACCCCACCTACTGCCTCACGAATAAATAACTCAGAGATATGGATAAACGTCAGTGGCTCGGTGGAGAAAGCCAATTGCGATATTGCCACAAAAATCACTAACCCTATGCCATCGTTAAATAAAGATTCTCCTTCTACTTGAATCGCAATATCTTCCGGCGCACCCATTTTCTTTAAAATAGCCAAAACAGCGATAGGATCGGTGGGCGAAATCAAGGCGCCGAACAGTAAGCAGTGGCTGAATTGTAGCGGGAGACCCAGCATAGGCGCGAACCAAAATAACAGCCCACCTATAATAAATGTCGACAATAAGGTGCTTATAAAAGCAAGGATTAGGATCTCCCACTTTTGATGCCTCAATATTTTTAAGCGGATTTGTAATGCGCCGGCAAAGAGTAAAAAACCGAGCATGCCATTGAGCAGTAAAGCTTGAAAATCGAGTTTCTCTAAGCCAGAGACAAAATACACATAAAAGTCCCCACCTAAAGCCTTTCCCCCGAGGAGCAACAACAAACTCATTCCTAGGGCAATAGCAGTAATGGCCACAGTTTCCTGCAGTTTATGGACGCGAGAGGAGATAACCGAAGTCACTAGCGCCAACGCGCAGAGGACACACAGAATTTGGTAGCTGGACATAAGAGCCTCTAAAAATCATCGATTTAGAGACTCTAGCACAAGTTTAGATTTCTAAACCATCCAATAGACTTAACCACCCTTTAATGATCCTGTGGCAAAACCAAATGATCCCAAAGAGATAAATCGAAAGACTGAGCCAAGTCAGTGGAACGCAATAGCCGAGCACTAGCAAGCCAAGAAAGGCGAGATTAGAATGCCGTTGCCAACGTAAATGCGACGCCAATAATGGATTACCATGGAATTGGCGTTGGGAAACATTAATGAACAAACTTAGCAGCACGGGAAGTAATAATAAGGGAAAACCCGACATCAAGGCGTACAACAAATGTCCCAGAGTACGGTCTTCAATTTTTGCGGCATAAGTGGTTGTCATTGTCATTGAGAGACTCCAGCCAGACTAATAGACTGGGCGCAAACATCATACGCCCTTGTCATTAACCTTACGTTCTCACTGAGATAAGCGCAACTAAGGATTAGAAATATTTCCATCCATTTAAAAATAAGTCACAAGTAAATGACGCTAATTAGCAGCGCGTTAAAGTTTAAGCGTCACGTCGGATGCTAATGTTGTGGAGCAAGCGAGTACAAAACCGGCCTCAATTTCTGCAGCAGTCAGTGTCATCACGCTTGTCGATACCGTTTCTCCCTCCAAGACTTGACACTTACACGCGCCGCAAACGCCCGAACGACAGGCCGCAATAATCGGCAAACCTTCGGCCTCAATTCCCTCCAGCAGACTTTGCCCTTGATTTAGCGTCGTGCTTCGATCGCCAATAGACAAGGCGAAAGCCACTTCTGGTGGGTTTTCACTCGTTCCATCTGACGAGTTTGCTTGCATAAGGTGACTGCGAGCAACTTTCTCGGCCGTGGCAAAACTCTCATGGTATAACCGACTCATATCAAAATTGAGTTCGACTAATAAGGTTTTTACCGCTTGCATATAAGGTTCTGGCCCACAAAGGTAGATAGTACGCTCTGCAAAATCAGGTACTAAGGTTTGTAGCATCTGTGCACTTAACCGCCCGAAATCGAATGCTATCTTTGGTGAACACCCCAGTGTTTCAGTGACAGTCTCAAGTACGTATCTGAGCTTAAATGCATTAAAACGGTTGGCCATAGTCGCCAATGATGACTTAAAAATAATATCATTCTCTGATCGCGCACTGTGCACAAAGGCAATATCGGCATCAATTTGCGTATCAGTCAGATAACGCAACATAGAGTACATGGGGGTAATACCGCAACCAGCACTCAAAAAAAGGTATTTCTGCGCCGTTATAGCTAACAGATTAGCATCTAACTTTTCAGTCTCTGGCTGTTTATGGCTTAGCCGAGCAATATCAAACAGATTAAATTGCCCCGCGGGCGGCAGCACTCGTACACTCTGGCCGAGTAATAGATTGTCGATAAGATAATTAGATACGAGTCCACCCGCAACGCGCTTAATCGTCACCATCAAGGAATAGGGCCTAGATGGCGATGATGACAAGGTATAACTGCGGCACACTTGCTCGCCATTAATCTCAAGCACAAAGGTCATAAACTGACCGGGTTTATAGTCAAACTTCATCGGCTCGCCCGCTTGAAAACGAAAACTCACGACATCCGAGGTTTCATTCCAGCGTTCGACGCACACTAATTGATTAACACTTCCGGGTTTATGGGGCGAAACCGATAATGCCCGCGCTCCCGCTATCACACTCATGTTCATAGCATTTACCCACAAAACACTGCGGCCTCAGTAAACAAGCCAAAACCGCAGTTCAGCAACAATTCTTGGTTGATTTAAGCCACGTTTAACATATTTTTTAAATCGGCTTCGACTGTCGTGGTATTACGCAAGCCAAACTTATCTTCCAAAATTTTGGCTAAATTGGCCGTCAGGAACGCAGGTGGCGTCGGGCCTGTTCGAATATTTTTAACGCCAAGTGACAACAGCGTCAGCAGTACTACAATGGCTTTTTGCTCAAACCAAGAAAGCACTAAGCTCAGAGGTAATTCATTGATATCACATTCAAACACTTCAGCTAATGCAATCGCTAACTGAATCGCTGAATAGGCATCGTTACATTGGCCCACATCGAGCAAACGTGGAATACCGTTAATATCACCAAATTCGAGCTTATTGAATTTGTACTTACCACAGCCTAGCGTCAGGATTATTGAATCCTTAGGTGTGGATTTAGCAAGTTCAGTGAAGTAGCTTCTGTCGGCTTTGTCGCCATCGCAACCGCCAACAAGGAAGAAATGCTTAATCGCACCACTCTTTACATTTTCAACCACGGCTGGCGCTGCGGCCATCAAGGCATTGCGGGCAAAACCAATAGTGATAGTGTGTGGGATTTCATCATAGATAAAGCCTTCTAAGGCTAACGCTTTATCAATGACAGCCGATAAATCATCTCCTTCGATATGCACCACACCAGGCCAGCCCACTATGCTGCGAGTAAAGATACGATCACTATAACTACCCACATTTGGATCGATAATACAGTTAGATGTCATCACCACAGCGCCAGGGAAATTGGCAAATTCTTGCTGTTGATTCTGCCAAGCACTGCCGTAATTTCCGACAAGATGTGCATATTTTTTAAAGGCTGGATACGCCAGTGCAGGAAGCATTTCACCGTGGGTAAATACATTGATACCCTTGCCTACAGTCTGCTCGAGAATAAGCTCTAAATCCTTCATGTCATGGCCAGAAACTAGTATGGCTTTGCCCTTAACTGACTTAGTGTTGACCACAGTTGGCTCAGGATGACCAAAGGCCTGAGTTTCACCCGCATCCAGCATTGCCATTATGCGGTAGTTCAACTGACCTATGTCCATAGCCGTAGTAAACAGCTTATCGCCATCTACACTCGGCTCACCTAAGAAAGACATGATTTCATGGAAGCGCCCTGCCACATCAGCATCAGTCTGACCCAACACGCGAGCATGCTCCATATAAGCAGCCGCCCCCTTAAGGCCATATAAACACAATAACCTCAATCCCATGATGTCTTCATGAACTTCATGCTTATCTTTATTCAGCAGTGCAATCGGTGCCTGCGCTAGCATTTCAACCTTACTTGTCCCCAGCACTAACTGAGCGACTTGCGGCACTTGCTCAGCAGCAATACCGGCTTGTTCACAAGCCGCTTCGTAAGAAGCTTTTAACTGAGCACGATACTTAGCCGCCTGCTGGGTATAGGCCATAATACGCTCATCATCGAAGTTGACGTTGGTGAGGGTCGCGAAAAAGGCTTTAGGCACAAAACTATCAATTTCAGCATCGATAATGCCCAGCTCGCGAGCTTTAACCGCATATACAGACACGCCTTGTAGCATGTAAATCAGCAAGTCTTGCAGATCGGACGTTGCCGCCAACTTGCCACACATACCTTGGGAATAACTACAACCATTGCCAGCGGGTGTACGAATGGTTTGCTCACACTGAATACAGAACATGGATAGACTCCTAATTTAAATTCATGCTTTATTTTTGCATGTTTAAAACTAGTCTACCTAAACGTGCCATAAGCGACAGTCATTTCTAAAGTGAGATGCTAAATGTTAGAGAAAGATCACCTTAAGCAATTGCTAATTAATACAATGTGACCTGTTAAAAATCCATAAAAAAATGCCCATCAATGATGGGCGTTTTAAAGAGTAACTGTTTATTTATTAATTGGTTTTCATATCATTTACCGATTGCAGCATAATACGACTCTCGCGCTGGAATTGAGGGGCAAAATCCCCAAACCATTTGGCGACACTTTGGAACTGCTTAATAAACTCGTTCCTGTCACCCCGTTTTAGCAGTTCTAACGCTTCACGGTAGTTATCTAAATAATCACCAATAGCATGCTGGCTATCTTGCTGGGCAAAAATAATATCGGCGTAAAGCTCTGGGCTTTGGGCGAATAAGCGCCCTACCATAGCTAATTCTAATCGGTAAATCGGCGAGCTAAATTGCAGTAAAGTATCAATATCGGCCTCTTCCTTACACAGATTCAAACCATACACAAAGGTCGAGAAGTGACGCATTGCCTGCACTAGCTGCATCGCATTGTCGTGACGCTCTGGTTCTGCTTCGACAATCCGAGCTCCCCAAATGGCGATCTGCTCAAGTAACCACTGGTATTTTTCCGGCGAGCGACCATGACACACCACCACGACTTGCTTTGCCAGACTGCCCACATCAGGACCAAACATAGGATGAAAACCAACGACGGGACCAGAATGCGCCTCAAGCATGGCTTTAACTGGCTCAGTCTTGATGGAGGTCAAATCTGCCAAAATGCAATCTGCTGGTAACTGGGTCAGTTTTTCACGAATAAGCTCACAGGTAATCGCAATAGGCACTGTCACTAACACCATGCCCGCATCGGCAAATAGGTTATCCGCTTGCTGCCAATCATCTTTATCGAGCAGATTCACTTGGTAGCCAGATAAGGTCAGCATTTGTGAAAACAATCCACCGAGTTGCCCTTTACCGCCGACAATCACCACTGAGCCGAGATCTCTTTTAACTTGCTTAAAGCCTACATCTTTTTCATTGAGATAAGACTCGCGCATCAAACGACGTAAAATATCCTCAATTAATTGCGGCGCAATCCCCATAGTTTTTGCTTCTTCACGGCGTTTAGCCAGCATGGCTGCTTCACGCTGAGGTGCATAAATAGGTAAACCGGCGCCGTGTTTCACCGTGCCCACTTGCGCAACGAGATCCAAGCGCTTACGCAGTAAGTGCAGTAATTGCTGATCAACACCATCAATCAGGCCGCGAAGGTGTTCTAATTCGGCCGTTGTTTTTTCATTCATACCTAAGTCCATTAAGCTGTAACTAATTTAAGCGTTAGCTACTTTCAGCATATTGAAACGCGTTGGAAGTATTGAAGATAACTTCGCTGCGCCTTCCCGTAAAATGGTTTCTGTTTTTTCCCAGTTAATACAGGAATCTGTCACAGATACACCGTAAGCTAACTCGCTTAATGGCTTATCACAGCTTTGATTGCCTTCATTTAAATGGCTTTCAAGCATGACGCCGATGATCGATTTATTGCCGTTATAAATCTGCTCAAACACATCTTCACACACAGGCTTTTGGCGGCTGTAGTCTTTGGATGAATTGCCGTGGCTGCAATCGATAATCAAACGTGCATTGAGTTTGGCTTTATGAAGCTGCGTTTCACACTCTGCCACACTCGCCGCATCATAGTTGGGCGTTGCACCACCGCGTAAAATCACATGGCCATCGGGATTACCTGCAGTTTGCAATAATGCGACTTGGCCCTGTTGGTTTATGCCCATAAATCTGTGGCTACTGGCCGCCGATTTTAGCGCATTAATCGCTACATCGAGCTTACCATCGGTGCCATTTTTAAAGCCCACCGGCATAGAAAGACCCGATGCCATTTCCCTATGGGTTTGCGATTCAGTGGTGCGAGCGCCAATGGCAGACCAAGTCACTAGCTCAGAAATGTACTGAGGACTGATAGGATCAAGCGCTTCGGTGGCAACAGGCAGTCCTAACTCGGCCAACCAAATCATCAGCTCACGGGCCATTTTCAGGCCTTTTTCGACATCGAAGGATTCATCCATATCGGGGTCGTTGATCATGCCCTTCCAACCTACCGTGGTACGCGGCTTTTCAAAGTAGACTCGCATTAAGATATAAAACTCATCACTGAGTTCATCGTGCAGAGTTTTAAGCCTTAAAGCGTATTCCTTAGCGGCGGCGATATCATGGATGGAGCAAGGGCCAGTGACAATCAATACTCGATTGTCGCGCTTATGGACAATATCAGCCACGGTTTTGCGGGCATTGAGGATATAACGATAAGCATGCTCAGAGAGTGGCAAGGCATTTTTAAGCTCTTGCGGCGTGATTAAGACTTTCTCTGAACTGATGTGTACGTTGTTAATCGTATCTTGTTGCATGCTTACCACCTAAGACTTAGTGTTTAACCCAGTTGTCGAAGCAGGACTTCAAGTCAGCTTGGGTATTCATTTCGGATAAAAAATAGCGTAAATCCATCGCAATGTAATCATGTAATGCTACACCATTACAAACAGGCGACCACTATGCCTGTTCATTCTCTTTAGATCAAGTATAAATACTCAAAAAACAGCAACAAAAAACCGCCACTAGGGCGGTTTTCTGTGCGAACACTACGTCTTGTTTTCTGTAGCGGTAACTATTACTTAGTTGCCAGCTTCTCACGGATACGTGCAGATTTACCTGAACGATCACGCAGATAGTACAGTTTGGCGCGACGAACGCGACCACGACGCTTAACTTCAATGCTAGCGATCAGTGGGCTGTGCGTTTGGAAAGCACGCTCAACACCTTCGCCATTAGAGATTTTACGAACTGTGAATGCAGAGTGCAGACCACGGTTACGCTTAGCAATTACAACGCCTTCAAAAGCCTGTAAACGCTCTTTATCGCCTTCTTTAACACGAACCTGAACGACTACTGTATCACCAGCACCAAACGCAGGTACGTCTTGTTTCATTTGCTCATCGTTGAGCATTTTAATGATGTTGTTCATAACTTACTCCGTTCTAGAATTAACTGAGCTACGACTAAGCATGCTTGTTCATTGCTTCAACGAACTGCGCTAATAGAGTCGTTTGTTCGTCAGTCAGAGCTAGATTTTGCAATAATTCTGGCCGTCTAAGTAAAGTCCTACCAAGGCTTTGCTGTAAACGCCAGAGTCTAATTTGTTCGTGGTTGCCACTTAGCAGCACTGCCGGTACGTCAAGACCATCCAAGCTTTCAGGGCGAGTGTAATGTGGACAATCCAGTAAACCGTCGGAGAAAGAATCTTGCTCCGCCGAAGCTTGTTTTCCTAGCACGCCAGGAACCAATCTCGATACTGAATCTATTAGAGTCATCGCCGGTAATTCGCCGCCCGAAAGCACGTAATCCCCTATCGACCACTCTTCATCCACTTCCGTTTGAATGATGCGTTCATCAATACCTTCGTATCGACCACAGACCAAAATCAAACGTGATGATTGAGCCAACTCAGTGACGCCTTGCTGATCCAGCTTGCGTCCTTGAGGTGACAAGTAAATCACCTTCGCACCTTCACCCGCTGCGGCTTTCGCTGCATGGATGGCATCGCGCAAGGGTTGCACCATCATCAACATTCCGGGACCACCGCCGTAAGGCCTGTCATCTACCGTATTATGTCTATCATGGGTGAAATCACGGGGATTCCACGTGTGCAACTCGAGCAGGCCGTTTTTCACGGCTCGACCCGTAACACCAAAGTCTGTCACGGCACGGAACATCTCTGGGAACAGGGTTATTACCCCTAACCACATCTGTTGTACCTCGACTTAGAAGTCAGGATCCCAATCCACTAAAATCTGTTTACCTTGCAGATCCACCGTTTTGATGAACTGCTCAGGGACAAAGGGGATCATACGCTCCACTTTGCCGAAACTATCTTTAGCGTTGGCTTTAACAAGTAATACATCGTTCGATCCTGTTTCCACGATCTGATCGACAATCCCCATGTTATAGCCTGTTGTATTGACCACTTCGCAACCGATGAGATCACGCCAGTAGAATTCATCTGCTGGCAAATCGTTCATCTGTTCCGGCAAAATCGCAATCTCACAATTTGTGAGCATTTGCGCTTGCTCCCGTGTTTCTACGCCATCAAGTAAGGCAACAACGGCCTTGCCTTGATAACGCCACTGGGTGACCTTTATTTCGCGCCACTCACCATTTTCTTTAATAAGCCAAGGTGAATAGTCAAAGATACCTTCAACAGAATCGGTATAGGCGGTGATTTTCAGCCAACCTTTAATGCCATGACAGGAGCCTAATTTCCCCAGTACGACTGGCTGTTGGTTACTGCTCATCAATCTATACCTTAACGCTATTAAGCTGTTGCTTTACGAGCGTCTTTGATCAGTTTTGCTACACGTTCTGTAGCAGCTGCACCGTTAGAAACCCAGTGCTCAACGCGAGCTAGGTCTAAACGTAAAGTTTCTTCTTGGCCACGGGCCAATGGGTTGAAGAAACCAACACGCTCGATGAAACGACCGTCACGAGCGTTACGGCTATCAGCAACAACGATGTTGTAAAATGGACGCTTTTTTGCGCCGCCACGAGCTAAACGAATGGTAACCATGCGTTTTCAATCCTCTAATGATTTGCTTGAAGCAAAAATAAAAACTGGAACCCCGTGTTCGCGAAGAGTCCCAGATAGAAAGCCGGAAGATTTTACCTGACTTTCCAACGAATGCAACCAAAGATGGCGATTATTACGCCTGTGCCCTCAGTAAGCGGTTCATTGTTGCCAGAGTCAACCGACTGATAAAGTGCTAAGTTTAACTAAAAATGCCCGATTAACGTCCCGGAAACTTCATTCCTGGCGGCATCATGCCGCGCATTCCGCGCATCATTTTTTGCATGCCGCCCTTAGCAGACATTTTTTTCATCATCTTTTGCATTTGAGTAAACTGTTTCAATAAACGGTTTACATCTTGAATTTGCGTGCCAGAACCAGCTGCGATGCGACGTTTGCGTGAGCCCTTGATTAAATCAGGGTTCTTACGCTCCTTGGAAGTCATCGAATTAATGATGGCTTCCATTTGACCTGTCATCTTGCCGTCTTGGATTTGCGCTAAGGCTTCTGGGGGCAATTGACCAACACCGGGCAGTTTTTCCAGCATATTCATCATGCCGCCCATATTTTTCATTTGCTGTAACTGCTCACGGAAATCTTCTAAATCGAAACTGCCACCTTGCTTCACTTTCGAAGCCAGCTTCATGGCCTTTTCTTTATCGACGCCACGCTCAACTTCTTCGATAAGCGATAACACATCGCCCATGCCCAAAATGCGTGAGGCAATACGGTCTGGATGGAATGGCTCTAACGCGTCGGTCTTTTCACCCACACCGAGGAATTTGATCGGCTTGCCCGTAATGTGGCGAATCGATAACGCCGCACCACCGCGCGCATCACCATCGACTTTAGTTAAGATAACCCCTGTCAGTGGCAAAGCTTCATTGAACGCCTTAGCGGTGTTTGCCGCATCTTGACCTGTCATAGCATCAACAACGAACAAGGTTTCGATAGGCTTAACCGCTGCGTGTAAGCCTTTGATCTCGTCCATCATGGCTTCGTCGACATGCAGACGACCCGCGGTATCGAGGATCACCACATCGATAAACTTTAATTTAGCGTGGGCAATCGCCGCTTTCGCAATGTCGATTGGCTTTTGGCTAACGTCCGATGGGAAAAACTCCACCGCCACTTCTTGCGCTAACGTCTCAAGCTGTTTAATCGCCGCGGGGCGATAAACGTCAGCACTAACGACTAATACCGATTTTTTATGGCGTTCGCGTAAAAATTTACCCAGTTTGGCCACACTGGTGGTTTTACCCGCACCTTGCAGACCTGCCATCATAATCACAGCTGGCGGCTGAGTGGCTAAATCTAGGGCTTCATTCGCCTCGCCCATGGATTTTTCAAGTTCACTTTGAACTATCTTAATAAAGGCTTGACCTGGGCTTAAGCTTTTAGAGACTTCTTGTCCAACGGCACGTTCTTTTACGTTATTAACAAATTCGCGCACCACAGGCAGGGCAACATCGGCCTCCAGCAGTGCCATACGCACTTCGCGCAGGGTTTCCTTAACGTTTTCTTCAGTTAAGCGACCACGGCCACTGATATTTTTCAGTGTGCGTGACAGTCTGTCGGTTAGGTTCTCAAACATCGTCCTGTTCTATACCTTTAAGAATCTCGATTGATGGACTGTATTATAACGATGCATGCGCATTATGCTACTGCTGCACCCATCTTGATTGTGGTTAAGTGTTTTACTTGCGCTGAGTCATGTTTTATTGTCGTCGACACACTATTTAACCCTAACAATAAGAATCTGCTAAATTTTGCAACTCATGTCACTGCCCATTTGCCGACAGCTCATGTTATTCTAGGGAAAATATTGATCTGTATGCCCCGTTTTTAAGGCACCTTTAACTACACAAATAGGTTAATTACCCATGGTCATCTTTTCTGCCTCAGCCATGTTTTTTTATTGCATTGCATTGGTACTAGTGACGAGTCGATTGTTTCACCCAGACGGTCCGAATCGCCGTGCTGTCGCAGGTTTTGCCGCTATTGCGGTGATTTTACATGCCGCAGCATTATCACAAGTGATTTTCACCACAGATGGCCAAAACTTTAGCCTGACGAATGTGATTTCCTTAGTGAACTGGATTATCGCTTTTACTTTTACGATATTGATGTTCAGGCTGAAGGTCATCGTCGTCGTGCCCGTGGTTTACGCCTGCTCAGTACTTTCGGTTGCCCTACTCTGGTTATTGCCGCCTAAATTCATCACGCATTTTGAGCTTTATCCTGAAGTATTAGCCCACGTCGTATTGTCACTCATGGCCTACAGCGCCCTGATGATTGCCGCCCTGTATGCGATACAACTGGCGATGATCCAAAATAAACTGAAGAAAAAACAATTTATGCTGAGCCCTGGCATTCCGCCGCTGATGACAGTTGAAAAACAACTGTATCACCTAGTGATTATCGGCGTTATCTTGCTCAGTTTGTCGCTCGCGACTGGTTTTATCTTCCTTGAAGATATGTTCGCCGATGGTAAAGGTCATAAGGCAATTCTGTCGATAATGGCTTGGTTTGTATACATTACTATGCTGTGGCAACAGTATTGGGTCGGTTGTAAAATTCGTACCGCAGTCATTTATACTCTGACTGGCGCATCCTTACTTTCGCTCGCATATTTTGGTGCGCGCATTGTCAAAGAGTTAATCCTCAACTAAACATTTAAGTCGGCTGGGGCAGTTATTGCTGCGGCCGACTTGACACTTTTTTTAAATGTCGGTATTTACTTAAGTTTACTGGCCACATTGGAGCCTTTTTTGGACGCTATATCGACAAGCGCACTCCTGATCGTTTTACTAGTGCTTATCCTATTCTCTGCCTATTTTTCAGGCTCAGAAACCGCAATGATGACTCTCAACCGTTACCGTCTACGCCACTTAGCCAACAATGGCCATAAAGGGGCGATTAGAGCCTTGAAGTTACTTGAGCGTCCAGACCGTTTGATTGGATTGATCTTAATTGGCAATAACTTAGTCAATATTTCCGCATCTGCTATTGCGACTATCATTGGTATGCGTCTTTGGGGCGACTTAGGGGTCGCTGTTGCAACTGGCGTACTTACGTTAGTCGTGCTCGTTTTTGCTGAAGTCACGCCAAAAACCATCGCCGCGCTAAATCCTGAGCGTATTGCTTTTCCCTCTAGCATACTGCTACTTATACTTTCCTCGACCTTTGCCTATGTTGTCTCAAGCGTTAATTTAATAACCACAGGCATCTTACGTTTGATGGGGATAAAAACCGTTAATAGTAGCGATGCGCTAAGCCAAGAAGAGTTGCGCACTGTGGTACATGAGGCAGGGGCACTCATCCCCCGACGCCACCAAGAAATGCTGTTATCTATCTTGGATTTAGAGAAAGTCACCGTTGAAGATATTATGGTGCCACGCTCAGATATCTACGGAATTAACGTCAATGACGAATTTAAGGTTATCAATCGTCAGGTGATCCAAAGTCCACATACTCGAGTGTTAGTGTATCGCGACACCATAGACGATGCAGTGGGCTTTATTCATCTACGTGATGCCCTGCGCCTCCAATCTAAAGAGCAATTTAGCAAGTCATCTTTGCTACGTGCGGTGAAAGAACTCTACTTTGTGCCAGAAGGTACGCCACTCAATGTGCAGCTAGCTAACTTCCAACAAAATAAAGAGCGCATCGGCTTAGTCGTTGATGAATATGGTGATATTCAAGGTCTAGTAACACTCGAAGATATTCTCGAAGAGATTGTCGGCGACTTTACCACTTCTATGTTGACCACCCCGAGTGAAGACATTAAGGTGCAGCAAGATGGCAGCTACTTAGTCGATGCGGGCATTACGATCCGCGATTTGAATAAAGAAATGAAGTGGAACTTTCCCACCGATGGCCCTAAAACCCTCAATGGTCTGATTCTGGAGTATCTGGAGGACATTCCTTCTGCGAATACCAGTTTACGTTTAGCAGGTTATCCATTAGAGATAATTGATGTGTCAGAGAATATGATTAATACAGTGAGAATTATCCCGCTGTATTATCATCCCCCCAGAGTTTAATCCTCAATTTTGAGCATAAAAATTGGCCGAACCACACAAGTTAAGATGTGGTCCGGCCGACGATTTCCTCCAAGCGATGATGCTCCCCCGAGCTATACCTTTAGTGCTAATCTATCGACTCTAATTCACTATCTAGCCAAGCTATGCAGACTTTTTCGTCTCAAGTATACGACGCTTCTCAAGCGCCATTGGCGTTATCTGGGCATTCAGCGCCTTTTCTAAGCCCAACATAAAATACACTTCCGCCATTAAGAAAAATGGCCCAATTAATAGCTGATTTAAGTCATCCACAAAGGCAGGCTTGGCTTTTTCATATTGATGGCCGATTAGCTGGAACACCCAGCCCACCAAAAATACCCCTAAGGCAAGCCAAGTGGCACCAGCGATATGCGCCGCCCACTCAGTTGTGAGCAGCACAGGTACCATAAATAAGATGAGCCCCATTGAAAGCCTTAAGTGTAAACGGACATAATAGGCCAACACGAATATACCGACTATCACTGCTAAACTTGCTTCCCCCATACTGCCCAGCGGAATACGCACTGTGGCCAACAACAGGAAAGCAGACCAAATAATCAGTGGGATGCCAATAAAATGGGTCTGAATATTACGCTGATTTAAATGCACACTTTTGTAGGTCGATAACTGCTCTGCGGCGGATTTCATGTCGGGTTCCTCTTCATTTGCCCCTGATTTTACCTGCGCCAAATTGAGAGACGCGCAAGCCATAAACTAACGTAAAACAATTAAACTGAACAGTAAAAGTAAATAAATTGTTGCATTCGCTGATTTGGCACTGATTTGGATACCCATCCAGAAATGAAAAAAGGAACCCTAAAGTTCCTTTTTTACCGCCAACAGACACAAACTCGGGTTTATTGAGACTCTATGATTACCGTCGCAATTGCATAGGATTTTTCATCGGCAATAGAGATATGCCCAACCGTCGCTTTAAGCTGCTGTAAGCGCGTAAGCGCCCCCTCGGTAAAGTGAATCGTCGGTGCACCATCCTCATTGTTGCCAATGTGAATATGCTGAAACGACACGCCGCGGCCAATACCGGTACCGAGGGCTTTGGCTGCGGCTTCTTTTGCAGCAAAACGCTTGGCAAGATAACGACTTGGCTGACTATGGTCATTATAAATGGCTAACTCAGCCTCGGTCAGCACACGTCTAGCGAGCTTATCGCCTGCGCGTGCCACATGGACCTGAATACGCTCAATCTCAACGATATCTGTGCCTAGGCCGACAATCGCCATTATTCGCCTCGACGACCTTCAAGCATTAACACTTTCATGTCTTTCACTGCTGTCGCCAAACCGTCAATGGCGGCACGTGCGACAATCGCATGACCGATATTGAGTTCATATAACTCAGGAATCGCCGCGATGGGTTTCACGTTGTGATAATGCAAACCATGACCCGCGTTAACCACTAAACCTTTGCCATGGGCATATTTTGCCATTTCGCTAATACGCGCTAACTCAGTGGCTTCTTCTGCTTCCGTTTTAGCATCGGCATAACAGCCCGTATGAATTTCAATAAGCGGTGCGCCAGAGGCAACGGCAGCATCAATTTGGGTTTTATCGGCATCGATAAATAAGGAGACTTGAATACCCTCAGCGGCTAAACGAGTCACTGCAGCAGTGATTTTATCTAATTGCCCCGCCACATCTAAGCCACCTTCAGTGGTGACTTCTTGACGTTTTTCTGGCACTAAACAGACATAGGTAGGCTTAATTTCACAGGCGATGTTAAGCATTTCTTCGGTCACAGCACATTCAAAATTCATGCGGGTTTTCAAGGTTTTTGCCAACAAATATACATCGCGGTCTATGATGTGGCGTCTGTCTTCACGCAAATGGATAGTGATGCCATCGGCGCCAGCATGTTCAGCAACGGCAGCAGCATGCACAGGATCAGGATAACTGGTGCCACGGGCTTGGCGCAGAGTAGCAATATGGTCGATATTCACGCCCAATAAGATACGGCTCATCGGGAACTCCTTAATGTTTAACGCTGATATTGCGGCCTATTGTACTTAGGCTCACGCTAAAAAACAGGAGCTAGGGCGAATTATTCCCATCAATCTTAGTTGGTACGGCAGTGCTGACGAACAATTGTCGACTCAACAAAGGTTTAGTCCCGAGTAATGGCGTTAACAGGGAGCGCATCAACAACTTAGCGCTCAAAAAATGTGCATCGGTGAGCTGGTTATCGTTAAGCGCCGTCAACATTGCCCCTTGATAGGCGTTGCGAGCACGGGAGTTGAGCACAAATTGAAAACCTAACTCAGGCACGAGCTGATAATAATCGTCAGGTACGAGTGGTTCACCTTGAGTATCGCGGCTAAGAGAAGGCATAAAACCTAATTCCCGCAGCAAGGCAAGCTCAATATAACGCAGTTGGGATTGGCAAAACTTCGCGGCAAGGCCGACTAAGGCTTGATGATAAATGAGGAACAACTCTTCGGCATTGTGCTGTACAGACAAAGTGCGAACCAATAACTCATTAATATACATGCCAGCAAACAAGCTTTGGCCGGAAAGAGGCACAGCAGGCGCAGCAGCTTCGACTTGAGTTAAGGTTTTTAATTCAGACTTACCACTAAATTCGAAGATCAGCGGTTGAAAGGGCTGGAGAATACTCTTGATAGAGCGCTTACCGCTGCCGGTTCGGGCAACCACATCGACCCGTCCAATACCGTCAACTAAGAGGTTAACTAAGACACTGGACTCTCGATATGGGCGATGATGTAAAACGTAACCACGTTTCATCGGTAAGCGCGCTCGCTGGAATTAATGCTTAATCGTCGCCGTAACCTAAGCTACGTAGGGCGCGTTCATCATCGGCCCAACCGGATTTCACTTTCACCCACACTTCGAGGAAGACTTTATTATCAAACAAGGTCTCCATGTCTAAGCGAGCTTGAGTTGCGATAGTACGAATACGTTCGCCCTTGCTACCAATCACCATACGTTTTTGACCTTCACGCTCAACAAGGATCAGGGCATTGATTTGATAAACGCCATTTTCCATCATCTTAAACTGTTCAATCTCAACTGTCGCATCATAGGGTAATTCATCACCTAGGAAACGCATCAGTTTTTCGCGCACAATTTCCGACGCCATAAAACGTTGCGAACGGTCGGTAACATAGTCTTCAGGGAAGAAGAAAGGTCCTTCAGGAATAGACGCCGCCGCCAGCTCTAAAATGCGCTTAACGTTGGTACCTTTACTGGCTGAAATCGGCAAAATTTCATCGAAAGGATATTTTTTGGCGACTTCTTCCAAATACGGGAACAGCGATTCTTTGTCTTTGATATTGTCGACTTTATTGATCGCCAGAATTGTCTGACGCTCTTCACCGCCACGGCGTAATTTACTCAACACCATCTCATCATCGGCGGTCCACGTCATGCCATCGACCACAAAAATCACCATAGCCACATCGGCAAGCGAACTGGCTGCTGCGCGGTTCATCAGGCGGTTAATCGCCCGCTGCTCTTCTATGTGTAAACCAGGTGTATCGATGAACACGATTTGCTTCGGACCATCGGTATGAATACCCATGATACGGTGGCGCGTTGTTTGTGGCTTTTTAGAAGTAATACTCACCTTCTGACCAAGCAAACGGTTGATTAACGTTGATTTACCGACGTTAGGGCGACCAATGATCGCCACCATGCCGCAATAAGTGACATCGTATTGGGCCGACGGCGTTGGCGCGGCCGCATTCATCCTTGCCAGTAATTCATCTAAACTCGGCTCAGTTGCCGCTTTTGCAGCATCGATACCTGACAAGTCTGTTTTTTTGGTCATTTCTTTAGTAACTCCAATACTTGAGCGGCCGCGATTTGCTCGGCTTTACGGCGTGAACTCGCCACACCAATGACGCTTTGACTCAAGTCTTCAATACGACATTCAACGGTAAATGTCTGATCGTGGGCATCGCCTTCTATGTTGATTACTTGGTAATCAGGCAGCGGCTTTTTAAACCCTTGTAAATGTTCTTGCAGTAATGTCTTAGCGTCTTTCTGACTGATCCCAGGTTGGATTTCGGCCAAACGCTCGGCATACCATTTCAACAGTAATGCACGGCAAACTTCGAGATCGGAATCAAGGTAAACGGCGCCAATAATGGCTTCAACCGCATCGGCAAGAATCGACTCGCGTCTAAATCCGCCACTTTTCAACTCGCCAGGACCGAGATATAAATAATCGCCGAGCTTAAACTCTTGGGCGATGATAGTTAAGGTATCACCGCGAACTAAGGTGGCACGCATCCGGCTTAAATCGCCTTCGGTTGCCTTCGGAAACTGATGATATAAAGCATCAGAAATCACAATAGATAAAATTGAATCACCTAAAAACTCTAAGCGTTCATTGTGTTTATTTGCCGCACTTCTGTGGGTCAGCGCTTGAGTCAAAAGCTCAATATTCTTGAACTCATAACCTAAAGTACGACACAAACGTGGCAAATTTTTAATCGGTTCCATGCTATTTAATTCCACCTACACGCTCAAAACGTACACCGCTTGGCACCCAAGTTGGGAGGAAGTCGGCTTTTGAACGGTCAAATTCAAAACTAATCCAAATCGCTACCGCTTTACCAACAAGGTTCTCTTCTGGCACAAAGCCCCAGAAACGACTGTCGGTACTGTTATCGCGGTTATCGCCCATGGCAAAGTAATGGCCTTCTGGCACTAAAAACTCACCCGCGGGTAAATTACCTTCGCGCTTAAAATATCCCAGCATGTCGGGACGACTTGGGTTGATCAAAATATCGTGGGCGACCTCGCCCAGTTGCTCCGTGTAACGCAGTAATGGCACGCCATCTTGGCTGTAATCACCACGACTGATTTCAGTACGGGCGATAACTTGTGGTTCTGGGCAAGCTGTTTGCTCAACGCCACAGGCCTTCTGGATCATCAACTGCTTGTTACGGTAAATAATTCTATCACCCGGTAAACCGACAACACGCTTAATGTAGTCAATTTGCGGATTTTCAGGATATTTAAATACCACCACATCACCGCGTTTGGGCTCGCCAGTTTCAACCAGTTTAGTGCGCCATACGGGATCTTTAAGCCCATAACTAAATTTTTCCACCAGAATGAAGTCGCCCACTAAGAGGGTTGGCATCATAGAACCCGATGGGATTTGAAATGGTTCATAAATGAATGAACGTAGGATCAACACAAAGGCAATCACAGGGAAGATAGAATGCGCGGTTTCGACTATGGTCGACTCACGAATGATTTGGTACTCAGCTTCTTCAGTTAAATTCGCTTGTGATGCCTTTGCTAACGCTAAACTCTCACGACGCTTTGGGGCGAAAACGAGCACATCGACTAACCAAATAAGTCCTGAGATCAGGGTGATTAGCACTAGAATAATGGAAAAATACGCTGCCATTGCTTATTGAACTCCTGCCTTAAAAATAATTAAAGGTGCCTAACTCAGCGAATATTATACTTTAGTTAACTTACCGTATTCGACCTTGGTAAACCAAAGTGATAAACCAATGCGATAACCTAACTAAAGCGCCGCAAACAGCGGCGCAATAGTCAACTAAATTGTCACTTCTTATACTAACGATTACTCGTTTAGCTTAAGTACCGCTAAGAATGCTTCTTGTGGCACCTCAACGTTACCTACTTGCTTCATCCGTTTCTTACCCTCTTTTTGTTTATTTAAGAGTTTTTTCTTACGAGAAACGTCGCCGCCATAACACTTAGCCGTTACGTCTTTACGCAGGGCTTTCACGGTTGAACGTGCAATAATTTGACTGCCCACCGCCGCTTGAATCGCAATATCAAACATCTGACGTGGAATAAGTTCTTTCATCTTATCCACTAAGGCTAAACCACGGTGACGAATGTTTGATCTATGGATAACCATAGCCAAGGCGTCGACTCGGTCGCCGTTGATGAGAATATCTAAACGCACCATGTCTGCAGGATCGAAACGAATAAAGTTATATTCGAGGGATGCATAGCCACGGCTAGTGGACTTCAAACGGTCGAAGAAATCCATGACCACTTCCGCCATTGGCAGATGGTAAGTTACAGCCACTTGGTTACCGTGGTAAACCATGTTCACTTGGGTGCCACGTTTTTCAATACACAGGGTAATCACGTTACCTAAGTATTCTTTTGGCACTAAAATGTTGGCCTCAACAATCGGCTCACGCATTTCTTCAATGTTGTTAATCGCAGGCAGATCAGACGGGTTATCAACGTAAATCGTTTCACCGCTGGTCATGACAACTTCGTACACTACGGTTGGCGCAGTGGTGATCAACTCTAGGTTGTATTCACGCTCTAAACGCTCTTGTACGATTTCCATGTGGAGCAGGCCTAAATAGCCAATGCGGAAACCAAAACCGAGTGCCGAAGAACTTTCAGGTTCAAAGAATAATGACGCATCGTTCAGGCTGAGTTTGTTCAGCGCATCACGGAAGTTTTCATATTCGTCGGTCGAAATTGGGAATACGCCAGCGTATACCTGTGGCTTCACTTTCTTAAAACCAGGTAACGGCTTTTCAGCACCATTTTTGGCTAAAGTTAACGTATCACCTACGGGCGCGCCGTGAATTTCTTTCAGACCCGCAATCACAAAGCCGACTTCACCGGTTTTAAGCTCGGTTTTATCAGTTTGTTTTGGGGTGAAAATACCGACGCGATCCGCAGTGTGGTTTTGTCCAGTAGACATGACCTTAAACTTGTCACCTTTTTTCAGGCTACCGTGTTTAATTCGCACTAAAGACACTACGCCTAGGTAGTTATCAAACCAAGAATCGATGATCAAGGCTTGCAATGGTGCGTCAGGATCGCCTTCTGGCGGTGGAATTTTGGCAACAATGACTTCTAAAACCTCATCGACACCGACACCGGTTTTAGCCGAACAACGCACAGCATCCATCGCATCAATACCGACGATATCTTCAATCTCGGCAGCAACACGTTCTGGATCGGCTTGTGGTAAGTCAATCTTGTTTAAAATGGGTACCACATCTAGATTCATATCCAGCGCGGTATAACAGTTTGCCAGTGTCTGAGCTTCAACGCCCTGACCCGCATCAACCACCAGCAAAGCACCTTCACAGGCAGCTAATGAGCGCGAGACCTCGTAGGAGAAGTCAACGTGACCTGGGGTATCAATAAAGTTGAGTTGATAGACAAGGCCATCTTTGGCTTTATAATCCAAAGTGACACTTTGTGCCTTAATCGTAATACCACGCTCACGTTCTAGATCCATAGAATCTAAAACTTGAGAATCCATTTCACGGTCGGTTAAACCGCCACAAACCTGAATAAGACGATCTGATAGCGTCGATTTACCATGGTCGATATGGGCAATAATTGAGAAGTTTCTAATTTGTTTCATTATGCTGCAATGACTAATACTGAAAATGGATACGGTTCAAAGGAGCGAAATTGTACCTGATTGCGGTTTCAATACCAATCACATTCACTCCTACTTAAGACAGGCCGATAAAACAACGCCCAAAACCGCAGTTAGCTGCTATTTGATAAAAAATAACACATTGAAATTATTGGGCTAATTCGTTTAAATTGATGCTCCTACCTAAATAGGCCAAAATCACAGGCTGAGCATCAACTTCTAAACGTTTAGCCTGTTGCTTACCAAAAGACCACGCAATCAAGGCACAAACGGCAGCAAAGCCCATGGCACCTAGGTTAGGATTAAACTCAAGCAACTGGCCTAAAAATTGTCCTAACGCTGCGCCGACAAACAGGCCAAACAGCGGCATTAAATAGATTAATGCCGCGGCTTTGAGGATCACGCTCTCGGGAAGGCCTAATTTGAGTAATTCACCAGCCTCACAGCGGCGGTCACTCTGAATAGAAAATTGCTGGGTTTTCGAGGAAAAAGCCTGAGCGACAGCAGAGGTCCCGCAAGACTCACTGTTACTGCAGCTCTTGCAAGTACTCTTAAGTTCCACTTCAACCGTCAACCAGCCTTGACTATCACTGGAGACGACTCTGGCAATTTCTTCCATCATAATCGGCGTCCTATTCTAGCGTCAGACTTTTAGCAATGCGCGTTAGGGTTTCTGTCGGCACTTTACCCACAGCAACCACTTCGGCATTACCGACTTTTTCTGAGACTAACGACAAGCCATTACGGGTAATTAATTCTTCAGGCAATGGACTCGTGCCCGCACGCGCCACATAAACAGAAATATTTGCTAGTCCATCGGTCAGTGCTATGTATTCCACCGCTTCGTGACTGCCAATTAATCTATGGTGGTCGCGCACTACCACAGTAAAACCTGCGGGTAACCAAGCAAATTGCCAGTTTTGACCGTCTTGGCGCTCGGCTTGATCGATAACTGCCGGCCACTCTTGCTTATAAGCCTCTTGCAAAATGGCTGGCGGCTCGCTGAATTCAATGAGTTCAATCACCATGATCTGCTCAAGTAATTGCTTATCTTGAGTCAGCATGTCGTATCTCAGCGGCAGATAGGTTTCCATATCAAGCCAAATTTGAAAGCCATAACGGAATTCATCATTGGGCAACAGACGGATCATCTGCCCTGGACGCCCAGCGATACGGGTACGGCCACCGAGTACAAACTGATAACCCACTTCTAAGTCCGCCATATTGGCAGAGAAAGCAGCGGGCCAGACACCTTGAATATGATTAGAAATGATACTATACGCAGGCTCATCGTGCTCAATAAAGGTGACACGATTACCGACACGCACTGCATTTTTAGGTGGACCGTTAAGGTATTCTAGAAAGGCAACTTCTTGATTATTCACCTTACCATGCAGGTAAACCAAAGGCCGAATATGATCGGCCTGAAGTTGAATAATCGATGCTTTAAACTCTTTCTCTCGTAAAGCCTGACTCATTTTCTCGAGCCAAGCTTTGGCAGGCATGTCTTCCTGCGCGGTTGCAGGAAAGACCAAGGCTAATAAAGCCAACAGGATTAGACGCAAGCTAACTCCTCGTTATTGATTGACCGGAACGGGTACGACCTCGGTATTGTCCTCTACAACCGCACCAGTATTCAATCGTTGTTGCAACATATGATCTTGGATATAAGTATTAATTCGGCGACGTTGCTCATTCACCTGATCATTGGTATAGCCTTGATTCTGTTGTACAGGACCGGTTTGTAGGCTCACAGGTGATGCGCTACCAATAAGCGGCCTTGTAATTAACACGGGCGATGGTGACGCGGCATCATCGGCGGTTTGATTGTAATTCTGCACACCCACAATCGCAAACATAGCAACCGTCGCAGCAATGGCATATTGACCAAATTGCTTAAATAAAGGTACGACGCGGCTTTGCTCCGAATTGGCGGCAATTTGTGGCGTTACAGGTGCAGTAACTTTAGACGCATGATGCTTAGGCGCAACTATCGCTGGCTCAAGTTCAATGGCGGCAGCAATGCTAGCAGAGAGATCTAACACAATAGTCTGCGGCAATTCGCCACGCATGGCATCGCCTATCATATGATAGTTATGCCATTTATCATGTGAATGTGTATCAGCAGATAACTCTGCCATGGTCTGCGCATCAGTCTCTCCATCGACTGCGGCAGATACCCATTCTTGACCTAATTTATCCATTTTTCACCTGTCTAAATATAAGGGTTTCTTAAAATAAGAATTTAGGCTTCCAGCAACGGCTGGAGCTTTTTATCGATTGCCTCTCGAGCTCGGAAGATACGCGATCTTACGGTCCCGACAGGACAATCCATGACTATGGCAATATCTTCGTAACTCATACCATCGAGTTCACGCAATGAGATGGCCATTCGTAATTCTTCAGGTAAGGTCTCTAATGTATCGAAAATCACTTTTTTAATTTCATCCGATAACATTAGCCGTTCTGGGGAGGCAAACTCCTTCAGCGCGTCACTACCTTCGTAATATTCGGCATCTTCTGCATCAACATCATTCGCAGGCGTTCTACGCCCCTGTGATACGAGATAATTCTTCGCAGTGTTTACTGCGATGCGGTACAACCAAGTATAAAATGCACTTTCACCGCGAAAGTTTGGCAAAGCTCTGTAAGCTTTGATAAACGCTTCCTGTGCCACATCAGCAACGTCCGCTTGGTTCCGTACATAACGGGATATCAAGCTAATGACTTTACTTTGATATTTAAGCACTAACAGGTTAAAAGCGTTTTTATCACCTTGTTGTACGCGCTCAACTAATTGTTGATCACTTAATTGTCCACTCATCCGAGCCGACTTCTCCTAAATCTAAAATGCTGATTTCTCAGTCGCTCGAATCATATTCACTTATGTAGACTCGCGGGCTTTGAAAAAGTTCTAAAAATTATACAAAAAAAGTAAGGTAAAAAGGAAAGTACCCATAATCGGTGAGTTGGTTTACCATAGTTGGCACTCTTCAGTCACATCATGATACCCGATGAAACAAGTAGTTGAACACCAATCTGACATATTAGTCATAGGTAGCGGTGCCGCAGGTCTGACACTAGCTTTGCATCTTGCTGAAAAAGCAAAAGTAATTCTGCTTTCAAAAGGCCCACTCTCGGAAGGGTCGACTTACTACGCCCAAGGCGGTATCGCCTCCGTCTTCGACGAAAGTGACACTATCGAATCCCATGTTGCAGACACCTTAATCGCAGGGGCGGGTTTATGTGACAAAGACGTTGTCACTTTCACGGCTGAAAATGCCAAGAGTGCGATGCAATGGCTTATCGAATGTGGCGTCGCCTTCGATAAAGAAGAAACCACAGACGGCAACGCAAAAGATGCACCTTACCATTTAACCCGTGAAGGCGGCCATAGCCACAGACGTATTCTGCACGCTGCCGATGCCACAGGCAAAGAAGTGCAAACCACACTGCAAGAGCGCGCACTCGCCCACCCCAATATTCACGTTTTAGAACGCTATAACGCCATCGACCTCATCACCACCCGTAAGTTAAATCGCCCAGGTAATCGTGTGTTAGGCGCTTATGTGTGGAATCGTAATGAAGAACACGTCGAAACCGTTAAGGCCAAGTTTGTTGCGTTAGCAACAGGCGGTAGCTCTAAGGTTTATCAATATACCTCAAACCCCGATGTCGCTAGTGGTGATGGTATTGCCATGGCATGGCGTGCAGGTTGCCGCGTGGCGAATATGGAGTTCAACCAATTCCATCCGACGTGTTTGTACCACGCAGATGCGCGCAACTTCTTACTCACCGAAGCCCTGCGTGGTGAAGGGGCTTATCTGCGTCGTCCAGATGGCAGCCGCTTTATGCCGGACTTTGATGAACGCGCCGAGTTAGCTCCCCGTGACATCGTTGCCCGCGCCATCGATTATGAGATGAAACGTCTGGGTGCCGATTGTGTGTATCTGGATATCAGCCATAAAGATGCTGACTTTGTGATGAAGCATTTTCCGACCATCTATAGCCGTTGCTTAGAGCTGGGAATCGATATCACTAAAGATGCGATTCCTGTGGTACCCGCCGCACACTATACCTGCGGTGGTGTAATGACAGATATGCACGGTCAGACGGATCTCAATGGTCTCTATGCTATTGGTGAAGTCGCCTATACGGGCTTACATGGTGCCAATCGTCTGGCGAGTAACTCGTTACTCGAATGTTTAGTGTTTGCCCGTGCGGCGTCACAGGACATAGAAAGCCAACTGCATAAAATTCAAATCCCGGGACAAATTCCAGCATGGGATGAAAGTAAAGTGTCGAACTCGGATGAGGAAGTGGTCATCGCCCATAACTGGCACGAACTGCGGTTATTCATGTGGGACTACGTTGGAATTGTACGCTCAGATAAACGTCTCGAGCGTGCACTGCGCCGCTGCCTGATGTTACAGCAAGAAATTCAGGAATATTACAGTAACTTCAGGGTTAGCAATAACTTGCTCGAATTACGTAACTTAGTGCAAGTGGCCGAATTAATTATTCGCTGTGCCATGGAGCGTAAAGAAAGCCGTGGGCTGCATTTTAATATCGATCATCCAGAGAAATTAGACGCGCCTCGCCCGACTATTTTACTACCAGAAAAGTAACCGCATACGCATAGATTACTTCATCATAAACAGACTAAATCTCAGAATGAGGTTTAGTCTGTTGCATTTTAGCCCGCAGCAACAGACGACATAAATGTCGATAGTCAGTATCGTCTAACATATCAGCCCAAACCAGCAAGAGCCGCAACTGAGTATCTACTTCGATATAAATCACGCAAACAAAGGGCGTGACCCAAGTGCGTTTTAGTACCTGAAAGTGCTCCCCCGTTGACAAACGTCCCTCGCCTTTATCACTCAGCACAAAATCTAAACGCCAATGCTGCAGTCGCCACAACTGCAACAGCAAGAAAATACTGACAAGTACGATAAACAAATATTTAAGCAGAGATAAGGCGATAATGTCGCTTTGGGGCCAAAGCAGAAATGAGCTAGAACAAACGCCAATAAAAACGACCAACGAGAGTCGTTGGTCGAAAGAGGCTTTTACGCTGAAACTATGGTGCCGGTCTTCCACGGACTTTTACTATCATACGAGCCAGTTCAGTATCAGGGCACACTTCATGGCCCATAAACCAAGCAAACAATTCTGGATCTTCACATTCCAACAAACGGATAAACACGGTTTTATCTTCATCGGACATTTCTTGATAGAAATTTTCAACAAAAGGTTGAAGCAAGACGTCTAATTCCAGCATCCCACGGCGACATGCCCAGCGAACCCTTGCGATGTTCATTAATTCCAAGGTATTTCTCCCAACACAGATTTGGCATTAGTCTATCAGTTCACTGACTAAAGTGTCGATTAACCCTTCATATTGACTTACAAAATTAGCATTGTTGTACTTGCGTATCGAGCCCCTCAAAGAGATCGCTAAAATCTGTATCCAATAATCGCTTTACTGCAGGATGTTGGATCATACGTTCGGCAAACATCACATGGTATTCCTCTTTCACATCGGTGGTTTCACCGAGCAAATTCATACCATGGGAAATCACTTCTTGGCGATAAATCGACGGAGTGACAAAAATACCTCGTTTAAGGTAACCAAAGGCTTTCATCATGGCCGCATCATCGAACTCGCCCAAAATACTGACTTTAAGATTTTGCTCGTCAAACCAGCGATATAGCTGTTGTCCGAGTGAAGTTCTACGGCCGGGAATTAATAGCTGGCCTTGTTCTAAACAGGCAGGAAAATCAGCGCTATAAGTCTCAGCGGAGAAAAAACTCACGCCACACTCGCCTAATTTTTTAGATAAAATTTCAGGGTATTTGAGTGACTCACCTGCACAATCCGAAAGGATCATATCCAGTTTATGCTCACGTAAACGCGCCATTAGGCTCTCGTGAGTCGCCTCATAGCAGGCTAAGTGCATAGAATTGTCATTAGGCACTACAGATAATAAAACTCGGCTGACTAAAGCTTTAGATAAGGCATCGGCAATACCCACCTCGAATAACATGGCATCCGCTTTTTGATAATTAAGTAAATCGAGCATTTCATAGCTAAGGCTAAACATCTTATCGGCGTAGCGAAACACCAATTCACCTAACTCTGTCGCCTCCAATGTCCGCCCGACTCGCTTGAACAGACTGCCGTTTAACCTATCTTCTAAGGCACGAATTTGCCCTGTTATCGTTTGCGGCGTTAAACATAGGGCTTCGGCCGCCTTCGCGACTGAGCCCTTTTTCTTAATCATCCAAAAATAATACAAGTGGTTATAATTCAAGTGCAGCATGCTAACCCGCTGTTAATGCTCCCTCAAACGCCAAGGCGCTGAGGGGTTACTGTGTCATTTCAAACTCGATAGTTTAAAATCAGATGATTAAAAACCTGATGATTCCCAGTCAAGTTACTTTAAACGCTGGCAGTCGAGTAAGTTAGTAACTATGCCTTGTAACTGCTCCAAATCGGCAGCATTCCCCAGACTTACCGCTTCAGTGACTCCTGAAACTAAAACGTTACGTTCAGGAATACGTTCGGCGCAATAGGTTCGATTCGCTTCTTGGAAACGTTTACCACCGCGATACTTAAGTGCCCTCGATTCATAACCATTAGTTTCTAATCTCGCCCCTAAGGAATCAGATTTAAACATCAAAGCGCCATCCACTATTCCTTCAAGATAGCTTTGGCAAGTCTGCGAGTTTGCATCCTGATTACAGGCCGAAATTTGCGATGCAGTCGCGGTTGTCGATAAACATAAGAGCGTTGCTATTCCCATTAATTTCAACTTTATCATAGTTATACTCCTTTATTAGGTAACACTTTTGATAACCAGAAATACCCGACTAACGCTGCCATAATCGAACCGATTAAGGTCCCTAGGCGTGCTAAGTCACCGTACATAGGGTCTGCATGTTCAAAGGCTAACGACGCAATAAACATAGACATAGTAAAACCAATACCGCACATGGCCGCGACGGGGGCAATTTGCTTCCAACCTACGCCATCGGGCAATTGAGCTAATTTTAGTTTCACCGCAATAAAGCTAAATAACATTACACCGATTGGCTTACCTAACATCAGGCCCAATGCAATACCAACAGGAACAGGAGAAATTAACGTCTCCAAATTCATATTGCCGACATAAACGCCCGCATTGGCAAAAGCAAACACTGGCAAAATGAGGAAAGTACTCCAAGGATGCAAACTATGCTCTAAGCCTTCTGAGGGTGAACTGCCATCCTTTGCCCGCAATGGAATACAAAAAGCAATGATGACGCCAGCCAGAGTCGCATGCACTCCAGACTTAAGTACGGCAACCCAAAGGATTAACCCTAAGATGCCATAGGGTAAAAGTGAGGTAACCCCTTTGCGGTTTAACCCAACCAAGCCCGCAATCGCTAAACTGGCAATCACTAAACTGATGGTTGATAAGTCAGTACTGTAAAACAGCGCGATAATCACTATGACGCCTAAATCATCGATGATAGCTAAAGCAAGTAAGAAGACTTTCAGTGAAACAGGAACGCGGCTTCCGAGCAGCGCCATAATACCTAAAGCAAAGGCAATATCGGTCGCGGCAGGAATCGCCCAGCCCGCTTGTGTGACAGGATCACCATAGTTAAACAGTAAGTACACGCCAGCAGGGACTAGCATGCCGCCAATGGCGGCAAAGGTAGGCAGGGAAGCTTGAGCGACACTCGATAAGGCGCCTTCAAGTAACTCACGTTTCACTTCTAAACCAATCAGCAAAAAGAATATGGCCATCAAGCCATCGTTTATCCACAGGATGAGTGGCTTGTGTATGTTGAGCTCGCCAATTTTGACTTGAACGTCAGTGCCTAAAAAGCCTTGATAAAGTCCAGATAAAGGGGAATTGGCCATCAGCATGGCTAAGGCAACAGCAACCAATAACAGGATACCGCCAGCCGACTCTTGGCTCAGAAAATTTCTAATTGCTTTTTCCATCTTGCACTCCTAAAAATCATAATGAATTGAGTGTAGACGAATTGTAATAACAAATATAATCGTAAGTTTCTCCCTAACACCTCGGTTATTCCGAAGTGTTAGGCTAAAAAACATACATCACACAGCAACAGGGGCTTTGATATGAGGGTGTGGAGCGTAGTTTGTTAATTCAAAATCATCAAATTGATAGTCAAAAATCGACTCAGGTCTGCGTACAATAGTCATGGTCGGCAACGGTTTTGGATCACGACTTAACTGCAGTGCCGTCTGTTCCATATGATTAGAATATAAATGGGTATCACCACCCGTCCACACAAAATCACCTAAGGCCAAGTCACATTGCTGGGCGACCATCATAGTTAACAAAGCATAACTGGCAATATTAAATGGCAAACCAAGAAACACATCACAACTACGCTGATACAGCTGACAAGATAATTTACCATCGGCTACATAGAACTGAAAAAACGCGTGGCACGGTGCCAAAGCCATTTTATCCAGTTCGCCCACGTTCCAAGCAGAAACGATAAGACGGCGAGAATCTGGTTGAGATTTTATCTGGGCGATAACTTGCGAAATCTGATCGATAGCATCACCACTCTGGGTTGGCCAACTGCGCCACTGGGCACCATAAACTGGGCCCAAATCGCCATTATCATCGGCCCATTCATCCCAAATGCTGACCTTGTTTTCGCGTAAATAGGCAACGTTAGTTTCCCCCTTCAGAAACCACAGCAATTCATGGATGATAGAGCGCATATGGCATTTTTTGGTGCTCACCAAAGGAAAACCTTTGCTCAAATCGAAGCGCATTTGATAGCCAAATACCGAGCGAGTCCCAGTACCTGTGCGATCCGATTTATCCACGCCTTCGGCTAATATGTGCTTCATTAAGTCTAAATACTGTTTCATTGCTGCTTACCTTGCTTACGAAAAATCAAGTACAAACCGATTAACACCATAGGCACAGAGAGTATCTGCCCCATAGTCATAAATCCCCAGTAAAGTCCCAACTGTGTGTCGGGTTGCCTCACAGTTTCAACCATAATACGGAACATACCGTAACCGACTAAGAACATACCAGAGACTGCACCGACTTTATCGGTACGTTTGCTAAACCAGTAAAGTAATAGGAATAATGCTACGCCTTCAAGGGCGAACTGATACAACTGGGATGGATGACGTGGGTCAGGCCCACCAGTTGGAAACACCATAGCCCAAGGCAGATCAGTGGTTCGTCCCCAAAGCTCGCCGTTGATAAAGTTACCAATACGACCAGCGCCTAAACCAATAGGCACAACAGGTGCCACCATATCGGCGACAGTAAAAAAAGTACGTTTTTGTTTCCACGCGATATAAAGCATCGCCGTAATCACGCCCATCAAACCGCCGTGGAAGGACATGCCACCTTCAGAGATTTTAAATAAATAGAGGGGACTGGCGAGGAAATAATCGAAATGATAAAAAAGCACGTAACCGATACGGCCACCTAAAATCACCCCAAGAAAACCATAAAAGAGTAAATCTGAAACTTGCTCCCGCGTCCATATCCCCTTTGAACGGTCGGCTTGGCGGTTCAACAACCACATAGCCGCAACAAATCCGACTAAATAGGTAAAACCATACCAACGTAGTGCCGGTTCAAAGGTTTGTCCAAAAAGATTAAACGGTCCAAATGAAACGATCACGGGATCGATATTGGGGAAACTCAACGCCATAACACATCCATTAGCAGCCTCAAACTGAGATAAACATAAAAACTAGGTCAGAATTAACTTAAGGCCGACACATAGAAGTAACAATGCAAATATCTTTTTAAGTACAGGTGTTGGCCAAGTGCTCGCCGCTTTTACCCCCACAGGCGCCATCAAGACAGAAGTGATTACTAAACCAAACAATGCAGGTAAATAGATATAGCCTAAGGTACCATAGGGCAACTCAGGGGCATTCATACCTGCAATAATATAGCCGAAACTGCCAGAAAGAGAGATTAAGAAACCCATCGCAGCAGAAAACCCCACGGCTTGACGCATCTGTAAACCATAAAAAGTCAAAAATGGCACTATCAGTATACCGCCACCTATCCCGGTCAAACCTGCCAAAACCGCAACAAAAGCCGATACAACAAAAAGCACTACTGAATTAGGTAATTGACGATTTGATTCGGCCTTAACGGGGTAAGCCATTTGAATTGTCATTAAAATCACAAAGATGGCAAAACCTTGTTGTAACTTATCAGCGGGAATACGCTCAGCAATAAAACCTGAAGCCAGCGCGCCTATAATCAGGCCCGGTAACATTGATTTGAATAAATTCCAAGGCACATTGCCACGCTTATGGTGGGCACGTGCCGACGAAATAGAGGTGAGAATAATGGCTGCTAGCGAAGTGGCAATTGCAATATGGGGGAGCTGAGTAGAGCTAATACCGACCGATGGCAAAATATAAAGCAGTGCCGGCACTACAATCAAGCCGCCACCGATACCTAATAATCCTGCCATAAAGCCGACAAATGCGCCTAAAGCCAAGCAAATAAAGAACACCAACAACAAACTATCCACACGAGTACCTACAGCGTGATAAATTGAGGGCCTTAGCTTAAAGCAAAACACAGCATTAGTTAATTAAGAATTGTTGCAAGACCCTGCTGGGTCAAATATTCTTTAACCAGCTCACGCACTTGAAAGCCGTTTGATAGGCTCAGCGCTTTAGCAAGTAATTGATCTAAATCGGCCCGCGCAACACGACGCAATAGATAATTGATCCGCGCTAAACTGCCCTGATTCATACTCAACTGATCGTATCCCATAGCCACCAGCAAAATGGCCCCCATAGGTTCGCCCGCTAACTCTCCACAGATACTAATATCGAGTTTATGGTATCGACAATCTAGGTGCGCCTGATGCAAAGCCCGCAATATTCCAGGATGATAACTGTCAAATAACGAGCTCACCCGCGGGTTATTACGGTCAACAGCCAGTAAATATTGGGTTAAATCGTTACTACCAACAGAGACAAAATCCACTCGTTTTGCCACATCATCCAACTGATATAACATGGCAGGCACTTCGAGCATAATGCCTATTCGTGGCATCACTATGTCGCTGTTAACATCGTTTTTTAATTCGACATAGGCTTGTTGCAAATATTCTAAGGATTGATCGATTTCATCTAAGTTGCTGACCATAGGCAGCAAAATACTTAACTGTTTACCGTCTCCCCCAGCCTGTAGCATGGCCCGTAACTGCACCAAAAACAGCTCAGGATGATCCAGAGACAAGCGAATCCCGCGCCATCCAAGGAAAGGATTGTCTTCTTTAATCGGGAAATACGGTAAAGGTTTATCGCCTCCCACATCTAAAGTACGCATCACCACAGGTCGACCGGACGCGGCCGATAAGACCTGTTGATAGACTTTGACTTGCTCAGATTCACTCGGGAAGCGCTGTTGCAACATAAAAGGAATTTCAGTGCGATAAAGCCCAATACCGTCGGCGCCCTCTGCAATTTCAGAGGCCACACCACTGAGTAATCCCGCATTGAGATACAAGCGAATACGTGAACCATCTAAGGTTACAGAAGGCAGCGCTAATTCTTGGGCATACTGGCGTTGCAAGGCTTTTTGTGCCGAAATCAGGCTACGATACTCACCGACAATAGCAGGTGATGGCGACACCAATAACTGACCACGGCTTGCGTTTACGACTAGAAGTTTTTGGTCAATATTGGCAGATAACAGTTGCTCTACACCTGTGATTGCAGGAACACCTAAGGCGCGGGCTAAAATAGCGGCATGGGAGTTTACGCCACCAAGCTCAGTGACAATACCCGCAAGCTTTTGCCTTGGGAACTCAGCCAACATAGTCGCATCGGCTTCACGGGTAATGAGGATTACAGGTTTATCGGGCTCAAGCTCTAGACGTTCTGGCTCAATAAGTTGTCGCAATACTTTTTGACCTAAGTCGCGAATATCGCTAGCCCGCTCCTTAAGGTAAGGGTCTTCCATTGCTAAAAACTGTTGAATATAACGTAGAGACACTCGGCTCACCGCCGACTCAGCAGCCCAGCCTAATTGCACTTCACGGGTATATTCGCCGCCTAAACTAGCATCATCGAGCAGTAACTGTAATGCATTGAAAATGGAGACAACTTCGTCATCTTGCTCGCGATCAAACCGTTGAGATAAGGCACCTATTGCTTCTTTACAACGCACCATAGCCGTGGTTAAGCGACTCGATTCATAGGCAATATCGTCAGAGCGCACCTCAGGCTGTTCAAGGGGGATTTCCCCACCAAGTACGAAGGCATACGCAATGGCGATACCGTTTGACGCTGAAGTACCTTGAAACAGAATTTGTTGATGATGGGAGCTGACTTGTGCTTTTTGTTTTAACCCACGCACTGCCATCGCTAATTGGGCGGCGAGGGTCATCAGGAAGGCTTCTTCGCCCTCACTGAATTGACGAGCACTCGCCTGCTGTACCACTATCACCCCAACCACAGCCTTCTGGTAGATAATAGGTACAGCTAAAAAAGCGCGGTATTCTTCTTCGGCGACTTCAGGAAAAAGCTTAAACCTTGGATGAAGCCGAGCATCGGCTAAATTAACAGCCTCTTCTCGCTGGGCAGCGAGTCCAACTAAACCTTCAGTCAGCGGCATACGTACTCGACCAACGGCGCTTTTTTCAAGGCCATCGGTTGCAGATAACACGAGTTCTTGCTCTTCTAGGATATAGATGGAGCAACATTGGGTTTCCATCGCCGCTTTAGTCGATGAAACTAAGATTTCTAATGCGGTTTCCAAACTGTGGGCAGATGCCACAGCCTGAGTAATATCCCTAAGCGTATTTAACACTGTTTTCAATCCTCTTTTGAAAATCAGCCCGTTGTTTTTTGTCTTCCCCGTTTCCTAGGTATTTCTAGGGTTTGGAATGACAATGCCGTTACCGCAAACTCTTTCATCACCTTACGATAAACATCACGCTTAAATGACACAACTTGCCGCACAGGATACCAATAACTTACCCAGCGCCAATCGTCAAATTCAGGATGCCCAGAAGAACTCAAATTAATCGCACTATCTTGGCTTTTCAGTTGTAACAGAAACCACTTTTGTTTTTGCCCGATACACACAGGTTTACTGTCTTGCCTCACTAAACGCTTTGGCAAACGATAGCGCAACCAAGAACGGGTCGAGGTTAATATATGCACGTGTTCAGGTCTTAGGCCCACTTCTTCATACAACTCACGGTACATAGCCTCTTCTGCTGTCTCGCCATCATCGACGCCACCTTGAGGAAATTGCCATGAGTGTTGACCGAAACGTCTAGCCCACATGACTTGGCCATATCTGTTACAAATTATAATGCCCACATTTGCGCGAAAGCCGTCGCTATCAATCACATGGACTCCAAATCACATTAAATTTTAATAAACTGATTGTTTCATAAAGCTAGTCTCTCAGCAAACCTCTATTTTATCCTAAGCTTTGGATAACATCTGACTTAAAAGACATTTATCAACAATGCTAGGGGATGGAATCCGGGGATATCCACATTTTCTGTGGATATCTCTGTTTGAAACTCAGGTGAACTTGTTATAACGTTCAAAAAACATCTATTTACCATCGTTTTTAAAATTTAGCGTTAAAACTTAATAGCAAACAAATTCATAAACTTGCACGTTAATCACGATTTATTTTAGACTAAAAAACCAATAAAGCTCATTATTTGACCAGCAAGAAGTATTTATATCATTCTCGCGATATTACTCAACTTTATACACAAATAGTGTCCACAACTGTCCACAAAAGCTAGAATAAATGCACTTTATTCGCATTGACTTAGGGTTTTTATTAGGTTAAGAGGCTCACTTTACTGAGTTATCCATAATATCTGTGGATAAGTATGTGGGGAACGCAAGGGAAAGCAGAGAGTAACTTTGAACACTTTTTTGCAAAACGGGGGTTAACACGGATATAAAATTGAAAATCAGTCACTTAGAATAAAAACATTCGGTACAAGTTAACCCACCCTGTAGAGCTCGTTTTTTAACCACCATTGCTAAGCGGTTATTTTTAAGTAAAATCCAGCCATGAATCGAATTATCCCCCCCGAAAATCTATCTGAACTACTCGAACGTGCCAACATGATGGCGGGCGTGAGTTTGGCGCAGATAGCCAGCCAAAGAAGCATTCGTGTCCCCAAGGATCTTAAACGCGATAAAGGTTGGGTCGGTCAACTAATCGAAATGGAATTAGGCGCAACGGCGGGTTCTAAACCTGAGCAAGATTTTCTACATTTAGGAGTCGAGCTAAAAACTATCCCCATTGATACACAAGGGCGACCGCTGGAGACCACTTATGTCTGCGTGGCGCCGCTATCAAATATCCAAGGATTAACCTGGCAAAACAGCTTAGTCTGCCATAAGTTACAGCGAGTACTTTGGGTACCTGTTGAAGGAGAGAGGCATATTCCTGTGGGTGAGCGCCGTATAGGTACACCAATATTGTGGGAACCAGATCCGCACGAGTTGCAATTACTGCAACAGGATTGGGAAGAGATCATGGAGCTTATCGCCCTCGGAAAAGTAGAGAGGCTTACAGCGCGCCACGGCGAAGTGCTGCAATTGCGACCTAAGGCCGCGAATAGTAAGGCGTTAACACAAAGCATTGCCGAAGATGGTAGCCTCAAAATGACCAACCCTAGGGGCTTTTATTTAAAGACCAGTTTCACTGCTATGATACTTAATAAGGTATTTGGTTAATTTTTAGTAACGATATGGACTTGGATTGATCCAGATCACAAATTTCACTGGCACTAAGGTGACTCTTTTCTATAAACTACGGCATCCTGAAATCACAGCCGTATTCGGATACCAATCAAGCAGTGAGAGCACGTAGACAAGCGAAAAAACTCCTTTTTGCGATTTTAGCTTGGGCGATTGCCATGGCTGCATTCGTGTTTTTTCGATATGCCCAATCACCAGAGCTGCCCCAATGGGCGGTAAGTTCGGCTGATCTCGCAACACTTGCTATCTACATGGGGATTATTTTCGGCAGCTTACATTGGATGTCGAACGTCATTGCAGATTTCAGTGCAATCAATCGCCTCCCCTATGTGTTTTCAGTCATCTTTAAGGGCTTGTTTTTATTACTGGGTGCTACGACGTTAGCTTACATGACTCAGTTTTTAAATATGTGGGCCATCGAAAATCACATGTCGACCCTCAGGCAGATGCTGACGGCGCACATTCTCTATAGTCCGTCATTCCAAGCATTGATCGTATATTTGGTCGTCGTACGAGTCAGCTTAGCTTTTGTCGAGCAAATGGCATTATTAGTCGGGCCGCGTATTTTACTCAACATAGGCCTTGGTAAATACCATAAGCCAAGATATGAGCAGCGCTTATTCCTCTATTTAGACATGGTCGCCTCAACCACACATGCCGAATCACTTGGCGACTACCGCTTTAGTCGATTGATCCAAGACAGCTTTAGTTTACTTTCAGATACTGTGTCCAATAACGAAGCTGAAATCTACCGCTATATGGGAGATGCAGTGCTGCTTCACTGGCCATTAGAAGAAGGGATTGTTCACGACCGCTGCATGAATATCTATTTTGAATTTAGCCAACAACTGAACTGGCAACGCCGCTACTTTGAAGAGCATTATGGCTTTGTGCCGAAATTTAAAGCGGCGGCCCATTGTGGCCAAGTCGTCGCTGCAGTTGTTGGTGTACAGAAACAAGAAATTAGTTTCTTTAGTGACGTGCTCAATACCTTAGCAAGACTGCAAGATCAATGTAATCCACTAGGACAGCGCATGTTGATTTCGGGTGCACTCGCGGGACGTTTAGATAACCCCAACACTCAGTATCACCTATCAAATCTAGGCCCAGTCAAACTCAAAGGGAAACAACACTCAATTGAAGTGTTTGGCGTTTCCCCGCTCTGATTTGTAATCGACTTTAAGCTTTAGCTTGAATTAATGCTTTGCAGTTACAGTCAGTTTATTCCTCGTCCTTAGCTAATAATTTTTGGATCATTAACCCTAAAGTGCGGAAAGTTAAGATCCGGCTGGTGGTTTGACGCCAGACAAGGCCGATATCACGGTAAGGTGCTTCACCCGGTGGCGTCATCACCACTAAATCTGTGTCATTCAAAATACCCGCGTCAATGGCCATTTGCGGAAGAAACGTGGTGCCCAGTTTACTGTTCACCATCTGCACTAAAGTATGCAAACTGGTGGCGGCAAACGGATTGACTTTCGCACTATCACCTAGCTGACATGCAGTAATAGCATGGCCTGTGATGCAATGCTCACTTTGCAGAAGAAAAATACTCTCGTCCGGCAGAGTTTGATAATCAATAGGTTGATGTATGCCACCCGCTAAATCTTTGTGGGCCACCATTTTGAAAGGATCTATGCCCACTTTCATGCTGTGGTAACCGCTAGTATCAACGGGTAGCGCTAGGATCAATAAGTCCAGCTCTCCTTTACCCAAAGCATCTAACAAACGCTCAGTGGTATCTTCCTTCAATAATAAACTCATCGCCGGATAAGATTGCTGACACTGGCGGATCACACGACTCAATAGAAAGGGCGCAATAGTGGGAATACAGCCTAAGCGAATATCCCCCGTCATCGGCTCGCCTTGGTTTTTCACTAATTCCACCAAATCATCCACATCAGTGAGAATTTTACGGGCGCGCTGCACCACTTCTTCACCAATGGCAGTAAACATAAATGACTTATGGTCTCGCTCAATCAACTGATGCCCTAACTGCTCTTCTAGGTTTTGGATCCCACTTGAAAGCGTTGATTGACTGACAAAACACACCTTAGCGGCGCGGTTAAAATTCTGCTCTTGATGGAGATTCACCAAATAGAATAAGTTTTTTAAGCTAGGTAAACTTTTCATTTTCTCGATTGCCATTAAGGTTATGAATTAAGAAATTAAATCTACTTTAGCATAAGTGATGAGCAATAACGCGGCATAAGATATCAGGATTGTGACCCGAATCGATATTCAATCGGTTCGCCGTAAAACTTAAGTAGGAGTATCAAAATAAGATGGGAAAAGCGCTAACAAGAAAATGTCGAAAACAACAAACTTAATCGTAAAACCAATGCAAGATTCACTCAATTGAGCGCAACAATAGACATTATTGCTGCGCCTTAACGTACCTTAGCAAGTAATATTTTATGCTTTGGCTTGGAGGAATAACTTTAACTGTTGTAAATCTGCACTCGCGTGTTCAACGATGTCAGCAACCCAAGAGCCATGTTCAGCATCCCATCTTGCTTCTTCGCCATGCTGTAATAATTGGGCGATTTGCTGAATACGTTTTAACCCCACGGAACCTGCAGCACCTTTAAATTTATGTGCTTCTGAACATAAGGTATCCTTGTCTGCTGCGTCGTTAGCTTTCACTAGATTTCCAACATATTCAGGCATTAACTGCTCAAATAACACCACACTCTTGAGTAAGGTACCGGCACCAATGGCGCTGCAGTACTGTTCGAGAGTATTGAGATCTAGGATTGCTTCTAATTCAACTGTGGCCATAAGGCCTCCCTTAAGTGGTTCAATGCTTAAAACGAATTTATCACATGATACCCACTAAAATTGTCAGTGCAACTTATAGCGATATTCATGGTCTAATTCAGATTAAAATTAACAAAAAACAAACTAATAGTCGTAAATAAACGCTTACGAAATAATAGCGACGACATAACATTTGGGGAGTAAATTTATTCCACTAACTTGCCTCTATCGTTGCGCTAATGCGTGCCCTTGTCCACCATAAAACTGCAAATTATCCACAATCGCCACCAATCCATCCCAACGATAGGCACACCAATCGGGTGCTAATAGCATAGGTTTTTTCGCATAAGCGGTGACACGGTGAAAAATAACTTCTAGGGGGGTATGGCGGATCATCTCGCCGACACTGTGGGCATAATCCTCAATACTCAATAAAGGTAAGCACCCACTTCGCCACGACTTAGCCATAGTACTACCTTCGACGATATGCAAAGGATGTAGCTTCAAGCCATCAACGCCATGCTGCAATACAGCAGCTAAAGTCGCCATATAATCGCTATGGGTTTCATCGGGTAAGCCAAGAATGAGATGAGTGCACACCTTAAGACCACGAGCTCTCGCCCTCGACACAGTGTCACAATAACAAGCGAAATCATGGCCACGGTTAATTCTACGCAGTGTTTCATCTTTGGCTGTTTGCAACCCGAGCTCTAACCACACATCGACACCATTTTCCTGATAGCGCGCCAGTAAATCCAGTACATTATCCGGCACACAATCGGGGCGAGTTCCTACACATAAACCGACTATCTCGCCATCTTTAACCGCTTCATCGTACTTAGCCATTAACACTTGATATTCATCGTAAGTGCTAGTGTAAGCTTGAAAATAAGCAATAAATTTATCGGCTTGTGCCTGAGGCTTCGCCTCACGATAGCGGCTCTTACCCTGTTCAAGTTGCTCAGTAATACTCAATACATCGGCGGTTTGATGGCTAAATGACGCCACATTACAGAAAGTGCAACCTCCACGCCCCAAAGTGCCGTCACGGTTAGGGCAAGTAAACTTGGCATCTATAGTGAGTTTTCGCAGTCGGGTGCCATATCGCGCCTTACAAACGGCACCAAAGGTGTTCACATATGCATCAAGCCCCATCAGAGCACCCACCAAATTTCATATCGCTTCATTGAGAATAACCAAGATAAAATCACAAATAGAAAAGAAAATACGTGAACAAATAGAAGAAAAAGCTTAGTGTAAATAAGGTAGCGAGAGTTTTCTTGGCGCTACATCAAATTCCCGCCTGACTCATACCGTTATTATCATAAATGTGCGCATCCTCAAATTAGCCAGCTTACCGCTGAGATCTTGCTCACATCAAAAATGAATAACAATTCAACAATTTTAATTTTTTATCTATTTACTGTGTTTGCAATAAAAATCACTATTTCTAAATCAAAAACAATCCCATCAGCATGTTACACCTTGGTAAATTTTGAGTTTGATAGTTTTTAAAATTCTTTTTATTCATAATGTTATACGGCACATTTTACTGTTGACGTTAACGTAAGGCAATTGTGATTTGTGTATGAAACATGAATTAATACCCATGTTTTATGCAAATTTTTGGTTTGACCTTTATTGAATCTCAGGCTAATTTGGGTGGTTCGGGTGCATATCTATAGAAAGTCTTTACATTTTCTCCCCGAGTAGTAATCAGTTGAGGTCTAGGGAGGTTTTTGTATGAGCTTATATCATCCCAGTTTTGAGCGGGACAATTGTGGTTTTGGGTTGATAGCACAGATGGATGGCGAAGCCAGCCACCGTATAGTGCGCACGGCAATCCATGGTCTAGATCGCATGAAGCACCGCGGGGGCATTGCCTCCGACGGCCGCACTGGCGACGGCTGTGGTTTATTAATGCAATTACCCGTGCAATTTTTTGAAGCGATTGCCGCGGAAAATGATTGGCATTTGAGCCGAAAATTTGCCGTAGGTATGCTGTTTTTAAGTCAAGACGATGAACTGGCTGACCAAGCCAAGTTTATTCTTGAGCGCGAACTCGAGCGTGAAACCTTAAGTATTGCAGGCTGGCGCAAGGTGCCTGTCAATCCCGATGTGTTAGGTGAAATTGGCAAGGCTAGCCTGCCACAAATCTATCAAGTGCTGATCAACGCCCCCATTGGCTGGCGTGAAAAAGACTTGGAACGTCGCCTTTATATGGCGCGTCGCCGCCTAGAGCAGCAGATCACCGACGACAAAGACTTCTATGTCGCGAGTTTGTCTGGCCAAGTTATCGTCTATAAAGGTCTGATGATGCCTGTAGACTTGCCCGCGTTTTATCCCGATCTCGCGGACATTCGCTTAAAAAGCTCTATCTGCCTATTCCATCAACGTTTCTCAACGAATACTTCTCCTAAATGGCCATTAGCTCAGCCGTTTAGATATTTAGCCCATAACGGCGAAATCAATACGATTACTGGTAACCGTCAATGGGCTCGTGCCCGTGCCTATAAGTTTAATTCACCGCTACTGCCAGATTTGCAGCAGGCCGCTCCCTTTGTGAATGAAACAGGCTCAGACTCTTCATCTTTAGATAACATGCTGGAAATGCTGTTATCCGGTGGCATGGACTTATACCGTGCAATGCGTCTATTGATCCCGCCTGCTTGGCAAAGTAATCCGGAAATGGATGACGAATTAAAAGCCTTCTATGACTTTAACTCTATGCACATGGAGCCTTGGGATGGTCCGGCAGGTATTGTGATGACCAACGGTCGCCATGCCGCCTGCGCTGTTGACCGTAATGGTCTACGTCCATCACGTTATGTGATCACAAAAGATCGTATTTTGACCTTAGCTTCCGAAGTCGGAATTTGGGATTACGCCGCCGATGAAGTGATTGAAAAAGGCCGTGTTGGGCCTGGTGAATTGCTGGTATTAGATACCTTGAACGGCCGCCTGTACCAATCCTTTGAAATTGATAACGATCTTAAACGCCGCCACCCTTACAAAGAGTGGATGGCGAAAAACAGCCGTACTTTAACGCCAGCGGAAGATTTAGCCTCTGAGCAGCACGGTGCCAGCGAATTAAGCCCTGAACTATTGCTGCAATACCAAAAACAATTTGGCTATACCCGTGAGGAATTAGAACAAGTCATTTGGGTATTGGCGAAGCAAGGTGAAGAAGCCACAGGCTCCATGGGCGACGACACACCTATGGCGGTATTGTCGAAAAAGTCACGTTCACTGTATGACTATTTTAGGCAGAAATTTGCTCAAGTAACGAATCCACCTATCGACCCCTTACGTGAAAAGCACGTCATGTCGTTGACCACTTGTATTGGCCGTGAACAGAACCTCTTCAATGAAACGACTGGGCATGCTTACCGGGTGATGTTCAATTCACCTATTTTATTATTCAGTGATTTTAACCAGTTACTGGGATTAGATAGCACTTACTATCGCGCCAATATTGTCGATTTAAATTACGAACCACAGGAAGGCTTAGAAAGCGCCATTCGCCGCATCACAGCCGAAGCCGAGCGTTTAGCCCGCAGCGGCACGACTTTGTTGATCCTTTCGGATAGAGCCATAGGTAAAACGGCGCAAGTGATCCCCGCGGCCATGGCGGTCGGTTCTGTGCAACAAATGCTGGTGAATAAGAGCCTGCGCTGCGACACCAACATTATTGTTGAAACCGCATCGGCGCGAGATCCGCATCACTTTGCTGTATTGCTTGGCTTTGGTGCCACGGCGATTTATCCGTATTTAGTGTATGAGTCAATTTCCGAACTGGCAAAACGCCATGACTTAACCGATACCACGGCATTGATGTTGAACTTCCGCTACGGCATCGAAAAAGGCTTGCGTAAGATCATGTCCAAAATGGGCATCAGCACTGTCGGCTCCTATCGTTGCAGTCAGCAATTTGAAGCCATAGGCATTGCCAGCGAAGTGATCGAACTGTGTTTTAAAGGCGTAATTAGCCGCATCGAGGGTGCAGGCTTTGCAGAAATCGCCCAAGACCAAGCGATTTTGCACAAAGCGGCCTACCGTGCCCATGTGCCATTACCACAAGGTGGCCTACTAAAATACGTTGAGGGCGGCGAGTATCACTGCTTCAACCCTGATGTGGTCAACACCTTGCAAGCATCATTGATTGACAAAGACTTCGCGAGCTATAAAAAATTCGCCGAACTCGTCGACAATCGTCCCGTGGCCACACTGCGTGACTTAATCGGTATTAAGGGCGCGCAAACATCGATTAATGTCGCCGATGTAGAAGCGGCATCAAATCTATATTCACGTTTTGACAGTGCCGCCATGAGCATCGGCGCCTTGAGCCCTGAAGCCCATGAAGCTCTTGCTATTGCGATGAACCGCTTAGGTGGCCGCTCGAACTCAGGTGAAGGTGGTGAGGATGCACGCCGCTTTAATACTGAACGCAACTCTGCAATTAAACAGATTGCCTCGGCACGCTTTGGTGTCACGGCGCATTATCTAGTTAATGCCGATGTGTTGCAGATTAAAGTCGCCCAAGGGGCAAAACCCGGTGAAGGTGGTCAGTTACCCGGCCATAAAGTCAGCGTTGAAATCGCCGGACTGCGTCATGCACGTCCTGGTGTGACCTTGATTTCACCGCCGCCGCACCACGATATTTACTCTATCGAAGATTTAGCCCAGCTGATTTTCGACTTGAAGCAAATCAATACTAAAGCGCTGATTTCAGTGAAACTTGTGTCAGAACCCGGTGTGGGCACGATCGCCACCGGCGTGGCCAAAGCCTATGCGGACATGATCACGATTTCAGGGTATGACGGCGGCACAGGTGCTAGCCCAATTACCTCAGTGAAATATGCGGGCAGTCCATGGGAGCTAGGGTTAGCCGAGGTGCATCAATCGCTAGTAGAAAATGGTCTACGCCATAAAATTCGCCTGCAAGTCGATGGCGGCTTAAAAACCGGTACCGATGTGATTAAAGCCGCGTTATTGGGCGCCGAAAGCTTTGGTTTTGGTACTGTGCCTATGATCGCCCTAGGTTGTAAATACCTGCGTATTTGCCACTTGAACAACTGTGCGACTGGCGTAGCAACGCAAGATAAAAACCTGCGCGACAACCATTACCATGGTCTGCCAGAGCGAGTGATGACTTACTTTGAGTTTGTTGCACAGGAAGTTCGTGAATGGATGGCGACCTTAGGGGTGAGCAAGTTTGAAGACCTCGTCGGTCGCAGCGAATGGTTATATGCCCTCGAAGGCCAAACCGCGAAGCAACAAGGCTTAGATCTGTCACCGATTTTGTATCAACCCAAAGTGCCAGCAACCTCGTCACGCACTTGGCAAGAAACCAATCCACCGGCGGATTTAGGGCTGCTTAACCAGCATTTATTAAACGAATGCCAAAGCGCCGTCGATAAGGGCGAGAGTTTCGATGCTGCTTACAGCATCAACAACACCGACCGTTCCGTTGGCGCGACGTTGTCAGGCTATATCGCGAGCACACTCGGCGTCAAAGGCACCAAAGCGCCGGTCAAACTGAGCTTTAACGGCAGTGCCGGCCAAAGCTTTGGCGTGTGGAACAGCCCAGGCCTTGAGTTAAAACTCTGCGGCGATGCCAACGACTATGTGGGTAAAGGCATGTCTGGCGGCCAGATTGTCATATACCCGCCTATTGGCAGCCCGTTCCAAAGTGAGCGCAGCGCCATTGTCGGTAACACGTGTCTTTACGGCGCGACGGGCGGCAAGTTCTTCGCCGCAGGTCAAGCGGGCGAGCGTTTTGCAGTCCGTAACTCTGGGGCGATTGCTGTGGTTGAAGGGCTTGGCGATAACGGCTGCGAATACATGACCAGCGGCATTGTGGTTGTCCTTGGTAAAACAGGGGTGAACTTCGGCGCTGGGATGACAGGCGGTTTTGCCTATGTGTTCGATCAATTCGGCCGCTTCAATCGCCGTGTGAATACTGAGCTTGTCGATACACAAAAACTTGAATCACCGATCCATCAACAACATTTAAAAGGTCTGATTGAAGCCCACGTGGCCGAAACGGGCAGTGAACATGCCAAGATGATCTTAAGTGATTTTGGTAACTGGTTAGATTGCTTCGTATTAGTAAAACCTAAAAATATTGCCGTGGCCGATCTGCTCAAATTAGAGAAATCGAGCCCAGAATTAGTTGTAAAAGCGGGGTAATGGCGCATGAGTAACGATTTTCAATTTATTGAAGTGGGTCGTAAAGACCCCGCTAAACACCCTGCGGCTAAACGTGCAACTCAGTTTATTGAGATTTATCAGCCTTTTGCTCAGCCTCAAGTGGCTGAGCAAGCGGACCGCTGTTTAGATTGCGGCAATCCTTATTGTGAGTGGAAGTGCCCACTACACAATTATATTCCTAACTGGCTCAAGCTAGCGGAACAAGGTCGCATCATGGAAGCGGCAGATTTAGTGCATGAGACCAACACTCTGCCCGAAATCTGCGGCCGTGTTTGTCCACAGGACAGACTCTGTGAAGGTGCTTGTACTCTGAACGACGACTTTGGCGCTGTCACTATCGGTAATGTCGAAAAATACATTACCGACACAGCTATCGCCCAAGGCTGGTGTCCCGATATGAGCAAGGTCACGCCACGTCCTGAACGAGTGGCGATTGTCGGTGCGGGTCCTGCAGGTTTAGGCTGCGCGGATATTCTGTCTCGCAACGGTGTTAAAGCTGTGGTCTTTGATAAATATCCACAAATTGGTGGTCTACTCACCTACGGTATTCCGTCTTTTAAACTCGACAAAGCCGTTATGGCGACCCGTCGCAGTGTATTAGAAGGCATGGGCATTGAGTTCAAACTCGGTGTCACTGTCGGTAAGGACATCCCATTTACTAAACTGCTCGAAGAATACGATGCCGTCTTCCTCGGCATGGGCACATATACCGCGATGAAAGCAGGCCTTGAGGGTGAAGATGCCCAAGGCGTATACCAAGCCCTGCCCTATTTGATTGGTAACACCCATCATTTAATGGGCACCCAGAATACTGAAACGCCCTACCTGAACCTTGAAGGTAAACGTGTGGTGGTATTAGGCGGTGGTGATACTGCGATGGATTGTGTGCGCACAGCCGTCAGACAAGGTGCCAGCAGCGTAGTCTGTGCTTACCGCCGGGACGAGGCCAACATGCCAGGCTCACGTCGTGAAGTGCAAAATGCGCGGGAGGAAGGAGTTAACTTCTTGTTTAACCGTCAACCTGTGGCGATTAAAACCCAAGATGGCAAAGTGATCGGCATTGAATGCGTCGAAACCGCCATGGGCAAGGCCGATGCAAGCGGTCGTCAACGCGCCGAAGCGATTACTGGTAGCGAACAGTTGCTCGAAGCCGATGCGATTATTATCGCCTTTGGTTTCCAACCTAGCCCAGCACCTTGGTTTGCCGAACACGGTATCGAGCTCGATCAATGGGGCCGAGTCAAAGCGAGCAAATTAGACGAAAACCCATTCCAAACCACCAACCCGAAAGTGTTTGCCGGTGGTGATATGGTGCGCGGTTCTGACTTAGTCGTGACAGCCATTGCCGAAGGTCGCGATGCCGCCCAAGGTATTCTTAACTACTTAGACTAAGCGTTATAGATTCAGCGCCACGTGTTTGTTTTATTGGTAAAAAAACATTTTACCCTTGTCATTTTAACAAGCACTCCAATGGCTGGACTCGTGCAAACGAGTTCAGCCATTGGCTTATCGCAATCGGTTGATGGATAAAATAGATAGATAAAGCGCGCATCTTAGGAGCGCACTTTTCCGTTAACCCTCCCGCGTTTTACCCCGCGATTATCAAGCAATCCCAATCTCGCCATAACGACTGCATAAAACTGTGTGGTATATTAGCCAGCATTCCCGTGTCCCACTCTTTAAGTGTTGAATCAAAAAGGTCTCCCATGAAAATTGGAATTATTGGCGCAATGGAGCCAGAAGTCGCTCACCTGATCACCGCCATGACAAATGCGACATCGCAAACCATTGCTGGTATTGAATTTATTGCTGGTACTCTCGCTGGTAAAGACGTAGTCGTGACTCGCTCAGGCATAGGTAAAGTCGCCGCAAGTATTGCGACCACGCTACTCATCGAAAAATATGCGCCGGATGCGGTGATCAATACTGGTTCTGCCGGTGGTTTTGTGGATTCGCTGGCCATTGGCGATATCGTGATTTCTTCTGAAGTGCGTCACCATGATGTGGATGTCACCGCCTTTGGTTATGAAATTGGCCAAATGGCGCAGCAACCAGCTGCGTTTATTCCTGCCGCACATTTAGTTAAAGCAGCCAACAAAGCGATTGCTCAACTGGGTGAAGTCAAAGCGATTGAAGGTTTAATTTGTACTGGCGACAGCTTTATTTGCGATCCTGTTCGCACCCAAGCCATGCTCAAAAACTTCCCGACTATGGCCGCCTGTGAGATGGAAGGTGCGGCAATCGCTCAAGTTTGTCATCAGTTTGGAGTGCCATTTGTGGTGATCCGCTCTTTATCGGATAACGCCAACAATGACTCGCCAGTGGATTTCGACTCTTATATTGTCAAAGCGGGTTATCACTCGGCTCTGATGGTGATGTTGCTGCTTGAGCAACTGAATCCTAGCGTAATAAAATAATCACTTAAGTGGAAAGTACCGAATGCACACCTCTTTTTATCAACAACTTGTCGAGATAGATGGCGCTTTGTTTGAAGGCTTTTTGGTACTTTTTTTTGCTTTGTTATTGGCGCGGTTAGCGCCATTGCCACGGGAAATGCAGCCGCTTATTTGGTTTAGCCATTTAGCTAAGCAACTCGCAGCCAAGGTGAATCGCCCTGAACGATCTCCAAGCCAACAAACCACAGCAGGCTTTTTAGCTATGTTGCTGTTGCTGTTTCCCTTTTGGGCCATTATCACCTTTTTGCTCGAACTAGCTGCCTTTCCATGGTTTTTCGAATTTTTGGTGCTTTATCTATGCTTAACCGATGCAGGGTTTAGCCAAGTCGCCGATGAAATCGCTAAGGCCTTAAAACGTGGAGACAATGCCAGCGCAAAAAAGCTTTTACAGCCTTGGGTAGTGCGCGATACCGATAGTTTGTCGGAAATCGGCCTAGCCAAAGCCACCATAGAAAAACTCGCCACAGCGCCTATTTACGGCACAGCATCGACCATTTTCTTTTTCGCTATTGCTGGAGCACCGCTAGTGCTAGCTGTGCGCATGCTCAAACAACTCGAATTGAGCTGGCCGCCCATTCAACCAAAGTATCAACATTTCTGCAGTACTGTGAATGGTGTATCCATTATCTTGCTGGCGATTCCGGCTTGGTTGTGGAGCCTGTCGCTCGCTATTCAAGGCGGGCCTAAGGCGTTTGCAAAACTTTTTAGAGCCCCTAAAAATCATCACGCTATTCGAGGTTATGTTCTCAGTGTGAATCTCGTGGCCAGTATTTTGAGAATCGAGCTCGGTGGACCACAGAAGTTTGCTGGCGTGCGTATCAATGTGGATAAATTGTGCTACGGTCCGCAGCCAACCAGTGATGACATCACGCCTGCAATTAAGCTGACCTCACGTGCCTGTGCTATCTGGTTTAGCTTTATCATTATACTGCCCTTGTTATGGGCAAGTTTACGTTGGTTACAAAGCCTGTGATATGATGCCGCATTATCTCAACGTGAAGTTAAAGGCTGACCATCTTGCTCGAAAACATGCATGTTTCATTAACAACACCTGCGTTGTTATTTCCTGCTATCTCATTGTTACTATTAGCTTATACCAATCGTTTTTTTGCCTTAGCCGCATTAATCCGAAATTTAAGTAATGGTGAAAAACCCGTACATAAAGATCAAATTAAGAACCTGAGCCAGCGTATTACCATCATTCGTCGAATGCAGGAAGCAGGCGTGTCAAGCTTTGCCCTATGCGTACTGTGTATGATTTTTATCTATATAGGCTTTAATAAAACCGGCTCAGTGATTTTTGGCGCTAGCCTACTGCTCTTACTCTATTCACTGATTTTATCTGTGATTGAAATCCGCATCTCTGTGGACGCATTAAATATCCATATCAAAGAGATGAGTAAATGAGCCAGTGGATCTACTTTTTTGATTTATGGGGTACCGCTGTATTTGCATTATCCGGCGCACTTGCCGCTGGACGCCATAGAATGGACCCCTTTGGCGTAATCGTGCTCGCCTCGGTTACCGCTGTCGGTGGAGGCAGTATTCGTGATGCCTTAATTGGTGCAACACCGGTGTTCTGGATCCGCGACCCGAATTACATCATAGTGATCCTCGCGACCGTGCTCGTCTGTTTGCTATTAGTCCGTCGCCCTCGTAAGGTACCAGAGTATATTTTACCCGTCGCAGATGCCTTTGGATTGGCCCTCTTTACCGTGATAGGTGCTGAAAAGGCCCTCAATATGGGCTTGAGTGGGATGATTGCCGTCGTAATGGGCTTGATCACAGGCGTGGGAGGAGGCATTATTCGAGACTTACTGTGTAGACAAGTTCCTATGGTCTTACGCACAGAAGTCTATGCCACAGCTTCGATCATAGGTGGTATCGGCTATACCGTGAGCTTAGCCTACGGTATGGGCGAAAAAATGGCGCTGTTTCTGGCGATGGCCAGTGCCCTGTTAATCCGCTTAAGTGCCATCAAGTGGCATCTTTCATTACCGGCCTTTGATCTCAAGACCAAGAGGGAATAGTTTGCGAATATTGTGTTTTATTTTATGCCTCATTTTTGTTCCAGCCCTCAATCCTGCAGCGGCGCAAGCCAACTCAGGTGAAATGCCACAAGAACAGCAGTTAGCCGTAAAATATATGAATGCGCTAACTGAACACGACTATAAGACACTACGAAAATTCTATAACCGCGAAAGCGTCTTCTTCGACAAAACCGCCAACCGTAAATACACTGGCGGCCGCTTCATTATCGACTTCCTTGAGCGTGCCCACGAGGGCGTGCTCGAGTACAACTTCAACATAGAACATATGTATAACGCAGGCTCTTTAGTGGTAATGATAGGTAACTACCATTTCAAGGGTCCAGGTGAACAATTTGGCAAACCGGGGAAAATCATCGATGTTGCGATACCAGGTGTGACAAGCCTTAAGATCGACATGCTCAATCGCAGAGTAACGGAACATGTCGACCTAATCGATTACCAGACCATGTCAGACCAATTAGCGATGCAGTAGTCACAAAATTTATCCGTCTTTGAAACTTGATCCCTAAAAACGAGTCGAAACTAACAATGAGTCAATACCACTGCGTATTTCACCTTTGAAAAATTGACTGAGCCGTTTCGTTTCAATGAGGTTTGTATGAAGTTTTTTGGATTGATAGCCCTACTCGCCCTTAATGGCTTAATACTGGCCCCCAAAGCACAGGCTTTACAGCCCATTATCGTTTCCTACGCCGTTCAGCCAGTAAGCCATTTTAATCAACAACTACGTACCGCTCAGGCGCAACATCAGCCTTGGTCGGAAGATCCCAATAAAATCAGCAGCCAATATGCAGGCAACAAATTTACTTTAGTGCGAACTCAAACCAATAAAGATGGCATTTTGACCTATCAAGTGAGCGAACTTTCCAAGCAGCATCCACAGATGCTATTGATTATCTCACTGAAACAAAACGCTAAACTTTGGCAGGTAAGTTCGGCCCAATTGGCATGGAAATGCAGTGGTGGGCAACACTTTGGCACCGACAGATGTAATATCGCCGAGCATGAGGCCAATACAGCGCCTTAATCTTGTATTGTCAAAAGATTCAAAAACAAAGAGCGCCCTAAGGCGCTCTTTTTGTTCGTTTAAACTTACTGTAGCGTAAACCTAACTAAACCAACGTCACTATACCAAAGTCACTTTGGCAAACTTACGTTTACCGACTTGGAATACAGCAACAGTACCCGCGAACAAAGTCATACGGCTATCTTCTAGCTTTTCGCCGTCCATCTTCACCGCGCCTTGCTTGATCATCCGCATCGCTTCTGAAGTCGATGACACTAAGTCAGCGTCTTTCAACAGATTGGCAATCGCAATACCTTCACCCGCAGCTAACTCAATTTCTTCGATATCATCGGGGATCATGCCCTTAGAACGATCGACAAAGGCTTGATGCGCACTTTCGGCAGACGCTGCATCGTGGAAACGTGTGATAATTTCCTTAGCTAAGGCGATTTTAATGTCACGTGGGTTAGACCCATTCGCCACATCTTGCTTAAACTGTTCAATTTCAGCCAGTGGGCGGAATGACAGTAGTTCAAAGTAGCGCCACATCAAGTCATCCGAAATTGACATCAGCTTGCCAAACATTTCGTTGGCAGGTTCGCTCACGCCAATATAGTTATGCGCCGATTTAGACATTTTCTTCACGCCGTCTAAACCTTCAAGCAGCGGCATCATGATCACAGCTTGTGGCTTTTGGCCTTCGGCTTTTTGCAGTTCACGGCCCATTAACAGGTTGAACTTTTGATCTGTCCCCCCCAACTCAACATCGGCCTGCAGCGCAACTGAGTCATAACCTTGCAGTAAAGGATACATAAACTCATGAATCGCAATCGACTGACCCGAGGCATAACGCTTCTTAAAGTCATCGCGCTCCATCATACGAGCCACAGTTTGCTTAGACGCGAGACGGATCATACCAGCGGCGCCCAATGGCTCTAACCAGCTTGAGTTGAATTCGATACGAGTCTTAGCAGGATCGAGGATCTTGTAAACCTGTTCTTTATAGGTTTCTGCGTTCGCTAAAACTTGTTCACGGGTGAGCGGTGGACGAGTGCTATTTTTACCACTTGGGTCCCCCACCATACCAGTAAAGTCACCAATCAAAAAAATGACTTCATGACCTAACTCTTGGAATAATCTTAATTTATTTAAGATTACTGTATGTCCAAGATGGATATCCGGAGCGGTAGGGTCAGCGCCTAACTTAATACGGAGTGGACGTCCTTCTTTGAGTTTTTCCAGCAGATCCGCTTCGAGTAAAATCTCATCGGTACCACGTCTAATTTCTGCTAATACTTGGTCTAAATCAGCCATCTCGGCAGGGACTCCTAAGGCCATGATCATAAAATGAAGAGACTTATGTTACTTGTTAGCCACCACAATTGAAAGTGTGTACACTAACGGGATTATTTAAGTCTCTGGTTATTGGTATCGGCGTCAATGGGAAAGGTTATAACGTTATTTAAATTGTTGCCTAAAAAGCATCAAATTCTCCTTAGCATTCTTTCAGTTATCACAATGATAACCATGCTTCTACCTTCTGAAGAAGCGCAAGCTTCAAGACAAACCACTAGCATTGATGACCAAGCTCAAATCAACACCCGTTATGATGTGCCCTTAGCTTTTCGCTCGCCTGAACGCCCTGAGTTGCCAGAAGGTCAAACAGATAATGCTCCGACAACGGCTGAACCGTTATCCTCACCCGATGCGCTCGCTGCAGCTGGAGCTAATAATCAAGCAGCAGGATCCCACGAAAACGCTCTACACAGAGATGTCGAACATTTTAACGTCAAAAATGGTGATACTTTAGCCGCGGTATTTGACCGCGCTGGCTTAACCAGCAAAGACGTTTATGAAATCACCCAGTTGCCTTTAGCCAAGCAAAATTTACTTAAGATAATGCCGGGCGAAGAAATTGTGATTTCAAAGGATGCAAACGGTAATTTGACTGAAGTACGTTATCGGGTCGATGCTATTTCCACGCTAGTCATCACTAAAAGCCAAGAGCAATACAACGAAAAAATCTCCGAAAAGGATGTGGAAATCCGCAACCATTTCACCAGTGCCAAAATTAAGAGCAATTTCTGGAATGCCGCCGTGGATGCAGGCATGTCTGCCAACCAGATATTACAGCTATCGACCGTATTCGGCTGGGATATCGACTTCGCCTTAGACTTACGCGAAGGCGACAGCTTCGCCATTATTTACGAGCAAGAATATGCCGATGGTGAATTTTTGCGTAATGGCAATATCTTAGCTGCAGAATTTGTTAACCAAGATGAGCGCTATACTGCCATTCGCTATACCGACGGTAACTATTATTCCGAAAATGGCACTAGCATGCGTAAAGCCTTCCTGCGCTCACCAGTCGATTTTAAGTATGTCAGCTCCAACTTTAACCCAAGACGTTTGCACCCAGTGACAGGCCAAGTCAAAGCCCATCGCGGTGTAGACTATGTCGCAGCCATTGGCACGCCCATTAAAGCTGCGGGTAGTGGACGCGTTATTGAGTCTGGTTATAATCAATTCAACGGTAACTATGTGTTTATCAAACATAACGATACCTATACCACCAAATATCTACACCTCACAAAACGTAATGTCAGCAAAGGCGCCAACGTTAAGCAAGGACAAATTATTGGTACTTTAGGTAAAACAGGCCGTGTCACTGGGGCTCATTTACATTACGAATTTATCGTCAATGGCGTACACCGCAACCCGAGAACGATTACGCTACCGAAATCCGAATCAATTGCGAGAAAAGAAAAAAATCAATTCGATGCACTTAGCAAGCAATTGATGACTACACTTTCGCAAAACAAGCAAACGCAATTGGCAATGCAATAACGACGGATGGATTCCTCCCAATGAAAAACGCTTATTATATTGGACTTATGTCAGGCACCAGCATGGACGGTGTCGATGCAGTATTGGTCGACTTTTCAGGCGCGCAGCCGCAGCTTATCGCCAGCCATACCGAAGCTATTCCGAGCCATTTACTCAAAGGTCTACAGCGCCTGTGCTTACCCAGCTCAGATGAAATTAACCGCCTCGGCCGTTTAGATCGAAATGTGGGTCAGCTGTTTGCCTTAGCAGTCAATAATCTGATGGCTAAATGTGCTATTGCGAAAGAAGATGTCATCGCCATTGGTAGCCATGGTCAAACTGTGCGCCATATGCCAAACCTCGAAGTGGGTTTTACCTTACAAATAGGCGATCCTAATACTATTGCGACCGAAACAGGCATAGATGTCATTGCCGATTTTCGTCGCAAAGATATTGCCCTTGGTGGCCAAGGCGCGCCCTTAGTACCCGCATTCCACCAGCAAACCTTTGCCCAAGTCGGTAAAAAACGTGTCATCCTCAATATTGGTGGTATTGCCAATATCACCTATCTGCCGGGCAATAGCGAAGAAGTCTTAGGCTTTGATACAGGGCCAGGCAACACCTTAATTGATGCCTGGATGCAACAGGTTAAAAGTGAACCCTTCGATAAAAATGGCGAATGGGCTGCATCCGGAAAAACTGATCAAAGCTTATTAACTCAGTTGCTTTCGCATCCGTATTTTTCCCTTGCTTACCCTAAAAGCACTGGTCGCGAACTGTTTAACCAAGCTTGGTTAGAGCAGCAATTATCACCCTTTAATCATTTAGATGAAGAAGATATTCAATCAACTTTATTGGATTTAACCTGCCACAGCATAGCCCAAGACATTATTAAACTATCCAATGAAGGGGAATTATTCGTCTGTGGTGGTGGCGCGTTCAACGGCCAACTGATGCAACGTCTTGCAGCCTTATTACCAGGTTATAAGCTGGATACTACCTCGGCCCTTGGCGTAGATCCTAAGTGGGCAGAAGGCATCGCCTTTGCCTGGCTCGCCATGCGCAATCACTTATGTTTACCCGCTAATCTCCCTGCAGTAACAGGCGCCTCCCGCGAAGCCGTACTCGGCGGACGATTTAGCGCTAAGTAATTGGCCTTCGCAAAATACTAAAGCGATAACTTAAACAAGAGCTTCTACATGAAGCTCTTGTTGTCTTTAAAAGACAAACTAATCTTTTCCCCTCTTCCTGCCTAAATTTATCAAGAAAATCAGCAGCTATTTTAAAGCCATCTATTCTTAATTACTGAAGCATTTAGTGACAGAAGCATGAGTAAAAAAAGTTTCGTCACTGAAGCTTAATCAAGTCTCACTATAGTAAAAACGGATATAGGATATTGCTCTAAACAGCTCAAACACTTAGGAATAGCCTCATAGGCGTCCAATAAGAAACTGGTTTTAAGGGAACTCATGTCTACAGCGCGATTTTGCTCACTCAGACAAGATCCGTTAATAGGCAGGTAAATTAGGAATAAAGACGCACTGATTAACAAGCAAGCGTCTTTAAAAGAATAGGAAATCAAACAATGAACATGTCACAAAAAATGGCGGCAGAATTTCTTGGCACCTTATGGTTAGTCCTTGGAGGTTGTGGCAGTGCGGTACTTGCCGCTGCATTTCCCGGGGTGGGCATAGGCTTACTCGGTGTCGCGCTCGCATTTGGCTTAACGGTTCTGACTATGGCCTTTGCGATTGGCCATATTTCAGGTTGTCATCTCAACCCTGCAGTGTCATTCGGCCTTTGGGCTGGGGGACGTTTTCCGGCAGCAGAATTATTGCCCTATATCATAGCCCAAGTCGCGGGTGGAATTGTTGGCGCAGGCATCTTGTATCTCATCGCTTCAGGACAAGAGGGATTTTCACTCGCTGGCGGATTTGCCTCTAACGGTTTTGGTGAGCACTCACCAGGTGGCTATAGCATGCTGTCGGTGATGATTTGTGAAATCGTTATGACACTGTTCTTCTTGATTATTATTTTAGGTGCCACCGATGAGCGAGCGCCTAAGGGATTTGCCCCAATTGCCATAGGGTTAGGTTTAACCTTAATTCACCTTATTAGTATTCCTGTGTCCAATACTTCGGTAAACCCAGCGCGTAGCACAGGCCCTGCACTGTTTGTCGGTGACTGGGCGGTATCACAACTCTGGTTGTTCTGGGTAGCACCGATTGTCGGCGCTATTTTGGCGGGCTTTATCTATCGCTACTTCCGCGCGGCAGAATAAAAGCCGAAGATCTAACACAACAGCGCTCTCTTGGCGCTGTTGTTCTTTTTCTAATCCCGCTCTAATGTTACCATTTAGCCAACTGGCGAATTTTGCTGTGCCCTAGGTTTTTACATTAGAGACACAACAGGCTTCGCCCTATCCAAGCAAAAGAGATATTTTTCATGAGCAAGACTGTTAAAAACCTCGCTGAGACAGCAGCAATGACGCCAGAAGCCCGTTACGATTACCTCGTTGAACAAGTTAAAGAACACAAAATACTTTGGACATTACAAGATCAAGACGGTTGCGTGATGTTAACCACTGAAGAAGAAGATTGCATCCCAATGTGGCCAACCGAAGAAGCCGCTGATTCTTGGGCTGTGGATGAATGGAGTGATTGCCAAACATTAGCGATTCCACTCGACGAATTTCACGAAAGATGGGTGCCAGGCATGGAAGATGACGACCTCTTTGTCGCCGTATTCCCAGTATTAGATGATTTAGGTGTGGTAATCCCGCCTTATGAGTTAGATCAAAGATTAGCGCCTAAGCAAAGCCACTAATCACTATAGCTAAACGAGAATGCCTATGAGCGAGCAAAAATCGGCGATACAGACACCAGAGGCAAGTACAGCCCTGAGTCAGCACTTTCCGAAACGACTCATTGCCCTATTGCTAGTGTATGTTGTTGCGTCAGTGAGTGGCTTAATCGCTAAACAAGGGGTGTTATTTTGTCTGCTAACCCTCCTGATGGTGATTGCCATTATCGGTCGGCAAAAAGCAGGGCTTATCATGCTGCGCGGCTACACAGTCGTGCAGCTTGGATTGATTAGCATGCTGCCAGTGATCATGTACGATCCGGGCAACTTAGTGGTAGGTCCAACGACAGTGTACTTAGGTGAATGGCAGGGAAAACTGCCAGACTATGTGATTTTTATCGCTTTGATCGTCTTGTCATTACTGCAAGTTTGGATAGCCTTTGATAAAAAGGTAAAGGCATGGTTTAAACCTAAGCTTAACCTGAACATCATGAGCTAAGCTCTTGTAGAAAATAAATTTAGCCCAACAAAAAGCCGTCATTGCGACGGCTTTTTTGATCTCACTCCACACCTAAAAAGATGCAAAGTTAGTCATCATTAAACAGAAAAACTTTTTACACAGAGAAACTGGCACCACAGCCACAGGTTGTGGTTGCGTTAGGGTTTTTCACGAAGAAGCGAGAACCTTCCAGTCCTGAAGTGTAATCCACTTCACCACCGACTAAATATTGTAGGCTCATAGGATCGACAACCAAGAGAACGCCTTGTTTTTCTATCGTAAAATCGCCGTCATTGACCTTTTCATCAAAGGTAAAGCCGTACTGAAATCCAGAACAACCACCACCAGTCACATAGACTCGTAGCTTAAGTGCAGGATTTTGCTCTTCTTCCAGCAAACCTTTCACCTTGGCGGCTGCCGCATCGGTAAATTGGATTGGCATTGCTGTATCAGCTTGATCAGTCATTACTACCTCTTACATCAGTTTTCTGGGGCAAATTATCCTTTACCTGACTGTTTTGTTCAAGTATTACCCGTGGTTCTTTTTCACCCTGTAATAACTCAGGGGCACTATAGACATGTTCGGTCTGCGAATTCTTAGTCCAGCGGCTCGAAGGCACCAGCACTTTGACTTTCACTTGTTGTAAATTAAAGCCAGCAGGAACAGTGACCTTGGTATCTATGACTTGAAAATAGCGAAAATCAAATTCCAACTTAGAACCCGTGAGTTTGTTCACACTCAAGCTAACAGATTTGCCATCTTGCACACCAATGAGCGTCAATTCTGTTCGGCCTTGAATAGCTTGCTTACGCTTTTGCAACTGAGTCAACACCAACTTGAGATGATATTCATCGGCCAAAGCGCCCGGCGTCATTTCAAGTCCGTGAATAGCAACACCTTCAGCATTATCATCCGGTGTCATAATGCTGCGGTAAAATGCCAACTCATGCTCCAATTCTTTTTGCTTTTTCATTTGCTGGCCAAACATTTCTTGCATTTGGGTATTAGCTTCGCGCTCGACGGACAGCTCTAAATTTCGGGTCGCAAGTAGTTGGGTCTGTGCCTCTAACTCAGCGGTCAAGCGTTGAGTCTTGCTGCTGATATGCTTAACAACAGGCTCATCGCTGCTTAATAGCAGAAAACTTATCCAAGCCCCAAAAAGAATAGAAACTAACACTAAAAGCGATAAATACACTGAAGATGGACGATACTTGAGATCCATCACTTGCAGCCGATCTAGCCAACGATGATAATTTGGCATTAGGTAACAGCCCCTTATATAAAATACAATCAACTCAAGAACGAGTTCGATACAATACAACTCAGGCCAATGTAGTGCAATTAACGATAAATAAAGTCGCTATCCAACATGCCATAGTCACAGCCAAAAAGTATTTAACCAATGAGCTACGTGACCATTTATCTCAAGCCCGCATCAGTGCACAGCTGTGCATACTGGCACTGTTATTTGCTATTTTTGCATCCTGTGTGATCTTACTGTTTCGACTCTTGCTCGTTTGGGCTAATCATTACACCCAAATACAGGCGCTGGATTTTACGGGGAACGTCGCCGACTGGCGAGCCCTGTTACCCCTTTTAGGCGCAATATTAATTTGGATAGTGGCGAAGTTGGGCTCCAAACGCTACAAACGTATGGGAATAGCCTATGTGTTACATAGAGTTAAACTGCATTATGGTAAAATCCCCCTACAATCCGCCGCTGGGCAATTTTTTCAAGCACTCTTTGCCCTAGGCACAAATTTCTCAGTCGGCCGTGAAGGTCCTGCCATTCATCTGGGTGCTGTCAGCGCCAGTTTTCTCGCTGAAAAATTCAATCTTCCCGATAATAGCGTACGCATCATGTGTGCCAGTGGGATTGCCGCAGGGATTGCCGCCACTTTTAACGCGCCCTTAGCGGCGGTGATTTTTGTACTTGAAGTGATAGTACGTGAATATAAAATCCATTACTTTTTCCCGATTATGCTATCAGCAATTTGTGGCGCAGTTTCAAGCCAATTAGTGTTTGGTAATGTGCACGAATTTGACCGTATTCAAGTGATCCACATTCCCTTAGATCACTACCCTATTCTCGCCATCGGCGGCGTAGTATTAGGCTGCGCTGCGGCGCTGTTTAATTACTCACTCTTAAAAGTTACCGCGACGGGGCAAAACTGGCCACTGATTTACCGACTATTACTGGCGGGCAGTGTCACCACACTAATCGGTCTCGTGTTGCCGCAAGCCCTTGGCACGGGCGATCTCGCCATTAGCGAAGCCATTAGCCAACATCCAAGCCTGTTGCTGTTAATCGCCCTGTTATTTGCCAAAACCATCGCCACTATTGCGGCGATTGGCTTAGGTATTCCCGGCGGTTTAATTGGTCCACTTTATGGTATAGGCGCGCTGCTCGGGGCGATTTTGGCGCTGATCAGTGCTATCTTATTCCCATCGATCGCCCCTTATGTAGGGCTTTACACTGTAATAGGCATGACAGCCATGATGGGCGTGTGTTTAAGCGCGCCGCTGGCCGCCTTAGTCGCCCTGTTAGAAATGACCAATGACGCCAGCATTATTTTACCGGCAATGTTTGTAACAATTCCGGCTTTTTTAATTGCTTATCAGGGTTTTAAGACTGACTCCATTTTCTTTAAGCAATTAGAAATTATGGGACTAGGTTATAAGGTCGCCCCCGTGAATTTAGCACTGCAGAAAAAAGGCGTACGAGCCTTAATGGATAAACGCTTTGTTATCGTCAATAACAACGATGAATTGTTACTCGAAGTGCTAAAACGCGCCGAAGGTCGCCCTGTGCTAGTCCGCAATGCCGATGGCATTATCGAAATGCTTAGTCTTGAAATGCAATCCTATGATGACAGTACCACGCTATCACGCCATCCCATGCAAGGGCTAAGCGACAGCACCACCCTCAATGAAGTCTATTCACTATTGTCACCCAAACGCTGCGGTGAGGTGTTTATCTATCAAGATACACCAGACAATGTGGTTGGAGTGATCAGTTGGTCGAACCTACAACAGGAGATTCGTTCAGGCCAAGCCTAATATCGCTTCAAAACCTGAGGCGGCAGATTAAAAGCTTTGGGCTTCATCGCAAAAATCTAACACAGTGGTAATGTGGCTATTTCGTTGCCCCAGTGCTTCTGCTACAATCGCGCCTCAGCCACCCTACATAACATCAGGGCAGATAAGCGCGATACCGCAGCTTAAAATGCCCCCTAGCAAATTGGAAAACAGGCTGATGAATCAGTTCGAAGGATCCCATATCCTCTCCGTAAACCAGTTAGATCTTGACTCAATCCAAACTATTTTTAATGTCGCTAGCCGCATGATGCCCTATGCACTTCGAGAGAAGCGCAATAATGTGCTCGATGGCGCCATTTTAGGTAACCTGTTTTTCGAACCGAGTACCCGTACCCGCGTGAGTTTTGGTTGTGCCTTTAACTTGCTCGGCGGCCATGTACGTGAAACCACAGGCATGGCTTCATCGTCTTTATCTAAAGGTGAATCCCTGTACGATACGGCGCGGGTGTTATCCACCTATTCTGATGTCATTGCCATGCGCCATCCAGACTCTTACTCGGTCAAAGAGTTTGCTGAAGGCAGCCGCGTCCCAGTGATCAACGGCGGCGATGGTTCGAACGAACATCCGACCCAAGCTCTACTCGATTTATACACTATCCAAAAAGAACTCAAGTGTGCTGGCCGCGGTATCGATGGCATGCACATCGCTATGGTCGGCGACTTAAAATTTGGCCGTACTGTGCATTCACTGTCGCGCTTACTCTGCATGTATAAGAACATCAGTTTCACACTGATTTCACCTGCTGAATTAGCTATGCCTGATTATGTGATCTCCGACATTGAAAATGCTGGCCATAGCATCAAAATAACCGACCAACTTGAAGGCCATTTAGATCAAGCAGATATTTTGTATCTCACTCGCATTCAAGAAGAACGCTTCCCTTCACAGGAAGAAGCAAATAAGTATCGCGGCAAGTTCCGCTTAAATCGCAGTATTTACACTCAGCATTGCAAATCTAACACTGTCATTATGCATCCGCTTCCAAGGGATTCACGTGCGCAAGCCAATGAGTTAGATAATGATTTAAATAGCCATCCCAATCTTGCTATCTTCAGACAGGCGGATAATGGGCTGTTAATTCGCATGGCTTTGTTTGCATTGACACTCGGCGTTGATAATCAACTCGAAAAATATGAGTGTCCGGTTAATTGGTATTCACGTAAAGCCGATCGCTAATTGGCTACAGACTTTAAGGACTAAACATGACCCGTTCCGAAGCGCTATTTGAACAGGCTAAAAAAACCATCCCCGGCGGCGTTAACTCTCCGGTTCGTGCATTTAATGGTGTAGGCGGTTCGCCCCTGTTTATTGAAAAAGCTAACGGCGCTTATATTTACGATGCCGATGGCAAAGCTTATATCGACTATGTCGGTTCTTGGGGCCCGATGATCCTCGGCCACAACCACCCTAAAATCCGTGCTGCAGTATTAGCGGCGGTGGAAAATGGCTTATCTTTTGGTGCGCCAACTGAGCTTGAAGTGCAAATGGCCGAAAAAGTCATCTCTATGGTGCCTTCTATCGAGCAAGTTCGTATGGTGAGCTCAGGTACTGAAGCCACTATGAGCGCCATTCGTTTAGCGCGCGGTTTTACCAGTCGTGACAAGATCTTAAAATTTGAAGGTTGTTACCACGGCCACGCCGATTGCCTGTTAGTGAAAGCAGGTTCTGGTGCTCTAACTTTAGGTCAACCTAGCTCACCCGGTATTCCTGAAGATTTTGCCAAGCACACCTTAACCGCTGTGTATAACGATTTAGATTCAGTTAGAACCCTGTTCGAGCAGTATCCAACTGAGATTTCTTGCATCATCATAGAGCCTGTTGCTGGCAACATGAACTGTATTCCACCTGTCCCAGGTTTCCTTCAAGGCCTGCGTGATATGTGTGATGAGTTTGGCGCGCTGTTGATTATCGATGAAGTGATGACAGGTTTTCGCGTATCACTAAGTGGCGCTCAAGGTTACTACGGCGTCACACCAGACTTAACCACACTTGGTAAAGTGATTGGTGGCGGTATGCCAGTGGGGGCTTTCGGTGGCCGTAAAGATGTGATGCAATTTATCGCCCCTACGGGTCCGGTTTACCAAGCGGGTACGTTATCGGGTAACCCCATTGCGATGTCAGCGGGTCTGGCACAAATGGAAGCCCTGTGTGAAGAAGGTCTGTACGAAGCACTGAGCGCGAAAACCAAACGTATTGCAGAAGGCTTTAAAGCGGCTGCGGATAAGCACGGTATTCCAATGGCGATCAACTATGTTGGTGGTATGTTCGGTTTCTTCTTCACGGAACAACCCGAGATCACTCGTTTCGATCAAGTGACCCAATGCAATATCGAACAGTTCCGTATTTTCTACCACGGCATGCTAGATGAAGGTGTTTACTTAGCGCCAAGTGCCTATGAAGCTGGCTTCCTGTCAATGGCCCATGGCGAAGAAGAGATGCGCTTAACCTTAGAAGCAGCAGATCGCGTATTGGCTAGCATGAAAGCGGCAAGCTAAGCCTAAACTTTAGTATTTAAGCCGTTTAAACATAACAAAGGGACGCCAATGCGTCCCTTTGCTTTTATTCGATTTAGTTAGCTTTGTGTCGCTTTAATAACGATCAGACTTTTTAGAACCTAAAGCCGATTTAAATATTATCCCAGCCACCATGAATTGTAAGGTCAAGTGGATATGCTCAATAACGTGCTAAGGCCAACCCATCACGCCCAGCGCAATAAGTTGCTTACCACAATACGTTAACCAAACGAGTGAGCCTAAAAGCAAAAGACTCCAGATAACAAATGTCATTTTCCTCTACTCCAAAAACACAATATCCAGTATTGATACCCAAACAAGCTCAAGACGCAGAATTCTGCAGGACTGAGTGCTAAGAGCACTCTACTTCCGAGTGGCACTCATTCAAAAGGCAAGCATTAAAAATGCCTGCCTACATAGGCATGACAATTCAGGAATAACGACCTGAATAAAAATTAATTGAAGAATATGCAAACTAACTGCTTAGACTTTAATCGTAGATCTCACTTTTAACGCGGTAATCAAATCAAACAATACAGTTAATAACGCTACAATAATCACAATAACCAATATATAAAACTAATTAGCAACCCAAAAGCATGAGATAGACATCACAAAGAAGCATTAAATTGAGTTACAGCTAACAGTTGCGTTCTCTAGCCCATTATGTTCTGATCCGCACGCGCTAACACGGCTAGCTTAATTTAGCCTTGATATGCCCAATCTTTAGGTTGACTCAAGTCGCCCTACGACATCAAAACAGCAGTTGGAATTGCAGTTATGTTAAATACCTTTCTCATCTTACTGGCCGTGCTCGCATTGCTCAGTATTATTTTCGAAGAAGTGACCCACCTTAATAAAGCAAAAACCACCTTATTCTTTGGTTGTATCTCTTGGGTAGCGCTGTTTATGGCTGCAGGGGAACCGGCTAATGAGAAAATCGTTGCCCATCAGCTCAATGAAAATTTGCTCGAGATTGCCACACTTTGGCTCTTTCTGATGTCGACCATGACCTTCGTAGCATATTTGAATGCTAAGGGTATGATCCAAATCATGGTGCAAAAGCTGTTTCCGCAGAAAGTATCAGTGCGTATGTTAATGATCCAAGTCGCCCTGTTTGCACTCGTGCTCTCAGCATTTTGTGATAACGTCACCGCGACTTTAGTGTCTTTAGGTTTATTAACCACCTTTAAACTCGATAAGCAAATGCGCCGTAGAATGGCAGTATTGATTATCTTCGCGGTGAACTCAGGCGGTGTGGCCCTGATCACTGGCGATGTGACGACACTGATGATCTTCTTAGCTGGACATGTGCATATGTCTGAACTGCTGATGTTATTTATTCCATCGGCCGTGAGCGTGATTTTACTGGCAACCCTATTCTCACTCAAAGCCGAAGGTGTTGTGAGCACGACGCCAATCAAACATACTTATCAAACCGTTGATGTATTGATTGCCCTCGTCTTCTTCTGCACCATTTTAATGACCATGCTACTCAACATATTGTTTGGTATCCCGCCAGTGTTAACCTTCTTAACGGGTCTATCAATTATGTTCCTGATTGGCCATACCACGCGCAGTGATAAAGAAGAAATCAAGATCCTAGAGTATATTCGCCAAGTTGAATACGACACCCTGTTGTTCTTCTTAGGTATTTTACTGCTCGTTGGTATGCTTAAAGAAATTGGCACCTTAGACATGTTGACTGAAGCTTATACTCAGTTTAATCCAAACATCTCTAACTTCGTCACGGGTATGGGCTCAGCCTTAATTGATAACGTACCGCTAACGGCGGCATTGTTAAAAGCCAATCCAGTACTGAGTACTCCTGAATGGCTTGGCTTGACTTACAGCGTCGGAGTCGGTGGTTCACTGCTGATTATCGGTTCAGCATCAGGTATTGTAGCCATGAGTAAAGTGAAAGAACTGACTTTTGTGAGTTACTTGAAATATGTTCCTGCACTTTTCCTCTGCTACAGCGTCGGTTACGCACTGACCCTATTCTTAGCCAACAGACTGTTTGATTAAGTTGAGATTGGCTAAGATCAAAAAAGGCGCCTAGTGCGCCTTTTTTATCAACTACTTATTCATTGTTACCACAAATAACCGCTAGCATGACTTATCGTAATACCTGATTAGATTGCGGGCACCTTAAACTGGGTTCCTTGAATATCTAACACTATGTCCCTTGGACGGATAGAGATGATTTTCAGCTTACCAGCAATCATATCCCCTTCTTGTAACTCGGCACCGTCTACATTCAGCCATCTCTGGGCAGGGTCGCTGGAATAAACATGAGCAACGATATTAAATTCAGGCACTTGCAATTGCAGACCTGCAGGTAATTGGCCATATTTCGGAATTTCATCCATAGCAGTTTTAGGGATAGGATCTAATTTAGCTTCAGTGACATTCGTCTCTGCAGCATTAACATATTCCACATCCTTTAATGCATTTTGAAAGGAAGCCACTAACTTATCTTCATCGCGACTTTTATTGGTCTCTAAACCGACATCTTCCGCCGCGGCACTGACTTGTTGACGCAGGGCTTCAAGACTCGCTAGACCCGACTCATTGGCATTAGCACCTAACATCATAGGCTGCTGTGCTTGCGTCTCTGCTGGCACAACCGCTTCCTGACTTGCCGCATCGACTTGGGCTGACGTCGACATATAATCTGCGTAGCTTGAATCACTAAAACCCGAATTGCTATCACTTTGAGCCGGCATGCCAACAGAATTGGTCGTTATATTCGCGCTAGCATTCACTTGAGGCGCATTTGATACTACAGTCTCAGCCTGAAATTGCGGCGATACCGTTAGCTCGGGTAAAGTCTGCGTCCGAGGAAGCGCCACTTTCCCAGCAAGCCGAACACCTGAAGCAGCACTGGGCTCAACTTGGAGCTCAGAGGCAGCTCCTACCGTAGACTGAAGCTCATTTTTAATCGCAGTCGAAGCGGGCAATGATGAAATTGATGGCAGTACGTTAGCCACTGCCACAGTATCACTTTGGGGAGGTCGAGTTTTATCCCAAACGCTTAATCCCCAAGCCACACCAATTCCTGCGGCAACTGCAACGACTAATATAGACAGTTTTCCTATCGGCACACCCGATTTACGTGGCTGTGGATAATTCGCCCTTGGCGTCATCACAGCATCAGGTAACGGTGATTGTTGCTGTTGTTTATTGCGGGTTACGGCATCGAGTAAAATGGACATCAGCTGCGCGCCCCATCATCAGTTAACCGTGGGCCTTGCTGACTTAAATACAAATTTAATCTCACTAATGTTTGATTCCCTGCAATACCATCGGCTTTTAATTCATGCTGACTTTGGAAGCTTTTAAGATCATTTTCCAGTTGCACATCGAATTGATTGACCCTGCGAGCATTGCGATTATTCACATGGGCTAAGGCATTCTCTAACCATTGCAGTTGACCTGGACTCGATTTTTGACTGATATCCATCATAGGCAAATTAGGTGCTTGCCATAGGATTTCGAAGGTGCCACTGAAATGTTGATTGAACCAAGCTCTATCAACCCAAAGTTGTTGTTCACCTAACTGCATCAGCAACTGCTCGCCATCCACCGCAATCACAGAGCCATAAAAATCCTGTTGGTTGTCATCAACCAAATACACTACAGCGGGATAATTAAGCCGAGTCAGTGACATCCAGTTACCCTGCTGCTGATAACAAGACAATCCTTGCTCAACCGCAGATTGGCAGGCGGTTAAACCTTTATACGGTACTTTGCCCCACACGCTAAACAACCCCGCAAAGGCAGTATCGATATCGCGACTCTGATTAATCGCATCATTAAGTAAGCGCTGATTGGGATCTGGAATTGACCCCTTACTGCTTTGCTGATCAACGGGTTGTACTAACTTGCTCATTCCTTCGGTCGCGCTCAAAGCTTGAGTGTTTGATGCAGCAACATTTGCTGACGCAGACTCAAGGACCATACTAGACGCTGACACGGCATTGACAGGCTTGTCGGTAAATAGCCAATAGGAAACACCAAAAGCTACAAATAACGTCGCAGCGGTCGCTGTCGGCCAAAGATACCTATTCTGAGTCGGCTCCTCTTCACCTAATACTTCAGCCGCAGCTTGTCTCACCATATGATGATCGATGGGCACCCGCGATTGCGCATAGCCCGCCATCAGCGAGCGTTCACATAAGAGGTTAATTAATCGAGGGATGCCGCCACTGTACTTTTGCAACACCTTAACGGCTTTGCGGGTAAACAAAGGTTCAAATCGTCCCGCGACTTGCAAGCGATGCAATACATAAAGCGCGATTTCATCTTCATTTAATGGTAGTAAATGGTAACGAGCGGTGATCCGCTGGGCTAACTGGCGCAGCTCTTGGCGCTTCAATAACAGCTGTAATTCTGGCTGACCGATTAAAATGACCTGCAGTAACTTCTTAGTGTCCGTCTCAAGATTGGTCAAAAGGCGCAGTTGCTCCAGCACTTCAGGGCGTAAATGCTGCGCTTCATCAATGATGAGCACGGTATTACGACCTTTGCTGTGATTGTCCAATAAAAAACGACTCAAGTGGTCGGTCAACTGCTTGAGTGTGGGATTGTCGCCGTAGGAAATCTTAAGTTCATCGCAAAGCGTGGCGAGTAACTCGAGCTCTGTTAGCGACGGATTAAGGATAAATGCGGTGTCGGTATTATCGGGCAATTGCCCAAGTAAACATCGAGATACTGTCGTTTTACCCGTGCCAACTTCCCCTGTTAGCAACACAAAGCCGCCCGTTTCCCCTAACCCGTAGGTTAAATGGGCCAACGCCTCTCTGTGCCTATCACTCAAAAACAAATAATGGGGATTGGGTGCAATCGAAAAAGGGTTATCGCTGAGTCCGTAAAAGGCCTTGTACATACCACCAATCATCCTAATTTAAAAATAACGCCCCACGTTAAAGCGTCCCAATGTTATTGTCAAAATATCCGCAACATCAATGTGACACATAAGTGCGCAAATATCTCGCGACGACTTTATCTATCACCTTAATGGGCATGATAAGCTATGTTTATGACACATTAGCCGAATCTTGCCTGTGAAAATATATCTCGTCGGCGGTGCTGTGCGTGACAGCCTGCTCAATCTCCCTATCAAGGACAAAGATTACCTCGTCGTTGGTGCGACTCCAGAACAAATGTTGCAACTGGGATACCGCCAAGTCGGTAAAGATTTCCCAGTATTTCTGCATCCTAAAAACCAACAAGAATATGCGTTAGCCCGAACAGAACGAAAAATTGGACTGGGTTATGGTGGTTTTAGCTGCCATGCCAGTCCCGATGTGACTTTAGAGCAAGACTTGTTGCGCCGAGATCTGACCATCAATGCGATCGCCCAAGATGAAAAGGGCAACTTATACGATCCTTTTAATGGCATTGAGGATATTAACGCGCGCCTATTGCGCCATGTGTCGGATGCTTTCGTTGAAGATCCACTGCGAGTGTTACGCGTCGCCCGCTTTGCCGCAAGGTTTTATCCCTTAGGATTCCAAATTGCCGCAGAAACCCTGGCCCTGATGCGTCAAATTAGCGCAAGCGATGAGCTTAGCGCTTTAACGGCGGAGCGAGTTTGGCAAGAAGTTGATAAAAGTTTAGGCGGACCTCACCCAGAGGTCTTTTTTGAGGTACTGCACCAATGTGGAGCACTCGAAGTCCTGTTCCCTGAAATTCACGCCTTATTTGGCATACCTCAACCTGAAAAATGGCATCCTGAAATAGATACTGGCGTGCATACCTTAATGGTGCTTGCTCAAGCCGCACTGCTGACTGAGGATAAAAGCGTTCGGTTTGCCGCCCTAGTGCATGATTTAGGTAAGGCACTGAGTCCAAAAGAGCATTTACCAAAGCATCACGGCCACGGCCAAAAAGGCTTGCCACTCATAAAAGCCCTCTGTACACGTTTACGAGTACCGAATGAGGCCCGCGATCTGGCGTTGCTCGTCAGCGACCAACATCAGAACGTCCATCAGGCATTCGAGCTCAGAGCCGAAACTATCGTTAAAATATTCGATAAAGCTGACTTTTGGCGTAAACCAGAGCGCTTAACGCAACTTATATTAGCTTGCACCGCAGATATGCGTGGCCGCACAGGATTTGAAAACATCCCATATCCTCAGGGAGAGTATTTAACTCAGTGCTTCACTGTCGCCAATAATGTCGATATTGCCGCCATCATTGCCACTGGTTTCCAAGGCGCAGAGATAAAACAAGCCTTAAATTTACATCGGATTGAAGCGGTCAGTCAGTTTAAACAAAAAATGCAAACAAAACTGCCGATGGATAACCAGTAAATTGTAAAGGATTTGTAAGTCGTGCATCACTGCATGGTGAATAATGCCCCTTTTTACGATTAGAAATGTCGATATCACATAGAAAAAAAGCTTTTAAAAAAAATTTATATGCCTATAGTGGTTAAACACATTAATATTCGTAGCAAATTAAAATAGCTATGTCATAATTAGGCAGTTTCGCTTACAAAGTAACGAAACATTCAAATCCAACCTATTTTAAGGGATTTTTTACAATGAACAAAAAAGTACTGATGATTGCTGGTTTAGCAATGACTGCCCTACTAGGTGGTTGCGCGAACACTACTGCTCTGGAAGAAAGCGTTGCAACTCTGGGCAACAAAGTTGATCAATTGTCAGCTGATGTTGGTTCTCTGAAATCAGAGCAAAGCAAACTGTCTGCAGACGTTAAAGATGCAAAAGCAGCATCTATGGACGCACAAGCAGAAGCTAAACGCGCAAACGACCGTTTAGACAACGTTGCTTCTCGTTACAAGAAGTAATGAAAGGTAATTTAGCTTACTATTTAGTAAGTTAAGACAAAAGGCTTAAGAAAGATGAAAGCGATAAGCACATCAATCTAAGCCTTTTTTTATGCCTGCAATTCAAGATGGCCATGCAAAGAATAGCGAATGTGGCAATACAAATTTTAAACTTCCAAAGGCATGTTAAAGGCGATTCGCCGACCTCCTCCCTAAAAGTTAGCCTTGGCATACTTCTTTATAAACGAGTGCTATCCCTCTTTTAAATAAAGTCGCGTTATTAATCTAAACTTCTCGTTTACGTTTTTAAGCATCCCTAACAATCAGCCTCATTTATCATAAAAAATGTATTTATGGGAAATGAAAGCCATTAATTTAAATCACAGCTATAGATAAAAAATCGAGGCTATATGGGGAAACAAAGGCAATAAGAAGGTTGTATTTGTAACTGAACAAATAGGCCTAAAGTTAAAAACAATAACACCTTCAGCCTATCCAACATAAAAATAACATAAAAACGTCAAACAGAATCATAGACTTGAGTAATATAGCCGTTTAAAACATCAAAAAACCATCTAACTAAGCCTATGAATTGTCTTAAAATTAACCGCATCGACTGCAAGTTTTAACCTATAGCGATTCACTCACGCGTTTATGTGCTAAGACTAATACATAGTCAATTTCTAGCGACTCAAAATGATTAGCTTGAATATCGTGTTTCATCTTGTCAGTTGCACGCCACGCATAGGGTGCCATATCCAATAACGTTAATGCCTGCTCACCGGTAACAGATAAGGTGAAGCGCAGTGACTGAGTTTCTTTTACCAATAATGCTGAAGGTAAATTCACTTGGAAAGGTTTTTCAGCCAAGTCGGAATAAATATATTCTCTGAGTTGCCATAGATGTCGTGGCCCAGGCATAACCAGTAACATGGTCCCATCGTCTTTCAATACCCTGACAGACTCTTTTCCCTTTAACGGCCTATCAATAACAGTAATAAAATCCACACAATTATCGGCAAAGGGTAATTTTTTAGAAGAGCTTAAACACAAGATCCCAGGAGTCTGCGCTTTTGCTGCAGCAAAAATAGCATTTTCTGCGTCCGCTACACCCACGTACTGGACGTTTCGCGGATTTTCGACCTCTGCCAACTTGGAAGCTAAAGCACGCAAATAGAAGCCCTCTGCGCATTCATAATCCAATAAACAAGCGTCAGGCTTGATAAAGCCCGTGATTAACTCAGCCAGTTTATCGATTAAAGGCGAAAAGATGCCTGATTCGAGAAGAAAACGCTTAGCCCTAACTTGCTCGCGCGAATCCCCTGTCGGCTTTTGGCGTTGTGGTTTAGTGAAAACCCAATAACCTTGCTCATTTCGATCAAAATGATGCTTATTTGCACAATAAAAACCTTGGGAGGCTTTGTGTTGTTTTAACGCAAGTCCGCAGGTTGGACACTGATATTCGAGACCCATATAAAGCTCCAAAAATAAGTTAAGCTTCAGAAAAATGAGGAAGCTCCAAAAACAAAAATCGGGTACTTGACCCGATTCTATTATTCATAATTTCACTATGATGACTAAACTGGAATGACTACAAAAAAATAAATCCACACAGCACAGCACCCAGTGCTAAACGGTAAATAACAAACGGGGTCATTCCCATGCGGCTGATGATTTTCAAGAAATAATGAATACATGCATAAGCTGCAACAAAGGAAATCAAAGTGCCTAAGATCAATGCTTGATAATCAATTGGCAGCGCGCTTTCCGCCAAATCTTTACCCACTAAAATTGCCGCGCCTAAGCTCACAGGCACTGACATTAAGAATGAAAAGCGAGCCGCAGCATCTCGACTCAAACCTAGCATTAGCGCCGCGGTCATAGTGGCACCAGAACGTGAAGTTCCAGGGATTAAAGCAAGCGCCTGGGCGAAACCAATTAACAAGGCTTTGCGCCATCCAGTCTGATAGATTGTTAAATCGCGGCGCGACATCTTATCAGCCCACCACAATAATAAACCAAAAACGACTGTCGTGACCGCGATAACCTCTGTATTACGTAGGTGAGTTGCAATAAAATCCTTAGCCATAAAACCAAAAAATACAGCGGGTAACGTCGCCAGAATAATCCACCATGCCAGCTTGCTGTCTTCGGATTGCTGACCTTTAAAAATGCTTGCAACCCAAGCATTAAACATAGTCCATAACTCGTGTCTAAAATAAATCACCACAGCAAATAACGACCCCGTATTCACCGCCACGTCGAATGACAAACCTTGATCTTCCCAGCCTAAAAGCTGAGCAGGCAGAATTAAGTGGGCTGAACTAGAAATAGGCAAAAACTCAGTTAGCCCTTGAATAAGCGCTAAAATAATGACCTGAAACGTATCCATGACAATCCTATCAATAAATTAAAACGTCAGCCCTTGGGGCCATTCAAACATCACAGGCCAAAGTCGCTGTGACTCTTTATCATACTCTTGCCACAAACTGGCATAGCTTTTATCAACCAACGGATGAATCAATTCCGGCGCTAACTCGGCTAATGGCCATAACACAAAGGCATTATTAACTATCTCTGCACGGGGGAGCGTAACGGGCGTTTCACATACCACATGGTCATAAAGCAGCAGGTCTAAATCTAAAGTTCTTGGGCTAAATTTCTTCGCCCCGACAAGCCGGCCGTGATTCTGCTCGATTTGCTTAAACTGCGCAACTACCGCAGCAATATTAAGGTCAGTTTCAGCACTAGCAACCATATTCAAAAAGTTAGTGCCACTAAAACCTACCGCTTCACTTTCATACATAGAAGAGAGGCGCAGCGGCCCAAAACACGCTCGCAGCGATATTAATCCCGCTTGCAGATGCTGTTCAGGCTCGATATTGCTACCTAGACTGATATAAATACGTGCCATGCAATGTCCGATTTATCTGAAGATAAACATGATTTCTTAATCAACAGTAGAGTTGATCAAACTCTTATCTAACGTGAACGCTCTATCTCAACGCCAACCGATGCGGCAGTAGCGACTGCCCCCGGCTTCATCACGACAACTTTCACCCAAGTCACGTTAAATTCTTGAAGTAAGCAATCCGCTACGCGCTCGGCAACCGTTTCGATTAACTCGATTGGATACTCAGTAATAAGTTCTGTTAATCGATTGGAAACTGTCTCATAGCAAAGCGCATATTGATAATCGTCTGTCGCGGCGGCTGGTTTGTTATCCCACGCCATATCTAAATCTAGCAAAAGGCTCTGATGGATTGTCTTTTCCCACTCATAGACACCAATCACAGTATCGACGCGTAATTGCCGTATAAGTACTTTATCCATGCTTTCTCCAACTAACTTACTACTATGAGGTCTGATAAGCTAAAAGCGATCCTAGCTGTATAATCCGCAATCTTCTGACAGATAACTAATTTGCTTTCTACTCGAGCCAATCCACAGTAGGATAACGCCCTAAAAGGATTTGCTCATTCAGAAAATATCTCAACCTCAAATGGGCGAGTTATTCCACAAACCTATAGCGGGATTGACAACTGAGTCAGCTTTTTAAATTGTTGCGCGATAATACCTTAAGACGCGTAAGGAAACCAATGTGAGTCCATTAACACTGACACTTTTGATGATTTTGGCCGCCTATTTGGCAGGTTCAATCTCGAGTGCTGTGCTGGTTTGTAGAATGAGGGGTTTACCCGATCCAAGATTACAGGGTTCAGGTAATCCGGGAGCTACCAATGTACTGCGAATTGGCGGCGCGAGTTCGGCTGCCATGGTGTTGTTTTTTGACATGCTCAAAGGCGCCCTGCCATCTTATTTAGCCTATCTGATGGGCATAGATGCAGTATCACTCGGGCTTATCGCTATCGCCGCCTGCCTTGGGCATATTTATCCCGTATTTTTTGGATTTAAGGGGGGGAAAGGTGTCGCAACAGCTTTTGGTGCTATGGCTCCCATTGGCGATGATTTAGCCATTTGCTTAATGGCATCTTGGATTGTCCTCCTCTTAATTAGCCGCTACTCGTCCCTTGCAGCCATTCTGACGGCCTTACTTGCACCACTTTATACTTGGTGGTTAGACGACAGATTTACCATTCCCGTTGCCATGCTATCGACGCTTATCATTATTCGTCATAAAGACAATATCCAACGGCTACTTAAAGGTGAGGAGTCCAAAGTTTCACGTAAAAAAACGCCTAAAAAATCTTAATGTGACAACATTATCCCAATAAAAAACTGCGCTATAAGCGCAGTTTTTTTGTTTCAACATAACCTATCAACATCAAAGGCGTTTTATGCCACAGGTGGCAAGGTATCTAACGGCCATCTTGGCTGACCTTTTACCGCCAAATCTTCGTGCTGCCCCGCCTTTAAACGCTGCAATCCTGCAAAGGCAATCATAGCGCCGTTATCGGTACAAAACTCACCGCGGGGATAAAACACTTGTCCACCTAGCGAGTTCATCATTTCAGCCAAGGTTTCCCTCAAACGCGTATTCGCACTCACGCCACCGGCGATCACTAAGCGGTTATAGCCAGTTTGCTTCAGTGCACGGCGACATTTAATCGCTAGCGTATCAACCACAGCTTCCTCAAAAGCACGGGCAATATTGGCACGCGTTTGCTCATCGTCAGGTTCAGCGGCAATAGTATTGGCGGTAAAAGTTTTTAAACCCGAAAAGCTAAAATCGAGTCCAGGTCTGTCGGTCATAGGCCGCGGGAACTTATAGCCTGCGGGTAAGCCTTTAGCAGCAAGCTTTGCTAAACGCGGACCGCCGGGATAATCCAGCCCCATTAACTTAGCTGTTTTATCAAACGCTTCACCCGCAGCATCATCAACAGACTCGCCTAATACTTCATAGCGGCCAATTCCATCGACTTTAACCAACATAGAATGGCCACCAGAGACCAATAAGGCCACAAATGGGAACTCGGGCGCGTCATCTTCAAGCATAGGCGCCAGCAGGTGCCCTTCCATATGGTGAACACCGATTGCAGGCTTGTCCCAAGCAAACGCCAGTGACCGCCCCACGCAGGCGCCAACAAGCAAAGCACCAATCAAACCAGGCCCCTTGGTATAGGCAATCCCATCGAGATCAGCAATTTCAGTATTTGCATCTTTCAGCGCTTGACGAATAAGCGGCACAATTTTGCGCACATGGTCACGTGACGCCAACTCAGGCACCACACCACCATAGTCAGCATGCAGCTTAACCTGACTGTATAAAGTATGAGATAATAAGCCCAGTTCATCGTCATAGACGGCGATACCTGTCTCGTCACAGGATGTTTCAATACCTAAAACCCGCATGGTGTCTCATCAATTGCTAACTAAAGGGCGCCAATTCTACCTGCAAGCGCTCGATTACTCCAGTCGCGCAGGCCATATTGAGTCCACTATAGGACTGAGCTCAGTTTTAGGGCTTTACAAGCCTAGGTGTCTCGGTATAAAATTCCGCACCATTTTAAATAGACTTGGTTCGAGCAATTGAACCAGAACAACCTACACCTAAGGGGTGATGGCGTATGCCAATTATTAAAGTACGTGAAAACGAACCATTCGACGTAGCTCTGCGTCGTTTCAAGCGCTCTTGTGAAAAAGCTGGTATTTTAGCCGACGTGCGTGCTCGTGAATTCTACGAGAAGCCAACTACTGCACGTAAGCGCGCAAAAGCAGCTGCAGTTAAACGTTTAGCTAAGAAGCTTTCTCGCGAAAACGCACGTCGCGTACGTTTATATTAATCTCATATGAGCCTAATTGATCAGCTAAAAGACCATATGAAACAGGCCATGATCGCCAAAGAGAAGGCGCGCTTGAGCACTATTCGTATGGCATTAGCCGCCATCAAACAGATTGAAGTGGATACCCGCGAATCTCTGACTGATGAACAGGTTATAGCGGTCTTAACCAAAATGGTGAAACAACGTCGTGACTCGATTGCTCAATTTGAAGCAGCGGGTCGTAACGAGTTGGCCGACGTGGAAGCAGCAGAGATTCAAGTTATTGAAGCTTTCCTGCCTACCCCTCTTACAGAGGCGGAAATCGCGGCGCTCATCGATGCAACTATTGTAGAAGTAGGTGCATCCGCCATGGCGGATATGGGCAAAGTAATGGGAGCATTGAAATCTAAAGTGCAAGGACGTGCAGACATGGGCGCTATTGGCGCTATGATCCGTGCTAAATTGCAATAATTAGCGTTTCACTGTATGAACAAGCCGTGCCTATGCGCGGCTTGTTTGTTTAAATTCGCGCAAGGCGGGATTTTAAGCACTCAATGGCAATACCTCGTGATTTTATCAATGAGCTAATCGCTCGCACTGACATAGTCGAACTTATCGATCGTAAAGTGCCCTTGAAAAAGGCGGGTAAGAACTACTCGGCCTGTTGTCCTTTTCATAGCGAAAAATCACCTTCGTTTACCGTCAGCCGTGATAAACAGTTCTATCATTGCTTTGGCTGCGGTGCTCACGGCAACGCCATCGATTTTGTGATGGAGTATGACCGACTCGATTTTATTGATGCCATTGAAGATTTGGCGGGCCAGCTTGGATTAGAGGTTCCCAGAGAACAAGGCACAGGCAAGCGACATGATGACGGTTTAAGTCGTGACTTATATCAACTCATGGAAGAAGCGAGCCTTTACTTTCAAAACCAACTTAGACAACACCAAGATAAACAAAAAGTTATCGATTATCTTGCCTATCGCGGTTTATCCGATGATGTAGTAGAACATTTTGGTATTGGCTTTGCGCCAGACGGTTGGGATGGCTTATTGGGCCGCTATCGTCAGAATCAAGATGCGCAGGATAAGTTACTGACTGCGGGTATGTTAATTAGCAACGACAGTGGGAAACGTTACGACAGATTTCGTGACCGCCTCATGTTTCCTATCCGCGACAGGCGCGGACGAGTCATTGGTTTTGGTGGCAGAGTTTTAGGTGATGGCACACCCAAATACTTGAATTCTCCAGAAACGCCCATATTTCATAAGGGCAATGAGCTTTATGGTCTCTATGAACTAAAGCAGCGCTATCGCGATCCAGACAAAGTACTGATCGTTGAAGGCTATATGGATGTGGTGGCATTGGCGCAATTTGGCGTCGACTATGCTGTCGCATCATTAGGCACCTCGACCACAGCAGAGCAATTTCAGCTTTTGCTGCGCAGCGCTAAAGAAGTGATTTGCTGTTACGACGGCGACAGAGCAGGTACTGAAGCGGCATGGCGCGCCTTAGAAACGGCATTGCCATTATTAAAGCCGGGCGATCAAGTGCGATTTATGTTCCTGCCTCAGGCCGAAGATCCTGATTCTATGGTTCGTAAAATTGGTAAAGATGCATTTGAAACCTTAATGGACTCTGCCATTGCACTACCCGAGTTTCTATTTGACACGTTAGCGACAAAATACGGTACAGATAAAGGCAACTTAGCGAAACAAGCTTTTATCTTAATTGAAAAAATTCAAGACACTGTGCTGCAAAATTTACTGCTTGAGAACTTAGCTCACAAGTTAGGAATGAACAGCTCAGAAGATATGAAAAAGAAGCTAGGCTTTAGCGTGAAACAAGCTAAACCAATGGCAAGTAAAGGATTAAAAGGACGCGGTACACCATTGCGACTCGCCATCGCACTGTTAGTACAACATCCTAAACTGGGTATGGGTTTACCCCCACAACCCGCACTCGCCCACTTGCAGATGCCAGGCATAGAATTGCTGCCACTGTTATTGGAGATGACTCGAGAGCAAACGTTAAACAGCGCACAACTACTTGAACAATTCCGAGAGCACCCCTACAGCGGCACTCTCCATAAATTGGCCCAATGGGACCATCAAGTGGCGGATGAAAACTTGCTCGAAAAGTTTAAACAAACCCTGATTTGGTTGAACAATCAATATATTGAACAACGATATCAGGAATTGAGTCTAAAACAGACTCATACAAAAGAAGAGAAGATGCAGCTCTCGAAGCTGATCTCAGTCATGAAAGGGTTAAACTGAGGCAAAAATGTCCTCATTCGCTACCCCAGTGACTAGCACAGATATGTGCACACGGCTATAATTGACGATTTGCGCGGCACTTGGCTTATGCTAAGTGTCCGTCGTTGTAACAGTTTCCCAACTTGGATGATATCTATGGATCATACTCCGCAGTCGCAACTTAAGCTGTTGCTTGCCAAAGGTAAAGAGCAAGGTTACTTAACCTATGCAGAAGTGAACGATCACTTACCTGCAGACATGGTCGATTCTGACCAGATCGAAGATATTATCCAGATGATAAATGACATGGGTATCCGGGTGTTCGAAGAAGCCCCAGATGCCGATGACATGATGATGTCGGAAGACAACACAGACGAAGATGCAGCAGAAGAAGCCGCCGCAGCACTGGCAACAGTGGAAAGCGAACTTGGCCGCACAACCGATCCCGTGCGCATGTACATGCGTGAAATGGGTACCGTTGAGCTTCTGACTCGCGAAGGCGAAATTGTTATCGCCAAACGCATCGAAGAAGGCATCAACACAGTTCAAAGTTCAGTCGCCGAATACCCACAAGCGATCGCTATGATCCTTGAGCAATTCGACCAATTTGAAGCCGACGAACTGCGCTTATCTGATATTATCTCTGGATTTGTAAACCCGGACGAAGATGACGTCGCCCCAACCGCCACTCACATCGGCTCAGAATTATCTGAAGAAGAGCTGGACGATGAAGATGACGAAGAAGATGACGATGACAGCGAAGATGAAGAAGAAGGCAACAAAGGGCCTGATCCTGAAGAAGCTCGTGAAAGATTCGGTCAACTCAGAGCCGCTTACGAAAGCGCACTGAAAATTATCGAAGCTAAGGGCCGTGAACACCCTGAATCGGTAAAAGCCCTCTTCGAAATCGGCGAAATCTTCAAAGAATTCCGCTTAGTGCCTAAGCAGTTTGACCGTTTAGTCAAAAGCATGCGCACTATGATGGACCGCGTGCGTGTTCAAGAACGTTTAGTATTAAAACTGTGCGTTGAACAAGCCAAAATGCCGAAGAAAAACTTCGTCAAATTCTTTACCGGCAACGAAACCAACCTCGATTGGTTCAATACTGAGAAAGCCTCGACGAAACCTTATGCCGAAGGCCTAAGAATGGTTGAAGATGACGTCATTCGTTGTCGTACCAAGCTTGCAGCAGTTGAAGAAGAAACCGGCTTAGCAATTTCTGCCATAAAAGACATCAACCGTCGTATGTCAATCGGTGAAGCCAAAGCACGCCGTGCGAAGAAAGAAATGGTTGAAGCGAACTTACGTCTAGTAATTTCTATCGCGAAGAAATACACCAACCGTGGTCTGCAATTCTTGGACTTAATCCAAGAAGGTAACATTGGCTTAATGAAAGCCGTAGATAAATTCGAATACCGTCGTGGTTACAAATTTTCGACCTATGCTACTTGGTGGATCCGTCAGGCGATTACTCGCTCTATTGCCGACCAAGCGCGCACGATTCGTATTCCAGTACATATGATCGAAACGATCAACAAGCTGAACCGTATCTCTCGCCAAATGCTACAGGAAATGGGCCGCGAGCCTTCACCTGAAGAACTGGCTGAGCGTATGATGATGCCGGAAGATAAGATCCGTAAGGTACTGAAAATAGCTAAAGAACCTATCTCCATGGAAACCCCAATCGGTGACGATGAAGATTCGCATTTAGGTGATTTTATCGAGGATACTACCCTCGAATTACCACTGGATTCAGCGACCAGCGAAAGCTTGAAAAACGCCACCCACGAAGTGTTAGCAGGTCTAACCGCCCGTGAAGCGAAAGTGCTGCGTATGCGTTTTGGTATCGATATGAACACTGACCACACTCTTGAAGAAGTGGGTAAACAGTTCGACGTGACCCGTGAACGTATTCGTCAAATTGAAGCTAAGGCACTGCGCAAACTGCGTCACCCTTCACGCTCAGAAATCTTAAAATCGTTCCTAGATGAATAGGCTGTTACAAGCCTAAAGTCATCTAAGATGGATTAAAGCCCTGCCCATGCAGGGCTTTTTATTGTCTTTATCACCTCAATTTATGCACAAGCACAGCATCGAAGCCTTAAATTCAGGCGACGATTGCATTTAAGTTGATTAACAGATAACCAATTGAATCAGTTGCGTGAATTTCCAGCCAAAACACGGGTGACAAGCGTAAGTAAGCTTAGTATACTTCCTCCCGCTTCAGGTAATGACGATTACCTTAAGTCGGCCCCTTAGCTCAGTTGGTTAGAGCACACGACTCATAATCGTTAGGTCCACGGTTCAAGTCCGTGAGGGGCCACCACCCGATTCAACAAAAAAGCCCATTGATTCAATGGGCTTTTTTGTATCTAAAAACTGTTCTCCGCTAGTTATCACACAATATCCGTGTATTTACACATTCCCCCTCGCTGAACTGTTTTAAATTTTTAGCCTATTCGATGTTATTTAAATATCGATAAAAATAGGCTCTTTGATAAGTGTTAAGCAGCAACACAATCAAAGAGCCTATTTAAAATCAATGAGCTAATTCCACAAATATCTGAGTGCTAGGTTTTTAACTTGCCTAACTGCTCATGTTGCTGCTTCACTAAGTTTGCTAAAACTACACTGCTTTGCTGTGCTTCACCCGCAAGACGCGCAAGTTCAGAAGCCGAATCAGAAATGCCTGTAATATTGCGATTAACCTCTTCAGTCACCGCGCTCTGCTCTTCTGCCGCTGCCGCGATATGGGTCACTTGGCCCGAAATTTCTTCAATCTGACTCACCATAGAGTTCAATGAGTTCAGCGCTTGCTCAGTTTGAGATACGGCCATTTGTGCCCGTTCAGCGCCTTTATCTATGATGCCAGAAGCACTTTGAACTTCTTTTTGCAGTGCATCAATAAGAGTACTAATATCATTCGTCGAGCTTTGAGTCTTAGATGCCAGCGCACGGACTTCGTCCGCCACCACAGCAAAACCCCGTCCTTGTTCACCCGCTCTCGCCGCCTCAATCGCCGCATTTAGTGCCAGCAGGTTTGTTTGTGCGGCAATAGAGCTGATCACCTCAAGAATACGACTAATATTCATACTGCTGTCTGCGACTTTACTCACGGCCAGCTTAGCTTCCATTGACTCTTTAGACATAGTCGCCACAAAGCCCATCGCCTTAGTCAGACTTTCTTCACTGTGACGAATGTTGCGTGACATAGCTTCTGTTTCTGCAGCGGTTTGCTCAGACGCCTTAGCAACCTCAAGTGCGGTGGCACTCATTTGGTTTACGGCCGTTACCACACTCTCAATTTCACCATATTGACGATTGACACTATCACGCGTGAGCTGGGCAATTTTCGCTGAAGCTTGGCTTTCTTCCTGAGAACGACTCGCGAGGGTTTTAAGCTCGGCAATCAAGTTTTTCAGTTTATAAATAAAGGAGTTGAAACCTTTTGCTAACGCAATCAACTCTGCATGGGAGTCCACTTCTATCGATTGCGTTAAATCGCCATCAGCGCTTGCCAAGTGTTCTACACGGCCTTGGATCATCTTTAAGGGTGAAATAATGCTACGGATCACTAGGCTAATCGTAATCACAGCAGCAATCGACACGACAACACCGACCATGAGCAATAAACTTCCCAAGGAATTTGCCATTTCATCCATATCATTATTCAACACAATCGAACTCTTGTACGCCTGTGCAGTCGGCACTTGGATCACTAAGGACCACTCGGCATTCGCTAAAGGGATCTTAATTGGGTAGGCAACAATAATTTCATCATCGTTAACCATGTAACCCGAGTTCTTGTGTAACGAGATGATTTGTGAGGCTATAGCTGGATTTATTGACTCAGCTAAAGGACGAGCCTTTTTGCTGTAATGACTTGCTGCAACCACTAAACCTCGGGTACTCAATAAAGTTACTTTCGCTTGCCCATCGTAGAGGCTCTTAGATAACTTATCGATAAGAGTTTGAAAGACTGGTAAGTTTAAATCAACACCGACCACACCGATAAACTGTTTACGCTTAAGCACAGGCACAGTTAGCGAGGTCATTAATGCTTTGTTACCGGGAGTGATTTCGTATAAATACGGCTCCATTAGACAGGGCTTTAGGGTTTCTTTACCGCATAAATACCATTCTGCATCACGGATCCCAAATTCATTTAGGCTAGTAAGGTATTTTTCTGCTGAATCTTCAACCTGTTGATGTGCAACAGTGCCATTGTCATCACGGGTATAGTAAACCTCTAGCACACCCGATGTCGTGACACTGTGGCTGGAATTAATATTCAGAAACTCAGTATCGAGCCCATCATAACCATTAGGTTCAAACTGGGCATACATGGAGGAAACTTGCGCATTTTTCTTAAGCACAGCCGCCACAGTGAGTTCTAAACGATCACGCTTTAAGGGAAGTTCTTCTGCTGTACTCTCCACCATACCGGCAAAAGAGTAAGGAATACGATAGGCTTCGTTAATAAATCCAGCGACCATTTCACCATATTCACCGGCGCGGGCTTCGAGTTTATCCCGCGTTTCAGTTTGTAGGGTATTTTGAACTTGATCCGATAATTGCGCGTTTTGAGCCGACAGTGTCCACCATAAACTGATAGATAAAATAGCCACTATCGATAAAAATAATGCTGATGTAATCCACAACAACTTAGTACTGATGGACAAATGCTTCATCTAGTAAACTCCCAAGAGAACGACAATAGCGTAATTATTTTGATCTACTTTATTTTTATACTTTCTATACAGCATTAAAAATAGCACTTAGGGTAAGAATTACCAGTACTTAAGATAAAGAGTTGTCAATGGAATGTAAAACTTTTGAATGACTAAATAAAAAAAAGGCCAAATTCAAATAAATGAATTCAGCCTTTAATATCAAACACTATTCTTGATTGAGTCTAGGATTAGCGTCCCCACAACCAAGCGGCGCCACGCACCCCCGATGAAGCACCATAATAATTTTTAACAACAGGTGTGTGGCACTCTCGGCCAACCACATAGAGCGGCAAAATTTTTGGTAATTCGGTATAAATAGCATCAATGTTAGACACACCGCCGCCAAGGACGATAACATCAGGATCCATCATATTGATCACATGGGCCAATGAACGGGCTAAACGATCAATAAAGCGGTTAAATGCTTGAGTTGCCAGCGGATCTCCCGCTTGCATCATTTGGGCAATTTCAATACCGCTGTCAGCAACACCGCCTGCAGCGCGAAAGTCGCGAACAAAGCCTGTTCCAGATATAAACGTTTCGATACAGTCTCTATTACCACAAAAACACGTCGTGGTATTAAATTCATCGGCTTTCATCCACGGTAAAGGATTATGGCCCCACTCACCACCAATACCATTGCCACCATCATGTACTTGGCCTTTGATGGCGATACCAGCACCACATCCCGTTCCAATAATGGCACCAAATACAACGGACTTTCCTGCGGCAGCGCCATCTACCGCTTCTGATACGGCAAAACAGTTCGCATCATTAGCAATTTTTACTTTACGATTTAATCGAGTCCCCAGATCTACATCGAGTGGATGACCATTGATCCAAGTTGAATTAGCATTTTTTACTAGGCCAGTAAAAGGAGAAACAACCCCAGGAATACCAATTCCAATAGTGGCGGTTTGCTGCAGGCTGTCTTCAACTTCAGTTACCAATGCAACCAAAGCATTGACTGTCGCAACATATTCTCTCGGTGTCGGGATGCGTTTACGAAAGACTTCGTTACCATCGCTATCTAATGCGACTACCTCGATTTTTGTGCCACCAAGATCGATACCAATTCGTAACATTCATATACTCCGTTTAAATATATTTAACGCAAAGCGGTGCATTAACAACCTGATGCATATCTGCAACTGTAGAGACGCTGCTAAGTAGAACTTTTCGTTTTAAAGTTATCTACATTAGAATTTCCAAGCGCACTATGCCTGCTGGACAAACAGCAATCAACCTCAATGTATTTAAATACACCATAGCGCATACCTGCACATGCCATTATCTGCTTATCCGATAGTACTGCGAATGTTCCTTGATTTATCCGCAGCAGAAAAACTTGGATAGAACTGTCCCCGCTTAAATCCACCTTAAAATGGATAAGGTCATTTGTAACAAAGTCTGTTTTTGCCTATGTCTGCCATTGGTTTGAATTGGTTATCGCCTTATACTTTTGAGCTCAAATATTAAAACAACAATGTTGGAAGCAAGCGATATGACTATTGGGACTGCTCCGGTAAGTAAAACACATTCATTTATGACTGTGTCTCTTATCGAATTATGGGAACGCTTTGGTTATTACGGCATGCAAGCGCTGATTGTGTACTTTATGGTGCAGCGCCTTGGCTTTGATGACTCACGTGCAAACTTAGTATGGAGTGCCTGTGCGGCACTTATTTATGTATCACCGGCAATTGGTGGCTGGGTTGGGGATAAAATCCTCGGCACCAAACGCACTATGCTGCTCGGTGCGGGGATCCTCTCTCTGGGTTATGCGCTAATGGCCGTACCCACTGAAAATACGTGGTTTATGTTTTCAGCGCTCGGCGTGATTGTGGTCGGTAACGGCCTATTCAAGCCGAATGCGGGTAACTTAGTCCGTAAAATCTATGAAGGTGACGATTCTAAAATCGACAGTGCTTTTACCATCTATTACATGGCGGTAAACGTGGGTTCGACCTTCTCTATGTTGCTCACGCCTTGGATTAAAGATTACGTTAACGCCCAGTATGGTAACGAATTTGGCTGGCACGCAGCATTTGCCGTGTGCTGTGTCGGTATATTGGTGGGGTTAGGTAACTATGCACTCATGCGTAAGAGTCTAGTCCATTACGGTTCTGAGCCAGACACTCGCCCAGTGAACAAGAAAAACCTCGCGATTGTATTGGGTCTATCCGCATTGTCAGTTGTCGCTTCAGCCATTATTCTTGAATACGAAGCTGTTGCGCGCGTCTTCGTTTATGCAGCAGGCGTAGCCGTATTGGCAATCTTCTTCCACTTGATCCGCACCAGCGAAACCAGTGAAAGAGCTGGACTGATTGCAGCACTGATCCTTACCGTGCAAACCGTGTTCTTCTTTATTTTCTATCAACAAATGTCAACGTCACTCGCGCTGTTTGCCCTGCGTAACGTGGATTGGGATTTTCAAGTTTTTGGTACCCACTTGTGGACTTGGTCACCTGCCCAGTTCCAAGCATTAAATCCATTATGGATTATGGTATTAAGTCCAGTACTCGCATGGAGCTATTCGTGGGCTGGACGCAATGATAAAGACTTTTCTATCGCGGCGAAGTTTGCTCTTGGTTTTGCCGTTGTGGCGATTGGCTTCTTTATCTATGGCTTTGCGGGCCAATTTGCCGTCAACGGTAAAACCTCTTCATGGATCATGATCTGGGGCTATGCCTCTTACTCTTTAGGTGAATTACTAGTAAGTGGTCTTGGTCTAGCCATGATTGCCCGCTACGTACCTGCGCGTATGGGCGGCTTTATGATGGGCGCCTATTTCGTCGCCTCAGGTATTTCACAGTATCTGGGCGGTGTGGTCGCTAACTTCGCCAGTGTGCCAAAAGATTTAGTCGACCCACTGCAAACCTTGCCCGTATACACAAGTCTGTTTAATAAATTGGGTATAGCCGCTGTGGTCTGTACCTTTATCGCACTTGCGGTATTACCTCTGATGCGTCGCCTGACTGAGACTCACCATTCACATAACAATGCTGCTGATCATGATATTAATGAAAGTGCTGCGGCATCGCTACGGGATGTGAAAGCCGAGCAGTAATGCTCGACTGACAATAGCGATTTTTCTATTGCATAACATTAACTGCCGATAGCCCTGCTATCGGCAGTTTTTTTATCACTTCATTCAACATCGTTTATACCCTTATATTGCTACTCATAACCAAATGAGCTTTAGCGAAAGTCATGCAATTCTACTGTGACTGGCTTAGCGCTGAGTTGCTGAGAATAAGAACTTCAGTTCCACATTATCGGCCCTCACACGCAGATGACTTCAGTCCCTCGATTTGTTACAAAGCAAGTATGGACTCGGACGCACTCGGTTTAATAGCGCTGCTCAAGTGCAAACTCAAATTGACATGACTAATGAAATAACGAAGGGAAAAGAGTCAGTCGTTCAAGCTTGAGAAGCATGGAACTTAGCCCCATATCAATAACACTGAATATCTTTTATTCATCAAGACTGAGCCATTAACGCTTGTTCTTCACTATGCGACTAACACAGTTAGCGCCTCTTGTTGTCGCTAGCAAAAACGGCAGTCACTTGGAGACACTATGTCAGAACAGACATCAATATTGGCCGATATTCCCTTCTCGCTATTGGAACTCGCGCCCATGCGCCAAGGCTCAACCGTGGGTGAAACACTGCACAGCAGTTTGCAGTATGCCAAGGAAGCCGACAGACTCGGCTTTAATCGTTTTTGGTTTGCCGAACACCATAATATGCCCGGTATCGCTAGCGCGGCGACCTCGGTATTAATTGGCTATATTGCTGGCAATACTCAGCGTATTCGCGTCGGCGCGGGTGGGATTATGCTGCCAAACCATGCGCCTTTAGTGGTCGCCGAACAGTTCGGTACCCTTGAAAGCTTATATCCTGGTCGAATCGATTTAGGACTGGGCCGCGCGCCCGGCAGCGATCAAATTACCAGCCGAGCACTGAACCGTGATACCAGTCGCGCCGAACAATTCCCTGAAGAAGTCAGTGAATTACAAACTCTACTTGGCCCTTACAATGGTCGTCATGCGGTGCGAGCGATTCCCGGAGAAGGTACTAATGTGCCAATTTGGTTATTGGGCTCGAGTCTTTTTAGCGCACAGTTAGCGGCGCAGCGCGGCTTGCCCTATGTGTTTGCGGGCCACTTTGCACCACGCTTTCTCTACGATGCGATTGAAATCTATCGCCGCGACTTTAAACCTTCTCAAGTGCTTGATAAACCCTATGTGATGCTTGGCTTACCGTTAGTTGCCGCCGATACAGATGAAGAGGCGCAATATTTGGGCACGACCTCAAAACAGCGCGTGCTGGCACTTATCCGTGGTCACGAGTTATGGCTAAAGCCACCAGTTGATACTATGGATGGCTTATGGAGTGCGCAAGAAGAAACCTATGTCGATAACTTCTTAGGTTTATCAGTTACTGGTGGCCCAGCGACGATTAAGCATCGTTTGGAAATGATCGTCAAAGAACTCGGCGTGAATGAGTTTATCTTCACCAATGACTTGTATGATCTTGATAAACGCAAAAAAGCATTACAGATCCTAATGGATATTAAAAAGTGGTGATTCATTTAACTAATGAGTGCTGAAAGTCACTGGCAGTAAAAACAGCCAATTCCAAAACAATCGCCCCCAATAAAAATCCCGCCGAAGCGGGATTTTTATTGGGCAAAGCTTTTATCTAAAACCGTTTTTATATCAAAGTGATATTAGCTTTTCAGTACGGCATTAAAGCTGGCGTTAAGAATACCAAGGCCTGCATCAATTTGTGCATCCGGCGCCGTTAATGGCACCAAAATACGCAGCACATTACCGTAAGTACCGCAAGATAATAAAATCAATCCACGGTTACGAGCTTCAGCCAACACTTGCGCGCAATAGTGCGGTGCAGGTTTACCCTCTTCCATCAATTCGATGGCGATCATAGCGCCTAAACCACGCACATCGGCGATTTGCGCATGTTCGACCTGCATTACATTCAGGGCAGACTTAATTCGCTCACCAATGGCATTGGCCCTTTCTAGCAACTTTTCTTCTTCAAACACTTCAATGACAGCAAGCGCAGCAGCGCACGCTAACGGATTACCACCATAAGTACCGCCAAGACCACCAGGACCCACTGCGTCCATGACTTGGGCGCGGCCAGTAATGCCCGAGAGTGGAAAACCACCCGCAATAGATTTGGCAAAGGTCGTGATATCTGCAGCAACCCCCATTTGCTCCATAGCGAAGAAAGTGCCTGTACGGCCCGCGCCTGTTTGCACTTCATCGGCGATCAGCATAATGCCTTCACGGTCGCATAATGCGCGTAAACGTTGCATAAAGGCGGGCGATGCAGCGTAGAAACCGCCCTCGCCCTGCACTGGCTCTAAAATAATGGCGGCGATATCACTCGGCTCGGCATCATTTTTAAAGATACGTTCAATCGAGGCCATAGCATCGTCATCGGACACGCCATGCATTTCGCACGGGAACTCAGCGCGGAACACATTCGCCGACATCAGCCCCATACCTTTACTGTAAGGCGCGACTTTTCCGGTCAATGCCAAAGCCGCAATAGTGCGACCATGGTAGCCCGAGGTAAACGCAATCACACCAGCACGTTTGGTATAGGCACGCGCCACTTTAACTGCGTTTTCAACCGCTTCTGAACCACTAGTGAATAGTGCCGTCTTCTTGGCAAAATCCCCAGGAACCAGTTGATTGAGCTTTTCACATACTTGGATATAGCTCTCGTAGCCGAGCACCATAAAACAGGTATGGGAAAAATTATCCAGCTGAGCCGCAACCGCCGCCTTCACTTTAGGATGAAGGTGACCCGTATTGAGCACGGCAATGCCGCCCGCAAAATCGATAAACTCGCGACCTTCAACATCCCACACAGTCGCATTTTCGGCGCGGGCGGTAAAAATAGGGTGAATTTGCCCGACACCACCCGCAACTGCGGCTTGGCGACGTGCCATCAATGAATCATTGGTTGTTGTCATTTAGTCTTCCTCACTCGCCAAATCGGGCCGTATTAAACGGACATGCAGATGTATTTGATTTCTAGATATTCTTCGATACCGAACTTAGAGCCTTCGCGGCCAAGCCCTGAAGATTTCATCCCGCCAAAAGGTGCGACTTCCGTCGAAATCAAGCCAGTGTTGACCCCAACCATGCCATATTCCAAGGCTTCGGCGACTTTCCACACCAATGAAATATCGCGACCATAGAAATAGGCGGCGAGGCCAAATTCAGTATCATTAGCTTGTTTAATCACATCGTCGACATCGCTGAATTTAAACAGCGGCGCGAGTGGACCAAAGGTTTCTTCGCGGGCAACAAGCATGCTTTTATCGACATTGGTGAGCACGGTTGGCTCGAAGAAATTACCGCCAAGATCATGAACTTTGCCGCCCGCGATCACAGAGGCGCCTTTAGCGATAGCATCGATAAGGTGACTTTGTACTTTCTCGACCGCGGCAGCATTGATCAACGGACCCGTAGTGATGCCCTCGTTGATGCCCTCTCCGACCTTAAGCTTGCCAACAGCAGTGCTAAGTTTTAAGGCAAACTCGTCGTATACACCGTCTTGCACATAAATGCGGTTAGCGCAGACGCAGGTTTGGCCGGCATTACGATATTTAGCTATCATGGCGCCTTCGACAGCGGCATCGATATTGGCATCGTTAAATACGATAAATGGTGCATTGCCGCCAAGCTCTAGCGACAGTTTTTTTAAGGTAGGCGCACATTGCGCCATTAATTTAATACCGATATTGGTTGAGCCAGTGAAAGACAGCTTACGCACTATCGGGTTGCTGCACATTTCATTACCAATCTGCACCGCATCACCCGTTAACACACTAAATACGCCCGCAGGAATACCGGCACGCTTAGCAAGTTCAGCCATCGCTAATGCGGTAAAGGGTGTTTGGTGCGCAGGTTTTACCACCATAGTGCAACCCGCAGCTAACGCTGGAGCGGCTTTGCGGGTGATCATAGCCGCAGGAAAGTTCCACGGCGTAATCGCGGCGGTTACACCGACAGGCTGCTTAATTACTATCAAGCGCTTATCCCCTTGATGCCCAGGAATGGTATCGCCATAAATACGTTTCGCTTCTTCGGCAAACCACTCGATAAACGAAGCGGCATAGGTTACTTCACCTTTCGCTTCTGCCAGCGGTTTACCCTGCTCAGTCGTCATGAGCAATGCTAAGTCATCACTGTTTTCATTGAGTAATTCAAACCAACGCCTTAACTTAGCGCCGCGCTCTTTGGCTGTGAGCGCTCGCCATGCAGGTAAAGCCGCTTCTGCCGCCTTAATCGCCATTTCAGTTTCAACTTGTCCCATATTAGGAACGTAGCCAATCACGGCATTCGTTGCGGGATTAACCACCTTTAGCGTGTCACCAGAAACGGCATCACACCATTGACCATTAATAAAAGACTGTTGACGTAGCAAACTCGGATCATTTAATTGCACAAGGATTTCCTCGTATTATGAAGCTACTTAGCTTCTTAAAAGTGATGATGTTAAAGACCTAGTTTGTCTCTTAACGTGTAATACCAAGCTCCGATAGCACTAAAAGGGACGCGAAGTGCGTGACCGCCGGGGAAAGGATAATGTGGCAATGCAGCAAAGGCATCGAAGCGCGTGGCTTGGCCGTTGAGCATCTCGGCCAGTAACTTGCCCGCCAGATGGGTATAAGTGACACCGTGGCCACTGCAACCCTGTGAATAATAGATGTTCTTACCGATACGACCGACCTGTGGCAGGCGCGATAGCGTCAGGAGGAAGTTACCTGTCCACGCATAATCGATCTTCACATCTTTTAATTGCGGGAAGGTTTTGAGCATATTCGGAATAATGATCGATTTGATATCCGCCGGATCGCGGGCGCCATACACTACGCCTCCACCGTAAATCATTCGCTTGTCGCCAGACAGACGGAAATAATCGAGCAGATAGTTACAATCTTCGACGCAGTAATCCTGTGGTAATAAGCTCGCAGCCAGATCGGCACTCAAAGGCTCTGTGGTAATCACTTGCGTGCCGCAGGGCATAGATTTTGCCTGCAGCTCTGGCATTAATTTACCCAGATAGGCGTTACCCGCCACGACCACAAACTTGGTTTTTACACTGCCCTGCGCCGTATGCACAACTGGGCTATCGCCTTCATCGACACTCAGCACTGCTGAGTCTTCAAAAATTTTACCGCCGAGGGATTCAACCGCGCGCGCTTCGCCTAGGGCTAAATTAAGCGGGTGAATATGGCCACCGCTTTTATCGAGTAGACCACCGACATAACGCTCAGTATTTACCACACCGCGAATACCTTTAGCATCGAGAAGTTCGAGCTGATTAACATGGCCGTGGCTTTCCCACAGTTGTTTTTGATGGCGTAGATGGCCCATTTGCTTTTCGTTCATCGCGGCAAACACGCCACCCTCTTTTAGATCGCATTGAATATTATACTTAGCAATACGATCACGGATGATTTGCCCGCCCTCAAAGGCCATTTGACCAAAGAGTTTACCTTGTTCTTTACCGACTGTTTTTTCAATAGTATCAATATCACGGCTATAACTATTAACGATTTGTCCGCCATTACGGCCCGAGGCGCCCCAGCCAATGCGAGCGGCTTCTAACACCACCACACTCATGCCAGATTCTAATAAATGCAGCGCGGCAGAAAGGCCTGTATAACCTGCGCCAATCACACAAACATCGGCTTCAATCGATTCCTGTAGACGCGGACGTTCAACCTTATCGTTGGCCGATGCCGCATAATATGATCCAGCGTGAGCTATGGCAGACATGTTGTTCCCTTGAATTCTAATGTTCATTATTTTAAACAGCCATCACATCCTACACCTTCATAAAACGAAACACTAGCCAGAAAAGCGCAATAATTTACATTTTGTTTGATATATCAAACACGAGATTATTTTTAGCTCAGTGATTCAATTCTGGTGATCTTGAGTAACAGGACTAGCCTGCAAAGCAAAGCGGGTGATGGGAGCGGTGACAAATATCAAGGATGGCTTTGGCAATACCAAAGCCATCCCAAAATTAAGCTAACTAGTTCATTGGTGTACGGTCGCGTTTCTCTGCCCGTCTTGCCATATACCAAGAAAGGAAAGCGATGAGTGAAACACACAGTATGATCAGCGTCGCTAAGGCATTGATCTTAGGGGAAACCCCTAAACGTACCGAAGAGAACACCACCATAGGCAAGGTCGTTGCACCAGGGCCTGAGGCAAAGCTTGCGATCACTAAATCGTCTAAGGACAAACTGAATGACAACAACCAACCCGCCACCAGCGCCGGCGAAATCATAGGCACAGTGATCAAGAAGAAAGTCTTGAGCGGTGTTGCCCCTAAGTCCATTGCCGCCTCTTCGATTGACATATCAAGCTCGCGCAATCTTGAAGACACCACCACAGCCACATAGGCAGCACAAAATGTTGAGTGTGCAATCCACACTGTCATCATGCCACGCTCTCTGGGCCAGCCCAACAAATCTGCCATGTGCACAAACAGTAAAAGCAAAGACAGACCAGTGATCACTTCAGGCATTACCAGCGGTGCAGTAATCATGTTCGACAGGGTCAGTTTTGCCCATGAACGCTTAAAGCGTGTCATCACAAAGGCTGCCATAGTACCGATAATGACCGCCATAGTTGAGCTATAAAACGCTATCCGCAGGCTGGTCCATACAGCATCTAAAATCTGTTGGTCTTGAAATAACTCGCCATACCATTTAGGTGAAAATCCGCCCCATACCGTCACTAATTTAGAGTCGTTAAAGGAATAAATCACCAGCACTAACATAGGTGCATACAAGAAAAACAAGCCAAACCAGAGCATCACTGAAGAAAAGCTTAATTTTTTCATAGGTCTTTCTCCAAACTACGCGCCTGATAGCGATGGAATAAAGTAATCGGAATAATCAATAGACCCAACATCACAATCGCCAGTGACGAAGCCACAGGCCAGTCGCGGTTATTGAAAAACTCTTGCCATAACACTCGACCTATCATCAAGGAATCGGGACCACCGAGTAGCTCAGGGATCACAAACTCACCCACGGCAGGAATAAACACCAACATAGAACCAGCAATCACACCACTTTTTGACAGCGGGAAGGTGATTTTCCAGAAGGTATTCAAACGGCTCGAACCTAAGTCAGACGCAGCTTCAATCAAACTCATATCAAGTTTCACTAAGGTGGCGTACAAGGGCAGAATCATAAAGGGTAAATACGCATAGATAATGCCGATATACACGGCAATATTGGTATTGAGGATCTGTAACGGCTCAGAAATAATCCCCAACCACATCAGTGAATTGTTGATGATCCCTGTGTTACTTAAGATCCCCATCCAAGCGTAAACACGGATTAAAAATGAGGTCCAAGAAGGCAACATAACTAACAGCAGCAGCACGGTTTGCAACCGCGCAGGGGCACGGGCAATGGCATAGGCCATTGGGTAGCCAATAATCAAGCAGCCCAAGGTCGAAATTAACGCCATTTTCAATGAGCTGAGATAAGCCATGTAATATAGCGAATCATCGAGCAACATCAAATAGTTACCCAAATGCAGGAAGATATTTAATACATCGTCAGCATATTGGAATGTTGCTTCATAGGGCGGAATAGCAATCGCCGCCGTCGAAAAACTCAGTTTAAGGACAATCGCAAACGGTAGGGCAAAAAACAGCAGCAGCCAAGCGTAGGGAATACCTATGGTCCAGAAGCGGCCCTTAAGCCACTTTAATTTAATGGGTTTCTTCATGATCTCAACACCACGCCACTGGTGTCCTCCCAACTAATGAACACTTCGTCATCCCATGTGGCATGATCAGCTCGGCGTTCACGATTAGTCATACTGCACTGTACGATTTGACCATTCTCTAAACGAATGTAATAGACTGAAATACCGCCTAAATACGCGATATCATGCACGATTCCTTTCGCCCAGTTGTACTGACCTTCAGGCTGCTCACGGCTAATAATGGTCTTTTCAGGACGCACTGCTAACCAAACATTCTTATCTTCAACGTTAGTCGTGACGCCATAACCGACATAGAAAGGTTGAGCCAAATCATTAGATTTAATGATCAGATGGTCGACTTCATCTACTTCAATCGCGCCACCAAACAAATTCACAGTACCGATAAACTCGGCAATCATGCGGCTGTTAGGGCTTTCGTAAATATCCATTGGCGAGCCAGTTTGAGCAATCCAGCCATCACTCATGATCGAAATTCGACCTGCCATTGTCATGGCTTCTTCCTGATCGTGGGTCACCATCACGCAGGTCACGCCGACACGCTCAAGGATTTCAACCACTTCTAGCTGCATTTGGGTACGTAGTTTTTTATCCAATGCGCCCATAGGCTCATCGAGCAGTAATAATTTAGGCCGTTTCGCCAGTGAACGGGCCAGTGCAACACGCTGGCGCTGACCACCGGATAACTGATGCGGTTTACGCTTACCGTATTGCTCCATATGCACGAGTTTCAGCATATCTTGCACACGCTGTTCAATTTCGGCTTTAGGCAGCTTGTCTTGCTTCAAACCAAATGCAATGTTTTGTGCCACTGTCATGTGGGGAAACAAAGCATAGGATTGAAACATCATATTGATGGGACGTTCGTATGGCGGTAAATCGGTGATATCTTCCCCATCAAGGAAAATACGGCCAGAGGTGGGCTTTTCAAAACCCGCCAACATACGTAATAGTGTTGACTTACCCGAGCCAGAGCCGCCAAGTAAGGCAAAAATTTCGCCTTTATTGATAGTTAATGACACATCGTCGACAGCCCGCACGTCATCGAATAATTTGCTTACCCGCTCAATCTTGAGCAGTACTTTTTCTTGCGTCTTTGTTGTCGGTTTATTGGTGACGCTCGAGGTGATTGCCATAGTACTTCTCCACCCGAAAATGAGGCGTAGATACGCTCAAACTCTAGGTTCAACACGATTAATGAATGAAAAGTGGTTAAACAAACTGTGTCAAATCCTATACGTGGATTAACTATGCATAGGATTGGACATAGAAGTTTGCCAAGCTGGGGGCAAGCTAGGCTTGCCCCCTATCGACTATTGTCCTGACTTCACTTTGGTCCAAACACGGGTTAATACGCGCTGAATTTTCAAAGGACGAATTTCACCGATATAAAGTTTGTCTAACACTTCTTGTGGTGGATAGATCGCAGGATCGGTACGGATAGCCTCATCAACCAGAGGTTGAGCGGGATCGTTCGGGTTAGCATAGGCCACATAGTTAGAGATAGGCGCTATGACTTCTGGACGTAGAAAATAGTTAATCAGCGTGAGTGCATTATCGACGTTCGTTGAATCAGCAGGGATAGCTAACATATCGAACCACAGATTGGCACCTTCTTTTGGAATGGAGTAGCCAATCTTATTGCCATTTTTTGCTTCTTCAGCACGGGCCTTCGCCTGGAATACGTCACCGGAGAAACCGTAAGCGACACAGATGTCACCGTTCGCTAAGTCAGAAATATAACGTGAAGAATGGAAATACGTCACATAAGGACGAATTTTTTCCAGTAACTCACCCGCTTTTTCATAGTCTTCAGCCTTAGTGCTGTTAGGATCTAAGCCTAAATAAATCATCGCCTGTGGCACCATATCGTCGGCAGAGTCCAACATAGCAAAGCCACACTTAGAAATTTTTTCAGCGTATTTAGGATTGAAGATCAGTTCCATTGAGTTAAATGGCGCATCCTCCCCCACAGCGGCTTTCACTTTATCTATGTTGTAACCAATGCCATTGGTTCCCCATAAATAAGGCACGGCATATTGGTTACCCGGATCGGCTTTTTCAAGCAACTTCATCAGGGCTGGATTTAAATTTTTAAAATTAGGTAACTTAGCACGGTCTAAAGGTTTGAAAGCACCCGCTTTGATTTGCTTAGCGAGAAAGTGGTTAGAAGGTACAACGATATCGTAGCCACTACGACCAGACAGTAATTTAGCCTCAAGCACTTCGTTACTATCAAATACATCGTAAATTACCCTAATGCTCGTTTCTTTCTTGAAGTTTTCTAAGGTATCTTCCGCGATATAATCTGACCAGTTATACACGCGAACCACTTCTTCCGCTTGGGCCACTGCGCTCGCAAATACGCTCGCAGTCACCAGCGCTAATGTGGTCATCTTATTAAATAGCTTCATGCTTTCTCCTTTCTCGGGTAGCAGAACTGCTTAAGCAAATTCTGACATTGTGTCACCGGGCTGCCCGGATATTGTTGTTATTTTCGACCAATGCTACACCTTAAAAACCGCATCGGCAGTCTCTACGACATGATAACCATGCCTACTTTATATCTTGCTGCAATTTGTTAAGTATCAGGTTTCGTGCCAAATTTTCGAGGCATCGGTATTGCATTAACACTCAAAAAAATAGACTAGATATGACACTGCTTGTACATTTTGCAACATTAAGGCAAATGCCTCAAGTCCCTAAGCAATCGCAAAAAACACTTAGATAAACACATTTTAAATATGACTAACAATTAGTTAGTAACGCTAGTAAGCGAACAACTTAAAATTGTTAATCCTATTTTACTTCCCTAGCAGACAAGCGATGGAATTGAATATTCACTTTAACGGACAAGCCATTAAAAACCATCATATTATTTAACAAGCGAGTTGCACCAGTTAAGTGCAACCTCACTAAAACAGTGCACACATCAGTATCGTTATGGCCAACGTTAACCCCTTATTCCTTGGGTTAACGCGGCAACACGGTCAGTGCAATCAATCCAAAACATTACACAGTGAGTAATAGGAATTCACGTTCCCATGAGCTGACAACACGGCGGAAGTTTTCAAGTTCAGCCTGTTTTACCGCAACAAATCCAGTGGTGAAGGATTCGCCTAAATATTGCTTACAGGCATCACTTTCTTCCATCGCCGCTAATGCTTCCTCTAATGTAAGCGGTAAACAATGGGTATTATTGCTACGGCTTTCATTGGCTTTACCTTGCACAGGAGTCGAAGGTTTTAGCGACTCAACCATGCCGATATAGCCACACAACAAGCTCGCGGCAATCGCCAAATAACAGTTAGCATCGGCGCCGGGAATGCGGTTCTCAATGCGACGGTTTTGTGGTGAAGATTCTGGAATGCGTAAACCACAGGTACGGTTTTCATCGCCCCATTCTAAGTTTACAGGTGCCGAAGTGCCGGGGAGGAAACGACGAAATGAGTTCGCATTTGGCGCCATCAGTGGCAGCAACTCAGGAATGAATTTTTGTAGACCTGCAATATATCCCAAGAATAGCTTGCTCTTAGTCCCATCTTCATTGGTGAAAATATTCTTGCCCGTCTCTTTATTGATCACGCTTTGATGAATATGCATCGCACTGCCAGGTTCATCCGTCACAGGTTTTGCCATAAAAGTGGCACACACATCGTGCTTCAGCGCGGCTTCCCGTAAAGTGCGTTTAAAGATAAACACTTGATCAGCTAAAGATAATGCATTGCCATGGCTGAAGTTAATCTCCATCTGTGCGGGACCATCTTCATGGATTAAAGTATCGATATCTAAACCTTGAAGCTCACACCAATCATACATGTCTTCAAACATAGGATCGTATTCGTTGGCAGCATCAATAGAGAATGACTGGCGACCCGCTTCGGGGCGGCCTGAACGACCAATTGGAGGCTTTAGGGGTAAATCGTGGTCGTCACTACGACGAGTCAAATAGAACTCCATTTCGGGAGCGATAACAGGTTCCCAGCCCTGTTCGTCATAGAGAGACAAGACTTTTTTCAATACGTTACGTGGTGACAGCTCAATAGGATTACCCATTCTGTCGTAGCAATCGTGGATAACCTGTGCCGTGGCTTCGATGGTCCAAGGCAACATAAAAACGGCATTTTCATCGGGTACACAAACAAAATCGATGTCGGCTGCATCGAGCAAACTGTAGTAAATCTCTTCGTCGACAAAATCACCGGTCACAGTTTGCAACAACACACTTTCGGGCAAACGCATGCCTTTTTCATCGAGAAACTTATCGACTGGAGCAATCTTGCCGCGGGCGATGCCAGTCATGTCACTGATAACACATTCGACTTCTGTGATTTTTCGTTCTTTTAAAAAAGCGATTAGCTTATTCATTATTATTTCACTCGAGTTGTAGCCCTACGTCGGCATGCATCACCGAAGGCATTGAAAATGGAGAGGTAAAACGGATTCTCGCTCACCTTCCACTCTGGATGCCATTGCACACCGAGGGCAAATTCTTTAGTACCAATTACGGAGAAAGCCTCCACTAACCCATCTGGAGCATAAGCTTCTGGCCGCAACCCAACACCCAGGCGCTCCACGCCTTGAGTATGTACAGAGTTAATCTCTGCAGAGTTACGGCCCCAGGCCTCGTAAATAAGCCCCCCGGGCTCAACAGTAATACTGTGAGAAGCCCCATACTGCACATCTAAGGATGCGGTTTTATCTTCTCGATGTTCAATAAAGCCACCCACCTCATGGAGCTTCTGATGCAAACTGCCACCAAAAGCCACATTCATTTCTTGAAAACCGCGACAAATACCTAATACAGGTACCCCAGCAGCAATAGCAGCGTGGATCAGCGGCAAAGTTGTCGCGTCACGTTTAGGATCATGGTGTGTACCAAGCTCACTCGGCTGGCCTGCATAAAGATGGGGTTCTACATTAGAAGGAGAGCCAGTAAACAAAATACCGTCAAGACGCTCTAAAATAGCGTCTATCGGTAAATCGCCACCTAAAGATGGGATCACTAACGGCCAGCCTTTAGCGCCATTAACTACGCCTAAAAGGTATTTTTCACCAACAATATTAAAGGAGTGTGATCCCAATTGTTGATTGCATGCAATAACACCTATGAGGGGTAAATCGGCTGACATATCTCACCTTTAGAATTGATTTTACTAGCATAACGAACACTTTGCCTTTAAATGTTCATTTTTTCACACAGTACACCGAAATTTAGCACTAGGCAAGAGGTTAAACACTTGTTAAAGGTTATTTAATCCACTTATTCTTAATAAGCATAAATAACATGTAGTTAAATGTATATTTACCCCATTTATCGCTAATTCATGTATATAAACCGGCAGTTACACCAGCATAAAACTCACTTGTACCGAGTAAATTAAACCGTATTCGAAGCAAATTTGAACCAATATTATTTACACAAAGAAGAGGATACATAACCAATATGACAGGGTTAAAAAGTAGGTAATACCAATCGTATTAAATATCTGTTCATTCAGCGGGAGTTCAACGCGCTTTAGACAAGGCGAAGGCTTGAAGGCATAGTGGTGCTCTGTCGAAAACCTTGAACGTAGTATAAAGCGCGTTGCCATGTAGTGAACATCAGCCGCCCTTCGGGAGCCTCACAGGCATACCACTCCGGTGTTGCATTGACTTAAAAGGGAATGACCATTTCTGCGTCAATGCGCCTTGGATTGAAATGCCTGTGAGGCTCTGAACTGATTAGATATTTAATGTGATTGGTATAAATCCGCAGGAATGTTGAATAACAGTATTACGCCACTCACTTTTAGCGAATAAGTGGCCTAATATGTTGAATAATATGGTAAGTTAATGACTTAATTAGAAGTTTGCAGGCGTAGTCGCACTCACTAGGCGACAAGGTTCATCGAAGGGATTGCGGAATCTATGGGGCAATTCACTGTTAAAATAATAACTGTCACCCGCTTCCAAAATATACACTTCATCCCCAACAGTGAGTTCGAATTTACCTTCTATCACCATAGCGGCCTCTTCACCTTCGTGCTTTAGCATCTCTTCACCCGTATCTGAACCGGGTGGATAAATCTCATTCATCACTGACATTGCGCGGTTCGGGTAATCACGGCCAATCAGTTTGAATTCAAGTGGCCCAGTACCGATATTCAGTAATTCATTGGATCGATAGACGACCTTTTGCTCACTATCCGTTGAGGCTTCAATGGAGAAAAAGTCCACTAAAGACATCGGGATACCCGACAGCACTTTTTTTAAAGAGCTGACTGACGGGCTAACACTGTTTTTCTCGATCATTGAAATCGTACTGTTAGTCACACCAGCACGTTTGGCTAATTCTCGTTGAGATAAGCCTTTCATTTTTCGAACAGTTTTGAGGCTGGCTCCAATATCCAAATTTCACATCCCCCTAAAGGCTCGGGTCAATCCCGATAGATGACGAACAGGTTGTTCAGGATAAACACCATCCAGAACGCATTTTCGCCCAAAAAGCGCGTGTTTTACTGCTTTCATTGTATTCTACATAAAAAGCGTGTTAAATAAAACGAACACTTTTTTGCGTCATGTTAAAAGTGTGATGAGTATACTGAGACAAGTCCAATTTACAATAAAAACAATTTTTGGGAGCCATAATGGCAAGCAAACCTCCAGTGCACAGTGAACAGTATCCACACTCTTATTATGTTGATACTGCAAAAGAAATTTACGCTCACCCACAACTCGAAGGCAATATCAGTGTCGATGTCTGCATAGTGGGCGGCGGTTTTAGCGGTATCAATACCGCCATAGAACTCACGCAGCGCGGTATGAGTGTTGTGCTGTTAGAAGCGAGGCGAATTGGCTGGGGCGCATCGGGGCGTAATGGCGGAGAACTCATTCGCGGCATAGGCCATGACCCTTCGCAATTTCAAAGTGAAATCGGCACTGAAGGTGTTCAAGCAATTCAACAGATGGGCTTTGAAGCCGTCGAAATTGTGCGAAATCGCATACAAGAACACAGTATCGACTGTGATCTGCAAATGGGTTACTGCGACTTAGCGGTTAAACCTCGTCACATGGATGAGCTTGAAGAAGAATTTAGCGCACTCAAGGCCATGGGTTATCAGCAAGAAATCAAGCTGTTAACTAAGCCACAATTAGGTGAAGTCATAGGCTCAGATTTTTATCAAGGCGCGCTAGTTGATATGGGTAGCGGTCATCTACACCCACTTAATCTTGCCCTGGGTGAGGCACGCGTCGCCCGCAATCTCGGTGCTAGGTTGTTTGAGTACAGCGCTGCTGAAAAAATCATTCAAGGCGCCAAACCTAAGGTCATTACCGCTAAGGGCGAAGTCACATGCCAATACTTAGTGCTGGCGGGCAATGCCTATATCGGCCACAAACTTAATAGCTTTGTAGGGGGGAAAGTATTACCTGCAGGCAGTTATTTATTGGCAACAGAGCCCTTAACTGAGGCCCAATGCGCGAGTATTATCCCGCAAAACATGGCCTTCGCGGATATGCGAATTGCCTTAGATTACTTTCACTTATCCGCAGATCGTCGTTTGCTGTTTGGTGGCCTTTGTACCTATTCGGGTAAAGATCCCAAGGATATTGAAGCGGCACTGAGACCGAATCTTGAGAAGGTGTTCCCGCAGTTAAAAGGCGTGCGTATCGATTATGAATGGGGCGGTATGATAGGTATCGGTGCTAACCGTATGCCACAAATTGGTCGCCTTCCCGATGCAAATAATATTTTTTACGCCCAAGCCTATGCGGGACACGGCGTGAATGCCACTCACATGGCGGCAAAACTGCTTGCCGAGGCTATTTGCCAACAGGCGGGACATTTCGATGTGTTCGCTAAAATCAAACACATCACCTTCCCCGGCGGCCCAACATTCCGCTCACCTATACTCGCTGCAGGCATGCTGTATCACAGATTTAAGGACTTGTTTTAAGTCGCTTGTTACGCCTTGCCCACAGGATAAAAGGGATAGACCCAAGATAATGCACGACTAAAGCCACCAAGACGCCAAAGCCAATACCACTAGAAGTTAAAGGTATCCCTGGCTTAAAGTTACTGATGGTTTTCTCAAGATAATCAAAGCGAACAGGGTTAAACATATAGGCAGTTTTCTCAAACAAATTGCCCGTATTAAAGATCGCCACGCCCTGTGTTAACGCTTTATAAAGCGCCAGTGTCTGTACCTTTTGCTCAGCGTCGGCACGCACACTTGGCTCCTCATTTTGCTGATGGCGGGCAATCATGGCATCAACATCGGCGTAATGATATTCCTTAGCCGTTGCCTCGTAACCTTCCACCTGCCATCGAGTCGATTCATAAAGGCCTGATAAAAATTGCTGATAATGATCAGCCAGTTGTGGTAACTGTAAGGCAATCACTAAAATAAATCCAAATACCAACTTATCGATCAATCTCGCTATCAAAGGTTTCTCCTTGGCATTTCGCCAAACGACGTAAAAGTCACATGATGTTCAACAAAAACCACGCTAACTTAATTAATCTACAGCACTAATTTCAATGGTGATACTCAATTAACACTCTATCGGCAGATCGTTACGGCTGCCCCAATCCGCCCATGAACCGTCATAGAGGATAGGATTTTTATGCCCCGCGGCGACCGAAGCTAAGATCAAAATACACGCCGTAATCCCAGAACCACAGCTGAATATCCTTGCGGATTTATCCGCTGCTAGCCCTTGATAAATAGCCTGTAGCTCACTGGTCGTTTTGATTTTATTGCCATCGAGCACTTGAGCGAAGGGTAAGTTAACAGAACGAGGAATATGCCCTGAGCGCACACCGGGGCGCGGCTCACTCACTTGCCCTAAAAAGCGTGGCGCACCACGGGCATCGACAATCGCCGTTTCGGCATCTTCAATTCTTGATAGGACAGCTTGCGCATCCATCACAAGCTCAGGGTGGTATTGCAGCACATCCGCCAAAGTATCGATATCCGTCGGGCCATAATCGACGCCTTCGGCTTGATAACGCGATGAGGTAATGCGGTCTTCTTCTATCCATTGAGGCAAGCCACCATCAAGCACATAGACTCGACTAAAGCCCATAACTTTAAAGGTCCACCACGCCCGTGGAGATGAATAAATGCCTTGGTTATCATAGATAACGATAACACTGTCGGCTTCAATTCCAAGTTGGGCTATCCCTTGGCTAAATTGCTCAAACGTCGGCAAGGCATGGATTTGAGTTGAAGTTTTATCGCAAAACACATTTTCCAAGTCGAATCGACGTGAGCGCGGAATGCAAATAGGCTCATCGTAAACTAGGGGTTCTTTACCAATAACGGTTTCCATACTGGCATCGAGCAAGACTAAATGAGGATCGGTGAGATGTGCTTCGAGCCACTGCGTACTAACAAGTGGGTATTCCATAGCGGGTCCTTTTACTGTTATCCAAGTCTGCCGCTAGTCTCTCACCAAATACCGTAAAGCCCAAATATCGGCTTAACAAATTGCCTGTTTTGATATTTCTTTAAAAGCGTGGACTCGGTTTTATGCGCTCAATTATTAGTGCATTCAATCATTAGATTGCGGCGAAGCCGCGTTTTGAAGAGAGTGCTTTCAAACTGCTCATTTTAATGATGCTGCTTTCAAAACGATCCTGTCGATATGGCCGTGTTCGAGATAGCCGTTTTCGCAAAAGTCCGTTTCGAGACAACTGTTTTCAAAATAGCCGCTATTTAATGACTTCAATTTTCACGTCAATCAAGCCAGAAGAAGTGTTGCCTATGCTACTGAACGCCGATTTAGACAGATCAATAATGCGGCCACGCACGAAAGGCCCTCTATCATTGATTTTTACAATCACACTTTTGCCATTATCGACATTGGTGACCTTAACACTCGAGCCAAAGGGTAACTTTTTATGCGCTGCTGTCTTTAATTTATGTTTGTAAAGTTCACCGCTGGCCGTCTGCTTATTCTGATGTTTATCCCCATAAAATGAAGCCTGACCAGCTTCCGTGAATCCCACCCAGTTTCCATTCTCACCCGTCTGCATTGAAGAACAGCCGGCCAAAAAGCTTAGCAATGCCAGTACAAATAGTTTGACGACATTGAACTGCCTAATTGGGTTTTGAAGTGTATTCACATGACACCCTCTCTAATGAGTGAACGCTTTGCTGACGAGCGAAAGGCTCAACAAAAGTCTCGGGGAAAATAACCAACAACCTTAGATGGCAAAGCTCTAAGCTTGCATTCTAAAAGATCAAAATAAGAAACAATAAATTTCCACGAGGCTACAGCAGTTGCACGCTAAAATCACGTATTTACAGGTGAATGCTCTTACGTTGAGATAAAATATGCAGTCATAACGAGGCTTTGTTTCCTAATTTAGATCGGTAAACAAAGCCCTAACGAGTTAACACTTCATGGATAATCTCAAATTTGGGTTCTTTACCACTTGGCCATGTAGGTTTCTTTATGGGGTTTTCAAAGGTGGTCAGCCAAATATCAAGATCACTGGAACCAGACAAACAACCCATAAACGCAAAATACATTCCACTATTTATCATGTGACGGGCAAACTGAATAGCATCTTCAAGAGTGCCCTCTTCCCAGTTATGTGTGAACGTTTCATCATCTCATACCCATTTAATGGGGACTCCACTTTCATCACAAGCGAAGAACCTTACATTTCGATAACCTTTACTTGCTGTTTTTAGAGAATTTATAAAACTTTCTCTGGTGTTATCGAATCTTTTTTTAAACTCTTCAATATCTAGATCTTTGCTAATAAAGTTCTTCATACTTGCCCTAGAGGTAAATACTACCAACGGTATGACATAACCACACACAAAAAATTCTATCCAATGAGCCCAGTGACTGATGTCGTTTAGCTCTGTTAGAAGCTAATTATGCCAAAGATTGGTATTCATTGCTGCCATTATGAAACAACCTAATTTCGATACTTTTTATTTCTTTTTTAGAGGAAATCAATTGCTCCACCAACCAAATATAACCGATTTCATATAGCTTTTTTTGTAGGGAGAACAAATCATCTTCTGGCATATTGTCTATATCAACATTCAATAATTGATACCAATTAAAGGCTTTAAATTCTGAAACATCCTCAAACTCACATACTGCGGTTAAAAGCCATGCGCCATTCATCATAGAGGCTATATCGACAAAAAAATCGCAATATGCCTCACCTTGATTTTTACAAAAAGTCGCATATTCCCTAACAAGTTCCATAAAATCGGATTTGTAACTATCTAGAGCTTTACTGACGATTGCCCCAAACTCTTCTACATTGTGCATACTTGCCTTCTTATTCAATGCTCTAAGCACCCTATAATATCACAAATAACTTACAACACTTTTCACTCTATGACTAAATTCATTAATGGTAATGTTTGAAAGCCACAAATTTATAAGCGATAACTTACGATATTTATGACGCAGATAAGAATGGAAGTAAATTTAGATATTAATGGGAGTGTTTAAAGTCAATATTCTATCGGGTATAAATGAGCAACAACATTACGAATCAAGACGGTAACATTTTATTCACGGTAACAGATGCAGATTTTACAAGTGAAATATGGCTTAGAAAAATGGGGACGCCTTGAGCTACAAAAAATAAAAAACCTCTTTCCATGTAATATGAAAAGAGGTTTTAGTATTGGGCGAAAGCGGCTCCTTCTCTTATATAGACAAATATAGACAAAAAAGAGCGGTTATAAAAATAGTCCGCTTATAACACGATCCAGGTCGCTTTCAGTTCTGTGTATTTGTCGAAGGAGTGCAGAGATTTATCTCGGCCATTACCTGATTGTTTATAGCCACCAAATGGCGCTGTCATGTCGCCGCCATCGTAATGGTTGATCCACACCATGCCAGAGCGAAGGGCTTTGGCTGTTTTATGGGCCTTGCTAATATCCGAAGTCCACACGCCAGCAGCTAAGCCGTAGATGGTATCGTTGGCTATCGATATCGCCTCTTCCATGCCATTAAATTCAATGACAGATAACACAGGACCGAAGATCTCTTCGCTGGCAATTTTCATCTGATTGTTTACGTTAGAAAATACCGTTGGCTGCACATACACACCACCCGTGTCGGCCATAACTTGGCAGCCACCGTGGACTAAGGTTGCACCTTCGTCTTTACCCGCTTTGATATAACTGAGTACTGTGTCTAACTGTTGTTTATCAACAACGGCGCCGCTCACAGTGGCGGGATCGAGTGGATGCCCTGGATGCCATGAGGCTAGCTCCTCTGCGATAAGCGCGATAAGCTCATCTTTAACCCCGGACTCCACCAGCAAACGCGAACCTGCGGTGCAAACTTCACCTTGGTTAAAAGCAATGGCTTCGGCAGCAGCAACAGCAGCGGCTTTGAGATCTGGCGCGTCATTAAAGACGATATTAGGGCTCTTGCCTCCCGCCTCTAGCCACACGCGTTTCATGTTCGACTCACCAGCGTAAATCATTAATTGCTTGGCAATTTTGGTGGAACCTGTGAAAACCAGCGTATCCACATCCATATGCAACGCTAAGGCTTTACCCACAGTATGACCAAATCCTGGCAACACGTTGAGTACGCCTTTTGGGATCCCAGCTTCAATAGCCAGTTGCGCCATACGGATAGCCGTTAAGGGTGACTTTTCAGAGGGTTTTAATACTACACTATTACCCGTGGCCAGCGCGGGCCCGAGCTTCCAACACGCCATCAGCATTGGGAAGTTCCACGGAACAATCGCGGCGACAACCCCCACAGGCTCACGGGTGATCATGCCAATTTCATTGTGAGCCGTTGGCGCGAGTTCATCGTAAATTTTATCAATCGCTTCGCCAGACCAGCGAATCGCACGGGCAGCACCCGCCACATCCACCGCTTTGGAGAAACGAATTGGTTTACCCATGTCGAGGGTTTCTAACAGCGCGAGTTCATTGGCATTTTCCTCCAGTAACTCGGCGAAACGTATCATCACTTGTTTGCGCTTTACCGGAGACTGCTGCGACCAAACACCAGACTCGAATACGCTGCGGCCATTAGCAACCGCAAGATTAGCATCTGCAAGATCGCAACTCGCCACTTTTACCAACAAGCGACCATCAATAGGACTAATACAATCAAAGGTGTTACCCGAAACGGCATCTTGGTATTCGCCATTGATAAACGCCTTACCATTAATAGACAGGCTGGCAGCCAGACTTTCCCATTCGCTGCGTTTCTTCGGTGTGCTCATGATGACCTCTTAATAATTCGTATAGGTGTGGTTTATCGTTCATCGACAAGAAAATAGTGGTCTGTGACGACTTTAACGCAAATGCTAAACATCATCACAGTCATAATCCGAGCTTCAGGTTACGCTGTTTAAGCAATAAAATTCAATATTTTTTACAAAAATAGCTTTTTTGCCACAAATAACTGCACACGGCTCTTCCATGTTCATTATTTCTAACATAGCATAGCAAATATTAGCCACCCTAAAACAAGACCTGAAAATACAGGACAAGGTAGACACTATGGCCGATTTGCCGCTCAATTCCTCAAGCGCACCCTCACTTGAACATTTCTGGATGCCTTTTACCGCTAACCGCCAATTCAAAGCCAGTCCGCGGTTACTCGCCAAGGCCGAAGGCATGTATTACACGGATATTGATGGTAATAAAGTGTTAGATGCTACCGCAGGTTTATGGTGTTGTAACGCAGGCCATGGTCGCAAAGAAATCAGCGAAGCGGTCAGCAAACAAATTAAAGAGATGGACTACGCGCCCTCCTTCCAAATGGGTCATCCTATTGCCTTTGAACTTGCCGAGCGGTTAGTCGAGCTCAGTCCTGAGGGATTGAACAAAATCTTCTTTACTAACTCAGGTTCTGAGTCCGTCGATACTGCGCTTAAGATGGCACTTTGCTATCACAGAGCCAACGGTCAAGCCTCACGCACCCGCTTTATCGGCCGAGAAATGGGTTACCACGGTGTCGGCTTTGGTGGCATCTCTGTAGGTGGATTAAGCAATAACCGCAAAGCATTTAGCGGCCAATTACTGCAAGGCGTCGATCACTTACCTCATACCTTAGATATCCAAAATGCGGCATTTACCCGTGGACTCTCACACTTTGGCGCTGAAAAAGCCGAGGTTTTAGAACAACTAGTGACCCTGCATGGCGCCGAGAATATTGCCGCCGTAATCGTTGAACCTATGTCGGGTTCGGCAGGGGTAATATTACCGCCACAAGGTTACTTAAAACGTCTACGTGAAATCACTAAAAAGCATGGCATCCTACTGATTTTTGACGAAGTCATTACCGCTTTTGGCCGCGTTGGCGCCGCCTTTGCGAGTCAGCGTTGGGGCGTTATCCCAGATATAATCACCACGGCTAAAGCCATCAATAACGGCGCCATCCCTATGGGTGCAGTGTTTGTGCAAGATTTTATCCACGACACTTGCATGCAAGGCCCTACTGAGCTGATTGAGTTTTTCCACGGTTACACCTATTCCGGTCATCCAGTCGCAGCAGCAGCCGCACTTGCCACACTATCAATTTATGAGCATGAGCAATTATTCGAGCGCAGTTTTGAGCTTGAACGCTACTTTGAAGACGCAGTGCACAGCCTCAAAGGGTTGCCGAATGTGATTGATATCCGCAACACAGGATTAGTGGCGGGGATTCAATTCTCCCCTAACGCTCAAGGCGCGGGTAAACGGGGTTACGGCGTGTTTGAACACTGCTTCCGCCACGGCACTTTAGTGCGAGCCACGGGCGACATTATTGCCATGTCACCACCACTGATTGTCGATAAACGCGAGATTGACCAAATGGTTAATAGCCTAAGCGATGCCATTAACGCCGTTGGATGATAGCACCAGCGGTTCGTTCTACTCTCACATTTAACACCCCGCTGCGGCGGGGAACTTCAAAGGTTAACTATGCTCAAGATCACTCACTTTGTTAATGGTCAGCACACCCCTGCCAGTACCAGAACCCAAGATATTTTTGAACCCGCCACGGGTGAACTACGTGGCCAAGTCTCACTCGCAAGCGAAACTGAAGTGGGTGAAGCCATCGCGATCGCAAAAAACGCCTTTGAAACCTGGTCGCAAGTCACGCCGCTCAACCGTGCTCGAGTACTGTTTAAATTCAAAGCCTTAGTTGAGCAGCACCTAGATGAAATGGCGCAACTTATCACCCGCGAGCACGGAAAAGTGATAGACGATGCTAAGGGCGAGTTGATCCGAGGTCTCGAAGTGGTCGAATTTGCCTGTGGTATTCCGCACTTGCTTAAAGGTGAACACACCCAGCAAGTGGGTGGCGGCGTCGATTCTTGGTCAGTTAATCAAGCTTTAGGTGTTGTCGCAGGCATAGCGCCCTTTAACTTCCCCGTGATGGTTCCCATGTGGATGTTCCCAATCGCGATTGCCTGCGGTAACACCTTTATTATGAAACCCTCGGAAAAAGACCCAAGCTCGGTGATGCGGATTGCCGAGCTGCTTAAAGAAGCGGGTCTTCCCGATGGCGTGTTTAACGTGATTAACGGCGACAAAGAAGCCGTCGATACCTTACTCACCCATAAAGATGTGCAAGCGGTGAGCTTTGTAGGCTCAACGCCGATTGCTGAATACATCTACAGCACAGCCTCTAAACATGGCAAACGCGTGCAAGCCTTAGGCGGCGCGAAAAACCATATGTTACTCATGCCAGATGCGGATTTAGATCAAGCCGTTAGCGCCTTAATGGGTGCCGCTTACGGCAGTGCTGGTGAGCGTTGTATGGCGATTTCAGTCGTGCTGGCGGTAGGCGATGTGGGCGACGCGTTAGTGGAAAAACTGCTACCGCAAATCCAAACCTTAAAAGTCGGCAACGGCCTGGTGCCAGAGATGGAAATGGGGCCACTGATCTCAAAACAACACCTTGCTAAGGTCACCCAATATGTTGAAGCCGGTGTGCAAGAAGGCGCAGTGCTGCTGGTCGATGGCCGTAAACTGAGTGTGGATGATCATCAGCAGGGTTATTTCCTCGGCGCCTGTTTGTTCGACCATGTCACGCCAGATATGAGCATCTACCGCGAAGAAATCTTTGGGCCAGTGCTGGCGATTGTGCGCGTGAAAGATTATCAGGCGGCGCTTGAGCTGATTAACCAACACGAATTTGGCAATGGCACGGCGATTTTCACCCAAAGTGGTGAAGCGGCGCGACATTTCTGTCACCACGTACAAGTCGGTATGGTTGGAGTGAACGTGCCGATCCCGGTGCCGATGGCGTTCCACAGTTTTGGCGGTTGGAAGCGCTCACTGTTTGGGCCGCTGCATATGCATGGCCCCGATGGCGTGCGTTTTTATACCAAGCGTAAGGCAATAACTGCCCGCTGGCCCGTGGGTAAACAGACTCAAGCCGAGTTTGTGATGCCAACGATGAAATAGCCGAATGTCAGCTCAACAAGGAAATCGCAAATGACTGTGAGTATCAACGCCATTATTCGCTTTGCTACGGCGCAAACACCCGTCGAAACCTATCTGTTACCGGCGGAAAAGTTGTTAGCAGGCAATCCAACTCAAGGGCTAGAGAATCATTATTCTAGCCCTTGTGATCAATTTCACAGTGGAATTTGGCAAAGTGAATCAGGCGCTTGGAAAATAAACTACACTGAATACGAGTACTGCGAAATCCTCGAAGGGATGAGTGTTATCACAGATCTTCAAGGTCAATCGCAGACGTTCACTGTGGGTGACAGGTTTATCATACCCGCGGGTTTTCAAGGCACTTGGGAAGTCGTGGAGCCCTGCCGCAAGGTTTACGTCATTTTCGAACAAAAGTGAGATCAACGAGGCTGATGTTAGCCTCAAAAAAGCTAAGTTATCTTAGCAATAACTCGCCATGAGGTCACAGCAACGGGTTTTCCTAGGCTGTTGTTTGGCAAACCAACGGATGCACTGGCGCGATTGAATAACCATGGTCGCCAGTAACACGTCCGAGTCAACAAAGAAAATGGGAGAAATACCGTGCATAATAATCTGAAAAAAAAACGGCTGGTACAGCTTGTCGGACTCGCGCTAACCACGACCCTATTCTCCGGCATGGTCGCCGCCGAAGTGACTGGGGAAATTAGTCTTACTAACGACTATCGTTTTCGCGGCGTATCACAAACCGCTGGCGATCCTGCCCTGCAAGGTGGTATCGATTGGAGCTTTGATTCGGGTTTCTCTGTCGGGGCTTGGGCAAGTAACGTGGACTTTGATGAGCCAGGTTATAACGGCCCAGCGATCGAATACGATTTCTATGTCGCCTATGGTGGTGAGATCAACGAAGATCTGACCTACGACATCACCCTTAACCGTTATAACTACTCAGGCGAGAGTGATATAGGTTATTTCGAAGTGATTACGGGTATGGAATTTAAGGGCTTTCGCCTAGCCTATTGGTTTACCAATGATTACGGTGGTACTGACTTAGATTATCACTATGGAGAGCTAAACTACTCCTACGAATTTGTTGAAAACTGGAGTCTCGATCTGCACTACGGCTATAACGTGGGTGATGCCTTAGATGATGGTGAAGGTTTTGATAGCTACTCAGATTACTCTGTTGGCGTATCGACCGAATTGGCAGGCTTTGGACTTTCATTAGCTTGGTTGGGCACAGATCTCAGCGGTGACCAAAAGGTCTCTGACGGTGCATTCAAAAACTCAGATACCGTGCTTGCGAGCGTAAGTTACGCGTTCTAATTTCGCCTTAGGTTAGATGAACTAAGACACAAAAAAGCCCTCATCATCGAGGGCTTCTTTTTAGCTGTTCAAACAGATTTGACTACCAACTGCGCATTTTATGGCCTTTCACCGCGTAGAACAGGATGAACAGGTAGCATGGCAACATCACAATATAACCGCCCTGCATACCCATATCTGTCGCCGAACTCATTAACCCCCAAGACACTGGACCAAAGGCGCCACCTGCAATCCCCATGATGAGAAGCGCAGAACCTGTACTAGTCAATTTACCCATACCAGACAAAGCTAGCGGCCACACAGCAGGCCAAACAATCGCATTAGCTAAACCAAGAAAAGCAATCATCAACAAAGTATCGGGCAGCGCCACACCGCCAAAAGGCACTAACAAAACATTAGCAATAGCGTAGGAATTATTGTCGCCAAACAAAATACCGCACGTCAGTAACAAACCCAGAATAGCCGACACCATCAAAGCCTTAGGCTGTGAAATAAAACGAGGAATTAACAGGATACCTAAAGAATAACCCAACACCATACACACCATAGTATAGGAAGTCATAACACCGTATGACTCTATGCCTAAAGACAAAGCAAATGTACCAATGGTATCGCCAGCAATAACCTCTACAGCAACATAAACAAACAGCGCTAACACGCCAAAGGCTAAGTTAGGGTGAGATAATGCCGCTTTAAGTTGCCCTTTATCAGTATTTTCAGCAGCTTCATCTTCATTCAACAACTCTGGCAAAGGTGATTTTTTTACCGCGAGCGCTAAGATACCGATAAAAATGGCCATGCCTAAATAGGGGAATACTAAACCGTCAGCCATTTCTTCAATTTGCACTTGAGTTAGCTCAGTACCAATACGGTCTTTAAAGCTGTCTAAAATCAACGCCGAAAACACCAAAGGCGCAATCACACCCGCACCTTTATTCAAAATACCCATCACACTGACACGGGCGGCCGCAGATTCTTCAGGCCCCAAACGCACCACATAAGGGTTAACCGCAGTTTGTAATAGGGTTTGGCCTGCGCCCATCACTAATTGGGCGAAAAGGAATAAGGCAAATATTTGTGTTTCCGCAGCAGGGATAAACAGTAAGCCCGCCAACATCATCACGCCCATGCCTATCGCCATACCATTCTTATAGCCGACTTTGCGAATAAGCCAAGCGGATGGCAAGGCAGTAAAGGTCACTGCAATGTAAAAAGAAAACAGGATCAACGACGCTTGAAAGGGATTGAGTTGCAATATTTGTTTCAAATAAGGCATCAAAGAACCATTCAACCAAGTGGCGAATCCGAGGATGAAAAAGAGAGCGGCCACTATGGCCATGGGGAGAAAGCTGCTTTTCTGCTGGCTTTTATCGAGTGTCATTTCCATAAACCTGCTTCTTATAGTAATTAATTATTTATTTAGGTGATAACGGGGTTTAAATTAATGCCTAAGTTCCCGAATATCCGTATCGCGACTCGTCCGCAATGGCTAATGTTATCATCCAAACGCACCATTGTTTCAGTGATGTTAAAACAAATAACACAAAAAGACAACGCTGTCATTTAATAAATTCTCGCGAATATTCCCTCGTAATCATTAATAGGCCGACAGCTAAGTTATAAGTAAGTGATGACTCACATCCAGAAAATAATGTAAAAAAAGCCGCAGACACTGAGTGCGTGCGGCTCAAGCTATTAAGCAAACAGACTAAATTCTGACAAAAATATTGCGGTGATACATCCAATATAACACCAGCCACTGCACCGCAAGTAAGCTGATAACTGCAGCTAACGCTTGAGCGCTTTCAGGCAAGGCCATCACTAAGCCGCCAAACACGCTTTGGGCGATATATTTCCAATCCACTAAACTCGACGCTAGGTAAATAATGATGGCGTTGGTGCCAATCACCACAAAGAAAAATGCGGTTTTTTGCCACTTAAGCACATCGACTAATGCATAGAATGCCGCCAGCAGGATCATGCTCCAGCCCGACGTCACCAGCACAAATGAACTGGTCCACAGATCTTTATTGACCGGAATAATAAGATCCAACAGCCAACCTAAGGCTAAGCAAGCACCACCCGCTGCGGCGAGTAATCCCACTTTGACCCACTCACCTTTAGGATGGGATTTAACAATAAAGTGGCCGACAAACACACCCGCTAACGCATTGACTATGGCAGGGATGGTCGACAGTAAACCTTCAGGATCGGGCGTGCGTCCCTGATAGCTTATGCCGGGTAATAACATCGAATCGACATAGGCATTGATGGATTCCGTTGGCAAGAGCACGCCCGCCAGTCCACCGGGGAAAGGCAACCAAAGTTGCATTGCGCCATAACCGAGCAAAATGCCCAAGGCGACAATAACTTGCGTTCGTAGACTCGTATGCCACACCAGTAATGCGGCAAAGAACCATGCAAAAGCGATTCGGCCTAACACACTGGCATAGCGAATTTTTTCAGGATCGGCAGGCGCGCCCGTTCCCCAACCGTGATTGTATAAAATGCCCAGTAACAGCAATAAAAAGAGTCGTTTAATCCCATGACGATACACAGGTAATCGCTCCTTCATCGGTAATTTATCTAAACGTTTGGGAGATAAACCTAAGGCCACACCAGAGAGGAAAATAAACAGCGGAAAGATTAAATCGTAAAACCGAAACCCATGCCATTGGCTATGGTGCATTTGTTCATCGCCCCATTGCCAACCTGCCCAGCCCGTTAAAATAAGCAAGCCACCAAACAGGGCCTCACCACCCAAAATCCAAAACATATCAAAGCCGCGCAGTACATCCAGCGACATCAACCTGGGTTTATTCACCTTTACTGGCGCAATTGCGTTTGTCTGTGTCGTCCCCATGCCATCATCCTTTATTATTGTTATTAAAAGCTTTTATAAAAGTTGAGCAAAACTAATACTGTACAAAACTAATACTGTTTAAAATGAGTGCTGTACAATAAAAAAACTTAGCCCCTGTCACCAAAATACGACAAGGGCCAATTGTTACACATCACCTAAACTGCGAAAGCGATTTAAGGGTGTGCCCCTATTGCCTGGCCCGCATAAATCGGCCCTGAATAGACTGCCCGTCCCGCAATGTAGTTTGCCTGCACTTTGTTCTGCGCATCGAGCAAAACAAAATCAGCCCTATGTCCCAGTGCTAAACGGCCAGCTTTATGCTCAATCCCGAGGAACTGCGCGGGATATAACGCCGCCATTCTCAAGGCTTCCGCCAAAGGTAAACCCAACAAGTTGACCGTATTATTGACCGCAGTCGCCATATCGAGCACACAACCCGCCAGCTCACCTGTCACGGCATTTAATCTGTCGCCGACTCTCAGCACTCGAGTACCAAAAAGCTCGAAGCTAGTCTCATCGTCCATACCGACAGGCGGCATAGCATCAGTGACTAACATCATTTTACCTCTCGGTTTTGCCCTTAGTGCAACCTTTGCCGCAGCGGGATGCACATGGTGACCATCGACAATCAAACCACACCAAGCGGTTTCACTCTCAATCGCCGCGCCAACCATGCCCGGCTCACGGGAACCCAGTGGTGACATCGCATTATAAAGATGGGTAAAGCCCGTCGCGCCTGCCGCTAATGCCGCAACCACAGTATCGTAGTCGGCATTAGAATGACCCAAACACACCTTAACGCCCGAGGCGACAAGCGTGCGGATCACCTCTGGTGACACATTCTCAGGCGCAAGCGTGACCACTTTAATCCCCAGATCTTGACGACAAAATACCGCGAGTTCAGCATCGGTGATTTCGCGAATAAAACCCTGCGGATGTACACCTTTTTTAGGCACAGATAAATGTGGTCCTTCAAAATGCACCCCTAAAACGCCAGCGCTACCTTTGACTAAAGCCTCGGCCACAGCATCGGCCGCATTTGCCATCACGCTGACATCATCGGTGATAAGCGTGGGTAAAAATCCCGTCGTACCAAAACGCGCATGGGCACGGCCGATAGTCTCAATGCAATCAACACTCGGATCGGCATTGAATAACGCCCCGCCGCCGCCGTTCACTTGCACATCGATAAAACCAGGCACCAGCGTTCCAGCTTGGCGGATTTCCTTCGCGCCAACAACCGTATCAAACGCCAGAATGTGCCCGTCTTCAACAGTTACAGGAACATCTTGATGGAAATATTCACCATCAAAAATACGCTCGGCGATCAAGGTGATTTTCATCGCAAACCTCTTTCAATAAATAACGTGGTTAGCTTAAGGCTAAAATTAGGTTAACCGCGTGGGTTTAGCTGCAGATGCTTAATCGTGCAGCCTACCTAGACCTCTTAGACTTTGCCACTTAAAGCTAGGCAGCTTAAAGCGTTTGGGTCACTTTTTTAAGGCCAGCCGGTTGATCGGGATCGATACCGCGGGCAATCGCAACCACTGCCACATCGATATAGAATCGTTGTAATAACGCTAACGGAGCAACACGAGGGTGAATGTCGGTCGAGGTTTGATTCAGATGCACTAAATCGGCGCCGCGTTGGCTCACGTTTTCAATTTGTTCAATATGGCTAGCGTAGGATTCATCGCCAATGCACACATCAACAATAGTGAGTTTTTTCTCAACTAAGGTCACAGGACCGTGGAGGAACTCGGCGCTACTGAATGCTTCAGCATGAATTGAACACACTTCTTTTAGCTTAAGCGCGATTTCCTTAGATACCGCATAACCTAAACCACGGCCGAGTACGACTAAGTTCTTCACGTCAGCAACGGATTCTGGCGTGAGTTGTGGCTCAGCATCCACCGCCGTTTGCAGCGCTTGGGGTAAAGACGCTACGGCGCTAGCGAGCGATTCGCTTTGAGTCCAAGCGGCGGCGAGTTGTAAAATCGCCGACAAGGTCGCGAGGTAACTCTTAGTCGCAGCAACGGCTTTTTCTTCACCTGCACGTAAAGGCACAACGACATCGACGATATCTTTAATCGGTGCACTTTCATCATTCACTAAGGCAACACAGAAAGCACCAGCATTTTTTGCCATACGCGCCTGCGCTAAAATGTCAGGGCTACGGCCAGATTGTGAAATCACAATCACTAACGCGCCTTCGAGTTTCAAGGTTTTACCATACACACTCGCCACTGAAGGTGCGGCGGCGAAGGTCGGTACACCCGCTTCAATTTCAAATAAGTATTTAGCGAACACTCCCGCATGATCCGATGAGCCGCGACCTACTATCATCACAAAACGAGGGGCGAAGGCGCGCAGTTTCTCACCTAACTGCTGCATGATGTCAGCGTTAGCTTCTAATTGACCCGCAATTTTTTGCGGTGCAGTGCGTGCTTCTTGTTCCATAATAGTGTTTGTCATGTCTTTTACCTTCACGTTCAAATACAGGATTTGGCTTCAGTGCCTATGTGCACTGACAACGACTTATTAAATTCTTGCTGGGCGAAATACATAGCACCGAGTTCGGGTGGTGCTAAGGTTTCTGAAATCTTAGCGACCACATCGGCACCGAGCCAAGCTTGTAAAGGCTCAGCAAGACCACCGATCATAGAAAAACGCACCGGATTTAAGCTAAATAACTTACGCGCCATTTCGCTAATATAATCAGCACCTTCTTGCACTATGGCAGTCGCGACTGCGTCACCTTCATTGGCACAATCGAGTACGCTTCTGGCTAATGCGGCGTAGCAACTTGATGATTTACCCGCTAGATTTTCGACAATGCCTAGCGCATCGGTGACACCAAACTCATTCAACAGCATATCGGTTAATCGAGTTGGTACGGCAAAGCCATCGAGTGCTAACAGCACGTGTTCCGCAGCTTTTAATCCAAGCCAAGCACCGCTGCCCTTATCGCCCAATGCAAAACCATAACCACCAATACTCAAGCTGGTATCACCAACATGGGCATAACCGCAAGAGCCAGTACCCGTGATGATCACCGCGCCATCGGCACCGCGGTGGGCACCAATACAAGCCGTATGCAAATCGGTAGTGACATACATGGCTGCAAAAGGATGCTGCCAGTTGATAACATCTTGATATAACCTAGGGACATTTACGCCAGCAAGACCAAGACCCGCCACCAGCAAGTGACTATCGCTCTCGTTCATGCCCGCATCCAGCAACGCCAGGCGAGTCGATGCTTCAATGGATTCAAATGTTTGTGTGAGACCATGCAGTGGATTTGCACGTCCTGCAACACCTGTCCCTAAAACGGTACCGTCTGCGCAGTAGATGGTGGCTCGGCATTTACTACCGCCTCCATCTACACCTATAAACAGTGGTTGATCTTTTGTCTGGACTAACCCCATGACACCCCTCTTCACCTATCAATGCAGCGCTACCGTTGCTTATTATTTGCCGTTAATACAGCGCTCAACTTTAGTTAACTCAATGTTACAGCAAAAATGACAGCGTTGTCATTTACTTTTTTAAGTGATTTATGATCTAAAATCAAATTTAGGCAATCACTGACACAGAAAAACAAAAAGGCTGTATTTTATCTTTAAAATACAGCCAGATATAAAAACGATTTAGTTAACGATTAAACTTCGGCCTTTACGAATACCATCGGCCGCAATGGCACGGATCTCAATCGGTGCAGTGACCGCCAATCCCGCTTGATAAGCTTGCCATTGGCCATTGAGGCTACGGTATTCGAGTTTAAGGCCGGGATAGGCAATATTGGCAAACAGTTTACCGTCACGGATCTCGGCGCCGACCGTCGGTACGCGATAATCAATCCCCGCTTTATCTAGCTTGATAAACTCTTTGTGGCCCAAGGTATTCGCAAGTTGTTGCCACTCCTTTGCCTGTGCATCACGCATGGCTAAGGTAAAAGCCCCAGAGCTTTGGTTATACACAGCGCCTTGATACTGATAAGGCACTTCCCACGCAGCTTGATGCCAAGCACGCTCGGCCAGCATCAACAAACGCGGAAACACCATGTATTCAATCGTATCGTCACTGCGAATCGACTCACTCCAAACCTGCCCTTGCAAGCCAGTAAAGGGTTTGCCTTTCTCCCTTGGACCCGAGACTTTTTTACCCGCCTCAACAAGCTTTATTCTGTCATCCGCTTCGAATGGCTGATTTTCAATATCGGTCCATTGCTCGGCGTTAGCGGCTAAATTATCAGGCATAAAGCTAAAAACTTTATGGCTATTGGTCGCGCGGCTAGCCCAGTAATAGCCATGCTCTTTAGGATCGGCCTCATAGGGGAAGTCAAAGTACAATACCTCAGGATTAGAGAGCACCGTTTCCCAGCCGAGATTCGCCTGCTGATTGGCGCGCGAATGACCTTTGTGGGCAATCACATCCCAAATATTAGACTGCACCTTAGCGGGCATATTCTCAGGGCGAACATGGCTCATACCATCGCTCCATCCTGCTGCTTCAATGCCTTTTGCCGCTAACATAGTCGAAATTCGTTCAATAAAATAAGCGCCTAAGTCATCTATCGACTTAACGCCTTTATCGTTATTGGCGACAAATGCTAAACACTGAGGAGATTGTTTCCAAGCTCCCGCCGTTTCATCGGCACCAATGTGGTAACGCGTCAATGGTTGACCCGCGGCTTGGTGTAACTTGGCAATTTCATCAATCACTTTATCGACAAAGTGATAAGTCGATTCCATGCAGACGTTAAGCGTGTTGTCGTCGTAATATTGCACTGAAGAATAAACAGTGTTGTCGTTTGCATCGGATAACAAATATTGCTCAGCTGCAGTGGTTTTTCCTTCAGCTTGCAATTGACGAGCGCCCGCATCTAACGCTTTTACCGCTGTGTTAGCTTGATTTGCCGTTTCCTGCACAGGGACAACCTGCACTTTGCCCGTGTTTTGAAGCTCTACGTCTTCAGCCTGTAATCGACGAAAACGCGCATCCATCGCTTTAATCGCGGCGCGGCTATGACCCGGCATATCCATTGATGGGATCACTTGAATTTGACGCGCCTCGGCATATTTCACTATGTCGATATAGTCTTGTTTAGTATAGAAACCATTAACGCTCGACTCCGCAAAAGGACCACTGCCCAGTTGCGGTAACAGACAGGTATTTTCAGCAAGATCATGACAACGTTTACTACCGATGTCGGTCAGCTCAGGTAGCCCGTCGATTTCGAGTCGCCAACCTTCATCGTCAGCCATGTGTAAATGCAGTTTATTGAGCTTATAAGCCGCCATTTGGTCGAGCAAATCCAGCAACAATTGTTTGCTGTGGAAATTACGTGCCACATCAATGTGCATACCACGAAACGGATAACGTGGGCTGTCTTCAATGGTCATGGCATTCACTTTCAGCGAATTCACATCCACAAGGCTTGCTAATGATGACAAACCGTAAGAGAAGCCCGTCGCATCATTGGCAGCGATCACAATTTCAGTTGGCTGAATATCTAAGCGATAACTGCCCTCATCCCCTTTTTGGCTGGCAAATTTCACGATAATGCCACTCGCAGATTCAGCCACACCCAGGCGAGCTAAACGTGCCACCGCTGCCGCAACTTGACTCTTTTGCTCTGGGTTATCTTGCTGATATTCTAGCTTAATACCACCAGCAAGGGATACTGGTGTATCTGTTGAATGGATCTTCACCTTTTGTGGCGTTGGGATAATGGTATCCACAGCCAAGGCGGCATCTTCACTCACGCTTTGATTGTCTTTAAATAATTGCGCGGCATCGGCTGGCGCGAGTTTATCCGTTTCAGTGCGTTGATATTGGGTTTTAAAATTCGTAAACCCTTCAACATACGGACGCGTCTCTAAACCCGTTTCGGCATCTTTACCCACTTGAGTGCTGGCGATAATGACGGGTTCTAATCCTTTTGCTGCGAGGTAATAGTTTGGCATAGCGTCGGTTTCAGCCAATTGCCACGGCTCACCACGGAACGTCAATTGCTTTTTCTCGCCCTTAACAAATCCCTTAAAAGCAGCCGTTGGCGTAATACGATGCAAATCGCCTTTAACGTGCGTTATCGTCAACTCACCGCTTTCAACCGATTGCACTGGGCGCATTTGGCTTAAATAGATTTCCCAATCTTGGCTGGCTAAATCCATACCGGACACGAAATCAATTTGAGCGACAAAACAGCGACCATCGGCTTTATCTTTTAGGCACTTATCGTCTGGCACATTGGTCACAACACGGTAAGTTACGACTAACGAATCCCCGAGTTGTTGTAACTGCGCTTGAGTTAATGCGTCCTGAGCTTGCTGTGTTTGAGCCACAGCCTTATCGGCTGACGCCGCGGAAGGCGTCACAGGCGCCTCGGAACAGGCCGCTAATCCTAAAGCCAGTAAAATGGCGCTTGCTGAAAGTGTTTTTTTCATGATTATCCTTATCTAGCTCCAGAAATGGCTACAATCTGAAGGAAGTTACTAACGTCCGCAGTCTTTCCCCTTGGTGAAACAGTCGCTCGCTCGAGTGCGCTAAGTGCTCGCTATCGAGTGAGGCTGAACCTGAGACATTGGCAAGATCATTTAACGTACGAGAAATCGCTTCGGTGACGCAGGTTTGCTCCTGTGCCGCATGGGAAACTTCGATGTTCATATTACTGATATTTGAGACTAAATCAGTCACTTTAGTAAGCACTAACTTAATTTCTTCTGAGCGGTTAACGCCCTGAGTTGAGAGGGCTTGGCTCGCTTTCATCACAGTGACCGTTTCGGCCACTCGGCTCTGGACCTGCTGGATCATCTTCTGGATCTCACCAGTTGCCTGTTGGGTTCGGCTCGCCAGCGTACGCACTTCGTCGGCAACCACAGCAAAACCGCGCCCTTGTTCACCCGCCCTCGCCGCTTCAATCGCAGCATTAAGCGCCAGTAAGTTGGTCTGTTCAGCAATACTGTTGATGACTACAACGACTTCATCAATCTTTTGCGTTTCTTGCTGTAACTGTGAAACGAACAATGCCGAGCGAGCTAATTCAGATGCCAGTTTACGAGTAATGTCTAATCCCGAATCGAACTGACGCTGACTGTCATCGACCGCTTTATCGGCCTGACTCGCCGCGTCCGCGGTGCGTTTCGCATTAATGGCGACTTCATTGGCACTGGCGCTCAGCTGAGTTACAGCCGTCACTGCCGCCTCGGTTTCTTTTAATTGGGTTTGCACGCGATCATTATTGGTTTGCGACAGTGACCCCAGCGCTTTGGCATCACCCAGTAATTGCCCTGAGGTTTCGTGCACTCTGGAAATCGTGCCGTGAATTTGCTCAACAAAACCATTAAATGCCTTGGCAAGCTGACCAATCTCATCCTGACTCTCAACGGGTAATCTGTGGCATAAATCGCCGTCACCGCTGGCAATTTCTTCCATAGCACGGACCACATTCCCAAGTGGATTAATCACTAAACGTTTAAGAATAATGAAGATAACAAATAAACTGCCACCGAGAATTAACAACGCCTGCAAGAAATAACCTAAGAGTAAATCTGACAACTGAGCGCGAATAGGCAACATAGAAAACTGAATAGCCAATTGGCCCGTTGGGTTACCTTGATCAGCAAATTGAATTTCACGTTTCACTAGATACTCATCGGCCACTGTTTGAGCCTGTTGACTCTCGGCTAACACTTTACCGCGATGGTCACTCACGACAATATGATAAATCTGCGCAGATTTAAGCATCACAGATAGCACGGCTTGGATTTGTTCATAGTCGTAGGTGAAGATGGGCTGCGCCATGGTCACTTGTAAATTGGCGACGGTATTTTCTTCAAACTCAGTTTCACTGGCAGCCAATTTATCGCTCGCCAACCAGTAAGATGCACCGAACAGAACGCTAACAATCATAAAAATTGCTGCCGCTAATCCAATCTGTACTTTTAAGGCTAATGTTTTCATTATTTTGCACCTTGCATACTAAAAAGATCTAACCATAATTCTGTGCGTTCTATTGGTGTTAATGGACTTAAATCAGGTGTATCAAGACGGATAATCACCCGTTGTTCAAACTTAGCCTCACGGTACAGTTGCTCAATTTTAAGCTCGCGATTAAACATCTCATCAAAAGAGCCGTCGCTTACCATACTTTCAAGCCCGGCTAAAATGGCAGCAGCAAGTTCGGGGCGCTTAGGGGAAACAAAGAAATAAGCTGGCGAGCGATATTGCAGCAGGATATGGCTATCGACCTTAAGTGCGGGATCGGGGTGATTTGCGAGTTCTTCGCCAATTTCCTGAGCGCCGAGGGCAAGATAATCGAAACGCCCGCCTTCTAACATGGAGTATAAATTGGTGTACTGATAGCTAGTGACGACGGGTAATCCATTGGCTTCTAAAATCGTGGCATCGGGCCAATAACGATTTTGCCCCGCCTTTAACTGCCTAAAATCCGCCATGGTTTTCACATTAGCAAATCGTGCCTCATCCGATTTCCGGATAATCAGCAGCCGATTACCGAGTAACCCTTTAAACAATGGAATGCGCACGGGAAGCACAGTTTCTTCCAATTCTTTTGAGGTCATGCTCCAAAACACGTCGACTGTCCCAGCGAGTGCTTCTTCGACCTTGCGCTTTTGATTCATTTGAGTCGACATTTCTTGCGCTTGATAACCCGAATCCGAGCGCCGCAGTGCTTCATCAAGTAACTTTAGTAACCATTCCTGCTGTATCGCGGTGGTGATTTTTTTTGAAACCTGTGCAGACGATTTAGACACATCAGAATTTGAAGCTAAATGGTTTATAGCTGTGTCGGTAGCAAATACAGCAAAAGAGGAAAATGCCGAAAAAAACACTAATGCCATTATAAACAGGGGTATGCAAGCCGTTCTTCTTGTCATGATGAGTGCGACATGGCCAATGACACGCATCGCAGCCGTTAAATGAATCGCCATAAATTGCAACCTCTTTTATTATCTGGTTTATACCAGTGAGTTTTATTTATCTATGCCGCTAACGTTCAAGTGCTGAGGTAGGCAGTTGAGTAATACCGTAAAAACATCATAAAAAAATGGCTGGGCACTGCTTACAGTACCCAGCCCACGCTAGTTTCTGGGGAGAGACTATCAAAATATCAAAGACAAACGTATCGCCGCCCGACAGCAATACTCCTGCCAAACACATGATAAGGAGACCTCATCCTCTCATGCAGACCTTACAAACAACGCGTCACACAAGCAGATGACAGCGTTGTCATTATTAAAGTACACAAGAAAGAACAGGATTTCTACATTTTTTTGACAATTATTGTTATTTTTTATGAATAGACATAATTAATGCAAATTATTCAAATGCTTAAAATGTTTATTTTATTTATTCAAGCTTATGTGACAACGCTGTCTTTCATTGATAACATAGCGATAACATGACAAAGATCACGGTAGCTATTGATGAATCCCATTAACACACTTGTGCCCAATAATACCCAGCCTGCTCCGCGCTTAAATCGGTATTACCTAAACCTCAGTTTGGTATTACTACTCTGTGGAGCTTGGTTATTTTGGGCGAACCATTTTTATTCGCTATTTGATCTTATCCAAGAATATGGACGCTTCGTTTTTCTAGGAATCACAGGAGCGATATTTGCAAACTCGACAGGAGCTGGCGGTGGCGTCATCTTTATTCCGGTATTTTCGAGCCTCAACTTTAGTGAGTCTCAAAGTGTCTCGACTTCATTTATGATCCAATGCTTTGGCATGACAGCAGGCGCGATTTCATGGTCACTTCATTATAAAAAGCACCACCGAGAAGATGATGCATGGTCTGGTTTTGTAAAAGCATCATTACTTGCAGCCTTCTTTTCTGTCTTAGGTTTCTGGAGTAGCCAATTACTACAACTCAATTCGCTCTCTTCGCTACACACCAGCTTTAGCATTTTCTCGATAGTGCTTGGTATCGCCATCATTATCAGTAGCAAAAGTAGCACACAAATCACTCGCTCTATAATGCTGGTCGATTTTCTTTGGCTCGCTCTCATTGGCTATTTCGGCGGTATTATCACAGCTTGGTTATCGGTAGGCGTCGGTGAATTAGTCGTCATTTATCTCATGATAAGGGGACTATGCGCCAAAATGGCGGTCGCCACTGGCGTTGTTGTTTCTGCGATTACAGTCTGGTCGGCAAGCCCTATCCATATTTTTTCAACAAATAGCCATGCCCTCTTTGAGCTAGTGTTATTCGCAGGTCCTGGCGCCATTATCGGAGGATTACTTGCTCGTAAATTAGCACTCTTTCTCCCAGTAAAAGTATTAAAACTCTTTTTCTCCATTTGGATCATTTTGACGGGTAGCGTCATGTTGGCGAGTTAGAAATTTATAAGTGATTCATATTCATTACTTAAATTTAAAGCTAGCATAAATAAATCGTATAATTTGATGCCACCAATACAGCATGACACCATTCTTTAAATGTTATTTATCCATAACTAAATCAATTAAACTAAGAGAACAAAGGTGTGCATAAATCACAGAATAAAATCCACGTTTTGCAAAATCCAGCATAACGCTTTCGTCTAGTTCATGAATTTTTTGTTCATCAACGGTATAAATACCATTAATGTTGGTCTTAGTACCGTCCAGAGCATTTACTGTTAATGTTCTAGGCTGTAATAGCTCATGCTGTATTAAAGTATTAATAAAATGTTTTGTCATTTCCAGATAGTCAGCCTGAAGACTGGCCAACTCTAGCTGCGTATTGAGATAAGCAGTATTATCGCCATCAGCTGTAAACAAAGAATTTTCACCGCTTTCACACACAGACGAGTTATTTAGATCAATTCCAATAATGATTTCATTATCAATATAACTCGCACCAAAAGGATACAATTGAACTTGAATAGGTAAATAACGAGCAATCCATCTACCATTTATCATCAATTTGTTCGAGTTTTCTTTTAAAGATGTAACTGCTACAGGTAAGAATTCACCTGTTTGAGAATTTTTGGTAAATATAATAGGAAAGCTCGTCGCTGCTGACATGAACTCTTGAACCTGAAGAGGCAACATGTGCATGTTTTCAAAAAATTTATAGTCAACAATGTTTTTCACTTTTAAGTGTCTATGAATAGAATCATTCAAAGGGACATAATGTGTTGTCATCTTTATTTTCCTTGTTACTATTTTCTATATAACTCGTACAATTCTATATAGATTGCAATCCGTAGAGACGGATTTTATCAAGTAGTTCTCTATGATCTGGCAACTCACTTATCATTTTACTTTTTAACAACGTCATCTTAGCCAGATGTTGAACAACGCGTTGATCAACTTCTGCATTGCTATAAGTTGGTCGAGTAGAATACTTCATACCGTAAAGCACATATAAATAATTTTCTCTGTTGAACACTTCAAACTTTGAAGGGAAATCCTCTGCGATTGGAATAAAATCTTGCCACATTTTAAGACGTTGTTTTAAGCCTTCAGGAATAGTTTCATCGGTGCGATTATCACGCCAGAAAGCAGAGTCTGACCTGTCGGATAAACAATAATGTAACTTAGCAAATTCAACGACTCTCTCCCACGCTTGAGAAACTGTTTCATTAAAGCGCTTAGCAAGATAATCAATATCATCTTTATCGGAAGGAAATCGCTCCGCAAGAAAGCGTGCAGAAAAGTCCGTCAGTAGAATAGATGTCGCTTCAATCGGTTCTAAAAATCCCTGTGCTAAGCCTAATGCAACACAATTTTTTACCCAAAACTGCTGACGATAACCAACTTTCATAGCAATTTTTCTATGTGAAAGATCGGCAAGTTGACCACCTAAGTACTGATCAAATGTATCTTCAGCTTCAGCATTACTCATATAATCAGTCGAGTAGACAAAACCAGTTCCACGTCTTTGCGTGAGGGCAATATCCCAAATCCACCCTGCCTGATGAGCCGTTGCAATCGTAAATGGCGGAATTTGATCTAAAGCCTGTGTGGGCACTTGAGCAACTAATGCTGTATTAATGAAGAGTTGGTGTGATTTATCAATAAATGGTACATCAAATCTTTTTGCTAACAAAATAGATTCAAAACCACTGCAATCAATATAGAAATCAAAAAATAACTCCACTTTATCTGTCAACAATGAACAAATAGAACCATCTTTCTCTAAAGAAATATCATTTACCGTTGCATAAATATGTTCAACATTAAATCGTTCAATGGCATTTTTAGCTAATAACTTAGCAAACTTTGCGGCATTAAGATGGTAAGCATAACCCATAACGCCACCATACTCCGGAGTTGTTATAAACTTAGGTCCTTTATTTTCCTCACAAACGGCATGCTGTGGCGAGACTAAATCGGCAAAGTGCTCTCTTGGATGAGTTAACCAATATGGTGTCAAATCCTCACCCAATGGACTCGGCATATCAAAAAGGTGATGATAAAAATTATTGTTTCCGTGCTTTGCTCGATCGAGCCAATTTACAAACTTTATTGACTGTTTAAAAGTGACGTCACAAGATTTAATAAAGTCTGACTCACTTATACCAAAGCTTGATAATGATTTACGTATTGAGGGAACAGTCCCCTCACCAACACCAATAATGGGGATATCTAGAGATTCGATGAGCGTAATGGAGAGTTCTGGATTGTTCTTTAAAACCAGTCCTAAATGATTAGCAGCTAACCAACCTGATGTCCCACCACCAACTATCGCTACTTTTCTTATAGTCATAGCATGATCCTACAATTAAGCATGAACACATTGAGTCATATATTGGATAACCATTAGCCCTTTAATATTATCACTTTTAATTTAACGCAGTTTAGTGCTTAATAAAAAGCCTAGCAATTGCTAGGCTCTTATTAATCTAACTAATTAAATTAGAAGCGCAACGCAACACCGAGTTTATAACGGGCTTCACCATCAAAACTCCATACAGGGTAATTATCTTTAAATTCACTAATAACCCCCTCTGCATCCACTGGAGATACACCTTTTTGTACGCTATCTTCTTCAAGCAAGTTAACCACTTCAAAAGTTAACGACAGATAATCTGTTAGATTATAGCTAGCACTTAAATCTAAGGTGCCATACGCTTGATGTTCACGGTTACCATAGAACCCTGGTAATTCACGCATCATATATTCAGAACGCCAGTTATAAGCTACCCGAGCTGAGAAATCATCCATTTCGTAGTAACCAACTAAGTTTACAGTATGTTTGGATGAGTCAGAGAATACTCCAACACGGTCTGCATAGTTTTCAGCTGGTGATGAAGCGTCTGCAAAGGTGTAGTTAACTGAGTAACCTAAACCACTATCGAATGAATCTTGTAACTGAAGTTCGATACCATCAATTGAGCCACCATTAGCGTTATAATTTTCACTTACAGTCCAACAATCGTAAATACCCGCACCACATGTACTACCACCAGCAGTGATTAAGTTGGGATCTTCAATTCCTATTTGTTGATTCAGTTTTTCTCTTGTAGAGATAAATGAACTTACATCTTTGATAAAGTAAGTTGCTGCAAATAAACCTTCTCCACTGAAGTACCATTCTAAACTTACATCTGCTTGTGAAGCTTTAAAAGGCTGTAAATTTACGCTACCGGTGACTTTCTTCTCGTTACCAGGAGTACCATCGTTGAAGCCAGGTAACTTAGAGGTTGCGAATAAATCGGCATAATTTGGACGTGAAATAACTTGAGCTGCTGAGGCTCTTAAAATTAAATCACTTGCAAGGTCGAATGCAATATTTACACTTGGTAAAACATCGTTATAGCTGGCTTTATCAGTACTTAAACCATCAGCATATGTACCTGTTTTGCTGAACGCATAATAATCAGATTCAACATCAGTAGACACATATCTTAAACCGAAGTTACCACGAACGCCTTCACCAGCGAATGTAGCCATAGTGTAGAGCGCTAAATTCTTTTCTTGCAGTGTGCCATATCCTGATTTATCGAGAGTAAAACCATCGATAGCAGCATAGGCATCATTAATCATGTTATCAAAAATGGGCTTAGGTAAGGTGAAGCCTGCGCCAGATGACATAGTACCAGAATAATAAGCTGATGCATCTTTTGCTACTATATTAGAGGATTGAGCAGCCTCGGTAGTTTGAGTAACATCATGATCGGCATAACTAATGCCTGATTTAAATGATGTAATAGCACCTAGCTCAACAGGAATAGTAATGTCAAATGTCGCAAAGGACTCTTCATCAGTATTAGGTTGTTTTTTAAGAGCCCAACCCGCTGTTTCTAATTCTCCATTAAAATCAGAAGCATCAAAAGCGTTGTTTGCAATGTTAATATCAATGACATCGCCAGTAGCATCATAGATACCCGCGAAATCTTCAGGTTTACCAATAGACTGACCATAGTTTGAAGTTAAATCGGTACCACCTTCAGCTTTGGTCTTACCAATACGACCTTCTAACTTATAAGCATCTGCCTGATATGCAAAATCCAAATCAATTGTGTCAGAAGACATACTCGCTTTACGTGCCCAAGTTTGAGCCCAAGCAAATCCACCTTTACCTGTGTGCTCAACTAATGTACACACGCCTGCAGCATTTTTCTTAAGGCAAGTATTTTCACCCTGCTGAGTAGGAAATAAGAAAATTGAAGTATTAGCATTGTTTGCATCAAGTTGAAGGCTCATCAAATTCAAACCAAACTCAAGATTATCAGTTGGTCTGTATTGGAATGCAGCATTAACAGCGGTACGCTCTCGGTCTTGCTGGAATGTGGTCGGAACTATCTCCCCCCAACCAAGTAAAGATTCTATACCATTGCGTTGATATTGAGTTTTATCTAAAGAACCTGCAACTAAGAAACCGAATTTTTCATCTTCCGTTTTCCAGCTATAAAGTCCTGAGGTTTGTGGATCTATCTCTTCGGATACAGTGCCGTAATCCCCCTTTGTACTTAAGAATACAGAATTTGCATCTAAATCTAATGGTTTACGGGTTTTAACAATTACAGTACCACCAATACCACCTTCGGCAATATCTGCCTGAGATGATTTGAAAACCTGAATACCACCCACCATTTCTGGTGGTAATAGACTGTAATTGAAGCTACGGTCAATAGCTTGTTGATCAAACCAACCCGTTGAAGCCACTGAATGACCATTTAATAGAGTACTGGTTAACTGGCTTGAAGCACCACGAATTGATACTTGTTGGCCTTGACCAAATTGACGATTAACCGCAACACCAGGAATGCGCCCTAAAGACTCACCCACATCTCCATCTGGAAATTTACCAATATCTTCTGCTGTGACCGCATCCACTACAGCATCAGAAAAACGTTTGTCGTTAACTGATGCCTTCATTGATGCTCTCATACCGCGAACTTCAATTTTTTCAATATTTTCAGGTGCTGCGGTGGTTGCCACGGCGTCTGCAGCAACAGCGCTGATGGATACAGCACTACCAAGTAGGATAGCAATATTTGTAGCTAGTACGGTTTTCTTAAAGGTTGATGGTCGCATCTCGTTTCCCTTCCATAACTTTATTATCGTTTTAGTATTCATAACCATTCCCCGCGGAATGACAACGCTGTCATGTCTAGTGCAAACATTACACAATAATTAACAGACTTGCCACAACAAAATAACGATGGAAGCAAAAAAATGTCATAAAGCAGAATGTTAAATCAGTATTTTTATTAAAAATCATTATAAAACATGAGCTTTAATATTATGACGTAAACTTACAACTCCCAGCATAATTGTAACAATGATAAATTAACGCCAATTTGTAACAATTCAGGATTGCTAAGCACATCAAAAGCTCGCACTATAAGATGTATAAGTCAGAAAAAACTGATAAAAAATGTAAGCTTGTAAATTGCTGGTAAAGAATTTACGTTCATAGAACAGTTAAACCCCTCGCGACCTTAGACAAAGAGTTTTTACACCAATGAAAGTCACTATCAACGACGTAGCTAAATATGCTGGAGTGTCTATCAAGACAGTATCCCGTGTAACCAATAACGAACCTTCAGTGAAGCAGGCCACCGTTGACAAAGTGAACGAGGCGATAAAAGCACTTAACTACCAACCTAATTTAGCGGCAAGAAATCTTGCAGGAACTAAATCCTATGCTATTGGTTTTATTTACGATAACCCAAACGCTTACTATATTATTGATATGCAAAATGGGATCTTGTCAGCCTGTAAAGACAAGGGCTATGAACTTGTCATCCACCCTTGCAATGCCAAATCAGAGACCATATGTGATGAGCTTACAGCACTAGTCAAATATTCTAGGCTCGCAGGATTAGTACTAACACCTCCCTTGTCAGAAGATCCTAAAGTACTCAAAGCACTCACTGAAATTGATGCTAACTATGTGCGCATTATTGCGGGAGAAAAGGACAACGATCAGAATGGGTTGACTATTTTAGTCAACGATAAATTCGGTGCAGTTCAAATCACCCAGCATCTGATTGATTTAGGCCACAAGCATATCGCTTTTTTAAGCGGAGATTTACACCATGAATCCACCAAAGAGCGATTACTTGGTTTTAAACAGGCATTAACAATAAATAACCTAAAGCTGAATGAAAACTACATAATTGAAGGGAAGTACTCATTTGAGTCCGGTGTTGATGGTGCTAACAAGCTCATCAAACTAAAAAATCGCCCGACGGCGATTGTTGCTTGTAACGATGAAATTGCCGCTGGTGCACTTTTTGCGGCTCGTTTAGCGGGTTTAGACATACCCGTTGATTTATCAATTGTCGGTTTCGAAGATAGCCCATTCTCACGTCAAACCTGGCCTAAACTCACCACTGTACATCAACCAAACGCTGAAATAGCTCAGGTTGCTACTGAATTATTAATAGCAAAACGTCGCGAGCAAGATGCCATATATTCTAGAACCTTTACTCCTGAACCTATCATTCGTGACTCGTCGGCAATTCCTAAACAGTAAAGAATCCGCCTTCTTAGAAGGCGGCTTTGACTTGCCCCTGGAAGGGGCTATTCCAAGAACCTACATCATCTGCAACGACAATTGAGCCTCATCTTCCTGATCTTGTTTATCTTGATGGCGCACATATCGTCTAATGATTTCTTCATTAACACCTACTGTATCTACAAAATAACCTCTGGCCCAAAAGCTATTGCCCCATAGCTTTTTACGTACATGAGGGAATTTATTGAATAGCCTTATCGCACTTCTTCCTTTCAATACTCCCATCAGCGTTGATACTGACAGCTTCGGCGGGATTATGACTACCAAGTGAACGTGATCTATCTGAACGTTTAATTCTAAAACCTCACAACCCTTCATATTGCAAAGGATATAAATTGACCTGTATAACTCCTTACCAAGGTTTCCTTTTAATATTTTAAAACGGTACTTCGGAGTCCAAACAATATGATATTTGCAACGCCAATAAACATGTGATGAACTTCTATAATCGCCCATGCTTTTCGTTTCCTCTTACTTGTGGTGAATAAGAAGTCTCTTTTAGCATGGGCGTAATTCAGGCTATAGCCTCAAGGAACAATCACCACCGCCAGAGGCGGTGGTTTTGGGATGACAATAAAAAAAGAGAGCATATATGCTCTCTTTCTATCTCCTAAATCACATAGAAATCAATGTAATTTGAGCTTCGGACGCTGCCACTTCAATAACTTTTGTGCCACTCGATACACAATTGCCGAAAACCAACCATAAAGGCTGGCTAAATGCCTCTGATACAAAGAGATATACATCAATCTTGCTATATGACCTTCAACAAAGAAAGTGCCAGAACGTAGGTTCCCCATTAAATTGCCTACCGCAGAGAAGCGGCTTAAAGACACTAATGAGCCGTAATCTTTATAAATAAAGGCCTTTTCAGGCTTACCTTGTAATCGATTAACGATATTATCAAACAAGGTATCAGCCATCTGAGCTGCTGCTTGCGCCCTTGGTGGAACAGGCTGGCCAGAACTTTGGATCAATAGAGCGCAATCGCCAAGGGCGTAGATATCTTGATGACCTTTCACTCGCATACAATCATCAACTTCTACCTGATTTCGCGGAGTAATGGGCAGTTTTGCAAAATGCTGAAATGCTTTTGGCCCTTTGACACCGGCAGCCCATACTTTTAAGCCTGCTTTAATCACATCGCCATCTTGGGTAATGAAACCATCACGAGTCACTTCTTTAACTTGAACACCGATATGCAAACGTATACCAATCTGATCAAGAACAGCCTGAGCCCTAGCGCTTACACGCTCTGGTAATTGAGGAAGGATTTTGGGTGACGCTTCAATCAAATGCACATCAAGATGATGCTTAGCGATATTCAGATAGCCGTACTCTTTAACAGACTCAATGACATGATGAAGCTCTGCTGCCAATTCAACACCTGTCGCACCCGCACCGACAATACCAATGCTGACTCTTTCTTGCGTTTCATTTAATTGGAGTAAAGCGTCGAGTAATTTATGATGAAATAAATTGGCATTTTCAAGGCTGTCTAAGAAAATACAATGCTCATCAGCACCTAATGTATTGAAACTATTAGAAACTCCACCCAATGCAAGCACTAAAAAATCATAATTGATTTGTCGCTGCTCTAGGAGCAACTCACCTTCATCATTATAGACTGCGGCTAACTGAATCGATTTAGCATCTGGCTCACACTGCTCTATCTCCCCACGAATATAGCGATAACCGTTTTTAAGTCCATGATCGCGATAGAGTAAACCTTCAATAGATTGATCTATCACACCAACAGCGACTTCGTGTAATTTAGGCTTCCATATATGAATAGGACTTTTATCAATTAAGCACACATCGACGACATCACTACCGCCCCATTTACGGCCCAACTTCGATGCAAGCGCTAAACCAGCAGCACCACCACCCACGATCACTATTCTTTTTGTAGCCAAAATGACAACCTCATAAAACTCATTTGCGAGGCTAAGTTATACCATGTTACAGATAAGAGATAACTACATTAGTTGAGTAAAACAGGCGATTTTCCATTAAAGATATTTCAGAAACCCAGCAGTACTATTTAGTTTTTCCATATGCTTAGGCAACAAAAAAGGGCCACTAGGCCCTTTAGAATCGTTCGTAAGCAGTTTATACCGCTTCTTCGTTTTCTTCACCCGTTCGAATACGAATAACACGTTCAACATCTGTGACAAAAATTTTGCCATCACCAATTTTGCCAGTACGGGCCGTTTCAACAATGACATCAATTGCTTGGTCGAGCAGATCGTCTTGGATCACTAACTCAATTTTTACTTTTGGCAAAAAATCCACCATATATTCGGCACCACGATACAGCTCTGTATGCCCTTTCTGACGACCAAAACCCTTAACCTCCAGTACCGTCATCCCAGTGATACCAATTTCTGCAAGTGATTCGCGCACATCATCTAACTTAAATGGCTTAATAATGGCTTCAACTTTTTTCATTAAAAATTCCTCATCCCTTGCAATAACATAAACAAACAGAATAACACTAGCTTACACGGGGTTACGTCAATATTGAAGTGAATGTAGTGCTTTACTCATAAAACACAGTTTCTATAAAATCGCTTTTAGCACATAAAAGTCTAAAAAAAGTACTATGAATATTGCCTCAGATTTTATACTTACATTCTAGCCAGCACTAACTCGCTCGCGGGATGCAAGCGAAAAATAACAAGGATCTGTTATGAACTCCCATCGAAAAGGCTTTAGCCTGATAGAACTTATCACTACGATATCAATTTCAACAATCTTGTTAACAGTTGGAGCTCCTTCCTTGACCGAGCTCAGCGATCAGATAAGAGCTGATACCAATATTAAAACTATCCAGCAGACACTTCAATTTGCGCGAAATACAGCTGTTAGTTATGGTTATAGGGTCACAGTATGCCCACTCGTAAATGGGAAATGTACTCAAGATTGGCAAAAGGGATTAACAATTTTCATTGATACAGGTGTAGTCGAAAGCTTCGATGCTAACGATAAAATTATTAGGGTCATTGATGAATTCGATTCGAAAGATTTTTTAACATACAATAAAAGTTCGATAAAATTTCAACCTGATGGGTTAGCTTCTGGAAGTAATGGTACTTTCAAGTATTGCCCACGAACAATTGATAGCAAAAATTCCCGTGCAATCGTTGTTAATCAGGCGGGTAGAGTTCGCCTTTCTACCGCAAAGAATATCAATTGCGATTAAATTTAAATATATACTCCCTATTTAAATTTAATTATATAAAAGCAAGAAAATCAATTTATTGGGTATATTGAAAATATAGAATAGATACTGACCATTAGAGTCTCCTCGCATATACTTAGCTAAGTTTTAACGAGGATAGCTACATGTTAATTATTTCAAGAGGATTTACCTTAGTCGAACTGATGGTCACAATTGCCGTAGCAGCAATCCTACTAGCCATAGGGGTTCCATCACTTACGTCGCTATACGAAGGGACACGCAGCGCTAATGAAATACGAAAAATTAGTGATGTGTTTGCTTTTGCAAGAAACCAAGCTGTCAACTATGGCGCAACAGTAACAGTCTGCCCATACGCGGCATCACCATGCGGCACAGACTGGAATAAAGGATTCAGTGTATATATTGACAATGGAGGTGCCAAGAATGTATTGAAAGTGATCGATAGTTTCAATACACACGATGTAATTTCCCTATCAGGGCCCGCCGATAAAAAAATTGATTTTACACCCGATGGTTTAGTCTCAGTTGAAACATCAATTATCTATTGTTCAAATGGGCAAAGTGACAATTCTAAAAGCATCAACATTAGCACTTCAGGTTTAATAAAAGAGGGCGCAGATGGGAAAAGCTGCACATAAACTATGGGAGACTAAATCTACCGTTCACTACCCTAAAATAATATTATCCTTAAATCGTTCGTTGTTAACATTTAAAAATACATGCTGATGTTTATCTAGGTGTTAACTTATCCAAAACTTGCGCCTTAGTATTAGTAAATTCAGCGTTTAATGCGACACACTCCTCAACACTATAGATGTAATATTTCGATCCATCATTTGATTGGCGAGTAGTACCAACAAGGCTAGCCATTCTCACATTCATTTCACTACTCTTCCAATGATAGAAGGCAATCTCAGCACTTTTCTTTGATGTAATGTAGCATTTGAAGTCTTGTTCGCTGACTGTCGCTCCAGAGTCAGCCCAAACTAAGCTTGGTAAGAAAGCCACCGTTATAAAGAGGTTTATTAATTTCATTTCCAACACTCCGCACTCGGACCTTTTGCCCCAGTATCTGATATTGTTAAAGGAGAGCACGAGGCATCACGGCTAGCCTGAACCCCTTGAGCAACTGCCTTAATCGTAAAGCTTGATGCACCACTTGATGATACAGAGTAATGTTTGTGTTCAGTGATATAAGGGTTGGCCCCTACAAGTTTTGTTAAATCTGTAGCATATTTTTTATTATCGAGATAATACTGTTCCTGCAAGTTTGCTATACGCATCAAAGCAGCTAACCCTTCTGATCTTGCACTCTGAGCAATGTACTGCGTATAAGAAGGGTATGCAATCGATGCCAAAATACCAATGATCACGACGGCAATCATCACCTCTATCAGGGTAAAACCTTTAAGTTGAACCTTCATAAATTAATAACTCATTCATTTATATGATAATAAATTTTATTAACACCTAACCCAGAAGCAACGTTGATTGTACCTGTATAATCCCCATTTTCATTTTTATCACCTTTACCAACTCCAATAATATAGATATAGGGATCTTTACCGGATTCAGGTGCAGGAATAACAATCTGTGGTGTATCCGGTACACGTTCACCCAGTTCATAATATAATTGAGAAAAGGATCTCGTTCCTTTGTGCAAATCGAACGGATATAATTTGCCAGAACCAGACACCAAACACACGTTATCGGCAACCGAGTCTGCAGGGGGAGAATAAGAAGTGAAATAAACTTTGCCTTGGACAATCAAGGCAGCAGTTAAACTCTTTTCACCTAGACCACTAAAATCATAGAACCAGCCGAGTTTTTTACCGAAACTTATGTTGTCGGCTTCAGACGCAGGTGCAGTAGAAGTCACATCATAGAGATCATTGATTGTGATCGCCTCGGGAACATCACCGCCAGTAAAACTCTTAGTCACCACATTACGATCTTGCAATGTAAAAAACATATCATTGATATCAGTAGATGATGGGTGGGGTCGCGTTCCACTTCCAATCACCACCGCATCATAGGGAACATTTTGATAAGTTTTAGTCGTAGTAGTACCACTCTCTGTTGTCACCTTAACTTCGGATAAATTAGTAAACATCGTTTGTGCTACAACAGGTTCTGCATAAAAACGGCGATTATTACTATCAGTACCACCTAAAGAAGCAAATTTAAATGCACTCCAACTCGACTTACTTGCACTTGGAAGATCAATACGCCAGACATTTGCACCGACATCGGAGGCATAAATCCTATCTGTATACCCATCATTATTACTATCAAGTACGGCGACTGAGTTTGGAATGCTATCCTGAATTCCCGAAAGTGCTGTTGCACCCGATGCAGAGCCACCAAATGAATGAATCAAAGTTCCCTTCTCTGCATCGACAATATAAACCGCACGACCTACCGGAGAAGATGAAGGAGTTGCATCAAAACTAACATCGTAGCCACCACCAAAAATGAGTACAGGCTTTTCATAACCAACGATTTTCGTCACTATAGGCTCAGACCATGTTTGTCCAAGATCAGAAAAACCATCCGTTGATGGATTAATAGTCCACATTAGAGAAGGGCTATCAGGGTTTGTCACATTGAGGGCATAATAAGACGAGCCACCTCGACGCATCCCCATATAGACCCATGCTTTAATCACTTTACCCTCAGCATCAGTTTCTGTGTAAGCAACTGGAGATGAATCCATTCCGTATACTGTGTGTACACCTGAAGGATCATTACTTCTCAGTTCTGTTAAATTAGGCAATAACTCATAGGGAATAAAGCCCCAAGTCTCTGATACAGATTCGCCCGCATCTTTAAACATATGCACAACACCTTGATTAGTGCCAAGCATGATACGAATATCAGTCGCGCTTTTTGTGCCGAAATTGAGTGCAAGTGGCTTAGAATGAAGAGGATCACCCATAACATCATTACGTTTATCTGTCGTACTACCATCTTTATTATCGTCGTCGACATCTATCCCATTAAGCCAATTTAACGTATTAGCAAGCTCATCTACGCTAGTTCTCATATAGCTAGCTAGCGCAGCATCACCGCCTGCTGCAGTTTGTGCATTAGCAAGTGTTAAAGGCGTTAAACTGGAGGACCCATTTAAGTTACTTACAATATTCCTAACTTCTTGCTTTCTGATTTGTGCCGCGACTCCGCCGACTTCAACTTTATTTCCATCCTTTTGCGCAACACAATCCGACCATATAGTACAGGCACCATCTTTAATATTGCCGTTATCTGCTATAGCTGCATTCCCTTTACTATCAACCAATGTTCCATCTGCGGTTACTTTTAATTTTTTTAAATTACCGCTCCAACGAGGTCCTTTGCCTGGGAGAAACATAGCATAATAAGCGGCATCAAATGTCTGAGTCCTATCAAAATTATTACTAGCAATACTTGGAGATGTAAAACTTGAATCAATATTCAAAATATTTGATAACGCATCATTAAGTGCATTCTGTAGTTCAAGACTGTTTTGAGCAGCAAAATATAAACCACCACCTCTTTTAGCCGTCTCAGCAAGTAAAGGTGCGGCATCTTCTGCACCTTTACTAAAACCAATAGTATAAGTACGAACATTCTGCATTTGTTCAGTATTTGAACTGTCCAACTTGTTAATTAAGTCGTTATTAAACATATAACTAGCTAATGCGGGCAAATAGCTTGCTGTATCTAGATTTTTAGAAAATGAAGAGTAATCTCCTTCTTTACTTCCTGTGGCAGTTAAACTAATAACGTCATTATTCGCATTTTTATCAACTGTTGGAGAGCCATCAGTGACATAGATAACATAAGCAATATCCGTACATACTTTAAATGGACTTGCGTAGTTACCACTCTTCTCCACTAAGCTGTCATACGGTGGTTTATTTCCAACATAAGAGCCATAATCTGTATCACTATGACCATATTTAACGCCCTTACCGGCAAAATAACGGTAAGCTTCATACATAGTCTCACATAGTGGTGTATTTGTTTTTGCCAGCAAATTATCAATAGTAGTTAATAAACTCGCACGCGTACTATCCGTCATCTGAGTAATGCCAGATACAATTCGACCACCGTCTCGATTACCTTCATTTGGATAATTATAATTAAATACAGCAAGTCCAAAATCCACTGTTGGAGTTGAACTAATAATATTAGAAATCGCTTTCTTCGCAATTTCTAGTCTTGAAACTTTTACCGTTGGTAATTTTCCCGCTTTAGATAATCCGTACCATCTTAGGTAATTATCAGTGTACAAGGTAATAGGTTGTCCAACACCAAAGTCAGTATTATTGGCTGCGGCTAAAGCATTGGTCCAAGTTGTTCCTGGTAGTGAGGAAGTAAAATATGGATATGCTTTCTTTTTACTACCTGACCCAGTTGTTACCCCGTTAGCAGGAAATCCATTAGGATATGATGATGAATTACTCGGATTTATTTGAGAAATATCTTCCCAACAATCAATTACTTTTATTGCAGTACCATTTGTTTCAGGTAGTTCTTTCCAAACGCCAGTAGTACCACTTGATGTGAACTCTCTTATATACCCAGTAAAACGACCAAACTCTGCTAATGCAGCTTTGCTTTGACTACATCCATTTAAACTAGCTTTAAAATTACGCTTATCAGAGCTAGTATCAGGGGTGGGTAATCCCCCACCGCCAACAGCATAATAAATAAGAGTATCACTATACCCAGAACCACTTACGGCTGGGTAGTCATAGTTAGGGTCATAATCTACAACCTGAGTAATTTCTTCAGTTGACATACTTCCTGAGTTATCAAATATAACGAGCACTTTAGGTCTTGCGCCCGTTCGAGTTGTTGATTCTTTTACATATAACTCAGTATCGTCACCAAAGGAGAAAGCCGACACAAAAGTCAGCGCAAGTAGTATAGAACAAGCCAGCTTTTTAATAATCATATCTAACTCCCAGTTAAAACTTCTTGCTCCACACCTGCGACAACAGTTAGTTGGCCCAGTTTATCTCTACCAAATTCTGCTGTACTACTAATCTCAACACGCCGACAGCTAATTAAATTACCACTATTTGGCCTTGTACTTCGCTGGCATCCAACATCTTTTGCACTAATGACAACATTACCTACAGCATCAACTTCATAAGGAATTGGCGTTAACGTTTGGTTAGAACCAAATTCAACCACAGATGAAATCTCAGATAGTTTGGCTAAGCTAGCACCTTTATTGGCTTCGATTGCCGCCTCTAAGCCACCATCAGCAACAGACTTAGCCTCTATACGTTCTGATCCTGCTCCAGACATACGCATAGATTGGGTCGAATTAACAGCCAAAGCGACACCAATAATAGTCATAAGCAACAATATGATAAGTGCAAAAAATAATACAATTCCTTTTTGCTTTTTCATCTTACCAACCTTCTAATTTCTAATTAACACTGGATTAGCAAGCACCATAGTCGTCGAAACTATCTTGCGTCGATAATGATCATTCAAATTTTTAATTTCCTTATCGCCCAGAGTATAAGTAGTTTCATTGGTGTAACTTTTATCTTCATCAATAGCGCGAACCAACAAGAAAACCCTTAAGGCAACAAGTCTTTGAAATAATTCGTTGTCCCACATTAATGTGGTTACATTTTCTGCTGGCATAAAACTATCGGCGGTATCATCTCCATTACTATCAAAACCATAAAGAATACGCATATTCTCAATGCCTTCAACTAACTGCTCTTCGTTATTCATGCCATTATTCTTGGTTAATGTTTTTCGGCGTAGAACAGGTATAGAACCATCATTTTTAATAAAATAAATATGATGCTGATATTCCCAAAAACGAGCATTTTCGAGTACTGGATTGGGAGGATTACCGCCTTTAAACATCACAGCTTCACTCGAAGTTGCAGCCATATAAAAACGCTCGCCATTGGGATTAGTCACTGGTGGGCCAACTAATCTTTTAATTTGAATGACATCCGTATTCTGATTCACACCTGATAAGCAACTTAATGTATCCCCACTCTCGCCCTCTTCATATCCCCATAGACGCCTAAAGTGTGCAGGTTCAGCATTAGGTAAAGTACCGTTATTTACGCCTGCACCAATACAATCATTTGCAACACCATCCCTCAAGGTCATATTGGTTCCAAGTACAAAATCAGTTCCCGTTATGTCCCCCATAAAACCCAATTGGCTGATATCTCTTTCCATTAGTGACAAAGCAATTCGTCCATTTTCTTGCAATTGGTTAAACTGGCTCGTTGTGATCACATTGGAAGAAGACATACTAAACATGCCAAAAAGCCCAAGAGTGAGAAATAAGCCAATGACCATAGAGACCATTAGCTCAACCAGCGACATCCCTTTCTCACAGTTTTTTAAATTATCCATACATAGTTAACCTAAATAATCATTGTCGAAAGAATAAAAAGCCGCCTACGCGTACCAATATCTTCTCCACATTCACTCCCAGAATAACTTGTACCCGCGCCCTCTCGGATCCCTCTCCACGCAATTGCGACCGTTACAGTTGAACCATCTACATTAATGCAAGCTGTTGGAGAGTCTAACCCACCAACATTCTGGCTATCCATAACTTCGGCTGCCCCCATAAAACTCTGTTCCCACTGGTAAAGATCCCAAGCTTCAGTCTCTTCTGGAGTACATATACTCACTGCGCCAACAGCAACGTCACAAACATTACCGGGTTTACCCAGAGAGCCTGTATACTCACCATCGTAATTGACCAGTTGTGTTCTATTAAGCTTCATCCGGTTGATAATATCGTTTGCATAATAGGAGGCTTGAGTTTGCTGAAAGGATTCAAAGCTGCCACGCTTTGCAACAATATGCAGATTAAAAATACCAATTAAGCCAATGACTAAGATCACTAACGCAACAAGCACTTCAATTAATGAGAAGCCCCGTTGAAATCCCCTTTGTGTCAACCTTTCGATTTTAGCCATATTTTTGACAAGCTTTTCAGCTATTTACCTTTTAAAATCTTAGTATTACGATAAAAATCACCAACAGTTAATAATAGATGAGTAAAATGTAAGTAGCCAGTAACATTAGCACATAAGCATTGACATCATTATGCTTTGAATGAATTTGAGACAATAAAAAAGAGGCTTATAGCCTCTTTTTTATTGTCGATTAAACAGTACACAGATTTAACGTAATTCGGCTGGCACAGCAAAAACAGTGTCTTCTTTACGCCCTTCAACTTCAGTCACAACACTAGGGGCAAGTTTAGCGATTGCTTGAACCACTTGTTGGACTAAGACCTCGGGGGCTGAAGCTCCTGCGGTGACGGCTACACGTGTAACATTATCAAACCAACTAGACTCAACATCATCTGCAGTATCCACCAGATAAGACTGGGTTCCTGTTTTCAATGCTAGCTCGCGTAAACGATTAGAGTTAGAGCTGTTTTTTGAGCCAACAACAATCAACAAATCAACGTCTGCAGATAAATTGCGTACCGCATCTTGACGATTCTGCGTTGCATAACAAATATCGTCTTTTCGCGGACCTTCTATAGAGGGAAACCTTTTTTGTAACGCAACAATAATGTCCAAAGTATCATCTACAGACAAAGTAGTTTGTGTCACGAAGCAGAGATTATTAGGATCGCGAACTTCCAAGGCTTCAACATCTGCAGGCGATTCAATCAGATAAACGCCACCATTAGGATTATCGTATTGCCCCATAGTACCCTCGACTTCAGGGTGCCCTTCATGGCCAATCAGGATGCACTCAATACCTTTGCGGCTGGCACGTGTCACCTGAAGATGTACTTTAGTCACTAAAGGACACGTTGCATCAAAGACTCTCAGCCCTCTCGCCTTTGCTTCTTGTCTCACCGCTTGAGATACACCATGGGCACTGAAAATAACAATGTTGTTATCAGGCACTTGATCTAACTCTTCGACAAAAACCGCACCGCGATCCTTCAGATTCTGCACGACATAGCGGTTATGCACGACTTCATGGCGAACATAGATAGGAGGCGAAAATAATTCCAACGCCCGTTCAACAATACTGATAGCACGATCAACACCCGCACAAAAACCGCGCGGGTTAGCGAGCATAATATTTAAACTTGGGCTAGTAGGATCGAGTTTCATCTTAAAATACCTTTACTACGTCCAGTTCAAAAGTGATCTTGTGTCCTGCCAGAGGATGATTAAGATCGACTGTGATGGAATCACCCGCAACATCACGGACAATACCTGGGATCTCACTACCACCAGGGCCAGCAAAACTCACAATCACTCCAGCCTCTAAACTCATGTCAGCCGGAAAACGGCTTCGATCTAGATAATGGATAGCATCAGGATTGGATTCGCCAAAGGCATCAATCGCTTCAAGCGTGAAACTGTGCTTATCACCTTCAGCAAGCGTCACCAGCTGCGCCTCAAATGCAGGACTTAAAGTACCATCACCCACATTTAATCGAGCCGGTTTACCCGAGGCTTTAGTGCTATCGGCAGTTGAGCCATCAGCAAGCACAATGTTCATGTGGCATAATAATGAACGTGTCACAGTCACTTTTTAACCCCTTCAGCGCTATCAGCTTCAGACTTATCGCTTACAAATGCATCCCAAATAATCAGCACTGCACCGACACAAATAGCAGCGTCGGCAATATTGAATGCTGGATAATGGCTCTTATTCCAGAAGAAATCGATAAAATCAACCACGAAACCATGCATCAATCGATCGACTAAATTACCTAAAGCACCACCAATCACTAAGGTGTAAGCTAGATTCAGTTTCCACAAAGAAGACGATTGCTTACGCAACCACACCGTCAATAACGTACTGAATCCAATCGCAACAATCGTAAACAGCCAGCGCTGCCAACCTCCAGCTTCACTTAAAAAACTAAAAGCTGCACCATAGTTACGTACATAAGTGAAATTAAAGAAGGGCAATAATTTCACTGATTCATACAAATCAAAATTGGCTAAGACCCATTGCTTAGATAGCTGATCGGCTAAAAACACCAATACAGCTACCCAATACCAACGTAAGCCACTGTCTTTCCAAGTTAATGGCATACTGATCCTTTACGCAAACTGACGAACTTCGCCGTCACCTTCAATATTGGTTACGCAGCGAGTACAAAGTGTTGGGTGAGCCTCAATAGTGCCAACCTCTTCTCTGTGGTGCCAACAACGCTCACACTTCTCGGCAGTGCTTGAAGCAACCACTAATTTCAGTGATGCCAACTCAGTCTCAACCGCTTCCAATGTCGCATCGGCTAAAGGCAATACTTTGGCTTCAGAGGTCAACAACACAAATCTCAGCTCATCGCCGATATGGGTTAATTGCTCAGTCAAGGTAGCATCCGCAAACAAGGTCACTTCAGCTTCTAATGAGCCACCAATACGTTTATCACGGCGAGCTTGTTCAATCACTTTATTGACTTCGTTACGCACAGTCAGCAGTTGCTGCCAATAGTCATCGCTCAAATCAGTCGCTAAGGTGACTGATTTCAAGCCTTGATACCATTCTTGGGTAAAGACATAAGCATCACGCTCGCCAGGCAGTAATTGCCATACTTCGTCAGCAGTGAAGCTTAGAATTGGCGCAATCCAACGCACCATGGCCTCAGAGATCAGATACAGCGCCGATTGACAACTACGGCGCGCATGGCCTTCTTGCTTAGCCGTATATTGGCGGTCTTTAATGATATCCAAATAGAAACTGCCTAACTCAACCGAGCAGAACTGCATCAGTTTTTGAGTCACTATATGGAAGTTATATTGATCATAGGCTTCGATGATTTCCTGTTGTAGCGCAGCGGCACGGCGAACAACCCAACGATCTAACGCCACCATATCTTCAACGGCCACTAAATCCTTAGTGGGCTCGAAACCGTTTAAGTTGGCTAATAAGAAACGCGCAGTGTTGCGAATACGACGATAGGCATCGGCACTGCGATTTAAGATTTCGTCTGAAACCGTCATCTCACCGCTGTAATCTGTTGCCGCAACCCATAAACGCAGAATATCGGCGCCTAATTTGTTGGTTACCGTTTGTGGTGCAATCACGTTACCAATAGATTTTGACATCTTACGGCCTTTACCATCGACGGTAAAACCGTGGGTAAGCACTTGCTTATACGGTGCTTTGCCATTCATTGCGGTTGAAATCATCAAAGATGACATAAACCAACCGCGATGTTGATCGCTACCTTCAAGATACAAGTCAACACCGTGTCCGTGGAATTCAGGACGTGCGGCAACCACTGATGAGAAGGTTGAGCCAGAGTCATACCAAACGTCTAAGGTATCGGTAACTTTACGGTATTGTTCCGCTTCATCACCCAGCAATTCTGCGGCATCAAGGTCCCACCAAGCTTGAATACCCTGCTGTTCGATACGGCTGGCTACACGTTCCATTAACGACACGCTATCAGGATGCAACTCTTCGGTTTCTCGGTTCACAAACAGCGTGATAGGCACACCCCAAGTACGTTGGCGTGAGATACACCAGTCAGGACGGTTTTCAACCATTTTTTCGATACGACTTTGACCCCAATCAGGGATCCATTGGGTTTGTTCGATTTCTTTCAATGCTTGCGTGCGTAGACCGTGGTTATCCATAGAGATGAACCACTGCGGTGTCGCGCGGAATATAATTGGTGTTTTGTGGCGCCAGCAATGTGGGTAGCTGTGACGGTAAGCCACGTGATTCAGCAAGGCGCCTTTTTCTCTCAGCAAAGCTACGACGTTATCGTTAGCTTTAAAAACATGTTGCCCAGCAAAATACTCGGTATCAGGCTTGTATACACCGTTGTCGCCAACAGGGTTTGCGACTTCTAAACCGTACTTTTGACCAACAACAAAGTCGTCTTGACCATGACCTGGTGCAGTATGAACGATACCGGTACCCGCATCAGTAGTGACGTGATCGCCTAAAATTGCAGGCACATCAAAATCCAAGAACGGGTGATTAAAGCGGACAAGCTCAAGCGCGGCACCTTTGGTTGTACCAAGCACTGTATGGCTTTCGATGTTATAGCGAGTCAGGCAAGATTCAACCAAGACTTCAGCTAAAATAAGCGCTTGCGTCACACCGTCTTTTTCGAATTCGACTAAGCTGTAATCCAGTTCAGGACTCAAAGACAAGGCGCGGTTCGCTGGTAATGTCCATGGTGTGGTAGTCCAAATTACCATAGAGACAGGATGTGAGTAATCGCTTACCCCAAACTTAGCCGCAACAGCTTTGCTATCGGCAGCCACAAACGCCACATCGATAGCGGGTGATGTTTTGTCTTCGTATTCCACTTCAGCTTCAGCTAAGGCAGAACCGCAATCAGTACACCAATGCACAGGCTTAACGCCTTTATGTAAGTGACCACTCTCAATCACTTTCGATAAAGAACGAACGATATTAGCTTCAGTTGAAAAATCCATCGTTAGGTACGGATTTTGCCAATCACCCAGCACACCTAAACGGATAAAGTCTTCACGTTGACCGTTAACTTGCTCTGCAGCGTATTTACGGCATTCTTCACGGAATTCTGCTGCAGTGATTTTTTGACCTGGCTTACCCACTTTTTGCTCAACTTTCAGCTCAATAGGCAAACCATGGCAATCCCAACCTGGTACATAAGGCGCGTCAAAACCAGACATGGTTTTTGACTTAACAATAATGTCCTTGAGGATTTTATTAACTGAGTGACCAATATGAATACTGCCATTCGCATACGGTGGGCCGTCATGCAAAATGAAGGGAGTACGGCCAATTCGGCTATCACGGATCTGTTGATACAAACCGTCTTTTGTCCAGCGCTCTAACATCTCTGGCTCGCGATTTGCCAAATTACCACGCATCGGAAACTCTGTTTCCGGCAAATTCAAAGTAAATTTATAGTCGCTCATTGATCCTATACCGTTAATTAAACTGATAAATTTCAGCCTGCATCATTACCAAATAAAGCTCTGGCTTCATTTGCATCATTTAAAATCTGTTTTTTTAGCGCATCCAATGAGTCAAAAGGTTGCTCATCTCGGAGTTTAGCTACCAACTCGACTTCAACATGTTTGCCGTAAATGTCACCTTCAAAATCAAAAAGATGCACCTCAAGCTGACACACTTGACCGTTCACTGTCGGGCGAAACCCAATATTGGCGACGCCCTCATAAATATCGCTGTTATCCCAATAACATTTAACCGCAAACACACCGCGTACCGGCACAACATTGCGCTTTAAGGCGATATTCGCGGTGGGAAAACCAATTGTGCGGCCAATTTTTTGCCCATGCGCTACACGGCCACTCAAGGTAAAAGGATGTCCTAATAGGCGTCTCGCCTGTTCAAGATTGCCCTTCGCCAATTGTTCACGCACAGCAGTCGAGCTCACTCTTTGCGAGCCCAGCATAAAACTTTGAGTGCTGACCACAGTAAAGCCATATTGGATACCCGCCTGCACTAGCATTTCAAAATTGCCTTTACGGCCTTGACCAAAACAAAAATCATCACCGACGACGAGGTATTTGACACCCAGTTTGCGGACCAACAATTCTTCAATAAAATGCTCTGCAGGTTGATTAGCAAAAGTGCGATTAAAGTTAACACACACTAACCGCTCAACCCCAAGTTCATCGAGCAAAATGACTTTATCACGTAATAAACTTAAACGAGCCGGCGCGTTGTCGCCGCTAAACAATTCTTGCGGCTGAGGCTCAAACGTCATTAATGTCGATGGCAGCGATAACTGCTTCGCCTTCTGCACTAAATTCGCAATCACTTGTGCATGACCACGATGGACGCCGTCAAAATTACCTATAGTCAATACACACCCGTGGTGGGATGACAAAATGTTATGTATACCGCGGATTAATTCCATAACGTTAGACAACTGCCAAGCGCAAATCGGCTGATTATATAACAGCTAGCGATGAGAATCAGCAATCAAGCTCCTCGTTTAATTGACCAAGGACGAATTCCGAGCAAAAGCAGACACAATAAATAACTGACTGCCCCAACTAAAATTAAGCCTATCAAGGCTTTCGCACGATCGAACAAATGCCAATCTAACCAAATTTGTTGTGAAGGCAAAAAGTAATACAAGACTACCACCATCAAGGCTGTAGAGACCACGGCTTTAGCAAAAAACACCATAGTCGGCCTAGAAACACGATAAACGCCAGCTAAATGCAAGCCTCGGTATAGTAATGTGGCGTTAAGCAATGCTGACATCGAAGTCGCAATCGCCAGTCCAACATACCCAAAAGGAATAGCAAACAGCAAGTTAAAGCCCATGTTTGTGATCATGGCAATAATGCCATAACGCACAGGTGTTTTGGTATCTTGACGAGAGTAATAGCCAGGAGCAAGCACCTTAATCAACATAAAGCTAAGCAAACCACTGCCATAAGCCATCAAACTATAGGAAGCCATTTCAACATCATGCAATGAAAAAGCGCCGCGCATAAATAATACCATCAGCATGGGCTTTGCGAGCACGATCAACCCCATCATAGCCGGTAGACCTAGCAGTAGAATCGCTTTAATCCCCCAATCCATCGTCTTGCCAAAGCCCGCACCTTCGTCATTCACATGGTTTCGTGACAACGCAGGTAAAATCACAGTAGCAATCGCGATCCCAAACAATCCTAAGGGGAATTCGAGTAAACGGTCGGCATAATAGAGCCAACTGATTGAACCCGTCATCAAAAAACTGGCGATAAATGTATCAAATAGCAGGTTAATCTGTGAGACAGACACGCCAAACAATGCTGGGATCATCAAAGTTCTGATTTTCACCACGCCTGGGTGATGCCAGCCCCAAGAAGGCTTGACGAGCGCATTTTCACGCAATAAAAAGGGAATTTGAAATAGGAACTGAATCAAACCACCACAAAAAACGCCCCAAGCCAAGGTAATCTCAGGCTGGGTCGATGTAGGCGCATAGAAAATAGCCGCCGCAATAATTGCCACATTGAGAAATACGGGGGTAAAAGCCGATACCGCAAAACGGCCTCGGGTATTTAAAATTGAGCCCGCTAATGCCGTAAATGTGATAAACCACAGATAAGGAAAAGTAATTTTAAGCACAACGGTAGCGAGTTCAAATTTAGCACCATCTGGCTCGTTGTTAAGCCAAGCGATGAACCAACCACCACCGAATAAAGCTGACAACACAGGTGATGCAACCACCCCCAAAAGGGTCACTATTGTCACTAGTAAACCTAATGTGCCCGCAACTTTACTCAATAAATCACGAGTCTCTTCTGCGGTATGTTTCTCTTGGTACTCAGTTAAAACAGGTACAAACGCCTGTGCAAAAGCCCCTTCAGCAAACAAACGGCGTAAAAAATTAGGAATTTTATTTGCAAAGAAAAACACATCAGCACTTGTCCCTGCGCCCATCAAATTAGCAACAACCACATCCCTAATTAGACCTAAAACGCGGGATATCAATGTCATAGCACTAACAATCAGGCCAGATTTTAATAATTTTCTACTCAAACGTCCCCCAGACCCATATCGAATTGATTAGGTGATACATCTCAAAAAATCGATTCAGGCTCTGTCACACTGCGGTAATAGCTGCTAGAATTGCGCCACATATTACACGAGTTGGGTCGAAGATAGCCAAGGCAGGTTGGATTAATTTATCTTTATGATGAATATTCAATCATAGTCATTGACAAAGTGACTAAATGCAGGCATATTCCTCGGCCTTTAAAAGTATCAAATCCAGTTTTTAGGAGTTGCACCTTGGCTAATAGCAAGTCTGCAAAGAAGCGCGCGCTTCAATCTGAAAAGCGTCGTCAGCATAACGCCAGCCGTCGCTCAATGTTACGTACATACGTTAAAAAAGTAATCGCTGCAATTAAAGCAGGCGATCACAAAACAGCAACAGAAGCTTTTGCTGTTGCACAACCAATCGTTGACCGTATGGCGACTAAAGGTCTTATTCACAAGAATAAAGCCGCTCGTCAAAAGGCACGTTTGAACGCTAAGATCAAAGCAATCGCTGCTTAATCTATAAAATAGCAAATGAAAAAAACCGGCAATTGCCGGTTTTTTTATATCTGAAAAACACTATTAATGACAATAAATGTTGTTCAATAAGTGAATAATCTCCCGTACTTCATCACTTTTGAGTGAATAAAATACCGTTTGCGCTTCTTTGCGTGTGGTTACTAAATTATCTTTGCGTAACCAAGCAAGATGTTGTGATAGTGCCGATTGACTTAAGCCTAATTTTTTATTCATTTCGCCAACGCACATTTCTCCTTCATTCAATAAATAACAAAGAATAAATAAACGGCGTTCGTTCGCGAGTGCCTTTAATAGCACTACGGCATGATCGGCTCGCTCCTGCATTAATTCAATATTCATTACGCACTTTCTCTCCTAAAACTAACCCCTGCGCTAATATAGCGTCGCCTTACGGATATAGTCGGGACATAAAGCACACTTTTTGCTAGATTGTTTTTAAAAATGGGACATGCTTAATAAAAATAAAGGAAATCTAATGAAGCCCTATCAAACTACACTTCTCTCGAGTCTTTTAATCGGGGGGTTAAGTGCGTGCCAAACTCAAGTAGAAACTGCCCCTAATAAAATCATTCAATTACAACAGGCAGCATTATCTTCGCAATTAAGCTATGACTTAGTCGAATCACTCACGGTCGAAGTGGGTCCAAGACTTGCAGGTAGTCCAAAGGATATCCTCGCCGTTAACTGGGCGATAAATAAACTGACCAGCCTTGGTTTTGACCGTGTTTATAAAGAAGCCGTACAAGTGCCAATTTGGGAGCGCGGTGAAGCCAAAGCCAAAATCACCGTCCCTGTAGAACAGCCGTTGGTCATTACTGCGCTTGGTGGCAGTATTGCGACTCCTGCTGGAGGTATACAAGCTAAAATCGCGCGCTTTGATAGCCTAGAGGCATTACAACAAGCCAAGCCTGAAGAGGTGCAAGGTAAGATTGTTTTTATTGACCAAAAAACAGAGCGCCATATCACTGGTGAAGGTTATGGTAAAAGCGTTGGTGGCCGCTCGAAAGGGGCAGTCGCTGCAGCGCAAAAAGGCGCAGTTGCTATCGTGATCCGCTCTATTGGCACAGATCATGACCGCATGGCCCATACTGGCATCATGCGCTACCAAGATGGCGTGCCTAAAATCCCCGCGGCTGCCATGTCAAATCCCGATGCTGATTTGGTTGGTGCATTACTAAAACGCGATCCTAATGCCCTGCTCGAATTGCATATGTCGCCAAAAAACTTAGGTTTTAATACTTCCTACAATGTCATTGCCGAAGTAAAGGGCAGTAGTAAGCCCAATGAAATAGTGCTCATTGGTGCTCATTTAGATTCCTGGGATGAGGGTACTGGCGCGATTGATGATGGCGCTGGTGTCGCCATTGTGACGGCTGCAGCCAAGCATATTCAAGATCTCCCCATAAAACCCGCTCGCACTGTTAGAGTCGTGCTATATGCCGCTGAAGAAGTTGGGCTCGTTGGCGGTAAAGCGTATGCAGAGGCTCATAAAGCTGAATTACCGCTGCACTACATAGCTGCAGAGTCTGATTTTGGGGCCGGTAGAATTTATCAAATCGATACTAAAGTGAATGAGAACATATTCACCGAAGTACAGCAAGCGCTCAGCCCTATGTCATTCAATGGCGTTGCACTGGGCAATAACCAAGCTTCTGGCGGGCCAGACGTGTCTATGCTCCCTGCCTTAGGTGTTCCAGTTGCATCCTTGAGGCAAGATGGCCACGATTATTTCGATTACCATCACACACCGAATGATACCTTAGATAAAATCGACCCTGCCGCATTGGCTCAAAACGTCGCCGCCTACGCACAATTTGCTTATATCATGGCAAATTCAACGGTGACATTAACGCCTTTAGTCACCCAATCTGAAAAATAGGCCATCAATGATATAGAGAACAGCATTAGCTGTTCTCTATCAATTAACATCTTACCGATATTTCGCTATTGCTCTTCACGTAAAAACGTTGGATTTGTTGGGGAACTCTGCTCTTCACTATAATAATAACCAGCAACATTAAATGCTTTTAATTCATCTAAAGTGTTAATTTGATGAGTAATGAGATATCTCGCCATCATGCCTCTAGCACGCTTAGCAAAAAAACTGATCACTTTATATTGACCATTTTTACAATCTTTAAATATGGGTGAAATTAATTGCCCTTGAAGTTTTTTAGGCTTTATTGCTTTGAAATATTCATTAGATGCAAGATTGACAATAATATCACTACTCGTTTCAGCAAGCGTTTCATTTACCGCTTGAGTTAACGTCTCTCCCCAAAACTCATATAGGTTTTTACCTTTAGGATTAGAAAGTGCCGTGCCCATTTCTAAACGATAAGGCATAATTAAATCCAGCGGTCTGAGCAAACCGTAAAGTCCAGATAAAATACGTAGTTGTGACTGAGTTCGAGCAATTTCATCTTCAGACAATGTATCAGCATCAAAGCCAGTATACACATCGCCTCTAAAAGCAAAAATGGCCTGTTTTGCATTATCTAAACTAAAATCTGGCCGCCACTCCCCAAAACGTGCCGCATTTAAACCCGCAATTTTATCGCTCACCTTCATTAAAGTGGCGATGTCTGTAGGGGTCAATTGCCGACACACTTGGATCAACTCCTGACTATAAGTTAAAAAATCAGGTTGTGAATACACCTGCGTCAGTGGCGGCTGTTCAAAATCTAAGGTCTTCGCCGGCGAAGCCAATATCAACATCAAAAACTCCCAACAGAAACAAAAATACATGCCTATGATACTGAACGAACATAAAAAAACCACGCTTTAACAGCGTGGTCTTTTCGATTACAACAATCAGTAATGCCTATTCTCGATGCGCTAGGCTAACTAAAGCTTTTTAGCCGGCACGAGACTGGTATCTTGCCAAATATCATCATCAAGCTGATCCATCAACTCAGGAAATTTACTACGATCGAATTCTGGAGTCTTACCCGCGTTGATCTGTTCGCGATAATCATTAATAACGCGAATTGCCAGGCCCGATAATAGTAATAGAGCAACAATGTTTACCGTCGCCATCAACCCCATCGAAACGTCAGCCAAGTTCCACACTAAACTTATCTTAGCGACGGCACCAAACATGACCATGCCAAGCACGCACAAACGGAATAAAGGCAGTGCTTTGGTACTATTTCCCATTAAGTACATCACATTTGTTTCAGCGTATGAGTAATTGGCTATGATGGATGTAAAGCAGAATAAGAAAATAGCCACCGCAATAAATGCGCCACCCCAGTCGCCAACATGTGCAGACATGGCATTAATGGTTAATCGAATCCCATCATCACTCGAGCCAATATCCCCTGATAGCAGGATTATCGCAGCCGTTGCAGTACAGATAACGATAGTATCCGCAAACACACCCATCATCTGCACAAAACCTTGGGATGCTGGATGATTAGGGTTAGGCGATGCACTTGCCGCGACATTCGCCGCACTGCCCATACCCGCTTCGTTCGAGAAAAGTCCGCGAGCAATACCCGCTTGCATTGCCTGCGCGACAGTATAAGCCACGCCGCCAGCGGCAGCCTCTTGCCAACCAAAAGCACTTTTCACAATTAAGCTAATAATCGCAGGTAATTGTTCTAGGTTGAAAATAACGATAATGAAGGCTACAAGAATGTAGGCTAAGGCCATAATGGGGACAAGAAATTCAGATACTCGCGCGACTTTACGTAGACCACCGACAATCACAAATCCACTGGCAATCACTAGCCCAATCCCTACATAGGTTGGATTAAAACCAAATACTCGCTCCATGGCACCGGTAATAGTGTTAGCTTGTACTGCATTGAATACTAAACCAAAAGCAATGATCAAAAAGACAGCAAATAAAATGCCCATCCATTTCTGACCCAATCCTTTTTCCATGTAGTAGGAAGGACCACCGCGGAACTGGCCATTATGATCTCGGACTTTATAAACCTGCGCTAAGGTTGATTCAACCATAGCAGTCGCCATACCTAAAATAGCGATAAGCCACATCCAAAATACTGCACCTGGACCCGCTGCACCAATAGCAACAGCAACACCGGCCATATTACCAGCACCGACACGGGCTGCCATACTCGTACAAAAGACTTGAAATGAAGAAAGACCGCTATCGCAACCTTGCCGACTCATGGTCATAACTTTGATGGAATGTTTAAAGTGGGTTAACTGAATAAAGGCAAGTCTAATGGTGAAATAGAGACCAGCTCCTACTAGTCCATATACTAACAACTTACCCCAAAGTAGCGCATTCAAAAAATTAACTATGGTTTCTAACATATTATTTTACTTCTTCCCGTAGCAAATGCTCCTCTAATTGCAATTAAAGGTACAACATCTGTGGTGAATGAATCCTTCCAAGTTAAAGGTAAGAATTTCGGTAGATTTATTTTTTCAAATTATCCTTCCGTGAATTTACAACATCACGGCTACCGAATTCAACGCAGCAAAATAGCACAGTATTCGAAATTGCTCATGTGATCAAGCTCGCGTTTGCACAGTTAAACGGCATTGACATCACGTCTTACAACACTAGCTAAGCTACTGTTAAAGCTAGATTAACAAAAGGTCTAAGTTGAGCTATTATTTTTAACAGCAAAAACAACTTTTAAAATTTGGATGTAGGGCACATTTTTGTAATAAAACTACAAATATAGTAACCCCATAGAAACTTCAATCATCTCTTGTTTGTTTTAGTGAGGCTTAACATGACACAAATACATGAAATCAATGCTCTGAAAAAGTATGTCAGAGCGACAAACTTTCTTGCGACCTCGCAAATTTACCTCAAACAAAACGTCTTACATAAACGTCCACTTGCCCATACTGATATCAAGCCACGTTTACTTGGCCATTGGGGTACCTGCCCAGGTATTAACTTTGTCTATGCCAACATTAACCGTTTGATAGTGAAGCATAACCGCTCTTTTATCTATTTAGTCGGTCCAGGCCATGGTTTTCCCGCTGTACAAGCAAACTTATTCATTGAAGGCTCTTTAAGTCATTTCTACCCAGAAACTATTCCCTACAATGAAACTGGCATCGAAGATATTTGTAAGAAGTTTTCTGCCGCTTATGGTTATCCTTCACATGCAAACCCTGAAGCACCTGGACAAATTCTTGAAGGTGGCGAATTAGGCTACTCACTCTCAGTAGGCTGGGGAGCAGTATTAGATAATCCAGATCTGATCGCAACCGTCTTAATTGGTGACGGCGAAGCAGAAACGGGACCATTAGCCGCATCTTGGTATGCAAACCGCTTAGTTTCACCAGCGACCAGCGGTGCAGTATTGCCAATTGTGCACATTAACGGCTATAAGATTTCCGGTCCTACCCGCATGGGCCGTATGAGCCATGAAGAACTGGATCTTGAATTCCGTGGTCTTGGCTATTTCCCCATCATAGTTGATAACGAATTAGAAGAAGATATCTATGTGCAGATGACAAATGCCATGGATACCGCTTATACCATGATCAATGACATTCAACGTCGAGCACGCAGTGGCGAAGACGTAGTTAAACCAAAATGGCCAGTCATTTTAATGCGCACAGCCAAAGGTTGGACTGGTGTCAGTGAATATAAAGGTAAGAAATTAGAAGGTAACTGCGAATCGCATCAAGTAATCGTCAATAAATGTGCCACTGATAAGGGCCATTTAGATGCACTGGATAATTGGCTTGCCAGTTACGACTTCCAAGAACTCTATCAAATGAATGAAAAAGGCGAACTGATTTTTGATGCCGACATTTGTTCATTAATCCCACCCAAGCAACTTGCCTGTGGCCGTCAACATTTAACCTATGGCGGGGAAGTTGTTAGAGCATTAACCAATCCAGATCTTGAAAAACTCAGCTATGGTCCAGAAGTACCACGTGGTCAACGTGGCTATTCAATGTTAAAAATGGGCGAATGGATGCGCGATGCATTCAAGTTAAACCGCGACCAACGTAATCTACGTATTTTTAGTCCTGACGAAACCTATTCAAATCAACTACAAGCTGTATTTGAAGAAACCGATCGTGCATGGCAGTGGCCAATTGAGAGTTGGGATGAAGATATGTCCCGTGAAGGTCGAGTCATTGAACTGCTTTCTGAAAACTTACTTTTTGGCATGCTACATGGTTACACAGTAACAGGCCGCCACGGCATGCTACCCACCTACGAAGCATTCTCACAAGTTATCTCATCGATGGCCGATCAGTACTGTAAATATGTCTACGCCAGCCAAGGCGTACATTTCCGTAAGCCACTGCCAGCCTGTAATGTCGTATTATCTTCATTACTTGAGCGCCAAGATCATAATGGCTATTCACATCAAAACCCATCTTTCCTTGGGGCTATGCTGGAGAAACATCCAAAAATAATCTCGGCTTACTTACCCGCAGATGCCAACAGCACATTGGTTTATACAGAGCGAGCCTTCGCAGACCGTGACAAACTCAATATTCTGGTTGCAGGTAAAAAAGAGTTACCACAATGGCTAAGCTTGGAAGAAGCGCGTAAACAAACAAAAGACGGCGTAATGGTGTGGGATTTTGCCTCAGATGAGAATCCCGATATTGTGCTGGCAGGTTGTGGTGATTATGTCACTCAAGAATGTATGGCTTCTCTAGTATTAATCAGAGAACTCCTTCCAAGAGTGAAAATCCGCTTCGTTAGTGTCACTGAATTAAGCAGTGATGGCTTAGGTAGCCGTAAATTTAAAGAAAAACCTTGGTTAATGGACGAAATATTTACTCAAGATAAAGGCGTGGTATTCAACTACCATGGTTACCCAAATACAATCAAAAAGTTAATTTTTGATTACAAAGGCAGCCGTCGCTTCAGAATTAAAGGCTACGAAGAAGAAGGTTCAACAACAACGCCATTTGATATGGGTGTTCGTAACGGTACATCACGCTATCACCTTGTAATTGATATGGCTTACAAGCTGTTCCAACAGGGCGTTATTGATGAAACTATGCACGTTTCTATCACCACTGATATGCTGCAAAGATTAGTTGACCACCGCAACTATATTAAAGCGAATGGTGTAGACCCAGTAGAAATCGAAAATTGGGTATGGACACGTTAATAGAAACATCTAATTAACATTAGGTTGTAATTTAAAGGCATTCTTCGGAGTGCCTTTTTTGCATTAAAAATACCAGTTACGGAATGGCAACCTTTAAAAGGTTGATCTTAATACTGGAAAAAGTTAACAAACCAAGTGATAATTAACCGCTGGCTAAAATATCAAAGGATCCCCACACTAAGTGCTAGCAATGTTTTGCACAAAACCAGCAAAGCATATTGGTGGAGAATCATAATCAATGGACGTAAATAAAATGATGAAGAACACATTAAAAGTAGTATTACTGACATCTCTGCTTCCACTCGCAGCCAGCGCATCTCAGGAACTTACACCTTGGTATGTTGGTGCAGGTTTGGGTGTTAATAACTATGAGCACGTTGCCACTCAGAACGGTGAAGACAGTCCATACGCTTGGGATGTTTTCGCAGGCTATATGTTCAACGATTACTTCGGTGCTGAAATCGGCTTCCGTGATTTAGGTAATGCAGATTGGACTGAAGCAGGTATCAGTAATGATGTCAGCGTTAAAGGTTCAACATTAGGCTTAGTGGGCATTTGGCCTTTGGCTAACCGTTGGAGCTTATCAGCTGAAGCCGGTGTGATGTACTATAGCCTTGAAAACAGCCAAAACTTCAATAACCAATCCACTTCTTACAGTGATTCCGACTTTGCTCCATACTTGGGTGCAGGCGTTGGCTATAACTTCACTGATAACTTGAAGTTACAAGCTAAATACCGCCGTTATGAAGGCTTAGATGACAATACAAGTGGCTTAGTTCCAGTCAATGCAGATAGCAACTATTGGGGCTTAGAATTAAGCTACCGCTTCGGTTCTGCTGCTGTTGTAGCTCCAGTTGCCGCGGCAGTCGTTGCAGCAGCACCTGTTGATTCTGACAACGATGGCGTTTACGACGACAAAGATCAATGTCCAGCAACACCAGCAACTCACAAAGTTGACTCTGTTGGCTGTACTATCTATGAAAACGTGAAGAACAAAGAAGACGTAGGTTCAATCCAGTTTGCTAACGATTCTGCTGTAGTTAAAAATGTTTACTACAAAGACATCGAAAGATTAGCTAACTATTTGAACAAAAACCCAGCTTTCACTGTTGAAATCGCAGGTCACGCCTCAAATGTAGGTAAACCAGAATACAACATGGAATTGTCTGACAAACGTGCTGACGCCGTTGCCAAGATTCTTGTAGAGAAATATGGTATCAGCGGAAGCCGCGTAACTTCTAACGGTTACGGTGTTACTCAGCCATTGGTTGCTGGTGATTCAAAAGAAGCTCACGCTGCGAACCGTCGCATCGAAGCTATCGTGACGACCACAACAAAACAACCTGTTCTGAAGTAATAGTACTTACTGAAGTAAAAAAGTCGCTGCTTGCAGCGACTTTTTGTTTTTGTGGGGTATACACTAGGACAAGCGACGCCCTCTACTGCAGCCAAGATGATAGCCCATAGCTCGAGCCATACCTTAATAGACATAAAATTGTCATTTTTGTAATTTTTTTACATTCAAGGTTGGAAAAGTTGGCAAAATCGCTTCTAATAGTCATCAGTGAATTCCGAGTTAAAACTGCTACCTGAGAAGGATGTTTTTCATGGCCAATACATTAGAGCAACTCAAGTTATATACCACTATCGTCGCTGACACAGGCGACATCGAAGCGATTAAACGCTACCAACCTGAAGATGCGACCACTAATCCATCACTCATCTTGAAAGCGGCTCAAATTCCTGAATATGAATCCCTTATAGATAACGCTATCGACTGGGCAAAATCACAAAGTACCGATCTCGTGCAGCAACTTGATGATGCCAGCGACAAACTCGCGGTCAATATCGGCGTAGAAATACTGAAACTCGTTCCTGGCCGTATTTCAACTGAAGTTGATGCCCGTTTATCATTCGATAAAGAAAAATCAATCGCTAAAGCCCATAAATTGGTTCGCCTATATAAAGAAGCGGGTGTAGATAAATCACGCATTCTGATCAAACTTGCTTCAACTTGGGAAGGCATTTGTGCCGCTAAAGAACTAGAGCAAGAAGGCATCAACTGCAACTTAACCCTACTATTTAGCTTTGCTCAAGCGCGTGCGTGTGCCGAAGCGGGTGCTTATCTCATTTCTCCTTTTGTAGGCCGCATACTTGATTGGTACAAAAAAGATACAGGTAAAGATTACACTGCCGTAAATGACCCTGGTGTCATTTCAGTGACTGAAATTTATAACTACTACAAACAACACGGTTTTGACACTGTTGTTATGGGTGCAAGTTTCCGTAATATCGGTGAAATTATTGAGCTAGCAGGTTGCGATCGTCTGACCATTGGCCCTTCTCTATTAGAAGAACTGGCTAATTCGCAAGTTGACATCACACCTAAACTGGTTGCAGCAACGACCACTGTCGCTGCAGAACCCCCATTGACTGAAGCACAATTCCGTTGGGACTTTAACCAAGATCCAATGGCGGTTGATAAGCTTGCCGAAGGCATTCGAAACTTTGCGATAGACCAAGGTAAGCTCGAAGTCATGCTCACGGCTAAGCTCGCGAACTAAGCACTCTGGAGACGGTGAAATGACACTCTTGACCCAAAGCTCAACATGGCAAGCTTTATCAGCACACAGTAAAAATATTCCGCATATGCGGGAATTGTTTGCAACTGACGCGGCACGTTTCAATAAAATGTCGCTATCAGCCTGTGGTTTATTACTGGATTACTCTAAAAACAGAGCAACAGCGGAAACGCTGGATCTGTTATTTGCGTTGGCAAGCAATAGCCAACTTGAAGCAAAAATCAAAGCGATGTTTGCAGGTGAAATCATTAACACCACAGAGAAGCGCGCCGTACTGCACACAGCGCTTCGCAGTACTGCAGAACAATCGATTATTGCTGAGGGTCAAGACATAGTTCCTGAAGTTCAACAAACTCTAGATAAGATGCAAGGGTTTGTGAACTCAGTGACGTCAGGTCAATGGAAAGGTTACACAGGTAAAGCGATAACCGATATTGTAAGTATTGGTATTGGCGGCTCTTTCCTAGGCCCCAAAATCGTCTCTCAAGCGTTGCGCCCTTATTGGAACCCCGAATTAAATTGTCACTTTGTGGCAAACGTCGACGGGACTTCTATTAGTGAGAAGCTGAAGTTACTGGATCCTGAAACGACCTTGTTCATCATGTCATCCAAATCTTTCGGGACACAGGAAACCTTAACTAATACCCTCACCGCAAGAGACTGGTTCCTAGCGAAAGGCGGTTTGCAGTCTGATGTGGCAAAACACTTTGTCGCAGTCACTTCAAACGTGGCAAAAGCGACAGATTTTGGTATCGATGCAAACAATATTTTCCCTATGTGGGATTGGGTTGGTGGCCGTTACTCTCTCTGGTCAGCGATTGGCTTGCCGATTGCACTTTTGATCGGTATGGATAACTTCAGGGCTCTACTCACGGGTGCGCATCAGATGGATGAGCACTTCGCCACAGCCCCACTGACTGAGAATATGCCGGTTATCATGGGATTACTCTCCCTATGGTACGGAAACTTCTTTAATGCTCAGTCCCATGTCGTATTAACCTACGATCATTATCTGCGAGGCCTACCCGCTTACTTCCAGCAGCTCGATATGGAAAGTAACGGTAAGTCAGTCACCTTAAATGGTACTGATGTTGACTACAGCACAGGTCCCGTCATTTGGGGGGGCGAAGGCACTAATGGCCAACATGCCTACCACCAGCTATTACATCAAGGTACCGCACTGATCCCTGCCGATTTCATTATGCCGCTGCAAAGCCATAATCCTATCGGTGAGCACCATGACCAATTAGCGTCAAACTGCTTCGGTCAAACCCAGGCCTTAATGCAAGGTCGTACTTTTGATGAAGCTTTAGCCGAACTTGCTAATAGCGCATTATCCGCCACAGAGAAGCAGCTGATCGCTCAACATAAAGTCATGCCTGGTAACAAGCCGAGCAACACCTTACTTATGGATAAGCTCACTCCAAGTACCCTAGGCGCTTTAATTGCCTTGTATGAACATAGAACCTTCGTTCAAGGTGCTATTTGGGATATCAACTCCTTCGATCAATGGGGTGTAGAACTCGGTAAGAATCTCGGTAACGATGTGTTAGCACGCATTGGCGCAGAGCAAGATTCCGATGCTTTAGATGCCTCAAGCAACGCATTGATTAACCTTTATCGACAAGGCAAAATCTAATCGAACAAAAAGCCAGCAATTGCTGGCTTTTTAATTCTACCCCGTTCTTTTTATTAAGTTTTCCTGCTTAACTCCGCTCTACTTCTGCATATAACATCAATGACATATCACTCAAAGTTCATTTCAACTTAACACAAATGAAACATAATTCTTGCACCCTGTTTTAAAAATATGTTATTTAATCGCTGACAAAACATACAACAACAGGAGGTTGCCATGGATCGTTTAGATTATGGTTGTGCGCTAGATGAAGTCGTTGAAAGACCCGATCGTTCGCGAGGCTCCAATAAAAAGCGTAAATGGCGTGAAATCGAAGCGTTAAAAGATAAGCATCGTTTGCTCAAAGAACTCCAAGAAATCGATAATAACTTTAACTACGACATTGATGCTATCCAGTTGTAATTACATGTTTATATGAGCTAGTTATCATTTCAAACATGAATAGAAAAGCGCCCTTCGGCGCTTTTTTTATTTACAACTATTGGAGAAAACAGAATATAAGCGGGGTATGGCCTTACGAGCCGGAGCTTTAAAAACACATCAAAAAAACCAGTAAGTTACGATAAAAACCAACGTCATCAACACCGATAATACTTTACAAATCCCAACCAACTTTGGCTCACGAGACATCGCAGTCGGAATCAAAAATCTACTCCTCAACCGTATAAAAACAACAGCTTAAGCCCACCAACATGGACCCAATAAACTAAAGAGTATTAGTCAGATGCTGTGAGATAAACCCGTAAATCTTCGAATTCTTTCTGCTCTCGATCAAGAAACAAAGGATCATCGATCAGCGATTTCTGACACTCTAACTCAATAACTTGCCAATCTTGCTCAGTTAAACTTTTGGCTAACAAAGGAAATATTTCCCGTTCCTCCATCTGCATATGTCGCTCTTGCAATGCGACATACTCTGCAAAATCAACAATCAGTTTCTCGCGGGCAACCACAATATCACTGAGGATCAAGTTTAAAGTCGCCATCAAGGTGGCCGAGGATTGGATCACCGACTCATGTTCGGCACTCAATTTATCGATAGTATCGTTCGTTTTATGGGCTAGGTAGTAGGCATAAATAATGTCTTCAATGGGATGATGGCAACGTTCAGCATATCCTTGCATATATTCAACAATATCGCGCACGACGCTGAAGTTGATTGACTCACCTTCGGATAGTTTCATCTGCTTGTTTTTTAAAACATTTAGCAATACAGCTATATGTTTATGATCATGCATGAGTCTTTTAAGCATAATGCCTCCTGAATATGGGTCTGACTATTGATACTAGCCAAGTCGTGAACTAACACCAATATAACAGGCTAAAACCTGTTCACTTTATGACGTTGATCAAGTAAATCACATACCAAACAGTAAACAGACCACAAACATTAGCACGTCTCGGCATATTTCAGGGAAATTTAGCTGTTTATCTCACCACTTTGCGATTTCTAATCACTTTTTTATTCGTAAATACCACAACCACATAGTTATTTGGCAAGCTGATGTAATTGCTGTTGTAGCTTTTTAAACTCAACTCTTAATACTTGCTGCGATTCGATGAACTGTGCTTCATCGACATCCTTAACTGCAAGATACGGGTAATCCTTGAGCAGTTTTTGTTCAAGCACAAATGCTTGCTCAGTCTCCTTCGCTTCGATAAGGACTTGTAACCGATGTAAATACTCAGTCAATGACACTTGGTTGATTTCAGCAGGCTCAGATAATCTTGGTGCATTCATAGACCTTGCAGCGATAGCGGGGCTAATTGCATCCTGCTGCTCAGTTGCTCCCAATGCGGCTTTAGCTTGCTGCATTTCCGTCTGTCTTTTATGTTCAGCTACAGCTTCTGTTTGCATGTTTAAAGATTGCATCGCTTCAGTATCAGCCATTCTTGCCATCGTTTGTGGCGCGGGGGCACTCATCACCATAGGGCTTGGAACAAGTGTATCTTCGACTTGAGGTCGATTCAGCACCAGCAGACCAACAACAAGCACTAACGATGCCGCGCTCGATAACGCCAAAGGATGGCGTCGCCAGACAGAACTTGGCGCTTCAACGGCGGTTATTTTGCTTTGATGCATTTCAGCTAAGTGAGTTTGCGCCAGCTGTAAGATATCTTGATCAAGTTGCTGCGGTGGAACCTCTAAGGCCTGTTGGCGATACCAAGCCAGCACTTCCTGTTGTAATGCGCGCTCATCAGCACTTGAAGAAGAATTACTCATGACCCGCCTCCTGCCATTTCGCGCTGACACAATCTTTTAGGCTTTGGTAAGCATAACGAATACGGCTTTTAGTCGCTTCTAAGGTCACGCCCGCAATGTCGCTAATGATGGCAGCCGTAAAACCCATTTCAATATTCAGGATAAATGCCTCTTTCTGAACTTGGGGTAACAGTGCGATACAGGTCTTTAGCAATAAGCTCTTTTGCGCTTCTTGCCACTGCACATCGGGTTTATCTTGCTCACCCGCCACAAAAGTATCGAGCCCTACATCATCTTCATCAGTAGCGACAAAATCCACGGGCTTAACCGCCCGCACATGATCAATCAATAAGTTATGAGCGATACGATACAACCAGGTAGTAAACTTAGCACTGGCTTCGTAGTTAGCCGCAGCGCGGATCACCCGCCCCCAGGTTTCTTGATACAAATCTTCAGCTAACTGCTTATCACCTAACTGGCGTACAAAGTAGCGATAGAGTGCACCTTTGTGCTTCAGGTATAACTGTTCAAATGCTTTTGAATCGCCCTTGGCATAGCACAACATCAATTGCTCATCTGAGTGCTCATGGTTTGATAATTGCGCTATTGCTAATGCCACGGGAAATTCCTCATCATTGGGGTTAGCCCCACGAATTTACTTTTACTATTGTAATCTCTCATTGCGCGTATTGCTCTTGTCTCTCACTGGCTCGCCATGAAGCTTATCTTGGGGAGGAAAAGGTTTATCCGTACCATCGAATACCTTCTTAATCGGCACATGATTAGATTGCTCTATGGCCGCGGCGGTTTCCATTAATTGCACAAACTCATGGCGATATCCAAAGGGATCGTCCCCTAATGCCGAACGTGCTAACTGGCTTAACTTAGTATAATCAAATTGATGTAGATAATGGCTGCCATTCAGTAATAGCCCTAATCCTGCAACCGCTGCTGCAAATCTAAAATCATCACTCGCTTGTTCTAACAGCTTAACATTTTGGTCTAACCTGATGGGATAACTCAGTAACTGACTCTGTGTTTGCTCTGGCAGCTTATATCTCAGTTTAAGGAAAGCGATTTCTTCACGGCTGTATTTTTCTTGCCCCGTTTGAGCATCAACGCCATATCTGAGTTTATCATTCGCCATCTGCCCTGCTTCAACATATCTTAATTCATATAAGGCAGTCACTGTATGACCCGCGCCAATTTCGCCCGCATCCACCTTATCGTTGTTGAAATCCTCCCGTGCTAAAGCACGATTCTCATAACCGATTAGACGATACTCAGACACTAAGGCCGGATTAAATTCCACTTGCACTTTGACGTCTTTAGCAATAGTGAACAAGCTTGAACTTAACTCGTCCACCAGCACTTTTCGAGCTTCATTCAGGGTATCGATATAGGCATAGTTACCATTGCCCTTATCCGCTAATTGCTCCATGAGTTGATCGTTGTAATTCCCCAAACCGAACCCTAAGGTTGTCAGGCCAATACCATGATCTTTTTCCTTCTCAATCAAGGCAATCAAATCATCAAAATCTGTCATACCAACGTTGAAATCACCATCCGTCGCGAGGATGACTCGATTAATACCATGGGGGATGAAATGCTTTTTCGCCAATTGATAAGCTTGTGTGATTCCTTGCCCACCATTGGTTGAACCACCTGCGCTCAATTGCTCTAACGCATAGGTTAAAGTTTGAGTGTCATTACCCGACGCGCCATCGAGCACTACACCAGCAGCCCCTGCATAAACCACAATAGAGACTTTATCCTGCGCGCTTAATTGCGCCGTCAGCAACTTGAGTGCTGTTTGCAGTAAAGGCAATTTATCTGCAGATGCCATAGAACCTGACACATCGAGCAAAAAGACTAAGTTACTGGCGCCTAACTGAGATTTAGGTAAGTCATACCCTTTAAGACCAATCCGTAACAGCATCATGTCATCGTTATAAGGGGATGGCGCAAGCTCTGTCGTAACGCTAAACGGCGCGGTATTTTTAGCAGGTAAGGGATAATCGTAGGCAAAATAATTAAGCATTTCTTCGACTCTGACTGTACCTTTCTCGGGCAAGCGCCCTTCCCTCAGCATCCGCCTTAAGGTGGCATAACTGCCAGTATCAACATCGATGGAAAAAGTCGATACTGGGATTTCTCCTGCCACCATGATGCCATTTTGCACCAGCGGCTCGAATTTATTTTGTGCTAACGGAATAGCGGCATAGTCTGACGGCGTTGGGGTAATGTTCATTCCCATCACTGCACCATGGGTAGACATTTGCATCGGCGCCGCGACTCTGGCCATCTCAATCTGAGTAGCATCACGCATTTCAGCACGGCGTAGTGACACTTCTTTATGACTCTGCTCGGCTTGCAGCTCCGCTTGTCGTTGTTGAGCCTCAGAGCCTTTACCGCCACAGGCCGTTAAACTCAGCATGACTAAGAATAAAGCTGCGCTATTGCTCGCCGATATGCTGGCGTTTCCCCAAGGTAATAAGGAATGTGCAATGGTTTTCTGGGAGTATATTGTTTTCATATTGAATGCCTTTGATGTTGACCTAAGGCTGTAAACGGCGCAAATGACTAAAAGGGTTAAAGTATCAAAATATTTTACAAACCACTCTTAAATGAGAATCAAACAGCCTCCAAGCACACTATTTATACAAAACAAAGTATTTTCAATCGTTTTTGCAATCAAGCTCACACTGCGTCTTGTATCAGGTCACTAAAATAGAAGCTTGTTACTCGCCTCGCTATGGGACCCACTCGTGTCACACTCAGCTCATTTGTTTTCCCTAAGAATCGCCCACGCACTCACAGAAGCTTGCGTGAAGGATAAGTATTCGTTTAAACGTTTTGGGCAAGATCTTCTTGCAGGTCTCACTGTCGGCATTATTGCCATTCCGTTAGCAATGGCATTAGCCATTGCCAGTGGAGTAGCACCTCAATACGGTTTATACACTGCGATTGTCGGCGGTTTTATTATCGCCATATCTGGCGGCTCACGTTATAGCGTGTCAGGCCCGACAGCGGCATTCGTAGTATTGCTCTATCCGATAGCCCAACAGTTTGGTTTAGCAGGATTATTAATCGCGACTGTGATGTCCGGAATGATACTCGTCGGCATGGCAATGCTGCGACTTGGCCGATTAATTTTGTATATCCCTGAATCCGTCACCTTAGGCTTTACCGCGGGGATAGGTGTCGTCATCGCTACCTTGCAGCTCAAAGATTTTTTCGGACTCGAGATAGCCCAGATGCCAGAGCAATATCTGGCTAAGTTGATGACATTAGCTCAAGCGCTACCCTCGGTGCATTTACCTAGCCTACTGGTAGCATCCGCGACCTTAGCGACTATGCTACTTTGGCCAAAGCTCAAAACACCCGTGCCAGCGCACCTTCCGGCAATCATACTCGGCACTATGTTCGCCTTGGTTCTCAATGCCATGGGTGCAGATATAGAAACCATAGGAACCCGTTTTCACTATCAACTGAGTGATGGCACCACAGGCATGGGAATTCCTGCCGTATTACCCAGTTTCGAATGGCCTTGGCTGCAAGCTGGCGCGAATGGTCAATCCTTTCAGTTTAATCTCGCGACCTTTCAAGCCTTATTACCTGCCGCCTTTGCCATTGCCATGTTAGGCGCAATTGAATCACTACTTTGTGCAGTGGTACTCGATGGCATGACAGGTAAACGTCACAGTGCCAACAGTGAATTACTAGGCCAAGGTATAGGTAATATCATCACACCGTTTTTTGGTGGTATTCCGGCCACTGCAGCAATTGCCCGTAGCGCGGCAAACGTCAAAGCGGGCGCTCAGAGCCCGATAGCGGCGATGATCCACGCCATAGTAGTCTTAATTGGTTTAGTCGCCTTAGCGGGCGTATTAGCTTATTTGCCCATGTCAGCAATGGCTGCCCTGCTACTTGTTGTAGCTTGGAACATGAGTGAAGCCCACAAGGCACTACATTTAATTAAAACTGCGCCCACCAGCGATATCATGGTTTTTGTCAGTTGTTTTTCATTAACGGTTATTTTCGACATGGTGATCGCCATCAGTGTAGGAATTATCCTTGCTGCATTGCTGTTTATGAAAGAAATTGCTGAGATGACAAAGCTTTACGATATCAGCACCAACAAGCGTTATGTGGATCAAGAGCTACCTGCCGATTGGGCTGTCCTCAAAATTAACGGGCCGCTATTTTTCGCTGCTGCTGACCGCATTTTCTCCGAAATCGCGAGTCTCACTGAAGATAAACAAGTGATAGTGCTTTATCTCGATGGAGTATCTATTCTGGATGCGGGAGGATTAGCCGCACTGACGAAGCTGATTGAAAAATGCAAAGCGAATAAGACTAAGCTCATTATCGCCGATCTGCAGTTCCAGCCCATCCGAACACTGGCGAGAGCGAAGATCCAGCCAATTGAAGGTGTATTGAAGTTTTACTCGACCCTACGTGAGGCAATGACAGAAGCGCCAGTTATCACTCAGCAAACTGAAATCACTGCGGATAAGCAGACAGAGTAAACCAGTAGCACGATCTCAGGGCTTAATGTTGCTGACTTATCTCAAAGGCCAACCTCAGTGTTGGTCTTTTTTATTGCTCAATTACCTCACCTATTCATCGCCGCGACAGACGTTTTTTCACATGCAAAAACGGGCAGAAATCGCTAGGATCATGGTATTATTCAGCGCCATGATGCTAGCTACCGATGACGGCTAGACAAGCATCAACTGTACCTAGACCTGAAACAAGGTCAAAATATAATTAAAATTAGTGAGTTAAGGAGTTATCATGCAAGCCCTTGTTGCTGTTGTTATGGGTTCTAAAAGTGATTGGCCCACGATGGAAGCCGCCGCTGAGATAATGGATAAACTGCAAGTGCCTTATCATGTTGAAGTGGTTTCCGCCCATAGAACGCCAGATAAACTCATGGAGTTTGCAGCCTCTGCCGCCGAACGTGGTTTTAAAATCATCATTGGTGGCGCCGGTGGTGCAGCGCACTTACCCGGTATGATCGCCTCTAAAACTCGCTTACCCGTATTAGGTGTACCAGTCCAAAGTAAAGCCCTGTCAGGTATGGATAGCTTATTGTCTATCGTTCAAATGCCAAAAGGCATCGCCGTCGGCACCTTAGCCATAGGTACAGCGGGCGCATTCAATGCGGGATTATTGGCCTGCCAAATCCTTGCGAATAACGATGCAGAATTAGCGGCTCGTGTTGACGCTTTCAGAGAAGAACAGACCCGTGCGGTACTGGACAATCCAGACCCGAGGGAAGTCTAATGACCCAGACAAACACTAAACCTAAGGTTTGGGTATTAGGTAATGGTCAGCTGGGCGCCATGTTGACCCACGCTGGTGAGCCATTAGCGATTGAAGTTAACGCCGTCGATATCATGACACCTACGGATGACATTCTGCCACTCGCGCCCCACGACATTATTACCGCCGAGCGCGAACAGTGGCCAGAGTCCGCGCTGAGTTTACAACTCAGCTCACACCCCCATTTTGTTAATGGTCCGGTATTTAGCCGTTTAGCCGACCGTTTTAGCCAAAAGAGTCTACTCGACCAGCTCAGCGTTCCCACGGCGCCTTGGACCTTAGTCGACGATAACACCCAAGTCGATACCCTGTATCAACATTATGGTCCTAGAGTCTTGATGAAACGCCGTACCGGTGGTTATGACGGTAAAGGTCAACATTGGCTTAAACAAGCCGAAGTGGGCGATATTCCAAACGATTGGCGTAACCTTGCGATTGCTGAGCAAGCGATTAATTTTGATGAAGAAGTATCATTGGTTGGCGTGCGTACTCGCGAAGGCGAATGCGTGTTTTATCCGCTGACGCTGAACTTGCATCAGGACGGCATTTTAATGGCGTCGATTTCGCCACTGGCACGCTTAACCCCCTTGCAAACCCAAGCCGAAACTATGCTCAGCGCCATTATGCACGAGCTTGAATACGTCGGCGTGATGGCGATGGAATGCTTCCGTGTTGGCGATGAGCTACTGGTGAATGAGCTGGCGCCGCGAGTGCACAACTCTGGGCATTGGACCCAAGCCGGAACCCATATGGATCAATTCCAGCTGCATCTTAGAGCACTTTGCGGAATTGCGATCCCACAGCCACAAGTGAATTTTCAGTGTGTTATGGTCAACCTTATCGGTATCGATAATGACCCTCGCTGGTTAAGTTTGCCCAATGCAGAGTTGTACTGGTACAACAAAGAAGTTCGCCCGGGTCGTAAAGTCGGACATTTAAACCTATCAGTGCCAAATCAAACTGTGCTCAACCAGAGCATAGCCGCACTGCAAACTTGGATGCCAATCCAATACCAAGCACCATTAGCTTGGATATTGGCAGAATACGCAGAAAATTCGCGTTAATTCAGTATTTAGTACCAAAATCACTGATATGAAATTGTTCACAGTTTCATATCAGTTTATATTTCAATTTTCGTTATATACTTAACTGAACTCAGTGTGAATACGTTAGTGATGTATAGCATTCAATGATTACTAGCAATGACACAGATAAAGGAATAGTCGAGTGAAATTAAGGGATAATTTCAAACGTAAGACCATAGATCGCTTAGATTATCGCTATCATCTGCTACTGCTTATAGTGCCGATATGTCTATTCATCCTGCTGTTTATCTTTAATGCACCCACAGAAAATTGGACTATCCTGCCCTTACTGTTTGTTTGCATCATTTATATTTTTGCCTACAGCCTAATTTACTATTTGCATCAGGGTCGTTTAACTCGACTATGGCAGCATTTAGAGCAAGTCGTCACCATCAACGATGCCATCTATGAACTCGCCCATCTCTCGAGCCATTATAAAAATGAGCATGCCTTTCTGGACGCCTTACTCAATAAAGCCGTGTACGTGATTAATGGTGCCGAAATGGGCAGCATCATTAAAATCAACGAGGTGAATAATAAACTGTATTTTGAATCTGTCGTGGGGCTCGATTTAGCAAAGCTCAGACAACTGGATTTTACCTTAGAGCAAACTTTTGAATATCGACTCACTGAAGGGAGATGCGATCAAGTGGTGGTCATCAATGATATGAAGAATATCAATGCGGCTAGCACCTTAACGGAAGATGATCAGAAAGTGTTACTCTCAGTGTCGAAGCAGCCGATACGCTCAACCCTGTCTAGCCCTATTCGTATTGATGGCAAACTGTATGCCATGCTAAATCTCGATAGCAGTAGCCTTGGCGCCTTTAGCGATTACGACCGCAATCTTGTCTCTATCCTAACTCACGAAGCTAGCAATGCCATTGCGCTCTATCAGAAGTCACTGCAGATCACTAAACTAGCCAATTTTGATCCATTAACAGGACTTTATAATCGAAAGAATTTTGAAGATGAACTGCACCACTGGCAGCACAAACCTCACTTAGGCAGTTTTTTAATTATTATCGATATGGACAATCTCAAGTCCATTAATGATGCCTATGGGCACCAGATGGGTGATGTTGCCATCAAGCGAACAGCCACCGCCATGCTCGCCTATTGGCAAAATAAAGGCATTATTTCCCGTTTTGGTGGCGATGAGTTTGTCGCTTTATGCCATGGGCCGTTAGCTCAAATTGAGCAGGATTTAGATGATATGCGCAAAACCTTGAATCAAGGTTCAGAGCTTAGCCTAGGTTTTAGTTTTGGTATCGCCCCCTTCGAAGCCGATTGGTATCAATCCTTTAAGACTGCAGATCATGCTATGTATGAGCAAAAGCGTGCGAAGAAAAAAGCCATTCAGGCATTAGAAACCTTCGCAGTGAAAGCGCAATAAATCAATTGAAGTCAGGTGCTACAGCCGATGTCAAAAGGCTAATATCAACAATCAGTAAGCGTCGGAGTTTAAGATTTGAGTTTAAGATTTGAGTTTACTATCTCGATTAGCTATCTCGATTAAATATCTAAATTGAACACCGACAGTCAGCCATTCTCACTTAAGTGGCTGACAATGATATAGAAACGTAATCTTAACCAAAAAATAAACGCCACAGCCAAGATGAATCTAAATCTTCTTGGCAGGTTTTATATTGAGCCGCGTAGCGTTTCGACCTCGCATCCACCTTGTTCGCCACTTTCACTAACCACGCCTTAGATTTGTAACTACCACGGCGATAACCGCCCCAGCCCTCGTGATAATTAAGATACTGCGCCCGCGCATCCCATTTAGATACGCCATTTATCTTATGGGTTTTGCTAATAAACCAGCCCATAAAATCCAAGGCATCATCGAAATCACTGCGGCTCGACCAACTGTTTCCCGTCTCACGCACATAATCATCCCACGTCATGGTCTTAGCCTGCGCATATCCATAGGCATCACTAGCACGGCCAATAGGGATAAAACCTAAAAAGTATTCCATCGGTGGCGCGGCATTGTGCTTGAATGAGCTCTCTTGATACATCATAGCTAACGGCACATGCACTGGCACACCCCATTTATCACGGACATCTTTAGCGGCATCGTACCAATCTCGGTGTTCTTGAAATATCTCACACAAATTTTCGGGAGACTTAGGCGGAGATGTCGCACAACCTGACAAGATGCCGAGACTTGCGCAGAGTAAGATAGCGGAGAACTTATTCATTAATATCATGTTCTTTGGAAAGTTAGCTCGCGCCATGATGTCATAGACTCAGGCTGAGGCAAGCATAAAAAGCCTTTTTGCGCTTAGAAGATCTCAGCGCTAGGGGCTAAATCAATATGACTTAAATCGAATGTAGCTGGCTTACCACTTGAGCTTAACACTTTAGCTATTTCGTTTCGGGACTCAACTCAAACTGACACTCATGATCTTCTTGCTGCCACACGCCGGGTTCCCAATACGCAGTGTCTTTACCCATATAACGCTTATCGGTGTGAAATAACGCACCGATATGATAACGCTGATGACTTTCGACATTGAGCTTGAATACTTTGGGTGTCCGCGCGGCAAGCGTGACTGACAAACTTGGATCATCAATCAGCTCCGCAACGGTAAATTCATATTCGCCAGGCGCTAACTGATAATTAGGCTTAGAAACGACTGCCTGCCCGTTTAAATGGGTCACCACCACTCGATACCAGTGAGTACTGGTATCGGGCTGCAAATAACCCGACACAGTACCACAGCCCAGTGGGTCTTCAGGTGACGCGGCGCAGCCAGATAACAAGGCACTGAACCCAATCAAAGCTGCGCGGGCACGTAGGCCAGTGAAAGAGAATAACCCCTCTTTCACAACTTCACTCCAAAGTAATCTTCCAGATAATCATCGAATGAAACTGCACTCTGCGCCGCCTCTAGTTCAGCTTGCTTGTTAAGCGAACTGGATGCTTCAGCTTGATACTGCGCTATGGTCTCACTCGACAAGGGATAATCGATAAAGTATTGATAGTATTGCTGCGCTAACGTCATTACCCACTGACCATGATCTTGGCCCTTGTTGATCACGTTTTGCAGTACTTGTCCCGACAGGGTTAAATTCGGATCTTCAGCCGCTTTACGCCAATGGGCCAAAGCCACTTGATAATCCGTCCCCTCACCATCGAGCAATACTGCCAAAGGTTGCAAAGCATCAAACAACTCTTCTAACCAAGATTTAAGCGAACGTGAACCGTCTGCGGTTAATAACTCAAGCCCAGGTTTACGGCCTTCAAGCACCACAGCTTTAAGATTTGCGCTTAATCTCGCCTCTTCGCTCGCCTCAGACTTAGGCGACTGCGTTAATAAACAATAGAGTAGGAATAAATCGAGGAAACGCACTTGTGTCGCCTCAATGCCAACCGGGCTAAATGGATTAACATCCAACGCTCTCACTTCAATGTATTCCACCCCAGCACGGGCCAAAGCTTCAGACGGTTTCTCGCCACTACGTGTGACCCGTTTCGCACGGATTGGCGAGTAGAACTCGTTTTCAATCTGCAATACATTGGCATTAAGTTGACGATACTCACCATCGACTTTAACGCCGATATTAGCAAAGTTTGCTGAAGGCATTTTAGTGGCAGCATTCACGCCAGCCAGATACTCAGGCAAAGAGTTATAGCTGATATTTAGATCTTCTTGCTCTTTGTTGGTGTAGCCTAAATCACTCATACGCAACGAAGTAGCATAGGGCAGATACAGAGTTCCATGGCCCGTTTTTTCAAACTTGAGGTCGGTTTTTTGATCTTTAATAAAGGAGCTACATAACGCTGGCGAGGCACCAAATAAATAAGGAAGTACCCACACTAAACGGCGATAGTTACGGATCAAGCCGAAATAGGATTCTGAAATAAAATCATCGTAAGTTAACTGTTTATCACTTAACTCATACAGGCTTTGCCATAATTCTTGCGATACCGAAAAGTTAAAATGCACCCCAGAGATGATCTGCATCAGGGCGCCATAACGATAGGTTAACCCCTTACGATACAAGGTTTTCATCATGCCAGTATTCGATGAGCCATAGCGGGCAACGGGGATCTGTTGCTCATCTTTCACATAGCAAGGCATGCTCACGGGCCACAAACGCTGACCATTTAAGTGGCGCACGCTGAAGGCATGAGTCTCAGTTAACCCAGTGAGAAGTTGCTCAACATTGTGATTTACTGGCGTAATAAACTCGAGCAAGGCTTCACTGTAATCCGTCGTAATACGTGAATGCATTAACGCCGAGCCTAATGCTTCGGGATGCGAGTCTGTCGCGAGATAACCAAACTCATCAATCCGCAACGCCTCACGTTCTATGCCACGTAACATACCCAAGAGTGCTGTGCGCCCATTGGCGTCCGAGAGATGTTGTACTAATTCATTGAATGACTTCAATTTGCGCTTCTCTAATTGGTGATTCGCTATCGCGACAAGGTTAACAGTCAGACCTTTATTTTGAGGCTTATCTTGCAAAATATGCCTCAAAATAAATCTAAACCTGTCTGTGGGGCAAGCCAAATTCACACCTTGTATGATTAAAAGCAGACGGTGACAGCTAATGCTGTCACCGTCTTTCGATGTAAATCCGGTAAATATGGGGCAAATAGTCGTTAACTAATGCACCCGTCTATCCTACCTATATAAGGGCGAAATACTAATTTACAATACTAAAGTTTCAATTGGATAGCCCAATACCGCTAAATCCGCTTCAATTGTCGCTTTATCTCCCACCACCAGAATCACCATTTTATTGATATCTAGCTCGGAAGCCGCGAGGGCATTGAGTTCATCTTTTGTTACAGTATTAATGATCTTGTCCTGTTGAGTCGTAAAATCTTGACTCAATTGGTAACGTTGGATCATCCGCATAAAGCCCGCTTTTTGATACGGTGTTTCATAATCAAGAGCTTGCCCTTGAGAGACTGAATTACGCATAAAGGCAAGTTCAGTATCCGTCATGCCCTGCTGCTGATAAGCACTGATTTCTTTTACAAACTCAATGAGTGCTTTCGCCGTCACGTCACTGCGAACGTTACTTGATGCGACAAAATCGCCCACTTCAGCACCGCCTGTAAAACGAGTGCGAGCACCATAGGTATAACCTTTATCCTCACGTAAATTTAGGTTGATACGGCTATTGAATGCGCCGCCTAACGGATAATTCATCAGATAAGATTTAAAATAATCGCCTGTGGCATCGTAGGGTAATGCGCGCTTGGCAATATTGATTACCGATTGCGCCGCACCAGGTTTATCAATCACATAAATTGTGCCGCCTTTTAATGCAGGGAGTGGCTTAAGTGGCGGTACCACAGCTGCTTCTCCTTTCCACTGGTTTAATCCCGCTAATTTAGGCAGCAATGCAGATTCAGATAAATTAGCAACAGTGACAATTTTAGCGTTGCCGCCTTGATACTGCTGGGCATAAAACGCTTTTACATCGGCTAACGTAAGCGCCGCGACTGAATCGAGCGTGCCGAGATCATTCACACCTAACGCATTGTCTTTACCGTATAACAAAGACGACAACGCCGTATCAGCCAGATAGCTAGGATCGGACTGCATATGCTGGATCTGTTGTAATTGCTGCTGTTTCACTCGCGCAAAGTCAGCTTCGCTGAACGCTGGTTGAAACAGCTTTTCTTCCATAATCGCCAGCGTCTCATCTAAATGTGCTGTCAGAGCCGATAATTTGATCGAACTTTGATATTCAGACGCACTAAAATCGACACTACTACCTAGCATTTCTAAGGCTTGTGATAGTCCTTCACTGCTGCGCTTCTGACTCGATTCATTAAGCATTTCCGCAGTCAGCGTTGCTAAGCCTGCTTTTTCGACGGGTATGAGTCTGTGGCCACCATTGAGATAAACAATTAACTCAACTGTTGGTGTTTCAGTACTTTGAGTGCCCATGACTTCGATGCCATTGGCTAAGGTTTTTGTCCAAATTTTAGGTACTTTGAGCATAGGTGCAACGCCAGATGCAGGCATCTTAGTCCGATCAAAACTTGAAACAAGTTCAGGCTTGGGCAAATCCCCCTCTACCGCAGAGTGTGCAATCGGCAACGTTGCAGGCGTGAAGTTATCCGCATGGGCAATAAGTGACGTCATTCCCTGCGGCACCACACTCATAACCACCATAGGTTTATCTTTAATGTATTGCTTAAACACGCGCATCACATCGTCTTTGGTCACATTGGCATAACGATTCAGATCTGAGGCAATCATGTTCGGATTGCCCGACAGCGTTTGGTTCATCGCTAAAGTCGACACTTTGCCAGAAACACTCTGCAGGCTATAAATGGTATCAGCCTCAAACTGCACTTTGACTTTTTGCAGATCGTCATCGGTAACGCCACGTTGCTCAAACTCCTTAATCGAGTCGAGAATACGTTGCTCCAGATCCGCCAGTTTGCCGCCCTTTTCAGGATTGGCTAAAGCATAAATCGACATCTGACACGCAAGCTCTTGACAAGGATGACTCACATTAGCCTGCACGGCATAACCGTCCTTAACCAAGTTTTTATATAATAAGGATGTTTTACCACCACCTAAAATATTGGCCAACAGATCGAGCGCGGCCTCATCTGAATGTCTAGCGTATACAGTTGGAAAACCAATACGGATCAAAGGCAAGTGCACTTGATCTTCCATGGAGATGTAACGTGTCTTATCTAAGTTAACCAGCGCCTTTTGCTCTAACGAGACTTCAGGGCCGCGGGGGATTTCACCAAAATATTTATTTACCCAGGCTAAGGTTTGCATTTCATCGAAATCGCCACCTATGGTCAAGGTCGCATTGTTAGGGCCATACCAACGTTGGAAAAAGTGTTTAACATCGTCAACCGTGGCGCGATTAAGATCGTCCGGCCAGCCAATTACAGGCCAAGAATAAGGATGACCGACAGGGTACATAGCTTGGCTAAAACGCTCACTCATGCGGCCATAGGGCTGATTATCGATACGTTGTGCACGCTCGTTTTTGACGGTTTCGCGCTGCACTTCGAATTTTTCACTAGTGAGTGCGGGCAACAAAAAGCCCATACGGTCCGACTCAAGCCACAACATTTTTTCTAATTGATTGTTGGGTACTGTCTCAAAGTAATTGGTTCTGTCGGTATTAGTCGTGCCATTTAGGGTACCACCGGCTTCGGTAACCACTTCAAAATGCTGTTCATCGGCAACATGCTGCGAGCCTTGGAACATCATGTGTTCAAATAAATGCGCAAATCCCGAACGCCCAGCTAATTCGCGAGCAGAGCCCACATGATAAGTGACGTCAACATGCACTAAGGGATCGGAATCATCTTGATGTAAAATAACCGTTAACCCATTGGCTAATTGGTACTTTTTGTAGGGGATCCCTACTTGCGAATCGGCCAATTGCACATTTTCGATAAGTTTAACGCCTGCGGGCAAGTTCGCCGTAGTCGTTTCAGATGCACAACCCGCAAGTGCGGCAGAAATTGCGACCGCTAATATCCATTTCTTCAAAACATTCCCCTCATACATCAATGGGCCAAAAATACAGCTTCATAATCATAGTGCTGCGTTTAGTCATAGTGCGCTTAAATGATTAAGCATTGGGATTTATGACTCGCAAAATTGACACTAAGTTCCTATCTATACAGTAAATTCAGTCTAAACGGAAAAACACTCCCGCCCTTGACCATTAAATGCATCCTAGCGCCATCATGCCATCCATTGCAGCACGGCAGCGGCAATAATTAAGTAACGAATTGTTTTACCAATTAAAATCATCACCAAAGAAGGTATTAACGGTAGCCTCAACCAACCCGCCAATAAACAGAGAATATCACCGACAACCGGTGCCCATGAGTGTAACAACGCCCACACGCCGTAGCGTTCGATCAAAGCGAGCCCCTTTGCGTGTTTACCTTTCGCTAACGCTTCTGGTGATTTTGCTAGACGGCCTAAGCGGCCTAAATAGAAACTGGTCATCGCGCCCAAGGTGTTGCCAATGCTAGCCACCACGACCAGCGCAACCCAAGCCTCTGGAGTTTTGTTTAATAGCGCCACGAGTAAGACTTCAGATCCCCCCGGTAACAAAGTGGCCGCTAAAAAAGCGCCGGAGAACATAATGCCTAACTCAGTCATAATGGCTTACTCAATGATAAATCTCTCTTTTTGTATTCAATGCGATAAGGTTTGTCATGGGTTAATTGAATGTTTCACTTAATCTTTTTACAACAAACTCACTTATCACAATAAGTTATAAGAAAAACGGTTTGTTATAACCCTAGCTCTGTCGATACAATGGTTAACTATGGCAGGCAATAACCATGCGCATGACTGAGAGCGCGTTACATCACGCTCATCTCGTTAAATACGAATCCTATCATCGCAGGCCTATTGGCTCACTCTTAATTTATTTTTCTGGAATATGCATGATCCTTCAAACCATTAGCCGCATTCCGTTTTGGCAAAAAGTCTTAGCAGGCTTTATCTTAGGTGCGCTCGTTGGCGTTATTTTAGGTGAAAGCGCCACAGTGCTAAAACCATTAGGTGATCTGTTCATTGGGGCCATTAAGATGTTGGTCGCACCTTTGGTATTTTGTGCCATTGTCGTGAGTATCACATCGCTCAACTCGCAAACCAGTCTGAAACGCCTGAGCTTGAAAACTTTGGGTATGTTCATGCTGACAGGCACAATCGCCTCTCTGATCGGCTTAGCTGTGGGCTCAATGATCGACATGGGTGGCACCATGCAACTCACAACGACTGAAGTGCGCGAGCGTAATATTCCCGGTTTCGCACAAGTGTTGCTCGACATGATCCCTGTCAATCCTTTTGCTTCACTCGCTGAAGGCAATGTACTGCAAATTATCGTGTTTGCAGCTTTGGTAGGTATCGCTATCAATAAAGTCGGCGAGAAAGCAGAGCCATTAAAACGCACCATTGAAGCAGGTGCTGAAGTCATGTTCCAACTGACTCGCATGGTCTTAAAACTCACTCCTATCGGTGTGTTTGGTTTAATGGCATGGGTTGTGGGTGAATATGGTTTATCAACCTTATTGCCTTTAGGTAAGTTTATCGGGGCTATCTACATTGCCGCTTTTATCCACATCATCTTTGTTTACGGTGGCTTAGTGAAATTTGTCGGTGGTTTAAGCCCACTGCAATTTTTCCGCAAAGCTATGCCAGCGCAGTTAGTCGCCTTTAGTACTTCCTCAAGTTTCGGTACTTTACCTGCGAGCACCCGCGCAGTCGAAACCATGGGTGTATCAAAGCGTTATAGTGCCTTTGTGATGCCATTAGGTGCGACCATGAACATGGACGGTTGTGGAGGTATTTACCCTGCGATTGCCGCTATCTTCATCGCGCAGATTTACAATATTCCGCTCGATACACTGGACTATGTGATGATCGCCGTGACTGCGACAGTAGCTTCTGTTGGTACCGCTGGCGTACCAGGAAGTGCGATGGTGATGTTAACTGTCACCTTAGGTGTGATTGGTCTGCCACTTGAAGGCATTGCCTTTATCGCCGCGATTGACCGTATTATCGATATGATCCGCACAGCAACGAACGTAACGGGCGATATGATGACTGCTGTTGTGATTGGTAAATCCGAAAATGAACTCGATGAAGTACAGTTCTATTCGAATGACAATCAAGACATTACACCTGTGAGTTCGTAGCAATAACAATACTGTATAAACAGTATTAAGCTAAATCATCAGTACCATTGACCACAGTAAGAGACCGCTTCGGCGGTCTCTTTTATTATCCTGCAAACAGTCTTTAATCTATTGGCTTTAGAGACCACAATCGACTTCGACAGTCTCTATTAACTGCAAAATAGGTTACTCAAATAAGATCAAGCTGTTAGACTCTAAAACTACTCTAACTCACACTTTAGCAGAACAGACAATGACGAGACTCTTCCTTATCCCGCTGATCCTATGTTTGTTTTGGGCGTTATTTTTAAAAGCCAACAAACTCACGCTAAAACAAGGCCGGCGAGGTTTTATCTACATTATCGGTATAGGTGGCGGGCTGATTTTAATCCTTATGGCATTACTCTGGTTAACAGCTTAGGTTAATACCAAGGATTTATAATATAAATGAGTGACTTAATAAAAAAGCCAACTCAATACTGAGTTGGCCTTAGTGATAAAACAGCGTTAACAACTAGAATAAATTCGAAGATAAACCCGCTTAATTTACCCACTCAGTCAAGCACAATCAGTTAACCCAATCTGTCATCACCCCAGCACGGCAAGCAAAATCCCCGCAGCCACAGCAGAACCTAGCACTCCCGCCACATTGGGTCCCATGGCGTGCATCAACAAGAAGTTATGTTGATTGGCCTCTAATCCAACTTTATTCACGACTCGTGCTGCCATAGGTACAGCCGACACCCCTGCGGCACCAATCAACGGATTAATCTTACCACCCGACAACTTACACATCAGTTTTGCCATCAATACACCTGCAGCAGTACCAATGCCAAATGCTAAAGCTCCCAATACCAAAATTCCTAAGGTTTCAAGCCGCAGGAATTGGTCGGCAGATAACTTAGAACCGACAGCTAGACCTAAGAAAATCGTAACGATATTGATGAGCTCGTTCTGCGCCGTTTTCGATAATCTATCCACTACGCCAGATTCGCGCATCAAGTTACCAAGACAAAACATACCCACTAACGGCGTAGCCGCAGGTAAAAAGAGAATCGTTAATCCCAGTACCATCAAAGGAAAAACGATCTTTTCCTTCTTACTGACTTCGCGCAGCTGCTCCATTTTAATTTCGCGCTCGGCTTGAGTTGTCAGTAAACGCATGATCGGCGGTTGAATAATAGGGACTAACGCCATGTAGGAATAGGCCGCGACCGCAATCGCACCTAATAACTCAGGCGCCAGTTTTGAGGCAAGGAAAATCGCCGTTGGTCCATCGGCACCGCCAATAATCGCAATGGCCGCCGCATCCTTCATGGTGAACTCAAATCCCGGCACTAAGTTCAGCGCGATTGCGCCAATCAGTGTCGCAAAAATCCCAAACTGCGCAGCAGCCCCTAATAACAGAGTTTTAGGATTCGCAATCAAGGCGCTAAAGTCGGTCAGCGCACCAACACCCATAAAGATCAACAGTGGAAACACCCCAGTCTCAATCCCCACATAATAGGCGTAATACAACATGCCACCTTCTTCGGTAAATCCCGCATGGGGAATGTTCGCCAGCACTGCACCAAAACCAATGGGCAACAATAGCAAAGGCTCAAAACCACGTACGATGGCGAGATACAAGAGCAAAGCGCCCACTGCCATCATCAACACTTGCCCGCCAGTAAAGTGAGCGATTCCCGTCTCGGCCCAAAAAGCCATTAAACCTTCCATAATGCCTCCTACGCCAAGGCCAGTAATTGAGAACCCACAGACACTGAGTCACCTTCTTTCACCCAGAGCTTAGCGATAATGCCATCGCCCTGAGCACGAATTTCAGTTTCCATCTTCATCGCCTCAAGGATGATCACGACATCGCCTTCACACACTCTATCGCCTGGAGAAACATGCACTTTGAAGATGTTGCCCGACAGAGGCGCGCTCATTTCAAGCCTGATCTCTCCATGGCTCGCAGTTGGCGTTGAACTCGCAATAGCAGCTTGTACGGCATGAACACTTTGGCCCTGTGACTGGATTTGCGAGATCTCCCCGCCTGTGGCGACTTCAACTACGTACTCTTGCCCTTCGACAGTTACCGTGTAGGTTTCAGGGCCGCGATCTGTAGCATTAGAAGCAGCAAGTACCGAAGTCAATTCAGGCTTAGGCTCAAAGGCGCTTGGATCGTCACGATTCTTTAAGAACTGCAATCCTATTTGTGGGAAGAGTGCATAGGTCAGCACATCATCGTCATGCTCTGAAGATAGGCGAATGCCTTGTTCCTGTGCTTTATCAGCTAACTCAAGCCGTAATTTAGCCAGCTCTGGCGTTAATAAATCAGCAGGGCGACATGTAATGGCTTCGGCTCCTTGTAAGACTCTCGCTTGCAATGCGGCATTGACTGGCGCAGGCGTCGCGCCATATTCACCCTTAAGCACGCCTTCAGTCTCTTTAGTCAGTGACTTATAACGCTCACCCATCAACACATTAATGACCGCCTGCGAGCCGACAATCTGCGATGTAGGTGTCACTAAGGGCAAAAAACCTAAGTCAGCACGCACGCGGGGAATTTCTTCCAAGACCAAGTCCATCTTATCGGCCGCGCCTTGTTCCTTAAGCTGGCTCTCCATATTGGTCAGCATGCCACCAGGCACTTGTGCACGTAAGATCCGCGAATCAATGCCTTTCAGCGCGCCTTCAAACTTAGCGTACTTCTTGCGTACTTCACGGAAATAAGCGGCAATCTCCTCAAGCAATACCATATCGTAACCAGTCGCACGCTCAGTATCTTCCACCATAGCGATAACGGTTTCAGTAGCAGTATGTCCATAGGTTTGGCTCATTGACGAAATTGCCGTATCGAGCACATCGATACCCGCTTCAATGGCTTTCTGATAAGTGGCGGTACTTAATCCTGTCGTCGCATGACAATGCATAGATAACACGAGTTGCGTTTGGGATTTTAGTCGACTGATAAGCTCAAACGCTTCCATAGGCTTAAGTAATCCCGCCATATCTTTGATACACAAAGAATCACATCCCATATCTTCGAGACGTTTTGCCATATCAACCCAAGTCTCTATGGTATGCACTGGACTTGTGGTGTATGAGATCGTCCCCTGCGCATGGCCGCCAACTTGGCGCACCGCTTTCACCGCAGTTTCGAGATTACGAACATCATTCATTGCATCGAAAATACGAAATACATCGACGCCATTAGTATGGGCACGCTCAACAAAACGCGTGACTAAATCATCGGCATAATGGCGATAACCTAATAAGTTTTGGCCACGCAGCAGCATTTGCTGCGGCGTATCAGGCATTGCCTTTTTCAACTCACGAATTCTGTCCCAGGGATCTTCACCAAGATAACGAATACAGGCATCAAAAGTCGCCCCGCCCCAAGATTCCAACGACCAGAAACCAATCTTATCGAGTAACGGCGCTATAGGTAACATGTCATCAATGCGTAAGCGCGTCGCTAAAATGGATTGATGTGCGTCCCGCAATACGACATCAGTTAAAAATAATGGCTTAGCCACTGCTGTCGTAGAATTAGATACAAAAGTCATACTGCTCCCCATTACTTAATCTGTGAACGATACTGCTTTACCGCTAGTGAAATCGCAGCGACCAAACTTGGCTCTAACGGTTTAGCATCAGATTGCGCTACCCTCTGCTGACTCTTAGCATGATTTTTAGCAAAACGTGCAGATGCAGCATCGACTGCACACCAACGCGCAACCAAATGAATCCCAAGGATTAGTACACTTAAAAATAAATAAACTAAGCCCATCCCCAAAAACATAATGCCAACGGCATCCAATAAAGATTGCGTTACATCCTCCATAGCTCCCCTACCCCTTACTCTCTAGATCCCTATCAACAGCGCGATTGCCCCAAAATCATCGCTATCGCATTACAAGTTCAAAATTCATCAAATGAACAGCTCCAAACTATGGTTCTTCCGTAAACAGACACATAGCGACCACCAATCAGAAAAAATCGAATAAAAAATCACATTTCAAAGCTAACTAATCACACAACAAGAAAACCAGCTGAACTCAACCTGCTACGAACATAACCAATTGATAACAAAAAAACCATATCAATGTAAATTGGTCTTACCAATATTAAGTAGATCCACAGGCGGCAAGTTATTAATCCTCATAAATCGAGCGATTAATTCAATATTCCATAATGAAACAAGCATAATGTTGGATTTAAGCTGAAGTGATGTCTTAGGCTAAAAAATGATTCCTAAATTGAAAACAACGAGCATAGGAATAAATCAAGTGAAAAAATATGCAAATTTAACAATCCAAGTCACTGCTATTTGATTCTGAGAGAAGATAAAAAAGAATGTCGTTCTGAAGGCATTGATTGAAGAAGAGGAATGGGTTCAATTCAGCAAATTAAATCAACTTAAATGCCCCCTAGATACCAACACAGAGCAGTACCTAGCAATACGGTTGGTGTGGAACGGCTATCTTAAAAGATAAGCAACAGTGCTACCTGAGCTAGAGCTCAGTAATTGAAATGGCTAGTGAGTTGGTGAGTTGGTGAGTTGGTGAGTTGGTGAGTTGGTGAGTTGGTGAGTTGGTGAGTTGGTGAGTAAAAATAGCGGAGAAACATGCAAGTTGAAAGAAAAACGGACTAATTTCTACAAATTACAGATGCAAAAAAGCCAGCTTATTCAGCTGGCTTCTTTACATCTCAATGAGATAATTAGGCGCTTGGCGATGACCTACTCTCACATGGGGAGACCCCACACTACCATCGGCGCGTTTGCGTTTCACTTCTGAGTTCGGGATGGGATCAGGTGGTTCCACAAGGCTATTGTCACCAAGCAAATTCTGTTTATTACCGTGTCCATCTCTGGCTCACGTTAATAATAATTCGGAAAGCTGATTTGCTTTGTTTGAGTTCAAACTTTATCAAGTGTCGATATTCTGTCTAAGTTCGCTTAGCAAAACCCATCTGGGTTGTATGGTTAAGCCTCTCGAGTCATTAGTACATGTTAGCTCAACGCCTCACAACGCTTACACACCATGCCTATCAACGTCCTAGTCTCGAACGGCTCTTTAGAGGAATTAAATTCCTAGGGATGACTCATCTTAGGGCTCGCTTCCCGCTTAGATGCTTTCAGCGGTTATCGATTCCGAACGTAGCTACCGGGCAATGCCATTGGCATGACAACCCGAACACCAGCGGTTCGTCCACTCCGGTCCTCTCGTACTAGGAGCAGCTCCCTTCAATCATCCAACGCCCACGGCAGATAGGGACCGAACTGTCTCACGACGTTCTGAACCCAGCTCGCGTACCACTTTAAATGGCGAACAGCCATACCCTTGGGACCGACTTCAGCCCCAGGATGTGATGAGCCGACATCGAGGTGCCAAACACCGCCGTCGATATGAACTCTTGGGCGGTATCAGCCTGTTATCCCCGGAGTACCTTTTATCCGTTGAGCGATGGCCCTTCCATTCAGAACCACCGGATCACTATGACCTACTTTCGTACCTGCTCGACGTGTATGTCTCGCAGTTAAGCTGGCTTATGCCATTGCACTAACCGTACGATGTCCGACCGTACTTAGCCAACCTTCGTGCTCCTCCGTTACTCTTTGGGAGGAGACCGCCCCAGTCAAACTACCCACCAGGCACTGTCCCTAATCCCGATAAGGGACCTAGGTTAGAACATCAAAACTACAAGGGTGGTATTTCAAGGACGACTCCATCATGACTAGCGTCACAACTTCATAGTCTCCCACCTATCCTACACATGTAGGTTCAATGTTCAGTGCCAAGCTATAGTAAAGGTTCACGGGGTCTTTCCGTCTAGCCGCGGGTATACGGCATCTTCACCGCAATTTCAACTTCACTGAGTCTCGGCTGGAGACAGCGTGGCCATCATTACGCCATTCGTGCAGGTCGGAACTTACCCGACAAGGAATTTCGCTACCTTAGGACCGTTATAGTTACGGCCGCCGTTTACCGGGGCTTCGATCATGAGCTTCTCTTGCGATAACCCAATCAATTAACCTTCCGGCACCGGGCAGGCGTCACACCGTATACTTCCTCTTGCGAGTTTGCACAGTGCTGTGTTTTTGATAAACAGTTGCAGCCACCTGGTATCTGCGACTCCCGTCAGCTTAGAGAGCAAGTCTCATCACCAACAGGAGCGTACCTTCTCCCGAAGTTACGGTACCATTTTGCCTAGTTCCTTCAGCCGAGTTCTCTCAAGCGCCTTGGTATTCTCTACCCGACCACCTGTGTCGGTTTGGGGTACGATTCCCGCTAACCTGAAGCTTAGAAGATTTTCCTGGAAGCATGGCATCAACTACTTCAGTCCCTTAGGACCTCGTCATCAGCTCTCAGTGTGTACATTAAAGTACGTGTCCCCGGATTTGCCTAAGAACACCACCTACCACCTTAAACGCGGACTACCAACGCCGCGCTAGCCTAGCCTTCTCCGTCTCTCCATCGCAGTTAGCGGAAGTACAGAAATATTAATCTGTTTCCCATCGATTACGCCTTTCGGCCTCACCTTAGGGGTCGACTCACCCTGCCCCGATTAACGTTGGACAGGAACCCTTGGTCTTTCGGCGAGGGGGTTTTTCACCCCCTTTATCGTTACTCATGTCAGCATTCGCACTTCTGATACCTCCAGCGTGGGTTACCCCTTCACCTTCAACGGCTTACAGAACGCTCCTCTACCGCGCACAGTAAACTGTGCACCCGTAGCTTCGGTGACTAGCTTAGCCCCGTTACATCTTCCGCGCAGGCCGACTCGACTAGTGAGCTATTACGCTTTCTTTAAATGATGGCTGCTTCTAAGCCAACATCCTAGCTGTCTAAGCCTTCCCACATCGTTTCCCACTTAGCTAGTACTTTGGGACCTTAGCTGACGGTCTGGGTTGTTTCCCTTTTGACGACGGACGTTAGCACCCGCCGTCTGTCTCCCGAGTAGTACTCATTGGTATTCGGAGTTTGCAAAGGGTTGGTAAGTCGGGATGACCCCCTAGCCTTAACAGTGCTCTACCCCCAATGGTATTCGCTCGAGGCGCTACCTAAATAGCTTTCGAGGAGAACCAGATATCTCCCGGTTTGATTGGCCTTTCACCCCCAGCCACAAGTCATCCGCTAATTTTTCAACATTAGTCGGTTCGGTCCTCCAGTTGATGTTACTCAACCTTCAACCTGCCCATGGCTAGATCACCGGGTTTCGGGTCTACACCTTGCAACTAAACGCGCAGTTAACACTCGGTTTCCCTACGGCTCCGCTATTCGCTTAACCTCGCTACAAAATGTAAGTCGCTGACCCATTATACAAAAGGTACGCAGTCACGGTCTCAAGAACCGCTCCCACTGCTTGTACGTATACGGTTTCAGGTTCTATTTCACTCCCCTCACAGGGGTTCTTTTCGCCTTTCCCTCACGGTACTGGTTCACTATCGGTCAGTCAGGAGTATTTAGCCTTGGAGGATGGTCCCCCCATATTCAAACAGGATGTCACGTGTCCCGCCTTACTCGTTTTCATCAATGGTTAGTTTTCATGTACGGGGCTATCACCCTGTGCCGCTGCGCTTTCCAACGCATTCCACTAACACCCCACTGACTTAAGGGCTAATCCCCGTTCGCTCGCCGCTACTAGGGGAATCTCGGTTGATTTCTTTTCCTAAGGGTACTTAGATGTTTCAGTTCCCCTCGTTCGCCTCGCAACACTATGTATTCATGTTGCGATAACAGCTTATGCTGCTGGGTTCCCCCATTCGGACATCGTTAGCTCAAATGCTTGTTACTAGCTCGCCAACGCTTTTCGCAAGTTACTACGTCCTTCATCGCCTCTGACTGCCAAGGCATCCACCGTATACGCTTAGTCGCTTAACCATACAACCCAAATGAGTTTCACTCATCTGCGCCGCATTGCGACCAGCTTGGTTTTACTTGTCTCACTTCTGACCAAAGAAGTGGACGCGCCTTAGACGTAAACTATTCAATAAAGAATAATTTACTTTTGAATATTCAAGACACTTAATAAAGTGTTTGAGAACTCATGTTCAATGCTTGCGCATTAAACGTTTTGTAATTAATCACATGACAGACTCATGCAATTAAATACTATCAGCTTTCCAAATTGTTAAAGAACAATGCGTACCGGCTAGCGGCGCATTTAGCTCTGACTTCTCCTAAGAGAAGATAAACAAGCAATCTGTGTGAACACTCAACAAACATTAAGTTAGTCGTATAGGTAAGGAGGTGATCCAGCCCCAGGTTCCCCTAGGGCTACCTTGTTACGACTTCACCCCAGTCATGAACCACAAAGTGGTGAGCGCCCCCCCGAAGGTTAAGCTACCCACTTCTTTTGCAGCCCACTCCCATGGTGTGACGGGCGGTGTGTACAAGGCCCGGGAACGTATTCACCGTGGCATTCTGATCCACGATTACTAGCGATTCCGACTTCATGGAGTCGAGTTGCAGACTCCAATCCGGACTACGACGAGCTTTGTGAGATTAGCTCCACCTCGCGGCTTTGCAACCCTCTGTACTCGCCATTGTAGCACGTGTGTAGCCCTACTCGTAAGGGCCATGATGACTTGACGTCGTCCCCACCTTCCTCCGGTTTATCACCGGCAGTCTCCCTAGAGTTCCCACCATTACGTGCTGGCAAATAAGGATAGGGGTTGCGCTCGTTGCGGGACTTAACCCAACATTTCACAACACGAGCTGACGACAGCCATGCAGCACCTGTCTCACGGTTCCCGAAGGCACTAAGCTATCTCTAGCGAATTCCGTGGATGTCAAGAGTAGGTAAGGTTCTTCGCGTTGCATCGAATTAAACCACATGCTCCACCGCTTGTGCGGGCCCCCGTCAATTCATTTGAGTTTTAACCTTGCGGCCGTACTCCCCAGGCGGTCTACTTAATGCGTTAGCTTGAGAGCCCAGTGTTCAAGACACCAAACTCCGAGTAGACATCGTTTACGGCGTGGACTACCAGGGTATCTAATCCTGTTTGCTCCCCACGCTTTCGTGCATGAGCGTCAGTCTTTGTCCAGGGGGCCGCCTTCGCCACCGGTATTCCTCCAGATCTCTACGCATTTCACCGCTACACCTGGAATTCTACCCCCTCTACAAGACTCTAGTTCGCCAGTTCGAAATGCTATTCCTAGGTTGAGCCCAGGGCTTTCACATCTCGCTTAACAAACCGCCTGCGCACGCTTTACGCCCAGTAATTCCGATTAACGCTCGGACCCTCCGTATTACCGCGGCTGCTGGCACGGAGTTAGCCGGTCCTTCTTCTGTAGGTAACGTCACAGATATAGCGTATTAAACTACACCCTTTCCTCCCTACTGAAAGTGCTTTACAACCCGAAGGCCTTCTTCACACACGCGGCATGGCTGCATCAGGGTTTCCCCCATTGTGCAATATTCCCCACTGCTGCCTCCCGTAGGAGTCTGGGCCGTGTCTCAGTCCCAGTGTGGCTGATCATCCTCTCAGAACAGCTAGGGATCGTCGCCTTGGTGAGCCATTACCTCACCAACTAGCTAATCCCACCTAGGTTCATCCAATCGCGGAAGGCCCGAAGGTCCCCTCCTTTCCCCCGTAGGGCGTATGCGGTATTAGCAGTCGTTTCCAACTGTTATCCCCCTCGACTGGGCAGATCCCTAGGCATTACTCACCCGTCCGCCGCTCGCCGCCTCAGAAGTAAACTCCTTTGCGCTGCCGCTCGACTTGCATGTGTTAGGCCTGCCGCCAGCGTTCAATCTGAGCCATGATCAAACTCTTCAATTAAAGTTTTGTTGCTTCCGTCTTGCGACTTTAGCGGCTCAATGAATTCTGATTTTTTGTTTCTCGCTAAAGAAACAAACTGTACATATTGCTATGAACACTCATTGTTACATTGATTTAAATTTTTGACTGCCAACCCGAAGGCTAAGCAGTTTCGATTAACTCAACACCTGTGAGTGTCCACACAGATTTCTTGTTTTATCTTGTTAAAGAGCAACTCAACCTCATAAGAGAATGTGAGTACCACACTGAGCGCCGAACGCTTCCAGTTGGCTAGGGCTGCGTATTTTACGCATTTCCCGTTTCGCGTCAAGGAGTTTTTGCAAACTTTCTCAACACTCATCAATCAGTAAACTCATCGATGAACTGTCACACCGGCTGCTTAACGCTGTCTGCCGTGTCAGTGGATGCGCATTATAGGCAGCAGGAGATTTTGTGCAAGGGCTTTTTTAACAATCAGCGCCAAGCGAATGAATAACCACCAAACTGCAGAAATATACTGCAATACTGAGCAATATCGCTGTTTGGGTTGATAAGTTTGGCAAAAGAAATCGCCTATTGCTGGGATTTTAATAGATTGAATGGGCATAAACAGAAGTTGATAGCGATTTTTCGCTATATCTATCAGTAAACCTCTAAAAGCGTTATGCCCAGTGTGATGTCTTACTCTTGTTTGCACCTAGCTAATGATAAGCACTGATCAAAAGCACGAGCCCTAAGATTTATGCTCTTCTTATTTCTCTTTCTCGATATTTGTAGCGCTTTGTGTTTGTGCTGCAGCTTGGGTTGAGTGATTGATCTCGACATTCGCCACGACATCATCTCCTACAACATGTGCGACTTTGAGTTTTCTCACGGTTCGAATCGTAATGATTGGGCCTGAAATCGCATATAAGTAGAAGCCGACACATAAGATCAATGCAGGTTGAACTGACACCACCACAAATACACCGACGACCAGTAAGATCACGATAAAGTTAACCTTGCCACGCCAGTCAATTTCTTTAAAGGAGTGATAGCGGAAATTGCTGACCATCAGTAAACCGGTTGCTGCAGTAACAAGGGCCGCAATCCAACTGATGTTTCTTCCATCGAGACTATATTGATTACCAAGCCAAATACTGCCAGCAATAACAGCGGCGGCAGCCGGGCTGGCGAGACCTTGAAAATAACGCTTATCGGCAACGCCAACTTGCGTATTAAATCGAGCGAGCCTGAGTGCCGCACCTGCACAATAAATAAATGCCGCCAACCAACCAATTTTACCTAAGTCGGCTAATGCCCAATTGTAGGCGAGTAGTGCTGGTGCCATTCCGAAGGACACCATATCCGCCATACTGTCGTATTCGGCACCAAAATCACTTTGGGTATTAGTCAGTCTTGCCACTCGACCATCGAGACCATCACAGATCATGGCTATAAAAATGGCTATTGCAGCAGCTTCAAAGTTAGCATTCATGGAAGCAATCACAGCATAAAAGCCAGAAAACAATCCGGCTGTCGTAAAAAGATTAGGCAGTAAATAGATACCTTTATTCTTTACTGTTTGATTTGAAGAATTTTGCATACACTTATTACGCTAGTTCAGTGAAAAGAAGTTAGCTTTCAAGATAACATATTTTATTATCATGTCGATGAGAGGCCTGTTAGGGATAATTTCGATGTTAAAAGTGAACATGCTCAGAACAATACTGTATCGATGGCTCTGGCTCGGCCTTTTCATTGGCCCCGTTTCTGCGGGTGTTATTTATACTTGGGTCGATGAAAATGGGGTGACGCATTACAGTCAACAAGCCCCACAACAAGAAAGCATCAAAACATCAAAACTCTACAGTGAAGATTTAGAGCAGGCGAAAGTCGGTTTTATCGCGCCGATAAAGAAAGCTGAGCCAACTTCTGAAGCCAATGAATTAGAAAAGTCAGCAGCGCTGATCAAAGAGAAAGATGCTAAGCAGGCTAAATCCATTTGTGAGAGTGCAAAACACAATTTAGAAATACTCACTACGCATACTAAGCTTATCCGCCAAACTTCCGAATCGGGTGAATCTGTCGCTATGACTGAAGAAGATCGCCAAGCCTCGATTGCCCAACAGCAGGAAAGAATCAAACTCTTCTGTGATAAGAAGTAGCAAAATTCACTATGCCACTACATTAATGAACAACGATTAAGCTGATGCAATAAAAAAGGAGCCGAGTTAAAAACTCGGCTCCTTTCGTTTTAGTGCTTGAAGCGAGAGCGATACGACTAAAACAGCGCTATCTCTTATTGCAAGATAGTTTATTTCAAGCTCGTTCATTCAAGAACGCTTATTTCAGTTCGCCTATGTCAACGTATCCAACTTCAAGCTTGCTGTTAACGTATCGCATTCAAACAACACACTAAGTGACTAGCTACTGGTCACAGGTTATTGCTCGAACACTAACTCGCCACCCGCACAGCTGACCTTGATCGGTTTACCCGGCAACAAGTCACCACGCAGTAATTTCTGCGCCAGCGGGTTTTCGACTTCTTGCTGCAATGCCCGTTTCAACGGTCTTGCACCATACACAGGATCGAAACCAATTTCCGCAATCAGTGATAATGCGTCGTCGGTGATCTCCAATGTATAGTCCTTTTCAGCCAAACGTTGGCGTAAGGAAGCAATTTGTATCGAAGCAATACGTTTGATATTGGCAGCATCCAATGGATGGAACACCACAGATTCATCGATACGGTTTAAGAACTCGGGTCTGAAACTGTGAGTGACCACATTCATTACCGCCGCTTTCATCTCTGCATAGGTCACTTGACCAAATCCTTCTTGGATAATGTCGGAGCCTAAGTTCGAGGTCATGATGATCACTGTATTTCTAAAATCGACAGTACGACCTTGACCATCGGTTAAGCGTCCATCATCAAGCACTTGCAGTAAAATGTTAAACACATCGGGATGCGCTTTCTCGACTTCGTCGAGCAATATCACTGAATAAGGTTTGCGACGAACGGCTTCCGTTAAGTAACCGCCCTCTTCATAACCTACGTATCCTGGAGGCGCACCCACTAAACGCGATACTGAGTGTTTTTCCATAAACTCAGACATATCAATGCGCACTAAAGCCGATTCGGTATCAAATAAGAACCTCGCCAGTGATTTACACAGCTCAGTTTTACCTACACCTGTTGGGCCTAAGAACAGGAACGAGCCAATCGGGCGATTTGGATCCGCCAGACCCGCGCGGCTACGACGAATCGCATTCGCGACCGCATCGACGGCTTCGTTTTGGCCGATCACACGCTCGTGCAGCGCCACTTCCATTTGCAGTAATTTTTCGCGCTCGCCTTCCAGCATTTTCGATACGGGTATTCCCGTCGCTTTCGACAGTACTTCGGCGATTTCGAACTCAGTAACCTTGTTACGCAATAACGTCATGTCCTGCATTTCGGCTTGCGATGCCAAATCGAGCTGTTTTTCAAGCTCAGGAATACGACCGTATTGCAGCTCAGACATCCGAGTTAAATCACCCGCACGACGCGCCACTTCTAAGTCCATTCGAGCCTGTTCGAGATCGGCTTTTATGTGCTGAGTGCCCGCTAATGCGGCTTTTTCAGTACGCCAGATTTCGTTCAACTCTGAAGCTTTCGCTTCAACGTCACGTAATTCCTCTTGCAGATGGTCAAGCCTGCGACGACTCGCCTCATCATTTTCTTTGGCTAACGCTTGCTCCTCCAGTTTGAGCTGGATAGCACGACGTTCGAGCCTGTCGAGTGACTCAGGTTTTGAGTCCATTTGCATGCGGATGCTCGATGCCGCTTCATCGATCAAATCGATCGCTTTATCGGGTAACTTACGGTCCGACACATAACGGTGCGACATGGTCGCCGCCGCCACAATCGCCGGATCGGTAATTTCCACATGGTGATGCAGCTCGTAACGTTCTTTCAGTCCACGCAAAATAGCAATGGTGTCTTCAACGCTTGGCTCATCCACCAACACTTTTTGGAAACGTCGTTCAAGCGCCGCATCTTTTTCAATATACTGTCGATACTCATCAAGCGTTGTCGCACCCACACAGTGCAAGTCACCACGCGCTAACGCAGGTTTGAGCATGTTACCCGCATCCATTGCGCCTTCACCTTTACCGGCGCCGACCATAGTATGCAGCTCGTCGATGAAGAGGATCACTTGACCTTCTTCCTGCGCTAACTCATTCAATACCGCTTTTAAACGTTCTTCGAACTCACCGCGATATTTAGCGCCCGCAATCAATGAGCCCATATCGAGTGATAAGACACGCTTATTTTTAATGCCCTCGGGGACTTCACCATTAACGATACGCTGGGCGAGTCCTTCAACAATCGCTGTTTTACCCACACCCGGTTCACCGATAAGGACGGGGTTGTTTTTACTGCGACGTTGTAATACTTGGATCGTGCGGCGAATTTCATCGTCACGGCCGATCACAGGATCTAACTTGCCTTGTTCGGCTCGCTCGGTGAGATCGATAGTAAACTTCTTCAACGCTTGGCGTTGATCTTCAGCGTTCGGATCATCCACTTTTTGGCCGCCGCGCATTTGTTCAATGGTTTGTTCCATCAACTCTTTGGTCGCGCCGGCTTTTTTCAACGCTTGTGCAAGAGCATCGGCACCTTCTAACGCAGCTAATACAAATAATTCGCTAGAGATATATTTATCTTTACGCTTTTGCGCCAATTTATCGCACAGATTTAATAAACGGATTAAACCTTGGGATAATTGTACATCGCCGCCAGTCCCTTCAACTTGAGGTAAGCGTTCCAGCTCTTGACTCAAGAGCGATCGCAGCGCACTCACTCGAATGCCAGCTTGGGTCAATAAGGGATGGATTGAACCTGAATCTTGGTTCAACAATGCCATCATCAAATGCAGCGGTTCAATAAACTGATGATCACGCCCAAGTGCGAGTGACTGGGCATCAGAGATGGCAAGCTGAAATTTATTGGTCATACGATCGAGTCGCATACAGCCTCCTAACACTCATATAGTAGAGATATGCCAATCCATAAGACATCTTGCCAATTTAGTGGCTTTAAAATCAGTACCGCTAATGGAGAGATCTAAATAGGATTGGTATTACATTTCGTTAGTTAAAAGATGGGGGCTATTTAGCCAAATTCAAGAGAATAACGCGCAAATAAATACAAACTGTAGGGGAATTGGCTTAAGACTTAAGCCAGATCAATGAAGCCATGCGTCCCGTCACCTTATCGCGACGATAAGAGAAGTAATCCGTGTCGCTGACTGTGCAGATATCTGCGCTATAAATATGGTTTATACCGAGTAAACTCAAGCGTAATTTAGCCAAGCCAATAATATCGGCAAGATACTTGTTACCACTTGGAATAAAACACGCTGCCGACTGCGGATGTAAAGTACAAAAGGCTTGCTGTACTTCAACACCGACTTCAAATTTTTGTGGACCAATAGCCGGGCCGAGGTAGGCAATCAACTCATCCATAGGTGAACTAAACTGCGCCGCGGTGGCCTCAATCACGCCATCACATAAACCACGCCAACCGGCATGGGCTGCAGCCACTTCGGTTCCTGCTTGATTACACAACAACACAGGTAAACAATCGGCAGTCATTATAGCGCAAACTAGGCTCGCGGTTCGGCTGTAACAGGCATCGGCAATCGGTGTATCCACAGCAGGAGCTAAGCTCAGCGCATCTAAATTAAGCACATGAGTACCATGCACTTGCTCGAGCCAGACAGGCTCGGCGGTTAACGCTAATTGTTTGCAGAGTAATTCACGATTAGCCATCACCAGCTCAGGCGCATCACCGACGTGCAGTCCAAGATTCAAACTGTCATAGGGATGCACGCTCACACCGCCATGACGATTTGTCATAGCGATGCCAACATTAGCGGGAACAGGCCAATCATGATTAAACACTTACAAATACTCGATCGGATGCTCGACCGTGTCTTGACGCAGTGCTTTCGTCAAAATCACCATGTCTTCAGGAATTGGCGCGTGCCAGCTCATGATTTCACAACTCACAGGATGCGCTAATTCAAGACGCACTGCGTGCAGCGCTTGGCGCTTGAAGTTTTTCAGAATATCAAAAAACTCTGGGCTGGCCCATTTCGGCGGTTTTGGACGACCACCATACACAGGATCGCCCACTAATACGTGGCCTATGTATTCCATGTGCACACGAATTTGGTGAGTACGACCAGATTCAAGGCGCAATCTTAGACGAGTGTGGTTACGAAATTTTTCCGCCACACGATAATGCGTCACTGCAGGTTTACCTGAGTGATGCACCGCCATATGAGTACGTTTCGTTGGATGACGACCAATCGGCTCATCAACAGTCCCGCCACCTGTCATAGTCCCCATCACAATCGCTTCGTATTCACGAGTGATTTCACGGGCCTGCAAGGCGGCCACTAAATGGGTTTGCGCTTCAACGGTTTTGGCTACAACCATTAAACCTGTAGTATCCTTGTCCAGACGGTGCACAATACCAGCACGTGGTACATGCTCAATATCAGGACAATGGTGCAACAGAGCATTCATCAAAGTGCCATCGGCATTGCCAGCACCAGGGTGAACCACGAGTCCCGCTTGCTTGTTGATCACAATAATGTCGTCATCTTCATAGACGATATCCAGATCAATGGCCTGTGCCGCTGCGTGAACTTCTTCTTCAAGAGTGGCATCTATGAGTATCTGTTGCAGCTCATAAACTTTCTCTCGGGGCTTATTAACGACAACGCCGTCAACATAAACTGCATCAGATAGGATCCATTCCTTGATGCGCGTGCGCGAGTAATCTGGGAACAACTCTGCTAGGGCCTGATCTAATCTCAGTCCAGTTTGTGTTGCCGAAATCTCGCTTTTTAGATTAATCTCTTGTGTCATAGGAACCGTATCCCCATTTAGGGGTCAAAAAATGTGTGCTATCTGTTACAATCGGATGTTTTCTATTTTATAGTGAAATGGAAAAATTCTTAACTACAACTTAAAAAGAATTGAATTCAAGTATGTATAAATTTTCCAAAGGCGTTACCTTAGTCCTATTTTCACTAGCGTTATCAGCCTGTAGCAGCAGCCCTGATGATAACGATATTGCCGCCAAAACGTCACCTGATGTACTTTATACTCAGGCAAGAACCTCTATGGAGCTTGGCAATTACTCTAAAGCTGTCCGTTCTTTGGAAGCGCTAGACTCACGCTTCCCCTTCGGACCTCACAAAACTCAAGTCCAGTTAGACCTGATATATGCTTACTATAAAATGGACGATGTCGCTTCTGGTATTGCGAACATAGACAGATTTATCCGTCTTAATCCAACTCATCCAGATGTAGACTATGTGTTCTATATGCGCGGTTTAGTGAACATGCAAGCCGACAATTACATGTTCCACGACATGCTTAATATCGACCGAACCGATCGTGACCCTAAAAATGCTCAAGATGCTTTCAAAGATTTTGATCGTCTTATCAAAACCTACCCTAACAGCAAATATGCCGCCGATGCGCAAAAACGCATGTTAGCGTTGAAGAATCGCTTAGCAAAATATTCAATTCAAGTTGCCGAGTATTATCTCAAGATGAATGCATGGAGCGCAGCAGCAATCCGAGCACAATCTGTAATGGAAACATACCCTGGCACCCCTTCAAATGAACGGGCATTAGAGATAATGATAGAAGCTTATGGCGAATTAGGTCAGAGCAAGCTGAAGCAAAACGTGCTCATGGTAATGCAAGCTAACTTCCCAAACAATGAAATCTTATCAAACTAACCGAGAATGCCCCTTTAATAGGGGCATTTTTTGCTTGGTGACCCTAGATAAGCCATAAATAGATAACGCTAAGTTCTCAGTGTGGATAGTGGTTTGGCTATTTTTACATCCTCAATACCAACACAAATGACACTTTCGTGTAAATCTTATCCAACTGAGTCACTTTTTCCGTTATTTAGTAAAAATCTATTGACTCAAAACCCGAAAAGCCTTTAAATTGCGCCCGTCGCCCGAATAGCTCAGTCGGTAGAGCAGAGGATTGAAAATCCTCGTGTCCCTGGTTCGATTCCGGGTTCGGGCACCATCTTTAAATGGGTTGCGATAGCGACTTATGTTAGAGAACTGCGATAGGTACAGTGCAGGTGTGGTGGAATTGGTAGACACGCCAGCTTCAGGTGCTGGTGCTCGCAAGGGCGTGGAGGTTCAAGTCCTCTCACCTGTACCAAATTGCAGTTCAAAAGTTAAGATTCACAGTGTTAAGATTGTCAATTCGATGAAATATCGAATAGCCATGCAGATGTGGTGGAATTGGTAGACACGCCAGCTTCAGGTGCTGGTGCTCGCAAGGGCGTGGAGGTTCAAGTCCTCTCATCTGTACCAACATTTAAACCTCGCCAAGCGAGGCTTTTTTGTATCTGAAGCAAAATAAATTTTCTGTAACTCTCCCCTCTTTCCTCAGATTTGCTATACCTATTGTTACAGACTCATCATAGGGATAGATAGAGTTCTGCCTAAAGGACTCTTTAGTTCACTGAGGCTATCCATATGAACGGTCTACAAATAAAACAAAAAATGTTTATCGGCATTCTGGTTCCCCTTGTAATGCTAATGACGATTGGCTTTCTCGCCATTAATATGATGGGTAAAATTGAATCGGGTGTTGAACGTATCTATGGCGATAGAGTTGTGCCACTAGACGATTTAAAAGTGATTGCTGATAAATACGCGGTCGATGTTATCGATGCGGTCAATAAGGCGAACGCGGGTGGTTTCACCGCCTCTCAAGCAGCTGAAGCGCTAGACAGTGCCAAATCTACCATTACCCAGCATTGGCAAAAATACCTAGCCACTGAACTTACCTCAGAAGAATCCCGACTCGTAAAACAAGCCGAAGTACTGTTCTCACCCGCGAATCAACAGATTGACACTCTGGTCTCACGCTTAAGAGGATTAAATGGTGATGTATCAAGCCAATTAGCGGCCAATATCCTGCCGCTTTACCAAGTAATAGACCCCATCAGTAACCAAATATCTGAACTGATTGCACTGCAAATTCGCGTGGCAGGCGAAGAAAAAGATCGTGTGAATGCCATTTACCAATCTTCAATCACTATTTTTGTAGCATTAGCCTGTGCCGCCATGATTATCAGTATTATGATTGGGCTCTGGGTCAATCGTAGCGTGATGAATCCTATTAATGACATTCTCAGTAAACTGAAGCTGATCCATCAAGACTCAGATCTTACCGTCAAATTCACTACTTTTAATCACGATGAGCTAGGACAAATATCCACTAGCCTCACCCAAGTTATTGAACACTTGCGGGGCATTCTTCATTCGATTGCCGAAGCGGCAAATACCGTTAATAGTTCAGCAAATGAGTTAAGCAGCTTCACGCAGGCAACCAATAAACGTATGCAACAGCAGCAAGCTGAAACGGAGCAAACTGCAACGGCCATGAATGAGATGACGGCAACGGTCGCAGAAGTCGCCCAAAGCGCATCTGCAGCGGCAGATTCAGCCAAAGATGCCGATACCTATGCCGCCAATGGCAATAATATTGTGATGCAATCGATTAGCAGTATGTCGCAATTATCTGATCAAATTCAAAAAACGGCACAAGTCATTGGATTTCTGTCTAATGAAAGCCAAAATATCGGCCGCGTACTCGATGTGATAAAAAGCATTGCCGAGCAAACCAATCTATTGGCATTAAATGCCGCCATTGAAGCGGCCCGTGCGGGGGAACAAGGCCGCGGCTTTGCAGTCGTTGCAGATGAAGTGCGGACCCTTGCGCAGCGCACCCAAAAGTCTACCCAAGAAATTGAGGCCATGATTGCCACACTACAACAAGGCGTTAAAGAAGCAGTTAACGCTATGGAAATAGGTATAAATCAAGTAGATGATGCTAATGATAAAGCTAATCAAGCAGGCCAAGCATTGAAAGAAATCGTCTCCTCAGTAGATAGCATCACAGAACTTAATACTCATATTGCGACCGCTGCCGAAGAACAAAGTAGCGTTGCCGAAAGCATTAATCGCAGTATTATTGCCATCAGCGATATTGCCGAACATTCCACCGCATCGGCGGCTGAATTAAGTGAATCTGTGGTTAATTTAACTAAACTCGCCAACAGCATGCGCAATCAAGTGAGTGCATTTAAACTCTAAGTCAAAAAACCACACTATGACTGCAATAAGCTTTGCTGTTGCAGTTAACCTCCCTTAAACCATCTATAATATATTGAAATAATACATTTATTTATCATTCCCCGATCTCATACCCGCTTTGATAAAGCACTTCAAATGACCTTAATCACGCTTATCGGTAGCACGAATTGCGATAATCACTATTGATCCAAATCAAATAGATCTTTAAACTTATTTAACATTCATAATATTTGCACGTTAAGGATTTTATATGTTGGACAGCCGTACAATCCAAGTTATCAAGAGCACTATCCCCTTACTCGAATCCGCAGGCCCTGCGCTGACGATCCATTTTTATGAACGTATGTTCAAACATAATCCTGAACTAAAAGATGTATTTAACTTGGCACACCAGCATTCTGGTGGCCAGCCTGTTGCCCTATTCAACGCCGTCGCGGCTTATGCTAAAAATATTGAAAACTTAGCGGTGCTAAGTTCGACTGTCGAGCGCATTGCCCAAAAACATACAGGCTTTCTGATCAAGCCTGAGCAATATGCGATCGTCGGCAGCCACTTATTGGCCACCCTTAAAGAGTTAGGCGGTGATGCAGTAACAGAAGAAGTATTAGAAGCTTGGGCGCAGGCCTATGGATTTTTAGCAGATATGTTTATTCAACGAGAAGCTCAAATTTATCAGTCAAATGCAGAACAAGATGGCGGTTGGTTGGGTGAGCGTCAGTTTATCATTAGCGCGAAAAAGACAGAGTCCACAGTCATTACCTCCTTCATATTGACGCCCGAAGATGGTAAACCAGTTAAAGATTTCATTCCCGGTCAGTACTTAAGTTTGAAGCTAAAACATCCCAATTTAGCATATGAAGAAATCCGCCAATATTCCCTATCCGATGCACCGAATGGCAACAGCTACCGCATCAGTGTGAAACGTGAATTAGGTGGCCAAGTGTCTAATCTGCTACACGATACCATGCATATCGGTGACAAAATTGCAGTTATGCCGCCGGCGGGAGATTTTATCTTAGAAGTTGGGGCGGACATCCCCGTAGTGCTCATTTCGGCAGGAGTGGGTCAAACACCGATGAAAAGCATGTTGAATCAATTGATCAAGTTGCAACATCCAAGTGCTATTACTTGGCTACATGCCTGTGAGCAAGGTGATGTACATGGTTTCAAACAGGCTATTCACACCAAGCGCCAGCAACATCATAATCTGAAGAGCCATGTTTGGTATCGCAAGCCGAGTTCAACCGATGTGGTAGGTACAGATTATGATTTCGAAGGACAAATGGAATTAAGCAAAGTCGCAGATCAACTGCTTCCCCATGCACATTACTATTTCTGCGGACCTATTGGATTCATGTCAGCCATCAAGCAACAATTACTCGCTCTGGGTGTCTCAGCTGAAAACATGCACTATGAAGTATTCGGCCCCCACGCCGATCTCTAATCCCATGTCACGGGCTTGGGAACCTGACTCTCAAGTCCATTTTTATATTTAGAATACGCAGAATAATGGCTGATAAATTGAAGTGCCCTATGTCTCTAAGCTACCGGTTTACAGCGGATAGAAGCCACTTCTGCGGCAGTCAGCATACGACTTTCGCCCGACGCCAGAGCTTCATCCAACACAATATCACCTATTGATAATCTATGTAGACCAACAACTGGGTTTCGAAAGCGACCAAACATCCGCTTAATTTGATGGTACTTACCTTCCTTTAAAGTCACTTCAGCAACATGATCAGCAAGGATCACCAATTTAGCAGGCTGAGTCATTATATCTTCAAAGCTGAAATACATACCTTCGGCAAATGCGGCGATATATTCTTCAGTTAATGGATTAGCTAAGGTGACGCGATACACTTTATCGACCTTATACGTCGGTGACATTAGTGCATCAGACCAGCGGCTGTCATTGGTCAGTAATAACAAACCCGAAGAATTTAAATCTAGTCTACCCGCGATATGTAACTCATCACGGGCTTCGCAATCGAGCAAATCCATCACGGTTTTATGCTGAGTATCTTTAGTCGCGCTCACCACGCCAATCGGCTTATGCAACATCAAATAAACTGGCGTGTTGGCCTGTAATATTTGCCCATCGAGTTGGATGTGAGAAAACTCATCCACTTGCCTATCCATGTCCTTCACTATCAATCCATCAACGCGTACTCGGCCCAAGAGTAACAGTTCACGTACCGCTTTACGGTGAGTGTGTAACTGGGTACAGAGATAACGATCGAGTCGGCCGCGCTTAGACTGCATAACACCACAAATGACGAAATATGAATGGGATAGCCATTCTAGCAGGATGCGAGTTCAGGTCATAGCGAGCCAATACAGTAAGCATCACAGAGCTTATTTAGAGCAAAATTAGATCAAACTAGGCAAAATTTGTTAAGCTAGGCGTTCAATTCATCTTATTGTGAGTGGTTACCGCATCAAAAACTTATCTGCAAGTCCCGTTATGATACGTTCGAACCTGCTATTTTTAGTCTTGTTTTTAGTGATACTCGCGAGCTCATTCTTCACTCAAGCGAGCGATGCAGAAAATCCCCCTGAAGCGCCTCAACCTTTCGCAATCCATGATAAACCGCTGATAGAGCGCTACGTCTTCGATGAACTCAAATCCCTCAGATACGATCAACAGGATCTTGAGCGGCGCCTCACCATAGATATCACAGATCGCGAACTGGCCGTTGCCGACAAGTCGATGAATTACGCCAATGTCACTGTCACTTACTTCTTTTATATGATCGCCGGCGTCGCCTCTTTAGTCGCCTTTATCGGCTGGCAATCCCTGCGGGAAATCAAGACACATACCGCCAAACTGGCCGCGAATCAGCTGCAGAGTATTGCCGAACAATACGAAGAAAAGTTCAAATTACTCGAGCAAGAACTCAAGCATAAGAGCCGTACTATCACAGATAATAATCGTGAAATAGAAGTGATTAATGAAATTCATAATCTGTGGCTACGCGCCCAAAGTGCCCAGACACCCGAACAAAAAATTGAAGTCTACGATGAAATCCTCACGATTCGACCTGGAGACTTGGAAGCGCTGACCTACAAGGCCGATGCCGCAATGGAAATGCGCGAATTTAATTGGGCACAAAGCCTATGTAATCGTGTTTTGGAAGTTGACCCAACTAACGCCCATGCTTTTTATCAAAGAGCCTGCGCCTTTGCGTGTTTAGGTGTTGAAGATAGGGCAATTTCTGATTTGGAACGCGCCATCCATAACAGCGCATCCTTCAAAGAGCTAGCGTTGGATGAAGCTGATTTCTCACAACTTAAAGGGCATCCTCGTTTCGAAACCTTATTGGCCTATCACGAACCTGATAAGCCCTAAGCTCCGAGGTTTAAGCCCAGAACGAATGCTTAATATATAGCGTTAGCTTTCAGTGACGTTTTATCCCACAGATAAAACGCCTCAAGCAAACAACTTAAGTGCACTACTAGGCTATCGCCGCAACTTTAATTACCGCAATTTTATATGCACAGCGGCGAGCACCTTCGATGATATGCTCTTCGCGGCTCACCACGCCAATATCAGCGAATAACTGCTGGAAAAGTTGCAACTCAGAGCGGCAAAAGTTCAAACACTTAGTCGCTGCGGCGCAGATTGGACAATGATTTTCGAGTAAAAAATACACGCCATCGATGTGTTCCATGGTCGCCATATAACCTTCGTTCGAGCGTAATTTCGCAAGTATGGCCAGACGTGTCGGAATATCAGTAGCCCCTTCCATTGCCGCACGATATTGGACTAACGCACTTTGCTCCCTGTGACCGATAAGCTTATCCAAGCCTTGGTCGCCAAAGATCATTTTTACCGAGTCAATTAGCTGTACCGTCAATTCCTCATGGCGATCGGCAAAGTGAGTACGGCTTTGTTCAGTCAATCCCCAGTAACGTGTTGGGCGACCGCGACCTTCAACTCGATCCTCAATATCCACATCACCCATATCTTCCAAAGCCTGAAGATGTTGACGCACCCCCATAGTCGTTAACGCCAATTCCTCCGCTAAGGTTTTAGCGGTAAGCGGGCCATGCAACTTGAGTAATTGAATAATCTTATCAGTAGTTTTCATTGAGTCTCCCCGATTTCAGCCGAAGCATTATCTCCCAATCTCCGCAGTTTTAACAGATTAAATAAACTTTTTTATTTACTTTATCCTTTACAATATTAAATAAAGCAATTACCTTACAAATAATTTATAAACAAATAGGTTTACTTAATGAAATTACTCATCATCAGCACCAGCCAAAGACCCAATTCACAAAGTGCTAAAGTCGGTCGTTATATCGCGGAAAGCAGTTTCTCATCTCCCCACACCATGGGTTACGACACGATACATCACTTAGAACTATGCCTGTTTAATCTGCCCTTTTGGGACGGAGAAGAAGACAACAAAGGTGAACACTGGCCCGAAATAGAGCACAGAGTCGATGAAGCCGATGCGCTAGTGCTGATCACCCCGGAATGGGGCGGCATGGCATCACCATTACTGAAGAACTTTTTGTTAATGTGTACTCGCGAAGAAACCGCCCATAAACCCGCCTTATTAGTCTCAACATCGGACGGTATTAGCGGTACCTATCCTATTGTTGAAGTGAAGATGAATGCCCTTAAAAACAATAAATTAGTGCCCATACCCGATCACTTAATCATCCGCAATGTCAGCCATGTACTCAATGCAATCCCTGAAAGTGCCCGCGATATCGCGCTTAGGGAAAGAGTGCAATACAGCTTATATATGCTGCATCAATACGCCCAAGCATTAGCCCCTATTCGTGAACAACATGCCAATCAAGCGTACCCCAAACAGCAGGAATACTGTTACGGTATGTAAGCGGCTTGAGATTTTAACCACCAGCAACAGACTAAAATCATTACAAGGAACGCATTATGATTCATTTAGAGCATATCAATTTAGTGGTAGACGACATCCCCGCAGCACTGCGCTTTTATCAAGCGGCTTTCCCCCATTGGCGTGTTCGCGGTGGTGATAAAGGCACTTGGTACGGCAAACCCCGTAATTGGATTCATTTTGGCGATGATTATCAATACATTGCTTTTAGTGACAATGGTGAAGGTGAAAACCGCGATTTGGCTGGTCATCAAATTGGACTGGCGCATTTTGCCTTTGTGACCGACAACTTAGATGCTGTGATAGCAAGACTGACCCAAGCAGGTTTCCCTATTGCCAAAGATGGCATGGAAGATCCCTATCGACGCAATATTTACTTCTTCGATGCCCATGGCTTTGAAGTGGAATTTGTGGAGTATTTAACTGATATTCCAACGGAACGAAATCGCTATTAGCGTAAATCGTTATTAAAAAGAAGTAGCCAAGAACCGCATGTAGTGAATAGGGTGCAGGAGCCAGGTACTATTCGCTTCGCTCGGATTGTTGCTGCGCCACTATGGCCGAATCCTTATGGGCATAAAAGTGGAGTCTAAACTGAGTATCTTCGGTCAGTAGCTCCACTTTATGCCAATATTCAGGATGTGAAATGGCGGTTTCACCTGCGCGAATAATAATTTCTTTATCTAACTCGCCCCTGCTACCCGTATAGCCATAAAACTTTAAGCTGCCCGTTAACACTTGGATTTGCCCATATACGCCAGCCTTAGTATTGTGCATGTGCAGCAACATTTTAGGGACGTTGTCATGGTTGAAAACCGGCGTTGATTTGTAATTGACAAAATCTTTGGGGACTAGGGCCATGATGTTTTGCACTCCTTGCGTCAAATCACGAAAATCGAACAATGCTTACGGCAAGACTAATATAGCCGTTGCCGTATTTCTGTCCAACTCATATCTTGACCTGTATTAACGAGCGGGTTTAAACGTCGAATTTGAAAACACCAAAGTGCTCATTCATGCTTGCAATAGCAAGGTTAGTTACTTTCATCACTGTAATCGCTACACTAGCCCGCATTAAGTGCCACCTCAATTAGATGACATGATGCCAACGCCCTATTCATACTCAACAACTTATATTTTAGATAAAGCCCATTTCGATGAATGCTATACACAATCAGTGGTACCAGATCCCACGCTCAAACCTTACTACAAAGCCATTGGATTAACACTGATAGGTATCGCGCTTATTTTCACCGATATTAGCCTTTATTTAGCTTACTTTTTTGTTGGGTTAGGTGTTATCGAAGCGCTCAATGTGAAGTATCACAAAGCATGGTGGTTGATGCGTCAGATGATGAGTAAAGCGGCCAGCAATGAGGTCACACTCACTATTGATGGGCAAGGGATTCATACTCAATCCATGTCTGTGACCAGCCAAATTTTATGGACCGACATTTACCGGATTAAAGAAACTGAAAAAGGCTTCTTGATCACCCACAAAGCAGGCACGAGTTATGTTTCTCTCCGTAGCTTAGATGAAGCAGCTGTGGCCTATATTAAAACTAAAATCTAGTACAGCTAACACCCATAAAAAAGGCTGATCTTCATCAGCCTTTTTTACAACTCTGCATTGCTGAATCGTTACTTTTTCAATTCACCCACCGGTAAAATCGTACGGCCATACTCATTATTAAGCACCTGCGCCATCGCAAAATAAATCGCACTCGCACCGCAAAGTATCCCTTCAAAGCCCGCAATAGTGCCAATCAAGGCGCTACCCGTAAAATCACGCGCCGCCAGCAGAAAAAATAAGATAGTTAAAGAAGCAAACACAAACTGTTTGGCTCTTGGATAACGCAAAGAACCCACAAACATAAATGCCGTGAATATGCCCCAAAGCGTTAAATACCAGCCCATAAAATACGTTGGACTCGCCGCAATGCCAGCATTAGGCATTAAAATGAGGCCCACTAGCGTTAACCAAAACAAACCGTATGAGGTAAATGCCGTCGTACCAAAAGTATCGCCGCGCATGAAACACATAATCCCCACAATCACTTGACCAATGCCACCGTAAAAAATCCCCATGGCTAAGATCATAGAATCAATAGGGAAATATCCCGCATTATGAATGTTTAACAAAATTGTTGTCATACCAAAGCCCATTAAACCTAATGGCGCTGGATTAGCCAGTTTTGTAGACACAGAGTTCCCCTAGAGAAAAATCAACAATTCAATAAAAATCAATAGCATTTGCCATTAATCTTATGCACGCGCACCTGCGAGAGCGGCGCATTCTAGAGGATAGCTATAATCTTAGCAATGTAATCATCAAAAACAAACGAACACATAAAAATAAACAATAAAAACATAAAGTTAAAATAATAAACTGTAAAATAAAATTTAAACTAAAAAACACATAAAAATTAATTCTTTTTAATTCAATATTCTAGAAAAAAACGGCCTACAACATGCGTCATATCTCATTTTATATGACTTCTTATAACTACCGCATAATTCAGTTAACAGCGGCGATTAAACCTTCATTAAAAATCGACCATAAACAGTGATAATAATGCACTTTATCGCAAATAAGCCCTTAAAGTGATGTAAGCAGCATTTTTGAAAGAAATCCAAGTTCTACTGTACACACAATTAAGCGCAATAAGTTAAGCACATAAGTTTATGTGCAGAGTTTCATCAATTAATTTCAAGCACAAGTTCAGAAGAGCCAACTTAGCACGCATGAGTTCAGAGGGGGGGGTTGTGAACCTAACTCAAGCAGCAAAAGATGCTGAGAATGAATCAAACTAGAGCAAATAAAGTACACTCAGCCAGCCCATTTACTCGAAGCGAATCAAGGGAAAACAAGGTAAAAAACCTTAATCAAGAAAGGTGAAAATTATTTATATCTAAAACAGAATAGCAGTGATAAATTGCTGATGTTGGCACAGTGGTGTTAAGAGAATACTTCTTAATCTGTGGTTGGCAATACATAACTAAAGGAAATAAAATGAATAAGTTATCAGCTGTTTTTACTCTATTGGCATTAGTAAGTTTCACTTCCTTTGCTGACGACTCCTCTTTACCGCCTGCACCAGCAGCCGATCTCGCTCAGCTGAAAGAAGTGTGCCAGCAGATGGCCTCTGAAGATCAAGTCGAAAATGCTGAGCTAAAACAATATGTGCTTGATTGTGTAAACGATCAATTGACAGAAATGGGCTACAAGTCAGTTACTGAGGTCAATTAATCTTCATTCTAATCTCTGTGTTATTACCACAAAGTAGGTTATTCGGCTTCAGTCAGTGCCATTCACACTTGCGAATGGCATTATTATTTCCAAGCAACACAGCTTTTACACCATAATTGACATCATTTCAGTTACACTCGAAACTTATAAAAGACAAAATTTAACATCCACAATTAACCGTACGAAAGCTGCCAAGATAAGCTTTTAGCATGACTATCAAGGTATTGTGCGATCTACAAATTTACTATTTAATTGATAGCTGTATCATTTTGCATCTGCGTGAATGAAACCACTGTTGAATTGAGCATAAAATGCTAATCTGTTTTCCTGTATTGTTAACCTCAGCCCTTAATCGTTAAATCATGTATCGTATTCTTTTTGTCCTAATTACAAGTTTAAGTATTTTGCCTGCAATCGGAATGGCGAAAGAAGCCTGTGCACCAGAAAATCAATGTATTGAGATGAACAACTGGGATCTAGGCATCGCCATAGGCTGGGGACAAAAAAGCAATCCACTCAGGGATTTTGACGATATTTCATTGTTCTTTATTCCAACAGTGGCCTATTACGGCGAACACTGGTTCTTCGACAATGGTAATTTAGGTTATACCTTAGCCGAGCAAGAAAGCTTTACAATTAACTTAGTAACAAGTTATAGCTTAGATAGAGCCTACTTCTATCAATGGGACCCATCAAATATCTTTTTGAATCGTGGCACTCAAGTTGAAGCCAAAGCCATAAATAGTATGGTTTTATCGACTGAGCCCGAGCCTGAGTTTAATTCCTTAGAGACTCGGAACTTCACCTTACTTGGCGGTGCCGAAGCATTCATCTATACGCGGCTCGGTATTATTAGATTGGCGTACACCCATGATATGTTTAATGTGCATCAAGGTTCGGAAGCACAAATAAAATGGACCTATGGCTGGGATTACGACCGTTTCATTTTTGAGTTTGCGTTGGTATTTGATTGGAAAAGCCAAGACGTAGTGGATTATTATTACAGCGTTAGACCCAGTGAAAACGCCTATTGGAGCGAAAGATATCAAGCAAAATCAGGTTGGGATAAAGGTGCGGAAATGACGGCCCGTTACATATTAACTGACAATTGGGATCTACTGTTGGCAGTTCGTTACACTCTAATTGCCGATGAGATTGCCGCCAGTCCCTTGTTAGACCAAGACTATAGCAGCACCTACTTTATCGGCGCAGCCTATAGGTTCTAACGTTAGTGACACTGCCTCAGTTAAGCTTGCTTTGCTTTATAGGTCTAAGCCTCGGCTTGATGGGCCAGAGTTCAGCACAAGCCAAAACTCGCGACTCGGCACTCAAACTCACACCCGAAATTTGCATCACTAGTTCAGAAACTGAGGCCTGTGACGTCTATATAGAACTACAGTGGGAACTCGCTAAAGATGAGCTTATCTGTATCTTGTCCGACAACGCCGCCTATCCCAAATGGTGCAGTGATTCAGTTTCAACCCATACGTTAAGCATGAAAATCCACACTATGACGGATATTCAATTTGTCATGGTGAGTAAAGACAGTAACCAAACTTTGGCTGGTGCCAAACTTAAAATCACTTCTGCATCACAACCTCAGGTTCGCAGACGTTACCGCAACCCTTGGAGTTTATTTTAATGACAAGCCCACAATCGAACCACAGAGTATTATTGGTTGAAGACGACGTTCGCCTAGCAAACTTGATTGTAGATTACCTAAAATCCCATGGTATGCATGTTGAAGTTGAACGCCGTGGCGATACAGTGCTAACACGATTAATCAATTACAAGCCAGATATCATACTGTTAGACATTATGCTACCGGGCATGGATGGCCTCACTCTGTGTGAGAAACTGCCCGATTATTTCGCAGGTCCAATCCTATTGATGAGTGCACTTGGCTCAAGTGAAGATCAAATCAAAGGACTAGAACTCGGTGCCGATGACTACGTGGTCAAGCCCGTCGATCCTGCTCTGTTAGTTGCGCGGATCAACAACTTACTTCGCCGTCAGAATCAGCCACCACAGGCAGAATCACACTGTCTAACCTTCGGTAAATTGAGTATCGACCCGCATACCCATGCGATTCGTCTTAATGAAACTGAAATTGATCTCACCAGCCATGAATTCGAATTGCTGTGGTTACTGGCCTCGCAAGCAGGCCAAGTGCTCAGCCGTCAGTATATTTATCAGTTGTTACTCAATATTGATTTCGATGGTAAAGATCGAAAAATTGACGTGCGGATCTCTAGATTACGTAAAAAACTCAACGATAATATTGAGACACCTTTCAGAATTAAAACCGTTTGGGGACAAGGTTATCTCTTTGCTCCTGAAGCTTGGAATAACTAAGCACAAATACAGTGAAACGTCTCTTTATCAGTTTATATCTGCTACTCAGTCTCAGCGTGCTTGGGATTGGCTGGACACTCGACAGCCTGTGGCAGAAGAATGTTGATGACAATAATGCCCTCGATGCGCCGTTAGTGGCATTGGCGCAATTATTAGCGGAATTACCTCCCGATGCCCGCCAACGGTATCTGGAGGCGATCCCAGCGAACCCTGTGATGCCACTGCAATTACTCAATTCAGATCAAGTCGCACTGGCAGATAATCAAGCGTTAAGCACAAGCAAGGTGTTCACCACCACGGCCAATGATGATAGCTTGCTGCAATTTATTCGAGTAGACGATCAAGTCTTAATGGCAGGGCCGCTGGACATAGATCCCAGAGCCAACCTTCGCAGCCTGTTCACCCTGTTCTTTTATTTATCGCTCGCCCTCGTTGCGCTAATTTGGGTCGGCCCGCTTTCACGGGATTTGAGCATACTGCGTAAGGCCACCAAAGAATTTGGCGAAGCCAAATGGAACACGCGGATTACCCTGTCAAATCGTTCCCAAGTTAAGCCCTTAGCCAATACGTTTAACGAAATGGCGCGACATATCAGTGCCTTGATTGAGAACCAGAAACACCTATCTAATGCGGTATCCCATGAGATCCGCACGCCACTGGCGAGGCTCAAATTCGCTCTTGCACTAATGCCTATGTATTGTCAGCCAGATTCGGACGAACAGAAGCGACAAGACTTTCTCGATGAAATGCAGCTCGACATCAAAGAAATGGAAGACTTACTTCAAGAACTGCTGACCTACGCCAGCTTAGAGTCACAGCGAGAAGGTATCCAGTTGGATGAGTACGATTTAATTAATCTCATCAATCAAAGTATTAAGCGCCTAGAAACCTTAAGTCCAACGCCTATAACGCTCAAGGCCGAAGTCGAAAAACTGCCCTTATTCGGAGAACCCGCATTAATCGAACGGGCGCTACAGAATTTACTGACCAATGCACAACGCTTTGCCCGCACTGAAATCATCATTGAGGTTAAGCAGACCCAGCATAGGGTCAATTTAAGTGTGAGTAACGACGGCGAACCTATCCCTGCGGTGGATTTACCGAAAGTGTTCGAGCCATTTTATCGCAGCCAATCGGTACAGAATGGCAATAAAGGACATGGTTTAGGCCTTGCGATCATCAAACGGATTATGCAACGACATCAAGGGAATGTGAGTGTTACAAGTGATGCACAACATACTCGATTTAGTTTAATCTGGCCGAAAAAACGTAAGCTGTAATAGGAATCGAGATGAGACTATTGCAAGTCAGTCATGAATCCCACTCGCGAATGCAAAAAGCGAGTTAAACAAGTCAATTCAACCTATTAGTCTAGCTCGAAGCCACCAAAATCCAGATCGGCTTCGGGCTCAGGCTCAAAATTCAACTGTGGGTTTAACGCTGCCCTTTCTTGCTCTATTTGTGCTTGCCTTGCTTTCATCATCGCTAACTGGCGACGACGTTTACGTTGAGTGCACAGGCGAATGACATCATACTTTTGCGCATCTGAAAACGTTAACCAATTGAATCTTTCGTCACGGCTTCGCAGGCAACCATTACAGTAACCGCGCGCATCGGTAACACACACACCGATACAAGGACTCGGGATATCAAAAAAGGCTAACTGTTCCATAACCCGCCGCTATTCCTATCTAAAAATGAACCATACTCAAAACGACCCGCGCTAAAAAAGATACCGTTGGATTGCATTCAAAGCGATTCAAATACAACACGCTCATCTAAAGTACTTGCAGAAACAACCTTAATCAAGGCACATTGAACAGAGTTTGTACAACTTGGAGCACTATCATGGGATACCGTCACTTTGCCAGTCTGCTCGTCGCTGTTGCCTTATTAAGCGCTTGCAGCAGTAAACCGAAAAACGATTATGATCTCAATTACGACTTCACCGCACTACGCAGCTTTACCCAGTTAACACCACAGCCGACGGATGACCCGTTAAGCGCCCAGCGTATTCAAGTAGAAATTAACAACCAATTGACTCAAAAAGGGTTTGTAGAAAATACAGCGTCGCCCGACTTTAACGTCGCCTACGCCTTACTCACCCAAGATAAGCCCAAAGATTCAGGGCTATCCATTGGATTAGGCACAGGCACATTCGGAAATTCGGGCGGGATTGGAATAGGCACCAGTGTTGGCGTGCCGCTGGGGAGTGATACCGCTAAAATTCAAACCATTCAGATAGATATTGTCGATCCTAAGACCAAAGCTCTTATTTGGCGTGGCAGCGACAGCTATGATTTCGATGCAGGCGGTAACGAGAAAGCCCAAGATACCGCCAAAGCCGTCAACCGAATTTTGGCGCAATTCCCACCGAAAAAATGATCACGTTTAAAAGGGTAAAAATGGGCGTGTCTCGCCCATTTTTACCCATCAAACATTCATATCGCTCAATATGCTTAAAGTAAAAATCTAGGACTCAGGAAAAAAGCCCTGACGAAAGGTAACGATCGCCCCTATCACAGACAATCGCCACGACCACAGAACCCGGATATTGTTTAGCAATCTCCAGCGCAGCAAACACGGCACCGCCCGAACTGACTCCTGCACAAATCCCTTCCTCTCGCGCTAAGGTTCTCGCCATGGCTTTTGCATCTTGCTCTTCAATATCCATAACTAAATCAACCCAAGAAGCATCAAAAATCCCAGGCAAATATGCCTGCGGCCAACGCCGAATCCCAGGAATAGCACTGCCATCTGCGGGCTGAAGGCCGACAATAGTGATGTCGGGATTACAACTTTTAAGGTATTTTGACACACCCATTATGGTACCTGTCGTCCCCATACTTGACACAAAGTGGGTAATTTTGCCTAGACTCTGTAGCCAGATCTCAGGGCCTGTCGTGAGGAAATGGGCATTAGCGTTATCTTGGTTATTAAATTGATCCAGCACCTTACCTTTGCCTTCGCTTTGTAACTGCAGCGCCAAATCCCGCGCAGTCTCCATGTTATCCACTAGCATGAGCTCTGCGCCATAGGCTTGCATCGCATCCTTACGCTCCTGAGTCGAATTATTCGGCATAATCAGGATCATCTTGTATCCTTTGATTGCCGCCGCCATCGCCAGCGCAATCCCAGTATTGCCACTCGTTGCCTCAATAAGCGTATCACCAGGGCTTATTTCTTGGCGAAGTTCGGCCTGAATAATCATATTGAGTGCAGGACGATCTTTTACTGAACCCGCGGGGTTATTGCCTTCCAATTTTAATAGTACAGTGGAAGTACCACAGTTAAGGCGCTGCAAGCGAACCAGCGGAGTTTGCCCGATGCAGGCTTCAATTGTCGGAAAGTCAGACACTAGGATTATCCTTTACTTGATAAAAACAACTAAGCGATAGCCTATTCTAAGTCGGTTACCACTGACAAACACGGTGAATACTGCTTATAACATAAAATAAATCGCTCATAGTTATTCAAAAAAGTTCTATTCAACTGGCTTTTTATAAACAATTAATTCTATTACTCTAGGTGCCATAACGCTGACAAAATTGCCAGATTAAGGAGTTAAAAATGTCCGTAAAATTGATAAAGGCCCTGCTAGGAACCCTCATTCTGGGAACCTCACTCAATGTGACTGCCGCAGATCAAACCCTGCTTAATTCCTCTTATGATATCGCACGGGAATTATTCAATGCCTACAACCCCGTTTTTGCCAAACATTGGGAAGAGAAAACAGGTAAAACCGTCGAAATTAAACAATCCCATGCAGGATCATCTGCACAGGCACGCTCGATTCTGCAGGGATTACCCGCAGATGTGGTAACGTTTAATCAAGTGACAGACGTACAAGTTCTGCACGATCGCGGTAAATTGATCCCAGAAAATTGGCAACAATTACTGCCTAACGCCAGTTCACCTTACTATTCCACCATTGCATTTTTGGTGCGTAAGGGTAACCCAAAGCAAATCAGCGACTGGGGCGATTTAGCGAGAGATGACGTTAAACTGGTCTTTCCTAACCCAAAAACCTCTGGTAATGCTCGCTACACGTATTTAGCCGCATTAGGTTATGCTCAGAAAAACTATGGGAAGGATAATCAGGCTAAACTGGATCAATTCCTGAAAAAATTCCTCGGTAATGTCGCAGTATTTGATACTGGCGGCCGCGGTGCGACCACCTCCTTTGTTGAACGTGGGATCGGTGATGTGTTAATTACCTTTGAATCGGAAGTGAACAATATCCGCCAGCAGTATGGTACGGACGATTACCAAGTGGTTGTACCAAAAACCTCGATTCTGGCAGAGTTTCCCGTCGCTGTGGTTGAGAAAAATGCTAAGCGTAACGGTACACAGGAACTCGCAACTGAGTATTTGAATTATCTCTACAGCGAAGAAGCGCAACGTCTACTGGCAGGATTCAGCTATCGTGTACACAACGAAAAGGTAAAAGCTGAGTTTGCTAAGCAGTTCCCTACCGTTGACCTGCTGACTGTTGAGCAAATCATCGGTGGTTGGGATAATGCGATGAAAACGCAGTTTGCTAACGGTGCAAAACTAGATGAGCTATTAAAGCGCTGATATCGTCCTTAATGTAGTAAGATATCAACATTGAACCCGAGCAAAGTCTCGGGTTTATCGCTAATTGGCATTTATCAATCAGTGTTAGCCGTAAAGATTGCATCCTACAAATGGCTTGAGCCAACAACGAGCGAACCTTATAAATAGTATTGGTTTAACGCAATTAACCTGATCGGGTGATTATTCTGTGATTTTTAATAACGGGCGTTTACGCCATAAGCGGGTTCTTCCCGGTTTTACCATCAGCTTAGGTGTGTCCCTGCTGTTTGTCAGCCTAATCCTATTATTGCCAACCACAGGCCTAATCATGCAGACCAGTTCAATGAGCTGGTCCGAATACTGGGGCGTGATTGCCGATCCCAGAGTGGTTGCCAGTTACCGAGTCACTATACTATCGGCGCTCGCGGCATCATTATTTAACTGCCTTTTCGGATTATTACTCGCATGGGTACTCGTGCGTTATGAATTTCCCGGCAAACGCATTTTAGATGCCTTGGTAGATTTGCCCTTTGCCTTGCCGACCGCCGTTGCCGGTATCACCTTAGCCACCCTTTATGCGGAAAACGGCCAAATCGGTAGTCTATTAGCTGAATGGGGCATAAAAGTCGCCTACACCCCGCTAGGCATAGTGGTCGCGATGATTTTCACCAGTATTCCCTTTGTGGTTCGTACGGTACAACCCGTTCTCGAAGAGTTATCCCACGAGGAAGAAGAAGCGGGAATGACGCTTGGCGCCTCGGATCGTTCGGTATTCTGGCGGGTTATTTTGCCCTCTCTTTGGCCAGCATTAATGATTGGAACGGCACTGTCTTTTACCCGCAGTCTGGGTGAGTTTGGTGCAGTGATCTTTATCGCTGGCAATATGCCTTATATCAGTGAAATCACTTCGTTAATGATCTTTGTCCGCCTGCAAGAATTTGATTTTGCAGGTGCCAGCGCCATTGCCTCAGTGGTTCTGATGACCTCGTTACTGCTATTACTGCTGATAAACCTGTGGCAGGCGCGTTATCTGCGCCGCATTCATGGACGATAAGGAGCGAATATGAACTCATTTAAACCCTTAAGAGTCGGTGAAGCGCCCCTGATCAAATGGAGCCTTATTACCCTCGCCGTGCTCTTAGGCTTGCTATTGTTGCTATTGCCGCTGGTGAGTATTTTTCAGCAGGCGTTTGTCGGAGGTTGGGAGCGTTATATTGGACACTTAACTCAACCGGATTCGCTGCATGCGATTGGCTTAACACTGATGGTGGCAGCACTCACAGTACCGATCAATTTAGTGTTCGGAATCATGCTGGCCTGGAGCGTGACTCGCTTTGAATTCCCCGGCCGCAAGTTACTGATCACGCTAATTGATATTCCATTTGCGGTCTCCCCTGTCGTCGCAGGTTTGCTCTATTTGCTGCTCTATGGCAACAGTGGCTGGCTGGGCGAATGGCTATATGAGCACGATCTGCAGATCATGTTTGCTTGGCCGGGAATACTATTAGTGACCATTTTTGTCACTTGCCCCTTTGTAGCCAGAGAACTGATCCCATTGATGCAACAACAGGGCGCATCGGAAGAAGAAGCTGCAGTGATCCTCGGAGCGTCATGGTGGCAACTCTTTCGCCGCGTGACCCTGCCCAACATCAAATGGGCACTGATTTACGGTGTGATCCTCACCAATGCCAGAGCCGTAGGAGAATTTGGTGCCGTTGCTGTCGTGTCTGGCAACATTCGAGGCGAAACCAATACCTTACCTTTACATGTGCAATTATTGTACGAAGATTATCAGGCCGAAGCCGCCTTCGCGAGCGCGTCATTACTGGCCCTGATCGCCCTATTTACCCTAATGTTAAAAGCCGTAGTGGAATGGCGGCAACAACGCAGTTTAACCGCCAATGACAATAAAGAGCAGAGCCAACTATGAGTATTCGTCTTACTAATATTTCCAAGAAATTTGGCCAATTTCAGGCGCTTTCCCCACTTAATCTCGATATTCAAGAAGGGGAAATGATTGGTCTGCTGGGACCATCGGGTTCAGGCAAAACCACACTGCTGCGGATTATTGCCGGTCTTGAAGGAGCCGATAGCGGCCAAATTCAATTCGGCAACCGAGATGTCACCCAAGTGCATGTGCGTGAAAGACGCGTGGGTTTTGTGTTTCAAAACTACGCGCTGTTTCGCCATATGACGGTCGCCGATAACGTCGCCTTTGGACTCGAAGTCATGCCGAAAAAACAAAGGCCTTCGGCGGCAGAAATTCATAAGCGAGTGACACAACTGCTAGAAACAGTACAACTAGGCCACCTCGCACAGCGCTATCCTGAACAACTCTCGGGAGGACAAAAACAGCGCATTGCGTTGGCCCGTGCACTCGCAACCCAACCAGAAGTCTTGCTACTGGATGAACCCTTTGGCGCCTTAGATGCTAAAGTGCGTAAAGAACTACGCCGCTGGCTACGCAGCCTGCATGATGAATTGAAATTCACCAGCGTGTTTGTGACCCACGATCAGGATGAGGCGCTTGAGCTCTCAGATAGAGTGGTAGTGATGAGTAATGGTCATATAGAACAGATTAATACACCTGCTGAGCTATACTCGCACCCCAATAGTCGCTTTGTGTTTGATTTTCTTGGTAACGTCAATGTCTTTGAAGCCAGTTGGCAACAAAAACGTTGGGAAAACGGTCAAGCATTTTTAACACCTCCAGAACAGCAAACACTGCAGCAAGATGGTGTTCTCTATGTACGCAGTCACGAATTAGCGCTGTCAAATAAGCCCAATAGTCAGGCCAATTTGCCGTTCAATATTGTCGCCATGACCCCCATCGGCGCCGAAGTAAGACTGGAATTAGCCCCACATGGCTGGCATAGCGAAGAGCTGTGGGAAGCCAAATTCACCCACCATAATCTGCAGGAACTCGGGTTGCAAAAAGGCAGTGTGGTTTACGCCACCCCAAGAACAGCTTACTTCTTTGGTGCGCAGGGTGAGAGTTCACCAACGCGTCTAAGTTGGCCATTCCTGACTCCGGGCAGCCTCGCCTTTGATATCTAATGTCATCATGATAGGAATAAACAGTATTAGCGGTACCACAGGGAGTGGATACCGCTAAGATTCAAACCATTTAAAGAGATATTGTCACGCCAACACTAAAGCACTCATTAGGCATTGCCGCGACAGCTTTTGGTGATAGCGACAGCTTTGATTTTTGATGCAAGCGGTAACGAGAAATCCCAAGATACCGCCAAAAACGTCAGCTAGATCTTGGTGCTGTCCCCTCCGAAGAAGTGATTAATCATGGATGACATATACAGCCCATCCATGTTGAATCAATAGAGCTGATAAGCAGATTTACATCTAACAATCAATATATTAGATGTTTATAACAAATAATTATTGCAGAAGTACTCATAAAATCAGCGGGTAAACGAATTAACTAACCGAGGTTAATAATTCCAATTTCAGCCTATACATTTCATCAACTGACACCACTTTCACGCTGCTTATTTCAATAGAACCTTCTTTCGCCCATAAAAATGGATAAAAGCTCAGGCATTTATCTGTAGCTATCTGTGAATAGGTTTTTTGAAAGCGATCTTTACCTAAACTCGCATAAAACTCATTGATTCTCTTAGTAGCTGACCATTGAAAAAAATCTGTGAACCCGATTTCTAACCCTTCCCAATGAATTGAGTCTGGCGACCAATAGTATATATTCCCAACATCTGCGCCTAAACCGCCGCCGTTGATAGCAAAAAATCCACCAACTACGTCATTCGCCACTAAAAGATAATGTGCACTTCTATTCCAATCAGTAAGCTTTCTAGACAATCTTTCATGTCCAGAGCCGAAAAAACGAATCCATCCATTGTCGATCAAAATCCCACCGGTTTCGTAGGCAATTGCCCCTAATACCGAACGAGTCGATACCTGAAGGGATTCAAGTACTTCAACCCGATCCTTTGAAGGCGGCAGTATCTCTACACAATGCTCAGCACCAGCAACCATTTCATTGACTACTTTTATGCCAGAGTCTTCGATATCAATCAGTTCATATATACTTTTCAATCTCTTATCCTTATATCACTAATATCCAGCAAAACGACTCATCATTCATAACGGTACCTTGGGAATCTCGAAAATAACTAAGCCAATATAGCGTTTAAAAATGCTAGTTAGCACTCATGGTACTAAGCAAAAATCTTACTCATGGGCATTCACGGTTCGGCCTGCAGCCCATTGTCGTAGCGCATTGATTTTATCGCTCATGACCACAGATAAAGGCCGTGTCTTACTAAGTTCTTCAAGCAATAGCACTTGGTCGACACTGCGCTCAACGCTTCTTGCGGTATACATGGCAGCAATTACCGCTTGTTCGATTTCGGCGCCGGAAAATCCTTGGCTACGAGCTGATAAAAGGGCGAGATCTAAGCTCGCCACATCGATTCCACGGCGCTTACAGTGGATTAAGAAGATGGCTTTGCGTATGGCTTCGTCGGGTAAATCGACAAAAAAGATTTCATCCATCCTGCCCTTTCGCATCAACTCTGGCGGCAGAGCTTGAATATCATTAGCGGTAGCCACCACAAACACTTCAGATTTACGCTCCGCCATCCAAGTGAGTAAGGTGCCGAGTATCCGCGTCGATGTTCCCTCATCACTGCTACTCCCGCTTAAGCCTTTTTCAATTTCATCTATCCAAAGCACACAGGGCGACATCATGTCAGCCAGATCCAGTGCATTACGCAGGTTCTTCTCGGTTTCGCCTATGTATTTGTTATATAAGGCTGCCATATCGAGCCTAAGCAAAGGTCGTTGCCAAACGCCCGCAACCGCCTTAGCCGCGAGGCTCTTACCACTGCCCTGAACGCCCAGCAGTAAAATCCCCTTGGGCGCATCGAGCGCTTTGACGTGCTGAACTGGAGTCGGCTGGCCGCCTTGGTCAATGGCGCTGACAGCCACTATGGGCGAGCGCTGCTTGAGCCATTTTTTAAGATTATGTAGTCCTGCGACCTGTGAAAAATCACTGGTGTCGTATTCAAATTGCAGCACACCATTAAGATCGAGTAGCTGAAACTTGGCTTTATTGATGGCGTCGATATCTGACAAGGTAATAGCACCGTCATTGACTATGGCTTTGCGTACAAGACGACGGGCATCGTCTAAAGTCACGCCCCGCAGATTATCGGCTAATTTGACCACAGCATCATCATCGACCTGTAGCGGCGTACCTTGGTGACGAATTTTATCAACTTCAAGATAAATCAGATTTTGCAATTGCACTGTACTTGGCAAAGTTAAGTGAAAATATGCGCAATAACGTTTGATTTCAGGCGGGATTTCAAAGGCGTGGCTCACCAGCACTAAGGTGTGCTGCAGCGTCTCATACTCAAGGGCTATCTCTTTGAGTAAGCGTACGTTCTTTGGCGCGTCAACCACAAAGGGATGAAAATCGCACAGCACATAAATTCCCTGCTGCGAGGTTGATTTAATTTGCCCGAGCAGATCTGTGGGTTCGCTATTAAACTTTTGCGCCGCCAAGGGCTTATCGACCCGTGCTAGGCCTTGGGTGATGCTCCATGTAAACACAGGTTGATAGAGCACACTTGCGACCCGCTTAAGCAGCTCAACCACGCGATATTCTTCATAGGTTTCAATCACTACAATTGGCGTATTGGAGCGCAGCACTGAGGTTAAATCGTGAATATCTTGCATGCTTTCAAATTCCTTTTTATTCACCCCAAAATGTGTCACAAAAAAGTCCAGCGAACTGGACTTGATACAACAGACAAAAGTTAACCGATTAAGGGTTAATGTCCATCAAAAAACAAGTAATTCAGCCAACCTTGCATCCTCAGCAATACTTTACGCATCACAGCGACATGATGGAAATGTTCAGTATAAATTGCAACCTGCCCAGAAACACCCGCAGGAAATTGCGTACGGATAGCATCATCTTCGATATCAATCAGCACAATAACGCGACCATTTTGAAATAAACGAGCCGATGACTGCAGCGCGCCGCCCATTTGAACTTCACCTTCAGCCATAGCGGGTAATATTTTCGCCACTTTTCCCTTAAAGATTTGTCCTGGAGCGGCATCCAATATCACTTCAGCTTCATCACCTTCCTGCAAACGCATTAACGAGTTTTGCCAGAATGCCCCCGCAAAGTAGCGTTGCTCGTCGGGAATAAAGCTCATTACTGGACGTAATGGTAAAGGCACTGCCATCGCTCCCGCACGAAGTGCCATTTGCGTTACCACACCATCTGCAGGTGCCCGCACGACTGTCTGTTCTAAATCGTAGAGTGCACTGGCTAAATCAGCTTGCAAGCCAGCCACTTTGGTATTAACACCATCAATATTAGATTCATAGGCCAGCCTGACACGCAGTTCTTCAGCATTCGCGACGGTCAGTTGTGCCTCTGAGGCCAAGTACAATTGACGCCTATTATCGAGTTCTAGTTCAGTAAAAGGCGAATTCGCGCCCCCTTTCTTGCGGCCTAACTCATAACGCTCGAAGGCAGATTTATTACGGTCTTTATCGGCCCTAGCGCGCTCTACATTAGCCTTAGCCGACTCCCACGCCGCGGCGAGTTGTGGCACTTGGAGCTCTGCTTCCATCAAAGCTGCGCGTTTACGTTTAACAACGGCCTCGAAGGGAATAGGATCGAGACGAAATAACACATCCCCTTGTTTAACAGGCATATTAGGTTGCACTTCCACCGAAGTCACTAAGCCTTTTACTGCGGGTGTGATAGGGATAGTGACAAAATATTCACGGGCAAAACGAGAATAAGGATGGTTGTAATTCATCACGAGCAATAAGGTACCAATAATGAACACCCCACCCAGCACTGCGGTGGGAACAGTCCATTTATTCATCGGAATTTTAAAGACTTTAAAGATAGCAATACACACGGCCGCATAGGTGAGTATGAGTAATAAATCCATGTTATACCTCAACTTTGTCTGTTTTTATCGCATCCACAGCAGGCGCTATATTCATGGGAGTTATTTGCTCTAACTGTTCAAGCCGAGTCTGAAGCCCTCTGACCGTCTCGCGCAATGAATTCACATCCTCCTCTAAAACTAATTCTCGCTTCATTACAGTATTGAACCCCCAACCGCGATCTTCACGGTATAAAGTCGCCCAGATCCATAAAAATGGCCAAATTGCATGTAGGGTGAATAGACTCACCCACCCGGCGATATGCAATGCATCTTGCTGGGGATGATTACGCTTTTTGGCTATTTCATAGGGGATATCATGAATGGCAATGACACCATAAAACATGATAATGATGACGAAAAATAAAATACCTAACGCAAAGTAATCTAAGAACATCCGCATCTCCTTGTATTAATAATATGTATTCCATCCCAAAGATTAGTGGATGGTCTCCAAACATGCCACCAACATTAAATTAACATTTGAGTTTGCTCTCAACCTCAGCCCCAATATTAACCAAAGATATGCTGTTTCGTTTTTGCCCCCAGTGATCCGGGACACACTTGTCGATTTACTCAATGATCCTAAAGCCTGTTCAGGCTAAACTAGCCACATCATTGCGGCATAGAACGCAAGCATAAAACTCATCATCCCTACAATCTCAAAGGTACCCACACATGATAGGCACTCCCTACACTGAGGGCGCACGACGCGCCATGTTGCTCGGCTGCGGTGAACTTGGCAAAGAAGTGGCCATTGAACTACAACGCTTAGGCGTTGAAGTGATTGGCGTTGACCGTTACGCCAACGCCCCCGCCATGCAAGTCGCGCATCGCTCCCATGTGATCAATATGCTCGATGCCAACGCCCTGCGTGCGGTTATCGAGTTAGAAAAACCGCACTTAGTCATCCCAGAGATTGAAGCCATCGCCACCCAAACCTTAGTGGACATGGAAGCCGAAGGGGTGAATATTATCCCGACTGCTCGGGCAACAAAGCTCACTATGGACAGGGAAGGTATTCGTCGTCTCGCTGCTGAAACCTTAGGTTTACCGACTTCTCCGTATTTTTTCTGTGATACCGAAACCGAATTTAATCAAGCGATTAGTGAAATTGGTGTGCCCTGTGTGGTTAAGCCAGTCATGAGTTCCTCGGGCAAAGGCCAAAGCGTTATTCGCGATATAGCCCTCAGCCATAAAGCATGGCAATACGCCCAAGAAGGCGGACGCGCCGGCGGCGGTCGCGTGATAGTCGAAGGCTTTATTCCCTTCGATTATGAAATCACCCTGTTAACCATCAGCGCAGTCAACGGCATTCATTTTTGTGCGCCCATTGGCCACAGGCAAGAAGATGGCGATTATCGCGAGTCATGGCAGCCACAAGCCATGTCCGATGAAGTGTTAGCAAAATCCCAAGCGATTGCGAGCAAAGTCGTCGAAGCCCTTGGCGGTTATGGACTATTTGGCGTAGAACTGTTTGTTAAAGGCAATGAAGTGTATTTCTCTGAAGTCTCGCCAAGACCACATGACACAGGCTTAGTCACACTTATCAGCCAAGATTTATCGGAATTTGCCCTGCATGTTAGAGCGATTCTCGGCCTACCTATTCCCAATATCCATCAGCATGGTCCAAGTGCCTCAGCGGTAATTTTGGCCGAAGGCACCTCAAGCAATATCCGCTACCAAGGGATTGGTGCGGCATTAGAAGCGGTCAACACTCAGCTTAGATTATTCGCCAAACCCGATATTGATGGTCGCCGCCGTTTAGGGGTCGCGCTTGCCCGTGATATCGATATCGACAGCGCAATCAGCAAAGCACTCGATAGCGCCAGTAAAGTGAAAGTCATCTTTTAAGCGGGTTTAACCGTTTAAAATTGGCTTTAAGCACAAGCGACACATCAAAGGGAAATGCGCTTTACTGCCATTTCCCTTTTTCAACACAGAGCCACACTAATAAAAAGTGACGGCCCAAAATCGACAGTCCCAAATCGACAGAGTAAACTAACGCCCTTTCTTACTAGCCCTCATCTTAAGTTGTGGCTTAACTCAGATAATTAACTCCGATAATTAACCCAGATAAGTAAAACCAACAGTAGACCCCAATATGCATCTTCAGCCTTCTTGCTTTACCTCTTTCTCACAAGCCATTGATGCCTATGCCCTACCGCAGCGTTTTACCTTTCCTTTCTATTACGAACCGCATCCACTGTGCGTGATCGCTGCCAACGAATTACAACGCCACCTTGAGACTCAAAACGATTGGCAACATAACTTTGGCCTCACGGGGGAGTTAACCGGTGCCATTGGTAAAATGTTTGGTGTGCTTTTAGTACAAGATCCGCAGGGCGAAGTAGGCTATTTGTCGGCATTTTCGGGTAAGTTAGCCGAGCAAAACCATTGGCCACGCTTCGTCCCACCTGTGTTTGATATGCTGGTTAAGGATAATTTTTTCCACGTCGAAAATCTGCAAATCAACCAAATTAACGAGCAGCTACTTGCAGTAGAAAATCACCCCGATATTCCTCGGCTATCGAGCGAACTCAACGCTGAGCAAGCTCAAGCACAAGCCAAGCTTGCCGCCCACAGGCAAGTGATGATCGATGGTCGCCAATCCCGCAAGACGCAGCGCAATCAACTCGCAGTGCAATGGGCTGCCAATCCAACTGATGAGACATTGCGTGAAAACGCAGTAACTGAAGCCAATCTCAGCCAAGAAAGTATCAATGAAAAGAATCAGTTAAGAGATATTAAACACTATTGGGATGAACGCATTAATGCCGTTAGCCAAGCCCTAAGCCAACTCACAGATAAACGCGACGCATTAAGACTACAGCGTAAACAGCTCTCGGCGGCGCTGCAGCAAAAGCTGTTTGAGCAGTATCGTTTTTTGAATACTCGCGGCGCAGAAAAAAGCCTTAACGGCATATTTAACGGGACGGTTGAGTTAACCCCGCCCGCAGGCTCGGGTGAATGTGCCGCGCCAAAATTATTACATTACGCCTTTAAACATGGTCTTAAACCATTGGCGATTGCCGAGTTTTGGTGGGGGGCGCCGCCAAAATCGGAAATTCGCCAACACAAACAGTTCTATCCCGCCTGTCTGCGCAAATGCCAGCCTATCTTGGGGCATATGCTCGAAGGGCTCGTCGTCGATGATAATCCTCTGCTTATCAATCCCGCCGAGGGTAAAAACGTGACAATCCTCTACCAAGACGAGGCTATGGCGATTGTGAATAAACCCGCCGAGTTTTTATCCGTGCCTGGAAAAGAGATTGAAGACTCAGTGCATTTGCGCATGCGGCAAACGTTTCCCAATGCCACTGGACCACTTATCGTCCACAGGCTCGATATGTCGACCTCGGGATTAATGGTGATCGCATTGACAAAAGACGCCCATAAACAACTGCAAAAACAGTTTATCCAGCGCACAGTGACTAAACGTTATGTGGCACTTTTAGCAGGGATCCCTACAGCAATGGCAGATAAGCAGGCAGCCGGACAAATCTCTTTACCCCTGCGTGGCGATTTAGACGATAGACCGAGGCAACTCGTTTGCCATGAGTTTGGCAAAGCGGCCCAAACCTATTGGGAATTAAGCCATATCGATGAAATGGCACGTACAGCCCGCGTATATCTATCCCCAAAAACGGGCCGAACCCATCAACTCAGAGTTCACTGCGCCCACTCAGAAGGGCTAAATACGCCCATTGTGGGTGACGATCTGTACGGCACTCGCGCCGATCGCCTGCATCTGCATGCAGATTTATTGATGCTTCAACATCCCGTCACCCGTGAACAGATGCGCTTTCAAGTCGATCCCGAATTCTGATTTTTACCTTACAAGAAAACCAAGCTTAAGATGTGATATCAGATGATTGAAGTTTAAGATTTGATGTTTAATGCAGGATCTTTGACCACAATGTACAAGCGACATTTTTCAGGCATAGTAATGCCTCATTCAACATGGAATTCATAGCAGTAGCATGGGAAATTTGGTTAAAAAAATTAAGCAAAATAAGTGGTTATTATGCGCTTTGTTGTGCGCTTCAGTATTTATGAGCGCCTGCCAGCCGGCATCGAACGCTAATGAAACCACGGCTAGCCCAAATACCAGTGTCGCAGTAAAAGCCGCTACAGAAGCAACAACGCTTCGAGCGCCACTTTCGCAGCAAGTCTATATCTGGCAGCGCCAATGGCGCCCCGCCAATCAAACGGCATTAGTGCAAAGCCAAGGTGCATTCCAAGGATTACGTATTTTAGCGCTGCAAGCGCATCCAAAACCCAATGGCGCAGACATTTGGTTTGAAGTTGCGGTCAATCATGCTTGGTTGCAGGCCGATCCTAGGCCAAAAATTGCCGTGATTCGCTTAGATGGTCAGTTCGTGCATTTAAATGATGAACAAGTGATCAATAAAATCAACCAAGTACTAGCAACTTGGCAGGCAAAAGGCACGCACATCGCGGGGGTTGAAATCGACCACGACAGTGCCAACAGTAAACTGCCAGCCTATCGGGATTTTCTTACAAAGCTTAAAGCGCAGCTACCCACAGAACTCAAACTCAGCATTACTGCACTGCCCGCTTGGCTCAATAGTGCCAATTTCCCCGCATTACTCACCAGTATTGATGAACTCGTGCTACAAATTCACAGCGTAAGCGATCCACGCCTCGGGCTATTCGATGCGACTCAAGGTTGGCAGTGGGTGCAGCAACTTTCAAATATCAGCACTGTGCCTTACCTTATTGCACTCCCCGCCTATGGTTCGGCGGTCATCAGTACAGTTTCAGGTTATAAAGTTGAAAGTGAAACACCGCTGCGCGATCAACTAAAATCAGCCAATGCAGTACAGGAACTGATGGCCGATCCGCAAGTATTGCAGACTTTTGTGCAAAAACTGCAAAGCCACACGGATACCAAGCTCAAAGGCATTATCTGGTTTCGGCTGCCGCTGGAAGGGGATAAAAGGGTTTGGCCACTCAACACCTTAATCGCCGTTGCACAGCAAGGTGAACTTGCCGCCAAGATTGAATTAGTGATCTCAAGCGATAACAAGGCCACAACCCAAACGACATTAGCCGCTGAAAATAAGCCAAAAAATCTGGAAATCCACAGGCCACAGCTATTTCAACTGAGCTTAATGAATCACGGTAATATTGCAGGTGAAATTCCTCCTCTTTTGTCGCTAGCGGGACAAGCTTGCAGCGGGTATGATGCGCAAAATGGCTATAGCGTAATACAAAAAGATGGGCTGTTAACGTGGCAATGGCGAGCTGAGAATACAGCAGCGTTGACACCAACCAAAACAGTTTCACTCACTGCAATCATGCCTATGCCGCAATCAAACAAAGACATTCAAACACACATGCTCAACCCTGGCGGCCAAAAAGTGATAGGCTGGGCACGTTGTGAGTCATTATATTTACAGGGAATTTATGCGCCATAAGCCAAAACTATCGTTTACCATGGCAACACCCAATCGGGCTTTTATGCTTAAAAAGACCACGCTCATTTGTTTAAGCTTATTTTCCCCTATGCTATTGGCCTGCGGCCCCGATTTTCCTTTGCAACTCACTCAGGATAGGCAGAGCAATCTCAGTTATTTACCGCAAACCTCCTTTAGCCAACAGCTCACCGCCCTCGCCAAGCCTTTACCTTGGCAGTATCAAGATGCACCCGCTGCACAGGAATATCTCTGGGATGAAGTGCATAGCCGTTATCTTTCACAAACTCGCGCCTTTGAAAACAGCGAGTTAAGTGACGCCCATTTAGCTTTAGTGAACACTTTGCGGGATGCAACTGGCCCCATTGAAGCCGAGCAAATGGCCGCTAAGTTAGACAAAGATCTACCACAAGCGCTAACTTGGTACACCTTAGGTGCCGTAGCGTTTGAAGCAAAAGATTATGAGAGGGCGAGTAACTATTTCAGCAAAATCATTAAATTACCACAAAGTGAACGCGCATCTCGTAGCCTGTGGGCACTCTATTCGCTGTCGCGTATTGAGCTTATCTTAAGCAAGACTTCGGCTGATCCTGAACATTTTAATCGTGCCAATGCTTACCTGACACAATTACAAACCGAAGTCACACAAGGCGCCGCCGATCCCCTGCGTTTGAGTTTAGCGAGCTTAGGTGAGCAAGCCTATATCCTGCTACACCAAGGCCAGCCGATCCCGCAATTGACCAATCAAGGGGCAGGTGAAACTGAGTCAGAGCTGCAAATGACTCTCACCCCTGATGCACTGAATAAAGCTATTGAGCTCTACGCCACCCAATCAGTACAGGGCGATAGCAGCGGTTATGATTCCTTATTGATGTTAAGCCGCACTTTGATGGGTAAAGAGATTGCTGAACTTAAGCCGCTACTGCAACAGGCGAGCGTGCAGCAGTTATTGATTGCCTATTGGCAAAGCAGCACTAATGAATTCGCCTACAATGGCCAGCTTTCAGAAATGGGATTAAAGGTTGCAGAGCTCCTTAAAGTATTTCCAACCGATGGCTTACAGCTCAACCATGGCGATAAATTAGCGGCGATTTATTACCAATTAGGGGATTATGCCAGTGCTGAGCGCCTATTAACGCTAGCGAAACCGAGCGGCCTCACTTGGTGGCTCAACGCAAAATTAATGCTACAAAAGGGCGATCAAGCAGAAGCGGCCAAGGCCTATGCTCAGGCAGCGCGTCACTTCCCTGAGCAGCTCAATAAGATCTCGGCCACAGTTGACGCTAAAGAAACTCAGCAACAAGCCATTAATGCCGATGAAGATACAGCCACTTACTGCCGTATTCGTGCCGAGCAAGGGGTATTGTCACTAGAGCGTGGCGAATATGTCGATGCGCTCAATCACTTACTCGCCAGCGGTGATGAGTACTGGCAAGACATCGCCTATGTGGCGGAGCGCGTACTCACCACGGCTGAACTTAAGCTATTTGTTGACGAACATGTGCCATTTATCGCCTTTGAATACCCTAAAGACAGCGACTGGTACGATAATATTGAGCCAATTAACAACCGCTTGCGCTACTTGTTAGGTCGCAGGCTATTACGCGAAGGCGCGATAGCTGAAGCGCCGGTTTACTTCCCTAATCCTAAACTGAATGCCAGCGCCCTTGCCTACGGCACAGAGCTGAATGCAGCAAAAAAAACAAAAGGCATTGATAGCGCGAAAGCCTATTGGGCTGTTGCCGAACTTGCCCGCCACCAAGGCATGGAACTCTTAGGATTTGAATTAGCCCCGGATTACACTATCTACCAAGGTGTCTTCGATCTAAGTGATTGGAATGAACCGAGCAAACTGGCTGAGAAAGAACAGCTGCGGATCAGCGCCAGCCAAGCAATTCCCGATAAACGCTTCCATTATCGCTACACGGCGGCAGAACTAGCCAACAAGGCATCGGATCATGTGCCCCACAACAGCCAAGCCTATGCAGCGCTACTCTGCCAAGCCACAGGTTGGGTATTGTATCGAGATCAAGAGCTTGCCCTGCGTTACTACAAAAAATACGTCGCCAACGGCCCCTTTGTGCCTTGGGCCGAGAACTTTGGTTTGCAATGTGAAGCGCCCGATTTTGACAGTGCAGTAAAACGAGCGCAGGCGAATGAAATGGCAGAATGGAACGCCCTGTACCACAAGCTGAAAAAGCCCGTCGTATTTGGCATATTAGCCATCGCAGGCTTATTGGGTGTGTGGTGGATGCGTAGAAGAAAGACTCAATAATAAATAACCATTTACGTCTTTCTCTCTCAACGTCGATATGATGAAAAGAGAGGAAGACGCATACCGCTTTACTTGTTCACGCAGTTAATCACTTCCCCCTTCAAATAACCGTTCAAATTCGCCACTGCGATATTGAGTAGACTTTGTCTTGCTTCCTTCGTCGCCCACGCATTATGGGGGCTGATGCTGATATTAGGCGCACGCAATAAGGGATTATCTGCAGTGGGCGGCTCAGTCGATAACACATCCACGCCGGCAAATAACTTGCCTTGAGCCAGCGCAGCAGCAAGCGCGGCTTCATCAATTAATCCACCGCGCGCTGTATTAATCAGCAACGCATTAGGCTTCATCAAGGCGAGGGTTTGTTGATTGATAAATTGCTCAGTTTCTGGAGTAAGCGGACAATGGAGCGAAATAATATCTGATTCGCTAAGCACAGTATCACGTTGCGCCCACGTCACGCCTTGGGGTAAATCCTTGATAACTGAGCGAGTATTGACAAGAACTTTCATCCCGAATGCGAGGGCGAGTGTTCCCACCTGCTGACCGATATCGCCATAACCTATTAAGCCTAAAGTCTTGCCTTTTAAAGATTGCAACGGCATTAAAGTAAAACAAAAATCTTGGCAGTTCACCCACAGACCATCGACCACAGCTTGATGATGGGCGGCCACGGCTTGGGTGTGATGCAGAATATGGGCAAACACCATTTGCGCAACGGCATCAGGCGCATAAGCGGGCACATTAGTGACCACTATACCTTGCGCTTTAGCTGCCGCGATATCGACAACGTTCGTGCCCGTGGCCAATACGCCTATGTATTTGAGACTAGGAAGTTGTGCTAGCGTCTTTGCAGTCAACGGCGTTTTATTGGTGAGAATGACTTCAGCACCTTGGGCTCGCGCGACAATATCAGCGCCACTTGTGCGGGAAAAACACGCAAACTCGCCTAATTCATTTAAGGATTGCCAACTGAGATCGCCAGGATTTAAGGTTTCACCATCAAGTACGACTATTTTCATGCCACTAAATCTCCTTTTAAGACGATGCGTTAGATCTAAAAACTGACTTTGAGCCCAAGGTTAGCCTGAGCCTGCCACATCACATCCGACGTAATGTGCCATAGGCATTCATCTTCATTGCAAAACAGCGAAGTGTCACTGTTAATAAAAGTCGCATAACCCCGAATATCCGCAAACAGGCCAAAGTGTGGCGTCACTTGATACTCTACCCCGCCACCAATCCCCATGGAGAAGCGCGTTTCGCTCGACCAACCGCTAGGCAGCATGCGGGTGATCCCCGCGCTGGCGGTGACATAGGGCTGGATATCGCCACGGGGGAAATATAAAGTGCCACCCAAGTGGATGTAATCTAAATCTAACGAGGTAAGAAAGTCTGGCGTAAACAAGCCGCCACTTTTCAGTTCAGAGGCTTGATGACTATATAAAAGATAAATATTACCGGGATCATTCGTACCAATACCCACCATCAAACCGTAATGGCTCGACTCCTCGACCTTCACATCAGCCTTATCACCCGTTTGATCTGTGTTGACCTCATATTGATTCACATCAAATTGACCGCCCCCAAGACTATAACCGCCAAAAGGTGCGACAAATACCTCGGCCCGCGTAGACATAACCACAGGTAACAAACTCGCCAACAGCAACAAACGGTAAGTGTTTTTCATAATGAATTCCTTATCTTTTACAAAAACCAATTTAATCAAGGCTAACGCATACCGCGCTCAGACTTGACTCTGTCATAGGCTGCTTGAATATCCTGAGCCTTACGATTAGCGAGCTCCATCATTTCCGGTGGCAACCCTTTCGCCACTAACTTATCGGGATGATGTTCATTCATCAATTTACGGTAAGCCCGCTTAACTTCTTGGTCGCTAGCTTCGTTCGTAATGCCAAGTAAACTGTAGGCATCAGTAATCGATGTTTTATTGCCACTCGATGTTTGATGGAAACGAAACTCCGCCTGCCAGCGTTTAAGTAATTCATCTAACTGCGCTCGACCATAACCTAACTCTTGAGCAATCGTCATCAAGATAGCGTGCTCAGCAGGATCCAATTCACCGTCAGACAGTGCCGTTTGGATCTGGATTTCGATGAACATCTGCACTAACTCTTTGCGTCCCATCGTAATAACACGGAAAGCTTGTAAGCTGCTGCGCAGATCAAAATCCGCCGATTTACCCTCACGAAATGCCTGTTGCGCCTCTTTACGGGCTTCCCCCGTTAAACGCATTTGATCCATTAATAAGGTCGCAATGCGAATATCGGTTTCGGTAACATGTCCTGATGCTTTCGCCACATGCCCCATTACTGCAAATGTGGTATTAAAGAAAATGGCTTGGCGATTCTTAGCCTGCCCTAGAATCTGTCGAAAACCCACGCCCGATGCTGTACGCTTATCGTAAAGATGACCGAGCCACAAACCTAGCAGTGCACCAAAAATACGGCCGAACATAAAGCCAATGACAAATCCAAAAAACTTACCCCAAAGCCGCATCTTATTTCCTGATTTCTATTATGTATTTGATGCACTAGCTTAATCCTATGGATATGCCAGCACCGAAATTTACTTGTTACTTTTTAACCTTAGTTCAAGCGCTTGCAATCGTGCAATGGTACCGACATCACACCAAAATCCATTAAACAAGGCACCACTAACTCTGCCTTGAGCCATTTGCGATCGGAGCAACGGACCCAGTGCAAAGGCGCCCTGCGGCGTTTCATGAAATAGCGCAGGGTGATAAATGCCAATGCCCGAAAACGTGTACTTAACATCGCCACGCTCCTGCACTTGATGATCATTCAAAGCAAAATCGCCATTTGGATGCTGCTCAGGATTAGGCACTAACCATAGGTGAGCGAGCCTATCCGCAGCCAGTTGCGTGATTGGCGGTAAATCATCAATAAACACATCACCATTAATCACTAAAAAAGGTTCGTCGCTTCCGTCCTCACACAATAAAGGCAAAGCGCGTTTAATGCCGCCGCCGGTTTCTAACGCGCTCTCTTCTGCGCTATACCGAATGCGCACCCCAAAAGCGCTACCATCGCCCAGTGCTTCGACTAACTTATGCCCTAGCCAAGCATGGTTGATGACGATATCGACTATGCCTATCGCGGCAAGTTTTTCAATATGATAAACAATCAGCGGCTTACCTAACACTGGCACCATAGGTTTAGGCAAACTATCCGTTAACGGCCGTAACCTTTCCCCTCGTCCAGCGGCCAAGATCATGGCTTTCATTGCTTAACCTCAGATGAAGACTGACTAACAGTAAACGCAGGTAACACACGACGAGTTAACCAGTGTGCAAATGGCACGAGTTCGGGATACTGCAGCGAGATGTCGACAATATACGTTAATGTCAGTGGAATATCCGCCATATACGCAGGTTTACTATCGCGATAGTTTAACCGTGCAAAAATCCCTACCGCCTTAATGTGACGCTGTAAGCCCATGAGATCAAACCAAGTTTGATATTGCTCAAAAGGAGTCTGTGCGGGAATAAAACCAAGCGCTAATGCTTGCTGATAATGATACCGCATCAAGTCAGCGACTAACGGCTGTGGCCAACGAATATAACAATCGCGTAGTAGTGATACCGCATCGTAAGTCACAGGACCAATGACAGCATCCTGAAAATCAATCACGCACAGCTTGTCCGCTTGCAGCATAAGATTACGGCTATGGAAATCCCTATGCATTCCCACACTAGGTTGAGATAGCGCATTGCCGACGAGGCGATCAAAAGTATCATTCAGCAACTGCAACTCTGCAGCGTCCAAAGACAAATTAAGATGTGTTCCTAACAGCCACTCAGTAAAGATGTGTAATTCACGGCGCACAAAGGCTTCATCGTAGTTAGGTAATGCCTGAACTAAATCGCTATCAAGATTCTTGCACTCAATTACAGCGGCCACTTGCGGTAATAAATCGAGCGCCTGACGGTAAAACCGTTCCACATTTTGTACCGTCAATACAGATAAGAGTTGGGTATCGCCCAAATCACTCATCAACATAAAACCCAAATCGGCATCGGCGTGGATTACTTTTGGAACTGTCAGTCCCACGGCTGAATAAGCATTCGACAGGGCAATAAAGGGGGCGATAGGCACTAACTGAGGTGGTGAATCGGCGGCGATAAAGGTAGCATCAGGCATCGAAATCCGAAAGTAACGCCTAAAACTTGCGTCTCCGGAAATCAACACAGGCATCACCTCACAGGAAAAATAAGCATTCAGCCACTGATTAAGGGAAAGAAATCTCGGATCGGATAAAGTCATTTCATGGCTCTTAAAGAAAAATTGCTTTATTATAGCTGGCATAGAATTTGGAAACAGCTAAGAAATTGAGAGATTTATTAAGCGATGTTGCGTTTGTCAATTGCAACTTTCCCCATCCATACTTGTCCAGAATAAGAAATCATAATTACTGACCTAAAGATGCAGATCCGATACCTTCTGGCCCTGAGCCTGTTACCGCAATTAGTCCTGGCAGACGACTCTCTAACCGCTTCGGCATCCCAATGCTTAATCGAACCGCCAGTACCCCGTATCGTATCTCAAACCCAAGGGATGAGTGCGGCTGAACTCAACAAAATTCGTATTGCGTCTGATAACACCAATGCCGAAATGGGTAAGCAGGCGATTTTCCGTGGCGATGTGGTTTTTAGCCAAGGAGATAGGCACATAGCAGCCGATGAGGCGATTTTAGATCAAGCTACTGAACAGTTTGATGCCAATGGTAATTTAGTCTTTCAAGACAGTAACTTCACCGTTACAGCCGAATCCTTACAAGCTCAAATGCGGACAAACCGTGCCACCCTTAAAGGCGCACAATATTGGATCCATGGCCAACAAGTTCACGGTGATGCCGAAAAACTGCAAATTACTATCAATAACAATTTAATTTTAACGAATACCAACTTCACTACTTGCCCTCCTGACAATGTGTCTTGGCTACTCGAGGCCGAAAAGATCAAGATCAACAGTGAAGAAGAATGGGGCGAAATTTGGAATGCCAAACTAAGAATTGGTGGTGTACCTGTATTCTATATCCCCTACATGACAGTCCCCGTTTCAGACAAACGTAAATCTGGCTTTCTCTACCCTAGTTTTAGCACTAGCACTACTGATGGTGTCGAAATTTCCGCACCCTATTATTGGAATATTGCCCCAGAGTACGATTTAACATTTACACCTAGCTATATGTCAAACCGTGGTTTATTCACTAAAACAGAGTTTGGTTATCTGGCGGGTGAGGCCCAAAATGGCCGAGTCAATTTAGAATATCTAGGCAATGACAAATTGATCGATGGTAGCCCGAATCGCTACTTATATAACTGGCAGCATCAAGGAGCGATCGACAAAAATTGGCGCGTATTAGCGAATTTTACCGATGTATCAGATAACAATTATTTCAATGACTTAAAGTCAGATGTTAACCGTGCAACCGATAACCAGTTATCACGCATAGGTGAAATCAGCTACTTCGAAAGTAACTGGGATCTAAGCACCCGAGTACAAGATATTAAAGTACTGGGTGAGGATGAAAAACCATATCAAGTCATGCCTCAGGTTAACTTTAACTATCGCGCTGCTGATTTTTGGAACAATTTAGATTTTGGTTTCAATTCGGAGCTAACGAATTTTGCCCATCAGGACAACAATGTTAATACGGCGACTCGTTTGTACATGTCACCAAGCGTAACTCTGCCAATACATGGGCCTTCAGGCTCGCTCACCAGTCAAGTTAAGTTGATGCAGACCAATTATTGGCAGCATAACGAAGATCCAGATATAGTTGTTGACGACACAGTGAATCGCACCATCCCGCAGGTACGGATTAATGGTCAAATCAACTTCGAACGTTTTACTGAGCTTTTCGATCAAAACTACCGCCAAACGCTCGAGCCACAATTTCAATATCTTTATGTCGGCTACGAAGATCAACGCAACATAGGCATTTATGATACGGCTCAATTACAGGACGACTACTTTGGTCTATTCCGTGATCGTCGCTTCTCGGGTCTGGATCGGATTTCCGATGCAAATCAAGTCACTCTAGGTGTTACTACACGCCTGTTTGATAGTCACAACCAAGAAGCCACTAAATTCAGCCTAGGACAAATTTTTTACCTGCAAGACAGTAAAGTCGGTTACGAAGACAGTATTTTTGAGTCTAATCAATCAACTTCAGTACTTGCTGCAGAGTTAGATACCCGCTTGTCCCATGATTGGTATATGGGGGCTGCGATTCAGTACGATACCAACACCAGTGACAATAAAAAATCTGAAGTCACCTTAGATTTCAGACCTGAAGCGAATAAATTACTGCAATTTAGCTATCGCTATGTCCCTGATTTATTGAACTCAAATACCAATGATACAGTGAACATCTCCCAAGCGGGCGTTCGTGGCGCTTGGCCAATCAGTGACGACCTCTACTTTGTTGGTAATTGGTATTATGACCTTAACGAAAGTCGCAGTATTGAAACTTACACAGGTATCCAGTACGAATCATGCTGTTACGCAGTAAGACTTAGTTATCATTACCGCATTAAAACCAACTATGACGACAACATAGGTTCTGCCACAATTGATCCTCGCGAACAGTTTGATAGTGGTATCTACCTGAACTTAATCATTAAGGGACTCGGTGGCTCTGGCCCATTAGGCGTATCCGATATGCTCAATGACGGCCTGTTTAACTACAGAAAACCGCTTTATCTGAGGAATTAGCAAAGAATTGTGATAGATTGCTGAACCTCAACAAGGACTAAGAGTCCAAACAGATTAATGAGTGCTTTACCGTTCACCTTTTGCTAAAGCGAATAAAAACGGATCTTAAGGTCTAACCTTGCACTCAAATGCGTCGCCAAAAAATTACATTAGGGCAACTCACTGTAATTTCGATATAAATGGTAAAGTTATTTCAATTAAGCCGTCGAACCTGACCTTAGAACGTGCCAAGGATTTTGTGGATGAAACCCAGTAAACATCTGATTTTTGCTTTATTTGCACTCGCGATCAGCCAACCTACATTGGCCGCACCCCAGCCGCTCGACCGCGTTGCAGTCCAAATTAACGACGGCATAGTGCTCGAAAGTGAAATCACTAACATGATTGACACTGTTAAAGCGAATGCCAAAGCAGCAAACCAATCGTTACCTTCTGACAGTGCCCTGCGCACTCAGGTGATTGAGCGTTTAATCTTAACTCGCCTACAATTGCAAATGGCCAGTCGTATAGGGCTGAATATTGGTGACTTACAACTAGACCAAGCGATTGAAAACATCGCGCGCGAACAAAAAATGTCTGTCGCGCAGATGCAACAAAAAATTGAAAGCGAAGGTTTAAGTTTCAGCCAATACCGCGAACAATTGCGCGAAGAAATCACTCTAGGTGAAATTCAACGTATTCAAGTACAACGCCGTATTCAAGTATCACCACAGGAAATTACTAGCCTAGTCAAACTCATCCAGGAACAAGGGATGAAAGATGTGGAATACCAAATTGGCCATATCCTGATTGACGTGCCTAATAACCCCACCAGTGAACAACTCGAAGCATCAAGCAAACGCGCCAATATCGTATTAGAACGTTTGAAGAGTGGTGAAGATTTCCGTCGTACCGCTATCGCTTCTTCTTCAGGTCCTAAGGCACTCGAAGGCGGTATTTGGGATTATATGAACATCAACGAAATGCCAACTCTGTTCGCCGAAGTGATTAACGGTGCGAAAATGGGTGACATTATCGGCCCGATTAAGAGTGGTGCAGGTTTCCATATTATTAAGATCATGGATGCTCGCGGCCTACAAACCAAAGAAATCGAAGAAGTTAGAGCGCGCCATATTTTGCTCAAGCCATCGCCGATCCTGTCAGAAGACCGCGCTAAAGCCATGCTTGAGCAATTCCTGAAGCAAATCCGCTCAGGTGAAGCTAAGTTTGAAGACCTAGCGCGTCAGTACTCAGAAGACCCTGGTTCGGCAACAAAAGGTGGTGAATTAGGTTGGGCAGAACCAAGCATTTATGTACCAGAGTTTGCTCAAACGCTCAACAGTTTGAAAAACGACCAAATTAGTGAGCCATTCCGTACGACTCACGGTTGGCATATCACTCAGTTAGAAGAACGCAGAAAAACCGACGCCACGGATCAGTTCAATAGCAACCGTGCGCACCAGTTGATCTTCCGTCGCAAATTTAACGAAGAACTGCAAAACTGGCTAGACGAAATGCGTTCAGACGCATACATTGAAATCTTCCAGCCAGAGACCAATCGAGGTTAATTCTAATTGAGCACTAAACGTATTGCCGTTACCCCAGGCGAACCCGCAGGTATTGGCCCCGATTTAGTCGTACAACTCGCTCAGCAGGCTTGGCCTGCTGAGTTAGTCGTTTGTGCGGATCCAGAATTACTTGCGAGCCGCGCGAAACGACTCGGTTTGCAAGTGACTTTCCGCCCTTACCAGCCAAATCAAGCTCCTAAGCCACAAGAAGCGGGCACATTAACCATAGCGCCCTTTAAGTTAGTGAGCGAATCGATTTGCGGTCAGCTCGATGAGCAAAACAGCACTTATGTAGTTGAAACCTTGCGTTATGCGGGCGAGAAAAACATGAGCGGCGAGTTTGATGCTGTCGTGACAGGCCCAGTGCATAAAGGCATTATCAATCAAGCAGGTATTTCCTTTAGTGGCCATACTGAGTTTTTTGCCCATCAAGCAAATTGCCCCGATGTAGTGATGATGCTGGCAACGCCGGGTTTGCAAGTGGCACTCGTGACCACCCATATTCCTCTGGCCTATGTTGCAAAAGCCATAACACGCCAACGCTTACAGCATATTATCAAGATTCTACATGCCGATCTCATCAGTAAATTTGGCATAGTTTCACCGAAAATTTATGTCTGTGGTCTCAATCCACACGCAGGTGAAGACGGCCATTTAGGGCGTGAAGAAATCGACGTGATTATTCCTGCACTCAACGAGTTGCGAGAAGAGTTCCAGATGAATATTGTCGGCCCATTACCGGCCGATACTCTGTTCCAACCTAAATATTTACAGGACGCCGATGTCGTCTTGGCCATGTACCATGACCAAGGACTTCCCGTTCTCAAGTCACAAGGATTTGGCAAATCGGTAAACATCACCTTAGGTTTACCTTATATTCGTACCTCGGTTGACCACGGTACGGCGCTCGATCTCGCGGGTACAGGCAAGGCCGATATTGGCAGTTTTGTCTGTGCTCTGAATAAAGCCATTGAGTTATCCTCAAAGAACTAAACGATTACATTATTAATGAGCAACAAAGTACATTTAGGCCACACGGCCAGAAAGCGTTTCGGACAAAACTTCCTTACCGACGGCAATGTGATTGACCGCATTGTGGGTGCAATTGCACCCGATAATCACCATGTGATGGTCGAAATCGGCCCTGGCCTTGGTGCCTTAACAGAACCTGTAGCCGATGCTGTGGATAATCTGACTGTCGTCGAACTCGACCGCGATCTGGTTGAACGCTTACATCAACACCCAGTCCTTAAAAATAAACTGACTATTCACCAAGGTGATGCACTGCAGTTTGATTTTAGCCAACTGAGTGTGCCTGGCAAAAAGATGAAAGTATTTGGTAACTTACCTTACAACATTTCAACGCCGCTGATGTTCCACCTGTTCGAATTTGCCGAACAGATTGAAACCATGCACTTTATGCTACAAAAAGAAGTGGTACTGCGCTTATCGGCAAGCCCAGGCTGTAAAGCCTATGGCCGTTTAACGGTCATGGCACAATACTTCTGCCAAGTGGTTCCGGTTCTCGAAGTGCCGCCCCACAGCTTTACCCCTGCCCCTAAAGTGGACTCAGCAGTCGTACGCTTATTGCCATACGCCGTAAAGCCGTTCCCTTGTAAAGATGTGACCGTACTACGCCACCTTTGTACTACCGCATTCAACATGCGTCGTAAGACTCTGCGTAATAACTTAAAGCACATGTTATCTGACGATGAGTTCGAGCAGTTAGGGATTGACTCAAGTCAACGCCCAGAACAGATTAGCGTGCAGCAGTATGTTGCTATGGCTAACATGGTTTGCGATAAGAAAGCATAAATATGTCAGGGCACTTAGGTGCCCTTAGACCAGAGCCTAGGAACAAGAATGAGCGCATTGGACACCTCCATTCGGGTCGAAGTCAAAACTGAGTATATAGAGCAGCAGTCCTCGCCCGAGGATAAAAAGTACCTCTTCAGTTACACCATCACTATCATTAATTTAGGTGAGCAAGCGGCTAAACTTGAAACTCGTCACTGGATAATCACTGATGCCAATGGCAACACCAGTGAAGTCCAAGGTGCTGGTGTTGTCGGTGAAACACCAACCATAGCGCCGAATACTGCCTATCAATACACCAGTGGTACTGTGCTCGATACGCCACTTGGCATAATGCACGGCACTTATGGTATGGTCAGCGAATCGGGTGAGCGTTTCCAGGCGACAATCCGTCCCTTCCGTTTAGCGACCCCAGGCTTACTACATTAATATCGTTAGGAAAGGGGTACTGTGGCGCATTATTTTGTTGGTGATATTCAAGGCTGTTTCGCTGAGTTACAAAAATTACTAGCTAAGGTCGATTTTAATCCTTCCCGCGATGAACTCTGGGCTGTAGGTGATCTTGTTGCACGCGGACCTGACTCCTTAGCTACCCTACGTTTTTTTCGCTCTTTAGGTGATTCCGCTAAAACGGTTTTGGGTAACCACGATCTCCATCTAATGGCATTACACGGTAAGCTCAAGCGCGCTAAACCCAGCGATAATCTCACTGAAATTCTAGAATCCCCCGATATCTCAGCCTCCATTGACTGGCTGAGACAACAACCTCTTATGCGTGAATTACCTGAACACCAACTCATTATGAGTCATGCGGGTGTACCACCTCAGTGGTCGCTGGAGGTATTAAGAGAAGAATCCGCACTCGTCAGTCGCGCCCTCAAGCACGATGATTATCTTGAGACATTAATAAGCCAAATGTATTCAGATACCGCCGAGCAATGGGATCCAAGTGCAATTGGCATAGAGCGCTTACGTTATTGCATCAATGCATTAACACGCATGCGCTATCTTTATGTCGATGGCCGACTTGATTTTGATTGCAAACAACCTCCTGAAAACTGTACTAATCCACAACTCAAACCTTGGTTTGAGTTTGCTTCGCCGCTGCGCCAGAGTCATACCTTAGTATTTGGCCATTGGGCTGCGTTGATGGGCAAGGTCGACGATACTAAATTAAAGGCTTTAGATACAGGCTGTTGCTGGGGTGAGCACTTAACCTTATGGCATCTTGAAAAAGACCAAAAAATTACGCAAAAAAAGTTAAAAAAGAGTTAAACTAAAACAGCTTAAAGTCGATAACAGACTGAGCCGCCTAACCCTAAATATCACCCTGTTTTCATTTGGAAAAATATAATAAAAATCGGAGTATCCTATGAAATTTAATGTAGCCACCAGAGTGATTGGCGGATTTGGTATTGTCACACTTTTACTCGTGTTGCTAGGATTTACATCTTATTTAACCAACAATAGCCTAAAAGCCAGCTCTGCTATGATGCAAGAATTAAGCTTGCCCGCGCTGAAATCAACAAACCACCTTAGTGAAGCATTGGGTGAGCAACAAAGACAAATCCTCATTGCCTATAACACCCCTAGATCGGCAAATATCCCGAATATTCGTAAAGTGTTCGAAGACCATGGGACTCAGTTCAAAAACGAAATTGCCACCCTCACTCAGTTAGTCAAGAGCCAGCAGAATCTATCTTCTTTAATTGCCCAATTAAGCGGCAGCTTTGCCACCTTTGAGCGAGATAGTATTGCCATGATCGCCGAACGTGAGGCCTCATTGAGCAAGCAAGAACAGCTCGTTGAACTAAAGAAAAAGCTCGAAAATGCCGCCGATGATGCCTCATCAGAACTGCTCGATATTGTTGATTTAGAAAGCAGTCAGAATCCCGATGAGCAGAGTCTTGCTGCATCAGCCAGCGCTATTGATACTAGTCTCGGAAATATCATCACCACTATTGCAGATTTAGTAACAAATGACGAAGACAGTAAGCACGAACTGATCTCAAAGGAACTTGACTACATTATCAGCGAAACCAAGAACAAACTTGAATATGTGAATCGTCACGGTCAAGGTATCGTCGAAGCGGATACCTTAAGCTCGGTCACTAAAGATATCGAAAAAGTATTAGCGCTCGTCACCGGTCCGCAATCTATGTTGCAGCTAAAATCGAGTCAGCTCTCCCACTCCAAAGAAGCTGTGATAAAACTAGGCATTATCGAAAAAGATGTGAAAGTCATCAATTCCAACATGAATGATGTCAGCGATAACATCGAACTTGTTGCCGCGAACATGAGCAATGACACCATAGCCAAGATTGACTCTGCCAGCATACAAACCATGATTGTCGTGTTAATAGCAATCGTTGTCGCAGTGATTGTGAGTTTTGCTGTGGTGAATCCACTAAAACGCTCACTCAGCCAAGTGAACAATGCCCTTAACGTCTTAGCCTCAGGCAACCTTACCCATAAACTAGATGATTCTGGACACGATGAATTTGCCGAACTAGCAAAAAACTGTAATCGTCTCGTCGATAGCTTACGCAGTTTAATCATAGGTATTCTAGATAGGTCAAATCAACTTGCCGCGGCAGCCGAACAAACATCGGCAATCACAGCACAAACCACCTCAGGCATACAAGAACAAAAAAGCCAAGTTGACCAAGTGGCTACTGCGACAACTGAACTTAGCTCTAGTGCTCAGCAGGTGTCTTTAAGTGCCAATCAAGCCCTTGAGCAAATCAAACAGGCTGATCAAGAAACTCAGCATATGCGTGCCATTGCACAAGAGAACAAACTGACTATTTTGGCTTTAGCCGATGAAGTGGCCAAAGCGGGTATTGTGATCAATAAAGTGCAGTCGGACAGCGCCTCTATTGGCTCAATTTTGGATGTGATCCGTGGTATTGCTGAGCAGACTAACCTACTCGCCCTTAACGCCGCTATTGAAGCCGCCCGAGCGGGTGAACAAGGTCGTGGTTTTGCGGTAGTTGCCGATGAAGTGCGTAGTTTAGCCTCACGCACTCAAGTGTCGACCCGAGAGATCCAACAGATGATCGAAGTGTTGCAGCAAGGTGCAGAGCAAGCCGTTGCCGCCATGGATATGGGGCGTGCTCAAGCCAACGCCTGTGTTGAAAAAACGGAGCAAGCCAACATTGCCCTCGAGACCATTAGCCAATCTGTGCATAAGGCCTATGATTCTGGCACCCATATCGCCCATGCTGCGCAGGAACAGAATTTAGTAAGCCAGCAAGTTTCTGAAAAACTAGAGCATATTGCAGCAATTTCAGAAGAAACCGCTATCGGTGCAGATCAAACGGCTCAGTCTAGCCATCAAGTCGCCAAATTAGCCGAAGAACTCCAAGCTTCGGTCGGTGAATTTAGAGTCTAATGTTTATCACCACTAAAACCTAGGGTCGCTTAGCGGCCCTTTCTTTTGAGACGAATTCACTTGCCTATCTTACTGACGACTCGAACTGTCCGGCCTTTGCACAAATTAAGGCCATAAAAAATGCCAAACTTAAGTTTGGCATTTTTATCTAGCTTAATGCTAGATACTTGATATTAGACGCTTAATATAACGTAGCAGCAAATAGAGCTAAAGTGCCGCTAAGTTCAAATCCGCATTACTCTTCTTCACCGCCAGCAGCAGCGCCAAGACGCTCTTTCACTGCAGCGGTAATTGGGCTAGCACCATGACCGTTTGCTTCAGCCCAAGCTTGGATAGTCATCCCATCAGCTTCAGCAACACTCAATTCAGTCGCCGACAAACGCTTAGCCACAAACTCACCGGTATCGTTCGCACTCGCACCGTAAGCGGTGCGCAATAGACTTGCACCATCGCAACTGATACCACTGTAAATCTGACGTAACTTAACGCGGCTTTCTTTTAACTTTTTACGTAAGCGGTTTTTGTCATTAGCTTTTACATAATCACAAAGACTCGCTACGAGTGGATCTTCCCCCGCAACGGCAGAGGTTGGTACAGCAATAGAACTAAATCCAATCAACGCAGCCAAGGCCACAGGCATAAGACGCATCCGATACTCCTTAATACTTTCTTATAGTTTTATTATCAATTCTGTATGGGCTGCATCTATTGTCTAAATGATATTGACCTCTTGGCTTTAGCTCTCGTTCGAAATCTAGGATAACGAAATAGGCTATCTCTTTCCGTGAAAACTAAATGTCCGATATGATGCAATACGTTAGATAAACTGACGTCCCATACACACAGGGTACACAACAGAAGCTGCAATTTAACATTTTTTTACCAAATTGATAAAGCGATATTCCAAACCAGCAGCATTTATACTCGCCAAAGATTCAGTTTCCTTCCAAGTCCCATCGTCCCAGTGGGGGAAAAATGTATCGCCTTCCACCTCAAGATTGATTTGCGTCAAATATAAGATATCGGCGCAGGGCAATAACTCGGCATAAAGCTGGCCACCACCTATAACCACTAACTCTTCACACTCACCAGCAGCTTGTTTGGCTGCATCAAACGAGGTCACACAGGTCACGCCCTCAATCACAAGATCCGTTTGGCGTGAAATCACTATGTTATGTCGACCAGGAAGGGGCCTACCGATTGACTCAAAGGTCTTACGTCCCATCACAACAGGCTTGCCTAGGGTCATCGCTTTAAAGTGACGTAGATCTTCTGGAAGATGCCATGGCATTTTATTATCTTTTCCGATGACTCGATTGTTTGCCATCGCGGCTATCATAGCAATGCGCATGCTCACTCCTGTTTTATAGAAATAGAATTATTGAATGACGGGGCGGGTCCTGAAATACAGCAAACTCGGCATGGCCAAACCCACGGCTAACGCCCCTAGAATAAAGACGGTTTTGAGGCCATTACTAATCACTTGCCCCGTCAGTTCAGGACTGACTTGAGATTGAGCGGTCAATTGCACTAAGGCAATTACAGTATTAAATGCATAAGTGCCTGGGATCATAGGAATAATCGCAGCGACAGCATACATTAAAGGTGGCGCTAAGTGGCGCTTACCAAACCCTATGGTAATAATCCCTACTAATGCCGCGGCGGCGAAGGTTGCCCACTCGATTGGCAGACCAAACTGTAACATTAAAGTACGGGAACTATGGCCAATGGCTCCCGCTAAAGCGCAGTAAGGAAGAAATCGTTTAGGAACATTAAATACCATAGCAAATCCTACGGCGGGAATTGCTGAGAAAAAAGCATCGTGCAGCAGCGTTATCAGTAATTCCATCATAGGAAAATTCCGCCGTTCTGCATCGCAATCGTAATGCCAATCACAGAAGAAACGGTCAGCAAAGTAGCATGACCCCAGCGGGATATACCGACATTCATGTGCCCTTTTACCATGTCGGAAATCGCATTAATCATCGGAAAACCCGGCACTAACATCAGCACACTCGCGGCCATAGCAGCCTTAGGAGTTTCACTTAACTCAAACAAATAACCCGTTTGAGCCAGCATACTGGTGACGAAAGCTGTGATGGCAAAATTGACTAATAAATTAAAATGCCGCTTAGCAATTGCTAAACGTACCGACATACCCACTGCCGCGGCAAAAAAAGTAATCACGCATGCAGTGAGATCGCCATTAAATAAATGACAGAAGCTAGCGCACGACAGGCCAATCATGAATACCACTAAGCTAGGAGGATAGGTTTTAGGTTCAATCCGCGCCAAGCGTTTACGCACTTCATTTGGGCCATACAACCCCTTTTCGGCGAGTAAACAGATACGTTGCAATTCACAGACGACTGTCATGTTAATGCCATGCTCACGAATACGACGAGTAGTTGTGATACAGCGACCATGAACCAAACTGGTTAACACGAGGGAATTAGAGGAAATAGAGAGTTCTACGCTGGCAAGACCTAAAGCCTGACCTAGACGCTGGCTGATTTCTTCAACTAAATCAGATTCCGCGCCGTAGGCCAGTAGCAATTGTGCAGCACGCACAACTTGCCGAGTAATATCATTTTGAGTATCAGCGTACACAGAACTCTCAAAACTCAAAGATTACTATTATCTTTGGTAAATAACTTCTACGTCGTAGTCGTCATCATCAAAGTCGTCGTCATCATCTTCATCAACATAATCTTCATTCAATGAATCAAGGTTTGCTTGATGATAATTATCCCACTTGAACTCAACTTCACTATCTGGGTCGACTTCATTGTCTTCAGGTGGAAGACTCGCAATATAATCGAGGAGTTTTAATGCCAACTCACTGGTACCGTCGCGGTTATAGGCGGAGATAGTGTAAACATCGCCTTCCCAACCCATTTCTTTAACGATACGATCAACCTTCTCTTGCAGCTCTTCTTCAAGCAGCAGATCGGTTTTGTTAAAGACTAACCAACGCGGCTTACTCGCCAACTTTGGAGAATATTTCTCAAGCTCACCTACGATAGCGCGCGCAGACTCAACCGGATCGGTTCCGTCAATCGGCTCAATATCTATGATGTGCAGCAGAATACGACAACGCTCAAGATGCTTTAAGAAGCGAATACCTAAACCCGCACCATCGGCAGCGCCTTCGATGAGACCAGGAATATCCGCAATCACAAAGCTTTGTCCAGGACGTGGATTAACCACACCTAAGTTAGGCACTAGTGTAGTAAACGGATAATCAGCCACTTTCGGCGTTGCACGGGAAACCGCACGAATGAATGTCGACTTACCCGCGTTAGGCATGCCAAGCAAACCAACGTCAGCCAGCAGTAACAACTCTAATTTAAGGCTACGAACTTCACCGGGTGTGCCTAACGTCTTTTGACGTGGGGCACGGTTAGTACTGCTCTTAAAACGGGTGTTACCTAAACCATGGAAACCACCTTTGGCAACCAATAGCTTTTGACCGTGGGTTGTTAAATCCCCAAGGACTTCTTCAGTATCATGATCGACCGCGCGAGTACCAACAGGAACTTTTAAGATCAAATCTTTACCGCTATGACCAGTACAATCACGGCCACGACCATTTTCGCCACGTTCAGCCATGTGAAAACGTTCAAAACGGAACTCGATCAAAGTGTTGAAGTTTTCGTCAGCCTGCAGAAAAACACTGCCACCGTCGCCACCATCACCACCATCAGGACCACCATCAGGTACATACTTTTCGCGCCTAAAGCTAACACAACCGCTACCGCCGTCGCCTGCTTCGACCCTAATTACTGCCTCATCGACAAACTTCATACTTACTCCTGGCACCACTGAATGAAGCAATTATACCGTCTAACTTCATTGGTCGCCAAAAAACTCGAGATACTTTGCTCCCAATCTTACCTGTCAATGCTCATTCTTGGTAATCATTTACCAACTCAAGCATCTACACGGCGTAAATAGAAGCACAAAAAACAGAAAGCCCCACCAATGGCGGGGCTTTAACAGTATAAGCTAGGTTCGAAAGTTAAGCTTCGATGCTAATAAACTTACGGTTATTAGCGCCTTTAACTTCGAATTTAACTTTACCGTCAGTCAGAGCAAACAGAGTATGGTCACGACCAATACCTACGTTTACACCAGCGTGGAATTTAGTACCACGTTGACGAACAATAATGTTACCAGCTAGAACTGATTCACCGCCAAAGCGCTTAACACCTAGACGTTTACTTTCTGAATCGCGGCCGTTACGAGTAGAACCGCCAGCTTTTTTATGTGCCATGAGTTAGACTCCTATTATGCGTTGATAGCAGTAATTTTAACTTCAGTGAACCACTGACGGTGGCCCATTTTCTTGTCGTGGTGCTTACGACGACGGAACTTAACGATAGTAACTTTATCGCCACGACCGTGACTTACAACTTCAGCAACGACTTTACCGCCAGCTACTAAAGGAGCACCAACATGCACTGTTTCGCCATCAGCGATCAAAAGAACTTGATCGAACTCGATAGTTTCGCCAGTTGCAACTTCTAACTTTTCTAAACGTACTGTGTGGCCTTCAGCTACACGGTGTTGTTTACCACCACTTTGAAAAACAGCGTACATAGCTATTTTACTCCAATTCCTAACACGCGGGCTCATTCTTGGATGAGGCAGGGTGCTACAAAAACTTTATTGACAATGGGCGCGGAGTTTACGCGAAGAATCCAACTCTGGCAAGCCCTAATTAGGAAAGAATAAAAAAAGACCGGATTAACTCTCACATTAGTTGAGCTAGTGCTGTCATATGTCAGAATTTTAGGTAAAATTCATTTCATTATAACACGTGAGCCTAAACAGGGGCCGGGTACGTAATGACCCCACAACCAGAGTCTATTATGGATTTAAACGCTATTCGTCAACTGGCTGACACTGATATGCAAGCAGTCAATCAGCTGATATATAAACAGCTTGAATCAGATGTCGCCCTAATTAATCAATTAGGTTTTTACATTATTAATGGTGGTGGTAAACGTCTTCGTCCTCTGCTGTCGGTTTTAGCCGCACGTGCAGTGAGCTACGAAGGCGAAGCACATCTTAAGCTAGCGGCGATTATTGAGTTTATCCATACAGCCTCATTGCTCCACGATGATGTAGTTGATGAATCGACGTTACGCCGCGGACGAGAAACCGCCAATGCACTGTTTGGCAATAGTGCCAGTGTGCTAGTCGGGGATTTCCTTTATACCCGCTCATTCCAGATGATGACTGAACTTGACAACATGAAAGTGCTCAGAGTGTTAGCTGATACGACTAACGTGTTGGCCGAGGGCGAAGTCTTACAGCTGATGAATTGTAATGACCCAGACACCACTGAAGAAAGCTATATGCGGGTCATTTATTGCAAAACAGCCAAGTTATTTGAAGCCGCTACGCTACTCGCGGGCGTGCTAGCAGGTGCAACGCCTGAGCAAGAAACCGCCTTAGGCAACTATGGTAAGTATCTCGGCACTGCCTTTCAGCTTACCGACGACTTACTCGACTATACCGCCGACAGTGACGAGCTAGGTAAGAATATCGGTGATGACCTTGCCGAAGGTAAACCGACTCTGCCACTCATCTATGCCATTGCCCATGGCACAGACGAAGAGAAACAGCTCATACGTCAAGCAATTGAGCAAGGTGATGGTACTCAGGCCATAGATAAAATCGTAGCAGCACTGCACCATTGCGGCGCGTTAAACTACACCCAACAAAAAGCAATTGAAGAATCAGAGAAAGCGATCGCGGCATTATCTGCTTTACCCGATAGCGACTATAAGCAAGCCTTAGTAACGCTAGCTAAGATTTCGGTCGACAGAAACCACTGATTGCTAACTAATGTAGTTTCACCCCCAAAATAAAGGTCTTACTCAGTAAGACCTTTTTTATTGCTTTAACCGCAATCCTAAAATCAAACCTGCCAAAGGATCGGCGTTTCGCCTCGCTCAAGCAATAATTGATTCACTTGAGAGAAATGCCCACAACCAAAGAAACCGCGATAAGCCGATAAAGGTGAAGGATGTGGTCCTGTGAGCACTTGATGTTGCGGTGCGTTAACGACTTGACCTTTTTTGATGGCATGACTGCCCCAAAGCACGAAAATAATCGGCTGAGTCTGCCGATTTAATAATTCCAGCACCGCAGTCGTAAAGACTTCCCACCCGGCTTTGGCATGGGAATGCGCCTTGCCTTGCTCAACCGTCAGCACCGTATTGAGCATCAATATCCCCTGCTCCGCCCATGCGGATAAATCGCCATGGGATGGCACAACAAAACCTTCAATATCCGTCGCTAATTCTTTGTACATATTGGCTAAAGATGGCGGTGGTTTTATCCCGCGTTTAACCGAAAAACATAAACCATGGGCTTGATCTGGGCCGTGATAGGGATCTTGGCCAATCAAAACCACTCTGACTTGTTCAAGGGGCGTCATACTAAAAGCATTGAAAACATTAGCCTCAGATGGATAAACCACTTTCCCAGCCCTGCGCTCATTGTCAACAAATGCGCTTAGTTGCTGAAAATAAGGCAAAGCTCTTTGCTCATCGATAAATGTTTGCCATGTCGCCTGAGTCACTATTTTACTTCCTTAATTCTATAATCGGGTTAGCTTAAAAGTCCTGTAGTGGTATGGCAAGTTTGCAGACCTTACCTGCCGCTAAGTCATACCACTAAACCTGCTAGGTCTCACGTTAAGACTTTCAATTTAAAACATTCGAAATTAAGTGATATAGTGCGCCCATTCTCGCACACTCTGATACGTAATGATGATCCAACATTCTGATAAATCAATTCAAAGACATCAAACGGGTTTCACCTTAATTGAACTTGTGGTGGTCATCATAGTGCTCGGTATTTTAGCCGTAGTGGCCCTGCCAAAATTTATCAATGTGCAACAAGATGCACAAATTGCAACCGTTAAAGCGGCAGGCGGAGGCTTTAAATCAGCCATCAATCTGGCACGTTCCGTATGGGCTGTAAAAGTGGGCTCAGGTCCAAAAGAGGATTTACCCGTATTTGGTACGGCACAATCCGAACAAATAGATTTCAACGCCTTCGGTTGGCCAGCACAACACTATATCCATGGCAATGAGGCCTCTCCGGCACTCGATAATGTCGAAGACTGTATATCGGTATGGGAAGTATTATTCCAAAATGCCCAGCCAAGTGTCTCGCGCTTGAATATTGATGCGACTGAAACCGACTATAAAGCCAGTTATACCAATCCTGGCCAGTGCACTTATTTGTATCGAACAAACGATAAACTGTCGATTAATTATGACTCCCATACAGGAGTCGTCATTACCGACACAGATCCCAATAGTTAATGCCTGACGATTCCTTCTTACACCAATTAAGTTAGAATCGAACTTTAATCTGTTACTTTTTTAGAGTGAACGCCATGACCGACACGAGCAGCACCACCATTTACGAACTTGCCGATCAGTTTATTGCCTTAGCCAATCAGCTAAGCCAACAAGAAGCAGATGTAGGTAAAGTTGGCACAGCACTCCGTTTTGCCGCAGCACGTTTTAATGCCTTCGAAGCCGCGATTAAATCAGCGGATCTCGGTGCAGAAAAAGAGAGCGCATTAGAATGGTTTAGCAGTGAATTCAAAGAAATGCTGAGTGACAACTTAGACGACCACATTGCCAATCCACCCATTATCCAAGAAAGTGTGGCAGAAGAAGCTGATAATTCTGTGCAAATGTTTAAAGGCTAATCACGCCTTGATTTAAATGCATAGCCATAAACAAACACGCCATCGATTGATGGCGTGTTTGTTATTTAAAACCAATGATTTTAGATAGATCACTAAAGCGTGTACACCACACGGATCGCCAGCAATATCAATACTACGCCGGACAACTTATCAATTAACCCCGCTTTCTCTCTCAATTTAGGCAACACACTCGAGTGGGATAGCAATAAGGCTATCAAGGTGTACCAAAGACCATCGACCACTAACGGTGTAAAAACAATTAATGCTTTAGCCGTCATGCTGTCGGCGACCATCACAAATTGGCTGAATAACGCAAGAAAAAATAGCATTATCTTAGGGTTGAATAAAGAAATTGCGATACCATCACGGGCTGCAGTTAAGGTATCTGTCGCCTCCCCATCAGCCAATTTAGCTTGCATACCGCCATTAGAACGCAGCGCTTGAACTCCCATCCAAGCAAGGTATAAGGCACCGAGAATCGCAATGCCATTAAAGACTAAGGGCGCCTTTTTAAGGACTACGGCTAAGCCCAGTAACGTCACCAGCGCATAGATCCCAATCCCTATCGAGTGTGCCCAAGCACAGACGATCCCCTTTCCCCGCCCACCACCTAAAGTATGACGTACTACCATAGTCAAACTTGGGCCCGGCGACATAGCCCCCAAACAACAAATAGCCAATAAACCTAACCAAGTACTCCAACTCATTGATGACACCTTTCGCCGAATAAAAAAGCCCACTGCTGGGCCTTAAACTTGCTTGCCATTCTAGCATCGCGCCATCAAGGCGTTAACGCTAATAAATCCATTTTCAATAAATGAACAGTCATTTAAGAGAACCCCAAACGCGATAATCCCATAAATTCACACTGATTTAAGCCGTTAACCGCTAAGATTAGCGCTAACCTAATCTTTATAGCCAAACCTTAATACCTAAGCCTTCATCGCAATCACCACAAAGGCGATTCTCAATCAGGACATTTTATGAACACTATAACGCTGATCAGTATTTTTATTCTTTGCCTATTAATAGGTGCGATCTTATTACTGCTTTGGCAAAGACAAAAAGGTAAAACCATACCGCTGACGGTGATTTTTGTGCTGGGATTTTTCGCCTTAGGACTCAGTGCTATTATTGGATTTGTGCACAAAAGCGAGGATTACCAAGCCTATCAAAAACTACAATGGCACACCTTAGCCCCAGAGAAAATCGCGCCTCTGGTTGCCCAAGGCTATACCGTCTTTGTCGATATTACCTCTGATTGGTGCACCATCTGCCAAACGAATAAAGCGGAAGTCACCCACAGGGAGCAAATTGTAAATGCCTTGATGGCCGACAATATCATTCTGATGCAAGGAAACTGGAGTGAGGCGAATAAAACGATTGAAACCTATATGCGCCACGAAGGAGTGCCCGGCACGCCCTACAATAAAATTTATGGTCCAAGCGCCCCCAATGGAATTCTCTTGCCGCCAAAACTCAGTATGAGTGATGTGTTAAATGGTTTAGTTGCCGCGCAAACGAATCGTAACTAAGCACTAAACTATATTTAGGACGAGTCAAATACGAATAAAAAAGGCTGCATTGCAGCCTTTTTGCTTACTTCACTTCTATTTATAAAAGCCAAATTTCTTGAAAGGTGGGTTAGAAATCGCTTCTATAAATTGGCTTACTCATTAAAAACGGTAATTCACTCGGCCATAGTAGAAACCGCCGTTGTAATCGAATGGCCCACTTTCATAATAAACGCCACCGAGTTCACCCAAGGTTCCTTCTTTAAGCTTTTGCGCTTCTTGGTCAAATAGATTATTAGCCCCTACCGCCAGTGTTAAGCCATCAAATAACTCATAGCTCACTTCCAGATCTATGGTAACTGCGGCATCGGCCATTTCAGAGCCCCAATCAGAGGTATCGTCAGCATGAGTGGCATAGTACTCACCGAAGTAGTTACCACGTAATGATATGCTTAATTGATCCCATGACTGCGCCCAAGTTAAGGTGGCACGATGTGCAGGAATACCATCTTCTAACCGACGAACTTTACCTTCATCAGTGGTTTCGGGATCGTATTTATCAACGCTGGTATCGGTCCAACCATAGGCAAGACTGAACTTAGCATTACCCGACAGGATTTCCGCATCATAGGAAGCGACGATATCGATACCTTGAGTCGTAGTATCAAAGTCATTGGTGTAATAGCTCACGCCTTGGATCAACTCAGGGAACTCAACGCCAGCTGCACGTAGCGCATCATAATCTTTAGCTTCAACATCAATCTTACTCGACTGCGCAATACGGCCCTCTACGCCAATGTTGTAGTAATCGACAGTTAAGAAGAAGCTTTCATACTCATATACAGCTCCAATCGCATAACTAATCGACTCTTCAGGCTTTAACACTTCACCACCGTAAAATGCCGCAAGCGGATCGGTTGGGGGCGCAATAAAGGTCTGGATCAGTTCACCATCGATGATCGATGTCTGGGTATTCACCACGTTTTCTTGGCCAACCGTTGGTGCACGAAAGCCGGTGCTGTGTGAGGCGCGAAACGACAATTCATCCGTTGCAGAATACTGCAACGTCAATTTGTAATTTAACGTATCACCAAAGGTTGAAAAGTCTTCGTAGCGCAGTGCTAAACCGAGTAACCAGTCATCACTTAAATAAGCTTCTAAATCAGTATAAATACCTATGTTATGACGAGAGTTTTTACCCGCAGATTCTGGGCCGAAGCCTTTAAAACCGTGCGCACCAATGTTGAAACCTTGGCTAGCATAAGGGCCTGCAATCCACGAGGCTTCATCACCTTGAGAAATCTCAAACGACTCATTTCGCCATTCAAAACCAGAAGCAAAACTAATGTCTTCAATGCCTCCTAAGGTTATGAAGCGCGAGAAATCTAAGTTAACTGTGGTTTCAACTTGCTCATAAGCTCCCGTATCGAAATCCGTCGGGGTATCTAATCCCAGTGATGGATTCAACGAATTTTTAAGACCAAAACTGGCTTTGTTCGCCCCAGTACCAGCACTGAAATCATAATTCCATTCACCGATATCGCCTTTTACACCTGCGAAGAAGGACATATCTTCAATGGTGCCAGTGAACTGTGGCGTATAGCCACCTGGAAATATCTGGTTCATAGCAAAGCAATTTGGGTCGGCAACCATCGCCTTGTATGCATCTGTGTCGAGTACGTTGCCGTCACTTCCATCAGCATTTTTAGGGATAGGTACGAGTCCACATGTTGATGGATCACCATTTACAGCGCCCACAAGTAAATTCTGGCCACCATCATTGGAATACACGTTGCTACGATTTTGTGGATAACGATAATAGAAGCCCCCCACGGCATCACGGGAAGACAGATTACCAAAGGCATAGGCGTGCATGTTGGCATTAATGTCTAAGCCTGAGTTGATGAACACTGAATAGTCATCATTAATCTCAGGATTACCCCACACTTGTGCGGGGTCATTAATCGCGGTATTACCCTGCTCGGCTAAGTTAGCCGCATCAGGACGCTGCACACTACGGCTAGTGGAGTCAGCATTTTTATACTGGAAGCTTAAATTAACGAAGCCATTTTCAGTCACAGGTAAACCAACATCACCTTCTACCGTAGTCGTAGCACCATCACCCTCGTAATATTCTCCTTGGGTCACAGTGATGGAACCACCCTCGGAATTATCTTTTAAAACAAAGTTCATGACTCCTGCAATCGCATCCGATCCATACTGCGCAGCAGCACCGTCGCGCAACACTTCGACTTGCTTCAATGCCGAGCCAGGAATAACCGAAATATCAGGACCTTGAGCGCCATCGTTAATACCACCACCTTGGAACGCAATCACAGATGCACGGTGACGACGCTTACCGTTAACTAGCACTAGCGTACTGTCTGATGGCAAACCCCGTAAATTAACGGGACGAACTAAGGTTGCTGCATCACTAATGGGTTGAGCGCGTGAGTTAAACGATGGCACCGAAGTCACTAACATATCAATCATGTCAGTCGAACCATTTTTTTTAAGGTCGTCACTACTAATAATATCAATAGGAACGGGGGAATCGCCGATTGAGCGTGGCGCAGCACGGGACCCTACAACTGCAATTTTTTCAACGTTCTCATTTTTAACAGCCGTCTCATCTTCTTCTGCTATTGCCTGCGGACTGATTAAACTACCAGACAAGGCTAGAGTAATCGCCAAACTCACTGCACTTAATCCAAACTTCTGCTTCTTTGAGGTCATCATATTCATCCCAACTGCTTATTATTTTTAGAATACCTGACCTGCTTTGTGCGATTCTCGTCCCTAAACCTTGCTACCACGGCCAACACAAAATCACATTACATAAACATTTTTATAACATAAATTAAACAATATCCAATATTAAATCAGACTTTTGAATGAATATTAGTCATTTATCTTTTATATCAATTTCTTAGATGAAAATATTTTTTAGAGGATGGCATCAAGTAAAATGTACTCGAACGGCAAAAAGTGTGAGCAGAAAAATTACCAAAGAAAAAATGCTTAAAGGGCATAATCAAAAACACGATATATCGCGTCACAGTACTTAAGGTATACTCAGAAAATACCGCCAAAACCAGAGTAAGACAGATGACCAATAAGATTTCAGTCAATAATGAAAAATCGATAGATAAGCATTTCTTACCGGAAAACCAGTTACTGCTCAACGCTGTCGGCGAAGGTATTTATGGATTTGATTTAAGCGGTAATGCGGTGTTTATCAATCCGGCAGCCGAACGCATGACGGGTTGGAAGAATGAAGAGCTACTCGGTAAAAACATCCATAACTGCCATCATCACAGCCATGCAGATGGCAGTCATTATCCCCAAGAGGATTGTCCAATTTACAACACCTTAAAGGATGGTATCACCCGAGAAATTACCCACGATGTATTTTGGCGTAAAGATGGCAGTAGCTTCCCCGTTCATTACAGTTCCACCCCTGTTTACCGTGACAATCAACTGATTGGCGTAGTCGCGATATTTCGCGACATTAGTATTCAAAAACAAACAGAGCAGTCATTACGCCAAGCCCTAGCCCAAGTACAAGCACTCTCGGAGCGACTCGCCTCTGAAAATCATTATCTACAGGCAGAGCTGGCAGATAAAACGGGTGATGTGGATATTTCGGGTGCCAGTACAGTGATCCGCCATATGATCCAGCAATTGCACATGGTGGCCAATACCGACAGTACTGTGCTCATTTGTGGTGAAAATGGCACAGGAAAAGAACTCGTTGCCCGTAACTTACATCAGCTCAGTCGCCGCAAAGATAAACCCATGATCAGTGTCAACTGTGCCGCGTTTTCGGCATCTTTACTAGAAAGTGAACTCTTTGGTCACGAGAAGGGAGCATTTACTGGCGCCACAAGCCGCCGTAAAGGTCGCTTCGAACTTGCTCATCAAGGCACACTGTTCCTCGACGAAGTCGCTGAACTCAGTTTAGAAGCCCAATCAAAGCTACTGCGAGTCATCCAAGAACAATCCTTCGAACGTCTCGGTGGCAGTGAAACCATTCAAGTGGATATTCGCTTAGTCGCCGCCAGTCACCACGATTTACTCAAGCGAGTCGAACAGGGATTATTTAGGATGGATCTCTATTACCGTTTGAATGTATTCCCTATTCAAGTACCACCACTGCGCGCAAGAATCGAAGATATTCCCGAACTCGTCAGCCATATTCTGCACAACTTGAATCGTAAGCTAGGTAAAAAAATCCGTGGAGTGAGCCAAAAAGGGCTACAAAAACTCATGGCTTATACTTGGCCCGGCAATGTGCGCGAACTGCAAAATATCCTCGAACGCGAAGCCATTCTATCCCAAGGAGATATTCTGCAGATCCACGCTATGCCGAGCAATAATCCCTTAGCTCAAACCCAAGGGCAAACCTTAGCGGAAGCGGAAGCGCTGCATATAGAACAAACCCTTAAGCGCTTAAACTGGCGCATATCCGGCCCACTCGGCGCAGCGAATGTCCTCGGTGTGCCCGCAAGTACACTGAGATCACGAATGAAAAAACTGGGGATCCAGCGTCAATCGAGTGAAATCTAATTCAAAACGAGCACACTAAAAACGCGATATATCGCCAATGTGTGATATATCGTGTTCTTCATCTAGTTCCAATCACAAAATAATTATAAATATCATGATGTTGAGCTAATTAAAACTTGGCCTAGTGCTTGCTATAGGGAGGCGAATCTTATTTAAGCCGTTAGGACCCTTTATGCCCAAGAGCGAAGTTACCCCAAATTCTCCAAGTGTAAATAAGAGTGTGGGCGCAAAACCTGCCTCAGTAGAGCTACACATTCCGGTTAAAAATCTCTCTACTGAAACCGCAGCAAAGAGTCGTCTCCCCTCTGGCAATATCCATTTTCGTGAGCAAAAAGGTGATTTTCAGCGCCTGCGAACCATGATGAATAGCCTATTGATCGTGATGTTTTTCGCCCTGCCGTTTATCTCTATTGATGGCCGCCAAGCAATACTGTTAGATATCAGCCAACAACAGTTTTTTTTCTTTGGTATCACGCTCTGGCCACAGGACTTTACCTTGCTGGCATGGATTTTTATCGCCGCCGCCTTCGGTCTGTTTTTCATTACCGTATTTTGGGGCCGTGTTTGGTGCGGTTACCTTTGCCCACAAACGGCGTGGACCTTTATCTATGTGTGGATAGAAACACGCATCGAAGGCAGCAGTAATAAACGTAAGCAGCTCGATAAAGCCCCTTGGACTAGCAGTAAAATCGGTAAAAGAAGTGCAAAGCACTTACTTTGGGGTCTAACAGCTCTGCTCACTGGCTGTGGTTTTATCGGTTATTTTATTCCCGCCCGCGAACTTTATGTGGACATCTTGACGAGTAATGCCAGCTTCTGGGTGACAAGCTGGGTGTGGTTTTTCGCCATTTGTACTTATCTCAATGCGGGCTGGATGCGCGAGCAAATGTGCTTACATTGCTGCCCCTATTCACGTTTCCAAGCTGTGATGTTCGATGCCAACACTAAAACCGTGACCTATGATGCACAGCGCGGTGAAGCCCGTGGCCCTCGCAAACGTAAACAAGAGAACAATCAAGATGACCATACTTTAGGTGACTGTGTTGACTGTAATTTGTGTGTCGAAGTTTGCCCAACAGGGATAGATATTCGTAACGGCTTGCAATATGAGTGCATCAACTGCGGCGCCTGTGTCGATGCCTGTAATGAGACTATGTTGAAGTTCGATTACAAGCAGAATCTTATCGGCTATATGAGTGAAAATGATCTTAAGGGAGTAAATTACTCCTATTGGCGCTCGCCGCGTTTCTTAGGCTACGGTGCAGCGGTCATTATCATGTTTATCGTCATAGGGTTAGACTTAAATAGCCGCAGCGAGATCCAGCTTAACGTGATCCGTGATCGCCAAAGCTTGTACCGTGAAACCTCGGATAATAAAGTTGAAAATACCTATCAGCTGAAGATCCGCAACAAGACACAAGATACTAAGCAATATCAACTCGCCGTCGACAGTGAAATGCCCTTTAGCTTGATTGCCGATCCTATTATTACCTTGGCAGCGGGTGAACAAGTCGACTATCCCGTCACTGTATTAGCCGATAAGGATGCTATCCCCTCGGGGCGCAAAATTATCCAATTCTCGGTGACGGATGTTAAACAACCAACACAACAAGTGAGCCAAGAAACCGGATTCTTCAGTCCTTAGCACTGGGCTTTTAGCGCTTAATATGAGTTACCGTAACATTGGTCATCATCAGATTAACTACCCAATCGGCGCTTGAGGAATCAACTCAAGCGCCGGTTAAAGGCAGGAATTCATCCCCAAAGACAACCATATCTTTAACGTCTCATACATCGGAATAAAACCTTAAACACCTACAAATCTGAAAATTTCCCCGTTAAACGGCGCATAGACAAAGCAAATTGAGCACATTCAATCTCAATCCTTAGAAACATAACGGTTACAAATTTTAAATTGTCTTTCCTTCAACTCTTATTTAGGTTTTGTGTTTCATTAGATAACTAAGCTTCTAAGATAACTAAGCTATAGTTAAGCACTCAGCTTTAGAGTAAAAATACTATTTGTTACATAAAGATACCGTTATTGGCATAAAGATGTTTTTCGCGATAAGCATTGACCTCTGGTGCTAACACCCTCTAATCTAAACACCTGTTTAACTCCAAAATAATAACAACTAATAAACATCATCTTTGAGGTAGTTCAGCATGGCATACGATCAAGATTCTCAACTCAAACTAAACTACTCATCACTGGTCGATCTGATCGAGAAAACCAGCTTGCGTTACGGTGATAAACCCGCCTATGCCTGTCTCGGTAAAACCAGCAGTTTTAACGAGATAGAACGCGATTCTCGTTACTTTGCCGCCTATTTACAAAATAAGACCACACTCAAACCTGGCGATCGCATCGCCATTCAATTGCCTAATATCACCCAATTTGTCATCGCGGCCTACGGCGCAATCAGGGCTGGGCTTATTTTAGTTAACACTAATCCCCTATATACCGAGCGTGAGCTCATCCATCAGTTCAATGATTCTGGTGCCAAAGCGATCGTGGTTTTATCCGATCTATTACCGACCTTAGCCAAAGTCATCGACAGCACCAAAATAGAATATGTCATTTCAACCCACCCATTAGATTTGATCGATCCGCACGTACAGCCTAAGACAGGCCTGAAGAATGTGGAGTTTTGCCAAATTTTAAAACAAGGCGCAGAACTCCCCTTTAGCCGATTTATCTCAAATCTCGACGACCTCTCGGCGTTGCAATATACGGGCGGCACCACTGGATTATCTAAAGGTGCTATGTTGACCCACGGCAATATGCTCGCTAATGCGGCGCAGGTAAAATCCCGCATCGCGAGCGTGATCACCGAAGGGGAAGATATCTTCGTTGCACCGCTACCGATTTACCATATTTATGCGTTTATGGTGAACTTAGTGCTGTATTTCGAGTGTGGCGGCTGCTCGGTATTAATTCCAAATCCACGGGATATTAGCGGCTTAATTAAGACACTTGCCAAATATCCCTTCACTGGATTTGCAGGACTCAATACTCTGTTTGTCGCCCTATGCCATCAACCCGAGTTTAAAGCACTCGACTTTAGCCATTTAAAAATCACCATCTCGGGCGGCACAGCACTGACGGCAGCGGCGGCCAACATTTGGCAACAGACGACAGGCAATATGATCAGCGAAGGTTATGGGCTATCTGAAACTTCGCCGGTGATTTCACTCAATGCACCCGGTTATCAAAAACTAGGCACTATTGGTAAACCTGTGATTGGCACTGAGGTTAAACTCTTAGATGAAAACGACATTGAAGTGCCCTTAGGTAAGGCCGGAGAATTAGCCGCACGCGGCCCACAAGTCATGCGGGGATATTGGAATAATCCGCAGGAAACCGCTAATGCCATGACTCAAGATGGCTTCTTCAAAACTGGGGATATTGCCATAGCAACGGCGGAAGGTTTCCACCAAATAGTTGATCGTAAAAAAGATATGATCATAGTCTCAGGTTTTAATGTCTATCCCAACGAGGTGGAAAACGTGCTGGCGAGCCATCCAAGTGTGATCGAATGCGCCGTGGTGGGAGTAAAAGATGAACACTCGGGCGAAGCGGTTAAAGCCTTTATCGTGCTAAAGGATGATAGCCAAGATCATCAACAGGCAAAAGAGGCCATTCTAGCCTATTGCCGCGAGCAGTTAACCGCCTATAAATTGCCAAAAGTGATTGAATTTATGGCGCAATTACCTAAAAGTACCGTAGGCAAAATTCTGCGCCGCGAGCTAAAAGATAAAGCTTAGAGACCGCACTTAAAGTGCAGTACTTAAAGACAAAGCTGAGTAACAGAGCTTAGCAACAAAAGCACAATAGAAAACCAGTCGCTAGCTTAAGCGTTAAGCTAGCGACTGGTTTTTATTTTACCTACACGGTCTCATTCAAGGCGCTAGCATTGGCCTCTTCGGTTAACAATTGCAAACTGGCAAATTCACGATATAACGCATTGGATTGCATCAACTCTTGGTGGCGACCGCAGGCAACAATCTCACCCTTATCAAACACAAAAATCCTATCGGCATTGATTACTGTCGATAGACGGTGAGCAATAATCAAAGTCGTTTTACCCGCCATCAATACATCCAGCGCTTGCTTCACTTTCTGCTCGCTCACCGCATCTAAGGCGCTGGTCGCTTCATCGAGTAACAATATCGGTCTGTTGGCTAAAATCGCCCGCGCAATGGCAATACGCTGCTTTTGTCCACCAGAAAGCCGCACACCACGCTCACCTAAATAGGTTTGATAACCTTCAGTAAACTCGCTAATAAACTCGTGGGCACGGGCCGCAATACAGGCATCTATCACTTCTTGCTCGGTGGCATCGACTCGACCATAACGCACGTTTTCAAGTACGCTAGTCGCAAAAATCACCGAGTCCTGCGGCACTAGAGCAAACTGCGACCGCAACTCCTGTGGCAGAAGATTGGCAATATCAATACCTTCCAGTCGAATACTGCCAGCGCTAGGCACATAAAAGCGTTGCAATAACTGGAACAAGGTACTTTTACCCGCACCACTTGGCCCGACTAAGGCAACCCGCTCACCCGCGGCAATAGCCATATTGAGCTGTTTTAGCACTAAGGCATCATGCTCTGGATAGGCAAAATTGAGTCCTTCAATCATTAACTCGCCACTGACCTTGGCGGGCAAAGTCACAGGATGAGTTGCAACGGGAATATCCACTTGTGTTTCAGCCAGTTCGATTAAACGTTCGGCGGCGCCAGAAGCCCGCTGAATTTCGCCTATCACTTCGCTAATCGTCGCCACTGCGCCCGCGACCATCACAGCGTAAAACATAAAGGCAGATAACTCACCGCCCGTCATCTTACCCACCATCACATCGTGGGCACCAACCCAAGTCACCATAGCAATCGCGGCGATACTTAAAAACATCACAGTTGAGATCAGCAAGGCACGGTAACGGATCCGGCCACTGGCCGCAGACATGACATCTTCGACGCGGCGATTGAACAAGCTACGGTCTTTATCTTCATGCCCATAGGCTTGCACCGTATGGATTTCATGAAGCGTTTCATCAACATAAGCGCCGAGATCGGCAACCCTATCTTGGCTTTCTCGCGCCAGCGTACGGACTTTACGGCCGAAAAAGATCACCGGCCCTAACACTAAGGGCACAGCCAACAACACCAGCAATGTCATCTTAACGCTAGTGATACCCATCATGACTAAACCACCAAGAACAGTTACGCTAGAGCGCAGCGCCATGGACAGACTCGAACCCACCACAGTTTGTAGCAAAGTAGAATCGGCGGTAAAACGGGAGATAACTTCACCAGTGCGTACCTTAGCGTAAAAGGCGGGAGAGAGTTTAAGCAGTTGATTGTAAACCGTTAGACGAATATCGGCGCTGACCCGCTCGCCAAGCCAAGTCATCAAGTAGAAGCGGCAAAACACCGCTGTGCCACTGACGGCGGTAATTCCGAGCACTAACAGTATGATTTCATTCAGCCGCTGCGCATTATCCCTTACAAAGCCTTCATCGACCATCAAGCGCACACCTTGGCCCAATGATAACCAAGCGAGCGACCCTATCATCAAGCAGATAATCGCCGCGACAACTTTCAGTTTGTAGGGTTTAAGAAAACCCATAATCCAAGGCAATACCGATCTTTGCTGCGCCGAGGTCCATTTAGCCTTTGATGCATCAGCGCTTGTTGTAGGCATGACTGGAATTAACTTTTCGGGCAATGGCTCAGCCCCCGCTTTAATGGGTTCAGATGATTTGGCTAGTTCGGCTGTCGGCTCGGTCACGGGTGGCATCCTTGAGGTAGGTAAGGCAATTCAAATATAACATCAGCATGAATGGGATCATCTGCAGCCGTTAACCGCGCAGCATGACTTAAAGCATATAAGTGAGATGCTACCTCTTGCAGTGGAATTCAAGGGCTGTGTGGTTTTACTCAAAAGAAAAGCATAAAACAAACCCGCAGCGAGTGCGGGTTTGTTTTATTGCCATCGCTTAGCGCGGCTTAAGCGACTTGCTTGTTTTCCGGCGTTTTTGGCGTGCCGTGGTGGCCATCGCGTTTCCAATCCACATCTAACAACTCTGCGCCGCTAAGGCTAAATGCTTGGCCAAAACCTTTCACGTAAAGACCTTGATGGGGCGCGAGCTTGTATAAGTTAAAATCGGTTAATGCCGCAAGGTTATCGGACATTTCGCCAAAACGTGCCGATAACACACCAACACCTTTACTGAAGGCGGGCGTATCGCGAGGCACTGCCTCGGCAATCGCATCGAAGGTTAAACGCTTGCGGGCAAAAACCGATTTGGCCGCAGTTTCGTCTTCAACTAACATCACAGAGATCTTAGATGAGTGCTTTAAATTATGACCGTGACGGGCTAAGTCACTCACCAAAATATAAAAACCATCATCAGCCAGAGCGAAGGGCGCATAGCTCGCATTCGGCTGGCCATCTGTACCAATGGTGGCCAGTTGCAGAGTTTCGCGCTGCTGTTTAAAGGCTTCGATTTCGGGTAAGAGTTTGTCTCTTAAACGCTGTTCTTGTTCGGTAATTTCAGACTTCATTTACTGTTTTCCTTAATACTTTTGTTAATGCTCAATTCAGAGGTGTGATTGCACCGAGGCAAAGGCAGTCGCGAGCGCTTTAAATTGGCGAACTTGCTCAGGAAACAGTGCTCTTTGTTTATCACGGCCTAAATACACTTTGAACACTACCTCACCTTCACTGCCGAAAAAGTTAATCGAATGGCTCTCGCTGCCTCTAAAAGGTCTGCTGATCAAGGCGATACCACTCATGGCATCTAATTTGAGATGACCATGCAAACCGTCACCCTTGCTGTAGAGGTTGTAATAACCGTGGGCGTATTTTCCCTCGGGGAAATCCCCTTTAAATTCAAATACGCTGCCAGATAACATCACAATAGTGGTTAACTTTCCCCATTTGGGTAAGGCTTGCAGTAAGGTATCGAGCTGAGTTAACGGAACAAACACCACTTGTTCGGGCGGCAATGCAGCGACCACTTCAAGCTCGGCAATGCCTAATTCACTGGCGAGCTGCGCCGGCATTAAATCAGCTTGTTGCTCAAATCGTTGTCGCAATTGCGCCTGTTGCTCACTTAGCTGACGTTGCTCAGAGTTTAAATCTGGCACGACATCGAGCTCGGTATCGAGTGTCATCTTCATTTTACTGTCTCCAGCGGTAGTGACTATTGAGTGGCTTAGAACATATAGCGCGCCGATAACTTCATATTACGACCCGGTTGATACAAGGTTTGCCACGCTTGTTGATACTTCTCATCACCGATATTTTCGATTGCGAAATCCACTCTCACACCCGCCATCGCGCCCATAGTCGGCTCCCACGCAACATACACATCCCATAGGGTGTAATCGTCGTATTTCGCCACTTTAAAGCCATCAGGCGTATTCGACTGAGTCGCCACATAAGTGACGCGAGTGCCCAGTTTCATGTCGCCTTCCATAATGCCTTGGGATAAATCGACATTGAACTTATTGGCAGGTATATTTTCTATATCATCGCCCGTTTGACGATCTTCGCCATGGGTTTGGCCGTAATTCATCGCTAAACGAGTTTGGCCAATACGGTAACGACCGCTAATTTCAAAACCTGTTAAACGTGCATCTTCAACGTTATTCCATGAGGTCGTTTGCTCGAATCCAGGAATGCCACGCCAAGGATTAGACACTTGCTGCACGATAAAATCGTCCACATCGTTACGGAAAACGTTAAACGTTAGCGCCAGTTCATCATCACCCGCTAACTCACTGAAACGTAAGTCCGCTTTGATTTCTTTATTGCGCGCAGTCTCTGCTTTTAGATCCGAATTCACCGCGAAGGTGTTACATAAACCTTGGGGTAAAAATCCGGGGATTGGCGGGATGCAATAGTGGGTGCCGCTGGAGAACATTTCCTCTACCGTAGGTGCGCGGAAGGCTTGATCGTAACGGGCACTTAAGGTCAACCAAGGCTGAGTCTGCCACACCAAGCCAAGCGATGGTGATAACTCATTGTCATCTGAGGATAAGTTGAGATTATGGCTGTCATTTTTAAAGCTGTCATAACGCAGACCCGCATCAAGATTTAACGTCTGAGTCAGCTCGATATCCGCACGCGTAAAAGCGCCCCATACTGTGGTTTCGCCATCGATATTCTCTGGACGCTGGCCCACTTGGCCCGAATCATCACGCGTCGTTTCTATGGTATCGCGAAAACCATCGACCCCGTAGGTCAACAGAGTATTGCCTAAACGCGAACTGTTATTAAGGTTAATCCCCACAGTGCGGAACTCAGTACTGTCTTGCTGACCTTTCGTAATACGGTCTTCATCGTAGTCGGTACTGTTCCAATACACTTGCATCTTAGTATCCAGATACGGGTTATTAGCAGGATTGAGACTATAGTTTAGGGTCAGGTTTTGATCGTCAGTCTTGCGGCGCACCAAAGGCACTGAACTACTCACAGCAGCAGAAGGATTGCTAGGTACTAATTCATTGTTTTTGCTGGCTCTTGCAGATAACTCTAACCGTGATGCCTCGTCGGCTTGCCAACCGAATTTAGCTAAACCACTGCTGCCTTGGGATGCACTGTTATTTAGAGTTTCGTCATTACCGGTTTTTATATTGTTTGAATCGTAATAGGCACCATTGAGTAACCAATCGATGCTGTCTTGTTGACCATAGATAGCGCCACTGGTTTTAGTGCGGGAGCCACTGGTCTCATAACCTTGTTTGAAATAGCCACCAAAGGTCTCGTCTGGTGCTAAAAAATCTTGTGCCGACTTAGTATTCTGCGCTACGACGCCACCGAGGGCACCACTGCCCCACAAGCTACTGGCAGGGCCGCGCAGCACTTCGATGGATTTGAGCAACTCAGGGTCCATAAAGTAGGACCCTCTGTGACCAGAGCTGGTATTTTGTCTTGCGCCGTCAATTGTTTGCAACACACGATCGCCACTTAAACCACGGATTTCAACCCCTTGAGATGAAGCTCTTGGGCCATTGGTCAGCGTAATATTCGCCTCATTTTTAAGGGCATTGGCAACTGATGATGCTTGAGCGACCGTAAGCTGCTCTTCATCCACCACTGCCACGCTACGGCTGGTTTCGGAGGCTTTTTCACTGATGCGTGTTGCACTCACCAATACTTCATCAAATTCTGTTGTGACTAGTTTTTTATTCGCATCCTGTTGAACAACAGGCTTAACACTTTCCTCTGCCGCTAACGTAAAACTTAGGGCCGTACCACTCAGTGCTATCGCCATGGCGATCACTAACGGCTTTTTTTTCATCTCTTCATCCTCAAGTGATATTCAGCTGTTTCCGTACAATTTATTACTGAGCCTAGACTCTCTTCCAGACGTCAATCCTTTCGAGATTGAGTCTGTTCCAGATGCTCAATTCCAGATTTGGCTCTTTCGAGATTGAGCCTCTTCCAGATCGAGCCCAAGGCAATCAGTCCCCATAAAGTAGGATAAATTGTCGGTTTAGCTGTTTTTTTAAGCGCTCATTCGAGCTATTGCAGGCACTCTACCTGAGATAACAAAATAGATCAAATGCAAATCATTATCATTTGCGATCTTGTTTATATTGAGATATCTTAATTAGGAAAATGGCTTTCATTAGAAAAAAGAGGTTGCTGTGACACCAAAACGATATCTTGCCTTTGGCGCGTTAACGGTTGCCATCCAGACGGGTGTTATCGCCTCCCAACCCGCTATGACTATGCAGCCAAGCGCCCAATCATCGAGCGTAAACCAAGCATCACTCACTCCCAGCGCAAATACTGTCACCCTTAATTTTTCTACCGCGACTAGCGCTACAAGCAACACGAATGCAGAGCCCATCAATCAAGCAGACGCCAAAGTAGCAACAGTGAACAGTACAGTGCAAAAAAACAGTACAGCGCAAAAAGTATCAACAGCAGAATCTGTCGATAAGGCGGTTATCCCGAAAACTAAAGCTGATCAACGAATTGACAGCCAACTCGCCAAAAAATCTTCAGCAACAAAACCCACGGCTAACAATCATCCGAATACAGACCCTTTAGCGACGAACGCTTTAGAACCAAGTGCTTTAAACCCAAGTGCTTTAAACCCAAGTGCTTTAGCACATAAGCGACTCGAACAAGTTGAACAACAAACAGAACCCCAAACTGCACAAATGGATTTAATCGCTAACGCAGCCGAAGTTGATGCAAAAGCGACCCCAAATGTGGCCAGTGCAACAGCTGACAGTGCCCAAACTAACATAGTGGAATTAGCCAAACCGCTGTTCGCTGCAGCACCACCGCAACCGACTTATCCAAAGATAGCGCGTAAAAAAGGGCTAGAAGGCACCGCAACCATAGAAGTGATGTTTAACGAACTTGGTGAGCAACTGGCACTGACGTTAGTAAAAAGCTCAGGGTTCAGTCTGTTAGATCAAGCCGCGTTAGATGCAGTTGAAAACTGGCAATTTGCGGCGCCAGCGCAAAGGCTAGCGAGTCATTATAAGGTCAGAGTGCCTATTCGCTTCGCGCTCAATTAACAGGCCCAATGTTGCCACTGAAAAGTTAGCCAGTGGGAAGTTAGCTCGTGGAATGTTAGCCACCGCACAACTAGCTTGATTTTTGTTTTACTAAATTACATATAAAACTACTTTTTTAATAGATTGGAGAGGCTTAATGCCCGTAACTGATTTTTCAACCCTACAGACTCAGCTTGGCGTGCTGACTTGGCCCTTGTTGTTATGTGCTTTTTTAGCTTTGATGATCTGCCTTGAACGTAGCGCCTTGTTTTTGCAACAAACTTTGCTGTCAATCTGGCCAAAAAAACAGGCCTGGGTAAAAGCATTGCGTCAATCAAGCTCAGCGGCAACCACTGAAAACGTTAGCGCGCTGCTAGCGCAAACCAGCGCACAGCAAGATTTACTCGCCCGTGGCGCGACCTTGTTACTCAAACAAGTCCACCAGCCAAAAGTGCTAAGGGAAGAATTACTCAGTCTGTGGCTGAATAAGCAACAACGCGACTTGCAAGCCGGACTCAAGGTTTTACAAGTGATTGGCATCATTAGTCCACTACTCGGTTTGCTCGGCACAGTATTGGGACTCATCGAAATGTTTGCCCAACTCGGGCAATCACAAGGCCCCGTCACTCCAGCACAACTCAGTGCTGGACTGGGCCTTGCGATGAACACCACAGCTGCCGGACTCATGATCGCCGTGCCCGCCATTACCGCCGCCCATCTTTTTGGGATCTGGGCTCAAAGCCAATGCCTGCGCGCTGGGCATGTGCTCAATCAACTCAATCTCTGGTTAGCGGGTATCGAAGATATTTCAATTGATGCCAATCATTACCATGCATTCACCCGAGTCAGTAAAACCAGCGTCGAGCAAAAATTGGCATCCAAGCCCCATTCTCAAATTGAGCCACAGACATGATAAGTGCAGATAAATCATTCTTATCGCAGGCTGGCATTGCTTCGCCTGAGCAACTTCCGAGCCTAGATTTAACCGCGTTAATCGACATTATTTTTATCGTGCTGGTGTTTTTACTACTGACGGCAAATAGCCAATTATTGAGTTTGCCGGTAGATGTGCCACAAAGCCCAAGCTCAGCTATCACGGCAATCGACAACAAACAAACAATTGCCATCAATATCATGGCAACAGCGCCTTATTGGGCTATTGATGGCAAAGAGTTTGATGACTTAGCCACTTTTACCACTGAATTTACTGCACATTTTCAGACTATGCCGAAGGCGACGGTTGTCATTGTCGCCGACAAAGCCGCGCCAGTGGAACCTTTGATGCAACTGCTTGCACTGTTGCAGACGCAGTCCATCAGTCAGACACAAATTTTGATGGAGCATTAGCGTATCCGAACCAGCCGTTTAAATGAGAAAGCAAAAGTCTGACATCAAAAACGGCATCTAAGCCTGTCGCGAACAAGTTGTATTAGGAGTTTAACCATGTTGTTTCAAGCAACTAAAATACCAGTAAAAAAAGGTTCCAGTGCTCAGCGTTATCAACATAAGCGCACATATAAGATATTAAAAAATTTGATGTTTTTCACATCAGCACTTACGGCCTTACTATCCTCAAGCGTTTTTAGCGCTGAACTGAGTGCCGAGCCAGAGATAAGACTCGTGAGTGCGGGTACAGGAGTCACAGAGCTCGTGCTCGCCCTCGACGCAGGCAATGAGCTAGTCGCCATCGACTCCACCAGCTATGTGCCTGAAAGTTTGAGCCATGTGGCTAAGCTTGGTTATCACAGAATGCTCTCCGCCGAAGGCATTATTGCCCTCTCCCCAACGCTGGTTGTCGGTTCAGATGTGATGGGACCAGAAACCACACTTAAGGTATTAAAACAGGCGAATATCCAAGTCGTGCAATTACCCGCAACAAATGATGAACCACAACTTATGAACAATGTGGATACCTTAGGTCACTTACTCAATCGCCAAGAACATGCGGTTAAATTAAAACAAGATTTACATCAACAACTGCAAAGCTTAGCGGGTAAAAAACAACAAGTGCGCGATGCGGGCTCTCAGCCAAAAATTCTCTTCATGCTGTTACAAGAAGGCCGCGGTGCACGGGTTGGCGGTAAAGGCACAGCCGCAGATACTATTATCGAGCTGTCTGGGGCACAAAATATCGCCGAGTTTGATGGCTACAAAAGCATGTCTCAAGAAGGGATTCTGTCCTTGCAGCCCGACATTATTTTGCTGTCAAAGCGTAGCGATAAACCCACAGATCAAACTAATGCACAAATTGCTCAAGAACTGTTGAAAGAGATGCCACTACTCGCCCATACCCCAGCAGGTGAAAACGGCCATATTCAAACACTAGCACCGCAAGCCCTTCTCGGTGGTTTAGGCATCAGTGCCATAAGCGCCGCGGATACGCTCGCCAGCACATTGCTCAAGCAAAACCATTCACAAACGCAGCGATGAGTACAGTTAGCACTAATTAACCCCAGATAAAAATAGAAAGGATATTTGAGATGTTCCTCAACCGCTGGCTCTGGCCGAGTCTAGTCACACTGTTAGCCCTAAGCGGCTTACTCTCGGTCAGCACTGGCCCCGTTAGCATCAGCTTTGTCGACGCCCTAAATGCAGTGTTCAATTGGGCTACCCAGCAAAATATCGGCAATATTGCGCCCCACGAGCAACTGGTAATCAACAATGTGCGCTTACCACGGACATTACTGGCGTTAGCAGTAGGCGCTACGCTCGCACAGTGCGGCGCGGTAATGCAGGGGCTTTTTCGCAATCCCTTAGCGGATCCCGGTATTATCGGAGTGTCATCCGGCGCTGCACTTGGCGCAGCCATCTGTATCGTGCTGCTACCCAACGCGAATCCGTTGATGATCCCCATCAGTGCGTTTGCATCGGGATTAGTGACCACCCTTATCGTCTACCGACTCGCCAGCAGCCCAACAGGTACATCGGTCGTATTATTACTTTTGTCGGGTGTTGCCATAGCTGCGCTGGCAGGCGCAGGAATAGGTGTTCTCACATATCTTGCCAACGACATGGCGCTACGTGACTTAACCCTATGGCAAATGGGATCGATTGCAGGTGCGCAGTGGCTATATGTCAGTCTGTGTCTTGTGACCTTAGCGCTACTGAGTTGGCGATTCCACCAAGATGCGGCGGCACTCAATGCCTTGCTGCTTGGCGAATCCGAAGCACGCCACTTAGGGATAGATGTCGATAGGCTCAAACTTAGGCTTATTTTGCTTTGCGCCTTAGGGGTTGGCGTAAGTGTAGCTGCAACAGGAATTATCGGCTTTATCGGCCTCGTCGTGCCGCATTTAGTGCGCATGATGTTAGGCCCAGATCATCGCCAACTGCTGCCCATCAGCGCACTTTTAGGTGCAGCCCTATTGGCATTGGCCGATATCGGCGCGCGCGCTTTTTTACCGCCTGCCGAGTTACCCGTTGGACTCGTCACCGCGCTCATCGGTGCGCCTTTCTTCATCTTTTTACTACTGCAACAACGCAGTAAGCTAATCTAAGCGAGTTTTTATGGCTGCAACATCCTTTGCAAATCAACCATCACAATCGACAACTTATTCAGCTAAGGCGCAATTTGATCGCACCGAGCTCAGCATTTGTCAGCTCGATGTCAGCATCGGTCCAAAAACCGTGCTCAGTGATATTAATGTACAGTTTCAATCGGGTACAGTAACCGCCCTACTCGGCCCAAATGGTGCGGGTAAATCCACCTTGCTTAAAGCCCTTTGCCAAGAAATCAGCACACCAAGGCAAAGTATACGGCTAGGCCATAGCCAACTGGCGGATTGGCCTAGGAGCGAGCTGGCAAAATCCTTAGCTGTACTGCCGCAACACGCCAGTCTCACCTTTCCCTTCACTGTGTCAGAAGTCGTAGCAATGGGTTTATATCCCTTAACCATCAGTAAGATAGAAGGTGATGTGTTAGTTGCCGAGCAACTGGCGCAAGTGGGCTTAACCCATCTAGCTAAGCGCAGCTATCCAACCCTCTCAGGCGGCGAGAAACAGCGAGTCCAACTCGCCAGAGTCTTGACTCAACTCAGGCAATCGCCGTTTCCGCCCGTACTATTACTGGATGAACCAACATCAGCGTTAGATCTTGCCCAGCAGCACAGAGTACTTGAGTTAGCCCAAAACTTAGCTCACCAACAAGGCTACACTGTAATAGTGGTACTGCATGACTTAAACCAAGCCGCGCGCTATAGCGATCAATTAATTGTGTTAAAACAAGGGCGAATCGTCAGTGAAGGCACGCCATCCGATGCTCTGTCGGTTGATACCATTAGGGAAGTATGGGACTACGAGCCCGTATATATCCCCGCCCCACAGGGTGGACATCCACTGATTTTTTAATGGAAAGAAGATATTCATCTTACGTTTTTGAGGTCTAATGTGGGTATAATCGCTGCGTTTACACTTTTAGCTATCACCTTTTAGCCGCAGCCGCATTAATTTAGGCAGAGCCCAGATGAAACCCACTATCTCGACAGAAACTCAACAAGAAGCACTGGTCGCAGCCAAAGCCACCCAAAAGCCGGGACAAACCAAAGAGCAAACTAAACTCATTGCCCAAGGGATAGAAAAAGGCATAGCTGAATATAAAAAGCTGCAAAAAGCCAAAGCTCGCGAACGGGATAAAGCACGTAAACAACAGTTGAGAGCAAAATCTCGCACAGTTAATGACACTGATGAACTAGAGGATTCAGACGCATTATTCGAATCTCAACGTCAGTTCACCACCGCGACTTGGATTGCCATAACGCTTTTACTATTAAGTTGGGTAGGGTTTGCCGCATATATCTTTGCAGATTAAAGATCTATGATTTATATAAAAATTAAAACATCTATATATCACTTGTTAGACAATATCCTCTAATACCTTACACACATCATTAATTGAAAAAATATTACCGTTAAGGCTTGCTCGGTCTTTTGATATATTCAGAACGAGCCTAAATACGTTGTTCGCATCAGGATAACGGGCAAGCTTTAAAATGATGTCATCACCATTTTCTTCTGCAGACCGAAAATCCCAGCCCTTCCCTGATAAATCAAAAAGCACTTCCGCCGTTTCAGTATTGATTAACACTGGCGCATAAACCCAATGCGACATTCGCATCTCACTGGGGTTGATATCCAGTGTTAACTTACCATTTTGAAAAAACAGCTTAGTGTCCATAAACAGTCCCTGAGTAACAAGTATCACAAGCGATAGGCCGATAGCTTGTATATTGAACCCCATATCCATTTGTTGTCCATACCGCATCACTTCTAACACGAACCATTTACGCTCATTACCATCAGGCAAAACCGTTAAACGCTTAAGCAAAAAAAAAGACAAAAAAAAGCCTGCTCAATGAGCAGGCAAAGACATATTTCAAGCGTCCCTTTCGGGGAAGTACATTACCGCGCTAGCGGGAAAAACCTGGCATATTCATGCAAAACATCAACATGCTACTTGAGTCTAAACACGCCAAAAAAGGCGATACAAAGGTTGATGGATGATGGAAACTCAAACTTTAAGGAGGGTTAGGCCTTAAAGCTCATGGCGAATAAACCGCCACGCAAAACATCAGTGTTAAACCAAGTGTTTTGCCAATAAATATGGTTGTTGCCTGTATAAGACATAGTCAATACTCCTAAATTAGTTGTGATTAAGTACTCTAGTGAAGCTTGGCTCGGTTCCTTGGAACTAGAGATTCTCATATCCGTTGAGACGACTTGTCACTCAGGTCCTTGGAGAAAAATATCCATCCTGGATAGACTAGAGAGGAAAGGCGTAGTGCCTAATCCACGAAAGCAATTATATGGATTTGTAGTTTTATTACAACCTTTATTTGTATTTTTTTTGATTAAGGCTTTTTAATGTAATTAAATTACACAATTATAGTGAGGTTAATGGCGACCTGCTTCACAGAAAAACAGAAATAACCCTGTAAATATCTAATAAATAAGATATTACAGAATTATTTCTATTTGTTACTAGGGCGTGTTGACGTTTCGAGATTAAATTTTGTTCGCTCTGGCAAGCTCGTGATCGCGAAATGAGGAGTGACGTGTAGTTATTCTACTCAAATGACGAGTGACAAAGAGCAAGAGCTTGCCAGACGAACCCTTCGGGCAGCGTTTGGCTGGCATTTCTGCTGCGTTATCGCCCGTTTATGTAGAATAACTACACCGCACGGGCTTTACCTTGCATAAAAGCCAGCCAACTCGCTGTAAAAATAACCCTGAAACGTCAACACGCCCTACCCGTTAGCGATTGATCAGATATTGATACAAGCCCACCAGCGGACTCGCTGTAGGTTTGCCGTAGAGCGGATCACCTTCTGTTGCACTGCCTGCAATATCTAAGTGTGTGTAAGCCAAGGGAATAGGGGCTGTTACACCATGGTCAAATAGCCCCGATGCTTTCAGTAAAAATGCCGCGGGATATTGATGTCCACGGGCGGTAATCGATGATGGTGCATTATTGGAAGATAATATTTCAGCAGCGCCTGACACATCGCGGATCTTAGCGAAGTCTTCAGGGCGTAATGTAGACACTTCAAAGGGCTCACCCCATTGAGTCGCCTGCTGCTGTAAAGTGACAGCGCATTGCTGTGAACTCGCCACAGAGTTTTCCACCGCCGCGGGATAGCTGCCATAACAACGCACGACATGACCTGTGAGTGTTGCAACCGAAAATAGTTCAGGCTTCACCGCCGACACGGCTTTGATACGTAAATGGCTCAGTAAATCCGCCAGCACTAAGCGCCCTTCGGCATCCGTATTACCAATCCGCACTCGCACACCCGCATGGCTCGTAATAATTTCATCGGTCACGAAGGCTTCGCTGCCTATGCTGTTACGCACTAAACCTAACTCGGCAATCACTCGAATACCTTTAGGCTTGAGCATTGACAGAGTTTTAAATAAACCCGCCACAGCAGAAGCACCGCCTTTATCACGACTCATACCCGCCATAGCGCCGCCGACTTTCAGATCGGCGCCGCCGGTATCGTAAATCACGCCCTTACCCGCAAACAGGAAAGTGCGAGTCACTTGCCCCTCTGGCAGATACTCTAGTTTCACCACGCGAGGCTGATGACGACCGACGGCAAAAGAAGAACGCGCCACAGCACTGAGCAGCGGATAATCACGCTCTAAAATATCTCTGTCTTCCACCACGGCGGTTTTGATCACGCTGCCCGCAAAGGATTGCAAACAATAGTCCGCAAAGGCTTTAGCCGACATGCGCTCAGGTTCAGTACCACACAAATCCCGCGCTAATACGCGGCCCGCTTCTAAGGCATTGAGCAAATTGCTGTTATGGGTTGATGAAGATAATAACCCTATAGACTCAAATGCAGGCGTTAAACCAGTCGCTTCACGCAGCTCTAAGGTTTGCCACAGTTCTTGACCGCAAGCTAATGCTGCGACTTCAGAGGCAAAACTAAAACGTGAGTCCTTCGATGGCACTACATATAACAACGGACGTTTTGCGCCTGCGTCTTTTGCAATGACAATCGCCGCCCTTGCAGCATCGGCATAGACTCGCACATCAACATACTCGTCATTCACTTGGGTGACAGGGGCAATGATCAAACGCCCTCCCGCAAGCCCTGGGGCAAACAGTAATGTCGGGCTCTTACCCACGCGCTTATCCACGTGGGCACCGTGCTGAGCCAATAAACCTATCTCATCAAAACCGATAGAATCCAGATCGGGCGTCACCACCACAACCGCATCCCAGCCTTCACCATCAAAAATGGCATTTTCTGCTTTTACATCAACGAAGTTAACTTGAAACATGACCCATCCTTTTTCATTATTGTGCCTGCATTATTCCCGCTCTATCGCTTAATTACCAATCTAAAAGTGGTACCGACACTCCCAGAAAAAATCGAACTGGAAACTTTGGCTGCCAGCTCACCAAAAGCCTGTGACGCTGAGATTATTTGGCTGCACAGAATGTGGTAGAATGGCCGCAAATTTGCCCTATACCCACAAGACCTTATGAGGGACACTCAAGTGACAGCCTTAAGTCAGTTATACCCGCAGCCATTATGGCAATGGTTCGAACAAATTTGCGCGATTCCCCATCCATCTAAGCATGAGCAAGCATTAAGCCAGCACATTCAAGCGTGGGCTAAAAGCAAACAACTTGCCGTCGTTGAGGATGCCGTTGGCAACGTGATCATCCGTAAACCTGCGACGCCGGGTATGGAAGATCGTAAAATCGTGGTTATTCAAGCCCATATCGATATGGTGCCACAAAAAAATGCCGATAAAGTGCATGATTTTACTAAAGATCCTATCGAAGCTTATGTCGATGGCGATTGGGTTAAAGCCAAGGGCACAACCTTAGGTTCAGATAACGGTATTGGCATGGCATCGGCTTTAGCCATTTTAGGCTCTGATAATATCAAGCACGGCCCATTAGAAGTGCTGCTGACGATAGATGAAGAAGCAGGCATGACAGGCGCCTTCGGTTTACAGGCGGGCATGTTAGACGCTGACATTCTGATCAATACCGACTCAGAGCAAGAAGGTGAAATCTACATGGGCTGCGCCGGCGGTGTCGATGCTCAAATCACCCTGCCTATGGTGTGGCAAGCCTCTGAGCAAAGTTACTCAGCCTTTAGCCTGCACTTATCTGGCTTAAAAGGGGGTCACTCTGGGGTGAACATTCACTTAGGTCGTGGCAATGCCAACAAGCTATTGGCGCGTTTCCTCTTTGAAAACGCAGATGATTTAGCGTTGGAGTTGACCCAATTTAGCGGCGGTTCACTGCGTAATGCGATCCCACGGGAAGCCAACATCAGCTTTATGTTGCCAGAAGAAAACGTCAGCGCCTTAAACGAAAAAGTCGCTGAGTTTGAAGCGCTTATCCGCACCGAACTCGCCATTGCCGATCCCGATATGCGTTTAGTGTTAAACACTATCCCAACACCAAAACGTGTGATGAGCGAAAACAGCCAAAATACCCTGATCGATTTGCTGCATGTGTGCCCGAACGGCGTGATCCGCATGAGTGATGAAGTCGAAGGTGTGACTGAAACCTCGCTCAACGTTGGCGTTATCAGCACTAACGATGAAGAAGTCACTATCCTGTGCCTTATCCGCTCGCTGATCGATTCTGGCCGTACTCAAGTCGAAGGCATGTTAACTGCGCTGACCAACTTAGCCGGAGCCGATATCGATTTAAGCGGTGCTTACCCAGGCTGGAAGCCAGATAACAGCTCACCTGTAATGGCGATAGTGCGCGAAACCTATCAAGATATTTACCACAAAGAGCCAGTGATCATGGTGATCCATGCAGGTCTCGAGTGTGGCCTATTCAAGAAACCCTATCCAGACATGGACATGGTCTCGATTGGCCCCACCATTCGCTATCCACACGGTCCAGACGAAATGGTAAACATCACCACAGTCGGCCAATATTGGACATTATTATTAGCCGTACTCGAGCGCATTCCAGTCAAGGCTTAATGTTCTAACCTTACCCTAGCTCACTCAATTCAAGGCCATATCTGCTCAAGTCAGATGTGGCCTTATTTTTTACCGCGGATTCTATTTGTGTAGAAATGCCATCGATAAAATTTTTATGAAAGAACTGAATAACTTGAATTTTCTACTATAGTTGTTCTGTCTGACCCTAACGTATTTTTGCTTATCGCGCTTTTAGAGATAACCGCTTTCCCCTTCAATACTGTGGCCTTAAGGAATAGAGATCATGAAATTTGGTAAAATCTTGTCAGCCGCTGCACTACTGCTCAGCAGTAACCTCAGTTTCGCCGAAGAAGTCCCCAAAGCCGTTATAGACCTAGCCGATTCACTGATGCCATTAGGCAGAGAAGTGGTACTGGTGAATGCTGTTAAAGCGCAAAATGCCCAAGGCAAAAGCTTAGATTCAATCAAAACATTAGATGAAAAATGGATTGCCACCGCAGGTATTGATGACTTTATGTCATCCCTGATGAACAACGAAGCGGCCAAGTTTCTCACGACCTTCGAAGCCAGCAAACCTTACTACCAAGAAATTTTCCTCATGGACAATCAAGGCGCGAACGTCGCCATGATCAGTAAAACTTCAGATTATTGGCAGGGTGATGAGGATAAATGGCAAAAATCCTTCGCCAATGGCAAAGGCGATAAACACATAGGTCCGGTCAAGTTTGACGAGAGCTCCCAAGCCTATCTAGTACAAATTTCTATTCCAGTGATGGATGGCGATGCTGCAATTGGCGCTATCACGATTGGGATCAACCTAGATCAATTTGGACTCTAATTACCAGAGAACGCCAGTGATGGGCTGCATCCTCTTACCACAGAGGTTATTGCGGCTCTCACCTTTTCAGTGCATCAATCAAGGAGGGCGTGACTATGGAATGGTATAAAGATCTATCCGTTAATCAGAAACTGACTTATCCGAGTCTGCTACTCGCTGGCGTAGTCATCTTCGCCTCTTCAACTGGCATTTTAGGACTCAAAGCCTTAAATCACAGCGCGAATACACTCGCGCTTGAATACTTACCTAGCCAATCTGAACTCCTACAGGCCGATAAAGAGCTTTATCAAGCTCAGGTGGCCGAGCGCAGCCTGATGTTTGTTAACGTGGGCACAGACTCTTACAACGACCTTTTAAAGCAGCACACTAATAGTATCTCTCTGGTTAAAGAACATATTGATAAGTTTGCCGATGTGACCACAAGTCCCCTCGCTAAAGATAAGCTCAATGAATTGAATCACAGTTTCGATACTTGGCGAGCGACAACCACAGAAATCAGTAATCAACGCACCCAAAATGGCCGTAACGGTAGAACGACGGCGATTGATCTTAGTTTCGGTCAAGCAGCAACGCAATTCGAGCAACTACACCAGAACATTAATCATTTAATCAATGATTTAAATAGTAATACTACCGCAGCGATTGCCCAAGTAGATGATGATGCCAATCATGGACAACAGATGCAGTTAATTGCCTTAGCTATCAGTCTCTTGATCTGCATACTCTTTATCGTTGCACTGCCTAAACTCATCAGCAAACCGCTGGCGGTTTTACTCGCAAAAATCCACGACATTACCGATGGTGATGGCGATTTGACCGAACGAGTCCACTTAACCTCTAAGGACGAGCTTGGTGATCTCGCCAAGGCATTCAATCATTTTCTCGATAACTTACACGGTATTATATCGCAATTTAAACAGTCTACATCAGAGCTCAACACCGCTGCCGAAGGTCTAGCCAAAACCAGCGCATCAGCAAAACATACCTTGATGGATCAACAAGCTGCCACCCACAGAATCGCCGATGCCAGCGATCATATTGCCGCATCAGTGCAAGAAGTATCAGTCAGTGCCAGTCATGCCGCCGATGCCGCTAAACAAGCCGACGTATTTACCGCCGACGGTCAGGCAAGAGTGAAAAAAACCATCAATGTGATTCGTGAACTTGCGGGAGATGTAGGCACGGCAGAAATGCAGATCAATAAACTCGAACAGGAAGGCCAACATATCGGCCGCGTGCTTGAGGTGATTCAAGCCATTGCCGAACAGACGAATCTATTAGCCCTTAACGCCGCAATTGAAGCGGCGCGAGCAGGCGAACAAGGACGCGGGTTTGCAGTGGTTGCAGATGAAGTACGATCCCTTGCCTCTAAGACTCACCAATCAACCGAAGAAATTAAATTGATGATCACCAATGTGCAAAATGGCACTCAAAGCGCTGTGGCAGCGATTAATATCGGTAATGAAAAGGCTATCTCAAGCGTAGAAGCCGCCAGTAATGCCGGTGAAGCCTTAGCGCATATTGCAGAAATGGTCAGCCAAATTAGTGAGATGAACAATCAAATCGCCCTCGCGGCTAAAGCGCAAACCACTATGGCCAACGAGAGTCATCAAAATATTCAACACATTGCCGAACAGTCGGAGGAAAGTCTACGAACCACTGATGAAATCTACGCAGCAAGCGTACAACTCTCGTCAATGGCGAGTAATCTCACGGCGCTGGTCAGCCGCTTTAAACTGTAATTTTTGAGGGTGAAAGCTTTTATATAAGTTACCTTTTGTAAATCAGTGATGTTTGAAAAGTCCCCTCTAACGAATAAGGGAGCATAAACCTGTCGCAGTGATTATCTGAATTCAGGTGCTCCCTTATATTTAAACAGCAAAGCTAGCACTGATTAGCAGCGCTTAACCACTAAGCCTCTTGCCGCGCGTAAGTTGACTAACATAGGTAACATCAACGCAAGGATCACTATCAGCATCCCTACCAATTGAATTTCCGTCACCGCCTGCCCCATGGCTAACGCCGTTAATGCTGCAAAAACGGGCACGAGATTAAAAAAAATCGATGCCTTAGCGGGGCCAAGCGCCTTAACACCGTTAATCCAAAACAGATAACCGAGCACAGTGGCGAACAAACCTATGTAGAGCACGCTAGAAAAAGCCGTTGCCGACAGTTCCATCAACTCCAGCCAAGGGTGAAACTCACCGCGGCCAAGCCCAACCACGGACATAGACACACTGGCAGCTATCATACTCAGCAAGGTAAAGGGCAACACAGGCAACCAATGGCCGACCCGTTGCGAACAAATGGTATAACCACTCCACGCCAACATGCCGGCGGCAATCATCACATCACCTTGGTTAAAACTAAAGTTGAGCAACTGCTGAACACTACCGTTGGTTATCACTAGCAGTACGCCCGCCAATCCACCCACTAAGCTAAACACTTGTTGTCTGCTGAGCCATTCACGCTGTAATAGCGCATTGACGATTGAAGTCACCAGCGGGCTGAGCGCCATAATCAAGGCACCATTGGCAGCAGAGGTATGCTGCAGGCCATTAAATAACGCCAGATTTAAGCCGCCCACACCAATCACACCCACTAACGCTATGACAATATATTGCACCAAACTCAATTTGGGCCAAACCTGACGAGTAAAAACGATATATAACGCTAGAGTCACAGCCGCAATGGTAAAACGCCAGAAGACGAGGGATTCTCCTGACATCTCCTCCAGCACTCGCTTAGCAATCGGAAACACACTGCCCCAGCTAAAAACGCAAATCAGTAGACAAACGAATGTCATGTAAGGTGTATGGGATTTCATATCGGCCTCTAGGGAGGTAATTGGGATTGAGCTTAGTTTATAAGTTTCATATATTATTAAAATACACAATATTGAGAGCTTAAATTCCAAATATGAAACTTAATTATTCCTTAGACGATATGCGCTTATTTTGGGTGGTGGCACAGCAAGGGAGTTTTAAGCTCGCGGCGCAGCATTTAGGCATTCCACCTTCAACCTTAAGCCGTCGAATCAATCTGTTAGAACAATCCTTAGGTCTGCGTTTACTGCACAGAGACGCCCATAAAGTCAACCTTACCGCCACAGGTCAGCGGTATCTCGAACGCTGCGGCCCGCTGTTTATCGAGTTAAACCAGGTATCTGGTGAGTTGCATGCGGATAAACATCAAGCGGTTGGCAAACTGCGGATCTCGGCGCCCATCAATACAACCTATCGCTGGCTAGGTGAATCACTCAACGCCTTTCAACGGCATTATCCCAATATCGACATCGATTTAAGCCTGTCGAACATGAATATCGATGTCAGTGAAAACGCCATCGATATCGCCTTTCGAGTGGGCGAACCTAAAGATCCCGATTGGATTGCAAGGCCACTTACCACGATTAGCTTTGTACTTTGCACCAGCACATCAGCAACGCAGTGGCATGCGCTGCAATCCATTGAAGAGCTGGATCAGCATCCGGTTATCATCGCCAAGCCCACAAAAACGTGGCGTTTACAGCACAATAGCACAGGGCAAAATGTCGAGTTTGAACCAAGGGGGAATATCAAATTAGCCGTCGATGATATGGCGATTGCCTGTCAGGCCGTGGTGGCGGGGCTTGGGATTGGACTCATACCCATCAGCATGGCGAGTGAACAGATACGAAGTGGCAAACTCATTCAAATACTGCCCGAGTGGCAAGGTATTCCGCGCACCGCCTACTTGATGTATCGCGATCGAGACAACCTGCCCTTACGGGTCAGACTGTTAATTGATTTTATGTTGGCGAATCCACCCGAGGCTTATTGAGCCAATGCAGGCATGAGTCTGCGGCTTATCAACTCAATAAACGGCTAGAGTGCTAAATCCAGCTGAGTCTGGCCGTTTAAGCTTGTGGTGACGACAAGAGTAGAATCGGTAAGGCCGACCGAAATACCCAATAGACGAATGCCACGGCCTTCTTGCCTTTCCATAGCCTGTGCGAGTAGCTCATAGAACATTACAATCGAGACTTCATCGCTGCGGTGCTCAATTGTAGTCTGCTTGAAATCGTTAAACTTAAGTTTGACCACCTGTTTATGTATTTTGCGTTCCTTAGCACTGCGACTTAAACGCAACGACAGTTCTTGGATCAAACTCGGCATCACCTGCTGGCACTGCTCTAAGCTATAAATATCCTTTGCTAATGTGGTTTCAACCCCCACTGATTTGCGCTCTCTGTCGGCAGAAATCCCCCGTTCATCTATGCCTTGGGAACGCTCAATCAACACACCACCAAACTTACCGAATCGCGCTAAGAGCTCAGGTTTAGAATAAGCTTGCACATCACCACAGGTATTGAGCCCGAGCGAAGAGAGCTTTTCTGCGGTGACTTTACCAACACCGGGAATTTTACGCAGCGATAAGGTCTTAACAAACTCAGAAAGCGTCTCTGGCGTAATGACATATTGGCCGTTTGGCTTGTTCAGATCCGAGGCGACCTTAGCTAAAAATTTTACTGGCGCGATACCCGCCGATGCGGTTAAACCCGTTTCGGCTAAGATATCGCGACGAATCGCTTGGGCAATCAAGGTCGCTGAGCCCTTATATTGCTGGCACTCACTCACATCCAAATAAGCTTCATCTAAGGAAAGCGGCTCAATTAATTGGGTATAGCGAGAAAATATTTCACGAATTTGTAGCGACACTTCTTTGTAAACCTGCATCCGGCCTGGTACTAAAATCAGCTCAGGGCACAACTTAAAGGCATAAGCCGTTGCCATTGCTGAACGTACACCGAATTTACGTGCCTCGTAACTGCAAGTACTGATAACACCGCGACGGTCGCTACTGCCACCCACGGCTAAAGGCTTGCCACGGTACTCAGGAAAGTCGCGCATTTCCACTGCAGCAAAATAGCAGTCCATATCGATATGAATAATTTTTCGCACGTTGAATTCCTCCAACGCCAAAATACTGTATATAAAAACAGTAATCAAGTATTCCTGATAGATTTGGGGCCAATAAGATGTGGCCTAGCGCTGAAAAAGAGAACAAGACAAGTGTGAGGAACAACAGACATGCTTAATAACTGAGTTTCCTAGGCCATTACACTCAGTGGCCTAGGTATTTACTCAACCTAACAATCTAAGGCTCACATCTTAGTTTGCAGGTAGTTTTGCAGCCCAACACGGTCGATAAGCCCAAGTTGTTTTTCGAGCCAATACATATGGTCAGACTCTGTATCGTCGAGTAATACTTCAAGGATTTCGCGGGTCTGGTAATCTTGCTTCTGCTCACACAGTGCAATCACTTTGCGCAAATCGTCCGCGACCTTGTATTCATAGGCAAGATCATTACGTAGCATCTCTTCTACATCTTTACCTATGTTCAATGCCTCACGGGCGGCAACATTGGGTGTACCTTCGAGGAATAAAATGCGCTGCACTAATTTGGCTGCATGGGCTTTCTCATCATCTGACTCATGAGCGATACGCTCATAGAGTTCATTCAGGCCCCAATCTTCGTACATATGGGCATGGACAAAATACTGATCCATTGCCGAGAGTTCTCCCGTTAGGAGTCGATTTAACGCATCGATGACGTCTTTATCGCCTTTCATATCCCGCTCCTATTGGTCGCTAATTTGCGATTGTAGATAATTTTGAATACCGGTTAGCGTAATGAGCTCTTGCTGCGACTCGAGCCAATCTAAATGCTCTTCCTCATCTTCGAGAATGTCTTCCAGCAGATCGCGGCTCACATAGTCTTGCTCGGTTTCACACAGGCTAATGGCATCACGCAGCAATGTAAGCTGCTCTTGCACCATGGCCAGATCGCAGTCGAGCATTTCTTGGCTATGTTCACCAATGCGAAGTTTCTCGAGTTGCTGCAGATTTGGCAGGCCTTCCAAAAACAGTACGCGCTCGATGAGCTTATCGGCGTGCTTCATATCTTGGATGGATTTTTTGTATTCGACGTGATTTAGCTTCTCAAGGCCCCAGTGCTTAAACATGCGGGCATGGAGAAAATATTGATTGATGGCGGTCAACTCACAGGTAAGCACCCGATTCAGTTGCCCAACCACTTTAGGATGACCTTTCATAAGTTACTATCCTTGGTATGCGTGAAAAGATTGATCTAAATCAAGCTTCTAGCCTAGTACAATTCAGCAGCCAACTCAAATTATCTTTATATTTCACCCACTTAATGATGAAAAGCATTCTCATTCCTGCTTAGATTAACTTGCTATCCCACTCTAATCCCAAGGATAAATCTCAAATGATTAACCCGTGTAAGAAAATACGAGGCAAAAAAATAGCCCCCTAAATCGGAGGCTATGATCGAATCAAGACTATTTAGATAATGCGGTCTTTCGTTAACTTCTCACGACGCGCTTCTTCAGCGGCCATACGACGTTTACGTTTGTCACAAGGGTCATCACAATCACACGCTTTTTCAATCCCTAGAACACCTAAACCGCCACAACTTCCTTCAACGGCTTTGCGCTTGATAAGATAACCAATCGACATGAGCAAAAAGAAGACTAACAAGATCACAAATGCCGCGATAAAAGAGGTCATGGTTTACTCCAAAAACTAAATAAGGAAAGGCTTGAAGGCGTCGCTGTAATAGACCTTAAATCCGTCGCCTTGCTTTTCGATTAGCATTATCGCCAAGTGTTCCTTCTTGGCAAGCTCCAATGATGCTTCTGTGCCCAAAACCATCATGGCCGTCGCAAAACCGTCGGCCGTCATACAATTTTGATGCAATACCGTCACGGATGCTAACTTATGATTTATCGGTAAACCAGTACGCGGATCGATTATATGCGTAAAACGTTGGCCGTCTTCTTCATAATAATTACGATAATCACCAGAGGTCGCCATCGCCATAGTACCAGGTGCAATAACCTGCTGTACGGCTTCAGAGCCATCATTGGTCGGTTGCTCTATAGCAACACGCCAAGAGCTTCCATCACCTTTGGCACCTTTGATACTCAGTTCGCCACCGATTTCGACTAAATACCCTGTCGCGTGGTATTTATCAAGAATGGAAGCGATCTTATCAACCCCAAATCCCTTCGCAATTGATGATAAATCTACATATAAATGGGTGTTGTGCTTACTTAGACGGTTGCCTTCAATGGAAAGTTCACTAATCCCTGTTTTGGCTTTAGCCGCATCAATATCAGCCTGTGTCGGAACTTTCGTTGGACGCTTATCAGGTCCAAAACCCCACAGATTAACTAAAGGACCTAAGGTAATATCAAGTGCCTTATCCGTCACTTGATATAAACGTATTCCCTCTTGCACCACTTTTATGGTATCCGGTGAGACTTCAACACTTTGCTCCAATGGCAATTGGTTGAAACGGGATAATTCTGAATTAGGCCGATAGGTCGACATCTGGTCATTGACTAGCTCAAGGGCTAAATCAATCTCCGCTTGAAGTAACTGCGCCGTCGGCATCTGCTCATTCGGGACGACTTTAATGTGATAAGTCGTGCCCATAGTGCTGCCGGCCAACGAAATGACTTCGTTTTGCTTTGAACAGGCTGAAACAAAAAAGGCCAGTCCCACGAGGACTAGCCAGTTAAATGAATGCTTTAGTGCTGAGGTATTGATCTTTAAGGTCTGAAACATAGTGACCTACTACTCTTATTTGGGCCCTTAAATGCAAAAGTTGCAGATGAAAGGTTAACCTCAACATCTGCAACTTTTCTATCTAGGACTAATGAACATTAGCCGCCGAAGTCATCCAACAGGATGTTTTCGTCTTCGACACCAAGATTTTTCAACATACCAATTACGGCAGCGTTCATCATTGGAGGTCCACACATGTAGAACTCACAATCTTCTGGAGCATCATGGTTTTTCAGATAGTTTTCATACAATACGTTATGAATAAAACCTGTGTAACCATCCCAGTTGTCCTCTGGTTGAGGATCTGAAAGTGCCACATGCCATACGAAGTTATCATTCTCAGCCACTAGGCCGTCGAAATCTTCTACGTAGAACATTTCACGCTTAGAACGTGCACCGTACCAGAAGCTCATCTTACGTTTAGACTGAAGACGCTTCAGTTGGTCGAAGATATGTGAACGCATTGGCGCCATACCCGCACCACCGCCGATAAACACCATTTCTGCATCGGTATCTTTCGCGAAGAATTCACCGAATGGGCCAGAAATTGTCACTTTATCGCCCGCTTTTAAGCTCCAAATGTAAGATGACATCTTACCGCAAGGCAGAGTCAAGTTACGTGGTGGAGGCGTAGCAATACGCACGTTCAGCATAATAATGCCGAACTCTTCTGGGTAGTTAGCCATTGAGTATGCACGGATAGTTTCTTCATCAACCTTAGATTCAAGATTGAAGAAACCGAAGTGTTCCCAGTCGCCACGGTATTGTGCAGGTACATCAAAATCTGCATATTTAATATGATGAGCTGGTGCTTCGATTTGAATATAACCGCCAGCACGGAATGGTACAGACTCGCCATCAGGAATTTGTAGCTTCAGTTCTTTAATGAAAGTGGCTTTGTTATCATTAGAGATAACTTCACATTCCCATTTCTTGATACCGAAGATTTCTTCGTCAAGCTCGATTTCCATATCGTTCTTAACGTTAACCTGACAAGAAAGACGACAACCTTTACGGGCATCACCTTTGCTGATGTGGTCAAGTTCCGTTGGCAAAATATCGCCGCCGCCAGACTTAATCACCACGCGACATTGGCCACATGAGCCACCGCCACCACACGCACTCGATACGAAGATACCGCTGTTAGCCAAAACGCCTAACAACTTACCGCCCGCACCGGTTGTAATCGCTTTTTCAGGATCGTCATTAATGCCGATCGTGATGTCACCACTAGCCACTAACTTAGACTTAGCGAATAAAATCACTAATACCAAGATGAGGACGATAGCAGTAAACATACTCACACCGAGGTAAACCTCGAGCGGAGTAGATTTAAAAATACCAAGAATATCCATTAACTTATCCTTAGAAGGTCCAATTCAAGAAGCCGTTATGTGTCTCTTACAGAGACACACCTGAAAACGACATGAAACCTAAGGCCATCAAACCAGCGGTGATAAAGGTAATCCCTAAACCACGTAGGCCGTTAGGCACGTCGGCATACTTCAGCTTCTCACGGATACCGGCCATCAATACGATAGCTAATGCCCAACCCACTCCTGAGCCAAAACCAAACACCACACTCTCACCCAGCTTGTAGTCACGCTCAACCATGAATGATACCGCACCGAAAATCGCGCAGTTCACTGTGATCAAAGGTAAGAAAATACCTAATGCGTTGTACAAAGGTGGAAAGTACTTGTCCAGTGCCATTTCCAGAATTTGAACCAAAGCTGCAATCACACCGATAAAGGTAATGAATTTCAAGAAGCTTAAGTCAGCTTCAGGTGCGCCAGCCCAAGCAAGTGCACCAGGAGCTAGCAGCCCTTGATAGATAACTTGGTTTGCTGGGACAGAGATAGTTAACACTACAACTACCGCAATCCCTAGGCCCATGGCTGTAGTGACTTTCTTAGACACAGCCAAGAAAGTACACATACCTAGGAAGAAGGCCAGTGCCATGTTTTCAATGAAAACAGAGCGAATTAACAGGCTAATATAATGTTCCATCGCACTTACCCTTTTGCTTCAACTTGCTCTGGCTTATAGGTACGAATAATCCAAATCAAAACACCGATCAGGAAGAACGCACTCGGAGGCAGTAGTAGCAGACCGTTTGGTTGGTACCAGCCGCCATCAGAGATCTTGTGCAGGATTTCAACACCGAACAGAGAACCGTTACCAAACAGTTCACGTACGAAGCCAACAGCTAACAGAATTGCACCGTAACCTAAACCGTTACCGATACCATCCATAAAGCTCATCATTGGCGGTGTTTTCATCGCGTAAGCTTCGGCACGACCCATTACGATACAGTTCGTAATAATCAGACCGACGAATACCGACAGCTGCTTAGAGATCTGATAAGCATAAGCCTGCAGCAATTGGTCAACCACGATTACCAAAGAGGCAATAATGGTCATCTGTACGATAATACGCACACTGCTTGGAATATGATTACGGATCATTGAGATAAACAGGTTCGAAAACGCAGTTACCGCAGTTAACGCCAACGCCATTACCAGTGCAGTTTCGAGCTTGCTCGTTACCGCTAATGCACTACATACACCAAGTACTTGTAAAGCAATCGGGTTGTTGTTGACTATAGGTCCGGTCAGAACCTGTTTCAGTTCTTTAGCGTCAGACATTAGTTGAGACCTCCATTGCGTGCTTTTTCAATGAAACTCGCAAAACCTTCTTTACCCAACCAGAATGTCAGTGAATGTTGTACACCGTTACTCGTTAAGGTTGCGCCAGATAATGCATCTACACCGTACTCAGTGCTAGCAACAGTTGGGTTTTTCGTTACGCTGATAGCGAGTTTACCTTGCTCATCAAATAACTTTTTGCCATGCCATTTCGCTTTCCACTGAGCATTTTGCACTTCACCACCTAAGCCCGGCGTTTCGCCGTGCTCGTAGTAGACTAAGCTTTGCACTGTGTTTAGGTCAGCATCCATAGCAAGGAAGGCATACATAGTAGACCATAGGCCATAACCATGGATTGGCAGAATGACACTGGTTAATTTACCTTGGCCGTCACGAACAAGATAAACCACAGCCTTATCAGCAACACGTTTCACTGAAGCGATGTCATTCTCAGGTACAAATGAGGTTTTCACATCACGAGACGCTTTACGTTGATCATAAGTGTCAGCATCAACACCCTCAACCCAAGCACCCGTTTTCAAATCGACCAGTTTAGCTTCGATGTGTTTGCCGTATGTATCCAGAATTTGCGCTTTGGTCACTTTGCCAGCTTTAGTATCGATAAGACCAGCGGCTTCCAGAATGTACTTTTGCTTATCAAGCAGTTTATTTTCTGCTTGAGTCGGTCTCAGTAACACTGCTGCAGTAGACACAAATATCGCACAAATTAGACACAGGCCAACGACGATAAATAAGGTTCTGCCGAACGAATCTTTATTACTAGCCACGGGCAATCCTCCGCTTGATATTTGCCTGAACCACGAAGTGGTCGAACAATGGCGCGAACAAGTTAGCAAACAAAATTGCCAACATCATGCCTTCAGGGAATGCAGGGTTAATCACGCGGATAAACACAGCCATTGCACCGATCAAGATACCGTATGCCCATTTAGCTTGGTTAGTAAATGACGCTGACACTGGGTCTGTCGCCATGAACATCATGCCAAACGCAAAACCACCTAACACTAAGTGCCAGTACCAAGGCATTGCAAACATTGGATTAGTGTCACTACCGACAACGTTAAGCAGAGTAGAAATGGCAATCATACCCACCATTACACCGCCAACGATGCGCCATGAAGCGATACGCGTGTAGATGATGACCAAACCACCTAACAGAATCGCTAATGTAGACACTTCACCCACTGAACCTGGAATGAAACCGAAGAACGCATCCCACCAGTTTTGGTTAATTGCGTAATCTAAAGTGCCAGACGCTGCTTGGCTCAGTGCAGTTGCACCTGAGTAACCGTCAGCCACAACCCATGAGGTATCACCTGACATATTCAACGGATAAGCGAAGAACAAGAAGGCACGACCCGCTAGTGCTGGGTTTAAGAAGTTACGCCCTGTACCACCGAACACTTCTTTCGCCACGACCACACCGAAGGTGATACCCAGCGCCACCATCCATAATGGGATAGTTGCTGGCAGCGTTAAAGCGAACAGGATAGAGGTAACGAAGAAACCTTCGTTGACTTCATGACCACGGATAGAGGCAAACAGCACTTCCCAGATACCACCGACGGCGAAGGTCACCGCGTAGATAGGTAGGAAGAAACAGGCGCCATACCACATCAGCGCAGGCCAGCCAGAGTTTGCCGTCAGTTCGGTACCGAACATGCTGAACAAGCTCACTTGCCATACGTCAGGGGTAGCAAAACCAGCCACTAAAGCTAATTGAGCTTGTAAACCTACGTTGTACATACCCACGAACATCGCTGGGAAAGCACAAGCCCAAACCGTAATCATCATACGTTTTAGATCGAGGTTATCGCGAACATGGGTTTTGCCCTTGTTCACTTTACCTGGGGTATAAAAAATCGTGTATGCCGCTTCGAATAGGGCATAAAACTTTTCGTATTTACCGCCTTTTTCAAAGTCGGGTTCAATACGTTCGAAAAAATCTTTCAAGCTCATTAGCCTTCCCTCTCGATCGTATCTAGACAGTCACGCAGATATGAACCGTAGTCATACTTGCCTGGACATACGAACGTACACAGTGCGAGATCTTCTTCATCTAACTCCAACGCGCCTAAAGTAGCAGCACCGTCAAAGTCACCTGAAATCAAGTCACGCAACAACATAGTAGGAAGAATGTCCAATGGCATTACACGCTCATAGTTACCAATTGGCACCATAGCGCGGTCTGAACCACCTGTACTGGTCGTCATGCTGAACAGACGAGAAGGAGCAAGATGTCCTAAGAATGCACGAGTGATAGAATATTTGTCTGAGCCTGGTAATACCCAGCCTAAAAATTCTTTCTCTGTACCTTCTTCTAACAGACTTACTTGAACATGGTAACGACCTAAATACCCTTGTGGACCAACAGCTGTACGACCATTCAGAACAGAGCCTGAAATTAGACGAACATTGCCATCTAAGGCTTCACCTGCGGTTAATTCAGTCATGCTCGCGCCCACAACAGTGCGTACGAGTCTTGGCTTAGCCGCTTTAGGGCCTGCGATCGCAATAACACGTTCGGTATTGAGTTCACCCGTCGTAAATAGCTGACCAATTGCTATTACATCTTGGTAACCAATATGCCAAACGGTACGTTTTGCAGAGGCAGACAATAAGAAGTGAATGTGAGTACCGACTAATCCTGCAGGGTGCACACCGGCAAATTCTTCAACTTGGGCGTTTGCGGCAGGAATATCAGCGCCAGGCGCTTTACAAAGGTAAACTTTACCGTCAGTAAGTCTTGCTAAGACCTTAAGACCATTAGCAAAATCTTCTTTATGCTCACGGATCACCACAACGGGATCAGCGGCAAGAGGTTGAGTATCTATTGCGGTTACAAAAATACCAGCAGCAGAAGAGTCTACAGCAGGAACTTTGCTAAAAGGACGAGTACGCAAAGCAGTCCATAAACCTGATTCAATCAGATTGTCACGGACTAACTGCGAGTCGAGCGTATCGAGTGCAGTGGCATCATATTTAGCAAAGGCAACGCTGTCGTTTCCTTCCACTTCAATGACAACAGACTGCAGAACACGCTGGGCGCCCCGGTTAATGTCTAATATAGTACCACTGGCTAAAGCCGTATATTTAACGCCTAAATTCTTCTTATCTTCAAAAAGAACTTGGCCTTTTTGTACTTTATCGCCCACTTTGATCTTCATCGTTGGACGTAAGCCAATATACTCTTCACCCAAAGTAGCTACATGTTTAATGGCTGGGCCATTATGGATAACTTGCTCTGGTCCGCCTGCTATAGGCAGTTCCAATCCTTTCTTAATTGTAATCATATCCACAAGCACTACGTTTGAAGGAAAGACAATGCGCCGCGTTCCTGCTAAATACTTAGGTTTTAAACAAAACCTACTGCATTGAGCTAGCGCAGATTTATCACAGAAATGCGATCGCAATCACGCTGGTCGCGCGCATTTTACCCCAATTGACTTGGCATCGCCACGAAAATTATAGGTGATTTCAAACCTAAAATACGGATTGAAAAGAATCATGCGCTACGGCGTTCACCTTCCGACCTAGTGACTGATCAGAAAGAGAGAATATTACGGCCACTGGGTACTATAGCATTAATAATTAAAGATTTAATTTAGCAAAAAGTCGAAACGTCCACTAAACGCAGCCGAAATCGATCTTATTTGTTTCAATTGATTTAAATTCAAACAAAATAAAACTCAATTTAAAAGCGCCATTGATAACCTAAATAGCTAATACGTCCATTTTCCGATCGAATTCCGCTATTTGATGCTGTCGTAACTAATGACTCATCTAAGAGATTTTCTACCCTAAAATAAATCTCATGGTGGCGATCAAAATGATAATTCGCCGCTAAATCTACCCGCCATTGTACTGCGATAGGTTGTAATTCAGCACCAAATTGGCCCATTTCCCGCTCGGATTGATAAAAGACATTTGCATTCAATTCATATTCGGCATATTTCATTCCAGCACTAAAATGCAATTGCTGCTCAGGTAACCAAGCCACTCTATCACCAGCCACAACGCAACCTTGGATTTCGTTACAGCTATTGGTTTGATACTCCGAATTCGAATATTGATAATTTAAAACTAATGGTAACTGTACACTACCAATATCCCACTGGTAGCCAAGATTCAGCTCAACTCCTTTGGTCAGCACATCCACGACATTGCCTTGAACCCACAAGCGACTGTCGGCACATTGGGTATACGCATCGCAATTGACATGCAGGTTATCAAAATCTTGAACGTAGGTTTTGATGTCAGCACTAAAATGCTCACTGGCATATTGGGCGCTGACTTGATATTGCAATGATACTTGTGCCTCTTGCTCAAGATTCCCCGCACTTGCGGCGGTCCATGAGCGGCGAATATCCGTACTAAAGCGCCAATCTCCAGCATCATATAAAACACCGAGTTGTGGCATCCAATCGCTGTCGGAGAAATCAGCCGCATCCAGTCCTACATAAGCTAAATCGACCTTGCGATTGACGCTCACTTGTTCATAGGCAAGCGCGAGCTTTATCTGTAATTCGTCCCAATTAAACAAGGAATCGATTGCCGAAGTAAATGCAGTTGCATCGTCGGTATAGGCCAATAACGCATTTTGTGCATCACTCACTAAACTCAAGTCCTGCTGCCATAGACTCTGTTGATCGCCAAGGCGCATCTCGGCTTTATCCGTATGATAACGGGCGCTATAGATAATTTGATGGGCACCATACTGATTCACTGATTCAGTTTGTGCCCCAAAGGAGCTGAAATCATTGTCTTGCTGTAAAGAAGCCAGTTCGACGCCATCGACTGTCGGCTGACGTTCAAATGCGGCCAACGCAGCAAGACTCTGGGCATCGAGCATTTGCCCATCAAATTGATTGAGTTGGTTTAATTGCTGCGAATAAGACTGGTAGTAAAAGTCTGTGGTGACCTTATGCCCACCATTGAGCGTAACTTGGTGAGACAGTTGGTACTTATGATGTCGCCCCTGATGTTTATCCGCCGCAGTGGCCGAATACAAACTCATAGGATCTTGTTGCCAATCGGCCTGTGTTAACCCAAGCTGAGAGCGATAACTATCATCATCGAGAAACTGGTAAGTAAACTCAGTCACCTGTGGACTTCTGGCGCCGAGTAAACTCGCGGCGTTAATTTTAAATAAGATGTCTGTCGTTTGGTGGTCTGTGTCTTGACCATTGAGCAAGTGATCTGCGCCGCTATTATCTGCATAATTAACCGCGAGTATCATGCCATACTCTTTTTGCTTCACTCCCCAATTCATATCGACACTGTAGTCTGAATCGGTATTGCCCTCGAGAGTCGCCTTACTATTCTCGGTCTGCTCAGCAACAGGTAAGGTTTGATAACTCACCACCCCAAACGCACCTTGCCCACCGACAGCCATATTTGCCATCGGGGCGGCAGTAACACTCTGTTGTTGCAGCAGATTAGGTAAGAGTTGTAATTGCGGTGCAGAATAAGGCGCAGGTGAGAAATACACTCTATCTTGTAATACCGCAATACCTTGAGTCGCACTGCGCATGCTGATGCTCGCGGGATTTCCACTCAGATCCGCAGGCAAAACCGTCAAAGCCGTCAATTGACCTAACGCTAAACGATTAGACGTTGAATGAAATGTGTCATTGAGCTTGTTCAATTCAAGCATTTGACTGTGAAGATCATCGGCGAACGTTGTGCTAGAACAGGCAAGAGATACAGAAATTGCACAAAGTGATACAGTGAAGTAACGACTAGGCATACCAAGCTCCCAAAAACTTTGTTAGCGTACGGTGTTTTTGTTATTAACTTGTAAAATAGCTGAGTTTGAATGAAAAAAAAAGCGACTCTCGTCGCTTTCTCTTATTAACTTCAGGAAACTGAATTTACTAACGAAGCACTCTCATACTATAAGAGTGCGAACAATTACAGGTTACCTAGAATTTCATCGCTTAATTTTAGATCGTCATTACGATTAACACTTACGCCTGCCGCAATAATATTACGGGCGATATCTTGTGCTTGCTCTAATGAATGCATCTCATACGTACCACATTGGTATTCGTTCAGCTCAGGGATTTCAGACTGCTCAACCACTTTAAGCACATCTTCCATCGCGGCTAACCACGCATCGGCCACTTGGCGCTCTGTGGGTTCACCAATCAAACTCATATAAAAACCGGTACGACATCCCATTGGCGAAATATCAATGATCTCAACATCGCTGCCATTTAAATGGTCACGCATAAAACCCGCGAACAAATGCTCTAGAGTATGAATACCACGCTCACTGAGGATCTCTTTATTCGGTGCGCAAAAACGTAAATCAAATACAGTAATGGCATCGCCCTTTGGCGTGCTCATATGCTTAGCGATACGAACCGCAGGGGCATTCATCCGAGTATGGTCGACGGTAAAGCTATCAAGTAATGGCATAGGGATCTCCAAATTCTCAGGGCGACATCAACGCCACTGTAACTGTCTATTTATGGCTTGCAAGCATAACACCAAATGAATTACGCCGATAACAAGATAATCTAAGATGAAATCATCTCATATAAATCAGATGCTAATGTGACAGTTTGCAGTAAAAAAACCATCATTTAGTGTTGACGCTGTTGACTGTAAGCATCCTCAGATATTTTATGGTACTGGCGCACACCTTGCTCATACGTGTGGTAGGCATCGTACACCTTTCGCATTAAGGGATCTTGATTCGCTTGATCTTCAATCACTTGTTTGGAAATTTTCTCAAGCTCCAACAAGACGTTCGGTGGAAACGCTTTAAGCTCCACACCTTCGTCCTTCACTAACGTTTCAAGGGCGGTCACGTTACGGGTCGTGTATTCATCGAGCATATCTTGGTTAATGGCTCTCGCAGCAACTCTGACTATGGCCTGTAAATCCTCAGGTAAACTCTCAAAGGCAGCTGTATTAATCAAGAATTCCATATTTGAACCTGGCTCATGCCAACCAGGGTAATAGTAGTACTTAGCCACTTTATGTAAACCGAAGGCAAGATCATTCACTGGCCCTACCCACTCAGCGGCATCAATCGCCCCCGTTTGCAGTGCACCATAAAGTTCACGCCCCGCCATGTTTACAGGTACAGCACCAACGCGTTTCAACACTTCACCACCTAAGCCCGGCATGCGGACCTTCAATCCCTTAAAATCAGCAATGGTATTGATGGGTTTATTAAACCAGCCGCCCATCTGCATCCCAGTATTGCCTCCCGCGAGGGGAATAATACCAAAGGGTTGATACACTTCAGTCCACAGCTCCATACCACCACCATAGTGAAGCCAGCCATTTATTTCCTGTGCGGTCATACCAAAGGGGATCGATGAAAAAAACTGCGCTGCGGGCGCTTTTCCTCTCCAGTAGAAAGAAGCGGAGTGGGCCATTTGAATTTTACCCTGACTCACACCATCAAATACGGCAAAAGCGGGCATCAACTCACCCGCACCATAAACGCTAATCTTTAACCGACCGTTAGACATTTCATCGACTAAATGCGCAAAACGCTCAGGAGCCATGCCTAAACCGGGGAAGTTTTTCGGCCAAGAGGTTGCAAGACGCCATTCAATAGCAGGTAAAGCGTGGGGAACATCAGTTGCGGCGTGGGAAGCGGCTACGCTTTGCGCATCACTGGAGACGGGGTTACAACCGCTCAGTCCCATCAGCAGCACTGAGATAAACAAACTCCCTAACTTACGCATTTTTAATACTCTCTCTGATGTCAAACGAGCGCATGGATCCAACTGACATGGAAATGCACTCAGGATGGGTATCGACAATCACATCGCCCAACCTCTTAAAATAAAACATATTGTTAACACAGAAACTAAGGTAGGGAAACTAGAAACTAAGGTCGGCAAACTCAAAAATAGTCTTAAGTTGGTCTAAAACAAAAAGCCACTCTATGAAGAGTGGCCTTGAAATCTAAGCTAAACAGTATTGCTGAACGATTAATTAACCACGACAATTTGGCGTATTAGGTACTTGTGCATTCGCATCCCACTCATTTTGAGTGAAAGTGTGAATAGACAAAGCATGCACGCCATTGGCTAACTCATGGGCTAAGTGAGTGTTGACCAATCGATGACGGGCTAATAAACGTAAGCCATCAAACTGCTCGCTCACCAGCACAACTTTAAAGTGGGTTTCTGAATTCGGTGGTACATGGTGACGATTACTTTCGTTAATCACTTCTAAATGGGTCGGCGAAAAGCATTCGGTTAATTTCTGCGAAATAGTGTTAGCCACAGTGCCCTGCACATGAGTATTGGACATATTCGAGTCTCAGAATGGGAAAATCCAGTTGCCGCAGAGTACTGCTTCAAATTGAAAAGATCAAATTCACGCTTTCAATTTGTTGATGCCCTACCACTTTATATCCAGCCATATTTCGCAGTGCTTCACCATAGACAGTTAGCGGGAGGCAATTAACCATGGAAATTAACGATGAGTTGTCTAAAGGTATAGTTCCAACGCGGCTCTTTTACTTTCAAACGTTTAGGTAAACTGTGTAACCAGTCACTTTGCATAGGCCAGTGCATGATCAGTAGATCGCCACTGTGCAAACTTATGCTGTACTTGGTTTGGCTGTGCTTATGCTTAAACACAAAATCCCGCGTGGCGCCTAAGGTAATAGAAGCAATATGACTCCCCTGAGCAATTTCAGGTTCATCATCACTGTGAGCGCCCATACAATCTTTACCATCGGCGTAGCGATTCACTAATACCCCATTGCTCTCCAAACCATAATCCCGCGCTAACTTATCCCTCAACTTGTGAGCATATTTAGGCCAAGGTAAGGCACGAATAAACAGTCCTGAATATAAATAGTCGCAGCCCAAATCGCCAAACCATACTTGCTGGCGGGGAATCGCGTGAAACTGACCAAAGACTTGGATTTCAGGGCGACTTAAGGGATAGGTCAGCGCTTCTTTCATTAGCGCCGCTTGCTGCTCAGCATTAAGATAACCCCGCACTAAGGTGATGGGCGGTTTAATTTGAGCATCACCCTCTGTATCAAACCCTAACTTACCTTGCTGCATTGACGTCCTCCATGTGAGCCGTCGCACTGCGCCATGAAATCTGCGATAATCTGCGCCTTAAATTTATTGGCGCAGTGTGGCACATGACAACACAATTTTCAGTAGCGGGTGTTGAACTCGAACTCTTACGGTATCCAGCTCAGCAGGAATCTAATCTTCAAGCTTGGGATGCCGCCGATGAACACTTACTCAAAAGCCTTATTGAGTCAGAGCAAGCCGCCGTTCCAACCGCCATTATCAACGACAGTTTCGGCGCCTTAAGCTGCGGTTTATCTAAATTGAATCCATGTTGGCCACTGCGTGTTGAAACCGATGCCAGAACCAGCTTTTTAGGCACAGAACAAAACCATGGCCGCAATCAGTTGCCTATGGATAATCTGCAATGGTTTACCAGCCGCGATACCTTGCCGGAAAACTTAGCCTTAGTATTGATGAAGTTGCCTAAGAACTTAAGCTACTTTGCCCACCAGCTAACGCGCCTGTCGCAAGTGTTACCCGCAGGCACTCGTGTATTAGTGGCCGCCAAAGCCAAATCGATTAATGGCGCCTTACTCGACATCTTTGCTAAGCATTTAGGCCCCGCAAGCGCCAGTTTAGCGTGGAAAAACACTCGAGTGATCACCTGTGTCAGTGATGGCAAACCAAGACCATTAGCCAAAGAAGTGACTTGGGCCGTACCCGAATATCAACTTGAGATCAGCAATTTAAGTAATGTGTTTGCCGCCAACAAACTCGATATTGGCGCACGCATCATGCTAGAGAATCTGCCCAAAGGGGATTTTAAGTCGATTGTCGATCTCGGCTGTGGCAATGGCGTGCTGGGGTTACGCACCGCCCAGTTATTCCCAGAGGCTGACATTCACTTTATCGACGATTCAGAAATGGCAGTCGCATCAGCCAAGGCAAACTGGGCACGCAACCAATTGCCCGCAGACAAAGGCCACTTTTATTGGGACGATTGCATGACGCATCTGCCAGAAGAAGTCCAACCGGATCTGGTACTGTGTAATCCGCCGTTCCATCAAGGTGAAGCCATTACCGATCATATCGCCTGGCAGATGTTTTTAGATGCCCGCCGCCGCTTAAAAGAGGGGGGGATCTTACATATCGTCGGCAACCGTCATCTGGCTTACCATGTAAAATTACAGCGCTTATTTAAGAACTGCACCACAGTCGCCTCCAACGGTAAATTTGTGATCCTGCAGGCACAGAAAAAATAACCTCATCGAAATTGACACGTTAAATGAGAGCCAGCAATGTTTGGCTCTTTTTTATACAGGGATCTTTTTATGCTGAGCAATGACATGTTGGAAAAGCAGCAGTCGGAGATTTCCTAAAAATCAACAACAACTAGCCGAAAAATACACATACAAGTACACTTCTTGCCGACAAAGGTTTATGAGTTAAGCACTTAAACACTTAGGAATGAGATATGCCGTTAAAGGATGACGTTGCCCAACTAAAAGCTGAGCTGGCACAGTTACAATCGCTGCATTTATCGCAGCAATCTTCGCTCAGTCGTCAATTAGCAGAATTCTCCACTAAGCTCGAGACCTTAAGTCAGCAAATTGCGGCTGAAGACACGCTCCCATTAACCTATGCGGCACAAACACCAACCCTTGAGCCAGCTTCCGTAGAACCAGCCCCAGCAGAACCCAACCCATGGCAGCAAGGCCCTATACCAGGAGAACCTTGGCAAGAAGACCCTTGGCAAAGAAAAACGAAAAATACCTCGACAGAACAAACCGCTAAAACCGAACACCCTATTCAAGCACAAAATCAACAGCTGAGTGATGAAGTCAAATTGCAGGCAAGCGTGCAAGCGGCGAGTCAATTTGATGAGTTGCTATCCCAAGGACTCGCGGCCGTCATGGCACCCTTTGCGGCAGTCAACGAGCAAGTCAAATCTTTCTACCATCATTATCAGGCTAAGGGATTAGGACCTGTCTTTTTAATGACTGTCGCAGGGATCATCACCCTGACCTTAGGCTTTGGTTATTTACTGCAATATTCAATCAACCATTGGTTTTCAGAACTTGGCAAAGCGCTACTCGGGTTTGCCAGCGCGAACGCTATCATAGTGGGCGGGATTTTTATTCGCCAAAAACGCGCGGGTATGGCGGATTTTGGCTCAGGTATTGTCGGACTCGGACTCATACTTAATTATCTCTGCGCGTACTTTATTGGGCCGTATTTTGAGTTAATTCCCAATAGCGCGAGTTTTATCTTACTGTTATTGATCACTTTGGCAGGTTATGGCCTGTCGATGCGCTTAGATGCCAAAGTGATCGCCGTGATCGCCTTAGTCGGTGGCTCGACCGCGCCCATGATGCTGTTATCCCAAAGCTATGCGCCGCTATTGTATCTGCCTTATTTACTGCTTATTGGTGCCGGCGCCCTTGCCCAGAGTCGCAAACTTAAGTGGCCGCTGCTACTGGAAATCACCGCCCTGTTGCACATAGGCTGCATCGAAACTTTTAGCCATTTCATTGAATTACCACTCAGGGATTTTGGCGGCGTCAGTCTGCTCGCGCTTATCAGTATTAATGCATTTTTTTATCTCTACGGCATCACAGGCCTACTATTTACCAAACCGTTTACCCATCATGATGAAAAACATAATGCACTGAGCCATCGCATACTCGCCCTACCGATAGCATTGCTCGCCTTTGTGTTATTAGAGTTGACGCAATTTACTGAGTTCGCAGGGGAAATCTTTGCGGCCAACGCCCTGATTTGCGCAGCCCTCTATTGGAAGCGCACAGGCAACCTAGAAAAAGCCCGCAACGGCTTATTGTTAGTCTTTGCAGGGAGTTTTGCAGGATTTGCCGCACTGTATTTACTCAGCCACAATTTCCTTGGATTAGTATTACTGCTCGAAGCCTTATTACTCTTGTGGATTGGCACCAAAGAAGAACTGATTTCCGTTCGCGCCGAAGCCTATGTATTGCTGCTGATGGGATTAGGGCTCAATGCGTCTAGTGTACTGACGGGCATGAGCCTTTTAGAATCAAGCTTTATCGATGGAGCGCCAATTTCTCCCTTGTCAGCTTTTGGCTTTCCACTGTTAGCACTGGCCTTAAGTTGCGCCGCCTTAGTCTTAGTGATTCGGCTATTAACACTCCATCATACGTTACTTTTGACCCTAGAAAGTCAGCTAAACAGAGTGTTAAAAGAGCTATTAAGCGGTTTTTATGTGGCGACAATTATCCTCGCGGCTTACCTTTTGAGCAGCGATTACTACCTCGCAATCTTGCCACTGGTCAGCCTATTACTGCTGTATTTGAGCGCAAAGGACAGGCTCGTTATCAGCGAGTTTGCTGCTTGGCTCTTACTATTGCCGCTGCTGTTTAAGGTTGTTGAAGGCATAACGCTCACAGGCAGTTTTAGCTTTAGTGCCCAGCCGCTTATGGCAAAACTGGCACGGTTTGAGTTATTTATCGCCCTACTCTTGGCCCATTATTGGTATCGTCGCCACTATAAAGATGCCTTATTTGCCAAAGCCGCTTATACGATGCAAATCTTCTGCTATTTGCTGCTGCCGCTTATTCTGCTGCCCAAAGTCATCCGCAACCATTGGGAATATACCGCTATTGCACTCTGGCTGAGCACCTTTATGAGCCTAGGTTTAGCCTACTTTGTTAAACATAAGAGTTTGAACATAGAAGCCAAAATCCTCACTTGGCTAGCGGTTCTTATGACAGCCTCGCTATGCCTTATTCACGCTTGGCAAGGACTCGCGGCGCTAGCCGTTGGCGCCCTCTTTATGAGCTTCACCCTGCTCCGCTACCGCCAGTTACCCGAGACATGGCGCCCCTTACTGCAGCTACAATGGCAATTAAGCCCTTATTACTTTGCACTGGTATTGGCCGTGATCGTTTATGGTTTTAATCATTCTGAGCTAGTAGGAATAGCCATGACAGCATTAGCCTTAAGTGGTTATTTTGCATTGCTAATCCAAAGAGGGTTAAGCCTGAGAGGTGTAAGTCAGGCATCTGTAGGCCAAGCCTCATATAGCGCAAAATTCCCCCTCGCAGCCGAAATCCAAGCCGCAATAAAGGAAAGCTACCATCTCGCCTATGGCCTCACTTTAGGCTTAACCCTGTTGCCCATCATGTTGCATTTTGAGCTAACACTCGGGCTTAATCGTGATAATGCCTCGTTTGTGTTAATCGAGTTTTTATCACTGGCACTCCTAGCAAGGCTTATCTTGCAGCACGGTGCAGCAATACGCTTGCATAGACGCATCTTACCTTTACAAGGACTTAAGTGGGGTTGGCATCTGTTACTCGCCTTGAGTTACTTCATGTGGAGTTATAGCTTCGATAACATTATTGCCGCATCACTCAGCGCGATTTTATTGGTTATCCATGGCAGTGTGTTGATGTTTATCAGCTTAAAACCACAAAATGCCGATATGATCCGGCTCGCTGCTGGGCTATTTACCTTATCGACGCTCAAGGTGCTATTACTGGATATGGCTTCATTCGAGCTAGTGCAAAAGGTGATTGCCTTTATGCTGATCGGGGTCATTTTGCTGACTGTTTCTTACTTCTATCAAAAGGCGAGAAATCGACTGCAGCAAGATTAACATCGTTTTTAAAGCACTAAAAAAGCCGCTATCAAATTGAATCGATGGCGGCTTTTTACTGTTAACGATTTAATAAAGCGATGAGGTATCGGTTATGTAATATGGACTATTTGCTCGCCAGTGCCTTATCGAGCGCCTGCGCCACATCGTTAATGATGTCGTCGATATGTTCAATCCCAACCGAGATACGGATAAGATCCTCAGACACGCCCGCCCTTGCCAGTTCATCGGCATCGAGCTGTCTGTGCGTAGTGCTCGCAGGGTGGCAGGCCAAGGATTTCGCATCCCCAATGTTCACTAAACGCAGGATCATCAGCAGTGCATCGATAAAACGTCCGCCAGCAAGCTTACCTTCTTCTGCTGTGGCCGCTTTAATCCCAAAGCTGATGATCCCAGAAGCTTTTCCGCCAGTGATCTTGTGGCAATTATCCTGATAAGGGCTGCTTGGCAAGGCGCCGTAGTTCACCCAACTGACCGCCGGATGCAACACCAGATATTCAGCTAATGCCAAGGCATTCGAGCAATGGCGCTCCATTCGAAGGCTTAAGGTTTCAAGGCCTTGCAACAGTAAAAATGCACTGTGCGGTGACAGTGCGGCGCCGGTATTACGCAGCGGTACTACACGGCAACGACCAATAAATGCAGCAGGACCAAAGGCTTCGGTGTAAACCACGCCGTGGTAGGAAGGATCAGCTTGATTAAGTAAGGCAAATCTTTCCTTATTCGCCACCCAATCGAACTTGCCAGAATCGATAATCACGCCGCCAATCGTCGTGCCATGGCCACCAATATATTTAGTTAAAGAGTGAATAACGATATCGGCGCCATGCTCAAAAGGGCGACATAACACTGGAGTCGCGACCGTATTATCGACAATTAAAGGCACGCCATGTTTATGGGCAATCTCGGCTAAACGCTGTAAATCGACAATATTGCCGGCTGGATTACCAATCGATTCGCAGAACAAGGCCTTAGTTTTGTCATCGATCAGCTCATCGAGGCCTTCAAAATCATCGAAGGCCGCCATGCGAACTTCAACGCCTTGGCGCGGCAGCGTATGGGCAAACAGATTATAGGTGCCGCCATAGAGCTGACTGGTGCTGACGATGTTATCGCCAACTTGAGTCAAGGCTTGAATTGCATAGGTAATCGCCGCCATACCCGATGCCACGGCCAGCGCACCTATGCCGCCTTCAATGGCCGCCAGACGTTGCTCTAGCACGCTAGTAGTAGGATTCATTATCCGTGTATAAATATTACCAGCGACTTTTAAGTCAAATAAATCAGCACCATGCTGGGTATCATCGAAGGTATAAGAGGTCGTTTGATAGATAGGTACTGCGGCCGCCTTCGTGGTCGCTTCTGACTCATAACCGTGGTGTAATGCCAGTGACTCTAATTTCATTTTCCCTTCCTTATCCGTAGCAGCCCAGTATTCAATCGACATTGAGAATTGCACAAGATTTGTGCATGTTCAACAAGCTAACAGATAGACATCTAGAAGTCTAAAATTTTTTAGACACATCTTTAACTTCGGCGCGAATAGTTACGGATAAGTTCGGCCAGCACCACGACCGCAGAGACTATCTCTGGCGAGCACTCGTATGAGGCATTCAAACGCATAAAATGGCGGAATTCGACCTGATTACTAAAGAGATTTCCGGGTGCAATACTGATCCCACGCTCAATCGCCTGATAATAAATTTGTGTAGCGTCCATGTGTAATGGCAGCGCTAACCAGAGAAAATAGCCGCCCTGCGCGAAGTTGACCCCCACAGATTCGGGCAGATGCGCGCACAATAATTGATACATGGCCAATTTACGGCTGGCTAACTTTTTACGCAACTGTTTCAAATGCCGTTCATATTGCGCCGACTGGATAAAATCGGCGATGGCGAGCTGCATCGGCGCACTGGTCGATAACGTCGACATGACTTGTAAGCGTTGTAACTGCGGTGCATGGCATCCTGCCGCTACCCAGCCGACACGATAACCAGCAATCAAAGACTTAGAAAATGAGCCGCAGTGCAACACCCGTCCTTCGGTATCGAAGGCTTTTACTGGCCTTGGCGCGCTCGAGTCGACATAGAGTTCTTGATAAACATCATCCTCAATCAGACTGACCTTATGCTCGTTTAGTAGCTGATAAAGCGCCTGTTTTTTAGCATCCGATAAACTGCAACCTAAAGGATTTTGATGTTGGCTCATCAACCAGCAGGCTTTCACTGGATAGGTATTTAACACTTCTGCCAACGCCTCGAGATCAATCCCCTGTTGTGGATCGGTAGCAACCGCAATCGCCCTGAGTTTAAGCCGTTCAATGGCTTGCATCGCGCCATAAAAGGTCGGTGATTCAATGACAACCCAATCACCCGCTTGAGTCAGCGTCGCTAAGCTCAAGTTGAGCGCCTCCATGGCACCCGAGGTAATGATGATTTCGTCGGGCGAAATGCTCATGCCCAATTTGGCATAACGTTGGGAAATAGCCTTACGCAATCCCGCATTTCCTGGCGGTAAATTATCGGCGGCAAAAGAAGGTGACATGTGCCGAGTCACCTTAACCAAAGATCGCGCCAGTGCTTGTTGCGGGAATAAACTAGGATCGGGAAATCCTGAACCAAAGGGCACTATGTCCGCCTGCTTTGAAGCCTGCAGAACATTGAATACAAACTCATTAATATCCACGCTATCGGAAAGATAAATCGGCTTTTGTCGCTCGGGATAACGAAAGGCTTCTCCCTGCCGCACGATTAATTCCGGCTTTGGCGCCACTAAATAGCCAGACTTAGCCTGCGCCGAGATCACGCCTTGGCTTTCCAATAACTGATAGGCATTGAGCACTGTCATCAGACTCAAGCCCGAATCGGCCACAGTTTGGCGCAGCGACGGCAACTTGTCCCCCGCCTGCCAGACACCTTGGGCTATTCGTGTCTTTAATTCCTGCGCTAACTGCTCATACTTCGTCATCTGTTATAGCCAAGCCAAGATATTCTGTGTCTGTTATAGCTAGCATATCCCATGGTCTAATAGCACACAAGCTTTCACCGTCAAGCCAATTTAGGGTTCAGTGAACGCGACTAGAACAATGCCTTTGTAACGAGAAATGCCTATCGCTCGAGGAAATTATGTTTGATTTTGATGCCACAGTACTCGCTAGGATCCAATTTGCTTTTACCATCTCTTTTCACATTATTTTCCCTGCCATCACTATCGGCCTCGCCACCTATCTAGCAGTATTAGAAGGCTTATGGCTGAAAACAGCGAATGAGGTTTACCAACAACTCTATCAATTTTGGTCGAAGATTTTTGCCATAAACTTTGGCATGGGCGTGGTCTCAGGCATAGTGATGGCCTATCAATTTGGTACCCATTGGAGTGCTTTTTCCGCCTTCGCGGGCAGCGTAACTGGGCCGCTACTCACCTATGAAGTCCTCACCGCCTTCTTCCTCGAAGCGGGTTTTCTGGGGGTCATGCTATTTGGTCAGCAGAAGGTAGGTAAAAACCTGCATTTCTTCGCCACTTGTATGGTCGCCACGGGCACTATTATCTCGACCTTCTGGATCTTAGCTTCAAACAGCTGGATGCAGACGCCCCAAGGTTTTGAAATCGTGAACAATCGCGTTATTCCAGTGGATTGGTTTCAGATAGTGTTTAACCCTTCATTTCCCTATCGTTTAGCCCATATGACAGTGGCGGCCTTTATTTCATCGGCTTTCTTTGTGGGCGCATCGGCGGCTTGGCACTTACTCAAAGGTAACGACACGCCCGCGATCCGTAAGATGTTGTCTATGGCGATGTGGATGGCGTTAATTGTCGCGCCGCTGCAAGCTGTAATTGGTGATTTTCACGGCTTAAATACCCTTGAATATCAACCTGTAAAAGTCGCGGCGATGGAAGGCCATTGGCGTAATGAGGGTGACAAACCCACACCGCTTATCTTGTTTGCGATTCCTGATATGGACGCAGAGAAAAACCACTTCAGTCTCGAAATCCCAGGGCTGGCGAGCCTGATCTTAAAGCATGATTTAAGCAAACAAGTGCCAGCTTTAACTGAGTATCCCGCCGAGGACAGACCCAATGTGCTGTTAGTGTTTTGGAGTTTTAGGCTCATGGTCGGCTTAGGCTTATTGATGATTTTTGCTGGACTGTGGAGTGCTTATCTCAGGCGCAAAGGGAGCCTCTACAGCAACAAACACTTTCTGCGATTTGTACTCGTGCTCGGCCCCGCCGGATTGCTCGCGACACTAGCGGGTTGGTTTACCACCGAGCTTGGCCGTCAACCTTGGGTGATCCAAGGATTGATGCGCACTCAGGATGCCGTGTCTTCCCACAGCGTTACCCACTTGAGTATCAGCCTAGGGATTTTCATCGTCAGTTACTGCGGCATCTTCGGCGTGGGTTATCGCTATATGATGCGACTCATCCGCAAAGGGCCAGATATCGCGGCAACAAGCCATTAATTTTAAAGTAAATGAATCTAGTTTTACTTATTCAATCTTAAACATATTTAAGGGCTCACCATGGAATTCGATCTACCCTTGATTTGGTTCGGGATCATCATTTTTGCCACCTTAATGTATATCGTGATGGATGGCTTCGATCTCGGCATCGGCATACTGTTTCCCTTCATTCACGATGAGGACGACAGGGATATTATGGTCAATACCGTCGCCCCCGTTTGGGATGGTAATGAAACCTGGTTAGTGCTCGGCGGCGCTAGTCTGCTCGGTGCGTTTCCCCTCGCCTATGCAATAGTACTCGAAGCACTAACCATACCGCTGCTCATCATGCTGCTGGCATTGATTTTTCGCGGCGTGGCATTTGAGTTTAGATTTAAGTCGGGCGCAGAAGCTAAACCATTCTGGGATAAAGCGTTTATGTTCGGTTCTATCACGGCCACCTTTTCACAGGGCGTAGTGCTGGGGGCGTTTATCTCCGGCATTTCGGTGAGTAACCAACAATTTAGCGGCAGTAGTTTCGATTGGTTAACGCCCTTCTCACTTTTCTGTGGATTTGGCCTTATGCTGGCCTATGCTCTGCTCGGCGCGACTTGGTTAGTAAAAAAATGCCAAGGCGAGCTTAAAACGACCATGCAACAACTCGGCAAAGCACTGACATTATGCCTGTTGATGACCATAGGTTTAGTCAGTTTATGGACCCCCTTCGTGCAACCCAATATTGCCCTGCGCTGGTTTAGTTTACCGAATTTATTCTACTTCGCCCCAGTGCCAATACTGGTATTAGCCTGCAGTTGGGCCTTGATAAAATCCCTAAATCGTGATGATAACTATCAGCCATTCCTACTCACTCTAGGGCTGATTTTCTTAGGATTTAGTGGCTTAGGGATCAGCATCTGGCCGCACATTATTCCCCCCAACATCAGCCTTTGGCAGGCAGCAGCCCCAGACAGCAGCCTAAGCTTTATGCTCGTCGGCGCCCTGATGATCATCCCGCTGATTTTGGTTTATACCTTTTGGAGCTACTACGTGTTCCGCGGCAAAGTAACCAAGGATGCAGGCTATCACTAGCCATGACTCAGGTAAAAGAGGCTTCCCACAACGCGACCTAAGCTAACTTGGCTTAGGTCGCTGATTCACTTTAGATGACTTTACATATGCAGGAGATCAACATGACGACCCAAACGAAATCCCTCGCCTATCGACTCGGCTGGTTAGTGCTGATTTGGTGTACAAGCGTAAGCTGTCTGTTCCTCGTCTCTATGTGTATCAAAATACTTTTAAAAGGTGCGGGCTTAACAACCTAAGTAAATATTGACTTTAGAAGCTTATATTAAGGCTTAATTCAGTTAGTACCCATAGCATCTAGCGACATTGCACTAGAACATTCAATGGTTGAATTAATTTGGCTTTCAGTTAAGCCAAATTAACAAGTGCTCAGTTTACTTTACGAGTGCTAGCATTAAATTGACGAAGACTAGCCCCAATATGACAAAGTTAAAACAATGTTAAATCCAGTTTTACTGTTATCAGTATATTCAGCAAGATTAGCTTAGTTAGGCTTGCTTTATATTTTTACTTGACCTATGGTATCAGCCAAGCAATTACTTATTTAGTTAATGGCAAGACCGATATACTAAATCGATATACAAAAATAAATAATCAATTGAATATCAACTTTTGACTGGAGATGTAACACTATGTTTAGCACTGCATTTTCATCACTATTCTCCCATGTGTTAGCTAACACATCTAGTTCAGTAAGCTCAATCCGCCTCTCGCTCAAATTCCCAGTCTAAGCCGAGCGTCACTCGCGCTCGGCAGAATTATAACTTCTTGTGAAATAAGCACAGAGTAATACACATTTTAATTTCTATGCTTATATTTTAACTTTGTTATTTCAGAGGCGGCAATGGCATATTCTTTTTTTAGTAGTCTTTTCCAGAATTTTATTCTAAAAACTGAAACCTATTATTTACAAAACAGTTTTAATGCCTCTCTACGCCCAACGGCTTTGGCAGGCGTGATTAGTAAGCTTGAGCAGCTAAAGCATGATACGACGAGTGATAAAGTGACTGTGGGACGGGAAATTCACTTAGTTAATCTGCAGGATCAGCAAGAGTACCAAATTGAACTCGTGTATCCACCAAGGCATAAACCCAGTGCAGGACGTTTCTCTGTCATATCAGATTTAGGCGTCAGCTTACTTGGGTTGTCAAAGGGCGAACTGGCAGAGGTGAGCATTTTAGGCAAACCAGTTCTGTTTATGATTAAAGATGTCAGTTTAACGAAAAAACAACCTAAAAAGTCTGTATAGAAAAATCATTTGGGCATACTTTTTGTAAATGGCTATTGAATATTGCTACTTGACAACATTTCATAAAATTTTAAAGATATGATTATTAGGCTGTAAGCATTTTAAAATAAAGCATGTTCAATTCAGTGGCAACATGCTTTGAACTCGCTATTAGCGGCGGCTTATAGCGGCATTTTCAACATAATATCATAAGAGGGAATGTTATTTTGAAGTCATTAACTGGCCGCGATATTTATTAAAGAGACACTTTAGATAAGTTTAACACTGCAATTAACGACTCTTTGCAACTATTTACGTATAAGTCATGGCAGCGCTTTAGAGTAAACAGCAAAGGGGTTAAGAGGTTTAGCACGGCGCCTCAATCGTTAAATTTATTTTTATACTCTTTATAAATAAACCGTCTCAATTAAAGCCTGAAATAAAAATTGAGCCCAACTATCGAAACCGATTTGCGGCGCGGGTTCGGATAGTAACCTTCACTTTGGAGTTTATATCTATGAGTAAAGAAAAAAACAAAAAACCGCCAATGAAAACCTTAAAAGAGAAGCGTCAAGATAAACGGAACCGCCAAAAGGCTTCCGACTAACTTATCTAACTCTGTAAAAAACCTTAAATCCTCTCTTTAAATAGGCCGAAAATAGGGTGTTAACACTTTAGCACCCTATCTTATTTCACAGTTTCCCCCAATATTTTTAGTGCATCATCTAACGTGACTTTCGCATAAGATCTCATCATCTCGCCTTTATTAAGCCTTGCTCCATCAGCCACTCAATCACAATCGGCGGCGATACTGCTCAGGTGAGCACTGAGCATATTTTTTAAACATCACGATATAAGGCGAAGTTTGGTTATAGCCGAGCGTCAATGCCACTTCTTTGATCGCAAGTCCCTGACGTAATAGATGTAATGAATAGATAAACTTATGCCTTTGTCTTAGCTCAGTAAAACTCATCCCCAGAACCTCTTGGCAGCGACGAGCTAAGGTACGCTCTGTGGTATGTAATTCACTGGCCCAAGATTTAAAGGTTTTCGAACTCGCAGGGTCGGCTTCAAGTGCCAGCAACAACGGCTGTAACAGTTTATCTGAAACGGTGGGCAGAAATTGCGGTAGAGCTTTACCCAAGGTCAGCTGATCGAGCAAAACCTCAACCAGTCGCTTATCCGCCGCAGTTTCTGCCACAGTGACTTGCCGTTCCCGCAGATCGTTAACGATCGATTGGGCAATGGATGTCACGGCTAAAAGACAGGTCTCTATGGGAAAAGCCGCAGCCCGCTCGGCAACTATATTCATCGAGCAATAATGAATACTGCGCCGAGTGTAACTTTCATGTTCTATCCCCGCAGGAACCCAAATCGCATATTGTGACGGCGATAAAAACCGTTGCCCTGCAGCATGTAACTCCATAATTCCACCGCTGATTAACTGCAGTTGCCCCCAAACATGTTGATGTTTTGGCGTTACCGTATTTGGCAGGAAAGCTTCATAGTTGAAGAAGATATCTGCAGCAGGCTCTTGTTCTGCCGTGAGCGGATGGTAAACCGTGCGCATTTTGATGCCCTCAAAGCTATGGTGGTCCAAAAAACTCAAACGAAATCGCTAACCCAGATTACGCTTGTCCGTAGAGGAATTGACCTTGTCTGATAAGCGATATTTATATCATAACCGACCATGGATAATAGCCACTAATCTATTATCTGGATGCTTAAGTGATAAGCCATAAGCTATGGCCAGTCACTTTAGCCAGTACCTAAAGGCAAGACCATGCTGTATTTGTTTCCCCTGTTGGCCGTATTAATTTGGGCAGGCAATTCGATAGTCAACAAGCTCTCATTTGGGATTATCGATCCTGAAGCCATAGCATTTTACCGTTGGTTTTTCGCTATGTTATTGTTAACACCCTTTGTCGCAAGTCGCGTCTGGCAAAAACGCCAAGTGATACTACCTTTGTTACCTAAGTTCGCTACTTTGGCTTTCTTAGGTATGGTGCTAAACCAAAGTCTGGCCTATTTTGCGGCGGCAACCACCACGGCAACAAATATGGCATTAATCACCTCTCTCGTGCCTATGATCAGTCTGTTTTTAGCCGTGCCATTACTCAAGCAAAAATTATCACCGTTAGCCTTTGGTGGCACCTTAATCTCGCTATTTGGATTGATTTTTATGCTCAGTCACGGCGATATGATGAACCTTGCCATCGGCGTGACCCAAGGTGATTTACTGTTGCTCTTTAGCGCCTTTGTGTATGCGCTCTATGGCGTATTACTGAAACGCTGGCAACTGCCACTACCGACTTGGGAATCGGTTTATATTCAAGGACTCATAGCCGTATTCATGCTAACGCCACTGCTGTTTACGAGTCCCAGCATAGCGATCAGTGCCCAATCAGCACCACTGATACTTTACGCTGCTATCGCTGCCTCACTTTTAGCGCCGTGGGCTTGGATCAATGGCATAAGCAAACTCGGCGCCGATCGCACCAGCGTATTCTTTAATTTAATGCCTATTATTGCGGCGATACTGGCGGCCATCATCCTAGATGAAACCTTAGCCATTTATCATTATATTGGCGGTTCTATGGTGATTATTGGTGTCATGCTAGTGCAGATAAAACCTAAGCCTAAAGTCATCCCTACCCTAGCTTGTCCTGAATAATCCAAAGTAATGCGTCAACGCCTTGGTAATAGTGACCAAGGCGGTTTCGCTTATTTCAATGCGTACAAAATCCCATCGCAATCTGCTGCACGCAAAGGCAATTCTATAAATAACGGCTAAGCTATTTATTAAGTTATTAATGGAGATCGTCCTATGTTTAACAGTATTCGCGTTAAGTTTTCACTGATGTTTGCCATTATGGCGACAGCCCTCATTGTCATGGCGGTCACCGATGCTATGCAAAGCCGTGCTACTGTGAAACAGATGCAGGAATTTAGTCAGTTATTTAATCCCGCAATTTCGGCAATTCTCAATGCAGATCGCGACCTTTATCAAGCGCAGCTAAGTGAAGAAGTGTTACTCAGGGAAGAATTATCTGCCGATAATCGCAAAAATGAGATTGATAACTGGCAAGAGAATGTCGATCAAGCCCGTGACAGAATGGGAGAATTTAAAAAAATCCTTACAGATCACCTGCAAGTACTGCAATCAACCAATGGCTTTGAGGCGCAGTTTTCGCTCTGGTATCAAGCCTCATCAGAGGTCATTAATGCCGTTAAAAGTAATGATTTTGAACGCGCGAAACAACTCCACGAAACCAAATCCAAGCAAGAATTTAAGGCATTAAGAGATATCTACAATGCCGCGGGCGAAGCCGCCGATAACAGAGTAAAAGAGCTAGATTTACAAGCAACGGAACAGGCAACCACCCAAACCCAAATATCCTTAACGATAGCGAGCTTAGTCGCCATTGTGGCGCTGTTGATTGCCTACTTCGGCCCTAAAATCATAGTCAATGCAATTGAAGATATCACTAGCAGAATCAACGACATTGTCGATGGTGACGGTAACTTAACCCAAAGGATCCCTATCACACGTCAGGATGAAATCGGCGAGCTCGCCCATGCATTTAACTTATTTGTAGAGCAGCTACAGCAAATGGTCATCTCGATTATTGGTCAAACTAAGGATGTGAGCCAAACCGTTGAAAGTCTTGCAACTAAGTCAGCCACCACAATCAACATCAGCCATGAGCAAGAGCAGTTTGTCGATACCATTGTCACAGCAGTAAATGAAATGAGTGCCGCCGTAAGGGAAGTCGCCAGCAATGCCCTGCACACGGCAACCGAAATCACTAAGGTGAACGACCAAACGGTGGAAGGTAAAAATATCCTCGCCCAGTCCGTTAATCATATTCAGCAACTGTCTGAATCAGTTAAAAATGCCGTAACGGTTATCGAAAAACTCTCAGTTAATTCAGCCAATATTGCCTCAGTGCTCGATGTAATCCGCTCTATTGCAGAGCAAACTAACCTGCTCGCCCTTAACGCAGCGATTGAAGCGGCGCGCGCTGGCGAACAGGGCCGCGGCTTTGCCGTGGTCGCCGACGAAGTGCGTACACTGGCGAGTCGCACCGAAACCTCGACCCAAGATATTCAACGTATGATTGAAGAATTACAACGCGGCGTAAATGATGCGGTTAAGAGTATTGAATCAGGCGCCAGCCTGACTACATCAACCGTCACCCTCGCCAGCCAGACCCAAGATGCATTAGATGAAATTCTAAACTCTACCTCTAAGGTCAGTGAGATGTCCACTCAAACGGCGACTGCGACCGAAGAGCAAACCCATGTGACCGAAGAAATTAATCGTAACTTGACCGAATTATCCGATAAAACAAGATACTGCAACTTAGTGATCCAAGAAACGCAGCAAATAGTCGTCAACACTAAAGCCATTTGCAGCAACCTACAAAAAGAAGTTGCGCGATTTAAAGTCGCTTAAGATAAATGACTAACGACACATAGTTAGCGATTAGCTATTGAAACGAAAAGAGTGCCCAATATGGGTAATGCCGATCAGTTAAGACAGATCGCTTGACGATCTCGCTGAAAAGATCAAAATCCGATGACCTCATGTCATCGGATTTTTTTATGCAACTCTCAGAAGCACTCGCCCGTACTCATATTACCCGCCTAACCGAATTCACCTGCTTAGCAGATGTGTTAGAACCTGAGTTAATTCAATCTTGCCTAGACTCTCAGGGCGTTGCGACGTTAAGACGGCGTAAATTGCCGATGGACGCGATGATTTGGGCCGTTATCGGAATGGCTTTGTTCCGAGGGGAATCTGTTCGGTCACTCATCAACAAACTCGACATTGTTTTGCCGCAAGAGATTGATTATGTTGCACGCAGCGCCGTGACTCAGGCGCGTAAACGATTGGGCAGTGAGGTTATTAGAGAAGTATTTAGTCGCAGCGCCAATACCTGGCACGCGAGAGCTGAACATCCTCATTGGTGCGGCCTTAACTTGTATGGTGTTGACGGTGTAGTGTGGCGGACACCCGATAGTGTCCAAAATCAAGCCGCCTTTGCGCGTACCGCAAACGCTTCAGGCGAAGCTGCTTATCCGCAAATTCGCATGGTTTGCTTGATGGAATTAAGCAGCCATTTGTTGGTCAACAGCGCCTTTGATTCGGTTGCCGAAAATGAAATGAACTTAGCATCCCAGCTCATTCCTAGCATTCCCAATTACAGCCTAACCCTATTTGACCGAGGATTTTACTCGCTCGGCCTGTTACACGCTTGGCAGCAAGCGCAACCTGATAGCCACTGGTTGTTGCCATTGAAGAAAGGCACTCAATATGAGGTGGTGCGAACGCTAGGAAAGCATGATCAGTGGGTGAAACTCACCACTACACCTCAGGCCAGAAAGAAATGGCCGCAGCTGCCTGAAACTCTTGAAGCGCGTTTATTGACTAAGACAGTGAAAGGTAAGCCAGTCGCCATTTTGACCTCGTTGACAGACCCGATGCGTTACCCCAGCGAAGACATCGTCGACTTATATGCCCATCGATGGGAAATAGAACTGGGCTACAGAGAGATGAAGCAACATCTACTGGAGAGCCGTTTTACGCTCCGTAGTCAACTACCGGAGCTGGTGACTCAAGAGTTATGGGGCGTGCTACTGGCCTATAATCTCATTAGATATAAGATGTTGCTGATGGCTAAAAGCTTGCCATCGGTCCACCCCAATCAACTGAGTTTTCGAGATGCGGCGAGTTATATCATCTTCAAGTTGACACAACTGTCATCACAAACACCGGGGAATGTCCCGAGAGACGTATTGGATATAGAACGAAATGCACGGCAATTTAAGCTGGATGGTAAACGGGAAAGGGCATATCCACGAGTTCTTAAAATGAGCAAAAACAAGTTCCCGGTTAGACCAAAGAAAAATGCCGTTCACTCTTAAGTGAACGGCATTACCCAATATGGGCACTCTTTTTAATGGAAATAATACCAAGAAAAGCTTGAAGACAATAAAAGCCAACAACCGTATGCAAGTTGCAAATAACGGTAACGATACTGAACCCAAGTTGTATCGATTCACCCGTTAAAGTGCGAATAACAGTACTAACTGTTTAATGTTAACTCACAGTAATGATTGAATTTCTAATTCAATCATCTGCAAAAGCTGTAAAACAACCAAAAGATACATCAATCAAAACTGACTAATTGACCACCCAAGTGAGCAATTTTTTCAGCGGCCAAGTCGGGATTAAGATAGCCTGCGACTTTCGTTAACGCATCGGCGCGCCAAGCAAAAGAGGCTCTCACACTAACAATACGCTCGCTTTCAGCATCGACGTTCGTATCGGCAACATTGCCAGTTGGCAGTAATAGTGCAGGGTAATCATGACTTAAGGTTTGTGAGACCCTTGAGCTGGCGAGCGCCATATTGCTAACGCAGAGCTTTTGGCTCGCTCCTAATGGACCGCGGCACACTACATTTAAAGATGCACTGCCAAAAACTTTTAAATCGCCACCCGCATTGACCCAACCTCCGCTCACGCCAGCGCGACGCAGCTCACTCACTGCCATATCAACCGCATAACCTTTAGCTATACCATCTAAGGTTAAAATTAGCGGTCTAGCTAATCGCGCTTGATTACCTTTTATTTCAATATCTTGCCAGTCACCTTGCAATAACAATGGCATACCAAGGTAAGCAGGCAAAGCGCCGCGAGACATCATTTCGCCGCCAACGGTACAATTGAATAAGTTGTTGCTCGCCTTACCCAGCCCCTTAGCCAACTTGAGCACTCGTAAACTATCTTGGCTTAACGTTACCCAAATTCCAGGCTGCCGATTTAACTGATTTAACTCGCTGTCCTGTTGATGGAAGCTCAGCAACCGCCCAATATGGGTCACACGCGAAAAAGCCGCGCTAATAGCCGCTTCCAATGCTTTATCTTTAAGTTGTACCTCACCGCTTTGATTTGGCAGTGACTCGGCAGCAATTTCCACCAGCGTTCCGAGTAATGGCTTAGCGCGACGTATCATGATAATACCCACTGTAGTAGGAAGATCTGAGGGATCAGCAATAAACGCTTCATCCAGTTAAATTTAAACAAAGCACTAAGAGTAATTAACATAATTTGTGCGGATTCTATTAAAGTCTCTACTTCAATACAAATTGTTGCCATTAGTTTTTATGGAGATTTTAGATGCTTGAAACTGTTTTACATTTAAAAACAATAGATTGCTTATTAAGGTTTTATTAAAGTTATTTGACTTATCATTGCTATCACAACGCTGCACAAGCGAACTAAGTCAATACGTCCCCAAATGAGCCCTATTGATTAATACCACTCATCATTTACGCTATTTATGCTGTCTTACCCACCAACAGCTCACACTAAATGGAGCGATAAATAGCCAGCTTACTCCATCACACCAGTCATCCGCTTAAATTTCACGCTATTCTATTCAGTTGAAATACACGCTAAATCAGATATAAACCCTCTAACCCAACCTAAACACAAACAAGTAAAATATTGATTAATAATTAAAATAAAGACTAATTTTCATCTTATACAACCTATTAATAACCTAGCGATCACAACGGAAGTAAAAACATCTAGACGTCTAAATTGACAGGTTGTCAGGGATCAAATATGCTTTGCCTCAAGTTGCTAGGATACGATGCCGCGGCAACACTGAATTTAAGCGAGTTTGACTGCCAAGGATCCTGCGGAAAAACCCTAAGCGAAAGAGAGATAACATTTGAGCAATCCAACAGCAGCACAGCACAGCCCGGCATCTTTTATTGCCCTGTTGCCATTATTTGTTTTCCTTGGTCTTTTCATTGGCGCGGGTGTGTATTTCCAAAGCCAAGGTGTCGACTTTGCCTTCTATCAATTACCCAGCGTTATCGCTATTTTACCTGCAATCATTCTGGCGTTGATTTTATCAAAACAGAAATTAAATCAATCGATTGATACCTTTATTGGCGGTATTGGTCACAGCAATATTATTGCAATGTGTTTAATTTACTTACTTGCAGGCGCCTTCGCTGCAGTCGCTAAAGCCACTGGCGGCGTCGATGCTACTGTTGCTCTTGGTTTATCGTTAATCCCATCGAACCTGTTACTACCTGGTTTCTTCGTGATTGCCGCTTTTATCGCAACGGCCATGGGAACCTCTATGGGGACAATCGCTGCTGTCGCTCCCATCGCTCTAGGCGTAGCCGACCAAGCGCAAATCGACTATGCACTGATGGCAGGAGCCGTGATGTCTGGCGCTCTATTTGGTGACAACTTGTCGATTATTTCCGATACCACAATTGCAGCTACGCGCACCCAAGGCTGTGATATGAAAGATAAATTTCGTGAAAATTTGATTTTCGCTATTCCCGCATCACTGCTAACTTTAATCGCCTTTGTATTTGCCGGACAAGGCCAAGCAGAATTAGCAACGCAGAATATCGATCTTATTAAGGTCATTCCTTATCTGACCATTTTGATCTTAGCTGTGGCAGGTCTGAACGTATTTGTGGTCTTGACCTTAGGTATCTTATTAGCGGGCGCAACCGGCCTGTTTACTATGGATTACGGTGTGATCCAATTCGGTAAAGATATTTATGCTGGCTTTAGCAATATGCAGGAGATTTTCATTCTGTCTATGCTAGTGGGTGGTTTAGCCGCACTCATGCAGCAGCAAGGTGGTCTTGCCTTTGTGAGTAAACAGATTGAAAAGCTGATCACTCGTTTCTCCAAGGCGCAAGGTGAAGCTTCATGCCGCGCTGCTGAGCTAGGCATGGCAGGTATAGTCGCAGTGACTAACTCTTGTGTGGCTAACAACACAGTTTCTATCGTGGTGACGGGTGATATTGCAAAAGACTTAGCAGAGAAACATGGCGTGAGTCCGAAACGTGCCGCCAGCATACTCGATATTTTCGCCTGTATTATCCAAGGTTTAATCCCGTATGGTGCACAGGCACTCTTGATTGCTTCAACCTTTAGCATCACGCCATTAGCAGCGGTATCACACGCTTGGTACTGTATGATTTTAGCCGCAGTGGCTGTTGCTATTGTAATTTTCCGCAAACGACACTAAATGATATTTGAATGCATGAGTAGAATCTAACGTTTATGACAAGGAACGCACTAGGCGTTCCTTGTCATTTTAAAGCCCTCTTTTGACGAAAAAGCATTAACTCGCTTGCCTTCATTAAACAATTCAGGCAAGTTACCGCATTCAATGTGGTCATCTCCCGTCAGTATATTTTTAGTCCCCCATGAATCCTCTTTATCACCAAGAACCAAGTTATTACGATCTACATCGTCTTATTACATGGTTGATTGTAGGCGCAGCCTTTATTAGTGCTTCTGGAGTTTTAATTGCTATTTATGCTGAATATCAAAACGTTGGAGTTCAAGTCTTACAAATACGAGCTGATTTTTTAGGTAACTATATCAACTCACCCCTCGCTTATGTGTTTAATTTAAGCTTATTAGCTGCAGGGCTCTGCATACTCATTTCAATGACCGGGCTCTACTTACTAAAACTAGATACGTTTAGCCAATGCATAGCACTTACAGGTGCTTGGGTAGGAGTCTCTGTGATTTTGATGGGAATATTCCCCATTAATTTTTTGAGCATACACAGAATAGTTTCAACGAGTTATCTATTAAGCACCCTCATCTTACACAGCCTTGTGATTATAGCGGGGATAGTGCCTCGGTTTATTTGCCCAAAGCCACTGTTCTATTTGAGCCTGATCAGCTTTTGTAGTGCAGTGAGTTTAACCCTGCAATTAGATTGGACAATATTGGATTTCCCTCCCTGTGTGCCCCAAACACACTTTTGTCCTGTCTCAGCCAATATGTGGCTCCAAACTAACTTGAGTATCATTTGGTGTTTAAGCCTAGCCTTTGCAATGCGGCGCCTATCAAAAATACTGTATCATCGCGCCCAAGAACGCCAAATACTTTAGGGTAATCCATGCGCTTAGCAAAATACCTCGCCCAGTGTGGCATAGGGTCACGCCGTGAAGCCTGCCGTTTGATTGAGGCTGGGCGCATCACACTCAATGGCGGTATCGCCCGCCACACAGATCCCATCTGTTTGGACGAGTCATTACACTGCCTCGACCGTATTGAGTTTGATGGCAAACCTATCACTAAAACCGAAACACTCGCCTATTGGGTATTGAACAAAGCAGTGGGCACGGATTGCCGTCTGCTTGAGCAAGATGAAACGAGCCTCATACACCTGCTTCCCAAAGCGCCAAGACTCTACCCCGTCGGCAGACTCGATAAAGATTCTCGCGGCCTACTGCTGTTAACTAACGATGGTGAGCTGACCCATAAACTGATGCACCCCAGTTTTGCCCACAGCAAAACCTACCATGTGCGCCTCGATAGGCCATTCGCAGATGATTTTGTTGAGCAAATGGCAAGTGGAGTGAATTATAAAGATGTGCAAACCCTGCCCTGCCAAGTCCGCCGCCTCAGTTCGGACAGCTTTGAAATCGTGCTGACTCAGGGACTAAATCGACAAATTCGGCGTATGTCCAGCGCCTTAGGCTATAAGGTAATTGACTTACAGCGCGTCGCATTAATGACATTAACGCTAGAATCCTTAGCCGAAGGAGCGATGCGGCCACTCACCCCACAGGAAGTTGCAGTGCTTAAAGCCGCAGTGACAATTTAGAGAAAGACAAGTGGCGAATACACTCAAGCTACTAACCTCAATTTTAGACAAATGCCCGCGCGAACAATATCTTCCAATGAACTCCAATGAAGATAGAAACGCCTGAGATGACTCAGGCGTTTCTATAAAACGAAGCTCCCCTTTCAAGCTTATTAATATGAGCTACTTTTTATCGGAACGAAGTACTAACTCCACTCTGCGATTCAGTTTTTGTCCGGCGTCATTAGTATTGCTGGCGACAGGGCTATATTCCCCGTTACCGTGGGCGGTTAATTGGGCCGACGGAATTTGAAACCCGTCACTCAACTGCTTAATCACAGCTGCGGCGCGGCGCTCCGACAGGCTTTGATTGTAACTCCGCTCGCCCTTGTCATCGGTATGTCCAACCACATAGAAACTCAGTGTCGGATGCTGCTTAAGATAGCTTGCCAGCACCTCCAGTACAGGTTTGGACTCAGGCAACATGCGCTCACTGTCATAATCAAACAGCAATCCCTCCAACGTCGCCTTGCCAGTTTGGCTAATCGCATCGGTCAAAGCATTGAGGTCAATCGCCACTCGATCATCCTTCAGAGTAGAGAGTTCCATTACCCTGAGGGTAGTATCGGCAGGTGTGCCATCGAAATATCCTTGGGAATAGATATCGAAGTAAACATCGCCCTTTGCGTGACTAAGCTTAAACAGCTGATACTCCTGCCATTCGTCCTCTTTATCGTCCTTGATTAATTTGATGGCATTAATCAGGCTATCATCGTCGCCGCAAGCCGTGCCTTTGCAATGGAATACCCGCTCTGCTGCAAGCTTTTGTGCGGCTGCGGCATAATTGCTGTTAATTTCAAACAGGGAATAGCTTTCAGGCATCTGATAACTTATTTGGGTAAGCTTGGCGTCCAGCGATTTGGTTTGATAATTTGCGCCCGAGATCCCCACTAATACAGGCACTTGGGTAAAGTTAGTTTGTTTGTAACTTGTAATATAACTGCCGGGCATACGTCCCAGCAAAGGATGGTCTGTCGAGCCTTGAGCATCGTCACTACGCCTATCTTTAATCTCAATGTTCTTCGGCGCCTGCTGTAAAAAGTCACTATTCGCTTGGATTAAGTCCAGCGGCTCAGGGATAGCGTCGAGAATATCGACTTGCAGATAGGTATATCTGTCCTCGCGATTGACGACATAGATACTGGTGTAAACCTCACCGCGAGTACCTTTCAGTTTTGCCGCCACGTAAGCACTGTGATAGTCGGCATTCACGCTTTTAAGCGGCTTTAGCTGAGTTTGCATGGCTTGACCATCACCGCAGGTGACGGCCTGACAACTAAATAACACTTCAGCATTCAGCTTTTTTAGCTGTGCCAAATAGTTATTGATAACATGCTCAGGACTATACCCCTCTGGTAACTCAACGCTTTGTCGAGTCAATTTCCCCGATACAGGCAACAGAGTGAACTTGTCACCATTCACTGCGGTGATAAGTTCAAAGGGCGTAAAGTGGATGCGCTTTTCTTCAGGCGATTTGGCGTCAGGAAAGGGAGTAAACAGCGATTCAGCATTCACCGCAAAAGTGGCGACACCGCAGGTCGCGGTTAAAAGTACAGCACTCAATAATGTCTTATGTCCCATAAATAATCCTTTTCTGTGGGGAATCTAGCTCTCGCGAATCAACTAGATAAAGAAATAGTGATGGGATAATACGATAAAAATTTTTATCTAGGTATAAACGGCATAAAAGTAATACTTTTTATTGAAAAGGAAATACACAGAAGAAATAAAGAGAGAATATAAAGCCCTCCATCTTTAAATAGCACACAGAAGTGGAGATGCCGCGAACATACGAATATGAAGAGCAGCCATGTCCGCCGTCAACGGTCACAGTTGCAACAATGCCAATCCTCACTAACCCACTAGCTTTTCATTCAGCTAAAAAAGCTATTGCCCCAAAATGATTTTTGTGCCACATCAGCACTTTGCAAGTAATCCGCTAGTTGAACAAATTTTAGTAATGCTTCAAAGTGACCAAAGTAACGGTGGTAATTCAATTTTGGATAAATTATGACTCGTAGATACCTCACTATTGAAGAAGCGAATTCCGCGCTGCATCGCGGAAAATTAGTTGAGATATTCATCGGAGGGTTTACTCTCAATGATGAAAGGTGCATTCGTTGGGCTTCCTTTGCAAAGACGGAGAAAGGTATTAGCGGTAGTCTTTGGGAAGTTTATGACCAAGGTTCAGAAGATTACCTAGATATCTATACCTTTGACTCTCCAACAGGTGAGTACTATGAGCCGGTCAAAGTGGTACATTCTGAAAATATCGAGAATGCGACTAAAGAGTTGGGTATAAGTTCGCTCAATTTTGTAAACCAAGGCGTTGTTCAAGATGAATATGGTTCTTACCTTCTATCACACACATAACAAAGCCAAGCATCTTTGCGCGCTGGACCTCGCTGCGCTAGGCTGCTGTGGGCGGTATTAATCCATAGAAATATTAATCCCAAACCAATGGGTTAGAGTAAAAAATCTAACAAGGTTATGTCCCAAAGTATGTTACGTAATCTTTTAAATCTACAGGTTCCGCTAATGCTAAAAAGGCGAGCTATGGTGATTTGCGAGACGACCGTCCGCCCCATGGACGGGGCGGTCGAGCATCCACGGATGGACTTGCTGCGAGTCGGTGAGCTAATACCATAGCGAAGCTATCTCAACAGCTATCAGCAGTCATTGCACAAAAAAATAGCGATAAACCCAGTGAGTTTATCGCTATTTTGTTGTCTTGTTATTTCAGTATTCTTAAAGCACTAAATCGCACTTGAATGCTGATAATCCAAATTCACTATGCCATTATAGGCCGCACCATTGCTGGTGCGGCAATGGATTACTTAACGATTTCCATCTCAGCTAATAAATTGTCGGCATGATCTAAATACTTCATTACCCACAGCATATAACGGCTGTCGACATGAATAGAACGGTTAATCTCGTTATCAAATGCCCAACCGCCGATAATGCTTTCATACACACCGTCGAACAATAGGCCGACGAGTTCAGCACGGCCGTTTAAGGTCGGTGAGCCAGAATTTCCGCCAGTAGTATCTAAAGTTGATAAAAAGTTTACTGGTACAGAATCTATTGATTTCATATAGAAATCACCATATTGCTTCTGCTTAATCAGCTCTAACTCTTTCTTCGGTGCATCGAATGGGTCAACACCCGTGTCCTTTTGCACTATGCCTTCAAGGCGAGTGAATGGCACGGCCACTAAGCCATCTTTTGGCGAATAACCTTTCACATGGCCAACTGTGACACGTAAGCTTGAGTTAGCATCGGCATACACTGGCTTACCTTGCTCTAGGTTGTAAGCAATAATGGCATCCATATATTGCGGACGCACCTTCATTAGTTCACCCGCTAGTTCTTTTTCTTTCTTTTCTTCAGCCATATCAGTGTCATACATAGCGACAGCGAATTGAATGAAAGGATCTTTAGAGGCTTTAAAATCGGCAACGGATTTATCCATCCACGCCAGACGAACATCTTTCTTACCTAACTCAGTTTTGGCGTACATTTTATCTAAGGTTTTAGAAAGCTTAGCTTCACTAAACTTTTTATCGATACCAAAGGCTTTATCCAATGCGGGTAGGCGCTGATCTTCTGGCAGTGCGGCGTAGCGTTTTAGCATGTCGAGCAATACCGCTTTATCAACGCTTGGCGCATAACGACGGTCGATACGCTCCATGCTGGCTTTTAGACGTGTCATATCACGATCTTGGAAGCCCGGTTCACGCTGCATATCTGGCAGTTGTTTCTCGTTCGCGAGGCGATATAAGCTGCGCGCCGTCGGCAACATAGTCGTACTGCCTATGTAGCTTAAGATCATGTCACGCTCTTGATGCGTTTTGCCTTTGGCAATCAAGGCATCTAATTCCGCTAAGGTTTTACCGTATTTCGCTTCACGACTGCTGTCTTTGGCTATCCACGCCGCAAGCTTAGCTTCGAGGGCTTTACGGTCGGCCAACATGGTTGATTTACCGTAAAACTCGATCATAGAAGTGAAGTTTTTCGCGTAATTTGCAAGGCCAGCAATTTGACTCTCGTACTTAATACGCTCGTCGCTGCCCTCTGGCGCGGTTTCTTTAATGATCTCTATAAAGCGTTCACGCAGCATTTTGCCTTCGGGATAAGCCCACTCAAACTCATTTTGAACTTCAGTGGCTGTGCGATATCTGTTGGTGCGACCTGGGTAGCCTGCCACCATCACAAAATCACCCTCACTCACGCCTTTAGCCGATACTTTTAAGAAACTTTTTGGCTCGTATGGCACGTTGTCGCTGCTAAATTCTGCGGGTTTACCCGCTTTAGAGACATAAGCACGGTAGAAAGAAAAATCGCCTGTGTGACGTGGCCACATCCAGTTGTCTACATCGCCGCCGTATTTACCCACGCTCGCGGCTGGGTTATAGACTAAACGCACATCACGGATTTCCAGTTGTTTAACCAGATAATATTCGAGACCACCGTGAAAGCTATACACTTGGCAACGGTAACCATCTTCTTTTTCACATTCAGCAACTAACGCTTTTTCTTGGCTTTCAATGCCTTGATAGAAGGCGCTGCCCACTTTACCTTCAAGCCCGTTTTTAACTCGCTCAGTGACATTAGTGACATCTTCAGTCACATAGACACGTGAGCCTGGGGTCGCAGGTAATTCATCGGCGAAGGTCTTAGCTAAAAAACCATCCTGCAACAGGTTTTTCTCAGGAGTGGAGTTGTATTGAATCGCTCCATAGGCACAGTGATGGTTAGTCACGACTAGGCCCTTTGGCGATACAAATGATGCAGTGCAACCGCCGAGGCTTATCACGGCATTCATCGGGAATTCGGTGAGTTTAGAAATCGATTTTGCATCAATTTCAAGGCCTTTTGCTTTCAGCTCATCAGCCATAGCAGGCAGTTGATGGGGCTGCCACATACCTTCGTCAGCCTGTGCGCCAAAACTAGCGGCCACGGCAACTGTGAGTAACCATTTTTTCATTGTGTTAAGTCCGTTTTATGTGAATGAAGCCACGCGCAAGCTGGGCCATTTTCTCGTTTTAATAGCGTTGTTTTAATTTTAAATAACTGTGCTAAAACCCAGCATCACTCGCTTTAAAACCTAAAAAGCAAAAAGTCAGGCCGGGGCCTGACTTTATCACATGCGACACTCTCTATAACAGACTCTGAAAAACTCGCTTACAAAGCAAATACATTTAATCAAAGTTACCCAGATGTATTCGCTAAAAAGCCCTCATCTATCGCAATGAATTAGATCCCAACAAATAGTTGGGCACCCACAATCACGGCACCTAACAAGCCTGCAATGACTAATGCAACAGATCCGCCAGACACTTGATAACCACCCAGCTGCGACTGACGTTGACGCAGTGCCATAACAATTGGCAAGAAGATAATCATCACGACCAATGGTACGGCCGCAAATCCCAGTACCGCCACAAAGCCTTCAGGCAAATACAAGGCACACAAAACAGGCGGAATAAAGGTGAGTAACCAAGTTTGAATACGACCGGCAAACGTTTCTTTGGCACGAGTTAATTCGGCGATAAAGTCATATAAACTTAAGGTCACACCGAGGAATGAGGTCACTAAAGCTAAGTCAGCGAATAATGAAATACATTTGCTGATCCAAGGCGTATGAGCAATATCCTGCAATGCCGTGACGAGTGAAGGTAGTGAACCTTCAAAACTATTCACCTCATATCCGCCTACTGTGCCTAAAGTCACCAATAACCACAGAACATAACAAGCGAGTGGGATCGTCGAGCCGATTAACAACACCTTACGCAGTGATACCGCATCGCCATCGAGATAACGCACTAAAGTGGCGATACAAACGTGGAAACCAAACGAAGTAAACACTACGGGAATTGCCGCCATCCAATTGCTGGTCATAGACTCGGCAATCGCGCCAGTTGCCATGCTAGCAATACTGACTTCGGGCAATAAAAATAATACCACCACCACGAGCAATAGAATCATTAACGAAAATAGGAAACGTGAAACTTTATCGACCCAAGCAACACCTAGCGCCGCAAAGCCACCGAGCACCAGTGTAAATAACAACACTGCGACTTGATTATCGAGCACGATATCAAACATGTTCTTCGCTTTAAGCACTAATAGCGATGACCCACCGGTGAGATAAGCGGCGGTCAAAGCAAATAATAAACTTAAGAAAGAAGCGCCTTGAATTATTTGACCTTTTTTACCCAGTAACTTACCCGTAATAGCATGCACGTTATCCCCCACGCCAGTGCGTAAGTTAATTTCGAGCATAAGTAATGAGGTATAGGCGGACACGCCCCAAATAACGACGAGTAACACTAAAGCAGGGATAATACCTAAAGCCGCTGTGGCTAAAGGTAACGCTAACATACCTGCGCCAATGGCCGTCCCGGCAACGATGGCGATCGAGCCTAACATTTTTGAATTCACACAATAGTCCTGTTCAATAATTAATTATTATTTTATTTGAGTAAGATTTGAACCGATAAAGCCTTGCGTCTTAAATCGAAATAAGCGACACATCACTTAAAGCATCCAATCAGATCTCGACCTAGCAGATCAATTGGCCCCAATAGCTTTTGAATGTTTCAACCCAGTAGCCATTGAGGCTAACTAAATCGATTATTGAAAAATGGCATGACTTTCAATTGTGATAGCCCAAATTAATGTACCGATATAAGCATCGATTAAATAGATAGTTTGGGACATTAACAGAGCCAAACCCAGTGGGCAAGCCAGTTGTGAACAAAGAAGGGTAGCAAACGGTACGGTAACAACTTAATAGCGCTGTGATAAACGAAAATAAACAAGCCAACAAAAGCGCTACCTTTGTTGAAAATATATCGGATGCAGCATTGAGCTTAAACCGAGGTAAAGCGCATCTTTCACCATCGAGAGCATGCAAAATATGGGCTTAAACACACGGATATGTTTAAGCCCAATGACACCTTTTTGAAGCTAGGTTAGCTCAAAAAGTTAATTTACAGCTCAGTCCACGCCATAGCCCAAGAAGCGCCAACACCTGGCTCAAATCCTGTGGCAGAAGCCGACCACTGCACGCAATAGCCGCTATAAGGGAATGGCTTACATTGATACACTTTGCCATTTTTAGGCTGTAACACTGTAGTACCTGCAACGTAACCTTTCACGCCTGCTGGGAATACAAAATCAGCTTCTGGTGCAGGAGCTTGATCCTTTAAGAAGAGATCAAAGTTCTGCTGAATAACATCACCTTGTTTAGGCTCAGCTTTTACCTGCAAATGATAATGCCCAGCTTTAGGCTCAACGACGTCTAACACTAAGCTAGCACTGGTATTGTTAACAGTTTGGCTCACAAAACCTGCCGCTGTGCCATCATGGCTAAACAAATACGCTGACACTAGCATCTCGGCGTTACTGGTCACATCAAAGCTGACCTTCGCCGCACCATCGATAATTTGATAATCGTCGGCAAGTGAAGTGACTTCTAAGCTGTTGCCCGGAGCAGGAGCTAAATCAAATCCTACTTCGACACGCTCAATACCTGAGTTTTTCGCTGTAAAAATGTCGTTTTTGCCATACACAGGCTCAATCACACCCGATGCATTTTTTTGTCCCGCTTTTAACTGGGACTGCTGGGCATTAATCGCGCTTGCTAATAGGAAAGGCCAATTTTGTTTATCACCTTGAGTCGCATCGCTAATGGTAATGACTGTTTGCTTAGCCGCTTGCTCACCATTGGCGTCAAACACCCGGGTCATCACTTTATCGCCTGCTTTTAGATCGAGTGACGGATTGATATCCCCCACATCTTGCCATTCACTCGGCACAATAGGACCCGAGCCCAAGTTCACATCGATAGCATTGTAGAAACTATTCGTCGTATCTCCCACTTCCCACACGGCCAAGATCACTTGATAACCACTGCGACCTTCTGGCACGTAGCAGTCATGGGTCACTAACTTAGGCGGCTGTTCCATACCACCATCAACTACGCAAAAGGGAGCTAAGTCAAAGCTCGCTCGGCTCAAAGCTTGGTTTGGGTTCCAATCTTGGCGAGTTAAATAGTAACGCCAATTACGGGTGACATGATTTGCAGTGAACTGCCAACTGAATTTATTCCAGCCCGATTTAATATCCGTCTTTGCCCAACGGCTCGGACTTTGTTCATCCAAAGGTGAAAAAGCACCATTGCCAGCACTCGCCAGTTTGCCATCAGCAGGACCTGATTCAGGAAAACCCGATGGCCCCTCAACACTTTGTGGCTCCCATTGCACCGCACCACAATTGGCATTTTTACCTGTTTTACAGGCATATGAACGCGATTCAGGTGCCACAACATAACCGTGCGCCTGCGCAGAGATACTCACAAACGCATTCGTCGCCATTACTGCCGCGGCCAATAAACTCAATTTAGAAATAGGGGAAAAAACAGTAGAATTTGCCACTTTAATGCACTCCATTGATTGCCTATCATCCTAAACATAATGATAGGCTTAGATATAAAAGTGGTATTTGGGCAAACAACAGCATTAAACAGCAGTCGTTTATCTTTCACAGAAATCGAATTCTGCGGCAACTCCGCTATCTTAGTTCACTAAAAAATCCATTTACAACCTTAGACCGGAAGCTTTGCGTCCTAACTTTTCAATTAGTTTGCCAAATACAGTCGTTATCATTGAGTCACTACGAGTTAACAGTATGTAACTAAGTAGAAATGACTTGGCTAAATTAGCAACAAAAGACAACGTTGTCAAAAAATAATTCATTTATATTCATTAAGTTACAGAATGTGAATCGGTATTTTTCTGACACCCGTCAAACATTTATCAGCACCTACTGTTATAAACTCGTGCTTGAAACTAAATCTTACCTAGGTATAATGCCCACCTCGCTTCGGGGGAGTAGCTAACTGGATTTCGAGCCATCGTCATCTAGGGTGAACATCAACATACTTGGCAACATGCCATGGTGTTCACAGCAAATCATAGATTTGCCCAGCAAGACCTGAGCACAATGACCGCACCTAGGGGTGGACGGTTTATTGTGCTTATGTCATAACCACCCCTAAAGGATCACACTTGGAAGCCCTACTTGCCTCAACCTTTACGGTTGCTATCGCCGAAATTGGTGATAAAACTCAATTACTTGCACTAATCCTCGCCGCAAGATTTAAAAATAAAACCGCCATTATTTTAGGTATTTTGCTGTCGACATTATTTAACCATTTTGCCGCAGCTTGGATTGGCCAATGGGCCATTAACTGGGTAAGCCCAGATCTTGCACGTTATTTAGTGGCCGCGTCCTTCTTTGCAATCGCTCTTTGGGTGTTAATCCCCGATAAAGTCGATGCAGAGGAGAGTCGTTTCTATAAAATGGGCCCCTTTCTCGCCACCTTTATCCTGTTTTTTATCGCCGAAATGGGGGATAAAACGCAAATCGCAACTGTGGTATTAGCCGCAAAATACGATTCATTAACTATGGTGGTTGCTGGCACAACCTTAGGTATGCTGCTTGCTAACGTACCCGTAGTGATCGCAGGCCACTTCAGCGCCGAAAAATTACCTATGTTGTGGATACACCGTGGCTGCGCCGTATTGTTCGCACTCTTAGGCGTAGCAACACTGTTCTTCTAAGAATCGAGGCTGGGGTTTTGCTGCAGAATAAAATCTCTTCACGCAATATTTTATTCTTTTAAACCTAACCGTTTTGCAAGTCGGTGCAAATTACCTGTATCGATTTGCAATATTCTTGCACACGCAGCCCAATTTTGTTGATTCGCGGCTAAAACTTGACGAATAAGTTGACGCTGATATCTCTCAGTCGCAGCCTTAAGCCCCAGCATAACACTGGAATTATCTTTCGATTGTCCCTCAAGACAGGCCGACTCAGACCTAAATGCTAATTCACTGGCTGGCGTTGCGGCATCTGATGGTCTATCTTCGTCGACTGTTCTGTGTGCTTGATTCATCAAAGAATCGAGCTGAAAATGTTTATCACTTAAGCTGATATAAGCCGTTTTTAGCTCGGCTTTCGCCAACACCGCAGCCCTGTGTATCGCATGCTCTAGCTCACGCACATTACCCGGCCATGTGTATTGCTCTAATAACTGCTGCGCTGCGGGTGTGATATTGATATGGGTGAGTCCTAACTTCGCTTTACAACGTTCAAGAAAAAAACCTGTCAGCATAACAATATCTTGCCCACGCTCTCTTAATGGTGCTACGTGGATAGGAAATACGCTCAACCTATGGTAAAGGTCGAAACGAAAACGCCCTTCCGTTGCCTCTTGGTGCAAAATTCGATTAGTGGCGGCAATAATCCGAGTATTCACTTTTAGGCTCTTATCACTGCCCACTCGCTGTAATTCACCGTATTGTAAAACCCTCAATAACTTAGCTTGCAGCCCCAAGGGAAGCTCCCCGATTTCATCTAAAAACAAGGTCCCCTTGTCAGCGAGTTCAAACTTGCCTTGCCTATGACTGATAGCCCCCGTAAATGCCCCTTTTACATGTCCAAATAACTCGCTTTCGGCGACGGACTCAGGCAATGCAGCGCAGTTCAAATAGATAAGTGATTTATCGGCTCTGGTCGATTGATTATGTATCGCCGCGGCCACTAACTCCTTACCCACGCCAGTTTCGCCAGTAATTAATACCGATAAATCAGTGCCTGCCACGGCACTTATCTGCTGCTTTAGCGATTGGATCTGTTTGGATTGCCCTATGATCTCCTGCTGACTAGCAGGACGATTGAGCACCTCAGTGCCATTGGAAACTTCAACAACTTGGGATTCTAGCTGTTGCATCAATAACGCAGTATTAAGACTGGCTGCGGCCAGTGCGCTGATCACACGCAACTCGCTATCACTAAAATCATCAAACTGATGAGGGTTGAAACCATCAATGGTGAGCGCCCCAATTAAGCGATCGTTCGCGATTAGTGGTAAACCAATGCAAGCATGTACATGTAAGTTCGCACTATGATGTGGAATTAAACCATCATACGGATCAGGAAGTTCACTGTCGGCCGGGAAACGAACCACATCGCCAGCACGGGCGATAGCCTCTAATCTCGGATGTTCACTAATTTGAAAGCGCCGCCCTAACACTTCGGCAAAGAGCCCATCTATCGCCAAGGGGACAAATTGCTGCTCCCGAAATGCCAATAATGCCGCAGCATCACAATTGACACGCCGCCTGACCACTGCCAACAAACGCTCAAATCTGTCTTGCGTCGACACGCCGACAGTTAAATCTAAGGCTAACTGAGTTAAATCAGCATGGGCACTCATAGTACATCCACAGTCAAATAAAGTCATATTGACAACAGTGTAATGTCAATTTGACTAATATCAAATTGTCATTATGACATCAGCAAGTGATTTAAAATGTTGAAATACGCTAATACCAATAAAAATCAAAACCTTAAAATATTGGCATGGTGAGTGCAATAAGAGATTTAACTAAATAAGCAAGATTTACGTAGCGCATTCATTATTAATTATCACAGGTGTATTTATGACTATTCATGTAAAAAACAATATCCACTGGGTGGGTCAACGCGATTGGGAAGTGCAAGATTTTCATGGTACTGAGTACAAGATAACTAAAGGCACAAGCTACAATAGCTACCTTATCCGTGAAGAAAAAACCGTGTTAATTGATACAGTTGATCATCGGTTTAGCCAGCAATTCTTACAAAATCTTGAAGCTGAAATTAATTTAACCGACATAGACTATATTGTGATGAACCATGCAGAGGAAGACCACTCAGGCGCCCTGACTGCATTAATGGCCAAAATTCCTAACACACCAATTTACTGCAGTGAAAATGCGGTCGACTCCATTGTAGGACATCACCACCACCCAGAATGGAATTTCATTACCGTAAAGACAGGTGATAGTTTAGCAATAGGCAATGGTAAGCAACTGATATTTATCGAAGCACCTATGTTGCATTGGCCAGATAGCATGATGACATACCTCACCGAAGATGCGGTTTTATTCAGTAACGATGCCTTTGGCCAGCACTATTGCGATGAACATTTATTCAATGATGAGGTTGATCAAAATGAATTAATGGAGCAATGCCTACGGTACTACTCAAACATTTTAACGCCCTTTAGCAGCCTAGTAACGGCTAAAATTCACGAAGTATTAAGCTTTAATTTACCTGTAGATATGATCGCAACTTCACACGGCATTGTGTGGCGTGATAATCCAGCCCAAATTATTCACCAATATTTAGCTTGGGCCGACGCTTATCAAGAAGACCGCATCACGATTCTCTACGACTCTATGTCCAATAATACTCGCATGATGGCCGACGGTATTGCTCAAGGTATCCATGATATTGACCCCAATGTAGCGGTAAAAGTGTATAACGTCGCACGTCATGATAAAAACGAAATCCTTGCACAGGCATTTAGGTCAAAAGGTATTTTAGTCGGCTCATCCACCATGAATAATGTGATGATGCCTAAAATTGCCGCCATGCTTGAAGAAATCACGGGCCTGCGTTTTCGCAATAAAAAGGCGGCAGCTTTTGGTAGTTATGGCTGGAATGGCGGCGCAGTCGATAGAATTCACACTCGTTTGATGGATGCTGGTTTCGAAACTTCAGTGGGATTAAAAGTCAAATGGCGTCCCGATCGTGATGCGATGCAAGAATGCCGTCAGCACGGCCAGCGAATCGCGCGAGAATGGGCATTGCGTCCCCTCGATAGCGCTAATAGTCGCTCTATCATTAATCAAGTCATGTCAAAACCTAGCCAAGCCACCACGGCCAGTCAAACAGCTGAAAATACTGCTACTAATAACGTCCCTATGACTGCACCGATTGCAACAAAAGCGTGCGAATTAAATGATACACAATCAATGATTTGCACCGTTTGCCAATGGGTTTACGACCCTGAAAAAGGAGAACCTAATCAAGATATCATTGCTGGCACACCTTGGACTCAAGTGGCCGAAGACTTCCTCTGTCCCGAATGTGGCCTAGGTAAAAGCGTTTTCGCTGTCATAAAAAATGAGGTGACTAATGCCTAAGCCAATCGTCATTATCGGCAGTGGATTCGCGGCATATCAGCTAGTCAAAACACTGCGACGTTTAAACCGCGAACAACCGATTACAGTTATCACAGCCGACTCTGGTGACGAATACCATAAACCAGATTTAAGCCATGTGTTTAGCCTTAAAAAAATGGCGTCAGACCTCATAAAATTGACCGCGACTGAATTTGCACATGAGCAACAAATTGATGTGATAAATCACTGTGAAGTCATAAAAATAGATAAAGTTCGTCAGGTAGTATGTTGCCATCAAGGACGCGAAATTGCGTACAAAAAATTAGTGCTTGCCACAGGTGCACGGCCCTTTATTCCACCTATAGAGGGGGATGGCGTCGATATCATCCATACAGTTAACAGCTTAATGGAGTATCAGGCCTGCGAAGCAGACATCCATGGTGCGAGGAGAGTACTGGTTATCGGTGCTGGTTTGGTCGGAGTTGAACTGGCAATGGACTTAGCAACTGCAGGTAAGCAAGTATTTTTGGTCGATCCACAAGCGAGCTTAATGCCGAATATGCTACCCGAAATGTTAAGCCACAAACTGACCGCTGTACTAACGCAGCATAACGTCACAGTGCAATTGCAAACCCGAGTCAGCCAACTGCAACACCAAGATGGCAGTATCTCTGTGTGCCTAGATAATGACCAGCGGTTTATTTGTGATGCGGTTATCTGTGCAGCGGGACTTCTCCCTAACAGCCAACTTGCCCAGCATGCGGGGCTAGAGGTCAATAAAGGTATCGTCGTTAACGAATACTTACAAACCAACGATGCCCATATTTATGCGCTAGGTGATTGCGCCCAAATCAACGGCCAAAATAGGGCCTATTTGCAACCTGCGTTACTGAGCGCCAATGCGCTGGCGAACACATTACTGAACCAACCGACAGCAGTGAATTTTCCCGCCATGCTCATTAAAGTGAAAACGCCACTGTTACCTATGCAACTCAGCGGTATAACAGTGAATGGCGTCCATCGCTGGCAAGTCGATATTGATGCTCAAGGAAGCAGTATTAAAGCATTCGACGTGGATGAAACATTTATAGGATTTATCGTAACCGAGGATAAAATGCAGCAAGCATTTGGATTGTTAAAGCAGCTAAATAGCCCTAACGCGGCACTCATCGCGGCCTAAGAGCACATTAACGAGAATGTTAATATTATTGTCGCTGATAATAAAAACTGAGTAGAGGCTTTCTACTCAGTTTTATCGTTTCTACTATTATTCAAACATTCGCAACAGCAATAGTTTAAAGACCTAATGCCAGTTTAATACGTTGTCCGTAATCCGCATCGGCTTGAGTAAAATGCGCCACCATACGTTGCTGCACATCTAAACTCGCTTGACTTAATGAACCCGAAATTGTTGCCACTAGGCGCGCTTTCTCAGCTTCAGAGAAGATGCGATACAAATTACCCGCTTGGGTATAATCGTCTTGGTTATAACGACTGTAACGCGCCGCTTCACCTTCTAAACGCAATGGTGGTTCGCTAAAGTTTACTGGCTCAACCAAGGCATCAGCAGTGCTGTTCGGGCCATAGTTTGCCGAAGCGTCGCCACCAGTTTGACTGCCATGATAAGGACATTGTGTACCCGCCATCGCACCTGCACGTTGATGGTGATTTGCCTTAGCGGCATGCGGGCAATTCACTGGCAATTGGTTGTAGTTAGCACCAATGCGGTAACGCTGCGCATCGGCGTAGGCAAATAAACGCGCTTGTAACATCTTGTCTGGTGAAGCCCCGACGCCTGGGACCAAATTACTAGGTGCCAATGCCACTTGCTCAACTTCAGCAAAGTAGTTTTGTGGCAGACGATTCAGTTCTAATACACCAATCTCAAGTAATGGATAGTCGCTATGCGGCCAAACCTTAGTTAAATCAAATGGATTGATATGGTAAGTATTGGCATCTGCCTCAGGCATAATCTGCACATTAACCGTCCAACGCGGGAAGTTTCCATCAGTAATAGCAACCACCATATCGCGCTGTGATGAATCGGGATCAATCCCTTTTAATTTATCAGCCTGTTCATTAGTTAAGTTGACCACGCCTTGCTGCGATTTAAAGTGGAACTTCACCCAGAAACGCTCGCCCTTGGCATTCCACAGCGAGAAAGTGTGTGAACCATAACCATGCATTTGACGGTAGTTCGCCGGAATACCACGATCCGACATCAAAATGGTTACTTGATGCATAGCTTCAGGATTCAATGACCAAAAGTCCCACATAGCCTGCGGATCTTTTAAGTTTGTCTTAGGATTACGCTTTTGCGTATGAATAAAGTCTGGAAACTTAATCCCATCTCGCAAGAAAAAGGTCGGCGTATTGTTACCCACGATATCGTGATTACCACGGGCAGTATAAAAACGTAAACCAAAGCCACGTGGATCGCGCTCTGCGTCGGCAGAACCCATTTCTCCACCTACGGTTGAGAAACGAATAAAGGTTTCGGTTTGCTTACCAACACCATTGAAATGGTCAGCAATGGTGTAATCGCTTAAATCTTTAGTCAGCGTAAATGTGCCGTAAACCCCTGTACCTTTGGCATGCACGATACGTTCAGGAATACGCTCACGGTTGAAATGGGCTAACTTTTCAATTAAATGCCAATCTTGTAATAGCAAAGGACCACGTTCACCCGCCGACAGTGAGTTTTGATCATCGGCCACTGGGGCACCGTTTTGGCTCGTTAAGTACTGACTTGTTTGATGTTGTTGACTCATGCCCTGCTCCTTAGTCTTGATTGCTGGTTAACCAGGTTTCAATTAAATCGTAAATGGTGGCCATGGTTTATCTCCTTGGCTGCGACGTGTTGTCGATGGAGCAAGAATAGAGAATTACCACTTTAGAATAAAACGATTAAACTAGATTTTCATAATCTAAAAAAAAGATTAAGAATAGGTTTGGCAAGACAGTTAATGAATTACACGGACTCACAGCCAATGGTCCGCTCACATCACTTAAGATGCTGTTGAAAAACCAAATAGCTGCTCAGGACAATGGAGCGAAGTGCGGTGCGAGAAAGCGGAGTTAAGCTGATACACCATTAACTGCTGGATAAGTCAGCTTCACGATAAAGCTTAACCAAATAATAAGTATCAATCAGCACGATAAAAAAGTTAACTAAGGCAACAGGATAAGCCCCAATTGCCACACCGTAGGCCACAAATAAAGCCGCACCAATGAGATTCCACCAGCGCAGTTTCTTAATGTTTGACATCATCAGTGATATTGCAACGACCACTGAAGCTAAATAACCAACCCATTCCCAAATTGTAGCGTTATCCATATCCAATCCTTATCTATATATTATTTAAATCAAACGATTGATACGCCAATCACACCACAGGTAATAAGCTGGCTCATTGCATTTAGCGTTTAACGACAGCCGCCGTCATCCGTGAAATACAAGTCAGTTCACCCGCACTGTTGTGGATTAAAATCTCCCATACAGAGCTGCGCTTCCCTAAGTGGATAGGCTTAGCCGTGGCGGTTAATACCCCATTACGGGAAGCCCGTAAGTGGTTAGCGTTAATTTCTTGACCGACACAATAGTACTGCTCAAAATCCACCGCGAAATTTGCCGCATAGCTAGCAACGGTTTCAGCAAGCGCGACATTCGCGCCACCATGCACTATGCCCAAAGGGTTATGCACCGCCGGACTGGCTGGCATAGTGGCCTTCATGTAATCGTCGCCAATCTCACTGATCTCAATTCCTAAAGTCTGCATCAAGGTGCCTTTGCCACCCATACCGGCGTCTAAACGCGCGCAATCCTCTAACGTTACAGCTCTAAACCAAATACTCATTGCAACTTCCTAGTCAATAAAACCAATCAGCAGTTTACTGTGAAGTGGATGAAGTTCAACTAGTTTACTCTCAGCTAGTCACATCTATATCGGCAAAAATAAGGCTCAAACTAACCAAGATTTAGTGGTACTTAGCTGACTAAACCAGACAAGAAATAATCCCCACACCACGACTACACTTGGCATAATTAACGCGTCGGCTCCTAGCACCACAGCCGCTTGCTGAATGCAAAATACATAGGTCATTTGCAACAAAATAGCGATAAGCGAGGCGACCAACACTTTATAAGCAATTAATTTTCTGAATAACAATAATAGACATCCTAGAACCCCTGAAACTACGGCAAAGCCAAACACAGCATCAATCCAAATTGGCGTTGTTTCATAGAGTGTAATTTGATCTGGGCTCATCTGTGCCAGTGCATCTGGCGTCATAGTCATTTGCATAACAAAAGCCATCAGCCCCATGATATTCCACAACAAACTGAGCGTTGCGACAAAGTAAAACCACAGTGGCGCCTTGATATTCATGGTTTTCAGCGGATTTGAGGTGGTATCCATACTCACTCCTAATAAAAACTGAAAAAAAGAGATAAAAAAGGGATGGTTAACCATCCCTTTGTTTCAGTCTAGCTCACAAATTGCACTTGTGAGTTAACCCCATATACAGGTTAACGGCGACGACGCTGCAAACCAAACAAGGACATCAGTGCTAAACCTAAATAACCTAAAGCACCGCCATCATCTTTAGGCTTTGGCTCAGGTTTTGGCGGCACTACTGGCGCAGGATAACTTAAAGCAACAATCACAGGATCATGATCCGATGCAGAAAAAGCATTTTCAGATTTAGCCAGATCACCAGAGAACTTCTTACCGTATTCAAACAGGCTAGATTCCACTGAGTTGATATGCCAATCTTCAATATCCACTAAACGTTTGGCTAAGCTAGCATTGGCTAAAGCATGATCTAAGTTACCTAACTCGCCGTTATAGCTATAAGAGAAAGTGCTTGCACCGTGGGCTTTCGTGTTCAAGTTGATAAAGCCATAACCTTTTTCAATCTTGCTGCCTTGGCGTTCAAACACTTTGCCGTCGAGCGTCGTCCACGAAGCGGTCAGGATGTCACGCTCTGACTTGCTCGCATCGAAGTCGGTTAGTACACGGATAGGATCCTCCATACCATAGGCATTCATATCACCGATGATCAGTAAGTCGCCTTTCACGTCTTTTAGCGTTTCACCCAAGACTTTGGCTGCAGATACGCGGAAAGCATTACACTTGCCCTGTTGATCGGCCGGATCAACTGACTCTTCGAAGTTAGCCCAATCTTCTAAACAGCCTGAGCCTTTAGATTTCAAATGGTTAACGACTACGGTCAGAGACTCATCATGGATTTTAAAGGTTTGCGCTAAGCTGTGACGTTGATAAGCATCATTGCCAGGGTTAGTCTCAGTTTTGCCATCTTTTGTGCGAGTCACGCTGCCAGCACTGGCGTGCTGTTCTGGAGTACCGATAACTTGTGCTGCCCCCGCTAAAGCCACTTTACCACCACGGTATAACATGCCGACAGTAATCGCATCTGTGCCAAAGTACTTGCCGTCATACTTATCAGCATCGGTGATTTCAACAAAGCTATAGGCGTTTTCAGGCGTCTGCTTGTCATTTAGTGCATCGACTAAATCCTTAATCGCACTCTTCTCACCAAAACCGTTGTTAGCAATTTCCATCAAACCGACGATATCGGCGTTCATGGCGGTAATAGCGCTAACGATTTTAGTACGTTGTAGCACCATTTCTTCCAGCGTTAGGGCGCCACGGTTACTGCCTGATGGATTGGTATCGCCACCATCAACATCGTTAAAGAAGTTCAGCACGTTAAAGCTAGCCACGCGCAGATCTCCCTTAGTTGCAACACTTGGGGCTTCGGTTCTATCGTCACCACGGATAAAATCACCCGCTGTAATAGTATTAGTCGCCACTAAACGATAAGCGCCGTAGCTGTAACCAATCACACCTTGCAGGTTAGTCAGTTGATCGCCAACACGGATATAACCCGTTTCCACATTGAAATCAGGGAAGTATGGAATAACACCATTGGCAGGCTTGTAATCGGATTCGATAAAGAGTTGGTTTTCGCGGTTAGATTTAACTAATGCCGTTGCTTCAGCAGAAAGCGCTGGATACAGCTGTGTCGGCTTCATCAAAGGTGCTTGATATGACACTAGCATGTTATTGCGACTACCCGCATAGTCGAAGCTGAAGGTGCGGCTGATTTTAAGATCGCTGCCCGCATCTAAGGCCACATTCATGCCTTCATAGCGCTCTAATGCTTGCGCTAAGGTTTCGCCATCGGCCACATAGAAAGGTGCGGCAACAGGGACTTCACCCTTAGCGCCAACATCAAATTTCTTATCGGCTTTAATATCGATTTGAGTTAGGCCAAAGTATTCTTTCACTTTACCCTGCACACACACTTCAACCCCTGGTTGAATCGCTTCAGGTGCAGCTTCACCTAAGAATACAAATACACCATCAGAGGTATACGGTGAGTTATCACCCTTAACTTCTTGTAAGTAAAAACCTTTAAACAAGCTTTCACCACGGGCAGTCACTACGCCACGCACAGTCACTTCGGCTTCAGATTCGAATGCCCCTGCTGGTACAAATGGGCTCGACTCGCCCGCACCTTGTACTTGATAAATAGGCACAATTTTAGCGCCAGTACAGCTAAAGAGCGGCACTTCTGGCTCAGCAGGCGTTTCTAGAGAACCTAAACCAGAGAAGGTATCTTTAGGTAATTGTTCCCACTGGGCGGCATTAAATACAGTATTCGCCACTAACGCATCTAATTTACGTTTTAAGGTAACGTCTAATCCCCAACCCGTTGGCGTCGGCACATCACCAATAATATCGATGACTGCATCATCTTTCATTAAGGCAACCGCATCACCGCCATTAAAACTTAAACTACCAGAGTAACTATCAACCCCTTGAGCAACAGTAATAGTACCGCTAGTATTTAAAATAACTTTTGTCGATTTTGCCGCAATAGTTTGACCACCTAAAGCCACCATATCCGACGCAACAGTAGCACCATCTTTATAACGAACCAGTTTATAACCCGCGAGATCAATTGCCGTATCGCCGCTGTTATACAGTTCAATCGCTTTATTATTTGAGCTACCTTCAACATATTCGGTGATCATCACATCTGCGCTTGCCATCATAGGCAAAGCCGCTGCAACAGCTAAAGAAATAGCCGTTAATTTATTAACATTATCCATATCATCAACCCCATTATTATAATATTGCCGCTAACTTCTATTAACGTGCGAGCGGATTATTTCAGAGTTGAATGCGTAAAAAAAGAGGGCAAGATCGCACATTGCCAATGTAACACATTGATGAGTAACTAATTATAGACACTTCACTGTTCACCTAACAGAACAGGATGGTAAATCAAAAGTATTAGCCATGTAAAAACAAACAGTAAGAGCAATACACATAAGCTCAAAGCATTTGGCATCCTGCTTAAATAACAATCAATATTTTAATGTGATATTTTGATGATATTATTCGGTATGCAATACCCAATAAAATATAAGGAACACGGGTCCTTAAAAGGTAATGGATATAATTAAAACTTAATTTAGCATTCATTATTTTGAAATAAACATAACAGTCAAACTGCTAAAGTGGATGATTTATACCCTTGGTTATTGCAGCAGATTAATGTTGATAATGGGTATAAAAATGAAACATAGAGCCAGTCTGAGAACCAATGGCTGTAAGATAGTGAGCTAAATATTAAAACAATAATGCGAATTTTACAGACAAAAAAATACCGCTCATTTAGGAGCGGTATTTTCAATCGCGGCGTATTACACGTCGCAGCTAATCAATTACTTTTTAGCAGGTTCAGCTACTGGCGCCGCAGAAGCTTTCTCGATTGATTTCAACTCAACTTCGAAAATCAACGTAGAGTTTGGTGGAATAGTACCAGTATCACGTACGCCATAGGCTAATTCCGATGGGATCACAAACTTGTACTTAGCGCCAACAGGCATTAATTGCACGCCTTCAGTCCAACCTGGAATAACGCGATTCAAAGGGAACTTAGCCGCTTCGCCGCGTTTATAAGAACTATCAAACTCAGTACCATCAAGTAAAGTACCGACATAATCCACTTCTACAGTGTCTTCTGCGGCAGGCTTTTCACCCGTGCCTGGAGTTAATACTTCATATTGTAAGCCAGACTCAGTTGTCACTACACCAGGCTTAACCTTGTTTTCTTCAAGGAATTTTTTACCATCTTCGATATTTTTCGCAGAAATCGCTGTTGCTTGTTCCTGACGTTTATCGTTTAACTTTTTATCTAGACCTTGAAGAATGGTTTGCATTTCTTCTTCGGTTAAACTTAATTGGTCATTCAGACCATTAGTGAAACCAGTGACGATCAGAGTGCGATCAACTGGCAGGCCTAATTCTTCTTGCTCTTTGATATGGCCAGACATATAACGACCGATTGAAGCGCCTACACTGTAAGCTTCTTTTTGAGCTTCAGTCGTTAATTCAACATTTGTACTCGTAGCTGCTTTTTCTTCTTGATTACAAGCAGATAGGCCAATAATAGCCAATGCAACTAACGATAATTTATAAATCGATTTCATTAAAGCTTCCTCAGCATCCTCAAGCGGTTACAATAACCTAAGCGTGACAACTTTATACTAGTTATCTCGGTTATACCAACTAGATTCTTTATGGGTTAACAGTGATTAATGTCACTTGATCAAGTCTAAAGACAACAACTTAGGGAGCAAGTTCATGAAGAAAAATCTACTGCTGGTAATTTGCACAGTTTTTCTAATCGCTTGCCACCCCAAAGCAGAAGATATCAGTGTTCTCACGACAGAACCCAGCTATAGCGCGAGCCTATCAAGTAATGGGCAATTCGCCTTAGTTGCCACTCAAAGTAGTGGAGTTCAATGCTGGGATCTCAGTACCCACACCCTCAAATACCAATGGATACATGGCGATATTAATACTGGCGTCACAGGTACAGCGATTTCTCCCAACGGGATATTTGCAGCATCGTTAAGCCGAGATTCAGTTGCTATGTGGAAAATAGCCGACGGTAAGCCTTTGGGCTGGTGGTCCTTACCTTCATCCGGTGAAAGTGTCGCGGTAGCCGATAATGGCGCACTACTTATTGGTTTAAATGATGGTTCAGTCATGTCGCTTAATGCCGAAAAATCTGCCTTAATCAAGTTTCTTGGACATAAAGAGCGCGTCAATAGTGTTGCCCTCTCTGCTGATGGCCGATTAGCATTAACGGGGTCAAATGATATGCAGGCGATTCTCTGGCAGGCACAAACTGGCCAACCGCTTCATACGTGGACACTCGGCAGCCGTATAACCAAAGTGGCACTCAACGACAGTGGTAGTTTAAGTTTTACTAATGGCAGCACAGATGAAGCAAAAATCTGGGATAACACAAGCGGTAAGCTGTTAAATAAGCTGGATATTACCCGTCGCCAAATGAACTTTTCAGCGGTGAGGTTTATCAAACAAGACAGCCAGCTATTAACAGGTACGCCAGCGCGGGAAGTTATACTCTGGCAACGTGACTCGGGTAAACAAATTGAAAAATGGCAGGTTGCACTCACTAAAAACAGCCAAAATCGAGGAGCCGTTGTATACTCTGTGGCAATTCGAGATACCAATAAAGTCGTTAGTATCAGTAGCCAAGGCTTAGTTGAAACTTGGCAGAAATAGAGGTTAGCCATGCAAGGCGTACAAGCACAGATTGAAGATCTAGAAACCAAATTGGCTTTTCAAGAGCTCACAGTCGAAGAATTAAACCAAGAGGTCATCAAATTAAATCGACTGGTGGCTCACCAGCAACACCAAATTCACATGTTAATTGGTAAGTTGCAGGACATGGAACCGAGTAATATGGCGACCCAAGCTGAAGAAACGCCACCACCTCATTATTAATACTGACGCTTTAGATGTTAACTTTGATTAAAAAACAGTTACTGCAAAATATCCAGGGAATGCGATGTTTAAACATTTAATGCCAAAAGAAACCCCAACTCTATTACCCATAGCGTTAGTGGGTGAACCCATTCTAAGGCAGACTGCAATCACAGTGCACCATTTCGATGCCGAGCTCGTGCATCTTGCCGAGCAAATGTCTGCCAGCATGGACGCTGCCAATGGCGTTGGTATCGCAGCCCCCCAAGTTCACAGCCCTTTAGCCTTATTTATTATGGCTTCTCGCCCTAATGAGCGTTATCCCGACGCGCCTAATATGGCGCCTGTGGTCGTGGTTAATCCGCAAATCATTAATGCATCAAGCGAGTTGGTCAGCGGAGAAGAAGGCTGCTTATCTGTACCGGGGCAAAGATTTACGATACAAAGACATCAAGCCATTGAAGTACGCTATCAAAATTTACAAGGCGAGTGGCAACAAACCGAATTAACGGGCTTTATTGCACGGATTTTTCAACATGAATTTGATCACCTTCAAGGGATCACATTACTCGAGCGTTCACTTATGCCAGAACAGACTCAGGCGATTTCAGCCCAATCCATCAAAAAAGGTGAAGCGCAATAATGAAACTGTCCTTCGTTACACCTTTTTCTCGCGCATTTATTGCACCAACCTTGGCAATGGGATTGGTTTTAAACTTATCGGGCTGCGCTTATAACAGTATTTTCATTAATTATCCTGCGCAGATCGAACCACTCAAACAAGAGCTTAATAGTGCGACTCCCATGGCCGATATCGACAAACTTGCCAGTAATATCAATGGCAATGACGGCTTACTCTATGCCCAAGAAGCGGGACGTATTGCTCAAGTCGCTGGCGATTTTGCTGCCAGTAAAAAATATTATCAGCAAGCAGTAGATGCTTATACCGCCTTTGATGATAAGGCCAAAGTCAGCGTTAGTGACATTGGCGCAACAGCCAGCAGCTTAGTGTTAAACGACAATGCGATTCCGTACCGAGGCCCAGGGTATGAACGCATCATGCTGCACCAATACCAAGCTCTTAACTATTTGTTTAGTGGCGATTATCAGGGGGCTCTAGTCGAAGTTCGTCGCAGTAACGAACTACAGAGCAGCGAGCAAGAACGCTATCAAAAATCACAAAAGTCAGTTCAAGCCATGGCAAACGGCACCATAGATGCCGAGGTTAATAAACTAGGACAAGCCGCGGGCACAGTCACCAGTTCTTTCTTAAATGCTTACAGTTATTATACGACTGGCGTACTGCACGAAGTGCTGGGTGAGCCGAACGATGCCTATATCGATTATCGTAAAGCAGCACAAATCACTCCAGATAACACCTATTTACAGCAAGATCTGGTCCGCCTCGCCAAGCAACTCGGCATGCCACAGTATGATGAGTTTAAGCGCCGTTGGGGCGATGCTAAATTGCCCAACCCCAAAGATGGCCAAGTAATTTTGATGGTCGAGCGCGGCTTTGTGCCAGCAAAACAAGCTCTCACTGTACCTTTTACTATCCATGGTAACTGGCAGACAGTGTCACTCGCTACCTACATGCCAAACAATACTTTTGTGCCAGAGACGCAAGTGCAAGGTTTAGGTACAGTGCTGAAAACTGAACCTATTGCCAATATCGATGCCTTAGCCATCACAGCACTCAAGGAAGATCTGCCCGCGACGCTAGTTCGTCAAGTCGCTAGGGTCTATGCTAAATCTGAGATGGCCTATCAGATTGAGAAGAGTGGTAAACCAGGGAACAATGCTGCCGATATTGGCAGTATAGCGATGCAGATTTTTAACGTAGTAACAGAACAAGCGGATCGTCGTAGTTGGCTGACGCTCCCTAAACAAGCACAGATCGGGCGGCGTTATTTGAGTGCAGGTGAATACACTTTGCAGTTAGACAAAGCGCCACCGGCTAAAATTGATGTTGCAGCAGGCAAAACCACCTTAGTCTGGGCAATTGATACTGGTAATTACACCCGAATTTATTCAATAATCATTTAGCCTAGCGGTTGTGGTATTTGAATAAGACGTGTGTCATTAAGTTTATACAATCACAAAATGGAACTGACTATGAAACAATTTAAACTGATTTTTGTACTGGCTGCCGTTATGGGTCTAGCTGCATGTCAATCTAAAGTCGAATATGGCGATGCCACAGAAGTTGAAACCGTCAATGAGAACTTTGGCTCGACGGATCTACAAGCTATTGCAGCCAAGATGGTGGATAGCATGATGACTTTCCCTCCTATCGTGGCAATAACAGCCAATGACCGCCCGATTTTATTTGTTGATAGCATCAAAAACAAAACCTCAGAACATATCGACACTGAGTCTGTCACTGACTCTATCAGTAACAAATTATTGCGCTCAGGCAAGTTCCGTTTTATCGACATGACTAAAGTAGATTCAGTCCGTAAACAACTGGATTACCAAAACAACACTGGCATGGTTGACCCATCAACCGCCATCAAGTTTGGTCGTCAAATTGGCGCTCAATACATGTTATATGGCAATTTATCTAGCATAGTGAAGCAAGACGGTAGCACTAAAGACGTCTACTATAAGATGACAATGCGTTTAATGGATTTAGAAACAGGCCTTATCGAATGGTCTGATGAAAAAGAAATACGCAAGATGAAGTCTAAGTCTTTCTTAGGCATGTAATTGTCCTATTGGCACTTAATTCTGCCAAACAGTAATCTCAAGAAGCCAGCGTTAACGCTGGCTTTTTTTTACATTTTTAACATTGGTAATCCAAGGTAAATAAGGTAGTGTACTCGGCCAAAATACACTGCGATGATGATGCTCAAAATTGGCGCTGGCGCGAGGGATAATTTGCCACAAAGGCAAACCTACACACACGATATTGAATGCAAACATCCAAGCAGAAAACAAAACAAATCGTTGAAGGATTTAAGTTGTGAACTTGTTTAAAGCCAGTCTCGTTGCCCTTACCTGCGGCACATTAATGTCGTGTGCAACCCAAAGTACACTCAATACGGGTCCACGTGATGCTAGCGCTTATATTAGCCAATATCAGGCTGCGCTTCGCTCGCAAGTCATCTCCGATATTCACTATGACTTGGATTTTCAGCTCACAGGGGACGCCGAGTTTTCAGCCACCTCCAAAGTGATATTTCAATTAAGTGAAGTGCCAAAACAACTGAGCTTAGATTTAAACAAGGCGCAGATAAAACGCTTTATCATCAACGGTACCGCCGTATACCCCAATTACAATGGCGCTTACATCAGCTTAAATACGCGTTTGCTCACCTCAGGTGAAAATACCATTGAAGTGCAATTTAGCCGTGCCCACAGCACCAATGGTGAAGGTTTACACCGTTTTAAAGATCCAATCGATGGCAAGGTCTACCTCTACTCTCATTTTGAGCCCGCTGCAGCTCAGCAGATGTTCGCAGTATTCGACCAACCGGATCTCAAGGCTAACTATCAAATTACGGTAACAGCGCCCAAAGACTGGCAAGTCATTAGCTCGATGCGTGAAAGCCAAATCACCCCAGCGGGTGCTTACAATCGTTGGGCTTTTCCACAAACACCTAAGCTAAGCCCATATAACTTTTCAATGCACGCGGGCCCTTATCACATGTGGCAAGACAACTCAGGCCGCTATCCTATGCGCCTGTTCGCCCGTCAATCCGTTGCTAACCAAGTCACGGAGCTAGATTGGTTTACCTATACGAAACAAGGATTAACTTTTTTCGATAATTACTTTGGTATTCCTTACCCCTTTAAGAAATACGATCAAATTCTAGTGCCAGACTTCCTTTATGGCGCAATGGAAAACGCGGGCGCAGTGACCTTTTCCGAAGATATCTTCCTTCATAAAGCGGCTATGACAGCGGATCAGAAGCAAAATCTTGCGGGCGTGATCATGCACGAAATGGCGCACCAGTGGTTTGGCGATCTCGTCACCATGAAATGGTGGAACGGCTTGTGGTTAAATGAAAGTTTTGCTTCATTTATGGGCACACTTGCGACTCAAGAAGCCACAGAGTTCACTAATGCTTGGCGTACCTTCTACGCTAAAGGCAAGCAAAAAGCCTATGAGCAGGACAGCTTAGTCACCACGCACCCCATTGAAGTACCCGTAGCAACAACCCAGAACGCCTTCGACAATATCGATGCTATCACTTACCAAAAAGGCGCATCAACGCTGAAACAATTACGCCATTTACTCGGGGACATGGTGTTTCGTCGTGGCGTCAGTAACTATTTAAAACAATACAGTTATCAAAACGCTGAGTTAGACGATTTTATCAATAGCCTAGGGAAAGCCGCTGGCCGCGATTTAAGTGCATGGACTCAAGAATGGCTCTACAGCGCGGGCGTTAACACCATCAAGGCGGAATATCGTTGTGAGGGCAACCGAATCAGCGAATTTAGCCTACGGCAGCTCCCTGCAAGCGCAGAGCTACCCACATTACGTGAACAAAAAGTCCAAGTGGCTCTATTTACCCAAGGTCGCTTTGATCTGCGAAATGACATTACAGTGCCAGTGACTTACAAAGGCGAGCGTACCGAAGTTAGACAACTGATTGGTGAGCGCTGCCCAGACCTAGTCTATCCAAACTTTGATGATTGGGGCTTTGTGAAAGTCGAGCTTGATGACAAGTCATTTAATACCGCAAAACAACAACTGAGTAACATTTCCGATCCACTACTGCGATCTATGCTGTGGCAAAGTCTGTGGGACAGCGTCCGCGAAGGTAAATTGAGCTTAGATCAATACCTAAGCACAGTGTTTGTTAACGCGCCAGCTGAGACGGACTACACGATTGTTGGTCAGATCATCGATAGCATGTTGCGCTCGAAGGAATATCTCGCGCAGATCGCCCCTATTCAGCAAAACTACGCTGAAAATGCAATTAAAGGCTTAAGCCAAATGAGTCTGAGAAAAGCAATGGAAAATAAAGGCGATAATGACTTCCAACGGATCTGGTTCAATGCCTATGTCAGTTTAGCAAGCGACAGAGATTCACTGCGTCATTTAGCACAACTCATTGACGGTGAAACAAAAATTAAGGGGTTAACTTTAGATCAAGATTTACGATGGGCAATCATCACCCAGCTTAATCGCTATGATTTTCCTAACGCGCTGCAGCGCTTAACCAAAGAAGCTGCCAAGGATAATTCAGACTCTGGCGAAAAAGCGGCACTTGCGGCACAAGTGATCCGCCCTGAAGCGGCCGCAAAACGTCGTTGGTTAAGTAAAGTCCATCTAGACAGCCTGCCTTTCTCCAAACAGCGGATTATTATGCAAAATCTTTATCCTGCTGAGCAAAAACTATTAAGCGCAGCTACAGCGGAAGAGCGTCTGGCGAGCTTAATGGATATGGACAAAAAAGGGCCAGTATTTATGCGTAATTATAGCCATTTCCTCATCCCAACCGATTGTAATTACACTAGCATAGCGGCATTGGACAAAGTACTTGATCGCCAAACTGGGCTATCTAACCTTACCCGCCGTAATCTACTGGAAACCCGTCAAATAGAGCAGCGTTGTGTGCTGATCAAAAATAAGATGACCCACTAATATTTAGGTCATTTTAAAATGAACAAGGGGCTCCTAGGAGTCCCTTTTTTATGCTCTGTTACAGATGAGTCTTAAACTTGAACCAGCACACAAGATGCTACCTGCGCGAAATTAAGCTCACTAACCTTTGATATAAACAAGCCAGCATTCTGAATAATGAATTAATCACACTCACAACCAGAGACATATTTAATTAAATTGTTAGCTTGAGCTTATGTATTTTAACGGCTTACTGACGATAACTAATGTTATTTATCACCTGTAAAATATTATTCATCTCTTCAGTTTAGTCTGCTAAGTTCCATCCGTTCATCAAATAAACAACCGCTGACGCAATCGTTATTGATATAAAAATCATGTAATTATTAAATTCATAAATTATGGGCGTCACTTCTAAATTTATTACTATAATTCTTCAATGATTTAATGTTTTGCCCCGTACTGCCGCTATACTAAAACAACGTTAGAGAGCTAACGGAATATAAAGGATATAGATTATGCGATCGACACTCAAAACGCGGCTGCTGTTTAGCAGTCTTTCCGCTGTACTGATCACTATTGCTGTACTCGTGAGTATCTCTAGTTATTTCATTAGAAATAATGCGTTAGAAAACACCCAACATGAAATTGACCAACTGGCGAATACCTTTTCATCCGGCATAGGTCAGTGGATCCAAGACAGAAAAATGGCCATTACGAGCCTAAAGCAAACCATTGAAGCCGATCCTAGTACCAACGTTACCCCTCATTTGTTGCAAGCGCATACTGCGGTTGACTTTGCCCTCACCTACTATGGTGACGAGCAAGGCAACATGTATCGTCAAGATCCGTCGCTGAATACCGCAAATTATGATCCCCGCGTTCGCCCTTGGTATATGGATGCTAAAACGGCGGGTAAAATGATCATGACGGCGCCCTACGTCAGCGCCACATTGAAAAAACAAGTCGTAACTATAGCAGAACCTGTGATGAGCTCAGGCCAGCTCATAGGCGTAGCGGCTGCAAACTTAACCATAGATCAGTTAACAGATGCAGTGCAGCGCCTCCAAGTACCTGGCAAAGGTTACACTCTGATGGTCGATAATGCAGGGCTCATTATTAGTCATCCCAATAGCCAGCTAAATACTCAACAACTCACTAAAATCGATAGTAATTTTAGTAATAACTGGTTATCACAGCGCACTAATGCCAATACGATGGAAGAGCGAAACCTCGATGGTGCCACTAAATTAGTTTACGTTTCGGCAATTCCATCAACTGACTGGGCACTGATTTTCGTGATGGATAAGCAAGAAATCATGTCACAGGCAACCGATCTTGCTTGGTGGATGTCTGCCGTAGGTGTTGCACTATTGGTGCTGTTTGGTTTGATTTTAATCGCCATCTTTAAAATCCAATTTAAAGATCTCGAACGCGTTGCCCAAGCACTCAATGATATTGCCGAGGGCGATGGCGATCTCACTGTGCGCATTCATACTGCCAACAGTCACGATGAAATTGGTATGTTAGCTTCGGGTTTTAACCGCTTTGTAGAACGTCTACACGGTATGATTTCCCGCATGCACAAGATTGCGGGCCAATTGGAATATCAAGCCAAAGGAAGTAGTGCGTCGGCAACGGATAACAGTCAGCGCATTGAAGTACAGCAAGATGAAGTGACTATGGTTGCCACTGCGGTGACCGAAATGGCCAGCGCCACCGAGGAAATTGCCAGTAATGCTGAGCATACAGCGCAGACCGCTCAAAATGCGGTCGGACTTTCAAACCATGGCCATAAACAGGTAATGCAAAGCCAGCAATCTATCCGTAATTTAGCCAGTGAAGTCGAAACTGCAGGGCGAATTATCGGTGAACTGAACGAGCACTCACAAAAGATCAACAGCATTTTGTTGACCATTAGTGGCATCGCAGAGCAAACCAACTTACTTGCACTCAATGCAGCCATTGAGGCGGCACGTGCAGGAGAACAAGGTCGCGGCTTCGCTGTAGTTGCTGATGAGGTGCGTGTACTGTCACAACGTACGCATTCATCGACACAAGAAATTCAAGCGATGATCGAAACCCTACAACAAACCGCAGGCAAAGCCGTTAAGTCTATGACTCAAAGTCATGAAATGGCAGAAACCAGTGTGGCCGATGCTAATTCAGCCAGCGAAAGTCTGTTGCAAATCAGCAAAGCCATTAATGATATTTCAGATATGGCGAGCCAAATTGCCACAGCAGCCGAGGAGCAAACCTCAGTCACCAGCGAAATCAACCGTAATACAGAGTCGATTCGTGAAGTGTCAGAGAATCTCTCGATTGAGGCACAAACGTCTATGGTCCAAGCTCAAGAGCTCGCCCATTTAGCCGCATCATTGCAGCAGGAAGTTAATCGCTTCAAACTGTAATCAAAAGCCTTATTTTATATAAAGATTACATCAACAGTTCCATACAATAATGCCCGCAAGTGTCAGTGACATTTGCGGGCATTTCTTTACATATTATTTCTTTATAGACTTACAATGGCTTACCTAAAGCAAGCTTAAATGATCTTCATCGCTTTATTTTCAGGAATATTGGCCTCAGGTCGAAGCTCAGCATGTAAGTTTCTTAATCCTTGATAACCCATTTCAATTCGATTTCCGCCATTCTTTTTAGCTTTATACATAGCAGTATCGGCACAGGAAATAAGCTGTTTTTCATCTTCACCGTGCTCTGGATACAGAGCAATACCGATACTCGGCAGAATATGGATCTGCTGTTCGGCAAGCTCGAAGGGTTGCTCGAATACTTGCAATATTTTTTGTGCGGCCAGCAGGGTATTATGTGCTGAATCGACTCGTTCAAGTAAGATGACAAACTCATCCCCCCCAAAACGCGCAACGGTATCTGAACCCCTCACACAACTGACTATTCGCTGCGCTGTCACTTGCAGTAATAAATCGCCCACGCTATGACCAAAAGTATCGTTAACCCACTTAAATTTATCTAAGTCTAAATAAAGCAAAGAGAAATAACTTGATTCCCTATGGGCTCGAGATAGCGCCTTTTGAAATCTATCGTAAAAAAGCTCACGATTGGGTAACAAGGTTAACTGATCATAAAGTGCAATATGCTCTAATCGCGCGAGCATTTGTCGACGCTCAATCGCAAAAGCTATTTGCGTAGAAACAAACTCCAATAACTCACGGTCTTGGTGTGTATATGAAGCCGAAGTGGGCAAGCTATGCATAATCAAAGCGCCGATAACACCTTTCTGTAGCTTCAGCGGCACACCCAGCCAACTTAAACTGCCATTACCCAAATCTTCACGAATCGCTTGGGGATAATCAGTTAAGGTCACGGGACACAGGAGTAAAGACTCAGCACTGCGGATCACTTGGTCAGTGAACACACTGAAACTTGCAATATCGATAAGTGAATCCTTGCCAGTAGCGGCTTTATAAGGAAAACTTAATTCATTTAAATCTTGATCGTACAATGCAATAGCAAAGTTTGCTGCAGGCAATAATTTAGCAATAATTTCATGAATTCGACGATATAGGGCTAGCAAGTCCTCAGCGACATGCACAGCCTCTGAAATCTCATATAAGGCTGCTTGTCTACGTTCGGCATTTTTGCTCTTAGAAATATCTCTAGCGACTGCGACACGTTGTTGATAAGCATCGGACCAACGTGCAGACCAAAGAATATCGACGATAACACCATCTTTACGCACATAACGGTTTTCAAAATCGACTTTAAAGCGACCTGCCATAATTTCATTGGCCGTTGCGAGAGTGCGTTCCCTATCCTCTGGAATGACAAGATCTAGCATCTGCATACCCATCATTTCTTCTGGGGTATAGCCAAAAATACGTTCTGCCCCAGCACTGACAAATTCAAACCTCCCCGCTTTATCGACGACACAAATAGCATCCAAGAGAAGGTCGATAAAATTGCTTAAGGAAGTGTAGCCATCATTATTCACGTAATTCTCCAATAAACGTCCGTCTTTGGCTAAGTCCTAAGTTTGATCATAAGCATAAAAATAATAATAACGCACTATTAGAGTAGGTTAATTTTCAATGTCATTCCAGAGTTGGCTAAGTTAAGTCCGACTTTTACAGAGTTAAATTCAAACAAAATCAAACACAATACTTAAGGCCATCGGTGGCACTATTTGACTCTGGACGACAGATATCGGCACAATGCCCTAAAATGTTGGTCAACATCAGGGCGCAGCTTTGGTACGCGCAAATCGCATTAAAGGAATTTATTTTTGGACCGATTGTGCTCTCCGTTACATCAACCTAACCATTTTCGCCTTGGGCTTGCCATGTGGTCGCACTCGAATTGGCAAGAAAGTGTGTATGGTCACGGAACTAAACAAGCGGAGCGACTCGCCCGTTACGCGACAATATTCAATACTGTCGAAGGGAACACCAGCTTCTACGCAACGCCTGCACAACAAACGGTAATGAATTGGCACAGTGCCACGCCCGATAGCTTTCGTTTTACCTTCAAACTACCGCAAACCATCACTCACCAAAGATTATTGCAACACTGCGGCCAAGAATTGAAAGATTTTTTCCAGATAATGGCACCATTAATCGATAAAACAGGGATCTGGAAAATTCAACTGCCCGCCCATTTCGGCCCAGAAAACTTGCCTGCGTTAGCGCAATTTCTAGATCAAATCCCCCAAGGGTTAACCTATGGCATCGAAGTCAGGCATGCAGCGTTTTTTGCTAAGGGAGATGCCGAGCGTGCGCTTAATCGATTACTCATCGATAAAAAAGTGAATCGCATCATCATGGACAGTAGGCCCTTGTTTGCACTGCCGCCCTGCAATGTCGCGATTATCGACGCTCACAAGAAAAAACCTCGAGTGCCAGTGCATGCAATTGCCACCGCCAATAATCCAGTGGTGCGCTTTATCGGCCAACCAGACGATGCCGTCGCACAACTCGCACAGCAAGGCGTTGCTGTTTTACCTAAGGATAACGATGCCTTTTTTGATAATTGGCTCACCCAACTCCCGCAGTGGCTCGCAGAAGGTCGTGAACCCTATCTGTTTATCCATACTCCCGACAATGAAGCCGCGCCTGAACTAGCCATCCGTCTCTATCAAAAATTGCGCAGCCAAATTGCAGCGCAAATTCACCTCACCGAGCTACGCCTGCTTGATAAGAAACCTGAGGAGACAAGCACGCAGATGGGACTTTCTTGGTAAAACGGACGCTAAGTAAAATGGACGTAAGAAGAAACCCACGGCAAACTCGCCGTGGGTATATACCCAAACAACCTGAAGATGCAGGATTCAGCGGGAATTTAACGCACTTTAGGCAAGGCCATTTATTGCTCCTGCATAAATGGCATTCACACCATCCATGGCGATTGCGGTTATTTGCAGGCCTAGCGGGCTAAGTTAAAAATAACCAACGCAGCATAAAGTGCGTTAAAACCCGCCGGGACGGAGCGCCCAGGGCACTCCACTTCCGTGTTGCATCAATTCAAAAGGTGGCCGACATTCTGTCATTAATGCGCCTTGAATTGAAGCACCCTGGGCGCTCTGAAACTCGTATCTTCAGGTAGCTTGGGTATAGATGAAAAACAGCTTTAACTCGGGATAAATAAGTTATTCATTTGCTCAAAACCAAGGGAAATGGCTTTAGGTATTGAATCCTTATCAACGGCAATAACCGCATCTTTTGACTCTCGCTGAAACGGTTTTGCCTTAATTGAATTTAACAAAATTGGATTAAGCAAAGTGCTATAGGCCTGTAAAAATGAAGCTGGGCCAGTGGAAAAACGCTGCACACCTGCGGCAAATAACTCGCCGATATCCATCTGCTCATTCAATAGCATAAAATTCAGTGGCATATCCACAGCGGCAGACAAGCACTTAGCGGTCTCGACCTGATTCGCGCCAGGGATAAAGCCACCATCAGCACCCGCAGCCTGATATTGAGTTAACCTATCGATAGTCATAACAACAGCGGCCTCACCACTGGCTAAACCCAGTAAATACACATCAGTTCGCGCATTAATAAATAATCCTTGGCAACGAGGATGGGCGTGAATAGCTTTAATTTTTGCCACCATCTCAGCAACACCTGCACTGCCATCCTCAATATTAACTCCTGCTACGCCAAGCTCAGCGAGCTGCGCAACAAAAGCAGCAACCTCATCGGGATCTTGGCTATAACCAGATTCAATATCTATCGTCACGGGCACTCGGCTCAGCCGTAGGATATTGTTCACTACGTCCAATAAAGCCGCTTTAGGTAGCACTTGCCCATCGGGATAACCGAGCGACCAAGCCAATGCCGCGCTACTGGTCGCAATCGCACGGGCGCCCGATGCTTGGATGATGGCCGCACTGGCGGCATCCCAAGCGTTAGTTAATATCAGCGGCTCTGATTGTTGATGTAGTGCTTTGAAAAGTATTCTAGATTGCTCAGCCATCTTATGTCCTTGTTGGTTTTGAAGGCTCAACTCTAACAAGATGGCTTAGGTAATTATCGCGGGAAACGGCACTGAACCGAAAAGCCAAGCCCTCAAGGCTTGGCTATGTGAGCATTCAACTTGCGTATTATTGGCTAACCCCAAAGTGCATTGGCAAGGATAAACACACTCGCGGAGAGCAACATAGTAATAGGTAGTGTCAGCAGCCAAGCGAGCATGATTTGCTTAATGGTTTGGATCTGAAGCCCTGAACGATTAGCCACCATAGTACCCGCTACAGCGGAAGACAAAATATGAGTCGTCGATACCGGCATCCCTGTCATACTGGCAATCCCAATAGAGACGGCAGCGGTGACCTGCGCGGCAATACCTTGGCTGTAAGTCATACTCGATGAACCAATTTTTTCCCCCACGGTATATACAATCCGCCGCCACCCCACCAACGTGCCGCAGCCCAGCGCAGTAGCAATGGCAATAATCACCCAAATGGGCGCATACTCAGTAGTTCTAGTGAGATCTTTTCGCCATTTAGCCAATGAACTCAAATCCTTAGCAGGAAGTTCCAATTTAGCCACTTGGCGAGCAGTATCATCGATGCACAACAATAAACGTCGTACCTCGCGTCGCTCTTCTACATCCATATCTTTGTAAGTTGAGACTTTTGCTAAGCGACGGTCAAGCAACGACATCGCCGGTAATACATTGGCAGATGAGCAATGGGCCAGCATATATTCGGGAACGTTGACTAAGGCTTTAAAGTCGATAACATCCGCGATAACGGCTTGGTTACGGTCATAAATCGCCATAATGCGACGATTAGCATCTTGAGTTCTTTCTAAATCATAGGGTTGACTGCCCATGTCCAAGGCAAAATAAGCCGGTGCCATACAAATCAGCACTAGCATCACTAAACCTATCCCCTTCTGTCCATCGTTAGAACCATGGGCGAAACTCACACCCATAGCGGAGATAATTAAACTCGCCCTTGCCCAAAATGGAGGGTGTTTTTTACCATTAATCTGCATCTGCTCATCTGGGGTACGGTGAATTTTATGTTTCTGCCAAACGTATTTCATGATGAGCAAAAAAATCCCTGCCATCACAAACCCTAAGGTCGGCGAAATAATCAAGGACAGCATGATCTGCGTTGCTTTAGAGACATTAATGCCCTGTAGGATAGGCTGATGATTTATCCAAGCGAACGCGCCACCCACGCCCATTATCGAACCAATCAAGGTATGGGAACTCGATGCCGGAATACCAAAATACCAAGTACCTAAGTTCCAGATAATTGCCGAAAATAGCAGGGAAAACACCATCAGCAAGCCTTGGATTGAGTCCATACCGAGCAAGGAGTCTACGGGTAATAAATGCACTATCGCATAGGCCACCCCTAACCCCCCTAACAGCACACCCGCAAAATTAAAGAGTGCGGAGGTAACGACCGCCAGATTTGCCGGCATTGCCTTGGTATAGATCACCGTCGCCACCGCATTTGCTGTGTCGTGGAAGCCATTAATAAATTCGTATGCCAGTACAAAAAGTACGGCAAGGACTAAACCCACCGACCACGCAAAGCCTAACGTTGTGAACATTTCAAACATAAAATATTTACCCATGGCGAGAACGCCCACAGGTTACGCCCAAGTTTGGGGTCTTTTACAGTGAAAAATTGTTTAGATTGTCAAAAAGTGAATTAGCCCCCAATAACTCAGTAGCATGCTTGCAATTAACACTGGCTTGATTTTATTCGGCCAAATGAATATTTGTGCCGCGAAAAGGTGCAATATATTGATTCAATATTAAATAAGCCAACTAGAAATAGTGTTCATGACCATACGTCGTAACAGGGTTATATCCCATGATCACCTAACCGAAATCGCTGTGGCGTCATCCCAAAACGCTCCTTGAAGGCTTTGATATAGGATGAATCATTTTGATAACCAATTTGGTGGGCCACATTCTGTATTGATAGGTCAGTGGCCAATAACGACAGCGAATAGATCAGCCGTAAATGTTGACGCCATAATACGAATGAAGAACCAAACTCCCTCACAAATAGCCTCGACAATGTTCGTTCCGATGCCCCAACCATCTCACCCCATTTCACTAAAGAGAAATCTAAAGCTGGCGTTTGGGTTAAATGCTCAAAAATCAATTTTAGGCGCCTATCTTGCGGTATCAGTAACTTGAAAGTCTGTCCTTCCGCACTATTAATTTGATCATATAACACCTCAAGCAAACGCAGTATTGGCGCCTGAACCATTGGATCAACATTCGTTGGGGTATTAAAAGCACATTGTTTTCTGAGCGTTAGCACTAACTCCCTTATAAAAACACTCATGGCGACGGGCTTAACCATAGCACCATAATCTCGACCATACATAGGATTCAAATAGACACCAATAAAGCAGGTATCTGTAATCGCAACAGACTCATGCATGACACCTGCAGGCACAAAAAGCACTGTGGTATGGGGGACCAAAAAAAGTGCCTCATTTGCCTCTGTCTGTAACAGGCCTTGAAGCGGAAAAATAAGCTGATGCCAACAGTGCTGGTGTAAAACATCCACATAACCCTTCTGCATCTCAATCGTTTTGACAAAAGAAGGCATATTAGGCGCTTGCTCAATAATGGCGTTAATCGAATCGAGTTGGCGACTTAGCATCATTACTTGTCCATATAACGTTATTCAGCCAAATAAAAAGGATTGTAGCATAGCGTTATCCCATAAAAGACACAGGAAAACTCGATGCGCATTCATTGCATTATCCATGAAAGCTATGAAGGTCCAGGCTATTTTAGCGATTGGGCTGCAAGCAAAAACTACAGTATGAGCTTTAGCAGAATCTATCTAGATGAAGCTTTACCCAAAAATAGTGAGGGTTTTGATCTATTAATTATCCTCGGTGGCCCTCAGTCTCCCGCGACATGCCAAAACGATTGTCCATATTTTGATAGCCAAGCAGAACAAAGGTTTATCAGACAAGCTATCCAAAAAAATAAAGCCGTTGTGGGGGTTTGTCTTGGGGCACAGTTAATCGGAGAGGCATTAGGTGCCCGTTATCAAAAGAGCCCGCATACCGAGATTGGTTACTTCCCCATTGAACTGACTGCGGCAGGAAAAAGTGATGTTAACCTTACGACATTTTCGACAACTGAAGTGGTTGGCCACTGGCATAACGATATGCCTGGCCTCACTCCCGATTGCGAAGTGCTCGCCACAAGTGAAGCTTGCCCGCGGCAAATTGTACGTTACACACATTTAGTTTTTGGATTTCAATGCCATCTTGAATTTATCAGTAGCCAATTAGCGCCATTAATTGCTCAAGAAAATGCTTTTTCTAGCACACAGAAAATGCCCTATATTCAAAGCCCAGAGTTCATCTTGGGACAATCAACGACTCGAATGAATCAGTTGCTAGGACATTTTTTAGATAATCTAGTCTTAACCTATCAAGCCGTATAAAGTCAAAAGAGGCTCAAGCCAAAACAAAAACGCCAGCTAAGTTCGCTGGCGTTTTAGATTAATGAATCACGAATCACGAATCGCTTATTGCAGATGACCTGCATTGTGCAATTCACGATCATCCTTAGCAGGCGGATTCCACTGATACATCCAAGTCTCAGACAATGGCTGACCATCGACCTCCAAATAGACTCTCAGGTTAATCGGCTCAGTACCGTCTCCGGGTGGCACTACATCAAACATAGCGCGGTAACCATTAATCGAGGCTAGAGGACGGGCAGATTCAATTTCCACTTTGCCTTCAGATGCTGTGATCACGGCTTTAACTTGGGTGTCTTTACCTATCATAGGTAAAGTTCCACCCGCGAAATCAACCACAAAACGCTTACTGTAGTATTTGCGTTTCTGGCCAACTACGCCGCCAATCCCGGTGAAGGTATCGACAACCCGAGCACGGGGTGATTGAACCGGTGGAATGCCACCCCAGTACATGTTGTAGCTGTACAGCAGCTCTTGACCAGGAACAATCGGCTCAGCAGGATTCCAGAAAGCCACTATGTTATCAAAGGTTTCATCCAGTGTTGGAATCTCAACCAACTGCACTGAACCTTTACCCCAACTGCTGGTTGGTTCAATCCATAGGCTTGGGCGTTTATCATAAAACACGCCGTCATCCTGATAATGATCGAAGTTACGGTCACGTTGCAGTAAGCCAAAACCTTTTGGATTTTCATCGCTATAGGCATTGAATCGCAGGTTTTCAGGGTTACCTAGCGGACGCCAAATCCATTCACCATTGCCCGTGTGCATGGCTAAACCATCGGTATCATGGATTTCTGGACGCCAGTCATAACCGGTACGGCGATCGTTCTCACCCACCATAAACATACTGGTCAGTGGCGCAACGCCTAAACGTTCAATCGCTTTACGTGGATAAACAGCCACATCCACCTTCATTTTTAAACGTTCACCCGGTTCGATATCAAAACGATAAGCCCCCGTGACACTCGGAGAGTCTAGCAAGGCATACACAGTGGTGATATTCGATCCTGGTTTAGGTTTTTCTAACCAGAAATTGGTGAACATTGGAAACTCTTCGGGTTTTGGCAGTGCAGTATCAACCGCTAAGCCGCGAGCCGACAAACCGTACTGCATTTCTTGACCCACGGCGCGGAAATAACTAGCGCCAAGGAAGGCAACAATGTCACGCTGCCAATCGGTATTAAATTGCATACGGAAACCCGCAAAACCAAGATCCTTAGGCAACTGACTACCTTTAACCTTTGACTTGCCGTAATCGAACATTGAAGGTGAATATTCGATTAACTTAGCCTTACCCTCATTTAGCTCATAAATATGAATAGGGGTATCGAAAAACAGCCCAAGATGGAACAGTTCAGCACGAAACTCCGAATCTTGATCGCGCCATAGTGCGGCTTTTTTCTTGAAGTGGAATTGTTGGTAATCATCCCAACTCATGCCCTGAAGGCTTTTAGGTAATTCGCCTTTATGACTCTCATAGGGTTGTGCAGCCATAGTACGGGCATAACCCTTAAGCCAAGCGTAACTAAACTCTTCACCTTCTTGTGGTGACGCCTGCTTACCTGCTGCACATGCTGAAAGACTCAGCAATACACTACAGGTTAACAATACGCCGCCAACCATACGCTGCAAACGGCCGCGACGAGAGGAAGATTGGGCTTCAATCGAGGGTAGTGTCACCCCCGATTCTTGATAAACGTTTCTTTGTTCGGGAAATAAATTGGGTTGCATAAGCAGACTCTGAATTGGTGTAACTTCCTGACACTTCCCTGCAAATCTGACTCAATTGCAGCGATGGCCCTGTGGAGAACTGTTGATGACAGAGGTAACAATACAGCGATCAGCAACAATTCGCCAGAATCTAGCATACTTTCTGTCGAATGGAATATGGCATGCCAGCTATTTTCAATCTTGAGGCCTATTTATGAAAATATGATTAAAAAATTCCGTTATTAACTGAATTGACGCCCATAAAAACCTCACTGCCAGCAAGAAGACCTTCGGCTTAATACCTGAAGATAAAGTGCACCTTCGGCATAGGTTAATTATCTGCTCAGCGTGTTAACTCGAAGAGATAATATCGCCAGCCCGCAAAATCGGTTTATGGCCTTAAAATCATACAAGTTGCCGTAGCAGTGGCGAGCAGTTTTCCATCTTGCGTTTTTAGCGTACCTTCCGAAATACCTAAAGACTTAGATAAATTGATCACCCTGCCCTCAGCCACTAACACTTGATGTTTAGGCACAGGTCGAATCATTTTAATATTCAAGTCGATAGTGCCGTAACCTACACCCGCTTCAAGCAATGTATGCACGGCGCAACCTGTAACCGAATCCAATACAGTCGCGGCAAAACCACCATGAACGCCGCCCAATGGGTTGAGGTGCTTATCATCGGCAGTCGCATGGAATGTCACCGTTCCTTCGTCGGCTTGAACCAGCGACATTGGCATAGTGAGAGAGATAGAAGGTGCGGGTAATTCCCCCCTTGCCATCGCCTGTAAAATGGCTAAACCCGACATTTGCTGAATATTCATATTCCACCTAAATTGATGAGCGTCAAAGCACATGAATAAAAATGACCGCTTAACCACTTTGGATTAGGCGATCATTTAACTGAAAATCCACTTAAACGCTCGGTCTGCATTAACCCCAGCGGCGCCTAAATTGGATCCATATACCACTAAAAAGACTAATAAATATAAGCTCAGCGAAGATCGAATCTATCTAAGTTCATCACCTTAGTCCAAGCGTCGATAAAATCATCGACAAATCGCAGCTGTGCATCACTGCTCGCGTACACTTCTGCGAGTGCACGCAGCTGCGAATTAGAGCCAAAGATCAAATCAACACGACTTGCAGTCCACTTTTGCTGGCCGCTGACGCGATCAACACCCACAAACATATCCTCCGCTTTGGAAGTGGGTTTCCACGTCGTCCCCATATCGAGCAAGTTAACAAAAAAGTCATTGGTCAAAAACTCAGGACGCGCAGTCAAGACACCTGTTTTTGACTGATCAGCGTTCGTATCTAACACCCGCAGACCGCCAATAAGCACTGTCATTTCCGGCGCAGTTAAGGTCAGTAATTGCGCCCTATCGACCAATAACTCCTCCGCCGAAACAGAAAACGGAGTGGGATGATAATTTCTAAAGCCATCAGCGACCGGTTCAAGTACCGCAAAAGATTCCACATCAGTTTGTGCTTGCGTGGCATCCATACGACCCGGCGTAAATGGAATCGTCACTTCAACCCCCGCATTTCTAGCTGCTTGGTCAATACCTACGCAACCTGCTAGCACAATCAAGTCAGCAAGGGAGATTTTCTTACCGCTGTTGTTAAACTCAGACTGAATGCTCTCAAGCACTTTGAGCACCTTAGCAAGTTGCTCAGGCTGATTCACTGGCCAATCTTTTTGCGGTGCGAGTCGAATTCGAGCACCGTTCGCACCACCGCGCATATCAGAACCGCGATAGGTAGACGCCGAGGCCCAAGCAGTGGCAACGACTTCTGAAATCGTTAATCCAGAACCAATAATCTTCAGTTTGAGATCAGTAACATCCTGCTCATTAACCAGGGGATGATCAACCGCTGGAATTGGGTCTTGCCAAAGAAACGTTTCTGCAGGCACTTCAGGACCCAAATAACGCGTGCATGGCCCCATATCTCTGTGTGTCAGCTTGTACCAAGCTTTTGCAAATACATCGGCAAACTCATCGGGATTTTCAAAGAATCGACGTGATATTTTCTCGTAATCAGGATCGAAGATCAGTGCAAGGTCGGTAGTCAACATGGTTGGCACATGACGTTTTGAAGCATCGTGCGCATCGGGGATCACCCCTTTACCCGCGCCATTTTTAGGTATCCACTGATGGGCACCCGCAGGGCTCTTAGTCAGTTCCCATTCATATCCGAATAGATTTTCAAAAAAATTGTTACTCCATTGGGTTGGTGTTGAAGTCCAAGTCACTTCGAGGCCACTGGAAATAGTATCGCCACCTTTACCGCTTTTATAGCGACTCTGCCAGCCTAGGCCTTGCTGCTCAATACCTGCGGCTTCTGGCTCAGGTCCGACTAATGCTGCGTCACCTGCACCATGGGTTTTACCAAAAGTATGACCACCAGCAATCAAGGCTACGGTTTCTTCATCATTCATCGCCATACGGGCAAAGGTTTCGCGGATATCTACAGCGGCAGCGAAAGGATCTGGGTCGCCATTGGGTCCCTCAGGGTTAACATAAATCAACCCCATTTGGACTGCGGCGAGGGGATCTTCAAGATCTCGCTCTCCCGAGTAACGCTTATCGTCTAACCATTTATTTTCCGCACCCCAGTAAATATCAGCTTCGGGTTCCCAAATATCGACTCGCCCACCAGCGAAACCTAAGGTTTTGAATCCCATAGATTCCAGCGCAACATTACCCGTAAGGATCATCAAATCGGCCCAAGAGATTTTATTGCCATATTTTTGTTTAATCGGCCAAAGGAGCCGGCGTGCTTTATCGAGGTTTACGTTATCTGGCCAGCTGTTTAACGGTGCAAAACGTTGATTACCACTCCCCGCTCCGCCACGTCCATCACCGGTACGATAGGTGCCGGCACTGTGCCATGCCATACGAATAAATAGCGGCCCATAGTGGCCAAAATCTGCTGGCCACCAGTCCTGTGAGTCCGTCATTAATGCGAGGAGATCTTGCTTTACAGCAGCTAAATTGAGGGATTTAAAGGCTTCAGCATAATTGAAGTCATCACCCAAAGGATTAGATAAGGAAGAGTGTTGGTGCAGAATATCGAGCCGGAGCTGTTTAGGCCACCAATCTCGATTCGAGGTGCCACCAGCAGAATGGTGCATAGGACATTTGTTCTCAGACATAACGTGCTCTCCTTCTGTTCGCAAAAAATATTCAAGTAAATAAAATCTAAATGACTTTTGCCGCAAGTTTGTACTGCTTAACGCTCTCTACCACAGACTAATCGTTTCAATAGAGAAATAAAAACCAGTCTAACGACCTTACCTTACCTCTAGATGAAACGCGATGAATCCGCTCATTAAAAAATATTCAGCAAAAATTACCCTTTCTAAAATAAGCCATTAAAGGATAGTAGAATGATACCAATCATAAAAAACAAGGGCTGCAAAATGCAGCCCTTGTTTTTTATTGGGTAAAACTATGGGATAACTAACTATTTAACTTCTGCCACAGGTTTGCGTCTATTGTGCGCAATGATCAGGGCAACTAAACAGATAACCCCGACAGCAATACCCACTGGCTGGCTCAAAGGTTGCGGTAAGCCTAGTCCAATACCCGCAGTCATAATATAAGACACAGTAACGCTGGTGCCGCCAATCGCTGGTAAGCTAACAATCCAATGGAAGGTCCCGCGATCGAACAAATACTTAGTCGCTAACCACAACACACTGGTTGATAGCAGCATATTTGAGAAGGCAAAGTAACGCCAAATCAAAGAGAAGTCGATCTTCGTCATAAAGTACGCAATGGTCAGAATAGGCACAGCAACCAATAAACGATTACGCATACTTTGCGGAATATGGAAGGCATCGATAATTGTCAAACGCAGCGAACGAAATGCGGTATCGCCAGAGGTGATAGGGAAGATAGCCACGGCCACAATCGCCATAATACCGCCCGCAACACCTAAATACGTAGTAGCCACTTGGTTAACCACTAAACCAGGGCCACCTTGGTCGAGCAAACTCTTAAGCTCAACATAACCGCCAGGGAAAGCTGCAATACCCGCCGTTGCCCATACACAAGCAACGATACCTTCAGCAACCATAGCGCCATAATACACAGGGCGAACATACTTCTCATTCGTCAAGCAACGAGCCATGATAGGCGCTTGAGTTGAATGGAAACCGCTAATCGCACCACAGGTAATAGTCACAAATAACAGTGGCCAAACAGGTAGCCCATCTGGATTTGGTTCGAGTAACTCATTGTTATAATGGCTGTGGTCGAAATAGGCAAACACATCACCCATTTCAGGTAACTGCGGCGCATTGATCATTAGAGCAACGGCGATAGAAACTGTCATGACTATCATCAACAAACCAAATGCGGGATATAATTTAGTGATGATTTTATCAATCGGCAGCATAGTCGCTAAAAAGTAATAGACTAAAATCACTAACACCCAGAAGGTATTATTGCCAAAGATGGTGTCTTTAAAATAATCGAGATTACTCAGCAAACCTGCGGGACTCATGATGAAGACCACGCCCACAAAAAACAGCAGCATAGCGGTAAACAGCAACATCACGCCTTTAAAGTAAATATTAAAGTAGTGGCCCGCAATCTCTGGCAGGCTCTTACCGTCTTCTTTTATGCTGAGCACGCCAGAAAAATAATCATGTACTGCGCCGCCAATAATATTCCCCAGTACAATCCACACTAAGGCTATTGGGCCGTAAAGTGCACCGAGGATCGGGCCAAATATCGGCCCCACACCAGCGACATTGAGGAACTGGATCAGAAACGCTTTAGCCGGATGAACCGGAACGTAATCGACGCCATCTTCGAATCTCGCCTGTGGTGTTATCGCTTTAGGATCTATACCCGCTTGCCGCTCAACAAAGGGGCTATAGAACTTGTATGCAAGCACTAAGAGTGCGATACAAATAAAGAAAATTAACATTATTTAATTATCCATACTTTAGTAGGAGGTGATTTAATGGAGAGTTTCATTGAGTTAGCGACTGAGGTCAAGCAACACACTATTAGACTAATGTCGGGTTGATTATCTGAAACAGCCGTACGAGTGGGTATAGATGAACAAACGCGTTTAAAAATAATCCATATGAAGTATTCAATTTGTCTGCAACAGTACTTATCATACTAAAACTGAGCTCCTCTCATCGTCCTTATTCCATTCCACGATTTAGATTTAGTAGTACTAAGCTAGTCAGTCAACACCTACTAAGTTAACTATGGGCATACAAGTAACCTTAAGTAGGATACTTAAATCATTGCTGATTTAAAATTTCTTTATAAATTGAGCTAAATATCAGACTACTTAACTCCTACCCAAGTAATAAACCTAATCCATTCTATAACTTCATATTACAATAGAGTCTAATTTAGTTAATCAGCAACATAAACAAAACTACCTTAAGCGCTAGCGACTTATTACTTAATCATTTTACGATTTATAAAAATCGTAAAGCTGCAAGAAAAAAACCAAAGACCAAAAATAAAATAATCACTAGCTTTTAAAAATAACAGCAAACAAAGCAGACTACTATTTGACATCACAAAACTTAAAATAAATCATTAGTAAACCAATAAAACTTAAGTTATATTTAGCAAAAATAAAAACACCATTAACCTGCCTCTTAATGACTTTATAATAACTTATTTTTGGCCGAGTGCTCTTGCGCAAAAATGATAATAGCTGACTTTACCAACATGACATTCCATACATTCTGCCAAGTTATGGCGTTCATGTTGAATGTTCAAACGATCCCAAAGGAGATAACACATTTAAAAACTTTAAAAGCTCAATAAACTAAAACGTTATAAATCAAGATAAATTTATATAAATAACAAAAGCTTGTATTTTTACAATTAAAATAAGACACTTATTTAAGGACAAATCATGTTAAAAAAACTTCTAACGCCTATGCTGGCCATTTTCCTTCTACTCTCAGGTTGTGCCACAGTACCAATGGCTTCACAAGAGGAAGATGCAAAGCTTAAGACATTCCAGAAGCCAGCTGACAATAAAACAGGGATTTATATATACCGCAATAGTTTTGCGGGTCAGGCTCTAAAGAAAAATATCTATATTAATGGTGAGATGATTGGCGAATCTGCTAATAAAGTCTACTTCTACAAGGAAGTAGAACCAGGTGAGCAAACACTTTCTACCGAATCAGAATTCAGTGAAAATAATTTAAAACTATCGACAGAAGGTGGTAAAAACTACTTTATCGAGCAATATATAAAAATAGGTGTTTTTGTTGGCGGTGCAGGGTTGCAGTCAGTAACTGACGGTGAAGGCATGAAGAATGTTAAAGAATGTAAACTTGCCAAATAGTTTATAGCTAATTTGTGCTTTTATAAAAATTCAGCTGTAACAATATAGCTTATGCAGTTGTATCTTTAATAATCACAACTTTTAAAAAGTTCTAGAAAACAAAAAACCAGCCAAATGGCTGGTTTTTATGGTGCATTTTATCACTATGATTGTCAGCTAATGAGTAAACCTTTTACTGTTTAGCCAATTCCCACTCATTCATCGTCGATAAAATGACTAACCGAAATATCTTGTTCGACTGCATTACGCCTGTGGGCGCATAGCAGGGAACAGGATCACGTCACGGATAGTATGAGTGTTAGTGAACAACATCACTAAACGGTCGATACCGATACCTTGACCTGCCGTGGGTGGCAAACCGTGTTCCAGTGCAGTGATATAGTCTGCATCGTAGAACATAGCTTCATCGTCACCTGCATCTTTCGCGTCAACCTGTGCTTTAAAGCGGTTGTCTTGATCTTCAGCATCGTTCAGCTCGCTAAAGCCGTTAGCCACTTCGCGGCCACCGATGAAGAATTCGAAACGGTCAGTGATGAAATGGTTGTCATCATTACGACGTGCCAATGGTGAAATATCCGCTGGGTAGCCAGTGATGAACGTCGGTTGCATCAATTGCCATTCAGCAGTTTCACCGAAGATTTCTTCAAGCAGCTGACCACAAGTCCAGAACTTCTCAATCTTCATACCTAAGCTTTTCGCCAAATCGCGCATGAATTCAACATCTTTCACTTGCTCATAGGTCATAGCTTGGATAGTCGCGTTATCAGGATTGTACTTCTGAATCGCTTCTAACATGCTTAAACGTGCGTATGGGCCGCCGAAATCAACTGTGTGCTCGCCGTATGGCATTTGCGCACTGCCAAGCAGTTCGATAGCAATCGAGCTGAGCATTTCTTCGGTTAAGTCCATCAGATCTTTGTAGTCTGCATAAGCCATATAGAATTCCATCATAGTGAATTCTGGGTTATGACGTGGCGACAGACCTTCGTTACGGAAGTTACGGTTAATTTCGAACACACGCTCAAAACCACCCACCACTAAACGCTTCAAGTATAATTCTGGCGCGATACGCAGGTACATTGGCATGTCTAAGGCGTTGTGATGAGTGATAAAAGGACGGGCCGAAGCACCACCTGGGATCACATGCATCATAGGGGTTTCAACTTCCATGAACTCTTTTTTGATCATGAAGTTACGGATTGCAGAAACCACTTTAGAACGCATGATAAAGGCATTGCGTGAATCTTCGTTAACGATGAGATCCACGTAACGTTGACGGTAACGCATTTCTTGATCGGCTAGACCATAATAATCCGCAGGCAATGGACGCAGCGCCTTGGTCAGTAGCTCGTACTGTTCCATGTTGACATATAAGTCGCCTTTGCCAGACAAATGCAGCTGACCGGTTACACCTATGATGTCACCGATATCCAGACCTTGAAAACGCTCTTTCAAATCAGCTTGTACGCTTTTTTCAGCATAGGCTTGAATACGGCCAGACACGTCTTGGATCACTAAGAAAGGGCCACGCTTTGCCATGATGCGGCCAGCAATGCTGGTCTTAAAACCTAAGGCTTCGAGTTCTTCTTTAGTGTTTTGACCATACTGTGCTTGCAGTTCAGCCGCTTTATGGGTGCGACGGAAGGTATTTGGATGGGCATTAGCACTACAGTTTGGGCGGATGCTTTCTAGCTTGGCACGGCGCTCGGCGATCAGTTTGTTCTCATCAATTACTTGTTCAGTCATCTTATTTCTCGTCTATACCTTGAATTAATTACAGCCCAGATTTCAAACTGGCTTCGATAAACTTATCCAGATCGCCATCGAGTACCGCTTGAGTATTGCGGGTTTCAACGCCTGTGCGTAAGTCTTTAATGCGGGCATCGTCTAATACATAAGAACGAATTTGACTGCCCCAGCCGATATCAGACTTAGCGTCTTCTGCGGCCTGTTTGTCGGCATTTTGCTTGAGCATTTCTAACTCAAACAGTTTTGCTTTCAGCTGCTTCATCGCAGCATCTTTATTTTTATGCTGTGAACGGTCGTTCTGGCACTGCACGACGGTATTCGTCGGTAAGTGGGTAATACGAATCGCCGATTCCGTTTTGTTAACGTGCTGACCACCCGCGCCCGATGCACGATAAGTGTCAATACGCAGATCCGATGGGTTGATATCAATCGTGATATCGTCATCGATTTCTGGATAAACGAACACAGAGCAGAATGACGTATGACGACGACCCGATGAATCGAATGGCGACTTACGTACTAAACGGTGCACGCCAGTCTCAGTGCGTAACCAACCAAACGCATATTCGCCAGTAAACTTAATGGTCGCGCCTTTAATACCGGCCACGTCACCATCGGTTACTTCCATCAACTCAGGGCTAAAGCCATGGGCTTCGCCCCAACGTAGGTACATACGCAGCACCATGTTGGCCCAATCTTGGGCTTCGGTACCACCACTGCCAGACTGAATGTCTAAATAACAGTTTGACGCATCTTGCGGGCCGGAGAACATACGACGGAATTCAAGATCGGCAAGACGGCTTTCGAGATAATCCAGCTCTTTACTGGTTTCATTGAAGGTATCTTCGTCTTCCTCTTCAATAGCCAGCTCGAGTAAGCCTTCAACATCTTCAAGACCTGAGTCCATATCGTCTATGGTTTTGACCACAGCTTCTAGGCTGGCGCGCTCTTTGCCTAAGGCTTGGGCGCGCTCTGGGTCGTTCCACACTTCTGAACTTTCAAGCTCACGGGTAACTTCTTCTAGACGCTCATTTTTGGCATCGTAGTCAAAGATACCCCCTAAGAAGCTCCGTGCGCTCGGCAAGCTCCTTAATTTTGAATTTTACTGGATTAACTTCAAACATGAGTTTTCAACTTTCTTTATTTGGCCGCTTTAATTGATCTTCCACTAAAAGGGGCGATGATTAACAGTATTTGCAACCGCGCATTTTAACCTAACCAGACTGGTAAACCTAGGGGTGCACTGTTCATTAAATGGGATAACAAGGATTATTTTCCAAGCTAAAAGACCACAGCACTAAAGCCGAGACTAACAAAAAGCAATGAGTTAAGACTGTGATCTTACTTAAATTTAGCCAAGATAGTGCTATGCGCGAGGCCAATGGCTGACACACAAGCGATCTCCTGCCTAAAAAATCCCCATAATATCAAAGGAAACGCAACTAAAAAGGCCAGATAACGTCAACCCCATCACGATCAAATTAGAGCAAACATTCACCAGCGCACAGTCTGAGCGGGTTTGTGATTCAAGCTGCAATTTTGCAGCAAACTTCACTCGCCCATAAGCGTCTTCTAAAGCTGTCTAGGTATACTCGAAACAACCTAAGCCTGCAGCCCCGCGCTATAGCAGCTAAGCACCCTACATATAAAAAGGCCATGGGATGATAGAACTTCGAATTGATGACCAAGTGTTGTCGGTTAATCCGACTGATAACCTACTGCAAGTGGCGCATGCTGCTGGCATAGCAATACCCAGCTTATGTGATCCCAGTGCAGCCTCGCAGCAATTAGGCGTTCACGAACATGCAGACAAGCAAGCCTGCAATTTGTGTGTCGTCCAGATTGAGAATTCCGACGCCAGTTTGCGCTGCGTACGCGCCTGTGAAACGTCCGCCACAGTCGGCATGCGAGTCATAACTCAGTCTGAATTCTTAAGTCAAAAACGCAAACAAGCGCTGACTGAGATCTTGAGCGATCATTTTGCCGATTGCGAAGCCCCCTGCCAACAAGCATGCCCTGCGGGCGTCGATGTGCAGAGTTACCTGTATCACATAGCCCAAGGCAACCATACTGAAGCCGTTAAAGTCATTAAACAAACTTTGCCGCTGCCACTCTCCATTGGCCGTGTCTGCCCTGCTTTTTGTGAAGCACAATGTCGCCGCGGACTCGTCGATGAGCCCATTGCCATACGCCAATTAAAACGTCACGCCGCCGATCTCGACTTAGCTGATGGCGAAAATGGGGGCATAAGTTATGTCCCGCCACGCCAAACCGACACGGGCAAAAAAGTCGCCATTATCGGTGCGGGTCCAGCAGGGTTAAGTGCCGGATATTACTTATCAAACCAAGGCCATAGCGTTGAGATATTCGAATCTATGCCACAGGCGGGTGGTTGGCTACGTTATGGTATTCCTGAGTATCGTTTACCTAAAACGATACTAGACAAGGAGATCGCACTCCTGTGCCGCAATGGCTTAACCATACACACAGAAACTCGTCTCGGTAACGAGATACATTTAAATCAATTAGTTGAAGATTTTGATGCCGTCTGTCTCGCCATTGGCGCCCAAAAAGCTGTGCCTATGGATTATCCCGGCAGCACACTCGCGGGTTGCTACTTAGGTGTCGATTACTTAAAAGATCATTGTCTCGAAAAGACACTTGTTTTAGGTAAGAAAGTCGCCGTCATTGGCGGTGGCAATACCGCTATTGATTGCGCCCGCACAGCGGTGCGTGAAGGCTGCGATGTCACCCTAATTTACCGTCGTACCCGCGCAGAAATGCCCGCCGAAGCTTACGAGGTACATGAGGCCGAAGTCGAAGGGGTGAAGTTTCATTTTTTAACCAATCCGCTTGAAAACCATAGCGATGCGCAAGGTAGAGTCCATTCAGTCACCTTCGCTAAGATGGCACTCGGCGAAGCTGATGCCTCTGGCAGACGCGCTCCCGTTGATACCGGTGAAACCTTTACTCAAGATTTCGACGCTGTGATAGCCGCAGTATCACAAACTCCCGATATGAGTTTTATGCAAGATCCCGCGAGCCACTTAAGCAATGGTGAACTCGCTCTCAGCCGCTGGAATACCTTTATTGGCTGCGAGCACACTATGTCGTCCGGGGTTGAAAAACTCTTTGTGGTAGGGGATGCGCGCCGCGGTCCTGCTACCGCAGTCGCCGCGATAGGCGATGGCCATAAAGCCGCAATTGCCATAGATAAATTGCTCAAACAAGGCCTAAGCTGTGAGCTACATGCAACTGAATTTAATTCATCAAAAGCCGTCGGTAACACAATAAAACAAGTCTTGCCAACTACCGAGCTCTACCCCTCTGTCGCACGTAAAGCCCGCTTAACCATGCCCGAATTGAACGCGGTGCAACGTTTACTCAATTACGGCGAAGTCGAACTAGGCTTTGCTCCCGATGCCGCCATGCAAGAAGCTGCTCGCTGCCTCGAATGCGCCTGCCAAGCCAATACGGATTGTAAATTAAGGGACTATGCGACCGACTACCATGTCGAACCTAAGTCACTCAACACTCAAAGCGCGCGTAAGTTTTCGGTCGATAAATCGAGTCCGTTCATTCAATTTGATGCTAATCGTTGTATTAGCTGTGGTAAGTGCGTCGATGTGTGCCAGTTGCAGAGTGGCCATTGTGCGATTCAATTTGCCCATGATTCTTATCAAGCGCTGCCGCAAGACATAAGTGAAACCGCCACGCGCCGCGCACCGAGAGTCGGCTTTAGCGCCAGCATGGCCGATAGCAAATGTGTGCAATGCGGCAACTGTGTGCAGGTTTGTCCAACGGGCGCACTCGTCGATGCGCGGGATAAACGCCAAGGCAATGAAACGCCACTCAAAACCGCCTCAACGATTTGTACCTATTGCGGCGTAGGCTGTCGGCTTGACCTTAAAATCGATACCAGCACGAATCAGATCCGTCATATTGAGGGCAATAAAGAGTCTGTGGTTAACCAAGGCATGCTCTGCGTCAAAGGGCGATTTGGCTTCGATTTTATTCACAGTGAAAAACGCCTCACCACGCCACTCATTCGTAAAAATGGCCAGCTCACGCCGAGTAGTTGGCCTGAAGCTATCGCCTATGTGGCCGAACATTTACTGCAAATAAAACAGCAATATGGCAGCAATGCACTGGCAAGTTTGGCCTCGGCAAAAGCCACCAATGAAGAAAACTTCCTCCTGCAAAAATTTGTCAGAAGCATACTCGGCACCAATAACATCGACCATTGCGCCCGTCTGTGTCATTCATCCACAGTCACAGGGCTACAGCAAAGTATCGGCAGTGGTGCCATGACCAATGACATTCCGAGCATTCAAGCATCGGATGTGATTTTTATCATAGGCTCAGACACCAGCAGTGCTCACCCGATCATCGCCTCGAAAATTAAGCAAGCCGTGGCTTTGCATGGCGCAAGATTAATGGTGGCCGATCCTAAACGTGTCGCCATTGCCGACAGTGCACAGCTTTATGTCGCCCACAGACCCGGCACTGACGTCATGCTACTCAATGCGATTATGGCGGAAATTATCCGCAACGACTGGCAGGATAAAAGCTACATTGCCGCGCGCACCGAAGGCGTGGATGCTCTCTATGCTGAACTAAAAAAAGTAGATTACAGCCTAGAAAACGCAGCCTTGATAACAGGTGTTAAAGCCGAAGATATCGCCCGCATCGCCCAAACCATAGGCACGGCCGACAAAACCGCAGTCTACTATGCCATGGGCATTACCCAGCACACGACGGGACACGACAATGTTACCGCCATATCTAATCTACAACTTCTGTGCGGCAATATTGGAGTTGAAGGAGCGGGGATTAATCCACTGCGGGGACAAAGTAATGTGCAAGGTGCCTGTGACATGGGCGCACTGCCTAACTTCTTCAGTGGTTATCAAAAAGTCACCGACATTCACGCCAGAATGCGTTTCGAGGCACATTGGCAAACGCCGTTATCGGGAGAAATTGGCGTAACCGCCACCCATATGATGCATGATATTTCCAAAGGGAAAATCAAGGCGTTGTATGTGATGGGCGAAAACCCCGTATTAAGCGACCCAGATCAAGCCCATGTGCTTAGGGCGCTTAATGCAATCGACTTTTTAGTGGTGCAGGACATCTTCCTCACAGAAACCGCCGAGCTTGCCGATGTGGTTCTGCCCGCCGCAGCCTTTGTCGAAAAACGCGGTCATTTCACTAATACTGAACGACGAGTGCAGCGACTCGAACAAGCCCTGCTACCGCCAGGTGAAGCCCTGCCCGATTGGCAAATTGTCCAAGCCATTGCCAATGCGATGGGTGCCGCTTGGGATTACCCTAATGAAGAAGCGATTTGGCAGGAAATCAATGAGCTGACACCACAATATCGCGGCATTACTTGGCAACGATTAAGCACTGGAGATGACGGTAAAATTCCCCAAGGTATTCAATGGCCTTGCCCAGATGAAACCCATCCGGGAACGCCCATCATGCACCAAGGTCAATTCACCCGCGGCTTAGGTAAGTTTACGCCAGTGAGTTATCGCTTACCCGCAGAAATGCCCTGCAGTGAGTACCCGCTCACTCTGTCGACCGGACGTTTACTGGAACAGTTCCACACAGGCACCTTAACCCGTAAAACGGCTGGACTCGACTTACTCGGCTCGCCTAAGGTAATGATTTCAGTCTATGACGCCGAGCAACTCGGCATAGGCAATGGCGATAAAATCAAACTTACTACCCGTCGCGGCGAAATTGAAATCGACGCCTTTGTGACGAAAAGAGCCCAAGCTGGCGTACTATTCCTGCCCTTCCACTTTGTGGAAGCTGCGGCGAATAAACTCACCATCAATGCACTCGATCCTGTCGCTTTTATCCCAGAATATAAGGTCTGCTCGGTAAGGGTTGAGCGGGTTGCCGAGAAAATTGATTAGAATGAACTGACTAGGCTGAATTGACTAAAGTAGATGGATTAAGTGCTCTTCAAAAAGGTAAATAAGCCAAATAAAAACGGGAGACCTTAAGTCTCCCGTTTTTAATCAAGATTGCTGCAATTAAATCTTAAACTGTCACACTAAATCTTAAACTGGCCAACTAACTTGCCCAAGTTAATGCCTTCTTCCGAGACTGTCATACTGATCCTGGCGGCATCTTCGCTGGAATGAAGTAACTCGTTTACAATCTCTTGGATGGCATACACGTTACGGTTAATTTCTTCGGTTACTGAGCTTTGCTCTGTCGCCGCGGCCGCAATTTGGGTACTCATATCATTAATCGCCGTTACCGCTGAAGTGACTGAGCCTAAACTATCGGAAATCGTACGAGAAGAATCCACCGAACGTACACAGCTTTGCTGACTCTCTTCCATGGCTTTCACGGCTTGGGTCACTAGCTTATGCAGTGCCGATAACATCTCGTTGATTTCTAACGTGCTGGCTTGAGTTCGACTGGCTAAATTACGCACCTCGTCGGCGACCACAGCAAATCCACGACCCTGTTCACCAGCACGGGCCGCTTCGATGGCGGCGTTCAATGCCAATAGGTTAGTTTGCTCGGCAATACCGCCAATGACAGAAAGCACGCTGTTGATCTTCTGTGATTGCTCGCTGAGTGATTTTATACTGCCTGCCGCATTGTTAATTTGCGACATTAAAGACGCAATCTCCTCAAGCGAAGCATCAACACAACGCTGTGCATTCGCCACATCACCAGTAGCAGCGTGAGTAGCTTCGGCTACTTGAGTGGTATTCTTAGCCACTTCGTTCGCAGTGGAGGACATCTCAGTGATTGCAGTCACCACCTGATCGGTTTCATTGTTATGACTCACCAACTGGCTCGACATGACTTTAGTTTGATCATGAATCGCATTGGCTGCCGTTTTTACTTTAGCCGTCGCAGTCGCAACATCGCCGATAATATGCTGAAGTTTATCGACAAAGAGGTTAAAGGAGCGCCCAAGTTGGGCAATTTCGTCTTCACCTTTTACGGTAAGTCGCTTGGTTAAATCCCCTTCGCCCTTAGCAATATCATTTAAGTTATCGGCCATATTCTTGATTGGCACGACCATACGGTGGGCGGCAATCATAATGATAAAGCCAGTAATACCCGTAAGGAAAAGCGCTATCAGCAAAATCGCGAAGGATTTTTCTGCCATTTGCTCAGTCACTGTCTCACGATAATCTTCAACAACAGCTTCAATATCATCGATATATGCCCCAGTACCTAACATCCAGTCAGTACCAGGGATCATCATGGCGTAACTGATTTTTTCAATCTGTTCATTAGTATTAGGTTTTTGATAGTAATAGGAAAAACTACCATCGCCACGTTTAGCGGCATCGAGCAGACCGACGATAATTTTAGTGCCGCGAGGATCTGTCATATCCATTTTATTTTGCCCTTCTAAACTCGGTATTAGGGCATGAAAAATATTTTTCCCTTGAGAGTCATACATGAAGAAATAACCCGCACTGCCAAAACGTATGTCTCTTAGCGCTTGATTCACATTCCCTTGTTCTTTTAACGATAATTGGTAATTCACTATACCAGCGGCAATTTCGGTAGCTTCTTTGATTTGTTGTTTACGTTCACCGACGAGCTTAGATCTAAAGGTAACCACCTCATCGGCAAGCGCATCTTGCTCAACATAATAAGAAACCGACATCAACACCAATAATGCGAGGATCAAAGGAAACAGCGACAGCAATAATAATTTATTGCGCAAACTCAACTTAGACATACTTGAATGCTCCAAAGGATTACAACTTGTATCTTCGGAGTATAGCTAAGATTGTTGTATTTCTATGCGCTTAAAGTAACAAAATCTTAATCTTGCTCAATAAACATTCGATTAATAACGACTCAGTTCAAAGCATATTAAGCAGCACACCACATACACTAAAGCCTAATACCAGTTGTAGCATAGGTGGTTTAAATAACTTTAATGCACCAAAACCGAGCAATACCAAGGCCATATCTTTACCTGAGAATACCGCCTGAGAAAACACGGGTTGATAAAGTGCTGCGGCAAGTAAGCCAACAACACAGGCATTCACTCCCGCTATCGCGCCAGCAATTTTTGGTCTTGCGGCAATCGCATGCCAACTTTTCAACCCCACCAGCATGAGTAAAAAACCGGGTAAGAAAATGGCTGCGGTTGCGATGCAAGCTCCCATGAAGGGCTTATCTAACATCACTTCAGCGCCTAAAAAGGTCGCAAAGGTAAACATAGGTCCTGGCACTGCTTGGGCAAAGGCATAACCTGTCAGAAAACGATCGCCACCTATGGTATCACCCACCGCAGTTTCCAACAGAGGTAGCACAACATGACCACCACCAAATACTAAGCTCCCTACGCGATAAAACTCACCGAAGATCCAAGCTTCAGAGCCTAAATCCACGATAAAAAAACTGCCGATGAGCAACACGAAAAAGAGCAACAAATAGAAGTAATTCAATCGAATCTGTGCCAGCGGTACTGTGTCATCTTGGCTCGCAGTCAATTTATAGATGCCGATAGTGGCGGCGCCAAGTAACAAAAGGATTTGCGTCCACATAGATGGCGCAATCAAAATTGCAGCAGTACTGACTAACATTAATAGGCGTGCGGATTTGCGTTGGCAGAACTGTTTAAACATGGCGAGAACGGCATCGGCAACCACAACGACGGCCATTAATTTAAGCCCGTAAATCATCCCTTGAACATAATGATTAGCGAGCCAAGCCGACGTTGTTACTGCCAGTAAGTACATCAAAATAAAGGAAGGTAGTGTAAAACCGGCAAAAGCAGCAAGCGCGCCAACAAACCCGCCTCTTTGATAACCAATGGCAAAGCCCACTTGGCTCGACCCTGGCCCCGGCATAAATTGGCTTAAGGCAACCAGACTGGCGTAACGCTTATCATCGAGCCAACCGAGTTCATTTACGAAGGTCTGGCGAAAATAACCAATGTGCGCCGCAGGCCCGCCAAAACTCATCAAGCCCAAGGTAAAAAAGCGTAGGAAAATCTGTAGCATAAATCGCCGTCCATCAATGCATAAAGTGCTGAAGATTATGCCACTAAAAAGACACTTTGATGAAGTTTCACGCGAGCAGCGCAGATAAAAGTATTGCAAAGACTCCACATGGTAGAGTCCTTATGATTGTTTGAGCGGACTTCAAGAGTCGTAAAGCGATTGAACACAAATGCTTAGTGATAAATTGATGAGCTAAAAAATTAATCCTTCACCAACATGACTAGTACTTCGAAGTGATCCGTGTGGGGGAATAAATCAAATAGCTGCACTTTGGTTAAGTGATAGCCTTGAATATGTTCGAGATCTTTCGCTAAGGTTTGCGGATTACAGCTTGAATAGAGAATGGCCTTAGGGGAAAACTCGCTTAATGACTGGCATAGCGCCTCGCCAATACCGCGCCTCGGCGGATTAACTATGATCAAATCCGGCTTATCAGCAGCGCTTTTACCCTTAGCAAAGTCGGTGGAATCGAGCGCCATAAATTGCACGTTTTCGAGCCCCATCATTTGCGCTGACATTTGCGCGCAGGCAATCGCTTCAGCTTCAATTTCAATCCCTGTGAGGGTAATGTCTTTGGATGCACAGTGCAGTCCGAAACCGCCTACACCACAGAAGAGATCCCATAACGAATGAGGTGAAAACTCGGCAACCCATTCACGGGCCGTTTGATATAACTGCGCCGCAACGTGTGGATTGGTTTGGAAAAAGCTCTTAGGCCGAATAAACAAAGGCACATGATTAAAACGTTCTTCAAGCCTAGTATTCTCAGTTAAGAAAATCTCTTCATCACCCTCAAGTATTGCCATATGAACCGGTTGGATATTGACTGACACCACTTTTATTTGCGGATATTCAGCTAATAATGCAGGTAATTCACGTTCGATACGTTCGATACTATTGGTGGACCGCAGTACAAACCGCAGTAGATATTCACCACGCACTTGACTGCGGGTCAGCAGAATAAATTTAAGTTCACCCTTGGCTCTATCTACCCGATAAGGAGGAAGTCCAGCCTGCTGCACAAAGCGTGTTAAGCGATGTAATAAATCTTGCATATCAGATGGATATAAAAGGCAGTCGCAAAGATCTACCGCCTCGCCACTTGGGCCCACAATCCCCAACACAGGCGCATGGGCGGCGCCTAAGGCCACCATTTTAGCTTTATTACGAAAGCCGCTGTCCTCGCCAATTACCGGCGGCTGAAAAATATCGGGCAAATTAGCTGGGATAAAAGGCGCGAGTAGTTGCTGTAAAGTTTGAGTCTTAACCGCCACTTGCTGCACCATAGGCTGTTGTATATGCCGGCAAGAAAGGCACTGACCTTGGTTAAAATAACCACATTGCTTGATGGTATTTACAATAGCAGCATTCACGGCAGATCCTAGATATCAGTAAAAAAGCGCCACACTGTAGCGGTTTTACAGGTAAAAATCACCTTGAAGCATATTCAAATCAGCATCAAGTGCATAATTCACGGCGCACTCAAGATAGGGTGAGTTTATCAACATCAGCAATAGACTGCCGCTTACCTATGGCCTTTTCAATCCATTCAAGCACTTCGGCTGAGGTACTGCGAAACGTCGTTAACTTACCGCCATATAAACTGAGTATTCGCGGATGGGAAATCGATGTTTGCATTAAGGTATCTCGCGGTCGCTCAAAGGCTTGGCTATTTTGCTTAGGCAAGACCCGAATACCACAGAAAGTTTTGGTTATTAGCGCCTTGAGCTCATCAATATCCGGCGTTAGTGGGAAATAATGTTTGTAGATCCCCAGCAGATAATTAATTTCAGATTCGGTCGCCTCAGGCGGCTTATCTAAAGAAGTTAATTCAGTTTCTGTGGTGCCGACTAAGGTTTGACCATACCAAGGCATCACAAATATTACCCGTTTATCGAAGCATGACTCTAAGTACAAGATGCCATCGGGCGCAGGAATATCCAGTAACACATGGGCGCCTTGCACCCAATCGAGTTCAACACCCGCAAGTGGGGGCAACACTTTACTCAACACCTCATTCACCCAAGGACCAGCGGCATTGATAACTAGACGCGCCTCGGCACTATGGGCCTCGCCCCTGTGGCTAAAACTCAGTTCACAGGTCTCGCGCTTGTGTTCCAACTCAAGAAATTCAGCCTCGGCATAGACTTCAGCACCCAGTGCCTGCGCGCTGCGCGCCACCGCTTGAGTGAGCAATTTATCGTCGGTCTGCGCATCCCAATACTGAAATACGGCTTTTAATCCAGAGAGTTTTAATCCCTTGAAACGATGCCAATGCACAGCAGGTACTGACACAAATTGGCCTAAAGGATCAAATTCACTCAGCAGTGCATACATACTCAGTCCAGCGCGAATGGTCCAAGGACTGCGCTGACTGTTGTCGTACACGGGAATATAAAAGGGCACAGCTTTAACAAGTGATGGCGCAAGATTGAGTAAATGTCGCCTTTCAAGCAATGATTTGCGGACTAAATTAATTTGTCCGGTTTCTAAATAGCGTAAACCACCGTGGATAAGCTTGCTGGAATTCGCTGAGGTTTGGCCGCCAATTTCGCCCTTTTCAATCAGCAAGGTGGAATAGCCCGCTGCTGCAGCATATTGGGCAATGCCGACACCGCTGATCCCACCGCCAATAATGGCTACATCGAAACAGGCCATAACTTACTCTCGCTAACCTTCAATAGACGACTGACCCGCTGAGCTTCAAGCATACAACCCATTGCACTCAGTCGAACAGCTAATAAGCGTTAATATGTCAATAAGTTAATCTTAGATCAAATCTCGACGATAAGAGTTTAATCAATACTGGCATGTAATTGCTTAAGTGCTTGATCGCACATAGTCTTTAAGGCTTTTAGTTCGCTCGCCTCGCCGCCGACTTTGCAACGCATCAAATGGGGAATTTCACTTGCCTGTGTTTTGAGGGCAAGCCCCGCTGGCGTTAAGGCCAGCACTCTCACGCGTTCATCCTGCTCGCTACGACCACGAGTCACTAATCCTTTAGATTCTAACCGCTTCAGCAATGGCGTTAACGTGCCTGAATCGAGGAAAAGTTTATCGCCTAAGGTTTTGACACTAATCCCCTGCTCTTCCCACAGCACTAGCATGACTAAGTACTGCGGATAGGTTAGATCTAATTTGTCCAACAAAGGCCGATAGGCACGCACCATAGCATTTGCAGCACTATAAAGTGAGAAGCACACTTGATTCTCAAGACATAAAGCATTCTCTGTGCTGGCATTTTCGGCCATATCAACAGGATTAATACGGGTATTGGGTTGAAGCGTTGCCATAGGAAGATCCGACAAATTAAATATATTGCGCACAATATACTTGCATTCACACCAAAGATCGAATTATAGTTTATCACAATTGAATTGCGCGCAATTTAAATCAATTTACTTAATCCTTAATCTTAAAAGGTCTAATACTATGAAAACACTTTATGAAACACGTGCCACAGCAAAAGCGGGTCGTCAAGGTCAAGTCAGCACTGATGATGGTTTACTGGATGTCGCTTTAGCCTATCCAAAAGCCATGGGCGGTAGCGGTCTCGCCACGAATCCTGAACAACTGTTTGCCGCAGGTTATGCCGCCTGTTTCTCAAACGCCGTTTTGCACGTCGCAAAAATCGGCAAAGTGGATATTACCGAAGCACCAGTCAGTGCGGTTGTTGGGATTGGTGCCAATGACGCCGGTGGTTTTGCATTAGCGGTTGCCTTAGAAGTCAGCTTAGATTTACCGCAAGAAGCCGCAGAAGCCCTAGTGCGTCATGCACATCAAGTTTGTCCGTATTCGAACGCCACGCGCAATAATATCGACGTGAAACTTAGCGTAAATGGCGTAACGCTAGGCTAACCATAACCCATCATCGACACCTGTTGATAACGTCAGAAATAGAGCACCCTCGGGTGCTTTATTCTTTATTAGCCAATAACGACTCAAGCTGAGAGTGAGTGTGAGTGTGCATCACACCATTTCACAGGGAGATAAACTGGTTTCAGTTCCCAAAAAATTATTATTCGCGAGTTAACTAACACTTCTTAATATCTAATTTAATCAAAATGATTGATTTAAGTAGAGTAAGAGATAATCGAACCGTTTGACGATACTTAAACCCACTCTCTGTGGGAGGCGCTATGACAAAATATCTATCGAAATTATCTCTCTTTTGCTCGCTATTATTCCTCTTTGCCTTTTCTATCCCGAGCTGGGCCGAGACAACACCATCAAGCTCAGCGGATCGAACGTGGCATTATGTGAATGATCAGGGTGAACTCAAAATTAAGCTGTATTTCTTTTGGTCAAAAACCTGTCCGCACTGTGCAGAGGCCCATCCGTTCATTGATTCATTACCGCAAAAATACCCTTGGATAGAACTCGAATCCCATAGGGTGTCAGATCCCGGCGTGCAGGATATTTGGCAAAATATCGCCTCCAAAACCAGTACAGAAGCACGCTCAGTACCCTATATGGCAAGTTGTGAAAAGGCCATTGTGGGATATTCAAGTGAAGCGGTAACGGGTGAATTTTTAGTCAATCGACTGAAGAATTGTTATTTATCCCTTGGCGGTAAACTGAGCGACGCTGACCTCCCCACTAAAGGAGCCACCAGCACAACCACAAGCGCTCAAACAGATGCACCGCTCTTTGGCACTTGTGGCACAGATACTGGTGAAGGCACCTGTGATGCCACCAGCTTAAGCGAGTCCGTTGCAGAGCCTGAAGTTCAACCCGTTGAATTACCTTTAGTGGGAGTAGTGACACCTGAGACTATGTCTCTGCCGTTACTCACCTTAGTGCTCGCAGGTGTCGATGCTTTTAACCCTTGTGCCTTCTTTGTGTTGCTATTTTTACTGTCGATAATGGTTAATGCCAAGAGTCGCAGCCGCATGTTACTCGTCGGCGGGATTTTCGTATTCTTCTCCGGCTTTATTTATTTCCTGTTTATGACGGCATGGCTAAACATCTTCCAACTGCTGGGGGCAGGCAGTGATGGCGGTATGATCATTTTAGCGGCGGGTTGTTTAGCTTTGATCGCAGGAGCCATCAATATCAAAGATTACTTCTTTACTAAGGGAGAAGTGACACTATCGATGTCGGCAGAAAATCGTACGAGTCTAATAAAACGCATGGGGAAACTATCCAATTCCAGTAACTTAGGCGCGTTACTCATAGGTTCTACCGTATTAGCTATCCTCGCCAATGCCTATGAGTTACTTTGCACCGCAGGCTTCCCAATGATCTACACCAGTGTGCTATCTATGCACAATCTGCCAGACATTGAACGCTATATGTATTTGGTTTTATACAATATTGTATATGTGATCCCGCTGGCTATTATTGTTATCGTTTTCAGTGCGACCTTAGGCAAACGTAAGTTAACCGAAAAAGAAGGCCAAACCCTGAAACTTATGTCAGGCGTGATGATGTTGGGTATGGGTATCGCACTGGTTATTGACCCAACAGCACTGCAAAATGTGAGTCTAGCACTCGGATTGATTTTAGGCTCGCTAGGCGTTACAGCAATAATTGTTATCGGCCGCAAACTGCTCACGGCCAAGGCAAAATAATTGCAAATTGGCAAATTCATGTGTAGCGACTAAAGTTAACCGTGGGTTTGCCGATAAAGGGATCCAGCTTACAATCGAGGTTAGTTATGTCAATTTCACTGAATACCCAAGCTATCGCACCGAATCTAGAAAATGGTGCAATTGGCGTTAAGGTTGCTCAGTTAGCAAAAGAGCAGCAAAAAGCCGAAGGTAAAATCGCGGTAGATTTAATTGCAGCTGCGGCGCCAAAACCCGTAGGCAATGCAGGCCACAACATCAACACCACGGCCTAATTGTTAGCAATACAAAATCAAAAAAAGCGCTCTGATTATCAGGGCGCTTTTTTTTGTTATTTTCTCTAAAACGTCAGGCGAATTTAAGAAAAAGCGTTACCATTTACGTGCATAATAGTGAATGTCCACACCACAAACGCCAGTGGGATATGCACTAAGGCATAGAAACACTGATCGAGTCGCCCCATTCCTTTTGCTAACAAAATCAAATATAAGTGTAATCCAATCACCAAAGGAAATAGCGCTAACAGCGGATAGAGTGCGACAGGGTTTGCATCGGAAAATAAGCTGTGACTGAATAAAGCCCACGCCACCATAAAGGCGGTCGTCAACGGCGGCGTTGCAATGCGATATTGCTCTGGATAGGGAAACATCCTACGACCTCTGAGTCTCAATCAATAAATTTACGTTGTAGGTTTTCGCGCAATCAACTGGGCTTTATAACTGCTTTGAGTGGACTGCGGATCACATAATCGACCTTCAAAGTAATGTAAAGATTGCCAGTTAGCAAACACTGATTTGAGTTCATTTTCAGTAAGTAAGAAATCTGGGTTGCGTGGCCTACCTATCTGCGCCTGTTGCGTTGTAAAGGTTTCATAGACGATAAGGCCTGTTCTCTTAACCGCCTTAGCAATTTTTGGCAGTAATGGGCGATGCAGATAATTAAATACTAAGACAATATCGTACTCTTCAACCGGCAATAATGGTCCTGCCTCTGCTTCTAAATCCCTTTGTAATTTGTAAGCATTAGCCTGATCAATGTGTGACATGGCTGACAAATCTCGATCGATAAAAGTCACTTCAGCCCCTTGCGCTAAAAACCACAAACCATTACGCCCAGAACCGCAAGCGAGATCGAGTACCTTAAGTCCATCAAAACAACTCAAGTCTAAGTTATACACAGATGGATTAGGCCAAGCGAACTCTGTGATTAACGCAGCAGGCGTTAAAGTTGACGTATGGGTTACAGACATATCAATTAGCCCTTAATTTCTTTTTTCGAGTCAATTTGCCGACGATGCACAATAGAATAATGCCTGAGCCCTGCTGGACCATGGGACACGATAACTGACAAAAAAAGTATCACGATTAACAGCTCAGGTTTGTAATGAGCCAGCGGCACAAACAGGCCAAGCAAGCCTATTTTTACTAAAGTTAACACTCCCTTAAGCTGGATCAGCCAGCGCCAATCCCGTGCGATTTCCCACAACATTAATATGCTGCCCGTCGTCATCGCGAGATACCAATAACTCAACCATTGCACTTTATTTACATCTAATAAAATACCACCACCGACACCAACGATCCCTAAAATATGTAATGCCCTTAAACTGGTTTTACTCAAACGTTGAAACCAAAAACGTTTTTCTGATATGCCTTGTTTGTGCATTACAACCCCTTAAGAATCAATTGCGTAACATTTAATTAAAATGATAATATAATTTTATACAATAAAGGCTTTTGAAATAACATTATTTATAGAATATATAAAAATAAATAAGCCATCTCCTCAATATACAAGATTAAATTATAATATCTATAAAATACAAATAGATAAAACACACCACCAAAGCCATAATTCATGCAATTTTTATTTTATAAAGTTAAAATCAATCCATTCAATATGTTAACTCACGCATGTTATACCGTATTGAAGCAGTGATTAGCCTCAACTTCATTAATATTTCCCATCCGATTGCACATTTTAAATATGTTATTTTCGCTGTAACAAAGGTTATGTGATCTGAACACACATATACCTCTTTAGATAGTGCTAAATTTGCAAATGGAGAATGCTCTAACAGTGCGTGAGCTGCGTAAAAAATAAATATCACGCCACGATGAATAACCCTTATTAAGTAGATGAATGTACGGCGGAGGAACTATCATGTTCACAAGAAATATTCAAAAAACAGCACTAGCCATGCTGATCTCTGGCGCTATGGCAGGTACTGCCTATGCAGCACCAGAAGTGCTAGCCGATTTTCACGGTGAAATGGGTAGCTGCGACAGCTGCCACGTATCAGACAAAGGTGGCGTCACCAACGACAACCTTACCCATGAAAATGCTCAGTGTGTTAGCTGCCACGGTGATTTAAAAGAACTGGCCGCCGCTGCACCTAAAGATAAAGTATCACCCCATAAATCTCACCTAATTGGCGAAATTGCTTGTACTAGCTGCCATAAAGGTCATGAAAAATCAGTCACCTATTGCGATGCTTGTCACAGCTTCGGCTTCGATATGCCTTACGGTGGCAAGTGGGAACGTAAGTTTGTGCCTGTTGATGCAGACAAAGCTGCTCAAGATAAAGCCATTGCCGCTGGCGCAAAAGAAACCACTGATGTCGTGATCATAGGTTCAGGTGGTGCAGGTCTTGCTGCAGCCGTTTCAGCCCGTGATGCAGGCGCTAAAGTTATCCTGCTTGAAAAAGAACCTATCCCAGGCGGAAACACTAAACTTGCTGCTGGTGGTATGAACGCTGCAGAAACTAAGCCACAGGCTAAACTAGGTATCGCAGACAAGAAACAAATCATGATCGACGACACCATGAAAGGTGGTCGCAATATTAACGATCCTGAATTAGTCAAAACCTTAGCCAACAACTCATCAGACTCTATCGATTGGTTAACCTCTATGGGTGCCGATATGACTGACGTAGGTCGTATGGGTGGCGCAAGTGTTAACCGTAGTCACCGTCCAACAGGCGGCGCTGGCGTGGGTGCACACGTAGCACAAGTTCTATGGGACAATGCAGTGAAACGTGGTACTGACATCCGCTTAAACAGCCGTGTAGTACGTATTCTTGAAGATGCGAGCGGTAAAATTACCGGCGTATTGGTGAAGGGTGAATACACAGGTTATTACGTGGTCAAAGCTGACGCTGTCGTTATCGCAGCGGGTGGTTTTGCGAAAAATAACGATCGTGTAGCTAAGTACGATCCTAAGTTAAAAGGCTTTAAAGCGACTAACCACCCAGGTGCTACAGGTGATGGCTTAGACGTGGCATTGCAAGCGGGTGCTGCAACTCGCGACTTAGAATTTATTCAAGCTCACCCAACTTATTCACCTGCTGGTGGTGTGATGATCACCGAAGCGGTACGTGGTAACGGTGCGATCGTGGTTAACCGTGAAGGTAACCGCTTTATGAACGAAATCACCACCCGTGACAAAGCGTCTGCCGCGATTCTGCAACAAAAAGGCGAAAGTGCTTATTTGGTATTCGATGACTCTATCCGTAAGAGCTTAAAAGCCATCGAAGGCTATGTGCACCTGAACATTGTTAAAGAAGGCAAAACAATTGAAGATCTGGCTAAACAGTTAGATATTCCAGCGGCCGAACTCGCTAAAACAGTGAAAGCTTATAATGGCTTTGTTAAATCAGGTAAAGATGCTCAATTTGAACGTCCTGATTTACCACGTGAATTAGTTGTTGCACCTTTCTACGCTCTCGAAATCGCGCCAGCAGTTCACCACACTATGGGTGGTGTTGTGATCGATACTAAAGCCGAAGTGAAGAGTGAAAAAACGGGCAAGCCTATTGATGGTTTATATGCAGCAGGTGAAGTCACTGGTGGCGTTCACGGTGCTAACCGCTTAGGTGGTAATGCTATTTCCGATATCGTTACTTATGGCCGTATCGCGGGTGCATCTGCAGCTAAATACGCTAAAGACAAAAAGTAAAATGCAATAACGGAGGGTTAAAGGACTAACCCTCAGCTCATAATAGTACGACTTTCAATATGAGAGCCCTAGCTTGAACACTTCAAGTAAAAGCAGTCAATCAATAAGCGAGCCGTCAGGGGCTCGCTTTTTTTATTCCCAATTGATGATAAAGCTCACTCTTTTAACGGGGAATTTTCTAAGGCTAAGGACAAAAAGCCCTAACTCACTTACACTCTTTGCCAGATAATTACATCAGCAAACCCGTTAGGTGACTGAAATGAGAATTGGATTTTTTAGCGCAAAACATTACGACATGCAGCACTTTAACCGCACAAATGCTGCGTTTGGTGCCCAAATTGAGTACTTCGATTATCGCCTCTGTATGCAAACAGTGAAGCTTGCCGAAGGTTTTGAAATTGTCTGTGCCTTCGTCAACGATTCACTCTGTGAAGAAGTTCTGGTCGAACTCGCTAAGGGTGGCACAAAAATTATCGCCATGCGCTGTGCTGGCTTTAACAACGTCGATTTAGTTGCCGCTAAACGCTTAGGCATGCAAGTCGTTAACGTACCAGCTTATTCTCCTGAATCCGTGGCCGAACACACAGTCGCACTGATGTTGACACTGAATCGAAAAATCCACAAAGCTTACCAACGCACCCGCGATGCCAACTTCTCCCTCGAAGGCTTAGTCGGCTTTAACATGTTCGGCAAAACCGTCGGCGTGATTGGTACAGGTAAAATCGGCGTAGCAACCATCAAGGTATTGCTCGGTTTTGGCTGTAAAGTCATTGCCTTCGATCCCTTTATCAATCCGGCTGTCATCGCGCTGAATGTTGAATATCAAGATCTCGACTCTATTTATGCCAACAGCGATATCATCAGCTTGCATTGCCCGTTGACCGCGGATAACCGTCATTTACTAAACCAAGCCAGTTTCGCCAAGATGAAACCCGGTGTCATGGTGATCAACACCAGCCGCGGTGGTTTACTCAATGCTTTCGACGCAATGGAAGCATTAAAACTGGGGCAAATCGGCTCGCTTGGGCTCGATGTATACGAAAACGAAAAAGGGCTGTTCTTCGAAGACAAATCGAATGAAATTATTCAAGACGATGTATTCCGTCGTTTATCAGCCTGCCATAACGTGATTTTCACGGGTCACCAAGCCTTCCTCACCGAAGAAGCCCTAGGCGCCATTGCCAAAACGACCTTGAGCAATATAAAAGCACTATGTGCCGGTGAACTCTCTGGTAACGAATTGTTTTAACTGACAGATAAAATCCTGACTGCTAAAGTGAGGCTTCAACGTTTGAAGCCTCATAGAGGAATATAAATATGTTAGTGACTCAGGAAATTCAGGATATCTCCACGCCTTCAGGGCTAATGCGCACCTATATCTATCGCCCAGAAGCACAGGGAATATTCCCAAGTATCATCTTTTATTCCGAGATATTTCAGCAAACTGCGCCCATCGCCCGCACCGCCACTATTCTTGCTGGCCACGGTTTTGTGGTGTTAGTACCCGAAGTGTTCCATGAACTCAATCCTTTAGGCACAGTGCTCGCCTACGATGAACCGGGTAAAGATAAAGGTAACGCCGATAAATTTGCCAAACCCTTAGAACACCACGATAGCGATACCCAAGCACTGATCGATTTTGCCACTCAACAAACTTACTGCAATGGCAAAGTTGGCTCTATGGGCGTGTGTATCGGCGGCCACTTAGCCTACCGTGCCGCACTCAATCCCGCTATTTTAGGTGCATTTTGCCTCTATCCAACCGACATTCATTCCAACACCCTACCCTGCGCTTACGGTAATGACTCACTGAGCCGCAGCGGTGATATTCAAGGGGAATTAGTGTTAGTGTTCGGCAAGCAAGATCCCCACGTATCCGCGGAGGGACGAGTACTAATCCACCAGCAATTAATGGCGCTGAACCGTAACTTCACTTGGCTTGAAGTCAACGCCCAACACGCCTTTATGCGTGATGAAGGCGAACGCTATGATCCCGCACTCGCACTGCAAATGTACCTGCAAGCGGTAGCTTTTTTTCAAAGAGTGCTTCACTAGTTTATAAATTAAACATACAAGATATAAAATACTTAAGGAAAGAGTAAAAATGAAACCCTATAAAAATTTATCCTCAAAAAACTTAGCATTACTATTAATGATTACCCGAGTAACAACCGTTGTTTCGTTATTAGCCGTCGTGCTTTCATTAATTGGCCTAGCGAGTCAGTTTTGGATGACACGTGGATTTAGCCTTAACTTTTGGTCGACAGTGGGCATAGCTACTCTTATCCCCTCTCTACAAGTGCTTTTGGGCTCTGGTATCATAGCTGCTATCATTGCATTTGAAGAATCCTACCGCCAAAAGTCTGAAGCCTTTATCGCCTCGTTAAAATAGCGTTCAGTAATTATCTAAAATACACCTAACGATCTAAGTTCAGAATTGTTCGAATCAAGTGAATCACTAAAACTAACATTATAGTTTTAGTGATTCATCATCTTTTTATTTAATTAAACTAAGCGCCTAGTAAAGGTAGATATTTGATACTTTTGCATTCAAAGATAATTCAATACATTGGGAAATTGCGGATTCTGGCAAGGGATCATGGATATTCAACACTATGGCTCGATTCCCTTCAAACTGCAGTATGTCTGAATAGAGCTCTCGAAATGTATCAACCAGCTGAGTTTTACAATTAAAGAATAGGTAATATTGTTCGGGATATTTAGGCTTCCAGTCAAATCTCACTGTGCTCCCATTTTAAGCTCTCTTCCACCGCACCTAAATCCTGCACTTCGGCAATCGAAAAAATCAAAATTCGAATCCGCAATAGCAAGGGAGTTATATGCTCAGGATAGCCTTCAAACTTGTTCTGTACTTCCGCTTGCATGCTCTCATCCTCCAATTTATGCAATGCCGAATCATCATATCTGTAAAACAAAAAACTATGCAGCGGGCCCACATGGTTGAACTTCCAAACCCTTAGTCATTGGTGATTTATCACTTAGTGGAAATATAGAGATAGTGGAAATAAGCAGAAACAAGCGTAATTTTATTTTTCCATATCAAAAGTGTCGATTATATCAGCACTTTATTATAAACCGCGTATTAGGGGTGTGACACAGTGTCGCAGGTCGTTGAGTTTTTATTGAGATATCAGCTTAATCCTTTATAAAACATCTCATTATTTAAACAAACCTTTCATAGGCTTATTATGTCCCGCTCTGCAGTAATGACTTCAATTGCAATATCCCTAACAAGTATGGCCACTTTTTCAGGGATAGCAGCCGAAGCCGAAACTGAAGCAATGTTTCCAGCATCTGCAATTAAACCTCAATTATCGACTCCCACTGCTATCGAAAGGATTGCCATTACAGGGAGCCGAATTCAAAGGGAAGAGATGGCTTCCACCGCGCCTATGACCGTTTTTACCGCGCAAGATATCGAGAAAACCGGTGCCACCTCAGTTGAAGTATTGCTGCAAAGAATGACGGCTTCTGCGGGGTTTGCGGGTAATCAAACGAATGCCTATTGGACTGAGGGGGGCTATGGTTCAACCCAAGTTAACCTGCGCGGATTAGGGGTAAATCGCACACTCGTACTGCTCAATGGTCGACGTATGGTGAACAGTGGCACAGGGGCAAACTCCTCCGTGGATCTTAATACTATTCCCATTAGCGTGGTTGAACGAATCGAGGTATTAAAAGATGGTGCATCCGCCATTTATGGTGCAGATGCGGTTGCTGGCGTGGTCAATATCATCACTCGGCAACAAATCGAAGGGGTTGAATTTCAAGCGAGAACGGGCATAACCGAGCAAAATGATGGTGAACAGTACAAGCTCGACCTTGCCCTCGGTCATATAGGTGAGCGTGGCAGTGCATATGTGGCGATGAGTTACGATAAAACCCAAGCCGTCGATATGCTGAGTCGCGCACCTTGTCCGCTTGAGGAAGTGAATGGTGAGCTAGTGTGTGGCGGTAGCTCGGCGCTGCCGGGAGGCAGAGGCCATTTCATTGATGCAAATGGCAATCAAATCGGCAATGAATTAATGCTATTGCCAACAGGAAGTGCCCCTTACACCAGTAGCCATAAGGATAATACTTATCAGTATTTTAATGCGGTTCAACCTAACGAGCGAGTCAATCTGTTTGCCTACGGTGAATATGACTTAACGGCGAGCAGCCAAGTGTTTGCTGAGGCTATGTACACTCACCGTAGCTCACAATTACCCGCTACTCCGCAATCGGTGTCAGGTATCGTGATCCCTGCTTGGCATGAATCAAATCCGACCGATGCAGACTTCCTTCTCCAGAGTCGCAGACTGGCAGAAGCTCCCCGACAATTTAATATTCAAGCGGATACTTGGCGCTTAGTGACGGGTTTTAGAGGTGATTTAGACAACGGTTGGCAATGGGATGCTGCCGTTAACTTCGGCAGTAATCGTGGTTCCTATGAAGTGACCAATGTCATTAATAAGGTTCGTCTTGCCGACGCGACAGACTATAGCAATTGTAATATTGATCCCAATGTACCTTGCGCAAACTTTTGGGGAGCTGGCTCACTCACACCTGCAATGCTGGACTATTTTCTGTTTAACATGCGTGATAGCGGCGGTAATGAGCAGTTTAGCCTCACAACGAATATCACAGGCGATCTATGGCAGTTACCCGCGGGCATGATGAGTTTTGCCGCAGGACTAGAGCACAGAAACGAGAAAGGATGGAATGATCCTGACCCACTTAAAATCAGTGGTGAAGCAAACACTGCCCAGCAAGAACCGATTGATGGTAGTTACACTGCTGACGAAATCTATCTTGAAACCTTATTACCTATTTTAAGCGGCCTGCCCTTTGCCAAGTCGGTCGAATTAACTGCGGCGTTGCGATATTCCTATTTTGATACCTTCGGTGGCGATACCAATTATAAAATGGGGCTACTGTGGGTCGTAAATGACGCAGTGACACTGCGAGCCACACAATCCACGGCATTCAGAGTACCGAATATTCCTGAGTTGTTTGGCGGCATAGATCAAGGTTCCATGAATACCACGGATCCTTGTAGCGAGTGGGCTAAGCTCGACCCTAGATCGAATCGATACGCTAATTGTATGGCATCAAACGTGCCAACGAATTATAAGCAAGAAGGCACAATTTTAACCGACCGTGGCGGCAATGCCGAGCTAGAACCAGAAGAGGCCAATACCTTTACTGCCGGTATTGTTTGGGATCTGGGATTTATTGAAGGGCTCAATATCACGCTCGATTACTACAAAATAGAGATTAATAACGCCATTAACTCAGTCAATGGTTCGAGCAAATTAGCCGCCTGTTACGACAGTAAAGGGATGACGCATCCTTTCTGTAGCGACGAGCACTTTGTGCGAGACGCGATGACAGGCAACATCACCTACTTACAGACACAACTGGGCAACGCCGCCAACGAAGTGGTTTCAGGTGTTGATATGGCGATGTTTTACCAGAAAGAGATGGGCAGCGTTGTGACGAATACGACTTGGGAGCTGAGCTATTTAGATCAATACGATCTACAAACCTACGCTGGCGCCCCCGTTGAATCACGAGCTGGCACCATTGGTTATGATGGTAGCTACACCAAATGGCGCTCAAACCTCTATTTTGATATCACGAATAACAATTGGCGCTTTAGCTACAACATTCAATATATCGGCGCGGCGGATGATCAATATGCCAATGCCGGAGATATAGGTGACTCCGTTGATGCGGTCACTTACCATAACGCACAGGTTCATTATCAAATGGACAACAATATAGCCTTAACGGCAGGTATCGATAACCTGTTCGATAAACCAGCGCCATATCATCAAAGCTTTACCGATGGTAATACTAACACTATGACGTACGACCTAATGGGACGTCGTTACTATGTCGGAATGAAATGGGCTCTGTAATGCTTTGGGCTTAAGGGGGCAATCCCCTTAAGCAAGCAGGCTAAATTAATTAAATAAAAGGTGAGTCATCAACTTGAAGCGGGTTAACACACTAAAACGAGTCTCATCGGCGCACTTTCTGCACCGATGGTTGATGCTATTGCTGGTACTGCCGATTGGGATCTGGTCAGTCACCGGCAGCTATTTCGTCTTAATGGATCTTGGGTTTATCCGTGGCGATCATATTAAAGTGCAAGACACCCAGCATATTGATCCCAGCCAGATCCATTACTCAATCGCAGCGGTTTATGCGCGTTTCCCTAAGGCTCAAGCAATCGCGTTAACCTCAATCACTGATACCCTCTATTACCGGATTAAACTGAACGATAAGTCCATTCTAGTGGACGCAGATTCGGGTGAATTATTGCCTTCGATAACGGAGAAACAAGCCCGAATGATAGCTTCAAACTATCAGCATAACGGGTCTTTACCCTTAGAGGCTAAGCTTGTTAGTGCAACTCTGCTCACCGATATCGCCCCAGCTGAACTAGCGCCGCAATACCTACCAGTTTGGAGAATGGATTTTAACGATAGTGCAGCCACAAGCCTTTACCTATCAGCAACAACGGGAGAGTTAGTCACGCGCAGACATGACTATTGGCGTTTGTTCGATCTCTTTTGGAAATGGCACATTATGGATTACGACGAGGGTGAAGCCATCGACAATCTTCTACTGCTGAGCACGGCTCTAGTCTCCATTGTGGCTGTGTTAGCTGGCTTCGTCTTACTGTGGCAGCGAAGAAGGAGGTATCTGAGATGATGCCGAATCTTAAACTTAAGCCTAAACCTAAGCCTCAAAGTAAACACTTCAAACGCTGGGTCAAAATCGCCCACTATTGGCTCGGTGCCATAGTTAGCATTCAACTGCTACTTTGGCTTGTTACTGGGGTCTATTTCAATTTAACGCCCCATGATGAACTCAAGGGAATGGAGTACCAACTTAGCCATAGTCCTGAGCCGCAAAGGCAAGAGTTTGATCCACAAAAGCTCGTGGATATCGCTCCCTTACTGGCTAAACATACTCAGGTAGAAAGCCTGACATTAATAGCACTCGCGGGTAAGCCTGTTTATGTACTCGATGCTAAGGTGCAGCGCTATGCACACCAGTGCCAACAGCAAACCTTGATTGATGCCTATACGGGAAATACCTTACTCATTAATAAACAAAGCGCGCAACAACTGGCGCTTGAAAGTTATACCGGGCCAGGGAAAATTACCCAAGTTAAGCAAATATCAGCCCCCATTAGCGAGTGGCCAACCCAGTGCAATTCACTTTGGCAAATAGATATGGATGATGACCTGTCGACGCGGATTTACATCAATGCGGTTAATGGTGAATTAGTTGGCCATAAAAATGACCACACAGACATCGCCGACTTGATGTTTAAATTGCACTTTATGGATTACCTCAATCAAGGCAGCTTCAACAATCCCTTTAGCTGGCTGTTTGGCATACTGACCTTGTTGTTATCCCTATCAGGCCTGTATTGGGTTGTTGAGAATCTGGTACTCAAGCGCTATCGGTTAAGTCTGAGTTGAATGGCTAGAACGGCAAGAGCTATTTCATTCATCTCATCGTGCGCCGCGATTGGTTAATAGACCCTATAAGCCTGCCAAACGACTCAGACACGCCCACGAACGCTCAGCACAGCACAGCACAGTTTGATAATCAATGTAGCGCTGCGCAACAATCCAAACTACTCAGGATCAAACTTCTTTTTGCCTTCGAGTAAGGCCTGACGTTCGGCTAAGGGAGTCTGATCGGCGAGCTTTAACACTGCCTTTTGCAGCATGAGGTTATTGGGATAAGTAATGGTATCGCCATTGTCGCGGTGAATAAGCACATGGAATAAAGCGATTTCGATGATCACGCCGCTAATATCTTCATCCTTATCGACCACCCGAATGCGCTCGCCGATACGGTAAGGAAACACGAAAAAGATCAGCACCCCAGCGGTTAAATTACTCAATATCGACCATTGAGCAACCAATGCTACGCCCATTACTGCAAAGGCGGATGACACAAATAGCGACACATCCTGATAGCCCAGTCCGAGCGAGACCGCCATCAAGGACAGAGTAATAAAAAACATCACATAGGAAATAAAACGGGTCACTAAACTGGTCCGTGCCACACTCACTTGCTTCATTTGCGCGAGTTTTCTAACCCAATGGGTTAAGGCGCGCTGTAAAAAGATAAACACTGCAAGATAAATACAGGCAAGCAGGATTTGATTTGTCATAATAGCGGCTCAATTAACTAAAACTGTCTGAATTCTAACTTTTTTGCGCGAGCAGTTATAGCCCGTGCAAACAAGCCAAACAGCTAAACCGAGTAATTAATCCAATATGGCCGATTCTACCCTCTTACATGAAACCCAAGACGCACTAGGCCCGATTCGTGTAATCGATTACGACGACTCACGGATCCTGTCCTTTGGGGATAACGATGAGCAGAGTAAGATCCTCAAGGCGGCGCCCCATATTCCCCAGCACACTTATGTGCAAGCCATGTTGTTGGTTTTACTATTTTGTAAGCCCAAGAGCACTATTGTTTTAGGTTTAGGCGGCGGCTCGATTATTCACTCACTGCGCAATTTCGATGCGGCAATAAAGTTAACTGCAGTGGAATTACGCCCCGCGGTGATTGAGTTAGCTAAGCGCTATTTTCAGCTGCCGATAGGTAAAAAGCTCAATCTTATCAATGATGATGCTATTGCTTTTTTAGCTGCTGGCGATCATAAAAAAGTGGATGTAATTTTTGCCGATATTTACACAGCCAAAGGCGTTGAAACAGGGCAGCTTTCGCCAATATTCCTTGAGCAGTGCACTAACCTCATCAAACCCAATGGGTATTTAGTGCTGAACTGCTGGAAAGAACATAGCCAAAATCGCGAGTTGTTAGCCGACTTACAACAACACTTTGCCCATGTAAACGCTTGTCTCACAGGCGGCGGTAATTGGGTGATTTTTGCGAGCCAATCGCCGCAGCTTTTAGGCACCTCGGCCCTTAAAAGTAGTGCTCAATCTTTATCGCAACAATTGGGTTTTGCCCTTGATCGATCATTGACACGCTTTGGGCCTTGGATTTAATACTAATATCAGCAAAATAGCGTAAATTAGTTAACCCTAAGGCTGAGCTTTGATATTCTTCTCACACTTCCATGATATGAGCTGTCACCATGAAAAATAATAATAAATTGATGTTAAGCGTTATGGCTCTGGCGTGCCTTAACTCTCTCAATGCTAACGCCGAAAGTTTTAGTTTTGACACTCGTAGCTCACTGAATTCAGATACATTAGTGCTATTCCAAAGCGCTGATTCTACTACCTATGGGATCGACTTTTTACCTCAGTCGACCCAAGATCAATTAAACCTAGCAACGGCGGATAATATTTTTTCCGGCAAACGGGGGGAAATCCTCGAGATTTTGGTACCCAGCGAAATTGATGCTAAACGGGTCTTACTGGTCGGCATTGGCGATGCAAAAAACTTAACGCCCGGTGACATTAATACCATCGGTGGCAATGTTGCGGCTAAACTCGATACGGTTCCCCAAGCTACAGTGCGTGTACTCACCCAAGGCTTAACTGCCGCGCCGCTATTTGCCTCTGAGCTTGCCCACGGAATTGAACTACGCAGTTATCGCTACACTCAGTTCAAAGCGAGCCCCCGTGCCGAGAAGAATTACCAAATCGCTGTCGATGATTTAAGTCGCAACCAAAAACACCATAAAAATCTGCAAGCGGTTGAAGCGGGTGTGTTTTTAGCGCGCGATCTGACAAACGCACCTGCAGACATTATGTATCCCGACAGCTTTGCTAACGAAGCCAGAAAACTCAAATCCCTCGGCGTTAAAGTCACGGTATTAGAAGCCAAAGATATCGAACGTCTACAACTGGGCGCCTTAGCTGCTGTAGGTAAAGGCAGCGAGCGCCCACCTAAGTTAGTGGTCGCCCATTGGCCTGGTAGCAAAGACGCGCCAATCGCACTGGTCGGTAAAGGCATCACCTTCGACTCGGGTGGTTACAATATTAAGGCGACAGGTACTTCAATCGCGCGGATGAAGTCAGATATGGCAGGTGCAGCCACAGTGCTTGGCACTATTAAAGCCATGGCGATTCAAAAAGCGCCAGTCAACGTAGTGGCGATTATGCCCATGGCGGAGAACATGGTATCGGGTCATGCAATGATCCCTGGTGATGTGATTAAAACCGCCCAAGGTCTCACCGTTGAAGTGCTCAATACCGACGCCGAAGGTCGCCTAGTGCTGGCCGATGGCCTCTGGTATGCCAGAGAAAATTATAAGCCATCAGTGATTATCGATGTTGCGACACTGACTGGCTCAAAAGTGAGTGCGTTAGGCAATGTTTATGCAGGCTTGTTTACCGATTCTGAGCCTTTAGTACAGCAGCTAACTTATGCAGGTCAACAGGTTGGCGAAAAGGTCTGGCGCTTACCGTTAGATCAAGCCTATGCGGATGAGCTTAAATCCACTATCGCGGATCTCACAAACACAGGTAAAGAAGGCAGCGCAGGCGCTTCCTCTGCGGCCATGTTCTTAAAACGCTTTGCGGGCGAACAGCCTTGGGCACATATCGATATCGCGGGCAATGCCTTAACCGCCACCGATACCGCAGTTGTGCCTGCGGGTGCAACAGGTTACGGCGTGCGCTTACTCAGCACTTGGTTAACTCAACCCAAAGCACAGAACTAGAACCTAGAACCTAGAACCTCAGTATCTTGTTTTAATTGTATTTACACTTTAAGGGATATCATTGATATCCCTTTTTTATGCTCGAAATTTATCTTATCTCAATCAACAAAAACCAGCCGACTAAACCCAGACTACACCCAATCACGCCAAACCCGCAGCCGTCGTAGAAAAACCGATTGAGTCCGACCTAATCGCATCAACATTCGACTAAACCGATTAGGATAATAGTTTTTATCCGTTATCTTAATTTTAATCGAGTCGGTAATATGCTTCACATCGACAGGACGCAAGCAAATGTCCTCGTTATGAACTTAAGCCATCATCAACTAAATGGAAGCATAAAATGACTCAATCAATTATCAACAGCACAATCAAACCATTCAAAGCCACTGCATTCCACAATGGTGAGTTCGTTCCTGTAACTGAACAAGACCTGTTAGGTAAATGGTCTGTTGTCTTCTTCTACCCAGCAGATTTTACCTTTGTTTGCCCAACTGAATTAGGCGACATGGCTGATCACTACGAAAAACTGCAAGGAATGGGTGTTGAAGTTTACTCAGTATCAACTGACACACACTTCACTCACAAAGCATGGCATGACACGTCAGACACCATCAAGAAGATCAACTTCCCAATGCTGGCTGACCCAACAGGCACTATCAGCCGTAACTTCGGCGTGATGATTGAAGAAGACGGTTTAGCACTGCGTGGTACTTTCGTGATTAACCCAGAAGGCCAAATCAAGGTCAGCGAAGTTCACGATTTAGGCATCGGCCGTAGCGCTCAAGAGCTAGTTCGTAAAATTCAAGCAGCTCAATATGTTGCTACTCACGATGGCGAAGTTTGCCCAGCTAAATGGCAACCAGGTGACGAAACATTAGCACCGTCTTTAGACCTCGTTGGCAAAATCTAATTTAGCCTGCAAAGCGTCAACCCCGCCAGTCTAGCGTCCCAAGCTGATTAGCGTTACAGCCAACACAGTTGTAGCGCCACGCAGCAAAGGATTAAGCCCGCCCCTGCAAGGGCCTAGACTGGCCCCCTTTTTCTCCCTTTTACGCGATTTTGGAGTCATCAAATGTTAGATGCGAATTTAAAAAATCAACTGCAAACCTATCTGCAAAACCTCAAGAGACCAGTTGAACTTGTCGTGTCTGCAGATGAGAGTAGAAAGTCTCAAGAATTAAAAAGCTTAACGCAAGACATTGTCAGCCTATCTTCTCTGGTGAGCCTGAAAGAAGTTCAGGGCGAACGCACCCCGGCAATGACAGTGATTAACCCAGAGCTTAATACGCAAATCAGCTTTGCTGGTCTGCCTATGGGTCACGAATTTACCTCACTCGTGCTGGCATTACTGCACACGGGTGGACACCCAATCAAACTCAGCGATGATATTATTGAGCAGATCCGCAATCTGCCAGGCAAATATGCCTTTGAAACTTACGTCTCACTGACCTGCCAAAACTGCCCAGACGTAGTACAGGCACTGAACATGATGGCGGCCATTAACCCGAATATCACCAACGTGATGATCGATGGTGCCCTGTTCCAAGAAGAAGTAACCAGCAAAAACATTATGGCTGTGCCTTCTGTCTACTTAAATGGCGAAGTGTTTGCAGCTGGCCGTATCAGCATTGGCGAGATTTTAAATAAGTTGGATACCAATGCCGCAAGCCGTAAGGCCGATGAAATTAATGAAAAAGCGCCATTCGAAGTCTTAGTCGTTGGCGGCGGCCCAGCCGGCGCAGCAGCAGCCATTTATGCAGCACGTAAAGGACTTCGCACCGGTATTGTTGCCGACAAGTTTGGCGGACAAGTGGCTGAAACCGTCGGTATCGAGAACTTTATTTCGGTCAAAGCGACCGAAGGTCCAAAACTAGTGGCAAACCTTGAAGCCCATGTACGAGACTACGAAGTCGACATCATGGACAACCAAAAGGCAGTGTCGTTATCAACAGATGGCTTGTTCGAGCTTGAACTGGCAAGCGGCGCTAAATTACGTAGCCGTACCGTATTGTTAGCCACAGGTGCACGCTGGCGTGAAATGAACGTCCCTGGCGAGAAAGAATACCGCGGCAAAGGTGTCGCATACTGCCCGCATTGTGATGGCCCGTTATTTAAGGGCAAGCGTGTGGCGGTGATCGGCGGCGGTAACTCAGGTATCGAAGCGGCTATCGATCTTGCGAACATAGTAGAACATGTGACCGTGCTGGAATTTGATAAAACCCTGCGCGCTGACGATGTACTGCAACGTAAAGCGGCTTCTATGGGTAACATTAAAATCATTACCCAAGCCATGACCACTGAAGTCACTGGCGATGGTACTCGGGTTAATGGCCTGAACTACACAGACAGAGCCACTGGCGAGAGTCACCATGTCGCACTTGCAGGTATCTTCGTGCAGATTGGGCTAGTACCGAATGCGGAATGGTTAAAGGGCACTATCGATTTAACCCCAAGGGGCGAGATCATAGTCGATGAGCGCGGGCAAACCTCAGTTCCAGGTATTTTTGCCGCAGGTGATGTCACTAACTCACCTTTCAAGCAAATTATCATTGCCATGGGCAGCGGCGCGACCGCATCACTGGGCGCATTTGATTACCTCATTCGCCACAGCGATGAAGAAACCGCCGCGACCAAAGCCGCTTAAGGCTTCGTCAACAGACATCAAAGCTAACGCAAAAATAGCCAGCAAATGCTGGCTATTTTTTTGATGTTAACTAAGGTATTGATAAGGCTTAGCAGGCCTAATTTGCATGAGCATTTCAGGGGTATCGACCGCTTTAAATCCAAACTGGGCGTAGAGTCCATGGGCATCACGGGTGGCTAACATTATCCGTCTTAAACCTTGTAATTCAGGATGTTCAAGAATCGCTGTTATCATCAACTTGCTTAAACCTAAGCCGCGGTGCGACTCAAGTACAAACACATCGGCAAGATAGGCAAAAGTGGCTTTATCTGTGATTAAGCGGCCAAAAGCCACTTGTTGATTGTCCTTATCAAATACCCCAAAACACAGGCTATTGGCTAACGCTTTTTGTAGCAGCGCCTTTGGCATGCCCTGCGCCCAATAACTATTACTAATAAAGCCATGGATAACCTCAAGATTCATTTCAGCTTGATCTGTACTGACTCTGTATCCTGTTTCCTGCTGCATTTTCCTTTCTCCGAAATTTTCCGTTAACGTCAGCTCAGGTGTTATTGGCACTCATAAATATCATAAATGCCATCGCTAATAACACCACTTTAGCTAACGAATACAAAGCCCCCGCTAAAGTACCACCGCCATGATAACTAAAGGCTAAGTGGCGATTGATTTCATACTTAAAGGATTTAGCTAAATAACGGTAAGCGAGAAAGTAAAACAAGGAGGCTGCAGGCCAAATCCCCATAAGTAGCATTTGCCCCTGAGCCTTAGTGGTGAGTAAGGTTGAGATAAACGGTATGCTTAAGCAGACAACATATATCCAAGCAAAACGCTTAAGTAGCTGGCGGATTTTTTTATCGGATAATGATTTCAACTTCACTCCTTGTCATCTTACATAGCTTCGATTTGCTCAACCATAAGTTGCAGCGAAAAATTGCCGCGATACTCATTCACATCGAGTTTATACACAACATGGGCATGATTAATCGTCGCATCTGGCCAAGTGTGCAAATCCACATTAAAGGCAATGGCATCGAGCATCACAGTACCGCATTGGGTTTCGAGTACGAGCTTAAGGTGGCGCTCACCGACAAGACGTTGTTGCACTATCGTAAAGTAACCATCGAATAACGGCTCTTCGAAAGCTTGTCCCCAAGGCCCCGCATTACGCAGTAACTGAGCCATTTCAAGATTCAACTCTGCGGGAGTGAGTTCGCCATCGGACCAAAGCTCGCCCGTTAGCAGCTCAGGTTTAAGCTGCTCACGCACCGCATCATCATAGGCTTTAGCAAATATCGCAAAACTGCCCGCTTTGAGCGATAAACCCGCCGCCATTGCATGACCACCAAATTTGATAATCAGTCCCGGATGGCGAGTGTTCACTAACTCCAATAAGTCGCGCATATGCAAGCCTTTGATCGAACGCGCCGAGCCTTTAATTTCACCATTGCCTGCATCGGCAAAGGCAATCACGGGTCTATGGTATTTGTCTTTAATGCGCGAGGCCAAAATCCCGATCACGCCTTGGTGCCAATCCTCTTGAAATAAGGCGATACCCCAAGGTAACTCGGCTTCGTTGAGCTTTAAGTGCTCAAGGCTTTTTAAGGCTTCCTGCTGCATGCCGACTTCCAGCTCACGACGTTCTTGATTCAATCCGTCAAGCTCTGCCGCCATGCGCCGTGCATACATCATGTCTTCGCAGAGTAAGGTTTCAACCCCAAGTGCCATTTCATCCAACCGGCCTGCGGCATTAAGCCTTGGGCCCACGGCAAAACCAAAGTCAGATGCGACAATGCGCGCCGGATTTCGCTTCGCCACTTCAAGCAACGCAGTAATCCCCACACGGCAACGCCCGGCTCGCACGCGCTGCAAACCTGCTTCAACCAAAATACGATTATTGGCATCGAGTGACACCACATCGGCAACGGTGCCAAGGGCAACGATATCGAGTAGTGTGCCTAAATTGGGCTCAGCAATACCATGGGTTTGATACCAGTTTCGCGTCCGCAATTCAGCCCTTAATGCCGTCATCAAATAAAAGGCCACGCCGACACCCGCAATCGATTTGCTGGCAAATGGACAGCCAGGTTGGTTAGGGTTCACTATCGCATCGGCAGCGGGTAACTCATGGCCGGGTAAATGATGGTCGGTAATCACCACTTGCATACCAAAGGCTTTGGCCGCCGCAACACCGTCAATTGATGAAATACCATTATCAACTGTGATGAGTAGCTCTGCCTGTTTGGAGGCCGCAACTGCAACAATTTCAGGGCTTAAGCCGTAACCATAATCGAAGCGATTGGGGATCAAGTAATCCACTTTCACCGCGCCCATCATCCGCAGCGCCAACATACACACACTGGTCGATGTGGCACCGTCGGCGTCAAAGTCACCCACGATCAAAATCGACTTATTCGCCTGCATTGCATCGGCGATAAGCACCGCGGCTTCGGGCAACCCTTTCATGGTTTCAGGTCTGAATAGACCCTTAAGGACAAGCTCGCATTCGTGGTTTAGCGCACCACGACGAGCATAAAGCTGTTTCAATAGCGGCGAAAGATGAGCGGGTAAATGGCTATCATCAACGGTTGGGCGACGGACTATCTTATGGATCAAGGGACTCAAACTCTCATGAAATCGTGGCAATAAGATAACAAAAAGGTGAGCCTTAAGCTCACCTTTCGTGGGATAAATTTTACATTTTAGGCTGTTACTGACGTGCCTCTAAGGTGCGTAATAAGTCTTCAGGCGGTTGATAACCAGGGATCATATTGCCATCTTCTAATATGATTGCAGGCGTACCATTAACACCAAAGGTTGTGCCTAACGCATATTGCTCAGCAATTTTAGCATCACATGTTGCCGCGGCAACTTTGCTACCCGCTTTAGCATCAGTCATGGCTTTTAATGGATCTTTAGCACACCAGATAGCTTGCATCTCATCGGCATTAGCTGACGGCACACCCGCGCGCGGGAAGGCTAAGTAACGCACTGTAATACCAAGTTTATTGTAGTCAGACATTTGGCTATGCAATTTACGGCAATAACCACAGCTAACATCGGTAAATACAGTGACCACGTGTTTTTCGTTTTTCGCTTTATAGACAAGCATATTCTCTTCAAGCGGCTTCATCATTTCTAAACGCGGACCCGCTAATGCGGCTTCGGTTAAGTTTTTCATGCCCTTATCGATATCATACACACTACCGTGGAATAGTTTTGAACCATCACGGCTAATATAGAGCACGCCGCGGTTGGTCATGGCTTGATACAAGCCCTCAATTGGTGAGTCCTGCATAGAAATGACTTCAACATCTAACATCTCACCGAGTTTTTGCTTAATCGCAGCGGTATCGGGAGACGTCGCAGTGGCAGCGCTGGCAAGTGGTGCAACTAGGAGGGCAAAAACTAAGGATAATGCTGGGGTCAACTTCATGGGACATCCTATAAATTGTGTCGCTACAACGAGATATTGGGGCCGTTCTAACTCGAGATATTCAATAGACCCTGTATAGGGGCAAAAAGTTACAGACAAGCCGCGCGGAAAGCAAATTTATGCTGTAACTAAATCCTTTTTTTAGCCTCTAGGATGATGCTGTTGATGCAATTCCTGCAATCTTGCCCGTGCTACATGGGTATAAATCTGTGTCGTCGATAAGTCGCTGTGACCTAATAACAGTTGGACAACCCGCAGATCGGCACCGTGATTGAGCAAATGAGTGGCAAAAGCATGTCGTAAAGTGTGCGGTGATAATGCAGTTTCAATCCCCGCACGCAGAGCATAAAGTTTAATCCGATGCCAAAAAGTTTGCCGCGTCATCATCTGCCCGCGTTTCGACGGAAATACCACATCAGATTGTTTATTACCGAGCAACTCTTGGCGAGCAAATTTCATGTAGCCCTCCACTTCGGTAATAGCCAATTCCCCCAGCGGCACAAGACGCTCTTTGCCACCCTTGCCCACAATACGTACTAAGCCTTGGCGCAAACTCATTTGCTCCATGGTCAAGCCGACAAGTTCACTCACCCTGAGGCCAGTTGCATACAAAAGCTCTAGCATTGCCTTGTCACGGCATTCGACGGCATCATCCACATTGGGCTCAGACAGTAAACGGTCAACCTGCGACTCACTCAGAGAATCCGGCAAATGGCGCGTTAACTTAGGTGACTCGACTAAGGCCATAGGATCGGCTGAAATCTGCTTGGTCTGCACCAGATAAGTATAGAAACGCCGTAAGCTGCTGAGCAGCCGAGCGCTACTGGTACGCGCAAAATTCTGCTCAACTCTAAAGGCCAGATATGCCCTAACATCGGCCTGAGAAACCGCGAGTAACGTCACGCCTTGCTGACCTTGATAACGATCAAAATGGCGTAGATCGGTACGATAGGCCGATAGCGTGTTATCACTCAGTCCCTTGCTTGACCAAAGATCATCAAGAAAAGCATCGATAAGTGGATCTGGCATATAGGTTTTAGGCACAAATACTCCATAAAAAAACGGCGTAATCAAATGATACGCCGTTGATATTAATTTAAATATGTCTAAGCCTGCATAAGCTTAACTGAGTTAAGCATAAAGACGAGAACTCGAATGCAAAGCCTAGGCTGCAGCCGTTTGACCACGGCCACGACCGAATACTAAACACAGTGCAATCGTCGCAATGGTCGGCAATAACCAAGCCATACCTTCTTCATAGAGTGGCAGCTTAGATAACACTGGAGACATAACATTCACTATATGGATAAAAACCTGTGCTAAGCCATTAATGGCTTGACCATCAGCGTCAGTCAAACTTTTCGCTGCCACTTTAAGACCATCGAAGATGCCGAAAAACAGTGCCACGCTCAGTACTGCACGATGTGCAAACTGTGGATTCGCAAAATAAGCGGTCAGGAAAGTCACAACCACAAGAGCAATAGCCACAGGATAAATCGTCATTAATACGGGAATACTAATAGCAATCAACTGACTTAGGCCCACGTTCGCAATCACAGCGCATATCAAGCTTAAAAAGACCACGAGGAAACGGTAAGACAGTTTAGGCATCAGCTCATTAAAGAACTCAGAACACGCACTCACTAGCCCAACCGCAGTGGTCAAACAAGCTAAAGTCACGACTGATGACAACAAGACTGAGCCTAGTTCACCAAACTCGCGGGTCACGTAATTTGTTAATATTTCGCCACCATTTTTAGTGCCGATAGCGATATCGCCAGCGGTTGCACCTAAAAAGAACAAGGACACATACACAAAAGTTAAACCAGCGGCGGCAATAAAGGCTGCACGGATTAGATACTTAGTTTGATCACTGGGTTGGTCAATGCCCTTTTTACGCAGGATATCAATAATCAACATACCAAACATCAAGGATGCTAACGTATCCATAGTGTTATAGCCTTCCAAAATACCTTTGGTCAGCGGATGCTGTTGGTAATCCCCCACTGCTTGGCCCACTTCGGATGCAGGTAAAAACAGCACTGAAACGGCTAATCCGACCAACAAAATCAATAAAATAGGCGTTAATACTTTACCTACGCTATCGAGCAACTTACCAGGGAAAAGCGCCAGCAACATAGTGACAGCGAAGAAACCTAATGTGTATAGCAGTTGCGTCAGGTTTAATTCCAAACTGCCCAGCAAAAACGTTGCCGTAGTGTCATCGATAAATGGCTTAGCGCCAATCTCGTAAGCCACTAATCCCGTACGCGGCGCAGCAAAAGCAGGGCCGATAATAATGTAAATCGCGACGGCCAATGTCGTTGCTGCAAATACTGGCAGCATAGCCATAACCTTACCTTGAGCCTTAGCGACAGCAATCAGTCCAACTAAAGGTAAACCTACGGCGGTAATCAAAAAACCCAACATGGCGAGGGGCATATTTTCGCCCGCTAACATACCCGCGAATGGTGGAAAAATTAGGTTTCCCGCACCTAAAAAGAACGCAAAGGTCATAAAACCTAAGCCTAATGTATCTCCGATACTCATCTGATTGTCTTGCACTGGAAGCCCCATCTTGTCTTATTGTTTTTTTACAAACTTAAGTGATTATGTGTCGATTAGCCATAGCTAAAACAAAGCCCATCCGGAGTGCAAATCTATGTTTACACAATTCCGTGGTAAATATGTTCGATATCTGCCGAGTTTATAAACGATGGCGAACGTTTATGTAGCCTAACTGACGACTAATTCACCAACAAACTCGTTTACCTATCCGTTAATCTTAAAAGTGATTAAAAATGGGGGCGAAACTAATACCAGACTTAAAGCATCAATACAAGACAACAAGTCCGTTCAGGCAAAAAAAGCTAAATAATGCTAATTAACTGCTAATAAAAGGTTTCTAAGGCAATAAATTAAAGCGTTAATTAAGTGAAATTAGTATTACCACGTAAAATAGTAAATGATTTGGCGACACAAATTCATACAGCTAGGACAGATGCGACTGTTTAAAAACATTAGCTAAAAACGAGGGCTAGAATTAGAATATTGCGCGCCCAATATTGGGCCTAAATCACTTTAGAACGGCAAAATTAACTCCCCATGGCATTCACTTTTAAACAATTTCATATCGATGACATGAATTGCGGCATGGCCGTAGGCACAGACAGCGTCGTCCTTGGGGCATGGGCACAACTGACCACCGCGAAATCAATCTTAGATATAGGCGCAGGCAGCGGCTTACTCAGTTTAATGGCAGCTCAGCGCAGTCAAGCACATATCACCAGTGTCGAATTAGACACCAATGCCGCCCATGCTTGCCAACATAACTTCCACAATAGTCCTTGGGCTAATCGACTGACCTTAGTTAATTGCAGCATCCAAGACTTTTGCCAACAAACTGAGTATCAAGAGTATTTTGATCACATAATTTGTAATCCCCCCTATTTTGAGCAAGGCACGCAAGCGATACAATCCCAGCGCGCTATGGCCCGCCACACAGATAGCTTAAGCTTTACCGCACTACTCGATGCCATTCATGTGTGCCTAGCACCACAAGGAAAAGCAAGCCTCATATTACCAATGCAGAGTATGGCGCGTTTCGACGAAATACTAACGCACTCTCAGCTCAATTTGATTGAAATAACCAACCTTATCAGCATTGTAGGGAAAAGTGCTAATCGAGTACTCTGCGTACTCGCCCATAAGACTCACCCGCAAATGGCTCCAAAGCTCAGTGATATCACTATTCGTGAACGTTCAGGCCAATACACACAAACCATGGTGCAATTGGTCCAAGATTTTTACCTTAAATACTGATATCGAGTCCAATCCTGACACGTTAAGTAAAGCTAGCTAAGTTTGACAAATTTAACGAAAGGTCCAATTCCCCACAAATTAAATGCTAATACATTGACCTAAAAGTAATTAACTTATGCCAATTACCATAAAACTTTACTGACACAGAAGATAAACACAGGAGATCTAGATAAGTTATTTAAGTTAACCGCCATAACCTTTATAATGCTTCGCTATTATCCGTCGAGACGCTGCGCATGCAATTTGAAGATTTCCAGCTTGACCCTAGCTTATTAGAGTCGCTTAATGCCATGGGGCATCATTCACCCACTACGATTCAGCAAGAAACGATTCCTTACGCCTTAGAGCAAAGAGATATTCTTGCGCGCGCCCCGACAGGAACAGGTAAAACAGCGAGCTTTTTACTGCCATCGCTACAACATTTGATCGACTTCCCCCGTCGTTTTGCTGGACAAGCAAGGGTGCTAATCCTCACGCCAACCCGTGAGTTAGCCAGCCAAATCCACCGTTATGCGAGTCACCTAGCCACAGGCCAAGGTTTAGATATTGCTATCGTTACTGGCGGCGTTCCTTATGGACCACAGGAAGAAGCCTTAGCAGGCAACGTCGATATTCTGGTCGCGACCCCAGGCCGCCTGATGGAATATTTAGACAAAGGCAATTTCAACGCCCAAGAAGTCGATATCTTAATTATCGACGAAGCCGATCGCATGTTAGACATGGGCTTCTCTTCTGTGGTGCAAGCCATTGCTATTGAGGCCCAAGGCCGCAAACAGAACATGCTGTTTTCTGCCACCTTAGAAGGCGGCGGTGTACAACGTTTTGCCCGTGAAGTGTTAAACGACCCGATTGAAATCGATGTTGAAGCCCCTCGCAGTGAAAAAGCCAAGATCCACCAATGGATCCACTTAGCCGATGATAAAGAGCATAAATTTGCGCTGTTGTGCCATTTGCTACGCCAAGAAGATGTCAAACGGACTATCGTATTTGTGAAAACCCGCGACATCGTTTCTAGCCTAGAAGGCCAGTTACTTAAAGTCGGTATTCCCTGCGCCTTTATGCGTGGTGATATGGAACAGAAGAAACGCTTCCAAGCCTTGAGTCGCTTTACTAAAGGTGAAGTCAATGTCTTGTTAGCGACCGATGTGGCTGCACGCGGTATCGATATCGACGATATCACTCATGTGATCAACTTCGATATGCCACGTTCTGCCGACACTTATATCCACCGCATTGGCCGTACTGGCCGCGCTGGCGCAAAAGGTACCGCGATTTCGCTTGCCGAAGCCCACGACATGCGTATCGTCGGTAAAATCGAGCGTTATATCGAGCAACCGTTGAAACGCCGCGTGATCGAAGAGCTGCGTCCAAAGAATAAAGAAGCGCGCACACCGGGTAAGAAAAAAGCCAAAGTGAAAGCGAAAGAAGCTGCGAAGAAAACGAGCAAGAAAGAAGCGGCAAAGAAAGCGAGTAAAATCGCCCGTAAGAAAAAGTAACACCCGCTTAAATTCACCAAACTAAAGCCGCTATATGCGGCTTTTTTATTACCAAAATATAACTTACGTGGGTGATTTTACTAAAAATATCCTGCTATGTTTAATTATATAGAATGAAATGCGGCGGATTTAGAGCAGTTAACCCCAATACGTATTCATTCTTATTTCAATATATTCCAATTACCTAACTGAACCTTTCATCACCTTTCTGCTCTAATTTTCGCCCAAATATCGATGCATGATGAGCATATCTGTCGCGGCATCACTTTTAGAAACATTTAATTTACAAAAATAAATTTATTGGCGTGGCCGACTCTGCTACTTTAACCCCATTACGCGATTAGCATGGATTTAACCATTATATGATGAAGACCCTACTGAGGAGACTGTCTCCTTTTCTTATTCTGCTGCTGTTTGTCTTTGGCGCAGCCTTATTAATGCAAACGAAGGAGGCGCCAGAACAAAAACCTGAAGAGATGCCCATTCCTATCGTTGATGTCACGCAAGTAACTCAGCAAACAGTATCGCTAAACTTACCTTCCTACGGCGTGGTTACCCCAAAGTATAAAACCCAACTCGTAACCGAAGTTCAAGGCAGAATGCTCACTATCTCCCCTCATTTTGTTGCAGGTGGCATAGTCAAGAAAGGCGACCAATTAGCGCAAATCGAACCCTCAGATTACGAGGCTGACTTAATGCAAGCCGAAGCGACGCTGGCCCAAGCCACCGCCGCACTGAACGAAGAAATAGCCCGTGGTGAAGTCGCTAAAATCGAATTCAAAGGCTACGACAAGGGTTTGCCCCCTGAGTTAGGTCTACGTATCCCGCAACTCAAAAAAGAACAAGCTAACGTAAAATATGCGCAGGCAGCACTGGCGCGAGCCCAACGTAACCTTGAGCGCACGGTTATTCGCGCGCCCTTTGATGGCATAATCAAAGTTAGAAATGTCGATTTAGGTCAATACGTTAGCTTAGGCACTAATCTAGGTGAGCTCTACGATACTCGCGTTGCCGAAATCCGCTTACCCATTTCTAATGATGATTTAGCCTATTTAGAGTCTGTCGATAATCCCGATACCCAAGTCACGCTTAGCGCCTCTTTGGCGGGCAAAGAAAATACTTGGGAAGGCAATATTATCCGCAGTGAAGGTGTTATCGATGCCGAAAATCGCATGGTGTATTTAGTCGCAGAAATCAAAGACCCCTATCTGCGCGCGAATAAAGTGCCAGGTAGCTTACCGCTTAAATACGGCAGCTTCGTCAATGCAGTCATCAAGGGCCGCACTGTCGATGGCATCGTCAAATTGCCCCGCCATGTGGTTCGTAATGACCAAGTCGCCCTAGTCAACGACAAAAATATCATTGAAATGCGCCAAGTAAATGTGGTTCGTAGTGATTTAGAAAATGTGTTCATCAAAGACAGTCTAAAAACGGGCGAACGCGTCGCTACGACCCACTTCAACAGTATGGCAAATGGGCAAATGGTCAAAATTTTAGGTGAAGCGGCATTGCCCACTGAGACACCAAAAGAAAATACTCCTGAATCGAGTCTTGCGGCCGCTGGAGTCAAATAATGGACACTCAAAAAGGGATCTTAGCTTGGTTCGCCCGCAACAGTGTGGCCGCGAACTTATTAATGTGTGTTCTGCTCATCGGCGGCCTTTTCAGCAGTATTTTGATTAATAAAGAAGTTTTTCCTTCTTTCGAACTCAATTTATTAAATATTTCCGTCGCCTATCCAGGTGCGGCGCCACAGGAAATCGAAGAAGGCATCAACATCAAGATTGAAGAAGCCATCCAAGATATCAACGGCATTAAGAAAGTGACTTCTGTGGCTAGCGAAGGCGTTGGCTCGATTACCGTTGAAGTTGAAGACGGTTACGAAGTGCAGACCATTCTCGATGAAGCCAAACTGCGGTTAGATGCAATTTCAACCTTCCCAGTGAACATCGAAAAACCGAATATCTCTCAAATCAAACCTGAGAATAACGTCATTTGGGTTTCTGTTTATGGCGATATGACACTCCACGATATGAAAGAATTGGCTAAGTCGGTTCGTGACGATTTAACCCAACTCCCCGCTGTAACCCGTGCGAAAGTCACAGGGGTGCGCGATTATGAAATCGGTATTGAAGTTTCTGAGAATAAGTTACGAGAGTACGGCTTGACCTTCTCACAAGTCGCATTAGCAGTGCAAAACTCCTCCTTAGACTTACCAGGTGGCTCTATTCGTGCTCAAGATGGCGATATCCTATTGCGCACCAAAGGCCAAGCCTACACGGGCGATGACTTTGCCAATATAGTCGTCACAACTCGCGCAGACGGTAGCCGTGTGATGCTGCCACAAGTGGCGACCATCAAAGATGATTTTGAAGAACGTTTGGAATATACCCGCTTTAACGGCAAACCCGCTGCGATTATTGAAGTCACCAGCATTGATGATCAAAACGCCTTAGACATTGCAGACCAAGTCAAACAGTACGTCGAGCAGCGCCGCGCCACACTGCCAGCTAACGCTCAACTCGATACTTGGGGTGATATGACCCACTATCTCCAGGGCCGCTTAGACATGATGATGTCGAACATGTTTTACGGTGCCTTGTTGGTATTTATCATCTTAGCTATGTTCCTCGATCTGAAGTTAGCATTTTGGGTCATGATGGGAATACCCGTGTGTTTCCTCGGCACTATGTTGGTCATGCCGCTCGAACCTTTCTCCATGACGATCAACATGTTGACCCTATTCGCTTTTATCTTGGTGCTCGGAATAGTGGTGGATGATGCCATTGTCATCGGCGAGAGTGCCTACACAGAGGTCGAACGCCACGGTCACTCGGTTGAGAACGTGATCCGCGGCGCGCAAAAAGTGGCGATGCCCGCGACCTTCGGGGTCTTAACCACAATTGCGGCATTTATTCCCATGTTAATGGTTTCTGGCCCTATGGGGATTATCTGGAAATCCATCGGTATGGTGGTCATCCTCTGTTTAGCCTTCTCACTGGTAGAGTCTAAATTCATTCTGCCAGCGCATTTAGCGCACATGAAGTTTAAAAAAACTGGCGCACCAAAGGGATTCTTTGGCCACCTAAAAGCCAATTTTAACGACAGAGTGCAATACTTTATTCACCACAGCTATCGCAACTTCCTCGAGCGCTGTATCAAACACAGATACAACGTGGTCGCTGCCTTTATCGGTGTATTGATTCTGTCGATTGCCCTAGTCGCCAGTGGCAAAGTGCGCTGGGTATTTTTCCCTGACATTCCCTCAGACTTTATTCAAGTTGAACTTGAAATGGATGAAGGCAGCTCCGAAGGTAACACCTTAAAAGTGGTACAGAGCATAGAAGAAGCCCTGTACAAGATGAACGAAAAAATGGAGAAAGATAACGGCTATCAAGTGGTGAAGCATAGCTTTATCAATATGAGCTCCCGTACCTCGGCCTTCATTTTTGCCGAACTGACGAAAGGGGAAGACCGTGAAGTCGATGGCGTGACGATTGCTGCCGCGTGGCGTGAACAATTGCCCGAGCTTTTGTCAGTCAAGAAACTCAGCTTTAACGCGAGCACCAACGATGCCGGTGGCGATATTTCCTTCAGACTGACCTCGAGTGACCTCGATGAGCTGTCCGCAGCCTCTAAAGAGTTGAAGCAAAAACTCGCCAGCTACGAAGGCGTGTACGATATTGCCGACAACTTCTCCTCGGGCAGTCATGAAATTCGCCTGAAGATACGTCCAGAGGCTGAAGCCCTTGGCCTGACCCTTTCCGATTTAGCTCGCCAAGTGCGTTACGGTTTCTATGGTTATGAAGCCCAACGTATTTTACGTAATAAAGAAGAAATCAAGGTGATGGTGCGCTACCCATTAGAGCAACGTCGTACTGTGGGTTATCTGGAAAATATGCTGATCCGCACGCCAACGGGCACTTCGGTTCCCTTCTCGACTGTGGCACAAATTGAAAAAGGTGAATCCTACGCCTCAATTACCCGTGTTGACGGCAAGCGAGCGATTACCATCACGGCAAATGCCAACAAAAACATCGTTGAACCTTCAAAAGTAGTGCAAGAAATCCAAAAAGATTACCTGCCACAATTGCAGGCCAAGTACCCTAAAATCCAAACTGCACTGGACGGTGGCAGTTTGGATGAACAGAATGCCATGGTCGGTTTGATGCAAGGCTTCTTCTTTGCGCTGTTCACCATTTATGCTTTGATGGCCGTGCCACTTAAATCCTACAGTCAGCCGTTAATCATCATGTCTGTGATCCCCTTCGGGATTATCGGCGCTCTGTTTGGTCACTTAATTCAGGGACTCGCGATGAGCGTGTTAAGTCTCTGCGGCATAGTGGCATTAGCGGGAGTGGTGGTGAACGACTCCTTGATTTTGGTGGACTTTGTGAACCGTGCGCGGGAGCAAGGGCAGTCGGTCAGACAGGCTGCGGTCGATTCAGGCTGTTATCGTTTTAGGGCGATCATCCTGACGTCACTCACCACCTTCGTCGGCTTAGTGCCTATTATTCTCGAGCGTAGTTTGCAGGCGCAAATAGTGATCCCTATGGCGACATCCCTCGCCTTCGGTATCCTGTTCTCGACCCTTGTGACGCTAATTTTAGTGCCCTTGCTGTACATCATACTCGACGACATTAAGCGCACTAGCAGCCGCTTCTTCCATTGGTGGTGGCAGCCTAAAAAAGACCATGAAGTGGACTTTACACCTGAGCATTTAGAGCCGCCGGTCCCCACTGACTATAAAAAAGACTATCTATAGGAAGTTAACTAGAAGCAGTTAATCAATGTCTTGAACCTTAAAAAGAGAGCTTAGGCTCTCTTTTTAATCCTCAGTGCGAGTCAATAATCTCTCAATCATCTATGCCATTTTGAGTCTGCTGCGAGTGGCTTGAGCTTTCAAGTTGCGATCTAGTTGACAGTTATCGCATCAGGCTTTCGCTACACTGTGTTTAAGTCGTCAGCTATCGTTAAAATGAAACCCATCATTATGTCTGAGCATCTGCACAAGCAAAATATTGATAAACCACAAGTTGTCACCACAGAAACCCTAGCGAACGGTCACATAACAGATGAAGTTTGCACAAATGAAACCTGTGCGACTGAAACGCTTGTCTATGATATTCGTCGCAGTCGCTACCTTAATATTACGGGTCGCTGTACCCTGCGCTGCGCGTTTTGTCCAAAACATAATGGCAGTAAACAGATCCACGAATATCAACTGGCACTGTGTCACCAACCTAAGCCCGAAGAAATTATTCCACTGCTTGGCGATGTTAAAGACTTCGAAGAATATGTGTTTTGTGGCTATGGCGAACCGACCTTAAATCTTCCAACCTTGCTGGCGGTGGCGAAAGAAATTAAACAAAGAGGCGGACGAGTACGTATTAATACCGATGGTTTAGGTAATTTAGTCCATAGGCGGAATATTTTGCCGGAACTAGCCAACTGCGTTGATAGTTTATCCATTTCCCTCAATGCGGATAATGAAGCCGCCTATATGGAACATTGTCGCCCCAAACTCGCCGGTTCTTATGCCGCCGTACATGCCTTCATCGCATTAGCGCCACACTATATTGAAACGGTACAAGTTTCAGCCATCGAAGGATTAGCGGGTGTTGATATCGACATCTGTCGTGAACAAGTTGAGTCCTACGGCTGCGAATTCAAGCATCGCATATTAGGCGCCTTAGGCTAAACGGCATTCTAATACAGCCAAAATCGACTGAAATACCCAAGCAGATAACACTGTCGATTACGTGAGTGGTACATGTGTGAATCGTCTTAACTTTTACTCAAGGAATCTTGCTGAGTAACTTGGCACTGTCGTAACAATTCTTTCGTGTTAACATAGCGAAATTAACAGTTCACCCACTCATAATCGGTTCATGCTGAAGAATAACCCAAGCACGTATCCCGCTGCGCCACTGCTCTCTTTAACTCAAGGGATCTATTGGTCGCATCAACGCTTACTCGCTATTGCAAGCCAGCTTTCTATGCTGGTGATTGGCATGATTATTTTAACTCACTTAATCATTACGTTAGGTGAACGACGCCTGCAAGAAGAGTGGGCAACGCAAAGATACAGTGAACTGCAAACCATAGGCTCATTGATCGCAGATAAAGTGTCTTTTCAGCAATTTCGAACCCAAATTTTCGCCAATGGGGAACTGCTAAAACAATACTTAAGCAATCCTACCGCCAAGCAACAACTTAAATTGCAGGAAAACTGGCAAGATCTAGTAAAACATATTCCTGAGTTACTCGGCATTGCACTGTACGATCCCCAAGGTAACTATAAATTCTCAACTCCCCCTAATTTCAATAAAGATGCCTTACCACCGACCTTACTTGGAGCGAGTCGGAGCATGGGTGGCAAAGAAGTTTATACCTCACCGCTGGAATTTGTTCCGATAGACGGCATGCTTGAACCTTATATGTATCAAATGGCGTGGCTAGAGAAGCCCGATCAGAGTTCTATCGGTTATCTGGTGACATACAACTCTATGGTAAAAATGCTGGAGGCCATAAAACCAGCCTTTTCGAGCAATAAATCCCCTATGTTAGTGCTTGATACTCAGGGATTACTCTATGCTGGCGCTAGCGATCTCGCCCCTCTAAGCAATATGCCAGAGACCTTAGGAGCAAGTTTAAGACAGAGCTATCCGGCCCTGTGGCGCGATATGTCCATGAGCAACTTTGGACAATTCCACGGTGAAGAAGCCACTTTTGTTTTCCTTAAAATCGAACTCACAGCCCAACCTGAGACTCACAGAGAATATTTTTTACTCTCCTATGTGCGCAACTCAGACATAGCAGCTCGTTTCTCACAATGGCAAAACATTGTCATTGTGGCATCGTTAATATTAACGGTTTTAGCCGCTTGGGTTGTACTACTCAGCCACATGTATCGCTTACAACAGCGTTCACGCCAATACAGTATTGATGTTGCTAATGGCTTATTTAATAGTGACATCGGCTTTATGATGGTCAACGAAAATGCCAGAGTCATCAGCGCCAATACTAAAGCGGCACAAGCGACCTTAGTACCATTAGATGAACTGACAGACCGAAGCCTACAGCGTACCTTATGCCTCGATGATAAAACCTACACGGAGTTAATGGAGCAGGTACATAAAACCGGTCAATGGTCTGGTGAAATCAGTCTAGACAGTATCGATGGCCCCACGCTGCGGGTTCATATCCGCCAAGCACCAAGGGCGAGCCGAGGCTCACCACATCTATTAATCACCCTTGAGGACATCAGTGAGTTAATCAGCAGCAAACAAAATGCTTTTCTCAGTGAGCTTTTATGCGATAACACAGTCGCGACAGCCCTCACAGATGCTAACGGTAAACTGATTAAAATCAATCCTGTATTCGATGCGTTAATGCAACTCAATGGCGATTTAAATCAAGATTTAGCGTCATTACTCGCGAATGATTTAGGCAATCAATGGCAGAGGATCAGCGCCCAAATTGCCATGCAAGGTCAGTGGCAAGGGCAAATTCTATGCTCACCTAAACAGGCGCATTCCAATTGTTTGCAAGCCACCTTGAAGGGCCATGTGGCCGCCGATGGTGAGATTGATTATATCGTCTGCACTTTAGAGCAAGCCGCCGAGCGTGGTCGAGGCACAGAGAAGCGTAACCTTGTACCCCATCGCAGTACTATTCTATTGAATTTGGCAGATTTAGAACGTTACTTTAACTCTCTGCCGCCACCAAGCCGTCTCAGTTCAAGCTTACTGTTAATGGATATCAATCCAGAGGGCATGCTAAGCCACATGAGTGATATCGACCAACTGGCAAATCGTCAGCAAGAAATAGAAGTGCAATTATTGCTTGAAATTCCAGCTAATTATCAAATTCTGCATTGGCAGCTAGGGAAGCTCATTGTGATGTTACCTGACACAGACGCCACCCATGCGCACAACTTTGCCCTCAATATGATGGAAAAGCTCAATGGTAATGGCTTAGGGGAAGGTATTAGTATTGGTATTGCGGGTTATCAAGAAGGCCAGACATTAGAGCAATATTTGAATAATGCCGAAATCGCCCTAAAACGGGCGAAGCAAAATAACGATCAGAATATCGGTCAGGCCTTTACTCGTCATCAATCGTAGATTCGGGTGCATTAACGGAGTCAGGCAACTGACTCTGGGTAATTTCTATGATTGCCGAGCGGTTCATGGTGATTTTATAGCGAATATACTGCGGGGCTTCGCGCCCATCTCGCAACACTAAAATCAGGTTGACTTGATAGCGCCGCTCAACCGATTCATAACTAATTTTGCCTTCAACTTCCTTATAAATCTTCGCTTTACCCCGTTCTAAATAACGGGCAAAAGGCACTAAGCTAAAGCTCACTTGCTCTTGAATAGTCGAATATCCCGCTTGGAATTCACTCTGATTCACCTTAGTAGCGATTTTATAGTGCAGAATTTCCGCATCGACCTTATTTTGGCTATGTCTGTGCTTTAGAATGTCACTGACTTTTTCGGGTAGATCTTGCTGACGCATAAACTCAAGCCATACCAACTGCTTAGCGATAACCGCCTGACTCGTAGTATCCCGTAAAATGCGGCTCCAACGTGGTCGACCCCGCTGAATAAATCGCCACATGGCATTGCGCACATCGTCCTTAAAGATTTCCCTGAAACCATAGATCACAGCCAAAGTCAGCACTAGTGCAATAGTAAAACCACTAAAGGCGCCCTGCGCTTGAATTATCAACGCAGACACCACCAACATCACTAACGCGGTCGCCAGTCCTGTCGTAAACTTTTTAAGGCCAATCCCTAAAGGCTTTAACTCTTCTTTGAGTACCACCCCTTGTTGAATTAAACGGCGCAATAACAACATCTTATTAGAGATACGGTTAGGATCTTGCTTAGTTTGCGCTGAGTTGTACTTATGCTCATCACGATAGGCACATTCATTACGGCAGAGCGTGAGTACCCGCTCTAAAATATCGTTGAAATCACTGGTACGAGTTGCATAAGCGAGCACTTTGAGTAACTGCTGCTCACAAAACCAAGACAAGTAGTTATCAGCATTTTCAAAGTAAGATTTCCATTTGGGATCACCTGGTTCGTTACGACGAAACTTTTTCAGCAACTGGGCAATTTGTTCGCGTAATTCGTCGAGGGCAAAATAAAAATGGGTTACATCTGTGATTTGATTGAGTTCTTTAACATCGTTTTCAACCGCAACCGCAAACTGATAGGCGAAGAGATTTAGGTACAATCTGAATTCTTCAACAGTACGGCGATTTAAACTGGCAAAACGCCCCTGCACCAGAGGTAAGTGCAAGCCTTCTGAATAGTATGAGCGACGTCCAACTATTGAGCTGTAGTAGTACTCTTCTTCATTGAGCGTGCGCGAGCCTATGCCCATTTCCTTAGGTAAAAAGAAATAGAGATCAAGCTGACGATTATCGCCCTTTTCCATCTGATGGCTGAACTTAATCGACAGGGATTCTTCTTGCTTTACACGTATCTTAGACACAACACCCTTTTCATGAATCCCTCACTGGAGACTCACCACAGTAATCACAAATCAATGAGCACTAATCTTAACTGAAATAAACTCAAATTCACTGATTAAATTCGACTATTTACGATTCTGCATCCACAAATGGTATTACTAGGCTGAAAAAGGACCACGGCATAATCTTTGGTGTCATCCATATCTAACACCTCGATACTGAGATTGTGCATTTCCGAGTCATTAAAATGTAAGCTGCTGATATAGGATAGATATTTCATATGTTCTGGCCAATTTTTTTGCTTTTCAATTTCAGATTCCGTTTTCGTTTTAACGGTAACTTTATAGGTCATGCTATTGGCCTCAATACTGTCGACTTTGCCTTGCATTAAAATATTACCCGCACTCGTACCGTCAATATTAAAGTAACGATAATTGATCTGCGTATTGTCAGCGGCAATCAAAACATCCACGAGTAGGTAAAATTTACCGTCACTGCTAACACTCGCGCTGCCGCTAGGATTGGCACTAGAATGGCGGTCGAATAATTCAGAGCTGCAATTTAAAATCATCGTCTGATTGGTAGCCGACTGTTTGTATATCACACCGCAGGCCATAATCAATGCCGACAAGATAACAATATTAATCGTCCACTTTAGCCATTTAGCCACAGATATTAACCTCCTGCAGCCAAGCAGCATCGATGAAGGTTTTCGGTCGAGTGAAATCACTGATTTTAATATTACGGATCACTGACTGACCGAGTTTTTCGCCTCGAAAAGTAATATTAAGCACTTGTTTATCATGGGACAAAGAAGCATAGACATCAGCCCAATCACTTTGACCGCAGGCGATTAATCCTGCACTTAAGCGCTCACCTAATTCGAAGAGTAAAGTGTTATTAGTATTGGAATCAGCAAATAAGTGTAATCGTACTTGCTGGCCAGAAGCCAAAGGTAATATTGAGGTCATAAGTGCTTGGGTTGGCTTGCTGTGATCCGTATGATTCAAATAAAACACCGAAAACGCTAACATAAACCCGAATAACACTAAGGCACTCCACAAAGGCACTGTGTGCAATCTGAGGTAATTAACACCTCTAAACTCAGTCCCATTAGATGGTTGGAGTAAATAACCTTGGCCTTTCACGGTTTCAATCAAGCCCTCATATTGAGGTCCAAGAAAGCTGCGAAGCATAAAAACAGCACGGGCCACAGAGGTATCAGTTAGCGGCGGATGCTTTCCATCCCCCGTCTTCAGCATGTGCTTAGAAACCAACTTACCTTGATGCTCAACAAGCAAATTAAGCACTTGTAACTCGGCTCGAGGAAGATGCCAAGATTCATCGCGAGACAACTCAATCAGTATGCCTCGTTCCCGATCAAACCTGCAGTCTCCCAATTGCATCAACATCCACTCAACTCCATAAAAACATAAAGTTAAGTCTATGCAAACTAACTAATGATTAATGTGATCTTGCTAACCCAAGTCAGCAAATAGTTAATTTTCGTGAAATTAACCCCAAGTTCAGCGCTATTAGGCAAAAACATGCGTTAACTCACAGGAATAAATGCCATTTAGCACATGGGAAATTCGGCATAAATTTACATAAATACAACAAATATCGGGACAATGAGCACCTTGCAATCTATTTAGCTAATTAAAATGCAGAATTCAAGTCGGTTAATTCTATTATGGTGACGCTATTTACCGCTCATGTAAAAGGCAAATATCCTCCGGCGTAAATCACAATATTTATCTCAAGCATGCTTAGAATTTACGCCATCAATTTATCTTTAGCATTTGATAAATAGAAGTAATCCTACATAGAGGAAATACATAATGAGCATAAATAGACGTCAAGCATTAACTCGTATTATTGGTATTAGCACCGCTGCGGCAGGTGCAACACTCATGGGAACATCGGTTCTCGCGGCAACGAATGCCGATGGTCAATATCAATTAGCGATAGGAGAGAAACTTAAATACGTTCCACTTGATGCAATGGCAACAGCAAAACTGGCCTATGAAACGGGTGGTGGTTGTATGCACCAAGTTTTTCATGCCGTTGTGACTATGCTAGCCCAATCTAATAGTGCCGATGCAGACAAGTTCAAAACAATTCCAACGGCATTAGCCGCCTATGGTTTTGCAGGGGTAACGGGTCAAGGCACGCTCTGCGGTAATCTTAATGCGATAGGCATGTTAGTGAATATTTTAGATGACATTAATGGTCACAATAACGCCGTGATAGCTAATACCTTCCGCTACTACGAAAATACAACGCTCCCTTTATCTTCACCTGAATTTGTTACTGGTATTGGCTCGACAGCAGAAAAAACGGCTCTTGTGGGCAGTTCATCAAAAGCCAAGAGCGTGTTATGTCACTCATCTATCAGTAACTGGTCAAAGGCTTCTGGCTTACCATTCGCGAAAAAAGGTGAACGCTGCTACCGCTTATCCGCGTCTATGGCTTATTACTTAGTCGATGTATTGAATCGTGCCTATCAAGGGGAGAATATCGGCGCCCTTGTTGGTAGTAAGCCAACACCAGATGCGCAAGATTGCCAAACTTGTCACGGTAGCACTAGCACACTAGGCTCAGCGGCAAGTGTAAAAACAGACATGGAATGCACCACTTGCCATACAGGGCATTTCAATTAAGGAGACTGTGATGAAATACCCATTACTCACATTGACCCTCGCAACATTAATGCTCGTAGGATGTGGCAGTGACAGCAATAACACTGAGCCTGAAACTCCGCAGCCACCTCCCGTCGAAAATGCAATAAACATTGATGAAGCAACGCAGATAAATCTCAAGCTTGAGCAATTTGACTCGAGTACAGGGACAATTCAATTTTCACTGACGGATGCGCAACAAGAGGCGATCACTGCGGCTAAAACCTATGATATTTACTATTTTGGGTTCCCCGACAAAGCCAAGGAATCCTCGAATCCGAAGGCATGGAAACACTGGCATGTTACCCAAAATTATCGTTGCCAAAGTCTTGGAGAATGCAGCGGTAAATTAACCGAAGTCACAAGCGGTCAATATCAATTTGAGATAGCAGGCTTAGATTGGGCTCAGCAGGATCCAAGTGGTTCAGTGGCACAAATTAAAGTCGCGATTCAGATCTACGGTGCAAAAGCCAATAACGAGCTGGATTTAATCCAAGTTCTACCGCAATAATCCTTCCCATGACATATCCAAACAAATAGAGGCATCCATCGGATGCCTCTATTTTATTCATTGATATCTAGACGTTATGCGATTGAATTTTGTTAGATCGATGTTGTTCGCTAAATAATTCGCGATATTATCCGCTACAAAACGACTCACAAACGTCAATACAGCCCAAATGATGAATGCTCAGTACTTTTATTTAGAACATCGCGGCATTGAGCCACATATGTACTAAAATGCTCGCGATATAACCCAGCGCAATGACAGGTGTCCAACGCAAATGGGCACCAAAGGTGTAAATCCCCCTAGCTTGTCCCATTAACGCGACCCCTGCAGCACTGCCAATTGACAATAAACTGCCCCCAACTCCTGCGGTTAACGTTACCAGTAACCATTGGCCTAAGGCCATCTCAGGGTTCATCGTCAACACAGCAAACATCACCGGAATATTATCAACAACCGAAGACAACAGACCGATAGCCACGTTGGCATAGGTCGTATCCCAATTGGAATACAAAGCCTCAGATACTAAGCTCAAGTACCCCATAAAGCCAAGGCCACCCACACATAGCACTACACCATAAAAGAACAACAGGGTATCCCATTCAGCGCGGGAGATCCTGCTAAACACATCGAAGGGCACCACACTACCAAGTTGCTGCAGACGCTGCTCGTCCTGACGCAATTCAGCCTTTGCACGTTCGCGGGCAACGGAACGATTGAAGGTTTTACGCAGATAAAAACCAAAAAATTGTAAGAAACCTAATCCCGTCATCATACCCAATACAGGCGGCATACCTAAGAAGGAATGAGCACACACTGCCGTAGCGATTGTGAGTAAAAACAACGCAACAATTCGCTTAGCACCCGGCTTAGTATAAACATGCTCTTTTTCTGGCTCTGGCACAAAATGTGGAATAAACACACTCATAATGGCAGCGGGTAATGCAAAGTTCACTAAAGCAGGAATAAACAGATGGAAGAAATCGCTAAAGTGCACTAATCCTTTTTGCCACACCATTAAGGTCGTGATATCACCAAACGGACTAAACGCACCACCCGCATTAGCCGCAACAACAATGTTGATACAGGCTAGGGTGATAAACTTGCGTTGCCCTGCCCCCACCTTCATCACCACGGCACACATCAATAGCGCAGTCGTTAAATTATCTGCCACGGGTGAGATAAAGAACGCCATAAACCCCGTCAACCAAAATACGGTTCTCAGACTAAACCCACGGCCGACAAGCCAACCACGAATGGCATCAAACAAATTTCGCTCTTCCATAGCATTGATATAAGTCATCGCCACGAGTAAGAAGAGTAGAAGCTCAGCATATTCAAGTAAGTTATGTTTGAATGCCGCTTCCGACACTTCAGACATACCATTTTGTACATACACAAAACCTATCATGCCCCAGATAATCCCTGCCGCGACCAGTACAGGTTTCGACTTGCGTAAATGTAACGACTCCTCAGCCATCACCATTATGTATGCAAGTACAAACACAAAGACGGCAACATAACCCACACTCGAGGCGGTTAAATTATGCCGTTCTATCCCTTCTGTCATAGCCCATGCTGCAGGTGAGAATCCGCTCAATATTGCAACGCAGAATAGACTCCATAACGCCATTCCACTGCCTTTAAACAACCGCTGTAATTTCATTAAAGTTCATCTCTACGTAGGAAATTAGTCGAAAATTACCATAGCTTCGGCATAGTAAATGTTGATAAAACGCAACTTTCTATGCATTACCCTATAACCAAAGGCGTTTAAAACATTAATTTTTGTATAACTACAGCGATAACTAATAAAGAAACATTTAACTTAGTCTAAAAAGAGCCAATAAAAAAGCACCTCAAAGGTGCTTTTTAGTTTCTAATCAGCGTCACAGCATTAGAAGGAATATAACAAGGTCATATTGGTTTCTGTATCTGTACTTTTCTTATTGTCCAACGGCTCGCTGTTGTAGCGCACAATAATGGCAAACTTCATTGCTAATGCGCCGATAATATTCGCCGTTAACGAAGTTTCAGAACGGGCATCGAGCTTATCACCGTAATCGGCAACGAAACGTTGTTGGAATTTAGAGGTGTCAGTGATTTCGGTTTCAAAGTTGATCACGCCGTGAGCGACGACGCTGTCATTGGTGTCATGGCCTTCGATAAGTGCTTGCTCTGTATCAAGACGCTGATAGATATAACCTGGACCGACTTCGACATCTAAAAAGGTCTTACTAGTATCATAGAATCTATAACCATAACCCGCTGCGCCAGATAGCGTGTAATCATAACCTGTGAAAGGATCGACTTCATAATTACCGTTAGCAAACAAGTAGCTACGATCTGTCATCTTGTAGTTACCTTGTGCGCCCGCTAAATAGCGTTTCGCGGTAACAGAACCTGTATCCTCTTTATATAAACCTTCGAGTAAGTACTGATTCTCCCAATCGCCAAGCTCATGCTTAAGATTTAAACGTCCTTTGAATGATGAGGTTTCAGTGTTACCTGTGGTTAAGGTTGCACCAAGCTCAGCTTCACCTGCGAATGTCTCATCGCCTTTTACAAAATCGGCCCCAGCTGTCGCCATAAAAGGTGCAGTCATTAATAGTGCTGCGGTCAGTACTTTCTTCATGTTTATCCGTTCCTGTTCCGTTAAATCCAATCCCTATAAATATCTGTTCGTCCCAGCGATGCTGAATAAGCACATATTAATAAGGGTTAGTATTTTCCCCTGAAAATCTGCGCGATATTAACATTTACGATTAAAAAATGAAAATTGCAGCTATTTTAAGTATAAAAAAACCCGCTTTAGCGGGTTTTTATCTCAGCAATAACGCTTACATATTGATCTTAGGATCTAACGCGCCAGACTGATACGCTTTATACATTGCTTGTAAAGACAATGGCTTAATCTTAGATGCTTGACCTGCACAGCCGAAAGCTTCATAGCGAACCGTACAGATATCGGCCATGGCTTCCATTGATGCTTTCAGGAATTTACGTGGATCAAATTCACTTGGGTGTTCAGCTAAGAATTTACGAACGGCCCCCGTTGATGCTAAACGTAAGTCGGTATCAATGTTGACTTTACGTACACCGTGTTTGATACCTTCTACGATTTCTTCTAATGGCACACCGTAGGTTTCTGGGATCTGACCACCATATTGGTTGATGATCTTTAGCCACTCTTGTGGCACAGAAGATGAACCGTGCATCACTAAGTGAGTGTTAGGAATACGCGCATGAATTTCTTTGATGCGGTCGATACGTAGTACATCGCCCGTCGGTTTACGACTGAACTTATATGCACCATGGCTAGTACCGATAGCAATCGCGAGTGCATCAACATGGGTATCGGCAACGAAACGCGCCGCTTCTTCAGGGCTAGTCAACATTTGATCGTGACTTAAAATACCTGATGCACCAACACCATCTTCTTCGCCAGCTTGGCCAGTTTCTAAGCTGCCTAAACAGCCGATTTCACCTTCAACTGACACACCACACGCATGGGCAAATGCCACTGTACGACGGGTAACATCAACGTTGTACTCGTACGATGCAGGCGTTTTGCCGTCAGCCATCAAAGAGCCGTCCATCATGACTGATGACATGCCTAATTGGATAGAACGCTGACAAATATCAGGATCGGTACCGTGGTCTTGGTGAATACACACCGGAATATCTGGATACTGCTCAAGAGCTGCTGCCATCAAATATTTTAAGAACTGTGGGCGAGCGTATTTACGTGCGCCAGCAGAAGCTTGCACTATCACAGGGCTGTCTGTTGCTTCAGCGGCCTGCATGATGGCACGCATCTGCTCTAAGTTGTTAACGTTAAACGCAGGCACACCGTATCCATGTTCTGCTGCGTGATCAAGTAGTTGTCGTAGGGAAATTAACGCCATTTTTTAACTCCAATAATAGGGTGATATCTATCACCGAGGTCGCTATCGTTTGGATGGATTTTTATACCCGCATTCAACTCTGTACCTTAAATAAACAACTTAAATTAAGTACCTTAGATGAATACGGGCGGTTTTTTTATAATTTTTTACTTTTATCAAAGCTTTGATGTTATCAGAGCTTATCGCGGCGTCTTATGCGCCGCGTTTTTTAAAACTTAATATTAAGCGCCGCGCTTTTCTAACATAGCCACAGCCGGTAATTCTTTACCTTCGAGGAACTCGAGGAAAGCACCGCCGCCAGTCGAAATGTAAGACACTTTATCGGCAATACCGTACTTATCAACCGCAGCCAAAGTGTCACCACCGCCTGCGATAGAGAACGCTTTTGAATCAGCAATCGCTTGGGCGATACGCTTAGTACCTTCACCGAATTGGTCGAATTCGAACACGCCCACAGGGCCGTTCCACACGATAGTGCCAGCAGATTCGATGATTTTAGCCAGTGCTTCAGCGCTATCTGGACCAATATCGAAAATCATTTCGCCATCAGCGACTTCGCTAACCGATTTTAACGTCGCTGTCGCAGTTGGGCTAAACTCGCCCGCAACGACCACATCGGTCGGCACAGGAATATCGGCGCCACGGCTCTTAGCATTAGCCACTAAACGCTTAGCTTCGTCGATCAAATCCGCCTCATACAGCGATTTACCGACATTGTAGCCCGCCGCCGCAATGAAAGTATTGGCAATACCGCCGCCAACCACTAACTGATCGACTATGCCTGAAAGACTTTCTAGCACGGTCAGCTTAGTCGACACTTTAGAGCCACCGACAATCGCCACCATAGGACGCGCAGGGTTATCTAATGCCTTGCCTAAGGCATCTAATTCTTGTGCCAGTAATGGACCGGCACAGGCGATTGGGGCAAACATGCCCACGCCATGGGTCGATGCTTGGGCACGATGTGCAGTACCGAAGGCGTCCATCACATAGACATCACACAGCGCCGCCATTTTTTTCGATAAGGCTTCGTTGTTCTTACCTTCACCCACGTTGAAACGCACGTTTTCGAACACAACCACTTCACCCACGGCAACGTCAACGCCATCTAAATAGTCGGTCGCTAAACGCACAGGACAAGACAGGGCTTTTGCCAAATAATCGACCACAGGTTGCATAGAATATTCAGCATTGTATTCGCCTTCGGTCGGACGACCTAAATGCGACATCACCATCACAGCCGCACCTTTTTCAAGGGCCAACTCGATAGTCGGTAGAGAGGCGCGCAGACGTGCGTCACTGGTGACGACGCCATTGCTGACAGGGACATTGAGATCTTCGCGGATAAGCACGCGCTTACCTTGTAGATCCAGATCTGACATATTGATAATTGCCATGGTAACGCTTCCTTTTATAATCAAAAAACAAACTGTTTCACACTATAGCCGGTATGAATTGACAGCCGCTCGGCGCTCGACATCCCGTCGAATTGGCATAAATTCAGTGACCCACAAGTGAATAATCTACTTTTATCAGCCTCGCTTGGCCGCGATCATCGCCAAACTCGTATCTAACATACGATTGGCAAAACCCCACTCGTTATCGCACCACAGGAGTAACTTCACCAACTGACCGGCGCTCACGCGGGTCTGGGTACCATCGACAATACTGGAGCGCGGATCATGGTTGAAATCACATGAGACTAAGGGCTCATCAGTATAGCCTAAGATGCCGTTAAATCGCCCATTGGCGGCTGATTCCAGCACCTGATTGACTGTGGCAATATCGACGGTTTTTTCTAAGGTCACGGACAAATCGATGGCGGTCACGTTGATGGTGGGCACGCGCACCGAAATCGCTTCAAACTTATTTTTCATGTGCGGCAAGATCCGCTCAATGCCGCGGGCAAGTTTAGTGTCGACAGGGATAATCGATTGACCAGCAGCACGGGTTCGACGCAAATCATCATGGTAAGCATCAATCACTTGCTGATCGTTCATCGCCGAATGGATAGTGGTAATGGCACCGCTTTTAACGCCAAAGTGGCGATCGAGCACATCGATCACAGGCACGATACAGTTTGTGGTGCAAGAAGCGTTGGACACCACAGTGTGTTCGGCGCGGAGTAAATCGTGATTCACACCATAGACAATCGTGCCATCGACATCCGCTGAGGATGGATGGCTTATCAGCACTTGTTTAGCGCCAGCATGAATATGGGCTTCGCAGCTTTGACGATCAACTAATACGCCTGTGGCTTCATAGACAATATCTATGTCCATCTCGTGCCAAGGGAGTTTTGCCGGATCGGGCTCGTGGAGGATTTTTATCGCATCGTCGCCAATCAGCATATGATCATCAACAAGCTTCACTTTATGCGCAAACCGACCGTGGGTGGTGTCGTACTGGGTCAGATGAATAATGGCTTCAGGTTTAGCTAATTCATTAATCGCGACAATCTGCATTTGCTGCCGTTTTCCAGACTCATATAAAGCTCGGAGAATAGAGCGGCCGATACGGCCATAACCATTGATAGCGACTCGGATCATTGAGGTCTCAATTTCCTCTTAATACAAAAACGGCCTGCAAACGATTGCAGGCCGCATTATACAGATTAACACTTAAAAAGTTTAACCTTTTGTATTGAATCTAATCCCTTGAGCGATTAGCCCAATGATTTTGCAGCATTCAGCACATTTTCAACGGTGAAACCGAAGTGATTCAATAGCACGTTACCCGGCGCAGACTCACCAAATGTGGTCATGCCCACAACTGTGCCTTCAAACCCGACGTACTTGTACCAGAAATCGGTATGCGCCGCTTCAATAGCCACACGTTTAGTCACAGCACGTGGTAATACAGATTCTTTATACGCGGCATCTTGCTTATCGAACTCAGTTGTCGATGGCATAGAGACGACGCGAACGTGTTTACCTTGCTCAGTCAGTGCAGCGGCTGCATCCATTGCCAATTGTACTTCGCTACCAGTTGCGATCAGGATCAGTTCTGGTGTACCCGCACAGTCTTGCAGTACATAAGCACCTTTAGCCACATTAGCTAATTGCTCAGCGGTACGCGCTTGAGCTTTCAGGTTTTGACGGCTGAAGATCAGTGACGTAGGTGCATTACGGCGCTCAATCGCAGCTTTCCAAGAAACTGCCGTTTCTGCCGCATCACATGGACGCCATACGGCCATATTTGGCGTCATACGCAGGTTAGCTAATTGCTCAACTGGTTGATGCGTTGGGCCATCTTCACCTTGACCGATAGAGTCATGGGTATAAACGAAGATGTTTTGAATACCCATCAGCGCCGACATACGGACTGCGTTACGGGCGTATTCCATGAACATCATGAACGTTGCGCCGTAGTTGATGAAACCACCATGCAGCGAAGCACCGTTCATAATGCCGCTCATGCCGAATTCACGCACGCCGTAGTAAATGTAGTTACCAGCTGGATCGTCTTGAATACCTTTAGAACCTGACCACAGTGTCAAGTTAGAACCCGCTAAGTCAGCAGAGCCGCCTAACAGTTCAGGCAACATAGCGCCAAATGCACCGATAGCATTTTGTGACGCTTTACGGCTCGCAATCCCTTCGGCTTTGTCCTGTGATGCTTGAATAAATGCCTGCGCTTTTTCTTCGAAATCAGCAGGTAATTCACCTTTCAGTACACGGCGCTCGTATTCAGCAGCCAGTTCTGGGTGAGCTGCGCTATAAGCTGCAAACTTCTCGTTCCACGCTGCTTCACGGGCCGCACCAGCTTCTTTGGCATCCCAACCGGCATAAACATCAGCAGGGATTTCAAATGGTGCATGTGGCCAGCCAAGGAATTCACGGGCGGCTGCGATTTCTGCATCGCCTAGTGGCGCGCCGTGACAATCGTGGCTGCCAGATTTGTTGGGTGAACCAAAACCGATAATGGTTTTGCAGCAAATCATGGTTGGTTTATCGGTAACGGCTTTAGCCGCTTCGATAGCAGCACGGATTGCCGCGCTATCGTGACCATCAACACCGGCAATCACATGCCAGCCGTAAGCTTCAAAACGTTTTGGTGTATCATCGGTGAACCAGCCTTCAACATGGCCATCGATAGAAATACCGTTGTCATCCCAAAATGCGATCAGTTTACCTAAACCTAAAGTACCGGCTAATGAACAGGCTTCGTGGGAAATACCTTCCATCAAACAGCCATCGCCGAGGAAGCAGTAAGTGTAGTGATCAACGATATCGTGACCATCACGGTTAAACTGTGCCGCTAAGGTTTTCTCAGCAATCGCCATACCAACAGCATTGCTAATGCCCGCACCGAGTGGACCCGTTGTGGTTTCAACACCTGGGGTGTAACCGTATTCTGGGTGACCCGGTGTTTTAGAATGCAATTGACGGAACTGTTTTAGCTCTTCAATTGGTAATTCATAACCAGTCAGGTGAAGTAAAGAGTAGATCAGCATTGAACCGTGACCGTTAGAGAGGATAAAACGATCTCTATCTACCCATTTCGGATTGTTCGGGTTGTGCTTAAGGAAATCATTCCACAGCACTTCAGCAATATCTGCCATACCCATTGGGGCGCCGGGATGGCCTGAATTTGCTTTTTGAACTGCATCCATACTTAACGCACGGATTGCGTTTGCGAGTACTTTACGGGAAGACATGCTCTCTCCTGCTTGTTTGTGGGGTCTAGCGGGCAATTTGGATGCATATTTTCCCCTACATGCCAGTGTGACGCAAACTAAAATTGCCATTCACTCAGCAAAAGATGGCCGAATATGTACCCAAACAACCTGAAGATGCAGGATTCAGGTAGCTTGAGTATATAAGTCGCAGAAACAACCCTGTCACTTTGCTGGCGTTTACTTGAGAGGACATAGCAAGGATCACTTGTAATGGAGAAATAAATTTCTCAAAAACATAGCAAACTTAATACTATGAAATATAAGAAAAATAACCTATTTATGACTGAGCGTAGTCGTTTTCAGGTCACAATCTGAGAGGATTTTTTATTATCGGGGGTGATCGGCAATCGGATTTAAACTAAAATAGCCGTCTAGATGTAGATGCTTCTACACGTTTGAATGCTAACGACGAGATTTTCCTACTATGGCAAAGCACTTGTTTACTTCTGAGTCGGTCTCAGAAGGTCATCCCGATAAGATTGCAGATCAGATTTCTGATGCTGTGCTAGATGCAATTCTGGCTCAAGATCCAAAAGCACGCGTAGCGTGTGAAACTTATGTCAAAACCGGCATGGTATTAGTAGGTGGTGAAGTCACTACCTCTGCCTGGGTTGATATTGAAGAAATCACCCGTAAAACGGTGCGTGAAATTGGTTATACCCATTCAGATATGGGGTTTGATGCAGACTCGTGCGCAGTATTAAACGCCATTGGTAAGCAATCACCCGACATTAATCAAGGTGTAGACCGCGCAGACCCTGCAGAGCAAGGTGCTGGCGATCAAGGGTTAATGTTTGGCTATGCCAACAACGAAACCGACATTCTGATGCCTGCACCTATCACCTATGCCCACGCATTAGTGAAACGTCAGTCTGAAGTCCGTAAAAATGGCACGCTACCTTGGTTACGCCCAGATGCGAAAAGCCAAGTCACTTTTGCCTATGATGATGGCAAAATTGTCGGTATCGATGCAGTTGTGTTATCGACTCAACACAGAGATGACGTTTCACAAGCCGACTTAATTGAAGGTGTGATGGAAACCATCATCAAGCCAGTATTACCAGCTCAATGGTTAAACAAAGATACTAAGTTCTTTATCAACCCAACTGGCCGTTTTGTTATCGGTGGTCCAGTAGGTGATTGTGGCTTAACGGGTCGTAAGATCATCGTTGACACTTACGGCGGCATGGCCCGTCATGGTGGTGGCGCATTCTCTGGTAAAGATCCATCAAAAGTGGATCGTAGCGCGGCATATGCTGCCCGTTATGTAGCAAAAAACATAGTTGCAGCAGGTCTTGCTGATCGCTGTGAAATCCAAGTGTCTTACGCTATTGGTGTGGCAGAGCCTACCTCTATCAGCATCGAGACCTTCGGTACAGGTAAGGTGTCTGAAGAAGTGCTGATCAAGTTAGTACGTCAACACTTTGAACTGCGCCCATACGGTTTAACGGCCATGCTAGATTTAGCACGTCCAATTTATCAAGCGACCGCCGCTTATGGCCACTTTGGTCGCAGCGAATTCCCATGGGAAGCGACTGATAAAGCCGAAATATTGCGCGCTGACGCGGGTCTATAGTCTTAATTCATTTCAATTTTTACACTTAAGACCCATGAAAAACCGCTACCCAGCGGTTTTTTTATGTCTGACATTTAGTTAGATTACAAATATGGCAAAATAAAAGCAGCATATACACAGACCATTAGAGTGCACAGACCCCATGACCGATAACGCCATCTTATTACAGCAACTTCAATCTTGTGCATGGGCAGCCAACGTAGGTCTGCCAGAGGAAACAGCAAAGACATACGGCACATTAGAGGAGATCGCCGCTTTTCTTGAATCCGATCCTGAAGCCTTTTTTGAAACACCTTACGAAATCCAATATGAAAGCCTGTGTGTAACTGATCATGACTTGGCAAATTCGTTAAAAACAAAGGCAGTAGTAAATGATGTGCATGCTTGGATTTCTGACAGCGAAGTCGATGAAATGTCTAAGTCAGCTTACCTCTCCACTTGGAAAATTATTCCCGTTGCAGAAATATGCGCGCTGACATCCGATGACGCTAATACGCTCGCAACACTGCTCCTAGCTGACGTTAAACTTTCAGCCTTTACGAGTGAACGCCTATCTTGGTATCTCTGTGGAAGAATACCCTTTGGTTATATTGGTACTTATCCAAACGGACAATGGCTCATTCTGTAGCCTTATACGCTAGCACCTTTAATTTTTCTGACTTCATCTAGGGTCTATTGAGCTTTCGAGGATGATTTTTAGGCAGCATGCCGATACTGATGCTACCCAATGCACGCTGGGAAACGCTTTTTCATTTAATAAACAGCACAGGCCGTGTTTATGATAAACCTGAACATAGACAAACATTCGAAGGCATTCTTTACCACCTTCTAACAGGTATCCCTTGGCAAGATTTACCCAAAGAGTTGAGCCATTGGAGTACGGTCTTTAGACGGTTTTATTTATGGTCTAAAAAGACATTCAGGCCTATTTATTCAAAGCTTTAGCGAAAATGGCCGACACGGAATGGGTCTTTATTGATGGCTCGATAGTGCGGACTCACCAGCACAGTGCAGGTGCACTGAGTAATGAGTAATGAGTAATGAGTAATGAGTAATGAGTAATGAGAGTTACCCTATTGTTTAATTGGTAGTGGATACTTTTATCAAACGGGTAACTCTCATTTTTATCTATCGCCCATGAATATCAAATAATAACTAATGCACAGAGTATTAGTTTAGAAACGTACATTCATACCAACCCAGAAGTTACGGGCCTTATCTTTGTTATTGAAATCATCAACGTAAGATGCTGTGTATCCGTTTTGGCCATTATCGTCAGAGACACAAGTTGTGCTAGTGTCACTACATTCGGTGAAGACAATATCGTATGAAGTAAAATCTTTATCAAACAAGTTATTTACTCGCATGTTGAAGGTGACAAACTCACTCGCCTGATAAGAACCACCAAGATGGAACACGTTATAACCCTTATAGTAGAGTGCAGCATCATTAATGATATCCCAAGAGCGATAACGTTTAGCACGGTATTCTGAGGTCAAGAATACGTTAAATGAGTCGGTCAACTCCCATTTTAATGTCGCGTTTGCCATATGCTTGGCACTGTTGCCGAGTGGACGGCCTTGCTCTGCACCGCTTTTCTGCTCGCTATCTGTGTAGGTATAATTAGCATTTAACGTTAAGGCATCTAGAATTTCCCAACGTCCCGCGAGCTCAGCACCTTGAATAGTAACTTTATCTATGTTGACTGTTTTGCTACTGACTGCATAACCTAAATCAGCATATTCACCCGCATCGGAACATTCTATGCTCGTACCTTTACCACAGGGTTGTGAAGCAATCTTATCGTCAAAGTCATTTTTAAAGATAGTGACGTTAAAATTATGGCCATCTGGATGAGACCAATACAGGGCGACTTCGCTGGACACACTGGTTTCAGCTTCGAGATCTGGGTTACCAAATTGCGGTGAGGTTCCTTGGCCACCAAAGCCAACGACACCATCATACAATTGTGTGGTTTTAGGTGTTTTAAAACCTGTGCTCACCCCACCCTTTACAGTCCACTCATTATTAATGGGGTAAACGCCGTATAGACGTGGGCTGAGTTGGTTGCCAAATATTTCATGATCATCATGACGTAAACCCGCAGTAACAGATAAATCAGAAGTCATGCTCCATGTATCTTCAGCAAAAACAGACCACATATTATGTTCTTGTACTGCGCCCGGCGTACCTTCTTCCATACCAAATACACCGTCTTTCAACTCACCACGAATCACCTGCGCACCCGTCACTGCGACATGATTTCCTGCAGCTTCAAATGGAATATCGAGTTTCATATCAAGCGTATATTGATTACTTGCCATTTCGCGTTTAGGTCTAGGCAGGAAAGTGGATTCAGCAATCGCTTTACGTTCGGCTTCAGTCATGCCGGTGTAATCCCCTTTACCATCAATCATCTGCAGTAGTAATACTCGCTCAGCAGTGGTAAATGGCAGTGTGCGGCCATTATTTTGTGTGTCTACATAGGATAGTGACACAAAGCTTGTACCAAAATCCCAAGCACCTTCATGGGTTAATGCCCAAGCATCACGGGTAAATTTTTGAGTCTCGCTGTAACCCGCTCGCGGATTTGAGCGTCTTGCCCATTCACCACCGCTGGCTAGACAAGCAGCCTCACGGGAACCTACGCCGCCTTTACAGAAGTTACTGGCAATCCAGAGACTATCGATATTATCAACAGTACCAAGCGGATACTCGCGTTCACCGTTATCATTGATCAGTGGTGTATTATCATAATCTTGAGATGAGGAATCTAAATCAAACCAAATTTTGTGATGTTCATTTAACGTCCAACTTAAACTCCCACCTAACATATGATTTTCGTTATCGACGGTTTTACCGCCACCACCAAAACCGAGTGAACGAGTGCGTACTTCTCCATTGGGATAATCTACTGGTGCATACTCTGGTGTTGACCCCATTCGATCATAAATACTGCCATGAATAGATAACCCAAGAACGCCTTTAATGAGGGGACCCATCACGCTGAAATCGGTAGTGATATCTTCGCCATAGGCATCATTGGTTTGATGAGTTCGGCTGTGAGTGATAGAGCCAGACCATTCGTCGCCCACTTTTTTAGTGATGATGTTCACCACACCACCTAGAGCATCTGCACCGTATAACGTTGATGCTGGCCCACGAATAACTTCAATTCGATCAATAGCATCAAGTGGTGGTACATGACCAAATTGATTGCCACCAAAACTGTTTGGATAAATATCACCATGGTTATTCTGACGCTTACCATCGACAAGGATTAAGGTATAGTCAGATCCCATACCGCGTAGACTGATGGTACCTTGCCCTGTTTTATCACGGGTTTCACCAATATCAACCCCTTCCAAGTCACGCACTGCATCTAGGAGAGTGGTATAAGGTTTTATCATCAAATCTTCTTGGGTGATAACAGAAATACTGGCAGGTGCATCAACCAATTTCTGTTCATATCCAGAGGCAGTAACAACCATAACTTCCATTTTTCTGTCGGGAGCCTCTTCGGCTTGGACAAAATTACCCGCAAATACAGCGGTAATGGCAACTGCCAAGCAAGTTTGACGAAATAACATAAACCTCTCCTGTTTAGTAAACTTAGTTTACAAATGTAATCCATAAATGATTTCGCGAATGATAATGATTAACATTAGTGAGATCAATCAAAAGTTGAATACAACAGAAATAACATTTACGTTTATAAAGTAATCACATTCCAGAAAGAGTTTTTGACATGAACTTTGAAGTTATGAGTGAAGAAAATATCGCGATTGTGGATGCGCTGGTAGACGGCGTTCGGCAATATAATGCTGGGCTCTTAGGACACGAGAAATCAGTACCTTTGACTGTCATTGCACGTGATGAAGCTGGCAAGTTGATTGGTGGTGTGGGTGGCCGAACTATCTATAAAAACTTCTTAATCAATGTCGTCTGGGTTGATGACCAAACCAGAGGCACAGGGCTTGGGCGTAAACTGATGGCACTTGCAGAAGCAGAGGCGAAACAACGCGGTTGCTTGGTAGCTCAAGTGGATACCTTATCGATTCAAGCCCCTGTATTTTATGAAAAACAAGGGTTTGAGATCATAGGCACAGTCACCACGACACCTGAGCGCTACTTTATGGTGAAAAAGTATTGATAATTGGTAAAAGTACTATTGATAAAAATGCACAAATAATATCAATGACTATAAACAGACGAATAAAATAGATTTACTCTATAAAAAAGGAAATTAAATGAAGTTATTTCTTTCCACAATAATATCTTTTCTTATGTTTGGCTGCATGTCTTATACTTCATCGATACCAGAAGGGTATACAGGAGAGCTTGCTACAATTGATGATAGTTTTCAAAGACTAAGTCGAAGTAAAGCAAGTTTTTATTATATAAAGCTAATCGATGGAGAACCTATCCATAATAGCTTAACAGCATCTTCAGCGGCTTCTAATGGAAAAGGCTCGCAATTGATTGCAATGGGCGCATCAAGGTCGATTCCAATCAAACCCATAAACTTATATCTCATCGGCCAAGTCCATCACTCCGCTCCAATCGGATATATTTTTAGCTCAACCTCAAACTATATCATTGAGGGAGAAGTTAATTTTACACCGAAGAAAAACGAAAAATATCTTATTAATGGGAGTTTAAGTGAAGATTACTCTGCGGTATGGATAGAGGATATTAACGGAAATGTTGTATCAAAAGTTATTGAGAAAAGAGGCCTATCTCATGTTTCAATAATTGACTCAGGTCTTCAACCCAAAAAGATAGAACTTTCAAAAAAAGAATTATTCCTCAAATTGGCTAGCGGAGAAAGTGAAAACTTGGTTGTTTCAAAACTAGGCAAGCCGGACAAGATTACCAAATATGGTGGAAATTTCCTGATAGAAAAACCACCTAGCGTAACCTATCAGTATGAAGGCCTTGGAAGTATCCAGTTCAGTGCACAAAAGTCAGCAGCTCTCTTTATCGAACGAGTGACCCCAAACATTGAATGGTCAGATGATATATCATCAATAAAAATGCAGTTAAACAGCACAGGAGCAACATTACAGAGTTTAGCCAAAGGCTATTATCAACAAGATCATATCAAAATAGAGGTGCTAGATTTATTTGCTGAAAAAATCTGGACTGAGAAAAAGAATGAAGATCCCTACGTGATCGATGCTGTTTCTTGGCTTTGTAAAGTGTTAGCCAAAAGCAATAACTCACGCTACAGGTCAATATTACAAAACATTGCAACTGAGGCAAACGAAAATAAACTACGAAAACATGCCAAAAATAGCTTAGACCTATTACCAGTCACGGATGTTGATCAATTCATTCCAACGGAAAATAAATTTTACTGAAAATGAATTAAAACGTGTTTGTGCCTAGTGTTAACTAGGCTTTTATATTAAAAATTGTAAATACTAAACCTTATTTTAGTACAATCTCACTTCAATTTTATATTGAGTTAATTGGCAGTGATTCTATGTAGTTTAATTATGTCGTCAGCAAACATAGACTTACCACAGACTTCTTTGGGGGGAATGTTAAAAGTAGCAATCCAAGACAAGCTGCTGAAAACCTGTTCACCTTTAGTGGCGACCTGAAGGTCAAGTATGAATTTAGCAATGATCGAAATGGGCATTTTGCATACAGAGTAGACCGATCTGCTCTTGGGATAAAATAGCGCATTCTAACGCGCTTTTGGAGTTTACACGGCTAAGTTCCTTATCGGTCAGTCGCGTAATCACCGTCGAATAGGCATTGGTTCGACCACAATCGAGCCAAATATTCCCCACTTGTACCCAATAATGCTGCACTTGCCCTGAATCGGAGATAAACTCGACTTCAAATCCCCTCGCCTCACATTCATGGTGAGCGCACTCAGATAGGACCAATCTCAAGTTGTCCCAAGCCGATAAATTGACTTCGGCATAGGCCGTTAATAGTGACTCAACAAATTGTACATTCATGTATTTATCTCCGTTATTTAACCTGAACTCGGGTTATTTACACAGTAGAGATTGAATCCTTAATTTCTATCATCGAACAACTAAGCTTGGGTCTTTGCCGCCATTAAATAATAATCTCTTGCCGAAACGGTGAAAAAATCCACCACCTGCATGTGCGCTTTACCCGAGTGAGCGGCAAAGGAGCGTTCATTATCTTCGGCGATAAAGGTCAACATATAGCTAAAATGCGGGGCAACTTGGCGACGAATTTCACTGACTAATGCCTCAAAAATCCCTTGTCCACGGTAGGCTTGCTGCACCCAAATCGGCCCGTATTGGCATGAGTTAGTCTTAGTTAATTTTGGTCCATCCCAATCGAGTTGCGGCAAACGATTCAACAAAGTGCGATAAATGGGCCAATGTTCGAAAAATCCCCAACGGCCGGCAATCACATAACCGACGATCTGCTGCTCAACCTGCGCCACTACGACCCAATGATGCTGCACTAATTCGCTCAATTCACTGTGGGAAAAAGCTTGCCCTTGCAGTCCCATATTGGCGGAAGCTAATTCATCATTAAGATGTTTTTTCTCTAGCATCGCTAATAAATCAACATCTTGAGGTAAGGCTAGTCTAATTTTCACAGTATTCTCACAGCATTATTTCGGCTTTGGGCCCAATTTCGGCCCGCCAGTATACTCGGTTGGGTTCATAGGCACAGCAAGAACAAGGCAATATTTAGTGCCTTGATTTGCTAAATATCCTTTTATTTCCCAAACTTAATGGATATTTAGCCATAGTTAGGCGTTTGTATGTTGCCAGAAACCATTAATCCCAACTTGAGTTTACTTGATAGCGACAATCAACAAGTGAATCTCACTCGCTGGATGCACCAATGTGAGCTCATCAAAAGCTATTACAACGCTAACACGGTTTTTATATTCCAAAAGACCAGCGCAGGATTTGAGATCATTGTCAGCGCAATCACTGAAACACCACAATTTACCGCGGGCACTTTGTACTCCGCAGAACTCGAACTTTTTACACAGATACAAAACAGCCAACCTGATGGTTTATATCAAAACCTCGGCAGCTTTATGTTAGAGGATTTACCAAGGGATTTTGATGGTATTCAGTATATTCTCTCACGTCCTATCGCTTGGCCGGATGGTAGCCAATTTGGTGCCCTGTGTGTACTCAACCCGCATATAACAGAGCCACTAGTCAATGCCGCTATGCTCGAACCGTTTCAGATATTGCTGCAACAAGAATTATCTCTGCTTTGCCAGAACCATCGCATTGAATCCCTTTCGATGCGCGACCAAGAAACCGGCATGCTCAATCATTATGGTTTTTTGATGATGGCGCCAAGACAGCTCAATTTAGGCCGCCGCTTTGGCGCCCATGCAGGTATCATCTTCTTTGAATTACTGAGCACGGATAACACTCCAATACCACTCGAAAATAATCACCACAGACTGTTAGGCAAGTTAATCCAAGATACGATAAGAACCGCTGACGTTGCCGCCCATTACAACTGCACTCAATTTGTGGTACTTGCTTTTGTGGATGGTGAACGGGATGTTCTACATATTATGAAGCGAGTAGAAAAGCAGCTAGAACAACAAAACCATCAGCTAAAACTTGATGTGAGCTACAGTTTTTTTACCCCAGAATCCAGCGCCAAACTTGCACCTATGATGGAACTCGCACGGAGTAAACTCGATTCAATGCGTCTACCTGTACCCCAAGCCGCAGACACGCCAGTAGAACCCGCCATTGACTCAAGCTTGTACGATAATCCCGCCGCAGATTCGGCAGAGCTTTGATTTAATGAAATTTAGGCTTAATTAGGCAGTACAAAATTACTTGGAATGCTCATCTTGGCGCTTCGCCCATTGGATAAACAGCACCACAGGATAGGGCGACATTAAGACCAACCCTAAACCAATCAGACTTGAGATCAATAACATGCCGCTTATCTCTAGACTCCATTGCGTCAACATATAAAACCCAAGTCCACAAACTAGCATCAATACACCTAACCAATGTAAAAACTTCAACAAATTCAGAGTACTTTTAAATGAGCCTGTCATATAAACCCCTTTAGATCTTACGAAAAACTTGTCACACTATGGCCATAATCATGGAAAAAGGAACCGCAACGATGTTAAAACAAACATTCATCTTAGGTGCATTACTCTTAGGCATCACAGCCTGCCAAAGTGCCGATATAGCCCCAAATGATACCATTCCATTAGAAGGCCGCTGGCACATTGAAATGGTTCAAGGCCAACCAACTATCGATTACAGCCCAGCGCAAATCACCTTTGAGGCCGAAGGTAAATTACACGGCAACAACAGCTGCAATAACTTTTTCGGTCAATATACTCAGCAAGGCGAAGAGCTTAAGCTATCTCCTGCCGGTAGCACAATGAAAGCCTGCGTGGATGCCCTAATGCAGCAAGAGCACAAAGTGATGCAAGCTATGCCATTAGTTACCAAAGCAAAATTAGTGCAAGGCCGACTTACCTTACTTAACAGCGACGACAAGCCAGTGTTAGTGTTAAGCCAAATGAAGTAACCATAAAACTTGTCAGTATAAAAAAACCGCCAATGGCGGTTTTTTTAGTTAACGAACCAGCAATAAAAGCTCCCTATGCTTTGACACTCTTAGCCGCTGCAATTTCGAGGGCGATATTCTGTTCGGCGATTACGGCGCTTTGATCTATGTCGGCATTATAATGCGCCATATCCAGCTCATCTTCAGACTTTGCAATGACAGTCGTCGCCACTAAGTCACCGGAGACGTTTACCACAGTACGCACCATATCTAAAATACGGTCAATTCCCGCAATCAATGCCACCCCTTCTAAGGGAAGCCCTACGGTTGTGAGTACTAAAGTCAACATCACTAAACCCGCACCGGGCACACCCGCAGTACCAATAGAGGCCAACGTCGCCGTTAAAATAATGGTGAGATAATCGACGACAGTCAGGTCGATACCAAACGCCTGTGCCACAAACAACACTGTGACCCCTTGGTATAATGCTGTGCCATCCATATTGATTGTGGTGCCTAACGGTAACACAAAGCTAGAGATCTTCTTATGAACCCCCAAATTTTCACTAGCACACTTCATACTCACTGGGAGCGTGCCTGCAGAGCTCGACGTGGTAAACGCCACTAACATGGCATTGCTAATCCCTTTAAAAAACTGCAGCGGGCTTAACTTCGCAAATCCGCGCAGTAACAAACTATAGAATCCAATCACATGAATAATACAGCCAAGGTACACAGCAATAATGACTTTGATCAGTGGCCAGAGCATATCAATCCCATACTCCCCCGCTACCCAAGCCATTAGACCAAATACACCGTAGGGTGCGAGCTTCATCACCATGTCGGCCATTTTATACATGGCCTCAGCTAAACTTTCGAACACTTTAATTGCAGGTTTTCCATGCTCGCCAATCAGCACTAAGGCGATACCTAAAACAATCGCAAATACTATAACTTGCAAAATTTGCCCGCTTGCTAAAGCCGCAATAGGATTCGTCGGTACTATGTCGATCAAAGTATCGACTAAAGAAGGTATTTCTTTGGCAATTTGAGCCGTGCCATCTGCCAATGACAAACCTAAACCTGCACCGGGTTGAAGAACATAACCGACAATCAAACCGATAGTGATCGCGATAGCCGTGGTAAAGAGATAAAACGCAAAAGATTTAAAACCAATACGCCCCATCTTGTTCGTATCTTGCATCGAAGTGACGCCCACAATCAGTGAGCAAAACACCAATGGCACAATCAGCATCTTAATGGAATTAACAAACAAGGTGCCTATCGGCTTTAAGTGAGTCGCTTGCTCGCCGAAGATGATGCCCACTAAAATACCTAGCACCATACCGATAACAATTTGCAGCCACAGCGGCACTGACATCCAGCGAGACCAAACACGGCCTAATGCTGACGACTTTTGTTTTGTCATATTGATAACCTTGAATTCGAAACTATGATGGGGCAAAGACCAAAACTAGCGCGCTAGTTTCTCAGTCTAAATGGGGCAATCGCCGAGTCTAGCAGAGGGGTTTTAATCGAGGGATGATCTGGGTCACGTTGAGCTAAACCGCCTTAAAATCAGTAATATTAACCAAACCAACTTTGTTAAATTGGCCGCTGAGATGTTAGTTTTCCTGCTTAAGCATCAAAATATTCTGTGACTTTTTTTGGTGCTATTTGCTGACGATAAAGCGACGCAGGCGGTTGCTCACGCTCAATCAAATAACTCCAATAATCGTCATCAAAACCACTGAAAATAAAGTCGGACTTACCGTTAGCTTTTAAGACCAACCACCACCAAACTAAACCCCATAAACCGAAGCTCAACAGCGTTAAAATAAAATGCAGACGATGATTTATCTGTTCATCAGCAGCAATATCATAGACGGGTAAAATCTTAAGTTTATAGCGGCGAGTAGACTTAATAAATCCCATCATTAACTCACTTAGTTCAGCGAAAGGACACTAGAGATAAGCCTAGCATATAAGACTTTAGTCGTACAAATATCCACAGCAATAAATAATATCAGTGCCTAACCTGCCACTGCCAAACTCGTTATCCCTCGTCGTTCCATGATAAAGTGAATCACAAAATGTTGTTTACTAAACAAGAGCGGTATTGCCAAATAACCGCCTAGGAGTTGTAGTATGTTGATTCGTAAAGCTAAGGCTCAAGACCTAATCGCCTTAGTGCAGTTTAATCAGGCCATGGCCCAAGAAACCGAAGGCCTAGCCTTAGATGAAGCGACACTGACTCGAGGTGTGGGCACGCTACTTGAGAGCCCGCAAAAAGGGTTTTACCTGGTCGCTGAAATCGCAGGTGAGCTAGTCGGCTCGCTCATGGTGACATTTGAATGGAGCGATTGGCGTGCGAAGGATTATTACTGGATCCAGAGTGTGTATATTCGCCCGAAAAATCGTCGCCAAGGCATCTATGCCAAACTCTACAGCGAAGTCAAACAACTGGCCGAAGCCAATGGTGGTGCCGCCAGCTTCCGTTTATATGTCGAGCAAGAAAATCTCGCCGCACAGCAGACCTATCAAGCGTTAGGGATGAAGCAGAGTTACTACTTAATGTACGAAGAAAAATAAGCGATTCAAATGTTATACGTAATAAAAAAGGATCGGGCCAATGGCACGATCCTTTTCTTTTTACGACTCACGATTCACATTCAAACCGCGTTCCTACTAAGATTAAAACTTAACGAAAGAAGCCAAACAGAATAGCCGTCATTGCCAATAAACCCGCTATAACCACGAAGATATTGCTGATGCGACCACGGTGTGCTTTTAATGCTGGCACTTTGTATACAGCGTACATAGGCATCAAGTACAGGATAGCCGCGATAATTGGGCCACCTAAAGCTTCAATCATATTCAAAATACTTGGGTTTTTGATTGCCACGGCCCAAATCGTCACAAACATAAACACCAGAATAAATTTGTTGATTTTTTGCTCTGAAATGCCTTTTTTATTCGTGTCTAACTGCTTAACAATAATCCCCTTCATGCCTTCTGTCGCGCCCATGTAATGGCCAAAGAAAGAAGACACAATCGCGATAAAGGCAATTAATGGACCAAAGTAGCTCACAAAACCACTTGAATGCACGTTGGCGAGATAAGACAAAATCGGTAGATTCTGAGCTTTCGCTTCGGCCAATTGTGCTGGCGATAATGACAGCACACAAGAGAACACAAACAACATCACAAAGCCCACTAACATCATGGAAGTATTACGTAAAATAACATCAGCTTTGCGAGAAGCATTCGCGCCATGGTCACGTTTCAATGACACAGAAAACTGTGAAATCGCTGGAGAATGGTTAAAGGCAAACACTAAAACTGGAATCGTTAACCAAACTGTGCCTAAAAATGCACCCGCTTCTGGTACAACGAGTAAAGCATCCATTTTCCATTCAGGGATCAGGTAGATAGACATAAAGGCCAAAATACCCACCAGCGGATACACCAGCAATTGTGTCACTTTGAGCATGAATTTCTCACCTGCGACCATTACAGCCATCATACCGAGGATCAATACACCCGATAGAATGAAGCGTGGTGGCGATGCCATGCCTAACTGATTGACGATAAAGCTATCAACAGTGTTGGTAATACCCACACCGTAAATTAATACAATCGGATAGATAGCAAAGAAATACAGTACGGTAATGGCTTTACCCGCGCCAACACCAAAATGCTCTTCAACTACTTGAGTAATGTCGCTACCAGGAATGCTTGATGAACAAACAAAACGAGATAAACCACGGTGGGCAAGATAGGTCATAGGACCAATGATCACTGCCATTAACACAAGAGGCCAAAAGCCGCCCATGCCCGCATTGATAGGTAAAAATAAAATTCCAGCGCCAACGGCAGTGCCGAACAAACTCAACATCCAAGTCGTGTCTTGGCGAGTCCAAGGTAAGTGTTTCGTTGAATCTAGATTCTGTGTGCTTTGAGGTGTTCCAAGAACACTGGTCGCATCTTTTTGCATATAAAAGTTACCTTACGGTGTGACTAGCATAATAAATTCGCGCTAAGGATAACCAAAAAAAGCCCATAAAAGTTGATCTGACACGGCTTTATGTAAGGGAATTTCATAATAAACTGATATTGAGATCTAGATCGCTGATTTAATGTAATAAGTTTTCAATACAGCATCAAAACATATACATAAAAAGCCACTTAAAAATACAAGGTATTCACCTCAAGCCAAATCCAGTGACATTACATAAGCGCCGAGAAAAACAGCTAACCGGGCGTATGTCACAAAAATCAACAAAACGAGACAAGTCGCCGCACACTCACACCTAAGGTAGATCGAGATCACAGTCGTTAATGTTAAATTTTTACAAATCGCTATCAGTCGCAAACACGCATAAAAAACGGCTCATCCAGATTCAACTCCGAAGTGAGCCGCTAACGATTAAAGCGCAAAATCTGACTTATGGTTTTTGTAGTGTCAGTTCAGTCGTCGACACTACAGCTGGGGCTATGTCAGCCTCTTTGAACAACAAAGGACGGAAGCTTTTAGCACTCGAGTACAAGATACTTTGATCAGCAAACGCAGGCGTTAAAATATTACTCGACTCAGAGTAAGTTAAAATCCCCCGCGCCACAGGCCCCTCATCGGTAAAGTTCACCGCCATCATCCAACTCGACCCGTAACGCACTTGATACCCTTTCGCCGTTAAGCCAGAACTCATCGCCTTGCCTGTGACTACATCCATCACAGCAGCGTATTTGTGCTGCGGGATCAAAGTGTCATCACCCGACAAACTGGTTGAAAACACATTGAATCCACCTTCAGCATTATGACTACCCGGCCAAGGTAAACGCGACCCGCTTGGCGTTCCATCTGGCAGCGATTTCTCCACAAATTGCACATCCCCTAATGGTGCATCTAAGGCAAAGCCTGCGGCCTCAAGGTTAAGCGCACTGTGAGCCAAGGCCTTTAAGGCACTACCATCCGTAGTCAAGGTTTTAGGTGTCGTTGCCGCATTAGCGGGATCGAATCCTTGGGTCAACATGGTTGTTTGGCTGAATAGATGGGCAAATTCACGTAGTAAAGCACCACCTTTACTGTCGTTATCTTGCTTAGCGTTCCACGCCTTTAATGCCGCACAAGCCGAAGAGACATCCTTAGATAAACTCGCCGACACTACCACAGGTGTACTGCCTTGGGCATCACACTGGGCAATCAAGTCAGGCAGCACTAACTCGGCGAGATAACTGCGATTCGACAGCACAGCCGCTTCGAGTTCTTCCAAGCTGAACTTGCCATCAGCCCCCGCGGCGTCCTGCATTAAACTCAAGCCCATCCGTGTACGTAGTGATAGCTGTCCAGCCTCTGCGCCGTACATAGGCGAGAAGTAAGTCAGCGGTTCATTCAAGTTAGTCGACCAAAAGGAGTCATTGGAGTTTTGCACAAAGTCGCTGCGCTCAAGCTTGGGCGCACGCTCATAGGGCGTTGGACCATCGAAGCTAAACAGTGAAGTGTTGCCGGGTAAAATCGTAAATCCGGCCTTAGCCTTAGCCGCTTTAATATCCGGTGAGGTTTTTAACAACACAACTGCCGATTCAGATAATCCTGGCACAGTTGAGTCGTCGATATAGAAAGCATTGCCCTCTTTATCGGCGTACATAGTGTTATTGAAGATGACGCCATCGTAGTCCTTAAATGCCTGTTGGAACTCTTCTTTGTTCGTGGCCATGTTCATGGCTAACCAATGGTCAACAGAGTCCATAGTCCCCATATTGGCATCTTGGATCATAAAGGCACTGCCATCATCCCAACCAAAAGGCGCTAAAGCGGGAGGAGCTTCGACCATAGGGCCTTTGGCCGTAGTATAAATATCTTTCTCGGCGACCAGCATGCCCGCAGGACCTGCATTCACTAGAACCGATACTGTCTCTTTGGTGATCGGCATAGGTTTACCATCAAACAAATACTGCATCCGATCACCCGAGACTAACTCAAGGTTATACATCACAAAATGCTCAGCGGTAGAGAAGGTATGAGTCCAAGCGAGATCTTTATTGAAACCAATATTAATCGGTCCTGGCATACCCACTAACGAGCCGCCCATCATATCTAAATGCCCTGGGATCGTAATATGGGATTGCCAAAAACGCAGGTTACCCGTATGCGGGAAATGCGGATTACCTAGCACCATGCCCTTACCATTTTCGGTTTTATCCTTGCCTAAACCCCAACCATTTGAACCTAAATCGCGGGGATTGGTTTCTGGTGTCGTGATACGAGCCGCGCGGGCAATCAACTTAGACTGCATATCGGCCACAAACGCAGTTTGGTCTTGGCTAGGCGCGGGCCCAACGATACGCGGCATGTATTCCTGTGCATCTCCTGGGTTCGCGTAAAAAATCAGATCGAGAAAGTTAGCTGCGCCCGGTAATAAGGCGATAGAAAACAAATAAGTCACCACATCTTCTGGCACTATGGGTTTCACCCAAGGCTGACCGCCACAGAAAGGTTCTGCCGTTTGTGTGCCCGCTTCGACATCAGCAAGATATTGGTTATAACCAGAGGTAAAACCTTGGATAAGTGCCCGAGAGTTTTCACTAAATTTCGGCCATTTTTCTTCGGCTTGCGCTCTGATCTTTAGCGCTTTATAGGCAAAATCTGAGATAAGGTTACCGTTATCTTCCGCCGTGGGTTGACCCGTAGTGAAGTCAATCGACGCATGGGGACCAAAGTACATAGAACGCTGTGAGTTCGCCTTGATAAAACCATCGGCTAATACACATAAGTTGTCCTGTGCCTGCGCATAACCGCTACCAAAACCTAAACTTTCTAAGTTGTCAGCTTGGATATGCGGCACGCCATAGGTCGTACGGCGAATACTGGCTTTGAGTAAACCATTGGGGGCAAAAGTTTGCAGTTGAGTTTCAGGTTCGGTAGGCGTAGTGCTATCTTCGCTATCGTTACAGCCGGTCAGTATTACACCGCAGGCCATTCCCATAGCAATCACGAGTTTGTTGAATTTCATTATTATTATCTCTTGGTTTTGGTTCCTTCAATGACATAGCCTTACTGCCTATTCCAGCCCAAATTACTGAAGGAGCAATAGTTGCATGTCGCTTCCTAGTCCCTAAGGCTGGCTATTGCCTCCCCTACTGTTGGCTTTTTTACTGAGCTTCGCCGACGACTGTGGCAGAATAGAAAACCCAAACACTTAGACACCTCAGACCATTTAAGCAATGATTCAAACGAGCGTCCACATTAAAATCCAAAATAAATAACTTATATGCAACAAAACATTATTAAGATAAAAGTGGGTTCTAAAAACCCAGTAAAAATCAACGCGGCAACTAACGCCATGGCACAGCTGTTCCCTGAGAGCATCATAGAAGCCAGCAGTATGGATGCCCCTTCTGGTGTTGCGGCGCAGCCAATGACAGATCTCGATACTCGCCAAGGGGCGATCAATCGGGTGCGCTATTGTCAACAGCAGGACCCGCAAGAGACTAAAGCCGACTACTATTTTGCGATGGAAGGCGGTGTCGATTGTTTTGACTTTGGTCCTGCCACATTCGCCTATATCGCGATTGGCCATAAAGACCAGCTTGCCATTGGCCGCAGTGCGATTTTACCTTTACCAATGCAAGTTTATCGGGCATTAGAAGCGGGGGAAGAACTCGGGGATGTCATGGATAGGTTGTTCAATACAATCAATATTAAGCAAAAAGGCGGTGCCATAGGTTTACTCACCCACGGCCATGCGACCCGTGAAAGTAATTACACCCAAGCGATTATTCTCGCCATGGCGCCATTATTGAATCCTGATATTTACACAGTCGATTGTTAGTAATATGTTGCAAGAGGAATTAAAGCCCGCTAACTTAGTTGTGACATGCAACCAAACCTATTCGACTATGGCTCAAACAAACGCACCTTTGGCTCAAGATCCCGCGAAGCCTGTGACTCAAACTAAGCAAACGACTGAGTCAGGCTCATCCGCCCAACTCAGGCATTTGTCTCGCTATCTGGTGAGAAATTTAGGCATGCTCAACGCCGCCTTTGGGGATTTACCCCTTTCGCCCGTGCAAGCCCATGCCCTGTTTGAGATAGGCAAGCAGCCCCTGACCATCAAAGAGCTTGCAAGCAAACTCAGCATTGATAAGTCCAATGCGAGCCGCGCTATCAAGCATTTGATCGATAAACATCTTGCCCAGAGTCAGGTGCACCCACGGGACAGTCGCTGCTTAGTTGTGCAACTGACACCTGCGGGTAAGAAGTTACTCGTTAAATTGGATACTCAGCAGAATCAATTATTCCAAGGGATCTTAGCCCAACTGACTCCATTGCAAACTTCACAAATCGAAGAGGCCCTCGTGTTATATAACCAAGCCGTACATAACGCCAAGCAGCAAAGTGGTTGCCACATTCGCCAAGCCACAGCCCAAGATGATGCCGCAATTGCCAAAGTCATCCGCGATGTTTCGGCCGAATACGGCTTAACCGCAGATAAAGGCTATAGCGTGGCAGACCCGACCTTAGATTGCCTAAGCCAGATCTACTCCCAAGCAGGCGCCAACTATTGGATTATTGAATTAGAGGGCCGCATTTTAGGCGGCGCCGGTATTGCGCCTTTAGCTAACAATGATGGCGTCTGCGAACTGCAAAAAATGTACTTTATGCCAGAAATCCGCGGCAAAGGACTCGCAAAACGCGTAGCGTTAATGGCACTCGATTTCGCCCGCGAAACGGGTTATCAAAGCTGCTATTTAGAAACCACCGCTGTACTAAATGAAGCCGTAAAACTCTATGAGAAATTAGGCTTTGTACATCTGTCGGCTCCCCTAGGGAACACAGGCCACGACGCCTGCGAAATGCCGATGCTGCTAGATCTTAATCAATAGGATATGAAGCAGAATTCCAATCAAAGTAACAATGCCAAACATGTCATCATGCAACTTGTTTGGCATTATCAATTTGTATCACAAAATGTTATTCAAACAGGATCATTTTAATTATCAGTCTTAGGGCATAGTTTTTCTTAACTTAAATGCATTAATATATGGCAATTTTACCTCACTCAATTTTTAATAAATTGAAAGGTGTTTGATACCATTTTGTTAACGGCATTAAATAGGGAACATTATGCTCAGTTGGATTTTTAGTGATAAGAAACTCACACTTCGGGAAATATGCCTAGATAACACGCTTTCGACCTCGGCTAAAATAAAGAAAGTTGATCAATTTCTTGCCGATAGTGGAGATCTCAACTTTATTGATCTCAATGTTTCGCCCTGCAATATATTAGTTCCACTATCTTGCAGTCCTCAGTCCGATTTAGTGCTTATAAAATACTTGCTCAGCAAAGGCGCTAAAATCGAATGTAATGGTTTCAGTGCATTGCATTCGGCTATTGAATATAACAACTCAGAACTCGTTACCCTATACCTAGACTCTAGTGCCAATCTTTACTTTCAAAATCAATATAACAATTGCTGGCTCAACTATCTATTTCATCCTAATCCGCAATATATCTATCAACACCATCAACGTAGAGATATGATCGATCTTCTACTTGCAGCTAACTTAGATATCAATAAACCGGTGAGTTTCTGGACCAATGGTGAAGTAAACCACCCGCTAGAAATATTATATGATGAACGCAATAAAGATCTATTCCTGCATATCATTAATAAAGACATCCCATTAGAAATAGGTAAATTAAGTCTAATTGAAAATATTATTTCCTCGAGCGGATTCTGGGGGATTGAAGCCTTTGCTCCTTTAGTAAAACGCTTTCCTGTATTTAAAAAGTCCCGTTATATTATGGCCAACGACAGCAGCTTCTGGGACGATGCTAATCTATTAGAACTATGCGTTTACGCCAAAGCGCAAGACTACACTGAATACCTGTTAGACCATTATCCGCAGCTCAAAGCCGACTCCCACGCCAAAAGTTTGGTCTATGCGGCATTGACCTCAGAATTTGACCTTAGGATTATCGAAAAACTGATTAAGGCCACCGTCGATATCAATCGCATCTATAGGATGACACCGCCTGATGCCGACCATTCACCCTTACTCAACCAATATATTAATAATGCCCAATTTACCGATCCGAATAAACGGAGCTACATCTACCAAGCCCTTGAACTGTTGCTCAAATATGGCGCTAATCCAAATGCCGAATTTGTGAATACGGGTAAACCCTATGAGATGTTAGTCTGGTCGAATTTACGACTATTGGTTTATCCAATGGTCGAAAAGAAAACCTTTCTGCCCGAGTTTTTCGATCTATTCCTGCAATATGGTATGGATATCAATAAAAAATTTGGGGCGGTGGATGAACCAACCTTACTCACTATCTGCCAGCGTGGTTCAGGGAAAGAAGATCAAGCAACGCTTATCCAAGTGATGGAATATCTGCTCACCAAGGGGCTAGATTTAAGCCTCACCAATATCTACAACACTAACTATGTGTCCGCGGCAGCCATCTCCTGTCGAATCCAACTACTTGAATGGCTCATTCACCAAGGCGGGGATATTTTTACCCATTGCGGCCACGATAATTCGCCCATTCTACACAAGGCGATTTCGACCTACTGGTGGGATGAAATTACCGGCCCTATGCGGCGAAAAACCGTAGAACTCTTACTGCGCCATGGAGCAAAGTTAGAAGAATTCTCAGTAGATGAGCAATTTACGCCATTAATGTGCGCCAGTTACTACGGCGCACAGTCCTGCGTAGAGGCGCTACTCGAACATGGCGCCAACCCCAATGCCATCAATGCCGAAGACACCACGCCAGCCCTTTGCGCTGTGATAGGCGGCAGTTCAATCGAGTTCCCCCGCTTTGAATCAACGGCGGTGCGGATCTTAAGACTTTTGCAGCAATATGGCGCCGACTTAACCGTGACCAATAGCTTCGGCAATAGCCCGCTAATAGCGGCTATTGAGCAAGAATATAAAGAGATTTTCGAAGCGCTGCTGCAAATAGCCTCCTACAGTGAAACTCAGCTTGAGCAAGCACTCAGCAAAGCCCTGCCGCAAAGCTATTTCCAGCGCCGCCTGCTACAAACACTGGGGCGCGAGATACCGCCAGCCCCCACAGCCATAGCCCACAATCGCGCAATACCAGCAACAGCTTCGAGCAACGCCGATCCTATGACGGCCAAACCGCAAGCATCTGAGGTGAATGTAATACCTGCCCCCGTCAAGCAAACCAAATTAGAGGTGAGTAATGCGGCGGCAAATCGAGATCAAATCCCAACGCTATTCGATCTCAAAACCAAAGTGCAGAGCTTTTTTAAACTGATCGCCACCGATCCGACGATCACAGTTGAGCAACTCAATTCGGTGAGAGTCCTTATTGATCAATTGATAGAAAAGCTCGACAACTTTAGCTTTTTCCGCAATCAAGCGACAAAGGCCGAATTTGAGGAAGGTGTTCAGGAATATATCGATGAAACCGTCGAAGAAATTAACGAAATTATCGAGGATGATTATCCAGCGCTTACCGAAGCCTTAGTCGATTCAGTTTGGACGATTTTGCAGTACTTTAGGGTTGAGATTGATATCGAGACCGCACTTAGAAAGCGCTTTTGGTAACGATTAGCACCTTAACTGCCAACGAGTACCAAGCATAAAGCCCTAACTTTGGGGCTTTATGCTTTCGAGACTCACACCATCTGACTTAGCCGCCTATTAGCCAACATAATGGAGAGACTTAAGGCTTAACATTAGACGTTTTAACAAGCAGTAACTGGCTACGAATGATTTGACGTATCTGATTATGCAGTTCAAATACTCGAGCGCGATCATTAAGATTTAGCGATAGATTTTCCAGCATCACCAGATCCAAATTAAATTCGGGATAATGCAGTGTCATCGACATATAGCCAGATAAATAGCCCGTATGACTGTATTCGACGAGGCCATCATCCTTATTGATCCTCACACCATAGCCATAGCGCATATTTGGCCATAAGAATTGGATCTCGGTATACGCCGTTGTCATCCGTTGATAACTCTTTGCGCTCATCAACTTGCCAGAGTGTAATAGATGCTGAAAGGCGGCATAAACTGGCGCAGAGGTAATTAATCCCCCTGCGGGCAACAAAGCTTCATCAAGCACTAAGTCAGCAGGGGCAATCACCTCGCTTTCCTGTAAACCTACGGCGAGTGAAGGCACTTTGGCGTGAATCGCCTCAATACTGCCAAGCTCAGCACTCAAGCCATTAAGCTGGTATCGCGTTGCAAACTGCGCCACTTGCTCGGCAAAGGATTGGTGATTAACCTTCTCAAGCACTTGCCCAAGCAGTGAATAACCAAAGTTGGAGTATTCAAATTGGCTACCCGGCTCGAATCGATTGGCCTTACCCAGTTTATCGACACCCGATGTATGCGTCAGCAATTGGTGCAGCGTAATCCGCGCGTCATAACGACTGGAATTTAAAGCGTTTGCACTTGAATTTGTACCCGCCACAGTGCCTTTTAGCGCCTTATTATTCCCTTCTGCATCACCAAAAAGATAATGATTAAGCGATAGGTTTAAGTCGAGTTTCCCCGCATCGAGTGCCTGCAATATCAAGGTTGCAGTAATCTGCTTAGAGAGCGACGCCATCACAAAACGCGAATCTTGACTAATACCTTCGCCCTTTTGCAGTTCAAACTGCGGCTTGCCCTGCTCAAGCAGGATAACACTGCCACTAAATGGCTGCGGCGAATCCTTTATTGCGGTTTGGATTAAGGTCTTGATCTCCGCCACCTTCGATACTGAAGATGCGGTTTGGCTTTCAACGGCAATCGAGTTACTGCCTTGCCCGATTTGCTCTTGTTCAGCACCTGTTTCTAATAACAGACCAAAACTATTGGCACTTGGGAATAATAAAAAACCAGTCAACAGGGTACTGATAACACTCAAACGCATGGGTTATCCTTAACGTAATTAACAAATAATGCTGCCTGCTAGAAAAAAGCAAGCTTATCACAAGCGCTTTTTATGGATAATACAATTTAATCTTTACAATTGAATTATAAAGGAAATATTCCATATAAAAATGACACAACAAAGTGATACCTAGGGTGACGAAGCTAATCCGAGCAGTATAAACCAAGTGGCAGTCTGCCCCAGTTTGTAGACTGAATATCTCAAGTTGCAGCTAATACACATTTAAAATGGCTATAAAACGACAATAGTAATAATTATCGCACCTAACATATATAAGCCTGCAGAAAGTGATATCGATTTTAGTGGGCTAAGCTCCTCAACTTCCAACGTCTGTATATCTTCAATTTTGACTAGTTGCCCTTCTCCCTCGATCTGCTGTTCCGTTGCACTTTCGACTTGAAATTCCATTTGTTCGCCAGATATTGTGGTGACTTTGACCTTTTCACCTATGTAGCTGGATACCGATTGAGAATCCAATTTAACTTCATTGAGTGAAGAGCATGCGCTGAGGGAGAAACAGATAAGTGATACTACTGCTAACTTTTTCAAACAAGCCTCCTATCCTACAACTATTACATCCATGATAAGTTATACCTGTAGACATAAGCATTTAGGTATAAGCTACTCAGCTTACGGAGTTTCGCCCACAAGTTAAAGAAACCTAGGCTAAATCCACTTAAATTAAATCCTTTGGATGAGGTTAAATAGCGATCAAATGAGCACTGAACTCATCGATGCGGTTAAAGCCAAAGATACGCTTGCTGTAAAGCGTATTATTGCCAATGGCGCTAATCTTGAAGGCGTGGACAATGGCGGGATGACGGCACTCTTGCATGCCTGTGAGTTGCAGTCTTTTGAACTGCTCAAATTATTGGTGGATGCGGGGGCCAATGTGAATCATCCAAACTCGCAGGGGTATCATCCGCTCGATATTGCTTACTGGCAGGGGGAGTTTCGCATGGGATGCTATACCGCTGAGAGTGAGCGCATGGTGAGCTATTTAACCCGCCACGGCGGCAAATCCTTTAGCTAGGTGAGGTGCTAAATAGCATCAAGATGCGAAAGCTAAAAACTGCGAAATGATAAAAAGCCCTATAAACAAAAATCGCGTTAAGCTGGGCCTAACGCGATTTTTTATTACTCACTTACAACCTAATCACCAAAGTCATCGAGTAGGATGTTTTCTGGTTCAACGCCTAGGCTTTCAAGCATCTTAATCACTGAAGAGTTCATGATTGGAGGACCACACATGTAGTACTCGCAGTCTTCTGGTGCCTTATGATTTTTAAGATAATTCTCATAAATCACATTATGAATAAAGCCAGTGTAGCCAGTCCAATTATCCTCAGGCAATGGCTCAGATAACGCCACATGCCAAACGAAGTTGTCATTCTCGGCCGCTAGGGCATCGAAATCCGCTTGGTAAAACACTTCACGGGTCGAACGAGCACCGTACCAGAAGCTCATTTTACGTGTGGTTTTCTTACTCTTAAGCTGATCGAAAATGTGTGAACGCATAGGTGCCATGCCAGCACCGCCGCCGATGAACACCATTTCCGCATCGGTTTCCTTCACAAAAAACTCACCGAATGGCCCAGAAATGGTCACTGTATCGCCCGCTTTCAGATTGAAGATGTAAGATGACATCTTACCCGCTGGCACATTGGCCGATGGCGGCGTCGCAATCCGCACGTTCAGCATAATGCGACCCTTTTCATCGGGATAGTTGGCCATAGAGTAAGCGCGCAACACTTCTTCATTAACGGTAGAGACAATGTCAAACAGACCGTATTTGTCCCAATCGCCACGGTATTTTTCAGGAATATCAAAGTCAGCGTATTTCACCACATGGGCTGGCGCTTCAATTTGAATATAACCCCCTGCTTTAAAGCGAACATCTTCACCTTCGGGTAACTCAAGCAATAACTCCTTGATAAAAGTCGCCTTGTTATCATTAGAGATCACCTGACATTGCCACTTCTTCACCCCAAAGATTTCTTCGTCGAGCTCAAGTTCCATATCGGTTTTCACTGAGACTTGGCAGGCGAGACGACAACCTTCTTTAGCCTCTTTCTTGGTGATATGGCCCATTTCAGTCGGCAGAATGTCACCGCCGCCCGATTTGATTTTCACTCGGCACTGACCACAGGTTCCGCCGCCACCACAGGCAGACGGAATAAAAATACTCTGACTCGCCAAAGCGCCGAGTAACTTGTCACCCGCGGCAACTTGAATGCTTTTTTCGGCATCTTCGTTGATGCTGATCGTCACTTCACCCGTAGCCACTAATTTCTTTTTGGCGATTAGAATCACTATCACCAATAGACAGACCACTAGCGTGAACATGCCTATGCCAATTGCCATTTCCATCGTATTACCCTTTTCTAGCTCTTTTCTAAAAAGAATCTGGTTTCACTTTCTCAATTCTTGGCTCGCCTACTGTAGCGTTACAGCGAGATCCCTGAGAAAGACATAAAGCCCAGCGCCATCAAGCCTGTAGTAATAAAGGTGATACCAATACCTTGTAAGCCTTCGGGAATCGCGTTGAATTTCATTCTTTCGCGCAGTCCCGCCAGCAGTACAATCGCCACCGCCCAACCAAGACCCGAGCCCATAGCAAACACCACTGACTCACCGAAGTTGTAATCACGGTTCGCCATAAAGATCACCCCGGCAAAAATCGCGCAGTTCACTGTGAGCAAAGGTAAGAAGATCCCAAGGGAGTCATACAGGCTAGGAATGTACTTATCCAAAAACATTTCAAGGATTTGCACTAACGCCGCAATCACACCAATGAAAGTGATCAGTTGCAGGTAACTTAAATCGATACCGGGTAATCCCGCCCAAGACAGTGCGCCAGGTGCGAGCACTTTGACGTAAATCAGCTGGTTTAACGGCACGGCTAAGGTCATCACCACAATCACAGCGACACCTAGACCAAAGGCGGTTGACACCTTTTTAGACACGGCCAAGAAAGTACACATACCCAAGAAGAACGACAGCGCCATGTTGTCGATAAAAGTGGCCTGCAAAAATAGATTTATATAGTGTTCCATATCTGCTCCTTAACCCCGTTTCCGCTGGATCACATTGATAGTCCAGATCAACACACCAATCAGGAAGAAGGCGCTCGGTGGTAACTTGAACATCTCGTTTGGCAAGTACCAGCCGCCATTTTCGATGGTGGTGAACACAGGGTGACCGAATAAATTACCCGTCCCTAACAGTTCGCGTACAAAGGCGACACTGATCAAAATCAAGCCATAACCTGTCGCATTACCAAGCGCATCGACGACCGCTAAATGCGGTGGATACTTCATGGCGAAGGCTTCTGCACGGCCCATGATGATACAGTTGGTGATAATTAACCCAACGAATACAGAAAGTTGCTTAGATAACTCATAGGCTACATCCTGCAGAACCATGTCGACGATAATCACCAAGGAGGCGATAACCGTCATCTGCGCGATAATCCGCACACTGGTCGGGATAAAGTTACGGATGGCAGAGATAATCAAGTTAGAAAACACCAACACAAAGGTCACTGCCAGTGTCATCACCACAGCGGTTTGCATTGAGTTACTGACCGCCAATGCCGAACATACGCCCAGCACTTGCATTGCGACGGGGTTATTGGCAAACACTGGCCCCGTTAACATGTCACGCATGGATAAAGTGTTGCTCATTTTGCCTCTCCCAACTCACCTTGCAATTCACCCTGCGCTGCCGACGCTTTCAGCTGGTTGAAGAAGGTTTGAAAACCTTCAACGCCAAACCAAAACTCCATTGCGCGCTGCACGCCGCGGCCCGTCATGGTCGCGCCACTCACCGCATCCACACCGTGAAGATCGCCTTCTTTAACGCCACCCTTTACAAGACGTATCGCAAATTTGCCTTTTTCATCAAATAATTGCTTACCCTTCCACAACGATAACCAATGGGGATCGGTCACAAAGTCGCCGATACCAGGGGTTTCACCATGTTCGTACACGACTAGCCCTTTAATGGTGTTGAAATCGGGTTCAACCGCCACATAACCGTAGATCATCGACCACAGACCTTTACCGTAGAAAGGCACAACCACGCTGTCTAACTTGCCGTTGGCATCGAGCACTTTAAACACGCGGGCATCGTTCGCACGGGTTTTAATCTTGGCAATATCTTTTTTCGGCGCACTTGAAGTCTCAGGATTAATTGCCGCCATACGCTCATCGAAATCGAGGACGTTAGCGTCTGAGTCCACCTTGCCTGTGTCTAGGTTGATCAATAATGGCTTAACAGATTTAGCAAAAATCTCTCTAAACTCATTGCCCTGACCTAAGTTCACATCGGCGGCCATCAACACATAGCGCTGCACTTCGTCACGTTTTTTGGCGACTTTACGTTCTTTCAATATGCCTGCTGTGCCTGTGATCATAAAAGAGCACAGGAGGCAGAGCGTGATGGTGAAGATCATGGTCCCCACCACAGTATCTTTCTTAAATACCATGACGTTTTAATCTCCGTTTGATGTTGGCGCGGGCCACCAGATAATCGAACAGCGGCGCCCAAAGGTTGGCGAACAGAATGGCTAACATCACGCCCTCAGGCATTTTGGGGTTAGCAACACGGATAAGCACAGTCATAAAACCAATCAAAGCACCGTAGGCAAACTTGCCTTGACGAGTGTACGAAGTGGTCACAGGATCGGTGGCCATAAACATCATTGCTAGCGCAAAACCGCCAGCGACAAGATGCCAAGTCCACGGCATTGCCATCATTTGATTGCTGCTAGAACCGATGTAATTACACAGCGTTGCTGTCGCTATCATGCCCAGCAACACACCGAGCACAATGCGCCAATCCGCTAAGCGGCTGATCAGCAATAATGAACCGCCGATCAAAATCGCTAAGGTGCTGGTTTCGCCAATCGCGCCCACGGTAAAGCCAAAAAAGTTGTTCCACCAGTTAGGATCGCTAAAGGCGCTAAACCAAGAGTAATCGGCAAAACTCAACTTGCCCGCTGCAGTTTGTGCCAGCGCTGTTGCACCAGAGAAACCATCAACGGCAACGAGCTGTTTAATGGTTGAAACTTCAGATGGATAGGCGAAGTAGATAAAAGCCAAGCCCGCCAACGCAGGGTTAAGGAAGTTATATCCCATGCCGCCAAACAGCTCTTTAGCCACAACCACACCAAAGGAAATCCCCATGGCCACCAGCCACAACGGTGTCGATACTGGCAAGATTAAGGTAAACAGCAGGGCCGTCACGAAGAAGCCTTCGTGCAACTCTTGACCACGAACCCGCGCAAACACCACTTCCCAAAACAAACTGGTGAGTAGTGCTGTCAGGTAAATCGGCAGATAAAAACTAAGACCATAGAGGAATAAACCTAATATCCCAGTGTCTTGGCTAAGGCTGCCAAACAGGGTATTAAAGATTTCTAACTTCCAAATATCTGGCGTCGATAATCCGCCCGCGAGCGCAAGCTGTGCCTGTAGGCCAATGTTATATAGACCGAATAAAATGGCGGGCAGTAAACACAAACCGACTAGCGTCATGGTACGTTTCACGTCAATCGCGTCACGCACATGCACTTGGCCCTTAGTGCTACGACCATTAGCAATGACGAGTGAGCGCAAAAAGCCCTTCATCGACTTACCCGTTGCGTAGTACTCTTGTTGTAAATCAGAGGCGTCCTGTAAATCAGGTTTTTTCACTTGTTTGGTCATTAACCTTCCCTCTCAATAACATCTAGACAGGCACGTAATTCTTTACCAAAGTCATATTTGCCGGGACATACGAAGGTACACAGCGCCAGATCTTCTTCATCTAACTCCAATGCACCTAAGGCCTGCGCCTCATCGGTATCACGCACCACTAAGTCTCGAACGAGTAAGGTGGGTAAAATATCCAGTGGCATCACGCGATCTAACTGACCAAAAGCCATCATGGCGCGAGCTGAACCGCCCTGATGAGTCGTAAACTCGAACAATTTAGTCGCCCCAAACAGACGTGATGTTACGGCACGAGTGATGGAGAATTTATCAGAACCACCACGCACCCAAGGGAGAACATGGTGCTGCGAATCTTCGCTCAACACTGACACTTGGTTGTGGAATCGGCCTAAAAAGTCATGTACGCCCGCCGCGGTATGGCCAGATAACACAGATCCCGATACCACGCGGTTATGGCCAGGTTTGATTTCATCACTCACTAAGGCACTTAGCTCAGCGCCCAATTGAGTGCGCAGTAAACGCGGGTTCAGCACGCTCGGGCCACCTAAGGCGACGATGCGGTCGGTATACAACTCACCGGTTTGGAATAACTTGCCGTAGGCAATCACATCTTGATAACCGATATGCCATACCTGACGTTCTAAACTCACTGGCAAGGTAAAGTGAATATGAGTGCCCACTAAACCCGCAGGATGAACACCATCAAAACGGCGCACCTCAAGTTGTGGTAATGCTTCTTTAACAATCGCTTCGCCCTTATCCTGGCACAGGTAAACCTTGCCTTCGGTTAAACGGCTCAACACCAGCAAGCCAGCTTTAAAAGCTTCGGTTTGCTCGGCGATGATCAAACGGGGATCAGCGGCCAGTGGATTAGTATCGATAGCGGTGACGAAAATACCTGCTGGCGTGCTATCGAGCGCAGGCACGCGCGAGAAAGGCCGAGTACGCAGGGCAGTCCATAGACCACTCTTCACCAACTGGTCTTGAACGGTTGGTCGAGGGAGAGCGGCAATGTCTTGATGGATATCGAAAGAAATCTGCCCATCGCGGTTTTCACCGTCATCACAACGAATGACGACTGATTGTAGAATTCGACGCTCGCCGCGGTTAATCGCTACGACTTGGCCACTAGCGGGTGCAGTGAACAACACACCAGGCGTTTTTTTATCTTCAAATAGGGCTTGGCCCTTTTGAACAAAATCACCCTCTTCGACCAACATCGTCGGCTTAAGCCCAATGAACTCTTCTCCCAGAACAGCCACTTGGGATGGCTTAGCACCGAGTTCAATGACCTGTCGCGGCTCACCAACAATCGGCAAGTCGAGGCCTTTTTTGATCGTTACAATTTGGTTTGAAAAATCTGCCATCACAAATATCAACCATGAAAAATTTTTAGATAAATTTAGGGTAGAGATTTGTTAACGCAGATTCCGATATTGGCGTCACATTCCGCTGCAAATTCGTAAGTTAGATACGTAAATTTACGCAATTTTGTGACACAGATTCACATCCTTACTTACTGTAATCTGCAAATGTAGTTTTATAACAATTTATTCATAAATACGTCATTACTGATTTAGTAGTACCTAAGGTTTACAAAAATAAGCCAAAATCTCCATTTCAGTGCAGTAAAGCGCTAAAACCGTTAAAAGAGCAACTCAGCGAACAAACTTCAACCAATGGCATGCCTCAAAATTGGGCAGGATGGCTAAACTTGCTGGCTATTTTTAGCGCACTAACATTTCAACCTATGGTTTAACCTTTGCTTTACAGCAAAAGCTTGGTAGCCTCAAACTAAGAGAGTTTCCGTAGGAGAAATAGATGGAATACAGACGCATACCGCATTCTAATCTTGAGGTCAGTAAAATTTGTTTGGGCACTATGACTTGGGGCGAACAAAATACCCAAGCCGAAGCGTTTGCACAGCTGGACTACGCCATAGGCAATGGCATCAACTTTATCGATACGGCGGAAATGTATCCCGTACCACCTAAACCGGAAACCCAAGGGGAAACCGAGCGTATCCTAGGGCAATATATTAAGGCCCGCGGTAACCGAGACGACTTAGTGATCGCCACTAAAATTGCCGCACCGGGGGGTAAAAGTGATTACATTCGCAAAAATATGGCGCTGGACTGGAACAACATCCACCAAGCGGTCGATGCATCTTTAGCACGCCTCCAAATAGACACTATCGACCTTTATCAAATCCATTGGCCTGACCGTAATACCAATTTCTTTGGTGAACTGTTTTACGATCAACAAGAGCATGAGCATCAAACGCCGATCCTCGAGACCCTAGAAGCGCTCGCCGAAGTGATCCGCCAAGGTAAAGTGCGCTATGTCGGGGTGTCGAACGAAACGCCTTGGGGCTTGATGAAGTACCTGCAACTCGCCGAAAAACATGGCTTGCCGCGTATTGTGAGTGTGCAAAATCCCTATAACTTGCTTAATCGCAGTTTCGAAGTCGGCATGAGCGAAATCAGTCACCGCGAAAACTTGCCATTACTGGCCTATTCGCCACTGGCCTTTGGCGCCCTGACGGGAAAATATTGCAACGACCAATGGCCTGAAGGCGCGCGCCTGACCTTGTTTAAGCGTTTCGCCCGCTATACTGGTTCGCAAATGGCTCTGGAGGCAACAAAAGCCTATGTAGATTTGGCCCGCGAGTTCAAACTCACGCCCGCACAAATGGCGTTAGCTTTTGTTAACTCACGTAAGTTTGTCGGCTCCAATATCATAGGCGCCACCGACTTATATCAACTGAAAGAAAACATCGACAGTTTAAAAGTCACCTTATCGCCAGAGCTATTAGTGCGATTAAACCAACTGTCCGATCAATTTAGATTACCTTGTCCTTAGCCCCTAGGCTTAGTCGGCGAGTTGTTTGAATGACTGACCAATAGCATCGGGTCAATATCCCTGATGCTATTGATTTCAAATAGCTTTAGAGGCATAACTTTTTACCTTTATATCACCTCATCAATGCGCTCTCTCCTCCATTCAATCAAAAGCTACCTATTACTTAGTCTTCTTTATCTTATCCCTGTGGCTTAGCAAAAGGTCATCGTCTTCAGCTCCACGAGCTCACCAGCGCCAGGCTATGCGAGAAGGCTGCAATACATGGTCTAGGTTACATTCGGATACAGAGTCCTTTTAAGAAGTGAAATATAGTGGCATCACAGTCACTAGACAGATGTCTTAAGGATCAAAAAATGAAAAAACTTTGCTTTGTAATCACAAGTGTTTTGATGTCAAGCCACGCTCTTGCTGAAAGCAATACCTACATTCGTAACGGTAATATCTATAGTCATCAAGATCAGTTCTTTGCTGGCGCAGGTGTTGCTACTGGTAGTCAGTTTTATAAGGGTCAAGATCACCAGACAGGTGCCTACCTCAATGGCGGCTACCACGGTGAAGACTTCAACGCCGATCTGTCCGGCATCAACTACCGCTTTTTAGGCACGAACGATAGTGCCGTTAATTTCAGTATCTTTGCCGTTGCCAATCCTGGCTTTGATGCCGATGATGCGGATATTTTAACGGGCATGAAGGATCGTAAATTCAGTGGCGATCTGGGTTTAAACGCCGACATTCATTTAGGAAATGGCACGCTATCAACTAAATTCCAACACGATGTCACCAATATTTATGATGGTTTTCAGGCCGATATCACCTATTACCATCCAATAAATGTAGGCTTCGGTGATCTGGTGCCTTATGCGGGTGTGCACTACTTCAGTAAAGACTTCGCAAACTACTACACAGGTGTGACATCATCTGAAGCTACGGCGCAGCGCCCTGCCTATCAAGCCGACGGCACCTTTGCCTATAAGCTAGGCTACGCTTTGGTTATTCCAGTCACTAAGCATTTAGATATTACTCAAGCCACAGGTTACTCGCACATAGGTGCCAACATGGCAGACTCTCCGCTCATAGACAGTAACAACCAGTGGGTTACTACCCTTGGCGTGAACTATAGCTTCTAAACAACCTGACGAGACAAGACCATGACACTTATCAGAAAAACGTTTTTATGTGCTGGATTAGCTCTGATGCTTTCAGCTTGTGCCACTTCCTACGATACCGAAAAGCAATTTTGGTCTTTCGGTAAAGGATTTGAAACCGCACAGATTGCACCCGATAGCTGGCAGATAAGCTTTGTTGGCAATACCAACACTGATCGCGCATTGGCCCGAAAGTACGTCATGCGTAAGTCAGCAGAGTTATGCAAACAAGCGGGTTATAACTACTTCACTTTTACTCACGAACAAACCGATCGTGATGCAATTGGCCAGTTTGGAGTAGGAGCGAGCGCGAGTAAGGATATCTTGTGGGGGAGTTCGACGATGAATCAAGAAACCTCTGTCATGGTCGAAGTCACAGGTTTACATAGCAAGCCAGAAAATGCGAGTTCCCGCATCTATGAAACAGATTACATACTTAACAATGTCAATGTGAAAAGTTAATTGCTCATCAAAAATGCACCAGTCTAGATTCTCGTTAGGTATCAAGGCTGGTGCGTTTTATTTATAAATCTCTCTGTTCTGCACCAATTCGTTAGGCACTCATTCGTATAGTGAGTTGAGTCATTCTGCCTCTACCTCTAAATCAACTCAGCAGATTAGATGACGCAGATTTAGCCGCATTGCTCGCTTCAGCTCATGTTAAAGAAACAGACAAAAACGACTCAAACCTCGCATTACGCCAATCGTATTAAACCCCAACTTTAAGCTTCAGCCTTGAATTTTAGTGACATGCGAGCCCCACCCAAGTCAGGAGCACGGCCAATACGTAATGGCGAACCCATCCAACAACCAATTCTATCGACAATCGCCAGACCCATGCCATGACCGGAATTTCCGCGGCTATGCTGACCACGCACAAAAGGTTTAATCACTTGAGCAGATTCCTGTTCATCTATGCCAGGGCCATCATCGTCAACGTGTAACCACGCAATCCCATCTTCCAATGCCAACATCAACCGGATATTGGCACGGCCAAAACGCAGCGCATTACTGAGCAAGTTATTCACCTGCATTGACAAGTACTTAGGATCTATTTTGATATTTAGCGGTATTGGGCAGGTGATGAGTTCCACTGAAAACCCTGAGTATACTTGGCCTTGATACTTTTCCAGCAACCAAGTATTAAGCTCAATAGGTTGCCAATCAGGTTGGATATTCGCTTCATCGAGACGGGCATAGCTGAGCAGTGTCATGACCAACTCTTCCATAGTGTCCAGATCGCGGTTCAATCGCTGAAAATACTTCACCCTAAGTTGTTCGCTTTGGGTTTCTTCTAATGCCGCAATACCAAATCGCAGCCGCGCAATCGGAGTTTTTAAATCATGGGAAACTGCCCGACTAAGCAATTTATTGTCATCGATCAATTGCTGGATACGATCTGCCATACGGTTGAATTCGCTTTCTATTGTGCCTATGTAGGACGCTTTACTGACCACAATTCGCTGCTGTAATTCCCCCATACCAAATGCTTGAGTCACCTTACTGAGATTAACCAGTTGGCGGATTAAAGGAGACACCCACACCAACAAAATCACCACCACACCGCCATAAAAAAGCATGGTATACAGCTTATTCGCGTTAAAACTCACATCGGCTGGCGTCACTATCTGGGTATTGATATTCAGCACCTGACCCGTTTTAGGCAATAAATAGTGCAAAGAGATGCCGTCATCGGACTCCAGCAGTAATGATTCCCCTGAATAAAACTCTGTCTTTAGGGCTGAGGGTAAGACAAAATCTGCTTCATTCACCAAAGACAATTGATCTGCATTTCGCTGATTCCAGTTGTCTATAAACGCATGATTGGGGGCGGGATCGTTATCTAACGTTTGCGCCAGTGAACCGCCCAGTAGTTTTAATGCCGCGAGGTGAGTTGCTGGGCTAGGCGTTTCATTATCAGGATCAATAAGTGTTGCAAACTCACTTATCGACCAGCCTAGGCTGGCAATGGCCACCAGCACGACCAGCACCAGAGAAGTCATTAACTTCTTCATAAAGCTTGCTCGGCCTCATCGCGGCAAAACAAATATCCCTTGCCACGAATGGTTTTGACTTTATAGGGCTGACTCAACGCTTCCTGCAACTTCTTGCGTAAGCGCGATATGCGAATATCCACCGAGCGGTCTAGGCCATCGTATTCAATACCCCGCAGTTGGGCCACCAATTCATTGCGACTCACTATCGTGCCCGCCTTCAATGCCAGCAGCCACAAAACATCAAACTCATTGGCATTCAAATCCAGCGGCTGTTTATCAATGGTGACTGACTTTGCCGTCGCATTTAACACTAAAGAATCAAACACTAATTGCTGCTTTTGCTCCTCATCACTCACTCGGCGTAACAGGGCCTTTATCCGCGCTAACAGCACCTGTGGTCGAATCGGCTTAGTGAGGTAATCATCAGCACCGGCATCTAACCCGCGGATTTCATCGCCGTCCTCAACGCAAGCCGTCATAAATAAAATGGGCCCAGTATAAAATGCCCTGGCCTCCTTACACACATCGAAGCCATTCTTAACGGGCATCATCACGTCGAGTAGCACTAAGTCAGGCATCTCATCGGCTATCATCTCTAAGGCAAAATCACCTTGGCTAGCCACTGTGACTCCGTAACCGTGATCCAGTAAATAATCACTGATCCACTCTGCCAGTGAGGTATCGTCCTCTACGACTAAGATATGCTTTGCAACTGACATATTAGAATAACCTCCAACCGGACTGACTCTGTTTAGGGGCCTTATAAACCCATGTCACGACCACTTTAACTTGCGCGAGCGGTTGCACATCATCATTACGGATAAGACTAAAAGTCGCCGTTTTATCCCCTTCAAAACTATATTGATATTCTTGCATAGCTTTGCCTGTCCAGCAGGTTAACTGGTGCTGACGGTCTGTCAGTATGAGGCAGTACTCGCCGCTCGCGGGTGTCTGCCATCGAAACAATACATCTTGATAGCAAGTTTGCCCTTTATGCAGTGCAATGCAGCGTTCTGGGGTTGCGGTAAAAATAACGGCATCATCCTGACTCCAAGCCAAAAAAGGCGCGCTCAGCATCACTACCGCTAACAATGGATAAAATCGGTTCATGCTCTCCTCCTAAAACACATAGCTAAGAGAAGCATTAAAATACGATGTATAACTCGCTTGATTGAAGGGACTGTCGGTCACTTCTTGGGATAACACATTGAAGCGATACATGGCCCGAAAGACAAAATTTTCACTCAGCGGATAGGCAACCCCTAACTCCATGCCGTAACTGAAAGAGCTATCCGGCCGATACTCAGGAAAGCGTTCAGTGGCTTCTTCCTTACTGATCCCAAAAAGATAGCGATTCAAGGTGGCAGATGAGTAACCTACGCTCCCCAATACGTGAAAATTCCAATTACGAACCTGCCAGGACTTACCCAATCTGGCAGAACTTTGAATACCTTGATCATCATAATAATCAGATACTAACCTATACTGAAAAACATAGTTATCGCCCCAATAACGTGTGGCACGAAAACCGGCACCAACATAGAGAGAATCTTCCGATAGTAGATAAGCATTGCGGCCAACTTCATCCAGCGTACTGGGATCCACATCAGGACGGGACCATGAACCTTGTAAGTTAGCCAATAGCAGTTCTAATGACCAATCCTCTGAGCTCCAAAGATTAAATCCCAGATTAATGCCATCTTGAGATTGATGGATCATCTCAACAAACAGCCCTTTGTACTGGTACATGCCACTGACTAACAGCGACAACTGTGCAGAACCAGAATCCGTTTGCCGAACATCGACTTGATTAATCCCGTAAACACTCATGCCTAGCTCAAAATCACCGCCGTCAGCAAGGCGATTAGTTCCTCCAGTAACACTGCTCGCAATATCTGATGCCGCAGCAGTTCGAGGAAGAATGCTCAGCGTTAACACAAGAAGCCAAAGAATACGCATGCCCATTTAATTCACATTTTTAGTCGTTATTTAGCGCTACATATTACAACAGTTTGTTGCAAGTCACTGCACAACCAGTATCATTTTTACGGCAATTGTGTGTCGGATAACAAGAGAGACCTATATCCCAAACAACTTGAATCCTGCATCTTCAAATTGTTTGGGGATATACACACCTCACATTGAGTTAAGGCACAAATGAGGCTCAAGCTAAGATGAAGTGGCGCAGTTAAGATGAAGTGGCGCAGTTAAGTTAACCGCTGTCAGTCATTGGCACACTGAATTATGGGCTAATGCATTTAAACAACTCGCACCTTAAACTGCTGCATCGTTTCCCTCAATGAATTAGCCTGCTTAGACAGTGACTCGCTGGCTTTAGCTGTTTCGTTAGCGCTGCTGAGTACCAACTCACCCGAATCACGAATCGCATTAATGCGCTCACTAATATCTTCGGCGGTCACGGCTTGCTGCTCGCTTGCGGTCGCGACTTGAGAATTGGCCTGAGTCAGTTCAGTTAAGGCATCTAAAATCTCAAATAGGTGTTGCTTGGCTTGATTAACGAGCAGTGATGACTCACTGATTTGCTTATCGTTATTGGCAAAGGATTCGACTGAGGATTTGGCATCTTTCACGAGTGTTTGGATAAGATCGCTGATCTCCTGCGTGGCCGTTTGACTGCGCGTTGCCAATGCCCGCACTTCTTCGGCAACGACAGCAAAACCACGACCTTGATCTCCCGCCCGTGCCGCTTCAATCGATGCATTCAAAGCTAATAAGTTCGTCTGCCCCGCAATCGCATCGACCACTGAAACAAAGTTGAGGATTTTTCCCGTACTCGCCTGAACCTGTTGAATAAGTTGATTTGAATACTGGGCGCTGGCAACCAACTGCTTCGAGATTTTTTCGCTCGCATCGACAACTTCACAACTTTCTTTCACTTTATGCTCGGCTTGTCCCGCTGAATACGAAGCGGTTTCTGCACTACTCGCCACTTCAGTGATCGTTGCTGCCATTTGGGTCATAGAGGCGGCGACTTGGTCAGTGTTATCCTGCTGCCTCAACATAGCCTCACGATTATTCTCGGCCACCGCATTAAGCTCAGTCACCATAGAGGCAATTTCTTCACTTCGAGCAATCACTTGGCCAACAGTTTTACTTAAGGTCCACGCCATTTGATTCATACTGACGGTAAGTTCGCCTAATTCATCCTTGGAATCGACACGTAACTCTTGGTTAAAGTTGCCCTTTTCCATCATGGCGGCAGAATTACGTAACCGATTGATAGATTTGACCATGTATTGACTGCAAGCGATGCCAATCAATAATCCTATGACTAAAGACACTATCGAAATAATCGTTAAGCCATAAATCGCCCTGAGTTCTTCTTCCTCTGTTACAGAAACTGCAGCTTGAGTCATCAACGCTAAACGTTCTACGAATTGACTTAGCTCAGCATTAAACACATTTTGCGCTTCCTCTAAAGATTCAACCCGCTTAGCTAAAGCTGTATGGTCTTCTTTTTGCTGAATTCCCGAAATAACGGTGCCAAGCAGGACTTTATAATCTGCAAAATGTTGAATGATCGTGTCAATATCTTGATTTAGCTGCTGTGTTTTCTCACGTACTTGAGGAGTTTTAGCGTTTTTTAATGCCTCTCCAAGCATGGTTTGAGTCGAGAGCAACTCCTTGCTAATGTCTTCATTGTGCTGAACTACATCCGCAATAAAAGCCACTAAAATTTGCTGGCTCGATGCGGTTTCAATGTCCGCGGCACGAAACGCTTTTTCTAGAATGACAGAGCTTTCAAGCTGCTTAATGGTGATGTCAGTCGATAGCCTGACTAATGGAATATTCTCTTCTGCAATGCCATGAATTTCCTCCGATACACGCTGCATCTTCAACAGACTAAATCCAGACAAAATCAAGATCAGCACTAACATCACCACAACGAGGGCGATCATCTTATGTTTAATCCGTAAGTCTTTTAAAAACTTCACCATAAAACTACTCTCCAGCAAAACACTGACAACGAAGGACGTCCAATTTAGGATAGTCGGAGTTTTAACTTTCGGTGGATGAATTAAGCGTAAAGTATTAGCTGAATTTAAAAGAGAAACTTAAACATTAGAAAAATCGCATCATAGCTAAGCTCAATGATACGTTAGAGTCAAAAACCGTTTAAGGCGTGCAAAATCATCTATTAGGCAACAGTTTGAACAGACCTTGGTGAAATTAGGCGTTCAATAACACTGTCCGATACCAACGCCTCAACAAACCGCTAAAACTTGCATTCACATGGCAGATCACAGAAGATCCCATGGCCTTTTTCATTGCCCTTAGCCTCGCCCATGACTCAACCTGCATCGCCTACGCCAAATACTGTGACTAACACAGCGACGAATACAATGGCTGACATTGAAACATCCCATGCCTCGGCGAATGCTATGCCTGATACCACAGTGACACTTAGCTCATCAGAGGCATATCAGCAAAATGCTCTGATTCGGTCGCAATTCCCAGCGTTAAATCAAATGCTTGATGGTTATCCCCTATGTTATCTCGACACCGCAGCCACCAGCCAGAAGCCGCAAATGGTGTTAGATGCGATGGCGCAGTTTTACGCTAACGACAATGCGAATGTACACCGTGCTGCACATCAGTTATCAGCGCGTTCGACCTTAAGCTATGAGAAAGTGCGCGATCAGTTGCAGCAATTTTTGAAGGCAAAATGCCGCGAAGAAATCATTTTTACCCACGGCACCACAGAATCAATCAACTTAGTCGCCTTTGGGCTGACAGCCCAATTAAGCGCTGGCGATGTGATATTAATCGACGCCGCCGCTCACCACGCCAATATCGTGCCTTGGCAGGAACTGGCGAAACGCACAGGGGCAATCATTAAACCAATCCCGCTCTGTCAGGATTGCCGCTTAGATATCAACGCCTATAAAACCTTGCTCGAGTTAAAGCCTAAAATCGTCGCCCTATGTCATGTTTCCAACGCCCTAGGTACAGTCAATCCCGTGGCTCAGCTAGTGCAGTTAGCGAAAAAACAAGGTGCCATCACCTTAGTTGATGGTGCGCAGGCAGTGGCGCATTTAACGCTGGATGTGACTGAAATCGATTGTGATTTTTACGTCTTCTCGGGGCATAAAATGTATGGTCCCACTGGTGTTGGCGTGCTTTACGGCCGTTTCGACGCGTTAGATAATCTCGCGCCACTATTAACTGGAGGCGAGATGATTAAACGCGTGAGTTTTGAGGCGACAGAATTTGGCAACCTGCCGAATCGCTTAGAAGCGGGCACACCGCCGATTGCTGAAGTCATAGGTTTGGGCGCGGCCATTACATTTTTACAAACCGAGCTCATGCCGCAGGTTCAAGCTTATGAAGCTGAACTAGTTAACTATTTACAAAGCCAATTGCGCGCACTCGGTGAAGTGCATTTATACGGCGCCTTTGATGACAATATCGGCGTCGTCGCCTTTAATCTTGCCGGTGAACATCACCAAGATGTAGGCATTTTGCTGGACCAACAAGGGGTTGCCGTTCGTTGTGGCCATCATTGTGCCATGCCATTAATGCAGAGCCTGAATCTTAAGGGCTGTTGCCGTGCCTCTATCGGTATCTACACCAATAAAGACGATATCGACCGCTTTATTGCCGCGTTAGCCTCGGTAAAAGACTTGCTGCTGTAATCCAGCATTTAGCCACTGCTCTACCCAACTCATACGATGCTCAAAATAAGTTAGACAGGATTTAGCCCTATGACAGATTCAATCATGCCTATACCAAATGAGGCCGATTTTCACTATTTAGTGCAAGATGCCGAAACCTTACTGGCGCGTTTTACCAATGCCCCTAACTGGCAGGAAAGATATCGCCAAATTATGTTGTTAGGGAAAGACTTACCAAGCTTAAGCCCTGAGCTTCGCATCGAGACCGCTCAAGTAAAAGGCTGCGAGAGTGATGCGTGGATTTATCATCTAGAACAGGCTGGCAGGCACTATTATTTAGCCGACAGCGATGCCCGCATCGTTAAGGGATTGATCGGATTATTGCTTGGTGCCTGCCATGGCAAAAGCCGCGCTGAAATCCAAGCATTTGATCCTACAGCTTACTTCAAACAATTGGGCCTAGAAGGTCAGCTCAGCCCATCGCGCACTAACGGCCTTAACTCACTGGCAAAAGCAATGGTTGAAGCCACTCGATAATCATAACCCGAGGGTTTTCATTTACTGCGACAAGCGATAATTGAAACCACTCGGCAACAACAAATAATCACAACTCTTGCTCAGGGGCAAAGGCCAAAAAAGGGATTTAATCAAAGACTTCTACGCCCTAAAAAGGTATAAAGAAGTTACATTTGCGTTATTGATAGGAACCGAGCATGCCCATCAAGGCAGTCAATCACTACCGTCGTACACTCCTTAAAGGTCTTGGCGCAGCAACTCTGTTAAGTCCACTCGCCAGTTTACCTAGCTTTGCCGCCCAACAAAGGCGGATATATGTCGATGGTTTATCCTTCCTACCCGATGACTTAAGTGATGTAACCGCCGCTAAACTCGATGCCTATCTTTGCGATATTTCGGCTATTGAGACCATAGAACAAGCCGATGGCACTCAAAACTACAAACGCACTTATAAAGCTTGCATGGAAAGCATTAAGCAGGCCGCTAAACGGGTGAGTGATCATCCCGATATTTTGTTGCAAGGCCTGAGGGGACGAGATATTCAACGTGCACGCGACAGCCAGCGCACTGCGGTATACTTTCAAATCCAAGGCGCAGATTGTGTCGAAGAAGACAGCGAAGCTAACCAGTGGGCGCGGGTAGATGAGTTTCATCAACAAGGGCTACGCGTACTGCAACTCACCCACCATTACGGCAATACCTTTGCCGGTGGCGCCTTAGATAATGATGCCAGTGGCGGACTCAATAAACCACTCACGGCCCACGGGCACGAACTTATCGCCAAACTCAATCACGCCAATATCTTGATTGATGTGAGTCACTCCAGCGCTCAAACCGCTTTAGATGTCGCAAAAATCACTAAATCACCCATAGTGCAAAGCCACGGCGCAGCGCGCGGTATAGTAAACCATGCCCGTTGTTCCCCCGATGAAGTGATCCGCGCCATCGGCGATAGCGGCGGCGTATTCGGCGTATTTATGATGAGTTTCTGGCTTACCAATAATGCCGTGCCCACGATTGATGATTATATTCGCCAACTGGAATACGTTATGCGTGTTGGTGGAGTGGACTGCGTGGCAATAGCTAATGACTTCCCGCTCCGTGGCCAAGAAAACCTACTGGCACTGGGTAATGACAACGCCAAAGGCATTAAAGAATATCAAGAATGGTGGTACAGCCTGAGGGCGAAAGGCGTGCTAGGTTTTGATGCAGAGCCAAGGCATGTAGTAATCCCCGAGCTGAATCATATCGATCGCATGAGCCGTATCGACGATGCCTTAGCCAAGGCACGCTTTAAATCTACCGACCGCGACCGTTTTATGGGTGGTAACTGGCAAAGAGTGCTCAACAAAGTGCTACTGTAAATGCCATTGTTTTATCGTCATGTTTAATTTACTTTGTCGATAAATTTACTGGCTTATCAGCTTGTTTCAGTCTTGGATATTCTATGCTGACCACACTCGCTATTTTCAATTATCGCTCTCTGCGTGAAATCGTCTTGCCCCTAGGGCAACTCAATTTGATCACAGGGGCGAATGGCAGTGGTAAATCGAATCTATACAAGGCACTACGTTTACTCGCACAAACGGCGCAAGGCGGCGTTGTCAATGCTTTAGCCCAAGAAGGCGGACTCGATTCCAGCATTTGGGCGGGACCAGAAAACCCCACCAAAAGTATGCTAGCGGGCGACACCGCCATTGAAGCCACCGTCAGGCAAGCGCCAAAACGCCTAAAGCTTGGGTTTGCCGGCGAAGATTTTAGCTATCTTATTGAACTCGGTTTACCCAAACCCGACGCCACCACGCTGTTTGGCTTAGATCCACAAATCAAGCGCGAAGCCATTTGGAACGGGCCTAAATATCGACCCTCAACAGTATTGGTTGAGCGCCGTGGTCCTATGGTGAAGAGTCGCACTGCTGACGGACAAGGCTGGATAACCTTAGGCGCACACCTGCAAACCGGCGACAGTATTTTTACCGAACTTGCCGATCCAGAGCGCTGCCCTGAAGTGCTAAAACTTCGCGATAGTATCCGCGCATGGCGCTTTTACGATCACTTCAGAACCGATGCAGAAGCGCCAGCCCGTCGTCCACAATTAGGTACAGCCACGCCAGTATTGCACCACGATGGGCGCGACCTTGCATCAGCAATTCAAACCATTTTTGAGATAGGTGATAAAACGGCTTTTGACCATGCGGTCAGCGATGCGTTTCCCGGTGCTGAGGTTCGCATTGAACCTAAAGAGGGCGGCATTTTAGTGCTCGCATTTCATCAAAATGGCTTATTAAGGCCACTCAATGCCAGTGAATTGTCGGATGGCACCCTGCGCTATTTGCTGTTAATCGCCGCCCTACTGACCCCAAGACCGCCAGAGCTTATGGTGTTAAATGAGCCAGAAACTAGCCTACATCCCGACTTATTACCTGCGCTTGCACGCTTAATCGCTAAGGTATCGGAAGAGTGCCAGTTGTGGGTGGTTTCCCATGCTAATCGGCTTATCAATGCCTTAAGCCAATTTGAACACTGCAATACCTTGGCCTTAGACAAAACCTTAGGCCAAACGCAGATCCAAGGCCAAGACTTACTCAATACGCCCAGTTGGCTATGGCAGAATCGTTAACCTATAGCCTTAATCAATCGTAAAATACCGCAAGCCATAGGGTTTCTGAACTTATAGAAGTCGAAGCGACTCGATGTTTTTGATGGGGCGGAATCGTTAAGTAATCTCCAGGGGTTAGCGTAACGGGTTCACCTTGTTCAAATTCAAGCGTCGCCTCGCCTTTGAGCAGCATCACCCATTCATGTTGAGTTTGATCGTACCATTGAGCTTCGGGTAGATACCCAAACCACCTGAAGATGCAGGATTCAGCGGGAATTTAACGCACTTTAGGCAAGGCGGCTATTTGCAGACCTAGTGGACTAAGTTAAAAATAGCCAACACGGCATAGAGTGCGTTAAAACCCGCCGGGACGGAGCGCTTAGGGCACTCCACTTCCGTGTTGCATCAATTCAGAAGGTGGCCGACATTCTGTCATTGATGCGCCTTGAATTGAAGCACCCTAAGCGCTCTGAAACTCGTATCTTAAGGTAGCTTGGGTATATTGCCCATTGGAAACGATGCGTTCTATGGTCACAGTGCCATTACCCGCCAGTTTTTCAAACACTTCGGCCGATAAATCTGTGGGTAATTTTGCAAAAAAGTTATCAAGCATTTTGTCTTTATTCCTCTGCTTTTATTAATGTGCCACTCTGATTAAACGGTATTTGGAGCAATCAAGCATTGAGAAACGAATCCATAAACCGCTATGATATGCGCACAGAAATACTCAGTTACCATGAGTATCCCTCAGATAAGCTTATTGTTTTACATATGGATATGGAGATTTCCCCCAATGTCGTTGTTTCGCGCACTCAAAGCCAAGTTATTTCCCTCAAACCAAACTAGCCGCGATCCAAAAGACATTCATCTTCAAACTGAATCACAAACACTCAGCCAAGAACAAGATTTAACGCAGGAGCCGTCAGTCGCTGCGCCGCTATTCCAGCGTCATTTCAGCTTAAAAATCCATGCGACAAAGGCAGACGCGACTTCTTACGAAGAAAATGCCGACCACGGCTTAACTCTCTATCACTACGATACGCCCCAAGTCATAGAACTCTTGGGCTGGGAAAACGTCAATGAATGCTGCGAATTCCACCATACCGAATTCGACCGCCTCGAAATCAGCAATCAATTCCCTTTCCCCGAGCAGAACTTTTGGCTCGACAAGGTAAAAGTGTGCAGTATCACCCCAAAAAAGAACAGCCAAATAAAGGCGTTGTGGCAAGTTGAGCTTAACAATCTCGATACATTATTGATAAGCCACTTTACCCTCGATGCTGACAATATAGTGCAAGGCGATATTCAAGATTACGCCAGCCTAACAGGCCAACTGCACCGCACTTTTCACCAACTCAATACTGAAGATGGTGCGGGTATACTTAGAATCATCACCCAAAGCCCAGGGCTTACCCAAGCCGTCGATTCAAACTATTTTGGCGAACGTAATGGTGTGACCCGCCAATTCAATGCCCTAGGTACCCTGTTATTTGAAGGCAACTTTATTAATGATCAGCAACTTGGAACACAAACGTGGTATGACCATGAGGGCAAGATCAATCAAATAGAAGATCGCCACCCCCAAGGTCAATTTATTCAATACTTTTATGGCAATGGTCAGCTTAAAGAAACCGCCGAACAAGATAGCAATGGCTATTATATCAATACGTTAACTCGCTACTATGAATCTGGACAAATACAGCTGATCCGGCCCTTAGTGCAAGATATTATCCACGGAATTGAAAAACAATATTACCCTGATGGTGCACTAGAAGCTGAAAGATATTACAACCAAGGCTATGAATATGAAGCCGTTTGGTATCATCCCAATGGAGCGATTAAACAAAAAGTGTTTAACGATGTGACGGGCAAAGTCATTGAAGAGTTTTACGACTCAGGTAAGCCTGCATGGCGTGAACCCTTCAATACCGAAGGCCAATTACATGGCGAACATGTAAAATGGTATCCCAATGGTCAACTTGAAGAAAAAATCTATTTTGAGGATGGCAAAGAACAAGGCATGGCCCTTTGGTATCATGACAATGGTCAACTCGCCCTTGAGATCTATCTTGAAAAGGGATTCAGGGAAGGTCTGTTTAAAAGCTATTATAAAAGTGGCGTGCTTTCGGCCGAAGGCCAATATAAAAATAACCTCTCGGTAGCCCCTTTTATTGAATACCACGAAAACCAGCAAATTCAGATGTACTTACCGCACACACAGGGCAACCGTGATGGCACTGCTCGCTGGTTTTATGAAGATGGCACGATACGTACAATTTCTGAATATGAAGTTCGTGATGGCCAAGGCTACCTCAAAGAGTCCAGCTTTTATAATAACAAAGGGATCCTCGAATCCTATCAGAGTCACTCGAATACCCGCTGCGGCTATAATCTTGATAATAATCAAAGGGAATACTATCAAGAAGGTATCGCCGATACTCGCATCGAATACTATGAAGATGGCGCCATTCGCTGGTTACTCACCCGTACGCAAGGGGATTTATTTAGCTCTAAATCCTTGTCCCCTCAAGGTTTAATTTTAGAAACTGGCACAATCCAAATTACTAATGGTCGTTACCTCGATATCGGCCATTGGCAACGTTTTACGCCCCAAGGAAAAGTGTACCGCGAAGCCTGGCTAGATGAACAAGGCCAACTGATAGAAAGCAGTCACTACTTTGATTTTCATGAAAATATAGCAACTCAGGAAGATGAAGAACCTGAATGGGATAGCCCAGAAAATCCTAGTTATGACTATGATGAAGACGATGCTGATGGGCAAAGTAACGGACCAAATAACCGTACGGATGACAGCGAACATCATGCTAGCAATAGTAGAAATAACGCATATTTATCTCGTCAGAAGTATCACGCACCCAATGGCAATACCACGACAAAACAGCGAGAAGATAAAACAATAGCAGTAGATGTCGCCGCTCACACCGAAGAACCCATATTGGCTTATCACTTAAAATTTGATGATGAAAGCAAGCTTTATGCAATGAAACGCTATCATCCCAATCGCCAGATTGCCGAAGAAGGTAATTTACAAATTCAGGGACAGGAGCAATTCTGGGTCGGCATTCACAATCAATACGATGAGCAAGGCAAACTCAAGCTTTCCGAAACCTATACTATGGCGGGCGAACCGATAGAGCACTCCACTAGCACAAGTAGGATAGTGTTAAATTAATCAAGCAGATTTGAATCACACTCGATAGCGAGGATAGGTAAGCCCAGATAAAACTTGGCTTACCTTACTCACATTAACCGTTAGCTTGCGATAACAATTCCAAGCTTGATAGCACTAAATGAATCTAAGTCGCAGCACTAAAACTAAAGTGCAAAAAAACTAAAGTGCAAAAAAACTAAAGTGCAAAAGTGGCAATAGTCTTTTGAATACCCACGACATCCGTGCCACGCTTGAGTTCTTTGACTAAAGGTTCACTCTGGCCTGAGATCCAAATTTTAAGCTCTGCATCCATATCAAAATGCCCTGTCGTTTCCACTTCAAAATGGGTAATAGATTTATAAGGTATTGAATGGTAAATAACCTTCTTGCCTGTAAGTCCCTGCTTATCAATTAAGATCAGGCGTTTATTGGTGAAAATAAACAAATCACGGATCACTTTGTAGGCGAGTTTTAATTCTTCTTGAATGCCCATGATAGGCCTTAATTCCTCGGCTAATTCCTGTAAATCAACCTCAGCAGCATTACCGAGTAAACCGTCTAACAATCCCATTTTAACATCCCTTATTATTGATATTATTTTCAATAAGATATCTGCTCATTACCGCATGTGCAATATAAGGCTTTGATGAAAATATGAGAGTGGCAATGGTGAGAGCAACATCAATGAGAGGTAGGCTGTTGTAGGCGCGCAGATGCAAGCTGAATAGGAGCTAGGAGCATTGCACTCGGGCAATGCTCCTAATGACAAATGTTAAAGGTGTTTCTGGCCTCGCACTTGACGGTTTTCACCGACCACCATCATTTCGCATTTAGGGCAGTCGAATACCAACTTGAGCACATCATTGCCGATTTCAAGCACCATAGGATCGGCCTTGATCCCTGGCACTTCCTTCGGACACAGATTGAAGTTAAAGCGTAGGCAATGCTTAGTGATCATCAATGGCACATCTTCGGTAACGCCATTTTTCTCATAGGTATCTTGGATTTCAATCACGCCATGGCGTTGATAAAAATCCTTGGCCTTTTCGTTGGCAACATTACCTAAGTAACTCAAATGCTTGACGGGATAGACTGCATCTTGATTATGCTTCCACGGCAGTGGACGCACATAGCCTTGCACACGAGCAGCCTCTAGAGCGGCCACACCATCACGGCGCAGACCATTGAGCACAGACGCAGGCAAGAACCAAGCTTGGGCCGTATCGATACTGATGCTACGAGCAACAAAGTCGGTACTGCCGAGCTTACCCAGCTGAGTACGGGTATTTTGTAAGGTCTTATCGACATCAGTCGCAGGCGTCTTCTCGACCGTTAAATTGACTGTGGCGCTTAGGCCATAGATATCCGTCAATGTCAGTGCGAGTCCTTCTTGGGTGTCGCTCAACCGTAAATCGACGCCGATAATCCGTTTAGAAGATTCTTTAGATAACAGGGCTTCGAAGGCTTGGTTATGGTTACGGTACAAAGTCATGCCGACTTTTAAATCCTTTGGCACCTGCAATATATGCAGTTTTAACCCTTCGGCACGGTTAACCCGCAGGCCTTGCAGCTTGTCATCGGACTGCTTTGCCATGGCAAAATTCGCGGGGAAAAACGCTAAGCCATCGCCGTTATTAAACTCATGGCTAGAGCTCACTTGGATAAAGTCTTTACCTATGCTGACCACTTTACCGACTTCTTCGCCTATGTATTTGGGCGAGCGGAAATCTTTAATTCCTTGGCTACGTTCGTTAACAAAGTAATCTGTGCTGCCACGGTTAAAGGTCTTTTCTGGATCGGGGATAAAAGAATGTTCACAGCGGCCGTGGGACGAAGCCTTAAACTCAGGGCGACGCGCCATAATCGCATCCAGCTTTTGGCGATAATGCGCGGTGACGTTTTTAACGTAACTTAAATCTTTTAGGCGACCTTCAATCTTAAACGAGCGAATACCCGCATCGATGAGCGCTTCGAGGTTTTCGGTTTGGTTATTGTCTTTTAAAGACAATAAATGTTCGTTCTGCGCTAACACATCGCCTTGACGTGTTTTAAGATTGCCCGGCAGGCGGCACATTTGCGAGCATTCACCGCGGTTAGCACTGCGGTTACTAAAGGAATGACTCAAATTACATAAGCCACTGTAAGCCACACACAAAGCACCGTGGATAAAGAATTCGAGCTGCATATTAGTATGCGCGGCGACATCACGGATTTGGCTTAAGCCCAATTCACGGGCAAGCACCACCTGAGAAAAACCAACTTGCTCTAAAAACGCCACTTTTTCTGGGCTGCGGTTATCCATTTGGGTACTGGCATGCAGGGCAATCGGCGGCAAATTGAGCTGCAATACACCCATGTCCTGCACAATCAGCGCGTCAGCACCCGCTTCGTACAATTGCCAAATGAGTTTTTCGGCGTCGGCCAGTTCGTTATCCATCAAAATGGTATTGAGGGCGACGAATACCTGAGCATGGTATTGATGAGCATAAGTACACAGGCGCGCGATATCTTCAACACTGTTACCCGCCGTTGCCCGCGCACCAAATGCAGGACCACCTATGTATACCGCATCGGCACCATGGCGTATGGCTTCGATACCGTAGTCAGCATTTTTTGCAGGCGCCAATAACTCAAGACGGTTATGGACGTGAGAAAGATTCTCGGGAGTGTATATCTCTGGCTGGCTCATGGCTTCACAGACTCAAAATGATCGTTAACGAAAAGGACGGGAGTATAACAAAAACTCAAATACAGCTCTATCAGCAAATCATCAACTAATCCGCTTTACTTTTGTCAGCGAGGATAATGGCACAGCCGATCTTTGGGCCTCACACTTGCACCCTCAAGCCGAGCAGAGTATCTTTGCCCCGCATTGACGAATAGGCACTATTTATGACTGATTTTATTTACCAACCACCGACCACTCCTTGGCTCGATATTCTTTATCAAGATAAAGACATTATCGTCATCAACAAACCTTCAGGATTGTTGTCTGTGCCCGGTCGCGACCCCGCCCATTACGACAGTGTCTATACTCGAGTAAAAGCTGAGCATCCCCATTGCCAAATCGTCCATCGCCTCGATATGGCGACCTCTGGTGTGATAGTTGTCGCCCTTATTCGTAGCGCCGAGCGGGAATTAAAACGTCAGTTCCACGATAGAGAAACCAGCAAGACCTATTATGCAAGGGTCGCAGGCCATGTCAAAAATGACACTGGCAGCGTTGATTATCCACTGATCTGCGACTGGCCAAATCGCCCTAAACAGAAAGTCGATCATCTTGTTGGCAAACCGTCTTTGACTCACTACCAAGTAATGAGCCGCGCCAAACGCTCAACGCTGGTTAAACTGATGCCAATCACAGGCCGCTCACACCAATTACGGGTGCATATGATGGCGCTAGGACATCCGATCTTAGGTGATGGTTTTTATGCCGACTCACTGGCAAAATCCTTAGCGCCTCGACTATTGCTGCATGCAGCAGAGCTCACCATCAAACATCCCTACTCGGGTGTCAGTATGACTTTTAGCGCAAAAGTCCCTTTTTGTGAGCCTTTGGGTGAACAATGATCACTAAAATCAAATAATACGGGCAAAATCGGTAGCAATTCCCCATAAAAAAACGTAACTTTATGACAATTCACTACGTTATAGAGAGTTTATTTATGGATACCGCATTTCAGCGCGATCAACTCGATAATCATATCCTCGAAGCCCTAATGCAGGATGCCCGCACCCCCTTTGCCGAACTCGCTAAACGCTTTAGCGTTAGCGCCGGCACTATCCATGTCCGGGTAGAAAAAATGAAGCAAGCGGGGATCATTACAGGTGCGCAAATCACGGTAAACCCTAAAGCCCTAGGCTATGACGTTTGCTGTTTTATCGGTATCAACCTTAAAAGCGCTGGCGATTACCCCGCCGCTATCGCCAAACTCAACGCTCTCGAAGAAGTCGTCGAAGCCTATTACACCACAGGCAACTACAGTATTTTCGTCAAGGTCATGTGCCAATCCATCGACGGCTTGCAACACGTGCTCATCAATCGCATCCAATCTATCGATGAAATCCAGTCGACGGAAACCTTGATCAGCCTACAAAACCCAATCGTCAGAGCGGTTAAACCTTAAACAGGAAAAACAGCAAACACCTACAAACAACATAACAAATACCAAAGTGTGATTAACATCTTTTTTACCGCAAAAGTGTTAACCATACGATACTTTTGTGTTACAACTTCATTGCTACCGCCAAAGAGCGCAGCAGAAACTATAACAATTCAGCTACAGGCACGTTTAATAAAGTGCTGAAAGCATTAATTGACAAGGAAGAAGTTGTGAAGACAAAACTATCGATCGCTATCTCCGCTGCACTACTCTCAAGCGCAGCTATTGCTAACAGTGAATTTACATTTAAACCTTACTCACCCGAGATCACATCTCACGATAAATTTAGCAAACCTAAAGTGGCAACAACAAATTTAGGTGCACCACAACGTTTTATTGTTGAAATGGAATCTCCTGCACTCGCTAAATACCAAGGTGGTATTGGCTCGTTTGCTGCAACAGCTTCAGCAAAAAAAGGTCAAAAAATCAACGTACAGTCAGCTGAAGTAAAAAGCTACGCCAATCATCTTACAAAAGAGCAGAACAATTTTTCTTCTGCTCTAGCTAAAACAGTACCTAATGCAAAAATAGAACGCCATTTTCAAACATTATTTAATGGTGTCACTGTTGTTGGCCAAGGATTAACCGCTGAAAAACTGGCTCAAATGCCAGGTGTTAAATCAGTCTATCCAGAAACCATGTATGAAATAAACATGGATGCTTCTCACCAAGTTATTAATTCCCAAGCAATGTGGGAAGCCGTTTCTGGGATGGAAAATGCAGGTAAAGGAATTAAAGTCGCAATCATTGATGGTGGCATTCGTCCTGAAAACCCCATGTTTACTGACGCTGGCTTTACCGCACCAAGTGGAAATTTACCATCGGATGACTATTGCTCGACTGTTGATGCATCTTTCTGTAATAACAAACTGATCGTTGCGCGTTGGTCGCAACCTACATTCCCTGTTTGCGCTGATGAATACATGAGCCCACTTGGTTTTGGTGGCCATGGTACTCACGTAGCAGGAACCGCCGTTGGCAATAAAGTATCAACAACCTTCAAAGAAATCCCTGTTGAGTTATCAGGTGTTGCTCCAGCTGCTTACTTAATGGTTTATAAAGCTCTTTATAGTAAAGCTGACTGTACTGGTGGTAGTGGTTCAAACATCATGTTAATGGAAGCCTTAGAGCATGCTGTTAATGATGGCGCAGATGTAATCAATAACTCTTGGGGTGGTGGCGCAGGTGGTGACCCAGCCAGCAGCCCATACAAAACCATGTTTGAAGCTGCAGAAGCTGCGGGTGTTGTTGTAGTTAGCGCTGCCGGTAACGATGGTAATGGTCCTCAAACTATTGGCTGCCCAGCTTGTATTGAATCAGGAATAACTGTTGCTAACACTACAACAGGGCGTTTTTTCGCTAATAGCTTTAATACCGGTGGAGGTGATTTACTTGCTATCCCAAGTTCTGATGCTGTGCTCTCAGAAGATGTTACCGCTCCAGTGATTGCGGCCGTTAATTTAGACGCTGAAAATGCTAATGGTTGTGATGCCTTTGCTGCGGATTCGTTCAAAGATGGCATTGCATTGATTTCTCGCGGAACATGTAACTTTTCATTGAAAGCAACAAACGCAAAAGCTGCAGGCGCTAAAGCCCTTGTAGTTTATAACAATGCGGCAGGTGCACCGACGACTATGTCTATGCCTGGCGAACCATTCCCTGCAGTCATGATTACGAAAGATGCAGGTTTAGCTGTAATCGAAGCAATGGGAGATGCTGCAACAACTGGTACTATAGTTGCAAAAACTAAACGCATCATGGTTACTGAACTTGCTGATAACCTAAATAGCACCAGTTCACGCGGTCCTGATGGCAACCAAAATATTCTTAAACCGGATATCGCAGCACCTGGTACCAACATTCTGTCAGCTTTTTCTCCTGATGATGGTGGTGAAGACTTTAATATGATCTCTGGCACCAGTATGGCAAGCCCTCATGTTGCAGGTGCAGCAGCTCTTATGAGCCAACTGCACCCAGAGTGGAGCGCAAATGATATAAAAACGGCTCTCACTTCTACGGCTAAATATGAAGACATTCTCGATGATGATGCAACAACCCCAGCAACTCCATTTGACATGGGTGCAGGTCGCATGGATTTAGATGCTGCAGCCAAGGCAGTATTAACCTTTGACAAACCTTCAATTGCTTCAGACTCTTGCGTTGGTCCATGCACCTTCACTCGTACTGTCTATAACAAAAGCGATGCAACGACATCTTGGAGCTTATCAACTTCATCAGATAGCACAGGCATCACAGTATCCCCCTCTACCTTAGAACTTGCCGCAGGAGCCTCTGCCACGTTTACTGTAACCGTTGACTCAACTTTCGCTGAATATGGCGAGTGGATCTTCGGAAACATATTAATCAACAGCGCGGAAGGGTTACAAAATGCTCATTTACCTCTAGCTGTTTTGGCTAAAGAATCAAGTAATGCATCCTTAATTTCTACACTAACAACCAAAACAGATATTACTGCGAGTGACGTGATCCCATTGGTTGCAACTGTGAACAATAATGTATTTGCAAATACAGTCACAGTAACAGCGCAAGCACCTAAAGGTACTAAACTAACCTCAAAAGATGATGTAAAAGTCAGTTTAGCAGGTGCAACACAAAATGGATTGCAGGTAAATGAAGATTTGGGCTTAGTGACATGGGTAGGCCAACTAAATTTACCTAAAATGGCAACAACCAAAGGTGCTCAAAGATTTCCAAGTATCGTTGGCTTAGGTGTTGTTCCCGTTACTTGCCCTGAAGGCTGTGATGAACAAGCCTTTACTTTTACAGTTCCAAGCTTTAAATACAACGGCGTGAGCTACAGCAAAATAACAATCTCAGACAATGGTTTAGCGATTGTTGGAGGCGGAAGTGCAAGTGGTACTTTTGCAAATAAACAATTACCAGATGGTAGTAACCCAAATAATATCCTTGCTCCATTCTGGTCTGATTTCGACTTATCAGATAAGTCTGTCGGCGATACTGGTGGCGGTGATTTAGCTGTTGGAGTATTCACAGATGGCGCTGGAGTGAAATGGTTAGCTTTAGAGTGGAATAAAGGCCAACTCTATGGCGACACATCAGGTACAGCTTATACATTCAGTGTTTGGATTAGGACAGGTGATACTGAAGAGGTTGTCTTCAACTATATCAATATTCCAAATATACCTGCAAACGTCACTATTGGTGCTGAAAACGTAGGCGGTACTATTGGGACGACTTATAACTTTAATGGTACAGGTGGCAATATTTCTACAGGTGATGCATTAACCTTAAAAAATACAACGGCAGGAAATGTCACTATTAACTACGATGTTACAGCGACATCACTCAATGTTGGACAAGCTGATGTAATTGAAACCAACGAAGAAGCTTTAGTCTCAATTGATGTCTTAAAAAATGATATCAAACCAGATATGAAAGTTGCTCGAGTATCAATTACAGGTGATGGCATTACGGCAAATGCCCAACGCATTATTGATATCATGCCAAAAGGAGCATTAGGCAGCTTAGCTATTGTACAAGCACCTTCACACGGCACTGCTTCAATCAATTCAACAGGTGGAATTGATTATACACCTGCAGAGAATTACTTTGGTCCGGATATGCTTAGCTATACATCTGCAGACGAAGATGGCAATACTGGCGCTGCGGCAATTGTTACCATTGACGTAAAAAATGTAAATGACGCACCAACAGTCGCTCCAGTCGGTTCAACTGGTGTTGAAGGTTCTGTGTTAACAGCAAAAGCTAATGGCGCGGATATAGATCAAGATACCTTGACTTATACTTGGACTCAGACGAGTGGAACTCCAGTGACCTTCACCAATGGTGGAGAGTTAATAAGTTTCACCGCACCTAGTGGAGCACAAGATCTGGTCTTTACAGTAACAGCGTCTGACGGAAAATTAGAAAGCAATCCTAGTACAGTAACGGTTAAAGTAACGGCAAAACCAATACCTCCAGCTAAAAAAGATGATGGCGGAGCATTAGGTTGGTTAACAGCCTTATTGTTACCACTGGCGGCAATGCGTCGTCGTATGAAGTAACGAGTTGTTGACACTAAAAAGGGAGCCTTAATGGCTCCCTTTTTCTATTACGCTCTAAAGAAATATGTCTAGGAACGCAGACCTATTCCGCGCGAGACTAAGTAATACGCTAAGGTCCAAAGTGCGACACAGAAACCGATCATAATGGCGATGGATAATGGCACGCTGATATCGGCGAAGCCTAAAAAGCCATAGCGGAACACGTTGATCATATAGACCACAGGATTGAGTGCCGACACGCCTTGCCAAAATGGGGGCAAGAGTGACAGGGAGTAAAATACGCCGCCAAGGTAGGTTAATGGGGTGAGCACAAAGGTAGGGATGATACTGATATCATCAAAACTCTTTGCAAAAACAGCGTTGATTAATCCACCCAGTGAAAATAACACTGAGGTTAAAAACACTGTCATTACCACTAAACCGGCATGATGCAAGCTAATGTCGACGAAGAACATGGCCACAAGCGTCACTATTAGGCCGACACACAAACCGCGCGCCACGCCGCCACCTACGTAGCCAGCAATCAGCACATAATGGGGCACAGGTGCCACCATCAACTCTTCTAAATTACGTTGAAACTTGGCACTGTAAAATGAGCTAGCAACATTCGAGTAAGAGTTAGTGATCACCGACATCATGATCAAACCAGGGGCGATAAACTCCATATAAGATACGCCGCCCATTTCTCCAATCCGGCTGCCGACTAAGTTACCAAAAATCAAAAAATACAAGGTCATGGTAATCGCTGGCGGGACTAAGGTCTGGATCCAAATTCGCGTAAAACGATTGATCTCTTTACTTAAAATACTTTTAAAGGCAATAAAGTAGAGCTGATTCATGCTGAGGCTCCCTGAGTTTTCTTCACGAGTTCGACGAAGAGTTCTTCTAACCGATTAGACTTGTTACGCATCGATAGCACTTCAATATTGGCTGCGCTCAATTGGCTAAAGACATCGTTAAGATTATGCTCTTTCGCTACATCCACCTCTAAGGTATGAGAGTCGGTTAAGCGACAAGTCATACCATCGAGTACTGGTGCTGTTGCTGTATCGTGACGCAGATCGAGAATAAACGTCTCCATATTCAGCTTACTCAGCAACGCCTTCATGCTAGTGCATTCCACTAAAATACCTTTATCGATAATGCCGATATTACGGCAAAGCATTTCCGCTTCTTCAAGGTAATGAGTGGTCAGGATGATCGTCACGCCCTGCTGGTTTATTTGTTTAAGAAACTCCCACATAGAGCGGCGCAGTTCAATATCCACACCTGCGGTAGGTTCATCTAAAATCAATAACTTAGGTTCGTGCATCAGGGCGCGAGCAATCATTAACCGTCGCTTCATGCCACCGGATAATTCCCGCGAAGGGCTATTGCGCTTTTCCCACAGATCCAGTTGGCTTAAATATTTTTTGGCACGCTCAAGGGCAACCGGTTTTGGCACACCATAGTAACCCGCTTGATTCACCACAATTTGCAGCACGGTTTCAAACTGGTTGAAGTTAAACTCTTGTGGTACTAAACCAATGCAGAGCTTGGCGTGTTCTAGCTGCTTATCAATATCATAATCAAAGACTTTGACCGTACCTGAACTCTTCTGCACTAAGGAGCTAATAATACCAATCGTGGTGGATTTACCCGCACCATTGGGGCCGAGCAAGGCAAAGAAATCCCCTTGATTGACGGTGAGGCTGATACCTTTGACCGCTTCGACGCCGCCTTTATAGGTTTTTTTAAGCCCTTCGAGTACCAGAGCATGGGTAATATTCGCCATATTTGTACCGATCCTTACACATTAGAAAGTAATAAGATGGTGCTAAAAAACACAATTACAATGATGGGTTGCAGAACTAACGCAAAAAGTTAGCTAATTGATTGAAAAACCAATCTTTAATGATTCAATTATTTATACTATTTTTTATATAGCCGTAAAAAGCAAAACTCCCGCCTGTTGCGGGAGTTTTAAACGATATCGGACACTTAATCGAGTGGCACGACTTTCGCGATATAAGGTAGATTGCGATATTGCTCTGCATAATCAATACCATAACCCACGATAAACTCATCAGGGATAGTGAAACCGATAAAATCGACCTTCACATCCACTTCACGACGTTCAGGTTTATCCAGCAGGGTGCACAGGGCCAGACTCTTAGGCTCGCGCAGTAACAGCATCTCGCGCACTTTGCTTAAGGTGTTACCTGAGTCAATCAAGTCTTCCACAATCAATACATCGCGACCGGCGATATCTGATTGCACATCTTTCAGCACTTTCACATCCCGTGAGCTGGTCATAGTATTGCCATAACTGGAAACCGACATAAAATCGATTTCAACATGGCCTTTAATGCGGCGACACAGGTCAGCCATAAAGACCACTGAGCCTTTTAACAAGCCTACCATCAGCAGACGTTCGCTGTGGGCATAATGGGCATTGATTAGCTCTGCCATTTGATCCAATTTCTGGCTTATCTCTTCTGCAGAGATCATCACTTCGGTGGTGTGTTTCATATAAGTCTCAATTGTCGAGGTCGCGGTTAGACTGTTTGTCATAACCCCAGCGACTCGTTAATGCATGGTCAACGCCCAAATGATCGAGAATTCGAGCGACCATGAAGTCTACCAGATCTTCTACCGATTTGGGATTGTGATAAAAGCCGGGTGCAGCGGGCATAATGGTCGCGCCGAGGCGAGAAAGGCTTAACATATGCTCTAAGTGTATGGCACTAAAAGGAGTTTCCCTAGGTACTAGGATAAGTTGGCCGCGCTCTTTAATCACCACATCGGCGGCGCGTTCGAGTAAATTATTACTCATTCCGGTAGCAACTGCCGCTAACGTCCCCGTAGAGCAAGGACAAATCACCATTTGTTTAGGTGCAGCGCTACCCGATGCAGGCGGCGAAAACCACTCATCTTTGCCTAATACCACTAACTCGCCAGCAATAATCACGCCTTTTTCGTGCAGCAAAGCCAACAGCTGGGCATGGGCTTTGTCACTGTTGGCGCTTAACTGTAAGCCGTGTTCCGTCGCCAATACCACTCGAGCTGCACTGGAGATCATCAAAAACACTTGATATCCCGATACCAACAGACACTCGAGTAACTTAAGCCCATAGGGAGCACCCGAGGCACCTGTCCAAGCTAAGCTAATCGCCTTAGTCGACTTTGCGTAGGCCATCTTAGCTAACCTGCTCTACAGTTGAAGCCTGTTCTAATGCGGCCAACAGCTTCTTATGTAACCCACCAAAACCACCGTTACTCATCACCACTATGGTGTCGCCTGCTTTGGCGGTTGCTGCGACTTTGGCGACCACATCATCAATTTGATGTAACACAGTCACAGGGATCACCGCCGCTTCCATGGCTTCTTTCATATTCCAGTCGATGGTATCGGCTTGATATAAAAAGGCTTCGTCGGCTTGCATCATAGAAAAAGCTAAAGTGTCTTTATGGACACCGCTCTTCATGGTATTTGAGCGCGGCTCGAGTACCACAGTAATTTTGCTCTGCCCAACCTTAGCCCGCATGCCTTTTAACGTGGTCGCAATGGCCGTCGGATGGTGGGCAAAGTCGTCGTATACGCTCACACCATTAACGGTTCCGAGTAATTCGAGTCGACGCTTAGGTGGCATAAACTTAGCTAAAGCTTCAATTGCAGCACTCGGCTTAACGCCCACGTGGCGTGCGGCAGCAATGGCCATCATGGCGTTTTCAATATTGTGCTGACCAATCAAATCCCATTCGAGAACACCTTGGGACTCGCCATCAAAAAACACTTCAAAGCGATGGCAATCATCACTTAACGCTTTGCCATACCAACCGCTGGTCGATTCGGCTAAATGGTAGGTTTCTTGCTCACTCCAACAACCCATATCAATCGTTTGCTTAACGGCATGGGAATCGGCGGGCCAAATGATCTTGCCTTCACCAGGAACGGTGCGAATTAAGTGGTTAAACTGTTTTTGAATCGCAGCCAGATCAGCAAAAATATCGGCATGATCGAACTCAAGATTGTTGATCACTAAGGTACGCGGATGATAATGCACGAATTTCGAACGTTTATCGAAGAAGGCACTGTCGTATTCGTCGGCCTCAACGACAAAGAAAGCGGTCTTGCCTAAACGTGCCGACACACCAAAGTTTTGCGGTACGCCACCGATTAAGAACCCAGGCTCATAACCGCAATAATCTAAAATCCAAGCTAACATGCTAGATGTCGAGGTTTTACCGTGAGTGCCAGACACTGCCAGCACCCAACGCTCAGGCAAAATATGATCGGCTAAAAACTGCGGGCCAGAGGTATAAGGGATGCCAATGTTCAACACGGCTTCCACGCAAGGATTACCCCGGCTCATGGCATTACCAATGACAACTAAGTCAGGATAGTGCCCTGCTTCACCCAGCTGGCTAGGATCAAAACCTTGAATAAGCTCAATGCCTTGGTCCTCTAGTTGCGTGCTCATTGGAGGATAGACATTGGCATCCGAGCCCGTCACTCTGTGCCCTTTTGCCCTAGCCAATAACGCTAGACCACCCATGAAGGTTCCACAAATTCCTAAAATATGTACGTGCATACCGCTCGCTCTGATGTGTTGAATTCACCGCCATTCTAATCCATCGAGCGACAGATTGGCAGGTAACAATCTGGGAAAAGCACAGCAATCACAAATGACAGTTTCTAAATCAGTAGATTTCACATTTGAGCTGCAGAACTGAGATTTTTAGATAACAGGTCAACTAACACAAGGCCGAAAACTGTCGCAATGCAGGGTACTATACCCAAACAACCTGAAGATGCAGGATTCAGCGGGAGTTTAACGCACTTTAGGCAAGGCGGTTATTTGCAGACCTAGCGAGCTAAGTTAAAAATAACCAACGCAGCATAAAGTGCGTTAAAACCCGCCGGAACGGAGCGCCTAGGGCACTTCACTTCCGTGTTGCATCAATTCAAAAGGTGGCCGACATTCTGTCATTGATGCGCCTTGAATTGAAGCACCCTAGGCGCTCTGAAACTCGTATCTTCAGGTTGCTTGGGTATAGCGTAAGTCACGGTAGAGCTGAGCGTGCTGGCTACGGTGACGACTAAATAAGAATTGACGTAACGCTTCACGCTCTTCGGTTTCGGCCTGAAACTTAACAAAGGCCAGACCTTTCTCGCTACGAATAGGCTCGATATCGACGCGCATAGTCTCGCCATTGGGCAGTTGTAATTGCAAGTCTTTACTGCCTAACAATTGCTTAAATTGCTGCTGTGATTTAGCGCGAATAGCCATGCCAGAACTGGATAACGAGGCAACAGACCATTGCTCACCTTGATCGTGGTCGAATATCCACACATCATCGGCTTGGGTTAACCGCCAACTGCGCTCCACTCCCGAGGCATCTAGCACTTCAGGCACACCTAAAGTGGGTTGAAACTGTCCAAAGTCATCCACTTTCATCAGTAGTGGAAACCAGAGTTTATAGGGCCCGACTTCGGCCAATAGAGTGAGTTTTGCCTTACCGAGAATCGAAGCGATAACTTGCGGCACTTCAGTTGTGACTGTGAGCACATGATTGACCAGGGGATCGTTAGTCAAGGCAGTGCCCACACGAGTCTGCGAAAAAAGTTCGCTAAAACAAGCAAGCTCCTCCGCGGATAATCGAGGTTCATCCATCATGATAAGTCCTCCCGAGTTAAACTCCTTACCCCAAAAAGTACCACCAAAGTATGGGATTGTACATTTTTACACCAAAACAGTGGCAAAAAACGGAATATATGCTAGCAAGGCTAAATTCAAGACTCTATTAGCCATTTGCGCTATTTAACTTGGAAAATGCAGTGGATTGTTATTCCTCGCTTTTTAAACTGCTGGAAGGTGGAGCAAACAAGATACGCAGTCGTTGTTTAACACTCAAGCCTGTCGCTGTGACCTCTGCAAACATGTCTCGCCATTCACTAAAAGTCACTTTAAAGGGATTAAAACTATTCACTGGCTTAGTGATGCCGTAAATCACAGTCTCCACTTCGGGCTCAAAGGTACCAAACAGCTTGTCCCAAATAATCAGCACGCCAGCATAGTTCTTATCTATATATTGTGGATTACGACCGTGGTGCACCCGGTGGTGAGACGGTGTGTTGAAAACCCATTCCAGCGGTCCGAGTGATTTAATCGCTTGGGTATGCACAAAAAATTGCAATCCCAGATTGAGTAATACCACAAACACCACCCAGTTTGGGTCGAAACCTATGACCACTAGCGGTAACCAAAATACCCACATGCCTGCAAAGGGATACATTAAACTCTGACGAAACGCAGTGCTAAAATTCATATTCTCAGAGCTATGGTGCACCACGTGAGCCGCCCACATCCAGCGGACTCTGTGGCTCGCCCTGTGGAACCAGTAATAACAAAAGTCCTGCGCAACCATCAAGGCAATAAAGCTCAATGGGCCCATTTCAATATCGAATAACTTCCAACCAAACATCGCCAAATACAGCTTAGCGATCAGCAAACCAGTGAGTAAATCAGCACCTTGATGCATGGCCGCGAGGCTGAAATTACACAGCACTTCTTGGCCGCGATAACGTGCACTTAACGGTAGCTTTTGTCTTTTATCGCCAAAGTACCATTCCAGCAAAATACACACGAAAAACAAAGGTGCGAGCACTAGCAGTAACAGCTCTGGGTGCTGGATCAGCGAGGCGATATCCATATAAGATCATCCTGTTCTATTTTTATTTTATGGTTATTTTTATTGTTACTTTTATAAAAATTCTGACTACATTCTATAAACCGCATTCAACGCCACAACGCAGGCAGCTGCGGTCCGTTAGTCGCCGTTAGCTACCAACGGGCATAATGATCTTCGGCGAGTCCTAGAACATTATTTAACTGGTAACTGTGCCCTTGATTATCGGTAATCGTGCCACTGAAATGACCGATGAATTGGCGGAAATTACTCTTAAGCAAGAGCAAATTACGCTTTTCACTGCGACAATTGCGCGCCGCAAACTGCAAATCCACTTGGCCATTTTGACTGTAGACTCGCCAAACCTCGGCGCCGAGCGTGGCATGGCGATCAAACTCAAATTGCACTGGCCCAAGCAAATGACGCTCACCATTAATCCAAAAGACATTTTCAGTAGCCCCAGTTTCATTAACACCCGCCGCTAAATTAAGCCCCATAATGCCCTCATGGATCCGCGCGTTAATTGACGCCCAGCGCCAACTGGTATCACGGCGCATGTAACCCGCTGAAAAGTCATAGCCTGCTAAAGCTTGATTCAGCGGCTGCGGCTCATGACCCACAGTCAAACTACCTTTAACGGTCAAACCATTATGCTTTTGTGTGTAAGTCCAGCCGTTGTATCCAGTAGGACTACACATAGCCATAGGCAAACTTAAGGGGGCTGAGTGTAAAGTCACATCGGCTTGAATATTTTTAGTATCAATCACTAACCGCCAACCGCCCTCTACAATCTCAAAGCTTAACTGCGCCCCTTTACGGCCAATACTACTTCGGCCCTCGGCTGGCGATGGTGTCATTTGATAGCCAAACCTCAAAGGTTTTAGCCAATCAAGCTGGGTGAGTGTGTTGGTTTTTATGTCGTATAAATAACAAAAAGCACTGCCGACGTAGGCAATATCGGCAAGCGCGATGCCTAGGACATAACGCGGCGTGACCAAAGAGACAAACTGAAATTGTTTATAATCGAAATGCTTAGCCCACGCTGAAGCAGGTTTATCCATGGTATCAAAATAGGCAAAGTCCGCTAAACCTAAGGTTTTGACTATGCCATCGAAATGACCGAAATGGGGTAACCCCTTCTGATTGATCAGGTTATCTGGGGCGATTTGCGTTGCTATCGTTAACATGACTAAGCCTTACAAAAAAGACGCGGGAGCATCTATGCTCTCTCATTCTAAACATCGAATTTTTACTCTAACCTGTCCCCCATTGCATTAAAAGAGTGCAAGGACAAAATGTTGTCATTTTGTTGCCAGTCAGTATTCGGTTTAATGTTTTAAATTCCTTGTTTGTAAAACTATTAAAGCGCCTAAAGGCGCTTTAATAGTTGGATAAGGAAAGATTAGAATCGGTAGCTAATACCAAAGTTGATCCCCTGTAATTCAAGCTCTTTCATCGGGATATATTGGTATTCCAAATTCAAACCGAATCCTGACTTAAATCGATATTGCCAGCCTGCAGCGCCATAAAAACCGACATCATCCGAGTCCATATCTTGTTTATCTATCTCATAGCTGACTTGAGTGTAAGCAGCGCCTAATTTGGCATACAGGCTGTTACCACGAGACAAAGCATACTCACCGTAAGCGACGGTTCTAACACCTTGGTAACGTAAATCTTTTATCTCACTGATGACGCTAACAAGCGCACTCGCCACCCCACCTGAACCCGCTAAATAACCCGCCTCAAACCCAAAATGCTCGTTGAGCATATAGCGGTAATATAAGTCGCTGGTTAAGGTGTCACCCGCATCATATTTACCGTTCTTAGTTTCAAATTCTTGGGTACCGTAACCTAAACTACCACCCAGTATATGGACAGAATCGCCCGCGAGCGCATTGGAGCTCATCATGCCTGACGCCAGCATCAGGCCAACAAATAACGAAGTGAATGATATTTTTTCCATATTTAACCTGCCTTCCATGCCTTGTAACTATGCGAATAAATGAGGTGAATGCACAGAAAACACGGATGTGAATAATGAGCACAAGATATTAGCAATAAAAGCTGTACCTCAACTGAATCACGGTGTTCTGTGGCATCAAAAGTGATTTCTGGTATGCTGTAGCCACTTTTACTTGTACGAGAGATCCCATGAAACGGCTATTACTGACCTTGACTTTCCCCCTGCTGTTCGCGGGCTGTGCCAGCCAAAATCCGACTCATATGGCTTTCAGCCCTCAAGTGCCCAATATCAGCCAACAAACGGCGCAACTTGTACCTATAGCTCTTGAAACGGTAGATACACGCACAGTCGATTATGTTGCTCGTTTTATTGAAGAAGGGACAAAAACACGTTTAGTTGGCCCGAGCGAACCGCCTAAACTGTTACTCGATGAAGTATTCCGCGCAGGTTTTGCTCAAGCGGGCTACCAAATCGACCCAAGCGCAACTAATTCAGTGCAAATTCAATTAGAAGAATTGCAAATGGATATCACTAAAAAGACCTTTGGCTATGAGGCAAAACACAGTGTGTTAATCGCAGTTCAAGCCAAAAACTCCACCCAAGAACTGGTTAAACGCTATAAAGCCAAAGGCACTTTAAAAGGTCCTTTAACGCCCGATTTTGCAACCTTAGAACTGGATATGAACAAATTACTCGGCCAACTTACCGGCGAGATTCTAAACGATCCTGAGCTTAATCAGTTTCTACAAAAATAACAGCGTCAGTTTATTATAAGGAAATCAATATGCTCCGTTGGATATCAGCCCTCTTACTCATCTTTATGAGTCATCATAGCCTCGCACTCGACATTCAGGCCGATACCTTGTATCCCAGAGTCGAATTTGATACTAGCTTAGGCAAAATAGTGGTCGAGCTAGATAGAACTCGTGCACCAATCACTGTCGATAACTTTTTAACTCATGTCGTTAAAGGCGAATACGACAACACAATATTTCACCGCGTGATCAGTGACTTTGTGGTGCAAGGCGGCGGAATCACCCTCAAGTATGAAGAGCTGCCCGAGGGTAAGCCGATAGTCAACGAATCAGGAAATGGCCTAACAAATAGCATGGGCACTATCGCCATGGCACGTGAAAACGAGCCGCACTCAGCCACTCGTCAGTTCTACTTTAACGTAGCCGACAACACTAAACTCGATCCCTCTAAACGTCGTTGGGGTTATGCCGTATTTGGTGAAGTGATTGAAGGTAAAACCGTCCTCGAAGCTATGGCTGTCGTTGAGACAGGAACTAACACTAAGCTCAATTGGCCCGATGTTCCTGTTACCCCTATCATATTGAAAAAAGCCAAATTATTACCAAAACAGTAATCAAAATATAATTTCGAGCAAAAGCGCTAATTTTGCATCTATACTGTGATAGTAAACAGAAAGGAGGCAAACGATGACGGCAACTGAGTTCATCGATAATAAAGCGCCCCAACTCGCCTTCTATGGAAAAGCGTTTTTGAGTGAAGAACTCGACTTCCATGAAGTGCAACTTTACTTATGGGACACGTTAGAAGAATGGCAGCAACTGAATTCGACTGGCGAAGCGCAAACTGAAACTGAAAAAGTGTTTTGGCACTTGCTCCATAGCTTTAACAGGTGGCCTGACTGTGTGATCCGCGGTAATCAATATCTGCGTAAGCAAGTAAATGATTGCTGTGACTACCTGAGTTTAGGAGGCCGAGTGCCGCAGGGATGCATCGGGATAAGACCTTAAGTTCAGCATTCCTATCGATAAAAAATGGCCCTGTAATAGGGCCTTTTTTATTTCGTAAACCAATTCCTCGTGTGTACATTATTACGCTCTCCTTACTATCAAGATCTAAAGATAAGCGGTAAACTTTTAGCTACAAGCAGTTAACTCTCGAGCCATATTCAACCATCTTATAGTGCTAAACGGGACTCCAAAGTAAAAGGAATACCATTAGCCCTTGAACCCTATGGCACCTTACCCGTAAGCTAAGCGGATTAAACACTTAGACTCATGCCTATGTCCGCAACAGGTTTTATTCAACGTACACTCGATGCCCTCAGTGTCTATTATCACAAGCGGGTTTTGATCCTGTTATTACTGGGTTTTTCTGCTGGTCTACCATTAATGCTGGTATTTTCAACGTTATCCTTTTGGTTGCGTGAAGCTGGTGTTGATCGCACTTCAATCGGTTATTTCAGCTGGATAGCCTTAGCCTATGCGTTTAAATGGGCTTGGTCACCCTTAGTCGATCGGCTTTCATTGCCGCTGCTAACTCGATTTCTAGGCCGCCGCCGTAGCTGGATGCTGTTCGCTCAGTTGTTATTGGTTGGTGCCATCTTAGGCATGTCTTTTAGTGACCCTCTCAAAGATCTCGAGCGCTTGGCACTGTTCGCATTAATGGTCGCCTTTGCCTCAGCCACTCAAGATATTGTTATTGATGCCTTTCGGATTGAATCAGCCCCAGAAAAGATGCAAGCCGCACTAGCAGCGGCCTATCAAGTGGGTTATCGGAGCGCTATGATTATCGCCACCGCAGGTGCTCTCACGATAGCGGCTTGGGTTGAACCCGGTAACACGGCATACAACTTAGTGGCATGGCAAACTTCTTACCTGATTATGGCAGGATTGATGTCTGTTGGGATTTTTACCACGCTTTTTAGCCGCGAACCAGAAGTCGATACCCGCGCCGCCGATGCCACTGAATTAGTGCTAAAACAACGCTTAAGTGCACGTTATCCTAGAATTATCGCAGCGGGCATATCTTGGGTATATACGGCCAGTATTTTACCCTTTATCGACTTTTTCAAACGCTATGGCCGCAGCGCTATCCTTATCTTATTACTGATTTCTTGCTACCGGATCTCGGATATTGTGATGGGGATTATGGCGAACGTCTTTTATGTGGACATGGGATTCACTAAGGAAGAAATTGCCTATTTGAGTAAAATCTATGGCCTGATCATGACCTTAGTCGGCGCAGCCTTCGGCGGTGTTTTGTTAGCCCGCTTCGGAACTATGAAAATCCTTTTCCTCGGTGCCTTACTGGTTGCCGTAACCAATCTGCTATTCGCATGGCAGGCAGTGATTGGCTACAACGTGCCCTTTTTAACCTTTGCTATTTCCGTGGATAACTTCAGCGCTGGGATAGCCACGGCGGCATTTATAGCCTATCTCTCGAGTCTCACTAGCAACGGCTACAGTGCAACGCAATATGCCTTACTGTCTTCGATTATGTTGCTTTTCCCTAAATTTATCGCGGGCTTCTCGGGCGCTTATGTCGACGCATTTGGTTATGTGAACTTCTTTGTCGCCGCCAGTGTTATTGGCTTTCCGGTGTTGTTTTTGGTTGTCTTAGTCAACAAGTATGCGCCGCATCCAAGCACATCATTAATGGATGATTCGTCAAAAAGTGCACCAACAAAATCAGATTAAGGTCTCATAGCACTTATGTCATCAATATAAAAAAGCCCTCACACCTTAGTGTGAGGGCTTTTACATTTAAAGACGAAATGGCAAACGCGATACTGCATCACGTTAAACCAATTCTGCTCGATTAATCTTTAAAGTTATCAAATTGGAAAGGCTGGCCTAACTCAGACTCACGTGCCAACGCCATGACAGCTTGTAAATCGTCACGTTTTTTACCTGTAACTCGTACTTTCTCGCCCTGAATAGACGCTTGCACTTTAAGTTTGCTGTCTTTAATTAGCTTGACCAGTTTTTTAGCAATTAAGGTTTCTATACCTTCTTTAAACTTCACTTTTAGGGAGAAGGTTTTACCGCTGTGGATGGCTTTCTCATCGACTTCCATCGAAGACGGATCCACATTACGTTTGCTCAGTTGCATACGTAAAATGTCCACTAATTGTTGGCATTGGAAGTCATCTTCAGCGGTTAACGTGACCACATGATCCTTATATTCCACGTCAGCCGTTTTACCGCGAAAATCGAAACGTGTCGCCAGCTCACGCTTAGTATTATCAACCGCATTACGCAGTTCAACTTCATTCACTTCTGACACAATATCCATTGAAGGCATAGTTTTTATGTCCCATATCAAATTAATATGCAGCTAGTTTACCCACACACAGGCCTAAGTTGAAGGTAAAGCCTAGAATAAAAGCGTAATCATGGGTGACTTTAGCCACACATTTTCCTATCATTGCCCCACTCTAAGCTAATACAAACATATTTGTGATAACTAAAAACACCCTATTTAAGCTGGCTTTAGCCGTAGCCTTTGTCGTGATCAGTTATCTGGTATTTTCCAGACCAACCTATTCGCAAAGTATTCCGAATATCGACAAGGTAGGCCATCTTGGGAGCTTTTTTTGCCTCTCCTATCTTACCTATCTTGCTTTCAAACCTAAGTGGTATTGGTTATCTCTCACACTGGCAAGCTACGCCATTTTAATTGAGTTAGTGCAATCACGTTTGCCCTACCGTAGCGCTTCTGTGGGTGACGTTATTGCCGACTTTTCGGGTATTGCACTGTTTTACTTTTGCAATTGGGCCTATGGCAAATACTTCCGCGCAGCGCAATTGCGAGAAGATTAACTCAGGCGCTTCAAACTGGTACTGATGACCTATACCTTAAGGCTACACATATGACTCATGCTGTGAACATAAATCGCGTGGTGGATATTGCGATTTTAGGTGCTGGTGCCGTTGGGCAGCTTATTTGCCACCAACTGACTACAGCGGGCATGGGGGTTGCTCTTATCGGCCGCGATTCAATTGTATCTATACAGCAGACACTTAGCGTCACTCCATTAGCGCCGGCCAATGATAATCAACAGAAAACACAAGCACTCCAGTATTCTGTGCCTATCTTGACGGCCAATGCGCTCGATAATATCCGCCTCGTGATTGTCTGCGTCAAAGCCTATCAAGTGCTCGATGCACTTTTGCCCTTACTTAACCAACTGCCCAGACAATGCCACATTTTGTTGTTACACAATGGAATGGGACCTCATTTAGCCCTAGCGCCGCTAATTGATGCGCAAGCTGATAGCAGAGGGTTAAGCCTAGGGACAACTTCTCAAGGGGTGTTACGTCAAGCCAGTTGGCAAATTAGGCAAACGGGACAAGGGCTAACTCAATTTGGGCATTTTACAGGTACAGAGCTCACTGAGCATTATCGCAATGCTTTACTGGCGGCTATCCCAAACAGTGAATGGGTAGATGCCATTGTGCCTTGTCTATGGCAGAAACTCGCCGTTAATGCCGCGATTAATCCACTTACAGCACTATATCAATGTCCTAATGGCACACTCGCCGAGCCAGGTTTTAGTGACATGATTAAAGGCATTCTCGACGAGTTAGTCACGGTTGCCACACTCGAGGGCGTGCCTCTCGATAAACAATTGTTACACGACAGGGTCTATCAGGTGATCCGCCTCACTGCGGGGAATTCCTCATCGATGCACCAAGATATTGCACACCAAAGACGAACTGAGATAGACCAAATTAATGGTTATATCTGTGAGCGTGCACAAGCGCACGGTTTAAGTGCGCCAGTTAATGCTGACCTCTGGGCGCGCATCAAACAGCTAGAAGCTTAAGCAAGAAAACTCACATAACAAAACTAAATATAACAGTATGTTTAATTTAAATAATTTTTAATTTTTTGCTGAATCCTCACTTTTTATTTACCACATTAAAACGCGAATTACCCTAGCGCCATACTCACTCGGCTTTTGCTGCACTCATGCTAGTCAAGCAAATTTACCTTGCACCAACAATACGCACCAAATCAGGGCAGATTAACTTTGCTTTGCACTGTTTTGCACCAAAATTTTAAGCTATTTCGGTGCGTCTTAATGTTAACGCAATGATAATAAATGCTTTATCTATATGGCCTAATTCCTGCTTTATTCCAATAAATTGAGTCTGCAGCTTGTTGGAGAGAAAATTGAAACTGGTCACCGCAATCATTAAACCATTCAAATTAGACGATGTACGTGAAGCTTTAACCCAGCTCAGCGTCCATGGCATGACAGTCACTGAAGTACGCGGTTTTGGCCGCCAAAAGGGCCATACGGAATTGTATCGTGGTGCTGAATATGCAGTGGACTTTTTACCTAAGATTAAACTCGAAGTTGCCATTCATTCCGATCAAGAAGATGCCGTTATTGATGCCATTATTGCTGCAGCCCATACGGGCAAAGTGGGTGATGGCAAAATCTTTGTGACTTCGTTAGAACAAGTGGTGCGCATTCGCACTTCGGAAGAAGGAGTTGATGCCCTATGATGCTAGTGAGCTTCAGACTCAGTATTAAATACCTATTGATATTATTCAGTATATTGGCGACGAATGCCGTCGCCGATGATGGTCAATTTAGCGCTGCAAATACGGCGTGGATCTTAAGCTCATCCGCATTAGTGTTATTGATGACCCTGCCAGGATTAGCGTTGTTTTACGGCGGTTTAGTTCGCAGTAAAAACGTGCTTTCAATATTGATGCAATGCTTCTCTATTGCCGCCCTAGTGTCAGTTTTATGGTTCGGGCTAGGTTATTCACTCGCATTCGACACAGGTAACAGTTTCATCGGTGGCTTAGACAAAGCACTACTGTCAGGTATTGGTCGCGATAGTCTTAGCGGGGATATTCCCGAGCCGCTGTTTATGCTATTTCAAATGACCTTTGCCATCATAACGCCAGCCTTAATCATCGGTGGTTTTGCCGAGCGAATGAAGTTTTCAGCTGTGCTTATCTTTTCAGGTGCTTGGTTATTACTGGTTTATGCGCCGATCACCCACTGGGTTTGGGGCGGTGGCTGGTTAGCACAGCTAGGACTGTATGATTTCGCGGGCGGAACCGTGGTGCATATCACCGCAGGGGTTGCTGCGCTCGTGGCCGCTAAAGTGCTAGGTCCACGCAAAGGATTTTTAAACTCGGCGATTATGCCGCACAACCTGACGATGACAGTCACAGGTGCGGGCATGCTGTGGGTGGGTTGGTTCGGTTTTAACGGTGGCAGTGCGCTCGGCGCTAATGGCACCGCAGCCATGGCGATTCTAGCCACTCATCTCGCCGCTTCTATGGGCGCGATGACATGGGCGGCAATTGAGTGGATTAAGTTTGGTAAACCCAGCGCCCTTGGCATAGTCACAGGCATGGTAGCGGGCTTAGGCACTATCACTCCCGCCTCTGGTTATGTTGGCCCAGCAGGCGCCTTAGTCATAGGTTTACTCGGTGGAATCGTGTGTTTTTACTCAACGGTTTATATCAAACAGAAACTTAAAATCGATGACTCCTTAGACGTTTTCCCCGTGCACGGTGTCGGCGGTATTCTTGGTACTCTTTTGGCAGGAGTCTTTAGCTCGACCCAATTAGGCGTTTTTAGCGGCTACGGTTTTGCGACTATGAACAACACTATGATAGACCAACTTGGGGTACAGATTATCGGGGTTGCAGCGACATTCACTTATACTGCGGTGGTCACTTGGTTGCTGTTTGTGATCATCCGTAAGCTACTTGGCGGCCTTCGCGTCAGCACAGAACAAGAAGTTAACGGCTTAGATTTATCGGAACACGAAGAAACGGGTTATAGCCTTTAATCAGAACCTCGAGCCAGAACCTTTAGTTAAGACAGTTCAATAGCCATAAGGGCACCAAGGCGCCCTGATGGCTGACTTACATCATGATGCTACTTTTTGAAATGTTCGACTAACCATAACTTTAAATCCGCCAGCTTCATCGGCTTAGCAAAGAGATAACCTTGTAAAAAATGGACTTGGCGACTGGTCAAATAGTCCGCCTGCTCCTGGGTTTCAACCCCTTCAGCCACCACCACATAATTCATCTTGTGGGAGAGCTCGATAATGGTATCGAGCACGTGGGAAGTCACAGAGTCCTGCCCTATGGTATCGATGAAGCATTTGTCGATTTTCAAGTAATCCAATGGCATGGTTTGTAACAAAGATAAGGTTGTTTGCCCAGTACCAAAGTCATCGATAGCCACTAAAATCCCCAACTGGCGTAAGCTTTCAATGCGCTGGCAAATATCCGGCGTTAATAATTGCCGTTCGGTGATTTCGATTAAAGGCTTAACGCCAATACGATCCAAAGAATCCCGCAGATGAATAAATTTCGACTCGATATCATCTTGGGTAAAATGCTCTGGCGCCACGTTGAACGCGACTCTAAAGCCCGATTCAACCTTCATATTAGCAAAATCTTTTAATGCCTTTTCGAAGATATAATTGGTCAATGGAACAATCAGCTTGCTCTCTTCGGCGATAGGAATAAACAAATCAGGCCGCACTAAGCCCATTTGTGGGTGCTGCCAACGCACTAATGCCTCGACTCCTTTGGCCTTGCCGTCCTCAGCACAGATCACAGGTTGATAAACCAAAAAGAACTCTTCGTTCTCTATCCCGCTACGAATATCATCAGCAAGGGAGTGACGAGATAACCGTGAATAGAGCACAAACAAGATAGAACCCGTAATCAAAATAATGCTAAAGGGTAATGAGATGGCAAAAAATATCCAAAAAAAATGCCTAAAAAAAGCAGGTGACATTTCTAGTAACACCGAAAAACGATGATCCTCAGAATCTAAAGTCATTACCTCATTTTTGATAAACTCGAGTGATTCAGGAATCGTTTTACCATTGATGGATAAAGCGACATTGATAACTGCGCTAGGAAACACATCGGGCTGTACAAAGGAATCTAATAAATATTGTCCTTCAATAATGACAGCAGCGCCGTGTTTAGATTTAGGGTCCCATTTAGATGACACTATCGCGGGCACCTCAGGCATAAAAGGCGTGCCCGTAATAATAAACTGGTTAGATATTTCAAGATTTTCGGTAGCACTAACAATGCTCAGGGGAGTATCAATATCACCGGTTTTAGAAGAGCAATAAACATGTTGTGAATCATATATTAAAGCCGAGCGAAAGTAGGGTTGGAACAACATATAGTTGTATAACTCTTGACACTCAGAATCCTTCAATGCCAATGCATAATGGCTGATTTCATTAGCATGGGACACCAAAGTATCAATATGACTCACATAAATAGCCCCCACACCTTTGACTTTATCTTCAACAAAATACTGTGCAGAGAGATAACTTGCGACAGCAGCAATTCCAATTGGAAACAATATGACTGCCAGCCATTGCCATAATGGCAGATTTAATTTTGCTAACTTTTTTCGCATATATCCTTAACTCGCACTGCGCTCGGTTAAAAATGGTATCAAAATCTATGGAGCAAGACGTGTGTATATTTGTATCTCAGCGAATGTTTGCTTGATATAAACACACTGAATCGAGTTCTATTTTAGTCTAAAAAACCAGCATACCTTCTATTAATTTAGTCTATTCCCACATCACCAAAATGGCGGCGATAGCGATTAAGACTAACCCTAGCATATCTTTTATCTTTACTTTTTCCTTCAGCCAAAAGGTGGCAATCAAGATCATAAAGAAAACTTCAACTTGACCTAAGGTTTTAACATAGGGCACAGCCTGCAACGACATAGCACTAAACCAACCGATAGAACCTAAACAACTGGCGATGCTTGTCAGTAAAGTCAACTTAGGTCGTTGCCATAATGCTATCAGCGTAAATTTATCCTTAAGCAACAAATAACTGACTAACAGCAAAGTTTGTAGGCCTATCACAAATAGCAACACCCAAGCTGCGCTATGGGGGAAACCCACATTCAAACATAAACTCGCTTCTCGTACCCAAAGCGATGTCAGCGCAAACGAAGTACCGCAAGCCAAACCAATCAATACCGTATTGAGCGACAAGCTTCGCAGGCCTTGCTTGGCACTCATGAGAAAAATTGCCACACCACCCAACAACACTCCCGACCAACCTAAAAGGGATAAATGCGTCCCAAAAAACACTGTGCCTAAGATCGCCGCGACCACAGCTTCACTCTTGGCTAGCCCAGCACCAACGGCAAAGTTCTGTTGCTTGAACAGTTTCACCATCAAGCCCGTCGCGAGGATTTGCATCGCCGATGCTCCAAGAATAAAACCGATAAAACGGTCGCTAAAATCGGGGATTCCGACATCCTGCCAAAGATATAAGCTCGCCAGATACACGGCGGCAATCGGCCCAGCCCAAATAAAACGCGCTAAGGTCACGCCCGCAACACTCACTTCTTTACTCAGCTGGCTTTGAAACGCATTACGCCAAGCCTGCATAAATGCCGCCAGCAAAGTGAGTAAGATCCACATAAAGGTATTCCGTAAAGAATCTGGTCGGCTATAAAAACAAGATCGTTAGGCAAAGCCCATCATAAAACATTAATGTTTCAGATAGCTACGGGGCTATACCAATCACATTCCTCGACTGAAAAACAAAAACCCCGAACGAGTCGAGGCTTTGGGATTAAGTCACTAATTCATTAAGTCTTAGCTTGCGATTACTTACTGGTATCGATTGGCTCGAAGGATTTCACCAAATCGTCAATTGCTTTCATTTGCTTCAGATAATTTTCTAACTGATGCAAAGGCAGCGCACATGGGCCATCACACTTAGCGTTATCAGGATCGGGGTGCGCCTCAATAAATAGACCCGCTAAACCCAGCGCCATACCACTGCGCGCTAACTCGGTTGCCTGTGCGCGACGTCCACCCGCTGAATCTGCACGACCACCAGGGCGTTGCAGCGCATGGGTCGCATCGAAAATCACCGGATAGCCAGATTGCTTCATCTCGTCCATACCCAACATATCAACGACTAAGTTGTTATATCCAAAGCTTGAACCACGTTCACACAGGATGATCTCGTCATTACCCGCTTCGTTAAACTTAGTGATGATATGGCGCATTTCATGTGGTGCTAAAAACTGTGGCTTTTTCACATTGATGATAGCGCCAGTTTTTGCCATCGCGACAACCAAATCAGTCTGGCGTGCTAGAAATGCAGGTAACTGAATAATATCAACTACTTCTGCCACTGGCGCACACTGATGCACTTCATGCACGTCGGTGATCAAAGGTAAATTAAAGGTCTTTTTAATCTCTTCAAAAATCTTTAAGCCTTCCTCCATACCTGGACCGCGGTAAGAGTTAATCGAAGAACGATTCGCCTTATCAAAAGACGCCTTAAATATATAAGGGATCCCCAACTTTTGAGTCACTTCGGCGTAGGTTTCAGCAATCGACATAGCGAGATCGCGAGACTCAAGCACGTTCATGCCACCAAACAACACGAAAGGTTTATCGTTGGCAATCTCGATTGAACCTAGGTTTATGATTTTATTACTCATCGCAACTTCTCTCTAAAATGCTGGAACCTTTCCCAGCGGTGAATAGGAGCTAAGGCGGTTATACCGCAACTAACTGTAAAATTTGACCACAAATCCATGCCATATAGGTTCCTAACGCATAACCTAATACGGCTAACAGTACGCCCACGGGTGCTAATGCGGGGTGAAATGCCGCCGCAACTACAGGGGCCGACGCAGCACCGCCCACATTCGCTTGGCTGCCTACGGCCATATAAAATAACGGGGCTTTAATCAGCTTAGCCACCAATAACATAAAGCTTGCGTGAACGATCATCCACACAATACCAATTAAAAAGTACAATGGCGTATCAAGCACCTTACTCACATCCATATGTAGACCAATGGTCGCAACTAAGATGTAAAGGAAGGCTGAAGCCACTTTTGATGCCCCCGCCGCCTCTAAATGACGCACTGGGCTGAATGACATCGCCAAACCAATCGTTGTGACTATCACCACTAGCCAGAAGAATTTAGAGGTTAAACTGTAATCTGCGGTCCAAGGATAGTTCACTTCAAAAAATGGCCCCAGAAAATCAGCGGCGATATGAGCAATACCTGTGATACCAAAGCCTACAGCGACAATCAGCATAAGATCGCGCAGATTAGGAATGCGTGCATTTTCAGCGTGATACTTTTCAACTTTATCTTTTAACGCTTCAATAGCAGAAGTATCTGCACCGGTTTTAGCATCGATCTCTTTCGCTTTTGAGGCAAGAAACAGCAGCACTGCCATCCAAATATTGGCGACTATCACATCGACTGTCACCATCACAGAGAAAATATTACCGCCCACGTCATAAATCTCTTTCATTGCAGCTTGGTTTGCGCCCCCACCAATCCAGCTCCCCGCTAAGGTCGTCATACCACGCCATACCGCATCGGGGCCATCGACCCCAATTAAAGAAGGTTCAATAACCGACACCAGCAACAAGGCGATAGGGCCGCCGATAACGATACCGACAGTGCCGGTTAAAAACATGATCAAAGCTTTCGGCCCTAAACTTAAAATAGCTTTTAAATCAACGCTTAAAATCAATAAGACTAAACAAGCTGGCAGCAAATAACGGGATGCTACAAAATACAGTTGTGAGGTATTACCATCGATTACCCCAAAGGTATTCAATAACGATGGCAAGAAATAGCACAATAAAAGGGCGGGAATAAAACGATAAAACTTCTGCCAAAAAGGATGACTACTGCTACTGGTATAAAATACAAAACCTAGAATTGTCGCGAGTATTCCTAACGCCGTGGCATCGTTCGTCACTAAAGCCGTGCTTGTCATGCTAATTTCTCCCTGTTGATACAGTTATTATTTTTATTAGAGACTTAACTTTTAAGTCCCTGGGTCAAACTTCCATCTGCCCAGTGTTATTATTTTTGCGGATTGAATTCGTTAATAAAAGTTGAATAAATAAGAAGAGCCCCGAAAGGCTCTGCTTTAGTGATAAACCTCGGCGTGTTCGTTTAATTCTTTGAGCTGCATCTTCACTATCTCGATCACGGGATCGTGAGGACTATTATCAACAAAATGCTGCAGATCGGCGGCGGCCACATTAATACAACCCAACTGCTGTGCAATAAACGCCCGCTCACGATTCAAATGCACATCGTCAACATGCCATTGCAACAGCAGGCTGCAACACTCCATCGCTGCCTCAAATTGATGCGACACTATGCAACCCGCCTTAAGCTCATGCAGCATACGCGTCAGCAGTTTTTTCACCGTTGCAGGCTTTAAGTAACTCGCCTTAAGCTCAGCAGCATTACCTAACTCGCCGCGCACTAACACGTGCAACTGGTGACGGGTGAGTTCCTTGCCCGTTAAAGGATCCAAATAACTCACTTCACCGCCAATCTTACAACGCAGCACCGTATTGCCAGGTAGCAATATGGGTTCGAGTTCAAGATCTAACTGCTTCGCCAGCAACATCAATACCGTCGCCAGCGTTGTACTATTACCTTGGCGACTAATTAAGCAAGTACCTAAATCTGCCGCCTCTGTACTGAAGTAGTTCTCACGAACACAAAAACCTAAATCCTCGTAAAACCAATGCAACAGCGCATTAAAACGCTGTTGTTGATCAACCAAGTAATGACTTAATACGGCTCCCGCCATTTCAAACCAAGCCCATTTAGCGGCTTCAAGTTTAGAAAATCCAAGGTGCGCACCTACATCCAATGCCGACTCGGGCAATGAAATGCCATCTTGCAGAGTGTAGTTACCCATTAACCCAATAATACCGCTTGTTTAAAATGAGCCAATTTAGCAGCATAAACCAACCAACCTATCGCGCCTAAGTAAGCAAACACTTTGAACAATTTGTTTCTGTTCGCTTTTATGGCAATGGCACCTAGGACAATGTAAGCAACTACAGCACCGATTTTTTCGGTCATCCAAGGATCCACAAAAGGAAATTGCTGGATCATAAAACACAAAGTTAAGCCCGACAGCAGTAGGAAAGTGTCGATAACATGGGGCGCTATCTTGAGCAGTTTCTTCTCCATCAGAGCCGATTGGCGCAGATGCAGGACAAAGCGAACGGTAAGCAGTAACACGCTCAACGCGATAAAGGTAAAATGCAGATGTTTAACCGCAGGATATAGACTGTAAAAAGTTTCCATTACGATACTTATGGCCAGTGACAAAGGCGCTAGTTTACCCTAATCCTTGGCGGCATACCAATGCCTATCAGCCTAGATATTCAGAGCTAACATCATAAAAAATCAAACGAGAAGTGACGATGAATTTAAGCTTAATTAACGATGAATCAACCGAGTTCGCCGACGCTGTAAAACAAAAAATTGTCGAGTTCAACCAAGTCAAATGGCAGGGGCTTAGCCGTAAAAATCTCGGCCTCAAACTACAGGACTCCGAAGGTAAACTGTTAGCAGGGATCAGCGGTAAAACCTTCGGCAATTGGTTGTTAATCGATTATCTGTGGGTCGATGATTCTTTAAGACACCAAAGTATCGGCACGCACTTATTGTTAGCTGCAGAAAGCCAAGCAAAAGAACGCGGCTGCCAATTTGCTCTACTCGATACCTTAGATTTTCAAGCTAAGCCCTTTTATGAGCGCCACGACTATCGCGTGCAGTGGATACAACAAGCCTACCCAGAAACCGGCAGTAAATTCTTTATGGTAAAAGTGTTGTGATGTTTAAGGTTTGGGATCTTCACCTTACACCAACTTAAGGTCGCCCTATAGAAGACAAAAACGCCATTAGCAATAACCAATGGCGTTCGATAAATCGGCATAACTAGGTAAATATCTTCACTTAAAGCAGAGTTATTACTCTGCCCATTTGCCCATAGTGCATCTATCATTACTGCCAAAGTCTCGCACTGTGGCGACATTCTCGTAGCCCAGTTCGATAAGCTTAGCCCTCAGTTTCACAGCCTGCTCAAAACCATGTTCGAGCAGGATATAGCCGTTAGGCTTTAAGTAATCTCGAGCTGTGTTGGCAATATAATAAAGATCGGCAAAGCCTTCCTCGGCGGCGGTTAACGCGCTTTGGGGCTCGAAACGCACGTCACCTTGGTGCAAGTGTTCGTCAGCTTCATCAATATAGGGCGGATTTGAGACGATTAAATCAAAGTCCCGCGACTTTACGGCACTGAACCAGTCACTCTGGAGAATTTCGACCTGTGGCAGCTTTAAGTTCTCGCGGTTCGCGATAGCCAAAGCCACGGCATCATCGACTTTATCGACCGCGGTGATTTGCCATGACTCACGCTCAGACGCCAACGCCAGCGCAATTGCCCCAGTACCAGTGCCTAAATCGAGCACTTTGGCGTAGGTGGAAAGCGGCATGTTCAATGCAGTTTCGACCAGAATTTCCGTATCAGGACGCGGGATCAAAGTGGTGTCGTTCACGATAAAAGGCAACGACCAAAATTCGCGCTCACCGACAATATGTGCCACAGGCACGCCCTTTTGGCGTTTCTGCACCATTTGCTGGAAGCGTTTCCACTGCTCAACCGTCAAGGATTTTTCAGGCCAAGTGTATAAATAGCTGCGACTTTTATTGAGGCAATATAACAACAAAACCTCTGCATCCAGATGAGCGGATTCAGAGGTTGATGCTAACTGCACATAAGCCCATTGCAGGGCTTCGGCTATGCTAGATTGATCTGACAAAATTACCCCTGCTCGTCAGCCAGTGCGGCTAACTGATCGGCTTGATGTTCTTGCATCAGAGGCAATAAAATAGCATCGAGATCGCCTTCCATCACTTCGTTCAAGCGATATAAAGTCAAGTTGATGCGGTGTTCGCTCACGCGGCCTTGCGGGAAGTTATAAGTACGTACACGTTCGGAGCGATCGCCACTAGCAACCAGACTACGACGGGTCGATTCTTCGGCGCTACGGCGTTTTTCGTCTTCAACAGCTTGAATACGTGCGGCCAGTACACTCATGGCTTGGGCACGGTTCTTATGCTGCGAACGTTGATCTTGGCATTCCACCACGATCCCGGTAGGAATATGAGTGATTCGAATAGCTGAGTCAGTTTTGTTAACATGCTGACCACCCGCACCCGATGAACGATAAGTATCAACTTTCAGATCGGCTGGATTGATTGAAATCGCTTCCGCTTCAGGCACTTCGTGAAGTACCACAACAGTAACCGCTGAAGTATGCACACGTCCTTGGGATTCGGTTTCTGGCACACGCTGTACACGGTGGCCGCCGGATTCAAACTTAAGTTTGCCGTATACGCCTTCACCGCTGACCTTCATGATCACTTCTTTAAAGCCACCATGTTCGCCTTCGTTGCAGCTCATGATTTCGATCTGCCAGCGATTCGCTTCAGCATAACGGCTGTACATGCGGAATAAGTCACCGGCAAAAATAGCCGCTTCATCGCCGCCTGCACCAGCGCGGATCTCAACGAAGGCGTTTTTATCGTCGTCAGGATCTTTTGGCAATAATAGAATTTGCAATTCGTCTTCGAGCTGCTCGAGTTTGGCCTTAGCGGCTTTCATCTCTTCCTGCGCCATTTCACGCATTTCAGCATCGTCTTCTTCCAGCATTTCTTTGGCAGAATCGAGATCGGCCTGCGCTTGCTGATAGGCTTTAAAGCCAGCAACAACGTCTTCTAACTGAGCATATTCTTTCGATAACGCACGAAACCTGTCTTGATCGGAAATGACGCTAGCATCACCCAGCAAAGCCATGACTTCTTCATTGCGCTCGAGCAAGCCTTCCAGCTTGCGGATAACGGATTCCTTCATTTAACTCGCTAACCTTAGTTTTTATCTAATCCAAGCGCTGATCTTAACTGACCGAGAGTATTCAAATCGCCCTGACGACTCGCTGCCGTGAGGGCCTGTGTCGGTGCGTGGATAAGTTTGTTGGTCAGGCGATTGGCTAGTTCAATCAATACCTGCTCAGTGTCTGAGCCCTGGGCTAATTTATTCAAGGCGCGTTCCACTAACTCATCTTTTACCGCCATGCTCTGGCTGCGATACTCGCGAATACTGTCGACCGACTCTAAAGAACGGATCCAATCCATAAATAGGAAAGATTGTTCTTCAGTAATTACTTCAGCTTGCTCGGCGGCTTCTTTTCGAGAAGCCATATTCTGTTCAATAATGCTATGCAGGTCGTCCACTGTATACAGAAACGCGTCATCCAAATCGGCGACTTCCGGCTCAATATCCCGGGGAACTGCTATATCAACCAATAACATAGGTTGATGGCGACGCTGCTTTAGCGCTTTTTCGACCATGCCTTTACCTAGGATAGGCAGAGGGCTGGCGGTAGAGGATATCACGATATCGGCTTTTGGGAGATAATCTGGTATCTGCGCCAGTGTAATTGCTGTTGCGCCAAACTCCTCGCACATGCCTTGGGCACGTTCTAACGTCCGATTTGCTACGACCATTGAAGCCACGCCGTTATCTTTAAGATGCTTCGCAACCAGTTCTATGGTTTCACCTGCGCCAATCAACAGTACTTTAGTGGTCGATATCGATGAGAAAATATGTTTCGCCATGCTTACCGCGGCAAATGCCACAGAAACTGCAGCGGCGCCAATTTCAGTGTCAGTGCGGACTTTCTTAGCGACTGAAAAAGTGTTCTGAAAGAGTCTATCTATGGTTAGTGCAACCGTACCAGCCTCTTTGGCCTTAACAAACGCTTGCTTTACTTGACCGAGAATCTGCGGCTCACCCAAGATCAACGAATCGAGCCCAGAGGCCACACGCATCAAATGCCTTACGGCATCTTGACCGTGATAATTATAGAGACAAGGTGCTACATCCTCATGATCTAGGCCGTGATATTCTTCAAGCCACGCAATAATGTCGGCCTCATCGCCGTTGTTGCAATACAACTCAGTGCGATTACAGGTTGAGACAATAACGGCTTCACCCGAGCGTGTACGACTGGCCAGACTCTTCATAGCATCATGAATTTTGTCCGGAGAGAAGGCAACTTTCTCACGCAGGTCTACCGTGGCTGTTTTATGGTTAATACCGATTGCTACAAGGCTCATCTGACTCTTTCTAGATTCTTGGCGACTCTCTTAATAAGGGCATTCTACTGAATTGGCCCAACTAAAAACAGAATACGCTTAACAAAACCGAATAAAGGTCTAACTTCTTACCTAAATTTTCTATCAATAATAGGTAAGGCAAAATTTGCCCCAAGGGAGCAAATCTAAGTGACCGCCGATGGAAATTTTACGTTTGGCATTGGTATTCTTTCCAAGCCCTCGTATCATAAGGACTTTGGTATATCAGTCATAGATGAATAATTTGAAGCGCCTCACAAAAACCATTTTCTCTTGTTTTACCTTAAGCGCCCTACTCTTGCTGGCGGGGTGTGAAACCTTGCCGCCGATGACTGACTTAAGCCCAATCACAGTCAATGATGCGCGCCAAGCCAAAGCTTGGGAATTACAGGGAAAACTCGCGATAAAAACTCCCGACGATAAACTCAGTGCCAATATCTACTGGCGCCACAGTGAAGATCGCGATGAACTCACACTCACGACTATGCTAGGTACAACTGTGTTGACGCTTAATTCAACCTCGAACTCTGCCCATTTACATATCGATGGCAAAGATTTTCGCGACGATAATGCCCAGCGTTTACTCGAGCGCGTCAGCGGTTGGTCCATCCCCTTGGCCGATTTACCTTTGTGGATCACTGGTCAAGTTGGCCTGAATGATCAAGTACTTGAAAGCGATAGCCAAGGCAAACCTAAACAGCTCACGAACACTCAAACCCCACCGCCTTGGCAGGTCACATTTTTAAGTTGGCAATCCCAGAGCGGCGCCAACGTGCCCCATCAATTAAAGCTTGAGCGTGGTGACTTACAACTCAAACTACAATTGAATCAATGGCAAGCCCTCGGCAAGCCTGCAATCATACTCGAAGAGAAACCTTAGCATGCCCGCAGCAATTTCACGCCATTGGCCAGCACCAGCCAAGCTTAACTTATTCTTACACGTGAATGGTCGCCGCGCAGATGGTTATCATGAACTGCAAACCTTGTTTCAGTTTATTGATTACTGTGACATGCTCGATTTTAAGGTCACTGAAACCGCAGAACTGATTTTGCACTCCAATATCTCTAATGTTGTCGCCGATAGCGATAACTTAATTCTGCGAGCCGCAAAATCATTACAACAAATCACAGGCTTTACTGGCGGCGCCGAAATCTGGTTGGATAAACGTCTACCCATGGGCGGAGGTTTAGGTGGCGGCTCGTCAGATGCTGCCACCACCTTAGTGGCACTGAACACGTTATGGAACACCCAATTATCGACCGAAGAACTGGCTAAAATCGGCCTTAAACTTGGTGCCGATATTCCTGTTTTTATTCATGGTTTCGCCGCTTTTGCCGAAGGTGTAGGTGAACGCTTGCAAGCGGTAAATCCGAGTGAGCCTTGGTACTTAATCATCGCACCCGATGCCCATGTTTCCACCGCTGAAGTATTCCAAGATCCACTTTTACCACGTGATACCCCGAAACTGGCCATAGATACCTTAATGAACCAACCTTGGGCAAATGATTGTCAAAAACTAGTCGTTTCTAAATACCCTCAAGTTGCCAAGGCATTAGGCTGGCTGCTAGAATATGCGCCGTCGAGAATGACAGGAACAGGCGCATGCGTGTTCGGGGAATTCACACAAAAGCAACAAGCTCTCGCAGCCTTGGCGAAATTACCGTCTGAAATGCAAGGATTTGTTGCACAAGGGATGAATCTTTCGCCGCTCATCACGCGACTCAGTCACCCTTAAACTACTTTCTTCTAGAGTAACCACTTAACGATAACGCCTCGGGTTCCTCCCGTCCCTACATCGTCGTTACTCTAGCCACTAAAATATAAAGCAAACGCCTGAGGTTCATACAGTGCCCGACATCAAGCTCTTTGCTGGGAACGCCACCCCCAGTCTCGCTAAAAAGATAGCCGATCGTCTATTTTGCAAACTCGGAGACGCAGTGGTTGGTCGTTTCAGCGATGGTGAAATCAGTGTCCAAATTAACGAAAATGTACGTGGGGCCGATGTGTTCATCATCCAATCCACTTGTGCGCCGACAAACGACAACCTGATGGAACTCATCGTGATGGTTGACGCGCTGCGCCGTGCATCTGCTGGCCGTATCACAGCTGTTATTCCTTACTTTGGTTATGCTCGTCAAGACCGTCGCGTTCGTAGCGCCCGTGTACCTATTACTGCAAAAGTGGTTGCCGATTTCCTGTCTAGCGTGGGTGTTGACCGCGTTCTGACCTGTGACCTGCACGCTGAGCAAATCCAAGGTTTCTTCGACGTTCCTGTTGATAACGTATTTGGTAGCCCAGTGCTACTAGAAGATATGTTAGCGAAGAACTTAGATAATCCAGTCGTTGTTTCTCCAGACATCGGTGGTGTTGTTCGCGCTCGCGCAGTAGCAAAACTGTTGGATGATTCTGATTTAGCGATCATTGATAAACGTCGCCCACAAGCGAACGTTGCGCAAGTTATGCACATCATTGGTGATGTTCAAGGTCGTGACTGCATTATCGTTGACGATATGATCGACACAGGCGGCACTCTGTGTAAAGCGGCTGAAGCCTTAAAAGAACATGGTGCGAACCGCGTATTTGCTTACGCAACTCACCCAGTGTTCTCTGGCAAAGCGGCTGAAAATATCGCTAACTCAGTGATTGATGAAGTGATTGTGACTGATACTGTTCCTTTAAGCCCAGAAATGTTGAAAGTGGCTAAAGTAACTCAGTTAACTATGTCTGCGGTACTGGCTGAGGCAATTCGTCGCGTAAGCAACGAAGAGTCTATTTCTGCCATGTTCCGTCACTAATAGTTACGTCGCGAATAGTTCTGTTACTGAACGTTCTGACTAATCTGAGTGGTTCCGATGCACAGCTTACTGTTTTAACGAATCACTAGGCTTGCAGAGCTAATTACTCAGACATAAAAACGCACTCCTCGGAGTGCGTTTTTGTTAGTGTATTTTTAAAGCCAGCTTCTGATCATCAGATGTAAACTGGCTTCTACGCATTAGATTTTAAAATTACTCACCGCACGGAATAAGAACTCAGCCTGCGCCTTAAGCTCATCCGATGCGGACGCATTTGCATCTGCCGCATGGGATGACTCCTCAGCGATATCGCGGATCACCACCACGTTCTTGTTCACTTCAGCCGCCACCATACTTTGCTCTTCAATAGCCGCCGCAATTTGAGTGCTCATGTCCATAATATTACGCACGTCGTTATTGATAAGCTTCAATAAAGCGCCAGCACTTGCCGCTTGTTCAGCGCTTTCAACGCCTTGTTTTTGGCTAGATTCCATCAATTGCACAATCGATCGGGTACGCGTCTGCAGGGTTTGAATGATGTTAGCAATCTCTTGGGTTGACGATTGCGTCCGCATCGCTAAGTTACGCACTTCATCGGCAACCACAGCAAAACCACGGCCCTGCTCACCCGCACGCGCCGCTTCAATCGCGGCGTTCAAGGCTAAAAGGTTAGTCTGCTCAGCAATGCCGCGGATCACATCTAGCACGCTACCAATAGTCTCGCTGTCACGTTCCAATTCGTTAACGACCGCTGCTGAGCTATTCAACTGCTCAGCAAGTGACTGGATTTTATGTATCGTTTGCTCAACCTCTAATTGACCACTTTGGGCATTATCGTGGGTCTGACCCGCTTTTGATGCCGCTAATTCGGTTGTTTTAGCGATTTCCTCAATCGTTGCGCCCATCTCAGTGATTGCTGTTGCGACCATGTCGGTCTCATTAAGTTGTTGGCCCACACCTTCGGAGGCGAGCATGGCATTTTCTGAAACACGTTTACAGGAAGTGTTAATCGTTGCGACCGACTCAATCACTTGCTCAATCAACTGTTGGAAGCTACTCACCATGCTATTGAAATGCTGTGCAATTTCACCGAGTTCATCTTGGGTGGAGGCATCGCACCTCAATGTCAGATCTTTACTCACCTCGATGCGAGAAATGATCTGCGTGATACGCTCAACCGGCGCGATAATACTGCGGATAATCAAGTAGGTAATGATTGATAGTAGTAACGCAATAAAGATAAACACAGTAATACCGACATTAACGCTACTACTCTCAGCATCATCAATGGCCTTAAGAGCCAAATTTTTCAAGTCACTCGTACTGCTCTCAGTTTGCTGGTTTGCAGCTAAAACTCGCGCCATAGTACCGTCATTTTCGGTCAAACCAAGCTGCTGTTCTTTATTAATTAAGCTTTTGAAATCCTTTTGATATTGAGTAATAAGCTCTTCAATTTTTCGTTGAGTATCAATATCGATACTCGAGGCATGAAGCTTGTCATTAAACTTACTAATATTAGTATCGAAGGTTTCGACATAACTTAGCTCACGACGCAGCATAAAATCCTTTTCGTTACGCCTAAGTTGCAGCATTGCGGCTTCGAGTGCGGGCTGATCAAATTCCTTGAGTAGCGTTTCAACGTTATGCACCGCAGCTCGTAACGTACCGTACAAACCTGTTTTAGGTGTTAAGCCAATCTCTTGTTGTAGCTGCACCACTTCAGAAAAAGCGGCTTGATACTGATTTAAATTACGGTCAAAACTTTCAAGTGAGGCAGTCGATACCCCATATTCTTTAAAGACTTTCTCTAACTCAGGGACAATACTGTCGATTGCCATGTGGCTTTGCTTATGCAGCTCGACATATTTCAAATCCTTGCGAGCGAAAAAGTCCTTTTCATTTTTACGCAAAATTAAGACGTCGCGCTCTAAATCAAGCACACTTTGAGCCGCGTTAGAAAGTTCCGATTTCACCGAATTTGAATAGAGTTGTAATCCAAACATGGCAATTAGTGCCGAAATAGACACTGCAGCACTGAGTAACAACTTTGAGCGGATTAGCATAGAAAGTCCCCGAATATATAATCTATCTTAAAAAGATAGCTGGAAATTAAGCCTTTAACAGCGCAAACATAGCAATACATTAAAAGTTCACATCAAATACTTTGATAGCTTGTCGATTTAAGCTCCCATACTGTGAGTACCGCATTATTTTTAACTTAGTTCTTCAGGGTGATACCCTACCGTTACTACAAAGTATTTCGTTTTAATTACGTTAAATATACCGTCTCAAAGCAGATGTAAGTGTCATAATATCAATTGATATAAAATGAATTACTTCATTAGCTTAGCAGTACTTTTTCGGGCGAATTCTACTACAAATTACAAAAATGTTACGCTGGATAATTGATCTAAATAAAATATATTTTTTAAGGTTCCAAACCTTTTGTAGCGCCCACTGCGTCAAAACTACAACACTCAATCATTATGGCAGGAAATTACAGTGACAGCAGGGATCCTCCCACTCAATGGCTCAATGTCTGACTTTGAACTGGTCACCTTAGCGAGCCAAGGAGACAAAACTGCCTTCAAGTTGCTGTATCAAAGCCATTACCAACGTATTTACGCCCTATCACTGCGCCTTTGCGGCCATAGCGCTATGGCCGAAGAAATTACCCAAGAGTGTTTTATTTTAGTGTGGCAGAAGTTGCCACAATTTCGAGGTGAGAGTCAGTTTTCCACTTGGTTACACAGTATTTGTGTCAATCAAGCATTGAGCAGCATTCGTAAACAAAAGTCCTTTTGGTCACGATTTATTCCGCTGGAACATGAAACTGAGCCCTTAAGCTCTGATAGCAGCTATAGCGGATTAGATAAGTTAATTTTCAAACTGCCAGAACGCGCTCGCATGGTTTTCGTACTCTGTGCAATCGAAGGTTATCAACATGATGAAATCGCTGACTTACTTGGTATTGCCGTCGGCACCAGCAAGACCCAATACCATAGAGCTAAGCAACTACTACAGGAGATGCTGTAATGACGTTAACGCCGCTTTCCCGTGAACAACAGCTTGAGCAATTGATCAATAGCGCGCCCAAAGAGATGTCGCCTACACATGATCTGTGGCAAGGCATTGAAAAACGCATGGATAAAACGCTGATAGCCCAAACGTACAAATCCCAGAAGAGTCACGCTTGGGCGATAGCGGCTTCGTTTATTATTCTAGCGGCATTGGGATATACCCAATTGCCCTATTTCAACTCATTCATAATGCAGCAGACAGAGCTTGCCCAGAACCAAGCTATGCCAGAGCAACCAGGGGATGCGGCCTTACATTTATTACTAACCCAAATTGCAACATCACACCAAGCGCAAGTGGACAACCTAGAACAGGCGCCAAATGCGCTAATGTGGCAAACGAGCAGCTTCAGCGCACCCGTTGAGCAAGGTTTAACTGAGCTAAGGCTCGCGGCAACACAGATTTACCAAGCTTTACAAGCGAATCCAACCGATAAACAACTTTGGCAACTGTGGCTTTGGGTGCAGCAGCGTGAGCTCGACCTATTACAACAGGGCCAAAAATTACCCATTAGAAACTCGACACAAGGAAACACCCTATGAGTAACCGCAATCTCACTAAAGCTAGCCTATTGGTTTCGACACTCTGTTTAGGCTTAATGGGCAATGTGTTAGCAGCACAAAGCGTTGATAAACAGTTAAGTGTCAGCAGCGACACTCAACTGCAGATCAAAGTCCAACGCGGTGATGTGACCATTCAAACATGGGACAAGAGTGAAGTGAGTGTCACTGGTACATTAGATGAATTGAGCGAAGGCTTTGTGTTTGAGCAACAGGGAAATAGTCTCAATATCGAAGACAAAATGCCTCGCCACTATAATGGCAATAATGACAAAGGATCACAGCTCACCATTAAAGTCCCAAAAACGGTTAAACTCAGTGCAGATACCATCTCTGCCAATCTGCAAGTTGCCGAAACTCAAGGTGAACTAGATTTGAATACGGTAAGCGGCAATATCAACGCCAACAACTTAAGTGGTAAACCTGAGTTACATACAGTCTCTGGTGATATCACGACCAAAGCACTTGATGGAAAAATCAAATTAGAAACCGTATCCGGCACGATTCAGGACACTGACAGTAAAGGAGAAATGAATTATCGCCTCGTTAGCGGTGACTTAAAAAGCCACACTCAAGCAGAAAAAGTCACGATTGAACAAGTCTCAGGTGAAGTGAATGCTAACTTTAGTGTCACCAAGGAAATCGAGCTCAGAACCGTCAGCGGAGATTCACAAGTGTCACTCGCTAAAAACTTCAACAAAGCGAATTTAGAAAGTGTGAGTGGCGATATTACCGTGATCTTTAATGATGTTCCCGATGCAAGCTTCAACTTAGATGGTGGTCCTGGTGGAAAAATCAACAACGGTTTAACCCAAGATGTACCGCAAAAACAAAAATATGTACCAAGCACAGAGTTATCATTCCAAACAGGCTCTGGTGCAGCCAACGTGAAGATGAATACCATCAGCGGTCATCTGATTTTAAAGAAACAGTAATAAAAGCTATTTAGCACAAATAAAAATGCCGCCAAAGTAAAACTCGGGCGGCATTTTTTATATCAAACTCATCAGACTGAAGCTATCTCTTCAGCCGTCAAATATCGCCATTCACCCAGTGCTAAGGTGGGGTCTAATTCAATTTGCCCTACACTTTCACGATGCAACCCTTGCACATGATTGCCCACAGCGGCAAACATACGCTTCACTTGATGATACTTACCTTCGGTGATGGTTAATCGCACTAATTGTGGATCAATAATCTCCAGTAACGCTGGCTTAGTTAGACCATCTTCACCGCGCAATTCAACGCCAGCGGCAAATACCGCAATCAAACTAGCATCCACAGGCTCAGCGAGTTGCACTAAATAGCGTTTGCCACATTCTTTCTTCGGTGAGGTGATCTTATGCGACCATTGACCATCACTGGTAATCAACACTAGCCCTGTAGTATCGGCATCTAAACGACCAGCAATGTGCAGAGTTTCTGGCTTAGGCACATCCACTAAGCTCAATACCGAAGGGTAGGTTTCATCTATCGTCGAGCAAATAGTGTCTACCGGTTTGTTAAGTATTAAATAACGCTCGCCCACTAAGACAATCGGCTCGCCTTCAAGGCAAACACATATACCTTCAGTCACTTTAAAACCCGAGTCTTTAACGACTAAACCATCACAAGTAATATCACCGCGATGCAGGGCTTTTTTCGCTAATGAGCGAGTCAGTGAGGTACTCTCACAGATAAATTTGTCTAAACGCACGTTAATACTCAACTTCAATAAAGAAAACTGCCGTATTATGAAGCCGACCCGTTCAAAGGGCAAAGAATTGCTGCTCAACGCGAGCTGTGTTTCTATATTAGCCCTTACGCATTGACAGCAATCACCATAGGGAAAGATGCTATGACTGAATTCCAAAAGATGATCACAGGCCAAGAATATGATTGTCTTAACAGCGAACTCTTAAGTTTAAGAACACAACAGCAGCGACTGAATCGACAATTAAATCAAACGATTGCTCAAAATAGCACTGAGTACGTCCAACTCTGCCAACAACTTCTGCCCCTTAAATCGCCAGTCGCAACTATCTCCACGCCGATTTTTATCAGTTATGGCATCAATCTGACTCTTGCTGACAGAGTGTTCATCAATGTGAATGTCACCTTGCAGGATAATGCCCCCATTTTTATTGATGAACAGACTATGATTGGCCCCAATGTACAGTTTTATACCTCAAGTCACCCACTTGATGCCGAGCTACGTTGCTCAGGTTTGGAAACCGCTAAAGCGATTCACATCGGTAAACGGGTATGGATTGGCGGCGGCGCAATCATAATGCCAGGAATCAATATTGGTGATGATGCCGTCATTGGTGCTGGCGCCGTAGTAACTAAAAATGTCGCAGCCAAAACAGTGGTTGCAGGCAACCCTGCAAAACGAATTAGGCAACTGAGTTAACCCTATTTTAAAATGATAAATCGAAGTGCTCGCTTACCTGAAAAGGCCTGCATACGGTTACTTTGCAGCTACTGACTTAAATATGCTAACTGGTAACCTTTAGTTACATATCACTCAAGATAAATCCACGATAAACACTGTAATGACCTTGTTTCGATTCCTAGTAAGGCATTAACATAGTTCATTGCGCCTGAAGCAATCCCATTTTGCCAAAATAACAGCCCCAAATAATGGGCAGAATAATAAACTCGAAGGAAACAACATGAGAAAAGTACTCATTGGGGGACTGTGTGCCTCACTTATCGCAGGCCTGACTGCCTGTAATGACAAGGCTGCCGAAGTTAAAGCACCTGAAACTGCTAAAACAGCCACCGCAGCGGCAGTGACTCAAGCACTAGGTTCTGGAATTGAATTTGCTAATTTTGATAAAGCGATTCGTCCACAAGACGATTTCTATAAATACGTTAACGGCACTTGGCTAAAAAACACTGAGATCCCAGCTGATCGCACTAGCATTGGCGCTTTCTACGATTTACGTGAAAAATCACGTGACGACGTAAAAGCCATTATCGAAGAAGTGGCTGCAACACCCAAACTCGCCGTTGGTACAGATGAGCAAAAAGTGGCCGATTTATATCGTTCATTTATGGATACTGAGACACTCAATAAACTGGGAGTCACACCAATCCAAGGCGAATTTGATGCTATTAATGCCTTAAAAGATAAGAATGAATTAGTGAAGTACTTCGCCCACAGCCAAATCGCTGGCGCGGGTACCCCAATAGCATTTTATATCGATATCGATGCGAAAAACTCTAGCCGTTACGCAACGCATCTCTATCAATATGGCCTAAGCCTGCCAGAGAAAGACTACTACTTTAACGAATCAGAACGCTTCGTTAATATCCGTAAGGCATATGTCGCCCATATCGAAAAAATGTTTACCCTTGCGGGTCTTGCTAACCCTAAAGCCAGTGCTGAAGCTATTTTAGCCTTAGAAACGGCCATTGCTGCCAAGCACTGGGATGTGGTTGAAAACCGCGACAGCACTAAGACCTACAATCTATATCAAGTCAAAGATCTGCCAACACTGGCACCGGATATCGATTGGGCAGGCTACTTAGCCGCTCTTGGCGCTGACAAGCAAACCGATATCATAGTTAACCAACCTAGCTATATCCAAGGGTTAAACGAAGTTTTAAAAACGACTGAGTTAGCCACTTGGAAAACCTATATGCAATGGCAAGTGCTGACGCACGCGGCGAGCAATCTAAGTGAAGCGTTAGACAATGAAAACTTCGCTTTCTTCTCTAAAACCTTAAATGGTCAAGAAGAACAAGAACCTCGTTGGAAGCGTGGCGTTGCAGCCGTCAATGGCGTTCTTGGTGAAGTTGTGGGTAAAGTGTATGTCAAACGTCACTTCACTCCAGAAGCCAAAGACCGTATGCAAGCACTGGTTGAAAACCTGCGTGGTGCTTACGGCGACAGCATCAAAGAATTAACTTGGATGAGCGACAGCACTAAAGTGGCTGCGGCGGATAAATTAGCAAAATTCAACCCGAAAATCGGTTACCCGAACAAATGGGAAGATTACAGTAAGCTGACCATCAAGGCAGACGACTTAGTCGGTAACGCTATGCGTGCCAGCGAAGTTGAACATGCTAAATCACTAGCCAAACTGGGCGCGCCAATCGATAAAGACGAATGGCACATGACGCCACAAACGGTTAACGCTTACTACAACCCAACCATGAATGAAATCGTGTTCCCTGCAGCTATTCTGCAACCACCATTCTTCAATTTGGCAGCTGACGATGCAGTCAACTACGGTGGTATTGGTGCGGTAATCGGCCACGAAATGGGCCATGGTTTTGACGACCAAGGCGCTAAATTCGATGGCGAAGGCAACATGCGTGATTGGTGGACAGAGCAAGACTTGAAAGAGTTCTCTGCTCGCGGCAAAGCGCTAATCGCACAGTACGATGGTTACGCAGTGTTTGATGATCTGCATGTCAACGGCAGCTTAACCTTAGGCGAAAACATTGGTGACTTGTCAGGTGTGACTATCGCTTATCGTGCTTATAAGAAATCGCTTAACGGTAAAGATGCACCCGTTATCGATGGCTTAACGGGCGATCAACGTTTCTTCATCGGCTTCACGCAAATTTGGCGCGCAAAAGCTAAAGAAGAAGCCATGCGTAACCGCGTAGCGACCGATCCACACTCACCTGCGGAATTCCGCGCACTGGGTGCACTATCTAACATGCCTGAGTTCTACACTACATATGATGTAAAACCTGGCGATGCCATGTATATCGCACCAGAGAAACGCGTAAAAATTTGGTAAGCCAAATTTAAATCACTGTTCAGCGGCATAAGCTGGCCAACAATGGCGCTCACTGTTAAAGGTGGCGCCATTTTTATTTCCTTAAACCACTGAGTTATGAATGTGAACCCATGCGCAAGATGAACAAGTCTTCATGGTTGGTTCAGCTTTAATTAAGCAATAGAAGCCTATGGTGGGTGCGTGACCTGAATAACTCACCCATAAGGAAGTAGGCCGCATGACTAAGTTATTTCGTACCTTTTTTATTTTTCTACTCTTATTATCGAGCCGCGCTGGTGTAGCAAATCCTCTCGACATCAGTGACAGTAAAGCAGAACGTGGTAATTACAGTGCAAGACAGGCATCAAGCCATGACCTACAAGGTCTATATGCACTCAGCAGTCAGACCTTCGATGCGCCTCATCAATCCTCGAATGACTTATCCGTGCTCCATCACCAAGCCTATGATGCACAAGCTGAACTCGCCCAATTACTCACCAAGATTGCCCATTATTCACAGGCACAAGTGATTGTTCCGCCAGTAAAGAGTTACCAAAGAGCAGCCGATAAAGTGGCCACAAAATTTAACGGTGATGCCAGCCAAATTACCGACCTTGCAAGGGCAAGTATTGTGACCGACAGCATTCAAGCTCTGATGCAGGCCTACCAAACTTTGAATGAGCACACCCAAGTTGTGAAACAAAAAAACCGCTTTGCTGAACCTAAAGCCTCCGGCTATCGCGATCTCAATCTACTGGTACGCTTACCCCAATCAGGCATGATTGCTGAAGTGCAATTACACCTACAGGATATCGCTGATATCAAAAATGGTCCTGAACATAAGGTATATGAAAAAGTACAGAGGATTGAGGCCAATGCTCGTAAACAACAACGTTCACTAAGTGAGTTTGAACTCGCGCAGATTGCCCAATTACGTCAAGAATCACATAAGTTGTACCACAAGGCATGGCTTAACTATAAACGGGTTGATGAAGCCAGTTTATTAAGAGCCTCAGTCGCTTAACTAAAAAGCTTCCACTCTTGCGCTGGTTATCTGTAAAGGTACCAGCGCCTTTTTTTATATTTTACAACGCCTGAAACATCATCTTAATAAGGTGTAAAAAAGCACTCTCTCGCATCAAAGTGCCATTTGAGTATATAATCCCGCGCCATAGCCCTATCAGCAGGAAATGCCATGCACGACATTATTGAGCAACTCCAAGAACGCAGCGAAACTGTTCCTGTACCACTCGAATTACCCACATTTGAGCAGCTCGTCGAAGTCGAAGAGCAAATCCTGATTTCATTGCCAAGGGAGCTAAAAGAATACCTGTTGTATGCCAGTGATGTGATTTACGGCACGATAGAGCCAGTAACAGCATCGGATCCCTACTCGCACACCTACCTGCCCGAAGTGACTTGCTATGCGTGGTCCATCGGTATGCCAAGGGACATGATTGCCATTTGTCAGCAAGGTGATGCTTTTTACTGTATCGACCAAGATGGTCAAGTACATTTCTGGAAAAACGGCGACTTTACCGATATCTATTGGGAGTCGTTTTGGGAATGGGTTGAAGAAATCTGGTTAAAGATCAAATACTAATTTTACTTTTATTGCATTGAGAACACGATTATGTCTAAGAACATTGGCTTGAATGCCATCGAAATGAGCTACTTACGCCAGTCACTCAGCTTAAGCGCGGCTCAAGTTGGTGCTCTGACTAACCATAGCGAAGCCGATGTACTCGCCTGGGAAAGCGGTGAACAACTGGCACCTGAGCTGGCGCAAAAGAAACTGCTTGATATTGATGACATCATTGAGATGCAAGTGCTCAACACCTGCGATGGTATCGAAGAACTATTTAAGAAAGAACCTAAACGTCACTTAGCCTTCGTGGTCTACCCCACTCAAGCGGTTTACACACAATACAACCCCGAATTCTTAAGTTCATTGCCTTTTACTGAGCTGTACAACACGGCCGCTTGGCGCATTAAGAAAGAGTGCAAACTGGTCCTAGAAGTCGACGTCAGCCTAGTGGCTCTCGATGTGGAGGCCTACAAAGCCTTCCGTGAACCGACCAAAATGAGTGAAAGCCGCGAAAGTCGCGCAAAGTGGGCTGCGACTCAGCTATAAGCGTGCAAATCCAGAAGCTTAGTACTCGCGTTAACAGTAAGGGCAGATATCACTATCTGCCCTTTTTATATTCTCATAATGATTTCAGATAATCAGCGACTTAGAATGATTAGCCCTTAGCGGCCACCACAGCATCCATCTTCTGTAAAGCCGATTGACGCGACGGCAGCGCAGACAACCTATCGCGATAAGCGGCGAGTTTAGGTGGAATGGCTTGTTCGAACAATGTGCCCCACATTAAGGTATGGGCCAGTAAAATATCCGCCACCGAAACGTCATCACCGAGCAAAAAATCACTTTCAGGCAACATGGCTTCGGCCAATGCAACCGCCTTATCAAACTCCCATACCGCACAAGGCATGATCTGCGGATGACGCTGCTCCTCCGGTAAAGCAAACTTATGCTTACCCATAGTCCAAAGCGGCTGCTCAAGCTCAGTAATGATGAAGCTCACCCATTGATGGTGCAAACCCGATGCGTTACTCCCCGCGGGTGGCAACAACTTACCCTCGCCATACTTTTCTGCTAGATAAAGGCAAATCGCCGCAGATTCGGATAACACTAACTCTTCATCAGTTAACACAGGCACTTTACCGCAGGGATTTATCGCTAAAAATGCCGCGCTGCGATGCGCACCTTTAGTCATATCCACAAAAGAAAAATCCCAATCAACACCCAACTCTTCCAACACCCAAGCAACTCTTAATGCGCGACTGCGCGGTGTGCCATATAAAGTGATCATTGCAACGTCCTTTTAGTCCGGTTAATTCGTGTCCTAACGAAGATACACTGAGTTTGCGTTAGTGCAAATCTGCCCATAAAAAACGGCGCTTAATGCGCCGTTTCGATTTCACTACACTTTGATATAAAGCACTGAGCTATAAAACTCGTAGGCTTAATATTAGAAGTTCATTGAGAGTTTAGTGTAAATGTAGCGACCCATTGGATTATGTACTGATGTCACGTAACCGTAGAGGTCGGTATCACCATCACCGATAGCGAATGGTGGTTCTTCGTCAAATACGTTGTTCACGCCTAGTGTCAGCTTGAACATCTCATTGAAGCGATAAGTACCTGACATGTCGACTAAAATTTGAGCATCAATTGTACGAGTTTTGTTGAAATCTTCAAACTCACCGATATAACTCAAATTTAAATTGGCGGCAAAGTTATCCATAGTCCAGTTGGTTGTCGCTAACCAACGATTCTTCGGATACTTATACTCTCCGGTATAATCGACCACTTGATGAGTATCATCTTTTTCAAAGTTATGCAGATAACTCCATTCAAGACCGAACTTAAGGTCGCCATAACTATCGAGTTCGAATCCATAATGGGTCGACACATCCATACCCTGAACTTCTTGCGAACCTAAGTTAACAAAGCTTGAGCGGATCACATCTAGTGCGCCAAATGTTTGACCAGCTTGAGGTGCTAGGCGCACACACACAGTGCTGTTCTGATCGTTACAATTAGCGTCATAAATATCCTGCAGTAACAACTTATCAATCTTATTATCTTGAGTGATGCTGTAGATATCGAAACCAATATCGAACTTCTGGCTTGGCGCCCATATCATGCCGATATTCCAAGTCTCTGACTCCTCAGCCTTTAACTTTGGGTTACCTGCAAACTCAGTCGTTTCATCAGACAAGGTACAACCTTGACCGTCGGCTGCGCAGCGATATTTATCAATTAGGAAGCTACTTTCTTCAGATGGACCCAAACCAATTTGCGCTAATGAAGGCGCACGGAACCCAGTAGACCAAGAGGCACGCGCCGTTATCTCATCACTAATACCCCATTGGAAAGCAATCTTAGGATTAGTGGTTGAACCAAAATCACTGTAGTGATCATATCGACCCGCAAGTTGCAGCTCGAAGTTATCCGTTACAGGGATGGAAAATTCAGTATACGCCGCCCATTGATCGCGATCGCCCTTAGCTGACACAGCTTCGGTACCAAAAATCAATCCACGTTGAAATTGCTCATCCGGCTCGTCGCTGATGGCTTCTTCACGATATTCAACTCCAGCCGCCATCATGATATCGCGATCAGCAAGGGTAAATGCTTGACCTGAGATATTCGCCGCATAGGAAGTCATGGTTGACAGACCTTGGCGCACTAGACTGGTGGTAATATCATCAATGACATCTTGGGAGTTCATGGTGCCACCGAAAGGATTGTAACGACCCGCATCAATTTCACGTTGCAAATAATCTGTTCTTACCCAACCTTGGCTGCGGTCACCCGTTTGAGTTGACTCACTGCGCCCCTTTTGCACCGTAGCTTCCCAGTCCCAGTCTTTAACTACACCGCGTAAACCTGCGACTAAACGTAGAGTATCAGATTCAATATCCCAACGACGCGCACCCGCATCAACGGTGCGGAAACGACCGATTTCAATATCTTTCCCCCACGGGTTATTTGGATGAGTTCCAGGTACGGTTAAGCCAGCTTTCTCATCAAGTGGCGTCGGCGCACCGCCCGCTTCCGATGTGTTGTGCTGGGCAGCTAACTCGAGGAAAGCGGTTAAATCATCATTAAAGTGATATTCGAATTGACCAATAGCACCCACACGTTCAGCAGCAGGCACAACAAGGTTATACGGACCATAATCAAAGACACAAACTTCACCGTCTATATTGCGATCGGCAGGGCAAGCTGGGTCAACTGTCGGCACCCCATCCACATAAAAATACCCAGGAAAACCACGGGAAGAACGCGAATCTTCACCGCCGTAAGGACTCTGATCTGCAGTTCCAAAACGGCCTAAATCCGTTGCCGCTAAAGTATCATTTTTAAAATAGTCGAGAATGATAGAGGCACTGCCCTTATCGGACTTCATCCCCCACACCATATTCGCAGTAGTTTCATCGTAGCCAGTGCCTGAAGCATCACCGTAGCCAAGATTGACCTCAATGCCTTCAATGTCTTTTTTCAGAACTATGTTAACCACACCCGCGATCGCATCAGAACCATAAATAGCCGATGCACCGTCCTTCAGTATGTCGATACGTTCAATAGCTGATACCGGAATATTATTGATATCAACAAAGGAATTAGTGATACCTTCGGCAAAAGCACTCGCCGCAACACGACGACCATTAATTAACACTAAGGTCGCGTCTGGGCCTAAACCACGTAGACTGATAGATGCGCCGCCGTTGGCGGTTGAATCTTGGCTGTTACCTCGGGTAGAAAACGCGCCAGCACCATTGGCAGGCATGCGTTCAAGTAATTGCTGCAGGTTATCAAATCCCATATTGGCAATATCGTCTTTACTGATCGATTGAATAGGGGAAGGGCCTTCAATATCGGTACGTTTAATACGGGAACCCGTTACTTCAATACGTTCAACTTTTTCTGCACCTTTATCGGCAGCATGGGCCACTGTTGGCGTACATGCCATAGCAATTGCGATTGCACAAGCACTGGGTAGAATCTGAGGTCTGTTCATACATTTCCCTTGTTTTATTTATCTCATTAAAATTATTTTAACAATAAGAAAACCCTAAATTAACAACATACAAGGTAATGAGTTACAAACCAAAGTCAATGGCAGAGAAATAAAAGTTAAAATTTTGTTACATTTGAGACGGTGTATTTTCCTCATACGAGAATCAAAGTAGGTCTAGGCACTAAAGATTCAACCTACAAGACAAGTCGCAGTATTTGAATATCAAAATTTAAGGAAGAAAGATGGAAGACAAGATTATTTATCAAGCAGAGTTTGAAACCCATTTAGGTCTGTATTGGTTACTCTCAGGAGCCGCCTATTTCAGTCTAAGCATAATAGGTATTCCCTTGTTATTGCTTTGGTTTCCAATCGGGCTGTGGGGGACTCGCCGCTATATTCGCAATATGAGTGCCGAGCTCACCAGCAATAAACTTATTGTCAGGAGGGGCATATTAACTCGTACTGAAAACACAGTGCCTTTGGACAAAATTACCGATATGGCATTGATCCAAGGCCCAATTATGCGCCTATTTGGTCTGCATAAACTCACGGTAGAAACCGCAGGGCAATCGGGCGCAGGCGCATTGATAAGCTTAGTCGGCATAGTCGATGCGCCTCGATTTAGAGCCCGCGTATTAGAACAAAAAGAACGGCTTACCCAACCCTTGCACCCAACAATCCCATCGGCACAGCCAGATAATACGCTATTACAAATCGTAGTCGAAATGGCTGCAAGCTTAAAACGCATTGAAACTTTACTCAGCCAAAAATTAAACAGATAAATTGAATAAAACGACTTTTAGTTCAATCACTTTACCTTTAATGTTGAGCCACTCACTTAGCGTTAGCGCGGCTTTAACATGAGCGCAGCCTTAGCATGAGGGCTTATTCGATTCCCCAGATTAATTTTCAACAGGCATTTTTAATAACGACATGACAGAATCTTCAGTAACTTCTCCTTCATCCTCTTGGATGACACACCTAACTCTCGGCATTAAAGCCATGGGCCCAGGTGTTCTTATGGCTGCCGCGGCGATTGGCGCATCCCATTTAGTCGCCTCGACTCGGGCGGGCGCCGAATTTGGTTGGCAACTGGCTTGGGTTATTCTTGGGGTAAATTTACTTAAGTATCCCTTCTTTGCAGCTGGCGCACGCTACACAGCTGCCACAGGGGAGAGTCTACTGCACGGCTACCAAAAACAGGGCCGAGGTTACTTACTGCTGTTTACTGGGCTCAATGTGATCGCCGCCATTGCCAGTACAGCAGGGGTGTGCATGTTAACCGCCGCTATGTTGACCCAATTTATTCCGCTCCCCATCGATTGGTTAGCCCTACTGGTATTGCTGAGTTCATTGGCTTTACTGATTTTAGGCCATTATCAACTGCTTGATAGACTCACTAAGATCATCATGTTCGCCCTAACCTTAACCACCTTAATTGCCGTGGCCTTGGCTTGGGATCACGCTCAACCATTAGCGAGCAATTTTGTCTCTCCTTCACCTTGGCAATGGGCCCATGTGGGATTTTTGGTCGCCATGATGGGTTGGATGCCAGCACCGATTGAAGTCAGCGCTTGGAATTCTCTCTGGTTGCTCGAAAAACAAAAAAGCCAGACGGTCACGAAAGCGCAGGCACTGCTCGACTTTAACTTAGGCTACATCATCACTGCGATCCTCGCGATCGTGTTTTTGTCCTTGGGCGCTTTAGTGATGCACGGCAGTGGCGAACACTTTTCAGATTCCGGCGCGCAGTTTGCTAATCAATTGATTAATCTTTACAGCCAAGTGATGGGCGGCGAGAGTCGTTATCTTATTGGTATTGTGGCATTTCTGTGTATTTTCAGCACAACAGTTACAGTGATTGATGGCTATAGCCGTACCTTAGATATGGGCTGGCAGTTACTCACCTCAAAGGCCAGTTCAGACAAACGTCTCACAGGGATCATGCTCGCCATCAGTGCCTTTGGCTTATTGCTGCTCCTCTTCTTTAAAGGTGCACTCTTACCGTTACTCGAGTTTGTGATGATCTTGGCCTTTATGACCACAGTCATTTTTGCTTGGTTAAATTACCGCTTAATGACCAGCAAACAGCTCCCCGAGGCCGATAGATACGGCGCTAAGATGAAACTACTCTCTTGGTTTGGCCTGATTTATCTACTGATTTTCGCGGCACTGTTTATCTATTGGTACAACATCATTAAAGGTTAATTGCCCAGAATGTTTATGCCGGAGCAATAAATGGCCTTAACTAACTGCCATTAAATTCCCGCTGAATTCTGCAATTAAGGTGGTTTGGGTATATAATGCGGGCTCTTAAACCAGATAGCGCAGCCGCGCCAAGAGATGACCATGATTAATAATGATATTTTGCGCCGTTTGCGCTTCGTGTTTGATTTTAGCAATGCAAAAATGATTAAAATTTTTGCTAAAGCTGGAAGAGAAGTGCCTGTCGAAGAGATGATTGATCTTCTACGTAAAGAAGAGGAAGAAGGTTATAAAGCTTGTAACGACACGACCTTATGTCAGTTTTTAGATGGTCTTATCATAGAGAAGCGTGGTCTACGTGAAGGTGCAGAAATTCCAGCGCCCGTTTCACGTTTAAACAACAACCTCATCTTTAAAAAGCTGAGAGTTGCCCTCGAAATGCGTGAAGAAGACATAGTAGCAGCTTTGGCTTTAGCCGAAGTGCAAATGTCAAAATCAGAGCTAAGCGCCCTGTTCCGCAATCCAGACCACAAGAATTTTAAAGAGTGTGGCGATCAAATACTGCGTAACTTTATCCGCGGCTTATCACTTAAGTATCGCGGCGTATAACGCTAAACTTATGACATAAAACGCAGCTTAGGCTGCGTTTTTTTATATCCGTTTTTATCTACACCTGAGCTTGTTTGGATATAAACAAGACCTTAACAATTCCATCTCAACAACCTCAGAAATCCTGTTTAAAACAGCTGACTTTTTTACTGCTGCAAAAAAAACCACAAATACCTCGTTCCACGGACAACAAAGATCACATTTCATGATAACCTTACGTGACTTACAGCACGTATTGACCACTTAAACAATAACTCAAAAGGTTACCCATGGACGATAATAAACGCCCCCTCTATCTTCCGTTTGCAGGACCTGCCATTCTTGAAGCCCCACTGATTAACAAGGGCAGTGCATTTTCTGAAGAAGAGCGTATTTTCTTTAACCTCGAAGGCTTAGTCCCCTATGCCATTGAAACAATTGAGGAACAGGCTTCTCGCGCCTACGATCAATTTAGAAGTTTCAATAACGACTTAGACAAGCATATTTACCTACGTAATATTCAAGACACAAACGAGACCTTATTTTATCGTTTAGTGCAAAATAACATCAGCGAGATGATGCCCATCATCTATACGCCGACGGTAGGTTTAGCTTGTGAACGTTTCTCGAAAAACTATCGCCGCAACCGTGGTTTGTTTATCTCCTATCCAAACAAAGATAGGATCGATGACATCCTCAATAACTCGACTCGTCAAAAAGTTAAAATTATCGTAGTCACTGATGGTGAACGTATTTTAGGCCTTGGCGATCAAGGTATTGGCGGCATGGGGATCCCTATCGGTAAGCTGTCACTCTACACTAGCTGTGGCGGTATCAGTCCAGCTTATACCCTGCCTATTACCTTAGACGTAGGCACAGATAATCCGCAGTTGTTAGAAGATCCTATGTATATGGGGTGGCGCCATCCACGCATCGGTGGCGAAGAATATGCCGAGTTTATCGAAGCCTTTATGCAAGCCGTCCACGTGCGTTGGCCGGATACTTTGATCCAGTTCGAAGACTTTGCCCAAAAGAATGCCATGCCGATCCTAGAGCGTTATAAGGATCGCTATTGCTGCTTTAACGATGATATTCAAGGCACTGCTGCGGTTGCCGTTGGTTGCTTGCTCGCCGCGTGTAAGGCTGCGGGCACTGAATTGAATCAACAACGTATCGCCTTCCTCGGTGCTGGTAGTGCCGGTTGCGGTATTGCCGAAGCTATCGTGGCACAAATGGTATCTGAAGGGATCAGCGACGAGCAAGCTCGCACTCAAGTGTGTATGGTTGACCGTTGGGGCTTATTGCTAGACAACATGCCTAACCTGTTGCCATTCCAGCAAAAATTGGCGCAAAAATGCACCAACATCCAAAATTGGAGCAATTTCAGCGACAATATTTCACTGCTCGATGTGGTTAACAACGCCAAGCCGACAGTGCTGATTGGGGTATCTGGCGTTCCAGGACTCTTCACCGAAGAAATCATCCGTGCTATGCACAGCCATTGTGCTCGCCCGATTATTTTCCCTATGTCGAACCCCACCAGCCGCGTAGAAGCGACACCGAAGGACATTTTGCATTGGACCTCAGGTCAAGCACTCGTCGCTACGGGCAGCCCATTCGAGCCTGTGGTTGTCGATGGTGAAACCTATGAAATTGCCCAGTGCAACAACAGCTTTATCTTCCCAGGTATTGGCTTAGGCGTATTAGCTTCGGGCGCACGTCATGTATCCGATGCCATGCTGATGGCTTCAAGTCGCGCACTTGCCGAATGTTCGCCACTGGCAATCGATGGTACAGGTCCACTACTGCCTAAACTCGAAGATATCCATGCGGTGAGTAAGCATATTGCTTTCGCCGTAGGTAAAGTCGCAGTTGAACAAGGATTAACGCTGCCAATGAGCGATGAGATCTTACAGCAGTCGATTGAAGGCAATTTCTGGAGTCCAGAATATCGCCGCTACAAACGCACTTCGTTCTAAGCATAGCGTTGCCGCGACCCAAGTCGCAGTAAAGCAGCTTAGTTGAGCGTTTGTGCTAGCCAGCAAAAAGCCCGTTACTTTGCAGTAACGGGCTTTTTAATTTTCTGACTCTGTGCTGATTTCAATAAAAACTAAGGCGCCATCACCTGTTTAAAGCTATTAAGCAAAGCGCGATCAGTACGCGCTTTCTTCAACTTACGTAGGCTTTCTTTGAGCGATTCATCGGCTAAGCGCGTAAAAATGCCATTATATTCTTGCTCTTGGATTGCACTATCGGTATCGGCTTGCTCAGAAATTTCTTGGGCGACACGACTCAATTGCAACCAAGCATTAGCAATATAGAAACCGTGGAATGCGGCTTGTTCCATTAGATTACGCGCACTGGCAGGTAAAGATGCCCAAGCTTGGCTAAATTTACCTTCCCTGTCTTCCAACAGTTCGGCACACAAACCTTGGTACGCTGCTAATAAGTCACCCGGTAATTTAGCCATTGGTAACACTTTATTCGCAACATTGTAAGAAATCTGCTCGGCAGTTTCGCGGTAAACAGCTGATAATTCGCTCATAAAAATCTCGATTCGCATCCTAAAAATAGACTTAAAACTGGCCACTCACATATAAACCATAAACGCCGTTACCCGCAATCGGCGTAACTGTAATCCCCTCATAGGGTTGAGTAAAATACCAACCCGCCATCGCTCCAATCGCCGCGCCAGCTAACACATCCTCGAGGTAATGCTGGTCGCTCGCCACTCGAGTGTAGCCAACATAAGATGCAGCAACATAGGCAGGTAAACCATATTGCCAACCATAGCGCTGCTGAATAAACGTCGCCGCCATAAAGCTGTCTGAGGTATGACCCGATGGAAACGAATCATCGCCACTATCGTCAGGCCTGTCTTTACTCACACCATACTTAAGACCTTCAACAATTAACCGACTCGACACCGCTGCCTGAATTAACTGCCAACTACCGTCATAACCCTCTTCATAAAACAAGGTCGCGCCCATCGCAGTAGCGGGTAATAATAAATGCAATACATCGCCAGAGGTTTCTAAATCTGAGCCTGCCCAGCTAGTGCCACTCATCATGAATAATGCGGCACAGAGTAATTTCTTCAAGGGTGATTCCTTTGTGGGATAATAACCAAGGCGGAGTTTATACCTTGATCATTAACCGAATGCAAAATTGCTATACATCTATATTAAAAATGAGCAAACAAGTTATGCTAAGCTAATAATTAGCTATTGATTTTAATTCGAACAGGAATCTTTTTTGCTACATCAACTTAGGTATTTATCATTCTCCTTATTGCTGCTTCTACTGCCGCTTAGCAACGCTATGGCAGAAGAAAAGACTCAGGTTGATAAAATATTTGCAAGATTTGAAAGCGGCGTCCCTATGACCCGTGAAGAAATCGAAAGCAATCTAGTGTTATTAAGCAAACTAATTTCGACTGACGATGTCACCCGTCATGAAAAGCTGCAACTGCTTAAATGCTGGGATCAGAATACAGAAAACGACACCGCTATTGCACTGGCACTTAAAAATACTAACCAAGCACTGAGCAATATTCTGCCAACCGCCTCCCCCCATTTCATTACCGACCTCACGCTCTGCCGCTCTTGGTTTCTGCAATTAAGTGGTGACATGGATGGCGCGATGGAAGGCTATAATCTCAGTGTTAAACGTGCCTATGAGCATGAAGACCTTAAGCTAATCGCCGACTCGCGCAGCATTCGCGGCGCACTTTACTCTTATATTGGCGATTTTTCTGCGGCATTAGACGATCTCGTCACAGCGCAAGATCTCTATGAATCACTCAATTTAAGCGGTTGGGCTAACATTAACCTTGCCGATGTTGCTACCAGTTTTAGACGTTATGGCGATCCCCAAAGTGCAATCCGCTATTACACCAAACTCAAAGCTCTCTATCTAAAAAACAATAACCAAGAACAGGCAATGTATGTCAACTCGGACATTGGCCTTGCCTTAGATGAACTCGGTGAACATCAACAGGCCGTAGATAATTTCTTAGTAAGTTATCAATACTTCAAGGAACATCAGCAGGAAAAAGTGGCAGCAACTATGGCAACGAATATTGCCTACAGCTTAATCAAACTCAATCGTCTAAACGAAGCCGAAAAGTATTTAATCGAAGCCGATACTGTTATTAATGAAAAAGATCTGACCGATTACAGCTTCATGAAGCTATTTATGGCCGATATAAAGTTTCAACAAGCTCGCTATAAAGAGGCGCTTACCGAACTTGAGCAAGGGGAAAAAGCCTTTCGCACTCTGCAGAATAATCGGGGACTCACTCAACTGCTGCAGCTTAAAAGTAACATATATGTGGCGATGAATGATTTATCTGCCGCCTACGAAGCGCTGCAAGAATTTGTTACCCTAACAAAAAAAGTCGATGGTAATTCTCTCTCCCATCATACGACAGAATTAAAGGTCAAGTTTGATACCAGTCGGATTGAATCTGAAAATCAACGCTTGATTGAAAACCAAAACCTTAAAGAACAAGAGCTCGCGCTACTCGAAAAGAACAAATCACTGCAACACATTATCCTATTACTAGCGGGCTTTATCCTGACGATAGTGTCTATATTCGCTTATAAACAAGTACATAGAAATCGCCAACTGCAAGTTATTGCCCTCACGGATTATCTTACCAAACTCCCTAATCGTCGGCATATTTATGCCCAAGCCGCGAAATATTTTCAGCAAGCCTTAAAACATCAAAGCCCTTTTTCAGTGATTATTTTTGATGCGGATCACTTCAAAAAAATCAATGATAACTTCGGCCATGAATTAGGCGATCGCGCCCTTATGACCATTGCAAATGCAGGCCGAGCCTTATCAGGTAATAAAGACCTCGTTGGCCGCATCGGTGGTGAAGAGTTTTTAATCCTATTGCCTAACACTGATGCCACACGTGCGTTAGCGCTAGCGCATCAATTGCAGAACCACATTAGCCGCCTTAGCGCACAGAATTTACCAGCAGAACTCAAATTAACCGTTAGCGCTGGTGTCGCCACTTTAGAACCACAAAATAATACGGAAGATGCATATCAAGATAAAGATTTTGCCACCTTGCTAAAGCGGGCCGATAATGCTCTTTATGAAGCTAAAAATGCGGGCAGAAATTGTGTGAAATCAGCCAAGAATGAGGCTTTAAGAGAGGATTAAACGGCCTTATGCCAAAACACTTGATGTTGTAATGGCGGTGGCAAAGTGCCAAACCATGTCTGATACAAACGACTAAATTCACCTGAGTCTTTCATTTTCTCAAGCTCTGTTTGCCAACTGATAACGGTTTCCGCCGACGTCCCTTTAGAAAAAGCTAAATAGAGATTAATCTCCGATACCACAAACACTTGGCGGATATCTGTCTCACTCGCGCCAACCTCTTCGAGTATCTGCTTTACCGCAAGATCCGCTTGGCACCAAAAACGAATTCGAGAAAACAGCAACTGTTTCGCCGATTGCTGCGGAAAACTCGCCACCAGCAAATTATCCACGCCCGCTTGTTGTAGCAACTGCGCACCCGCCGATTCCCGATAAACCCCCACAATATCTGTCGATTGAAGTTCAGCAAGTTGATCGAGAGAGATGGGATCTGCCGCCCTTGCGTACAATGCAATTTTGCTGGTCGCAATAGGACCGATAAAATCAAACTGCTCAGCTCGCTCATCATTAATTGACGTAGCAAAAAGTAAAACGTTCGCAGAGGTATTGGCAATCGAATACGCCCGAGCCCAAGGTAACACATCGATTTTTTCACTCTGACCCAGTCTTGATTGCAAGGTATTGACTAAGTCCACCGCAAAACCTTGCGGCACACCATTTTGCTCGTAACTCATGGGAGGCCAAGCTTCGGTCACCAATTTCAACTTGTCAGGCGCCGCAAAAACAAGATTAGGCATCAAGCCTAATAAGCTCATCGCAAGAAAACACGCCCTAAGGGGAAACGCACTCAGCATACGAATACCAAACGATAAACATTAGACCTAATCATAGACTCAATCCCAACTGCAAATAAACAAATACCCCAAAGAAAATATCGCCTCATGCCCCCTTCTGAGTAAACTCGTCCTCAATAAGTGAAAACTGCTATCATATTGCCACCTAGCCAAGAGCCTCGCTGCAATCAATTCATGTCAACTTTAGCCAATCAAACCCCAAGCCAATCCTATGCCAGCATGCTGTCGCGGCTCGCTCTGCAAATTAAAACGTGGGGAAAAGCACTCGGATTTGCGCAGGTTGGCATTTGCGATACGGATTTAACCGCTGAAGAAGCCAAACTTCAAGCATGGCTAGACAAAGGTTTTCATGGCGAAATGGCCTATATGGCCACCCATGGCATGATGCGCGCTCGCCCGCAAGAACTGCATCCGGGCACAGTGCGGGTGATCTCCGTACGGATGGACTATTTGCCACCCGAAGCTGGCTTTGCAACGAATCTCACCGATCCCAACTTAGGTTATATTTCCCGTTATGCCGGAGGTCGCGACTATCACAAGTTGATCCGCGCTCGACTTAAAAAGCTCGGAGATCAAATCAGTGCAGAGTTAGTGTCTCTCGGTTTCGATGCCGCTGACTTTCGCCCCTTTGTTGACTCAGCCCCTGTACTTGAGCGCCCCTTAGCCGAAAAAGCCGGTATAGGCTGGACAGGTAAACACTCACTCATACTCAACCATGAGGCTGGCAGTTGGTTCTTTTTAGGTGAGCTACTGATCAATTTGCCTCTACCAGTGGATATTCCCATTCAAGAAGGCTGTAACACTTGTGTCGCCTGCATTACCTCCTGCCCAACGGGTGCAATCGTAGAACCTTATGTAGTCGATGGCAGACGCTGTATTTCCTATCTCACCATTGAACTGCAGGGCGCTATTCCCGAAGAATTTAGGCCACTCATGGGCAATCGCATCTATGGCTGCGATGATTGCCAACTCGCGTGTCCCATCAATCGCCAAGCGCCGCTGACTGAAGAAACTGACTTTCATATTCGTCCGCAGTTAAAGCAGCCTGACCTTCTCAGCCTTTTTGCTTGGAGCGAGGCCGAGTTTCTTAAACAAACTGAAGGCAGCGCCATTCGCCGCATTGGACATAAACGTTGGCTACGTAATATTGCAGTAGCACTGGGTAACGCTCCCGCAAGCCAAAGCATTATTGCCGCACTTAACGCCCGCAATCACAGCGAAGATATCGATGAGATAGTGCGTGAGCATATTGAATGGGCGCTTGATGCCCAGCAATCGCGCCTTGCTGAAAGCACCACCACTGAACAACAAAAAGCCCGCCGCAAAACCGAGCGCATGGTGCGGATTATCGAAAAAGGCTTACCGCGAGATGCTTAAGTTAGTCGGCAAGCAATAAACAACAACGGATGCATAAGCATCCGCTGTTACTAATTCAACAAACTCAGTAAACTCAGTAAACTCAGTAAACTCAGTAAAAAATATTTCACTCAAGCATAATATTAACCAAGGCGGCGACGTAGTTCTCGCGTGGCATCGACCATGTTTTTCAATGCGGGTTCGACTTCATCCCAAGTACGGGTTTTTAGGCCGCAATCTGGATTGACCCACAGCTGACGTACGGGCACTTTTTGCGCCGCTTTCTCGATTAAGTGCACCATGGCCTCCACACTTGGGGTGTTTGGCGAGTGAATGTCATACACACCGGGGCCGATTTCATTGGGATATTCAAAATCTTCGAAGGCGTTGAGTAACTCCATCCGTGAACGCGAAGTCTCGATAGTGATCACATCGGCATCCATGGCGGCAATCGCGGCAATCGTGTCGTTAAACTCGCTGTAACACATGTGGGTGTGGATTTGAGTCTCATCAGTCACGCCAGCAGCGCTGAGTTTAAAGGCATTGACCGCCCAATCTAAATAGGCTTGCCACTCACTTTGTTTCAATGGCAGACCTTCACGGAAGGCGGGCTCATCAATTTGTATAATGCCAATACCGGCATTTTGTAAATCCACCACTTCATCACGAATCGCCAGCGCCAGCTGAGTCGCAATCACATCGCGGCCGATATCTTCACGGGCGAATGACCAATGCAGAATCGTCACCGGGCCAGTCAGCATGCCTTTTACAGGCTTGTCGGTGAGACTCTGGGCAAACTCGGCCCAATCGACCGTCATCGCCTTTGGACGACTGACATCACCATAGATCAACGGCGGCTTAACACAGCGTGAGCCATAACTTTGCACCCAACCATTTTTGGTAAAGCCAACGCCCGCAAGCTGCTCACCAAAGTATTCCACCATATCGTTGCGCTCGGCCTCACCATGAACCAGTACATCGATACCGAGTTTAAGCTGGCGGTCGATAGTATCGCGGGTGACTTGTTGTAATTGCTCTGTATATTGTGCATCACTCAGATCGCCCTTGCGCCAACGACTGCGTAGTCCACGGATTGCAGGTGTTTGTGGGAAGGAGCCAATGGTGGTGGTCGGCAACAGAGGTAAACGGTATTTCTGCTGCTGCACTGCTTGGCGTACGCTGAAATCACTGACGCGCTCATAATCGGCAGATGTCAACGCGGCAACGCGGGCAATCACTTGACTGTCGGCGGCCTGCGCTTTCGCCTCACGGCGTGCCAAACAGGTTTGCACAATCTCTTTTGCCGCGGCCGATTCAGGTGCCAGTAGCAATTGGCGCACATTGGCCAGTTCGAGTAATTTTTGCTTCGCAAACGCGAGTTGTTGACGCAGCGCGGGCTCAAGCGTGGCTTCCACCTCTAAATCCACAGGGCTATGCAGGAGTGAGCAAGAGGTGCCAATCCACAAGCGATCTCCTAGATCACGGGCAACCGCGCCTATGCGTTCGGCAATCAAATCCGCCTCTGCCGCCCACACGTTGCGGCCATTGACCACACCCGCCGACAAAATTTGATCTTGACCAAGCGCATTGGCAAAGACTGCCAATTGATCAGGCGCTGTGACTAAATCGACATGCAACCCCGCGACTGGTAAGGCCGATACCAGCGCTTGATGGTGTGCGATACCACCGTAATAACTGGTAAGAAGGATCTTCACCTTCGCAGTGCTGAGGGCTTGATACGCCTCAGTGATCGCCGCTTGCCATTCGCCATCCAATTCCAATGCGAGAATGGGCTCATCGAGCTGTACCCATTGCACTCCCTGAGCAGCAAAACGCGCCAAAATGTCAACATAAGCAGTTAATAAATTGGGTAATAAGCTTAACTTATCAAACTCTTGGCCCACGGTTTTAGCTAGGTACAAGTAGCTAGCAGGGCCGAGTAGCACAGGTTTTGCTTTATAACCTAAGGACTGCGCTTCGCTGACTTCATCAAAGAACTGCTCATAGGCAATCGAAAACTCTTGGTTTTGGCTGAGCTCAGGTACCAGATAGTGATAGTTAGTATTGAAATACTTGGTCATTTCAGAGGCAGGCGCATCTTGGCCCGTTGGCGCTCTGCCGCGGGCAACGCGGAATAAAGTATCGAGATCGATTGCCCCTTCACCACGATGACGCTCAGGAATGGCATTTAAAGTCGCGCTTAAGGTCAGCACTTGATCATAAAAGGCAAAATCACCTACGGGAACTTGCTCAATGCCAGCAGCAGCTTGCCACTGCCAATGGGTGTGGCGAAGTTCACTCGCCACTTCACGTAATTGTGCCTGAGTGCTCTCACCACGCCAGTATTTTTCTAAGGCAAATTTCAATTCACGACGACGCCCAATACGGGGAAACCCAAGACTATTTAATTGCATACTCTATCTTCCTTTATTTGAGATAAGCCACATTCGGCACTTGCACCCACCAGATTGTTTTCTCTTGGCACTTTTCAGCACTTCAGCCTTGATAAATAATAATGGGCGTCTGGACGTCTAGAAGTTTATTGTGTTAGTCTCTATTCCAGCAACCGAATTGATTTCAAGCACAACATGAGCGAAATTCACTTGGAGTGAACATGATCGAACTAAGACACCTGCGAACCTTAATGGCCTTGAAAGAAAGCGGCAGTTTGGCGGGCGCAGCCAAAAAACGTTTTGTCACTCAATCCGCCCTCTCCCACCAGATTAAGGAGTTGGAGCAAAGGATTAACTCGCCCATTTTTGTGCGTAAGAGTAAGCCACTGTCATTCACCCAAGAAGGTGCACGCCTGCTGCATCTGGCCGAAGAGATTTTGCCTAAGGTGTTAGAAACCGAGACAGATTTGAAGAATGGGCTGGAAACCGAAACCAATCAGTTGCGTGTCGGCATTGAGTGCCATAGCTGTTTTCGCTGGTTAATGCCTGTAATGGAGCAATTTAGGCAAGATCATCCAACTGCCGAGTTAGACTTGTCGAGCCGCCACTTGTTCGACTCGCTCAATGCCTTAGAAATGGGTGAACTGGATATCGTATTAACCTCAGATCCTGTGCCTGGGCATTCACTCGCCTACCAGCATTTGTTTGATTTTGAAGTGAAGTTAGTGGTTGCTAAGGATCATCCTTTAGCGAAAGAAGCCTATGTCACTCCTAAGCAATTAGCACACTTGCCTATTATCAGTTATCCAGTGCCGTTGACACGTTTAGATATTTATCGCCACTTTTTAGAACCTGCGGGCATAGAGGCAGGCGAGCAAAAAACCTGTGATTTAACCATGATGTTATTGCAACGCATCGCCTGTAAAGACGGCATAGCCGCACTGCCAAGTTGGTCGATTAATGAAGGACATGGACTGAGTCTCGCTACGGTGAAACTCGGCCAAGAAGGTCTGAAACGACCGCTATTTGGTGCCTATCGCCGCCACAGTGCTAACTCTGTATTGATCCAAAATTGGTTACAACTGGTGGCGAGGGAAGGTTTATCCCGCCAGCAGAAGACGAATTAATGCGGGTGACATTGACTAAAAAAGCCTGCGAATGCAGGCTTTTTTATTGAGTCAAATGACTATTTCATAGCATCGACAAATTACAGCGGATTCATCAACAATCCACGCATAGACAAGACACGGCGCAGTATCAACCCTGATGAATTAGGATTACGGGTCTGACGCAAATTATGGGCGATCATAAATTCTTGACGCAGATCCTGATCGAGATCTAACGCCTCGAACGCTTCGATGGTTAAAGTCTGTTGTTGATTATCAATCAATGACTTAATCACACTTAAAGGAAATGACTGTTCGGCATTAGCATTTAAATAGGCAAATGCAGTCAGTGCGATAATTTGGCCGAACACACTGAACAGAGCTAAGGTTTGTACTTCGTCAGCATCAACCTCCACACCTTCCATATCCGCTAAGCTATCTACCGCATCCGTTGCAATATCTTCAGTCAGCTTCCAATAACCTTGGACCAACTTTTTATAGGGCTGTGGCAGTTCATCGAGGCGTTCTTTTAAATAGAACGTAAAGGCGTAGCGATAGATATTAACTTGACCTAAGCGGATCAAAGCTTCTTTCAACGAGCGAGTTTTGTGATTTTCCACTACAGCAGCCTGTGCGGAATTACTGCGCATAAGCATGTGCGCTGCCAATGCGGGATCGCTCGAGATAATGTCAATCACATTACGAATGTCGCCTTCAGCAAGGATCGCTTTTTTGAGTGGAATTAGAATCCCTCGGCGGCCAATCACTTGCTCTTCGTTCGCTATGATAGCTCTAACTTGAGTAAAAACCTGTTGCTCAAGATCAGTCATAAGACACTTTACACCTGTTTATTAACAATAAGATGATTCGGTTACAGCTCACATCATACCTAAAATACTAAGAATTTCAGCCATAAACAGCAGAGTAAAATATAAATTACTCCTATTTAGTAATGACTGCCCGCTAACACTATAGATAACGACAATTAAACCACTCTACTAAAACGATATTCAAGACTATACCTATTTTAAGATTTATTCTTTGAACTCAGCGTAAAAAATAAAAAGCCAGACTGAGTCTGGCTTTGTTATTGGATAGCTCATTAATATTTAGAAGCGGTAGCCCACAGTGAAACGAATATCACGGCCTCGGCCTGAATAATAACCATTATATGTTCCACCACCATAATAGCCTGCGCTAACATAGTCTTTATCAAATAGGTTATCGATACGCAAACTAGCAAGCCAAGCATCACGATTATAATTCAAGGCTAAATTACCAAGCACGTAACTTGCTAGCTTATCACCTTGATTAGCGTTATCGCCTTCGATAAAACGATCCCCCGTGTAGATAGCTTCGGCAAATACTTGGAAATGCTCAGCAAAATCCATACTGACATAACCGCGTCCCGTGTGTTTTGCCACCCAAGACAGCTCTTTGCCATCGTTAGCACCATCGGTAAATTCGGCGTCGGTATAGTTATATTCCAGCCCTAACTGCAGCGCTTTAGTGATCTGCCAATCCCAATCGGCACCCGCGCCATAACGACGAGAAGCGTCGGCATTGACGTTTGCACCGTCGAAATTTCCACCTATGGGTTTAACTGCACTCGAGTCATAAACAATTTCATCCTCTAAATCGAGACGATATAGGCTGACTCGTAGGGTTTGACTAGCGACAGCCCAATCCCAACCCGCCTCATAGGAACGGCCAGTTTGCGGCTTTAAGCCAAATACGCCCGGCGATGTATAAGCTTGCTCATCCACTTTGGCAAAACGGAAGTTATCATCGGCGCGCACGTAGAGTCTGTGCTCCGCAGTTGGGCGGTAATTTAAACCCAGTTCGAATGCGTGGGCATTTTCGTCTAAATCCATGCCATTAGGATAGACATTGCCATCGACTAACTCATCGGTCACCCGCGCATATCGTCCACCCACAACGTAACTTAAAGTATGACTTAAAGGCACTGTAGCTTGTAGATAGGCGCTTTGCATTTGCTGCACATTACTGCGCGCCATAGTGTCAAAATCAGCCTTGCCACGGCTGATGTCTAAACCTGTGACTAGGTTTAACTCGCCTTGACGCGTACTGTAATTCGCTAACGCTTTAGGGCTAAACATTAACAGTGAGCGTGTGTTATGGCTGTTCGCCCCCCAATTAAGAGAAGACACTAAGGTATCGCTATAATCTAAATCCGCCGCCAGCGCCCAGTTTTGATTAAGCTGATGCTGGTAACCCGTTCGCGCCGCAGTGGTCATCTCGTGGGCATACTCTACCTTATTTGATGAAGCACGGGGATCGTCTTTAAATTGCTTTTCAGTAAGCGAGCCCGGATTTTCACGATCGTTATCGTAGTAGCTGGTTTCAACAAAGAACGAGTCTGTGGCTGTTTTATATTGAATGCGGCCAAGAATAGAGCCGGTTTCGTTGGCATTATGCTGGCGATAGTTGTCACCTTGGTTGTAACTACCGGTGAAAAAGTAACGCCAATCTTTGTTGATCGCGCCAGAAACATCACCACGACCTTCATAGGTATCAAAGCTACCGCCAGATAACTGCACGCTGCCGCCAGTATTTTCAGGGGACTTAGTGACAATATTAATCACCCCGCCCACGGCTTGATCGCCATAAAGTACACCTGCACTACCCGATAAAATTTCAATACGATCCACTTGATTAAGCGGAATGGCATTAAGGCTAGGTGCGGCGATATCGATATTATTGAGACGACGACCATCAAGTAAAATCAGCGTGTTATTAACGGCTGTGCTGGCGCTAAAACCACGTATAGCAAAGCTAGTTCCAATATTGTTATCCGAAATTTGAATACCGCTTTGACCGCGTAAGACGTCGGTCAAATTAGTTGCGCCACTCATTTCAATAGCCGCGGCATCAATCACATTCACATTGGCGGCAATATTTAAGGGGGTCTTATCAGAGCGGCCGATCACGACAAGATGCTCGTCGACTTTAGCTGTGCTGGTATCGTCAGCCGCCACAGCGGGCGCGATAATTGAAAAACTGCATAGGCTGCCGATCAGCAGCGCGATTTTTGTTGGATTTGTTCCCATTTTACCTTTAACTCCTGCAAGGAAAACGGGGCATTGACGCCACGATACCGTTAATTCAGTCGTAAATACTGACGGTGATTATCGCATTTTGAGATCTGCCCACCGAAATCTCAAAAACACCTTTAGGGCCGGTCTCCGGACTTAGGCTATGTTAATCCATTAAAGTTGGATTAACGCGAGACTAACCTTTCACATTCTGACTTTCGGGTTCTGTCTTGAACACACCAATCAAACGCGGTCCTCTCTCACCTTTTACCGTTGCGGGGGCAGTGCCAGAATTTCACTGGCTTCCCGATTATCTCACGACGCTATCATCGCAAGCACCACAGAAGGTTGACTCAAAATTAGGTTCAAAGGGCGTACAACCTGTTAACGCCCAACAAGGCTCAGAGCATATCAGACCTGAGCGCGCGCATTATAGACGTCTATACGGATGAAAGTCCATCAATCTCAGATTAGCGAGAAAACTCACATGAGCTAGAAAACGCCATCCCAGTTTTTTGCCGCAGGTTTTGGTCTGTCTTTGCTCAAAATCGCCTGACGCTGTACAGGGGTTTCGCATTGGGCAACGGGGGTAAAATCCAGCGGTTTAATCACTAACGAGTCAGCAGGTTGTACCGGCGACTTGTCAAACATTGGCAAATTCATCGACCAAGAGACCATCTCCCCCTTTTCGCTGATGCCAACATAACCGTCATTTGCGCCATCTAACCAAGTAAGGCGCGGAATACGTGCAATCAACTTCTCCACATTTTCACGGTTGGCGCGATAACCAACAGGCACCACTTTGCCATCGGGACGCGTAAACAGAAAGGAGGCAGGCCCTTGGGTAATGATGCTGCCTTCCTGCCAATATTTATCAAGAATCTCTTGGGCATAGTGAAACCCAAACATATGAGCGTAATCAGTATCGTCGGCCACTATTTGCGGCACGGCCTTATCCCGCAGTAATAAAAAGCCTGAGCCAATGCTAATAATCTCTTTTACCCCTGTGATATCGGTTTTTTTAATCCAATCGACACCACAGTTAATCCCATCGCCCCAAAAATGCGCATCCCCCGTAGGACTTAAAATCGCAAAGGCACAATTGTTTGCCGTCATACTCGCCACATCCTTTAAGGCGCTGCGGATCGAGTAAGCATCACTGCGCCAACCCCAACTCACCACAGTGCCGTCCTTTTTCAAGGCGGCATAGGTGTGTTGAAAATATTCGATCTTCGCCACATCCGTAAGCTGCGGGAGTAACTTTTTCATGTTGGTCGACTCTTCAACCTGCCCCCAAATCACCGCGCTACCTTCTTTTTTGAGGGCGACAAAACTGCGTCCTCTGGCAAAGATATCGACAACATCAACTAATTGATCCTGCACATGTAAGCTATTGCCGCCGTAGGGGCCATAACCCCAAGTATGCACCTTGCCATTGGCATCAAGGGCGGCAATGGCCTCTTGATTGGCGAACAACTTGGTAATATTGGTCATGCGGTTTTGTAGGGCTTTGTCGAGGCTATATTTCCCCGCATTGCCCCAGTACACCACAGTGCCATCTTGACGTAGCGCGGCAAACCCGTCCTTAACTGGGACGATTTGCTTAACTCGCTTAAGCTGCTCCGTCACCTCGCGGCTATCACCGCCAGCATAACTGTCACCCCAAGTGATCACCTCACCGGATTTTGTTAACGCCGCAAAGGCCGAACTGTTGGTGACCACAGTCTCGACTGCGGGTAAATCACAAGGAATATGGCGATACTGTGGACTCGGATTTTCCTTAAATTGGATGAGTTTACCGTTATCAAACTGTAGCAATGACTCGTTATTACTTTCCACAACGGCCATAGGTTGAGGATCGCTACAGCCAGAGATCTGCATGGCAACCATGCCCACGAGTAAAACCTTAGGCCAAGTGATTCGATGAGTGAGCATTACTTATTTCCTTATATTTGCTTGGAGATGTCATTCAATGTTGTGCAGCGGACAGAGCGAGAATGGATTGACCTAACATCGCCTAATGTCAAAAATGGGCAGAATTCTAGCAGCTTGTTGATAAAAAGACGAAAATGCTCACAGTTTACTCTGCAAGTCCCCTACACAGGCTAGCGCCTAACTGATGGCATGCTATTCTAAGCCCCCATCACCGCTGTTTAAAGGAGTAACAGTATGACTCGCCCTATTATTCTGGATTGCGATCCCGGCCATGACGACGCCATTGCGCTCATTTTAGCTCTCGCCCATCCAGAGCTGGTTCCACTGGCCGTCACCACTAGTGCCGGCAACCAAACGCCGGATAAAACGCTCAATAATGCCCTGCGGATCTTAACCTTATTAAATCGCAGTGATATTCCTGTCGCTGGCGGCGCCGCCAAGCCATTAGCCCGCGAATTAATCATTGCCGACAATGTCCATGGTGAAACCGGACTCGACGGCCCTGCATTGCCTAATCCAAGTTTTAGTCCTCAAGCCATTACCGCAGTTGAATTAATGGCGCAGCAAATTCGCCAAAGTCATCAGCCAGTAACCTTAATTCCCACAGGGCCGCTGACTAACATCGCCCTTTTACTGGCGAGTCATAGCGAATTACACGCCAAGATCGAACGCATAGTGCTAATGGGCGGTGCAGCCGGTGTCGGTAATTGGACCCCAGCCGCCGAGTTTAATATTTTTGTCGACCCCGAAGCCGCCGATATTGTCTTTAAATCCGGTATTCCCATCACTATGTGTGGGCTCGATGTGACTCATCAGGCACAAATCATGGATGAAGACATAGAACGCATTCGCGCGATTCAAAATCCAATTGCTCAGTGCGTCGCCGAATTATTGGATTTCTTTATGATTTACCACAGAGATCCTAAATGGGGCTTTATTGGTGCGCCATTGCACGACCCCTGCACTATCGCTTGGTTGCTTAAACCTGAACTATTTGAGGCGCAAGATTGCTGGGTAAGTATTGAAACCCAAAGTGAGTTGACCTTAGGCATGACAGTGGTCGATCGCTATCAGCTAACAGGTAAAGCCGCCAATGCGACTGTGCTGTTTGGGATCGATAGGCAAGGCTTTGTCGATTTACTGGTAGACAGTTTACGCGTCTATGATGCAACTTATCTCAATCGCAGATAAAAATGACAGTGAGTCTTCTATGAGCCAGATACTCGTTATCGGCAGTGCAAATGCCGATCATGTGATGAAATTTGAGTACCTGCCCGCTGCAGGGCAAACCTTAATGAGCCGAGATTATCGCCTCGAACAGGGCGGTAAAGGGGCCAATCAAGCCGTCGCCTGCGCGCGCTTAGCCAAATCAGGTTCACGCACTGATTTTATCTGCCATCTCGGCCAAGACAGTATCGGCGATGATATGCGTCAAAGCTGGATGAAAGATGGCATCAGTGCGGAAGGGATCCGCCAAATAGCCGGACTGAGTACAGGCACTGCCATGATTTTTATCGGTGATAACGGTGAGAATACGATTGGCGTTGCCGCAGGTGCCAACGCCAGCCTTTCACCCGATGACTTAGAAGCTCATTACACTCTGTTTGCTAATGCGGAGTACTTGTTAACACAATTGGAAACGCCCGCTGCCACAGTGGCAAAGGCGCTGCAAATAGCCAAGAATCTTGGCGTGACGACTGTACTAAATCCTGCTCCAGCGACGGCACTTGGCCAAGATGTACTCAAGTGGGTAGATATTATTACCCCCAATGAAACCGAAGCAGAAGCCTTAACGGGAGTTGAGATCAACCATATTGATGATGCACACATGGCAGCGCAACTTCTCCACCAGCAGGGAGTAAAGATTGTGGTCATTACCTTAGGTAGCCGTGGCGCATTTATCAGCAGCCCAGGTTTTAATGGGCTAATACCTGCGTTTGAAGTGCAGGCCATAGACACAGTCGCCGCAGGAGATACCTTCAATGGCGCCTTAGTTGTGGGCTTAAGCGAGGGCATGTCAATTGCTGCCGCGGTGGGATTTGCCAATGCAGCCAGTGCCATTACTGTCACTCGCCCTGGTGCGCAACGTGCGATTCCCTATCGACAGGAGCTTTCGTACTAAAACGTAAGACGTTCTGAATTAGACGCCCTGCGTTAGAATCAATAAATTATCATTTATAAACCAAACACATAAATAATAACTTCTGAGTACTTAGTTCACTCCAACTAAGTACTCACCTATGTTTACCACTAACAATTTTGCCGCCAATAACGATGCTAGCTTTCAACCGAAAGTTGCATATACATAATTTACACGCTGATTTCATTCCCATTTAATGAAGATTGCTTATGCTGGCAGGTGCATGTCCGAGTCAAAACGGCTCGGCTACCCTTGTTCAAATAAGGAAGTACCAGATGAAAGCAAAAAGCACAGCTTTACGTAACGTGACCAGCACTAGCCTAATCGGCCTAGGATTATTATTCGCTAGCCAAGCGAGTGCCAACGAATGTGAACTGAAAATTGCCGCCACTGATGCAATGCAATTTGACACTAAAGAGCTGTCTGTACCTGCAAGCTGTAAAGAAGTGACCTTAACCTTAACCCACTCAGGCACCTTGCCAAAAGCAGCAATGGGCCATAACTGGGTATTAACTAAGGCTGCCGATATGTCAGCCGTAGCGACCGAAGGTATGAGCGCCGGTCCTGATGCAGCCTATGTCAAAGCCGGTGATACGCGCGTTATCGCACACACAGATTTAGTGGGCGGTGGCGAATCAACGTCGATCACCTTTAGCACTGCCGGTATGAGCGCTACCGAAGCCTACCAATTCTTCTGCAGCTTCCCAGGTCACTGGGCGATTATGCAAGGCAGTTTCAAGTTAAAAGCTTAAAGGAATGGCCTAGCCTCACCTTAAGTTAGTCAATAAAAAAGCGGATCTTAGGATCCGCTTTTACATTTCAGCCATTGCATTTAGCCGCACTAATCCATCATGGTCTTGGTTGGATGACTAATGGCGCAAAGCTCGTCATCGCATTGCCGTTAGCTCCGTTCAAGTTAGGATATTCAACCCCTTCCTGTAAGGTGTAATACACGTCGACAAAGTCATCGTCATTGGTGAACCAAGCATCCGGCATCACACTTAAAATACCATTGGTGATTTGCGGGATCAGCGCATAACCCTGAGCTTCAGGATCGGGGATCGACTTTAAGATCTGCTCCGCCGCTTCCAACAGCTTAGTGGCCAACACTTTATAGTTAGTACCATCGTCATGCTCCATTAAGATCATGTCCGCAGCCGCCCAACGATAACGCTCCCAATGTATGATGATTTGATTCGGATAATAGGTCGTATCCGCATAATCTAAATAGGGCATTTCGACGATATCGAGCACAGGCTCTTCACTGCTTGGATCAACCCCAGTCACTATGCCGTAAATTTCGGCACGACCAGAAATCCACGGCTCATGGTCATCCTTCAAGGATATTTGTTTGATCACTGTGGTTGAAATCGGCTTATCTGCCACCGCCTGTGTTTGCGCACGGCTCAGTAGCGCGCCCTCTTTTTTCGCTGACTGCGCCTCGGCAAATGTCGCCCGCATCACCTCTAAGCCAGCCACAAAGGCTTTTTTGCTATCGATACCGACCACAAACACTGGTTGCTGCGGCAAGTTATACACGTCTAATTGATGCACTTGTCCATGAATATCAAAGGCTTCAATATAATCCCACTGACGCTCGTCACCATCGGGCTCATAGGCAAATAGAGGAGACTCACCTTGCTGCCATGGGGTTAACATGGTTTCATCCGCCAGACGCACTTGCACCAGAGAATCCGCTTGGGCACTTAAGCCCTTCACTCGGCGAATTGATGCATCGGCTTTGGTGATCACATTATCATTGAGCCTATGCTGAGACAGAATGTCATCGGCATTCACTGCCAACTGATACTGGTTTATTTCAGTCTGTAAGATAGGCGCAAGCTGCGCATATTGATGGCTTAAATCTAACGCCAATGCCCGTTTAGTATTGGTTAACTGCGCTTGTGCATCCAAAGTCGAATCCTTTAGCGACGCTTGTAGTAAGCGTAACGCATCTCCATCTAAGGCTTGGCCATAACTCAGGGTTGCCGAAGCTGACAAACACAGCAATAAACTGGATTGAAGTAGTTTCATAGGAGTTCCCTTACCTTGATAAAGTTAAACGTGCGTTCGAATTCCTTACATATGAGCACAGAGCAGCATCTAAGTAAATCAAATGATAATAGTTATCGTTAATTATTAATGGTATAGGGTACGTAATCCCGGCTAAATGCGATAAAAACAAGCTAATGACAGCATTAGTAGATCAGTCCAGCCGAACAGTGTGTATGAAGATAAACGAGGAAATAGGATGAAATGAATTGATATGCACAGTTTCGCGAGCGACAAAAACACAAAAGGCAGATCTTAAGATCTGCCTTTTGCTGTTCATCGCCAGAGTGATGTTTTCAGAACGCTTTGAACGCTCCCTTACGATCACACTTGCTTGATAAGACAAGGTTAAACGAATGAGTGTTACTCTTCGTCGAAATCATCTTCATCAAGATCTTCGGCATCAGTCGCCGCTTCAGCCGCTAATGCTGCGGCTAATTTTGCTTTAGCTTGTTTCTCTGAGCGACGTTTATTGCGCTCAGTTAACGTGCCTAAAAACACTTGTAATTCAGTTAAGCCCCACGCTTGCGCTTCGGCTTCAGTCGCAAAGCCATCGTGGCTCTTAGACACAACTGTTTTAGTTGATGTCATGCGACGAGTGATTTCAGTTTTCCAACCGTTGTCGCCCTGTGTCACGCGAAAATCGTATTTTTTGCCCTTGCTCATTCTGCTCTATTTCCTAAATGATGCTTGTCACGTTTGTCTTATCAAGCGAACCAAACGCTCATCATAAAACAAAAGGAGCGCAGTGTACTTGATTTCGGCCCAGAAAGATCGCCCAGATGAAAATATTCATGCCAGTTTCATCGACTCGCTCAGTGGAGTCAATGCTCACATCTAAAGCAACACTGTGCATATATCCCGACCGTCCTCTGTCGAAGGCAGTTTATCGCAAGCTAGCGTGCCTTAGATAATCGTCGTGCAAACGGTATATATTCTTGTTTATGTCATACAAATAGGCTTTTTCAGTCACATTAACACTTTAGAGTTTCTGATTAATATTAATAATTTACATCATTACTCATAGGTAAATCTGATGAAACTACACCCTATTTCGTTGCTCTCACTCGGCCTGTTAATTGCCACGAGCGCTTTATTAGCCGGTTGCAATAATGACGATGATAACGCCGCAGTCACGCCACCCACCAGCAAATCCGTTCCTGCTCAAGTGGGAGAAAGACCCTTATTCCTCGTACGTCAAATGCAAGACAGCACACTTAAAACCCGCTTAGAACAATGCACCACTGATAGTTTTTATCGCAGCGAATTTTCCATAGGTCACCGTGGCGCGCCAATGAAATTCCCTGAGCATACAAAGGAATCCTACCAAGCGGCTATCGATTCGGGCGCAGGCATAGTCGAGTGTGATGTCACCTTCACCGCCGATAAAGCTTTAGTTTGCCGCCACTCACAGTGCGATCTTGCCAGCACGACCAACATTTTAGCCATACCCGAACTTGCCAATAAATGTTCGAGCCCATTCACTCCTGCTGATGCCGCCAATGGCGTCAGCGCATCGGCAACCTGTTGCACTAGCGATATCACCCTCGCCGAATTTAAAACTCTCAAGGGTAAGATGGAAGGCAGCAATCCGAAAGCGACCACTGCGGCCGAATTCATCAATGGCACCCCAAGTTGGCGCACCGATCTCTACGCTGGCAATGGCACCTTGATGACCCACGCTGAAAGTATTGAAATGTTTAAAAAAGCCGGTGTGAAGATGACGCCTGAGCTAAAAGCGGCGAGCGTATCTATGCCCTTCGATGGCTTTACTCAGCAGGATTACGCGCAAAAAATGTTAGATGAATACACGGCGGCGGGCGTCGATGTTTCGCAAGTATTCCCCCAGTCATTTATTTTGGATGACATCAAATACTGGGTCGCCAACGCACCTGAATTTGCGAAGCAAGCCGTGTTTCTCGATGACAGATACGATTATAACAGCGCCTTTGATCCGCAGAACTCTGCCACTTGGTCACCATCAATGGCGGATTTAAAGACCCAAGGCGTCGAAATTATTGCGCCGCCACTCTGGGTATTAGTCGCCTTAGATGCGGATAAGAAAATCATTCCTTCGGAATACGCTAAGGCCGCTAAAGGCGCTGGGCTTAAGATCATCACTTGGTCGCTGGAGCGATCTGGTTTATTAAAAAATGGCGGCGGCTTTTACTATCAAAGCATTACCGAAGCGATAGATAACGAAGGCGATACCTTTGAATTACTTGATGTACTTGCGAAAGATGTCGGCGTGATTGGAGTGTTCTCCGACTGGCCCGCTACTGTGACTTACTATGCTAACTGTATGGATTTATAAGTCATCGATATAGAAAACAAAAAATGCGTTAACGATTCATCGTTAACGCATTTTTTTTATTGCGAAAATAATCTATATCTCGCCGCGAGCTATTTAAACAGGTGCTGGATATTCTTTAAATCGCCCTTACCTTCGGCAATTTCTTCAGGCGTTAAACCTGTGACTTCGTGCGGGAAAACTAACCAGTCTTCAGAGGCATGAATGTAATAGTCGGGTTTTAAAGGCACTGCGGTATTTTTTGGCTTGTAATAAGGGCAAGCGATACGGATATCGGTTGGCATATTTAGGCGCATCAGTTGGCTGAGTTTTTCTTTTAATGCATGAATACTACGGCCAGAGTCAAACACGTCATCCACAATCAACAAACCGTCACTCGCGTTCGCATTTTCAACGATGTAATGCAGGCCATGAACTTTGATTTCTTTGCTTTGTTTGTCGGTGCCAATCCCATAATAGGAAGAAGTACGCACGGCAATGTGATCGGTTTCAACTTGTTTAAAGTCGAAAAATTCCTGTACCGCGATCCCGATTGGAGCACCGCCACGCCAAATACCCACGATAAATTGCGGACGAAAGCCACTCTCATACACTTGCGAAGCTAATAAAAATGAATCTTCCAGCAATTGCTGCGCGGTAACAAAATACTTTTCTGACATGACACAGTCCCCATCACATTGATTTTATTCTTAGGTCGTTAAAGCAAAAGCTTATGACCCCTGTAAGGTCTGTTCGGCGGGTAAAGGTTCCCAAAACACTAGAACAGCTTTGCCTTAGCAAGTGTAGGCAGCCGCCGAATTTTGGGAGCGAATTTTATACCAAAAAAATGCGATGTGCTGCAGTAATAGTAAGAACTTGCGTGACAACAGACATTTATTTTGCCTTTTAAAGCCAAAAGCAACAAAAAGGCCACCCTAAGGTGGCCGATAAACAAGCGAACAATACCGCATTAAACGATAGGCGTAATCACATGCTCGCCTACTTTTGTCTTAGCACTATAACCACGGGCCGTTGCAACTTGGAAATCCTTCGACAAAATGGTATCCACATAATGCCAGTCGCTGCGCACCTCATCAGCGGTAAAGGTGAGCGTCATAAAGCCTCGGTCTTTTAAGTTAGCGTACTTAAGATCTGGCACTAACTCGACGATTGCCGCCTCGGTCGCGGGGATCTGTTCCGCAGGGAGATTCAAATAATATTCAAGGCCTGGCGATGATACTGAGCTGGTCGCAAACTCCACCCCAACGGTATCGCCATTCACGTCTTTAAGCTCGTTTGCCCATGCATTATGGGTGTCACCCGCGATCACAACTAGATTGAGATTTTTCGATTTAGCCGTACCTAAAATCACTTCACGCTCATAGGCATAACCATCCCAAGCATCTAAGTTGTACGGGATTGCAGGTAATTGCAGCAGTGCGATAACTTCTGGCGTGAGTAAAGCTTGATTGGCTTGAAGATATTGCAGCTCTTGGGCAGTCAGCGTGGGATCATTTGCCGCCGCACGGGCCGCTAACTTAGCTAAAGCCCCTAACATGGCAAATTGGGGAATGCTCATCTGCTGAGTGGCAATCGCCGCCGGCAATGACATCTTACCCATTAATACCTGCTGTCCCAGTACCTGCCACTTGCCTGTCGACTGTAGCAATGTGCCCTGTAGCCATAATAATTGCGTCAGCCCCAGCATAGTGCGAGTGGTCGAAGTGACATCGGCAAGGAAACGCTCTCCAGCAAACGAGCCTGTGGTAGGATCCATATAATCGGCATAATCGAGCTGTTTATCACGGGCTAATACGCGAGTATCCAGCATATGCAGATCGACGAGATTGCCGTAACTGAAGCTGCGGTAAATCTCTTCATGGTTCCCTTCACGCCATGGGCGAATCGGCAACCACTCGAAATAAGCTTGTAGTGCCGCTTCTTTACGAACGGCAAAATCCCCTTCGCCTTCGTTGTGATTCTCGGCACTATCACGCCAAGTATCATTGGCCACTTCATGATCATCCCACACTGTAATAAAAGGCACTTTCGCGTGTAACTTTTGCAGACTCGCATCGGTATGGTACTGACCATGGCGAGTGCGGTAATCACTCAACGTCAGCAACTCATTGGCGGGTAACACTTCACGCCCCAATTCGGCAGCATGCTCACTGGCATAACCACCGCGGGCATATTCATAGATGTAATCGCCTAAATGCACCACAGCATCTAAATCATCCTGCGCCGCCGCTAACTCATAGACGTTAAAATAACCGGCAGGAAAGTTAGCACAGGACATCACGGCTAATTTGACTGAGCTAACGTCACCCTCAGGCAGAGTGCGGGTTTTACCCACAACTGAGGTTTTATCACCCGTCATAAAGCGATAAAAGTAGGTTTGCCCGGCACGTAAACCGCGGGCATCAATCTTAACCGTGTAGTCACGGCTCGCATTAGTGACAGTCTCACCTGTGGTCACTAATTGACTAAAGGCCGCATCGCTTGCCACTTGCCAACTCACTTTTACATCGCCCTCAGACTCAGGCGTGACACGGGTCCAGAGGATCACGGCATCGACTGCCGGATCGCCACTGGCAATTCCATGTAAAAATTGCGCGGGTACAGAATTATCATCATTACTATCACTACAGCCCATCAAGCCGTAAGAGATCACAGCAACACCAACACCTTTGGCCGACATAGCCAAAAAATCACGACGAGTTACGGTACGATTCATTATTATTATTCCTTGTTAGATAAGGCTTCACTGGTATGAGGTCTAATAAGACCACGATTGTGAGATATCACTGTTACATATTTGTGACATCTTTGTCAGCCTTTTATGATATCTATCAATTCAAACACTTATACTGGATAGCGTACTTTATTTGTGCAGGACTGGCGTAGGTTACAGAGAAGCTGCTAACATCGGTGCAGGCTAACGCAGCGTGTTAAATGCACGCCTAAGAATGGCAAGAAAAGGAATTTAACAATGAAAGTCAGCGATATTATGAGTGATCAAGTCATCTGCATCAGCGATGGCGCCAGTTTGAAAGATGCCCACCATCTGATGCAAACCCGTGGCGTACGCCACTTACCCGTGATTTCTGAAATTGATGGCACCCTCGTTGGCGTACTCACCCATAAAAAGATGATCGCCAGCGTGATGACTATGTTGAACAAGTACGGCCAAGGCGCGCTCGAGCGCAAGGAACGATACACGCCGATCACAACTGTGATGGATAAAGACTATCAGCATCTCACCGCCGACGAGCCCTTAACTGTGGTGGTTGAATATTTTATCGAGAACAAACTTGGTTGCCTGCCCGTCGTCGATGTCGATAAAAAGGTACTCGGTATCGTCACTTCATCGGACTTTATTAAGCTGTGCCGTACCCTGCTGCAAGAGCAAGCGTAACGTTTTACGCTCCTTTTCTTCTATGTCAGCCTTTTACTACGTAAAGGCTGACGCTGTCTTTTTTATAAACTGTGTTTTCTATAAAAAGAAAGGATTCCCTTGGCTAAATTACTCTCACAAGAACAATTTATTCGCGCCTATGAATGCGCAGAATTAGGCTGTATTGCCAATCAACAACTACTCGCCAAATTACTCGCCGATCCCGATTATGACGCTTTACACGAATACAGCGCCTACTTTGGCAAAGCGGCGACGCAAATCACCTGTATCAGTGACTTACAAAGTATGGAGGAATTGCATTTTGTCGCGGGGAACTTGAATTGGGACGATCATGACCCAAACATGGTCAGGGCGATTATCGAACATCCACTCTGCGATGCAGGTACCGCCTTATTACTCTACTGGTACGGACAAGGCTTTTATTACTCCACGCCGGAGACGCTCGACACACCTTTTGGACAGCTATTCAAAACCATAACCGATAGATTTGTTGCGCGCGGCTATGCCAGTTATAAAATCCATTTTGACCCGATTAAAGAATGTTTCATGCCCTCATTAGAAGACGTTCTTACTAGAGGATGCCAAATTCCAGGGACTATTTTTGCCCCTTATAGCACTATGGAAATCGAAACTGATGAAGGGCACCCAAGGTATCTACAATTTAAAAATGAACTACTGAAATCGGGCAAATGGGGCAACCAATAAGTGCTGACCTTTTGATATCAGAACAGTTTAAGCTGGGGTTACTGGCGGAATACGCGTAAAACGCTGCCAGCGACCCGAGCGCCAACGCTGCACCATAATCAATCCACGCACCCATTCATCTGCCGCGACGGCAAGCCAAGCAGCCAACACGCCATAACCTAAATGCAAGCCAAAGAACCAAGCAAAAAATACCCCAATACCCCACATACTAAAGAGGCCTACCCGCACAGGGAACGCCACATCACCCGCGCCTTTTAAGGCCGAAATAATCACCAGATTAAACACCCGCCCCGTTTCGAGCGCGATTGAACCTGCCAGTAATAACGCCGTCAGTTGGATGACTTCTTCGTTCTCACTCAACCAGCCGACAATAACGAATCGCTGCCAATAGAAGACTAATACTATGGTCAGTGAAGCCACAAAGCCCACCAAACAGTAACGCTGCACCCGAGTAGTGATTTCATCGAACCATTGTTTACCCACATAGTATCCGGTCTGAATTTGCGTCGCCTGCCCGAGTGCTACCGCAAAACAATAGATAAAACGGCTAATATTCAAGCCATAGGTGTAGGCCGTGAGCGATAAAGTACCCATCTGGCTGATAAAGTAGATGATGGTCATCTGAGCAACATTGTAAGACAGCATCTCGCCAGCATTGAGCAGGCCAATACGCATCACACTCCAATAAGTGCTGCGCGGTAAAAGCTTAAGTCGTTGCAGTGGCAGCGGAATTTGCTTATGCCGGATCACCATCAGCATGATACACGCACCGATGATCTGGCTGGTTACTGTCGATATCGCCACCCCTGTTACCCCATAAACAGGTAAACCAAAGGGTGAATACAGGGCAATATAATTACCGATCACGTTCATTAAGCCCGTGCTCGAGGTGACTAACATGGCCGAGCGGGTAAAACCGTAACTACGCAAAATAGCGGCGAAGGCAATGTTCATCACTAGCCCTATGCTCAAGCTGCCGCAAATCACTAAATAGTCATATCCAAAACCAGCCACATCGTGCTCAAGCGCAAATAAGCCGATAATGCCCTTAGCACCAAAGAACATAGATGCGCCCATGACCAAGGCTAATACCAAACTCAATACGACACTCGCCACCCCGATATCGACAGCCTGCTGCGGTTGGCCTGCCCCATTGCTTTGGCTAATCAAAATACTTGCGCCCGTACTCACCATCATGGACATGACCATCATGAAGAACATCAGTTGAGTCGTGAGTCCCACCGCGGCAACCGCATTATCGGAATAATGGCTCAGCATAAAGATATCGCTGATCCCAAGCAGAGATTGCAACAAGGTCTCGATAAAAATCGGCCACGTCAGGGCAACTATGCCCATGCGCTGTTGCAATGTTTTGGGTGCTTTTGCCACGAAAGATTCCTGCAAATAGAGAACGAATAACGAGTGTGATCGCTGGCTCAATGTGTCGCTCAAACAGCATCTTGGCAACCTATATTTTAGCCAAGAGACTGAAACCCACTTTCACAAATAGACATCAAAGTGCTATCGAACGCACAATTAGGCGGACATTTAAGCGCATTAAGCCTGACAGTCAATTAAGTTGGTAATTTTCTTACAAGACACACTACAACTCAATCTGTAATAGTGAAAAAGATGCCGACTGCAACCGTATTCATTACTAAGTTAATATCAAAGTTAATTTCCGCAATCATGATAGAGCTCATGGCTGAGTGTGAATCTAGGCTACCAATTCAATTAAGCTGCCGATAAACTCAGCCCATTGCAGAACAGCCGAGCGCACTAAAAATTGAGGGAGTATTAAATGAGCCAACTCTATTTAGAAGAGGGAATTAAACAATTGGTTAGCGAGTTTATCGCGGCGGGTTGCCCATCGGTGCGAGAGCAAACCATTGAGCAACGTAGGCAAGGTTATATCGCCAGCACTGTACTCGCGGGTGAGCCTGAAGAGGTGTTCGAGGTTAGATCTATTTCCATCGATGGCGCAGAATTAACTCTGTTCAAACCCTCGGCGGCAAACAATTTACCTATCGTCATTTACTACCATGGTGGCTGTTTTGTCAGTGGCGGCGTTGAAACCCATAATCAACAACTGCGAAAACTCGCCAATGATTCTGGCGCACTGGTGATCGCCGTTCGCTATCGCCTCGCCCCAGAACATGTTTATCCCGCTGCCCACGACGATGCCTGCCATGCAGCAGAAGTCATCTATCAACATTGCCACCAATGGGGCGGTGATAGCACCAATATCACCCTAATGGGCGACAGCGCTGGCGGCCATTTAGCCCTAGTCACTTGCCTGCGTTTAAAAGCCAAAGGGCAATGGTTGCCACACAAACAAGTGCTTATCTATCCTATGCTCGATGCCACCGCGAAGAGCCAAAGCTATAGCGACAATGGCGAGAAATACATCATCACCCGCGATACCTTGCTAACAGGTTTCGATCTGTATTTAGATTGGCACCCCAGAACCGATGCAGAAGCCAGTCCACTACGCCGTGATGACTTAGCAGGCTTACCAGAAACCCATATCATCACCGCCGAATTCGATCCACTCGTCGATGAAGGTGAACAGCTATTTAGGAATCTATTAGAGGCTGGCGTAAATGCCCACTGCCGTCGTTATCTTGGCGTCATCCATGGTTTCTTCCAACTCTCGGGCGTGAGCCGTTCCGCTCGGGATGCCATGGTGCAAGTGAGTAATATTGTGAAGACAGCCTAACGTCATACTTGATGATTAATTCATTCATAAAAAAGGCTTTCTATCTAGATAGAAAGCCTTTTTTAATCGTTTGATATTCAGATTTAAACGGTTTTCTTTCGATACGCCAAGAACAACAAAACTATACCTACGGCTAAAAACGGTAAGCTCAGAAGTTGTCCCGCACTTAAGAAAGTTTCAGAGTAAGCCGCTTGGCTAACTTTAATCGACTCAATCGCAATTCGCGCACTAAACACCGACACCAGAAACAGACCGAAAATAGCCCCATGTCTTTGTTTAATCTGCGTGTATTGATACAAAGCATACAGACCAATAAAGATAGCTAAATAAGCGAAAGCCTCATAGAGCTGTGCTGGATGTCTTGGCAACATGTCGACACGGGCAAATATAATGCCCCAAGGTTGAGTCGTAGGATCGCCTAAAATCTCTGAGTTGGCGAAGTTTGCCATACGCACAAAAAAGCCAAAAATGGCAGTGGCGATAGCGAGTCTGTCCAACAAAAACAGGAAGGGTAGCTTCACTTTACGTTGGTAATAATACAAGGCCAGAATCGCGCCTAAACCACCACCATGGCTAGCGAGTCCGCCTTCCCAAATCGCCAAGATCTTAAGCGGATGAGCAAAGTAATAAGTCGGATCGTAGAACATACAATGGGCCAAACGCGCGCCCACAATAATGCCAACCACACAATAAATCAGTAAATTATCAAGGGACTCAAGATCGAGATTTTCCTTGATATAAATCTGCTTCATCACCTGAAAACCAGCAGTAATAGCAACAGCAAACAGGACTCCATACCAATGTATTTTTAGTCCCATAAACGAGATTAATACAGGATCGAGCTCCCACACTAAGTGTTCCAAATTCAATTACTCCATAACACTTGGTACATAGAGGTACGCCAAAAAGCATGTTTTACGTGGTTAAACGCCAATAGACAAGCCTTGTCGCGGGGATATCTTACTATTGAGTCAAATTTAATGACTCAGAGCGACCTTGGTTTAGCCGAATGAGGCAATGTCAGCCAAGTTACTATTTAACGAATCAACTGGCTAAATTTAACTGACTTTAGCGCCCCCCCTAACGGCTCAGACGTTGGATGATGCCACTATGCTGTGGATATTGGGCTAACAAAGTTTGTTGGTTAAACAGCTCAAAATCATCAAAGGTAAAACCAGGCGATACCATACAGCCCACTAATGAAAAACCATCTTGATTCATGGCTGAACCAAAGATACAGCCCTTAGGGACTAAAAACTGTGGTCGCTCGCCCGTAGCTAAATTAAGCCCCAATTGCGCCGTCGTTAGCACCCCATTAGGATCAATCATGTAAATCGTCAGTGATTGCCCCGCATGGAAATACCACATTTCATCAGCTGTCAGACGATGGAAATGGGAAACCTCTCCCGTACGCAGCAAAAAATAGATACTGCTCCATAATGCCCGAGTCTGATCAAATGCCGTTTCTGAACGATAGGATGAGCGGTAATAACCGCCTTCAACATGCTGCTCTAGCGCTAAATGTTCAATAAAATCATCTGCAGTATGCATTATAAATCCCTGTGTAAAATTAAAACCACAATTAAGGCCCTAGATTCTACTCGAAAATCATCTGTCCACTAAATACCGCAATGAAGCTTTTTGAACATAAGCACAAACGCTAAAGTTCAAGACATCACGACTGACTCGATACGATCGCAAGGCTTAGGTTTTAAGCCTCAACAGGGATACAACTCTGCGCCATCGAACGCTCTGATGCCTTGGTAAAATCGCGACGACAAATAAATTGTACGGCATATTGTTAGGGTTTGTTGTTACCCACAAAAGCGGCTAAATTGTAATGAGTTCGCAGGATGCATTCGCGGCTAAAGCGCCAAAGAGTAGTTTATCTATGATAACTTGGACACGCGGACTTAAGGTTGGGTGATTTTCCACAGGGATTTTAATCAATGATCAAAATAGAAGAAATGGCTTTAGTCCTTGATGCACTTCCTGATCCTACTTTTGTTCTGTCAAAAAGTGGTAAATACATTGCCGTCTTCGGTGGTAAAGATGACCGTTATTACCACGATGGTAGTGGTCTAATTGGCTTGTATCTTAGCGATGTGTTAAAGGCTGATAAACTCAAATACTTTTTACAGGTTATCGAAAGTGCATTAACCAGCCGAAAATTACTGATCGAAGAATATGAATTGAGCAATAAAGATGTCAAAGGCTTACCCGATATAGGCCCAGAACAACCCATTTGGTTTGAGGGACGCATTCAAGCACTAGACTTTCTGGTTGATGATGAGCCAGTGGTGCTTTGGGTCGCCAGTAATATTTCCAAGCGGCATGAGCTTGAACTGCAACTACGTCAGCTCAGCGATACCGATCAACTGACAGGGCTTTATAACCGTCGCCGCTTAGAACGTGATTTAACCTTCCAATTCGATATATTTCAGCGCCACCGTATTCCCACCTCAATCTTGATCCTCGATTTAGACCACTTAAAGTCCATCAATGATCAGTTGGGTCACTATGCAGGCGATCAAATCATCATCGCAGTTGCCGAAACCTGCCGAACTCAATTTAGAAAAACCGATAGCGCGTATCGTTTTGGTGGCGATGAATTTGTGATTGCCCTACCTGGGGTAGAGCATTCGCAAGCGGTTGAATTTGCAGAATACCTCTGCGATTGCTTTTACACTGAACTGCAAAAATATGCGGTCAATGGCTTGTTTGCCACCGTAAGCATTGGAGTCGCCTCTATCGAACCATTGGATAAGTCCTATGAAGAAACGCTTAAGCGGGCCGATGCCGCCTTGTATCAAGCTAAACGTAACGGTAAAAATCGAGTTATATCAAATACAGCCTAAGCGGGCTGAACATTTCAAACAACACATAGCAATAACAAGCGCCCTTAATAAGTGATAGCCACAAGTGCTCATAAGAAGCGCGAATCAAAAGAGCAACAAACAAAAAAGCGAACCAAAAGGTTCGCTTTTAAACACATTAAGCTAATGCCAACTAACAGAATTAATTCAGGTCTTTCGCAGCTTTACGGGCTTGATGCAACTTCTTATAGCTTTCAATCAATCTTAAATGCGGCTCAATACCTTCGAGCTGCATGCTGGTCTTAGTTAAGCCATAAAAACGCACTTTTCCTGTGACTGAGCCAACGACGTTGTCCATCACTTCTTTACCGAACATACGGTTGAAGTTATGGATAAAATCATCAAGTTCTAACTCTTCATCTAAGGTCACTTCCAGCACAGCATTCATGGCTTGGTAGAACAGGCCACGTTTAACGGTATTGTCGTTAAACTGTAGGAACTCACCGACCAGCTCAATCGCGTCTTCGTGTGCACCGAGTGCCAAATAAATCAGGATCTTAAGCTCAATAATCGTCAGTTTTCCCCACACAGTATTTTCATCAAATACAATGCCGATTAAGGTGCGAATATCCGTGTAGTTATCGAGTTGACTTTCTTCTAAACGGTTGACCAAATTAGCCAATTGCTTAGTGCTTAACGAATGCAGATTTAGGATATCTTCACGGTATGCCAGCGCCTTGTTGGTGTTATCCCAAATCAAATCATCAACTGGATAAATCTCCGAATAATCAGGTACTAAAATACGGCACGCCGATGCGCCTAAATCGGTAAACTCAGCGATATACACCTCTTTACCTAACGCTTCTAAGATCCCAAACAGGCCGTCAGCTTCTTCTTCGCTGGTGCCAGAAAAATCCCATTCGCAGAATTCATAATCAAATTTACTGCTAAAGAAGCGCCATGAAATCACTCCTGTTGAATCAATAAAGTGCTCAACAAAGTTTTCTGGCTCGCTAACCGCCATGCTGTTAAAGGTCGGTTTTGGCACATCATTTAAGCCTTCAAAGCTACGGCCTTGCAGCAATTCAGTTAAGCTACGCTCTAACGCCACTTCAAAGCTTGGGTGCGCGCCAAAGGAGGCAAATACGCCGCCAGTTTTCGGGTTCATCAGGGTGACGCACATCACAGGGAACTGGCCGCCGAGTGAGGCATCTTTGACCACTACCGGGAAGCCTTGATCTTCTAAGCCGTTAATGCCCGCGAGGATGCTTGGGTACTTTTCTAGTACAGACATAGGCACATCGGGCAGGACAATTTCTTGCTCAATGATTTGGCGTTTTACAGCACGCTCAAAAATCTCTGACAAGCACTGCACATGCGCTTCTTGCAGGTTATTACCCGCACTCATACCATTGCTTAAGAACAGGTTTTCAATCAGGTTCGACGGGAAGTAAACCGTTTCACCGTCAGATTTACGGGTGTAAGGAATCGCACAGATACCGCGCTTAATATTACCTGAGTTAGTATCAATCAAGTGCGAACCGCACAGCTCGTCATCTGGGTTATAAATCTCTAAACAATAGTCATCGAGAATACCCGCTGGCAGCGCATCATCGTCCTCTAACACAAACCACTTTTCATTGGGATAATGCACAAATTCGCTATTGGCGATTTCAGTCCCAAAGAATTGATCATTATAGAAAAAGTTATTATTTAACCGCTCAATAAACTCGCCGAGTGCCGAGCACAGCGCGCTTTCTTTGGTCGCACCTTTACCATTGGTGAAACACATTGGCGAAGCCGCATCACGAATGTGCAGTGACCACACGTTCGGCACGATATTGCGCCATGATGAGATCTCTATCTTCATTCCAAGATCGGCGAGCATGCCCGTCATATTGGCAATGGTTTGCTCCAGCGGCAGATCTTTCCCCAGAATAAAGGTGCTCGATGCCCCACTAGGCTGGCCCATCAACATGGCATTGGCGTCTGAATCTAGGTTCTCAACGGTTTCAATTTTAAATTCTGGGCCCGTTTGCACCACTTTTTTAACCGTACAACGGTCAATCGAGCGCAAAATACCTTCGCGATCTTTCTCCGAAATATCATCGGGTAACTCAACTTGAATTTGGAAAATCTGGTTGTAGCGATCTTCTGGATCGACAATATTGTTCTGCGACAGTCTAATGTTATCCGTTGGAATATCACGGGCTTTGCAATATACCTTCACGAAATAGGCCGCACACAGGGCTGACGACGCTAAGAAATAGTCAAACGGACTAGGGGCAGAACCATCACCTTTGTAGCGGATTGGCTGATCGGCGGTCACGGTAAAATCATCAAACTTGGCTTCAAGTCTAAGATTGTCGAGAAAATTAACTTTGATTTCCATTGAATATGATTTCCACTAAATATGCGAGTCTGTAGCAGCCCATCGACCAAGTCGCGTCATTGGTAATGAGTCATTAAGGGGGAATTATCGGTGTTTTTGGCCCATTAGTCTTGGGTTAATTATGTTAAAAACCATAATCAGGCCATTTGCGGCTGAGCTTGGTGGGTTGAATAGCAGGGTTAAGCGAGTACTTAGATTGAGTATCAAGAAGGCGAGGAAACCAATGAGTCGCAGAGTAACACTCTGTGCAAAAACACATTATGGATGTTTTTCAGTTTCGCGCTTAACCAACAGGAAGGTTAAATACATCTTAGTCGGTAATGACAAGGCCATGCCAAAGGCAACACACATGGCACTGAGAATAATCCCTTGCACGCCCATCGCCTCAACAGTTTCATTAAAGTTATGCAAGTAGATGCCCAGCGCAATAAGACAAATACCCACACTAATGCAGATTTTCAGCGTTAGGATCAACTTTTCATTTGTCACAACCCTGCCCTTACTATTTGCCACTATCTGCACCGGCTGCACCAGCTCTAGCTAATTTTGCATCAATTTTAGCTAATATAGTGAACTCATTGGGCCCGTATAGTGTTGATAAAGATCAAAAGAAAGGCCTAGATTCACAGCATAGTTAACGATTTTGGAATAAATCAACAGCGCGCATTTTATCGATTTCCATTACATTTTTGTTAACTTAAACACTTAAGAATGCGGGAAATTAGCTATACTGCCCTGCAATAAAAGAGATGTTCATCATGGAGTCGTCAAGCATGTCTAATTTCAGCCTACGTAATAAATTACTGCTGTTGTCGTTATTCCCTTTAATTTTTACTTTGTTCGTACTCATGACAGTTTCTTACTATGTCGAAAAAGACGCCCTTGCTGATGAAGTGACGACCTTTAGAACTAAGCTCATCGGTGAACGTAAAACACAAATAAAAGAAGCCACTGAAATTGCCGCAGGAATAGTGCAGTATCAGTTGTCTTTAAAAGAAAATGGCAATGTAAACCAAGCACTCCGTGATATCCGTTTTGGCAGTTCTGGTTACTTCTTTATTTACGACTCCCAAGGTAAAAACCTGTTCCATGCCGTCATGCCCAACCTCGAAGGGCAAAATAAAATTGATATGACAGATCCCCGCGGCACTAAAATCATTGTCGGTTTACTCGATGCCGCTAAAAAAGGGGACGGTAACTTCTCGTTCTACTTTCAAAAACCCAATACCAATGAGCAAATTGAAAAAATCGGTTACTCCATGATGATCCCTGGCACTGACTGGATGCTAGGCACGGGAGTCTATATCGATGATATCGACACTGTCGTTGAGGATTATCGTGCGACGGTCACTGAGCAGATGATCGAAAAATCCTATGCCATTCTGTTAATTGCGCTGTTACTCGCCGCGATTACTACCGTTGTTATTCTGATCACCGCCCAACGTATGGTCGCACCAATTAAAAATATGGCGAATAACTTAAACGATATCGCTAAAGGTGAAGGCGATTTAACCAAACGTCTTATTGTGAAAGGTGAAGATGAAATTGCACAACTAGGCCAATCCTTTAACCTGTTTGTCGATAAACTCCAAACCATCATAGGCGATGTGGCAAACGCGACGGCTAAAGTTAAAACCGCCGCCAACGCGATTCACGATCAAACCAAAGTCATGTCGAGCCAACTCATCAGCCATAACAATGAAACTGATCAAGTGGTTACCGCCATCACTGAAATGTCAGCCACCGCCAGCGAAGTAGCGCAAAATACCACGCAAGTGGCTGAAGCGACTCACGCCGCCACTGGCGATGTAGCCAATGCCCAGCGCTGCGTCGATGCTTCTTTAGAAGAAATTTCGGCACTCATGGCGCAAATCAACAATGCGGCGGGCAGTATTCAATCCTTGAGCGAACAGTCTAAAAAAATCAACAACGTGCTATCAGTGATTGGCGGTATTGCTGAGCAAACTAACCTATTAGCATTAAATGCCGCCATCGAAGCGGCCCGCGCCGGAGAACAGGGCCGAGGCTTTGCCGTGGTGGCCGATGAAGTGCGTAACTTAGCGAGCAGAACGCAATCAAGCACTTTGGAAATCAATGAGATGCTAACTGAACTGCACAAGCTTGTCGCACTGGCAGTAAAAACGATGGAAGAAAGTCAGCAAAGCTGCGTGCGCTCGGTAGACTCTTCCCGTGCAATTTCTGAAAGCCTAGGCTCAGTGACATCGGCGGTCACGGCAATTAACGACATGAGCACCCAAATTGCGACGGCGGCCACGGAACAAAGCTCTGTAACCGAAGAAATCAACCGTAATGTGTTCGCCATCCAAGAGATAGTGAATGAGTTACTCCATTCCAGCGAAGATGCTGCCAGAGTCAGCCAGACCGTGTCACAGGAAGGTATTAACTTAGGTAAGCTCGTCGGTCAGTTTAAGATTTAAAATATTTTCAATGGGTTGTAAGCTAAATAAGACATAGCAACCCATTAGTTTGCTGCAAATGTAAGATAAGGTCTCAGCCTTACTGAGGCCGATGGCTGTGGAATTGAGGATTGTGAGATTGTGGGATTTTTTAATTTCAAAAAGTAAAACTTAAATCCCATTGCCTACGTATATAAGTCCAAATACCCAATCCAATAGAAATGGCCATGTTCTCAATATTTAAGAAAAATCCCTTAAAAAAATTAACTCAGCAATATAACGCCAAGCTTGAACAAGCTATGCATGCCCAGAGAAAAGGCGATATTAGATCCTACTCAATGCTGACCGCTGAAGCCGAGCAAATTGAAAATCAAATAAAAGTGTTAGAAACAACAAACCATAAATAAACCTTCAAAGCAAAAACACTCAGCAGACAAACTACCAAGAGTCAGCTTGAAAACGTGCCAATCTGGCCTCTGTGACTGTGCATTGAGTCAATTGCATCAACTCACCTAAGGTAATCACAGGGTTGTCTGTGATAAGCCGAATCAGCTTAGCGTCTAATGGTTCAAGTTTGTCCGCATGTTGCAGCAAGGCTGACTCAAGCTTTTGAATAAGATAACGAAATGCTCCATCTACCATCACTAGCTGCTCGGCTTGTAAACGAGCGGTGCAGGATTGGATCTTGATCGCCGCGCCAACAATGCACCAATTCCTTGAACGCCGCACACGCTTAAGCTCGCAATCATATTGGGCTGCAATCGCTTGAGCTTGTTTAACCGCCTCCCGTCCAATTCGATGAATCAGCGAGGGCAGCGAGATACTAATGTCGTCGTTCATAACGCTTGGTTAATCGCCGCTCTTTTTATGCCTGCATGGGTAAAAGCCTGCTCGACTTTAGATTCAAATACAAAAATTCAATGCGCGGCAGTGTACTCTGCCTCACTTTATTCTAAAAGCTCCGCCCTCTGCCGGATAAGATTTGATGCGATGACGCTTTGACTCATTAACCCACATATTTTGAGTGAGTTTCACACCAAGTTTGTAGCTTATGTTGTAAATCGCGCAGCTTCTTTGGGTAATGGCTCTGCTTGGCATAAACCATATACAACTCATGTGGATAACATTGCCATTGGGGAACAAGCAAAGTGAGTTTGTGCTGAACGATATCCTCCTCTACCAAATAATAAGGCAGGCTAGCGATACCTGTACCACTCAAAGTAAGAAGATGTGTAGTGGCATAGTTTGAACTGCACAGTGCAGGCTCAAAAGTGAGCGTGAGACTGTCCCCTGCGAGCGGTTCAAACACCCACTGTGTTTCGCCCGAAGACAATAGACGATAATGGCGTAAATCATCAGGGTGACGAACCTCTGCGGCGGGATGTGCGGGCGCAACCACTAAGACATGGCGAATTCTGCCAAGATATCTGGCGACCAGATTATCGCTGTGCGCAATGCTTGTTCTTAAGGCGAGATCAAACTTGCCGAACTCAACATCTTGAATATTCTGCTCAAAACACAGTTCGAGTTTCACTTGAGGATACTCAGCAATAAACTGAAGCAGCATAGGACTCAGCAATTTTTTGCCCAGTTCCGTTGGAGCGGTGAATTTTAAAGTGCCACAGGAGTCCTGCGTTAAATCCTGCACTAAACGTCCAGCTTCATTGGCCAGCCTCTCGATTTCGCAGGCTTTACCATATAACGCATGCCCTGCTTCGGTCATTGATACTCGCCGAGTGGTTCGGTGGAGTAATTGACAACCCATTTCATCTTCAAGGGATTTAACATGGCGCGATACTAAACCTTTAGAAGCCCCGAGTTGTTCAGACGCAGCGCTAAAACTGTGCATTTTGGCAACCAGCATAAATGACTGCAGATGAGTGAGATTCATCAATTAAACCTATTAACGAAACAATGTGGTGATTATATGCGCTTTTTCTATTTAATTAACCAGACTATCCTTAATTCGTATTCAATTTAGGAGCATGTCATGAAAATAGTCGTAGTGGGTGCATCAGGCACAATCGGACAAGCCATAGTCCGCTTATTTCATTCAACTCAGCATGAAGTTATTCAGGTAGGGCGAACAACGGGGGATGTCCTGATAGACATTCGGGATGAACATTCACTCCATCAAGGGCTAGAAAAAATCGGTAAAGTCGATGCAATGATTTCGGCCATGGGTGATGTCGTGTTTAAACCCTTCAACGCTATGACCCAAGCAGACTGGTACACAGGGCTCCAAAGTAAGTTATTGGGGCAAATACAGTTAGTGCAAATAGGTAGCCAATACCTCAATGCTGGGGGCAGTTTTACACTGACCAGTGGCATTATTGCCGATGTCCCAGTAAAAGATGGCATCAGTGCCGCCACAATCAATGGCGCACTTGAGCATTTTGTTACCGCCGTCGCGGGTGAATTACCTGCGCAGCAGCGGATAAACATTGTCAGCCCAACGGTATTAAGCGAGTCGTTAGCGAGCTATCAGGACTATTTCCCCGGTTTTAGTGCAATCAATGCCGACACATTAGCCAAGGTTTATTTGCGCTCAGTCATGGGCAGAGAAAACGGCCGAGTGCTGAAAGCCTTTTCCAGCTGCGGCACAGTGTCTTAACAGCAGTGTCCTAACAGGACAACCTAACCTTGTAACGCAAGGCGCGTAATCAGTCACTGTTAAAGTCTTGAGCGTTGCGCTGGGATTGCCTACAATAGCGCACGCTTTTTCACTATAGACAACGACAGATCACGACCATGACCGACACAACATCATTACCTGCTTTACCGGATCGCCTTTCCGTTAACCCACGCAGCCCACACCATGTGGCAGAAATTTTCGAGCACGATATCGGTATTAAGCTCAACGGCAAAGAGCGTTTTGATGTCGAAGAATATTGCATCAGTGAAGGTTGGGTAAAAGTACCAAGCAAATCCTTAGACCGTCGCGGCCAACCTCTTTTGCTCACAGTAAAAGGCACAGTTGAAGCCTTTTATCGTTAAGCTTTAGTGCAAAGAGCTGGATCATAAAAACGGCCAATCTAATTGGCCGTTTTTGTTTGCCCAGCAGCAAATGATACTAATTCAATACTACTTGCTGAAACTGCACCAGTGAAGTGAACGACTATTCGGAACAGCTATCTAGTCGGTTTTTGGCGAAATGGATTAAAGCAAATAGCATTATGCATGCCTACTTATTTGAATATCATTAAGTTTATTTGGGGATTCGCTAGAGAAAAGCGTTAGAGAGAGAGGAGAAATAGTTGATGTCTCGGTAACTCCAATATATAAAGGTCCTTCCAGAATACCGGCAGGTATAACAGTGAATGCTCAAGGTAGTGGTGGTTTCTTTGAAAGCATTACTCTTCTTAATCCTCGTGGAATGTAGATCATGACCCTATCTGTATTAAATAGCATTTTAGTTCCCCCTAACATCCCTAATGAATCTGGGATTGGTAACGTTTGGCCTTCTATAGATGAAGGTCTTAGTTTTCCCCGGGATTACATTGCGTTTATTAATCGTTATGGCACAGGAAGAATTGCCGATTTTATAGCGATATTCAATCCATTTACTACGAATTGTGACCTTGATTTTTTTGAGCAGAAGAAATCAATCATTGAGGATTTCAATTACCTTAATAATGAAGACCCAGAGTATTTTAAATATAACCTCTATCCAGAAATTAATGGCCTTTTACCAATAGGCGTAACGGATAATGGTGATTGCATATTTTGGGTTGTTTCCGATCTAAAAGACAGTGAGACATGGGGCACTGCAATAATCGCATCTAGATCGCCAGATGTAGAATATTTTGATGAAAATATAACCTCTCTATTGACTGGTTTATTGTTAAGAAAAATAAGATCAGGATCATTACCTAATAGTTTCCCTCCTAAAAATGTTACCTTTGAAAAAATTTAAACAAAAAATAAATGGTCATCCGCAATAAATCATGGACCGCCACGGCCAACCACTGCTACTCGCAGTAAAAGGCACAGTTGAAGCCTTTTATCGTTAAGCTTTAGCGCAAAGAGCGGGATCATAAAATGAGTAAAGGCTAGCCGTGGGAACCCTAGCTAGCCTTAGATAACAAACACAGTCTTCCTTACGTTATAGCTTGCATTCTAGTTTATCCGCGAGGTAGTCAGCTAATTCAAAAAGAGGGATGTGTGTCATAACACCGTCTTTGCGGCACTTAACTGAAACCCTATTTTCAGCCTCCTCCTTATCCCCAACCGTTAAGATATAAGGCACTTTTTGCTTGTGAAAACGTTTCATTTTGCGGGCAACTGAGTTTTGACTGATATCAATCAACACTCGCATGTCTCGTGCTAAACATAGTGCGGCTAACTGACGGACAAATTGGCTGTTTGACTCATTCACTGAAGCGATAGCAACAGGCACGGGATGCAACCAATCCGGCAGGTTACCCTGTGAGACTTCCAAGAGAATCCCCAACCAACGCTCGATAGAACCATACATAGCTTGGTGCATAATCACTGGCCGTTCGAATTCACCTTGCTCATTTGTGTAGTGAACATCGAATCTTTCAGGCAAATTGAAATCAAACTGGATAGTGCCACACTGCCAGCGTCTTCCCATAGAATCTGTCAGTGACAATTCAATTTTGGGACCATAAAAAGCCCCTTCGCCAGCTTGATACTCGGCATCAAAGCCCTCAATCTGACAGGCTGAATCCAGTAGCTTTTGTGCTCGGCACCATTGTTCATCGCTGCCTAATGCCTTCTCAGGTTTAGTCGATATTTTTACGTCTAAATTATGGTAGCCGTAATCACCATAAACCTGCTTTGCACGCTGGAGAAAACCACGTATCTCCTCCTCTGCCTGAGACCAACAGCAAAAAACATGGGCATCATCCTGAGTGAACTGGCGTGCGCGCAGGCAACCATTTAACGAGCCTGAGGATTCATTACGGTGCACTAAGCCAAACTCAAATAGTCGCAGTGGCAAATCTCTATGGCTATGTACCCCGCGCTTAAACAGCAAAATATGGGCAGGACAAGACATAGGTTTTAACACATATTCATCCATGTTTTCCTTTCCGCCACCGAAAAACATGTTCTCTGCAAACATGTCCATATGCCCAGACGTTTGCCATAACTCCTTCTTCATAAAAACAGGCGTGTTCACTTCCTCAAAACCATTTCGGCGATACACGCGCCTCATGTGCTCTTGAATGTCTCGGAATAACGCCCAGCCATTCGGGTGCCAAAAAATCATACCCGGCGCCTGTGGTTCAGAGTGAAATAGGTCAAGTTGTTCTGCAATTTCGCGATGTGTTTTCATCATTCTCTCCTAAGTAAAATCTGAGCGAAATACAAAACCAAGGTATAAAAAAACCCTCTGGCGATTTCGCTCAGAGGGTTTTTTTAAAGACGCAAAAAACTACCCCCCGAGAATTCTCGTGGTGGTAGTGGTGGTGTTAATTGCGCTTACGTATATTTTTTTCATGCGCCAGTAATAACAAATCATCCCTATCGCAGCAAGCATTTTGTTTATAAAAAAAATAAATGGCAGACAAAATAAAAACAAAATAAATGGCCATCCATAATGAATTATTAGACCGTCGCGGCCAACCTCTTTTGCTCACAGTAAAAGGCACAGTTGAAGCCTTTTATCGTTAAGCTTTAGCGCAAAGAGCTGGATCATAACAACGGCCAATTAATATTGGCCGTTTTGTTTGCCTATTCTACTTCTGCGGCTAAACCATAGGCCTGGTAAATCTGTTTTACACGGCCCGATGCAGCCATATCAAGCAGCGCCCGATTAAGTTCATCGAAAATAGCAGCATGGGTAGAGTTACGGGACATACCAAAATAATGTTCGATCCGATTCGACTGACGGTAATCGGCATAGCTAAAACGATCGTAACCGAGATGCTTGAAGGCATTCTCAATGGCGGCACGATCGAGCACCACCATAGTGTCGAAACGCCCCATGATAAACATGCGAGCCATGTTTTCATCATCGGTAGACTCAATTTTACGTAGCGCGGGATCCGTATTAAAACGCTCAAAATAAACTGTGCCCCGTTTAACCCCTACAGTAACCTGATACAAATCCTCATAGGACTTAATCCGTCCTTCCTCGCCGGCTTTTACGAGAAACAAAATATCGCGAGTCTGAGTGCCGATAGGACCAAGAAACCGTACAAATGCCTCTCGCTCTTCGTCTCGTATCGTGCGCGGCACAATGTCGACCGTGCCTACCCGCAACTCATGAATGCTGCGAGCAAAAGGACGCGCGCTCCATTCGACGCGATAACCGACCTTAGCCGCCGCTTCCTCAAGAATATCCTTTAACGGACTCGTCATAGTATTAGTTCGCTCATCAAGCACCATCTCAGGAGGACGATGCCGAAAATCGGCACGCAACACGTTAGAAAAAGTAGCCGATTGCAGCTCAGCGGCGACAATGATGCCCGCGAAAAAACCACAACCAAGCACACACAAAATTGCGTAGACAGAAGGCAACGAAACAAAGATACTTTTAAAATACATAGAGATACCCGCAAATTTATATGTTGCATTTAGCATAACTCAAAAAATCGAAAACTAAAGTGCATAAAACATAGACCCAGCCTGTAATTGTGATAAACATCATTGATTAAACCGTATAGAGCGGGTTAAAGTGTGATCACTCAGGAAAATGCAGGGCAAACTCGAACTCAATCATCGAGCACGCCATTTAGGGATGAGTAAATTGAGTATCTGAAACCTCTATCTTTTTCGCCTAGACTCTACTTACTTTTAGTAACCTAACTTGAAATAAATGAATAATCGGGACTTGGAATTAAACGAATTATAGAGAGTTCGAATATGAATATACATCATACAATCATCTTTCTAACAGTTACGTTATTAGTCTCGGCTTGCCAAGTAAATAAACGGGTAAACTCTAAAGTATCTTTAATTGAAGTTGAGCAGGCTTTAAGTTTAACCAATAAAATATCGATAAATGATGTTACATTACTTAATGATGCTGACGAAACAGAAAAGTTAAAAAACAAATTAATTCAATTCACGCCTAATCATAGAACTTTTATTAACTTTGGTTCTTACAGCTCGTTAGCTAAGGTTATAACAGTCCCCATCAATGATAATCACCTAGTCATTGAAAGCTATGTTACATCAACGAAGACAGGCGAACTTTATTTGTTCTACCCGGTAATCACAGTCTTTGACAATCAAAAAAAATATATGTCACTTGTCAAACCAAGATACGAATTTGAATTTAATGATAACGTCCTTCGAAACCATTTTACGTTACCAAAAGATACAAAATATATCATTATTCATACCACTCCAGAGTTCACGGGTATGAGCTTTACTGAGTCAAATGTAAAATTCAAAGGCCCGCTAATAGATCCAACTGGAATAGCTGTTGCCACATCCGTCGTCACCGGGGTATTAGTTCCTGTTGTAGGCAATCCAACAAGATTTACACCTACCTATACAGATTTTACACTGTCGATTATTGGGAATATAAAAATCGTCTCACCTTAGAATCTTTATCTCAATCAATTTAAAAGCGTAACTTATAGGGTAAGTGAATATTAGACCTATAAAACAAAACCTTATACCAACCAACCCAAATTAAAATAAATAGCCATCCATAATAAATCAACAACATAACCTACTTGTGGCTGCCTACGTCTGCACTGGCTAAAATTGCTTAAACGAGAGCCATCAAACGTGTCAAGAAGTGCATCTGAGATAATAAATTGAGCTAATTCGTTCAAAAATGGCGTATTTCAGACATGGAAAATCATCCCATTGCGCTTGGAAGGTGATTCCTATTGGAGTGATATCAAGTAGCTATCAGTTGATGCTGAAGTGCTGACAGCTTGTCGCAAAATGCCGTCGTCGCTTTTCTAAGTGCTCGCAGTATTCGGTCAGTTCTTGCAGCGTTCCCACTGGGCCATGAAATAACCTGCCAAACTCGGTAGTGAGCTTAAGCCAATTATCTTTGGGGATATTTAATCTTGTCAGTAACTTAGTGCTATTTTCACTTATTGCCCCACGTTTATCATTGCAGATGATTCGGCCTGTATCATCCACTAATTCGAGATAATCCGTTAAGGAAAACGCAATGCCATTGGGCTGGTTCTCGCGCTCATTACCGATAAAAGGCTGTAGATTTTTAGGTTGTTCACCTTTTAATACGGCCCGAATGCACAGCTGAATACTGGTATAGTCGGATTGTTCTGGCGTATCCGCTATTTGGGCTCTAATCGGATTCAAATCAACGTAGGCCATACAGGTTAACACAGCGGCTTCATCAAGTAAGGCTTGGGATTTAAAGCGTCCTTCCCAAAAACGACCAGTACAGTTATCTTCTTGATTTGCTTGTCTTGCTATCGGTTCATTAAGGCAGCGCATAAACCATGAAATATCGCATAATCGGCTGAGGTAAATTGCGATTGAATGCCTTCATCTGTTGACCTCGTGAGCTTCAACTAACTCACCTTTGGCGAATTTTTGCGTTAAGTCATCACCTTTAAACAGCTTATGCCACTGCTCAAGCACTTCGCGGTCAGTCCAACGATTAGCACTGTCGATATCCACCCGCAGCACCACATGCAGATGATTCGACATCACCGCAAAGGCCGCCACATCAATGGCAAAAACTGCGTCAAGTTCAAACAGTAGTGACTCAACCCAACCACGGCGATGGTCATAGTTTCTCCCTAAATAGGCATCATCTCCACATAAAAATGCACGCCGAACAACACGGCTACAGCAATGGTAATAGGGAGTATCTTCAACACTAACCTGAGTTCTTCTAGGGCGCGGCATAACATGCTCTCCACATAAATACTTTATTGAGTCTAGTAGATGACCCAAAAACACGCGATTTAAAGTGGGTGGCACGATTTACTCAAATAAATCAATCAAAAATTTTCTCTCCAATCACCCTGCTTACCTAGAGACATTCATTTCCTAATATCGAATCTCCACTTAACAGACAGAAAGGAAATCCTATGTCTAATCAAAAAACACCTATGACCAAAGACGATGCAGCACGTATCCAAAGTGCTAATGCCAAAAAACAAGGGGGGCAAATTCCTAAAGATCATTTTGTTGGACGTGCTCAACGTGCAGCAGAGAAAAATGGTCAGTAAGCAGGATTAACAAACCTCAGGGGAGAGCGCACTATCCCCTTTAAAAGGAAAGCTATATGAAGCGCATTAGCAACGATAAAGATATTCAAAATTACATTGCGTGGGTCATAAAAAACATCATTGGGTATTTTCTAAAGGCAAAAAACATAGTCGCTTATTTTCAAAATCAGGTAAACGCATTACAGTACCCGTAACTCCAAGTGATTGCCGTGCATATAAAAACCTTAGAAAGGACATCGAAAGGATTATCAAAAATGAAACTTGTTGAAAATTCTCGCTCTACTCCATATCCAACAGCGCAGGCACTACTGAGAGAATTAGCTAACGCTTTTGACACGAAGTCTTATCTATCACCCCAATATGCTCGAAAACTAGATGATAGCTGTAAGAAAGTAGAGATTCATATCGGTGAGTTTGAAGATCTTAAAGAACTTACTGTCACTTCTCCCATACGCTTAATTTTTGGCGATGAGATTTGGGCAAGAGTATCAATATTCTTAGAAAGCCTATTTAAACGATATTTTCAATGGATTGATCAACATCCACTAGGTGGTCTATCAGTTGACCAAGCTAATTGTATCTTTGAAAAAACTAATTTTTTCAACACTTTAATTTTATTTAGTTTCTGGGAAAAAGATAATTATCACCAACCTATATGCTTACCTGATAACGTAGATTTGGTTTTATATGATCAAGACGCTGCAAACCGATTGCTGTCACTAATGACAACCAAAGAAGCGAGGGATCGCGCGTCACTTTGGCTTAAAGGAAAAGAGTTTCCATCTTTAAAATACATAAAAACATTAGAGCAATACTCATCAGTAGCAGATCTTACACAGGATGATTGGCAGGCAATAAAGTGGGGCATCATCTGCTCAAGATTCAATGCTCACTTCACCCCAAAATCAAATCGTGAAATGATGAGTTTTGGCGAGATAAGCAATATTTTCAAAATGGAACACAGTAAAAATGAGCATAATTTCCTATGTGTAAAACGTCATATTGAACAAATTTGTGAAGTGTTTAAAAACACAATGAAATTTATAAAAACTGATAATGATAAATTGCAGATGTCCCACCTTCTTGGCTGCCTGAAGGAGAAGCTATCCAAATTCGATAACTGTCTCGCGCTTGATTACACATTCCACCAATTTAATGCTCACCATTTAACGCTTGATGGGCAACTGGAAGCAGCGAATAATGAATACAAATTAGCATTCGAAAAATTACTCTACAGGGGACATTCTAAATATCAAATCCAGATCGTTATCAAAGAAGCATTATTAGTTGCGGCATATCAAAAAAGACCCGATAAGATATTTATAAACAAGCTAAAATCGACAGCAATTTTATTAGGTTTAGATAATCTTCCTGCAAAAACAGAGGTTGAAGGGAAAAATAAAATCGAGCTTTTTGCTGGTAACGAAATCGAAGATTTAAGGTATAAATTCACACAACAGTTTACTAATGAACTAGCTTATCCAGGAGTAACATATCCTGATTATCCTTTTCTGGTTGGTATGATTTTCGAAGTGGAAGATACGTTAATAAACCAACTAACCAAGAAACAGATAACCATTGGCATGGAGGGTGGGCTCCAAAGGAAAACAACACCACTAATTTACGCTTGCATGAAGAACAAAGTCGAAGATGTAGTCCAACTCCTTGACGAAGGTGCTAGTGTTAACGTTTTATCTGAAGTAAATGACTCACCACTACTGATGTCTTTAGCACAGATGGATTTTACTGACCCTACATCTTCAATGGACGACCGCATTTTCGAGCTAATCTCCAAGAAGTCTCATTCAGAACAGATCATTAATGCTGTCACCATAAGAAAAATTAATTTCCCCCTTTTTGCCGCTGTTGCAACAGGAAATCCAAATATTGTAAAAAAAATTCTGTCGATGAATGACAAAATTAATATTGATTTGCGTGGTGGCCTAGATTGGATTACGCCCCTCTACTATGTCCTTGGTCTAATTAACCAAGTTAAAAATAGACATGCGGGCGTAGAATACTTTAATAGACATATAACCGAGGAAAACATACATCGTTTACAACCAATGTATGCAGGCTTTGAAAATAGAAAAGAAATAGTCCGCCAAGAGAGTCTTTCGAGCAGAGAGAATAAAATATTCAAAATCGTGTATGAAATCATGATGGAGAGATATCCTAAAAACCCCTCAAAACTCAGACAGATCGCTAGGATATTGATCAAAAATGGAGCTAACGTTAATAAAGCACATTCAATAAACGGAATGAATTATACCCCATTAATGCTTGCAGCAGAAAACGACGAAGTTAACCTGTTTAAACTGATGATTGAGCACGGTGGAGATTGGAGGAAAGTCTACGTCCTTCCACTAGGCATTGACTCTAAGAAAAAAGCAATCAACTGTCTTGATATCGCGGAGTACTTTAAAGCTAAAAATGTTATCGAGTATATAAAAGATACATTGCAACACCCTAATAATCTGTTTATCTAATACGTGAGCATGAGAAAGCCTGCGGCAGGCAATAAAAAAGCGACCTTTCGGTCGCTTTTTTATGCTTCAAATTCGCTGAAGCCGAAGAATGATAATGGCGTTACTGCCGACGATAAGGCAAGGAAGCCGATGCTTTTCGCCACGGAGTTGACTGGTGTCAATGAGTAGCGAAAAGTGTTGGCTGACGCCGAATTATCTAGGCCAAGTAGCCATTATTAATTACTCGTAGTCTGATAATGGTGCACACGAACACATCAAGTTACGGTCGCCGTAGACATCATCAATACGATTCACGGTTGGCCAGAACTTATTCGTGCGTACTGCTGCACTTGGGAACACGGCCACTTCGCGGCTGTATGGACGCGTATCAAACTCTGGGTCCATGATATCGGCCATAGTGTGCGGTGCGTTGTACAGCGGGTTGTTGTCCGCTGGCCATTCGCCCGATTCCACTTTGGCGATTTCAGCGCGGATTGACACCATAGCGTCGATGAAACGATCGAGTTCCACCTTAGACTCAGATTCCGTTGGCTCAATCATCAGGGTTCCCGCAACAGGGAAGCTCATGGTTGGCGCGTGGAAACCGTAGTCATTCAAACGCTTAGCGATATCCATTTCGGTCACGCCTGAAGCTTCTTTCAGTGGGCGTAGGTCGATAATACATTCATGCGCGACGCGATCGTTACGGCCACGGAACAATACTGGGTAGTGTTCCGACAGCTTCTTCATCACATAGTTAGCGTTTAACAGCGCAGTTTGGGTCGACTTTTTCAGGCCCTTTGAACCAAGCAGCTTAATGTACATCCAACTGATGGGCAGAATGCCCGCGCTACCGTAAGGTGCGGCTGATACGGCGCCGTTGTTGTCGCTCACGCGGCCCGGTTTCACCACAACGTGGCCCGCAACAAATGGGGCTAAGTGTGCTTTCACGCCGATTGGGCCCATACCTGGACCACCGCCGCCGTGTGGAATCGCGAAGGTTTTGTGCAGGTTGAGGTGTGATACGTCGGCACCGATAAAGCCAGGAGACGTTAAGCCGACCTGAGCGTTCATGTTGGCGCCATCTAAGTACACTTGACCACCGTGCTGATGCACTATGTTGCAGATTTCGCGGATAGATTCTTCATACACACCGTGGGTCGATGGGTAAGTGATCATGATGCAAGACAGGTTTTCAGCCACTTCGGCAGCTTTCGTCTTCAGATCTTCTAAATCGACGTTACCTTGCTTGTCACAGGCCGTCACCACCACTTGCATACCAGCTAATTGCGCCGATGCAGGGTTAGTACCGTGGGCTGATTGCGGGATCAAACAGATGTTTCTGTGCGCATCGCCGCGTGACTCATGGTATTTCTTGATGGCTAATAAGCCAGCGTATTCACCTTGAGCGCCAGAGTTAGGTTGGATGCACACAGCGTCGTAGCCTGTGATGTTCACTAACCAAGTCGACAACTCTTCAATCAACTGAGTAAAGCCTTTGGCTTGATCCAGTGGGCTGAATGGGTGCATGTTGGCAAATTCAGGCCAGCTCACAGGGAGCATTTCAACCGCTGCGTTTAACTTCATGGTGCAAGAGCCCAGTGAAATCATCGAGTAGTTAAGTGCTAAGTCTTTGCTTTCGAGACGTTTGATATAACGCATCATCTCGGTTTCGCTTTGATAGCGATTGAAGGTTGGGTGGCTTAAAATCGCATCTTGGCGCACAAGTGTCGCCGGAATCGATTGGCTACCTTGGCTCACGATTTGCGCGTCTAACGCGGCAACATCTAAACCATGGCCGGCACCTAAGATCACATCGAACAGGGCTTCGATATCTGTGCGCAACGTGGTTTCGTCTAAGCTCACGCCCACAATACCATCGGCATCGAAACGTAGATTCATTTCAGCAGCCAGTGCGCGTGCATTGACGGCAGCAACATCTAAGCCTTTGATGCTAACAGTATCAAACCAAGTGCTGTTGACTAAGTTCACGCCCTTCGCTTTTAAGCCTGTCGCTAAAATGTCGGCGAAACGGTGAATGCGTGACGCGATAGTTTTCAGGCCATCTGGGCCGTGGAATACGGCGTAGAAAGACGCCATATTCGCTAACAGAATTTGTGCAGTACAAATGTTTGAGTTGGCTTTTTCGCGGCGGATATGTTGCTCACGAGTTTGCATTGCCATACGCAGTGCGCGGTTACCACGGGCGTCTTTTGACACACCAATGATACGGCCAGGCATAGAACGTTTGTGCTCGTCACGGGCAACGAAGAAGGCCGCGTGTGGGCCACCAAAGCCCATTGGCACGCCAAAACGCTGCGCACTACCGAATACCACATCGGCGCCCATAGCGCCCGGTGATTTCAGTAATACCAAGGACATAATGTCGGCGGCGACAGTCACAACCACATTCTTCGCACGCAGAGTTGCGAATAATTCGCTGAAGTCAGTGATTTGACCAAAACGGTTAGTATATTGGAACAAAGCACCAAACAGCTCATGGTTAACGGCCTCAGATGCAGGGCCAACCACCACTTCAAAACCAAAACACTCAGCGCGGGTTTTCACTACGTCTAAGGTTTGCGGGAACACATCATCGGCAACGAAGAAGATATTGGCTTTTTTCGCTTTAGAAACGCGCTTTGCCAGCGCCATCGCTTCGGCAGCAGCAGTAGCTTCATCTAACAAAGAAGCAGAAGCCAAATCTAAACCCGTTAAGTCCATCGACACTTGTTGGAAATTTAGAATGGCTTCTAAACGGCCTTGGGCGATTTCTGGCTGATATGGCGTATAAGCCGTGTACCAACCTGGGTTTTCAAATACGTTACGCAGGATCACGTTTGGCACTTGAGTGCCGTAGTAACCCATGCCGATATAGCTCTTAAATACTTGGTTTTGTTTCGCTAAACCACGAATGTAAGCAATGCCTTCGGCTTCGCCGCAGGAATCACCAATGCTCAGGTCTTGGCTTAAACGGATCGACTCAGGCACGATTTGCGCGGTCAGATCGTCCAGAGACTCAGCACCAACATAGTTCAGCATGGCTTGCTGTTGGCTGCTATCTGGGCCGATATGACGACGTAGGAATAAATCGTGCTGTTCTAACTGAGTGAGGGTTTGCTTGGTCATGATAAACCTTGTTCCAGATTTGCCGAAATTCAGAACTGTAGGGTACTGATTAACGGACTGTTGTTATGTCAATCTTGCGCTAAAACAAACGAAGCCCCTTAGGGCTTCGTTAGCGTCGACGATTATTCTTCGTCGATGACAGCTTGGTAGCCTTCAGCATCCAGCAGAGCGTCGACTTCTGATTCGTCAGAAGGCATTACGCGGAAGAACCAGCCTTCGCCGTAAGCACTGCTGTTAACGAGTTCTGGCGAATCTTCCAGCGCTTCGTTCACGGCAATCACTTCGCCAGAAATGGGGGCATAAATGTCAGACGCCGCTTTTACTGATTCAGCTACAGCACAGTCTTCACCCGCAGTCACAGTGTCGCCAACTTCTGGAAGTTCAACGAAAACCATGTCACCTAACAGCTCTTGGGCGTGCTCAGTGATGCCAACTGTGTAGCTACCGTCTTCTTCCTTGCGGATCCATTCGTGTGAAGAGGCGTATTTCAGTTCTGTCGGAATATTGCTCATTGTTCTTGTTCCTTGTTCCGTTTTTTTAAAATGCTTGTTTACCGTTGCGCACAAAGTTTGGCGCCACTACTCTAACAGCCACACGTTTTTTACGCATTTCGACTTCCGCAGTATCCCCAATCGAGCTAGGAACACGTGCCATCGCAATAGAATAGCCCAATGTTGGCGAGAAAGTCCCGCTGGTGATCACGCCTTGTTGCTCTACACCGGCTGCGTCGGTGAAAAATACTGGCATATCATGGCGTAACACGCCCTTTTCTTCCATCACTAGACCAACAAGTTTGCTGGTTCCGGCATCGCGAAGTGTTTCGAGGGCTTTACGGCCGATGAAGTCACGGTCGTTTGGTTCCCATGCAATAGTCCAGCCCATGTTGGCGGCCAATGGGTTGATGGTTTCGTCCATGTCTAAGCCGTAAAGGTTCATACCGGCTTCGAGACGCAGCGTGTCACGGGCACCGAGACCACAAGGTTTAACCCCTTGATCTAACAATGCTTGCCACAAAGCTTGGGCTTCATCTTCTGGGACGATAATTTCGTAGCCCGCTTCGCCTGTGTAACCCGTAGTCGCAATAAACAGTGAGCCTGCTTGCTTACCGAAGAAAGGTTTCATGCCTTCGATGGCGGCGTTTTGCTCGGCACTGAACACGGCAGCGGCTTTCGCTTTTGCGTTAGGACCTTGAACGGCAATCATCGCCAGCTCAGGACGCTCAGTCACAGTGACATCAAAACCTTGGGATTGCTTGGCGATCCAAGCGAGATCTTTTTCGCGGGTCGCTGAGTTCACTACCACGCGGTAGTTAGTGTCAGTGAGGTAATAAGTGATGAGGTCGTCGATGATACCAGCATTGTCATCTAACATGCCGCTGTATAAGGCTTTACCTGGCACTTTAAGTCTAGCCACATCGTTCGCCAGCAACTTACGTAGAAATGCACAAGCGTCGCTACCTATCACATCAACCACAGTCATGTGGGATACGTCGAACATACCCGCGTCTTGACGCACAGCGTTGTGTTCTTCGATTTGTGAACCATAGTTGAGGGGCATATCCCAACCGTGGAAGTCGACCATCTTAGCGTTTGATTCTAAGTGCTTGTTAAACAGAATAGTTTTGTTAGCCATTGTTATCCCTTTTTGCGGCCTTTTTCAGGTCTCTGCCTAGTGTAGGGTGTAGATACTAGGGTCTAAAATGCGGCGAAATTATACCTTGCGTCACAAATTTGTATACAGGAGATTTTTCTAATCCGAAGCCATTGTCATTAGATTTTCTCATCTTCAACATGTAATTTTTTTACATGCGAAGGCCAGATTTGCGCAGCTTGCAGTCAATATGCTGATATTAGCGGCAATTCTGATCACATTAGCGCAACCTAGGCTAACGGCACAACTTAGGCAGTGCCGACTTATTGCCCATGGCCTGTTGTATGAACACTGTTTTCAGCCCAGCGACATTATCAACCAGATTTAATCCCAGATCGCGAATCGCCTTTTTGACTGGGTTTGAACCTTCGAATAGGCGTTTAAAGCCCTCCATCGCCGCGATCATCTCCATTGCATCGGCTTTGCGCCAACGTTCAAGTGCACGCAGCTGCGCATAATCGCCGATATCTTTACCCGCTTGCTGTAATTCGCTGATCACTTCGATAATGCTGGCCGCATCTAAAAAGCCGAGATTCACCCCTTGGCCAGCCAGCGGATGAATAGTATGGGCTGCATCACCTGCTAACACTAAACGGTGGCGGGCAAAATGGCGGGCGTAGCGCATCCGTAATGGAAAGGCTTGGCGCTCGCTTTCCAGCTTGCAAATCCCTAAACGTCCGTCGAAAGCAGCGGTTAAGTTGCGCTCAAATTGCACTTTATCCATTGCCAATAATTCAGTGGCGCGCTCGGGCGGCACCGACCAGACGATAGAGCAGAGATTGTCTTCATACAGAGGTAAAAATGCTAGCGGGCCGTCCTGCAAAAACACTTGTCGGGCAGTGGCAAGGTGTGGCATTTCGGTACGAATAGTTGCGACGATTGCGTGGTGGCCGTAATCCCAAAAGGTCAGCGGGATCTTGCATTGCTCGCGCACCCAAGAGTTGGCGCCATCGGCGGCTATCACAAGTGCAGCACTGACACTTTCTATTTCAGAATCGACGCCATTGGCAAGGGTCAACCAAGCTTCGCGCTCACCAAAAGCAATGCGCTCTAAGCGTAGGTTTTGAATATGGGTGATATTGTCAAACTCACTGGCGCGTTTGGCGAGGGCAAAACTAATGGCATCGTTTTCGATAATCGCGCCGAGACTGGTTTCGCTGATGCTGTTGGCATCAAAGGCAATTTTACCGAAACCGTCTTTATCCCACACCGCCATTTTTTGATAAGGCGTGGCGCGGGAAGTGTCTAAATAACTCCATGCCCCTAAGTTTTCTAACAAGCGCTGGCTCGCCTTATTGATGGCGCTCACCCGTAAACGTGGCTCGCCGCTCACGGCCTCTGTGTGGCCCGCATCGATAACGACAACATTCAGATCGGCCTGCGCCAATCCAATCGCGGTGGCGAGTCCCACCATGCCGCCACCCACAATGGCGATGTCATAGGCTTGTGAACTTAACATGGGTACATCCTTTTCGCGTTGCGATACCAGTAAATTGCTGAGTTATTTCCAGCCCATTGCCTTTTGAGCGACGGGGGTTTTCAGTGGCGGAAACCAAGACAAGAGCCGTAATCCTACGTTACGCCCCAGCGCCATCGGCCAATATTGGTTTGAAAAGCCACGGACTAAAAATTCGATATTTCGGATAGTGCTGTTTCTGTCGTGCTCGCGGGCATTAAGGTACGCATGGGTCACAGCAGCGGAGCCGATATCTTCGCCCTGAGCTAGCGCCGTTTGGATCACCTCGAGCAAACTCACCACATCCCTCAACCCTAAGTTAAACCCTTGCCCCGCAATCGGATGCAGTGTCTGCGCCGCATTGCCGATAAACACGCATCTGTGATGAATTGGCCTTGGCATATAGGACAAATTAAGCGGATACGCATGGCGCGCGCTGACATCGATAAACGTGCCTGCACGATAACCAAAGGCCTGTTGCAGCGCCGCTAAAAACTCAGCCTTAGGCGCGTCTTGCATCTGTTTAGCCCGCGCATCATCGAGCGCCCACACGAGAGAAAAGCGAGGTTGACCTTGAATATCGGCCATAGGCAACAACGCTAAGGGACCTGTTTGGGTAAAGCGCTCATAGGCCCAATGTTTGTGAGGCCTATTGGTTGGCAAATCGGCGGTTTGAATATTGGCAATAATGGCCGTTTGCTCAAAGGCCACTTGGGTCACGGGCAAATTAAAACTGCTGCGCACTTTGGATTGCAAACCATCGGCTGCGACCACAAGTTTGGCTTGAATTCGCTCGCCCGTATCGAGCACTAAGGTGTGACCTTCAACGGCGGGTTCTACTTGGGCAAGCTTGGCGGGGCAATAGAGTTTGACACTACTCTTATTCAACTCGTTAAACAGCACTTGGCCAACTCGTTCAAGCTCAACCACTTGGCCTAGGGCATCTAAATGAAACTGCGCCGCATTGAGTTCTGTCATGCCAAAGTGGCCGCGATCCGACACATGGATATTTTCAATCGCCGTGCCCAAATGGGCGAGCTTTTGCCATAAACCTAAACGGGATAATTCGAAAATAGAACCGTGGGCGATAGCAATAGAGCGAGCATCGAATCCGGGATGTTGCTTATCGGGAAGGTGCGCTTCGATTAAGGCGATAGAAAGTGGCCGAGCTGCGGATAAAGAAAGACGCGCGAGAGCTAACGCTAGGGTCGCCCCCGCCATCGCACCGCCTACAATTGCGATGTCGACGTGTTGAACTGAAGTATCCATGTGATTTGTGGCCGTCATGGGGATCTCATTCAAGCTTTGGCATAACACTAAGGCATGTAAACAGAAAAGATGTAAACATCAATGCTATGCACTCAAAAACACCAGTGCTATGGACTCAAAGGCAGGTTTGCCCACCTTTGACATCTAATGAAGCCACTACTGTGTTAACTTATTGAACATTAAACAACTGCGGTAAATTAATGCACCACCGCAGTATCGTCAGCCTCGCCATGGGGAAGCTCAGGACCAAACTCCGAGTAACACATGATGGCTGCAATACGGACAAACTCGAGTAATTCAGTGTAAGCGGCTTCGGATTCCTCATCGTCGGCAACATCAAACTCCACTTGGGCAATTTCCGCCAAATCTTTGATCACTTCACGTACCTCTGCCGAGGCTTGATTCAGTTTCGGCTGAATAATCGCCATGCCAGTCAAAAAACTCTGGGTCCACAGAGACAAGGCTTCAACACGTTGGCTGAGCGGCTCTTCTTCTTCGGGCAACAGCGGCATGAAACCAAATTCAAAATCCACTAAACGCGTCACTGAATCGTTAAACAAATCACACACTAATTGGTGCAACTGCGCAGGCAAAGGTTGACCATCGTTCATCAGGTCGAATAAAGGCTTGATCCAAGTGTCGCCAGTTTGCTCTACACCACCGCAGATTAAACCGACTAAAGCACCGTGAACTTCTACCGGATGCTGGCCGATTTCAGCCGCATCTAAGGCGAGTTTTAAGCTGTCGATACGTAACGAAGGAGGGGTTGCCATATCAGATCCCAATAAGATTTTTCCAGCAGCAATGCTAGCAGAGATAAAGACTTGAACCAATACTGAATCCCAATAATGGCGAAATCGGCCACGCTCTGATAAAAAACTATCCAACTGCTCACACAAACAGCAAACAAAACCGTCAAAGACCAATCCATTTGCGGCTTACCTTGCACTTTTAAGATCAGCCCTATATAGTCCGCCCTAAGAGGCTAACGAAAGGATCACCCGCGACATGAGTAACAGTGCTGTTGAAATTACCCTACTTGGGCGCACCTACTCTATCGCTTGCCCGAAAGGTCAAGAGGATGCCTTACGTACGGTAGCGTTGGGAGTTGAACAACAACTCAGCGCGTTAAAAACCCGAACCAATAGCTTAAGCCGTGAAGAAATTGCGATTATGGCGGCGCTGAATATTGGACACGAGTTGTTCCAAGAAAAGCAAAAAAATAAGCACTATATGCAACAGATGGACGACAGGATCAGCTTGCTGCAGTCGACCCTCGAAAGTGCCTTAGTTGAGCGTTCAACTAAATAGATTTAAACTGTGCACCTTAGTGATTTAACACTCATTGAGTTAAACCAACTGACGCACAGTGAATGGCTAAACTGGCTTATTTAAATAAACCAATGCTTTAGCGATTCAATACCGTTTTGCTCCCTGGGATGCATGCCAACTGGTAATGTCCCTGTGCCGATAATTTTTATCTCAGGGTGAATGCTTTACTGACATTGTGCATGCTCGGCTTGTACCGAGAAGCCTTAGGAGGTAATCATTTACCCGCCTTGAACCTACGGTTCAAGGGCTACACCGGTAGCGGCATTCTGGGGAGCATCTTAATTCTATGTCTACATCTTCCAAACTTTCTCATTTGAATGCCCAAAGCGACACGGCGCACCTTTCCGTAGAAATCGCTGATGCCGTAGATGTCGCAAACTATGCGGCAAATATCGCACTCCATACAAAAGAAAGGCGCAATCTGTTACGCAAAGCCATTCGCACCGCCCGTAAATCTCTCTCCGAAATAGAACAAACCCAAGCAAGTTTAAACGCCTGCCAGCGAATGCTCGATGCATTGCAGGCCAACAAAGCGCAACATGTGGCATTATATCTCACCCATGATGGCGAACTCGCCACGCCACCGCTGATCGCTGCGCTGTGGCAAATGGGCATAAACACCTATCTGCCTAGGTTACATCCCTTCAATGCAGGACAATTATTATTCCTGCATTACACCGCAGACACCCCCATGCAACCCAATCAATTCGGCATCTTAGAACCTAAATTAGATGTGCGCGCCATTATCCCAGTGACAGAGTTAGATGTTGTTATCACGCCCTTAGTGGCTTTTGATTTAATGGGAAATCGTATGGGCATGGGCGGCGGCTATTACGATAGGACGCTGGCAAACTGGCAGCTTAAAGGTAAACCTTTGCCTATGGGTTACGCCCACGACTGTCAGCAAGTGACGAGTTTACCCTGCGAGTATTGGGATGTGCCTTTGCCATTTATCATCACCCCAAGTCGGGTACTGACATTTTGAAAAAGAAGGATCTAGAAGCTAGATTCTACAGCCATGCAGTGGCGTTCTAGAGCCATCTCTACCTTAAATGCCGGCCGCCGTCGACATTATGGCAACGACCGGTGACGTAGTGGCTATTCAGCAGATATTCCACTAAGTCGATAATCTCCTCATTCCCCGCCTCTTTCGGCAACAGCGCTTTGGCTAAGGTTTTTTGCTGATAGGCTGCGTCATCACCCGCATTAAATAGGATCATCGCTGGCGCAATCGAATTCACTTTGACCTCGGGCGCAAATTTGGCGGCAAAGGATAGCGTCATATTGTGCAGCGCGGCTTTACTGGCAGCATAGGCGATATGCTTCTGACTGCCCTTCTCTGCCACATAGTCAGTAATATGAATCACATCACTGCCGCCGATTTCATCGCCAGCACCCGCACGTAGCTGCGCCTCTAAGGCCAAGTTCAACTGATAGGGTACGCTCACATGCACTTGCATCATGCGCTGCAGCACTTGGCTCGGCGCAAAAGTGGTACTCTTTAAAGACTCATTCTTTGTAAGCACAGGATCAGGCAGCCAGTCAGAGGCATTGTGAATAATGGCGCGAATTTGCGGCAATTTAGCTAACTCAGCAATTAAGGATCGCACTTGAGTATCGTCATAAAAATCACAGGGATACAGAGTCGCGCCTAAGGCGTTCAGCTCATCTATGCTAGCGTAATGGCTGCGATAGGTACCAATCACCTGCTGACCTTTGGCGAGAAAATGTTTGGCTAAGGCGTAACCTATGCGTTTACCCACGCCTGTGATTATGATGGGAGATGTCATACCTATCCTTTTGAGTCGTTATTTGTCAGGCTTTACCTTGTTCACTGAAAAATCAGCAATCAAGTTAAACTGATGAATAACCAAGATGTTACTGTACTCATTTGAATTTAACCTAACAAAAAGCCAAATGAGATGCTGATCCGTTCTACAATCGCTTCGATCTAAAACCCTTTCTTCTGCGTATAGGGTAGAAGAAAACCAAGCTTAAGTACTCAAGCCAAGAGCTTAGACCAAGTATTGTGATCAAGTCATCAGAGGTAATACCGATGGAACTGCGGATTTTTTACGATGGGAATTGTCCATTATGTAGCGCCGAAATGCGCCAACTGAAAGCGCGCGATCCGAAGAACTTGATTGCGCTTGAGGATTTAAATGCGCCAGACTTTAGTGAGCGCTTCAGCCATATCAATAAAGACTACGCCAATACGATTCTACATGGCGAAACCGCAACGGGCGAAGTGTTACTCGGGTTAGATGTCACTTGTAAAGCGTGGGCACTGACAGGGACGCGCGCCTGGATCCAACTGTTACGCCTGCCCATGATTAAAACTGTGGCCGATTGGTGCTATCTCAGATTCGCAAAACACAGATATCGCATCTCTTATTTACTGACGGGCAAAGCCCGCTGCGATGATAACTGCCAAATTCCCACTAAGCGCCGCTGAATGAGCTTTAGAAAGAGTAAAACGCAGGCATAAAAAAACGGAGCTCAATGGCTCCGTTTTTAATTCGTCATAATCTAAAAAGATTATCCGAAAGATTATTTAACGAAATCAACGCCTAGTTTGATATCGCCTTTCAGCGTATCTAACATAGAATCACGAGCGTTAGCTTCGAATGCACTCACTTCACCGTAAGGCAGTACTTTTTCAATACCGTTTTTGCCTAACAGCACAGGTTGTGCGAAGAATTCAGCATGCTCGCTGCCGCCGTCAACATAGGCGCATTCAACGATGTTAGCTTCGCCTTGCAGACCACGAACCAGAGACAGACCGAAACGGCAAGCCGCTTGACCCATAGACAGAGTCGCGCTTCCGCCACCGGCTTTAGCTTCAACCACTTCTGTACCCGCGTTTTGGATGCGAGTCGTCAGACTTGCCACTTCTTCGTCAGTGAAAGTCGCGCCTTCAACTTGAGACAGTAATGGCAGAATGGTCACGCCGCTGTGGCCGCCGATCACATTGACTTTAACGTCAGCAACGTTCAGGCCTTTTAATTCGGCGATGAAAGTTTCAGAACGGATCACGTCTAGAGTCGTGATACCGAACAGACGGTTTTTATCGTAAACACCCGCTTTTTTCATCACTTCTGCAGCGATAGCTACGGTCGTGTTGACTGGGTTAGTGATAATGCCAACCAAAGCCGTAGGGCAAGTTGCCGCTACTTTTTCGATCAGGTTGCGAACGATACCGGCATTGATATTGAACAGATCTGAACGATCCATACCAGGCTTACGCGCAACACCAGCAGAAATTAGAACAACGTCAGCACCCACTAGGGCAGGCGTTGGATCTTCACCAGCAAAACCTTTGATTTCAACAGCAGTTGGAATGTGGCTCAAGTCAACCGCAACACCCGGAGTTACCGGTGCGATATCATATAGAGACAATTGTGAACCCGCAGGCAATTGAGTTTTTAACAGTAGGGCAAGAGCCTGGCCGATACCACCAGCAGCACCAAGTACAGCAACTTTCATAGTTATCTCCGTTATTTCTCGGATATGTGTGACATGGATCTAATTTGCGTTGGCGCCACATTACTGGAATGTCACAACAATTTCAATTATCCCTTAGTCGTGGGACAAAAGAATTCCGGAATAACGTAAAAGCAATGTAGAACAATTACTCAAATTGGGATTTTTACGCCCCCTACAAACGCTTAACCACTGGGGCTTAGTGAATTTTTATTCAACCAATCTGGTTATTTGTTGACAATTTTTCTAAAAATATTCAAAATGGGCCTGTTTTTTTGAATAACGAATAATAATATTATGCAAACGACCAAGAATCAGGATGACCTTGTTAGAATTTTTAAGTCGATTTTAAAAGAAGAGCGCTTTGGCTCTCAGAGTGAAATCGTCACCGCCTTGCAAGCTGAAGGCTTTGGTAATATTAACCAATCAAAAGTATCGCGCATGCTCAGCAAGTTCGGCGCAGTGCGGACTCGCAACGCTAAGCAAGAGATGGTGTATTGCTTACCAGCCGAATTAGGCGTACCCACCGCGGGTAGCCCACTGAAGAATTTGGTACTCGACGTCGATCACAACCAAGCGATGATCGTCGTGCGAACTAGCCCAGGTGCCGCGCAGCTGATTGCCCGCTTGTTGGATTCTATTGGTAAACCAGAAGGCATTTTGGGTACGATTGCCGGTGACGACACTATCTTCATTTGCCCATCGAGCATCCAAGATATCGCCGATACCTTAGAAACCATCAAATCTTTATTCAATTATGCAGAATAAAAAAACAGGTCAGTGAGCTGACCTGTTCTATATTATCAATACATTTTGAAGTGCAATACCGCGCTGGTTATTTGGCCATTGTCCCGATTACGTTACACATTCAAGCACAATATCTAACTCACAATATCTAACTCAACTATAACGATATCAGTAAGCCACACTGATGCGCTGGTTTGGGTGAGCGCCCTTTTCGGCTTCATCTACCATGGCTTTTGCGTAATCGGTTACAGAGATACGGCTTTGACCATTAGCATCGGTAAAGAAGCTATCGCCACCAAGACGGTACGGGCCTTCACTCTCACCGGGATAAATCTCAGCCGCTGGGCTCACAAACGTCCAATTGATTGCCGTTTGCGCCGCACGCAATACCTTCAAGGCTTCACCCTGAGCTAACGCCTCATCTTTATATGCTGCAGGGAAATCTGGGCTAGAGACCAGCGTCACACCCGGCGCCACTTCTAAACTCCCAGCACCACCGACCCACAATAAACGTGACACGTTAGCGTTAGGCAGCACATCCAGTAAATGCTGAACCGTACTCGCCACTAGACCATGATTTTGTTGGGCGCGGCCACCAACGGCGGCAATCACGACATCTACGCCAGCAAAGGTATCGGCGACCAATGGCTGCTCTAAATCCACGGCACGTACTGCCACGTCAGCCACGGATAACTTACTTGGATCACGCACTAACGCTGTCACTTGGTGTCCACGACTCTGTGCTTCTTTTAAAATTGCACCACCAATCCAACCCGTTGCACCTAAAATTGCGATTTTCATTTCATTGTCCCACTCAGATGATTTACATTGGATCCAGTTTACTTGCAGTTTTTCACCTAATAAACATCAATAATTGAGCATGATTGTTTCAATATAGGATACTAATGTGGATAAAATTGCCGCAATACGCAGTTTCGTCGAAGTCGCAAACTGTGGCAGCTTTACCAAAGCTGCCGAACATTTAGACCTCAGCCGCCTGCAGGTTTCCCGTCATATTCAAGAAGTGGAGCAGTGGTTGAGTTTACGCTTATTACACCGCACCACGCGCAGCGCCAGCTTGACTTTGCAGGGTGAGGAAGCGCTACAATTTTGCCAGCGGATCTTAAGTGAAGTTGCTGCCATGGAGAGTCGTGCCCACAGCCATAACAGTGAACTGGTAGGCAGTATTCGTATCGCTACGCCTATTGGCCTAGGGCAGCACAGTCTGTTTGATGTCGTCGATCGCTTTATTAAAATGCATCCTAAGGTCAACATTCAACTGGTGATGTCGGACAGTTTTGCGCAATTGGTAGATGAAAGAGTCGACGTGGCGCTACGTTATACCGAGCAACCCGATGAGAATCTCATAGCTCGGCGTTTGATGACCATAGATGCGGTACTTTGCGCGGCGCCGAGCTATCTTGATAGCGCAACGCCACTCCTCGAACCCATTGATCTGTTGGCCCACAACTGCCTCATACACTCAGCGCAACAAAACTGGCCTTTTCTAAAAGAACTGCAAGCCGAGCACGTCAAAGTTACAGGGAATCTTAGGGCTAACGATATGGGAGTGTTGGTCAGTGCGGCGCTACGTGGACATGGCATAGTGCGTTTACCCTGTGACTTAGCTAACCAATACCTTGCCAGTGGTCAACTCAAAGAAGTCCTACCCGAATTTACGACACCAGGCCAAACCTTGTGGGCGGTATATTTGTCCCGCAGTTATCAGCAAAATCTAGTGCGCGCCTTTATCGATTTCACCGCCCTGCAATGGCAGCTCGATATCAAAAAATGGGTTCCCGCGCATTAGCATAAAAAAACGCACTTAGGCGTTAGCTTAAGTGCGTCTCGATTGATACTAATTCGGCTTGATTATAGAAAGCTTATTCGTCGAACTGCAGCATAAAATCCAGTGCGGGGGCAAAGAAAGATGAACCTGTCATCGCCTTAGTAAAATGCATCAAGTGATCATGATTGCCTTCGCCATCACCAAACATCATGCTATGCAGCATCTTTTCAAAATGTTCTGGCGTGCGGCAGTTAGAGATAAACATTAATCCCTGCTCCTTCAGCGAACCATAGGGCATACTCTGACGCAGGATCTCCATTGACTTACCAGCGGCATCTTTAAGATTAACGCGCTTAATATGGCTGGTCAGTGGCTTATCTTCAGATTCATACTCGATATTATCTTGCTTAGTACGACCGATTATATCCTCTTGTTTTTTAACTGGTAACCTATGCCACTTACTCAAGTTATGGGCATATTTTTGCACATGAATATAGCTGCCACCCTTAAACTCAGTATCCTCATCACCCACAAGTGCCACTTCCTGACGGTGGCGCCCCTTAGGGTTTTCGGTGCCATCGACAAAACCAGTCAAATCACGGCTATCCATAAATCTAAAGCCACGCTCTTCTTCAACTAACTCCACTAAATCTTCAAACATTTGGCTGATTTCATTAGCCACTAAATGCAGAATATCGTAACGATCACTGCGAATATGCACGAATAAATCATATTCAATTGCAGGTGCTTCACGACTGCCCACTTGCATCGCAGGGAAAGGTTTAAGCAGTTCTGGGCGAGCAGTAGGATAGAGGCTATCCCAATAATTAGCACCAATACCAACAAAACCATTGAATGCACTGTCGGAATATTGATCTGTCAGCTCATAAATATACTGCGCAACGTTGGCAAGACAGGGACGTAATTGCGACTCGACATTGTCATTGGCATTAAACATCAAATAGACACTGTGTAAGTTCCCCTCTGCACACACACCCAACTGTTCACGCGGCATATTTTGAATATCCATTTGGTTATCACCCTTTTTCTAAATTCATTTTCGGCAATATTATCCGCAACTTTACCTAAAAATGACATTAACTAACGCACAGTTTGCTCTGATCTGTTTATGATAATGCCAATAGCGGAGCATTATCCCACCCCAGACCCTTAAACATAAAAATTGACGAGACCATTAAAGTCTCGCCAATCAGTTAAATCGAATCAATGACGTCAGGTTCACTCAGTGTTGAGTTTACCTTAGCATTTATCTTAGTGTTAATAGCCTGCGGCGTGACCATCCTTGCGACTCTCAGAGGCCGCACGATATACGCCGGTTTCGGCATTAAATCCAATGGCTTGATAGCCACCAAACTCCCCAAGTCCATCACGCAGTACATGGCCTTTCTTAATCAACTCACGACGGGTTTCTACCGGAAAACCTGATTCCAAACTGACGTAGCCGCCATCCTTCATCACTTCGCCTGTGGGCTCGGTTGACCCCATATGCAAAATTCTGGGGGCATCGCCCGCTTCTTGCAAGTTCATTTTAAAATCAATCAGATTCATTACAATCTGCGCGTGCATTTGTGGCTGAGTCGCGCCGCCCATCACCCCAAAGCTCAGCCAAGGTTTACCGTCTTTGGTCACAAAAGCCGGAATAATGGTATGGAATGGACGCTTGCCCGGTGCGTAGGTATTAAAACGCCCTTCCGTTAAATCAAACATTTGCCCGCGGTCTTGCAGCACAAAGCCGAGATCCGGTGGTGTCATCCCTGACCCCATACCACGGTAATTACTCTGAATGAGTGACACCATGTTGCCATCTTTGTCAGCGGTAGTCAGGTACACAGTATCGCCATGTTGCAACGCTGGATTACCCGCATCGACACTCTTGGCGGCTTTTGTAGGGTCAATCAACTTAGCGCGATCATAGTTATATTTCTGTGAGATAAGCTCAGTAACGGGCACTTTATTAAAGGCCATGTCGGCATAAAACTTAGCTCTGTCGGCAAAGGCGAGTTTCTTTGCTTCGACAAATAGATGAACATATTCAGGACTATTAAAGCCCATGGCAGCCACATTAAAGGGCTCCATAGTTTTTAAGATTTGTAGCGCCGCAATGCCTTGACCATTAGGTGGCAGTTCCCACACATCGTAACCACGGTAGTTCACCGAAACGGGATCTATCCAGTCGCTAGTATGGCTCGCTAAGTCATCATAACTTAAATAACCACCTTGGGATTTCATGTACTTATCAATACTTTTGGCAATATCACCTTTATAGAAAGCATCGCGGCCGCCCTTGGCAATTTTCTCATAGGTGTTAGCAAGCGCGGGATTTTTAAAGATTTCCCCTACGGTAGGCATCTTACCATTAGGCATATAGGTTTCTTTAAAACCGGGGAATTTAGCCAGTTTTTTACCACTGCCATCAAGGTAATAGGCAATCAACTCTGACACAGGGAAACCATCACGGGCGTAATGAATGGCAGGCGCGAGGTTATCAGCCATAGCTAATTTACCAAACTTATTATGCAGCTCATACCAACCGTCCACAGTGCCCGGTACAGAAACAGGCAAAGGTCCAAGCGGCGGTAAATAGTCTAATCCGAGGGATTTAAGCTTTTCTAAACTTAAGGATTTGGGACTGCGCCCCGATGCATTAAGACCATAGAGGCGTTTATCTTTTGCGCTCCAGACGATAGCAAATAAGTCCCCGCCGACACCCGAGCCCGTTGGCTCGACTAACCCTAACATGGCGTTAGCGGCAATCGCTGCATCGACCGCACTGCCGCCCTGTTTGAGTATATCAATAGCGACTTGCGTGGCTAAAGGCTGACTGGTCGCCGCCATCCCTTGGGTTGCATACACTTCTGATCGCGTTGCGAAGGCTTTACCTGTGATCCTATCCATGGCCATCACTCCTGAAGACGATATTGCCGTTGCTACAATAACGAGGGTGCAAATTGAATTTATTGTTTTTATCATAATTCCTCCAAAACCGGAGGATAAAAGTAGCAAGGATGGTCGAAAATATCACCAACCAATACCGCATAGACCCAAGTTTAACGTAAGCAAAAATGTCGTACTTTAGTTGGCTATGCTATATCAGCATTGAATAAATACTCATCGCTTAGATTGGGCCCCCACAGTTTGAATATGCTGAAGATTCAAACAGCACAAGCGAATGCGGCTCAGTCGTTACCCCAACCTTTTGACCGATACTTAGCTGCATCATTTGGCTACGCACCTCCACATAATAAGCATGGGAAGCGGCCTCAATTTTGACCCAATAATGACAAAAGGCGCCTAAGAAACGTCGCTCAGTGATAGTACCTACGCCCTGTTCATCGGCGCTGAGCGTCAATTGCTGTGGTCGCAAGAATACTGTTCCGCTGAACTCGCTCGGCAAATTTAATGGCGTGAGGCTGGTTAAATGACCTATGGGAGTGACAACACTGTGCCCATCAAACACTGCTGCAGGTAAGTAATTACCGCTACCTAAAAAGTCCGCCACATAGCGGCTGTTTGGGGCAGCATATAAAGCTTCGGCACTACCATGCTGCACTATGATGCCTTGATTAAAGATGGCTAAAGTATCTGCAAATACAAAGGCTTCATCCTTGCTATGAGTAACAAACACCGCGCTGACATTACGCTGTTTTAAGATGCTGCGAATTTCCGCCATCATCTCGTAGCGCACTTGGGCATCAATATTGGAAAAAGGCTCATCGAGCAGCAATAACTGCGGCTCATAGGCAAGTGCCCGCGCAATCGAAACTCGCTGCTGCTGACCGCCAGATAATTCATGGGGATAACGCTGTGCCAACCCTTCAAGTTTGACCAAGGCTAGCATTTCATCCAAACGTGCCTGACGTTCTGCGCCCGACAATCTAGCCACCCCAAAGAGGATATTTTCCGCCACAGTCAAATGAGGGAAAAGCGCATAGTCTTGAAAAATCATGCCGATGCCGCGCTGCTCGCTAGGTACAAACTGGCTATCGCCACTCACTATGCGGCCATTAATCTGGATTTCACCTTGGCTTATGGCCTGTAATCCAGCAACCGCACGTAATAAGGTCGTCTTGCCACAACCGCTTGGGCCTAACAACGCCAGGATTTCCCCTTGGGCGAGCGTTAAACTCAAACCTTTAAGTACTTGCTGGCCCTGATAATCGCTATGAATTTGCTTAAGCTTGAGCGTACTTGTCATCAGCTGTGATGCTCCAATGAACGGTTTAAATAAATAAGCGGCACTAAACCCACTAGTACAATCACAATAGCAGCTAATGCGCCGTGCTCGAGTTTTTCATCGGACGCAAACTGGAATACATAAGTTGCAAGATTCTCAAAGCCGATAGGCCGCAGCAATAACGCAGCGGGCAGTTCCTTCATGCTTTCGATAAACACCAATAAAGCGCCCGCAAACAATCCCTTAGCAAGTAAAGGCAAATGCACCCGCCGCAAAAGTTGCCGAGGAGTTTGCCCCATGGTCAGGCTCACCATGTCTAGCGATGGCGAGATGCGTTTATAACTGCTTTCAACACTGCCAATCGCAATTGCCACGAAACGTACACAAAAAGCAAAAATCAATGCAATCACACTGCCTGTAAGGATAAGACCAGGACCTGCTATGCCGACAAGATCCGCCAGATCGTTAATCGCAAAATCTAGCATAGTTAAAGGCACTAATACCCCAATAGCCAGCACAGTGCCTGGTAAGGCGTAGCCCGTCGAAGCTAACCGTGAGGGCAAAGCATCACTCTGTCTTGGGCTTATCCGGCGAACGAACATAAGCAGTAAGGCGATTAAGCAACAGAGTAAACTGGTGATCAGCGCAAGACTGAGGCTGTTAAGACTCAATTGCCAAAAACTCTTATCCCAGCTTTGTTCAAAGTAACCAATCGCATAGGATAATAAAATCCCGAAAGGTAACAGAAAGGCTAATAGCAATAGCATGCCGCAAAAGCTCAGTGCGACCAAGGTTTGAGTCATCGAGAGTCGATACAAGTCAGTGACTTGTATACGTGATTGTTTTTGGAATAACTGCTGTTTACGACGGGCAAAACGCTCAAATCCAATCAGGCTAAACACTACCAGCAAGATAATCGCCGATAACTTAGCGGCGGCGGTCAAATTGCCATAACCCAACCAAGTGTCGTACACGGCTGTCGTTAAGGTAGGCACGGCAAAATAGTTAACCGTTGCAAAATCAGCGGCCGTCTCCATCGCCACTAAAGCCACCCCAACGGCGAGCGCAGGCCTTGCCATAGGCAAAGATAAACGCCAAAAACTTTGCCACGGTGAACAGCCCATAATGCGCGAAGCATGCGCCAAACTTAAGGATTGCTCCATAAAAGCGGTACGTGCCAAGAGATAAATATAGGGAAACAATACCAGCGACAACATACACGCCGCACCGCCTAAGGTACGAATATCGGGGAAGAAATAATCCTGCGGTGAGTCCCAGCCAAATATCGAACGAAGACCGCGCTGCACTGGCCCCGCATAATCGAGTAAATCGGTATAGACGTAGGCAACAATATACGCAGGCATAGCAAGGGGCAATAATAGCGCCCATTGCAAATATCGCCTGCCGACAAAGTCACAACGAGCCATCAACCAAGCGCAGGGTAACGCAAGTAATAACGCCCCCAGACTCACCCAGAAAATCAGCAATAAACTATTAATGATATATGTCGGCAGAACCGTTGCCATCAAGTGCCCAAACACGGCTTCGTCAGGCTGAAAAGCTTGAAATATCAACGCGAATAGTGGCAATACCAGCAAGGCGGCCACGGCATAACCAGCAAGCGACCAGCTTCTGGCTAATCCTAAAATCATGTCAATCCTTAAAAAGTCACAGCGCCAATCACTGGCGCTGATAACCTAAATCTGCATTTTGTCGCTAGCACTGGAGCTAGAGATCAAACTGCACTTCATCTAATAGCTTAACCGCCGCTTGGTGATATTCTGCCAACTTAAAAATGGGCAATTGATCTGACTTAAACTTACCCCATGAGGCCACTAAAGATGAAGGTGCCACATCGGCTTTCACTGGATATTCCATATTCACATCGGCATAGGCCTTTTGAGCCACATCGGCGGATAAGAACTCCATCAATTTGATCGCATTGGCTTTATTAGGCGCATGGCGAGTGAGTACCATACCAGACACATTCACATGGGCACCGCGGTCAGCTTGGTTCGGGAAGTTGAGCGTCACAGCTTCGGCAATCGCCTTTTGCTCAGGATCCTGCAACATATTGCCGTAATAGTAGCTATTACCAATGGCGATCTCACACACACCTTCTTTTACTGCGGCAATTTGCCCCCTGTCGTTCCCCTGAGGTTTGCGGGCTAAATTAGTTTTCACGCCTTGTAACCAAGTTTTTGCCTCAGCTTCACCGTGATGAGCAATCATAGATGCGACTAACGCTATGTTGTATGGATGCTTACCACTGCGAGTACAAATCTTTCCTTTATATTTGGGATCGGCTAATTCTTCATAGGTCAATTGCTGCTGGCCTAAACGATCCTTGGCTGTATAGAGATTTCGCACCCGCATAGTCAGGGCATACCACTGGCCATCGGGATCGCGATACTGCGCAGGAATATTGCTCTCTAGCAGGGGATTTTTGACTGGAGAGGTTAGATCTTTATCCACTAATTCAACTAAACGTGAAAAATCAGACGTCAGCACAAGATCCGCTGGGGATAAACGGCCTTCACGGACGAGACGCTCGGCAATACCGTCTTTAGCAAATACCAAATTCACACCTATACCAGTTTCTTCGGTGAAATGCGTCAGGATAGGCTCTACCAAGAAAGCTTGGCGATAAGAATAAACGGTTAATTTATCATCTGCATTCGCTGAATGCCCAACCGACATTAACCCAAAAACAGCCGCGCAAGTTACCCATTTCATTACCGAATTCTCCCCAAAGTGATGACGTGTTCTGCAAAATTAGAACACTAACGCATTAATGATAATGCTTATCAGTTTCGCAAGAGTAATAGATACGGAACTTGAGAGCAAGCGGCTAATTAACTTTATGTTTTTAATGGCATTAATCTGAAAATTTGAGATTATCTCAAATCAAACTAAACTGAACCTTAATTTGATTAAAATGCTTTCAGGAGGCGTTATGTTAACTGTTTTGCTGCTAGGCGTAGCCGCAATTGCGCTATTTGGCTTATTCAAACTCAATACTAGTCCCAAAAGACATAAACACTCTTCTCAAGTTGCAGATCCCAGTATTAATAAAACTCACAGTTTTCACAGTGTGAGCATAGTGAATAACGGCAGTTGCTGTGAGCAGATTGAAGCGCTTTCTGGAAAACGATTTTTATCGAAAGATGCGCCCGAAATTCCGATGGAAGAATGCACTATGGCAAACTGCCAATGCCGCTATCAACACCATGAAGACAGGCGACAGCTAGGCAATGATCGCAGAGTAGAATATGGGGTTACTCGTGAGTTATTCGGCGCTTTTGGTGAACAAAATCGCCGTGATAGGCCAAAAGGAAGACGCGCAACCGACGGTTGAGCATCCTCTGCGGATTATTGGGGACGAGTTTGAATAAATGCAGGTAAATCACGCATTTCACTGAACCAAAGTGCTGTCGCAGGTGCAACCTTACGCCAATCTAGCTCTGGATGTCTAAAATCCACATAATCGAGTAAGCAAATCAAGGCTAATTGCGGTGCTTGAATCGTGGTTTGGGTGATCACAGTTTGAAGCTCAATCTGCATAAGGCCGCGCAGCAGTGCTTGTTCAAAACGTGCAGTCCAAAATACTGACCTCACGCCTTCTTCTTCACGCATTTGCTCTTGGCGTAATTTCACCGCGCTATCGATTAAGCCTTTGACTAAAGAATACTGACACTCCAGCACCCAGTTATTATTTGAGATCCCAAACATCTTACGATCGCCAAGCTCTGCATCTAGGTAACGCATGATCACTTCACTATCGAATAGTGCTACACCATCGTTGGTAATAAGACACGGGATCTGTCCTAACGGGTTAGCATCGAGTAATTCGGCGCTGTTTTCAAAGGGATTAACTAACTGCTCTTCAATATTGTTAATCCCTAGATACTGGATTAAGGCTCTTACACAACGGGCATAGGGCGAAGCTTGAGAACTTAACAACTTCATCAAAAATTTCCTTTTGTTTGCATTAAACGCTATGGCTTTTTAGGGGCAAGAACGGAAACAAGTTTACTCTCGCCTTCTATGTAAAATTGAGATTACCAGTATTTTTCAACGGTAATTTGCCCAGGAGCACGGCGTAAATTCTTCACTAACCCTTTATCGAGTAAAGCGGCTTGCGCACCATTAATCATACCCGGATTGCCGCAGATCATAACTTGAGAGTCAGCTGCGTTTAAGGTTAATCCTGCCTTTTTTTCGATTTCACCCGAGACTATCCCCTCGGGAATGCGGCACTGCAAAGCATCGGCAAAGGGTTTACGGGTCACACTCAAGACTAATGAAAATTGTTCAGGGTATTTACGTTCTAAATTACGCAGCTTATCAAGATATGCCAAATCCTGTGCCTCGCGCACGCCATACACAAGCACGACTTTTTCAAAACGCTCCCAAGGTTCATCGGTGTCGAGCATAGACAAAAATGGCCCTACCGCTGTTCCTGTGGCTAAAAACCACAAATGCTTCCCTTGGAGTTCCCCCTTAGGTATTTCAGCTAAGGTCATAAAACCGGTCGCGGTTGAGGTAATTTCAATTTCATCGCCTATTGCAAGGTTGTGTAATTGAGGCGATAACAGGCCATCCTCTACCGCAACGGCGAGCACCTCGGCATAGGGTTTATCGGGAGAATTTACTAAGGAGTAGGCTCTAGCCACACGCTTATCATCTTGCATTTGACTTAACTTGATAAACTGACCAGGAATAAATGGAGCTAACTCGGCAGCAATGCGCAATGAGAATAACTTATCACTCCAATCAATACGTTCTATCACTTGTCCCCTAATCCACATAACTTGCCCTCAAGCGAAACGTTAAATAGGCTTCCAGCATAGACTTTTTTCTGCACAACAAAAACCCCTTATATAAGGGGCTTATGACTATAACACTGAATATAGAACTGAAAATACTGAGGTATTAACTCGGACTCGATGCTGTCTCATCAGTCTTCTTGTTAAAGCTATCTCTAAAGGCTTGCAGCCCCTCTTGCACTAAGCTGTAGGTTTTATCGACACCATCGGCAATATCACCCTGCAATACTTTAAGGCCGGACAGAATATCTTTAGCCTCTTTAAAGCCATTGTCGATGGCACCGCCAATAATCCCCATAAAGCTATCGAGTTGATCACTTAGACTCATACCCGAATTTTGTTGTTGGTGAATGCTAAAAAACTGCGTCGCAAAACTCACGATACGATCTGCAGTCGCTTCTGGAGAAGTATCTACGCCATTATCGTAAGCCGTCTGAATCGCGTTCTCGCCCATAGTGGGCGCTAATTCTTTATTAATCGACTCTATCGCTGCGCGATAAAGCAAGGCCATAGACTGATCGCCTGACTTGATATTCACATCTTGCTGTGCCGATAAAATCGCTTGATTCATCAGCTGCTTACTCGTTTGCTGCGCGGTTTGCTTCGAGGTTACTTCTGTGGCTTTCGCGTCCTTCGAATCACTCACGTCGGTGCCCTTAGACGCCGTGTTTTCAGCATATTTTTTCTGTGGCAAAGGAGTACTTTGCACTTGAGGGGGTTTATTGATTTCCATGATGACTATCCATTCAATTCGGGTCGACTTAATTATCGACCAAAATTTAACCAGCTTTAGTAATTTTTAGAATTGAAGTACCATCTGACCACAAGGCCATGATAAGGCCCACATAAATTAAGTGGGTTCATTCTTTAATAAGGTGCATAAAGCGCCAACCCACCGCAATGCAGATCATTACTATCGCTGAGCTTAGACATAAGCCAATAGAAAAGGATGTTACACCATGGCAGCAGGCCGCAGTTTGAGTCATTTCCGCTTTCACGGGTTTACACTAATCCTTAAGCACTATTTTAAGCATAATGTAGTCATCAATATGAAACGCTTTAGCCTGCTAACAAGCCTCGTCATATTCACTTGCCTCGGCTTTACTCCCATTAGCCAAGCTCATGCGGAGAGCAGACTAATTATTTTAGTCAGACATGCCGAAAAAGCCGACACGCCAGCCAATAACCCGCAGTTATCACCCAAGGGAGAAATGCGCGCAACATCACTGATCACTGCCTTGAGCCGCACGCCGCTGTCGCAACTTATTGCGACTCAATACCTAAGAACCCAGCAAACACTCGCGCCCATCGCCGAGGATCGCCATTTACCTGTGACGATAGTAGAAGCAGCCAAACCTATCGAAGGACATATTCAACACATTGTCGAACAAGTGCATGCTGTAAAGGGCAATACACTCATCGTTGGGCATTCAAACACTGTCCCACTGATCATTAAAGCCCTTGGTGGACCTGAGATCCAAGCGATCAGCGAAGATGACTATAGCCAGCTGTTTTTACTCTCTCTTAATGATGACCAACCTGCGAGCTTGATCGCCACCCGTTACGGACAAGAATAAGGATAAATAACATGAGTGAACTCAATTGGTTTATGTGGGGACTCGATCTATTTTCAGGGCTGTTTTTGATTGTAATAGGACTCGCAGTACTCGCGGTTATTTACATGTATATCGCAGATAAAATGCAGACCAAACAAGCGGTAAGACATAACTATCCTGTAATTGGTCGCTTTCGGTATCTGTTCGAGAAACAAGGCGAGTTCTTTAGACAATACTTTTTCGCCCAAGACAGGGAAGAATTGCCCTTCAACCGTGCTGAACGCAGCTGGGTGTACCGCGCCGCTAAAAATGTCGATAGAACTATCGCCTTTGGTTCGACTCGCCCCTTGGATACAGCCGGTACTGTTATGTTTATGAATACCGCCTTCCCAACCCAAGATGAAGAGATCACACCCATTCATCCACTGACAATTGGCACCAATTGCCGCCAACCCTATACGACTCAAGCCATTTGTCATATTTCAGCCATGAGCTTTGGGGCTCTATCGCGCCCAGCAATTACCGCCCTTTCCCACGGTGCAGCGCAGGCGGGTTGCTGGCTTAACACAGGTGAAGGCGGCTTGAGCCCTTATCATCTAAAAGGTGGCTGCGATATCGTCTTTCAAATTGGAACGGCCAAATACGGTGTACGTAATGAGCAAGGACATTTAGACGATGAAAAGCTCAAGTCGATAGCCATTCATCCCGAAGTCAAAATGTTCGAAATTAAAATGAGTCAAGGAGCTAAACCGGGCAAAGGTGGCATTTTACCAGGGATCAAAGTCACGGCTGAAATTGCCCATATTCGCGGTATTCCTCAGGGTTATGACTCTATTAGCCCTAATGGTCATATTGAATTCAAATCCGTGAACGATATTTTGGATATGGTTGAACGAGTACGTGAAGTTACTGGTAAACCAACGGGCATTAAGGCCGTACTCGGTGACGTACAGTGGCTCGAAGATTTATGTGATGAAATCGAACGTCGTGGCGAAGACTCTGCCCCCGACTTCTTTACCTTAGACAGTGCCGATGGTGGCACAGGCGCTGCACCACAACCTTTAATGGATTATGTCGGATTACCACTGAAGGAAAGCTTACCTATCCTAGTTAATGTCTTGATCCAACGAGGCTTACGTAAACGCATCAAAGTCATCGCTTCGGGTAAACTTATTGTGCCATCAAGAGTCGCTTGGGCTTTGGCATTAGGTGCAGACTTCATCGCATCGGCCCGTGGCAATATGTTCGCCCTCGGTTGTATTCAAGCCTTACAGTGCAATAGAGATACCTGCCCAACGGGCATCACAACGCACAATCCCAAGCTACAACAAGGACTCGATCCTAGGGATAAATCGGCTCGTGTTGCTAACTATAATCATAATTTACACCATGACTTAGCCTTAATTGCGCACTCTTGCGGAGTGACAGAACCAAGACAACTCAAACCTTCACATGTCCGAATTGTGCTCGATAGCGGTTTATCCATTTCACTCGATAAATACTATGCACATATGGATAAGTAGCCGCGAACCCTCGCGGTTAATGGCGAATACAACTTTCGTCTATATAGGGTTTACATAAGGTATATTTGAATGCGTATCACAAAAGAGGTAAGATCCGTGACGTGAGACATTATTCAAATGTCTTACCCACAATTGAACTTAAGGAAACACTTTGAAATCTAGCTTCGTAAGCCAACTGCCCGCCAGTAAAACTGTAAGCACTAGCTGTAAGAGCTGTAATCGCCTGACCGAGATCGAAGGTGAACTGGTGTGTTTTCGCGAAGGGCAGATCATTCGACTCACTTTGATAGATGAGTCAGTACCTAAATTGAATCTTTTATGTGAAGGTTGGAAAGCGGGGAAGCTGAACGGCGTAGCTTAATTCAGCCATATTTTATCTCTGGAGTCTCTCTAGAGCATCAAGAATAGAGGCTCACCTCTATTCTCGGACGTTCTCACCCAAGCTGTACTAAAGCACTAGCGAACACACCTAACGCATACCCATAAAGTCACTTGTCGGCGCGTTCATATCGCGGATCACACCTGCCAGCACCATTTCTGGATTGACTTTAGCCAAGGTAAGTCGCCGAGTGGTAACCAACAGGCCCGCGTTCAACTCAGCATGAATGCGTTGCAATGAATCATAATCAACACCACGTTTTTTCAATGTCGCCATGATGGCATACCAATCAGTGGCGACTTTTTCTTCTTTGCCTTCAATATTAGCTCTCAGTGTAATATTTTCCATGCCAGATCTCTTCCGATTGATGTGTTGGCATTGAGTATAGAGAGCCGAAGCTGAATAAAGACTGAACTGTATTACGCTATTAACTGCTCAGAGGAGTATGTTGTTGCTCATTTTGTATCCGCCATAATTTGGCATAGAGACCATTTGCCAACAGCAAAGTCTGATGATTACCTTGCTCAACTATTTCTCCTTGGCTTAATACGACTATTTGATCGGCATCGACTATGGTCGATAACCTATGAGCCACCACTAGGCTAGTGTGCCCCTTAGCGACTTCCCGCAGTGCCGACAAAATAGCTTGCTCGGAGCGACTATCGAGTGAAGATGTAGCCTCATCAAACACCAGCACGGGCGAGCCCTTCAAAATGGCCCTTGCTATCGCGACCCGCTGTTTTTCTCCGCCAGATAGCTTTAAGCCGCGCTCACCCACCTTTGTGTCCCAACCAAGGGCAAGTGATGCAATAAATTGCTCTAAGTGCGCCAGTTTAATCGCGTTGCGCACCTCTTCATCCGTCGCGCCCGGGCGACCATAACGTATGTTCTCAACTAATGAATCGTTAAACAGCACTGTATCCTGCGGCACGATAGCGATGGCCCGTCGCAGCGCATCTTGCGTCAGATGACGGATATCTTGTCCATCGATTTTAATCGCGCCTTGGTCCACATCGTAAAATCGAAACAGCAGTTTAATCAGCGTCGACTTACCAGCACCACTATCGCCGACTACGGCCACTTTTTTTCCCGCAGCAACCTTAAAACTCACGTCCCGCAGAATTTGCCGCTCGTCATAGCTAAAATTCACGTTTTCAAATACCAGCTCACCCTTAGTAGGCTGAAAATCGAGTGCTTGGGGTGAGTCGACTATCATGGGATGCTTATCGAGCAGGCTAAACATGCGCTCAATATTGGCTAAGGCGCCGCGAATTTCGCGATACACGAAACCTAAGAAGTTAAGGGGTAAAAAGAGCTGCATCATAAACGCATTAATCAATACAAAATCACCTAAGGTCATATCGCCATAGGTGACTCGGTACGCCGCCAGCGCCATCATAGCTGTCATCGCCAGAGCGATAATCACAGCTTGTCCGCCATTGAGCGCAAACAAAGATAAACGGTTTTTACGCTTAGCGACTTCCCACTGTTCGAGCGCTTGATCGTAGCGCTGCGACTCATACTTCTCATTATTAAAATACTTTACCGTTTCATAGTTCAGCAAGCTGTCGATGGCGCGGGTATTCGATAACGAGTCAGCCTTGGCCGCATCACGTACATACTCAGTACGCCATTCGGTCGCGACCACAGAAAAAATAATATAAGCCAGCACAGCAACAAAAGTGATTGCCGCAAACGCAATGCCGTAGTTATAGAAGAAAATGCCAATCACCATGACAATTTCGAGCAAGGTCGGCACTATGTTGAACACCATAAAACGCATGAGGAAACTCACGCCGCTGGTGCCGCGTTCAATATCACGGGAGAGGCCGCCGGTTTTGCGCTCTAGATGAAAATCGAGGTCAAGTCGGTGTAAATGGTCGAATACTGCTAAGCCTAAACGGCGGATCGCCCGCTCGGTTACGCGGCCAAACAAGGTATCGCGGATCTCCCCCGTAATCGCCGTTAGTAAACGTACCGCACCATAGGCCAACACTAATCCTACGGGCACACTGAGGGCTTGCGCGGTTTTATCGGCATCTAAGGTGTCGACCAAATGCTTCAGAATAAAAGGTAGAGCCACGCTGGTCAGCTTAGCGATGATGAGGCATGACATCGCCAGCGCAATACGGCCTTTGTATTCCAATAAGTAAGGCCAAAGCAGTTTCATGACGTGCCAGTTTAATTTATCGACTGGACCTTCAAAATATAACGTTGGGCGCATAAGACATAACCTTGAATGAGTTATGCCAATTGTAACAGTTCACACCGAACATAAGCTAAGCGAAACTAGCAAAGTCTGAATAAAATCAATCAGATTTTCCTGACAGACAAATAGACTTATTCACGACATACTCAGCTGCTATTTTGATTGCATTTAAAGTCAAAACATCATACTTACGCATTACACTGGCGTATTCACAATAAATGAATTTATACTGATTTGTGTTCAGGCATGTACCGTTTTACTTAACCTCAGAGCCGTATGTAGGAGGATAAGAGTGCAATGGAAGAAGACTTGGCACAGAGTTGCTGCTGTTGATTATTTTTGCAGTTTTGCCCAAAATGCCATGGAGGCGGTTATACAAATCAATAGAATTTGTTAACCTCTACGCGCTAGATTTTGCGATTCATACGCCCAAGTTCTAGCGAGAACATTAAGACAAACAAATTAAATTAAGATCAAAGGAAGCTTTATGTTGGATTCCGCTAAAGTTCAATACCCGCCATTACCACTGATCCAAACTTGGGTGTGGATGATGATCGAATCAGGCAATCCAGAGATACAAGATAAAGGTAGAAACAACCTTATTGCCGCCTTTGGTAGCTTAGCCAAAGCAAATGAATACATTGTTGAAATAAGCAATAAATAGATAAAACAAAGGCGCCGGGATAGCGCCTTTGTTTTTACTTAACCCGCAATCGTTAACGGCTAACTCAGGTATAGTTGCGGTTTATGTTCGCTCGAGCAGATAATTAAACCTGACGGCGTTCGATAATGCTTTGGTTCAAAATGGCTAACAGACGCTCGGTATCATCCCAACCAATACACGCATCGGTAATACTCTGCCCATAGCATAACTCTTGACCTTCAATAAGATCTTGACGACCTTCCACTAAATGGCTTTCTACCATAACACCAAAAATAGCAGTATTTCCCGCCGCCACTTGACCAGCTACATCTTCAGCAACCACTAACTGACGTTGATACTCTTTACTACTATTAGCATGGCTAAAGTCGATCATGATGTTGTCGGCAAGCTTTGCTTTTAACAATTGCTGGCTAATCTCAGTGACATGCGGCGCGCTATAATTGGGCTCGCGGCCACCCCGTAAAATAATGTGGCAATCAGGATTGCCCTTAGTCGAAACGATCGCCGAATGGCCCAACTTAGTCACAGATAAAAAATGGTGTGGTGCATTGGCAGCACCTATCGCATCAATAGCAACTTTAATCGTGCCATCAGTACCATTTTTAAAACCGACCGGACAAGAAAGACCCGAGGCTAACTCTCTGTGTACTTGAGATTCTGTCGTACGGGCACCAATGGCTCCCCAGCACATTAAATCAGCCATATATTGTGGGGTGATCATGTCAAGAAACTCACCCGCAGTTGGCATACCGCTGTCGTTCAAATCCACTAATAATTTACGGGCGGTGCGTAAACCATCATTGAGTTTAAAGCTGTTATCCATGTAAGGATCGTTAATCAGCCCCTTCCAACCCACTGTGGTTCTTGGTTTTTCAAAATACACTCGCATCACAATTTCGAGTTGATCTTTATAACGTTCACGCAGTGAGACCAAACGCTGTCCATATTCCAACGCAGCTTTGGGATCGTGGATAGAACAAGGCCCAATCACCACTAATAGACGATCATCAGACTTAGCCAGAATATTATGGATACTATTACGCGCATTAAACACAGTCGCAGAGGCTTTTTCGGAAGCAGGAAATCGTTCAAGAATCGCGATAGGTGGAAGTAACTCTTTTACTTCTTTAATGCGAACATCATCATTTTGGTAATACATAATTTTACTGCTCCAACGCTGGTGTTTTAGGCTATTTCTATCGCTGCGATAAGGGATCTCAACTGCAATACTGAGTTCAATTTATCGAGTCTCAGGCGCCAATGCAACCAAGTTGTCTCCATTTCAAAAAATCAAATATAACTTATTGTTTTAATATATTTAAAAAAAATCAAAATTCAAATATGCCAGCTAACTCACAGCCTTGATGAACAAAATCGAATATGGCGGATAAAAAGGAATAAACATATTTGCTGCAAGTGTATTTAGGCGCCCTATGTTAGCAAGCAAAGATGTTTACCCGTAATAAGCTTAATTGATGGCCAGCTCTCTATAGAAAAGAGCGGGCAAATGCTAATGCTGTAACATGACTTGTAACTTGCTCTGATAGCGTTGACGCTCTGACTCATCTCGGCTCAAAGCCAAGGCTTTATCCATATTCAGTTTGGCACGCTTTTCGTCCCCCAGCGCCCAGTAGGTTTTAGATAAACCGAAGAAGAACTCATGACGATAATCCGCTTTTGCCAACGCCCTTTGATACCAAGCCAAGGCTTCATCGTATTGATGCTCATCATAGGCTTGCTGCCCCATGTCATAGTAATAATAGGGATTACGTATTCGCGCTAATTCAAGCACTTTATTAATTTCGGCCCATTCATCAAGCCGCCCCTGCTCCCCTAAAATCAAGGCTAAGTTATAAAGCGTTGTCAGATTTTTCGCATCAAACTTGAGTGCATAGCGATAAACCTGTTCGGCCCGCTTTTCATCACCTTTATGCCGGTAAATAATGGCGAGCGTGTTGAGTGAAGGAACAAACTGGCCGACTTTTAAACCCACTTTAATCAAGGCATAGGCCCTGTCTAAATCACCGTTCACCAAAGACTCTGCCGCCATATTGTTGTAAAACATGCTGATTAAGGTCTGCCGATCCACTTGGGTTTTACCGTATCCCCGTAGAGCTCGCTCTGGCATAAAGTCCACTAAAACTGCGGTAGATGACACATAAACTGAATGTGCGTTTTCAGGTGGAAGTAAGCGTAAATTCACATGCCCATTGATTAAATAGAAATCACCTTGCTTATCCCATACCGGTTCTATCGCAATATCTTGATACTCAGCACTCACATTCAATATGTCCGCTAACGCAGAAGTCATGACCACTAAAGACATGCAATTACCCGCCCTTTGGGCATAGGTTTCACGGGCAATTTGGGTCAGATTATCTTTATATCGAAAATCAATGTTAGCGCTATTGGTTTGACTCGCATTGATATAACTAGCTAACCATTCATTGGCTAACATGTTGTTATTGTGTGACAAAGTGTATATCCCATAGCGACGTTTTACGTCTGTCACGACCTCGGGTGGCAGATAAAAAATATCCGCAACAGAAGGAATATCGGCCACAGGGGTAAACAGTGAATCGGCAAGTAACGACTCAAGATCCGACGGATTAGGCTCAATGGTCGTCGAGCTACAAGCAAACAATTGACTGAATACAACGCTCAAGATCGTACTCAAGTATACGGCTCGGAATAGTTTCGACATACGTCCTCCCACACCATTAGCTCCTATTTGAGCTTATTACAAATGGCGAAAAAGACGACATAAAATGGTTACAAAAAAATGATAATCGCGATCGATTGAAAATAATCGCAAATAATTTAACGAATTAACTATTGCGAAGGTCGGTCAACTTCTATGTATAACTCACGCTGCTGATAATCATACGGCCGATAGTTATGCTCTCCACAGGTAAAATGTCGATAGGGTTTCATGACCGTAACGCAACCTAAGGGTAAAGCCTGCAGAATTTGGATTTGCTGCTGGCGACGAAGCGACTCCTGCCATTCAAAATCCTTGAGCACTTGATCACGCACGGCAAAGGCATCGACAGGCTCACTTGAGCGATTAACGATCACTTCTCCTGCAAAGGCTGAAACCGATATCCAGCCAGAAATGACGATAAGACTTAGTCGCAAAAATTGACCTATTGTTTTTATATTCAATCTCATAGAACACTCCTTAATTTATGCAAGAAAACAGAATGGCTCAGTAATTAAGCTTATGACCCTGTGCTTAAACTTCAATCACAGTGATTACCCATAAAAAAGCAGAGCCTAGGCTCTGCTTCACTATCCCTCGATCCAAGCTAAGCATCAAGGTGAATCACGCATTAATGTGCAAGTTTAATCAGCCCGCATTTTTGACCGTAACAAACTCAGGATAGGCATCAATACCGCAGTCAGAAGCATCCATACCGTTGTATTCTTCTTCCTCAGTCACACGGATCCCCATGGTTATCTTAATCACATACCAGACAGCAAATGATGAGCAGAACACCCAAGTGAAAATGATCGCTGCGCCCGTCAACTGTCCGGTAATAGTTGCATTGGCATTGGATAATGGCACACACATTAAGCCGAGGAAACCAGCCACACCGTGTACTGAAATCGCACCGACGGGATCGTCGATCTTAATGCGATCTAAGCCCACAATCGAGAACACCACCACGCCGCCCGCCACTAAACCAATCACACCCGCCATTAACAATGAAGGCGAGAGAGGATCTGCCGTAATCGCCACTAATCCAGCCAAAATACCGTTAAGGATCATGGTCAAATCCGCTTTACCCCAAATCATCTTACACACGATAAGAGCTGAGATGGCACCAAAAGCCGCTGCAGTATTGGTATTCACAAACACTTTCGCCACTGAGCTTGCATTCGCCGCATCCGACACCATTAATTGCGATCCGCCGTTAAAGCCAAACCAGCCCATCCACAGAATAAACATACCTAAGGTTGCCATTGGCAAGTTAGAGCCTGGAATAGGATTCACTTGGCCATTAGGCCCGTATTTACCCTTACGCGCACCGAGCAATATTACGCCAGCAATCGCCGCGGTCGCCCCCGTCATATGCACAATACCGCTACCAGCAAAGTCTACAAAGCCCAGTTTAGCGATAAAACCTTGGCCCCAAGTCCAATAACCTTCTACTGGATAGATAACCGCTGTCATCACCACAGAGAAGAACAAGAAAGCCCACAACTTCATCCGTTCCGCCACAGCACCAGAGACAATTGACATCGCCGTTGCCACAAATACAACTTGGAAGAAGAAGTCAGATTCTAATGCATGGCTCGCATCTGCTGATTGCGAACCAATTAAGGTGCCAATTGACGGTAACCAGCCACCTTCAGTGTTATCCACATACATGATGTTGTAGCCAACCAACAGATACATCACACAGGCAATCGCGTACAGCACAACGTTCTTAGTTAAAATTTCAGTGGTATTTTTAGAGCGAACTAAACCCGCTTCTAACATAGCGAATCCCGCCGCCATCCACATGACTAAAGCGCCAGAAATCAAAAAGTAAAAGGTATCGAGTGCAAAGCGTAGTTCAGTGACTGTGCCGCCTAATTTCGTTAATTCTTCCATTGTCAGCCCCTTATAGCGCTTCAGTATCAAGTTCACCCGTACGGATACGGATAGCATGTTCTAAATCAACGACGAAGATCTTACCGTCACCAATTTTCCCCGTATGGGCCGCAGTGGTAATGGCCTCAATCAACATGTCGAGATTTTCAGCCTTAGTGGCAATTTCTAGTTTTACTTTTGGCAAAAAATCCACCTGATACTCGGCGCCGCGATACAACTCTGTATGCCCTTTCTGACGGCCAAAACCTTTCACTTCGGTCACCGTCATGCCCTCAATACCAATTCCGGCGATAGCTTCACGGACATCATCCAACTTAAACGGCTTGATGATAGCGCTGACTAGTTTCATCCTGACCTCCAAAAAAACGCGATTGTTATTAACTTGTATCAAAGGTAATTCAATCATTAGGCCAACAATTTAATCTATTGATTATTATTGGTTTAAATTGTTTAACACTATTTTTTAAGGTTAAAAACGCACCATAATCGAGCACTAACTGGTGCGATGCACTCTTTTAGTGAGCAGTTTAAGTGCGGCAGCTATTCGACCTTAGGCCTATTGGTAACAAGGTTAAATTAGGGTCTACTGGGGGAAGCGTAAATCGAGATGAAATCTGAGCATCACAACACAAGCTCTTAGACAAAAGCGAAGATCATCACTAAGACAATCATCAAGCGCAGAAGGAAGGCCCGATGTTAAAACCAGAAGAATGTGTTCTCGTTATCGTCGATGTGCAAGGAAAACTTGCACAAATCATGGATAACAGTGACAAGCTGCATCAACAACTACAGACCTTAATCCAAGGCGCACAATTATTTGAAATTCCCATACTGTGGTTAGAACAGCTACCCGATAAACTCGGAGCAACTAGCCCTGAGCTGCAAACCTTACTTGCGAAAACCAGCTCACCCATTGCCAAGCAGCATTTTAGCGGCTGGCACTGTGACGCGTTTGCAAAGGCATTAACTAAGACGAATCGCAAACACGTCATACTCGCGGGTATTGAAACCCATGTGTGTGTTTACCAAACCTGTTGTGACCTTATCGAGCAGCAATATTCGGTGCATTTAGTCGCCGATTGCGTATCGTCACGCAGTGCTGAGAATAAACAACTCGGGATCCAAATGATGACGGCCAGGGGCGCCCTATTAACTAACGTAGAATCGTTATTATTTGAATTACAACATCAAGCCCAAGGCGAGCGGTTTAGGGCGTTATTAAAACTGATCAAATAGCGATTTAGCCCGTGGTATTTCTTCAGCCAGCATGACCAACGCCTGACATTACTCGATATTTTTTCCATAAAAAAGCCCCCGCTGAGTCAGCGAGGGCTTTTGTTTGCATGAGGGGTTAGCTCATATCGAAAACTCAACCGCGATTGATTAAAACCTACTTATAAGTGGCTTCGCGTTTTTTCGCTTCTTCATCCCACTTAGGTAATATGTCTTTCTTAAATGCTTCTTTCTCAGCATTCATCTTTTTCATGTCCATACCTAAGGCCGCTTGTGCTTTAGCTTTAGTAGAGATATCAGGAATCGCAACAGGATCTGTGATGCCTTTTTTACCGAGTAATTGCGCTAACTTCACACGAGCATCAGCAGCTTTACTTACCGAAGTTCCCAGAATACGCAATGCTTCATCAGGTGCGTGAGCTGCAACACCATGGGAAGCAATCGCTAAATCCCAACGCCATTGTGAGTGGCGAATATCTGTCAGTATGGGTTTCATTTCTTCTTCAGTTGCGCCAGCTTTCCACGCAGCCTCTGCTTCAAAGTGTGCTTTGACTAATTGCTCTTCCGCTTTCAACTTCATTTCTTTGACTTTGGCTTTACGCTCATTAGTCACGCCAACCAAAAACTCTTTAGTCTGGCTATGGCAAGTTGCACAGGTTTCTTCAAAACGGTCGAATGGATTGCCCACTTTATGATCGGTAAACTTCTTACCTTCAGCACTGGTCACTTTTGGCATGTGACAGTCAACGCAACTCACATTATTCATGCCGTGAATACCCATTTTCCACGTTTCATACTCTGGATGCTGGGCTTTTAACATTGGTGTCTTAGAAAGGGCGTGTGTCCAATCAGAAAATTGGATTGAGTCATAGTAGACTTCCATTTTTTCAACTGTTGTACCCATATCCCAAGGGAATTTAACAAAATTCTTTTTGTCGTCAGTTTTCTCAAAATAATACTCAACGTGGCACTGAGCACATACCATTGATTCTTTATCTTGTTTAGACGCTTTGCTAAAAGGTGTACCTATAGCTTCAAAAGCACGGTCTGCATAAGGGCGTGAAATACGTAACTTTGGAGAGCTTTTTTCATGGCAATCACCACAACCAATGGTATTTGTCACTTCAGGGCCACCCTTTGACCACTTACCTTTGAAGTAACCATCTTCGCCTTGCTCTTCAATCAAGCGAGGTACGTCAGGGCTCTTACAGCTCCAACATGCCATCGGCATAGGACCATCTTCCGCATTAGCGGGTGCACCTGTACGTAGCGTGTTGCGCACGTCAGTTACCGCATACATGTGGCCGCGTGGTGCATTATAATCTTTAGCAAAACCATAACCCGCCCATAAGATCACCATATTAGGATCTTGTGCAAGAGCATCCACTAGTTCTTCACTTTTAGCGGTATCATGCCAGCTACTGTATTGATTCTTAAATTTATCTTTATAAACTTCGTTGCGAGGCTCTGTTTTATCACTCGCCATTGCGCCCGCTGCCATGAAGCTGGCGGCAACCAGTGCACTCAGTGCAAAGGACTTACCTGTCATCTTCTTCATCATCTCATCTCCGTGTTGCATTATTGTTGTAAATCACGACATCTCCATGGTCAAACTTAGTGATTTAACCCTGCTAAAAATATACCTCTTAGGGGGTATCTAGGTTGAAGTTTGCGCTAGATCAAAATGTAAAGGTGTTGTTGTTCACATTTCTATACTTTTGTTAATGTATTACATTATTTTCTAATGTAAAAACCACTGCAAAGTGCCATAACAGCGGCCATCAAAATGAACAGCGGATTAATGAAACGAGGTAGTCTAACCTCAAAAATCTTAGGATTAATGTTAGTACTTATTCTGCTCTCTAGTAGTTTATCGACTTTTGCTATCATCAATTTGTCCTACAGCTTAGGCGACGCCAAGGCGATTAATGCCTCAGGGTCGCTGAGGATGCAAAGCTATCGGTTAATGTTTTACGCCAACTCAGGCAGTGATGCTGCGCAGGATAAAATTACCGAATTCGAAAATACGCTCTATTCCGGCACGTTAAAGCCCTCGGAAAGTTGGTTTAGTCCGCCAGAAATTGCCGCTCAATATCAGCTTGTCATCGATAAATGGCTGGTGATGAAACACTACATAGAACAAGAAAACTCCCGCGATTATGTCGCCTCACTGAAGGACTTTGTTGATACCATTGATTTACTGGTGCTTGAGATGGAGCACTACGCCGCCTTTAAACTCAGGCTCCTTGCCGCCAGCCAAATATTAGGCTTAGGCGTCATGCTCATTATCGCTTTTGTGGCCGTGCGTTTTACAAAGAAGAAAGTGGTGATCCCGCTGCAAAAACTGATGGAATCGGCCAACACGATTTCTAAGGGTAATTTTGAAATAGAAATGCCCGAGACCGAATATATTGAACTTACAGCGCTGACCCATGCCCTACAAAAAACGGCGAAGGAACTCGCGACGCTTTATGGCAACTTAGAATCGCAGGTAGCAGAAAAAACCTTAGCGCTGACAAGGGCCAACAACGAGCTGGCATTCTTATATGATAACCTACTGACATTAAACGCAAATAAACTCGATTACAAGGCTCTCAAGGCGGCGCTGAATCAGTTAAAAGGCTATGAATCACTCGACTACCTAAGACTCATCATTCAATACCCAGAGCAAGAGTTAGAAGTGATTGAGGCCGATGGCGGTTGGCCAGATATGACTCAAGAGAGCACCCGTTTCCCACTGCAATTTGAGCAGGCTAATTTAGGCTATTTAGAGTTAATTGCCGACCAAACACCCAATATCGCCTTGTTTAACAATTTCGCAATTATGTTGACGCGCTCAATCGTGATCCACAATGCCACAGAGCAAAGACAGCAACTGGCGCTAATGGAGGAACGTGGCGTGATTGCCCGGGAGCTGCACGACTCTTTGGGTCAAGTGCTCTCTTTCCTGAAAATCCAAATTAGCTTATTACGCAAAAACTTAGATTGCAGTTGCCGCAGCCCGATCGTTGAGGCGCAGTTAACCGAAATCAACGAAGGTGTAAGCACTGCCTACGTGCAGCTCAGGGAGTTACTATCCACCTTTAGGCTCACAATTAAAGAGCCCGATCTAAAAAGTGCTTTAGAGGCTATGCTTGAGCAACTCAGGACAAAGACGAATATAAAGATAACCTTAGACTATAAACTTGCGCCACAATGGCTAGAGGCAAAGCAGCACATCCACATACTGCAGATCACGCGAGAAGCGACGTTAAACGCCATCAAACACGCCGAGGCCAGCCTCATTAACATCCATTGCTATAAGGATGACGAGGGTATGGTCAATATTGATGTTTGTGATAACGGCATAGGTATTGGACATTTAAAAGAACGAGATCAACATTTTGGCATAGGTATAATGCATGAACGAGCCAGTAAGCTTTCAGGTAAAGTCGTGTTCAGCGACAATGATTTAAAGAGATTTAAACCTGCTATGGCAACCACGACTGAGCAAGGATGCAATGCACAAGACGACGCACTCAAACCTAACAGCCCACTAAACCTTGTGCAGCACAGCAAAGGGTCAAGTGGCACTAGAGTGACGCTTATTTTCCCATCTCAACAGGAGCCTTCAAATGGGTAAACCTTATTCCGTACTGGTAGTCGATGACCATCCCCTCTTGCGCAAAGGCATCTGCCAGCTCATCGCTTCAGATCCTGACTTCAGCCTATTTGGCGAAGCCGGTAGTGGTTTAGACGCATTAACCGCAGTGGTCACCGATGAACCCGACATCATATTGCTCGATCTGAATATGAAAGGCATGACAGGCCTAGATACCCTCAACGCCATGCGCCAAGAAGGTGTTACCTCACGCATAGTAATTCTCACCGTTTCAGATGCAAAACAGGATGTTATCCGTTTACTTCGCGCTGGAGCAGACGGCTATTTGCTCAAAGATACTGAGCCAGATTTGCTGCTCGAAAAACTCAAAAATGCCATGCTTGGCCACAGGGTGATCAGCGATGAAGTAGAGGAATACCTTTACGAACTTAAAGATGCGACCGATGAACAAGAATGGATTTCAAGCCTAACCCCAAGGGAGCTGCAAATTCTACAGCAACTGGCGGAAGGCTTAAGTAATCGCATGATTTCAGAGCATTTACACATTAGTGAAGGCACAGTTAAAGTACACGTGAAAAACCTACTGCGTAAAGCCAATGCTAAATCGAGAACCGAAATGGCGGTGCGCTACCTTAATAATTAAAGATACGAAAATGAGCTTGGTATAGCGCAAACAATAAAGGCAATCCCATGATTGCCTTTATGTTTTTATCAAATAGAGATTAAATAAATGATTACAAACCTTTCTCGATAAATGTCTGCCAACTCAATAGTGCCTGCTCAAAATCCTCTAGGCCACAATAAGCTTCTGACTCAGCATCATAGAGTGACATAGCCTCTTCCAATTCATATTCTTGCTCAAAGCCTAAGGTATTGGCAAAGACTCGCGCCTGTTCACGCTCTAACTCTAAGGTAAAATCATTACCAACAAGACGCCATGAACCTCGTTTATCGGCTTGAATTTCTTTTATCACACCCAACACTTGCTGAATTTTAGCTAACTCAGTCCCTAATTCTTCTGTAAACCATTGCCCAAGCACTTCATGATCCATGCTAAAGCTAGCCAAAAAAGTGCCAGTTAAACTGTTACGCCGAAATTCGTATTCCATTTTATTGTCTCTTTGATCTAAGCCTACTAATGCTAATTTTAACCTATCCTTGGCTAAGTTGCTTGCATCCGTCAGCACATCAAATTTATGTCAATTTACGTTTGTCTCATGTCGTTAAGCATAAGTACTGACTTCATTTTCATGGCAAAATCAGTTAGTTTGTTTGGATGATTTTGAAAGTTAAATGGAATGCGATATGCACGAAGGATTTATCTACAGTTTAGTGCTAAGCGGCGCCCAAGCGGGTTCCACCTTGAGCCTAGAACAGATCGAAAAATGGGATCCTCAGGATGGCCTACTCTGGTTACACCTTCGCTATCGCAATAAAAAGGCACGCCACTGGATACTCAATAGCGGTCTGCCTAAGGTCGAAAGTGATGCCCTACTCGCCCAAGACACTCGTCCCCGCGCTGTGATTACAGGTGAAGGCATATTACTCGCATTACGCGGCGTTAACCTCAACCCCAATTCTGCTCCAGAAGACATGGTGGCAGTGCGTATCTATGCCGATAAACAGCGGATCATTTCCACCTGCGATCGCGAGTTACAGTCGGTCAAAGATGTCGCCGAGCTAATCCTTGAGGGCAATGGGCCTACAACTACGGGGGACTTTATCGTCGCAATCTGCGAGCGACTGACCAATCGTAAAGTCGAGTTTATTGATAAATTGGAAGAACAGCTCTCTGATTTAGAAGAGCTAGTCGTCTCAGGCAATGTGAAAGATTTACGTACCGATATCGCCGAACTGCGCCGTCAAACTGTAGCCATTCGCCGCTATTTAGCCCCACAGCGCGAAGCATTCTCGAAAATGATTTCCGAGCAATTCAGCCTATTTAAAGATACTGAGCGACTCAAGCTAAGGGAAACAAACGATAAACTTATCCGCACCATTGAAGATCTCGATGCCCTGCGCGATAGAGCCAATGTGACTCAAGAAGAATTACTCAGTCAGCAGTCGGAGCAACTCAACAAACGCTTATACTTCTTATCCTTAGTGTCAGCAATCTTCTTACCGTTGGGCTTTTTAACAGGCTTACTTGGGGTCAATATTGGCGGGATACCGGGCGCGGACAACACTTGGGCCTTCGCCACCTTCTGCGGCATATTAATCTCACTCGTCGCCCTGCAAATGGCGCTGTTTTATCGATTTAAGTGGTTATAGCCACCTTAACACAACAAAGCCAATCAATTAGGATTGGCGTTGTTTTCGTTCATTCTTATAAGCTGAATGTTATGAGCTAATGCTTATGCTCTAAGCGGGCGATTATGTCGTTGGCAACTCAAACACATTGGTCATCACTTTATAAAGCTCTGTTCCTTGGTGCACAGACGCCGAAGCAAAGTGCAAAATCGGCACGCAGTCCTGCGGCAAACTGACCGTTTTTAGCTCATCCGCCGTACCGTATAAATCCATTCGCAGCAAATTCACTAAGGGCTGCCCCGCGGCCAATGGCTCACCCACAGGTGCAAGGTATTCCACTAAGCCAGAACTTGGCGCGTGATATTTTTTATAGTCTTTTAGATAACAACCAAAGCGCGGCATTTTAGCGGGTGCAACGGTTTCAGCTATTACGCCTCTGTGGCTTAAATATGCCAAAATCCCTTGTGCATCAACCCGTGCATCCTCAAGACAGACGCGCTCTTGGCTCGCCAATTCTAAGGTTAACGCCGACACAGCAACGGCTAGATCGCGCCCCTGTGCTTTTGCAAAATCACTCAATTGCCACCAAGGACAAAACGCCGCCTCATCCATGGCGCCACCAAAGGCATTGGGGATAATGAGCGTATAAGGGATCGACAAAAACTGCGCAGCAGCTAAGTCATATTCAGGACAATACAAGTGCTTACAAGACTTAGGACCGGTGTGCAGATCGAGCACTATATCCGCGCCATGGGCCATAATCTGCAGATTAACCGCGAGCCTATGGCCAGTAGTAATGCCCCATTCATGACGCAATTTTTGCTGACAGGCTTCAACCAAAGTACTGCGATAGGCTTGGAGCAGCTCGCTATCACTCAGCTTGGCATGTTCGCCATACCAAGTCGTTAAATCGATTGCATGATTCAAATACTCACGATTCCAATTCGCGCCCGTAATAGGATCAAATCGGCCAAGGGTAAACTCACCACTTTTTTGGTTGATCCCGAGCGGATTGGCCAATGGTACTAAGGTGATTTCGCCGCGGATGTCACAGTGTTCAAGCTGCTTCATCAACTGATAAATCACCGCATTACCTTGCACTTCAGCGCCGTGGACATTGGCCTGAATATACACTTTGGGGCCAGTCGCCTTCTCGTCGCTCGGCTTAAAATGGTAGATAGGCAAAGTAAGTGCTTGCCCTGCGGCAAGCTCCCCGATTTGCAAAGACGATGTTGTCGGCAACATATTAAGCGCCTTCGAACAGATTTTGATGCAGCGATTTAACTACTTGCGCCGCTTCCGATTCTGCTACTAACACACACAGATTATGTGGGCTGGCACCTTGGCAAATCATCCGCACATTGTGTGGCTCTAACACTTCAAATACACGGCGACAGATACCCGGTGTCGTCGCGATGCGATTACCGATAATCGCCACTAAGGCCAATCCATCTTCGACGCGCACCCGGCAATGCTGTGATAATTCTTGCAGCAATGCCTCACTCAACAGACCTTGACCACTCGAATCTGAACCAGTTTTATCGAGGGTTAGAGACACATTCACTTCTGATGTGGTAATCAAATCCACACTGATCTTATGTCGCGCTAATGTCGCAAAGGTTTCCGCTAAAAAGCCCTGAGCATGCAACATTTGCAAGCTGTGAAGATTTAATAGGGTTTGATCGCGGCGCAAAGCCACAGCGCGGAATACGGGCGCATCTTCCACTTGATGACGGATCCAAGTTCCGCCCTTTTCAGGCTCTTTACTTGAACCCACAAACACTTGAATTTGCTGACGAACGGCAGGAAGAATAGTCGCTGGATGCAATACCTTGGCACCAAAGGTCGCCATCTCGGCAGCCTCATTGAAACTGATCTCGGCAATCGGAAAGGCATTGGGTGCAAGGCGAGGATCGGTTGTATAAATCCCAGCGACATCGGTCCAAATCTCGACCGCTGAGGCGCGTAGCGCTTCGGCTAACAACGCAGCAGAATAATCACTACCGCCGCGACCTAACGTGGTCGTTTGACCGGCTTCATCGGCACCGATAAAGCCTTGCGTGACAATCACTTGTTCCGCTAACAGTGGCTGTAGATAATCACGAGCTAGAGTCGCAATCTGCTCGACCTGAGGTTCGGCGCGGCCAAAGTGGCTGTCAGTACGTAACACTCGGCGCACATCGAAGGCACTTGAGTTAACACCTTTCTCGCGGATCACCGCCGAAAACAACGCCGAAGAACATTGCTCACCGAGGGACAACAACTCATCCATAGTCGCTTTGCTGCGTTGTGATGCGAGCGCTTCACTCAATACCGACATGCGACTCAATAATTTATCTAATGCGGCGGCCACATCGTTAGGACGACCGAGCTTATCTAAAATCGCATATTGAATTTGGGCAATTTGTTTTAATCGCTGTAATCGGCCATCGTCGTTGATCGATTCTTGGGTCAATTCCACTAGTAGATTTGTCACGCCGCTCGAAGCGCTGACCACAACTAAACGACAATGAGGATTAGCTAACACTATGTCGGCACAGCGATTCATAGCGTTATAGTCGGCGACTGAGGTGCCACCAAATTTTGCAACAACGAGGGACATTAGCGCACCTCCGTGAAACACGTAGGGCAACAAATAAACACAAATTGAATAAGATATTGATTAACTAACATGATCACACTCCGAACTGACTTCGTTCGAAGAGCCTGGTGCTCAATGATAACGCACCCCAAAAGAAGGGAAACAGCAATCGTCACCAGAAGCTCTCCACCAATTACAGGTGACAATCGTCAGGATTCAGCCTGAGCGACCGACATAAACATGCAGCAACCATATCTATGCCTCGGCGTTAATCTCCCTCATCAGTCATCGCTGGAGTTTGTGCTCCTCTGACCGACTATCTAGTTAACGCTCCTCTTCTGTTCCTTTCCTAGGAAAGGGACGAAAAAAGTAGCAATAAACCCCTAATGAAGTCAATGCTAATTTCATAACAAATGAACAATTTAAATAAAATCTTTTGAAAACAACTAAATGTTCAAATCGGGTAGCTCGTATACCAGCTGCACATAATCTCTAAATTTGCCTAAACACACTTCATCATGTCCATCCAAGGTGCAAGGCACTAAACTCACATCCCCTTGTTCGACAACATAAATCGCATATTGATTAAATTTCTTACCCAATTGCAATGCCATCGTTCTATCGATAAACACGGCCCAACTTTTTTCCATGTGGGATAAATCCGGTGCAGCGCCCACTAAAGCACGATAAGGGCTACCGAGTAATTCAATTTCACGGAGAAGTTGGCGATCGAGTAAACGGTTTTGGCTAGGAGAGAGAAGCTTTGAAGCGGGATTATGAGCGGTAATAACAGCAAAGGAAAAATCACAGGATAATGCTTGAGTCAGCAAAAACAACGGCGCTTGGTAACATTGCCACAAATTTTGAGTCGTATTGTCCATTGGTAGTCTAGTCGAAAAATGAACCCAAGCTAGTGTAGCAGAGTGATTGTAAAATCCAAAGAGGCGTGAACTGGCTCACAGGAATAAGAAATACATTAGTTATACTAATCAATAGCTAAAGTAAATATCATGGTAAAAACCCCGGCTCACCTAAAATTTGTTAACATTTCATTTGTTAACAAATGACTAAAACGAGTACAATGTACGTACTGGTGAGTTGAAACAGATTGAGCAAGATGCTTATCGTTCAATACAGTTTGTTACATATATCGCTTAAAGTAACGTGAACTGACCGGGCATCTGTTTAAAATCTGTTCTACATTTGATTTGTCTTTTAAACATTTAAAAAAAACAATAGTTAAGGAACTTATTCTAACTATTGCTTATCGAAGTTGGTACTGATTACGTTTTCTCGTATTACACTTAAACGTGCACTTAATCTACATCAAGATATAGATGTCACCGTAAAGATTTTCCTTTTGAGCACAAAGCAGTTCAAGGAAGTATCAACGCTTTTATGAATATAAGAGCCCGAAGTAAGTTGCTCTTATTGGTTAGTATAAACTGATTAAAATTTAGGTAAATAATATGCAAAATCCGCACATTCTGATCGTTGAAGATGAAGCCGTTACCCGTAACACGCTGAGAAGTATTTTCGAGGCAGAAGGGTATGTGGTAACTGAGGCCAATGATGGCGCAGAAATGCATAAGGCTATGCAGGAAAACAAAATTAACTTGGTCGTTATGGACATTAACTTGCCAGGTAAGAATGGTCTATTGTTGGCACGTGAACTACGTGAAATCAACAACATCGGTCTTATCTTCCTGACAGGTCGTGACAACGAAGTCGACAAAATTCTTGGACTTGAAATTGGCGCGGACGATTATATTACCAAGCCGTTCAACCCACGTGAATTAACGATTCGTGCTCGTAACCTTCTGACTCGTGTCAACAGCGCTGGCGCTGAAGTCGAAGAAAAGAGCTCAGTAGAATACTACCGCTTCAATGATTGGAGCTTAGAGATCAACAGCCGTTCATTAGTGAGCCCACAGGGTGAATCTTACAAACTGCCACGTAGCGAGTTCCGCGCTATGCTGCACTTTGTTGAAAACCCAGGCAAAATTTTGACTCGTGCCGATCTACTGATGAAAATGACTGGCCGTGAACTTAAGCCACACGATCGTACCGTAGACGTGACTATCCGTCGTATCCGTAAGCATTTCGAAAGCTTGCCAGATACGCCAGAAATCATCGCAACTATTCACGGTGAAGGCTATCGTTTTTGCGGTAACTTAGAAGGCTAATAGCCCGCTAAGCAACCCGCATTAGAAACTGGATTGGTTTGATAAAAATCAATTCACAAAAAACCAGATCCTAGGATCTGGTTTTTTTATGCCTGCTATTTGGCGTTTTTCAACTGCCTATCGAGGAAATCTGCCAGTGAGCGATATAAGTGATTACGCACTTTCTCGCCACGCATCGAATGTTTAGATCCAGGATAATCGATCATCTGGAACAACTTGCCTTCATCCTGCAGTGCTTTATAAACCCGAGTGCTGTTTTCAAACAAAACGTTATCATCGGCCATACCGTGATACATCAACAGACCCGATTGATAGTTTTTCACATAAGGGAACACACTGCTGGCTTCATAACCCTTTTCATTCCCCTCGGGATGAGCTAAATAACGCTCAGTATAATGGGTGTCATATAAGCGCCAGTCGGTGACAGGAGCCCCCGAAATCGCGGCTTTAAAGTAATCGGGTGCCTTAAATAGACTCATCAAGGCCATGTAACCGCCGTAGCTGTGGCCGTAAATCGCCACATTATCGGCATCGATAAATGGCAGACTGCGCAAATAGTCCACTCCCACTTTTTGATCATTCACTTCAGCTTCGCCCAAATGACGGTAAATCACTTGCTCGAACTTTGTGCCCCTGTGGGCGCTGCCGCGGTTATCCAACTGGAATACCACATAGCCTTGTTGAACCAGATACTGGGTAAAGTAGTCCTGCTCGCTCCAACTGTTGGTCACTAACTGTGCGTGCGGCCCACCGTAAACCCGCACTACGACGGGGTATTGCTTACTCGCATCAAACGGCACAGGTTTGAATAAACGGGTTTGTAACACTTGGCCATCTTCGGCTTTCAGTTCACCAAATTCAGGGATTTGCCACAGACCCGCATAGTCATATAAAGGATGGCCTTGCTTGACTTCATTTTGCTCAACCCAAGCCAATTGTTGGCCCTTGTCACCGTGTAAACTGATCTGCGGTGGCTGAGATAAGCTATTGAAATAATCCAGATACACACTTTGATTGTCGGCAAACACAGGGTCGTGCATGCCCGCTTGCTTGCTTACCCGCTCAACCTTGCCACCCGCTAAAGGCACGCGATAAAGTTGTTTCTCGATTGGCGTATCTTTGCGGCCAGTGAAATATACCCAACCTGCGGTTTCATCTATGTATTCCAACGCATCGACAGCCCACTCGCCCTGAGTCAATTGGGTTTTAAGTTTGCCTTTTAAGTCAAAAAGATACAGATGATTAAAGCCGTCACGCTCAGATGCCCAAATAAAAGCCGATTGCTGTTTTAAAAAGTACAGATCGTTATTGAGGTTCACCCAAGCGTTACTGCGTTCTTTCACTAAGGTTTTTGGCTTAGTCAGTGAATCTAACGCCACCAGTTGCAAATCTAGCTGATGTTGATCGCGGCTCTGCCACTGGAACGACAAATGTTTGCTATCGGGCAACCAATCGACCCGCGGCAGGTAAATATCTTTGCTCTTGTCTTCGTTGTTCTCTTCGCGCAGGGTCACCCAATTGATAGCCTTACCTTTTAACGTGACCACACCGAGGGCGATATCGACGTTGTTTTTGCCGGCATAGGGATAGCGCTGCTCAGTAAGTTTAATACCGTCAGCATAGATTTCGTTACGGGTTACTTGCTCGACACCGGACTCATCAATACGGGTAAAAGCGATGGCCGATTCATCGGGCGCCCACCAATAACCTGTCATGCGATCCATTTCCTCCTGAGCGACAAACTCGGCCATGGCATTTTTAATCGCCCCGCCGCCATCGGTTGTCATAGCTTGGAGTTTTTTGGTTGCCAGATCTAACACATACAAATTTTGGTCCCGCACGAAAGACACAAAATGTCCCTTGGGCGATAGGCGCGCATCTGTGGCAAACCCTTCGCCAATGGGAAGTTGGCTTACACTGTTATCCACTAATGAAAAATAATACAGATTACCAGCAGCCGGAATTAATAGCGCTTGGCTATCATCAGCCCAGAAGTACTCCATAATGCCTTCACCATAAATACGTTGGCGTTCGCGGCGGGCCTTTTCTTCATCGGATAATTCATTGCTTGCCAACTTATCGGCATTGAGCAATAGGCTAGATTTGCCCGTCTTTACATCCATCTGCCAGAGATCATAAAAGTTTTGATTGTCTTTACGGCCCGCAAGATAAGTGACACGCTGACCATCGGGTGACAATTTCAAACCACGAGGACTGGTGCCCGCTAATGCGGGCGAGGCATTCATTCGCTCAATCGTCAGTGGCAGTTTGCCGCCTTCCATTGCAAAAGCTGGGGTAATTGAAAACATAGCTGTCGAAATCATGGCCATTTGGCTCGCTATCAGTAGGGGAACGGCGCGCACCTTAAGTGAGCACGCAGGGAACCAAGTTAACCTATTTTTAATCATTATTATTCCTTGGGAGCATAATCGCCTAAGATGTCAGCGATTAAAAACAAGCCGACATTGTGCCAGAGGCCGCCTATAAATAGAAAGAGCATGCAATATGCCGATACAAATTAGGCCCTTGCGCCAAGCTCAATCCAAATAATCCCAAAAAGCCCCAATATTCGCTAAAAGCATCAGCAACATCGCTGAAATTGTCGACTAACTGAGTTATCATTCGCGGCAAATAACGAAATTGACCTCATTGTTGAACCTCTAAAGGACATAACATGCAGACTCTGGCCCAGCACCTGACCTCACAGGCAGTGAACGACTCCCTCTCCCACCTAATTTTAACCTTAGCCGACACCTCAAAAGCCATTAGCCATGCCGTTCGCCACGGTGCACTTGCGGGCGTGTTAGGCGCGACTGAGCAAGAAAACGTCCAAGGTGAAACCCAGAAAAAACTGGATATCATCACCAACGACATGCTCAAAGATGCATTAAAAGCTGACGGTACAGTGCGCGGTTTGGCGTCGGAAGAAGAAGATCATGTGGTTGAAGTCAGCCAAAATGGTCAATACCTGGTGTGTTTCGATCCGCTAGATGGCTCATCTAATATCGATATCAACTCGTTAGTCGGCACCATTTTCTCCGTCCTGCCCGCGCCTGCTGGCGAGCTGACAGAAACTAGCTTTTTACAATCTGGCCGAGCGCAATTAGCCGCAGGTTATGTACTTTATGGTCCATCAACCATGCTGGCATTAACCACAGGCCAAGGCGTGCGACTCTTTACTTTGCACCCAGAAACCAATGAGTTTTTACTGACTAACGCCGCCATGAGCATTAGCCCAGATACCCAAGAGTTTGCCATTAACATGTCGAACCAACGTTTTTGGGAAGCGCCAATGCAGACCTATATTGCCGATTTACTGCTCGGTAAAATTGGCCCACGCGAAAAATCATTCAACATGCGCTGGATTGCGGCCATGGTCGGCGACGTACACCGCGTGCTATCACGTGGCGGTATTTTCACCTACCCAACCGACAATAAAGATCCTAAAAAACCGTACAAACTGCGCTTGATGTACGAAGCCAATCCAATGGCTTTCTTAGTCGAACAAGCCGGCGGTAAAGCCTCAACGGGTTATGAAACCATTCTGGATATTCAACCAACGCAAATTCACCAACGTGTTGCGGTGATTTTAGGTAGCGCTAACGAAGTCGACGCTTGCCTGAGCTATCATGGTTTGGACTACAGCGAAGAACCTGATTTAGAGTAAGCAGAATCGCTTACTTTCTGATTTTTAGAATAAAAAGCCACTGACCACAGTGGCTTTTTTATTGGTTCGCAGAATGCGACATTTTGATTTTTGATGCGACATAACCGACGAAGGAATTGCGGCCTTACGGCCGAGGTGAATCAAAGTCGTGGGGCTTCACCCCACACCCGACCAAGGAGGACTGCTCGTCCTATCCTCCTTGGATGCTCCATGACGTCCCCAACGGAGTTGAAAGCCCCTTGTGCTCATTGGCAAATTTGCTATCGCTTCCGAAGGATGCGTCCCTGCACCTGCGAAAGCTAGCTCGGCATCCATGCCGAGACTCACGCAATTTGTCTATTCGTCCTGCGGCAACTCCGAGGGGATAGTGTATTCCTCAGACACTGGAGTTATTGCAAAGTAATTAAGGCATAAAAATGAAGCCTATTTGCTCTTTTGCCTGTAATAAAAAGTCTTCAACGCCCTTCTGCAACTTCGCTGGGGAAGATGAACTTCTGAAATCTTAGAGTTAGCTGTTTATCCCAAAAGATTAGTGCCTGTACTCTCTTTTTAATCCAGTTGGGCCCTGTGTATATCTGATAATCAATAGTTACAGTCCCATGGTTAACGTTTAACTATTTTTATCTTTATCTTTCAATGGCAAAGTGGGTATTATGAGGCTGATTATTATCAAGTTATGAATGGATGCTGTTGATAAATGATTCTAAAAACCAAATCACTTCAAAATACCCAAACACCACAAGCTATCGCGGGTCAAAAACAAGAACAGGATGTTGCCTTCTATTTACGCCGCGCCTTCAAAGATCATCCAGAAGTGTTGGTCATCAATGATTTTCGATTCACCTTTAATGACGAAACCGCGCAAATTGATCACTTAATTATCTACACCTACGGTTTTGTGCTAATTGAATCCAAGAGCATAAAAGGCCATGTGGAAGTTAACCAACAGGGTGAATGGACTCGCAGTCACGGAAGTAAATGGTTTGGTATGCCGTCTCCTATCAAGCAAGTTGAACTACAACAAGCACTGCTTAAAGAAATGCTAAAACAGCATAGAAGTGAAATTCTAGGAAAATTACTTGGTATAAGACAACAAAGTTTTGGCATGCGTTGCTGGGACCATCTGTGCGCGGTCTCAAGTGATGCGGTAATCAATAGAGATACTATGCCAACGGCTATTTCTGAGTTGTTAGTTAAAACAGAGTTTTTAGTCGATAAACTTGAAAAGATCATGAATCTTAAAAGTAAGTTCATGCGCATTATAAATGTAAGCGACACCCGCCCCGACTTTAATCAACAAGAACTCAATTCCATTGCCAATTTCTTAATCGATCGACATATAGACCCACATAAATTAGCGACTGAAATAACGCTCGCGCAGACACAACAAATCAATGAGCCTGTTGCACACTTTGAAGTTATCAAAGCAGTTGAAGTCAAAACCCAACCAATAACTCAATCTGCCACACACAGCATTCTTAGCTGTAAACATTGCGGAGAATCAACAAACTACACCCCAATGTACGGTAAGTTTGGTTACTACATCAAATGCAACCAATGCACCAAAAACACGCCAATGAAACAAACCTGCCCACAGTGCCAAAGCAAAAATATCAAAATACAAAAACGCAGCCTGAACTATACCCTCACCTGCCAAGATTGCAGTCATAGCTCACAAGTGATTTAAAAATTGGCGAAAATTCATTCTAAGTTACAGCTTAAAATAAAGGTTAGGTGCATGAAAAATAGAAAATGCAGAGATTTATTCCTATCCCATCTTTTGGCCTTTTGATACTTATTAAAGCAATTTTAGCCTGAACAAGTTGTAAGCTAACCGAAAAACATTATGCTTTAGGTTCTGAATGGATAGCCAAATTTACTGGGAAGCTGATATGGAATTCACGAAAGAAGACAAAGAAATACCAGAAAATCTTAGTCGGTTAGTAATTGATTACTGTGACCCATTGTTTATTTCAACGCGACCACTAAGTCAGCAGAAAAATATAAAAAAGAGCAATGGAACTATCACCTACCTTAAGTATAAAGGGCAACTATGGGGGATCACTAACTCGCACGTAAGTGAATGTGAGAACTCTAGCAAAATATTAGCCTTATATGGCTACGGTACTCCACCGATACATCTTACAGAAGAAAATTTTTATGGGGGCTTTAAGTCACTACAAAAAAATGGTGATAAATCTTATCCCGATATAGCCATTATTAAATTCTGTGACAAAGTCAAAAGTACACATTTTGATAGTAATTTTAGAAAAGCTATCGATCTTGATAGATGGGAAGAGCCACTTGAAAATGAGATTATAACTCCTGTTGCATTTGGATTTCCAACAGAGCATAAAACTCAAAATGGTTTAGTTACATCAAGTCCGTTAGTTTTAGTTACGGGTCGTATTTCTAGTGGCTGGTCACAGCATCACAATAGTTTCTCGTTTCATGCTCAATTAAACGGTGATAGTGACTACTATCTCAGTGGTATTAGTGGTGGACCAATTTTTCACGCTGAAAATAGAGAAGATAACCCCCTAATTATCGGTATTACTTATGAAGGCTCTCCAGGAAGTAAGGAAAATGAATCTACGCTTTTTGGGATGAATAATGCCGTTGTTTCAGGCTATACATTAACTCCAAAAATATTTGAACAGTGGCTTAGTGATGCTGGTTTTATCGATTTTAAGTAATTGAAAGATGCGACAGACACTACTCGTTCTAGATTAACAGTCAACGCCAAAGCAACAGAATACAGCATCCCCTCGGAGTTGCCGCAGGGCATTTGCGTTCGTTGCGTGAGCGAGGCATGGATGCCGAGATAGCGTCAGTCGAATCAGGGACGAGCGTCTGGCGCGATAGCATTAGAACGCTTAATGCCCAAGGGGCTTTCAACTCCGTTGGGGGCGTCTTGGAGAATCCAAGGAGGATAGGACGAGCAGTCCTCCTTGGTCGGGTGTGGGGTGAAGCCCCACGACTTTGACTTACCTCGGACGTAAGGCCGCAATTGCTAACATACTCACAGCGATAACCTTGCCAATTCAACACCAAACAAACCAGCACTATTATCGGGTGTGGGGTGAAGCCCCTTGATTCACCTCGGCCGTAAGGCCACAAAGCCAAAAGCTACGTAGCAAGTGCGAAATGTGGCGCAAAGAAAGTCACGACGGGTACAAACTCCAATGCACAAATCTGCCACAGCAGCCGCAAGGCCAGCGTGAGTGACCATAGCTGGACTCACACATTTATAAATCAAGAAGGCCAACGCCCCGCAGCATGGTTGGCGGGGATTGGTATTTTGTGGCATAAGCGGTGAATTAAAGCCAGATAAGAGCTGCCGCTCCTGTTTGTCGTCTGTCAATTGAATACATCAAACAGGCGGCTTTACTGACATTGCTATTTTACTTCCAACCGATTATTTACCGAGTGCACACCAGAGGTTGCTGCCGTGACCCGTTCAGCTTGGTCTTTCTGAGCTTGGCTATTTACATTGCCGGAAATGGTGACATCGCCCTTGCGGGTTTCTATCTGAATATCTAAATTTTGTAGCTGCTGATCAGCGATCAACGCAGTATTAACTGCTGTGGCAATTTTAATATCATCACCAGTACCATCCTCGGTTGTTACAGTTAAGTCTGGTGTACCTGTTTGAGTATTCACATTGCCACTATCACAACCGTTAAGCAGCAAACTACCAACGAGAACAACACCAGCGGTAACGAACGTAAGTTTCATGGTTTGCATTATAAGCTCCTTCACACTGCAAAAAGTGCAGGGTAATAACCATAATGCAATAACACCAGTTTGAGCTCTGTGCGCTGGCAGACATACAAATCGATCTAGGGCGAGATCACCTTGTTAGACTCTTGATTAAGCGTCAGGGCTGAAGCCCCACGACTTTGATGCACCTCGGCCATTAGGCCGCAAAGCCAAAATCTACACAATAACCCAAAAATAACCCACTAATTGCTAGCACACAGATTTTGCTGAATCTTCCAACGGCGCTGCATCACGGGAATTGAAAAAACATAACAAAACACCACGATTAGAGGCTGAATTTGAAAGCTCAGCTCGGGCCAGAGCATGAAAGCTGCCACACAGGCTAAGGTGCGCACTATCGCATGCACTATGGCCACCTTTTGCGCTGCTAAAACACCGTGGACTAACCACATTAAACCTGTTTGCACCGCAAGGGCGAAAGGCAAAGCCAGATAATTTTCCATAAAAAAGGGAATACTGATGCTAAAGGTTAAAAAACTCATCCCCATCGCAGCGAGAAACACAGTCTCAAACCAATTACGCTCAGCGCTTTTCTTAAACGAGATATTCTCGCCTGTCAGCCGCGAAATACCCATGGCAAGGTAGATAATAGAACCAGTACCGATAAAGACCGCCATCACCAACTGCGAAGGAGGTAATACAAGGCTCAATACAAACAGTAGGATCCACACAATCATGCCAGATAAGGGCATAGCTAAAGCACGTTGTTGACGGTATTCGATTAATTGTTGGTCCAGTGATTTATGTTGCATGATTAAGCCTCCTTGTTTAGATGACTTAAGTATCTGCGTAAAATGTCCATCACGGCAGTGTGAGTTGTCAGCAATCTAGGATGACAAATGTCACTTCCTTCATCAAAGCCCTAAAATGCCAAGAAAAATGATCATCCATGGCTGAATTTGCTTGGTATTAGGTTGAAAAAGCGACGTTCAGACATATCAAAGGCAGTGCAAATTAAACGATGTGGCGCTACTAACACCTAACATAGGGTTTAAATAACCACAGAGGTTACAAAAAAAATACAATAACAGCATATAACTCACGCCATTGTGATTGGGTAATAGCGCGCATAAAGTGCATTATGTTACTGTTTTAGTCATTAGTGACTCGATTTTTTTACCGCATTTTAGATAAAGGGTTTAATGGATTATGGAACAAATATTTGAAAAATTAATGTATGCATCGCGCTGGATTATGGCGCCAATTTATTTAGGACTCAGCTTTGTTTTATTGGGCTTAGGCATTAAATTCTTCCAAGAGATCTTCCATATTCTGCCGATCATTTTTGAGATGACTGAAGTGGATTTAGTGCTGGTGACCCTGTCCTTGATTGATATCACCCTCGTGGGCGGCCTGATTGTGATGGTGATGTTTTCTGGCTACGAGAATTTTGTCTCGCAGCTGGATGTGGGCGAAGACAGTGAGAAGCTAAGTTGGCTGGGTAAATTAGATTCTGGCTCACTGAAAAACAAAGTGGCGGCGTCGATTGTGGCGATTTCGTCTATTCACCTACTGAAAATCTTTATGGATGTGAAGAATATCGATAACGACAAAATCATGTGGTATCTGTTAATACACATCACCTTTGTATTATCAGCCTTTGCCATGGGCTATCTGGATAAAATGACTCGCACTGGTAAGTAGCAAGTTCAAGCCTTATAAGTGGAGCGATCACGGTGTTAACGCTGTGGATGGTTTTGAGAGCAAAACCTAATCGAAGATAACGTTTTATTCGTTTCTGCTAAATTAAAAAGCCACTCTTTTGAGTGGCTTTTTACAAAGTTAAACCGTAAAGCAAGCTTAATAGGAACATCTTTCCCATTATTTAACGCGTGACTGATCCCACACATCCTAACTTTATTTTCACCTTGTTGACTCATTAATCAGTACTTATTTAAATCCTAATACAGCTATTTGTAATATCTATTCTTTCACTTGTTGTGTTAAATATTTGGATATCAGTCATACGGTTTAAATCTATTAAAAATACTTACCCAAAGGTGTCAAAAAAATCTATAATCGCCACCTTTTTGACAAACTCGTCACCAATGCATCTATTTGCAAATAAACATCCCTGTAATCGCAAGGTAGTAAAGTGAAAACACAGTTACTGGCTCTCATGCTCGTCAGCCATATTGGCTACGCCCATGCCAAGGAAGATTTGGCCTCAACTTTAAACGCAGAAGGAATACCACTGAAGAGTCATAACATCGATTTTATCGATAAAAATCTCAAATTAACCTTGGCCTGTTCCGTTGGAGATCTACAACCTAGCATTAATGTCACTATGTCGGAATCCTTTGCATTTTATGGGGATCCTAGCGTACTCATCATTACCAGTGGCGAACAAACTAAACTGAAATTGCATGGCACTGGCTCACTGATGAATTTCAGCAGCGGGAACAAAACTAATTCAGACCTGTGGAAAAGTTTAAGTACGATCCAATCTCCAAACTTACACCTTGAAGCCATTTCCTTCAGATCAAGTAAATACACTAGCTCAAACATAGTCGCCGTAGGCTTTGCCGATGCAGTTGCTAAGCTGAAACAAGATTGTGTCCAATAGGCACCTAGGCCTATATAAGTACATAAAAAAAGCCACTGTTTTCAGTGGTTTTTTTTTATAAAATACGACTTAATGGCACATTAACTCTTCGCTGACTCAAGCTGATGCACTTTCTCGGTTTGATCCACTATAGTCAACACCGCAGTATCACCAACCACGTTACAGGATGTCAGCACCATATCAATAATCCGATCTAAGGCCGCCACTATGGCAAAGGCTTCAATCGGTAAACCCATTTGATGGATTAACACACCTATCATCACCATGCCGCCACCGGGCACACCGCCCGCACCGACAGATAATAGGAAGACACTAAATAATAGCGAAGGCAATTGCTCAGTGGTAATGGGCATGCCAAAGGCGTTGGCGACAAAGAAAATCGCAATAGTGATATAAATCGCCACACCGCCCATGTTCATGGTCGCCCCCAGCGGTACGCCAAAACCAGCAACAGCACGGTTCACGCCTAACTTGTCCGTTAAAGTACGCATGGTCACGGGAATAGTCGCATTTGAGCTTGCGGTCGAGAGTGAAAACAGCACTTGCTCTTGGGTCTTCTCGCGGAAGGTTTTGGCTGAAATTGGGGTAAATATCCCCACTGCCATAGGATAAACCACAAAAATCCACAGTAGCAGCAGCGCGAGGATCAGCACCATATACTCAACCACACTCATAAACACACCTGCATCTAAGGTCGCGCCGAGTTTAAACATCAAGGCAAATACACCATAGGGCGCAAGACTCATCACCACAGAAATCAATTTCATCATGATTTTATTGGCGGTTTGAAAACCTTGGACAGCACCCGCAACATGCTCACCAAGGGACTTAATCACACCGCCAAGCAACAAGGCCATAAAGATCACTTGTAGCATATTGCCCGACATAAAAGCCGTCACAGGATTACGTGGGACTATGTCGATCACTAGCGCCATCAGGCTTGGCAACTCTGTTGCGGTAATGGCTACACCATCCGTGCTGCTCATATCAACGCCTTTACCGGGTTCGAGTAGCAGTGCCACTAATAATGCCGTCGCGATTGCGACAAAGGTATTGATGATATAAAAACCGAAGGTCTTACCGCCCAAGCGGCCAAAACTTTTGAGATCTTGCAGCTCACAGACACCACAAACGATGCTCACAAACACGAGTGGCACAACCAGCATCATGATCATATTGACGAACATAGTACCAACGCCACCGGCAAGCTCGACTAAATTACCCGAGAAAAAACCGATATCGTTTAAGAAGTATTGCACTATTGTGCCGAAAATAAGGCCGGCAAACAGACCAATAAAGATCCGCGTCGAAAGTGATTTCATCATGCTTGTGATTTCCCCAGAAAGGTCATTTATTTGTTATTCATCTTCCATGATGAGCACAATTGCCAATCCATTTTTGGCTCAGGCGGGGATAGTGAAACATGCTAGCCGTTAATTCAATGAATAAATTTACTTATTTAATTTCAAATTAAGCAAAACACATCACAAAAAACTTATATCCATATGATTTTAAATAAAATAAAAACAACTGAATAATAAACAACCAGTTGACCACTTTATTTTAAAATAAAAATAATAACAGAATTAAAACAAAAAAATCACGATTAACGGGTTTTATTGGGATAACTCTAGATTTAAAAACTGAATAAACACTTTAATCAGCATTTAAAACCACTTATATCGCATTTTACAGAGATATGGGGAAGGATAAAGGTTAACTGTATGCCAGTAGTACTAGCTCAAGCCGATGATGCAGCAGGTGCTGCTGTTTGATACTAATATGGTGTTGATTTAGCCAAACGGCTAATTTTTGCCAATGCTTTAACTCGGCATTTTGCAAATACTTAGCCTGTTTCGCTTGCTTGTCGAAATCATCAGTAGAATTAATTTGTGCTATTGCCAATAACTCAGCAGGTGCTGTCAGCGCAAGTTGTGGCACAAGGCAATGGGTCACGCCCATTAAGGTATGGGCGATTTGTAACCCTGCGGGATCTAAGTCGGTAAAGGCAATGATCGGCAATTTATCTGCCATCGCTTGCAAAAAATGCCGCACGCCAATCGGGGAATGATGACCGCTACCTCGGTAGATAACCATCACATGAGTTAAATTCTCAGGTAAACACGCTTGATGGATAACATCAAATACATCTAAGTTTTCAACCACTAGGATGGCTGCGACATTGAGTTCATGACAATGCTTTTGTGCTTCATCCAATGGAATACGCAGTGATGTGCGAGTTGAAATCCCAGTTGGTGAAGATTCGAAACCTAGATATTTCATCAAAACGTATTCGGCTTCGGGACGGATCTTAGCGAGCTTTTCATCGTGACTTTTGGCAGACATCGCCATGCGATCGACATTGAAATCAAGCTGCCTTAAATCAAGCCCCATTAACGCCAACACGCTTTGCCTTAGCAGTTCAAAATCTTTGGGCGCAAAACACAGATACTTTTCGGATCCGTCTAACTCACCCACTTCTAACTCGCGATAAATCGCACGCCAGTTAGCCGTGAGCTTAACCTTGGGAGAACGCTTAATAAAAGCGTTCTCCAACAGTTGTAATTGTTGTTGGCCTAGGCGAGCCATAACTCAACATCGCGAATAATAAAGTTGCCGCTATAGATGGGATGCGGTTCACCCAATGGCTCAAGCTCAAAATAAGCTTTGTGCTCATCGGGCAGACCTTCGTAGCCGCCAATCACTTGATAAATCCAGCTTTCAGCGTCCCAAGGCAGTGCCTTATCCGCCAGATATTCCAGCGCCGATTGGCGCAGGCCAGACTCAATTACATCGACGAAATACTCATCCACCGCTTGTTTGAGCGGATTATCCGGCACATCGAAGTCTTCACTTTGGGTGATAGAAACAGATACATCATGCTCACGCACCGCCGCAATCACAGGATGGCGGCTGATGGCTTTGATATGCGCGACTATCCCCATCAACTCCAACTCTTGGCTGGCGTTGTGCACATCTACCGATGCAGGGGCGAGCAAGATTTCGGCGCGATTGAATAGACTCGGGATTTCCTTGTGGGACACATGGTCCGCAGGACGATAATCCGGATGCAAATCAGTGTAGAGCAACCAGCCCTTGAGCAAACGGGTACGCCCACGGATTTGTCTGAAGCGGCCTAAGAGTTCGAGTAAACGCCCCTGCACTACGCTCAGTTCCTGGGCGCAGTCGCTCATGGTTTCCTGCAAAGTCGTCACTAAGAGCTTGCGCAGTTCACGTATATCGCCAGCGATTTCGCCTAGCTCACTAAACTGGAACATCTCTAAGCCATTAAGCAATTCAGACACTTGGCTTTGAGCTAATTCGTTTTCGCGGATCTTAGCGTTGATCGTACCCACATAACCGAACTCGTTATTAATGCGGCCCCAGAGCACACGGATCGAATAACGCAGACTGTCGGCGAAACTATAAACATGCTCGCTTAAATCTGATAAATAGGCCTCGGCGGCGCTGTAGTCTGAGCTATGACGCGCCTCTTTATAATGATCGGCCAAGGTTTTAATGGTCGCTAAGGCCGAACCGACATTAGAGTCGATTTGACGATTGCGCTCATCACTTAAACCTTCTTCGAGTAAGGCACGCACAGAACGCTTAAGCCGCAGCTCCTGATCTGGCTCTGGCCGCCATAAAATCCCTGCCTGTTTAAGCTTTTCGACCACGCTTGGATCGTGTGCATCCTCGTTAAGAGAGCCCGCCAAATAGGTGTCCATAATAATGTCAGCATGGCGACCTAACTGCTTGAGCAGTTTCACACCCGCCTGATGTAAGTTACTGCTCATCATGGCCTCCTTGGTCGCAGCTTTTACCTAGGGTTAACAGTGCCAACATTATATCAAGTCCCGCTGGGTCGCCGTTTCTGCCTGCGCTTCTAGGCTTAAACCTTCGGTTTCATCGATAAAACGAATAACTTCATACAGATAATCCAGCTTGCCCGTGGCGATATAGATTTGCTTCTCCGCATTGGGTCGTACTAAATAGCCGAGTTCGACTAAGCGTTTGAAGACTAATTTGATTTGCGCATCGCTGTTGGTACTGGTCGAGCCAAATAGACGATATTGGCTGAGTTTGGCTAACTGCTCACGAAACGCTGGCGTGTCTTCGATGCGGCTTTGCAGCTCGGTTAAACGCACGGGCGCACCTTCGCTCAGCGGCGCATCTTGGCCACTGGCTTCTTGCACTAATACCAACCATTCCACCAGCGGGATCAATGCCTGACAGATATCTTTAAACTGCGATGAAATCACTTTGCGTTCGCTATCGCCGAGCTGCAAATAACCGCAGAAGAACACATCACCTTCAGCGGCAGACGCCACGGTACGATTGATTTGATTGAGATAGGCCTCGACCCGCTCGCGGGTACTGCTATTTTTAAGGGCGCGCCAGCCTTCTTCATTAGTGGTGCGGCAAATAAACTCGCCCTTGAGTAACAGCTCAATCAAAGCGCCAGTGCCAACTAATACGGTTTGGGTTGCATCACTCATTAGATGGCCTCCTTCGACAAACGCTTATTCAACATGTCGGCAATTGCGCTTTTCACGTTAGCCTTAGGTTTTACCACCTGCAACATCTTGGTTTGTTTTAATTCAAGCATGATTAGATGGCCTCCTTCGACAAACGCTTATTCAACATGTCGGCAATTGGGTTGACCTTAGGTTTTACCACCTGCAACTTCTTAGTTTGTTTGTTGATAATGTAACGGTTGGCGAACAAGTTCAGCACCTCGGACTCTGGGTTCGGGAAGGCGCCCAGCACACAAATATTGTTGTTTTCGCAGGCGTCAAAAATCTTCTTCACGTTGGTATGGTGCAAAGTGCCCAACTCATCAATTGGCCAGTGAATGGTCACATCGGCGCGGCCACGCAGCAAGCGCGTGAATGCCAACAGGAACTTACACAAAATCAGATACGCCATACCATGGCTTGAGGATTCGTTAAGCTGTCTGTCGGTGCGGATAATCAGATCGCTGTTACCTTCTTTAAGGCGCAACTCGATTTCCAGCAACTTAGAGATGCCCCCCGTTAACGCGGCGCGGCCGATAATATCCAAGGCGCGGCGCATGCTGTTGGTGTAATCCTCATCGGGCAAGCCATTAAAGCCATCGGCTTTCCAATGTTTAAAGGCTTTGACGAACTGTTCAAGCTCAGGCCAGAACTCTAACTCACTGATGCGCGAACGAATACGTACAGCCGATTCAGACACGCCATCGAGGAATAACTCTTCGCCCACTTCGCGGGTAATACGCGCACTTTGGGAGGCAATGCGGCGGTCGATATCGGCTAACACATCGTAGAAAGCGGTTAAGTCGACGCCGAAAATCCGCCCCTGCTCACGCAGCGCAGTAATCGATTGCGGCACGATCACGTTCAGCAATTGCTCAAGCTGTGGCACTAACTTACGGTAATCCAGCAGACGAATGCCTTTGTCGTTGATAAAGCTCGATTCTTCGCGGGCACGCTCCCAGGTTTCCGCAAGGCCAGAACCTGACTTGCTGGCGATCACTGAGTCGAAATGCTCTACATATTGCTTCACCGAACCCATCAGGTAATCGCGTTTTAGCAGCAAATCCTCACCTTGCCGCAGACGCTCGCCTAGGCTGCCTTGGGCTTCTTCGTTATTGGTCGGTAACTTAAGCTCGGCGAGTTTACGCATTACGGCACGTAACTTAGTTAAGTTTTCAGAAGCTTCAACCTGCGCCGCATCGGACACTTTACGCTCGGTTTCAAGTTGTTGACGACGGGCCTTAACATCCTGAGTTTTCGCCTTAAGCTGTTGATCGATTTCCGATACCGCGCGCTTCACATCGCTAAGCTGAGTTTGCAGTTTAGGTTTGCGCGCAAGCCAAGTGTGTTGATACCAATCGTCAAAGCGCAGTACGTCGCTGCGACGCTGCTCGGCGCGGCTGATTTTGGTTTCTAACTCACGAATTTGTTGCTTGAGTTTGAGGATATTATCCTCATCCACACCGCGGGATTTAAGCTCGTTTTTGTACCAAGTCTCGCAGGCTTTCTGCTCGATTTTGGCGCTTTCGCGGCGTCCTTCAATAGTCGCTTTAATTTGGCCGAGTTGGTTGTCGAGCGCGCCGATGACTTCCTGCCAATAGGCATTCTTTTCCATGCGCGCTTCGAGCGCTTGCTCTTTTTGATCTTCGAGCCAGAGTTCGTGCTGATGTTTAAGTTGTTTTAGCTCACCATCGAGTTGAGTCAGTCTTTGTCCCGCATGGGCTTTGCGCTCGCTCAATGCTTTGTTGATTTTCTCTTGCTCGCTGCGCTTTTCATCAAATAGGCGACGCAGATCGTCACGGCTATTTTTGTACGCCGTGCGGGCAAAGGTCAGTTCACGGCTGAGATTATCCAACTCGCCATTAATGGCCACCAGCTGAGATTCGGCCTCGGCCTGCATTTCTTGGGCACTAGTGTGGGCTTCTTCGGCTTTGCTTAACCGAATACGCAGCTCTTGTTCGGAGGCGGCATATTCAGGCACATCGATCGCTTTAAGATCTAAATGCACGCCAAAGAAAGCTTCGCTCGATTCAGTCACTAAGCTTGGATGTAAATCAGTGCGATGCAGTAGTTCAGGCGCGATCACTTTCCCTAAACTTTGCTCCCAGCCTTGGGATTCTTTACGCAGAAACTCCAATAGGGTGTGGGATTGCGGGAACAGCATGTGGTGCAGTTCATCCAGCGCAGTTTGACGCTCATTCACCCTTAAGGTGGCGATACGCAAGGCTTCGTTGGCTTGGTCACGTTTGGCTCTGAGCTTGCGCTCATCACTGCTTAAGCGCTCAACCTTGGCATTGCAGCTTTCTTGTTCTTCGTCGGCACGATGAATACGTTCGTCGAAAATCGCGAGACTCAGCTTTTCTTCTTCGGTGTAAGTCACACCATCGACACGTAATTTAAGTTCGGCGGCAGTGAGTTTGAATTGGTATTCCTGCTCGCTAAAGCTAGCCTTGCCCGCATCCATTTGGTTGCGCCATTGCAGCTCTAGGGCGTCAATATCGGTGCGCGCCACTTCACGTTGTTTATCGCGGGCTTCACGCTGCTTGTCTTGGTCGGCATGCAAACCTTCTAGCTCGCGGTTTAACTGCTCACCAATCTTACTGCGACGGGCATTGTAGGCCGCCTCGATATCTTGGTGCTTCTCGGTTTGCAGCTTATGGCGTTCACTTAAGTTTTCAACATCGGTGCGCCAATTCGGCAGCATCTCAAGATCGGCCTTAGCTTGCTCTATGTTGGCATCTAAAAAGGCGCTGTGCTGATCTTCAATGGCATCGAGTTCATACTCGCACTTGGCCACATCGCCCTTGGCAGCCGATAAATCGAGGTTGAGCTCATCGCGCTGCTCTTTCCATTCATCATCGAGCAATCTGAGTTTTAAATTCAGCTCTTTAGATAAGGTTTGCTGAATATCTTGGCGATCGGCTTCTAAGGTTTCATCGTTACGATAACCACGGGACAAGCTTGATAAGCGCAGTTCGGCGCTGAGCAATTGGTTAAATTCTTGCTCGAGTTTTTCAAACTCAGGGCGAATGACTTCAAACCCTTGGATAAGTTGGCTTTCACGGATCCACGCTTCAACGCGCTGCGGATTTAAGCGAGAGCTGGGCGGATTAACCCCGTCTTCCTCCAAAATAGCGGCGATCATGGATTTGACCGTCTCCATCTTACCTTCTTTGGAGTGCACCGCTTTGGCGAGTTTTTCGATGTGGCGCAGGGAATGCTCGCCCTCACACAGGGCAAATTGGCGCGCATAGCCGCGCAGTTCGCTGCGGTTGCTGCCCGTGCTTAATAGGGTGCGATCGTTTTGGATAATGGCGCGATATTCGCGGGTGTTGAGCAAGTTAGTGGTGGCGATGCCGGCACGTTTTAAATCACGGCCTAATTCCGCCATGGTATGGCACAGAATAATGTCGCCGTTTTGCGATTTAATATAATCGCTTAGCTCAAAACCTTTGGCGATAAAGCGATAGTTAACGCCCTTGCCATCGCCCGCCGAGGCCAGCACGGCTTGGTACAGTAACCCATCGGCTTTTTGATATTCGTAAATGATGTAGCTTGAATCGTGTGGCAAGTACCAACGCTCGAAACTGTCGCGGGTCGAAGGCACCACGCGGCTTGGGTATTCGCCATAAAAAACAGGGACTAGACGTTGTAATGTCGTCTTACCCGAGGCGTTAGTACCACAAATGTTGGTATGGCCATTGAGGGCGAGTTCCACAACGCCCGGAAGGTGCGTATCAATCAGCACAATACGAATCAAGCTTGCCATTTCATTCCTTATGCAAACGGGAGAGTCTTATCTAAGCTGCAGAAGCCTTCTACAGGACAAAGAGAAAACAATCCAAGAGGGCCACAGACCTTAAAAAGCACTGTAAAAAGTGATTTTAAAATCATGACCTAAAAATAGTGCCCCTAAAATAAGGCAATCGCGGTGTATTGGCAATTAAGCGGCGCTGCACTAATGCCATGGCTCACAATCTTTACGCCCAGAATTGGGCCCAGAACTAAGCTCTTCTTTAAGCCCAGAACTAAGCTACTAGCAAAGCCAATACTAACCGCCAATGATACGACAACTTAGCCAAAATAGGCGGCTAACAAAGCGGCAATTAGCGCAGTAAAAGGTAAATTTTAGCGGTTATCTTCAAGGCGCAGGCGATCAGCGATCCGGCTATAAATCAGCATCATTTCCGCCAGCGATCCCACTTGCATGCCTTTCATCAAATTGGCGCGGTGGATCTCGACCGTGCGCATGGCAATACAGAGGCTATCGGCAATCTCTTGGTTCTTCAGGCCTTGGGCAATCAGGTTGAGTATCTCCCGCTCCCTTGGTGTGAGCGCTTGATACGTCTCAAGATACTGATTGTCTTGATAATGCGTTTTAGCATGTTCCAACGCTTTGACGACCGCTTCGGCTAACTTAGCGCCATCGGCGGGCTTTTGGAAAAAATCCACCGCACCGAGTTTGAGCGCTTCTACTGCCATAGGCACATCGCCATGGCCGGTCAAATAAATCACCGCTAACGGACTATTTTTGGCGACTAATTCAAGATGCAACTGCGGGCCGCTCAAGCCCAGCATACGCACATCGACCAGCGCACAACCCGGCAGGGTTAAGTCTACGGCGGTAAAAAAGGCTTCGGCGCTATCAAAGTCGGTGATCTTGAGGCCATAGCTTTCGAGCATAAAACGCAAAGAACGACGCACTGAGTCATCGTCATCGATTAAATACACAGGTAACGCAAGACTCATTAAAGTGCTCCATTAGGTTCAGGTTTACGCGGTATAGCCACCTGCGCTTGGCAACCGCCACCCATAGCGCTTTCTAGGCTAAACGTCCCGCCATGGCTCTCGGCAATATCGCGGCAAATCACTAAGCCTAAACCTAATCCCTCTGATTTAGTGGAATAAAAGGCTTGCATCAGCAGGCTGGCGGCTTCGGTTAAACCCGTGCCATTATCCGTGACTGTCAGCAAGAGTGTGCGTTCTTGGTAGCGAAGATCGATATCGATCGTCGGCGCATAGGGCTTTTGCGTGATGATCTGTTCTGTGCCACTGGGTTCAAGTTCCAGCCGCTGAACACAGGCATCGGCGGCGTTTTTCAGCAGGTTAAGCAACAACTGCTGCATGCCGACTTCATCGAGGGACTGTAAATAGGGCTCGCCGCTCACGTTTACGGCAAGATTGATTTGATGTTGTTCAAACTCATAGGCGAGTAGCGGCACAGTCTCATTGACCAGCTCATGCAAGTACAAAGGTTGTTTTGATACGGGCCGTTTCTTCAACAGATTGCGTAAACGGCTGATAATGCTGTCGGCCCGTGTAACTTCCTGCTGGATCAGCGCCAATACAGATTGCAACTCCTCAGGGCTCGTCCCCCGCTGTAATCGCACTTCGGCGCCATGACAATAATGGCCAATCGCCGCCAAAGGTTGATTGAGTTCATGGGAGAGACTCGCGCCAAGCTCGCCCGCGATAGCAATACGCTGTGCATGTTCCAGTAACGCACGGTTTTCATTGAGCTGACGCTGAGTGTTAATCAACTCACGGCCGCGGCGACTAAAGCGGTATTCAAGCCAAAAATGATACACATTGAGTAAAACCAAAATCCCCAAAACAAGCCAAGCCCATTGTTGATGTAACTTGATCCACTGCCACGCCCTTTGCCACCATGGTGCCTGCAAAGGATGCATATCGAGATCTTTAAGCAGTTGATCGATCGCAAGCTGACTCACGGCCGTGGTCCAGCCCGCAGAATCAGCAGACTTAGCGGCGAGATGATCTTCGGGCAGCGCCAGCAAAGCTTGAGTCACACTTTTAGCCAGAGACTGGGAGGCGTGATTGGTCTTTGCCATAGACCAGTTGGGATAAAGGTGAGTCGAGACTTGGCAATTAAATCCCGCAGGCGCTTGATTATCGAGCACTCGATAATGGGCGATGTTAATAAGGCCTTCCGTTTGCATCTGCTCAAGCTGACACACGGGCACGACCGCAGCATCTAACTGTTGATGTCGCTCTGTGGAATTTTTTCGGTTATCTAACTGATAAATCAAGTTATCTAGCGGGAACCCCAGCGGAATGATCTCTCCCACAAAACGAGGTAAATCTATACCCTTTAGCTGCGCTTCGTACACTAAGGTCAAGTAACCACCAAAGGCATTTTTCGATACGATCCCGAGTCGACGTCCCTTAAGATCACTTAAGGTGTGATAGGGTGAATCGGCGCGCACCACCAGCGCCGAGCCCACTTGCATTGCCGCGCCATTATTTAACGGACTGCGCAGGGTCGCCAACCAAGTGAGGGAATATTGCCGCGCCAGCAACACGGATTGCCCTGGGTTGGTGATCACAAAATCGAGCCCTTGGGTTTCAACGCCCTTGGCTAACTCATCGAGGGTGAGAGGATGTAACCTAAAGTAACTGTTGGGAATTTGGGTTTCGAGCCACCCCATCAAAGGTTGCCAGCGGTTGATGGTTGCCTTATAACCGCGGATGGCTAACACGCCAACATCGACCACTTGATAACTGGGCTCTTCGATAGCAACTTGAGCAACAACCTCAGGGTCAGTTAATCCCGAATGCGCACTTTGATTCAGTGGCTCCGCAGCAAACACCTTAACTGAAGCCAGCAAGCATAGGAATAACACTGCGTTCCTTGGCTTTTTTCTCGGTATTGCCACGGAATGTGGAGTGCTTAGAATCGATAACGGACACTTGACCGATACAGCGAAGCGAAACACAGTTTTCATCATCCTCAATAACATGAAGTGCAATCCTTTATCCCCAGTCACTCAAACTAAAATCAAGTCCAACTCAAGCTAAGAAAAGGCCAAACTCAAGTAACAAAAAATAAAACCCTAGCATTTTGAAGGCTATTCTAACGGATATTTGTTGCGCTAGATCAAGTCCACACCCGATATGTGGAAAACCACTATAGTTATGCCGCCTCCCCTTTTACAGAATGCCTGTAAACCTCGCCATAAACCTTAACTCTAGGTCTATGAGCCAGTTTATTCGCCATCTGCAAGTAGTGAAGGAAATCTGTATGGACAAGAGTAAACGTCAGTTTCTCGGCAAAATGGCCAGCGTCAGTGTTGGCGCCGCACTCATCCCTGTCGTGCAAGTGTATGCACAGGATGATAAGCGCAGCCCTCAAATGCACAGTGCCAGCGAAGGCCAAGTGGGTAAACGTTACGGTATGGTGATCGATCTACGCCGCTGTGTGGGCTGCCAAGCCTGTACCGTCGCTTGCACTATCGAGAATCAACCGCCCCTCGGGCAATTTCGCACCACAGTGCAGCAGTATGAAGTCTCGCAGCAGGAAGATACCACTCCGCCTGCGTTTTTAATGCTACCAAGACTTTGTAATCACTGCGAAAACCCGCCCTGCATCCCAGTTTGTCCTACGGGCGCGACCTTCCAGCGCAAGGACGGCATAGTGGTCGTCAATAATGAATGGTGTGTTGGCTGTGGCTATTGCGTACAAGCCTGCCCCTATGATGCGCGCTTTATCAACCACGACACCAATACCGCCGACAAATGTACCTTCTGCGCCCATAGGTTAGATGCAGGATTACTGCCTGCCTGTGTCGAAACCTGCGTAGGAGAAGCCCGTGTGATTGGCGATCTGAATAATCCCAACAGCCAGATAAGCCAACTGCTTGCCGCCAACAAAACCGATATCAAGGTGCTCAAACCGACGGCCAACACTGCGCCACGGGTGTTCTACATCGGCATGAGCAGCGCTTTTGAGGACAAGATTAGCGGCCAAGCCCCCGTTAGAACCTTACTTACCGATACTGGCGAGGAGATCCACCATGGTCATTAAAGAAATCTTTACCCCAGATATCGCCATTACTTGGCTACCTTGGGCAGTGCAATACTTTTTTATGATGGGGCTCGCCTACGCCAGCGTATGGGTAGCGACAATACATTTGTTTAGCCAACCCAAACCCGATGACAGATTGCTGAAGCTCTGCGCCTGTTTAATGTTAACCGCAGGCATAGTCGCTCCTATCGCCTTACTCGCCGATTTACACCAACCGCTGCGGGCTTGGCATTTTTATGCGCAAGTTCGCCCTGATTCTTGGATGTGGTATGGCGCCTTTTTACTGCCCGTATTCTCGGGCACCAGCGCAGTATTTGCTTGGCTGCTACTGCGTCAATATCTGCCTAAGCACACCACGAATCAAGACTCAGATTGGGTGAATAAAATAGGCCAATTACTGAGATTCGGTGATTGGAACAGTGACAAATTCATCAAGCCGATCGCACTGTTCACGGCCCTGAGTGCCTGCAGTATCGCCCTCTACACTGGCATGGAAACCATGGCTATTAAGGCGCGGCCACTGTGGCATACCTATTGGCTTCCACCTTTGATGGCAATGAGTGCCCTGCTCGCCGCCTGCGGCACTTTGGTGGTACTGAATCGACTATTAAAGGGCTACCAACAGCGCACCCAAGACAGCCTATTACTCTGGGTAAGAGCGAGTTTTGGTCTATTCGCCCTATGCCTTATCGGCTGGGCGTTATTCGATAAGGGCTCGGCCCCTGAAGCCGCATTATTGCTTGAAACCAGCCCAAGCTGGCAACTGGCCGCGATTTGGGTGCTAATCACACTCGCCGTGCTGGCATTAATGCTCGCCATTCGTCACTTACCCAATGCGGCAATGATCGTCGTCAGCCTCACGGCCATTCACCTTGCGTGGGGATTTCGCTGGATAGTGTTAATTCAAGCGCAAACCGATCCTAAATACGGCGCGGGGACTTATCTCTATCAACTGCCTTGGGGACCTGAAGGGCTATTAGGCATAGCTGGTACCTTCGGCCTTTGGTTAGCATTAATGGCGCTGGTCTCCGAACTTATTCGCCACACGCCTGCGGCAAAACTTGCTCGCTGAGCACCCAATTAGTTTACAGAATTAAGGAGTCCATCATGGATAAGAGTAAACGTCGTTTTATCAAAGGGGCCGCTGTAACGGGTGGTGTGGGATTATTTGCCGCGGGTTATAGCCATACATTAGCGCAAATAGGTAAAGGTGTCGTCAATGGTACCTCAGGAAAACCAACCCAAGATCCGCTGCACGGCAATTCCTTAGTACCTGAATACAAAGTCGATTTACAGTCAGGCCAGTTAATCAGCAATGACGATCAACGCATCGCCAATACTATGTGCTTAGGTTGCTGGACCAAATGCGGCGTGCGCGCTCGTATCGATCAAAAAACCGATAAAATCATCCGTATCAGCGGTAATCCTTATCATCCGTTGTCATCGCGGGAACATATCGATTTCGATACGCCAATCAAAACCGCCTTTGTTGGGCTTAGCGCCTTTCAAGAACAGGGTCTGCAAGGACGTTCCACCGCCTGCGCCCGCGGTAATGCCATGCTAGAACAATTAGATAGCCCACACCGCGTTACCCAATGTCTTAAACGCGTGGGTAAGCGCGGCAGCGGCCAATGGCAGAGCATTAGCTTTGAGCAATTGCTGAATGAAGTCGTCGAAGGTGGTGATTTATTTGGTGAGGGCCAAGTCGAAGGGCTAAGAGGGATTCGTGATATCGCCACGCCGCTCGACGCCAATAATCCAGAATACGGCCCTAAAGCTAATCAGTTACTGGTCTCAAACGCATCAGATGAAGGCCGCGATGCCATTATCAAACGCTTCACCTTCAACAGCTTTGGCACCCGAAACTTTGCCAACCACGGCGCTTACTGTGGATTTACCTACCGCGCCGGAGCAGGCGCCTTATTGGATGATTTGAAAAAATACGCCCACTTGAAACCCGATTGGGACCATAGCGAATTTTTACTCTTTATCGGCACTTCACCGCAGCAATCGGGCAATCCCTTTAAACGCCAAGCAAGACAATTGGCTAACGCGCGGGTGAATAACACTAATTTCAGTTATGTGGTGGTGTCGCCCATGCTGCCCAATACTTCGAATCAACCTTGTGCGGGCAACAACACTTGGCTGCCGATCCGCCCCGCCACCGACTCGGCACTCGCTATGGGCATGTTGCGCTGGATTATCGATAACCAGCGCTATGCCGCCGATTTTTTGAGTGCGCCCAATGTCGATGCCGCAAAAGCATCAGGTTACCGTGGCTTCAGTAACGCAGGTTTCTTGATCGTCAGCGAACCTCCCCATCCAAGATATGGCCAATATCTCTTTGCCAGCGATCTTGGCTTACCTTTCGACGGCAAAGCCTATGGCGAGCAAGACTCGCAGTTGGTTGTCGATGCCGCGAGTGGCAAGATAGTTTTGGCTAGCCAAAGTCAGAAAGCTAAGCTCGACGTTGACCAAAGCGTCGACACACCTAAGGGAATGATTGCGGTTAAATCTAGCTTCCAGCTATTAAGCGAAGCGGCGCAGAGCTTCGAGATGGCACACTATGCCAAGGAGTGCGATATCAGCGAGGCGCAAATTATCGCCCTCGCGGATAAATTTACCAGCCATGGCACTAAGGCTGCGGTGATCTCCCACGGCGGTACAATGAGCGCTAATGGTTTTTATAGCGCGTGGGCAATCATGATGCTCAACGCCATGATAGGTAACATCAATTTAAAAGGTGGCGCATTAGCTTCCGGCGGTTCCTTTCCCGCCTTTGGTAAAGGCCCAAGGTATAATCTGCAGGAGTTTGACGGCATGGTCGAGCCTAAGGGCGTATTCCTATCGCGATCTAAATTCCCCTACGAGAAAACCTCAGAGTATCGCCGTAAAGTCGAAGCGGGCGAATCGCCTTATCCTGCAAAGGAGCCTTGGTTTCCGATTTCATCACCCTTGCTTGGCGAACATTTAACCGCAGCGGTGCACGGTTATCCCTATCGACTCAAAGCATGGATTAACCACATGGGCAATCCGATTTATGGTCAAGCGGGCCTAGGTGAAGCCATTGGTGAACAACTGAAAGATCCCAAAGTGCTGCCACTGTTTATCAGTATCGACAGCTTTATTAACGAAACCTCGGCGCTATCGGATTATATCGTGCCCGACACATTAACTTACGAGTCATGGGGTTGGAGCCCTTCGTGGCATGGGACTCTGACGAAGGAAACGACAGGTCGCTGGCCGATTGTCGAACCAAGGGTCACAAAGATGGCCAGTGGTGATGTGGTGTGCATGGAGTCTTTCTTAAGCCAAGTGGCGATGAAACTGCAACTACCCGGCTTTGGCGAAAATGCCGTTAAGGCCGCCGATGGCAGCTTACATCCGTTAACGCGCGCAGCGGATTACTCACTCTATGGCGCCGCCAATGTAGCCTATTTGGGTAAAGCCGTCGCCGATATTAACGCTGAGGACATGTATCTTAGCAGTGTGAGTCGTATCCAAAGTGAGCTCAACGCCAGACTCAAGCCAGATGAAGTCAAAAAAGTCAGCTACTTATTTGCCCGCGGCGGCCGCTTTGAAAATATGAGCGGTGCACGGGATGAAGTGGGGAATCCAACCAAGGTTTGGCCAAAACCTATGATGCTGTGGAATCCCGAAGTGGGCAGTCGCCGTAACAGTCTCACAGGGGAATTTATGAGTGGCTGCCCACGCTTATATCAACCCGCCTTAGCCAATGGCACACCGCTCGATAAGGCGTTTAATAAATCACAATGGCCTTTGCTGATCAGTAGTTACAAATCCCACACCATGAGCTCTATGAGTATTGGCTCGGATCGTTTGCGCCAAGTGCACCCTAATAATCCGGTGCGCCTGAACGAAAAAACCGCCACTCGCCTTGGGATCAGCACAGGTGACACGGTCAAGATCAGCACGCCCAACGGCAGTGTAATCGCCTTAGTGGAATGTGTTGCCGGAGTGCACCCTGACTGTATCGCTATCGAACACGGTTATGGTCATAAGGAACTCGGCGCGCGGGACGTAGTGATCGACAACCTTAAAATCGCCGCCAATCCGCTGATCCGAGTCGGCATCAATATGAACGACTTGAATCTGTTTGATCCGAGTCGCCACGGCCGCTACCCGCTGGTGGATTGGGCAAGTGGCGCTTCGGCCAGACAAGGGCTGCCAGCTAAGATTGAAAAACTAAGCTAACCGCCGAGCATAGATGACACTTAAGAAGCTGCCCTTTGGCAGCTTTTTCTTTAGCGTTAATTCAATCTGATTAAGTCTAATCGCATCATTAATGCTTTCTAGCTATGCCTATTCGCGAATAAACCGAGGAATAGTGATCTTTTTTACTCAATTTAGGTATATAGATCCCGATCACGCGTTTCATAGAAATAAACCACATATTAAAATCACAGCTATATTTATCAGTATATCTAGCTCGAAATATCGAGCTTTCAATAAAGAACTGCAGTTTTTGAGTCAGTTAGACTCATCAGGAGTATCTCAGTGTTCAACTCTTCATTACGTAAAAGCCTAGAAGTGAGCGAAAGTAAACGCCAAGAGGCGGAGTCGATCATCGACTCGATTAAGCACAGTATTGCCACAGTAGAATTTACGCCTGATGGTTTAATTCTCGATGCTAATGCGTTGTTTTTAAAAACGGTAGGTTATTCACTTAATGAAGTCGTAGGCCAACATCACAAGCTATTTTGCTCGGCGGCTTATGGTAATTCTGCTACCTACCAGCAATTTTGGAGTAATCTAAAAGCAGGTCATCCACAGGAAGGCAATTTTGCACGAGTGAATAAAAATGGCCAAGAGATCTGGCTTAGAGCCACTTACTTCCCTATAAAACAGGCAGGTAAAGTCGTTAAAATAATGAAAACAGCCGTTGATATCACCCAAGATAAGCACCAACTTGACGACCAAGCGGCCATTTTTAATGCCTTGAATCGCTCGCAAGCCATTATTGAATTCACTACCGATGGCACGATTTTGAAAGCCAATACTAACTTCTTAAAGACAATGGGATTTAGCAAAGAGCAGATTATTGGTAAACACCATCGTATTTTCTGTTTTGATGAGTTTTATCGACAAAATCCACACTTTTGGGACGATCTAAAGCAAGGTCGATATAGCAGCGGTCTCTTTGAACGTAAAAATGCTTATGGCGATTCGATTTGGTTAGAAGCAGCATACAATCCTATTATGGATGAGCAAGGTAAAGTGGTTAAAGTGATTAAATTTGCGAGCGATATCAGCAAGCGGATCGAGCAAAGCCACGCTGTACGTGAAGCCGCCAATATTGCACTGACCACGTCACAACGTACCGTCGAGCAAGCAGAACAAGGCGTACATTTACTCAATGCGACTGTAAATACCTCTAATGCTATTGCCGAGCAAACCCATAAAGCGACCTTGGCGATAACTCAACTCAATGAACAATCTCAAAGTATTCAAGCGATAGTCGCAACCATTAGTTCGATTGCCGATCAAACTAATTTACTAGCATTAAATGCCGCAATTGAGGCCGCACGAGCGGGGGAACAAGGCCGAGGTTTTGCCGTTGTCGCCGATGAAGTGAGGCAGCTTGCTTCCAGAACCAGTAAATCAACCAGTGAGATTGCCGCCGTCGTCACTAAAAATACACAACTCACCACAAGTGCAACTAGCATGATGAACGAAGTTGAAGGTATTGCACTGGAAGGAAAACAACAGTTAGCGGAGGTAACATTAGTGATGGGAGAAATACGTAGCGGCGCGGAAAACGTCTCAGCAATCGTGTCGCAGCTATCAGTCAATAACAATTAATTGCTAGCATTTAATCGCGCTATCAAGGATTGCATGGCGCTTTATCTAAAAGACAAAACGCCAACCTATTGCTTTTACGTCAATCAATAATCAGTTTTACGACCTTCATAGGTGGCGCGCATTTGCTGTACAAGAACCTCATCGTAAGCACGTAATCCACTCATCACTAAGGTTTTGATACCTGTGCCAACTAAAGTGTCGCCACTGTGTAATTCAAAGTGCAATGTCACATCGCCACGTTTACCATCGATTTTTAAATCTTGGCCAACGAGGGATAAGGTCACTTGCACAAAATCGAGGGTGGTTAAGTCAAACGACATACTTTCGTAAATCACTAAAGGCCGTTCTGGGTTGATCATCACTTGATGTTGTTTCATCAAAGGGATCAGAATATCGATAAAATTATGCCCAGAGAAAGCAACATATTGACGAATAAAGGATTCGGTCTGCGCATCGCAACAACTCACATCGCCATGACGGCTGACATTAAGATAGGTTTTTTCACGACTATCGCGAATCGAAAAACTCTCGCTCACTTGTTCAGGGAATTGCAGTTCGACGCTATCACCCACCATACCCGCAAAGCTAAACTTCATGCTCTGGCTCAAACCATATTGAGTCAATACTAGGGCAAACAGTAAATCTCCCGGTACGCAAAAGCGTTTTGCCCCCACATCGTGGATAGGATTAAAGTCCTGCGCAATTTTCTTCGCGAAGTCACTGGCTTGTTGTGCTGAAACGGAAATAGCTTGATTTTGCTTAGAAAAATAAGGCGCTAGAAACATATAAACTCTATTTGTAATAACTCAATACAGGGATGGATAACAAAATTATCACGAGTCTACCTTAAAATAGGTATTTAACTCACCCGATGACTTGACCCACGTAAGGCGTACAAAGTAACACCCTGCCCACATTTGTAAAGCCAAACAAATGACAGGGGTATCAGGATCTGTTGACGTTTCAGGTTTATTCTGCAGATATTAGGCGGAATTTTATGCAAGATAGAGCCTGTATGGCGAGATGACGCGACATATAACAGCCGATAATGCCGCAGAAATGTTAGCTAAATAAGGCCGTTTTCATCACTCGTGACTCATTTAAAATAACTCAACATCATTTTTCATTTGGCGAGCAATACCTTGTCAGAACAAATAACATCTAAAACGTAAGTATTGCCTAGCCACCGATAAGCCAAGGAATAAATCGTTAAACCTTTTTAAATTCACGCTTTAACTGAAAACCATCGTCAGTGGCTAACTGCTCTAGCACTTCGATACGCTGACGAAGGATGGCTAACTCGGTCTGCAAAGCTTGGTTTTCGGCCACTTGCTCACGAGTCGACACACCTTGTTTGTTGCGGATTTTCATTATAGCGACCACATATCCGCCAACAATTGCGAGTATTGGGATAAGTAAAGCGAGGGCACCAGTGTTCATAGTCATTTCCTTTATCTATTGGCGTTATCGTTATCAAGCTCAAAATTTAGGTCTGCTTATGACGCTTAATCAATGTCAAAGTCAGAACATGGAAATAAGTATGCGCAAGACAACCGCAATCAACCAGTGACAAAAGTCATGAGATTTAGCGAAACAGTGTCATTCTTTATCAAAACTATCCACAACAATAGCGCCCATAGAGGCTGGCATAGTGATCACTATGATCCGTTTTATAGAGGTTAGTGGATCCTCAAAAAATGGCACTTTATCGAGGCAAAGCAGCACGAGGAAAACCACGAGGGCAGTGAGCAAATACGCCACCACGATACGAAAAATAAACACAGGAACGCGGGAAGCAATATTCTGTTGGAACACGCTGTGATAGGTGAATACCCCAAGAAAGAGCAGCGATAAACTAAAAAGCATACCGATATTCAATAAAGGTAAAGTCTCACCGAGATGCCACGCTTCCTCAGAAAATGCAACGGGAACCGCAAGGGCAAAAGCCCCTACGCAAACTTGGCTCGCATCTTCGGTGTTAAAACTAAATTTCATGCTGATCGCTCCCTAATCTTCCAATCTATTTGATTAGTCGAAAATAACGTTCGGTGAAGATGTGCTTATTACTGGGGTATTAAGTGCGATACAGCACTTTAACCACATGCCAGCCAAACTTAGTTTTCACTATATGTGGCACCAGTAATTCACCTGAAAATGCAACCTTATCGAACTGTGGCACCATTTGGCCTTTTTTAAATTCACCTAAATCGCCGCCTTTTTTGGCAGAAGGGCAAGAGGAAAAACGCTTAGCGAGCACAGCAAAATTAGCACCATTATTCAGCTGCTTAACAATATCCTCAGCCTGTTCTTTGTGTTTCACTAAAATATGCACAGCGGCAGCGGTTTTAAACATGTCATTTCTCACTTTGGATTAACGTCCCGTGCAAAGGGAAGATTGGCGCCCCGAGTTTGCCCTCGATCACACCACTTCCATCGGCACAGGTTCTACTGACTAAAAGGTTTTATATCCAACGCATAAGTGCGTTATTGGCCCATTATCGACCCTATTAACCTAGAAAATTTTCTGCCACCACTGCAAAGGGTCGCCGCAGTTATTCACTGGACGATAGGTCGCAGCTAATGCCGGAAGCGCATCGACATTGCTGCAAGTGGATTCCTTAGCCACACCTGTATCTCGGTCAAAAAAGCCCTTCACTACGCCGTTCACTGGAATTGAGCGCAGACTAATAGGTGGACGTTCCTTTAAGAAGGCAAGATATACGGCCATGGCGCCACTGCTACCATACAAACTGGTTTTGCCGTTATCGTCACGACCAACCCAAATGGCGGCGACATTACGCTCATCAAAGCCCGCAAACCAAGAGTCGCGGCTGTCGTTACTGGTGCCAGTCTTACCCGCAAGTCCAACGCCAGGGAAAGCATTACCTAAACGCGTCGCCGTTCCCGTATTCACCACTTGCTGCATAGCAAATTGAATTAAGAAATCTGTCTCAGGTGCTATAGCTTGCTCTTTAGGCAATCGCGTCACTGGCAATGGGTTCTTATCAGAATCTAGCACAGCGGTCACTGTGGTTAACTTACGGTAAACACCGCTATCAGCTAAGGTTTGGTACACTTGCGCTACCATTAATGGCGAGCCATTGACGGCGCCGAGTAACATGGAGGGATACTCGTTTAACGGCTCCTGCCAACCCGATTTAGCCAATGTTGTGGCGACCGCATCCACACCCACAGCAATTCCAAGATTTACCGTCGGTACGTTCATCGACTTTTTCAATGCCGTTAACAAAGGCACCTGACCACTGAACTTCTTATCAAAGTTTTGTGGTGACCATGTCTTACCTTGCTCGCTTTTTAAGGTAATAGGTTGATCTTTAAGAGGGGTCGCTAAGGTAAATTGGCTATTAGGTGCCAAAGCCGTAGCATACACAAAAGGCTTAATTAACGAGCCAATAGGACGACGAATTTCAACTGCGCGGTTAAAGCCATCAAATCCTGGGGTTTTATCGCCGACCATAGCCGCGATACCGCCCGTGTATTTGTCGGTCACGACCATACCAATCTGCAATGATTTATTGCTCTTATCTAAGCTCTTGAGGGTTTGAGTCACCGCAATTTCGGCGGCTTCTTGGGCCATAGGATCAAGCGTGGTATAGATTTTCACCCCAGATTGCTTCAATAGCGCATCGCCATAACGCTCGTTCACTTCCTGTTTTACCAAGGCGAAGAAAGAAGGTAATTTTTGATGTGCTGGTTTATTCAGATTACGGATCCCTAAGGGTGACTCTACCGCCACCTTGTACTCCGCCGTGGTTAAATCCCCCGCATCCATTAACAAGCGCAATACCAGATCACGGCGTTCTTGAATACGATCCGGATATTTCCATGGATTGTAGTAAGACGGTCCCTTAATCGCAGCCACTAAGAATGCCTGCTGGGAGATAGTCAACTCACTGATAGGACGGCCGAAATAGAAACGTGAGGCCAACCCCATACCATGGACGGCGCGGGATTTATCCTGCCCCATATACACTTCGTTAAGATACGCTTCGAGGATTTCGTCTTTGCTGTAACGAAAATCAATAATGACCGCCATTAAGGCTTCGCGAACCTTACGCAGCAAGGAACGCTCACTCGAAAGGAAAAAGTTTTTCGCTAACTGCTGAGTTAACGTCGAGCCACCTTGCACAGTGCGACCGGCGCTGATGTTCACAAAAGCCGCGCGCGCAATCGCGAAGGGATTCACACCATGGTGTTCATAAAAACTACGATCTTCCACCAGCAGTAACGCCTGCACGATCGACTTTGGCATTTCTTCGGTCGGCACAAACAGCCTGTCTTCACCGTCGCCAGTAATAATGCGGTCGAGCAATACTGGCTCAAGGTGGAATACGGCAAGTTGACGCTTGTCTGAGACTCGAGTGACCGAACTGATGCCATTGCTGTCAAAGCTGATCATGACTCTTTGTTCGACTTGATCGCCTTCTGGATGCAAAAACGGCCGACGCCACAATTCAATACGAGTGCTCGATGCCGAAAACTCTCCCACTTGGCGTGGGTTAGCGACTTTGCGATAGCCGAGCAACTTAAGCTCAGCCATCATTTGCGGATGGCTGACTGCCGCACCGGGGTACAGCGCCATAGAACGACTAAACACCTGCGCTGGCAAATGCCATTTTTGGCCTTCAAATTTTTGCGCAATAATTTGATCAAGATAAATGCTGTAGAAAGTCACTACAGCTAATCCAGCCAAGCCTAATTTCCAACTGATAGACCAAATTCGTCGAAATAAACCGCGGCCATGATTAGCCCGACGGGAAGCGGGTGATTTTTTTGTCGTCTTAGTTGTCATATCTACTTCATCATTCATGCATTTAAAGACATCAGCCATAGGCACAAAGCTAACGTGGTGCGAATCAAAGTGCTTCATAACAAAATGTTATAAAACCAGCGGCGTGGTGCTAGGGCTGAGCTAAACCCAAGGTTTTCTTCTTGGTAAATTTTGTCGGCAGTGTATTCACAGGATCGTCTGGCCACAGATGTTTTGGATATCGACCGCGCATTTCCTTCTTAACTTCCACATAAGGTCCCTGCCAAAAGCTGGCTAAATCTGCCGTCAAGGCTAATGGACGCTGGGCCGGAGAGAGTAATTCCATCGTCACCTTTAGTTTGCCCTGCGCCAACATAGGACTCTGCGCCATGCCAAAGGTTTCTTGCAGACGTACACGCAGTAGCGCACGCCCAGACTCGTCGTATGCTATTGGCGCAGAGGTACCAGTCACTAACGGCCAAGAGGTTGGCAATAACTCGTCAAGTCGCTGTTTCTGCTGCCAGCTCAAACAGTTTGCCACAAAACCAAAGCAATCAAGCTTAACTAATTGCGGCAGATTATTCACATTTTCGAGGTAAGGCGCCAGCCAAGTTTCTAGGCCCGCTAATAATGCTTCATCATCAACCTTGGGCCAGTCACCGCCCGCGTCAAACTCAGTTGCCAGTTTGAGCCTGTATTGAAACTGTTCTAAGTTAGCGTTCCAATTGAGGATTTGTAATCCTTGCTGGCGAATATAGCCCAGTAAGGCCGCGACAATTTGCTTAGGTTCAGGCTTAGCAATCGTCTCGGTTTTTACTAAAATTTGTCCGACCTTGTATTGGCGCTGCGCAATCACTCGACCTTTAGCTTCATCCCAGCCACAAATCTCATGAATGTCCAGTAAACCTTTTAGCTCGCCGTCGAACAAGCTTGGCTGAAGCTGACTCGCTAAGTAAATCCGCCCAGCGTTTCTGCCTTCAGTTTCTTGAAAATCCGCCACCACCATCCACGGCGTTTGCGCCAATGCATCATCGGCTACGAGCACAACGCCAGTACCATTGGCTAATTGGTAGCCCTCAACACCGCGGGCTTTAGCAATACGATCCGGATAAGCAAGTGCTAATAACAACCCCACATCGCTGTGGTGTGCATGGGTCGCTATCTTAGACAAATCCGCCGCTAATCCTAGCTTTTTCTGCCACTGTTTTGCCTGTTGCCCAGCTTGTCCATGACAGGCAAAGTGCAGGTAATTCATAATATCAGCGCCCTTTTTAGGCAAACCGCGCGCCTCTAAAACCCCCGACAACAAGCAGGCCAAACTGCCCAATTGCGTTGCTTGTTCGTTAGCATTATTGACTCCCCCATTGTTTGCGCCCAAACTTTTTGCGCCCAATAACATATGAGCAAGCCTTGGGTGACACCCTAGCTCGTAGGCCGCTTTACCATGGGGAGTGAGTTTATTTTGAGTATCGACCATGCCTAAATCTTGTAACAGTTTCCACGCCAGCGCCTCATGCACACTAGGTGGCGGCGTTAACAACATCAAGTCGCTAAAGGATTTTGCGCCCCAGTAAGCACAATCGTGGGCCATAGCCACCAGATCCGCTTGGCTGATCTCGGGTTCATCGGCCCTGAGCATGCGGCTATGTTCTTCTTGGCTCCACAGGCGAACGCACACACCCGCTGATAAACGCCCGGCGCGACCACTACGCTGAGTTGCGGAGGCTTGGCTTATACGTTTCAAGCCTAAGCGGGTGACACCGGTTTTAGGGTTAAAACTCGCTTGTCGTTTATAACCACTGTCGATGACAAACCCTATGTCTTCAATAGTTAAACTCGATTCCGCCACGTTAGTGGCTAGCACAATTTTGCGCCTGCCATCTATAGTTACAGCGATCGCACTATCTTGCTCGGCACCCGAAAGTTCACCATAAAGAGGGCAAATCAAAAAAGCATCGTCCGCTAAGCGCTCGCGCAAAAACTGCTGTAATCGTAAGATCTCCCCTTTACCGGGTAAAAACACGAGCACGGCATTATTGGCAGCCGTTTTATCAACACTGGCACTGCTGCTGGCCGAAACCAGTTCGAGCACGCAGCGGCCGAGGTGATCGATCCAATGCTGCTGAGTTGGCACAGGGCGATATTCGATGTCGACAGGAAAACTCCGGCCTTCGCTGTGCAAGGTCACCGCTTCTGGCATGAGTTCAGCTAAGGCAAGACCAGATAGAGTCGCTGACATAGCTAATATCTTTAAATCGTCCCGCAGTGAAGCTTGCACTTCGAGCGCTAGGGCAAGACCTAAATCTGTGGTGAGGTGACGTTCATGAATTTCATCGAAGATGATCATTCCAATCCCAGTTAACTCGGGATCTTGTTGGATCATTCGCGTCAGTATGCCTTCGGTGACAATTTCTAAACGGGTATTAGCGCTGATTTTAGCTTCACCGCGGACGCGATAGCCGACTTCTTGCCCCACCTTTTGCTGGCGACAGCTGGCAATATAGTGCGCCACACTACGCGCCGCGACACGCCGCGGTTCGAGCATTAAAATGCGTCCGCTGATTTCTGGCCAATCCAACATAGCCAAAGGTAACGCCGTTGATTTACCCGCACCTGTCGGTGCCTCGAGGATCACTTGGGCGTGACGAGAAAAAGCCGCGCGCAGCGGTGCTAATAAGCTATGAATAGGTAGAGAGTTCAAGAAAAAGACATCAGCGGCCAAGACAGGGCGTCAGTGTACTAACAATCGGCTTTGAGTACCATTTCACAGCAAACATTATCAAGTCAGTGCTGACATAAGTAACAGCTAAAGGCTGCCATGCCCAAGATTACAGCTGTGGATAGGGAGCAAAAATCTCACGCTTTTCGAGCCAAGGTTGACTGAGCCCTGACTGTAGTTCAGCTAAGCGTATCGGTTTATTGATGGCGTAACCTTGAGCATAGTCGACGCCTAAGGCTTGCAATTTCCACCCTATTTCTTGGGATTCGACAAATTCAGCAACCACATCAAACCCCATATCTTGACCAAGTTGGCAGATGGATTTTACGATCGCCTGATCCGCAGAGTCTTCGCAAATATTGACGACAAATTGGCCATCAACCTTTACAAAATCCACATTGAGGCGCTTAAGGTAAGCAAAGCTAGAAAAGCCTGCACCAAAATCATCGAGGGCTAATTTACAATTGAGCGGACGAAGTATCTCGAGTAGCTTTGTCGCTTGATCGAGCTGACTCACAGCCGCGGTTTCTGTGATCTCGATGCAAAGCTTATCCACCAGCTCAGGTTCGGCCATCAAGCGCATTTCTAGCCAATTCATAAACTCATGATCGCCCAAAGAAGTTGCCGACAGATTCACAGACACAAGATCCAATTGCTGCCAAATATCTAAATGACTACCACCCCACTTGAGCAAATTATCGATCACCCAAAGATCAACCTTAGAAGCCAAGTTGTATCGCTCGGCGGCGGGTAAGAAGATAGCTGGAGACACTATAGTGCCGTTAGTCTGCACCATACGCAGTAGGATCTCTAAATGTAAGCCAGTTTCCTCGCGGTTTAACGGCACTATGCTTTGAAAATAAAGCTCGAATTGGTTTAACGCGAGTGCGCCGACGATATCAACAGAGGCCATCATCTCGGTGTAGAGACGGTTCATTTTAGGATCGCTCGCACTGTATAAATGCCAGCCATTTCGGCCTTGATCCTTCGCTAATCGACAAGCAGCGTCAGCTTGACTCATGACGGTATAAATATCGGCGGATTTTTTATCTAGCCTAGCAATCCCCATACTAACACTGACATTGTGACTACGACTTTCCCAAATAAACTCATGATTTGCTAACTGGGTACAAATCCGCTTAGCAATCTGTTTCGCAGAGTCCACATTGCAGTAATGCATCAGGATACCAAACTCATCGCCCCCTAAACGGGCAACAATATCGCCTTTACGTACGAGCTGTTTCAAACGTAATGCGACTTGGCAAAGCAGTTTATCGCCCGCCTGGTGGCCACTGATATTGTTAATGACTTGGAATTGGTCTAAATCGAGAAACGCCACGCAAATAGGCATATCGTCGTGGGCGTGTAGTAGGTTTTCTAATAGGGCTTCGAAATGTAACCGATTGGGCAATCCTGTGAGCGCATCATAATTGGCATGGAACGAAAGCTCATCGGCTAAGCGGTACTTTTCACTGACATCTTCGGCAATCATCACTAAAGTATCTTTATCGCCGCTAATCTGGCTAAAACTCAGTTTTAACCAAGTTAATTGATGAATTGATTTTAAAGGTAATTCACACCAAGCTTGGCCGAGCACGCCTTCTCGTACCACATGTAAGGTATCAGTTAGCATGGCGTGTTCTTCCTCACGCACCATGTCGAATAAATCATAGCCATGTTGAATTGGCAGGGTTTGCAGAGCGACTTTATTCAGCATAGTCAATTGATCATGCTTATCTAACAAGGCGCAAGCTAAGGGCAACTGGTTGAATACTTCACAGTATTTATGTTCACTGGCAAGCATGCTTAAAGCAATACGCGTCAATTCCATCGCAGAGCCAATCATCACAGCGGCATGATTAAAATCACTTATAAACTCTTCGCTCCATTCACAACATTCTGAGCAATTGACAGCCCCCAAGGCAATACGGGTTTCGCCAAACACGACTGGCGGCAATACTAATAGACTCTTGACGTCCCAATCCCTTAATAAAGCTCGCTCAGCCTGAGCATCAGCAGGTAAGGTATTTACATCAGCCAGATTTAATAGACGCGGAGTACGGACAAGAGAGCGAAAAAATGGCATTCGTGCCAAGGGCCAGACTCGTGTCTGTTGGCCTTGGGCAAATTGAGGTTTTAAATACAAATTACGCGTGCGTAAACGATCCAGTGACTGGCTTCCGGTTAATACAAATACCCCGTCACAATGCAGTTGCAAAGTAATAGTCTCAAGCGCTCTGTCAACATTCTGCTCTAAGGTTTCTAGCGGGGATTCACTAAAAATACTGACCAAAGCCTGTTGGAGTGGATTAGCTAAACCTACTGACATGAAAAGTCTCTTCCTTACCTAAAAATCCATTTAAGGTATTATCGACGTGCATTAAGTATAGGCTCACAGTGAATTAAACGTCTGCTTGAGTCACAAATTAGCTGATAAATTCAACAGCTAGATTAACGCTCAAATGCGCTTAACGTCAAAGTGTTCGCTGAGATAATCCATATTAAGCCCTCCAAAAGGATGATAAACCGATGCAACAAAGGCTATTCCTCGGCTTCGCTCCCACAGATAGTCAAAGGGTATATCTAAGTGAATTGCAGCAGCTATTGATATGCCACCTTAATCCTGAGGCGAAAGCGGTGAGTGTCAGCAATCTGCATTTAACGCTCTGCTTTATGGGTCAAGCTAACAACGAGCAAAAAATCGCCCTCCTTGATGCGGTTGACCGCTTAGTGAAGCCAAGATTTAGCGTTCGGCTTAACCAGCTCGATGTATGGCCCAATGCGCAAGTATGTTGCTTGAAAGGCGATGATATTGAGCCTCCGTTAGCGCAATTCGCTAAACAGACGCAAGAAATTGCTGACCGACTGCAATTGCATCGGAATGAGCACAACTTTTGCCCGCACATCAGTTTATTTAGAAAAGCAAAACAATGGACACTAGATGAGTCGGCTTTATTGCAACTCAAAGGTATGAATACGCTGACGTTAACGCCCGATAATTTGCATTTATACCATTCAAAAAGCACAAGCACGGGTGTCGAATATCACATCCTAGATTCTTGGGCGCTCGGTGAGCCTTAAATCAAAAACAAAAAGCCCGAGTATCCACTCAGGCTTTATTTTTAAACTTATGAATCAATACTAAAATAAAAATAGCAGTTAACTAGAGAGCGATGATGAAGAAAGCCCTATTCGAGTAAACGTAAGGTTTCGCGATAGGCACGCTTTTGCTCGTAGGTTTGTAACCGCAGCATAAACTCATCAGTCTTAGTCATTTCAGCATTCATTTTCAACGCTTCGATCGCTTTCTGCTGCGTCGAAATAGCAGCACCAAAATCGCCTAACTCCGCATAAGCCGCGGCTAAATTATCAAGATTTGTAGGATCGTTTTCATTCACTTTGAGTAATTTTAAGGACAACGCGACCGCTTTATTGCCATCACGATATTCTGCTTCGGGACAAGTTGCTAAAATCCACGCCACATTACCCAAAGCAACATCATCACCCACTTGGGAAAATTGCTCGACCGCTTTACCGCAGTTGCGCTGCACACCGTCACCGCCAGACGCATAAATAAAGCCTAAACGGAATTGAGCCCAACGACTGCCCTGCTCACTCAACGCTTTATACCAATGCTCAGCGACTGACAAGTCACGCTTGATCAATTGGCCTTCAAATGACAGATCCGCTAAGGTTTGCTGCGCTTTTTCATGTTGTTGTTCGGCGGCAAGTGAGATCCAGTGCAATCCAGTGGGCACTTCTTGCGACACAAAACGTCCGGAGAGATACATTAATCCCAGCAAAAATTGAGCATCGGCATCACCTTGCTCTGCCGTCACCTGAATATGCACAAACTTACTGGCCGCAAGTTCAGCTGCTGGCTGCGGGATAGAAAATGCGTGCGCCGCAGAGCTCAGCCCTATTGTTAAGCTTAAACCTGCACCTAAAACCCATAATCTGTATTTCACTTGCTTACCTCTCTTAAAAACAACTGCCCTCAAAGTTAGCCAGAATTAACCCCATAAGTCGAGCCTAAATACACACAAACCTCAGGATAATGGGGGAAGTTAAGCCAAATGGAATGTCAAATTTAAAAAGTGAAACATGTTATTGTGTAATTTAGTGGCATATTTTATTCATAATCTATAATAAAACTGCTGAAATAGACTGGTAAGATGTGATTAACTCGACAGAGTTAAGTGAATCCAGCGAGTTTCATACCGATTTAGTTGACTTAAATCACTAAAGTAGCAAAATAAGCTCTAATTTTAGATGGTTAATTGCATTTATTCACTTATTCTAAACTAAGACTTCCATCAAGTTTTTGTGAGTTTAATTGACGTAAAATGCTTATTTAGAATACTCTTACTTTCGTTTTAATCAATCGAGGAACACCAACATGGCTCTGATTGGTAAGCCAAAACCTGATCCAACTTTGGAATGGTTTTTATCACACTGTCACATTCATAAGTACCCTGCAAAGAGCACTCTTATCCATGCTGGTGAAGACTCAGATACCCTTTATTACATAGTAAAAGGTTCTGTAGCGGTATTGATTAAAGATGAAGAAGGTAAGGAGATGATCCTTTCTTATCTGAATCAAGGTGACTTTATCGGTGAACTAGGTTTGTTTGAAGAACAAGCCGAACGTACCGCTTGGGTTCGTGCTAAGCAAGCTTGTGAAATCGCTGAGATTTCATATAAGAAATTCAGACAGTTAATTCAAGTTAACCCTGAAATTCTGATGAAGCTGTCTGCGCAAATGGCCTATCGCCTACAAAGTACCAGCCAGAAAGTGGGTAACCTTGCATTCTTAGACGTTGCAGGCCGTATTGCTCAAACTCTATTACATCTGGCTAAACAACCTGATGCTATGACACACCCTGATGGCATGCAGATTAAGATCACTCGTCAAGAGATAGGCCAAATCGTTGGCTGTTCACGGGAAACTGTGGGTCGTATCTTGAAGATGTTAGAAGAACAGAATTTGATCCAAGCTCATGGTAAGACAATCGTGGTATACGGTACCCGTTAAGCTAGTCTTCAGCTTGATTTAAGCCTGCCTTATTAAAGTGGCCTAGAATAAATTCTAGGCCATTTTTTATTGGGGAGCTCAAATGAAACGGCTGTTTTTAATCTGTTTTTTCAGCCTATTCACGCTGGTGCATCCAATAATCTTGCATGCCGAACCTATTGAATTAGAACATTATCAAGCCAAGGCGTTAGTTAACTCTGGGCAAATATTGTCCTTAAACGGTACACTCGCCGTAGTAAACCAATTTTGCCAAGGTGAACTAATTGATGCTCATCTCTATCAAGAAGATCATAAATGGCGCTATGATTTGCAAATCAAAGTTCAGCGTGGCCAAATCGTTAATCTCAGTATTGATGCAACAAATGGTCAAGCCGATCAATCAATAGCACTACCGAGCGAATGTCGAAAACATGAAACTGTTACTCGTTGAAGATAACCCAATGCTAGTCACCGAGCTGGAGAAACAACTCAAACTCGCTGGCTATGTAACCGATATTACAGACAAAGCGCTTGAAGCCGATTATCTGATCAAAGAAACCCAATACGATTGCGTAATCTTAGACATAGGTTTGCCCGATGGCAACGGCCTCGAACTGCTCGAAGGCTGGCGAAATCAAGGGATCAGCACTCCAGTCATCATGCTGACGGCCCGCAGCCAATGGCATGAAAAAGTAGAAGGTTTTAATGCTGGCGCCGACGATTACTTAGGTAAACCTTTCCACGCCCAGGAATTATTGGCCCGAATCCAAGCTTTAATCCACCGTGCACATGGTCGTCTAAACACCTCAAGTAAACAATTGAGTTATGGTGGCGTGGTTTTAGATGAAGCAGAGCAAACGGTAAAAGTGGCCGAGCATCTGTATGAACTCACAGCAATGGAATTCAGGCTGTTAAAAATCTTCCTCATGTCACCTAAGAAGCTGCTATCTAAGACGCAGCTAACCGATAAGCTCTATCAGTTTGACGATGAAAAAGAGAGTAATGTGGTCGAGGTGTATGTCACCCATCTACGCAAGAAACTGGGTAAAACCACGATCGAAACCCGTCGCGGCCAAGGTTACATCTTCCACGGCATTATTGAATGATCTCGATCCGCACTAAGCTCAGTTTATGGTTAACTGGCTTACTCGTGTTAGGTACTGTGATTGGACTGATACTGTTTGAGTCCATGCTACGTCAGGCCTTCCACGACTCTATTATCAATCGCTTAGAAGAAGATCTCGAACATATCATGCTGGCAACCCATATCCACGATGGGGAGATCAGCATAGATCAAAGCCAGCTTTCCAGTTTCTACAAGCCCGCCTATTCAGGCCGTTATTTTCAGCTTAACCTGCCAAATGAAGTGATTCGCTCACGCTCCCTGTGGGATATGCAGTTAGATATCGAGCCACTGGCACCGAATCAAACCCGCGTCTGGCAAGCTAAAGGGCCAAAAAATAACGATATGCAGTTGTTATCACTGGGATTAAATTCCAGCAGTGCCAATGTCAGCGCCACCTTAACCGTTGCGCAAGATTTGAGTATCGGTAGACGTGTGTTTAGCGAGGTTTATGGCACTAAGCTTGGTGTCAATCTGGCGATGTTAGTTGCTATGATCGCGGGGATATTCTTGATCCTACGTCAATCCTTTAAGCCAGTTAAGCACATACAGCACGCACTTTCTCGGCTAAGACAAGGGGAAATTAACGCGCTTGAGCTCAATAATATTCCCCCCGAAGTACAACCATTAGCAAAAACCTATAATGAACTACTTGAGTACACAGCCAAGCAAATTGAACGTAGCCGCAATAACTTAGGTAATTTGAGCCATGGGCTCAAAACGCCACTTGCCGTGATGCAGCAACAGGTTGAAGCTCTTGGCCTCAAAGATCCTGAAACTGCCATTGCCCTGCAGCAGCAACTTGATTCGATTCACAAGATGGTCGAGCGTAAACTGGCTGCGGCGAGGATCACTGGCGACATGCTCCCCGCAGCGCAATTGGTTATCCCTAGGGATTTACATAGCCTAGCCAACACGCTAAATAAGGTTCACCGCAATAAATCCATTGAATGCAATTTCGAACTCGATCCCAATATTCTCAGACTGCCTATTCACAGAGAAGATGGCATGGAGCTCTTAGGCAACCTGCTAGACAACGCCTTTAAATGGGCCCAGAGCCGAGTCAGCATTCAGCTATCGCGTCAGCAAGAGCGTCTCTGCCTTTGTATTGATGATGATGGTCCAGGGGTTGCTGATGATGAGCTAGATAAGCTCACACAAAGAGGAACAAGGCTTGATGAGTCAGTGATGGGTCACGGTTTAGGATTATCAATAGTGAAAGAAATTGCCGAGCAATACGAGATTGAACTGCAGTTTAATCACAGCACTCGCTTAGGTGGATTGAGGATCGAGCTGACCTTTAGCTAGCCCAGGCTATGCCAATCGTATTAAATGCCTTGTTTGAAATATCCATAAAAAACGCCATCGAATTGATGGCGTTTTTTTATGCAGAAAGCAATTTGAGGACGTTAGGCTTTATTCACATTGGTGCTTTCAAAAATCTTGTCGGCAGACGCCGCCACAAAGCCTGTGTAGAGCTCGCCATTAGCCATAGGATAACGTAGCGCAAACTCATAGAAACAGCTTGGGATTTCCACTGTCGCGTCAGTAAATTCAACACCAATTTTATCGGCCATAGTCGACGATTGTTCTAATAATACTTCTGGCGAACCTTTGATCTCACCACCTGAACTATTGAGCACAAAGCCCGTTTGCTTCAGAGCTTCATTCACTGACTCTAAAGTCTCAAAACCATCGAGGTGATTGATAGACACAGTGAAATGGTTAGCGCGATAACCAAAAGCCGCTACCCAAGCTGCATATTCACTCTCAGTTAATAAGTCCTGATAGGTTTTAGCATCTAAAGACCAATGACGGCCTGAGTATATAAAGTTGTCAGCGGTAGTCGCTGCAGCGTCCACTTGGGCGATTAAGCCTTGAATAGTTTTTTGCAGCGCAGAACTAAATTCTTCAACCAACAGCTCAGAGATAAACACTTTAGGCTGAGTCGAGTCTGGATGTTCAAAATGCTTAGCGATCAGTTTTTTCTGTTCAAACTTATAATCACCGCAAGGTACATAACCTAACGAAGTGAAATGCTTAGCCAGTACATCCAAATTCACCTTAGCGATATTGAAAGTACGCAGGGCAATATGGTCGTTGATGATCGGCTTACCATGACCCAACAACGCGTGCACTTTTGCCGCAGAAGGGGTCATTTGAATATAGTCTTGCCACAGAGCGGCAAATAACGCGTTGATGTCGGTATGCATAAAAACTCCTTTTATTGTGCTGCGGTTATTGCTGTTATTTTGCCGCGAACACTAAATGTAACGACCTAAATGCCACTGTTGTAGCGTCACACATACCCACAGTAGAAACTCAAGTAACGTTACTGCTTGTTATTAAAAAGGAAGAACATTAGTCCTTCCTCCTCTTTCCCACATATTCTTTACCGCATAAAAGTCAAATATCTACCCGCTTACAAGCTCAAACCTGGGCTTAATGTCGCGGGTAAACTCACGGCATCAGCCTCGACCGAAGCGACCGGATAAGCACAGTAATCGGCGGCATAGAAAGCACTCGCTCTGTGGTTACCCGAAGCCCCTACGCCACCAAAAGGTGCCGCGCCAGATGCGCCAGTGATTTGTTTGTTCCAGTTAACAATGCCAGCACGAATACGCGCGAGGAAATAGTCATAATCTTCACGGCTATCGGCAAGTAATCCCGCAGACAAGCCGTAACGCGTTTGGTTAGCCAATTTGATCGCTTGATCGAAATCACTGTAACGCACCAGCTGCAGTAGAGGTCCAAAGTATTCTTCATCCGGCAATGCATCGATCGCTGTCACATCGATAAGGCCAGGAGACACTAAGCCTGTACCCGCTTCTAGATGGGTCAACTCGACCAAAGACACGCCGCCTAAGCTCAGCAGATTCGCCTGCGCCGCAACCATACCTTTGGCGGCAGTTTCAGAAATCATTGAGCCCATAAAAGGTTGTGGCTGCGCATTCCAAGGACCGACTTTAATCTGTTTAACCGCATCGACTAACATGGCAATCAGCGCATCGCCCTGCTCGCCTTGCTCGACATATAAACGGCGCGCACAAGTGCAACGTTGGCCAGATGAAATATAAGCCGACTGCAAAATATCGTGCACTGCGGCTTTGATATCCTGCACACCTTTGATGATCAGTGGGTTATTACCCCCCATCTCAAGTGCTAAAATCTTGCCTGGATGACCGGCATATTGTTGATGTAAAAAATGACCTGTGCGTGAGCTGCCGGTAAAGAACAGACCATCGAGCTGCGGGTGAGAAGCCAGTGCTTTACCCGTATCAACCTCACCTTGGACTAAGTTAAGTACGCCAGCTGGCAGACCCGCTTTATCCCATAGGCTGACCATCAACTCGGCGACTTTAGGCGTGAGCTCTGAAGGTTTGAAAATCACGGTATTCCCAGCCAGCAGCGCAGGGACTATGTGGCCGTTCGGCAAATGACCAGGGAAGTTGTAAGGACCGAACACCGCCACAACACCGTGGGGCTTATGGCGGATAACCGCACGTCCTGCTGGCGTATCATTGGCTTCTGTGCCCGTACGTTTATTGTAAGCCGCGGCCGATAAAGCAATTTTGCCTATCATGGCGCCGACTTCGGTCGCGGTTTCCCACTGAGGTTTACCGGTTTCTTGGGCAATCGTTTCTGCCAGTTCCGCTTTATTGGCTTCAAGTTGGGTGCGATACGCTTCAACTATGGCTAAACGTGCATCGAAACCTAACATAAACCAATCAAACTGTGCGGCGCGCGCGGCATCAACGGCGGCATTAACTTGTTCTGCAGTGGCCGTTTTACCGGTCCAAATAGATTGTGCATTGGCAGGGTTAATTGAGGTCACGTCATGACCTTTGCCAGCATGCCACTGGCCTTGAATATAATGTGTCATTGGTTATTCCTACATTGCCAAAATACGGATTTGATCGCCTTTTGCGAGTAACAAACCCGCTGCCAGCTCAGGGCTAATGATGATATGTTCGGATTTGTCGTCCACGGCCAGTGCGGCAGACGTCGCTCGGTAATTGGCTAATTGGGTATTTGAGATAATAAATTGGCTGTCGGCTTCGACCATGTCACCAATATCGACGGTCAATAAACGACTTTCACGCACACCGCGAATATCCGATAAACGACACTCAACCGTTGGACCACCATCAAAAATATCCACATAACCGCGGCATCTAAAACCTTCGGCCTGCAGCAGACTTAATGCGGGACGGGTATTGGTATGCACTTCGCCAATCACTTTCTGCGCTTCTTCCGGCAACAGACAAACGTAGACAGGATTTCGTGGCATCATTTCGGCCATAAATGCCTTTTTACCTAAGCCAGAAAGATAATCCGCCTGAATAAAATCAATGCCTAAAAAGTGTTTTTGCAGCCAGCCATAGAAAGGTGAATGACCATCGGCATCGCTCACACCGCGCATTTCGGCAATCACAGTTTCACCAAAACGCTTCGCATGTTGAGCTAAAAACAGAAAGCGACTGCGGGATAACATCCGGCCATTGTTGCCCTTGCGATATGCTTCACGCAAAAACAGCGTACACATCTCAGCAGCACCCGTGTAGTCATGGCAAAGGGTGAGTGTTTCGACCTCGTTACGCACATCAATTTGTTCAGAATGATAGACTTCGGTACCGAGTCGATAATGGTAGAACGCATCTTCCATTCCCACCGCCGCTTCGATGGCGCACGTTCCCACCACTTCACGGGTATCGGTATCTTCCAACACCATTAGATAACCTTCATCGAAGGGAGTCTCTACGGCTTTGACGAATGAGGCTTCTGCTCGAGCAATTTTATGTCTGAGCAGATCCGCATTCACAGGTAATGACGTAAAACCATGACCAGACTCTTCGGCAATTTGATATAAGGCCTCAAAATCACCAGCCTGAATAGGACGTATGATTAACATCTTAGTGTCTCCTCACTTTGGCTTACCGTGCATCAAGGCACCTCTCTTCAAAAAGACAGGCAGTGATGCAGGTAAGTATTCCCTGACAAAAAAGGAGTGCGAATAAATTCAGCACTCCTTTGGTCATTTAGGCGGCAGCTATGCTCGCCACAGCACGTTCAAAACGAGCTAGACCTTCAGCAATATCTGCCTCAGGGATCACCAGAGAAGGAGCAAAACGCACCACGTTAGCACCCGCCATCAGGCTCATTAAGCCTTCAGCGACAGAGGCCACCAAAAAGTCGCGTGAACGACCTTGGTATTGTTCATTAAGAACGGCCCCTAAGAGTAAACCTTTACCGCGTACTTCTGAAAAAACATGATATTTTTCATTGATTTTGTTCAAACCATCACGCAATAACTGCTCGCGATGTTTTACGCCATCTAACACTTCAGGTGTGTTCACTACATCTAATACAGCATTACCGATAGCGCAGGCTAACGGGTTACCACCGTAGGTAGAACCGTGAGTGCCCACTTTTAAATGCTCGGCAATTTCAGCGGTTGTCAGCATAGCTGCAATAGGGAAACCACCACCGAGCGCTTTAGCTGTGGTTAAGATGTCAGGCACGATTTCAGTACCCATGTAAGCGTACAGTTCACCAGTACGGCCCACACCCGTTTGGACTTCATCAAAAATGACTAGTGCATTGTGCTTATTAGCCAATTCACGCACGGCTTTTAGGAATGCAGGATCGGCATCAATAATACCGCCCTCGCCTTGCAGCGGCTCAAGCATGATGGCGCAAGTCTTGTCCGTCACTGCGGCTTCTAAGGCGGCAACATCGTTAAATGGCAGGTGAGTAATGCTCTGCGGCTTAGGACCAAAACCATCGGAATAGGCAGCTTGTCCACCTACACTGACGGTGAAGAATGTACGGCCGTGGAAAGCTTTATCGAACGCTATGATTTCATCTTTCTCAACGCCATGTTTTTCTAAGGCATAACGACGGGCAAGTTTTAATGCGGCTTCGTTGGCTTCGGCGCCAGAGTTGGCAAAATACACTTTGTCGGCAAACGTGCTATTAACTAATTTAGTCGCTAATGCTAAGGCTGGCTCATTCGTCATTACGTTTGACAGATGCCATAATTTTTCACCTTGTGTCTTTAGGGCATTCACAAGGGCAGGATGACAGTGACCTAAGCAATTTACCGCAATACCGCCAGCAAAATCGATAAACTCGTTGCCCTCTTGGTCCCAAACTCGGCTTCCTTCGCCACGAACAGGGATCACGGCAGCAGGCGCATAATTAGGCACCATCACTGCGTCAAACTGGGCACGGTCCAACTTCATATCAACGCTCATTCTTCTTCGTCCTTTGTGTTTGTTTAACGGCGCCTTGCACCGTCAGAGTCCCATAGGTATCTTTATCTAGAGTTAGTGATACTGGGATTGCTTGTGTCTATTAATAACCATTATTAGCGAAAATGTGATCAAAATACCAGTTTTTCACAAACATCAATCCACGCACTTCCATCCAAAGTGCATAAAGATTGCAGTTTAAGAACTATACAAGCGGTTAAGCCCATGGCTTGCAGCATAATTAGTCAGAAAAAAAGTTATTTGCCCCTCATTTTGCTAGCTATTCACTGAATGTGAATAACTACACCATTTTAACGAATCAAGAGTGAAAGTACAAAATGGCCAATTTTCGACCTCACTTCAAGGGCTTCGGGTAATAAATTGAACAGAGGAAACACATGGGGCATGTTAGGGTAAAAGCAGCCCGTTATCTCACCACCACAGGCTTTTATTTGGGCGACTAAACGTTCAGAATCTTGCAATAATAGCTCCCGCGTACCCGCAATCACTAAGATAGGCGGCAGGTCTGCCAAGTTCCCCTGTAAGGGGGAAACTTTTGCCGACATAGGATCGGCCCCCGCAAGATAAGCGCCACGTAAGCGCAGCAATGCCTCTATGGTGAAGAAGGGATCGTCGGCTGCGAGTATCAACTCAGTATCCCCCGTAAGTGCTAAGTCTAACGCGGGCGATAGCAAGATACAGGCGGTCGGTAAAGGCAGGGCTAAACGCTTTAATTCCAGCAACAAGCTCAAGGCTAAATTGCCGCCCGCCGAGTCACCCATGAGGATCAAATTCTCCGTGCCTTTCAGCTCAATTAACCGTCTATAGGCTTCAAGTACATCATCAAATGGCGCGGGGAAAGGATACTCAGGTGCGAGACGATAATCAGGAATATAAGCATCTAATTGACAACGCTGGCAGATATCTGCGACCAGTCTTGCATGGGCATGGGGCGTTTTAAAACAGAAGCCTCCGCCACGGATATAAAACAGACTTCCAAGGCGAGAAGGTTCGTTGAGAAGCACATAATGTAACAAGTTTGAGTGTTGTAAGGGGATGGTAGCGCTGACTAACTTATCCGGCCAAGGGAGCCAACGTCTATCAAGCTCAAGCAACTTTTCACGCACTTGCGCTAAGGGCATTTTGGCCTGTCCACGACTGATGGATGGCCTAGCGACATAGGATAAAATGGTATTTAGTACAGATGCTTGCCAACTTGGCATATCCCTTCCTCTACTTAAACGCCGCAATCATGGCGCTACGTAGCAGACCGAGGATTACAGCAGATCTAACTTCCTATAGTTTTGTGCTTTTAAGCGCAGTACTTCTTGCTCATTTAACTCATAATAATCAAACATTAAGCGCTTTTCTTGGGGATCGATTTGACGCATTTCTTCGAGCAATACCACCTTAGCATAACAGTTTGCCCGCGCGACTAATGCCGACTGAGGCGACAATTCTCGATAGCTTAAGGTTTGGTCTAACTCCTTTAACAACCGAGTTAAGGGACTCGCTTCAAACTTAAGTAACTCTAATAATTGCCAATTAAGTTTAAGGCCATGGCTTAACACTTGTTCAAACACGGCCTTAGCAGGAAACTCAGTGGCAATCACCGCATCATACACTTCCTTATCACGGCTGCTACTGGCTTCTCTTATCCAAGATCCCCATGTTTGGTCGAATAAACGGGCACTTAAACTCAATACAACGGATGTGCCTAACTGATTAAGTAAGGCACTACTATAAACCAAGGCTGAGTCAGTATTATGAAGCTGAGCTAAAGCATTTGCCGCTATGCCACTGACTATGCTGTAGCGCCATAATTTACGGGTAGTCCATAACAACTTAGCATTGCCACTAGGAAGCCAATTTCGCAAACAAAAGTAAGGGATAATGGTGCGAAGGTTTTCGATACCGATGTAATTCATCACTAATTTGATATCAGTGACCCGCACATCTGAGCTCTGAGACCGGCGAGCGCGAAAAGATGGGCTGTTGACCATGTTGGTTAAGTCGCGGCACAACCAATTTAAGCTACTGATCAATGGCCTTAATCGCGTTGCATCGAGATTTTTTGCCAGCAATAATTCCAACAAGAGGATTTGCGACTCATTGATATCTGACTTAGCCAAAACAGATTCAGGGGACGCGAGTTGATGCTCGATGGCGTTAATGACAGTTTCATGCAACTGGCTCGATACGGCTTCAAACACTTCTTTAGCTTTAATTTGTTTCATCAAACGCACCAAAATGGCTTCGCGTTCAACATCTAACTTATTTGCATCGGCCTCTAATTCAAGGTCGAGTTCATCCAAAAGAGTCGGGCTCGCTTTTTGCTTTCCGAGGATCAATTGTTGATAGAGTCTATGTTCTATCTCTATAATTTTGCCGGGTCTTACACCGCCCGCAACCGAAATCGCCACTATAAATCTTTCCTATATCGCTAATGCCCGAGTGACGTCAACACAATCAAACTCTCAAAATCATTACAATTTCAGCACATACACTTAATCTTAGCAATAATGCAAAGTCGCAGAACGCAAACAAAGAGTTATATCGGATATTTCCTAGTCAGTTACCCAATAAAAAGGCCTCGACTAGGAGACCTTTAAAAGAAATCGAACTGAATTATTTAAGTTCTTGTTCAAATAACTTATAGATGCGGCGGTATTCATCTAACCAGCTAGAAGGTTGACGGAAACCATGGGGCTCAACAGGATAAATCGCCATTTCAAAGGTTGGTTTTTCCAGTTCAATGAGGCGCTGTACCATACGCACACTGTCTTGGAAGAAAACGTTGTCGTCCATTACGCCACTCATGATAAGCAGTGGTTTAGTTAATCCTTGGGCATGCTCAATAGGAGAGCTGCGCTCATAGGCGATAGGATCGACATCAGGCGTATTTAAGATATTAGAGGTATAAGGCGCATTATAATGTGCCCAGTCCGCCACAGGACGCAATGCAGCTCCAGCTTGGAACAAGTCCGGCGCGGTAAACAAAGACATAAACGTTAAGAATCCACCGTAAGAGCCACCATAAGTACCGACACGCTTAGTATCGACATGGGTATGAGTCGCCATCCACGTTACGCCATCCTTTAAGTCTTCCACTTCTGGATGACCCATATTGCGATAAATAGCGGTGCGCCAATCTCGGCCGTAACCTTTAGAGCCACGGTAATCCATGTCCATCACAACATAACCTTGTTGAGTCAGCAGGTTGTGGAACATAAACTCGCGAAAATAACCGCTAAAACCATAATCGGCATTCTGCAGATAACCTGCGCCGTGATTGAAAATAACCGCAGGATATTTCTCAGCGCGGGACTTATCATAGCCTTGCGGCAGATAAACTCGAGCGTACACATTGCCAGCACCATGATTTGAAGGTACAGCTACCACTTCTGGCGCTTGCCATGGGTAATTTTTGAAGGCATCACTGGTATAAGACGTCAGCTGCTTTAACTCGCCGCCAATAGGTTGAACATAAAGCTCATTTGGCTGAGTACGGCGTGAGGCATTGAGTAATAGCTGAGTGCCATCGGGGCTTAAGCTGTAATCTAAGTTTCCATCCCACTGAGTTAGTTGCTCATTTTTACCTGTGGCAAGATTCACGCGGTGAACATTATAAATACCGGGGTGACTCTGGTTCGCTTTGTAATAGATGTAATTGGCATCCGGTGACAGCGTAATATCACTCACCACAAACTTGCCTTGGGTTAACGCACGCGGCTTTTCGCCTTGAGCTTTAATATAAAGCTGCGAATAACCGGACTCTTCTGACAAGTAATACAAGGTATCCGTATCCGGTAACCAACCGAATTGGTTATAGTCGTAATTCACCCATGCATCATCATGCAAACGATGTTCGGTAATAAATTTACCCTTAGCAAGATCGACACTGGCGATCCAGCGATCTTTGTTATCGGTGGCTTCTAGCATCAGGGCTAATTTATTTTCCGACTCATGCCATTGAATCGCACTCTGAGTCCAGCCCCAATCCTGCATCAACTGAATTTTACGTGGCGATTTAGTGCTTTGATAAGTTTCGCCTTTCGCTTTAGCATTTTCAGCTTTCACTTTGGCTAGCACATCTTCATCAAAACCAGTAAGGCCCTCGATTGTGATATCGACTTTTTTATGTTGGTTTAAATCAAGTACCACAAAACGTTGCCCTGGTGGCGTATCTTCAGCCACGCGCGCGCGCACTGGCACTGGGTCGATATAACCTTCGCTACCTAAGTAATTAGGCATGATGTCGTGTTCGCTGCTACCTGTGTAATTTTTATCTGTAAGAGCGACTAAAATATAGCGGCCATCGGGTGATAAACTCAGCTCTGACACCACTTCGCTATCGCCTAAATACCAAGTACTGGCGGCGAGCGTAGGATCGTTTTTTTGTAATTCATCTTGGTACTGCGCTTTAGCTTTAGCATTTTCTTGCTGCAGCGCTACATACTGAATCAATCTGTGCTGTTGTTTCGCAATATAAGACGTCGGCTCTTTTACCACTTCTGGTGCTTTCGCCATTTTAATTTCAGCAAGTTGCTCGACTAAGCCTGAATCTTGATGAATTTGGAAAACATTGTCGCCCTGCCAATAGGCAATATCTCCATTATTAAGATAACGCACACCATCGATGGCGGTGCGCTGGCGAGTCAATTGGCTGATCTTACCCGTGCTTAATTGCTTAACAAAAATGTTGCCCTGATACAGATAAGCCTTGTGGGACTTAGTGCGGTCAAACACACCAAACTGCTGATCTGCCGCATGTAACTTATCGAGAGCTAGCTCGACGGCGCGACTGTCATTGATGCCTTGCTGATAATAGCTACGCAGAGGTGAAGCACTCGCTTGGCGGGCAAACAGCACGCTTTGGCTATCGTCGCTCCAGTAAGCCTCTTTGGCAAAGATCCCCATCCAATCAGGATTTGCCATAATTTGATTAAGCGTAAGCGCCTGTGAAACTTGTGGCGGTTGGGCTAAGGGAACTTGGAATGCTGGCGGAGCTATTACGGGAGTTGCAGTTTCAGTCGATGTCGCTGCGCACCCTGCCAATACGGCAACCGCTAACGCACTAAAACCCAAATTTCGCATTACGCTTCTCATTTATCCTTCCTTTTATTGTTATCGCAATGGCTAAATGACCCAGTCTACTTATCTGCTGGTTTCGCCTATTCGCGTAGTTTTGCGGCAGTTATAGCATAGTTAATCGCTAAACTTGCTTAAAAGAAGGATAAATCTTGTAACAGAAATTGATAGTGTGGAGAGTTTTTAAGGCGAGGAAATTATACGGACACAGCCGGTTGCGCTAAAAAATTGGCTAACAGTTCGAGACCTTGCTCGGTGAGAATTGATTCGGGATGAAATTGCACCCCATAAAGCGGTAAGTCTTGATGGCTCATGGCCATGATTTCTCGGCCGTGAATTGCATCGTCAAACCAAGCATCGAGTACAAAACCTTCAGGCACAGCATCAACCAGTAACGAGTGATAACGTGTCACGGTTAAAGGCTGATTTAATCCCTTAAATAACCGCTGTCCTGTATGCGCAATAACGCTGACCTTGCCGTGCATCACCCGTTCGGCACGCACTACATTGGCACCAAAAACCTGCGCCATCGCCTGATGCCCTAAACAGACACCTAAGATTGGCATGCGCGCAGCAAAATGCTCAATCGCCGCAAGGGAAATTCCCGCCTCATTGGGAGTGCAAGGGCCGGGTGAAATCACCAGATGACTAGGCGCAAGCGCCTCAATGTCGGCTAGGCTAATTTCATCATTACGTTTAACCACTATCTCTTGCCCTAGCTGCTGAAAATACTGCACTAAGTTAAAGGTGAAAGAGTCGTAATTATCGATCATTAGCAACATACAAGATCCATTGGTCTAAATGGGTAAAGGTAACGCATATCTAACGGATGAATGCGGGCGCAAATGCTATCACACCTTGTACTTAAGGTTTAACCAATTACGGCGATAAAATACAGCGACAAAAAAGCCAGTCATTAGACTGGCTTAGTTTTTAAACGACTTGGGCATTTCACCACAGTTATTTAACCACAGTTAAATGACTGCGACGCTTAGGAGGCTCATCTGTCGGTTCAAACGCTTTATCTGTTGTTTCAACAACAGATAAAGATGAATCGACTTCATCGTCCATCAGGTAAGCATCTTCGATATCGAAGACTGTGCCAGCACCGTTTTCACGGGCATAAATAGCAACAATCGACGCCATTGGCAACATCACCTGCTGAGGAACACCACCAAAACGCGCATTGAACTCCACACACTCATTGCTAATTTGCAAATTGCCCACTGCGCCAGCAGCAATATTCAACACTATCTGGCCATCCTTCACGTATTGCTGCGGTACTTGAGTGCCTTCAACAAAGGCATCCACCACAACGTGAGGAGTCAATTGGTTGTCCATCAACCAATCATAGTAAGCCCTTAGTAAATAAGGACGATTTGGAGTCAAAGGTTTCATTACATACCCATGCGCATTTCGCGTTCGGCTTCAGTTAAAGAAGCTTTAAACGATTCACGCTCAAAAATACGTGTCATATACGCTTTGATATCTTTAGCTACACGGCTATCTAGCTCAATACCTAATACAGGTAAGCGCCACAACAATGGGCCAAGGTAGCAATCCGCTAGACCAAATTCTTCGCTCATGAAGTAAGGCACTTCACCGAAGATAGGCGCAATTGCGATCAGGCTTTCAGTCAACTCTTTACGAGCCGCTTCAACACGATCACCTTTACGGATACGGTCAACGAGCGAATACCAGTCTGTATCGATGCGATGCATCATCAAACGGCTTTGGCCGCGAGACACTGGATAAACTGGCATCAAAGGCGGATGAGGAAAACGCTCATCCAAATATTCCATGATAATGCGTGATTCGTATAAAACGAGTTCACGGTCTACCAAAGTTGGCACTGAGTTATATGGATTTACTTCGAGCAAATCCTCAGGCATTTCGTTAGGGTCGACCTGTAAAACATCAACAGTAACCCCTTTCTCAGCTAACACGATACGTACTTGATGGCTATACAGATCATCAGCACCTGAAAACAGTGTCATGATAGAGCGTTTGTTGGCAGCAACAGCCATTGATACCCTCCAGAATCGAAATAAAACAAAAGTAAACGAGGGGCAAAGCCCCCCGTTTACACTATGCGGATATTACATTTTACCCGTTATTGGTGCCTAGTGTACATCTTTCCAATACTCTTTCTTCAAGAGGTAGGCCACAATAAAGAATATAAATAGGAATCCGAGTACCCACCAGCCCATAGCTTGACGCTCTAGCTTAACAGGTTCAGCCGAATAAACTAAGAAGCCAGTGATATCACGTACTGCTTGGTCGTATTCTTCCGCATTCAATTTACCGCCAGTCACCACAATAGTGCCATCTTCTTGTTTAACTGGTGTGCCTTGTAACTCTTCGAGTACATGTGGCATACCAACAGATGGGAATACTGTGTTATTCACACCAAATGGGCGACTTGGATCTTTATAGAAGCCTTTCAGATAGGAATAAACCCAATCTTCACCACGCACACGAGCAACTAAAGTTAAGTCTGGCGGTGTAGCACCAAACCATTTAGCAGCATCTTTAGGTGGAATAGCGTTTTGCATCAACTCACCAATTTTAGCATCGGTGAACATATACTTATTACGCATATCATCCGCAGAGATACCGATATCGGTCGCTACACGTTCATAACGTTGATACTGAGTGCTGTGGCAACCAGAACAGTAATGTTGGAACAGGTCCACACCACGCTCTAAAGAAGCTTTATCATGCAGATCAACATTGGCATCTTCTAAATGTACGTGTCCGCTCGCGGCAATTGCCAAGGTCGGCAACAAGGTAACTAATGCAATCAATAATTTTTTCATTAGTGTGTCAACCTCGCTGGAACAGGTTTAGTTTTTTCATTCTTGCTGTATACCCACAGCGCCACAAAGAAACCAAAGTAAGTGAAAGTAAACACCTGTGCAACTATCGTCAGCGTCGGCGTGGCAGGCACTACCCCTAAATAACCCAATACTATGAAAGATATAGCAAATTGAGCAATGTTCAGCTTATGTAGCGTACTACGGTAGCGAACTGACTTCACTTTACAGCGATCTAACCAAGGCAATACGAACAGTACTGCAATCGACAGACCCATCATTATCACGCCACCCAATTTATCAGGCACTGCACGTAAAATGGCGTAAAAAGGAGTGAAGTACCAAACGGGTGCAATGTGTTCAGGTGTCTTCATCGAGTTAGCCGCTTCAAAGTTTGGCTTTTCAAGGAAGTAACCACCGCCTTCAGGAATAAAGAACAACACATAGCAGAACACTATCAGGAAGCCCGCGACGCCCATGATGTCTTTTACAGTGTAATATGGGTGGAATGGAATACCGTCAACTGGCCAGCCATTTTCGTCTTTGTTCTTCTTAATTTCGATACCGTCAGGGTTGTTAGAACCCACTTCATGCAACGCAATTAAGTGTAAAAACACGAGTACGACTAATACTAGCGGCAGAGCAATCACGTGCAGCGCAAAGAAACGGTTCAGCGTTGCGCCAGAGATCACGTAGTCACCACGGATCCACAGGGTTAAGTCGTCACCAATAACTGGAATTGCACCGAACAGAGAGATAATTACCTGCGCGCCCCAATATGACATTTGACCCCATGGCAGCAAATAACCCATAAAGGCTTCGGCCATCAGCACGAGGAAAATTAACATACCGAACAGCCACAGTAGTTCTCTAGGCTTCTGATATGAACCGTAAATTAAACCACGGAACATGTGCAGATAGATCACAACGAAGAAGGCTGATGCACCCGTTGAGTGCATATAACGCAGTAACCAACCGTATTCAACATCACGCATTATGTATTCAACAGAGGCAAATGCGCCTTCTGCTGTTGGTACATAGTTCATCGTCAACCAGATACCTGTCAGTAATTGGTTAACCAATACCAACATCGCTAGCGAACCGAAAAAATACCAAAAGTTAAAGTTAGTTGGCGTAGCGTACTGGCCCACGTGACGGTTATAAGTCGCCGTCATTGGGATACGCGCATCAATCCAATTAATTAAATTCTTAACCATTACGCCACTCCTTTATCTACACCGATAATCACGGTGCCATCATCAACATATTGATGTGGAGGGATAACTAGGTTCAATGGAGCAGGTACGCCTTGGAAAACGCGACCAGCCATATCGAACTTAGAGCCATGACATGGACAGAAGAAACCAGAAGTGACACCTTCAACTTGCTCACCAAATGAATCTGGCAAATAAGTAGGTGAACATCCGAGGTGGGTACAAATACCGACAGCAATAAAATACTCTGGCTTGATTGAGCGCAAAGGATTTGTTGCATAATCAGGCTGCTGCATCTCAGCAGAAGCAGGATCTCTTAACTTATCATCATGTGTTGGCAGTTCATTGATCACAGCATCTGTGCGACGGACAACCCATACAGGTTTTCCACGCCACTCAACACGGATCAGCTGACCTGGCTCTACTTTACTGATATTTACTTCGACCGGTGCACCTGCAGCTTTCGCTTTGGCACTCGGATTCCATGACTTGATGAAAGGAACCGCTACAGCGACGGCACCAGCACCACCTACTACGGCGGTTGCGGCTGTCAGGAATCTGCGACGTCCGGTATCGACTGGCGCATTGCTCATCCACTTATCTCCCAGAGGGTGTTGGAATTTTTATATTTCAAAGACTTTCAGCCCTTAGTCATCACTAGGGTCAAAAATCGAAGTTTGAAGCGGGGCTCATTATAGCTAAAAATTAGAAGCAGATCATAGTGAAAACACGCAAGTAAGTTAGGGAGATTGCGTGTTTTTTAAAAAAAGCCTAAAAAAGACCCAACTATTAACCCATTTTAATTCATTTGGATCATATTTTAAGCTTCTTGTCTGTGACATCGGCATAAAGCATGCATCGCTAATATAAATTAGCCCAGACTTTTCAAACTAAGTTAACAATCGCCAGATAAAAAAATAGGCCCTGAGTAACAGGACCTATTAAATCAATACTTTTAATGCATTACTTCTTAGGTGCAGTGCTCTTCATATACTTGAAGAACTCGCTATCAGGCTCTAACACCATAATATCGGACTTGCCTGAGAAGCTGGCTCGATAAGCCTCTAAGCTACGAACAAAACCGAAGAACTCAGCATCTTTGTTGTAAGCATCAGAATATATCTTCGCTGCTAACGCATCCCCTTCACCTCGAATGGTTAAGGCTTTACGTTCAGCTTCGGCAATCTTCACCGTCACATTAGCATCTATTGTTGCACGAATAATTTCAGACTGTTCTTTACCTTGCGCTCTATGCTCTTTTGCCACAGCTTGACGCTCTGCACGCATACGCTGGTAAATACTGTTACTGACGTTAGCCGGTAGATTGATTTGCTTTACACGCACATCAACAACTTCAATACCTAAGTCTTTTGCACTTTCTGAGGCATTGGATAACGCATCATTTTGCAGTTCATCACGCTTACCAGAAACAATCTCTCTGATAGTGCGACGACCAAACTCTGTGCGTAAATCGTTGTTGATCTTACGTTGTAATAGCGATTCTGCATTCGACTTAATACCACCGTTTGTAGACAGGTAATATTTTTCGAAATCCATAATGCGCCACTTCACATAGGAATCGACCATAAGGTCTTTCTTCTCTGAAGTCACAAAACGATCAGCTGCACCATCGAGTGTCTGAATACGGGCATCGAGTAATTTTACTTTATCGATCACAGGCACTTTCATGTGCAGGCCTGGACCGTAGACGCGGGTGACTTGCTTACCGTCAACGTCGTCTTTTAAAATTTCACCGAAACGCGCCACAATAGCGCGCTCGCCTTCATTCACCACCATTAAAGATGACAAACCAATACCTAAGAGCACGGCGATAAGAATAACGCTTAATCTACCCATGGATTACTCCCTCCCTTGGCGAGTACGATCATCGCGGGATGGACGTCCACTCAAAGGCTCATTCGCGCGAGTCGTTGATACAGATGAAGAATTAACATTTTGCTGTGGCTTAGCTTCCAGCTCATTTGTCGCAGGCTTCTGCTGAATTAACTTATCTAGCGGTAGGTACATTAAGTTGCCGTTGTTCTTAGCATCAATCAGCACTTTATTCGTATCTGTCATCACTTGCTGCATTGTATCAAGATACAAACGCTTACGAGTCACTTCAGGCGCAGCTTGATACTCTGGTAATAACAACTCAAAACGAGCCACTTTACCGCGAGCTTCTAAGACTTCACGCTCTTTGTAAGCATTCGCTTGTTGCGCCATACGTTCAACTTCACCACGAGCTTTTGGTTCAATTTCACGGGCATAAGCTTCAGCTTCACGAATAAAACGTTGTTCATCTTCTTGGGCAGAAATCGCATCATCGAAGGCGTCTTTCACTTCTTCTGGCGGACGTGCCGGTAAGAAGTTAACGTCAACAACAGCAAGACCCAATTTGTACGGTTCAAGAATGCGCTCTAACTCTTTCCACGTATCGCGACGAATAGCATCACGGCCCGTAGTCAGAATATCATCCATCTTGTTATGTCCAATGACATAACGCAGTGCACTGTCAGTCGCTTCACGCAAACTGGCGTTCGCATCGACGGCACTAAATAGATATGAGTAAGCATCTAAAATACGATACTGAACATCAAGCTCAACTTTCACGACGTTTTCATCGGATGTCAGCATGCTACCAGACGCAGGAATAGAGCGAACCGATTGAATGTCGACGGGATAAATTTGGTCGATAAATGTGGCTTTCCAATGAAGTCCAGGGCCAATTTCGCCAGCGTGTTTACCAAATCGCAGTGCCACACCACGCTCAGCTTCTTTAATTGTATAAAAACCCGAAAGTCCCCAAACAACTACAGCAACAGCAAGAATGATGATTAGGCTAAACGAACTAAAAGACTGGCCTGAGCCATTTCCTTTGCCGCCAAAGCGCTTTGAAAGATTACGAAAAACCTCGTCAAGGTCCGGTGGTCCTTTGTCGTTACCACCTTTATTTCCCCAAGGATCATTACCCTTGTTACCGGGCTCGTTCCAAGCCATTTAGCACTCCATAAGTGGATGAAATAAATTAGATTATTAACAAACAGCTTCATCTATCGAATCTTCGAAGATGAAGGTTTCTAACTCACCCTGACTCTGTTTTGTTAATCGGCGCCAATCGGCGTCCGATAAACGAACAGACAAAATACAGTTCCCCAGATCGTCGTACTCTTTCTGCTGTATCGCATCCAGTCGATAAAACTGGCCAAGATAATGTCCAGCAGTTGCCGGAATTCTAAGTGTTAGCTCTTTAATCACCTCACCAATAAGCTCAGTGATGGCTTTCAATAGCAAATCAAATCCTAAACGCTTCTGTGCTGAAACCCAAACTCGAACGGGTTTGCCTATGTCGTTATATTCAATTCTTGGCGTCACATCTTCGAGTAAATCGATTTTGTTACAGACCACGAGTTGCATGACTTCATCGGCTTGGATGTCTTTCAGTACAGATTGAACCTGATCAAAATTATCCGCCATGTTTTCATCTGCACAATCAACTATGTGTAGTAATAACTCAGCTTGCCTTGTCTCTTGTAAGGTTGCCTTAAATGCAGCAACGAGATCATGGGGCAAATGACGAATAAACCCTACAGTATCCGCTAATATCACGGCACCATCAGGTAAATCTAACTTTCTTAGCGTAGGATCGAGTGTGGCAAATAGCTGATCTGCAGCATAAACATCAGATGATGTTAGGGCATTAAACAGCGTTGATTTACCCGCGTTTGTGTAGCCGACTAATGAGACTGTCGACAAATCACTACGCTTACGTGCACGTCGACTCTGTTCACGTTGCTTATCAACTCGCTCTAAGCGTTTGTTGATATTTTTAATCCGTCCTCTGAGCAAACGTCTATCGGTTTCGAGCTGGGTTTCCCCTGGACCACGTAAACCAATACCGCCCTTTTGCCTTTCAAGATGCGTCCAACCACGGATCAGGCGAGTCGACATATGGCGCAATTGCGCTAGCTCCACCTGTAACTTACCTTCGTGAGTTCGCGCTCTTTGGGCAAAAATATCGAGAATAAGTGTCGTACGGTCGAGCACTCGACACTGACACACTTGCTCAAGATTACGCTCTTGGGCTGGACTCAATGCATGATTAAAAATCACCACATTGGCTTCAGTCGCCGCCACTAATGCAGCTAACTCTTCGGCTTTACCAGAACCCACAAAAAATTTGCGATCCGGTGAACGTCGACTTCCAGTAATCACCCCGACTGATCTTGCCCCAGCTGATTCTACTAATAGCTGCAGCTCGACTAAATCTTCTCGGCGTTCCTCATCGGAAAAGTCGATATGGACAAGAACCGCAGTTTCTCCCGCCTCATAACGATCAAACAAGAAGCAAACTCCTCAGATAATACTTATTCGCCACTAGGCGCATCATCTTGAGCACCATATCCGCCTTGGGCATTTTGGTGACCAGTAACGTTGAATGGGCGTGCTGGCACGACAGTAGAAATAGCGTGTTTATAAACCATTTGGCTCACTGTATTTTTCAACAGAATGACAAATTGATCAAACGACTCTACCTGTCCTTGGAGTTTAATGCCGTTAACCAAGTAAATTGATACAGGAACGCGCTCGCGACGCAATGCGTTCAAAAATGGGTCTTGTAAAGATTGCCCCTTAGCCATTTTATTATTTCCTTTTTTAATTTATATAAAATAAATCGATATCAGTGATAGTTTTTTGTTTAGTTTTAGTATTATACAGCAAGGGCTAATAAGCTAGCGGCATTGACGCATAAGCATAACTAAATTCCCCTCAGCACCACTTTCAAGCCAATTCAACTCTGGCCAACTCCGCAACCATGTTAATTGACGCTTAGCCAATTGCCTAGTAGCAGCAACCGCTTTTTCGACCATAGTATCATAGTCAAACTCACCATCTAGGTATTGCCAGCACTGTCGATAACCGACACAACGCATTGAAGGCAAGTCTAAATGCAAGTCTCCACGGGCTTTTAGCTCTGTGACTTCCTCAATAAAGCCCTGTTTGAGCATAAGCGCAAAACGTTGCGCTATTAAGTCATGTAACACTTTGCGTTCGCGCGGTGCAATAGCAAACTGCACTACGTCATAGGGCAAGGGAGCTGACTTAGTCTGAGTCAACTCAGTCATGCTCTTGCCGCTTATTCTATAGACTTCCAGCGCTCTTGAAAGTCTTTGTGGATCATTAGGATGAATTCTTTCTGCCGACACGGGATCTATCTCCCTTAATTGGTCATGCAGTGCTTCCCATCCCTTTTCATCCGCCTCCGCTTGGATCTCGGCCCTAATGGCGTCGTCCGCACTCGGCAAAGGTGACAAACCTTCGAGTAACGCTTTGAAATACATCATGGTTCCGCCAACTAATACTGGCGTTTTCCCCATACTGACAATCTCTTCTATCTGGGCTATTGCATCGGCTCTAAAGTCGGCTGCTGAATAGCTTTCACTGGGATCACGAATATCAATTAATCTGTGCGGCCCACGAGCCAGTTCGTCTGCTGAAGGCTTGGCACTGCCAATGTCCATACCACGATAAATTAATGCCGAATCGACCGAAATGATTTCACAGTTATGCTTTTCGGCCAATTCTAATGCTAAAGCTGTCTTACCTGAGGCCGTTGGCCCCATCAAAAATAACACTTTAGGCTGTAATTCTTTATTCACTTGCTTGCTCTTCTAGCCACGATTGCCAAGGTAAGAATATCGCTTTGTTGGCAATAAGCTGTTTTTTCTCTTCAGCTAACTGCGAAAATGCTGCCCAGACTTCTGGTGCCGAAACGAATCCCGTTAAACTGTGTTTTGCCAACCAAAATGCCAATGCGCTCGGCGCAGGTGTTTCAAAACGTAGCGATTGTAGCCACTCAGGGATCACTTTGGCTAACTGGCTCTCTCTGATATATGGGGGCACTTTTTTAATAATCAACTGCTGGTAACGAATTGTTAGTTCTAAACCTAATTGGCGGATCAGCGTGTCGTGTTCAATGAGCACAGCCTGCCAATCCGCATCAGCCGCGACAGACACTGGCATCAATAAAGGCTGACCAATTAACCCCGTCGCTAGTTTAGCTTCAATCTCTTGGCATCGCGTCGCCAATGCTACTGATTTTATTGATAATAGACTGAGTTTATCTTCCGACGTCATCACCCAATATTGCCCATCTAATATCGATGGCATAGGTAACACAGACTGATAATCTTGATCTTTTACACTGTAAGAAGGGGTTTGCAGTAAAGCACCATAACTTGCTATTGCCGCCTTTGACGGTAATTCAGTACGTTGTCGAGATTCACCTGCAGAATAACTGCCACGGCTGCTGTCCCTTGGCGTTGTCATGCTGCCAAAAGCATTGGTTTGAGTGCCAAAACTGGCGCCTTCTCGTCCTGCGACTAGAGACTTTACTTGAACGGCAGGGGTAACTACATCTTGAGCAGACTCAAGTGTATCAGTTTGCGCATTAACTAGAGCTGAATCAGCGCCAAGTATAAAAGGGGCTGAGATTTCAGTGGCGCTTATCGGGGCATCCACAAACACATCTTCAACCTCATCCAAAGAGCTAGAGTGAACAAAGTTGAGCTCTCCTGCTTCTTCCAGCGCCGATTGCAATGCTTGCAGAATATAATCATGCACATAGCGGCTCTGATGGAATCGCACTTCATGCTTAGCAGGATGCACGTTAACGTCCACTTGATGGGGATCGATATCCAACATCAGCACGTAGCCGGGTTGCTCAAGTTCTGCTTTTTGGGCAAAGGCTTGACGTACTGCATGATTGACTAAGCGATCACGGATAAGGCGTCCATTGACATAAAAGTAATGGGTATCGCTGATAACCGGTGACCAAGGTGACTGCAAATAGCCACTGAGGCGCAAATCATCGTGTTGACATTCAATCTTAAGCGCTTGCTCGGCAAATGGACGGCCACACACTTGCGTCAAACGCTGTAAATACTGGGCTTCATTCATGGCAGGACGATAATTACGTACTGTCTTGCCGTTATGCGTCAACGTGAAATGAATATCGCCGCGCACTAATGCAATGCGCTTTAACCATTCATCTATATGGGTAAATTCGGTTTTGTCACTCTTTAAAAAGCGTCTGCGAGCCGGTGTATTAAAGAATAAATCCACCACTTCAATCGTCGAACCTACTGGATGCGCGGCGGGCATCACTTTAACGGCCATGTCGGCACCTTCAGCATGGGCTTGCCACGCTTCGGTTTGCTCAGCCGTGCGTGACGTTAAAGTTAAACGTGAGACTGAGCTGATACTGGCTAGCGCTTCACCACGGAAACCAAAACTAAGGATTGCTTCAAGATCGTCTAAAGTGTGCAGCTTTGAGGTCGCATGGCGCGATAAGGCTAGCGCAAGTTCATCTTTAGGTATGCCAGATCCGTTATCGCGAATTTTAATCAGCTTGCTGCCGCCTTTGTCGATTTCAATATCGACTCGGCTCGCTCCTGCGTCGAGGCTATTCTCGACCAATTCTTTGACTACGGAAGCGGGTCTCTCAACCACTTCCCCCGCCGCAATTTGGTTGGCTAATTGCGGAGGCAGGATCTGAATGCCCATCATGCTTTCCTATTTAACTCTGGGGTATGACTAACGTTTGCCCTAACTGCACCACATCGGACTTCATTCCATTCGCTTGTTTGATGCTGGACATAGGCACACTGTAACGTTGCGCGATTGCAGATAAAGATTCTCCGCGACGGACCTTATGTTTAACCTTTGTCGATACGGCATCACCAACATAGGCTGTAGGTGTTCTTTCTGTTGAGGTTCTTTCTGTTGAGGTTCTTTCTGCTGATGCTTTTGCTGTGGCTTTGGCCGGCTTAGCACTGCTAGAGCTTCCTCCCCTTCTTTGGGCAAGCAAAGTATCCGCTGGCGGATTGTTATGATAGTAACGGCTCACCCCCTTATAAATAGCATTGGCAATGCTCTCTTGATGGCGACTACTCGACAGTAAACGCTCTTCTTTAGGGTTTGAAATAAAGCCCGTTTCAACCAAGATTGAAGGAATATCCGGTGACTTCAGCACGGCTAAACTCGCGGACTCAGGGCGACTTTTATGCAATTGAGTCACGCCACCTAAATCTTTTAAAATATCCCCCGCTACAGAATGGCCAATTGCCATCGAACTGTTCATTGACATATCGAGCAGCGTCATAGCCAAATACTGTTCATTATCCGTGTTTTGGATAATCTCACCCGCGCCACCCAGCAACTCAGAGTGTTTCTCTTTTTGCTCTAACCAACGACCAATTTCACTATTAGCACGACGCATTGATAGCACCCATACGGAGGCGCCACGTGGATTGGGCGAGGTAAAGGCATCCGCATGAATAGAAATCAGCAGATCCGCCTTACTGTTGCGCGCCAGTTCAGAGCGTTTATTTAAATTCACAAAATAATCACCAGTACGGATCATCACAGCACGCATGCCTGGCGTGTCATTGATCTTGCTGGAAACACGTCTGGCGATTTCTAGGGCGACCTTTTTTTCATAAACACCAGAAGGACCAATGGAGCCAGGATCGTCGCCACCATGACCCGCATCAATAGCAATTACAATATCGCGGGATGATTGCGCCGCTTGGGTGACAGTTTTAACGGGTGTAGATGACACGATAGCCGTTGCAGTAGTTAACGTTTTATCTTCTAAATCAACCACTAGACGATTGCCATAGGGCGCAGTAACAGGCAAAGAAAACAAGCTTGCATTCAATGGTTTTACGAGATCGATCACTAAACGCAAATCACCTTTAGTCGGTGACTTACTGACCCGCACGCCCTTAACCAACTTACTGTTGTTTTCAAGATTTTTAAGCACAACTTTAGCAGTGGTCTTTTTTAAATCCACCACTAAACGATTAGGGCCATCTAAAGAGAAATAGGTGTAATCAGGCACTCCACTCAAGTCAAACACGATTCGAGTTGACTCAGGCGCGGCCCAAATACGTACGCTTTCTAACTGATTAGCAGCATGGGCCGCCACAGAAAAAAAAGAACATAAAGAAAGAATAATAATTTGAAAATACGGGTTATTTTTTATCATTTTAGTTTTTATTTTATCGCTTTTAATAACTTTTCACCTGGCTCAGACAAGGCCTCTATGCGTATTTCTCGCCCACTATTTTGATAACTTAAATGCATATGGACATCGGCAGCGGGCAGTAAACCCTCTCCCTTATCTGGCCATTCAACAATGCACAGACTCTTATCCGTAAAGTAATCACGGATCCCCATAAACTCGAGTTCTTCTGGATCGTTTAAACGATACAAATCAAAATGATAAACTTCGACACCTTCTAGCTCATATGGTTCAACTAAAGTGTAAGTCGGGCTTTTAACTGCACCTTTATGGCCTAATCCCTGAATTAAGCCACGACTCAGCGTCGTTTTACCGGCTCCTAAATCACCCGTAAGATACAGAGTCAAAGGCGCTTGGACATGGCGGGCTAATTTTTGCCCAACCGCAATAGTGTCGTCTTCGTTGTCTAAGAAAAAAGTTAACTCTGTCATATCCGCTTATATCACTGCTGTTATTGATGGAGAAGCGACTCAATCTTGCTAATGCACAGGGCAAAGCCCTGCTTGAGTCTCACATTCCGCCTAGAGTAAATCACTATTCACTAATTGGCGAATAAAAGGCATTAAATCGCTCGCTAACATACCCCGTTCTCCCTGTATTGCCGCAAGATCAGCGGCGCAACCATGTACGACTACGCCAAGCACCGTTGCCTGCATATTATCCATTCCCTGAGCCATGAGCGCGCCTATAATACCAGATAACACATCGCCACACCCACCACTGGCAAGCCCAGGGTTGCCGACTGGTGCCACTACCATTTGCTGACCATCAAAAATGACCGTTCCTGCGCCCTTTAGCAATACAACACCGCCGTACTTTTGCTGTATCGCGCGAACAGCGGCAAATCTGTCCAGTTCAATATCGGCCACGGTACAACCAAGTAAACGCGCCGCCTCGCCCGGATGTGGTGTTAATACCCAATTAGTTTGGCGCCTTGGTTCATTACTGAGCAGATTCAACGCATCGGCATCTAAAACACAAGGCTTATCGCTCAAGCCCACGGCTTTAAACAAATTATACCCCCAGTCATGCTTACCTAAACCAGGACCAAGCACGATAACCTGCGCCCAACCAAGGCGCAGATACACTTCCATATCGACTAAATCACAACCCCAAAACATCAGTTCAGGACGGGAGACATTCACCGTCAGTTGATGCTCAGGTCGACTGATCACAGTGACTAATCCCGCGCCTGCACGTAGGCAAGCCTCACTTGCCAGTCTCACAGCCCCAGCCATGCCTATATCACCGCCGATGACAGTGACTTTTCCCGATTGGCCTTTATGGCTATCCCGTGCTCGGGCGGCAAAATAGTCCTTAAGAGTCTCTCTTCCTACTCTTTGTGCGCTCGCTTCAGCAAAGAAAGGCGTTAATTCTAAATCTGCAAATTCAAGCTCGCCGCTGTAATGCCGCGCCTTACCGGTTAACACACCTTGCTTTAAACCTCCAAAACATAAGGTGATATCCGCCATCACAGCAACACCTGCTACGGCGCCTGTATCAGCAATGACTCCAGAGGGTAAATCAAGGCTCAATACCCAAGCCGAATTGTCATTGATGGCACGGATATATTTAGCCATATCGTCGCGTACAGCATCATGTACCCCAGTACCTAACAGACCATCGACTATGATTTTCGCTGCGAGAATAGGTTCAACCTCTAACGGCAGTAATTTTCCACCTTCAGCAAGATAATGGGTCAATGCTTGCTGACACTCAGGTGTACCTGCCGCTGACGTCATCATCACAGAAACGTCCATACCACTGGCACGGGCTAAACAGGCGCACACTAAAGCATCGGCACCATTGTTACCGCTGCCGGCAAGGATTAACACCGGTGAGACTTTGGAGCTATGTTTCGCTAAACACTCAAAAGCCGCCGCGCCAGCACGCTCGACCAATTCATAGAGACTAGATACTCCCTGAGACACTGCACTCAGTTCAGCTTCGCGAACTTGTGTTTGGGTGTATAGAGCTTTGGGAAATTGCGATAGATCTTGTGCCATGAAGGATCTCCTTAGACACCAATGACTCCATTTCACAATGAGTAATCTCACCATAGAAGTCTTGGCAGAATTGAGCAAGGCCAATAAAAATCAGCCAATAGATCAAGAAAGTAGCAAAAAAAGCAGCGAGAAATTATGACGTAAATCAGTTCAGGCGCAGAAACCCGCCCAAATGGAGCAAAGTAGAGTAAAAGTGGCCTATACAAAGTCGACATAAAAACCAAAGCCAGCACTGGGCTGGCTTTGAGATTCGAGAAGACATGACGGTTTAGATATCGTCCATCCGAATCGTACTATGGACTAAACGTTGCTGCTGAGTTTTCTCTACTCGGATCAAATTGGCTAACGCATTGCGCGCATCTTCCGCCGTGGTTGAGTTAACTGTTTTTTCTAACAAACCAATCAGACGATTCTCTAGGTCTAAATGTAAGTTGAGCACATCATCTTCATTCATGTTTGCGGGCAACATAGTATCTTGGCAACGCTTAGTAAAGTCTTCAAAAGTGAAGTCTTTATACCAAGTATCAAGAATACGATGTGGTGCTTCATCCATATAATCACGCAGTTTTTCTGCCATGGTTTTTTGGTGTGATTCAAAATATTCCAACATCATTTTCACACGAGCCGAGTCAGCTTGATTGTTGAGTCGGCCATAGAGTTGCGCCATATCTAAGCGGCAATTTGCCACATACTCGAGTAGATCACGTAATTGTTGAATACGCATATAATGCACTCCATTGTCAGGCCAACTACTTGGCGCTATTAATTTTGTCTAATTCCATTATGTGAGTAAAAGCGTTACGAATATTTGAACAAGGTCATAATTTAACTTTCACGCAGCTATCTAATTTAGGAAAACTTGAAGAAACACGCTATAGATCACGCATCTAAATCCTATCACACTGTTTTGTATAAAAGAGAAAAGCCAAAAGAGATCTCAACACACTTTTCCCAAAGGGTATTCGTAAGTCTTTGGTTGTGCATGGTGAATCTGAGATAGAGTGCTTGAGGTAGATGGCAGTGAATCAAGACAAATATAGACGAACTAATTGAGGGAATGATGTGAGAAGTACAGCGAAATGATTTTAATCACAACAATTTGAGCCTATGTTCTAGCTAACTGTTTAAGCATTAAGAAAGTTATAGCGATATTAGGAACTGAACTAATTGAAAATTAAAGCAATAATAAGGAAATAGAACGAAATTGGAGCGACATATCGGGTTCGAACCGATGACCTATACCTTGGCAAGGTATCGCTCTACCAACTGAGCTAATGTCGCATAATCTGTATTAATGATTTGGTAAATCACTAAGTTTTAATTTGGAGCGACATATCGGGTTCGAACCGATGACCTATACCTTGGCAAGGTATCGCTCTACCAACTGAGCTAATGTCGCATAATTATCGCTGTCACATCAGCCTTCAACATTCAAAAAGGTATCGTCTATCAACCTTTATCAACTGAGCTAATGTCGCATAATCTGTATTAATGATTTGGTAAATCACTAAGTTTTAATTTGGAGCGACATATCGGGTTCGAACCGATGACCTATACCTTGGCAAGGTATCGCTCTACCAACTGAGCTAATGTCGCATAATCTGTATTAATGATTTGGCAAATCACTAAATTTTAATTTGGAGCGACATATCGGGTTCGAACCGATGACCTATACCTTGGCAAGGTATCGCTCTACCAACTGAGCTAATGTCGCTTTTTGCATCGCTGCTACATTTGCCTTCAACATTAACAAAGGTATCGCCTATCAACCTTTATCAACTGAGCTAACGTCGCATTCAATCTAAATGACCGCACATCTCTGTTCGCATCAAAAAGTTGAGGCCGCATTATATGAAAAATTCATGCGGCTGCAACCCCTTCTTGCATATTTATCTACTGATCGGTCAAATTTTAAATACTTTGCTGCGATAATACTGCAATTCAGCGATCGACTCTTGGATATCCTGCAGGGCTTGGTGAGTATTTTGCTTCTTAAAACCGTCCATAGTTTCTGGGCTCCAACGCTTCACTAGCTCTTTAATCGTACTGACATCCACATTGCGGTAGTGGAAATAATCTTCCAGCTCGCGCATATAACGATTTAAAAAGCGTCTATCTTGACCAATGCTGTTACCACACATTGGAGAGGCGCCCTTAGGAACATACTGTTCTAAGAAGGCAATAGTCTTAGCCACGGCTTGCGCTTCGGTTTCTTGGCTAGCACGAACGCGATCAATCAACCCTGACTCACCATGGTGCTTTTGATTCCAATCATCCATAGCGGCCAGCACATCATCTGACTGATGAATCGCGATAACCGGACCTTGACCGATAATATTGAGTTCTTGATCTGTCACTAAAGTGGCAATTTCAATGATCCTGTCGACGTCGGGCTCTAACCCTGTCATTTCCAAATCGATCCAAATGAGATTATTTACATCTGCCGTCATAAATCAGCCTTATCATGTCAGTTAGCCTAAATTCAGGCTTTTTTATTCAAGAGCGTGTATCATACTGCTTTTTTCCAACACAAAAAATCACCTAATTGACGAAGACGAATCAGTGAGTAAAAAGAAACCCCTAAGCCAAGGTCAATTACGCCGTATGCGCGCTAATCACGAGAAGCGACTCAATCGTGACAGTGGCGATAAAAATACGCCAGAGTTACAGGATAGTTCATTGGGGCAAGAACAGCCCGGTACTGTGATTTCACGTTTTGGCCAACATGCCGACATAGAAACTGAAAGCGGCCAAATTGTGCGCTGTAATATTCGCCGTGCCGTCACCAGTTTAGTGACTGGCGATAAAGTGATCGTACGCTTAGCCATTGAGAGCCAAGCCAATAGCGGTATCGCAGGTATTGTTGAAGCCGTTCATCCACGTCGCTCATCACTTACACGCCCAGATTTATACGATGGCGTGAAAATCATCGCCTCGAATATCGACCAAATTTTGATTGTCTCCTCGGTATTACCCAGCTTTACCACCCAGATCATTGACCGTTATTTAGTGGCTGCCGAAGATACCGATATTCCGCCTATCATCATTTTAAATAAAATTGACTTGCTCAATCCCGATGAAGCGCAGGCAATCGATGAAGCGCTACAGCGCTACAAAGACATTGGCTATCCGGTTTATAAGGTCAGCAGCAAGCTTGGCGATGGTATCGATACCATCAAAGGCATACTCAAAGATAAAGTCAGCGTGTTTGCCGGCCAATCTGGTGTGGGTAAATCATCGATCATCAATGCATTACTACCCGATGCAGAGCTTATTATCGGCGATGTTTCCGATAACTCAGGTTTAGGTCAACACACTACTACCACTGCTAAGCTGTTGCACTTGCCTAGTGGCGGCGATTTAATCGACTCTCCGGGCGTGCGCGAATTCGCCCTATGGCATCTTCCTGCACAACGTGTCGGCTGGTGCTTTATCGAGTTTCGCGAGTATCTTGGCGCATGTAAATTCCGCGATTGTAAACACGGTGACGATCCCGGCTGTGCACTTCAAGAAGCCCTGAGCCAAGGTAAGATCAGCGCAGATCGCTTTAATAATTACCATAAAATTATCGCCAGCTTAGATGAACAACGTCATGCCCGCCATTTCCGTGCGGCCACTGATGAATAACGACTTATTGATAAATAACAACAGTCTCAGCAAAGATTGAGCAGTAAGAAAAGGAATTGAAATTGGATAAAGTCAAAATAGCGCTGCAGTACATGTTGCCAAAACACTTGTTATCTCGTTTAGTGGGTAAACTCGCTGCAGCCGAAGCTGGCGCCTTAACCACTGCCGCCATTAAGTGGTTTATCAAACAATATAAAATCGACATGAGCGAAGCGGCGCAGAGCGAACCAGAAGCCTATAAAAGCTTTAATGCTTTTTTTACCCGCGCCCTTAAACCCGGTATTCGTCCGTTAGATATGGACGCCGATATCATGGTGCATCCCGTCGATGGTGCGGTAAGTCAGTTAGGCCCCATCAAAAACGGTCGTATCTTCCAAGCTAAGGGTCATCACTATTCATCGTTAACCTTGCTTGGCGATCAAGCCGAAGATGCTAAACGCTTCGAAGGCGGTGATTTTGCGACTATCTATCTGGCGCCTAAAGACTATCACCGTATCCATATGCCGATTAAAGGCACGTTATCAAAAATGACCTATGTACCTGGCGAACTGTTTTCAGTGAATCCGTTAACGGCGAGACATGTACCCGGTCTGTTTGCCCGTAACGAACGCGTTGTGGCGATTTTTGAAACCGAATTAGGTCCATTGGCCATGGTATTGGTTGGCGCAACGATTGTTGCCAGTATTGAAACCGTATGGGCTGGCACAGTCACGCCGCCGACAGGTAAGCAAGTCTTCACTTGGGAATATCCAACCCAAGGCCCAGATGCCATCACCTTAGACAAGGGCGAAGAAATGGGTCGCTTCAAGTTAGGCAGTACTGTGGTGATGTTGTTTGCCAAAAACGCTATCGCGACATTTGCTGAAGGTGTCGAAGCCGAAGCAGTAACGCGTATGGGACAAGCCTTCGCTAACCTGAAAGACGTTAAGCAAGCGGATTAAGTTTTCTTGAGTTCTGCTAAACCTTCGGGATTAATTGAATTGCATCTGGCTGTGCTGCTATTTGGCGGCACAGCTTTGTTTTCTAAATTAATCCCGCTCAGCGCCCTCGACATCACCTTTCTGCGCTGTATCGTCGCTGCCACAGTGTTAGGTTTGCTAGTCAAATTCAGCCGTAAACGGCTAACGCTGGCAAGCAAACAAGATTATCTAGTCGCCATCGGGCTTGGGGTTATCGTCAGCCTGCATTGGGTGACTTATTTTGCGGCCATGCAATTATCGTCGGTCGCCATTGGCATGATTGCATTTTTCACCTATCCGGTGATGACAGTGATTGCCGAGCCGTTACTGACAGGTAATAAGATAAAATTACACGATATGCTCAGTGGTGTGTTAGTGCTGATTGGGGTGATATTACTGATCCCTGAAGCCAATTTAGGTAACGACACTACGCTAGGGATTGCCATCGGCATAGTGTCCGCCATCTTGTTCACCACCCGTAACTTATTGCACAAACGCTACTTTTCCCAGTACAGCGGCCCCCATGCCATGTTCTATCAAACTTTGGTCGCTGTGATGTTCCTGATGCCGTGGCACCAAACGGAACTGGGCAGTATCTCATTAGAAGTGTGGGGATTAATTATTTTACTCGGCGTCGTCTTTACCGCCGCACCCCACGCCTTATTTACCTCGGCCCTTAGGCAACTGAGCGCCAAGACTGTCGGCCTAGTCTCTTGCTTACAACCCTTTTATGGCGCCATGTTAGCGCTGATCATTTTAGGTGAAGAGCTCAATCTCAACACCCTAATTGGTGGCACTATCATAGTCGCTACCGCCATCTTCGAAACCCATCAATCGCACCAATCACAGCGGCGAAAAAAGAACGCCTGAAACATACCAATCTCAACGCAATTTGGCTAATATGGAGCGTCTTTCGCCCCTAAATGTCTTTAGCCTATATGCCACGTATTTTATTGTTCATTATTGCTTTTTTCACATTTTCCGCACTTGCCAATTCGCCTTTGCAGTTGGACAAACGTCTTGGCATGAACAAGCAAGATCAGCAACAAAATCTCAGCATTGACGAACAAATTAACGAACTAAAAATTAACATAGAAAAACTAGCCGCCAACGCAGCCAGTTTCCAACAAGCGCAGATTGATTTTGAGCAACATAAGAAGCGCACTAACCAAGCACTGAAAGATGCCTATAAGCCTTTATCTCTGGAAAAAGGTACTGACCTCAGCCAGCAGGCTTCCATGGCCTATATTCGCTTGTCTGAACTTAAAGAAAGCGAATCCACCCTTGGCCGACAAGTTAACGATTTATTACTACGTCACAATGACTTACCTACAGTTATCGCCAGCGCGAGGCAAACTGTCGCCCAAAACAAAAAAGCAGAACTCGCCCCGCTAGATACCCCTACGGGAGAGTTACAGCAAACTCAACGACTCTTCTTTGAACAAAGCCTTGCCACCGATGAAGCAGAACTTGCCAGCAGCCAAAAACGCATTGAACTGACGCAATTACAATTACAGCTAGTCCGCCAACAACTGGTGCAGCAAGAAGCCTTGATCGAAACCATCAACAAGGCAATCAATAAACAACGTCAGCAACAAACGGATGCCACCCTAGCCAAAAACTTAGTTAATACCGAAAAAGTCATCGATCCTATCACCCGTAATATTGCCGACACTAACCAGATTTACGGCCAAAAGCTGCAAACGTTAACTTTGCAGATCAATAATGTGGTCGAACAGCAGGAACAGGCAGAAACCCAATATCAATCCCAAGCTAAACAACTGGCAAACATCCAAGAGCAGATCACTTGGGTCAAAATGAACTCCGCCTTTGGTGAGCGCTTTTTGCAGATGTTGCAATCACTGCCTAAACCACCGAATCACGAAAAACTGCAAACGCTGATCGCCGATGCGCGCTTAGACAGATACCATTTAGAGCAGCAACAAGCCCTCAATGAGCAAGAATTAGAACAACCCGGCTTATACAATGAGCAGCAGATTAAGCTCTTACACTCGCAACAGAGTTTGATCTCGCAGTTGATGCAAAGCTATGACCAATACTTAAGTGAATTAGGCAAGCTGAAGGTCAATTACCAACAACTGAGCCAACAGAATCTCACCCTCAAAAATACCCTTAACGAACATTTATTCTGGGTGCCTAACGCTGCAAGTATCAGTAAGTTATGGCTTACGGATCTTGAGCGCAGCACGGTTTGGCTTGTGCAACAAGCACAGTGGGATGAACTGGGAAAAGCCTGGGATGAACAAAACGATTATTGGTCTTGGTGGATCATATTGCTGGTACTGTGTTTAGTCGTACAAGACTTGATCACGCCTAAATTCAATCGCTTGCTAAATCATTACACCACTTATGTGGGCAATGTGACCCAAGATAAATTCATTTACACTCTCAAAGCGCTCGCCTGCAGTATCAGCTATGCGTTGATAAAACCTTTCCCAGTGATCATGGCGGGATTGATTTTCTATCATTCCGATCGCAATTTTGTGCAGGCTGTGGGTATGGGCATACTGGCGATTGGTTTAGTGTATCTCTTATATCGCTTTATCTTTATTCTGACGCTCGACAAAGGCGTACTCGTGGGCCATTTCAAACGCCCCTCAAAACTCATTCAAGCGGGACAATCACGGCTCAGACACTTTGTGCTGATTGCTAGCCCATTATTGGGTCTGATGGGCTTTACCGAAGTACTCGACACATCACTGGTGCGTAATAGCATAGGCCGCGGCGCATTCATTATTTTCTGTATCGTTTTATTCTTGTTATACAAAGATATTTTAATCCTGAGCCGTAAAAACTCAGATGCAAAAAAAGACGGTAAAAACAAAAAACTCATTCAGAAAATACTCTGGACCTTGCTGATTTCTGTGCCGCTTTTAAGCGCAGTGTTAGCCTTTAGGGGTTACTACTTCACCGCTTTCCAAATGCTGTTACAACTGCAATTATCTATCGTGCTGGGTCTGGGTTTCTTGCTCTTATACCAATTGATCAAACGGTGGATGTTAATCGAACGCCGCCGTATCGCCTTCGATCGCGCTAAGGCAAAACGTGCCGAACGCTTAGCACAAAGGGAAAAAGGCGAAACGCATCACCCTTCCGTCGATGGACTCGATACCTACGAAGAACCCGTAGTCGATCTCGAAACCATTTCGAGCCAATCCCTTGGCCTAGTGCGTTCACTCTTGTTATTGGCCTTTTTAGCCAGTTTGATTGGTCTGTGGACTCAAACCCATACGGCGCTGTTTTCCTTCCTCGATGGCATTACGCTGTGGACGACCAATACCAGTGTAAATGGCTTAGAGCAACAATTGCCTATTACCATGAAATCACTGATGTTTGGACTGATAGTAGTAGGTTTCTCGTTAATGATTGCCACCAATTTACCCGGCCTACTTGAGCTAATGATCCTGCAAAGGCTTGATCTCTCGCCCGGAACGGGTTTTGCGATCACAACCGTCAGCCGTTATCTGGTGGTTTTCCTTGGCCTATTAATCGGCTTCTCTAATCTCGGGATGGAATGGTCTAAGTTGCAATGGCTGATTGCCGCACTGTCTCTCGGTTTAGGTTTTGGTTTGCAAGAAATTTTCGCCAACTTTATCTCAGGTTTGATCATTTTGTTTGAGAAACCCGTGCGGATTGGCGACACGGTGACAATTCGTGATTTAACAGGGACTGTCAGTAAAATCCAAATTCGGGCGACCACCATTATTGACTGGGATAGAAAGGAAATTATCATCCCGAACAAGGCCTTTATCACAGAGCAGCTGATCAACTGGTCCTTGTCAGATCCTATTACTCGGGTCATTGTTTATGTGTCGGTGGCGCGGGATTCAGACCCTGCCAAAGTTGAAGCGACCCTGTATCAAGCGGTGCAAGAGTGTGAAGATGCACTTGCCAGCCCAGAACCTGAAGTCTGGTTTGCCGGCTTTGGTAAGCATACCCAAGATTATGAAGTGCGCGCCTATGCGAAAGATATGTCGGCACGCTGGCCACTGCGCCATGATTTACATAAACGAGTGACTAAAAAACTCAAAGAAAACAATCTCGAACTCGCCTACCCGCAGATGGAAATCCATATTAAGAATGGTCAAAATCGCGAGCAACAAGGCATTATTAGAAGCTAATAGGATCGCAGACCATGCTTATTTTTGCTCACCGCGGCGCCAGCGGTTATCAGGCCGAAAATACCTTAGCCGCCATGGCTAAAGCGTTAGAATTGGGTGTACAAGCCGTCGAACTCGATGTACATAATGTCGAAGGTGAGTTAGTCGTGTTTCACGACAGACGACTCGATAATAAAAGCTCGGGCACGGGCGTCATTCACTTAGTGAGCAAGGATTATCTAGCAAGCATCAATGTGAAAGGTGAATCCATTCCGACGCTATGGCAAGTACTTGAGCTGATTGCGGGGCGCTGCATAGTCAATATAGAGTTAAAAGGCATTAATACCGTCACGCCGTTAATCGACTTATATCCAAAGGCTATGAGTCAGCTTGGTTTTAATAAGGAGCAGTTACTGATCTCTTCTTTTAATCACCCCTATCTGTATGAACTTAAACAGGCGTTGCCAGATGCTTTAGTCGCACCACTGCTTGCCAGTATTCCACTCGAAGGGGCTGCGGTAGTAAGCGACCTAAATGCCTATTCATTGCATTTAGATGTGAGTTTTATCAGCCAAGCGCTAGTAGATGACGCCCACAACAGAGGCGCTAAGGTTTATGTTTATACTGTCGATCATAGCGACGATATTCATGCACTTAAGCAGATGGGCGTCGATGGTGTGTTCAGCAATTACCCCGATCGCGCCATGCAAGCCTTAACTCAAAAGGCAATGGCCAATTACTCTGGCTACTTTGAGTAGCGGCAAAAATAATAACGATATTAAGCTTGGCTATTTCGCTGAGCCCAATAACCGATAAAAATAAACATGGCCACAATTAACAGAAACATCCAATGGGATGGCATAGCCACTATGTGTCTTGCCACCCAAGGCGTGGCTTTCACGATTAATAGGCCATAGCCAAAGGCATTCACAATAATAAAAACAAATGTTCGCAGCACAAAAGAATGCCCCAACAAATGACGCCTTAAGATACGATTTACATCCGCTGAAAAAACCAAAATAAGACACACCACCATAGCGGTAGCAATATCGAAGGCCCAAGGGCGAAGCATATTACCTAACTGGGCAATAATGGCGACTAATTGATCAAACATAGACTTAACCTAAAAAGATGCAGCGCAATCCATCTGAGTGGCCGCGACAGCGTATTGAAAAATAACAATAACCAAGCATAAAGGGAGACGCCATGGGGCACAAGTTACTCTTGCTAACAAAGGCAAATCAACAGTACCGCGACTTGATTGAAGCGCAGAGTCTCCCAGATTTAACGTTACTCGACGATAATCCTACGGGCATAATTGATGCAGATATTTGGTTAGCCGAACCTAAACTTGCCGCGCCCCTATTGCCCCATGCTAAAAATCTGCAATGGTTACAATCAAGCTTTGCTGGCATAGATGCCCTGATGAGTCCAAGGGGCAGAAAAGACTATCAACTCACCAATATTAAAGGCATTTTCGGCCCGCTGATGAGCGAGTATCTATTCGGCTATTTACTCGCGCATATCCGCGGCCATCGTTTTTATCGCCAGCAACAAGGACAAAAACAGTGGCTGATTCAACCCCAGCAGCGCCACTCAAGTTTACAGGGCATGCGATTGCTCTTGCTTGGCACAGGGTCAATAGCCCAGCATTTAGCGAAGACGGCAAAACACTTTGGCATGCATGTTACTGGTATCAATAGCAGCGGTAATGCCGTAGAAGGTTTTGATATCATAGAAGCTATGTCCAATTTAGGCCAAGTGTTGACACAGGCCGATGTGGTTGCAAATCTACTGCCAAGCACTCCTGCAACGTACAATCTTCTCAATGCTGACATGTTAGCCATGTTAAAAACTGATGCAGTGCTGTTTAATGTTGGCCGCGGTGATGCACTCGATCTCGATGCACTCAATATCCAACTTATCGCTAATCCTAGTCAGCAAGCGATCCTCGATGTATTTGCTCAGGAACCTTTGCCCAATAGCCATCTTATTTGGGAACGGGAAAATGCCGTGATCACGCCGCATATTTCGGCGCCAAGCCATCCTGCACAAATCGTCGATATCTTTAGCCAAAACTATCGCCGCTACATCATGGGTGAACCACTGCAGAATAGAGTCGACTTTAGTAAAGGCTATTGAGTTAACGATCAGGAATTGATTCAGAGAGCAGAAATTGAGTTAGAAATCAGAAAAAGAAAAGGCAATAGTCAGACTATTGCCTTTTTTTATTTTAAATTTTAGGCAGTTAAATCCTAAAGCTGCGCTTTAAGAATTGCTCGACTAATACAGAGTGAGAATCCATCTCGCGGGTCACTTCGTCATTCAAGCCGACCATTTCACTGCCGAGTTGATGACTAGAATGGGTAAATTGCGACACATTCACCACGCTGCGATTCATCTCATTTGCCACACTCGATTGCTCTTCAACCGCGCTGGCAATATGGTGTGTCATATCGGTAATGGTCGAAATGGCCTCACGAATCGTACGTAATGCCGTACCCGCTAAATCCGCCGTTGAAATACATTCGGAAGCGGCAACCACTCCTTGCTGCATACTGATAACAGCTTTATTCGTCCCCTGCTGCAACAGATTAATCATACTGTGGATTTCTTTTGTGGCATCGTGAGTACGTTGTGCCAGCGCCCGTACTTCGTCAGCAACGACAGCGAAGCCACGACCTTGCTCACCCGCTCTAGCCGCTTCAATCGCGGCATTCAATGCCAGTAAATTCGTCTGCCCCGCAATACTCTGAATCACATCGAGCACAGTGCCAATATCTTTACTATGGGCTTCTAACTCAGTAATAACTTTTGACGTTTGTTGCAGTTGCTCCGCCATCGCTTGAATCGAGCGAATAGTACTCGACACCGTTTTATCACCATTGATGGTTTCAGCGGATGCCATTTGCGTGGCACTCGCCGCATCGGCACAATTGGAGGACATATCGCCTAATGTGGCGGTCATTTCCTGCATCGCTGTAGCAACTTGTTCTATTTCAGATAGTTGAGCCTGACTGGTACTCTGGATTTGTTTGCCCTTAGCGGCAGATATTTTGGCCTGTTCTGACACGTTATAACAGGAATCCGATGCACGCCCAAGAATCGACTTAAGCTCTGAATTCTGCATTTGCAGTGCTAAATTAATCGCGCCAAGATCGTCACAGTTACCACTATAGATATGAGCCATCAGCGGATTATCGTAGATATGCTTTGCCTTAGCCACTATCGCGTAATAGCGATTCAGCACCAGATTACCGCCCACCAGCAATACTAGGACACTTATCGCTAGGGCAATAAAGCCCATTAAGCCAATTTGCAGAGCAAGGTAAAGCATGGGTAGCATGGCAACCAATGCGAGTAACAGCAATTTAACTGGCATATCCAAGGTACGTTTTAACGCGCTGACGCTGCCCTTTTTGTTCAACTCCGCATAGGCTATTTCTGCACGCTTAACCTGATCGCGTGTGGGTTTAGTGCGTACTGATTGAAACTCGACGACTTTGCCATTAACTGAAATCGGTGAGACATAGGCATCGACCCAATAGTGATCGCCATTGGCGCAGCGGTTTTTTACTATCCCTTTCCAAGGCTCGCCTTTTTTGATGCATCGCCACAGATCTTCAAACGCTTGCGGAGGCATATCTGGATGACGCACCATGTTGTGGGGCTTGCCTAGCATGGCATCGAGGTCGTAACCGGCAACGGTACAGAAAGATTGATTGGCGTAAGTGATATGACTTTGAGTATCCGTGGTCGACAATAAAATCCAATCCGCTGGATAATCATATTCTCGCTGTGTAACTGGTAGATTAGTTCTCATGAAACCTTATGGATCTTTGATTAATTCTTCGTTATTCATCCATGAGTTATCCATCCGTGAGGCATCATCACCCTGACTCTGTATTCCTAAACCTACTTCTAAAACTGCCTAGCTTTTTAGTGCTAAAACACACCTAGCATAGACGATAAAACGTGCGCCATGTAACAAAAACGTTAAAGTATGAAAATCACCCAAAAACATGATTGCATTTGATAAGCGTTTTCATTTAGAATTAGCGCAATTCGATTGGAGACTAATATATGTACGTTTGTCTTTGCCATGCGATCACTGATACGCAAATTAAAAACGCAGTAAGCCAGGGCGATAGCTCGCTTGCTGACGTAAAAAAGCGCTTAGGTGTTGCCGATCAATGTGGTAAATGCGCCAGAATGGCAGTGCAGATCATTCAAAATCAACTAGAGCTTGAGCCTAATTATTACGAAGTCGCATAGAGTTCATCGCGAATAGCATGGTAAAGGGTAACTCACTCACGAACAAAGTTCCGACAAGTTAAAACCACGCTGACTCAAGCAAACTTAGTCCCAAAATCCAGCGGCAACAAAGTCTTCTATCTGTCAATTCACCTTTAAATAGCCTTGCCAGCCTAATCTTTAGATATGATGTTTTAATGACAAGCCCCACTGAACTCCAAGCTCGAAAGCCGCGAATAATTCAATAGGGTTACAGATCCAACTTCCGAGTCAAGCCTACTTACGTTTCAACAAATAGGCCGCTTCATTAAGCCAAGGCACTGCTTTCTTAATAAAACGTGGATTCTCGGCCAACACATCTTGCGACGCTAATACTTCAATATCAAAATCCTCACTCAGATGCTGCTCTACCCAAGTAGGGGATACAGCAAAAGGCGGGCCGATAAGGGATTCTTGCGGATAATCTAAAGTCACTAATAAACCGACACTACCGCTAGGTAATAAGCTCGCTAACTGCTTGGCATATTGTGCACGCATGCTCTCTGGCCAAGCGATCAACGCGGCGCGATCGTAAAAAGCCGTCACCGCTTGGGTGATAGTCTTAGGTAGGGTGAAAATATCGCCTTGATACAAGCTGATCTGTTCGGTTTGATGATGCTGGTGTTCACCCACGGCCGTTTTCGTCATCTCGAGTTGGTTATCGCTAAAAAATTGCTGTACAGCCAATTCATTCAACTCACACCCTATGACCTGATGCCCCTGTTCTGCGAGGAAACACATGTCTAGCGACTTACCACATAAGGGCACAAAAACCTTGGTATCTGCGGGTAATGCAAGCTGCTGCCAATACTTAACGAGGAAAGGATTGATGTCTTGCTGATGAAAACCTATCTGTTGCTGCTGCCACTTTTCATGCCAAAAACCGGGTTCCATGGGTTTATCTCTATTCGCTAATATTGTCCTTACTCTAATGACATTTTAAAGTAGATGCAAAGCCTCCTGCCATTCGGCAAACTCAGCAATGTAAAGACTCACTTACTGATCTAACGTGGCTTGCACTTTACGCAGCCAAACACAGTTATCGCATTGGCATTGACGGCGTGATAAATGATGTGGACTTAAAGATGAGTCGATAAAGTCCACGGCGATCAACAACTGCTGTTTTAACTCGGCAATCGATTTTTCGTTCACGGCCACCAGCTCGTCATTCTGGTTCATCCAGATGCATTCCATGCCCTGATGACACGTTAAACATTGCTCGTCTCTATCATTAAAAAATACCGCATGCGGGCAATGGGTCACTTCCATTGACTGTAAAATACGCTTACGCGGATATTCCAAAAGTTCGATCAACAAGGCTTTATATTGGGTGGGCATACGCCCTCCTTAGCTGCACTTTGTCTGTGGGTTAATTAACAAAAATTGATTCCATCTAATGCCCCAAAGATTACCTATAGTCGCGAGGATTTAATTTGATGTAAGTCAAAGTCAGTGACGAAATGATCGTATAGGTAAGCCGCGCCTGACGCTGATCATCAATGCCATTCAAAATACTAAAATAAAGCCACCCGCTATTTGATTATCTCCCCCGCTTACTGGTTAAATGAACAAAACAAGGAGCACAATTTGCAAACACCGCAGCTGCAGCATTTTTATATTTCTGAAGAGCAATCCATTTACTTGCTCAAAGCCAATGATGCCCGTAAACACAAGGCATGGATCCGCCTCTGTAAACAACAGCTGAGCAAGTTAGGTTATACCGATATCGAATTGGTCGGTAAAGGCGCCTACGGTTTCGTGTTTGCGGGTATCAATCAAGCGGGCGATGCCCATGTGTTTAAGTTTTCACGGATTAATTTGCCGCAACATATTCAAGATCGGCTCGAAGAAGAAGCCTTTATGCTCTCCTTACTCAAGCACCCTAATGTGCCAGGGGCGATCAAATTTGAGCGAGTAGGTAAGCAGGGAATACTCGTGATGGAACGGGCAAAAGGGGAAGATCTCGACCAACTTTGCCGCCGCATGGGCGCCCTACCGACCGCTATGGTCATGAGCATCGCCCGCCAACTCGCCGATATCTTGTATTACCTGCGCACGGGCAAGCCTTTAGTGCACGGCGATATCAAACCTTCGAATCTGGTTTACGATATTGAACAACAACACTTATCGTTAATCGATTGGGGCTCAGCGGTATTTGCGCAGCGGGATGAACATAACAAACCCGTCGAAGACAATGTGATGGCGTTAATGTCTAGCGATCAACAACATACCAACGCCCGCATGGGTGATGTGTACTTTATCGGCGAAGAGCAACTCAATGGAGCACTCTCCAGCCCGCGCTTTGACGAGCAAGGAGTTGCCGCGACTCTGTATGCCCTCGCCTCTGGGCAAGCAAGTCGCTTCGGTGCACAGGTGATCTCGCCCACCAGCATTGGCTTACCGATAGAATTAGCCCGTACCTTAGAGGGCATGCTCAGCACTGATCCGCAGCAGCGCAACATTGCCGGCGATTACTTTTTAAAAAGTATGCGCCACAGCCACAGATTACATTTACCTGAACTGCCCAAAGCTGATTTACAGGGTGAAATTCCTGTTTGGGTACAATCCCGCGACAAAGATGTTGAAACCGTCAGCTACAGTTCGCGCAAATCCTTTTTAAAGGAGCACAACGCCCAAGATCCCATCGCTAAGATGGATGATATTCAGCTCGAAAAATATTACCGCAACTTCCTCGCAGGCATGGGCGATACCGAAAAAGGCTTTATCGCCGCAGTGGGTCGTTTAGCGCAATATCCGATCGTGGGTGGTCTGGCTATTCATTGGCAGGAAACCGGCGTGTTTATCGACTCCAATCTTGCGATTTACGATGCAAAACAAAAAAGTGCCTTGATCATAGCGGTCAACAATATGGTGGACTTAGCACGGGGAATTAAACGGATAGGGGTGTTTAAGGCCTGTTTCTTTAACGCCAAAGACACACTGCATATCGAACGAGCTGACACCAGCGAGCCTTTTGTCGCCAGTGCCGCACTGCAGTTGCCCTTCGAAGTCGGTGACGTACCCACCTTAGAAGATAAGTCGCGCTTACATTCTTATTTTGAAGACGGTAAAGATCCCGATGAGAACCTCGAATTACCCCATGAAATCATGGAAGAATTAGCCCGCATCAACCAAATTCACCACACAGGCTGCATCATTTTTGAGGCGCTGCCGAATCACTTAAAAATTCACAGTTACTTGAAGCTGCTCAATCCACGTAAGCAAGCAGCGTTTCGCGCGAGCCTCGATCGCATCTTGCACCATGTCGGAAAAATACAAGGTCACGGCGTATCGGGCTTTATGAAACTGCCCTACAAAAACACCCGCCGCTTTACTCATCTAGAGCGTAAAGCCGATCACTTTTATCCGAAAAATCCAAAAGAAATAGGCGCCTAATGGCGCCTATGTTCATCGGATTAAATCGGTGATCCCGGCGGTAGGGTTAACGGCTTAGGAATAAGCTTAACCTTAGCATCGGTCAAACCCGCAGCCAGACCCTGTTGCAACCAAGTATAGTGCGCCGCAAGACTCACATTCGCTCGATTCGACTTCGCTTTCAATTGCTTAATCACAAACTGAGCGCGATCGTTGATCGCTGCCCTCACCTCTGGTGAGGTTTGAGGATCATGCAGCGTTGCCAGCACTTCATCAATCACCACAGCGTTCACTCGCATCCACACGCCTTCGACTAGCGCGAGCTTATCCTCTTGATACAAGGTCGCCGCGAATAACTTATCCAATAATGTCGTCACCGATAACTGCTCACTATCGGCCATGGATGCTTGGCTGACACGATTCAAGCGTTTAGGCATCAATAGCAAGCTTACGGTATGACGGCTAAACACTTCAGCCATACCAAGAGGATCGTTAATAGCACCTAGACCTGAATCGAAGGATTCCCGCGTGACATGATAATTCCCCGCCTTTGGCACTAAACTGTCGAGCAAGGTTTGCGGCACAGTTAAACTCGCCGCATCGAGCGTGTTAAGTAGCGCGTCTAAGCCCGTTAACTGCAACTGCGGCGCAATATAGCTCCAGCGGCTGCCTTCACCGATAGATTGATAGTTATAGTCAGTGCCACCAATAAACTTCGCGACCGCATCGATTTGATAACGCGTCAGCAAATAAATTGGCGCAAAGGCATCGGCTAGCTCGCCCAGTGGCTCATTGGGTAACAAGGCCGCACTGGAGAATCCCGCAATCGCCTTAGTGCGAATTTTATCTAACTTACCAAGCTGGTCGATCGGATCGTCACCACTATCCCACAAACTGGCATAGGCCTGACTCGCATCCTTTTGGCGAGAATCAGCCTCACCGATATAACGTAAGCCACGTTTCGCCACATCGGCCAGCAAGTCGACTTGCAGTGCTTGTTGGGTACGGGCATCGCCTTGTTCGCTATAGCCATAGACGATAGTAAAATCATCCCAAGGGCCAACACCTGTAGTGTAAGGTGCTGAAATATCAATATCATTGCCCTTTAGCTGGATTTTCGGATGGGGATAATCCATCACAGAGGCATCCTGATTAGTCGAAGCAGCAAAGTTATGATCGAGCCCTAAGGTATGGCCGACTTCATGGGCGGCCAGTTGGCGAATACGCGCGAGCGACAAGGCTGTCGCCGCTTTCTCGGCAGCCACTCTATCCTGCCAGCCTGCGGTTAAGCCTTTAGCAATCAAGTAATCCTGACGCACACGCAAACTGCCGAGCGTGACTTGACCCTTAATGATTTCACCTGTGCGAGGATCGGTCAGTGCGGCGCCATAGGACCAACCCCGCGTCGCCCTGTGCACCCATTGGATCATGTTGTAGCGAATATCCTGCGGATCGGCATCTACAGGTAATAACTCAACTTTAAAGCCGTTGATAAATCCCGCCCGAGTAAAAGCCGTCTCCCACCAGCGCGCGCCATCGAGCAACGCCGATCGTATAGATTCTGGCACACCAGGATCGAGATAATAAGTAATAGGTTTAACGACTTCGCTTGGCGCTGGGCCTGGATGCACTTTCTGTAAACGGTGGCGCAGGATAAAACGCTGCACTAAAGGTTGGTCAAAGGGCATGGCATAATCGCGATACTCATCGGACAAATAACCGCTCATAGGATGATAAGCCCGCGGCTGGTAATCCGCATCGGGAAGCTCAACAAAAGAATAACGCATCCGCACCGACATTAAGGTGCCATCGGGTGTTACCTGTGCGACCTGCGCGCCAGCAACATCGCCTTTGAACGTCAGTTGCACATCCACATCGGCGTTTTTCTCAAAGGATTTAATCCCTTTGGGTAAGATGACAGAACGGCTCAAATCGAGCTGATAATTGCCCTGCTCTGTTTGTTGCAATACGGAAGACACGCCGTGTAAATCATTGAGCACCAGATCGTTAATCGCTACCAAATCTGGCTTGCCCTCAATCACTTTGCCTTGCCATAACACAGAATCGGCAAAGGCTTCTTCAACCGCTCTTTGCTCGGCGGCATCAGAGGTATTCGCACGATATTGAGTATTGAGTTGCTTGAGTAAAACATAGGGACCTTGGCGCTCAAACTGCACCATACGGGTCTGACCCAGTTGGCCGCGATCGAGACCAATGTCGTTTGATCCTGCGCCCTGTGGCAGGCTAGTAACTAAGATAAAAGGTTGATTTAAACGATTGACCTCAAGATATAACTCTCCCTCAGACTCCTCGTAATAGAGATTAAGAAACCCTTTCGCCTCTTGGCCCTGCTTAATGATCTTGGCGCTAGGCGCGGCTGCCGCGACCGTAACGGTGGGAAATCCTAACAGCGCTATAAATAAGGCTAAGGCTACACTTTGGGGTTTCATCTTTCCTCCTGATTCGGCTGGCTGCGTTATTTACCTTATAAGTCATTGGCATCTTGGATGACTGCTTATCTCAAGCGATTGATTTAAAGTAAATAACGCGAGGCCATCACTGGCCCCGAGCAAATAAATTAACGATTCTGATGCTGGTTCTTGTGTTTGATCCAGTGATTTAATGTTTCAAATAATTCGTTGAGCACTATGGGTTTAGTGATGTGGGCATTCATCCCCGCCGCTAAACTCTTTTCCCTGTCGCCCGACATTGCATGGGCTGTCATGGCAATGATAGGCAGTTCATCGGCACTAAAACGCTCACGCAATGCCCTTGCGGCCGTTAACCCGTCCATCACTGGCATTTGAATATCCATCAACACGGCATCAAACGGCCGCGAGTCGATGGTATCCAGCGCCACTTGACCATTGTCGGCCAGCACCACTTCGTAGCCAGCGCTCTTAAGGAGTTCGGTGGCCACTTGCTGGTTAATAAAGTTATCCTCCACCAGCAGCACTAAACCTGTGTGCTCTCCTTCCTCAACTTGAACTTCAACCATAGGCTGAACCACATTCAATCTCGGTTCATCGGCAAAGGCGGCAATGATCTCATCGAACAGACTCGATGCCTTAAACGGTTTTTGTAGTACGGCAAACACATTGGCACTATCGACTTCATGCTGCAAGGGCTCTGCCGCATAGGCCGTCATCATGATAATCACAGGCCGTTTCGCTAAGCGGCCCTCGGCAACCATAGTGTCTATGGCGCTGACCACATCGCTGCCGTCCATTTCTGGCATCATCCAGTCGAGTAATAACAGATCGATTGGTGCCCGCGACAGTTTGTAAAGCGCTTCGGCGCCACTGGCGGCAGTATCGACGTCGAAGTGGAAATCTCGCATCAAGGTCGAATAAATTTGCAGTGCCGTCGGGTTATCGTCAACGACTAAGGTGCGTAAACTATTGAGTTTTTCCGGCACGACCAAAGGTTCAATCTTAGCGGCTTCGGCAATTTCAAAACTGATGGTAAAGCTAAAGGTACTACCTACCCCAAGCTCACTCTGCACTTGCATCTTGCCGCCCATCATAGACACCAGATGCTTACTGATCGACAAACCTAAGCCAGTGCCACCGTATTTACGAGTGGTCGAACCGTCAGCTTGGGCGAAGGCATCAAACAACTTATCCTGTTGATCTTTACCTATGCCGATACCCGTATCGCGCACCCAGAACTTCAAGGTAATCCGATGATCCCGCTCGCCGACATCTTCACAGCCGAGCTCAATCTCGCCAGATTGGGTAAATTTCACCGCATTCGATAGCAGGTTAATCAGCACTTGGCCTAAACGTAGCGGATCGCCCTTAAGAATGAGTCCTGCCGTCACAGGGGCATATAAGAGTAACTCAACGCCCTGTTCCTGTGCCTTAAGCGCATTGAGATCCAGAGCGTGATCGAGCACTTTATCCAGCGGGAACGGCACCCGCTCAAGCTCCAACTTACCCGCCTCAATTTTAGAGAAGTCGAGAATATCATTGATGATCCTCAGCAGCGATTGCGCCGAGAAACCGGCTTTTTCGAGGTAATCTTTCTGCTGCGCCGTTAACGAAGTGCGCTGTGCCAACTGCAACATACCGATAATGGCATTCATCGGTGTGCGGATCTCATGGCTCATGTTGGCCAAGAATTCACTCTTGTAGAGGTTAGCGAGTTCGGCGTCTTGCTTGGCTTCAAGCAACGCCACTTCGTTACTCTTATGGCGGGTAATATCCTTATGGGTACCAAGCATACGTTTGGGCTGACCTTCGGCGGTGAACTCCACCACACGGCCACGGGATAACACCCAGTGATAGCCGCCATTTTTACCTAACATACGGAATTCAATTTCGAAAGCACCGACGGGATCAGCAAGATACTGAGCACGGTATTCCTCGACACGAATACGATCGTCGGGGTGGGATAATTCATCAATCGTCGATACTAAAGCTGGGAATTCATTGGTTTTATAACCCAACATAGAATAATAGGCTGGGTTACAAATGATCTGTTCAGAGTCTAAATACCAGTCCCACAGGCCATCTTCCACCGCATCCATGGCTAAGTGATAACGCTCTTCGGACAGGCGTAATTGTTCGGCGGATTCGTATTCCCGCGTCACATCACGCCACACGGCAATCAATCCCTGCAGTTCGCCGCGGCGATTGTAGAAAGGCAGCTTAAGGGTATCGAGCAGCACAGGTTTGCCCGCAAGCTCGACCTTTTCTTGGTAACGCAGCGGCGTGCGATCTTTTAAGACTTGTTCGTCTTCGGCGCGGATACGAATGCCCATTTCAGGCGAGGTCAGATCCTCAGATGATAAACCTATCATCTCGCTCTCTGTGTAACCCAGCATGCGTTCAGCCGCCTTGTTACAACCTAAATAGTTGCCTTCTTTATCTTTAAAGACAATCGCTTCGGGAATCGAGTCAAGCAGGGATCGCAGTAGCGCATATTCACGCTCACGCCGCTCTGTGGTGTCTTTTAAGCGCTCGGTACGCCGTGCCACTAGCTTATCGAGCCGCTTATTCTGCTCAGCCAGATGGTGGGTATATTGTTTATTTTCCTCAAAAATCCGACTCACCAGCAAGAACCAAGGTTCCCAGCCGCGAGTGATCTTCTCCGGTGGCTTACGCGGCTCTTGGGAGCAACCTTCAAGGTGCGACAGTAGTCGCGAGGCTGGACTCACAAAAGATCGACGCGTCTGCCAATGCACTATGGTCACCAACACCGACAGGGCGATAACCACTAAAATAAAGGTCAGCTGCAGTTTTTCCCACGAGTCTTGGAATAGGTCGTCTTCATCCTGCAAATACAGTAAACGCCAAGGCGCGTTATGCAGGGCAACCGAGTGAATGTAATAGCCGTTACGAATGATGCCATCGTGGGCATCGAACAATTCCGACTCAGGTAAAGAATGCAGCTCAGAGGGAATACGTTGGCTGATGTGATAGACCCGATTGATATCTGAGCTATCAAAATCGCTGTGGGATAAAATATTGTTCTGTTGGTCGAGCAAAATCACTGTGCCCGGCATCTTAAAGTAAACCCGAATTTGCCGCGCTAACGAGGCAAGCGTCATGTCTAAGTTGATTGAGCCAATGAACTCATCATCCAAATAAATGGGCACACCTAAAGTGGTCAATAAGCCTTTGCCCGTGGAGTCAACATAGGCTTCACTCCAAAATACACTGCGCTGCGGGTTCATTGCTGGGGTGGCGTATTGGAACTGTTTCTTGTTGAGTAATTCGTCCCTAAAACGTTGATCGTCATTCGACCAAGGGAAGTAGGACATGATCCTACGTTTCGACAGGTAATAAATCGCCGAGGCTTTCGGGGCGGCTTCTTTGGCGACGGGAAATGACAGTGACAGCTCAAACAACATCTCAAGCTCTTGATAGAACTTGTCGTCGCGGCCGTCGAGGGAACCCGCACCAGTAATCCTACCCATGTTGGTAAAAGGCTCACCGCTCTGGGCGTAGCTAGGTTCTAAGGTAAAATACTGGCCGCTTTCGTTGAATTTACCGTATTGGGGTAAGCGTTCTTTACGTACGAGTTCGCCCAAACGTAAATGATCCACAGCAACGTTGCGTAAGCTTTTTACCGCTCTAATGCTCGACTCAAGTAGCAAATCGATTTGCAATACATGGCGCTGAACCTGCTCTTCACGCTGTTCCATCTGCTGTGCTTTTTGGCGGTCGAAAAACATCCATGCGGTCAACAAAGACATGACGATAACGCCGATGTACGTATAAAAAACGGCACGGTTGTAGTTCTTCTGGATCGGCGATTTTAGTTGGAGATCCGGCTCACTCGATTTCATCCACTACCCTTGATTGCAGCGCTTAATTTCAGCCTACGGCGGCAAAAACTATGAGCTCCATATAGTAGCAGGAAGGAACTGCCAATCACATAAAATAATTGTCAGATAAAGCCTACTCATACCACTGATAAGTCGATTAAAAATCTACTACTCCACAAAATTAAGGCCTCCATATCTGAGGCCTTAGTCATTACCCTAAATTAAACTGACCTGCTTTACAGATGCTCTTCAGCGTATTCCGCTAAGCGTGAACGCACCACGCCATTCAGATACACGTTGGCACTGCCTTCAAAGTCCTTAAAACGTTCGACAATATAGGTTAAACCTGAGGTAACAGCAGTTAAGTAGTTAGAGTCAATTTGCGCTAAGTTACCGCAACAAATCAATTTTGTGCCTTCGCCCATACGGGTGATCATGGTTTTGATCTGCGAGGCAGTGAGGTTTTGGCATTCATCTAATAGCACTATGGAGTTTTGGATCGACCGCCCGCGCATAAAGTTTATCGACTTAAACTGAATGTTAGCCTTCTCCATGATGTAGTTCATGCTGCCCGTGGGATTCACATCATTCTTATGCAGTACTTCGAGCGTATCAGTAATCGCGGCCAGCCACGGCATCATCTTCTCCTCTTCCGTGCCGGGCAAGAAGCCGATAGATTCGGCGATTTCAGGGGTGTTACGGGTGACAATCACTTTATCGTAGCGATTACGCTCGACCACCAGTTCCAACGCTGCAGCCATGGCGAGCAAGGTTTTACCGCAACCCGCTGGGCCAGTTAAGATCACCAGATCGATATCGGGATCGAGCAGCGCCTGCAATGCCATGCCTTGATAGACGTTTTTAGGTTTAACACCCCATGCCTCGAGGTTTTTCACCCGCTCACGGCCTAAATCTAAAATATGTAAATGGGTGTCTGTGCGCTCGATAACACGACCGCAAAAATCAGACTCTGTGTCTATAAGATATTGGTTAATATAAAAATTATCATTTTCGAGGTCTTTGAGCGGTACTTCATGCACTGTATGTCTACCGTGGCGCTCGGTGGAAACCTTGTTCAAGTGCTCCCAAAAATTACCTTCGAACTGGTAAAAGCCTTTACTGAGGAAGCGGATATCATCGATCAACTGGTCAGTTCGATAATCTTCAACCAATTGAATACCCGCACCTTTGGCTTTAAGGCGCATATTGATATCTTTGGTGACTAAGACAACGGTACGGGGATGATGTAGGTTTTGTAGATGTAGCGCGGTATTGATAATGCGATTGTCGTTTCCATCTCCTGGCAGTGCGCCTAAGGTAAAATCGACAAGGTGATCAGGGAAAATTGAGAGCGAACCGACGGCATCGGCATGACCCTCTCGGCTGGGTAAAGGGACGCCATTGATAATCTGCTCAGGGGTAGTTTCACCACCTAGGGTATCTTCCAATGCCCTGATAGCAACCCTAGCATCACGACTCACATCACTCTTTCGATCTTTAATCTGGTCCAACTCTTCTAGCACTGTCATCGGAATGACCACATCGTGCTCTTTAAACGAATAGATCGCCAAAGGTTCATGTAGTAACACATTGGTATCCAGTACAAACAACTTTCTGTCGTCTTGTTCCATGGCGCCTCCAGAGTGCTTCATTAAAGTTTAAACACACTTTTGAGTCTCAATAAAAGTTACACGGCTCCTATTACTGGCTAAGCATATGGCAAAGAATGATCATAAGGTTCAAGTTGATAGCACTTTACTCGCACTTAAACCTTAAGTTGATATTGGCACCAAACTCACAAGATAACAATACAGCAACCATTGTTTACCTTACAGACTCGAAGCAGTGTATAACCGCGGATGTGACATTAGCGTGACAATTTCATGTACTGGCTCGACAATTTTGTCGCTTGTACAATTTGTAATCTAGCACTCTGGGAATTAGGCTCTAACGGGTGAGAGGGCGATTTAAATATCACGAGTATTGGTATAACATACGCGCCCTTTGTTAGAGTCCGCCTAGAAATGAGAATTTAAGATGCCGTTCGCCTTAGGTCAACGTTGGATAAGTGATACCGAGTCAGAGCTTGGTTTAGGAACTGTGGTTCAAGTAGAAGGCCGTATGGTCACTGTATTATTCCCTGCCACGGGTGAGAACCGCATGTTCTCCCGAGCAGAAGCCCCTCTGACACGCGTTATATACAATCCCGGCGATTCGGTTGAAAGCCATGAAGGCTGGAGCCTTGCGGTCAGTGAATTGACCGAGAAAGACGGGATAGTGATCTATCACGGCATTCACAGTGAGACAGGCGAGCAAGCGACACTGCGTGAAACCCTGCTGAACCACAATATTCGTTTCAACAAACCCCAAGACCGTTTATTTGCTGGCCAAATCGATCGCCTCGACCGTTTTGGTGTGCGTTATCAATGCCAAATGTTGCGCCACAAACTGGCCTCATCGGATTTGCTGGGTCTGCAAGGTCCACGTGTTGGACTTATTCCACATCAAATGTGGATTGCCCATGAAGTCGGCCGTCGCTATGCACCGCGTGTACTGTTAGCCGATGAAGTGGGTTTAGGTAAAACCATTGAAGCAGGTCTGATTATTCACCAACAACTGCTGACCGGCCGCGCCGAACGCATTCTGATTATCGTGCCCGATACTCTGCGCCATCAGTGGTTAGTGGAAATGCTGCGCCGCTTTAATCTGCGCTTTTCGGTATTCGATGAAGACCGTTGTGTGGAAGCCTATGCCGATCATGACAATCCTTTCTACACAGAACAGTTAGTGATTTGTTCACTCGAATTACTGCGTAAGAAAAAACGTCTTGATCAAGCCCTAGATGCCGATTGGGATCTGTTAGTCGTTGACGAAGCGCACCACTTAGAATGGACCGAAGAAGCGCCAAGCCGCGCCTATCAAGTGGTTGAAGCATTAAGCGAAGTCATCCCAGGCGTTTTGCTGTTAACCGCAACGCCGGATCAACTTGGCCATGAAAGTCACTTCGCCCGTTTGCGTCTGCTCGATCCGAATCGTTTCTACGATTACGATGCTTTCTTAGCTGAAGAAGACAGTTATAAAGACGTCGCCATTGCCGCCGAAGCCTTGGCTGGCAACGCTAAATTACCCGATGCCGCCATCAACAGCTTGACCGAATTACTGGGCGAGAAAGACATCAGCCCAAGTATTCGTTTAATCCAAGCCGACGGTATTGATGCCGAAGTACAACAGGCCGCCCGCAGCGAATTACTGCAAGAATTACTCGACCGTCACGGTACTGGCCGCGTGTTATACCGTAACAGTCGCGCCTCAGTAAAAGGCTTTCCTAAGCGTTTCTTTAACGCTTACCCACACGCCATGCCAGATCAATATCAAACTGCAGCACGCGTCAGCGGCATGATGGGCGGACACAAGTCATTAGAGGCGAAAGCGGCGCAAGCCCTGAGCCCTGAAAAACTGTATCAAGAATTTGAAGATAACAGCGCCAGTTGGTGGAAGTTCGATCCCCGTGTGGATTGGTTAATTGAGTTCTTAAAATCCCACCGCAGCAAAAAAGTGCTGATCATCGCCAGCCAAGCGGAAACGGCACTGAGCTTAGAAGAAGCCCTGCGCACTCGCGAAGGGATTCAAGCGACGGTATTCCACGAAGGCATGTCGATTATCGAGCGCGATAAAGCCGGCGCTTACTTTGCCCAAGAGGAAGGCGGCGCACAGGCGCTGATCTGTTCTGAAATTGGTTCTGAAGGTCGTAACTTCCAGTTTGCCAGCCACTTAGTGCTGTTCGATCTGCCGCTAAACCCCGATCTATTGGAACAGCGAATCGGTCGTTTAGACCGTATCGGCCAGAAAAATGATATCCAAATTCACTTGCCATACCTTGAAGATACTGCCCAAGAACGTTTGATGCAGTGGTATCACCAAGGGCTAAATGCCTTTGAACTCACTTGTCCGAGTGGTCATGTGCTTTACAGTGAATTTGCCGAAGATCTGCTAAACGTGCTTGTGGGTGATGACAGCGATGAGCTGACAAACCTGCTCAATCACACCCAGAGCCGTTATAAAGAACTCAAGCACGCCATGGAGCAAGGCCGCGATAAGCTGCTGGAAATCAACTCACACGGCGGCGAGAAGGCACTGGCAATCGTCAACCGCCTTGCCCAAAGTGACGGTGATACTCATTTAATCGGCTCAGTGATCCGTCTGTGGGATATTATCGGTGTTGATCAAGAAGATAAGGGTGAAAACTCGATTATTCTGCGACCGAGTGAGCACATGATGTTCCCAACTTATCCTGGCTTGCCAGAAGATGGCGTAACAGTGACCTTTGATCGTGACACAGCGTTATCACGCGATGATATTGCGCTGATCACCCAAGAGCATCCGCTGGTGCAAACGGGGCTAGATCTGATCACAGGTTCTGAAACTGGCACCACCAGCGTCGCAATTCTAAAGAATAAAGCCCTGCCAGCAGGCACCTTATTCTTAGAACTCATCTACATGGCCGATGCTTCTGCACCTAAGTCGAGCCAGTTGTACCGTTATTTACCGCCTACCCCCATTCGTGTGTTGCTGGATAAAAACGGTAACGACCTATCGGCTAAAGTGGATTACGCCAGTTTCGATAAGCAATTAAGCGCGGTGAATCGTCACATTGGCGGCAAGTTAGTCACGGCATCTCAGCCTATTTTGCATCCACTATTTGCTAAGGGTGAAGAATATGCTCAAGTGGTTGTCGATGAAATGGTCGCCCAAGCCAGAGAGAAAATGACTCAGCAACTGAGCGCAGAGCTTGATCGTTTAGAGTCACTCAAGGCGGTGAACCCCAATATCCGTGAGGAAGAATTGGAATACCTGCGCAATCAGATGCAAGAGTTAAACACTTATCTAGATGCCAGCCAGTTACAACTCGATGCGATCCGTATGGTGCTCGTCAGCCACGTATAGATCCAAGCGGAACAGCAGGTTTCCATCAATTAGCCCAGCCTCAGCGTTGGGCTTTTTTATGCCCTGTGGCTTTCGATTCAAAGTGGCCTTTTATTACAAGTGACTTTTTATACTAAATGACAGGTGCAATTCTTTGGCGAGGAAAATTCACTTTTTGGTAATTGTTCAGGTTATACTCAAACACTGATGAATTTATGAGACTACACAGGTGGTTATCAATTCTATGCCGCGCATTCTTTCACTCCTCTTTTGCCTCATTCTCGGCATCACAACCATCGCTACCTACGCGGCAGACACGACAACAACTCCGCCAACATCCGCGCCAGCCGAAATCAGTGCCAAAAAGTCGAATCACAGCTATCTACCCACAAATGAAATTAAACAAATCACGATTGATAATCAGCCCTACGATTTGTTAGTGCGACCATGGGAAGGTAAAAAGAAACTTGGTGCGGCGATAATCCTGCCCGCCACCAATGGTACCGCAGACGCGCCTGGATTGATGGCGTTTGTACGCCGCAATATCAATCCTGCCGGTTGGGCCAGCTTAAGTTTAACTCCGCCAACTGAAATGCCCGCAGCTAACTTTGCTACCGCCGCTACTGAAGTGACCTCGCCTGGCGCCGCGCAATTAAGCTCACCGTCCAACAAACCAAGCCCTAAAATCAAGCCCGAAGATAACAGCAAGCACCAGCAAGAGCAGGAAGATTTTCTCGTCAAAAGCATGTCGCAGTTAGATGCCGTCGGTGCAGATTATGCAGGAAAACGTATTTTGATCACCGCCGACCAAAGTGCAGGATTATTGATTAGCCTATTAAGCCAGAAGAAGATTGCCGATCCCGATGTGCTGATTGTCATCAATCCCTATCGAGAAGACGAACAGCGTAATCAAGCACTCGCAGAACAACTGGCAAAACTCACGCTGCCCATTTTAGATATTCAATCGCCAGACGGTCACCCAGCCTCATTAGAAACAGCCGACAATCGCAAAAAACTCGCGGTGACCTTAGAAAGCCCTAACTATCGCCAAACTACCCTAGCGCTCAATTTAGATAACGAGAGCGCATGGCAGAATTGCTTAAATGCGATTAAAGGCTTTTCTGCCCGAATGAGCGGCGCGCAGTAAAAACGGCGATTCAAGCTAATTCAGACAAAATAGCATTACCAACCCGATTGTCGATCCCGATAGGGTTTCTGCGGATCTTTCAGCTGACGCGTCGCCGCTATCTTGCTATTTTTGCCTAACAATAACCGAATCTGACTAATAGACTCGCGGCACAGCAGACTACGGATAGAAGCAGTCCAACTGCGATTAATGCTAAGTTTGATGGCCGCAGCAGCATCCGGTGAGGTTTGCATCAGTTGCCGCGCCAATTGCTCAGCGGCTTCCATGGGCGTCTCACTCACTTGTGTCACGAGTCCTAAGGCCAGCGCTTCATGACTCTCAAGCACTTTTGCCGTCAGGCTAAGTAACATGGCTTGATCCTTAGGCATAATTTGCCTTAATGCGACTAAACCCGCCATATCTGGCACGAGTCCCCATTTGGCTTCCATGATAGATAACTTACTGTCGTGGCTAGCAATACGCAGATCTGCGCCTAAAGCGATCTGCATACCGCCGCCATAGCAACAGCCCTCAAGCACAGCAATCACTGGCACAGGCAAGGTTTGCCAACCTAGTGACACCCGCTGTGCCAAATTCGCATTCCCCGGTAAACCCTTAAACAGTAACTTAACTGCATGCATCGGTGCCGACATCACGCTTTTGACATCAAGCCCTGAACTAAAATGCCCACCCGCTCCCGAGAGGATCACGGCTCGCACCGCACGATTGGATTTAATACTTTTAATCGCGCAGTCAAGCTCACTAAACATTAAATAGTTAATAGCATTCATTTTTTCAGGACGATTAAGCAACACGTAGGCGATGCCATCATCGATTTTAACTTGTACACTTTGGCCACTCATGAAATATTCCGTTACTGGTCAGTCCAGAATAAATGTTAACACGTTTGGCATAATTCACTAAAAGATATAACATGAGCCTGTTTTTTGACTTAAGTCAAAATATTGCCAATTCCATCATGGATTGAAGGCAACTTATGTTAGGCTGTCATCACTACGTGCAGTAATCCTAATGTATTTTTCGATTAGATAGCCTTAGCAAGCTCAATAATTAAGCGTATTTAACCGCTAGCTATTTAACTGCTAAAAATCGACACCAGTATCGCAATGCTACCTGCAGCGAAGGATGATTGGGCAGCCATATATGGATTCTATAGTCCTTTTTTAGTCACTATATCCTTGTTATTTACTAAACATTAGCCAGTTCGATTTAAGATTCAGCATGATTTGATTCAACAATGATTCAACAATGATTCAAATTTTAATGCCATCAGAAAATATAAATTTATCAATGATATCTATAAGTTACATATAAAAGATATTAATCAGACTTGCCCGAAGAACGCAATTCGTCAGTCAGACCTAAAAAATAAGTGTTATCTTCAATAAATGGGCAAATAAGGATCACTAGTCAGCATGTCAATATCTGTACTCATCTGTGACGATTCCGCCATGGCACGTAAGCAAATGGCCCGCACACTCCCCAAAGAGTGGGATGTGGAAATAACTTATGCGACCAATGGTGCCGAAGGCCTTGATGCCATCCGCGCTGGAAAAGGCGAAGTGGTGTTTCTCGATCTCAACATGCCTGTAATGGACGGTTATGAAGTACTGCAAACAGTGCAGCAACAGGACTTACCCGCGCTGATTATTGTGGTATCCGGCGATATTCAAATCAAAGCTCACGAGCGGGTTAAAGCCTTGGGTGCGTTAGATTTTATTCAAAAACCGGTGAGCGCCGATGCCATCAGCAACATTTTACAAGATTACGGCATCTTAACGCTGACGCAGAAAGATCTCACCGACGAAGTCCCGATGATCAAAGTCGACATGCGCGACGCTTGCCAAGAAATAGCCAACGTTGCCATGGGACGCGCCGCCGATCTGTTAGCTAAGTTACTCGATGTATTCGTGTTACTACCTATCCCTAATGTGAACGTGCTTGAAGTCAGTGAGTTAACCATGGCGCTCAAAGCCACGGAAGAAAGCTCAACTGTATCAGCGCTCTGCCAAGGTTTTATCGGTGCGGGTATTGCGGGAGAAGCCCTGCTTTTGTTCCATGATTCCAGCTTTAAAGACATGGCCAAGTTGATGGGATTAGCTAATCCAGAAGACAAAAATACTGAGATAGAAGTCCTAATTGATACTGGAAACGTACTGATAGGCGCTTTCCTTAACGGCATTTCTGAACAGCTCGATATGAAATTTAGTCAGGCTCACCCTGTCGTGCTGGGACGGCACTGCACGGTTAACGATCTGATCCATGATAATTCAGAGAAATGGCACCGAACTTTGGCAATGGAGATCAACTATCGGATTGAAGATCATAATATTCAATGCGATTTGCTACTGCTCTTCACCGAGGATTCTATCCCCACACTTAGCTATAAACTCGGCTATTTACTCGATTAACCAGTTGGATTTTATCCTATGTCAAATGACCAAAGCGCAATGAACGAACTACACTGGCTCATCGATATGGTACAAACCATAGAGGTGGGATTAGTGGTATTAGATCGCCATTACAATATCCAGCTGTGGAACGGTTTTATGGAGAATCACAGCGGTGTTTCCCCTAATTCAATCAAAGGTCAAAACCTATTTACCCGCTTCCCCGATCTGCCTGCCACTTGGTTAAAGCAGAAAATGGAATCGGTTTTCATGCTTAAAAACCGTGCTTTTATCAGCTGGGAACAACGTCCGTACGTTTTCCAATTTAAAAACTATCGCCCGATTACAGGCCGTGCAGACTATATGTACCAGAACGTGACCCTGCTGCCGCTGGCATCGCTCACGGGACAAGTGACCCATATCAGTGTGATTATTTATGACGTGACAGATATCGCCATCAACAAATTGCAACTTAAAGCTGCCAACGAACAACTCGAACGCCTTAGCCAAACCGATGGTCTAACTCAGTTGCACAACCGTCGTCATTGGCAAGAGTGTTTAGACCACGAGTACGACTTGTATGCCCGCTACTCAGGTATAGCAAGTTTAGTCATGATAGATATCGATAACTTTAAACATATCAACGACAGCTATGGTCATGTGGCGGGTGATAAAGTCATTCAGCATATCGCCCACTTACTCAGCCAATCCTTACGTGATACTGACTGTGCAGGGCGTTATGGCGGCGAAGAATTTGCGGTTGTATTGCCTAAAACCAGCGGCGCAGATGCGATGAACTTTACCGAGCGACTCAGGGAGAAAATCGCCGCATCCGTCATAGTGTATGAAAGCCTTAAGATTACTGTGACGGTAAGTTTAGGCGTATGTGAAATTGGCTCCCATATTACCAGCAGTTCTAGCTGGATCTCTTGCTCCGATAAAGCCCTGTACGAAGCGAAACAAAAAGGCCGTAACTGCAGTGTTTTACATACGAGTAAAACAAGTAAATCCTAAATATACCCATTAAAAATGCCCATCAATGATGGGCATTTTTATTTAAAACGAGTGGAGATTAAACTCGAGATCCGCAAACGAATTAATGAGGGAAACCATCATCTTCTTCGTCTTCATCTTCTTCGTCATCCATTTCATCGCCGACGAAATAGGTGCCCCAACCGTCATATTCCACTTTCTGCTTTACCGCTAATTGCAGCAATTGCTCGGCCGCTTTGTCCAGTAATTCAACATCCAGTTTGTGGTGTGCGACAGCATCGAAACAGAAGATAATTGAACCATCCTCCAGTTCCATTTCTTCGGCATCATTCACCTCAAAACCTAATTTGAAGGCATCCACAGCCGCTTTTTCAAGACGGTCAAAATTGGTCGATGAAAAGTGATGCTCAATAACATATTCCGCATCAGGCTCTGAGCCATCGTCAAGCAGGGCTTGCACTATGTCACGATTCTCTGCAAGTTGGGCTTTTAACTGACTTTCAATAGACATGGATTTGTCTCCGTTAAGGTAAATCTGGCTCAAATTGGCATTATACCCAAACAACCTGAAGATGCAGGATTCAGCGGGAATTTAACGCACTTTAGGCAAGGCGGTTATTTGCAGACCTAGCGGGCTAAGTTAAAAATAACCAACTCAGCATAAAGTGCTTTAAAACCCGCCGGGACGGAGCGCCTAGGGCACTCCATTTCCGTGTTGCATCAATTCAAAAGGTGACCGACATTCTTTCATTGATGCGCCTTGAATTGAAGCACCCTAGGCGCTCTGAAACTCGTATCTTCAGGTAGCTTGGGTATATTATACGTCATCACTCGCGAGAGTTTTACCCATAAGTGCTGCCGCTTCTTGATTTATCTCAGCAAATCTCGCCGACATGCTGGCATGAATTTGCGCAGAGAAGTTTTTCACATCGGCTTTATCTAAACCTGCGGTCGGCACAGGTGCCATCATATCGATGATGACGACACCATTATTCCAGCGATTTAACTTAATATGGCTCTGACACGAAGCAACCACTGGCACCACTGGCACTCCCGCCGCGATTGCAGTATGGAAAGCTCCCGCTTTAAAAGGTAACAGACCACGACCACGCGAACGTGTACCTTCAGGAAAAATCCATACGGATAGATTCTTCTGCTTAATTTTTTCAACCGTTTTAGCCATAGTATCAAAGGCACTGTGACGGTTTTTACGGTCGATAAGAATATTACCTGACAACCAATAGATTTGACCGAATAGCGGCATCCACGCCAAACTCTTCTTGCCTAAACTCACTGTACCTTTAGGAACTGCTGTCGTGTGAGTAAAGAGATCAAAGTTATTCTGATGATTTGCTAAGAAAATATACGGGCCGTCCTGCACATCTTCGTGCCGGCGAACAATCACTTTAATCCCAAGGATTGGCGCAACCGATGAGAAGATCTTGGCGAACATATGTACATTGTCGCGATGGCGAGGCCTTAATAAACACACTAAGCCACCAAAAATAAAGGCAAGCAACAAAGATACCGCCAACAACATTGATCTGACGATTAAAAGCACGATTTACTCCGACTGTAAAAGTGGCGACAGTATAGCCACCATGGCTTTGGGACTCAATATATTGTTTACATCTGTAAGCTGACTTGCTAACAAGCAAGCAAAAAAGCCCATCGATATACTGAACCTCCAGTGTATCGATGGGCTTTAAGATTAATATCGAACTAAGCGTGGTGCTTGGGTAGGATTTCAGACTCAGTTGCCTGAGGCGAGACTTTACTTAACACAAAGCGGATCACTAAGGCACTCACGGCCAAAGTCGCGACAATTGCCGCACCACTAGGGAGGTCTAAGGTCGCCGATAGAACTAAGCCCAAAACATAGCCCAGTAAACCGACGAGGTAAGCGTAAAATAGCCGACCTTTACCACGGTACTTGTTCAACGCTAAAGCTGGCAATATCAGGGTACTGAACACCAGATAAACGCCTACTAATTCCACCGATAAGGTAATCACTAGCGCAAATAGCAGATAAAATCCTGCCCCGTCTAACATCTGGGGGCGTAGGAATATCGCTAATAACACCAGTGAATACACTACGGCCGGCAAAATCAGTTGTGACCAACTTACCCACAGGATCTGACCTGACATCAATTGCTTTAACAACTCGGCGCCATGTGGGTCGTTTGCCAGCAACAGCATTGCGGCCACCGCAGACAAGACGTAAAAGCAGCCAATCATAGCCTCCAACTCACCCGCCATACGCTTAGCTAACCAAGCGATAAACCCTGCACCCGCAAGGGCAAACAGCGCTGGCATCCACACATTAGCAAACGGCATATCTTCTAATCTGTGGTCCATGTGAGCGACAATCGCGCCTAAAGCGGCAACTTGCGCTATCGCTAAATCAATAAAAATGATGCCACGCTTAAGCACTTGTCTCCCAAGTACAATATGCGTCGACAACACTAAGATCCCCGCTGCCAATGCAGGTAACAGAATCGACATCAGCTCAAGATCAAACATAGGTTTATTTCACTCCATTTAAGAGGGAAATCACGCTGTCATACAGGCTAAATAAATCTTGGCTCTTATCATTCCCCCCCACAGACATAGGCAGCATTACCACGGGCAAGTTCGCTTTTTCACCCAGCCATTTTGCACCGCGCTCATCCTGATAAGATGCCACAACTACGGCCAGAATATCCCCCTGCTCGGCGCGCGTCAGCAGACTCGCTAAGTGGCCACTAGTGGGGGCTAAACCCGGTTTTGGCTCTAAATCTGCCACTTGCTCGATACCAATCCAGTTGAATAAGTATCTAAAGCTAGAGTGGTAAGCGATCACTTTTTTACCTTGTAATCCCTTAGCTTGCGCTTCCCAACGTGGGACAGCAGCTTGCCAGCGAGTGGTAAAATCTGCCAGTGACTGTTGATAATCGGCCCCGCCAGCAGGATCTAACTGAACCAGCTTAGCACTCAATGCCGTGGCGACTTTTAACAGTCGGGTCGGGTCAAAATGAATATGTGGATTGCCTTGAGCATGCACATCACCCATGCTGCGATCGACAGTGGCCAGTTTATCTAAGGTCTCGATTTGATCGGCAGCGAAAAATAAGCCTTGCTCGGTCGAGCGCACTTTTGCGTTTGCCGACTTCATCTGCAGCATAGGCAACCAACCCACTTCAAGATCGGCACCTGCGCACACCACAAGATCCGCCTGACGCATTTTAGCGATCAAACTCGGACGCGCCTGCACTTGGTGAGGGTCTTGTAATGCCGTCGTTGCCGAATAGATGCTAGCCGTTGGAGCAAGCTCCTTGGTCAATGCCGCGTATTCAGGTTCACAGGCAAACACATTCAGCTCGGCATGGGCCAAACCAGTGTAAGTGACAGATAAGGCCACTGCGGCCAATTTAGCTAAATTAGAATTGATGCGCACCGTGAGCCCCCAGAGACATAATGTATTGAATAGTGAAGATGTTATCGTCTTCTATTCCATCGAAGTTAGTACCCTTTTGATTGGTATACTGGAAACGAACCGTTGAAAAATGGCTAGAATGCCAAGCCAAACTCACCTCCGATTCCTTCAACTTTTGCCCATGAAAATGATCGCCATGGAGCTCTTGGGTATCCGCTTCACCGTAACGCACACCCGCTGACCAGCTAGGCGTGAATTGGTACACACTGCTCAAATACCAACCTTGGTGATAATCTTGGCTCGGTGCATCCTCAGGATGTAAATCGATAGGAGTAAAATCGCTCACGCGATAGTACTCACCGCTCACAGTGAGATTTTGATATTTGTAGTTACCGTTAGGCGCCCACTTATAAACAAAATCAGCACCATAGGTATTTTTACCTGTGTAAGATGCGGCATGGCTATGACCTTCGTGCTCATCACCATGGGCATGCTCATCTTCATGTTCCCCTTCTTCATGGGCAGTCACTTGGCCATTTTCGTTGCGCAAGTAACTCAACCCCGCTTGCCATGAGCTGTTATCGCCTATGTCGCCACCAATTTTTGAGTACAAGGTATAAACACCGACCTTCTTAAACTCACGCTCACCATGCTCATCGGCAGCACGTAAACTATCGCCTTTAAAGGCTTCAACGCCCATGGTCCAATACAAGTCCGTCGGCGCTACGTAGTTAAAACGTATACCGTCATCAAAATAATGTCCCCCTAAGAATGCACGGTAAACCACAGGACGGTCGGTAAAGGAATCAGTATGTAAATGTTGGTTATTGAGGTAACCAATGTCCGATAAGAAACGGCCACCACGGATAGAAAACCCCGCTGGCATCGCCATGGTTTGAATAAAGGCTTCTTCCAGATTCAGTTCCGTCTCACCGTCATGCATTTCAACTACTGCGGTGATTTTACCGTAAAACATATCATCGATATTGGCACTCATCGCCAGTTCAGTTTCACCTAAACCAAAGCCATCTGGACTCTCGGCTAATGGGCGTTCTCCCGTCTGATAATATCCATTTAGCACACCACTGATATTAGGGTTGGTCAAGCTCGAGTCTTCTGCAAATAAGCTAGGCGAAACGAGCGCACACGCCAAAGCCACCAAAGAAATTCGGGTATTTAAAACAGTCATGATATCTCCAAAATACAACTAGCACTCGACGACTGATATAAAGTCATCAAGAAATACAATAAGTTAAAATTTTAAGTTGATTTAGAGAGCGAAGGGAGGCGCACGACTGCGATAAACACTGACGTGTTCAAAAATAGAGGAAGGTAAAATAAATTCGACCACATCGAAATGCTGTATAGCTAAATTCAGCGTCAGCGGATGGGTCAATAAAATCTTGTTGAGTTGGTGTTGATGGAAGCACAGGGTACAGTGAGTCTTAGCGCCATCATCAAGATGGGTCACACTATGGGCTGAGGCAGCAAGAGACAGCAATATCAGTACGGCAGCAAGCCATATCGAAATTGTGCGTCTAATGTGACTTTTAAGTCTCACTCAGTCGTCCCCATAGTTAAAAAGTTGCATAAGTCTATGTCAGTGCCATAGCAAGTTGCAATAAGGTAATCGCTTTGCAAAAGGTTACAAGATATTTGAGGTACCCAGTCTTACCAATAACTTCTTGTTTCAATAGCGGTAGGATCTTGTGAGAACTCAGGTAAAAAAACGCATTTAAGATTAGCTTAAGTGAGTGTAACTATAGTGTATTTAGTTTTTATGTCTGCGAGCACAATGACGAAATCAAGCTCGTTATGGCTCCGTTTTATCCACCTAAAGGCAACTATTATGCTAGCATTTTTTCGTGAAAACTTAGGGCTTATCTTAGGGATAGTCATCTTCAGCGCGGTGATATTTGGTGGTATTTATTACGTTGAGCACTCCTTAACGAGTCAAGAACAAGTCGTGCAGTAAACAAAGACTCATTAAGCGCGGCTGAAGTTCACCCCTTAAACCCTCTTAGTTGCATTTTGAGCGCCTGCTAAAGGCGCTCAAATGATGTTCGTCTCTGGAAAATTTACCGCCGATTTTCCTATCCATAACGAATCCACTTATTAGCCTAACGATACTTCTGTCTTTGATCGCTATCATCGACTTGCTCGGGCGCTTCAATGGTGATGACTTGATCCATAAAATGGCTCACAAACAACAACATCAACGAAAAAATCATTACAGGGATCGCAAAATACCGCACAGAGGCATCAAAGTAACTGTATCCCGCCGTAAACACACTCAAATAAAATCCTAATAACTTGAGTTTAGCCAATGTTGGACTGCGGCCTAACCAAGCCGCACAATGGGGACAACGCACTTGAGCGTCGAAACCTTTGCCTCTTTGCTGGCTAATGTCACTGACCTTGATGTACTGATTACAATGGGAACACAACATGAAAACACGATTCCTAAATAACGATGCGCAAGTTTACCAGATACCGACTAGAGTTCGGCCTGTAAATAGCCAAAATGTCGGAAAAAGCAGATAAAGCACCGCACTCAAGGTTAAGCTCAAATCAACCCTTCCCAAAAAAGTTTAATTCCAAGGGCTATTTCACTCGCAGATATTTTACAGTAAATCCGGCAACATCTATCATACTCAGACATATTTCTACTTAAGATCACTCCTATGCACCGCTACCTCGCTCTCGTGTTTGCCCTGCTAATACCACTACTCAGCCTTTCATCCCAAGCGCAAACTGAACCAGTCACTGCAACCGAAAGCCCATCCAGCACTCCTGTAACGCTCAAGACAGAACTGGCAATGCTGCAACAGGCTATCGATACGGATATACGTAAACTAAAAAATGCCAAAGGCGAATTGAAGACAATTGTTGAATATCGAATTCAAAACAAAACCTTACAGTTACGTAATAAGATTAAAGATCTGCTCGAAGCAACGCCAATCGACAAAGCTTTTCTGCAACCATTAATCCAAGGACAACTTAACTACATCCAACAAATTGATGCTTATATCGATGACAACATTAGTAAATTAGAACAGCAATTAGGTTCGAGCACAGATGATGCGACTCTGCTGGAAATATCAAAGCGCGAATTAGAAAAAGACACCTATTACAAGCAACAACTCGAGACGCTCACTTGGCTCGAACAAGTTGGCCAAGATATTAGCGAAGCACAAAAATCACTGATGCAAATTTTAGTAGCACGTGCCGATACGCTAGAAAGTTTAGTGACTTATACCCAGCAGCAACTACAAGCAGCAATCGATACCGCAACCAATGCAGGTAAAGATGTCACTTCGGCGCAAACCAGCCACGTAATGATGCTAAAGGAACGCTTAGCACAAAATAGTCAGAGCTTAAATATCGACATCAGCCTACTCGACGCCTTAGGCCATGATACCGCCGCGCTGAAAAAGACACTCTTTAGTGTTTCAGGTGATATCACTCAAGATGTGTTGAACTTTGATGTGGCATCAAGTCTCGTTGAGCAGTGGCTAAATACGGCACAAGAACAAGCGATTAATCACGGCCCAACCGTCGTGTTTAAGTTATTTGTTTTCTGTTTGATCTTGTTTATTGCGGGTCTCGCTGGCAAGTTAGCCAAACAGATAGTGAAAAATACCGTTAGCAATTCTAAGTTGAATTTAAGTAAGTTATTACAAGACTTCTTCACCTCGCTATCAGGTAAAGCCGTCTTTACTATCGGGCTGTTAATCGCCCTTTCACAGCTTGGGATCGAACTTGGTCCCCTGCTCGCAGGCTTTGGTATCGCGGGTGTTATTATTGGTTTTGCCCTGCAAGATACCCTGTCGAATTTCGCCTCAGGCATGATGATCTTAATTTACCGTCCCTATGATGTGGGCGATTTGATCAACGCCGCTGGCGTCACCGGACGCGTCAGTCACATGAGCCTTGTCTCCACCACGATTAAAACCATGGATAACCAACGTCTTATTATTCCTAATAATAAGATTTGGGGTGACACAATTAACAACATCACAGCTGAGCATCAACGTCGAGTCGATATGACCTTTGGGATCAGTTATAGCGACAGCATCGAACAGGCTGAAGCGATTCTCAAGTCTATCGTCGAAGCGCATCCTAAGGTACAACCATTGCCAGAACCGACGATTAAACTACATCTATTGAGCGAATCTTCGGTCGACTTTATCGTTCGCCCTTGGGCAAAACCGGAAGATTACTGGGAAGTGTATTGGGACATTACCCGCGAAGTGAAAATGCGCTTTGACGCCGAAGGGATCAGTATTCCCTTCCCACAGCGTGATGTGCATATCTATCAAACTACGAAATCACCGCTTTAAACCTGCGTTAAACGAGAGAAGAAGGGCGTTGCAATGAGCTCGCCCTTATTTTTATCTCTGGCCTATCAATCTCTGCATCAAGTGTTAGCCTAAGCCGACTATCTCACCTTGCGCATCAATATCAATTTTTAAGTAACCCGGTTTCAGCCCAAGTCCTGGCATAGTCATCACATTCCCCACCAAGGCGGTGATAAACCCCGCACCAGCATGCAAAACTAAATCCCGCACTGGGATCTCAAAGTCCTGAGGAACGCCCTTTAAGCTAGGATCGTGACTAATTGATAACGGCGTTTTGGCCATACACAGGGGCAAATGTCCATAACCTAATACGGTCAGCTGCTGCGCCTGTTGTTTGGCCTCGATAGAAAGGCTAACGCCCGCTGCGCCATACCCCACCTCGGCTAAGGTGGATAACTTAGCCTCCAATGAGGCTTCATCTGAATATAACAGCTTGAACTGACTCTCGGTTTCAGCGGCGCGAAACACAGTCTGCGCTAAGGCGATAGCGCCCGCCTCCCCTTGGCTAAAAGCATCGCTGACCTCACAGCCAAAGGCGCTGCTCGCGTTAACAGCCGCAGTTAGCCATTGCAACTCGGCATCAGTATCAGTGGCGAAACGGTTAATGGCAACCACCACCGGAATACCATAGCGAGCCACATTGTTGATATGCCAGTTTAAATTTGCAAAGCCCGCTTCGAGTCGAGCCTGATCTGGGGTATTGATATCTGACTCAGACACCAAACCACTATTGGCCTTCAGCGCTTTTAAGGTGGTGACCAGCACAGCGGCAGCAGGCACCTGACCCGATTGACGCACCTTGATATTACAGAACTTTTCAAAGCCCATATCTGATCCAAAACCAGCTTCAGTCACCACAAAATCCGCCAGTCTGAGGGCGATATCATCGGCAATAATGGATGAATTACCGTGGGCAATATTGGCAAAGGGTCCCGCATGGATAAGGCAAGGTGAACCATTTAAGGTCTGCATTAACGTCGGCTTTATCGCATCCGCCATGATGGCCGTCATCGCACCAGCGACACCGAAGTCTTCGGCGGTAATCACTTGCCCTTGGATATTTAAGGCCAGCACTAAACGACCGATCCGCGCCCGCATATCCGCCAAATTATGACTTAAGGCTAAAATCGCCATTAACTCTGAGGCGGCGGTGATATCAAAACTGGAGGCGTACTCTGGGCCATTATTATCGCCTAAGCCCACCTGGATTTGCCTAAGACAGCGATCGTTGTGATCGACCACTCGGTGCCAACGAATCTCATTGGGATCGATATCTAAAAACGCTTGCCCAGATTGCGCCTCAAATTCCGCCTTACCTAAGCGCGCTTCATGAAATAGCCGCGCCGCAATCGCTGCAGCCCCTAAATTGTGGGCACTGCTCACGGCATGAATATCACCCGTGAGATGCAAATTCATCTCCTGCATGGGCACCACTTGCGCATAACCGCCACCCGCAGCGCCACCTTTCACCCCAAATACAGGCCCCATGCTGGGCTGGCGAATACAGGCACAGGCCTTTTTGCCTATGGCATTTAACGATTGCGTTAAGCCAATGCTCGTCACTGTTTTACCTTCACCGTGAGGCGTAGGCGTGACTGCGGTGACGATAATCAATTTGCCTTTGCGTTGCCCAGCTAAACGCTGCAACACACTGAGCTCGACCTTGGCTTTAGTGTGACCAAATTGCATCATCTCTTCGGGTAATAGACCTAAGTCGGCGCCCAGTTCATTAATGTCTTTTAGGCTAGCGCGATTCGAAATATCCATATCTGTCAGCATGCGTCGATTTCTCCCTTTCAAATACGCTTTGGTTTAGTATGAGGGGTTGCTAAGCACAACACTCATTGAATAGGGCGGATATTAGGTGATTGGCTTTAAGATATATAGCCATCGAAAGGGTTAATGAGCGATTCCTTAATCTGCATCAAATAATCTGCCCTGCGTCCGAGCGGATAAAGAGTGCCGTCGCCGCCAATGAGATCCAGCTCGATCGCCAACAATGGTTCAGTATCTGGCAGGCATCTATGGGTCACAGCGTACCTTGATTTTTGTTTCTCAAAAGCAACAACCATAAACAACAACGGCGCCAGAAGGCGCCGTTGTTGTATGTATTATTGAGTGCGGCTTAAAACTGCACATCGCCACTTAAATGAGGTCGACGGCCTTTGCTGTCACGTAATTCAAATACCATATTATTAGCATTCTGCTCATAGCCAAATCCAACATCGGCAGGCATCAAAAGTGGCAGTTTAAAGGTCACATCCACAGTGAATGGACGATCGCCAATACTTGGCATCAACTCTGCTAAACAACGGGCCTTAGACCACATGCCATGCGCGAGAACGCGATCAAAGCCAAAACGCTTTGAAAGCACTGGATGCAGATGGATCAAGTTATAGTCGCCAGATGCCTTAGCATAACGACGACCTAAATCTTCACTCAAACTCCAGCTTTGTGGTGTTTCCCATGCCATATCAATGGCTTTAGGTGGGCGAACGCGACGCCCAGCAACATCGATACGATATAAATAGGTGGATAGCGATTCCCAGACGAGTTCTTCATCCACAAACGCCTTAGACACAAATTCAAACTCTAAGCCAGAATCCGTCTCGCGGCTCGTGGTCAAAGCGCACTCGAGGGAGAAAGTCTCGTCCACCGTCACAGGCCGATACACTTGAATGCGGTTCTTAAGGTGGATCATCCCAAGCAGTGGGAAAGTGATCCCATCGTGGGTAAAGATCACCGCATGCAGGCGAAATGCCATCACGTAGAGATAGGTTGGCGGTAGAACTTTACCGTCAAATTGAAAACCACACACCTGCGCATATTGGCTTACTTTAGCTTCAGACACAGTCACATGCGGCGCGGTCACCTTGATTTGGGGCAACGGCTGTTGATCCCAACCAGGCTTACGGCCAAAGAAGATCTTGCGATAAAGAGAAAACAGCGACGGCATCGCGTTCAATTCAACACAATATGCATTATTCAAGTCTGAGTACCTTTTAATTAACTATCCCTTGGCACAAAAATACATTGCCATAAATTACCCCGCACAGACGAGTAACGTCTGATCAATCAAGCTGATAACGAGTGTAAAACAGGCAGTGCTGCGTCTTAATAAGGGCTGATGCTGACTCTCCGAATGGACAACTATACCCAAACAACCTGAAAATGCAGGATCCAGCGGGAATTTAACGCACTTTAGGCAAGGCGGTTATTTGCGGACCTAGTGGACTAAGTTCAAAATAACCAACACAGCATAAAGTGCGTTAAAACCCGCCGGGACGGAGCGCCTAGGGTGCTTCACTTCCGTGTTGCATCAATTCAAAAGGTGGCCGACATTCTGTCATTGATGCGCCTTGAATTGAAGCACCCTAGGCGCTCTGAAACTCGTATCTTCAGGTCGCTTGGGTATATAGAGTCAGGTTTGGCGAAAACGGCGTGATTATAACCCAGAGCACAGAGTTCTGTGTATCCCTAAGTTTAGTAGGAATAATTACTACTAATAAAATCAATGCATTAAGAATTAACGATGCAAATTTATCCATCTCAACTCGGCAATAACATCTCCAGAGTGCGAAAAATTTACGACTGTGCCACACTATCGTTCCACTCTCTTTAACCTAGTTATCACGTGCAAGATAAGAATTTTGATAAGCTCGCGCAAAAATTTGCGAAAAACATCTATGGTACGCCTAAGGGCGAAATTCGTGCCGCAGTGCTATGGCGCGACCTCGTACCCGCGCTGGCAAAACTGGGGGATAAAAAACTCAGAGTATTAGATGCGGGCGGTGGTTTTGGTTACTTTAGCCAAAGATTAGCGCGCCTCGGCCACGAAGTTGTACTCTGCGATATCTCTGCTGAGATGCTGGCTCAAGCCAAAGAACAAATTGAGGCCTCCCCTGAACCATTAGCTATCCAACTTATCCATGCGCCTATCCAAGCATTATCGGTCGATAACCATGGCTATTTCGATATTATACTGTGTCATGCGGTCGTCGAATGGTTAACGGATGCTAAGCCCACCGTAGCGGGTTTACTTACTATGCTAAAACCCGGCGGATTATTCTCTTTGATGTTTTACAACAAAGAAGCCATGCGCTTTCATGCTTTAGTGTCGGGCAATTTCGATTACGTCGCCGCTGATTTAAAAGTGAAGAAGAAAGTGCGACTAACTCCTACTCATCCACTTTATATTCAAGAAGTTAAAGATTGGTTTAGCGAATGGCAAATGTCACTCATCAGCCAGTCTGGCGTGCGTGTAATCCACGACTATTTGAAAAAGAGTCAGCCTGCGGATTTCGACTATCACAAGCTGCTACAAATGGAGCTGGAGTACTCGCAACGCGAACCCTATATTTCCCTCGGCCGATATGTGCACTTTTTAGGGCAAAGCTTTGCAGTGTGAACGCGCTTCGTTACAAACGCGCTGCCTAAACGATTACTGACAAGTCTGTTTCCAGCAGGCGCTAACTTTGGCGCCTGCTTGCTCTAGCAATTGCACCACGCTTTTATCCCCCACCACATGGCCAGCACCAACCACCACAAACAAAGGTGAAGCCACATCAGTCGAGCCCATTAATTTTATAATGCCATCGGCCATCGCATGGTTTCGCTGCCAGAGGATTTTCTCTAGCATTTTAGTGTCACCCTCGCCGCCCATTTGCTCCTGCATTATGGCATCAAGCTCAGTTTCATTACCTGAACGCCAAGTCGTTATTAACGATAAAAGCTCCGCATCTGATGCGCTAATCGCCTCACGCACCATAGACCACTGCTCTTGACTATTAAAAGACGCTAACAATTGAAATTGTGACTCGGCGGTTTCCAACGGATACACAGGCAAAGTCGCATATCGAGCCATCAACTGCATATCAACGCCATAATCCGTGCTGTAACCTAAGTCGTTATAACGCAATAAGTTAACTTGAGTAGCCTGCAGCCAAGGGGCGAAAGATTGAATCGACTGGCAAACATTTGCCGTGGCCGCGCAATAGGGCGTCATGCTCTCGACCGTTTGCTTATCTCGGCTCTGCCAATCTAAACCCTTAGTTTTATCGGCGCGGCCGTATTGTTGCAGTAAGGCTGTGCTATCGACTTTATTGATATCGACTTCTACAACTAAGCCCTTAGCTTTACCCAACGCGGTTTCAATTTGGGTGGGTAAAGGATAAAAATCGGCACGTCCAATATGAATCGAACCCAGTAAATACGCACTCTTGCCTTGCCATTGCACTTGATAAAATGGTGGTTTATCGGTTTCTGCACCCGCCACTTTTGTGCTCAAACCCGCTAACGCCAGAAAACAGATTGATGCAATTAGTCGCCATTGGCTTGTTGCCATATCCTTTGCCCCTTATAATTCCTGCAAATTTTGCAATGAGACGCTGTTATGCCACATACCAAGGTTATAGAGCAACTGAAAGAAAATCTTCAAATCGCCTATCGCCAAGCCATAGACGCCGACGCTAAGTTAGATGAGCTAAAGAAAGCTGGCCATGGAAACTTCACCAGCATATTCACGGCAGAACAAGGTTTTATCGCTTCGAGTAATCGCTTTCTGCCCTATGTGCAAGAGTTGGTCGATGACTTAACTCGCATGGAAGAACATCAAACGCTCGATCCTAAAGAACTCGAAACCTATGTGCGTCAGTTAGGCGCATTACTGCAAACATTGCAGGCCTTTAAGAAGCAAAGCTAAACCGAGATTAGGGGCTGAAACTCATCTTAGATTTCAGCTCTTTCCATGGCATATCTAATCAAGCTCACCAACACAGATAGATAACACTAAGCCTCACCAAAACTGTCATCATTTTGTCATTTCTAAGTCATAGACTCCGCTCACATAGACGAAGGGGCTGACGTAATGACAAGTTTAGATCTGGCTAAAGAGCTCGATAAAATAATCTCTAAAGCTGCAATCAGTCCCTTATTTCAGCCAATTTTCAATATATTAGAACATAAAATTCATGGTTTTGAGGCGTTAAGCCGTGGCCCTGAACACAGCCCGTTATACTCCCCAGTCCCGCTATTTCAGACCGCCGAACATCAAGGTAAATTAAGCGAGCTAGAAACCCTTTGTCGCCGTATTTCACTTGAGCAATTTAAGTTGCGTCAGTTTCAAGGCAAGCTGTTTATCAATATCTCGCCCAAGGCATTATTAGATCCAGCCCACCCTAAGGGCATGACCTTACAACTGTTGCAACAACTCGGCATAGCGCCATCACAGGTTGTGATTGAACTGTCAGAGCAATATCCCGCCGATGATATCGATTTACTCAAATCCTGCTTGAATCACTATCGTAGCCAAGGTTTTTTAACGGCGATCGATGACTTAGGTGCAGGTTATTCGGGTCTGAGACTCTGGTCAGAATTGTCACCCGACTATGTCAAAATCGACCGTCACTTTATCCATCAGATTGATTCGACTCCCGTCAAACAGGAATTTGTCCGCTCGATTGTGGAGTTATGCCAAAGTTTAACCTGCAAAGTGATAGCCGAAGGAATTGAAACGCAAGAGGAATTAGCCGTACTCAAACAACTGGGTATCGTCTATTGCCAAGGCTACTTACTCGGTCGTCCAGAAGTGCTCCCCTGCCGCGCGATGAAAGCGACCTTAGTGCCAAGCAATACTCAAATTCAACCTAGATACAGCGAATCGGCCGAGAGCCTGTGCACGAGCGCCATAACCGTAGTGCCCACACTTAAACTCAAATTCTTAAGTGACACCTTTATCTCGCAACCTGCATTACAGGCGGTTGTAGTGGTCGATAACCAGTTGCCACTCGGTATTATCAGCCGCGCGACCTTACTTGAACTCTTCAGCACACCCTATGGTCGCGCCTTACATGAAAATCATGCAGTGAGTGAAGTGATGGACCCGCAAGTCATCCAGATTGAGGCCAACGAACCTTTATCTACCGTAAGTCAATTACTGACCTCAGAGAGTGCTAATACGGTAGCGCAACAGTTCATTATCCTTCGCCGTGGTAAACTACTCGGTATAGGCCATACCAAGGATCTGCTACAAAGGATCACAGAGCACAGAATTAAGATGGCGCGCCATGCAAATCCTCTTACAGACTTGCCGGGCAATGTACCCATTCAAGAGGAATTAAAACGCCTTAAGATCCAAAAGAAACATTTTTATCTAGCCTATTTTGATCTGTGTAACTTTAAGCCCTATAACGATATTTATGGATTTTGCCGTGGCGATGAAGTGATTTGTGAAGTGGCGAATCTGTTACTGAAGTATAAAAGCGACAATTGCTTTGTTGGTCATGTCGGCGGCGATGACTTTGTAATTATCAGCACCTGTGAGCATATGATCAGCCGTTGCCAGCGAATTCTAGCGGATTTTGAAACCCATAAGCATTTGTTTTATAGCGCAGATCACTGGCTGGCCCAAGAAATGCTCGCCGACGATAGAAAAGGTGAAGCCTGTTACCATCAATTGATCAGTCTGTGTGTAGGCATTTTACCACCAGCACTCACCTTTAACGCCCATGAACATAGTCTATCGACCTTAAGCGCTAGGGCAAAAAAACAGGCAAAATCCGCAAATAACGGATTTTACCTGTTAGAAAATCATCTAATTATCGACACTCAGGCCCTAACGGCATAGCTAAACAGCTTAAATCCTCAGCATTAGCGACCGATATGAGTCATTAAAGTTGTGGTGCAATCGTCTTCTTTAACCACTCGGTTAACATTTTGGTTTCATACATAAAAGGTTTATCATTTAAAGATTGGATCCCACCCATAAACCCCATATCCGACAGTTTTTCATCGCCCGCGATAATCACTTTATCGTTTTCCATGACTTGATAAGAAAAAGTCATACGTGGCGGATAAATGTCTTTGATAATGCGTAAATCATTGGCGGTCGCACCAAATGTTGGACGCATATCACCCGCAAGATCAACATCGGTAATGGTCATTTCAAGCTTTTGATTTTGCTTTAAAATCTTCGCGGCTTCTTTATTGATGTTTTCAGTTAAGGTCTCAAATAAGCGCTTCTCATAACGGGATTGGAGCTCCCCTGATGATTTTATATCGCGATAATCTTTAGGACTTTGCCAAACAATTTTAACCACACCATCTTCGGTGACGGGATCCACAGGCGCTTCATCGGCCGCCCAAGCCGCACTGCAACTTAATACACCTGCGAGTAAAAGGGACTGAATTTTCATGTTTGCCTCCAAGGCCTAGATAACTTTCTGAGAACCACAGTACAAAATCTAACCTGAACTAGAGCTTAACGCAAAACTGATATAAGTACAGCAAATGTGTCGTAAGCTTTTGTATAATTAAGTAAATATTATTTAACTATCACAACCGATACGTATCTTTTTGTATCAAAATTGCACCAAGTAAGTGCATAGTTATCAATTTGTGAACATTTTACGCGCATAACGACAAAAAAAGCGTTATCCTTCCGCTATTGTTTACATTGCCCACTTAATAAAAAATGAAATTCCCTGTTGTACCTGTGTTCATTCTTATCCTGTTTACCTGCGTCGTAAGTGCGATTTGGTTTATCTCCCCGAGTGACAAAAATACTGGCCCTAAAACTTGGTCAGCCTTTATCTACAACCATGGCTATGATTCAGGAAAATATAAAAAAACCGATAACTTTGACAGCTATAATACTTGCCGCGATTTTGCACGCGAACAATCTGCCTTCTACGACAATGTGCCTTGGGAATGTGGATCTATGTGCCAGTTCGATACTCGTAAGCAAGGATTTCAATGCGAAGAAATGAAGAATGAGCACTAACTAACCATTCAGCATAGGTTCAATATTTATACAATAAACTCAGCTCCTCACAGTACAACTCGTTTTCTTTACCGTCTAAGGATGCACGATTTAGAACTAACGTGTTAAACGTAATTTTTAACTTGGAGCTTACCTATGAACCTAAAAACGGCTTATCTATTCAACCCATATTCACGAAAACTCGCTTTATTGGCACTGCTGACAATCGGAACTAGCGTAAGTATTTCAAGCCAAGCTGCGCCATTGACCATCAGCCAGCAACAGGCAGTTAACACTCATTTGAGCAAATTGGCTCAGATGCAAAATGCGGCTGAACATCAAATGACAGAGCAGCTTAAGCAAGATTTTAGTCAACAATTAACCGCGCAAGAACATGAGTTTATGAGCGACATCTGCCCTAAATACGGCATGACCTTCGATGTCACTACCAACGCTTGCTTACGCTCATAAGGTATTGCCAAGACTAAAATGGAAAACGGGCACTCAGCTCAGGGTATTGCCGCTTTAAATCCTTGGGCTTAGTGCTAAATTTTTTCCCCACGGGCGTCGCCTTGCCCGATGGCATAAAGGGCAGTTCCTCACCGGTTCTATCTTCGTATAATTGCCCTGCGATAAGGTCGTATTCATCTACAAAAGGGTAAGCATAGGCATCTCGCTCTGGCCAAGCGACTAAACGTGCTAGGGTGTCAGGCTGATTAACCACACCTTCGAAAATTTCTTTACCAAGTGAAATCAAAAAACACCTAAACTCGGCAAAAGCATATTCAGAATCACAGCCCGTAATAATGTAAGCCGCCCCCCAAACAGACCACAAATAACTACGGCGCATCTGCTGACCAAAGATTTTATCGAAAGCTTTTAACTCTTCATTACTCAATTCGGCAAGTTTCTGCTTCAGTGCTTGAGTCAAAGACTCCTGTGATTGCGCCGCTTCCGTTCGCGTGACTAAACCCCAAAACTCAACTTCTGTCATAAACGTCACCTATTTAGAGCCTCTAGTAAAAAGGCATATTCTACACGATATTACGGTTATACTGGACTCGGATTAGGGCATTTCCTACACTTGCTCATCTTCTTTGCTACTGGTGTGCACTTCAATCTATGCCTAAACGTCTTATACTACTGATCACGTTATATTGCCTCTTCAGCATTGCTGCACTTTGGCGTACTGTGATGACTCAATCCCTTGATGTATTCACCCTAGGTGTCCTCCCCGTGCTCGTTGGCATACTCATACGGGCGCCGTGGTCTAGCTTAGTGTTGAAGATTTATATTGGCATGCAAACCTTAGGATTCTCGGCACTGGGGATTACAGCAATTATTGCCTATCGCATTACCCCTGAGGATGTAAAAGTAGTTGTTTCTGGCCACAACATTCCTATGTTGCCACTCACAGTGAGCATTATTGTTATTTTACTCGTGCAGTATTGGATCGCATTTTCTAAGGTCACGAGACACTATTTGACCCGCCAAACTCAGTAATGGACTTTGTTGCGAAGCTGTTATCAATAGCGTAGCTTAGCGACCCAGTAAAATACTTACAACTCTTAACTTGAAGTAAACTATGAGCCATTTATCGCCCAGCGAACTTTCCATTCTTTTGGTAGAGCCTTCAGATACACAGCGTCGAATTATTATTCAGCGCTTACAACAAGAAGGCATTCTCAGCATTCAAACCGCAGAAAACATAGAAGCGGCTAAAGATATTATTGCTCGCCATAAACCTGACCTTATTGCGAGCGCCATGCATTTCGATGATGGCACTGCCACCGATCTCTTGGGCTACTTAAGGGCCAACGCTGACTGCAAAGATATCCAATTTATGCTGGTCTCGAGTGAGTGCCGCCGTGAGCAACTTGAAATATTCCGCCAATCGGGTGTAGTAGCGATTCTACCTAAACCCTTCAGTGCCGACCATTTAGGTACAGCATTGAATGCCACGATTGATTTACTCAGCCACGATGAACTCGACCTCAGTAATTTCGATGTACAAGATGTGCGTGTATTAGTGGTCGATGATAGCCGTATGGCAAGAAACGTCATTAAACGTACGATTGGTAACTTAGGGATGAAGCTGATTACCGAGGCCGAGGATGGCGCGCAAGCCATAGCGTTAATGAAACACAATATGTTCGACTTAGTGATCACTGATTACAATATGCCGAGTGTAGATGGGCTAGCTTTGACACAATTTATCCGCAATGAAAGCCAACAATCGCACATTCCCATCTTGATGGTGTCTTCCGAAGCCAACGATACCCACCTCAGCAATGTGTCCCAAGCGGGTGTAAATGCCTTATGTGACAAACCCTTTGAACCCAAACTTGTTAAAAAATTACTCTATCAACTGTTAGAAGAATAAAACCAGAATAAAACTTAAGTCACGAACTGAGTAAATATTCTGCGCTTTACTGAACATCCTGCTGCACGCTAGACGCAAAAGGCTTTCCAAGTGCTAAACCTTATGGCATGTTAGGCACGCTTATTTCAAATAAATCTACGGAAAGAAGAGACAATAAAAATGAACAAAACTGAACTAATCGCCAAAATTGCAGAAAATGCCGATCTAACGAAAGTAGAAGCAGCACGCGCATTGAAGTCTTTTGAAGCAGCTATTACCGAATCAATGAAAAATGGTGACAAAATCTCCATCGTAGGTTTCGGTTCTTTTGAAACAGCGACTCGTGCCGCTCGCACTGGCCGTAACCCACAAACGGGTAAAGAAATTCAAATTGCTGAAGCGACAGTGCCTAAGTTTAAAGCGGGTAAAACCCTACGTGACAGCGTAAACTAAGTTATAAAATTCAATACAACGCCTCCATTGTGAGGCGTTTTTTTTGCCTAACCCCTGTGAAACGCTGAAGATTTTTTGCACAACAAAAGTGCGCCTCTGCCCCATAAACTGGCAAATAAAAACATTTCATTAACATTGCAAGTTCTAATACCTTGTTTTACATGGCATTGTAATAGTGGCATGTGATTAGCAAATCCTTCCTTAGAAAAAAACCAAGATGCACTAATGAACACAGCTGACTTTGAGTGTGCCAATGGTGAATCGATAAATAAGTCAATCGAGGGGATGAGCATGAAGAAATCACTGTACAGCGTTTTGGCCTTATCGACGGGAATGTTACTGGCAGGCAACGCCTTTGCAGCCGTATCAGGCAACATTGGCGGTACCTCTAATTATCTATGGCGCGGAGCGACCCAAACTAAAGATGCGGTCGCAATCCAAGGTGGCCTTGACTACAGCCACGATTCTGGATTTTATGCGGGAACTTGGGCATCGAATGTGGATTTTGGTGATGATACTAGCTACGAGCTTGATCTATATGCGGGTTATGGCGGCAGTATTACCGAAGACATCAGCTACGACTTTGGCTATCTCTACTACGCCTATCCAGACGCGCCAGGCAGTATTGATTTTGGTGAGCTCCATGCTGCTGTCACGTGGAAATGGCTCGAACTGGCTTACTCCCAAGTCATCAATGCCGGTGACGATCTGGCAGCCGATCCTTTAGATAATAAAGATCTCAGTTATCTTGCCGCGACGGTATCCGTTCCTCTCACTGAAAAGCTGAGTTTATCAGTGCACTATGGTTACTCAAACGGTGATGTCGTCCAATCTTGGTTTGGCGAAGATAATTATGCCGACTATAACGTGACTCTCAGCGCAGATACCAGCATAGGCACAGTGTCATTTATGGTCTCAGATACCGATCTCACCGATGATGATGCCAAACTAGTACTCGGATATTCCTACAGTTTTGATCTATAAGCTCTAAACATAAAAAACGCCACCTTAAAAAGTGGCGTCGTTTTATCACAATCACCTACTAGGCAATAATTGACCGGTTTGTTTTACGGGCCGCAACCATTTTCTCAATATATTCAACAATAGGCTCAGTCACTGAAATCCCTGTTGTTTGCTCAATCCCTTCAATGCCTGGCGCCGAATTAACCTCAAGGATCAGTGGACCACGGTTAGAACGTAAAATATCTACTCCCGCGACAACCAATCCCATCGCCTTCACAGCGGCAATAGCCATTTTACGCTCAACAGAGGTGATTTTTACCACCTCACCACAACCCCCTAAATGCAGATTTGAGCGGAAATCTCCCTCGGGACCTTGACGCTTCATCGAAGCAACAACCTTGTCACCGACAACAAAACAACGAATATCACTACCATTGGATTCTTTAATGTATTCCTGCACTAAGATATTCGCTTTGAGCCCCAAGAATGCTTCAATCACGCTCTCAGCAGCCGTTTTAGTTTCAGCGAGTACGACACCAATCCCTTGAGTGCCTTCGAGTAATTTAATGACTAACGGAGCGCCGCCCACCATATTGATGAGATCTGGGATATCATTTGGCTTATTGGCAAAACCCGTCACTGGCATGCCAATCCCTTTGCGGGAAAGTAGTTGCAGTGCCCGCAATTTGTCCCGCGAACGCGCAATGGAGATTGAATCATTCGCGGCATATACGCCCATCATTTCAAACTGACGTACAACGGCACAACCATAAAAAGTCACGCTAGCATGAATACGCGGAATGATGGCATCAAACCCAACTAATTCAGTACCTTCATAATGAATGCTAGGTTTAATAGAATTAATATTCATGTAGCAATTCAGCGTATTGATCACGACAGCTTCATGTCCACGACTTTGGCAAGCCGCGACTAAACGTTGTGTCGAATACAACTGGGGGAATTGGGATAAAATACCTATTTTCATTGCTGAGTGACCAACTTAAGCATGAGTGAATAAACCGTTCTGCGGCACCAAAAGCACAGCGACAGAAAAAGGGGCTGATATTTGTCTATTGCTCAGTGTAAAGCAAGAAAATATTCCTCACCAGACGAAATCATTATGCTAATGAAATACTTCAAGACCTATCACATTCGGAACTCGTTTAAATTAACAGCGGCAGAATATACTTAGCCTCAAACTCCGTTGCATCTAAGGGACGAGAAAACAAATAACCTTGTAATACAGTACAATGGCGAGAAGTGCAAAACTCAGCCTGCTCAATCGTTTCAACGCCCTCAGCCACTGATATGACATTAAACCCATGGGCGAAGTTAAGTAATGCAGCGAGCAAACGAGTGTCTTTATCATCCTTATCATAGGAAGCGACAAAGCTTTTATCGATTTTCAGCACGCTAATGGGAAACAATTTGATATGTTCTAAGGACGAAAAACCCGTCCCAAAATCATCGAGGGCAAAACGCACCCCTAACTCTGCGATTCTATCGAGCATTTTGGCATGTTCATGGGGATCTTCAATAAGGCAATTCTCAGTAATTTCAAGCTCTAATGCTACAGCAGGAAGTCCTGTCTTAGTCAGCGTATTCGCTATTTTATCAAACAAGTTCTCATTTCCAATTTGCGATGCAGACAGGTTAACGGCAATGGTAAATTCTCTCCCTGTTGGCTGTAATTGGGTTAACCAAACCTGTGCCTGAATACAGGCTTGTTCAAGCACCCAATCATCAATGTCCTCCATTAATCCAATTTCTTCGGCTATGGGTAAAAATTGATCTGGGGTGATAATGCCGTCTACAGGATGCTGCCATCGGATAAGGGCTTCCATCCCCACCAGCTGATGGGTTTTCGCATTCACTTGCGCTTGATAATGAACCTTAAATTCATTTCTTTTTAAGGCAGTACGCAAACTCGACTCGATATGATTACGGTAACGCACCTCTTTATCTAAAGCTTCTGAGTAAAACTGAATCTGGTTTCGGCCCATTTTTTTAGCGCGATACATAGCGATATCGGCACATTTCATCAGCTCAGAACTGTTCGAAGCCGCTTCATTATAAAAAGCCACGCCGATACTGGCACCAATAAGCACATCGTTATCACCAAGACAAAACACGTCCTCAAACACTTTTAACAATCGATTAGCCACAATCATAGGGAAATATTTATAATCATTATCAGTGACTAGCACGACAAATTCGTCCCCACCTAAACGGGCAATAATGTCGCCATCTCTTAGTACTTCACTTAATCGAGCGGCTACTTTAACTAAAAGAATATCCCCCGTCTGATGGCCTAGAGTGTCATTGATCGCTTTAAAATCATCTAAATCGAGTAAGATAACGGCTAAATAGTCGTGACAACGTTTGGCCCTTGCTATCGCTCGATTAAGACAAAGTTCAAAACCATAGCGATTAACCAGCTTAGTCAACGAATCGTGTTCAGCTAGCTCTTTTAGTTTTTGGTGGCTATTACGTAACGCCAACGCCATTGAAGATCTTTGTTTCGCATAACGAATTGCACGGGTTAGTATCCGCGAGTTGACCTCATCTTTAAGCAAGAAGTCCTGCGCGCCTAGTTCAATACAGCGCTGAGCCAGTTTCTCATCTTCATAGCGACTCAGCATAACGACTACGGTCTGATCTTGCGTCATGGCATTGAGCTTGATCAACACTTCTAAGCCATTAGCATCGGGTAATAAATAATCCAATAGAATACCGTCAAAATGACGTTCTAATGCGAGATTTAAACCATCAAATGCACAATTTGCTTCGACCACATTAAAAGTCAACTTTGACTGTCTGAGTGCTCGGATGATCGCAGTTCTATCAACTTCATCATCATCGATCAGTAGTAAATCCATATACTCACCTTATGCGGATGGGAGCTCCACTATTCGCCAGTAACCTTCAAGCATATTAAAAATATTGTTAAAACCGTCTTTCATATCAGTTTTAACCATGTAACCAGCCACATGATGGCTATAGGCTTTCATCCTATCTTCATCGGTACTCGACGTGGTGAGCATAAAAACGACAGACGAAGAAAGAGAAGGATCTGAACGTATTCGCTCAAGGAACTCAAACCCATTCATTCTTGGCATATTAAGATCGAGCAAAATAAGATACGGGCCTTTGATCGTGTCTAAACTCGTTAGAATAGTTAATGCTTCGATCCCATCCCGAGCACGCACTAAGGGATTGAGTAACCTCAATTGTCTCATCGCCCGCTGCACGGCCATGTAATCCACGTCATCATCATCAACCAATAAAATGGTGACCTGTTGATAGTGATTTGCTGCGCTCATAGAAGCTCCTTTTTCACTATTTTCTTAGGCCAACTAAAGCAAAAACAACAACCTCGGCCCTGCGATTTGAGCTGAATCTCTCCACCTAAACTTTCAACCGTTTTCCTCACAAGTGATAAGCCTAAACCACTGCCTTCAACTTCATCCCTTGGTTTAAGTGTTTGAAACATCTCGAAGACTTTTTCATGATATGAGCTTGATATCCCCGGACCATCATCTATCACACTGAATCGATACTGCTGATCAACCGCCTCACATGAAACCGTAATCACACCTGTACCTAAGTCATGGTGTTTTATGGCGTTACTGATTAAATTTCGTATAACTAATTCCAACAATGGTCTTACGGTATAAAAATTTGGAAATTCACCTTTTAGGACTAATTCAAATCCCTGTGGCGGCGCGACGAGCGCAAACATGTCTTCAACCAGTTGCCGACTTTTCACTTCAGTAGTTTCGGTATCAACACGACCAATCCGAGAAAACATCAATAGTCCATCGAGTAATAACACCATTCGATGAATACGACTTTGGATAAGCCCTAGGTATTTCTGTACATTTTCATTGGTGTTATCGACTAAATCCTCAGACAACCAAGAGGTTAGCTGCTCGATACCACGTAAGGGGGATTTCAAATCATGGGAAGCAATATAGGCAAACCTGTCTAATTCTTGATTGATACGCTCAAGCTCAAGCATATGTTCTGCACGCTGAACTTCAATACGTTTACGTTCAGAGACATTGTTAATTGTCGCGAGAATAGAAATGCCATTACTAAAATGAATAGGCGTCAACCCCACTTCAATTGCGAGTCGACTGCCATCTTTACAACAGCCAAACAGGTCATCCCGCATCGACATATTTTTCGCAATAGGCTGCACTAAATAGTTACTCATGTGCTGCTGATGAGCATCCCTTAGGGTTTCGGGCAATAACATATTGATGGAACGACCGAGTAACTCGTCTCTGGTATAGCCGAACAAACGTTCAGCATGGGTATTCACTAAAGTAATAAATCCAGATTTATCCACCATAAATAGCGCACTTGGAGAGGCTTCAATTACTAATCTAAAGCGTTTTTCGTTAGCAATTAACTCTGAAGTCAGTAAAGACTCCTTATATCGATTACGCGCCATAATTAACACTGAGTAAAACAATGCCAAAATAAAACCACAACCGATAAATTGGAGCCACATACCTTGGGTCTGTTCCGCTCTCGAGATAAAACGCGATTGTGATGAAATGTCTAAACGCCACAACTGCCCTCCAACTAAGTCAGTCTGCGAGTGATAAAACACATCCTGCTCATTCGGGGCCACTTTGCTGCTGGTAAACATTAAACTGTCAGCGCTTGCCTGCGGACTTTCATAAATGGCAAGTTTCAAGCCTGAGAATCGCTCCCCCATAATCCCTTGCATGAGGTCATCCATCCTAAACGCTGCATACACAAGTCCAAACACGTGCTGTTTACGCTCAGCCTCTGTTGTTGTGGTGCCTTGATAAAGCGGTAAATACATTAAAAAACCCGCTTTCGCATCATCAGATGTATCTTGAACTAATACGACTTTGCCAGAAACTGTCGGCAGTCCAGTGGTAATAGCGCGAGTGATGGCTTTATATCGATTAGACTCGGAGCACATGTCATAACCCAAGGCTCTTTGATTACGCCAATCAAAGGGTTCTAAGTACACAATCACGCAATACTGATCACGCGTTCCTTCTGGGTAAACTTTATAGTCTTTAAAACCTTCAGCTTGAACTTGTTGGATGTGCGCACTTAATGCTTCAGGTTGAAGTAACTGAGCATAGCCAAAACCTTGAAAACCTGGGTAATACTCAGATAAATGAGCATTGATGACATAAGTTTGCCATTCCTGACGTGTCACATTACTCGAGGATAATAATAAGCCAACGCCACCACGTAAGACTTGCTCATAGGCAAGCATTCTGCGATTCACGGCTTCTGTTAATTCTTGAACGCTATTTTCGAAACGCTCTTCACCTCTATCCCTAAGATATTGCTCAAGCACATACCAAGAGATCCCCATGAAAAGTAAGGCAGCCACTATCATCAGCCAGCTAGAGCTCAGCACGCTAAAGTAGATATTATTAGATGGGGGGAGTGATTTAGAAAACTGATCCTTGTCCATGTAAGCCAATTCCCTAGCAAACGATTAACAACAAACACTGGTACAAGTGTTGTTGTAATTATGACTAAATTCAAGTTTATCCTACTATTTAACTCGGAATTAACCCGAATATATCTATGACTATACCGTGCTCTTAATCACAAAATAAGCAAAAACTAAATTAATCAAATATTCAATTGCTGTCTCAGGCCTACGCCAAACAGCAGTAAGCTGAATCATCCGACTCACGGGAAGAATTTTTTACCCTAACTCACAAAATTATTTGCTTTTCTACCATACTCTTTTTAGTTAGAAAGTCGTTAGGAACAACAAGAGGAATTCGTTATGGCTCATATTACTGAAGTCGTGCCCAACGATACTGAACTTGAGGCAATGACCACACCAAGAAACAGCAAAGCCGCCGAGGCAATGCAGCATAGACGCGAAGTCAAAAAGCGTTTAGAAGACTACCTCGAGCGGGCGGAGTTAAAACGTGCATTAGGAGATGACGATTTTTTCTAGCCAATTCTATCTCGCTATCTAGTGGTCAAAATGATGGGATGATGATCTCAGTCGGTGATCATTTGTTTCGAACTCACTGAGTTTTGGCCCACTAAAATCGAATATCTCACCCAGCCAACAGTGCTGGGTGTGACTCTGCTCTAGCTCACTAACCTCCAGATTTAATATCGCGTCATCACTGTCATTTTTACCACTTTTGTCAGCTTGAGTTTTGATTAACAAGAGACTATGGCGTCAATAACTAATTTATCGCTTTTGGCGCTTCCCATAGGGCACCGTCTCTCAACATCGAATTTAACGTCACCACCATCTTCCTAATACAGGCAATGATAGCCACTTTTTTAGGTTTCCCTGTGGCAACTAATCGCTGATAGGTGCTCTTAAAAACCGGGTTAGATTGTATGGCTGACATCATTGCCATATATAAAACCGTTCTCACTTGATGCCTTCCTCCTTGTATTTTTCGCATGCCTTTAAAGCGCCCGCTTTCTTTATTCATCGGTGCCACACCGACCAATGCGCTTGCTTCCTTGTTACTGATATAACCCAATTCTGGTAAGTTACTGATGATGGAAGCTGCGGCGATTTTACCGATACCTTTCATACTCTGAAGCAGTATATTTTTCGCTTGATAATCAGGGTTTGACTCAATGAGTTTAACGATTTTTATTTCAATCTTTTCAATCTGATTTTTGAACGCCGTTAAAATAGGTTTAATGGTCATTTCAAGTTCTTTTGGCAATATTTGAAGGCGGTTTTTTTCCATCGTCTGCATCACCAATAGTTGATTTCGTCTTGCGACTAAATCACTCATAGCACGCATTACATCAGGTTTTAAAGTTGATAAGATCGGCTTAATCGCTTCGCTGTAATGCGCTATAAGTTGCGCATCAAGCTTGTCAGTTTTTGCCCGTTGACCAATGGCACCAGCAAAGCGTTTTATGTGAACAGGGTTTGCGATGACAAAAGGTAAGTTTGCCTCAGCGCAGGCCATAATGAAGGGCATTTCAAGACGACCTGTCGCTTCGATAACGATGCGCTCAGGAGTGTATTTTTTAATAGTTTTGACGGCCTCTTTAATCCCTTTTTCATCGTTCGATACAGTGAAATAGATATTGAGAGGGCGGATATAAATGTCGAGTTGAAACTTGCCAGTATCAACACCTACGTTAATGTTTTGATTAGAAGTTGTTTTCATAATAAGCTAACTCTTGCTTGCAAATGCGGGTTCGAGACCCTGTAGACTATTCGAGTATTTTGCTTGGAGTCCTTTGTCGCGTTCTTTCTTGTTATCGGTCTCTCAATAGAGGAGCCAGCGTTCAATCGAACTACGACAAGGAAAGCTTTAGTTGCAGCTAAAGCCTGGGTCTCACATTACCCGAAACTGGAAATTATTTGTAATCAGGTGAGTTTATTATCCATACAAGCATTCAGCCTTAACACACTCAAGTAACTCATCGCTGCCATGTTTTGCTCCAATCAATCTATTTCTATATCAAGAACAAAGCAGCTTTAATGTCATATCAATAAAATATTATTAAACAGATGGTTACTTATTTATGTCCCATAGACATAGCGCTAGAATTGTAACAAGTGCACCAAAATGATTCACAAAATCGATAACAGCTAATTTATTTAATCGGTATATTTTCTCAGCTAGCCTGCGAATCAATATGAATAAATGAGGTTTAAGGCTATGATTAGCCACATCTCTCTCGCTGAAATTACCTGCAGGATATACGGGAATGTCTGAGTCGTTAGCCCAATATCAACAAGATCTACGCCGTTTTTCCGATGAATTAATTCGCATTCAAACGCCAATAAAAATCTTAGATGCCATTAAATGGCCGCGGGAAATGGAGGAACGTTTTCTCTCCAATAAGGGCACGGTACTTCCGGCTATTAAGCAAGAGTTCTATCAAAACATTGCTTTACCTTTTGATCCTGTTAAAACCCAAGCTGAGCTAGCCTCCCTAAAGCAGGACATCCATAGACGTTTGGGTAAACGAGACAAACTCGGCAAAATATTAGTGGCAAACGTCGATCAGTATCGCCTTGTCATCGATATGTTGGGGAACAGAGGTACGCCAACCTTTGGTAAGCTCAGCCAAGAATTGTACGGCAGTGCTAGCCATAAACTGCATGGCGATCGCCATACCTTGCGCCAGTTAGGCGATAAACTCAGCTACATTTTCTCGCTGCCCGCGGCGAGGCACATGAATAAACACCACCCTAAAATTATTAGCGCGCCAGAAGCGGTTAACGTGCTCAGCCAACGTTTAGAAAAGTACTTCCATAGCGATGATATGCGTGTACGCCTTAGTGACGGTATCGTCTCTGACGCTGCAGTCGGTGGCGATACCGTTAAGCTCAATAGCAAAGCAATGTTCAGCGAATCGGATCTTAATGTATATGAAGTTCACGAAGGTTGGGTGCATGTTGGCACGACGCTAAACGGCCGAGCTCAACCCCACGCCACTTGGCTCAGTGTCGGTTCTCCGCGCGTAGCAGCAACCCAAGAAGGTCTAGCCGTTTTACTGGAAATGCTGACGCTAAGCTCAAATCCAGGACGGGCTCGGCGAATTAGTGACCGTGTTGCCGCGGTCGATATGGCTGAAAATGGTGCTGACTTTATAGAGGTATTCAATTATTTCAGAGGATTGAATCTAAGTGCGACAGACAGTTACCGTGTCACCCAAAGGGTTTTCCGTGGGGGTATGGTGGAAGGCGGCAGTTTCTTCACTAAGGATATTTCCTATGTGCGTGGCTATGTGGAAAACATTAACTTTATCCGCAGCGCCATCACCTCAGGCCTTCCTGAACTCATCCCTATGCTATTCCTCGGTAAATTGGCGATCGAAGATATCCCCGTGTTATACCAAGCTTGCCAAGAGGGCATTCTGACTACGCCTAAATATCTACCGCCCATGTTTGATAACTTTAGTGGCCTTTATGCTTGGTTTGGTTTTGCATCAGGTTTAGCAGGAATCGATTTGAAAGGTGTACAGCGCCATTTCACTCGCTTATTTAAAGACGTACCGAATGTCGTTCCCGCCTTTGAGTTACTCGATGATACTGAATTTGACAACAACTCTGACTAATACAGTAACCTGATTGATTTAAAATAAAAAAGCTCACAACTATGTGTAATGCCGATCAGTTAAGACAGATCGCTTGACGATCTCGCTGAAAAGATCAAAATCCGATGACCTCATGTCATCGGATTTTTTTATGCAACTCTCAGAAGCACTCGCCCGTACTCATATTACCCGCCTAACCGAATTCACCTGCTTAGCAGATGTGTTAGAACCTGAGTTAATTCAATCTTGCCTAGACTCTCAGGGCGTTGCGACGTTAAGACGGCGTAAATTGCCGATGGACGCGATGATTTGGGCCGTTATCGGAATGGCTTTGTTCCGAGGGGAATCTGTTCGGTCACTCATCAACAAACTCGACATTGTTTTGCCGCAAGAGATTGATTATGTTGCACGCAGCGCCGTGACTCAGGCGCGTAAACGATTGGGCAGTGAGGTTATTAGAGAAGTATTTAGTCGCAGCGCCAATACCTGGCACGCGAGAGCTGAACATCCTCATTGGTGCGGCCTTAACTTGTATGGTGTTGACGGTGTAGTGTGGCGGACACCCGATAGTGTCCAAAATCAAGCCGCCTTTGCGCGTACCGCAAACGCTTCAGGCGAAGCTGCTTATCCGCAAATTCGCATGGTTTGCTTGATGGAATTAAGCAGCCATTTGTTGGTCAACAGCGCCTTTGATTCGGTTGCCGAAAATGAAATGAACTTAGCATCCCAGCTCATTCCTAGCATTCCCAATTACAGCCTAACCCTATTTGACCGAGGATTTTACTCGCTCGGCCTGTTACACGCTTGGCAGCAAGCGCAACCTGATAGCCACTGGTTGTTGCCATTGAAGAAAGGCACTCAATATGAGGTGGTGCGAACGCTAGGAAAGCATGATCAGTGGGTGAAACTCACCACTACACCTCAGGCCAGAAAGAAATGGCCGCAGCTGCCTGAAACTCTTGAAGCGCGTTTATTGACTAAGACAGTGAAAGGTAAGCCAGTCGCCATTTTGACCTCGTTGACAGACCCGATGCGTTACCCCAGCGAAGACATCGTCGACTTATATGCCCATCGATGGGAAATAGAACTGGGCTACAGAGAGATGAAGCAACATCTACTGGAGAGCCGTTTTACGCTCCGTAGTCAACTACCGGAGCTGGTGACTCAAGAGTTATGGGGCGTGCTACTGGCCTATAATCTCATTAGATATAAGATGTTGCTGATGGCTAAAAGCTTGCCATCGGTCCACCCCAATCAACTGAGTTTTCGAGATGCGGCGAGTTATATCATCTTCAAGTTGACACAACTGTCATCACAAACACCGGGGAATGTCCCGAGAGACGTATTGGATATAGAACGAAATGCACGGCAATTTAAGCTGGATGGTAAACGGGAAAGGGCATATCCACGAGTTCTTAAAATGAGCAAAAACAAGTTCCCGGTTAGACCAAAGAAAAATGCCGTTCACTCTTAAGTGAACGGCATTACACAACTATGTGAGCTTTTTTATAATACTAAACGCTAATCTTCGATAGAAAAACCTTCACCATTACATTCATAATACAACTCACAGGCAGGATAACTCGCTTTGCCACACGTGTAGAAGATAATGGCATTTCCACCCAACTTTTTAACTTGTACTTTCAAATCTTTTAAGGCTTCCACACTAACTGCGGCAGTGCATTTAAATCCAATCGATCACCTTGGGTCGCGATTGCTATAGCCTTTGGTTTAGTCTGAGGATCTTGGTTAATCACATCGACTAATCCATGCTGCGCCTCGGGTTCTCCATGGACTAAAATTAACGGCGGCTGGCCTTCAAAATGGTGATACCAACGTAATAACTCTGCTTGATCCGCATGGGCTGAAAGTCCACCCACTGTGTGTAACTTAGCCGCGACTTTAATGCTGTTACCATGAATAGACAATTCCTCAGCGCCATCGACGAGGGCACGCCCCGGTGTTCCAAGCGCTTGATAACCACAAATAATCACATCACATTCTGGGCGCCATAAATTATGCTCTAAGTGGCTACGAATACGTCCACCGTTACACATGCCGCTCCCTGCGATAATGATCAATCCCTTATGCACATCGTTCAGCGCTATCGACTCTTCGGTCGTTTGGATAAATTCGACATTCGACAACAGCGGATGCTGCCCAGGATGTTGGCGGGTAAAGCGTTTAAAGTCCTCATCCATCAGCGGATAATTATTAACGTAGACGCGGGTCGCCTCAATTGCCATCGGGCTGTCTAGGCAGATTTTCCAACGGCCGAGATCCCATTCTTTAGCATATAAATGAAATAGATATAATAACTCCTGTGCTCGTCCAACCGAAAAAGCGGGCAGCAATATATTTCCTTGGCTCTCGTTGACTGTCTTAGCAAAAATGGCTTTCAATTCGGCTAAGGTATCCGTCCAACTGCGGTGAAAACGATTGCCATAGGTGCTTTCCATTAAGACTAAATCTGCCGTATCCACTAAGGTAGGATTACGTAAAATCGGCATACCTGCACGGCCAAGATCGCCACTGAAGACGATTTTCTTCTGGGATTTGCCCTCACCTAACCACAACTCAACTAAGGCGGAACCTAAAATATGCCCTGCATCTGAGAGGCAAATATCCACATGGGGAATAACGCGAGTCACTTGACCATATTCCAATGGTACAAATTGGGTTATCGCGAGTTCAGCATCTTCAACGGTGAATAGCGGTTCTAGGGGGTCAAGATCATGTTTAGCACGCTTTTTATTGACTCTTTCGGTATCGCGGGTCTGCAGCATAGCCGCATCTTTGAGCATGATGGCGCACAGCTCTGCCGTGGCTTTATGGGTGTAGATAGGCCCATCAAAACCCGCTTTGACTAAAAGTGGTAAACGCCCAGAATGATCGATATGGGCATGGCTAAGCACGACAGCAGAAATAGACTCAGGATCAAATGCGAAGGGATCATGATTACGCAACTCATCAGATTTACCGCCTTGGATCAAACCACAGTCGAGCAATAAGTGTTCATGATCAACCGAGAGTAAATGACACGAACCCGTCACTTCCTCTGTCGCCCCTAAAAACTGCAATGTCATTCGCATGGTGTCCCTCCAAGGTGTTTATCTAATATAAAGATAGACTATGCCCTTATTCCTAAAACAAAAAGGATTAATTAGTCACGTGCGAGCAATGCCAACTTTAGCTGTAATGCTTAGTCATCAATAACCTAACAATGGGTACAACTGACCTTGACGTACCGTTTTGCCAGCGTTAGCAATAGTGCCATCGCGCAGCCATTGTTCGAGCAAGATCTGCATAGGCTGTTTGACTTCTACCGCCGTCATTCCAGCGCTAATACTTGGGCTATAGAGTAATTTAAGCAAAATGAAATCGAGCCCAGTGAGTAAGTCCTGCGGGGTTTTGTCGTTAAAGATGGAGGGAAATACTTTCTCTGAATCATTGGGTAAACCAAGCACTTGAGTAATCTCTTCCACTACACAAGCCACTAACTTACCGTGCATTTTGGCTTGATCTACAGGAATAATAATCCAAGCACGTTCAATCTCTTGCCGTGAATTGAGAGCAAACTTTGCCATACACACAGAACCATGGACATTTTTCGCCGAGCTCGGTCCCATTAAGCGCATCACCTCACCTGCCCATAGGGATTGACGGGTAAACACTAAGTGCAGATTCGCCTCAGAGAGCGTATCCACCCGTTGAATATCGAGGCCGGTGATCTGGCCTAAGTGTGTTAAGTGCATCAACACTAATTGAGTGTGCAGCGCCTTATCACCCACTTGATGCTCAATAAACACTCGTACCGGTATGCGCCACTTACGCACGCTATGTTTAGCAAGGTCATACTCATTTTGTAGGGCGACTTCACTAAATGCTTGGGTGATATAAGCGGAGTTTTTCCAATCCGTAGCGGGCGTTAATACTTGGGTTAATCCGGGAGATGTTTGAGCAGCAAATAAAGGTAAAGCTAATAAACTTAGCGTTAGAAAAAGCCCTAAACGAAACAGACGTGCAGTAAAAAATAACCAACTGTAGAAACGTGTTAATACCCTAAGCCACTTTTGCATTGGCACTCATCCCGCAACTTGACGAGGTTACTGAATCAAAATCATAGCAGTGATACTGATAAAAGAAGTCGAAATCTGCAAACAATCTCCTACGACATAGACTTAATAAACTCGCCCAGAGAATGCAATGCCGACTAAACAGTTGCCAATAAAACCCCATAATAAAATTACTACACAAAGCATCAATGCATTGTTTTTAAAAATATTATATTTAACATCATTAATCGTATACTGATGATATTACACCACCATTGCCAAGGATTCAGGATGACAATGGTGTGCATTTTTAGCTTAAGCGCTTTCTAACGAGCATAATCCGTGCAACTATTCAGCGAGCTCACTAATATGAGCCTGTATTTACAACAGCTTAGTCCCTTAACCACCCCTCAACTTCATCGCGCGTCGGTACTGAGCCGCTATGTATGAGCTCACCATCGATCACTACCGCAGGGGTTTTCATCACTTTAAATTTCAATAGGCTTTGAGGATCTGTGTCCTTTTTTACAATCACATCCACACCCATTTCTTCTGATATGTCCGCAATCATCTCAGCGGTTTTGCTACATTTAGCGCAACCACTGCCTAATACTTTGACTTGTTTCATGTTACTTCCTCAACGAACTGTGCTGCAAAATTAAAAATTTCAACCTACTGTCATACTCACAGCCACATATAGCAAGGTAAATTTCCAGCCAAGCAAACTCATAGACAAGAGTATGGCAACATCTATAGCTCAATTCATGCCACAATAAGATAACTGCATTATCAGTTGTATTGTATTGAGTGCTATTAATTTCTATCTCTAAAGATAAACAAAAATTTATAAACGCTCTGTTATAAACACTACCAAAAAACTAAACCAGTACAGCCTAGTTTTTCATAAAATCACAATACTCTAGTTAATTTCACGACTCACAAAAAATAATCTTGATAACACAATAAATATTAATACAACCTAAATTAGATGCTTGGTGAATATAGCTAAAACAGGCAATATTTTACTTGATTATTATTTAGATATTTCCCCGTCATCATTTATCCACACATCTCGTGACCCATATCACTTATTGCAACATTTAAGATTGATCCTACATCACTAAACACTAGTATCTGCTATGTTGCGGATGCGACACGATTTATCAACATATTATAACAATTACGGAAACCTCCCTATGACCTGGACCCAAACATACACGCCACTCGGTAGCTTGTGGCTAACCGCAATGGTTGCTTTACTGCCTATTGTGTTTTTCTTCCTAGCCTTAACTGTGTTAAAACTTAAAGGCTATATCGCTGGGGCATTAACCTTATTAATTGCCTTAGCAGTCGCGATACTCGCCTACAAAATGCCTATTAGTATCGCGCTTGCTTCTGCTATATATGGTTTTAGTTATGGGTTATGGCCAATTGCTTGGATTATTATTACCGCAGTATTTTTATATAAAATCACCGTTAAAACAGGTCAATTTGAGGTTATTCGCTCGTCAGTCATCTCAGTCACGGAAGATCAACGATTACAAATGCTATTGGTTGGCTTTTCATTTGGAGCCTTCCTCGAAGGTGCTGCTGGTTTTGGGGCACCTGTTGCTATTACAGCTGCGTTACTTGTCGGGCTTGGATTCAATCCATTGTATGCAGCAGGACTTTGCTTAATCGCAAATACGGCACCCGTCGCCTTTGGAGCTATGGGTATCCCAATTATCGTAGCGGGCCAGGTTTCATCACTAGACCCATTCCATATTGGACAACTCGCTGGCCGTCAGTTGCCAATATTATCGATTATTGTCCCCTTCTGGCTCATCGCAATGATGGATGGCATCAGGGGAATACGTCAAACTTGGCCCGCAACATTAGTAGCAGGCGTTTCATTTGCGATCACCCAATTTTTGACCTCAAACTTTATCGGCCCCGAATTACCCGATATTACTTCGGCGTTAGTCAGTCTAATTTGTTTAACGTTATTTTTAAAAGTCTGGCAACCAAAAGAAATATTCACTTTCTCAGGAATGAAACAAAGAGTTACTACCCCTAAATCTACTTTTTCTAATAGCCAGATATTTAAAGCATGGTCTCCCTTTATTATTCTCACAGCGATTGTAACCCTGTGGAGTCTTAAAGATGTACAACTGGCATTAAGTTTTGCCACTATCAGTATTGAAGTACCTTACTTACATAATCTCGTTATCAAAAGTGCGCCTATTGTCGCTAAGGAAACCCCTTATGCAGCAATATATAAACTTAATTTATTAGGCGCTGTTGGATCAGCAATTTTAATCGCAGCAATGATCTCAATTGTGGTCCTTAAAATGTCAATAAGTAATGCACTGACATCCTTTAAAGACACTTTAATTGAATTAAAATTCCCGATATTGTCAATTGGATTAGTATTAGCATTTGCCTTTGTCGCAAACTATTCAGGTCTATCTTCAACCTTAGCACTCGTGCTCGCAGGCACTGGCGTAGCATTCCCCTTCTTCTCGCCATTCTTAGGTTGGTTAGGTGTGTTTTTAACAGGTTCAGACACCTCATCAAATGCCCTATTTGGCGCGCTGCAAGCCAATACAGCAAACCAAATAGGTGTAACACCGGAGTTATTAGTCGCCGCAAACACTACGGGAGGTGTAACGGGCAAAATGATTTCGCCACAATCTATTGCCGTTGCTTGCGCTGCAACGGGATTGGCGGGTAAAGAATCAGATCTTTTCCGCTTTACGCTAAAGCACAGTCTATTTTTCTGTACTTTCATTGGCGTGATCACAGTACTCCAAGCATACGTATTCCCTTGGACATTAGTGTTTTTCACTAAATAAAGCGATATCCAAGATATATTAAAAGCCGAGTGATAAACCACTCGGCTTTTTAGATTGGAATGGATATAAAACTCACTCTGCGATGAAATTCGAATGGGTTCAATTAAGCAAAGTAGCAAGGCAGCTTTATTAATCCCAGTGAAGTCATACAATCAAAGTCTAGGTTGTCATTCTTGTCGTAGATAACTACTCGGTACATTGATGACAAATGCAACTTAAGCCAGCAACTTTGCCTTATCCTTACCTAATATGCCTTTTAGCACTAAAGAGTTAAAGTGCAATGGTTCCAGCTGCGGCCATTAGTCACTTGCAGTATCAATGACTTCTATTCGGATAGAGATCTAAATACTGGCTCGATAGTGTTAATCAACACTGCAAGCTCCTAATAATTGGTCTCACGGTTAAACAATGATTTGGTGATAGGTTTCCACATGAAACGACTCAACCAATTCGGGCATCACTTGGTGGAAATAGTGTTGAATCGCATCTTTAGCGCAGTGCTCATCAAAGGCGGCAATATCGACAAACTTTTCTACAAACGTCACGCGGCGTGGTTCATCACGGCTCACATTGAGTTCGTAACGAATACAACCCGCTTCGCGGCGCGTATCAGGAATAAGGCTCGCGAGCGCAGCTATTAGTGCTTCGGTTTTGCCCTCTTTAGCCAGAAAACTCGCCACGCAGGCAATTTGCTGTTGATTGATTCTATAGTCCGTTGAAGTCGACATCTCAGTTCCTTATTGGCTTAATGTTGAATGTTTATATGCCAAGCTTTTGTTGATCGCTTATGTTGATAATTGATGTAGATAACTCATATTGATAGCCGCTTATGCTGATTGATAGCGCATATCCAAATGGGGAATACCATCTTCTAAGTACATCTCAGAGCAGGCGACAAAGCCGAGTTTTTGATAGAAAGCTTTGAGGTAATCTTGGGCGCCAATTTGGATCCCCGCATCGGGCCAAGTCGTCAGTGCTGATTCAATGGCGTGCTGCATTAAAGGCATGGCTAGCCCTTTGCCTCGACCCGCTGGCGATACCACCACACGGCCGATACTCGCCTCAGGATAACTCAACCCCGGCGGCAAAATACGCGCGTAGGCAAGCAGCTCCCCGTCTGACGATAAGCCGATCAAATGCTGGGTTTCTGGATGCCTATCCTTATCGTCAAGCTCAGGATAAGCGCAGGCCTGCTCTACCACAAACACATCGACTCTTAGCTTCAATATGTCGTATAGGGTATTGGCATTTAATTGATTAAATGTAAGATTTTGCCACTGCAAACGATTATCCCTCTGCAAATCATCGAAAAAGAACTTTGAGTCTACCACAGCATAAAGACCATAAAAAAGCGCCTTAATCCGCGAGGACTAAGGCGCAAAGCTGTTGCGCAAACCAATAGATCTGGGGAAATCTATGGCGACAACAGGATAACGAAAAACGTTATTACTCGACCATGGCATCGTGGGCCACAGGCCCTGTCGGTTTACGGATCAGCAGCACAGCGAATACGGCGATGAGTAGCAGAGCGCCCATGATGTAAAACACATCGTTATAGGCCTGAATATAAGCTTGCTGACTCATGGTTTTGCCCAGTAAGGCTTTCGCCTGCGCGGCGGCGGTATAGGGATCTGAACCTCCCGCCTGCAACATACTTGCGCTTTGGGTTAAATAATCCTGTGCTTGCGTGCTCACTGCGGGTAAAGATTCCTTAATATGGGCCAAATGCCCGCGCGCCAGTGTGTCTGATAGGGTCGCGACCAGCGCGATACCAAAAGCGCCGCCTAAGTTACGCATCACGTTTAATACCGTCGACGCCGAAGCATTTTCATGGGGTTTTAAATGCATGGTCGCAAGCATTCCAATTGGCACCAGAATAAAAGGCTGACCTAATGCCCGCACTACTTGCGAGGCGATCATCTGCGGTCCGGCATAATCTGCGGTCATCTGGCTATTCATGTAATAGCTAATGGCGAACATTAAAAAGCCAAAAGCAGCGAGATAACGACTATCGAAGCGCTCCATCAATTTCGGCACTAAGGGCAAGACCAATAGCTGCGGAAATCCCATCCACATAATCACACCACCAATTTCTAACGGTGTGTAATCATGGACTTGTGATAGATAAAGCGGGATCAAATAAATAGCGCCGAATAGTGCCATGCCCAGTAAAAAATACGCCACGGTAGAGAGCACAAAATCACGCTTACCGAGCAGGCGCAAATTCACTAACGGCTCTTTACGCCTTAGCTGGATCCAAACAAACAACACCAGATTCACGACGGCAATAATGGCCAGATTACGAATGAGTTCTGAACCAAACCAGTCCTTGCGGTTACCTTCTTCGAGCACCACTTCAAGGCAACCCATCCCTAGCGCCATAGTGACTATGCCCGCCAGATCGACATTCTTCAGCTTATCCCAAACGACCGACTGCTTCTCTAAACCGTAGGCCAACATGGCCATCACCAACAAACCCGGTGGCACATTGATATAAAACAGATAATGCCAGCTAAATTGCTCGGTCAGCCAACCGCCTAAGGTCGGGCCGATTGAAGGCGCAAAAGTCGCCGTCACGCCAAATAACGCCATGCCGACGGCACGTTTGTTATCGGGTAAAAACTCAAGAATAAGCCTAAAGGCCAGCGGAATTAGTGCGCCACCAAAGAAACCCTGTAGCGCCCGAAAGGCGATCATGGCCTCTAAGTTCCACGCGATTGAGCAAAGCACAGAAGCAAAGATAAAAGCAGCCGTGGTCCATAACAGATAACGCCTGACCGACAATCCCGTGCTGAGCCAGCCAGAGAGCGGGATCGCGATCATCTCAGCAACCAGATACGCGGTTGAAATCCAACTGCCTTCTTCGAGCGTTGCCCCAAGACTGCCTTGAATCTCCTTCATCGATGCATTGGTGATTTGAATATCGAGGATCGCCATGAAGGCACCGATCAAACCACCAAATACCGCAATCCATGAACGGCGACTGCCACGCTCATAATCAGTAGGCTTTCTAGGTACACTGATGCCCTGCGCCTCCATATCGGCAGACGCAGTGATAGAGCCAGTTGCACTCATACTAACGACCTGTATTTGCAGCGATTGCCGATATTGTAGGACCCGACGCCGTATCCACTTTCACGACCGCACTTAAGCCCGGTAGCATGTGTGCTTCTTCCTCAGACAAATCTAAGCGAATACGCACGGGAATACGCTGCACGATTTTAGTGAAGTTACCTGTGGCGTTTTCCGCAGGCAGTAGACTGAATTTGGCTCCGGACGCCGGTGACAGACTATCGATAACACCTATAAAGGTTTTGTCGGGAAACGCATCGAGACTGACCTGCACCGACTGTCCTGGTTGCATATGTTGGATCTGGGTCTCTTTAAAGTTCGCCGTGATCCACACAGCCCCATCCGGAACCAAACTGTAGAGTGCTTGGCCGGGTTGCACGTACTGCCCCACCATAGCGCCACGTTTACCAATCACCCCAGAAAAAGGTGCGGTCACACGGGTATCATTTAATTGAATTTTCGCCAGTTCTAAAGTCGCATCGGCCTGCTCTACTACTGAGCCCGCCTGATCTAATTGGGCATTAAAAACCGCTAACTCCCGTTGCTTTGCCACTAACACGGCTTGAGCTTCATCGAGACGGGCGGCGGCAGAATCAAATCCGGCCTGTAGTTGGTCGACATCATCTTGGGAGCTGTAATTACTGACTTTAAGCTTTTTTGAACGGCTCAATTGTTGTTGTGCCCGTATTTTATCGGCCTTTGCCGCCACCACGCCTGCGCTGGCTTGAGTGATTAAAGCCCGTTGCAACTCAACCTTAGCGGCTAAGGTTTGCAAGTCCGCCTTCGCACTCGCCTGTGAGGCTTCGGCTTGACTCACTTTGGCACTAAACTGGTTATCTTCTAGCTGAGCTAATAACTCACCCTTTTGCACATGCTGGTTATCAGTTACATCGCTTAACACAACGTAGCCAGGCACTTTCACGCTGATATGGGAAATATCGGCCTCAACATAAGCGTTATCCGTGGTTTCGATAAAACGTACCTGTGTCCACCAGTAATAACCGCCTCCCGCAACTGCAGCGAGTAACAGTGGAACGGCGATAATGAGTTTACTTTTGGACATGAATGACTCCTTGATTAGTGATATCTAGTGTACTACTGTCTCACTAAGTTTATTAGTCAGTAAAAAATCAACCCACTGTTTCACAGGTGTAACAATGATGGATCTCAATCGCGTGCAAATTTTCGCTCAAGTGGTCGAGCAAGGTAGCTTTACGGGTGCCGCCAAAGCCCTTGGGCTCACTAAGGCAACCGTCAGTCGTAAGATAGCCGAGCTCGAAGCCGATACCGGCACACAACTGCTGTTTCGCACCACCAGAGCCCTAAAACTCACCGAAGCAGGATCAAGTTATTACAACAGGATCAATAAGATCCTCAGCGATCTGCAGAGCGCCGAAAATCAGCTCAGCGCCCAACAGCAATTGATTAAAGGCAATCTAAAAATTGTCTGCCCAATTGAATTAGGCCAATTGTTTTTAGGGCCGATTTTCGCGCAGTTTTTAACGCTTTATCCCGAAATCACCATAGAGGCTGAACTCACCAATCGAAAGGTTGATGTGATAGAAGAAGGCATAGATCTGTTATTTCAAATTGCCGATTCTGGCGACACTCGCTTGCAAAGCTATGCCTTAGTCAACGCCCATAAATCGCTCATGGCAAGCCCAGCTTATTTAGCTGCCCATGGAACGCCCAAGGTGCCACAGGACTTAGCCAAACATAAAGCGATTCGCTTGCAGTCGGCGCATATTGAAGGTGCGTGGAAATTATTCGATGGCAAAACTTGGATTGTCGCCGAGCCCAAGACTCAACTGACGGTAAACAATGTCACCCTCGCTCGCGAGGCCGCCATAGCGGGGCTTGGGATCACTGCGGTGCCATCCATCATAGCCCAAGTCGCATTAGAAAAAGGCGATTTAATCCCGCTACTAGATGACTATCCAATGGTGCAAACTAAGGTAGTGCTTAGCTATCCACAGCGGGCATATCTACCGCGAAAATACCGCGTCTTTATCGAATTCATCTATAGCTCCCTATTTAAACGTTGGGGATCGCAAGTCTTAGAAGTCCCTGATTTTATCGGCCATGCCGATCTAGATGAATAAATCGAATGCCCAAAAAAGTAACAATTGTTACTTTGTAAAGTGTAAATCATTGCCTTGAGGATAAATCCTCTATGTCAGAATTGCCTTAATCCATAAGCCCCTATAAGCTTGGCAAGGTAACAGGCTGCAAAAGACCTTAGGTTTTCCTGATACAGTTTGCACAATAAAATTTAACATTTAATCTCAATTTTGGAGGAAACCTAATGAGCTTAATTAAAGAGTTCAAGGCTTTTGCGTCCCGTGGCAATGTGATCGACATGGCCGTTGGTATCATCATAGGTGCCGCATTCGGCAAAATCGTCTCGTCCTTCGTGGCTGATGTCATCATGCCACCGATAGGTATCATCCTAGGTGGCGTGAATTTTAGTGATTTGAGCATAGTGCTACAGGCAGCTCAAGGCGATGCGCCTTCTGTGGTCATTGCCTATGGCAAATTCATTCAGACTATTATCGACTTTACGATTATCGCCTTCGCCATTTTTATGGGTTTAAAAGCCATTAACACCCTAAAACGCAAGGAAGAAGATGCGCCAAAAGCGCCACCAGCACCGACCAAAGAAGAAGAGTTGCTGTCTGAAATCCGCGATCTATTGAAAGCTCAACAAGAAAAATAATCTCAAACTTAAGTGTCACGCATAAAAAACCCATCTCTAGAGATGGGTTTTGTTTTTACATCAGCGAGATAAGTGATTACTCAGCTTCAACATGCACAGTTTCACTGTAATCTTGCACTACTTCTGCCACCCGAATGCGATAAGAGTTAAACAAACAGGGCACTATACCCGTTTGCTCGGCAATGCTGTGGGCCATCTGATTGCGCCATTGGGTAATAGAGGCTTGGTCCTCCCAAAACGACAGGCTTAGTACTTTGCCATCGTCGGTTAAGCTCTGAAAACGTTCGATCGAAATCAATCCCTTGCGGCCTTCTAAATATTGGCGCATTTCAGCGGCCACGTGCAGATACTCTTCCTTCCCTTCCTTTGTCGGGATGACTTCAAAAATTACCGCAATCATAATGTTCTCCAGAAATGAATGTCCTTAATGTCGACTCTAAGACTAGCCCATCTATCACTCTTTAGCTCACTGATTTTTAGAGTTTTAGTCTATGTGATAACCCTGCCTACAACGAAAGGCAATAACCCGAAACATAACAAGTTATTGCCCACGATGACGGTTTACTTGTGGTTAACCGAGCTCATCAATGCGCTTATCGCCGCGATATAGCCAGCGATACAAGGTCGGCAAGACGAGTAAGGTCAGCGCCGTCGAGCTAAACAAGCCACCAATAATCACCACTGCCAGCGGCTTTTGGATCTCACTGCCGACACCCGATGACAATAAAATCGGGATCAAACCTAAGGCCGAGGTCAGTGCCGTCATCAATACCGGCCGCAAACGCCCAACTGTGCCCTCATAAACACAATCATAGAGTGCTTCGCCGCTTTGTCTGCGCTGATTAATCGAATCCACCAGCACTACACCGTTGAGCACAGCCACCCCAAATAGAGTGATAAAGCCAATAGAGCTAGGCACAGATAAATAAGTGCCACTGACATACAGGGCCACTATGCCGCCAATCAAAGCTAAGGGCACGTTCGCCATGATGAGCAACACTTGCTTGAATGAACCAAAGGAGAAGTACAACAACAAGGCTATCAAGGCGATAGAAATCGGCACCACTAGCATCAACTTTTGCTGCGCCCGCTGCTGATTCTCATATTGGCCGCCAATGATCACTGTATATCCCGCAGGCAAATCCGCCTTTGGCACTAGAGCATAAATATCTTTTACAACCGAGCCCATATCGCGTCCTGCCACGTTGGCCTGCACCACAACACGGCGCTGCACATCGTCACGGCGAATATTCGGCGGCGCCATTTCCACTTCGACGCTGGCGACTTCCCCTAAGCGCACTGTGGCGCCATTTGTACCACTGAGTAATAAGTCTTTAATCGCATCAGGGCTTTGGCGAAACTCGGCCGCGAGTCGCACATTGATGTCGTATCTGGCATTGCCATCGATCACTTGCCCTGCACTCGCGCCGCCAATGCCTTGGCTGACGAGGCTCATCACTTGATCGACACTGATGCCGTAACGCGCCAATAGCTCGCGTTTGGGCCGCACGACTAATTGCGCCTCGCCGCTCACTTGCTCAAGCGACACATCCACGGCACCGGGGATTTTCGCAACGAGATCAGTAAGTGCTTGGCCTTTCTGTGACAATACCGCTAAATCAGGGCCGAAGATTTTAATCGCTAGCTGGGCTTTTACCCCCGAAAGTAATTCATCTACCCGAGTCGCAATCGGCTGCGAAAAGGTCAACAAGAGTCCGGGGAACACGCTGAGTTTTTCCTCCATCAAGCGTTGCAGTTCCAAGCGCGAGCTTGCCGACTGCCACTCTGCTATCGGTTTCAAGCCAATATAGACTTCAATATTACTCACAGGCTCAGGATCGCCGCCCAGTTCAGGCGCACCAATGCGGCTCAGGGCATATTCCACCTCGGGAAATGCTAGCAAAATAGCCTCAAGCTTAGGTGCGACTTGGAACGAAGTCCCTAAACTCGCCGTTGGTGCCAGCGTCACCCTCAAGTTAATCGTGCCTTCCTCCAGTTCAGGCACAAATTCGGTACCCAGCCTTGGTAGCAATAATAGACTCAAGCCGAACATCACCAAGGCGCTGAGCATCACCACCTTTGGCCTAGCAAGCGTTGCCGTGAGTAGCTTGCGATAAGCGGCATCCAGCGGTGCTAAAACCACACTTTGTTTGAGCACCACACCGCGCTTAAAAAGATACACTGCAAGGGCTGGCACGGCAATCAGCGCCACCAGCAAGGCCGACATCATTGCCAAAATAATACTGACCGCCATCGGCTGGAACAGCTTGCCTTCAACCCCTTCAAGGGCAAATAATGGCGCAAATACGACGATAATAATGGCGGTGGCGAAGAAGATTGGACTACATACCTCTTTCGCCGCGAGCATTATCCGAATAACCATATTCGATTCGCTGACATCACCACAGGCTTTAGCACCATCCTCCTCACTGTGATAGGGATCATCCTCACCATCGGCACGCGCCCTCGCCTCGGATAAATGGCGGCGATCAGGTTGAGTTAAGTGTTTGAAAATATTCTCTACCATCACCACAGAGCCATCGACTAACATACCAATCGCCACAGCTAAGCCGCCGAGCGACATCAGGTTTGCCGACAAACCATAATAGGACATCACCATAAGTGCGAGCCCGATAGACACTGGAATCGACAACAGCACCAGCAAGGTCGCGCGGATATTGACGAGGAACAACGCCAAAATCACCACGATAAACACAAAGGCCATTAGCAGCGCATCGCGCACTGTGGTCACAGCCTTATCGACCAGATCCGCTTGGTCGTAAAACACCTCAAAGGACACGCCATCGGGCAATGCCTGCTCGATAAGGCTCACCCGCGCACCAATATCGTCAATCGTCGCCTTAGTGTTTGCCCCCATACGTTTGAGCACGACACCAGCCACCACTTCACCGAGATTTTGCACTTGGCCCGATTCATCGCGGCGCGTCATAGTCACAGCCCCGACACGGATCTCACTGCCGAAATCCACCTGAGCGATATCGCCAATACGCACTGGCGTACCCCTGGCTTCGGTCAGAGGGATCTGCGCGATCGCCGTTAATCCAGCGTCTCCTGCGGGCAACATGCCATAGCCGCGCACCACAAGTTGCTCTTGGCCTTGGTCCATAAACCAACCGCCAGCGTTACGGTTATTGCTCTCTAGCGCTTCTGTCACCTGCGCCATAGACAAGCCATAGGCACGCAGTTTATTCGGGTCGACCTGCACTTGGTATTGGCGCACATCGCCACCAAAAGACAAGACTTCAGTCACGCCGCCCACGGGCATCAATATCAACTTCACCAGATAATCATTTAAGCTACGCAGCTCGGCGGCATTAATGCCAGAGTTAGGTTCGGCGCGCAGAATGTACTGATAAATCTGCCCTAATCCCGAGGTATTGGGGCCGATTTCAGGCACTCCGACGCCGCTTGGGATCATCTCCCGCGCCGCCTGCAACTGTTCAAACACTTGCTGACGAGCGAAGTAAATATCCGTCCCCTCGGCAAATACCACAGTCACAATCGACAAGCCAGTGCGCGATAACGAGCGCACCTCAGTCACAGCTGGCAAGGCGTACATGGCCGATTCCACCGGATAACTGATGAGTTTTTCCACCTCTTCAGCGGCTAAGCCTTCGGCCGCTGTATTGATGGTCACTTGCACGTTCGTCACATCAGGAAAGGCATCGAGATTCAACTTTGGCAGCATGGCCACGCAGCCCACAATCACGGCGAGCAGAGCCAATACCACTAACAGCCGATTTTTAATCGCGGCTTCGATTAACTTTTGCAACATAGAAAATCTCCAAAATGAGGGCGCTCATATTAGTGGGCGTGAATATCAAAGCCCGCTTTCGCCTGCTCGGATGCCAAGAAGAACGCGCCAGCCACCACAACCTTGAGCTGTGCCTGTTGGGCTTTTTCAAGCTCAGGTCCACGCACTAGACTCAAGCCGCGTTGACGCTGCACCACTTCTACCTCAATGGACTCGAAGCCATCCTCATCTTGAATAAAAATCTGCCAATCGCCATCGCCGCCACGGGTCAACGCCGCATCGGGCAGCACTATGCCACTGCCGTTTGGATCGGTAGTAGAGCCAGCAAAATAGAGTTCAGCAAATTGCCCCGCATGCAACACATGATCAGGATTGTGCATACTCACCAGCACTTGCTCGGTGCGCGTTACGCTGTCGAGTTCATGGGAGCGACCGATTATCTTACCTGCCAACGTCTTATCCCCTACTTGCACTAAGGCTGAACTGCCAACCTGGATATGCGTAGTTTGAGTTGGGGTTAACTGCGCCTCCACCCATAAATAGGATTCATCGGTCAGTTGCATTAAGGGCGTGCCCGCGCTAAACACTTGACCTAGCATGGCGATATCCTGCTGCACTCGGCCGTCAATTGGCGCTAAGAGTTGATAACTGCCTATGGCTTCTGGCGTCGATTCCAGTGCACGAATTTGCGCGGGCGTCATCTTAATTGCCTCTAAAATCGCCCGTTTAAGTTCGGCATCCACCTGCGCCTGCATCCGCCGACTGACGCTAACCGCACCTTCACTCATGCGTTTGACTCGACTCCATTCGGCAGCGGCATTAATGTAGTCCGCCTGTGCCTGCGCAACGGCTGCGCCACCCAAGGTAAGTAAAGGCTCACCTTTTTTCACTTCTTGTCCCGGCACCACATGGCGCGCCAACACACGCACATCGAGCTGCGGCGCAAGGGTCGCGGTTCGATCGCGATCCACCACTAAGGTCGCCGTCGCCCTAATATCAAGATTCAAATTGGCTAGGTTCAAGCTATCACTCGACAAAGGTAACAAGCTAATCCCCGCCAAGGCTTGCTGCGCTTCGGTCAATTTCAACGCCTGTTCGCCGTGTTCATCCGTCGGCGCCGTTTGCGTTACCGAATCGCCGCTTGCCTTAGCGACGGGTGCGTGATCACCGCCAGCCAATACAGGCTGAGCGAGAAAGGCCAGCGTGCTCAGCACGAATAATGCGAGCGCGATTTTTGATAGGTTAAACCGACGCTTTTCAGGCGTCGTTACAGCATTCAGTTGAAGGATATTTTCGTGGTGAGTATTTAAATTCATTATTGTGACCTCATGGGTTTACTGTGCGTGCGGCGGCATTAGATGTTATCGAAGGGACTGCATTTAGCTTTTCGATAATGAGCTTTTCGATAAAAGGCATAAGCTGGCCGCTTTCGCCCATCCAAGTTAACCAACTTTGATAGATAGCCGTTTCTAGGTTTAAGCCCACCAAATAACTGGCGGCTAACTGACGACGGCTCTGTAAGTACTCGCTAGTACTCACATCCCCCGCCTGCCATTGTTGGCTTAAGGATTTAGCCGCTTTAGCACCTGACACTTGCACTAACTCACGCCAGTCTTGGTAACGCTCAAGTAAACGCGGTAACGCGTAGAGGACGTGTTTCTGCTTGGCGGTAAGTACTCGCTCACGGGCAAGATAGCCTTGCTCCGCGATCGCGATGCCCTTATCGGCCACTGCTTGTAACTCACTGTAGTTATTGCGAACTTGTAGAGGAATCGACACGCCGACACCGAGCTTATTGTCCGTGCCCTCCTTTTCAGCGCCTAGGCTAATAGTCGGGTCAGCTGAAGCTTCCGCTTTGACTTGCATGACATTAACTCTGGCGAGCAGCACTTGCTGATAAGCACTCGCCAGTGCTGGCAAGGCTGATTTAGAGGTGCCCAACTCGGCCGCTGGCGCTTGCTTAGCCTGAGTCACAAAGAAATGGATCTCCTTGATAAACTCACTAAAAGCGAAATTATTATCCCCAAGTAATTCAATTACTTTGCCATCGGCCACTAAGGCCACCTGCTCGGCTAAGGCGTAGTCGGCAGTATTAGAGGCGACTTCGAGTTGTATCAATTGCAGCTCGACGTTAGACAAATCCCCCGCCGCCAATCGCTGCTCAGCAATATTGAGCTGCGCCTTAGTGAACCTTAATTGCTGCTCGGCAAAGGTCAGCGCCTTACGGCTTTGCGCCTGTTCTGCCAACGCCAGTAAGCGTTCGGCCAACATTTGGCTACGCTCTAACCCTATGTCCGCTAACAGGATTTGCGCTTCAAGCTCGGCACGCTGCGTCGCCACGCCGCGCTTGTCGCCCCAATCGAGGGTTTGGCTCAGCCCTAAGCTGTAGGCATCTGTATCAGCATTTTGATAATTAAGCCCAAGCTCTGGGTTATACACAGCGCGATCTGCCGCCTGAATGGCCAGTTTGGCCTGTTGCTGCCTTACAAGTTGCGCCTGAACCTCAGGTAACTGATTGAACTGTATGAGTAACTCAGGCAACCATTGGCCAAAGTTGACATGTGCCGTGTCGGTTTCTTTGGCGGGTAAGCCCAGTGATTGCGCCTTAAATGCCTCAACTTCAGAGGCATTGATTTCAGGAGCATTGGCTTCAGAGGCTTTGGTTTCAAGGACGTTGACTTCAAGAGAGTCATTTTCTGCCGCGAGGGCAAAGGCTACCAATCCGGCGGCCAATACTAATCCGCAGCTAAACAAGCCCGATCTAAACAGACAAACTAAAGTACGGGCGAGAATCGTTTTTTTCATCGCAAATCCTAACAATATCGAATGTGGATCGGCTGGCTTTTGCGCCCAAAGCGAAACGGCTAGATGTGAGCTTCATTTAAATAGCTCAATGCAAAGCAATCATATCGTTCTGGACATGGCAAATAAGCGCCGATCGAATCATCCCGCCAAGCAATACAGTAACGGCTAAAAAGCCAATGACGGCTCCAACAGTTAACGCTGCGAGCATCAGTTCAAGCGTATCTTTTGGGGGATGAACATAACGGGCTTATCACGCGGCAAAATAGAATAAGATCCAATCAGATGAATCAATCGTCCTAAGCCGAGAAATAAGCCGAATATTGGAGAATTAAGCGATAGGAGGGCGGTATTTAGGTAAATTTTCAGGCGGAAAATAGGATACATCGGTAGACAGATAGACGCTTTCTAACGCCTGTACTGGCTGACTCACTGCCTGAGATAACAGCGCCACATGACCGCCATGGCATTGGCAGTCGAGGCATAGGTCAAAATCTTGTATTTCAGTGGTTTTCACTAAGTGGGAATGAAATCCGTTGCTTTGGTTCTCACCCGCGTGATTACTGGTGACACCCGTGGAGTCCGCAAAGCCTAAGGCTTGCTCGCTTGGACAAACGCAATCGACACATTGGGCCAAAGTGGTTACTTGGGCACTAAATTGCAGATGGGGATGATTATCAGCTTCTTCCGCGCCATTGCCCGCATGTAACTGATGCGCCCCCAAATTCGCGCCAGCAAATTGCAGCACGATAACGGCTATCAGTAGGGTCACCATTCGAGTAAAAAATGGCTTAGCGGTAGAATTCAAATATCACCTATAGCAAATAACGGATAACGGATAACGGAACATCTGACCCGTATGATAAACATAAGTTCACAGCTCGCAAGCAAAGTATTTCAAGCTGTGATCTCTAAAGGCTAACGCTGACTTAAACACCCTGTGCTTATTTAAATACACAGTGCTTAGCGTAATCAGCGGCTTCGTTAGCAGTCCAATCGCCAGACGGCTTATTTTTCATCTGTTTACACCAAGCATCACTGCCCACTTCTGGCGCGCAGGCACTCAGTCCAGCGGTAAATGCCAACACTAACGCAATCGCACTGACCTTAGAAACTGTCAGTGAAGAAAAAGAGCGCGATTTCAATAATGACATACTTAATTCCTTGTAAATATGGCCTAAATTAGACCATTAAATATTTGAACGCTTAGTGATCCAAGCAATCGCTTTGGCTTTCTGTTCGAGTGGAAACCAAGCCACTTCGCCCTGCATAAAAGGCCCGAGTAAGCGTACCGCATTTCCTACCCAATCAGGGCCGCCCACAAACACTAAGGCTTCAAAATTCGGTAACTGGACTTCACCACTACCGGTCAGCGACTCAAACTCCCAGCCTTCGAGTAACACATCCGCCTCAATATACAGGCAAACTTGGCCCCAATCCTTACGATAACTCTTAATCGCAGGCTGTAAACGGGTCCGATAATCGGTGGAGGATAGTCGGCCACTGGCAAAAAGACTGATAACACCCTTAGCAATATCGGGGATTTGGCATAACATAGAGGCACTCCGAATCGAGAACACTTTTGCAGGCAATGGCTTTAGCCAATGCAGTGGCAAAGAATGCGCCCGATGATAACAAATCTATTGGAAAGCCATAAGTCATTATTGATGGCTTCTCAATCCATGCTGAAAAATGCCTAAGTTTGCCATGATAAAAATCTCAAACCGTGTGGAACTTCAGGAAAATGAAATCGAGTGGCAATTTATCCGTTCGAGTGGTGCAGGCGGCCAGCACTTAAATAAAGTGTCCACCGCTGCGCAACTGATTTTCGATATTAAAAGCTCATCATTACCCGAGTTTTACCAAGAACGCTTGCTCAACAAGGCGGATCACCGCATCACTAAAAGCGGCAAAATCATTATCAAATGCCAAGCGAGTCGCAGCCAGGATGCCAATCGCCAAACAGCCTTGGAGCAATTTATCGCCTTAGTTGCCAGTGTCGGTGAAGTGCAGAAAAAACGCATCCCCACCCGCGCCACTAAAGGCAGCCAAACGCGGCGATTAGAGACCAAGAAACAAAAAGGTGCCACTAAGGCCATGCGCCAACAGAAGAGTGACTATTAACTTAGGTGATAGTTAACTTAGGTGACAATTAACTCAACTGACAGCCAACTTAGGCAATTGCTAACTCGGTACCAGAGAAATAACCGCAATTGAACCCAGCCAACAATGGCACAAGATGCCAAAGGTATAATCGGCTCGCACATGATCAGCTCGCACACAATCGACTAACGGATAATGCAAAATCGATTTGAACAGGTTAAGTTAGTGGCCTATGTAGAAAACTGAAATAATTTTTTCCAACTTTAATCCCAGCATTAATCCCAAGGCATGTCGTAAAGGAAAGCGCAATGAGTCACAAAATTTTGCTCGTCAATGGCCCCAATCTCAACCTCTTAGGCCGCCGCGAGCCCAGCGTTTACGGTCATCAAACCTTAGCCGACATAGTGGCGGAGTTAAACCAGCAGGCAAAGTTGGCGGGAGTTGAGCTCGAACATATTCAGTCCAACGCCGAATTTGAGCTAATCAATGCTATTCATGCGACTGATGCCCAGATGATTATTATCAATCCCGCCGCCTTTACTCACACCAGCGTCGCCCTGCGTGATGCCTTGCTTGGCGTGGCAATTCCTTTTTTTGAAGTGCATTTATCCAATGTGCACGCCCGTGAAGCCTTTCGCCACCATTCCTATTTTTCCGATAAGGCGATAGGCGTGATTTGCGGTTTTGGTTCACAGGGTTATGAGTTTGCACTGGCGGCGGCCATTAAGCGGCTCAACCAGCCACAGTAAATTCTATTCAATAGCGTGCTTTGCAAGGGCAGATAAATGGCAATGGATCTTCGTAAAATTAAAAAACTCATTGAGTTAGTACAAGAATCTGACATAGCAGAACTGGCGATCACTGAAGGTGAAGAATCAATTCGCATCACCCGCTACAGCCCTATGCCAGCCAATGTGCAATCGCAGCAAGCGATCCCCAGAGCACCTGTGGCGCCTTTGAATGAACAGGCAAAGCAAACAAGCATTTCGCCAAGTACAGAAGGTTTTGTGCAAGTCTCGCCTATGGTCGGCACTTTTTACGCGGCGGCAGAACTCGATGATGTGCCGCTGGTTAAAGTCGGTCAACGAGTGAGCCAAGGTGAAGTGATCTGCATTATCGAAGCGATGAGAATGATGAATCCCATCCAAGCCGAGCGCGATGGCGTGGTCAGCGCTATTTGGGCCAAAGACGGCGATGAAGTGGCATTCGATCAGCCGCTATTTACCTTAATCTAACCGCTCGCCTTCCCATGAATTGAAGCGCACTTAAATTTAAGATGCGGTTTTCAAGCCAAGACAGCATTAACCGAGGTCACTATGATATTAATTACCGGCGCCAGCAGTGGTTTAGGCGCGGCGCTCGCATCGCTCTACGCCAAAGAGAATGAAGCACTGACACTCACAGGTCGCCATGCCGAGCGTCTGCAAACCGTCGCCAATGCATTAACGCCCTTCTCCAACAAAACGATCGCCGCGATCACCGCCGATCTCGCCAGTGAATCGAGTCTCGAAGCCCTGTTCGATGGCCTAACGCAAGCCCCTAAAACCGTGATCCACTGCGCGGGCAGCGGCTACTTTGGAGCGATTGAAACCCAAGGGGCGAGCGATATCCAAAGCCTGCTCAATAACAATGTCACCTCGACGATTTTGTTAGTGCGGGAATTAGTGAAACGCTATAAGGATCAAGCTGTCACTGTGGTTGTGGTCATGTCCACCGCAGCACTGGCCGCCAAGGCGGGAGAATCCACTTACTGCGCGGCAAAATGGGCGGTGCGGGGATTTATCGAGTCGGTGCGATTAGAGCTTAAACAAAGCCCAATGAAGTTGATTGCCGTGTATCCCGGCGGCATGGACACAGGCTTTTGGCCCAGTAGCGGTAAGGCTTTAGATACCTCAAGCTTTATGTCCGCCGATGAAGCGGCTAGCATGCTCAAACAAGCCTTGGTTGCCACAGAGCATGGTTATATCGCCGATATCACCATACAAAGGGGCTAAATGTGCGGATTCGAGACGCAGAATATGACCACTGCGTCTCTTCCTTAGCACTCACTAGTCGGCGCAGTTCGCTGTGTTTAGGGTAACGACGCGACGGCTTTCTCTGTGGGTCAGCCACCACATCAGCAGTCCACCCAATGACAACAAAGATGCCGCATAACCTGTCGCGGCAATGCCTTGTCCAGACAGTATCACTAAACTGCCCACCCAAGGCCCAATTGCATTGGCAAGATTAAAGGCGCATTGCACTAAAGCGCCTGTCATGGCTTGCCCATCGGGTGCCACATCCATCAATCTGGCTTGCACAATAGTGGCAAGCCCTAACCCACAACCGACAAAAAATACCACGGGCATCAGCGCCCAGTAATGTCCGGTCAAACTCGGGTAAATAGCCAACACCACAGTGCTTAACACTAACGACCAAAACGCCGCCGCTAAGGCCGACTTATCCGCCGCCCAGCCGCAAACTAAGGTGCCCAATGTTGCGCCAATACCAAATACTGCCATCATGATTGGGATCTTAAACGGCTCGACTTGTGTCACTTGGATTAAGGTTTCAGCCAGATAGGTATACACGCAGAAGATACCGCCAAAGCCAATGGCCGCGATACCGAGCGTCAGCCAGACTTCACGATTTTTAAGGGTTTGTAGCTCTTTTTTGGGACTCGCATCAGCGGGCACGGCTTGATTAGGTGCTAAAAAATACACCATTATCGCGGTAATGGTCGCCAAAATCGCCACTATGCCAATGCCCGAGCGCCAGCCCACAGTTTGCCCCATCCAAGTCGCAAACGGCACACCGATAATCGTCGCCAGCGTAAGGCCAATAATCACCCGCGATACGGCGCGGGCCTTCATTTCTGGCGGCACTAGAGAGGCCGCGAGCAACATAGCCACACCAAAATAGGCACCGTGGGGCAAGCCGCTGAGAAAACGAAAAAAGATTAACCAATTCAATGATGGCGCTAACGCACTTAAGCCATTGGCCACCGCCATTAACCCGGCTAAAGCAATCAAGAGTGTTCGCCGTCTGACCCTAACGGCCAGTACCATGATAATTGGCGAACCGACCACAACCCCCAGCGCATAGGCACTAATGGCATAACTCACATGTGCAACCTCTACCCCTAAATCGCTCGCGATATAAGGCACTAAGGTCATGGAAGCAAATTCTGTGGTGCCTAAAGCGAATGTCCCGAGTGCTAAGGCAAGTAACACCCATAATGTACTGGCGCCCTTGTGCTGGTTTTGGGCAGCCTGATTTCTAACAGTATTCAAACCTCTTCTCCGCTATGCTATAAAACGACAACTAGCTAATACCAATCGAATCAAATATCTGTTCATTCAGCGGGAGTTCAACGCGCTTTAGACAAGGCGAAGGCTTGAAGGCATAGTGGTGCTCTGTCGAAAGCCTTAAACGCAGTTTAAAGCGCGTTGAAACCCGCCCTTCGGGAGCCACACAGGCATCACACTCCCGTGTTGCATTGACTTAAAAGGGAATACCATTTCTGCGTCAATGCTCCTTGGATTGAGATGCCTGTGAGGCTCTGAACTGATTAGATATTTAATGTGATTGGTATAACTCACTAATAAAAAGATAATAAAAGATGATAAATAAATTGGAGCCCACTAAGGGGCTCCAATTTCTCAGTCATTTACGTAATGTAAATCTATCTGACTAACTGTTCTTGATAGGTTTGACTGTTCCAGTCGTAGGCGTAAAGCGTGCCTTGCCACTCGTAAAGTGTACGACCATCCTGCTGCACAACCCTAGCATTGCTCGGCAAGCTAGACACACTGTGCGGTGCGCGAGGACGCGGAGTTGCAACTGTTTTGCCTGTGCCGTTACTAGTTTGCGACACCAGTTGCCCAGTCGATTGTCCGGCCAGATTTGCAGGCATACTCGACACCATACGGCCTTCACTCGCAGAATACTGCATACTGGTTGTTACCCGTACAGGTGCAGAAATCGCCACAGGTTCATCGTCGTAGCGCATAGGAATCGACAAACCTATGCCCGAATAGGGCGAGTTCCAGTAATTTCGAGCGTAGGCATCACGCGACGTATTCCAACCCCAATCATTGTTCCAATGGGTGTTCACACCATAACCGACATTCCAACCCGATCCCCACCCCGTAGCGAGCCCTAAACCCAGTCCTAAACCCCAAGGGTAATAAGGTCGATAATAGGGACGATAATGGCGATTATCTTTGCGCACGTAGCGGTTGTCGTAATAATTGTCATGACGATTGTCATAACGATTGTTGTAATGACTATCGCCACGACTGTAGCTATCACGATGACCGTGGCGTTCGTCTTGATCCGAATAGCCTCTATTTCCGGCCACCGCCACAGTCGGCACACTGAGCGCCCCCAAAAGTGAGATCCCCACGGCAAGCGATAAAACCAAGCACTTTAGCGACCGCTTATGCGCGCCATGTGATTGACTTTGAACACACTTTTCTTGAGCAAACCATACAGGAATATTCATATAAACCTCGAAATAAAGGGCGTAAGCGAGATCTATCGCGACTTACTGGTAACCATTTTACGCTTCCTAAGCTTGAAGATCACTGAATTGGTTAACCCTAAAACAGAAAAATGCTATAGTGCGCGCCACACGGATTTTCACCGCAGAGGCTATTTCCACATGAGTTTTAAGGATTTACGCAGCTTTATTGATCACTTAGAAGCCAATGGCGAACTCAAACGCATTAGCTACCCAGTTGATCCTCATTTAGAAATGACAGAGATCGCCGACCGCGTATTACGCGCTCAAGGCCCTGCGCTATTATTTGAAAATCCCAAAAATCATCACATGCCCGTGTTGGTAAACCTGTTCGGTACACCAAAACGTGTGGCCATGGCACTCGGCAAAGACGACCCATTAGCCCTGCGCGAAGTGGGTGAACTGTTAGCCTTTTTAAAAGAACCCGAACCACCTCGGGGTTTTAAAGACGCGATCGCTAAGATCCCTATGTTCAAGCAAGCCTTGAATATGCCGCCAAAGACAGTGCGTAATCCGCCTTGCCAACAAATCATCAAAACCGGCGATGAGGTCGATTTAACTAAATTGCCTATTCAGCATTGCTGGCCGGGCGATGTCGCGCCACTGGTGACCTGGGGCTTAACCATCACCAAAGGCCCGCGCAAGAGTCGTCAGAATTTAGGCATTTATCGCCAACAATTACTGGGTAAAAACAAGCTGATTATGCGCTGGTTATCCCACCGTGGTGGCGCGTTAGATTTTGCTGATTTTAAACAACAATTCCCCGGTGAGCGTTATCCGGTTGTGGTCGCACTCGGCGCCGATCCTGTGACCATTTTAGGCGCCGTCACCCCAGTCCCCGATTCCATGAGCGAATACGCTTTTGCCGGTTTACTGCGCGGTGAACGTACCGAAGTCTGTAAGGCATTAAGCTGCGATTTAGAAGTGCCCGCCACCAGTGAAATCATCCTCGAAGGTTATATCGATCCTGAGGAACTGGCGGAAGAAGGCCCCTACGGCGATCACACGGGTTACTACAACGAAACCGATAAGTTTCCAGTATTTACCGTTACCCACATCACTCAGCGTAAAGATGCCATCTACCACAGCACTTACACTGGCCGTCCACCGGATGAGCCCGCCATGCTGGGGGTTGCATTAAACGAAGTGTTTGTGCCGATTTTGCGTAAGCAATATCCTGAGATCGTTGATTTTTATCTGCCACCTGAGGGCTGTTCGTACCGCATGGCAGTGATCTCCATTCGCAAACAATATCCGGGACATGCCAAACGAGTGATGATGGGCGCTTGGTCTTTCCTGCGTCAATTTATGTACACAAAGTTTATTGTCATAGTGGATGAAGATGTGAACTGCCGTGACTGGCAGGATGTGATCTGGGCGATCACCACCCGAATGGACCCTAAACGCGATACTGTGATGATCGAAAACACCCCGATCGACTACCTCGATTTTGCTTCACCCGTTGCGGGCTTAGGCTCAAAAATGGGACTCGATGCCACTAATAAGTGGGAAGGTGAAACTAACCGCGAATGGGGCACGCCAATCGTGATGGATCCAAAAGTAAAACAAAAGATCGACTCAATCTGGGATGAGTTAGGCATAGACGACAGCCCAACCCTATAATTCAGCTTAAGCCATTACTCAAGTATCGGCTTTAGCCAAGAGAATAGGCCAATAACAGGCCTCTAAAGCGACACCTAGACACATACTGTTGAAGAAAGGTGCAAAGGAAGTTTGATGAAAACCATACGTTGTAAGATAGAGAAAGTTAACCCATTTAACGATGCCGTATATCAAGTATTGTTAAGGCCTGAAACCGCCTTCGATTTCCAAGCGGGGCAATACTTATGTGTTGTCATGGGTGAAAAAGATAAACGCCCCTTCTCTATCGCATCAGCGCCAAACGCCGAGCTGATCGAATTACACATTGGCGCCGCTGTGAGTGAAAGCTACCCAATGCAAGTGGTCGAGCGCCTGAAAGCCTGCGCCCTTGATGGCAGCACTATCGACATCGAAGCCCCAGGCGGCGAAGCCCACCTGCGTCACGAAAGCATTCGCCCTCGCCTGTTAATCGCCGGCGGCACAGGTTTCTCTTACATTAAAAGTATCATCGAGCACCAAATAGCCCTCGGCCAACAGGTTGAAACTATGCTGTATTGGGGTTGTCGCACCCAAGATGCCATGTATTTTGAAACCATCGCCCGCGAGTGGCACGACGCTCACCCTTGGTTACACTTCGTACCAGTTATCGAAGAAGCTCCCGCTAATTGGCAAGGCAAAACCGCTAATCTGTTAGCGCAAATCAAACAAGATTTTGTCAGCTTAAATGGCTACGACATCTACATCGCCGGCCGTTTCGACATGGTGGGTGCAGCACGGGAAATCTTCCGTGAGATTGGTGTAGAAGAAGCGCATCTCTACGGTGATGCGTTCGCGTTTATCAAATAATGCGATAATTTGTATGCTTGGCAGGCTAACCTTTGCCAGTTGAGCTGCAAATAATAAACCCCAGTTTTTACTGGGGTTTTGTTTTATACGTCACGCCGTATTTCACTTTGAATACGGCCTGACGGCCAAGAAAATCTACATATCCAAACTTCGTTTGTTATTTTAAATCAAAGTCAAAGTCGTGGGGCTTCACCCCACACCCGACCAAGGAGGGCTGCTCGTCCTATCCTCCTTGGATTCTCCAAGACGCCCCCAACGGAGTTGAAAGCCCCTTGTGCTCATCTGCAAATTTGCTATCGCTTCCGAAGGATGCGTCCCTGCACCTGCGAAAGCTAGCTCGGCATCCATGCCGAGACTCACGCAATTTGTCTATTCGCCCTGCGGCAACTCCGAGGGGATTGGTGTCCCTCTTTTAGCCTCAGTATTGTTTGCTAGTTATTCAAAATCAAAAAAATTATAAATATTTCACATTTTTTGAAGGTCTAACTCTAATTACACAAATTTGAAAACAAAATTAGTGGCTTATAATTTGATTGAACTGAGTTTATAATATTCTCTCTATTTCTATGATGCATTTTATGATAGAGGTCGTTAAAGATAAGACAGAGAATTACCAATATATTCTTTGCAATGATGATAAATATATTTTCTGTCGTTATTGATTTCTCCTCTACATATTTAGGATAATCTACTAGCGAAGTGACTTTATCCATATTTTTGTAACTTGCAGTATGTGTATCCTCGCACAACTCCTTATATCTATGATGCAGTTCTTTATATAATTTATTAACATGCACTGATGAATTAAAAATATTACTACCATGTGCTCTATCAAATAATTTGTATACATTTTTTTCAGTTAATTGAACTTCATCATCAATAGAACTAATTGCACGAACAAAGTTTTCGATGGAGGATCTCAACATAACACGAGATGCTTTATAGGAACCATTAAGCCAATTAAAATTCGATGACCCTATATCAGAAATCGCCTCTGACACTCTTAATAATATATCTTTATTATTCGTATATTTTTTAGAGAAAAAATCTATTTGGTGTTGATATTCAGCATGCCAATTAACAAGTGAGAAGTATACTTTATGCATTCTTTTTGCTGAAGCCATATAAGAGTTATTATCTAAATTATAGCTAATTCTATAATCTAAAATATAACCCTTAAGCTTAGTAAAATCATCATTACATTCACGAGTCATAATTAATCAGCCAATTTTCTTATTGTTTCATTCCAAGAAAACCCTACACTCGCCTTTTCTTCTGCCATCTGACTTATTTTTTCTGAGTTGCCAGTAATTTTTGAAAGTGCAATAACTAACGCTTCTAAAGCATTATCATCAAGCTCGTTACACTCGCAAACAATCAACCCTATCAACTCATATCGAGATCTTTTATCAGATCGACTTACTTTAATATTCAATACTTCAATAGCAAAAGTTACAATATCCTCATTTTTCTGAAACAAATTCATATCTTTAAATAGTCTAGGTAAAACACCTATTAAATAGTGAATATTAGGATTTGGTGATTCATATTTACTTGTAGTTTTTTTTACATTATTAACGGCATCTAAATTATTTCTCAGAATTTCAGGTATTTCACTTAATTTTAGCTTATTTTTTGATTCTAACAGCCAAGAAAGTTCCTCAACAAAGTCGATTGCATGCCTCAACTTTGTCGAATCCAATATTCCTTTATTCTTACTTTTAGTATTTTCAGATTCACTCATTATTTTCTGTCCTATTAAGGAACTCTGTAACGATTGCTGTTAATCGCCTTTTAGACTCAACATCTATGTCATCTAGAATATGGATTTGTTCTAACTGTTTGTTAGCTATTGCCGTTCTTTTTGGCATTCCAAGTTTATATAAATATTTTTTCCAATATTTATCCTTTTCCAAATTCCTTTTTGCATTTTTATAAACATTAGTTGTTTCCTCTGTCAAAGTGAGAACTAGTCCAGCACAAGATAAATTTAAAGCAAAATTCTCTTGTTTTTCTTCAATTATGCTTTTTAATAAATCTATTCCTGTTAATGATATTGGGTCAGCTTTTACAGGGATCAGATAATAATTAGATGCAAGTAAAGCACTAGTCATCCAAACTGATGGGGTTGGAGGCGTATCTATTACAACATAATCATACTTTTCACTTAAGTTTTTAAGGTAACTTTTTAATCTGTTTTCTCTACCTTCACCAGGAGCCATTTCAAGCCTATAAAGCTCTAAATTGCCGGGTAGCAAATCGAAATGTTTTAACTTAACAACCTCTATATCCTCTAGTGCTTTTGCTTTTACTAATGTATTAGCACCAACAGTACTCCCTGTTGCCCTACCATTACGGTCAAAGACATTTACAATTGTGTCACCCATACTTTTTAAGTGATCAACATATTGTTGAGGACTCATCAGGCATTGTGTTGCATTGAATTGGGGATCTACATCGATCAGTAAAACCTTTGCCCCATGCCTTCGAGCAAGACAGTCAGCAAAATTAACTGCCAACGTGGTTTTAGCTACACCACCTTTCATATTGATTAAGCTTACGGCAATCAAATTGCTTCCTTAGTTATATAGTTAATGAAAAAATTTTGATTAGTGTAAGGCATTAACCGATAGTAAACTCATATAATACCAAGTGGTTATGCGTTGCACCAATTGCATAAAATAAATTACGTATTGGGCTTACTTAATAGACACCACATCAATTTTTGTGGTTTTTAAATGCTATAGGAATTTACTTTAACAGGGTAGTTATTTTATACCCCAAAATACTAGCGCCCACACTTTTTTCGCTTTTAATAGAAAGACAAGCAACACTAAAATCACGGGGATACACTTCCCCTGCGAAGTTGCTGAAGGGCGTTGAAAAAAATCGCGTGACGCAGACAGGACGTCTGCGTAGCTTTCGGGGGGAAGGGACGCCCCATCGGAAGCGTTAGCTATTTTCGAATAAGCACGAAGCTAGTAACTAATGCATGTAACTTCGCGAGGGGCGTCATGGAGCATCCAAGGAGGATAGGACGAGCAGTCCTCCTTGGTCGGGTGTGGGGTGAAGCCCCACGACTTTGACTTAGATTTTGATTTAAAAAGTTAAAAGTTAAACTAATGCCAAAAACTCAAACGAAGTTTGAACACCCACAGCCCTGCGGCGACTGAGCAGCCCCTTACACTTGTGGTCTATGTAGATCGAAACGCAGATCTTCACAGATCCCATAATAGGCCGATGGGCCGCCGGCACGTAATACGGGCTCGGCAAGGCCAGTTTGATAAATCCCCTCGGCATTGAGTAAATGCTTAGCAATATGCACGGCCACCACTTCACCTAACACCAACCAAGTATCAATCTTGTCGCCATTGGCGGCGGTGAGTTGAATACATTGGGACAATTTGCATTCGAAGTTTACTGGGCTTTCAGCCACTAAGTCTGCCTTAACAATGGTGCCTGCTTTAGCCGTGAGTCCGGCAAAGCTAAACTCATCTTGACCGCGTGGCAGCATGGCGGAGGTTTGATTCATCTGCTCAGCTAAGCCACGGGTGGTGAGGTTCCACACAAACTCCCCTGTTTCGACGATATTAGCAACACTGTCTTTCCAGCCTGTGCTGGCAAAGCCGATGATGGGCGGTTTGTAGTTGAAACAATTGAAAAAGCTGTAAGGGGCGAGATTGCGTTGCCCCTCGGCATTCCGTGATGAAATCCAGCCAATTGGTCGAGGCCCCACAATCGCATTTAAAGGATCGTGTGCAAGGCCATGGCCTTTGCTCGGTTCGTAAAAATAGCGGTTATCAGCAGTCATACTTCATCCTTTTGTTATTGCCACAACAATACTGGAGCAATTAATACAGCCATCACAGGTACGCTTTTATAGCCGCTATCTTACCCAAGTTTCGAGCAGCGACCAAAAGTCTGTAGGGCAACTTAAGTCAGCTCCTTGAACAACATCTGGCTGCAAATTTCAAATCCAACACACTCTTCTGCTAAAGTGATACTTATCAGTGGGCTAAAAAGCCTAACTCTGCTAAATAGCATGCGGCAAATGAAGGAGCGGTGAATGGACGCGATAAAAGGGGGATGGAAGAGGTTGTTGTTGGTCGCAGTGCTGTTAGCGACAGGTTGTGCCAGCGTAGCGCAAATCGATTTCAATAGCCTGTTTGGTACTAGCTCACCGCAAAAACGCGTCGAAAATGCACAGCTGAACGACCAATTTATTCAACAGGCCGAGTTTGTGCACAAAGAAGTCGAGCCTATTCTCAATAGCCGCTGCGTGGTATGTCATGCCTGTTACGATGCCCCCTGTCAGTTAAAAATGACCTCGAGCGAAGGTATAGAGCGCGGGGCGAGTAAGGAAAAGGTCTACCAAGGCACACGCTTAGTCGCTGCCACACCTAATCGCTTACTTGTCGATGCCTTTACCCCAGAAGCTTGGCGTCAACGCGGGTTTTACCCCATGCTAAACGAGCGCGATCAAACCCCAGAAGCTAATACCCAAGCCTCAGTATTAGCCAGAATGCTCACGCTTAAGCAAATGCATCCCCTGCCCGAAGACAAGATTTTAGATAAGCGTTTTGATTTCAGCCTAGACAGAGTTCAGCAATGCGCCAGCCTAGAGGAAATGGACAAATACGAGCAAAGCCAGCCCCTTGCAGGTATGCCTTATGGCTTGCCAGCACTGAATGCGAATGAACATCAAGTGTTGATGCACTGGCTCGAGCAAGGTGCGCCACTGCCGTTTGCACAAGCGCTTACACCTGAATTTATTGCAGAAATAACCCTCTGGGAGAAGTTTTTAAACGGCGACAGTTTAAAAAGCCAATTAAGTGCACGTTACATCTACGAGCATTTGTTTGCCTTCCATTTATATTTTGAGTCTTTGAATCAGCCGAACACCCAGCCTTTATTCTTCGAGTTAGTACGTTCTCGGACGCCGCCGGGGCAAGCACTGGATATTATCGCCTCCCGTCGTCCCTTCGACGATCCTAAGGTGGAGCGAGTCTATTACCGCTTTCGGCCTTATCGGGCAACCATAGTCGATAAAACCCATATCCCCTACGCTTTAAATACCGGCTTGCTAAATAACTGGCAACAATGGTTTATCGATGCGGATTACTCAGTCACTCAACTGCCGAGCTACAAGCCGAGCGTTGCGGCCAATCCCTTTGAAGCCTTTATTCAAATTCCTGCCAGTGCGCGCTATCGATTTATGCTGACCCGCGCCCAAGATACCATTATGGGCTTTATCAAAGGCCCAGTGTGCCGTGGTCAGGTGGCGCTCAATGTCATTAACGATAGATTCTGGGTGTACTTTGTGACTCCAGATTATATGGACGACACTGACTTTAGCGCCTTTTACCATTCCCAACTTGAAAATCTACGTATGCCTGCAGAGGAAGAAAGCACTGCACTCGCAGTAACTTGGGTGAAATATGCCGCCAAGCAAGGCAAATATATGCGGGCGCGTAATCAATTCTTGAACGAGAAATTCAAAAACGGCCAGCACCTTACCATAGACGGACTCTGGGATGGCGACGACACCAATGATAATGCCAGCCTGACAGTATTTCGCCACTTCGACAATGCCACAGTGGTCAAAGGCTTAGTCGGCGAACCGCCCAAAACGGCTTGGATTATCGATTATGCCTTGCTGGAGCGTATCCACTATTTATTGGTCGCGGGTTTCGATGTTTATGGTAACTACGGCCACCAGCTATTAACTCGCTTATACATGGATTTTTTACGTATGGAGGGGGAATCGAATTTCCTGACCCTGTTGCCACAGGAGGAAAGGCGCAAGCAGTTGAGTGATTGGTATCAAGGGGCTGGAACTCAACTCACGGCCTTTATCGCAGGGGATATCAACACCTTTCATCAGCCTACGGGCGTACTCTACTTTAGTGACGATCTAAAGGGCGAGCTGTATCAAAAACTCGGACAGAAGGTTGCTAAGGTTCAACCCAATCGATATCACATAGAAAACAGCAGCTTGCAAATACATAGCAAAGCACTTTTACACACATTAGATCGATTAAAAGGCACACAAGCGACCCTGTTACCTGAACTAACTATGATCATGGTCGAACCTGAAAAAGCGGGTAAAGCAGAGATATTTACCTTAGTTCGCAATAGCGCCCATCGGAATATTTCGAGTCTATTTAATGAGGCGAGTAACCGCGAACCCGCTAAAGATGACGTCACTTTAGTGCATGGCTTATTGGGTAGTTATCCTGAGGCATTTTGGCGAGTGAAAGAACAAGACTTGCCTAACGTCGTGGCGACAGTAGAGAAAATGCAAACTGAAAAAGACTATGAGGCACTGTTAGATATGGTGGGTGTACGCCGTACCGATCCGAAGTTTTGGGCCTTTAGTGACAAACTCAATCAGATCTTTTTCGACAATCACCCGATAGAAAGTGGGTGGCTGGATTACAACCGACTGCAAAATCGTTAATAAAAAGGGGAACGCTAGTGTTCCCCTTCCTTTCAAATCAACCCAGTAAACTTACCAGATCTTAACGCGATCTTCTGGAGCCAAATACAGCTTATCGCCAGGCTTAACATCGAATGCAGTATACCAAGCATCTAAGTTACGCACGGTCAGCGCGCGGTACATGCCGGGGGCATGTCCATCGGTTGCCACCCGAGCACGCAGGGCTTCGTCACGCATCTTAGTGGCCCAGGTTTGCGCAAAGCCGATAAAGAAGCGTTGATCACCCGTAAAGCCTCCAATCACTGGGGCATCTTTGCCTTTAAGCGAGGCGTGGTAAGCATCATAAGCGGCGGCTAAACCTGCTACGTCGGCAATGTTTTCACCTAAAGTCAACTTGCCATTCACGTGTAAATCAGGGAAAGGCGCATAAACATCAAACTGCTGCGCTAACGCATCGCCTTGCTTATCAAATTGAGCAAAGTCAGCGGGCGTCCACCAGCTACGCATAGCACCAGTCGAGTCAAAGGCCGCGCCATTGTTATCAAAACTATGGCTGATTTCATGACCAATCACAGCGCCAATCGCGCCATAGTTGTAGGCCGCATCGGCCTTAGCATCAAAGAATGGCGGTTGCAAAATACCCGCTGGGAAGTTAAGCGCATTTTGCACCGGCAAGTTCACCGCATTCACCACTTGCGGCGTCATCCACCACTCGCCTTTATCCATTGGTTTGCCAATCTTGGCTAACTGGTGGCTGTACTCTACTTTTTCGCCATTGATGGCATTGGCGTAGGCATTGGTCGCAGTCACTGCATAGCTGTCGTAATTGCGCCATTTATCGGGATAACCCACGCCCACCGCCATAGTGGCCACTTTTGCTAGGGCTTCTTTCTTGGTTGAAGGGTCCATCCAATCGAGTTTTTCCACTCGCTGACCGAAGGCGGTCACTATGTTATCCACCATAGTGCTGACTTCTGCTTTGGCCGAAGCGGGGAAATATTGCTCGGCATAGGCATGGCCTACGGCATCACCTAAATATTGGTCGAGTGCCGCTAAGGCACGTTTATCGCGGCTACGCTGCTCTGGCGTGCCAGAAAGCTTAGTGCCATTAAAGGCAAACGAAGCGTTGTCGATAGCCGATGGCAACACATCAGCATGGCTGTTGATATGGTGGAACACGAGCCAATCTTTCCATGCATCTAAAGGCTCAGAGGCCACAAGCGCAGAAAGCCCAGTAATCGCCGTTGCATGGTAGGCCGCAAATTTAGGCTGATTGCCCAGTTGCGCCGCCGCTAGAAAGGCAGTCCAATCGATGCCCGGTGCTTTGGCATCAAAGTCAGCACGGCTCCATACACCCGAAGACTGAGTAAAATCTTCGCTTGCTTCACGGCTGGCGTGGGCTGCAGCAATCTTGTTTTCAAGGGCAAAAATACGATCGGCACGGACAGCAGCATCGCTCACACCCGCATCTTTAAGCAAGGTTTCAATGTAAGCGCGGTAAGCGGTGCGAATGTCGACCATTTTAGGATCGGCAGACAGGTAATATTCGCGCTCAGGTAAGCCTAAACCACCCTGTAAAAAGTAAGGTAAGACTTCGCCCGGCGTTGCTAAACCTTGGGTGACGAAGATCCCAAATAGGTTTTCGGTATAAAAGTCAGTCGCGTTGAGAGGGTCAACATCAGCGCGCAGGTTTTCACCTAATGCTGCGGATAAATCTTGCTTGCTCGCAATGGCCTCATAACGGGCGATATCCGCCTCGGCAGGCTTCATTCCTGCGGCATCAATAGCGGCGGTATCTGTGTAAGCCTTGTAGAAATCGGCGATACGCGCTTCGTCGCTCCCCACCGCATGTTGCGCTTTCACCAGATCGGCAATCAAACTGGTTTTATGCTTTTCGGTTGCTTCAAAGGCAACGAGGAAAGCGCCAGTGCTGGAGCGATCTGCTGGGATCATCGTTGTTTTCATCCATTCGCCATTGGCGTAGGTATAAAAATCATCCCCTGGTTTTACCGTTGGCGTCATAGCCGCGACATTAATGCCAATCGGCATTTGAGCCGCAATGTCTTGACTTTTTGGTGCGTTTTCACTGGTTTTTACGGTGTTTTCTGTGGTGTTATCACTGCAAGCAGTGAGCCCAGCCAGTACTGAAGTTGACAGTAACAGCACGGGAATAAGACGGTCCGACATGAATGACTCCTCTCTTTTTTATTATTGTATTTATAGTGTGATTGCTAAGTTTGGCAGTGTAACTGGCACTGAATGAAGAAGTAAAACAAAGCCAATTTTTATGATAGAAAGTTAATGCAAACAATTTGAGCCAGACGCTTAAACACGCAGCTTAGCATCATCACGACCGCGCTCAACTGCAGGCACAAAAAAGCCGACACTATGTCGGCTTAATCAAGTTTGGCTAATGACTACTCTATAATTTGATCTGAGTGTACTGAGTCCACGCAAGTACTTGTCCCATCTGAGGAATGATCCATACTGCCGTGTGCTCATTTTGATAAACACGATAATAAAATAAATCTTCATCACGGATATCATGCTTACGAATTTCACGGTAGAACTGCATAGCAGAATGGCTGACTTCATCCGGTTTTGTCAGTTCTTTTTGTAACACTTTAACGTGAAAAACATCGACTTTAAGGTCATCAATTGTGGTCTGGTACTGCTCAAACTCACCGCGGATAGTGTATTTAATCGGTGTCGTTAAACAATCTTGATCTGTAATACAGGAGGTCGAATAAAACTTACCCTTATTTTGCCCTTCATAGACCAGAGACATACTGAGATCGTTACGAACTAAGAGTTCGCCCGCGACGGGAAAATAAATATCCGCATGGTAATTATGCTCAAGTAACTCACCCATTCCTTTATCATCCGCAGGGAGGACAATACGGTTATAGCGAATGCGCTGCTCCATTATTTGGCTCAGCGGAATAAACTCCGCCATATTTAATCCTGCGGGTTTTGCATCTATCGCCGTGATATTGATGATGCCGTGACCACTGCAGGCATCGGCGTCCAGCTCAGGGCAAATCGCCATCGAATAATTTTTGCCATCTGTTGAGGTAAACGCACTGAAGTAATTAAGGTTATTGATGTGATTTCCCTCTGGCGCTAAATGTTTTTGCCACCATGAAGGATGTAAACGATCCTCATCACCAATATAGAAGGTTCGCGCCGTCCCCAGCGTGCCACCAATATTGAGGCTGATATATTTATCGGCATGCCATTTAGCCACCTGTTTAACCACCGCATGATGGTCGCTCACATACCAAACGATTGCCAAGATAGCGCACAAGAGGGCAATACCAGCAACTTTAGTCCAAACCGACACCCCCACTAAGGCATCACGAATTGCATTCGCATCATTGATCGCCAGCATCTTTACATGGGATTGTTCAGAGATATGCAATTGATAACCGCGGCGTGCCACGGTTTTAAGCTGCACTTCGGTATAGGGTTCGAGCTTTTTACGTAAGGTACTGATGCATTGTGTTAAAGAGGTAGGAGCAACCACCCTTTCAGGCCAGCCGACCTGCAGCAATTCTTCCTTAGTAAAAATGGCATTCGTGGATGATAACAGCAGCACTAATAAGGCCGTTTCGGAAAAAGTCAGGCTGATGGTTGTCCCATTCACATGATCGACTAATTCCTTAGCCTGTTCATCTAACATTAAATAAGATGTGATTTTATGCATGTTAAACGCCTGAAAGATCAGCCAATACTGATAAAGTTTGATTACACTAACAACATGCAATCATCATGTGACATTGTTTCTTTCCAAGAAAACGATGATATGCAATCACCAAGTCAAGATGGTTTATTTTACCTTTTAACAACATATAAGAGTGTGACTCTATACTCAGTTTAGTCATTGTTTAATAAGTACAAAGTTAGACTAATACAGAGGTCGCTAAACTAGATTTCTTGGTATTTAAAGATCCAAGAACAACACAAAAGTAATGCACCAATCCAGCCACCCAGCAAACCATACATTAAGGGTAAGCCCAGCCCAGTTTGAGCAAGCAAAGTGAGACTACTTTTAGCCGCGAGTGTATCCGAGGGGGTCGCGAGTAAATTTAAAGCACGGAACAGATCAGTAGGGTTCAACAAAATCAGTAGATTGAATACAGTACGATTAAACATCTCACTCATTCCAACCACAGCACTGAGTAAAATCAGATCATAAACCAGCACAAGCACAAACCATAAAATGAGCAATATCCCCAGCGCCTTGGCTTTTTCTCGCACACACAAGCTAACCCAATAACCCAAGAGCACGAACACTAATGACAGTAAAATACTGCTCATAATCAAATGGATAAACCCGATAGCTATGGATAACTGTGTCTGAGTATCGCCCAGTGATATCAGTATTAATCCTGTTAAACCAAAGCCCAAAATGCAGGCAATGGTCATCACGCAGGCATGGCCTAAAAACTTGCCGCACACGAGATGCCAACGTGCTAATGGATAGGTCAGCAGTAACAACAGAGTGCCGGATTCTTTTTCACCAACAAAGCTGTCATAACTCAATAAAATCGCACCTAAAGGGAGCATAAATACCGATAAAGTGACTAACCCAGAAAGGATCTGGGCAGGCTCAAATACCACTAAGTTGCCGGACACAGCGCTGCCCATAAAACTCACACACAGAGACAGCAGCAACAAGATTCCCGCCATCATCCATAACCAACGATTACGTAAATTATCCTTAAACTCTTTGGCGGCTATGGTGCTCACTATGCTCAGGGCACTTAAACGGCGATGCAAAACCTCGGAACGGTTCATAGGACTGATTCCAAATTAATCGCCTGATTTATATCTGTTATTTTAATAGTCTTTGTGGGCATTGTTGGCGACTGAAGAGGGCAAAGACTTTCCATGTAATGATGAAACACACTCTGCAAACTAGGAGGTTCAATAGAAAAATCCCCCACGGGCACTTTTTGTAATAAGTGATTTAACACGGCTGACTTTTGCTCCTGTGACACAGCGAGCGTGAGTCCCTGCCCCGCGTTTGCCTTAACACATGCCGCTAAAATGGGATCCGCTAGCAATGCTTGCCTTTGAGTATTAGATAGAAAATGCAACAAGATATGATTTGACAACTGAGTCGCCGCCCTCAGGGAGGTTAAGCTTCCCGAAGCCAACATTCGCCCTCGACCTAAGATCAAAGCGCGATCCATCTGATCTTGTACTAATCCCAACTCATGGGTACTGATAATAATGGCGCAGCCCTGCGCCCTGAGCTGAGCGATTTTTTGATACAGGAAAGCCGATGCCAAGGGATCTAAGCCAACTGTCGGTTCATCGAGTAACAGTACCTTAGGCTCAGCCAATATCGCCTGTGCGAGCCCAAGACGTTGCCGCATCCCCTTAGAAAAAGTACTCAAACGCTTATCTTTAGCGGCCTCTAAACCAAATTCAGCAAGTAATTCATACACTTTAGGCAAGGCAACGCCCTTAAGCTTAGCAAAATATCGCAGTAGCTCATTGGCGGTCATATTGTCATAAAAACTCACATTTTCAGGTAAATAGCCTAAGGACAAACTCTGTCTGGCATTCATAGTTCCGACACTATGACCTTGAACTTGGAGCAGACCACTTGTAGGGGTAAGTAATCCCAAAATAAGCTTGAGTAACGTAGATTTACCCGCACCATTATGCCCAAGGAGTGCGATCACTTGACCCGCTAACACCTCAAAACTCACATCATCCAGTGCCTTAAACTTGCCATAGCATTTACTGATATTTGTCGCTTTAACAACTACATCTGCACTCGCTATAGGCTTATTTACTGAGCAGGTCAAAGTTTGATGATTCATCGCGAACCTCCATCAATCAGTACGTGCGCGCCCCTTTGCATTAGGGGAAAACTATCACTTATACCGCTCGTCACTTGTGGCTTAAATTGGCGTTCCACCCAGCGCAGTAACAACACAACGGGGCTTTCCATCAACAGTTTGGCTTCAGGATAAAGCCAAAACAGTTTATCTAAACTGTCATTCGGCCTATGGGTAATATCCCCGAATCCATCGCCATTCAGATCCCAGCCTTGATATTCCGACCAGTAATTCCCCTGCCCCTGATAACTCCATTCAAGTTGGCTTTCACCGACATATTTGACTTGGGTTTGATTGGCCATAATACGATTATGCCAAAGGCGATTTTCCTCTCCGCCCATGGCCATACTGATCCCAGTATCACTGTAGCTAAACTCGTTATCTTGAATACGGTTATGTTGAGCAGCGTAAATAAAAATACCTTTCCCCTCATTGCCAAGCTCCACAGTGCCCTTAGGGTTATGGATTTGACTCGCGACATTGGCTTGCACATGGGATGCCTCAGTAATATTGAGCAAAATGCCAAAGTCCCGCGCCTGAGTCACACTGTTGTGGTGCAGGTAAATATGGGTTGAATTCATTAGGGCATAACCGCCATCGACAGCAATCGCTTGGTTTTGCCACGCTTCGTCGGCTTGGGTATACATATAGTGAATGCCATATTGCAGCTTAGTGAATTGATTTTCATAAATGCGGCTGTGGGTAACGGACTCTAAATACACACCATCACGGACAAAAATCAGCTGATTTCGGTCAATTTGTGGCGAATTAACATGCTTAAGATAAATGCCATCACCCCGATCAAGTACATAAATGGCACCGTTGCCACTAATACTATTGTCCGTGATGGTAGGCGAGTTTAGCTGTTCGCCATAAATACCAAAACCATCACCCACCAAGCGGTTTCCCTTAATCAGCACATTATCCGCACCTTTTTTGAGTAAAATGGCGGCATCACGGTAATACAGATCCCGTCCCCAGTGGCGGATATTTAGCCCTTCAATACTTACCTGAGGCGCCTCAATGACCAATGCACTGCCTTGGCGCAGTGCATCTAATGTCGCGCCTATTTCCCCCTTTAGCGAAATGGATTGCGTCACCTTAAAGGAGCCTTCATACACCCCAGTGGCTAGCACTAAGGTGTCACCTGCTTGGGCTTTGTTAAGGGCAAAGGTGAGTGAATCTGTATCTGTTACCCGAATGAGTGCAGCCCAAGTACCGAACGAGGCAAAGCACAGCAGCCAGATAAGGACGAGACGCAGCTTCATCATCACAACCTTATTTATCACCCGCGAGCAGTTCTAAGGTGATGTCATCAAATCTCAGCACTCGGCCACCGTATTCCTTAGCAAAGGCTTCGGCGGCAGCTTTGGTACTAAAAGGGGCAACGGCAGGTCCCATCACAGCTTTCTTAGTCGTACCGTAAACATAGAAGGCATTTTGAGCATCAATAAAGGCGCCATCGTCAGGTTGATCCCAATCGGTCGTACCCGCGTCATGCACCATCATGTAATCAATTTGTCTTTTATTTTCAGGCTGTAATGCAAAGTTAAACATATCGCGGCTAGAACAAAACTTAGGTACCGTTTTCTCAGCCTTGAGGTGCACTTGCCCTTTAGGTCCAGGATATTTAGTGATCACCATGCCGCATAAATGACAACGGTCATGCTCGTGGATCATCTCGGCTTTATGAACATGGTCTGTGGCCTCGCTTTTATTACAGCCAAATAGCAAGGGCACTAACAGCAACAATGCATAGTATTTCTTCATCCTATTTATCCTTTTATTAAAAATATCAACGCCTCGCCAGATTCCTTGCAGGGACAGATCTTTACGGCGAGGGTTGATAGAACGGGTTTCATCTTTCATTCATTTTGCTTTGTGCTTTTGCAATCGCATTATCGATTGCTTCACGGTTGATACTGTCCCCATTGTGTTTGAGCAGGAGCTGCCAATGGTCAATGGCCTCTTGGTTACGAGCATGCAAGTAAGCATCTGCCGCGAGTAACATATGGGTTTGAGGCTCAAAGGGAGAGAGTGCTAATGCTTTGGCAATCACCTCTTGGGTTTCAGGTGTCATTTGCCGAAGCTCGCGGTAATAAAGCGCGTTAGCTTTTGCCCCTAACACTTCGGCATCTTCTCCCCCTATTTCGAGTAATTTATCTAAGGTCAGCACCGCATCTGAGTACAAACCTCCCGCATTGTAAGCCTGAGCTAATGACATAAGTGCCAAGGTGTTTTGCGGCTCACTCTGAGCCCAACGACTGGCTTTGGTGATCTCGGCCGCCACTAAATAATCAATATTTTCATCAATCCGACCTTGATCCCAATCTCTAAAACGGCCTGTTTGACTGTAGATAGCAAGGGTAAGCAGCACTAGGACGATTCCCATCGCAAAGGGCACTTTGCTCGACATGTTTGGCAACTGTGCGATTCCCATTACTAGGTTTAGACGCATGTGTTGCCAGTAAATGTAAGCAACAAACAACAGTAAACTGATGCCAATGCCTAGTCCTAAGCTCACCATTCCAGTCTCCATTTCACTCTCCAAACAACTCGTTTTAGGAGCCTGATTAACCGTGTGCAGGCATCATCTTTTTATTTTTCATCTCTTTCATTTCGCTGGGTTTCTCAATATTTTTCAGTTCAATTTCAAAGATAAGTGCTGACTCAGGAGGGATAATACCTACGGCTTCAGTGCCATAGGCAAGGCTTGCAGGTACCACAAAACGGTATTTAGACCCCACAGGCATCAACTTTAATCCCTCTTCCCAAGCGGGGATCACCGACATTAATGCAAACCGAGTGGGCTCTTTACGTCCAACCGTATTTTCAAACTCAGTCCCATCGATAAGAGTGCCAACATATTCCACTGTGACCACATCTTCTGGATTGGGTTTATGACCTTTACCTTGGGTTAAGACTTCGTATTGAAGACCAGAGGCGGTGACTTTAACGCCAGACTTTTTTTGATTTTCAGCAAGATATGCCGCACTTGCCTTTTTAGTTTCTGCCATTTGTTTTTCAGCAACGACAGTTCTTGCGGCATTGAGTTGTTCTGCTCTTTGGTTCAGGTAGGTCAGCACTTCTTCGTCGGTTAATTGCTGTTTATCTTTAAGCGCATCCACAAAACCTTGCACGACTAAGTCGACATTCACCTCTGAACCCAATTCAACTTGGTTGTAGACTTGACCAGAAATGTAATTACCAATAGAAGCACCAATGCTGTAAGAGGTTTTATCTGCATCGGTTTTCAGACTTGTGCCGGCAAAACTGGCTACCGAAACAAATAATGCGGCGCAGGTCGCCACTGTGATGCTTTTGGGGATAAAAGAAGTTGGCATACGTGTTTTCATTTTATGTTCTCTACAATGTTAACCCTGTGGGTTTCGCCTTTTGGCCCTGCAAACCAAACCGATAAAACATCGGTCCTGTGTGTTACTAAGGTTTTTCTGTTACTCGACCCGACATACGCCAGCCATAAATACCATCGGCCATATGACGCACACCTGTGTAACCTAGCTTCATGGTTTCTCTCGCCGCCATATTGCTGCTGGTGCAAAGGCGGTTAGCGCAGTAAAACACCATGACTGCATCTTTATTCTTTGGAAGTAACTCTCTCCAATTCTGAACATTGAAAAAAACTGCTCCGGGGATAAAACCTTCTGCCCATATCTCCAGTGTATTTACGTCAAAAAAATAAACGCCTTGCTTGCCGACTAAGGTTTCCGCTTCCATCATCGAAATGGGATTTAATTGGATTTCGTTATAGGGCACTTCAGACATTTCTGAGCCACCACCGGCGATGACTGGCATCGCAGTCACGCCTAAGGCCAACACCATCAATATTCGGCTTACACTTTGACGAAGCATGTTATGCATAATTAGGCTCTCATATTCCCCGACACCCAAAGGTGTCGGGGATAACTAGGACTCAAGTTAAACTATATTTTCTTCGCACTCAGCGCATTACCATCAATAATGGCTTGGGCTTGGGTCACATAGGTCAAAGCGGCATCTAAGCGTTTTTGTGAGTAACGCGCACCATGAACACCCCATGAACCATCGGCTTTAATCAGCTTGAGGACATCTTGAGCTTTATCGGTCAACAACAGCACTTGTGTCTTATCTTCTACCGATAACTTCGTCATATTGGGCGACTTATCGATGCTAATAAGGGCTTTTTCTACTTTGGCATAGGTTTCTTTCACTGGTTTTTGCCACTTCTGAACTTTGCCGTAGATTTGCTGTTGATCTTTAAAGTGCAGACCCTCACCCAACTTAGATTGAAATTGGCTATGGCAACCTTTGTTATCCACTACATCGTGATCAGAAGCGGAAGTACGAGCACAGGTCCACATCAGATCGAGGTAGTTATGGCCATTTTCGTCCTTCGCCACAGTCCAGCCCTTAGTGGATGAGTCGCGAGACTTACCTTCAGGTGGGTTAAGCGTCTTACGCAATGGATCGACATCGATTTTCCACATGTGCGATTTACGAACGTTGTCGAAACCGGCCATATCAGGGAACTGGATCGCGGTGAAGTTTTCACAACTACCCATGTTTGGCATATGACAGCTTTGACAAGTTTGTTTACTGTGGGTCTTGGTATTACTCGCAATTTCAGCCTGTGCCGTATGGCAATCGGTACATTCTTTGATGAGTTTTGGTTTAGTAATACCGGATTTCCAATCACCATCAGTCACTTCGTGTGGATCATGACAGGTAGAACAACGCATACCCTTATCGTAGTGAGATGAGGCAAACATTTGCGAACCTTCTGTACCACAAGATGGGCACGAAGATTTCATCTTCACGTTAAAGGCATATTCCAGTTTTTCTTTACCCTGTGGGGTTTGCGCAAGTTCTTCTACGAAGTTAAAACGCTGGTGACAACGCTCACAGTTAGAAGGCATACCACCACCGATACCGCCGTCTAAATGACCACCTGCGCCATGGCACTCTTCACAGGTAATACCGAGTGACACTGTATGTTTTTGGAGCTCTTTAGGATTACCAAGGGCTGCAAAAAACTCATCTTTAGTTTTAAAATCAAACTTAAAGGTGTGGCACATTTCACAATAGGAACTCGCAGGTTGGAATAAGAATTCCTTCTCGTATTTAGCACCATAGGAGCTCATACCCCACTGGTGTGAACCACTCGCGCCAAAATCTTCCATTTTAGTTGGAAATTCAGGAATAACTTTCTGAATTTTCTTCGCCATTTCAGGGGTTAACCATTCAGCCCAACCACGGGAGAATTGGTTACCGCCGGCGACCATAGTGCCAGTACCATCTTTGAGTAAACCGTCTTTCACATGGAAAGTACCGCGTACTAAGTAGCTGTCGATAAAGCCGTATTTGGTTCTTGGTGTTCCCACCGTCGCATAAATTGCATCAGGGGTAATGCCGTCTGGCAGGATAGAAGTATCCTTAGTGCCATACATGGTTTTATTTAAATCGTTATCGACTTCGGGATGACTCCCCGGAAAACGTAAGGTTTTTGAATGGCGTGAACGTTTCCACTTTTCATATTGTGGGCCGTGGCACTCACCACATTTTTCAGGACCAACAAACTTATTTGGGAAATCCAAAATCGACTTGGCACCGAGGCGATATTGCAATGCCATAGGGCGATTGCCCTCTTGATGTTGGCTATATTTTTGGCTATCACCACCGTGTAAGTATTCTTCACCACGGTCACTGACCTTATAGGTTCCTTTTAAACGACCTTGCTCGGCATATTTAAATACCGGATGATTTTCAAAAAGAAAATCAAACAACTCTTTTTCCTGAACAATATAATCCTGCAGTGTTCTTACACCACGGGATTCTAGTGTTAGATCGGGATTAGCCATAATTCCCTGAGCTTCCGCACTCATTTGTTTATTACCATAGCCAGGCTTTACCTCGCCCGGTTTAGCATCGGATGCTATTCCGGCCACACTGACGATAGTACCTAAACAAAACAGCACGCTGAGTGCTATTTTGGATTTCCATCGTTTCATCATTCACTCCTAATTATCATTAGTTTTTTATTTTCTACTGAACCTAACTGCTCACTGAACGACATAAACAATTGACCAGTTACAGCATGGTGGAGGCAAAAAACCATTAAAAATCAGAGCTAGAGCACACTAAATTCCCGCTGATAAATCAAGATGAATAAAATCAATTAAAACGAATTAAATACAATAACTTAAAAAATTAATGTCATTTATTTTTTAGAAGTTAAAAAGCACATTTCAGTTATAAAAAAAACTAAAAATGCGTTTGATTTTTCAAAAAACATCAAGCGTAAAAAGGAATGATTTAATAACGGATAAGATCACATTATTAAATGCGAAACTCGACTAATCTTAAAATCAACAGTGATTAAATCTTGTGATTAAACTGACTTTTACTACGAAAAGATTATATGTAAATTTAAAATCACAAGAAAATAACTCAAGTTTCTGAGCGAACTTAATAAAAATCAGCATGTAAAAATCACACGGGTAAAATAGCCAACTGTAAACACTATATTACCGCGACCACATTATTCTAAGGCATAATAAATGACAACTATGCTTCCAGAAATTGGACATATATTACTGATCATCAGTAGCGTATTGGCATTATTTTCTGCAGCACTACCTTTAATCGGTATTAAGCAGAATAATGCCTATCTGGTAGGATTAAGCCCGATACTCTTTAGAGCTATATTTACCTCGGTATTTGTTTCACTTCTTTGCTTAATTTATGGCTTTGTCACTGATGATTTTTCTGTTGCTTATGTCGCAAACCACTCGAATAGCCAATTAGCATTGGGTTACAAAGTGGCCGCCGTTTGGGGCAGCCACGAAGGGTCAATGCTGTTTTGGATATTTGCGATTGCCCTTTGGGGCGCGATCATTAGTTATCGCATAAAGATGGCGGATTGCACTCAGGATAAGGCCAGCGATAAATACCAAGACGCCCTGTATTTTGCGAGGCTGTTGGCCATTTTGGCGTTAGTGATCCTAGGTTTTAACCTATTTTTACTCTTTACCTCTAATCCCTTTGCCCGTTTATTACCTAACATTCCGATTGAAGGGCGAGATCTTAACCCTATTTTGCAAGACATAGGACTCATACTGCATCCACCCATGCTCTTTCTTGGTTATGTTGGCCTCACTGTTTGCTTTGCCGCAGCGTTAGCATCACTGCTCGGTGGTGGCTTTAATACCCGTCAAATTAACTATTTACGACCTTGGGTATTATTAGCCTGGGTGTTTCTAACGGGCGGCAATGCCTTTGGGTCTTGGTGGGCCTATAACGAACTGGGTTGGGGTGGCTGGTGGTTTTGGGATCCGGTAGAAAACGCCTCCTTTATTCCTTGGCTTGTGGCAACAGCATTAGTGCATTCCCTCATTCTCACTCAACATACTCATGGCTTTAAACTCACGACTTTACTGCTGTGCTTATTGGCATTTTCACTCAGTTTACTCGGCAGCTTTTTGGTGCGCTCCGGCATAGTGCAATCGGTACATGCCTTTGCCGCCGATCCGACCCGTGGCATGTCAATCCTCTGCTTATTAGTGATTTTTGTTGGGGCTGCGTTACTCATTTTTGCACTCAAAGCCCACCATTTAAAACAGGATGTGACTTTCGCGCTTTTCAGTAAGGAAACGCTGTTACTGCTCGGGATCGTTATCTTAGTCGTAGCAGGGTTTTCCGTATTACTCGGTACATTTTACCCTTTGATCTATGAGCTACTCGATTTAGGTACACTTTCAGTGGGGGCCCCTTATTTCAACGCTATATTTGTCCCCCTCACTTTCTTGCTTGTCCTGTTAATGGGCATTGCGCCCTTAGTGCAATGGCAAATAGCGCAATGGCAAAATGCCTCAAAGACTCGTATCGCTTCCTTGCTCATTCCTAGCCTAGTGATATTAGCCGTCGCTGGCTGGGTAAGCTTACAGGCCGCCTCGGGCAATAGCTTATTTTTACTCCTTGGCACTGCCGCAGCACTTTGGTTGCTGGTGTGTTTATTGCTCACGATATTGGCAGCCTCGGGATTAGGTAGACGAATATATGCCCGTCAATTAACTCAAAACCGCAATGAGCACGGCTTAAATCCTCCCGTTAAATCATCAAAACAAGGGTTTATAGCCATGCTATTCGCCCACTTTGGGGTGGCTATCACTATTATTGGTGCAACATCCGTCTCCTTTTTTGAACAGGAAGCCCTACTGCGAATGGGGCCTGGTCAAGGTAAGCCTTTAGCGAGTTATGTCTTAGTGTATGAAAGCACTGAGAATGTTGAAACGAGCAGCTTTACCGCCATTCAGGCCAATATCAGTATCCGCGATGCAGCGAATGATGAACGGGTTTTAGGCTATATCACACCACAACGGCAAACCTTTAAAAGCAATGGGATGGAAATGTCCCACGCGGGTATCGATCATGGATTCTGGCGGGATATTTATGTGTCTATGGGGCTGCAATTAAGTGACAGCGAATACCTTATCCGCATCAGCTATAAACCCCTTGCGAGTTGGATCTGGCTTGGTGCGCTATTAATGATGCTAGGTGGAGCGATTGCCGCTTGGCCTACTCGCCATTTTAGCTACCAAGCTGATTTAACAACCTTAGGTAACCTATCCCATCACAAACCACAGGAGACACTTGCCTAATGAATCCAATATTGCGCTTTTTAGTCTTACTGCTCCCTATCACCTTATGTGGGATAGGGATCCCATGCTTATCCGTCGCGCAAGCTCAGCCCATATCAAGCCTTTCCTACCAGCAACAGGCAATAGATATCAGTAAAGTGCTGCGTTGCCCTATGGCGACGAATCAGAGCCTATTTGAATCACAGGCGCCAATCGCCCACGAGCTCAAAGCACAAATATTCTCGATGCTGGAACAGGGGCAAAGCCAAGATGAGATTATCGATTTTATGGTGCAACGCTATGGTCAAAAAATCCGTTATCAACCTGAATTTAAAGCCTCCACCTTCGCACTTTGGTTTGGGCCACTGCTGTTATTAGTGCTTGGTGTTGGGTTGTGTCTCGCATTGGTAACCCGTAGAAAAACACAAACGACTATTTGAAGTAAAGGATAACCAGATGAAATCACACTATTTTCCCTTTGTTCTACTGGCGTGTTTGGGTCTGTTTTCTAATAGCAGCTCAGCCCACTCACTAGACAATAAACTCTACAGTACGGGAGAGCCCCTCCCTAAGCCCCTAGTGATGACTGGTTTTATAGAAATGCAGCACGCACGCGGCGTACCAGAAGTTCCCTTTATTGATGAATCAGGACAAACCCAAACCCTAAAACAGCACCAAGGAAAATTGGTTTTAGTCAATCTTTGGGCAACCTGGTGTGCACCCTGTTTAAGGGAAATTCCAGAACTCCAAAAGCTTAAGCAGCAGTATCAAGGGAAGAATATCGCCATCATTCCAATCTCTATCGATGAAGAATCTAAAGATGTACGCCCTTTTCTTAACCAACATGGCTTTAGCGGCTATGCCACTTGGCTTGACCCGGAGCAAAACATAGAACAAATCATTCCCGCGAATGTCGTACCCGCCAGTTATATTTTTGATGCTAAAGGTAATCTTGTCGGTTTTGTGCGGGGATATCTCGATTGGGCTGATAAAGACGTTGGCCCTTATCTTGATCAACTGATTGCAAAATACGGCCAATAATCACCAAGTAACACAGACTCACAATATATTTCTCCATTCGGTCATCCGCCAAAATTTACCGAAACCCGCTGCCGCCTATTTGGCTGCGGGTATTTTTATCTCTACCCCATCTTTGTATTCTGCGACGCATTTCTTTAAAATTGCCGCCAAACTCTTTATTTCAAGGCAAATCAGATGAAACTCACCCGCTTAACTCAACCTATTTATGACCACTTATATCGTGATATCAGTGAGTTTCGTAGCACCTTCGACTTGCCAGTTAATGATGTTGATTCTTTAGATGACAAGGCCGATACCTTACATACTTCACTGATTATTGAGGAGTTAACTGAACTTGCCGAAGCCGATAGCCGTATCGAACAGGCCGATGCCATCGTCGATTCTGTATACGTATTAATGGGCCGTTTAGTGCACTTAGGCGCGCAAGCAATGACAGACAGACTCGAAATCAGTTACCTGATTGACTTGTTGCTTTGCGTGGCTCAAAACCGTGAAATCGACTTTATTAGCTGCTGGGATGAAGTCCACTCGAGCAATATGAGTAAAGTGTGCCGTAACGAGCAAGAACTGGCCGAGACCATTGCCTTCTATGCCAAACAAGGTGTTGAAATTGTCGGTAGTCAGCAAGGTGATTTCATCATAGCCAAATGCGCTAAAGATGTGGAAATGGCAGGTAAAGTGGTTCGCCAAGGTAAGGTACTAAAATCGGTTTACTACCGCCCAGCGGATCTGACTACACTGGTTAAAGCCTAGATTTTATAGCTTTTTTTAAGAGCCTGTTATTTGCAGGCTCTTATTTCGCCAAGGCAATTATCTCGCCTAAGCGATTATCCAGCAGTAATGACTTTTCAGCGTGTGTTTTAACGAGGCAATCCGTATGAATCCAGCAAAAGTCGTGCGTGCTGAGGTTAAGCAATTGACTGATTTACCCAATATTGGCAAAGCCTGTGCGGCGGATTTACGTTTGCTTGGCATAGATAAGCCTGAGCAGTTGTTAGATAGAAACCCCTACGAGCTGTATCAAACGCTGTGCGACAAAACGGGCAAAAGACACGACCCCTGTATGCTCGATGTGTTTATCTCCATCACCCGTTTTATGGCAGGTGAAGATCCTAAACCTTGGTGGTTTTACACCGATGAGCGCAAAAATACCTTAGAGAAATGAAGCTTTAGCGACTATTTATCCTCCTGTTTACCCATTATCGTTTCGGGCTCTTCCCTTAACCACTCACGCCAAATGGCCACCAGTAGGGCCATCAATACTGGACCAACAAACAAACCGACAAAACCCATGGTTTTTACGCCGCCGATCAAACCGAAAAAAGTCGGTAAGAAAGGCAATTTAATCGGCCCACCGACAAGATTGGGCCGCAGGGTTTTATCAACAATAAACAACTCTATGCTGCCCCAAAGAAACAAACCGACACCCGCCGTCATATCGCCTGTGCCGACAAGATAGAGTGAAATCAAGGTAAACATGGTTGGCGCGCCGCCAGGAACCAAGGCCATAAAGGCGGTTAACACCCCAAAAGCCACGGCCGAAGGTACTCCCGCAATCCAATAGGCAATCCCCAGCACTATGCCCTCACCAATTGCGATAAGCGTCATACCTATCACGGTAGAACTGACTGTTGCAGGCACCACACGGGAGAAACTATGCCAACGAGCAGGCAGCACTCGCTCACCCACGATATCCAACTGTTTAGCCACTTGCGGACCATCTTTATAGAGGAAAAACAAAGTGATCAACATAAAAAGTAAGGTCAATAACAACCCTAAAGTATTCCAACCCAATTGCAGCACCCAACGGGAAATGCCACTCAAATTCTGGCCACTAATGGCACTGATAATTTGGCCTAATTCATGGGGTTCACCAATAAACTGCTGCCATTGCAGGGTTAACCATTCACCCATCCAAGGTAAATCTTTGATCCACAAGGGCACGGGCGAACCGTGTTGGTTAGTAAACACCAACCAATCGACCCAAGTTCTAATCTCTTGTAACGCATAGGAAAATACAAACACCAGCGGAATAATCAGCCCGAGCACAATACAACATAGGGCAATGGTTGCCGCCAACGCCGAGCGACCACCGCATTTTGCCAATAGTTTTTGATAGAGAGGCCAACTTGAAAAACACACAATCAATGCAGCTAAGGCGGGCACTAAAAAATCGATAAAAAAGAATACGCCAGCACACAAGAGCAAAACCAACAAACTACGACCAATAGCGGCATTACTGAAAATCGGCGTCATAGTGGTACGGCTCCCAAAAACTTAGATGATTAAACAATAGGCTATACGACATTGAGCGCGCAAATACACTCTTATAAACGCTAAGCAGACTAACTCAGATTGGTCGATAAATCATCTAATTAGCATGTGATTTCATGGTTATAAATCTATTCTAAGAAACTTTTTTGTAATTTTGGAGTATGCCCAATGCATCAGCTAACACTTGGGGTTCATCCACTACTAAATTGATCACAGTTAACGGCTCAGTCAATTGTCCCATGCCGCCATAATAAGTTTGGGGCCGCTTAAAAATCAGCTGCACATTCGCGGTATCACCGCGGCCTATCGTCAATATTTCTGTTGCATTGATTGCAGTTGAATCACCTACCGATTTCCCCCCCATTTGCTGTGGCTGTACATGAGTCAAAAATGTTCCCAATTTCAGTTCACTTATCTGGGTTAAATCGATCGACATAAAACCCCAGATACCATTATTGATAATGAGCTTACCTTCCCTTTGATACAGGGAGTAATAACGACTGATACGGTAATTGGCAGTAATTAATACCACTGAATACAAGATCAAACCAGAAACGAATACGGCAGCAATATGACTCATATTATCGACTAGTGTGTAACTCACTGTGGCAGCAGCGATTAAACACATTATGATGACTAATGCATGCCAAGGCTGGGCACTGAGCAACTTAAGCTGAGTGATGGATAAAGGGTGGCGACGGGAAAAATAAGGAATAGCGTAATACCAGCTCGCGGGTTCAGTGGCGAGTATTAAACCTAAGGTCAGCTTTTTATCGTCAAGCATTTGATTCTTTGAAAAATCAGTGTTTGATGCACCCTTAATGTTAAGTGTTCTAAGTTCATTCGCTTCATCACCCTTCTCTTGCTCCACTGTTTCAACATACTGAGCAATGATCGCTAATCTTGGATCGCCTGAAGCCTTCCTCGCCTGCCACAATCCCTTAATAATACTCACCATCAAGTACAATTCGATGAGCAACAATATCGCAATAATAGGGAAACGCAGCCAAGCGATAAACTCGAAATACTCTGCTATTTTAGGAGGATAACTGAGGCGAGCCATGAGGCTGCTCAAACTTAGAATAACCAATATTCTCCAGCGTTTTTGCGCACCAATTTTGATAATCCAATACCAATAGAGCAGAGGTAACAACACAAAATATAGCGCACTGACGAGTGCCAAGGACAACTGCTCACTTGTTTGCGTTAACTGTTCTGGCAGTAAATTAAACCCAAGCCAATACACAATAATCATCAAAATGAGAAAATAAATTCGATATTTAGCTGGGCGTCTTAGTCGAAGTTTTAGCATTTAACATCCTTGTCAGTTGATCTAGCCAAGCCTATGCGATAGTGAAAACCCAAAAAGTAGCTTGGCTTATCAATAACATAATGGATAAAACCATGAATACAACGCTGGCTTAAAAACGCTCAAAATGAGCATTAGACCATCAAACCTAACGCCAATTGCCTCGTCAGCTCTGCGGCGGGAATCGCCTGACAACCTGTTGCATTTTGGCCGCACCAAAGTGGGCTAAAATCACCAAATCCTTGTTGTTCAGCGGCGCTTCGCAATACTGCGACGGCACTTGAGGCGAGCGGAAAATCCGGTGCGGCATTATTGATGGGGCCAAGCTCTGCCATAAAACGATTCATAATTCCACGGGCGGGTCGACCAGTGAATAAGTTAGTCAGAGCCGTATGCTGTGCTGCCTCACTTTGCAGGGCGGCACGGTGAATATCACTGGTGGTGCATTCGGGACAGAGTAAGTATGCCGTCCCCACTTGCACCGCCGAAGCGCCCATCGCCATAGCGGCGCGCACTGTCTTGGCATCGACTATGCCACCCGCTGCAATAACAGGAATATCAACGGCGGCAATGATTTGCGGCAATAGACTAAAAGTGCCTAATTGCTCGGTTAAATCATCGGATAAAAAATGCCCCCTGTGACCTCCGGCCTCTAAACCCTGCGCAATAATGGCATCCGCACCACGCGCTTCTAGCCATAGGGCTTCTTCTACAGTTGTCGCTGTCGAAATGATTTTTGAACCCCAAGACTTTATCTCCAGCAACAAATCTTCATTCGGTAAGCCAAAATGAAAACTCACCACCTCAGGTTTAAATTTAGCTAACACTGCAGCCTGGGTGCTGGTATATGGCGCGCGTTGTGCCCCCACGGTTTGGCTATCAGAATTGACACCCAACTCAGAAAAATAAGGCGCTAGTTGATTAAGCCATGCGGCTTGTTTCGCTGCTTGCGGTTCAGGTTCATGATGACAAAAGAAGTTTACATTGATGGGCTTAGTCGTCTGGGTGCGAATATGTGTCAAGGCGGTATCTAAGGCTTCGAGGGATAACATGGCGCAGGGCAAAGATCCCAACGCCCCCGCTTGCGACACAGCTATCGCTAAGGCACTGCCCTGAACACCCGCCATTGGCGCTTGAATAATCGGTAATTCGATTCCAAATAATCGGGTTAACTGACACGGCATACATCACCTCCTTTGACTTGTTATCACTTGATGCTCAATCCTGATATGGCCCCGCGGCTAAACGCTGGGAGATCCACCACAGATTGCCCACGGGATCCCGCACTCCACCTTGGCGATCGCCATAGGGCATATTCGCCACTTCCATCACTAATTCACCCGCAGCGGCGAGTGCCTGAGCCACCATTTTATCGGCATTTTCCACATATAAATAATAAGATGCGGGCATAGGCGGAAAAGCTTCACTCGCCTCACTCAACATAAATAAACAGTCGCCGATTTGCATCTGTGCATTAGCTATTTTGCCATCAGCCCGACGGGAAATATGTAGCGCTTTAGCATCAAAGGCTTGCTGTAAAAAAACCACTAAACTATCGGCATCAGCGATCATCATATACGGGCTAACCCGTGCAAATCCTGACGGAATAAACATAACGATTCCTTGTTACCTAAGCATGAAATTGATCATAAAAAACCACTATAAGCCAATGACTATAGACTAAGCACTATGGCAAAAACCAGCTGTGGCAATTAAGCCTTTAGCGTGAAATGTAAACTTAAGCATTCAGTGAACAAGTCAAAGCGTAAAGCCTGCTAATGTAAGACGACCCTACAATTTCAACCACTCTGCAGCCCATCATAAAAGTGCCATAACACTTCATGACACTGGTTATTAAGAATAAATCAGCTTTATTTAGCATCGACTTAGCAACTATGGATCATTCATCTATGCTTAATCTATTGTTAACTTAACATGATGATCCTATGCACTTTACTGCATTCTTCGCTTACTCCCTCAGGATTTGCCTCACCTTAATCCTCTATAGTTTCGCCTTTGCAGTGCAGGCAACTTGGTATCCCGCCGATGTGATTGCTGATGGCAAAAAAACGGCATACACACCACTCACTCAAGCCAAAAAAGCATGGCGGATCTGCGCCTTACTTCCCCATGGTAAAGACCAATATTGGTGGGGCGTCGCCTTTGGGTTATCGCAGGAAGCCGAACGTCAAGGTGTAACTCTCGGCATTTATGATGCTGGAGGATATGACAATATTGAGCAACAAAAACAACAACTCTATGATTGCCAAGCCCTCAAAGCTCAAGCCTATATTATTGCTGCGAATACGGCCGATGGACTGATTGCGGATATCGAACAACTCTCTGCTTCGGGCATTCCTGTTATTGATTTAGTGAATGGTATCGCGACCGACAAACTCACGAGTCGCTCCTTAGTCAGCTTTGAAGATATGTCTGCGGCGGCGATTGAGTATATTGCATCGCAGCAACGAGACTCTGTCGATAAAGCGCCAGTGAAACTTAAAGTTGCTTGGTTTCCAGGGCCTAAGGATGCCTCTTGGGTTATGGCGGCGGAACAAGGATTTAGGCGGGCGGCAGCTAAACAAGAGTTCGACACAATTGAAGGAGGGTTTGGCACTACGGAGTTATTTATTCAAGCTGATTTAGTGCGAAAAGTGCTTACTAAACAAAGTGTAGATTATGTAATCGCCAATGCAGTTGCCGCCACTTTCGCGGCGCGCTATTTAGACGGGCGTAGGAATAAAACGGGAAAAGTCATCGCATTCTACTCGAATGCACAGACCATAGAATTAGTGCAGAAAAAACAGTTACTCGCGACGGTCAGCGACTCACCAGTATTGCAGGCTCGGATTGCCATCGATCTCGCGGTGCGCGCACTCGAAGGTGCGCCTTATCCCCACAGAGTGAGCCCAGTTATCAAGGTCATCTCCCAAGACAACATCCACCAGATTGATTTAGAACAAATACTAGCGCCACAGAATCAGTGGATGATCCATCAGGATCTACCACAACAAAAATGATGCTCACTAAACTAAATAATCGGCGCCAAGCCCAACAAATAATGCGAGTCCCGCCCAATTGTTATTGAGGAAGGCTTTAAAACAAGGGGCTCGTTTGCGTTCAAAGATCAGCATTTGCTGGTAAGTACTAAAGCCGACAAAAGTCAGTAAACCTAGGCCATAGAGTAAACCACGATCGGCGCTCCAACCGGCGGCGATAAAACAAGCCAGCGCAGCAAGCTGAAATAGCCCTATGATTTGGCGGTCATATTTACCGAACAAAATCGCAGTGGATTTAATGCCCACCTTTAAATCATCATCCCTATCGACCATGGCATACATGGTATCGTAGGCGACAGTCCAAAACCAATTGGCCGCAAATAACCACCAAGCCTCGATGGGTACTTCACCCGTCTGTGCGGCGTAAGCCATAGGGATAGACCAACTCCACACCACGCCTAGAAACATCTGCGGCATATTGGTGATGCGTTTAGTGAAGGGATAAATGATAGTGAGGATAATACCAACAACGGATAATTTAACCACTAATCCATTGAGTAATAAGACTAAACCAAAAGCAGACAAACCTAAAACGACGAACAGTATTAAGGCTTCTTTAGTGCTGATTTCACCACTGGCCAGCGGCCGAGATTTAGTACGTTCCACAAAAGAGTCGAGATCGCGATCGGCATAGTCGTTAATAATGCAGCCACAGGCACGCATGATCACCACGCCAATAATAAAGATGATCAATACCTTAAGATCGGGCATACCACCCGCCGCTAACATCAGCGCCATCAAGCATGGCCACATCAACAATAGCGTACCTATGGGACGGTCGATTCGAGTAAGACGGGAATACACATCCCACTTCTGCTTTAAATTCATTAACTAGGTACTCCCAATACCCTCAAGTTTCCACTCGGTTTCAGGATTAGCATCATATACCCATGCTTCTCCCGATGCGAATTTACGCCCTAAAAGCGTGTCATAAAAAGCTGACATTCATCGCGTTCAGGGCTGGTATTAAAGCGCCTCTAACCGAGCGTAAGCCACCACTAACCACTTGCTGCCAAAGTCAGTAAAGCTCACTTGAACTCGCCCTTGGGCACCGCTGCCCTCAAAGTTGGTCACTTTACCTTCACCAAATTTAGGATGATTGACTCGTTGGCCGACGTTAAAACCCGTATCGTTTGTGGCAGCCGATTTTTGGGCGCTGAAACGATTATTCGCCATCGGCGTTGAAACCTGCGCCTTAAGACGGATTTCATCCACATATTGCGGCGGGATCTCTTTGATAAAACGCGATGGCCGCGCGTAATCTTCGCGGCCATAAATACGGCGTGATTCCGCATAGGTAATGTAGAGTTTTTCCATGGCGCGGGTCATGCCCACATAGCAGAGACGGCGTTCTTCATCGAGTCTATCGCCCTCTTCGAGCGCCATTTTACTCGGGAAGATCCCTTCTTCGACACCCGCCATGAACACCATAGTGAACTCTAACCCTTTAGCAGAATGCAGCGTCATTAGCTGCACCGCATCGGTAAAGGCATCGGCTTGGCCTTCGCCTGCTTCGAGCGCCGCGTGGGATAGGAAACCGTTAAGTTCGCCCATGTCCTCCAGCTCTTCTGGCATTTCGAAAGTACGCGCCGCCGTGACGAGTTCTTCTAAGTTTTCGATTCTAGCGTGGGCTTTTTCGCCCTTTTCGGCTTCATACATGGCCTTAAGGCCCGAAGCTTGGATCACTGTATCGGCCATGCGATACAGCACCATATCTTGGGTGTCTTCACGCATCGTCATGATTAAGTCCATGAAACCACGCACAGAATTTGCTGCGCGACCCGCAAGCACTTTCTCGTCGAGCAAACGCACACTCGCCTGCCACAGGGTTAACTCATGCTGGCGCGCCGTGGAGCGCAAAATATCTAAAGTGCGATCGCCAATGCCACGGGGCGGCGTATTCACTACACGCTCAAACGCCGCATCGTCGTCTTTGTTATTAATCAGCCGTAGGTAACCCATGGCATCTTTAATTTCTTGGCGTTCGAAGAAGCGTAAACCGCCGTAGATGCGATAGGCTAACCCTTTGTGTAATAAGGCTTCTTCCAATACCCGCGACTGAGCGTTAGAACGATATAAAATCGCACAATCACTGAGGTTGCCGCCCTTTTCGTGCCAATCATTAATTCGACCGACAATAAAGCGCGCCTCGTCCATTTCATTAAAGGCGCAATAGAGCGAAATCGGATCGCCATCGGCTTCATCCGTCCACAACTCTTTGCCCATACGTTCTGGGTTATTGGCGATTAAGGCGTTGGACGCTTTAAGGATATTGCCCTTCGAGCGATAGTTTTGCTCGAGGCGAATCGTGGTCGCACTCGGGAAATCTTTTAAGAATCGGTGTAGGTTTTCAACCTGAGCACCGCGCCAACCGTAAATCGATTGGTCGTCATCACCCACTATCATCACATTGGCAGTTTGACCGGCAAGCACGCGGATCCACGCATATTGGATCGCGTTGGTATCTTGGAACTCGTCCACCAAAATATGTTTGAATCTGTCTTGATAATGGGCCAACAAGTGCGGCTTATTGAGCCATAACTCATGGGCACGTAATAGGATTTCGGCAAAATCGACTAAACCAGCGCGGTCACAAGACTCTTGGTAAACCTGATAGATTTTTAGCAGATTCTGCTCAAGCGGAAAACCGCCCGCATCGATATGTTTAGGGCGTAATCCTTGGTCTTTTTTACCATTGATATAACCCTGAGCTTGGCGTGGAGGATATTGTTTCTCATCCAAATTCAAGCTTTTAAGAATACGTTTGATCAAGCGCACTTGATCGTCAGAATCGAGGATTTGGAAACTTTGCGGTAAACCCGCATCTTGGAAGTGAGTGCGCAACAAGCGATGCGCCAAGCCGTGGAAAGTGCCAATCCACATGCGGCCCATATTGGTGCCAGCGACTTTTTCAACTCGCTCGCGCATCTCAGCCGCAGCTTTATTGGTAAACGTCACCGCAAGAATCGAGTAAGGACTCTGCTGTTCAACCTGCATCAGCCACGCAATGCGGTGGGTCAACACCCGAGTTTTACCACTGCCCGCGCCCGCCAACACTAACATGCTAGATTGCGGTGCCGCGACAGCCTCGCGCTGCTTATCATTCAGGCCGTCTAGTAAAGAAGATACGTCCATTCTCGCCTCCAAAAAATCGAGGGGGCATTATAACAGAAGAAAACCCGCCTGCGCGTTTGATCCACAAGACAAGAGGCATCATAAGGAGAGTGGTATGGAACAGTCCATTCTTAAGCACTGTCATTCCAGTGACACGCAGCAAGCACATCCCTGTGTGCTCGACCGTGACGTCCATGTCACGGACGGTCACTTCCATGCCAGTGCTTAATCTTGCCAACCCCTACAGTAATCTGAACCCATTCTTACAAGCATGCACTCTGTAAATTTAACAATGGGTGGCTCATTAATTCCAAGCACTATGGGACGATATACCTCGTCTGAAATATCCAATTTTTAAAGGAATTAGCTCAATTTATAGCCTCTGATGCTGCCCCTGCGACTTTTGATGGCTCTTTTTTAAATAATGTTAACTTTACAAGTTGTAGGCAAACGGAAAGTACATTATGTTGTTGATTTAAAATGGGTGGCTGATTTGCTTTTGTTATTTATTGATATTTAAAGGTAATAGTAATGGATCTAAAGAAAATTAATTTTGGCGATCGTGTAGCAGAAAATGAGGCCGCCAAACTTTATGAATACTTCGTTGAAACTGAGCAATGGAATTCACTAAAAAATGGCGATGTAGATGTAGTTTTTGGCTCAAAGGGGGCAGGAAAAAGCGCCTTGTACACTTTAGCCCTACAAAATCAAGATTACTTTAAAGCTCAGAATATAATATTAATTTCAGCTGAAAAACCGACTGGTGCTACTGTCTTTTCCGATATAAATACAGAACCACCTACAAAAGAAATTGAATTTATATATTTGTGGAAACTGTATATTTGTCAGCTAATAGCAAATTACTTGAAAAAATCAGGCCATACTGATGGAGAAGCTCAAAAAGCTTATGAAATCTTAGTTGAAGCTGGATTGTTAGAAGAACAATCTACACTAAAGAAAATGATTAACAAGGCAATGCGCTTTGCAAAACGACTGGCTGATGTAGAATCAATAGAAGCAGGCCCAACAGCAGAAGGAAGTTTCACTGGAAAAATAACGTTTAGAAGTCCAACTGATGAACAAGAGAGAGCTGGTTACAAATCAGTTGATGATTTAATTGAGATATTAGCCAATTATTTACAACAAAAAAACATCAAAATATGGGTTTTATTCGACCGGTTAGATGTTGCATTTGAACAATCTTTGGAATTGGAAAAAAATGCTCTTCGAGCCTTATTTAAAACATATAGAGATATTGAAGAACACGTGAATTTACGCTTTAAGATATTTTTACGTGATGATGTATGGAAACGAATCACTAGCGATGGTTTTAGAGAAGCAAGTCATATCACAAGAACAACTACCATATCGTGGTCAGACCAAAATTTAATGAATTTGATAATATCTAGGGCATTAAACAACCCTGATGTAATTGATAGATACAAAATAAATAAGAGTGAAATATTAAGCCAATACACTCAACAGGAAACCCTATATTATAAAATGTTTCCCAAGCAAATAGAAATCGGAGGGAAGCAATCTGATACATTCAACTGGATTAAATCAAGAGCAAAAGATGGCTCAAATAATATTGCTCCAAGAGAGTTAATTCATTTCTACAATGAATCAGTAAAAAATGAAATAAAATCCATTGAAATTGGCAATACACAAGCTGAAGAACCCAACATTTTAAGTAGACAGTCAATTAAGGCTGCAGCATCAGAAGTATCCAAAGTCAGAACAGAGCAAACTTTGTTTGCTGAATATAATGATTTACGACAATTCATATTAAAACTAGAAAACTCAAAAGCAGAACATAATTTAGAAACATTGTCAGCCATTTGGGAAACAGATCAAAAATCAACTGAGGCAGTTGCAACCAGATTAGCCGAGATCGGTTTTTTTGAATCTAGAACAGCTAAAGTTGAAAAATTATTTAAAATTCCATTTTTATATCGTCCATACCTTTCTATTGTGCAAGGTAAAGCGTTTTAAATACAGCGGTCAAAAACTTAATGTAGGACACAGTTTAAGGACATTCAGGCATCCTGCCTATCAGATGCCGAGATAGCGTCAGTCGAATCAGGGACGAGCGTCTGACGCGATAGCATAAGTGCGCTAATTGCCCAAGGGGCTTTCAACTCCGTTGGGGACGTCATGGAGCATCCAAGGAGGATAGGACGAGCAGTCCTCCTTGGTCGGGGTGGGGTGAAGCCCCACGACGTTGACTTTGATTAAATAATTCAAACAAGAGTTGGGACAAAATCCCGCTTACCAAAAACCTACATGAGATTACGAATTTCAACAGATAGATCAGCAGCGGAGCTCTGCCCCAAACCCCTTCTCGATGAGAATAACTTTAGGTAGCGGCGGATCGCGGTTAGAATACTCACCCTGTTTTTCTTGGTTACTTTTTCGGAAACAATAATGTCCCATTCAGCGCTTAATTCTTTTGATGATTTTTACCAGCTTTTGGCTGACAGCTTGGCGAAGAATAGTCTGATCAAACTATTGTTGAGTAAGTACCGAGGGGCAGATAAAAGCCTGCAGCGCATCACGATTCGGCCGATTAGTTTGCAAAATGAGCCTGTGCTGTCGTTTGTGTATCAACACCAGACGAATCACATCACTAAAAACCTGAGTTATGACGAAGGCTTAGCTAGCATAAAACTGTTACTCGGTAACGATTTTAAGAGTGCCCACTTAGCCACGGCGCAGGCAGAAGTTCAGCTTGAGATCAGCAAAAAAGGCAAAGTCCAAATCAGTACACATAATGTTAAACAAGCCGTCGCGGCGCCGTTAGAACATGACCGTGAGAAAAAGCGTTTTGTGGATATCGAACGTCCCTTCCTGACCAAGCTCGGGGTGACGGACAGCCAACATAATCTTATCCCTGCGATGTCGCGTAAATGGAAACAAATCAATAAATTTATTGAGGTTTTCAGCCAAGCACTCGAAGCGTCACCCCACAAGAATGACCAACCGATCAATGTGGTCGATTTTGGCTCAGGCAAAGGCTATCTCACCTTTGCAATCCATGATTACCTGCGCCACAGCCTTCACAATGATGCGCAGGTGACTGGGGTGGAATTACGCCAAGCCTTGGCCGATTTGTGCAATGAAACGGCGGCAACGCTGGACCATCAAGGATTATCATTTGTCTGCGGCGATGTGAGAACCCATGCGCCTAAGCAAACCGATGTGATGATCGCCCTGCACGCCTGCGATATCGCCACTGACTATGCGATTCATTATGGTATTCGCGCCAATGCCGACATCATCATGTGCTCACCTTGCTGCCATAAACAAATTCGACCGCAGATGCACAGCCCAGAATTGTTTAAACCTATGCTGCAATATGGGGTGCACATGGGCCAACAGGCCGAAATGGTAACGGATTCATTACGTGCGCTATTTTTGGAAGCCAACGGTTATGCGACTAAGGTGTTTGAATTTATCAGCCTAGAACATACCAATAAAAATAAGATGATTTTGGCCGTTAAAAAGCCACAGTATAACCCGAAAGACAGCGCCGCAATCCTCGCGCAAATAGCTGGCATTAAAGCCTATTACGGTATCAAGGAACACTGCTTAGAAACCTTACTCACGCAAACCCAAGCCGATTAACGGCCGGCGGTTTACTGGCAAAGCATTAGAACTTGGCACTCACCACAACCCCGTTGAAATTGAGGCAATCTTTAATTCTTTGCTGCTGAACCGCGCTAAGGGTGTCGATATCGTGGAAGGCAAACTCTGAGTGTTCGTGGCTTAAGTGGAGCGGCAGTGGCTCGTCGTCTGCCCCATCTTTTGCCACCTCAGGCCCATCAAGCAATAGCAGTTCGCAACGAAAAATAAAGGCTTGGGATTGATAGGCGCTGTGATAATACACGCCGCTCAAATAGTTAACCTGCACACTTAGGCCTAATTCCTCTTGGCATTCGCGCACCAAGGCCTCGTGAATCGTTTCACCTGGCTCGAGTGCGCCACCGGGCAAACCCCAAGCAAAATTACCATAATTGGCCTTAAGCAACAGTACTTGTCCCTGCGCATTCGTGATAACCGCGTGGCTGCTCAATCTAAAGGTATCGTTAAAGGCCACTCAGTTATCCTTGCATTTCTGTTCGGTACGAATTTGAGATATCAGACTAAATCACTTCGCCGCAAAAGTATTACAACTGGCGAGATTACCCGAATCAAACCCTGTCTTAAACCATTTCACCCGCTGCGCCGAACTGCCGTGGGTAAAAGCATCGGGCTGTACGGCGCGACCCGCCATCTGTTGCAGACGATCGTCACCCACAGCACTGGCGGCGGCAATGCCTTCCGCTAAATCGCCCGCTTCAAGTAAGTTAAGTTGTTGATTGACATAATGCCCCCAAATCCCTGCGTAGCAATCAGCCTGCAATTCAAGTGCGACACTCAATTGATTCGCTTGCACTTTACTGCCAGATTGCTGGGCTTGGCGCACCTTAGTGCTAGTGCCCAGCAGGTTTTGCGCATGGTGACCCACCTCGTGGGCAATCACATAGGCAAAGGCAAAATCACCGGCCGCGCCTAAGGTTTTAAGCTCATCAAGAAAGCTAAGATCGATATACACCTTGCTATCGGCGGGGCAATAGAAAGGCCCAGACTGCGCCTGTCCCATACCGCAGCCAGTGGAGGTCATATTGCGATAAAGCACTAACTTAGGCTCTCGATATTGCCCTTTGAGCAACTGGCCCCAAACGGTTTCTGTGGTGCCTAAAATGGCCGCCACAAACTGGGCATTTTCATCCTGTACCGCTGTTGTTGAGCTAGATTGAGATTGGCTAAGATGAGCTTGAGTATTCGGGTCGAGTGACAGACCACCGGTAAAATACTGAAAAGCAATATAAATGCCGCCGATGAGCAACACCACACGACCAAGTTTAGTTCTCAGTAAAAAGGGCAAGAACCTGAGTAACAAGGCACTCGGCACACCCGCAGATGCCATTTGCTGGCCGCGTCTGTCTTCGATATTGGAGCTTCTGTCAGTGTCACGCCAGCGCATCTCATTCCTTCACTCTGTAGTTAAAACTTTCATTAAACCGTTATTAAAGTCGCTTAGATGCACAACTCTGATTTCGTATTTGCACTCTAGAGCCTAGTGATTAAGTGTCTAGTGATTATTTCGCTTGTGTATCGCTTGTGGGCGCGTCTTTCAGTGAGCGTAAAAACAACCCTAACCCACCAAAGGCCAAAACGAGGATCACAATCAGTTCAAAGGCCGACATAGATTTAAAGTGGAATTGAATCGAGCTGATCACGCCCACAACCAAGGCCGTTAGCGAACCTAGACTCAACAGCCAAGCTAACTTACTCTTAGCGTCAAAAAACACCATCACAATGCCGATAATAAACGGTAGCATCACCATGCCGGTGGTGATCGACATGCCTTGCCCAAAGGCATTTACTCGATATAAGCCATAGCCCAGTCCAAAACTAGAGCTCACTTGTATTGCATTGAACAATAAATAAAATCCACAACACATCATGGCAAGACCCATAAAAAATTGTCCCGTCCCGCCCTGTGTTCCGCCCGCACCTTTCATAGATATCCTTTCTACATTAACGATTTTTGAGTGGCTTGTTCTATGGCCATTTTCAGCCGTTGCTTTTCTTCTACTGCTTTTACTTTTGCATACTGATAACGGCTTTTATCCGCCTCAGCAACACAGCGCTGTTTATCTCGCATAGGCTCATAAGATTCAACACAGGTTCTTGCACCACAGACTCATTCGGTGCAGGCAGATGTCAGCACAGTAAAGAACAAGAGCAGCATAATCAAAGGGAATTTCACCATCAAGCACGCCTCAGTGAATGACAAAAATAACACACCTCATTCATAGGTAACGCCCATATTGCCAATCACACATTTTTGCTAAGTGATATCAAGCTTATTCAGGCCCCATGTTGACATAAATTACGCTAAGGCCAACACTCAATGATGAATTTTTATACGCATGAACGACGACACTAAAATGGATTAAATACACAGTGGCTAAAATAAGGATGCTGCAACGATTCCAATATAAGCCCTACCGTTAACATAAGGAATGCCTTTGAATACGCTATTAATAGGAAAAGGTGAACAACAGGTTCACTTAAATCTTAAGTATGCCAATCGCCATGGGTTAATTGCCGGTGCCACAGGGACAGGCAAAACCGTGTCGCTGATGAGTATTGCCGAAGGTTTTTCACGCCAAGGCGTGCCGGTTTTTATCACAGACGTTAAAGGCGATATCTCGGGTCTAGCTATGGCCGGCACTCCAAGTGAAAAGCTATTACAAAGGGCAACTCAAATTGGCATTGAGGATTATCACAACGAAGCTAACCCTGTGGTGTTATGGGATTTAGCGGGCGTTCAAGGCCACCCGCTGCGTACCACCATCAGCGAAATGGGCCCAACCTTACTCGGCCGAATTTTAGAATTGAATGACACCCAAAGCGGTATTTTAGACATAGTCTTTCAACTAGCGGACGACCAAGGATTATTACTGCTCGACTTAGATGATCTGCGGGCCATGCTGGCCTTAGTTGCCGAGGAACGCAAAGAAATCTCCGCCAAATATGGTTTAATCAGCGCCCAATCCCTCGCAGCAATTCAACGTTCGGTACTAGGATTAGAGCGCGATGGTGGCAAAGACTTTTTTGGTGAACCCGCGTTACAGCTTGAAGATTTAATGCGCACTAATTTGCAAGGGCGCGGCATTATCAATTTATTAGCAGCAAACAAACTGATTTTAACTCCCCGTTTATATTCAAGTTTTTTACTCTGGCTACTCTCAGAATTATTTGAGAATCTGCCCGAAGTCGGCGATCCCGAAAAACCTAAGCTAGTGTTTTTTATCGATGAGGCGCATTTACTCTTTGAGGGTTGCCCACCGAGTCTATTAAAACGCGTCGAACAGATCATGCGCCTAATTCGCTCAAAAGGCGTAGGCGTTTATTTTTGCTCGCAATTTCCTGATGATGTCCCAAACGAAATTCTCGGACAATTAGGCAATCGTATTCAACATGCCCTGCGAGCTTACACGCCAAGGGATCAAAAGGCCGTTAAAACCGCCGCAGAAACCTTTGTGCCTAACCCCAAACTGGTTGTTAGCGACGTCATATCCCAGCTCGCTGTAGGTGAAGCCTTAGTGTCTATGTTAGCCGACAAAGGCGTGCCAACTATGGTCGATCGCGCGCTCATCGCACCGCCACGTTGCCGGATGGGACCCGCCACAAGTGAGGAGTTACAACAAGTCCGTGCCCAAAGCCCGATTGGAGGTAAATACGATCAGTTAATCAACCGCGAATCGGCCTACGAACGCCTTAACCAAAGACGAGTTGGTAACGCCACCAACGACACCACATCCACAGCAAGTGATGTGCAAACGGATCAAAAAGCTGAGGAACAAGGTTGGTTCAGTGAACTCATTTTTGGCAATAAGCGCCGCCAAGGGTTAGCTGAAACCTTGTCAAAACAAGCGGCACGCACGGTTGGAAGCCAATTAGGTAAACAAATTTTGCGCGGTATATTAGGTGGCATGTTAGGTAAATCGAGCCGACGTTAGGCATATGGTACTTAGTTAAGCCTCCAATTAGGGCCCACTAAAACCACAAACAATGACGAAAATAGAGGTACTGTGTCCTTGTTCGCATATTTCTTATACAGGTTAACGCTAGCATTAGCATTAATTATTCTAAGTGATAGATGGATCATGGTACGGAATTCGGTGATAAGATTATTTTGCTGTAATCGCTCATTGAGGCAAATAAATTCACAGATAATTATCAATGATTTTAGATATTTGTAATTTAAAATGTTGTAATTCGAGATAAAAATTTCGCTTCAATCAGGACGTCATGGAATAGGTTCAATTAAGTACGGCTTACATGATTAGCCTGATGAATAACCAAAGAGTACATGGAGTTTTATATGAGTAAAGAGCAAAAAAACCGTAAAGAATCGAAGAAACAACCGCTGATGTCTCCTAAAGAGAAAAGAGCAGCAAAACATGCGAAAAATGCAACTAAAGGTTTCTTAGATAACACTAAATAGTGTCTTGTTATTAGGAGGTTTGTCCTCTAATAACACAAATAGGGTTAACTTAGGTTAGCCCTTTTTATTGCCCGCTGCATTGAACCAACCAAGTTTTATCTCACAATACAACCTTGCTCAAAACAGTCTCAGATCTCAGTTTTATGATACAAAAGTAGCAGCTATCGACTATAGCCTAATTGACCTTTTTCAGGTTTTATGTAGTTATATTGAGCTGATTACGGTATTTACCGCTCGAAAGACCCTACATAACACTATAAAAAATAAGGATATTTCACAATGAAAATCAAAAAACGTTTTGTCGCCGTCGGCGCAGCAGTGACTCTCACACTCAGTGCTGCCGCTATGGCTGCTGCCCCCGCCTTTATCAACATTCTCACAGGCGGCACCAGTGGTGTGTATTACCCTATTGGCGTTGCGCTGTCGCAACTCTACGGCACAGGAATCGAAGGTTCTAAAACCTCAGTTCAAGCAACTAAAGCCTCAGTAGAAAACCTCAATTTATTGCAAGCGGGTCGTGGCGAATTAGCGTTCGCTTTAGGTGATTCAGTCGCAGCAGCATATCAAGGTGATATTGATGCAGGCTTTAAAACGCCGCTGGATAAAATCCGAGTACTTGCCTCGGCTTATCCTAACTACATTCAAATCGTCGCCAATAAAGAGTCTGGCATTAAAACCTTGGCTGATTTAAAGGGAAAACGCATCTCAGTGGGTGCCCCTAAATCAGGGACAGAACTCAATGCCAGATCGATTTTCAAGGCTGCGGGACTAAGTTACGAAGACATGGGGAAAGTCGAGTTTTTACCCTATGCCGAATCCGTTGAGCTAATCAAAAATCGTCAATTAGACGCCACTTTACAATCTTCCGGTCTCGGCATGGCTGCTATCCGTGACTTAGCTGCGACTATGGCAATCAACTTTGTTGAAATTCCAGAAGATGTGATAGCTAAGATTAACAATCCCGCCTATCAACATGGCGTGATCCCAGCATCGACCTATGAAGGCCAAACCACCGACGTTTCTACCGTCGCCATTCAAAATTTACTGGTGACTCAAAGCGGTGTATCGGATGATTTAGCCTATCAGATGACAAAACTCATGTTCGAGCACTTAGACCGACTCGGTAACGCGCACTCCGCCGCGAAGACCATCAGCGTAGATAAAGCGACGAAAAATCTGCCAATACCACTGCACCCAGGTGCAGAACGTTATTACAAAGAAGTTGGTGCACTCTAAGTTTTACTGATATCTGTGCATCCTATTCCAAACTAAGCAATTGAGATGCCGTTAAATAACGGCATCTCGTTTATATCATCTCTGTAGTCTAATGCTGTGAGGCATAATATGAGTGATCCCCAACAAGGTCTCAGCGCAAATACTGGCGATTGGCCCAAGGCTCTATTTTATACAGCCTTAATTTTTTCTATTTTTCAAATCATCACTGCCGCTTTTCATCCCGTCTCGACTCAAGTACTGCGTGCCACCCATGTGGGCTTTTTACTGTTAGTGGTTTTTTTAAGTTATCCCGCTAGAGGAAAATCTCAGCCTTGGCAGCCACTCGCTTGGCTACTCGGTCTAGCTGGCATGGCCACAGCGGCTTATCAGTGGTATTTCGAAGCCGACTTAATTCAACGTTCAGGCGATCTGACCGATGCGGATATAGTGATAGGTATCACTTTGATCGTATTAGTGTTTGAAGCAGCGCGCCGAGTCATGGGCTGGGCACTACCTATCATCTGTAGCATCTTTTTGATGTATGGCTTATTTGGCCAATATTTACCCGGTGACTTAATGCACCGCGGCTATGGATTCGATCAGATCATCAATCAATTAGCCTTCGGTACCGAAGGGTTATACGGCACACCAACCTATGTGTCGGCGACATATATATTCCTGTTTATTCTCTTCGGCTCCTTTTTAGAACAAGCCGGAATGATCCGTTTATTTACCGACTTTGCCATGGGATTATTTGGCCACAAGCTCGGCGGTCCAGCAAAAGTTGCGGTAGTATCATCGGCATTGATGGGGACGATTACAGGATCAGGTGTTGCCAACGTGGTCACAACGGGCCAATTTACCATTCCACTCATGAAACGATTCGGTTATCGCCCAGCCTTCGCCGGCGGGGTAGAGGCAACATCGAGTATGGGCAGCCAAATCATGCCGCCGATCATGGGCGCGGTGGCCTTTATCATGGCCGAAACCATTAACGTCCCCTTTATCGAGATAGCCAAAGCGGCATTGATCCCTGCGCTACTTTATTTCTGCTCCGTATTTTGGATGGTTCATTTAGAAGCCAAACGCGCCAATCTCTGTGGTCTGCCTAAAGATCAGTGCCCTAATCCATGGGCGGCAATTAAAGAGCGTTGGTATCTCCTTATCCCCTTGTTTATTTTAGTCTACTTGCTGTTTTCGGGTAGAACGCCGCTGTTCTCAGGCATGGTAGGACTCGCCCTCACATCGATAGTAATTTTAGGCTCAGCCATAGTACTGCGGCTTTCCTCAATGGCAATGCGCATTGCCTTTTGGATTGCCCTTGGCATCCTTTGCGCTGGCTTCTTCCAACTCGGGATCGGGGTCGTATTTGGGGTTATCGCCTTATTAGTCGCCATTTGTTGGTTTATTAAAGGCGGCAGAGATACTCTCACCATCTGCTTGCATGCACTGGTAGAAGGCGCCCGTCATGCCGTGCCTGTGGGTATCGCCTGTGCTTTAGTCGGTGTGATTATCGGCATAGTGTCACTGACAGGAATTGCCTCGACCTTCGCGAGCTATATTCTTGCCGTTGGCCAAGATAACTTGTTCTTATCACTCGTGTTAACTATGGTCACTTGCCTAGTGCTCGGAATGGGGATCCCCACGATCCCTAACTACATAATTACTAGCTCGATTGCCGCTCCCGCATTACTCGATCTCGGTGTGCCACTGATTGTGTCGCATATGTTTGTATTTTATTTCGGCATCATGGCCGATCTCACGCCTCCCGTTGCCTTAGCCTGTTTTGCCGCAGCGCCAATCGCGAAGGAATCTGGTCTTAAGATCAGCCTTTGGGCAATCCGTATCGCCATTGCAGGTTTTGTGATCCCCTTTATGGCGGTTTACGATCCCGCTTTGATGCTTCAAGGTGATAGCTGGTTAGCTACAGGGTTTGTCTTGCTAAAAGCGACTGTGGGTATTGGTATTTGGGGCGTCATCTTTACCGGATATCTATTACAAAAACTCTACTGGTGGGAACGCGTTATCGGCTTCCTTGCGGGTGCGAGCTTAATTCTTGCTACGCCGTTGAGTGATGAAATTGGCTTTGGGCTCGCGCTGCTATTTATCGTGCAACACAGCTGGCGAGCACGCAAACTCAAACGTCTCGCAGAACAAGGATAAGCTTTTGAGATTATTGGTCGTTAATCAGTCTTTGAAGGTAAACAGATGCTAGGCCTGTGTTTAGGCCTAGCGGGCACACTGTGGGCCCAAGTGCCCACAGACAACTTCACCTTGGCATGGAACCACAGCATAGAAAAAATTCGCTGGGAGGAAGACTATAACGTCACGCCACAAGGATTAGTGTTGGTCGAAGCAAGAGTGAAAGGTACGGGTGCAGGAATGGAAATCCCAGATGATGCCTATCTTAAAAATGGCAGCTGGCATTATCAGCCCAAGCTGCCCATTTTGCCTGTGTTGCGCTTAGGTCGCACGCCCGAAGCAGGGGATTTTGAACTTTGCTTCACTCAAATCTCAGGAAAAGTGCAATGCCAAGCCATGAGTCATTGGATTGACGTACCCAACAAACAAACAGCCGCGGTTGAACTTTGGGGTTGCAACTCTTTGCCTTAAGCGCGTTTATCCATATATTTACGCTCAATTTCTATTAGGCGCTGATTAAAATCCTCAAGGTGTGCAAACATTTCGGCCTCAGCTTTCGCCCCATCTTTTGCGATAACTGCTTCGACAATGACATCATGCAAGCCTAAAGGATGAATTTCATCAGTCGGTGGCTGAAACTTAGTCGTTTGATTACTTAATAAAACCAACAAGGATTTTACGATCGCTTCTAAAAAGCGATTTCCAGACATTTCAGCGAGCAAATAATGTACTTGAGATCGCAATATGACAGTTTCGGGATAAGCCAATGAGTCACTTTCATGACTATTCGCCTCTTGCAAAGCTTTAGCTTGCTCTGGAGTGCAATTTTTAGCAGCCATTCTAGCCACTTGCGGCTCAATCAGCATGCGTGCTTGACACAGTTCAGGAAGGGAAAGTTTCCCCATTAGAAATAAATCTTGGCAAGCATCACTTAAACGTTCAAAGGTTAAGTGCTTAACAAATGCGCCACCTGTTGCACCTTGGCGAATCTCCACTAATCCACCCGCTTCGAGGCTTTTGATCGCCTCTCTCACCACAGTGCGACTAACTTGAAATAATTCTATTAATTCGCGCTCAGAGGGTAATTTATCGCCAGCCTTATATTCGCCGTCTAAAATAGCATTTTTCAGTTGCTGCCCGACTTCACTCGATGCTCTTATCTGCTTAATTGGCTTGAAGATATGCACTTGATTATCCCAAATATGCTTAGTGTCGCCATACTAGCATAAAACCGCATTAACGCAGAAAAAGTACTCTCATCTTTCCTACATTAGTGATTAAAAAACATTCATCTTTGTTGATCCAAGTAACATCTGTGCGAATTTCGTAACTAGTTTCTCATATTCATCTTAACTTCGTTGTCGACATTAGTCATACGTCATACATTTAACCTAAGAATGTTAAACATAATTTCTTTAACTAGCTCAGACAATTCTGATCAGGGCTTACTAATAATAGGGAAGATGATGATGAAAAAATCTTATTTATCTTTGCTTGTGCTATCTACGCTAGCGATTCCAGCTACAGCAGATACCAGCATTGATCAAATGTTTAGCCAAGGTACGTTAAAAGGGGAATTACGCTTATTCGATTTTACCCGTGACTTTGATAATACGACGAACACTAAACACGATACGTCATTTGGCGGACTGTTTTATTACAATACCGCAAAAGTGAATGGCCTCAGTTTTGGGACCAGCTTCGCATCTGCAAATCCCATTTGGACCAATGATTCAGATGATGTCTACGGCCTAGTTGCTCGCGATGCCGCTGGCGACCATGACAACGTCAACCGTTTACAGGAGTATTTTGTCCAAGGTAATTGGTGGGATACTCAATTCAAATTAGGTGCACAAGAACTGCGCACACCAATGATGAATCCCCATGACATTCGTGCGATCCCACGAACTTTTCGCGGCTTTTCAGCAGAAAATAAGAGTGTTGATAATCTAACGTTATCAGCACTCTATATTACAGATTCCATGGGGTGGTCTGACAATAGCTTCGTATCCGTAAAAGAGGCGGTACAAAGCGAATTAGCAAGAGCGGGTATTGTGGCAGATGTTGCCGATAACCCAGTTTATGCCCTAGGTGCTAAATATCAATTGCCCTTTAAGACAGTCCAAACTGAAGCCCATCTTTGGCACTACAGCATGGAAGATGTTTTCAATCAAACCTATGCCAAAGTGAAATTAGCCGCTGATGTTGGTCCAACGAATTTGTACTTAACACCTTCCTATTTAACTCAACAGGCAATAGGTGAAGAAACCGGCGGCCCACTCGATACCTATCAATATGGCTTCCATCTAGGCGCCAAATTGGCGGGGGCAGATCTCACTTATATGTACGCCAAAACCGGGGATGACACAGTGCTGACCCCATGGGGCGATGAAAAAGTGGTCATTCAACAGGTATATCAATCTGCACGGGCGAATGAAGAGGTCAACGCGTTAAAGCTGGCCTATGACTTTGAAAAATTAGGGGCGAGTGGATTAGAAGCCTATGCCTTCTATGGGCAGTACGATGTGCCAGAGGGGACTGCGTCAGATTTTAATGAAACAAACTTTTCAATCGCCTATAAATTTTCAGGCATGTTATCGGGCCTAGGTCTTAAGGCGCGTTATGCCATGGTCGATTTTGATCAAGCTGAAGATCTTGACGATCTCCGTTTATATGTCACTTATAAATTTGTTTTAGGTAAATAGTCACAAATACAACTCCCCTGCACCAAACTTAATGCGGGTGTATCACGCCTTGTTGGATACACCCGGTTTTTACACTGCAAAATGCTCAATCCATTTAAATGTTGCGGTGAATGCGTTGACTTAATTATTGAGATCAAAAATGGAAAAATAATTTCTTAATTATTCCAGCCATGGCTATTTCATGTGTCTTATTTAGCGGATGCGTAAATAACGATGACTCTAACGCCTCATTACCACAATTAACTCCCGTAAACCTAGAACACTAAATATATGTAGTGAAATAGCTTAACAACACATATTTTATTTTGATCACTGTATTTAAGAAAATTATCTTCCTCAAAAAATTCACTGCATTATTTAATAAAGAAAGTCCTACATTAGCTTGTTTCAAAAAGAATAATCATATTAACAGCTCAAAACTCCAGCATTTTGTGAAGCACTGCAAAGATGTAATTAATACCTCTTTTGGTTTATTGTCATATGTCATACATTTAAACGTATGTTGTTAATGAATGAGAATTTAATCACTTTCACGCAACTGCACTTCTAGTTTTTAAAGCAAACAAATCACATGCGGTTATGGCCAGATCCATTGTCGTTGCTAACGATGTCATATCGACCTTAGCAATGAGGACCCAAGGAGTATCAAAATGAGTAAAGAGCATTCACAGAAACCGAAAGAAATCGATCAATACACTGCTAGCGTGCTTCAGAATGGTATATCTCGAAGAAGTTTCCTAACTCGAGCTGCAGTGGGAAGTGGTGGCTTAGCCTTTGCAAGTCTTGGTATTGCTTCAGCGAGTGCTGCACCACTTCAAGTTGGCACTGAATATGGCGAAATTGGCGGCGCAACGCTCAATTTTCTACCTAAGCCAAAACCTATTGCTGATAAAGATATTGCAACAACCCAAACCTTTGATGTCGTCGTCGTCGGTGCTGGAGCCTCTGGTGTGCCTGCGGCTCTATCCGCCAGAGAAAGTGGTGCAACCGTTGCGTGTTTACAAAAGCAAGCCATTCCAGTCTCTCAAGGAAACACTGGTTCAGGGATTGACCTGAAAAACAGTGATAAATCAGCAATTGAAGCTTTAGTTAGCCGTTTAATGGCGGATAACGCGCACCGTTCACATCCCGGTCTTCTTAAGCAATGGGCTTACAATTCAGGTGAAGCTGTCACTTGGGTTATCGATAGAGTTAAACAAGGTGGCGGCCAGATTGTTGACCAAGGAACTAAAGTGCAGCACGGTATTCGCGGAATTGCTGATACTGATGACCGTTTAAATTTTATCACTTCTTTCTGCGGCCCTAAACCCTACACCACGGGTGATGCTATCCGCGCATTAGCTAAAACAGCGGAAAAAGCAGGCGTTAAGTTTTTCTTTAATACTCCTGCACAACAATTAATCCAGGATGAGTCAGGAAAAGTCATCGGCGTCATTGCTCAAACTCGTGATGGTAAGTACCACAAATACATGGCGAAGAAAGGTGTCATTCTGTCCTCTGGCGACTATCAAAATAACAAAGCCATGTGTGACTTCTTCATCCCCGAACTGAAAAACTTTGAACGTAAACAAATGGATCGTACCGGTGACGGTTTTGCTATGGCCTATTGGGCTGGCGGCGTTATTGAACCTGTTGGACATACCAAAATGTTGCACGACTTCGATGCCGGCCCGGCTTCCATGTGTGACATGCCATTCTTAGCGGTAAACCGTAAAGGTGAGCGCTTTGTGAATGAGAAGGTTGAGATGTCTCTAATGAATAACTACTTGAAAGATGAGCAGAATGCGGGGCATTACTCACAAGTATTTGATTCTGACTATATGACGCAAGCGAAGGATTGGCCTGGCCACCTCTATTCTCCTGAAGAGCTTAAAGTTTATATGCCTGAAGTTCCTGGTGAGAAAACAGGAGTATTTCCCTCTTTGATCAACACCCATTCAGCTAACACATTAGAAGAATTGGCTGTGAAGTTAGAGTGCGATCCAAAAACCTTTGTTGCCAGCGTTAACCGTTATAACGAGCTGTGCAAAAAAGGTAAAGATGAGGACTTCGGTAAACCTAGAAGCAAAATGGTACCAGTGCTCAAACCACCGTTTTACGGTATTCACCGTCGTATGCGTATTTCTACTTTATGTTCAGGAATTCTCGTTAACGACAACCACCAAGTACTTGATGCCGATGGTAAGGAAATTCCAGGTTTATTCATTGTTGGTAACCTAGGAGCAGGTTTCTACGGTGGCGTTGACTACCCATTAACGGTATTTGGCTTGTCTTTAGGTCGCTGCTACACCTTCGGCTATTTAGCTGGCAAATATGTAGCAAAGCTATAGAACACATAGTCATCAATAATGGATGCCTCACATTTTGGCATCCTGTGAAATGAATAATGGGATCAAACAATGAAAAACTTAACAATTATATTGGCTATTATTTTGGGTATTTTCGCTGGCAGCGCGTTCGCTAAAGAGAGTACTTTACTCGATCAAACTCATATGGCGAAAGGCCTTAAATGTGCAAGCTGCCATGGTGCAGAAGAACGACAAGCAGTCCCTATGCTCAAGTGTGTACAATGCCACAACACTAAGAAATTAGCGGAAAAAACGGCGGATGTAAAACCAACCAATCCCCATAAAAATCGCCACTTCGACACCGAAACTGATTGCAGTAAGTGCCACCATGTACACAAAAAATCTGAAAACTATTGTGTCAGTTGCCATCAACCATTTAATTTTGTAACTCCATAAGCTGATGACACTACGCTTAAAAAGCTAAAAAACAAAAAACCACCATTAAAGGTGGTTTTTTGTTCGAATAAGGCACTGTAATCAAATCTAAATTAAGTATTACTAAGATCAGCAGGCTTGGAACATTATTCCGACGACTGATAAAAACAATATCCATGCTTTCCTTGGTGTTTCACGCGATACATGGCGGCATCCGCGCGATCACAACTATCGGCAAAACTATCACCATAGCCAAATATATCAATACCGATACTCAGGCCTACCTCTACTTCACAACCTTCTAGCAGGAATTTATCTTGATAAACATCGAGCAATGATTGTGCGAGCGCCCCTAAAGATTCACGATCAAATGACGGCAGTAATATCACAAACTCGTCGCCACCTAACCGTGCGATCTGCGCGAATTCACCTGCGTGAGATACCAAAGTATGCGCAACGTGCATCAACAGGCTGTCACCAAACTTATGGCCGTGACGGTCATTTAACGCTTTAAAACCATCAAGGTCGATAAAAAATAACGCACCGCGAATACCTGGTAGCGAAGATTCATCGAATACTTTGGCAATAGCTTGGCGATTCATTAAGTTGGTGAGTGGATCACTGTGGGCTAAACGGGCTAAATCTATTTCGTAGCGCTTTTCTTGAGTAATATCGATATGGCTGCCCATCATTCGCAGTGGTGTTCCATCAGCTAAGCGCTCGACAATACGCCCACGATCGGACACCCAGGTTATGCTGCCATCTTTGTGTAGCATTCTGTGAACTGCTTGATAGTAATCGGCTTGACCATTCACATGATCTTCAAAGGCTTTTATCACCCATTCTTTATCTTCGGGGTGTAATTTACTTTTCCAGATATCAACATGGGCAGCAAACTCTTCAGGACTAAACCCGAGCATTTCGCCCCAGCGCATGTTAAATATGGTTAAATTTCCGCTTGGAATATGCTGTTCCCATAGACATAAACCATTACCATCGAGGGCTGCAAAGAGTTTTTCTTCGGCACGATAATTCAACGCTGCTAAATGAGCGTTTTCACTTTTTAGCTGAGCGATCTCAGCCTGAAGTTGCGCAATTAACTCTGCTGCAGTATCCGAAGCCACGACAAATATCTTTCCTTTAAGTGGGAAAATTGAGTCTAGTGTAAATCACCCTATGCCGAAGCAACATAGCGAGGAGTGCAAGATGAGCCAGAATCATATTGGCTCAATCGAGCTTACACAGACTCTCGCAGTCCTGTCACGCTTAGTCGCGAGTCAGCACTTCGAGCAATTCGATCTCAAAGGTGAGATCAGAATTTGGTTTGATATGAGCACCCACTTGACGCTCGCCATAGGCTAAGTGAGCTGGGACTAACAACTTACGTTTGCCACCGACTTTCATCCCCATAATACCTTGATCCCAGCCTTTAATCACACGGCCAGTACCAATTACACATTGAAACGCCTGACCACGATCATAGGATGAATCGAATTGGGTACCATCCTGCAAAAATCCACGATATTGGGTAGTGATCAGTGCACCTTTTACCGCTTCTTTTCCTTCGCCCACTTGCAGATCGATTACTTCTAATTCAGTCATATCTTCATTCTCTTTTCTTGTTCGCACTTAGGGCGTGATATTCAACTTTGCGCAGGATTTTATCACCGACGAGCGGGCTTGTCGGCGCAATCTAAACATTTCTGCAGCTCGGTTCACTGCTTAATCCTTAATAATAAGGTCATCATGGGCGATAACATCATCACTCGCCCTTTAAATTACTGTCGGTTAGCCCAATATATAAGTCGTATAAACGTTTTATTTTGGAGCTTTGCCATGATTATTGCCTGCCCCCATTGCGATACGTTAAACCGCGTTCCCGATGAGCGTTTAAACCAACAACCCACTTGCGGTAAATGTAAGCTCAGTGTCTTTACGGCTGCGCCAATTGAACTCAATAGCACAAACTTTGCCAACCATGCCAATAAATCAGAGCTCCCCCTAGTCGTTGACTTTTGGGCCAGCTGGTGTGGGCCCTGTAAAAGTTTTGCGCCCATATTTTCTGCAGCAGCTAAGACATGGGAGCCTCAATTTCGCTTCGGTAAAATCAATACTGAAGAACAGCAAGCCCTCGCGGCTCAATTTAATATTCGATCTATTCCAACCTTAATGATTTTTAAACAAGGCCACATACTCGCCCAGCAAGCCGGAGCTTTACCCTCCTCAGCGTTTAACCAATGGTTAAATGCCTATAAATAAGAGGATTGAGCTAAGATACAACCGCTCAGCCGAGCTAATTTTGTAAAGGTAACGAAAATTGAAAAAAGCAATGTTCTTACTGGGCGCAGTACTCTTGCTAGTGGTGACAGGATGGGGTTTACAACAACATCTCACAATTGATACTTGTCTCGACAAGGGAGGGACTTGGAACGATGAAACTCAGCAATGCATTCGCCCATTTGAGCAAGGGATAGCCTTTACTCGCAGTGATCATAATTCTGCCGAGCCGCAGACGGCTTATGTTTATCTTTCAGAGAATTTACAGCAAGCAGAAGTGTTTTTTGCCATAACAGATAAGCCTATTATTTTACAAGCCGTTACTGTCACTGAAGGCGATACCACTCCCGTATTATATAAAAATGACATTGAACAGATTGATATCATCAATGTAAAAGAAATCTTTTATCTACGTTATCAACATCAAGCAATTTATAGCGCAAATACTTTTAGTCGCAACTTAAGCTCAAATTAAGTGCAAAACATAAGCATAGAGTAAACTTCGAAACACTAAGCCCAAAAACTCGGTACGACTCAGCTAAAAACAAAATCAGTATCCGCCCTATGCTCTTCATAAGGCGAATACTATTCTAGCGGCAACGTTGAAACACAAAGTTGCCATGAACTATATCAGTGTTAAATATCCCAGAAGGTATGGGCGATAATACCCAAGACTATCATACTGATAAAGTTGATGATCATACCCACTCGCACCATTTCCGATTGCTTGATATGGCCAGAACCATAAACGATAGCATTGGGCGGTGTCGCCACCGGCAGCATAAAGGCGCAAGAAGCTGCAATACCAATCAGCACAGATAACATCACAGGCGATATGCCTAATGCCTCAGCAATCGCAGCAAATACAGGCACTAACAGTGCAGCGCTGGCGGTGTTACTGGCAAATTCAGTCAACATCACCACAAAAGCAATCACAGCAAAGACGAACAACGACATGTGGGTGCTACCGAAAATATCTGTCATCCAGTGAGCTAAAAATACGCTGGTGCCAGTCGTTTTTAGTACTGCGCTCAGTGTTAAACCGCCACCAAACAATATGAGTACGCCCCAATCTGTGGTCGATTCAATTTTCTTCCAGCCGACCAAACCTAAGCCCGAGAGTAAAACGACGGCACCTAAGGCAACTATGGTATCAAACTGAGTGATGCCACCTAATGCCTTGGCTAACGGCACACTGAAAATCCAGCAACATACGGTAGTCAGGAAGATAAGCAGAGTAAATTTCCCCTGAAATGTCAGCTTCTGAGCTTCAACATTCACATCGAATTTGGCAGAAAGATCAGGCTTAAAATACCAATACAAGGCAATCAACATCATAGGTAGCATGAGGATAACGGTTGGAATACCAAACTTCAGCCAATCACTAAAACTCAAGCCCACTTGGGCCGCAGCAATCGCATTCGGTGGGCTACCCACTAAAGTACCGATACCACCTATGTTGGCCGAATAGGCAATCCCGAGCAGAAGGAATACATAGGTGCTGTGGTATTTTTCGCGGTCGAGCTGCTGCAAAATCCCGAGTGCCAATGGCAACATCATCGCCGTGGTCGCGGTATTGCTGATCCACATCGATAACAGCGCAGTTACTCCAAACAGCATCAAACAGGCGATACTGAGTTTGCCCTTAGAGGCTAGCAGCAGCTTTTGCGCTATGAGGGTATCAATCTTTTGATGATGCAAGGCCGCAGCCAATACGAAACCACCAAAGAATAAGTAAATGATGGGATTGGCAAAGTTACTCATTGCCTCCTTGGTTTCAAACACCCCAAAGAATACGGCGAGTATAGGAACGAGAATCGCAGTGATACTGATGTGAATCGCTTCGGTCAGCCAAAGAATCGCTGCAAAGAACAAAATGGCCAGCCCAGTATTCACCCCTTGTTCGAAAGGTAAACCGTAATAAAGTGCAAATAACAGCACGATATCAGCCACTAGGATCAGCATTTTTTTCTTATCGAGCCCGTCACTGACAGGAGTTTTATTGGGTGGAGCAGTACTTGAATCTGTTAAAGACATGGTTACAACCTTAATACCATTTTATTTTGACGCAAATTTAGGGCATAGATCACACTTGGCAAAGCGGTTTATTTTGTAATTTTATCACTTGGCAACAACATTTATTGCTGAGCTAGCACGCACAAATAGCCGATTAGCGACAATAATCACCAAATTCTGATCGACACCTTTGTTTTTAAATTTCAAACGGACAAAGATCGAACAAAACCTTGCCCACGTTGTAATTTAATTAATGTTTAAAACTGAGATATAGATCACACCACACTTTCTACCAAGGTGATAATCAACTAATTAATCATACCTTCTGATCATTGGTAGGATTAGGTATTATTCCCCTAATTTGGCACAAAATTGAATGTGTGTAGCGCTAAATCGAATCTAGGTATCGTTGAATGTGCACTAAAACTGCGACGTAGTGAACAGCAAGCGACCAACACAAACGTATTGCAACAAGGCAACATAGAAAACCCAATATCTACATGAATAGTAAACACAAATATTATTCACCACCACAGTCAATCTAACTCACTTTACCCTGTCAGCGATCCAGCCTAAAGTCGCGACCGCAACCCCGCCCGCTGTATATTATTTGTCTGTTTTCGGAACCGCCCGTGGAAAAAATTGCCTTAACTCAGTCGGCTCAAAAGCCCAGCCTTTTCGTCCCAGTAGCAGGGTTAAGTTTGTTTGCTTTGGCATCAGGCTACTTAATGAGCTTAATCCCACTGTCGCTCACTTTTTTCGAACTCAGCACCTCACTTGCTCCATTACTGGCCAGTATTTTTTATTTAGGTTTATTACTGGGGGCGCCTTGTATTGCTCCTGTTGTTGCCCGTATCGGCCACAGTAAAGCCTTTATCCTTTTTTTGAATATCCTTCTTTGCAGCGTTGTCGCTATGATATTAATCCCTAAAAGTGGAGTCTGGTTAGCCTCTCGACTTATAGCGGGATTTGCGGTTGCAGGGATTTTTGTTGTTGTTGAATCATGGCTATTAATGGCCGATACCCAAAAGCAACGCGCTAAGCGGCTTGGACTTTATATGACAGCGCTTTATGGAGGCACTGCCTTAGGACAATTAGCCATTGATTATTTAGGTACAAAGGGCAATCTACCTTACCTAGTGATCATGGGATTATTAGCCGCGGCAAGTTTACCCGCACTACTGGTAAAACGTGGTCAACCTCAGGTAAGCGAACAACAATCAATGTCATTGTCTGCGCTAAAAAACCTAGGTCAGCCTGCCATTATGGGATGTTTAGTCTCTGGATTATTGCTTGGCCCTATCTATGGTTTACTTCCCATCTATGTGGCACTGGATATGGGGCTTGATCAGCAAACAGGACAATTTATGGCCCTCATCATAGTGGGTGGCATGCTAGTACAACCTTTAGTCAGTTATTTATCTCCTCGAGTTAATAAAAGTGGCTTGATAGTAAGCTTTTGCCTACTGGGTGTCGCAGCATTATTGCTACTCACTCAGCATTCAAATATGACGCTGATTATTGGATTTCTCTTGCTTGGCGCCAGCGCTTTTGCCCTTTACCCGATTGCAATCAGCTTAGCTTGTGACGACTTGCCTGCTAGCCAAATTGTTTCAGCGACTCAAGTGATGCTGCTGAGCTATTCGGTGGGGTCAGTGATAGGCCCATTAGTTGCCAGCAGTTTTGGCCAAACGGAGTTCGGCTTACTCATTTATTTAGGCATATGCTGTATTCTGAGCAGTATTTACATTTTTGCTCAATTACTTATTAATACTAAGCCAAGTTTTTCCTCGCCTTAACAAGTCCCATAAAATACATTGCACTGCGACTCAATAAGCAGCCACTTAGTAAACGACATGCTCATCGAGTGGCTCAAATAGAAAACATCTGCGGTCAAATCAACACAAAAAGAGCTGCAAGATGATTATCAAAGGTCATTAGTTAGAAAATATAATTAAATCAGTACGCTTAGTTTTAACATTCAGACAGGGCAGTTGCTTATCCTCCCTAAGTCGCGATAATGCAGCTTACTTAAACACCTGTGCTGACTGTTTTTCCTGAGATTTCACTATGCGCCTCGATAAATTCCTCTGTAAAAGCACAGATCTTGATCGCAAAGCCGCAAGAGTCACCATTCTTAGCGGCTCAATGACAGTCAATGGCGCTATCGCGACAGACTGCGCGATGCAAGTGCATGAAAATAATACTGTCAGCCTTAATGGAAAGCCGCTAGCGCCACGCCCATCTCGCTATATCATGTTGCACAAACCTGCTAATACCTTGTGCTCAAATGTGGATGGAGCCTACCCTTCGCTATTTCATCTGCTCGATATCGATCGCGCATTTGACCTGCACATCGTTGGCCGCCTAGATGCTGATACCACAGGCTTAGTGCTACTGACTGACGATGGACGCTGGTCGTTTAATATTATCTCGCCTCAATATCAGTGCGAAAAAATCTATCGTGTTCAACTGCGAGATCCACTCGACAGCGAAGCGACTGCAGCCATAGCCGCAAAGTTTGCCGCAGGGCTAAATCTACAGGGCGAAACCGCCCTCACTCTGGCAGCAGCACTGCAGCAAGTGGATGAAAAAACCGTGCTACTCACGCTCACCGAAGGCAAGTTTCATCAAGTCAAAAGGATGTTTGCCGCCGTGGGCAATAAAGTGGTTACCCTACACAGGGCGCAAATTGGAGCTGTGGCCTTAGATATCGAGGTTGGGAAATGGCGCAACTTAACCTTGGCGGAGATAAGCTCCTTCACATCCTAATTGATTCACAAGGCTGAAGCAGACAGGCCGCCTACGTTTATCGACGATAAAAAAGCAAGCAAATACTGATAGGTTTGCAAATCAATCCCATAAAAAATCCCAGTGTTAGCAACAACACTGGGATGTTTATTTGTTTGATACTGCTTAGCGGAATATGAATAGACTAAGAACAGCAATCGTTGCGGCGAACCCAGCTTCTTGGGATCTTCTCAAAAACCACTTTTGCCATGAGTAACGCCAGCACTATGCCAGAGGTTGCCACTAACCATTGGGGTAACATTTGGTGCTCTTCACCAATTTGTGGCATCACTACAAAACCAAAGGTATTAACCAGATAATTGACCAACATACCGGCCACTAAGGCCACGCCAATCACACCGCCAAGATAGCCCCACAGCGCACGTTTACCTAGCTCTTTAGCCACTATGCCTAAAGTCGCGATATTGGTTGCCGGACCTGCCATCATAAACACGAGTACAGCACCCGGTGACACTCCCGCCAGTAATAATCCAGCGGCAATCGGTGTCGATGCGGTCGCGCAAATATACATAGGCACAGAAACGAGCACCATCACTAGCATAGCCAGAATGCCATCGCCCCATTTAGCCAAAAAGTCAGCCGGCACATAGGTTTGTACCAGAGCTGCGAAAAATAAGCCCACCAGCAGCCACAGCGTAGTATCACGCACTAAATCCGTTGCCGCATATTTAAGGCCAATTCCGATACGACTGAGTACCGATTGCGACTTAAATTCAGTCGCCATATCTTGAGTAGACGCACAGCAGCTATCGCCTGCAGTGTTAGCACTCACCTGCTTAGCATCCTTAGCACTGCCACCACAGCAAGCGCCTTTTTTCACCACCACTATTTTTTCAGGCTCTGTGGTTTGACTGCCACAACATGACCCCACGCTTTCTACTTTAACAGCGTTAACCTTAACCACAGAACCCATAGTTTGAACAGATCCCATGGTTTGACCGCCAACAGCCATAACACTTGAAGGACCCGCCATTAAGCTCGGCGCCGCCATAGGCGTCATTTTGATCTTCGGCTTTGGCTCGGCTGCAGGTGCATCAACACCTTCATTACCACAGCAGGAAGACTTTACGGGCGTTATCGTAGGCGTAGTCGATGAGCAGCAGCTTTTAACCGCTTCGGCTTTTACCATCTCTGGCTGAGCCACTGATTTTGAGGCACAGCAAGACGCCACTGACGCCTCACCCTCTAATGGCTTATCTGATTGAGTATCTACCTTAACCACTGACTTGCCATCGTCATCATCGCGACCAACGAGTAAGCCCGCCACTATCGCACTGGTAATAGCTGCAATCGGTCTGACGATCGCCATAAAGGGGCCGAGTAACACGTAGGAAACGGCGATTGAATCGACGCCCGTTTCTGGCGTCGACACTAAAAAGGAAGTCGTTGCTGCTTTAGAGGCACCAGAACGGCGCAATCCTACCGCCGCAGGAATAACCCCACAAGAACATAAAGGTAAAGGTGCGCCAAGCAGCGCCGCTTTCACTACGGTTTTAAAACCGTGACCACCGAGCTGCTTTTGCATCCACGCCATTGGCACGAATACTTTTAATAGCCCAGCTAAAATCAGGCCCAGTAACAACCAAGGCGCCGAGTCTAAAAACAGATCAATAAAATTCTTCAGTAACATAATTAATTCCCTGACTCTTCATAAATGGCTTTGCCGTGATGATTCTGGTGCGCTTGGTACTGATTTACATTATGAGAGTGATGCTCAACGCGTACCCGCTCAGTGCTGGACTCCAACGCCTCTAAAATAGAACAATGTTCGGCGCTACGTGGCCCACCACAGCAAGCATCAGACAAGCTTTGTAAACTCGCTTGAAAATGATTCAGCTCAGCAATTTTGGCCTGTACTTGAGCCAATTTACAATCAACCATGCCTTTTACATCGGCACAGACTCGGTTAGATTTATCGAGTTCAATTGACAGCAATTCACTGATTTCATTGAGGGTAAAACCCACAGCTTTCGCCCGTAAAATAAAGCGTAATCGCGCAGCATCGGCCTCGGTATATACTCGATAGCCAGACTCAGTACGGCTCGACGGCGCGAGTAGGCCGTGCTTCTCGTAGAATCTTAACGTGTCGGCTTTCACCTCACATAAATCCGCCAATTCACCAATACGATACATGTCTTCATCCTTTGCGAAATAGCCCACAACTCAGGGATCATTTCCAGCATACAACTCAATAATGCAAGTATAAACCTTGGAGCCTACTCCAAGGTCAAGAGGTAATTTTAACTTTACTGAAAGCCAACACGGCAATGCCGCTTTGTTCTGATATGAATATTGTGAAATCACGCAGAAAAAACACCCGTAAATCGAGTTTTACGCTAGAATACGCGCGCTGTGACGAAGGGATAAAAAGTTAACTAATAAAGTAAAAATAGGACCAAGGGACTTTTGGAAAGCAGTACAGCGTTAAGGCTGTTCTGTTTTCCGAAAGATCCTTGAAACTAAAATAACTGGACCCTGTACCCAAATGACTGCTGCAAATAATGCCAGACCCATTCGTCGCGCGCTGTTAAGCGTTTCAGATAAAACCGGAATTCTCGAGTTCGCCAAAGCACTTCACGCCCAAGGTGTGGAACTGTTATCAACTGGCGGCACCGCTCGCTTGTTAGCGGATAACGGCGTGCCTGTTATCGAAGTATCTGATTACACAGGACACCCTGAGATCATGGACGGTCGCGTTAAGACGCTGCACCCTAAAGTGCACGGCGGCATTTTAGCGCGCCGCGGTCTTGATGAAAGCGTGATGGCCGATAACAATATCAATGCCATCGATCTGGTTGCGGTTAACCTTTATCCCTTCGCTGAAACTGTGGCTAAAGCCGGTTGTACCTTAGAAGACGCTATCGAAAATATCGATATTGGCGGCCCAACTATGGTGCGCGCGGCGGCAAAAAACCACAAAGACGTCACCATAGTCGTTAATGCCGCTGATTACTCACGCGTACTTGCAGAAATGACGGCTAACAATGGCTGCACGACCCATGCGACGCGTTTCGATTTAGCGATTGCGGCCTTTGAGCACACTGCGGGTTACGATGGCATGATCGCCAACTACTTCGGTACTATGGTTCCTGCACACAGCACGGACGAATGCTTTGCTGATTCTAAGTTCCCACGCACGTTCAACACCCAATTAGTGAAGAAACAAGACTTACGCTATGGCGAAAACAGCCATCAAGCAGCGGCTTTCTATGTTGACACTAAAATTGATGAAGCTTCTGTGGCTACCGCGATTCAGTTGCAAGGCAAAGCCTTGTCTTACAACAATATTGCCGATACCGACGCCGCCCTTGAGTGCGTAAAAGAATTCTTGGAACCCGCCTGTGTTATCGTTAAACACGCTAACCCTTGTGGTGTGGCCTTAGGTAAAGACTTACTCGATGCCTATAACCGCGCTTATCAAACTGACCCAACCTCAGCCTTCGGTGGCATTATCGCCTTCAACGGCGAATTAGATGCTGCCACCGCAAGCGCTATCGTTGAGCGTCAATTCGTTGAAGTGATTATCGCCCCAAGCGTCAGCCAAGCGGCGCGCGATGTGGTTGCGAAAAAGACCAACGTGCGTTTATTGGAATGTGGTCAGTGGAACACTAAGACCCAAACCTTAGACTACAAACGTGTTAACGGCGGCTTACTAGTGCAAGATCGCGACCAAGGCATGGTCGGTTTAGAAGACATCAAAGTGGTCTCTAAACGTCAACCAACTGCAAGCGAACTGAAAGACTTAATGTTCTGCTGGAAAGTGGCGAAATTCGTTAAATCTAACGCTATCGTTTATGCCAAAGACGGCATGACTATCGGTGTCGGCGCTGGCCAAATGAGCCGCGTTTACAGCGCTAAAATCGCTGGCATCAAGGCCGCCGATGAAGGCTTAGAAGTAGTGAACTCTGTAATGGCATCCGATGCTTTCTTCCCCTTCCGTGACGGTATTGATGCCGCAGCGGCTGCGGGCATTAGCTGCATCATCCAACCGGGCGGCTCAATGCGCGATGCTGAAATCATCGCAGCAGCAGACGAGCACGGCATGGCCATGGTGATGACAGGCATGCGCCACTTCCGTCATTGATAACAACTTAAATCAAACTTGGCCCTAGCGATTAGGGCCTTTTCCTTTGCGATGTGTGGGAGTTTTAACCATGAAAGTGTTAATCATTGGTGGCGGCGGCCGCGAACATGCCCTAGCTTGGAAAGCCGCTCAATCGGCTCAAGTTGATACCGTTTACGTAGCACCCGGTAATGCGGGCACAGCCCTAGAACCTAATGTTGAAAATCTGGCGATCAGCGCCACCGACATCCCTGCTCTGCTCGATTTTGCGAAAACTAATAAGATTGAACTGACCATAGTCGGCCCAGAAGCACCACTCGTTATCGGTGTCGTCGATGCCTTCAACGCCGCAGGTTTAGCGATTTTTGGCCCAACTAAAGCCGCAGCCCAACTCGAAGGTTCAAAAGCCTTCACTAAAGACTTTTTAGCCCGCCACAATATTCCTACGGCGGGTTATAAAAACTGCACTGAAATCAGCGATGCCAAAGCTTTCGTGCGTGAATTAACGGCCACAACAGGTTATCCAGTGGTCATCAAAGCTGACGGTTTAGCCGCAGGTAAAGGCGTGATTATCGCGCAAGACCAAGCTGAAGCCGATGCCGCAATTGATGACATGCTCGCCGGTAACAAATTTGGCGAAGCGGGTTCGCGCGTAGTGATTGAAGAGTTTCTCAAGGGCGAAGAAGCTAGCTTTATCGTGATGGTCGATGGTAAAAACATTCTGCCAATGGCCACCAGCCAAGACCATAAAGCCCGTGATAACGGCGATTACGGCCCAAATACTGGCGGCATGGGCGCTTACTCGCCAGCACCTGTGGTAACTCAAGCGGTACACGATTGGACTGTGGCGAACGTCATTCGCCCAACGGTTGATGGTATGGCGGCAGAAGGCAATGTCTACACTGGCTTTTTATATGCGGGTTTGATGATATCGCCCGATGGCAGCGCCAAAGTGCTCGAGTACAACTGCCGCTTCGGCGATCCAGAAACTCAGCCAATCATGATGCGGTTAAAGTCTGACTTAGTGGAACTCTGTTTAGCCGCCACCCGTGGCGAGTTAGATAAAGTGACCGCAGAATACGACGAGCGCGCAGCCGTGGGTGTGGTATTGGCTGCTGGCGGTTACCCAGATGAGTATCGCAAGTTTGATGTGATTGACGGTCTCAGCCTTGGCGATAACGACGGTAAAGTTTTCCATGCGGGCACTGAGATGAAAAACGGCCACGTCGTTACCAACGGCGGTCGCGTATTGTGTGCGACGGCACTCGGTAACACAGTCACCGAAGCGCAAAAAGCCGCCTATAAATTGGTTGATGAAATCCACTGGGATGATGTGTATTTCCGTACCGATATTGGTTATCGCGCAATCGCACGTGAACAGTAAGATTAATTAATATCTCTATTAAAAAACCGGCAAGAAGCCGGTTTTTTTGTGCCTGTTTTTTGACAAGCGCCAAATATAACGTCATGATTTTCAATAAAATTATATAATTAATTCTATTGAAAACAGGAGCAACAAGATACAATGTCAACCAAATGTTAAATACACAAAGATCAAGGACTCCCCATGAGGATTAGACTACTTTATGCCTCCATTGCCATACTGCTTAGCGGATGCGGTGGCGGCTCAGAAGATGCTGGCACGACAACACCACCCACTCAGCCGCCAGTCCAACCTCCCGCGCTGGTGCAATACACCGCCAGCAGCCTATCGGTAATAGGTGGCGCACTGAGTCCAAGCAGCCAAAAAGTGGAGTCTGGCAAAAGCGCTATTTTTAGCATTACTGCCGATACCGGCTTTACACTTGAGGGCATTACTGGCTGTGGTGGCACACTCAATGTGCTGACTTACACCACTGCGGCCATGACGGCCGATTGCACTATCACGCCGACATTTATCAGTAATGCCGAAAATGCCATTAAGCACCAAGACCACAGGCTTGCCAGTGCGAGTGAGTTAATTGATTTCAGCATCGCCGAACTCGCTAATATCGACATCAAACGTAAAGCCCAGATAAATCAGCTATATCAAGGTGTCGGTAGCAGCATTTCTTGGCATCCAACCCATGACTCAATTACCTTTTCGAGCTTTATGCCGGAGAACACTTTTACTGTCTTGCCATCAAATGTCGATGGCAGTGGGGCGAGCGCCGTTCGTGGGTTAGTGATGGCGGGCGAGCAACAGGGGCAAAGATATGCGGCCATGGGAGGAAATCTATTTTCTGTCAACACTTCGGCGCAAACCGATACTTTATTGAAAAACCTTTTAGGCTGGCTGACCAAAGGCGTCGATAAAACCGACGGCCTCAGCATAGTGACCGCCCAAATGCCGAGCAAGGCTGACAGTTGGTACTTTCCCCATAATGAAGGGATCCGCACTTGGCTCACAAACAACTACCCCGCAGCCCATAGCATTAATACAGCAAATACCTGTGACTACAGCGAGTTAAGCAACTGTATCAACACACTGAAACCGGATCTGATTATCATTAGTGACATAGACCGTCAGTCACTCGGTTTTATAGGCATAAAAGCCGCGATCGCTAAGGCCAAAGCGGCTGGAATTCCCTTGTTGCTCTCTAACTACTGGCGTAATGAAAGCCCAATACTGTCGCCACTTTACCTTGAGATGGGGCTTTCTACCTCTGGCAATTACTGGTCAAAACTCAATACCAATAACCTCAGTGTGACCGACATTTTGGTCGAAGACACCGCCCTGACCAAAGTGAATAATTTGCTCGGTAAGCTTAACGAAGGCCGCTTCGACACCTCAGTACTCAACGACTGTGGCGGTAATTACTTGAGCTGTAATACTGCCGCCTTTGTTGACTCATTCAAAGCGGGTGCCGATTGGTATCGAGCCAATGCTGAAACCTTAGATAACCATGCTATCGATGTGTTTACCAAAGCAGACTTCCCCTTGATGAAGGCCGGACTGCTGCTCGCCGATAAGTATCGCAGCGAGATTGACTACCCCATAGCCTACAGCGAATACGCCCAATGGCAGCAGGCCCTATTTGCCGATTGGACCGTCAGCTATGCCCGTAGCCATAACTTAGCCCAGCCAGATTTAGGTGAATATGTTACCGACAGAGCTAACCTCAGCAAGGGCAGCAATGCACACTACGCTTATCCTGCGACTGTCACTGAACGTAAAACCATTAGCGTGCCCTATGCAGGCCAATGGACGACCACGGGCTGGTATGCGCTGCCAGGACAAACCATTAAACTGACTCGTCTCGATAGCAGCGCTGCAAATGTGGAGATCAAACTCAACTACCACAGACGTAATACTAACCGTGCCTATGAGCAGAAAATCTACCGCGGTCCATTGGAGTTGGCGCAGCAACGCCTACGCTTAGCTCAAGGACAAAATCTCGAATTTTCTTCCCCCTACGGCGGGCCGATTTATCTGTATATCAGTGGTGATACTTCGAGTGCTGATGGCGGCGCGTTAAGTGTCGAAGTCAGCGCTGAGCATGTGGCTAAACATCCGACCATTATGGATTTTTCAAACCCTGCAGAAATAGCAGCCTTTAACGATCGCATCCAAAATACCGAATTACCCCATGTGGACTTGCGCACCGATGGTGCCGAGCAACATCTGCGTCGCGACCGCTTTTTAAACGCCATCGGCGGGGATGTACCCGATGTAAACGCGCTACTCAAAAGTATTGTCGATGACCATATCAACAGTGTTTACACCCTTGCGGGACTTAAGATCCAAGGCAAGAGCTTAAGTGAATCCTTACCCGCCGATGTGCTAGCGGCCTGCAAAGGACTGTTTAGCGACGACTGTATCGATAATAGTCTGCATACCCGCACTATCATTCAACACGCGAATTATGACCAAAATGCCCAGTGCGGTGGAGGTTGTAGCGGTAATCCTTGGGACGCAGCATGGAATATCGACCCAACGGGTTGGGGTGATAACCATGAGTTAGGCCACAATCTGCAAACTAACCGTCTCAATGTGCAATATGCTGCGGCAAGTGATCATGATAACTGGGCAGGTTATGGCAGCCGCGCAGGGGAAAACTCCAATAATATCTTCCCCTATGTGGTGAAGTGGAAAACCCATTATCTGCGCGACGGCAATACAGGCACAGTGACCGATGGTCACATGAACCACAAGGATCTCTTTTATGTGTTTATGTCCGATGCCGCAGGTACAACAGACACCAGTGGTAAACGCCTAGTGTTTGGCGCTAATTGTAAGGTGCTCGATGCTGGTGAAGACAGATACACTGCGCCTTGGGCCAGCAATGCTTATGCTGTGCATAACGGTTATCGCATGGCGTTTTACATCCAAATGGCGCTTAAGGCTCACGGCATGACGCTCAGTGACGGCACCACTCTGAACAATGGCTTTAATCTCTTTACCTTGCTGTATCAACACAGTCGTATTTTCGGTAAATATGCGAATAACGCCAGTGATTGGGAAGCGAATCGTAGCAAACTGGGCTTTGGCCAATTTTCGTTTGAAGGCAATAGTGTCTACGGTGGCAAAACGGTGAAAGATATTCCGGGCAACGACTTTATGCTGGTGTCTTTGAGTAAACTCACAGGCAAAGATTGGCACAGCCATTTCGATATGTTAGGCCTACACTACTCAAGCCTTGCGGCCTCGCAAACTGCCGCCAATGCCACATCAGGGGCTATCCCCATGGGCATGTATGAGTTAGAAACCGACTTGCCACCCGCCAATATGAGCCAAGGTTTGACCTTTGTGCCCCTGTCACTCACTGATGGCACTACACAGTGGAAAGGCGTAGGTTCGCCAACCCAGTGCACCAAACCATAAGTGTGCTAAACCTTAATCTCGCTAAGATACTAACGCTATTCATAAACCTCGCTCTGGCGGGGTTTATGTTTACCTGAAAATGTGATGTAAAGCACATACCTAGGTTCAGATGACGTGCACCATCTAGCTTCTTATATTTTTAACAATCATGAAATTAATGGGGTAAATATATGGGTTATTCGATAAAAGATCTTATTTATCAAGGTGAAAAATCAGGCGTGCATAACTGGCAAACCCTAGAAGGAGCCAGCTTTTACTGGCATCCAGATTGGTTTCATATTGCAGAGGATATGACGGGCCATAACGCGACTGTGACTATCGATATCGATGGGGACAAAGCGACTCAAAGTGAAGCTGAACAATCCATCATTAAGCATCTCAATAAGAGTGGCAAATAGCTTGTAGTGGCAAAGACTTTAGTGCCCGGAGGCGATCGCCCTGCGGGCAATTTTGTCGATTAAGCCTGGTGCGATCAGCTTAAGCCAACGCCCCAAACGACCGCGAAGTGAAGTAATCAGCTGACGACCTCGAGTTGCAATCACTGGCAACATCATATTAGCGCATTGCTCAGCCGTCAGTATCTTAGCTTCCTGCATCGGAGATTTGCCTAAAGGATTACCTGCACCATCGAGGGCACGTTTGTGAATTTGTGACACCACAAAATCGGGGCAAATAACAGTTACGGCCACATTATCATCCACTAATTCAATCCGCAAAGAATCGAAAAAACCAATCACAGCATGTTTAGAAGCGGCATAACCGCTGCGAGTAGGAACGCCCGTTAATCCAGCGACTGACGCCACAACCACCACTTGGCCTTTACTGGCTTTCAAGTGCGGTAACGCGGCATGGGTTAAATACGCAGGACCAAGATAATTCACCCGCATTATATCTTCAAGCACCGAGAGCTGAGTCAGTTCATCAAAACGTGACCACATAGTCATGCCAGCATTGTTAATCAAAATATCGAGATGGCCATAATGCGCAACAGCAGCTTCAACTAAGGCTTCACACTGTTCTGGGCTGGAGACATCGGCGGCAAATACAAAAGGAGGCGGACCATAATTAGCGATTTCTAAAGCGAGTGAGGCGAGACGTGTTTCATTACGCGCACTGAGCACTAGTTGGCAGCCCATTCGCGCCATTGCCACTGCGAGCGCCCGACCAATACCTTCTGAGGCACCCGTGATGATCACGACCTTGCCAGTGAGTCCATCCATAGTCATTCCTTTGTTATCGCTATGTTAATTACGCCTTTTGCTAAATTGGCATAATCACGCTAAAAGCGCAATCCTTCACGCGCGTTGTGCAAGCCTCATCTCGTATTGCTCACGATAATTAGCTAAGGGTTGCGGGCGCCCTATCGCATAACCTTGCGCATAGTTAATGCCTATGCTCAACAACCTGTCAATAATATCCTGATTCTCAACAAATTCAGCAACAGTCTCGATTCCCATAACCCGACAAACATCCTGAATCGATTTAACGATGGCGTAGTCTTTAGCATTCACGGCGAGATTCTTAATAAAACAGCCGTCGATTTTGACATAATCCACGGGCAGCTCACGCAGATAGCCATAAGAGGCAAAACCACTGCCAAAATCATCCAGTGCAAATGAAAAACCGAGTTTACGTAACTGCTTCAACATTTCCATACCACGATTGCGATTTTGGATCGCGGTGGTTTCAGTAATTTCGAAGCAAATACATTGGCTTGGAATATCAAAAATGTGTTGCTGCTGGGCGATATATTCCACCATACCTTCGGCGCCTAAACTATTGCCCGAAAGGTTAATCGAAATACAATGATCAGGCCAAAGCACGGGGTTCAAAGACAACCATAAAAAAGCTTTGCGGATGACTTCTTTATCGATATCAGGCATCAACTTAAAACGTTCAGCGGCGGCTATAAACTGCGCAGGCGCCAAAATGCGGCCACAGGGCTCTTGAATTCGTAACAGGATTTCCATTCGTTGTCGCTGCGGACCACTGCCTAGCCCGCGGATCGGTTGGTAATAAAGGATCAACTCGTTTTCTTCAATCGCTTGCGCGATACGTACCGCCCACTTAGGCGCATTTCTTTGGTAGGTGAGTTCTTTATCTTTATCATCGTAAAAATGAATTTGATTAGCACCCTTAGCTTTAGCGGCAATGCAGGCGATATCAGCGTCTTTTAATAATTCTTGCGCATCAATATAGGGCGCACGACCAAAAGCGACACCTATGCTGAGGCCAACTTTATAATTACAGTTCTTATCGTTCAACACTTGCATGGAGACTTGCGCGATCATTTGCTTCAGTAATTGCGCCACAGATAAGGCACTACGATTACAAATCACTAAACCAAACTCATCGCCACCAAGGCGCGCCAATAGCTCCTGTGACCCAAGACAAGCCTGCATTGCCTTAGCCACCATAGCAAGCATACGATCGCCTGCAGTATGGCCACAGCTGTCGTTAATCAACTTGAATTGCTCCAAATCAAGGTAACAAACGGCGATAGTTTTGGCTGAAGCGGCAAATTGGGGTAACTGCTCATCAAATGCCTGACGGTTTAGCAGCCCTGTTATGCTATCGAAATTTGCCCTTTTTTGTAGCTGGTGTTTAAGCAACTCTTCTTGAGTGATATCCCGCAATACCACGACAGTACCAACAATTTCTTTATCGTGATTACGCAGATTGCTAATACTGCGCTCCATAATCCGAGGCGAAGCAGTTAATAGCTTGATTTTCTCGACCTGCGGCGCTGATTCTTCGAGACGAATGCAGGTAAAAACCGCCTGATTCAACTGCTCCCCAGCCTTTAACAGACTCGCAAGGCTCTGACCTATGGCATAGCAACTGGCGACATCGAGAAGCAACTCGGCCCGCGGATTCATATAAATCACGTTGGCATCGACATCGGTCAAAATCACCGCTTCAGCAATGGATTCTAAGGTGATTTTCGCGCGTTCTTTTTGCTGATAAATTCTTGCCAGCAAGCTATTAACACGGCTGGCGAGCACTTCTAATTCTTCATTACCCTCGCTTGTAACGGGTTGATAGACACTAGACATAGGATCGACCAGCGCCAATTGATGCATCAGATTTTTAAAGGGTTTGAGTAAGCCCGAACGCAGCCAAATATAACCAAGACCAACAATAAACACACCAAAGAGAATAAATCCGAGCGATACCCAATCGAGTTGAAATTTAACCTCCCTAAAGGGACCATCGGAAAACAGTACTTGCAGGTAGACAGGCTTATCTTTTAGCAGGCTTGGAATGTTAATCGCGTCACTGTGCACACCATCAACTGTTGGTGTAACGTCGCGAGAATGGCTCATGCTCACCTTAGTCACCAATAAGGCTTGAGCATATTCCAGTAAGTCTTTATCAGTCAGTTGGCGTACCAGCAGCACAGATTCATTGGGCGCAGAAGCCACGGAAGTAACGACATAAGCATACTTGCCCATCAAATAAGCGCCAGCAACACTGGGCTTGTCGGCACTGACAATAGCACTGGCGATTTCTCGTAACTTATCATTCTCAAAGGGACGTTCATTGGGGAAAAAAGGGTGCAATTCACCCTGCCGTAGAATATACCAACTCAGATTGGCTGACATTGAGCTATCGCGCCACGAGGATTCAAGCTTTTTAAGTTGGTCTTCATCTAATTGAGACAAAGGTAAGGCATAGATATTAGTGAGAAAGGTTAAGCGATCGACATCAATTTGAAACTGCTGCTGGATATTGGCAAGCTCACGGTTAGCACTATCTTGACGTAATAGCTCGACACGGTGGTCGTACCAATAACCAAGACAATAGGAGACAATTACCACCGCAGGGAGACAAAAGCCCGCAATAAATACCATTATTTTCTTGCCAATGTGCATCTCTTACCACGGCTTGTTATGACTAAATTGATTGACGGCCTTGCATAATCCTTCACTGCGCCATGCAACATATCTCATTTGCGAATAGTATTAAACATCACTTCGCTTTAGTCGTTGCTAAAGTAGACATTTTCATGCAATTAAATCAATTTTATACCTTTGATTTAAATTAAAATTTATAAATTAAACGATTATAAATTTTACTTTTTTATCAAGATAATTCATACATAATCAGTATGTGAATATAGGGAATTCAAGTCGTTGTTTAAAATTAAGCTAGCAGACGATAGAAACCACCGCATACGCTAATCCATAAAGATACCTTCGCCAGAAGCTCCAACGCTATCAAATTCAAATGTCGGATATAAAACAGGCCCGCAAGCGGGCCTGTTTCGCAAACCAAAAATTATTTATGGTATTGCTTTGATTGCGCATGAACCGCCTTGATAAAGGCGCCAGCATGTTCTGGATCGACATGCTGATGAATACCATGGCCTAGGTTAAATACATGGCCAGTACCTTCACCATAACCCGCTAAAATATGACCTACTTCCTCTTCGATACGTGGAATTGGCGCATACAACATAGATGGGTCCATGTTGCCTTGCAATGCCACTTTATGGCCTACACGACGACGGGCATCGGCAATGTCTACCGTCCAATCCAAACCTAGTGCATCACAGCCAGTTTCTGCCATCGCTTCTAGCCACAAACCACCGCCTTTAGTAAACAGCGTCACTGGCACTTTACGGCCATCGGCAAAGCGTGTCAGACCATCAATAATCTTCTGCATATAACGCAAAGAGAACTCACGGTAAGCAGAGTGCGATAACGCGCCGCCCCATGAGTCAAAAATCATCAAAGATTGCGCACCGTTAGCAACTTGAGCATTCAGGTATAGGATCACTGAATCGGCTAATTTATCTAACAGCATGTGTAATGCCATTGGCTCTGCGTAAGCCATCTTCTTAATTTTTTCGAAGGTTTTGCTCGAACCACCTTCAACCATGTATGTCGCTAAGGTCCAAGGTGAACCAGAAAAGCCAATTAACGGCACTGCGCCATTCAGTTCACGGCGAATAGTGCTAACGGCTTTCATCACATAACCCAGCTCATCTTCTGGATCTGGAATTGAGAGCTTTTTGATCGCATCGATAGTGTCTGTTGGGCGCTCGAAACGTGGGCCTTCACCCGCCTCAAAATACAAACCTAAACCCATAGCATCGGGTACAGTTAGGATATCGGAAAACAAAATCGCCGCATCGAGATCATAACGACGTAAAGGTTGCAGCGTGACTTCACAGGCAAGCTCATGATTTTTACACAAAGACATGAAGTCACCCGCTTGAGCGCGAGTAGCTTTATATTCAGGAAGATAACGGCCAGCTTGACGCATCATCCACACAGGGGTCACATCGACAGGCTCTTTTAGTAGGGCGCGTAAATAACGATCATTCTTTAATTCTGCCATTGGGCTTGGTTCCTAGTCTTATTGAGATCCGCTGGGTCGGTAGTTTAGCATTTACGCGAATAATGTAACCTTTATGTGCAAATTTATGTGAGCTATTCCCCATCATTGGCGTCGATTTGACCGCATAAACCGGAAAATGTTAGCCAGCTAACATACTGCTCATTTATTCGTAACGAAGTCACACTCAGACAGAAAAAAGTTGCGCCGGTTCCCCGCCTTTGGTATAAAAAGTCTGCGCTAGCAAGAACAATCAAGAAGCTCGTCGCATCGAGCCTGCTATAAACTTTACTCGCCCAACGATAGGTTTCTATCGTTGGGCTTTTTATTTGCATTTTTCGATACGAAACAGCTGGTTTGTCCATTTCGTCATTCTCGCAAATTCGCATGAAAAGAGTTGATCGATTAGCAACTTGTCCCTACATTAGAGTTATGTGCTGGCACTTAAATGGAATGCATCATGCTGAGAGAACTCGAAAAAGCAGAACAGAAGTGGGGCGGTTCAAATAAGCTTATTGATCAATGGCTAAAAAACCGTCGAAAACTGTTAGTGCATTACTGCCAAATTGCTGGGCTTCCTCCTTACAGTAAATCAGAAAAATCACTTCCCTCGTTCGAACATGTTAAATCTTTCTGTGACTTATTAGTTGACTATGTCTCCGAAGGACATTTCGAGGTCTATGATAAAGTCGTTAATGCCTGCAGTGAATATGGCCAATCAAGCAAAACGCTCGCACAACAAGTATTGCCCAAGATAACGCCAACCACGAATGCAGCATTAGATTTCAACGATAAATATGCGGAAACACAAGACGATTTCGTATTGTATCAACTCGATAAAGACCTATCTGAGCTCGCCCATAACATGGAAACACGCTTCGAACTCGAAGATGAACTACTTGAAGTTCTCCATCGCAAACATTCTGAGCACAACCAGTAGCCCTCCTTCATAAGCGCACCTTGCTGCATCTGTGCGCTTATCTATCCTTTCCCTCAATCGTTTTGAAAATGAAGTAGCATGGCTTTGGACTACTACAGGAACACGTCCTAGCACCATTAGACAGCAACCGTTTGAATCAAATTGAATCCGATAGAGCAGACTTAGCCATGGCTGAGACAGCACACATTGGCAAATCGTTGTTTCAATAGGTATGGCGATATTGTTATGTAATGCTCGATAGCCTGAATGCATTAAGGAGCTACAGAGGATGACTCAGTTATGCTTTCGGGAATGGATAAATTTTGCTAATTAATAGAATTAGTTTAGCTTTAAAACAAAAATTTCATATTCTGATAAGGATGTCATCTACATGATAGCCGAGTATGAGGATAACCATGTGCTTCGAGCTCGAAGCATTAGCGTCACTGACACGAATTACCCGCGACGCCATAACGAAAAAAGCCTCATCTTTCGATGAGGCTTATCTCTTAATGTTGGCGGAGCGGACGGGACTCGAACCCGCGACCCCCGGCGTGACAGGCCGGTATTCTAACCAACTGAACTACCGCTCCTTTAGCTTAACGTCTACACGTTAACCTAAATTAGGCGCTTGGCGATGACCTACTCTCACATGGGGAGACCCCACACTACCATCGGCGCGTTTGCGTTTCACTTCTGAGTTCGGGATGGGATCAGGTGGTTCCACAAGGCTATTGTCACCAAGCAAATTCTGTTTATTACCGTGTCCATCTCTGGACCACGTTAATAATAATTCGGAAAGCTGATTTTCTTTGAGTCTTTAACTTTATCAAGCATCTGTATTCTGTCTAAGGCTTTTCGTACGACCTCCATGGAAGGAGGAAGTGCTAGAAAATGTCTGGAACATTTTCAGTAAAACCCATCTGGGTTGTATGGTTAAGCCTCTCGAGTCATTAGTACATGTTAGCTCAACGCCTCACAACGCTTACACACCATGCCTATCAACGTCCTAGTCTCGAACGGCTCTTTAGAGGAATTAAATTCCTAGGGATGACTCATCTTAGGGCTCGCTTCCCGCTTAGATGCTTTCAGCGGTTATCGATTCCGAACGTAGCTACCGGGCAATGCCATTGGCATGACAACCCGAACACCAGCGGTTCGTCCACTCCGGTCCTCTCGTACTAGGAGCAGCTCCCTTCAATCATCCAACGCCCACGGCAGATAGGGACCGAACTGTCTCACGACGTTCTGAACCCAGCTCGCGTACCACTTTAAATGGCGAACAGCCATACCCTTGGGACCGACTTCAGCCCCAGGATGTGATGAGCCGACATCGAGGTGCCAAACACCGCCGTCGATATGAACTCTTGGGCGGTATCAGCCTGTTATCCCCGGAGTACCTTTTATCCGTTGAGCGATGGCCCTTCCATTCAGAACCACCGGATCACTATGACCTACTTTCGTACCTGCTCGACGTGTATGTCTCGCAGTTAAGCTGGCTTATGCCATTGCACTAACCGTACGATGTCCGACCGTACTTAGCCAACCTTCGTGCTCCTCCGTTACTCTTTGGGAGGAGACCGCCCCAGTCAAACTACCCACCAGGCACTGTCCCTAATCCCGATAAGGGACCTAGGTTAGAACATCAAAACTACAAGGGTGGTATTTCAAGGACGACTCCATCATGACTAGCGTCACAACTTCATAGTCTCCCACCTATCCTACACATGTAGGTTCAATGTTCAGTGCCAAGCTATAGTAAAGGTTCACGGGGTCTTTCCGTCTAGCCGCGGGTATACGGCATCTTCACCGCAATTTCAACTTCACTGAGTCTCGGCTGGAGACAGCGTGGCCATCATTACGCCATTCGTGCAGGTCGGAACTTACCCGACAAGGAATTTCGCTACCTTAGGACCGTTATAGTTACGGCCGCCGTTTACCGGGGCTTCGATCATGAGCTTCTCTTGCGATAACCCAATCAATTAACCTTCCGGCACCGGGCAGGCGTCACACCGTATACTTCCTCTTGCGAGTTTGCACAGTGCTGTGTTTTTGATAAACAGTTGCAGCCACCTGGTATCTGCGACTCCCGTCAGCTTAGAGAGCAAGTCTCATCACCAACAGGAGCGTACCTTCTCCCGAAGTTACGGTACCATTTTGCCTAGTTCCTTCAGCCGAGTTCTCTCAAGCGCCTTGGTATTCTCTACCCGACCACCTGTGTCGGTTTGGGGTACGATTCCCGCTAACCTGAAGCTTAGAAGATTTTCCTGGAAGCATGGCATCAACTACTTCAGTCCCTTAGGACCTCGTCATCAGCTCTCAGTGTGTACATTAAAGTACGTGTCCCCGGATTTGCCTAAGAACACCACCTACCACCTTAAACGCGGACTACCAACGCCGCGCTAGCCTAGCCTTCTCCGTCTCTCCATCGCAGTTAGCGGAAGTACAGAAATATTAATCTGTTTCCCATCGATTACGCCTTTCGGCCTCACCTTAGGGGTCGACTCACCCTGCCCCGATTAACGTTGGACAGGAACCCTTGGTCTTTCGGCGAGGGGGTTTTTCACCCCCTTTATCGTTACTCATGTCAGCATTCGCACTTCTGATACCTCCAGCGTGGGTTACCCCTTCACCTTCAACGGCTTACAGAACGCTCCTCTACCGCGCACAGTAAACTGTGCACCCGTAGCTTCGGTGACTAGCTTAGCCCCGTTACATCTTCCGCGCAGGCCGACTCGACTAGTGAGCTATTACGCTTTCTTTAAATGATGGCTGCTTCTAAGCCAACATCCTAGCTGTCTAAGCCTTCCCACATCGTTTCCCACTTAGCTAGTACTTTGGGACCTTAGCTGACGGTCTGGGTTGTTTCCCTTTTGACGACGGACGTTAGCACCCGCCGTCTGTCTCCCGAGTAGTACTCATTGGTATTCGGAGTTTGCAAAGGGTTGGTAAGTCGGGATGACCCCCTAGCCTTAACAGTGCTCTACCCCCAATGGTATTCGCTCGAGGCGCTACCTAAATAGCTTTCGAGGAGAACCAGATATCTCCCGGTTTGATTGGCCTTTCACCCCCAGCCACAAGTCATCCGCTAATTTTTCAACATTAGTCGGTTCGGTCCTCCAGTTGATGTTACTCAACCTTCAACCTGCCCATGGCTAGATCACCGGGTTTCGGGTCTACACCTTGCAACTAAACGCGCAGTTAACACTCGGTTTCCCTACGGCTCCGCTATTCGCTTAACCTCGCTACAAAATGTAAGTCGCTGACCCATTATACAAAAGGTACGCAGTCACGGTCTCAAGAACCGCTCCCACTGCTTGTACGTATACGGTTTCAGGTTCTATTTCACTCCCCTCACAGGGGTTCTTTTCGCCTTTCCCTCACGGTACTGGTTCACTATCGGTCAGTCAGGAGTATTTAGCCTTGGAGGATGGTCCCCCCATATTCAAACAGGATGTCACGTGTCCCGCCTTACTCGTTTTCATCAATGGTTAGTTTTCATGTACGGGGCTATCACCCTGTGCCGCTGCGCTTTCCAACGCATTCCACTAACACCCCACTGACTTAAGGGCTAATCCCCGTTCGCTCGCCGCTACTAGGGGAATCTCGGTTGATTTCTTTTCCTAAGGGTACTTAGATGTTTCAGTTCCCCTCGTTCGCCTCGCAACACTATGTATTCATGTTGCGATAACAGCTTATGCTGCTGGGTTCCCCCATTCGGACATCGTTAGCTCAAATGCTTGTTACTAGCTCGCCAACGCTTTTCGCAAGTTACTACGTCCTTCATCGCCTCTGACTGCCAAGGCATCCACCGTATACGCTTAGTCGCTTAACCATACAACCCAAATGAGTTTCACTCATCTGCGCCGCATTGCGACCAGCTTGGTTTTACTTGTCTCACTTCTGACCAAAGAAGTGGACGCGCCTTAGACGTAAACTATTCAATAAAGAATAATTTACTTTTGAATATTCAAGACACTTAATAAAGTGTTTGAGAACTCATGTTCAATGCTTGCGCATTAAACGTTTTGTAATTAATCACATGACAGACTCATGCAATTAAATACTATCAGCTTTCCAAATTGTTAAAGAACAATGCGTACCGGCTAGCGGCGCATTTAGCTCTGACTTCTCCTAAGAGAAGCTAAACAAGCAATCTGTGTGAACACTCAACAAACATTAAGTTAGTCGTATAGGTAAGGAGGTGATCCAGCCCCAGGTTCCCCTAGGGCTACCTTGTTACGACTTCACCCCAGTCATGAACCACAAAGTGGTGAGCGCCCCCCCGAAGGTTAAGCTACCCACTTCTTTTGCAGCCCACTCCCATGGTGTGACGGGCGGTGTGTACAAGGCCCGGGAACGTATTCACCGTGGCATTCTGATCCACGATTACTAGCGATTCCGACTTCATGGAGTCGAGTTGCAGACTCCAATCCGGACTACGACGAGCTTTGTGAGATTAGCTCCACCTCGCGGCTTTGCAACCCTCTGTACTCGCCATTGTAGCACGTGTGTAGCCCTACTCGTAAGGGCCATGATGACTTGACGTCGTCCCCACCTTCCTCCGGTTTATCACCGGCAGTCTCCCTAGAGTTCCCACCATTACGTGCTGGCAAATAAGGATAGGGGTTGCGCTCGTTGCGGGACTTAACCCAACATTTCACAACACGAGCTGACGACAGCCATGCAGCACCTGTCTCACGGTTCCCGAAGGCACTAAGCTATCTCTAGCGAATTCCGTGGATGTCAAGAGTAGGTAAGGTTCTTCGCGTTGCATCGAATTAAACCACATGCTCCACCGCTTGTGCGGGCCCCCGTCAATTCATTTGAGTTTTAACCTTGCGGCCGTACTCCCCAGGCGGTCTACTTAATGCGTTAGCTTGAGAGCCCAGTGTTCAAGACACCAAACTCCGAGTAGACATCGTTTACGGCGTGGACTACCAGGGTATCTAATCCTGTTTGCTCCCCACGCTTTCGTGCATGAGCGTCAGTCTTTGTCCAGGGGGCCGCCTTCGCCACCGGTATTCCTCCAGATCTCTACGCATTTCACCGCTACACCTGGAATTCTACCCCCCTCTACAAGACTCTAGTTCGCCAGTTCGAAATGCTATTCCTAGGTTGAGCCCAGGGCTTTCACATCTCGCTTAACAAACCGCCTGCGCACGCTTTACGCCCAGTAATTCCGATTAACGCTCGGACCCTCCGTATTACCGCGGCTGCTGGCACGGAGTTAGCCGGTCCTTCTTCTGTAGGTAACGTCACAGATATAGCGTATTAAACTACACCCTTTCCTCCCTACTGAAAGTGCTTTACAACCCGAAGGCCTTCTTCACACACGCGGCATGGCTGCATCAGGGTTTCCCCCATTGTGCAATATTCCCCACTGCTGCCTCCCGTAGGAGTCTGGGCCGTGTCTCAGTCCCAGTGTGGCTGATCATCCTCTCAGAACAGCTAGGGATCGTCGCCTTGGTGAGCCATTACCTCACCAACTAGCTAATCCCACCTAGGTTCATCCAATCGCGGAAGGCCCGAAGGTCCCCTCCTTTCCCCCGTAGGGCGTATGCGGTATTAGCAGTCGTTTCCAACTGTTATCCCCCTCGACTGGGCAGATCCCTAGGCATTACTCACCCGTCCGCCGCTCGCCACCTCAGGAGTAAACTCCCTTGTGCTGCCGCTCGACTTGCATGTGTTAGGCCTGCCGCCAGCGTTCAATCTGAGCCATGATCAAACTCTTCAATTAAAGTTTTGTTGCTTCCGTCTTGCGACTTCAGCGGCTCAATGAATTCTGATTTTTTGTTTCCACTTAAAAGCAGAAACAAACTGTACATATTACTATGAACACTCATTGTTACATTGATTTAAATTTTTGACTGCCAACCCGAAGGTTAAGCAGTTTCGATTAACTCAACACCTGTGAGTGTCCACACAGATTTCTTGTTTTATCTTGTTAAAGAGCAACTCAATATCCGTAAGAGAACTTGAGTACCACACTGAGCGCCGAACGCTTCCAGTTGGCTAGGGCTGCGTATTCTACGCATTTCCCGTTTTGCGTCAAGGAGTTTTTGCAAACTTTCTCAACACTCATCAATCAGTAAACTCATCGATGAACTGTCACATCAGGCTGCTTAACGCTGTCTGCCGTGTCAGTGGATGCGCATTATAGGCAGCAGGAGATTTTGCGCAACCCCTATTTTAAGGAAATTTGCAGTTAATTCTAATTACCCAATCTAGCCACAAGATACCCACTACTTACCCCCAAAGTTATCCACAACTCAGTCAAGGCTGCGCCTTTGTTTCGCATTATGTATAGCCAAAAGCCATCAGATGATTTGTTGATAGTTATGAAAATAGAAGACTTTCGTCTTTTAAAAAGAAGATTAAACGGGGCTAAGCGTGAGATTGACCGACGGATCGGCTTAAATTGATTTTTTAATGGCGACAACGCGTGACCATTAGTAAGTAGCGAGTTTGTGATTTAAGAACTACAGCATGACTATGATAGGGTTCATTGGTGCATATAGATGTAGAAATAAAACAAACCCACAAAAAAGCCAGCTTACGCTGGCTTTTTACATCAAGTTACCTTAACGGCAATCGATTACACAGCTGTCTGGAAGATCACTTCCGATGCTTTTTTTGTGTAAGACTCGATTTGATCAAAGTTCAAGTAACGGTATGTGTCAGCTGCAGTTGCGTCTAACTCTTTAGCGTATTCTTGATATTCTTCAGGTGACGGCAGACGACCTAACAGCGCAGCAACCGCAGCCAGTTCAGCAGAGGCTAAGTAAACGTTAGCACCTGTACCTAAACGGTTAGGGAAGTTACGGGTAGAAGTCGATACCACAGTTGAACCTTCAGCTACACGTGCTTGGTTACCCATACACAGTGAACAACCTGGGATCTCGATGCGCGCGCCTACACGACCAAAAATCGCGTAGTAGCCTTCTTCAGTCAGCTGATCTCTATCCATCTTAGTCGGTGGTGCAATCCACAGACGTGTTGGCAGGGTTTTAGCAAACTTGTCTAGCATCTTACCGGTTGCGCGGAAGTGACCGATGTTGGTCATACAAGAACCTACGAACACTTCGTCAATCTTAGTTTGCGCAACAGATGACAGTAAAACGGCATCATCAGGATCGTTTGGCGCACACAGGATTGGCTCTTTGATGTCATTTAAGTCGATTTCGATTACTGCAGCGTACTCAGCATCTTTATCAGCACTCATCAGCTCAGGATTGGCTAACCACTCTTGCATGCCTTTGATACGACGTTCAATCGTACGACGATCGCCATAACCTTCAGCGATCATCCACTTGAGCATGATGATGTTTGAGTTCAGGTATTCAATGATAGGTTCTTTGTCTAACTTGATGGTACAACCGGCAGCAGAGCGCTCAGCTGAAGCATCAGACAGTTCGAAAGCTTGTTCAACTTTCAGTGATTCTAAGCCTTCGATTTCCAGTACGCGACCAGAGAAGATGTTTACTTTACCTTTCTTCTCAACGGTCAGCATGCCCAGTTCAATGGCTTTTAATGGGATAGCATGAACCAGATCACGCAGTGTGATACCCGGTTGCATTTTGCCCTTGAAGCGCACTAATACGGATTCAGGCATGTCGAGTGGCATAACGCCAGTCGCAGCAGCAAACGCTACTAAGCCAGAACCCGCTGGGAATGAAATACCAATTGGGAAACGCGTATGTGAGTCACCACCCGTACCAACTGTATCTGGTAGCAGCATACGGTTTAACCATGAGTGGATAACACCATCACCTGGACGCAGTGATACACCGCCGCGGTTCATGATGAAATCTGGCAGAGTATGATGTGTGTTCACATCAACTGGCTTTGGATAAGCCGCAGTGTGACAGAATGACTGCATAGTCAAATCAGCACTGAAACCTAAACAAGCTAAATCTTTCAGCTCATCACGGGTCATAGGACCTGTCGTGTCTTGTGAACCAACAGACGTCATCTTAGGTTCGCAGTATTGACCAGGACGCACACCCGCTACGCCACAGGCTTTACCGACCATCTTCTGCGCAAGTGTATAACCTTTACCGGTATCAGCGACATCTTGAGAACGCACAAAGACGTCAGATAACCCTAAGCCTAATACGTCACGGGCTTTGTCAGTTAAACCACGACCGATGATCAATGGAATACGACCACCAGCACGAACTTCGTCTAACAAGACTTCCGTTTTTAAGCTGAATTCTGAAATCACTTCGTCGCTATCGTGACGCTTAACCACACCGGCGTATGGGTAGATGTCAATCACATCGCCCATTTCCATCTTGTTTACGTCAAGCTCGATTGGCAGTGCGCCCGCATCTTCCATAGTGTTGAAGAAAATCGGTGCAATTTTACCGCCAAGGCAGAAACCACCAGCGCGCTTGTTGGGTACGAATGGAATATCATCGCCCATAAACCACAGTACTGAGTTAGTCGCAGATTTACGTGATGAACCCGTACCCACAACGTCACCCACATATACTAATGGATGACCTTGTGCTTTTAATGCTTCAATTTTTTTCACTGGGCCAACGGCGCCAGCAACATCAGGCTCGATACCATCACGGGCGTTTTTCAGCATAGCTAACGCGTGCAATGGGATATCAGGACGTGACCATGCATCTGGTGCAGGTGACAAGTCATCGGTGTTGGTTTCACCAGAAACTTTAAATACTGTCAGAGTGACTTTGTCGGCCAGTTTTGGACGGCTTAAATACCAATCTGCATTTGCCCACGCTTCAACCACTTGCTTCGCAAACTCATTGCCCGCTTCCATCTTCTCAACCACATCGTGGAAAGAATCAAACATCAGCAGAGTGTGAGATAGCGCTTTAACAGCTAAAGGTGCTAACGCTGGGTTATCCAACTGCGCGATCAGAGGTTCGATGTTGTAGCCGCCTTGCATTGTGCCTAACAACTCAGTAGCACGCTCAGCAGACAGAATCAGTGATTTTTCAGTGCCTTTGGCAACCGCATCTAAAAAAGCAGCTTTAACATAAGCAGCTTCATCAACACCTGGGGGAATTCGATTTTCAAGCAGGTCGAGAACGAAAGCCTCTTCACCTGCGGGTGGATTTTGAACTAACTTAACCAGTTCAGCCACTTGATGTGCATCTAATGGCTTAGGGACTACGCCCTCTGCAGCACGTTCTGCGACGTGTTTACGATATGCTTCTAGCACGGCAACATTCCTCTTTGTTTGGCGCTCTAACAACGAAACTGCACGTCTTCTTAATTGAAGCTGACAGTCCGACATGATCGACCCGTATTTCCGGCCTGCAGTATACTACAGCTTTGCAAAAGTATGAATCAGGTCACACTCGGCAAAAAGCGAAATAAGGACTAAATCCGGCGGCGAATGCCAACTTACGGGAAGATTAAAACAAGTGAAATTAGACAATAGTTTGAAAAAAGACAAAAAACCATACACTACAAATAGTTAATAATGTTTCATTAATTTTAAATCGAACAAGCAATTTTCCGTGTCAGAGAGCAAATAGGTATAAATTTTTCTCATCTTGCTGCATTTTGGCTTTTAAGATGCAGTGCGAGAACTTACACTCAGGCTTAATTTACTGCATATCTCAGTTATTTCCTTAGTCCATCGGAGTACCAATGACATCCCTTAGCATTCAAGCCGTTATTTTTGATATGGATGGCGTTTTAATCGATTCAGAACCCCTATGGCAACGAGTCGAGTATGAAGTGTTATCCGCACTCGGCGTGCCAGTGACGATAGAAACGATTCAACAAACCACGGGCTTACGCATCGATCAATGCGTCGATTATTGGTACCACAAGGCACCTTGGCCACACTATGATAATGCCAAGGTCAGCCAAACGATTGTTGATAAAGTTGCAAATGAAATTCTGGTTAGCGGCGAAGCTATGCTGGGCGTCCACGAAGCGATTGATCACTGCCAAGCGCTTGGCCTTAAAATCGGCTTAGCGACCTCGTCGTTCTACACTATTATTGAGGCAGTTCTTTCTAAGCTAGGACTCAGTGATAAATTTATGGCAGTACAATCGGCCGAGGGACTCACCTATGGCAAACCCCACCCAGAAGTTTATTTGAATTGCGCTAAGGCGTTAGATGTTGATCCCCGTTGTTGTCTTGCCATCGAAGATTCCTTTAACGGCTTAATTGCCGCCAGAGCAGCCAACATGCAAACGGTCGCGATCCCTGCGCCAGAACAAAGAGGCGATGCTAAGTGGATTATCGCCCATCATCAGGCCGAGAGTTTGTTGGCATTAACAACAATTTTGGCAAAATAACGTCACAACACACCGAGTTTCTGCAGGGCGGATAAGCTTAGTCTTTGCCCTACGGATAAATAGCACAATGGTGTATGCACCAGAAGGAATTCAATGTGAAATACCTGTCCTTAATACTGCCCATGGGCTTAATACTCATGTCCACCTGTTTACCCGCTAGTGCAGGTGAGACCATGCACTGTAAACAACAAGTGATCAATACGGGCGATACTTTAACGACTGTGCAGGATAAATGCGGCTCGCCCAGTGATATTCGAGAATACAGTCTGCCCGCGACTTATCTCAACGCTAACGGAGACAGGGTGATCGATCCCAGCAAGTTGCCAACTGAGTATCAAGAATGGACCTATGACTTTGGACCAACACGCTTAATGCGTCGCCTGTATGCCACTAATAATAAAGTCACAAAAATTGAATCCTTAGGTTACGGACATTAATCGGCAGCATCCTAGATTATGGTCATCAATAGAAAAGCCAGACATTGTCTGGCTTTTCTTATTTCAATCTGCTGAATTTATTACCAAATTTTCACACGTTCATCTGGTGTTAAATACATTTTATCGCCTTCTTTCATCTCGAAGGCCTTATAGAAGGCTTCCACGTTACGTGGCGTCCCCATGGCACGATAATGGCTCGGTGAATGCGGATCTGTCAGCAAACGACGGCTCAGCTCTTCATCACGGTAATTACGGCGCCATACTTGCGACCAACCCACAAAGAAGCGTTGCTCGCCCGTTAAACCATCGAGCACAGGTGCAGGTTTGCCGTTAAGGCTCATCAAATACGAACGTGCCGCTACAGTTAAACCACCTAAGTCGCCGATGTTTTCCCCTAAGGTCAAATCACCGTTAACAAACTTGCCGGGCATTGCCTCATAACCTGAGTATTGCGCTGACAGTTGTTTACCGCGTTTTTGGAACTCTTCTCTGTCTTTATCTGACCACCAATCACGCAGGTTGCCATCACCATCGTATTTAGCGCCTTGGTCATCAAAACCATGGCTAATTTCATGGCCGATCACGGCACCTATACCACCGTAGTTAACAGCATCATCGGCATCCATATTAAAGAATGGCGGTTGCAGAATCGCAGCAGGAAAGACGATTTCGTTTTTCACTGGACTGTAATAAGCATTCACCGTTTGTGGTGTCATGCCCCATTCGGTCCGATCAATCGGCTTGCCTAGCTTGTTGATCATATCTTGATATTCAAACTGAGCGTAACGCATGTAGTTACCGACTAACTCGTCAGCCTTGATATCTAAACCTGAGTAATCTTTCCATTTATCTGGATAGCCAATTTTGTAGGTAAATTTAGCCAGTTTTTCTTGGGCGGCGACTTTGGTTTCTGGCGTCATCCACTCAAGTTCATTAATGCTGACTTCAAAACCTTTGATCAAGTTTTTGATCATGGTTTCCATGCGTGCTTTAGCTTCTGGCTTGAAGTATTGCTTAACGTACTCTTCACCCACTAACTCACCAATCACTTGGTCGGCGCCATCAACTGCTTTTTTCCAGCGTGGCTGCTGCTCTTCGATACCCATTAAGGTTTTGCTCTTAAAGGCAAAGTTCAAATCAACAAAGTTTTTACTCAGTAACTCGGCGTAGCTATCCACTAAGTGGAACGCTAGATAATCCTGCCAAGCCGATACAGGGAATGTCTCGAAACTGGCGCCGAGTTTTTCAAAATAAGAGGGCTGACGCACGATCACTTCAGTCACTTTATCGCCTAAGCCCGCACTCGCAGCAAAGGCATTAAAATCGAATTGACCGGTTAACTTTTGCAGTTCAGCACGATCTAACTTGTTGTATGCCTTGTTGGCATCACGGGATTCAACTCGGCTCCACTGACTTTTAGCGATCATCATTTCGATGTCGGCGACGTTTTTAGCCGCGCGTTTAGCATCCTTGTAACCCGCTTCGGTCAGTATGTCTGTCACATACTTGGCCATGGCTTGACGATTAGCGGCAAATTTAGGGTCATCTTTAAGGTAATAATCACGATCCGGTAGCGTGAGGCCTGACTGGCTTAAATACACCGCATACTGGGTTGAGTTTTTAGCGTCATTATTGACGTAAAAACCAAAAGGAATACCAGAACCCGTCGTCAGTAATTTGCCCATCACACCGGGTAAGTCAGCGTGCGTTTTTGCGGCTGCGATATCGGCCAGCAATGGCTTAAGCGGAGTAACACCTAAGGTTTCAAGCAAATCGGTATTCATAAAGCTAGCATTGAAATCACCGATTTTCTGCTCATTCGAGCCTGCGGCAGGATTCTTTTTAGCGGCCGCTTCGTCGATAATTTTCTTCAATGCATCTTGGCTTTGGTCGTACAACACAGAAAACGCGCCATAATTAGATTTGTCAGCAGGAATAGGCGTATTTGCCAACCATTTTCCGTTAACGCTGTAATAGAAATCATCTTGATGGCGAACTGAGGCATCAAAGTTTTGCAATTCAATGCCAGACACCGCGACGGCTTCAGTTTTAGGCTCAGTACTACAAGCCGCTAAACCTAAACTCAAGGCGATACTCAGTGCCAGTGTGCTTATCTTCTTCATTGTTTTCCCCAGCTTCCGTTGAGAGTTATTATTTTTCCCGCAAAACCTTAGCATCTTGACACGCCTCACAGTAGTAAGATTTTGTAAAAGGATATGACACTTTAGCGACACTCTTAGCTATTTCGGCAAGGTAACTTCCATAGGGATGACGCTTATAGTTTTTCCATCGACCAAAAAGTAAGGGCACAACCTCAGTCATGCCCTTAAGTTCTTTACACAAATCTCAAACTAGAAGTTTTTACCCACAAATAAATAGAAGGACTTATCGCCAAGATCTGTGATCCCAAAACCAAGTGCTGCGGGTCCCATGGAAGTATCTGTACCGATATAAAGACTCGATGCATAAATCAGATCGGTCAGAGTGACGTCAGTGCGCTCGTCCCAGACATTTCCCGCCTCTAAGCTCCAACCTAGGTATAGAGGATAATCTGTCATACCTAGCGCATCACGCCCGAGATCATATTGATAAATAAAGGCCCCAAACACTTTATGTGCGCCCATAATTGAGTCTTTATGGTAACCAGATAGGTTTAAGAATCCTCCCAATTCGGATAAATGCAGCGTATTGACACCATCATTATTGTTGGTAGCAATCGATGCCTTACCAACAAAAGCGTGGTTACCGACACTCAAGGCACCTTTCCAGTCGGCCTCTATTTGCACGCTAAATTGGTTTTGATTATCGTCGAGACTGTCATTGAAATCTTCATTGCGCACGTAGACGTTTAAGGTTACACGATTACCCGATGTCGGGAAGCTAATACTATCCAAGCTATCGTAACCGAACCTAAAGTAAGCACCATAGGAACTAAAATCTAAGTCCTGCGTTAGCCAAACATCATTGACTATCGACCCCTTCTCTGCGACTAAGCCTAACTCAATCATCCCTTGTAAGGTGTAGTTATAACCTATGCCTAATTCAATAGTATGGGTTTTCTTGTCGAAGGTTAAGATACGACTGTTATTATCGTATAAGTCCCAATCACGGGTATCGTATTGATAGCGGGCACGGCTAAAGAACTGTTGGTCCCTGTCTAAAGGCTGATAGAACTCAGTTGCAAACAACTTTTCAATGCCGAGTTTGACCTCATTGCGCCACTCGCCACCATTAAAGGTCAAATCGGTCATGGTATAAGCCATATCAAAACTGATGGCAGATTCTGAATTAAAGTCATCCTCCCAATTAAAGCCCAGTTGGAAATAATTCGGCCCCCAAGACTTAGCCTTAGTAGTGACAGTGAGTATGCGGCCATCCTCACCTTCTACAAATTCAGCATCGACACGTTCAAATTTATTGAGAGAGTAAATACGCTTTAACGCCTCATTAAGCTCGTCTTTAGATACAGCTTGCCCAGGTTTAATATCCAAGGTTTCCGTCAAGAGATTCAAACTCACCTTAGATTGGTTTTCAAATACGATTTCATTAATGGGATGACGTACATCCGCCATTAATAATTTACCTTTGGCTTTTTTAGCCTCGACGTAGGCGGCATATTCCTCAGGGCTCACGCTCATACTGCTCAACTTATAAAGCTGACCATTAGCGGCTTCTTTTCCAAGGGTTAATGCCAGCGGCATAATAGTGAAATCAGTGGTGCTGAGGGCGTCAATCGCGGGTCGGATCAATACATCTTTATCTGTCAGTAATTGTTTTTGTTTTTCAGTGCTGGCATTGGTCAAAAAATTAGAGAGCTGATCGAGCACTGCGATAGTACTGTCTAATTTATCTTTTTTGACCAGAGGCGAGCCAATATCGACGGCGATAATAATATCGGCTCCCATGGCTTTAACCACATCGACGGGCATGTTGTTGGCAATACCACCATCGACCAATAACTTGCCTTCAATTTGTGCGGGCTGAAGTGCACCAGGTACAGTTGCAGACGCTTGCATAGCTTTAACCATACTGCCATGACTAATCACCACAGGTAAGCTAGTTTCTAAGTCGGTTGCAACCGCTCGGTAGGGAATGGCTAAATCATCAAAATGACCAAATTGCTGTACCAGATCTGTCGACTGACGTAAAAGTTGTGACATAGTCTGTCCACGTAGCAGACCACTTGGCGCCCTCACTTGGCCCTCGTTATAGCCAATGTTTAACGGAATATTGTAACGGTCGCGTAACTGTTTATCCCTGTAACTCAAAATATTGCGCGGTATGGTGTCCGAGTAGCCACTGTCCCAGTTGACCCCCATCATGATAGCTTCAACTTCACTCGCACTGTAACCCAGTGAATACATGCCAGCGACATAGGCACCTATGCTGGTGCCCGCGATATAATCGACTGGGATGTTATGTTCTTCTAATATTTTGAGCACGCCCACGTGAGCGGCGCCTTTAGCACCACCACCACTTAGTACGACACCAATTTTAAGGCGCTCTGCAGCCAAAGACGGGGTAACACACAAACACAAAATAATAGAAGCGAGTAGTTGACGCATCATGTGAGGCTACTTTTTATGGGATAAAAATCCGAGTTATATTAACAAACTTATCGATTTAACCGTCAGTCATATTTTATCTGGACCGACTAGTGATAAGTTTGTGTACTCTTTATACAAACAGATGAAGTTTAATTGAATAAACCGCTAAACAAAATATCCATCACCACTGAAGACGATAACGTTTACATCTCAAGCTCACTGGCTTATATCGTGCAGACGATTGCCCATCAGCGGTACAAATATTAAGTATTCGCGAGCCAATAATAGACTATGTTTCTAGCTTAATGATCAATAGAGACGATTTTGTTATCTGTCTCTAAATAGCGCTCAAAATCATCAACGCACATAGGTTTAGCAAAATAATACCCTTGAATAATATAACAGCCACGGCTAAAGACTTGCTCTAACTGCTCAACCGTCTCAATCCCTTCAGCAACCACATTTAATTTAAGGTTACGGGCTAATTCAATAATACTGCTCACAATCGCCTGATCTGCGGTATTAGTGGCGATATCAATTAAAAAGGAGCGATCAATTTTTAGGGTATTGACTTCAAAATTACGCAAATAAGCCAGTGAAGAATACCCAGTACCAAAGTCATCGATGGCAACCTCGATCCCCAAAGATTTCAATCGAGTCAGATGGTCTTTAGCGACATGCAACTCCTTCATCAATACGCCTTCGGTGATTTCTAATCCTAAAGATGCAGTTGGCATTTGGGTTTCTTGTAAAATTCTTTGGATATCTTCAATAAAATCTGGCTGCCTAAAATGCACCGCCGAAATATTAACCGACAACTTAAAGCCCGAGCCATAGCGCTTAGTCCAATTGGCCCCCTGCACACAGGCTTGTCTTAATACCCAGCGGTCAATATCAACAATTAAACCGCAAGCCTCAGCAACTTTAATGAAAATATCGGGGCGAATAAAGCCGTCTTGCGGATGTTTCCAGCGAATTAATGCCTCCATTCCTATGAGCTTATCATTACGCAAAATATCAATTTGCGGCTGGTAATAAAGCTCGAACTCTTGCCGCTCTATAGCTTTGCGTAAATCGGCTTCAAGCCGTAAATGATAGAGGGCTTGAGCATTACGCTCCGAGGAATAATATTGAAAATTGCCTCGCCCTTCTTCTTTGGCATGGTACATAGCAAGATCGGCATTCTTGATAAAAGCCTCAGGCTGCACCGCATCGTCGGGCCAAATACTGATGCCTATGCTGGTCGAAATATAAAATTCCCGACCATATAACTTAAAAGGCGCGACAATTTGCTCCAACAGACGCTCGGCGACATGGTTAATATCGTCAATGCTGTTTGCATTACGGAGTAAAATCACAAATTCATCGCCACCAAAACGACAGAGTAAATGCTCGCTGGAAATACAAGATTGCAGTCGGCTTGATGCTTCGACCAGCAGAGCATCGCCCATGCTATGACCATAGGAATCATTAACATGCTTAAATCTATCGAGATCTAAAAACAGTAGCGCCAGTTTCTCACCTGTTTGCTGCGCAGCTTGAATCGACTGTAATAGACGGCTAGAAAATAAGGAGCGATTTGGCAAACCAGTAAGCACATCGTAATTAGCCAAACGGCGTAAATCGGCTTCAGTACGTTTACGCTCCGTAATATCAGAAAATACCACCACATAGTGGGTAACTTTCCCGTTAATGCTTTGCATCACCGACACGTTTAGCCACACTGGACAGAGTTGCTGATTGGCGCGGATTAACTCCCGCTCTCCGGTCCAAGACTGACTATCACGGAGAAGTTGCTTAATCTCCGATGCTAACCTGTCATTCATCTGTACGAATTGTGCAAATGGTTGCCCGACTAAGTCGTCAGAATCTATACCAATAATTTGTTGCGCAGCGTAATTCGCAACGCGAATACCGCCTTCGACATCTAAAATCAACACACCTTCAGAGGTATTGCCAAACGCTTTCGCCAATAAATTAATTTCATCTTCTAGCTGGCGTTGCACAGTAATATCGCTATAAATACCCGCGACCCGTTCAATTTCATTTGAGTACTTATTGCGAGCAACTGGCCGCCCTCTAACCCTAAGCCATCCCCAATTACCGTCCTTACGCTGATAGCGATATTCGGCCTCGAATCGGTCAATCTCACCCGCCATCATGTTGTCCCACTGAGCGAGAGCTTTCTCCCTATCCTGCGGGTGCACTGGCAAATCCTCTAAGCTCACCACAATCTCATTGGCATGCGTACCAAGCACCGAACCGCGATTATCAAGGTGAAATGCCTGAGTATTTTTATGCCACTCCCAGAGATCTGAGTCACTGCCGCGCAAAGACTGCCTTAACCTGTCCTCACTCTCCGTTAATGCCAGATTCATCTGCTTAAATGTATTAATCTGTCGTTGTCGATACCAAGCAAGACTTAAAGCAATAATTGAAAATAACAGCAGCAAAATACCTTTAAAACCTTGGGATAACCACCAATGCTGCTCAACATAAAAAGGATAAGAGAACGGCTTATCTGACCATATCCCGTTAACTTGACTCAAAATATCTAGCACATAGCCACCCGCAGCTAATCCTGCGAGGTTGATCTGAGATTCCCCCTGCAACAAGACGTAATGGCTATCTTCATCCTGATAACGTAATCGGTATTTAAATTGAATTGGCGAATCATCGAGATAATCTAAGTTAGTGATTTGAAAACTCACCATATTCGCATCGGGTTTGATGGTCATCAGGTTACGCGGCAACAAAGATACTTCTGTCGTGTTGTTATAGTACACAGAGACAGATTCAAGCATCACATGGTCATCGGTTATACGATTGACCAGCCTATTGACATCGAGTCGCATCACACCTTCAGGTGTTCCTAAGTAAAAGCCTGTTTTTGGCGAATAAAAATAAGCGCCCTCGTTCATTTCATCGGAAATCAAACCATCGAGTTGATTAAACATGGCGATATTGCCCGTTTGAATATCCTGACGAATCAAAGAATCAGCACAACCCACAAGATTTGACTTAGGGGTCTTTTGAATAAAAAACACTGAACTACAATTTAATTGCCATTCGGAAGTCAGTGAAACTAACGATTCCGTCTGCTGCTGATATTCAAACAAACCTTTTTCATAGGAACCAAACCAGATAATTCCCGGGGACATTTCTTCAATATGGCTAATCGTTGGTTGTGCCGCAAAAGCATTAAATAAGTGCCGTTGATCATGAAACTCGTTTTGACTGTCTATGTAACCAAAGACTTTTTTACCGCCAACCCAAAGACGACCGTCTGAGGTACGATAAATCGTGCGGATCACTGGCCGCTTGGGGCCATCAAATTCGTTCGATGACTTATCAATATCAAATGGCTGGGGCTCATAGAGTCCCATTTCCCAAAAATAGAGTCCCGTGGTAGTCGCAATCCAGACGCGTCCTTTCAGTTTGGGATCCCGATAAGTTTTATATATGAGCTTATTTTTAAAGTCATCCTGACCGTGAGTCCATTTAGAAAAACTACTTCCTTGCAAGGTCTCTTTATCAATAACAAAAAGACCACTGGTTGTTGAGATAAGTAAATAATGGTCCTCAAACTCACTAATATCATAAATACTTTCGTGGGGATTAAACCCCTCAATCGGAATGTTAACCGCTTTTTTACTGCCCTTAGCAACAAAATCTAAACTGGAAGAACCGAGCCAAACCCCTTCATCACTGGCATGTACAGACCAAGTCATGGCATCGCTCAGCTGATAGGGTTCATCTGCCGCATAAGTATCAAGAATGAAATCAGGCTGTGACGCTAACAATGCCAATCCATCACCAGAGCCTCCAACCCACATCAAGCCTGCATCATCAAACAACATGGCTTTCAGCGTTTCCATGTTGGCCTCAGCCTTCAACTCTTGCTGATAATTCTCAATCAACCGCGTCTCAGGCGACCATTTTAACAAGCCAATACGGCTGGCAAACCACAAATACCCTTTAGCATCTTCAATGATCGCTGTGCTCCAATCGGGTAATTCTGGCACAGGTGTAATTTGATGAGCGATTTGATCTAATTGATAAACACCACGCCCTGTCGCAATCCAGATCCTATGTTGAGTATCCTCCAACATATCGAGAATACTGCCCATAGATTCGGTCCAAGGGTATTGGAACAGCCGTTCGCCCTTGTTATCGAGGAGCTCTAGTTGCAACTGCCCCGCAACCAACATGTGTCCATTGGGCATAAGCAATAACTTGCGCCAAGGAAGGTCGCGATTAACAGCTAATTGAGTGATAAGGCGAAGTTCTGACTTTGAAGGGGAAAACTCATAGATCTGACCATTATCAATTAATAATCGCCATGTTTTGCTATTCTTGCGGGCTGCCGATATCAGCGCACCACCTGGAAACTGCGGGAATAGATAGGGAGAACCAAATGCGGTAAATTGATTTTGCACTATATCGTAAAGGTAAATCGCGGCATTGGTGCTGACCAATAACTTGTCTCGGTCGATGTTCACCACTGTCGTTAAAAAGTCATCCGCAAGCCGTGATTCCGTGCCAATTTTATCAATACGCCGCACCTTAGAATTACTGACCCGATACAAGCCCTGCTCAGTCGCGGCCCATACAAAACCGTAGTCATCTAAGGCTAAACCTCGGATGCTGGTGACAGCTAAACCGTCTCTATCGGTAAAAACACGCTGCACAAAGCCGCCCGCCCAAGCCGAATGGACGCTAATCAGTGAAAGGATGAAACATGTCAGAATTGTTCTAATTATTTTTGTTTGCATGTGACAACTTACTTCATACATATACCCAAACCACCTCAAAATGCAGGATTCAGCGGGAATTTAACGCACTTTAGGCAAGACGGCTATTTGCAGGCCTAGTGGGCTAAGTCAAAAATAGCCAACACCGCATAAAGTGCGTTAAAACCCGCCGGGACGGAGCACCCAGGGCACTCCACTTCCGTGTTGCATCAATTCAAAAGGTAGCTACATTTTTTTCATTGATGCGCCTTGAATTGAAGCACCCTGGGCGCTCTGAAACTCGTATTTTGAGGTCGCTTGGGTATATCTGTACTGTAGCAGCTCAATCCCTTCAATTCATCCGCTTGTTTACATAAAAGTTACAAAAAAATACAGGCAATAAAAAAGCGCTCAAGTGAGCGCTTTTTTAATCGACAGCTAAATTACTTTTTCTTTGCCTTTGGGTTTGGCAAATCAGTAATAGAACCTTCGTACATTTCAGCCGCTAAGCCTACTGATTCGTGCAGTGTTGGGTGAGCGTGAATGGTTAATGCTAAATCTTCAGCATCACAACCCATTTCAATCGCTAGACCGATTTCGCCTAACAGCTCGCCGCCGTTAACACCCACAATAGCACCACCGATCACGCGGTGAGTGTCTTTGTCGAAAATCAGCTTAGTCATACCTTCAGAACAATCTGACGCAATCGCACGACCACTTGCAGCCCATGGGAAAGTTGCGGTTTCGTAAGCAATACCTTGCTCTTTCGCTTCTTTCTCAGTCAGACCAACCCAAGCGACTTCAGGGTCAGTGTAAGCAATAGATGGGATGACTTTTGGATCGAAATAGTGCTTCATGCCAGCGATAACTTCAGCCGCTACATGGCCTTCGTGCACGCCTTTGTGAGCCAACATTGGTTGACCAACAATGTCACCAATTGCATAGATGTGCGGTACGTTAGTACGCAGTTGCTTATCAACCTTGATAAAGCCACGCTCATCAACGTTAACACCTGCTTTTTCAGCATCTAACGACTTGCCATTAGGTGCACGGCCAATAGCCACTAATACGGCATCGTAACGAACGGCTTCAGTTGGCGCGCTCTTACCTTCCATAGAAACATAGATACCGTCTTCACGGGCTTCGACCGCTGTGACTTTAGTTTCAAGGATCAGGTTGAATTTCTTCTTGATTTGCTTAGTAAATACGCGAACCACATCTTTATCAGCCGCAGGGATCACTTGGTCGAACATCTCAACCACGTCGATTTGGCTGCCTAAAGAAGCGTACACAGTACCCATTTCTAGACCGATAATACCGCCGCCCATCACTAACAACTTGCCTGGAACTTCTTTCAGTTCTAATGCGTCAGTCGAATCCCAAATACGTGGATCTTCATGCGGAATAAATGGCAGTTTGATTGGACGAGAACCCGCAGCAATGATCGCTTGCTCGAAAGTCACTTTAGTCACAGTGCCATCTTCAGCAGTCACTTCTAGCGTGTTAGGGCCAGTGAATTTACCAAAACCGTTAACCACGTTAACTTTACGCATTTTGGACATGCCGCCCAATCCGCCAGTTAATTGGCCAATGACTTTTTCTTTAAAGCCACGTAACTTATCTAAATCGATAGTTGGCTCGCCGAAGACCACACCGTGAGCGGCAACCGCTTTGGCTTCTTCGATAACTTTAGCAACGTGCAGTAAGGCTTTAGATGGGATACAACCCACGTTAAGACACACGCCACCTAAAGTGCTAAAACGTTCAACTATGATGGTTTCCAGACCTAAGTCAGCAGCACGGAAAGCCGCAGAATAACCTGCAGGACCTGCACCTAATACCACTACCTGAGTTTTGATTTCGTTACTCATGTTTTCCTCTAATTCTCATTCAATCCGTTGGAGGAGCTATCCTGCCAACCGAAAATGCGCCAGCGCGTAAGGTGGGCGCATTTTAACCTGTGTTTGATACTGATCACAATAAACAAAAGGCTGCTCAAGATGAGCAGCCTTATATGCTTACAGAACCAAAGTACGAATATCGGACAGAATTCCTGACAGCGTTACACTAAAACGTGCAGCCATGGCACCATCGATCACGCGGTGATCGTATGACAGTGACAGCGGCAACATCAATTTAGGTTCGAACTCTTTACCATTCCACTTAGGCTTAATTTCAGATTTAGACACACCTAAAATCGCCACGTCTGGGTAGTTCACGATAGGCGTAAACGCCGTACCGCCAATACCACCTAAACTTGAAATGGTGAAACAGCTACCTTGCATATCAGCAGATTTCAGCTTGCCATCACGGGCACGGATAGAGATATCAGCCAGTTCACGAGATAACTCGATAATGCCTTTCTTATCCACGTCACGCACGACTGGCACAACCAAACCGTTTGGCGTATCAACCGCCACACCGATGTGGAAATACTTTTTCTGGATCAGTGATTCGCCATCAGAGCTTAAGCTCGAGTTGAACACAGGGAACTGTTGCAACGTTTTAGCCACAGCTTTCAGCATAAACACTAAAGGCGTGATCTTGTAATCGGCTTTTTTCTTCGCCGCTACATCGTTTTGCAGCTTGCGGAACTCTTCCATTTCAGTGATATCAGCTTCATCGAACTGAGTCACGTGAGGGATAGTCACCCAGTTGCGGTGTAAGTTAGGGCCAGAAATCTTCTGGATACGGCTTAATGGAATCTCTTCCACTTCACCAAACTTACTGAAATCAACTTTAGGCGCTGCAATCACTTGCAGACCACCGCCGTTACCTGAACCAACAGAAGTTGCCGCAGTCGCTTTCGGACGCGACAGTTCGTATTTCACATACGCCTGCACGTCTTCTTTCATGATGCGACCTTTACGGCCAGAACCTGTCACTTGGGTCAAGTCGACACCAAACTCACGGGCTAAACGACGTACCGCAGGAGACGCATGTACCGCACCGGTAGACACAGGTGTACCTGCGCTTGGGTGATGTGGAACTGGTGGACGGCTTGCTGGTGTTGGGGCTGCAACGGGCACTGCACTCACTGGAGCAGGAGCCGCCGCTTGTGCTACCGCTACTGGAGCACTTGCTGTTGCAACAGAAGTCGTCTCAATCGTCGCAATGACGCTACCTTGAGAAACCTTGTCACCCACTTTAACAGTCAAAGACAGCAGTTTACCGGCAAATGGCGCTGGCACTTCCATGGTGGCTTTGTCAGTTTCAAGCGTAATCAAACCTTGGTCGGCAGTGATTTCATCACCGACAGACACGAGCACTTCGATCACATCGACATTGCTGGCATCGCCAATATCCGGCACTTGAATTTCTTTTACCGCAACCACACTTGCCGCTGGTGCAGCAGGTGCTGCGGCCACTGGCGCTACCGTAGCGGCAGGAGCAGCTTGGGCAGCAACAGTTGGCGCGGCTGCAGGTGCAGCGCCGCCCACTTCAAGCATGATGACTAAAGAGCCTTGCGACACTTTATCGCCAACCGCAACTTTAACGTCTTTAACCACACCCGCGAAAGGTGATGGCACGTCCATCGTCGCTTTGTCTGTTTCTAGGGTAATTAGACCGCTATCAACTTCAATCTTGTCACCGACAGCAACCAGGACTTCGATAACCGATACATCAGTGTCGCCACCGATATCTGGTACTGTCACTTCAACCACTTTGGTTGCGCCCGTCGCAGGAGCAGCAGCCACAGGGGCAGGAGCCGCTTGAACTGGTGCAGATGCTGGTGCCGCCTGAGCGGGTGCTGCAACTGGAGCCGGAGCGGCTGCTGCCGCGCCCGCCGCTTGCATCATAGCAATCAAAGTACCTTCAGATACTTTATCGCCCACAGCCACTTTCAATTCGGCTAAAACACCGGCGAAAGGCGCTGGAATATCCATAGTCGCCTTGTCGCTTTCGACGGTAAGAATCGATTCTTCTGCAGCTAAGGTATCACCCACAGCCACACAAATTTCGATCACTTGCACTTCATCGCCGCCGATATCAGGAACAAAAACTTCTTTTAATTCAGCCATTTTTATTGCCTCTTACGCGTACTGTGGATTGATCTTGTCAGCGTCGATACCATATTCTTTAATGGCTTTTGCTAACACATCGACAGGCAGCTCTTTGCGATCAACCAGTGATTTCAGTGCCGCAATAACGATGAACTTAGCATCCACTTCGAAGTGGTGACGCAGATTCTCGCGGCTGTCTGAACGACCGAAACCGTCAGTACCTAACACTTTGTAATCGGTAGGAATATAAGCACGTAACTGTTCGCCGTAAATCTTCATATAGTCAGTCGCGACGATTGCAGGTGCATCACTTGAAATCACTTGGCTGATATAGGCTTGTTTTGGCGTTTCGGTTGGGTGCAGCATGTTCCAACGTTCAGCGGCTTGACCATCGCGAGTCAATTCGTTAAAGCTGGTCACACTGAATACGTCGGCAGTAATACCAAAGTCTTTTGCCAGTGCTTGCGCCGCTTTACGAGTTTGTTCAAGGATAGTGCCACAGCTCATTAACTGAACTTTGCCTTTACCTGAACCCGCAACCGTTTCTAACTTGTAGATACCTTTCACTATGCCCACTTCCGCACCTTCTGGCATGGCTGGTTGCTCATAGTTTTCGTTCATTGTGGTCAAGTAGTAGAAGATATCTTCTTGATTTTCGCCGTACATACGACGGATACCATCTTGTACCACAACGGCGATTTCGTAGCCGTAGGTTGGATCGTAAGTAATACAGTTAGGGATAGTGTTCGCCAATACGTGGCTATGACCATCTTGATGCTGTAAACCTTCGCCGTTAAGCGTTGTACGACCTGAAGTACCACCGACTAAGAAACCACGAGCACGCATGTCACCCGCAGCCCAAGCCATGTCGCCAATACGTTGGAAACCGAACATTGAGTAGTAGATGTAGAACGGGATCATAGGTGTATCGTTGACTGAGTAGCTCGTCGCTGCTGATACCCATGAAGACATAGCGCCGAGTTCGTTAATCCCTTCTTGCAATACTTGGCCGGTTTTATCTTCACGGTAGTAAGCAACTTGGTCAGAATCCTGCGGAATATATTTTTGGCCTTCGTGAGCATAAATACCCACTTGACGGAACAAACCTTCCATACCGAAAGTACGAGCTTCGTCAGGAATAATTGGCACAATATTTTTGCCAATTTTCTTGTCTTTCAGCAGAGCTGTCAGAACACGAACGAATGCCATAGTCGATGAAATTTCACGGCCGTTAGAGCCCTGTAAAATCGAATCGAAAATCTTCAGTGACGGCACTTCCATCTCTTCGGTGAACTTTTGACGACGTTGTGGCACGCTACCATGCAGCGCTTCACGACGGCTCATCATGTACTTCACTTCTTCAGAATCTGGACCTGGGTGATAGAAAGGCAGATCTTCTAACTGGTCATCTGGGATCGGAATATTGAAACGATCGCGGAAGTAACGGATAGACTCGATACCCATTTTCTTCACGTTGTGAGCGATGTTTTTACCTTCACCCGCATCACCTAAGCCGTAACCTTTTACAGTCTTAGCTAAAATCACCGTTGGGCGACCTTTGGTTTTTTGTGCGTGATCTAAGGCAGCGTACACTTTCACTGGATCATGACCGCCACGGTTTAAACGCCAAATGTCATCATCTGACATATTAGCAACCATTTCGGCCGTTTCAGGATACTTACCAAAGAAGTGTTCGCGAGTATAAGCGCCACCTTTGGCTTTACAGTTTTGGTATTCACCGTCAACGGTTTCTTCCATTAACTGCAGTAACTTACCGCTAGTGTCACGGGCCAATAATGGATCCCAGTAACGACCCCAAATCACTTTGACCACTTCCCAGCCTGCGCCGCGGAATTCGCCTTCAAGTTCTTGGATGATCTTACCGTTACCACGTACAGGGCCATCAAGACGCTGTAAGTTACAGTTAACGATGAAGACTAAGTTATCTAATTCTTCACGGGCCGCTAAACCAATCGCACCTAAGGCTTCTGGCTCGTCACACTCACCGTCACCTAAGAAACAGTAAACGGTTTGTGCTGAACAATCTTTCAGACCACGGTCAGTCAGATATTTCAGGAAACGCGCCTGATAAATCGCTTGGATAGGACCTAAGCCCATAGAAACGGTTGGAAATTGCCAGTAATCCGGCATCAGTTTTGGATGTGGGTATGAAGACAGACCCTTGCCATCCACTTCTTGACGGAAGTTAGCCAGTTGGTCTTCGCTTAAACGACCTTCTAAGAATGAACGCGCATAAATACCAGGGGCGATATGGCCTTGGAAATACACTAAATCGCCACCGTCTTTTTCATTGGGTGCGCGGAAGAAGTGGTTAAAACATACGTCATAAATAGTCGCGCTTGAGGCGAAGCTTGAAATATGGCCGCCTAATTCTAAATCTTTCTTAGAACCACGAAGCACCATAGCTAAAGCGTTCCAACGGATGATGGCGCGAATGCGACGTTCCATCTCTTGGTTGCCAGGCATGTGCGGCTCTTGACCCGCAGGGATAGTGTTCAGGTAAGCCGTTGTGGCGTTATAAGGCAAGTGAGTGCCATTACGACGCGCTTTATCGATCAGCTTTTCTAGTAAAAAATGCGCGCGCTCTGGGCCTTCCTGTTCCAACACGGCTTGCAGGGCATCAACCCATTCCTGAGTCTCTAACGGATCTACGTCTTGTAGCATATCTTCAGACATGACACTGTCCTTCTCTATATACATGATAATGAATGGTGTTTGCGGCATATTCCGATTTAGCTGGCAGCTAAATCACAGAACTTAAGCGCCACTCTTTAAACGGCGCAAGCTTCGCTGCAACCGGCTATCTTCTTCCCGCACAGATAACATCACCTCTTCGATGTAACTTAAGTGTTCATTCGAGGCTTCTCTGGCGGCGTCGGGATCACGACGAACGATGGCAGCGAGCAAGGCCCGTCTGTGATCGTTAGCCATAGTAGAAGCTTCTTCGCGGCGGCTTAAAAGCTCCAGGTTTTGCGCCACATTTTGATGCAGCACAGGGGTTAAACTAAGAACGAGGTGTAACATAGCCACGTTATGTGACGCTTCCGCCACAGCACGATAAAAACGCACAATCGCAGCAGCTTTTTGTTCGATATCGGTGGCGGCTTCCACCTCGAGGATCATACGCTTGATATTTTGCATATCGGCGTCGGTACCACGCAGGGCCGCAAAATAGGCCATCATGCCTTCGGTGGCATGGCGGAACTCCAGTAAGTCGTACTGACTTTCTGGATCTGAATTCATCAGTTCAACAATAGGATCGGCAAGGGTCTGCCAGAGTTGTTCTTTGACATAAGTACCACCGCCTTGGCGGCGCATTAACAGTCCTTTTGCCTCAAGCTTTTGAATAGCTTCACGCAAAGAAGGTCGAGACACTTCAAACTGGATCGCCAGTTCGCGTTCAGGCGGTAACTTCTGACCGGGCTGTAAACTCCCCTCTAAGATCATTTGCTCTAATTGCGCCATGATCACGTCAGAAATTTTTGGCTGATTAATTTTACTATAGGCCATCAGGCGCTCAGCTCCGTTGTAAATTGGTCTTACCAATTTTTTTGAGTGAGCGCACTTTATCAAATCAGCGTTTTGATGTCCAGATTGAAGATCACTCCTTAAAAGCGATCTCGATCAAAAGCACTCACGAAGAGAGAGCATAGCGGAAAAAAATGTTTATGGGGTCAGACCATTTGACAAAAGCACGGGCTTCGCCCTACTAGACGCTGCAAAAGCGCAGCGGATAGATTCTAGGTTCTAGACTAGAAGGAGCACGGCGACGCCCTAGCTGCGAAGCATCCTTCTTTTAACTCACCAATCCAAAAATGGTCAGTAATGAAAGTATTGCAACAATAAGTGTAAAGTTACGTTTACTGAGCACTAATAATGCTAAGGTTGATTGTACACATATAGGTGCACTTGCGACCTCAGGTAAAGGTTGTGCCGCTAATGCCGTTTCAGCCACCACAGTGCGAGCGCTCACATTTAAGGTCAATCCATTACGGCGCCACGCCGCTAAACCTTCACTAAATTGACCACTTAAGGCATAACCAAAGGCGAAAATCCGGCTCGGTAACCAATCCAGTATCATAATCACTTCGTTGACTAAGGGTAGCTCTAGAGATTTACGGGCATTCTCTTCGGCATAAAAACGTACCGTGCAATACAGTACCGCACCGACTGGACCTAAAAAAATGAAAAACAGCGCCACGGCACCATAATAACGATAGTTAATCCAAGCAACACTTTGACCCACTTTGGCACCCAGGTCTTTCTCGGATACAGCATCTAAACACTCGCTACAATCGAGTTCGGCGGCATAATGGTAACAAGCTTGGACATCTGAGCGACAAGCGGCTTGCATATACTTTTTGAAAATATCACGCTGTTTCTGATGGTTAAAACAAACCACTGCCACAACAATCCATAGGGCTAAACTTAATAAGCCCCAAAACATTCCCGCCACTAACCAAGATAAAACATATACCAACAAGGCTGGTAGCACTAACGCCAACGCCATCATCACGCTTGTCAGTGACGCTTTATCACCGAAAAATGTTGTCTGATAGGATTGCAGTAAACGATCAAATTGCCATGATGAAGGAAGAAATTTAAGTCGCTCCACTAAAATGGCGACCAAGAGTGAAAATAATGCCATGGGCTGTACCTCTATAATTTGTCCATAAATAGTCTAGGTTTATATGGAATACGTCTAAAATCCAAAAAGTTAAGTGATTAACTAAGAGCGCAACGCCTGAGTATATTCCTTTAACTTGCCTAAATATCCTTCCCAATCAAAACTTTGCCCTGGGTCCGTTTTCCGCATTGGCGCAATATCACAATGACCCACAATCCGTTCAATACTCAGCAATGGATATTCTACCAGTAGGGCTTGTGTTAACTCGATAAGTGACTGATATTGCTCAGGAGTGTAAGACTCAGTATCTGTGCCTTCCAGTTCAATACCAATGGAAAAATCATTACAATTCTCTCTCTCACCATAACGAGACACCCCAGCATGCCAAGCCCTGTCATTACAGCTTACATATTGGACACGCTCGCCATTGCGGCGGATCAAAAAGTGCGCCGACACTTGCAAGCCCTTGAGCGGTGCAAAGCTGGAATCGGCATTAGTATCTAAACACCCTTGAAATAATTGATCAATGTAAGGTAATCCAAAGCAGCCTGCGGGCAGACTAATATTGTGGATCACTAACAAACTCACTTCATTCAAGGGACGTTGATTAAAATGTGGCGACTCACAACGCCTCGCACTATCACACCAACCCGAATCAAACCGCATGATGAGCTTATCCTCTATGCCACATATACCGCCTTACTCTAACAGTATTCCTCCAAGCAAAGAAGAAACCCTGCGCACGGAACTTACTGACTGAGCTATCTTTTAACATTGAGATCATGGAACAAACCATCCACTCTCAATTTAAATAAGGCTGCAGCTTACTCCTTTGCTCAATCTTCCAACCTGTTCCGTGAGACCTAAGGCCGTGGTAATCTTAACCTAAAATGCAAGTAGGCCGTAATGCAAGGACTCCGCTTATGTTAGAAAACGATATCCGCCAATCAGTAAAATCTGCCCTCAGTGAAGACTTAGGTGGCACCGAAATCAACGATCAAACCAAAGCCATCGCTTATGGCGACATCACAGCAATGTTGATCCCCGCCGATAAGTACGCTGAAGCCACTTTAATCACCCGTGAAGAAGGCGTTTTTTGTGGTAAAGCATGGGCAGAGCAGGTTTTTAACCAACTCGGTGGTGAAGTCGCACTGCATTGGCATGTGGATGATGGCGATCTAGTATTACCCAACCAGCTATTATGTGAATTATCAGGTCCTGCGCGCGCTATTCTCACTGGCGAACGCACGGCAATGAACTTTATCCAAACACTTTCTGGTGTTGCCACCTTAACCAAACATTATGTCGATAAACTGGCGGGGACTCACACTCGCTTGTTAGATACTCGCAAGACAATTCCAGGCCTACGCACGGCACAAAAGTATGCCGTCACCTGCGGTGGCGGAAAAAACCATCGTATTGGTTTATATGATGCTTTTTTGATTAAAGAAAACCACATTATGGCCTGTGGCGGTATTCGCCAAGCCGTAGATACCGCCCGCAGCTTGTACCCGAATAAACCCGTTGAAGTCGAAGTGGAGTCACTCGAAGAACTCGCCTTAGCACTCGACTCTGGCACAGATATCATAATGCTAGATAACTTCGACATCACTAAGATGGTCGAAGCCGTGGAAATGAACAATCAATATAAAGCTAAAGGCGCCGGCGCCAAGCTCGAAGTCTCTGGTAATGTCACCTTAGATACCTTAGCCGAATTCGCCAAAACAGGGGTGGACTATATCTCAGTTGGCGCACTCACTAAGCATGTTCACGCCTTAGATTTATCACTCAGATTAAAAGCTTAAAACCGCTAGATGTAAAATGGCAGTGGAATGTTCTCGCAAAGTACCGTAAGCACATTCCACTCATAAAATATTAAGGCGAAATGCATTTTTTTGTAGGGCTCCAGCAAACAAAATGACGAAATTACGTCTGTACTATCATACTCAGCATTCACCCTCACGAAGCACCCAACCCGCCACCATTTCATGTCACCAATTTGACAACATCGAAAGACACGCCAGCTAAACTGACATTGTCAAAAAGTTGTTATAACCTAACATGTCGATAAGTTAGCCTTTTATACAAAAACAACACTTTATTAGTACTTTATACTTAATTTTTGTTTCCTTTTACCTAACTTTGTACTAACTTTTACCAAGGCGAGATGGCCGTTTGGTCAACCTCACCTAAGGTCAGCACTGGGATTCTTTTTAAAATTGCCTAGTTCACGTTTTTTGAGAGGCATATTTTTGAAAACGTTAGCCTAAGGTGCGGTTGCCGAAACAATTTATTCAAACAAGCGCTAACCCAGCATTAACTTAGTGCTAATTTAGTAAAGCTGGCTTGGATAAATCAGCATGAGTCATTACACATGGGTCATTCAAGATCATCGGTGTACTGTTAATGTTACATAGATCATATAAATGATTTTATTGACATAAATGAGTAATAAAGTTTGATGAGATAAAACAATTTATAGAGTAAAACAGCGGTTAGGTTAAACACTCTATTCAACCACAGTAAGTCACTAAATAGTTAGCTGGAGAGAAAAATGAAGGCCATGAATTTAAACAAAGCATTAAATAAAAAAGCTCAGGGTTTTACTCTGATCGAACTAATGATTGTAGTTGCCATTATCGGCATTTTGGCAGCAGTCGCTTTACCAGCATACCGTGATTATGTTGGTTCGGCCCATGGTGGTGCGGCCATGAAAGGTGTTTCTTCATACACGACTAAAGCCGTAACTTGTGTTCAGTCAGGCATTTCTTGTGACACAATTAATGCAGAGGCAAACGTTGCAAACGATGGCCTTAGTCTTTCTGCCGACCTTGCAGAAGGTTCTGGAGCCGCTCTTGCTTTTACTGATGGGACTTGTACTGTTACAGCGACAATTTTAGATGCTGGCACTGTAACATATGCGGCAACCTTAAATGCTGGTGCAACAGGTGCAACACTTGCACAGTGTGAAGCTGGTGCTGGTCTATAGTTTATAAGCATATGTATCCATAAATGGCAGCACAGCTGCCATTTAATCTTTCATTAGTTTAGGTTTTAAAAATGCCCACAACTGGCCTTCATTTAGGTTTATCGACCCTGTTTATTCGTAAGGGCCTGCTTAATGAAGAGCAGATGGCTAACGCCATCACAAAATCCCGCCAAAATAAGCAAGCGTTGGTCAGCACCTTAGTGCAAAGCAAACTAGTCTCAGCACGTGCTATTGCAGAGCTTTGCTATGAAGAATATGGCACGCCACTACTCGATCTTAATGAGTTTGATCTTGCTTCCATTCCTGAGGACTTCCTCAATAAAAAACTGATTGAGAAACACCGCTGCTTACCCCTGTTTAAACGTGGTAATCGCCTCTATATAGGGACATCCGACCCGACCAATATCGCCGCCCTCGAAGATTTCCAATTTAGTGCAGGCCTCCACGCCGAAGCGATTCTGGTTGAAGAAGATAAATTGGCTAAAGCGCTAGAAAAAATCCTCGAAGTAGATATTAGTGGCCTAGATTTAGGCGGTATGGATGAAGCGGCTCTAGCCAATATTGAAATAACGGATACCGACAGACGCAATGAAGAGTTAACAGGTGAGAGTAGCGATGATGCGCCTATTGTTATCTATATCAATAAAATTTTAACCGACGCGATCCGCAAGGGTGCCTCGGATTTACACTTTGAACCCTATGAGAAGCGCTACCGCATTCGTTTTCGCATCGACGGTATTTTACACGAAGTCTCTGAACCACCTATTAGCCTTGCAAATCGTTTATCGGCGCGATTAAAAGTAATGTCGAAACTTGATATCGCCGAACGCCGCGTGCCACAAGACGGCCGAATCAAGATGAAACTTTCCCGCACTAAGTCCATCGACTTCCGAGTTAGTACCCTGCCGACCCTGTGGGGCGAAAAAATTGTGATGCGGATCTTAGATTCTTCCTCCGCACAACTGGGCATTGAAAAACTTGGCTACGAGCCCGACCAAGAAAAACTTTACCTTGAGATGTTAGCAAAACCCCAAGGGATGATTTTAGTGACCGGTCCTACTGGCTCAGGTAAAACCGTCTCCCTCTATACAGGGTTAAATATTCTTAATACCGAAGAGCGTAATATTTCTACCGCCGAAGATCCGGTAGAAATAAACCTTGAAGGTGTAAACCAAGTTCACATTAACTTAAAAGCTGGTCTGACTTTCGCCTCCGCTTTACGTTCATTCCTGCGCCAAGACCCCGATGTAGTGATGGTGGGTGAAATTCGCGATCTTGAAACCGCCGAAATTGCCATTAAAGCGGCACAAACGGGTCACTTAGTGTTATCGACCCTACACACTAATTCGGCCGCTGAAACCTTGACTCGTTTAATCAATATGGGCGTGCCAGGTTATAACATCGCCAGCTCAGTTAACCTGATTATTGCCCAGCGTTTGGCGCGTCGCCTCTGCCCCGAATGTAAGCAAGCTGAAGTCATCCCTGAGCATGAACTATTACGTTTAGGTTTTGCCCAAGCACAAATTACCCAAGGTTTTACCACTTTTAAACCTGTGGGCTGCGAGCATTGCTCCGGCGGCTACAAAGGCCGGGTTGGTATTTACGAAGTGATGAAGATGTCCGATGAAATAGCGCGTACTATTATGGAAGGTGGTAACTCCCTACAAATCGCCTCCCAAGCTAAAGCGCAAGGGATGCGTGATTTACGTCAGTCAGGATTATTGAAAGTAATCCACGGTGTTACTAGCATCGCAGAAGTCAATCGCGTAACGAGTTTTTAAGAGTAGAGCACTGCAAAGAGCGCCCTGCTTTTACAACCTAACAGAGATTATTTATGGCTACGGCAACAACAGTAAGAAAGTCTCGCGGCAAAAAAAACGAGCAAAAAAGCCAGCCCAAAATCTATACCTTCGAATGGAAAGGCGTAAATCGCGACGGCAAAAAAACGGCAGGAGAGCTTAGAGGTGCAACCGCAGCCGAAATCCGTAGTCAGCTTAAATCCCAAGGAGTAAACCCTAAGAGCGTTCGTAAGCAGTCCTCTCCGCTATTTAAGTTAGGTGAAGCCAATATCACCCCTATGGATATAGCAATGATGACCCGTCAAGTCGCGACTATGTTGGCGGCAGGCGTTCCTTTGGTAACGACATTTGAACTACTCGGCCGTGGCCATGAAAAAGCTAAAATGCGGGAATTACTGGGTACTATTTTAACCGACATTCAATCGGGTATTCCCTTATCCGATGCCATGCGCCCCCATAGACGTTACTTCGACGAACTTTATGTAGACTTAGTCGCCGCAGGTGAGCACTCAGGTTCACTCGATTTGGTTTTCGATCGCGTCGCAACCTACAGAGAAAAAACGGAAGCGCTCAAATCAAAAATTAAGAAAGCCATGTTCTATCCTGCAGCGGTCGTCATAGTCGCGCTTTTAGTCACGACATTGTTATTACTCTTTGTCGTACCTCAATTCGAGGAAATTTTTAAGGGCTTTGGTGCAGAACTACCCGCCTTTACGCAACTGGTACTGCATATTTCCCGCGGCTTACAATCCTCTTGGTACATCTTTTTAGCCGCTATTGTTGGCGGCGTATTTTTGTTTGTACGAGCACACCGAAACTCGCAAATGGTGCGAGATAGAGTCGATGAAGCCGTGCTTAAAATCCCAGCCATTGGACCGATTTTACACAAAGGTGCCATGGCTCGTTTCGCCCGCACCTTAGCTACCACATTTGCAGCAGGTGTGCCGTTAATTGATGGCTTAGAATCCGCCGCTGGCGCATCGGGTAATGCCGTTTATCGCAAAGCCATATTGAATATTCGCCAAGAGGTCATGGCGGGAATGCAGATGAATGTCGCAATGCAAACCACAGGGCTTTTTCCCGATATGTTAGTGCAGATGGTGATGATAGGCGAAGAATCCGGCTCGCTGGATAACATGCTCAACAAAGTCTCAACCATCTATGAAATGCAGGTCGACGATGCGGTTGATGGTTTATCAAGCCTAATTGAACCTATTATGATGGTAGTCATAGGTACTGTGGTCGGCGGGTTAATTGTCGCTATGTATCTTCCTATCTTCCAAATGGGTAAAATCGTCAGTTAATTCATTCGATTCAAATAAAATAAGAAAACTAAATGTCAGAATTTATCTCTCTTTTAGGCCACTCTTTTAATCAGAGTCCTTGGCTCTTTGTTACACTAAGCTTTATTTTTGCCGCCACCATAGGCAGTTTTTTAAACGTAGTGATCCACAGATTTCCTGTGATGATGAAACGGGAATGGCAGCAAGAATGCAATCAGTATTTGCAGGAATACCACGCTGAGATAGTCACACAAATCGGTATTGATAAACTCAATACACCTATAGATAGCTTCCCCGAAAAATATAATCTCGTGGTGCCGGGCTCAGCCTGCCCTAAGTGCAAAACGTCGATTAAACCTTGGCATAATTTACCTGTATTCGGCTGGTTAATGCTCAAGGGAAAATGCGCCGCCTGTCACGCCCCCATTTCCGCCCGCTACCCAATAATTGAATTCATCACAGGGCTACTTGTTGCGACTTTAGCGTGGCACTTTGGTCCAAGCTGGCAATTTGTCTTTGCGAGCATACTGACATTTGTACTTGTCGCACTTACTGGTATCGATCTTGATGAGATGCTGCTGCCAGATCAAATGACGTTACCGTTACTTTGGCTCGGCTTGATCATCAATCTAAATCATACCTTTGCGAGCCCAACCGATGCCGTTATCGGTGCGGCAGCTGGCTATTTAAGCTTGTGGTCCATTTTTTGGCTATTTAAGATCCTCACTGGCAAGGAAGGCATGGGCTATGGGGACTTTAAACTGCTCGCCGTTTTCGGTGCTTGGCTCGGCTGGCAAATGCTGCCGCTGGTGATTTTACTTTCGTCCTTAGTCGGAGCACTGGTCGGCATCACTATGATTGTCAGTAAACGCCTCAAGCAAGGTAATTCCATCCCATTTGGGCCTTATATTGCTGCCGCAGGCTGGATAGCCTTGCTATTTGGACAACAGATTGTTGATTGGTATTTAGAAACTCTATAGAGCGGACTTCGTCCTTCTAGGGTGCAGCAAAAAACGCAGCGGCTAGAAAATGCAGAACGGGCTTCACCCTTATAGATTCTCGCAGGACGAAGTCCGCCTTAGCAGCGAAGCGCTCTAGCTCCTAGTAGAGATGCGTCCTTCTTGGCTTTTAAGAGAAAGTTATGTCCAAATTTATTGTTGGCCTTACTGGCGGTATCGGTAGCGGTAAAACGACTGTTGCCAATTTATTCGCCGCAGAAGGCATTACCTTAGTCGACGCCGATATCGTTGCCCGCGACGTTGTCGCTCAGGGTTCAAAAGGGCTTGAGGCCATCGTTAGCCATTTTGGCATTGAGATGTTAACGCCAGAAGGTGAACTCGATCGCGCCAAACTGCGGCAACGGATATTTAGCCACCCTGAAGAACGTGAATGGTTAAACCAGCTATTGCACCCCATGATCCGCCAAGAAATGCTAGCGCAGGTAGAAAAAGCAACCTCGACCTATGTAATTATGGTCGTGCCCTTGCTATTTGAGAACGGGTTAGATAGGTTAGTCAATCGGACTTTAGTGGTGGATATTTCGCCTGAGTTGCAAATCAGCCGCACCATAAAAAGGGACAATGTTGATGCATCTCAAGTAAATAACATCATTAACAGCCAATTGAGCCGCAGCGAAAAACTCGCCCGAGCCGACGACATTATTGATAATCAGGGAGAGATATCAACCTTAAAACGAGAGGTGCTAGCATTGCACCAACGCTATTTACAACTATCTGGTACTCATAACGCCCATGACTGAATTAGTTTACGAACAGCCCCTAAACGAGAAAATTCGCAGCTACTTGCGGCTCGAATACCTCGATAAACAGCTGCAAAGTAACCTAAGCAATGACCACCAACATAGATGTTTTTATCCGCTGTTTTCCCTCTGTGAATTGTCTGAACGCTGCGATTATCGCAATGAAGTATTAAAAGATATTGAGCGGCACTTGCTGCAACTGAACAAATGGCAAGAATTAGATCACGTCGACCACCAGCAAATCAATATCTATATCAACGCCCTCACCCAAGCCCGCGAACCGTTACAAAAGCCTGAACGCTTCGGCAGCCAATTAAAACAAGACAAATTTATTTCCGCACTACGACAACGCTTCGGCATGCCAGGTGCTTGCTGTAACTTCGACCTACCACAACTGCATTATTGGCTATCTAAACCTTGGGAAGAAAAACAGCACGATTATCGCTCTTGGATAGCGCATTTCGAACCTTTACTTACCCCGATCACGTTACTACTTCAACTCACCCGCAGTACAGCCCATTACGACAATGCCGTTGCCCATGCTGGCTTTTATCAAGGTGACAGTGCCCAAGCACTTGCTTTGGTAAGGGTTAAAGTCGATGCTTCCCACGGGTGTTATCCTACGATTAGCGGCCATAAAAACCGTTTCGCTATCCATTTTGTGCAGTTTGAACAACAACGCCACTCCGACCGTTCAATTGATTTCTTACTGGCTACCTGTGCATGAAGCCTTTACACTAATGGCCTGAAAGACATTCGTATTGGCGGCCGCTTTATCGCCGTTAACCAAGAGAACAATTATGCCATTGACCGTTAACTGCCCTATTTGCAAAGCCCCTGTCGAGTGGGTGCCACAATCTGCATTTAAACCTTTTTGCAGCGAGCGCTGTAAGTTGATCGACCTCGGCGATTGGGCGTCAGAAAAACACGTCATCCCAGTCAAAGCCGAATTTGATCCAGAAACATTTGATGAATTTGATCTCGATGAAGGCGATTTTTTTAAAGAGTAATTTTGGGTTTACACACGAATCACTCAGCTCAAGCCTTTAATGCACTTACTTTTACCCACTCATTAATCGATAAATATTATGACTAAACGCATCCATGTTGCCGTCGGCATTATTACTAACTCGGCCGGTGAAATTCTGTTGGCAAAACGCCCAGATCATTTACATCAAGGTGGGAAATGGGAATTTCCTGGTGGTAAGGTTGAGACAGGCGAAACTGTCACTCAGGCATTGATCCGTGAACTCAAAGAGGAAGTCGCGCTCAATGTCACTGATAGTCAGCCATTTATGGCGTTGAGTTTCGACTATCCCGATAAACAAGTGCTACTCGATATCCATTCAGTCACCGAATTTAACGGCACAGCCCAAGGCCTTGAAGGCCAGCTTATCGCTTGGGTCACTAAAACCGACTTAACCAATTACGACTTCCCCGAAGCTAATAAGCCTATTCTTGAAAAAATTCTGGCTCAGTAATCAAGTAATTTACCTTATCCTCTCAATGTGTTCTGTCCCCGAATCACGATTCGGGGATGAACTTTTTCAATGCCTTAACTCCGAAAAACATGTAATTATGCGATCGTTAAGCTTACATACCCAAACCACCTGAAGATGCAGGATTCAGCGGGAATTTAACGCACTTTAGGCAAGGCGGCTATTTGCAGACCTAGCGGGCTAAGTTAAAAATAATCAACACAGCATAAAGTGCGTTAAAACACGCCGAGACGGAGCGCCTAGGGCACTCCACTTCCGTGTTGCATCAATTCAAAAGGTGGCCGACATTCTGTCATTGATGCGCCTTGAATTGAAGCACCCTAGGCACTCTGAAACTCGTATCTTCAGGTAGCTTGGGTATAGATATTAGCAATGCGTGATCTTGCTTGCAGCAAATCAATTAATCGCTTTAATCGTATCCAGAATAATGTTTGAATCGAATTTCATTCTTTCTCTTCGATTTCGAGGGCGCATCATGCACAATAACGTTAAGGCATTCCTAGCCACTACCGCCTTATTTTTTAGTTGTCAGGTACTAGCCAATGGTGGCTGTGGATTTGAAGAACAACAACAGGGTTTAATTGCGACCTGCAGTGAGGAGAAACAAGAAGTGATTTTAACTGGCATAGTAAAAGCACAAAATTTAGTCACAGATCTCAATGAGTTTGCTGAAGGGTATAAAACCTATCAAGTCGATACCACTGCAATCACCCCACTTAAAAGCATCACTAAACCTACAGAAATTGTAGTGATCATTGGTACTTGGTGCCCAGATTGTCACCGGGAAACACCGCGCTTTATCCGTATTATGGAAGAAGTCGCTAATCCCAATATTAAAGTGACCTATATTGGTGTCGACCGAACGAAAAAAGATCCCGAAGGCTTAGCCGCAAAATACGACTTTACCCGCATTCCAACCTTTATTGTACTGCAGCAAGGTAAAGAAGTTGGCCGCATCGTAGAGCGTCCAACGGTTTCCTTAGAAAAAGATCTCGCCGATTTATTGAAATAATCGCCACAGTACAAACAATAAAGGCCGCATCGCGGCCTTTGGTTTTTATCATGTTTTAATAAAATATTAGCTGACTTCGTCAATAATCCGCTGAGCTAACATCACTAAAACACCTTCACGTAATGCGCCGCCAGATAAGGCTAAATGCTCGATCCCCAGCAACTCAAACAAAGCCAATAGAATAGCGACACCCGCAGCAAAAGTCGGTGCCCGCTCGCTACAAAGCCCAACAATCCCCATTAAGCTAATATCTTCTTGAGCGAGGATCTCAGCCTTCAACTGAGTAAGCACATCGAGTGTGATAGTTTCAGATAACCCTCGGTGTAGTAACACTTCTACCACGGACTGTACAGCCCCGGAGGCACCAACGACACAATGCCAACCAAGATCACGTAGGGTTTGTCTATGCTCTGCTAATGCGATTAGTACTTGCTGCTTAGCATCATCGAAATCTAACTGCTGCAGCGGCAAACTGCTGAAAAATTGGCGATTATAAGTCACGCTACCAAAGGGTAAACTGGTTTTGAACAGCACTTGATGCCCATCACCAATGATGAACTCTGTACTCGCCCCACCGATATCAATAACCAAGCGACGGCCTTGACCACAAGTGGTCGCCACCATACCTTGATAGATAAGCTCTGCTTCACGCATTCCAGAGATAATTTCGATCGGATGACCTAAGAGTGGCAATGCACGCCGATTAAACTCATCGGCATTGCTAATACTGCGAAGAGTTGCAGTTGCAATCACAGCGACATGGTTTGCTTCAATCTTATGTTGTACCAACATCTGGGCAAACATACTCAAACAGTCGAGGCCGCGCTGCATGACATCGGGGCTTAATTTGCCATCGTTGCCTATGCCTTCGGCGAGCCTCACCTTGCGTTTATATTTCGCAATAATATGCGGCTGACCACCACGCGTTTTGGCGATCAGCATATTAAAACTATTTGAGCCTAATGTTATAGCGGCATAAGCGGGTGTTGGCATTTACGAATGTCTACGTGTCCTATCATGACGAGGAGGGCGAGCACCACTGCGTTGAGCACCTGGGCGGCTTGCCCCTGAACGATCACGCAAGTTTCGAGTGCCGCTAGGGTGTTTACGGTGGATCTTCGCTGGCGTAGGAATATCGGCCAGTAAAGCTTCACTGTCGTAGTTACTTACTGGAATCGAATGATTGATGTAGCTTTCGATTGCAGGCAAGTTCAATGCGTACTCTTCACAGGCAAAGCTTATCGACATGCCTTTGTTGCCCGCACGACCCGTACGACCGATTCGGTGAACATAGTCTTCGCAATCATCAGGTAAATCATAGTTATACACGTGTGAAACGTCAGAAATATGTAGACCACGAGCCGCAACATCAGTAGCAACCAATATATCTAGCTGGCCACTGGTAAATTGCTCAAGGATACGAATACGCTTTTTCTGTGGCACATCACCCGTTAATAAACCCACACGATGTCCGTCACCTTCAAGCCAAGACCAAAGCGTTTCACAACTGTGCTTAGTGTTGGAGAAAACGATGGCTTTTTCTGGCCAATCTTCTTCAATCAAGGTCAACAGCAAACGCATCTTCTCTTCTTGGGAAGGATAGAAGATTTCTTCTTTGATGTTTTTGGAGGTTTTTTCTTCGGGGGCGATTTCGACTTTAACGGGCTCATTCATATGATCATAAGCCAGCTCTTGTACTTTCATGGACAAGGTTGCCGAAAATAGCATATTAAGACGTTGATTTGCCTCAGGCATACGTCTAAATAAGAAGCGGATATCTTTAATAAAACCAAGATCAAACATACGATCGGCTTCATCAAGTACTACTGCCTGAATTGAATTCAAGCCAATAATACCTTGGCGAACGTAGTCGATAATTCGACCCGTTGTACCAATCAAGATATCAACACCTTGATCTAATACTTTACGCTGCACATCGTAACTTTCACCGCCATAAACAATACCCACCTTTAAGTGTGTGTGCTTGGCGAGTAAAATCGCATCTTTGGCAATCTGAATCGCCAGTTCGCGAGTCGGGGCCATAATGATGGCGCGGGGCTGATTAATCAGTCGACCTTCAGGTATGGGAGTCGATAATAAATGATTAAACGTGGCGACCAAAAAGGCCATTGTCTTACCAGTGCCCGTTTGTGCTTGGCCTGCGATATCTTTTGATTGGAGTAATACAGGCAGTGATAACGCCTGGATCGGCGTACAAAATTCGAAGCCGTTCTCGGCAAGGGCCTGTTTAACCTCAGGATGTAGAGGTAGGTCGGCAAACCTTTGGGTAGATAGATGTGTTTCGCTCATAGCGCAAGCTTACCTGTTGAGGTTGCAATAAGATACTCGATCGTTTGAAATAGCCACATTGTAAAAAGGTAACTTGAAAAGCTATTTTTCAGCCCCAATATACATGGTAAGCCATTAACAAACCAGCAATGGCACCCAAACTGGAGAACATCATGAGCGATAAAATTATATACCTGAGTGACGACAGCTTCGAAAACGACGTATTAAAGTCTGATTTGCCAGTATTGGTAGACTTCTGGGCCGAGTGGTGTGGTCCTTGTAAAATGATCGCTCCAATTTTAGACGATGTGTCTGAAGAATATGCAGGTCGCTTGACTATCGCTAAATTAAACGTTGACCAAAACAATGTTTCTCCAGCGAAATATGGCGTTCGTGGCATCCCAACTTTACTGCTATTCAAGAACGGCGAATTAGCCGCGACTAAAGTTGGCGCACTCTCAAAAACGCAATTGAAAGAGTTTATCGACGCTCAAATCTAATTTGACGTCGTAATGAGTGACCTCCGGCACAAGCTATAAATTAATTGTGCCGGAATTTCCCTAAATTTCTGGACGCCCCGCTTTGTTAGTGCTACTTTAATAACCAGATTCTTTCTAATAACCTCTTCTCGCTCGTCAATCACTATCCTGAATTACATCCTTACTGATTGATCGCGGTAAGCTTTGTCGCGTAACACAAGACCCCCAAAATGAACTTAACTGAATTAAAAGACACGCCGATTTCTGACCTAGTCTCGCTAGCTGAAAATATGAAGCTCGAAAATATGGCCCGCGCTCGCAAGCAGGACATTATTTTCTCAATCCTTAAAGCCCACGCAAAAAGTGGAGAAGACATTTTCGGTGGTGGGGTATTAGAAATACTCCAAGACGGTTTCGGCTTCTTACGCAGCTCAGACGGTTCTTATTTAGCTGGTCCAGATGACATCTATGTCTCACCAAGCCAAATTCGCCGCTTCAACATGCGAACGGGTGATACCATTTTTGGTAAAATTCGCCCACCAAAAGAAGGCGAGCGTTATTTTGCCCTATTGAAAGTCAACGAAGTTAACTTCGATAAACCAGAAAACTCCCGTAATAAAATCCTCTTTGAAAACTTAACCCCACTCCACGCAGAAGAACGTATGCGTATGGAGCGCGGCAACGGCTCAACTGAAGATATTACCGCACGTATTCTGGATTTATGCTCACCGATTGGTAAAGGTCAACGTGGTTTGATCGTTGCACCACCAAAAGCCGGTAAAACGCTATTACTTCAAGGTATTGCTCAAAGCATCAGCTACAACAACCCAGAAGTGGTGTTGATGGTATTACTGATCGACGAACGCCCAGAAGAAGTAACTGAGATGCAGCGCCTCGTTAAAGGCGAAGTTATCGCATCAACCTTCGATGAGCCAGCCAGCCGCCACGTTCAAGTTGCCGAAATGGTGATTGAAAAAGCAAAACGTTTGGTTGAGCACAAGAAAGACGTCGTTATCTTACTCGATTCGATTACCCGTTTAGCCCGTGCCTATAACACTGTTATCCCATCATCGGGCAAAGTGTTAACCGGTGGTGTGGATGCTAACGCCCTGCACCGTCCAAAACGCTTCTTTGGTGCGGCACGTAACATCGAACACGGTGGCAGCTTGACCATTATCGCCACAGCCTTGGTTGATACGGGTTCTAAGATGGACGAAGTGATCTACGAAGAATTTAAAGGTACAGGTAACCAAGAGCTACATTTGTCACGTAAAGCGGCAGAAAAGCGCGTGTTCCCAGCCATTGATTTCAACCGCAGCGGTACGCGTCGCGAAGAAAAACTCACGACTCAAGAAGAACTGCAAAAAATGTGGATCCTGCGTAAGATCCTCAATCCTATGGATGAAGTCAGCGCAATGGAATTCTTAATCGATAAATTGGCGATGACCAAGACTAACGAAGAGTTCTTTACCGCCATGAAACGCACTAAGTCTTAAGCCATACAAGATTGCATGAATAATAAGGCCGTTCACTGAGCGGCCTTTTGTTTATGTATTAAAAAAGCCGCGGGTGCGGCTAATCTTGATTCAAGTGACTTAATCAAGCACAGGTAAGTAACTGAGCACTAACTGATCTCGACTTAACTGGCTATCAATGATCTCCCCTACTGTGCCATTGTTTAACTTGATGGCAAGCGTGGCCTCCCCGGCTTGCGTCTTAAAGGTTTCCATCTCTTTAATTCGGTTGATCAGCGCAAGTGCTAAGGTGTTTTCTGCGGTTGCCGCGTACACTCGGCCATTTAACGTCACTTCCGCTTGAGTCGCCAATGCCGGGCCAGCTAAACGAATACCAACATATTCACGCCATACCCTAGCTTTTTGCTCGCCTTGATAATCACTGTCAACGGATGCAAGCACCACTTGGCGTAATATCATCTGCAGTAAATTACTCTTACCTTTTGGCTGCCCGTTAACAGTATCGAATTGGAAGTAACGTGATACCGAACGGTCGTAATTAGGTAATGGCTCAATACTTTGTTGCGAAAAATCAGTGTAATAAGGCAAATAGCTATCGAGCTTATCACTCGCGCCACAGCTTTCGGCAAAGAGTGGCGTATTACCACGAGTCAGCCCAGGACCTTCACCCATGGTCATCTTACACAGCATATCTTGGAACACTGGACCCACATTAGGTAAATCAACCAATGCTTTATAACCAAGACTCGATGTACTACGTGGGGTGGTACGTGATACTAAGGCTCTCACGGCTAACAATTTATCTGGCCACACCCCCAACACGTCGCGCTCATTCACATAGGGATGGTTAGGTGAGGACGCAGGCGTTTTAATACCGTTAAGTAAGCGACCCGAAAAGCTGACATCCGCCGTTAATAAATCCTGAAATTTAGGATTAATTTGCGATTTAATGATCAGCTCTTTCAAGGCTTCAGGAGAATCAGAGAACTGACTTATCACCTCACCTGGCTCAAACTTCGCCTTCATATCGCCGCTTTTAAAACGATATTGTTCAAGCACTTTGCCAAAATTGTACTGCTGTCTTAAGGCCACGCTGCCATCGGCTTGCTTGTATGTCACATCGAGGGTCGCATCATTTTCTCCCACCAGCTTAAGGAAGAAATCTGCCGACTGATTCATCGCCCGCTGATTCGCGCAATACCAAGCCTCGCTACCTGCCGCCGCCAATCGTTCGCATTCACCAGCGAAAAAGTTTTCAGATAGACCAAATAATTGCTCTAAAAAGCTCACATCTTCAATGAATTGACGTATTTCATCAAACTGAGCTTTACGATTAATGGCGTAACTTAGGCTATGATCTTCAAATAAAGATTGACGATTATGGCGTAGGTTCATGGTCTCGTAGCTATCAAAATACTTCTCGATATAGAACTGATTAATATCATCTAAGTTTTTACCTGCATCACCACGATTACAGTTGCTGTTAAGGGACACATGTTCATCAGTGCAGTAAGAATACTGACGTAGGCTATTGTTTTGCTCGATGTTATAAAGCGCGCCAAATCGAGTATCTCCATTAACAACCCCTTTGGCGAGTTCGTCACGGCGTTTGAAATCTTCTGCTTTGAGCGACACAAATTCGTTGGCCTTCGTTTCTACTTCACGGGCATAACCAAAACGTAACGCAGCTAAGTCATAGGGTTCAAACGTGGTCGCAAACCGATTCACGTTGTAATCCATTTGGCTCGAAAACTCGGCATTAACAGTAATGTCTGGGTAACCTGCATCGCTAAAGGCGGCTTTTAACTCCGTCAGTTGCGCTTGGTTAAAGGTATTGTCGTGGTCGCGACTCCCAGCAAAGTTATGCCTTAAGCCAAAGGTATGTCCTAACTCATGGGTTAAGGTGCCAGCAAATGCTTGTGCAGCTAGGGCTGTCGTTAAGGAGTCTTGTAAACTTATGGGCAGATCTTCAAATGCCGCTAACTTACCACCCACTTTGCCGTCAACCCACATTTCAGCTTTTTGCCAGTCAATTTCATGACCCTTAATGCCGCGAGGTAATTCACGATCACTACCACCCGTAGCAAACACGGTATCCACATGCATCATTGAGTTTTCAGACCAAAACGCTTGTGTTTTTTCATCAAAATCAGCTAAAGCATCGAAACTATTATCCTTGGGCGTTAATAACATCGATTTGGGTGCAGCGATAAGTTGCTGAGTGGGTTGCTCAAATGCAGCCGCCTCAACTGGCGCGGTGTCTAGGCTGACATCAGGCTTGTCCAAACGAGAGACATATGGCTCACCCGTTAACGACGTCACTGAATTCGCGTCCAATTTGCCTCTGTTATAATCTAAACGCACTTGGCGATAGTAACGTACTGCGCCTTGTTTTAGATTCGAGCTGTATTGATTGACTCGCGCACTAACAATTTCACCTGTTAGCGGGTTTGCCGCTGATGGACCATAACCCGCCAAGCCATTATCTAGTGGCTCATCGAATAAGGTGATGTTGCTATAACGTAGGTCGCCATGGCGTTTATCATTGGCTTGCTCAAGTTTTATCTGTGGAAAACCGGTTTTATACAGCTTGTTTTGAATGTTAATTGCCGTAACAGACTCAATGGCAGCATCCAAAAAGGGTTTATTTTTCGCATCGTAGAAATTATTACTCAGGTAATAAGTCAGTTCCGATTTGGCCGGATTGAAGCGATTTAAGTAAGTTCGCACATACCCGTCAACGCCCTCTGAGTCAGTCGCATCACGATAGGTATGGGAGGAGGTAAAGAAGCCAAATGCACCCTTTTCATTTTCGGCATAGGGAATCGCTTGATAGTCTTTACTGGCTAACTGATCCACCGCCACAATCGAAATAAACTCGGTGGTCGTAAAGGATAGGTTGTCGAGGTTGCCACCGTAAAATTGGTTAAAGCAACTTGGTGAAGCTTGATAGGTATGCTCAATTTCAAAGTTAACCACGCCCTTAGCTAAATCCATCTCATAGCCTTTTTGGCCTTGAGTATTCACTAGACGCGGGGCTTCTGTTTCAGTAACGCATTCTCCAAAGGTGAAAATGTCATTAATGCCCAGTTCGGCAATTTTGGCTTTGGCAAAATCGGGGACAAAGTAGCGCTTATCCTGCCATGTTAAATTAGCATCTGTATTAACTTGCTCAACGTTAACGCACTCACGCCATTTATCTTCGGTACATTTAAAGTCGATATATTCGCCAGGAATGGTTAACACTGGCGCTTGGTTATACTCATTAGGATAACGACTGTCATGACCTAGTCCGATATTATCTCGGTCAATTTGACGTACTTGGATACCATTCTCAGTTTTATGCAAGGTCACCAACTTAGGATCACCTTGGGTAAAACCTCGCACCTCGGCAGCATAACGCGGAGCCTTACCCACGCTGCGAATGTAGAGATATTGCCGCTCAGTTGCTTTATCGATGTCGGCAGTGGTGACTTGCTTTTCATCTTTCGGGAGTTCTTTATAAGGCTCATCGCCGGCACCACACCCCACAAGGGTCAGTGCGCTGGTGATCGCCAGACATAGCATGGACTTCTTCATAGATTCCTCTTAACTACTGTTTTTATAGATATTTAGTAATTGACAAATAAAAGGTTGAACTCTTTTTGTCATAAATCTCAAATCCCTGAGATGTCCCCACTTCTGGGTTATAGAAACGACCACTATTGTTGTGACCAACAGCCAGCACCCAATCAGGCTTAAACGACCAACCGAGTTCTTGGGCAAAGGTAAATTGATCATCGAGTCGACGACCGTAATAGTTTTTGGAAATCCGATAACGACCACTCATATCCAAATACCAATTGACCGTTATTTGCCAATAAGCATCGAGTAATCCATCGAGTTGCTGTTCAACTAACACGCGTTCACCAGCGGTTTTATATTGGTAAGCGTTGTAGCGATAGCGCGGTGAAAAATAAAAACTTAGGTTATCTAGCGGGCTCCAAAATAAGTACGCGGCAATGCGCGGCGCATATTGCAACCTATCTAGTTTTGATTCACGTTCTGCGGGTAAATACACACCTAAACTGCCTTTCAATGAGACGGTATCGGTTAAGGCATACAGTGGCGTGCGGTACTCCAGCAAAGGATCATAAAAACTGGACTCTTTGCCATGTAGTGTTTGCTTTTCACCCCCAAGGGTAAACAACACATTGCCCCAATTTGACTTGTAATCGATACGGCTATCGATGTTGTAGGCTTGATAGGCGTAATAACTTTCCGAGTCATAAATGTTTCGCGTAAAACCCACATTAACGTAGCCAGACCATTTTGCTGCTTGTGCATCCGTTGCTAGCTCAAATTCATTGACGGCCAATGCTTGACCGACAAAGGAGATACTGGCCAGCATCACCTGCACGCAGAAAAACACAGACCATTTATTTCGTCGACGAGAAATCGACGAATAATATTGATTATTCGTTGGTTGCATAATAAAACCTTGATTTATATTTTTAATGAAAAATCTTGATAGTGAGCATGCGCTCTATTTAACGCTAGGATGTACTTGCTTGAATTGATTTCATCCAATTAAGTAAAACTGAATAATAGTTTTCTATATTAATAATATAACTACGTATAAATATGGTTAAGACGAAATAAATAAAACCCAAAAAAACGAAAAAAGACGCTCCCCAAAATATGCTTTCAAAATCCGTTTGGGCAAACCCAGTCCAAAGGGGAGCGCTATATTCACCAACTATTACTATTGACTGATGGCTAACAGGTTCACAGTGAAACGCCACCACTGAAGCTATTGATAAATAATTATTTTCAATAACACAAGAATTAGACAACGCGGCAATATTCACAGGTAAGCTCACCCATAATATTCCAAATTTCAGCCACTCACCCACAGCGAAAAGAAAACGCTTTGGTATTTTTGGATATTTTTTTATGGCTAATTTAGTTAACATTGCTCGTCAATACGTCATGCTATAAATAATCTCCACTGCGACATCACAGCCAAAGATACAAAAAGATACATCTGTTGCATCATACGCACGAACAAAAAACATTATCAACTCACACAAGAGCAAACTCATATTAAATTAAAATAAATATGAGTTAGATCAGAAAAACCCTGCAAAATTAAACATAAAAAGACACAATGAGCAACAACTAAGCCCACCGAGAAAAACAATTTAGAAAAATTTATTTGCAAATAAATAACAACATGCAGTGCGCTTATTTACATATATCACCAAAATGCAATTGCTTAAGGGTGTTGTGGGAGAATATGACGAGCCGCCAACTGCATTTGCAGCTCTTTACAGCGCTGGCGTAACATTTCACGAAGCAGTAACACCACGGGAGTGACATGTTCACGTCCTGGGCACACTAAGTACAAATCGACGGGCTCCCCCTGATACTCAGGCAACAAACGTACTAATCGCCCTGAGATTAAGTCATCGGCCAGATCTAGACTCGACTTAAATACCAACCCTTTGCCAGCCACAGCCCAACGTCGGGCAATCTCGGCATCATTAGCACTACGATTGCCCGTGACACGCACTTTGAATTCTTGACCATCTCGCCTAAATAGCCATTGATCGTGGGTGCGATCATCTAACTTATAAAACAAGCAATTATGCTCAACTAATTGTTCTAATGAATCAAGTGCACCAAACTTGGCGAGATATTCAGGTGAGGCGCACAAAACACGATCAACACTGCAGATGGGAAAAGCCACTTGGTTAGAATCCTGCGGTTTTCCATAGCGCACGGCGACATCAATTTTATCGTGATAAAAGCTGCTGATATTGTCGCCAAGGTGCAAGCGCACTTGCAGTTGAGGAAAATCGAGCAAAAACTCGTCGAGCCAAGGCACAAACAGATTACGGCCAAAGTCTGAAGAAACCGAAAGGCTTAAGGTACCAGATATTTTACCTTTATCACTGGCGATAGCTTGTTCGCCAAGCGCTAAATCGCTTAGCGCACGTCGGCAATGAATAAGATAACGTTCACCTTGCACAGTCAAACGTAAGCTGCGTGTCGTGCGGATAAATAAACTAGTATCGAGCTGTTTCTCAAGCCGTTTTATTGCTGCACTGGCAGAAGCAGCCGAGATATCCATCTCGGCTGCTGCGGCAGATATATTGCCGCAATCAGCGACTCGCACGAACAAAGCTAAATCATTAATTAGCATGATTATCAAAAATCCTTTGAAAAAATTACAAACTTTATCCTGTTTATCTCTTGGCTAATATTCCACACAATGGCTACACGATACAAGTACACTCAAACAAGTAGACTCCAGCAAGTACACCCAGAGGAATAAACATGAAAGCCATTGGTTACCAGACAGCAGGTGCAATCACAGCGCCCAATGCATTAGAAAACATCACGCTAGCCGAGCCAACTGCGACAGGTTTTGACCTTTTAGTGGAAATCAAAGCCATTTCTGTCAATCCGGTTGATACAAAAATCCGTGCATCTAGCTCAGCGCCTGCAGGCGAATACAAAATTATCGGCTGGGATGCAGTCGGTGTCGTCAAAGCCATTGGTGAGAAAGCCAGTCTTTTCAACGTTGGCGATGAAGTGTGGTATGCAGGCGATATCAGTCGCAGCGGAAGTTATGCAGAATATCAATTGGTTGATGAGCGAATTGTCGGCCATAAACCTAAAAGTTTAACCTATACCCAAGCCGCGGCATTACCTTTAACGGGGATTACAGCATGGGAGATTTTATTCGACCGTTTAGCTTTACCCCAAGATGGTTCGGCAACTGACGCCCGTATTTTAATTATCGGTGCGGCCGGCGGTGTGGGTTCAATCATCACTCAGCTTGCAGTAAAACTCACAGGTGCAGAAGTCATAGGTACTGCATCTCGTCCTAAATCCGCCGCTTGGGTGCACAAACTTGGTGCCGATGCAGTTATCGACCACACCAAGCCACTTTCACAGGAACTTGCCAATATTGGCATTACTGATGTGACCCATGTGATTAGCTTAACCCAAACCGATCAGCATTTTGATGAAATAGTACAAGTGCTTAAGCCACAAGGAAAACTAGCATTAATCGATGATCCTAAGGGGCCATTAGATGTGATGAAACTTAAGCGTAAAAGCTTATCCTTACACTGGGAACTGATGTTTACCCGCAGCCTATATCAGACCGAGGATATGATTGCGCAACATCACTTACTCAACCGCTTAAGCGCTCTTATCGATACAGGCGAGTTACAGAGTACGTTCGGTGAGCACTACGGCACCATTAATGCCCAAAACTTAATCAAAGCTCACGCTCAGATAGAGTCTGGCAAAGCGATCGGTAAAATTGTTTTAGAAGGTTTTAACCAATGAAAATAACAGTATTTGCTCAAATCATAGCGAATCAAGGCCAAAGCGATACGCTATTTAAGATACTCAAGCAACTCGTGACAGACACTCATACCGAGGCTGGCTGCATCGAATACAAACTGCATCACTCATTAGATGATGAAAATATCTTCTGGATGTACGAAATTTGGCAATCCCAAGCCGCACTGGATGAACATATGGCGAGTACGCACTTTCAAGCATTCGTCGCTCAAACCGCAGACATAATCAATCGAGCTGACATTCACAAAAGCTACGCCTGCTAATCAACAAAAAAGCGCCAAACACGTTGGCGCTTTTCATCATTTATCACGAATCAAATCAAAGTCATGGCCATCTTGCGGCGTAAATAGGCGATTTGCTGCATGTGTGGCAAATCCTTAGGGCAGTTATCTTGGCAGCCGAGTAAAGTCATGCAGCCAAACACGCCATCCTGATTGCCAATCACATGGTAAAAATCCTCGGCAGTACGAGCGTCACGGCTATCCATCTCAAAACGAGCTATTTTCATCATACCCACAGCGCCGACAAAAGTTTCACGCATTTGTTTAGTCGCACAGGCGGAAACACACACGCCACATTCAACGCAGCGCTCTAGCTCATACAAACGCGCAGCTTCATCTGGATCCATAGGATCTTCAAGTCGATGCACGCTTATATCATTAGGTTTAGGATGTAACCACAGCTTTAAGCGTTCGGCCAATTCCCGCATAAACTTACCAGTGTTAACCGAGAGATCACCAATCAACTCAAAACCTGGCAGCGGCATTAAGGTGATTTCGCCCTTAGGATATTTGGCCGTTAAGGTGCGGCAAGCTAGCGTCGGGAAACCGTTGATCACCATAGCGCAGCTACCACAGATACCTGCACGACAAACAAAGTCGAACTGCAATGAAGTGTCTTGTTCTTCCCTGAGTTTATTAAGGGCGATAAATACCGTCATCCCCGGCGTTTCGGTAAGCTGATAACGCACCATTTTCGGCTTATCGTTTGGCTCCTGCGGATCATAACGAAAGATATTAAAGGTTAACTGACGACCTTGGCTCATTATGATTTTTCTCCTAACGCATTGGCAGATGGACTTTTTAAAGTATCACTTAAACGTTCATTATTGGGTTGTAAGCTCTCGGGTAATTCAAAGGGCATAAGAGCCCGCTGCCTTTGATAACGGTCAGCATCATCACCTAGCCCAGCTAAAATCTCGGCAATTTGCTGTTCACGCTTTTCGGTATCGGGATGCACTATGGCGTTGTTGATGCCATAACCACGATAACCCGGCGGGAGTTCCATCTTCATAACATCGAGTGCTTCGTAGTTAAGCACAGGTTCGAGTGCCTCGGGATCCGGCCAGCTGGCCAAGGTGCGATTCAGCCAGTCTCGATCATTTCGCTGCGGATAATCCTCGCGAGCATGGGCACCACGACTCTCTGTTCGCGCCGCTGCGCCGCAGGCTACGGTTAGCGCCACTTTTAGCATACGCTTGACCCGCAGGGCTTCAACTAACTCAGGATTGGCGTGACGCTTTTTACACTTAAGTCCGAGTTTACGCGAACGCTCGAGCAACACTTTTAGCTCGGCAACCGCTTTTTCAAGCTCGGGGCCATTACGGAAAATCCCCACATAATCCATCATGATGCGCTGCATTTCGCGCTTGAGCTCAAAGGCGCTCTCATGACCATCACCCTCGACCAGCACATCGATTTCACTCTGCACCTGCTGCATAAACCGTTCAGCAAGCTGAGTGTCGATCTCAAGGCTATTGTTCTCACAAAAATCGGCGACATATTTACCAATAATCATGCCGCCAACCACGGTTTCGGCCAACGAATTACCGCCTAAACGGTTAAAGCCGTGCATGTCCCAACAAGCCGCCTCACCTACGCTAAATAAGCCTTTAAGCTGCGGACTTTCACCTGTGGCATTAGTCCGAATACCGCCCATAGAATAATGCTGAGTTGGGCGTACAGGGATCCAATCTTTAGCGGGATCGATGCCAAGGAAATTCTCACAAATTTCCTGCACTTCCCTAAGATTCGTTTCAATATGCTTGCGACCTAAAAGGGTAATATCTAGCCACAGGTGGGGGCCATAAGGGCTATCGACGCCCTTACCTTTACGTATATGTTCAGTCATGCGACGCGATACGACATCCCGCGATGCCAACTCCTTTTTATCGGGCTCATAGTCAGGCATAAAGCGATAACCGTCTTTATCGCGCAATAAGCCGCCATCACCACGGCACCCTTCCGTTGTTAAAATGCCCACGGGTACAATGGCAGTGGGATGGAATTGTACCGCCTCCATATTGCCAAGCCTTGCCACGCCCGTTTCCAATGCCAACGCTTGGCCAATACCTTCGCAGATGATCGCATTGGTCGACACTTCATAAATTCGGCCATAACCACCAGTGGCTATCGTAGTGGACTTAGCCACATAGGCTCTAAGTTCACCCGTAATCAAACAACGAGCAATCACGCCATGGCAACGCTTACCATCGTGAATAAGTGCCAAGGCTTCGATACGTTCATGGACGGGAATATCCATGGAAATCGCTTTGTTATCCATAGCGTATAACAGCGAATGACCTGTACCGTCGGCGGTATAACAAGTGCGCCATTTTTTAGTCCCGCCAAAATCACGGGCGTTGATAAGACCATGGGCTTCTTGGGCCTCATGTAGCGTGACTTTTTGCGCATTGACTATCACTTCTCTCGGGCCAGCAGTCACCCGAGACCAAGGTACGCCCCAATTGGCCAGTTCACGTACTGCCTTAGGTGCACAATGGGCAAACATCCGTGCGACATCTTGATCGCAGCCCCAGTCGGAACCTTTTACCGTATCTTGAAAATGCACATCCTCATCATCGCCCATTCCCTTAACGGCATTGCCTAAACTCGCCTGCATCCCCCCTTGAGCGGCAGCAGAGTGGGAACGTTTTGCAGGAATGAGTGACAGAACTAAAGTGTCAAGCCCACGCTCTTTCGAAGCGATAGCGACCCTTAAGCCCGCGAGCCCAGCTCCTACCACCAATGAATCGGTATAAATCAGTTTCACGCCTGCTCCTTAATGGGGTCTATTGTTTTGTGCTGTTTTTTTATGTTCGACATTCTATTCACTGATTAACTTAATCATTGATTAAAAGCGGAATTAACTCGCGTAGGGTAAAAATGCCAGAAGTGAGGCGACACCAACAGTGACAAATAGCACACTCACTATGGTCTTGATCTTACGTAATCGACTGCGGTTGTTGAGATCCCGCGCCGCGCCCCATTTCAAAGCCACACGGTAAATGCCAATTGCTGCATGTAACTCCACAGTGAGCAGTAAAGGCAGATACACCATCCAGACACCTTGATTCCAAATACGATCGGCGCTTCCCTGAGGGCCAATGGTTTCGGGAGCCGAGCCAATAAGCCACAAATGCACAGGCAACAGCAGTAGAATCACTACACCGGTAATGGCTTGCCAGCGCCACAAGCGAGTATCGCTGTGGTTGATCACTTGCATTTGTTGGCGTAGAGCCCTTTGCTGACGCAGACTCATGGGTAATTTTTGCAATGCCACTAACACGTGCACTAACGCCAAAATGGCAATACCAATGGCAATACAAGTCACTACCCAAGGATAACCGTGTCCATCAGCGGACAGAAAACTCAGCTCCATAGTGCGAGCAACCCAACTCATGGCATCCGCACCCAATAAAATCGATGACACTAACACTAAGTGGGTCCACAAAAAGACTGCGAGTATTACCCCTGACAAACTCTGGCTTAAATCCAGCCAAGCACTCCATTTTTTAATATTTAATTTGATCGCCATCCTATCGCCTCACGCCGTTGACCTTATCGAGCCAATCTCATTAAGTCTTATCGCAAACTAATATCGCTCACACATCCACACGAAAACGTGAGCCAGATCAATTGAGTGCTGAATAATTAACCTAATGCTTAATAATAGCAGTGAAACAAAATCCTGCTGCTGGCTTAAAGCCTACTCAGGTACGAAGGGCTGCACAGGAATACCGAGCTCGCTACCGATAAATAGATATGAAACAAGGCTCGCAGTACCAAGGCATAGCAAATAAATAATCAGCACCTTAGCGAATTTTCGCAGACCTGAACGCTGAGTGGTTATGCCCCACTTTACCGCCACGCGATAGAGACCAATCATGGCGTGTACCACTACAGCGGGAAGTAACAGCGCATACAGCAACCAAGCATTATCGTGATAAACCCGCTCAGCTGATAAATGCGGGCCAATTTCGGGATTCAAAATCATAGTGAAGAGGTGAACAGGAACGAGGAAAAATAAGATAAAGCCGGTGATCAGTTGCCAAAACCACGCATGGGTATCCTTATGCTTGATATTCCCCATGTGCGAACGCAGGGCTCGCCATTGCCCTAGCTGCGCCGGAAAACGCCGTAGCGCCACCGCGGCATGTACTATCACCACCAATAGCATAAGCACTGAAAACACTTTAGTGACTATAGGAAAACCATGTCCTGTGCTGCTAAACATTCCACCTTCAAGCAACTGAACGACCCGATAAAAAGCCTCTTTACCCAGCAAAATACTCGATTCAAAATGCATGTGTAATAGTAAAAAGCTGCCAAGCATAATCCCTGTCGCACTCTGCAGCCTATCAGCCTTAGCCGACCAAGGATGACCTAGCGGTGTACTCACCCTATTGTGAACTCGAGTTATGCTTGTCATCTTGAATTAACCTATGTCGTTTATCGTTGGCACCTCTTGGCAAACTACACCATAGCAGCAACTCAAATCAGGCTTCAGTGTCACAGATTTAAAGCGTGAGCCAACTCACCTGACGGAGTTAAACTCTTAGAAGATGATCACAAAAAACGTATCAAAACCAAACAAAGGTAAAACCAATTAACCAATATATTTCATAGTGTTATATCAAATAATAAAACTGACAATTCGTTTTTTAACACTAATCCATACCCGCCAGCTAACCCCTTGTCTGTATAGACAAAAGCGTAATACCAGGATAGCCAGTCGTCGAACCTAAACCCTAGTGATAACCAAACGACCTTACCTAAAGCGCTTTAAATTCCCGCTACATCCTGCATTTTGGGATAGTTTGGGTATACAATACCGCGATATTTTGAACCCTTAGTTTATGAACACTCAGTCACAGGATGCCCTCATGCCTTGGATCCAACTCCGTATAAACACCAATAGCGATGACGCTGAAACCATCAGCGACTTGCTCATGGAAGAAGGTTCAGTCTCTATCACCTTCGAAGACGGTAAAGATACCCCTATTTTTGAACCTAAATTGGGCGAAACCCCACTGTGGCGCGATACCGTGGTAGTGGCCTTATTCGATGCAGAAACCGATCTGACACCGACCATCGCCATGCTGAAAACCTTGCCTTTCCTCGGTGAGAACTTCAGCCATAAAGTCGAACAAATTGAAGATAAAGACTGGGTACGCGAATGGATGGATAACTTCCACCCCATCCAATTTGGCACACGTTTATGGATCTGTCCAAGCTGGCGCGAAATCCCTGATCCAACCGCAGTCAATGTGATCTTAGATCCGGGTCTTGCCTTCGGTACTGGCACTCATCCCACGACAGCACTGTGTTTAGAGTGGCTAGACAGCTTAGATTTAAGCGATGAAGAAGTGATCGATTTTGGCTGTGGTTCAGGCATCTTAGCCGTAGCCGCACTGAAACTGGGCGCAAAAAAAGTCACAGGTATCGATATCGACTATCAAGCCATCGACGCCTCGCGTGCCAACGCCGAGCGCAATGATGTCGCTGACAAGCTGGCGTTGTACTTACCAGAAGACCAACCCGCCGATCTCAAAGCCGACGTACTGGTCGCTAACATTCTTGCAGGCCCTCTGCGAGAATTAGCGCCTTTGATCGCAGAACGCGTAAAAACCGGTGGCAAACTTGCCCTTTCCGGTCTCCTCAAAGAACAAGCCCAAGAAATCTCTGACTTTTATAGCCAATGGTTCGATATGGACGCAGCGGCTCACAAAGAAGATTGGAGTCGCTTGACAGGTAAGCGTAAATAGCGCTAAAGGGTGGCGCAACATGCGCCACCGCTGGCTTCCAACAATTTGACCTCTGACTTCTCGTCAATTAAAAGTCAAGAAAAAAAATTACCTCTAGGTCATTTATTGACCTTTTCACGGCCAACAAAAAGGGCTACTATAGCGCCCCTTTGAAGAGCTAAGGTGAAACATAAAATGCAGATTGGACCCTATCAACTGAACAATCAGCTGATCGTGGCACCAATGGCAGGTGTCACCGATCAAGCCTTCCGCAATCTTTGTCTTCGTTATGGCGCAGCCTTAGCGGTTTCCGAGATGCTTTCATCCAATCCCGAGGTTTGGGATACAGATAAAAGCCGCCAGCGCATGACGCATTCTGGCGAGGAAGGCATCCGCTCAGTGCAAATTGCAGGGGCTGATCCTGATTTAATGGCGCAAGCCGCCTTGTTCAATGTTGAACAAGGTGCTCACATCATTGATATCAACATGGGTTGCCCCGCGAAAAAAGTGAATAAAAAGCTGGCTGGCTCAGCGCTGATGCAAAATCCACCGCTGGTAAAAGAGATTTTACAAGCCGTGGTCGCCGCAGTGAACGTGCCTGTCACGTTAAAGATTCGCACCGGCTGGGAGCCAGAGCACAAGAATGGTGTTCAAATCGCCCAGATTGCAGAGGATTGTGGCATAGCCTCGCTCGCCGTTCACGGCCGCACGAGACAATGTATGTACAGAGGCAACGCCGAGTACGACACGATCAAAGCAATCAAACAGAATGTCTCGATTCCTGTCGTCGCCAATGGGGACATCGACAGTCCGGAGAAAGCCCGCTTTGTGCTGGAATACACCGGTGCCGATGCCTTGATGATAGGACGGGGTGCTCAAGGACGGCCTTGGATTTTCAGAGAAATCCAGCACTACTTGGAAACGGGTAATATGCTAGCGCCCATTGAGGTTGCCGAACAGCGTCAAGTGATGCTGGAACACCTCACCAAACTGTATGACTTATATGGTGAATACAAGGGTATCCGCTTCGCCAGAAAACATATGGGATGGTACCTAGACCAAGAAGCTCAGCGCCAATTTAGGGCTGACTTTAATCGGCTGGAAACCGCTGCAGAACAGTATTCCCTCGTGGAATGTTATTTTGATGAATTAGTACAGAATTAATAAAGAGCAGAATAGAATGTTTGATCAGACAACTAACACAGAAGTTCACCAGCTTACCGTTGGCAAAATCGAAACAGCAAACGGCACTATCAAGCCCCAGTTATTACGTGACGCCGTCAAGCGTGCCGTAACTAACTTCTTCGCACAGTTGGACGGTCAGGAAGCACAAGAAGTTTATGAAATGGTGCTAAGCGAAGTTGAAGCGCCTCTGCTTGACATCATCATGCAACACACTCGTGGCAACCAAACCCGCGCAGCAAACATGCTAGGTATCAACCGTGGTACTCTGCGTAAAAAATTGAAAAAATACGGCATGAATTAATCCGCAAGGATTAAGCTGCTGTATTAAAAAGGGTTAATCAGAAATGATTAACCCTTTTTACATTTTGAACCCCACAGTTAGTGATCTACTCGTATTAGAATTTATCTTACTTGCCCAGTACTCGTAATCTTTATAGAGTGCATTTATCAAAGACTGCTGTGTATGTTCATGGGGGAAGAACTATTATTCAACGCAATGAACAAACAACTTGAGCTATATCGAAATTCGTATCCCACCTTCACACTTGAATAGGGTGATTTTATGGACTTGTTAGATAAGTATCAGCTTAAGGAATGGTGGCTTCAAGCTCTAACTGCAAGTCAAAGAAACCAAGTTGCTAACGACTATCGTCCTATGGGCTTACCAATTGGCGAAACTCCCTACCTATACCAAGATTTAGATAAAACTGACTCTAACAATGGATTCGGTAAACTAAGTCTTTTACTTACTCTTTCTTACATTGCTGGTGATGAAGCAAAGCATATTCTCCAAACCAAAGTAGAAAACGAGTTACTCCAGTGTTATACGGCACCTGATAGTAACCTGATTGATGCGCACCTAGCCCTTGCATCACTTATCAAGCATCACTACTCATTGAGAACAGCCCCAGAACATTATGAAAAAGCCAAAGAATTCTGCTTAATGCAAATATCTATCTCTAGTAAGTTGGTCAAAAAATTTCGTCATCTCGAAAAACCTAAAGAACTAAAAAAACTACAGAACATAACGGGAATTAAAGATCCTTATTATGATGAACCTCAAATGCTGCCCTCACATACAGGCTACAAGCAGTTAGCAATTATTCTTGAGAAAGAAGGCAATATTGAAGGTGCATTAAAGCTCTCTAAACAAGCTCTAAAGCAAGGCTGGACGGATAATTATGAAAAACGAATAGATAAACTTAACCAAAAATTAGCGAAGCAAAAGAAGAACTAGACCACTGAAGTTAACAATGAATAAAACTGCTGAGCATGCTAACGCAACTGGCCTAACACTTAATATTTGCCGATGGAAGGTGGTTACGTATAAGAGCATCAGCGCTTTGATTAGGGATGTTGATAGCATCGTATCTCCCTTGTTAAAACAGTAAACCTTATCCCTTTCTAATGAAAATTAATCTAAGGTTGCTCGTTCAGTTGTGTTTCGTTAATGATGAAAATTGAAGCAAATTCAAGGCTCATACTGGACTTTAGTTATGGCAGTAAGGCTAGTCTACCCAGTGTTTGAGCCGCCCAAGAATATCTCAGGAGAACACTCATCCCTCGAACCATTAGCAGTTGATTATAATGATGTGCTGTTCAGCCAACTACGGGGTCTGCAACACCTCACTGAGTCCAAAATATAATAATAAACCAAACCCCTCATATCGCTCTAACCATTCCAGCAGCAATATCAACTCATATTAATAATCCCGAGTGTAAATTTGCTACATCCAAACTAAGTCAGCTCTTCCTACTCCTTAAGCGATATTTCTCAGTATAGACTGTGACATCAACTGCAAATCCTGACTATTTTAGTCAGGATTAGTTGTCACAAAATAAAGCTGCAAATAATATGAATGTAAATTTATTGCTGCTCTGGAGCTACTCATGTCTGCTACTTCTGCCTCAAAAGATGCACAACTCCCACTCCATGGGTTTAATTCTCAACACAATCATTGGCTAGAACGAAAAATAGGTGAACTAGTGGCAGAAGACTTTCGCCGCGCACATGTGTTTAGTCAATTTGGTATCGATTTTTGTTGTGGCGGGGGTAAATCACTGGTGGTCGCCTGTGAGCGTGCAGATGTAGATCCCGCAAAAGTGGTTGCTGCGCTGAATGCCGCAACACTTACCGGTAGCAAAGAAGATGAATTAAATCAATTACCCTTAGATCAACTTATCGAATATATAGAATCAACGCACCATCAATACGTGCGCGAAAAAGCCCCTTTATTAGTCGAATATTCCGAAAAGATGATTCGCGCTCACGGTGAGCACTATGCCGAAATCGTTCCCTTTGCGGGTTGGGTACGAGCCTTAGTTGAAGACTTAATGCCACATTTAATGAAGGAAGAAAAAATACTGTTTCCGGCGATCCGCGCCATGAGTCATGGAGAGCAGGTTGAGGCTTGCTTTGGCCATATTGGCAACCCCATCAATGCGATGCAACATGAGCATGAAGAAGTCGGTTTGATTTTGCAAAAATTACACGAGCTCACTAACGACTTCACACCACCTGAATATGCGTGCACTACATGGCGTGTTTGTTATGCCACTCTGGCGGAATTTGAGGCGGACTTACATCAGCATATTCACTTAGAAAACAATATTCTTTTTCCTAAGGCATTGGGTCTGACTCAATAATTGATTAAATGTTTATCCCGTAGCGGCTCCAAATTACAGATTTTCCGCTTAACCTTGAGGCCAGACCTAAGTCTGGCCTTTCAATTGTTGACGTGCTACAACAAGTCATGTGTCGCTGACGGATAAGCTGCCATGACATTTCAATCATTTGCACTCGATGATATTGCCAATTTGCACGAATCGGCCCAAGTAGAATTTAAACTCGCAGGTGGCCGCGATGGCCAAGGTCAATTACCCGAAGACATTTGGGCTACTTATAGCTCTTTTGCCAACACTTTGGGTGGTGAAATCATCCTAGGTGTGCGGGAAGAGCGTGGCCATTTCAGTATTGAAGGCATTCCCAACCCCCTTCCCGTCTTGCAAGAATTTTGGGAAATACTCGATGACCCGAGTCGCACTAGTCACAATCTTTTAGCGATTTCAGATGTGCAGATTATTGAAATTATGAATAAAAAGCTGATTCGTATCCGCGTACCGCTGGCGCCTGAGCAGCTAAAACCTATCTACGTAGGCAGCGATCCTTACACTGGGAGTTATTTTAGAGTGGGAGATGCCGACATGCACGCGAGCCGTCGGCAAGTCAATCTACTGCTACGCCGCGCCCATCTTTGCATGAAGCAACTCAAGGCGCGTTAATCCAGTAAATCTAACATCCTGTTATTACTTTAAAAACCTGCTAATAGATAGCCGCCCATGGCCGCAATCGCCACGCCAGTAACGCGCATTAAATTGCGTTGCCCTGTCATCCGCTGCATTCCAATGCCTATCATTACGCCGCCTAAATGGATGACTGCTGTACCAAATAAAAATCCTAGGGCATACAGGACTGGGCTGGCCAATTCAGGCATTTCAGCGCCGTGGGCGTGACCATGAAAAATCGCGAATACACCCACAAAGGCCATGGCGAATAACAGCGGGATTTGACGGTCGAAGGCGATAGCAAGACCGAGCAACAACACAGAAAGGGCAATACCTATTTCAACAAAGGGAACAGCAATCGCATATAAACCTAAAATCCCGCCCACTAACATAAAGGTGACAAATGCTAAGGGGACAGTCCAAATCGCGCGGCCACCGAGCTGGGTGCTCAACATGCCCACACTCAACATAGCCAGCAAGTGATCGAAGCCCAATACGGGATGATTAAAACCCGACATGAAACCGCCACCTGAATGGATCTCATGGGCCGATACCGGCGCGATCCAACATAAAGAGAGCAGTAATAACAACCCGATACGCGCCATAAAATAGCCTTAGTCAGTGACTTTAGTGATATAAAACTTAACTTTAGTGCAAATTTAGCTGGCAAACCTTGATCTCAATCACCCAAAGATACAGATTAAAAATGCACGCTAAGTTAGTTTACGTCGATAGCCAATACTTTTGTCAAAGCGTCGAGGGAGGCTATTTCTAAATGGGGCAACAAGGCGGCGATCGGTAAGGAATCGACTCGACCAAAACTGGGATTTAGCCACACAGACTGGCACCCCGCCAACCGAGCACCACGAACGTCTGCATTCATGCTGTCGCCAACATGCAGTAAGTGTTGCGGTGCAATCTTTAACCGCGAGCAAGCTAATGCGAACATGTCTTTAGCGGGTTTCATATGCACGCCATTACCTGGATGCAACACAAACTCGAAAGTTTCCCCTAAACCAATCCGCTCGGCATCCACATTGCCATTGGTGATCCCGACTAATCTAAAATGCTGCGATAAGCGCTTGAGTAATAAGAGCACTTCGTCAGACACTTGGAAATGACTGCGGTAAAAATAAAAGCATGCTAATCCTTGCTCGGCGCCGCGTTCGGCTTCAGTCGCCGAATACCCTAGCTGTATTAGGCCTTGGCGAAGCGTAGCTAAACGGGCTGCGCTAGTGTCGTGGGCGAGCTCACGATTTTGCTGCAAAAGTTGCAGTTTTAGCCTGCGCCAATCATGGGGTTGCCACGCCTGCGATAATGGATAAGTCTGCAACAGAAACGTCGCCAGCTCAGCTTCGGCATTTAAAATATGCGGCAGATTGTCGTACAGGGTATCGTCGAGATCGAAACTGATCGCTTGAATATGTTGAGGTCTAAGATAGCAACGCATTATTTATCCTGTGTTTTTTTCGCTCTAGGATGGGCGTTATCATACACCTTAGCTAAGTGTTGGAAATCCAAACTGGTATAAATTTGTGTGGTCGCTAGGTTCGCATGACCCAATAATTCTTGCACCGCCCGCAAGTCGGCGCTCGCTTCTAACATGTGAGTGGCAAAGGAATGACGCAGCTTATGGGGATGTACTCGCACCGATAATGCCTGCTCTTGACCCCATTTAGCCATGCGCGCCTGAATACTGCGATGGGAAAGTCGCTTACCTTTTTCAGTCACAAATAAGGCGTTATCTTCACAGGGGATCTGCTTTCGGCAATTGAGCCAATTCTGCAGCGCAGTAATCGCTAAACGACCGACAGGGACGATACGCTCCTTATTACCTTTACCTAAGACTCGCACTTCTTTCAAATCGTATTGCACACTGGATAAATTGAGCGCGGCAAGTTCTGCTAAACGTAAGCCACTGGAATAAAACAATTCCATCATGGCTTTATCACGCAGACTCAGCGGATCTGTACCTTCAATGTCCAGCAAATGACTGATGGCATCGACATCGATATTCTTCGGCAGAGGTTTGGTCTGTTTGGGGGCACTTAAGCCTTTGGCGGGATTAAGCTCAATCACGCCTTCGCGCAGCAAAAATTCACCCCATTGTTTTACCGCAGATAAACACAGAGAAAGCGATCGCGGGCTTAAACCTTTGCGGTGCAATTTGGCTAACACTTGCTGCCAATGCTCGCGGCTCACATTGAGTAAATGCACGCCTTCGGGCAAGAGATCGCTACCGCGATTAAGCTCATAAAGGTAATTACGTACTGTATGGGCAGACAACTGTCGCTCGGTACTCAGATAACGTTCAAAGGTTTGTAACCATTGAGTATTTAATGCCGACACTTCGCCTGTTTGCGTACTCATATCGGTTTCCTCGTGGGTTTTGCCAAGCCTTGGGTGAGCAAAATCGCTCAACGGCTGTTACAGCTTAGCAAGCATATGCGCCAGTAAACGCCGCAGTTGTTCCAGCAGCATGTTATCCATATCAGGATGAAAATGGGTGACATCTTGGCTAGCAATGGCAAAAATCACCGGGTTGTCTTCCGACAATTTAGTCAGTGCCACCGACCCCACTTCGCTACCAAATAACCGTTTGGCTTCTTGTTGCGTTAGCCGACCAAAATAGTGACCTTTATGCAGTCTTTGATCCCATATTGCCTTCATATCGGCATCGAGAACGCTGATCAAACGCACATGACTGAAATTAAACTGTAATTTTAAACTGTCGGCCAGCACTTCTTTGAGTGACACTAGATCGGCACAATTCAGTAGCTGGAAGGATAACTCAGTATTGAATTGGTAAATTTTCTCGTTGCGCGCCGCCATCGTTAACAGACTGGTGATCTCTTCTTCCAACTGGCTGACTCGCTGGCGTAGCATTTCTTGACGACGTTCCACCAAAGAGATGGCGCCGCGCTCCAGATGGGGCAGACGCATTGCCAGCAATAGCTCGGGATAGCGATTAAAAAAATCAGGATTATCCAGCAGATACTCGCGAATAATCAACTCATCAAAGGGCACATTCGTCTGCGGCATCAAAGGCTCTGTCATAACTGAATTTGTCCATCATAAACGTGTTGCGCTGGGCCCGTCATCCACAAAGGTTTCCCCTCGCCTTCCCAGTTGATGGTTAAAGTACCGCCGGGTAAATCCACCCGCACTTGCTGGTCGAGCTTCCCTTGCACTTGACCTACAACCACGGCCGCACACGCGCCAGTGCCACAGGCCAAAGTTTCGGCCGCACCACGTTCATACACCCGCAGCTTAATGTGGCCCGAATCCACTACTTGCATAAATCCCACATTCACACCACGGGGAAAGCGCTCATGCTTAGTGAGCATGGCACCAATTTCAGCAACAGCGGCGCTCGCCACATCTTCAACGTCGAGCACACAATGGGGATTGCCCATAGAAGCCGCGCCACATAAAAAGGTTTGCAGTGGTGTTTGCAGTAAATAGGTTTTTTCGGCTTTCTTGGCTTTAAAGGGGATTAGACTTGGTTCAAGAATAGGCACGCCCATATTCACGGTAACTGTGCCATCTCGCTCTAAACGCAGAGTCATCTTACCTGATGAAGTGCTAACACGGATTTTACTCTTATTGGTCAATCCTTTATTGCGTACAAAGCGGGCAAAACAGCGGGCGCCATTACCGCATTGTTCGACTTCAGTACCATCGGCATTGAAGATGCGATAATGAAAATCTAAATCGGGATCATAGGGCGGCTCAACCAACAGTAATTGATCGAAACCTATGCCAAAGTTACGGTCGGCTAAACGGCGGATCTGCTCAGGCGAAAAGAACACGTTCTGCGTGACCCCATCGACCACCATAAAATCGTTACCCAGTCCGTGCATCTTAGTGAATTGGATCAAGATACTTATCCTTTAAGCCGAGGCGCCGCTCATTAAGTATGAAACCAAGCGCCTGAATCAATATAATTTTTCTAGTTTACGGCAGGAGTTGCTCACCTTGCCAGAGCTGAGACAATTTTTCTCGCTCACGCACTAAGAAAGCGTGCTCACCATCGACCATAACTTCGGCCGCACGAGGACGCGTGTTGTAGTTAGAGGCCATCGCAAAACCATAGGCACCACTCGAACGCACAGCAAGTAAATCCCCAGCCACTAAAGCCAGCTTGCGATCTTTACCTAAAAAGTCACCTGTTTCGCACACTGGACCAACAATATCAAACTCATAGGCCTCAGAGTCCCTTGGCACGACTGGGATAATATTTTGCCATGCGCTGTAAAGTGCTGGGCGAATTAAGTCATTCATCGCGCCATCGACAATCGCAAAACGCTTGTCGCTGTTTTCTTTCAGATACAGCACCTGAGTAACAAAAATCCCCGCATTAGCGGCAATCGCACGGCCCGGTTCGAAGATTAGCTTAAGTTGACGGTCGCCCATACGCGCTAATATGGCGGCGGCATACACATCAGGATGCGGCGGAGTTTCAGCATCATAGGTCACACCTAAACCGCCACCCACATCAAAATGCTCAATGACTATACCTTGTTCAGCCAGACGATCGATCAACGCTAGCATACGATCCATTGCATCGAGGAAAGGTTGAATTTCTGTCAATTGCGAACCGATATGACAATCGACACCTTTCACTTTTAAATGTGGCAAAGCATGGGCACGGGCGAAGACGGTTTCGGCCTCATCCATAGCGATACCAAATTTATTTTCTTTAAGGCCAGTCGAAATATAGGGGTGAGTACCCGCATCCACATCGGGATTGACTCGCAAGGAAACTGGCGCCACTTTACCTAAACGACCTGCGACCAAATTTAACTGCTCAAGCTCGGCGCTCGACTCGACGTTAAAGCAATAAATGCCCAGATTAAGTGCCTGTTCCATTTCGGTCGCAGTTTTACCCACGCCAGAGAACACCACTTTAGCGGGATCGCCGCCCGCTTCAATCACTCTTGCTAACTCACCACCCGAAACGATATCAAAACCACTACCTAAACGTGCCAACACATTCAGTACGGCCAAGTTCGAATTAGCTTTAACCGCATAACAAATCAAATGTGGATGATCTGCCACGGCGTTATTAAAGGCATGCCAATGGCGCTCTAGCGTGGCGCGGGAATAGATATACAGCGGCGTACCATAGGTTTGAGCTAAGTCGGCGACCTGACAGCCTTCGGCGTGCAGGGCATTTTGTTGGTAGAGAAAGTGATCCAATGTCTGATTCCTTACTGCGCTTTATCGCTGCGATAGTGATGATAGTTATAGCTGCTATTATTGTTGTGTTTTTTGTACTTCGATGGCTCGAATTTCGGTTTTAATCTCTTCTACTTCAGGCTCAGGTTTAGACGCCTCAACCTTTTTAGGCTGATTCACCTCTGTGGCCGGAGATCGATAGAGGGGGCCCTTCTGGCCGCATGCAGTAATGAATAGGCTACCAAGCAATAACAATAAAAACAGTCTCATTTTTCTCAACATCTGTGCATCTGGTGACTAATGGCCTTATAATCGCACCCATCTTGACGAAAGCAAAGGACAGAAATGCATGGCCATGACAGATACAGAATTTCACCAGCTCGCCGATGACATGTTCCAAGCCATAGAAAATGCGATTGAAACTGCGATTGATGAGCAAGATGCCGATCTTGATATCGATGCCAGTGGCAACGTATTGCAATTAGAATTTGTTGATGGCTCTAAGATAGTGATCAACAAGCAAGAACCTTTGCATGAGATTTGGGTCGCCACACGCTTTGGTGGATATCACTTTGGTTTTGTTGAAGGTAAATGGATGGACGGACGAAATGGCGGCGAATTTATGCCATTCGTGCAAGAGTCTATCGAGCGCCAAGGCGGCATTAAGCTTAGCTTCTAATCTAAGCCTGTCGTAGTGCAAAACCGTAATAGTACAAAACAATAATGGGAGCCTTGGCTCCCATTCTTTATGTTAAAAACCAGCTAAAACTCAGTGTCTTGATCGCTAACATCGATACCGAAAGGCGCCACCGTTAACTCTCCGGCTACCCGCACTAAATGGAAAAATTGCGGAATATTAAACCTGGCCCGTGAAGCATAATGCTCATCGAACACATAGTGATGGCTCACTTTATTTACCAACTCGGCCATGTTTGATCCCGCCTGCACGTAATGGCTTAGTTGATTTTCCTCATCGAGGATAAATACATCCAAGTTATCGACCCGTTGGCGTAGAAAATACTGAATCGCGCCTTTAGCTGCATAGTTTTGCACCACTTTCGGCATACTCGAAAAGGGATCGTCACCTAATTCAGGCCGCGGCAATAGTACAAGATGACTGCGGGATAACTGTTGATAAAATGACTTGGCATCGCTCAAGTCCTGATAGGCCATGCCTAAAGGATTAAAAAAGATCCCATAGCGAGTACGGCTTATCTGTAGTGGCTGCACTAAGGTGCTGGATTGCTGCACTTGTTGGCACAAACGCATAGTTTGTTTTAGTAGATTTTTCACTGCTAATTTAAGCTGTGGGCGTAACTTCTGTGAACAGCTGATCACATCCATATCCACAGGTAAACTGGCCCGTCTTAGCCCCGGCGTCACAAAGGCTAAGGCTTGCAATACCGCGGTATCGCCTTCGAAGCGATGACACTGCCATTCACCCCAACTATTCAAGCAAATTGCATCTAACGCACCAAGCATATTGGCTTTTTTACGCCCGAGTGAGAACACGTTCGCATTCATCACATCGACCATCATTTCCTGTCCTTGCCATTCAATGGTGGGATCGCAATCCAGATTGAGCACGAAAATCAGCTTACGAAAATGCCATGGCTGGCATAAGTCACGTTTAGATACACGCCAATCGTGGTCGATAAAATTCAGTAACCGCTTTGAAGCTTCGGTAAGCCGTTTCGACTTTGCCTTACTCTGACCATATTCATGCCATTGAGTACTCGGCGTCGAGATCCCATTTAAACATGCCCAAATCATTAAGGCTGAAGGGGTTTTTCCCTTACATATTGCCGACTCGCCTAACAAATTTTGTGGCTGAGGCCCTTGTCGATACAGATAATATTGGCGCTCACGGGAGCTTGAGACCATAGTCACTTCGGACTCAGCGACTGAAGCACTCCACAGCAGATTCAGCTTAGCGATTTGGTCTTCATCTTGACTAAAATAGGTATGCAACTTGCGAGTCAGCATTCCCAAATCTTCGATCCGCAAACCTTCATTTAACTCATGTGTCGATGCGAAGCGTAATAAGGTTTGGTAGCTCGCTAATAACAGTTCATTCAGTTGCTCGTTAAACCAATTGAGCTGGCCACTATGCCAATGTTCACAATTGTCTAAAGTGCTAATCAGACTATCTGGCCATTGCCAATCCTGCACCAGCTTTTGCAATTTAGGATAACGCCAATCTTTGCCCTCTTGAGTTCGACTCAAGTGCACGCCACATTTTAAATAGAAGCAGCGCCGCACTATCTCTAGTCGGCGAGTATCATTCTGCTTAAGTAAATAGGTTTCGATAATCTCATAGATAGAGTAATAGGCATCATTCGACGTCGAAAAATCACCTGCAAGCGTTTTCTGCCATAAGTGATCACAAAGCAGAGTTGAATGGGGATAATCACTGGCATAAGCCTCGAGTAGCAATACTTTAATCAGCGCCTTATGGGGCTTTTCTAAGCCCTTGTAGAGCTGCCATAACGAAGCACCAAAGTACTCACTCGCAGGTAATTCATGTACATCGCCTAAGGACAAGAGCGCAGGATTGAGTTTAGCGTCTGGCCACCATGCAATCGTTTTACCCGCCAAACGAATTTGGCTGCGATAAAACTCTTCAAGTAATAACCAATGTTGCATACTACCGCTATGTTCATGGGCCATTGCGGATTGACATCCACGAACGGCTTTACCGCCACAAAACTGCTGCGGATGAACTAAGTAAAAATTCACCTCAAACTGATACTCGGCAAACCAAGCAGTCAATCGAGTCGCTTTAATCTTGATTAGCGCCAAATCCTCAGAACTCAGATCGGCCCTATGTACTAACCAAACATCGACATCGCTCTTGGCATTTTGGCCAAAACTGCCAGTACTCCCCATCGCATAAACACCTTCAAAGGCATTGATATCCGCTTCTTGAGTAGTAAAAGGCAGCGAGAACACATCGCAGGCCTGGGACTCAGTCTCACCAACCTGATACTCGTTGATTCCACAGGGCGTATTGGTGGCATGATAGCCAGGATACTGAACACCGTTCTGGTGAATTAAAAAAGGGATCAAATGGAATAAGTGTTTTTGTAGCGGTGATAGCAAAGCTAGGGCGCGTGCAATACGTACCTTATTAAGTCTTTCTGCTATATCAGGAAACTGTATTTGCCGATCCATTCAAAAACACAACACTTAAGCACTTATGGGAAATGTGCTCATGTTAACACTTTTACAAACTCGAGCAACTAAACGTGAAGCCCGTCACACTTTCACGGTATCTAGAACATCGCCAACTTCAAAGAATCGATACGGCTTCCTTACATAAACGATTTGCCAATGTTAGCATTGGCGCAACTAAGATCTTTGATGGAAACTAGGCATGTCTGAGAACCGCATACGTATCGCAACCCGCAAGAGTCCGCTGGCCATGTGGCAAGCTGAATTTGTTAAAGCCGAATTAGAACGCATTCACCCCGGTATTGTGGTGGAATTGCTGCCAATGAGCACTAAGGGCGACGTTATCTTAGATACGCCGCTAGCCAAAGTGGGCGGTAAAGGGTTGTTCGTCAAAGAGCTTGAAGTCGCCATGTTAGACGATCTTGCCGATATCGCGGTGCATTCAATGAAAGACGTACCCGTCGACTTCCCAGAAGGCTTAGGCCTTGAAGTTATTTGCGAGCGCGAAGATCCCCGCGATGCCTTTGTATCGAATTTATATAAAACGATCAGCGAATTACCATTAGGCGCAACTGTGGGTACTTCGAGCCTACGTCGTCAATGCCAACTGCGCGCATCACGCCCTGACCTTATTATCAAAGATTTACGCGGTAACGTAGGCACTCGTTTAGCTAAACTTGATAACGGCGAATACGATGCCATTATTCTTGCCGCTGCTGGCTTAATTCGCCTGAAATTATCTGAGCGGATTGCTAGCTTTATCTCTGCCGAAGAATCCTTGCCCGCCAACGGCCAAGGCGCTGTGGGTATCGAATGTCGCACCAACGACGCACGCGTTAAGGCTCTACTGGCACCATTAGAACATTTAGAAACGCGCTACCGTGTGATTGCCGAGCGCGCAATGAACACGCGCCTAGAAGGTGGATGCCAAGTGCCGATTGGCGCATTTGCCGAAATCAATGGTGATGAGATGACATTACGCGGCCTAGTCGGTAACCCTGATGGTAGTGAAATCATCGAAGGCGTGATCACAGGTCCAAAAACCGACGCCACGCAATTAGGGGTTGCCCTTGCCGAAGAGCTATTGAGCAAAGGCGCAAAAAGCATACTCGACGCTGTTTACGCTAAAGCATAAGTCGATGAAAGTCTTACTGACGCGCCCAGAAGGGCGCAATCAGTCCATGATCGATGCCTTGAATCAACAAGGCATTAGCCATTGGGTTACACCTCTACTGTGTGTCGAAGCAACGCCGCCCATCACAACGAATAACTCGCACCCACTGGCATACGCCGATATGATTATCTGTATCAGCGCCAATGCAGTCAGCTTTGCCGACTATGCCTTAACAACCGCTCATTCTCGAATAAAAGGCTGGCCTCAAGCTCAATATTTCGCCGTTGGTCATGCGACTTGGGAAGCATTAAATCAGCTCTGCATTGAAGCCCTCGAAGCCCCAGATGATTGTCAACAGACCGAAGGTCTACTCACGCTCGCGCCTTTGCAAGATATTAAAGGTAAACAGATTACGATCATACGTGGCGTTGGCGGCCGTGAAGCCTTAGCTGAACGACTGGCTGAGCGCGGTGCAAGAGTGCGCTATTGGGAAGTATATCAACGGGCTTGTCCACCACTCAATGGACAACAGATCGCACAACAATGGCAAGAGTTTGGCATCGACACTATTGTCGTCACCAGCGGTGAAGTACTGGATAACCTGATTAATCTAGTGCCAAAAGAGTTATTTGCATGGCTGCGCTCATGTCATATCATAGTCCCAAGTAACCGAGTAGAAGCTCAAGCTCACGCCTTTGGTATAACCCAAGTCACCAATGCCAATGCCGCCAACAGCAAAGCCGTGCTAAACGCCCTTAAACTCTAAGCGCTATTTAGCCCGATTTAACTCGAATTTCGGCAGTAGCATGTTTTCAAGGACTGTTAAATGGATAACAACAAGCACGACGCAAAGAGCCCTGAATTACAGGCTACCTCTATTATTGAACCATCAATAACGACTGATGACACGCCCGTAACTTCAGCGCCATCTTCTGAATCCCAAACAGCCAAAGCCACACCTTCAAGCACGCCGAGTCAAACAGCAGTACCCAATAGAAGTTCATGGGCGATTCGCTTTGGAGTGTTATTAGCGCTGGGTTTAACCGCTTGCACCCTTGGCGGTGGTTTTATGCTGTACCAACAGATGCAACAGCAACTGCTAGCGCAGGATGCGAAAAATATCGCCCTGCAGGATCAATTACAGCAAGCCCTGCTACAACCCAATCAACGTATTGGCCAGCTTGAACAGCAACAACTGAATGATGCTAAGACCTATCAAGAATTAACAAAATTGGCAGAAGACCAAAATCAACTGCAGGACAGGATCAATAAACTTGCCCAGCGCAGTCCAACGCATTGGATGGCGTCAGAAGCCGAATATCTAGTAAACATGGCGGGCCGTAAACTTTGGTTAGAAAAAGATCCCCGCACCGCCACCGATCTATTAAAGTCGGCGGATGAAACCATCGCTGCCATGAACAATCCCGCTTTGCTACCTATTCGTAAGGCTCTGGCAAAAGATATCGCCGCGACTGCAAGTATTAAAACCACAGATATTGATGGTAGTGTATTAGCACTCGATGCCTTAATTGAGCAACTCGATAAACTACCCCTTAATCGCACCGATGCAGAAACCGATGCCCCTGAAGATACAAACATTACTGGCGATTTAAATGACTGGCAGAGCAACTTAGGGAAGACGTGGAAAGCGTTAACCCAAGACTTTATCACCATACGCCATAGAACAGCCGATGCACCCGCTTTACTCGCTCCTGAGCAACAGTGGTATCTGGTTGAAAACATTCGTCATAAACTGCTGCAATCTCAACTTGCGTTATACCGCTACGACAGGGCCGCTTATCACCAATCATTAATGATGGTGCGTAAGTGGATTCAAACCTATTTCGATACTCAAGATCACAGCACTGCTGAAGCCATCGCCAAAATCGATAAATTGGCGACATTAGAACTTGATCCTATTACTCTGAAATCCTTTGCCGCAAAACCTCTGCTATTACAGCTGACAAGCTATGGTGAGCTGACCTCATCAGAGGATGTGCCATTATGATCAAGATATTAATTTTCTTAGGGATAATATTGATAGGGCTCTGCATTAGCCCTTGGTTGGTGGGCAACACAGGTTATGTATACATTGCGGCAGGTGACTACCAGATTGAGACCAGTTTAGTCTTTGGGATCATTGCCTTAATTGTATTTTATGCCATGTTCCAAGTACTAGAATGGTTGGTGATTAGCGCCATTAATCTCATGCTGCGTAGCCGTTTTATTCCTCGCCACTGGCGCCGTCGCTCCGCAAAAAAGCATACCTTAATGGGTGCACTGGCTCTGGCAGAAGAAGATTGGCCAGCAGCAGAACGCGCTATGATAAAAGGCGCCGACAATGGCGAACTCCCTGCACTTAATTTACTTGCAGCGGCTCGTGCTGCACAGTACCAACAGAAAATAGCAGAGCGTGATCAATATCTTGACCGTGCAGCAACACAACCGCTGGCCGCGAATGCCGTCGCAACCACGCGTACTCGATATCTGTTAAAACAAGGTGAGTTAGCTTTAGCCCGCACCGAGCTCGATAAATTAGCCCCCACAAGTAAGAGCAAAGCACCGGTACTCAAACTCGCCCTCGAGTTATATCGAGCGCAAGAGGATTGGGATGCGCTCAAGCTATTATTACCTATTTTGAAGAAACGCCAGATCCTAGATGACACCCAGCTAAATGAACTCAATGTAATCACTCACTGCGCTTTACTCAAAGCCGCAACCATTAAAGGCGAAGAAGCCTTAGAACAATGCTGGCAGTGGTTATCTCGCAGTGAGCGCAATCAGTCTGAGTTTTTGGCGATTTATGCTGTGGGTTTATGCCGCTTTAATCGCAAAGAGCAAGCGCTGAAGCTACTCTCGAAAAAATTACGCACTGCTCCTGAATCTGCACTTTTAGAAGTCATTCCAGAAATAACGACAGCCCAAGATACAGAAATCCGTAAGCAGTTACTCAAGCATGAAATCACCCATGAGAATAATGCCGACTACCAGATGTGCTTAGCTAAACTTTATCAGCAAACACGGGATATGAAAGAAGCCAGAACCTGCTGGCAAAATGTTTGCCGACTCGAACCCACAAAAGCCTCTTGGTTGGCACTTGCACGGATTCAAGAACAGTTAGGTGAACAAGGTAACGCAAATCAAAGTTATCGTCAGGCGGTTAATCTGTAGTTCTACAATGCCTGCAACCTAGTCGCCGTGATTTGAGTAACGAAAGATCACGGCACTTGCCAATGCTGGCATATTAAAACCCACTTGACTTGCCAAAAATGTTAAAAACTAGATCGTGTCGCTTCTTTTCCGTAAAAACCACTCTCCCAATCCAGATTAATTTCTTATAACTATGCTTAATCTTAGAGTTAAAAAGTACTAAATACGGCCCTTTTTATAGATATAGCTACTACATCTAGTTACAGGTCTAAAAATTGTCACTTTTGCGTATTAAGATCCGTAAAACCGCATAAGAACAGGCGACACAAGCGCGTCAAAAAATTGACTTAAGTCGTTTCGTTAGCTAAAATTCCACCACTTGTATCACAGTGCAACATATTTGTTGGACTTGTGCGTCTATGGATTAACACACTTTGGCTGTTGGGAGCTTACTATGGGATCGGTAATTACATCAAAGAAAGGTTTGCTTAAGTTAGTAAAAGGGCAAATCAATGTCGAAGTTGATGGTTCAAATCAACCCGCTAAGGATGGCGAACAACTCCCTAAAGGTGCTGTGCTCCATATTGGCGAAAACGCAACCTATGAAATTACCTTCGATGATGGCACTAAGCTATCAAATGAAGTCGCGCCCAGCGAAACTACTGCAGCAGCCTCTGGCACGGCTAACGAAGCAGCCCTAGATGAAATTCAAGCATTACAAGATCTTATTGCATCCGGTGAAGACCCAACTCAGAACCTACCTGAAACCGCAGCAGGCAACACACCAGGCAGTGATGGTAACTCGGGCTATGTCACTCTAGCCCGTAGCGGCACAGAAACCATTGCAGCTTCAGGCTACTCAACAAGCGGCCAAGCACTGACTGGAACGACGGTTAATATTCCACAATTCACCATTGCAGCAGACTCACCTTCAGCACTTGCTAATGACAGCAACACTTCCAATGAAGATACTGTAGCGACTGGCAATGTGCTCGATAACGACACTGATGTGGATTCCACTCTAAGTGTTGTGAGCTTCGAAATCAGCGGTACCACCTACGCAGCAGGCACAGAAGTGACTCTCGAAGGTGGTGTTTTAATTTTAAATATCGATGGTTCTTACACCTTCACGCCGAATGAAAACTGGAATGGCCAAGTACCTGTCATTACCTACACAACCAACACGGGCTCAACTGCAACGCTAACCATTAATATCAGCCCTGTCGATGATCCTTCCATCCTTGCAAATGACAGCGCCACAGTTGCAGAAGACACTGCAGCAACTGGCAATGTGCTTGATAATGATTCCGATATCGACAGCACCCTTTCCGTTGTCAGCTTCACTGTGAATGGCGATACCGTTACCGCAGGCACCACGGTTACTTTAGAGGGCGGCAGCTTAGTCATCAATGCCAATGGCTCTTACACCTTCACGCCCAATGCTAACTGGAATGGCCAAGTACCAGTCATTACCTACACCACTAACACTGGTTCAACAGCAACACTAACCATTAATGTTAACCCTGTCGACGATCCCGCTGACATCACGCTCGGTAACGGCGACAGCGATGCAGGCACCGTCACCGAAGACGGCGATTCCGACACCCTGCCAGGCACAGTACAAACGGTGGCCGGCACCTTAACCGTCACCGACGTCGACAACGGCGAAGCGGTATTCCAAGTGCAAACCAATGTCGCCGATGGCAACTACGGTTTCTTCAGCATTGATGCCGACGGTAACTGGACCTACACCTTAAACAACAGCCACAGCGACGTGCAGTCACTCAAGGCGGGTGAAACCCTGACCCGTGACATCACGGTCACCAGTGCCGATGGCACCGCCAGCCACACCGTGACCATCACCATTGTCGGCGCGAACGATCCCGCTGACATCACGCTCGGTAACGGCGACAGCGATGCTGGCACCGTCACCGAAGACGGCGATTCCGACACCCTGCCAGGCACAGTACAAACGGTGGCCGGCACCTTAACCGTCACCGACGTCGACAACGGCGAAGCGGTCTTCCAAGTGCAAACCAATGTCGCCGATGGCAACTACGGTTTCTTCAGCATTGATGCCGACGGTAACTGGACCTACACCTTAAACAACAGCCACAGCGACGTGCAGTCACTCAAGGCGGGTGAAACCCTGACCCGTGACATCACGGTCACCAGTGCCGATGGCACCGCCAGCCACACCGTGACCATCACCATTGTCGGCGCGAACGATCCCGCTGACATCACGCTCGGTAACGGCGACAGCGATGCTGGCACCGTCACTGAAGACGGCGATTCCGACACCCTGCCAGGCACAGTACAAACGGTGGCCGGCACCTTAACCGTCACCGACGTCGACAACGGCGAAGCGGTCTTCCAAGTGCAAACCAATGTCGCCGATGGCAACTACGGTTTCTTCAGCATTGATGCCGACGGTAACTGGACCTACGCCTTAAACAACAGCCACAGCGACGTGCAGTCACTCAAGGCGGGTGAAACCCTGACCCGTGACATCACGGTCACCAGTGCCGATGGCACCGCCAGCCACACCGTGACCATCACCATTGTCGGCGCGAACGATCCCGCTGACATCACGCTCGGTAACGGCGACAGCGATGCTGGCACCGTCACTGAAGACGGCGATTCCGACACCCTGCCAGGCACAGTACAAACGGTGGCCGGCACCTTAACCGTCACCGACGTCGACAACGGCGAAGCGGTCTTCCAAGTGCAAACCAATGTCGCCGATGGCAACTACGGTTTCTTCAGCATTGATGCCGACGGTAACTGGACCTACACCTTAAACAACAGCCACAGCGACGTGCAGTCACTCAAGGCGGGTGAAACCCTGACCCGTGACATCACGGTCACCAGTGCCGATGGCACCGCCAGCCACACCGTGACCATCACCATTGTCGGCGCGAACGATCCCGCTGACATCACGCTCGGTAACGGCGACAGCGATGCTGGCACCGTCACTGAAGACGGCGATTCCGACACCCTGCCAGGCACAGTACAAACGGTGGCCGGCACCTTAACCGTCACCGACGTCGACAACGGCGAAGCGGTCTTCCAAGTGCAAACCAATGTCGCCGATGGCAACTACGGTTTCTTCAGCATTGATGCCGACGGTAACTGGACCTACGCCTTAAACAACAGCCACAGCGACGTGCAGTCACTCAAGGCGGGTGAAACCCTGACCCGTGACATCACGGTCACCAGTGCCGATGGCACCGCCAGCCACACCGTGACCATCACCATTGTCGGCGCGAACGATCCCGCTGACATCACGGTCGGTAACGGCGACAGCGATGCTGGCACCGTCACTGAAGACGGCGATTCCGACACCCTGCCAGGCACAGTACAAACGGTGGCCGGCACCTTAACCGTCACCGACGTCGACAACGGCGAAGCGGTCTTCCAAGTGCAAACCAATGTCGCCGATGGCAACTACGGTTTCTTCAGCATTGATGCCGACGGTAACTGGACCTACACCTTAAACAACAGCCACAGCGACGTGCAGTCACTCAAGGCGGGTGAAACCCTGACCCGTGACATCACGGTCACCAGTGCCGATGGCACCGCCAGCCACACCGTGACCATCACCATTGTCGGCGCGAACGATCCCGCTGACATCACGCTCGGTAACGGCGACAGCGATGCTGGCACCGTCACTGAAGACGGCGATTCCGACACCCTGCCAGGCACAGTACAAACGGTGGCCGGCACCTTAACCGTCACCGACGTCGACAACGGCGAAGCGGTCTTCCAAGTGCAAACCAATGTCGCCGATGGCAACTACGGTTTCTTCAGCATTGATGCCGACGGTAACTGGACCTACACCTTAAACAACAGCCACAGCGACGTGCAGTCACTCAAGGCGGGTGAAACCCTGACCCGTGACATCACGGTCACCAGTGCCGATGGCACCGCCAGCCACACCGTGACCATCACCATTGTCGGCGCGAACGATCCCGCTGACATCACGCTCGGTAACGGCGACAGCGATGCTGGCACCGTCACTGAAGACGGCGATTCCGACACCCTGCCAGGCACAGTACAAACGGTGGCCGGCACCTTAACCGTCACCGACGTCGACAACGGCGAAGCGGTCTTCCAAGTGCAAACCAATGTCGCCGATGGCAACTACGGTTTCTTCAGCATTGATGCCGACGGTAACTGGACCTACACCTTAAACAACAGCCACAGCGACGTGCAGTCACTCAAGGCGGGTGAAACCCTGACCCGTGACATCACGGTCACCAGTGCCGATGGCACCGCCAGCCACACCGTGACCATCACCATTGTCGGCGCGAACGATCCCGCTGACATCACGCTCGGTAACGGCGACAGCGATGCTGGCACCGTCACCGAAGACGGCGATTCCGACACCCTGCCAGGCACAGTACAAACGGTGGCCGGCACCTTAACCGTCACCGACGTCGACAACGGCGAAGCGGTCTTCCAAGTGCAAACCAATGTCGCCGATGGCAACTACGGTTTCTTCAGCATTGATGCCGACGGTAACTGGACCTACACCTTAAACAACAGCCACAGCGACGTGCAGTCACTCAAGGCGGGTGAAACCCTGACCCGTGACATCACGGTCACCAGTGCCGATGGCACCGCCAGCCACACCGTGACCATCACCATTGTCGGCGCGAACGATCCCGCTGACATCACGCTCGGTAACGGCGACAGCGATGCTGGCACCGTCACTGAAGACGGCGATTCCGACACCCTGCCAGGCACAGTACAAACGGTGGCCGGCACCTTAACCGTCACCGACGTCGACAACGGCGAAGCGGTCTTCCAAGTGCAAACCAATGTCGCCGATGGCAACTACGGTTTCTTCAGCATTGATGCCGACGGTAACTGGACCTACACCTTAAACAACAGCCACAGCGACGTGCAGTCACTCAAGGCGGGTGAAACCCTGACCCGTGACATCACGGTCACCAGTGCCGATGGCACCGCCAGCCACACCGTGACCATCACCATTGTCGGCGCGAACGATCCCGCTGACATCACGCTCGGTAACGGCGACAGCGATGCTGGCACCGTCACCGAAGACGGCGATTCCGACACCCTGCCAGGCACAGTACAAACGGTGGCCGGCACCTTAACCGTCACCGACGTCGACAACGGCGAAGCGGTCTTCCAAGTGCAAACCAATGTCGCCGATGGCAACTACGGTTTCTTCAGCATTGATGCCGACGGTAACTGGACCTACACCTTAAACAACAGCCACAGCGACGTGCAGTCACTCAAGGCGGGTGAAACCCTGACCCGTGACATCACGGTCACCAGTGCCGATGGCACCGCCAGCCACACCGTGACCATCACCATTGTCGGCGCGAACGATCCCGCTGACATCACGCTCGGTAACGGCGACAGCGATGCTGGCACCGTCACTGAAGACGGCGATTCCGACACCCTGCCAGGCACAGTACAAACGGTGACCGGCACCTTAACCGTCACCGACGTCGACAACGGCGAAGCGGTATTCCAAGTGCAAACCAATGTCGCCGATGGCAACTACGGTTTCTTCAGCATTGATGCCGACGGTAACTGGACCTACACCTTAAACAACAGCCACAGCGACGTGCAGTCACTCAAGGCGGGTGAAACCCTGACCCGTGACATCACGGTCACCAGTGCCGATGGCACCGCCAGCCACACCGTGACCATCACCATTGTCGGCGCGAACGATCCCGCTGACATCACGCTCGGTAACGGCGACAGCGATGCTGGCACCGTCACCGAAGACGGTGATCCGACACCCTGCCAGGCACAGTACAAACGGTGGCCGGCACCTTAACCGTCACCGACGTCGACAACGGCGAAGCGGTCTTCCAAGTGCAAACCAATGTCGCCGATGGCAACTACGGTTTCTTCAGCATTGATGCCGACGGTAACTGGACCTACACCTTAAACAACAGCCACAGCGACGTGCAGTCACTCAAGGCGGGTGAAACCCTGACCCGTGACATCACGGTCACCAGTGCCGATGGCACCGCCAGCCACACCGTGACCATCACCATTGTCGGCGCGAACGATCCCGCTGACATCACGCTCGGTAACGGCGACAGCGATGCTGGCACCGTCACTGAAGACGGCGATTCCGACACCCTGCCAGGCACAGTACAAACGGTGGCCGGCACCTTAACCGTCACCGACGTCGACAACGGCGAAGCGGTCTTCCAAGTGCAAACCAATGTCGCCGATGGCAACTACGGTTTCTTCAGCATTGATGCCGACGGTAACTGGACCTACACCTTAAACAACAGCCACAGCGACGTGCAGTCACTCAAGGCGGGTGAAACCCTGACCCGTGACATCACGGTCACCAGTGCCGATGGCACCGCCAGCCACACCGTGACCATCACCATTGTCGGCGCGAACGATCCCGCTGACATCACGCTCGGTAACGGCGACAGCGATGCTGGCACCGTCACTGAAGACGGCGATTCCGACACCCTGCCAGGCACAGTACAAACGGTGGCCGGCACCTTAACCGTCACCGACGTCGACAACGGCGAAGCGGTCTTCCAAGTGCAAACCAATGTCGCCGATGGCAACTACGGTTTCTTCAGCATTGATGCCGACGGTAACTGGACCTACACCTTAAACAACAGCCACAGCGACGTGCAGTCACTCAAGGCGGGTGAAACCCTGACCCGTGACATCACGGTCACCAGTGCCGATGGCACCGCCAGCCACACCGTGACCATCACCATTGTCGGCGCGAACGATCCCGCTGACATCACGCTCGGTAACGGCGACAGCGATGCTGGCACCGTCACTGAAGACGGCGATTCCGACACCCTGCCAGGCACAGTACAAACGGTGACCGGCACCTTAACCGTCACCGACGTCGACAACGGCGAAGCGGTCTTCCAAGTGCAAACCAATGTCGCCGATGGCAACTACGGTTTCTTCAGCATTGATGCCGACGGTAACTGGACCTACACCTTAAACAACAGCCACAGCGACGTGCAGTCACTCAAGGCGGGTGAAACCCTGACCCGTGACATCACGGTCACCAGTGCCGATGGCACCGCCAGCCACACCGTGACCATCACCATTGTCGGCGCGAACGATCCCGCTGACATCACGCTCGGTAACGGCGACAGCGATGCTGGCACCGTCACCGAAGACGGCGATTCCGACACCCTGCCAGGCACAGTACAAACGGTGGCCGGCACCTTAACCGTCACCGACGTCGACAACGGCGAAGCGGTCTTCCAAGTGCAAACCAATGTCGCCGATGGCAACTACGGTTTCTTCAGCATTGATGCCGACGGTAACTGGACCTACGCCTTAAACAACAGCCACAGCGACGTGCAGTCACTCAAGGCGGGTGAAACCCTGACCCGTGACATCACGGTCACCAGTGCCGATGGCACCGCCAGCCACACCGTGACCATCACCATTGTCGGCGCGAACGATCCCGCTGACATCACGCTCGGTAACGGCGACAGCGATGCTGGCACCGTCACCGAAGACGGCGATTCCGACACCCTGCCAGGCACAGTACAAACGGTGGCCGGCACCTTAACCGTCACCGACGTCGACAACGGCGAAGCGGTCTTCCAAGTGCAAACCAATGTCGCCGATGGCAACTACGGTTTCTTCAGCATTGATGCCGACGGTAACTGGACCTACACCTTAAACAACAGCCACAGCGACGTGCAGTCACTCAAGGCGGGTGAAACCCTGACCCGTGACATCACGGTCACCAGTGCCGATGGCACCGCCAGCCACACCGTGACCATCACCATTGTCGGCGCGAACGATCCCGCTGACATCACGCTCGGTAACGGCGACAGCGATGCTGGCACCGTCACTGAAGACGGCGATTCCGACACCCTGCCAGGCACAGTACAAACGGTGACCGGCACCTTAACCGTCACCGACGTCGACAACGGCGAAGCGGTCTTCCAAGTGCAAACCAATGTCGCCGATGGCAACTACGGTTTCTTCAGCATTGATGCCGACGGTAACTGGACCTACACCTTAAACAACAGCCACAGCGACGTGCAGTCACTCAAGGCGGGTGAAACCCTGACCCGTGACATCACGGTCACCAGTGCCGATGGCACCGCCAGCCACACCGTGACCATCACCATTGTCGGCGCGAACGATCCCGCTGACATCACGCTCGGTAACGGCGACAGCGATGCTGGCACCGTCACCGAAGACGGCGATTCCGACACCCTGCCAGGCACAGTACAAACGGTGGCCGGCACCTTAACCGTCACCGACGTCGACAACGGCGAAGCGGTATTCCAAGTGCAAACCAATGTCGCCGATGGCAACTACGGTTTCTTCAGCATTGATGCCGACGGTAACTGGACCTACACCTTAAACAACAGCCACAGCGACGTGCAGTCACTCAAGGCGGGTGAAACCCTGACCCGTGACATCACGGTCACCAGTGCCGATGGCACCGCCAGCCACACCGTGACCATCACCATTGTCGGCGCGAACGATCCCGCTGACATCACGCTCGGTAACGGCGACAGCGATGCTGGCACCGTCACTGAAGACGGCGATTCCGACACCCTGCCAGGCACAGTACAAACGGTGGCCGGCACCTTAACCGTCACCGACGTCGACAACGGCGAAGCGGTCTTCCAAGTGCAAACCAATGTCGCCGATGGCAACTACGGTTTCTTCAGCATTGATGCCGACGGTAACTGGACCTACACCTTAAACAACAGCCACAGCGACGTGCAGTCACTCAAGGCGGGTGAAACCCTGACCCGTGACATCACGGTCACCAGTGCCGATGGCACCGCCAGCCACACCGTGACCATCACCATTGTCGGCGCGAACGATCCCGCTGACATCACGCTCGGTAACGGCGACAGCGATGCTGGCACCGTCACTGAAGACGGCGATTCCGACACCCTGCCAGGCACAGTACAAACGGTGGCCGGCACCTTAACCGTCACCGACGTCGACAACGGCGAAGCGGTCTTCCAAGTGCAAACCAATGTCGCCGATGGCAACTACGGTTTCTTCAGCATTGATGCCGACGGTAACTGGACCTACACCTTAAACAACAGCCACAGCGACGTGCAGTCACTCAAGGCGGGTGAAACCCTGACCCGTGACATCACGGTCACCAGTGCCGATGGCACCGCCAGCCACACCGTGACCATCACCATTGTCGGCGCGAACGATCCCGCTGACATCACGCTCGGTAACGGCGACAGCGATGCTGGCACCGTCACTGAAGACGGCGATTCCGACACCCTGCCAGGCACAGTACAAACGGTGACCGGCACCTTAACCGTCACCGACGTCGACAACGGCGAAGCGGTCTTCCAAGTGCAAACCAATGTCGCCGATGGCAACTACGGTTTCTTCAGCATTGATGCCGACGGTAACTGGACCTACACCTTAAACAACAGCCACAGCGACGTGCAGTCACTCAAGGCGGGTGAAACCCTGACCCGTGACATCACGGTCACCAGTGCCGATGGCACCGCCAGCCACACCGTGACCATCACCATTGTCGGCGCGAACGATCCCGCTGACATCACGCTCGGTAACGGCGACAGCGATGCTGGCACCGTCACCGAAGACGGCGATTCCGACACCCTGCCAGGCACAGTACAAACGGTGGCCGGCACCTTAACCGTCACCGACGTCGACAACGGCGAAGCGGTCTTCCAAGTGCAAACCAATGTCGCCGATGGCAACTACGGTTTCTTCAGCATTGATGCCGACGGTAACTGGACCTACGCCTTAAACAACAGCCACAGCGACGTGCAGTCACTCAAGGCGGGTGAAACCCTGACCCGTGACATCACGGTCACCAGTGCCGATGGCACCGCCAGCCACACCGTGACCATCACCATTGTCGGCGCGAACGATCCCGCTGACATCACGCTCGGTAACGGCGACAGCGATGCTGGCACCGTCACCGAAGACGGCGATTCCGACACCCTGCCAGGCACAGTACAAACGGTGGCCGGCACCTTAACCGTCACCGACGTCGACAACGGCGAAGCGGTCTTCCAAGTGCAAACCAATGTCGCCGATGGCAACTACGGTTTCTTCAGCATTGATGCCGACGGTAACTGGACCTACACCTTAAACAACAGCCACAGCGACGTGCAGTCACTCAAGGCGGGTGAAACCCTGACCCGTGACATCACGGTCACCAGTGCCGATGGCACCGCCAGCCACACCGTGACCATCACCATTGTCGGCGCGAACGATCCCGCTGACATCACGCTCGGTAACGGCGACAGCGATGCTGGCACCGTCACTGAAGACGGCGATTCCGACACCCTGCCAGGCACAGTACAAACGGTGGCCGGCACCTTAACCGTCACCGACGTCGACAACGGCGAAGCGGTCTTCCAAGTGCAAACCAATGTCGCCGATGGCAACTACGGTTTCTTCAGCATTGATGCCGACGGTAACTGGACCTACACCTTAAACAACAGCCACAGCGACGTGCAGTCACTCAAGGCGGGTGAAACCCTGACCCGTGACATCACGGTCACCAGTGCCGATGGCACCGCCAGCCACACCGTGACCATCACCATTGTCGGCGCGAACGATCCCGCTGACATCACGCTCGGTAACGGCGACAGCGATGCTGGCACCGTCACTGAAGACGGCGATTCCGACACCCTGCCAGGCACAGTACAAACGGTGACCGGCACCTTAACCGTCACCGACGTCGACAACGGCGAAGCGGTCTTCCAAGTGCAAACCAATGTCGCCGATGGCAACTACGGTTTCTTCAGTTGATGCCGACGGTAACTGGACCTACACCTTAAACAACAGCCACAGCGACGTGCAGTCACTCAAGGCGGGTGAAACCCTGACCCGTGACATCACGGTCACCAGTGCCGATGGCACCGCCAGCCACACCGTGACCATCACCATTGTCGGCGCGAACGATCCCGCTGACATCACGCTCGGTAACGGCGACAGCGATGCTGGCACCGTCACCGAAGACGGCGATTCCGACACCCTGCCAGGCACAGTACAAACGGTGGCCGGCACCTTAACCGTCACCGACGTCGACAACGGCGAAGCGGTCTTCCAAGTGCAAACCAATGTCGCCGATGGCAACTACGGTTTCTTCAGCATTGATGCCGACGGTAACTGGACCTACGCCTTAAACAACAGCCACAGCGACGTGCAGTCACTCAAGGCGGGTGAAACCCTGACCCGTGACATCACGGTCACCAGTGCCGATGGCACCGCCAGCCACACCGTGACCATCACCATTGTCGGCGCGAACGATCCCGCTGACATCACGCTCGGTAACGGCGACAGCGATGCTGGCACCGTCACCGAAGACGGCGATTCCGACACCCTGCCAGGCACAGTACAAACGGTGGCCGGCACCTTAACCGTCACCGACGTCGACAACGGCGAAGCGGTCTTCCAAGTGCAAACCAATGTCGCCGATGGCAACTACGGTTTCTTCAGCATTGATGCCGACGGTAACTGGACCTACACCTTAAACAACAGCCACAGCGACGTGCAGTCACTCAAGGCGGGTGAAACCCTGACCCGTGACATCACGGTCACCAGTGCCGATGGCACCGCCAGCCACACCGTGACCATCACCATTGTCGGCGCGAACGATCCCGCTGACATCACGCTCGGTAACGGCGACAGCGATGCTGGCACCGTCACTGAAGACGGCGATTCCGACACCCTGCCAGGCACAGTACAAACGGTGACCGGCACCTTAACCGTCACCGACGTCGACAACGGCGAAGCGGTCTTCCAAGTGCAAACCAATGTCGCCGATGGCAACTACGGTTTCTTCAGCATTGATGCCGACGGTAACTGGACCTACACCTTAAACAACAGCCACAGCGACGTGCAGTCACTCAAGGCGGGTGAAACCCTGACCCGTGACATCACGGTCACCAGTGCCGATGGCACCGCCAGCCACACCGTGACCATCACCATTGTCGGCGCGAACGATCCCGCTGACATCACGCTCGGTAACGGCGACAGCGATGCTGGCACCGTCACTGAAGACGGCGATTCCGACACCCTGCCAGGCACAGTACAAACGGTGGCCGGCACCTTAACCGTCACCGACGTCGACAACGGCGAAGCGGTCTTCCAAGTGCAAACCAATGTCGCCGATGGCAACTACGGTTTCTTCAGCATTGATGCCGACGGTAACTGGACCTACACCTTAAACAACAGCCACAGCGACGTGCAGTCACTCAAGGCGGGTGAAACCCTGACCCGTGACATCACGGTCACCAGTGCCGATGGCACCGCCAGCCACACCGTGACCATCACCATTGTCGGCGCGAACGATCCCGCTGACATCACGCTCGGTAACGGCGACAGCGATGCTGGCACCGTCACTGAAGACGGCGATTCCGACACCCTGCCAGGCACAGTACAAACGGTGACCGGCACCTTAACCGTCACCGACGTCGACAACGGCGAAGCGGTCTTCCAAGTGCAAACCAATGTCGCCGATGGCAACTACGGTTTCTTCAGCATTGATGCCGACGGTAACTGGACCTACACCTTAAACAACAGCCACAGCGACGTGCAGTCACTCAAGGCGGGTGAAACCCTGACCCGTGACATCACGGTCACCAGTGCCGATGGCACCGCCAGCCACACCGTGACCATCACCATTGTCGGCGCGAACGATCCCGCTGACATCACGCTCGGTAACGGCGACAGCGATGCTGGCACCGTCACCGAAGACGGCGATTCCGACACCCTGCCAGGCACAGTACAAACGGTGGCCGGCACCTTAACCGTCACCGACGTCGACAACGGCGAAGCGGTCTTCCAAGTGCAAACCAATGTCGCCGATGGCAACTACGGTTTCTTCAGCATTGATGCCGACGGTAACTGGACCTACGCCTTAAACAACAGCCACAGCGACGTGCAGTCACTCAAGGCGGGTGAAACCCTGACCCGTGACATCACGGTCACCAGTGCCGATGGCACCGCCAGCCACACCGTGACCATCACCATTGTCGGCGCGAACGATCCCGCTGACATCACGCTCGGTAACGGCGACAGCGATGCTGGCACCGTCACCGAAGACGGCGATTCCGACACCCTGCCAGGCACAGTACAAACGGTGGCCGGCACCTTAACCGTCACCGACGTCGACAACGGCGAAGCGGTCTTCCAAGTGCAAACCAATGTCGCCGATGGCAACTACGGTTTCTTCAGCATTGATGCCGACGGTAACTGGACCTACACCTTAAACAACAGCCACAGCGACGTGCAGTCACTCAAGGCGGGTGAAACCCTGACCCGTGACATCACGGTCACCAGTGCCGATGGCACCGCCAGCCACACCGTGACCATCACCATTGTCGGCGCGAACGATCCCGCTGACATCACGCTCGGTAACGGCGACAGCGATGCTGGCACCGTCACTGAAGACGGCGATTCCGACACCCTGCCAGGCACAGTACAAACGGTGACCGGCACCTTAACCGTCACCGACGTCGACAACGGCGAAGCGGTATTCCAAGTGCAAACCAATGTCGCCGATGGCAACTACGGTTTCTTCAGCATTGATGCCGACGGTAACTGGACCTACACCTTAAACAACAGCCACAGCGACGTGCAGTCACTCAAGGCGGGTGAAACCCTGACCCGTGACATCACGGTCACCAGTGCCGATGGCACCGCCAGCCACACCGTGACCATCACCATTGTCGGCGCGAACGATCCCGCTGACATCACGCTCGGTAACGGCGACAGCGATGCTGGCACCGTCACCGAAGACGGTGATTCCGACACCCTGCCAGGCACAGTACAAACGGTGGCCGGCACCTTAACCGTCACCGACGTCGACAACGGCGAAGCGGTCTTCCAAGTGCAAACCAATGTCGCCGATGGCAACTACGGTTTCTTCAGCATTGATGCCGACGGTAACTGGACCTACACCTTAAACAACAGCCACAGCGACGTGCAGTCACTCAAGGCGGGTGAAACCCTGACCCGTGACATCACGGTCACCAGTGCCGATGGCACCGCCAGCCACACCGTGACCATCACCATTGTCGGCGCGAACGATCCCGCTGACATCACGCTCGGTAACGGCGACAGCGATGCTGGCACCGTCACTGAAGACGGCGATTCCGACACCCTGCCAGGCACAGTACAAACGGTGGCCGGCACCTTAACCGTCACCGACGTCGACAACGGCGAAGCGGTCTTCCAAGTGCAAACCAATGTCGCCGATGGCAACTACGGTTTCTTCAGCATTGATGCCGACGGTAACTGGACCTACACCTTAAACAACAGCCACAGCGACGTGCAGTCACTCAAGGCGGGTGAAACCCTGACCCGTGACATCACGGTCACCAGTGCCGATGGCACCGCCAGCCACACCGTGACCATCACCATTGTCGGCGCGAACGATCCCGCTGACATCACGCTCGGTAACGGCGACAGCGATGCTGGCACCGTCACTGAAGACGGCGATTCCGACACCCTGCCAGGCACAGTACAAACGGTGGCCGGCACCTTAACCGTCACCGACGTCGACAACGGCGAAGCGGTCTTCCAAGTGCAAACCAATGTCGCCGATGGCAACTACGGTTTCTTCAGCATTGATGCCGACGGTAACTGGACCTACGCCTTAAACAACAGCCACAGCGACGTGCAGTCACTCAAGGCGGGTGAAACCCTGACCCGTGACATCACGGTCACCAGTGCCGATGGCACCGCCAGCCACACCGTGACCATCACCATTGTCGGCGCGAACGATCCCGCTGACATCACGCTCGGTAACGGCGACAGCGATGCTGGCACCGTCACCGAAGACGGCGATTCCGACACCCTGCCAGGCACAGTACAAACGGTGGCCGGCACCTTAACCGTCACCGACGTCGACAACGGCGAAGCGGTCTTCCAAGTGCAAACCAATGTCGCCGATGGCAACTACGGTTTCTTCAGCATTGATGCCGACGGTAACTGGACCTACGCCTTAAACAACAGCCACAGCGACGTGCAGTCACTCAAGGCGGGTGAAACCCTGACCCGTGACATCACGGTCACCAGTGCCGATGGCACCGCCAGCCACACCGTGACCATCACCATTGTCGGCGCGAACGATCCCGCTGACATCACGCTCGGTAACGGCGACAGCGATGCTGGCACCGTCACTGAAGACGGCGATTCCGACACCCTGCCAGGCACAGTACAAACGGTGGCCGGCACCTTAACCGTCACCGACGTCGACAACGGCGAAGCGGTCTTCCAAGTGCAAACCAATGTCGCCGATGGCAACTACGGTTTCTTCAGCATTGATGCCGACGGTAACTGGACCTACACCTTAAACAACAGCCACAGCGACGTGCAGTCACTCAAGGCGGGTGAAACCCTGACCCGTGACATCACGGTCACCAGTGCCGATGGCACCGCCAGCCACACCGTGACCATCACCATTGTCGGCGCGAACGATCCCGCTGACATCACGCTCGGTAACGGCGACAGCGATGCTGGCACCGTCACTGAAGACGGCGATTCCGACACCCTGCCAGGCACAGTACAAACGGTGACCGGCACCTTAACCGTCACCGACGTCGACAACGGCGAAGCGGTCTTCCAAGTGCAAACCAATGTCGCCGATGGCAACTACGGTTTCTTCAGCATTGATGCCGACGGTAACTGGACCTACACCTTAAACAACAGCCACAGCGACGTGCAGTCACTCAAGGCGGGTGAAACCCTGACCCGTGACATCACGGTCACCAGTGCCGATGGCACCGCCAGCCACACCGTGACCATCACCATTGTCGGCGCGAACGATCCCGCTGACATCACGCTCGGTAACGGCGACAGCGATGCTGGCACCGTCACCGAAGACGGCGATTCCGACACCCTGCCAGGCACAGTACAAACGGTGGCCGGCACCTTAACCGTCACCGACGTCGACAACGGCGAAGCGGTCTTCCAAGTGCAAACCAATGTCGCCGATGGCAACTACGGTTTCTTCAGCATTGATGCCGACGGTAACTGGACCTACGCCTTAAACAACAGCCACAGCGACGTGCAGTCACTCAAGGCGGGTGAAACCCTGACCCGTGACATCACGGTCACCAGTGCCGATGGCACCGCCAGCCACACCGTGACCATCACCATTGTCGGCGCGAACGATCCCGCTGACATCACGCTCGGTAACGGCGACAGCGATGCTGGCACCGTCACCGAAGACGGCGATTCCGACACCCTGCCAGGCACAGTACAAACGGTGACCGGCACCTTAACCGTCACCGACGTCGACAACGGCGAAGCGGTCTTCCAAGTGCAAACCAATGTCGCCGATGGCAACTACGGTTTCTTCAGCATTGATGCCGACGGTAACTGGACCTACACCTTAAACAACAGCCACAGCGACGTGCAGTCACTCAAGGCGGGTGAAACCCTGACCCGTGACATCACGGTCACCAGTGCCGATGGCACCGCCAGCCACACCGTGACCATCACCATTGTCGGCGCGAACGATCCCGCTGACATCACGCTCGGTAACGGCGACAGCGATGCTGGCACCGTCACTGAAGACGGCGATTCCGACACCCTGCCAGGCACAGTACAAACGGTGACCGGCACCTTAACCGTCACCGACGTCGACAACGGCGAAGCGGTATTCCAAGTGCAAACCAATGTCGCCGATGGCAACTACGGTTTCTTCAGCATTGATGCCGACGGTAACTGGACCTACACCTTAAACAACAGCCACAGCGACGTGCAGTCACTCAAGGCGGGTGAAACCCTGACCCGTGACATCACGGTCACCAGTGCCGATGGCACCGCCAGCCACACCGTGACCATCACCATTGTCGGCGCGAACGATCCCGCTGACATCACGCTCGGTAACGGCGACAGCGATGCTGGCACCGTCACCGAAGACGGCGATTCCGACACCCTGCCAGGCACAGTACAAACGGTGGCCGGCACCTTAACCGTCACCGACGTCGACAACGGCGAAGCGGTATTCCAAGTGCAAACCAATGTCGCCGATGGCAACTACGGTTTCTTCAGCATTGATGCCGACGGTAACTGGACCTACACCTTAAACAACAGCCACAGCGACGTGCAGTCACTCAAGGCGGGTGAAACCCTGACCCGTGACATCACGGTCACCAGTGCCGATGGCACCGCCAGCCACACCGTGACCATCACCATTGTCGGCGCGAACGATCCCGCTGACATCACGCTCGGTAACGGCGACAGCGATGCTGGCACCGTCACCGAAGACGGCGATTCCGACACCCTGCCAGGCACAGTACAAACGGTGGCCGGCACCTTAACCGTCACCGACGTCGACAACGGCGAAGCGGTATTCCAAGTGCAAACCAATGTCGCCGATGGCAACTACGGTTTCTTCAGCATTGATGCCGACGGTAACTGGACCTACACCTTAAACAACAGCCACAGCGACGTGCAGTCACTCAAGGCGGGTGAAACCCTGACCCGTGACATCACGGTCACCAGTGCCGATGGCACCGCCAGCCACACCGTGACCATCACCATTGTCGGCGCGAACGATCCCGCCGACATCACGCTCGGTAACGGCGACAGCGATGCTGGCACCGTCACTGAAGACGGCGATTCCGACACCCTGCCAGGCACAGTACAAACGGTGGCCGGCACCTTAACCGTCACCGACGTCGACAACGGCGAAGCGGTATTCCAAGTGCAAACCAATGTCGCCGATGGCAACTACGGTTTCTTCAGCATTGATGCCGACGGTAACTGGACCTACACCTTAAACAACAGCCACAGCGACGTGCAGTCACTCAAGGCGGGTGAAACCCTGACCCGTGACATCACGGTCACCAGTGCCGATGGCACCGCCAGCCACACCGTGACCATCACCATTGTCGGCGCGAACGACGTGTCTGTGATTGGCAAAACAACGAATTCCACTGTCTCTGAAGAGGGTTTAGTGCCTTTCGGTTTACCAGACACAACAGGAAATCCAGATACAATCGATACTCCAACGGCTACAGGCACAATTAATATCCAAGATGTTGATAGTGATTCTTTAACTGTGTCACTATCTGGCCCCATAGGATTGTTATCTGGCGGTCAAGCAATTCAATGGAGTTGGGATCCTGCAACGCAAACTTTAACAGGTTACATTGGTACTGCAGGTGAGGCTTCATATACTGAAATAATGACAGCAACACTAACACCACCGGTTAGTGGTAGTTCAGGGGATTGGACCTATGATGTCACACTTAAAGGTCCTGTCGATCATCCAGATCCTGAGACTGAAGACACCTTGTCACTCAATATTGGTATCAATGTTAATGATGGCCATGGTGGTACATCAACCGGAAGTTTCAATGTCACAATTGAAGATGATGCTCCAGTAATATCAACAATAGCAGCCGTGCAAACCACGACGACAAGTATTCCAGATTCATTAGTAGGTTCATTCTCACTAACAGGTTACAGCGGTAATAATAATTCGTTAGATTTTAATGGGTTTACTATCAGTGCAAGAGGATTTACTTCGTCAACTAACTCAAGTTTAATTGATGCCGCAATCTATGGAAGTGGTAACGGGATAGGAGTTAGCAGTGTAGGGGCACCTTATCATAATCTTGCTAATGAAGTAGATTTCCGTAAATTTGCAGATGGAAGTTCTGCATCTGAAGAAATCATCATTACTCTCGATCCAGGAACTGTTGCCTACGGCGTGAATATCCAGTTTTCCCATATGTTTGGCGGCGAACTAGAAGTCGGTGTCGTCGAGTTTTGGCGAGATGGCCAACTTATCGCAACTCAAACATTTAGTTCAGATGCGAGCAGTGGCAACTATGCGGCCAACTTCCAAGCCTTACAAGGTGGCTTTGACAAAATGGTCATCAAAGCCCTTGATAATGGCAAAGGTCCAAGTAGCGGTGATAATAGTGACTTCACTGTTACAGCTATTGAGTTTTTAGGCACTGCAACACCACCGGCAATCGCCTTTGCATCAGGAACAGTAACCCCAGAATGGGGTGCAGATGGTAAAGGTTCGCTCACCTTACAAGGTAGTGATGAAACCAATTTGTTCACGGCAGCAGGCAGTGCAATCACTATAACCCAAACGGCAAATACACTAATTGGGGTTGATGCAGCTGGTCACTTGGTATTCAAACTTGAGTTTACCCCAGGTACAGGTCAATGGGACTTCCATCAATATCAAGAGATGTTACAACCTAGCGATGGTGATATTGATTTCAAAGTAAGAGCCACTGATGGAGATGGCGATCATACAGATGGTACTTTCTCTGTTATTCCACAAGTTTATGTTGATACAACGCCACCTTCGGCACCTGAAGTACGCATCATCGATGATGTAAATGATGACGCGTATTTGACGAGTACAGAGATAGGTAATAATGGCGTTCAAATACAGGTCAAAATTAATGCGAGTGACTTTAATACTGGCGGCAGTGTACATCTAGAAATCGATAATGCAGGTAATAATAGTACAGTAGACCTCATTCTTGACAATGGCGTACTGAAATTTAGTAATGGTGCTCTAGCAACAGGTTACACCTATACAAATGGTGTTATTACTTGGACAGAGCCTACTCCGACTGCTGGTCAGGCAATCTCAGTCACCGCTACTCAAATTGATAGTGCTAATAATGAATCAGCTGAAGGCACAGATAATGCTACCGTTATTGATGCGACTGACGATCGTTATACCGTCAACGAAGATCAGCAGGTAACGGGTAATATTCTTACCAATGATCAACTCGGCAATCTGAGCATCACTAGCTTCAGAGTCATGTATAACGGTATGCAAACCAGTTTTAACGCTGGGCAAACCATTACCTTGGCCGTGGGTAGCTTATTAATACAAGCTAATGGTGAATTCCAGTTTATCCCAAATGATAACTGGGCAGGCGAAATGCCAAGTGTCACCTACACAACAAATACTGGTTCCACAGCAGCACTTGATATCACTGTCTTACCTATAGCAGATAAGCCTGTAGTTAACGTTATTCTGACTGATAATGGCATACCGCTATACAGTAACTTTAAGACTTCAGGTATTACTACCGAACAATTCCGTACGGGCGATTTTACTACTGCACCATTTAATACTGGTACGCGTACTATTGATAATACTTCCGGACAAGATCAGTTGCTCGGTACTGGGGGGAACGATCATCTTGTCAGCGCAAATGGCGGCGGTGATCTACTCTACGGTATGGATGGTGATGACATACTCGTCGGCAGTGATGCCGTTCAAGGTGACTCTCTCTATGGCGGAACAGGAAATGATGTTCTTGTTGCTGATCTAGGTAATGACGGGCTCTACGGTGGTGCAGGAACAGATATCGCCGTACTTCTTGGCAACCGAGCAGACTACATAATAGAGAAAGGCACAGGCTACTCTAGCAATGATCGTTGGTTCAACTTCTTTGTAACTGAAAATGGCATCGGTGTTACTAAGGCCCTGCATGATATTGAGTATGTGCAATTCAAGGATGGCATATACGCGATCAATCAAATCACAGGTGAACTCACATTAGAACAGCCTACAGCGGTAGACTATCCAATCGAAATTAATGTGTCACTTGCGGATCGAGACGGTAGCGAAAGCATCGATAGCATTCAGCTCAGTGGTTTACCCGAAGGCACCTTACTCTACAGCAGTAACGGTACATTGATGGGGACTGCAGATGCAGACGGTAATATTCTTCTAAATCATGGCAACGTATGGAACAGTGCATCCTTAGATGTCAATCTAACAGGATTAACATTAAGGGTTCCTGGTGAATATGCAGGTCAAGTCAACCTCGTTGTCGAAGCAGTATCAAGAGAGTCAGGTACAGACCTGACCAATACTGCAACAGATGCAGATAGCGTCATTCTTAGCTACTTCAGTGGTCATGAAGGAGAGCCTGGCGATCAAAATCTTAACTTTGGTAATGAGCACAACATTGTGGTCGGCGATTTAGACGGTAGCGTTATTTTGCCAGGTCAAAACTACAATATCGCCTTTATGGTTGATAGTTCTGGCAGCATTGGAAGCACGGCGCTCAATAGTATGAAAGCGCAACTTGAACTGGTGTTTACGACACTGAAAAACAGCGCTACCGCTGAAGGCAGCGGCACTGTAAATGTGTTCTTAGTTGACTTTGATGGCATTTCTAAAGGTTGGGTTTCTGTCGATATGAAAGACCCCAATGCCCTGTCGATACTGGAAGATGCATTGGACGACATGCGTTCAGGTGGAAACACCAACTACGAAGATGTATTTAAAACGACCGCCAACTGGTTCTCTGGCATCAGCGGTAACAGTGCCACAAATCTGGCTTACTTTATTACCGATGGCCAAGCTAATGAGTACAACTACAATGAGGGCCAAAACCCTGAGGTTTATAACCCTAGCGGAGCAAACAACAGTATTTACCTATCCAGTATCATCCAAAACGGTTATGTATTTGGCAATACATATAGCCAGAATGGACGTACGATCATCAACCAGGACGGTGAAGTATTAAAATGGACCCAAAATAACAATAATAGTTGGAGCTCAAGTTCAGTTGGCTTTATGCGCCCGGATGGTAATGGAGGTTTCCAATTTGCCAATTTGGGTACAAACGGCACCGGAACGAATGCGAATTCCCAGCAAGGATTTGCTTTCCTATCAACGCTGGGAGTGATTGTTCAGGCCATTGGGATAGGCCCATCACTGGATAGTGAAGATCTTAAGCCATTTGACTCTGACGGTAATGTTCTGACTAACATCAACGCTGGGGATTTAGCTGATGCGATCATTGGTACTCCAATTACCCAACTGCCAGGATCTGATACCATCAACGGTGGTAACGGCGACGATATACTCTTTGGTGATGCCATCAACTTTAACGGTATTAGTGGCCAAGGTTATGTTGCCATCAAAGATTATGTTGCTGATCAGCTAGGGGTCACTGCAGTTACCGATGCCCAAGTACATAGATATATTACTGAGCATGCATCTGATTTTGACCAATCTGGTGCCAGCGATAAGGCTGATGTTCTTATCGGCGGACAAGGTAATGACATACTTTATGGGCAAGGTGGGAATGATCAGCTTTACGGCGGTAATGGTAATGATCTTATATTTGGTGGTGCTGGTAACGATACAATAATCGGTGGTCTAGGTAACGATAAACTCACAGGCGATAGCGGTGCTGATACCTTCGTCTGGCGATATGCAGAAACGGGAACAGACCATATCACTGACTTTAATATCCATGAAGATAAATTGGATTTAAGCGATTTACTCCAAGGTGAAAGTAACAACACACTACACAGTTATTTAAACTTTAGCTTAGTTAGTGGTTCAACTGTGATTGATATCGATGGCAATAAAGACGGTGTGTTTGAACAACATATCGTTCTTGACGGTGTTGATTTGTATAGTGCGTATAACACTACAACAGAGACTGGCATTATTAATGGCCTACTAGGTACTAATGGCAGCGGTCCGTTAATTGTTGATACTCAGCCAGTCACACCAGAACCAAGTCCAGGTCTTGCACCATTGAATGAGCAGCAATATATTCCTTAAATAAAATCAGTTCAGATGGCCTATAGAAATATAGGCCATCATGACCGATACTTGCCATAACCATATAAAAATCCAAAGGATAAGTAATTAGGTGTCTGCTGCAGCTTCTGAAAAAATTGATCAATGGACCATTTCAGCCTCACAAAGAGTGTTAGTGGATCCTTTGCTGGATTGTTTAGTGTTACTCACTGAGCATTTTGGCAATCCGTGCTCGAGCGATTCGCTTGCGGCAGGTTTACCCTTGTCAGGTACCGTATTATCACCTGACTTATTGCCTCAGGCAGCTTCAAGAGCGGGTCTAGCGGCTAAGCTGTCTCGAAAAGGCTTAAACGAAGTATCACCTATATTGCTCCCCTGTATTTTATTATTAAAAGACAAAAAAGCCTGTATATTGCGAGAACTTGATGTTGCATCAGATAAAGCAATTATTCAATTACCCGAGACGGGCGGTGAAGAAACACTGACAATTGAATCGCTCGAAGCCTTATATGTGGGATATTTATTCTTAGTCAAACAAGAATACCGTGGCGACATGGGCTTCGATGTTTATCTACACGATAATAAAACCCACTGGTTAGTCCAAACCCTCAAAGATTCAGCACCCATTTATCGTGATGCATTAATCGCTTCTGTATTGGTGAATTTATTCGCCTTAGTTTCACCGTTATTTATTATGAATGTGTATGACAAAGTCGTCCCAAACCTCGCCTTTGAATCCCTTTGGGTTTTAGCGATTGGTGCGGCGATTGCTTATATGTTCGATCTTATCATGCGGCAACTTAGAAGTTACCTCATCGATGTTGCAGGAAAAAAAGTAGATATTATTGTCTCATCACGCTTATTTGCTAAAGCAATTGGTATTCCGCTAGAAAAACGTTCTCCTAGTATCGGCGGCATGGCGAAACAGTTAGGTGAATTCGATAATATTCGTGAAATTTTAACTTCGGCAACGATCACAACTTTAGTCGATCTCCCCTTCGCGATATTTTTCTTAATTATTATTTTTATTGTCGCTGGTGATCTCGCTATAGTTCCAGTCATTGGCGGCATCATCATTATTGGCTTCACGCTTTATATTCAACCTAAACTCAAAGCGGCAATCGAAGAAGGCAATAAATTTTCAAGCTTAAAACATGGACATTTAATCGAGAGCTTATCAGCGCTAGAGTCAATTAAAGCTAATGGTGCTGAAGGAATTGTGCAAAAAAGCTGGCAACAGATGATAGGCCACAGTGCAAACTGGCAATTAAGGTCAAAAAAGCTCTCCAACTCAGTATCGAACGTAGCGAACTTTACGGTGCAATTTACCGTTGTCTGCGTGGTGATTTTGGGCGTTTATCGTGTGGCTGATAATGCGATATCTATGGGCGGAATTATTGCTGCGGTCATGCTATCGAGCCGCGCCATTTCACCTATGGCACAACTTGCAGGCCTGATGACGAGAGCAAACCACACAGCCAGTGCACTACGCCAACTGAATGAAATCATGACTCAAGAAGATGAGTTTGAAAATAAAGGACATTTAGTTAGCAAACAAAGACTCATAGGCAAAATCAATGCTGATCATGTTGGTTTTAGTTATCCCGGTTCTGAAAAGCCTGTGCTGCATCCGATGTCGCTGACGATTAATCCTGGCGAACGCATTGCCATTATCGGTCGAAATGGTTCAGGTAAAAGTACGCTAGCTAAGTTACTGGTCGGGCTATTTCAACCAACGGCAGGAAGCTTGCGCTACGACGGTTTAGACTCAGCACAGATTCATCCGAGTGATTTACGTCGTAATTTTGGCTACTTACCCCAAGATGTCACCCTATTCCATGGTTCTATTCGCGACAATATTTTATTTGGTACACGTCAAGTCACTGAACATCAACTCATCCGCGCGGTACAGCTTTCTGGTGTGAGTCAATTCACCAACCTAGAAGCAGAAGGCCTAGACCAACAGGTCGGCGAAGGCGGCATGTCACTCAGTCGCGGACAAAGACAAACTGTCGCTCTTGCTCGCGCCACACTGAATGATCCCCCTGTGTTACTGATGGATGAGCCTACGGCGAGTTTAGATGCTCGCGCTGAACAACAATTTATTCGTTCAATGCAAAATGTCAGCAAAGATAGAACGTTAATTCTTATTACCCACAAGATGCATTTATTGCAACTCGTCGACCGCATTATTGTACTTGAACGCGGCCATGTGGTTGCCGATGGACCTAAAGCAGAAGTGCTAGAAAAACTCAATTTTGGCCTAGTGAACGGAGAGGCTAAAAGATGAGTAAACATTTAACAACAAACGACTTAGACATGGTTGATGATGTCTATGGCGCCATGATGACAGACGCTCCCAGCGGACACAGATTAATCATATGGGCACTTGCTGCTATGGTAGTGTGTTTTCTACTGTGGGCGGGGTTTGCTCAATTAGATAAGGTGACTACTGGAACGGGAAAAGTGATTCCTTCATCACAAGTTCAAGTGATCCAAAGTCTAGATGGCGGCATAATGCAAGAACTCTACGTTCAAGAAGGTGAGATAGTCACAAAAGGGCAGCCTTTAGTGCGTATTGATGATACCCGCTTTCGCTCCGACTTTGCTCAACAAGAGCAAGAGGTTTATGGCTTAAAAACCAATGCTATCCGCATGCGCGCAGAACTCGACAGCATTCTAATATCAGACATGACCTCTGATTGGCGTGAGCAAGTGCTTATCACTAAAGAAGCATTGATATTCCCTGAGGCTATCATTGCTGCAGAACCCGCCTTAGTGAAAAGACAACAAGAGGAATACAACGGGCGCTTAGATAACTTAAGTAACCAACTTGAGATCCTCGTACGTCAAATTCAACAAAGACAGCAAGAAATTGATGATCTCGCCTCTAAAACAACGACATTAACGACGAGCATGCAGCTAATATCCCGCGAGCTTGAACTCACTCGACCTTTAGCCAAAAAAGGTATTGTTCCTGAAGTTGAGTTACTCAAACTCGAACGCACGGTAAACGACTTGCAAGGTGAATTGAATTCAATGCGTTTACTCCGCCCTAAAGTGAAAGCTGCATTAGACGAGGCTATCTTAAAACGCCGTGAAGCCGTATTTGTTTACGCTGCAGAACTGCGCGCACAGCTCAATGAAACTCAAACCCGCCTCTCTCGCATGAATGAAGCACAAGTTGGCGCGCAGGATAAAGTCAGTAAGGCGATTATCACCTCCCCTGTTAATGGCACCATTAAAACCACGCATATCAATACACTGGGTGGTGTAGTGCAACCTGGGATCGATATTATCGAGATAGTTCCGTCGGAAGATCAACTGCTGATAGAAACTAAAATCTTGCCTAAAGATATCGCTTTCTTACATCCAGGATTACCCGCCGTAGTAAAAATTACCGCCTATGATTTTACCCGCTATGGCGGCCTTAAAGGAACTGTCGAACATATTAGTGCCGACACTTCTCAAGATGAAGAAGGCAATAGCTACTATCTCATCAGAGTTAGAACTGCAGAATCTAGTTTAACCAAAAACGATGGCACACAGATGCCAATTATTCCGGGAATGTTAACTTCAGTTGACGTTATCACGGGGCAAAGATCCATACTTGAGTACATTTTAAATCCAATTTTAAGGGCTAAGGACACAGCGCTCAGAGAGCACTAAGCCTTTTTTTATAAACCGGGAGGTTGGTCATGAAGACTTCAGCAATACGACAATTTCAATGTTCAAAGATAGCCATAGTGCTGTCATTAATCCTGTTACCTTTATCGGCTCAAAGTCAGACGTTAGAACAAGCCGTTGCACATACGCTAGATACAAACCCAGATTTACGAGTGGCCTTCAACCGCTTTAAAGCGCGAGAAGAACAAGTTAATCAAGCGATAGCAGGCTATATGCCAACTATTGATGTCAATGGTGGCTACGGTTACGAACAAACCGACAGCGTATCGACACGTAGACGACCCAATATCGGCGAAGTCGATAGCAAAGGGGTGGCTGAATTAAATCCCGGAGAGTTTGGTGTTAGCATAAAACAAATGCTTTTCGATGGTTTCTACACCAGCAGTGAAGTTGATCGTTATAGCTTTGAAGCTAGCGCAGACCAATGGGCACTGCTTGCTGCTGCTGAAGATATGGCACTCGATGTCAGTAAAGTCTATCTCAACTATTTACGCACCGATGAAGTGTTAAAATTAGCCGAGAAAAACCTTAACAGCCATAAAGAAATTTATGACCAGATTAAACAACGTACTGACTCAGGTTTAGGCTCAATAGCAGATCTATCCCAAATCTCGGGACGTTTGGCGCGTGCTAATGCTAACGTTATTTCTGCTCGCAACAATTTACTTGATGCAAAAGCACAGTACGTCAAAATTGTAGCGGCGGCACCGGCAGACTTAATATTACCAGTGCCAGATGCAGACATGCTGCCAAAGGATCTTAGCTCTGGCATTATTGTTGCGCAAGAGAATCACCCCATACTCAAATCTGCAGCAAACGATATTAGTGCCGCAGAAAATGAACGCTCTTCAGTACAATCCAATTACTATCCTCAGGTTTCTTTAGAACTGAATGGTAACTGGAATAACGATATCAGCGGCGAAGATGGAATATCAGGTGCTGGTGCTTTCCGCAGTGATGTGGGTGGTCATAGTAACGATCTCGTCGCCATGGTGAGGGTGAGATACAACTTATTTGCGGGGGGTAAAGATCTTGCCCGTGAAAAAGAAACTGCTTACAAGTTAGGTGAAGCGAAAGAAATCCGCCAACGCGCCCAACGTGAAGTTGTTGAAGGGGTAAACCTAGCTTGGAACGCATTTGAAATGCTAGCGCCGCAAAAACAATATATTCGCGATCATGTCGTGGCCGCAAAGGATACTCAAACAGCCTATGCACAACAGTTTAATTTAGGCCAACGCAGTCTACTCGACTTATTAGATACCGAAAATGAGCTCTTCGAGGCACGTAAAGACTACTTACAAGCTGAATATGATGAAGTTATTGCTAAGTATCGCGTGCTCAATTCTACAGGGCGATTATTAGACTCACTTAAAGTCACTAGACCTGATGCGTGGCGCGGAGAGCGCAATTATGAAGGAGGAGCTAACAAATGAAAACTCTCACATTTTTTCTAAGTGTCACTCTTTTAGCTGGTTGTTCGATGCGCGATACGGTTAATATTGACGAAATGGTCACAACTCAAACCTATGATCTATCTGATAAAGATAGCGATGGTGTCATTGAAGCCCGTGAACGCTGCAACGACACAGCCCAAGGGGCAGGTATTGATAACTATGGCTGTGGTAAAATAAAAGCGATTAACGAGCGAAAGGAAATAAATATTTTATTCCCGAATGACTCTGCTTATATTGCGCCTGAGTACTATCCTCAAATTGAAGAGGTGGCTATTTTTCTACGTCAGTATCCAACGACCAAAGTGACTATCGAAGGTCACACGAGTCGCACAGGAACCGATGAACGAAATACAGTATTATCTCAAGAACGTGCAAATGCTGTCACCGCAGTACTGGCTGAACGCTTTAGTATTGATAGAAGTCGATTAACTGCTATTGGATATGGTTCTAGCCGCCCAATTGTTTTAGAACAGACGCCGGAAGCAGAAATTCGTAACCGTCGTGTTGTTGCAGAAGTCACTGGTGATGATACGGCAGCAGACATGAAATGGACAATTTACTCGGTCGATGACAACTCAAAATAAAGGACTAACACATTAGGTTATGAACGGCAGACTTGATTATAAAGATTCATTATTGCGAGTCTGCCGCTTTAGCCTAATAGCGTCAGCCTTAGGCATATGTTGCCTATATGCGGCCCCCACACAAAACCTTGATGAAGTGAAGATAACTTCAACCCTAGAAAAACATTACGGCGAACGTGCTGGAATGCGAGCAAGGGCTTGGTTCAAAGTGTTATCGGAAGCGAGTACGCTAGATGAAAAAGAAAAGTTATTGAAGGTGAATAACTTTTTTAATTTATTCCGTTTTGTGGATGACAGTAAATTATGGGGAGACTCGAATTATTGGGCAACGCCGATGGAGTTTATTGGTGTGAATGGCGGTGATTGCGAAGACTTTTCGATCGCAAAATACTTCACCCTACTCCAACTTGGTGTTCAAGAGGACAAGATGCGGATCACTATGGTTAAAGCCACTACGGTTAATCAATACCACATGGTATTGGCTTACTATGAAACACCATCATCAATTCCTTTAGTGCTCGATAATCTTGACCATGAAATAAAACCCGCCACAAAAAGAAAAGATCTACTGCCTGTTTATAGCTTTAACGGTAAACAGTTATGGCTCAATAAAGAGCAAGGTCGAGGCGTACTGGCAGGGTCCTCAAAACGATTAGAAAAATGGAACGATCTTAACCATAGATTAGGTGTTGACCGTCTTAGGCAACCAAAATTAAAACTGGAGTAGCACCAAAAATGACACTGTTTAGACAGATTTATTCGCTGCTTTTTAGCCTATTCTTGCTTGTAGTTGCAAGCCTTGGCTATGTGCAATTCACTGAGACTCAAAGCTTTTTAACAAAGCAAATGGAGTCCGATCTAAACAATGCCAGCACTTCACTCGGTCTAATGCTTACCCCAGCACTCGAAGCCGGCGATACCGCAGCGGCAGAAACCTTAGTGAATGTTATTTTTGAAGGTGGTTACTATCAAAATGTAAAATTGACTTGGATGGTCGATGGTAAGCAACAAGAGTGGAATAATCCTTTAAAAATTGAAGATGTCCCTCAATGGTTTATCAATCTAGATCTGTTTAAAACCATCAAAAAACAAAGCACTATCACCTCAGGTTGGCTGCAGCTAGCACAGCTTGAAATCACTGCTCATCCTGGTTTTGGTTATCATGAACTATGGCGAATCATGTCCAATACCATCATAGCCTTCTCACTACTTTTTCTCGTTGCTATTTTTACAGCAAGAGTAGGCTTAACGTGGATATTGAAACCTCTCCACACCCTGTCTGAACACGCGAAAAGTATCGCAGCACGCCAATTTGGTCCAGACATGGCACTACCCAAAACCACCGAATTAAAAGACTTAGTGACTGCATTTAACAGCATGTCAGCTCAATTGAAACAAGTGTTCCATTCTCTTGACGAAGAGGTTGGCGCGTTACGTAAGAAGAATCTTGTCGATCCGGCGTCAGGCCTGCCTAACCGCCAATATGTAGTAAGTCGTTTAAATGGTTGGTTAAGTGAACCTAGCAGCGGCGCTTTATTCCTCGCCAAGCTCGACTGGCTCGAAGAAGTGCACAGTAAATATGGCTATCAAGTTCGAGATGAAACCATACGGATCCTCGCAGAAAAGTTTCAACAGCAATTAAACGAAATAACGCCTTCGGTCATAGGGCGTATTGCCGCCTATGAATTTGCATTTTTAGTGACCGATGTTGAACACGATCAGATCAGCAAATATTTACAAACACTTATCCGTACCATCAATCAAGAAATGTCAAAAGCAGGCTGTAAGCCCAACGAAGACTTTGCTATCGGTATTGCTGAACGTATTGGGCAAATGAATGTGTCGGATATTTTGGCCCAAGCCGACAATGCCCTTCAAAAAGCATTACAAGAAAATAAAACCTTCCACTGGTTTGAAACCACAGAGCAGCAATTATTCACCCGCGAGCAATGGCGCGATAACCTCAGCCATGCCATCAGCAATAAGAAGTTTAAGTTTAGATGGCAACCCATACAATTTTGCGATGGTGATGGCATAGCGCAACGGGAATTGTATTGCCAATTAGAGCTTGGCGATCAACTCGCCCATGCAGGGCAATTTATGCCTTATATCGAGTTATTATCACTTGGTGCCTTACTCGATAAATGCTTAATTGAAACTGTCTACGAGCAAAAACTGCTCGAGCGGAGCTATGAACCGCTCGCAATTAACTTAACCCACCAAAGTATTAACGATCCTCAGTTCCATGAGTGGCTAAATCAATTTTTGCGAAATGCCACATTTATTGAACGCATCTGCTTCGAAATCCCTGAGGCTGGTGTTTATAGTGATCTTAAGTCATGCCAGCACTTATGTAACATCATTCGCGATAACGGTGCTAAGTTTGGTATTGACCACTTTGGTCGTCAGTTTGGCTCTATGTCTTATCTACAGGAATTAAGACCTAGCTATGTGAAGCTGGATCAATCCTTCGCCTACTATGATGAGACACACCACAACAGCGAATTGTGCCGCGCCCTAATCAACGTAGCAAAAGGATTGGACATTCAAGTCATAGTGACGGGTATTCAAGAAAAGGCTCAGCTAGAACGTTTTAACGAGCTTAGAACAGATGCCTATCAAGGCTTTATCGCCCCGCCAGTGAATCTTGACTAAGCCGTATTATTAAGAAGTGGTTTTGCAAACAAAAAGCTCCGTAAGGAGCTTTTTGTTTTTCTACGGTTGAGTGACTATGCCGATACAGTTCAGCAAGGTATAAATTAAGAACAGTGGCCAACTGCTATACTCATTGAGGATGTGCTATCAAGCAACAACAAACATGATAATGCAAGTGAGTAAGTTTCATTTCGCCAATGCAAAAAAGCCTCAGTGTATTCATTAATGAATGCTGAGGCTTTTCTACTTATTTGGTCGGTGATAGAGGATTCGAACCTCTGACCCTCTGGTCCCAAACCAGATGCGCTACCGGACTGCGCTAATCACCGTAAATTTTGCACTATTATTTACATACGCTTAGAGGGTTCACCCTCTCGTCCACTTTCATCCAAAACATCTGGATGCGTTATCGGACTGCGCTTATCACCGTAAAACATTAACTATTTACTTAACTTACATTAAGCTCGCTAGTCACGCGAAGAATTTGGTCGGTGATAGAGGATTCGAACCTCTGACCCTCTGGTCCCAAACCAGATGCGCTACCGGACTGCGCTAATCACCGAGAATAAAAATCTTTATATCAAAGTAAATGAATGGGGTGACTGATGGGGCTCGAACCCACGACAACCGGAATCACAATCCGGGACTCTACCAACTGAGCTACAATCACCACTGATTTTCACTTACTTTGCTAACCTTAAAGCTCACAACTCTGTTCGGAAGTGGTGCGCCCAAAAGGATTCGAACCTTCGGCCTCACCCTCCGGAGGGGTGCGCTCTATCCAGCTGAGCTATGGGCGCTCGCCTTGGTTAGCGCCGCATATACTAGGGTCAAATCCCCTTTGAGTCTATAGCTGTTTTGCACTTTTTTTACTGACTGCTCAAGTTTTATCACATTAGCTGACTTTTAAAGCGGAATGCAGCCAAAATATGACTTGGATGTTACAGTATTTCATGCTAATTATAGACTTTGGTAAAAGCAAACATATATTTAACTAGTGAGTATCATGTTTAAGGATGAAGATGAAACTGGCCAGCCGCGTGTGAGTGAAACTGAACGCTTACGCAAAAAAATTATTCGCTTAAAACAATTAGCGCATAAATATAAGCATGCTGAGATCATTCAAAACGCATTACTCGAAATATCCAATATTGCGACCCATGCTTCTTCACTCGAAGAATTCTATGTCGGCGTACATAGCCATCTAAAACAGCTGATTCCCGCTGATAATTTTTTTATTTCAACCCTGGATACTCACACAGGTGAACTCGCCATCCCCTTTTTCGCTGATGAGAAAGATGCCCATCCAGCGGAGCTTTATCCTGAACAATCACTATCTACATTATTACAGCAAGGATTAACAGGCTACGTACTCAGAACTGGGAAAGCGTTGTTGTGTAACAATGACACAGTCAATGAACTGATTGCCGCTGGAGAAATTGTTAATTTAGGTTCTCCCTGTCATCTGTGGCTGGGCGTGCCCATCAAACAAGATGACATAGTAACGGGTGTGTTAGTGGTGCAAACCTATGACACAAACATCAGTTATGGTGAAATCGAACTCGAGTTAATGACGTTCATTTGTCACCATATTGCTGGGGTAATGGAACGGCTAAAACATCAAGAACAATTAGAACAAGCTATCCAGCAAAGGACAAAAGAACTCAGCCAAGCCTACGATAAGTTAAAACTAGAAGTCTATGAACGGCGTAGAGCTGAACGCTTACAAAAATCACTGTTCGAAATCGCCGAGCTAGCAAGTTCCAGTGCCGACAACCCAGACTTTTATGCCCAATTGCATAATGTTATTCGACATTTAATTCCGGCCAATAACTGCTATATCGCCCTATTAGACGACACAGAAACCCATCTCACTTTTCCTTTTTATGTATCGCAATTAGCCAATAAGCACCCAGGCACTCGGCCGCTACAAGACGGCTTAACCGAATATGTGCTCAAACATAAGCGCCCACTATTGCTAGATCAAAGCAGTATCAATGCATTAATTGCCTCTGGTGAGCTATATTCCCAAGCGCCAGCGTTAAATCACACTCAAACCATGCATCAATGGATCGGAATCCCGCTTTTTATCCATGATCAAGTTCGTGGTGCGTTAACGATTTACAGTTTTAGCATGACACAGAATTACCAAGTTAAAGACTTAGAATTACTGACATTTGTATCACAGCATATAGGCTCGGCTATCGAGAAAAAACTGTCTGCAGAGTCCTTACAACGCAGTTATGAAGAGCTAGAAGAAAAGGTTATTGATCGTACCAAAGCGTTAGCCGAACTCAATAAAAGTCTTGAGAAAGAAATTCAACAACGCCGTAGTATGGAAGCCAAGCTAGTTCACGATGCCAAACATGATGCACTTACAGGCCTGCCTAATCGCGCTATGTTTATGGAGCGTTTATCTCAAGCGATCAAGCATGTTCGTCGCCATAGCTTAGAACAGTTTGCCCTACTGTTTATCGACCTCGACCGCTTCAAACAGATTAACGACACTATGGGACACCTAGAGGGCGATAAATTCTTAATTGAGACGGCAAGCCGCCTCAAGTCCTGCATTCGTGATAATGACACCTTAGCGCGACTCGGTGGCGATGAGTTTGTGATACTGCTCGATAGCATTAACAACATCAACGACGCGAAAGATATATCAGAAAGAGTGATCCAAAAAATATCCCAGCCCTATCGACTTGGCACAATGGAATTTAGTTCAGGAGCCAGTATAGGTATCACCATCAGTGGCAAACACAGAATCGATACCAGTGAATCTATGTTACGTAATGCAGATACTGCCATGTATCAGGCGAAAGCCAATGGTAAAGGCTGCTATGTTATTTTTGATGATAACGCCCAACATCAGGCCATGCAGGATGTCGAGTTAGAAACTGAATTTAGACATGCATTACACCATGCTGAAATCCAGCTTAGTTACTTACCAGTAGTCAATTTTAAAACAGGTCAAGTGCATGCATTAGAAAGCCGCCTGTTCTGGCAACATCCGCAGCGTGGGCTCTTACAGCAGGAACAACTTAGCACGCTTGCTGAACAGTCACACCTTACCGTTGAGCTCGATAAATATACGATCAGCATCATAGATAGCAGCTATCCCCAACTCCTCAAACAACATGATGAATCTGTTGAATTACATGTCATGCTTTCGAGCCAACATCTCAAGCATAAGCATGTACTGCGCAGTTTGAAAAACACTCTCAAGCAAACTCAGTTAAACCTGAGCCATTTGTGGTTATTCTTCAATGAAAAAGCCCTAGTGCAAGAAACTGAAAATCATATCAATGGCTTTGAATTGTTGCAGAAACTCGGGGTAAAACTCGGCATCAGCCAATACGGTAGCGGCTATAGTGCCTTAAATAGCTTATTGTTTCTGCCAATAAAAGGCTTAAAACTCGATGCCAACCTCACCAAACAAATACAAGGCGAGCAACAGCTTAAGTTAATGTCTGCCTATCAAAAAACGGCATCAACCTTAGAACTGCAAACCTTTGTCGATGGCATTGATAACCCTGAACAAAAACGTATCTTCAGTGAACTGGGTTATCAACTGGGTCAGGGGACTGCTTTAGCCAACACTTTTACCTTATGTGAAACCCAACCACAGATCTGTGCTCAGCTCGAATATGCCTAGTAAACAATAAGTAGCTGATTTAAAAGAATAGTAAGCGAAACCGCTCGCTATTTTTTAAACATGTCTCTTAAGCTAGAAATATTTGCCCGCCCCGTTTGCATCCGCTCCTGCTCCGTTTGTTGTGGCTTACGGTTTTCCCACACCACATCATCTTGAGGTAACTCAAGTAAGAAACGGCTTGGCTCACAACGCATGGTTTCACCAAATTGGCGCCTTTCGCGGCAGAGGGTGAACCAAAGCTCTCGTTGAGCTCGAGTGATACCCACATATGCCAACCGACGCTCCTCATCGACGTTATCTTCGTCTATGCTGGTTTGATGAGGCAAGATACGCTCTTCTACTCCAACCATAAACACGAAGGGAAACTCTAAGCCCTTAGAAGCATGCAAGGTCATCAACTGCACCTGATCACCCCCTTCATCCTCACTATTACGCTCCATCATGTCCCTGAGCGTCAATCGAGTCACCACCTCTGGCAAGGTCATAGGCTCATCTAACTCATCACCCGCGAGCATCTCAGTCACCCAACGGTAAAGCTCTGAGATATTCTTCATCCGCATTTCAGCGGCCTTGGCACTGGTGCTGGTTTCGTATAAGTAATCTTCATAATTGATCTTACGGATCAAATGCTTCACCGCCTCGACGGGTTCACCACGTTCGGCATGATCCCCTGTCTCCACGATAAAACGACCAAACTGATACAAAGATGACATAGCCGCAGGCGGTAAATGATGATTCAGTTCAGGCTCAAAAATCGCCGCAAACATAGAAATATGCTTCTCGTTGGCAAAATTACCTAAACGCTCTAAGGTTGATGGACCTATGCCACGTTTAGGCAAATTAACGATGCGCAGGAAAGCATTATCGTCATCGGGATTCACCACGAGCTTTAGATAGCCCATAATGTCTTTAATTTCAGCACGAGCAAAAAATGACGTACCACCACTCAATTTATAAGGAATACGGTTCGTCATCAGTGCGCGTTCGAGTAACCGTGATTGATGGTTACCCCGATACAAAATCGCATAATCGCCAAACTGAGTACGGCCGACAAACTTGTGCCGCACAATTTCAGCAACGACACGTTCGGCCTCTTGCTCCTCATTGGCGGCAAACAGCACCCGCAACGGCTCACCATAGGCAAGCTCGCTAAACAGAGCTTTATCATAAACATGGGGATTATTAGCAATAAGAATATTCGCAGCCCGTAGGATCCGCTGGCTAGAACGGTAGTTCTGCTCCAATTTAATCAGCTTAAGCTGCGGAAAATCTTTACCCAATAACACGAGGTTTTGTGGCTTAGCACCGCGCCATGAATAGATAGACTGATCGTCGTCCCCCACCACAGTAAAGCGCGCCCGATCACCCACTAACAGCTTTACCATTTCATATTGGCTGGTATTAGTATCTTGATATTCGTCCACCAGCAAATATTGGATCTTGGTTTGCCAGCGCGTACGCACTTCTTCATGGTGGCGCAACAATAAGGTTGGCATCAGGATTAAATCGTCAAAATCTAAAGCGTTATAGGCTTTCATATGTTGAGCATAACGCTGATACAACATAGCAAATAAGTGCTGTTGCTCATCTTTAGCGATTTTGCGTGCATGCTCGGGAATAATTAAGCCACCCTTCCAGTTTGAAATCGTACTGGCGAGCGCTTTAAGTAAATCTTTATCTTCATCCAACTCGTCTTGGGTTAACTCTTTGAGCAGTGCCAAGGTATCTTGATCATCAAACAGCGAAAAGCCTGGCTTTAAGCCTAAGACCTTATGCTCGCGTTTAATGATCTCAAGCCCTAAAGTGTGGAAGGTTGAAATCCACAGACCCCTGGCTTCCTTGCGGCCCATCGACTGAGCGACCCGCTCTTTCATCTCGCGGGCAGCCTTATTGGTAAAGGTCACCGCCGCGATATTGCGCGCCTTATAGCCACACTTTTCGACCAAGTAAGCGATTTTATTGATAATGACGCGCGTTTTACCACTACCCGCACCCGCCAATACTAGGCAAGGGCCTGAAACATAATGAACAGCATCGTTTTGGGCGGGATTGAGTTTCATCTTTGCGCAATATCCAAACAAGTCGACAGAAAGGGATGGGATCATAGCAGAATCGACAGTTTTAAGGCTAACAAATCCCCGCTTAGGTTGAGCAGAACTCAACTCTGTAGATAAGCTTCTCCGTGATATAAACCCCAACAACAGCCAACTAAAGTGTTCACGCGTCTGCTTTACTTTTGAAAGCTAACGTACTGAGTTACAATCGAGCTATTCAGTAAAGAGGCGGACAAGATTATGATCAATCCAAAGAAAATCGAAGAAATGGCGAAACAATTGAGCGAAAGTTTGCCCAGCGGTCTAAAGCAATTTGCCGGTGAATTTGAAGAGCGCAGTAAGCAAGTACTGCAAAATCAATTGCTCAAGTTGGATATGGTTTCCCGTGAAGAATTTGATGTGCAGCAACATGTACTACTGAAAACCCGCGAAAAATTAGAAGCCCTACAAGCTCAAGTCAATGAGTTAGAAAAAAAGCTCAACGCAGCGGGCTAACTTATCATGCATGTTTGAAAGAGCACAGTTAGCGATAGCGCAGCTGTGCTTTTTTGTTTTTAACACTTCAAGCATTGAGTCACTTGGGGAAATAATGCAACAACTCGCCAGCTATATCCTTGCTATTGAAGGCTATCCAAGCCCTGTCTACGTGGTAAGCCAATCAAACAAGCAACAAACCTATCACGATGATAATGTGGAGATTTGTGAGTCAATAACGCTTTATCACTTCGATAACGGGGTTGTGATTAGCAAGCTAAGCGAGCAAGATAAACAAGCTTATGAGTCAGACATGGTTTGTGAAGATTATTGGCTCAGCTATCGGGTTGTAACAGCTCATATTGCGATTTCGCCGCAGCAAAAATCCTTTAGCAATCTATGTCAGCAAAGCTTTTGGCTTAAGATGCAGCAAGGGCTGGCAGTAAAGCCACCGCTGCAACCAGAGCATAAACAGAATTAATGCTTTAGCGTCGAACAATCAAGGAATGAAGCTACAATGGATGTCACAATCAGCACACACTATCAGGACTATCTTCTTTGGGGATTATTATTGCTTGGTGGCCTGCCGCTACTCACTTATCCCGGTGTGCTTCTCGCCAGTTTGATGGGACTGGCCAGTCAATCAAGCATTAAACCCGCTTTTATCTATCGATTGATGAATCAGTGTTTTCTATGGGGAAGCCTAATTTATCCCGCCGTGTATATCCCCTGTTATCGCATTACGAGCGATAGCACTGCGACTTCTTCATCTTTAGTCATTGCTGCGTTGCCACTGCTGTATCTAATCTTACTGTATGGCTGCTTTCGCTTTATGGATGCTCCAACTAAAAAGACAAATAATTAAAGCTTTTGTTGGCGAGCATACTTTTGCTTAAGGCCTTTATGGTTAGCTTTAACTAACTTCCAGCGGTCACAGCCATTGAAACGAGCATATTCACTGACTGCGATATCAAAGGCCGCACAGAAATCCTCATCTAAGCCATTCACCATCACGCCCTCTTCTAAAATCAATTGCTGTAATAGCAATAGGTTAGCTTGACGATCGGCTTTAACATCCACGCGGCCAACAAAAGTGTCGCGCCACAGAATTGCTAAAGAATAATAACCATACTGACGCTTTTCGGCTGGGACATAGACTTCAATTTGATAATCAAAATCAAACCATTGCTTTAATCTTTGCCGTTGGATCAATAAATTATCGAAGGGATTAAGCAGCCACACTTTATTAGGTAATGGTGCATTTAGCTGTAATGAAGGGCGATAAAAGTAGCTTTGGCCCGCCGTCTTAAAACACGCTAATAACCCGTGAGCTAACAACTCTGCCAACTCTTGGGCTACTGCTGATTTCATACCTTTGCGTAAATAAGCCATTTGCGCCGCAGTACCGAAGGCGTGGGCATCAAGATAACGATCAATCAAATAGCGCGTAAACTCACTATCTGTCGGTGCTTTGGCATTTATATTTTGTGGCAACACGCGCGCGGTAAGATCATAAACCTTTTGAAATTTCTCCCGCCGCACCACCATCAACTCACCACGCATAAACAGCTGCTCTAGGGCTTTTTTCGCGGGTTTCCAATCCCACCAAGTACCGTTTTTAGCTTCACTATGTTCGAAATCACTGGCCTTGAGTGGCCCTTCTGCAAGGATTCGCGCCCGCACTTCCTGCATTATTTTATCGTCGGGCTCAAACCAATGCTTACCGCCATTTTGCAGCAGCTGTTTACGCTGCAAACTAAAACGGTAATCGGCAATTGGTAAATAAGCTGCCGCATGGGACCAATATTCGAAAATCTCTCCTTTGGCTAAAGCCATATCAAGCATCTTTGGCTGATATTCTGGCATACGACTATGCAGCACATGATGATGCGCTCGTTCAACCACGTTGATAGAGTCAATTTGTACATAACTGAGACGTGAAATTGCCTCGGTGACAGAGGTATATGGTTGCAATAATCCTTGCTGCTGCATATTTAATTGCAGCCACTCGCGGGGTGAAAAGGGATTAGACATCGATTCTCCAAATTCAACGACAAGCAAATACCAAACCAGAGCAAAAAAAACATAACGAACTGAAAATAAAAGCATTTAGCACACTATTCAACGAGTAGGTTTGTGAAATGTACGCACAAGTCTACTCACTAGGCAGTATCTTCGTATAACATAAGCAATTTATACCTTAACGGCTATCGGTTTACCTGCCCGTTAGTTTCACGACTCGAAATAGAGCCTATCTGGCATAGGCTCTTCATTAAGGATTGATGATGAATATCTACTATCGCCACGCACAACTCTGCGGCCGCAAAACGGGTAATGGCACTAAGCTGCCATTTTTGATGAATATCTTGTATTCACTTGCTGCTAAAAATGGCGATCACCAGCCCTTTTCAATGGATGACATTAACGCCGTACTGTTTAATCAGCATCAGTCGATTGGTTGCTCTATCGAGGCGCCGCTACCGATAGTGAGTTGGCGCACCGAAGCGATAGAGTATGAGTTATTTAAAGGCGAAGAGCTGGTGTACCTGCCCCAATGTATCATCTTTAGCAATGGCGCCATTGCCTATGTCATTGTCGTCATGGGTGATGAGTATGAGCTGCGTATTTGGCCCGATTACAGTAACCGTGATCGAGAAAAACACCACTGGTTTTCCCACCATGCCGTAGTCTATTCCGCAGAACTTGACGTCTTTAAACAAAGCTTCGAAGCACTGCTCAAGCATATTAAAAAAGAAAATGACTACGAGAAAAAACACCCAAAATTTGGCAAAGACATCCCACTATCAGATTCATAAACTTGAATAATGAGTATGGATTTAGCGGCAATCGCCATAATTTTGCCACTATTGATCAGCAACTTGCCCGCAACTTTTGTAAAAAAATCTGTTTTAATACCAGCCGTGATACCGAGTTAACTCTGCACAATCTAGCGGATAAGTCTCGGTCGTATTTCATAGGGAATGAAATTCAATGTTCAGCATTATTTTCTGGGTACTCACCCTACTTAGTTTGGCCTTATTTGGTAGCGCAGCCTATTTAGTGGTGCGCGCACTCCTCAAAAAATTTAATCGAAGTCAAGGAATCGATATGTCAGCACAAGAACCGTGGGCAGTAGCCACCGCAAAGGGAACTGCATTAAAAAACACCACCTTATTAAAAGCCTTAACCATTGGCATACTCTCAATCCTCGCGTTGATCCCGCTGGGGATCATTATGGATATGACTTCTGATCGCCAAGCCCTTTACCACAGTGTTGTCGATGAAATCGGCCGTTCATGGGGTGAGCAGCAAACCCTCTCAGGTCCTGCGCTGGTGATCCCTTACAGCTATTTTGTGTTACAAGAAGAAGTCAGTAACGACGGTAAAACTCGCCATGAAGTGAAGCGTACCTATCAAGATGAGCTAGTGATCCTACCGAAAAAGCTCACCCTCGACTTAGACCTAAAACATGATTTTCGCACCCGTGGCATTTATCAATCGCTGGTGTATAACGCAGCTCTACAAGGTCAGGCCGACTTCAGCCTTAACCGTTATGATATTCCTAACCTTATCGCCTTCGATAACAAAAATGCCCGGTTAGTCTTTGGGGTGTCATCGAATCAAGCAATTGATAAAGTAGAAAAAATTGAAATCACCGGTGAATCGACATTACTCTCTGGATCACTGATGTCGGGCACGGGGTTAACCACTGGCGGTTTAGAAAAAGGCTTTAATCAAAAGATCCAAGTCAGCGAAGCGAGTGATTTTAGTGTGGATTTTGCCATGACACTACGCGGCTCTCAGTCTATCAGCGCATTGCCACTAGGTGAGCAAACGCTAATCAATATTCGCGCCGACTGGCCGCATCCAAGCTTTAAGGGATTATTACCCGCAGAACGGGACATCAACGCGCAAGGCTTTACTGCAAGTTGGAATATCAGCCACTTAACCCGTAACTATCCACAAGAGTTTATTAAGAGTAATCAATCAACTCTGACTGAAGTCTCGGCCAATGCGATTTTATTCGAACCAGTGACTCACTACGGCAAGATTGATCGCTCGGTAAAATACGGCCTACTGTTTATCGTGCTGACTTTTATCATGTTGTTTATCTTCGAGATCGGACAAAAAACCAGCCTAAGCACGATTCAATATGTGTTAGTCGGCAGCGCCATGGCCTTGTTCTATTTGCTACTACTCTCGCTATCTGAACATCTAGCCTTCTTGCATGCCTATTTAATTGCCGCCTGTATTCCCGTGCTGTCGGTATCGGCTTACGTAGGGAGTGCCACTGCAAGTATTAAGCGCGGTGCATTAGTGGGCATTATGCTGGTGAGTTTATATGCCGTGCTGTACTCGATACTGCAACTGGAAGATTACGCCCTATTGATGGGTTCAGGTTTACTGTTAGTCGTACTGTTGATTTTGATGTTCGTGACTAGGCATCACCCTAAGAACACGGCGCAATAGCGCCCTACCGCTCCACCCTTGAAGACCCCCGACAGCGCCATCTTTTGCTGTCGGGATTTTTTTATTGGCAAAACCATTGCCGCGTTGTAGCCTATGGCGTTTTATGAAGAGGCTTATATTTTGACCCATAGCGTCTATCTTTTACGCCGTTTAGGTTTAGCTTGGATACTGTTGGCAACCATTCCGGGCTTACTATTACTGACACAGAATCAGCTGTTTCCACTGATCGATCTGCACTCTACCTTAGCCAAAACCTTATATTGGATTACCATGACGGGCACAGCGCCCTATGGCGTCGCAACAGTCTTGTTTGTATTGGCGATCGCCTATCGTCATATGCCTAAACCACTCTTTATAAGTTTATTTTTTGCCATCAGCCTCAGCCAAGTTATCAGCTTAGGCTTAAGCCACACCCTCAAATCCTATTTTAAAGAACCCAGACCTAATCTCGTTTTTCTAGCAGAACAAGCAGAGCCTAAGCATGAACCGCTTTCACTCGATGCCTTTTATCAATTGGATAAACAGTCACGTTCAAAGACAATTGCCAATGCACTCGATGGCTTGATCGCTGCAGAACCTGCCTTGAAACTCGACTCGCGGATCCATCAGCATTGGGAAGATGAAATCGGCTATTCTTTTCCTTCGGGACATACTATTTTTGCAGTGACGCTAGTGCTTACCGCCAGCTACTATTTGCTACTCGCTGGATTACCTAGCTTAGTCATGGCGTTATGGAGCTGGGGATTTTTGATGGGATTAAGCCGTATGCTGCTTGGCATGCATTGGCCGCAGGATGTACTGTTTTCAACCTTTTTAGCCGCCATCATCAGCGGATGTAGCGTGTTTTTTGTCAGTAAGTTGCGTCCACTCTCGCATGCGTTTGCTAAAGGATCTGAACGCTAACGCTGTTAATTCAGCGTCTCGATTTGGCTGTCGACTCAAATACGACAGATTCAAACACTATGAAGTTAAATACTTAGGCATTGCTAAGCACTGCCTAAGTATTTTGCCACTAGGGCCTGATAAATCCCATTGGCCTTAATTCTAGCGAGCCCTTGATTGAAAGTATCCCGCGCCACTGAGTTGTGGAACACCATTCGATAGGATGTTGGGGGGAAAATAAAGTGGTAGCTTAATGCTTGCTGGGTATCAACATCATCCTCAACGAACTTATTCAGTTGAGCGAATATATAACGATCGGCAATCACAGTATTAATGCGACCTAAGTACAACATACGGTTCTGGCTTAATTGGCTATCGACTTCACGATAAATAGTCTGTTGCGCTACAGCATTAAACTCAGGGCCAAGTAAGAAGCGAGCATTTTCAAAAGCGGCGACACTGTACTTTTTAAGATCCGCAATACGTGTTATTTCAAGGCGTTGTTCTGCCAAACTGATCGCCACATTGGTATATTCAACATAATCATTGGACCAATAACCATCAACGCCATTTGCAGGGTTCATCGTCATTACAGCATCTAATCGATCTTTATTGAAATATAAAACTTGGCGTTTACGAGAGTAGAATTTGAAGTTGACTGGCTGCCCCATTTCCTTAAACGCGGCCTTAATAATCTCGATCTCAAGCCCTGATTCAGCATCTTCGATAATATAAGGCGGTCGATTTAGAGCGCTACCAATGGTTAACGATGCAGAAAATGCATAAGTCGGTAATATGAATAAGCAGATTAGCAACAAACTCAAGCGCATACAGTGTCTCACTCTTATTAGTATCATAACAATAGCGGTAAATAACGGGAGCTCCAAACAGCGCGACTCCCAAAATCTCTATCCGTTATCACTGTCACAACCTTAAAATGTCTCATTTGATCAAGATTTTTGGCAAAGTCGGCTAAGACTGGCAAACTAGAGGCTGACTCAGTTAACCCTAAGCTTTCAATGACAGACACTCACCCCTACAAACTCGATCAACTCGATTTAACGATTCTGCGCTTACTGCAAACTCACGGCAGATTATCGAATCTCGAACTGGCCAATAAAGTCGGACTATCGCCATCTCCTTGCTCGCGCCGTGTTAAAGCCTTAGAAGAAGCGGGCTATATTGCCGATTATGCAACGCGTCTGTCGGCGGATAAGTTCAACCTGCATTTGACCGCATATATCCATGTTCGAATGGAGAAACATACGCCGGCGATTCTCAATCAATTTGAAACCAATGCACTCGCCTACGAAGAAGTCCAAGAATGCGCGCTGATCACGGGCTCAGAAGCCGACTACCAACTTAAAGTGCTAGTACAAGATATGGCGCACTTTCGCACTTTCCTGTTAGATAAACTCACGACCAACGTGCATATCGCAGGGGTGCATTCCAGCTTTGTCCTCAAAAAGGTTAAGGACCACACGGCCATTCCCTTAGGGCACGTCAACATTCAAGCATAAGCCAACACCCAACAGTCACTGCAAACACCGCAAACAAGACAGCGGCACAAGTAACAGTCATAGCACAAAATAGCGGTTAGACATCTGCCATACGGTATTTTTTGACCATAAGATCACAATTCAATGAATTTTTATCATCGCAATGATTCGCCAAATCTCGACCATCCGCCGCACCTGATAGCAATAAAATCTCGCACAAAACAGATAGGCAGCACACAACATTAACTTATAGCCAAAAACCGATAAATTATTGCCAATTAACACCAAATTAACGCACTAAAATTGCGTTGAAATCCTAATTTATCCGCCTAAGATACGCCTTCTTTTTACGGGAGGCACAATGCAATCGGCCAATACAAGTTCAACTAACCACTTCAGCTCACGCTTAGGTTTTATCATGGCGGCCGCAGGTAGCGCCGTTGGCGTCGGTAATATTTGGGGATTCCCCACCCAAGCGGCCACCCATGGTGGCGGCGCCTTTCTACTTGTGTACCTAGTGCTGATTTTCATCCTAGGCATTCCCATGCTGATGGCTGAACTCATGATAGGCCGCCACGGGCAAACTAACCCCGCCGATGCCATGGGCAAACTCGGCTTCAACTCGCTCACCCGCGGTTTAGGCAAGACCATAGGTTTGCTTTCCATAGTGACAGCGGGATTGATTTATACCTTCTACAGCATTCTCTCCGGCTGGTTTGTCAGCTTTACCATCGCGCCAATTGCCAAAGCTATGGGCTCGCACGACACCGCCGCTTGGCTAGTAGATTTTTCGCTGTCACGTAATCTGGTGTTTACACTGATCTTCAGCACGCTGGTTTTTCTGGTATTACTGCAAGGCGTGCAAGAAGGCATAGAAAAATGGTCGAAACGCTTAATGCCGTTATTACTGATCATGCTGATCGCGGGCGTGGCGTATATCTTCACCCTTAATGGCGCGAGCGAAGGGATAAGCGCGCTACTCACACCTAACTTTACCAAGGCACTGGCGCCAGATACCTTGATCAGCGCGCTCGGACAAACCTTCTTCTCCCTTACCATAGGCACAGGTGCCATGATGGTGTACGGCAGTTATCTGAGCCAAAAAGAGAATATCGCCAAACTGACCGTCTGGGTTGCCTTTACCGACAGCGGCATCGCCTTTCTCGCCGCCTTTTTAATCATCCCAGCCATGTATGTCGCCCAGCACAATGGCGTGCAGATTTTTAACGCCGAGGGCAAATTACTCGATTCGGATGCATTGGTGTTTACTGTCTTACCCGCGTTATTTTCCACCTTAGGTGACACAGCTAACCTTATCATCAGCGTGATTTTCTTTATTCTGCTGATCATCGCGGGTTTAACCTCGGCCATATCCATCGCCGAAGTGCCAACGAGTTATGTGATGCAAAAGTTCGGACTCAGCCGTCAACGCGCCACCTTGATCATCGGCCTATTGTTGACCTCATTATCCCTATTGCTGGCGGTATTTTTTGAGACGCTATTTAGTTTCACTATAATGCTGACCACCCAAATCGCCCAGCCGCTGGTCGCCCTCGGTATTGCGGTTTACTTAGGTTGGATTTGGCGCCAAACCCAACTGCTCAAGGCAATTCGTGGGCAAGAAGGTGTCGATAGCACAGGGCTTTTCTGGCGCATTTGGCCAAGATATGTAAAGTATGTTTGCCCAGTGCTGATTATCGCCATAGCAATCAGACAATTTGTGTAACCATTTGAAAAAATAAAAAATCCACGCTAATGGCGGGGATTTTTTATTTAGCAATTGATGCACTAATTAACTATTTTCAAATAATCAGCAAAGTCTTGCTGCCGCCAATAGTGAATGCGATGACAGCCGGATTTTTTCAATCTATCGATGACGTTGAACTGCTAGGGTAAGGCTGGATTGAAACGAAAGGGGATGTAAACAGCAGCCTTAAGAGATTAAGGCTGCTTTAAACACTGAGCTGATTACTGTTCGATACCCACGATTAACCAAGGTGAGTTGGCTTGCGCTACGTTACGCTCCAAATGCCATACTTCCTTAATGTCCTCTTCTACACCTTCAACGGTATCGCGATAGCGGCCGCTAAATTTAACACTCACTTCCGCAAGATTTGCATTGTGTGTGGCGCGGACAAGTTCTGCATCCAAAAACATCACTTCTGTGTGCTGATCGCCCACTAACTCGCGACGTTGGTTGCTGAGTTCATTGTAAAGATCAATAGAAACATACTCTTGGATTTTGCTTAAATCGTTTTCATTCCACGCCAATTGCAGGGTTTTGTAGTGACTACGAGCGCCTTCCAAAAAGCTTGGTAAATCAAAACCCGCGGGTAAATTAAAGGGCACATCGCTTATCGCTTGGCCAAAGCCATTGCTGCCGCTGTTTGCATTGGTGGCAAAACCTGTTTGTTCAGTCTGTTGGCGCTGTAGATTAGTACTTGGCTGACTCGCCCCTGCATAGGCCGGTCTTGGCTGCGCCCCCGCTTTTGAGGCCATCACAGTACGAACGATTTTGAATAGCACGAATGCCAGCAAACCGATAATCAAAATATCCATGATTTGAATATTTTCAAAACCACCGCCCATAAACAGCGCAGCCAATAAGCCACCTGCTAATAAACCGCCTAACATGCCGCCCATCATACCTTTTTTGCCCGGTGCTCCCGCTGGCGCCGTAGTCGGTGTGTTGGTCGCCGCTGGTTGAGCCGGAGCCGTTTGATGGCTTTTGCCGATAGATTTACTACCGCCGAATTTTTTCGCTTCAACGACTGGGCTAGTAACTAAGCTAACCGCAAAAATCATCGCCAGCATAATAAATAACTTTTTCATTTATAGGATCTTGTTCGTGTAATCTGAGGTGCTGCCATAATAGCGGGATGACATTATATGTCAATTAGCAAAAAGCGAAGGCTGATTGTCCTGTGCATATTTAGTGAGTTGCGATTAGCACTGTCATTCCAGTGACGCGCCAACTTTGGTTTAAAAATAAGTCATCCATGCGGGCTCGACGGCTGCATCTGCTGTATATGGACATACGAATGTCGCGATCACATGGATGTGAATGAGCGGCCAAGCCGCCAACAGTCACTTACATGCCAGTGCTTAATCCCATAAACTGCCGTACATTCTGATAGCCTGAACTACCCAAACCGAAGTCCAGACAGAGGTGACCATCTCAGCAGTCATATCTTTTGAATCAAGATTTAGAATAATCGCCATGAAGAAAAGATGCGTTTGTCCTATATTTTTTCATCTTTTTTAAAAAGAGATTATTTTTCTATTTTTCTATTTTTATAGATAAACTTGTACGGTTAATTAGTCAAATCTTAAAATAAATGCCATTGAAAGGGGTGCATCGTTTATTAATTTTGCAGAAGAGTTTTCTATTTCCTCAGACTCATCGTCGTCAGTAATTGAAACAAAACACACTGTCGAATTTAGCTCAATAGGCAGTTCTCTTTTTATTCTGATTAGTACATTTGATAATGTCTTAATTAGTTCATTTTTAAACTTTGCAAAGTTTATTTCTCGAGATGAGTCCTCTCGAAGCATCTTACTTATTTTGGAGAAGGCTCCCGCATTATATCCATCATAAAACCACTCAGATACTGCCCATCTATAGTAATTTTCACACTCTATGCTCTGATCTTCTTCAGCAACGAGAATGCTTTTAAGCTTACCCTCAGAGCTAGCACTTAATGATGCTGACATGGCACTACTGTCAGTGTAAAGAGATACCGCATAGAATGCCTCATCTTTATTTTCTAACAATAACATCTTGATTGTATCGTATGTAATTTCAAAGCATTTTTCTTCTAACTCAGTCCAGTCCATTATTCACTCCTTGTACTTAGCTTCAATATTTTCATTTTATGAGGCACTCAGTCCCATGCCGAATACTGATAATTATCATTTATCGCCTTAAAACTCACACCCGTTAAACCAAGAGCCTCGTACTCGTTTTTAAACTGAATAGAACATACAGAAGCCGCTATCTCGTTACAAAAGAATAAATGTTCACGAATATTATTCTTTATTTTAAATTTATCTATAGACTCATAATATGTCTTCTTTAACCCACGTTCCTCTTGCGTGTTCAATTTTCCAGAATCTAAGTCAATCGAGATAGTATAAGTGGACTCATCCTTATCTAAGATAGACAAATAACTTAGTGGAAAAAATAAAAAGTACTTTTTCTGCGGCCGAACTCCTCGATGCAGGTTAATATCGACAGGAATACGAATACACTTAACATTTAATTTTTCACACAAGTATAACATTTCATTAAAAACTAAATTTTCATCAACCAAATAATCACCATTCAGTTGATATGTTTTTGCTTTAAGAGAATAAGCATTTAAAAAATCACCCTCACATGGTGGTGAGTCATAAAACTCATAGTCAGGTAGCTCAGGAGTCCAATGTTTATCCATAAAATACGGTATTCCCTTACCATCAGGATCTGATTGCACAATAAAAAATGGCTGTAGATTTATACTCATAATAACTACCCTGTAATAGGTTAAAAGTTTAATGTCCCTAAGAAAGCATTAGCACAAACTTGAATTTATTTTAAACATCGTTTTACTCTGTTGCCAGCAATAATATTCCCTCGCAAGTCAAAAAAGCTTAACGAACCACCATTATTAAATTCTTGGTATTAATTTCTCGGAATGCATAATTATAAATAACAGACTATCAGGTATACCAAGGGTTTAACGGGATTAAGCACTGTCGTGGAAGTGACCATTGGCGGCATGGTCGCTCATTCACATCCATGTGTTCGCGACATTCTATGCTTGTTATAAATCTAGCCATATACAGCAGATACCGCCGTAGGGCCGATAGGGTCAACGTATTTTTTAAACTAAAGTCGGCGAGTCACTGGAATGACAGTGCTAAATCAATATTACCTACTGCCAAAAGCGACTTTATTAACAAAATTAAAAAATCCCCGCATTTCGGGGATTTTCGTTTAATCAAAACCACTAAAACTAACTAAGTTACAAACACTTTCCATCCGATGAATCATCGGAAGAAAGTGCTCGGCTGATGCCGCCAAAGATGACACTCAAGAAGCCAATACTGACATCTTTTTGTCGCTCATCTGCGCTGCCCGTATCGTGGCCGCTCGCGTCGCGCATGCTTTGATTATTGTTGGTTCCGCGCACAAAATCGCAGGACGCATTGCTGGTATTATTCACCGAGCAGGCACTGAGCAAAGCGATCATTAGCCCGCAAAAGGCAAGGCGTAATCTTGGCATATTAGTTCAACACCTCTTCTAATGCCTTGAGGCATAAGGCGACATTTTCACGACGGGCACCGAAGCCCATAAGGCCAATGCGCCATGCTTTGCCCGCAAGAGCACCAAGGCCGGCGCCAATTTCGAGGTTATAATCTTTAAGCAAACGAGTCCGCACAGCGGCATCATCAACGCCTTCGGGGATATAAATGGCATTGAGTTGTGGCAAGCGCGAATCTTCGGCCACCACAAAGTTAAGCCCTAACTTTTCAAGCCCAGCACGCAGCACTAAATGCATTTCGTGGTGGCGTTGCCACGCATTCTCTAAGCCTTCGGCCGCTAACATACGCAGGGATTCATGAAGTGCATAAAGCGCATTCACTGGCGCAGTGTGATGGTAACTACGTTTGCCTCCCGCGCTGGTCCAATAGGCCATCACTAAGCTTTGATCGAGGAACCAACTTTGCACTGGGGTCTTGCGATTCTTGAGTTTTTCGACGGCTGCAGGCGAGAAAGACACGGGCGATAAACCCGGTACACAGGAAAGGCACTTTTGACTGCCAGAATAAATAGCATCTATGCCCCATTCATCGACTCTTAACTCAACGCCGCCAAGGGAAGTCACCGCATCAACTATGCTCAAACAGCCATAGGTTTTGGCTAATGCGCACAGAGTTTTGGCATCGGACAAGGCGCCAGTTGAGGTTTCGGCGTGCACAAAGGCTAAAAATTTGGCATCGGGATTGGCTTTCAGCGCAGCTTCAACCGCTGCAGGATCAACAGGTGTGCCCCACTCATTGTCCACCAGCACGGCAATGGCGCCCATACGCTCGACGTTTTGGCGCATACGCTCACCAAACACACCGTTACGACAGACAATTACCTTCTCACCCGGCTCGACTAAGTTAACGAAACAGGTTTCCATGCCCGCACTGCCCGGCGCTGATACCGCCATGGTCATTTCGTTTTTAGTTTTGAAGGCGTATTGGATCAGACTCTTAAGCTCATCCATCATGCCCACAAACAGCGGATCTAAATGACCGACCGTAGGTCTCGACTGCGCCGCAAGCACTTCGGGATAAACATCCGATGGGCCTGGGCCCATTAAAATACGGCGAGGAGGATTAAAAGCGGTAAAACGCGGTGCTGGTAACATCATGTCTCCTTAATGCGTGTAGGTGTAGGTCGAAGTCTAGTTATTATTCGTTAGCCAATCGTCAGCGGATTAAGTCAGCGACTTAACAGTGGCGCGCTAATCGGCGGCTAGAGTATTAAGTCTACAAAACTACCACAAAAAGGAGCGCCTGTGCGCTCCTCCTTTAGCCTTAGTTATGACTAACATAACTATCACGCGCATGGTGCGCTAAGGTTGTAATGCCTTGTTGCCGTTACCCGCATTTAAAAACAGCTGATAGGCAGGACTTTGAGTTTCCTCTTGATAGACAAAACCCAGTTCAGTTAAAAAATGTTGGAACGGCAAGGCATCACTCGCGGGTACTTCAAATCCCGCCAGCACTCGGCCAAAGGCCGCGCCGTGGTTACGATAATGGAACAGACTGATGTTCCATTTGCTCTGCAAGGTAGTTAAAAACTTCAGTAGCGCGCCGGGATGTTCGGGGAACTCGAAGCTAAATAAACGCTCCTCTAAAGGCTCAGGTGGATGACCGCCAACCATATAACGCACATGCAATTTCGCGGTTTCATCACCGGATAAATCCTGCACTTCAAAACCATTGGCCTCTAAGGTGGTAATGATTTGTTCTAGCTCACCTTGGCCTCGGCTTAAGCGAATGCCGGCAAACACCACGGCAAGATCACGACTGCTGAAACGATAGTTAAACTCTGTCATCACCCGCTTATCGAGCAACTCACAGAATGTTAAGAAACTTCCCGGACGCTCAGGGACTTTCACCGCCAGTACCGCTTCTTTTTGCTCGCCAAGCTCACAACGTTCCGACACATAACGCAGACTGTGAAAATTCACATTCGCGCCACTTAAAATCGCTGCGACCTTTTCACCATTGCCGCAATCACCATGGGCATTAGCGCTGACATATTTTTTAAGCCCAGCTAAGGACAAGGCCCCTGCGGGTTCGGCGATCGCACGGGTGTCTTCGAAGATATCTTTCACCGCAGCGCAGATTTCATCTGAGGTGACAGTCACTACTTCATCGACATAAAGTTTCGCGACTCTAAACGGCTCAGTGCCTATACGTTTAACCGCCACGCCATCGGCAAATAAACCGACTTGCGCCAGTGTCACAGGTTCGCCCGCTTCCATCGCTGCCTTTAAACAGGCGGCGTCTTCTGGCTCGACGCCGACAATTTTCACCTGCGGCATTACCGCCTTGTAATAGGCTGCGATACCCGCTATTAAACCGCCGCCGCCCACGGGTACAAATACCACTTCGAGATCGCGCTGCTGCTGCAACATCTCTTGGGCGATAGTGCCTTGGCCTGCGATCACAGCTTCATCATCGAAGGGCGCGATATAGACTCGGCCCTCTTCTTTGGCCATCGCCATTGCAAAACCATTGGCTTGATCGAAGGCTTGGCCGTGCAATACCACGTTGCCACCTAAACGGCGCACAGCATCGACTTTAATATCGGGCGTCGTCTCGGGCATAACAATCACAGCATCCACACCGCGACTCGCCGCCGACATGGCTACACCCTGAGCATGATTGCCTGCCGAAGCGCACACCACACCGCGCTGACATTCTTCTTTCGTCAGCTGGGCGATACGGTTATAGGCACCGCGTAACTTGAAGGAATGCACTGGCTGCATATCTTCGCGCTTCAAAAATACCTGACAACCCAAACGCGCTGATAACTTGTTCATGCTGGAAAGCGGCGTCACTTTCGCTATGTCATACACAGATGACAACAGGATTTTTTGCAGATAGCTTTGTGCCAACTGAAAATGGGCTAAATCCGCCTGAGTTTGCGATGAGAGTGGCAACATAGATGCAGTAAACATAATTAGTCCTCCAGTTTACTGCGATCGCGCACCGCGCCCTTGTCGGCACTGGTGGCGAGCATGGCGTAGGCCTTAAGTGCGAGTGACACATAACGTTGGCGACCAATTGGTTTCCACGCCATTGGGCCAAGACTGTGCATTTTTTCACGGCGAGCATTGAGTTCAGCATCGCTTACCGCCAGCTTGATGCTGCGTTTTGGTATATCAATGTCGATGCGATCGCCATTTTCAATCAAGGCGATTGTGCCGCCAGCGGCCGCTTCGGGTGAGACGTGACCGATAGATAAACCAGAAGTACCACCAGAGAAACGACCGTCGGTGATCAGCGCGCAGGCCTTGCCTAAACCGCGTGATTTTAAGTAACTGGTTGGATACAACATTTCTTGCATACCCGGGCCACCTTTCGGGCCTTCGTAACGGATAACCACCACGTCACCCGCCACCACTTCACCGCCTAAAATGCCCGCCACGGCATCATCTTGGCTTTCATAGACGCGCGCCGAGCCAATAAAGGTCAGATTCGATTCATCCACGCCCGCGGTTTTAACGATACAGCCGTTTTCGGCCACGTTGCCCGACAATACGGCAAGCCCGCCCTCTTGGCTAAAGGCAAACTCACGGCTACGGATACAGCCTTCTTGTCTGTCATTATCCAGTGACGGCCAACGACAATCTTGGCTAAAGGCTTTAGTGGTCGGAATCCCCGCAGGCCCCGCCATAAAGAAGTGTTTTACTTTTTCATCTTGGGTCTGCATCACATCGTACTGGGCCAATACCGACTTTAAATTGCCGCCTTCATCGGCCGCCACATGGAACACATCGGTATGCAGTAATCCGGCTCTGTCTAGCTCACCCAAAATCCCCATCACCCCACCCGCACGGTGCACGTCTTCCATATGGTATTTAGGCGTCGATGGCGCAACCTTACAAAGGTGCGGCACAAGGCGCGACATACGGTCAATATCCGCCATGGTAAAATCAACATCGGCTTCCTGCGCGGCGGCCAATAAATGCAATACGGTATTAGATGAACCGCCCATGGCGATATCTAAGGTCATGGCATTTTCGAAGGCTTTGAAGTTAGCGATATTACGTGGCAATGCCGATTCATCATCTTGATGATAATAACGTTTTGCCAACGCCATCACGCGACGACCCGCTTCTAAAAACAGCTCACGGCGATCGGCGTGGGTTGCCAGCATAGAACCGTTACCCGGCAGCGATAACCCTAGGGCTTCGGTTAAACAGTTCATTGAGTTGGCGGTAAACATACCCGAACAAGAACCGCAGGTTGGGCACGCGCTACGCTCGATTTTAGCACTGTCTTCATCACTCACGTTCGAGTCGGCGCCCGCAACCATAGCATCGACTAAGTCGAGTTTGATGAGTTTATCCGACAGCTTAGTTTTACCCGCTTCCATCGGTCCGCCAGACACAAACACGACGGGAATATTGAGGCGCAGCGCCGCCATCAACATGCCGGGGGTGATCTTGTCGCAGTTGGAGATACACACTAAAGCATCGGCGCAGTGGGCGTTAACCATGTATTCCACACTGTCGGCGATAAGCTCGCGCGATGGCAGACTGTAAAGCATGCCGCCGTGGCCCATGGCGATACCGTCATCGACGGCGATCGTATTGAATTCTTTGGCGATACCGCCCGCTTCTTCGATGGCGCTCGCCACCAGTGAGCCCATGTCTTTTAAGTGCACGTGACCCGGTACAAACTGAGTAAAGGAGTTAGCAATGGCGATAATTGGCTTACCAAAATCATTGTCTTTCACCCCTGTGGCGCGCCATAGCGCACGGGCACCCGCCATATTGCGGCCTTCGGTACTGGTAGCTGAACGTAACTTTGGCATTGACTGTATCCTTTATCTCAAATCGAAAATCGTATTCTTAATTCATATGGCGCAGGCTTAAGCATTCGCCGTTTGTTGCAAGCTCAGCGGTAACAATACCTTACATTGAGTCACATCAATCAGTTTATTCAGCTGATTACTTAACAGTTCGATGGCACGTTCGCTATCGACTTCCATATCCAGCGACAGGCTCGCATCGTCATTCATGCGCATCTGCATTTGGGTAATCGTAAAGCCACGATGGCGAGTCACGCGCAGGACACGCTCAAGCACTTCGGGGCGTTGTTGAACCGTTAATTCCAGAGAGTGGATCATGTTTGTTTCTCCATTTCGTCCATCATATCGCTGTTTGATGCGCCGGGGGGCACCAGTGGCCAAACGTTAAAAGCATCGTCGATTGCAACGTGTAACAAATACGGGCCCTTAGCCGCTAACATTTCGGTTAAGGCTTCTTCCACTTCGTCGGAAGAAAAAATCGTGCGGCCGGGAATATCAAAAGCGGAGGCCAATAAGACAAAATCAGGGTTATCGGATAAATCCGTTTCACTGTAGCGCTCTTCAAAAAATAGCTGTTGCCACTGCTTCACCATGCCAAGCTTTTGGTTATCAACCAGCACGATTTTCACTGGTAGCTTGCGGCGTTTGATGGTGGTCAGCTCCTGCACATTCATCATAAAAGAACCATCGCCAGAGACCGTCACCACTGTCGCATCGGGACGGGCCACTTGCGCACCAATCGCGGCGGGCAAACCAAAACCCATAGTGCCTAAGCCCGCGCTGGACAGGTGATCCTCTGGACGGCGGAACCACATATGCTGGGCCACCCACATTTGGTGCTGACCTACATCGCAACAAACAACATTGTCCTCGGGTAACTTATTAGCTAAACGACGCAGCAGCGCAGGCGCATAGATCAAACTGCCGGGGTGTTGATAATCCCATTGATGCTTACGAGATAAATGCTCCACCTCGGCCTGCCAAGGCGTGATGTTCATCGACATGGCTAAGGCAGGCAAGATTTGACGTAAGTCACCGGCTATCGCCACCTCTGGCATACGTAACTTGCCCAGCTCAGCGGCGTCTATGTCTAAATGGATCACTTTGGCGTTGTCGGCAAAGCTCGCTAAACGGCCGGTGACTCTGTCGTCGAAACGGGCGCCAACCACGATCAGCAAATCACAATCCTGTACCGCTAAGTTAGCCGCCTTGCCACCATGCATACCTAACATGCCTAAGTAGCCGGGTGTGCCATGGGCGATACTGCCCAGCCCTTTCAAGGTTGCGACCGAAGGTATGCCCGTCACTTTGATAAACTCACGCAGTTGATCGACCGCGCCCGCCATGCCCACACCGCCACCGACATACAACATAGGTTGTTTCGCTTCAGCCAACAGCGCACGGGCGGCCTCGATATCACTCATCTCGGCTTGGGGTTCGTTGGTGACGGCCAGCAAAGGTGTACGGTATTCGAGGTGAGCGAGTTGGATATCCTTCGGGATATCGACCAACACAGGGCCAGGGCGGCCGGATGCGGCGATCTCAAAAGCTTGATACAAGGTTGGGATAAGATCGTTGATGTTTGTCACCATAAAACTGTGCTTAGTGCAGCTCAGTGACATGCCCAGCACGTCGATTTCTTGAAAGGCGTCGGTGCCGATAACGGCGGTGGAGACTTGGCCTGTGATGGCCACGATAGGCACTGAATCTAACAGCGCGTCGGCTAAGGAAGTGATCAGGTTAGTCGCGCCTGGACCTGAGGTCGCAAAGCACACGCCGGTTTTACCGCTGGCTCTTGCGTATCCTACGGCCGCAAAGGCGGCGCCTTGTTCGTGACGGCTGAGCAGATGTTCAACAGGGCTTCCATAGAGGGCATCGTATATTGGCATAATGGCACCACCTGGGTAACCAAACACTGTGGTGACTCCATGTGCTGCTAACACTTTGATTACCGCGTCTGCGCCTCTGATCATCTGCCCTGGTTCCATATTCTCTCTCGCTACGTTAGTCCTGAATTGCCGAAAATCGACGCTAATTTTTTACTCTTTCGAAGCTTAGAACCTTACTCTAGGCCCTGAAACGAAGAACCCCCCGGTCCTTTCGGAGCGGGGGGTTCTTTCGAAACTTTTAACCTTTTAGGTCTATCAGTTCGCCATGCGCCGCCCCCGCTGTGATTTAATAATCACGACGGTAATAATCACGAGAATGAGCTTGGCAGCTTGGTTAAACATCAATATGGATTCCTAATCGGTGTTTCTAAAATTGGGATATTGCATGAAAGTTAGTATCGCTTTGGGCTTTGCCCTAGCGCGAGCTATTAGCTTTACCATAAAGCAACGGCCAAACACAATAAAAAATATCTTTTGTCAAAAAAAATTCAGCTTCCCTGCCGAGACAATGCAAAACAACAAAGTAAAACGTTAACTGTTGAGCCTCAGTCGGCGCGATTCACCTACTGAACGATAGACTCACTAACTGTGTCGTTTTTGCCCGCTCGACAACCCACTGAACAGGAAAAAATTTGTTTATCACTAAGCTGATTCATCACTAAGCAAGCTCAAGATGCGCGTTTCACTATCTTGAGCTTGCTTGGGAACTGAGCTGAGACCCAAGTCCTTTGAGTCTCAACCCTCTCCCCCAATGCTGGGCTTAACTCACTATCACTTAAGCCTCAACAATGCTCTTCATATCAGTCATGTAACCGCGAAGCTCAGCGCCAACATATTCCACTGCTGTTTCACGAATCGCTTCGTTAACAGCAATGAGCGTTAGGTTGTCGACACCGGTTGCGCTGTCTTTCAGGCCAGCACCTAAATACTCAGATGACATGGCATTAACGTAGTCGCGCAGCATAGGTACGGCGGCGTGATTGAACAGGTAGCAACCGTATTCGGCTGTGTCTGAAATCACTACGTTCATTTCGTACAAACGCTTACGAGCAATCGTGTTAGCGATAAGTGGGGTTTCGTGCAGTGACTCGTAATAAGCCGACTCTTCCACAATACCCGCAGACACCATAGTGTCGAACGCCAGTTCCACACCCGCTTTGATCATAGCAACAAGGAAAATACCTTTGTCGAAATAGGTTTGTTCGTCGATATGCTCACTCGATACGGGCGCATTTTCGAAACCTGTTTCGCCAGTTTCCGCTCTCCAACGCAGCAAGTTCGCATCATCGTTCGCCCAGTCTTCCATCATAGTGCGTGAGAATTCGCCGCTGATGATGTCATCCATGTGCTTTTCAAATAGTGGCTGGAGGATTTCTTTTAAATCTTCTGCAATTTCAAATGCTTTAATCTTGGCTGGATTAGACAAACGGTCCATCATGTTAGTGATGCCGCCGTGTTTCAGCGCTTCAGTGACCGTTTCCCAACCTTGCTGGATAAGCTTGGCCGCATAGCCTGGCTCAACGCCATCGGCGATCATTTTCTCGTAACCTAAGATGGCACCCGTCTGCAACATACCGCACAGAATGGTCTGTTCGCCCATCAGATCCGATTTCACTTCTGCGATGAAAGACGACAGTAAAACACCGGCTCTGTCTCCACCCGTTGCGCTAGCGTAGGCTTTAGCAATCTCTAAACCGTCACCGTTTGGATCGTTTTCTGGGTGAACCGCGATAAGGGTAGGCACACCAAAACCACGTTTGTATTCTTCACGCACTTCAGTACCTGGGCACTTAGGCGCAACCATCACCACAGTGATGTCGGAACGAACTTGCATACCCTCTTCAACGATGTTGAAGCCGTGTGAGTAAGACAAGGTAGAGCCTTGCTTCATCAGTGGCATAACCGCGTTAACCACGTTTGAATGCTGTTTGTCCGGCGTCAGATTAAGGACCAGATCCGCCGCGGGGATTAATTCTTCAAAGGTACCGACACGGAAACCGTTATCGGTTGCTTTTTGCCATGAGGCACGTTTCTGTTCAATCGCTTCAGGACGCAGGGCAAAAGAGATATTCAGACCCGAATCACGCATGTTCAAGCCTTGGTTAAGACCTTGAGCACCACAACCTAAAATAACAATATTCCAATCTTTGATGTAGTTACAGCCGTCGCTAAACTCAGAACGACCCATGAAACGACATTGGCCAAGCTGTGCTAATTGTTGACGTAAATTCAGAGAGTTAAAATAGTTAGCCATCTGATATACCACCTATAAGTCAGAAATTTTGGACGCAACCAAACTAACATAATGTTACGACTTGGTTGTGATTGAAATCACTATAACCCATGCTTATCATTGCTTAAAATGATATATTCGGAACTTCATATTGCATTATTCGCAACGTCAGCCGCAATAACGCTCAGTAACACTGGCAGCAACATCGGCGGCAATATGCAGCACTCAGGCTCAGGCTAAACAGGATAAGTTATGGATATTCGTACCCTCAAATTGTACCTGCACTTATGTGACAGTTTGCACTTCGCCAAGACGGCGGAGCAGATGCATGTGAGCCCATCAACCTTAAGCCGAGCCCTGCAAAGATTAGAAGAGGAAGTAAACGCTAAGTTGTTAGAGCGGGATAATCGCAGCGTGACCTTAACCCACGCGGGACACGAGTTTAAGCGATTCGCCGAGCAGACCTTGAACCATTGGAGCACCCTCAAGCTCAGTATCGATCTCAAGCAGGACGTGCTACGCGGTCGGCTGAATCTGTATTGCTCGGTCACCGCTGCTTACAGTCATTTACCGGGTTTATTGGATTTATTCCGCCAAGAACATCCCTTCGTCGAGATTGCTTTAACCACGGGAGATGCAGCCAACGCGCTAGCAGAAGTGCAGCAGAATCGCGCCGATATCGCCATCGCCGCCCTGCCCGATCCGTTTCCCAGCAGCTTACACTTTGCCAAAATCGACGATGTGCCGCTGTCGATTATCGCACCGACGATCCGCTGTGCAGTACAGCAACAAGTTAGCCAAACGCCCATCGATTGGTCGAGCGTACCCTTTATCATCCCAGATCACGGCCCAGGACGGCGCCGCGCCGATAACTGGTTCAAACAAATGGGCATCAGCCCTAATATTTACGCCCAAGTCTCGGGACAGGAAGCGATCGCCTCTATGGTAGCGTTAGGTTGCGGCGTGAGCATGAGCCCCGAAGTGGTGATCAATAATAGCCCAGTGCGAGATCGCATTCAGCTACTCTCGTCGCCGGTTGCTATTCCATCGTTCGAGTTAGGTTGCTGCTGCAAGGTGAAACGACTTGATGATCCCATCGTTAATGCGTTTTTGGATGTGATTTAAACGGGGAAGTAATACAAAATAAAAGTGCGAGTGAATAGTTTCAACGAGATAGAAAACCGAAACGGCTCTCAAAAAGCTAAAAACTTAGCTAAAGAGAACCGCTTCACTATCGAACAGTTGCGATCAAATTGGTGCTAACGAGCTATTGCCACAGGATTACACATCCGGCGAGTTGAGCTTATCAATAGGATCGATACGGGTCACCAATAGCTGATCGACCTTGTACGAATCGATATCGACCACCTCAAATTTATAGCCCGCATAGTTCACGAAATCCGTACGCTTAGGGATTTTACGCAGCATATACATCATAAAACCAGCAATGGTTTCGTAGTTCTGATTATGCGGAAACTCCTCAATACCAAAGGCGCGCATTACGTCGGTAATAGGCGTCACACCGTCGACTAACCAAGAGTTGCTATCACGGGCGATGATCTGCTCTTCGCTCTCGTGCAATGACCAAGCCCCCATTACGGCGCGCTGTAGATCGTTAGTAGTAACAATCCCCACCACTAAGGCGTATTCGTTCATTACCACGGCAAAATCGGCGCGACTATTTTTAAAGTATTCCATCGCTTCTGACAGGCTCAGCGTATCGGGAATGATCAGCGAAGTATGGATTAAGTTACTGCCTTTTAAGATGATATTCTCACCGTTGATCACACGGATCAGCAATTCTTTCGCATCCACGAAGCCTTTGATCATATCCAACTGACCATCGCAGACGAGGAACTTAGTATGGGGATCTTCAGAAATTTTACGCTTGATATCTTCTTCACTGTCTTGCAGTAAAAAGTACACTAAGCTTTCACGGGCCGTCATGGCCGAAGTCACAGAAACGGTTTGCATTTCAAACACATTTTCCATCATCTGTTGCTCACCGCGATCTAGCACCCCAGCTTCGGCACCCGCATTCATGACGGCATAAATGTCGTCGGAGGTGATGGCATCGTTACGCACGGTTGGGATCTGCAGCAGTTTAAAGATACCACTCGCCATGCCATTGAAAAACCACACTAATGGGCGTAATAGCACAATACAGAAAGACATAGGCCCGACAACAGCTAAAGCGACAGGCTCAGGCATCGCCATGGCAATGCGTTTTGGCATTAAATCGGCGACTAAAATAAAGGCGCTGGTTACCGTTATGAAGGATAAAACAAAGCTCAATTGGCTCAGCCAAGGCTCGGCAACTAAAGGGGAAAGCAACTGATAGAAGTAAGGCCGAAATGCCGACTCACCCACAATACCGCCCATGATGGCAACGGCATTAAGACCAATTTGTACTACCGTAAAAAAGCTACCGGGAACGGCTTGTAACTGCAGCACTTTTTCTGCTCGTGCATCGCCCTCATCGGCTAACTGACGTAAACGAATTTTACGTGAAGCGGCAAGTGCAATTTCTGACATAGAGAAAAAACAACTCGCGCCGATTAGACACAATATAATCATCACGTTATCAAAGAGACTCATGTAACACCTTTCATTTAACACTGGACTAACTAGGACCAACTCGCGCTTTATTGCTCGCGAGTCAGTTGAATTCATTGTATTTGAGCAAAGTTTGCTTTGTCTGGTCGCTGCACAACAAGATTGTATTGACCACTTTCACCCCAAAGATGAATGAGCGCTTAGATGACAATCCTTAGGGTGCACTCAGTATATCTGCAAATTCACGAGTTATGCGTGACTCCGCTCTCGCAGCCCACGCATAGCGCTAATGCACTTGCATCATTTAAGTAATGTTTTATGTCGAAGCGACTGAATATACAGCATTTAATTATTTTACTCGACTCGATGACATTAGACATCCGAGCGCGGTGGCTTTGATATTGAGCTGCTAGAACGTACATTTAAGCCAATAGAATTGACTATGCAGTCGTGGCTTTGCTTAGTTGCGTTACGTAAAATACGTCCAGAATGGCAGCATGGATGTCACTCAGAGTGCATCGCTAAATCGACAATAGGCGACAGATTATATCTCATCTGCCGCCTAATATTACCTCACCTTGAGTAATTTTTATCTTAGCGACTTATCTACCGCTATGTTTCATATAAATGTTATCAATTAGTTAGCATGATTGAGGGCGTCTGTGGCGTAGTGATGCAAACCGAATATGCCTCCAATTTTGCAGCATAGCACCTAGACTCTTGAAGCTCAGTAGCCAATCCAGCAACGCGTTGGGATATCTTGGCGAAAGAGTAACATCACCTTCAACCGGCTCCCATTAAATCACTTCAACCTCGACTCTATTGCGACCCTTATCCTTAGCGCGATAGAGGCAAACATCGGCGCGGCGTAATACGTCGGCCATCTTAAACCCCGAGATCTTATCTAATGGCAAAAACACGCTGCCAATACTGATCGTCACCACAGCCAAGGGAGATACTTGATGGGGAATATTGAGTTGCTCAACGAGATAACACAGTTGCGTAGCAATAGCCGTTAACTGTGCTGGCGTGACCTGCTCGACGACCAAAGCAAACTCTTCACCACCAATGCGAGCCAATAGAGCATTGTGCGGCAGGATATCGCACTGTGCTAAGGCATCTGCCACTCGCTTGAGCACAGTATCGCCTTCAAGATGACCATAAGTGTCGTTGTAGGATTTGAAATAATCGATATCTAACATTAACAATCCCGCTGGAGTGTTAGCTTGTAGCACAGTAGCTAATCTTTCGGTAAAGGGTCGTCTATTAGCTAAGCCAGTTAACTCATCGGTTTCAGCCATCACCTTTAATTGGCTATTCGCGGCAACCAGCGCTTGTTGTAGCACTATCATCTGACGCTCTTTCTGTTCGCGTAGCAGTAACTCGTTCAATGCGGAGGCGAATTGGGTCAGCATATTCTTTTTCTGGGCGTTCCAATTTAATGGCCGCGACACAGTCGACAGCGAGAGCAATCCCAATAACTCCCCAGCATTTTTAATCGCAAAGGCGGCAATCGAACATATCCCCACGGATTTCATTACCTCATATTCCTGTGGTGAAAAAGCCTTTAACGCCTCAAGATCCTCAATCACTAAGGTCGATTCCGTCTCGAATTTTTTAGCCAGTTGAGCAATATTATCTACCGAAATCACTTGGACCTTATTTGCGTGTAAGTCACTGGTCCAAAAGCTGCGGTAATAGGCATGCTGCTGATAAAATTCGAGAAGACTCACCCTTTCAACATCAAATAACTGACCTATTTTGTGGCATACTTCAGTTAAGGTTTTATCCACATTGCAGGTATCTATGCTCAAAAATTGCAACGAAATCTCTGCCAACAATTGATTCGACTGCGACTGCCAATCTAATTCTTTAGTTCGTTCTTTGACTAAGTCAGACAATAAATGCTGCTGTTGTTGCAGTGCACGTTGCTGACGTTTATTGATGGCTAAATCATTACGTATCCTTTGATACATATCCTTAAGTGACAATGCAACATGGGCTATTTCATCGGGTCTTGCGGTTACCGTCTCGGGTACAGATAACTTTTTTAACGAGTTAAGATTGATTTTATTAGTGAAATCTTCCAGTGCCGACAATCTATCTGTCACCATGAGTCGCACTAAGGTCAAAATCAAATAAATCATCAACAGGGTCTTTAACCCATTACCGAGCACGATAAAAATCAACTGCCGCCACAGTTCGTAGTAAAGCCGATTGGTATCTAACCCTACGGTCAAAGTCGCTATCGACTGCTCTTGATAGGTCACAGGATAGTGAAATAGAGTTTGCGACTCATCATCGGTTAACAAAGGTTTACCCAGATGCATAGTGACGCCATCGATACTGTCTAAATGTACACTCGACACTAATGGCATCATCCCCAGTCCAGAGAGCAAATCCGATAACAAGCTACGGTCGACGTCCCACAGTGACTTAGCCACGCTTGGCAAAATAGATTCTGAATACTCGCGGATATCCGAAGTCGCATTATCGATACTATCCTGATAGTTCCAAATCAACTGTACCAGCATAGTTAACACAGCAAAAAACGAGCTCACCCCAATAATAATCAGCGTCATCTTGTGGCTAATAGAATGATTATGATGCTTCATGTACACCTGTTATTACGCCTTAAGGGGCAACTTATTCAAAATCTGAGACTGGAAAATCTGTGGCCAATCTCGAGCAACTAACATTTGATAAAATGCCGAATCTGGTTGCAAAACACCGAACAAGGCAACATTGTCATAGGGGAGATATTTTTTATGCTGCTGATAATATTGCAATTCGACCAAACCTAAAGCGCCAACCAAAAAATGCCCGCCACCAATAACACTCACAGAGTGCTGGCGACAAAGCTGTAAAATCTCAGGTGAAGTATTGATCGTACCGACAAATACATCTTTACCAGACACCAAACCTTTTTCCTTCAATGCCTTAAGCACCCCAATCGCCATACGATCACTGGCGGTCCAAATCACATTCAGATCAGGATAACGATTCAGCAGGGTTAACGCTTGCCCATAAGCCACAGCCTCACTCCATTGGCCATAAACCGTTTGAGTCAGAGTGGCATTGGACTGCATAAAGAAATAGTCACTGGCGCCTTGGGTTCGTAGCACTGAAGCAGGCGTCGATTTATCGCCCGAAATCAACAGAACTTTAGCCGCCTTTCCCTCTAAGTCGTCCATTAAGGCCTTAGCGGTCGCCGAACCAATAGCGTAATTATCGGGAATAATGGCGGGTAACAGATATTCTTGCCAATGGGGATCTTGCAGCAAGGCATCACGCTCGCCAGGGGAAATATCATTTAAAATCAATTGCACATAGACAGGGTGAGGATAAAGCGCCTGCAGCATTTTTATCGCGGATTGTTTTTCATTAACCAGAATAACGTAATTAGGTAACGCCTTTGCAGAAGCTAACAACTCATCGAGTTGGGTGATCATCTTGAAGTGATTGCGATCGGAATGAATGATATCGAGTTTAATATCGAGTGTCGTCGATGCCGCCAACATCAATTGGTCGACATCTCCCCAAAAACTGTCATCGACAGCCCCAGGATTAAAAAAAACCACATCGAGTTTTGCCCATGCTGCCCCACCAAAACCCGCAGTACAGATAAACACACACGCTAACATCCACGAACGCATAGGCGAGTTCTCCTCGACCATGTTCCCTCAAATGTCATCCTTCACAAGAGGTCACTTTATTATTATCGATTCACAACCTTGTTACCGCATCGCCGCCCAAAATGTTGCTAAAATCGGCAGCAGATGTTTCGATTAAACCACAAAATGATACAAAGTATACTTTATATGCTGACTATTTATTCCGACACCCTGTCGGTATAAGGAGTTCGAGTGGCTCAGTAGTAGAATGTTTATGGGGATGTAAGTGGCGGCCTTATGGTCAGTCTTGCGACCTAACCACGGAGAAAATGACGGGAACTTAAAAGGAATACAAGTTAGAACTCAGACGTTAATGCAGCCTAGCGGTCAAGTTGAATCAAGGTCGTTGGAAGGGGAACCATGATTTTCAGTGGAGGGTCAACCAAATGAGACTGCTCAACGATGCCCTCATATAATGGCATAAGTTGACTAATCTCCATTAACTGATTGAAATAATTAAATATAACTATCAAGCACTCAATCTATTCAGTGGTAATCATTTCTCCCAGAATCAATCCTTTATAACTCATATTCATTCAAAGGCACTAAATTGTGCTTGTGACTCTTCTTTTAATCGGTCGCAACATACACCTTCAATCGTCTCGATGTACTCCAAGTGCTGTGTAGCCCGCATCGCCAAACAAAAAGGTTGGCAGTAGCCAACCTTTCAATACGCTAATAATCATAAATGCAGTAAATGCGATCGAATTTGCCTAGCGCTAAATCCGCTTGGTGGATAATAAAATTCAACTGCATAGAATGCTCACTGTAGACGACTTTGAACAGTACTAGATAATCTTCGGCATTGCCGCCTAATTCAGCTGCGGCGCGGAGTTCGGGTGCTTTATAGCGGCTATCACCATGGCCATTAATGCTGGCTATCCCATCGAAATAGGGCAGCGGCTGCTCGGGAACGAGCAATTCCTGCAGGTTGGATGACTGCCATTCAGGTAGTGCCGCCCACTGCGCTTGAGTGAAAATCTGCCCGGGAATTAACCCCTGCTTATTCATTTTCATCAGGTCAAAGAAGTAGAGCTGATCTTGCCACTCAGATGCCAATTCGTCATCCACAACCGCTAGGGCCTCCAGCACCATAGCTTGTTGCGGTTCTGGTAGCGCTTGTAAACGTGCCTTGGCTAACTTTACTAAATGCGGGTTGTCACTATTAATCATGTCAGGGGCTATCATCTTAATGCTGGCAATTCCCTGAAGTTGATAAGCCTCTTCATACTCATAGTTTGCACATACCGCATCGTCGAACTTAGGTTCGGCAATCGCTTTTCCAGAGTTCAGTTGTTGATCCTCAGCGACATAATAGACATGGCCGCGAAGCATTTCCGAGAATCGCCAGCGCTCCAAAAAGAACAACAATCGCCCTTCTCGAGGCAAATAAGATTGAAACGCCTTCAGGTCGCTGCAGTTGAGCTGTGCGATAAATTGCATGGGCACACGGAAGGCTTGCGCCGCCTCGTCCCAGTCCCAAAGATGCGCCTCATCTGTCTCCCAATCGTCCTGCCAGTCCTGCCGCCAATGCTCATTAATAAACTCGCGGGTATGGCCAAAGCTCTCAACATAGCCATCCAGCATCTCCTCCCGTCCAACCAAAGTCACCGGATAATCCATGCCGACAGGCAAATCCGGCAATCCACCCAGCCGGCTGTTACCTAACTGAGCATAGTCTTCGATTGCACAGGGATAGAGATCGACACTACTGCGAATAAACGCCGAGAGCGTATGGGCAAGATGCGGGTCTTTAAACTGCGCCAGCTTTTGCTCTAACAACTGCCGACGAATGGGGGAATTTTCTGCTAACAACATATCCATATTTACCTCACGACTCCAATGTTTGTTTTTTATCATTTTTATCAACTATTTGCCATCTTCAAATAAGGCAAATTGCCAAGCCTATCACACGATTAGCAAAGCCGGAGTCAACGGCTTGCTAATGAGAAGGACAACGACCTAGGCGATAGGAAACCCCTCCCATTAATTACTGCTACACTCAAATTCAGCGAAAAAGATCAACAAAAGGATTTGTTTATGGCGATTGCCTGTGTCAATACCCGAGCCAGTTGTGGAGTCGAAGCTCCTCAAGTCACAGTTGAAGTGCATCTCAGCAACGGCTTACCAGCATTTAATCTTGTAGGCTTACCCGAAGCTTCGGTAAAAGAAGCCCGCGAGCGAGTACGCAGTGCCTTGATCAATGCGGGATTCGAGTTTCCAATGCGGCGGATAACCGTCAATCTCGCGCCAGCTGATTTACCTAAACAAGGTGGCCGCTACGACTTACCCATCGCCGTGGGCATATTGGCCGCTTCGGAACAGATTCCCATTAACAGTTTAAAAAATATCGAGTTTGTCGGTGAGTTGGCACTGTCAGGGCACATACGTTACTGCCAAGGGTTATTGCCCGCGATTATCGCGGCGAAACGCCAAGACCATATCTTGGTCTTACCGCTAGATAACCGCCACGATGCCGAGCTAGTCGGCTATCCCAATGTGTTATTTGGTTCGCATCTGCAAAGTCTAGCCGCGTATTTACAAGGGCAAAACCAACTGCCCACACTGGCGCCACAGTTAGAATGGGTAAGCCAAGAGACACCCGAGTCCCATACTTGCCTGAGCGATGTGATTGGCCAATATCAGGCTAAGCAAGCACTCGAAATTGCCGCTGCGGGTAACCACAACCTCTTGATGCTAGGCCCGCCAGGTACTGGCAAGACCATGCTTGCCAGCCGCATGATGGCGCTATTGCCCGCGCTCAATTATGAGGAAGCGTTAGAAGTGGCGGCAATTCATTCCGTTGCTGGGCTCGACATTAAACCGCAGCATTTTTTACAGCGACCATTTAGGGCGCCGCACCACACGAGTTCTTCGATTTCCCTCGTTGGCGGTGGCAGTATCCCAAAACCTGGTGACACTTCCATCGCTTTAATATAATAATTACCCATAATCCCCTGAAATTACAAAGTTAACGCGTACTGAAGAACATCAGTGTATTGTAATAGATTGGAAGATACATCAATTCAATGTAATGGGTTGCATTCATATATGCCAGTACGTCAAATACCTAAAAACTATAGAAATGTTACAGGTTTAGCTTCAGCTAAAAAGTCTAAGCGAGTTCTTTTTGAATCAACTTTGGAGAGAGATTTCTTTACCATCCTTGAGTTTGAGTCCAACGTCAGAAACTACGACACTCAGCCAGTAAAAATTATCTGGGCTGATTCATATGGAAAGTCAAGAAGTTACCACCCTGACGCTCTCGTTAATTATTATCCTTCAAAGGGTATTTTTCGCTCGACAGATACGGTCCTCTTTGAAGTCAAATATCGTAGTGATATCAAAGAAAACTGGGCCGAGTACAAACCAAAATTTAAAGCAGCAATACGTTATTCAAAAAAAATGGGCTGGCGCTTCAAACTAATCACCGATCGTGAAATAAGAACAAACTACATGGAAAATGCTAGGTTTCTACTGCCTTATATGAATAACTCTCTTGATGAGTCGCACGAGCAACTTTTACTCGAACGACTGGTTGTTTTGCGTGAAAGTTCTATAGAAGCCTTGATAGCGTCAATTTTTAACGACAAATGGAATCAAGCAGAACTGATCCCCTCCGTTTGGCATTTGATTGGTTCGCGAAGAGTTGCAACAGACCTTAACCTGCCGCTTACTATGTCATCTAGAATTTGGTTGGAGAACTATTAATGGCTAGACGAAAGAATAGTTATGTAACACTTCAGCAAGGCAGCTCTGTTTACTACAATAGTAAGCATTTCGTAGTGGTACAGCTAATAAGCCTAGAACACATTCTCGCGGAAAATGTGCTGACTCATGAAATTAAGCGGCTTAAAATTTCTGAAGTATCCACCATATCCAGTGATACAGATACACATAAAACATCAATAATAGATGCAATTTTAGATGAAGACTGGAGAGTGGCTCAGGAACGAATGGCAATTATTCAGCCATTAGTGCATAAACCAGGGAGAACCAAAGCTGACGTTGAAGCTGTTGCAAAAAAGTATCAACTACATATAAATACAATTTATAAATGGCTACAGCTCTATGAACCGAATAGCCTCCTCACGAGTCTCGCACCAAAGACTAGAAAAGATGCTGGAACCAAAAAGCTGCCTGCTGAAGTTGAAGCAATAATTTCAGCATGTATTGAAGAAGAATATCTCTCCAAGCAACGTAAATCTATTTCTACTCTTTACAGTGTGGTCGCACTGCAATGTCATCAGGCGAATTTAACCGCACCACACCCTAACACAGTAAGAAATCGTGTTAAGGTGCTGTCAGAACAACTTAGAGTTACTCGACGATTCGGTTCTAAAAAAGCTGAGAGTCAGTTTGGTGTTACTGAAGGTGCATTTCCTCATGCAGACTATCCTCTGGCAGTAATTCAGATTGACCATACGCCGGTTGATTTAATATTAGTTGATGATGAATATAGGCTTCCGATTGGCCGCCCCTGGATAACATTGGCGATTGATGTTTATAGTCGTATGGTTGTAGGTGTTTATATATCCTTCGACCCACCAAGCGCAACCAGCACAGGTATCTGTTTGTCACATGCAATTCTACCAAAAGATAATTGGTTAGCCTTGCATGACATCGCGGCATCTTGGCCATGTTGGGGGCTGCCCAGAACTGTTCATGCTGACAATGCGAAGGAGTTCAGAGGCAACATGCTGCAAAAAGCATGTGAAGAATATAGCATCAATCTGGAATGGCGACCTGTAGCCAGACCACATTATGGTGGTCATATAGAAAGACTTCTTGGCACATTTGCTAAAGAAATTCATGCCTTACCTGGCACAACATTCTCTAATACCAAGCAAAGAGAAGGCTATGATTCAGACAAAGAGTCCGCTTTAACACTCTCTGAATTTGAACGCTGGTTGGCAATTCTAATTACAGAGTCATATCACCAAAAAGTGCACACAGGGATTGGATGCTCGCCACTAAAGAAATATGAAGAAGGAATTTTAGGCACCAAAAATACCAAAGGTATCGGCTTACCTCGTAGGATAGAAGACGAACAAACGCTTATGCTTAATTTCCTACCATATGAAGAACGAACTGTTCAGGATTATGGGATACGAATCCTTGACATCTACTATTTCCACGATGTTTTACGGGTTTGGATTAACAGTACTGTCGAGGGACGAAGCAAACTGAAGCGTTTGTTTATCTGTAGGGTAGACCCTAGGGATATCAGCGTTATCTGGTTCTTTGATCCTCAACTCAAAACCTATTTTCCAATCCCATATCGCAATAATACGCACCCAGCAATGAGTCTCTGGGAGCTAAAAGCCGTCCGCAAACAACTTAAATCTGAAGGCAATACAGAAATAGATGAAGAAATGATCTTCTGTGCTTTGGAAAAAATGAGGCAGATTGAACAAGACGCCGTCGAAAAAACCAAAAAGTCTCGTCGTGCACGACAGCGACGAAAATCATCCCAGGAAAAAGCCTCTACTTTTTTGCCATCAATGAAAAACACGAATGCTATACAAAGTGCTGTGACAGATATACCAAAAGTGCAGAAACCTTTACCAGATGACGATGATATTCAACCGTTTGAAGAAATGATAGAGGTTAGGCCTCATGACTAATTTGATAGAGACAAACTCATTTTTGAATGCTGAAGCAGTGAACGCATTAAATCTTCCTGTTGAACAACGAATTGAATATATAAGGTCTTCGAGATGGATTGGCTATCCCAAGGCAATAGAAATTATCGGCAAACTTGAGGATTTGTTGGTGTATCCAAAGAAACACCGAATGCCAAATTTATTGATTATTGGTGACAGTAATAGTGGCAAGACAATGATTGCTGACCGTTTTACAGCTTTGAATAAAGCATATGAAAACGAGGATGGTCAGAGCATTGTCGTGCCAGTACTTTCGATTCAATCGCCTCCAGTCCCAAATGAATCTAGGTTATATAGTAATATTTTAGAGAGTCTATTCGCTCCCTATCGAACCTCAGATCCCGTAGAGAAAAAGCAGTATCAAGTTATCAAATTAATGAAAGCCTGTAATGTGAACATGCTAATGATTGACGAAATACACTCCATGCTTGCGGGCAACCTAGAAAAGCAGCGCACCTTTCTAAGTGTCTTAAGGAATCTAGGGAACGAATTACAAATCCCTATCGTTGGGTTAGGCACTAAGGATGCTTTACGGGCAATAAAAACGGATCCACAGCTTGATAACAGATTTAAGAGTGTTTACTTGCCACGCTGGGAATACAACACTGATTTTCGGCGTTTACTTGCAAGCTTTGAACACATGATGCCATTGTCAAAACCCTCCAATCTCAAAAGTCCAGAGCTTTCTAAAAAGCTATTAATGATGAGTGAAGGGCTTTTAGGTGAATTGTCTGAAGTCATCTCTGAAGCAGCTGTTTTAGCTATCCAAACTGGCAATGAAAAAATAGATTTGGATATTTTGTCAAGCTTAGACTGGCGAGCACCCACGATACGTCGGCGTGAGAACGGCTAAGCATGACTGCAATGCCTTGGCCCGTTCATCCACAACCTTTGCAAGATGAAATATTTTCATCTTGGGTATATAGGGCTGCCAGAGCAAACGGACAAAATTTTTTCTCCCTTTGTCACCTATTGACCCCTGAAATGAAAAATACTCATCACAACTATGATTATTTGACGACAGAAAATGTCGTCAGAAAATTCTCGCAAATGCTTAGCACTTCATATAAGACAGCTTTAGGTACGACTATTGATAGCTTTGCAGGATATTTATTTGAACAACCAACACCTAAAGTAAATAGAAGAACCTGTATTCTACAGGAAGGTATAAAACCAAATAATTACAAACGTTTTAGTCTTCAATTTTGCCCTATGTGCTTATCTGAGGGAGAGCCGTACTTTAGAAAACAGTGGCGTATATCTCTGATTACTGTTTGTACCAAGCACGCTTGCCAACTCCATGATAGGTGTCCTCAATGCTATTCACCAATCCAGCCGTTAAAAAATGAAATTAAAAATAAATATAAAATGCCCTTTCTAGGGGAAATAACTCAATGCTTCAGATGTGGCTTCAATTTAAAAGAGACGACTGTAATACAGGCAGAACTGCAAACTATGATAGATACTGTCTGGTATGAAAAAATTCTAAAATCAGGCTATGTCAGTCTCGACAATAAACAGTGGATTTACTCTTTTTCTTTTTTCTATGTTCTTAGGCACTTGATTAGATGCGTTCTCCAAAAAGACCTTGGCAGCACTTCTATAAACGACTTCATCGATCCTGATATAATGACGCATGAATATCGTTATAGAGCTATGTGTGAGCTATCTAGCGTCTTCGATCAATGGCCGACCAAATTCTTAATCCTTTGTGAGAATCTGAATGTAACCTATTCAGACCTTACCTGTATGACAAAGCAAAAACCATTGCTTCCCTTCTGGTTAGAAAGCGTAGTTAAACACCACCTCTATTTTCCTAACCTTCAACCATCTGATGAGAGCATTAAAGCTGCAATTGACTATTTAGTCGCTCATAGAAAACGTCTTAATGCTTCGGAGCTAAATCGTATATTGGGCTACGAAGATTCAACAGTAATCAAGAAAGTGCTAAAAAGTTATCAAAAAGAAAGGCAGTTTCACTTGCCGTACATGAGGAGAAGTAATGAACAATAGCGGCAACTTATCAAATTATGAACATGATTTTGAGTTAAATATCGATGACCAAATAGAGTTATCTCTAGACATGGTGGAACACATGAGCAAGGAGGATTTGGTAAAACACACAAAATATTTTATTTACTTACAACTTCAAGCAGAACATTTAATTAAAAGTATTTCCACACAGGACAGATACTGTATTGATGAATATTTAAACAATCCTGTTAGGGATATTAGTCGTCATAACTCAACAAGCTTTATGCACGAAATACAATACCTCACTGAACTGGCAAAGCAACTTGCAAATATAGTCAAGTTAGAGCAAAAAGTGATGCCACAGCTCGCGCTCGACGATCCTGGTGCATACGCTAAAACTCTTTCTTACAGACGCAGTCAGATTCCACCTGGAGTATACCTCAATCAATATTCGGGCAATCTCCTTTCACATTTCTTAGCCGGAGACAGAAAGGCGTTTAACAGGGATCATAATCACTGGTTTGTGATTTGTGAGTCTGGCCAGTTAGAGTCCTCAGAGGCCAGGGTTAGCATACCTTTGGATCAGCTGACAATTGCTGGCCATTTCGCCAAGTAACAACTAGCTAAGCCATTTTCTTTGGGATCATTCAAATACCAATACACATTATTTTCGGCTCTTGTAATAGCAACATAACCTAGGCAATATGCTTCATGTTGCTGTGCTTCTTCATATGTAATATCAACACCACACCAAGAGTAAATAGCTTCTTTGAGGGGATTCCAAGTTCCCGGAGTTATATCGCCAAGAATAAAGACAGATTTTGCTTCAAGCCCTTTACTGGTATGAATTGTCAAATCTTTTACTTGCCCAGAATTTGTCAGCTTATGAAATATGTCATCCCACTTTTTGTATCCTGTATCTTTGGCTAATCCATGTCCTCTGAATATAAGGTAAACTGGCTTCTTCTCGTCGGCTTCAATACGGTTTACTTCGCTCTCAAGATGCTCTGCGAGCCGATCATAATCTAGCATTTTCTCAATCGGCCTTTTAATCAACAGTATTGATTCCATTGTCTTATTACCGACTCTTGCGGCAACAAGTGAGCCACCTGTTCCTATTTTATCAAGCGCTAGTTTAGCAAATTTAATAACTTTTTCCGAACTGCGATAGTTGCTACGCAATGTAAGCATTGAAAATTTGCAGGGGACAGGGAAGTACTTATCTGGGAATTTTATATATAAATAAGAACTCCCTCTCCACACATAAATTGACTGGTTCCCATCACCGACAAACATAATTGAACCTGATTGAGTTTTCTTTACATAGATACGTTTAATGTTATTAAGAAAGTTAATGATATTGCGTGAAATATCCTGAAACTCATCAATAAGAAGATGCTCACACCACGACAAACTATTCGCTGTACATGAGTTTAACCCCTGATGCTGCTCATCCTTAAATTCATGAAATACTTGCTCGAAAGTTATCAATTTCTCTTCCATCAATTTAGCTTCTAGCGCTTTACTAAAGATAATTGCAGCCTTCAGAAAACGATAATCACTAGATGGTAAGCCATTAAATAATCTAACATTTTTGTGCAAGTCAATATCGCAAATTGAATTTCCTAAAGAGTAAATAAACTCAGAGAGGTTATGAAACTGGTCATAAATCGGAGAAAAACTTCTATCGCCAAGGCTCTTAACTAGCTCTCCAACACAAGCATATGAGAACAGCGGCGGTGGGATGGTTTCGTCATACTCCTCTTCCCTTTTCAGCAGCTTTTGGAGTGCTGAATATGAATCAACCCATATATAATTATTACTTGCTTTAAAGTGAACAAACAGCTTTCTCCACAAGACCCAAGATGATAACGGGTATTTAGAATTTTCAAAACTAGGTAACTCAGCTTTTTCTTTATAATATCTCCCCAAATCACTTAAAAAGACTCTTACATTCTGCTTAGGCAAATACACGTGATAATTCAACTCAACGGTCGTATTACCATCTTCAACTTTATACGTATCAATTGGGGGGAAATTTATAAGTTGCGTGCTGTAGAGCTCCATATTGGCGGCGACCCAATCACTGAAAAGCAGATCAGATAGAGACTTCTCCACCTGATGAGAAGCTTTATAAATTATTGTCTTTTCTGGACTTTTTTGATTAAAGGACATTTGCTTAATCGATGCGTTGAACAATTCATCTATCAACACTCTAAATTCTAGGTTTGCTGTATAAGTCCGTTTATATACCCAGATCATCACATCGGACATGGCTGGAATTGAGCGATCTCTCTTATATTTTTTTTTACGTTCTTCGACAGATAAATCACTTAAATTTTCAATATCAACTTCTTTACCATCATTATCTTCGAAGAGCGGTGTCCAATCATCAAAAATAATGCGTCGACCATCACCACATATCTTATGGACTTTGTAAGCAATAGAGTGAAATGTCCTAACAACTCTTTTCCCAATGTCATAATCTATTGTTCTTCTACCGTTAGAAAGCAGATTTATATTGTTAATTAGCTTCTCTATGAATTCACGCCTGGACTCTCGCGTAAATGTAGTGACAGTTATGTTCTCAAGAGGTATGTTCTTTTCCAAATGCAAAAAAGCGACTCTAGAAGCTAACATTGTAGATTTACCAGATCCAGCACCAGCCTGAACGCAAGTAGATGGGTTCTCACTGAATAACATCATCTTTTGTTCATCATTGGGTTCTATCTTTATAGATTTGAGCTTTTCTAAGAATAGCAACTGTTGCATTTCAGAAAATTGAAAAAAATCTTTCTGAACTATAGGCTCAAAACTTGGATGAGCATCAAAAGGAGAGCGAATATTATAGCTTTCGCAGAGTGAAATAATAAGGTTACGGTATTTTTTATCAATTTCATTTACCTTGTCGGTATATTGTTGATTTTTACCTTGCACTAGCTGCTCTAATTCACGTATTTGTTTTTTATGCTCGACTTTTAGCCTGTCAATAGTTCTCTCAAGATCCCCCACTTCAGCATCATGCGCCTTAATGACTTCATCATTTCTCTCAAGAGCCATCAGGTAATTTCTGTTGGTGTTAACTAGTCTCTCGACATCATAACCAGTTGCGAACCATTGATTTTTAAACCAATGCTTAATTCTGCTAAATTTATTCTCTATATCCAAAACTGATACCTGCCATTTATGTCATCACTATTTTTGAGATAGAGAGCATTTAATTTCCCACACCTAACTTTGTATCAATAATTTCAACAAATTTTTCAAGATAACAGCTCTTATCAATCGTATCATTGTCGGGGTGCTTCATAGAGGAGCACTTAAAAGTTGGCTGTAATATATCAAATTGCCAAATACCACGATTTTCAGCAGATGCTTTCAGAATGATTTCTAATTGAAAATCAGACAGCCTAACATTACTCTGAGATTGTATTAAGAATAATGCAGGCTGATCCAACTCAACCCAACCATTGAATTGCTCTTGAATTCTTCTCTCAGCTTCAAATAGATAAACCAAGCTATCCAGTAACTGGAGTTCCACAACAGCCACTTTTCTTAACTCCAGTTTTTCATTTGCTTTTAATTGAACACCTTTTCTATAATTCGAATAAGGCCAATTAAGTTTAATGCCATTACTGTTATTAACTTGTGGAAAACGAGCATAGTTATCTCGACGTTGGGATTGAGACAATCGATACTCTAGACTTATAACTCTGTGCTTTAATTTTAATATAGAGCATACTTCATCAAATAATTTAAGTCGGTCTACTTTAGAGCTAAATATAAATTTTCCGTTTTCAGGCTCTACTTCACCTTCAGTGACAAAGGTTATTGGAGCACCGTGACCATTGTGCTTTCCATCCCCAGCATTCCCTTTATCTACATTCTCAGTATCTATTGGAGATTTATAGCCATTTTTTGGCTTATGAGGTTCAACTCTAACTTTAGCTATCAACGTCAGTCCATGGTGTATAGTCCTAGGTTTAACATTAACGTCCATATTGAATAGCTTATTGTCAGGAGTGACTGTCAATTCAGGGCTAAAATCGATATCCAATACGGGGCGTTTCTTTCTTAGCTTTGGCTCACCTTTATCTGCATTTGGTTTTGAAGAATCAAGGGGAAAGTTTTTATTTTTATCTCCTGGCGCATCACGAAAAAAATCCAGAGACTGAAATGGAAATGCAGAAGTACATTCTAAGATACCGAAAACAACGAATGTACGAAGCTTATCACTTCCACACCATTTGCCATAAACTTTAAGATTGGTATGACCAGCAAATGGAAACTGTGTTGTCGGGAACAAATAGTTTTCTTTATTGACAATTTGTACAGCGATCGAGCTACTAACTTTTTTAGCCGCCACTTGAGTTTCAGTATCAAACGCAATTCTTGCTACTTCTGGAGCCGCTATATCATGAACACGCTGTTTTAAGTGTATAAATGCACGTAAATCATCATCGATAAACGACTTATCTGCATCATATAGAGAACCCAAAGAAAGGGCGTGTTGAAAGAGCTGCCGGAACACAAATGAACATTTAGAGAAATACGTTTGGAGTATTACATAGTGAGGTATCACTAATTTTACTTTTCGATTAGTATCCACTATTGCACAACGTACTTTTGTAGCTTTCAGGTGATACGGATGATGTGTAGAAGGAAGATAAAATTCACCATTGGGTGCCTTGGTCCCCGCTGCCACATGCAAAATATTATCTTCATGTATATTAATATCTTGAAAATTAGCAATACAGTGATTTTGCTCCCCAGTACTAAAAACTGACTTCTGGTTTAAGACATCACCAATTCTAAGACTACACAACCATTCTATAGGAACATTAATTTTTAGTTGATTATGATAATGAGTAGAATTTTTTGAGTTGAAGTCAAATTTCCCAACAGAAGGAACTGCAACCTTTGACAGGTATAGCTCTACGTGCGGATCAGCATACTTCTCGCCATGTTCATCTGCAGTTTGGATATAACCGTACCAATCTACCCTCCAAAAGGTGGTAGGATCATTATTAAAAAGCGCCAGTAATTGCTGATGAGTCATTAATAACCTTTCCAAATTTGACGACTTCGGAATCTATCACAGCAAAACCATTCGCGTACAGCACTGTTTTTACACTTTGTTTTGATAAAACAGATATAAAAGTGAAAGACATCTTTTACAATATTTGCAAAATAAAAAACAGCAAACCTTATATCCCTCCCAAAAGGCAAATCAAATTAAAAATTTAAAACCAACAAAAACAAACACTTAAAAACAAACCCACAGATATGGGGGCCATGCTGAATACGTGCTAAAAATACTATTTGTATAGATGGGTGGTAATTTGATTCCAAATAAGCAAATAATATCTTACTGCTATTTCTATATCAGTATTACAGCTGCTCAAGGAAAATGGTTAGCGGTACTCGCACGCAGCGATACTGCGGTTTCTTCAGCTGGTCATGCGAATTCCGTTTTATACTTCTTAAGTGAGCAAACAACGACTGCCATATCGCCCAATGTCACATCGCAGATACCTCAAATTGAAGGCTATCGGTGTAATTCAGGGTATAGCAAACATCCAATCACAAGGCGATTCTAAGCCGCTAGCATCGAGGAAGCGCCGTTATTTTCCGCGGGAAAAAACAAGCAGTCGCCATCGGGCTTAAACAGGCATATTTCAGCGAAATATTTGGGTGCTGCATAACTTTGAATCAATTTATTGAGATTTGATTCATCTAAGTGGAAAGCACGCCAGTATAGCCGCAAATGGTGCTCGATAGCGTGTTTCTAATGAGGTGAGTAAAGCTCTATCTTTCCTTAAATCCTCGGTACAACACAACACCGGATGCCACGATAAGCCCAAGGGTAATCAACATGACAAAAACTGACAGTAATTGAATACTCATATTAAACCTCCAAAATGATTTTTTGCATTGCAAATTTTAGATCACATTACCAAAGGAAAAATAACAATGGCAAGCAGCAAAAAATCGCCACTATCCTTAAAGTCGACAACAATTCTTAAAAGTACGCCCCACATCGTCCATAGGACGACCGATTTTTTGAATATACTCTGAGCTTATTAAATAGTGTTGATTATTGCAATCTCGGTCCGCTTTGCAACTGGGGGGAGTTTGATACGAAGAAATTCACGTAACCTTCCAAATCACACAATTCTGTTATGGTGAATCTTACCTGTGGCATACTTGTGCAGCCTTTAATGTTCATTTCATCAAAACTCCAACTATTCATCACCTGTGACTTGTAAACCCGATGTTTAGTTCTCATCCCTAGATTGTAGTGCACCTTAGTGCAAGTCTTCGGGCTTTTTCTCTCTCAACGTATTTATGAATCACTTCACGCATCATTCAGTGTGAATAACACTTACGTGTTTCCGCTAGGTGTTCCACACTGCCGCGAATATCAGCGCCAAATTTATTAGCAGACACGGTTTTAGTTCCACTCATACTTACCAATGCCTATGGAAGATTGTGCTTGGCAGATAAAAAAATGGAAATAAAAAAGTATAAATAACAGCATATAATGCACTGTGCGGTTTTTTTGAAGCGTAATATTTACAATACCCCCAATAGCCTATCATCGTAAATGTAAACGAAACGGAAGCCGCTACAAGATAGTTTACCGATAGACTCACATCAGGCTCCTGAATCGCTAACCAGGCAAAACCCAGCATACAACATGAGATAATCACACACGGAAACGCATGGGCCCAAAACGCATTCATCGATTTTCTATTCATTACCAACAACCTATCCATCACAGTTTATATTTTTCTAATCATTGAAAGCCATGCTTACTACCTCTAATGCACTCGCTTTCTATGTACTTTTCTCTACCCGCTAACGAGGCAATTGTTATGCCGATCTCATTAGCCAAATCACATACCTCAGTATACTTCTTAGGAAGATAACTTAAGGCTGTAATTAACTGAGTCATAAAGATTTCAACTTCAACTCTATTTGATAATACAGCTTGTTCAAGCAAGTATGCATCAAGAACGGCCGGATTAGCGAGTGCCGCAGTATTAACTTATGCAAATGGAATACCTTTAATTTTGTTGCATAACATGCAAGATGATGATTTTATTTATTAATAATGCTGAATACCGGTATCGCTGGGAAAGAATTGAGCACTCAAATGGATGCAAATATACTTAAGTGAAGTTAAGCCGTCTTATTTACCAAAGTAGTCCTACTGGTAAAGCCTGCATCGCCACTATTTCACTAGACGACTTTTAGCCTCATTAACATACTGACGTTCATACTCAAACTCTGATACTAATATTTTCTCAGTTTCGTTCACAAATTAACAAACAGGTTTACAACCCTCAATCGTATCAATTAATATGTATAAGTTATTTTGTATGATACATAATGGTGGACATCATTAACGAGCAACTGAAGGTCCGTTTTAAAGCCATTGAGTACATGGCTTATTGGGAAGGTGGCGTTAATGCGTCACGCTTATCGAGACTATTTGGCATTAACGCTAACTTAATCGGCAGGGTGATAAAGGAGTATCGTGAGCGCCATCCACTCAACCTCGTTTATGATGCTAAAGACGCAGAGAAAATCTACATCCCAACTGAACAGTTTTCCCCACATTACATCCCACTTTCTTGGTCATCCTATTCTGGTTATATGCTAAGCCATTCTAATGAGCACATTAAGCAGCTCTATGGGCTTGACACTATTGCAGATCATATTGCTCAAATCAGCAATCCAGATCCCGTCATTATGCGGGTATTGCTAAAAGCGATACGCCAGAATCGCAAGATATCACTGCTATATCGAAGCCGTTCAAATCCTGCAGGCCTCAGACGAGAAATTGCGCCTCACGCAATAAGCAATGATGGAATTCGTTGGCACTGTAGAGCGTTTTGCTTCAAACGAAATGACTACGCAGATTTCAATATCGGTCGAATGAACGATCTTTCATTTACCGATAAATCCAGCAAGCCCCAAGAAGATGATGTACTGTGGCGTAGAATTGTTGAAATACATATAGATGCTAATCCATGCCTTTCAGAAACTGAGCGTAATCTGGTCTTTCATGATTATGGCAAAAAAGACCAATTTGTTATTCGCACTAGAGCCGCTTTGGTTGATTACACTATTCAATTTTACCGCTTAGGCAGAAGCGTTGATGCACCACCCAAAGCACATCCGTTGATTGTAAAGAACATCGACCAGTTAACGCCTTACTTATTTAGTGAGGTTGATTAATGTCTATCCACAAATATTTAACTGCTATCAAACTAGGTAAAACCTTCAATGCAGTTAGAGCTAGAAAACTGTTTAACACCCAAAAAATCGGTTTCGATTCACTTGGTCAACTCACACACATCAAAGGTGACAGTTATAAATTAAAACCCGCCGATCCTGATGTAATCGAAGAGTTGATTAAGCGATTTAAACCTGCCACATCACGCACAGATGCTTCTCTAAAAGGGGATTCACATTCGTTTAGAACATCCGTGGCATATTTAGTGGCGAAACCTCTGAACAGTCCGAATGAGCTATTGGCTATTGGTTGTCAAGCTGACTCTGTTATTCCAGGACATCTAAATTCCTTATCGAACACAACAGCTGTGCTGATCGAGAACAGTGAGTGCTTTACCTGCATCCCAGCTTTTATACACAATTTGGGGCTAACGACACTACCAGAAGATACGCTCATCATTTGGTCATCCGGCAAAGCGATTACACACCCTAATGCCACTAGGTATCTGAAGTCTTTTGATACGATACATTACTGCCCTGACTATGATTTAGCCGGGTTGGAGATTTATGAAACACTGCAAAAATCAGTTGGAAATAAACTCCAATTTGTAATACCACCAAATCTACTTAGCTACGCTCATTACTGCAAACCACCTGACGATCCCACGCATTTTATCCGCGCACTAAGAAAAGCCAAAGCACATAAATTTGAATCATTTACCACACTGCTTGAAATAAGCTGTGGATTTTTGGAGCAAGAAATACTCATAGGGGATGAAAATGCGTAATGAGATGTTCACTGTATCGTTTAAACGCGTCATAGCCGTAAATTCGGCAAACTTTGCTTATGTAGAAGTGCCTTTAGACGATAATCGTGCATTGTTGGGTACTGGTAATTTAGGAAAGTCAAGTATCGTCAACTGTGTACGATTTTTCTTGCTACCAGAAGTAAACTTAAACGATTCAGACAAGAAGTTTGCATTCATTTCTGGCGCAGGTGACTGTGCAGACGTTAAGTATTTTAATAAAAATGAGATATACGATTACTACTTTCCAGATGAGCATAGTCGTTTAATTTTAGAGGTTGAGCATAGATTGATTGGTGGTTCGACTCGCCGGCACTGCCAAATTATCTCGAAACTTGAAAACTTCCGCATTGAGCGTTGTTTTATCCAAGAACCTTATGATGCTATTGAACATCTATTTTGGGATAAAACTCATGGTGTAGCAGGTGGTCGTCCTACGCAATTAGTTGGGAAGCAATTACTCAGCACATTGAAAAGCATTAATTCAGGGGCAAAACAGTTTAATCAAGTTGAACAGCTTGAGCAGGCGCTTTATAAGGTGAATGTTTTACAACCAAACATGACACCATTTGTCGTGTTTCCAATGAATGAGCAACGTGCAAATGCTGTTGATTCGTTACGAGCACTGGTCAAGATGCTATTCAATCAAGATAGTCGCTCATTGCGATTAATAACGGCAACAGCAGTTGAAGGGCACGATGACAGCGGTCAAGCCTTAGAGGTTGATATCGGTCATATAATTTCAGAACAGCAATATCTAAAAGACCGTAAGTCAGCACTAGATAGGCTTAAAGACAGTCAGCCTAAGTACGAGTCTATGAAAGACCATTATCAAGCTCTTTCGCAAGAAAATGAGGTTGCTAACACTTTCGCTCAGTATTGGGTCAATCTAAAAGCTTATAAATCTAGTTTGACGGAAATAGCTTCTCAATTGGCATCCAAACAAAATGATGCTGAAAATAAAGTCTTGGAATTAAGTGGGAAATTATCAATACTGGAAAAAGATAGATACAGCCACGAAAAGATGATTAATTTCAAAGAGCGAGAAATTCAAAATAATCAATCATCAGTTCAAAAGTGCAATACGATTTGTTCTCCATACGCTAATTTATCTGTAGAAGAAGTACTGGAAATCTTGCAGGAAGAACTTCAAAAACAAAATACAATGCTAGAACTCTACACCGATCAAAATGCAAGACTAAAACGCATTGCTGAATTGGATGTCACAATCAAGAGTCTACAAAATAAACTCGATGTACTGGAAAAGCGTAAGACGAATAGTGCTTATAGCCTCGATAGGCAACTAGACAGAACAGTATGGAAAAAGTTGTATTCGGCCAACAAATATTTGGCTGATGCGAACCCAGGAAGAGCTCTACTCAAAAAAGAGTTAGACAGTTTGGTGGGGTATTCTGAGTTAATGACCATACAAGGACCAAAACTTTTCTTTTTTGATGCTCAAATCGAATTCAATAGCGGCATAAAAATTAACGATATAGATAGCCAAATAGACAAGACCAAAGAAGAGATAGAAATACAAGAAAAAGAACGTAAAAAACTGATGCAGGTTGATACAGACAGAACCTTGCACGATGTCAGTCGTATATCAAAAATTCAACAAGAAATTAAATTACTCAATGATGACGTAGCCATTTTAAGTCAATATCAATATTTTCAAAAACGATTATCAGAACTTGCTATTGAAAAAAATGTTTTGAGTAATGAATTTGAAAAGTTAATTCAACAACTAGCAGATCTTTCCCCCAAGAGTCAGTTGGCTAAAGATGAGCTTTTTCGTTTAAAAAATGAGACTAATACATGCCAAGAGGGTATTCGAAAGCTGACAACTACAATTTCTAATCAAGAGCACGTGTTGCTGAGGTTTAGTAATGTTAAATTGCTGATTGATTCTTTGGCTAAAAGCACTGATTTTGATGTAACCAACCTTCAGTCAGAAGAGTTCTCAAAATCGCTTATTATGAAGCTAGAAAATATTGCTCGAGTAAAGGATCTAATTAAAAATGAATTACGTAATCTAATTATTAGCGGCATCATATCAGATGATTACAACTTACTGGAGGAACACGGTGATGAAAAATCCATCATCGATACCTTTGAATCTCTAACTAGGCAATATGAATTATTGCCTGATAGTTATGATGTGCTTACCCGTGAAACCAAGATCCATAACGATCATGTGAGGAATAGATTAGAGCGATTAAGTAAAACAAAAGAAAAAATTGAGCTAACGATAAAGAAAACAAATGAAGAACTACATTCTGCCAAAATCAATGATTTAGAAGCAGTGAAATTAGAGGTTGACCTCAATGCACATTTTGACGATCTCATTGAAAGTTGGCGCAGTTTTGATGACATGAGCGGTGAAGGCACGTTGCCTGATGAATGGTATATCCGACTTCAAAAGTTCTTAAAAAGTGATGCAGTTAACCCTATAGACGGCAAACTACGAATGGACAATATCATCCAACATGCTCGCTACTGTACTAAAAAAATTGGTGAAACATGGGATACCAAAGATCAATCCACTTCGACAAAAATGCTTATTAATACGCATTTGTGCGACATTTTCATACAACGTTTATCGAGTGATACATCGCATATTGCTTTCCCAATAGTGATAGATGAAATTGGCAAAGTTAGCAGTGAGCAATTTCCAAGTGTGATCAACGGATTAAATGAAAAAGGACATTGGCTCATAGGTGTAACTACTCATGGTAAAAGCGCCGATTTAATCATACCATTTAAAAACTATCTGATTATGGATGAATTAAAGACTGGCAAACCTTATAACAAATCACGACTCCACGTATGTTTTACAATAGGCGAAGAAAGCATTAAAGCTAAACCACTGCAAACTTTGTTTGAGGTTTTTGAATGACAAAATCAGGGGGAGTAACTAAGCAGTTTAGTACAGTTGAGACGTTACAAAGGTTGTTGAAATACCGCGCTATAATGTTCAGCATTATTGAAGAAACTGACCGTCAGCAAGGCTCTGGTATTGCTGAATCTGACTATTTACGTTTTGTGGCTGAATACCAATACCAAGCAGGTTCTGAGGCCGCAAAAGAAATAGGTCTGACCTTTGATTTCCAGAATTTGCGGCAAGCTAAAATTTTGAATGACCGTAAAATAGCCAATGGTGTTACCAAATTGTGGTTTAACACATCGGTCATGGAAATTTTCAGACTTTGTAAAATTAGTCTTTATCGACCACTAACAGGGATAGCGTTGAACAATGCGATGCAATCGATTTGGGCGATGGCCAATAAAATCGATGTCAATCAACTCTCTATCATTCCTGGTACCGATGAATATTATGATTGGACGGGTGAGATTAATCATTGGGTCAGTGAACTGCTAGGTAGGATTAATGCTAATATCAGCAAGTTGGAGCGTGTAGGGGAACAGTTTGAGAGAAATATCGAAGATAGCCACACAAACATCGACCTAGCAAAAGCCAAATATAAATACGCGGTTCGGCTTTACCAACGGGAAATTGAACCTCTGAGCATATTTTTGGACAAAGACACACAATACCAAGACGGTCCAGGTATTATTAGGACGCTGGAGAAGTTCAAAAGATTGTTTCGCTCATTGAATGATAATGAATCAGAAGGCGGGATGCTGCGATATCAATTGCAGTATTTAGATCTGTTCGAGCCAGTTAAGCGAGTGGCTGACAACATAAACATCTATTTGAAAAAAACTAAAACCTCAATTGAAGAGCATAACGCTATCGAATGTGCATTTACCATCTTGCGCACGGCTTATGAAAACACTTTGAATGGAGATCAACGAACCAAATTCATTTCAATTAGCGACTTAAAGGCTCTCGGCCCAATTCACAATATTGCTTCTCTTGGTAGATTACCTTCATTTAAATTAGAGAAATCACCAGCTTTTTTAAATAATGCCTTTGAGGAATTGGCAGAACGAAGCTTAAACGGAAAGGTGAGCGTAGAAGATAGCTTGCCGTTTGAAGAGAGTATTTCCAAAAAACGGGCAGAGGAAATGAGGCATTCTATAAATTTGAATCAATGGGTTAATACATTTGAGTGGCCGCTCGGGGTAGATTACTTAAAGGTTGCCCATGATGCACTGCGCCATGAACTAAAAGGTTTTAAACTTCCAGATCTACTTGAAGTTGGTTCGCAGCTGCATACTCATGGCAAGTATAACATTTTTTTATTAAATGAGTTCAATACCTTAGAAGATTCAACGCATGAGTTGCATTATCGCGTTCGGTTTTTAGAATCCATTTCGGAGTCAATTTCATGAATAGCATTAAAAACACATTTATTAGCGCCAATTATGAACTTTCAAAGGAAATTTATCAGAATTTTTATAGCAGTAGCGTAATAAATCGACTTGAATATTCAGCTTCAAAAGCTGATTTCCACAACAACCCTCTATATCAAGAAATAGTAGTGAATTTTGACCATTACACCCATTTTTATTTCCACCTTGGCTATCAACTTATCCATGATGAGCAGGGAAAGTACTTCTACATCAAAACTCTTACGGCAAACGAAAGTTGCGAAGAAGATTTCGATGAAATAAGCCTTAAGATCCTAGCAGTACTGACTATAATCTCACGATTAGTAACTATGAGAGGCCAAGTCTTATCCACTCTAGGTCTACCTGTTAGAGGGATAACTGCAAAAGATTTAAGCTTATTAAATGAAGATGAATCACTTCTAATTCTTCAATCGCTAAAGTTAAAATCATCTGAAGATGCTATTGAGTTTTTAAGAAAACGTGGTTTTTCTTTCAAAGTCGATGTAAAACGCCATGTTTTGAGCCATGGAGCATTAGTTCTGATAGAAACACTCATAAATAGGCAAAAGGAAATATCATCTTTGTGAGATTTGTAAAATGTGAGTGGTGCGTCGTTTAGTAATATCAAATTTCTTTGTAATTGGAAGTGGGATCTTATGGTGGACACATAATGATTGTGGAGGGTGATGAATTACTTACCAAGTCGAGGCACTGTGTTGTCCTTTATTTGTCTTCGTGAAGCCATAAAAAAACCACCGATATTAGCTCGTTAATCGAGCATAATGACGATGGCTTTAGTATCAAAAATTATTACCTCTATTTTTTATAGCTGTTGACCTTACAGTACTATCAACCTTAACGGTAATATTGGTGCTTTCTTTTTGAGTTATGCTTCCAACTTTTTGCAACATCAAATACATGCGCAGGGTAATCATCCCAAGGATCTGCGAGCGGTTTCCCACGAGCAGCACGGAGTTTAACTGGGTACCCCTTGCATTCAATCAAATGCATAAAGTAAAAACTTTTTTCTTGTTTAGTACTGAAATATTTATGAAACCCACTACGAATAGTAGGATATCGCCACCATAAATATTTTGAATGTTCCTCATCTACACTCGGTATGTAGTGTGATTTTAGCTTTTTCATTTTCCCTCCAGGCTTACGTTACCTAGAAGGGGTCCTCTTCAAAATAGTTCATACGTCCATTATCACTTATATAATATATAAATCAGGCCTAATCACAGCTTGGATTACCAAACTCCAAACCAACTTAACCACCGAAAATATCTTGGAGCTTTCTCTTTTTGCACCATGCAATCGCAATTTTATCAAATACATCAGCAGGAATTTCAGCCTCCAGCTTTCCGAAAGATTTTCCTTCAGTGTTTGATTCATAAATTATTTTGAAATCAATAGGATTGGTTATTTCAATCACTGCAGGATTATCATTATCCTTATCGAAGGTAATGTCTTGATAAAGTCCAAACAACTCATTATTTTGATAAATCCATTCTTTGGCACTCATACATCAATACCTCCACCAGTCGAATTTATATCACATTAGGCTGAAAGTTTTAAAACTACTAAAAACACTGTAATATTAACAATGGAATAAATTTAGCTGCTATGATTTAGAGTTACTTCGTTCAGGTTGTTTGACATTTAAAAGACCTATATTAAAATTCATGCGCAGCAACTGTGGTTAAAACAAAACGTTCACCATTATTTCTAGCAGATATTAATGCTAGCAAAGCAAACAATCCTAACACGATATAGACATTTATCTCTATAACTAAAAACTCAAGCCTATTCAAATATCTCCAGACATCGTAACAAGCAATGAGTAATAAGATAACTATTATCGACGAACTAACATCCCTATATAGTAAAAAGTTCTGATGTGCTTGGCTCACCTGCGGTAACTCAATGACTGGCTTATAAATTAGCTTGTACCACAGCCCATTTCTAGTATGCGGATCGGTTTCAGAGGAAAAAACTTCTGGCCACTTGCCCTCCACTTCCTTGAATAGAATTCTCGGGTCCTTTCTACATATTGAATCAAGGCGACAAGCGGGGAGTTCATTCTTAAACCGAGTAAAAATTATTTTATGCTTTAAAACACTAGGCATTACGTTATTAATCATTACGATAACGGCAGAAAATAACGTACTATAAGCGCCAAACAGCAAGTAATCCGTAAGTTCATGCTTTACTAAAACGCCAAATTGAAACCATGAGCAAATCAACAGAGCTGCACAGACTAAACCAAATAGTTTAATGTTATTGCTATCCTTTAAACTCACCATCCAACCCCTCTGAAACGAGATTTGAAGATAATTCAATTTTATCTAATAAAAGAACATACGATTCATCAGATGATAGTACAGCTGATTTCAGTGTCTGATACAATAAGCATCAGCACTGGTAACCCATCATGGCGCATAGTCTCAGCAAGCCTCGTTATGAGTTGGTTGTCATCAGAGCTTGGACTCGCACTACAACCATTCGGATGAGAGTGCCATTCGCCAACATAATCTACGATCCCAGCCGTACGTTCATGAACTGACGACAAAGCTCCTGACAATCCTTCTATTCCTCGAGTAAAGTTTACTGGACTAGCTATGCTGTCATTTGGTGGGAGTAAAGCATCTACCAAATGTAAAGTGCGACTTTTTGTGTCAACAATACCAAGCAAAATTCCTCCGGTTTCGCATGGCAAAGCGTTTAGCCTAATGCTACGAATTTTATTTATAAGTCCTTCATCATAAATAACTACCCATTCACTTTTAATATCTCGAGTCACTGGATAAAGTTTAATCTCATGACTAGATATAGCATCCGTAACCTCTTCGACACACCAAACACAGGCTTGTGCTTCTTGTATATCAACTCTTCGTCTAAGTTGCTTCGCCAAAACTCCTGCATAAAGATGTAATCTATCATCTGCCAATTTAACTGAGATATCTCGACATCCACCACCGACCCATATATCGCCTTGGTGATTAGTTAGATGAATATTTCCCCATTCACTATTCAAAATAGCTCTGTAATATTGTGCTTCTATATCTGCTGATCTGAGATAACGATGTGAGTCCTCCATAAGTAATACACAGCTACTACCTGATGGCGTCAGGAATAGACTAGCAACTCTTGGTACATCCTCTCTTACAGACAGCTCACGAGGTACATTATATGAGGCAGTAACATCAACTAAGATTGATGCCTTTTCCAGTGCCATTATCAGTTCATTATTTTGATCTGTAATAGAACAGTGAAGTGCACTATGGGTTTCAGCATGTGCATAAATATCATTAGTTAGAGCCTGAAGTACTACAGCCTTGGGTCTGCCTAGCATGTAATCATATCCTACATGACGTGCTAAATTATGAGGATTAAGATAATCTGGATCGACAAAACACCATTGTCCCCATGCTCCCCTTGCCCAGATCTGTCCCAGCAATCCTCCAAGCGCACCAACACCAGCGATAATGCCATTAAAACATGCATTACTAGCGTCAATTCCTGATATATTTCTGGCAAATTCACTGTTTAAACTGTTTCGAATTTCCACAGGCAATAAGTGATGCCTCTTCCAAATGCTACTACTTATATCTTCTATGGCCACTCCACCAATAAGCTTTATCTTATGCCACTTATTATTTTGAGCATAATGACTAATTACCTCGAAATCTTTAGCTAATTCAAAAAAAGAAACATTTAGGAAATATCCTATAACATCGTATCGATGAAACTCGCCGTTTAGGTGTCGGGGAATACAGACTAAAATAAATAGGCGCTCAACACCTGACTGCTTAGCTGTTATTCCATTTTCAGGAACTAGGTTGTAGATAGAATTATACAATTCCCTATCAAACTTCTCAGCACCGAGCTTTTCACTTAACTCAGCTAAAGTGCTAGGATAGTTTGATATAGAATTTGATTCGACTGGATCTGCAAAAAACTTAACACACTTAAAATCCCCCTCAAAAAACTCTTTATTGCCTGTATCCTTGGTTACTTTAGCTCTTAAAATTTTATGGCTATTTGATTCATAATTGACCCATTCAAGAGTCAAACATAATCCATTTCTGCAAAATACCTCCATGAAATTTGCAGGCAGTATCACTTCATAGCTGCTTTGGTAAAACAAAGGTTCCAATGGTTGATCATTTCGGTGCAACCTGAGCTCTGATGATTCCCTCAACCACCAGAATAAGCGTTGAATAAACATTTCAGGAGTCCAGTGGTGCTCGACGGTAGACCAATTGACATTGTAAAGACAAAGAGCTTTAGGTGTGTTGTGGGGCACATAATACATATGTGCCATGGTTGGGAAATCTTTTCTTAAAGCTCTAAATATAACTGGAATACTTGATTGCAGATCAACCGTAATGGCAAACTTTTCGCGACGTTTTATTTGTCCAGGGTTGTTCATACGAATGGTTGAATCACCAACCTCAATTACAATGACTTCTGTGCGGTTGCTACCATCGGCTATTTCCCTAAGTTCAATGAACTCTACATACGGATTCTGTTGGCATGCACTTATTAGAGATGCAGTGAGTGGCAAAATATCTTCGCTATTCTCAACACACCTCCCCAGCTCATAAAACTCCATAATGCGTACCTGCCCGAGGTGCACTAGAAGCCGTAATTAGAGCTGCAGCACTAGTTACGGAAGCGACTTTGCGGATCACACTTCCATCATTTTGAGGTATAATCACAATTGTCTCACATCCTTTAATATCCCCTGTGCATAAAAACGAACCATCAACGGGTTTCAAGATGTCTAAATACTCTCTTTTTGCTCGAATACATGGTGGGTCTTTATCATCATCAGAAATTTTCTTGCTGCTAGAAATGATTATTGCGCCATCTCTAGCTTGACCCAATGCACTACGAGCATCAACAGATACTTTAGCTTCTTCTCGATATTTAGACCAACTATCATATGATAACGTATGCCAAGAGCAATGATGTGGTGCCTGAAGCAAATCGTAGGATAGATCTTGAGGAGTGTTCTTATACTTTTCCCATAGACGCTCCCAAATAGCAACTTCTGCATCTCCCCCAGTTAAAAAGCGCGTAGGAGTTTTAGACCACTGAGAAGCAGATAATTCGATATTCAAAATGACACTTGAATGATTTTTTGAGAGCAGTTGTTCCGCCTCATCGTCATCTTGCTTCGGAAAAGGAGCTAATAATTTCGCAGAAAAATAACCACTACTACTATTCTGGTTAATTTTGTGAATAGTCTCAGTCTCTTTAATAGTGATGCCAGTGAGGTTATCTGTCTTACCATTTTCATCTTCACCCAATATTAAAATACGATCTCCTTCAGCAGCCCAACCTTGGTTCTGCCAAAGTTTAACTCGGCGTTTAGCTTCTTTATTAAATGCTTTAGCATCATCACAAAGCGTCAAATTTTTTGATGCTCGTCTGAAAACCATTGGTGATGACCACATCTCTTTAATAATGATCCGTTTATCTGCTTGCAGCAGGTCATCATCAGGATAGTCATCCACAGATCCAAGCCAAAAATGTTTAACCAAACCAGAGCAATGGTCTTTATCGGGATGGCTGAGCAGAAACGCATCAACATAAGGACGCCCCATGCCATCAGTGAGTAACGTTTTTCTTAATAATTTAGCAACATCTGGAGTTTGATCGTTTGGATCATCAGCCATACTTCTAATGTTAATATCGATCAATAATGTTGTGGAGACCGTATCCGCTAACCGAATCAACGTCATATCACCGTTATCTACAGGGAAAAATTCAATTTTTGCGGACATATAACCTCCAAATCCAAAGAGTCACTTGCATGAAAGTTGATTAAGTTATAACCTAAGATACAACTAAAAATTATACTAGTCTAGTTTTTATTCGAATAAAAATTAATCTAACAGAGGTAAGATAAAATGTTGGAGGAAAAAACCTTTACTAGGCGTTGGGGTCAAGAACGACGTTTAGAATTCATTGATTTCAGACTGCAATGGGAAGGCAGAGTAAATCGCTCAGATTTAACTGAATTTTTCAGGATATCAATACCCCAAGCATCTCTTGATTTTTCCGCCTACCAAGAGTTAGCACCTAACAACATGGTATATGACAGAACTGAGAAAGCTTATGTTGCTTCGGACAATTTCAAAGCCATTATGGTTAATCCTAACCCATACCAGTATTTGAATGAACTGCTGTGGAGAGAATCAAATCTTCTTTCAAACTCTGAGAGTTTTGTAAGCATTCCACCACCAATAGAAACACTTCCTCACCCTTACCGGTCAGTTAGCGCCGAGACTTTGAAAATTTTACTTAAGGCTATAAGAGAAAATTTGATTGTAGAGATAAACTATCAGTCAATGAGTAGGCCTGTACCTGAAAACAGGTGGGTAAAACCTCGCACTTTTGCTTTTGATGGTTTTCGCTGGCATGTAAGATGTTACTGCTTTAAAGATAATATTTTTAAAGACTATGTCCTAGGTCGCATTATGGATATTATTAGCCTAAAACCTCTAGAAGAAAATTTGCCAAAAGATTACGACTGGGAAACCTTTATAAAAGTGATTTTGGCACCAAACCCGAGCTACAGTGATGCACAGCGAATTGCAATTGAAAATGATTTTGGTATGTTAAACGGTAGCACTGAAGTAATTTTGAGGAAAGCTATGCTCTACTATTTTAAGAAACGTTTACATCTTTCTGAGCCTGGAACCACTGTTAGTGAAAATCAACAAATCGTGATGCTAAGTGCAATTCCGCTGTAGTAGTTAGCAGCACAAAGTTTCATACTAACCGCTATAACCAAGTTTAATCGAGCTACAACTGAGAATTAAGATATCATACACGTTGTAACTCGGTTTGGGACAAAAGCGTGTTAGTACGTCGGCTGTGTCAGGTGAATTTCGGATTAAAATTTCTATGGGGTAACGCAGCGTTAAGGGGTGAAGCCCGCAACACCGATGCTACCGCATGTTGGCGTTATCGCTATAATCAACGCATAGTAAAAATGCCAGAATTCTGAATTCCTCTTGAACAATTTGTTATGTTTATTTTCTGTATGCTAATGGGCTAGAACAAGAGCGTAAGTCTCCACTACTGTACCTAGCCTTAATTTGGCTAGACATTCCACTTGGGATTACAACCGTTGGCAATATCCACTTGCCCGTAATTAGGAGTAGTGCTGCAACATATTCGACTCTTTCTTTAAGGTTGTCATCATCGATACACGCCTTGATGATTTCCTTAGCAATCTCTTCCGACATGACCGGTTCCTGACCTGTAAGAACATAGTAAGCTTTTCGGAAATCATTTCTTCTCCAATTTTTAGGATTAGAATATAGTCTTTCTATTGTTTTCTTAGCTCTTTCTTCGCCGAACTTCATCAGACCATCCTTATTACCCATAACGGCTAATACCGCTTTCTAAGAAGCCTCTCGGGTAGCATCATCTCAATTTCACTCGCTAGCCTTGACCCACAACTCCAAAGCTTTCTAGTTGCAAAAATTTTGAATTGAAGACATCGGAAGGAATCTTACGTTTGAGTAAACCAAAGAAGTTTTCATCATGTGTGGAAATAATGATTTGCTTATTAAATCTTTGCGAAATGTTTCGCAACAAATCAATAGTAGCCAGAACATTAATAGAGTCCATTGACTGAATAGGGTCATCAATCATTATCATGTCCAGAGGTGTTCCAGATTTGTCCATCGCGTGTAAAGCGTTAGCAAGAAAAACGCTCAGGCTAAGAATATTGAGCTGAGCAGCACTGAAATATAGCATTGGAGAAATTATGTCACCTCTCTCATCTTGCAATACAATATTCAATCCCGGCTTCTCATTAGATTCAAAGTCAACTACGAACTGAACAGTTTTAAATGAGGGATGCGGATCAATTTTGCTGTAAATGGCATTAATCAAGTCGGTAAAAAAGAACTCTTTAACCCTCTCCTTCAGCTTCGATACAACGCTCTCTCTTTCAGCTGTAAGCTTACTTTCTACTAATTTATGCAGAGAAAGATCATGCTCGACCACTTTTAACTGGTCTCGTAACTTTAGTCCATCAAAGTAAGGTTTGAACACCTTAAGCTGCTCCGTCAGCAAATCAAATGATTGGATTTTGGCGGCCAGTACATTATCACGACGAAGTAGCTCTGGTGTCAGTTCATGGATTTCCCGTTCGATTAGATCATAATCCTTTCCGAGAGGCTTTCCGACTAGCCGATCAACAGTTTGAACAAACGTAGTGATAGCAGACTGGATATCATTCAGGTGCCTGACTGCTTCGTCTCTATTAGAAGCTAAAACCGCAAAATCAATCCAATTACCTTCCGAATTCATTATGCCTTGAAGTTTGTTACACTCGCCTAATAGTTTGGCAAGTTGTTCACCTAGCTCATTAATTCTTGTCGTTAGCTCAGCTTTTTTTCTATCGCAGCTTAAGGCAAGGATCCTGACCTCAGCAACAGCTTCTTTGGAGATAAATGCTTTAACTTTTTCGTACGAGGTTTGGTTCGTTATCTCGTGTATCAGGTTTACTAATCCCAATATCTGATTTTCGAGATTTTGAATTTGGGCGCGAAGCAAAGTAACCGAATGTTCGACTGAGGCCAGTTGCTGCGCCAATAAAGGTCGTCGCTCCGATGTAACAGCTAACTCCGCGTCGACGCGTTTTCTCAATTCTTGCGAGTCAACATCCCAAACCCTCGCTTTCAATGACTTAAGCGTACGCTCAGCTATGTCAACACTTGCTGCAAGACGTGTTCTTTGACTCTCTAGCTCAGTGATCCGTGAACTAAAATCATTGAGTTTCTGTCGTAACGACGATAAGTGTTCTGAATGTTTCTTCTGGGCCACACCAACATGAGAATCAATTTCTGCTGAAAGCGACTGGATGCGAAGCGCGGCTTTCTCTAACTCCTGTGCATTCTGCTTTGCAACTATCGTTAGCAGGTCATTATTCTTAACCGCTTTGATCAAGGCATCAGATGTTGGGTGGGGTAGTCGGCATAATGGACACTCAGAGCTGGGCCATTTTGAGAGGTAAGAAATACCGAGTGAAACAAGGTTCTCGACAGCTTCCATCTGCTGAGTAAGAGCTACTTGAGTCGTTTTAATCGACTGGTCGTGTAAGCGCAATGCAGCTAATTCTTCATGAGCAACCTGAATTTTGACGATGAAGTCATCGGGCAGGCCTAGGTAACTGGTATCACCGTACAGCAGGGTATCAGCAGTGATTGGCAATGTGGGGATGTTGTTAAGTTGCGAAGCTACGGCGTCCCGCTCCGCTACAGTGAGCTGGAGGGAAGTGAGCTTGGCATTTAAGTCCACTTTCAGCCCAATCAGGCCGGCTTCGTTAGCAGCAATTTCGGAGTAAATGGCTGGACTAGTTGCGATCAATGACTGAAGCTCTAACGCCCTTTGATCGAGATCTGCAATTGATTTCTTGGTGCCAGCTGCCGATGTTTCGGCCGTTTTAAGCTCCGCGATTAATCGGTTTTTTTCTGCGGTTAGAGCAGGCAATTGACCAACAGATTGTACTCTAATCTCCTCATCAGCAATAAACGAAGAAACCTGGGCAATCACCTCCTCCAGATCTTTCAACTCATCACTAATTGCCTGCCATTCAGAAAGGCCGCGACTATGTGCTGCAGTGAGCTGTTGATATTTGACTGAATCCTGCAAGCCTTTCGATACATTGTTGACATACGAATTGTGCTGCGGCAATAGCTCTAGGTTACGCTTAAAGCCAGGGAGCCCTGATAATTGTAGCAATAACGCAGCATGTCGTTGCTGAATCGCAGTCCGCTCAGCATTAAGCGCTTGCGTCCGAGTGACAATCGATAACAGTATTTGGTGTTCAGCATGCGCATCAAAGTTCTCATCGACGAAGATAATTGCTTCACCTTGAGAGTTAAGGGCGGCTGCAAGGGTATTAAAGTCTTCGAATATTCGGGAGTCGACCGGATTATTTAGCTGAGACTCAATTCTTGACCGCTCGGCCAGCAGCGTAACGATTTTCGATTCGTTCTCATTGATTAGCAAGGTCATTTCTTGGCGTAGTGTTTCAGCACTTCCACCAAAGAAACCCATGAAAAGATCATATCTTTCCTGAGGTTTTGCCTCGCGAAGGAAACGGTCTATTGCGTCTTGGGATAATATAACTCTCTTGTAGACTTCTACATCTTCACTTTTCTTAGTTGCCTTAAAAGTGAGATCGCTTGAGTTCGACCTTGGCTTTTTCAGCTTTCGTTCGAATTTTTTCGTGGTTGTGATTACAGATACATGCGTAGGCACGTCATCCAACACCTCAGTATTTCGTAGTATCTTTTGAGGAACCTGAAGTTGCTTTGTGCCTTTTGCTGCCAGCTCATTATTTTTCTTATTGTGACTGTTGGTATACCTCTCAAGATTATCAGTAAAAGCCCATTCTACAGCATCGTAAAAAGAGCTTTTTCCGAATCCATTAGGGGCATAAATAGCAACAAAATTCGACGGTTCACCACTCTCATTTGTAAAATCAAAAGTCCCGTCTTTTTTGTGCTTGTAAGCGCGAAAGCCCTCGATCTCAACTTTTTTTATTTTCATTTTCTGACAAAAACTCGATTAGTTTGTTGATCATTTCACTGCGCGCTTCTTTCGCATCCACACTGAAACCTGAGGGTACACCTTTAACAATTGCCGCAATGGGTGTTTCTATGTAATCTTTGGAATTATCCGAAACTGGTGCTAGCTCGAGATCCGTGCCCAATAACGCTACGTTTACCAATTTTTCAACATCCGGAGAATCCGGTAGCTCACCGAGCCCATCCAATATGATCTTCCTAGCCGCGTAGCGGTCATTTTGAATTACATATTTATCCCGAATCTCAAGGCTATCAGGACACATCAAAATCAAATAAACATTCCATTTTGAATGCCCTCCTTCTGGCTTAAACTTAACCGATACTATGCTTTGAATTGCCTGCCAGTTCATCATGACGTCCGTTGACGACTCAAACCAACAAACAATACAAGTTAAAAAGGATTGGCTAGAAGCAAACAACTCAAACCTGACCCCATCGACTTCGGAGGTCAGAAAGTCAAAGTCATGCTCCCTACTTAATAACTTCATTATAATAATCCCTGAATATTTTCAGTTGCTCGCTCGGACGGGCAAGTCCATACTCACGATGCTTTTTCAGCACATACTTATTGCGCAATCCTTTCATATGCGCGACCGTATAAGTCTTATATACCTCTCTATGTACATCATCAATTCTTTGACCGGTTCCTGCTGTAGGGGCTGAGGCAATATCGTCAATAACCTCTTCCAAGTCCTCTTCGTCCGGAAGATAGGGAGCCTCCTCTTGAGGAGAGCTAATAATCATAATTCCATGTTCGTCCAACGTGGACTTTGCTGCTTTTAAAATCTCCGAAAGATGTCTAATCCAGTGAGCATTACTGCCAGAGTAGACAAACCTTCGTCGCTTCTCCAAACCCTTTATGTAGTCCTCATCAATATTTGTTGGCTCATCAATCAAAGCGCAAACGATTGCAAATTCAAAATATGCAACCCACAACTCTCTATCCAACACAGCAGCTTGAGTTTCATGACCAACCAGCAACTTTTTGTTGTAGCGCGTCATCAGTTCATGCGGAGGTGGCAGCCCCAGAGCTATCAGTACATCTGCATACTCATGCAGTTTTTTGTTAAGTTTCAATAGATTGCCTGGATTTGCAGCATTGAAATAAAAAATATCATCCTTAAGCTGTGAAAAGCACGCCATGAAGCTAGGAGCCATTAAGGCAAGATCATACTGAGCAATGATTTCTTCGAAGATGGCCATGGAAAAGCAACGTATGCGGCCCCATCGCAGATTCTCGTCTTCATCATCCATTCGATACTCAACACCCACCAGGTAAGGGTAACCGTTGCACTCGTGATACAGACCGCCACCAGACATGCCAACAATTGCATCTTGCGCTGGACTGTTGTTGAGATTACAAACCACTACATTATTAAGCGTACTATTTTGGACGCCTGTATAAATCTTGAAGGGAATATCGGTATTGGTGTTAGTGTCAGGAAATCCCACAAATGAAAGCGCAGCCCCTGAGGGCACATTTCCTAACCAATTGCGCTGCTTTACATTCTGTTGAAATTCAACCTTTAATACTGCGCAATCTAGTGTTGGGTGCAGATATGGTTCATCAATTATTTGAAGTGAAACTCCACTTCGGGTGACTTGATTGGTCGCGCTCAATACATGCTTTGCGGTGAAAACATAAGTATAGTCCTGCGAGAGCGCACCAACGAGAACTCCGCTCCCACCGTTTATTTTTACAGCATAAGAAATTATCAGCTCATCAGGCGTCATGTTCGAACTCTATCTGACCGACAACATCCAAGCGTCCAGCATATTTATGCTGCTCATTCGGAAGCAACATTGAAGCCGCGACTTCAGGGTAGTTGAAACATATTTTTCCATCCCCAGCAGCGAGAATTCTTGCAATTGTTCTTTTATTGGGCAGTCCGTGCCTTGCCCCATTAGTGGAGATAACGTAATGAGTAGAAGAAATCATACTCAAAAAATCAGAACTGGTATTGTATTGACTTCCGTGGTGTGAAATTTTGACTAAGCTCAGCTGCAACTTGTTCTGCTCGTTATAACCTAGTTGCTTTAAGCTTTCGACAGTGCAGGTATCATAGGCATCCCCCAAGAATAACATTTTCTGATCGTCTGTCTGTAGGATGAAAGCAATTGAACTTCCATTGGCAATTGAGGTGTCGCTCTCGAAACTGTCGTCCACCCAGAGTTGCTCCAAACTAAGAGAGTAGTCGGTCACATCCGCGGATGTATTAGGCGACGATTTTTCTACTGGCCAAATACACAGGAGCTTTCGAAGCTGAGTTTCATTTGGTGATAATATATTAAACGTAAAGGGGCCTTTAACAATTTCCTGCCCAGCCATAACTATATGGCCACGTTCTACACCTAGCTCATCTAGGAGAGCTTCAAATTTCTTCCCTTGCCGAACACTAGTGTCAGGAGATGAATCTGACAAATAAATGTCATTCGCAGGAATTTCAGGGAAGCTGAAGTGGTCTGTAATTAATCTTGACGAATTAAACCAGACACTTTTAACAAGCTGACCGTAGCCTGGAGCTTTTAAAGCCTTGAGAAGCCCACCGATGTGGTCATCATCAATGTGAGTCAAAATAACCAAGTCAAGATACTGATTCAGTGCTTTGAACTCGTCGAGCAACTTACACAATTCACCTTTCATACGATCCTGCTGGCCGTATTTGAAAGTTCCGGAGTTACCGCCATCAATAAGGAGGTTGAAGATACCGTGAGGCCCTTCGTGGGTGACTAGTATGCAGTCCCCATGATTTGCCTGCAAAGCTCGTACACAGATTCCCATTAAACCTCCTTTTAGAAATGGTGATCAGATTCAGTAATAATGGACACTTTGTATCATTACTAAAAGTTGGTCAACAAAGACAGCTCAATTTTCCGGTAAAACAACGCTGTAACACGAAATGGGGCAGAACAAACTTTCATTCGTCTGTTCTGCTATAGGCGGGAAATTTAGATCAAAAAGTCTTCGATTGAACGGCCATTTTCAATTTGTTGTTTGAAAACAGTTGGCATTCTACCTTGCCCTGTCCAAGTGACAGTTTCGCCCTCAACTACGATTGAATATTTAGCTGGACGTGCTGCTCTTGTACTTTTTACTTTAATACTAACACCACCAAGATCATCAAGTGATAAACCAGCTGACTCAATCATCTTCTGAAGTTCTGCAATTTTAGCTATACGTTCAGCATTTGCTTCAGCTTCAGCATTCGCTTCTTCTTCTCTTTCAGCAACGATCTTGCCTAACTTTTCGTATACATCTTTTAGTTCAGCAACAGATAACTCTTTAACAGAAGCTTTTAAACGACGAGCATGAGTTAAGATCTCTAAAAATTGAGACATTGTATTTCCCTAATGAGTTAGTATCACAACAATATAGCTGATTTTCAATTTGTAATGAATACACAGCTAGATTCATTTGAAAAACGTCACTTATGCACGTAAAACTGCATAAACAGTGAGATTTTGACTCATCTCATACATCTAACTCACTTAGGGACTAAAGTTAGTTAGATTTCTAGATCTAATTCGTGAGCTCTGGATTAAATTTTGTAAGGTAAGTCATTTGAAGTCAACAATAAAAACCAATTTATAAGCCTTTCAAATAAAGCTAATTGTAGGCCTGTAGCAGACAGCTTCTACAATGTCATCTGCCATACAGAAATCGAATAGCTCATCGACATCCTTTTTCACATCACTCTTCTTTGCATAAACTTAAGCAAATAATCTTCAAAAAATCATATGTTCAAAACTAACAGCAGACTGATCAGCCTCAAAACTATAGAAGCGAACAATCGGCGCCAGTACCGCCAATATTAGGTTGGAATCATAAAATACGACTGTTGGGGCACTCACCACCATTGGTCTAAAATTCTTGTCACCACCAACTTTAGCAATACCTAAAGTCTTTTGAACTGTACATTAATTGAACAAAAATTAACCATTTGAAACTACTGAAAACTAAAGTGATAGAATCAATATGTATCTAAAATAAAATGATAGAAAATTAATCAATAACAGGAATTAAGGGAAAATTATGGACAGTTCTAAACTTGAAAGATTAAAAAGGAAAGTTTTCAATAAAGGCTTTTGGAAGGTGAAGCTAGAAACTCACCGGATCATACAATTGCTTTCGTTATATGGCATGTTTTTATTTCTACCATATTTCCAAATTCAAATAAATCAATATGATAGTGCTGAAAATGAACTTAGGAATATAAAAAATGAGGCTGTAATTCACGACATTTACTACGAAGTAAAAACGTTAACCTGTGAACTGCTCGGCCAAGAGCATACTACACTAGATTGTAAAAAAGGCGTTTACCAAAATACAAAAGCAAACTCTATGGAAAAAATTAGAAATACAATGGAAGAAGAAAAGAAAGTTTCAGAGTTAAAATATTACTATTTATATTTCATTTTAGCTTCTTTTGCTATTTGGGGGACCTTAAAAGAATACATTAATGAATATGAACGAAACCATAAAGAAGATAAGTAGATCTAAGTTAGTGGCACTGCACTAAATTGCTCACACTGCTGTGAGAGTGAACACTTCTAGTGGTCATGACTACCCAGGCCACTGGACGAATTGTCCTGTTTCAGGCAAGAAAAAGCCCCAAGAACATGGGGCTTTTGACATAAAGTATTAAAGTTGTTCGCTCTATCTAGTTATGCTATTGATCTTGCAATACTTTTTAGTGATTGAGCATAAGTTCACCGCTGAGGCTGAAAATTATTTCGCATTAACTATCGACTTTTGGTAGTAATAAACCACTTTCCGAAACTTCACCAATTAGTGGCTTTGTATCCAAATTGATTCAGCGAACAAGGCCCACCAAAGCATTAACAGGTTCATTTTGAACAAAGCTAGGTTTTAGATTCATCTCTCTTACTGGTTAACGCATAGAGACCACCGGAACATACTGTATTAACTAAGGGACTTTAATACAGTCCGACAACTCAAGCTACCATATTAAACATGCTCTAAATTGGGGATAAATTAGGACCATTATAATCCACAGACTGAGAATGAATCTAAAACAATTTCGCATGAATTTACTTTAGGAGATTTCCAGAGAGCCTTATCGAGCTCTGCGTTGCAACCCGCATCTTCGATCAACGCGACATCATTTTCACACAAAAGCATAACAACATTTGAACCTTGAACATCGACTTTCACTACGTAGCCTGAAAAATCTCGTTGAATAATAGTGTTAACACCAGACTTCTCAAGAACGCTTGCATTTTCTTTAGTGGCTCCTGGTGAGAATTTAACGTAACCATCTACCTTTTTGGAGAGGTCCTTAAATTTGGAGCCTAAATCATACATTATCTCATCGTCATATTCTTGTGCGGAACAAACTTGAGTGCTAATAATTAATAATAAGGGGATAAAAGAAAATTTCATCATTCACTCCATGCAGTTAAAGAGCCATCAGGTGCTCGACCAGTATCTAAGTTCCAATCCAGAAACTCAGTAGGTTCCTTACTCTGGAAAACCACTTGGCCAAGTATTGTCACGTACTTACGAATGTTTTGAACAGCCAAATCAAAGACTTCATCATAGTCCATTGGTCCTCTTGGCGTTGGAATTTGTCGTATGAATACCAGGGCGACTTCATCAAGCATTGGATAAGTTAAACCTGCATTTACAGCGACATGTCGTGCAAAAGGAAAGAGTCTATAACTCTCTTCTGCGGTATCTACAACCTTCTGAAAACCTTTGTGCCATAGATCAATATTTGGAGGACTTTGCTGAAACTCTATCGGATAGTTTTGTTTCAAGCTTGATAACCATACTGTAGTTACCGCATTAGCTAGTTTGTTAGTGTCAGTATCAATACAATTACCAATATTGAGTCGAACCCTATCAGCAAGACCGATTTGCCCCAGGTTCAAACGTTGCCATATGTATGCATCTTGGTTCATTTCACAATTGCGATGCGCCTTCGCATTTTGTTCGTATGGCCCTACAATTTTTTCTACAACAGGATGTATGGTGATATCAGCGATGACATGTGATATGTAACCACATAACCATGCAAAAGCACGTTCCTGAGCTTCACCAGTTAGTTGACGAATATTCATTGCTGCGTATTGGATGAATTGGCCTGTCCGCGTGTAGTGCATTAGGTCAGCCCATGTGTTCTGTTCTTTAGATCCAATCGCGAGGTATGGATAATCAGGACTGACAGCACCTAATTCAGAAAATTGAATATTCTGTGAAAGAATAAATCTTGCTTCTTGTGGCATCTCCTGTAGAGATGCCAAAGCAGCGTTGCTTAACGCAATATTTACCGCTGTAATGTGAGCAAATGCACCTGGCATGATGTCTCCTTTCTAATCAGTTCAATTGTATTCCAATGCAATAGTAGAACATCTATTATGCATATTTTTATCGAAGGTTAATATTGCTGATTGTGGCGGCAACGGTAATAATTATGGAAAAGAACGATGTCACTATTACTAACAAAAGTGTCATAGACTCAACACTGTATCGAATTTTCCTGTTTTACTCCGTCTGTCCTTACTAAATGTATGGAACCTAAACATCAGCGATGTTTACATATGTAGCCAAAATTAAGGCAATCAAGTTGAAGTCAGTAATACAGCTAGCTGCGTATATTTCAGATGCATCATCTGTACTATGCAAACCAATAAAGACAATTGAAAAGGCTGTAAGTAAAACTGCTTGTGCTATCTCATTTCTTAACAACTTTAAGAAATGACTTCGCCTTTCAGCAACAGCTGAATACATATCATGCCTCCTATACTATGGCTCCTTAATCTTTGAACTGATTTTTTAGCTCTTTGGTGACTGATATAACACCTTTGATGTCTGCACTCTGAACTTTAGCAACTAAATCTAAAAGTTGAGTTACTATAACTAACCCTTCTTCTATTTTATCAATGAGCTCAATATGTGATTTGGCTTTATCAATTATCCCAAGAATTTCATCTTGCGACATATCAAGGTCTTGTAGGACTTTTTGAGCAGCATCAATATAAAAGCTGTTGGCCTCCTGTCTCAAAATAGAAGCTTGTTCAAATGCTTGTTGCGCGACTTCATGAGAAATCAATTTTTTCGCTGCGGCAGCCACTGTCTTTGCGTGCAGCATATCAGCAGACTCCGTAAGTTTGTCTGCGAATGCTTCAATTTCTATTGCTGTAGATAAAGCCATTTATTATCTCCCTAAAAATTTGATCAACTGACGTTTAACATTTGAACATTTTTGGTGGCGCTTTTTATATCTTTAGTCAAAGCCTTCAAAGAGGCTTTCAAATCATCGCCAGACAGGTCATCAAGATGCTTGAGTAATTCGGTATGTCCTTCTGAAACCTTTTGTATGCCTTGTTCCGCGCTCAGGAAAAAAGATTGTGCTTGCTCATATTCTCGACGTTTAGAATCTTCATGAATCCTGGCCAACGTAGCCAATAACTTGTCCTTTGGTGTATCGGCATAAATCAATTCAATCTCAAAGAAGCCTAGTACGGTCCGTTTTTCATTTTCATTAGTTTTCGCATAGAGGCGTACTAGGTTCCTCATTCCGTCTAACAAGTGCTGGAAAGAAGCATCACCCTCACGAACCATCTCTTTCACGGCTTTTTCTTGAATGCCAGCAGTAACCCATCTGGAAATCAGGTTAGATATATTCGCCACTGCATCGACCTGTGTTTTCGATATTCCAAACTCAGGATGTGCTTTTATTCCACCCGCAATACCATTAATTTCACCTGATAAGTCGTACGTATCCTCTCCTGCAAGCCTTGCCAATGTCTGCATGTAGAGCGTTGCTGTTCCATGAATCTTTAACAAATCGTCATAAACTTCTTTTCGCTTTTTATCGTTCGCTTGGGCGCTGACATCGACTGGGCCTGAAATGTAAAGCCGCTCTCTTTCATAGGTTGTATTAAATCGATTGGTAAGTTGGGTATATCCTGACAGTTCTGCTGAAGCGTTTGCGAACTCTCGAACTGGTTGTAAATTGGAGCAACCAGCTAAATAAAACACTACAAATATACCTGTGATGTGATGCCATCGTTTCATAGAAATTGTCCTTTTGTATTCATGTGTAGGCTATAAATAAGCTGGTGTAGCTTTATCTGAAATCCTATGTACTACAGCCTAAGCGCTTAAGAATAGCAGTGCTTGACTTTAAAGTAGGGAGCTTGTAGTTCAACCTTGACTGTAACTCATTGATTCTAAGTGATTTAGAGCAATAATGAGTTTGCCTTGGTGTCGACTGCTCCATATAAAATGCAGCGGCGTTGCCAGACTTGTCATAAACGATTTTGTAGTAGGCTGAAGGCACTGCATGAGCTTCATCCGCAGCAGGCATTTTAGGCATTGGCTTTTCATACAGAGGTCCAGTCACAACAAATAAAGTGTTACGATAACTGACAGCATCCCGCTCTGCATCTTCAAGATTTTTCCAAGCACCTTGGTTAAGGTCTTTATCTTGTGGGGTAATATTACTCAGGTAGTTGAGTTCATACCAATATCTAGACCCTGCAAATGAAGCCAAAGGTGCCTGATGTCCTCGGTCCGCATCTAGAGGCTCTTTACTGGCATCTTTATAATCGTTCTCTTCCAATGTGGCATCTGGAGATAAGAACGGATCACTTGCCCAGTCTCTACCAGGTGATTCACCAAAGTTGGCAACATCAACCTCATAAGCAACCCAATCCGCCATTTTAGTATTACTGTTATTAGATAATGCGTAGAGATGACCGAATACTAAATTGTTACCAACAGGGTTTTCAGGGCAGCTAACTGGGCAATGGACGGAATAAATAGAATCAGCGGAATATACTGCTGGTGAGCTTAATATTAATAAGGCAAATAGCGATATTCGCATCAATCCAACTCCTTTTGGTAGAAATTGTCTCCAGAATAGCATTTTATATACCGAAAACAACACTATTATCAGTTATATGAATCAATAGCACCTGACTATTGTTAGTTGCAATTTTTAGCATTTTCATAAAAACGGAGTACATAAAATCTGTATCCGTAGCTAGTTTAAAATTTGATTTGAGCTAGTTCTTCTGAGCCAAGAATTATCGCAACACAGCAGCTGACAAAACTAAACGACAACTTTATTCGAAGCAAAACGCTATTACACCATATCAATATTGGTACAAATTATCGATGTTCATTACATAATTTCAATGTAATTGACACCTGGGGAGATCTCCCTCGCCCATCGCGGTGTATTATTCTTGGATGAAGTGGCTGAATTTCCTCGTAAAGTCTTAGATTGCCTGCGTGAACCGATGGAAACCGGCGAAGTAGTGATTTCCCGCGCCGCCGCTAAGCTGACATTTTTAAGTCGATTCCAATTAATCGCAGCGATGAATCCTAGCCCTAGTGGCGACTTGGATAGCCATCATAGATCCAGCCCAGAACAAATCCAACGTTACCTTTCGCGGCTTTCAGGTCCGTTTCTCGATCGTTTCGACTTGACCATAGAAGTGCCCAAACTTCCCGCGGGCACTTTGACTCAAGCCGCGCCGCAGACAGAAACCAGCCAAGATATCGCCAAACGAGTTAAGCTAGCACGTGAGCTACAACTCGCCCGTGCTGGTGTGCTCAATAGCGAACTTACAGGGAAAGAATTGAAACGCTTCAGCGGACTCAGTGATGCTGATTTAGTATTTTTGGAGCAAAGCGTGGTGAAGCTTGGCCTTTCGGTTCGCAGTTTTCATCGTATACAAAGAGTCGCCCGCACTATCGCCGATCTTGAACAAGCCCCTAATACCGAACGCCGTCATCTTGCCCAAGCACTGGGTTATCGTGCTATGGATAGGTTGCTGGCACGACTATCCCAGCAATATTAAGTCAGCCACTTTACAGTGAAGATGAACAAATGCACCGACCAGCAGTGCCTAAGATTGAGCCAAACGCCTACACCGAGTAACATAGGCCTCCAATTTTTGTCAGGGGGCTCGGATGGGAATGCTGTTTTCACAGATAAAAGGCTGTATTGCATTTTTAGGTTACGTTATAAATACCGTCTTTTGGACTATCCCAATCGTGTTAATCAGTTTTGTAAAACTGATACCTATCAGTCCATTAAGGACTGCGACTAGTCATGTGCTCGATTTTTGTGCCAGCGCTTGGATCAGCGTCAATGGCGTGATTGAGCGTTGCTTACATCCCGTTAAAATAGAACTGAGTGGTGACACCGACTTTTCCACTAAAGAGTGGTATATGGTGATTGCCAACCACCAGTCTTGGGTCGATATCCTGATCCTGCAGCGGATTTTTAACCGAAAAATCCCTTTCTTAAAGTTTTTCCTCAAGCAAGAGCTGATTTTTGTACCCGTATTAGGCCTAGCTTGGTGGGCACTCGATTTTCCTTTTATGCGTCGTTATAGCACAGCGCAGTTGCGTAAGAATCCTAAGTTAAAGGGCAAAGACATTGAAATTACACGTAAAGCCTGTGCTAAGTTTAAGGCTAAGCCTGTGAGTGTGATGAACTTTGTCGAAGGCACGCGCTTCAGCAAGGCTAAGCATCAAAAACAAAACTCACAGTTCCAACATTTGCTAAAACCTAAAGCGGGCGGTATGGCCTTCGCGCTATCAGCCATGGGTGAACAGATCCACAAGCTAGTCGATGTCTCCATTTACTACCCAGACGCAGTACCGAGCTATTGGGACTACCTGACAGGCAAGTTGCCAAGCGTTAAAGTACACATCAAGGTCTCCGATATTGATCCTGCAATGCGCGGCGATTATATGAATGACCGCGATTTTAAAATTGGCTTCCAAGAACAACTGAATCAACTCTGGCTCACTAAGGATCAAGTGTTAAGCCAACTCGCTAGCCAAGCGAATAAAGAATAAAGGTAACGCCACTATGTTGAATTTCCTGCCTGGTTCAGTGTTGTTTATTCTGAGCTTAAGCTTGCTGATCATTAATACCGCCGTTTGGGGCTCGCTTATCAGCATTGGCGGATTAGTGAAACTTGTGATGCCAGCACAAAATGCGCGCAATGCGGTGACTACGGTCATGAACCGTTTTATGTGGGCTTGGGCCTGCTGCAACGGTGGCATCTTGTATTTGATCGCTAAAATTGAGTGGGATGTCAAAGGGCTCGAAGGACTCGATAAAAACAGCTGGTATTTGCTGATCAGCAACCACCTCAGTGGATTCGATATCGCCGCGCAAACTTACGTGTTACGTAACCACATCCCTATGCTGAAGTTCTTCCTCAAAAAAGAACTCGCCTATGTGCCGATTATGGGACTGGGTTGTTGGGCGCTGGATATGCCTTTCATGAACAGGACTAGCCCGGCAAAACTTAAAAAGAATCCAAAGCTTAAGGGCAAAGATTTAGCGACCACACGCCGCGCCTGTGCCAAGTTTAGCAATATGCCCACGTCAATCATTAACTATGTTGAAGGCAGCCGTTTTACCCAAGATAAACATCAGCGCCAAAACTCGCCTTATCAACATTTGTTACGTCCTAAAGCGGGTGGTATCGCCTTTACCTTATCAGCCATGGGCGAACAATTTACTAACCTGCTGGATATGACAATCGTCTACCCAGATGCGCCTGAAGATATTCTGTTTGGGGTGATGAATGGTAAGGTCAGTAAGATTATAGTGCGAATTAACGCCCTGCCCGTGCCTCAGGTAGATGCGGCGCGTTATTTCTCTGAGTCTGAGTACCGCGTCGAATTCCAACGCTGGTTAAACCAAGTGTGGGCGGAAAAAGATCAACAAATTCATGCTTTACTCCAAACACATCAAAGTGTGAATAATAAGGCCACCAGCCCAAATCACACTCAAGCAAGCTAGCTCGCCTCTAGCTTTGCTCTAGTTCAGCAACGCATGCCGCTGCAGCGGATAACTCCAATTCATTGAATACGGTTATTCCTGCGGCACTGAGTTTTTCAGCTGTTAATCCTTGTCCCGCAATTAACTGTTTTACAAATTGACCATCGTAAATCTGCCTATTACCACAGGATGGACTACGGGCTTTTAAAATCGCCACTTTAATCCCGTGTTGCAGCGCCAGCTTAAGCGCGAGATCAGCTCCCAGACTAAAAGCGTGGGTCACATCCTCACCTTGGGCAGTTAAGATGCGCTGTCCAATCCGCTCCGCTGGCGGTCTAGGTGTTGGCAAACCGCCTGCACATTCGGGACAAATCGCCACAATCCGCCCTTGCTCGAGCCACGTTTGCACCAGCTCGCTCTCCATCAAGTTATGGCCACCGTCGTAGCGCACCGCTTGTCCGAGTAAACAACTACTCACTAACACTTTTTCCACTGTCATCCCCAAATGTCTCATTCCGCCCATAGCATAACGTGAAGGATAAACATGCCAAATGCATTTGGATGATTTTCCCCAAAACCATCAACATCCGCAACAAGGTTGGAAGGTTAAAACCACTCCATTGTTGACAATTTAATATTTAAATATTCATAACATAAAATATTAATAACGAGATAATAAAAATAAAATGATAAAAATCAACAATAAAAACAGAAATTCATTGAAATATAGACTTACGTCTAAGTAAACACATTGTTGACAATCTGCCAAGGGAGGGCTATTTTTTACCCATTGTCGACAATCCTATTAATAGTGATGCGTTCTATGTTGAAGCAAGACACGACGTTCGTTTCTGATGACACTCAAGTTCCCCACCTGCACAAGGTCAAATCGACCTCGGCAGATAAGACGTCGACCACATTAGCCGATCAAATTTTGGTGCAGATCCAAACCAGCATCATCAAGGGCGAACTGCCTGCAGGCAGCAAGATTAACGAGCAAGCACTGGCCGAAAAATACGGCATCAGCCGCGGGCCGACCCGCGAAGCACTGCAAACCTTAGAAAGACAACGTTTAGTGGTGCGTGCGCCCCATGTTGGTGCCCGCGTCGCCCAGCTAACAGTGAGTGAACTTAACGATTTATATCAACTACGTAGCGTGCTTGAAGGCATGGCCTGCGAACTCGCCGCCAGCCGTATTACCCCAGAACAATTAGCCAAATTAGAAGATCTGCTCGCAACGCAAGAAGCGGCGCTCGCCAAGGGCGATACTTACTTCCAAGAGGAAGGCGATGTCGACTTCCACTACCAAATTATTCAAGCCAGCGGTAACAAGCATCTGCAGGAAACCTTAGTCGGCGGCCTGTATCACCTGCTACGTATGTACCGCTACCAGTGCACCAATAAAAATCGCCCAGTGAAAGCGATTGCCGAACACAGACGCATAGTCGAAGCCATTGCCCAGCGCGATGGTGAGTTGGCCAGTTTGCTGATGCGCCGCCATATCGAACAGGGGCGTAAAAATACCGAATTACGCTTAATTGAATTGCAAGCCAATGCAGCCGCAAAAGAAACCTTAGCCAACATTAGCTAAGTTCTTACGGCTCAATATGCCCACTTCCCATAAAATGGAAAAGGATAAAACCATGACCCAAAGCGCAGGATTACGTTTTCGCCAAGCTCTTGCTAAGGCCAAACCGTTACAAATCGTTGGCACCACCAATGCCTATTTTGCCTTAATGGCAGAGCAAACTGGCTTCCAAGCCTTGTATCTTTCGGGCGCTGGCGTTGCCAATGCTTCCTACGGTTTGCCTGACTTGGGCATGACCTCAATGAATGACGTGCTGATTGATGCAGGCCGCATCACCTCTGCCACGCAGGTGCCTTTATTGGTCGATATAGATACTGGCTGGGGCGGCGCATTCAACATTGCTCGTACCATCAAAGAATTCGAAAAAATCGGCGTCGCTGCTGTGCACATGGAAGACCAAGTGTCGCAAAAGCGTTGCGGTCACAGACCCAACAAAGCAGTCGTGAGCATTGAAGAAATGGTCGATCGCATTAAAGCGGCCGTCGATGCCCGTACCGATCCTAACTTTGTGATCATGGCGCGTACCGATGCGGTTGCCGTGGAAGGTTTAGAAGCGGGAATTGAACGCGCTCAAGCGTATATCGCCGCCGGTGCCGACATGATCTTCGCCGAAGCCTTAACTGAGCTAGACCAATATCGCCATTTTAAAGCACAGGTAAAAGCGCCGATTTTGGCCAACATGACTGAATTTGGTCAAACCCAATTGTTCAATAAAGAAGAACTCGCCGAGGCGGGTGCCGACATGGTGCTCTACCCACTCGGTACTTTCCGTGCAGCCAACCAAGCCGCACTGAACGTCATGCAAGCGCTGATGAATGATGGTCATCAACGCAACGTGCTAGACACTATGCAGACCCGTAAAGACTTGTATAAATACTTGGGCTACCACGCCTTTGAAGACAAGTTAGATCAACTGTTCAGCCAAGATAAATAACCGAAAAGCTGCAACCCTACAGGGTTTGGCGTTAAAACAGATTTAGCGTTAAACAAATTACATAAAAAGTGCAGCCTTAACCAATAAATGTCGGCGAATAAGTGCTCTGAAATGAGCACTGAAATCCGCCAGCAATAACCAAACAGAGTTAACGGAAGGGAAGGATTATGTCAGAAGCTAAAAAACTAAGCGGTGCAGGATTACGTGGCCAGAGCGCAGGCGAAACCGCATTGAGCACAGTGGGCGTGTCAGGCTCGGGCCTAACGTACCGCGGTTATGATGTGAAAGATCTCGGTGAAAATGCCACCTTCGAAGAAGTAGCCTACCTTATTCTTTACGGCGAGCTGCCCACTCAAGCCCAACTTGATGCCTACAAAACCAAACTCAAAGGCCTTCGCGGTCTGCCACAAGCATTAAAAGAAGTATTAGAGCGCATTCCTGCTGAAACTCATCCTATGGATGTGATGCGTACTGGCTGCTCTATGCTAGGTAACTTAGAAGCCGAGCACAGCTTTGCCGAACAGAGTGAAATCACCGACCGTTTACTCGCCGCATTCCCATCGATCATCTGTTACTGGTATCGCTTTAGCCACGATGGCGTGCGTATCGATACTGAAACCGATGACGATCAAATTGGCGCACACTTCCTCCACTTATTACATGGCAAAGCGCCGTCGGCACTGCATGCTAAAGTGATGGACGTATCGTTAATTCTTTATGCAGAACATGAATTTAACGCATCAACCTTTACCGCTCGCGTCTGTGCTTCCACCCTGTCAGATATGCATTCATGCGTCACTGGGGCGATTGGTTCACTGCGCGGTCCGCTGCATGGCGGCGCGAACGAAGCGGCGATGGAACTGATCCAAGACATGAAAGATGAAGCCGATGCGCGCGACATCTTAATGGGCAAACTCGAGCGTAAAGATAAGATCATGGGCTTCGGCCACGCAATTTACCGCGACAGCGATCCACGTAATGCCATCATCAAAGAATGGTCAGAAAAACTGGCTGCCGCCAATGGTGACGACCGTCTATACCGGGTATCGGTTGCCTGTGAAGCCCTGATGTGGGAACAGAAAAAACTCTTCTGTAATGCAGATTTTTTCCACGCCAGCGCGTACCACTACATGGATATTCCGACTAAGTTGTTTACGCCTATCTTCGTGTGTTCACGCGTTACAGGCTGGGCGGCGCACGTGATGGAGCAACGCTCTAACAACCGCATCATCCGCCCGAGTGCCGATTATGTGGGCGTTGCGCCGCGCAAAGTGGTACCGATTGCCAACCGTTAAGCAAAATTGACCACACTTGGCGCGAGATTTCACTCAATGTAAGTCTCGCGCCAACTTCATTTTCCGAAATGGATGATGTTATGAGCACTGCTATGAATACCCAATATCGCAAGCCCTTACCCGGCACTCAACTCGATTACTTCGATACCCGCGAAGCCGTAGAAGCCATTCAAGCTGGCTCGTATGCCAAGCTACCTTACACCTCGCGCGTTTTAGCTGAAAACTTAGTCCGTCGCTGCGATCCGGCCGTTTTAACCGACTCGCTAAAACAGATTATCGAATCTAAGCAAGAACTGGATTTTCCTTGGTTTCCTGCCCGCGTGGTGTGCCACGACATTTTGGGGCAAACCGCTTTAGTTGACCTTGCGGGTCTGCGTGACGCTATTGCCGCTAAGGGTGGCGATCCGGCCAAAGTGAACCCTGTTGTACCAACACAATTAATTGTGGATCACTCACTCGCTGTCGAATTTGGTGGTTTTGATAAAGACGCCTTCGCCAAAAACCGCGCCATCGAAGACAGACGCAACGAAGACAGATTCCACTTTATTGATTGGACGCAAAAAGCCTTTAAAAATATTGATGTTATCCCTCAGGGTAACGGCATCATGCACCAAATTAACTTAGAACGTATGTCGCCTGTGGTGCATTCACGCAATGGCGTGGCCTTCCCAGATACCTTAGTCGGCACCGATAGCCACACGCCGCACGTTGATGCGCTCGGCGTTATCGCCATAGGTGTCGGTGGCTTAGAAGCCGAAAGCGTCATGCTAGGGCGCGCATCCTATATGCGTCTACCGGACATTATCGGTGTCGAGCTCACGGGCAGACCACAGCCAGGCATTACGGCTACCGATATCGTATTAGCCTTGACCGAGTTTCTACGCGCACAAAAAGTCGTCTCCTCTTATTTAGAGTTCTTCGGTAAGGGCGCAGCGGCGCTGACATTAGGCGATCGCGCCACGATTTCGAATATGACACCTGAATTTGGCGCCACTGCGGCCATGTTCTACATCGACCAGCAAACCTTAGATTATTTGACCTTAACTGGCCGCGAAGCCGAGCAAGTTAAACTGGTTGAAACCTATGCCAAAACCGCAGGTTTGTGGGCCGACAGCTTGACCGAAGTGCACTATCCACGCGTACTGCATTTTGATTTATCTTCGGTGGTGCGCACCATTGCAGGGCCATCAAACCCACATGCACGGGTGCCAACATCAGAATTGGCTGAGCGCGGAATTAGCGGCGTAGTCGAAAACGAGCCAGGCTTAATGCCCGATGGTGCTGTGATTATTGCGGCGATTACCAGCTGTACTAACACCAGTAACCCACGCAACGTGATTGCTGCAGGTCTCATTGCCCGCAACGCCAACGCTAAAGGCTTAAGCCGCAAACCTTGGGTCAAAACCTCACTGGCACCAGGCTCAAAAGCGGTGCAGTTGTATTTGGAAGAAGCCAAGCTATTGCCTGAACTTGAACAACTCGGTTTTGGCATTGTTGGTTTTGCCTGCACGACGTGTAACGGCATGAGCGGCGCGCTGGATCCTGTGATTCAAAAAGAAGTGATCGACCGCGACTTGTACGCCACCGCTGTGTTATCGGGTAACCGTAACTTCGATGGCCGTATTCACCCTTATGCAAAACAAGCCTTCTTAGCATCGCCGCCATTGGTCGTCGCCTACGCGATTGCAGGCACCATACGTTTCGATATTGAAAAGGATGTGCTGGGATTAGATAAAGACGGTAAGCCATTAAAACTTATCGACATTTGGCCATCGGATGAAGAAATCGATGCCGTGATTGCGACTAGTGTTAAACCTGAGCAGTTCCGTAAAGTGTACGAGCCCATGTTCGATTTAGCCGTCGATTATGGCGAAAAAATCAGCCCGCTGTACGATTGGCGTCCGCAATCTACTTATATTCGTCGCCCACCTTACTGGGAAGGCGCATTGGCGGGTGAACGCGCACTCAAAGGTATGCGACCACTGGCGGTGCTGGGTGACAACATCACCACAGACCATTTATCGCCATCGAACGCCATTATGATGGACAGCGCCGCAGGCGAATACCTGCACAAAATGGGCTTGCCGGAGGAAGACTTTAACTCCTACGCCACCCACAGGGGGGATCACTTAACCGCCCAGCGCGCCACCTTTGCCAATCCCAAGCTTAAAAATGAAATGGCGCTGGTTGATGGCAAAGTACGACAAGGCTCACTGACGCGTATCGAGCCAGAAGGCCAAGTGACCCGTATGTGGGAAGCGATTGAAACCTATATGGAACGTAAGCAGCCGCTGATCATCATAGCGGGCGCAGATTACGGCCAAGGTTCGTCCCGTGACTGGGCAGCCAAAGGCGTGCGTTTAGCGGGGGTTGAGGCCATTGTTGCCGAAGGTTTCGAGCGCATCCATCGCACTAACTTAGTGGGTATGGGCGTGTTGCCGCTGGAATTTAAAGCCGGCGACAATCGCGCCACCTACGCCATCGACGGAACCGAAGTGTTCGATGTGTTCGGCACGCCAGCGCCACGAGCGGATTTGACTGTCGTTATCAGCCGTAAAAATGGTGAGCGCATCGAAGTGCCCGTCACCTGTCGCCTCGATACCGCCGAAGAAGTGTCAATCTACGAGGCTGGCGGCGTATTGCAGCGTTTTGCTCAGGACTTTCTTGAGTCAAATCAGGCTTGAGTCGAGATTTGAATCGACGCCCGTGTCTGGTTAGAGACGACTCTTAAATATCAGCTAGCAAAACCGAGCGCCAGCGACTTCACCATTAAGTTACTGGCGCTCATTTGGACTCCATTGGAGTCCTTTTGGAGTTAATGAATGAATGCTTCAACAATCCACGCGCCACAAATCAAAGTCGCCGCAACCTATATGCGCGGCGGCACCAGCAAGGGCGTGTTTTTCCGTCTGCAGGATTTACCTAAAGCCGCACAAGTTGCAGGTCCCGCACGTGATGCCTTGTTACTGCGAGTGATAGGCAGCCCAGACGCTTACGGTAAACAAATCGATGGCATGGGCGGAGCCACCTCGAGCACCAGCAAAACTGTAATCCTCTCCCCTAGCACCCAAACCGATCACGATGTCGATTACCTCTTCGGCCAAGTGGCGATCGATAAACCTTTTGTCGATTGGAGCGGTAACTGTGGCAACTTGACCGCCGCTGTCGGTGCCTTTGCCATCAGCAATGGCTTAATTGATACGGCCCGCATTCCACACAATGGCATCTGCACAGTCCGAATATGGCAAGCCAACATAGGCAAAACGATTATCGCCCATGTGCCAATCACCCAGGGTGAAGTGCAAGAAACCGGTGATTTTGAGCTCGATGGTGTGACCTTTCCTGCCGCCGAAGTGCAAATCGAATTTATGAATCCGGCTGCTGACGAGGATGGCGGCGGTGGCAGCATGTTCCCTACGGGTAATGTTGTCGATGTGCTAGAAGTGCCGGGCATTGGCAGCTTTAACGCTACTATGATCAACGCGGGCATTCCCACCATTTTTATCAACGCAGAAGACTTAGGCTACACGGGCACAGAGCTACAAGATGATATTAATAGTGACAATGCCGCCCTTGCCAAATTTGAAACCATTCGCGCCTATGGCGCCGTACGTATGGGCTTGATTTCACATATTGATGAAGCTGTTGCACGCCAACATACGCCTAAGATCGCCTTTGTCGCTAAGCCTAAAGCCTATGTGTCATCGAGCGGTAAAACCGTCAATGCAGATGAAATTGACCTACTGGTACGCGCCTTGTCTATGGGCAAACTGCACCACGCGATGATGGGCACGGCTGCCGTTGCGATTGGTACGGCGGCGGCAATTCCCGGCACTTTAGTCAACTTAGCCGCAAGCGGTGGAGACACTCAAAAAACGATAGATGCTGTACGTTTCGGTCATCCCTCTGGCACCTTGCGCGTTGGCGCCGAGGCAAACTTAGTGAATGGTGAATGGACAGTCGTCAAAGCCATTATGAGCCGCAGCGCCCGCGTACTGATGGAAGGTTTTGTGCGGGTGCCCGCTGCGTAATTTTATCTAAGTAAACTGTTCAACCAAAGACCTTGCTTCTCCCCCTTCCGGCAAGGTCTTTTTTCTATTCTCGCCCATCATTTTAATCTGCTTCGCCCGTATTTGTCTTAGCATGATATGTTGACATACCTGAAACAATGCTAAGATCCTTTAGCAAAAACGCCAGAATACAAACTCGTCATAAAAAGAATATTGGCAGTAAAACGGTACAGTTAATATATTGCATGATCTATTACAGAATCGCGCCCATCGATTTTGGTTATTTTTAAACCAAGTCAGCAATTTAAGTCGCATTTTTACAGCAAAATGGCATGTAAGGTCTAGGCTAAGAACTAAACTAAATAGAAACCTAATCAGGATGGGTCCGTTTTTGGTAGGGGAAAATTTGAGTCAACTAATCCACAAGCTAATGCTAAGTACGCTTTTTATCCTAAGTTTGTGGGGGATCTCGTGCAATGGATTAGCTCAACCATTGAGCGCGGCTTCCACACAGCTCAAATTTGAACATATTCGCAGTGAAGACGGCCTTACCCAAAATACGATTACTAGCCTGTTTATGGACAATGCAGGTATGTTATGGATTGGCACTCAAGATGGTTTGCATGCTTATAACGGTCACAGCTTCAATATTTTCCCCCATTCACCCAATGATCCGAGGAGTATTTCTGAGAGCTATGTATCTGACATTATTCAAGACTCAGAAGGTAATATCTGGGTTTCGACTTTCAGCCAAGGGGTAAATCGACTCGATTTGAGCACAGGGACCTTTGAACACTTTGGCCAAGAACAAGGGCTTACCGATCCACGCACAACCAAACTCAGCGTTGTAGGCAATACACTCTGGATTGGTACTAAAGCAGGACTATTTTCCCTATCGACCAAAACCAAACGCATTACCCAAGTGAACTTAGGTAATAGTGTTCAACCCCACATCACCAGCTTAGCCAATGTTGAAGACACTTACCTGCTGGCAGGAACACAAGATAGCGGCACCTTTGCTGTCAGTGCCAATACTATTACTCGCTTAAATGTCCCGCAGAATCTCACTGCACATCAAATTAGGGCACATTCCGCTAATGCGATCACTTTAGCTCTGGGAGAGCAATTATGGCATTACAACTTGGCCTCACAACAGGGCGAAATCCTCTGGCAGACAGACGATAATGTGCCTTACATTAAAGATTTTATCCAAACTGAGCAGGGTGACTTTTGGGTTGTTGGGCCAGAAGCCGGTCTTATTCAACTCGAGAGAAACGATAAGGCATTTATTGCGACTTACCACAGGTATGATCCTAAGCGTACCAACAGTATCAGTGAAAATAACATACTGAGCTTACTGCAAGATCCCTTTGGCAATTTATGGTTAGGTGCCAGTTATTCTGGTCTAGATAAAATAAATACGCGCCGTCAGTATTTTCAGCATATTTACGAATCCACCCCTAACCTGTCGCAACAAAGTAACAACATACGCACCTTGTTCCGCAGCCAAGATAATGCGCTATGGATAGGCACCGAAGGTGCTGGGCTTAAACGCATGTTAGCCAATGGAAAATATGAACACTACACGGAGCTCTTTGCTAACGCCTTAGGGATGCATCAACGCAACTTGAATCTTATCCTGCGAGATATAGACCAAGACAAAAATGGCGTGCTTTGGTTTGCCACTAACTATGGGTTAGGTCGACTGGCGCTAGATGGCCACTTCCAATTACTCAAGGTGACAGAACGCACTGATCAAGGCTCAGAAACCAATTATATCCGTAGTTTAGATATTGATGAGCAAGGTCGCCTCTGGGTGGCAACAACCAATGCCCTCTACCGTAAGGCGATAGATACCGATGAATTTACTTTTATCTCATTGGCACATATTGATAATTTCTATCCAGCACAAAACCAGTTTTTAATCCTCAGAACACACAAAGACACGCTATGGATAGGTACTCTCGATGGCCTGCTTAAGCTGGATATGAAAACAGGCACAGGTAAATCCTACTTCCATCAATCCTCAGACAAAAACAGCCTGATCAACAACCGTGTCCGCGATATTTTAGTCACAAAATCGGGCGAGGTATGGTTTGCCACCCATGGTGGGATCAGCAAGTTACCGTCCCAAGAGGCCGATGCAGGTTTTAGCCACTATACCCGCAATCAGGGATTACCAAGTGATACCATCTATGCCTTACTCGAGGATCAAGAACACAACATTTGGTTTAGTAGTAATGCGGGGATAGGAAAGCTCAATCCTAAAACCAATCGTGTCATCATATTTAATGAGCAAGAAGGGCTACAAGCACTGGAGTTTAACGGTGGCGTAAAACTTGAAGACAGCGATGGCGATCTCTGGTTTGGTGGCATTAATGGCATAAATCGTTTCAATCCAAAGTCAATTCCAGATCAACGACCCGATGTTAAAGTCGCACTCACTGGCTATAGTATTGCGGGTAAAGGGCACACTATTCTCGATTTGAGCCATCCACCTAGCATAGTAATGGACTATAGCGATCAGCTGATCAGTTTTGAGGTGACCTCATTGGATTTCAGCTATACGGGTAAAAACCGCTTCAGCTATTTTCTTGAGGGATTTGATAACGAGTGGCATGAGCTCCCCACAGGTAATGAAATCACCTTCACCAATATTAATCCTGGTCACTACCAACTGCATGTTCGCCATGGGCTGCAATACAACACTCAAGGTGACTACGCCCTTTCTGTCGATCTTCATGTACAAGCGCCCTTCTATCGAACTCAGTTCGCCTACGCCCTCTATAGCTTGCTCTCTCTATGGCTGTTGGCTTGGATCATTATCTGGCGTAAAAGAAAACGCCAGCAACAGCGCGAATTTGAAACCAGTATCCGCGCCTCAGAGGAGCGACTCAAACTTGCACTTTGGGCCTCTGGCGATGGCATGTGGGACTGGAACATACCAGAAAATCGCGTCTATCGTACCAATATGGATTCTTCAGTCCCCCATTGGAATAGCAGCAATATAGCCCATGAGAGCATGCACTCAGAGGATAGGGAAAGATTCAAATTTGAGCTTAACGAACACCTTCAAGGTCGTTCGCCTTTCTTCGAAGCAGAGTACCGAGTCGAACGCTCCCCCGGTAATTGGGTATGGATTTTAGACCGCGGTAAAGTGGTGGAAAAAGACAGCCTAGATAATCCGATCCGCATGACAGGGACCAATCGTAACATTACCTCGCGCAAACTGATTGAAAACGAGTTAGTACTGTCATCACAAGTGCTCAACAGTATGAACGAAGCCGTTGTAGTGGGAGGATTAAACTATCGAATTCGTTCGGTCAACCCAGCATTTTGTGCCATTACAGGGTACACAGAACGCCAAATAACCGACAGGCATTTCATTCACTTAGCCTTTAGTCGCCAACAGCGGGAGTTGTTCAATACAATTGAACAACAGCTACTGCGTCACAAACATTGGGTAGGAGAACTGTGGATCCGCAATAAACAACGTCAGGCCATTTTAGTCTGGCTTGAAATCAACCAAGTGATCGATATCAAAGGCGAAACCAGTCACTTCGTTGCAGTATTTACTGACATCACAGAGCGGAAAAAAGCCGAAGAAGATCTGCGTTTCCTCGCCAGCTTCGACACATTAACTGGCTTACCGAACCGAACCTTATTTCAAGACAGGCTCAACCACGCGATTACTCAAGCGCACAGAGCGAATAATATCGTTGCCTTGCTGTTCTTAGACCTCGACCGCTTTAAACATATCAACGACTCTATGGGTCATCATGTCGGGGATTTGTTACTGAAAGCCGTGGCAAGACGACTGCAAAATGCAGTGCGTGATGGCGATACTGTCGCACGCTTAGGTGGCGATGAATTTACTATTATTTTAGAAGGTGTTGCGAAAACAAAAGCCGCAACCCTGATCTCAGAAAAAGTGCTCAGAGCATTCCAAACGCCCTTCCTATTGGACGATAAAACGCTGACCATCTCGACCTCAATTGGTATCAGCTTATACCCTAACGATGCGGACAATGCCGACTCACTGATTAAATTTGCCGATACCGCCATGTACCACGCAAAATCATCAGGTCGAAATAACTTTCAGTTTTATACCTCTAAGTTAAATGAAATCGCCACCCGTCATGTACAACTCGAAAGTGGTTTAAAGGAAGCTATCCAACGCAAAGAACTAAGCTTAGTTTATCAACCTAAATTCTGTTTACGAGATGGTTCACTCACAGGACTGGAAGCACTTTTACGTTGGTATCACACTGAACTTGGTCCTATTTCACCTGTGGAATTTATTCCACTGGCGGAAGAAACGGGTATCATCACTCAAATTGGCCATTGGGTGATCAACCACGCCTGCCAGCAATTAGCCGAATGGAATAGCCTAGGATTTAACGGGATCACTATCGCCGTCAACCTATCGGCTCGCCAACTGAAGGCGGACATTATCTCCACCATCGAAGTCGCTTTAGCCGTATCAGGTCTCCCGGCTCAATCCCTTGAGCTTGAGCTTACTGAATCAATGATCATGGGCAATCCGCAGGAGTCGGTCAGCATCCTATCTAAACTCAAGGCCCTAGGATTGACCATAGCCGTGGATGATTTTGGGACGGGTTATTCGAGCCTAAGCTATCTCAAACGCTTCCCGATAGACACACTCAAAATCGATCGAGAATTTGTCAGAGACATCACCAACGATCCCGACGATGCCGCCATCACCAGCGCCATTATTGCCCTCGCTCACAGCTTAGAACTGAATGTCGTCGCCGAAGGCGTAGAGACCCAAGAACAGCTCAACTTCTTGGCGATGCAAGGCTGCGATCAAGTACAAGGTTTTTTACTGAGTAAACCCTTAAATGCCGAAGATTGTTTAACCTTACTCAAAAATCAATCTAAGCCACAGCCACTTTGATTTAAGGCGTTACCAACAAAAACATTTGTCTAGTCCTGAAATAAGTTGACACTTATTTCCACCTAAAACGCCTGATGAACCTCATCGGGCGTTTTGTATTTTAAGGCCAAATGGGGCCGTCGTTGATTATAGATGGCGACCGCTTCTGCCACCATCTGTCGTGCCTCCTGCAGCGTTGCTGGCTTATGTGTTAAAAACTCCTGCTTCAATATGCCATTTACTCGCTCTGCTAACGCATTTTGATAGCAGTCATATCCGTCTGTCATTGAGCATGTCACACCATGATGAGTGTGAACCGCTTGATAAGCGTTTGAGCAGTATTGTATTCCTCGGTCTGAGTGGTGTATCAGCGGTTTACCTTTGTCTTGCCGCTGCCTCAGTGCCTGTTTGTACGCTGTTAGCACACCATCTGTTTTGAGATTATCATCAACATGATAGCCCACGATTTTTCGTGACCAGGCATCGGTCACCAGGCTTCAGTAGGCTTCATTATCTTGCAGTGGCAGATAGGTAATATCAGCCACCCAGACTTGTTCTGAGCGAGTGATGTCCACTGTTGCTCACTGGGCTTAAGCCAGTTGGGATGACACCTAAATCGATGATGACTGTGAGTCGTTTTATGGTACGCCCGTTTAGGCGCGACCAACAAACGATGCGCTCTGAGGCTGCTAAATAACCGGTCTCGCCCAATCACTATTTGATGCGATTTATTCAGTAAATACTGTAACTTGCGTGTACCTATTCGAGGTTGAAACAAGCGTTCATATTGCACCGTTTGCAATACATGTTGCTCCCTCTGCTCTGATATTTTTTGCCGCTGACATTGCTGATAATACGCCTGACGCTAATCCCGAGGTAGCGGCAGCATTGGGTGACGCGATACCCTATGGCCGTTTTTTCTTGGAGCGTTTCGCGCGTGGCTTTTTTACGACAGAAATCCCGTAGTCAGTGCTAAGTTTTTCGACAATGGCTTCGAAGAACGCGGCTTTCATGCGGGTATCCTCAAGTTCGGCTTCGAGTGCTTTTATCTTTTGCTCGGGAGTGAGAGTGGTGGGCTCAGTCATTAAATATCCTCGCATTGATGTAGACGGTGTCCCTTGGGAGCAATCCAGTTTTCCATGTTTGCGAAGCCAAACTAACACGGTGGAACAACCTGGAATACCGTACTTGTCTTGGGCCTGCTTATAGGTCAGCTCGCCTTTTTCAACTTGGTCGACAACGGCCAATTTAAAAGCGAGGGAATAATCACGTTGAGTTCGTTTAATTGTTGAAGTCATCACACTCTCCAAAATGAGTTTGAAAAGTGTCAACGCTATTTAGGACGGGTCATTAAAACATAAAAAAGCGCAATTATATTGCGCTTTTTTATTGTGTGCAATCGATACAGCATTATCATCCGCTCATATGACAGCAGTGCGGGTAACGCCTATCGAACTATTTTTTTGCTAGGTAGAAAGCAATTTCTAACAGCTCGTCGTAGGATTTGATTGCCCCTGTTTCAACACGGTACTTACCGTTAACAACCAGAGCAGGTACACCCGTCAGCTTAGCGTTTTCAGTATCACGCTTCATCTTTGCCATTTGCGCCTTTACCATGAAAGACTCTGCAGCCGCATCGAAGGTTTTACCATCGACACCGTTAGCAATAAACACAGCACGAACATCATCGCGATTAGTAAAATGCTGTTTCTTCTCATGAATAGCAGAGAATAACGCCGCATCCATTTTCTCATCGACGTTTAACTGATGTGCGACTGCAAATGCGCGTGACATTTCAACCCCCATCTCTTTGCCGATAAAATCAACGTGTGCTTGGTTAAACGCAACGCCTTCTGGCTTATCGGTGAGAATTTTTGGCACTACGGTTTTAGAGAAAGTAAAACAATGCGGACAATAGAAAGAGAAAAACTCAGTAATCTCAGGCTTCGCTGTTGCTGGGCCATCGTTAATCACTGTGTAATGCACACCTTCTTGGTATTCCACAGCCGATACTGCCAGTGGCGCCAGTAACAGAGCCGCGGCCATGAGTAATACTTTTTTCATGAAAATTCCTTAAATCATTTTGATAAATTGGCTGGAGACTAACATATTCCATTTTTTGAGTGTAACTCAAGCTTAAGAGTTCAATCTAATGTCACAAGATACGTCTGTGAAATCATATTTTGCTCAATGCTAATACGGCACTAGGCTCAGTGGTGGTTCGCTAAGGGCAAATAATTGCTCTTTGAACGCCAAAATCTGCTGTTCCCAATACTTTTCATCCCCAAACCACGGGAAGTTCATCGGGAAGGCCGGATCGTCCCAGCGACGGCCAATCCACGCGTTGTAATGCACCATACGCAGCGCCCGCAGCGGTTCAATCAAGGCTAACTGTCTTGTATCAAACTCACAAAATTCTTCATAGGCTTCGAGTAAAATCTCCAGCTGCATCAGTTGCTGCGCTCTATCCCCGGTTAGCATCATCCATAAATCTTGAATCGCCGGCCCCATGCGAGCATCGTCTAAATCGACGAATCCGGGACCGTCTGGCATCCACAAAATATTGCCTGGGTGTAAATCGCCGTGCAAACGAATGGCCGCAAAATCTTGGCGATCCCAAATCGCATTCGCCTTAGCCAGCACCTGCTCTACTACGGTAAAGAACGGCAAGCGTAGGCTATTAGGCACCAAATTAGATTGCTTTAACCACGCGAGCGGCTCGGCGCCTAAAATCTGCGGATTCAGCGGTTCACGTTCAGCAAATACCGTTTGCGCCGCGTACTGGTGTATCCGACCGATGAACCGACCCACTAATTCCAGCTGCTCTAAATTATCGACTTCGAAGGCGCGACCACCCAAGGAAGGAAACAGGGTAAATCGATAACCTTGGTACTTGTGTAACGTATGGCCTTCGATAATTACAGGTACGGCAATCGGGATATCTTCTGCCGCGAGTGCGAGCGCATAATCATGTTCCTCTTGGATCTGCGCATCGCTCCAACGGTCTGGGCGATAGAACTTCACCACATAGCGCAGTCCTTCATCGCTACGGAACTGATACACGCGGTTCTCGTAACTGTTCAGCGCGAGTAAGCCCGTTTCCGGGTACACGCCCAGACTTTCGATCGCATCTAAGATCAAATCCGGTGTTAGGGCTTGAAAATGGAACTCTGCACCACTGGAACTCGTGGCCGGTGGCGTCATATTCTGACTCATATTCAGTTCACTCTTAGGTGAGGTTGCAGCAAAGTGGCTAAGTATTCCAGCACCTCAAAATCGGCTTCTCGTTCGGTCGAGAGCCAGCAAATGTTGCCGTAAAACTCATAATTGAGCCATAACTGGCTGCCTTCAAATTCTAATAACCATTGATGCCTGTCGGCGCCCCACTGACGCTCGCGCACAGTGCAATCGAGCGCCGCAGCTAAAGGTTCGGCAAAATCGGCGAAACGATCAAAATCGATATCCGCACTGACCGCTAAACTTAAGGCGCTTTTATCTAAACTAATGGTATCTAAGCTCATGGCTTTTAAATGTGTGCTTGGTAATTTCATGCTTGTTATCCCATCAACTACTACATGACATGATCAAACCTTGGCCCCAGTCCGGTGGACGCTTGGCTAAGTCTTCATGCTCTGCGTGTTCGGCAAAGGGCTGAGTTAAGATTTTTTGCAGCAAATGCAGCGGCGCAAGATTACCCTCTTCTACTGCGATTATCGCCTCTTGGGCTAAATAGTTACGCAAAATATATTTGGGATTCACACTATTGCGCTCAGTTTGCCACGCAGGGATATCAGCCACCGCGCCCAATCGCTGTTGATAGGCTTGATACCAAGCATCAAACTGACTGACATCGATAAAGTCATCCCGCAGCGCACTGTGTTTGCTGGTTGGATCTAACTTGCCTAATTGACGCCAAGTCTGAGTGTAATCGAGTTGATTTTTCTCCATCAGCACAGTAAATCGACCTATAAGTTCGAGATCCTGTTTGTCCTGCTCCACCGACGAAACATCAACTGCAGATAGACCTAGTTTTGCCCGCATCAAGCGCAAATAAGGCTGCACTAGCGCCTCTTGGTATTGATTAAGAATGGCAATTAAGTCATCGGATGGGATCACAGGTGTGAGCGCCTGCGCTAAACGTTGCAAGTTCCACAAACCGACGCCCGGCTGCTGACCAAAGGCATAGCGACCTTCGGGATCAGAATGATTACAGATAAAGTCTTCTTGGAATGTATCGAGGAACGCAAAGGGACCGAAGTCAAAACTGTCACCTAGAATCGACATATTGTCTGTGTTCATCACGCCATGGGCAAAACCGACCGCCTGCCAATGGGCAATCATCTTAGCGGTATCTTGCACTACCTGTAAAAACCACGCTTTATAGCCTGCGGCATCACAACTCAAATGGGGATAATGCTGAGTAATAGTGAAGTTGAGTAATTGAGTCAGCTTATCGGCACGACCGCGCTCACTGTGGCAGAAAAACTCGAAATGACCGAAACGAATGTGGCTGCGAGCTAAACGTACGGTAATGGCTGCGGTTTCTTGGCTCTCACGCCATACGGGCAAGTCAGAGCCAATCACGGCCAAAGCGCGAGTCGTCGGCACATGTAAATGATGCAGCGCCTCAGAGACTAAAAACTCACGCACGGCAGAGCGCATCACGGCGCGGCCATCACCACGGCGCGAATAAGGCGTCGGACCGCCGCCTTTAAGGGCGACATCCCATGCGCCATTTGGACCAATCGCTTCACCTAAAATGATCGAACGTCCATCCCCTAAGCGCGGCGTGTAACCGCCAAATTGGTGGCCGCTATACACTTGGGCATAGTAGGTCGCGCCATCGACGGCAGCATTGCCAGATAAGCCCAATAACAGCTCATCGCTGGGTTGGCTTAAGCCTATCAATTGCGCGGCGTCATTACTCCATGCCAGCCATTCAGGCTTAGTTATCCCTTGTGGATATACTTGCGAGTAAAACTCAGGCAGCTGAGTAAAAAAATCCTGTTTAAACTTCATCTTGTCCACCTATTGGCTCATGGTCTTGCAAACCAGCACCGACTTATCGTCGAACTCGCATAGGTGCCCACATTGATAAGATCCAAGGCCAAAACCACTCACGCCAGAACGACTTAGACGTTGCATACCATGAGCCTTGCTCTGGCATTGCTCTAGAGAATCGTAGTAACCATTAATATCTTCGGCCTGCAAAGGTGTCACCGGAATGGCACTCACATCGGGATAATAAAATAGGGTCCATTCTGGGGTTTTAGTACAGCCACTGAGTAGCAATAATCCAAGCCCGAATAAGACATTCGGTAAGGCATAGCTTAGTTTCATTTTTCCCCTATTAAGCCCATAAAAAAAGCGAACCTTAGTTCGCCTTTTGCGCATTCAGTTAGCAGGGATTCTACACTGCTTAGACGAGGGAAATAACCGCTTTTCGACTAAGGGTTTACCCGCTAAGCGCTCCCTACAACATATCAAGCCGTGGTTGCTTTAGTCTGTGCTTTCTCAATCCGGTTGATTCGGCCCTCAAAGCCAGTGACAGTGCCATCGCTCAGCCCAAGCTCGAGTGCTTTACGACAGATGACAATGGCGGCATCGAAGGCTTGGGTATCATTTAGCAAGGTGGCTAAATGCAGGAAACCGGAAGATTTAAGCTCAGTATCTTTGCCTTGCTCGGCGCTAGCCGCTTGGAACAGTGCAATATACTCTTCCGCTAACTGAGCACCATAGTTGAGGTAATCCGCCGATTTACGCTGTTTGTAGCATTCAGCTATCATATTTTGCAGCGCGATATAGCGAGCACTGGCTGACGTCGCTCCTTGATACTCCTCAAAGGCCCGAACTAAGGTCACATTCGCCCAAGCCCCTGGCGCACCGACCTCAGAACGTGTGTTCGATGCTGGCTCTGCTTCAGTCTTAACGTCATCTTGTTCATCTGCAGGCGTGGTGCCTAAAATGATCACCGTCTCTTCATTATGGGCAGCAGGAATATCGACTTCGATGATATCTGTGTCTAGCGCCACCGAAATGCTCGCAGGGCTTTCGGTCTCACGGGGCATTAATTCGGCTTCAACTTCGATAACGGGCTCTACTTCAGCCACGCCAGTATCATCAACCCTTTTAACTGGCTCAGGTTCTACACGCTCGGGCTCAGCAGCGGAGAAAATAGGTGCCTCTTCGGTGGGAACTACAGGTTTTACCGTGGTCGACTTGGGTTTCATCGCCTCTTGTTCTTCTTTCGCCAATCGCTGCGCGCGAAGGAATAAAAACACCCCGACAGCAATCAGTATAAATACGACTAAGATCTTCATTCTTGTTCACCTTTGATGGCCGCTTCTCATCAGAAGCCGTGTCAATGGGTTTGCCAACGTCCATCAGAACAGTGTCCATGGCAACCGAGTCTAGCTAAAAATTGAGCAGAGATTAACCGCTATTAAAGTCCATTGTGTCGGTGCAAATCAAGTATTTATGCCTTTTTATACGATCTTGCGCTCAAATAGTTATAGCCAATTGCGCTAGACTGGCACAATCGAGTTCCCTAATCCCCCCATCCACCTGCTTATAACAAATATAAGGAAAACCTGATGCAAAGTATTCTTATCGTGGCCCATGCCAGTCCCTACGGAACAGAAAAGCTATTTAATAGCTTACGCATCGCATTAGCCCTGAAGGATCAGGACGAGCAAGCGGTCGATCTTAAACTTTTTCTCATGTCAGATGCCGTGTTTGGCGCACTCAAAAATCAAACCACACCTGACTTAAGCTACAACCTGCAGCAGATGTTTGAAATTCTCTCGGCACAGCAAGTTCCGATTCTACTTTGCAAGACCTGCGCTCAAGCACGAGGTGTCACTGCGGAAATGATTATCGAAGGTGCGCACATAGGCACACTACAAGATTTAACTCGCTGGACACTGGCCGCCGACAAAGTGATGCATATCTAAGGTTTATTTTTAGGTGTGACATTGGGGATAGTTGGATTATTTAAAGCCCCATTTTGTGCGCACCTTCATAAATTGGCGCTTTCGTTTTGTCAGCGCCAATTTCACTGCCTATGATGGGATATCCGAGTGACAAGCTAAGGTATTCCAATGGGCACAGCCACACTGCTTACGGGCAAACTCCTGTACGAACACCAAACCATTGCCGCAATGGTGACAATTTATTGCAAGGCGAAACACCAAGGCCAAGACGCGACGAGCCTATGTGCAGATTGCATTGAGTTATTGGATTATGCCGCAACACGCCTAGATCGCTGCCCCTACGGACAAAACAAACCCACCTGTAATAAATGCCCAGTGCATTGCTACAAACCCGCGCAGAAACAAATCGTCAAAGAGATCATGATCTTTTCTGGTCCACGGATGTTATTACCGCATCCCGTTCGTGCAATCAAACACTTACTCGCGGAACGCATTCCCGTTCCCAGCGTTGTGCCTGAGGCTGCTTCAAATCGCCATCAGCGCATAGCAAGCCAACAGAAAAACTAACGGCGATACTTTTACCGAGCCGATTTCCCTGATATAACAGGGCTCGAGGTATCGCATATGAACGAGTTTCATAGTTTTTTCACTCAAGCTTACTGGTGGTTGTCATTATTTGGAGGCGTACATTGCCTCGCGTTAGCTATTTATATTCGCTATTTTTATCACCCAGACGCTAACCAAAAACTCCTCGCCGCTTTCTTAAGTCTTATTGCTCTATACTTTCTCACGGGTATGTTGAACCGCGATAACAGTCCAATTCCCATTCATATCCTATTCAATCTGATTAACCCTATCTATTTTTTGCTCATGCCTTTGCTCTATCTCTATTGCAAACGCAGTTTAGCACCAACCAATAAACCGCTAGGGTTTTCAAAGCATTACTGGCCATCTGCATTAACATTAGTTTTCGCCATTTTAGATATTGCCCTAAGATTAACTGCGCATCCCATCAACGAGTGGCAACCCATAGCTCTGATGCTTAAAGAAATGAGTATCAGCCAATGGGGCGCTCTACTCCCAGCGCTGTTATCTGTACAAACCTGTTTTTACTTTATCGCGCTGTGGATGTTGTTTCGTCGACATAAACGCAATCAAAGAGATGTCACTCAAACCCAAGAGGCGCTCGGCACCATTCGGTTTCGTTGGCTGATAAGCTTGACCTTGGCCATGTTATTGAATTGGTTAATCCGCGTATTTGTGGTGATCTTGCCTTTCTATCTTGGTGATAATCTATCGCTACTTTCCCACGCATTGCCAAGGCTGACCTTACTACTGAGCATGTATATGCTGGCGGTGTATGGGCTAAAGCAAATCACCCGCTCTGCCTACTTAAAAGGCCGCATGGCCGAACCAGAGCTAGAGCAACGCCCACTCGTCATTGAAAATATTCTCACCCCAGAGGAGTATGACTTTTTGCATCAAGTTCAGCAGGACGATGCAGAAAAAAACCAAGGTTCTTCGCCACCTAAGAACTAATTGGCGAAACTGCACTCCAATCATCACCACCAATATCACTCCAACCATTAAGTCGAACACTGAACCTAAGCTGACACATATGTCACTTTTGGCTGTCATTTGTGTCGATAAAGGCTAGTCTGGAACAACTAAAGACTTGAAGAGGCGTTACCATGAAATCATTTTTAACAGCCATTGCGGCATCAACATGCCTTATTGTGAGCCTATTTGCAGCCCCAACTGTACATGCAGATGAAAGCTACGATCAGGCTGTAGTCAATTTCCAAAAAGCGAAAGAAACCAGTAAATTTTTCGACACAGCCTATGGCTATGCTTTATTCCCAACTGTGGGTAAAGGCGGAATTGGGATCGGTGCAGCCTATGGCAAGGGCCGAGTCTACCAAGGCGGTGCCTATATGGGTGATTCGAGTCTGACTCAATTATCCATCGGTTTTCAATTAGGTGGACAAGCCTACAGCGAGATCATCTTCTTTAAAGATGCCAAAGCCTATGAAGCCTTCACGAGCGGCAGTTTCGAGTTTGACGCCCAAGCGTCGGCAGTTGCCATCAACATGGGAGCAAGCGCTCAAGCAGGAACCACAGGCAACTCAGCAGGCGCAGGCCAATCGGGTGGTAATCGCTCAGCAAGCGGCTCTTATATCAACGGTATGGCGGTATTTACCGCAGCAAAAGGCGGCTTAATGTTTGAAGCCGCTCTTGCGGGTCAAGCCTTTAGCTTCGAGCCTAAAGCTAACTAACACGAACCATTCGACTGTGATATCAAACGGCGAGCCTAAATGCTCGCCGTTTTTTCTTAAATAATTACCTCAAGCTTCTGACTCAGATGTTCTAACTAAAACCAAGTCATTAGAATTGAGCGAAATAAGTTGAAATGCATATTTAACTTAGCGAAGTAATAATAAGGGGATATGGCTTTTACTGATCATCCTTGTGGTATTACTACCCACAAAAAACTCCCGAATACGCGAATGACCATAGGCGCCCATCACCATAAGATCGATTTGATGCTCAAGTTGATAGATCTCAAGGGCCGTTTGCACTTCTCCCTGACAAACGGTGGTAACCACATTGAAATCCGCCGCAATCAGAGATTCAGCCACCAACGCCAGTTCAGCTGTCGCCTGCGATTGATCATCAGACACCATCACTAAATGACATTCGAGCCCTTTAAGTAGCGGACTGCTTACAACTCGATCGAGAGCTTTTCTTGCGGTCACACTGCTATCATAGGCGATCATAAATCGAGTCGGTGCAGTAAACTCGTCCATCACCACTAAAATAGGCTGCTTAAGCGTGCGAATGACGTTTTCTAAATGGCTGCCAATGGCCTGCGTCTGATCTTGATGCTGCTCCCCTTGACGGCCCATCACCACCAGTCTGGCATGGGATTCTTGCTCTAACAGAGTTTCGACTAAATCGCCGTGACGCTGCAAGGTTTCAACCACGACTGCGGGTTGTGCCTCCACGATGCGCGTTTGCGCATCTTGCAACATATACTTACCCTGCTCGAGTGCCAGCTTGCCTCGGCGCGCTTCGAGCTCAACCATTTCATTGAGTAAGTGCTCCCGTGTACCTAGACCAATATTTCCTGACAGATTTGACTCTATCGGATAAGCAGACTTATCCAATACATGCAATAGAGTTACTGGGGCATCCAGTTGCTGAGCGGCCCAGCTACTGGCGTCACATACGGCGAGTGTCACTTTTGAACCGTCGATACAGGCAATCACATTTGTCATCGTATTTTCCTTTTAGTGTGTTGCTAAGGGCTTAGTGACCAGACATCATGTTTTCAACGTCTTCAGGCTTATCGTGCACCCCAAATTTATCGACTATGGTTGCACTGGCTTGGTTAAGGCCAATCAACTCCACTTCAGTTCCCTCGCGACGGAATTTAATCACTACCTTGTCTAGGGCCGATACCGCAGTAATATCCCAGAAATGCGCTTGAGATAAGTCGATAGTCACCTTATCAACCACTTCCCTAAAATCAAATGAATTACTGAACTTATCTGCCGAGGCAAAAAAGACTTGCCCAATAACTTGATAATGGCGACCTGCGTCGGCAGCAGCCGTTACACTCTTAACCACCATAAAACGGCCCACTTTATTAGCAAAGAACAGGGACGCGAGTAATACCCCCACAAATACTCCCATAGCTAAGTTATGGGTAGCGACCACCACAGCAACGGTCGCCACCATCACAAGGTTGGTTGATATTGGATGATGCTTAAGATTACGAATTGAATCCCAAGAGAAAGTACCGATAGACACCATGATCATCACGGCAACCAGTGCCGCCATAGGGATGAGCTTTAACCATTCGCCGAGGAATACAATCAATATGAGTAGGAATACCCCCGCTGAAAAGGTCGATAACCGTCCGCGACCACCCGATTTAACGTTGATGATCGACTGACCAATCATAGCGCAACCGGCCATACCGCCCATTAAACCCGCGCCGATATTGGCAATACCTTGGCCCTTACACTCGCGGTTTTTATCGCTTTGGGTATCGGTTAAGTCATCAACTATGGTGGCTGTCATCATAGATTCCAGCAAACCCACCACGGCAAGGCCGGCCGAATAAGGGAAGATGATCATCAGAGTTTCAAGGGTCAATGGCACTTCAGGCCAGAGGAAAATAGGCAAAGTATCAGGTAGTTGTCCCATGTCACCGACAGTACGAATATCTAACCCCATATAAACCGCAAAAAGCGTTAATCCGACAATACACACGAGAGGCGAAGGTAAGGATTTACCAATCACAGGGATAAGTGGGAATAAATAGATAATACCAAGACCTGCAATCGTCATCGCATACACATGCCAAGTCACATTGGTCAGTTCGGGCAACTGGGCCATAAAGATCAGAATCGCCAGCGCATTCACAAAGCCTGTCACCACAGAGCGGGAGACGAAACGCATCAAGCTTCCTAGCTTTAAGTAACCCGCGGCAATTTGCAGCACACCAGTTAATAGGGTCGCCGCGAGTAAATACTCGAGGCCGTGTTCCTTCACTAAGGTCACCATCAACAACGCCATAGCACCCGTTGCGGCAGAGATCATTCCAGGACGACCACCTGTAAACGCGATGACCACTGCGATACAGAATGAAGCATACAGGCCGACCTTAGGATCGACGCCTGCAATAATAGAAAAGGCAATCGCCTCAGGGACTAACGCCAGTGCAACCACAATACCGGCTAACAGATCTCCGCGTATGTTGGAGAACCACTCTTTTTTCATGGTTTGTATCATGTCACTCACTCTGATTGAAATTTAATCATATCTTCCAATAGCTAATATCAACACTTGACTCAAATGTCAGCGCATAGCCAATAAGGTACTTATGCGTCAAGGTGACGAAATGCAATTGGGATTATGGGGTACTGCAAAACAACTACCGAGTCGGTAGCTACTAAGGACGGATCTTAACGATCCAAGAAGGAAGGATTAAACTAATGCGGCTTAATGCTCATCACCGAAAAATAACCTCACTTATATGAGCCAACTCAAATTTGACTGCATTAAAAATAGTTGTGCTATTGGGAATAGCGACATAATGACGTGTATAAAACAGGCCGGAGTATAGAGAGTTGTTTGCTCAAAATCAAAAAACTTCAGTTAACATCAGAGTGATTAAAATACCCACCATACTTTGGTGGGTATTGAATAAAAACAACCGCAACAACTCAGGGATAGCTTAGGTAAGTATTAAGCACCATCTGATATCGCTTTATGCCGAGGCAGTTTGATTGAGATAAGCGCCGCTAACGCAATAAATGCCGCCGATATCCACAGACAAGCCGCCATGCCATACACTTGATACACCCAGCCAGACAACACAGTCCCGATCAAGCGTCCCATAGCATTCGCCATGTAGTAAAAACCCACATCTAACGATACGCCATCTTGATCCGCATAACTGACGATAAGATAGCTGTGTAATGAAGAGTTGATCGCGAATAAGGCGCCAAACAGCATCAATCCCCAAATCAGTATATTCGCGGCATGAAAGTCATAACTTATCGCCAGCGCAATGCCTGCTGGCACTATGCTCAATATCGCCGCCCAACCTAAGGCGCTACGTCCATCGGGAACCTTGTTTTTGCCCGCCGACTTTGTCCCCGTCAAGCGAGGTGCAAAGCCTTGCACTATGCCATAACCTATCACCCAGAGTGCGAGAAAACCGCCGACATACCAATGATCCCAACCAAAGGTTGAGGCCAAATAAACGGGTAAAGCCACCACAAACCACACATCCCGCGCACCAAACAAAAACATGCGTGCGGCAGAAAGCGTGTTTACCGCCGGACTCTTAGAGAAAATTTCCGTGAACTTAGGTTTGTTTTTGGCTTTACCTAAATCGCGCTGCAAACTTAACAGACTAAAAATCCACACCAGCAATAGGCCAATTGCCATACCTAACACGGCCAGCTGGAATCCAAACAGGGTCAGTAAGGCGCCGCCCAAGAAGAACCCCGCGCCCTTTAGCGCATTTTTGGAGCCAGTGAGCATGGCAACCCACTTATACAGCTCACCCTGAGCATCATTGGGCACCAACAACTTGATACTGCTTTTAGCGCTCATTTTATTGAGATCTTTAGCGATACCCGACAAGGCCTGTGCTGCCATCACCCAAGCAACCGTGAGCATACCGCTAGGCACAAGCAGCATGCTAAGGGCGACAATCTGCATAAATAGGCCCACATTCATGGTCTTATTTAAGCCTAAACGCGCCCCAAGCCAGCCGCCGACTAAGTTCGTTACCACCCCAAAGATTTCATAGAAGAGGAATAGCATGGCAATTTGCAGCGGGCTATAACCTAAGCCATAAAAATAGAGCACCACTAACATACGTAATGCGCCATCGGTAAGCGTGAATGCCCAATAGTTGCCTGTGACCACCAAATACTGGCGGATCTCGGGTGATATGTTAGACAAGAACCCTGTCAGCTTAGCCATAAAGCCTATGCCTTATCCATCAGACCGACCATGCGGGCCAGTTCGACGGTGCGATTGGCATAACCCCACTCGTTGTCATACCAAGCGTAGAGTTTGACCTGAGTGCCATTGATAATCATGGTCGATAGCGCATCGATAATGCTCGAACGCGGATCGGTTTTATAATCGACTGAGACTAATGGACGTTCCTCATAACCTAAAATGCCTTTTAGCGGTCCGTCTGCCGCTTCTTTTAACAGGCGATTGACCTCAGCTTCGGTCGTTTTGCGACTCACCTCGAACACGCAATCGGTTAATGAGGCATTCGCTAATGGCACCCGCACGGCATGGCCGTTGAGCTTACCTTTGAGTTCAGGGAAAATATGGGTAATGGCTGTCGCCGAGCCCGTCGTTGTGGGGATTAAGCTTAAACCACAGGCCCGCGCACGGCGGAGATCTTTATGCGGTGCATCTAAAATAGTTTGAGTGTTGGTAATATCATGAATGGTTGTCATGGAACCATGCACTATGCCGAGGTTTTCGTGGATCACTTTAACGATTGGCGCCAAACAGTTAGTAGTACAGGAGGCCGCAGTCACAATAGGATGAATAGCTTTGTCATAGAGTTGATGATTCACCCCCATGACAACGTTTAACACGCCCTCTTCTTTAACAGGCGCTGTGACCACAACGCGTTTAACGCCTTGATCTAAATAAGCTTGCAGCACTTCTTTGGTTTTCATCTTACCCGAGGCTTCAATCACCACATCGCAGGCGGACCAATCGGTTTCCCCGATGGTTTTATTGCGAGTACAGCGAATACGCTTGCCATCGATAATGATGTCATCGCCATCGCTGCTCGCCTCATATTGCCAGCGGCCATGCACAGAATCGAATGTCAGCAAATGGGCTAAGGTCGCCGCATCCCCTGCGGGATCATTAATCTGCACAAACTCAACCTCATCCCAGCCCCAAGCGGCGCGCAGTGCTAAACGTCCCATACGGCCAAAGCCATTTATCCCGATTTTGATTGTCATACCTGCATCCTTCACACTCAGTTTTATATTAGGTGTTTTATATTATTTGTTTAAGATTAAAGCGTTATCTGTTTGATATAGCCACGTTGATGCCCTTCTCGTGGGCAATGGCTGTAATAATCTCAGCGGTTTTTGTGCATTTGGCACATCCACTGCCTAATACTTTGATGTTTAGCATTTTTATAATTCTCACAGAACGGGACCTATAGCGTTAAAGATCCAACCGATTAAGGTGAATGAAATCAATAAAATGGCAAAAACGATGGCCAGCAAACGCCATTGCATTACCTGCTTGAGCAAAATGAACTCAGGAAAACTGGCGGCAACCGTTGCCATACAAAATGCCAATGTCGTCCCTACGGGCAAGCCATTAGTGATAAGGCTCTCCATGATAGGGATAACCCCTGTGGCATTGGAATACAGAGGAATACCAATCAATACCGCCGCAGGAACTGACCACCATTGACCATCGCCTAAGTGGGCTTCGATCCAACCGTCAGGCACAAATCCATGGAGTGCGGCGCCAAGCCCAACCCCAATAATGACCCATTTCCACACTCGGCCAAAAATCTCTAGGGTCTCGCCTTTCGCAAATTCATGTCGCTCGGTTAACGTCATGGATGTCGATGTCATACCCTCGCTATTATCGCGACTTGCTTGCGCCTGACCTTGCTCGAGTGCTTTGGCGGCAAAGGATTGCAGCCAACGCTCAGCGCGAATCGTGTCTAAAAATGCCCCCGCCAACATACCCACTGACATGCCGACTAGCACGTATATCACAGTGAACTGCCAGCCCAGCAGACTCACAAGCAACAGAACGGCAACTTCATTAATTAACGGCGAAGTGATCAGAAATGCCATAGTGATCCCAACGGGGATCCCCGCGGAAGTGAAACCTAAAAAAACCGGAATACTCGAACATGAGCAGAATGGGGTAACAGCGCCAAAACCCGATCCCATAACGTAACCGACAAAACGATTTTTACCCGCCAAGTAATCCCGAACACGCTCGACATTGAGCGAGGCCCGCACCAAAGCGATGCCATAAATCATCAGCAACAGGAGCGCAAAAATCTTAGTGGTATCTTCAATAAAAAAATGGATGGCGTCGGCGAGCTTAGTATTGGGCTCTAAGCCCATCAAATCAAAAGTTAACCAGCTCGCTAAATCTGAAAATATTTGCAGCATTGTTACGCCACCTTAATATTAAGCAAAACTTTAGACACGTAAACATATGAAAAAACGTATATTTGAGGTTAAATTTTTGCTGCTAGTCTTCTAGCAGCAAGCTTTAGCACGGTCAGGACGCCCGCCCATCTTGCACAAATTACGCATATTTTCTTCAAGGAATACAGTGTTTTGGTTGGTAACTTCACTCAACACTAACTGACTCCATTCGGGTAAGTCATTATTGATACGATAGAAAATCCATTGCCCCTGACGGCGATCAACTAATAAACCGCATTTACGTAATTGGGCCAAATGTCGCGAAATCTTAGGCTGGGTCTCTTGCAATGCCTCGGTCAATTCACAGACACAGAGCTCCCCCTCTTGCTGTATCAACATCATGCAACGCAAGCGGGTTTCATCGGCTAAACATTTAAAAAACTGGGTTGGATTAATCATTGATGCCCTTAGACTGAACTAATACAAACATTTTGATCCTTTTGTTAACTTTCCTAAAGGTTCATTCAAACAGCAAGCTGTGAGCGGTAAGAAACAACACTCGTTTTTCATGGCTATGGATCTTTTGGAAAGACCTTGTACAATATATACGAATTTTCATATATGTAAATATCCGTATATAAGATCACCTTAAGTTTCACGCATTAGCCAAAATGGTATTTAAGTATAGTGTTCAACACTAAGATATATACGAAAATTCACATATAAAAAATCATTCAAACCCACCGACAATATCGTTAGGTGAGGGCATTATTTTATGGTTACGGGTAGACAATCTCTACTCTTTGAGGAGCTGGTATGTGGTTAGCAGGGGCAATTTTTGTTCTCACCATAGTGTTAGTAATTTGGCAACCTAAGGGGTTAGGCATAGGTTGGAGTGCTACCTTGGGCGCCGTATTGGCCCTACTACTGGGTGTGGTCCACTTAGGGGATATTCCTGTGGTATGGAATATTGTCTGGAATGCGACCGCCACCTTTATTGCCGTGATCATCATCAGTTTATTATTAGATGAGTCGGGATTTTTCGAATGGGCCGCGCTACATGTGGCCCGTTGGGGCAAAGGTCGTGGCCGTTTACTCTTTACTTACATAGTGTTACTCGGCGCTACTGTTGCCGCATTGTTCGCCAATGATGGCGCGGCGCTGATCCTCACCCCGATCGTAATTGCGATGTTACTGGCTCTGGGCTTTAGCGCCGGAGCAACCTTAGCCTTTGTGATGGCGGCGGGTTTTATTGCCGATACCGCAAGTTTGCCGTTAATTGTCTCTAACCTAGTCAATATTGTTTCAGCAGACTTCTTCAACATAGGTTTTAACGAATACGCCTCTGTGATGGTGCCCGTCGATATTGCAGCTATTAGTGCCACCTTAGTCATGCTGCATCTGTTTTTCCGCAAAGATATTCCCGCGACCTACGACTTGCAAAAACTGCGCGAACCTAAGACCGCCATTCGCGACCTCAACACCTTTAAAACTGGTTGGGGAGTATTAGTCTTACTCTTGGTGGGCTTTTTTGGCTTAGAACCCCTCGGTGTGCCCGTGAGTTTAGTCGCTGCCGTGGGTGCCCTGATCCTGTTTATTGTCGCGAAAAAAGGCCATGCCATAGATACCACTAAGGTACTTCGCGGCGCGCCCTGGCAGATAGTGATCTTTTCATTAGGCATGTATCTAGTGGTTTATGGTCTTCGCAACGCAGGCTTAACCGATTACCTATCAAGCGTATTAAATAGCTTGGCAGAACAAGGGCTTTGGGCTGCCACTATGGGCACAGGCTTCTTGGTCGCCTTTTTATCGTCCATCATGAACAACATGCCAACGGTGTTAATTGGCGCCCTGTCGATAGACGGTAGCAATGCCACCGGCGTGATTAAAGAAGCCATGATTTACGCTAACGTGATTGGTAGCGATTTAGGTCCTAAAATCACCCCCATCGGCAGTTTAGCAACCCTGCTATGGCTGCATGTACTGGCGCAGAAAAATATTAATATTACCTGGGGTTATTATTTCCGCGTCGGCATAGTGATGACGCTACCTGTGCTATTTGTCACCCTAGCGGCACTGGCACTGCGCCTCTCCTTCTAATCTTCGTCCATGGGCACTAGAGCATCTGTTTAGTGCCTATGGATAAATTTATAAGCGATTATTTATCAGAGACATGTTATGACTAATATGATTGATGACAGCATTAAGATTTACCACAATCCAGCCTGTGGTACATCGCGCAACACTTTAGCATTGATCCGTAATAGTGGAGTCGAACCCCAAATCATCCACTACTTAGAAACGCCACCCTCCCGCAATGAATTACTTAATTTAATTAATGAGATGAAAATCTCTGTGCGTTCATTGTTACGCAACAATGTTGAACCATTTGAACGACTAGGACTTTCTGAAGACACATTTACTGATGAAGAACTGGTTAACTTTATGCTGACTTATCCCATTTTAATTAACCGTCCTATCGTCGTTACGCCGCGAGGCACAAAACTCTGTCGCCCATCTGAGACAGTGCTTGATATTTTAACCAAAGCACAACAAGGCCCTTTCACCAAAGAAGATGGCGAAATCATCATTAATGAACAGGGACAAAGAGTTCGCACATGAAACCACTAAACCACGATATGCCAGCGCTCAAACAAGAATTAATGGTTAATAATATGGATATGGACTGTTTTAATCTAACTCCTTTAACCCATCCGCCTAGAATACTGATGCTTTATGGCTCAGTACGAGAGCGCTCCTATAGCCGACTGACGACGGAAGAAGCCGCTCGACTATTAACACACATGGGCGCAGAGGTGCGTATTTTTAACCCTTCTGGACTTCCACTTCCTGATGATGCGCCTGACAGTCATCCCAAAGTCATGGAACTAAGAGAAATGGTACGTTGGTGCGAAGGTATGGTGTGGTGTTCACCAGAACGCCACGGTGCGATGACCAGTATTATGAAAGCTCAAATCGATTGGATCCCTTTGGCTGAAGGTGCTGTCCGGCCTTCACAAGGTAAGACATTAGCAATAATGCAGGTGAGTGGTGGTTCACAGTCCTTCAACACACTAAACCAAATGCGTATATTGGGACGATGGATGCGCATGTTCACCATACCCAACCAGTCTTCAATCGCAAAAGCTTGGTTAGAGTTTGACGAGGCAGGCCGAATGAAACCTTCGCCTTACTACGATCGTGTAGTTGATGTTATGGAGGAATTGATGAAATTCACTTTACTCCTGAGGGGCAATGTTAATTTCCTCACGAACCGATATAGCGAACGCAAAGAAAGCGCTTCAGAGCTATCAATCCGAGTAAATCAAAAAGAAATATAGATTAAACACTAAAAGTATTCTCAACTATGGAGCAAAAGATTAGCCCAGCGCCAACTTTTGCTCCAGATAAGAACCATCACGCCAAATAAGTACATTCCAAATACACGAGTGAGACCTAAATCCTTAAAGCCAGCTAAAAACTCTCTGTAACTTGCTATTAAAGATGCAATTCGTCCATTTGCTTGAATTCATGTTTAATCTGTTGATATTGCAATGGCCATTCATCGTACCAAAGAGCAAACTCCTCTACAGGCATAGGCCGAGCAATGCCATAGCCTTGGCACAATTGGCAGCCCAATTCAGCTAAACTTTTACCATGGGCAATGGTTTCAACACCTTCAGCAATCACATTAAGATTAAATACTGACGCTAAGCGGATAACACCCTCCACGATACGCCAATCATCTTCGCTATCGAGCATACCTCGCACAAAACTCTGATCAATTTTTATCGTCGATATGGGTAATTGGCGTAAATACGTTAACGACGAATAACCTGTACCAAAATCATCTAGGGAAAAATGGACTCCCAAACGCTTACATTCCTGAAGGATATCAATTGCCAATGTCATATCTTCAATGGCGGCACTCTCTAAAATTTCCAATTCTAGATCCGAGGCTGTCAAATCGGGATATTGCATTAACGTCGATTTTAAGAATGCGCTAAAGTGTTCAGCCAATAGCTGCCGAGCGCTTACGTTAATACTTACTGCTATCGGGCGACCACTCTGTTGCCAATTCTGCCATTGTGCTACTGCAGTATTGATAACCCATTCACCTAAAGCAATTTCAAGATCACTGCCTGCAATATCCGGTAAAAACTCACTCGGACCGACTATACCTCGCAGTGGATGACGCCAACGAATTAAGGCTTCCGCACCAATAATTTTACCGGTAGCGAGATTCACTTTTGGTTGGTAAAACATCACAAATTCATGACGTTCAAAAGCTGACTTAAGTTCTTCTAACCAAGTTCTCCGAGCAATAATGTTACGATCAATGTCAGGATCAAACATTTGGAAACGATTCTTACCTGCCGATTTTGCCATATACATGGCTTGGTCGGCATGGCGCAATAAAATGTCGGGGTCAACGTTATCCTCTGGATACAAACTCACGCCAATACAAGCCGTTAAACAAAGATTTAAATCACCGATTAATATCGGCTGATCGACCGCCGCCAGTATTCGTAATAGTACTTGAGTACATTCTTCCTCAGACATCATCTCAAATAAGATAACGAACTCATCGCCTCCTACCCGGGCCAACGTATCTTGCTGCCGAATCACCACAGACACATTATTTGCAATCGCGATCAACAGTTGGTCACCAACCTCATGGCCATAACGATCATTGATCACCTTAAACCCGTCAAGGTCCATAAAACACACGGCACAGAGACTGCCATTACGTTGAACATGGGCAATCATTTGCTGAAAACGGTCTAAAAGTAAGCGACGATTTGGTAATCCTGTAAGTGCATCATAATTTGCCACGCGATCTAACTCAGTCTCATGGGTCTTTAATAACGTGATATCGGCTTGGGTTCCCGAAATCATCAACGCTCGACCTTGACTATCCTCTTCAACGACCCGCCCCTTACACAATATCCAGCACAGCTCGCCAGTCTTTTTAATGCAGCGCACTTCCAACTCTATACTGCTTGTTTTATGGATGAGATGCTGTAGAACCTGTTGCTCTATATTTTGCACATCTTCGACATACACATATTGACGCCAATTATTAACCGTCAGCTTCATCTCGCCAGCTTGATATCCCAAAATGGCTTCAAATCTTGGGCTGATTTGCACTTCTCCAGTAACAGCATTCCAGTCCCAGAATCCTTGTTCAGAACCTTGAATAACCCTTTGCAATTGTGCTGTTTGAGCCGCTAGTTGTTGTTGAAGCTGTCGCGCATGGGTAATATCTTGCACTGTACCGTGCAATTTAAATATCTTACCGTGCGGATCACGCTGTGCTTGACCCCTAGCCATAATCCAACGATGGGCACGATTAGGATCTAGCAACTCAGCTTCGCATTCATACTCTTCTCCCGTATGCACACATCGCATCACCAGCGTACTTAACGCTTGCCAACTCTCAGGAGTAAATAATTTCTGCACTTGTTCTATCGAAGGGGCGGCTTCTTTATATGGCAAGCCATAAATCACAAAAACCTGTTCAGACCAAGTATGCGAATCAGTAACTAAATCCCACTCCCAACTGCCAATCCCTGATAATTGTTGTGCTTGTTTTAATCCCAACTCACTAATGAGTAAATGTTCAGCATTTTTTTCTTGAGTCGTCACATCCCTTGCTATTCCAAATAAGCCACAAATTGCACCTTGAGCGTCAAACACAGGACCTTTGGTCACTTGAAAAATGGCTGCTTCACCCTGAATATGTAAATACTCTTTATGTGTGGTGACCATTCCGGACACTAATACAGTGCGATCTTTTTCTTGGATAATATCAATAGAGTCAGCATCAAAAATATCAGTGTCATCTTTGCCCAAGATGTCACTCATACTCTTGCCGACAAAGGTAGCGGCACCTTGGTTGACCAAGATGTAACGCCCCGCCAAATCCTTCACAAAAATACCATCGGTTGTTTGAGAAACCACAGAATCGAGCAGTTGATGATTCACATCCAATTTCTGTAATGAGGCACGTAAATAGCCGCTTAGTGCACTGATCACTATGCCGTAAACACTTAGACTAATAAGCTGTAACCAATCTACCGAATGAATATTGTCGAGACTATTGGCGGTTGGATGAAGATAATAGACACACAGAACAGAGAGACATGTCGCGACTAATCCGGGGGCGAATCCGCCACCAATAGCGCTTAATGAAATGGGCAACATAAAAATCAGCAATAGTAAACGCTGGTGCTGCTCAGCTGAAAGTGAATTGGCAAACCATAGCGTTATCAGCGTAAAACTCAATATCGCAATGTATTTAAGCCATGAGATATTACTTATCGCTACAGAGCGAGCAAAGGTTATTTCAAGCAAATTACCCGATGGAGCATTATGACGGTCAGGAACGGCATTCAGAACAAAAAGTAGGATAAAGGCACTGGTAAATACAAAGAAAAAACCTTTAGCGAGGGATAAACGAAACACAGTTTCTGTGTCCGTAAATACAAGCAACAATTGATCGGATAAAAAGATCCATCCAAGCGCCGCAAGCGCATAAATAGCCACAGCTAAAATAATATATTGAGTCCGAGATTTATGATTATGTACAGTATTGTCAACCATCCTAACTCCATCACAACTAGCGCCATCAAAACGACTCCCTTGATCTATGATTGGCACTAACGCCAGCCAACAATAGGTGGTCATTCCACAGATGAACATCATATTTAAGCTAAAGACTATAACTTAAAAAACATCAGTATAATCTAATAAAAACCCCAAAGAACAATGTACAACATAAAAACCCAACAATTTAAATACCTAAAAAGGTAGATATTACGGGTAAGGATATAGGCCCATACCTGTGAGACTAAAAATATACAAGCACTATTGAACCCCCTGTCTATAGAACTATCGCAAATGCAATGGAATATCATACTTCCTAAAAAGCTTGATTATCGAATCCTTATATAGTGGTTTGATAATGTAACCTTTAGCTCCTGCAGCTATTGCCTGCTGAACTGATGACTTATTTTTATTCCCTGTCAACATAACAATGGGCGTAATTGCATTTATTCCATTAGACTTATTAATGTGGTTAATAATATAAAACCCATTAGTATCAGGAAGATTTATGTCCATTAAAATAACGTCATATTTTTTCTTAGAAAGTAAATCTAACGCCATACGTCCAGACAATGATGTATCAAGTTCAATGGCATACGTTCTAAGAAGCATAATAGTTAAATTCAAACTAATGTGATCATCCTCAACAATTAACATCTTTGGCACTACAGGAACTTCAACTGATACAAGAGAATTTTTTGACTCCGAATACAATCGATTAAACGTGTATTTAGTATCAGGCACGGTTGGAGCTGCCTTGTTGCTAACCTCAATATGCTCCTGTTCTGGCAAAGGGGCTTCTGCGACCGTCGCCACATTTGATACATCAGTAACAACAAGTTCAAGTAAGTGCAACGCCTTACTTTGCAGTTTCAACAAAGCTGGTCTAATTTCATTAGAACGAATAAATGATAATATCTTCTTCAATGAAGCCAGATCTAACTCAGCGGTTCTATTACTTGCAAGGTGCGCTTCTGCCTTATCTAATGATTGCTCGATTTCAATCAAACTTAATTCAAAGCTATGTTCTAAATCCTTCTTGCGCTGAACACCTTTAAGAACAATCTCCTTGATATGCGAAGAGTAGTTATCTTGTACATTTACAAACTCTTCTACTTTTTTATATTTTCCTCTCAACCCAATTTCCCGCAATAAATGTGTACATATTATAATTGCTCTATGTACTTCATACATTGGCCTAGCGATTAAATAATCATTAATCACACCACTACGGTAAGCCTCGTACGCTTCTCTTTCTTGATGTTTTGGAATAAGAGAAACAACGGCATGCTCACATATTTCTACAGCCTGCAATTCCTCTATAGCTTCGTAATAAATAAGTAAAGTTTCTTGTAAAGTTTCAGCAGCAACAAGAATCACTTTTGGGGTTGATTGTTTGATTTGCTCAACAAGCTCAGCATTCGTTTTAATCACATGAATACGAGAAAAGTGACGAATTAGAACACTTATCAATAATCTATCATTATCTTGGTCGTTCGTATAGAGAACGATATGCTCAAAATTGACTCTATCCACTAGCATTACTCCTTTGCATAAAAAACTCAATTAACGCAAATAAATCATCATCAACCTCTTGCCAACATTTTAAGATAACTTTGTAATCAATAGCATTGTTACGCGAAACACGCTCTAGTTCTTGGCAAGATAAATTTAATTTTTTTGCACCTATGTAAAGAGAATTACTTTTAAGGGTGTGGCTAATTGCAGTAATAATACGAAGATCATTATCCATAATTGCAGACCTTAATGCTTCACGCTTAACAAGTAAATTACTGTAATATTGCTCTAAAAAAATAGATAACTCTTCATCGCTTATATTTTCACCTACAAAATTATATATATCTGACAAGTTGACTATCTGTAAGATGTCTACTAATTCCTGCGGTGTTTCATCACAACAGAAAAAACTATTATCAAAAGAAGTATTATCTGCTTTAACTGTAGACTTTTTTAAACTTGTATTATTTGACAAAGTGACTTTTACTTCATCTAAAAGGCCAATCAAATCATTCAATGTCAGAGGCTTTACAAGTACGCGATTTGCTCCAGCCTGCAAACATTCATCTTTACATATGTCGCCATGATCAGCGGTCAACATCACAATAATCGATGGCGCTAATTCCCGATACCCTTCAACTTCTCTAATGACGCCAATGAGGTCTGAGCCCGATATAGTTGGCATTATCACATCAGAAATAACGACATTAAATTTATTTGTCTTAAAAAGCTCAATTGCTTGCATCGGATCTTGAACACAGGAAACTATGACTCCAACAGATAATAACTGTTTTTCGATAACAAATAAGTTTTCTTGACAATCATCAATAACTAACACACTAATATTACTATAATCAGCACTATCCGAAGCCTGCTCGTCAATAATATTCAAATAATTTTTAACATTAACGAAATCAGTTACTGATTGAATTCTGAGTGGTGGATATGAAATCACTTCGTAGTCAGAGTTAGACTTAGAAAGTGACACTCGCCTTAACTCTGCAACTCTTTCTTTTCTTGTAAAAAGACTAGTTACAAATTCATTCTTTGAGATAATATCATTTTGATTCAAGTCAATAAAAAGTATTGAGCTTTCAGTTTCAAATTCCAGTAATTCATTACTTGGTAAATATAGCAACTCGAAATCAAGCTCTTTGGAATATCTTGAAACTGATTCGTGAAAAATCGAACTGTTAGTATATGCTGTTACTGAAGCATCAATATCAGAACGATAGGAGCCGCTTACATCATGCGCCGTAAAGTGATTATCTAAAGCAAAATCAATAACAAAATAGAAAACGCTACCATCACCGATACGACTAATAACCTGAAGATCACTTCCCATTGAACAACATATACTTTTACTTATGTATAGTCCTAAGCCAACACCACCATACTGACGGTAAGAATTTGATGATGCCTGCTCATACTTACCGAACACTTTTGATTGTTCCTCTTCAGTTAAACCGATACCATTATCAATAACAGAAAACTTTAGTTTTACATTTTCGAATGACTGTTCCAGAACTTCTACTTCTAATAGAATCGACGAGTCAATTTTATTGGAAAACTTAATTGAATTGGAGATTAAATTATAGATAACTTGATTTAGTTTAACTTCATCACAAATAACCCTGCGATTAAAATTTAATGGCATAAAAAAGTCTAAATTAATGTCTTTTTTATCTGCTTGAAGGCTAAACGCATCAACAACAGATTCGCCTAACAACCTAACATCTACCGAGTCATTTTTAACATCTGCACTACTCTCATTTGTCTTTTTAAAATCCAACATACTATTAATGAGTAATAAAACTTGTTTTGAAGTACTGAATGCGACAGATAATAACTTCTTATCCTGTGCCCTTACATTACCTAAACTGAGCTCAATTAAGCCTAGCACTGCATTTAATGGTGTTCTAATCTCGTGACCTAGAGTGGCAATAAAATCACTTTGAAAGCTATTCAATTGTTCCAGCTCTGAACATTTCTCTATTAATACTTTTTCTTTCTCATATCGTTTAGATTCATCTATAATTAATCCAAACCGAGTTCTATCATCAAGGAAGAAATCTCTATACTCAAAATACAACCCTGATTTAGTTTTAAAAGATAGACATATTTTTTTATTAGTTGCACATTTATATCTAAACCACTTCATAATTCTATAATTATCTCTACCAACAACCTCATAGCTAACAATATCTTGAATTAAACTAAAAAATGACTTGCCAATATAATTATAAAAATGTAAATATGGGAAAAGGTATTTAACCCCGCCACCAATAAAATCAATATTACCAAGACTATTTACGACAAGAACACCATCTGAAGTAATTTCCTGATATCTAGAGTCATCACCCGCAGGATTCTCACACCTAAATTGGCTATACTCGAAATTTTTTGTTATTGACGCATCATGCTCTACAACACAGAGCACAATAAAATTTTTATTTGCCATCTTTAATAGGCTAAACTTTAAACAGTTACTTCCTATCATTAAGCATTCATTAGGCGTGATATTCTGTTTAATCTTTTCAAAATGCTGAATTATTTTTTTCTTGGCATTTTTTAAAAAATTATTATTTGAGAAAATTTGATTCTCGCCTAACCACTCCACCTCAGGTGATAACATAAATGCACAAGAATCAAACAAGTCTAAATCAATACCATTCATCATCGCATATCCTTATTGCAAACTAGCATTCATTACTACTGAACTGAATTTTTATACTGATTAAACCAGCTATACACTTTATCACACGCTGAGATGAGCCTCTCAGGATCAATATTATAATTATCAATGAAATAATCGACAGTAACCCAATCACCTTCCATATACGCCAGAGTAAGTTGTAAACAATGAGCTAGGTATCCATGATTATTAAGTAAAGCACGCTTTATTTGCTGTTCAAGAGGAAGCGGCTCTATCGCTCTGTTCATCGGTTTATCTAAAATGGCATCTAAAGTAGATAATAATCCAGTCAAAAATGCTGACTCTTTCAACAAAGGAAATCCCATTAATGATATTAACTCTTCACATAACCGAGCCCTGATTATAGTATTATTAATTAACACAACTGGTTTATTGGGGTTAAGTTCAGCCAAAATAATGAGACTTACAAACTTACGAAGTTTATTTTCACCTAAAAAAACCATAGTCTGCTTAATAGAGGTAAATTCATTCACATGCTCAAACTGACTTGAATTGACATATCTTAGTAATTTATAAGTAAGATCTAAATCTTGAGAAAAATAATTTTCAAGTTTTTTATAACTAAAATCAGACTTAAAAACCTCATTATAAATAGACATAACAAAATGTTGTGTAGCACCTATTTCACTCCCCTCTATGAGTTCTGGCTTATAAAAATAATAACCTTGAAAATAATCAAAACCGAGTGACTTAGCTAGCCTATACTCTTCCAATGTTTCAACTTTCTCTGCAAGTAGTTTTAAATTATACTGTCTAAATTTAGGGATCAGATGAGAAACACTATCCAAAGGCGTTGAAATTATATCAATTTTTATAAGTTTAAAAAAAGGAAAAAAACGTTCCCACTCAGGAGAATAAACAAAGTCATCTAAAGCAAGATAATAACCCAAGTTAAATAACTCTTTAATTAAAATAAAGTTATCCTCGCTTGGGCTAACAGTTTCCAATACCTCAACAATAATATTTTTGTATGGGAACATGTATAATAAATGGTCTCGCAAGAAATGAGATGGAAAATTAATTAATGCTGGCTTCCCTTCGGTTAAATCCTCTAGATCCATACTTAAATAACTATTTACAAACACTTTAGCTGTAGCAACATTGTCTGTAACACCCTGTGGGAAATAGTTATCCCGGCTATTTCTAAAGAGCAACTCATAAGCAACAACGTTTTTATTTCTATTCAGTATAGGCTGTCTTGCCATATAAAAGCGCATAGTTCACCTCTTCCCTTTGGGTCACTTAACTTTATAATCATTAGTGAATCAGTCCTTTAATTTTTCAGTCTAGACCTAGGTGCACCATCTTTCAACTGCACTTTTCTAGCCTAGACTATAAATTAGCAGAAGTAGTGATTAAATCCGGTTTAAATCTCAGATTTATGTTTAATTTAGGTGAATATTTAAAAAATTATCCTCAAGACATAAATACCTATTTTTAGGTATAACCATCTTGTTTATCCATAAAAATTAAGTATTAAATGAACCGCAATTCTAGTATTCCGCAACACAATAAAATGAATAAAAAGAACACTTAAAACTGAAAAAAACTATTATTAATCCTTTTAGACATAATGGACTTATTGGCTTATTGGCTTATTGGCTTATTGCCAGTTAATGGCGTCATTACATAGCAGTGATACTAGATGAAGAACTTACCGCACTAGGGTTTGCTGGCGAGGATGTCACAACGATTTGACTGGATTTGATGCGAGGCTGAGCCCGTGTAGTGTCGTTATCCACATAAACGGGCAACATAAGCAGGTGATGAACACCATTTTGAGCTAGCTTAATAACAACACTAGTCGTGTCCCCAAGGTTTGGGTGGTAATGCTACTGGCTGGGTAAGATCAAAATCGACTTTAAAATTGCGTTGTTCTCGCGTGAGTTGGTAACTAAAAATCGTTGGCGTAATTTCCATGTGCCACACATTGGTAATCGACTGAGTGAGTCCATTCTTGACGAAGTTATCGATAGATTCCCTATCAATGGGAAATGACTGTTTCTGTACTGTCCCATCATTCATAGTGTCGCCGCCATACATGGTCACAGCATCTTCACTTCCATCCTGATGGCGATGGTCGTGCTTCAACTTAAGCCCTTGCTGCGTTTTAGTCAGCACCCAAGTACGCGAGTGGTCATCACCCACATGGAACGGGATCTTAAGCTCAGTGTCGCTACATTCACGCACGTGCATAATTAACGACTTGCCGCTAAAGGCCGAATCGGCACTGTCACCCGATACCACTTTTCCCGCAAAGGCTTGGCCACAATGGGCCGCAATTTGTGCGAAAAAAGTATTCTGCGTCTTGGTGGATAGCGACTCAACTTGAGCGGCGATGGATGGCAACGCGATAAAAGACAAACTGATGAGCCCGAGGCTCGGTATGGTAATGTTGGGATTCATTATGTTCTCCACTTTTTTAGATGAAAAACACCCTAACACTAGGAAATAAATTCAAACTGAATTTCACCTAGTGTTAGTGATGATAAGCCAAGTGATTACCAGCCGATATAAGTACGCGATCGATTACCCAGACGCTTTTTGATAAAGCGAGCCGTCATAATACTGCCTACCATCATGAAAATGAAAATCCCAGCGGAAAAGAGCACGCTAGTCACAGCAGAACCTGGTGGAAAGCGGAAACGCATTACGGTTGCAGCTGTGTTAAATAGCATATCGAAGAGTGGATGAATAAAGAAAATTGCAAAACTCATCTCAGCGACTTCGACTAACCAAGGCAAACGACTTCGTCCCGACAACCATTCACAGAAATTCAGTACTAATACACATAAACAAAGTTTCTGAATAAACTGCCAATCGATACCGTTGTAATCAAACGGTGCCTTATGATAGTTACCAATATGCTGCACTATGTAAGTTTGTTCGACTAAGCTCACCACTAAAAAAATCATCGCTAGTGCGGTGAAAATAGAGCCAAAGCGCGTCACAATATGTTCATCTTGCGAATATAAAATACCAATCAAGTAGAAAGGTACAAAATACACGACTGAGTGGATGAAATTGACGTTACCTATAGGTCTATGCAATAGAATCGCTACCACACAGCTCAGTACAAATAGTGTCCAACGCATCTGCTGCGAGCAACGGATAAACCATAAAAAAATCGGCGAGAATAAAAACACCGCCATGATGAAGGGAATGTACCAGTGCGGATACAGAATATAACCGTTACGCACAGTATAAAAAATACTCAGCAAGACATTATCGAGCGGCTGATGCTCCATAAATATCCAGCGCAAACACAAACAAAATAGACCAATCAATGACACAACTAAAAAAGGATAAAGTACGTTTTGTACTTTGTTCTTCATAAACTTGCTGTAGTCGAAATCCTTATAAAAAATGCGATGGAAAAAGTATCCCGAGATAAACACAAATAACGCCGTGCCACCACGCAATAGATTTTCCAGCAACAGCGGGAAACCTTCACCAGAGTTGTAAATACTGTGGCCAAGCACGATAAAGATAATCGCAATGCCACGCATGTAGGTAAATTCGAGCTGATTTTTTCTCATTATTAATTCATCGCACAGTAGAGGGTTCTTCCATCAACAACACTCGCAGAAACCCTAATAGTTCCATGGACTTCCGCTTCGTTGAATACCAGATACTGACCCTCACGCTGAAAGGGGAATGCTAAAGGTAACAGAGTTGCCGCCTCAATGCCCTCACAAAAATTTTGTACTGGAACATCGAGTAATGGACTGCCACTCACTGACAAGTTACTAAATTGCGCGCTCATCCCTAAATAAGCTTGAGTCATTTCCTCTTGATAGGGCACTACATAAAAGCCAGAACGTACGTCACCCACATCAATAAAACTGCTACTATCGCTCACGCTCGGCATAACCAATAACGGCACTTTTGGATCCTGCACATTCAACAACAATTGAGACAGTTTTGCTTGAGTGGCAGGGTAATACGCTAGCATCTCCTGCAGCTGTTTCTTTTGTTTAGTGTCTTTCTTGTCTAACGGGGATACTGGCTTTACGCGGTTCAGTAGTAAATCCACAGGCAACATACCCGACATGACCGACTCTTTCCATACATAAGGGTCTTGAGTGCTATCCAACAATATGCCCGCCAGAGCGCCAATATTTGCCGCCTCAGCCGTCCAACCAACCCACATCTTCTGCTGTTGATAATAGTCATACACATATTTTGTCAGTATTTGCTGATAACCAAGTAAAGTTTGATTTTGACTCAACACACGCGCACCAGCGGCCAATTCCACGTACTTAGCGCTGCCTTCAACAAGATCATTGATGTAACCGACTCGATCTTCATTCGGCGCAATTTGGCGCCATTGCTGCAACCAATAGGCTGCATAGCTAAGATGTAATGACTGTTGTTCAGGTTGTGCCAGCGCCGCCATTAAGGCATCAAATAACTGTAAACGATAATAGCGAGCATCGAAGTTGAGCGGAAAGACCTCACCCTCATAACGCTTACCGTCTTCTAATACTCGCCATTCGGATTGGGCATAAAAATGGAAGGCTTCATGCAAGCCATTGCTCGCCCAGATTAAAAAAGCTAAATCCGTTGGCTTAGTGTCGCGAGTAAATTGGATGTTCGGCACTTCGAGCTGGATCAATACGCCTGGCTGGCCATTATATTGCGGAAAGCCGAAACTCACCGATAGACCCGAGTGCAGATTGACCGACTCTAACACACTGTTATCTTGGATTATTTCGCCACCAGGCTGTCGAAGCCAGACATTACCACCATAACTAAAGAGGTGTACTTTATCTTCAAGGCGAAAACCGGGCCACAAAGCTTCGCTCTGGCGACTATTCTGTGCCATAAAATCGAGGTAAAGACGGGCGAGTTGTTCCGGAGAGGCCTCATCGGCAAACGCGGGGGTAGCGGCAGAGACACCTAAAAGCCATAGGATCACTACCATAATATTTTTCATTTATCTGCCTAAACAAACACAAGGGGTTTACAAAACAGCGCTAGCATATAGCGCAATCAAGCAATAGTGAAACATTTGCAAAAAAATATTTTTACCCCAGAAAATCTCAGTCAAAACCAAATCAACGACTCTTAATGAAATCATATTTTTAGCACAATTTTGCATCACTTAGGCAATTGCGTTCGCAATAGGTTTAAGTCTTAGGTTCGCTCGGCTTATCTCCAAACCACAGTGCGAGTTTATCCGCCGCAAGGGATTTCACTTCATCATCGATATATAAGGTCACCATAGTCAGGGCAGCGGCAAGGGCACCTAAATCATCGGTAAAGCCAACTAAAGGAGTCAGATCGGGAATCGCATCTAAAGGCAAAACAAAATACGCTAAAGCGCCGTAGATGACTGACTTAGCCCACTTAGGCGTATTGGGTTGTTGCGCTGCATAATAAAGCCATAGTGCCCGCTCGATGACCTCTCTACCTGCTTGACGGCTAAAGAGTTTGATCTTGTTCCAAAATCCGCTGTCAGTAAATTGCTCATCCGCCATCATATCTCTCCAGTACCCTAAAGTTGTTTGGGTATACACCCATGCCACTTCACAGTGTACGACGATAAGCCGCAGGGGTCAGGCCAAATTGTTGCTTAAAACGTAAGGAAAACTTTTCCGCAGATTGATAACCACAGGCCAAAGCCACTTGCAATACTGGCTCGCTCGAATTCTGCAACATGGCTAAACCATGACAAAGCCGCACTTCTGCCAGTAACTGCCTAAAACTGGTGTCTTCTAAGGCCAATTTACGCCTAAGGCTTGCCGTGCTCATGTGTAACTTGTCGGCAATATCCTCCTGCTGCCATGACGCCGAAGGACTCATACTCATCAAGGCCAAGGCCGCTTGAGTCACGCTGCGTTGGGTGTGTCCATACAACCAGTTCACACTGCGTTTATCCGGCAAACTTAACAGTAACGCGGCCAAATAATGTAGTTGAACAGGATCGGCCAGAGACAAGGTCAAACTCTGTAATAGCACATTCCAAGCTAAGTCCACAGCGCGTGATATGTTTTGGACTGGCATAGGGTCACGCCAATCGGTAGCGCTTGATAAAATGCCTTGGGGTAAATCGTGGGGGAGTAATAACTGCACCGCCCGATAACGCCCAAGAAAAGGTCGATTAACAAAGCTAATATGCGAACCAGCAGGAATTAACAGTAACTGCCCTTGGCCTACTAAAACAGATTCATCTTGCCAGAGCAGAGACTTTTCACCATAGATAACCCGAATAATCGACGGCTGATGTACAGGGACTTGAGATAAAGATTGTGCCTGCTTCGAATCATATTCAAACATACGGATCATGACACCAGCCTAATTATCAATGGATTATCGATTATATACCGCAGTCAACTTGGCGTTGCCGAGCGCTTGTGCCCTGAGCATAAAGCCCAATAAGGCAGGGCTAGCATCCTTTGGCAATTCTAAAGCACTGGGTAATGCCCACACAGTAAATTCGTACCTGTGAACACCATGACCTTGGGGCGGGCATGCGCCACCAAAATTTGTAGTACCAAAATCGTTCTTCAAGGCAATGGCGCCTTTGGGCAGTGCATCAACATGCGAGCCCGCACCTTGTGCGAGCGAAGTTTGCGCTAAGGGTAAGTTATATACGGCCCAGTGCCACCAACCGCTGCCCGTTGGTGCATCAGGATCATAAGCTGTCACTGCAAATGCTTTAGTTCCTGTGGGCACGTCAGTCCAAGTCAGTTGCGGCGAAATATTTTCCCCTTGGCAACCAAAGCCATTAAACACTAATTGCGATGTCAGTTTATTGCCCTCGCTCATATCTTTGCTCGTTAATGTCATAGCACTTGCCTGTCCAACGAATAACCCAAGCACTAAACTCGCCCCTAACCACCCTTTATTCATGTCTATCTCCTATTCATGTTCGACCTGACTCACTTTACGTCAATCAAAAAAATAACATCTGCCCTAAAACGACAACTTTCTGCCCCAAATGCTCAAATGTGAGAAAAAAGTTATCACTTTTGCATTTTTCAAGCAGAAAAATGATTTTGTAACGAAAATATCTGCATAACAATGCAAATATGGAATGCGGTATAAATCAGAATGATGATTACAGCAGCCTTTAAATTAAGATTAGATATTTGAAATAAGATATTTTATGCAAATAATATTATTTAAATAATGCTGACAATATTTACTTTCATAATTTAGATAAAGATACTTAAGCATGATTGACTCCATTTAATATTGATAATTTAAGTTAAATTGACGTGCTAATTATTTAAAAATAAGACATAGGTCATGATTTTATTTATAACTCGCATATAAACTTCATTACGTAATAAAAACCTAACCATTTTCTCTAAGTCATAATGGAGTCGTATATGAAGAGGAAATCTAAAATTATGGCGCATATCAGGCGCACACGGCATATCATGATGCCTAGTCAACGAGACTATTTCGATCACTCCTTTATCTTCCTCCGCTAACCTTAGCGTAGGTAGTAGGCCAATTAACAGGTCTAAAGTGCTATTGCCCTAATAGGTGCAAACACTTATCGTACTGTTTTTATTTGGTTTATTATCTAACACCTTAATCAAAGCATTCTTTTATCAGTGCAGTTTTACTGCGGCTAAGCTATTCATACGCTCAATAAATATATTTCTACTTATATTTATTTCGTAACTTTGGCATAACCACATTTAATCTGCGCACGGAATAGCTATATCTAATTTTCATACCATTAATGTTTTTAATTAGGTATAGGCACACTTGTATCTATTTTTTATAAAGTAAAAGGGAAATTAACTATGAAATCATTAAAAGTAGCCGCTAGCTTATCTGTTAGATCTTGTTTCGATATCGACAGAGAAGTTGTCAATGTATTAACCACAGATTTTTGCGATGTGGGCGCGGCTGTCGTCTCTGTTGATGATGTTAGAAATGGTATTGTTGAAAAGATTAAAAACACCGGATTGAAACTGCCCATTTTCGTTTCAGTTTGCTGTGAAGAAACCTTCCCTGATGATGTTTGCTCATCGATTACAGGGGTATTTGAACTCTGCGGTGATAACACTGACTTCTACGGAAAACAGGTTGAGACTGCAATAAGTAAATATGAACAAGCGCTATTGCCACCTTTCTTCGGTACGTTAAAAAAATACGTCGAAATGGGTAACTCTACCTTTGCTTGTCCTGGTCACCAAGGCGGACAATTCTTCCGTAAACACCCTGTGGGTCGCCAATTCTTCGACTTTTTTGGCGAAACAATTTTCCGCGCGGATATGTGTAATGCCGACGTGAAACTGGGTGATTTACTGATCCATGAAGGCGCTCCACTGGAAGCACAGAAATACGCTGCCAAAGTTTTTAATGCCGATAAAACCTATTTCGTACTTAACGGCACTTCGTCATCAAATAAAGTCGCGACTAATGCACTGTTAGCGAAAGGCGACCTCGTGTTATTCGACCGCAATAACCACAAATCAAACCACCATGGCGCATTAATTCAAGCAGGTGCTACACCTGTTTATTTAGAAACGGCACGTAATCCCTTCGGATTTATTGGTGGCATTGATGCCCACTGTTTCCAAGAGTCCTATTTAAGAGAGCAAATTCGTGAAGTCGCGCCAGAAAGAGCCGATGAAAAACGCCCGTTCCGCTTGGCGATAATCCAACTCGGCACCTATGACGGCACTATCTACAATGCTCGACAAGTGATTGATAAAATTGGCCATCTTTGTGACTACGTCTTATTCGACTCGGCTTGGGTGGGTTATGAACAGTTCATCCCTATGATGAATGACTGCTCACCACTCTTGCTCGAACTGACTGCTGAAGATCCAGGCATTATCGTGACTCAGTCGGTGCATAAACAGCAGGCAGGTTTCTCACAAACCTCGCAAATCCATAAAAAAGATAAACATATCAAAGGCCAAGATAGATATTGCAACCATAAACGCTTCAACAACGCCTTTATGATGCATGCCTCTACCAGTCCCTTCTATCCTTTATTTGCGGCGCTAGATGTAAATGCGAAAATGCATGAAGGCGCAAGCGGTCGTTATCTGTGGCGCGAAGCGGTAAAGGCGGGTATCGAAGCACGTAAGCTATTGCTCAAAAAGTGTAAATATATCAAACCATTCGTGCCAACAATGATCGATGGCCGCCTATGGCAAGACTATGAAACCGAACAAATGGCCGATGACTTACGCTTCTTCGAATTCGAACCTGGTCAGAAATGGCACTCCTTCGAAGGTTATGAAAAAGGCCAATACTTTGTTGACCCTTGTAAGTTCTTATTAACAACACCGGGCATAGATGCTGAAACAGGCAAATATACCGAATTTGGTATTCCAGCGACTATTCTGGCTAACTTCTTACGGGAAAATAATATTATTCCAGAGAAGTGCGACTTGAATTCGATTTTATTCCTGATGACACCTGCGGAAGATATGGCCAAGATGCAACATCTGGTATCACAAATATCTCGTTTCGAGAAATTAGTCGATGAAGATGCGCCATTATCTGAAGTATTACCTAACGTTTATAACGCCAATAAAGCCCGTTATAAAGACTATTCTATCCGCCAACTCTGCCAAGAAATGCACAATCTTTATGTCAGCCATGACGTAAAACAACTGCAGAAAGAAATGTTCCGTAAAGCGCATTTTCCTACAAAAGTGATGGACCCGCAGGAAGCAAACCTAGAGTTTATTCGTGGCAAAGTAGAATTAGTCCCACTCTCGCAAATTGAAGGAAGAATTGCAGCAGAAGGCGCGCTCCCTTACCCACCAGGCGTGTTATGTATGGTGCCAGGTGAAATATGGGGCGGTTCTGTTCAGCGTTATTTCCTTGCCCTTGAAGAAGGTATCAACCTATTACCTGGATTCTCACCAGAACTGCAAGGTGTTTATCTCGAAAATACCGCAGACGGCAAAATTCAAGCAATGGGCTATGTACTAAATAAATAATGAAGACTGACTGCAGAGTTTATTAACCCCACTCTGCAGTCAAATTCATGCCTCCTATAATAAGTCACCTAAATTAGGTTATTAGTATGAGTAAATCAGAAAATAAAATTGGCGTCGTCCAATTAACTATTATCACCATAGTCAACATGATGGGTTCGGGCATTATTATGCTGCCAACCCAATTAGCTCAAGTCGGTACTATCTCCATTTTATCTTGGTTAGTAACAGCTGCAGGGTCAACGGCCCTCGCCTTCGCCTTTGCTAAGTGCGGTATGTTTAGTAAAAAATCCGGTGGTATGGGCGGTTATGCCGAGTATGCCTTCGGCCGTTCTGGCAACTTTATGGCCAACTACACCTATGCCGTCTCGCTGTTAATCGCCAACGTCGCGATTGCTATCTCTGCCGTGGGTTACGCTGCCGTGTTGCTCGAAGTTAACTTAAGCCCGATGGCAATTTGTCTTGCGACCATTGGCGTACTTTGGTTGGCAACCATTGCTAACTTCGGTGGTGCCCGCATCACGGGTCGCGTCAGTAGCGTGACTGTGTGGGGGATTATTCTGCCTGTGATTGGCGTATCTTTAATTGGTTGGTTCTGGTTTGACATCGACCTCTATAAAGGCGCATGGAACCCGCATGATATGCCATTCTTCAAAGCGTTAGGCGGTTCTATCGCTATGACTTTGTGGGCGTTCCTCGGTTTAGAATCGGCCTGTGCAAACTCAGAAGCCGTCGATAACCCAGAAAAAAACGTACCTATCGCCGTTATGGGCGGTACCTTAGGTGCAGCAGTGATTTATATCGTTTCCACTAACGTCATTGCCGGTATTGTGCCAAATGCCGAGCTTGCCATGTCGAATGCGCCATTCGGTTTAGCCTTTGCACAAATGTTTAATCCAGTAGTCGGTAAAATCGTGATGGCCTGCGCCATTATCTCCTGTACTGGATCACTCTTAGGTTGGCAGTTCACTATTGCCCAAGTGTTTAAAGCCTCTGCTGATGAAGGATTTTTTCCTAAAATATTCTCTAAAGTTAGTAAAGCCGATGCGCCAATTTGGGGCATGACTATTATCGTCTCGATCCAAACAGTATTATCTCTGATGACCATTAGCCCATCACTGAGTAAGCAGTTCGAAGCACTCGTTAACCTCGCCGTCGTCACCAACATTGTGCCTTATATCTTATCTATGGCCGCGCTTGGCATAATGCAAAGACAGCAAAAAGTGCCTATCAATAAAGCCCGCGTTGCCAACGTGATCGCCGTAATCGGTGCGTTGTATAGCTTCTATGCTCTGTACAGCTCTGGCGAAACCGCAGTGATGCTTGGCGCCATAGCCACCTTCTTCGGTTGGACTATTTTCGGCGTAATCTCAAACCAAGCGCCTGTTGCCGACACACGTCCAGCCTAAATACGGCTAACGCATGATCGGAAACAATTAATACCAACATCCACATCAAGACTAACGATAACTCTGGGATCATAGGCCAAGCCTATGATCCCCTGGAGAATACTTGCTCATTATCGGGGGATTTATGAATAAGACTTGTCTCGCTTTAGTGTTACCTATGCTATTAACGGCCACCAGCAGTCAGGCGGTTGAACTCTATAAAGATCAAAAAAACACCTTAGATTTAACGGGTTGGTTAGGGTTTGCAGCATTAAATGACAGCCACGATACTTCAGTTATCGACGACTCGTCACGCCTAAGATTCAGCTTCGAGCGCAGCGAGAAAAATGGCTGGACCGCTTTCGCTACCACAGAATGGGGGATCAACATGGTCTCCAGCGACGATGGGCTAGTGATGCAAGGGGGCAAACTCGCCGCCGAAAAAACCGATGATTTTCTCTATAACCGCTTAGGTTATGTTGGCATGTCCCATGATACATGGGGCAACCTGAGTTTCGGTAAACAATGGGGCGCCTACTACGATGTCGCAGGCACTACAGATTTACCGAACGTATTTGCAGGTTACAGCGTTGGCGCTTACACCTTCGGTGATGGCAGCCTCACAGGTACAGGCCGTGCCGATTCCGCCTTCATTTACCGTAATAATTTAGGCCCAGTACAAATCGCCCTGCAATATGCCGCCAAAACCAATGGTGATGTCAGCCTAAAGAACGATGACGGTAGCGAGATGACCAACTCAGAACTGAGTTTTGACAGCAGCTACGGCGCCAGTATCACTTATGCGGCAACCGACAAATTCAAGCTACTCGCAGGCTTTAACCGCGGTGATTTTGAAGGCCACTTAGGTAATACCCAAGTCGATGAAACCAATGAAATCATCGGTATTGGTGCCATGTATGGTGACTACTACCACTATGCCGAAGGACGCGAAGCCAGCGGTCTTTATGTGGGTTTTAACGCTCACCAAAGTAAAAATAATGAACTGGTCAACGGCGATCTCTACGACGCCACTGGTGCCGAGTTGATGACGGCCTATCAATTCGACAACGGTTTTGTGCCCATGGTTGTACTCAGTTATTTAGATTTAGACACAGATGCAACTACGCCTATCCAAGGTCAATGGACTCGCCAATTTGCCATGCTGGGACTGCATTATCGCTACAGTAACGACACTGTGATGTTTGCCGAGATGAAGCTAGATTTCAGTGATATGGATGATCCTGCACTTGAAGCACAGGAAGACAACAGCTTCGCAGTCGGGATTAATTACTTCTTTTAAGGCTCAAGGGGATATTAACCAAGGTTGCTAAAGCGCTCATTCTACTTTGGCATTGCTTAGTCGCATGAAGCAGGACGATTTTGAGTAACAGTCTTCAGTGACAGTTCTAATCACATGTTGAGTTAAATCATGTTTAGCAGGATAGGCAGCTCGCGTCATCGCTCATATGCGTGAGCTTATTTGAGGCTGAGGTGCGGCGCACGTTCCGTCTACAAACGCTCGCCGTAACGCTCATTGGATGGTACCGCTGGCTTACCATTATCTCTACGCCACTCCAAGTTAGTTTCTGGAGTGGCTTTTTTTCTAAAAAATTGAGCGGTTTAAGCTGATGTGCATTACGACTTTGCGCTTGACTTCAATGGCCAACGTTGACCTTACCCTTCGCCATTTATCGCATTAATACAGCGTTGTACGACTTCTTCGAAAGTGCCGTCTATGCTCACTTGGATAACGTCAGCTTCATCATTCGCGGGCATTTCCAGCGTGTCGAACTGACTCTTGAGTAGCTCAATCGGCATGAAGTGGGCTGTTCTGGCAAACATGCGTGTTTTGACTAATTCAAAATCTCCGTATAGATGAATGAACACCAGCTTGCTATTGTTCTGACGGATTAAGTCACGATACTGGCGACGCAGTGCAGAGCAGACAATAACCCCCTCTTCACCCTTTTGCTCAATGCTATACACAGCATCGTTGATGCGCTCAAGCCAAGGAGCACGATCGCTATCGTTGAGCGGTGAGCCAGATTTCATCTTGATAATATTGGCTCTAGGATGCAGATCATCACCATCAATAAATTTCGTCTCTAACGCCTTTGCTACCGCGGCACCAATCGAAGATTTGCCACAACTAGAGACGCCCATGAACACATAGCTATTACCTTTTTTTCTCTCAGTCACTTTGTTAACCTCATGCCAATTCTCGAATTTAGTCACTTCCCACTCTATCATATTACGGGTAACATGTTACCGGTAACCTACAAAAATGTGGACAACTTAACTAACAAGGAAAAGTCCTCTTATGTCTGATATGTCATTGATTCTGACAGCACTGGGTTCAATTGCCCTGCTACTGTTCTTAGTGATGAAAGTGAGATTACATGCAGTAGTATCACTGATACTGGTGTCGATCATTGCTGGCCTTTTCTCTGGTATGAACCCAGCTGATATTACCAATACGATTCAACAAGGTATGGGGGGAACACTGGGCTTTGTGGCGGTAGTGGTCGCTTTGGGAGCCATGTTTGGCCGGGTAATGGAAGAGACTGGCGCGCTAGATCAGATAGCCCATACACTGCTGAATAAATTTGGTAACGACAAAGCTCACTGGGCCATGACCTTTACAGGCTTTATCTGTGCACTCCCCCTCTTCTTCGATGTTGCTGTGGTACTGCTGATTGGCATCGCCTTTGCCGTGGTTCGTAAAGGGGGCGGCAGTGTCGTTAAAATTGGTATTTCACTGCTCGCGGGTATTGCCACTTGTCAGGCATTTCTCATCCCTGCACCAGGGCCTATTTTGGTTGCTTCCCAGCTCAATGCCGACTTTGGCTACATGATAGTCTTCGGTTTATTGGCATCGATTCCGGCTATGATTCTAGGCGGCCCGCTCTTTGCCAGCCTCATCTCCCAAAAAGTCCATGTTGAGCTGCCTGCCCACGAGCAGCAGGAAAAAGGTGAACGAGAAGGCGGACCGATCCCCTCATTCGCGCTATCAATCAGTATTGTGGTGTTCCCACTGCTGCTTATCGGTTTAAAGACAGTGGTGTCACGCTTTATTGATGAAAAATCCGATCTGCATAATTGGCTCGCCTTGATAGGTCATCCCTTCACCGCCATTTTGCTAGCCTGTTTAATCGCATTCTATGTACTGGGCGTGAGACGCAATATTCCCAATGAGCGCATCATGGAAATCTGTAGCAGTGCGTTACAACCTGCTGGGATCATTATTCTCGTCACCGGTGCTGGCGGCGTGTTTAAGCAAGTGTTGATCGATTCGGGTGTCGGCGATGCATTGGGGAATATGTTGGCAGGTTCGGGATTACCGATTGTAATACTGGCATTTATTTTGTCGGCGTCGGTGCGCGTGATCCAAGGGTCGGCCACCGTGGCCATGTTAACGGCTTGCGGCCTTATCATCCCAATACTTGAACCACTAAACTTAGATGGGGCTCAATTGGCGGCAATTACGATTGCCATTGGCGGTGGTTCGATTGTGCTCTCGCACGTCAATGATTCAGGCTTCTGGCTCGCTAACCGTTTTCTTGGATTATCAGAAAAACAAACACTGCAAACTTGGACTGTAATGGAGACCATTATCGGCACGACGGGCGGCATAGTTGCAGTCATCATCTCTGCGTTTCTCTAACGATAACCTGTGATGACAAACATAAGTCGTTAAGCGAAAGAACGAGGGGAAGTCTACAGTGTTTCCCCTAAATCAATACGATAGCCCAGGTCGATAACCGATTCTGCTATCTCTTTGCCATTTAACCTGTCTAATAGCTCAGTAGCAGCAATTCGACCAATCTCTTTTCTCGGCGTAATAATGCTCGCCAATTTTGGCGTCATAGATTGGCCAATATCATGGCCATGAAACCCTGCAACGCCAATTTGTTCAGGGATCTTGATGCCTTGTCTTTGACACTCAAATATCACCCCCGCCGCTAAATCATCGTTGGTGCAGAAAAAACTATCCACATAAGGATATTTCGCTAATGTTTGTTGCAATAACGACGCCCCCAAGGAAAACGACGAGGCCTCATTTGTGGTCATCGCCAAAGATGTAAGCCGAGCTTGCTGCATCGCTAACTCGTAGCCTCGCATCTTAAGCTGAGTGCGAATATCCATGCGCGCGCCTAGGTAGGCTATGTGGCGATAGCCTTGTGCAATCATGGCCTTAACCATTTCGCATGCGGCCGCTGTGTTATCGAAACCCACACACTGTTGAATCGAAGGCGACACGCTATCCATCATTTCGATGACCGGAATGCCTGCCGTTTCAATCATTCGCACGGTACGCGGCGTGTGGTAACTTTCGGACAAGAGTAAGCCATCGATATTGTAAGAGAGCAGTGATGCCACCCGCTCTTCTTCTAATTCGGCCTGATACCCATAGTGAGCCAGCATGGTTTGATAACCGCGTTTGCCGGTCACATTCTCGATACCGCGCAGCACTTCAGCAAATACTTGGTTGGTTAACGAAGGCACTAACACGCCAATAGCGCGGCTGGTTGCTTGCGCTAAAATTTCCGGCGCGCGATTAGGAATATAACCTAAGGTTTCTAGTGCGACAGCAATCTTCTCTTGAGTGCTTTGCGCCACCCTTGTTGGATTTTTTAAATAGCGACTCACCGTCATTTTGGTGACCCCAACTTGATCGGCAACGTCTTGAAGACTGGGTCTACGTTTTTTATTCATAGTATCTAATATTAGTTAACGAACCGCGGATATGGGTAAGATGTATAGCTAAAATATCGAATATAAACAAATAGTAGACATAAACATCAGACAGGGATCTTATAATAGTTCGCCCAGCGATACCAGTTGAGGACTATTTTAGCGGAATGACCATGCTAGCTAGGCCGCTCCAAACCATATCTGGAGCAGCCTTTAAACATTATTTGTGATGGCGAAAAGTGTTACTTAGCCTGTTGGCGACCCTGAGAGGGCTTTCCTGCAGATTTGCCACCCGTTTTTGATGGGCTTCCACCTTTAGCCTGAGAGCCGCTTTTAGCCTGAGCGCCTCCGGCCTTAAAACCAGACTGGCCGAAGGGCGCCTTCGCTCCCGGACGGCTCGAATGGGCTCCGCTAGGTTTAGAGCCAGTTGGTTTAGCTCCTGCTGGCTTAGAACTGGCAGGCTTAGCGCCATTCGCTGCTGGTTTTCCACCTTTGCTGGCAGGTTTTGATTCAGTACCAGCCTGAGCTTGCGCGCCGCCTTTCGCCGCACCTTTAGATTTGCCATCGCCCTTGCGGTCATCAAACTGATTGCCCGAGAAGCGAGTAAAGGCTTTTTGGCCTTGGTTGGCATCTTTCATCCACTTAGGTCCGCGTTCATTTCGACCTTCTGGCGGAACTAACTGATGCGGACTATTACCGATCAAGTCTTCACGCCCCATGGCAGTTAAGCCTTCACGGATCAATGGCCAACCTGCAGGATCGTGATAACGCAGCAATGCCTTGTGCAAGCGACGTTGACGCCCTTTCTTCGGCACAGATACCACTTCGCTGGTGTGCTTGACGTTTTTCAGCGAGTTCAACTCGGTATGATAAATTGTGGTCGCATTCGCCATCGGTGACGGATAAAAGTTCTGTACTTGGTCGAGCTTGAACTTACGCTCCTTCAACCACAGCGCTAAGTTCACCATGTCTTCGTCGGTCGTGCCTGGATGCGCCGAAATAAAGTAAGGGATCAGGAACTGCTCTTTGCCCGCTTCCTTAGAAAACTTGTCGAACAATTCTTTAAACTTATCGTAGGCGCCCATGCCGGGCTTCATCATCTTACTGAGCGGACCTTCTTCGGTATGCTCAGGGGCGATTTTTAAGTAGCCGCCCACATGGTGCTGCACTAACTCTTTAACATAAGCCGGATCTTCGATCGCCAAGTCGTAACGCACGCCAGAGGCAATCAATACTTTCTTGATGCCAGGTACGGCACGTGCCGCACGATATAGGTCGATAGTGTGTTTATGATCTGTGCCTAAGTGGCCGCAAATCGATGGGAACACGCAGGATAAACGACGACAGGTTTTTTCAGCCTTTTCGCTGGTACAACCTAAACGATACATGTTGGCGGTTGGGCCGCCTAAATCGGAAATCACCCCAGTAAAGCCTGGCACTTTATCCTGAATATCTTTGATTTCTTTAACAATCGACTCTTGTGAACGACTCTGAATGATTCTGCCCTCATGCTCGGTAATCGAGCAGAAAGAACAGCCACCAAAGCAACCACGCATGATGTTGATTGACGTCTTGATCATGTCATAGGCAGGGATTTTTTCCTTGCCGTAAATCGGATGAGGAATACGCTGATAGGGTAAATCGAATACCGCATCCATCTCATCGGTATTGAGCGGCCATGCGGGCGGATTCACCCAAACGGCGCGGTCGCCATGGGGTTGAAATAACGCACGGGCACAACCTGGGTTTTGCTCTTGGTGCAAAATTCGTGAAGCATGGGCATATAAATATTTGTCTTCAGAGACTTTTTCAAACGCTGGCAGCAGCACATAGGTTTTATCCCATGGCTTAGGTTTAGGCGGCTGAACGCTAATTGGCTTAGGGGCTTCGTTATCGAATATCTTCACATCCGACGGGCCAGACAAGTTAGCACAACCCACATCATCGGCGCCGTAAGGATTCGGCAGCGGCTCTATCTTGTGCAATTGGTCAATCTTGCGCGAGTCCATACCGCGCCATTCGGGCAGCGGCTCTTTACGGATAACGGCTGTGCCGCGCACATCGTGCAGCGAGCTAATGGGTTCGCCGGCAGCTAAGCGGCGTGCCACTTCAACTAAAGGACGCTCGGCGTTGCCGTACATCAGAATGTCGGCCTTAGCATCGAAAATCACACTACGACGTACTTTATCCGACCAATAATCGTAATGGGCGATGCGGCGCAAACTGGCTTCGATACCACCAATAATCACAGGCACATCTTTAAAGGCTTCTTTACAACGCTGGGTGTACACAGTCACGGCGCGATCTGGGCGCTTGCCGCCAATATCACCCGCGGTATAAGCATCGTCAGAACGTAAACGACGGTCGGCGGTGTAACGGTTGATCATCGAATCCATGTTACCGGCGGTGACGCCAAAAAACAGATTCGGGCGGCCCAATTGCATAAAGGCTTCTTTGCTCGACCAATCTGGCTGGGAAATAATCCCAACTCGGTAACCCTGAGCCTCTAACATACGGCCGATCACCGCCATGCCAAAGCTTGGGTGATCCACATAAGCGTCGCCTGTGACTATGATGATGTCACAGCTATCCCAACCAAGCTTATCCATCTCCTTGCGAGACATAGGTAAGAAAGGCGCAGTGCTGTCGCCCGTGGCCCAATACTTGGGATGACTAAAGAGTGTGGATTCAACTTGCATGGATTGTGACCCGAAAACGTAATGTCGAATAAAGGCGCCACGAAAATAAGTTACGCCAATTTAGGGACGCGGAGTATAGCAGGGAATGGAGGATCGATGCGATTAAAAAAACACCACTCGAGGCATTTTCAGGGGGATTTGAGCCAGAAGCGTAATACCCCTAAATCCGCTATGGATATGGCTTAGGGCGGACTTGACCGCCCAAACCTGCGAGCCTAGAGACCCTTTCCTAAACCTTGAGCAAAATGCAGCAAATTCACCAGCGCCAAACTGATAATCACTATCCAAGTGAGCAATACGCCCCAAAAACGACCAAAATGGTAACCACCTTGGCCTTGAGTTAAGCCAATAGCATGGAGTAAGCGCGCCACTATCCACACAGTCCCAAAACAGTGTAAATAAAATGCAGGCAAGCCACCCGCTTCGGCCACCAGCATTAAAATCAATACGATAGGCGCATTTTCGATCAGGTTAACATGCACTCGATTAGCCAAAGCTAAGGCGCTGTTACCACCATCCCCTAGGCCGATTTTCTGACCTCGCCTTAATTTCACTACTCGATAAGCCAAAGCGACAATTAATAGCCCTGTGAGGCTAGCGTAAAGACCCGTTACCATCAAAGACATGCCTATTTCCCCTTATCAAAAAGCTGACTATAGCCCGAGCTGCAAAAAATCAGCAATTTATTTGTATTAAGGTTAAAAGCCATTAACCTTTTATAGACAAGATAGGTTAATATGCGCGCGTCATTCCCTACAACTTTTTATACAGTGAATACCCCGATTGGATAACGACGAGTTTATCGAAAAACGCAGATTTATCATAAAGCTAGGCAAAGCCTTGCATAAGTTTGGCACACCCGCTTATCGTCTAGAAACCCACTTACAAACCGTTGCTCGCACCTTAGGTATCGAAGGCTATTTCCTTATTTCTCCGACGTCGATGACCTTCGTTTTGCAACATGATACCGATCAAGAATATAACCATGCCGCTCGAGTTAAGCCCGGTGAACTCGATTTAGGCTCACTCGCCCGTACCGATGAATTGGTCGATGAGTTAACCTCGGGTAAACGTACTTTGGCCGAGGCATTAGATCGCTTAGAAGAAATTGCCAATAAACCCAATCCCTATGGCCCTGTATTAACTTGCTTTTCTTTTGGAACTTCTGCCGCCGCTTTCGCTATGCTGATGGGCACGGGTTGGAACGATGTATTTTGGTCAGGATTATTAGGCTTATTCGTCTATGGCTTGGTATACCGTGCCGAACGCTCGGCCCGCATGGCCGAAGTGCTCGAACCCTTCGCCACTATCCTTTGCGCCATCGCAGCCTGTGGCATAGCGCGTATCGATCCAAATATTAATATCCCAGTAGTAATCCTCTCCTCCATTATTATTTTTATTCCCGGCTTAGCCTTAACCTTAGGTTTAGCTGAACTCGCCGCACGGGATTTAATTTCTGGCACGGCGCGCATCATGGATGCGAGCATGCAATTATTTAAGCTGTACTTTGGCGCAGTGCTCGGCATGGCAATCGGTAAAGCTATATTCGGCGAAGCGATTCACATAGAACCTGAAGGTTTACCTCGCTGGGCGATATGGTCGGCGGTTCCGATTCTATCTATGGCGCTGGTTTTTATCTTCAAAGCAAGGATGCAAGATTCGCCTTGGGGCGTATTGGCTGGGATAGTGGCGTTTTTCTCAGCCATGCTCGGCGGACATTATTTTGGTGATTCGGTGGGGATCTTCTTTGGTGCCTTGGCAGTAGGAATTTATTCTAACCTCTTCGCCCGCTGGATGAAGGCGCCTGCCTCCATCGCCTTGTTGCAGGGAATAGTGATCTTAGTCCCCGGCAGTAAAACCTATATCGGACTCAATGCACTGATCTCAGGTGAGACCATGCTCAATCAGTCGCACATAGGCTCGCAAATCTTTTTGATTTTTATGTCGCTAATTGCGGGGCTCATCTTTGCTAACGTCGCAGTCCCACCTAGGCGTACACTGTAACAATCGCTAATCCGGCTGGAGCCCGCGCCCAGCCGCCACCTCAAGATAATCTTAAGCTAACCTTAAGTAAAATAAGAAACTTATTAAAATGTTTCCTTGACTAACACTCGTTTTCCATGTGTTATTAAATTGTGAATTGCAACGTGAAATTGTTTTCGCTGCAGTCGTCGATTTCATGGGAGTGGCCTTTTATGCAGAAATTTTTTCAGTATGCATGCATCCTATCTTGTTGTGTTGGCAACCTAATCAGAGTTGCCCAAGCAGAAGAGGCTAAGCTCGCCGATCCCGCAAACAAAGATCAAACAAAACAAAAAGTCAGCAAGATTGTGGTGGTCAACAACCCCATTTTTGATGAGTCAGATCCCGATGCTTTTTTCATTCACCGCTGGGCTAACGCCCTGCATATCAATACCAAAGAATATGTGGTTCTCGATAATTTAACTTTCAGCGAAAATGATACTGTCACCCAGAAAGATCTCGACGAGTCCCAACGCCTGTTACGCGCAGTACCCTACATTCGCGACGCCAAAATTTATGTCGCAGAAAAAGATCCCCAAGCCGATGTCGATCCATCCGTTGAGTCCGTGGTGGTGGAGACCTGGGATAATTGGTCATTATTACCGACAGCGAGTTTGAGTAGTTCAGGTGGCGACACCCGTTACTCCTTCGGGCTCAAAGAAGACAACTTGCTTGGAACGGGGATCCGCACTCGACTTAAATATCAATCTAATGAATCCCGGAATGGCTATAAATTTGCTTTCGAAGCGCCGCTCAGCATTATTGAGCACGGCACAGTTGCCGCTGAGTTCTACGACAATAGCGACGGCCAAGCTAAACACGTTTATGTGAGTAAGCCCTTCTATTCCCTCAATACAAGTACCATGTATTCGGCGGAGTTTTTAGACGATAACCGTACAGATACCCTCAGACAAAATGGGCAAGAGGTGAATGAGTTCACACACACAGTCGACTATCTCAATCTGCAATATGGCTGGTTAATTAATAAAAACAGTCAGCACCTTTCTCGCTTTATTACTGGTGTCACCCAAGACAAGCACGAGTTTGCCCATTCTGAGCGCTATCCTACGTCCATGCTCCCTCAAGACAGGGACTTTATGTACCCTTGGGTCGCGTACGAGTTTATCGAAGATGATTTCCACGTACTGAATAATGTTCACCTGATCACCAACAATGAAGACTTTAACTTAGGTTGGCATCACTATGTACAATTCGGCATAGAAACCAATGATATAGGTGATAACAATCCCTTAGGCTACCACGTTAACTGGCAAAGTACTGGCGGGTATAAGTTTGACGATCAACTGTGGCTGTTAGAAATGGGGGGAACAAGCACTATCGGCACCACTCAAAAAGATACTTATAAGGTCGATGTTCAAGCCGAATACTTCTATCAAATTCATCCTAAGTGGACGGCTTATGGCAAAGCTTGGGCTAGCCTTTCACAGAACACTTATCTGGATCTAACAAAAGGATTAGGGGATGAAACTGGCGTGCGCGGTTATCCAAACGAATACCAACAAGGGGATAATCAGTGGTTACTGACCGCCGAGATACGCAATTACCCCAATATCAACTTATACCAACTGGCTGAATTAGGCTGGGCAGTCTTTGCCGATCTGGGTCAAGCTTCCGGCGGTCAACTCGCCGAGAATAACGAAGTCAGCGGTCCACTGGGTAGCATAGGCATAGGCGCGCGGATTTATTCCTCTCGATCCAGCTATGGCAACGTAGCCCATATTGATTTTTCACTCCCTTATACGGGCGGCGAGTCAGTAAACAGCTGGGAATGGCGATTCCTAGTGAAAAGCAGTTTTTAAACCTAAGGTACATAATAATCGTATGAACTATGTACTTTTTAAGACAATCCTTGACGCCTTGTGGCCTAAAATAATCCTGACGCTATCTGCCTAACCTCCTGCTCAACCCTCTGTACCAAAGAAGCGTCTGCCAATAAGGGAGAACCACAATTAAAGGGAGGTTTAGGAGCATATTCAAACAATAACTGCAGTGTTTTAGCCTGTTGTTCACCCTCTATATTGGCAATGAGTGCCAAAGCAAAATCGAGCCCTGCAGTAATACCGCCGCCACTGATCCTATTACGGTCAATCACAATACGTTTATTTTCAAAGGTAATTTGAGGATATTGTGCCAACACTGAAGCATAAGCCCAGTGAGTGGTCGTGCGATAACCATTAAGTAAACCTGTTGCCGCAAGAATCAAGGCACCAGTGCATACAGATGTAATGTATTGCGCTTGCTCCCCCTTGCGTTTTAAGAAAGAAATGACTTTCTCATCCTGTATTTGCGTCAAAGGATTTGCGCTCCCAGGCACTAAAAGGATATCTATCGGCGGACAATTATCGAAATCGTAATTAGGCTGTAAGTTAACGCCCGCATCACAGGGTAATAGCGTGCTGGTTTTCGCAAAAGTGAAGGTTTCAAATGATGACACAAAGGCTAAAAACTGTAGTGGCCCATAGGCATCGAGCATCGTCATGCCGGGATAAAGGAAAATACCTACTCTTAATTTGTGCTTGATTGGATTATTTGTTTGATCACTTTGAGCCGCTTCAATATTTTCACTCATCATAGATTCTCCATCGGTAGTGACAATTTCATATTTTAGGAAACACTGTCGTTGCAGTTAACCCTATGACCGTCACTATAAAGCCCATTATTCCTAACCATCAGGCACAAACTCGCCCGAATGTTTCAAATGGCACACCTGAGCCTATCTGTTCCACTTAAGCAAAAATCACAACACAAGAGCCATTGAGGCTAATGTATAATCAAACGCCTGAATTGAATTTGGAGCAAAATCCAGTATGCACACCAAGCCCCACATGCGCATAAAACAAAGCCCGCGAGCGATGCTCAAGGTTCTCCACGTTTTCAAGGAAATGCTTAAACAACAAGATTATCGTGATATTGCAGTGGCAGATATTGCGCACAAAGCCGATGTCGGGCGCACGACGTTTTATCGCTACTTCAAACGCAAGTTGGATATTCTTATTGCACTACATCAAAATATTTTTGAAGATATATTCGCAGATCTTCAGTCAACCGAAGACTGGCTTTCAACCAACACACCACCCTCATTGGAAAAACTGCTTATTACTTTTAGCCGAAACAGCATGTTTCGCCGTTCCATGTCATTTAGACTAGGTAGCGACCTCGATGCAGCAACTAAACAATTACAAACTAAACTTGTGCAACATATCGAAAATAAATTGATCAACACCTTCAACACTGACGAATTTATTATTCCAAGCTACACATTAGCCCATAGCATAGCAGCTCTTTATTTAAGCCAAATTCAACAACTTATCGCCAGTCCCACACCTTGCCCTATACAACAAGCAAAATACTTACACTTACTGACTCGAGGCATGATTGTAGCGGCATTGACGACAACTAATAGCAGTGAACCCCATACCCGCACCAATGGAAATCATTAAGGTAAAAACCACAGCATTTACATCATTCTCAAGCGATGAGTTTGGTAATCCAACGCAAACCAAAGGTGCTACGCAGTAGTTTTACAGTGCTGTTGTGGCGCATTTGAAACAGGCAGCCAAGGCTAAAACTGACGATTAAACCTGGCGTCGATCCTATAAAATCACGACCGCTTTGCGCTAATTGTCGTTTCCTCATCAGTAATAAATCATGCTGCAACTGGCCTTGTTCCGTCAGTACAGTCAGCTTCAACTGCTGTTTTTTAAGTAACTGTTGAATTAGCATACTCGCACCTCCTATTTTTGATATTCCGACTCTCGAGTCGAGAGCAAAAGCTGTAATTGCTGCCAAGTCTTCGAAAAGCCAGTTTGTGACAGCACATAGCCAAGACTACGCCAACACCAAAGCAATAAAACAAACTGTAGCACCACCAAAGCGATCACAGTGGCCAATAACGAACCGCTCAATTGAAACAGCATATAGCCCAACAGCAATAAAATACTGCCCCAGAATAACGTAATGCCAGTACCAAAACAGACGACTAAAGCCGCAGCAATAATCAGGCTACGCCCTGTTAACCGCCATTCTGCCGTTGCTATTTCCCCAGCCAACTTCAACTGCTCGAGATAGGCTTGCTTCACTGAACTGCTAAGAACAGCTATTTCAGCCAGTTGCTCCATTGCCTGGTCAATAACTTTATGCTGGGCAGCAGCTGATGCTGTCTGCCCAGTTTTGGCGGTTTGCGCACTATGCTGGACGGGCCTTTGTTCTGGCGCCTCTGACCTTGCACGGTTTTGCATAAATCCACCTTAGCGACGGCGCAATAAAGCCGTTAATACCACACCAGCGGCAAAGGCAATCCCAGCTGTGGCCAATGGATTTTGCGCTGCCAACTCACGGGTTTTGCTATAAGAACTTTGCAGTTGTAATTTGATTTCCTCCTGCTTGAGCGCCAGAGTTTCCTGTGAGCTAGCTGCCGTTTTACGCAAAGTGTCTTCTGCAACTGCGGCTTTCTCTGCCACTGCATCAACGGCATGGTGCGTCACTTCAGTTGCTTTCGCTGTTGTGGGTGAATTTAAAGCACCGCTATCTTTACTGTTAGTTTGTTCTGCTACGCTTTTTGAACTGGCCATAGAAAGCCTCCTTGGTGAACACTGTGCAATGCAACAAGATGCTGCACTTTGCGTACAAACCAATGCAATGGCTATACCAAACAATATAAACGCATAAAAACAATAAGTTATAACTACTTTATTTCTATTAACCCTCCCAGTTAACGGTAGATGTTACCTGCATTGAGTAATTTTTACCTGCGACGAAGAAAGGCGAGAAATGGCTGTAATGGCGGCTAAACTGAAAGCTAAATAAGCGATAGACTGAAGGGCCGGGAGAACGAGATAACTCTTATTTTTTAATGAGTTAATCAAATAAAATTTATCATTACCGTATAAATTAAAAAACAAAAAGCCCGTTTGTCATTACGACAAACGGGCTTTTTGTTGAATGAGGTGAGTTGGCCGATAAGCCGGGTCCTGTCTTGGACAGTCATTCATCTAGGCCTGCAATCGCTCACAGGCTCAAGCGACCTACCCGGTTCCAACGCGAGCCACGCCATACGGAACCCTATTTGGTCTTGCTCCGGGTGGAGTTTACCTTGCTACGAACTATTGCTAGCCGCACGGTGCGCTCTTACCGCACCCTTTCACCCTTACCGACCTGATAAATCAGGCAGGCGGTCTACTCTCTGTTGCACTTGTCGTCGGTTCGCACCGCCCAGGCGTTACCTGGCACCCCGCTCTTTGGAGCCCGGACTTTCCTCCCCGTTCTTGCGAACGCGGCGACTGTCTGGCCAACTCGGCGCGGATTATAGCCTAAGCCACCCTGATGCACCACAGATAATCCGCTCGTAACCGTTTTAGCGCTTATAAATCAGACTCTAGGCCGTATTTGTACAGAGCGTTCTTTTTAAGTCCATGAATTTGCGCGGCAATTGCTGCGGCTTTCTTCAATGGTAATTCTTCACATAAGAGTTTGAGCGTATTAATAGCGACGGTGGGAATCGCTTCGTCATCACTCAAATGGTAGCCATGCACCATAAGCACGATTTCACCCTTCTGCTGATTCGGGTCAGTACTTACGGTGGCAAGCACCTCTGAGACAGGGCCAGATAAAAAAGTTTCGAAGGTTTTGGTCACTTCACGCGCCATGACGACGTGGCGTTCGCCACCAAGCACTTCAACCATAGTCGTTAGACTGTGCTCAATGCGGTGGGGTGATTCATAAAATATCAGCGTGCGCGGATCTTCTTTCAATGCTAATAACTTATCAGCGCGGGCTTTTTCTTTAGAGGGCAGAAAACCTTCGAAAGAAAAACGGTCCGATGGCAAACCCGAGGCGCTCAGGGCGGTAATTGCCGCGCAAGGGCCGGGCAAAGGGATCACATTAAACCCAGATTGGCGCACATGGGAGACCAAGTGATAACCCGGATCGGAAATCAACGGGGTACCCGCATCTGAAATTAATGCAATCGACAGCCCAGCCGCAAGCTGATCGACAATCCACTGGGCACGAGCACGCTCGTTATGATCATGCAGCGCCGTAGTTTTTGTAGTAATACCAAAGTGGCTCAATAACTTACCGCTGTGGCGAGTATCTTCACAGGCGATCAATGAAACCTGATTCAGCACCTCTATTGCCCGTGAGCTCATATCGCCCAAATTACCTATGGGAGTAGGAACTATGTAGAGTGCGACGCTTTGGTCCATATATACCTCTGTAATGACAGTGCCAAGACTTTCGTCAAGCGCGAGAGAAGGTTAAACTAGAGGCTGCATCTTACCAGAGTGAAGCCCAGTGTTAAAAAGCCTGAATACAACTAAGTTCGTTTCCGTGGCCATTTTATCGGTAATCTTGGCGGGTTGTGGCACTTCAACGCCCACCTCGACCGGAACTGCACCCACAGTGGCCACCTCTTTAGCATCCGCACCTTTGTCGGCCAATGTGTATTTGGCACAAGCCGCCAATAGCAAAGATCCGCAGCAGCGCGATACTAATCTGCTGCTCGCAGCCCATGCCTATATCAATGCCAACGACTACGCAGCGGCGCAGAAGCTACTAAAATCGATACAGCCAAGCTTGAATCAGAGCCCAACATTTCTGGCCGAACATAAATACTTGACCGCGCGCGTGCTTGAACACACGTCCACCTATAGTGATGCACTTAAAGTTCTCAATTATCCAAGCAATTGGAGTTTGCCAAGCTGGCAGATGACGGCCTATCACCAATTCAAGGCACATTTATATCAATTGAATAAACAACCTATTGAGCAAGTGCGTGAACTGAGTTTACTGACGACTTACTTGCCCCCCGCCCAAGCCAACGAGGTGAATAACGCGATTTGGCAAGTTCTGCAGCCAATGCACGAACAAACCTTAAAAGCCTTTACCAAAGATGCTAAGACTCCTGTGTTTACGGGTTGGTTGCAATTGGCTTATATCGCGAAGCATTATGCTGTCGATCCGACACAGTTAGTACGCTACTTAGGCGAATGGCAGAAACAAAATCCTTATCATCCTGCAGCGGCTAAGCTGCCCGCCGATCTTGACAGAGCCTTAAACGCTAAGCCATTTACGCCAAAAAACATTGCTGTGCTGTTGCCGCTGACGGGCCCAAGAGCTAACGCTGCCAATGCAATTCGCCAAGGCATATTAGCCAGTTACATGGCCAAGCAAAATGACCAAGTCGCAGTCAACTTTTATGACACGGCAAACGATGCTGCCAGCGCTTACCAACAGGCGCTAACTGCGGGAGCCGAATTTATTATTGGCCCATTATTGCCTACTGAAATTGAACAACTGCAAGTGATCAATGCGGCAAACACAGCCACCACTAATACGGTGACTAATACTACCAACCCAGACAAAACGGCCAATACAGCACCTGCTGCGCCTGTACCACAACTATTTTTAAATCAAGTTGATAAGTTCACCCCCGATCCGAATAGGTTCTACTTTGCATTATCTCCCGCACAAGAGGCGGCCGATGCGGCGGAGCATTTATATCAAGATGGCGTAACTATGCCGTTACTGCTCGCCAGTAACGATGCCCTTGGCAAACGCATGGCCGAAAGCTTTATTCAAGCATGGAAAAAGAAGAGCGATAACCCTGTCGAAGTTCACTACTTCGATGGCGGTGATAAAATGCGCACCACAGTACAAGATGCCCTTGGCGTGCGCGATAGCCAAGAGCGGATCGCCCGTATTAAAGAGTTGTTAGGCAATTCAGTACAAGCCGACTTCCGTTCACGCCAAGATATTGATGCCATTTATATGATTTCAACGCCACAGGATCTAACCCTGCTCAAGGCCTTTATCGACGTAAACTTTAGCGTTTTCACACAACCTGTGCCTTTATATACCTCAAGCCGCAGCCGAGTTGAAAATGAAAGCACACAAACGGCGCAGGATTTAAATAACCTGACCCTAAGCGACGCACCTTGGCTAATGCAAAACGGCGAAGAAAATCTGATGGTCAACACACTATTTTCGGGCTGGAATAACAGTCAGAAACGTTTGTTTGTTATGGGTTATGATGCAATGGATTTGATCGGCCGTTTAGCGCAAATGCGCTCATTCACAGGCTATCAATTCAATGGTCGCAGTGGTGCTTTATCTGTCAGTCCAGATGGCATAGTCAACCGCCAATTAAGCTGGGGACGTTATGAAAGAGGTAGCTTCCGCCAGTTATGACACTCGGACAGCAGGCAGAATCGCACGCCCAACGTTACCTTGAACAACAAGGCTTAACTTTTGTCGAACGTAATGTCCGCTATCCGTTTGGGGAAATTGATTTAATCATGCGCCATAAAAACCATTGGGTATTTGTCGAAGTGAAGTATCGTTCGGCAAATCAATATGGCGGCGCATTACAGGCCCTAAGCAGCGCGCAGATTTCGCGAATTCGCAAAGCGGCTAGCCACTATTTACAACTCAATAGACTCGATGTGCCCTGTCGTTTCGATGTCATCGCCATGGAAGCCGATCAAATTCATTGGCTGGTCGATGCCTTTTAAGCGCCAATAGTGAAAGAGTGACTACACAAATTATTTTAACGTCTGTGCCTCAACACGCTTGTGGAAATATGGCATGATAGCAACACTTTATCCTGAAAGGATTTATCCATGTTAGAACGCATTAAAGACAGCTTTACTGAATCTATCCAGACAAAAATCGATGCAGCCGAAGCACTGCCAGAATCAATCGCCAAAGCGGCCGAGATGATGGTGCACTGTCTTTTGGGTGGCAATAAAATCCTTGCTTGCGGTAACGGCGGCAGTGCTGGCGATGCGCAACATTTCTCAGCAGAATTGCTAAACCGCTACGAGATTGAACGTCCACCCTTACCGGCCATAGCTCTGTCTACCGATACTTCAACCATCACAGCGATCGCCAACGACTATAGCTATGATGAGATTTTCTCAAAACAGATTTTTGCCTTAGGTCAACCGGGCGACATTCTGCTAGCTATCTCGACCAGTGGTAACTCAGGTAACGTGATTAAAGCCATTGAAGCCGCATTAAGCCGCGACATGACTATCGTAGCGCTAACAGGTAAAGATGGCGGCGCTATGGCTGGCCTACTGAGCGTGAACGATGTGGAAATCCGCGTACCTTCAAATGTCACTGCACGTATCCAAGAAGTGCACTTACTGGTGATCCATTGCCTGTGTGACAATATTGACCGCACCCTCTTCCCACAGGACGAGCAGCAATGAGACACGCTGCCCCGCTGTTAATGGTTTGCTTGCTGCTTCAAGGCTGCGCCGGTGCCGTTATGGTGGGCGCAGTCAGTGGCGCTATGATGGCCAACGACGAACGTACTGTTAAGACTCAGCTTGATGATACCAATACTGATTTTAAGATCACCAGCGCACTGCTAGAGCAAGAAGATCTTAAAAAACAAACGAATATCACAGGTGTATCCGTCAATGGCAATGTACTTATGATAGGCCAAGCCCCTAACTCTACGTTAAGGGATAAAGCCATCAAGGTCGTACAAGATCTTAAGCTCGGCGGCAAAATACATAATCAAATCCGCATTGGCAATCCAACCTCTTTCACCACCCGCAGCAATGACACTTGGGTTACAACCAAAGTGAAGGGCCGCATGCTGAACGAAAAAGATTTGGATGTGACTCGCATTAAAGTCATCACTGAAAATGGTGAAGTCTTCCTGCTGGGAGTTATTCATCGCTCACAAGCAGACTTAGCTGTTGATATCGCCCGTAATACTGCTGGCGTGCGTAAAGTGGTGAAAGTATTTGAGTATGCTAAGTAATTTTGCAGTTTACCTATTTAAAACTTGAGCCTAAGTGGTGAGCTAACTCGCCCACTTAGGCTTTAACCCTTGCTGTTATTTTCCCGTGAGTGTATCCGCTATCTTAGGTGCCGATTTTGATAGGAGCGATCCTAGCCAAGGTAAAAACAACGAAGGCAATACGATTAAGGCGGCACCGAGCCAACTTAAGTTATCCAACCATTCATCGAACAACAACCAGCCTAAAAAGACAATAAACAACAAGCCTGTGTATTCCGCAATCGCGATATCACTCGCCTGTGCCTTGCGGTAAGCCAGCACACAAAACCAGTGATAAACCAATAAAAATGCGTTGCTCAGCAAGGCCACGCCCACCAGCTCCCAACTCAAACCCTCAATCCCCTGAAACGCTGCAATCACTAACGTTGCCGGAATACCCAGCAAGTTATATAGCATTAGCGTTAGCACGGGATGCTCAGCATGGGGTACTTTTTTAAGTGCTAACTGATTCACTGCAAAAGTAAAAGCAGAAAACAGTACAGCAATGCCGTACCAGTTCATTTCGCTCGGCCGCAGGATAATCAAGATGCCGACAAAACCTAAGCCAGTACAGATTGTCTGAGCAGCGGTGATCCTCTCGCTCAAGAAGAAATACCCCATCAAAATAATCATTAGCGGTGCGGAGTAAAACAATGAGCTAACTGTCGCGAGCGGCAATGCCATTAAGCCAATAATTAAAAAAAGCGCGCCAACTGAGCCTATGTTGGCACGCCAAAGGTGAACTGAGATATGTGTCGTCATCGGACGCTGCGAATACAGCCACACTGGCAACAACATAAATACTGAAGAGATTTGCCTGACAAGGAGGAAAGTCGAGGCACTCGCATCGTCCGGTAACCACTTGATCGATACATCATAGAAGGCACTGAATAGGTTACCTACTATCAATAAAATCAAACCAATAACTACTGGGCGTTGCATTTTTTAACATCCATAAATCTCAATGGCGGCATGATAATCCTCGCAAAACTTAAGCTGAAATGATGCTTTCTCATGCTAGATGAATTAAATTCATACTAAAGCCTTTAGATATTGAAAATCATGAGAAAGCTCCCGCCATTACGCGCTCTACAAGTGTTTGAAGCTGCCGCCAGACAGCAGCATTTTTCTAAGGCCGCCGATGAACTGTGCATCACCCAAAGTGCAGTGTCGCACCAAGTGCGAGTATTAGAAGAGTATTTTGGCGAGCTACTGTTCGACCGTCAGGGGCGTAAACTGCAGTTAACGCCTAAGGGGCACGGACTATTTTTAGAGTTAGAGCGGATATTCAACGAGTTAAGCGACCTCAACTTGAAAGTACGCGATACGCCAAATCAACAGCTCTGCCTAGCCGTTTACAGCTCATTTTCAGTAAAATGGTTGATCCCAAGACTCGCCGATTTTCGCCGCCAATATCCGAGCGTGAAAATCCGCCTCGAGATGATCACCCAAGATCCTGATCTAAGCACCAGCACTGCGGATATCTTCATCGCCGGTAAGCTAAATCAACGTGGTTATTGGCAACAGTTACTGCACAAAGAGCGTTTAATTCCTGTATGCAGCCCCAGTTTTTACCTTAAATGGCGCGATATAAGCCTGAGTAATTTCCAGCAACAAGCTCTGCTGGTGGTTGATGAAGGACCATTAGGGCTCGACTGGCACAAGTGGTCATCGGCGCACCAAATACCACTCGATAACGAACAACAGCATGTGTTTAGTCATATTGTGATGGCGATTGAAGCGGCGATTGCTGGCCAAGGCTTAGCCCTAGCGCCGGACTTTATGGTGGCTGGCGATATCACAACGGGGCGTTTAGTCACCTTGAATCTGCCCGATGTACATACCGGATTTGAATTTACCTTCTTTTGTAAGCAACGCCGTTTATCAGAACCTGCGATTGCCGCTTTCTCATCTTGGCTAAAATCACAGGCTTAGGATGAATTTACAGGCACAAAAAAGCCGACGCGAACGTCGGCTTAATTTATCGATCGATTGATTACACTAACAAACCAATCTTCTCATACACTTTCTTCAGGGTCACTTCGGCGCGCGCCTGCGCACTCTGTGCACCAGCTTTCATCACTTGGTCTAAGTAAGCGCGATCGCTACGAATCGCGCGGTAACGCTCTTGCAGTGGCTCTAACATGCTCACAACCGCTTCACCTGCTGCACCTTTCAAATGACCATACATCTTGCCTTCAAACTCGGCTTCTAGGCTCGCAATGCTTTGCCCTGTCACACCCGACATGAGACTCAGCAGGTTAGAAACACCCGGTTTATTATCCACATCAAAACGCACGACTGGCGGCTCATCACTGTCTGTCATGGCTTTTTTCAGCTTCTTCAGCACTGATTTCGGATCTTCTAGCAGGCCGATAACGTTATTACGGTTATCGTCTGACTTAGACATCTTCTTTAGCGGCTCCTGCAGCGACATGACTTTAGCGCCAAGTTCAGGAATAAACGGCTCAGGAATGGTGAAAGTATCACCATAGGCATTGTTAAAGCGAGTAGCGATATCACGCGTTAACTCAAGGTGTTGCTTCTGATCTTGGCCAACGGGGATTTCGTTCGCTTGATAAATCAGAATATCCGCCGCCATCAACACTGGGTAGCCAAATAAACCCACGTTGATGTTGTTGGCGTGCTTTTGTGATTTATCTTTAAACTGAGTCATGCGGCTCAACTCACCCATTTGGGTATAGCAGTTTAATGCCCAACCCAATTGCGTATGTTGTGGCACCTGTGACTGGATAAACACTGTACTCTTTTTAGGATCGACGCCACAGGCCAAATACAGGGCTAAGGTATCTAAACACGCTTCGCGCAACGCTTTAGGATCTTGGCGCACAGTAATGGCATGCAAATCAACTACACAATACAGGCAGTCGTGGCTATCTTGCATCGCAACCCATTGACGCAATGCACCCATGTAGTTACCTATGGTTAATTCGCCGGACGGCTGTGCACCGCTGAGTACTATGGGTTTGGTCATTACGTCATTGCTCCACTATCTATATATAAAAAGACTAAAAAAATCGACTAAAAAACAGGTAACCCCCATTACTTGGTAGGTTTTACCCAGTTCAGAATCTCACTAAATTGCTCACATACGGCATCTGGGCCACTGAGCCCAATATCTTCACCGTAGTTGTAGCCGTAGGTCAAGCCGATTGACGCTATCCCAGCCGCTTTCGCCGCTAAAATGTCGTTTTTAGAATCGCCGACCATCAATAACTCAGTTTTCTCCAATTGCCACTCATGCAATAAATGCTGCAGCGGCAAAGGGTCGGGCTTCATCTTAGCTAAGGTATCGCCACCTAACACTAAGCTGAAAAAGTCGTTAATCCCAAAAGCATTGAGTAATGGCATGGTAAAACGATAGGGTTTATTGGTGACAACCGCTAACTTAAAGCCTGCATCAAACAAAGTTTGCAGCACTTGATGCACGTCGCTATACAGCGCACTGTGCTTTTCAAGATTTTCTTGATAATGATGCATAAAAATCGGCATAGCCGCATCAAGGGTTGTTTGCTCAACATCCGTACCCAAAGTATGACTCATAGCACGGCGCATCAACATCTCTGCACCGTTACCGACCCAAGTACGAACTTGCGCCTCAGAGCAGCTCTTCAAACCTAACTCGGCTAAGGCTTCCTGCGTGGCAACGGTTAGGTCAGGCACACTGTCAATCAGCGTGCCATCTAGATCAAACGCAATCGCTTTAATCTTATCCCACATGGCTATGCCCCAACTTTAGCAAGTTCGGCACGCATCTCATCAACAACGGCCTTATAATCGGGCTTGCCGAAAATAGCCGAGCCCGCAACAAACATGTCCGCACCGGCGGCCGCGATTTCGGCGATATTGTCGACCTTAACGCCGCCATCGACTTCTAAGCGAATATCAAAACCACTGGCATCAATACGCGCACGCACTTGGCGCAGCTTATCTAAGGTTGATGGAATAAAGGATTGACCACCAAAACCAGGATTCACTGACATCAATAGGATCACGTCGAGCTTATCCATCACATGGTCAAGATAATGCAGTGGTGTCGCAGGATTAAACACGAGACCTGCCTTACAACCGCACTCTTTGATGAGCTGAAGTGTGCGATCGACGTGCTCAGAAGCTTCTGGGTGGAAAGTAATAATAGACGCGCCCGCTTTAGCAAAATCAGGCACGATACGATCAACTGGCTTAACCATCAAATGCACATCAATATCAGCGGTAATCCCATAGTTACGCAGTGCTTGGCACACCATAGGGCCAATCGTTAAGTTAGGAACATAGTGATTATCCATCACATCAAAATGTACTACGTCGGTTCCCGCATCTAACACAGCTTTTACATCGTCACCCAAACGGGCAAAATCGGCAGATAAAATTGATGGAGCAATCAAGAATGGACGCATAAAACACTCGCTGCTATTTGGATAAAAAGTGCCTTATTTTACCCTGAGCCAAGCTAAGCCTCTATAGCTAAAGCCACATTTCTGGCAATTGATCCGCTGTGCCTATGTCAGCAAAGCAGCACACTCTGCAGCTATCGCAGTAAATTGGGGCTTAGATTCGGTAAAATAAGCTAATATTTCCGAGCATTTTGGCTGGAATTGATAATTTTTTGTTCATAAACTAAGCGAGTTTGTTATACTCGAGGCGCAGTGCTGGTTCATTCCAAAGGAAGCGTTATGATGGAGCGGTTTAGTCAGTTTTCACACTATGTTAGGTCGGTGACATTTAAGTCATCTATGATGTTGGCATTTACTGCAGTTGTAGTGGCCACGCTAGCTTTGGGCGTTGAAAAACTTACGGAAAATACCGAAACTGCATCTTGCGCTTGTAGCAATGACACTCGTTACAACAATGCACTGCCCAGTAGCCACCCTAATAATCGCTGCGCCGATCAAGCACAAACCTTAAGCTGGAAAACGTGGCTTACAGGTAAAAACCGTTCGAGTCAGTTCCACTTTGTCGATCTACTTGAGCTATTACATGGTCATCAAGATAAACCTATGGATGATCTCAAGCCCACTACGTCGCATCTCGCCTATTAATGCTTAGCCGCATTTGGCAAGTATTTCACAGTACCATTGCCGCCTTTTTCGGGGTACAAACTAGCGAAAATCGTAAAAAAGACTTTCAAACCAGTTCCCCATTGCCCTACATAGTGATGGGCATAGTATTAGCTGTCATCTTAGTGGCAAGTCTGATGTTTCTCGTAGGACAAGTGCTTAGCTAAACGTTATTTATGTTGAAACTAGTCGTCTTTTGGATCGTAGTTTTCATCATATAGCGCCATCAACTCATCCACTTTGTTACGACCACTGCCGTTTTGGCTAATGTTGCGTTGCACTTGAATTTTCGCTAAATGCGCGCCGCGATATAACTCGCGAGTTAATGGAATATCGTGATTACTAATCAATACCGGAATACCACGCTCTAACGCGGTATGGCGCGAATGACGAGCCAGTAGTGCTTGATCGTCTAAACTAAAACCGGCACCAACATATGTCGTGAAACTGGATGTAGTAGATAACGGTGCGTAAGGTGGATCGCAATAGATAACATCGCCACTGCGTGTCTGCTCAAAGGCTTTTTCGTAACCAATGCATTTAAACTCAGCACGTTGCGCTTTTTCAGAAAAGGCCCAGATTTCCTTTTCGGGGAAATAAGGTTTTTTATAGGAGCCAAAGGGCACATTGAAGCCACCCTTACGGTTATAACGGCATAAGCCATTAAAACCATGGCGATTTAAATAAAGAAAATACACAGAACGCTGGAAAGGGTCGCGACATTTATTAAAGTCGGTACGCACCTGATAGTAAGCTTCCTTTTGATTCATCTCATCGACAAACAATGCTTTAGCTGCGGCAATGTATGCTTCCGGTTGATGCTTCACTATCTGATATAACTCGATCAAGTCCTGATTAATGTCACAGAGCAGGTAGCTAGGATAATCCGTATTCAAGAAAACGGATCCTGCACCCACAAACGGCTCGACCAAACGGTCTCCTGCGGGTAAATAACTGGCTAAATCATCCACCAATTTAAATTTACCGCCAGCCCACTTAAGGAAGGCTCTGTGTTTTTTTATCATTTAACTTGATGAATGCCGACAAAAATAAAGGCCATGATTGTACTCTGTTTATTCTGAAATTTCACGATTTGAGAGACTTTCTTCTACTTGATAATCTTTCAAATCGGCCCATTTTCTGACCCAAGGTTGCTCAAAACGATACTCCTTAACCAATTGCGCCGCCGCATTCGAAGCCAATTTGCTACTGCTATAGTGACCAACGAGGACAACCCATCGCTGTTTATACTTTGCGACTCGAACGCCCTCGACATTCTCAAGACTCTTTAATGTCGAACGCAGGGTATCTAGCTGAGCAACACTCGCTATTTGTACGGTATAACCTTTGAGTGGCTTTTGCGGTTCCAAAACTGTTTTATCAACCTTTGCCACCACTGGCGCTGGGGACTGAACACCTACCGTTTTAGCTTGAGGCTCTGCATCCACAGTTGGCTCATCACCACCAAAAGACTTGCTACTCACTTCACCAACACTCACTAAGGCTGCATCATCAGGCTCAGGATGTGGTGCCTCACCATGGAATTCACTTAATGGATCGACAGCCGGTTCTGTTTTGGCTTTGGATGTTTCTATTTCGTTAACTGTCACGGGTACGGCGGCAAACTTTAATTGATCAGCGCGCAGAGCAAAATAGGGGGCTAAGATTTTTTGCCCATAGGACAAGAAAACGGGGGAATCTATCGCAGGAAAAGTCGCAGTCTCTAGGGCTTGCTCTTCAGAAAATGGTTGAGTAACACCAAGCCAAATACCTAGCGCTAACAACATGCTCACAGCTGTCACCATCACAGCTTTATATTTCATCCAAGAAGATGTTTTCTCTTGCGGGCTATGCAAGGCTTTATCTAACAGATTGACCACTTCTTGCGGCGTACCCGTTTGCTTCTCAAGCTGACTGCGTACGATTTCCCTTGGCGTAAAAGGGTTTTGATCGCTGTATCTCAGCAATGTTTGATACAAAGCTTCACGCTCTGGCATGGTTAACGGCTCAATACTGATAGGCAATATTTGCCGCCGCAATGGCTCGGGTAATTGTGGCAATAGGTCCGCTAAGAATGCCGGTGGAACCGTGAGCGTGACGGCAATATTCTTACCCGCACACTGGATCTGATTGAGAATAATACACTCAGCCCAGAGCGCCTTAGGTAATAAATGCGCATCATCGATAATAATATGTAAAGGTTTAGTTTGCGTACTCGCAAGCCGCAACAGCGTATCGGCGAGGGGAATGTCGTCGTCAAAAATAGGGGATGAAATTAGCTGGACTAGAATTTTGCGGCGTATCTCAGCGTTATCGGCATGCATAGGACAAATCACAAATGCCGCATTTGACTCGTCAAAATCGGTCGCTAATCCGGTAACTAAGGTCGTTTTTCCTGAACCGCTGACACCAGAAAGCACCAGCAGCTGATCGCTATAACTGGCAACATGATGCATTCTTTGTATGAGGGCTTCCTGAGAAGGAAGCAAGACAGAACCCTGAAACGTCACTCGCCCACCACACAGTTTTTATGCGCAGCGAATAACCTGTTCAAGGGTAGATTCTGTGACTTGACTAAACACATCCGCGCGGCCTATTGCCGTTGGGAGCACCAGTCGAATCTGACCGCCTAAAACTTTTTTATCGCGTCGCATATGTTGAATGAAACTGTCGAAATCCATAGATTCCGGCGCACTCACTGGAAGATCAAAAGCTTGTAGTAACTGTATGATACGACAAACTATTGACTCATCGATAAGCCCCAGTGCCTTAGCTGTTTTAGCAGCAAGGACTGTGCCAGCTGACACGGCTTCACCATGCAGCCAATTACCGTAGCCCATTTCGGCTTCAATCGCGTGACCAAAGGTATGACCCAGATTCAACAAAGCACGCACGCCCTGCTCAGTTTCATCTTGGCTAACCACATCGGCTTTAATCTCACAGCAACGAGAGATAGCATAAACTAATGCTTCGGCATCTAAGGTTTTTAGCGCCGTTACATTATCTTCAAGCCATTGAAAAAAATCAGCATCCCACATGATGCCATACTTGATGACTTCCGCCATTCCCGCCGCAAACTCGCGCGCTGGAAGCGTATGTAAACATAAAGTATCGATAAGCACGATTTGTGGCTGATAAAAGGCCCCAATCATGTTTTTACCAAGAGGATGGTTAACAGCCGTTTTACCGCCGACGGAAGAATCCACCTGCGACAATAAAGTTGTCGGAATTTGAATAAAATCGATCCCACGTTGATAACATGCCGCGGCAAAGCCCGTCATATCACCAATCACGCCGCCACCCAAAGCCACCAGCACAGAATCTCGACCATAGTTTTGCTGCAGCAATGCAGTAAAAATAGTATCTAGATGTGCTAAGTCTTTGAATTGTTCACCATCGGGAAGGATAACACTCTCTACCTCACCAAACGAAGCCATCGTCTCTTGTATCTGTTTAAGATACAAAGGCGCGACAGTTTCATTGGTGACGATAAGAATACGTTTTTTAAGCAGGTAGCGAGACAAGGTCTCGCCATCACTCATCAAATTCTGGCCAATGTAAATGGGATAACTACGTACACCTAAATCAACCTGAATTTGCTTCATAAATTCTGCCTAAAAACCTAATTGCTCAATGATCTGATTTGCGACGATCTTTGCGCTTTGATCATCGGTTTTGACAATCACATCGGCAATTTCTTCGTACAATGGATTACGGATCTCTGCAAGATTCTCCAACACTTCTCGAGGATCATCCACTTGCAATAATGGGCGTCGCTTGTCTCTTTGAGTACGAGCAACCTGTTTGTCGATAGTGGTTTCCAGGTAAACCACAATGCCACGAGCAGACAGATGATTACGGATATCTTTGCTTTGTACTGAACCACCACCGGTGGCAAGGACGATACCTTGTTTCTCAGACAAATCAGCAATAACCTGAGCTTCACGACGACGGAAGCCTTCTTCACCTTCGACGTCAAACACCCAAGCAATATCAGCGCCTGTGCGTTGTTCAATCTCTTGATCCGAATCGTGGAATTCTAAATGCAGCATTTGCGCCAGATGGCGACCAATTGTGCTTTTACCTGCGCCCATAGGGCCTACCAGAAAAATATTACGTTTTTCAGCCATTTCTTGTACGTCTGAATCTTATTGAAAAGTATGCCTATATCGACTCAACATCAAGCCGACCTATATGTTACCTTGCTCTTATGAGACTTGACCGAGGATTATCTCAGCTTAGGGTCTACTATGGCAAGCCATGTGCGCTATTTATGCAAAGAATTGTATTCCAGTAATAATAAAGCCAGCAATCACTGCTGGCTTTAGTCGATACATAGCAAGTGCTTAGATCTTCTCACCGACTATTTTGGGGGTTACGAAAATAAGTAGCTCTTGACGCTCATTTTTGTCTGTTGTGTTCCTAAACAGGAAACCGACTAAGGGAATGTCACCGAGAATAGGGACTTTACTCACCCGGCTGATCAAGTTTTGCTGATAAATACCACCAAGGACTATGGTTTCACCGTTATCAACTAGCACTTGAGTGCCAATACGTTGGGTATCGATGGCGACTGCGGGACCCGTTGGTGTGTCAACCGTCTTGCCCTGAGAGTCTTGGGTGATTTCCAAATCTAAAATAACGCGGTTATCAGGTGTAATTTGTGGAGTAACACGCAAGGACAACACGGCTTTCTTAAAAGTGACCGAGGTTGCACCACTTGAAGTCGACTGCACATAAGGGATCTCCACACCCTGCTCAATATAAGCCGCCTTTTGGTTAGAGGTAGTAATACGAGGGCTGGCGATAATTTCACCTTTATTTTCTTGCTCTAACGCACTCAATTCCAAATCAAGAATAGTACCATCTGCCAACTTAGCAACGTGGAATGCGATACTTGTTGGATTGGTCACTGCCGCAGGCAAATTAACGTTCAAACGCTGGTCAGGAGTTGGAATGATGCCGTTGGCAATACTCTGAGCACCTTCTAATGTACCAGAGGTTCCCTTACTGCCCTGCTGATCCGTTACGCCCCAACGTATGCCTAAGTCTTCAGAGACATCATCTTTGACTGTTACCATACGTGACTCGATCAGCACTTGGCGAATAGGGATATCGAGTACTTCGACTAAACGATGGATGTTCTCAATCGTTTCTGCCGTATCTTTCACAAGTACAGTGTTGGTACGTTCATCGACCGCGACTGAGCCGCGTGGCGAGAGTAAACTAGAATCTGCGCTTTTAAGCAGCTCAGCAATATCGATCGCTTTGGCATAGTTAATTTGCAAGTACTCAGAATACAAAGGTGCTAGCTCTTTAACTTCTTGCCTATTTTTGAGATTTTGGCTTTCACGAATAGCCAACTCTTCGCTCGGTGCCACCATTAAGATGTTGCCTTCGATACGCTTATCTAGGCCTTTGGTTTGTAGAATCAAATCTAATGCTTGGTCCCAGGGCACATCATCCAATCTCAAGGTGATGTTGCCTTCAACAGTATCACTCGTGACTAAGTTAAAATTGTTATAGTCAGCAATGATCTGCAAAACAGTACGTACAGGGATATTTTGAAAGTTAAGCGACAAAGTACGGCCATTGTATTTTTTAACATCTTTCTTGGCGGCAACTCTCTCAACTTTATTCATCGAGAGTCTAAAGAGATTATCCTCTTGCTTGTAACTGAACTCATATTCCCCAGCAATATCAACTAAAATGCGCGTTGTTAGATCTTCTTTAAATGTCTCGAAGCTTTTTACTGGTGTTGAAAAATCTTTCACATCCATAACATAAAGCAGATCACTATTAATATCAGTGTTATATAACTTAACTTCGAGTTTAGCGCCCACTTGCTCAACGTTAACGGCAACCGAGCGGTTATTCAAATAGACTAATAACTCACCGCCACCATTTTCATTACGACGAAAATCGATATTTTTAATGCTGTTAACGAAGGGATTTTCTGCCTGAGTCTGAGCGCCTGCAACCTCATCATTAATAGTGAGTCGATATGAGTTGCCCATGACTGAACCTTGGTAAGGTTTCACTTTGGACATACCTAAGGTGACTTTAAGACGAGTATCTTGCTGCTCAGTCATCATGTCAGTTACACCGACTTGATTAATGGGTAAGCGATCCTTAGATAAACCAGAAATACTATTATCAAAGGTTAATACGAGCTCTGCAGGCGAGGCATTAGAGTCAATAACTGGCGGAGTGACCGCTTCTTCAAATACCAACTCTAGCTCTAACTGGTGGTCAACCAAGGCATGGTACTTAACATCCATTAATCGGTTTGCAGCATAACTCGATGGCAAAATTCCAAATACCAATGCGATCCCAATAACAGACTTGATTAAGCCTGAAGAAATTAACGGGACTTTTATCGCGGCAGAAGATTTCATTATTCCCTCATCCTTCGCTCGTTATTCTCCAGAAAGTTCTAAATTGCTCGTCCTTTCGGACCAACAACCTGAACCATCTGGAATTAATTCTACTACTTCGACATTTTGTGAAGTAACTTTAGAAATGCGTCCATTAAACAGACCTAAATACTCACCAACGCCCATCCGATAAACACTGCCGTCATTTGTTTCAACTAACGCCCAAGTTGTATCGGCTTCACTTAAGGTGCCACGCATTTTTAAATTATCTAAAGGATAAGTTTCTAATCGTCCTTTTCGACGCTTTAAGTCCGGTTGTAAACAATCTTTGCTGGTATCAACAACTTCTTCCGTTAACTCACGTGAAGGTGGTACAAAAGGGCTACGCATTAACTCGGCTTGATAGGCAAAGTGCTCAAATCTTGGCGGCTCTTTCAAGGGCGGGATATGAGCAACGTGTTGCGCTTTGGTTGTAGTAACAAATAGCTCTAAATCACTACGATCGCCAACACAACCCATTAAAAAAAGACTCAAGGCTAACAAAGGTAAGAATTTCATTATTTCTTCCCCTTATTAGCAGGTTTTTCAGGTGGTAATTCAGCCCCTTCTTTAAAGCGATATGTCTTGGCTAAGATATCCATTGCTAAGTTGCCGGCTTCATCTCGCTTAATGGTAAAATCATGGAGGCTAACGATACGCGGCAGCTTAGCGACACCACTCACCATACTACCTAGCTGATGGTAATCTCCCGTCACAGACATTTTAATTGGAAACTCAATATAGAAATCCCGCTGAATTTCGGGCTCCCAATTCAAACTATTAATTTTGAGTCCTGCATCCGTAGCCACAAAAGTTAAATCGTCTAGCAAACCTGGCATTTCATTTTCAGAAGGCAGCATCTTCAGTAACTCTGCAAACTGCACTTCCATCGTCGCTAGCTGATCTCGGTAGAGTTTTAAATTTGCCGCAAGTTGATACTTATTCTTGAAATCATCTCTAAGCTGCACTTCTTTATCTTGCTCTGCGGTATAAATATCTACCGAATCGGAGACGACCAAGAAATATCCCGCAGCAAAAACACAGAGTGCTAAAAGGATCGCGAAAAAGGTTTTAACTTGATTTGGCCAACCACCAATATTTTCAAAGTCGATATCATTAAATTGACTTAGATCGAGTTTCATTTACTCGCTCCTTTTGTCATTTTCTCAGGCTCATCTACACTCGCGCCTTTAATAGTGACTCTCAAACTAAAACGCTGTAACTGCCGTAACTCTTCATTTTGGGTCACGATCGATTGCATATTAGGATCGGTTAACCATTCGGAAGTTTTCACCTTTCGCATCATGTTGGCGACGTTATTGTTCGATTCACTACGCCCTTCAATCAGCAACAAACTGCCCTTTTTCTCTAGGCTAGACAGATATATTCCTGGAGGTACTATTCGAACAAGCTCATCTAACACGTGAGTAGGCAAATTACGGGATTGCTGTAGATTAAGAATAATTTCTGTACGCCGCTCAATGTCTTTCTTACGTTCTGTAATTTTCTTGATCTCAGAAATTTGTGTTTCAAGCAGACTGATTTCCGACTGCAAATAAGCATTACGTGCTTTTTGCTCATCTGTCATAACATCTAATAAAGATACTGCGACATAGACTAAAATAGCCGACGCTAAAAATACTGCCGCTAAAATACCAATATAGTCGCGCTTTTGTTTTTCTCTCGCCTCTTCTCGCCAAGGGAGTAGGTTTATGTTCGCCATTGACCGTAACTCCTCAATGCTAAGCCACAAGCAACCATATATTTGCTGATTGTAGGTTGCAGCGCACTTTTAACCGACTCATCGGCATGCAAACACCCTTGAAAAGGATCGGCGATAATAGTGTGAACACCCAATTCATTCGTCAGTAAATTAGCCATACCTTCTAATTTAGATGTTCCACCGCATAATACGAGGTAGTCGACTTTATCTTTACCGCTGGAAGTGCAATAAATCTGTAGCGTACGTTTTATTTGTTGTAATAGCTGAGTTTGAAAAGGTGACAAAACTTCAAACATATAATTTCGTGGTAAGTCGCCTTCAATCTTTGCTTTCTCTGCTTGATCATAAGACATGCCATAGAAGGATAATATTGACTGAGTAAATTGCTCACCACCGAAAGCTTGCTCACGAATAAAAGTCGTCTCACCCGATTCAACCACAGAGAAAGTTGTCATATTCGCGCCGATATCAACCATAGCGACGGCTTTATGTTTCGCTCCTTCTGGAAGCTGGGCCAGAATTAACTCGGCAGCTCTACCTAGAGCGTAACCTTCAACATCCACCACTTTAGCCTCAAGTTCAACGCTATCCAGCGCATCGACTCTGACATCAATATTGTCAGTGCGGCATGCGCTCAACAGCACATCAACTTTAGTAGGATCGGTACTGTTTACGTTTAGCGTTTCAAAATCTATGCTAACTTCATCGAGTGAATACGGAATAAGGTTATCGGCTTCAATTTCTATCTGTGCCTCCATTTCTTCCTCACTAAGGGAGGCATCCATGTAGATCACTTTCGTCATCACAGCAGAACCCGAAACAGAAACAGCGGCATATTTAACGGATTTAGGCAGGCTACGTTTTATTTGCTTAAGGCATTCAACAACGGCATCAGCATCACGAATATCATGATCGTTAACGGCCCCCTTCTTAATGGGTACCGCGGCATGACTCAATATTTTGTATCCGTCAGCAGTCTTACTCAACAAAATGGCCTTAACTTCATGGGAACCGATATCGATTCCCACCATCTGCGGAGCCTGACGCTTCCATAAATTTGAAAGCATATCCATTGTCACTTTTTTATTTATATTTCAGTAAAAGAGATTAGCACAAAATCAACTTGTTATACTTACTTGTATCGAATGTTTCATCATTTTACAAATGCTATTTTATGAGTCTCACGTTTTTACTTCACCAAGACGTGTGCGCCTTATATACTGTCGCACTTAACAGAACATTAGGATAAATTTTGGTGAAGTGGTTAAAACGTATTGTTATAGCACTATTCAGTCTAGCCCTTTTGGGCGTAGGCGCCATTGTGGCAGCATACTTTTATGTTTTGCCGGATTTACCGGATGTTTCAACACTAAAAAATGTGCAACTTCAAACACCTTTACGTATTTACAGTAGTGACGGCAAACTTATTTCTCAATTCGGTGAGAAACGTCGCATTCCACTAACGTTAGACGAAGTGCCAAAACCTCTGCTACAGGCGTTTATCGCAACCGAAGATGCCCGCTTTTATGAACATGGTGGTATAGATCCTGTTGGCGTGCTTCGCGCCGCATTAGTGATGTTGACCACTGGCGAGAAAAAGCAAGGTGCGAGTACGATTACCATGCAGGTCGCACGTAACTTCTTCTTAACCCGAGATAAGACTATTATTCGTAAAGTGAAGGAGATTTTTATCTCCTATCATATTGAAGAGTTACTCACCAAAGATGAAATTTTAGAGCTCTACGTAAACCGCATTTACTTAGGCCAACGGGCCTACGGTGTTGGGGCTGCTGCGCAAGTGTATTTCGGTAAAAACGTGCAGGAACTCAGCTTATCTGAACTGGCCGTTATTGCAGGCCTACCCAAGGCGCCCTCTACACTCAATCCAATCACGTCACCTTCGCGTGCATTGGCTCGCCGTAATGTCGTCCTCATGCGGATGAATGAAGTCGGCTACATCAGCCAAACCGAATACCAAACGGCACTACAAGAGCCATTGGTGGCCAGATATCATGGCGCTGAAATTGATCTGTATGCCCCTTACATTTCTGAAATGGCTCGGGATTACATGGTACAGAAGTACGGTGAAGAAGAGGCCTATACCAATGGCTACAACGTCTATACGACTATCTCATCGGATCTACAACTTAAAGCTCAACAGGCACTGCGTAATAACGTCTATGCCTATGATGAACGCCATGGCTACCGTGGTCCTGCTGCCGTGTTGTGGACGGACGAAAAACCTGAACCTGCTCAAATCAAAACTGAACTAGCCAAGATTGCTTCAGTACAAGAATTGCAACCCGCCGCAGTCATCAGCATTGCAGATCAGCAAGCAAGTATAATGACCGCCAAAGGCGAAACTAAAGTCATTACTTGGGATGGATTGAAGTGGGCACGTAAGTTTATTACTGATAAGCGTCAAGGTAGTGTACCGAAATCAGCTTCTGACATACTCAAGGTCGGCGAGCGTATTTGGATACGTGATAACGGCCAATATTTGCAACTATCGCAAGTACCAGAAGTCGCCAGCGCAACAGTATCACTCGACCCCAAAAATGGTGCTATTCGCACTTTAGTTGGTGGTTATAGCTTTAGCCAAAGCCAATACAACCGAGTGACTCAAGCGAAGCGTCAATTAGGTTCGAATATTAAACCTTTCATCTATGCCGCAGCATTAGAGAAAGGCTTTACCTTAGCGACCCTCATAGACAATGCGCCAATTAATAAACCCGATATCAGCCAAGGCACTGCATGGCGCCCTAAAAACTCACCCGATATCTATGGCGGCCCCACTCGTTTACGTGTGGGTTTAGCGCAATCTATTAACGTTATGTCTGTGCGTGCAATGCGTCATGTCGGACTCGACGAAACCATTGCTCAACTCGTTGAATTTGGTTTTGATCCTAACGACTTACCTCGCAACGAATCGATTGCATTAGGTTCGTCTTCAGTCACGCCATTGCAAGTAGTTACTGCATTTAACGTATTTGCTAACGGCGGTTTCTTACTCGAACCTTTCTATATTGATCGCGTAGAAGATGCTTACGGCAATGTTATCGAAAAAGCGAACCCTACATTGGCCTGTAAGCCTAGCCAACCAGTTACACCGAGCGACTCTATAGCGTTCAGCGTAAGTGGAGACTCTGGTGCTGAGCCTAGTGCACCTGTTGCGCAGTGTTTCGATCAAACCGGTCGCTACGCTCCGCAAATTATTTCAGAGCAAACGGCATTCCTCATTACCGAAGCACTGAAGAGCGTGATCTGGGGCGGCGGCGATTGGAGTAAAGGCACGGGTTGGCAAGGTACGGCTTGGCGCGCAGCAAAATTGATTAAGCGCCATGATATTGCAGGTAAAACGGGTACCACAAACGAATCGCGCGACACTTGGTTCAGTGGTTTTAGCCCAGTCATCACTAGCACTTTCTGGGTCGGTTTCGACGATCACGGTCGCCAACTGGGCAGAACCGCATGGAATGCAAACGGCGAAAAAGATCAGATAACTGGCGCCGAAGCGGGTGCGAAAACAGCTGGTCCGGGCTGGAACGAGTTTATGAACAGTGTCTTACAAGGCACACCTGAAACAACCTCGATTCCACCAGAAGGCATAGTTTCGGTACGCATCGATTTAGCGACGGGTAAACTTACTCGAAAAACCGACTATACCAGTGCGTTCGAGTACTTTATTTCAGGTACAGAGCCGAAGGAATACATCAGCGAAACTCAGGATGAAAACAATTTATTCATCGATGCACCAACCGATGATTTATTCCAATAAACAAATGCTAAAAATTCATTACCACTAATTGTGGCCCAATAAAAAACGCGACCTAATGTCGCGTTTTTTATTGGCTTGAATTGTGGATTTGAATAACTCGCTAACGTACTTTCTTGGCCGCAATCGCCTGCTGAATTTGTGGCAATGCAGTACCACCGAGCACGTCACGTTTCGCTAAACAAGCTTCAATAGTCAGGTTTGGATAGACATCATCTTCAATGATAGCGGCAAAAGTTTTTAATTCGGCCAAGGAGAAATCCTCAAGCGGAATTTGCTTCGCTATCGCAGCAACCACGACTTCACCCACAACATGGTGCGCCTCACGGAAAGGCATGCCTTTAGACACGAGATAATCCGCAAGCTCAGTAGAATTTGCATAACCTTGCTGTGCCGCTAACAGCGCATTAGGGCGATTGACCTTCAAACCTGACAACACTAACGCCGCCATATCGAGGCAAATTGCCCAACTATCGACCACGTCAAACAGGCCTTCTTTATCTTCCTGCATATCTTTGTTGTACGCCAAAGGTAGCGCTTTCATCGTAGTGAGAATGCCCACTAAGCTGCCATAAACCCGGCCAGTTTTGCCACGGATAAGCTCTAATGCGTCTGGATTTTTCTTCTGTGGCATCAGGGATGAACCCGAAGTCACTTCATCACTCAGGGAAATAAAGTTCGCTTCACCTGAGTTAAAGAAAATCAAATCTTCAGCCATACGGCTTAAGTGCATCATGCTGATCGATGCGGTTGAACAAAGCTCTACCACGTGATCTCTGTCTGATACGCTATCTAAGCTATTCAGCGTTGGCGAGGCAAAATTCAGCGCCGCGGCCAGAGCATGTCGATCCATCTTATAAGCTGTGCCTGCTAATGCTCCAGAACCTAAAGGACAGGTATTCGCGCGGGTTAACGCATCGCTTAAACGGCTGATATCCCGCTCAGTCATTTCCACATACGCTAAACACCAGTGGCCAAATGTCACAGGTTGCGCGCGCTGCAAGTGAGTATAACCAGGCATTACCGCATCAAACTCACGTTCTGCCAACGCCAGTAATTCAGCATGTAAGCCTTGAAGGCGCGCGAGTAATGCTTTGCCTTCGGATTGACACCAAAGCTTTAAATCGGTGGCAACTTGATCGTTACGGCTACGGCCAGTGTGCAGTTTCTTACCGAGATCGCCCACTTTAGTAATCAAAGCCGACTCGACGAAACTGTGAATATCTTCGGCGCCCGAGGCAAGAATAATCGCCGGATCGCCCTGCACTTCCACCAGCAAGTCATTAAGCGCTTTTTTCAAGTCGCGGCATTCAGTTGCCGAGATAATTCCCACGCTGGCAATCGCATCCGCCCAAGCAATGGAGCCGACCACATCCTGTTCGAACAAGCGATAATCCACAGGCAACGAATCGTTGAATAATTTGAATAGCGCGCTCGTTTCGCCCTGAAATCTTCCACCCCATAAAGCCATGCTAACTCCCCTTACTCACTGCTTATTTGAAATCGACTCATCTGAATCAAAAACTCAATCAAAACCTAAAAACAAAAAAGGGCGCTAGGCGCCCTTTTAAACGACCTCTTACTTAGACTTTACATCATTAGCGTTGAGTGCGCGGATGCGGCTCGCTAATGAGTACAAGCGGATAAAGCCTTCTGCATGTTTTTGATCGTACACTTGATCTTCACCGAAGGTGGCAAACGCTTCAGAGTACAAGCTGTTGGGTGAACGTTTCTTCACTGCGCTCGCTTGGCCTTTGTAGAGTTTTACCACAACTTCACCGTTAACTGATTCAGCCAGTGACTCAGATGCTGCCAGCAGTGACTTACACAGTGGCGTGAACCAACGGCCGTCATACACTAAATGCGCCATTTGTGCGGCAACTTGCTCACGCCAGTTACGGCTAGTCTTGTCGAGTACAAGCTCTTCAATCGCACGTAGTGCTGCGAACATCACAGTGCCGCCGGGTGTTTCGTAACAACCGCGAGACTTCATGCCGACTAAACGGTTTTCGGTAATGTCGATACGACCCACACCGTGTGGCGCAGCAATGGCGTTTAATGTCATCAGTGCAGCATAAGGCGTTAGGGCTTCACCATTCACTTTAGTGATACGGCCATGTTCTACTTCTAGCGACACATATTCAGGCTTGTTCGGTGCATCTTCAGGATCGGCAGTCAGTGTCCATACGCCTTTGCTTGGCTCGTTCCATGGATCTTCTAACTCACCACCTTCATGGGAAATATGGAAAGCGTTGGCATCACGGCTATAGATTTTAGTCGCTGACGCTGACGTCTTGATGTCACGTTCAGCTAAATAGGCCAGCAGATCTTCACGGCTCTGCATAGTCCATTCACGCCATGGTGCAATCACTTTTAAATCAGGTGCTAATGCGGCGAAGCAACCTTCGAAACGCACTTGGTCGTTCCCTTTACCAGTACAACCGTGGCACAGAGCATCTGCGCCCACTTTACGAGCCACTTCAACTTGCGCTTTAGCAATGATAGGACGCGCCATTGACGTACCGAGTAAATAAGTGCCTTCGTAAATCGCACCGCTCGCAATCGTTGGGTAGATATAGTCTTTAACGAATTCTTCTTTTAGATCGACGATATGACATTCAGAAGCACCTGAAGCTAAAGCTTTTTCAGTCAAGCCAACCAGCTCTTCTTCGCCTTGGCCGACGTCGGCGCAGAATGCGATGATTTCGCAGTTATCGTAGTTTTCTTTTAACCAAGGAATAATGGCCGAGGTATCTAGACCACCTGAATAGGCTAAAACCACTTTTTTCACGCCAGTATTTTTTATCTCGATAGACATCTTAAATTCCTATGACTCGTTTCTCACCTAGGAGAAAACAGGCTGCTAAACAGGGTTAATTTAACTAAATAAGGTTACCAGTACCGCATTTTGGGCATGCATCCGATTTTCGGCTTGTTGCAGAATTAAGGATCCTGCACCGTCCATCACTTCATCTGTTACTTCTACACCACGGTGGGCGGGCAAACAATGCATAAAAAAGTTAGCGCCCGCTTTCGCCATCAGAGCTTTGTTTACTTGGTATGGTGCAAACTTCGCTTTGATATCCGACAAAGGCGTTGGATCGCCCATTGAAATCCAAGTATCAGTATAAATAGCGTCGTGACCTTCAATCGCATCGATATCTGAAGTCAGCACTATCTTGCCGCCATATCGTTTGGCGAGCTCTTGCACTTCTGCCACTACGTAGCCATCAGGAAAGTGACCCGCAGGGCAGATCACTGTCATGGTGGCACCGAGAATAGCCGCACAGTACATCAGCGAGTGAGTGACATTATTACCATCACCAACATAAGCTAATTTAGCTTTACTGACATCCTCAAACTGCTCTGCCAGTGTTAAAAAGTCAGCTAAGGCTTGGCAAGGATGATAAAGATCCGACAGCGCATTGATCACGGGCACAGAGCCGAACTCGGCTAATTGTTCGATAGTGGTGTGTGAATAGGTTCTCGCCACAATTGCGTCGGCCCAACATGACAGGTTAGAAGCAAAGTCAGCAACCGATTCCCGTTTTCCCAGTTCACCATTTTGCTGGTCTAGGTATAAACAGTGGCCACCGAGCTTATTAATACCGATATCAAAGCTAACGCGTGTTCTGAGTGAGGGCTTTTCAAATAACATCACCACACTCTTGCCATCCAGCGCATGACGATACTCAGCCGGATTGGCTTTGATCGTTTTTGCCAAGGCAATTAGATCCTGTAACTGCTGCTGGGTTAAGTCTTTTATCGATAGTAAATGCTTCATAACCTACTCCACTTATGGTTGGATTTGTGTTCCTACGGCTTCACCTTTTGCTAATGCGATTAATTGGCTTGCATCACGCCACGAGGCAACTTGTACCGCCTGCCCCATCCACTGTGCTACTTCGAGCGCAGCTTCAACTTTGACCTTCATTCCCTTTTCGATCACACCTTGCTTAACAAGGTCTGCTATCTGCTTGCCATTTAAACTATGGATGAGCTGGCCTTTACCATCGAGCACCCCAGAAACATCCGACAGCAGCACTAACTTGCCGCCCACTAATTTAGCTAAGGCCGTCGCCGCTTGGTCAGCATTGACGTTAAGCATTTGACCATCGTCCATCATGGCGATAGAGCTACAAATCGGCATCCAACCTTGCTCGAGGATAAACTTAAGATAAGTGCCATCGTTTGGCGTGACTTCGCCAACAAGGCCTAAACGCTCATCTTTAATCTTAGCCGAAACAGTATTGCCATCGGCAAGACTCATACCCACACTCACAATGCCAGCCTTAGTCGCTGCGCCTTGAAGGATTTTGTTCGAAGTGCCAGCAAGTGCGCCGGCAATAATCGGCATTTGCTCTGGCGGAGTCACACGTAAACCTTCTAACTTGACGGTCTCCATACCATTAGCCGCTAACTGCTCATCCACCAGACAGCCGCCGCCATGTACCATCAACACTTGCTGACCATTGGCTAACATAGCCGCAGCCGTATCCATCAATCGCGCCATCCCCATTTCACATTGCAGCAGCGCGCCGCCCACTTTAAGCACTAATACTGAGTTGTTTGTAGACATCTTGACGACTCTCTTAAATAAGGATGAACAATTAAAGGTTAAAATGAATCTTTATGCATTGCAGCGCTTGGCTGGCAGCACCTTTCATCAAGTTATCGATGGCACTGGCTACCACTAAGTAACCGCTATTCTCATCAAACTTCCAACCTAAATGGCAGTTGGGTGTCAGCACCACATCGTCTACTTTCGGGAACTGATTGTGCTTTACGGTTACCAATGGCGCCTTGTCATACACGCTATAGGCCGCTGCCACATCGGCAGTCGTAGTGCCTGGTTTTAGCTGCACGGTAATGGTCGCTAAAATGCCACGCTTAAAGTTGCCAAGGTGCGGGGTAAATATCACTTCTTGACCAAGCTGAGTGGCGATCTCGGGTTGATGTCTGTGGCCTAATACGCCGTAGGGTGTCAGGCTAACTTCACAAAAACTGGTGTGTAACTGCGCTTTACGGCCCGCACCTGTTACGCCGCTCACGGCATTGATCACCGGATAAGCCGATGTCAGTAAACTCGCTAGCGGTTTTAACGCTGTCAATGATGCGGTCGGGTAACAACCTGGCACGGCAATCATCTTAGTCGCAGCGATTTCTTTAGTATTCCATTCGGCAAGGCCATACACGGCTTTGGCTAAAACTTCAGGATATTCATGCTCAAAGCCATACCACTTCGGATATTGCGCCACATCGCTAAAACGATAAGCACCGCTTAAATCGAATACCGCTAACCCTTGGCTATAAAACCAAGCCGCTAAATGCAGGCTCACCGAGTGCTCAGTCGCTAACACCACGGCATCGGCTTCGGCAACGATTTTTACCTTAGCTTCATCGGACAATGGCGACAGCGTTAATGCGATATGGCTATAGCTAGGATACAAATCCGCTAAAGGCTTACCTTTATCTAAACTGTTTTCAGAAACATACAACCCTTGAATCGTCAGTTCTGCTTCTGCATGGATTAAAGCGGTCAGTTGCGCGCCTGTGTAACCACTGGCACCAATAATGGCGATATTTTTCATGTTTTTTGTCTTATTAACCGAATCAAAGAAACTTAAAGAGTAGATGAATAGCTTACACGCAACCGCGCATATCTATGATGACAAGACTATCGTCGCAGGAAATCGTAATAGGTTGTTATTTTATTCACTGTCAGGCTAATACTGTACATCATGATATTCACTCTACAGGTCACAGGGGGTGACTCATCTCAACTGATGGCTAGACTACCACAAAGATCTAATTATGCAATATATGTGAATATATATTTTTAATTTATTTTCATATTTTAAGCTCAAACTGGAATATCGAAGACACGCCTCCCATTCAGCTAACTCGTTAATAACTCAGTTATCCAGGGTCAATATGAGTCAAAATCAGTCCTTTTCATTAACAGCTAAGATACATGTCTACAAAGAATAAAATGATGCACTTCATATTCACTTGCACTAATCATCAAAAAATATTGCGTGACTTCGCATTTCTATTGAATATTCTTCATCAAATACCGTGATTGGTTGCATATCGGATAAGCCAGTCGTATAAGTTATAAGTTCTGCTGTTGACCATAGCCCCAAGTGATAGGTATTGTGCTAACGGGCTAAATGCACAGCGGAATTTTCATGTTTTTCTATTCGGAGTAACTATGTCAGTAACCATGGCAGACAATATGACAGATATGTATGCGTCATTAAGATCGAACGTGAGTATGTTAGGCCAAATCCTTGGTGATACTATGCGTACCCATCTTGGGGACTCTTTTCTTGAGAAGGTTGAACAGATCCGTAAGCTTGCCAAAGACTCACGCCGAGGCGATCAAGCCGCCAGAGAGCAAATGCTCGAGTTACTGACAGCTTTGCCAGACGAAGAATTAGTCCCTTTTGCAAAAGCTTTTAACCAATTTCTTAACTTAGCTAACTTATCCGAGCAATTTCATACTATCAGTCGTAATTGCGACGAACTTGTCTGCGTGCCAGACCCAGTGGAACAACTCCTAGGCCGCATGCTCAATGGTCGTGTCGACCAAGCTAAAATGCTCGACTGTCTAAAAACACTGGATATTGATCTGGTGCTAACAGCGCACCCCACTGAAATATCCCGTCGCACCCTGATCCAAAAATACGCCGCCATTGTCGACTGCTTAACAGAGCAAGAAAACGACCAACTGTCGGATAGAGAACGTCAACAGATCAATCTGCGCCTACGCCAATTAATCGCGCAAATATGGCACACCAATGAGATCCGCCGCGAGCGCCCAACTCCAGTAGATGAGGCTCGCTGGGGATTATCCACCATTGAAGAGTCACTCTGGCATGCGGTGCCTGACTTCTTAAGACAACTTAACGATCGAGTGCAGCAACGCACAGGGCAGCAATTACCGATTGATATTGCACCAGTGCGCTTTTCAAGCTGGATGGGCGGCGATCGCGACGGCAACCCGTTTGTAACAGCCAAAGTCACCCAAGAGGTGCTCGATCGTAACCGCCATGCCGCCGCCAGATTATTCTTAAAAGACATAGTCCTGCTGGTCGGTGAACTGTCGATGGAAGAAGCCAATGATGAGTTAAAGGCTTATACCAATAACAGCTGCGAACCCTATCGCCACGTGTTGCGATCCATTCGTCAAAGACTGCGCGATACCATAGATTATTTAAATGCCCGTATCGAAGGCCACAATCCTGAAGTCGATAAGTCGAGCCTGATTTGGCAAGAAAGCGATCTCAAAGCGCCGCTAGAAATGCTCTATAAGAGTTTAACCGACTGCGGTATGCGCTTAATTGCCAACGGTTTATTGCTCGACATTCTCCGCCGTCTCGCCTGTTTTGGCATTCATATGCTCAGACTCGACATTCGCCAAGACGCCAGCCGTCACAGCGATGTGCTCGCCGAGTTAACCCGCTATCTCGGCATGGGTGATTTCAACCATTGGGACGAGACTGAGAAGCAAGCCTTCCTATTACGCGAACTCAGCAACCGTCGGCCACTGATCCCAAGTAACTGGCAACCCTCGGCCGATGTGGCCGAAGTGCTTAATACCTGTCGTTTGATTGCTAAACATCCGGCAAAAGCACTCGGATCATATGTGATTTCGATGGCAGGTAAACCATCGGATGTCTTAACGGTTTTACTGTTACTCAAAGAAACGGGCTGTTCGCACCCAATGCGTGTGGTACCGCTGTTTGAAACCTTAAGTGACTTAAACAACGCCGCGGCCTGTATTACCGATTTGCTCGATATCGACTGGTATCGTGGTTACACCAAAGGCATGCAAGAAGTCATGATTGGTTACTCTGACTCTGCTAAAGATGCCGGTGTCATGGCGGCGGCTTGGGCTCAGTATTACGCTCAAGAGCAGTTAGTGGCGGTCTGTAAACAAGCAGGCGTCAAGCTCACATTATTCCATGGCCGTGGTGGCAGCATTGGTCGCGGGGGCGGTCCTGCACACAAAGCGATTCTATCCCAACCACCAGGTTCGGTAGATGGCCGCATTCGCGTGACTGAGCAGGGCGAGATGATCCGCTTCAAGTTTGGCTTACCAAAACTCGCGGTTCAAAGCTTGGCCCTGTATACCTCGGCCGTATTGGAAGCAACCCTGTTACCACCGCCAGAGCCGAAGCAAGAATGGCGCAATTGCATGCAACGTATCGCAGAAGAATCAGTGGGTGCTTACCGTGGCATAGTGCGTGATGAACCTGATTTTGTGGCTTATTTCCGCGCGGCAACGCCAGAAGTGGAATTAGGAAAACTACCACTCGGCAGCCGCCCTGCCAAACGTCGTGTCGATGGTGGGATCGAAAGTCTGCGAGCCATTCCGTGGATCTTTGCCTGGTCGCAAAACCGTTTGATGTTACCCGCATGGCTCGGCGCAGGTGAAGCACTACAAGCCGCCAGTGAACGTGGTGAGATGGGCTTACTGCAAGATATGGAGCGGGAATGGCCCTTCTTCAGCACTCGCATTTCAATGCTAGAAATGGTCTACGCCAAGGCGGAACCTAATTTGGCCCGCTACTACGAAACCTGTTTAGTACCTAAGGACTTGCATCACTTAGGCGAAACCTTGCGCCAACGCTTAGATCTGGGCATTAAAGTCGTGCTTGAGCTGACAAAATCGGATAGTTTAATGGCGCATACACCGTGGAATCGCGAATCAGTTAAACTGCGAAATCCGTATATCGATCCATTAAACTTCTTACAAACCGAGCTATTAGCGCGGACACGTAAGGAAACAACCGAAACTCCTGCGTCTGAACATGTACAGTTAGCGCTAATGCTGACCATTGCAGGTGTGGCAGCGGGAATGAGAAACACTGGTTAATGAAAAAACTTTCCCGCACGATTTGCTTGGGATTGACTGTACTGCTTGGCGGCTGCGTCTCGCAGTACAGTATCAGCGAGCACGAAATGGAGCAGTACCTCAGTAAAGAGATCCATTTTGAGATTAAACAAGGCAATCAGTTAGTTGGCGCAGAAGTGCGTATTAACGACATCAGTGTCAAGCTAGGTGCAAAACCTGACACTATGAGCGTAAGTGCCGCAACTCAAGTTTCAATTAAGAATCCGATCTTCCCATTGAGCGCCAAACTCACGACGACTTTCGAAGCCAAGCCTTGGTATGACAGTGCAACGCACAGTGTCTATCTGCGCCAACTCGAATTAGTCAAAGTGGAATCAACGCCCAAGGATATTGAAAAAGCGATTAGCAGTGCCACGCCGCAGGTGATGGGTTATCTAAGGCAATTCTTAGAAAACCAGCCTGTGTATGTACTGGATACCAAGGACAGTAACCAAGCACTGATGGCAAAAATGACCGAAAGCATTCAAGTTGCCCCAGGCAAATTAGTGCTTAAGTTCACTAAATAATCTGCCATTTTTGTATCTCTGTAGAAGTTAAAATGCTCCCTCGGGAGCATTTTTGTTGGCGGGCATAAACGGATATATACCCGTATAAGAGTTACTTACTGAATCGCCCAATCGACTGATAATCGACGATCACAGCTTCAGCTAAAATCTCACGTCTTAGCATATCGTAAGCCACAGCAGCACTTAAACTGCGTACCAGATCCCGTGAACGTCTCGGTAGTTTAATCATCTGACTATAAACACCGCCGCGAGTTGCTAAAGCGATCGCCACAGTCCCCACAGGTTTCTCATCTGTGCCACCATCGGGCCCCGCAATTCCACTGGTTGCCAGCGCATAATCACTGTCTAAAATTTGCCTTGCCCCCTTAGCCATTTCTTCCACAGTCGCAATAGAGACTGCACCATGATCATCTAAGGTTGAAGGATTAACACCTAACACGCGCACTTTAGATTCATTACTGTAAGTCACTAATCCGTGCTGTAAGTAAGATGAACTGCCAGGGAAATCAACTAACTGACTGGTGATCATGCCGCCAGTGCAAGACTCGGCAACGCTTAAGGTCAAGCCGGAGTTGAGTAACTTATAATGAATTTCTTCGGCAAGAGTGGCTTTATCTTCCGCAACTACCGCAGTACCCAGCACCATTTTGATGTGCCCAGCGACACGAGGTAATACCGTAATCGCCTTCTCGCCACGGGCGAAAATCTTAATCTCAATATGCGGCATAGAAGAGCGGTAACCAATAGTAATGCCTTCTGGCAGCTCTAGCGGTTCTAACTTATCTGCCAAAGCGGACTCACCTTGACCTATGGTCAATAGTTTCTTTAAAGCAACCTTGGAATCAAGGTTAAACTCTTCGCGAATAAAGGGCACAAACTGCTCTGTAACCATGTGCTTAAGCTCAAAAGGCACACCAGGCGTGAAGAATAACCAAGCGCGATTAAGCTTAACTCTAAAACCACAAGCGGTTCCCACAGGGTTATCAACCATCACAGCTGAGGCTGGTAGCATAGCTTGCTTGAGATTACTTAAAGGCATTTCACGGTTATTACGGGTAAACCACTCCTCTAAACGCTCACGCCACTCCGCATTCTCAACCAATGGTTCGCCCTTCGCCTTCGCCATCGCTAAAGCAGACATATCATCACTCGTCGGCCCGAGACCACCATTAACGAGAATCACATCGGCATGTAAGCTACGTTCTTGGAAAACCGCAATCAGATCCTCGAGGCGATCGCCGACGGTCACTCGACGCTGGATCTCGACACCATGCTCCATCATAGTACTGGCAAACCAAGCGGCGTTGGTATCAACAATCTGTCCCGCCAACACCTCTTCCCCAGTGCAAATCATCTCTAACTTCATCTCAGATCCTTATCTACCCCAATAAATTAAAACATAAGGTAAGTAACCGCTTAACTAATAGCAATAGCTAGGCTCGATCGAAAACTAAGATAGCTGTAGCAAAATCGGAGCATTGACAAAATAAACGAACAAACAATCGACAACCATTACTTACTATTGATGTCATGAAGAATGAAAGAATGTGTTAAGGAGAGAAAAATGGGAGGAAAACTGACTAATTAAATAGACACTAGGCTGGATTTCACAAATTACAGACGCAAAAAAGCCAGCTTATTCAGCTGGCTTGGTTACATCTCAATGAGATAATTAGGCGCTTGGCGATGACCTACTCTCACATGGGGAGACCCCACACTACCATCGGCGCGTTTGCGTTTCACTTCTGAGTTCGGGATGGGATCAGGTGGTTCCACAAGGCTATTGTCACCAAGCAAATTCTGTTTATTACCGTGTCCATCTCTGGCTCACGTTAATAATAATTCGGAAAGCTGATTTTCTTTGTTTGAGTTCACACTTCATTAAGTGTCGATATTCTGTCTAAGTTCGCTTAGCAAAACCCATCTGGGTTGTATGGTTAAGCCTCTCGAGTCATTAGTACATGTTAGCTCAACGCCTCACAACGCTTACACACCATGCCTATCAACGTCCTAGTCTCGAACGGCTCTTTAGAGGAATTAAATTCCTAGGGATGACTCATCTTAGGGCTCGCTTCCCGCTTAGATGCTTTCAGCGGTTATCGATTCCGAACGTAGCTACCGGGCAATGCCATTGGCATGACAACCCGAACACCAGCGGTTCGTCCACTCCGGTCCTCTCGTACTAGGAGCAGCTCCCTTCAATCATCCAACGCCCACGGCAGATAGGGACCGAACTGTCTCACGACGTTCTGAACCCAGCTCGCGTACCACTTTAAATGGCGAACAGCCATACCCTTGGGACCGACTTCAGCCCCAGGATGTGATGAGCCGACATCGAGGTGCCAAACACCGCCGTCATATGAACTCTTGGGCGGTATCAGCCTGTTATCCCCGGAGTACCTTTTATCCGTTGAGCGATGGCCCTTCCATTCAGAACCACCGGATCACTATGACCTACTTTCGTACCTGCTCGACGTGTATGTCTCGCAGTTAAGCTGGCTTATGCCATTGCACTAACCGTACGATGTCCGACCGTACTTAGCCAACCTTCGTGCTCCTCCGTTACTCTTTGGGAGGAGACCGCCCCAGTCAAACTACCCACCAGGCACTGTCCCTAATCCCGATAAGGGACCTAGGTTAGAACATCAAAACTACAAGGGTGGTATTTCAAGGACGACTCCATCATGACTAGCGTCACAACTTCATAGTCTCCCACCTATCCTACACATGTAGGTTCAATGTTCAGTGCCAAGCTATAGTAAAGGTTCACGGGGTCTTTCCGTCTAGCCGCGGGTATACGGCATCTTCACCGCAATTTCAACTTCACTGAGTCTCGGCTGGAGACAGCGTGGCCATCATTACGCCATTCGTGCAGGTCGGAACTTACCCGACAAGGAATTTCGCTACCTTAGGACCGTTATAGTTACGGCCGCCGTTTACCGGGGCTTCGATCATGAGCTTCTCTTGCGATAACCCAATCAATTAACCTTCCGGCACCGGGCAGGCGTCACACCGTATACTTCCTCTTGCGAGTTTGCACAGTGCTGTGTTTTTGATAAACAGTTGCAGCCACCTGGTATCTGCGACTCCCGTCAGCTTAGAGAGCAAGTCTCATCACCAACAGGAGCGTACCTTCTCCCGAAGTTACGGTACCATTTTGCCTAGTTCCTTCAGCCGAGTTCTCTCAAGCGCCTTGGTATTCTCTACCCGACCACCTGTGTCGGTTTGGGGTACGATTCCCGCTAACCTGAAGCTTAGAAGATTTTCCTGGAAGCATGGCATCAACTACTTCAGTCCCTTAGGACCTCGTCATCAGCTCTCAGTGTGTACATTAAAGTACGTGTCCCCGGATTTGCCTAAGAACACCACCTACCACCTTAAACGCGGACTACCAACGCCGCGCTAGCCTAGCCTTCTCCGTCTCTCCATCGCAGTTAGCGGAAGTACAGAAATATTAATCTGTTTCCCATCGATTACGCCTTTCGGCCTCACCTTAGGGGTCGACTCACCCTGCCCCGATTAACGTTGGACAGGAACCCTTGGTCTTTCGGCGAGGGGGTTTTTCACCCCCTTTATCGTTACTCATGTCAGCATTCGCACTTCTGATACCTCCAGCGTGGGTTACCCCTTCACCTTCAACGGCTTACAGAACGCTCCTCTACCGCGCACAGTAAACTGTGCACCCGTAGCTTCGGTGACTAGCTTAGCCCCGTTACATCTTCCGCGCAGGCCGACTCGACTAGTGAGCTATTACGCTTTCTTTAAATGATGGCTGCTTCTAAGCCAACATCCTAGCTGTCTAAGCCTTCCCACATCGTTTCCCACTTAGCTAGTACTTTGGGACCTTAGCTGACGGTCTGGGTTGTTTCCCTTTTGACGACGGACGTTAGCACCCGCCGTCTGTCTCCCGAGTAGTACTCATTGGTATTCGGAGTTTGCAAAGGGTTGGTAAGTCGGGATGACCCCCTAGCCTTAACAGTGCTCTACCCCCAATGGTATTCGCTCGAGGCGCTACCTAAATAGCTTTCGAGGAGAACCAGATATCTCCCGGTTTGATTGGCCTTTCACCCCCAGCCACAAGTCATCCGCTAATTTTTCAACATTAGTCGGTTCGGTCCTCCAGTTGATGTTACTCAACCTTCAACCTGCCCATGGCTAGATCACCGGGTTTCGGGTCTACACCTTGCAACTAAACGCGCAGTTAACACTCGGTTTCCCTACGGCTCCGCTATTCGCTTAACCTCGCTACAAAATGTAAGTCGCTGACCCATTATACAAAAGGTACGCAGTCACGGTCTCAAGAACCGCTCCCACTGCTTGTACGTATACGGTTTCAGGTTCTATTTCACTCCCCTCACAGGGGTTCTTTTCGCCTTTCCCTCACGGTACTGGTTCACTATCGGTCAGTCAGGAGTATTTAGCCTTGGAGGATGGTCCCCCCATATTCAAACAGGATGTCACGTGTCCCGCCTTACTCGTTTTCATCAATGGTTAGTTTTCATGTACGGGGCTATCACCCTGTGCCGCTGTGCTTTCCAACACATTCCACTAACACCCCACTGACTTAAGGGCTAATCCCCGTTCGCTCGCCGCTACTAGGGGAATCTCGGTTGATTTCTTTTCCTAAGGGTACTTAGATGTTTCAGTTCCCCTCGTTCGCCTCGCAACACTATGTATTCATGTTGCGATAACAGCTTATGCTGCTGGGTTCCCCCATTCGGACATCGTTAGCTCAAATGCTTGTTACTAGCTCGCCAACGCTTTTCGCAAGTTACTACGTCCTTCATCGCCTCTGACTGCCAAGGCATCCACCGTATACGCTTAGTCGCTTAACCATACAACCCAAATGAGTTTCACTCATCTGCGCCGCATTGCGACCAGCTTGGTTTTACTTGTCTCACTTCTGACCAAAGAAGTGGACGCGCCTTAGACGTAAACTATTCAATAAAGAATAATTTACTATTGAATATTCAAGACACTTAATAAAGTGTTTGAGAACTCATGTTCAATGCTTGCGCATTAAACGTTTTGTAATTAATCACATGACAGACTCATGCAATTAAATACTATCAGCTTTCCAAATTGTTAAAGAACAATGCGTACCGGCTCGCGGCGCATTTAGCTCTGACTTCTCCTAAGAGAAGCTAAACAAGCAATCTGTGTGAACACTCAAAAGGTACACGGATGTACCGAATGTCGAAAATGCAGGAGCATTTTTCGACCAAGAATTAAGTTAGTCGTATAGGTAAGGAGGTGATCCAGCCCCAGGTTCCCCTAGGGCTACCTTGTTACGACTTCACCCCAGTCATGAACCACAAAGTGGTGAGCGCCCCCCCGAAGGTTAAGCTACCCACTTCTTTTGCAGCCCACTCCCATGGTGTGACGGGCGGTGTGTACAAGGCCCGGGAACGTATTCACCGTGGCATTCTGATCCACGATTACTAGCGATTCCGACTTCATGGAGTCGAGTTGCAGACTCCAATCCGGACTACGACGAGCTTTGTGAGATTAGCTCCACCTCGCGGCTTTGCAACCCTCTGTACTCGCCATTGTAGCACGTGTGTAGCCCTACTCGTAAGGGCCATGATGACTTGACGTCGTCCCCACCTTCCTCCGGTTTATCACCGGCAGTCTCCCTAGAGTTCCCACCATTACGTGCTGGCAAATAAGGATAGGGGTTGCGCTCGTTGCGGGACTTAACCCAACATTTCACAACACGAGCTGACGACAGCCATGCAGCACCTGTCTCAGAGTTCCCGAAGGCACTAAGCTATCTCTAGCGAATTCTCTGGATGTCAAGAGTAGGTAAGGTTCTTCGCGTTGCATCGAATTAAACCACATGCTCCACCGCTTGTGCGGGCCCCCGTCAATTCATTTGAGTTTTAACCTTGCGGCCGTACTCCCCAGGCGGTCTACTTAATGCGTTAGCTTGAGAGCCCAGTGTTCAAGACACCAAACTCCGAGTAGACATCGTTTACGGCGTGGACTACCAGGGTATCTAATCCTGTTTGCTCCCCACGCTTTCGTGCATGAGCGTCAGTCTTTGTCCAGGGGGCCGCCTTCGCCACCGGTATTCCTCCAGATCTCTACGCATTTCACCGCTACACCTGGAATTCTACCCCCCTCTACAAGACTCTAGTTCGCCAGTTCGAAATGCTATTCCTAGGTTGAGCCCAGGGCTTTCACATCTCGCTTAACAAACCGCCTGCGCACGCTTTACGCCCAGTAATTCCGATTAACGCTCGGACCCTCCGTATTACCGCGGCTGCTGGCACGGAGTTAGCCGGTCCTTCTTCTGTAGGTAACGTCACAGATATAGCGTATTAAACTACACCCTTTCCTCCCTACTGAAAGTGCTTTACAACCCGAAGGCCTTCTTCACACACGCGGCATGGCTGCATCAGGGTTTCCCCCATTGTGCAATATTCCCCACTGCTGCCTCCCGTAGGAGTCTGGGCCGTGTCTCAGTCCCAGTGTGGCTGATCATCCTCTCAGAACAGCTAGGGATCGTCGCCTTGGTGAGCCATTACCTCACCAACTAGCTAATCCCACCTAGGTTCATCCAATCGCGGAAGGCCCGAAGGTCCCCTCCTTTCCCCCGTAGGGCGTATGCGGTATTAGCAGTCGTTTCCAGCTGTTATCCCCCTCGACTGGGCAGATCCCTAGGCATTACTCACCCGTCCGCCGCTCGCCACCTCAGGAGTAAACTCCCTTGTGCTGCCGCTCGACTTGCATGTGTTAGGCCTGCCGCCAGCGTTCAATCTGAGCCATGATCAAACTCTTCAATTAAAGTTTTGTTGCTTCCGTCTTACGACTTCAGCGGCTCAATGAATTCTGATTTTTTGTTTCTAGCTAAAGAAACAAACTGTACATATTACTATGAACACTCATTGTTACATTGATTTAAATTTTTGACTGCCAACCCGAAGGCTAAGCAGTTTCGATTAACTCAACACCTGTGAGTGTCCACACAGATTTCTTGTTTTATCTTGTTAAAGAGCAACTCAACCTCATAAGAGAAGGTGAGTACCACACTGAGCGTCGAACGCTTCCAGTTGGCTAGGGCTGCGTATTCTACGCATTTCCCGTTTCGCGTCAAGGAGTATTTTACAACTTCTTGCTGCGCTTGAATTAAGTGCTTAAAAGCGACTCAATTCAACCTAACTCGTCAGCCTGCTTTCGCTGTCTGCCGTGTCAGTGGATGCGCATTATAGGCAGCAGAGAATTTTGTGCAACCCCTATTTTAAGGAAATTTGCAGTTAATTCTAATTATCTAATCTAGCCACAAGATACACACCACTTACCCCCAAAGTTATCCACAAAATAGCTCTTTATCTGTCATTTGGCCCAATTGATTACCAGCGTACAGTATCAAGACAAAGGGATCATGAGCATGAATGCTATCAGATTTAAATAAGAATAACGGCTGCTCGAACCGGAATATCTCACCTCCACTTTTATATGGAGTCGTTTATGGGAGAATGACGGGGAACAACAGAAGAAGATGACACTCTGAGTGTATTTGGCGATGAAGATACTTTACCTATATATAGTAGTTGCCTCCCATCAACCCACCATAGAAAGCCGAAACGACGTATTCAGCAATAGAAAGAGGGTCTCTTTGATACTTATTCGTTAGCAGCTGGCTACATTAGATATCAGCATATAGTAGTAGCAGTAATAAGTAGTTCAGAGACCATTCAACTCTATTCACCTTAATCCATTACCGAGTTGAGTGGATTAGCTCGCACTCCATAGCAGTTGTCCGCAGTCGGTAAGATCATAGCCACCAAGTAGTGCCGCCATTTGCCTCGAGTGACCGCTCGCCAACATAGTAAAAAGTTGTTGAAGTTGACGACGGAAGTAAATGCTTTGCGGCATAACGAAATCAAAAGACTCTTTAATCAGCGGCACGAAACTTAAACCACTTTCCAAAGCCACAGATTGACAACCAAAACCAATATCGGCATCCCCCCTAGCGATATAACCCGCCAACTCGCGTTCACTATAGGCAGTTAGCACAACATTAAGTTGATCTAAGCGAGCACCTTGCTTTAACAACCAATGCTCTAAGTGCTGTTGGCTACCTGCGCCCCCCTGACGACTCACCCAACGCCAAGGCAAGTTCACGACTTTATCTTCTTCTTGGCATCTGTGGTGCATATCGGCACGCATGATCAACCCTTGCTGACGGGAGTAACCATGCACCATGATCCATTGCTGATGGTTGTTATAACCTTTAAGTAAAGCTGGGTGGCGAATATTTCTATCCTCCATGCTACCCCAGTGTAAGGTGCACACATCGGCATAACCTTTAGCAAGCAACTCTAATCCTAAACGTGAACCTGTTGCGCTGTAACTTATCAACTCACGGCTACCAACTTGCGCCATCAAACGCGCCACCAGCATAGATAATAGTGGATCGTCACTACCAGTGATCAATAAACGGTCGGTCAGCATGCCACTGTGGCAAGAATCCATTACCCAACGGTCGATTAACACTTTCGGAAATAGCCATTTACCGGTGATTTTAGTGGCGGGGAGAATTCTGTCATTAGCCATGGCGTAGACTTTTTTCTCATTAAGATCTAAATACTCAGCCACTTGCTTCGCGCTCATGTAGACCAATTCACTGGCAGACGTCATCTTGTTTCCTTGTCTTATTCTTCGTTACTGCATGTAAGTCTTAGCTGACTTGAGGCTAAGGAGCCGTATTGGCATCAAACTGCAGATTTTCACTGCCGTGGTACACCAAAAAGTGACGGCCTTTCGCGCGGGCTATAATAGTAATACCCAACTGCTGCGCTAGTGCTAAGCCCATTTGAGTCACGCCACTGCGTGATAGCAAAATAGGGATCCCCATTTTAGCGACTTTAATCACCATTTCCGAAGTTAAGCGGCCAGTGGTATAAAATATCTTATTATCGCCGCGATCCTGTGTCAGCCACATATCCCCAGCCAAAGTATCTACGGCATTATGACGGCCAACATCCTCGACGAAAGCCATAATTTTATCGTCTTCGCACAAGCCACAACCGTGCACAGCACCCGCATTTTTATAGGTTTCATTATATTCGTTGATATTTTTCAATAAGCTATAAAGGGTGCTTTGCTTAAGACTTGGCGTTGGTAAATTGATGCCGTCTAAATCTTGCATAAAACTGCCATAAACCGTGCCTTGACCACAACCTGATGTCACCGTTTTTTCAGAGAGTTTCTCATCAAGATCAGCGGTTTGTTCACGGGTAACCACGGCTGCAGAACTCACATCCCAATCGACGATAACAGAGTCCAGTAAGCTCACATCCGAAATAAAGCCTTGGTTCTTAAGATAGCCTAACGCCAGTGACTCAGGTTTCGCCCCTAGGGTCATAAGTGTCACTATTGGTCGCCAGTTCAAATACACGGTAAGCGGACGTTCGCAGGCGACAAATTTATCCAACACTTCCCCGGCTTCATTCACTGCTTTTACAGCAATGGTTAGCGGTACTTCCACTTGAGTTCTCACAAAAGAACACTGATGCTGAGTTTTTTGAGAAGGATTGGCTGCCGCTATTTCGCTATCTGTGCTCATGTTGTTATCAGGAATAGTGATATTTTCAGAGATCATAATGTTACCGCTTAACGAGTCATGGCAAGAGCATAGCAATATTTATACCTAGACATAAAAATTGGGGTTAAATGCGTGATCTGCCGCAATGCTGATTTTTCATTAGCCCTTTTATGTCCCAAACAAAATCCTGTACTGGACAAAATGTCCAATTTATAGGGTGTTTTTGATGATCTAGCTCAAACTAATCCACTATGTTTACTGGCACCAATATTGCAGTGACCTTTTATCGCAATTTGTTGGTAAAACCGAACCGTTCACTCTACGGTTTGTCCATCAACACGGCTGAGACGGAGAGACAATGCAACATACAACTAGTGTTTGGCCTATGTACGTTTCACTCAAGAAAGTAGAGAAGCAAGTTGGCCGCTGGACCTCAGTACAATGGGAAATTGATCACCTACTTCCCGCCACCCATCAAGCCCCAGACGATGCAACCTTAGTGCTACTCGAACTGCACAAAGACGAACGCGCCAGCTATCGCCTCAATCTCGATTTAGATAACGCCATGCTGTATTTAGTATGTGATGAAACGGCCGATGGCACTTGGATACCGGCGGCATTATCGGCGGATCAGAATGTCGCGGCGGGTTGTCTTGAGGGCAATACCCCTGTCCTCAACTTATTGATGCCAAAAGCTATCGCTTGTTGGATTGAAGCCTTTATCACCCAATATGGTGAAGTCGAAATTGCCGCTCATCGCCGTAAACATGTCGATGGCCGTAATAATCAAGGCCCAAGTCACGATCCATTGCGGAGGGACTAATGGCTGAATCCATACAAAAAACAGGCGGGCTACTGAGTCGCTGGAACCAACGGCGCGAACAAGTTGCAGCAGAGGAAGCGCGAGAAGCTGACGGGGAAATCACACCTCAGGAGACCATCGTAGCCGAGCCCACTATGGCAGTTGAGCAGCTTCAACCCACAGAGTCAGCCATTGAAGCTAATACTGCAGAGCATGACGATACTAATCGCATCCTCACTGCAGCGGATTTACCCAATCCCGACGAGATTGAAATAGGCGGCAGCTTTGCAAGTTTTATGGGCGCCAATGTTGACCCTGCGGCTAAATCTGCAGCGCTACGTGCACTGTGGAAACAACCGCATTTCAACGAGATAGATGGGCTTTTGGAATATGCACTCGATTACAGTAATCAACCGAAACTCAGTGCAGAAGTCTCAGCTGAATTAATGCAAAAAGTCTTCCGTTACATAGCCGAAGACAGCGAGACCTCGGATGAAGAATCAGCTGCTTTAGCCAAACAAACTGAAGAAAGCAATCCATCCGCGAGTCTTGATGTAAGCGAAACAACAACTCATGAGACTAATGAAGTCGAAGTCGAATGGGCAGCTGAGCCGATAACGGACAATTTGGATGGGGAGACTGATGACCTACCCCAAAATGCACCAGAGCCCTTAGCTCAGGTACATACCCGAGTTGTTTAACGTCAGTTTAGCTAATTTTAATGTCCGTAACTTTGGTATGTGAATTGCTGTACTAAGATATAAAAAAACTTAGATAAAAGCAGAAAAGGCAATGACTTACTTATTACCAGCCGCCTAAATCTGCCCAGATACAGTAAAACAAGAAACAGCCAAAGTACTGTTCAGGAACGCAATGTGAGCACTTATTTGATGACCAATCAAACCCAAGAAGCGTTAAAACAAGCGCGACAACAGGTATTAACGCAAACTCAGATGTTGCAGAATCTGATCCCGCCAACTGTCAGCTATACCACCGAAGGCAATGTTCTTATTATTGGCCCAGAAGATCTGGCTCGCCTCGCCGCGGACAAATTGTCCACTATGGCCCATAGGGTGATTTTAGCCAACGAAGCCATTACCAGCCAAGATGAAGCACACCTAGAACGTGTCATGGCAGCGGCAACTGATGTCGAAAGCTATTACAACAAACTCATTGGTGTAAAAGGCTTTTTAGGCCAATTTCAAGTCAGTGTTGAACATCAAGATGGTGCTGCCGAACTCAGTTTAGTGTCAATCCGTAAACCCCATTTCGATATCGTGCTCGATTTGAGCAGCGCAGCTTGTTTGAACTTAGAAATGCTGCCACCCGGCTATTTTTACGTAGGCCAAGACGCAGAAAAACTCGAAGATGCTCTCGCGCAAATTCCCGATCTCATCGGCCAATTTGATAAGCCGCGCTATGTCAAAATTAACCCAGATATCTGTGCCCACGACCGCAATGGCATCAATGGCTGTAATCGTTGCCTCAACTTCTGCCCAGCAGATGCGATCAGCAGTGTCGCAAAGAAAATTGAAATCGATCCATATCTTTGCCACGGCGCAGGCAGTTGTACCAGCGCTTGCCCGACGGGTGCTATCAGTTACGATTTACCTACGCCGCAAGCTTTGCATTCATACCTGAACAAAGTCGTTAGCCGTTTCCGCGAGCAAGCACAAACCGCACCAGTGATCTTGTTCCACGATAATGCCGTCGGCGCCAACTTTATTAGCGACGATTTAGCAGGCGACATCATCCCCGTTGCCCTCGAAGAAATTACCGTTGCTAGCGTAGATCATTGGTTGTCAGTTCTCGCTTGGGGCGCGCGCCAAGTGCTGATCCTCAACACCGATGCAACAGCGCCAACCCTAACGCAAATGCTTAAAGGCGAACTGTCGTTAGCCAATAACATTTTAGATGAAATGGGCCAGCCACAACGCATTAGCCTCATCGACCCGAGCATGCTTGCCGATTTAGATTCGATGCTCGATATCAGCTTAGATTGGCCCGTGATCGTGCCCGCCGCATTTGCGTCGACCACTAAACGCAATACGCTATTTGAAGCGATCGACCACCTCAATAGCCAAGCGGGTGAAATCGATACTTGCCTCAGCCTCAACAATATTCCCTTTGGCAAAGTCAGTGTAAATGTAGAAAAGTGCACTATGTGTATGTCCTGCGTGGCAATTTGCCCAACCGTGGCATTACAAGATGGTGGCGACAAACCTTCACTACACTTTATTGAGCAAAACTGCGTGCAATGCGGTTTATGTGAGGCAGCGTGTCCTGAAAAAGTGATAAGCCTTACCCCGCAAATTAACTTTAATAAAGCTGCCCGTCAGCAACAACAGACCCTGAAAGAAGAAGCCCCCTTCGAATGTATTCGCTGCGGCTCTCCTTTTGCGACCCAATCTATGGTGCATCGGATGCTGGATATGGTCGGCGCGCACAGCGCATTTTCTGCCAATATTGAACGCTTGAAAATGTGTGGCGACTGCCGGGTAAAAGACATGTTTGAAGACATTCTTCAAGATCCTGAAAAGCAACTGCGATAAGAGATCCGCTATGACCGAATCAGTAAGACAAGTTTCAGAAAACGATCAGTTGAGAGCCGATATCTATCAACTGTTAGCCGCCCTATTGCGCCGTCAGCCAAGCCCTGAACTGCTACAGTTTTTGGCCAATCTTGAAATTGATGCCAATGAAGACAACGAGATGACTAAAGCTTGGTTATCACTCCAACTCGCCGCACAGCAGTTCAACAGCGCACAACTAGAAGACGAGTATTTTGCCCTGTTCCTCGGTGTAGGTTGCGGTGAGATCCTGCCCTACGGCAGCTGGTTTATGACGGGCTCATTGATGGATAAACCACTGGCATTGCTACGCCAAGACTTAATGCAACTGGGGTTTGAACGCGAAGACAACGTCAAGGAACCCGAAGATCACGTTGCAGCACTGTGTGAAGTGATGGGTACCCTGATTTTAGAAGCGCCAAGTTATCGCCAATTAGCTTTTTACCAACGCCATATCGGCAGCTGGATTGGCCGTTTTTGCGACAATTTAGCCAAAGCGCCAAGTGCGGCGTTTTACGCCACGGTTGCACAGCTAGCAAAAGCTTTTTTTGCAATGGAAGCCAGTGCTTTTGAGCAATTAAGCTTAGATATTCCAGTCAATTGCCCAGGCAGCGCAGACTTACAGCCAGCCACCAGCGATTTAGCAAAACCAGTAGAGTTAATGAACTAAGACTAAACTGAGTGATAGCGCGGCATGTGCGTGCTAAATGTAAATGTTAGAGATGAGTTCAAACTGCGAAGGTGGGATTAATGTTCGCCTTCGCAACAATAACGGAAGCTAAGGCTTCCACAATAACCGAGGTGGTAGCCGTTTGTACCACCTTATCCAGTAACACAAGGAGACACTATGAAGAAGCCAGCTTCCGACATGGGCCGTCGTCAATTGCTTAAAGCATTGGCACTCGGCAGTGCGGCAGGCGCAGTGGTCACTGTGAGTAGTCAAGCGTTAGCTTCGACAAAAACGGCAGCGACCACAGAGCCTAAAAGTGAGAACTACCGCGAAACCGACCATATTCGTAGCTATTATGCGTCGCTTTAAAACTAAAATAGAGGAGAGTGTGTGATGCGATTAACCCGCAAAACAGACCAGGTTGTCGAAGCTAAAGCGCCAGCACTGGGTCTCAATCGTCGTCAGTTCTTAAAATCGGCAAGTCTTGCCACAGGAGGGATCGCTGCGGCGTCCATGCTGGGCACAGGCATGATGCGTAAAGCACAGGCCCAAGAAGATATTGGCCATAATGTTCCCACCGAAGTAAAACGTACCATCTGTTCTCACTGTGCCGTAGGTTGTGGTGTGTATGCAGAAGTACAAAATGGTGTATGGACGGGTCAAGAACCCGCATTCGATCACCCGTTCAACGCTGGTGGTCACTGCGCGAAAGGGGCTGCACTGCGTGAACATGGTCACGGCGAAAAACGCCTGAAATACCCCATGAAATTAGAAGGCGGTAAATGGAAAAAGATCTCTTGGGATCAAGCGATTAATGAAGTCGGCGATAAAATGGCTTCAATTCGTCAAGAGTCAGGCCCAGATTCAGTCTACTTTATGGGTAGCGCTAAGTTCTCTAACGAACAAGCTTATTTATATCGCAAATTTGCGGCATTGTGGGGTACGAACAACGTCGACCATTCTGCCCGTATTTGTCACTCTACCACGGTAGCCGGTGTTGCTAACACTTGGGGCTACGGTGCGCAAACCAACTCAATCAACGATATTCGCAACTCCAAGTGCATCATGTTTATTGGGGCAAACCCCAGTGAAGCGCATCCTGTTGCCATGCAGCATATTTTGATTGGTAAAGAACGCGGTGCCAAAATCATCGTTGTTGATCCACGTTTCACCCGTACTGCAGCGAAATCTGACGAGTACGTGCATATCCGTCCTGGCACAGACATCCCCTTCATTTATGGCCTGTTATGGCACATATTTGAAAACGGCTGGGAAGATAAAGAGTTTATCAAACACCGTGTCTATGGCATGGATCGTATCCGCGAGGAAGTGAAGAAGTATACCCCTGAAGAAGTTGAGTTAGTTGCGGGTGTACCAAAGGCGCAGATGTACCGCGTCGCCAAAATGATGGCTCAAACCAAACCCGGCACCATTATTTGGTGTATGGGTGGTACTCAGCACCACGTGGGTAACTCTAACACTCGCTCCTACTGTCTTTTACAGTTAGCACTGGGCAACATGGGTGTACCTGGCGGCGGCACTAACATTTTCCGTGGCCATGATAACGTGCAAGGCGCAACCGACTTTGGTTTGTTATTTGATAACTTACCGGGTTACTACGGTTTAACGACTGGCGCTTGGGCCCATTGGAATAATGTGTGGGATCTCGACCCTAATTGGGTAGCGAGCCGTTTCGATCAAGGCGAATATCTAGGACAAAAACCGCAAACCTCTGCGGGTATTCCTTGTTCGCGCTGGCACGATGGCGTGTTAGAAGATAAAACCAAGATAGCGCAAAAAGACAATATTCGTCTGGCGTTCTTCTGGGGACAATCGGTCAACACTGAAACCCGTGGCCGTGAAGTGCGTGAAGCTTTAAATAAAATGGATACCGTCGTCGTTGTCGATCCATTCCCAACCATGGCGGGTGTTATGCACCAACGTCAAGATGGGGTTTATTTACTTCCTGCGGCAACCCAGTTTGAAACCTACGGTTCAATCTCTGCGACTAACCGCTCAGTACAATGGCGTTCTAAGGTCATAGAACCCCTGTTCGAATCCCTGCCTGATCATGTGATCATGTACAAACTCGCCAAAAAAGTGGGTATAGATAAAGAGCTATTCAAGCATATTAAAGTCAATGGTGAAGAGCCTTTGATTGAAGATATCACCCGCGAATTTAACACAGGTATGTGGACTATCGGTTATACCGGACAAAGCCCAGAGCGTTTAAAAATGCACCAAGAAAACTGGGGTACTTTTGATGCTGACAGCCTCGAAGCCCCCGGCGGTCCTGCCAAAGGCGAAACCTACGGCTTACCTTGGCCATGTTGGGGCACACCAGAGATGAAACATCCTGGTACCCAAATTCTGTATAACGAAGCCAAACATGTGAAAGACGGTGGCGGTAACTTCCGTGCTCGCTATGGTGTGGAACATGAAGGCAATAATATTCTTGCCGAAGGTACTTACTCTAAAGGCAGTGAGATCCAAGATGGCTATCCTGAATTTACCGCCGATATGCTTAAGCAATTAGGTTGGTGGGATGACCTGACCGAAAACGAGAAAAAACACGCCGAAGGCAAAAACTGGAAAACTGACATTTCCGGCGGTATCCAACGTGTTGCTATCAAGCACGGCTGTATCCCTTACGGTAACGCTAAAGCTCGTTGTATTGTATGGACATTCCCAGACGATATTCCACGCCACCGCGAACCACTTTACACGCCTCGTCGTGACTTAGTCGCTAAATACCCCACCTACGAAGATCGTATGGTTGCACGTTTACCGACACTATATAAGTCAATTCAAGACAAAGATTTTGCTAAAGACTTTCCATTGGCACTCACATCAGGCCGCCTAGTGGAATATGAAGGTGGTGGTGAAGAATCCCGTTCTAACCCTTGGTTAGCTGAACTACAACAAGAAATGTTCATCGAAATGAACCCTGCTGATGCAGCGGATCGCGGTATTCGCGACGGTGACAATGTTTTTGTTCATGGTCCAGAAGGCGCCAAAATCACGGTTAAGGCTATGGTGACACCGCGCGTTATTGCCGGTGAATGTTTTATGCCATACCACTTTGCAGGGGTGTTTGAAGGCGAAAGCCTAGCGAAAAACTATCCAGAAGGCACAGTGCCTTACGTGATAGGCGAATCTGCAAACACCATTTTAACTTATGGCTACGACGTTGTGACTCAGATGCAAGAAACTAAGTCCAGCCTATGCCAAATCAGCAAAGCCTAACCTACTTGATGAGGAGATAAGCCATTATGGCAGTCATGAAATTTCTGTGTGACACCAAGCGCTGCATCGAGTGTAACGGTTGCGTCACTGCATGTAAGAACGAAAACGACTCCGCTCTCGAGTGGGGAATTCAACGTCGCCGCGTGGTGACGATCAACGATGGTCTACCTGGCGAAGCCTCAATTTCAGTAGCTTGTATGCACTGTACTGACGCTCCCTGCATGGCCGTATGTCCGGCAGATTGTTTCTACCGCACCGAAGACGGCATAGTGCTACACAACAAAGATACTTGTATCGGTTGTGGTTATTGCTTCTATGCTTGTCCATTTGGTGCACCGCAATTCCCGAAAAAGACTGCCTTTGGTAGTCGTGGCAAAATGGACAAGTGTACTTTCTGTGCCGGTGGCCCAGAAGAAACCTTCTCCGAAGCTGAGCGTAAAAAATACGGTGCTAACCGTATTGCTGAGGGCAAGTTACCTATGTGTGCTGAGCTTTGTTCTACTAAAGCGCTGCTCGCAGGTGATGCGGAAGTGGTATCAAACATTTACCGTCAACGTATGGCCTCTCGAGGCAATCCTAACGTGATTTGGGGTTACAACCCCAAGACAGGTGAGATTAACTAAGCAGAGCGAGGGTTAGGGAGAAATCCCTAACCTCTGGCAAGGAGTGAAAATGTTAAACAAACAGTTAAACAAATCACTGCGCAGTCTGTTTGCTCTGTTGGTGCTCGTCATGGGATTGGGATTAGGTTCAGTCATGAGCTCAAACCCAGTACACGCAAGTGATCAGCAATCGAGTCAACAACAGGCGAAAGCGCAAACCAGCGATGCCGATCTTTGGCGAGCAGTAAAAGCAGGCGATGCCGGCTATACCACTGCCAAAGGAATAGATACTGGGGTGTTGATTAACGTTGCCGGTAACCAAGGTAAAGAACTGAGAAATGAATACTTAACCCCCGTCATGGCGCTAGCCGTGGTAGGTGTGTTTGGTGCTTTCTTATTGTTTTATCTGGTGAATGGTCCATCAAAACTGAGTCATGGCTTTTCAGGCAAGATGGTTTCGCGCTGGTCAAAGGCGGATCTGTGGATCCATTGGATCATGGCGAGCAGCTGTCTGGCACTGATGTTTACCGGCCTAACCATAATGTTAGGTAAGCATGTCATACAGCCAATGTTAGGGCCCGACCTTTGGGCGCCATTGATCTATGGCAGCAAAACAATCCACGATTGGGCAGGTCCCATTTTTATCGCGGCTTGGGCTGTATGTGTGGTGAAATGGATGCCGTTACAAACCTTCAAGATGTATGATTTGAAATGGTTTTTAGTGGTAGGTGGTTATATCAACTTTGGCCCGTTCAAAGGTAAGCACCCTGACAGTGGTTTCGCTAACGCCGGTGAAAAAATGTGGTTCTGGACCCTGATGTTGTTTGGTTTATTCATCAGCGTATCTGGCATCATGTTGGTATTGCCAGGCTTGGATTTACCCCGCGAAGCCTCTATGGGCGCGCTGCTGATCCACTCTATCAGCGCCATTATCTTGATTGCCTTTACTATAGTGCATATTTGGATGGCGACCGTACTGAGCGAAGGCGGTATGGAGTGCATGAAGTCAGGCTATTGTGATGAAAACTGGGCAATCCAGCACCATAATCTCTGGTATGACGAAATCAAAGCCAACGGCAGCTTAAAGTATAAAGACTAAGTTAAACCGCAGCTTTTACATCCTCAAAACACCCCGCGATGCGGGGTGTTTTTTATTCGCCCTGATACCCATCGCATTAATTCAAAAGCACAAAAAATTAACAACTGAAACAGCGAGATACAAAAATCCGCCAACGCCATCCTCCCCAGTAGTTCACTAAACTATGAGCGAGTTAACGCTTTAAGAGAACGGCCGCCGATTTCAGGGCTGCAAACTGTCCTAGATCAATTCCTACTCAACCCTTTCCTACTATATTGCCGTCACGCGCGATGATTGATGGTAAACAAGATGATTTCATTATCTTTTTCGCCGCTAATCTTCACTTTTTGATAACAAGATGAACCCCACAAAAAGCCGTGCGATCTCAAAAACTAAACCCTAATTTCAGGAGTCAGCATGAAGCAGCAACCCAGCGATTTATCTCGCCGATCTTTGCTCAAAGCGCTCACCGTCGGCAGCGTAGCGGGTGCCGCCATTGCCGCAACCGGCATGAGCGTGGCACAGGTCAGCGAGAGCAGCAAGGTAACCACTAAAGAGTCAAAGGGTTACCACGAAACTGCGCATATCAGCAGCTATTACAATAGCTTGCGCAGCTAATCTAGGAGAAGTCAGCGATGAAGTTAACTCGCAAGTCCAATGTTGCCACAGTGGCAGACAAACCGGCGTTAGGCATCAGCCGTCGTCAATTTATGAAGCACGCAGGTATCGCCACAGGTGGTATTGCCGCAGCATCTCTAATGGGCACAGGCATGATGCGTCGTGTCGAAGCCAAAGAAGTGCCGCATGATGCGCCAATCGAAATCAAACGTACTATTTGTAGTGCCTGCGCCGTCGGTTGTGGCCTGTATGCCGAAGTACAAAATGGTGTGTGGACGGGCCAAGAACCCGCATTCGACCACCCATTTAACGCTGGCGGTCACTGCGCGAAAGGTGCTGCACTGCGTGAACATGGTCATGGTGAAAAACGCCTGAAATATCCAATGAAATTGGTTGATGGCAAGTGGAAAAAAATCTCTTGGGAAGATGCTATTAACGAAGTGGGCGACCAAATGCTCAACATTCGTAAAGAATCTGGCCCAGACTCAGTGTACTTCATGGGTAGCGCTAAGTTTTCTAACGAAGGTTGTTACATGTACCGCAAATTGGCGGCTATGTGGGGCACAAACAACGTCGACCATTCAGCTCGTATTTGTCACTCTACCACGGTAGCCGGTGTTGCTAACACTTGGGGCTACGGTGCGCAAACAAACTCTTTCAACGATATCCAGAATGCTCATGCCATCTTCCTGATCGGGGCAAACCCAGCAGAAGCGCATCCCGTTTCGATGCAACATATTCTGATCGCTAAAGAAAGAAACAACGCCAAAATCATCGTCGTTGACCCACGTTTCTCTCGCACTGCAGCGCATTCAGACTTGCATTGTGCAATTCGCCCAGGCACTGACATTCCTTTTATTTACGGTATGTTATGGCACATTTTTGAAAATGGTTGGGAAGATAAAACCTTTATCAAGCACCGCGTATTCGAGATGGAAAGTATCCGTGCTGAAGTGAAGAAGTTCCCACCTAAAGAAGTCGAAAACATCACTGGTGTGAGCGAAGCCGAGGTTTATCAAGCGGCTAAATTAATGGCTGATAACCGTCCTGGCACTGTGATTTGGTGTATGGGTGGAACTCAACACCACGTTGGTAATGCCAACACTCGCGCTTATTGTATTCTGCAATTAGCACTGGGCAACATGGGCGTTTCAGGTGGCGGCACTAACATTTTCCGTGGCCACGATAACGTACAAGGCGCAACTGACTTAGGTTTGTTATTTGATAACTTACCCGGTTACTACGGTTTGACCTCTGCAGCATGGAGTCACTGGACCCATGTTTGGGATCTGGACATGGAATGGGTGAAAGGTCGTTTCGATCAAACAGCCTACCTTGGCAAAGATCCAATGACGACACCGGGTATCCCTTGTTCTCGTTGGCACGATGGTGTGTTAGAAGATAAGAGCAAGTTAGCGCAGAAAGATAATATCCGTATGGCGTTTTTCTGGGGACAATCGGTCAACACTGAAACCCGTCAGCGTGAAGTGCGTGATGCCTTAGACAAGATGGACACAGTCGTCGTTGTCGACCCATTCCCAACGATGGCAGGTGTTATGCACCGTCGTAAGAATGGCGTATATCTGCTGCCTGCGGCAACTCAGTTTGAGACTCACGGTTCAGTATCTAACTCAGGCCGTTCTATCCAGTGGCGTGAGCAAGTTATCGAGCCACTGTTCGAGTCTAAAACCGACATCGAAATCATGTACCGTTTAGCCCAAAAACTGGGTATTGCCGAGCAGTACACTAAACGCATCGCGATTGAAAATGGTTTACCTGTGATTGAAGAAATCACCCGTGAAATCAACCGCGGTATGTGGACTATCGGTATGACAGGTCAAAGCCCTGAGCGTATCAAGTTACACACCCAAAACTGGGGCACTTTCAGCAACAAGACGTTGGAAGCCGCAGGCGGCCCAGCTAAAGGCGAAACCTACGGTTTACCTTGGCCATGTTGGGGCACGCCAGAGGCTAAACACCCTGGCACTCAGATCCTCTATAACCAAGCCAAACACGTTAAAGACGGCGGTGGTAACTTCCGTGCCCGTTACGGTGTTGAATATAAGGGTCAAAGCATTTTAGCCGATGGCACTTATTCTAAAGGCGCTGAAATTCAAGACGGTTACCCAGAATTTACTGCCGATATGCTCAAACAATTGGGTTGGTGGGATGATCTGACGGCGGAAGAAAAAGCGGAAGCCGAAGGTAAAAACTGGAAAACAGATTTGTCAGGCGGCATAGTGCGCGTGGCAATCAAGCACGGTTGTATCCCCTTTGGTAATGCTAAAGCTCGTTGTATTGTATGGACTTTCCCTGACCAAGTCCCTGTACACCGTGAACCGTTATACACAGCACGTCGTGACTTAGTGGCAAAATACCCAACCTATGACGACATGCAAGTACACCGTCTCCCTACGCTGTATAAGTCTATCCAAGACAAAGACATGAGCGGCAAGTACCCGTTGGTACTGACATCGGGTCGTCTGGTTGAATACGAAGGTGGTGGTGAAGAATCTCGCTCCAACCCTTGGCTGGCTGAACTTCAACAGGAAATGTTCGTTGAGATAAGCCCTGCCGACGCTGCCGATCGCGGCATTCGTAACGGTGAAGACGTCTGGTTAGAAGGCGCCGAAGGTGGCCGTATTAAGGTACAAGCCATGGTTACCCCAAGGGTAAAACCCGGCGTTACCTTTATGCCATATCACTTTGCGGGTGTGATGCACGGAGAAAGTTTAGCGCCTAATTATCCAGATGGAACAGTGCCTTACGTTATTGGTGAATCTTGTAACACTGCGCTGACCTATGGTTATGACCCTGTGACACAAATGCAGGAAACCAAGGCATCACTCTGTCAGATTGTTAAAGCGTAAGTGCAGCTTAAGCTAGGAGAATTGCCATTATGGCTACAATGAAATTTTTGTGTGATACCAAGCGCTGCATCGAATGTAACGGTTGTGTCACTGCCTGTAAAAACGAAAACGACTCCGCTCTCGAGTGGGGTATCCAACGCCGCCGCGTAGTGACGATCAACGATGGTCAACGTGGTGAAGCCTCAATCTCTGTCGCCTGTATGCATTGCTCAGATGCACCTTGTATGGCAGTTTGCCCAGCAAACTGCTTCTACAGAACCGACGACGGCATAGTGTTACACGACAAAGATGCCTGTATTGGTTGCGGTTACTGCCTGTACGCCTGTCCATTTGGCGCACCTCAGTTCCCGAAAAAAGGTGCCTTTGGTAGCCGCGGTAAGATGGATAAATGTACCTTCTGTGCCGGTGGCCCAGAAGAAAACCACTCAGATGCAGAACGCCAAAAATACGGTTCAAACCGTATTGCCGAAGGCAAACTGCCTATGTGTGCAGAACTGTGCGCGACTAAAGCCCTGTTAGCAGGTGATGCCGAAGTGGTTTCAAGCATCTTCCGTGAGCGTGTGGCTTATCGTGGTGCTAAAAACGCGGCTTGGAATTAATTCAGGTCAACAGGATCTGTCCACAGACTTAGCTTAGCGCCTATCTAGGTGGGCGCGACTAAGTGAGAGAGGATGTATGATGAACAAATGGTTCAAACACATAGGTTTAGCCATAGCACTGTTATTTAGTGCTGTGTGTATAGCCAATGGTGGTGATGAACTGGCGAATCAAGTTCAGCAGTCTGATGCCCAAATTTGGGCGCAACTGAAGGATGGTGCCACGGGATACACTACCTCCCAAAGTGAGTTTCATGCTCAGCCGATCAATACCTACGATTTACGGGTATTAGCGCTGCGTAGCGACTGGTTAGCGCCCGCCTTAATGGCAGCACTTTTCGGTATGATCATTATCTTTGTCCTATTTATCAAGGTGAATGGCATCTCCAAGCTGCACCATGGTTTTTCAGGCAAGTTAGTGCATCGCTGGTCTAAGTTTGATGTTTCAATCCACTGGTTAGGCGCCATTCCATGCTTACTGTTGATTTTAACAGGCTTAACCTTGCTGGCTGGTCGCTTCTTCTTCCAACCTTGGTTGGGCGAAGGTATCTGGGAAGCAATCGTCTATGGCGCGAAGCAAATCCATGACGTGATGGCGATTCCCTTCATGATAGGTTGGGCATTGATGACCACCCTATGGGCGAAAAACCAACTGCCAAAAATGTACGACGTAAAGTGGTTCATGGTAGTAGGCGGTTACATTAACTTTGGTCCGTTCAAAGGTAAGCACCCAGATGCAGGTTTTGCTAACGCGGGTGAGAAAATGTGGTTCTGGGCATTTGCCCTGTTTGGATTAGTGATTTCGGCCTCGGGCATGTTATTACTCTTCCCTAACCTGTTCGAGCCAAGCCGTACATTAAGCTTGATCGCCCTGGTACTGCATTCAGTGAGCGCTATCGTGATCTGTGCTTTCTCTATCGTACACATCTTCATGGCAACTGTGATGTCAGAAGGTGGTATGGAATGTATGGTGTCAGGCTACTGTGATGAAAACTGGGCCAGCCAACATCACAACCTATGGTTTGATGAAATCAAAGCCAACGGCACGCTTAAATATAAAGAATAAGACTGGAATCTAGTTGTAGGTATTCCAAAAATACTTAGCCACTAGCAAACGTAGAGCCCCCGTCAATCACTACTGGCGGGGGCTTTTATTTCAGCATTAGTCATCGGCTTTAAGTATATGTCTGAATTACATTTTGAATCATTTGTAGCATTTGAGTACGAGATCACAAAGACCAATTTAAATGCTAAATCACTGTAAAAAAATTGCATGTATCATAGTTATTTAATAATAAAAACAATCATCTAGATAAAATTTGAATTTAAACAACACAACATTTCGTAACCTAGCAACCAACCAGATGCAACACCAATAAAACAATTCAATTAAAAACAGTATCTTAGTAGACATTTCCATAAAATACTCTCTTGCTGGCTAGCTCACGCGCACGCTAAAATTACCTATAGCGTAATTAAATTACGCATTGCTGCTTTTTATCCTAGAAGGTCACCATGTTTAAAAATGCCAAAACCAGTACATTGACGGCATTGCCATCAGTGTTTACAAGTATCTTACTGATCATCATAGGTATTTCGTGCTATCGCAGTTTTAACGAACTCGGTGAGACCAGTAAAAGCCTAGTCGACAACACTCAGCTCGCAGAAACTTTCACTACAGTACGAGAATCCTTTTTTGAGCTGCGCTTAGCCACCTTAGTCCACAACGGTAAAGCTATCGCAGATCAACAACATAATGTCGCACAACTCGTCTCTCAACTGACCAAATTTAATACCGACTTCATGGGCGCTGATGCTCAAGCTATTCACACACTTTTGCCACAAACAGAACATTATGTTCGTCTCTACCAAGAAGAACTGGCACTCGCTAAACAAACTGGAGCAGTACCTGAACTAACCGCTGAGCGTGCTGCGCTCGGGCCTAAGGTCAGTAATCAAATCAACCAATTAGTCACGCTGATCACTCAGAGAAATCATGAGTTAGGCAAACAAGCTGAAGATAAAGTCACCTCAACAGAAAGCATCCTACTGGGATTGATCTTGTTCGCGATTATAGCGTCACTCTTTAGCGCCCTCATTATGAGTAAACAACTCGTCCACATAATCAATGAGATAAAACGGGTAATGGAACGTCTTGCCCATGGCGACCTAACTCATAAAACAAATATTAAAGGACAAAATGAGCTCTGCTCACTCGCAGAAGATCTCGACAGCGTGATAGGTAATCTACGTGAAATTATGTCTGAAATTGCCCAAGCCTCAGATCATATGTCCGACCAAATAGGACAATTGAATGTGCAGTCGAATGCCAATAATCATGCACTGCAAATCCACGCCGTCGAAACAGACCAAGTCGTGACAGCCATGACTGAAATGAGCGCCACGGCCCATAATGTCGCGGGTGATGCTGCATCCGCAGCCCAGTTTACTCAACAAGCAAATGCGCAAGCGGATAAATCGAAGAAAGCCGTTGAACAAGCTGCCAACACTGTGATTGCCTTGGTCGCTAAAGTCGATGTCGCCGCTGATGCGATTAATGATATGAACGAAAATACCCGTCATATCGCCGCGATTTTGAATGTAATAGGTGAAATTGCCGATCAAACCAATCTGCTAGCGCTTAATGCAGCCATCGAAGCCGCCCGTGCAGGTGAACAAGGTCGAGGCTTTGCTGTTGTCGCCGATGAAGTTCGCTCACTGGCCGCGCGCACGCAAGCAAGTACCGCAGAAATCAACCAGATGCTGGAACAACTTTATCTTGGTGCCAATGCCGCCGTAACAGCAATGGAGCAAACTAAACACAGTTGCCAGCAAGCCGCCGATACCACCAATCTGGTAACGGAAAACCTTGATACCCTGACCACTTATGTGTTCGATATTAATGGGCTCAGTAATCAAATTGCCACCGCAGCAGAAGAGCAAAGCGCTGTGACCGAAGAGATAAACCGTAATCTGACCACCATTCGTGAAATGGTCGATGAACTCAATCAAAGCGGTAAAGCCACCCTCAATAGCGCAACCTCTTTGGCCGCGACGAAGGAACAACTCGTCGGCGTGGTCTCGCATTTTAAGCTTTAGATTTAGGCTCCCTGAAAAAGCTTTTAAATCTGCGGCCTAATAACAAAAATTATTGGGCTGTCAGATTTTTAAATGAGATATAAAGCGCATCACACACCTGCAATATAAATCGCAGCCAAGAAAACTAACCTATTATTAATACTGTATTTTTATAAAAATTATTTACCAAAAAATGATTAAATTGATTCAGTGTCAACAGTGCTAAACCAATAATAAGGGCGTGAAGCCTATAGTTCAGGAATGAAGATACGTATTGCCCATCTCCCACAATATTGAATACCACTAAAAAACTTCGGACTCAGCTAATCAACGATTAGCTATCATCGGCTTCCATGTAACGCCAACACACGGCAGTGCTACCGCTGCAATTCATCCGCCTGTCCATAACACAGTGGTAAACCACAAGGCTTGCTTGTAGCATAACAAGCCTCTACGTTTAAACAACTTCACTAGCACTACCGCTTACAAGTACCCGCTTAACGACAAGGATATTATGAAGATATTCACTATTGCGACTCTCCTATTACTGTTGACCGTAAGCTTTGCAGCAACTGCAGAAAAGTCCGCGCTGGAACAGCTATTTGAGCAACAACAATACGACGCTTTCTTGCAACAAGCACAGCAGCAAGCAGCAGAGAACAATGCTGAGGCGTTATTCTTACTGGGTAAAGCCTACCATCTCGGCCGCGGCGTCACGCAAGACAATGCCACCGCCAGCCAATACTATGAACAAGCCAGAGCCTTAGGTTCGGCCCGTGCCAGCCATAATCTAGGCAGCATGGCGCTGGATAATGATCGCAAAACGCAGGCCATCCCCTTGTTAGAAGAAGCGCTGGCGCGGGGTCTTAAACTACCGACCTTATATAACCTAGGAAGAGCACACAGTCCGGCAGATCCCAGCTCAAGGTTCAATCTAGCGAAAGCAATCACTGCGGCGCAGCAAGCGGGGAGTTACTTTGGGCAAGCCTTTGAACTCCAGCCCGATAACCTCTATCTGGATAATGCCTCACGCGAGTATCTGCGTGCTTATTTAATGGCGATGCAAAGTGTCGGCAACGAAAGAGAAAGCCTCGACATCCCGCAGTTACGCCAGCAAGCCATAAAGTGGCTGGAATTGGGTATGGCAGCAGATGATGGTACGGCGTGGACAAACTACGGCGCTCTGCTGTTAAATGAAAATGACTACAGCGGCGCGAAAGCCGCATTTTTACAAGGTGCGAAGCGTCAAGTTGCCATAGCTAACTATCATTTAGGCAATATGGAAGAGCGCAGTTTGGGCGCAGAAGCCGATAAAGTGCAAGCACTGGCATACTACGAGAAAGCAGCGTTAGCGGGCATGGAACAAGCTAAAACGCCCGCATATAATCTGCTTAAGGCACAACTGAAATATGAAGACGACCTCACTAAATTGGAACAGGGCATTGCCCGCTTTAATGCACTAAAACAGCAAGATCAGTATGTTCCCATCTCACTGGACTCAGTTATAAATCGGCTGGCGTGGGGTAAGTTTCTGGCACAGCAGCGACAACAGATTATTTCGCTGCCAGCAGCGGCCAAAACCCAATTAAGCTTGCAGGCCTGTGGTTTAGGCTACAACCAACTGCATGGCAGCATATACAATATTGGAGAAAACTCTCACTGGCGTATGGCGGCCTATCTAACCTTAGCTGACAAAATCGCCTTACCACTAGAAGGCAGAGTCGATGAACATGGCTGCGCCAGTTTAACGATTACCATGACAGATCAGCTGTATCACTTGTTACAACAAGGTGCCGTATTCGGATTACGCTTTCCCAACTACACACTGCCACTGGCATTAAGCCGGCAAGAAAATATCTTGCAGCTAACACTCATGCCTGTCGAGACCCCATTACCGGTTAATTAGTCACAGCAATTTAAGCCTGTGGCCTCGCTTACTAGGCCACAGGCATTATCTATTTTCGACAGCAACATCTTAATCTTGCGATTCCCTCGCCCAATATCCCGCCAACATGGCGCCAGACAAATTATGCCATATCGAAAATATCGCGCTGGGAATGGCAGAAATAGGACTAAAGAATTTAATACATAAAGCAGTGGCGAGACCGGAGTTTTGTAGGCCAACTTCGATGGAGATAGTTTTACAGACTGTGTGGTTAAAGCCTAATAAACGGCAGCAGAAATAGCCTAAGGCGAGACCAAGACCATTATGTAAGAACACGGCAAGCAGAATAATCGGGCCAACTTTATCAAACTGATTGGCATTTAACGCCACGATAATCGTAATCGCCATCACAATTGCCAAGATAGAAATCAGTGGCAATGCAGGAGCGACTTTAGCCACCAGCGATTTAAAAAAATGATTGATAATCACGCCAACGCTGACAGGGATCAGCACAATTTTCACTAAACTCAGCAGCATATCGGCGAAGGGTATATCGATCATCTCCCCAATCAACAGCTTAATAATCAGTGGTGTTAACACCACGCCCGCTAAGGTTGACAGTGCCGTCATAGTTATCGATAAAGCCACGTCACCTTTCGCTAAATAACAGACCACGTTTGAGGCGGTGCCGCCTGCAACACTGCCCACCAACACCATGCCTATGGTGAGTTCCCTATCTAACCCTAATAATAGGCTAATTAGTAATGCACTGAGCGGCATGACAGAAAATTGCAGCACGAGTCCTGCGAGTACAGCACGTTTCTGTTTGAAGGCATTAGTAAAATCCTGAAGATCTAAGGTGAGCCCCATAGATAGCATGATGATCACCAACAGCGGCACTATGGCGGATTTAAGCTCAGTAAACCAACTCGGCATCAGATAAGCTGTCATTGCGCCTATCAGTGCCAACAGCGGGAAGAAGCGGTTTACGTTTGCCAACATAGCGGGCCCTTTACATCAAGAGGTTATTTTTATCGTTCGGATGATGACAGCCGTCCCTTGGATAGACAAGCGCTAATCCGCCAGCAACAAAATGCCTAGAATGGTGATTTTCAATCTCAGCATTTAGACTGACGCGGTAAGCTAACCCCGCAAATCTACAATAAATTCCGCTAAAAAATGTATGATAAAAATGCATTCTCAATCGCTAAAACATGATCTGCTTAACAAAAAGCCCGTGATTTCCTTGTTAGGAAACCGTAACTTATAACCAGTTCACGTTTTAACAATTACATACGAGGTAGTCTTATTGCGCTAGGTGGTCGTGAATTACCTAAAGCAATTTCGGTGTTTACGGTTAGCACTCTCAGATAGGAATCGTTATGTCATCAGTTATTCAAACGCTCAACGGCGCTATCGCAACGCCTTATCAAGCGAATATTACCGTCCCTAACTGGATGCTCGGCTCGATGGAACGGGTCATGCAGTACTATGTCGATAAGAATCTTCGCCTCGATACGCTTTCCGCAGAAATGATGCCAGCACCGGTTGAAGGCAAAAAATATATGCTATACGCACATATTCCCTTCTGCCATACCCTGTGCTCTTACTGTACCTTCCACCGTTTTATGTTTAAGGAAGACAAGGCGCGTGCCTACTTCATCTCATTACGTAAAGAGATGGAAATGGTCAAGGCCCTCGGCTATGACTTTGAATCTATGTACATTGGTGGTGGTACCACCACGGTATTAGAAGACGAATTAGCCCGCACCATAGAACACGCTAAAACCCTATTTCCTAGCATTAAAGAAGTCTCCTGCGAGTCCGATCCGCAGCATTTAGACAGCCCAGGCTTTAAACAGCTCAAAGGCTTAGTGGATCGCATGTCTATCGGCGTACAAAGCTTTAATGACGATATTTTAAAAATGACCGACCGACTCGATAAATTCGGCACGGGTCAGCAAACCTTCGACAAGATCATGGGTGCCAAAGAGTTGTTCCCTATTATCAACGTCGACCTGATTTTTGGTTTCCGCGGCCAAACCGATGAAGTGATCCAACACGATCTCGACATGGCATCGCGCTTAGACCCAAGACAAATTACCACCTATCCGCTGATGATCACTCATCAAACCCGTAAGAGCGTTAAAGGCAAATTAGCGGCGCCGCAAGCGGATATGGCAAACCAATATCGCCAAATATTAAACAGTCTTAATGGTCAATATAATCAATTGTCTGCATGGGCATTTGGTAAAACCGATGACGAAGGATTTGACGAATACGTTATTGATTACGACGAATACTTAGGGGTAGGTTCGGGCTCATTTAGTTTCTTAAATGACACGCTTTATGTGAACACTTTCTCACTACGTAAGTACCAAGAACGCATCGCAGCGGGTCAAATGGGTGTCGAGCAACAAAAGAACTACAGCAAAAAAGACGTGATGCAATATCGCTTTTTGCTGGGCATGTTCTCCGGCCGTTTATCGCGTAAATATTTCCGCGAAACCTTTGGCGTCAATTTAGATACCGCCTTATTTAAAGAAATGACCTCGATGAAACTGATTGGCGCTATCAAAAATGACCCAACCAATCCCGACAATCTGATCGTCACCGACAACGGTAAGATGATGGGTCTATTGATGATGAAAGAGTTTTACTCAGGCATGGATAACGTGCGCGCCCAGTTGCGTAAACCGCTCAAACCCTGTGATATGTAACACTTATTGATGATTGTTGATTCATAAAGACTAAACAGGCCCTTCGAGGGCCTTTTTGTTAACTCGGTTTAAAGGTAATCTTGCCCAGTACTATTAATTGAGCACAATCCCAACAATAAAGGAGTATTCGTTATGGGTTTTAATGAACAAGAAAAACAAGCCTTATTAGCACTCAAAGGCGTTGGCCCGACGGTAATTAAACGCTTCGAAGAAATTGGCATCAGCTCACTGCAACAACTCGCCCAACACGAAGTGGATGATATTGCTAACTTAGTCGCCAGCATGCTGCGCACCACTTGCTGGAAAAATAGCCCACAAGCGCGAAATGCGATAAGTGCGGCCATCGACCTCGCCCGCGCGCAATAATCGTTCCCCATTGATACTAAAACATCCAACTAGAGTTAAGAAGTTCATGTCAGCACACTTAGCCATACCCCTTTTTGCTATAGTTTTACTCGTCTACGGAGAAACTGCCTCTGCCAACGATAGCAGTTTTGGCGATGCTAATGGCTCTATTACCTTGAAATATCAGCCTAATATCAGTATGGATAAAGAGTCCCTCTTCATCAGCGAGACCGAAGTCAGAGTCGATTATGTGTTTACCAACACCAGTTCGCAGGATCTTATCGTCCCCATCGCCTTCCCCATGCCACCGATGTTTTTTGGCTCAGCCGATCACAGCAGCATTGATAACTTCACCCTTAAAGTGAATGGCAAAACCCAGCCAACTCAGCACAGGCTTGTTGCCCAACTCGCCGATAAAACCGATATTTCAACCGAGCTGAAACAGCTTGGCTGGGGTGTAGATGAAGTCGCTTACTTTGCCGAATATGCCGAAGCCCCCAAGGGTAAACCCGCACTCCCCAAGCAATGGTTGGATGAGAACCAACAAATCGCCTTTACCCTAAGTGATTACTTTGTGTGGGAACAAACCTTTCCCGCGGGCCAATCTGTCGCTATCAGCCATAGCTACACGCCAAGCATCTCAACGGGCATCCCCGATACTGCCAGTAGTATTATTGATACTTACACTGAACTGGCTTGTTTAGATGAAAACGCCAAGCAAGGCATTAGGAAGCGCAACCTTATCGTTAAACAAGACGGTGAAGATCAGGAGATTGGCGTCGAATGGAGCCATCTTAGCTATATTTTGGTCACAGCTAATAACTGGCAAGGGTCAATTAAGGACTTCAAACTCACCCTAAAAAAATCCCAGCCCACAGATCTCATTAGCTTGTGTTTTGATGGCGAGCTTAAAAAAACTGACCCACTCACCTTTGAGTTCCAGCAAAAACAGTTCACGCCAAAGCAAGATCTCAGCGTCCTGTTTATTCGTAAACCGAATTTTGAATAATCAAAAAAGAAGCCAGCTAAGTGCTGGCTTCTTTATAACTCGCTATTTTTAATTTAAAAACTATAGGTCATACCTAACCAGTAACGGCGGCCATCTTCGATATAACCGTATTCTTCTTGGGTAATTTCCTTATCGAAGGCGTTATAAATGCCCGCACTAAATTTCAGGCTATCGTTCAACTGGTAGTTAGCCCCCAAATCCAGCAGAGTATAAGAAGGGGCGATTAAACTGCTCGATGAAGGTCCTGTCGTCGGTTGGCTCTCTTCGCCACGGTAGTTCACCCTCAACCAAGTGCTTAAATTATCAATAGGCTCGTAGTTGAAAGACGCTTGGATCAAATGCTTAGGCAATTGATTCAATGGGCTACCTTTATAAACACCTGTCTTTTGCTCCGAATCCGTATAGGTATAGTTACCTGTCAAACTCAAGTTCGAGCGAATGCGATAGTCGATACTCAGTTCAATCCCTTGGGTCACAGCTTCGTCGACGTTCACATAAGTCGTCGGATTAGAACCAAATTGATTTGGACCATCGGTACATTGAGTCGCAGGACAAGCTACACGGGTGATCTTGTCATTAAACTCGTTATAGAACACACCCGCGCTAGCGGTAATGCTCTCGGTCAGATCAGAATACAAACCTAACTCATAGTTAACTGAAGTTTCAGGTTGTAAATCTGGATTACCGTACATGTTGCCACCGCGGCTAACTTGTCCCCAGTCGGGCACTGTCTGGCGTAAACTCGGCGCCCTAAACCCTGTTGATACACCGCCCTTTAAGGTGGTGCTGTCGGTTAATCCCCACACGCCATAAACGCGCGGACTGACATGATTACCAAAGTTTTCATCATCATCCAAACGCAGCCCCATGGTCAGAGCAAAGTTATCGACAATGCGCCATTCATCCTCAGAAAACACCGACCATTGTTTGCGACTAATATCAGTTAAGTCACTCACTTGGTTACCTGTTTCGTCGGTGAGATCTTGATGATTGAATGCTGCACCAAAGGTCGCTGTATGACTTTGGCCTAACGTAGTGATAAGGCTAGATTGCGCATCCGTGTTAGTGATTTTCATCTTACGGGTTTTATTATCAAACACTTCATGCTTGATATAGCTATCCGAAGTACCAAAGTCCCAACGACCTGTATGTGAAAGGGAGAAGGTGCTGTTTTCATATTCTGTCGTTGAAGATTCAGGGCAACCGCGACGACCACAGGCTTCGCCCGGTGCTAACGGTGTGACGGTTTTACCTAAACTGCTGTCGAGTTCTTGGTTAGAAGTACCAACTTCAAACATGATATCGTGATTTTCATTGGGTGTGAGCGCAAATCTCGCGGTCAAGTTAGTCGCATCGCGACCTCGGTAACCACCATAGATTTGATCTTCTTCACGCTGGGTATATTGACCATAAAGTTGCATCCCTAGCAGATCTTTGATCAAACCACCGTTGACGAAAAAGTTGCCTTGATACACATTTCCCGAGTCAGATTTTTCCTGCAAAGTGCTGTCGAGTCGCACCTCACCCTGCCACTCGTTTGGCACTTTGCGAGTGATAATGTTAATTACCCCACCAATGGCATCCGAACCATAAAGTGACGACATAGGCCCACGAACGATCTCAATTCTATCGATAGCAGCCAATGGTGGCGTCCAAGCGCCTTCAACGCCTGGGCCGTCACTGTTGGTCCGTGTCTCGCGCGAGGATTGGCGTTTACCATCCACTAAAATTAACGTGTATTGGCTACCCATGCCCCGCAGACTGATATCCTGACGGTCTGCACCGCCCGTAATCACCACGCCGGGCACTTCTAACATGGCATCGGTTAAGTCGCGGTAGAAGCGGTTATCCAGATCCTCACGGGTGATCACGCTGATAGAAGCTGGCGCATCGCGAATTTGCTGTTCAAATCCCGATGCAGTCACCACGATTCTTTCCATCATCTTTTCTTTATCTGACGCGGTATCCGCAAGGGCATTTGTCACAGGTACTGTGGGCAACAAACATAAAGCGGTGATCACTTGAGCGAGGTACTTCTTACGACTTAACAACATAACCGACAAGTCTCCATTGAGCAAAGATTGTAAATGAGAACAATTTTCAATACGGCAATGTATCTCTATGTTACAATCAGCTCAAGTTAGACTTTAGGTATTCACTTGTAAGAGTTACTTAAAAATGAATAAAAACATGATCAAAGGGATGATCGTTTTTGCGACAATCGCAGAAAAGGGCTCAATGAGTGCCGCAGCGCAGCAATTAAATCTCAGCTCGTCGGCGGTAAGTCAGCAAGTGACCAAGCTTGAAATGGACATGGGGATCAGCCTATTCCACCGCAATACCCGCAACCTCACACTCACCGAAGCGGGCAGTTTGTTCTATGAGAATTGCCGCAAGGTCATAGCGATAGTCGAAAGCACAGAGCAGAAACTTAATAACTTGAAAGGTATTCCATCAGGGGAATTAAAGATTGCCGCGCCTATAGGATTTGGCGGCGGCCTGTTAAGCGAACCTTTTAATTACCTGTTGGCTGCACATCCACAGATAAGTTTGAATTTACTGCTGCAAGATGGCCCGATAGATATAGTCAACGACGGTATCGATCTGGCGATTTGCATCGGCCCCTTATCGGATTCCAACCTAATTGCCCGCCATTTAGCCGATTGGCGTATGTTACTGTGCGCCTCACCTAATTATCTGCCAATGCATAAAAACCTTAGCCACCCAAAGGAATTAACTGAATTAAATCGGATCTATCACACTTATGCTAAAGGCGATATCTTAACCCACGCCTTCAGCCAAGCGTGTTTTGAACTGACAAGCCAGCGAATTAGCGTCAACAATATGCAGGCGTTAATTCAACTCACACTCGATGGTCTAGGATTTGCCGCCCTGCCCGAACCTGAAGTACACAAATACCTCGAAAGCGGCCAACTTGTCACCCTATTACCCGAATGGTCACTCAATACCTACAGTGTTTATAGCGTAACGTCGGCGCGAGATAAGCAGCCCGCAAAAGTGAAAGAAGCGCTCAATGCACTTAGCCAATACTTTAGTCAGGCAGATTTTCACCAAGCCTATCATGTTAATCTGGGCCATCAAAAAGATGGCGTAAACGATAACGTAACCAATATCTTACCAATTAAAACTAAGAAAAAGTCACATCATCTTGATGTTGGTCACGCATCTTGAGGATACCTTACACGCATTCATTTCTGCGCTAAGCTGGGGTATTCTGCGGTGATAAACCGATAAAAAGATGTAACCCGATGAAAGATGTGGCCTTAGTGTTGGAAGGTGGTGGCCTCAGGGCCATTTATACCGCAGGTGTATTAGACGCGTTTTTACAGCAGTCACTTCACTTCAACTATGTAATTGGGGTATCTGCAGGTGCCATTTATCCCGCGTCCTATGTATCCCGCCAATTTGGTCGCAATCTCCACATTCAGCAGCAATATCTCAATGACAAACGCTATATGGGCATCCGCCATTGGCTGGCAACGGGTAATTATGTCAATACAGACTTTACCTACCGTCGCATGGCTTATGAGTTGCTGCCATTTGATTTTGATACATTTTTAAATAGTAATACCGAATTCAAGGTCGGCGCCTTTAACTGCAATACAGGAAACACCGATTACTTTGGGATGGCCGATTTTAATGAACATGATAAATTGCTCGACGTGCTCATTGCCTCCTCTAGCCTGCCTTTTATGTCTAAACCCAGCGTGATTAACCAACACCATTACCTCGATGGCGGCATCGGCGAACCGATACCGTTAGCGCAATCACGCAAAGATGGTTATGCACGCCAAGTGGTGATCTTGACTCAAGATCAGCATTACCAAAAATCCGCGATGAAAATGAATTGGTTAGCCCGCAAAACCTATAAACGCTACCCCGCAGTTGCCCATGCGTTAAGTGAGCGCCACCGAGTTTATAATCAAGCATTAACCGAGTTAGACCAAGCCGTTGCAGCGAATAACGCCTTTGTGATCCGTCCAGCACTGCCACTTAATTTATCCAGGCTCGATCGCAATATCGATAAGGTGACCGCCGTCTATCAACAAGGGCTAGCGGATGGAAAAGCAGTCTTACCCACATTAACCGCTTGGTTAACGGCACCAAAACTGCCTAAATCTGAGGTGTAATCGAACGCAGCACTTGGCTAATAATCAACTCTCGCAGCCATTTATGGCTCAAGTCGTGTTCGAAGTGTTTGTGCCACATCAATAAATACGCACCGGGGATCAGCTTGATGGGTGATGGTAAAGACTGAAGCTCAAAAGACTTCATCACAGCCAAGGCATAGCGCGAAGGTGCGCAGAGGATTAAATCGCTCTGTTCACACAGGGTGAGAGCACTCTGAAAGTCGGTCATATTCACGGCAATATCCCGTTTACGGCCCTCGAGTTGCAACACATCATCCAGCAACCAATGCTCTAAACCGCCAAAGGCCACTTGCAGATGGCGATAACTCAAGAAGGTATCTAAATTCCATTCTTGTGTTAACGCCGGATGATCACGACGCATCAAACACACGGGATAATCCTGCACTAACTCAACATGGCATAAGTCATCGGGAATATTATTCACATGCATGGGTGAACGCTCGTCCCACTCGCGACAACCTATGGCTAAGTCGATGTCGCAATGCAGTAATCTGTCCATGGTATCGAGTCGCCACGTTTGGCAATTGAGACTCACACCGGGAGCTTGAGTGAGCAACATGGGCATAAAATGGGGAAAGGTCAGTGAATAGGTGGTTTCGACCAAATGCATTCTAAACTGTCGTTGGCTCAAAGCGGGTTCGAAGGTGTCCGGCCGAGTAAATTGCGCCAATTGCTGTAAGCATTGGCGCAACTCAGGCGCAAGTGACAAAGCCTTGGGTGTCGGTTTTAGGCCGTAGGCGGTACGTTCAAATAAAGGATCATCAAACACTTCCCTCAGACGTGTGAGCTGTTTACTCACCGCCGACTGGCTCAAATGCAACCGCGCAGCAGCGGCGGTCACGCTTTGCTCCTCAAGTAGAATTTCGAGTACGGGCAGTAAATTCAGATCCAAACGTTTTAGCATCTATGCCTCATTCACCCCAAAATAATGACTAGGGTTGCACTTTTTTAAATGGATTTAACCTTAAATTCTGCGGCAACTTCATCAATAACAGTGACAATAAAATCACCGCGATTCCCATCCATTGGCGCATATCTAAAGTTTCCCCCACAATCATGACCCCTAATGATACGGCAATCACAGGGTTGACTAAAGCGACCATACCCATGATTTCTGGCCCTAAGTTTCGCATCGACCACAGCCAAGCCCAATAGGCAACGGCGGTGTTGGCAATCACTAACCATATCAGTGAAGGTACAAGCGTCATACTCGGTAGCTGCGGTGGCCCTGCCATAAACCAAGCCAGTGGGATCAACATCAAACCGCCTAATAATAGCTGCCACGCGGTCAGCACTAAAAAGTCACCCACATCCCACTTTTGCATCCAGCGAGAAGAAAAGGCAATTAACGTCGTAGCGCTCAACATGCACAACACGCCGATAGGATCGAGATCCGCCGAAGGGTTAAGCAGTAAAATCACCCCACCAAGACCCATTAAGCCTAATAATAACCACTTCATTCCTGGGCGTTTTTTATCAATGAGCCAAGCCAGTATTAAGAAGATGAGCGGCAGAGTGGCCCCTAAGGTTCCCGCCACCGCGCCCGGCAAACGATACGCGCCGATAAATAGCAAGGCGAAGAAGGCACCAATATTACAAAAAGCCAGCAAACCAAGCTTTGACCAAACCAAAGTTGGCAAACGAGGACGCAGCATCAGCATTAATATCCCCGCAGGCAAGGCACGCCACACGGCTACCCAGTAGGGCGACATGTCATGTAAGTAGAGACTCACTAACGCATAGGTAGTCCCCCAAAATACAGGAGCGAGTAACGCAATAATAAAGGGCATAATGACTTCTTAAAAAGTATCTTGATATTGAGATATGTTACTTTGAGATAATAAAACAGGCAAGCCTTGAGATAACAATTCCACCTATTACAACCTCTATTGCATGAACTTAGCCAAATCCACCCACAACAGACACTGCGCTTGGGCACCGTTTGCCGTATAATCGGCAGTCATTTTCTACAGGCGGGCCAGTATGTTCCATATCGCACTCTATGAGCCAGAAATCGCACCTAACACAGGTAATATCATTCGCCTTTGCGCAAACAATGGCTGCCAGCTGCATTTGATTGAGCCATTAGGTTTTGATCTAGAAGAGAAAAAGCTACGCCGCGCGGGTTTGGACTATGCCGACTTAACCAATGTGACTCGCCATAAAGACTTCGATGCTTTCCTCGAAGCCATGGCAGGCAAGCGCATTATGGCCTGCACCACTAAGGGGAGTCGCCCGCATACAGAGCTGAGTTTTGCCAAAGACGATGTGCTGCTATTCGGCCCAGAAACCCGAGGTTTACCGATGGCGATTATCGAATCCATCCCCACTGAGCAGAGACTACGCATCCCCATGGCGGCCACCAGCCGTAGCTTGAATCTGTCTAATGCGGTGGCAATTATCAGCTATGAAGCGTGGCGTCAGCTTGGGTTTGAAGGCGCGGTTTAATGCGTAGTGATGCTTAAGTGGATTAGTCTGGACTTAACCTGTCAATATTCAAATCACGATGCAATCAGATCCGACAGGTTAATTTAACTCCATTCGCCCCTAAAGCAAGACAGTTGAGCTACGCGCATTACGCATTAATTGTCCTTGCTTCCCCAGTGACGCGCCATAAATATATCCCTATAGACTCGACGGCGGCATATATCCATCCATGCCGCCAGCGATCACTGGTGCAACAATGCCAATCCTCACTAACCCTTCTGCTGTTCGTTTAGCTAAAAAGCTATTGCCCAATTTAGCGGTATCAGCCAAGTACTGATTCGTAGTCAGCTGTAGGCCAAATGTTGCTAATGCTTCATACCTAGCTGTTTTTCGATTTAAATATTCTACCCCCCCCTTCCAGTATCAGCACAATAACGGCAAGCCAAATACCTATATAGGTAGGCCATTCACCTGGGTTGATGGTTTCACCAAGCATTATTGCAACGACCAATAATAGTAAAGGTTCGACATAGATAAGCAGCCCGAAAAGACTTAGATTTAGGTATGGTGCAGATAAGGATTGTAACCCGAGCGCTAATGCACTAATTGCACCTAAGCCAATGACTAACCATAGTGGTGAGCTGCTATGACTTAATAAGCTTTCAATCACATAGCCACCACTAAAGATAAAGTAGATACTCACTGGCACACTGAGCATCATATCAAACCATACTCCACCAATGTTATTCGTACCAGTTTTATGTCTTAACCAGAAATAGATTGGGTATCCTAGGCAAATGGCAAGTGTTGGCCAAGCTAATGTTTGGGAAATGGCGAGTTGATTTAACACACCTAGCAATGCAAACAGGCAAGCTATCAATTGCATTCGTGACATTTTGTCTTTAAATGCAAATTGGCCAACGACCACCATAGTGATGGGCATAATAAAATAGCCAAGTGACACCGCTAAGCCATATCCATTGCTGGGAGCCCACATGAATAACCAAAGCTGAATGCCGATTAAAAAGCTTGATGCTATTCGAGTTAACCAAAAGTGCTTTTCACGGATTATTCGCTGATAAATAACGATGACTTGCGACCAGTACCCCTGCACGCCGATAAAAACCGTTAAAAGTGGAAGCGTAAATAGTATGCGCCAACCATAAATTTCCTCACCACTGAGAGCGTCCAATAGGGCGGTATAAGCAAACATCAACGCAAAAAGTGCTGATGCGGCCACATTCAAACTTACGCCGAGCAAGGTATTGGAGATTGGTTTCATGACATCCATAACGCAAAAAGTAATTTAGCTGTATTTTATTGTGTTACCTTTGAAATAAGCTCTCTAAGTTGATGCTATTTCCGATAAAATTTCTCACTTGGATGTCAATATGTCACTCGATAAATACGACCATGCTCTTCTCGCGTTACTCCAACTGAACTGCCAAACCCCTCTACGGGAGTTGGCGGAAGCCGTTCATTTATCTACGGCATCGGTTCAGCGTCGTATTCAAAAGCTGAAAGACAGCGGTTACATTCAATCTACGACCGCCATTTTAGATCCCGATAAGCTAAATAAAGTCATCACCATTTTTGTTGAAGTTCAGGTTGAAAAAACCGATATGAATACGCTTCGGCAGTTAAAAAAAGACTTTTCTGGTCCAGAAGTTCAGCAATGTTACTACGTGACAGGGGATGCCGACTTTATGTTGGTGCTGCTAATTCCTCATATGCAACGATTCCAAGAGATATGTGATCAAATGTTCCACAATAATGCTAACGTAAAATGGTTCAAAACAATTGTGGTGCTGGATAGAGTTAAAGTGACTTTGGATGTGCTGTAATATCGTAGATATATAGCATTTTCTGTTAGTTACCAGTCGCGAAGTTAATTTTAGCCCACTTGTGACAGCATTAATTGCTCCTGTAAGTTAGCCTAGGATCTGGGTTGCCCCTCTGCCACAATCCCTGCTCTAAGCAATTGATCACGAGTTTTTCACCCGACTTTAGTCATTCGAAATCTACAGATGAAAGCAAGGAATCTATCACGTATATGTCCCGAAGTGAGTTGTGTGGTGTCAAGTGGAGATTGTACGATTAAGTCGTACTACATAATCAAAACTGCCAGTTCGTGTATGAGTTAGTACACTTATTGAGATGGCGCGACTGGCGTCATCTCTATCCCGCGAAAAAGCTGATAGCGATCAACATCATCATCTAAATATTGAATATTCTGCGTCCATTGCCATGCGTTAGCTTGAGCACCCGCCCCCTTTACCTCAAACAGTAATTGAATTAACGCAGACCGGGCAGTCACCACGCCCTCACCCAGCAAAGAATAATCGCCATTTTGACGATATAAGCTAAAGACTTGCTGCTTCTCTTGGGACACGCCATCGTAATAGGTCAACAACACTTGCTCGCCCTGCTCCCTAAACCACCAGGTTTCACTATAGGGCGCACGCGTGCCAACACTCACAGACAATAACAGCTGCCGCATATCATGGGAGCAAAATCCGGTGACTGTGACTTTTCGTGGCACTTCCCCCACTTTGGCGGCATCGCCCACCCATTGACCGGTAAACTGAGGGCAAAACTCACTAAAACTTACCTTAGCCGCATGCGCAGCCAGAGGAATAGCAGCACTCAGTGCAATTGTCACTCCCAATAACAGTCTTAATCGGTTGATTTTATTCTGCATCTACCTAGTCCTCAGCCGAAATATCACCCTAGATTAGCCTGTAATTCTGTCATCAACAAATCACAATTAGCCGACAACCATTCACAGATGCTTACACAAAGCGTCCCGCTATGGGTTATCACTCAGTTTGCTTTCATGCTCGGTTTCTATACTCTCGAATCTGCACCACAAATAAAATCATTATAACTATATGTATGATAAGGAGACTCACAGTGAAGAAGACAGGAATCTTATTGCTCTGTCTGTTGATGCCATTCGGCTCAGCATTTGCGGAGCAGGGTAAACCGCTCTCGGTGGAATTGCTCTGGCAACTTAAGCGTATTGGTAGCCCAGTTGTATCACCCTCTGGTGAGCATATTATTGCGCCAGTCACAGAATATGATCTGAAGGAAGATAAAGGTTCGACCCAGTTATGGCGTTTTGATGGCGAAGGGAAAAATAATCGCGCTATTACACTCAAAGGGTTAAAGGTAAGTGAACCCGTGTTTTCGCCCGACGGTAAAACCTTAGCCTTTGTGAGTGAGCGAAATGAAGACGACGCAGGCCAAATCTACCTATTGCCTATGGACGGTCCGGGTGAAGCGCAACGCTTAACCGACATACCTACTGGCGTAAATGGTATTAAATGGGTTGGCAAGCATTTGTATTTCATCAGCAATGTATTCCCAAATCAAACATGGGACGAGATGAAAACCCAACTAAAAGCCGACGAAGACAATAAGGTCTCCGCTCGCCAGTGGAACGCTTTGCCCTACGCTCAGTTTGATCACTGGTTAGATGAACGTCGCCAAGCCCATATATTTAGGATCCCCGCTTCGGGCGGCGAAGTCGAATCCGTGACGCAAGCGCTCGGCCATGAGTTACCACGCTCGAGCCAAAGCAGTTCAAGTTACGATATTTCGCCTAATGAACGCTTAATTGCCTTCAGTACTTATGGCTCAGACAACCGTATCGACCCTAAACTGGATATTTTCCTTGCGACGATTGGCAGTGGTAAAGCAGAGAATATCACCCCAGAAAATCAAGCCGCAGATGCTGATCCCAGCTTTAGTCCCAATGGCAAAACGTTGGCTTTTACCCGTCAGAAAATCCCCGGTTTCTATGCCGATACTTCAAGGCTGATGTTACTGGATATCGATAGCCGTAAACTTAATACGCTAACACCAGAGTGGGATCGTTCGGTCAGCCAATTTAATTGGACCCCCGACAGTAAAGGCTTTTATGCCACCATCGAAGATGCCGCCACTAACCGCATTTATCATATCGATGCCAAAAACGGTAAAGTCAAAGCCATTACAGAGGCAACTGACTTTGGCCAACCCGCCATAGGCAAAGACGGTGAACTGATTGCCACCAACGAGAGCTTTTTGCACCCAGCGCGCTTGGTCAGCATTAATCCCCGCAATGGTAAGACGGTACGCCTAGAGAATTTTAATGACGATATTCTCAAAGATGTTGATTTAGGCACTTACGAATCAGTGACCTACAAGGGATATCAAGATCAAGATATTCAAATGTGGGTTCACTATCCCCCCGGATTTGATCGCAGTAAAAAATATCCCCTCTTTATGCTGGTTCACGGCGGGCCACATAACGCCATTACCGACGGTTTCCATTACCGTTGGAACGCACAAACCTTCGCCTCTTGGGGATATGTCACTGCTTGGCCAAACTTCCATGGTTCTAGCGGCTTCGGACAAGCGTTTGCCGATGCGATTAACCCAGATTGGAAGAATAAATCCCTCGAAGATGTGCTCAAGGCGGCCGACTGGTTTAAACAGCAAAGCTGGATAGACAGCGACCGCATGGTGGCGGGTGGCGCAAGTTACGGCGGTTATCTGACCTCAATTATTTTAGGTCAACCACATCCCTTTAAAGCCTTGTTGATCCACGCTGCGGTTTACGACATGTATTCACAAATGGCGTCGGATTTTGCCGTGCACAGCACCCGATTTGGCAACTACTGGGATAATCCTGAGCTGTATAAAGCTATTTCTCCGCATTACTTTGCGGCTAACTTTAACACTCCGACCTTAGTCAGCCACGGTCAGCTCGACTACCGGGTACCTGTGGGACAAGGATTTGAACTGTTCCGCACCCTGCAAACTCGCAATGTGGAATCACGGATGATTTACTTCCCCGATGAAAATCATTGGGTTATGAAACCCAATAACTCTATCTATTGGTATAACCAAGTGAAAGATTGGATGACCCATTATGCTAAGCCAGGTGGACAATAAACGCAGCACCTAGAACCTAGAACAGAAAAGCAAAAGGTCTGCACTATGCAGACCTTTTCTTTATCGAATCAAGCCTCGCAATGATGGCTTATTGGCCAAATCCCGTGGCTTTAATATCGACGGTTTGCACTTTGCCGTACTTAGCAGCAATCGGTGCAATCTTAGCCGCATTGCCAATCAGCACAAATTGCAGATCTTTTTGCGGGAAGTAAGTTTTCACTAACCTTTGGGTTTCTTCTAAGGTCAAACCATCCACCTTAGCTTGGAACTCATTGATAAACTTATCATCGAAACCGTACAAATACATGCCAGATAAGAGCCCTGCCAGCTGACCTGAGGTTTCAAACTGAGGCGGGAACTGACCCTTAACATAGGCTTTAGCCGAATCTAAAGTCGCTTGATCTACACCTTTCTCCCATAAACGTGCATAGGTTTTTAAGGCTAGATCCATCGCTTCTTGAGTGGTTTCCGTCTTAGTGAAAGTGCTGATAGTAAACACACCCGAGTCGGTATAAGGACTAAAACCTGAGCGCGCGCCATAGGTTAGACCCGCGTTCACCCGCAGCTCGTCGTTAAGCCAAGAGGTGAAACGACCACCTAGAATAGTGTTCACTACCGTTAAACCTACATAGTCTGGATTGTCACGACTAATGCCTAAACCCCCGATCACAAAAGTAGTTTCGATTGCATCGGGTTTATCCACCAACAAGACTTTGGCCTCGGTCAACTGAGGCAAACCTTGGTTTAAATCAGGCTGCACCAGCTTTTCGCTGCCCTGCCACTGACCAAAGGCATGCGTCAGCTTGGCTTTCATCGACGCCACATCAAAGTCACCCACGACAGTTATCGCGGTATTGGAAGGTTGATAGTAACTCTTATGGAAGGCGCGTAGCTGTGACACTGTCACTTGCTCCAGTGAATCACGGTTACCCGAAGCCGCATTGCCATAAGGATGTGCACCAAATACGAGCTTATCAAAGTAGCGACCAATCACAGCCCGCGGGCTTTCTTTATCCTGCTGCAGCCCAGCAATCGCACGTTGCTTGAGTTTATCGAACTCGGCGGCATCAAAGTCAGGCGTTAACATCGCCGCGCTAAATAAGCCCAGCATCAAGTCAATGTCCTTCGCCATAAAGTCAGCACTCAGATAACTGCCTTCCTTATCTGCTTCGGCCACTAAGCTTGCACCGAGAAAATCCACTTGCTGCTCGATATCTGCCTTAGATTTCCCCGCCGCACCTAACAGCAAGCCTTCTGCTGTCATTTGTGCCACGCCTGCGGTGGTGTCATTCACAGCACCGGCGCGTACCACGGCATTTAAGGTAATTAACGGCACTTCGCGCTGCGGCATTAAGTACACAGTTAAGCCGTTATCTAACACAAACTTATCGTAACTTGGCATCGTAAAGCTGCCAGTATCGACCCGCTTTGGTGCCGATGTCGCCGCGCAGCCCGCTAAGACTAAGCTTGTGCCTAAAGCCAATGCTGCCATTAACTTAGACGGTTTCCCAAGTGATGCCATCTTAAGTGATTTCACTGCTGTCGATTTCATAGGGAAGACTCCTCAGTTGCCGCCAGCACAGCCACAGTGCGATTTGATTTACGTAAGTAGGTTTGGGCAACTCGTTGAATATCCGCAGGCGTCACCTTGTTATAGGCTTCAGGTGCATTAAATAACTTGTCGTAACTGCCAAAATACATCTCATAGGTGCCTATGGTATTAGCCTTACCATTAATGGTTTCCATCGAGCGATAAAAATCCATCAACTTAATATTTTTAACTTTATCCAATTCTTGCTGGGTAATACCTTGGGCCGCAATCGCATCGATTTGCTCAATCAACGCATGCTCCAGCGTCGAGGCTTTCACCTCAGGTGTAGCAACACCCATCACATAGAAGAGGTTAGGATCGACCGACATCGGCATGTAGGTTTGCGCTTCTAAGGCCACTTGTTTATCAACCAATGATTGATATAAACGCGAGCTATTACCTTGGCTTAGAATCGAGCTTAATAAATCCAGCGCATAAAAATCCGCATGAGTTGCCGCCGGAATATGGTACGCCAACATCACATTAGGTGTACTGACCGATGCCTTTTGCACAAAGGTGCGACGCTCACCCTTTTGCTCAGGTTCGACAGTGCGAATAGCTTTAGGCGGAGTCTGTGCCGGAATAGGCGCAAAGTACTTGTCTGCCAAGGCTTTTACTTGGGCAAGCTTTACATCACCGGCAATCACGACCACGGCATTGTTCGGCGCGTAATAGGTTTTATGGTACTGGACTAAATCTTCCAGCGACCAAGCGGCGATATCCGACTCGTGACCGATCACCGACCAAGAATAAGGGTGGGCTAAAAATGCCACGCCTTTGATTTCGCCTTCGAGGGCATTCCAGTTAGAGTTTTCTAAGCCAGTGGAACGCTCCGACTGCACTACGCCACGTTCGCTATCGACCATGGCTTGGTTGATATCTAAGTTAGCGATGCGGTCAGCCTCGAGATCGAACATAGTTTCGAGCGCATTGGCGGGGAACCAATCTGTATAAACCGTCATGTCTTCAGTGGTATACGCATTGTTCGCGCCACCTGCTGCTTCCATAGTACGGTCGAACATTTTTGGGCCGTACTTTTTCGAACCGTTGAACATCATGTGTTCGAAAAAGTGCGAAATACCAGTAATGCCGGGCACTTCGTTACGTGAACCGACCTTCCAAAATAAATACATGTTGGCATTGGGAATAGAGGCATCTTCTAGCACCATGATTTTCATGCCGTTATCTAGCGTGAAACTCTTAATGTCTTCTGCCGTGGTGGCCTGTGCTTGGCTTAGGGGGTTCAAAAGTCCCATGGCCAAAACCAGAGCCGATAGCGTGCACTTCATCTTGTTCGCTCCTTGCTGTAAATATCCACATATAGAGGTAAATTGTTTAACAAATCAAGCGCAGGAAGCTTATCCCGCGCCGATTTTTTGTAAGCTCAAGTTATACCGCAGCGCTTACGGAATAATACGTTAGCCACTTATTGGGCTTTGAGTGCCGTTAACGCCACTTTGGTCATGGCCTCAACGCCCACTTTTAGCGCGCTTTCATCCACATAAAATGCCGGCGAATGATTGCTGGCCGCCGTTTCAGGGTCCGTTCCCTTTGGCGTCACCCCGAGGAAGAAAAACATCCCCGGCGTTTCTAAGGCATAGTAAGCAAAGTCTTCGGCACCTGTGATTAACCCGGGTTCAATCAGCATCTTATCGCCCACCACGCTCGCAAGCACGGGCCGCATACTGGCGACTAATTCGGGATTGTTAACCACCACAGGATAACCTTGGTGGATCTCTGTGGTCGCAGTCGCACCAAGCGTTTTTGCCGATAACTCGGCCATTTGCGCTAAACGCAGTTTAATATCGGCGCGCATGGGTTGGTCGAAGGTACGAATCGTACCAATCAGCTCGACTTCATCGGGAATAATGTTAGAGCGAATGCCACCATTGACCGCACCAAAACTCACCACAGCCGGCGCTTTAGTGATATCCACCTGACGGCTGACGATCGTTTGCACGTTAGTGATAATTTGCGCCGCAGCGACGATAGGATCAACCCCATTCCAAGGTCGTGAACCGTGGGTTTGGCTGCCTTTCACTTTGATGGTAAAAGAGTCTTCACTCGCCATTGCTGGGCCACTGCGCAGGCCAATCATGCCACTCGGCATACTCGAGGTGACATGCATACCAAATACTTGCTCGGGTTTGCGCTGAGCAAACAGCCCTTCTTTGAGCATCAATTCCGCGCCGCCCTCTTCACCCTCTGGCGCACCTTCTTCAGCGGGTTGGAAGATAAACATCACATCCCCCGCTAGGCTGTCTTTCACTTTAACCAAGTTTTCGGCCACGCCCATTAACATAGCCACATGAGTATCGTGGCCACAGGCATGCATCACACCCACTTTTTGATCGCGATAAGTGTCGGTCACCTTAGAGGCAAAAGGCACATCGACCACTTCAGTCACAGGCAGTGCATCCATATCTGCTCGAATCGCAATCAGCGGACCAGGCTTGCCACCTTTCAGCTTTCCGCCTTTCAAAATGGCCACCACGCCCGTATGCGCCACACCCGTTTGTACCTCTAACCCTAAGGATTTCAGATGTTTTTCAATAATCTTGCTGGTACGAAACTCACGGTTAGACAACTCAGGGTGTTGATGCAAATCACGGCGCCAGTCGATCACCTTTTGCTCCACACCCGCCGCCAACTTAGCCGCATCAGGCATAGCACTGGCCGCCGCTTGCGCCGAACTCAAACCCGCGCCCATAAAGCTCAAGGCTAAGGCTGAAGCGAGTAAGGTCTTAGAAAAATGGGATTTATTTACTAGGGGCTTAAATTCAAATGATGTTGATGCAGCAAGTGATACTGAGGGTAAAGTCATAGCGATAGCCTATTGTTGTTTTTATAAGCTACCTAAACTACACGGACAAGGAGGAATTGTTAATAGATTTAGTGATAAAGGTAAAAGAGACTGTGCTTCATTAGAGGCTGTCTTTAACCGTCATTCCCGCAATACTTGTGGGCTGGAATCCAGCTTTTAGATAAATCAACCTGAAAAAAGATAGGGATGGCGGATCTCAGTTAAAGAAACTCAAGGCAACGGAAAAGCTGTCCCAATGCTTGGCATCGTTAGCTTTAGTCACAAAACAACAAATTCACGATTTTCTTTAAAACCACATGGCCATCGGCCTTGGCTATACAACTCAGCCACCTCACTCCATACGCCCTTTTGTCTGAGAGCGGCCTCTCTCGCTGCCATTTTGAAGGCAAAGAGTGCGCCGCCTCTAAAGCTCTCAGTAAAATCATGAGGACCATACACAAGCAAAGGATGTGACCGGCCAATTTTTCTCAGAGATCTGAGCGCCGATTTATACACAAGCATCTCCGCGTCTTTTGTTTCTTCCAATTTTTTCGGACCATTCAAAGGATCCTCTTGATCTCTGCTTGTAGGCAGCCACTCCCATCCATATGTAGAACCCAATACGCCTTCAATCGGACTTGCAGCCGAGAGCCAGTCAATAAATTCAACTTGTTTGGCTAGATATTCAGGTGTCATAGGAAGTTAACTCCGTGTTAAAGGAGTTTCAAACTGAAGCAGCAGTTTGAACTTCCAGTGAGTAAAGCGAAGGATTTTAAACGCTTTGTTACGTTTTGGCTCCTTAGCTTGGTTTACCAGCCAAAGTCTAGCCACCCATTTTAAATCAACAACATAATGCACTTTCGGTTTCTCTACCACCTGTACTGGCTAAAATTACTTGAACAAGAGCCATCATATGTGGATGTCTGGCTAAAATGCTTAGCTAAAATTGCCTTTCTGAGTAACACAGTATTGCACGGGTATAACGGTAGTAAAATTTAGTCAGCAACTCACAGAAAATTAAGCTCTTCATCTTGAAGGGATAAAGCACTATCAATGGAGGCTAATAACACACCATAGGTGTAACCGCAGTTGCCCACAAAAATCACTTGATTACCATTGAGTACCATCACCTCTACCCCATGATCGGTTTCCCAGTTGCAGGCGTAATGATAACGAATTGCCCGAGTCTCCATTGTGCTGGTGTCATCCAATATAATGTACAACGGCTGGGTATTTGCGGCTATTTCATTGATGGTATTTAAAGAAATCTCTAAGTCACCGCAATAATCTTCAAAGTACTTATGCATTTTGAGCATAGCATTTAGAATTTGATGCTTCGTTTCTGGTGTCATCAGAGAAACGTCTTCGAGCATTTTTATGCGTAACTTATCGTTGCCCTGAAGCTCACCTTCAATAATCAGTTCACTAGGTTTGTTGAATAATGGATCGTACATTTTTGTTATCCTTAATCCTCAATTAATTCATCTGGATATAGCGCGATTTGCGCCAAGGATTGTGCAAAAAATTGGCTTAGATCTGGGCTAATAAAGTCCATCATATCGGGGTCATGGGTGTATGCTATCACTTGTCCCATTTGGCCTAATGCCGAGGGCGAATGATCTGCAATCAAGAGTAATGTACCGCCCCCAAATTGTGCAAAGGGCAACCAACCTTCTTGATACCACCCCGATTGGATTTTGGGATCCCGCACTTCTGGCTCGTGATAATTAGCGTAGTGCTGGGCCCGTTTTTTCATTCGGTCACGATATGTAAGAGATGAGGCTAATGACAAAAAATCATACCGGCAAAAGTAATCTTTCCGGGCAAAGACTGTGCTCCACTCATTGCCGCCATTGGCATATCCCCAAAGATCCCTTAGCGGGGAAACTAGTTTAAAACCTAATTGTTTTTCGGCTTCATCTAAGACTAAGTTTGATAAGCCATGATTCAGTTCTAATGTTTGATTCATGTTGGCGTAAATAGCACTCAATGCTTGTAGATACGTCTTAACATCCATTGTATTTATTCCTTCATCTTGACACTTGGCCGCAGTATTAATCCATTTTCTTTATACCGCGAACATATACACTTGGCGAACTTAGTTAATCGAATTAACCACATAAATTCTATTTTCATATTGCTACGACAGATTCTGTCGCAGCCTTCTATTACTTACTAAGCCGCTATTCCAGTCATACCTTATTAACTAGATATACAGCCTAATTTTCAGCGTCAAGTGACCCTTACTCAGTTTGAGCCCTCGTTCGCCACACAAAATATCGGTGAATGAATTAGTCGAGCGTCTTGCAAACCACACGCAGAATACGAGTAAACGTTCGGTGCAACATCCACTACTCGATGATATAGACCAAGCACTAGCGGCAATGTGAGTGTCGTCGCGAGGAACACCATAGAACTCAGTTAATACAATCAGATAGGCGTGCTAAACAAACAACGCCCCCCACGATGCCCTAGTGATTATCGGGCTAACGGCTAACCCTAATCTTGAGTCAGAGCTTGAGGTATTAGTAATAGCCACTGGCATTGCAACAAAAACCATAGAAAATCAGGTATCTATAGCGTCACAAATTGATGATAAGTACATTTAAGCGACAACAGCATTAACTCGACTGATAAATTCCTTTATGCATCTCTTTATGCAAGAAGACTACGTCCTTATCAATAATTTCGAGTCGCCAGCCATAGTGATGCGCGATCCACTCAAAAGTCGCTTCGGCGTAAAAATTGATGTGGGTGGGATCGTTTTTATAGTGCCAGCGGGCAAATGCGGTTTTATCCTGCACACGCTTGGTCATGACCGCCAAAATGCCGTTGGGTTTTAATAACCTATCGAGCTGAGTAAGCAAACCTGCGGCACCACTCACGTGTTCAATGACTTCGGTCAAGGTAATAAAGTCGTATTGGCGGGCTAATGTTTCGGGATTATTGGCGTAATAAAGGTCGTAATTATCTATCTGATAACCGCGCGCCTTTGCCATTAGACTCAATGCCTTACCTTCTCCACAGCCAAAATCGAGCCCTTGGGCCGAAATGCTAACACGGCTAAGTAGTGGCTCGAGTGTGCGATTTAAAAATGTTTGATAGCCGAGATCATCGGCATGATTCTCGTGCTTATCGTACTCGGCTTTTTCTGCCTCGGCCGAAAGATAAAACTCAGAAGGCACGCTCACCAGTTGGCAGGTTTGGCATTGCAGGTAACTGCGCTTCCTATCTTGATGATAAGCGAGTAATTCAACGCCATGACATAAGGGGCAGATATTCAACAACAATTCCTAGGGATAGTAAGGTGCATAGTAATGTGCATAGTAATGAGAATAGTCGTAATGCCCACAAATAATGCTAGCACTGACCAGCTGAAATCGACTATGTCGATGGCCTGATTAAGGTTTAGGGATTTTACGCTCTTTTGCGGCGGCTTCTTTTGCTTCCCGTAAATATTTTTGCTCGCGACTTTCTCTTTCGTCGAACTGTTTTTGTGCCTTAAGTTTTTGCTGCGCTTCCCAATCGTTGGTTTGGGATTGTTGCTTAATGTTATCTTCCCGCTCTGTCGTCTCTTTAGTGGCTTGACGGGCCTTTTCTAATTGAGCCTGTTCTAATCGCTGTGAGTCGATGCGTGCCTTATCGGCTTTTTGCTCTAGGGTCAATCTAGGCTTTGGCGCCTCGGCGGCATTTGTTAACGCGAGATGAAAACTAAAGATGAGGACTAGCGATATTAATATTTTAGAGATTAACACTTTAAATAAATACGCCATTTCCTGTCTCCTTTATTCGATAATTGAATGAATCAATGATAAAAGCCAATTCACGCAAGATGTGCAAAACATAGCATAAAATCTGCCTAAGCTTGAAATATGCAGCAGGTGTTCTTAAAAAATATGCTTGAATACAAGTCTTAAACTACACTTTTTAAGTTTCTATTTGAGTGAAACAACAATTAGGTTTATTTTTAACCCCATTGGAATGATGTACTATTGGGCAACTTCGTGTTCAACGAAGACCTAAAAATGGGATGTGACTATTTTGCGTCACAAGGGAGTATCCTGAATGATCAGATGGCAACACTTACTTAAGAAACTCAGTACAGATGATCCTGTACTGCAAGAAAAGCTGTCTCTCTGGCAAGCACATCCCCATAAAACCCCCTTAGCCTTAATTCAAGGCTTTAGCTTTATTAGTGCCAACCAAGCCACCCTCAGTTATTTTGAGACTGAATACGATGCTTTTGTGAATGCGACTCCCTATGATTTTTCTCCGAGGATCCAATCTTCAGGCCGCAATAGTGTTGAATTTGCGCGGGAAATGATCCTCGAAGCCATTGCTGGCAATAATGTTGAATTCAACTGGCTGCACATGAGCCAACAAGGCAATGAACTGCCGACTCGAATTAATCTCTATCGCTGTTATCTGCAACAACAGCCCGTGGTACTCGTTGAATTACAAGCTCTTAATCGCCGCAATCAAATGCGCGAAACGATTTCTGATGGTTTTGCTCATATTCCCAAAGAGATTTTATCGACCACGCTCGAAGAAAGTGCCGAAGCTGTGTATATCACTGACACTGATAATCAAATTTTGGCTGTCAATAAAGCCATGTGCCGTATTTGCGGCTATAGCGCAGAGCAGCTCATCAGTAAAACCCCTGAATTTTTAGAGGTAAGAACCCATAATATGGGGGAAGAAACCGAATGCCAAATCGCCTTGAAACAAAGGGGATTTTGGCAGGGCGAAACGTGGAAAAGACGTTCAGATGGCAGTAACTTCCCTGCTTGGCAGAGCAGTCGTAAAATCGTCACTGAAGATGATGCTCATTATAATGTGAATATTTTCAGTGATATTAGTACGAAGAAACTATTAGAAACCCAGCTAACAACTCGGGCTATGTACGATACCTTGACTGGATTACCTAACCGGTTCCATCTCAAACAGATCCTCAATAGCGCCCTCGAAAAACTTAAAACTGATCCCCTCGCACTGGGCGCGTTGATGTTTTTAGATCTCAATGGTTTCAAGAATATCAATGACAGCTTCGGTCACTCCATGGGCGATAGAGTATTACAACTCGTCGCAGCCAGACTCGAAGCAGGTTGTATCGAAAAGGCCGACATAGCCCGTATGGGCGGAGATGAGTTTACCTTAGTGCTGCAAGACTGTAGCTGCAAAGATGAAATCCAACTGTTTGCAGAACAGATTCTCAGCTTATTTGAGAGCCCCTTTGAAATTGAAGGCCAAAAGTTCTTCCTCGGCACTAGCATAGGCATTGCGCTATTTCCTACCCACAGTAACCAAGCGGGACAGCTGATTAGTCTTGCCGATACTGCCATGTATTGCGCTAAAAAGAGCTTACCGCATCTCGTGTTTTACGATAAGGAAATGAGCCTAGCAGCCGAGTTAAAATTACAGTTAATCAATAACCTAAGGCATGCGCATAACCTAAAACAATTCACTCTCGCTTATCAAGCCATAGTCGATTTACACACAAATCAAACTATTGCTGCCGAAGCCCTGCTCCGCTGGCAGAAGTCACCGACAGAATATTATGAAGCTGCCGACTTTGTGCCATTGCTTGAGGAAACAGGATTAATTGTCAGCATTGGCCAATGGGTATTAGAACAGGCCTGTGTACAAGCGGCCCTCTGGCGAGCACATTATCAACCCGACTTTAGAATTTCAGTCAATGTGTCACCACTGCAATTGGAACACTTAGATTTTATCGACCAAGTGATAAATGCCTTAGAAATTGCGAAGTTACCCGCTGAAGCACTGATTTTAGAAATTACCGAATCGGCATTGTTACGACAACCGGAGCAAGCACGACTCACACTCAATCGTATCAAAGCGTTAGGTGTCAGCATAGCCATCGATGATTTTGGGACTGGGTTATCGTCACTCAGTCGCTTAGGGACTTTGCCAATAGACAGCGTCAAAATTGATGCCGAGTTTGCCTTGCGCTTAAACGAAGTCTCAGGACAAAAGCTCTGCAATGCTATAGTGCAACTCGCACAAGCACTCGACATTCACTTCGTCGCAGAAGGTATTGAAACTCAACAACAAAAAGACATAATGACTGACATGGGCCAAGGTTTCGCCCAAGGATTTCTATTTGGCTACCCGAGTTCAGTTGAAAACTTCACCCAAGCCTTTCTTGCGGAAAAACGCTTAGCCTAGAACAGATTTAGGACTGCCGATGTTCGCATCGGCTCGATAATCCGACTTGTGTACCAAATTAACGCTCTCAACGTTTGCAACGGAAAACGAAAGATTCCGCTAAGGTTTTATCGAAATATTATGATGGGTCGCGAACGAAGGGGAAAGATTTTCTTGCAGAAAACATACGATTAAAGCTCGATAGCCCTGCCAGCACGCCATTTACTAATAGTAATGAATGGAATCTACTCCCCTGCAAAGCCAATGATGGCCTGGCAAAGCGCTCTCATCATTATCAATAAAAAAAACCATATTTAAAGCTCAATAGCCCTGCCAGCACACCATTTACTAATAGTTATGAATGGAATAACTCCCCTGCAAAGCCAATGATGGCCTAGCAAAGCGCTCTCATCATTATCAATAAAAAAACCATATTTAAAGCTCGATAGCCCTGCCAGCACGCCATTTACTAATAGTAATGAATGGAATTACTCCCCTGCAAAGCAATTGGCTGGCAAAGCTATCTCATCATTTGCTGCGCAAATGAATCCCAGTTATTAAACCGTATTTCACATTAAGTTAGCGTGATCTGAATAAGATTTTGACTATTTTAATTCGTACGGAGTCTCAAAAACTCAATAACTTAAAAGCACTAATTCATACCTAAAACATCTAAGACTCAATAGCCTTAACCCTATCAACTATACCTTACCACTGGACTCATTTGAGTTCTGATAACGAGCCTGCACTGTACTCGGCATCGCCTTAATCCGCAGTTCCACCATAGCATCAAATGCCATCATTAACGGCTGAACATCAAGGGTAGGATCAAGGGCGCTTAACATATAAGCGCAAGCTTCTAAGGTCGATAAACTATCGCTACGACTCGATTTACGGATCCGATAGCGCGATTCATAACCTTCAGCCAAATGCACCGCAGGATACTGGGCTAACCAAGGATTCAGCTGCTGCATTTTGAATGCCTTACGCCAAGTGCCATCGAGCAACAGCAGTATACAATCAGGATTAATACTTTGCTGTTCAACACTTACACTTAACGCAGAGGGATAGACGAGATAAATAGGCTTATTACACGCCGCTAAATATTCCCGTAAACCGTTGAAATCAGACTCGCTTTCACCCACATAAACTTGCGTTTTAGGTACAGCAAGACTCAATACCCGCACACTATTCTTCTTATGTTCGACTTCACTCGGGTGCTGTAAAACCACCAACTGAGTCATTGGAGAGATAGGCTGAACACTCGCACATAAGCAAGCATTTTGCGGATAACGACAGATAGCACAATAGTGACGGGACAAGCTTTACCCTCGGTTTAGTGAGTTATTTTACGAGTATACCAAAGGATAAAAGGGTATTAGACACAATAAAAAATACCCACAGTTCGCGGTCAAACAAACTGTGGGTAAAGGGTGTACTCTGTAATTAATCAGTGCCGCGAACTAATGTTCGCCAACTAACTGCTCTTGGTGCCAGTGGTCGAATCGACTCAGCGCCATCATCAACAATAAACCGATAGAAAACACGCCCATGACGAGTGCCACTGCGTAAGGTGCAGTTAAATTCGTTTGCTGTATAAGTCCAGCTAAAACGGATGCACCACTCATCTGAATAAAACCTAGCATAGCCGCGGCAGTCCCCGCTCGCTCACCGAAAGCTGACAGCGCCATACTCGTCGCGGGGCCGAGTAAGAAGGCAAATCCCACACATAACAACATCATAGGTAACATGAAGTTAAAAGCTGCTGCCATCCCTGTATTTGGGCCAAACTGTTGGCCCGCCACTGTCGCCACTGAAGACAAAACGAGTAAAGACAGAGCCAAAATAACCGTTGGACGATTACCCAGTTTGCGAATAACGATCGGTGCCGCAAAACAGGCCACGATATTGAACACAGCATTGAGCCCGAATAAACCACTAAACGCCAGCTCAGAAACCCCTAAATGCCCAATCAACCACACAGGCGCATAAGACACATAACTCAAAATAGCCGCCATAGCCGACATACAAGCAAAGGCATAAAACAAAAAGTGGGTGTTACCGAGTACAGGTTTGAATCTGCCCCAACGGTAAAGTGGGCCAGTAGTAACAGTGTTGGCTGGACGAGTCTCAGGTAAGCGATAACCAACAACGAGCATCATCAACATGGCATATAACGTCATGAAAACGAAGGTTGAACGCCAGCCGAATTGCATCGCTAACAAGCCACCTAAGGTTGGTGCTAAAGCTGGGATCACGCAAATCGCGCCATTTAAGTAACTGTAAATTTTAGCGCCTTCTTTTTGTGAGTAGCAGTCGCGCACCGCACTAAACACCACGATAGAAGTTGAACAGGCGGCTAAACCTTGCAGCACACGAGCAATCTGTAACCAATGAAACTCGATGGCCGCGGCAGCGAGAAGACTACTTGCGCCGTAGAGTAAGACCCCGAAAATGGCCACAGGACGGCGGCCATAACGGTCGGCTAATGGCCCAATCAACACTTGGCCTAAGCCCATGGCGAATAAAAACAATACGAGTGTGGATTGCACATCACTGGCAGATACGGCGAATTCTGTCGCCATAGTTGGCATTGAAGGTAAATAAATATCGATGGCTAATGGGCTGAGCAGCACCATAGACATCAGGATAGGTAACAGATTGCGCCGCATAAATAATCTCAGTTGATCAGGGAAAGGTATTTCAGTGGGCGCTATTTTAATTAACTCAAGGTATGAACAGAAATGGTATAATTTCCAAAGTAAATTTCCTCTGAGGAATATCTGTGAATATCGACAACTTAGCCAGAATCGATTTGAACTTGCTGGTCATACTCAAAGTGCTGCTAGAGGAGCAGAGTGTCACTCGCGCCGCCAGCCGATTACATATAAGCCAGTCAGCACTCAGTAAGAGCTTAAATCGACTCAGAGAAACCTTAGATGATCCCCTATTTCAGCGCACGGCACATGGCTTAAAACCCACCGCGCACGCCCTCATTCTTGGGCAAAAACTGCCGAATATATTGCAAGACTTGTATCAACTCACTCAGCCTCCGACCTTTAATCCTGCCAGTAGCAATCGACAATTTTCTTTTGCCATGGTGGAAAGCGCCTATGAAACCTTAATCCCATATTTTATCGGCCCTATGCTGACCACGGCACCCAACGTCAAACTCGACTCCTATGTCTGGACCGAAAAATCGATGCAGGATTTGCAGCAAGGGCAAATCGACTTTGGCATTTCAGGGCGGGATTTGCATCCACTGTCAGATTTTCAAGTAGATCGCCTGCCCGAAGGGATTGCCTATCAAACATTATTTACCGATCAACAAGTCTGCTTAGTGCGAGAGGATCACCCGCTGATGGCGGCGCTCACTTCAGAACAATGGAATTTACCCCTTTACCTCGATATGGCCCATGTGCAGGTTCGTTGTGAAGGTAGTGATTGGTGGGCACTGGATTACTTTCTTGCCGATCTTGGGCATAGACGCCGGATCAGCACGACTGTACCCGACTTTTATGGTGCCGCCAGCGTTTGCGCCCACAGCAATTTAATCTTCACTCTGCCGTCGAGCTTTGCCCGTCACGCCTGCCAACTTTATCCGCTCAAACAACTGCCACTGCCTTTCGAATTTATGCCAATGGCCTATGTGCTGTTATGGCATCAAAGAAATGATGAAGATCAAGGGCATAAATGGATTAGAGAAACCATTTGTCAAAGTGTGGCTAAGTTATTCAATCCCACAGAAATACTTTAACACGACAAAAACGGCCAGTAAAAAGCCCGACAAAGCGAAGGCTTTATCGGGCTAATATCGAGGCACACTATTAAGAATAGCGATTACAGAATAAATGTCGCGACTTGCGCATTCAGGTCATTAGCCCGAGCTTTTAAGCCCCTCGCCTGTGCCAAATCTGCCATGGCCGATGCGGTAATCTCATCGGTCACATCTTTAATCGCAACCGTATTCTGGGTTATTTCACCCGTCACTTGAGTCTGTTCTTCCGCTGCGGTAGCAATTTGGCCTGCCATATCTGAAATCACGTTGACCGCTTGCGTAATCTCTTCAAGGGCTTTCGCCGCGGCATTGGCATCTTCTACGCTATGACCCGCTAATGCTTGGCTGCTTTCCATCAAGCTGACTGCTCGAGCGGTAGTCCGTTGTAGCGTTTCAATCGTGGTATGTACTTCCTGAGTCGAATCCTGTGTACGACGTGACAGTACTCGAACTTCATCGGCAACGACCGCAAAACCACGGCCTTGCTCGCCAGCACGAGCCGCTTCAATGGCTGCGTTAAGCGCCAACAGGTTAGTTTGCTCAGCAATCCCTTGAATTGTCGCCAGGATGCTCGAAATAGATTTAGCATGACGACTTAAATCGCCAATAACATCCGTTGCTTGAGTCACTTCATCGGCGAGGGAATTAATCGAGTTACGAGTTTTATTCACTAACTCTTTGCCCTGTAAACTACTCGCTGCAGATTGTTGTGCCGCTGTTGCCGTGTTCTCAGCATTGGCTGCGATCTCATTAGTCGCACTCGCCATTTCAGTTACCGCAGTCGCGACCATAGCGACTTCTTGCTGCTGACGTTGTAACTCCGCAACTGAAGTTTGCGTGGTGGCAAGACTACGTTCAGCATCGGCATCCAACTCATTCGCTAATTGGCGAATATGGCTGATCAGCTGATGTTGACTGCCCACAAAGCGGTTAAAACTGTCGGCAAGCACGCCCACTTCATCTTGAGTATCGACTGAAATACGTTGAGTTAAATCACCGTTACCATCGGCAATACGCGCAAGGGCTTGCGATACTCGACTCAGAGGACCCAGTAACATGCCAACTAACCAAGAAATGGCTAATACACTCAGCAACAGTACGAGTGCAGAGAGACCCAGTTGAGTGAGTAATAGGTTAGACAATGGCGCTTCTAGCGTTTCCTTATCAAGCACTAACACTAATTCCCAATCTGTATTAGGAATATCAACGCTCCAAACTAACTTGTCGCGTCCTTCATTTTCAAAATACATAGGCAACAGAGTGCCCGCTGCACGGCTCTGTTCCGGTAAGTTGCGATTAAGCTCGTTGTCGATTTCACCTATAGGTTTCATCGTCTTAGCTTGATCTTTATAAGCGATCACTGTGCCGTCTTTGTGCATCATGATGGCATAACCGTTTGCCGGTAACTTCATCCGATTAACACCGTCAACTAGGCTTGCGATAGATAAGTCACCACCCACAACACCTTGTGCGGTAGGCTGCGCCATAGTCACAACCAGAATGTTATAGGCAACATCCACGTAAGGTTTTGTCAAAATAAGACCGCGCTCGCTGATGGCTTGTTGATACCAAGGGCGGCTGCGAGGATCATAGCCCGTACGATCAATACTCGGATCAGAATCCAACATTTGCCCTGCTTGAGAGCCAAAATAGGTCAGTTGAAAACGGCCCGATGCCTGTGCTTGTTGAAGTGTATTGAGGCTGTCACCTTCAACTTTGTTCGCCAGGGCTCCCATAATATCTTGGCGGCCAGCCAACCATTCTTGGATCCGCTCAGCCTGCTGTTCACCTAAGCGCTGCACTTGTTCTAGGCTGTTTTGTAACAGCTGGGATTTTTGGCTGGAATAACTTTGCCATGACAACAAACCAATCACGAGTGAAAGGGCTGCCACGACAGAGAACAGAATTTTTTGCTTGAGCGAATATGAGTTCATGTTGGCGTCTAATTAATTAACAAAGCAGTGAAACAAGAGGGTGTTTGAGCGGGTCGAACGAACATTTACAACCAATATAATAAGGCGGCTAACTGAGTTAAAACTGCAGTTAAATTTGAGCTGAATTTTCTCATATTCTGTACAGTTAGCAAAGAAATTGCTCAGATTTACATCAAAAAGATTTTAGCAAACACATATAATTAACCAACCGTTATTCGAGCAACAACATATAGATAGGCATGCGATCACATATCAAAGTAATGCGCAACACCAAAATGGCCTCCCGAGTAAAATAAAGTAAATTAATCAAGATTAACGTGACCTATACGCACTCGCTATTGCACACTAAATGTCCACTGCCTATCGAGGAGTTCTTATGATTTTTCAACAGTTCCAACAGAGCCCACTGCAGACCCGAATTTCTGGCCCACGGGCTTGGTTAGCGATGGCAATTAGCATTAGCCTAATTTGTTTATCACTATTTTTATTGCCCTTCGTGCTCTTATTTGGCGCCATTGCGCTCGGTTGTTTAGTCCTATTTAGCCGTTTTTATATGGCACGTCAGTTGGCTAAGTTTAATCAGGCTCAGGCAAACGCAATGCAGCATGCCCACGCGACAGAGGAGCCGCAGAGTCAGGTTTATGGATCTGACACTATTGTTAGGGAATCTAATGCGACACGCCATCAAGGGCGCACTTTTGAGCATAAAGAGGATGAACACTAGTTCAATCGAAGCAAAACTGCGCTCAAGCGAGTAAGGTCTGCGCGCGTTTAAGGCTATGAATTTCGGCGGGATCTTGGGTTACCTCAAGCACATTTTCAATCTGTAACACCAGTGAACGCCACAGAGGCTCGATAATATCCGCCTCTTTTTTATTGGCATTTTGCCGTGCCAGCTTAAGCAAAGCCGCAGATCCAACGACATCAATTCGCCCTAAGATACCGTCGGCCAGTGCCATACTCAGCTCAATCATCGCAGGCACACTGTGGCTATATTTGATCACTTGGCGCAGATAATCCTCAGCTTGAGTCAAATCACTGCCAAAGGCATTGTCATCATTGAGCATATGCTGCGCCCGCGTGAGCATAGCATCGAGTTGTCCTTGCTCGGCAGCTTCGGCCATCCAATGCTCACTGGCAATCATATCTCGAGTACAACCATCTCCATTGGCAAGCATTAATGCTAAATGATACTGGGCATGGGGATAACCGGCTTGCGCGGCTTTGCTTATAAAATGATAGGCTTGAGTTAAGTTCTTTTGCTGGTAATGCAACACACCTAGATTTGCCATCGCTTCAGTTTGCTCGCCATCTGCCGCACCTTGTAAGTATTGCTGTGCTAACTTGCTGTCGGGTTGAAACGACTCACTGCCTACAAGATAAAAATATCCTAATAACGCCATCGCATTGACCACACCCGCTGCTGCTGCAGTGGCAATGATCTGTTCACCTTTAGCCACTTCTGGCGCGCCTTGATAACCGTGGATCAGTGCTACGCCATGCTCATGTAAGGCTTCCATGTGCTTAGGTGCCGCAAGGGAAAACCAATAGGCCGCTCGGGCAAAACTGTCAGCTGCGCTAATGTGAGAAATGGCATTTAGAGGTGAAACTATGGATAAATCTTGGCTTGATATAGCTTCGGCTTCAGCCACAAGTTCTTGCTCTTTGAGCAGTTCTTGTTCTTTCAGTATCAAAGCCTTGGTCTTAAACGATATCCCCACCAAATACTGCGCTTGCGGGTCATCTTCCATCACAGCACGGTAGCACAAGTCCCTCACCGTCATAGCGTCAGTCGCTTCATAACAGTAGCCAGGGGCAACTCGACCTTTAACCTTAGGATACAAGTGCTCGACTAAAGTCAGGACATCTTTAATGGATTTTTGCGCTAGCGCGAGTAATTGTTCTTGGGTGAGATGGTATTTCTCAGGATGAGCGCCGCGGTTACCGTCGGCACGCAATCGATGCAGGGCACGAGTGGTCTTCACATCAATCACGCGCCGCTGATTTAGCTGTTCGATCCTATCGTATAAATTCGGACTGGAAAACGCGATTTGCTTATCTTGCCCCAGTAACTCTGTAAGTTTATGGGTAAAACTGCGAATGTGTAGCAGCGACTGTGTCGGTACATCCTGCACATAGCTTTTAGCCTTGAGGTAATCATCACTCAAGGAGACCGAAAAATCGTGGATAAACTCACTATCCTTAATGACTATTTTCGTCCCCATGAGTGATTCCCTGCAGGCTGAATTGATGTTGCACTATTCGACGCTTGGTTTTTTCGACACCATATATAAGCGGAACAAAGCGACGTTAACGAATAATCCAATAAAAGACATAAAAGTATCCGCTAACATTTGCACAGGTAATCCGCCCATGGACGCTAACCCAGAAAGCTGGCTACCTATGACTGAGAGTGGTAAATATAACATCAATAATGCAATGGTTTTCAGTACGATAGGGCCACTAAAACTAAAACTACCCTTAATCGCTTCTAGCGGTGTTAAGCGCTCAACCACAACCATAAAGTTCACATAGGCTAAACGCGCAAAGAGATAGAAGCTAATTACCAATCCTACCAGCCACACAGGACCGAAGGCGGCAAACAGCATCACTGGTGCTAAAATCGCTAGACCAGAAAACACCCCAGCCAATAATAATGGTGGAACAAACGGTAAACTCGCCTTCAACACCACGCCCGCTGAAGGACTATGCCCTTGTGAGCGCAGTTCTAAAAACAGAGTCAAAGCGGCAATTAGTACCGAAAATGTAAGTAGTAACAGCATCATGGCGATCATATGCGGCGCGCCAAACTGTGGGTTTTCTAGATCAACTTTACTCATCTCTATACCAAGCCATAACTGGATCCCAACTTGGATCAAGAGTAATGGGATCGTCAGCATAGCGAGTTGCGCCAGATGATTACGGAAGAAGTTATAGGCTTCTGACAAAATTGCGGATAGTGACATGCGACTTTCCAAATAATTGAAATGAATTAACACTTAGAATTGCCGCTAAGGATACCGAAAATCCCTTGGCAATGCACAGTAGAAATCACCAGTGTGAACCGTAAATCACAGAAAACTACTGCAACAAAAGTGACAAACCCGCTAAACTGTCCAGCGAACTCGTGCGCAAACCCTCAAAGGACGCTTCCATATGAAACACACTCTGACCTTCTCTATCCTCCTCAGCACTTGTATTTTAGCGGCGCCCGCCAGTGCAGGCTGGTTAGATAACTTGGCAGGAACTCAAGCCAAAACTGAAAAAGCGACCACTACGGCAGCGGCAACTCAGTCGAATGATTTAGTTGGCAGCGTCATGTCACAATTGGGTTTAAACCAAACTCAAGCCGAAGGTGGCTTAGGCAGTTTATTAGGCTTAGCGCAATCAAGCCTAGGAACAACCGACTACTCAAAACTGGCTGCCAGCATTCCTAATGCCGATAGCTTGCTAGCCGCTGCGCCTAAGTTGGACTCAAAATCAGGTGTTTCTGGCTTATTATCCAAAGCGGGTGATTTAGGTTCATCACTGCAAGGCAGTGCTATGGTATTAGACGCCTTTGAAAAATTGGGTATTTCTAAAGATCTAGCAATGCCAATGATCAACATAGCTAAGTCTTACTTAGATACCAATGGCACTGAAGGCACCTCAGACTTACTGGTGAAAGGTCTGAACTCGCTACTGTAATTCAGTCTTACCTCACCCTAAGCAATACAAGGTTTAGGGTGAACTTTCACTTCCCAATCGACTCTACTTTATATTCCCTCCAGCATGAGAACCGCCAAATATGATTGCGAAATTAAGACGATTTTTTGAAGCTCATACTCAAGCAGTCTCCCCTGAAGACAAGGCACATCAACTTAAACTGGCCGCAGCGAGTATGTTACTTGAAGTCGTGTTTGCCGATGAGACCTTAACGGCAGAGGAAGAAGCCTTATTACCTAAGCTGCTAACCGATACCTTATCAATGTCAGAAGTAGACGCTAAGATGCTGATTGATGAGGCTAAAAGCGTACAAGGCAGCGCGACCTCACTCTTTGAATTCACCTCAGCCATTAACGCTGAATTTAGCCTAGCGCAAAAGCAGCAATTGTTGCTCGCAATGTGGCAACTGGCCTACGCCGATGGCCAGCTATCCCAATATGAAGACCAGATCATTCGACGTACCGCCGATTTGTTGCACCTCAAACACAGCGAGTTGATCCAAATGCGTAATCTTGCCATAGCTGCAACCCAACAAACTGGCTAGCCACATCCGCTATTCAGTCAAAGTGCAAATCAACAAAAGCCCATAAAAAAGCGTGAATGCGAAACACCCGTTTCCCATTCACGCGATGGTCTTCTTAAGACTAAATTGATATCGCTCTTTGGCTAAAAATATTTTTACTGCAGCCCTACTCACCAAAACACTAAGCGAAACAAAATTCTAAGCTAACGCTTTACCGATTTCATATCCCGAACCGTGTAATTCAGTCAACTTAGTCCTTAGCCCGCCCATCTCCATCTTCAATCCTTTCTTAGTCGCTAATTGAGATAACCAACTGGTTTTCTCCTCATCCTCAATCGTATCCCACTCATCTAGAACTTTGTAAGATAAGCATAATAACGCAGCAAGTTTTGAAAATGGGTTTGAATCCTTAGGGTGGTCTTGATACAAAATGCCTTGCACTAACGCTGGTGTAAACTTCCAATTTTTCGCTAGTAATGCGCCAATATCCGGGGAATCATATCCGAGTAACTCGCGCTCAAACTGATGCTTATCTTTGCCCTGCGCCACAGCTTCGGCAATTTTCGCCGCATCTTCAGGCGATACTGCCGCAATCAATAGATCGCCAATACGATGTAAGATACCGCAAGTAAAAGCTTCTTCTGGGACGGCACCACAACGCTTTGCCATTTCTTGACTATAAAGCGCAATCTCAAAGGTTTGCCCCCAAAACTGGGCTAAATCTATTCCTTCACACTTAGGGACTGCACCAATCACCGCCGATGCGAGCACTAAGGTTCGTAGGGTTTGCATCCCAAGACGCACAACAGCTTCATCGATAGTGCCAACCTCTCGACTGCGTCCATAGTGGGCACAGTTAGCAAGGCGTAACACCCTAGCGCTGATTAAGGGATCGTGTGAAACTTTAGTGGCAATGCTTTTTACTGTCGCATTGTCATCATTGACCGCATCTAACAATTCACTGATCGCCTTAGGTAACCTAGGTAACTCATCGACACGATTGAGCAACGCAGCTGAATCCATATTTATTCTCCTTCCGTATGAATGATCAAAATATAGAACACAAGTTATCGCCTCGCTCACCGAGATACATTAAATATCAGTAATGTGCAGTCCTTCGGCAACAAAGCTTGGCGGCCATCAGACTTAAGGTTTACCTCTTTATTTCATTCAATTTAATCGCACTCAATCATATCCAGTTTCGAAATCCACTAAGCCACACAAAAAAGCCCCAAACTCTTATGACAATAAAGAGTTCGGGGCTTTTTTAATTAACCCATCATGTTGATTTAGCCCCAGAGGGTGCGAATATTACTCAGGTAACGCCAAACTTTGTTTGCGACTAATATGGGTCTTTTGCCACCACAAAAATGGCGCGACCACTAAGATCAACACAAGCACATAGGACATACTTGCACCTAGGGCAAAACCTAATACTAAGCAAAACGCACAACCCAGCGCCACCAGCGGCCAATTGTGCCGTGGTAATAACTTAGCGGCAGCGAGCATAGCCATCAAATAGATCACCACAAATACGCCGTTGCTCCATGCAATAAGGTGCTCTAACTCTTGCCCGGTAAGGTAAGTCAGTACAATCACGCTTGCCATCACAGATAACAGCGCAGCAAGTGCGCGAATGGGCACTCCATGGGCATTCTTAACGGCAAAGAAGCGCGGTAAAATGCCTTCACAACTAAAACTCCAGACCAGACGTGCCGCACTGGCCGCATACACGTTAACGGTTGCCAATCCACTTGCGATACCTAACACACCAATCACTTGTGCGCCGTAACCACCGAGCAGTTGGTCAAATACGCCGATCATGGCGACACTTTTATCTGTCGGCACTAATAGCAGTAAAAGTGTACAAGCCACATAAATCACGCCCACCAGCACTGTGCCCATCATCATAGCGGGGATCATATCCTGCTGCGGACGACGAAAATCATCGGCAAGATGGGTCATAGCTTCTATACCCAAGAAACTCCAAAAAGCGATGCCAGCGGCAATCATCACGGTCGGCATTTCAGGCATACCATGGCTAGCAAGTGTCGTGAGATGACCTTGCTGAAAACTACTCGCACCAAACAAGACCACAACAACGGCGACTATGCAAAGTGTAAGGCCAAATTGCAGCTTAGCCGACACTTGAATGCCTCTTAAATTAATCAGAAACAAGCCAAAAATCACGAGTATTTCAACACCAACCTTGGACCAACCCGATATCGGGATTAAGGCATTCACAAACTGAAAGGTCATCAAAATCGCGGCCGGCGCCCCCATGGGCACAACCAGTAAAAAGATCAGTCCAATTGTTCGACCAGCAGTGCGACCAAAGGCTTTTTCGACAAAGTAAGCGGGGCCTGCGGCATGGGGAAATACACTCGCTAGACGACCAAAGACCAGTGCCACAGGAATAATGGCCAAGGTCAACAAGATCCATGCGACTAAGGCACCAGAATGCGCTTTTTCAATAGTCATCTGAGGCAAAATAAATACCCCTGTACCGAGCAAAGTGGTCGCCATTAAACCCGCACCTTGCCAACGACCTATAGTTCCGCTATTTGAATTCATCTGTTAATATTCTGTGGTTTTTGAGCTGTCAGTATAATGAGATTTCGCCCTACAATCTGCCGTTAATTTCAGTGTTCTCCACGTCCAATACCGGCAAAATCGCGGAAAATAGCGTTATTTCCATCAAAATGACGGTAAGTTTAAGATTTGATGCAATTTTAAGCCAAAATACTCAGCAAATTCTGTGGTTATTCAAACCAATGACAAAATAACACACAGATTCAATATAACCATTTTCACTGGAGTCACCCTTGGATAAATTCGATACGGCCATCATTCATAGTTTGCGTCAGGATGCACGCCAGAGCGTGTCGAATATCGCCGAACAGGTCAATCTATCCCGTAGTGCGGTTGCCGAGCGCATAAAAAAGCTCGAACAAACTGGAGTGATCCGTGGCTATCAAGTGCTCTTGAGTGAGTCGCAAAAAGAAGGAGTATCGGCTTATTTCGAAATCCAGCATCAATGTCCACGTTGCGCCGACGTGGTACACGTATTCCAAGCGATCCCCGAAGTGATTACCTGCCGTGGTATTTCTGGTGATATGGATTTACTCGTGTACGTGCATGCGCCCTCGATGCGCCGCCTGCATGAGATCCGTGAGTATATCGACACTCACACTGACATCATCAAGATCAAAACCCATGTGGTAATGAGTGAATGGATTAATAACCTCGGCGAGTAAATCGTGCCTCCCTAAAACAAGAAACGCCACCCTTAGGAATAAGGTGGCGAGGCCCGTTTGGAGGCAGGGCAAAATATTGAAGTGTAAAATATGGCATCCTTGCCCAGCGACCTCCCTGTTACACAACCAACCGCGGCTAGACTTAACCCTTGAGAGCTCAGCCAGCGCCGCAAGGGCCTCATCTACAATGTTTTCCTTTGACATTGTTTCCGCGATCCGTCGATTCCATTGATTATTATGATTTTTTCGTCATTAATTAACGGTACGCCTTAAGCGATCGTCATTTGTCCTGTATAGAGTATGAAGTTACGTAGCAGTAATACCCCGATCAAGCTCAAGCAAGCAGTCCCCGCCACGTAGGCCCATTTCCGTTTAGATGTCGCCGTCATAAACAGATTCATCGCCAATGGTCCAGACAAACCGAGTCCAATAATACCAAGCCAGAAAATCCATCCCCAGAAGCCATACCCTAAGGCATTAAAGGCGGCTATTTTACTCTGTCCACCTGTTAGCACTAAGCCCATAAAGAAGGTAAAAATCAGCACGATTTCAACTAAAATCAGTGGGATTTCAACCTTGTGGATAAAGTGCACCTCTTTGTCATTAGGTTTGCCATTCATCAACACGCCACCGAGTAAAGATGATGCCGCACCGGAAGACAAACCAGATGCCAAAAACAGCAGAGGTAACACAGGGTTTTTAAGCATGGGATAGCCTGGCAAGGCCGAGAGCAGGAAGCCTGTATACGCGCCCAATGCCAAGGATAGAATCACGAGCAATCCTGTAATTGTCGCTTCAAATCGAGCCAATAATGCGGTCAACTTAAGCACAATAGGAAAGCGTGTTTCACACCAAGCATCAACAGGTTTACGGAAGGTTAAACCAATCCACATAAACATGAATACTTGGTAAATCAGCAAAATAAGCACGCCCATCGACATGACAGATTTAGGGTTGTAGAACACCAAAATCTTCCAAAAATCGAGAGGTTTAGTTAAGTCTGCGACCAATATCCCTAACCCGGCCATCACAGCTACAGGCGCGACAATACAAGCGGCTCGCACAAAACCAGACTGATAGGCGTTTTGCTTCAAAACAAAATGTTTCAACAATACGGCGAAGAACATGGCTCCCGCAGATACACCCGCTAAAAACAGGTAAATTGCAATCGGCCAATGCCACACTAAGGTATCAAAATGTAGGGCACTCATAGTATCACCTCCCCTGATTTTGCAACGATACGGAACAATTTAGGTCTCGTTCCAAGATCAACCTTAGTGCGCTGGGTTGGATTAGACCGCAGAACTTGAACAACCTCAGAAGTCGGATCTTTTAAATTACCGAACACGAGTGCCTTTGTTGGGCAAGCAGCAACACAGGCAGGTTGTTTACCTTGAGCTAGGTTAGTTTCTCGGCAGAAATCACACTTATCCGCCGCATGGGTGACAGGATTAATAAAACGGACTTGATAAGGACAAGCTGCAATACAGTATTGGCAACCTACGCATTTCCATGCATCGACAGAAACGATACCCGTTTCTTTATCAATAAATGCAGCTCCCGTTGGACATACATTTACACAGGGTGCGTCTTCACAATGCTGACAAGACTTGCGACTAAAGTGATAAAACTGATTAGGGTATTCGCCAAAGGGACCCGCTTGCTTAATTTGAAGCCTAGAAACACCTTCGGGTACATTATTCACTTCACGACAAGCCACCTCACACGCTTGGCAACCTATACACTTAGTTTCATCATGAATAAGTGCATATTTGACATCAGGTTCTGCTTTAACACTATCCGATGCATTCACTGTGGCGAGTAATGATGCACCTGTAGCGCCGGCAAATAAGGCACAGGTGCCTTTTAGAAATCTTCTTTTTGAATTTTCCATAACCTTACTCCTGCTTGCCAGTGTGGCAACTGCTACATAGCTCACTGCGAATCTTCGGCGTCATATCCGCCATTGGATCCGTTGGGCTATGTAATTTATGGCAGGCGGCACAAGGCACTTTTTGAGCATGTACGTTATGCGTCCAATCTGCTCCACTGAGTTTTTTCTTGGTATGACATTTCTGACACACTCTCAGCTGAACCGTCAGATCCGACGATTCCTCCATACCAAAGACCACCATATCATTCGGTTTTTTAGGGTGATCGCCCTTTTCTCCATGACAGGAAGAACAGCTCATTTTCATCGCATCTTGACCATGATGCCCTAACATTTGACCATTACGCTTGTGACACTTCATACAAGCATCACTGTTAATTTGATTGGCTGGCTCAGCACTCATTGCAGAAAAGCTTAAAAGCAACGCAGCAGCACCTAAGCGTAACGACCACAGCCATTGTCTTTTGGACATAGGAAGTCCTCACATTTATCCGTAGGAAGGTAAAGAAGGGGTCGAGTTCGGATAATTCCGAACCCGACGGTCAAGATCACACAGCCAAGGCTTGCTTAAGACTCTGAGTATCCCACTGTTTATGCTGGTTCATTTCAATGAAACTGATATTGAACTTGCTAAACAGTTTTTTCAGTGGTGAGTTAGTTTCTTTGCCAAAGTCACTGATAACCATTTTCACTTCAGATGAATCATGGTCGATCAATACATAATCGAGTCGGCATTCATGATTTAATTCCGTATCATGTTTGTCCATCTCAAATACAGTGTCTAATGGCACGTTACAACAAACATCGTATTTACCTTCAACAACTGTTTTTAATGATTTAAAAAAATTGAAGCTTTGTTTATCAAACAATACTGGTTTAAGTTTCATCTCATGATGTGCGGCTTCATCAGGACCTGCTTTAAAAAACTTAATGCAAGTCATGACAAACATCACAAACACGAATGGTACTGCTACGAATAGTACGAAGTACATAAACGCATAGCTGAGAATGACTGAAGTATTCATACACGCCTCCAAAAACTAATTTATTTTTTGTTATCTCCTTTAAAGCAACTTTAGTATTATTTGAAAACACTTATTTTTTCTTGACACATGTCACACTTGAAAAATACAACTTAAATATAAACAATGATTTACATAGCTCGTCACATTGCAAAATTATGTAAATCTTAAATACAAATATTGATACTTGATAATTCATTATTTGCATTTTAAATATGTAAATATCAGTTTTTGAAATTTTAAATTTTATGAAAAACCATTTTAAATATTAAAAATAAAACAAAAAAACCTTTGATACACATAGATAAAATCTAGATCCAAAACTTGGGATTAGTTTCACATTAAAATTATTAATTAGCACCATAATTAGGCGTTGATTTAAGTATTTGCTCAATATTAAGGAATATAAAAAATGCACATTAGTAACATGGATGGCCTCGATATTCTGAGTTTAAAAATACTTGTTTCATTATATGAGAACAAGTCAGCAACCTATGTATCGAAAGCGCTAGACATTCCAGCTCCTAAAATCAGCCGTAGCCTTAAAAATCTACGGGAAATTTTTGGTGATGAGTTATTTATTCGTCGTAAATATGGCTTATTCCCAAATGAGTTTGCTACTCATTTATATCCAATTGCAAAAGAAGCAATTGAGTGTACTGATAAGTTTCAAAAAGCCAGAATAGCAAACACTCGCCAAGTTAAGACACATGTCGAAATTGCAGCACCAGGGTTAATTGCCTACACCTTTCCTAAAGCCTTGATGCAGGCTATTAAAGAAGAGCAAAAACCCATGCACATTAATATAAACCCTTGGTCTATGCATACGACTCAAGACATTATTAATGGTGATACAACCCTAGGTATTTGTTGCAATAAAAGTGCTGCCGATGTTGCCGCCTTCGGCGATAAACTGCTAACGACTGAATTGCAACGTATGGACAAACTCTACCTGATTGCTAGCAGGCATCATCCTATTTTTAAACGGGAAATCACCCTAGAAACGATTGCGGAATACCCCTATGTCAATACGGATCTTGGTAATCCCAGCACCAAATTGAGTCCATACCAAGAGTTTTGCATAACGAATGGCATTAAACTCAATACTGAAATTACCATTACCAGTATTTCAAGTTTGTTTGAATATCTAGGCGAAAGTAATGCAGTCTCCCTATTGCCTTATCGGATAGTTTACGAAATGGTGAGTGATATTCCTGAACTGCATACGTGTCAACTATCGCAGTATGAAGCAGAACGTTTATATGCAGATACAGAAACCCCAACGATTTTCTTAGTGCAAAAAAATCAGCCTAATGCAATCAATGAGGACTTGAAATGGTTAAGCGGAGAGATTAAAAAAATCGTCGATCGTATTATCTAGCCAAGCAATAGCTCAACATATCCAAACAACAAACCACCGATACACGAGGTGACAGGCATCCTCTGCCTTAGCTTAGGCTCCACCTCAGCCCCCATGCGATCCACTCGAGAATTGTTAAACCAAGCATACATCTTGGAGCATAAACACGTTACACTAAGCCCATCTTTATCCTAATAGATTCAGCTATGCGGACCGAAAATACAGCCACTCTTAATCTTATTTGGGGCGCCCTTATTCTTGAGGAGTTAGCACGTCTTGGCGTGCAACATGTGTGTATGGCGCCGGGCTCGCGCTCAACACCGTTAACCCTCGCCGCCGCCCAGCAAACTAAACTCCAGCGTCACTTACATTTCGACGAACGTGGGCTCGGCTTTATGGCCTTAGGTCTAGCCAAAGCCAGCCGCGCACCGGTCGCCATCATTACGACCTCAGGCACAGCAGTCGCCAACTTGTACCCTGCCATTGTGGAGGCGTGGCTGACCCATGTACCTTTAATCGTCTTAAGTGGCGATCGTCCGCCAGAATTACTCGGCTGCGGTGCTAATCAAGCCATAGTCCAACCGGGAATTTTTGCGAATTATGCCACTCAAGTGAATTTGCCAACACCGGATACACATATCGCACCGCAGGCGTTGCTTACCACAGTGGATGAAGCAGTGGCGAATCAAACTCGCCCAGTGCATATCAACTGCATGTACCGTGAGCCCTTGTATCCGAGTGAACTCGGTGGCGCGATTCTCGATGCCGAATCACCTTATCTCAAACCATTGCAAACTTGGCTACAGCTCGCACGCCCGTATACCCAATACGGTAAGAGCAAACAGGTGAGCGGCCCAAGTGACGATGCCATTATGCGGTTCGTCCACGGTAAAGGGGTGATCGTTGTCGGTACTCTCACGCCTGAACAAGATCCACAACAGCTCATTGCCCTATCGCAAAAAATCGGCTGGCCATTACTTACTGATGCCCAGTCGCAACTGCGTCAGCATCCCGCGGCGATAGGTAATATTGATCAACTGCTGCAACATCCAAGGGCGCGTAATCTATTGCAGGAAGCGGATCGTGTACTCGTATTCGGCGGCCGTTTATTATCAAAACGCTTGATAGGCTATCTCGCCGAGCAAAATTGGCACAGCTATTGGCAGGTTTTACCAGAACAAGACAGGCTTGACCCTAGTCACAATGCTAAACACATTTGGCACGCGAATGCACAGCAGTTTGCGGCCTTAAATTGGTATCGCTCATCCTCTGCAAACTGGGCGAATACTCTAATCACCTATAACGATGAATTGCATAACTTATTTGTGCGCAATATCGACCAAGGGGAATTTGGTGAAGCACAAGTTGTGCGGGCCATCGCCAATACTCGTCCGCTAGAACAACAGCTTTTTATCGGCAACAGCCTGCCTGTACGCTTGTACGACATGTATGCCCCTGTCAGTTGTTGTACGGCAACCACTTATACTAATCGTGGCGCATCGGGTATTGACGGACTACTCGCCACCGCCTGCGGTATTGCGGCCCATGAAGGCAAACCCACGAGTTTAATAATCGGTGATTTATCACAACTGCACGATCTTAACTCGCTGGCCATCGCTAAAGGCTTAACCAGCCCGCTGGTGATCGTGATCCTCAATAACGATGGCGGTAACATCTTTAACTTATTGCCCGTTCCCAATGAACAAGTCCGTAGCGATTATTATCGACTCAGCCACGGTTTAGAATTTGGCTACGCCGCAGCTATGTTTAATTTACCCTATAATCAAGTGGATAATTTAGCCGATTTTCAAGATAGCTATAATGAAGCGCTGGATTTTCAGGGGGCTTCGATCATTGAAGTCAATGTAAGTCAAACACAAGCCAGCGACCAAATCGCCGAGCTCAACTTGTGGGTGAAACAAAGCTAATGCCAACCATGGCCCGTTACGGCAATTCTTCACTACCGACCTTAGTGCTACTGCATGGATTTTTAGGCACTAAGACCGACTGGTTGCCGTTAATACCAGCGCTAAGCCAGCACTTTCACTGTATTTGCTTAGATCTTCCGGGCCACGGGGATAACCAAAGGGAGTTGAAGCCAACCGAATTAGATGGATTTAACCAATGTGTTGAAGATGTGTTGGCACACCTGAATGGCCTTCATATTGGTCAATTCCATCTCTATGGTTATTCTCTAGGTGGCCGTATTGCTCTGCACCTTGCCAAAGCCTATCCAGAAAGACTTCTGAGCCTAAACCTCGAATCCTGCCATCCTGGACTTACAGACCCGCAAGAAAAACTTGCCAGAATCAAAAATGATACTCAGTGGGCCGAGCGTTTACTGCATCTGAATAGCAAAGACTTTTTAAGCTTGTGGTATCAGCAGCCCGTATTTGCCGATATGACGGCTACCAAACGAAAAACCTTAATCGAGCATCGTTCTGCAGCATTAGATCTGCATCCGAAACAGCGGCTGAAAGAGGTATTCATAGCCACCTCACTCGCACACCAAGCATCGATGTGGGATGTACCTTTGCAGCTTACCTGTGAGTGCCATTTCTTTGCGGGCAACCAAGATGCTAAGTTCCACGCCCTCGCCCAAGAGTGGCAATTACACGCGCCCATCCTCGTCCATAGTATTCACGGCGCCGGCCACAACATACACCAAGCTGCTCCCGAGGCATTAACCTCAAAAATAGTGAAGTTGCTAGGGTAATGACAGAATTAAAATGTAGGAAATATATGATATTAACTTCGCTTAACCTGTATCAATATCGACTACCGCTCGACGTATTATTGCCCGTCGGCAAGCAACGTATCGATCACAGAGCGGGATTAGTACTACAAGCCAGTGCTAATGTTGGTGGCGAGCATAGACAAGTCGAAGTTGAAATTGCCCCACTCTCTGGCATAGATGTCGATGAACAAGCCTTGATGGGGTTCAGCCGTGAAACACTCACTCAAGTGCAAACGGCTTTGACTGGATTATTACCCCAACTCTGCGGTCAGCATATTGATACATTGCTGGAATGCGCCGAGCAAAGCCCTTACCCTTCTTTGGCCTTTGGTTTAAGTCTGTTACATGCCAAGTTAATGGGCAAACTCGATGCCATCCGTCCACAAACGGCCACAGTCCCTTTGATTTATCATCCAACGGATGCCAGCCAAGACTTGCTCGATGGCAAAATTGCCGCCCTTGGCAGGAATGTTCGCTCGGTTAAAGTCAAAGTCGCGCAAACTTCAATCGAAGATGAACTAAGCCTGATTTATGGCATTTTACGTACCCGCCCCGATCTCAAATTGCGTTTGGATGCGAACCGAGGGTTTACACTTGAGCAAGCAATCGAATTTGCCGCTTGCTTACCCCTAGAGACCATAGAGTACATTGAGGAACCTTGCCTGAATCCTCATGATAATCATGAATTTTATCAAGCAATTGGTATACCCTACGCCCTCGATGAATCGCTCAACGATCCAGAATACCAGTTTGTAATGCAAAATGGTCTGACTGCGCTTGTCATCAAGCCTATGCTGCTCGGCAGTATCGAAAAGCTAGCTAATTTAATCGATACGGCGCAAAGCTATGGCGTACGTTGCATTATCAGTTCGAGTCTAGAGAGCAGTTTAGGCATTAATGATCTGACTCATTTAGCCGCGATTCTCACTTCGGATGAAATCCCTGGGCTCGATACCCTCAGCGCCTTTAGCCAAGATTTAATCATGTCATCGGGTAAAAAATACTGCCTCACACTCGCGCAACTTGAGCCAATTGCACTGCACGCCATTGATTCAATGCAACAAAATGATGATACAGCCAAAAGTGAGGGAAACGAGTTTGTCTAATGCCAGCCTATCAAAACCGCTTGCACTGTCACCCGTGCACCAAGCTGCGCTTGCGTTTCCACAGCAGACAGCCATCAAGTTGGCGGGGCAAGACATTAATTACTCAGAGCTTAGCCAGCGCGTTATCGCACTGGCTCAGCAGCTAAGCGCTTCGGGGATCTCAAAGGGGGAACCGCTCGCCTGTATTGCTAGCAATAATCTCGAGATGATTTGTCTCTATTGGGCCTGCATCGATATAGGAGTAATCTTTTTTCCTATCTCGCCACGTTTTCCCCTCGCGCAGATCCAAGACTTAATTAATGAACATCAGATCCGCTATGTTTGGAGTGCTGAGGTTTGTGAACCACAGAATTGCCATCACTTGCGCTTAAATTTCAATCGCGTTAGCAGTGACTTAGCCCTGCCTGTCGACTTTACTCGTCCAGCTAATGTGATTTTAACTTCAGGCTCTAGTGGCTTTCCCAAAGCGGCGGTGCATTGCTTAGCGAATCATATTGCCAATGCCGAAGGTGCCCGCAGCTTAATCCCACTCGAACAAGGTGATGCTTGGCTACTCTCCTTGCCCTTATTCCATATTGGCGGTCTTGCGATATTAAACCGCTGTGCCTTAGTCGGTGCCAGTGTTGTCCTGCCAGATCAAGCGCTTAGCCTTGGTCAGCAGATTGACCAAGATCAGTTGACTCACATATCTCTCGTTCCCACACAACTGAGCAAGTTACTCGCCGATACGAGCAGCAAGCTTAAAAGTATCAAAGCCTTATTACTTGGTGGCGGCGCAGTCTCAATCGACTTACTCCAACAACTTAAGCAACGCAATATCGCCAGTTACACCAGTTACGGCATGACGGAAATGGGCTCGCAGATCACCACAGGTCACGCTTTTAGCGACGGCAGCAGTGGCAAATTACTCCCCAAGCGTGAGCTTAAAATCGAAGATGGTGTGATTTTGGTGCGCGGCGCATGCCTGTTTATGGGCTATCTCACCGCGGATGGAATACAAAAGTGCGTTGAACAAGACGGCTGGTTTTACACCAAAGACAAGGGCGAATGGGACGAAAATGGTAATCTGCGCATTCTTGGTCGCGTCGATAATATGTTTATCTGCGGCGGCGAAAACATCCAGCCAGAAGAAATCGAAGCCGCGCTTAAACAACATCCACAAATAGACGATGCAATCGTTTTCGCCATACCAGATGTACAATTTGGCAATCTCCCTGCCGCCATCATTCGCGGCAGTTTAACCCACCACCCAGAGTCGATTGCAAATACGCTCGAACTGTTCCTTGCCAACAAAATCGCCCGCTTCAAACGTCCAAGACAATATTATTCATGGCCAGAAAATAATGAACAAATAGGACTGAAAGTGAACCGAAAATCCTTGATCCGTGAGCTAACAAAAACAAGTTAGTCCACTAAAACTCAAGGCTAAGCTCCTGTAGTTCTTTAAGCTGTAAACTCGCAGGGAAAAAACGTTGGATAAATGTTTGCTCATCAATAGGACGAGAAAAACAAAAACCCTGTCCAATCGTACAGCCAAGCTGTTGCAACAATACTAATTGGGAATTTGTTTCAATACCTTCTATCACTAACTCCATATTAAGTGCTTGTGATAACGCTATCACGCTGGATATTGCGGCTTGGCACCTAGGCTCAACACTAAGTTCACGCACAAAACAACCATCTAATTTAATTTGTGAGAAAGGCAATTCGCATAAACGTGCCAATGAAGAATGTGCAGCACCAAAATCATCAATCGCCAATTCAAATCCTAGCATTCGCAAGCGGATTAAATTCTCCATATTCACTGCTGGCGCAGCCAACAAACCCGTCTCAGTAATTTCGAGGGTAATGCATTGAGGAAGAATGTTAAATTTCTTTACCATATCGACAATCTGATACACTAATTTAGTCGAATTAAGTTGAGAGATATCGAGATTATAGGCGAGAGAAATTAGGCTTTCATGTTGTTGTAAACGCTGTTGTAAAGCGCAGCCTTGCTCGAATAACTGTAAGAATAAATCGTCAAGTAAGCCATGTGAAATTAACCGGTCAATAAAAGTACTGGGATTTAACAATCCAAAATCAGGATGATGCCAGCGTGCTAGCATTTCTGCCCCTTTCAAGCTAAAGCCTGCAACATCAAACTTAGGCTGATAAAACCCCACGAACTGTCTTTGCTTCAATGCCTGTTCAAAATCCTCAAATACAAAATTTTCGGGGCACCTAGCTGCGATAAAACCCGAAGCTATTTGACTCCTTTGAATGCGACTGTTGGTAAATCTATCTAACATACGCTGCAAATTATCCACTGATGGGCACTTACTTAAATCACCAAGATATTCAAAATTAAGCATTTTTATCATCTGCGATACAGACCGCCTGAGTTCCTTATCAATACAACTAAATAATGCAACAGAAGCTATATCGTATTTCGCTTTTGCTTTGCGCAAAAACGATAGACCATCAATACCTGCCATCATGAGATCGCATATCACTATGTCCGCACTATGATGCTCATCGAGCCAAACAAGCGCATCTTGTGCTGCCCCAAAAGCAAACACCTCAACGTTGGTAAGAGATGCAAGATTATGCTCAAGTACTGCACGTTGAAAGGGGTGGTCTTCTAAGACAATCACTCTAACCTTACCCATTGAATACCCTTTAAAATTAAAATACTAATAGACAAATGCCTGTTACGCCCTTGCCGCAAAAAAGCTGCAACACCGAGATATAGATAGTCAGCTATAATTTAAATCACTAGAGGATCAAAACTCGAGATACAAATATATACAGATGTTTATGAATTAAAAACAATGAGAATGCCTATGATTAAATTCATCTGCCTTCAAATATTTTACGACTATTATTTAAAAGAAATTGCTGAAAAATATGTAGGAAAAATCTTAATCACATAGTTTTATTTCACTGTAGCGACTTACAAAGGATAAAATCTGTACTCAATAGTTACGGAGTTACATGAATGAAAAGAAAAATATTAATAGTAGATGATCATCCAGTTGTTGTTTTAGCACTAAAAATCATTTTAGAACAAAGTGGCTTTGAAGTGATAGCAGAAACCAATAATGGTGTTGATGCATTAAAACTTATTAAAGAGCTCTCACCCGATGCTGTTATTCTCGATATTGGCATCCCCCAATTAGATGGATTAGAAGTGATAGAAAGGTCAAGAAAACTCGTAAAGAGCCCGCCAATTTTAGTCTTGACTGCACAACCATCTGATCACTTTGTTTCCCGTTGTATTCAAGCCGGAGCTTCAGGTTTTGTCTCTAAACAAAAGGACATGAATGAAGTCACTGGCGCGCTTAGAGCAATTCTCACAGGCCACTCCTATTTTCCGATTATAAGCAATAACAACATGATTGCTAAATCGAGTCAGGACGAGGCTGAACTCGTAAAAAAGCTTTCAACTCGCGAAATGGTGGTGTTGCAGCAGCTAGCAGTCGGCTTATCTAATAAAGAAATAGCCGAGCGTATGCTGCTAAGTAACAAAACCATTAGCACATATAAAACTAGACTACTTGATAAACTAAATGCAAAAAATTTGGTAGATATAATTGAAATAGCAAAGAGGCAAAACTTAATATGAGAAATGTTATTTTCATTCTTATATTGAGTCTAAATTCAATTTATTCACTAGCACATGAAAGTAAATTTACCCATTATCATTTGATCGGCTATCAAGAGAAGGCTGCATTGCCTATCCAGCTATCATTAGAAGAGATTGATACACTTAAAAAATATAAATTTCTGAATATTGGCATATCGTCGCCTGACTATCCACCATTTGACATGACAGTAAATGGTGAACAAGAATTTTATAAAGGAATTAGTGCTGACTATATACATATTATTGCTAATATGCTCAACATTGAAGTCAATGTAAAACGTTATGCATCTCGGGAAAAAACAATTACCGCAGCGCTCAATGGAGAAGTAGATCTAATTACTACAGCAAATAAATTTGAACAAATGCACGGTCTTCTACTAAGCACACCTTATACCGTTGATAAGCCTTCTATATTCAGAAATGCTAACTTAGGTGATAATGAACAAATCAAGTCAATGTCTATGGCCTATGAGTACTTACCAGATGAAGCGATAACAGATATTTATCCAAATAGAAAATTACTCAAATTTTCCTCTAGACAGGCGGCCGTTGCTGCAGCTGCATTTCGGCAAGTTGATGCTGTGATAGTCGACCAAGTTTCCGCCAACTATTTAATAAACAACAACTTCTCAGGAAAACTTAAATTAGACACTCACTTGTCTCTAAACTCCTATGGCAGCGCCTTTGCTACAACAGAACAAAATAAGGCCTTAATAGATATAATTAACAAATCTATTAATAATATTTCACTCGAACAGAGAAAGTTGATTAGAAAACGCTGGAGTGGCGGTGGAAGCACCATTCCTTTTGCCTCAGAACTCCCCAGTTTTACTGCAGATGAGACGGCTTGGCTACAAAACAACCCTAAAATAACAGTGGCAATTAATAAGTATGCGGCACCGCTAACATACCTTGACGATACACATAACGCTGAAGGGTTTGGCATTGAGGTTTTGGAACTAATACAAATGTATTCAGGGCTAAAGTTTGACTATATTGTTAACAATAGGTTTTCAGAACAGATTAGTTCCGTACTCAATCATAAAGCTATGATGACAATATTCTCACCGAGTGAAGATCTTAATAAAAATATTATTTTTACTAAAGAATTCTCAAATTCACCTTATGTTTTTGTAACACAGAAAAATGCACAAGACCTAGATATTAACGCTATAGTTGTTCCCGATGGTACTTTTAATGATAACATGCTCAGAAAAATAAACCCTAATGCAGACATTATAATCGCTGACAATTATCTTGAGGCATTGAATGATATAGCGACTGGTGCAACAAATACCACTATTGTGCCACTGGCTTTAGCCGACTTCTATGTAAATAGTTATTTCAGTGATACTTTAGAAGTAAGTAAGATCATAGATGAAATTCCAAGAGCGTCTGTGGTATTCGGAATGGCGAGTTCAAATAAACTACTTAAGAGCATACTTAATAAAACATTAACAGTTATTCCTCCTGATGAATTACAAATGGCAGAAAATCGCTGGCGCCGTAATGCCCTGCCTGCACGCCAAAGCTGGAAGGATTATAAGTACACTATTTACACTATTGTGATTGCCTCAACGATCATGATTTTAGTCTCAATTATTTGGGCTCTTTACACTCGAACTCATTATCGCAAGCGGCTATTAGCTAAAAAAGAACTTAATCAACAACTGCAATTTATGCAGTCCATTGTTGATGCCATACCTCATCCTATTTATGTAAGAAATAAGCGGCGTGAACTGACTATGTGTAACGAGAGTTACCTTAATGCTTTCAACGCCTCACGCGAAGATTTGCTATATAAGACCACAATGGAAGGAGCCAGTCGCTCTAAAGAGGCTCCTATTGTAGATAAAGAATATGTACAAGCCTTAGAGGATGGTATTGCCGTATTTAAGGATAGAGAACTTCATATAAATGGACATAAATATAATATTTATCATTGGTTTAAATCCTATGGCGATGAAGCCGGCAATATTGAAGGGATTATTGGTGGTTGGATAGATGTCAGCGATAGAGTCAAGCTTATTGAAGAATTAGAATATGCTAAGGAAGCTGCGGACAGTGCAAGCCAAGCAAAGAGTACTTTCTTAGCAACTATGAGTCATGAAATCCGTACGCCAATGAATGCCATCATAGGAATGTTAGAACTGGTACTAAAACGTACAAATTCACAACAGTTTGATTTAAATTCAATTAAAGTTGCCTATGATTCCGCTAATGACTTACTTGAACTTATTGGTGATATTTTAGATATTGCTCGTATTGAAGCGGGTCAGCTGTCACTTTCGCCCATGAGAACCAATCTTAAGACAATTGCAACCTCTGTCGTGAGAGTGTTTGATGGACTAGCAAGGCAAAAAGGAATCACTTTACAGTTGGATTTCGATCCTGTTATTGCGAATGATGTACTCGTTGACCCTATGAGGATTAAACAAATACTGTCAAATTTAATTGGCAACGCCATTAAATTTACTGATAGCGGTGGAGTAAAAGTGAAAATTCAATCAGAAAGTTTCACCAATACAACCCACACGATTCTATTTACTGTCACGGATACAGGAATTGGCATCTCGGGGGACGACCAACAGAAACTATTTACCCCTTTCAGCCAAGCACAAGGGACCCACACAACCCATGGTGGTACAGGGCTTGGGCTCATGATTAGCCGCTCTCTGTGCGAAATGATGGGTGGGAGTTTAACCCTTGAAAGTAAATTGCATCAAGGAACTCAGATCAGCATGCAATTAACCCTCACCCAGCTTGAAGCCGAAGCAATCCATAACCCTTCACAACCCATTCCAGAATCGCATGTGAGTAATCCCCTCGATATCTTAATTGTTGACGATCACCCTGCGAATCGCTTGCTATTAGCCCAGCAGCTTAAATATTTAGGCCATAGTGTTGATGAAGCAGAAAATGGCTTAATTGCCTTAAACATGTTCGAAAGTAAACAGTACCCTGTGGTGATCACCGATTGTAATATGCCAGAAATGAACGGTTATGAACTCTGTCAGAAAATTCGCCAACTCGAACACAAACGTCACACGCATGCTATCGTCATCGGCTATACCGCTAATGCCCAAAAAGAAGCCAAGGATGCCTGTTTAACTGCAGGGATGGATGACTGTTTATTCAAACCCATCAGCCTAATGGAGCTAGAAAGTATGATTAAACGGTTTACCCCAGAGAAAATCACCATAACCGCCACACATTTTGCCGCTGACGCAGTAGAAAAACTCACAGGAAATAATGCAGAGTTAGTCGATAAATTGCTTAAAGAACTCCTTAAAAGCAATCAAAGCGACTTGCAGTCCCTGTATGTAGCCCTCGAAAATAATGATTTGAGTACCATCAAAGATCTCGCCCATAAGATCAAAGGTGCTGCGAGAATTATCGATGCACAGAAGCTTATGTCTGCCTGTGAAATGCTGGAAAATGCGAGCCATCAGCAGTTGAATACTTATGTTGAAGCCGTATCTCAGGCTATTGCTTCACTCGAGGCAGAAGTGATCTCTTATACCCAAACAGCCTCAAAATAATGCCCAAGCCCATAGCTTCAAGTCACGCTGTATAAATGCATATACATAAGGCCCTGTTGTAAACAGAGCCTTATGTTCAATTCACTGTCAAAGCAAGCGGCTGAGCATTCCCCTCATCGTCTATGTACTCGGCCTTTAGGATAAGTCCAAGCTGATCGATTAACTCGCTCTCAGTGATAGTCACAGTTTCTACGGAGTAAGGGGCTAGCATTCCTTGAAAAATAGCATAATCCCTCCCTTTAAAACTCAAACTGAGGTTCTGATAGGTCACATAGTAAGGTGACTTATTCTCTATTGATAACATATTGTCTTTCAATATAAATGACTGCCACTTTGCTAAGTCTAAAACATCAATAGCGAGCTTATTGGGCCGCACAAAAACCTTCATTTGAGTACGTAAAGCGACAATCAACAGTTGCCCCTCGGTTTCATCAATATTTTTGGCGGGGGTGGGTGGAACTTCGTATACATTCAGCCAGTATAACTGTTCTTGTTTTTCAGGTTCCTGCTCCGCAATATTAAGCAGATTTATGTGCTTGCGCTCCTTTGGGGCAATTTGCAACAAGCCAGGATAGGGCAAAATTGGCGCATTTGCAGTTTCAGGGCCAGAGTCTGGATCGCCGTCATCCACCCACAGTTGCACCATCACAGGGTAGTCATTAATATTCACCAGTGACAACCCTTGATCCCGATCGGAAGCCGCAAAAATAATTCGACTACGATCGGCGACTACGCCAGCCAGAGCGTTTTGCAGCATTAGGAGCCATAAAACTAAACTACTGAACCCGAATAAGCACTTCCGCTTTTGCATAAAATTTTCCTGCCGTTGGACTCATTCCGGGCAACTTGCCAAAAACAACTCTGTAATTATCCATATATTGATAACTCGTACCGACAATACCTGTCTGATTCCCCTGTAATGGCCGCCAACCGTCTTTCCATGCATTATATTGTGAGTCTAAGCTGGTTCTATTATCAAAATTTAAAAAGGGTTGAATCACACCATCATTGCGTTGTAGCTTTACCCCCACACCATTAGCAACCATATTAGCACCATAGGCATTACTGACTAGATATGTCACAGCATCCTGAGTAGTAAACCCCAACCGTCTCGCCATCTGGTAATTATTACTCTCAATCTTAAAGGCGATAGCGTTCGCATTAACTGCGGGGCCATTGATATTGGCTTTCTGTTGGCAACGATAATTAATCTGGATGTCAGCTTCTCGGGTAATGCCGCTGTTTAATTCCGCGATAGTCACAGTGGGGAACAACACATAAGGCGTGACATTCATTACCGCACAACCTCCAGCCCTTCGCGTATACAACTGTTGATATAAGCTGATATTCCCAGGCCAATTCGCATACCAGCCTGGATAATGACTAATATGGTCAACCCCTTCCGTAGGATAGGCAAGGCAAGGCCAGGCCCACCAAAAGCAATATAAGCTGCAGGTTGATTATAACTGTATGCTATAGACTCAGTCACACCTCTGATATTGCCAATCTGGAACAGCTCTATCGTGACATCAGTAAAGTTTTTCGCCTTCACTAATATTCTTCCCTGAGCATCACGGTCTAACCCCCGCAGCGGCCGATATTGCCATAAGCGCGAAAAATACTGACCGGTGGCATTATTCTTAACCCTGAGCACAACATTTCGATGGTAAGTGGCATAACCTTTGTTAATACCATAAGCCACGCCATCTTCGTACATGCCGCCATAAGCATTATCAGCGTTTACTGAGTAGATCTCATTTAGTTGGTGCTCATCCGCCGCATCGCAACGAAAAAGTACCTGATCAGGATCATACCCGCCAGTCTGTCCATAGGTACTGAAGGGCACAACACTCGATCCCAATAACGTGCCATTGGGTTGAAAACTTTCATCGGTAACATTGATGATAGGCAGATTAAGTATGCCCCTATTAGCATCGTAACCACCAGACCATATAGCTGTTTTACCATACGCAGGTGCGACATAATAAAAATTTGCCGGATCTGTTGTAGTCGTCGATATACGGTAGCAAGTCGCCATAGCTTGACCACTAACTAAAGTGGCAAACACAAAAGATACCACTGCCAACAGCCGACCTAGGTTGAACTCAATCATAGTTTTTATCTCAATTAACCCGCTCACATAGCGCAGGCATTCTTAATAAAGTGTTATCACGACTGCTTTCGAGGGTATAGTCAAAGTGACATTGCTGATCGGGTTTATTTCCCCAATTAACGGTCAACTGACCACTCGGTTTAGAAGCTCTGACATAAGCCATACCAGCCTGTCCAACCATGCCCAATACTAGGCCATCTTCGTCCACGACTTCGGCGCCAATAGGAATAACGCCGCCGTTGGCTTGCTGAGTCATGAAGACGACGGCTATCCCGTGTCTAGTCTCGAATTTCATCTTAACGATAGAGCCGGCATAGGGCGCAACTTGCTGTTGTGTCTCGATAAGTTCTGTACCACTTAACATAGATCCCGTATCAAGCGTGACACTATTTGTGCGATAAGGCGTCAAAGATGGGATAATTGCATATCCCAAGTCATCAATCTCAGTACCCCAATTATTAGTCACTTTTGCGCCAGAAGCTCCCTCAGCTTGAACAATCGCAAAAGTATCACTGAGGTTTTGGCTTAATGTTACGCCGCCAGAATGCACCACTGCTGCACCACTCAACCCAGCGCCAACCTGCTGATAAGTATCAGAAATCGAATAGTTACCCGATAAAGTCGCTTGGCTAAAACGCTTTTGCGTATTGACGCTGACACTTTCACTCGAACTATCCTGCCGCTGCAGTGAAGCATTCAGGCCATATGTCCAAGTATTATCATCGTCCACAGTGCCTGCGAGTCCTAGATTATACTGTTCATTACCCCTAAATGAGTGACTAAACCCACTGCTAAGCATGTTTGACTGGCGACTACCAAATGGAATGGACACGGTGAGACTCACAAGATCTTCCTTCACCCTATCAGAGGAATAACCGCTCATTTCAGTTAATAGCTGACCACCAAACCCATTCTGTAGCGGAACTTGACTGGTATATTGACGTGAAAAAGTGAGTCCTATATTCACACGACCAATACCCACCGTATAACCGAACTGTAGTTGATCGTCATCATCGCGCCCATCACGGTATTGACGTTTAGAACCACTCAAATAAACAAAGCCAAAGTCATCTAAACTCTGATTCACACTTAAACTCATTTCAGACCGCTGACTGTAGGTCTCAGATTCAAAAATATTCCCACTCTCCAATGCCCTCCTCAAACCTAAAACATCATTCAACTCCCGAAATGACTCTGTAGAGTAGTGATATCCAGCAAGTGCCACTGATGTCCCCGAATCGAACGAATGGCTATAATTAAGTCCAACACGCCAGCCATTTTTCCACTCATTTAATGCTGAAGACTGAGAAATACGAGACATTGAATGTACAACGGTTAACCCTAGAGCCCCCCATTCTGTACCTAATACAGTCCCTAGACTCAAAGCAAAATAATCATCTCCGACACGCCCACCGCTATTTAGCGTCAGCATATTACTCAAACCATATTCAGAAATTAAATCTACAAAGTACCCACCAGACTCTGCTTGATCTACTTCACCAAATGATAACCCGTACTGGAAACTTCCTTCACGCAACGAGCCAGGCACAGCACTGAATGGCACAGTAAAACTAGAGACCTTCCCATCGGCTTCACTAATTTCAACTAACAAATCCCCCTCATAACTTGTGGGAAATAAGTCATTAATAACAAAAGGCCCCGCCGCTACTGTCGTTTGATAAATACTCACACCATTTTGCTTAATCACTACGCTGGCGGTTGAGTTAGCGAGTCCTCTGACGACAGGTGCATAACCACGCTGCGATTCTGGTAACATACGATTATCAGTCAGCAACTGTACGCCAGTAAAAGCTAAACTACCGAAAATATTTCCTCGAGTGTAGGCATCACCAAGCAAGAGTTCGCTCTGCATATCCGGCAAGGCTCTGGTGATATAAGTTCTAATAGAATTAAAACTTTCTTGAGTATTTTGGGCAACATCCTTGTACTGATAACTCGATTGATTTCTCAGGCGCCATAATCCTAAATTGACACCTGAATTAAGGCCCGTATAAATGGCACGCATATCGCTACCAGCACTGCGGCTATTAGTTTGATAGTAGTTACTGTTGTAACTGATAAATCCAGCATTCTCTCCCTCACTCCAAGATGAAGGATCAACATAGCCACGCGGAATCTGCCGTAAATAAGCTTGTGGGATCGCAATCTCTAATCTTAATTTCTCGGCATCAAATTGCGTCGATACCCCCTTGACCACAGTATCAGGGGCCGCACATTCAGCCTGCAATAATGCATCTTCGTTTATGTATATTGCAGTTACATTCGACTTGTTCCAGAAATTAAGGTCGAGACAAGGCACAACTCCTTGGGAGCCAACCTTAACAAAATTAATAATTTCCCTATTTAAGTAAGTACCATTTATATAGATATCAACTTGGTATTGACCTGGAATAGTTTCTGCAGTCGAGTTAAAGCGAGAAAGATAACTATCGCCATAACCACCACCAAGTAATAGGCTGTCATCAAATGTGAAATCCTGTAAGTCATCAGCCCTCAACGATGAAGACATGCAAAAGATCACACCAATCAATAGCAGCAAAGAGTAAATTTGGCTCATCAAACGCATGGATTTTTTCATAACCAATCTTATCAATGATGTTCAGATGCAATAACATATTCACTTTTTACAAATCCGCCGTAATCATTTACTAAAGTGAATTCAATCGTCATTGGATATGTGATGACAAACTGCTGATTCTGAATGTCTATCAACTGATTAGACTTAGGTTCAAGCATAGTAATAGGGATGATTAGCTCTTGTTTTCCCGACTTAATTTTTGCCTCAACAAAAGAGGCGAAAAAAGCCGCATTATTTTTCACATCAAGGTGCATTCCAGCATCAGCATACTGAACATCAAAGGCAATCTCTTTTGCCACATCATCTGGATTAGATTCAATCTCTACAGGCCGATAAAATATTTTCACTCTATTTTTGAGCATCACTAGCATCTGATTTTCACCAGCATTTTCTTTCGATAATGGAGGTATCTGTAGAAAATTAAGATAAAACACACTCTCACGGTCTTTTGGCAGCTCACCGCCGCTATAAATTAAGCGAATTAACTGCCCTCGCTTAGGCTCTATTCTGAAAATAGCGGGTAACGCCAAAAATGGGCCATCAGCATTCTCAGGTGTCGACTCTGAGTTATTAATATCAGTCCAGACCTGAACTACATTTGGAAAAGTATCGTTATTTGTTAACTGAACACTGCGCTCTTTAGCATCACTTGGATAAATTACACGAGTATTGGTCATCACAACACTGGCATTTACGAAATAGACCTGAAAAAAGATGACAATAAATAAAGAGAATCTAAGTAATACAGAAGATAATCGCATAAATTTTCCATCGAAAAGAAGGCTCACTCTGTATTAGAGTGAGCTCAAACAAGACAGGGTTAATACTGTTACAGGTAGGTGATAAGGTATTGCACAGTACTAATAACACGACCCGCTGTTGCACTGCCAGTTTCAGAGATATATCGCACTGCAAAATCATGGGAGGCAGAACTTTCACCTGCTGCAACATTTAATCCATCTATAGCATTTCCAATTGTTAAATCGATGCCAGCTCCACCCACGGACTCAAGAATTTGTAGTGCCACATTTGTTGCACTACCTGTATTGACCAAGTTACCACCTGCTGTAATATTATTAGAATAAAATACAGTTTTAATTGGTAGAGCTTTCGTTGCATTAACAGTACAACCACTGACCGATAAGGTAAATGGAGTTTCACCAGCCACAGCGCCTGCTGTTGCAAGCTCAACTGTAGAAACTGTGGGTAACAAGACTAGTGGAGTGGCAGCATTACCATTAATAGCCACTTCACAGGTTTGATCAGATACTTCACCTGCGAATGTAATAGTATTATTCGCTTGAACACTAGTACCAAACAATGCACCTAAAACTAAAATAGATAGCGTTAATTTTTTCATCAGACATCCTACTGTTATTACTATATGGGGATATTATGGTTATGGCTCATCGAAGCTGAGCACACAATAGCAACAACACTAACAATTACATATAGGACTAGACTTGCGATCTTGTAGGAAATTTCTGACAATAAATATACTAAATATAAAAATAAAAAAGCGATTTCAAAAAGTGAAATCGCCATTATTAATAGCAAAATTGTGCATCAATTATAATGAAGAGCAAGAATAACTTCATTCTCATTTTTTCGGCTAAAAACCAGATTATTAATTTGTTTGAACTGGGTTAATAAAACACGTTTTTCGCCACTATACATAGCGTTCGGCAATATCTTAGGCTGTATAACTTGGGTAAGAAATTGATTAAAATTCTGGTCATAACAAGAAATGGTAGATAGATCGGAGTTGCAACTTGGTTCTGCTATCTCACCTTGAAAAGAAAGAGTTCTAAACTCAGTTTTTGCTATCACGTTACAGCTTATCACCGCGCTCAACATGACTGTAGTTACGCCGAATAACGATACCTTTAACATCTCATCACCCATTTCGATTTGTAGGACACCTCCTAACTATCGACCAAGAATGGATGTTCTGAAGTATATTTACTGGCAATAAATGTACTTATTGATAAGTTAAAAATTTATAACTAACTAATCACACTTATCTAGCTTAAAACACTACTCATTCATATAAAAATTTCATGGCAAGAATAAGCATTTAAAAAAACAGTAGTCAACACAGGTTTGGTTAAGATCAACCGCTATACTATTCTTCCACTGCGCATAGTAGATTGTTGATACATTACGGGGCAGCAACCATCGCACTTGGCTATCGTCTTGAAAATAATGAATGTTATTTTTTTTTAGCAACTCAATTAAAACTCTCGTCTCAAATTGGCATAGAATGACCTCAGCTCCCAATACATAACTGAGCTTTAAGTCCTCGCGTTCAAAAGCGATACCCTTGCAAACTAACCAAAACAAGCTCTGCTGACATACTTCGACGCCCCCATTGACACGAAATGCAGTACCCCAACCAGATTCTGATGATAGGGCTAACTTAGTGATCATTGAGAACATAACTTCCCACCTTTGTAAGCATTAAAAAAACGCATAATGAGTATCTATCGTAAATTGGCGGGTATCCCTTCTAACTTAAATGCTTTCCTTGGTACATAATCCATCGCTACCCGACCAAATCTTCCGTGCTCAATATCCATATCAACTTTGCTTAAGGCGATACTCAAAATGCGGAGGAACAAACCGTTCGATAATAAGCATCGAAAATAACTTTCGAATTGAGGCTCAAAAGTTAGCGATATATTAACTATTTATAACGGCTCTAAATGTAGGATAAATCCGATGTCTCGTGGTGAAATCAGCCATAGTCGCATACGTTTCAATACGATTGAGCTTTATAGCTATAGCGAAATTCACTTTAAATAGCGCGATTAAATCCATTCTTTCTCCCATAAAAAAACCTGCCGCAGCAGGTTTTTTATGGCTAAGTTAAAATCACTTTACACGTGACGCAACTTAGGCTTCCATGCAAGCTTTTAGCTTGTTCATGGCATTTTTCTCAAGTTGGCGAATACGTTCGGCCGACACTTGATAAGTCTCTGCAAGTTCTTGCAGTGTGGTTTTATCGTCATCTAACCAACGAGCGCGCAGAATATGCTGGCTACGTTCATCTAGGGTTTTGATGGCCGATAATAAACGACCTTGAGCATTGGATTCCCAGTTGTCGTTTTCAATATTTTCCGCTAAATCCGATGAATGATCTTCCAAATAATGGACGGGGGCAAAATCATGCTCCTCGTCTTGATCATTGGTTAAATCAAATGCCGGATCTTGCGCTGCCATACGTGATTCCATTTCGGTCACATCGGCCTTAGACACACCTAAATTCTCAGCCACCATAGTGACTTCTGCATCGCTAAACCAACCTAAGCGTTTTTTCGCTTTACGGATATTAAAGAACAACTTACGTTGTGCTTTAGTGGTCGCGACTTTAACAATGCGCCAGTTTTTCAGCACATATTCATGAATTTCAGCTTTGATCCAGTGCACAGCAAAAGACACAAGACGCACGCCAACATCGGGATCGAAGCGTTTAACCGCTTTCATCAAGCCTATGTTGCCCTCTTGGATCAGGTCTGCCTGTGGCAAACCATAGCCTGAATAGCCTTTAGCAACGTGCACTACAAAACGTAAGTGCGACATAATCAGTTGCTTCGCAGCTTGTAGATCACCAGTTTCCTGTAAACGCTTGGCTAACTCATACTCAGCCTCAGCGTCCAGCATGCTGATGCTAGTCACTGAATGGATATAAGCTTCTAGACTACTGGCGCCCTGTGGGACTGTCAGTGCCATTGATTGCGTTTGAAAGGTCATTCGCTCTCCTACATTTATCAGACTACTTAACGAGTGCATTCTTAGGTTCAACAACAAAATACCCTAAGAATAAGCTCACGAACTATCGGCTAATTGACAGAGTATGTCAACCTCAGCTCGTTTGCAGATACCCTTTTTACCTCGCTGAAGTAGACATTGCAAGTGAACAAAAGTTCATTACTCAGCATATTTTTCATCACTTTTTTTAGTTTAATCGACTGATTATTATGAAGGTTCAATCGACCGTAAATGCTGGCGTACAGACAAATACGAACCTAACCAACCTAAAAATGAGGCAAGTCCAACCAATTGCAGCAGTTCAATAAAAGTGAGTGATTTCATCTCGAGCTGACTGCCATACAAACCTAAAAGTTCGGCAAGGGCAGAATCGAGATACCACACTAATAAGTTGATGATAAGCCAAGCCAATATGCCGCCAATGACTCCGTACCAAATCCCAGTGTAGAGAAATGGGCGCTGGATAAAGGCTTCAGTTGCTCCGACTAGCTTCATCACTTCAATTTCGCTGCGCCGATTCATAATCGCTAAGCGAATCGTATTACCTATCACTAAGACCACGGCCAGCACGAGTAACGCGGCAATCGCCATCACAGTACGTTCGAGTAGACGCACTACCGCCTGTAACCGTTCTAACCATTCGATATCTAAACGGCCAAAGCTAATCTCAGGCTCGCGCTCTAGTTTAGTTAAGAGTTCACGGGCGCCCACTGGTGTTGAGTAACGCGGCGTAGGCGTAACGGTAATGACCGCGGGCAAAGGATTTTTATCTAAATAGGCCAAGGCCTCACCAAACCCAGATAAGCGTTGGAATTCTTCTAGCGCTTGATTTTTATCTATGTATTGCACTTTATCCACTTCGGGATATGTCCGAATGCGCGTCAGCAGGCTCTGAATCGTTTGTTCACTACGATTATCGTCGATAAACAAGGAGATCTCTGCCGCGCTGTTCCAGGAACTGGTAATGGTCTCGGCATTTTTAACTAACACTTGCAATGCTGCAGGCAAACTTAGGCTCACCCCTAAGACAGCCATGGTCATCACAGAGGATATTGGGTTGCGCCAGAGCTCTCCCATGCTCGCCATTGCTTGCTGCGCATGGCGAATAAAAAACATCACAATCCGACCAGACAGAGGCAGCTTGCTGCGAGTTAATTTTGCGCTATCGCTCATTGCCCTTCACCTCTATTCGTCGGTGCACTGCGAGTGTGCACATTAGGATGCAACTCTTGTGCACCTAACATACGGCCCTGTTTGAGGGTAAAAGTGCGATATTTCATTCGTGCGATAAGACCTAAATCATGGGTGGCGATTAATACGCTGGTTCCCGCATCATTAAAGGTTTCAAACAGACGCAAAATATCCATAGATAATTTAGGATCTAAGTTACCCGTAGGCTCATCGGCGAGCAGTAAAGGCGGTTTATTCACAATCGCACGTGCAATGCCAACACGTTGCTGCTCACCGCCGGACAACATAATCGGGTTATGCCGCTCCTTGCCATATAAACCCACCATGTCGAGGGCACCCGCAACACGCTTACGGATTTCGCCATGGGAGAATCCCTCAATCACCAGTGGTAAAGCCACATTGTCGAACACACTTCGGTCCATCAATAGGTGATGGTTTTGGAAAATCATCCCGATATTGCGGCGTAAATAAGGCACATGTTTAGGGCTGACTTTGGCGATATCGTGACCGTTAATCGCGACGCGCCCCGTTGTTGCCCGCTCGATTACCGTGATTAATTTCAACAGCGTACTTTTACCCGCCCCCGAGTGGCCGGTTAAAAATGCCATTTCACCTTGCTGTAGATGAAAATTCACATCCTCCAGCGCCATTTGGCCGCCAGGATAAATCTTACTGACCTGCTGAAAATCAATCATAAATTAGCTATCCGCTTTTTCTTGAGTGAACAAGGCATCGATAAATTCTTTCGAATTGAAGGTACGCAAATCGTCAATTTGCTCACCCACACCTATGTAACGGATCGGAATATTAAACTTATCAGCAATCGCAAATACCACGCCGCCCTTAGCCGTTCCATCTAACTTGCTGATGGTAATACCCGTTACACCTACGGCTTCCTGGAATAATTGTGCTTGGCTAATCGCGTTTTGCCCTGTGCTCGCATCTAATGTCAGCATGACCTCATGTGGCGTATCCGGGTCGAGTTTCTTCATCACTCGCACGACTTTCTTCAATTCTTCCATCAAGTGCGCTTTATTCTGTAAACGACCAGCCGTGTCGGCAATCAATACATCCACTTTACGCGCCTTGGCCGCTTGTAAAGCATCGAACAACACAGAGGCACTATCAGCACCTGTATGCTGGGCAATCACTGTAATATCATTACGTTGACCCCAAACCTGTAGCTGCTCAACCGCTGCAGCACGGAAGGTATCACCCGCGGCTAACATCACTGACTTACCTTGGCTCTGATATTGTTTGGCCAATTTACCAATAGTGGTAGTTTTACCCACGCCATTAACGCCAACCATTAAGATAACAAATGGGCCATTAGCATTGTCTGGTACTAACGGGATAGCGACGGGATCGAGTGTTTTTTGCAACTCATCCCGCAGCAATTCATATAAAGCTTCGGCATCTTTAAGCTGCTTACGTGAGGCATGCTCTGTCAAATTCTTGATTAATCGCGTAGTGGTTTCGACACCAACGTCGGCGATTAATAATTGTTCTTCGAGTTCTTCAAACAGATCGTCATCGATTTTCTTGCCGCGAAATAGGCCGATAAAACCACTGCCAATATTCTCGCTGGTACGCATTAAGCCACGTTTCAGGCGAGCAAAGAGCCCTTCCTTAACGGGTCTAGCCTGCGGCTCAGGTTGCAATTCAGCAACGGCTGTAACAGTTTGCTCAATTTCAGCTTGTTGCTGAACTAAAGCCTCTGCTTGCTCACGTGCTAGTGCTTCGCCAGCGAGTTGTTCTGCCGCTAAGGCTTCAGCGGCCAAACGGGCAAGTTCAGCTTGTTCCGCTGCGAGTAATTCTGCTTCTAGCTGAGCCGCAACTACACGCGACGCCTCTGCTTGAGCTAATTGCTCTGCGGCGGCTTGCTCAACCGCTAACTGCTGTTCTGCCAATTGTTCTGCAATGCGTTGCTCTGCTTCTAACTGTGCTTCGGCTAACTTCTCTGCAGCATGCTTTTGTGCACTAAGTTGTTCAGCAACCAAACGTGTCGCTTCAGCTTGCTGATTAGCAAAATGCAACGATTCAATTCGAGCATGCTCAAGGGCGAATTGCTCGGCCTCGGCTTTTGCCTGTGTTTGTTCGGCCGCTAACTGTTCTGCAGCCTGTTTTTCAGCATGAGCTTCGGCCTCAATGGCCCCTTGTGCCTCTACTTGTTCCTGCGCGACACGCTGTGCTGCATCAGTATCTTGTGTTGGAGTAACAACTGGCGTTTCAGCGACGACCTCATCTTGTGACTTATCTTTACGAAACCAAGAGAAAAAACCTTTCTTTGCCATGTGTGATTCCAGCGCTCTACTTCAGTATTGAATTTTGAATAAGACCCTGATGTTATACCAGATTGCCTCGGCAATTACGCCCAAAAAGTCGGCAATTAGCTAAGCTCAGTTAGCCTTCTCACCTTTTAGTGAGACTTTGATATAAAATAGCGGCCTTTATTAAGGTGGCACAGTCTACCACTTTCTTTCTTCAGGCAAAATCACGGGGGCACTTTGGTTAATCATCGAACGGTCAAAAATAATGTGACCAAGGGTCAAACAGCCAAAAATAAACCCGGCAGTGGACAAGTGCGGATCATCGCAGGCCAATGGCGCTCGCGTCGTCTACCTATCCAAGATCTCGAAGGTTTACGCCCAACGACAGACAGGGTTCGCGAAACACTCTTTAACTGGCTGGCTAATGATTTAGTCAATGCACGTGTACTCGACTGTTTTGGCGGTAGCGGCGCTTTAGCTCTCGAAGCCTTGTCCCGCTATGCCAGTTTCGCCAAAATTATCGAGTTGCAACGCGGCGCAGCCCTGCAATTAAAAGAAAATCTGCAAACCCTTAAATGCGATAAGGCCGAAGTGCTCAATGCTGATACGTTAGTGGTACTGCAAAGGGGCTGCGAGCAAGGTTTCGATGTGGTATTTATCGATCCCCCCTTTCGTAAGGGATTGGCAGAAAAGACGATTCAACTGCTAGATTCTCAAGGTTGGCTTAATGATGGTGCGCTGATTTATGTTGAAATCGAGTCTGAATTGCCGCAACTTGCTATCCCTTCGCGCTGGCACGCCTTAAAAGAAAAGAATGCAGGGCAAGTGAGCTACCGTTTATATCAATATCACTCAGAAACCACTGTTGAGCCCATCGAAGATGAAAACCATGCCCTTATTGATTAACTTAGGTAAAGCCATCACTCTGATTGCATGGTTGATGATGGCCTACAACTTAGTCATCCCCTTTGAAGGCAATGTGGCGATTACTTTAAATATCCTGTTTGCCATTACCTGCATGATGCATTGCTTCCAAGTCGCGATTTTCCACATGCTGTTTAAGACCTTACTACCATTAACGAAACAAGATTATCTACAAGTGTTTATCTTCGGAATTTTCAGCCTGTTAGCTTATCGGCAACGGGTGATGACTCAAGCGAATTAACCGAGCACACAGACAGCAAAAAGCCCTCTATTGAGTAATGCCGATCAGTTAAGACAGATCGCTTGACGATCTCGCTGAAAAGATCAAAATCCGATGACCTCATGTCATCGGATTTTTTTATGCAACTCTCAGAAGCACTCGCCCGTACTCATATTACCCGCCTAACCGAATTCACCTGCTTAGCAGATGTGTTAGAACCTGAGTTAATTCAATCTTGCCTAGACTCTCAGGGCGTTGCGACGTTAAGACGGCGTAAATTGCCGATGGACGCGATGATTTGGGCCGTTATCGGAATGGCTTTGTTCCGAGGGGAATCTGTTCGGTCACTCATCAACAAACTCGACATTGTTTTGCCGCAAGAGATTGATTATGTTGCACGCAGCGCCGTGACTCAGGCGCGTAAACGATTGGGCAGTGAGGTTATTAGAGAAGTATTTAGTCGCAGCGCCAATACCTGGCACGCGAGAGCTGAACATCCTCATTGGTGCGGCCTTAACTTGTATGGTGTTGACGGTGTAGTGTGGCGGACACCCGATAGTGTCCAAAATCAAGCCGCCTTTGCGCGTACCGCAAACGCTTCAGGCGAAGCTGCTTATCCGCAAATTCGCATGGTTTGCTTGATGGAATTAAGCAGCCATTTGTTGGTCAACAGCGCCTTTGATTCGGTTGCCGAAAATGAAATGAACTTAGCATCCCAGCTCATTCCTAGCATTCCCAATTACAGCCTAACCCTATTTGACCGAGGATTTTACTCGCTCGGCCTGTTACACGCTTGGCAGCAAGCGCAACCTGATAGCCACTGGTTGTTGCCATTGAAGAAAGGCACTCAATATGAGGTGGTGCGAACGCTAGGAAAGCATGATCAGTGGGTGAAACTCACCACTACACCTCAGGCCAGAAAGAAATGGCCGCAGCTGCCTGAAACTCTTGAAGCGCGTTTATTGACTAAGACAGTGAAAGGTAAGCCAGTCGCCATTTTGACCTCGTTGACAGACCCGATGCGTTACCCCAGCGAAGACATCGTCGACTTATATGCCCATCGATGGGAAATAGAACTGGGCTACAGAGAGATGAAGCAACATCTACTGGAGAGCCGTTTTACGCTCCGTAGTCAACTACCGGAGCTGGTGACTCAAGAGTTATGGGGCGTGCTACTGGCCTATAATCTCATTAGATATAAGATGTTGCTGATGGCTAAAAGCTTGCCATCGGTCCACCCCAATCAACTGAGTTTTCGAGATGCGGCGAGTTATATCATCTTCAAGTTGACACAACTGTCATCACAAACACCGGGGAATGTCCCGAGAGACGTATTGGATATAGAACGAAATGCACGGCAATTTAAGCTGGATGGTAAACGGGAAAGGGCATATCCACGAGTTCTTAAAATGAGCAAAAACAAGTTCCCGGTTAGACCAAAGAAAAATGCCGTTCACTCTTAAGTGAACGGCATTACTCTATTGAGGGCTTTTTAATGGCTATCAATTAAGAAACTTAATCGCTAAACCTTATCCTTTTGGATATGGGTGTGCTACGCCTTTATGGCAGTCAACACAGGTCTTTCTCGCGTCAGGTTCTTTCTTGAAGTTATTTGAGTGCATTCTTACAGCCATTTTACTCATAGTTTCTGGCTGATTCTCGTAAATACGAGTGTGGCAATGCTGACAGTTAGCAGAATCGTTCGCACGGAAATAGTTCAGCGCTTTATCCGCTTGTTCTTTACGATTTTCATCTAACCAAGCTTGAGTGTTAAAACCATCAATTGTCATGAAACCATATAAATCTTTAGATACGATGATTTTTTTGATCAAATAATCGACTGGACCATGGGGTAAGTGACAGTCTTGACACTGAACCGTAATCCCCGCTTTGCCGCCGCCATGGGCAGAAGCCAACACTTCATCCTTCAGCGAATGATTGCTATGGCAAGACATACAGAATTCATCTGTACTGGTCGCGTGTAATGTTTGTTGAGTGGTAAAGTATCCCACAACACCCACTACAATACCGACGACCAGTAGCGCCAGGATTGAATATTTCGCGCTAGGTTTAAATAGTGCACGCCAGTTCATCACTCTATCTCCAAAATTGTCAAAATTAGTTTTTATAAGACTAGTTTATGCTCTTTCATTTATTAGAAATTTGATTTTAAGCCGAAATTTGCTGATTAAATTAACCTTAAAAGCGCAAAATGAGACTTAGCTCTAACTATTTAGACGTCATTTGGTAAAAACCGCTAGCTGAACTGTGATGCACTTTAACTAAAGCTAATGCAATCACCCGATAATCGCAAGTTACCGATTTTTTATAGTTAGGTTTTCCCTTGATAATTCAGAACTAGAAAATCATTTTCTAGAAAACAGAAATGTGATCACGCCAATGCTTATTGCACCTTAAGAGTGAAGCAGAAATAAATGGTAAAACGCAGGTAAGCCGAATAATACTGTTCGAAATGAAACTTTCTACGATCAATTTGAGTCTCTTAAAATACACAGTCATATTCATGATAAGCCCGTTGAAGACAAAACTTCGAGTCAGAAATTCTATTTGCTAATTTAGATTAATTAGATATTTGAATTGAGGCGTTAACTGAAGTGTGAGTTAAATCATTACAGCTAAACATCGCTATGCTAGAATCGAGCCGTTCATCATTTGGAAGACTTATGCATCACACACTCGGTCGTTATTTTTTAGTCATATTCACTCTACTCGCACTCGTCGGGCAAAGTGTCGTGTCTAATGGTCACGCCATGGTGCCACACACTATGGATATGAGTGCGATGAATCATGAGGTTTCCTCCCAAATGCACCACGCTACAATGATGCAGATGGACACAGAGAACAGTTCTGACTCACATTCAATGGCCAACGCGGATTGCTGCAACGATAAAATGCTTCCCGGCGCGAAACAGCATTGCTGTGATGGCACCACATCATGTTCAAATGATTGTGGTCATTGTTTGACGATTTCAGTCGCTGGCACTCTATTCAGCCCACACCTCTGGCCAAGTGTGAGCATGAGCGATACTGCAATGGCCACTCCTATGCCTCATTTCCACTCTATCTCTTTGTCTTCGGCCTTTAAACCACCGATAACCTAGCTCTACTTTGTGCTTATTGGGCAAATAAACCCTTAAAAAAGCCAAACGACCAAGCTAAAACGACAATGCTGTTAGCCCTAAGCTAACGCCCTATTTAGCCGTTTATTGTGGTGCCTTATCATTAAATCGTGCACCCGAGTCTAGCAGAACGTTGATTACTGAGCCGAATGCCAAATTGTGGCATCAATACGTCTATCGAAGCGAACCGCTTTGATCCACTGTGCTCACTGACGTTTATGCGCTCGTATTCGGCCGTTAATCCGATGGAGTGAATAATATGAAAACACTAACTAATCTCGCCTTAATCGCATTCTTGCTGACCAGCACAAGCGTGTTTGCGACGGCAGCGCCGCACGCACATCAACACGACAATGCCAATCCACAGGAACAAGCCCATACCCATGTTTGCCCTATGCACCCTGAAGTGACTGGCAGCAAAGAGGATACTTGTCCTCAATGTGGTATGAACTTAGAGCCAAAGGCGGTAGAAGCAAAACCAGCTGAAGGTGCGGCAAAAAACGCCCACAAACACCACTAAGCGAGGCTGGAGATGAGGCATATGAATTCATTTAAAACCGTAAAAAAGCAGACCCCTAAAGCCGTACTGATCTTGAGTAGCTTACTCTTAGGCACGCCTTGGTTGAGCCATGCCCAACTGGCGAGCACACAAGAGCCCGTGGCGACCGAAGCTGCAGTAAATTCTGCAACAGCGCCTAAAAATAATTCGTTAAATCAAGTAAAAACCTACACTTGCCCTATGCATCCCGAAGTGCTCAGCCATGAGCCTGGTCGCTGCCCTAAGTGCAATATGTTTTTAGTTGAGAAACAAGATACCGCAAACGCTGCGGCCGAGCATGCGCAGCATCAAGCCGCAGATCACCAAACCTCTGAGCATGGGCAAACCTTGGCAGCGAAAGCTTCGAGTCAGGTATTCGACACCCCAACACCTAAGGCCGACAGTTTAGTCAAAGCTCAAAACCACGTGACAACAATCAAGTACGTTTGCCCTATGCATGCCCACATTATCAGTGACGTACCCGGCACTTGCCCTATCTGCGGCATGAACTTAGAAAAAGTCGAAACGGGCGGCAATACCCAAGAAATCAATATCAATGTTTCCGGCAGTATGCAGCAAGCACTGGCACTCAAAGTCGCCAAGGTTGAACGCGACACACTGTGGAAATTTGTCGAAACCGTCGGTCAAATCGATTACGACGAAAGCCAGATCACCCATATCCATGCCCGCGTCACTGGCTGGATTGAAAAACTGATGATCAAATCCGTGGGCGATACCGTTAAGAAAGACCAGCTTATCTACGAGATCTATTCCCCCGATTTAATTAACGCCCAAGATGACTACCTGCTCGCCATGGACACCGCCAAAGCAAACGGCCAAGGCCGCTACAAAGATTTGGTGCGCAATGCGGGTTTACGCTTATCTTTCCTTGGTTTTAACGACAGGCAAATCAAACAATTAGCAGAGTCACATCAAACCCAGTATCGCGTACCTTTCTACGCCAAAGAGGATGGCATAGTTAAAGCCCTCGACGTTCGTGATGGCATGTACATTCAGCCTTCGACCGAAGTCATGTCCCTAGTGGATCTCTCTAAGGTATGGGTGATTGCCGATGTATTCGAGAATGAGCAAAGCTGGATTGCTAAAGGTCAAAAGGCCGAAATTGCCGTTCCCGCCATGAATATCAGTGGCATCGAAGGCACGATCGATTATATCTACCCTGAGCTTGACCCAGTCACTCGCAGCCTGCGAGTACGAGTGGTTCTCAACAATGCCGACGTAGATTTAAGACCTAAAACCCTCGCGAAAGTCTCGCTATTCGGTGGCCCGAATAAAGATGTGCTCGTGATCCCGCAGGAAGCTTTAATTCAGACGGGTAAAGAAAACCGCGTGATCGTCAAACAAACCGATGACAGCTTTACCGCCAAGGCCGTCACAGTCGGCATGATGAGCCAAGGTAAAGCCGAGATTATTTCAGGCCTGAATGAAGGTGAACGTGTGGTGATTTCGGGGCAATTCTTACTCGACTCCGAAGCCAGTCTCAAGGGCAGCTTAATGCGTTTAAGCAGCGGTCATCAGCACTAGGAGCGCGTTATGTTGAAATATATTATCGAGGCGTCAATCAGGCAGCGATTGATGGTGTTGATTATCGCCATCATGATCACAGTTTGGGGCGTGCAGGAGCTGCGCAAAACGCCGCTTGATGCGCTGCCGGATTTATCCGACGTACAAGTGATCATTAAAACCCCTTACCCGGGCCAAGCGCCTAAATTGGTTGAAGAACAAGTGACTTACCCCTTGTCGACCGCCATGTTAGCCGTACCTGGCGCCAAAACCGTACGTGGTTATTCCATGTTCGGCGACTCCTATGTGTATGTGATTTTTGAAGATGGCACAGATATCTACTGGGCGCGCTCACGGGTACTCGAGTACCTGAGTCAAATTAGCAGCCGTTTGCCCCAGGGCGTACAACCTTCACTCGGTCCCGATGCATCCGGTGTCGGTTGGGTGTATGAATATGCGCTGGTCGATCGTTCTGGCAATTTAGATTTATCGCAACTCAAAAGTCTGCAGGATTGGTATCTCAAGCTAGAGCTGCAAAGCGTGGCAGGCGTGTCTGAAGTTGCCACCGTCGGCGGCATGGAGCAAACCTATCAGATAGTGCTTGAGCCCGATAAAATGGCGATCTATAAACTCGATATCGCCAGCATTAAACAAGCGATCGATAAAGCTAATAGCGAAGCTGGCGGCTCAGTGATCGAAATGGCCGAAGCCGAATACATGGTGCGCGCCAAAGGCTATCGCCAGACGCTAGAGGATTTTCGTGAAATTCCCCTTGGTATCACCAGCCCTTCTGGTACAGGTTTATTACTCAAAGATGTCGCCACTGTGCGCAAAGGCCCAGCCTCACGCCGCGGCATAGCCGAACTCGACGGTGAAGGTGAAGTCGTTGGCGGAATTGTGGTGATGCGTTACGGCGAAAACGCCTTAGCGACGATAGATGCGGTGAAAGCTAAACTCGAAGAACTCAAAGCGGGCCTGCCCGATGGGGTTGAGATTATCCCAACCTATGACAGATCCCACTTGATTCTTAAGTCCGTCGACAACTTGTTTAGCAAGGTCGTCGAAGAAATGTTGGTGGTTGGCTTAGTCTGCTTACTGTTTTTGCTGCATGCGCGCTCCACACTCGTGGCCGTGATAACCCTGCCGCTATCCATCCTTATCGCTTTTATCGTGATGAATAAGATGGGTGTGAACGCCAATATCATGAGCCTTGGCGGCATCGCCATTGCTATCGGCGCCGTGGTGGATGGCGCGATTGTGATGATCGAAAACCTGCACAAACATTTAGAACATTTCAAAGCCGAACATGATCGCGAACCCGATACTAAGGAGCATTGGCGCATCGTCACCGAAGCGTCGATTGAAGTCGGCCCTGCGTTATTTTTCTCATTGATTATTATCACCTTAAGCTTTGTGCCTGTGTTCGCACTCGAAGCGCAGGAAGGTCGATTATTCGCGCCACTGGCCTACACTAAAACTTTCGCCATGGCAGCGGCGGCCTTTTTATCGATCACCTTAGTGCCGATTTTGATGGGTTACTTTATTCGCGGCAAAATTCCCAGCGAACGCAGCAATCCCCTCAGTCGCTTCTTGATCGCGCTTTACCAACCTTCGCTCAAACTGGTGCTTAAATTTCCTAAAGTCACCCTGATGTTAGCGTTAGTCGCGCTGGCCAGTGCTTGGTATCCCATGACCCGCATGGGTAGTGAGTTTATGCCCGCCCTTGAAGAAGGCGATTTGCTCTACATGCCAACGGCATTGCCCGGTATCAGTGCAAGTAAAGCCGCCGAAGTCTTGCAGCAAACCGACCGCTTGATTAAAACCGTGCCCGAAGTGGCTCGCGTGTTTGGTAAGGTAGGCCGCGCCGAAACCGCGACCGATCCCGCGCCGCTGACAATGCTTGAAACCACTATCATGCTCAAACCCCATGAGGAATGGCGTGAAGGCATGACCTTAGATGGCATCATTGCCCAACTACAGCAAACCGTCAAAGTACCAGGACTCACCAATGCTTGGGTACAACCCATCAAAACCCGTATTGACATGCTCTCGACGGGGATAAAAACCCCCGTCGGCATTAAGATCACTGGTGCCGATGTCAACGAGCTGCAAAGCATAGGAGCTAAGATAGAAGCCATTCTCAGCAAAGTGCCACACACAAAATCAGCCTATGCTGAACGCAGTGGTGGCGGGCGTTATATAGATATCACTCCCAAACTAGATGTCGCCGCACGTTACGGTATGACGTTGCAGGATATTCAAGATGTCGTGCGTTACGCCATTGGCGGTATGGATATTGGCGAGTCGGTACAAGGGGCCGAGCGCTATCCCATCAACTTACGTTATCCCCGTGAGCTACGCGATAATATCGAAAAGCTGCGCGAACTCCCTGTGATCACTAAATCGGGAAATTATCTACCACTGCGAAATTTAGCGGATATAGAAATCACCGATGGCGCACCTATGCTCACCAGTGAAAACGGTCGCTTAATCTCTTGGGTGTTTATCGATATTGAAGGCACGTCTATCGGCGAATATATTACGACCGCCAAGCAAGCTTTAAATGACGAACTCAAGGTGCCCCCGCGCTACAGCTACACTTTTGCAGGGCAGTACGAATATATGCAGCGGGTAGATGCAAAACTTAAGCAAGTGATCCCTATGGCATTAGCCGTCATCTTCATCCTGTTGATGATGACCTTTGGCTCCACCATTCAGGCCAGTATTATCATGCTCAGCCTCCCCTTCGCGTTGGTCGGCAGCACTTGGCTGTTATACCTACTGGATTACAACATCTCAGTGGCAGTCGCCGTCGGTATGATTGCCTTAGCAGGTGTCGCAGCCGAGTTTGGGGTAGTAATGCTGGTGTATCTCAATAACGCCATCAAGCACAGACAAGAGAAAGATAATTACCACAGCGTCAGCGACTTAAAAGAAGCGTTAATGGAAGGTGCCGTTATGCGGATCCGCCCCAAAGCCATGACAGTAGCGACCATCTTCTTCGGCCTACTCCCCATTATGTGGGGTGCAGGATCGGGTAACGATGTGATGCAGAAAATTGCCGCACCTATGGTCGGCGGCATGGTTACGGCCCCATTACTGTCACTGTTTGTACTACCCGCGCTTTATTTACTGATTTACTCGCGTAAATTAAAGAAAGACGCAGTTCAGTAATAACACATACATAAAAAATCCCCCAAACCGAAATAGTCTGGGGGATTTTTTATTCAACGGTCTTTAAAGAGAGTTATTTATTCGTGTTAACAAACAAAGGGTTAGAATAGAACCACAGGTCGTTATAGTTACGATCATTAATCTTGTTATACCAAGCCTGAACCGATTCATCTTCGGCTTGATTAATCACAGCTGATTTTAAAGGATTACCTTTTTCCGTCAGGTTAGCTTGGTTGTAATCTAAATTAGTCCCACGCAAACGGAAGTATTGATGCTGATCCGCAATAAAACTGTAACTCATGCTGTAGTAGCCATCGGCATCTTTATGCCAGTCAGCACTGGTAAAAGTTTTAACAACTAAGGTTGAATCGTTTGTTTCCTTTTCAAATGCCGTTGTACCCGCTTCAGCACGCGGACCCACATTACCTGCGATCAAATCGATGTGGTGTACACCAGGGTTAATGCCGGCATAAACTTCATTACCTATATCCGACTCTTTATTATTCAAGGCCGGACTTTTAAAGCGAATAGTGAGCGTTAACTTGTCGCCCGCTTTCGCTACCAAGGTTTGCCCCATAGTGACACTATTCTTATTGCTACTTTCAAGCTTAAAATCCAAGGCATCAATCAAATCGCCAAACACAGAAAAGCTATTACCTGAGCGTAACCCCTTCAAAAGCGCCGTGGTATCTTGACCATCGACCCAAGTGTAGCTTTTCGCATATTCACCGGGATAATAACTACTTGCATAAGGTGGGCGCGTTTTGAAATGGATATCTGAGTTACCCATATTCCAGATCTGGCGACCTTCGCCTAACAGCGCATCCCACCAACCGCCGACCTGCGCTACCACAGGGTCGACTCCACCATATACACCGCTACTGCGCTCAGCATAATCGCCGCGATTACCGCTAAATTGTCCGCCAACCAGACCTTCAACTAAAAAGAAGACATTGGGTGCAGCATCATTCAGTTCCCTTACATCTTTAATGGTATAGCTGGTTAAATAGCGACGAGGATGATTTAACATCCCATAGCTGCTATCGGGATAATGAGTCTCTAGCCATTTCAACGCCGCAACGGCATCTTCATGAGTCTGGTTTTGACGGGTATAACCCGCTGCAGTCCAAGCGGCGATATCTTGGGGATCAAAGTCTGCAATATCATTTTTACTACTAAATCTGTACTCGAAGGTTTTAATCGCCGACAAGACTTTAGCTTCATCACCTAAAATACCGATATTAAAGTGCTCATGGGTTGGCATATCCCACTCGAAACTCGAATAGGCAATTTTGCCCTCATAGTTAGGCATGGCCTTTTTTAGACCAGGCATTTCATACTGAGTTAATGCGTCGTAATAAAGCAAACCACCTACGTCGTTATCATCATTATCTTGACTGTTATTACGCATATGATTCGATAAGGAAACATAGTCTAAACCGAAGTCATCAAAGGCCCACTTCAGAATATCAGACTGGGTTTCGCGAGCATCCTGCGAAACCGCGGTGTGTACATGTAAGTCACCTTTTAACCAACGCCCAGTTGGTTCAATCGGTATAGGATTAGTATCGTCAGAGTCAGAATTACAACCCGATAGCACCACAAGAGACGATAACAAAACAGCATTTAGATTGATTACCTTACGCACGAATAACCTCTTTATATTCACAAGTAGAAACCTGAATATAAGTCGAATGCATGACATCATAATTACATGAGTATTCGCTATCCATAAAATAAGCCTCTAAGTTTATAGCGCTTATGTGTACCATTGACTCAGTGCCACACAAAATTGACTCAATTCACTGCCGTAGGAAGGATCCCATCACATGACCAAGTCATTTTGTTTAACCATCAGCCGGATATGGCCGCAAGCACTTTCCCTTAAAACCCCATCACGTGCGTTACTTGCCGCATTCGGTTTATGCTCTGCGCTCATCATTACAGCACCCACCTTTGCCGCATCTGCAACTGGTGAATTCGTTGCCGACAAACGCTGTGAGCTATTTCAATCGAAAAATAAGCAGACGAATCCAGACCAATGGCAGAGCAATATTGGTGAGCGCTACCCTGTACTTGAAATCCTCGGCAATAGCGCTAAACCTGATTGGCTAAGAGTGCGCACCAATGCGGTGAAGTCTCCCATGCGTTGGATCAGCGGCGATTGTGGTCAATATCTATCTAATGTTGCTGACAGTAATTTATCAACACCTGCAACGGCGGCGGAACCAGCGCAAACCACCACGGCATCGGACATCAAAGCAAAAAGCCGAGATAGCCTTAAAGAGCATGGTACCCCAGAGAAACGCCAAGGGAATCAATGTCAAATAGGTGGCGAATTCGATGCTAACGTGCTCGCATTAAGCTGGCAAAGCACCTTTTGTGAACTCTATGGCCGCCGTAAAGCCGAATGCCGCGCCCTCAGCCAAACGCCAGAATCGAGCCAATGGCAACACTTCAGCCTGCACGGACTGTGGCCGAATAAACAACAATGCGGCACACGTTATGGCTATTGCAGCACAGTCAAACTGCAGCCGAATGATTTCTGTACTTATCCTGAGCTTGAACTGAATCCATCGGTGCGCAAAAATTTAGAAGAAGTCATGCCGAGCGCCCAATATGGCACCTGTTTAGAGCGCCACGAATGGTGGAAACACGGCACTTGCCGTAGCCAAGACCCTAACGAGTACTTTTTATTGGCAACCCAGCTGACCCAAGCGGTCAATGCCTCGGCATGGGTACAAAAATTTATTCATGACAACATAGGTAAGAGTGTCAGTAAAAGTGAGTTAAACCAAAGTTTTGATAGCAGTTTCGGACAAGGTGCTCACGCTAAAATGAGCCTAGAATGTGGCAAGGGATTACTGAGTGAAATCCGCATTAACTTGCCCGAGGTCATTAAAGCCTCAGACTCCTTGCCTAGCCTACTCGCCAAAGCTAACAAGGCAGGCAGAGGCTCCTGCCCTGAGACAATCATGATTGATAATGCTAATTAAACAAATGGTTATACGAATAAAAATGGCGACTAAGTGTCGCCGTTTTTAATCTTAAATGTGACTCGTCCTAAATATGGCCTTACATCTGATTAAGCTTGATCACCGCAAAGGTGGCGCCTTGGGCGTCGGCTATTACAGAGAATCTGCCCACATCGGGGATATCACTGGGCGGAATACACACTTGCGCGCCTAACGCTTGGGCTTTTTCTGCAAATGCATCGCAATCGGCTACTGCAAAATAAAGCAACCAATGGGGAGAGATGTCGCCCCATTCGGGCATGATGGTCATCATGCCGCCGATGGATTGACCATCAACTTGCCACTCAGAGTATTCGATGTCCGGCATGTCGCTGGGCGAGTTAGTCCAAGGGAATATTTTGCAGTAAAAGGCTTCTTCAGCACGTGGTTCTTTACATGCCAGCTCAACCCAGCAAAGGGTATTGAGTTCACCCTGACGGCGAGCACCGATATGATTCTTCGCTTGCCACAGCGCAAAACGTGCGCCTTGCGGATCGCTCACCTGCGCCATCACCCCAGCATCTCCCACAATATGCGGCCCCATGTGCACTTGGCCACCCGCCGCTTGAATCGCTGCAATGCTGGCATCCATATTATCAACGGCAAAGTAGACACGCCAATGGCTAGGGATCTGCGACTCTGACTCGGGAATTTGGTACATGGCACCTAAATCATCCCCCGCTAAATTGAATAGCGAAAAATGACCTTCTGGGATTGGCATGTCTACTGAATCCCAACCAAATAACGTTTGGTAGAATGTTTTAGCAGCTTGCCAATCGTGGCTTGCGAGTTCAACCCAACATGCATGTCCTTGTGCGTACTGAGTAATTTTCATCATTGGCTCCTTCGTTTTTACAATCATTCGAGTTAAGCCTGAGTTCGGGCTTCTGTCCAGTGTCCAGATAAAAAAGATCTGCAGGATTAAAACTCAATCGCTAAATACAAAAAAGCCCTCACGCAGAGGGCTTAAATCATCGAAACAAATTAGGAATATTGCGGCAGTAAATTTGCCATCGCGAGCAAATGACAAGCACCCGTGACTATGCCAAATAACACCACAAGAATAATCAGCGGCGTACCGCCTATCACTCTAAAACCTGTGCTCTCGGGGAATAGCTGCCGCGATTTATAGGCCATCAGTGCGGGGACGATTACCGCCCACACTGTTGCCGCTAATGCCGCAAAGCCAATCGCCACTAAAAAGCCGTCGGGGAACAGTAATCCTAAAATCGTCGGCGGCACAAAGGTCACTAACGCGGTTTTCATCCGGCCCGAGCGCGAATCGTCAAAACCAAACAAGTCGGCGAGATAATCAAACAAACCTAAGGTCACCCCTAAGAAAGATGAAGCCACGGCCAAGTTAGCAAACAGCGTTAACATACTGTTCAACCAGCTACTCGCCATCACCTCAGACAAAGCGCCCACCAAGACCCCCATATTGCCGCCTTGGGCAATAATGTCGATAAACTGGCTGCGGGGAATATTGCCCATAGTCGCCACTAACCAACAAGCATAAATCACCAGCGCGATAAAGGTACCGACGAAAATCGCCTTGATAATGGTGGTGGAATCTTTGCCGTAATACTTCACTAAGCTGGGAACGTTACCATGGTAACCAAAGCTGGCAAGACCAAAGGGTAGCGCCGCCCACAGATAAGGTGAAAAGCTATTATTACCATCGGGTTCGAGCAACTTAGTCACATCAATTTCGATCAATAAATTGCCGATCGCGAGGAAGAAGGTAATGATCATACCGCCGAGCATAATCGTGGTAATCCGATCCACGGCTTTAGTACTGATCAACACTATGCTCGCCAATACTATGGCAAACACCAGCCCTGCCACACTTTGCGGTAACTCAATTCCCATGCCCTGCAAGCTGTGATTCACAATCGAACCACCGCCGCTGATATAGGCATAGGTCAAAATATACAACACAAAAGCGATAGAAACGCCGTTCACTATCCGCCAAAACTGCCCAAGAGTTTGCTTGCTTAAGGTATCGAAGCTAGCACCTGGTTCGAAATGTAAATTGGTTTCGAGCAACAATAAGCCCGACATCAACATGCAAAACCAAATACCCAATAACATTAAAATCGAATAGCCAAACCACATACCTGCACCGACCACGGGCAGAGAAAACATCCCAGCACCTACGGTCGTGCCAGCAATAATCATGGCACCACCAAGCAAGGACTTACCTGCGGGCTTATGCTTAGCCGCATTCATATGATTTGCCATTAAACTGTGTGCTCCGCGGTGACACTCGCCACTATCGTTTGTCTCACTGACGGACGTAATAAGCTATTGGCCTGATCTCGTATGCGATTGATATTGGACTTATCTTCACTATCCGCCAGATATCCCAATTCTTTGAGCTTCACGCTCAAAGTACCGTAGAGTTTTTTATCGTAGAACTCAGGCGCGGTAATGCCATGTAAAGCCCCTAAACGCTGGGCAAGTAAATGGCTCTCAGACTCAAGTTCTGAGCGCTCCATCTTAGGTCTGTTCGCTAACAGATTGAAAATAATAGCGTAGCGTTGCAGAGTTTCACTCACTGAACTGGCTAACAACAATAATTGGCTTGAGTGCTCAGGCACGACAGCTAAAGTATCTGTCTCAACCACTAAACCTTGCCCAATCAGGAAATCCAGCACTTGCTCAACATAGGCTGGTAAGTCTTTAATTCCCATGAAGAGTTCGGCTTTCAGCAGTGGATAAAAATCGGCAACGATTGAAACCACTTGCTGGCGCAGGATCTGTTCATTATGGGTTAAACAACTCGCAATTAATGAAGGAACAATAAATAAGTGAATGATATTGTTACGATAGTAAGTCATAGACACAGCCTGACTCGCTTCGATAGACACTATTTCCCCTAAAGGATCGGCACTAACAACAAACTTGTTCAGCTCTAAACCTTGCTGCACTAAATGCTTACCATCACCTTCGGCAACAGATGTATAAGAAGTGTAAGGCACTTTTTTGAGTAGGGTCAGATACAAATCAAGCTGACGCTCCAGCAGACTACGTTCTAAGGCGTTTTGATCTGTCGCCAGTAAGACTAAGCTAGTCAAAGTCACAGAACTCGCGGCTGCGGCATCATTGATACGCGTCATCACCCGATTAGCCAGCACGTTTACCGCTGGCGTTAACCAACTTGGTTTCTGCTCGGGATCATCGGCCAACTCAGCACGCCAGTTTGGCGCACGCTCATTTAAGAAATTTTGCAGGGTAATAGGCTCGCCAAAATTCACGTAACCTTGGCCAAAATTACCTAATTTGCGAATGGCACCGAACACCTGCCACACAGATTCTTTTTTCTTTTTCTTACCGCTTAACTCTTTATGGTAAGTCGCCACTTCCATCACATGGTCATAGCCTAAATACACAGGCACAAGTGTGACAGGACGTTCAATACCGCGCAGTACGCTGTTCATCGTCATGGCGATCATGCCAGTTTTCGGCGCCAACAGACGGCCAGTACGTGAACGGCCGCCTTCGGAGAAGTATTCCACCGAATAACCTTTAGCAAACAGCTGGTCTAAATACTCACGAAATACTGCGGTGTATAGCTTGTTGCCATTAAAACTACGGCGGATAAAGAAGGCACCACCGCGACGGAACATAGGTCCCGCGGGCCAGAAATTGAGGTTAATGCCGGCAGCAATGTGCGGCGGAACCATGCCTTGATAATACAAAATATACGATAACAGCAGGTAATCCATGTGGCTGCGATGGCAAGGCACATAAACAATCTCGTGGCCATCGTGGTGTAACTGCCGAACTTGCTCGGCGCCTTTAATGTTGATCCCGCTGTAAAGCTTGTTCCACAGCCAAGTTAAAAAACGCTCGGCAATACGCACTAAACTGTCTGAGTAATCGGCAGCGATTTCATCGAGATACTCAATAGCCGTCTCGCGCGCTTGGGTCTCAGAAATCTTTTTACTAGCGGCCTCTTCTTGAATCGCTTTGCGCAGCGACTCAGATTTGAGTAACGAATGAAACAGTGCTTGGCGGTTTGGCAGCACAGGCCCTGTCATTACCTTACGTTGACGACGGAAATGCACGCGCGCAACCCGTGCTAACTTATGGGCAATCCCCATGTCGGTGCCATGTTCGTCAGCCATGTAACGCAGGGATACGGCATTCGAAAACTGCACGAAGTTATGTCGACCTAAGAACAGAATCATCAAGCACTTGCGTAGCCAAGTCGGGTTTTCCCGCTCAAATACGGCCGCCTTCATAGTGTCGTCTTCTTTCCCTGGCGTGCGACCCCAATACAAGCTCACGGGCACCAGTTGAATATCCAATTCAGGACGTTCCTTATGCACGGCTAACAAACGCATAAAGCATTCGAGGAAAGGCTCATTACCAGCACGTTCGCCAAACAGTGGCTTACGTCCTTGAAGACAGACAACCCGAGGCGCAGTCACACCATTAGCCACTAGAGGCTCATAAGGGCTTGGTAAACCTAACTTAGCCGTTATTTCGCTCAAAGCAGCTATGTCACTGAGAGATTCTGTTTTCATCACATAAACAAGGGGTCTGGAAGCATCCAGATTCAGATCGGCAAAGGGATCCTGAGGTACCACAATAGTGTGCACTAAGTGTTTTTGGATCCAACGTAATGATTTCAACCAAAGAGAGTCGTGTTTAGGCATTATTCTTATGCAATTAAGTGCGTTTACTAGCCCGATAGAATACCAGACTATAGGTAATATTCGCTAATTCTCTCCAACATAGCTAAAAAGTGGTTAATACTTGCGCTGCAAATAATACTGTATATACTAACAGTAACTGTATAGAAAAACAGGAAACACCATGAGACCTTTGACGCCACGCCAAGCTGAAATTTTAGAGCTAATTAAACGAAATATTGCCGATACTGGCATGCCACCCACTCGGGCAGAAATCGCAACCCGTTTAGGTTTTAAGAGCGCCAATGCGGCTGAAGAACACCTTAAAGCGTTGGCGAAAAAGGGCTGCATTGAGATCATGCCAGGCACATCTCGGGGCATTCGTCTACCTGCGGAAATCGAAGATTTGACTGAAACAGGTTTACCGCTCATCGGCCAAGTGGCCGCGGGTGAACCTATCCTCGCCCAAGAACATGTTGAACAGTACTACCAAGTCGACCCAAGCATGTTCCATCCCGCCGCCGATTTTTTACTGCGAGTAAAAGGCGACAGCATGAAAAATATCGGCATTCTCGAAGGTGATTTGCTGGCAGTTCATAAAGTAGAACAAGCTAGAAATGGTCAAGTGGTTGTCGCTAGAGTCGATGACGATGTCACTGTTAAACGTTTCGAAAAAAAAGGTAATGTGGTCTATCTACATGCCGAAAATGAAGATTACTCCCCGATTAAAGTGGATTTAGGCTTCCAAAGTTTAACAATTGAAGGACTCGCCGTCGGTGTGATCCGTAATGGAGATTGGCTATGAATAAACTACTTGGCAATGCCCCCCGCCATCCGGGCTTGTGGCTCGATGAAGTCCGTGATGCCGACTATGACTGGCACCATGCGCCTATCGCCTGTATGCCAACCAAGACTCAAGGTCGCCAAGAATTAATTCATCTGAGTGCACAACTCGCTCAGTTAAGCCAACAGGGCCGTTGGTTAGTGCTCATCAACCCTCCAAGTATTGGCTACAAGCAAATGCTCGCCAGCGCAGGTGTGCGTATGGATAGAGTTTTGCTGGTACATGCTAAAGATGAAGTCGAAACCCTGTGGGCGATGGAAAAAGCCCTGACAAGTGGTACGTCCAGTGCAGTCATTACTTGGACTCAATCATTGGATGCGCGGGATAATCGACGCCTACAAATCGTGGCTAAAAGTGCCAGAGCTATGGGCATAGTGCTTGAAGACGTAAACAGTCACTTACATGCAGACGTACGTATTGAGCAAGGCAATCTCTTCGGTCAGCAATCTTTTTTTAGCGCTGTACACTAAATATTCATTTAATTTTTTACCTTGAAAGCCGCCTCACCTATGAATGTGAGGCTTTTTTTTGGCAATTTTTCAGATAATTAGATAAATAAGTGATCTTGATCAATATTTAAACAGCAAGTATGGTTGGTTAAGTTGGTGATGATATATCACCCACCGTGGTCAATGAATCGAGTATTTATCGAACTCGAAGCGCCACTAAAAATAGAGAACAGATTTATTTCAGCAGTATGTGCCAGCGTGGCTAATTACCAGCAGTAACAATACTTGATTAAAAGTAACAGCCGCCAACGCACGTTGAAGTCAAAAAAGCTTTTTTGGGAACTGAAGAGTTTGCATAGAGTTGAGACTTACTGTGTTGCTCTTCTTTGTAGTTGCTATTCGCAATTGGCAGAGGAGAAGTCTTGTGAAGCAATTGTTGTATTGTTTACTCGTGGTGCTTTTCGCACCACCGTTGACCGCCGCGGACATGCGGTTCAACATGACCCCTGGCGTGACCGAGATCAGTGGCAAGGTTTATCACTTGCACATGACCATCTTGTATATCTGCTGCGCAATAGGCCTAGTGGTCTTTGGCGTCATGATTTACGCCATGATCAACCACAGAAAATCCAAAGGCGCTGTCGCGTCCCACTTTCACGAAAGCACTAAAGTTGAAATCGCTTGGACGATTCTGCCATTTATCATTTTGATCTTAATGGCGATTCCAGCGACAAAAACTTTAATCGCAATGGAAGATCCCAGCAACGCCGATCTCACCGTAAAAGTCACGGGTTCCCAATGGAAATGGCATTACAGCTATTTCGATCAAGATATTGATTTTTATAGCATACTGACAACACCCAGAGCACAAATCGAAGGCACCGAAACCAAGGGTGAAAACTATCTATTGGAAGTCGATAAACCGCTCGTTCTACCGATAAACCGCAAAATCCGCTTTCTGATGACTTCAGAGGATGTCATCCATTCTTGGTGGGTGCCCGCCTTTGCCATTAAGAAAGATGCCAATCCAGGATTTATCAATGAGGCCTGGACTCGCATCGACAAACCCGGCATTTACCGTGGTCAATGCGCCGAGCTCTGCGGTAAAGACCATGGTTTTATGCCTATCGTAGTACAAGCGTTACCCGAAGCCGAGTTTGAGGCTTGGGTCACAGAGCAGAAACAAGCCGCAGGTGCTGCGGCTGAAGCCGCTCAAGCCGCTTTATCACAAACCCTAAGTAAAGAAGAGTTGATGACTCAAGGTGAACAAGTTTACCTAGGGCACTGCGCAGCCTGCCACCAGCCCAATGGCGAAGGGTTGCAAGGCGTATTTCCGCACCTTAAAGGTAGCCCGATTGCAACGGGACCACTCAGCGGCCACCTTGAAATCGTGCTCAACGGTAAAACGGGTACTGCCATGCAAGCGTTTAGTAAGCAATTGACCGCACAAGAAATCGCGGCAGTGACTACCTACGAGCGTAATGCTTGGGGCAATAATACTGGCGATGCAGTGCAAGCCAAAGACGTCAACGAGTACATGAACGGCAATTCTGCACAAACATCCGCCGCGGTACCAAGCAGTACAACCCCGACACCCGCACCTGCAGACGTCTCAGCTGCAGTCGATCCCGCAAGCCTCCCCACACTCAGCCATGACGCCCTCATGGCCGAAGGTGAAACTGTCTACGCGACCTTCTGTGCTGCCTGCCATCAAGTGACAGGTGCAGGAATACCACCCGCCTTCCCCGCGCTAGTGGGTAGTGCTATCGCCATTGGACCAGTCGCCAATCACATCGATATTGTGATGCTCGGTAAAACAGGCACGGCTATGCAGGCATTTGGCAAACAGCTTAGCCCACAGCAACTTGCAGCAGTCATTACCTATGAACGCAATGCTTGGGGCAACAATACCGGCGATACAGTGCAACCTGCTGATATCGCAAGTCATGGACAGTAGGGGATAATGATGAGCACAACGACTCAAGATCAAACCGCAGCCCATGATGACCATCATCATGGTGCGCCAAAGGGCATCATGCGCTGGCTGCTAACCACCAACCATAAAGACATAGGTACTTTGTATTTATGGTTCAGCTTCATTATGTTCTTAACTGGTGGCGCTATGGCCATGGTGATCCGCGCTGAACTCTTTCAACCTGGATTACAATTGGTCGAACCCAACTTTTTCAACCAAATGACAACTGTTCATGGGTTGATCATGGTATTCGGCGCGGTAATGCCGGCCTTTACAGGGCTAGCTAACTGGCTGATCCCTATGATGATAGGGGCGCCCGATATGGCGCTGCCACGGATGAATAACTGGAGTTTTTGGATACTCCCCTTCGCCTTTACTATCCTTCTCAGTTCGCTATTTATGGAAGGTGGCGGACCTAACTTTGGTTGGACCTTCTACGCGCCACTGTCTACCACTTATAGTCCAGATAGCACGGCGCTCTTTGTATTTTCTATTCACATCATGGGGATAAGTTCGATCATGGGCGCAATCAACGTGATTGTGACCATAGTGAATTTACGCGCGCCAGGCATGACATGGATGAAGTTACCATTGTTTGTGTGGACTTGGCTTATCACGGCATTCCTACTGATCGCGGTTATGCCCGTACTCGCGGGCGCTGTGACTATGGTGCTGACCGATAAGTTTTTCGGCACGAGTTTCTTCGATGCGGCTGGCGGCGGCGATCCTGTGATGTTCCAGCATATTTTCTGGTTCTTCGGCCACCCTGAAGTTTACATCATGATCTTGCCGTCCTTTGGCATCATCTCTGCCATAGTCCCAGCCTTCAGTCGTAAACCCTTATTTGGCTATGCATCCATGGTTTATGCTACGGCTAGTATTGCAATTCTGTCGTTCCTCGTGTGGGCGCACCATATGTTCACCACAGGTATGCCAGTGTTTGCCGAGCTGTTTTTCATGTATTGCACTATGTTGATTGCAGTGCCAACTGGAGTGAAAGTGTTTAACTGGGTTGCCACTATGTGGCGCGGCTCACTCAGTTTCGAAACGCCCATGCTGTTTGCTGTAGCCTTTATCATACTCTTCACTATTGGCGGTTTTTCGGGATTAATGCTCGCCATTACACCCGCCGACTTCCAGTACCACGATACTTATTTTGTTGTGGCACATTTCCATTATGTACTCGTAACTGGTGCGATTTTCTCCATCATGGCAGCGGCCTATTACTGGCTACCTAAGTGGACGGGACACATGTACAACGAACGACTGGGACAATGGCATTTCTGGTGCTCGGTGATTTCAGTCAATGTGCTATTTTTCCCGATGCATTTCCTTGGGCTGGCAGGAATGCCAAGGCGTATCCCTGACTACTCGATTCAATTTGCCGATGTTAATCAAATCGTCTCGATTGGTGGGTTCGCCTTCGGCTTATCGCAATTGATTTTCTTAGTATTAGTAATTAAGTGCATCCGTGGCGGCGAAAAAGCCCCCGCTAAACCTTGGGAAGGTTCCGAGGGTTTAGAGTGGACATTGCCAAGCCCTGCACCTTACCACTCCTTCACGACACCACCTGAGGTGAAATGAAATGGCAACCCAACACCAGCAAGATAAACCTAAGTCAAATCGTAAACTTATCATCATGTTAGTTATCGGCTGTATTGGAATGTTTGGCTTTGGATTCGCGCTGGTGCCGCTCTACGATGTGTTGTGCGAGCAACTCGGTATCAATGGAAAACCCTCCAATACCGCGAGTAGTTATCAAGCAATCACAGTAGATACAAGCCGAATAGTGACTGTGGAATTTATTTCTCAGGTACAAACAGGCATGCCATGGACATTTGCGCCACAAACCAAACGGCTCGAAGTTCACCCTGGCGAGCTAATTCATACGGCATTTTTGGCGCGCAATATGTCCGCTAAAGCAACGATTGGCCAAGCGATACCTTCAGTTTCGCCCGGCCAAGGTGCCGCTTATTTCAATAAAACAGAATGCTTTTGCTTTAATCAACAACCATTAGCGGCGGACACTAGCGCTGAGCTGCCGCTCATTTTCTATGTGGATCCTCAGTTACCTGAGTCTATCCACACTCTGACCCTCTCTTACACTCTCTACGACATTACCGACAAGCAGTTAGCGTCTGCCATAGAGCAAGGAGCTGCAAAATGACAACGAAACATCAGACTTACTACGTTCCATCCCAAAGTGTCTGGCCTATTGTAGGTGCCATTGGCTTGTTCTTAATCGCCTCTGGTGCAGGCCTTTTCGTGCAACAGTTGAAATCAGGTGCATCCGGTGGCGGTTATGTGCTGCTGGTTGGGATCGCTGTGATCCTATTCATGCTGGTGGGTTGGTTTAGAACCGTGATCCAAGAGTCGATGGCAGGGCTCTATTCTAGCCAAATGGATCGATCGTTTCGCCAAGGTATGAGCTGGTTTATTTTTTCGGAAGTCATGTTTTTCGGGGCTTTTTTCGGGGCACTATTTTATGCCCGCATGTTCGCAGTGCCTTGGCTCGGTGGCGCATCGAATAATGCCATGACCCACGAAGTGCTCTGGCCTCAGTTTGAAGCTATTTGGCCGCTAATTACTACGCCAGATGGCACTAAAACCCAAGCTATGCCATGGACTGGACTGCCATTAATCAACACTATCGTACTGCTAACCTCCTCAGTTACCTTACATTTCGCCCATGTCAGCCTAGAAAAAGGTAAACGTTCTGCCATTACTCTCTGGCTTGGTATCACCATACTCTTAGGGATGGGGTTCCTTGCCTTGCAGGCTGAAGAGTATATCCACGCCTATCAGGAGATGGGACTCACCTTAACCTCGGGGATTTATGGCAACACCTTCTTCCTGTTAACTGGCTTTCACGGCATGCATGTCACACTGGGGACGCTCTTTTTATTCGTGTTGTTTTTCAGAGTGTTGAAGGGGCACTTTAGCGCAGATAAACATTTTGCGTTCCAAGCGGGGAGTTGGTATTGGCACTTTGTGGATGTGGTCTGGCTGTGTTTGTTTATTTTCGTTTACGTTCTCTAGTGCTTTAGTAAGGCGTGGGATTGGGGCTAATTAACCCAGTCCCTAAGGCCACCAGCAATAACAAGATAACGAGCACGGAGAAAATCACTCGCCGCCCAAGATAACGGCTCATAGGCACTTTTTCATCACCTTTCACCAGAATAAACAAGGCGCGACCTAGATTAAAAATGATGAATAGCAACAGCAGAACTAAGACCAACTTAAAAATGAACAGGCTATTCATACAATATCCTCATGTTCTGCTGAATAAATTAACGGTTTTTCTACTGATATTGACTGTGGCTGTATTAACTATATTGGTCAAGTTGGGTTTATGGCAGTTAGCCCGTGGTGAAGATAAAACGACGCTTTTAGCCCAGATGGAAGCAAGGCAAGCTTTGCTGCCATTAAATTTTGAGCAGCTCCAACTCAAGGTCGGCAAAGAAGGTGTGACTGGTTATCGACTGCAAGTACGCGCCACTCCCGCAAGCTCACAAATCTGGCTGCTGGATAATCAAATCTATCAAGGTCAAGTGGGCTATTTAGCCTTCCAACCATTGCAAGTAGAAGTTGAAAAACCTTGGTTGCTGGTCGAGTTAGGCTTTGTTGCCTCAGGCTCCCATCGGGATGAGTTACCCCACATCACTCCCCTAAGCGGGGCATTAAATATCGAAGGCAGGCTTTATCAAAAGCAAATCAATCCCTTGAGCCAAGCTTTAATGGCAGAAACAGGGACAAGTATTCGCTTTCAAAATTTAAATATGCCCGAAATGGCTAAGGTATTAGGGCACCCAGTGTTACCTGTCGTGTTGCAACCAGAGCAATTACCTTCCCTCACATTGCCCCATCCTTGGCAACCTTTCCCACTGTCGGCACAAAAACATTGGGGCTATGCGTTGCAGTGGTTTTCGATGGCAGCCGTATTTGCAGGGCTAATGCTGTGGCAAGGGATTAAATATGTAAAACGCCATAGCGCCCAAACAGTCGCAAACTCAAGGAGCAAATAGGGAAATTCGTACCATACTTAGCAAGACACCAATAAAACTAAATAAATATAAAACAATAAATTAGGGATAATTTGAATGAGAGGAGCAAGCATGAACTCCCAGAACAAATCTAAACACAAAGCATTAGGGCTATTACTGCTGGCGTTTATTGCACCCGTAATGATTGCTAAGCTAGTGCTGAGCCTCAATTTATACCATGGCGGTGCCACCAATCATGGCGAGCTGATCAGTCCCGAAACCAGCTATGCCAGCCTTGGGGTTGAAAATTCTAATCCCAAAGAATGGCAGCTACTGTATTTATTGCCCGCCAAATGCAACGATGCTTGCCGTGAACGCCTGTATATTTTGCGCCAAAGCCACACAGCGCTAGGGCCAGATCAGGCGCGAGTAGAACCGCTCATCCTCACTCATCCCGACAGCGATATTAACGCCTTAAGCACCTTTAACTTCAATACTCGTCCCGCCAATGCAGGCTTAAGCAAATGGTTAGATGAACAGCAGCTAATCATAGTCGATCCCTTAGGCAGCTTAGTCCTGCGCTACCCTCAAGTGCAGGGCAAAGAAGCACATTTAGCTCAAGGCAAGGCGCTGATTGCGGATCTGCGTAAGTTGTTAAAACTGTCGAGGGTAGATTGATGCAACTAACTTGGCTCCTACGCTTAACCTTAGTCTTTACCCTATTGGTGATTTTAATGGGCGCTTATACTCGCCTATCGGATGCAGGGCTCGGCTGCCCCGATTGGCCAGGCTGCTACGGCCATATTAAAGTGCCCACCCAAGACCATGAAATCGCCCATGCGCAAACTATATTCCCAGATCACGATATCAATCCAGAGAAAGCTTGGCTGGAAATGATCCACAGATATATCGCAGGCGGGCTTGGCTTACTGGTGTTGTTCATCTTAATTTTGTGCTTAAAAACACCGGAAGCACCCAAAAAGTTGCCGATCATCATAGTGCTGCTGATCCTCTTTCAAGGAGCGCTAGGCATGTGGACTGTGACTATGAAACTCATGCCAATAATTGTGATGTCGCATCTTATTGGTGGCTTTAGCCTAATCTCACTGCTGTTACTCCTTTACCTGCGAACCCGACCTCGGCGTATATTTAATAGCGAAACCCATACTCGACATCTCGCACCGTTAGCATTGGTGAGCCTATTCGTCCTTGTGGGTCAGATTATGTTGGGCGCTTGGACATCATCGAATTATGCGGCGCTCGCCTGCACCTCTTTACCTATCTGTGAAGGAAATTGGGTAGATAACTTAGCAATAGCCGAGGCATTTTCACCGTTCCAAGGCCAACACCCTAGCTTCGAATTTGGGGTGCTCGATTACCCTGCACGAATGACTATCCACGTAGCCCACAGAATTGGCGCTATCGTCACTGCCAGCTTGTTACTCGTGCTCGCCTACCGATTATTTGTGGGCGCTACGGGACTTAAGGCTTTAAGCCTTTTATTAGTGGGGCTAGTCATACTACAAGTGAGCTTAGGTATTTCTAACGTAGTGATGCATTTACCACTCGGTATTGCCGTGTCTCACAACGGTGGTGCGGCACTACTGCTACTGACCTTAGTCACAATCAACTATTTTTTATGGCGCAAAGCATAAGCGAGGGATCCAAGATGGCAAAACCACTCTCAATCACCAGTAGCCTGCCCACTTTCAGCGTAACATGGCGCGCCTATTTTGAAATGACCAAACCTAAAGTAGTCGCACTGATGCTGCTCACTGTCTTAGTCGGCATGTGTCTTGCTGTGCCCCATGCGGTCCCCGTTCAACCTTTAATCGCCGGTATGCTGGGTATTGCTATGATGGCGGGTTCAGCGGCGGCGCTCAATCATCTGATCGATCGCCGTATTGATGGCTTAATGGCGCGCACCTACAATCGCCCATTGCCTAAGGGACGCATTTCGGCCACCCGCGCGTTAATTTTCGCCGCTAGCTTAGGTAGTTTTGGCTTTATCGTCTTATATTCCTTAGTCAATCCACTCACAGCTTGGCTGACCTTTGCCAGCCTGATTGGCTATGCCTTGGTTTATACTGCCTATTTGAAACGCGCAACATCACAAAATATTGTGATCGGCGGCCTTGCGGGAGCCATGCCACCCCTGCTGGGATGGACGGCAGTGACGAACGAATTTCACGGCCATGCGTTATTGCTAGTGATCATCATTTTTACGTGGACGCCGCCACATTTTTGGGCACTGGCCATTCACAGACGCGCCGAATATGCCAAAGTAGATATTCCCATGCTACCAGTCACCCACGGTGTCGAATTTACGAAAACCTGCATCTTGCTCTACACAGTATTGCTGGCGATTGCTTGCCTGTTACCTGTGCTGGTTGGTATGTGTGGGCCAGTGTATTTCGTCAGCTCGAGTTTACTCAGTACGGGATTTATCTATAAAGCATGGCAACTTAAATATCGGGATCATGATGGCTTGGCGATGCAAGTGTTCCGCTTCTCTATCTACCATTTAATGTTGTTATTTATGGCATTACTGCTAGACCACTATTTGTGGAACTAGTGTATGGAACGAGTTTGTCGCGCTAACCTGTATTTATGGAGCGAATAATGCAGAAAAGAATTTTAGTCATCGCCATTTTGTTGTTCGGTCTTGGCGGCCTATTTGCGGTGAAATTTAATCCCCCAAAACCTATCGAGTTAGAGAGCGGTTTTCTGTTTCCACTGGCCTATGAATTAGCGCCCTTTGAATTGGTTGAGCAACACAAGCAAGCTTTTACCAATGCCAGTTTGCAGGGAAAATGGAGCTTATTTTTTATCGGTTTTACCTTTTGTCCCGACATTTGCCCTACGACCTTAAATAAACTTGCGGCGGCTTATCCTGATCTAAACAAAATAGCGCCATTGCAGGTGGTGTTTTTATCCGTCGACCCCAAACGGGACACACCGGATAAACTCCTGACCTATGTGAATTTTTTCAATCCAGAGTTTAAAGCTGTAACGGGTGAACAAACGCAGATATTTCCCCTCACCCGCAGCTTAGGACTCACTTATGCCATGGTGGGTGAAGGAGAGAATTACCAAGTCGACCATAGTGCGGGTTATGTGTTGGTGTCGCCGCAGGGAACGCGAGTTGCGGTATTTAAACCTACGGCAGCGTTAGGCAAACCGCCGCAGGTATTAAATGATAAATTAATTAGCGATTTTGAAAAAATAGTGGCGCAATACAAACCTAGCCGCTGATCACTCTTTGACCCAAGAGCCATCGTCCTTTGGCCTTACCCAAGGCTGAGAAAACCAATAGTAGCCATTGCGCGCCTTACTCGGCGCTGTGCAGTTATAACGCGATCGCCCCGCAGGCAAGGCTAAATCCGCTTGAACACTAAACTCGTTTTCATTGAGCCAAGTCGGCTGTTTTGAGCCTTGACCTTGGATATAACACATCACTTGCTTAGCAGAGATATCACTCATATCGAGGGTCACTTTAAGCTCTGGACGCCAATGACCACCCTTTAACTCAGGATCACTTGGGGTTTGTGCAATCACAGGCATATTTAAGCTGTATAACTTTGCCTTAAGGCTTTTTAGGTCAGCATATTGTCCAGCAACGGGGAAACGCGGCAGGGCCGTTAATGGCGAATAGGGCCCCGCGGCACCGGACTGTTGCCCAAAAGCGACAAAGCCGTTCTCAGTTAACATATCCTGCAACGCTTGATTGTACTCACCGTAGGGATACGCCAGCATTTTAAAATTGTGCCCAGTGGCATCTGCAATCGCCTTTTCTGTATCTAAGATATTGGCTTTTATCCGCGCGAACCACTGCGCCTGTGATTCGTTTTCTAGGGCGCGGATCAAATGTTCGTGCGCCCAACTGTGATTAGCAATATCGGCGCCTTCCTTGGATAGTGTGATGAGTTCATCCCAAGTCATCATCTCGGTAAACTTTTGTTTAATCGGCTCAATTGCCACAAACAAGGTGTAGGGGAATCCAAATTCCTTTAGGATAGGATGCGCCGTAGTCGCTATACTGCGATAACCATCATCGAAGGTAATTGCGATTGTTTTAGCGGGTAAATCTTGTTTTTGCTTGATCGCTTCAACCACTTTAGAAAGCGGGATCACCTTAAAGCCGTCATCGACGAGAAACTGCATTTGCTCACGAAATTGCGCGGGCGTAACGCTGGTTGCCGCCGGAGTGGTTTCTGACACATGGTGATATTGCAGAATGACCACGGCATGGGCAGAAAACGTCATTAGCCCTATGAGTGCCAACAGCACACGTTTAACCATAATGTGAACACCTCTGAAATTAATGAATACTGCTAAATCAACTTGGCTCGACCTCATGCTCAACGGCGCGAAAAATCGCCAGTTACTAGCGCTCGCCCTGCCGATGATACTCTCCAATATCACTATCCCGCTGTTGGGCTTAGTCGATACGGCTGTTATAGGTCATCTGAGTGAGGCCTATTATTTAGGGGGAGTCGCTGTCGGGTCAACGATTATCACATTAATCATTTGGTTATTGGGATTTTTGCGTATGGCGACGACAGGTTTAGTCGCGCAAGCCTTTGGTGCTGACGATCTTCACGCCCAGCACAAACTCTTAGTCCAAGGCGCTATGCTAGCGATGTTATTGGGCGCAGGCGTTATCGCACTGCAAGTCCCGATATTGAATTTAGCGTTAGGATTATCCGAAGCGAGTAGCGAGGTCGAACGTTATTGCCGCGAGTATTTTCAGGTACGGATTTGGTCAACGCCCTTCGCCCTGCTCAATTTAGTGATGTTAGGTTGGCTCTTAGGGCGACAACAACCTAAAGCCGCCATGTGGCAGCTGATTTTAGCCAACCTTGCCAATATTATCCTCGATGTGGTGTTTGTCCTCGGTTTGGGTTGGGGCGTTAAAGGCGCTGCCCTCGCCTCAGTATTTGCCGATATCACCGCTTTCTCAGTCGCACTCACTATGGTGTTACAACAACTCAAGCGTGCACCAGAGTTTCACTTATCCCACCTATTCCCCCATGTCACCCTGACTGGTTATGGCAAATTACTGAGGCTCAACACAGATATTTTTGTCCGTAGCCTCTGCTTGCAGGCAGCTTTTGCCTTTATGACATTCCATGGTGCAGGTCTAGGTGATAATACCGTTGCGGCCAATGCCGTGTTATTGAATTTACTGCTATTAATCTCCTACGCTCTAGATGGTATAGCCTATTATGCCGAGGCAGAAGTCGGTCGAGCCTATGGGCAAAAACAGGCAGAACAATTAAGGGAAGCTGTGATCTTAGCTTGGTGCTGGTCGGCCATAACGGCACTAGGATTCTGCGCTGTATTTAGTCTTTTTGGCAGTAATATTATCGCGTTATTGACCAGTATTAATGAGGTCAGAGCCACTGCGCAAACCTATCTTATCTGGTTAATATTCTTGCCTTTATGGTCCTTTAGCTCGTATTTATTCGATGGTGTTTACATAGGTGCCGCTAAAGGAAAAGTGATGCGCAATAGCATGATACTCGCCACCTTTGGCGCGTTTTTCCCAACATGGTATTTACTGCAGCAGCTATTACTACCAGAGCAAGGCAACCATGCCCTCTGGGCCGCGATGAGTGTCTTTATGATCGTCAGAAGCCTAACGCTCGCAGGGCATTATTATTTCAGTCAGGCCTTTTTACATAAATAAATCTGTAAAGACAGTAGTTTACTAATCTCAAAATCATTATTATGTTGATTTTACAATTGTAACGAAGATGTGAATCGATAATGAAAAGGATTTTACCGCTGCTATTGCTGTGGCTATGTAACTATACGGTTGCCAACACTGCGCCACAATTACCCGTTGAAGCCTTTGCAAGCATCCCAGATGTTAGCGCTGTGCAGCTCTCGCCTAATGGCAAAAAAATCGCTTCTGTTGTACGGGTCGATCAAGCCAAACTCAAAGGTACTGTCGTTAGTATCCAAGATATAGAAACAGGCGAAAAAAGCATTCCGCTGCACACGGATAATCAAAAATTTGTCATCCTGTCTCTGCAGTGGGCAAACGATAATATCTTACTGATCAGTGCTAAGTTTCCGGCTAACCGTTACGGTACACCTACAACCGAAACCCGCCTTGTTAAGTATGATTTGACCACGAAAAAGACCTCGAGTGTCCTTCCGCGCAGCGTCTTAGACCGTCTTAATTGGATCCCGCAACATCAGGGGCAAATTATCGATCTTATGCCAGATGATCCCGATAATATTTTACTGTCATTAGACGGAATGGGCGAAAACGTAGGCGAAGACAGCGTTCTGAAAGTCAATTTAGCGCAGGGGAAATCCAGTTACACCCAAAATGCTAAAAAGAAGATTATAAGTTGGATTACCGACAGGCAGCACAAAGTCCGAATTTCTATCTACAACGATGATACTGAGTACCGTATTTATGAACAGGCCGAGCAAAAGAGTGATTCACGCTTGCTTTGGACCTTTAAAGCTTTTTCTGAGGACACTGTTTGGCCATTAGGTTTTGATGCAGACCCTAATATCCTCTACGTTCGCGCCTATCACCAAGGTTTCGAAGCCATTTTTAAAGTGAACCTGACCGACCCTAATCTTACAAAAGAGTTGGTTTACGCCAATGAAGCAACTGACGTCGAAGGGGATTTACTCTACTCGCAATTAAAGAAAAAAGTCATTGGTATCAGTGAAGGCGACGGCGAGGAATACACCTTCTGGGAAACAGAATATGTCGGACTACAAAATGGTCTTAAGGCTGTATTACCCGATGCTCACAACTATATTACTCAATTCAGTGCAGATGAACGCCGCTACATAGTGTATTCCACCAGCTCGACCGAGCCTGGCACTTATTATTTCGGCGATAGGGACGAAAAAACGTTATATCCCATCGCGAACAGATACGGCAAGCTCAATAGTGAGCTACTCGCCAACACCCAACATCTAACTTACGAAGCAAGGGATAAGCTCAAAATTGATGCTTACCTAACAGTGCCAAAGGGACTCGAAGCTAAACAGCTACCGACGATTATTTTCCCCCATGGCGGCCCGATCAGTTACGACAGTAACGACTTTGACTACTGGGCACAGTTTTTCGCTAATCGGGGTTATGCGGTATTTCGAATGAATTTCAGGGGGTCGGCAGGTTACGGCTATGAGTTTATGAAGGCTGGCCTAAAAAGCTGGGGACTCGAAATGCAAAACGATGTTGAAGATGGGACTCGTTACCTCATAGCTCAAGGGATTAGCGATCCCAAACACATTTGTATTGCCGGTGCGAGTTATGGTGGTTACGCGGCCTTAATGGGGGCAGCCATGACTCCCGATCTTTACCGTTGCGCCATCAGTGTAGCTGGTGTGACCGATGTGGCCTACCTAGTAAAATCAAGCCGCAGACATACCAACTATGAAGTGGTTAAAGAGCAAATAGGAGATGATCTCGATGCCCTCTATGAGCGATCACCTATCAGTAAAGCAGATAAAATTAACATCCCAGTATTACTGCTTCATGGCGATAAAGACAGAGTCGTTAAGGTTCAACATAGCCGAGAAATGTATGACGAGCTCAAATCACTAAATAAACCAGTGGAGTATATTGAGTTGGAGAATGGTGATCATTACCTGAGCAATAACGACAACAGACTCGCGACGTTTAAAGCCTTAGATAAGTTCTTAGCTGATAATCTCAACCCTAAGTTATAACTTAACAACTGCACTTAAAGCGAAAGCCAAATATAAAAAACGCGACTCAAGGTCGCGTTTTTCATTCAGCTTAACAAACAAGATTAAGCGTAAGAATGTTCACCGTGTTGGTGATCTGTCACGTCACGTACGCCAGTCAACTCACCTGGGAACATGTCTAACAATTGTTTTTCGATACCATCTTTCAGGGTGATATCAACTTGAGAACAACCGTTACAACCACCGCCGAACTGCAGTACAGCCACGCCTTCTTTAGTGATTTCAACCAGCATGATATTACCACCATGGCCAGCTAACTGAGGGTTGATTTCAGATTGGATCACGTATTCGATACGCTCGACTAAAGGTGCATCACCTGACACTTTACGCATTTTTGCGTTAGGTGCTTTGAGCGTGAGTTGTGAACCTAATTGGTCAGTCACAAAATCGATAGTGGCATCTTCAAGGAAGGGTGCACTCTTCTCATCGACCATAGCATTGAAACCAGTGAACTCGATTTCAATATCATCACTTTCTACTGCATCCGGTGGACAATAAGACACACCACACTCGGCTTGCGAGGTACCAGGACTGATCACAAATACGCGAATATGAGTGCCTTCAGGTTGATCTGCTAACAACTTAACAAAATGGGCTTGAGCCGCATCGGAAATGGTAATCATGAAAACCTGCTCCGTCAGGGGATACCTGAGTGTTTTAGTAAGAATTAGCCGTATGATACTCCGACTCACCTTCGCTTTGTAGTCCTTTGGATAGCAAGTTTATGGATTTTTGCCATAGCGATCACGATTTGACTTAGTCATTTGGACTAATTAAACGATAAAAACTCAACGCATCAAAATCGAATAATGCTACTAAGACAGTCACTTGAGCGGATATTATAAGACGTTATCAACATGCTTCTCATTCATTATCGTGATCATCCAACAAGCCTGGCGCCTCAGCCCTTGCCAAACACCATACTTGAACATGCACATAACGCGCTTCGAATAAGCGAGCAATTTCAGAGACTGTAGTGCCGGTGGTCACCACATCATCCACCAATGCAACACGCTGGAACGCAAAATCATCCGCTAACATAAAGGCATCGTGTAAGTTGCGTCGTCGCTGTGCACCCGAAAGCCCCGCCTGCGATCGAGTGTCTTGTTGGCGCGTTAACCCTTCGCTCACTAACGGCAGTTGCAAGAGCTGTGATAACTCATGGGCAATTAACCACGCCTGATTAAATCCCCGTTGTTGTAAGCGTTTTGGATGCAATGGGACTGGCATTATCGCTTGAGGCAGCGAGATTAATCCTTGCTGTTCTAATACCTTAATGCGTGCCACTAAGGCGCTACAAAGCACGGGCAAAGCGGCAAGTTGACCTTGATATTTAATCGCACCAACCCAAGCACCCAAACCTTGATGATAACTACAAGGCGCAATGACTTTACGTGGCTGGCGCTTTTGGCATTCACCGCAATAATCGACTTCTATTTGCATCGACTTACCGCAACCTAAGCAAATAGGCCCATGATATAAGCCAGATTGAAGACAAACGGCGCAAATGCCAGTCTCGGGAAGTGATATGGATTGGTGGCACAGCAGGCAACGGTTAGGTAAACTGCCCGCCAACCACCTTGTACCGAGTTGATAGCCTAAACGCATTATCCGCAAAGCAGATTGCGGCCAAATCCTTTTGACAAAGTACGGCATACATTCACCTAATCCATTTTTGAGGCACTCAAGTGAGCCAAGTCACATCCACAAACCAAGCAAATTTGCATATTGAAATCAGCGGCCAAGGGCCAGATCTGGTGATGCTTCACGGTTGGGGAGTGAATAGCGCTGTGTTTACGCCATTACATGAGTCACTATCTCAGTATAGGGTGCACTATGTAGACTTGCCGGGCTTTGGCCATAGCCAAATGGTTGAAGGTGGCCTATCAACCTGGGTCGATACCTTAGTCGCTGCATTGCCTGAACACGCTATTTGGGCCGGCTGGTCACTCGGTGGGCTAGTTGCGACTCAGGCAGCGTTAAGTTATCCACAAAAAATCAAAGGCTTGATTACTATTGCCTCATCCCCTTGCTTTATGGCAAGGGAAGACGAAGCATGGCCGGGCATTCCGCCACAAGTCCTTAATCAATTTAGAGAACAACTCGGCCAAAATTTACCTAAAACTATAGAGAGATTTCTGGCGATTCAAGCCATGGGTAGCGAAACCGCCAAGGAAGATATCAAACAACTGCGCGATCTTGTCCTCGCACGTCCTTTACCCAATACCAGAGCCTTAACTCAAGGCCTAAATATGCTAACCGACGTCGACTTAAGGCAGCAACTGATAGAGTTGCAACAACCTTGGCTAAGGATCTGGGGCCGACTCGACGGGCTAGTGCCCAAACGCGTACCACCTAAAATGCCCATCACAGCTCAAAGTGAGGATGTGATGCTCGCCAAAGCCTCTCACGCGCCCTTTATTTCCCATCAGCAGGAGTTTTTGCAGGTATTTATGCCTTGGTTAACGTTACAGACACGTTAACGCTTTATCTTTGAGCGATTAATGGCTAGTATTTAACCATTAATGTGCCAAGGAATTTCCCATGTTAGTTGTCAGTAACTATCCCCAAGTCCCGCTAGCGACCAGTAATGTCGCGACGGACTCGGCTCGGGTCGACAACCAACTGAAACCTGTAGTCATCCCACCACAAGCGGCAACTAAAAGTCACGAAGAACGCGCCTTTAATCCACAGAATGAACGCACTGCGGATCAAGCTCAACAACAGGCGAAAACGCTCGAGCATAATCAGCAACAAGTTCAAGAAAAACAGCAGCAACAGCAATCCTCACAGCAACAGAACCAACAACAGCAAGAGAAAAAAGCGCCCCTTGTAGTGGCCGAGCGTGTTTTACCTAAAACGCTAAAAATTGTAGCAAGAGGCCAAGCGGCGCTGCAACGTAAGGATATACGCTTAAAGGTCAGTCAAGGTGCAGCAAATTATGCCAGCGGTAACGCCAAAGCGAATACCAGCAGCGCTGCACGACAATCGCTTCAAGGCGAATCGAGTCAATTTTATCAACAACTTGGGCAGCGCATTGGTCAGTTCTATCAACAACAGACTCAGCCAGAGCAAGAATCTATTATGTCGACGTGGATTTAACCTATTCCAATCGTATGAATCCGTTTGCGCACAAAATTAACCTGAATGATAAACAAAAATGCCGCTAAGAATAGCGGCATTTTTTATACTGTTTAACGCTTATTTAGGCAAACGATACAGCTCTTGCTGGTAGGCTAAACTGCCCCACAATGCCCAACTTAAGGCTTTCTTCTCTAGCGCGGCAGCAGCGGGTGGATGAGGCGTTAACTGCTCAGTTTTTTCATTATATTCGAAACCCTGTGCCTCTTTCTCTGGTTGCAGAATGACCACATCTTTACCTTCCATCAGCGCAAAGTTTTTATCGTATTGCATCAGAGCACGCCCTGGCCAATCATCGCTGACCTGAGTTAAGTCACGGCCCAGCATAGGGTAAGAGTCAGATATTCCAATCAAGGATAACAAAGTCGGCGGCAAGTCAATTTGACTCACGATACGATGATCGCGTTTTGGCGCAACATTATCCCCAAGAATTAATCCCGGAATACGGAAACGCGATACTGGCACCAGATCCGCACCACCCACTCGACTGTCATGGTCGGCAACCACGATAAAAATCGTATCTTTCCAATAGTCCGCGTTTTTCGCCAATTTGAAAAACTCACCAATCGCATAGTCGGCATATTTCGCCGCATTGTTGCGAGTTTGCTTAGGTTGTTCATAAAGTTCGATACGATCATCTGGGAATTCAAATGGATCATGGTTGCTCGAACTAAACACTAAACTAAAGAAAGGCTTACCTTCGCTATGCAGACGCTCAAACTCACTGTTCGCCTTGCGCATTAAATCTTCGTCTGACGCGCCCCACGAGCCCACGAAGGCCGGAGATTTGTAATCTTTCTGATCTATGATGTCACTAAAGCCGTTGCCCAAGAAGAAGCTACGCATATTGTCGAAATGGCTCTCACCACCATAAATAAACTGCGTTGTATAACCATGATTTTTAAGTAATTCAGCAATACTGAAAAAGCCAACTTGGCTCTTACCTAGCTTCACCACAGCGCGAGCTGGCGTTGGCGTAAAACCTGTTGTCACAGCTTCGATTCCGCGTACAGATCGTGTACCAGTAGCGTACAAGTTATCGAAATACCAACCTTCTTTAGACAAGGCATCGATATTCGGTGTCAGGGGTAACCCACCTAAACTACCGACAAAACGTGCGCCTAAGCTCTCTTGCAGTAGGATCACTAAGTTCTTTGGCTTACCAGTATAACTGGCTTGGTTAAAGCTCAGTGATGGGATATCCGTTGAAGTAAAGGCACTTTCAGGGCGACCACTTTCCTGCCTAATCGTTGCAATAACCTCCGCGTTATCTAGCTTGCCATACACTTTAGAAGCATCTTCTTCACTATCCATCTGCTTGATGGCAAACACCAAGGAATAAGCAGAGTTAATAACTAAAGAGTTCACTAATGGATCGTCAGCAAAGGCCACCAGAGCGGGGTTAAGCGGACGATGACCCAAGGTTGAACGGGCACCTAATATCGTAATTGCGATAACGATTAACGCTAATACTGGACGCCAATACCAGCGTGGAAAGCGCAGGTTTCTCGTCAGTTTACCGCTGAGAACCCAACCGCCCCAGAGTGTACCTATGGTTAATAATATTGAGAAAATAAGCTCAAGCTTACGACCCGCCCACAGCATAGAAAGCACTTCTTTCGGGTAGATCAGATATTCCACATACAAACGATTCGGACGAAAACCATATTCTTCAATAAAAGCGGGGGTCGATGCTTCTAAAAAGAGCATGATCCACAGACCGACGGTTAACCACACCCGTAAAATCGGCTGCCATAGACGGCCAATAAAATGATCACCTGAAAATAATGCGGTTCCTAAGGCAGCAATACCCCATAACCAGCACAGGGTAGCGATATCGACGCGTAAACCTTGGATTAAGAGATGCGACCAACCATCAACAGCGGCCACGCGATCGGCTTGCCACAGCCCTAAAGCGATACGGCTCGCGGTGGCAATGAAAAGCACTAATAACGAAAAGATAAAGATGGCGCGGAAAGGCCCATGGGCATTGTTTCGCCCGCGAGGTGATAAACCAGATTGCATGTGTTACCCCAAAACGTGTAAAAAGAGCCACTCTGCTTTGGAGTGTCAATTTGAAAAATCGGTGAATAAGCTGTGCTATGACAACCGATTTTGCTTAACGTTGCATTAAATGCCGACTTTATATTCCCTAAGACGGCATTTATGCAACAATTTTGTGAGTAACAGGTTAAAAAGTCGACTCGGACATGACGTATGTCCGAGTATTAACATTACAGCGTCTACTTTTTCAGCTTAGCGAAGGCATCGGCAAAGGCATTGCCCATGGCCGCGTTTGCTGGCGCTTTAGGTGTTTGCTTCTGCGCAGGACGCGCAGCCGGTTTCGCTGACTGCGGTGTTTTACCATGATTAGTTCTGGCAGGATTGTGTGGTCTTTGCTGTGGCTTGCTCTGGTCGATAGCTTCATCCAAACGCATGCTCAAACCGATACGGCGGCGCTCAACGTCAACTTCCATCACTTTGACTTTCACCACATCTCCCGCTTTCACCACAGTGTGCGGGTCGCTGATGAACTTGTCGGTTAGAGAAGAGATATGCACGAGTCCATCTTGATGTACGCCAATATCGACGAAGGCACCAAAATTAGTCACGTTGGTCACTACGCCTTCGAGTACCATTTCGGGTTTCAGATGCTTAAGTTCTTCAACACCATCTTTAAACTTGGCGGTTTTGAACTCACCGCGGGGATCGCGTCCAGGCTTATCCAGTTCTGCTAAAATATCTGTGACCGTCGGCAAACCAAATTCCGCCGTAATAAACTCTTCTGCCTTGATGCTGCGCAGCAAATCAGAGTTACCCATCAGGCTCGCCAACTCTACTTGCTTAGTCTTAGCGATAGTTTCCACTAGCGAATAAGCCTCTGGATGCACAGACGAGGCATCGAGTGGATTGTCCCCTTCTCGAATACGCAAAAAGCCCGCCGCTTGCTCGTAGGCTTTAGGCCCTAAACGCGGCACTTTCAGCAGCTCTTTACGATTCTTAAACTGACCATTGGCATCGCGATAATCGACCACGTTTTTCGCTAACGTCTTATTTAAACCTGCCACTTGTGACAATAACGGCACAGAGGCCATGTTGAGATCTACACCCACGCCGTTTACACAATCTTCCACCACGGCTTCCAGCGAACCCGATAATTGGCTTTGACTCACATCGTGTTGATATTGACCGACACCGATAGACTTAGGCTCAATCTTCACCAACTCGGCTAATGGATCTTGCAAGCGGCGGGCGATAGACACAGCGCCACGAATCGACACATCAAGATCAGGAAACTCCAACGCCGCCAATTCCGATGCAGAATACACAGACGCGCCCGCCTCACTGACCATCACTTTGGTCAAATGTGGATGGGTATCTTTCACTTCGGCAATCAGCTCAGCGGCCAGCTTGTCAGTTTCCCGTGATGCAGTGCCGTTACCAATCGCAATCAGCTCAACCTTATGCATTTTGACTAAGTTAGCCAAAGTACGGATCGACTTTTCCCACAGATTTTGCGGTGCGTGTGGGAAAATAGTCGCATGGCACAACAACTTACCTGTGTTATCGACCACTGCTACTTTAACACCGGTACGTAAACCAGGATCGAGTCCCATGGTGGCTTTCGCACCCGCAGGAGCGGCCATCAATAAATCACCTAGATTACGGGCGAAAACTTTAATCGCTTCGGCTTCAGCGCGTTCGCGCATTTGCGAAATAAACTCAGTTTCCATCTGCAGGGCAATCTTAATACGCCATGTCGCCGTCACCACAGTTTTCAACCATTGATCAACGCTACTATCACCTAATTTCAGCCCTAAATGATCACAGATAATCACTTCGCAGTAACTACCTTGGCCCGCTTCAGCGGCTGGGTCGGCATTCATAGATAAGGTTAAGAAACCTTCATTACGCCCACGCAGCATAGCCAGTGCACGGTGTGATGGGATCTTAGCTAACTGTTCTGTATGCTCAAAATAATCGCGGAACTTCGCGCCGTCTTTCTCTTTGCCAGCAATTAAACGGCTTTCTAACACACTGTTTTGGCTTAAATGCTCACGCACTTTACGCAGTAATTCAGCGTCTTCGGCGTAGCGCTCCATCAGGATATAACGCGCGCCCTCGAGCACAGCTTTAACATCTGCAAAACCCGCTTCGCTATTGATATAGCCTACCGCGGTGGTCTCGACATCTACGCTACGATCAGCCAGTAAGGCCTCGGCTAATGGCTCAAGCCCAGCCTCGATAGCGATTTGGCCCTTAGTACGACGCTTAGGTTTGAAGGGCAGGTATAAATCTTCGAGGCGTGTCTTACTGTCTGCCTCGTCAATCGCCCATTGTAATTCTGGCGTTAACTTACCCTGAGCTTGGATGCTAGACAGGATCACTTGGCGTCTGTCGTTCAGCTCACGCAGGTAACCTAAACGCGTGTACAAGGTACGCAGTTGTGTATCGTCTAAACCGCCCGTTGCTTCTTTACGGTAGCGGGCAACGAAGGGAACTGTCGCACCATCGTCAAGCAGAGTGATGGTTGCGGCAACTTGTTGCTCACGAACATTCAGTTCTTGAGCGATAATCTGAGCGATGTTATGTGCATTAGTTTGCATAAATAAAGTGTCGTGCCTAACTGTAAAGTAAGTCGTTATTGCGCCAAAGATACCACAGGCGCCCCGTATGTTTCATGCTAAAGCCTAGGTCAAATCAGAGAGTTTGATCTTTCCCGCAATCCCGTGACTACCGCCGCTATTTTAACAGCGGCAACTCTGTGGTTAATTCGCCTCGCTGGCGAGAGTAGTTTCAAAAGGGGTATAACGGATCTGATTGATATACCACTCTTTTGGACCCGAGGGCGTTTGCACTAGCACCTCATCATCCACTTGCTTGCCGATTAAGGCACGCGCCATGGGCGAGTCGATGGTGATATAGCCTAATTTTGTATCGAGCTCATCTTTACCGACGATCCGATAACGCACGCGATCACCGGCTTCATTTTCAAGCTCAAACCAAGCGCCAAAGAATATTTTGCCTTCCTGCTGCGGCGAGTAATCGACGATTTTTAATTCTTCTAACCGCTTAACTAAGTATCTGACTCGGCCATCAATTTGTCTCAACAAACGCTTGTTGTAGGTGTAGTCCGCGTTCTCACTACGGTCGCCCTGTGCCGCCGCTTCTTGGACTTTAAGGGTGATTTGCGGCCGATATTCTTTCCACAAATACTTCAATTCTTTATCTAAAGTTTGCCACCCCTGACGGGTGATCAAATGCGCTTTCATACTCATTACTCAATCGTTGGATTAAACGACCACAATTGATGCGGGATAATATATTAGACTGATGATACTCAGACTGGACGCTAAAGTTAACTCACTAAATCATCTCTGTGCATAATGGCTTTTAAATCACCTCTTTTACTGATGCCAATTTAGTTACAATTTCAGCTATAGCGTGAATAAACGCGAGTATTCCCATGCAATTTCATTTGCTTAGTATTAACATTGGGCAATCAATATCAGCATTTATCGCATTCAGGTTACTAAGGTGAGCTAGTCGCCTTGGTTGAATACGGCTATATTAGGCAGATTCGTTTTCAATTTCAGCCAGTTGGTTAATCTTAACTGTTTCTCATCAGTAGAATAAGCACCAATCTGAGCAATTAAAGGACATCCCATGGGACAAGAAACCTCGAAAATCCTCGTCGTCGATGATGATATGCGCCTGCGAGCGTTACTCGAGCGTTACCTGATGGAGCAAGGTTATCAGGTGCGCAGCGCGGCCAATGCCGAGCAGATGGACCGCCTATTAGAACGTGAAAACTTCCATTTACTCGTGCTCGACTTGATGTTGCCCGGTGAAGATGGCCTGTCTATCTGTCGCAGGCTGCGCCAGCAAGGTAACCCTATTCCTATCGTGATGCTGACGGCCAAGGGCGATGAAGTCGACCGCATTATTGGTTTAGAGTTGGGCGCTGACGATTATCTACCAAAACCTTTCAATCCACGGGAATTACTTGCGCGGATCAAAGCCGTGATGCGTCGCCAAACCCAAGATGTGCCCGGTGCGCCAGCCCAGCAGGAAGCACAGATTAGCTTCGGTGAGTTCTCGCTGGATTTAGCGACCCGTGAGATGTACCACGGCGACGAATCGATTGCACTCACTAGCGGTGAGTTTGCCGTACTTAAAGTGCTCGTCACCCATCCACGCGAGCCCTTGTCTCGGGATAAGTTGATGAACCTCGCCCGTGGCCGCGATTATTCGGCGCTAGAACGCTCGATCGACGTGCAAGTGTCACGTCTGCGCCGCTTAATCGAAAAAGATCCCGCGAATCCTCGCTACATTCAAACGGTTTGGGGTTTAGGTTATGTGTTTGTACCCGATGGTGCCGCGCGTCGATGAGCCGCGCTGCCATCTTAATCTCCTGCGGTTATTGAGCCCACGATGAAACCTAAGTTTTGGTGGCGGTTTGTTCCTCGCAGCGCATTTAGTCAAACCGTGATGCTGATTGGTTGCCTATTACTGATCAATCAGCTGGTGTCTTACGTCACGGTCGCCGTCTATGTACTTAAGCCAAGTTACCAACAAATCAATCAGTTAATCGCTCGCCAAGTCAAATTACTGTTTGTCGACGGTATAGATATTGGCCGCGAACACTTAACCATAGTCGATGCCCTTAATGCCAAAGTCCACGACGATGGCATGAAAATCTACAATCAACAGCAAGCCCATGAAGCGGGTATTGAGCAAGCCACTTACTATGGTTTCTGGTCATCGCAGATGTCGGAATATCTTGGCGGCGATGCTGAAGTCCGCGTCACCCATGGCAGCGTATTACAGATTTGGATCCGTCCACCACAGGCGCCCTCGATTTGGATAAAAGTGCCACTTATCGGCCAAAATGTTTCAGATCTTTCGCCACTCACCCTTTATTTAATGGTGATTGGCGCACTTAGTGTCGCTGGGGGATGGTGGTTTGCTCGCCAGCAAAACCGCCCACTTAGGCGATTACAAAAAGCCGCGATTTCAGTCTCCCGCGGTGAATTTCCCGATCCCTTGCCGCTAAAAGGTTCGAGTGAAATCGTCGAAGTTACCAATGCTTTCAACCAGATGGCACACAGCATGAAGCAACTGGAGCAGGATAGAGCGCTATTGATGGCGGGGATCTCCCACGACTTGCGCACACCGCTCACCCGTATTCGCCTCGCCTCTGAGATGATGGTTGAGGAAGATCAATATCTTAAAGATGGCATAGTCAATGATATCGAAGATATGGACGCCATCATCAGCCAGTTTATTGCGTATATTCGCCAAGATCAGGAAACCAGCCGTGAGCTAGGCCAAATCAATAAACTTATTCAAGATGTCGCTCAAGCAGAGGCCAATCGCTCCGGCGAAATTGAAGTGGTGTTAACTGACTGCCCAGAAGCACAATTTCAAGCGATTGCCATTAAACGGGTACTGAGTAATTTAGTCGAAAATGCCTTTCGCTATGGTTCTGGCTGGATCCGCATTAGCTCGCAGTTCGATGGCAAGCGTATCGGTTTTAGTGTTGAAGATAATGGACCAGGGATCGATGAGTCGCAAATTACCAAACTATTTCAACCTTTTACCCAAGGTGATATCGCCCGTGGTAGTGTTGGTTCGGGCCTAGGCCTCGCCATTATCAAACGGATTATCGACAGACACCAAGGGCAAATTACCCTCTCCAACCGCGCCGAAGGCGGTTTAAAAGCCCAAGTGTGGCTGCCGCTGGAATAACGCGAGATCACATATTTGCAAATCAAATGACAACGCTGACATCCAAGTGAGCACTTGTCATATTAATGTCACCTTAAATTCATAAACTCAGCACAGTTACTGGCTCTGACCATTATGAAGATTGCAAAATGAAAATTTCAACGCTGTCGCTTTCTGCTTCTGCCCTGTTGTTATTGCTCGCGGGATTGCTAGCAGCCGTAGTGCTGTGGAGCAGTGATCAGCGGCAACAAATTGAGCAGCAAACACTGACATTACAAGCTATTCAGCAGGATTTTCTCGTCGGTGTACGCCGCGATCTCGATGGCTATTTAGCCAGTGGCAACGCTAGCCAACTTGAACAAGCGAAAACCAAACTCAGCGCCATTAAAAACCAGCTCACGCAGCTTAACCTCGCAGCCATGGGCGCTACCGACAATGACTTGCAAGCCAGCCTAAGCAACTTCATTCAAGATTTAGATACCAAGTACCGCGCCGCGGGTAAACTCGCTGGCAATCCTAGGCAACTGCTCGCCCACGCGGAATCTGAAATGCTCGACTACAACCGTCGTCTGGGCAGCTATGCCGATAAAGGCTTAGCCACAAATGCGGCGGTCGCCGAACAATATCTGCAATTGAGCCGCAATTTACCTTCTATCGTCTACCAACTTTCCCAACTGACCGATGGTTATCTGATCGGTAAAAATCAGCAGCTCAAGGGCATTTTAGACAGCACCAGCAAAGAGCTAAATACGTGGCACGACACCCTCAGCGCTCTGCCGTTAATCGGTGTATATGAGCAGCAAGAAGCCGATGAATTTGCACTCGGCGCAAGCGAACCGGAACAAATTGAAATCGGCGAGAGTGACCGCAGTGAACTGCTCAGTCTCGCCAATCGATACAACAAAGAAGTCGCCAATACCCACCAATTACTGCAAACAAACCAAGAGATGCAAGATCAACTCATTCAAGCGATTAGCAATGTGGAACAACAGCTTATTGGTTTAGGTGAGGCTCAGGCTGCAAAGAACCAGCAGCTGAAATATGAGTTACAGCTAATCCTCTACACTATGGTTTCCATCATGGCCTTGTTTGCCATTGGTTATTTGATCCTGCAGCAAAATCGTGTCGTCAAACCGCTAAAACGTCTCAACCAAGCTTTTATGAAATTAAGCGAATCGAACAGCCGCGAGCGTTTAGACATTAATCGTCGCTGCGAGACGGGCCAAATAGCAGGTCATTTCAACCAGTTACTACACAGGTTTGAACAGGAAGACGAGGCACAGCGCCAGCAAATCACTAAGGTTTCTCAATCATTAAGCCAACTGGTGGCACGCATTACTCAGCTATCACAACACACAGAGCACACCCAAACGATTGTGGCCGATACGCAAACACAGACCGAACATATCCGCAGCCTCGCCAATGAGGTGAGCCACACTTCAGCACTCGTGGAAGACAGCGCAGCCGAAACCATGCGCCAAATGCAGTCGAGTCAAGCACAAGCAGAGGCGGTATTGAGCGCGACCGAGCAAACACAAACCGCGGTCGGTCTGTGCCATTCGTCCCTTGAAAGCCTAAATAACTCAGTGACGGATGTATCGAAAATCATTGATGTGATTGGCAATATTGCCGAGCAAACTAACTTACTCGCCCTTAATGCTGCCATCGAAGCTGCGCGGGCTGGCGAGCAAGGTCGCGGCTTTGCCGTGGTGGCCGATGAAGTGCGTAATTTAAGCCAACGCACCCAAGTGTCTTTGAATGAGATCGTGAAAATTCTGCAACAACTGACCCAATCAAATCATGCTCTCAGTGAGAGTGTCGATGGCATAGCACAGGCGACAAGCAGCCAAAAACTGCGTGCTCAGAGCCTGTGGCAAGTGGCGCAAACAGTGCAAAACCAAGCAAGTGAAATGGCTAATACCGCCAAACAAGGCTCGCTAAATGCCAAAGAGCAAGTCGATTATCTCGATGAATTTGTTCGCACTATGGATAGTTTAAAAGAACAAGCGCAAACCAGTTCACAGCAGAGTGAGGTCATCGCCCAAGAAGTACAGCAGAGTGTAGAAGATATTGAAACCAGCTTGGGGATTGGGCAAAGCCAAATAAACCGTGCGGCCTAAAACCGCACGTTTATTCACTTAATTTCTCTATTTGTGTTTAATCGTCGATTCGACAATTATGGATATTAGAACCATCGAACTGACATTCGACATCAACCCATTTGCCTTCAAATGGCGTTAATGAAGCATCAGTCGCTTGATAGCCCCACAAGGTCTTTTGCATCACTAAACCCGACAAATCAAGCTCATTGCTTCGCACTTCAAGGTCAACTTCTTTCACTAACCACTGGTTGTCTGCGAGTTCAACACCTTCTATTTGAATCCATTTTTGGTCAAGTGTCGCTAAGGTTAAACCGTCATCGAATTGAGTTCTGGCATCAATATCAAATGTAAATCCATTAATTTGTAGCTGATTATTGGTGGTCAGTGTCGCCAGACCTTCTAGCTCGAACTTTTTACCTAAGGTTGGAGGTATTCCACCATTATCATGTGATGTTTCAAATTCAACTTCTCTGGCCCATAAACCCTGCGGCATAGATTGAATATCTACATCGACTAGCTTGCCTTCAACCAAGTTAGCTTGCTTGCCATCTTCAAATTGAGTATTTGTAGTGACATAGAGTCGAGTACGGGCATTAAGCTCAAACTGCGTTTTATCTTGGTTGACCCAAGTAATAGTCCCTTCTAGCTCCATATCGTTAAAAGACGCCGTATCTTCCACCTCGACTTCAGAGGCCAAAAATGAAGCACCACTTTGCTGGCCTTCCACTTCAACCCATGCGCCTTCCTGTAAGCTGCCTTCTAAACGTGCGTTGGCATAATTAATCACTGCCGAACCGATATTGAATTGTTGCGCAGTCTTATTTAATCCAGAGACACGTCCCTCGATTTCAGCAAACGCAAAATTGGGGATAAGGTTTATAGAATTAACCTGCCATTCTCCCATTACCGTTGGATAACCATTTACCGCCACCCAATCGCCTACTTTATACTGGGTCGCGTCCGCTGGTTTAACGACTAAATTAATCCCATTAACGGCAATAGTATTTTGATTAACGGAACTGATTTCACCCACAAGGCTTGGATCTAATATGACATTTTTAGCCTGTTGGCCTTCATTATCTATTTTGACCCTCATCCCCATTTGAATGGCATTAACCTCTAACGGCTGTTGTCCATAGTGAATCTTAGCATTAGCGATATTTACGCTATATCCGTTTACAGTAATCGAATTATTGTCAGAAGCGATATTTGTTACTGTACCGTTAATTTTTGCGGGTAACGTAGGTTGTGGAACGATAGGATCGGGTTTAGAGGTATCTGTTGATGAATCATTACCACCGCAACCTGCCAGCAAAATGGCCGTAATACAGACTAAGAGTTTATTCATTTTCTTCCCTATTTTGTCTTGTTAAATCAGTGCTGGGCATCTTAGTATGAAGATCGTCAAGCAAATGTGAAGAAATGAATTAACCTATGAAAGTATTAATTGTTGATGATAATCATGATGTTATTGAAACAATCATGGATTATTTAACCCTAGAGGGGATTATTGCCGACTGTGCATATCACGGGGAAAGTGCAATCAATTTAATTCAACAAAACCATTACGATGTCATCATAATGGATATTATGATGCCCAAATTAGACGGTATTAATACGGTCAAAAAACTGCGTGAAGAAATTTATTGTAATACACCGATTATATTTTTAACCGCCAAAGATAGTTTGCAGGATAAAATTGATTCTTTTACATCAGGTGGGGATGATTTTTTAAATAAACCTTTCGCGATGGAAGAATTATGCTTACGACTGCATTCACTGCATAATCGTGGCCCACGTTTAGATGTGGGTATTTTGCGCTTCAGTGATATCAGTTTAAATTTGCAAACCCATCAAGTTACCCGTGCTGGTAAAGAAATTAAGCTCAGTAAAATTCAGCGCACCATTCTTTCACTGTTACTAAAACATGCGCCCGCTATCGTGAGTAAAGAGCAATTGGTAGATACAGTATGGGGAGATGATGCACCTTCGAGTGATTCACTTCGCAGCCACATATACAGCTTACGCAGTGCACTCGATAAAGGTTTTTCAGACTCAAAATTAGAGACTATCCATGGCCAAGGTTACCGACTTATCCCCTGAGCATTTTCCGAGTTTATATAAAAAAATCCGCCTCACTTTTTTAGTATTAACTAGCTTGATGTTTGCCATTTTTTGGAGCCTCATTTATATCGCCGAAGAACAAATTGAGAAGATTAGCCTCGAGCAAACGCTGGCCACAGAGACTCGCGAATATCTAAAGAATTATCAAAGGTTTGGTGATAAAGCACAGCTCCCCGATATCAATGAATTGAAAACATATTGGAGCAAAGAGTTTGTACCAGCTTGGCTGCAACCTTATCAAAATACCGGATTTTACGAACATCAACTGGGTGATGAAGATAAACACTTTTTGATATCCGCTCATCCTTCTGGGCAAGGGCTGTTGTATGTGGTTTATAAGGATGACGCGGACGATTTCCTTGATAGCTATGAAGATAGAATGCACATTTTGATCTCTATTATGGGGATCGGTTTGCTCCTGTTTATCATGGCGTATGGATTGTATTTTGTACGTCTGCTATCCAGTCCACTTGCTGAGATTGAAAATAAAATCAATCAACTATCACCCAAAAGACCGACATCAACACCGAGTACTTCATACCGTGAAACCCGCCAGATTGAGCAAACCCTATTAAGCAACAAAGCTAAAATTGCCGCCTACTTCACTCGGGAACAAGAATTTAGCCGTTTTGCCTCCCATGAACTACGCACGCCCATTATGGTGATCCAAGGTTCGGTCGAATTGCTCAAAAAAATCCCCAATGCGACAACCGAGGCTCAACAATTAATGGTCAAAAAAGCCATTACACGTATTGATTACGCAGGGCATCAAATGAAAACGCTCACCGAGGCCTTTTTACTTCTCGGAAAAGAAGACATTGAATCCCAGCACTACAGCCAAATTGATTTAGCACCACGCCTTGAACACATTTTAGCTGAGATGGCACAACACTTTGCCAAGCAAGAAATCACCTACAGCTTAACGCTTAAAGATTGCTTGAGCATCAAGGCGCCACTGAGCTTTATTGACATAGTGATAGGTAATTTAATTAAAAATGCTTTCAATTACAGTGTCGGAAACATTGAAATTACGATGCAAAGCAACCAATTATGGATACTGAATCCACTAAGCACTCAAAGTACTGATACATCAGGCTATGGCTGCGGATTAATTATTATTGAACGTATTTGCGAGCGAATGGGCTGGGCATTTTCAACCCAAAACGATGGTGCTAGCTATCAGGCTTATGTTCAGTTTATAGATAATGCCCATTAACTGAAGTTAGCTTGGATAAATGACCTCGTTTTAGCAAATTCTGAGTTGCAAACCCAATCTTCACAACCGCTTCACGCTTGTCTTGGCACTATGCTCGCAACACTGTAATAGCCATTGAGGCTGAGTTACATAAAACCATAGAAAGGACAAACAGATGAATAAAATGACTCTTACCGTTTTCGCAATGGCACTTTCATTCACGACTATGGCCAGCCAAGCAGGCTTTCAACCTACAACGGGTGAACCTCAAATACAGGGTGGCTTCCAAGGGCCGAGCGCAAGACAAGTGATTCATGATGTGGTGAGCGCGCTCAATGCCAGTGATGACGCCCAAATTGAGTTAACGGGCCATATCATTTCTTCCATTGGACACGATGATTATATTTTCCGTGACGCTACGGGTGATATTAAGGTCGAAATTGATGATGATTTATGGCGCGGCAACACAGTAACACCTGAGACTCAGGTCATTATTCGTGGTGAAGTGGATAAAGATTGGTCTGAAGTGACCATAGATGCAGACAACATTCAAATCGTACAATAAATGGATTTAGTTAAAGCCAGCCAATGAATGGCTGGCTTTGGTCACATCCAAACTTCATGTCTTAAATACGCTTAGATAGCAGCCAAAACAACTTCAGCTTTACTGGCTTCAAAAGCCTTTGGCTCTTCTACATTCAGTAGAGTCACTACACCGTTATCGATGATCATGGCATAACGTTGTGAACGCACTCCACCAAAACCGGCAGTATCCATCTCCAAACCTAAGGCTTTAGTAAAGCTGGCATCGCCATCGGCTAACATCATTAATTCAGAGGCATTTTGTGCTTCGCCCCACGCTTTCATCACAAAGGCATCGTTCACAGCAACACAGGCAATCAAATCCACGCCTTTCGCTTTAAATTGATCGGCTAATACCACATAGCCAGGTAAATGCGCTTCAGAACACGTTGGAGTAAAAGCACCTGGCACTGCAAACAATACGACTTTTTTACCCGCGAACAATTCGGTAACTTGGTGATTCACCATGCCATCTTTAGTCAGTTGACCTAATGTGGCCGCGGGTAATGTTTGACCTTGAGCAATCATGTCTTTCTCCATTTAGTTAAAATAACTCATCCATACTAGCCCTATTTACCGCAGATAAACACCGAGAGAAATAAGGGCGATTAGACTCGAGTTCGATTCAACCGCAGCCCCGCACACAAACTAAGACATAACAAACCTAATACTGAGAAGGCGCCGCCACTTTCCTCAACAACGATAATGTCGGGCTCTCTGTCTCGATCGCTACTCTCCAATGGCAGCGCATACAAACTATCGGTTTCATCGGCGCTAATGGTCGCAACAATATCGCTGTAACCCACTTCATACACATCAATCAACACATCATAGTGATCCGTCGCATAACCCGTATAGAGCGTGGTCAACACTTCGTAATCGTCCTGTGTCGAATCGCCGTAAATGGTAAATACGTCTGTGGTGTAGTAATGCACCCAAGGGCCACCATCACGACTGAGATAAAGCTCGGCAAATAAATCAGCTCTTTCATTAAGATATGCACCATTGACATCAACGTCGAAGGTCACGCTAAACGTTTGATAAAACCCATCGTAGTCAAAGTCTTCAAACAAACGACTGCTGGCATCAAAAATCGAAAAGCTGTGATACACAGGTGCGCGGTAGGGATCTTCACTGGTCGCGCTCGAACTAGGAATCCCTTGGCTCGCATGTTTCACTATTACTTGCTCACGCGTCATCGGCGAGGCGCCCATAAGTTGCACTCGGTTTGCCGTCGGCGCTTTGGATGATAAGGCTGGCGCCAAGGATTTAACGGCTGCAGCGGCGACTTCAGTGACATTTTTTGCGGGCGCGGCTTGCTGTAACAAAGCTAAAGCTTGTTGTTCCTGCTCAGCAGCTTGCTCGCTATTTTCTGCTTTTTTGGCAATACCAACACTGGCTGCTGTAAATGGCGTTAAGCTTTGCGATGACTCCAGTTCGCGGGGCTGAGCGCTAGCGGCAGGAGACGCTAAAAACAGAGCTGCAATAGCCGTTGCCATAAACAGCTTAACATTAACAGTGGCTGCCATATCTTGCTTATTGAGTGTGTTCATCTTGAATATCCTATGGATAACCCGTTCAAATTGGAGCTATTAAAGTGCAATGAAGGTGAACATAAGCTGAACATCAACGCCCACTGTTCTCAGCCAGAAGATACGTTCAGCCCGAGTTCATCTGGAATGGGTAACACTCACAAAACTTAAACGATACAAGCGCGAGCATAGAGATAGACTCGCCAACAGAACTTCAGTTCTGTCACGAATAACAAAATAACTGTCAGAGTTAATTTTGAAGGAATTGTGCCAACCAATTGGCTGATCTCTATGTGTTTGTTAAGGTGATGAGGTATTCTTAGTCGACTCGATAAGTTATCCATCTCACTCATTAACTTAAGATCGCTGAACATTGCGGGTACCCGATATGAAACTTGGTTTGACCTTGGCCCTAATCACTTGCTTATCAGCCTCCTTTGGTTGCATAGCAGGCAATGATAGACATGATGATCGCAATCAGCCTCGTAACCAAGGTGCGAAGAATGAGCAGCGCCGTCTAGCGGTCAATAGCCCTGATCAAGCGGTGGCAATGGCGCAACGACAATTTCAAGGCAAAGTATTGAGCGTACAATCCAGCGGATCGGGATATCGTATTAAAATCCTCAATAATGATGGCCAAGTATTTTCTGTTTCAGTAGATGCCGCAACGGGCCGAGTCTCGAGGAACTAACGATGCGATTGTTACTAGTTGAAGATGATATAGAACTACAGACTAACTTAAAGCAACATCTCCTCGATGCCCATTACAGTATCGATGTGGCGAGTGATGGTGAAGAAGGCTTATTTCAAGCGCTCGAATACAACTATGATGCAGCAATTATCGATGTCGGTTTACCTAAACTCGATGGTATCGCCTTGATCCGTAGCGTGCGTGAACAAAAACGCGACTTTCCTATCCTGATTTTAACCGCAAGGGACAGTTGGCAAGATAAGGTTGAAGGACTCGATGCCGGTGCCGACGACTATCTGACGAAACCTTTCCATCCCCAAGAACTCAGCGCACGACTAAAAGCCCTCATCCGTCGCTCCGCCGGCAAGGCCAGCCCCCTGATCTACAACGGCCCCTTTAGCCTTAACACCAGCAGTCTAGAAGTACGTAAAGGCGAAGAACTGGTTAATCTCAGTGGTTCTGAATACAAGCTATTCGAATTTTTTATGTTGCATCAAGGCGAAGTCAAATCAAAAACTGTACTCACAGAGCATATTTACGATCAGGATTTTGATTTAGATTCTAACGTCATCGAAGTCTTTATCCGCCGGTTACGCAAAAAACTCGACCCAGATAATCAATACAACTTAATTGAAACTCTGCGCGGCCAAGGTTATCGCCTAAAAGCGTTAACGTCCGGGCAAGCAGCCGATGAGTAAACGCGCCATGGCGTGGCAAGTGTTGAACTCCCTAAAAGCACGCTTAGTTGCCAGCGCGCTATTATTTATCTTAGTGTTATTACCCTTGATCGGCGTTGCCTTAAACGATGCCTTTACTGAACAAGTTAAAAGCGCAACCAAGAATGAACTCAGTGCCTATGTCTATTCGATTCTCGCGGTGACTGAAGTCGAAAACAAACAAATCTCCATCCCAGAGTTAGTGTTAGAGAATCGTTTTAACCTCATTCAATCAGGGCTGTATGCCATTGCAACCACTGAAGACGCCAGCGGCAAACAAGATATAGTGTGGCATTCGCAATCTTTTATGGGGATTACGCCACCGCCACATTTTACCATCCCAGCCACGGGTCAAAGCGCATTTGAGCAAATCGAGCTCGCCGATCAACTCCATTTGATTTATAGCTTTAGTGTCAGTTTTGCCAGCCAAAATCAAAACGTGCCTGTGACAATCCACATTATTAAAGACGAGCGAGAATTTCAGCAGCAAATTGATCAGTTTAATCAACAGCTTTGGACTTGGCTGCTGATCTTAATGTTAGTCATGTTAGTGTTTCAATTAAGTTGGTTACTGTGGACGTTACGGCCTTTAGCACGCTTTACCCAAGAGTTACATTCCGTCGAGCAAGGTAAATCGATGCAGCTAAGTAGCCAGTACCCCACTGAATTACAAGCGGTTGCTCGGCAGCTTAATATTTTGCTCAATACCGAACAAACCCAACGAAAACGCTATCGTAATGCCTTGGCCGACCTAGCCCATAGCCTCAAAACACCACTGGCGGTGATCAAGAGTCAGGCCGACTTAAGCGAATCCTCCAGTGAGCAAGTATCAGTGATCAGCCGGATCATTGGCCACCAGCTAAAACGCGCCCAAACTGCAGCGGCGGCCTCGTGGCATTTAGGTATTCGTGTCGATGAAGTCGCCGCTAAGTTATTACGCACCTTAGCTAAAATTTATCGAGAGCCACAAATCAATCTCAGCGGCGAGATGGTAGAACACGCAGTATTCAAGGGGGATGAAGCAGATCTGACTGAAATTCTAGGTAATTTACTCGACAACGCCTGTAAAGCCGCGAAGTCTACGGTGACATTAACGGTCACAGGCGATGCCTATCAACTGCTAATCTGTATCGAAGATGATGGCCCAGGGATCAGTGAAGCCCTGCAAAATCAAATCTTTGAACGTGGTATTCGCGCGGACTCCTACCTTCAAGGTAATGGTATTGGGCTTGCTATCGTGCGCGATTTAGTCGACAGCTATAACGGCAGAATTTCTGTCTCTCGTTCAGAAACCTTAGGTGGTGCCAAATTTAGCATCAGCTTTGCACACTCAGTTTAAGTCTTTATTTTCAATTTGATAGATTTATTACTTCTCTTAAAACTTGGATATAGATAAATATTTAACCGCAAAACACTTTCAGCTTATGTTCATATTCACACGCCTAATATGCCCATAACATCCTCGAACAGGATTATTGGAGCAAACCATGAACAGACTACATCGATGGAATTGGCTAGTGTTAACGGCGGCATTAGTGGCCTTGCCTTTCACTACCACAGCCCAAGCTGCGGGCGTATCTGTGAGCCAAGGATCGAGCACAGCGGCAAGCCAAGCCGAACTCGAACAAATGCTGGCGCCTATTGCCCTGTATCCCGATAGCTTACTGACCCACATACTTATCGCTTCAACTTATCCACTCGAAATAGTGCAGGCACAGCGTTGGTTAACCCAGCGCCCCAAATCATCGATCGACCAAATTATGTCGCAAGCCGAAGATCAGGACTGGGACCCGAGCGTCAAAGCCTTGCTGGCCTTCCCGACTCTGCTGCAAAAAATGAGTGAAGATCTCGAATGGACTCAAAGACTCGGTGAAGCCTTCTTAGAAGATGAAGGCCAAGTGATGAACAGCATTCAGTCCCTAAGACAACAGGCTGATAAAGCGAATAGCTTAGCAGACATGGATAACATGGCAATTACCCGCGCCAACAATCAGATCATCATAGAACCCGCTAAGCGAGAAATCGTCTACGTCCCCTATTACGATCCACGCGTGGTTTACGGCACATGGCGTTGGGGTGTGGCTTATCCTCCTGTATATTGGGAATTTGGCGGCTATGCTGGCTATCCCTATCGTCCGAGTCATAACCATTTCTACTGGTCACCGGGCATCCATATTTCCTTTAACTACTTCTTCAGTTCGTTCCACTGGCACAACCATAAAGTGGTGGTGATCGACTATCGCCATTCACACCGATATCGCCCACGGGAAAGATACAGTGTTAGCCATGGCGCACAACCTTGGAAACATAAACCCGAACATAGACGCGGTGTGAGTTATCACAATCCAGTGGTGAAACAACGCTATTACCATGATGATAAATATCGCGGCAGAGATTCACACTCAAGCGGCAGTAAACAGCACTTCAATAGCCAATATTCGAAGTCTAAAGAACGCCAAGATACCCATAGTAATCTGGGTAATATGAGTAATCAGGGCAATAAAAGTCGTGATAATAAAGACTATCATAACGTCAGCCGTGAACGTGATAACCGCGCGCCGAGTTATCAGAAAACACAAGCCGAGTTAAAGGAACGTCGCTCCGCCCCTATGGTACAAACACCAACCCACAAGGAGCGTAATGACATGCAATCAAGACCCGTGCAGTCAAAGCCAATACCATCGAGGGAGCCGCAGCAAAGGCAATATCAAACTCGGGAGTCACAGCCGCGTAATGTCGATCAACAAAGGGCACAGTCACAAAGGCAAGAAAAACCAAGAACTATGACCCCAAGAGTTGAAACGCCACGACCTGAAACAAGACGTACAGAGCCACAACGGATTGAACAATCAAGACAAGCGGCGCCTAGACAACGCGAAGAAGTGAGAGTGAGACAAAGTGAGCCACGCCAAAATGCGCAAACCGCTCGCTCGGTAGAACATAACCAAGGTCGATCAACTCAAAGCCAAGAACGCCGTCATAGGGAATAATCCTGCTATGGCCGCAGTAACACAAAGAGCGCAGTTATCTGCGCTCTTTGTTTTTTAATCAGTTACTTTTAAATCACTTATTTTTAAACCGCTTAAAACTTCAAGGTCAAGGACTGACCTTCTCCCATTCCCTGCCACTCAACACTCAAATCCATAATCTCATTGAGAATATGATCAAAATCTGTTTGGTTAACAGTAGGAACGGCTAAGTCTCGACTGCTACAGGCTTGCTCTAACAGATAAATAAAGCCGTCATAGGTTGGCGTTTCACCCGACCACAGTAGCGACTGCAGGGTCTCAACTATGGATTCGGTTTGCCACACCTCCGTTTTATCAGCGATGGCGCGGGAGGTTTCATTATGCTCTAAGGTAAAGCTGATATCGGCGCCAGCTCTGATCTGCGAGAAGAAAGCGCCTTGAATATGCAGGCGTTTTTCAACCACATAGTGGATCATATCGTGAGGTGCTATACCTTGTTCTGGCATTTGGGTTTGGGTCGCACTACCGTCCATGCGCACACAGCGCAACTGGCCATAACGCTGAGTACCTTTAGTGAAGATGACTTGCATAAAACCATCCTTAGTATTTTGATTAACGCATGCATAATGCGAACTCAAGTATAGTCCAACTCTGCGCCAGCATTAGAAAAACAACAACACTCTGCCGTTATAAATTACGCTGGATAAAGCGGAAACACTCTTCTGCCGCTAAGGGTTTACTAAAGTAAAACCCTTGCACTAAGTCGCACCCCATACTCGACAATAATACCAATTGCGCCTCGTTTTCAACCCCTTCAGCGACCACAGTTAACCCCAATTCATGGGACATAGAAATAGTTGCAGCGCTAATGGCTGCATCGTTCGAGTCGGTCTCAATATCCTTCACAAAGGATCGGTCGAGCTTTAACCTGTCTAAGGGCAAGAGTTTCAAATAGGATAAAGAGGAATATCCTGTACCAAAATCATCGATAGCGAGCTCGATACCATGTTGGCGCAATTCCGCTAATAGGCGCGCATTCTGCTCAGGATATTGCATCGCCACACTCTCGGTAATCTCCAGCTCCAGTGCACCTTTGCCCAACTTATGCTTCACCAGCACATTGGTAATATCGGCGACTATCGTATCCTTACGGAGTTGATGCGCTGACAGATTCACTGCCATTCGCAACTCAGTGGCACCCGCTGCGCGCCAGACAGCAAGCTGCGCCATCGCCGTTTCTAATACCCATTGGCCAATTGGGATGATCATGTCGATCTCTTCGGCAATAGGAATAAAACGGTCAGGCGCTATCATGCCAAATTCGGGATGCTGCCAGCGCACAAGCGCTTCGACACTGACCACTTGCCCGCTTCTAATATCAATTTGTGGCTGATAATGCAGTCGTAATTCGTCGTTTGCTAACACTTGCCTCAGGCCCGTTTCAATATGCTGGCGCTCAGTGATCAAGGTGTTCATTGCCGCAGTAAAGAATTGATAGTTATTGCGTCCAGCCGCTTTTGCGCGGTACATGGCCATATCAGCATTTTTCATCAAAGCTTCAACACTGTCACCATCATTGGGAAATAAACTGATCCCTATACTTGGCGATGAATGTAATGCTTGATTATTAATCACATAGGTTTGACTCAAACCACTGCGCAGCGCCTCGGCTAAACTGGCCACTTCATCATGGTTCGTATCGGACAAGGCAACCACAAACTCATCGCCCCCCAAACGCGCCACAGTATCATTATCACCAACGATGTATTTCAAACGTCGGGCAACCTCTAGCAGCAGTTGATCGCCCACATGATGACCCAAGGTATCGTTGATATTTTTAAAGTGGTCCATGTCGATAAACATTACCGCTATTTGGCTGTGGGATACCAGAGCATCCTTAAACACCACTTCGAGGCGCGACTGCAAGCTCAGTCGATTAGGCAATAAGGTCAAAGAGTCATGATGGGCAAGGAAATGAATGCGTTCCTCACTGACTTTACGCTCACTGATATCGGTAAAGCTGCCAATATAGTGACTCACGGCACCAGAATCATCCCGCACCACAGACATCATCAACCATTTCGGGAAATCGTAGCCTTGTTTATGCCTATCCCAGACTTCACCTTGCCAGAAACCCGTTTGCTCGAGGGCAGCACGGACTTGAGAATCGATACTTTTATCCGTTCGTTCAGCCTCTATAAAACGGCAGTTTTTACCAATAATGTCCTCTCGGGAATAACCCGTGATCTGAGAAAATGCACTATTCACATCCACAATGATATCGTTGGCATCCATAATCGTGATGCCTTCACCACTCTGCTGAAATACTTGCGCCAAGAGATTTACCCGCGCAACGGTACGCTCCTGCTCGGTAATATCTTCGACAATAAACAAAATTAGCTGTTCACCATTAGCACCAGTAACTAAAGCCCCGTTGAGGCGCACCGCCACTAATTGGCCATTTTTATGTAAATAATGCTTCTGATAGGGGCCGTAACGGCGCGTCTGCTTTAAGCGCTCTAATTGCTCAGTTTCACTTAATTGATAACGCTTTGGGGTAAGATCCCAAGGATCAAGTTGATTAAGCTCATCGAGTGAATAACCCGTAATCGCTTGAAAGGCGGGGTTAATCGCCACAAATTGACCATCAACTAAACGTTTAAGCACATGCCCCACTGGGGCCTTATCAAATAGGTTTCGATATTTTTGCTCACTTTCGACCAAGGTAGCTTGAAAAGCCTGACGGCGAGCAATTTCCTTCGACAATGCCATGGTTTTTTCTGTCACTTTTTCGGCAATACGTTGGCGCTCGCCGGAGGAAACCAGTGTCATACCGCCCACGACCGCACAAGTGATAAATGCGAGCAGAAGCATCAGTAGCGATAAGCTAAAAGTATCGCCCATCAGTACCGCATAGGATTGATAAATCACTATATGCCAATGACGATCCGCTAACATCAAGTTTGCCTGAAAATACTGCCCAGTTTTATCGCTGAAGAGCTTACTGCTAAATTCGGGAAACGATTTTTGAGTATTGCTATAAAGTAAGGTACCGCCCGCACTCATATCTGTCAGTTGCCACTGCAACCCTTTTACACTATCAACATCATCAATAATGCCTTGCAAATCAATTACAGCTGAACAAAACCCTGAGATCTTACCCAATCGGTCAAAAGCAGGAGCAATGAGTAAAGTGCCACCAGGGCCATTGGGATCTTGTGCTAATTGAATCTTGGCTGTCATCACGGGTGCTAACGTCGCACGCACTTTTGCGATGGCTGCGGCTCGCGTCGGCTCACTATTGAGATCTAATCCCAAGGCCGCTTCGTTACCTATCTGCGGCTGAATATACATCACAGGGACTAGCCAACCATCAGTATTCGCCTGCCAGCCTTCGGGACGAGTCACTTTGTAGGAACCACCAACCACAGAACGAATGGATGCCTCAAAACTTTGCTGATCGGCTGCCGCCACAAGCGGTGACCAAGACCAAGCTCTAAAGCCATCCTTCATCAACATATTGCGTTTGCCAAACTGTACAAACTCATCCTCAGAAACCTGCTCGCTATTATCGAACAAGCTTGCTAAGGCAACAATTTGTTGGAGGTTAGCATCTTGAAAACTTTCAATATTGCTAATAATCGCATTAGATTGAACCAGAAACTTATCCTGCAACTGTTGGCGCTGATTCATATCTGAGTAGTAATAAATCCCCACGCAAAATAAAAAACCCACCAGTAAAGGCACACCCGTCTGAATGCGGCGAGAACGCCAAATAACTCGCTTATCAAATAACAACATAGTCAGAGGGATAAAAATCACGGCACCGAGCAAATCTCCAGTCCACCAATTTATTAAACTACCCAGTAAATCGGACTGTGGAATCGTACCGTTAATCACTAAGGAGAAATTGCCAAAAACAGTCGCTACAGTACAAGTTAAAGCTAAACTCAAGCAGGATTTAATGACGGCGTTAGGATTATCTAGGGTGAATAAATGATCGACTCGTCCAAGAACATAGGCAGAAAGCACTGCCTGTATAGATGAGCCAATTGAAATCGCAAAGGGCAACCACCCCCAATGGATATGTCCGCTGATGTTGAGATTAATCAACAAAGAACCAATGAACACGCCAATCCAAGGCGCATATTCTTTCCATAAAACACAAGCGGCAATGGCAATACCTGCGGCAGGCCAAATTGCAGCAGAATATCCAGGCGGCAAAGCAATCATCAAACCAATTTTACCTACAATAACGTAAGCTAAGGCGATGAAAATGTTTACCTTAAGGTATGGGATAAATGACTTTATGTGTAGTCCTTCATGCTGATGCACTTCGAGAATTGAGAAGCATCATGCCCTACTCACAGGCTCAATCTCAAGCACATATCAGGGGCGAGATAAGTTCACAGTTTAATAATCGGTTTATCTAATGTAAATAGCGTAAATGACTGACACAATCACTCATTTAACGTGATGTTTTTATTTGGGATGCCGATCTCAAATGTACTTAATCACACAGCCAAACTTGGCGAACCCAATCTTGCGACAAACAAGCTAACCCATCAAGACAACTATCGGCAACATTAGCCCCGCCATAGAAGTTAAGCTTAGTCTTTTTGCGGGTAAAGCTAACATGTTTATAGGGGCTATAATCAACTCAATGACACCACAAGCAAATCAACTTTAGTCAAAATGAATAAATGAGAGGCTTCACAATTTTTTATTTTATGAGAACAAAATCAGTTTAAATACTGTTAATCTTGTAAAACTAAAGATCTAATTTGGTTTTAATTAAGGTTTTTTTAATACTAAAGCCCTTTTACTACGGGGATCCGCTTTCATTCAATAGCCGCTTCTTGGTATCCTCCTGCCGCATAAAAAAGTTACATGCTGAATATTTTTTGTTCTGCCAACTGACTCCTTTTCCCGTTCAGCCGGACTCATTAATTGAAATTAGCTCTTAGCCAATTCATTGTTGAAAGATTGAACCTAACTATTCGGCTTTCAACCTTTAGCATGACAAATCTAACCCTGTTTTTCGGGTTATTGTTTGTGCTGCCTATTGCTGACGTTTTATCCGTGTTGATCGGCGGTTGTGTCGATATTAGTGAATTAATCAGCCTCAGCAATGGCTTTTTAGCCGAGTTTATCGGCGCTAGTTTGCTCAGCCTGTTATTACTCAATCCCCTCGTTATTCTGCAGTTATGGCATTTAATCGACTGCTGCTTCAAATTTTTCAATCATCTCGATTTAACTAACGCTTCACTTTTTTTAGCCCCCCCAAGGCTAAAATCCCTCGAACATACCGCCCACGGTTGTCGCGCTCCGCCATTTTAACCCTCTGTTTTTAAATTCAAATTAAGCATTAAGCGCTGAAAGCTGATCTTCGATTTGCCTCGGAATGGCGGCACATTATTGTGTCATACCTCTTGGGTCTCAGGATTTGCGCTCAGATAACGCCGCTTAGTGCGACTGCCGGTTAACGCTTGGCAGAGTTGTAAACCTTAGGGTTAGAGGAATCTTCCTTTGTTAATTCGAAAATTAAGTAAAGCAGCAATCGCGGCAGTAGCACTCATGCTCGCGGGTTGTGATGGCGGTGTGTTGGACCCTAAGGGCCAAATCGGTATCGATGAAAAACACCTGATTATCGTCGCCACCCTACTCATGCTCATTGTCGTTATCCCTGTGATTGCCATGACATTGTACTTCGCGTGGAAATACCGCGATGGCCGTGATCAGGAAATCTATGCGCCTAAATGGGCACACTCAACGGCGATTGAAACCGTAGTGTGGATAGTGCCGATTGTGATCGTGATAGTGCTCGGTGTAATCACTTGGGGTTCGACACATGATCTTGATCCATATAAACCTTTAGAACACGAAGCGAAACCCGTCACGGTTGAAGTAGTGTCGCTGGACTGGAAATGGTTATTCATTTATCCAGAACAAGGCGTGGCATCGGTCAATGAGTTGGCGTTCCCAGCCAATGTGCCGGTGAACTTTAAGATCACCTCTGACACTGCGATGAACTCCTTTTTCATCCCTCAGTTAGGCAGCCAGATTTATTCTATGGCGGGCATGACCACTAAGTTGCATTTGATCGCTAACGAGCCCGGCACCTTCGACGGTATTTCGGCTAACTACAGCGGCGCCGGATTTGCGGGCATGAAGTTTAAAGCGATTGCCACTCAGACACCTGCCGACTTCGAGGCATGGGTTGCCAAGTTAAAACAACAGGGCAAGACATTGGACTCAGCGGCCTATGCCACACTGGCTAAACCGAGTGAATACAATCCGGTTGAATACTTTGGCTCAGTGAGCAAAGGGATGTTTGACCAAATCGTGATGCAGTACATGCACATGGACTCACATGAGGGCATGAAACACATGGGCACTGAGCACACATCTGACATGGCAGACATGAAAGGTATGCACGACATGGCACATATGGCAGGCGAACACGCGATGGAAAATACACAGAACATGGCCGACATGGATAGCTCAGCACCTTCTGTACCGTCATCAACACAGGATTCATCCACAGAACCTTCATCATTAGAGCACTCATCCACTCACAAAGTGGAGGCGGAGTAATCATGTCATTTCTCGGTAAATTAAGCTTAGATGCGATTCCGTATCACGAGCCCATCATCATGGTGACCCTAGCGGTCGTCGCTGTGGTAGGTTTGTATATCGCAGCCTTGATCACTAAACACAAAAAATGGAGTGTACTCTGGAATAATTGGTTAACTTCAGTTGACCATAAACGCCTCGGTATCATGTACATAGTGTTGGCTTTAGTGATGCTCATTCGTGGCTTCTCCGATGCCATTATGATGCGTACCCAGCAAGCACTCGCCACCAACGGCGCCGCAGGTTATCTGCCGCCAGAACATTACGACCAGATCTTCACAGCCCACGGCGTGATCATGATTATCTTTATGGCGATGCCATTTATGATAGGTCTAATGAACTTAGTAGTGCCGCTGCAGATTGGCGCACGCGACGTTGCCTTCCCCTTCTTGAACAACCTCAGTTTCTGGCTGACCGCCTCTGGCGCTGTGCTGATCAATATTTCATTGGGTTTAGGTGAATTTGCTAAGACAGGTTGGGTGGCGTATCCCCCCCTCTCAGAGCTGGCTTACAGTCCGGGGGTTGGAGTCGATTACTATATCTGGGCACTGCAAATTTCAGGCATAGGGACAACCTTAACCGGGGTGAACTTTATCGCCACCGTACTGAAGATGCGCGCCCCCGGCATGAAGCTGATGCAAATGCCAATCTTCACTTGGACTTGTACTTGGGCGAACATTTTGATCGTCGCGTCATTCCCTATCTTAACCGCCGTGTTAGCCATGTTAACGCTCGACCGTTACATGGATTTCCACTTCTTCACCAATGACGGTGGCGGTAACGCCATGATGTATATCAACCTATTTTGGGCGTGGGGGCATCCTGAAGTTTACATCCTGATTTTGCCTGCTTTTGGTATTTTCTCCGAGGTGATCTCAACCTTTACGGCTAAGCGTTTGTTCGGTTACACCTCTATGGTGTGGGCGAGCGGTGCGATTTCAATTTTAGGTTTCATCGTTTGGTTACACCACTTCTTCACTATGGGCTCAAGTGCCAACGTCAACGCCTTCTTCGGGGTGATGACTATGGTGATTGCGGTTCCAACCGGGGTGAAACTGTTTAACTGGTTGTTCACTATCTACCGTGGCCGCCTAAGGTTAACTGTACCTGTGTTGTGGACGCTAGGCTTTATGGTGACTTTCACCATAGGCGGTATGACAGGTGTGCTATTAGCCTTACCGGGAGCCGATTACGTTCTACATAACAGTTTGTTTTTAATCGCGCATTTCCATAACACTATTATTGGTGGTGCGGTATTTGGTTACTTAGCTGGCTTTGCTTACTGGTTCCCGAAAGCGACAGGTTTCCACTTGAATGAACGTTTAGGTAAAGCGTCATTCTGGTGCTGGCAAATCGGTTTCTACGTGGCCTTTATGCCGCTGTACGTATTAGGCTTTATGGGTATGACGCGCCGAATTAGTCATACGGATAACCCAGCATGGAACCTGTGGATCTACTTAGCCGCAGTGGGTGCTTGCATCATCATGGTCGGTATCATTCTGCAGTTTATCCAACTGTACGTGAGTATCCGTGACCGCGACCAAAACCGCGATACTACGGGCGATCCATGGAATGGCCATACTTTAGAGTGGTCAACCGCTTCTCCACCCCAGTTCTATAACTTCGCTAAGCTGCCACAGGTTGCTGATATCGATGCCTTTACCGATGCGAAAGAAAAAGGCTTGGCTTATCAAGGCCTCAAACACTATCAGCCAATCCATATGCCGAAAAATACCTCAAGCGGTATCTTAATGGCGCTGGGGATCACTGCCGCGGGTTTTGCCGCTATTTGGCACATTCTCTGGTTAGCCATTGTGGGCTTAGTGGGCGCGTTTATCGTGTTCTTATTCCGTGCCTATAACAATGACGTCGACTATTACGTGCAACCCGATGAAGTGGCTCGCATTGAAAATGCCCACTTAAACAATGTAGTAAGGGGCTGATATGAGTATTGCAATCCCAGCAGATTTAGAAGTAGCTCACGCAGAAGATCATCACGAACACCATGATACGAGTGGCAACACTCTGTTTGGTTTTTGGATTTACCTGATGACCGACTGCATTTTGTTTGCCTCGGTTTTCGCAACCTATGCTGTGCTCTACATGAACACGGACGGTGGCGTTTCGGGTAAAGACATTTTCGAATTGGACTTTGTGCTGATCGAAACTGCCGCCCTGCTCGTTAGTAGTATTACCTATGGCATGGCGCTGATTTTTGCTAAACGCCATAACAAAGCCGCGACCTTGGCTTGGTTACTCGTCACCTTCGCCCTCGGTTGTGTGTTTATCGGGATGGAAGTCTATGAGTTCCATCACCTGATTGAACACGGCAATGGCCCACAGCGTAGCGCTTTCCTGTCGTCCTTCTTCACCCTTGTCGGTATGCACGGCTTGCACGTGACCGCAGGTCTGATTTGGATGGCGATCATGATGATTGAAGTGGCGAAAACCGGTTTAGGTCATCGCAGCATCACCCGCCTGAGCTGCTTAAGCCTGTTCTGGCATTTCCTCGACATAGTGTGGATTTGTGTATTCACGGTCGTGTATTTATTGGGAGCACTGTAATGAGCGCACATAGTCATACTGATAAGCATAGCCATGGCACTGACGATCTGGCCGCGAGCATTAAGTCATATCTAATGGGCTTTGTGCTGTCAGTGGTATTAACCGCCATTCCATTTTGGGCCGTAATGACCCATCACTTCGAGAAAGCGACCACCCTTAGCTTAGTGCTAGTGATGGCGATAGTGCAGATAGTGGTACATCTTAAGTACTTCTTGCACTTAGATTTCTCGAAAGAAGGCAAAGTGAATACCTTCTCCTTCCTGTTTACCGCCCTGATTATTGTCATGGTCGTCGGCCTGTCGGTGTGGATCATACTCGAAGCCAACGCTTTGATGATGTAACGAGAAACAGTCTATGCAAACACAAGACAGATTTATGTCACCGCAATGGAAAGCACGCTTCAAAGGGTATGTGCAGGTTACTAAGCCTGGCATCATTTTCGGGAATCTGATTTCCGTTGCTGGCGGTTTTTTATTAGCCGCCAAAGGCGACGTAAATTTGGTCTTGATGCTGGCGAGCTTAGTAGGATTGTCCTTGGTTGTAGCCTCGGGCTGCGCTGTCAATAACTGTATTGACCGTGATATCGACGCCAAGATGCAGCGAACCTGCAAACGCGTAACCGTCACGGGCGAAATTGCCGTGGGTAACGTACTCGCGTTTGGACTCGCCTTAGGCGTGTTGGGCTTTAGCATCTTAGCCTTGTTTACCAATGCATTAGCCCTGCTATTTGCCGTTATTGGTTACATCGTTTATGTGGGGGTTTATAGCCTCTACATGAAACGTAACTCAGTATATGGCACTTTGGTTGGCAGCTTCTCGGGTGCAGTACCGCCCGTGGTTGGCTATTGCAGTGTGACAGGGCAAATGGACATGGGCGCAGCTATTTTGCTGTTGATGTTCAGTTTATGGCAGATGCCACATTCTTACGCCATCGCGATTTTCCGTTTTAATGACTATGCGGCAGCCAATATTCCTGTGCTGCCGGTTGCAGAAGGCATGACCAAAGCAAAACTGCATATCGTGCTTTATATTGCCGTGTTCGCCTTAGTCAGTGCACTGTTGCCACTCGCGGGTTACACAGGTATCGCCTTTATGGCGGTCACCTGTGCCACTAGTCTGTGGTGGCTTGCCATGGCATTAAAAGGTTATCGCCACGGCGTCGACATGCACCGCTGGGCTCGCCAAGTGTTTGGTTTTTCAATCATCACTATTACGGCGCTCAGTGTGACTATGGCGCTCGACTTCCAAGTCGTGAGTCAGGCGCCACTGCTCACCTTAGTGAAGTAAATCCTAAGCTTTCAGCTAGTTGCCTAGTCCTGAAATAAGTTGATAATAAAAAGCGCTAACCTAAATTAGCGCTTTTTTTCTCCCTTAAAACAGCCCCTGATGTATCACCTTTAGGTGAATAGCATTCGCCACCACATGCCTGGCAGGCTAGTAAAGCCTGTCGTATAGTGTTTTAACTCGCCATCTTTAAAGATCATAATGGTTGGCGTCGCCTGCAATGACCAATCACGGGCAATCTTGCTGTCACTATCATTAATAGTGTCAAAGCCATAGCCTTGATGCTGAAGATATTTTCTCAGTTTCACATCCTCCCCCGAATTCATGGCAACCGTCACCACGGGGTAATAGGCCGACATTTGATTGACCGCCGGACTGACAAAATTACACACAGGGCACCAAGTGCCCCAGAAGTACACTAATACCGCCTGATCTTGGCTTAACTTAGCAATATCAAGCGCTTCCCCAGCCAACGTCGTCCCTTGGAGCTGCGGCAAATTATCCCGCGGGATATCTTTGCCGCGCCAGATGTCCATCACGCTGGTCACGATAAGGGCAATGAGCAGCCAAAGTGCCAGCTGCTTAGTCCAGCCCAATATGCGTTTAGGTAAAGATATCGAAACCTGTTCGGCGCTCATATTTTCAGTTTCCTTTGGCGGCATCTTAACTGCTCTTCTGCGTCTTATCTTTAGCGGCAATCGCGGCTTCAAGCTGCTCTTTTAACACTTCGTAAGGCACTAATCCGGGAATAAACGTATCAGCCACTATCATACTTGGGGTGCCACCTATGCCTAACTCATTCATTAAATTAACATTGTCATCGACCATTTTTGCAACGCGCTCATCTGTGTTGCCCACCCAACGCTCGGTTGCCGTCAGTTTAGCGACCTTAGCGATGGCGGCGGCATCGAGTCCACGCGGACTCGACATCAACATATCCTTCACCTTGAGATACTTTTCAGGCTCGTTTAACCAAACCGTTTGGGCAAAATCGACTGCCATTTTGGAGCCTTCGCCCTGCAGCGGCACCATTTTAACTATGATTTTTAACTGCGGAAATTCTTCAATCAGCTGGTTCAGCGAAGGTTCGATTTTCTTGCAGTATGGGCAGTTAAAATCGGTGAAGTACACCATCTCAATCTCAGGTGTCGCAGAGCCCTTCCACGGATCGCTTTTGGTCTCATACATGGCTTTATGATGGGTCACTAGGCTCGTTTGCATGGCTGTATTGGCCCCCTCTTGCTCCCTTGCTTGCCACGCAATAATTGCTTCTCTCATTAGGTCAGGATCATTGATCAAGGCATCTTTAAGAATCGCTCGCACCTCTTGCTGCTGGGCCGCCGATAAACTGCTGTCCTTGGCATAGGCCATGGTGCTCACCGAAGGCAAGGAAACCACCAGCATTGCCATGGCGACACCCGAGACAGCAAACATCTGTAACTTGCGATGTTTGAATAAAGAGCTAAATTTCGACATTTGGGTGCCTCCAATGGCTTGAGTTTTCTGCATTGATTCAGTGATGTTTTGTACTTCAATCTTCTGTTTCATAATCGATTTCCATTGTCTTAGGTCAGGGTTATCCCTGACCTGAGTATTTGTTGAGTGCCACTCGACTCGCTATTGAATGAGACTCGCCAGTGATATTGCCGAGTGACATGTCCGAGTGAACGGCTGGTCGTTAGCGTTATTTCCCTGCCGCTACGGATGACTTTTCTGGGGACGCTGAGGCCTGCTCAATCGCAGCAAGCACAAGCTCAGTCGATAGAATTTCCGGCAGCTCAATCCCCTGCGGTGCACCCGGGCCATAAACCACGTTGAATGGCACCCCAAAACGATTATGGCTTTGCAGGTAGTGAGTAATGGGCTCAGAAGGCGTAGTCCAATCGCCCTTCATCGGCAAAATATGCGGCTGTTGCAACAGGCTATAAACAGGGTCTTGCAAGATCACGCCAACTTTATTGGCCTTACAGGTGATGCACCAATCGGCAGTCACATCGACAAATACTGTCTTGCCCTGGGCGACCTGCTGATTAATCAATGCTTGATCCAATGGCGTCCAAGCAAGATCCGCAGGTAAAGGTTTAGCCCACTGGTTCACCGTCATAAAGGCGATGATTGCCGACAGTAAAATACCGATACCTAAGCAGTTCACAATGGCAATCGCGCCATATTTTTTAGCCATAAACACCATAAATATCAGTGCAATGACACCCGATAAGGGCCAGAGGTAGAGCACATCAATAAAGCTAGCCAACAGGCTAATGAGCCACAAACTGGTGAGGAGCAACATGCCGGAGAAAAACACTTTGACTGTGTTCATCCAGCGACCGGGTTTAGGGAAATAACCCGCCACCTGCGGAAATGCCGCTACTATCAACCAAGGGAACGCCATACCCACGGCCAACGCGGTAAAGATGGCAAACAGGCTCAGTACATCGGCGCCCAAGGCGAAAGCGACCGCAGTCCCCAAAAATGGTGCACTGCACGGTGTCGCCAGCAGCGTGGCGAACATGCCCTGTAAAAAATGGCCGCTGTTATTATTGCCGCCCGTTGTCGCCAACTTGGTTTGCACGTTAGAGGGTAAGTTGATCTCAAACACACCTAACATATTGAAGGCAAACACTGTGGTCACCAGCGCCATAAAGCCGATAAACCAAGGGTTTTGGAACTGCACACCCCAACCAATCGCTTGACCCGTGAGCTTAAGCATTAAGATAAAGCCAGCCAGTAACCAGAATGAGGCCAATATCCCCAGCGCTGATGCGATGAACTGTTGGCGGATTTGATTACGCTTCAGATCAGGCGCAGCAACCACTGAACTGAGCTTCATGCCGAGAACGGGTAACACGCAGGGCATGACATTTAAGATCAAACCACCGATAAGCGCTAACAAAATCATGCCAAATATCGAGGTACTTGCTTGGGTAATCACCACAGGCTTAACTTCGGCGCTGTATTCCAACGCTCGCTCGCTATCGGCGACAGTCATGTTCAGCGATTTACCCAAAACTTCAGGCTCACCCAGCCAACTTTGACCGGTGAAAATACCGACCAATTGCTTGCCGTTAGCATCACTTTCGTTTGGTTTTAAGCTCACTAGCTTGAATGTGGTATCTGGCTCACCATCGATAATCACAGTGGGTTGCTGCCAGTTGGCATCATTGAGTCTGACTTCAAGTTGACCTTTGGCGGCATCCCAACCCATTGTCATGGCAGGATTCAGGCCCTCTTGGGTCAACACTTTTTGTGGCACAAGCGACACGGCCTTGTTGTAAGCCAACATGGCATCGGTATCTGCTTGCAGCGCATTGGGCGTGAAATCAAGACTAATCTGATAATCCGTCAGTACACAGATAGTGGTACAGGTCGACAAGGTCACTTTGCCACGCAACTGAGTTGGGGCAGAGATATCATCGACTTTTAGGGTTAAGGGAAAGGTGGTATTACCTTTGTAACCAAAGGTTTGTAATCCCAATAATGAGAACTCCTCTGGCGCTGGCCATCTCCAATCCACTTGCTGTAGATTGCGAGAGCCATCCCACTTGATGGTAGGCGCGATACCGCCTTCCCCAGGACTGCGCCAATAGGTTTTCCAATCGCCCTCGAGTTGTACTTCAAGCACAGCGGGCAAAGTGTTCGTTGCGGGATCAACTTCGCCCGTCAGCATAAAACGTACTTTGGCTGGCGGGTGATTATCGTTAACTAACCATCCTGTCGATGCCGCCATGAGCGACGGGCTCGTCACTATCAAGGCGAGTATCCAGAATCTGGTTAACATGGATTTTAATGTACTCATTTTGTCCCCCAAATATGCACTAACTGTTTGTTATTAAATTGCATATTAATCTCTTCGATATATCGTCAGCATTTGCCATTGCAATACTTAAGCGCTGTTAGACCAAGCTAAGTTAAACAAGACTCTGTGATGCTGCGTGCATGCTTACCTTGCTTCTAGACCATATAAATATTGGCTAACGCTATGTTCTGGTTACCAATATCGTTATGGCTTAAGAAACATCAGCGTGATAGAAGGCTTAAGTTCAAGCAGTCAGATAGGGAGGTGTGATGTGTAAAATCGGATGTTCAGCAGCTGCTTAACTTTCTTTTCTACCGGCAAACTGGCGAGAAAAGTCAAATATTGACTGAGAGAAAGCATGCCTAAACAAACCCACCTATCAAATTGATAAATAAGTTTTTATTCTTGAAAGCGACAATGTGTGAGATGTATTCGCCTAGGTTTAGCTTGATAACCTTGTATGGGTAACAGTGTTATCACGCGGGAGGCGCGGGGAAGTAACGGCAGTAGGAACAGCAGGATAAGAAATGGGATGGTACTCGGAGTGTCGATACAGGTTCGAATCGATTTCTCAGACAATTCACATTTTTTAGGTTCACTTTTGACCAGCTCAGTACCCGCCGCTTGAGCATCGGCGTGGCTAGCCATATTGTTTGAAGCTGAACTGCTGTTTAAAGCAGAACTTGAGTTTAAAGCTGAGTTGGCGCTAAAACCAGCACCAGAAAAAGACGTAGCCGACATCGCTTGCGCGCTCGACTCCTTGAGCAACAAGTTAAGTATTCCACTATTTTGAGTCAAACAGAACAAGATCAGGATGGTAAACACCATCACGCCCCATAGGTTGCCTGTTTGCTTAGTCGATAACTTAGAAATTTGGATTTCCCTTCGTCTTATTCTTTGATAATAAAGATAAAAAATGAGTGTCTTTCAACAGATAGCTGAAGATAAGACCGGCGGATTGTAACAATAGTTCATCAACAAGCAAATTATTTTGCCTTGCCTGAGTCAAGCCATAGTCCACCATTTCAATAAAACCGCGCTTTGCTGACGGATAATTGAGTAACAACGACCTAAGTTCTTACCATCATACTCAACAAGTTTTTATGCTCTAACATATTGATTCTGCATAACTAGCCACAGCTTAAGCAAAACCCGCCAGAGTGACTATTGTGCAGGCTTATTAATGACTGGAATCAAACTTTTTGCCTACTTTTGCCTAAAAGATAAATACAGACAAAGCTTATGCAGAAAACCCACCATCAATCATCAAACTCGCACCAGTGATATAGCCCGCTTCTGGACCCGCGATAAAGGCGACAAAGCTGGCGATCTCTTCGGCTTTACCATAACGCCCTAGGGCGCCCATCGCCTTAACGGGCTCAGATGAATCACCGTTATCAGGGTTCATATCAGTATCCACAGGTCCAGGCTGAATATTGTTCACCGTAATAGCTCGATGGCCTAAATCCCGCGCGAGTCCTTTGGCCAAACCGACTAAGGCCGATTTACTCATGCCGTAAATCGCACCACCTACAAACGGAATACGCTCAGCGTTCGTGCTACCGATATTGATGATGCGGCCGCCGTCATTCATGTGCAGCGCGGCTTCTTGGCTCGCCACAAACACACTGCGCACATTAGTGTTAATGGTTCGCTCCCAGTCCTCTAACGTCAGGTTCTCGATGCTATCCCAAATCAGCGTGCCCGCATTATTGACCACTATATCTAAGCCACCGAAGTGCGCTTTGGTCTCGCGGATGGCACGACGAATCGCATCAGGCTCTGTGCTATCGGCCTTAATGGCAATGGCTTGACCACCATGGGTGATAACTTCGTCAACAAGCAATTGTGATTGGGCTTCAGATGACACATAGGTAAAGGCAACTGCGGCGCCGTCACTCGCCAATCTTTTAACGATAGCAGCGCCGATACCACGGCTGCCACCTTGTACAAAAGCCACTTTACCTTGCAGATTATTTGACGATTTCATAGTTAGCTCACTCCAATAGGGGGTTAAGGTTGATTGTATAGAAAAACCTTTTTAATCAATTACAAAATGACGTTCGCTTGTACGTTAACGCTCATTTTCATACTGTGGTAGTAGCTTACGCGATTCACTTGCCATGATTAAGTCACTAAAATGACCTTCACTAAGTCCTATAAGGAATTAATTGCCGTGATAAATAATCAATTTGTTGAGATACGCCATTTCGTCACAGTTGCCCAGCTCGGCAGTTTTACCTTAGCGGCGCAGGCGTTAGGCATGACTGGTTCGGCACTCAGTAAAAGCATAGTGCGATTAGAAACCCGCTTAGGCACTAAGCTGCTGCACCGCACCACAAGGCGTGTGAGCTTAACCAATGATGGCGATTCATACCTCACAGATTGCCAAAATGCCATGGCAATCCTAGACAATGCACAGAGCCGACTCGGCAGCGAACAGCAAATTCCCTCAGGTCGAGTGCGAGTGGATTTACCTGTGACGTTTGGGCGGCGATATATACTGCCAACCCTATTATCGCTATCGCAAAAATATCCCAAGCTCGAGTTATCTATTACCTTTAACGATAGAGCGACCGACTTGTTCAGTGACGGCATTGATTTGGCGGTGCGTGTCGGACAACTCGGCGACACTGTGGATTTAATCGCCCGTAGATTAGGAGAACAACGCCGAGTGATCTGCGCATCTCCCGCCTATTTCGCTCGACTTGGCACGCCACAAGGCAAAGAAGATCTCAGCCAGCACCAATGCATTGTCGGCTGGCCGCTTGGGCAGCAACATCGCTGGTTACTTAAAAATGAGGATGGGGTCACTGAGGCCTATGACATTCCAGTACGCCACGAACTAGCTGATTGCGAAGCCATTTTAGCGGCCACACTGGCGGGAGTGGGTTTAGCGCAAGTGCCGATATGGTTAGTTGAGGACTATCTTAAAACTGGTGAACTTATCTCGGTACTAGACGAACTCGCCAGTGACGACACACCCATCCACTTAATTTGGCTTAAAACTCCTTACCTCCAACCAAAGCTACGAGTGATCATCGAAGAACTGGTCGACTTAGCGAAAGCGCCCAAAAGCAGATTTAAGGCAGGATAAGTGAAAGGCCTCGACTGAGCGCGACCTTTTACTTTGGGACTAACGGCTATTTATTTTGATGTACAGATTGGTCATAGAGAGTGATCGCTTTGCTGAGCGCGTCAAAATCCGCCGAACACAAATACCGCTTTAAGCTTTCAAACTTTTCGGCAGGCCAATCGTAGATTTTTAACGCCAGTAACTCACTAATAACGTCTTTATCGAACCGATACTTGACTAATTTTGCAGGTGACCCCGCCACAATACTGTAGGGTTCGATATTTTGGGTGACAACACTATTTGCGGCAACAACCGCACCTTCACCTATCGTCACCCCTGGCATCAACATACATCTCATGCCTAACCAAGCCCCATCACCAATATGAGTATCACCTTTGCCTACATAGGCATCCTCGATGAAATCCATAAAGGGGTATAAACAAAACCAATCTGCTCTATGCGTATGATTTCCGCCCATTAAGATCACAACTTCGGCAGCGATACACACATAGTTACCGATATAAAGTTTATCGATAGGCCACTTAGGCTCCCACTCACGGCTCACTTCATCGCCATGAAGATATCTCACCACAGATCCCTCAAAGCCAGCATCCCAGCAATCACTGTAATAGCTATGCTGACCTTTGACTATGATATTGGGATTGGTGACCACCTCGTGCAATAACTGAACTTTTGACCAATGCTTGTTCTGCATTGTAAATCCCCTTTATAAACAAAATAGTTAATACGAAACATCATGTTATGAGAAGTTTTACATTAGAATAGTCAGTGAATACGCGGTTGTTTTAGCAGAGGAATGAGTTTCATATAAAAAATCACAAGTGGGTATAAAAAATCACAAGTGAGTATAAAAAAGAAAATAGCCCATAAAACTGAAAAATCGACATGAGCTAAGCCGTTGTCACTGAAAGCATACAATGTTCGCGATGAGAAAAATATTCCCTATTTCATCGCAGCTTTTACGTAGACATCGAAACGGTTTTTCTTGGTTTCAATAACCGTATTAGGCTTAACCCCGTCCAAATCTTCGGCATAGTCAGGGCGCTTAACGACGACACGTTTAGTTGCTAAGGCTAAAGCTGGGGTGAGTAAGCCATCGGCATCTAAATCGGCACCGACTAAGGATTGGAATACACGCATTTCTTTTTTAACAAGGGCCGATTTATCACGGTGGGGGTACATAGGATCGAGGTAAACCACATCCACCTCTTGTGCCAATTTCGATAGTGCTTCTAGGCTAGATCCATGAAACAGGCGCATCCGCTCACGCATCCAATCGCCGATTTCAGCATCTTGATAGGCGCGGCGCAGGCCGTCTTCAAGCAATGCCGCAACCACAGGATGACGTTCAACCATAGTTACAGTGCAACCAAGGCTTGCGAGCACAAACGCATCACGCCCTAAACCCGCAGTGCCATCGACAACACTCGGTGTTACCCCTTGCTTTAATCCCACCGCTTTAGCGATAGATTGGCCACGACCGCCACCAAACTTACGTCTATGGGCGACGGCGCCAGTCACAAAATCCACCACTATGCCATCGAGCCTAGGCTCATCGCGTTTATGCAGTGATAAAGTATCTGATTCAAAACGCAATTCGAAGGTCGCATTCGCATCGCAGACGAGTTGCCAACGTGCACAAATATCCACAAGTGTTGGGTATTGCTGATTGAAAAAAATCGGGGTCACAGGCTGTCTTCTAACCAACGAAAATGATGGCCATTATGCCTAAAAATCTCGTTTATGAATATGCTAGTAAGCAAAACACATCACCAAGCTCATCACTGTCTTAGCCAATTTGTCTCAGTACGCCCTTAAAAATTCAAACAAGCATCACACTGTAATGTACTGATTTATAAAGGCAGCAATCTATTTGTATAACAGTTTAGTGATTTATGTTATATGTTACGTCCCCAGCCAACCTGCGTGACTTCCGTACGGGATAAGGACTTTTTTTGCTTCAATGGCTAAAAGGTTTTTTGTTTATCAGGGAGCAAGATTTTTTAAATCCTGACAAAACGATATTAAAAACCAGCTTATTGCGGATTATTCTGCTCAGTGGCGCCATCTTGACCACTAGCATAGTGCTGCATAGCTCTTTAATTGCGTATGAGTTAAACCTCACTTTCATTATCAGCATTACGGTCAGTTTTTTAACCGTACTATTCCTGTCTTTATGGTTTACGCGCAAATATTTACTCGTCAGCTCTATCAGCCTGCTGGCTATGGTTATTGCAGCCTGTTTATCTATGCTGTTATTTATCCCTGACTTTAACTTATCGCAGGTAGGTATTACTTTCTTATATACCTTGCCCTTGATGGCGCTTTTCCTGTTTGGCAGAAAAGTCGCTTTTATTATGATGTGTTTCAACGTATTGCCTTTTTTACTGCTACTGCGTAACCAAAACCTGCCACCCATTATCGATATTGATATCAGCCTACCTGCGACCCACGCTTATCTAAACGGTTTGCTGTTTATGTTTTTTAATATCTGTATCCCGTTGTCGGCAATGCGTCTGCTAAAAACCCAGAAAATCCATGCGCAGCAAATGATCCAGCATCAAAATGCACTGCAACATACATTAGACCAATATGCTGAAATCTTTGAAAATAATGGTACAGCCTCCTTCTTCTGCAATGAGGATGGAGTCATTCTCAACCTGAATAATGCCGCGAGGAAAATCGCTGGAGAAGTCACACTAAACCGCACTCGCCTATGTGACATTTTTGAACTTACCGAAGATACCAGCACAAATTTACTGGCGGCCTCGTTTCCAACCCATTTAAAAAACAATAACAGCACTAAATATCTGCTGCAAAAAGCCTCATTACAGCACCATGATACTTTGTTATTTCACTGCCACGATGTCACAGAACAGGCAAACCATGCGATTGAGCTGAGTCGCCTTAAAAAACACCACATCAGCACGCATTTCTATGATTTAGTGACAGGATTACCCAACGAAAATCACTGGTATAACCCAGCGCCAAGCTTGATCCATCAGGAAATGACCGTAGCCTTAATCAAAATTGATAATCTTAGCCAAATTAATGCTGCTTTCGGTATCAGCGTCGGAGATGCCATCCTAAAAGCCTTTGCTATTGAACTCAAAAATCGCTTTGGTCATATCGCAAAAATATACCGATTTAGAGGAGCATCGTTTGCACTCGAGTTTACTAGCCTGCCGCTTATCTCCCCTGAAAACCTAGCGCTACAATTACGCGAGCGTATTCCAACAAACCTACAACTTAAGCAAGAACAACAGACTGAATATCATCTCGAGTGCAGAGTCGGTTGCAGCTCAGGTAATAAAGCCTCACCGCAGCAAGCCGCGGAGCAATGTTTAATTGCCATAAAACAAACCACCCAAGCTAGCCCAGTGATGGTGTATTACATTGGTTTGATTAACAATCTGCTCGAAGCTTCATCGCAAAAAGCCAGAATCCGTGACGCGCTGAAACACAACCGCCTTGAAATGTGGCTGCAACCTAAAGTGATGGCCAATGGCCACATTACTAGCTTTGAAGCGCTAGCCAGAATGTTTGACGAAGACGGCACTATGATCATGCCGAACACTTTTATCCCCATCATAGAGTCATCTCAATTGCAGGCGATTTTTGCGATAAAAGTCTTCAGGCAATTACTACAACTGATCCGTTCTTGGCCTAAGAATGTGCCTCTGGTTAGGATAGCCTTTAATTTATCAGGGCAAGATATTCTGTCGGATCGCTTCTTTAAGGTGTTAATCCAAACCTATATGAATCATCCTGAACTCATCCCATTGTTGGAAATTGAAATTACTGAAACCTCTGTATTTTCAACCCATAAAGAAACAGGCCGACGCCTAAACACCTTAGCTCGCATGGGGGTTTCTATCGCTATTGACGATTTTGGCACTGGCCATGCGTCATTAAGCCAGCTCATTGATATCAGTGCCGACACAATTAAAATCGACCGTTACTTTGTCAGTCAAATGGGCATTAGTGAACGCCATACCCAAATTGTTAACGCTGCCATCCTGTTAGCCAAGAGCTTAAAACTCAACGTCATTGCCGAAGGTATCGAAACCGAAGCCCAGTTATTGCAGCTCACTGCGCTAGGATGCGAACAATTTCAAGGTTATTTATTCGGTAAACCCGCACCAGCGAATCTCTGGCTGAAAACCTTTCAAATGCAAACCCCCACACATTGGTTTGCCAATAAAAAGAGCGCCAACTGAGGCATTAAATTTACGCCTAGAAGCATCGCAGGTATAATTGGCGACTGGCATTTGCCTCTCTTTGCTATGTTTGCAAATTACTAGGATCCCCCATGTTAAGTTACCGCCATGGTTATCACGCTGGCAATTATGCCGATGTGTTGAAACACGCCATCTTGCTACAAACCTTGCAGCTGATGCACAAAAAAGACAAACCACTCGTGTATATCGATACCCACGCAGGTGCGGGTGGTTATGCTTTAAGCGATGAATTTGCACAGAAAACAGGTGAATACCTCGAAGGTGTAGCTAAGCTTTGGGATAAAACTGACTTACCACAATCACTGCAGGACTATGTCGCCGCCGTGCGCCATTTTAATGAAGAAAATCCAGACGAACTAAACTTCTACCCAGGTTCACCCGCCATTATCGACATGGAGCTAGGGCCTAAAGATCGCATGGTCTTGCACGAGCTGCACAGCACTGATTATGTGTTATTGGATGATTATTTCTGCGAAGACAGACAAGTTAAAGTGATCAAAGGTGATGGCTTAAAAGGTCTTATCGCCGCAGTACCACCATTAGAGCGTCGTGCTCTGGTGCTAGTCGATCCTAGCTACGAGATGAAAACCGACTACCAAGATGTGGCCGAAACCCTGATAAAAGCGCACAAGCGTTTTGCTACGGGTGTGTTTATCCTGTGGTATCCAGTCGTAAATCGTGCTCAGACCGAAGGTATGTTATCGCGCCTCGCCAGCAGTGGCATTAAACGTCAGCTGAGAATTGAACAAGCCATTAAGCCCGATTCAGATGAATTTGGCATGACAGCGGCAGGATTATGGATCATCAATCCACCTTGGCAGTTAGACGAAATCGCAACTGAATTAATGGATTACTTGGGTAAAACACTTGGACAAGTGGACGGTGACATTACCGTAAAATGGGAAGTCGGCGAGTAACCTTCGATTCAAATGGCGGCGATGATCTCCGGATTTTCGCCACTTCATTTTAGCTTATCAATGCGGCAACTAAACGTCCTTCTGCTCGCGGTAACGCTTCAATAAAATTTTCACACGCTCAACATAGGCTTGGGTTTCAGGATAGGGCGGAATGCCATTGTACTGAACCACGGTCGTCGGCCCCGCATTGTAAGCCGCACAGGCCAATGCGACATCACCATTGAACTGTTTTAGCATTTGTGCCAAATACTTACTGCCACCTAAGATATTCTCTTCGGGCAAAAATGCATTTGCCACACCCATCTCTTTTGCTGTTTCTGGCATCAATTGCATTAATCCCATGGCGCCAGTTCGCGAAAGTGCACGCGCATTAAAGGCAGATTCCGCGTGGATCACAGCGCGGATTAAGGCGGGATCAAGTTGATGCTTATGGGCTGCATGGGAGATCAGGGCATCATAATTAGCGGTAAATAGCCGAATACCATTCCAGTCTATGGTCGAATCGGGACGACAGGCAAAACAGTCATATAACAAAATTTGATATTGGTTATTTGCGGGGGCTTTGTCGGTAAATACGGTGACACCATTAGCTTGTTGGTATTGATAAATTTTGAGTTTTTCTAGACCTTCACTACTCACTATGCCGCTCTGTGAGTACCGCGCCACAATACGCGGCTTAGCTTTTTCGCGCGCCTCCTCAGCATTTGCATTTATCATCAAACTCGAAATCAATAATAAGCACAGGCCTAACACCTCAAATCTGCAGGGCAATGAAAAGGCTGCAAAAGTCAGTGTACGAGCAAGCGCTGAGCGAGTAAGCAACATCAAAGTCCCGTGTACTGATTAAGTTTAAGTACTTCAATAATAGCAAAGAGTTGCTTCATTTCTCGGTTTATCTGACTAAATTCTACTGAAAAGGTTGCGCCATGAAAAATGGACTGCATTTGAAAATGCGTTCTGCGATTCGGTAGGAACAAAGTTAGTTTATTGCGGAAAAATGCACATTGAATATTGCCATCGAAATGTTTGGCAAGCTCCTGTAAGCGCTCCATAAATGCCGTATTGAGCAAATAGCGTGACTCGATTTGATCCGTTGAAAACACGTCGAACTCTTTTTCAAATTGCGGATCTTCAAGTTTGACTCGTACCAGTCCCGCATGGCTGTCGGACAGGAAATTTGCTAAACCACCGCGATCCCTCAGCACAACAGTATGACCCATAAACGCTTTATGGCTACTCAGCTCAACCACTAAGCCACGAAACTGGGTTTCCGTGCGGGTCACAGTTCTGCGCCTGCTGGTACTGACATCCTGCTCTTCGACTTGCACATTCTTGGTCAGGGTAAGCTCATTGACCGCCAACTCAACGCCCTTATAGCAGCCTTGTATATAGTCACCGAAGCTGACTTTGTCGTATCGCGGTAATACTTTAGCCGCAACGAGTCGATTCATGTCGAGGCGCATTTCACGGCTATAAACAAAATCATCACCGAAATATTTAAACATCAGTGGATAAATATCCCGCTGAACCAAATGTTTAAAATCTCGAGTCGGTGCAAAGCTCCACCAGCTCAAGCCAACTAAGGCAAGCAATGGTAAAGGCGGGAAATAAGCGCGACCACTGTAGTAGCCAATAACGGTGAGCAAGCTCAGCCCAAGCACTATCATTAAACTCAAATATAAACGTTTACGCGCCGCCTTAAGGCAAGCCACACGCTTATTTTCATATTTACGACTGATGGGCGCGATATGTTCTTCGTAATAGGCTTCGAGTTGAGGTAGTTCGTCCAAATCCGCAGACAAACCAACAGGCCCCCGATAAGTCCGAATCGGGCTACCTAAAATAAAAGTGATGATATTCATATTGATGTCATAGTATTGCAGGGTGATAACTCACCCTGCACAGCTAAGCTTACAAGTATTCGGCCGCATCTACGGGCGCTTTTGCCGCTTCGCTTACCTCATAGAATGGCATCACTTTAATACTCGCCATAGAAGCGATAATCGAGCCGGGGAAGATTTCTACCGCAGTATTAAGCTCGGAAACTGCCGAGTTGTAAAAACGCCTTGCAGCTGAGATATGTGCTTCGACCTCGTTATAGGTCTGCATCGCCTGCAACATAGTGTTGTCCGATTTGAGCTCGGGATAGTTCTCCACATTCACCATCAAGGTACTCATTTTGTCGTTCAACCGCTCAGCCTGAACTAAATGTTCTTTAACTGCGCTAGGGTCGGCCTTGTTGTAATTATGGCTTAGCAGAGTACGCAATTCGGTGATTTCAGTGAGCAGTGACTTTTCATGCTCCATAAATCGTTTAGCGATTTTTAGAATGTTAGGCACAAGGTCGGCACGCTTGGTCAGCTGTACATCGATACCCGACAAGGCTTCGAGCGCGGTATTGCGCTTTTTGACTAGACTGACGTACCAAAGATAGGTCACGATAAAAATCAGCGTTAATCCCAATAACAATTTTTCCATCTTCCATCCTTAGGTTTCTTATTCTTGTTAATAGGATACAGCTAACCATAAATGAGTGAAAATTTCACCTGCGGGCTGATTAAGACAATGAAATTACTCGCTGGTCAGAGCTGGCGATGTTATCTAACGAGCAATCATCAACGAAGCTGGCCATATTCAACGATGAAAAGTGATCATCTGCATAAAAAACAGCATTTAACCTATAAATTTATCGATATTCAGCTCCGATACAGCAAACAACGTCTATAGTGATATGGCACAACATTAGAGCATCCAATTTTGCTCGTGAATACTGGACTCCTCGAGAGTCCATTTTTTTATCCTAATTTTAGCCCTCCTCGCCTCAACGCAGTCAATAGCAACATTTAAGTTTCAATTAAAACTTAACAATCATACTTTGCCGCTAATTTTTTAACTTTTACCTTAGCTTTCACTCCGAGTCTGGCACCTAGAGTTATCCCCTCAGCCACGTCATCCACAATCGGCCGTCGGCAATGTCTCGAGTCTGTTATAGGATCCAAATATTGCGCTGCGTAAAGGTCGACATAAAGGAAGGACGATGAGTTTTAATTCCGGCGATATTCCCCCAAAAAAAGCTTCTGAACCCAATCCACAACAGGGCGATATCAGCTCTAGTGGTTGGTTTGTACGTTTTCTCAATATTGTTGAACGCTTAGGCAATCTGCTGCCCCATCCAATCACCTTATTCGCACTGTTCTGTGTTGCCGTGGTCATTATTTCAGGTATTGCGGGCTACTTTGGGTTAACCGTGGTCGATCCTAGACCTATTGGCTCACACGGCCGCAGTGCAGACGGTTTAATCCATGTGGTGAGCCTAATGAACGCCGAAGGTTTGCGGATGATAGTCTCGCATCTGGTGACCAACTTTACTGGCTTTACACCGCTCGGCACTGTGCTCGTGGCGCTACTCGGCGTCGGGATTGCCGAACGCTCTGGCTTATTATCTGCGGCTATGCGCGCCTTAGTCATGGGTGCCTCTAAACGATTAGTCACTGTGACCATAGTATTTGCCGGCATAATGTCCAACACCGCTGCCGAGCTTGGCTATGTGGTACTTATCCCTATGGCGGCGATGATTTTCCACTCCCTTGGCCGCCATCCACTTGCAGGTTTAGCTGCCGCTTTTGCCGGGGTTTCAGGAGGTTATAGCGCTAACTTATTGCTTGGTACTGTCGATCCCTTGCTATCGGGCATTACCGAAGCTGCGGCGCGCATGATAGATCCTCAATACAACGTCGGCCCAGAAGTAAACTGGTACTTCATGTTTGTCTCCACCTTTGTGATCACTTTCCTTGGCGCCTTTGTCACCGAAAAAATCGTCGAACCTAAGTTAGGTCAATACCAAGATGATGATGCAGACGAAACCGTACTGCAATCAATGGAGAGCATCAGTGCTATTGAGAAACGCGGCTTAAAATGGGCTGGGTTATCTATGTTAGTGCTCGCGGTTATTTTAGCGATTTCAGTCGTACCAGAAGGCGCACCGCTGCGCCATACTGAAACCGGTCTCATCTCAGGTTCGCCATTCCTCAAGGGCATAGTCGCCTTTATCTTTATCTGTTTTGCCATACCTGGCTTTATTTACGGCAAAGTCGTGGGCAGCATCAAAAATGATAAAGATGTCATCAATGCCATGTCCCACAGCATGAGCACTATGGGCATGTATATCGTCCTCGTCTTTTTCGCCGCGCAGTTTGTCGCCTTCTTCAACTGGAGTAATTTAGGTGCAGTATTGGCGGTGTTAGGTGCCGATGCTCTGCAATCCATTGGCTTGACGGGCCCGATCGTATTTTTGTTCTTTATTATGCTCTGCGGCATTATCAACTTGATGCTTGGCAGTGCCTCGGCCCAGTGGGCCATTACCGCTCCTATTTTTGTGCCTATGCTGATGCTGGTTGGTTATGCGCCCGAAACGATTCAAGCGGCGTACCGTATTGGGGATTCGGTGACTAACTTAATCACACCTATGATGAGCTACTTTGGTTTGATTTTAGCGGTTGCCTGTCGTTACCAGAAAAACCTAGGGATAGGTACGCTGATCGCCACTATGCTGCCGTACTCGCTCGTGTTTTTCGTGGGTTGGACAGCGTTCTTCTTCCTGTGGGTATTTGGCTTTGGTCTGCCCGTTGGGCCGGGAGCCGCGACTTACTACACGCCTTAACCGCAATAAAAAGGGCGTCGATGATGAAGTCGACGCCCTTTCTTTATTCAATAGCTTTAGTCGTATAGCCATTCCATTAACAGACTGCAGATCATCAAAAAAATACCTAGATTAAACACATAGGTCTGTAGGGTAGATTTTAATGTCGTGTCCTCAGCTTGCGATACTATCTGGCTCACTGACATAAAAAATAATTGAGGGGCTAGCCCCATGCCCACAAATAACACTGCAGCACCGACACAGCGAGTTAACTCTGGTAGTACAAGCTCCTGCAAGTAAAATGCATAAACGCCATAGGCCAAAAATGCCAGCGCTATGCCATGGCATACCATTCCCACGATAAGTTGCTTAGTGGCAAGATTACCCCACGAAAACACCATGTCACTCCTACACTCAGCTTAACCAGAACTATTGATACTATTGGGCGCGCAGTTTATCTCGCTTACGATTAATCTGCACCCACACAAACCAACCAAATAAAATACCGCCAATGGGATAAATATAGAGCGCTCTTTGCAGTTCCGCCCAGAATGGATCGCCCGATATAAAATAATGTATTAAGGTGACCACGAGGGACGTCAGCATACCCCAGAAAAATACGCCAAAGACCAAAATGACGTACATCTTACCCTTAGCAATGAGTGCATCTAGTTTTTGCAATTCCAACGCAGCATCATCCATGTTTCGTCCTCTTAACTGCCTCAGCGCAATATGCCAGAACTCGCGCACAGTGCCTATCCATCTTTATAACTAACAGCATTAAAATAACAAAAAGCCCTGCAATTGCAGGGCTTTAGTTTAGAAGTTTAGAAATGATCGAGCTTATTCAGCTGAGTTTGGCTTCTGTTCTTTACCTTTCTTCTCGCGCTTACTGAAGAGACGCTCCACTATCACGAAGAATAATGGTACGAAGAAGATCCCTAGGAAAGTCGAGCTCATCATACCGCCGAGTACACCTGTACCAATGGCGTTTTGACTACCAGAGCCGACACCGGTACTGATAGCTAACGGCACAACACCCAGACCAAAGGCTAGAGACGTCATTAAGATGGGGCGAAGACGCACACGCACCGCATGCAAGGTCGCCTCGACTAAGCCTGAACCTTTCTCATAGAACTCTTTGGCGAATTCCACAATCAAGATGGCGTTCTTAGTCGCTAACCCTACTGTGGTTAACAGCCCCACTTGGAAGAACACGTCGTTTGGCAAGCCGCGACCATTCATTGCAATCAAGGCACCGATGATCCCAAGCGGAACCACGAGCACAACTGCAAAGGGTACCGACCAGCTTTCATAGAGTGCTGCCAATACTAAGAAGACCACTAAGATTGACAGAGCATACAGCGCTGGTGCTTGGTTACCCGATAGACGTTCTTCATACGATAGACCGTTCCACGCGACACCAAAACCAGGAGGAAGCTGCTTGGCTAAGTCTTCCATAATTGTCATAGCTGCACCGGTACTGAAACCAGGAGCCGTGGCACCCTGAATGTTCATCGATGGTAAGCCGTTAAAGCGTTCTAAACGTGGAGAACCGTATTCCCATGCACCTGTGGCAAACGCAGAGAATGGCACCATGTCACCCTTGTTATTGCGCACGTACCAAGAATCTAAATCTCCCGGTTGCATACGATACTGGGCATCACCTTGCACATATACTTTCTTCACGCGGCCACGGTCAATAAAGTCATTCACATAAGAACCGCCCCAAGCCGTTGCAAGCACATTGTTCACATTAGTGATTTCAATGCCTAACGCGCTCAACTTAGCGTGATCTACATGTAATTGATAAATTGGCGCATCTTCTTGACCGTTTGGACGCACACCCACCAGATTTGGATTCTGTGCCGCCATACCAAGCAGTTGATTACGTGCCGCCACTAACTTCTCGTGGCCTTGGCCGTTCTTATCCTGCAGGTACATGTCGAAACCGTTCGCTGTTCCCAACTCGATTACCGCAGGCGGTACGAAGGCGAATACTAAGGCATCTTTCATCTGACCGAACACACCCATAGCGCGACCAGCAATAGACTTCACATCCATACCAGGCGCTTCACGCTCAGACCAATCCTTCAAACCAACGAAGGCGATACCCATGTTTTGCCCTTGACCCGCAAAACTGAAGCCCGCCACGCTAAACACCGATCTCACGCCCTCCTCAGCCATAAAGTGATCAGACACTTTCTCCAATACTTTTAAGGTGCTTTCTTGAGTTGAGTTAGTCGGCAAAATGGCTTGCGTGAACAAAATACCTTGGTCTTCATCTGGTAAGAACGCCGTAGGCATACGGATAAAGATCCAACCCACTGCAATAACCAGCACAACGTAAATCGCCATCACTCTAAAGCCGCGCTTGATGATCCCAGCAACGCTCGACTCATAACGATTAGTCAGTTTATCGAAACTACGGTTAAACCAACCAAAGAAGCCAGTTTCGATATGAGCATGGCCCTTCTTAATCGGTTTGAGCATAGTCGCACAAAGTGCAGGAGTTAAAATCAAAGCAACTAGAACAGACAACGCCATCGCAGATACGATAGTGATAGAGAACTGACGATAAATAACCCCCGTTGAACCTGACATAAATGCCATAGGGACAAACACTGCGGAGAGGGTCAGACCGATACCGACTAAAGCACCAGTAATTTGATCCATCGACTTACGCGTCGCTTCCAGTGGACTTAAGCCCTCCTCGGCCATTACCCGCTCGACGTTTTCCACCACCACAATCGCATCGTCCACCAGCAAACCAATGGCGAGCACCATAGCAAACATGGTTAAAGTGTTAATCGAGAAACCCGCTAACGACAGAATCGCAAAGGTTCCCAGCAATACCACAGGTACTGCAATAGTCGGGATCAAAGTTGCGCGGAAATTTTGCAAGAAGAGGTACATGATGATGAACACTAGTACAATAGCTTCAAGCAGGGTATGCACTACACCTTCTATCGATTTTTCAACGAAAGGCGTTGTATCATAAGGATAAACAACTTCTAGCCCTTGCGGGAAGAAAGGTTTCATCTCAGCAATTTTTTCACGAACAGCTTCAGCAGTATCAAGCGCGTTAGCACCCGTTGCCAGCTTAATCGCTAACCCTGTCGCAGGTTGACCGTTATACAGTGACACCACAGCATAACTTTCAGAACCTAATTCAACCCGTGCCACATCACTTAGGAAGACGTTTGCGCCTGAAATATCCGATTTAAGGATAATTTTACGGAACTCTTCTGCCGTTTGTAAGCGGCTTTGAGCCGATACCGTTGCGTTCAACTCTTGGCCTGCCACAGAGGGCGCGCCACCTAACTGTCCAGCTGAAACTTGAGCGTTTTGAGAACGAATCGCAGCGATAACGTCTAAACTGGTCAAGTTGTATTGAGTCAATTTCAACGGATCTAGCCATATACGCATCGCATATTGGGCACCAAACAGCTGAATTTCACCTACGCCCGGTACGCGACTCATAGGATCTTGAATGTTCGCACCAACATAGTCGGCGATATCGCCTTTATCTAACGAACCATCGGTCGATACGAAGCCTAATACCATTAAGAAGCCTGAACTCGACTTGTTAACGTTAACCCCTTGCGCCTGCACCTCTTGCGGTAACAGGGTCATAGCGCCCTGTAACTTGTTCTGCACTTGAACCTGTGCAATATCCGGATCGGCTTCAGCGTTAAAGGTTAAAGTGATCTCAGCATTACCAAAACTGTCACTGGCTGAGGCGATATAACGGAGGTGATCGATACCCGTCATACGTTGCTCAATCACCTGAGTCACAGAATCTTCAACAATCTTAGCGGAAGCGCCAGGATAGTTAGCACTGATCACCACGGTCGGTGGTGCAATGTTAGGATATTGGGACACTGGCAGCGAGCGGATCGAAAGGATCCCCGCCAGCATAATAATCAAGGAGATCACCCACGCAAAGATGGGGCGATCAATAAAAAAACGTGCCATAGCTATGCCCTATTGTGCTTGCGTTTCAGAAATAACTTTGGTGGTTACTGGAGCGCCGGGACGAACTTTCTGTAATCCTTCCACAATCAACTTGTCGCCCACAGTTAAACCAGAAGTAACTCGCCATTGGTTGTTAATCACTTCTGCGGTCGTCACTGTTTTCGCTTCGACTAAACCTTGGTCATTCACCACCATAGCCACAGCTTCACCCTTAGAGTTACGCGTAATCGCTTTTTGTGGAACCAAGATAGCCTGTGGATCAGTGCCCGCATTTAACATAGCGCGAACATACATGCCAGGTAACAAGATACCTTCAGGGTTAGGGAATTCTGCGCGCAGAATAACTGAGCCAGTGTTTGGATCCACGCTCACTTCAGCGAACTGCAACTTACCCGGATGACTATATTGAGTACCATCTTCAAGCAATAATTTCACGTCTGCATTTTCTGAAGCTTGTAGTTTACCTTGCTGCAACTTAGCTTTAAGACGTAACAACTGAGCACTCGATTGCGCGATATCCACATTGATAGGATCAAGTTGTTGAATCGTCGCCAGCGTTTGGCTCTGGTTGGCAGTGACTAACGCACCCGCAGTCACACTCGATTTACCGATACGACCAGAGATAGGTGCTAATACCTCAGTATATTGCAGGTTGATTTTAGCGGTGTTAATCGCAGCTTCAGCCACGGTTACATTCGCTAATGCTTCTTTATAAGCCGCTTCAGCTTCATCGAACTCTTGCTTACTGATGGCGTTGGTTTTTACCAATTGCTGATAACGTGCCGCCTTAGCTTTTGCTGAGGCTAAGCCCGCATTCGCTCTGGCTAAATCAGCATTGGCACTCACTAAAGCAGCTTTATAAGTTGAAGAGTCAATCTGATACAAGGATTCACCCTGTTTCACATTGCCACCTTCAACAAAACTACGCTTAGTGATAATACCGTTAACCTGTGGACGAACTTCAGCCTCGAGGAAAGCTTTACTGCGTCCTGGTAATTCCACCTGAATCACTTGTGGCTGGGCAACAACATTAAGGATTCCCACTTCCATACTACGTGGACCAGCACCCGCCTGAGCGCTCTCTTCTTGAGGGCTGCAAGCTGCCATCCATAACGCCACGCTTATAACTGAGGCAAGTTTAATTGTCTGCCGCATGAGAACTCCTTCAAATATTAACTGCCCACATACCAGTACACTTATTGCGCTGACACGAGCCGTAATTGTAACTAAAATCAAATCCGTTATTTATCTCATAGCCTATATGAATCAACAAGGAAGATAACGAAACTAAATTGTAAACTAATGAAAATTTTCACTCATTCAGCATTACTATATTCATCGAATTGTTATTCGATTTAAAAAATCGGTTAACTTTGAGTGGCATTGTTAGGGAGATATGCCGTAAAACACCCAATAAGCCTACTCCATATTGAATATGTTGCAAATCTGTTCATATTCTAGACTTGCGGCAGGCCAAGGCCCACAGCTCAATGACGTTAGCTTAACCGTCACTTGTTGCAATAATTTGTACATAGAGACGAAAACGCAGCGCGCTTGTTTTTACTCAGGCCACTCTCAGCATCAAGTCGTTAAAAACGACCCTATCAAGACTGACAATACCGAAAGAGAGTAAGCAAAGAGCTGGCTTCAGACTGCTTGTGCGTAAAAACATGAATACATCCGATAGCGGATTGCTGTGCAGTTTATTACATCTACTATTTGTGCACGGCTAAAAGGCAGCGCCAGCGTTATGAGGTAACGCCACACAATTAAACAGTCACAAATAATAGCTAGCGGGCTATTTTAGTGGTTACCCCAAAACGGAGCAAACCCGAAATTCAGATTAATACCCCATTAAATGAAACTCAGACTCCCACAAATAATGCTTCTGTAATGACAAATATTGCTAGCAAAGCAATATTTGTCTATTAAAACTAATTTGTTCATCTTCAATCACAACTTAACAGGACTAAATTCGATTATCGCCCACGCTGCAAGCCAAAATACGGCTGATATCAGCCAAACAACGACCCGACTCCTGTTGCCACTGATTAAATACGGCTTGCACTTGCTTAAGCGCCGTTTGTGATGAAAAGCCCGCATCGACTAACTTATGTGCTTTAAAATAACCTTGTACATCATCGGTTAACAAAAAAGTATCTTTGCCAATACCGCGCAGAAAATAGGGACCCGTATTCCCGCCCAATCGAGTACCTCGTTTCTTTAAAAATGCCCACAACCCGATAATATCCTGCGTCGGCCAAGCGGCGATCAGCTGCGCCAAGCTGCCATGTTCGCGAGCAACATCGTGGATCATCAGAGCATTATCATAAATGGCTTGAGTCTTTTTAAGATGGCGAATCAAGGTCGCATCACTTGCCCGCGCTTGAATTTGCTCAGGCGATAACATTAATACTTTATGCGGTTCGAACCCAAAGAAAGACTTCTCATACTCGGGCCATTTGTTCACAACCACCCGCCATACAAAACCACTTTGAAACACCTGACGGCTCATCGCCGACAATAATTCAGCATCCCGATATTGGCGAATTTCATCATCAGACAGGCAACCAGACAATAAGGCTTCGAGTCCAGCAGGTCCGCCTTTGCGCTCACTGGCTCTGGCATAAATAGATGAAAAACGCTCTAACTGGCTCATATTATTACCTTTAAAATGATTAAATCCCGACACTTCCTATATGGGCTCATAATACCTATTTTTACCCCTGATGGATCACTTGGCTTTGCCAAGAAAAATTGTGTTTATTCCAGCATTTTTTAAGAAAACTCTTACAGCAAGCGCTTCAATTACGACTAAAGTTAAAACGTAAAGTCCGTAAAAGACTGGGTTTGGAGTGAGTGCCTATGGAGCTTTTTTATCACCCGTTATCACGCTATTCACAGAAAGTGCTCATCGCACTTTATGAAAAGCAGGCCAACTTCTACCCCAGAACCATAGATCTACGCGACCCTTTGTCCCGCAAGGAATTTCACCAACGTTATCCGCAAGCGCGAATCCCCCTGCTTAAAGCCCAAAATGAACAGCTGATACCCGAATCCAGCATTATTATCGAGTACTTAGATAGGCATTTTGAAAACAGTACCCAGCTGCTGCCACAAGAACCACAACGCAACTTACAGGTACGTTTGTTCGATCGCATCATAGACAATGATATTAACAACCCATTATTTCAATTAGAAAAGTTAAAGCACATAGAAGACAGCAATGAATTCGAAATCAAACAATTAGAGAAGCAACTACTGACACAGTTTCAACGCTTAGACGCGCAACTCACACAACATCATTGGGTCTGTGGCGACAGTTTTACCTTAGCCGACTGTGCACTCATCCCTTGTTTAAGCTATAGCTTCCAACATCTAAACCTGTTGGATTTAGATGAAATCGTGCGCTATTGGCAGCAGGCACAACTGCGTGGCGCTTGGATGTTAGTACAAGAAGAGGTGTTACTGGCTGAGATGGAGGAAACGGCAGGAATAAGAGGCATACCTTAGCGAGTAAGTCATGCCTCAACACAATCACATATTGCGTTCTTTCTTCAACTGCAAAAACGCTTTCCACTTCACGACTTCTGGCGGCAACTCAGGTGCAGGATCGGTATAACCCGCCTCTTTCACTAGTACATCTAACGGCACTTGCTTACCTTTGCACACAAACACACCGCGCACATGCACGATACAATGTAGGCCACGTTCGCTCACAAAGCGTTGTTCAATATAGAAATATTTTTCATCCCAACCGACGACTTTGGTTTCAATCTCAAAAGTTTTCAGCGGCTTAATATCGCGAATATAGGTAAATTCGGCGGCGTTAACTATCGGCATCCACTTCAACTTTAAGAAACGTTTCAGCAGACCCATCTCAGCCAACATATAGGTCCGCGCCAGATCCATAAACGCGGGATAGCGAGAATTAGTGAGATGGAAATTGATATCGCAATCGCTCGGTAAAGCACGATAAGTGATACGGCTTGTCCCTAGAAAATCGATCTTACGACAATGGCGCGTGCGCCAGAATAACAACCAAAACAAACGAAAATACAGATTCATAACGCGCCGCCCTTGAAATAAGAGCCACAGGCTAACAGAGGTCATACCACAGGGCAAGCGGGATATAGCTCACAAAAAAGACGCCCTAGGGCGTCTTTTTATCGTTCGATTAAGCTAAATACCCTCAGATAATCAGCCCATTAAAAGGGGCTGATTTATCAAAACTCACAATTGCTTATGCAGCAATGCCTGAATGTCTTAACAGGGCATCGATATTCGGCTCGCGTCCCATAAACTGTTTGAACAAGTCCATCGGCTCGGCTGAACCACCCATTTCGAGGATATTGTGCAGGAAACGACGACCCGTTTCAGGGTTGAAAATACCTTCCTCTTCGAAGCGAGAAAACGCATCCGCCGACAGCACTTCTGCCCATTTATAGCTGTAATAACCTGCGGCATAACCGCCCGCAAAAATATGGGCAAATCCATGTTGGAAACGGTTAAAATCCGGCGGTGTTAATACGGCCACCTGACGACGCACTTCGTCTAAGGTTTCTTGAATGCGCGCGCCTTTAGCGGGGTCGTATTCGTGGTGCATTCTAAAATCGAACAACGAGAACTCGAGTTGGCGCAGCATCATCATGCCAGACTGGAAGTTTTTCGCCGCCAGCATTTTATCCAACAAGGCTTTAGGTAATGGCTCGCCCGTTTCGAAGTGGCCAGAAATTTCGGCTAAGGCTTCTTCCTGCCAGCACCAATTTTCCATAAATTGGCTCGGTAACTCGACCGCATCCCAAGGCACACCATTGATACCCGACACGCCTGCAACATCGATTTTTGTCAGCATGTGGTGGATACCATGACCAAATTCGTGGAACAGGGTTGTCACTTCATCATGGGTAAACAGCGCAGGTTTGCCATCGACCGGACCATTAAAGTTACAGGTCAAATAAGCCACTGGCTTTTGTAATCCATTGGCGGTTTGACGGCGCACACGGCAGTCATCCATCCAAGCACCACCACGTTTACCTGTGCGGGCATATAAATCGAGGTAGAAACTGCCTCTGTGTTCGTCAGTTTCGTCGAAAATATCGAAGAAACGCACGTCTTTATGCCATCGGTCAAAATCCTTTTGCTCAAGGATTTTAAGGCCGAACAAACGCGATACTGTGTAGAACAAACCCGAGAGCACTTTATCTTCGGGGAAATACGGACGCAGGATTTCCTGTGAAATCTCATACTTATGCTGCTGCAACTTCTCAGCATAGAAACTTAAGTCCCAAGAGGCCATTTCAGTCACGCGATATTCGGCCTCTGCAAACGCTCTCAGCTCAGCCAGTTCTGCCTTAGCTTGATCCTTTGAGCGCAGCGCTAATTCATTTAAAAATGCCATCACCTGCGCCGGCGTTTCAGCCATTTTCGTCGCCAGAGATTTGTCAGCAAAACTGTCAAAACCGAGTAACAATGCGAGTTCGTGGCGCAAAGCAAGAATTTCGTCCATCAGCGGGCTGTTATCAAACTCTCCGGCATTGGGGCCTTGGTCTGAAGCGCGAGTGACAAACGCACGGTAGCATTCTTCCCTAAGACTGCGGTTTTCGCTGTAAGTCATGACGGGTAGGTAAGATGGAAAATCTAAGGTAAATAACCAACCTTCTAACTCACGCGACTGCGCCATCGCTTTAGCGGCGGCTTTGGCAGACTCAGGCAAACCAGCAAGCTCAGCTTCATCAGTGATCAACTTAGTCCAAGCTTGCGTCGCATCCAGTAATTGATTCGAAAAACCACTGGTGAGTTCAGAAAGACGTTTTACAATCTCGCCATAACGCACTTTTTGCGCGTCATCTAAACCAATACCCGATAGTTCAAAGTCGCGCAGGCTGTGCTCTATCACCATCTGCTGGGCTTGGCTCAATTGTGCAAATTCATTGGATGCTCGCAGCGCTTTATAGGCTTGATACAAACCTTGGTGTTGGCCAACGTAAGTACCGTATTCCGATAAAAGAGGTAAACAAGCATCATGGGCGGCACGCCACTCATCTGTGCTAGTCACTGAATTCATATGAGAAACGGGCGACCAAATTTGGCTTAGCTCATCGTCAACCTGTTCTAATGGCGCGACCAAGTTGTCCCACGTAAAAGGACCTTGGTTCTGCAGCACTTCATCAATCTTAGTGCGGCACTGAGCAATGGCATGCTCAACGGCGACTTGAATATGTTCCGGTTTAATCTGTGAAAAAAGCGGTAATTTTGCGCCGCTAAGCAAAGGGTTGCTCATATTGACTCCTCAACAATCTGTATCTGTTATAAATAAGGGCTAATGGCCTATTTATCAAGGCGAGAAAACCGATTGTCCCCTTCGAACGCCTTACTTAACCCTATTTCCCCTGAAAAAAAGTGAACTAGTTCGCATTTAGGATTTACGTTTTATTTACCTACACATTGTTGCAATCTCGATCGCAAATCGAATCAATTCGCATTAATGTTTGTATGTGGGCAAGGTATTATCTGCATAACTAACGTACCTCGACCAAAATCAGCAAAAATATGGCAACACACTCAGTGAAACTTATCGCCAGCGTCCTCTGCACATTAGGGATCAACTGCCTTAGTCACAACGCAGTTGCTAATGAGGGCCTAGAACAAGTCGATAGTATTTCAAACACCATATTACCCCGCCAGATAACAGAACCTTTGGCGGTGACGCTGGATTTAGGTTGGGACAGCAAATATGTCTCACAGGGTCGCAATAACTTGCAAAATGGGGGTATTTATTGGCTCAATGCTACCGTTCAACACGGCAACTTAACCACTTATGCCTTAGTCGGACGCGGTGATAGCCAAGCCTATACAGAGTGGAATATCGGCCTTGAATATGGGTTCAACTTAGCCGAAAACCTAGAGGCTAATCTGGGATATCAGCGCATTGAAGGCTATAGCAATAGCCGCTGCCAAGATAACGAGCTATTTGCAGAACTCGCCTACAGCGCCACAGCTTGGTTGGTACCATCGATGAGTTATGTCTATTCCACAGAGGCGGCAGGCTACTTTGTTGAAGTGAGTTTGCACAGTTATTGGAATATCACAGACCAGTTCAGCCTCACGCCCTATATCACTCAAGGGTTTGATTTTAAATACCGCACAGAAGAACACGATGGCAGTAATAACCTGCAGTTTGGCCTCGAAGCGAATTATCAACTGACCCCAAGCATGAGTATTAGCGGACACATTAGCCACAGCATTGCCCAGAGTGATATTGAGCAAGAAGCCTCAGCCAATGGCGATATAAGTTCACAGAATCAAACCTATGCTGGCATCCACTTTGCGGTAACGTTTTAATGTCGTTTTAGCCCTGTGTTTCTAGCGCCGTATTACAACCTTCCTCAGTCAATTTATCCCGCAACATTTGGCAAAAACAAAGCTCACTAACTAAACTCAAAATGTCGACGGAGCGACTCACTATTCACATCGATTTTGCCGAGGAACAGGGAATGTTAACGCATCATTTCTATCTTATCCGAACCGCTGTCATTACCTTGCCCCTGCTTTTTATCCAAGTGACAAGCTCGACTAATGCGCAACAGGTATCTGAACCTGAACCGAGTCTAGAATCCTTAGCGCAACCGACACAAACCGCGCCTTTGCCCCTAGGCACTTTACTCGACAATGAGGGCAAGCCGATTAATGTGCCTAACCAAGTGCAAAGTGCGTTCGAGTATTCGCCCCCCACTGTTACACCCGCAGAGCCATCCAAAACCACTAAATCAACTAAAGCCACTCAATCGAACAAAGCCGCTAAGAGTAAAAAACTCAGTCGCAAGCAACAGCTCGCCAGTCGTGCACATGTCGCCAATGATCCTAACTGCCGTTGGCTCGATAAACGTATGGATCAGCTAGAGTCCCTACTCGGCGACAAACAAGATAACGCTGCTAAGCATCAAGCCGATGAACTCAGCGCCCGCCAAAAGGAGTGGCAATGTTTGAAATGTGGTGCAGAAGGCCCAGCTCAAAACGATCACTCTAAGTGCCAATATCGCCGCGAAACAGCCACGCGATAACAACTGAATGCAACTTTAGGAGTATTTTTATTAAAAGCAATGCCTTATACGTTAGTGATGCAATAGGCTGGTCTGTTACCGCAAAGCCCCCTACAATGACCTTCTGCTGTAAAGCATCTCATCCTTGAAGTAAGACGGAGAAACTCATGGCTCAACATTTTGACTATATCTGCCTAGGTGCAGGCAGCGGCGGTATCGCCTCAGCAAACCGAGCGGCAATGCGTGGTGCTAAGGTTCTACTCATCGAAGCCAAACACGTGGGTGGCACCTGTGTAAACGTAGGTTGTGTGCCCAAAAAAGTCATGTGGTATGGCGCCCACGTTGCCGAAGCGATGAACCTTTACGCCAAAGATTATGGTTTCGACGTCACTGTTAATAAATTCGATTGGAACACTTTGGTCGAAAACCGCGAAGCCTACATTGGTCGTATTCACGATGCCTATGGCCGTGGTTTTGCCAACAACAAAGTGACGCTGTTAAATGGCTACGGCCGTTTTGTGGATGGCAACACCATCGAAGTGGACGGCGAACATTACACCGCCGATCATATCCTTATCGCCACTGGCGGCGCACCGACGATTCCGAATATTCCTGGCGCGCAATACGGTATCGATTCCGATGGTTTCTTCACCCTGCGCGAGCAACCTAAGCGCGTTGCCGTTGTTGGCGCGGGTTATATCGCTGTTGAAGTCGCTGGCGTGTTACACGCTCTGGGCAGTGAAACTCACTTATTAGTGCGTAAACATGCGCCGCTGCGTAACTTTGACCCTATATTAGTCGATGCTCTCGTCGATGCGATGGCAACCGAAGGCCCAACATTGCACACCCATAGCGTGCCAAAAGCCGTGGTTAAAAATGCCGATGACAGCCTGACATTAAACTTAGAAAACGGTGAAAGCATTACAGTCGATTGCTTGATTTGGGCAATTGGCCGCTCACCTGCAACAGGCAATATCGGCCTAGAAAATACCGAAGTGCAATTAGATAACAAAGGCTATGTCATCACTGATGAGCAGCAAAATACGACTCACAAAGGGATTTACTGTGTCGGCGACATTATGGCGGGCGGCGTAGAGCTCACTCCTGTTGCGGTTAAAGCGGGCCGTTTGTTGTCCGAGCGTTTATTTAACGGTATGACAGATGCCAAAATGGATTACAGCCTGATCCCAACAGTTGTATTCAGCCATCCACCTATCGGCACTATGGGCTTGACCGAACCAGAGGCCCGTACTCAATACGGCGACGATAAAGTCAAAGTGTATACGTCGACGTTTACCTCAATGTACACCGCCGTTACGGCCCATCGCCAAGCCTGTAAGATGAAGCTAGTCTGCGCTGGCAAGGACGAAAAAGTCGTCGGTATTCATGGTATTGGTTTTGGTATGGACGAAATCCTTCAAGGTTTCGGCGTCGCCATGAAAATGGGGGCAACTAAGGCCGATTTCGATGCGGTCGTTGCTATCCACCCAACGGGCGCCGAAGAGTTTGTTACTATGAGGTAGAAGCGATTTTCGCTTTGATTTCATCATATTTAGGGCCAGCTTATGCTGGCCCTAATTGATCACAGATAGTATAAAACCATTAACTCTCACGCGACTTTCCTATAATCTCGACTGAGTACTTTGCATTTTAAACACCTAGCGCGGTTATCGCTGCGCCACTGTTATCGGGATGAATAGCGTAATGCTTAAAGAACTCGCGTTCGATGGTTTGTTATTTAGTCCATTAATTATCTTTATCCCCTTAGCTTTTCTGCTTTCCTGCATCACTCGCTTGGTACTCTATCAAACTGGGCTCTATCACACGCTGTGGCGCGCAGCTTGGTTCGAAGTTGGGCTGTTTATCTGCTATCTGGCTTTGGTCATTTACTTGCTTGGGAGTTGATTGTTCATGGGAAAAATCTTTCGTATCAGCCTCACCCTTATTGTGGTCGCGATTGCAGGTATCGCCGGACATTGGATATGGTCGCACTACCTTTATTCTCCTTGGACTCGCGACGGCCGAGTTCGCGCCGAAATCATTACCATAGCGCCAGATGTGTCCGGTTGGGTGAACCAACTGAATGTAAAAGACAATCAAGTCGTCAATAAGGGTGATGTGTTGTTCACTGTGGACGATACCCGCTACAAGGCCACGATTGCCGAATTGAATGCCAAAGCGGAAAGCCAAAAATTGGCATGGGAACTGGCAAAGCATAAGTACAAACGCCGTATCGGTTTGACCAATGACAACTTGGTCAGCAAAGAAACCTTCGACGAAGCCTTTATCAATACCGAACTGGCAAGAACCAGTTATGAGCTCGCACAGGCGCAATTGAATACCGCCAAAATTGACTTAGCGCGAACGCAAATTCACGCTCCCGAAAACGGCACACTGATCAATTTAAGCCTGCGTAATGGCAACTATGTCAGCAAAGGCAACTCAGTATTTTCGCTGGTCAAACAAGATTCTCTCTATATCACAGGCTATTTTGAAGAAACCAAAATCCCCTTGGTTCACATAGGTCAAAACGCCGATGTCAGCCTGATGAGTGGCGGCCATGTCTTGCACGGCAAAGTGACCAGCATAGGCAAGGCAATCGCCAATACCAATGTCACCGCTAATGGGCAGTTATTACCGCAAATCGGCCAAACCTTTAATTGGGTGAGATTGTCACAACGTATTCCGGTCGATATCCAGCTAGACAGCATTCCTAAGGACATAGAGCTGAGCGTCGGCATGACAGTTTCCATCCAGCTACAGACTGACAAATAGTCATTATGACGCTGTTACTGAAGAGTTTATTTTTTCCCGACCGACGAACCCTTATCTTCGCGATTAAAGGCGTGATCTCGATGGCGCTCGCCTTATATGTGGCCATGTTCTTAAATCTAGAACGACCATATTGGGCGCTGGTGTCGGCGGTATTTCTGCAAATCCGCCCCGAAAGCGGGCTCGTGATCGAAAAGGGCTTATGCCAAATCGGCGGCACCTTAGTCGGCGCGCTCGCGGGGATTGCCATACTCAACGGGTTTACGCCCTATCCCGAACTCGCCTTAGGATTACTCGCCTGCTGGATAGGGCTAAATTCTGGGTTGTCGGCCATGGTGCGCCAGCAAAACTTTGTCTATGCCTTTGCTATGGCGGGCATGACAGCCTGCTTGATAGTGCTCATTGTGATGGCGAGCCCAAGCACGGCCGATAGTGCAAAAATATTCGATGTGGCACAGTCGAGGATCAGCGAGATTGTCGTCGGGGCGATATGCGCCGTCTTGGTCAGCTCGCTACTTTGGCCGACTAAGGTAAAACATGGTCTGCAACTGCATGCTAAAAACACAATTAATCAAACGCTTAACTATCTTGCATTAGAACTAGATTTACAGGGCGTACATGCGAGCCGCCATGAACATATCGACACTATTATGGAATCAGTATCGGCGCTGAGTGACGACTCCAGCGCGGTGATTTATGAAGGTCCCGAAGGTCGCGGGCAGAGCCATGCGGCGAACTTTCTCTGCAATAAAACCCTTTCGCTGTTGGCGGCAATCCAAATATTTGGCCGACTACAACGTAATCATTCCCATCTGGTCAGCGAACCGCTCGCGAAAACCTTAGCCAATATGCGCAGCAGTTTTACCCTGATGGCGCAATCCACTGATGACCAAGAATGCTACAAAATGGCGCGTACTTTAAGGTATCAACTCCAACAAAACCTGATGCAATACCGCGACCGAAACCCATTAGAGACTCGCTTACTCAAAGTTGCGATGGAGTTAAGCGCCGATCTGATCATGGTGCTCAAGAGTTATAACGTACTGACAAGCAATTCTGCGGTACAACTCAACGCGCCGCCAATGGAATTTCACCGAGATCCACTGATAGGGTTTACGACCGGTCTACGCAGCATGGCGGTATTTGTCATTGGGGCTTCGCTGTGGATCGGCACAGGATCGAGTGCGGTACTCATGATGATCCTGATGCCTGTAGTCTTTTCCATCATGATGGCGCGCCAGCCACTGCCGATACTAACCACGATTTTGCGCCGTATTCTTGTCGGTATCACTATCGCTGTGCCCCTCACAGTGTTTTACGCTTTACCTTTGCTGGCAGAGAGTAGCGGCGATTTCGAAATCCTCATTTTAGTGCTCGCAGGCCCCTTTTTTATTGGGCTACTCGCCTTAGCGAATCGACCGACCTTGCCCTATGGTCTCGGGATTTGCGTGCCGTTTGCGGTATTAGTACAGCCCAGTAATACCATTTCATTTGCGATAGAAAACACTGTCAGCAATGCCTTAGCGATTTTTGTTGGCGTTACTGTGCTGTATTGGCTATTTAAATTGATCACCGAACCTAGCCAGCGGCTGATGCAATATCGTCTGCTGCAATCTATCCAAAAAGATCTAGTGCATATCGCGCAACATGATGATCCTGAGCCTTGGTTTAACGCCCGCATGGGCGATCGACTCCTGCGGATCGCCAGTTACGAAAAAGGCTCGGGCAAGAGTTCGAGGGTATTTACCGATCTGGTGTTCACTGCACTTAATCTAGGCCATGTGTCGATTCGAATGCGGCGCATGTTGCAGGGGATTTCAGATACGCACTCAGACTTAGAAAATGCACTCAACCTCTGGCAACACAATTTAGGTCAGGCATTTATCGCCTGCGCCCACGGCCAAGCCGCAGAAGAGTTTAACACCAGCAGCGAAGCCTTATTACAAGCGCTGGCGCAATGCCCGTTACCCCACGAACAATTCACTCTGATTACTGGGATGTTTGAACGCATCACCTTAACCTTCGAACGCACTGCCCACAGTATCGCCGAGCAGAAAAACACCGCTGAAAAATAGTCAGTTCTCAAACTATTTCCCGCCCCAAAAGCCACTCTCGCACTGCCGCCAAAACCATTTAAATCCAATAGAAGCTTGATATTTGGCCGATAAAATGCCTTAATATAATTAGATCACTAACTATATTGGTGATATAAATTCAATTATCAACCAAGGAGCAATTATGTCTACGGAAAACCCACCAGAGGAAAATCTTATCTCGCAAGTAGCAAGCTTTACCCGATTACACGCCAAGGAAACCATGCAGTTTATGTGTTTATGCGCAATATTAAGCACCTATCTCTTTGTCATTTTGAAACCGAGTATTATTCAAAATAACAAAGCGTTAGGAGATAAATAACCCATGAATTACCTGGCTTACGTTTCCTTAGCGATTTACTTTATCGCCATGCTTGCTATTGGCTTATTCGCCTATAAAAAATCCACCAGCGATGTGTCCGGCTATATTTTGGGCGGCCGCAAGGTGAGCCCACAGGTCACCGCACTCTCAGCGGGTGCATCTGACATGAGTGGCTGGATGCTAATGGGTCTTCCCGGCGCAATGTTTTTGGTTGGTTTCGAAACCATTTACATCGCACTTGGACTATTGATTGGTGCTCTAATTAATTACTTGGTCGTTGCACCCAAATTAAGGGTCTATACCGAAGTCGCGGATAACGCCCTTACTATCCCGGAGTTTTTTGCTAAACGCTTCGGCAATGCCAACAGCAGTATCCGAATTATCTCGGCCGTGATCATTGTGATCTTCTTTACCTTGTATACCTCAGCGGGTTTAGTGGCTGGCGGTAAGTTATTTGAGTCAGCATTTGGCCTGAACTACGACATAGGTTTAGTCGTCACCCTCGGCGTAGTGGTTTCTTATACCTTGTTGGGCGGATTCTTAGCAGTGAGCCTCACTGACTTTGTCCAAGGCTGTATCATGTTTGTCGCTTTAATCTTAGTGCCTGTGGTGGCATATCAAGAGTTTACCAGCGCTGACACTATGCTGAACTTTGCGTATCAATCGATTCCACACTTCACCGATGCCATGCAGAACGTCACTATGTTAGGGCTTATCTCAAGCTTATCTTGGGGACTCGGTTACTTTGGCCAACCGCATATTATTGTGCGCTTTATGGCAATTCGTTCAGTCGCTGACATTAAAACCGCCAGACACATAGGTATGGGCTGGATGACAGTGACCATTGTGGGTGCACTGGCAACAGGTCTTGTCGGTATCGCTTACGCCAATAAATTTGGCATGAAGCTGACCGATCCTGAAACCATCTTTATTGTGTTTTCTGAGTTGTTGTTCCATCCGATCATTAGTGGCTTCTTATTAGCCGCAATTCTGGCCGCGATCATGAGCACCATTTCATCGCAGCTATTAGTGTCATCAAGCTCGCTAACGGAAGATATCTATCGCGTGATGTCGAAGAAAGAATCTAGCGAAAAAGACATGGTGAAAATGGGACGCTTTGGCGTAGCTGGCGTGGCAATTGTCGCAAGTCTACTAGCGCTTGACCGCTCTAGCAGTGTGCTGTCATTGGTGAGTAATGCATGGGCAGGATTCGGTGCAGCCTTCGGTCCGTTAGTCTTGTTTAGCTTGTATAAAGCTAACCTAACCCACAAAGCCGCGATTGCCGGCATAGTGTCAGGCGCAGCTACAGTGTTGTTTTGGATTTATGCACCAGTACTTGCTGACGGTAAAGCTTTAACCACAGTGGTGTATGAGATGATCCCCGGCTTTGCCGTGAGCAGTGTGGTGATTTGGATAGTCTCGTTACTCGATACTGATCCCTGTGCCAAAACCACTAAATTATTCCATAAGGCTGGCCGTGTTTTAGCCGAAGACAGATGAGGCGCGCAGGTATGACTGACTTACCCTGGAAACGCATTGTCGTTAAGGTAGGTAGTGCCCTGATTGCTCCACACAAACAAGGTTGCAGCAGCCACTACTTACTCGGCATTGCCCAATTTATTACTTATTGTCGTGCCCAAGGGATCCAAGTTGTCTTGGTCTCTTCGGGCTCAGTCGCTGCAGGATGGCATCACTTTGGCGAGGTTGATAAACCGAGCGTCACAGTGAAGAAAGCCATGGCTGCAGCGGGCCAGGCCGATATGATGGCCACATGGAACAAGTTATTTGATTTCCCAACCGCACAGCTACTGTTAACCCACGGTGATTTACGCAATCGAGATCGTTACATCAGTATTAAAGACACGATTTTCAGCCTACTCGAACATGGGCTACTGCCAATCATCAACGAGAACGATGCCGTCACCGCCGACAAGCTCAAAGTTGGCGATAACGATAATCTCTCGGCCATGGTCGCCGCGGCGGCCGATGCCGATACGCTGATTATCTGTTCGGATGTGAATGGGCTTTACACGCAAAACCCCCATGAATATCCCGATGCACAGCTTATCAAGCAGGTGACCGAGATTAATGCCGAGATCTACGCCATGGCGGGCGGCGCCAGCAGTGCCGTCGGTACAGGGGGAATGCGGACTAAGATACAAGCCGCCAAGAAGGCGATTTCCCACGGGATCGAAACCTTTATTATTAATGGTTTTGATGCCGACTCATTCAACCAATTGTTGAAGGGCCAAAACCCAGGAACCTTATTTACCCCCGATGAGAAGCCAATGCAGGATCACTTGCACTGGATGACACATACCTCGCAGGCTCAAGGCGAAGTCATTGTTGAAAATGACTTTAATATCGCCCTTGATATCCATAGCGAGCAATTGACCAGTGACGATGTCGTTGCCATCAATGGGGACTTTTCTGTCGGTGACACCATTTTAGTACGCAAAGACGATGGCACTAAATTGGCCAAGGCCAAATCCAATTACAGCAGTTGTTTACTTAGCTTTATTACGGACCAAGACGATCGCGAGTTTGCCAGTGAATTTCAGCAAAAGACTGGACCGATTATTTCCGAGAAAAACATCGCCATTCTCGAATAAGCATCAGCCGAATAAAACTAAGCGAGTAAACATCTAAGCGGAGTAAATATGACTTTAATCAAAAATTTATCTCAAGAAGCTGCCAAAGCGGCTCTGATCCTCGCCCAAGTTGACGAACAGCTTAAAAATACTGTACTCCTCGATATGGCACGCTCATTACGTGAAAAGTCCTATGAAATCCAAAGCGCAAATTTAATCGACTTACACAGAGCGACCGCCGATAACGTCGGCCCAGCCATGCTCGACCGATTAACGCTAACGCCAGAACGTATCGAAGCTATGGCGGTAGGCATTGAAACCATCGCCGCCTTGCCCGATCCGATTGGCAACGAACGCTATATTGGTCAGCGACCTAACGGCTTATCCATCAGTAAGATGCGCGTTCCCTTAGGCGTGGTTTGTATGATTTATGAAGCGCGTCCCAATGTCACCGCCGATGCGGGTGCCCTGTGCTTTAAATCCGGCAATGCCGTGATCCTGCGCGGTGGTAAAGAGGCGCTGCACAGCAGTAAAATTATCGCCACTATTTTGCAAAGCGTATTGAAACAATACGGCTTGCCCGAGGCGTTAATCACAGTGGTGCCCGACCCAGATCGCGCCCTCATGCTAGAACTGCTGCAGCAACGAGATTATATCGATGTGATCATTCCCCGCGGCGGCGAAGGCTTGATAAACTTTGTGACTGACAACAGTAAAATCCCAGTGATCCAGCATTTTAAAGGCGTGTGTCATTTATACGTCGATAAAGATGCCGATCTGGATATTGCTATGGACTTACTGCTCAACGGTAAAACCCAGCGCACTGGCGTATGTAATGCCCTCGAAGCCCTATTAGTACACCAAGAAATTGCCTCGCAATTCCTGCCTAAAGTAGCCAAAGCGCTGGCCGAGCATAAGGTTAAAATCAATGCTTGTACCCAATCCGGTGGCTACTTCGAAAACTGTACGTATATGGAAGAAGACGATTTCGGCCAAGAGTATTTAGATCTCGAAATTGCCATTCGCCAAGTCGATCACTTTGACCATGCTATCCAACATATTGCCCGTTTTGGTAGCCAGCACACAGAAGTAATTTGCACCGAAAACGAAGTCACAGCCGCACACTTCCAACGTGCGGTCGATGCTTCTGTGGTAATGGTCAATGCCTCTTCGCGCTTCTCCGACGGCAGCGAACTCGGCCTTGGAGCAGAAATCGGCATCGCGACCTCTAAGCTACATGCCTATGGCCCAATGGGACTCGAATCCTTGACCGCTGAGAAGTATTTAGTCTCAGGCACAGGCCAAGTGCGGGCGTAAACCTAAGCTGTAAATCACACTTTTAGGCTTAACAAGTCCGTTGGATTTCGATTCAATTGTAAAGATTTAAGGCCACAGTCGGTAACGACTGTGGCCTTTTTGTTGGCTAAATCGACTCGAACCACAACAGCCTGAGTTCCCAGTCAATACCCTGAAACCGAGTTATAGTAAGGCATGCGCTAAAAGTGCAGATCCTACTGCGACGGCTTGTCACAGCTCGCTGACAAGCTATTCGCCAATAAGTTACAACCCAGCTTAAACAATTTACACATTGAGCATATTGCATTTATTTTAAACAAACCTATCATGCGATCGATTCTCATTTGCACCTAAACACTTTATTTGCACTCAGGATCACCAATCATTATTTAATCTGAAATCGCCTGAAAGGATTGAAATACCATGCCTCCCCTATCTGTTTTAACGTCTTGGCGCTCGCCATTGATCCCTGTACTTCTCAGCACACTTACTCTGACGGTTCAAGCCAATACTGACCCTAAGCAAGATGAGAAAAAAGATACAGAACAGATAGAAAGATTGAACGTGGTAGGAACATACACCCGCGCGGCAATGAATAGCGCCACGGGTTTGTCTATGTCACTCAAAGAAACCCCACAAAGCGTCACTTTGATTACCGAAGAGATGATCAGCGACAAAGGTTTAGTCACTATGGAGTCAGTGTTAAATCACACTCCTGGCGTCACTATGGTGGGCGATGCCTCTGAAAATAGTCAGATATTCGTGCGCGGCTATGCACTCGACAGCGGTGTCCAAATTGACGGCTTAATCACAACCTCTTCATCCCATGTTTACAGCGGCTCAATTGATCAAGGTTTAGACCCTGTGATAGCCGAACGAGTTGAAGTATTAAAAGGAGCGGCAGGGATTTTAAGCGGTTTAGGTGAACCTTCTGCCACGGTTAATTTTATTCGTAAACGTCCAACGGATGACACCCGCGCCACCGCAAGTGCAAGTTATGGCTCATGGAATACCTATAGACTTGAGGCCGACGTTTCTGGCTGGCTCACGGATTCAGGCAATGTGAAAGGTCGATTCGTGAGTGCGGTGAAGAAAGGCGATTCTTTTATCGATCGCTATCAGCGCGATACCACTGTGCTCTATGGCGTAGTTGAAACGAGTCTCGGCACAGATACTAGCTTGTCGCTGTTTGCGGACTATCAAAAATCACAAACCGACGGTGTGTATAACTGGAACTCTAATCCCGCATTTTATACCGATGGCACTGCTGTCGATTTTGGCCGCAACTACTCTAGCTCACAGGACTGGACCCATTGGGACGTGACCCAAAAGAGTCTCATGGCCGAATTTAAACATAGATTCGATAACGACTGGTCACTCGTCAGTGCCTATCGTATCGCTAACGCCACCATAGATGCATTGGCCTTTTACCCAGGCGATTATATCGTCAAATCAACCGGCGAATTTGTTGGCCCTTGGGGCGATACCTATGCAGCCCAACATGATCGTGAATCCGATACCAACAGTTTCAACCTGTATGCAACGGGTAACTTCGACTTACTCGGCCGTGAACATAGCGCTGTGATCGGTTTTAACTATGGTGACAACGAGTTCGATAACATCAACACGAACTCCGCCCCCCAACGTCGCTATAACGTCGCGGATCAGGGCAATTACCCCAAGCCTAATATTCCTAATTCACCCACCAATGGCCAAACCAATGAGCAAAGCCAATCGGGTGTTTACGGCACTGTCCGTGTCAATCTGTTGGATTCACTGAAATTAATGGTCGGTGGACGCGTAAGTAACTGGTCCTATGAAAAGCATGATCTCGTGGGTAACAGCACAGATGCAACCATGGAAAAAACCGGTATTTTCATCCCCTACTACGGCCTAGTCTACGATGTGACCGAGCAGATTTCTGTCTACGCTAGCCGTACTGAAATCTTCAAACCTGGCACCTATTTTGGTGAAGATGGCCAACTGCTCGAACCTGCAGAAGGCACAAACGTCGAAGGCGGCGTCAAGGTCGCGCTGTTCGATGACACGCTAAACATGTCAGCCGCCGTCTACGAAACCAATAAAGACAACGAACCCGAGTATGCAGGTAAAGGTCAGCTACCTTCCGGTGACTCTATCTACGAAAGTGTGGATGGGATTACCACCAAAGGCTATGAGTTAGAAATAGCCGGACGTCTTACCGACTTATGGGATATCAGCGGTGGTTATACCCACAACAATGCAGAAGATAAAGATGGCCTACGTCGTCAAACTTATCTGCCCGAAGATATCTTCAAACTCACCACTAAATATAACTTTGAAGATATTCTGCCGGGCATTACTGCAGGTGCGAGCTGGCGCTGGCAGAGCAGCACCTTCTATCAAGGCACTATTTGGGGTGTCGATGGCGCGCCGAATGTGGCTTACCGCCAAACACAATCCGCCTACTCACTCGTTGACTTAATGTTTGGCTACCAAATCACACCTTCTATTTCTATGCAATTGAACATTAACAATATTTTCGACAAGAACTACAACCGTTCACTCTGGGGTTACGCCGACTTTGGCGAGCCACGTAATGCCACACTGTCACTACGTTGGACGCTCTAAAACATAGCCCTAACCAGAAATAACATTAAGGATGATCAAATGAAACAAGCACTTGTAATACTCACTTTACTCGGCGGTATCGCTTTTTCGGCTCAAGCACATGAAGTATGGCTTGAGCGTAATAACGATGGTTCGGTTAAAGTGCAATTTGGCGAACCGGGTTCAGAGCAGGCTTCGGCAGAAGAGTTAGCATCGTTAAGCGCGGCGCGTATTTTCGCCGCCAATGCCAAGACCCCGTTAACCGCCACAGCACAGGCCGATCATCTACTGGTCAAAACCCAAGATAGCAAGAGTGACATCAGTTTCTATGCCGATACCGCGTGGCAACCATGGAAAACCGAGACCGGATTGCAGGCCGCAATACTCTATGCCCGCACGGGACAAGAACACACAAAAGCGCTGCAAGATTTTGAATTTACGCCAGTAAAGTCAGGCGTTCCCGAGTTTGTGCTTAGCTATAAAGGCGCGCCACTGGTGAATCATCCAGTGCAAGTGTATCGCCCCGGTTTTTGGAGCAAGTCTTTCACCACCGATGCCCAAGGTAAATTCGCCCTCGATACCCCAGATGCGGGCCGCTACTTACTCGTCAGTAATCACACCACAGAAGGTAAACAAACACTCGCAGGTAACGAGGTTGATAGCGTTTTACACATCACCACCACGAGTTTTATCACTCAGTAATAATCTTAATAGTGAGATGGAGTTAACGTGCGTTATTTAATGATAGGTTTATACATGCTATGTTCTGCAGTCCACGCAAGCACAGCACCTGTAACAGTCGCCTTGCCCCAAACAGGCAGTACCAATGAACTTTTGCCACTCAGTGGCTCCATTAAATCCGCACGGGTAGCCCGCTTATCTGCACGTACCGATGGCCTAGTCGCCAAAGTGCTGGTCGATGCGGGCTCGCAAGTCCACGCTGGCCAGCCTCTACTCGCACTCGATGACACCTTAGCCATACACCAATTAGCACAGCGTCAGGCCGATGTAATGGCCGCTAAGACCATGCTGGCAGAAAAACAGCGACTCCTCACCGAAGCGCAAACACTCAGTTCTCAGCAATTATTCCCCGAAACTGAGCGCGCGATTCGCCAAGCGGCGTTAACCGAAGCCGAAGCTAATCTGCAGAGTTTAACGGCGGCATTAGCACACCAAAAAGAGGTGGTCGCCCGCCACCAACTGATCGCGCCGTTTGCGGGAGTGATTTCAAGCAAACAAACTGAAACTGGTGAATGGGTCAATGTCGGCACTGAAATCTTCACCTTAGTATCCCAAGAACAGCTCTGGCTCGATATTCAAGTCCCACAGGAAATGTTCCAAAACATAGCCACTGCAACTCAAGTCGATATTGCCGCAGATATGCTGCCTGAACAGCAGTTTATCGGCCATGTGAATGCACTCGTCCCCGTGAGCGACCACAATGCTCGCAGCTTCTTGGTGCGCTTAACCATTCCTGATGCGAGTGGACTTTTGATGCCCGGCACATCGGCCACTGCGACCTTCCACTTACAGCGGGCGCAACACAGTGTTGTCGTGCCGCAAGATGCGCTAGTCCGTCACCCGGACGGCCAGTTCAGTGTCTTTACCGTGCAAAACAACATAGCCCAACGGCATACCGTTCAAGTGGGCCACACGAGCGCCATCGGGATTGAAATCCTTAGCCCATTACCTAAAGACGCGCCCGTGGTGATCCGCGGTAACGAGGGCCTACAAGACCAACAGCCAGTCTCTGTACTCAACTCTGCAGTAGGAGGTTAGTGGGATGCTGAAGTTTGGAATTAAACATGGCACCTTACTGTCTGTCATCGTCTTGATATTTTGCGTATTGGGCACGGCTGCCGCACTGCGTATCCCAATCCAAATGATCCCCGACTTAGATGTGCGCACCATCAGTGTCGCCACAGGTTGGCCGGGAGCAACACCGCAAGACGTCGAAAAAGAAATTCTGCTTGAGCAGGAACGCTACCTGCGCACCCTGCCCAACTTACAACGCATGACATCTTGGGCTGATACGGGTTCGGCATGGATCGAACTCGAATTCCCCCAAAGCACTGAGATAAGCGATGCGCTTATTCGTGTTAGCAATGCGCTCAGCCAAGTATCGTCCTACCCTGAAAACGTCGATCAACCAAGGCTTTACAGCAGTTCATATTCAGACAATGCTTTCATGTATTTCCGCCTCGTGCCTGTCGCGGGGAACCCGCTGAATCTAGACATAGACATGATGCGCGATTTTGCTAACGACTTTATTCGCCCACAAATGGAGCGCGTCAAAGGCGTTTCCTCCGTCACTATTCAAGGCGGCGCTGAACGGCAAATTCAAATACGGCTCGATCCCGCCAAACTCGCCCAACGTGGCATCAGCATTATGGACGTGCGCCAAGCCATTCGAGATCGCAACAAGGACACTTCTGCGGGCGATATCGACAGTGGTAAAAAACGTTATTTACTGCGGGTAATTGGCCGTTTTGAGGATTTAAATCAACTTAAGCAACTGATTTTAAAACGCCAAGGTAATACGAATATTCTGCTGCAAGACGTTGCCGAGATAAAACTCGACCACGCCGAGATCCGAGAACTGTCCTTTGCCGAACAAGAACGTACCCTCAGCTTAGCGGTCAAACGGGATGTCGGTTCTAATGTTATCGCCATCAAAGATGCCATGATGCCCGTGATTGCGCAGATCAATCAAAATCAACTCGCCCAGCACGCCATGCAGTTAGAGTTATTCAGTGATGATGTGCGCTATGTGCAAGATTCTGTTGAAAATGTGTGGGTTAATTTGGGCCTAGGTGCATTGCTGGCAACCTTGGTCATGTACCTCTTCTTGCGCTCGAATCGAGCCACCCTGATTGGTGTTATCGGTATTCCGCTGTGTACCTTAGCCGCCTTCGTCGGGCTGCTGGTGTTTAATCGCACTATTAATGTCATTTCACTGGCGGGTGTTGCCTTTGCCATCGGCATGACGGTCGATAACAGCATTGTGGTGCTCGAAAGCATTGAACAAGCGCGCAGACGCGGATTAGAGCGTCTCGAAGCAGCCATAAGTGGTATCTACGATGTCTGGCCCGCAGTATTAGCCTCGACGCTCACCACAGTACTAGTGTTTGTACCCATTCTATTTATCAAACAAGAAGCGGGACAACTGTACTCGGATATCGCGATTGCCATCGCTTCATCCATTATCGCTTCTATGCTGGTCGCGGTGTTCATCGTACCCGCCGCTATTGCCCGTTTTGGTTTCGGTAAGATGCACTCGGCGCAGACAAACCAAAGTGAGCCCCCCAAAGCATCACGCATATTGAGCTTAGTTAGCCAACTTGTACTCTCTGCAAGACGCCGCACCTTTGTGATTGTGCTGTCACTCGTCTCGACGATTGGGCTTGCTGCTTGGCTGATGCCCCCGGCCGAATATTTACCCGAAGGTGAAGAACCAAAAGCCTTTACTTCTATGGTCGCGCCGCCGGGTTACAACCTATCGGAAATGGCTAAAATTGCAGAAGAATTAACGACTCAGCTATCCGCGAGAGTCAATGCCGAGGCGGCATCCTTTGAACGTGGTGAGCAAAAGATCCCGCCGCTAAAATACTATACCCTCAGCGTGGGTGTCGGCAGTATTTGGGTGATGAGCGAGCCCGTTCGCAGCCAAGATATGGATGCCATGATGAGTTCACTCACCGCCTTGTTTGAGCAATATCCGGGCATGCGCGCCTATTCATCGCGGGGTTCCATTATTTCCAGCAACGATGGTGGCACCCGCGCTGTCGCCTTGGATATTTCTGGCCCGAATCAAGCCAGCCTCTATCGTGCTGCCGAAGCGGCGTATCAAGCGGCGGAAAAAGTATTTGCCGAACCACAGCTGTATTCTGACCCATCGACCTTGTCGCTAGATCAACCGCTGTGGCAGATTTCCCCTCGCTGGCAACGTCTTGTAGAACAAGATTTTAGCGGTAGCGAGTTTGGCTATGCGGTTTCGGCACTGAGCGATGGCGCCTATGTCGACGAGTTTTTCCTTAATGATAACAAGGTGGATATCTTTCTATTTAGCCTTGCGGGCAATCAACAGAGTCTGTCGCAATTGGCACTCGCGCCGATAGTCACACCTAAGGGTAATGTACTGCCACTGCAAGCCTTGGCCGACATTAGCGAGCAAATGGATAGCGACAGTTTACGCCGCGTCGATGGCCGCAGAACCGTGACTCTTTACATTATTCCGCCGCGTTCCATTGCGTTAGAAACCGCGGTGGCTAAGGTGCGGGAAGAATTAGTCCCCATCCTCTATCAACAGGGTGCGGTCGGCAAAGATGTCAGTTTGGATATTTCGGGCGCAGCTGATCAGCTCGAAGCGACTAAAGCGGCACTCTCCAGCAATTTTCTGGTCGCCGTGTTGATCATCTACTTGTTATTAGTCGCGATTTTTAATCACTGGGGTTATCCGTTATTTGTGCTGATCACTATCCCGCTCGGACTTGCGGGCGGTTTAGTCGGCTTACAAGCGCTTAATTATACTGGCAGCTTATTTGCGTATCTTGGCGGCCAAGGTTGGCACCAACCCTTTGATATGATTACTATGCTTGGATTTCTAATCCTATTAGGCACAGTCGTTAACAACCCGATTTTGATCGTGGAACAGAGCCGTAAAAACCTGCAATCGGGTCAGTTTAGTGTCGTTGATGCCGTCAAATCTGCCGTCGCCAGTCGATTACGACCGATTCTAATGTCTACCGCGACGACCTTGTTTGGCTTATTGCCGCTGGTGTTATTCCCCGGTGCTGGCAGCGAACTCTACCGCGGCGTTGGCATAGTGGTATTGGCAGGTCTTATCGTGGCAACGCTACTCAGCTTAACCTTTTTACCCGCCCTGTTAATCTCTGTGCTATCCCGCACTCACAAAACAAATTCAGCAGAAGTGGCACACCATCATGACTGAAAAAACCAACATGACTCCACCGTTAACACAAAGACTGATGCGCTGGAAAACGTCAGCCATCAGGAACGATAGCCTGCACATAGGCAATCGCTGCCTCGCAGCAACCTTTGGTGGCTATTTGTTAAGTGCGGTAGCGACTATTTTGCTCGCACAAATCCTGCCGTTATCTCAGGTTGATCGGGTGTTAACCGCCATGATGCTGTCATTTACTGTGTACACCTGCGCCGTGATTTGGGTGTTCAGCGTTAAATCAACATGGCGATACTGGCTGGATTTATTCGCGCTCAGCGGTCTGCTGTATTTAGCTTACCTCGCCGCTAAAGCGTTTGATGCTACAAGTGCTCAAGGGAGTGGATTATGAAAGACTCCTTTTTTCGTTCAATGACTTGGCTACACACTTGGGTTGGATTGCTCACCTGCTGGGTGTTGTTTCTGGTTTTTTTCGCCGGAACAGCGGCCTATTACCGTGCTGAAATCAACCTGTGGATGCAACCCGAAAACCACGGCAGCCAATATGATGCCAATGCGGATAATCAACAATTAATACTCAAGGGCCTCACGTCCTTGGCACAACAAGCGCCTGACGCTGAGTCGTGGTGGATTTACTTACCCACACAACGGGTGCCATTACTGACCTATGCATGGAGCGATCCCGCCGCTGAAGGCCAGCGATTTGGTGATTATCATCAAGGCTTTATTAACCCTGCAACAGGTGAAGCCTTACCTAAAGCACGGGAAAGCCGAGGGGGCGACTTTCTCTATCGACTGCATTTCGACTTGTACTACATGAGTGTGCTCACGGCGCGTTGGATTGTCGGCTTTTGCACTATGTTCATGTTGGTCGCCATCATCAGCGGGATAGTGATCCACAAACGTATTTTTAAGGATTTCTTTAGTTTTCGCCCCGGAAAAGGCCCGCGCTCTTGGTTAGATGCCCATGTCGCCAGCTCAGTTCTCGCATTGCCCTTTCATCTTATGATCACTTATACTGGCCTAGTGACCCTGATGTTTATGTATATGCCATGGGGACTTAACACGCAATATGGTGATGAAACTCAAGCCTTTTATTCGCAATGGAAACCCATTTACCAAACTCCCGCCGCCACTGGCACGCCAGCCACTATGCTCGATAGTCAGAGTTTACTCAGTGCGATTCACAGTGTCGTGGGTGAGTCGCCACTTGAAGGCTTGCAGTTTGATAATATCAACGACAGCAATGCCAGCGTAACAGTCAAAATCGCCCCTGAGCACAGCTTAAATCAGCAAGCGCCTTGGTATCACTTGTCTACTGTGACAGGTGCAGTGTTGGCGCAGTCGGCTGTGACTTCGGGAGCGAATCAAACCCAAAGTGCCATGATAGCCCTGCACAGTGGTCGCTTTGCAGGCCAAGGCCTACGTTTACTGTATTTACTGGCGGGATTAACAGGCTGCGTGATGATCGCCAGCGGCGCGATTATGTGGGCCGATAAACTGGCACAAAAGCAGCTTAAAAAAGATAAGAATCATAGCGGGCTCACGCTAGTGAACATGTTAAATCTCGCCACCTTTGCTGGCCTGCCCATTGCGTTAGCCTGTTATTTTTATGCCAATCGACTCTTACCCGTCACCTTTGCGGATAGAGAGAACTGGGAAATCCATTGTTTCTTTATCAGTTGGGCGTTAGTCGCACTGCTCGCTTGTTTCAAACGAGATAAACAAACATGGCAACGACTCTTTTTACTCACATCCTTGCTTTATGGCCTGCTACCTCTGCTCAACGCCATGACTTCGCAGTATCAACTGATAAGCAATCTACAGCGCCAAGCCTATGTTCTCGCAGGATTTGATCTCATGATGCTCGCACTTGCAGCGCTGTTTTACATGGCAGCCAAACGCTTGCGTAGCCCTAAAAAAGTGCTGGCTACAAGGGTAACCAAAGCGACGACAGAATTAGGAGTTGAATCATGACAGCCACAGGCGAATTGTTAACCTGTTTTATCGCCATGGGGCTGTTGGCCTTATCTTATTTTAGCCACCACCGCGCCGTGCGTAACCGCCCGTTAACCGATGCACAGGCACGCGGATTTCGCACCGCTGGTACTGCAACGCTCGTCCTGTGCTATTGGCTTGCCAGTCGTCATTACGGCCCAGCGTACGCCAGCGTATTACTGCTCGGCTGGGTGTGTTTAAGTTCAATAATCCTAGTAATTTTACTCAGCTACAAGCCACGCTGGTTACAGCCCATATTGCCCGCCAGCGCCGTAGTGTGTTTGCTCGGGTTGTTGTATTAAATAACGAATGAAATCGACCATGAGCGAGGCTAATTGATAAAAATCATAGAGTAGGGATTGTGAGATGAGTTCTTTTTAAAGCGATAAACACATGAGTGACGACATAACTAATGATTAAGCACTCTCATTCCAGTGACTCGCCGTGAATATATCCCTATAGGCTCGACGGCGGCATCTGATATAGAAGGACCTACGAATGTCGCGATCATATGGATGTGAAAGAGCGACTATGCCGCCAACGGTCACTTACACGCGAGTGCTTAATCTCTGTATATTTTTGAAGCTTACTATTGTTACATTAATACCAAAATTTCATAAATGGATAGCTCTAAAATGACTAAGGAGTATAGATAAACGCTTCTTTCTATTCATCAAAAGACACTGCTAACTCTACCCAGTTTTTATAATCCGTTTTACTTGCAGAAAGATTTAATAATTGCTCTTGACGGTGACAATCTATTTTATCAAAGTAAGATATACTTTTTCCATGTTTTTCATCTAAATGCTTTATATACATACTCTTATCTCTAGGTATCCAATTCGAGCACATTTTATTCATTTCAGCCAGCAATCCATTTAATCCTAAATTAAAAGAAAGGCCACATGGTGATGTAACCACTTTAGGTAAAAATCCTTCATCACTATGAAAAGAAATTGGTAGAACATCTATAAAATAACCAACATTTGATATTGAAATAGAAAAATCATGGTTTTTATCATTTGCTTCAACCCATTCACTATAAAGAGAAAAATACTTATCCCTCAAGACAAATAAAGTCAGCAATAAATAAGGATTAAATGTCTTTGGTGTATTGCTTAAAACAGCTAAAAACCTATCTGTTAACTGCTCAGTTTCCCTTAGCGATAATCTAAATCTATCGGCAACAATAGAAACAACTCTTGTGAAGTCATCGATCTCATCTAATCTAGGAATATATTCTTTCCACTTAGGATTATAAGTCACTTTGCTTTCTGCGATTCGGCTTACAAACTCATAGCGAGAAAGCTCAGTTAACGAATAACGGCGCCTAAAGAATCGCCCTAAATAGGTTTGTGCATCAAAGCCTTCCCCATAGACTGCTTTAACTGCATGCTGTAATTGCTCAGTATCAGTCGCAACAACAAATGCAATATTATCTAGCTCAAAGAAATGCTTCACTACTTCTAACATCTCTACTGCGTAACTTGGACGACAGCGATCTAATTCATCGATAAATATAAAAGCCGGTGCTTTTAAAGTATCATTTTTATGTGCAATTACCGCAGTAATTAATTCTTTAATTTCGGATCGTAAATATTCAACCGACTTCAGTTTATCGTTGTGATCTTTCACTAAGCATTGTGCAATAGCTGCAGCAGACTCACTAAAAATATCTGATGAACCTTTGTCATCATTTTTAGGCTCATGTGTAATTTTGTCTTCGATTGAAATGTCATCTAAATTCAATCCAGTTGCCTTTTTAACCAATCCTTTGAGTAAAGCAGGTGCTGCAGCTTTGATAAAACGAGCCGTTTTTTCATTGATATTAGATACTATTTTATTTCCATGAGGTAATTGATCACTTAAAGCGTTTATCAAAGATGAAATCACCGTAAGCATTGGGTCGTCTGAATAGTCCTGCTTCCAAGCATCAATATAAACGACAGGGTGACTCTCTTTAATGCTCTCTATCCAGCGGTTAATGAAATAGGTTTTACCCGATCCCCACTTAGCGTTTAGGTTTAATACATAACCGCCATCGATGGCATTACTTGCCAAATAGTTGTGCAAAAATGAAGCGTATCTTGCTCTATTTAATGTGTCTTTTGGAAATAATTCCGTTCCATCAGTGCATAACATAGGCTTCTGCCAGTTAAACTCTACAATATCATCAGACATAAAATCCCTTTTTATTAATCAGTTACTCATACTTCAGAATAAAGTCGTTATTTTGTTTAACTATCAACTAAATGAGCGATACAGACAAACACAGGAGTCCACAGAGTTAAGCACTCTCATGGAAGTGACCGTTGGCGGCATGGATGCCGCCGTCGAGCCCTCAGGGACGAGTTTACGGCGAGTCACTGGAGTGAGAGTGCTTAACATCAATCCCATCTGCGATACTTTATTCAGTACCATCACACTGTGACTTACCTGCTTGATAGCAACTTGGTTGGCGTGGGCATACGGCGCCGCGAGAGCAAATAAGGCGGGCGTCGTTTTTGATCCCGCGCTCTATCCAGTTGATATTGAGGATTTTTGCGACGCTCACCAGATCGCTTTTAATGTGTTTGGGAATAGCGACTGAACCGCCACTGGCGACACAGGCATTCTTCAAATCGTGGGCAATAGACAGGGCATCTTTGCCTTGGGCTTCAATGGCCGGATTTAAATCTATGCCAGCACAGAGAACATGGGGATTGCCTGCCGAGTCTTCGACTTTAATCGACTCGCAGCAGTAAATGCGGGGTTCGTTGCCGACGTTTAAAATCGAAATCTGTGCCGAAGTGCCGACCGTCGGCTCGCTGATCATCCTAAAGACGGCCCAATGCTGACAAGGGTCTTCCACTAACCGCATATTGCCCCAAGGCAGTGGAATCCCATTGCCGCGATAAACCGCTTTGAGTTTGCCCGGAGCGTAAGCGTCGAAATAATGCCAATGAGGATAAGGAGATACCACTGTCATGCGCCGCATGGCGACTGAGGCTGACACTTGCAGTTGCTTGTGTACTTCAATCTCATAGCCGTGGCGGTCGAGTAATTGGCGATAAGGCACTTTAGGGCACAGCAGCGCACCGGCGAAGAAGCTCGATTCAAAATCGCGCCACGCATGCAAGATATCCTGCGCGTTCAAGGTATTGGACTGCATACCCGCCTCTTCATCCACTTCTAATTTGCGGCCTGAGATCATCACACTCTTGAGGCCATCCTTGTTGTGCAACACGCAATGACCTATGTGCACGGCTAAATCATATTTGAGTCTGTTGGGGCGATTTTTGAGGATTTTATTTACATAAATCGTGCTCGGCGGCTCAATAAATGAGGTGACCAACTGACGCGAACTCACGCCCATTTCATCGATAACTTCCTGCGGCGTACTGTCTATCCACTTAATTTTTAATCCCATTCCCTTAGCAATATCCAGCATATCGTCCAGAGATAAGGGCATACGTTTGAGGCCGACTTCTTCAGCGGCACGTTCAAGATCAGGGAAATGATTTTGATGGTGTTCTTGATGGGCGCGGATCAATAAATGGGCAAACTGCCGACCTGAGATCCCTGTTTGCGACAGCATCTCAGGTATCGCTATTTGTAAAATATCATTGGAAAACAAAAAGCTGGGTTCGAGTGCCATACCACTTATGCCACCACGTCGACCCTTGTCTGGCGTAATGGCGTTTTCTTCGGGCACATCGTCTAAGAACCATTCGGCGTCTTTTTGAAAAACCGCGGCGATCACAGCCAGCATTCCGGCACTAGGCACACGCTTGCCACGTTCGATCATCGACAAATATGACACAGAGGGCGCACTTCCCGCGTCGACTCGAATGCATCGTGCCGACAAATCTTCCATAGTTAAATTATTACGTTTCCGTAGGTTACGTATTTTTGTGCCTAGGAAATGTGATTTTCTCATCAAGCTCTGGTCATTGCGCATTTTGTAAAATTCACAGTGTAAAATTTTTATTGTGAAATTGTAGTCAAAAAAAGACTAGACTACAAATCAAGCAATCAAGGAAAGGCTAATGCGAACAAGCTAAGCCATTCCAGTACAAAAAATGCTTAACCACTCCCACTAAAAGTGGCTAAGCACTCAAAGCGGACAAACCAAATTGAAGACAAACTTTGATAAGCCAAAAGTTAAATCAAAACCCTGAATTTTTTTAAATTGAAAGAGTGAGAGGAACAAGCGATGAATATATCAATTATCAAGAGCAACCAGATCCAACCGAATCTAAACAGCCTCATCGCAGAAGAAGTGCTAGCCGTGGCGCAAGTGAATGTCGCCGAGCACGAAAAGATCGCTAATGCGAAACAATTCCTCGACCGCCTCTTTCCACTTAACTCTGGTTCACACCAAGATGTGAGCAGCTATGTGGTTTACTACCAACACCTGTTGGCCTTTTTTGCCGACGGCAGCCACAGTGGTTTACGTCAGCCAAAACAGTTTGTGGCCTTTAACGGCACTAAAGATGCGCCTTGCGCCATAGTGTTACAGGACCTAGGTTGTCACGTTGAACTCAGTTTCGACCGCAGTGGCATGATAGGTGCGAGAGACGTTGCCAATCTGGAAGATATCCAAATCGGAACGTCATTAAACATGGTAGTCGGAACACCAGAGTCACGTTCTGCCGCATCGCGCCATTGGCTCAGCCTATTACATGCGGGAATGTCCAGCGCCAACGACACCCAAGATAAGTTGTTTACCGCAAAGGATGGCAGCGATTACAACTTGAAAAGTATCGTAAATTTATAATTTCACTCTTTATAATCTAGCCATTTACAATTTCGCCAAGGAGATGAATTGAGCTCAGTTCATCTTCTTCAATTTACCCTCCTGCTTTGCACAATCCTCTGAGAGTCAATAAAACTGATTGACTAGATAAGTTTAATTGATTTTATTGAGGCTCATACACACAGCTATAATGCCCTCTTGCATCTGTCTCCATGATCAATCCAATTGATCGCCATTTTGTATCCGTCGCTTAATGTGAAGATCTGTGGTTGGAACGATAAACCGAATCGCTCGAGCCTAAGGCGTTATGAATTCTTCATCGACATCACAGCAAGATAATAAGACTCATCGCATCGTTTTCATCTGTGCGGGTTTGTTATGCCTCGCGCCTTTTATCTCATCGCCCATGGCGCTAGTGCTCGGTTTTACCTTAGCCAGCCTTGGTTGGGTGCCAGTGCAATGGAATATCGCCGCACTCACCAAAAAACTCCTGTCTTATTCGATCATTGGCTTAGGGTTTGGGATTAACTTAAACGCGGCGATCGAGGCGAGCACCCACAACTTCGGCCTGATTGTTGGCTCAATCTTTTTCACCCTCAGCTTAGGGTTTATGCTCACCCGCGCCCTGAAATTTGATCATGTCACGGGCCACTTAATCGCCTCTGGTACCGCTATTTGCGGTGGCAGCGCCATTGCCGCAGTCGCTCCGGCCATCAATGCGCGTAACGATCAAACCGCCACTGCATTAGCCTGCGTATTTGTGCTCAATTCAGTCGCGCTATTTTTATTCCCTGCACTCGGCCACTTGCTCAATATGAGCCAATACGATTTTGGCGTGTGGAGTGCTATCGCCATCCACGATACTTCGTCGGTAGTCGGCGCGGCTTCGGCCTACGGCGATGAAGCCTTAAAAACCGCAACAACCATAAAACTCGCCCGTGCCCTGTGGATTATTCCGATAGCATTGGTCAGCGCTATGTTGTTTGGTGGCAATAAGCGCAAGCTTAACCTGCCGTATTTTATCGGTTTTTATTGTTTAGCCATTGCCGTGGCCCATTGGTTGCCACAATTCCACGCTGTTTATGACACCTTATTTATGGTGTCGAAACGGGCATTAGTCCTGTGTTTGTTTTTGATTGGTGCAGGAATTACAGTGCAGAAGATGCGGGCGAGTGGCCCCAAACCTTTGTTGCTTGGGGTGATGCTGTGGGCAGCGATTGGTATCACGTCTTTAGTGTATATTCTTTATTTTCAATAGCTAAGATTTAACTCAAAGCCAATCTACTCTGCTGTCGGCTTCATTCGCCAAGCCCAGTAGAGGACGCCAACAAAGGCGGAGAATTCGATAAGTGAGCGCACGAGTCCTGTGGTTTGCGTCGAAGCGACCAAGGCAATCAGGCAAAACACGATAATCAGCCAGTTTTTCAATTGCATCTTCCTGCAAACTTAGGGGATGCTCATTATTGTTTAGAACTAAAAACTCAGCAAATATCGATTTTCAATAACAAATAGCTATAACAGCTAAGCCAATCCTGCGTTGATTAAGCCGCCTTAGGGCTTGATGCCGCTTCATTCGCAGCAAGATCTTGATTATGTTCTTGAATAAAATCTTCCATAAACCAAGCACAAAAAGTATGGCGTCCATCGACTGCCGCTTTACCGTAAATGGTCGATGCCTGTTGTCTGACGGTTTTTTCTTTAGTCTGGCGCACTTCAGCAATTTCTTTAAAACTTAAACCCTTAAGCAGTAAAAATGCCACTTGCTGCTCACTCTTAGTAAAGCCCCAAGTCTCGAATTGCTGCGACACCGCTTGGCTATATTCTTGTCTGGCAGAGCGCATTTGCGTCGACATATTGTCGATTTTTTTATCCGCATGCTCCAACCGTTTAGCCAACGCTTTCACTTCGCGGGAGCGACGAATAAGGTCATAACTTAAGTACATGGCACCAATCACAGTGAGCACTAATAACATGGCTTCCTGGGCAATATGCCATTGGGGAATGCCCAATTGAATGTCGGAAGTGATGTCAAAAAGCTTAAAGCATATGATCAAGGCCAACAGACCAATAATGACAAGATCCTTCATCGAAAAACTCCTAAATAAAAGCAAAATCAACCCATTAATTTATGGGACATATGTACCATAGACGGTTTTATGATACATGTCCCCCACGACTTTCGCCCACCAATCCCTACACTAACAGCACACTTTATTACCATAGAATCGTCCTATGTCTGTCAGTACGTCTTGTATCAAGTTATGTCTGTTGGCGACCTTAGTCAGCAGCAGTTTCCTGTGCCACGCCGCGCATTCCGAGCTATCTCAAGCACTCACCACCAGCCAAGCAAGATTACATTCTCTATCTCAATCAGGCGGTCAGTTACCGCAATCACAAATAAGCTTAAGCAGTTCATCTTGGCTCAATGGCCTGCCGAGCATTAGCTTGAGTCACTTAGGTAGCCTAGATAATGGTAACAGCTACGAGCAGGAACTCTCACTCAATTTGCCAATAAAATCCCCTGCTATGCACAGCAGCGATAAGCAAATTAAGCAACTCACCCAAGGCATTCAGGTGCAACAAGCTGCGCTGCAAGGCCTGTATTTATCGGGATTATTGCGACAAAGCCTGTGGGAACATCGTCTTGCCGCAGTGAAACTGGCCCAGTTAGATCGCAAGAGCCAATTACTCGACAAACTCCATAATCAGCAAAAGCAACTCACAGATGCGGGCGAACTGCCGATTGCCCACATTCTCTTTTTAGAACGCGAACTGGTGGATATTGCACTGGAGCGGGTCGATCTTAATCAGCAACAGGCCGAGGCGCGTGCCCTCTATCAACAACTCACCGGACAAGAGCAAATACCGCAGAACATAGCCGAAACCGCGCGGCCACTTTCTGCCAACAACCAACCCAATGACATGCTCGCGCAGCATCCATTATGGCAACTATTGAGCCTGCAGAAGCAGCAACAGCTGTTGATCATCCAGAGTCAGCAAGCGGGGAATAACGATCCTTGGGCAGTCTCACTCACGGCCAAAAATACCGCCGATAATCAAGTCGATGATCAACAGCTTGGCATCGCCGTTTCTGTACCACTGACCTTAGGTTCTGCCCTATCACAAACCGAATTATCCCAATGGCAACAAGCCAATACCGAGCACACGCTCAACCTCGACCGTACCTATATCGAGCTAAAAACTCAGCTTAAAAAGCTAGAGCAACAGCAACAAAACTTACTCGACCAACAGACATTGCTAACCCAAGCCTTACACCTTAGCCGCACCATCACTGAAGAGCTGGCCAAGGTCAAAGACCAAAATCAAGTTAGCTACGAAGTCTGGCTGCGCCGCTATATGGATGCCCTCGATACCGAATCCCGCTTAGCACTGAACCAAGTCGCGCAGCAACAACTGCACTCCCAACAACTGCAAGCCTTAGGAATTTCATTATGATGGCCAAGTACGGCGCATGCCTTTTCTGTTTATCCGCCAGTGTTGCCACTTTAGTGCAGGCTGAATCCTTAACGATAAGCTCCCTCGGTAATTTAGACCTGAGCTACGTACAACCACAGAAAGTCGCCAGTTATGAGGGCAGCCCGTTGCCCGCACAGGTTGAAATCCTCCCCGGTAACGATTATTGGATCAGCACGCCGGAGAATATCCAGCAGATCAGCTTTCTTGTCGGCCAAGGCCAGCTCGTCACTAAAGGCCAAGCAATAGTTAAACTGACTGGGCCAGAAGTGTTCCACTACCTCGCACAAGTCGAAGCTGCTGGCAGCTTATATCAACTGGCAAAGAGCCGTTATGAGCGCAATAAATCCTTATTAAACAATGGCAGTATCAGCGCCGAAAAATGGCGCGAGATCAGCCAAGACTACTTCAGCACTCACCTCGAATACGAGCACATGCAGCATTTTATGGAGATAGTCAAAAGCACAGATGCCACCACAGACTCCCTAGTGGTAGGCACGCCAGTGGCGGGGATCGTTAAACTCAACCAAGTGAATGGGCCTTATATGGCGGGTTCACAGCTATTCTCACTGGTGCCCAGCGACAGCATTCGCGTCAAGGTCAGTGTGCCAATGAGTCAGTCGCACTCGCTCTCGGCGGTGAATATCAATCAGTGCCATATCGCCATTGAGTCCGTGTCGGCCATCGCCGAAGGTGCCTTTGTGACCGCTTGGTCATCACCCGTACCGCAGGAATGTAACTTACTGTTAGGACAACAGATCACTGTGATACCCGAGTATCAAAAGGCGGTGTATTTATTGCCTAAAAATAGTGTTTTTAGTTGGGAGCAAGATAGCCAAGTCTTCACTAAAACCGCCGACACGCTCACCTCGATTACGATCGATATTCTTGGTTCAACCCCTGAGCAATATATCGTTGAAAGCGATCAAGATCTGAGCCAAATCCAAGTGTTATCCCAGTCGGTTGCCGCAGTCAAAGGCATAATGCTTGGCCTAGGAGGCGAATAAGATGTTGACCTCAGTCATCCGCTTTTCGCTTATGCAGCGCTTATTTGTGCTGATTGTGGCGCTGATCATCATGTTAGCGGGAGCACGAGCCTGGTTTTCCATTCCCTTGGATGCCTTTCCCGATATTTCGCCCACCCAAGTGAAGATCATCCTCAAGGCGCCCGGCATGACGCCGGAGGAAATCGAAGCGCAAATTACCGTGCCGATTGAAACCGAACTGCTAGGCATTCCCCATCAATCGATTCTGCGCTCAACCACTAAATACGCCATCAGCGATATCACCCTAGATTTTGACGAAGGCACAGATATCTATTGGGCGCGCCAGCAGGTGAGTGAACGCATCGCCGCCGTGTGGGACAGTTTCCCTGAAGGTGTGACGGGCGGCGTAGCGCCTATGAGTACGCCACTCAGCGAAATCTTTATGTTTACACTCGAAAATCCCAATCTATCACTGATGGAAAGGCGTCAATTACTCGAATGGGAAATCCGTCCGCTACTACGAACCGTTGCAGGTGTCGCCGATGTGAATATCCTCGGTGGCTATGCCAAAAGCTTTAGTGTGACCCCCAAACCTGCGGCTATGGCGGCCGCGGGCGTAAGTTTTGCGGCGCTGCAACAAGCGATAGTGGAGAATAATCACAACGAAGGTGCGGGCAAGCTCACCATTGGTACAGATACCATCATAGTGCGCGCCGAAGGTCGCATCGATGATATCGACGAGCTCAAACAATTAGTGATCAAAGCCGATGATGCCAGAGTGTATCGACTGCAGGATTTAGCCGATATTCAAATTGGCCACTTAGCCCGCTATGGTGCAGTCACTAAAGATGGCAACGAAACCGCCGAAGCCTTGATCATCGCCCTAAAAGACGCCAATACAGCACAAGTAGTCAAAAACATTAAAGAAAAACTCGATCAAATCAGCCTAACCTTGCCAGAAGGTAGCCAGATCAACACCTTTTATGACCGCGCTAATCTGATCAATACCGCGATTGATACTATCTCCAATGCCTTATTCGAAGCCGTAGTGTTGGTGATCATCTTGCTGGCGCTATTTTTAGGCAACGTGCGCGCCGCATTGGTCGTGTCACTCTCGCTGCCTCTTGCCGCGTTGATGACGTTTTTGATGATGGATTACTTCAATCTTTCTGCAAACTTAATGAGCCTAGGCGGACTGGTTATTGCCATCGGCATGTTGGTGGATTCATCTGTGGTCGTAGTCGAAAACATGGTGAATCTCATCGCTACTAAGCAGAGATTACCGCGGCTGCACTTGATTTTTCGCGCAACCAAGGACGTTGCCATTCCCGTGGTGTCGGGCACAGTGATCGTCATGATAGTGTTCTCGCCCTTACTGACCTTGAGCGGGCTTGAAGGCAAACTCTTCACCCCAGTTGCGGTCACTATCGTGTTTGCCATGCTGTCAGCGCTAGTGTTGTCGTTAACTGTTATTCCGGTTATCGCCTCTTATCTCGTCAACGAAAAAGCCGCCAAGGAACCTAAGGCGATTGAAAAGCTTAAACAGCTTTATCTGGCCAGCCTCAAGAGCACGTTTAGCCATCAAAAACGCTTTATGGTGATCGCCTTTAGCTTGCTTATCGTCAGCCTAGGGCTGTTCGGGTTAGTGGGAAAAACCTTTATGCCGACCTTAGATGAAGGCGACATTATCCTGCAGCTGGAGAAATCCCCGTCGATTTCACTCGAAGCTTCGATTGCCATCGACAAGCAAATTCAGCAAACCTTGCTGGCTAAAGTTCCTGAAATCAAACAAATGGTGGCGCGTACTGGCGCGGATGAAATCGGCTTAGATCCCATGGGGCTCAATGAAACCGATGTGTTCTTAGAGCTTTTGCCCCGCAGTGAATGGCGCTTTGCAAATAAAGAAGCGCTTATCGATGCGATCCGCGCTGTGTTATTGGACTATCCCGGCGTTAATTTTAACTTCACTCAACCGATACAAATGCGTGTGTCCGAAATGCTCACCGGCAGCATTGGCGACGTGGCGATTAAGGTCTTTGGTAATGATATCGACACCTTAGGCCAGCTCACGAGCCAGATCCAACAGCTCGTTAATGCCACCAGCGGCAGCGTCGATGTGAAAATGGCGATGATCGAAGGCAGTCCTTTTATCAACCTCACCTTAGATAACGAGCTCGCCCGTGGCTTTGGCATGAGCACCATGGAGTTTGCTCGCTACCTGAAAAGCCAACTCGAAGGCGTGATAGTGACCGAAGTGCTGCAAGGTAAGAAGCGCACACCCGTACTGATGGCTAATAATCAGAGCCACTTAAGCAGCATTAATGAGCTTAAAAATCAGTTACTGGTGATGCCAGATCACTCCTTAAAACGCCTGAGTGATGTCGCCACCTTAAGCTATAAGCAAGGCCCCATCCTTATCGAGCGTGAGCAAGGGAATCGCTTTTCAGTGATCACCACCAACGTGCAGGGTCGCGATATTGTGAGTTTTGTAGAAGAGCTCAACGCTAAAATCGCAAAGGAAATCAAACTCCCGAGCGGTTATAGCGTGAGTTTTGGTGGCGAGTTTGAAAACCAGCAGCGAGCCACCAGCAATTTACTGTTAGTGATCCCCATTGCTATCGCACTGATCACTTTGATTTTATTCACCACATTTGGCTCACTGGCCAAAGCGGGCTTAATCCTCGCCAACGTTCCCTTCGCTATGATGGGCGGCATAGTTAGCCTGTATTTATCGGGGGAGTATTTGTCCGTGCCCGCCTCAGTTGGCTTTATCGCCCTGCTCGGCGTCGCTGTGCTCAATGGCGTGGTAATGGTCAGCTATTACGAACAAACCAAGCACATGTTCAGCAACCTGCGCGAACGGGTGGAACAAGGTGCGGCGCGGCGTTTACGCCCCATTTTGATGACGGCGACAACGGCCATGTTTGGTCTTATGCCACTAGTGTTTGCCTCAGGTCCTGGGGCTGAAATTCAAAAACCTTTAGCGATTGTGGTGATTGGCGGTCTGCTCACTTCAACCATAACCACACTGTATTTACTGCCAATTCTGTATTTTTGGCTGGAGAAACGTAAATGAGCACAGAACAACTGTTAGTACTGATCGCCCAAAATGATATTAAGGACGACATAGTCGATACCTTGATAGAGCTGGAGTTTCTATCGGGCTTTAGCCTAGGGAATATTTGTGGTTTTAGCCGTGAACACAGCCATTTTAATATCAAGGAACAAGTGGAAGGTTATCGGGAGTTTTGCAAATTCGAAATCATGCACCCCGCTGCACAACAAGCGGCGCTACTCGCGGCGCTGGCGTTGGTCTGCAAACATAATCCCTGTCGCTATTGGATTATGCCCATCTATCAAAATGGTACTCTGTCTTAATCTAGATTGATGTCGATCTCACTGAGCAAGGCATACTGACTTTGTTACTAAAGTCAGTATGCCTTTAAAATAGCTAAAGAATTGGCGTTGGACGCCGCACTAAAAACCCACTCAGGATCGATAAAATGCAGTAAGCGGTAAAGAAGTAAAAACCGTTTTCAAATTGTGCCTGTGTTTTTAACATTTCCCCCATGCCACCTGAGGCGTTCCCCGCCATAAAGGTGATGATCAGTGCTACCACAAACACATCGGCCATCGACCACTTGGCGAGTGCGTTGACGACGGCATTAATCCTCAGTTTCAGGCCAATCGAGCTAACACATTGCTGTGCCAGCATTAAGCTCAACTTCATGGCTGGCACTATCACACTGAATAACATGACTAATCCCGCGACGAGCCCATTACCAGAGTGATAAAGCTCGGTTACCGTCCCCCAAATACTACGAGTCTTCTGCAGCACTTGGACTTCACCTTTAAGGCTATTAAACCCAAGCAAACCACTGACCATGCTTAACATACCGCGGGCACTGTCACGTCCAGAGTCCTCATCAAAGCTTTGGGCAACTTGCTCTATGCCTTGTTCCGCCAGCTTGGCCTTATCGATACTGCCGCTGATACTCAAAATAGGTTGAGTCACCCCAGGGATTAACAAAGCCAAGGATAAGATAATGATAAAAATAGGAAATAGAGATTTCATAGCACTGTTCATAGCATTGCTCGACCAGAGAAATACTTTCAGTTTACGGTTTTTAGCGCAGGCTCTGCAATCATTCACACCAGCCATCGACTCAGATGACCGGCATTTAAGGTAGGATTTGAGGATTAATAGAAAGGAGTCGGATCGATATCTAATGTACTCGGTGACACACCGCGTTCAATATAAAGTTCAGATTTTAATAAATCCACCATAGCGACATCAGTGTAACGTTTTACTTTTAAAGAATAAAAACACTTTACGATTGGATGTAGCGCATCCCTATCTTTCGAGGCCCAAACAATACCAACACGACCATCCGATAATTCAACTAAGGAACCCACAGGGTAAACACCAATACAACGAATAAACTCATAGACCAATTCTTGATCCAAATGGAATGGCGTCAGACTGAGTAAAATTTTAAAGGCCGCGGCAGGGCTCATCGCCTCTTTATAACATCGCGTTGCTGTTAAAGCATCGAAGATATCGACTATACAACTCATACGGCCATGGCGGGGGATTTCATCACCCTTCAAACCCCTTGGATAACCTCTGCCATCTAATTTTTCATGGTGCATTAAGCAGATATCTTTACTGATCTGCGACAGACCAGTAGTTTCGTTCATAATTTCAAGCGCATACACTTGATGCAACTTCATATGTTCAAATTCTTCCGGCGTCAGTTTGCCCGGCTTGTGCAGCACTTTATTGTCGACTTTAATCTTGCCAATATCGTGCAAAATCCCGCCGACCGCCATTTCCCGTAGCATGACGCGATCTAGCTTTAAGTATTTACCAAAGGTAACCAGTAGAAAGGCGACATTCACTGAATGTTCAAGTAGATAGGCATCTTTTGAACGGAGTGCAGACATACATTTAAGCGCATCAGCATCCAACATCACTGACTCTATCATGGTATCGGCTAACGCTTCGAAGGGGGCAACTTCGATGGCTTTACCTTCGAAGGTCTCAGATAAGACTTTACGAATGAGGTCTTTCGCCTCGGTAAGCATGACTTTAGCTTGAGCTTGTTGCTTATCGCGGCTAATGAGTGCTTTTTTATTGTCGGTTTGATTATCGTTAGTGATTTTTTTCTTTAACCCACAATGTTCAGCCGAACGTTCAGCGTCTACCCAAACAAATTTAATACCACTTTTAGCTAACTTTAAAATCGCATCCTTGTGTTTAATTTGTCCTGCATTTGCAATAGCAAGTTGACCTTTATCATTTTTGTCTATGGCACTGACAAACATACCCAATGTCAGCTGTGACACTGGTAATTTGATAAGTTCAACTGATTCTGCCGACTCACTCATATCTACAACCCCAAGGATGATGTGCCTGAATAAAATATCAACTTAACCATACGACATTAAAGCGACTTACGCTCAAATGTTCTGTTGTTATTTTTGATTATTATAGAACAGACGTGAGGGGCATTCTAAGACGAGGATTAGAAAATCACCATAGACTTTCTTGGTAAATAAAGGGGCTTAAACAAGATACGATGAAATCAGAGCTTAAGGTGTCGATTAGACTCATTTCAATCTCTCATTATGTCAACAAATGCCTAAGGGCTAGGCATTCAAAACCAGCGACCCTCACGCGCGAAAAGCTCACAACTACCCCACATAACGCTCAGCCATTTCAGTTGACTCTTCCACCAATAAACCATTACGTAAACTCAGTTGCCGTGACACAGCACTGTGTTCAATGCTTCTGTGAGTGCTGAGCAAAATAGCGCAACCTTGGGAGCTTAACCGCTTTAGCAAGTACCATACTTTGCCGTAGTAATGCTTATCCATCCCTGCCAATGGATCGTCCAAAAGCAGCACCTTAGGGCGTAGACAGGCGAGTGACGCTAAGGCAATCAAGTGCTGTTGGCCGTAGGATAATTTGTGGGGCGACAGATGGGCTAAGCTAAATAAATCCAACTCGTCCAACATTTGCACCGCTCGCTCTTTGGGGAGTTCAAAGCGCCGAAGGCTAAACTGCATTTCGGCTAACACGTTAGACTCGAATAATTGTCGACTCGGCCTTTGCATCAACAGTCCCAATTCCGCGCCATAAATCCCCAATTTAGGCCTTCGCCCTAGCACTTTAAGGGGAAGACGCTGCCTTAAACTGTGCACGCCCGCTATAGTTTTCAATAGACTCGTTTTACCAGAGCCGTTGTCGCCCACTAAGGTCACGATCTCCCCCGCCTGTAATTGGAATCCTTGCGGACACGCAAATAACGTGGGACAAGCATCGAACCCAAAATCAAAGGCTTCGGCGCTGACCAAGACTTTGCCTAAATGCTCAAATTTAGCTTGATGTCGCCACGCAGGCGCTTCAATTTGTGGCGCATCGCTCACTGTATAGATGCCTTCGGACAACTTGCCAGCCTCTAACTGCCAATAATGCTGAATAATCTCGGCGAATGCCGAGGCGTTATGCTCAACTAATACTAGCGCCATACCATCTTGGATAAGATTGCGAAGCACGACCAGCAGCTCACTCACACCGTGATCATCGAGTTGTGCCCAAGGTTCATCGAGCAGCAGTAAATGCGGCTCTGACACTAGTTGGGCGGCGATCATTAAGCGATATTTTTGACCGAGGGAAAGCGTGCTGACTTGGGTATCGAGGCGCAGATACAAGCCCACACGCCGCAGTGCTAATTGCACTTTAGGTAGCATTTGCTCGGCGGGAATACCGAGGTTTTCTAAGGCGAGAGCCACCTCGGCACCAACGGTTTGCCTTAGTAGCTGAGTTTGTGGGTCTTGCATTACCAGACCCGTAACCAATTGAGGATAACGCCAGATGTCACCTTCATGCGGGCGATTTAACACGCCCGCCAGTAGGTTTAGCAGACTCGATTTTCCTGAGCCCGTAGGACCGCTCACGCAATGGCATTGGCCGGTACCAATCGCCAAGTTAATTTCCTGTAATACCGTCGGTAACTGGCTGCCATAGTTGAAGCTAACGCCTTCGAGATCTAAGAGTTTCATGCTATATCTGCCTATAAAGATCTAACGAACAGCCTATGACAAGGCTTCACCCTAGTCGTCTTTTCATTCCCACGGCGAGTCATACGTTAATAGACATCTAACTTGTCACGTAGAAAATTTAAGATGTGCCAGCTATTGTGGACCGCGATTATTCTGTCTCAACCGAAAAACGTTTAAAAACCAACCTAGATCGACTAATCACGACAAAGGGAAAGTACATTTAGCGACTAAGAGACAAAATGTCCACCGAGGGTGACTTGCCCGACAAAAAGACCCACTCAAGTCACATTTTTTATCAGCGTAAAATGAGACTATGGCGAAAGTCACACGATAGGGCCTTACATCTTGACACACTCGACCGTGGCCTTTAATTTGAGCGAAAGATTCTTATTTACAGACTAAAATCACTACAGGTAAATGGCTTGTAAAAGAGGACATTAACCTGAGTCGAATTTACTGACGCTGACAGAGTGACCTTCAGCTTTCGCCTTCATCCGTTATCTTTGGAGTTCTATTTGCCCGCTCACGCCCTGTCTGAAGACCTTAAGTCTCTCATCGACAAACTCATTCAATTAAAGCAAGTTCCACCGACGGAACCGATAGTGCAGTTGTCACTAAACACTGTCGCTATGCCTTTAATTTCATGGCTGGCATCCCAGACTCAATACCCAAGGATCTACTGGCATGGGCGCGACAGAATCGAAGAAGTCGCGGCGATAGGGGCGTGCAAAGACTTTAGATTTGAAACCGGAATCAATGATCAGCAACTGGCCATGGCCTACCAAGAGCAGCGAGCCTTATCGACGAATCAGAATATTCGCTACTATGGCGGTGTTGCCTTCGATCGCACTATAGAGTCTTGGCCTGAGTTCGGTAATAGCCGCTTTATCCTGCCGCGCATTGAATTTAGACGCAGTGGTAACAAATTTAACCTATTAGTGAATCTTAATTTTGCTGATAATGATCACCATAGCGAGATAGATAAAGCCATCGGCGCTATCGAAGCCGTCATGCCAGCTAAGCCACTCTCGCCACCTAAAAAGATCGTTCCACTTGGGCGCAGTGACAAACCTGATTTTGAACGTTGGAAGACATTAGTCGAGCAAGTGGTGGATCCTAAGTTCAATCAAGATACCCCAAAAGTCGTGTTATCCCGCTTAACACAACTTGAAGTCAACGAACCTATCGATCCTTGGATGGTACTGGCTTGCTGGCAGGGCCGTAATCCCAATAGTTTCCAGTTTGGCTTTCAATTTAGCCCAGATCGCACTTTTATCTCTTGCTCACCAGAGCGTTTATTCCGCCGCCGTCAGCAGGAGCTATTTACCGAGGCACTTGCTGGTACAACGGTACGCGGTCTCAATCAAGAAGAAGATATTGCGCTGGCGAACGCTTTATTAGAAGACAACAAAAATAGCGTTGAAAACCAACTTGTTCGTAGCCACATAGTGAATATGCTCACGCCGCTGAGCAATTATGTTGGCGCCGATGAATTAGCGACTATTTTTAAACTGAACCATATTCAACATTTACACCGTGCAATTCGAGCCGAATTGAAGCCGGGCGTGAATGATTTCCAACTGTTGCAAGCCCTGCATCCTACTCCTGCAGTTGGCGGCTTGCCGCGATATTCAGCGCTAAACTTTATTCGTCAACGTGAAGGTTATATTCGTGGTTGGTACGCCGGTGCCTGCGGCTATTTCAATAAATATGAGAGTGAGTTTTCGGTAGCGATCCGCAGTGCGCTGATCGAACCCGGTCGGATTAACCTATTTGCGGGTGCGGGAATTATTGCAGGTTCTGAGCCCGAAGCTGAGTGGCAAGAGCTTGAAAATAAACTCGCAACCATAATGTCGATTTTATTCGAAATGTAATAAGCCTAGTAAACATTAAGACTATTCAGCGCCATCAGCCCTTCGTTTTTCAATCGTTTCAAGGTAAAGCCTGTCCTGTTCACCCGAATCGATTAAGCGCTTATGTGCAAGGTCAAAATGTTGTTTCAACATCTGGCCTTTCTCGGTGTTAGCGAAAACAAAATAGGTTTCGGCCTTGAGTACACCTTGAATAATCACAAAATTTTGTGGCGCCTTTAATTTAGGAACAAACGTAAGTAAATTAGGTTTGTAATCTAGCACGGCATCTATACGTCCAGCATTTAAGCTATTGAGCATAGTCAACATATCGCTACTTTCTTCGTAATACATAGGCACAGGTGTCAGCATATTGTATCTGTAGGCCAGCATGGCCTGAACCTTCTTGTGGGATAGGCTTTCAATACCAGTCCAGCCTGCTGCCACCTCGGCAGTAACAGCCACATCGATAGAGTCCACTTCAACCATATTCTCTGTTAATAGCCCCTTTTTAATATCACCCTTATAAACGCTGAGCGTGATATCGGTACGATTGTGCTCAACAAGATATAAACTGCGGGCAAAAGGCATAAACTGTACATTGAGTTGCCATTCTGGCTCAGGGAAAATCCGCTGAAGTAACTCGAAGTAGTAACCCGTTTTATCACGATTGGCAAATCCCTCCCACGTTGACGTTGCAACATTGACCACTATCGGCTGAGCGGCGGAAACAGATACAGGTAACACAGCTAAAAATAAGCAAAAAGTAGCAAAAAATCGTCTCATGGCTATCCTCCTTCGACGTATTCAAAGTGTAGAAGAGTTTTCATTCTATGTGCACATTTAAACAGCAGACTTGCATCTTAAAACTCGACCACTATAATGGCGACCCGATTTCAGCACGCTGTCACCGGCAATAAAGTCGTAAACATAATAAATTGAATATTAGCGGGTTCCCTCACCCCGCCCTACACAACTAAAAAGGCCACATATGTTAATGTTAACCACAGCGCAGCTTCGTCGCGCTTTATTCCTATTAGTAGGATTTCACATACTGATTATTTGCGTCAGCAACTACTTAGTACAATTGCCATTTCAACTGTTTGGCTACCACACAACTTGGGGGGCATTCAGCTTTCCGTTCGTGTACTTAGCTACAGATCTCACTGTCCGTATTTTTGGCCAACAAGCCGCACGCAGCATCATACTCAAAGCTATGATTCCCGCTTTGATGATCTCCTACGTGATGGGAGTGATGTTCCATCAAGGCAGCTTTCAAGGTGCTGATTCACTTGCACAGTGGAATACCTTTGTGTTCCGAATTGCCTTTGCCAGCTTCGCGGCTTATTTGATTGGTCAGTTGATGGATATTAAGGTTTTTGCCCGTATTCGAGCCAGTCGCTCTTGGTGGGTCGCCCCAGCAGCCTCCACCTTAGTCGGAAATCTGGTCGATACTCTAGTCTTTTTCAGTATCGCCTTTTACGCCTCTTCCGATAGCTTTATGGCTGCCAATTGGCCCGAAATCGCTACAGTCGATTACGGCTTTAAGCTAATTGTGAGCTTAGGCCTTTTCCTACCGGCATACGGTGTTTTGCTAAAAGTCTTACAGGACAAGATTTTGCGAGCCAATCCGCAAGAATCAATTTCCTGATTAACTCAACTGGCCAGACCTGTTATAATTTAACCAGTTAATAGCTCAGCCCTGCTCCTGTTAACGCGCGAGTGGGGCTGATTTTTTATGAGAGTAAACTATGTATTCTATTGAAATTAAAGCAGAGTCAAGTTTGACTCCCGAGTTAGCCGCTCAGCTTATCGAACTTAGCCAACAAATCCCTGAGCTCGATCACCCACTCACAAACGATGTGTTGGACCAGCGCTTACAGGGCAAGACATGTTTGATCTTAGTCGCATATGTAGAAGGTGAATTGGCAGGGTTTAAACTGGGTTATGAGCAAGAAGAGGCTATATTTTATAGCTGGTTAGGTGGCGTTGCATCCGACTTTAGACGTTTAGGCTTAGCGCAGAGTCTACTCGAATATCAAGAAACTTGGGCGCGCCGCCAAGGATATAATCATATTCAAGTGAATACGCTGAACCGCTTCCCTGCGATGCTTAATTTATTGATCAGTAATCAATATTTAATTACTGAACTGACAGCCGATCCTAAAAGCTTAGTCGATCATAAACTGTATCTGTGCAAGTCGATCTAAACCGTTAATGGATGAGAGCAAAACGATATTTGTAAAGATGTGCACTTTTTGCAATAAATAGCTTGCAAACACAATTGAGAATGATTATCGTTAACGTGCGTTCCAAAACTCATCTTTAACAACGATGACTGGTAATCGACGTTGTTATGGAGCTCCTGAGTTTGCAAGCACGACATTGCTCACACACACTCTTTGTGGCCGGACTCATCATCCGGCTTTTTTTTGCCTAAAAATCAGTAATGCAAAGCCACATAATACAAAGCCAGCAATCGCTAGACATATTTTAATTCAAACCTAATCAGCCAAATATAACACAATGTCTATCTAACGGGATAAGACTAATCTGCAGACATATCGCTGTAATTGCCCGCAAAGTGTAAGCCATCGTAGGGATTATTTTGCTGATCTTCCTTCGCTTCATGATACAAACCTATGGTAAATAAAGACCCTTTACCCAAAGTTGAACTCACTTCTATCGTGCCACCAATCCGCTTGATAATGCCGTAACTAAGCGAAAGACCTAAACCAGTGCCATCCTTACGTGTGGTATAAAAAGGGTCGAAAATCCGTCCAAGCTGCTCTGGCGCTATCCCTGAGCCTTCATCTTCCACTTCGATTTTGACGCCAATCGGCATATCTTGCTGCACCCAGTCATAGGTTCGCACCCAAATACGTCCTTTACCGTCCATCGCATGCGCCGCATTCACTACAAGATTAATCAAGACTTGCAGCAACTGCGGACGATTAACCTGTACAGGACAACTGGCGTTTAACTCAGTGATCAGCACGACTTCTTGTTTCTGAATCGAATGTCGCACCAACACCAACATTTCTTCGATAATAGGAGTCATCGGATGCATTTCTAGTGGCGCGTTGAATTCGCCAGGTCGGCTGTATTGCAACAGGCTGCGGATGATAGTGCTGATCCGCCCAACCTGTTGAATGACTAGATCAATTTCTTCTTTTACTACTTCAGCATTATCACCAAGTTCGTAGCGCAGTAACTCCATATTGCCAAGAATTACGGCAGTCGGATTATTGATTTCATGGGCGATACCTGCGGTCAATTCGCCAAGAGCAGTGAGCTTCTCGTTAGTGACGAGCTGTTGACGCGTTTCGTTTAGTAATGCCACGTTACGTTGCAGCTCTAAGGTTTTATCCTGCAGGCTACGAGTACGCTCTTCAACCTTCATTTCAAGCTGTTCTGCCGCCGCTTGAATTTGGGCATTTCGACGCTGTAGCAAGTCAAGCATACTGTCAAATTGCTCGGCTAAGTTCGATAACTCATTATCCCTATCTAATCCTAAGGCGCCGATACGAATATTGCGCCCCGACTGCACTGCTTGTACAACATGGTGAATACGTTCAATGGGCTGCAATAAACTATAAGCACCGCGATAAACCAGCAGGCCAGAGACCAACAGCACTAACATTAGAATCGTGCCTAGCTCTATGATATTGAGTAAATAATTATGGATAAATGGCGATTCAGAAAAGCCGGTATAGATCATACCGACACGTTGGCCGCGAACATCTTCCAAGGGGGCATAAGCGGAAATAAACCAATCGTTAAATACGAAAGCGCGATCGACCCACTGCTCGCCTTGAGTTAACACTTTGTCTTTCACTTCCTCCGACACTAAACTGCCAAGCGCGCGGCCCAGCGTCTCATTGCCTGTGGGATAAAAATGCAGCGGCACGTTGGTGGAAATACGGATGTTATCTAAGAAGATGGTCACAGTACCGATGGAACGCTCGGGCAAGGTGCCTTTGTCGTATACCAGATCGCGAATGTGGTCGACAATTCGAGTATCGCGATTAAACAAGATCCCACCATCGAGATACCAAGCCACTTTGCCTTCCATATCAGGGACGGGCAATAGGCTACGGCTCAATAAACCACGTTCTTCAACGGTTTTAACGGGGCTCTGCGCCCGCAAGGTTGCAACTATCGGAATGCTCGCAGTGATAGCCAATTCGGGGTCGATACGTGCTAAACGCTCGGGCGGCAGCACCATCAAGCCGGAGTAAGGTAATAAACCGTCTAACTTAGGAAGGATTTGGCGTAAATCTGGGTCTGCGGCCGCTTCGGCAACACTGACTAAACGCAGATAATCGAGATTTAGCTGTTTTTTCTGTTCAAGGAGAAAAGCATCAATACTGGCTCGGTAGCTGACTTCGCCACTTAATTCTTTACCACTGAAAAGTGGCCTAAAGTCATTTTGAAAGGTCCAAGACGTCACCACACGTTCAAGTTGTTTTTCTTGGCGTACTTGCACTTGCTGCAAAGTGTTTTCGGCAACAGACAAGTCAGCTTTAACCTTCATAAACAGCTGCTTACCTGTATAACTGATGTTCCAGTAAATAGTGATAAACACTAAACTCACCAGTGTCAGTAGAATGGGCAGTAACGTCAGGATTAATATGCGATAGCGCACCTTGGCCTGCATTTGCTGCCAACTGACACCAAAAAAGTGAGTGAAGAATGACACCCTATGACTCCTGTTCGCCACTAAAATCAAACCACTCTTTATACTTGCGATCTAAGGTCTTGCGCGATACGCCTAAATCCCTCGCCGCAGCAGACTTATTGCCAGAATGTAAGTCCACAACACTGGTCACATGGTGTTTTTCCACGTCTTTCAATGGCCAATCCAATGGATAACCCGATGTAGATAAAGACTCACTCTTCAGCTGTTGCTTCCAATATTCCGCTGGCGGTTTGCCCAGCAAAATACAACGCTCAATCATGTTGCGCAGTTCACGAATGTTACCAGGCCACTCGTGTTGCTGTAGTTTCACCATATCTTCATGGCTCCACACGACTTCTCTTACCCCTAATTCAGCGGCAAGTTGGCGAGTGAAATGATGGGTTAACTCCACTACATCTTCGGGTCTATCACGTAATGGCGGGATTAAAATATCGAGCACATTCAGCCGATAATATAAGTCTCGACGGAAATTCCCTGCATCCACTTCATCAATCAGAGTACGGTTAGTGGCCGCGATCACTCGCACATCGATGTTAACTTCTTTCTCGCTGCCCACAGGACGAATCGCTTTTTGCTCTAATACTCTGAGCAATGCCGTTTGCATTTTCAGTGGCATTTCGCCAATTTCATCGAGAAAAATCGTCCCGCCAGAAGCAAAACTGAATAAACCTTCACGATTGCCTTTCGCACCCGTAAAGGCACCGGCGGTATGGCCAAACAATTCACTTTCGAGCAGTTCAGGGGCGATAGAGCCACAGTTAACTGGGACAAAAGGTCCCTGACGTCCACTAAGCAAATGTAATTGCCGTGCGACTAATTCCTTACCCGTGCCCGACTCACCTTGGATCAAGACGACGGCATTGGTCGGCGCCACACGTTCGATGATATGTTTCACCGACTTCATGGCTTCACTGCTGCCAATAATGGTCGATGAATAACCGATTGAAACCTCACGACGCAGCATCAAGTTTTCACGTTTAAGCAAGCGACGTTCGATACAGCGATCGACCGCAGTCATCATCTGTTCGAGATGGAAAGGTTTCATGATGAAGTCAGAAGCACCCGCACGTAGCGCAGTAATCGCGACTTCCATGTCAGCATAGCCAGTCATGAATATGATGTCCGAACGACGCCCCTGCTCATCCAACGCTTCATGCCATTCGATACCCGAACGACCAGGCAGACGAATGTCGACGATAAGCAAATCGAAATGGCAACGGCTACGCAGCTGCTCCGCATCTTCGATACTGCCCGCCGTTTCGACTAAGGCAAATTTCTTCGAGAGTGCCTTATTTAAAAAACTCCGCATTCCGGGTTCATCATCAACAATCAGTACCGATACTGCCGATGGAAGGGGCTTGAGGTTATTATCTATCTGGCTCATATTGTCTGCTTCTGGACATTTTGACTCATTTGCGACCAATTCTAGCACTGAAAATAGATGAATAGGTCACTATGAACCATCAGAAGTTTGTCCTGAGACAATTTGTCTGTAGAGTATTTGTTAAGCTTGGGATCAAGCTCACAAATTAGGTTAAGCTGTGAAGAAAATGACCGCATTCTCAGCTTGGCATCTAACTTGCTTTCAACCGAACGTATTACAATTTACGAGACCTTCCACTCAGTAGGCATTTGAGTTGGAATCCTATTTTCCGCCAAGGAGTACCCATGCTAAACATGAAATCTCATATGAAGTCATTACTGGGACTGGTTGTTGCAGCCAGTATGTTCACTGTTTTACCCGCTCACTCGACTGAAATTATCAAGTTAGCCACCACCACCAGCACAGAAAACTCAGGCCTATTGAAAGAACTGTTACCTAAGTTCGAAAGTGAATCAGGCTACAAGGTTCAAGTCATCGCCACAGGTACAGGTAAAGCCCTGAAACTAGGTGAGCAAGGTGACGTGGATTTAGTCATGACTCACGCGCCTAGCGCCGAAGCTAAATTCGTAGCCGATGGTTTTGGTGTTGAGCCCCGTGGCATTATGGAAAATGATTTCGTAGTACTTGGCCCTAAAAACGACCCAGCAAAAATCCGTGACAGCAAAACGGCCGAAGAAGCTTTCGTTAAAATGGCAAAATCAGGCGTGCCTTTTATCTCTCGTGGTGACAATTCAGGCACTCACATCAAAGAGTTAGAAGTATGGAAAGCGGCAAATGTTACTCCTAACTTCAAAGGTTATACTTCAGTCGGTCAAGGCATGGGTAAAACCCTGCTGATGGCAAACGAAATGCAAGGTTACACTCTGTCTGACCGTGGTACTTTCGTGGCTTATAAAACTAAACTCGATCTTGCCGTTGATTTCGATGGTGGCAAAACCTTAGCCAACCCATACCAAGTCATTCTCATCAACCCTGCTAAATACCCAGATCTGAACCACAAAGGCGCTAAAGCATTCAGCGACTGGTTGATCAGCAAAGAAGGTCAAAGCATGATCAACAACTTCAAAGTCGAAGGCGAGCAATTGTTCAAGGCAACTTATAGCGAATGAACGACGGCTGGCTAGCACTATTACAGCAGGCGTTAAGCCTGCTGTTTTCTTTAGACCCTGACGTTTGGTCCATCATTTCGATCTCGTTTTCGGTTTCTTTCGCGGCACTGCTGATCACGCTTGTTCCTTCCATGGTGCTCGGCTTTGTATTGGCGTTTGCGCCATTTCGCGGCAAATGGATAGTCACTAACTTAGTTCAAACTCTGCAATCAATCCCCACAGTGGTTATCGGTCTACTCGTGTATTTACTGCTAACACGCAACGGTCCTCTGGGCGATCTAAAATGGTTATTTACCCAAGAAGGAATGATTCTCGGGCAAATGTTCATCTGTGCCCCCGTACTAATTGCAATGAGCCAAGCCGCATTCACTAGCGTTGATCGCAGAGCTTGGGAAACCTCACGCACCTTAGGCGCCTCTTGGTGCCGTGCAGTGTGGACAGTCTGCCGAGAACTGCGCATGCCCTTACTGCTGGCGATTGTCGCGGCCTTTAGTCGCATTCTGACCGAAGTCGGCTGCTCTATGATGGTCGGCGGCAATATTTTAAACGTAACCCGTAATATTCCTACTGCAATCGCACTTGAAACCAGCAAAGGTGACTTCGCCCAAGCTATCGCCCTCGGGCTAGTGCTGCTAATCTTGGCCTTGATCCTCAACTTTGCCTTAGGTAGTTTACGCGGCAAAGCCATGCCAAGGAGCCATTAAGCAATGACTAAGGTCAAACTGATCGCCCGTGACGTAGAAATGTCCTTTGGCGCGCGCCTGTTATTCAAAGCCGACGTATTATCGCTCTGCCAAGGAGATGTGATTTATCTGCAAGGCGACAATGGCACAGGCAAATCAACCTTGATGAAAATTCTGGCGGGCTTAATGCCACCAACCAAAGGCCATATTGAGGCTGTCGGTTTTGCCAAAAATGCTTGGTGGCGACGCAATCCATTGTTAGGTAAGGCCGTTTATCTGCACCAACATCCTTATTTGTTCGACGGCACAGTAGAATATAATCTCACCTATGGGCTGAATTTCAGCTCAGAAACAAAAGCCAAGGCTAAACAGCGGATTACTCAAGCAATTGAGATGGCGCAGCTAGGATCGCTGCTGCACGAAAGGGCCAGTAATCTCTCTGGTGGCGAAAGACAGCGCCTCGCGATTGCGCGCGCTTGGATCCTACAACCTAAACTATTAATGCTCGATGAACCCACCTCCAATATGGACAAGGATTCCCAAGAGCTAGTATTAAAAATGATCCAACAACTCAAACACGAAGGCACAGGAATGTTACTGAGTAGCCATCAGAATTGCGCGTTAACCGCCATCTGCGAACAACAGTGGCACATAGAAGGTGAGCGCGTGATGACCTCTTATCAACAGCCTGAATCTTTGCCAGCACAGGAGCCTTTGTATGTCATCGCAAATTGATGCCGTTATTCTCGCCGGTGGTATGGCCCGTCGCATGGGTGGCGACGATAAAGGTCTCGTCGAATTAAACGGTGAAGCCATGATTAAGCACACAATAGATAGAATAAAACCTCAGGTTAAGGAGATCCTGATCAACGCAAATCGTAACCAAACACGTTATGCTGAGTTCGGTTTTAAGGTAATAAGTGACGAGCATAGTGGTTTCCTCGGACCTTTAGCGGGTATGATCACCGCTATGGGCCAAACAGATGCAGACTACTTATTAGTAGTGCCCTGCGACTGCCCACTCCTGCCACTCGACCTTGTTCCGCGTATGTTGGCAGCAATTGAGGCAGAAAAAGCCGAGATTGCTGTCGCCAGTGACGGTGAGTATGAACAACCCGTTGTTTTACTCTTAAAACCTAGCTTACGTGACTCGATGAAAGCGTTTCTTGAGGCGGGTGAGCGTAAAGTGGACTTTTGGTATATCAAACATCACTTCGTCGTAGCGTCATTCGCCGACCAGCCCAATGCTTTTGTGAATGTGAATACGCCAGAACAAAAACAACGACTAGCGATAGAAATCACCCAATAGCTAAAAAGGCTCCAATAACCCAAATTAGAGGTGCAAATGAGTAACCCCTTCGTCAATCCGCTCGCTATTCCCGTTCTCGGATTTTGTGCCTACAGTGGCACGGGGAAAACCACCTTACTCAAGCAATTGATCCCCGAATTAAATCAACGTGGCCTGCGCTTAGCCGTAATCAAACATGCCCACCATAATTTCGACGTAGATATTCCCGGCAAAGACAGTTACGAAATGCGCAAGGCTGGCGCGCGACAAATGCTGGTCGCCTCCCATGTACGCTGGGCGCTGATGACAGAAGATGCGCGCGATGGCGATCCTGAGTTAGTCCATTTACTCAAGCAAATCGAAGCCGACAAAGTCGATATCGTCCTCGTCGAAGGCTTTAAAAAACTTGCCTTACCTAAGATTGAATTGCACCGCGCCGCCCACGGCAAACCTTTTATCTACACCCAAGATGAGAATATCCTCGCCATCGCCTGTTGCGATGACACTCAGTTGCCCAGCGACGCACTCCCGAGTGAGCTGCGCCGTCTCGATCTCAACAATGTCAGCCAGATTGCCGATTTTGTGATGGAGTACGCCCAAAACTGGGAAGCGCCACTCCAATACCCCATTTCGGCAGTGGATACCTGCGCCATAGGCGACAACAAAAACCTCAGCGTCAGCCAAGGTTTAGCGCAAATTTTATCCCATGTTTCACCTGTGGCAGAGATTGAAGACATTGAGTTAGATGCCTTAGATAACCGCGTACTGGCCAGCGACAGCATTTCTCCCGTCGACGTGCCACAACAAACCAATTCGGCGATGGATGGCTACGCCTTTGTCTATCAAGACCCCATGCCTACCACATTAAAATTGGTGGGAGAGGTTCTTGCCGGTCATCAATATTCAGCCACGCTTAAGGTCGGCGAAACCGTGCGTATCATGACGGGCGCAACAGTGCCTGCGGGTGCCGATACAGTGCAGCCCCGAGAGCTTGCTAAGGAAGTCGATGGCATTGTTAGCTTTGAAGGCCGTATTCTTTCTGGCCAACACGTTCGCCTCGCTGGAGAAGATATTGCTCAAGGCCAAGTCGCACTTGCAAAAGCCACTCGCCTAAGCGCCGCAGAACAAGGTTTACTGGCCTCACTCGGGCTCAATCACGTGAGTGTATATCGCCGCCCAACTGTTGCAGTATTCTCCACCGGCGATGAAGTGAGCCAGCCTGGCGAAGTACTCAAAGCTAACTGCATTTATGACTCAAACCGCTTTACCATCAAAGCGATGGCAAAACGTCTCGGTTGTGACGTTATCGATTTAGGCATTATCGAAGATTCTGAAGCCGCCCTTGAAGCAACTCTCGCTAAAGCCGCCAACCTTGCCGATATCGTCATTAGCTCGGGTGGCGTGTCTGTCGGCGATGCGGACTACATTAAAACCGTACTGGCCCGCCTCGGCAAAATTGATTTCTGGCGCATTAACATGCGTCCGGGTCGGCCACTCGCCTTTGGTAAAGTGAATGACAGCTTATTCTTCGGGCTACCTGGCAACCCAGTCGCAGTCATGGTGTCTTTCCTGCAATTTGTGCAGCCCGCTTTACGAAAATTAGCAGGTGAAGTGAACTGGCAAGCGCAGCTATTCCCTGCAATAAGTGATGAAACACTAAGAAGCCGCCAGGGCCGCACCGAATTTATTCGCGGGATTTATCAGCTTGGTAAAGATGGACGCCTGCACGTGAGTAGCACGGGCAACCAAGGTTCTGGGATGTTAAGTTCAATGGTTAAAGGGAATTGCCTCATCATCATAGGGGATGATGCAGAAGCCGTGAATGCAGGTGAAACTGTATTTATTCAACCCTTTGCGGATCTGCTTTAGGATCCAGTGAGTTTTTATGAGTCTAATTGTGGATTCCTTTGGCCGTAAGGTCGAATATTTACGGCTCTCGGTCACCGACCGCTGCGACTTTCGCTGTGTTTATTGCATGACGGAAGATCCCTGTTTTCTGCCAAAGGATCACGTACTCCACCTCGAAGAATTAGCTTGGATTGCCCAAGCCTTTACCGAGCTTGGTGTGACTAAAATTCGCCTGACCGGCGGTGAGCCCTTAGTTCGCACCGATTGCGACCAGCTAGTGGGTCTGCTTGGCAAACTGCCTGGGCTGACGGATTTATCCATGACAACTAATGGTTCAAGGCTGACAAAATTCGCTAAACCCATGTTTGATGCAGGATTAAAGCGCCTCAATATCAGCCTAGATACCTTAAACCCCACACTGTTTACTCAGCTAACGCGTAACGGCAAATTAGACAGAGTCATCGATGGTATTGATGCGGCTATTGCGGCGGGATTTGAACGTATCAAGATTAATGCGGTGATTTTAAAACAGCAGAACGATAATGAAGTTATTGATTTAGTTGATTTCTGCCGTGGCCGTAACTTAGACATCGCCTTTATCGAAGAAATGCCACTTGGCGAAATGGATGAGCGGAAACGCGCCCGTCATTGCAGCAGCGATGAAGTAAAAGCCATCATCAATAGTCACTATCCGCTACAGCTTTCCAACAAACGTACCGGTGGCCCAGCACGTTATTACACTATGGCCGACAGCCCAATCCATATCGGCTTTATCTCGCCCCACAGCCACAACTTCTGCCACGAATGTAATCGCGTGCGCGTCACAGTCGAAGGCCAATTACTGCTGTGTTTAGGCAATGAACATGCCGTTGATCTCAAAAGCATAGTCCGGGAATTTCCGGCTGATATTGAAAGATTAAAAGTCGCTATTCTCGCGGGAATTAATCTCAAGCCTAAGCAGCACGACTTTGGCAATAATCAGGTACAAATCCTACGCTTTATGAATGCCACTGGCGGTTAAGCATCACCACTCCATCGCTTAAGGGCTAGCATCTCAATTTGGCCGTGATAAACTCGAAGCATCACCCCATACTTAGCGTCACACATTTCTATGGCCTTAACTCGTAAGCAATGGAATAACGTCATCATAGTCGCCTGCGCCTTTATGGTCGCCGTGCTGACTTTTATGGATAACAAAACCAATAATGTTCCGAGTGATGCTCAGCGACTATTTGACGATAATGCGCCGCTTTCACAGCTGCAACTCGACGGGTTATGGCTGCACAAGCAAGCATCACAATGGGAGTGCGACACTAAAGTCCTCAACTGTGATGAATGGGCAAAGGCGTGGCAAACCATACGGGTATCCCCCTTAACCGCCGCGCCAGAAACCACAGATAATCCGCAAGAGTTAGTCATCCAGATTGCAGATATCCGCGATGCTCAACTGTGGATCTATTTTCCCAATGAAGGCGCCTTAAAGTCTCCCGCAGGTAATTGGTATTTAGTACCACCGAGTTTAAGAGCTAAACTGCAACCGATCCTCGATGCGAAACCCGCAACTTAATGTCACCCAATTTTACTTAAGATAAGAAAGAATCCATGCCGGAATTACCAGAAGTTGAAGTCACCCGTCAGGGTATTGCCCCCTACCTTGTCGAGCAAACCGTAATAGATCTTGTGATCCGCAATGGCTCGTTGCGCTGGCCTGTGCCTGACATAGCCAAACAGATTATCGGCCAAGTTATACGCCAAGTGCGACGCCGTGCTAAGTATCTGTTAATCGACACTGATGCGGGCACTAGCATAGTGCATTTAGGCATGTCGGGGAGTTTACGGATTTTGCCCCACGATACCCCAGTGGAAAAGCATGACCATATCGACTTAGTGCTCGCCAACGGCCGCATTTTACGTTTTAACGATCCAAGACGATTCGGTGCTTGGCTATGGTGTGAACTCCCAGAAGAAGCCCATCCATTACTCGCCAAACTGGGGCCGGAGCCACTGACCCATGCCTTTAATGTCGCACAATTAGCGGCAGCTTTAGCGGGCAAGAAAAAAGCGATCAAGCTCTGCCTGATGGATAATCATATCGTAGTGGGTGTAGGCAATATTTACGCCAATGAAGCCTTGTTTGCGGCGGGTATTCATCCAGAGGCCGAAGCAGGTAAAATCGATATCGAGCGTTTGACCGTTTTAGTTGCCGAAGTGAAGCAAATCTTAGCCCACGCCATTAAACAGGGTGGCACCACGCTGAAAGACTTCACCAATGCCGATGGCAAGCCGGGCTACTTCGCCCAAAAACTGCATGTCTATGGGCGCGGCGGTGAAACCTGCACAAGCTGCGGTAACTTGCTGAGTGAAATCCGTTTAGGCCAACGCACCACAGTATTTTGTGGCATTTGCCAAACACGCTAATATTGCGTTATTTATAAGCCAAAATGCCAAGCAAGTGCTTGGCATTTTTCGTTATTTAATCAATTACAGCTGTCAAAAACGATACTCAAAACTGCTAAATAGCGTGGCATTGGTATCATTTTCTTGAACTTCAAACTCCGATCTCGATACTGTTCCACCTAAGCTCCACATGCCTTTCCACACAGGCATACGGTAAGAAAGCTCCAGCATTAATAAATCTTCTTTTGGCGGTTGTGGTGCCCAAGTGTTAACTACATTGGAGCCATCTTTATTCAGCTTTGCATAACGCAGCAACGAGGTAAAACCACGGCTGTTATTAAACTGGCCAACTAATCCAACCACGAACACTTGTGCATCGCTATCATAGGTAGAACCCAAAGCACGACCATAGTAGCGAGCACCACTCAGATAGACAGGATCCTCATAGAAACAATTGGCACTATCACCATCGCATTTTACATAGGTGTCCGAATATTCCATGAACAACTTAAACTGCTTACCCGATGTGCCAAAATGGGTATCAATACCCCAAAGTGAGCCGCAGTCACTACCATTTTCACAACTATGTTCGAGATATAATCCAACGGGGATATCCTGCAAAGTATCGGCATAACGCATATCAATACTTTGAGTTCTATGGCCTGCATCGCGGCGCTCATTTGGCGCACAATCATTTGTACCATCGATACAAACAGCATTACTCGCAACCGAATCCCACCAAGAGTCAAAGTTACAATCTTGGCCCTCACCACAAAATAAGGTCGACCAAGACAATCCCACTTCTAACTGTTTAATCGGTCTTGCACTTAAGCGCATATCCCACTCAGCCGTCTTAGGCACAGCACGATCCACTTCAGTTAAGCTAAATCCGGTTTTAAAGGTCCAAGGGCCAATCCAAGATAACCAAGGTGTTTCAAAAGCTGCGGCATTGTTACGGCTCAAGGTTAACGATGACATAGGGCGGGCGTTATTAGAACGATGTAGAGCCGAGTCAAACCCCGGTCCCCACCACTGCTCAACCGCGCCTAAGGTTGCGATCCAATTGCCAAAAATGATGGCAAAATAAGACTCATCAAGGCGGAAGTTTTTATTATCTTGCGGATCATAGGTTTCTGCCACAGTCGCCTTATAAGCAACACGCGATCCTAAATACTCGTAGGAGCCCAGCACTTCACCTTTCTCGCGATAGTCAGAACCATAATGTTGAAAGCGAGCAGGATCAGATGCTGCCGATACTTTTATCCGTGCATTACCACGATTATCGACAGCATTTTGATAATAAAAATTAACCCGTGCAAAGGCTTGTACTAAAGAGGGAGAAAGCAGCTCAGGCTCAATTTTCGCTAAATCACCACCAATACCTGACCACATCAATGGATAAGTATTCACTGGCACAGTGATCACACCCGCATCAGCAAGTGCTTGAATGTCAGCTCTAAGATATATATCAGAGGCATCGACCCAAGGTGCAGCAGCAAGCATTGAAGAAAAAAATAGGCCAGAGGCAATGCTAGTAGCAAGGATCGTGGGGGAAAAAAAAGCCTTCATAACATCCTTTTAAGTATCATCACAAGGCAACAATGCCTCAAAGTTAACACAAAACTCCTACGTAAAAACTATCTAGTTCGCAGGTAAAATCTAAGGTTTAACCAACTTAAGCTTTGCCGCCAATGCAGCAGTTACTTCAGGGTGAACAAACTGGCTCACATCGCCACCATGCAAAGCGACTTCCTTTACTAAGGTTGAAGAGATAAATGAGTTTTCCTCGGCAGGCGTTAAAAACACGCTTTCCAGATCAGGGCTCAATCTGCGATTCATATTTGCTAATTGGAATTCATATTCAAAGTCGGATACCGCGCGTAACCCACGCACAAGTACACTGGCCTTTTGCTCCTTGGCAAAATCCACTAGCAACCCCGAAAACCCCACCACCTCGACATTATCCAAATGAGCAGTTACCCGATTGACCAATTCAACTCGCTCTTCAAGGGTGAATCTAGGCTGCTTGGAAGGATTAGCCGCAATGCCAATCACCACATGTTTAAACAGTTTAGCCGCACGCTCAATCAAGTCGGCATGACCATTGGTGATAGGATCAAAAGTTCCTGGGTAAATTGCTCTTGTATGCACTTTGCTGACTCAACTCACATGGATGCCAAAAATCATTGCTCGCAAGTCTACTCGTTTTAGCCAAGCGAGTGAATAATCGCAGCAAAAACGGCTTTAAATACCGATAAAAAGCTTAAAAATAAGCAAGAACGCTATTGATTAAGCCCATGTAAAGGCACGAACAGGTATAATGTTGCACGAAATTAAAACCGACCACATACAATGTTGCTCCCCTGTTTAACGATATACACTGAGCAGTGTTAGGTTTAAAAAACGACGTTTGAAGACACGTAGAAGAGCATATATGAAGAAAATCGCGATTTTTTGCCATAACTTTTTCTCCAACGGCACAGTGAAAGTCGCCTTGTCGCAGGCAGAAGTGTTACAGGAAGCAGGACAAGATGTACATTTGTTTGTGTTTCACAGGGAAGGCGATTTTATACCTCCGCAAAATGTGACCATTCATTATCTGTTTGAAGCGGGTCAAAAACCTTCGCTACAGGAGCAGATACAACAACTCAAAGCTAAAGTGAGCGCCGCCGAAAAAACGGGCAAGTTTTCACTCTTTCTCAGTAATTCAACTGACTGCGATGTTGTTGTTTCCGGCTGTCATTTCGATCCTTGCTACTACTTCTGTCATTGTGCGTTAAAACAAGAGTTATTGATGGAGTTAAAACGCGGTCCAGTACACTTCTGGCGCAGATGGAAAAAAGCCAAGGCCCTGATCGGCAAAAAAATCATCACCGTCTCAAATGGTATTGCCGACGAACTCAGAGCCACTTCTTGGTTAAAACCCCAGAGCGTGCAAACCATCTACAACCCTTTTCGCTTAGAAGAAATAAAAATTAAGACTCAAGAAGTCATCGCCGAAATTCCCAATGAGCCTTATATGATCCATGTGGGTAGAGTCACTCGTCAAAAGCGCCATGACATTCTCTTCAAAGCATTGAGGGATATGCCGACAGCACCTAAACTCGTGCTTCTCTGTAATCGACCAAATAAAGCGCGTAAATTAGCCCAAAAATACGGTGTTGAGCACCGAATTATCACACCCGGTTTTCAACATAATCCCTATGCTTGGATTGCCAACGCAGAATTAATGCTACTGAGCTCAGATTTTGAAGGCTTGCCAACGGTAGTCATTGAGTCATTGGCCTGTGGCACCCCCGTCGTAAGCACTGACTGCCCTCACGGCCCGAATGAAATCCTTACCGGACATTTAGCTAAATATTTGGTTCCCGTTCGCCAACCTGCATTGTTGGCACAAAAGGCTCTGGAATGTCTGGCATCGCCTCCATCGCTTGAAGACCTTGCTATTCTTAAAGCCGTAGATAGTCAAAATATTGCAAAGCAATATTTGAACTTAGCCGAATAAATATCTTTATACGGTAAAAAGTAGAAACTCTATTGAATATAAGTAGAGTTTCTACTTAACCTCCAACACCAGTTACACTCTGATACAGTATGAAAGCTCGTTTTAATTGGATTAAAAAACACAAGACGTTAACAAATGCATCAAACAAAGAGTAATAACACACAGAAATACAATACATTTAGCCTGTATAATTACTTTTATTGAACATCGATAAAACAGTTTATTATAAGGTCAACCATTCTGTATTTATGAATAAATAAATTCATTGATAGTCTATTTGAAAAATATCAAAATACTTCCCATCAAATAATTCTGCCTAAGTAGAATTAGCAATAAATGATTTTTTGGGGTAGTAATGAGTAAGCTTAAAGTGGCTTTATTAGTTGATGAGTACTTTGGTGGTACAGGCACAGTGTATGGTGGATACGGTTTTCTAGCACGCCACTTAATCGCCAAACACTTACCCAACGAAAATATTGAAGTAGAAGTGCTGATAAAAAAAGACTGCAGCAAGCAAAGATTAATACCTCGTCGCTATATGATCGATGGCATTAAAGTTTATCGCTTAGCTGCTAAGTTTATGGATTTCCTTAATATTAGGTTTCTGAAAAAGAAGAATTACGATATATTTCTGTCAATAGAAATGACAACCCACTCATATCGCATTCTAAAAACTATTCCCAATATTGATAAAAAACTCCTATTTTGGGTTCAAGATCCAAGACCTGATTATGAATGGGATGAAATTAATACCGTAAAACTTTTCCCTGAGAAAAGTTATTGGGACAGTAATATTTATCAGTTTGTTCATGACCTTTGGGCGGCAGGGAAAGTCTCATTTATTTCTCAGGCACGCTTTTTAGATCGTAAAGCCAGAGATCTCTACAATCTCGATGATAAAACAGAAATCAAATATTTACCCAATCCTATTGAGATCGATCATAATTTCGATGTAGAAGCACACCCGAAGAAAAATCACATTATCTTTCTGGGACGAATTGAGTCAGTCAAACGTGGTTGGTTATTTTGCGAGATAGCTAAACTGATGCCTGAATATGAATTTTTCATGCTAGGTCAGTCATTTAGGCAGTCAAAGAAAAATCAGTCCATCATGAATGACTACCTAAATATTCCCAACCTACATTTTGTAGGGCATGTAGAAGGCGATCGAAAAAACCAGCTAATCAAAGATGCTAAAATTTTAGTCAACACTTCAATTCACGAAGCTCTACCAATTTCTTTCTTAGAAGCGTTATCTTATGGCACCCTTCTCGTCAGTTGCCGTGACCCCGACGAGCTGACGAGTCAATTTGGCGTATTTACAGGTACAGTGCTCGGAGATGGTTTTGATAAAGTCGATTTATTTGTCGATGGTATACGCCATCTGATCGAAAACGAACAACTAAGACAAGAACTCGCGGTTAAGGCAGTTGACTACATCAAAGCAAACCACAGTATTGAAGATTTCCAGAAAAATATGCAAGAAATCATCTTTAAACTGGTTGAAGAAACGAAACTGCAAGGCTAACAAAATGGGCCGATATTTCAATATCGGCCCATAAGTAACGACAACTAGCTAAAACAACTTCCAATAACCTAGCTTGCGCCGCATCTTAAAATGGCGCAACAAGTTCAATGGTTTAGGTTTTAGCCAATCTGTGCCTTTATCAATCAAAGCATCTGTTGCGGCTAAAACTCGCTGGCTAGATTGACCATCGCCCGTAGGGTGAATTTGATTGCAATAATCATGGATGTGCACCATCAAATCATCAGGACGACTCAGTGCTCGCGTTAATGCAGATTCAATATCCTCAACCCGACTGATATCGATTAAATGATCTTTCGGTGACTGATTTTTAAAGGTCACCACTGGTTTTCGCTGCATTAAAAACATCAACAGAATCGATGAAGTGTCACACAACATCACATCCCCCGCCTGCAGCAAAGGGATCACATTATCAGTTTCAACAAACTGTAAATTCTCGTTTTCTAAAGCCTTGTACTGCTCAACAATTTTAGGGTTCATCTTTGGATGAAATTGCACTAACCAGCGCCATTGGCTCTTTTGCGACAGGGCTTTAATCTGCTCAAATACCACAGGTGCGCAGGTCAAACTTGGGGAAAATGTTGAGCAAAAGAGTACTACTGGCCTTGGGTCATCAGCTTTGATATAGGGATTATCTTTATTCTCAAGAAATAGGGGGTCGAGCGCAGGCCATCCCGTTTCAACTACAGTAAAAGTACCAAACTTTTTCTCTAGTTTCAGAAAGGGCAGAGTCGTCGCAGGGCCTTGGGTACAATACAAATCAAAACAATCTCTGATTTCGAAGTGATCTTCTCGGCCCTTATGATTCATTTTCCCCGCATTAAATCCATGGAATACGCCCACTTTAACCCCAGGAATAAAACGAGGGACAACGTTCCCTGGGACGAATACCGCATCTGGTTTCCACGCTTTCACAGCATCGATGCTCTGCAAGCGCAGTTCATCGGTTTTTAAAAACTTAGGATCGACCTCATTTCCCTCTAAGAACCAGCTAACCTCATCACCTCTTTCCAAAATGACTTGTTGAAGTGGCCTTAACATCGCATAGGAATAGTTTTGCGCTATGTAAAATAAATAACGTCTTTTGGCTTGTTTGGCTTCTTCCACAAGCATGCTCCTAAAACACAAACGAATAAATTATTTTGCCAACGCTAAATATTGTTCGGCAATTAAGGTCGCATCGACTTTGGCCAAAATCTCAACCTGCTCGAGGGATGGCGGCAAGCTAACAACCTCGTCTATCATTTTAGCTAACGCTTTGGGATCACGACGCGGCACGAGATAAGGCACTAAATTCCCTGTTAAAATTTCACTGGGTCCATGTGGGCAATCAGTGCTCACAACAGGAGTCCCACAAGCTAAAGATTCAATCAAGACTGTCGGTAAACCTTCAAAATCAGAGCTGAGCACTAATGCCTTAGCCTGCTTAATCCATGGAAAAGGATTACTTTGAAAACCGGGAATAATTAATCGCTTTTCAATACCAAACTTTTTCGCTGCTTTTATCGCTTTTTTGTGGTTATGACACAAGAGCACGACAGGAAGTTGATTTTGCGTGAGCTTGAGGGCTTCAAACAACACATCATGACGCTTTTGCTTAGCAAAGCGACCGACATGAATAAGATAATCTCCCTGAGGGATTTGCGGATTATCTTGCTGTGATTGAGATGTAATTTCGTTAAATTCAAATGGATTATAGATAGTTTGCATAGATGCTGGATGCAAACGACCTTTATCTTTAATCTCCTGTGCTATGCCATTTGAGACGGTAATCAAATGCTGGCCATTGAGCGCTTTTTTGGATTTTAGCTTCTTGAAATAAGCAAACGGTCCCAGTTTAAATTGGCGGCTCAACTCTTCTTCTACAGAAGAATGGACTATGACATAAAGCGGTGAAACACCGGTTTTGGTCATCATCAAATTGGTTTTATCTAAGTTTGATAAAAACAAATCAAACTTGCCCACTTGAGATTCAATTTCCGCGATTTTTGCGCTGAGTTTGTTAACCGAAGCATTCAATCGCCCAAAATGGTCGAAATCTTTATCCTTAGGGGCAAAACATTGATGAATGGGTAAGTCCTCTGGGATTTCATAATAGCGATTATCTTCCATGACTAAAAAATGCGGCTCATGCCCTAAGCGAATAAATTGCTTGGCTAAGGTAATCATGACCTTTTCGGCTCCGCCACCCGCTAAACTGTCAATGGCAATGGCTATCCGCATGATTTATCTCCTAAACGATATTCTGAATACCAACCGCTAATGCAGCGATACATCAAGAGTGCTGAACAAGAATGCTCGATACTAACAAGCCTTAACTGAGTGTCTACTGAACCACCAGCTCAAACTTCTCAATCACAGCTTCAACACTAATCAATGACATCAAATGCTCGCCTTTGGCGCGAGTTCCCCACGTAATTTGTCCACCATGTTGCGATCTCATGGCCTCATCATAGGCACTCACCACATATTGCTGCGATAAATACGGACCTGTGCGCCCAGGATTGGAATGGGCATATAAACCAATGACTGGGATACCTTGGGTAACCGCCATATGCGCAGGGCCAGTATCCGGAGCTAACACTAATCTTGCGCGTTTTAGCAGGGCCAATAATTGAGTCAGACTGGTTTTGCCCACTAAATTATCGATTTTAGAGGGACAAGCCTGCAAAATTTGCTCTGCTAAATCCTTCTCAAGTTGAGTTGGGCCACCGCAAAGCATGACTCTAAATCCTTTCGCAATCGCATGGCTCGCAACGGCGGCATAGCGCTCTGGTAACCAGTTACGTTCTGCCTTACTGGCTGCAGCGCAAATGATAAAGACTTTTTCATTGTCTTTAATCTGCGTCTGGGCAAATTCAGTATCCGCAATTGGCACAGGCATATGCCATTGAGGAGTGAGATCGTTAACGCCAATCGCCTTAGCGAATCCCATAAATCCTTCGAGCACATGGGGCTTGGCCAAGGGCTCCACCCTGTGATTTGTCACTAGCCACTGACCTTCTTTGGCGCGGGCACGATCGAAGCCTATGCGCACCTTTGCCGAAATGGCTAATGAAGCCAAGGTAGCACGTAGCGCAACCTGCATATGCAGCAGCACGTCAAAACGTCGGCCTTTTAAGGCCTTACGCAAATTAAAATAGCTGCGCCATCCTTGAGATTTATCGAAAATAACAAACTCAATGCCGGGTAAATGCTTCAACAATTGATATTCGAGTTTACCGATCACCCATGTGATTTTGAGCTCGGGGTATTGCCGCTGAATCGCCTGCACCATAGCCACGGCATGACAGACGTCACCGATAGCGGATAAGCGAAGCAAACAAAGAGAATTCATGGTATTGGGATTTAAACTCATTGGGATTGAAGCTAAAAGCTCTTAAGGTTATTTGGCGCAAGCTAAGGATCTTAATGTAGAATGGCCCTAGGTGCCACGCTTAAGTCAACAAATCTCCGATGAATGCTCAGATACAGCTCATAAAAACCGCTCAAGGTAACATTGCAGTTTGCCAAGATACGCCAACAGATATCGATCCCGCGTGGTTCACGGTGGATTTTTGGCGGGCTAAAAATGCTGTCGTCGGTTCATCCAAAGGCCGCTACACCACTTGGTTTGTGGCATTTGAGCATAGTCATTGGGTATTGCGTCATTATTGGCGTGGCGGCTTAATGGAAAAATTCAGCAAAGATGCTTACGTTTATACTGGCCTCGAAAATACCCGCGCCATGGGTGAGTTACGCTTATTAGACATTTTGTATCGCGAAGATTTTGCTGTACCTAAACCGATTGCCGCCAACATAGTGCGCGATGGATTATTTTACCGCGCCGATATCATTATCGAACGGGTCGAAGGCGCCGAAGATTTAGTCGCTAAACTCGGCAAAGGGGTCATGAGCACAGAGCAATGGCAGGCATTAGGGGCTTGCATAGCCCAATTCCATCAGCGTGGTGTGTACCACGCCGACCTCAATGCCAAGAATATTCTGTTCCAGCCCGCACAAACTGAACCCTTAACGCCAGAGCGGTTTTATCTTATCGATTTCGACCGTGGTGAGTTAAAAACACCGAGCCCGCAATGGCAGCAATCGAATCTAGACAGACTGTTACGTTCCTTTAATAAAGAACAAGCCAAGCTACCAAACCTTGCCTTCACCGCTGATAACTGGTCATCACTGATGATGGGCTACCAAGCGGCGATGCAAAGCGCCTGATCCACTTAAAAAATTATCCCGTTGAATTAAGACTTTATTAAATATTGCACTAAAGTAAATTGTCGTTGCAAGGCACCGCGATTTGCCTCAACCACAGCCAATCCCGCGTTCACCGCCTGCAGGCGTAACTCAGGTTTAGCAAAATACTCAATCAAGTTAGCGGCAAGTTCATCCGCCGATGCGACAACCTTTAACCCACCAGCATCCGCCAACATCTGCGTAATTTGAGCAAAATCCCAATGGTTCGGTCCCACCATAACAGGCACGCCCATAGCAACAGGCTCCAAGGGATTATGACCACCGTTAGTGATCAGCGTACCACCGACAAAGGCTTGATCCGCCGCGCCATAAAAGGTCAGAAGTTCACCCATGGTATCGCCCACTAGCACTTGAGTCGTGGCCGCCACAGGAAAATTACCGCTGCGGCGAACAGATTCAAAACCTTGGCTGGCAACAAACTCAGCAACGGCAGAAAACTGCTCAGGATGACGCGGTGCAATAATCAGCAAAGCATCTGGCCACTGAGCCAATAATTGCCTATGGGCTGTAAGCATGGCGTCAAATTCTCCAGGATGCACACTGCCTGCGACCCAAATCGGCGAGGTTTCACGCCCCCAAGTCTGACGCAACAGCTTGGCATTGGCTAAACGCTCAGGCGTAATACTGAGATCAAACTTCAAGCTACCGCATACTGTCACTCTATCTGGCGATACACCTAACTCGATAAAACGCTGCGCTTCTACTTGAGTCTGCACCGCAATAATATCGAGTCGTTGCAACATAGGTCGACTGAGTTTAGGGCGCTTAGCATATTGCGCCGCCGACTTGGCCGACAGACGTGCATTGGCCAACATCAAGCGCACACCTCGCTTGGCCGCTAAGGCAACCAAATTAGGCCACAGTTCGGTTTCCATAATGATGCAAGATTTAGGTGAGACTTGGCGCAAGAAACGCCCCACACACCAAGGTAAGTCAAAGGGTAAATAACAATGTTGCACTGAGTCACCAAAGGCTTTACGCACTTCGGCAGACCCTGTTGGGCTGGTTGTGGTAACCGTAATGCTTAATTCAGGGTGTGATTGCATAATCAAACGGATCAATGGGATTGCCGCAAGCGTTTCACCCATAGACACAGAATGGACCAGTAAATCCGTCGATTTAAGTCGAGTTAATCCAAAACGCTCCCCCCAACGACCGCGGTAATCAGGGCTTTTAATAGCACGAAATGCTAAATAGACGACTAGCAAAGGGGATAATAAATATAAGATCGTGGAATAGAAAAAACGATTCATTAAAAACGTGCTTATGAGTTTTGCCTGATGAATAGCGGCAATGTTAGCATATGCACCAAATTAGGGATAATTTACCAGCAGTTCGGCGGTCGTTGGTTAGCTTTCTTTGATCAATTATGTGGCGTTCACTAGCAATTTGGATAACTTATGAAAACCCGCGACAAAATAATCTATGCCAGTCTTGAACTGTTCAACGAGCATGGCGAAAGAAACATCACCACCAATCACATTGCTGCTCACTTAAATATGAGTCCCGGGAATCTTTATTACCATTTTCGCAATAAAGAAGACATTATCCGCTGTATTTTCAGTCTATATGAGAATCATCTCGAATCGGGTTTCCAACCCTATGAAGATAAGCAAGTGGATGTAGAACTGTTAATCGGCTACTTCGATGCTATGTTCTATACCTTGTGGCAATTCCGTTTTATGTACGCCAATCTTGCGGATATTCTCGCCCGCGATGAAGAACTAAAAAAACGCTATTTGCACGCACAGCAGCAAGTCTTAACGCGTTCAAGCCATGTGCTGCATAAACTCACACAAGATGGATTTCTGTGTGTCGATGCTGACAAAATCACGCCACTGGCGGATACCATTAAGATGATCGTCAGCTTTTGGATTGGTTATCAACTCACACAATCCAGCACGTCCACCATTACTAAAGCGACACTTTATGAAGGCGTTTTAAGGGTGCTGATGATTTTCAAAGCCTATGCAACCCCGACTTCCGTTGCGACTTTTACTCGCCTAGAGCAACATTACCACGCGCTAGCGAGTCAAGAATCTCTATAACGTCATCCCAAACACCTATGTTGGGAACTCGCATTCGGAACTAAACTCAAAGCAATTATAGTACTGAGTGCGAACCCGTTTTCGCTCTACAACGCTTAAAAGAATACTCAGTCAAACAGTGGCAAACTTATGTTGCACATTAGTTTTTATAATGTAAAAACCACTTTAGCCCTAAACTAGTTTATCTTGCGAACCTGCATGAAAAAAAGGCTGTAGGCCGATTAGGTTTAGAGTTAGAATGCCGCCACTCCCAAAATCAGAATAAAGTTAACTAAGGAGATATCAGGTGGCCTCTACCTCATTCTACGCACAGATTAATCAACAGCTTGCAGACATCAAAGCCGAAGGCTTATATAAAAGCGAGCGTGTTATTGCCTCACCACAACAGACTGCCATTCAAGTTAATCACCAAGAAGTTGTTAACTTTTGCGCGAATAATTACCTAGGCCTAGCGAATCACCCCGAGCTAATCAAAGCCGCCCAACAGGGTTTAGACAGCCACGGCTTTGGTATGGCATCAGTACGTTTTATTTGCGGTACCCAAGACATACATAAAAAGCTAGAAGCTAGCCTGAGCGAATTCCTCGGCACTGAAGACACTATTCTTTACTCTTCATGTTTTGATGCGAACGCAGGTCTATTCGAAACCTTATTAGATGCAGAAGACGCCATCATTTCTGATGCGTTAAACCATGCTTCTATCATCGACGGTGTACGTTTATGTAAAGCAAAGCGTTTCCGCTATGCCAACAACGACATGGCCGATTTAGAAACTCAGCTGATCGCCGCGAAAGAAGCAGGCGCCCGTAACATCTTGATCGCCACCGATGGCGTATTCTCGATGGACGGCGTGATTGCTAACCTGCAAGGCGTATGTGATTTAGCCGATAAATACGGCGCACTAGTGATGGTCGATGACTCTCACGCTGTGGGCTTTATCGGCGCAAACGGCCGTGGCACGCACGAATATTGCAATGTGATGGACAGAGTCGACATCATCACTGGCACCTTAGGCAAAGCCTTAGGCGGCGCATCGGGCGGTTTCACTTCGGGTAAAAAAGAAGTCATAGACTGGTTACGTCAGCGTTCACGTCCTTACCTGTTCTCTAACTCATTAGCGCCATCAATCGTGACTGCATCTATCCATGTGTTAGAAATGCTCAAATCAGGCCAAGCCCTGCGCGAAGCCGTATGGGAAAACAGCCGTTATTTCCGTGAGCAAATGTCAGCAGCAGGCTTTACTTTGGGCGGCGCCGACCACGCGATTATCCCTGTGATGATTGGTGATGCGAAACTGGCGGGCGACTTTGCTAACCGCTTATTAGCAGAACATATTTATGTTATTGGCTTCTCGTTCCCAGTCGTTCCTAAGGGACAAGCCCGTATCCGTACGCAAATGTCAGCGGCACATACCCGTGAGCAACTCGACAAAGCGATCACCGCCTTTACTCGTATTGCCAAAGAAATGGGCATTATTTAGGACTTAAGACAATGAAAGCACTAAGCAAGTTAAAAGCCGAAAAAGGTATTTGGTTAGTCGATGCGCCTAAGCCAGTGATGGGCCACAACGATCTGCTGATCAAAATTAAAAAAACTGCGATTTGTGGCACCGACATGCACATCTACAACTGGGACGAATGGTCACAAAAAACCATTCCAGTCCCCATGGTTGTTGGTCATGAATATGTAGGCGAAGTGGTTGATATCGGTCAAGAAGTTCGTGGTTTTAAGATAGGCGACCGCGTGTCTGGCGAAGGCCATATCACCTGCGGCCACTGCCGTAACTGCCGCGCAGGCCGCACCCATTTATGCCGTAACACCTCTGGCGTGGGTGTCAATCGTGAAGGTTCATTTGCGGAATACTTAGTTATCCCCGCCTTTAACGCCTTTAAAATCCCTGATGACATCAGCGATGATTTAGCCTCAATCTTTGACCCCTTTGGTAACGCTGTGCACACAGCATTATCCTTCGATTTAGTCGGTGAAGACGTGTTGATCACCGGCGCAGGTCCCATCGGCATAATGGCGGCTGCAGTATGTCGTCACGTAGGTGCTCGCCATGTGGTGATCACTGACGTCAACGAATACCGCTTAGAGCTGGCCCGTAAAATGGGCGCCACGCGCGCTGTGAACGTGTCAAAAGAAAACCTAAAAGACGTGATGAAAGAACTGGGCATGACCGAAGGTTTCGACGTTGGATTAGAAATGTCTGGCGTACCCTCAGCCTTCCACGCCATGTTAGATACCATGAACCACGGCGGCAAAGTCGCTATGCTCGGTATTCCTGGTGGCGAAATGGCGATTGATTGGAGCAAAGTGATCTTCAAAGGTTTGGTCATTAAAGGCATCTACGGCCGTGAAATGTTCGAAACTTGGTACAAGATGGCGAGCCTTATCCAATCTGGCTTAGATATTTCGCCTATCATCACTCACCACTTCAAGATTGATGATTTCCAACAAGGTTTCGACGCCATGGGCTCGGGCCAATCGGGTAAAGTGATCCTCAGCTGGGATTAATCCACCAGAGCATAACCTCGATAGGGGCTGTACACTCGCAGCCCCTTGTTGCACACTTATCCCATCTTGATTTTCATCTCTTAGCTTTGTCAGGTTTTATTATGTCTTCCTTTAAACACTTAAGCGTTAATCAATTGCTGCAAATGACCGAAGCACAGCCAGTGCAAATCGTCGATATCCGCGATGGCAATAGCTTCACCAACGGCCATATTGCAGGTGCAACTAACCTGAATAACGAAAACCTAGCGCAATTTATTAGCCAAGCCGATATGGACAGCCCACTGGTAGTGGTTTGTTACCACGGTATGAGCAGCCAAAATGCGGCGCAGTATTTATGCGAGCAAGGATTTGATGACGTTTACAGTCTAGACGGCGGCTATAGCGCCTGGCATGAGGCAAATGCATGATAGAAATTGGCAGACTCCCCAACAGTAGAGCCGCGCAGGCATTTGTCGATTACCTCAAGGGTAAACACATTGACTGCCAAATTGAGCCGCTGGAGCAAGGTGTCGCCATTCTCGTCATCCATGACAAAGATCTGGAGCAAGCGCGCAAAGAGTTTGCCCATTTCATGGCTCATCCCTACGACAGTAAATATCTGCAAGCCTCGTGGGAACACGGCGATACCCAAACTAAGATAGATTACGGCGCCCCTTCGCTACAGTTGTTTACCCAATTCATTACCGGCGCAGGCCCAGTCACGTTGATCGTTTTTGCGGTTTGCGTACTCATTTTTGCGGCGATGAACTTAGGGTTCGCCAACCAAACCTACGCAGCACTGTCCTATTTTGGCGCGGTACCAAGTTCAGAGTTCAGCCAGTTCTGGCGTGTTTTTACCCCAAGCCTGCTGCATTTTTCAGCCATGCACGTCATCTTTAACTTGCTCTGGTGGTGGTATTTAGGCGGTAAAATCGAAACCCGAATCGGCACAGCACCATTGCTCATCCTGCTGTTTGTGGCGGGAACACTGCCAAACGTCATCCAATATTATGTCGGTGGACCTAACTTCGGCGGGCTATCCGGCGTTGTGTATGCCGTGGTGGGTTACACTTGGGTCATGGGGATACGTAAACCTGCTGCTGGAATAGACTTTCCACCATCATATATGGCCTTTATGATGATTTGGTTGGCATTGGGATTCACGGATATTCTAGGGGTTGCCGTTGCGAACGGTGCCCACATTGGTGGCTTACTCATAGGGTTAGCCCAAGGTTTATTCGATAGCCGCAAGTCCTCAAGCTCAATCTAATCCCGTTATACCAAGATAAATCCTGAAGAACGCATAGGGATTTATCTTGGTTCAATGACGCGCTCTTACACTTCTACAAACCTAACGCGCGTCAGTCATCTCCAGTACCTTAGCAACCAGCTTCTCGATGCCTGAATGCGCTTCAGCAATACTTCCAGCCAACATATAAGCGGGAGTGCTGACTATTCGATTCGCTTCATCTACGACGATCTCATGCACAGTGGCGACTTGATGCTCTCCCCCCATCAAATTGAACGCCGCAACAGTATCGCTATCATTACCAATAGTGCCTTTTACGCCATGGGGATATAATCGCGGGATCATCATAGGTGCGATACAGATAAAGCCAACGGGCTTTTTCGCCAGAATGAACTCATTGATAAAATCAGTCACCAGCGGATCTACTTCACACTCGCTGCCGTTCGTCGCAAAATTACACAGATTTTTCGCCGCACCAAAACCACCGGGAATGATCAAGGCATCAAATTCGGCGATAGCTAATTCTGTGGTCGCTTTAACTTCGCCACGGGCAATGCGCGCCGACTCCACCAGCACATTACGACTTGCTGTCGCATCGACCTCGCCAGTGAGGTGATCGACCACATGCATCTGTTTGATATCAGGTGCAAAACATTGGTAGTGAGCCCCCCCTTTGGATAAGCATAAAAGCGTTAAAACCGATTCATGGATCTCTGTTCCATCGAAAACACCGCATCCACTCAGTAACACTGCGACTTTTTTCATTAAAAATATCCTTCTTATGTCATTAAGTTTTAACAAACTACAAACAAACTAGTTGATCTGATTAAAAATCGTGCTAACTTAATTCGTCGAATCTGACGGGTGCCGAAAATTAAGCCAATCCTTAGATGTATTTTACGGAGTCAATAAAAAATCCACAAATTGGGAAGATTTTTTAAGAAACAGTATTGAACTCACACAAATCTTTTATAAATATAAAAAACAACAACTTAAAAATATCGCACTAAGCCGTAATCATCGCCATTATTCTCAGTTGACTTTTTCACTCACAGACTTATCCACAGGCTGGGAGTCATTTTGCCGTGGCTGAAATAGCGCTTATGTGGCATGCTTAGCGCCATCTAAGTCATCGATAAACGAAAAATACTTATGCCAACCGTCGCTAAAAACCCACTTGTGCTTGTGGATGGATCTTCTTATTTATATCGCGCTTATTATGCGCCTCCTCACCTGACAAACTCAAAGGGCGAAGCAACCGGTGCCGTTTATGGCGTAGTGAATATGTTACGCAGCTTGCTGACTCGCTATCAGCCAAGCCATATCGCAGTCGTGTTCGATGCCAAGGGCAAAACCTTCCGCAATGACATGTACAGCGAATACAAAGCACAGCGCCCACCTATGCCTGATGACCTACGTTCGCAAATCGAACCTCTACATCGCATTATTCGTGCACTGGGTTTACCACTGATTTCGATTTCCGGCGTCGAAGCCGATGACGTGATTGGAACTATTGCCCGCCAAGCCAGCTTAGAAAACCGTGCCGTGCTTATCAGCACAGGCGATAAAGACATGGCCCAGTTAGTGGATGAGAACGTCACGCTCATCAACACCATGACAGACACCATAATGGGCCCAGAAGAAGTCGCTATTAAATTTGGTGTTGGTCCAGACCGTATCATAGATTTGCTCGCGCTGATGGGCGACAAGGCCGATAACATTCCCGGCTTACCCGGCGTAGGTGAAAAGACGGCGCTCGCTATGCTCACAGGAGCCGGCAGCGTGAGTAATTTATTAGCGGAACCCGAAAAAGTCGCCGAGCTCGGCTTTAGGGGTTCTAAAACCATGGCGGCGAAGATCATTGAAAATGCCGATATGCTCAAGCTTTCTTACGAACTCGCCACCATTAAAACCGATGTCGAACTTGAGCAAGACTGGCACGAACTTACCATCATGCCTGCAGACAAAGATGAACTGATAAAATGCTACGGCGAGATGGAGTTTAAACGTTGGTTAGCTGAAGTCTTAGATAATAAAATGACGGCAAATACCTCAATTGATGCGGCATCCACAGAAACGCAAGAAGACTCATCTCCAGTCGAAGCGATTGAAACACAGTACGACTGCATTCTCACCGAAGCCGAATTAGACACTTGGATTGCTAAGCTTAAACAAGCCGACTTAATGGCAATCGATACTGAGACCACCAGCTTAGATTACATGGTGGCCGAATTAGTCGGGATCTCCTTCGCCGTTGAGACAGGAAAAGCCGCTTATCTTCCTTTGACCCACGATTACGTTGGTGCACCGACCCAAATCGATAAAACGGTCGCGTTAGAAAAACTGCGTCCACTGCTTGAAGATCCAAAGCTCAAGAAAGTCGGTCAAAATCTTAAGTACGACATCAGTATCTTAGCCAATGCAGGGATCAAACTACAGGGCGTCGCTTTCGACACTATGCTCGAATCCTATGTTTTCAACTCAGTGGCTTCGCGCCATGATATGGATGGTTTAGCACTCAAGTATTTAGGCCATAAGAATATCAGCTTTGAAGAAATCGCCGGTAAAGGTGCAAAACAGCTGACCTTCAACCAAATTCCACTAGAGACGGCTGCGCCTTATGCGGCCGAAGATGCCGACATCACACTGCGTTTACACCAACATTTATGGCCAAGACTCGAAAAAGAAGCCGAACTTGCCGCCATGTTTACTGAAGTCGAATTGCCGCTAATCCAAGTGTTGTCGGACATTGAACGTCAAGGGGTATTAATCGACAGTATGTTACTCGGCCAACAGAGCGATGAACTGGCGCGTAAAATCGATACCTTAGAAGAAAAAGCCTACGACATTGCTGGTGAAAAATTCAATCTTGGTTCACCTAAGCAGCTGCAAGTATTGTTTTATGAAAAGCTAGGTTATCCGATCACCAAAAAGACCCCAAAGGGTGCGCCATCGACCGCGGAAGAAGTGTTGGTCGAATTAGCATTAGATTTCCCACTGCCAAAGGTGATCCTCGAACATCGAAGTCTATCTAAGTTAAAGAGTACTTACACCGATAAGCTGCCACTGATGGTCAACGCTAAAACGGGTCGCGTACACACTAGCTATCATCAAGCTAATGCGGCAACAGGTCGCTTATCGTCAAGCGAACCTAACCTGCAGAATATTCCGATTCGCACCGAAGAAGGTCGCCGTATTCGCCAAGCCTTTATCGCCCCAGCAGGCCGTAAAATTTTGGCCGCCGACTACTCGCAAATCGAACTACGGATCATGGCCCATTTATCCCAAGATGCTGGCTTACTCAAAGCCTTCGCCGAGGGCAAAGACATTCATAGAGCCACTGCTGCAGAAGTATTTGGTACCGACTTTGATGAAGTCACCACAGAACAACGCCGCCGTGCCAAAGCGGTTAACTTCGGCTTAATTTATGGCATGTCAGCCTTTGGTTTGGCGCGTCAGCTTGATATCCCACGCCATGAAGCACAAACCTATATCGATACCTACTTTGCCCGTTATCCTGGCGTATTACGTTATATGGAAGAAACGCGCGCGGGTGCTGCTGACTTAGGTTATGTGTCGACTCTGTTTGGTCGTCGCCTCTACTTGCCCGAAATCCGTGATCGTAATGCGATGCGCCGCCAAGGTGCTGAACGTGCTGCGATTAACGCGCCAATGCAAGGTACGGCTGCTGACATCATCAAAAAGGCCATGATCAATATTGCCCAGTGGATCAAAACAGAAACCCAAGGCGAAATCACTATGATCATGCAGGTTCACGATGAATTAGTGTTTGAAGTCGATGCGGATAAAGCAGAGGCACTTAAAAAGACAATCTGCACCTTGATGGCGCAAGCAGCTAATCTCGATGTTGAACTGCTTGCCGAAGCAGGCATTGGTGATAACTGGGATGAAGCCCACTAATCTCAGTAATATCCAGAAGAACACTATCAATATGATTTAACTGAAAATAAAGCTAATCTGACTTCAATATTTTGAGCTCAGATTAGCTCTCTCCCGTCTTAATCACCTCTAAGAACATCAATACAGAGTCCTTTTCATCACTCAGCATAAATAACCCTTTCACAATACAAATTAGCTCGTTAAGTTAGACAAACTTCATCGGCAGAAATGATTCACTCACAGTCAAACAATCTTTATCTGATACATTTGGCAGTAGAGTTCATCGATACACTGCCACAGCAGATGGATATTAAAGGGTGTGATTTACTCTAATTGAAACTGCATTCAAGTCAGCCATATATGCTCAAGAGTGCCATAACGGTTGTTCTCTCTCGCGTACACCAAAATCTTAGGTCAGGATTAGAGTAAAAAATCAAATCTCAAATATTGATCACTTTTGTATATAAATTTCGAGTTTCATCTATAAATCAGCCAATTAATCATTTTCAATGAAATTTTAGGATCAATTTGAGATGCTTTTTCACTCACAACCTGAGATCAAGCGCACATAATTACCTCTTTTTTGAAAAAACTGTTTTCCATTTAAAGATAAATAGAGTAATATTCTCTGCGTAGGGTACAGAGGTTAAGATGTTCTATCTTTCAGACCTTTATTTCACTTATAGTGATGAGCCAAATTCTGGCGCCTCAGCAACTTGTTTGCTGAGGCTTTTTTTTGCTCTTTTTTCAGACTTTAAGTAAATTTTAGAGTATTTACTTTAATAAGGAATGAATTGGCTGTATGCTAGTTTCATTGAGAACCATTGAAGCTAATTTGATGGTGCTTGAGTCTTGTTGAATTTAGCTTCTCCCCAAAAGAGCTAATATTTTTGGCCGATGATAATATCATCGGCTATTTTTTTGCCTGAGATTAACGAATAACCGATGGGAATGAGACTGAAAAAAAGAGAAAAAATTGCAGTAAAAACAAAGAGGAGGTATACACAGTCAAATTCTACCATGTACACCAAAACAGGCGATATTATTCAGCGTTATTCGCTGCATCTAACTCATCAGTCAACCACTGTGGATGACACCATTCATTAAGAATTGCCAACACTTTAGGCTTACCGGTTCCTTTAAGTGATGAGAAGGGTTCAACTTGCACCCAGTCGCCAAACTCACTTAGTGCGAGACGCACTTCATTTACGGTTTTCATCTTAGCACTTTGGGCTAATTTGTCTGATTTCGTTAGCAAAGCTAATACAGGAATTTCACTAGCAACTGCCCATTCAATCATCTGCATATCGAGATCTTTTAATGGATGACGAATATCCATCAAGACAACCACGCCACTTAAACAAGCGCGTTTTTGCAAATATTCACCCAATGCTTGCTGCCATTTATTTTTCAACGCAAGTGGGACTTGCGCAAAGCCATAACCAGGCAAGTCAACTAAACGACGCTGAGCATCTAACTCAAATACGTTAATTAGTTGAGTACGGCCCGGTGTTTTACTGGTTCTTGCTAAACTTTTTTGCTCAGTTAATGCATTGAGTGCACTAGACTTTCCAGCATTAGAGCGGCCAGCAAATGCAATCTCAACTCCAACATCGCCGGGCAGATATTGATCCAAATGTGCAATGTCAGGTGCACTGATTAAAAACTTTGCCCTACGAAAATCTATACGAGATTCAGTCACTATTTACTCCGAAATTTTTCTACGCAATACCATAATTTATGAAGAATTACTTACTTTCCCACGTTTTCGTGTAAAATATTACTCCGATCACATTAATCATATTTTACCACGCTTGCGGGTCACCCTAGTAAGCTCAGGATAATAATTTAACCAGAAGTTGGAACGCCATGAAAAAGCTAGCTCTTGCGCTGTCTGTTGTAATTGCCGCCATATCTTCACCTGCGATTGCTGAAGGTAATGCTGAAGCGGGAAAAACGAAAATCATTGTCTGTTCGGCCTGTCACGGTATGGACGGTAACAGTATGATCGATATGTACCCCAAAATTGCGGGCCAACACGCCACTTACCTCCAAAAGCAACTACATGATTTCCGTAGCGCAGCACAAACTGGCGGTAAAGATGGTCGTATGGATCCTATCATGAGTGGCATGGCAATGCCTCTAAGCGATCAGGATATTCTCGACATTAGCGCATATTTTTCTAGCCAAGCAATCCAAGTGGCTGAAGCAAAAGATGTTCCTGAGTTAGGTGCTAAACTTTACAAAGGTGGTGATGTTTCTCGTGGCATTACCGCTTGTATGGCATGTCATGGCCCAGATGGTAAAGGCGCTGAGCTTGCAGGTTTTCCAACGCTGGCAGGCCAACACGCCAACTATATCAAGATCCAGCTGACAAAATTCCGTGAAGCGGGCCGCCATAATGACTTGAATGGCATGATGCAAGATGTGGCTAAAAAACTAAATGATAGCGATATCGACGCGCTATCAAAGTATCTTTCTAGCCTGAAGTAATCTTCGCGAGTGAAAAGAAGGGTGTATTGTCACCCTTTTTTTACACCACAAAGTTGACGTGGACGTAAACTGCTAAGATTCGTGCTTGACATAGATCACAGATTTCGGTTTAATAAGCCCCGTACCGAGATAAACCCATCTGTTTGTACAAAAAGATTAATAATAACTTACAGGTTTCGGTATAATTAACGTTCAAGATATAAGAATAAAGATACTCAATAACAATAATATACTTAAGACCACTCTCTAATAATAACAAGAGTCGTGATTTCCACTTGAAATCCAGGTCAGCACAATTTTGTAAGGGATGGCCGATAACGCCAATTTGCTTCTAGCAAAACACCTTACACTCAGGGTAACTTGCCCCATCAGGACATAGTTTACATGATGTAAACTGTAGCAAAGGAAGCGATAAGCTTAGGATGCACTGGCTGGATGCTTGTTATCACAGGAAGGTACTTAAGTAACATGGATGGTTAACTCGACGTCAATGATGACGATGCTTTAAAAGATGTGTCGCGAGACCATCTACGGAAACTGTAGTCAGGATGGCGACAGAAAAAATAAAGTGTCTGGAAGACCATTAACAAAAATAATGCAGGGAAAGCAGTAAAAAAAAGAAGGATACCGACCGGGAAAGTCGCATAGCAAGTATGGATACTTGGAATCAGGATAAGGTGCTAAAGCACCCTTTGTAAGGCGGCAGTTTAACTGCCGCCTTTTTTCTTTTATAACACCCCATTAGTGTCTAAAATGTGCACTCAACCAATATAATTGGTACAATCAAAGCCTTAATAACCACTTCAGCAGACTCAATGCCCAGATGCCCTCTTTGTCATAACAGTCAGACACGACTCCTTCATCAAGATAAAAAGCGGAGTTTTTATGTTTGCAAGACATGTGAGTTAACCTTTGCGGATGCGAATAGCCATTTACCCCCCGCGGCAGAGAAGCAAAGATACGGTCGTTCACGCATAGCGTCGAAGCAAAAACAGTTATCGCAATTTATTTTGCCGCTGTTAGCGCAATTAGAGCAGCAACAAGCGGGCAGTTTATTAGGATTGAATTTTGGCCGCATACTCGATGATGAGAGCCTGACGACCATAGAAAATGCGGGCCACAAGTTAAATCAATATGATCCCTTTTTTGCCCCTAATCATGACGTGTTAAAGCTAGAGTATGATTTTATCTGCTGTTATCGGGTATTTGAGCATTTTCAAAACCCTATAAAAGAGTGGACTTTGCTCTCTCGGCTACTGCATTCTGGTGGTTGGTTAGCGATAAGCACACCATTACTGACTGAATTAGATGGTTTTGCTAAGTGGCATTATAAGAACAACCTCACCCATGTGAGCTTTTATCAGCGACAAACCTTCGAGTACCTCGCAAACAATAGCGATTTTGAACTATTATTTGCCGCAAAGGACCTCGTTTTGATGCAAAAAACATCATAATCTGGTATAACACTCGGCCTAATTTCGCACCTTGTAGACAAGCTCACCCTTAGTCTGCAAGGCCATACGTTGTAAATAATTGAGAAGACCATGTCTCGTAGCAAGAAAACACGCAAGGGCGGCGAGAACAGCCCTAAGTTACAGCCAAGAGTGAAGAAGCAAGATCGCGCTGTAGCGACTGGCAAACGTAAAGATTCTGGCAATAAATCAGGTAGTCGTCATAACGAAAGCTTAATTTTAGCGCAAGCGCCGCAACAGCAGGCCGCTAAGAAAAAAGACCCGCGTCATGGCAGTAAAAAGCCTGTGGCTTTAGCAATTCCTGCAGCAGTGGTAACAGATAAAGCCGCTCAGCCAAAAGTAAAACAAGCTAAGCTGACTGACGAGCAAAAACTGCTGAAACTGGAAGAAGATCCAAGACTAAATCAGCTGTTAGATATGCTGGAAGAAGGCCGTGATCTCAACGAGGTTGACCAAAAGTGGTTAGATCAACAGCTAAATAAGATTGAAGCTCTGATGGTTAAACTAGGCATTAGCGACGATATGGATGATGATGCACCTTCATCACCAGCTAAGTCTTTGTCTGACGATGAGTTGTTCGACAAGTTCGAATCAGGCGCTGACTTACTGAAAGATTATCAAGACAAGTTCTAAACCTCTCAGTGCTAAGGCATAGGGAACTCAGTTTTTAGCTGTGCTCCTTATGCCATTCATATAAGGAGTCTCTGTGTCTACGGCTATCATTATTCTCGGTTTTATCATCATAGTAGCGCTTAGTAGCTACGCCACCTTCTTAATCCTAAAACTCAAGCAGCAAAAAAAGCGTCAGCAGGCCGAACAAGCCGAGCGTGAAGCCACGGCGAACGCAAAACGCGCCCAAGTTTTAGATGATATCCGCTATATCGCCACCGCTATGATTGAAGACCGCTGTGAGATCTCTGAAGGCGTGGTCAGGATTGGGCGATTATTTGAAATCCTGTCATTAAGTGAGCGTGTGGCTCCCGATTACCCTTCATTATTCAAACACTTTGAGTTAATTAAAAATCATCCCATCATGGATGCTCGTCAAGCCTTGCCTAAGCAAGAAAGAATGAAGTTAGACTTGATCAGAATGAAGTCCGAAGCGGCATTAGAGCAAGGCATCAGTGATGATGCGAAAAAACTGTCGGATTACCAAGCCAAAGCGATGCATTAAACCAGCCCATTGCTATACCTCAAGACCACTTATATTGTGGTTTTGAGGTCATCTCGATAAAACCCGCACCAATCTTACCCTCCTTACTCCCGTGAGCCTGCGCACAAAACCGCCAAATATCGACAGACAAGCGTACTTTTTTGATAGATATTGCGTAACTTCTAAAATAACAGACGTCATTTTTACAACCTAGATCAAGGTTATTTACTTAAGAACCTTGCATACTTCGCTTGTTGCTAATTTACCCACGGAGGACACGCCTTGAAGCAGCCCACTCAGATTAGCTGGGATCAGTCGATGATCGAAAAGTATAACTACAGCGGTCCCCGTTATACCTCTTACCCAACGGCATTAGAGTTCGATGACACATTCACCGAACAAAACCTGCTGACGGCCATTGAAAATAGCAAAAGCGATAAACTGTCGCTGTATATTCATATCCCGTTCTGCGCCAAGCTTTGTTATTACTGCGGCTGTAATAAAGTCATCACCCGCCACCAACACAAAGCCGATCAGTACATTGAATATTTAAGCCAAGAAATTATCAAACGTGCGCCCCTGTTCAAACATTACAGTGTGACCCAAATGCATTGGGGCGGCGGTACACCCACGTTCTTAAATCCTGAGCAGATTCTTAAACTTACGTCATTGATTAAAGCCAACTTTAACTTTGCGGAAGAAGGCGAGTACTCGATTGAAGTCGATCCTCGCGAGATAGAGCTGTCAATGCTCGACACGTTGAAAGAAGCGGGCTTTAACCGGATCTCCATCGGTGTACAAGATTTCAATAAAGAAGTGCAAATTGCCGTTAATCGCGAACAAGATGAGCAATTTATCTTCGACTTAATGGCCAAAGCAAAAGCCATGGGTTTTGTGTCAACCAACATAGATTTAATCTATGGTTTGCCACACCAAACGCCAGAAACCTTTGCCGTCACTATGCAGCGCGTTTTAGATTTATCGCCTGACCGTCTGTCGGTATTTAACTATGCTCACTTACCTGCGCGCTTTGCTGCACAACGTAAGATCAAAGATGAGCATTTACCTTCGCCAAAACAAAAACTCGAAATGCTGCACCAAACTATCGAGACCTTAACTGGCGCTGGCTACCAATATATCGGTATGGACCACTTTGCTAAACCCGATGACGAGTTAGCCAAGTTACAGCGTGAAGGCAGACTGCACCGCAACTTCCAAGGTTATACCACCCAAGAAGAATGCGATTTGTTAGGTCTTGGCGTATCGTCCATCAGTCAGATTGGCGACTGCTATGCGCAAAACCAGAAAGATATCCGCCCTTACTATGAAGCCATAGATAAGGAAGGCCATGCTTTGTGGAAAGGTTGTAGCCTGAACCGCGACGATGAAATCCGCCGCGTAGTGATTAAACAGCTGATTTGCCACTTCGAATTAGATATGGCGAAAATTGATGAGAAGCTAGGGATTAACTTCGAAACCTATTTCGCGGAAGATCTTAAGTTAATGCAGACATTTATCGATGACAAGTTAGTTGAAATCGTCGACAGACAGATCACTATCAGCCCTACTGGCCGTTTATTGATCCGCAATATCTGTATGTGCTTCGATCTTTACTATCGTCAAAAAGCGCGTCAGCAACAGTTCTCACGCGTGATCTAAAACGCTTATTGCTGCACTCGCAAACGCTCACAAAAAATCCGACTCTAGAGTCGGATTTTTATTTATGGCTATTTTTATTAACGACTCAGAATCGACTTATACCTTAGCGGCATAGAGTGCTTTGCGCTCACTGTCCGATAAAAATGCCATTTCAACGCCGTTACGTTGCACCTGCGCTAACTCAGCATCGGTTAACTTGAGTTCAGATTTGGCGATACGATACTCATGCTTAATATCGATAGCGCTCACACCGGGATCATCGGTATTTAGGCTTATCAACACGCCTGCATCCATAAAGGTTCTGAATGGATGCTCAGCGTAAGAAGCCACAGTAGAAGTATGCAAGTTACTGGTTGGGCAAGATTCGATGCCAATACGGTGCTTAGCAAGATATTCCATCAGCTTAGGATCGTGAATCGCATTCACCCCATGACCAATTCGAGTTGCGCCAAGTTCTTGAATCGCTTGCCACATACTTTGTGAACCCGCAGCTTCACCGGCGTGAGCCGTAATCGCAAGGCCAGCATCACGAACACGTTTAAAGTGATCGTTAAATAACTCGCCAGGGAAGCCTAATTCATCACCGGCTAAGTCCATAGCCACGAGATGTTGTTTATGGGCGAGTAAGCCTTCAAGTTCTTGAGTACAAGCAGCTTGACCAAATGAACGTGACATAATGCCAATCAAATTGATCTTCACGTTATAGTCTTTTAAGCCCGCTTTAACGCCGTCAACTACCGCCTCAACTACGCCTTCAATCGGTAACTTATGGTTCATCGCCATATAGTAAGGACTAAAACGTAACTCAGCGTAATCTAAGCCAGATAACGCCGCATCGGCAACGTTTTCATAGGCGACGCGTTTAACCGCATCCAAATCTGCGAGTACGGCAACCATCCAATCGAGCTTCTTTAAGAAGGCGACTAAGCTAGTTTCTTTCCCCTGAATTTGCACAAAAGGTGCGAGCGTCTCTAAAGAATCGGCAGGTAGCGCAATGCCGTGTTGGTGTCCTAGTTCCCAAATGGTATTTACCCGCACATTACCGTCTAGGTGACGATGCAGATCCACCAATGGAATGGATGTATCAATCATATTTAACCCCTATTTGAACTACCCAGCCAATGCTTTTGTTATTTGGTCGCGGGCGGACACTAAGTTTAACACGCATTTTCGGGGGCATTTATGCGCTAAACGCATTTAAATTCACATTCAGTCACAATTCTGCTTAATATCCATACAAGGAACGGCCGCATTCATCAGGCATAATGACTTCAATAACAACGAAAATATCAGAGATCTAACATGCATAAACTCTTAACCCCCAGTTTATTGATATGCGCATTAGGCGCCTGCAGTGCCACTCAAACCACAAAAAATATTCAAACCCCATCGTCACAGGCAATATCAGCAGCACAATCGCAAGTTGAGCCAATCGCCCCAGCGCTGCAAGCGATTATCGACCAAAGCTGGCAATTACAGCTCAGTGCGAGTCCTGAAATGGCTTACAGCATGGGCGATGCCAGTGCCGCAGGAAAATTAACGGATCTCTCGCCAGCCGCGCTCGCTAAGCTTAATCAAGGTCAAATCGCAGTACTAGCGCAGCTCAAAGCACTCGACCGCGGCAGCTTGAGTAAAGAAGATAAGATTAACGCCCAAATACTGGAAGATCAGATCCAAAACGATGTCGACCTATATCGTTTCAAGGATTATTACCTGCCCATTACGGCGGAAAGCGGCTTCCACGCTTATATCACGTCAATCGCACAGGGAAGATTCAACACCCTTGAGGATTACCGCAACTATATTGCCAAACTCAATGCACTCCCGACCTATTTCGCCCAGCAAACCCACTGGCTAAAACAAGGATTAGCCGAGGGAATAACGCCGCCAAAAGTGACACTCAATGGCTTTGAAGACAGTATCAGTGCTTATATCGTCCCTGTTGAAAAGAGCAGTTATTTCAAACCTTTTACTCAATATCCCAACTATTTCACTGAGGCACAAAAAACTCAGCTGACCCAAGAAGGCCGCACTTTAGTTGAGCAAAAAGTTCTACCTCTGTACCAAAACTTTTATGATTTCATGACTAAAGAGTACATTCCCAATGCCCGGGAAAATATCGCGGCCAGTAGCTTACCTAACGGCGCAGAATTTTATGAGAATAGGGTACGTTACTACACGACCTTGAATATGACGTCGACGCAAGTGCATGAACTGGGCGTAAAAGAAGTACAACGTATCCGCCAAGAAATGGAACAAATCATCGCGTCAGTAGGTTTTAAAGGCAGCTTTGCCGACTTCTTACATTTCCTGCGGACCGATCCTCAGTTCTACACCACCAGTGCCGATCAGTTACTCAAAGAAGCGGCATTTATTGCCAAAAAAGCCGATGCCATGCTGCCTAAGTACTTCGGCAAACTCCCACGCCAGCCCTATGGTATAGCACCAGTGCCCGCCGAAATTGCACCGAAATACACCACAGGGCGATATTCAGGATCGAACAGCGATGATGAACCCGGTTACTACTGGGTCAACACTTATGCATTGGATAAGCGCCCACTCTACGAGCTAGAAGCCTTAACCTTGCACGAAGCCGTACCCGGTCATCATCTGCAAATTTCACTCAACTCTGAGCTAACCTCACTCCCAGATTTCCGTCGTTATGGCTATATATCTGCCTTTGGTGAAGGATGGGGGCTATATTGCGAATATTTAGGTTTAGAAGCTGGTTTCTACCAAGATCCATACAGTAACTTTGGGCGCTTAACCTATGAAATGTGGCGCGCGGCGCGTTTAGTCGTAGATACTGGCATGCACGCCCAAGGATGGAGTCGTCAACAAGCCATCGACTTTATGGCCAGCAATACCGCACTATCACTGCATAATGTCACGACCGAAATTGACCGCTATATTTCGTGGCCAGGACAAGCCTTGTCCTACAAAATTGGTGAGTTAACAATCAAACGATTACGTGCCAAGGCAGAACAGGAACTCGGCGACAAATTTGATATTCGTGCCTTCCACGATGCTGTGCTCGAAAATGGCTCTGTACCTATGTCGATCCTCGAACAGCAAATCAATGATTTTATTGAAGCGAAAAAGGCGACACGCTAAGTTAATGAAATTCATGGGAGTCGGTATTTTCAGACTCCCATGGTTGTCTGTTACACTCTAACAAACCATTCAAGCCAAATGATTTGCGACTGAGTATGAGCCAAGCCAAAGCGACATTTTCGACTGAACACGATTTAAATACCTCAGAGCAGCAAGCCTTCTGGCAAAGCGTTGTTCAAGACACGCTAGCCTCTGCCGACGGCGTCACGCTGGCCTATATGATGGTCAAACATCCCCAAGCGCATACCGCAATCGTTCTCAGCAGTGGCCGAGTCGAGTCCTATTTAAAGTATCAAGAATTGGTCTTCGACTTATACCAACAAGGTTACTCTGTTTATGCCATAGATCACCGTGGCCAAGGGCTATCGGATCGTATGACAATCAATCCACACATGGGCCATGTGCGAAGATTCAATGATTATATTGATGATTTTGCACTATTTATGCAGAAGATAGTGTTACCACAAAACGACAAACAACTCATGCTACTTGGCCATTCAATGGGTGGCGCGATTGGCACTTTGTATCTCAAACAGCATCCCGATATTTTTACCGCCGCGGCATTTTCCGCACCCATGTATGGCATTAAATTACCTATGCCAAAAGCGTTCGTACGCTGGTTAGCCAGTAAACTCGATACCACACTCAATGGCGGCGAGCCTAATTATGTACTTGCAGGACAAAACTATAAACCTGTTCCATTCAAAGGGAATGAGCTAACTCACAGCCAGACCCGATACCAAGCCTACCGAGAATTGTATGATGCTGCCCCTAAGTTACAACTCGGTTCACCCACTAACCGTTGGTTGACTGAATCTTTAGATGCGGCAGATACTTGCGTACTGGCAACGGCACAAATTCGCACTCCGATACTGATACTGCAAGCGAGTGAAGATAAGATTGTTGATAATGCGGCCCAGAATCTCGCCGTGAGTACCCATTGCCAATTGAAAGTAATCGCTGGGGCTGCCCATGAGATTTTTATGGAAAAAGACGCCTGCCGAAACCAAGCCTTAAACTATGCTCTCGACTTCTTTAAACGCTACGCAATAAAGGACGAGGACAAACAAGCTGGATAAAGTCCGCTTGGTTTAAGGCTCGACTGAATAAATAGCCCTGATAGCCATCACAGCCAAGTTCAAAAAAAGCTTGATATTGTTGGGATGATTCGACACCTTTGGCGACAACGCTCAAATTGAATTGCCGCGCAGAGGTAATAAGTACATTCACTTTTGTTGGCATTGTGGTTAATGAATCAATACAACTCATATCCAATTTAACCGCAACTAATGGCTGATTCGCTAAGCAGCTCAAGGCACTCAAGCCCGAACCGAAATGATCGAGGATGATACCTACACCTGCTTCAACTAACTTAGAGACACGCTCATCGACAAACTGTGGTTGCATTAACAATGCGGCCTCATTGAGCTCAATACCCAGTTGATGAGCCGCAATACCATGCTCCTTAACCAACCCAACGAATGCATCAACAAAATCTGCCTGACCAAATGAAAATGCACTGATATTGAGAGTCAAAGGAGGCAAACTCCTTCCTTGAGCCCGCGATTTCTGAATAAACAGACACACCCGCTTAGCCACCCAAAGATCAAGCTCAGCAATAATTCCCCCTTGTTCTGCTAACGCCACAAATTCAGATGGCGGAATAAACTCTCCATCAGCACGATACCAACGCGTGAGCACTTCAGCCGAGACAAGTTCACTGGTCGCATTGATCACAGGCTGGAACATTAACGTTAAGCTATCTTGTTGTAATGCGGTTTGTAATTCCTGTTGCAACAGCTCATCACGGCTCTGGCGAAAGTCCATTTCAGCATGGTAAAAAGCGCACCCAGCTTGACCTGCTTGCTTAGCGCTTAACGTTGCTAACTCGGCACGACGCATCACTAAAGCTGGATCTAAGGTTTCTATACTATCGAGTAAACAGATTCCCACACACGCGCTCAGCTCAAAGTGATGATGACCGTAATGGAATGGTCGAGCAATCACTTGCCTTAACTCACTCGCAAGGGCTAAAGCACGACGAGCAGCGGCTGACGCATCTGCCGCTAAATCTTTAGCAAGCAAAACGAAATTACCAGACTCTAATCGACCGACCGTTATATTTTCAGTGAAATAACTCGATAAACGGGCCGCGATTTGCGTTAACAAGCGCTCTAATTCATGGGAATGTAAAGTGGCGACCAATCCTAAGCGATCCACCTCAACGAGCAGCAATGCTCCCCATTGCCCCGAACTATTACCTTGGGTTAAAAATTGCGATAAACGCCCCATAAAGACATCGGGCAACATCTTGCGACCGACAACAGATTGATCCACAAGCTCAGTAATTGCAGCATGGTTCTTCGCGCTTTCTGACACATCCATATGAATGCCTATCATGCGAGTCGGGCGCCCTTGGGGATCCCAATCAACTAACATTCCGCGGTCTAACACCCACACATAATGGCCATCTCTATGCCGTAAGCGGTGAACACTTTCAAATTCTTTACTCTTTCCGCTAACGTATTCCTGCAAAGCATCTAACACAATCTGCTTATCATCGGGATGTAGCCGCGTCTCCCAGGTCTGGAATACTCCAGCCAATTCATCAGGTGCATAACCAATCATCTCTTTCCAGCGATCAGAAAGAAAAACCTCCCCCGTACTGATGTCCCAATCCCAAATACCGTTACGCGAACCTTCCACAGCAAATAACCAACGCAATTCACTGTCATTCAGCTGTTTAACTGCCCGACTTAAACGCTCATGTGCCTGCTGCAAACTGGCTTGCAAAGATAAAACTTCAGATGAACTCCAAGGTATCGATGTCGAAAAGGAAGAAGTGCCTACCTGCTTAGCTGCCTCGCTCAACATTTGGAATGGGCGGATCAGCAGGAAATATAAAATAAAGGTAAAGCCAATCAGCAATAATCCGCCAAGGCCCCAAACCCGTATAAAACGTTGCTGCAACTTAGCAGAAGCTTCGGCCACTAAAGGGGCTAAATCGGCTTCAAGATAAATCAAATCAACAGCCCCACCATACTGGGGAAGAACGGGATAATATGCTTGAATAGTTAAACGGTCGAGATTAACGAGGATCTGCGGAAGAAAAGCTTGAACCACAGAGCGATGAAGGTCTACATCATAACCATCGATGACTTGAGTCGCATTGCTATCACGCCACACAGTATGATTAGCAAAACGAATACGGCTTTCAGCATCAACCAAGATATACACCATAGTGCCCATATCCAGCGCAGCTAAGGAAACTTCCTGCTCAATCCGCTCTACATCCTGTAAAGCTTGCGCCGATTGAACCACATTCTGCATGCGGAACAACTGTTGCTTTATCAAAGCCGATTGTCGCTGCGCAAGTTCAGCCCTAACTTGGTCACTTTCGAACAGGTACTCGCCTATGACCAACACTAAATATAGGGTCAGCATACAAAGAGGAAGCAGTACCGCGAGCGAAAGCTTACGAAGCATAGGCAACAGATGGCCGTTAACAAAAAAATTAATATTTTTGTATGCTAACGGGAAACTAACCACTAAGCAAAAGGACTTATCAAACTAAGCGAGATCTTCATGTAAATAATCAACTTAGAGTATAAAAGTCTGAAATAAAGGAAGGAAAAAATGTAAAGAACTAGCAGAAGAACCAAAACTAAAATGAATAGAACAATGCTAGATAGCATTGGTCTTTAAATGACGATTTTACAAATTGCAGACGCAAAAAAGCCAGCTTGTTCAGCTGGCTTGGTTACATCTCAATGAGATAATTAGGCGCTTGGCGATGACCTACTCTCACATGGGGAGACCCCACACTACCATCGGCGCGTTTGCGTTTCACTTCTGAGTTCGGGATGGGATCAGGTGGTTCCACAAGGCTATTGTCACCAAGCAAATTCTGTTTATTACCGTGTCCATCTCTGGACCACGTTAATAATAATTCGGAAAGCTGATTTTCTTTGTTTGAGTTCAAACTTTATCAAGTGTCGATATTCTGTCTAAGTTCGCTTAGCAAAACCCATCTGGGTTGTATGGTTAAGCCTCTCGAGTCATTAGTACATGTTAGCTCAACGCCTCACAACGCTTACACACCATGCCTATCAACGTCCTAGTCTCGAACGGCTCTTTAGAGGAATTAAATTCCTAGGGATGACTCATCTTAGGGCTCGCTTCCCGCTTAGATGCTTTCAGCGGTTATCGATTCCGAACGTAGCTACCGGGCAATGCCATTGGCATGACAACCCGAACACCAGCGGTTCGTCCACTCCGGTCCTCTCGTACTAGGAGCAGCTCCCTTCAATCATCCAACGCCCACGGCAGATAGGGACCGAACTGTCTCACGACGTTCTGAACCCAGCTCGCGTACCACTTTAAATGGCGAACAGCCATACCCTTGGGACCGACTTCAGCCCCAGGATGTGATGAGCCGACATCGAGGTGCCAAACACCGCCGTCGATATGAACTCTTGGGCGGTATCAGCCTGTTATCCCCGGAGTACCTTTTATCCGTTGAGCGATGGCCCTTCCATTCAGAACCACCGGATCACTATGACCTACTTTCGTACCTGCTCGACGTGTATGTCTCGCAGTTAAGCTGGCTTATGCCATTGCACTAACCGTACGATGTCCGACCGTACTTAGCCAACCTTCGTGCTCCTCCGTTACTCTTTGGGAGGAGACCGCCCCAGTCAAACTACCCACCAGGCACTGTCCCTAATCCCGATAAGGGACCTAGGTTAGAACATCAAAACTACAAGGGTGGTATTTCAAGGACGACTCCATCATGACTAGCGTCACAACTTCATAGTCTCCCACCTATCCTACACATGTAGGTTCAATGTTCAGTGCCAAGCTATAGTAAAGGTTCACGGGGTCTTTCCGTCTAGCCGCGGGTATACGGCATCTTCACCGCAATTTCAACTTCACTGAGTCTCGGCTGGAGACAGCGTGGCCATCATTACGCCATTCGTGCAGGTCGGAACTTACCCGACAAGGAATTTCGCTACCTTAGGACCGTTATAGTTACGGCCGCCGTTTACCGGGGCTTCGATCATGAGCTTCTCTTGCGATAACCCAATCAATTAACCTTCCGGCACCGGGCAGGCGTCACACCGTATACTTCCTCTTGCGAGTTTGCACAGTGCTGTGTTTTTGATAAACAGTTGCAGCCACCTGGTATCTGCGACTCCCGTCAGCTTAGAGAGCAAGTCTCATCACCAACAGGAGCGTACCTTCTCCCGAAGTTACGGTACCATTTTGCCTAGTTCCTTCAGCCGAGTTCTCTCAAGCGCCTTGGTATTCTCTACCCGACCACCTGTGTCGGTTTGGGGTACGATTCCCGCTAACCTGAAGCTTAGAAGATTTTCCTGGAAGCATGGCATCAACTACTTCAGTCCCTTAGGACCTCGTCATCAGCTCTCAGTGTGTACATTAAAGTACGTGTCCCCGGATTTGCCTAAGAACACCACCTACCACCTTAAACGCGGACTACCAACGCCGCGCTAGCCTAGCCTTCTCCGTCTCTCCATCGCAGTTAGCGGAAGTACAGAAATATTAATCTGTTTCCCATCGATTACGCCTTTCGGCCTCACCTTAGGGGTCGACTCACCCTGCCCCGATTAACGTTGGACAGGAACCCTTGGTCTTTCGGCGAGGGGGTTTTTCACCCCCTTTATCGTTACTCATGTCAGCATTCGCACTTCTGATACCTCCAGCGTGGGTTACCCCTTCACCTTCAACGGCTTACAGAACGCTCCTCTACCGCGCACAGTAAACTGTGCACCCGTAGCTTCGGTGACTAGCTTAGCCCCGTTACATCTTCCGCGCAGGCCGACTCGACTAGTGAGCTATTACGCTTTCTTTAAATGATGGCTGCTTCTAAGCCAACATCCTAGCTGTCTAAGCCTTCCCACATCGTTTCCCACTTAGCTAGTACTTTGGGACCTTAGCTGACGGTCTGGGTTGTTTCCCTTTTGACGACGGACGTTAGCACCCGCCGTCTGTCTCCCGAGTAGTACTCATTGGTATTCGGAGTTTGCAAAGGGTTGGTAAGTCGGGATGACCCCCTAGCCTTAACAGTGCTCTACCCCCAATGGTATTCGCTCGAGGCGCTACCTAAATAGCTTTCGAGGAGAACCAGATATCTCCCGGTTTGATTGGCCTTTCACCCCCAGCCACAAGTCATCCGCTAATTTTTCAACATTAGTCGGTTCGGTCCTCCAGTTGATGTTACTCAACCTTCAACCTGCCCATGGCTAGATCACCGGGTTTCGGGTCTACACCTTGCAACTAAACGCGCAGTTAACACTCGGTTTCCCTACGGCTCCGCTATTCGCTTAACCTCGCTACAAAATGTAAGTCGCTGACCCATTATACAAAAGGTACGCAGTCACGGTCTCAAGAACCGCTCCCACTGCTTGTACGTATACGGTTTCAGGTTCTATTTCACTCCCCTCACAGGGGTTCTTTTCGCCTTTCCCTCACGGTACTGGTTCACTATCGGTCAGTCAGGAGTATTTAGCCTTGGAGGATGGTCCCCCCATATTCAAACAGGATGTCACGTGTCCCGCCTTACTCGTTTTCATCAATGGTTAGTTTTCATGTACGGGGCTATCACCCTGTGCCGCTGCGCTTTCCAACGCATTCCACTAACACCCCACTGACTTAAGGGCTAATCCCCGTTCGCTCGCCGCTACTAGGGGAATCTCGGTTGATTTCTTTTCCTAAGGGTACTTAGATGTTTCAGTTCCCCTCGTTCGCCTCGCAACACTATGTATTCATGTTGCGATAACAGCTTATGCTGCTGGGTTCCCCCATTCGGACATCGTTAGCTCAAATGCTTGTTACTAGCTCGCCAACGCTTTTCGCAAGTTACTACGTCCTTCATCGCCTCTGACTGCCAAGGCATCCACCGTATACGCTTAGTCGCTTAACCATACAACCCAAATGAGTTTCACTCATCTGCGCCGCATTGCGACCAGCTTGGTTTTACTTGTCTCACTTCTGACCAAAGAAGTGGACGCGCCTTAGACGTAAACTATTCAATAAAGAATAATTTACTTTTGAATATTCAAGACACTTAATAAAGTGTTTGAGAACTCATGTTCAATGCTTGCGCATTAAACGTTTTGTAATTAATCACATGACAGACTCATGCAATTAAATACTATCAGCTTTCCAAATTGTTAAAGAACAATGCGTACCGGCTAGCGGCGCATTTAGCTCTGACTTCTCCTAAGAGAAGCTAAACAAGCAATCTGTGTGAACACTCAACAAACATTAAGTTAGTCGTATAGGTAAGGAGGTGATCCAGCCCCAGGTTCCCCTAGGGCTACCTTGTTACGACTTCACCCCAGTCATGAACCACAAAGTGGTGAGCGCCCCCCCGAAGGTTAAGCTACCCACTTCTTTTGCAGCCCACTCCCATGGTGTGACGGGCGGTGTGTACAAGGCCCGGGAACGTATTCACCGTGGCATTCTGATCCACGATTACTAGCGATTCCGACTTCATGGAGTCGAGTTGCAGACTCCAATCCGGACTACGACGAGCTTTGTGAGATTAGCTCCACCTCGCGGCTTTGCAACCCTCTGTACTCGCCATTGTAGCACGTGTGTAGCCCTACTCGTAAGGGCCATGATGACTTGACGTCGTCCCCACCTTCCTCCGGTTTATCACCGGCAGTCTCCCTAGAGTTCCCACCATTACGTGCTGGCAAATAAGGATAGGGGTTGCGCTCGTTGCGGGACTTAACCCAACATTTCACAACACGAGCTGACGACAGCCATGCAGCACCTGTCTCACGGTTCCCGAAGGCACTAAGCTATCTCTAGCGAATTCCGTGGATGTCAAGAGTAGGTAAGGTTCTTCGCGTTGCATCGAATTAAACCACATGCTCCACCGCTTGTGCGGGCCCCCGTCAATTCATTTGAGTTTTAACCTTGCGGCCGTACTCCCCAGGCGGTCTACTTAATGCGTTAGCTTGAGAGCCCAGTGTTCAAGACACCAAACTCCGAGTAGACATCGTTTACGGCGTGGACTACCAGGGTATCTAATCCTGTTTGCTCCCCACGCTTTCGTGCATGAGCGTCAGTCTTTGTCCAGGGGGCCGCCTTCGCCACCGGTATTCCTCCAGATCTCTACGCATTTCACCGCTACACCTGGAATTCTACCCCCTCTACAAGACTCTAGTTCGCCAGTTCGAAATGCTATTCCTAGGTTGAGCCCAGGGCTTTCACATCTCGCTTAACAAACCGCCTGCGCACGCTTTACGCCCAGTAATTCCGATTAACGCTCGGACCCTCCGTATTACCGCGGCTGCTGGCACGGAGTTAGCCGGTCCTTCTTCTGTAGGTAACGTCACAGATATAGCGTATTAAACTACACCCTTTCCTCCCTACTGAAAGTGCTTTACAACCCGAAGGCCTTCTTCACACACGCGGCATGGCTGCATCAGGGTTTCCCCCATTGTGCAATATTCCCCACTGCTGCCTCCCGTAGGAGTCTGGGCCGTGTCTCAGTCCCAGTGTGGCTGATCATCCTCTCAGAACAGCTAGGGATCGTCGCCTTGGTGAGCCATTACCTCACCAACTAGCTAATCCCACCTAGGTTCATCCAATCGCGGAAGGCCCGAAGGTCCCCTCCTTTCCCCCGTAGGGCGTATGCGGTATTAGCAGTCGTTTCCAACTGTTATCCCCCTCGACTGGGCAGATCCCTAGGCATTACTCACCCGTCCGCCGCTCGCCACCTCAGGAGTAAACTCCCTTGTGCTGCCGCTCGACTTGCATGTGTTAGGCCTGCCGCCAGCGTTCAATCTGAGCCATGATCAAACTCTTCAATTAAAGTTTTGTTGCTTCCGTCTTGCGACTTCAGCGGCTCAATGAATTCTGATTTTTTGTTTCCACTTAAAAGCAGAAACAAACTGTACATATTACTATGAACACTCATTGTTACATTGATTTAAATTTTTGACTGCCAACCCGAAGGTTAAGCAGTTTCGATTAACTCAACACCTGTGAGTGTCCACACAGATTTCTTGTTTTATCTTGTTAAAGAGCGTTGACCACATACCGTTGCCGGCGGGTCGGGCTGATGCTTCATCAGCTCAGGGTCGTGCATTCTACGCATTTTCCGTTTCGCGTCAAGGAATTTTTTACAACTTCTTGCTGCGCTTGAATTAAGTGCTTAAAAGCGACTCAATTCAACCTAACTCGTCAGCTGGCTTTCGCTGTCTGCCGTGTCAGTGGATGCGCATTATAGGGAGCAGGAGATTTTGTGCAAGGGCTTTTTGTAGGAAAATAACGATTAATGGTTTAGACGTTTACTTATCAAACGATACGTATAAAAAAGGGGCTAAAAAGCCCCTTTATCTCGATTAAGTCTGGCAATCTATATGAGTCACGCTCAGCTAGATCATCATAAATACTGTTATCTATGGACTAAAGAAACGAGATTCTTGCTCAACTTCGACTTCTTCACCGTCGATATGAGTTTTCACTTTTATCTCGATATTAGTAACTGAACGAGACAGCTCAACCGGATCGATACCCACACTAATAGGGAGAGTTAACACTTCACCACCCGCAATAGTGACCGAAGTTGGACCGTACCATTTATAGTTGTCTAATCCTTCGACACTCATAGTGTATTCGTGGGATTGCTCAGTCTTATTAAGAATCTTCAAGGTGAAGGTGTTTTCAATCAAACCTTGGTTGTTCTCTCTATAGAGCTGGTTACGATCACGAATGATGTCCATACGCACAGGTGCTATGGTCGCACTGGAGTATATAAAGACTAATATCATCGCCATCAATACCACGCCATAACCGACAAGCTTAGGTCGCAGCACTTTTTGCTTTATACCTTCTAACTTGTTCTCTGTGGTATAGCTGATAAGCCCTTTCTCGTACCCCATACGATCCATAGTTTGGTCACAAGCATCGATACAAGCACCGCAGTTAATGCACTCATATTGCAGACCGTTACGAATGTCGATTCCCGTAGGACATACCTGCACACACAAGTCACAGTCGATACAGTCACCAAGGCCTAGCTCTTTTGGGTCATCTTTACGCGAACGCGGACCACGGGTCTCACCACGTTTAGTATCGTAACCTACGATAAAGGTATTCTTATCGAACATGGCCGCTTGGAAACGAGCATAAGGGCACATGTGGATACACATGATTTCACGCATCCAACCCGCATTGCCGTATGTGGCAAGTGTAAAGAACACAACCCAGAAGTAGATACCGCCAGAAGCATTAAGCGTAAATACATCGACATAGACTTCACGACTTGGCACAAAATAGGACACAAAGGTCATCGCCGTCATCAGTGAGAGCAATAGCCAGGCCGTATGTTTTGCCGTTTTACGCCAGAGTTTGTCAAAGCTCCATGGCATTTGATCTAACTTAATGCGTTTATTGCGTGCGCCTTCAAGTTTTTCCTCGAACCAGATGAACATAAAGGTCCATACTGTTTGGGGGCAAGTGTATCCACACCAAACACGGCCAAGATAGGTGGTCACAAAAAACAGAGCGAAGGCAGCGATCATAAACAACGCTGCAAGCAAGGTGAGATCCTGCGGCCAAATCGTTAAACCGAAGACGTGAAACTTTTGTTCGCCCAAGTTAAACCATACGGCTTGACGGTCGCCCCAAGGGATCCAAGGTAAAAGCAGGAAAAATAACATGGCAATCCAGCCCATGCGGCGACGTACGCTACTCCACAAACCGTCTATGGCTCGGACATAAATCCGATTACGAGGATTAAAGCGATCGGCTTTACTCGCATCTGGCTGGTGAATCTTAATTCGATTGGTTTTCGAATAGTCCTTGTTGTTAGATTCTGAGTTCATCGTTACAGCCTTTTACTGCTTTAATATTGGACGAAAACTAGCTTATTATACCCATATTCTTAATGGTTATTCACTTATGTTGGACTAAAAGATGAAAGGTTGGATCATATTGGCGCTACTCGCGGGTGCTTTATATTACTTATACACAGAAACAGATAAATTAGATGTTCCTATTGCAAAGACTGAGGCGATGATCAAAGAAATAGAGAATAAAGTTGACTCTATGACAGGAACAAAAATTATTAAAATCGACCATAAACTGACTAAGGTAAGAACCGACATCATAGAACGTTTATCCACATTAGAACTCGAAGCCTTCAATCAAATTCCAATGACACCCGAGTCTATTGCCGCCTTTAAGGCTAACTATTGCGGTACTATGGCACCTCAACATCCAGTGTTTAGCAAAGATAATCAGCTTTATCTATGTGATCACCTTTAATCATTACAGACTCATAGGCAAACGGGATTTTGCTATATAGCGCTAAGGTTTAGACTTAGGTGATTGACCTTATATATGATTCCGCCTAGCCTTTGAGGCATTACAGCATAAAGGCCTATGAATCATGACCCAACAAGTATCAGACATTTTTGATCCCACCCTATGGGATGAAATCAGTGGATTTCATTTCGACGATATTACTTACCACAGAGCCAAAGCGCACGGCACAGTACGCATTGCCATTAATCGCCCAGAGTGCCGTAACGCCTTCCGACCTAAAACCGTTGATGAATTATTTATCGCACTCGACCATGCACGCCAATGGTCTGATGTGGGTTGCGTACTGCTTACGGGTAACGGTCCTTCGGCAAAAGATGGTGGCTGGGCGTTCTGTTCAGGTGGCGATCAACGTATTCGCGGCAAAGATGGCTATAAATATGAAGGCGCCGAAGAAGGTAAGGCCGATCAAGCCAGAATGGGCCGCTTACATATATTAGAAGTACAACGCCTTATCCGCTTTATGCCTAAAGTGGTCATCGCCGTTGTGCCGGGCTGGGCGGTGGGTGGCGGCCATAGTTTACACGTAGTGTGCGACTTAACCTTAGCCTCGAAAGAACACGCAATATTTAAACAAACCGATCCCGATGTGGCGAGCTTCGACTCAGGTTATGGCAGTGCTTATCTCGCAAAGATGATAGGTCAAAAACGTGCCCGCGAAATCTTCTTCTGCGGATTTAACTACAGTGCTGATGAAGCCTTCGACATGGGTATGGTTAATAAATCTGTTCCCCATGCAGAGCTAGAAACCGAAGCATTAATGTGGGCGAAAGAGATTAACTCTAAATCACCTACGGCTATGCGTATGCTTAAATACGGTTTCAACATGACTGATGATGGTATGGTCGGTCAGCAATTATTTGCCGGTGAAGCGACGCGTTTAGCCTATGCGAGCGCCGAAGCACAGGAAGGACGCGATGCCTTCCTCGAAAAACGCGATCAAGATTTTTCAGCCTTCCCTTGGCACTACTAATTTTAGAATCGTATTAATTTACGTTTAAATGCTCAAAGCCCTCCATCGTGAGGGCTTTATGTTTTTTACAACGGATAAATAGATAAAACCGTTTAAACTAATCTGAAAACACGGCTTTTAATTTTAATGAGAATTGTTATCATCTAAATATTCCCGCTGGGAGCCTATTTAGAGGACAAGATCATGACTAAGACACTCACTTTTGCTGTACTACATTTTAGCGTCGCTTTTACCGTAACCTATTTATTAACTGGCAGTGTGGTCGTCGGTGGCGCAGTAGCCTTAGTAGAACCCGCGATTAACACTGTAGTGTTTTACTTCCATGACAAAGTGTGGAAACGCATTGAGGCAAAAAAGCAGCACGAACTAGATGCCATTCCAGCATAGAAAGTTAAGCCACCAGCATTTGCTATTGCTGTAAGTTAATCGTCATTTTGTCGTGAATCTAAATGAAAAAACCGCCAATAAAGGCAGTTTTCATTTAAATATCTCTATTTATTCTACTGTTACAGATTTTGCCAAGTTACGTGGTTGATCCACGTCAGTACCTTTGATTAATGCAACATGGTACGACAATAGCTGTAAAGGAATAGTGTAGATCAGTGGCGCCATAAAGATGTCACAGTGTGGCACAGGGATCACTTTCATCGTGTCATCCGACTCAAACTCGGCATCTACATCGGCAAACACATACATTAAGCCGCCACGGGCACGCACTTCTTCAACATTCGATTTCAGTTTTTCGAGCAATTCATTGTTTGGCGCAACGACAATCACTGGCATATCAGCATCGATAAGCGCCAGTGGGCCGTGTTTTAATTCGCCAGAGGCATAAGCTTCAGCATGAATATAAGAAATCTCTTTCAGCTTTAACGCGCCTTCCATCGCAATCGGATATTGATCGCCACGGCCAAGGAATAACGCATGGTGTTTATCGGCAAAATCTTCAGCCAGTTCAGCAATCGCAGCATCTAAACCTAAAGCTTGTTCCACTTTTGCTGGCATAGATTGTAGGCTTTGAGTGATTTGAGCCTGCATTTGATCAGACATACCATTGTGGCGACCGATCACCGCAGTCAACATTAATAATCCAGCAAGTTGTACTGTGAAAGCTTTAGTCGATGCCACGCCAATCTCGGCGCCCGCTTTCATCATGTAAGCCATGTCAGATTCGCGAACCAATGATGAACCTGGCGCATTACAAATGGTCAATGTGGCTTTATAACCCATTTCTTTCGCTAAGCGCATGGCCGCTAAGGTATCGGCAGTTTCACCCGATTGTGAAATCGTCACCAACAGGCTATTTGGGAATAAGTGCGACTTGCGATAACGGAATTCAGAGGCAATTTCGACGTTACAAGACACGCCAGCCCAATCTTCTAACCAGTAACGTGCCGCCATGCCCGCATGGTAACTAGTACCACAGGCGATGATTTGCACATGTTTGATATCTTTTAAAAACTCAGCAGCGTTGTCACCAAAAGCCGTGTCTAGCACTTGCTTATTAGTAATACGACCTTCAATTGTGCGCGTCAGTGCCAATGGCTGCTCGTAAATTTCTTTAAGCATATAGTGGCGATATTCGCCTTTGTCACCGGCATCGTGGGTAATTTCAGATTCTTTTACTTCACGCTCAACGGCATTACCGTTTAAGTCGAAAATACTCACGCTGCGACGGGTCACTTCGGCCACATCACCTTCTTCTAGGAAAGCAAATGAGCGAGTCACGGGTAATAAGGCGAGTTGATCTGAAGCGACAAAGTTTTCACCTAGACCAAAACCAATCACCAATGGACTACCAGAGCGAGCAACAACCATACGTTCACTATCACGACGGTCAATAACGACTGTGCCATAGGCGCCTTCGAGTTGTTTAACTGTGGCTTGTACAGCACCAAGTAGAGTGTTATGGGTTTTCAGCTCATGGTGCACTAAGTGACAAATCACTTCGGTATCGGTATCTGAACTAAAGCTGTAACCTAAACCTTTAAGCATTTCGCGCAGTTTATTGTGGTTTTCGATAATACCGTTGTGCACCACGGCAATATCACCTTCCGATAAATGCGGATGAGCATTACGCTCACTCGGCTCACCGTGGGTCGCCCAACGAGTGTGCGCGATACCGGTTCCGCCTGCTAATGGGTCAGTTTCAAGCGCAGCCGACAACTCTTGTACTTTGCCAACGCGGCGCGTACGGTTGAGTTCACCATTGTGAATAACGGCAACGCCTGCAGAGTCATATCCGCGATATTCTAAACGGCGTAAGCCTTCTACCAGAATTTCAGCCACATCCCTTTGCGCCACGGCGCCTACGATTCCACACATAGTCTTTACCTATAAATTAAAATGAAGTTGTTAAGCTATTTTGTCTATTGAGCGTAGGGCGCTAACATAACTCGCACGCCCTGATCTGAAATTTGTTTGAGCGCACTCTCGTCGATACGTGAGTCGGTGACCAACACACTGACCTTGGCCCACAGTAACTCTAAGTTAGGGATCCGCTTGCCGATTTTGTCTGAATCAACCATAACGATCACTTCGCGGGAAACTTCGGCCATCACTTTGCTTAGACCTGTTAACTCGTTAAAGGTGGTGGTCCCGCGTTCAAGATCGATACCATCAGCACCGATAAACAGTTGGTCGAAATTATATGAACGCAACACTTGCTCGGCGACTTGACCTTGAAAGGATTCAGAATGCGGGTCCCAAGTGCCACCAGTCATCAATAAGGTGGGCTCGTTTTCGAGTTCATGGATGGCATTTGCAAGGTGTAGCGCATTAGTCATGACCACCAGCCCACGCTTATCGTTCAGCTGTTCAATCAAGCCTGACGTCGTAGTGCCACTATCGATAATGATGCGATTGTGATCTTTAATCAGCTGCGCGGCGGTTTTCGCAATAGAAAGTTTATTAGGCGCTATCTTGGCAGAGAACTGTTGAGTGACTTCGTCTGGAATCGCCACGGCGCCACCGTAACGGCGCAATAATAAACCCGTTTTCTCAAGCGCGGCGAGATCCTTACGAATCGTCACTTCTGAGGTTTCAAAACGTAACGACAGTTCATCAACGCTCACTTCACCCTGTTCGTTCAATATGGTGATTATGCTGTGGCGACGCTGCTGTGTGTTTCGTTTATTCATAAAACCTTTCAGTTAAGTTTCGATTCGAAAGGTGCATTATAGTGAAACGAAACTTTTTTGCTAGTCATACGAAACACACTTTTGCATGATCCAAGCAATTTTTTTATCTGTCTAGCTAGGGTCTGTTGATCTTTCGAGAGTAATTTTTAGACAGCATGGCAAGACGTTATAATTTGCTTCGCCAAAAGTAACCATAACCTCAAGCCATGCCAAGACTTATGCTAACCGATGCACGCTGGGAAAAGCTATTTCATTTAATGAAAAGCACAGGCCGTGTTTATGACAAACCTGAACATAGACAAACATTCGAAGGTATTCTTTACCGCCTTCGAACAGGTATCCCTTGGCGAGATTTACCTAAAGAGTTCGGTCATTGGAGTACGGTCTTTAGACGGTTTCATTTATGGTCTAAGAAAGGCATTCTGGTACATTTATTCAAGGCCTTAGCCAACCTTGCTGATATGGAATGGGTCTTTATTGATGGCTCGATAGTGCGGGCTAACCAGCACAGTGCAGCGACGCTAAGTAATGAGAGTATTGGTAAAAGTCGAGGCGGTAATTCAACCAAAATTCACTTAGCCGTCGACAGCGGAGGATTACCGATTTATTTCGAATTATCAGAAGGCCAAAAACACGATATTACACACGCCACCAGCTTAATTGAGCACCTGAAACAGGTTGATACCGTCATTGCAGATAAAGGTTATGACAGCGATGCTTTTCGTGAACTTATCGTAAATAAAGGCGGGAAATCCGTTATTCCAAAGCGCCGCTATAAGAATACACCTCAAGAAAAAGTCGATTGGTGCTTATATCGGTATCGACATTTAGTGGAGAATGCTTTTGGAAGAATTAAATACTATCGAGCAATATCAACAAGATATGACAAGCTAGCAAGAAATTACGCCAGTATGGTGTCACTGGCGTTTATGTTAATGTGGCTGCCGATGTATTGCTGAGCAACATTTGCACAGCAAAGATCAACAGACCCTAGTAAACTTGGAAATTAGCCCATAAAAAAGCAGTTTATCCTTTAGGGCTAAACTGCTTTAAATGGATTAAAAATCCTAATAAATATTAGAACTTAGCTTCAACTGCAACACTGAAGTTACGATCTTGGCCAATCGTCACCATCTTATCACTGCCACCATCTAAATATTCAGTATCAAAGAGGTTTCTGACGTTGGCACGAATACTGACATCTTTACCCATGATATCCATAGTATAGGCTGCACCTATATCAAAACGCACATAACCGTCTTTGGTAATGCTGTTATCTTTATCGGCGAAGCGTTCACCCACATAAATAGCACCAAAGTTCATCGCAAAGTTGTCAGTTACTTCATAACGAGTCCAGATATTCGCCGACCACTCAGGCGCATCGATGGGTGTTTTACCATCTAAGATTTTCCCATCGATCTTGCCAGCACCCGTTTTATATTCCGCATCTAAATACATCATAGAAGAAGTCACAAACCAGCTATCACCTAACTGACCTTGGGCACCAACTTCAAAGCCGCGGTGATGCTGCTCACCACCTTGAGTAGTAATAGTTTTATTGCCATCACTCGTTTCGGGAATATCTTGCTCTATGGTGACATTAGAAACCGTAATATCAAACAGGGCTGCTGTTAACAGTAGGCTGTCATCAAACAACTCCCACTTAGTCCCTAGTTCATATTGAGTACCGTACTCAGGTTTCAGGTTATCTCCATGATTGACATCTTCAGAACTGGTTACCGAGCCTTGTGGTGTGAAACTCTTTGAATAGTTAACATAAATACTGCCATTACTCATAGGTGAGTAGATCACTCCAAACTTAGGCGACACTGCATAGCTGTTTTCACCTTCACCATCTTTCTTCTGTTCGTCGTAACGCACACCAGCAAGCAATTTCCATTGCTCATTAAGCGTCATCAAATCCTGTAAATAGAAACCGTAATACTTGTATTCACTTGGGTTGCTTAGCTTACCTTGGTGATAATCAAGATCTTGCTGAATAATTGGTTGCCCAGGAATTACGGGCTGACTTTTGCCTTTCTGAATTTGCTGCTGATAGAAATAGTCTAAATAGTTAGCTCCAATAAGGAATTGATGCTCCATTCCTGCCAAAGAAAATTCACCCGTGAAATCGACATAGGCCGTTTTATGCTGCCAATCGTCGTAACGGTCGAATGGTTTGATGTTATAACCATCTTTGAATGGATCTTCAGAGCCTTCAATCAAACTTGGCGCAGAGTCTAAACGTTGGCGATTAAACTGCTGATCGTTATAACCAACTTTGACTTTCCAATCATCACTCATCTGCCAAGTTAGATCGGCACCTAAGTTAGAGACTGTGTTATCGGTAAAGGCCCAAGGTGCATCCCATACGGTTTTACGTTCACCGATAACATTACCTTGTTTATCTAACCACCCACCCGCATCAATGCCTGCTTTATCTTGGGTATGATCGTACTTAACCGATAACAGAACATCATCACTGACATCAAATTCTAAGTTTAAGTAGCCCAACCAACGGTCACGCTCTTGGTTCTCATCGTTAGCGGAATACTCACGCCAGTATTTTGTGTCTTGCTTCACTAACACGCCGCGGTAACGAAGACTCTGAGCATCATTTAAACTGCCGCCCGCATCTAGCTGAGCACGGGTCGAACCCAAACCATCAGTATCAAAACCTAAATCGAGCATTGAATCATAGGTCGGTTTCTTAGTGACCATATTCACTAAACCACCAGGGCCAGATTGGCCGTACAACATGCTCGAAGGACCTTTCAATACTTCGACTTGCTGTAAAGTTTCAATTGGTTGTACGTAGTGAGACCATTGTTGATGGCCATTGATAAGATAACCGTTACCCGAATCGAGCTCGAAGCCGCGGATACTGAAGACTTGACGGTTCCAGCGCGTGGTTCCCGCCGTCACACTGGAGTCGTTAACTAAAACCTCGGCAAGGTTAGTGGCCAACTGTTCATCAGTCACAAAATCAGGGATAACATTAACTGACTGTGGAGTATCCATTAAGTCGATATCGCCACGCATGGCACCCGATGCACTACCGACTTTATAGTCGTTAAAAGTACGGCCAGTCACATTGATGCGCTCAATATTTTTATCGCTCGCCACTTCTGCAATAACCGGCATAGCCATTAATGCCGAGCCTACAGCTAAACCTATAACTGAATATTTAAATACCATTGCCAACACCCCAAATAGACCTTTCGTCTTAGAATTGCAGGCAATATAAATGAGAAGTGTTTTTATTTTCCCTTCTTTACAAAAATTTACAATTGAGTGTGATAGTGATCAAATTAACTTAAAAACCAACAATTTGCACATACCACAAAAACATGAAGAAAATCTTAATTATTAAGCATTACTTAATAAAAAGGCTTTTTAGTGCAAAACATTGAACACAATAAAGATAAAAGCGGCACATGGCCGCTTTTTTGACATTAAGTTGAGTTTTAAAACTTACTTTTTAATTTTCACTGGACGTTGCCAACCAGTGAGGTGTTTTTGTTTAACACGAGTGATCACTAACTCATTCTCACCTACATCACGGGTAATCGTTGAACCGGCCCCTAAAGTTGCCCCTTTACCTATGGTCACTGGAGCCACCAACTGAGTGTCAGAGCCGACAAAGACGTTATCTTCGATAACAGTAAGATGCTTATTCGCGCCATCATAGTTGCAGGTAATAGTACCAGCACCAATGTTGACGCCATCACCAATGATGGCATCGCCTAAATAGGCTAAGTGCCCTGCTTTTGATCCCACGCCAATCACCGCTTTTTTCACTTCAACAAAGTTGCCTATATGTGCATCTTGCTTAAGCTCTGCGCCGGGACGTAAACGGGCAAATGGGCCGGCACTGGCAGCAACGCCAAGCGTAGCACCTTCGATAATAGAGTAAGGCTTGATCTCAGCATTATCAGCAATCTCACAATCAATTAAAATCGCGCCTGCGCCAATAGTCACATTATTACCCAAGGTCACTTTGCCTTCGAATATCACATTAATATCGATCATCACATCCATACCAACAGTGACTTCACCACGGATATCGATACGGCTTGGGTCGCGAAGGTTCGCCCCCGTCAACATGAGCTTTTCGGCTTCACGAGCTTGGTAAGCACGTTCAAGTTGCGCTAATTGCACGCGATTATTGGCGCCTTCCACTTCAATGGCCGATTGTGGCTGAGCAGTATCAATAGCAACGCCATCAGCGTGCGCCATAGCAATAATATCCGTTAGATAATATTCGCCTTGAGCATTATTGTTCGATAAACGGCTCAACCAAGTTTTAAGTTGTTTACCCGGAGCCGCCATGATGCCAGTGTTAATTTCGTTGATCAGCAACTGTTCTGCTGTCGCATCTTTTTGCTCAATAATTCCAATGACTTTTCCTTGCTCACGGACAATACGGCCATAACCCATAGGATTCGCTAAATTCACTGTTAAAATAGCAACGCCATTTTCAGGACGGGCGGCGAGTAATGCTTCGAGAGTCGATGTTTGGATCAACGGCACATCGCCATAAAGAATAAGCACTGTATCGCTGTCGGCGATATGTGGGCTAGCCTGTGCAACCGCATGGCCTGTGCCTAATTGCTCGGCTTGCAATACCCAGTTAAGTTGCTGCTCACCCAAACAGGCTTGTAGCTTGTCGGCGCCATAACCATAGACTAACTGAATAGAGTCACTGCCAACTTTATTAGCGGTATCGATGACATGTTGCACCATGCTCTTATGGGCGATGGGATGTAATACCTTAGGAAGATCAGAGCGCATCCGTGTTCCCTTGCCAGCCGCTAAGATCACTACATTTAATGCCATTACCATATCCTTGAACAAATACCCAAGAGGGTGAAAAATTACGGTCGTATACCAATCACATTAAATATCTAATCAGTTCAGAGCCTCACAGGCATCTCAATCCAAGGCGCATTGACGCAGAAATGGTTATTCCCTTTTAAGTCAATGCAACACGGGAGTGGGATGCCTGTGAGGCTCCCAAAGGGCGGGTTTCAACGCGCTTCATACTGCGTTCAAGGCTTTCGACAGAGCACCACTATGCCTTCAAGCCTTCGCCTTGTCTAAAGCGCGTTGAACTCCCGCTGAATGAACAGATATTTAATACGATTGGTATTAGTGGCGCAATTTTAACGGAAAGCACATCGAAAAGCGAAGTAGATAGCGATGCTAGTCAATCAAAGACATGCAAGAATGCCAATCTATCCCATTTTTAGACACAAAAAAGGCGACCATAGGGTCGCCTTTTTTCACAAACAATAACCTTATCTGGCAATGTTTTTCTTGATGGTTTCAACAACACGTAATTGAGCCATAGCCTTAGCTAACTCAACCATAGCCGCGTCATAATTGAAGTCAGCGCCAGCAGTTGCCATATGGGCTTCTGCACGACGCTTAGCTTCTAATGCCGCTTGCTCATCAATATCTTTGGCACGCATAACCACATCAGCCAATACGGAGACAGAAGAAGGCTGCACTTCCAGAATACCACCTGAAAGGTAAAACACTTCTTCACTGCCGTCTTGCTTGACGATGCGCGCCATGCCAGGTTTGATATAACTAAGCAAAGGAGCGTGACCATGCATTATGCCCAACTCACCTTCAGAACCAGTCACTTGCAGCGAAGCTACACGACCAGAGAAGATTTTGCTCTCTGCGCTTACAATATCAAGATGTACTGTCATGGCTGCCATCCCGTTCTCCTTAAAAAACTAAGTATGAATACTTAGTTATTTCTTTTTGTTCGCTTTCTCGATGACTTCATCGATTGAGCCAACCATGTAGAACGCTTGTTCTGGCAGGTGATCAAACTCACCGTTCAAAATACCCTTAAAGCCACGGATAGTGTCTTTCAGAGAAACGTACTTACCAGGAGATCCAGTAAAGACTTCTGCTACGAAGAAAGGCTGAGATAAGAAACGCTCAATCTTACGAGCACGGAATACGACAGTCTTGTCTTCATCAGACAATTCATCCATACCCAGAATCGCAATAATGTCTTTCAGCTCTTTGTAACGTTGCAGTACAGTTTGCACGCCGTTAGCAACGTCATAATGCTCTTGGCCAACAACCAATGGATCTAATTGACGTGAAGTCGAATCCAATGGGTCAACCGCTGGGTAAATACCCAGAGAAGCAATTTGACGTGACAGTACAACAGTCGCATCTAAGTGAGCGAAGGTTGTTGCTGGTGACGGATCGGTCAAGTCATCCGCAGGTACGTATACCGCTTGTACAGAAGTAATAGAACCCGTCTTAGTTGAAGTGATACGCTCTTGCAGAACGCCCATCTCTTCAGCCAATGTTGGTTGATAACCTACCGCAGAAGGCATACGACCTAACAGTGCAGATACTTCAGTACCGGCTAAGGTATAACGGTAGATGTTGTCAACGAACAACAGTACGTCACGACCTTCGTCACGGAACTTCTCTGCCATAGTCAGACCAGACAGTGCAACACGCAAACGGTTACCTGGAGGCTCGTTCATCTGACCATAAACCATGGCCACTTTGTCGAGAACGCCAGAATCTTTCATCTCGTAGTAGAAGTCGTTACCTTCACGAGTACGCTCACCTACACCGGCGAATACAGAAAGACCCGAGTGGGCTTTAGCGATGTTGTTAATCAGTTCCATCATGTTAACTGTTTTACCAACACCCGCACCACCGAACAAACCGACTTTACCGCCCTTAGCGAATGGACAAACAAGGTCGATAACCTTGATGCCAGTCTCTAACAGTTCAGTAGAGCTTGATTGATCTTCGTATGAAGGAGCTGTACGGTGAATAACATAACGCTCTTCTTCACCGATTGGACCCGCTTCATCAATAGGCTCGCCTAATACGTTCATGATACGGCCAAGAGTGGCGGTACCAACTGGAACAGTAATAGGTGAACCTGAGTTTACTACTTCAAGACCACGACGCAGACCGTCAGAAGAACCCATAGCGATGGTACGAACTACACCACCACCTAGCTGTTGCTGAACTTCCAGCACCAAACCATTACACGGGCCTTCACCTACGATTTTCAGAGCGTCATATACTTGAGGTACGGCATCTTGTGGGAACTCTACGTCCACAACCGCGCCAATCACTTGGACAACAGTACCTGTGCTCATGATTAATCCTCTAAAACTTGTATTCGTTACCTAACCTAAACCGCAGAGGCACCAGAAACAATTTCCGACAGTTCCTGCGTAATCGCAGCCTGACGGGCCTTGTTATAGACCAGTTGCAAGTCGTTGATAAGCTCACCAGCGTTGTCTGTTGCCGACTTCATTGCCACCATACGGGCAGCTTGTTCAGAGGCAATGTTTTCAACAACACCTTGGTAAACCTGAGATTCTACATAACGGACCAATAAAGTATCCAAAAGTGCTTTTGGATCTGGCTCGTAGATATAATCCCAACGATGAGCAGTTTCATCATCTTCTGATTTAGGCAAAGGTAGCAGCTGCTCGATCACAGGAGTCTGCGTCATAGTATTCACAAATTTGTTAAATACCACGTACAGACGATCCAGCTTGCCTTCGTTGTAAGCTTCTAGCATGACACCGACTGTCCCGATCAAGTCAGCGAGCTTTGGAGCATCGCCTAAACCTGAAGCGTGAGCAGACACTTGTCCACCGAAGTTTTTGAAAAACTGCACACTACGTGCGCCGATAGGGCAAAATTCAAATTCTGCACCTTGGGCTTTCCAGCTTTTCACGTCTGCAATAACCTTTTTGAAAAGGTTAACGTTCAGACCACCACAAAGGCCACGGTCGGTTGCTACAACAATGTAACCAACCCGCTTAGCCTCTCTCACCTCCAAATAGGGGTGTTTATACTCGAGAGAACCTTGCGCGACGTGACCGATCACCTTACGCATGCTTTCCGCATATGGACGGCTCGCAGCCATGCGTTCCTGCGCTCTGCGCATTTTGCTGGCTGCCACCATTTCCATGGCGGACGTGATCTTCTGAGTGTTTTTCACACTCGCGATCTTGGTTTTAATCTCTTTAGCGCCGGCCATCTCTACTCTCCAATCTGGACCTGAGGTGTCTTAAGACACCTCTATCATTGTTACCAGGTTTGGGTTGCTACGAACTTGTCGAGGCCAGCTTTTAATTCAGCTTCGATATCAGCGCTATAATCGCCAGTATCATTGATAAGCTTCATTAAAGGAGCATGCTCGCTGTTCATGAACGAGAGCAGAGCGGCTTCGAAATTACCGACCTTATTCAGCTCAACACTCTTCAGGTAACCTTTTTCAGCTGAGAAAATAGACACAGCTTGAGCGGCTACGCTCATAGGAGCATATTGCTTTTGCTTCATCAGTTCGGTAACACGCACACCATGCTCAAGCTGAGCACGTGTTGCATCGTCAAGATCAGATGCAAATTGCGAGAACGCAGCAAGCTCACGATACTGTGCTAGTGCGGTACGAATACCACCAGACAGTTTCTTGATGATCTTAGTCTGAGCCGCACCACCAACACGAGAAACAGAAATACCTGGGTTAACCGCTGGACGTAGGCCAGAGTTAAACAGATCGGTCTCAAGGAAGATCTGACCATCGGTAATAGAAATTACGTTGGTCGGTACGAATGCAGAAACGTCACCCGCTTGCGTTTCAATAATCGGCAGCGCGGTTAAAGAACCAGTTTTGCCAGTTACTGCACCTTTAGTGAACTTTTCTACATAAATCGCGTTAACGCGTGATGCACGCTCTAATAAACGTGAGTGTAGATAGAATACGTCACCTGGGTAAGCTTCACGGCCTGGTGGACGCTTGAGCAGTAACGAAATTTGACGATAAGCAACTGCTTGCTTAGACAAATCATCGTATACGATCAAAGAATCTTCACCGCGGTCACGGAAGTATTCACCCATAGAACAACCAGAATATGGCGCTAAGTATTGTAGAGCAGCGGCTTCAGAAGCAGTTGCAACAACAACGATAGTGTTAGCTAACGCACCGTGTTCTTCTAGCTTGCGTACTACGTTAGCGATAGTAGAAGCCTTTTGGCCAATCGCGACGTACACACATTTAATGCCAGAGTTTTTCTGGTTGATGATTGCGTCGATCGCCATTGCTGTTTTACCAGTTTGACGGTCGCCAATGATCAATTCACGTTGACCACGCCCGATTGGGATCATGGCATCAACGGCTTTATAACCAGTTTGAACTGGTTGATCAACAGACTGACGTTCAATAACACCTGGTGCGATAACTTCAATTGGCGAGAAACCATCGTTATCGATAGGTCCTTTACCGTCAATTGGCTCACCTAGAGTGTTAACAACGCGGCCAAGAAGACCGCGGCCAACTGGAACTTCCAGAATACGGCCAGTCGTTTTCACTTTTACGCCTTCTGCTAAATCAGCATAAGGACCCATTACTACGGCACCGACAGAATCACGTTCAAGGTTCAACGCGATTGCAAAACGGTTACCAGGCAGTTCGATCATCTCACCTTGCATCACGTCGGCTAGGCCGTGGATGCGGATGATGCCGTCACTTACCGCAACGATAGTACCTTCGTTACGAGATTCGCTAACGACTTCGAACTGCTCGATCCGCTGCTTAATCAGATCGCTGATTTCAGTGGAATTCAGTTGCATGCTCAAACTCCCAATTACGACTGCAGCTTATCAGACAGACGCGATAACTTACCGCGGACCGAGCCATCGATGACTAGGTCTCCTGTCTTAATGATTACACCGGCGATTAGCGCGGCGTCAGTGCTACAATTCAGCTTAACTTTGCGTGCGAGACGTTTCTCTAAAGAAATACTAATCTGCTGTTGTTGTTCAGAGCTCAACTCAGTTGCAGAAACCACATCGGCTTCTACTTCTTTTGCCCACTCATTACGGTATTCAGTAAATAACTGAGATACAGCAGGTAGCACCTTTAAGCGACCGTTTTCAGCCATTACCTTTATCAGGTTCTGACCTTGCACATTGACTTGCTCACCACACACACTAATAAAGAGTGCTGCGAGCTTAGTGCTGGCTAAAGAGCCAGCTAACAGTGGTTGCATGGTTTCGTTTTCACTCACCAATGCGGCAAACGTGAGCATTTCAGCCCAAGAATCCACTGCATCTTGTTCAATAGCAAAGTCAAAAGCTGCCTTTGCGTAAGGGCGAGCGATGGTGGTTAATTCAGCCATAACTCAACTCCCTTATCAAATTTCAGCGACTAGTTTATTAACTATGTCACTGTGGGCGGCTGGATCAATAGAACGCTCAAGGATCTTCTCAGCACCCATGATGGCAAGAGTAGCAACCTGCTTACGCAGATCCTCTTTGACGCGATTACGTTCAGCTTCAATTTCTGCTTTACCCTGAGCGATGATTTTAGCACGCTCAGCGTCTGCTTCGGTTTTGGCTTCTTCAACTATTTGAGCTTTACGCTTGTTAGCTTGCTCAATAATTTCATTAGCCGTTACCTTGGCTTCTTTTAGTTGGTCAGTCGCTTTCGCTTGTGCCAACTCCAGGTCTTTTACCGCACGATCAGCATCAGCTAGACCGTCAGCAATCCTTTTTTGGCGCTCTTCGATGGCATTCATCAAAGGGGGCCATACAAACTTCATGCAAAACCACACGAAGATGATAAAGGCGACCGTCTGACCGATTAGGGTAGCGTTGAAATTCACAACAGCCTCCTATTTAGAGTTAAGACAGAAGCGTTTTTTACAGCATTGCACCCAGTGGGTTGGTAAATAGCATAAATAATGCGATACCAACACCGATCATAGTTACGGCGTCAAGAAGACCCGCTACGATGAACATTTTAACTTGTAGCATAGGAGCCATTTCTGGTTGACGCGCAGCGCCTTCCAAGAACTTACCGCCTAATAAGCCGAAACCGATTGCAGTACCAAGAGCACCCATACCAATCAGCAGAGCAACAGCGATAGCTGTCATGCCTAAAATCGTTTCCATCTGTATCTCCAGTATCTAAATCTATATTAGTTGATGATTTAGTTTAAAATTTCTTCAGCAATCCTTAATGATCTTCATGCGCCATGCTTAAATAAACAATGGTCAACATCATGAAGATAAACGCCTGCAGCGTGATAACCAAAATGTGGAATATTAACCAGCCCAGTTGCAGAGTCACACCTAGGGTAGATAATAACAAGTTGGTACCATACATCAGCGCAATAAGGATGAAGATCAACTCACCTGCGTACAAGTTACCAAAGAGTCGCAATGCCAATGAAATTGGCTTAGCAATCAAAGTAACAGTCTCTAATAGGAGGTTGACGGGTATCATTGCCTTATGGTTAAAGGGCTGTAGTGTCAATTCTTTAACAAACCCAGACACACCTTTGACCTTAATGCTGTAAAAAATAATCAGCACGAACACACCAATAGCTAAGCTAAAAGTAATGTTAACGTCAGTCGTCGGAACCGCTTTTAGATAGGGAATACCCATTAAACTTGCTGCGTGAGGCAGCCAATCTACAGGGATCATATCCATGAAGTTCATCATGAATACCCATACAAAAATGGTCAGAGCTAAAGGCGCGATCAGAGCATTGCGACCATGAAAACTTTCTTTCACGCTGTTATTTACGAACTCGACGATAATCTCAACAAAACATTGCAGTTTGCCAGGAACACCGGAAGTCGCTTTTTTACCAACGCTGCGGAAAATCCACAGGAACAGAACACCAAGACCAACCGAAAAGAACAACGAATCAATGTGCCATGTCCAAAAGCCTTCACCAACACTTAAGTTGGTAAGGTGATGTTGGATATAGCCCTGCGGTGTTAACGCTTCACCAGTTGCAGCCATGATTCATCCCACTTAACTTTGCTTGAAGTATAAAGGAGCTGTCCAATGCACGATTAGCGTCAGCACATAACAAACAAAAAGCGGCATAAAAGCGACCTTAAGATTGATAAACACAAACGAAAACATTGCGATGGTTAACAGCAACTTTACCGCTTCCCCCCAGTAAAAAGTCTTTATGACTTTTGCAGCTGAACTTGCTCCCGTGTGGGAGAAAGCGAGGGTTGCGAATACAAAATTAGGGAGCACAGCGATTGAACCACCTGCTAATGCAGAATAGCCAAACTGAACTCCCCACACGGCGAAAAAGAGAATTGAAGCACCCCCAGCGACCGCCGCCTGCATCATCACCAATTTATAGGCTGACCACCGGCCACGACGCGCTAAAACCTTACTCAATTCATCCTCTCCGCATTCATACTTTTTGTTTCGATGACCGGATGACAAATACCCGTATTTATGTCGATGCACAAAAAGCTTGCGAAAGTATACCTTTTCACGCCTTCATTGCAACTTTGAGATAAGGAAAAACAACACTTTTAACGTGATCTCGCGCCAAACGAGTTAAAATGTAAGATTAGCATCTGTCACAAATTTACATTAAAAACTGTTAATCTACAGACATTAATGAATTTTACTAAGAATTCCGTCTAATTCAGCCAGATTCTGATAGTTAATTACAATTTTACCCGTGCCCTTACTGCTATGAGCGATCGAAACCTTGGCACCTAATCTTTCAATTAACTGCTGCTCTAAACGACAAACATCTTGATCTTTAGTCGTAGTTTCGGCTTGTTTAGGCGGATTTAAGGTTTGATTAATTAATCGTTCAGTTTCGCGAACGGTTAATTCCTTAGCGGCCACTAATCTCGCAAGATTTGTTTGTTCTTCTCCCTCAATTGCCAACAAAGCGCGAGCATGACCCATATCAATGTCGCCATACTCAAGTAGACGCTTAACCGGCTCATTTAAGCCGTTTAAACGTAACAAGTTAGATACACTCGCTCTGGATTTTCCCACAACATCGGCAACCTGTTGGTGAGTCAGTTCAAACTCTTGCATTAAACGTTGCAATGCAATGGCTTCTTCCATGGCATTTAAGTCTTCACGCTGGATGTTTTCAATCAAAGCAATAGCAACAGCGGCTTCATCAGGTACTTGCTTTACTATGCAGGGGATTTTATTCAAGCCAGCAAGTTGCGCTGCACGCCAACGACGTTCACCCGCAATAATCTCATACATGTTATTAGTTACTTGTCTCACAACGATAGGCTGAATAATGCCTTGATTGCGGATAGAGTGTGCCAGTTCTTCCAACGCTTCGGGGGACATGTCTTTACGAGGTTGATACTTACCTGGCTGTAATAAGTCTAAATCGAGATGGATAAGCTCTTCTTTTTTATCGACAACATCAGCTTCGTCAGTGTGCTTTTTACTGGCGGCATGGCTGTTACTCAGTAGGGCATCTAACCCTTTGCCTAATCCTCTTTTCTTTAACGTCATGGTGATCCTTTACGCTTGCTTAGCCTGAGTTTGTTGTTCTGAACGACGGATCATTTCACCCGCAAGCGCTAGATACGCCTTAGCGCCAGCACTTGATTTATCGTAATACATAGCAGGCGCTCCAAAACTTGGTGCTTCTGCCAGCCTCACATTACGTGGGATAACGGTACGATAGACTTTGTCACCAAAATGCTGTTTTAGCTGATCGGACACATCATTAGATAAACGATTACGCGGATCATACATAGTACGTAAAATGCCTTCGATGCCAAGTCCAGGATTAACCATGGCAGCAAGCTTAGTGATGGTATCAATCAGCGCAGTTAAGCCTTCGAGGGCATAATATTCACACTGCATAGGCACGAGTACAGAGTCGGCCGCAGACATAGCATTTACGGTCAACATGTTCAATGAAGGAGGGCAGTCGATGAAGATATAATCATATTGATCTTTGATCGGTGCGAGCGCGTTACGCAAACGAACCTCACGGGCAAAAAACTCCATCAATTTGATTTCTGCCGCAGTGACATCGCCATTACTGGCGATCAGATCATACTTACCTGCAGTGTTTTTAATGACGATCTCGTCGAAAGATTTTTCTTCAACCAATAATTCATAGGCTGTATTAGCTACGTCATACTTATCGACACCGCTCCCCATGGTGGCATTACCTTGAGGATCGAGATCGATCAATAATACTTTACGTTTTGTTGCTGCTAACGAAGCGGCGAGGTTAACGCAAGTAGTTGTTTTTCCTACGCCACCTTTCTGGTTAGCCACGGCAATCACTTTACCCACAATATCACCCTGTATGTAAATGCTGGTTTATTGCCCTTGCTTATAAATGATTTATTTATCACTTTTAAGCCTGTTATTCTTTGATTATCTTCAATAAATGTCTTTTTTCATCGAGTTTAGGCACCTTAAGCTCGATAACTTCTTTCACCACAAATCCACTTGGAATATGTTGCATCTCTTCATCATTCAACTGGCCTTTGAGTGCATAAAACTGTCCGTGTTCAGCGGGGAGATGATGGCACCAAGTCAGCATATCTTGGATTGAGGCAAATGCACGACTTAATACACCGTCGAATTTATCCTCCGGTTGATACGCTTCTACACGGCTTTCAACTGAGCTGATGTTATGTATGCCTAATTCAAAGGACACTTGTTTTTGAAAACGAATACGTTTACCTAAGCTATCCAATAACACAAATTGTTTATCGGGATTCATAATGGCTAATGGGATCCCAGGTAAACCCGGTCCAGTGCCTACATCGATAAAACGTTCACCTTGCAGATGTTTTGAAACCACTAAACTGTCCATGATATGACGGATCAGCATAGCTTCGGGATCTCTCACCGATGTCAGGTTATAGGCTTTATTCCATTTGTTGAGCATACCAACAAAATCAATTAGTTGTTTTTTCTGCTCGGCGGTGGCGGGCAAATTAATTTCGGCTAAATAAGCCTCTAACTGGGCAGATAACACTGAGCAACCTCAACAAAGATACGATTATGAACGCGAAGGCTATTATGAAGCCCGAAAACGATGAAGGGAAGCCTGAATGCTTCCCTTCTATGACCTAAGCAGCGATTAAGCTAGCTTTTACGCACTCTTACGTAATAAGCCACGCTTTTTGAGGTGAACTAACAAAATTGAAATAGCCGCAGGCGTAATACCAGAGATCCGTGACGCTTGGCCTATGGTTTCTGGTTTGTGGTTATTTAACTTAGCAATCACTTCGTTCGACAAGCCTGGTACTTCTTTGTAATCGAGCGTCAAAGGTAAACCTGTGTTCTCATTACGCACAGCTTTGTTGATCTCTTCCTGCTGACGTTGAATATAACCAGAATACTTAACTTGGATCTGAACTTGCTCAGCCGCCTGTGGATCTTCAAGCCCTGGACCAAAACCTTCGATCTGCATCAACTTACTGTAATCCATTTCTGGACGACGCAGTAATTCTTCAAATGATGCTTCGCGAGAGATAGGCGTATTCAAGTGTGGGTTTAACGCATGGATCAAAGGTGAATTTGGATGCACCCATTGAGCGCGCAAACGTTGTAACTCAAGTTCGATCGATTCTAACTTCTCACTAAATGCCGCCCATCGAGTGTCGTCAACTAAACCTAATTCGCGACCTTTTGCCGTTAAGCGAATATCAGCGTTATCTTCACGGAGTAACAAACGGTATTCGGCACGGCTAGTAAACATGCGGTACGGTTCTTTGGTACCCAGAGTTGATAAATCGTCAACTAGTACTCCAAGATATGCTTCGTCACGGCGTGGACACCAGGCTTCTTTGCCTTGCACTTGCAGTGATGCATTCATGCCTGCTAATAAACCTTGAGCACCGGCTTCTTCATAACCTGTAGTGCCGTTTATTTGGCCAGCGAAGAATAAACCGTTGATCGCTTTGGTTTCTAATGAGTTTTTCAGATCTCTTGGATCGAAATAATCGTATTCGATCGCATAACCTGGACGCATGATTTCTGCGTTTTCCATGCCTTTGATCGAACGTACTAAATTCAACTGTACATCGAAAGGTAAGCTAGTAGAGATCCCGTTAGGATAGATCTCATTGGTATTTAAACCTTCTGGTTCGATGAAGATCTGATGCGAAGATTTATCCGCAAAGCGGTGGATCTTGTCTTCAATCGATGGGCAATAACGTGGACCAATACCTTCGATGACGCCTGAATACATAGGGCTTCTGTCTAAACCACCACGAATAATTTCATGGGTTTTTTCATTGGTATGAGTGATCCAGCAAGAAATCTGTTTTGGATGATGACTGACATCCCCCATAAATGACATGACAGGTAACGGAGAATCGCCTTTCTGTTCAGCCATTTGAGAAAAATCGATCGTGTTTGCATCGATACGTGGTGGTGTACCTGTTTTTAAACGGCCGACTCGGATCGGTAATTCACGTAATCGATTTGCTAAAGCAATCGCTGGTGGATCGCCTGCACGGCCACCGCTGTAGTTTTCTAAGCCTATATGAATTTTGCCGCTTAAGAATGTACCTGTTGTTAATACAACAGCTGGAGATTCAAAAGCTAAACCCATTTGGGTAACTACACCAACTACTTGATGATTTTCAACAATTAAGTCATCTACGGCTTGTTGGAAAATACGTAAGTTAGGTTGGTTTTGTAATATATTTTGGATTTTTTGACGATACAGTGCACGGTCAGCTTGTGCACGTGTTGCTCGTACTGCTGGGCCTTTACTTGAATTTAAGGTTCTAAATTGGATTCCTGCATAATCGGTTGCGATTGCCATTGCACCACCTAAGGCGTCAATTTCTTTCACTAAATGGCCTTTGCCTATGCCACCGATCGCTGGATTACATGACATTTGTCCTAACGTATCGATATTGTGCGTTAGTAATAATGTTTTTGATCCCATTCTTGCTGCTGCCAACGCGGCTTCAGTTCCGGCATGACCACCACCAACAACAATAACATCAAACCGTTCATGAAAATGCATGCCACTACCTTCAATTGCTAAGAGACTCAGTACGAGCCGAGTATTTTAGCATTTGCTTCGTCTTAGGTGAATGATCATTTTACGCTGTTCGATCGAGATGATCCGGACTAATAGATCTTAAGATCTTTATATAGATCTTCTTATTATGTTTACTATTAGGATCGCGTTTTTCTGTGCATAACCCAAATTAATTATATAAATCATTAATTAGCGCGATCTTGATCCTGTGATCTGATCGCGATCTAATGTCATTAAACATGGGGATAGATCGCCTACTTATCCACAAGGCGGATCATTAAGCAGATCGGACTGTGAATAGTACAGAGGTTGATCAGATCTAAATAATAGCTTATCCACATGTTTATACTTTAAATAAGTAAATTGTGGATAAATAGGATCTAAACTGTACATAGTTCGGGACCTTATCCAATAAGCGATCTTAAATGTCCTGTTGCCATTGTGCTAACCATGCAAGGGCTGGGTCTTCCGGCACAGGATCAAGCTGTACATCGATCTGGATCTTATCCACAAAGGCTTTTGCATCGCAGTCTTGAATGGCCGAAATTAATTTTTCTGGGCCTTGGCAAAAGGTATCGTAACTTGAGTCACCAATTGCACATAAGGCAAAGTTTACTTGGCTGAGATCCGGTTTTTGCTCGGTAATTTCGTTGAAAAAAGGCTGAATATTATCTGGAAGATCACCAGCTCCATGAGTTGATGACACGATAATCCACAGTGCATGGGTGTCTATTTCGCACAATGTTGGGGTTAAATGAACTTGAACTTGGTGTCCTTGCTCCGTTAACTGGGCCATCATTTCGTCGGCAACATACTCTGCACTGCCCAATGTTGTACCAACGATTACTTCAATCTTTGCCATTATGATTTCTCAGTGTGTTGTTGTTTTTAAAACTAATTTCAATTAAATAGATAGCTGAATGGCTATTATTATGTTCATCATAAAGGAAATGTGGATAGGACCACAGAAGCAATATGTGATTTTTGCAGTTTTTGCATCCTTTATATAAGGTTGGTTTCGCTTACATGTTACCTTTAGCTTCTTGATACATAATTAATATATTTAAAAAGTTAATTTCATTTAAAATCAAATGATTATAATAGGATGAACCATGACAACACCCGTAAATGCGCCCCAGTGGCCACGGCAAATTCCTTACATCATAGCCAGTGAAGCTTGTGAACGTTTTAGCTTTTACGGTATGCGGAATATTCTTACCCCATTCTTGATGACAGCACTTTTGTTGTCTATTCCAGAAGAACTGCGTGGAACTATGGCTAAGGATGTGTTCCATTCCTTTGTCATTGGAGTGTACTTTTTCCCGTTACTCGGTGGTTGGATTGCCGATCGTTTTTTCGGTAAATACAATACTATCTTATGGTTAAGCTTGATTTACTGTGTTGGTCATGCGTTTCTCGCTATTTTTGAACACAGCATTCAAGGGTTTTATACGGGATTATTTTTAATTGCGCTCGGATCGGGTGGGATTAAGCCCTTGGTTTCTTCCTTTATGGGGGATCAATTTGATCAAACCAATAAAACATTGGCGCAGAAAGCGTTTGATCTGTTTTATTTTACGATTAACTTTGGCTCCTTCTTCGCCTCGTTATCTATGCCATTACTATTGAAATATTATGGTGCTGCGGTCGCATTTGGGATCCCTGGTATCTTAATGTTTATTGCAACTGTGTTCTTCTGGTTAGGCCGCAAACGTTATGTGCATATGCCACCTGAACCGAAAAATCCCCATGGTTTTTTACCCGTTATTCGTACCGCATTGCTCACTAAAATCGCTGGTCAAGCCAACATAGGTTTAGTGTTAGCTTTAGTTGGGATAATTTCTGCAGCGTATGCTTTAGTGAATATTCCAACCTTAGGTATCGTTGCTGGTTTGTGTTGTGCGTTAGTGCTAGTAATGGGATTTGTTGGCGCAGGGGCTTCATTGCAACTCGAACGCGCTAGGGGGATCCATCCGGATATAGCCGTTGATGGGGTGCGTTCAGTACTACGGATCTTAATCTTATTTGCGTTAGTGACTCCCTTTTGGTCTTTGTTTGATCAGAAAGCGTCCACTTGGATACTGCAAGCCAATGACATGTCTAAACCTGATTGGTTTGAACCCGCCATGATGCAAGCTTTAAACCCATTATTAGTTATGTTACTGATCCCATTTAATAACTTTGTGTTATATCCGGCGATTGAGCGCATGGGTATAAAGTTAACTGCTTTGCGTAAAATGGGGGCTGGGATTGCCATCACGGGCGTGAGCTGGATAGTCGTTGGTAGCATTCAATTGGTGATGGATGGCGGCTCGGTATTATCAATATTTTGGCAGATTGTGCCCTATGCTTTGCTCACCTTTGGTGAAGTATTAGTCTCTGCCACTGGGCTAGAGTTTGCCTACAGCCAAGCGCCTAAAGCCATGAAAGGCACTATCATGAGTTTTTGGACCTTATCGGTGACCGTCGGTAACTTATGGGTGCTACTAGCGAACGTCAGTGTGAAAAGTCCGGCTGTGACCGAACAAATTGCCCAGACGGGGATCAGTATTACTGCATTTCAGATGTTTTTCTTCGCAGGTTTTGCCATCTTGGCGGCATTGATGTTTGCGCTTTATGCAAGATCCTATCAAATGCAAGATCATTACCGCCACGTCGAATCATGAGTTAGTCGATGAGTGGAAATATTCAGTTGTAGATAAAAAATCAGCCCATATTGTATGGGCTGATTTATATGGAAATAATATTAAGGTTAGTTATTTTCCGATACAGAAAGAGCTAAATATTTTGCCTAAGAGATCATCTGAGGTGAAGCGGCCAGTGATTTCTGATAGTGCTAATTGGCACATGCGTAACTCTTCTGCTAGCAGTTCTCCTGCTAGATACACTTCTAATTGTTCTTTACCCAATTGCAGATGGCTTGCGGCGAGTTCAAGGGCTTCTAAGTGACGACGTCGGGCGATAAAGCCACCTTCGAGGTTACTCTGGTAGCCCATGAGTGATTTTAAATGCTGCTTTAACTGTTCAACACCTAAGCCCGTTTTGGCCGAGATCCGGTAAACACTATAACCTTGTTCTTCGGTCATCATTAAGTCTTCGCCAGTGAGATCGGCTTTATTGCGGATCACTGTTACACCTAAATTTGAGGGCAGGCGATCGACAAAGTCAGGCCAAATATTATGGGGATTAACGGCGGCTGTGGTGGTGCCATCAACCATAAATAACACCCGATCGGCACTGTTTATTTCATTCCAAGCGCGTTCTATACCAATTTGTTCAACGGTATCTGTCGTATCACGTAGGCCTGCGGTATCGATAATGTGCAGCGGCATGCCATCTAAGTGGATGTGCTCGCGTAATACATCTCGTGTTGTACCAGCAATTTCGGTAACGATAGCCGATTCTTTACCGGCTAAGGCGTTTAACAAGCTGGATTTTCCAGCGTTAGGACGACCCGCGATCACGACTTTCATGCCTTCGCGGATGATAGAACCTTGTTTAGCACTGGCTTGCACTAGGTCGAGTTTGTCGATGATTTTATAGAGTGCATTGGCAATTTTGCCATCACTTAAAAAGTCGACTTCTTCATCGGGGAAATCAATCGCAGCTTCTACATATAAACGTAGGTTAGTGACTTGATCCACCAGCTCATGGACTTCCTTAGAAAATTCACCCTGGAGTGATTGCAGCGCGCTTTTAGCCGCTTGCTCACTGGTGGCATCGATAAGATCGGCAATCGCTTCGGCTTGGGTTAAGTCTAGCTTGTCGTTCATAAAGGCTTGTTCGCTGAACTCACCGGGTTTGGCTATTCGAATACCACCGACTTCCATTACACGTTTGATCAGCATGTCTAGAACGATTTGGCCGCCGTGGCCTTGAAGCTCCAATACATCTTCGCCAGTAAAGGAATTGGGGCCTTTAAAAAACAGCGCTATGCCTTGGTCGATTACTTGGCCTGTTGCACTTTTAAAGTCGCAATAATCGGCATATCTTGTTTTAGGAAGATGACCCAATACGGCCATAGCGACATCACTGGCCTTGTTGCCTGAAATTCGGATGATGCCAACGCCGCCACGTCCGGGCGCGGTGGCTTGAGCCACGATAGTGTCAGTTGTCACGGAAATACCCACCAAACTAATATCTACCAAATCATGTAAAGGAAAAGGCGGCTAATTAAGCCGCCTTTAGTATTATTTTCACTTTATGCTTTGCTAAAGGTAGGGCTTATTTTAAGCCTTTTTTCTCAAGACCTGCATAAATAATCTTCTGCTGCGTGATGGCAACTATGTTACCTACTAACCAGTACAGTACTAGACCTGATGGGAACCACAGGAAGAATACGGTAAAGATTACTGGCATCCATTGCATCATTTTCACTTGCATTGGATCCATTGTCGGCGCAATTGGTTGCATCTTCTGCATTACAAACATAGAGACGCCCATCAGCAGCGGCAGTATGTAGTAAGGATCTTGTACCGATAAATCGTGGATCCACAGCATAAATGGTGCATGACGTAATTCGAAGCTTTCTAGCAATACCCAGTATAAGGCAATGAAGATTGGCATCTGTAAAATAATAGGTAAACAGCCACCCATAGGGTTAACTTTTTCTTTCTTATACAGTTCCATCATGGCTTGACCCATCTTTTGACGGTCATCACCAAAGCGTTCTTTCAAATCTGTCAGCTTAGGTTGCAGATTACGCATCTTCGCCATTGAGGTGTACTGCGCTTTTGTCAGCGGGAACAGTAAACCACGAACGGTTAACGTGATCAGAATAATTGCCACACCCCAGTTACCGACGAATGATTGATAGAACATCAATAGCCAGTGAATAGGAACTGCTAACCACCATAAGAAACCGTAATCGACCACGAGATTTAAGGTTTCAGAAATCGCTGACAGTGCCGCTTGATCCTTAGGACCAACATAGAACTGTGAGCTAATTTCTTGGCTGGCACCAGGTGCAATATCGTATACCGCGCCGCGGAAACCAATATTAGCTAAACCGCCAGCACTGACACTAGAAAAAATAGTGTTGCTGTCAGTTGCGGGTGGCACCCAAGCTGAAACGAAATAGTGTTGTAACATGGCTGCCCAACCGCCTAAAGTGGCTTGGTTCAGGTTACTTTTGGCCATGTCGTCAAAGTTGTATTTTTCATAGCGCACATCATTCGTTGAGAACGCACCACCACGATAGGTAGGCATCATCATGCTGCTTTCAGATGGCTTGATCGTTTGTTTAATCTGACCGTACATCTGAACTTGCAGTGGTGCTGCTGAAGTGTTGTTGATTTTATAGTCAACATCTATGTTGAACTTACCGCGATGGAATACGAACACTTTAGTGTAAGTCACACCATTGTCAGCGATATAAGTTAACGGTACTTCTAAGGTATCTTGGCCTTCGGCTAAGGTATATTCAGTTGCCGTTGTGCTAAATGCGGCACGGCCTTTTGCGCTGCTATCGATACCATCGCGACCAATTAGGCCGCTTTGAGCGATATAAGTGAAATCATTCGTTTGCTCAAGCAATACGAATGGTTGATCTTTCTCTAGTTCTTTTTTGTGCGAAACTAACGCAGCAAAAACGATGTCACCACCCACTGGATTGATCTGAATGTCTAACTGATCTGTTTTTACCATAATCAGTTTGCTGTTTGCAGTAACTGCTGCAGCAGGAACACCTGTATCAGCTTCTGGAACATCGGCACTGTGCGAGCTTGCCGCGTTCGCCACTAAGGACGATTCGGTTGCAACGGGTTTAGGAGCTTTGTCTGCTTGCCACTGTTGCCACAGCAAAAAGCTGACAAACAGTAGTCCTATGAGCAATATATTGCGTTGAGATTCCATAGCCTATTTATTACACCTATCATTTTTAGGGGGGACGGGATCACTACCGCCGGGATGTAAAGGGTGACATTTTAATATGCGTTTCAATGCAAACCAACAACCTTTCGCGGTTCCATGCACTTTTATTGCTTCAATAGCGTAGTGAGAGCAGGTGGGATTGAAACGGCATCGAGGGCCCAGTATAGGGCTTATGAATACTTGATAGCCACGAATTAACGTGGTCGCTAGCCATTGTAGCGGCGACTGAGTTTGCGCCATAGCTTTTCTATCAATTTGTTGATTTCAGCGTTTTCCATTTCCATCACGCCATTTCTGACAAGCACAACAATATCAAGATGAGGAATGTCGTGTTGATTCAAGCGAAAACTATCTCTGATCACGCGCTTAATACGGTTACGTTGATTGGCGCGTTTTACATAGCGTTTAGCAACAGTAAGGCCCATACGCGGATGTTGTTCCGTGTTAGGAATAGCGAGCAAGGTAATTTCAGCAGAAGATGCTTTGATGGGATTGGAAAATACAGATTTAAATTGCGCGGGAGTTAACAAACGTAACTCCCGCGAAAAGGTATAGCTAGTCAACTAGTTACCCACTTATTAAGCAGATAAACGAGCGCGACCTTTCGCACGACGACGTGCAAGCACCTTACGGCCGCCTACAGTAGCCATACGAGCGCGGAAGCCGTGAGAACGCTTGCGCTTCAGGTTGCTAGGTTGAAAAGTACGTTTACTCATGATGGCAATCCGTCTTTGTTATTAGTGAACATATCCTTATCTCTAGGATAGAGGTAAGGGCAAAAAAGAGGCCGAATTGTAATCACAATACTTAGTCACGTCAACAACGAAAGTAAGTAAGTGCTTTATTTCTGCCAGCGTATCCTTAGATCAACCCCCAGAATACACCATAAGATGTGGATAACTCTGTGTACGGACACTACATGTAGTAGTGCAGGGGATCTTCGAGCCGATCGAAGGGGCGCCATTATAGATCAATGTGGATCGCTTAATAAAGCAGGATTTGCGGTTAGTGCTGAATAAAAGGATCGTTTTGGATCTTTGATGATCGAGGATATCCACATAGAATGATCTCGCTGGGGATAAATATTTTTTAAGGATAGCGATCCTTGAGATCTCGCTATAGAATACATCTCTTTTTTGATGATCTTTTGGGGATAACTAA